>NC_007778.1:0-4820000 GCF_000013365.1 Rhodopseudomonas palustris HaA2
GCACCCCGCGCCGCGTTTTGCGCCGCACGGATCGAATCATATCCGTTGCGAGAAAAGGGAGGTCGTGTATTTCTTAGATCGCCCGCGACGCCCACGGTTCTTCAGATCAGCGCGGTTTGAGAACCAGGGGCGGACATGCAGATCGGCGGCGGTATGCGTGTTCGTGGCGTTTTTCAAATGGCAGACAGGTTGTGACTCATAGCAATATGAGACCGGCGAAGCTGTGGCTGAATTCGTGCGGAACGTCTGCTTGCAGACGTCTCCGGCGGGCGATGGCACGGTGAGCAACGATCGGTTGTCACGAAGACGGCACGGCGGCTGGACTTAGAATTGACTCGGGATTTGACGACATCTTGCCGCGTGCAAGCGCGTCAGGAGGGGGAGGTTTCATGAGCGACGAATTCAACGGTTCATTCCAGGCTGCCGAGGTTTCGGCGCGAGATTATTTCAAGACCTCCACGACCATCATCAGTCGCAGCAGCGCCCGAACTCCGGTGCACCCGTCGAGTCCGCGCTGACCTGAAGCAACCCGTCAACGGCCCCTGAACTGACGTCGGCGCCTCGCCGAACGGCAGAGCTGTGTCCGGAGTTTGCTTCGCGACGTCGCGGCGCGGCGCGAGCCGTCATGGTTTCGCCCGCTGCGTTGAACATCACTCCATCTGAAAAGCTGCTGAAATGTCGAACATGGAACATGATCGCTGGTCTCGCGTAAAAGGCCGTCTGCGCTCGAGCGTCGGCGAGGACGTGTATTCGAGCTGGTTCGCGCGCATGGACCTCGAAGCCGTTCAGCCGGAGAGCGTGCATCTGTCGGTGCCGACGCGGTTTCTGAAGAGCTGGATCCAGACGCACTATTCCGACAAGGTGCTGACCTGCTGGCAGGCCGAACTGCCGGAAGTCTGCCGCATCGATCTCACCGTTCGCTCGCCGATGCGCGCGGCGGTGGCCAAGGAAGCGGCGGCGCCGGTCGAGCATCGTCGCGCCGAGCACCGTCCCGCCACCGAGACGCGCAGCCACGCCACGGTGCCGGCCTCGTCCAATCACGATGCGCTCGGCGGCTCGCCGCTCGATCCGCGGCTGACCTTCGCGAGCTTCGTCGTCGGCCGCTCCAACACGCTGGCGCATGCCGCCGCCAAGCAGGTGGCGGAAGGCCGCCGCGGCGATCCGGTGATGTTCAACCCGCTCTACATCCATTCCGGCGTCGGCCTCGGCAAGACGCATCTGCTGCAGGCCGTCACCTGGGCCGGCAATACCGGCATCGAGCGCAAGGTGCTGTATCTCACCGCCGAGAAATTCATGTACGGCTTCGTCGCCGCGCTGAAGACGCAGACCTCGCTCGCCTTCAAGGAAGCGCTGCGCGGCATCGACGTGCTGGTAATCGACGATCTGCAATTCCTGCAGGGCAAGACCACCCAGGCCGAATTCTGCCACACGCTGAACGCGCTGATCGACGCCGGCCGCCAGGTCGTGGTCGCGGCCGATCGTCCGCCGTCGGATCTCGAAAGCCTCGACGAGCGGGTGCGCTCGCGGCTCGCCGGCGGCCTCGTCGTCGAGATGGCGCCGCTCGGCGAGGATCTGCGGCTCGGCATTCTGAAGTCGCGCGTGGTCGCGGCGCGCGCGCATCATGCGAGCTTCGACGTGCCGGCGCCGGTGCTGGAATATCTCGCCCGCGCCATCACGCATAACGGCCGCGATCTCGAAGGCGCGATCAACCGCCTGCTGGCGCATTCCAAGCTCAACGCCCAGCCGGTGACGCTGGAGATGGCCGAGCACGAGGTGCGCGATCTGATCCGGCCGCAGGAGCCGAAGCGGATCAAGATCGAAGACATTCAGCGCATCGTCGCGCGGCAGTACAATGTCAGCCGCTCGGATCTCTTGTCGTCGCGCCGCACCGCCAATGTGGTACGCCCGCGCCAGGTGGCGATGTATCTGGCCAAGACGCTGACGCTGCGCTCGCTGCCGGAGATCGGCCGCCGTTTCGGCGGGCGCGACCACACCACGGTGCTGCACGCCGTCCGCAAGATCGAGGGGCTGGTGTCCAAGGACACCACGCTGTCCGACGAGGTGGATTCGCTCAAGCGCCAGCTTCAGGAATAGCCCCGGCGGCGTGACGGACGAAACGACCGGGGAAGCGCCCGGCCGCGGCGGCCCTCGGCAAAACTCGGGGACATTCGGGGCCATACCGGCCACGCACCCTTGCGTCCGCCGCATAACCACGCCACCCTGCGGACCCCCCGCGGGTTCGGGACGCATCCGCAGGGTCCCCATCGCCGTGGCGCCGTTTCAGGCCGCCCGGCTTCTCCAGTACCTCCGGCGGCTGCATCACACGATGCGGGTGCGGATCAGGCGGGTTTTGCAATGAAGGTCACGGTCGAACGCGCGCAACTTCTGAAGTCGCTGGGCCACGTCCACCGCGTGGTCGAGCGCCGCAACACCATTCCGATTCTCGGCAACGTGCTGGTGCGCGCCGAAAACGCCCAATTGTCGCTGAAGGCGACCGACCTCGACCTCGAAGTCACCGAAACGCTGCCGGCCGAGACCGCCACCGCGGGGTCGACCACCGTGCCGGCCCACATGTTCTACGACATCGTCCGCAAGCTGCCCGACGGCTCGCAGATCGTGCTGGAAAGCGACGGCGACCGTTCGGTGCTGGCGATCCGCGCCGGGCGCTCGCGCTTCACGCTGCAGACCCTGCCGGAGAGCGACTTCCCGGATCTGGCCGCCGGCGAGATGTCGCATTCGTTTTCGCTCACCGCCTCCGACGTCAAGCGGCTGATCGACCGCACCCAGTTCGCGATCTCGACCGAAGAGACCCGCTACTACCTCAACGGCATCTATCTGCACACCGCCGGCTCGGCCAAGGACGCCAAGCTGCGCGCGGTCGCGACCGACGGCCATCGGCTGGCGCAGGTCGACCTGACCCAGCCCGCCGGCGCCGCCGGCATGCCCGGCGTGATCGTGCCGCGCAAGACCGTCGGCGAGGTGCAGCGGCTGATCGAGGACAACGACGCCGAGATCGGCCTCGAACTGTCGGTCGGCAAGATCCGCTTCACCATCGGCAATGTGGTGCTGACCTCGAAGCTGATCGACGGCACCTTCCCGGATTACGGCCGCGTGATTCCGCAGAACAACGACAAGGAACTGGTGGTCGACAAGAAGGATTTCGAGGCCGCGGTCGACCGCGTCTCGACGATCTCGAGCGAACGCGGCCGCGCCGTGAAGCTGGCCTTGAGCGCCGGCAAGCTGGTGCTGTCGGTGACCAACCCGGATTCCGGCAGCGCGACCGAGGAGCTTGAGGTCGAATACGCTTCCGACCCGCTCGATATCGGCTTCAACTCGCGCTATCTGCTCGACATCGCCGCTCAGATCGAAGGCGAAGTCGCAGTGCTGCGCCTCGCCGACCCCGGCTCGCCCACCCTGATCCAGGACCGCGACAAGAAAAACGCGCTGTACGTGCTGATGCCGATGCGGGTGTAGTTCCACCCGCGCCCGACCGGCATCAATTGTCACCGCCCGGCTTGACCGGAGAATCGCCGTAAGCGGCATTTGCCTGACTTGACCAGACAATGCAGAGCCCGCTTTGATCACCCTCTCCCCTTGTGGGAGAGGGTGGCTTCGCGAAGCGAAGCCGGGTGAGGGGTCATGCCGCAGCGCCCGCGTCACGTTTCAACCCCAGCGAAACTCCGTGCCTTTGCCAAGACGATGCGGCACGCGCCCACTGATGCGGAATCCGCGATGTGGAAGTTGCTGCGCGATCGCCGTTTCGCCCAGCTGAAATTCCGCCGGCAGGTGCCGTTCCAGAACTACATTCTCGACTTCGTCTGCTTCGAGCAGCGCCTGGTGATCGAGATCGACGGCAGTCAGCATGCAGAGCAAACGCGCGACCAGATTCGCGATGCCACGCTCCTCGCTGCGGGCTTTCGCGTGCCGCGCTACTGGAACAACGACGTGCTGCAGCGTCGCACAGCGGTGCTTGAAGATATCCTTGCGAAGCTTTCCGAAACGGACGAATAACCCCTCACCCGGCGCCTCACTTCGTTCGGCGCCACCCTCTCCCACAAGGGGAGAGGGTCACTCGGCGCTGTTCTCGCTTTAATCACATGACCGCCTCCCGCATCACCCGGCTGACGTTGACGCATTTCCGCAATTATCGGGCGGCGGTGCTGACGACGAGTGCCGAGCGCGTGGTGCTGGTCGGCGCCAACGGCGCCGGCAAGACCAATTGCCTCGAGGCGATCTCGTTTCTGTCGCCGGGGCGGGGGTTGCGGCGGGCGACGCTGGACGACGTCGCCGACAATGAGGGCGACGGCTCCTGGGCGGTGGCGGCGGAGGTCGAGGGCGCGCTCGGGCTGGCGACGCTCGGCACCGGGATCGATCCGCCGCGCGCCGACGCCGCGACCTCGCGGCGCTGCCGGATCGACCGCGAGCCGGTCGGCTCCGCCACCGCATTCGGCGATCACTTACGCATGGTGTGGCTGACGCCGGCGATGGACGGGCTGTTCATGGGCGCGGCCTCGGAACGGCGGCGGTTCTTCGACCGGCTGGTGCTGGCGATCGACAGCCAGCATTCGGGCCGGGTCTCGGCGCTGGACCGCAGCCTCAGATCGCGGAACCGCCTGCTGGAGGTACGTTACCCCGACGCGCATTGGCTCGATGCGATCGAGCGCGAAACCGCCGAGCTCGCGGTCGCGGTCGCGGCGATGCGCGGCCAGACCGCGATGCGCCTCGCCGCGATGCTCGACGCCCGCGGCGCGGCATCGGCGTTTCCGTCGGCGAAGATCATGCTCGACGGCTGGATGGAGAGCGCGCTGCTCACCGAACCCGCCACGGCGGTGGAAGATCGCTACCGCACCATCCTGCGCGAGGGCCGCCCGCGCGACGCCGCCGCCGGCCGCACCCTCGACGGCCCGCATCTGACCGACCTCGAAGTCGTCTACGCGCCGAAGGCGATGCCGGCGCGCGACGCCTCCACCGGCGAACAGAAGGCGCTGCTGATCGGGCTCGTCCTCGCGCATGCGCAGCTCGTCTCGGAGATGACCGGCATCACGCCGCTGCTGCTGCTCGACGAGGTGGTGGCGCATCTCGACCCGTCGCGGCGCGCCGCGCTGTTCGAGGAATTGGCGAAGCTCGGCGCCCAGGTCTGGATGACCGGCGCCGACCCCGCAGCGTTCGCCGAGATCGGTTCCGGCGCCGAGATATTCACCGTCGAATCCGGCCGGATCAGGCCGCAACAATGAGCGGCGGAGATCGCCCCGAAGGGGCCTCAACCGGCCCTTGCGAGCCGACATTCCCGAGTGCTCGAATCGGCCGTTTTCGGGCTTGCTGAACCGATAAAAAATCCTATCTCTTCAATAACTTGAAGCATGCCACTTTGCGCTAGGCGCAATCCGTCTTTCGTGGCACAAAAGGCGCTGCATGCGCGCCCTCGCAAGCCGATTCGAACTCATCCTTCAAAGGTTCCTGCATGACTGAACCCGCCCGGCAGCCGATCGCCGAAACCCCGTCGCCCGTTCCGGCCGAATACGGCGCGGAATCGATCCGGGTGCTGAAGGGCCTCGACGCTGTCCGCAAGCGGCCGGGCATGTATATCGGCGACACCGACGACGGCTCCGGCCTGCACCACATGGTGTACGAAGTCGTCGACAACGCCATCGACGAAGCGCTCGCCGGCCACGCCACCGCGGTCGAAGTCGTGCTCAACGCCGACGGCTCGGTGACGGTGCGCGACGACGGCCGCGGCATTCCGGTCGACATCCACAAGGGCGAAGGCATTTCGGCGGCCGAAGTCATCATGACCCAGCTCCATGCCGGCGGAAAATTCGACCAGAACTCCTACAAGGTGTCCGGCGGACTGCACGGCGTCGGCGTCTCGGTGGTCAATGCGCTGTCGAGCAAGCTGGTCCTGCGCGTGTGGCGTAACGGCAAAGAGCACATCATCGAATTCGCCCATGGCGACGCGGTGGCGCCGCTGAGCGTTGTCGGCGACGCCAATGGCCGGCGCGGCACCGAGGTGACATTTTTCGCGTCGCCGGAAACCTTCACCCACATCGAATACGACTTCGCGACGCTGGAGCATCGCTTACGCGAACTCGCCTTCCTGAATTCCGGCGTGAACATCGTATTGTCCGACATGCGCCACCCGGTCGAGAAGCGCGAGGAGATGCGCTACGAGGGCGGCGTCACCGAATTCGTCAAATATCTCGACCGCAACAAGAAGCCGATGGTGCCGGCGCCGATCGTGCTGGCGGCGGATCTCAACGGCATCGGCGTCGAAGCCGCATTGTGGTGGAACGAGACCTACCACGAGAACGTGCTGTGCTTCACCAACAACATCCCGCAGCGCGACGGTGGTACGCATCTGGCCGGCTTCCGCGCCGCGCTGACGCGGCAGGTCAACGGCTATGCGGACAGCAACGCCAAGAAGGAAAAGATCGCGCTGACCGGCGACGATTGCCGCGAAGGCCTCACCGCGGTGCTGTCGGTGAAGGTGCCGGATCCGAAGTTCTCGTCGCAGACCAAGGACAAGCTGGTGTCCTCGGAAGTCCGGCCGGTGGTCGAGAACGTGCTGAACGAAGCGCTCGCAGCCTGGTTCGAGGAACATCCCGCCGAAGCCAAGGTCATCGTCGGCAAGGTGATCGAAGCCGCCGCCGCCCGCGAAGCCGCGCGAAAAGCGCGCGAGCTGACGCGGCGCAAGGGCGCGCTGGATATCGCCTCGCTGCCCGGTAAGCTCGCCGACTGCCAGGAGCGCGATCCGTCGAAATCCGAACTGTTCATCGTCGAGGGTGACTCCGCCGGCGGCTCCGCCAAGCAGGGCCGCAACCGCGAATTCCAGGCCGTGCTGCCGCTGCGCGGCAAGATCCTCAATGTCGAGCGCGCGCGCTTCGACAAGATGCTGGGCTCCGAGCAGATCGGCACGCTGATCACCGCGCTCGGCACCGGCATCGGCCGCGACGATTTCGACATCGCCAAGCTGCGCTACCACAAGATCATCCTGATGACCGACGCCGACGTCGACGGCGCGCACATCCGCACGCTGCTCTTGACGTTCTTCTTCCGGCAGATGCCGGCTCTGATCGAGGGCGGCTTCCTCTACATCGCGCAGCCGCCGCTGTACAAAGTGACGCGCGGCAAGTCGGAGCAGTATCTCAAGGACGAGCGCGCGCTCGAGGAATATCTGATCGCGACCGGACTCGACGATTGCGCGTTCAAGATCGCCTCCGGCGAAGTCCGCGGCGGGCGGGATCTGCTGGCGCTGGTCGAGGACGCCCGCGTGATCCGCCAGACGCTGCACAATCTGCACGGCCGCTACAATCGCTCGGTGGTCGAGCAGGCGGCGATCGCCGGCGTGCTCAGCCCGCGGATCACCAGCGACGTGGCGACCGCCAACGAAGCCGCCGCCTATATCGCGCGCCGGCTCGACGCGCTGGCCGACGAGGTCGAGCGCGGCTGGATCGGCCGCTTCGTCGAAGGCGAAGGCTTCCACTTCGAGCGCACCGTGCGCGGCGTCAAGGACGTGGCGATGATCGACGACGCGCTGCTCGGCTCCGCCGACGCCCGCAAGCTCGATGAATACGCCGCCGTGCTGCAGGAGGTCTATCCGCGCCCCGGCGTGCTGCGCCGCAAGGATGCGGAAACCGCGATCCACGGCCCGGTCAGCCTGTTCGAGGCGGTGACCGACGCTGGCCGCAAGGGCGTGGCGCTGCAGCGCTACAAAGGCCTCGGCGAGATGAACCCGAGCCAGCTCTGGGAGACCACGCTCGACACCAACGCCCGCTCGCTGCTGCAGGTGAAGGTCCGCGAAGTCGACGAAGCCGACGACATCTTCACCAAGCTGATGGGCGACGTCGTCGAACCCCGCCGCGAATTCATCCAGGAGAATTCGCTGAGCGCGACGGTGGACGTGTAAACCCACTGCAGCGGCGCCAGCCTACTCCGCCCGGCTGACGATCACGCCGTACCAGCCGAGGCCCCGATAGGTTTCGTAGCCCGGGGTGAGGTGGAAGCCGACCATGGCGCCCGAGGCGTCGCGGTAGGTACCGCTGCGCTGGCCGGCGACCTTCAGGGGGAAGCGTTCCTCGAGCAGGCCGCTTCCGTCGGAGGCGGCGATCACGCGGAACCGGGAGTCGAGCAGCAGCACGCGGGCGTTGTCCTGCGGATCGAGCCGCACGCCCTGAACAATCGCCCTGGCCTGCGCCTCCCAGTCGAAATGGATCGCCAGGATGCCGAGCGGCGCGCCGGTGCTGCGGCCGTCGCTGCGCACGCTGGCGCAATAGGTCGCGACCTGGGCATTGCCGAGCTGCGGCATCCGCTCGACATTGCCGGCGACATAGTCGTCGCCCGACCGCAGGCGTAGTGCCTCCTTGAACCAGTCGCAGCCCGCGACGCTGCTGCCGACCACGCCGAACCGGCCGGGCCGGCCGTTGGCGAGGATCGTGCCATCGAGGCCGCACAGCCACAGGTCGAGATACACCGTGTAGGCGCCGAGGATCACCGCCAACCGCTCGCCGGCATAGGACGCCGACGCCGCATCGGGTTTCGCGGCGCAATCGACCACCGCGGAATCGGTCGCCCACCAGCGCACGTCGCAGGTGCGCTCGTAGAGGTTGCGATCGATCAGTTCGACCGCGTTGAGCGACAGATCGACCAGCCGGTCGCCGCGCGACCGCTCGGTCATGCTGCCGATCGAACTGATCAGTTCGCCGGTGCGTTTGGTGAGTTGGCTTTCGAGATCGCGCGCGATCTCCTCGATCTGGGCGCCGACATTGCGCACCTCCTGCGCCACGATCGCGAAGCCGGCGCCCTGCTTGCCGGCGCGGGCGCTCTCGATCAGCGCGTTGAGCGCCAGGATCTTCATCTGGCTGGTGATCTTCTGGATCGATTTGGTCTTGCCGCAGGCGATCTCATTGACCTCGGAGGTCAGCCGCGCCACCAGCGCCGAGATGTCGTCATGGTCCGCGGAAGCGACCTGGTCGGCCGATCCATCCCGCCGAATGACCGCTGTCTGCATTTGTTTCCACCCCGACGTCGCGCCGGGCGATAATTTGCGTGATTTGTCCTAACTAGAGCTAAACCGAAAACCGGGAATTAGGAATTCGCGCCGGCGAGACCGCTGTTAGTTTGTGCAGATGATCAATCACCGATCGGTTCCCGCAATGCGGGAGGGGCGCTCCCGCAACACGGCAACGAACCGACGAGTCCGTCAGGCGGCACTCATCGGCGGTACCGGTAGCGCAGTGACCGACTTGATCTTCTCCATCGCGAAGCGCGAGGTGACGTTCTTCAGCGGAACCGTACTGATCAGCCGCTTGTAGAAGACGTCGTAGGCCCGCATGTCAGCGACGACCACGCGCAGCATGTAGTCGACGTCGCCGGCCATCCGATAGAATTCGATCACTTCCGGCATCGCGCTGACCGCGTCGGCGAAGGTCTTCAGCCACGCCTCGGAATGATCACCGCTCTCGATCGACACGAACACCGACAGGCCGAGCCCGATCTTGTCCTGATCGACCAGCGCCACCCGCCGGGTGATGACGCCGTCGGCTTCGAGCCGCTGGATCCGTTTCCAGCACGGCGTCGACGACAGCCCGACGCGGTCGCCGATCTCGGCCACCGACAGCGAAGCGTCCTGCTGCAGCACGGTCAGAATCTTCCGGTCGATCGCATCGAGGCGGCGGACGGTCTCGGCGACGGGAACATCGGCATCAGACATGAGAGAACATTCTTCCAAATTGAAGATCAGAGATCATTCTACTTGGAAGATTTTTTCACGCAAGTGCCGACGCTGGCCGGCGTGGCCGCGAAGCCGGGTCTTGACCGGTTCTTGGCCGGGTCTTGGTCGGGTCCTGGCCGGGCTCGATCAGGCGGCGCCGAATTTCATGCTCCGGCCGAGCCGAAGGCTGTCGAGCAGGCGCTGCGCGGCCTTATGGGCGTCGCCCGGCGAACGGAAGCCACGGCCCTCCAGTCCGGTGAAATCGTCGGTCGCGGCATGGAAACGAAAGCCACGGCCGTCACGCACGACAATCCCGGCGGCGCGCGAATTCACTTCGATGATGAAGGCTTTGGACGCGGATTGGGACCCGGCCTGGGTCGCGGGGGCTTCGGACGCGGCGACTTGGGAGGCGAAGGTGCGGGGCATGGCGGCTCGTCGATTCGAGGCGGGCGATTCGCGGAGCGCGATTCGCGTCGGTGCTACGCCGGCCTGATAACCGCGGTCTGTATCAGCCCGATGAATTCGGCTTAACGCTTTGGTGGCGCGTCGCTTTGCCCTGCGGCGACTCAGCAGCAGGACAGCGGCGGAAACATCGGCTGCAGCTTGCGCAGCGCCCGGTAGAACCGCACGAACGACCGGTGCGGCAGCGACAGCGACCGCAGCCAGCGTGTGTCGGCATCCTCGTCCGTCGCGGGCTCCGGGCGGGTTTCGACCGGCGCCGGCTTGGGCCGGATCAGCGCGTCCGAATCGGAGTAGGTGAACATCGCCATATCAGCCTCGCACTCTCAGGCCGGTTCCTTCGCCGGCGGCCGCGGCGTCTGGTCGTCGTCGGAAATCGCCCGCCAGGCGGCGCCGTCGAGGTCCTCGTATTGGCCGCTCTTCAGCGACCACAGGAACGCCGCCAGACCGAGCAGCCCCAGCATCAGCGCCAGCGGCACCAAAAACACCATCACTTCCATGACGCACCCCCCAGGCGGACCCGACGGGCGCGCATCGCATTCAGCATCACCAGGATCGACGAGCCGGACATCGCCAATGCGGCGATCAGCGGCGTGGCGAGGCCCGCGATCGCAATCGGCACCGCGAGCACATTGTAGCCGATCGCCAGCGTCAGATTCTCCCGCATCACTGCCATCGCCTTGCGCGAATAGTCGATCGCGGCCAATACCGGTGCAAGTTCCTTGCCAAGAAACACCAGATCGGCGGTCGCCTGGCTGAGATGGGTGGCGCTGATCGGCGACATCGACACATGCGCGGCGGCGAGTGACGGCGCGTCGTTCATGCCGTCGCCGACCATCATCACCACGCGCCCCTGCGCCTTCAAGGCCTCGATATGGGCGATCTTCTCGGCCGGCGTCACCCCGGCGCGCCAGGCGCTGACGCCGAGCGCGTCGGCCGCATGCCGCACCGCCGGCTCGCGGTCGCCGGACAGCAATTCCACGGCGATGCCGCGATTGAGCAGCGCGTCGATCGTCCGGGCGGCGTCGGGCCGCAGCAACTGCCGGACCGCGAACACGGTGTG
Organism: Rhodopseudomonas palustris HaA2; assembly: GCF_000013365.1. Taxonomy (NCBI): domain Bacteria; kingdom Pseudomonadati; phylum Pseudomonadota; class Alphaproteobacteria; order Hyphomicrobiales; family Nitrobacteraceae; genus Rhodopseudomonas; species Rhodopseudomonas palustris. Next base: position 11,229 of record NC_007778.1, read on the forward strand.
CCGATCGCCGCGGCTGAAGGCGACCACCGAGACTTCCGGATCGGCGCTGAGAATGGCGTTGGCCTCGGCATCGGCGCCGCAGAAGGCCGGGCTGCCGAGCCGCAGCTCCTCGCCCTCGAACAGCGCGCGGACGCCGCGGCCGGGCTCCTCGGTGACACCGGGCAGCGGCGCCTTGGCCTGGGCGGCGCGCGCCACCGCGGCGGCGACCGGATGATGGCTGGCGAGCGCGAGGCGCCCGGCGAGCTGGAAGACCTCGTCGGGCACGCCGGCGCCGTTGACGACGTCGAGCTCCGGCAGCGTCAGCGTGCCGGTCTTGTCGAACACGACGGTGTCGACCGCGGCGGCGCGCTCGATTGCGTCGCCGGCATTGAGCAACACGCCGGCGCGGAACATCGCGCCCGAGGCCACCGTCTGCACCGCGGGGATCGCCAGACCGAGCGCGCAGGGGCAGGTGATGATCAGCACGGCGATGCCGATGACGATGGCATCGTGCCAGCTCGCGCCGGCCAGCACCCAGCCGATCACGGTGAGCAGCGCGGTGGCGTGCACCACCGGCGCATAGAGCTGCGAGGCACGATCGGCGAGCCGAACGTAGCGCGAGCGCGCCTGCAGCGCATGGTCGAGCAGCCGGGTGATCTCGGCGAGCAGCGTGCCTTCCGACGCCGCGGAAACCCGCACGCGCAGCGTGCCGGAGATGTTGAGCGTGCCGGCATAGACCTGGGTGCCGCGCTCGGCCTTCACATACAGCGTCTCGCCGGTGATCAGGCTCTGGTCGATCTCGGAGCGGCCCTCGACCACGCTGCCGTCGACCGCGCAGCGCTCGCCCGGGCGCAGCAACACGAGGTCGCCGGCGCGCACCGCGGCGATCGGCACTTCGCTGATTTCGTCGGGACCGACGAATTTGGTCGCGGTCTCGGCCTTCAGCGCGGCCAGATTGCCGGCGACCGCGCGGGTCTTCTGCCGCATCTTCTGGTCGAGGAAGCGGCCCGCCAGCAGGAAGGCGATCAACATGATCGCCGCATCGAAATACGTGTGCTCGGCGTGATTGATGGTCTCGACCAGCGACATGCCCAGCGCCAGCACCACGCCGATCGTGATCGGCACGTCCATGTTGACGCTCTTGGCCTTCAGCGCGCGCCAGGCCGACTGGAAGAACGGCTGGCCCGCATAGGCGGCGCAGGGCAGCACCACCAGCGCCGACAGCCAGTGGAAGAAATCGCGTGCTTCGGGACTGAGATCGCCGCCGACCCACACCGGCACCGACAGCATCATCACGTTCATGGTCGCGAAGGCGGCGACGCCGAGGCAGCGCAGCAGGAACTTGCTGCGCTCGGTCTCCTCGACCTCGGCGCGGACCGGCTCGTAGGGATAGGCCTTGTAGCCTAGTTCGGCGAGCCGATCGATGAACAGCGCCGGCTCCACCGCGCCCTTCTTCCACTCCACCGCGAGGCGGCGGTCGGTGAGGTTGACGCGGGCCAGCGTCACGTCCGGAATCGCCGACAGCCCGCGCTCGATCTTGGCCATGCAGCCGGCGCAGCTGACGCCCTCGACCGCGAGGTCGAGATGCGCGGTCTGCGGATCGACGTCCTTGACGTAGTGCGAGAAGTCCCGGGTCATCAACATGCGGCGCGCCTTTTGATCCTCGTCCGGATCGCTCGTCAGTTCAGCGTCAGGCGGTTCTTCGACAAGAACATGCGGTTGCCGTTCTGATCGCCCTCCAGCACCAGATCCCAGCGCCCCGGTGCGACCCCCGTGGCATCGCCCTGAAACACGCCGCTCGCGGTCTCGGCGAGCACCACATCGTGGTCCCCCGCCTTGTCGGCCGGTCGCTCGAGGCGGCCGAAGAATGTCAGCCCCGACAGCGGCAGTCCGGCGCGGTCGCGCGCCTCGACCCGCAGCGTCGCGCGGCCGTCGGGCCGGCGTTCGACCCGGGCGTCGACCTTCCAGCCGCGTTTCTCCTGATCGCGCGCCGCGGCGATCTCGCTTTCGTAAGCGAGGCTCGCCGCATAGGCGCTGTCGACCTCGGTACCCGGCAGCGTCTTGATCGCCAGCGCCATCATCAGCCCGTTGACGCCGAACACCACGCCGAAGAAGGCGACCAGCGACACGAACACGACCTTGCCGGTGAGTTGCCTGGGTTTGGAGGTTGGACGAGTCATGGAACGGCTCCGGTGGCGGTCAGGGCTTGACGAAGACGTCCTTGGCGGATGCGACTTCGCCGAGGCCGATATCGGTGACGTGGAACGCCACCGGCGTGGACGGTGCGAGGTCTTCCTCGGACGACGGGCGGGAATCGACCAGCACGCGCAGTTCGGTGGTGGCGTCGCGGGCCAGGATGATCATCGGCCGGTCCGGCACGATCGAATCCGCGCCGACGATGTGGATCACCGCATTCGGCGGCCCGCTGACGTCGACCGCGATCACGCGGTCGAAGCCGCGCTTGTTGAGGAAGCGGATGGTGTAGCCGTTGCGGATCGAGCCGTCGCTGAGCCGCACCGCGACCGGGTTGCGGTCGTGCAGCACGTTGAGGTCGAGCAGGCTGCGGTTCAGCAGCGCATACAGCATGATCGCGCCGATGCCGGCGATCAGCGCCGAATACACCACGGTGCGGGCACGCAGCGGCTTGAAGATCTCCGGCTTGCCCTCCATCCGGCGATGGATGTTGATGTCGTTGTCGTAGCCGATCAACCGCGTCGGGCGGCCGATCTTGGTCATGACGTTGTCGCAGGCGTCGATGCACAGGCCGCACTGGATGCAGTCGAGCTGAGGCCCGTTGCGAATGTCGATGCCGGTCGGGCACACCGCGACGCACTGGTTGCAATCGACGCAGTCGCCGACCTGTTCGCCCAGCGCGCGCGCCTGCGCGGCCTTCTTCAGCGAGGTGCGCTGCTCGCCGCGATCGTACTTATAGGTGACGTTGAGCGCCCATTCGTCGGTCAGCGCCGCCTGGATCCGCGGCCACGGGCACATGTAGACACAGACCTGCTCGCGCATGAAGCCGGCGAGCGTGTAGGTGGTGAAGGTGAGGATGCCGATCCAGATATAGGCGACCATCGGCGCCTGGAAGGTGACCAGGTCCTTGATCAGCGTCGGCGCGTCGGCGAAATACAGCACCCAGGCGCCGCCGGTCCACCACGCGATCATCAGCCAGATCGAATGCTTCAGCACCAACTCGGAGCCGCGCTGCAGCGACCAACCCTCCTCGGCCTTGCGCATCCGCTCGCGGCGATCGCCCTCGACCAGCCGCTCGACCGCGAAGAACAGGTCGGTCCACACCGTCTGCGGGCAGAGATAGCCGCACCACACCCGGCCGCCGAGCGCGTTCATCAGAAACAGCGTGATCGCGGCGACGATCAAAAGGCCGGTGAAGTAATAGATCTCCTGCGGCCACAACTCGATGAAGAAGAAATAGAAACGGTTGTTGGCGAGATCGATCAGCACCGCCTGGTCGGGTGCGCCGAGGCCGCGATTCCAGCGCACGAAGGGCAGGAAGTAGTAGATCCCGAGGCACACCGCCATCAGGATCCATTTGATGCGCCGGAACGATCCCGAGACGCGCTGCGGATAGATCTTCTTCCCGGCGGCGTAGAGCGGGCCTCCGTCGTCGTCCGGGACCAGGTCGGTGTCGCGCAGGGGCTTGTTCATCTCGGGGTTCTTCTTGGTTTCGTCGCCGCGCCGCGACTCCGCGGCCGGCGCGTCTGTCGACCCTCGCGTGCCCCCCAACACGTCGAGGATCCCGTCCGGCGGCCGGCGGCTATTTGCCGCCGCCGAGCGAGTGCACGTACACCGCCATCGCCTTGATGGTGGCCGGATCGAGACGCTCGTTCCAGGCCGGCATCACGCCACCGCGGCCGTTGGTCATGGTCTCAATCAACGTAGCCTCATCCGAGCCGTAGAGCCAGATCCGGTCGGTCAGATTCGGCGCGCCGAGCTCGACATTGCCCTTGGCTTCGTCGCCGTGACAGGACGAGCAATTGTCGGCGAACAGCTGCTTGGCGGCGGCGAGATCGGTGCCGGGCCGGACCGACAACCCCGACAGCGAGCGCACGTAATTGGCGAGCTGGACGATCTGGTCCTTCTCCAGCAGGCCGTCCTTGCCGAACGCCGGCATGTTGCCCTGATGGGCGTCGTCGTGGCCCGAGCGGGCGCCGTACAGGAGGGTCTTCTCGATCTGCTCGAGCGTGCCGCCCCACAGCCAGTCGTCGTCGTTCAGGTTGGGGTAGCCCTTGGCGCCGGCGCCGCCGGAGCCGTGGCAGGCGGCGCAATTGTCGCCGAACACCACCTTGCCCTTGGCGCGGGCCAAAGCCAGCAGCGCCGGATCCTTCTCGATGTCGGCGAGTGGCGCCGTGGCGAGCGCCGCCATCTTGTCGCCGCGCACCACGTCGAGCTTGGCGAGGTCGACCGCCAGTTCGGCGCGCGAGGAGTAGTTGAAGAAGCCGGTGGTGTAGCCGTTGACCAACGGCCAAGCCGGATAGACCAGGAAGTAGCCGAGCGACCAGACGATGCAGGCATAGAAGGTCCAGATCCACCACCGCGGCAGCGGCGTGTTCAGTTCCTTGATGCCGTCCCATTCATGGCCGGTGGTGCTGGTGCCGGTGACCTTGTCGATCTCGGCGTGATGTGCGTGGTCAGCCATGGTCGTATCAATCCTCTCGCAGCGGCATACGGGCGGCGGCGTCGAACTCCGCCTTGTTCTGAGGCCACAACGCGTAGGCCACGATGGCGAGGAAGATCACCACGAACAGCGGCGTCCACCACATGGTGACGAAGCTGGAGACGAAGTTCTCGACGGAGAGGATCGCTTTCATGTCCCGGCCTCAGCGCAAATTGGCTTTTTCGTTGTAGAGCTTGAAGTCGACGAGCGTGCCGAGCATCTGCAGATAGGCGACCAGCGCGTCGAGTTCGGTCGGAGCGCCGTCCTGGCCGTCGAAATTGCGGACCACGGCCTTGGGATAGCGCTTCAGCAGGTCGGCTGCGCCGGCACTGTCGGGATCGACCTGGGTCTTGAGGTCTTCGGCCGCCTTGGCGACGTCTTCTTCGCTGTAGGGCACGCCGAGGGTGCGGTTGGTGCGCAGATGATCGGACAGGCTCGCACCGTCGACGGTGGTTTTGCCGAGGAACGCATAGGCCGGCATCACCGACTGCGGCACGATCGACCGCGGGTCCCTCAGATGCGCGACGTGCCAGTCGTCGGAATACTTGCCGCCGACCCGCGCCAGATCCGGACCGGTGCGCTTGGAGCCCCACTGGAACGGATGGTCGTACATGCTTTCGGCGGCGAGCGAGTAGTGGCCGTAGCGCTCGATCTCGTCGCGCAACGGACGGATCATCTGCGAGTGGCAGAGGTAGCAGCCCTCGCGGATGTAGATGTTGCGGCCGGCCAGTTCGAGCGGCGTATAGGGACGCATCCCGTCGACCTTCTCGATCGTGCTCTTGAGGTAGAACAGCGGCAGGATCTCGACCAGGCCGCCGATCGAGATCACGAGCAGAATGCCGACGATCAGGATGATCGAGTTCGTCTCGAAGATCTTGTGACGATTCCAGAAAGACATCGGTCGGTTCCTTACTCGGCGGCCTGCAGGGCGACGCGGGGCTGGGCCTCCGACGATTCGCCGACGCGAACCGTCATCCAGAGGTTGTAGGCCATGATCAGCGCGCCGATTAGGAACAGTCCGCCGCCCGCGGCGCGGATGGCATAGAAGGGATGCATCGCCTCGACGGACTCGATGAACGAATATTCGAGGAAGCCGAGCGAGGTGTAGGCGCGCCACATCAGGCCCTGCAGGATCCCCGACACCCACATCGCCGAGATGTAGAGCACGATGCCGAGCGTCGCGATCCAGAAGTGCCAGTTCACCAGCCGGAGGCTGTAGAGCTCCTTGCGGCCCCAGATCCACGGCACCAGGCAGTACAGCGCGCCGAACGAGACGAAGCCGACCCAGCCGAGCGCGCCGGAGTGGACGTGGCCGACGGTCCAGTCGGTGTAGTGGCTGAGCGAGTTGACGGCCTTGATCGCCATCATCGGGCCTTCGAAGGTCGACATGCCGTAGAACGCGACCGACACCACCATCATGCGGAGCACCGGGTCGGTGCGCAGCTTGTCCCAGGCGCCCGACAGCGTCATCAGGCCGTTGATCATGCCGCCCCAGGAGGGCATCCACAGCATGATCGAGAAGGTCATGCCGAGCGTCTGCGTCCAGTCCGGCAGCGCGGTGTAGTGCAGATGGTGCGGGCCGGCCCAGATGTAGAGGAAGATCAGCGCCCAGAAGTGGATGATCGACAGCCGATAGGAATACACCGGCCGTTCCGCCCGCTTCGGGATGAAGTAGTACATGATGGCGAGGAAGCCGGCGGTGAGGAAGAAGCCGACCGCGTTGTGGCCGTACCACCACTGGAACATCGCGTCCTGCACGCCGGCCCAGGCGATGTACGACTTCGAGCCGAGCAGCGACACCGGCAGCGTCGGATTGTTGCCGAGATGCAGCACGGCGATGGTCAGGATGAACGCGAGGTAGAACCAGTTCGCGACGTAGATGTGCGGCTCTTTGCGCTTCATCAATGTCGCGACGAACACGAGCAGATAGGTCACCCAGACGATGGTCAGCCACAGGTCGGCGTACCATTCGGGTTCGGCGTATTCCTTGGATTGCGTCACGCCGAGCAGATAGCCGGTGCCGGCGATGACGATGAAGAAGTTGTAGCCGATCGCCACGAACCACGGCGCCAGATCGCCCGCGAGCCGCGCCCGCGTCGTCCGCTGCACCACGTAGAACGAGGTCGCCAGCAGCACGTTGCCGCCGAACGCGAACACCACCGCGGAGGTGTGCAGCGGGCGCAGCCGGCCGAAATTGACCCATTGCGCGACGTTGAGCCCCGGATAGGCCAGCTCCAACGCGATGTAGAGGCCGACCGAGAACCCGGCGATGCCCCAGAACATCGCCATGAAGGACAGGAATTTGATCGGGCCGAGATTGTAGTTCGGCACGCCGTTGATTTCCTGCGGCGGCACGCCGGTGCGGCGGCTGTAGCGGGTGATGATCGCGAACACGGCCCAGGCGCTGACGGCAGCGCCGAGAGCGGCGTGGAAGGCGAACGGCGCGTCCTTGGCGAAGATCGACGCGTAGATGCAAAGCGCCGTGGTCAGCGTGAACACGAGCGTCAGACCACCCTCGCCGAAGGTGATCCGTTTGGATGTGAGAGCTTGATTCATCTGATCAATCTTTTCTCGGCGGGGCAGTTGGTCGCACCAAACCCTGAAACGGAAAGGGCCATTTGATCGAAATCAAATTGCACAATTTTGCGCCACAGCAGTGCGGTCGCGGCGGTTGTCATTGAAACGCGTCAAATGTGCAAGGAACAAAAGGCCTCAGCACGCGCGCCTCGTGCCAGTACGAGGCGTTTTTGACACGGACGGGCGAACCACTAGACCAAAGGATGAGATGCGCAAGAAGCGAACGCAATTCATTCGCTTTTATGGATGGTATCCGAGGCGTCTACGCCGGACGCGGACCCGCGCGGCGCTGCTGTCGCGGGCGCTGAATCGCGTCGGCCCGGCGGGTCAGCCGCGCTGCCGCTCATAGGCCTTGAGGTGGGTGTAGATCACCCGCAGCCGGGCGACCGGGCGTTTGGCCGCATCGCCGCGCGCGATCAGGTCACCGATCACATGATCGGCCTCGATCCTGGCGCCGGCCTGGATGTCGCGAAACATCGAGGCGGTGAGCGCGGAGCCTTTCGCCAGCAGCGCGCCACGGGCGCGTTCGAGGAACGCTTCGCGCGGCGGATGGCCCGCGACGGCTGCGATCGCCGAGATCTCGTCGACCACGCCGAGCATGAAATCGGCGCCGCCGGGCGCCGCCAGAATATCGCCGACCGCCGCGCGCATCAGGCTGGTGGAGCCGGCCAGCGAGGCGAGAAACACCCACTTCTCCCACATCTCCTGCATGATCTCGGCGCTCGGGTTGACCTCGAAGGAGGAGCCGCCCAGCGTCCGCGCGATCGCGCCGACGTGGTCCGACAGGCCGCCGTCACGCTCGCCGAAGGTGATCGCATTCATCGGCGCGAGCTGCACGACATGGCGCTGCGCATCCAGCGTCGCCGCGATCACGCATTGGCCGCCGAGCACCCGCGCGCGACCGAACGCTGCGTCGAGCACGTCGAGATGCTTCATTCCGTTGAGCAGCGGCAGCACCACGGTCTGCGGCCCGACCCCCGCGGCGAACGAGGCGATGGCGTCGTCGAGGTCGAACGCCTTGCAGCTCAGCAGCACCAGATCGTAGTCGGGCGCGAGGCCATCGGCCTGGACCACCGGCGGATGTGGAATCGTCAGGTCGCCGTGCGGACTCTTGATCACCAGCCCGTCACGCGCCAGCTCGTCGGCGCGCTTGGGGCGCACCAGGAAGGTGACGTCGCGGCCGATCTGCAGCAGCCGGCCGCCGAAATAGCCACCGATCGCACCGGCGCCGACAATCAGAATCCGCATCGCTCACCCCTCCCTTGAATGTTGCGAACTCCTATCGCGACGGCCCCGCCATGGCGAGCGCCGGCTTTGCATGGCCCCTACCACTTTTCCCCGAAGGGACGGATTTCCATCTCGAAGGTCCAGGCGCTTTTCGGCTGCTGATAGAGCTGCCAATAGGCCCCGGCGACCGAGGCCGGCGGCATCAGGAGGTCGGGATTGTCGAGCGCCTGCTTGCCCCAGAGCTGCTCGCGGCGCTCGCGGACCCAGGCGGTGTCGACCCCCGAATCGATGATCAGATGCGCGACGTGGATGTTCTGCGGCATCAATTCGCGCGCCATCGACTGCGCCACCGCGCGCAGCCCGAATTTGGCGCTGGCGAAGGCCGCGAAACCCGAGCCGCCGCGGAGCGACGCGGTCGCGCCGGTGAAGAAAATGTTGCCCCGTCCGCGCGGCAGCATCAGCCGCGCCGATTCCCGCCCGGCGAGAAAGCCCGCCCAGCACGCCATTTCCCAGACCTTGCGGAACACCCGGTCGGTGGTCTCCAGAATCGGGAAATTGACGTTGGCGCCGACGTTGAAGATCGTCACGTCGAGCGGCGCATGCGCGTCGGCGGCGTCGAGAAACGCCGCGACCTCGTCCTCCTTGCGGGCATCCAGCGTGCGCGCGACGATGCGGCCGCCGGCCGCCTCGATCTCCCGCACCAGCGGCTCCAACTTGGCGCCGTCGCGCCGGCCGGCGAACACCGTGAAGCCTTCGGCGGCGAATTTCCTGGCGATCTCGGCGCCGATGTAGTCGCCGGCGCCGATCACCGCGACGGTTGCGTTGCGTGGCGTCATGTTGGCTTCTCCGAATTGAACCGGGTTATGAGTTCGTCATGCCCGGGCTCGTCCCGGGCATCCACGATGACGCAACCGCTGCGCCGGTGTCCGTGGATGGCCGGGACGAGCCCGGCCATGACGGAGGTGTCGGGCGCTTTGAAATCGCGGACTCAGCCGTACATCTCCTCGACGTCGCGGAGTTGCTCCTTGCCGAAGAACATCTCGGCGCCGACGAAGAAGGTCGGCGAGCCGAACACGCCGCGGGCGACCGCGTCCTCGGTGTTGGCGATCAGCTTCGCCTTGATCTCCGGCTCCTGCGCGCCGGCGAACAGCTTTTCCGCATCGAGCCCCGACGACGCCAGCGCCTGGGCTGCGATCTGCGGATCGTCCATCTTCTTTGGCTCGACCCACATGTGGTGGAAGGCGGCGTCGACATATTGCGCCAACACGCCGTCGCGCTGCGCCGCAACCGCGGCGCGCATCAGATTGAGGGTGTTCACCGGGAAGTTGGGATTCCACACATAGGGCGTGACGCCGAAGCGCTTCAGGAAGCGCTCGGTCTCCAGCGCCATGAATTCGCGCTTGTTCCTGACGCCGGCCAGCGTCTCGGCCGGGGATTTGTTGTTGGTGGCCTTGAAGATGCCGCCGAGCAGCACCGGGACGTAGTCGAATGTGACGCCGATGCGCCGCTCGATCGCCGGGATCGCCCGGTGGCTGAGAAACGCATTGGGGCTGCCGAAATCGAACAGGAATTGCGGGGCCGGCTGGGTCATTGGTCACTCCCGGTCGCGGCGCGTACGGCGCGCCTTATATGATCATCGTCATGCCATAGCAGCCTAGCGGGTCGGCGGCGGGCAATCAACCGGGTCGCGGCCGCGACCAGGCCGAACCGCCCGGGCCGGGGACCGAAACCGGCTTCGGAACTGTGATGCCGAACTGGCACGAAGTCTGCTATGGGCGGGTGGCCTTCCCTGCGGCGGCGCCCTGGCGCGTCGACGCGCACAACCGGACATATCGAGACATGATCACCGTCCACCATCTCAACAATTCGCGTTCGCAACGGGTATTGTGGCTGCTCGAGGAGCTCGGCCTGCCCTACGAGATCAAGCGCTATCAGCGCCAGCCCGACATGATGGCGCCGAAGGAATTGCGCGCCGTGCACCCACTCGGCAAATCGCCGGTGATCACCGACGCCGGCAATACCGTCGCCGAGTCGGGTGCGATCATCACCTACATCGTCGAGACCTATGGCGACGGCCGGCTGATCCCGCCGCCGAAGACGCCGGAGCGGCTGCGCTACACCTACTGGCTGCACTATGCCGAAGGCTCGGCGATGTCGCCGCTGCTGCTGAAGCTGCTGTTCACCATGATGCCGCAGCGCGCGCCGGCGCTGCTGCGGCCGCTGGTGAAGCTGGTCGCCGGCGGCGCGCTGACCGGCTTCGTCGATCCGCAGCTCAAGCAGCACATGGCGTTCTGGGAGAGCGAGCTGGCCAAGAGCGATTACTTCGCCGGCGCCGACTTCACCGCCGCCGACATCCAGATGAGTTTCCCGCTGGAAGCCGCCGCGTCCCGCGCCGGGCTCGACCAGACCTACCCGAACGCCCAAGCCTGGCTCGCCCGCATCCACGCCCGTCCGGCCTACAAGCGTGCCTTGGAAAAGGGTGGGCCGTACGAGATCGGCAAGGCGTAGCCGCAAGCGAAGTCAGCACGTCGCTCGCCGCGAGCACTGCCTGCCCCCTCTCCCGCTTGCGGGGGAGGGCCGGGGTGGGGGAAGCCGCAGGCACTGCGCTTGCGATCTGCCTGATCTCTCTGAATCGAGACTCCACCGCTCGCGTCGCCCTCACCCCAACCCTCTCCCGCACGCGGGAGAGGGAGTTCGCAGTGCTCGGGGCGCGCACGGCGCCTATAAAATGCCCTACCCCTTCGCGCCCGGCAGCGACGCGACGGTGACGCCGGGCGGGGGCACGTCGTCGTCCGGCACGAAGAAATCCGACATCAATGGCACGCTCGGATCGACGCGGTAGCGCTCGAAATCGGTGACGCCGGCCTCATACAGCACCTTGTCGTCGATGCAGAACTGCCCGGTGAAGTCGCGCGACGGCTTGGTCAGGATCGCGTGCGCGGCGTCGCCCATGATCTCCGGCGTGCGGCTGGCGCGCATCATCGCGTCGCCGCCCAAGAGATTGCCGACCGCGGCGGTGGCGATGGTGGTGCGCGGCCACAGCGCGTTGACGGCGATTCCCGCGCCCTTCAATTCACCCGACAATCCCAGCACCACCATGCTCATGCCGAATTTGGCCATGGTGTAGGCGGTCGAGGCCGCGAACCATTTCGCCTTCATGTCGAGCGGCGGCGACAGCATCAGGATGTGCGGGTTGGCCGCCTTCTTCAGATGCGGGATGCAGTATTTCGACACCATGAAGGTGCCGCGGCTGTTGATGCCCATCATCAGGTCGTAGCGCTTCATGTCGGTCGCCTGCGAATTGGTCAGGCTGATCGCGCTGGCATTGTTGACGCAGATGTCGATGCCGCCGAATTCGGCCACCGTCTTGTCGATCGCGGCGATCACTTGCGCCTCGTCGCGGATGTCGCAGATCAGCGGCAGCGCCTGCCCGCCGGCGGCGCGGATCTCGTCGGCCGCAGTGTAGATCGTGCCCTTCAGCTTGGGCTGCGGCTCGGCGGTCTTGGCGGCGATCGCCACATTGGCGCCGTCGCGCGCCGCCCGCAGCGCGATCGCCAGCCCGATGCCGCGGCTGGCCCCGGTGATGAACAGCGTCTTGCCCGCGAGTGATGACATGAATTCCTCCCTTTGCGCCGACCAGCTTTCGTCCCTTGTAGCGCGGGACGCGATCAGATCGAAGCGGCTTCGGCGGAGGTGCTAATTGCGGTCTTCCGGCAGCACCGGCAGCGGCGCGACCTCGATGCCTTCCTCGATCAGCGCCTTGGCCTCCGCGGGCGAGGCTTCGCCGAAGATCGGGCGGTGCTCGATATCGCCGTAATGCATCTTGCGGGCTTCGTTGGGGAAGCGCTCGCCGACATTGTCGGCGGTCTTGACGATGTGGTCGCGCAATTCCTTCAGCTTGGCGCGCAGCTCGCGCTCCTGCGCCAGCATCAGCGGCGTCGCCGACGGCTCCGAAGTCATCGGCTCCGACGCCTCGCCCACGGCGGGTTCGCTCGTCACCGGCTCCGGCGCGCGGCCGCGGCCTTTCTTGCCGACGATCTGCGGCGCCATGATCGCCTTCTCGACCTTCACCGAACCGCAGGAAGGGCACTCCACCAGCTTGCGCCGCACCTGCGAATCGTAAGCCGACGAGCTCTGGAACCAGCTCTCGAACGAGTGGCCACGATCGCACCGCAGCGTGTAGCGGATCATGTCTGCTCCCGCACGAGATGCAGATAGTCGGGCGTCGCTTTGGCGTCGACCAGCGTGAAGCGGCGGCCGTGCTGCAGCGACGGGATCTTGCCGCGCGCCTTGCCGACCTCGGCCGGATCGATCCGCGCCATCACGAAGCCCGGATCGACGCCGCCTTCGGCCAGCACCACGCCCCACGGATCGATGATCAGCGAATGGCCGTAGGTCTCGCGCTTGTTCTCGTGCAGCCCGCCTTGCGCGGCGGCGAACACGAAGCAGCCGTTTTCGATGGCCCGCGCCCGCAGCAGCACGTGCCAATGCGCCTCGCCGGTCGGCCGGGTGAACGCCGCCGGCACGGAGATGAACGACGCGCCGGCTTCGGCGAGCGCGCGATACAGCGCCGGGAAGCGCACATCGTAGCAGATCGTCAGCCCGATCCGGCCCCACGGCAGATCGGAGATCACCGCGGTTTCGCCGGGCTGGTAGTTCGCCGATTCGCGATAGCTCTCGCCATTGCCGAGATCGATGTCGAACATATGGATCTTGTCGTAGCTCGCCAGAATCGTCCCCGACGGATCGATCAGGAACGAGCGGTTGACGGCCCGATCCGGGCTCGCGCGCAGCGCCAGCGAGCCGATATGCAGATGAATTTTCAGCTCGCGCGCGAGATCGCGATAGGCCTTCAGCGATACGTCGCTGTCCTCGTCGGCGAGTTGGTCGAACAAAGCCTCGCGGTTGAGCTGCATCATGTTGCTCACCTCGGGGGTGAGCACGTAGTCGGCGCCCGCCGCCGCCGCCTCGCGGATCAGCTTGGTCCCCTGCTCGAGGCTCGGCCCGGGCAGGAGCCCGGTGCGCATCTGCACCAGCGCGGCATTGAAGGGCGCGGTTTCCGTCATGACGTGGCCTTCTCGCCGGCCAAGAGCGCGTCCAGCTTGCCTTCGCGATCGAGCGCATAGAGGTCGTCGCAGCCGCCGACATGGGTGCCGCCGATGAAGATCTGCGGATAGGTCGATCCCGGATAGGTGCGCGCGTCCATGGTCTTGCGATGGGCCGGATCGACCGCGACGTCGTATTCGGTGAACGCCGCCTTCTTGCGGTTCAGCAGCGACTTGGCGGCGCTGCAATAGCCGCAGCCGGGACGCGTAAAGATCTCGATCGCAGCACTCATCGCAGCTCCAGGGCTCGGCGGTGGAAGCAAGATGCGGATTATATGGGAGATTTCAGGGTGTCCACAACCCGCGCGAAGACCAGCACATCGACCGATTGGGCCTTCGCCCGCAGCAGCGCCCGGGCGCAGGCATCGACCGTGGCGCCCGAGGTCAGCACGTCGTCGACCAGGACGATCCGTCGCCCCTGAACCTCGGCCTTGCGCTCGGCCGGAACCTTGAAGGCGCCCTGCACATTGGCGGCGCGTTCCGCCCGCGACAGTCCGATCTGATGCGCGGTCGGACGCACCCGCTTGAGCGCCTCGATCGCCACCGGCAATTGCGTCTGCCGGCCGATCGCCCGCGCCAGCGCGCCGGACTGGTTGTAGCGCCGGGCGAAGCCGCGCCGCCAATGCAGCGGCACCGGAATCAGCAGATCGGCGTCGGCCAGCAGCGGCGCGCCGGCATGCGCCATCCACCGCCCCATGGTCGGCGCCAGATCGATCCGGTCGTGGAATTTCAGCGCATGCACCAGCGTTTTGGCCACCTCGTCGTAGCGCACCGCGGCGCGGGCGCGGGCATAGGCCGGCGGATCGGCGATCGCCTGCATCGACAGGATACCGGGCCCGGGGTCATAGACGAACGGAATCCCGAGCTTCTCGCAATAAGGCGGCGCGATGAACGAGAGCTGCGACCAGCATTGCGGGCACAGCCCCTCACCCGCCACCGGCTCGCGGCAGGCGACGCACAGCGTCGGTAGCGCGACATCGAGCGCCAGATGCGCCGCGCGCGACCACAGCCGGCGGACCGCGCCGACGGCCTGCATCAGGCCACCGCCACCCGCTGTCGCCTCAGGAGCCGTGAGAGGTTCCACCTGCATGGCCGGAGGCTAGCGCCGCGCCCACCGGCGTCAAGGCTGACAACCGGGTAGTGTCCGGCGCGCGAATGGCGCACAAGGGCGATACGCGCCGCGCAACCCGGGAGATCGCCGTGTCCGAGTCCAACGACAAATCCGCCGACATCATCAATTACGTCGACATCCCGACCGCGTCGCACGTCTATTTCGACATCGCGCCGGCGCATGGCGTGATGGCCAACAATGTCGAGATCGAACTCGCCGCGCGCACGCTGAACCCGCTGTCCGACGGCTCGGTCGAGGTGAAATTCGTCACCACCGCGCGGCTGCGTTGCAGCCAGGCCGGCGCGCTGCATCTGCGCAACGCACTCGACGCGGTGCTGAAGATGTTCGAGGCCTCGCAGCAGAGCCCGGCCGCGGCCTCGAAGCTGAACTGAGCATGACGACGATGCCGGCGCGGCTCTTGCCGGGCGGCGTCCGTGACGCTAGCTGCCGCGCATGACCGAGCCCACGCCCATCCTGTTCGATCGCCGCCTGCTTGCAGCAAGGCTCGCCCGCGCCCGTGCGCTCGGCCCCGCGCCGTTCCTGCTCGACCGCATCACCGAGGAGATGGCCGAGCGGTTGCACGCGGTGCTGCGCGACTTCAATGCGATTGCCGATATCTGGACGCCCGGCGATGCGCTGCCGGCGGAGCGCTTTCCCAACGTCAGGCATGTCGACATCGACCCATCCGGCGACGAGGCGCTCAATCTGGCGCCCGGCTCGCTCGACCTCGCGGTGTCGGCGCTGGGGCTGCAATTCGCCAATGATCTGCCCGGCGTGCTGGCGCAGATCCGCCGCGCGCTGAAGCCGGACGGGCTGCTGCTCGCGGCGCTGACCGGCGGCGACACGCTGACCGAATTGCGCCAGGCCTTCGCGGCCGCCGAGGCCGAGATCGAAGGCGGCGTCTCGCCGCATGTCGCGCCCACCGCCGATCTGCGCGACCTCGGCGCGCTGCTGCAACGCGCCGGCTTCGCGCTGCCGGTCACCGATGTCGACCGCGTGGTGGTGCGCTACGACCACGCCTTCGCGCTGATGCAGGACCTGCGGCGGATGGGCGCCGGCAATGTGCTGATCGAGCGCCGCAGGACCCCGCTACGCCGCGCCACGCTGGCGCGCATGGCCAACATCTACGCCGAGCGCTTCGCCGACCCCGACGGCCGCATCCGCGCCACCTTCGAGATCATCTGGCTGTCCGGCTGGTCGCCCCACGACAGCCAGCAGCAGCCGCTGAAGCCCGGCTCGGCGAAAGCGAGTCTGGCGGAGGCGGTGAAGCGACTGGGCACGAAGTAACTATTTGTGTCCCGGACGCTGCGGAACGGTACCCAACCAGTCGTCATTGCCGGGCTTGACCCGGCAATCCATCTTCTTCGAAAGCGTGATGGATGCGCGGGTCAAGCCCGCGCATGACGCTGCTACTTGTTGGGCGTCATCCTGAGGCGCGAGCGTAGCGAGCCTCGAAGGATAGGCCGCGCGTGTGGCGCATGCTTCGAGGCTCGCCCTGCGGGCGAGCGCCTCAGCATGACGAACTACATCAGCAGCTCGATCAGCGGCGGGATCAGCGGGATATCGGCCGGCGGCATCGGGTAGTCGCGCAGCTTGTTGGCGCGGACCCAGGCCAGCTCCTGGCCCTCGCGCGGCATCACCTGCCCGTCCCAGCGCCGGCAGACATACAGCGGCATCAGCAGGTGAAAGTCCTCATAGGCATGGCTGGCGAAGGTCAGCGGCGCCAGGCAGGCTTCTTTCACCGTGATGCCGAGTTCCTCATCGAGTTCGCGGATCAGCGCGGCTTCCGGCCGCTCGCCGGGATCGACCTTGCCGCCGGGAAATTCCCACAACCCGCCGAGCTGCTTGTGCTTCGGCCGCTGCGCGATCAGCACGCGGTTGTCGGCGTCGATCAGCGCGACGGCGACGACGAGGAGGAGCTTGATAGACTTCGTCATTCCGGGACGCGCCTCTTGGCGCGGGCCCGGAATCCATACTCCCTGCAGGGGTTATGGATTCCGGGTTCGCGAGCTGCGCTCGCGCCCCGGAATGACGTGGATGGTTGGTGACTGATCATCACGACCGGTAGTCGCCGTTGATCGCGACGTATTCCTTGGTGAGGTCGCAGGTCAGCACCCGGTCGCGGCCTTTGCCCAGACCCAGCCCGACCTTGATCTGGATTTCCGGCTGCTTCATCGCCGCCGAGACTTCCTTCTCGTCGTAGGACGGGTCGCGCGCGCCGGCTTTCGCCACGCGAATGCCGTTGAACGCAATCGAGAGCTTGTCGCGATCGGCCGGCTCGCCGGCCTTGCCGACCGCCATCACCACGCGGCCCCAATTGGCGTCCTCGCCGGCGATCGCGGTCTTGACCAGCGGCGAATTGGCGATCGACAGCGCGATCTTTCGTGCGCTCGCCTTGGAGACGGCGCCGTCGACGATGATCTCGACCAGCTTGCGGGCGCCCTCGCCGTCGCGCGCCACCTGCTCGGCGAGATCGGCCAGCACCGCGTTGAAGGCCTTGACGAACGCGGTCAGCCGCGGATCGGAGGCCCGCGAAATTTTTGGCGCGCCGTTCTTTGCCGCCGCCCCGGTGGCGAATGCCAGCAGCGTGTCGCTTGTCGAGGTGTCGCCGTCGATCGTCACCGCATTGAAGGTGTCGGCGACGCCGGCCTTGAGCAGCGCCTGCAGGCACGACGCCGACAGCGGCGCGTCGGTGAAGATGAACGACAGCATCGTCGCCATGTCGGGCGCGATCATGCCGGCGCCCTTGGCCATGCCGTTGATCGTGACCTTGGCCTTGCCGAGCTTCACGGTCTTGGTCGCGACCTTGGGGAAGGTGTCGGTGGTCATGATCGCTTTCGCGGCATCCAGCCAGCCACCCGGCTGCGCGGTCTCGGCGAGCGTGCCGAGCACGCCCTCGAACTTGGTGGCGTCGAGCGGCTCACCGATCACCCCGGTGGAGGCGAGGAACACTTCGGCCGGCTTGCAGCCGGTCGCCTTCGCGGCGATCGAGGCGGTCAGCGTCGTCGCCTTGCGGCCGGTCTTGCCGGTAAAGGCGTTGGCATTGCCGGAATTGACCACCAGCACCCGCGCGGTGCCGCCCTTGAGGTTGTCGCGGCACCATTCGACCGGCGCCGACGGACATTTCGAGGTGGTGAACACGCCCGCGACACTGGTGCCCGGGTCCAGCGCCACCAGCAGCACGTCGGTGCGGTTCTTGTAGCGGATGCCGGCCGCGGCGGTGGCGAGGCGGACGCCGGCGAGCTCCGGCAGCGTGGGAACGTTGGTGGGCGCGAGCGGAGAGACTTTGCTGGACATCGGAGCGCTTTCGGCAGGTTCATACGGGCCCCGCGGCGCGGGAGCCCACCCCTGTCTCACAAGCGCATGGCGTTGAGAAGAAAAATTCCGGCCGCGCCGAGTCGTCCCCGCGGAGGCGGGGACCCATAGCCCCTGGCCTTCCCATTGAAGGGAGGTCTCCACCACATTGCCCTCATCGCAAGGCTGCGGCGTATGGGTCCCCGCCTGCGCGGGGACGACATGTTGATAGACCTGCCGCCGAACGGCGCCCCGCTCACACCCGCTCGAGCGACACCGAGACCTTCGGGCCGTTTTTGATGGTCTGGTACACCACGCAATAGCGCTCGGTGAGCTTCAGCAGCAGGTCGAGCTGGTCCTGCGGCGCATCGGTCGCAACCTCGAGCCGCAGCCGGATGTCGCGGAAGCCGACCGGCGCGTCCTTGTCGATGCCGAGCGCGCCGCGCACGTCGAGGTCGCCCTCCGCGGTGACGCGGCCATCGGTCAGCGGCAACTCGATCGCGGTGGCGACCGTCTTCAGCGTCACCCCCGCACAGGCCACCAGCGCCTCCAGCAGCATGTCGCCGGAGCACAGATCGAGCCCGGAGCCGCCGGCCGACGGATGTAGCCCGGCCTGCGCCGGCCCGCGGCCGGTCTCGAGCCGGCAGGCGATGCCCGGGCCGTCGACCGCGCCTTTGGCCGTCAGCGTGATCAGCGCCGCCGCCGGGTCGGATTTGAAGCGCTCCTTGAGTGGGGCCTGGGTGGCGCGCAGCGTGGCCGCATCCATGACGTCTCTCCCTTGGCTGTTTTCTGGTATCTAATGCCGGAATTCGGCGCCTGTCACCTGGCATGCGTCCCGCCGGCCCGAACCGACGCATGGCGGGCGATCAGCCGTTCGGCCCTGATCACGCGGAATTTCGTGACAGCGCGGGCGGCGTCCGATATCCGGAGTCGCATGGACAAAGTCGTGACACCTCAACGGCCGGCCGCCGACGAGCGGTTCGATACAACGCGGATCACCGCCGACATCGCGGCGCTGGCCGGGCAGCATGCCGGCAACGAGCCGACGTTCCGCACCGCGCTCGCGCAACTCATGAAGGCCGAACTCGCCAAGGCCCGCGCGGCGGCCGAGGCGCAGTTGCTGCGTGACCGCCACGGCCGGCGCTGTGCCGAGCATCTGTGCTTCGTCCAGGACGAGATCATCCGGCTGCTGTTCATGGCGGCGACTCAATATCTTTACAATTCGCCGACGCCGTCGAGCTCGGAGCGGATGTCGGTGGTCGCCACCGGCGGCTACGGCCGCGGCCTGATGGCGCCGGAGAGCGACATCGATCTGCTGTTCATCCTGCCCTACAAGCAGACCGCCTGGGGCGAGCAGGTCGCCGAGGTGATCCTGTATTGCCTGTGGGACATCGGTCTCAAGGTCGGCCACGCCACCCGCTCGGTCGACGAGTCGATCCGTCAGGCCCGGGCCGACATGACGATCCGCACCGCGATCCTGGA
Organism: Rhodopseudomonas palustris HaA2; assembly: GCF_000013365.1. Classification (NCBI taxonomy): domain Bacteria; kingdom Pseudomonadati; phylum Pseudomonadota; class Alphaproteobacteria; order Hyphomicrobiales; family Nitrobacteraceae; genus Rhodopseudomonas; species Rhodopseudomonas palustris. The sequence goes on from NC_007778.1 coordinate 30,679, forward strand.
AACCCGCTTCCTGACCGGCGACAAGGCGCTGTATCAGGAACTGGTCGACCGCTTCGACAAGGAAGTGGTCGAGGGCACCGCCGCCGAATTCGTCACCGCCAAGCTCGCCGAGCGCGAGGAGCGGCATCGCCGCTCCGGCCAGTCGCGCTATCTGGTCGAGCCCAACGTCAAGGACGGCAAGGGCGGCTTGCGCGACCTGCACACGCTGTTCTGGATCGCCAAATACGTCTACCGCGTTCGCGGCACCAGCGAACTGCTCGAACACGGCGTGTTCGACCAGATCGAATTCCGCACCTTCCGCCGCTGCGAGGATTTCCTCTGGTCGGTGCGCTGCAATCTGCATTTCGTGACGCGGCGCGCCGAGGAGCGGCTGTCGTTCGACCTGCAGCGCGAGATCGGCGTGCGGCTCGGCTACACCTCGCATCCCGGGATGCAGGACGTCGAGCGCTTCATGAAGCACTACTTCCTGATCGCCAAGAAGGTCGGCAATCTGACCGCTATCCTGTGCGCCAAGCTCGAGGACCAGCAGGCCAAGCCGGCGCCGGCGCTGTCGCGGATGATGGCGCGGCTGCGGCCCGGCGCGACGCGACGCCGGGTACCCGAGAGCGACGACTTCGTCATCGACAACAACCGCATCAATTGCGCGATGCCGGACGTGTTCAAGCACGACCCGGTCAATCTGATCCGGATCTTCCGGTTGGCGCAGAAGAACAACCTCGCCTTCCATCCCGACGCGATGCGGACGGTGACGCGCTCGCTGGCACTGATCAACGCCCAGCTCCGCGACGATCCCGAGGCCAATCGACTGTTCATCGAGATCCTGACCTCGGACAATGCCGAACAGGTGCTGCGGCGGATGAACGAGACCGGCGTGCTCGGCCGCTTCATCCGCGCCTTCGGCCGCATCGTCTCGATGATGCAGTTCAACATGTATCACAGCTACACGGTGGACGAGCATCTGCTGCGCTGTGTCGGCAACCTCCAGGAGATCGAGCGCGGCGGCAACGACGAGTTCATCCTGTCGTCCGACCTGATCCGCAAGATCCGCCCCGACCACCGTGCGGTGCTGTATGTCGCGGTGCTGCTGCACGACATCGCCAAGGGCCAGCCGGAGGACCACTCCACCGCCGGCGCCAAGGTGGCGCGGCGGCTGTGCCCGCGGTTCGGCTTCAACGCCGCCGACACCGAACTGATCGCCTGGCTGATCGACAAGCATCTGGTGATGTCCACCGTGGCGCAATCACGCGACCTGTCGGACCGCAAGACCATCGAGAATTTCGCCGCCGTGGTCGAGTCGGTCGAGCAGATGAAGCTCTTGACCATCCTCACCACCGCCGACATTCGCGGCGTCGGCCCGGGCGTCTGGAACGGCTGGAAGGCGCAGCTGTTGCGCACGCTGTATTACGAGACCGAGCCGGTGCTGACCGGCGGCTTCTCCGAGGTCAACCGCGCCGAGCGCATCCGCGGCGCGCAGGCGGAATTCCGCGCCAATTTCACCGAATGGCCGGCGGCCGAGCTCGACGCCTACGTGGCGCGGCACTACCCGGCGTACTGGCTCAAGGTCGAGCTGGCGCGCAAGATCCGCCACGCCCGCTTCCTGCGCGCCTCCGAACAGGCCGGCCACAAGCTCGCGGTCAATGTCGGCTTCGACGAGGCGCGCGGCGTCACCGAACTGACGATCCTGGCGGTCGACCATCCCTGGCTGCTGTCGATCATCGCCGGCGCCTGCGCCTCGGCCGGCGCCAACATCGTCGACGCCCAGATCTACACCACCACCGACGGCCGCGCGCTCGACACCATCTCGATCAGCCGCGAATACGATCGCGACGAGGACGAGGGCCGCCGCGCGACGCGGATCGGCGAGATGATCGAGGAAGTGCTGGAAGGCAAGCTGCGGCTGCCCGAAGCGGTGGCGCGGCGCGCCACCAACGGCCGCGCCAAGCTGCGCGCCTTCGTGGTCGAGCCGGAAGTCTCGATCAATAACAATTGGTCGGACCGCTACACCGTGATCGAGGTCAGTGGCCTCGACCGCCCCGGCCTGCTGTATCAGCTCACCACCGCGATCTCGAAGCTGAACCTCAACATCGCCTCGGCGCATGTCGCCACCTTCGGCGAACGCGCCCGCGACGTGTTCTACGTCACCGATCTGCTCGGCGCCCAGATCACCGCGCCGACCCGGCAGGCCGCGATCAAGCGCGCGCTGGTTCACCTGCTCGCCAATGGCGACGCGGAGCAACAGCCGGCGGCGTGAGCCGGGCGGGCCGGCAAGCCGGTTCGCCGCATCGTCCTCTGACATCGACCGAGATCACCAGACCGAGCGTCGCGACGGCGGCGCCGCACGCGGCCGCAGGAAGCCGTGCGCCGATGCGGTTTTCCGCGCCGGCACGACATATTGACAGTATGCTGCCATTTTGGCAGTATACTGTCATGACTGATGAAGCTCACGCCCCCTTTGACCACCCCGCCAATGCGCTGGTGCTGGAAGTCTTCCGGCTCAACGGCGCGTTGATCCGGTTCGGCGACGCACTGGTGAAGCCGCTCGGCCTCAGCAGCGCGCGCTGGCAGGTGCTGGGCTCGATCGCGCATGGCCGCGGCACGTTTTCGGTGGCGCGGCTCGCCGACAATATGGGTCTCGCCCGCCAGTCGGTGCAGCGCATCGTCGACGAATTGGCCGAGGCCGGCCTGGTCGGCTTCGAAGCCAACCCGGCGCACAAGCGCGCCAAGCTGGTGGTGATGACGCCGCGCGGCGAGCGCGCCTTCGCCCGCGCCACCGACTTGTGGCGGCCGGTCGCCGACGCGATGGCGGGCGGGCTCGCCGCCCGCGACCTTCGCAAGACCATCGACAACCTCGCGGCCCTGCGGGGCCGGCTGGAAGATCAATCCGAAAACGGGAGTTCAGCATGATCAGGACGCTTCACCCGGTTGCCGGGATCATCGCCTTCGTCACCATCCTCTGCTTCTGGCTGTCGACCGTGGTCGTCGAACTCGGCGGCGACCAGGCCAGCATCGCGGCGGTCAAGCGCGCGATCCTGTGGGGCCTGGTGCTGCTGGTGCCGGCAATCGCGCTGGCCGGCGCCAGCGGCTTCAGGCTCGGCGGCAAATCGCAGCACCCCGACATCGCGCGCAAGCGCAAGCGGATGCCGGTGATCGCCTTCAACGGCATCGTGGTGCTGGTGCCGTGCGCGATCTTCCTGCAGCAGCGCGCCGCCGCCGGGCTGTTCGACCAGACCTTCACCGTGGTGCAGGCGATCGAGCTCATCGCCGGCGCGATCAACCTGGCGCTGCTCGGCCTCAACATCCGCGACGGCTTCCGCCTGAGCCACCGCTTCGCGCCGGCGCGGGCCTGACGCGATGCCCTACGTGCCGCGCAAGCGGACGTCGCCGTCGTTCGCCGGCGCGGATGCGGCCTCGCCGTCGAGCGCGAGCCGCAGCATCCGCGCCAGTTCGGCGCGGCGGTAGGGCTTCGCCAGCATCAGGGATCCGTCCGTGCGGTCGGCCTGCGGCCGCGAGGCGCCGCCGCTGTAGCCGGAGGTGAACAGCACCTTGAGGCCGGGACGGTGTTTGCGCAGCGCATCGGCGAGCTGCCGGCCGTCGATGCCGCCCGACAGCATCACGTCGGTGAACAGCAGATCGAATTCGAGTTCGTCGTACACCAGCACCATCGCCTCCGCGGCGGTGGCGGCGCCATGGGCGGTGTAGCCGAGCCCGGCCAGATCGGTCATCACATAGCTGCGCACCAGCACATCGTCCTCGACCACCAGAATGGTCTCGCGCCCGCCTTGCGCCTGCCGCGGAGCGTCGGCATCGGCGGCATCGTCCTGCGCCGCGGCGCAGGGCAGATACAGCCGGACCGTGGTGCCTGCGCCCTCGTTGCTGCTGATCTCGATGTGGCCATTGGACTGCTTGACGAAGCCGTACACCATGCTGAGCCCGAGCCCGGTGCCTTCGCCGACCGCCTTCGTCGTGAAGAACGGCTCGAACACCCGGTCGCGGATCGCGGCCGGAATGCCGATGCCGGTGTCGGTCACCGCCAGCACGACGTAGCGCCCGGCGACGACTTCGTCGTGCTGATCGGCGTAGCGCTGGTCGAGATCGGCGTTGCCGGCCGCGAGCCGCAATGTGCCGCCGCGCGGCATCGCGTCGCGAGCGTTGATCGCCAGATTGATCAGGGCGCTGGAGAGCTGCGACGAGTCGGCCAGCGCCGGGCGCAGGCCGGGCGCGGGCTCGAATTCGACCTCGATGTCGCCGCCGAGCGTCGAGCGCAGCAGCCGCGCGGTTTCCTGCATCAGTGCGTTGACGTCGATGCTGCGCGGCTGCAGCGGCTGCTTGCGCGCGAACGACAGCAGCCCGTTGGTCAGGTCGCTGGCGCGGGTCACCGCCTGATCGACCATCAGCGCCACGTCCCTGAGCGCCGGGCGGTCGCTGACGCCTTCGGCGAGGATCTCGATCCCGCCGGTCAGCACCGTGAGGATGTTGTTGAGATCGTGCGCGACGCCGCCGGTGAGCTGGCCGATCGCCTGCATCTTCTGTGCCTGGCGCAGTTGCCGCTCGGTCTCCTTCAGCGCGGTGACGTTGCGATAGACGATCACGGCGCCGTCGAAACTCCCATCGGCCTTCTGCATCGTGCGCGCGCTGGCGGCAAGTTGCAGCAGCGGCCCGCCGTCGCGCCTGATGCCGATCTCGACATTGTCGAACCCCTCGCCCTGGGAGGCGCGGCGCGCGGGGCATTCCGTCTCCGCCATCGGTGTCACGCCGTCGGCCCGGAAGCGCTGATACTCGCGTCTCCACGTCTCCGATCCGATGTCCCGGAAATCACCGAAGATCGCGTTGGCGGGCGGATTGGCGAACACCCGGCGCCCCTCGGCGTCGATCACCAGCACGGCGTCGGCCATGCTGGCGATGGTCTTGTCGAGCACTTCCGACTTGGCGCGCAGCGCCGCGGTCGCCTTGTCGATCTCCTCGACCATCTGGGCGAAAGCGGCGGCCAGGATCTTGGGTTCGCCGCTCAGCCCGGTCGGCAAGGCGAGCCGTCCGCTCCGGGTGAAACCGGCGACCGCGGCGGTGATCTGCGCCACGGGCCTGGCGAGCGACCGCGACAGCAGCGCCGACAGCAGCACGGCCACCAGAGCGGCAACCAATGCGACCGTGATGCTGGTGTTCTCCAGCGCCGTTGCCGGCGCGATGATCTTCCTGAAATCCTGGGTCTCGATCACGCCGACGCGCAGGCCGCCGACCAGCGGCGCGGTCACGATCGCCGCTCCGACCCGCTTGCCGTCGGGCGCGGTGAGCACCGTGGCGGTGCCTTGCTTGTCGGCCAGCGCCTTCGCCAGATCGGGGTAATCGTCCTGCCAGCGGCCGGTCTGGCCCGACGGCGTCACCCGGCCGTCGAGCAGATCCAGCAGATAGCGCCCATCGGCACCGACGAAATACACCTTGGTGGTGTCGTCGAGCGCGGCGCGGATCCGCTCGAAGGTCGGCCGCAAGTCGAAGTCGAGCACGAGCACGCCGAACGGCGCGCCCGACGGCGCCCGCAGCAACGCCGAAATCGAGATCATCGGCACCGGCGCGGTGTCACCGTGGCGGCCCGGGCCGGCGCGGATCGGCGAAGCGTAGACATCCTGCTCGGGCGGCAGCGCCAGCGTCCGCTCGAACAGTTCATCATCGCCGACGCGCTCGAGTTCGTCGGCCGGCACGACGCGAATGTCGCCGTCCGGTCCGGCGCGGTCGACGCTGAGCAATTCGCGTCCGCCATCGGCGACGCCGATCAGGCTGAACCGGACGATACTCGGCTTGACGCTCATCTGGCCGGCATAGACGTCGCCGAGATGGCTGAGCCACTTCGCCGAAGTGAAGTGATCCTGCGGATCGACGCCGCCATTGAGGACGGCCCGAACGATACCCTGATGCCCCGGCAGCGTCCGCGCGGCGAGAATCTCGTTGTGCAGCACCCGGAGGATCGAATCGAACGCGCCCAGCCGCGCCTTAGCCTGACCGGCGAGACGCGTGAGTTCGGCCGGCACCACGGCGCGACCGATATTGTAGTAGGCCAGAACGCCGACCGCCGCCACCGCACAGAGCACAAGTGCCGTCATCGCCAACGTCAGACGCACCGACAGCCGCATGCGCCGCTTCCCCCGCCGATTGATCGCAATCGGCGCCGGCACGCTATACGATGGACGCAACGCGCGCCACCGAATCGAGCCGGAATCGCCGATGGTCTAGTGTTGAGCCCCGCGGCGGCGCAATGCGCCGCGATGGCGCCTCGGAGCTAGTCCGGAATCTGGCCGAAGCCGCCGCCCGCCGGCAACGGCTTCAGGCGGATCAGCCGGGAATCTTCGACCGCAGCCTGGCGGTGCTTCACCGCCTCGCGATACGCCGGATCTCGGATCATCTCGACGAACGCCGCCACGCTCGGATACTCGGCGATGAAGACGTGGTCCCAGTGCTCCTGCTGCGGACCGATCAGCATCAGCTCGAACGCACCCTGCCAGACCACCTTGCCGCCGAGCCGCGAAAACACCGGCTGCGACTCACGGCCATAGGCCGCATAGGCTTCCGCTCCACTCGCCGCGCGGCCGTCCGGGTAGGCGGCACGCGGCTTCAGCCGCACCAGATTGAGCATGTGGATCGGCCCCTCCCGGTCGTTGTCGCGAAACTGCGCGAACACCTCCTTGGTCGGATCGATATGCCCGCTCATTCACCCCTCCCCGTTGCGTTGCCCCGTGTTGGCCGTGCTACTATCACGCGGCTGCCCCTGTTGTCTGCATTCGGAGATTTCGCGTGAATGCCGTCGCCAACACCCTGATCGCGCTGGTCGCGGCGCTGCACGTCTATTTCCTGATCCTCGAGATGTTTCTCTGGACCCGGCCGCTCGGGCTGAAGACCTTCCGCAACACGCCCGAGAAGGCGGCCAGCTCCGCCGTCCTGGCCGCCAATCAGGGCCTCTACAACGGCTTTCTCGCCGCCGGCCTGATCTGGAGCCTGCTGCATCCCGATCCCGTCGTCGCGCTGCAGCTCGCGACGTTCTTCCTCGGCTGCGTGATCGTCGCCGGACTATATGGCGGCTGGAGCGTCAGCAAACGCATCCTTTATGTGCAGGCCGCCCCGGCAGCGCTGGCGCTGATACTGGTCTGGCTGGCGCGGGCTTAGTTGCACCGCACGCGCGATCTGCGCCCTCCGATCCGCGACGACGGCGCCATTGCCAGCGCAGCGGTGCTGATCCACACTCCCTGCCAACGGCGGCTCGCAGAAGACCGCCGGTCACGAGCCACAGGGAGTCGACGACCGATGAAGAGCCTGATTCAGGCCGCCACGGCGGCTGTTGCTGCGATTGTGCTCACTGCCGCCCCGGCTGCGGCACAGAAGAAATACGACACCGGCGCCACCGATACCGAGATCAAGATCGGCCAGACCGTGCCGTTCTCCGGTCCCGCCTCGGCCTATGCGGGCATCGGCAAGACCCAGGCGGCCTATATGCGGATGATCAACGATGCCGGCGGCATCAACGGCCGCAAGATCAACCTGATCCAGTACGACGACGCCTATTCGCCGCCGAAAGCGGTCGAGCAGGTGCGCAAGCTGGTCGAAAGCGACGAGGTGCTGCTGACCTTCCAGATCATCGGCACCCCGTCCAACGCCGCGGTGCAGAAATATCTCAACCAGAAGAAGGTGCCGCAACTGCTCGCGGCGACCGGCGCGACACGGTTCACCGATCCGAAGAATTTCCCCTGGACGATGGGCTACAACCCGAACTACCAGACCGAGGGTCGGATCTACGCGCGCTACATCCTGAAGAACCACCCCGACGCCAAGATCGGCGTGCTGTTCCAGAACGACGATCTCGGCCGCGACTACGTCACCGGCCTGCGGGCCGGCCTCGGCGACAAGGCCGACAAGATGATCGTGGCGGAGACGTCCTATGAACTCACCGACCCGACCGTCGACTCGCAGATCGTCAAGCTGAAATCCGCCGGCGCCACGCTGCTGTACGACGCATCGACGCCGCGCTTCGCCGCGCAGGCGATCAAGAAAGTCGCCGATCTCGGCTGGAATCCGGTGCACATCCTCGACATCAACGCCAGCCCGGTGTCGGCGACGCTGAAGCCCGCCGGCCTCGACATCTCCAAGGGCATCATCAGCGTCAATTACGGCAAGGACCCCGCCGACCCGCAATGGGCCGACGACCCGGGCGTGAAGAAGTACTTCGCCTTCATGGACAAGTACTATCCCGAGGGCGACAAGATGAACACCGTCAACAGCTACGGCTATTCCACCGCGGAGCTGCTGATCACCATCCTGAAGCAGTGCGGCGACAATCTCACCCGCGACAACATCATGAAGCAGGCCGCCAATCTGAAGAACGTCACGCTCGACCTGTCGCTGCCGGGCATGTCGATCAATACCTCGCCGACCGACTTCCGCGTCAACAAGCAGTTGCGGATGATGAAGTTCAACGGCGAGCGCTGGGAGCTGTTCGGCCCGATCATTGAGGACGACGCCGCGATGTGAGCCGGCGCGAATTCCGCACGAAGAAATCCCGGGCGCGGCGTCGCAGCCGATGCGCGCCGCAGCCCGGGACCGCCACGCGGAGTTCCGGCCGCGACCCGGTCGGATCCTCGCAAGAGCGCGTAGAACTACGCACAACTAATCGGTAACCCAATCATTGATCTTGATCGTTGGTTCAAGTGGAGCTCTCCACGCGCAGAGCAAAACGTGACAGACAGCTGCGCTCGAATCGTCGTCGAATGAGTTCTCAGCAGACATGCTGGATGTGGACGACTTCGGGAGCGCCGCGGCGCGCGGCGAAATCACGATGAGAGCAGAACCCAGTCGCTACTTTACCGTCGAACAGCTCGAGGAACTCGCGGTCGCCAAATACATCGAGGCGGCGCTGACGCCGGAGGGCGACGAGCGCGAGGAGCTGCTGCAGGAAGCCAAGCGCTTCGCCAGCCGCGCCAAGATGAAGAGCTGGCTGATGGGCGAGATGGGAATCGCCCCGCCCCGGCGCGATTATCACTGAGGCGCGCCGGCCGTCGCTGTCGCAGGCTCGTCCCCCGGCAAGCTCAGCCCTCGGAACCGACGCTGACCTCGCGCTGCAGCCGGTCCATCGCGATCATCACCGCGGCGCCGGCGAATTCGCGGCTGGCCTGGCCGGGGTCGACCGAGGCCACTTTCCAATTGGCGCCGTTGCTGTCGTCGTCGGGCGGACACGGGCAGATCCGGATCGCCTCGACCTTGTCGCAATGGCGCTGCTGGCGGACGTCTTGCAGCAGCAGGATTTCGATCTCCTCGGCGGTCTTCAGTACCCGGCTCATCAGTCGCTCTCGTCGTGGCTCGCTGGCGGCGATCTATCGCAGGCCGCAGGAAACGACGCTTGAGATGCCTCAAGCGGGCCCGTCGAACTGTCGACGACTTCGCCGGAACCTTGGAACCCGACCTTAACCATCGCTTTACCGGGCCTTAAACCCACTCCGTTACGGTCCCGCATCGGTCGGCGTGGGCGTTGCGAATGGCGGTGGGCAAGAAGAAAGCCGGCGAACGGCGGGAGCCGAAATTCGGCTTGGCCGACTCGCTGTCCGGCCTGCGCCTCAACCCGCAGGACCGGATCAGCGTGGCCGACGACGACCGGCCGAAAAAGCCCAGAGCTGCCAAAGCGCAACCCGCCAGATCCTCGGGCGGCGGCGGGTCGCGCAAGCCGCGCGGAAAATCCCGCAGCAAAGGCGGACTGCGCCGCCTCGTCACCCGCACCGTGTACTGGACCGCCGTCGCCGGCATCTGGGCGGTGCTGGCGGTGGTCGGGCTGATGGTCTGGGTCGGCGCGCATCTGCCGCCGATCCAGTCGCTGGAAATTCCGAAGCGACCGCCGACCATTACCATCGTCGCCGCCGATGGCAGTCAGCTCGCGGTGCGCGGCGAGATGGCCGGCACCAATGTGGCGCTGAAGGAATTGCCGCCTTATCTGCCGAAGGCTTTCATCGCCATCGAGGACCGGCGCTTCTATCAGCATTTCGGCGTCGATCCGATCGGCATCGGCCGCGCCGCGATCGCCAATGTGCTGCATCGCGGCGTGTCGCAGGGCGGCTCGACGCTCACCCAGCAGCTCGCCAAGAACCTGTTCCTGACCCAGGACCGCACCCTGATGCGCAAGCTGCAGGAGGTCGAACTGGCGCTGTGGCTGGAGCGCAAGCATTCCAAGGCGGAGATTCTCGAACTGTATCTCAACCGGGTGTATTTCGGCTCCGGCGCCTACGGCATCGAGGCGGCGTCGCAGAAATATTTCGGCAAGTCGGCCAAGGACGTCACCCTGGTCGAGGCGGCGATGCTCGCCGGCCTGGTCAAATCGCCGTCGCGGCTGGCGCCGAACCGCAATCCGGAGGGCGCCGAGAAGCGCGCCCAGCTGGTGCTCGCCGCAATGGCCGACGCCGATTTCATCACCGACAAGCAGGCCCGCACCGCGATCGCCAACCCGGTCTACACCGTCAAGCCGACCGGCGCCGGCACCATCAACTACGTCGCCGACTGGATCGGCGAGGTGCTCGACGACCTGGTCGGACAGATCGATCAGTCGATCGTGGTGGAGACCTCGATCGATCCGAAGCTGCAGGCGGAAGCCGAAGCCGCGATCATCGACGAACTCGCCGCCAAGAGCGTCAAGTTCAAGGTCTCGCAAGGCGCGCTGGTGGCGATGACGCCGGACGGCGCGGTGCGGGCGATGATCGGCGGCCGCAACTACGCCGAGAGCCAGTTCAACCGCGCCGTCACCGCCAAGCGGCAGCCGGGCTCGGCATTCAAGCCGTTCGTGTATCTCACGGCGATCGAGGCCGGGCTGACGCCGGAGACGATCCGGCAGGACGCGCCGCTCGACGTCAAGGGCTGGCGGCCGGAGAATTACACCCATGAGTACTTCGGCTCGGTGACGCTGACCCAGGCGCTGTCGATGTCGCTCAACACCGTGGCGGTGCGGCTCGGGCTCGAGGTCGGGCCGAAGAACGTGGTGCGCACCGCGCACCGGCTCGGCATCGCCTCCAAGCTCGAGGCCAACGCCTCGATCGCGCTCGGCACCTCGGAAGTGTCGGTGCTGGAGCTGGTCGGCGCCTATGCGCCTTTCGCCAATGGCGGGCTGGCGGCGTCGCCGCATGTCGTCGACCGGATCCGCACCGCGAGCGGCAACAAGCTGCTGTATGCCCGGCCGAACGATCCGCCGAACCGCGTCGTCGATGCCCGTGCGGTGGCGATGATGAACACCATGATGCGGGAGACGCTGCAGTCCGGCACCGCGAAGAAGGCCGACGTTCCGGGCTGGACCGCCGCCGGCAAGACCGGCACCAGCCAGGATTTCCGCGACGCCTGGTTCATCGGCTACACCGGGACGCTGGTCACCGGCGTCTGGCTCGGCAATGACGACAATTCGCCGACCCGGAAGGCGACCGGCGGCGGCCTGCCGGTCGACGTCTGGACCCGCTTCATGCGCGAGGCGCTGAAAGGCACCGCGCCGCAGCCGCTACCCGGCGGCGGCTGGAGCGGCGGCCCGCTGGTCGCAGGCAGCCCCTCCGCCGGCGGCACCATCGCGCAGGCCGGCCCGCGCGGCGAAACCCAGATCGTCAACATCCCTGCGGCTTCCGGCGCCGCTCGCCCGCAGCCCGCCCGCGCCAATGTCCGCCCCGAAGCCGACAGCGGCCTCGACGGCTGGCTGATGGACCGGCTGTTCGGGCGATAGCGTTCGCCCGCAATGAGGGCCGTGCTCGCATCGCCCCCACCCTCACCCTGATGTCGAGGATTGCGGCGGCGCTCTCTTTACCCTCCCCTGGAGGGGGAGGGTTGATGCTCGCGGCGACCGCGTTCGGGCCTCAGCCCCGCGTCGCCTGCCAGACGCCGCGGCAGCGGTCGCCCTGGATCAGGCCGCTCCAGATCCCGGTGCCCGAATTGCCCGACAGACGGCCGCGGCCATTGGCGACCGAAGCGCCGACCGACAGCCGGACCGCGACATTGCCGCCCCCGGTGATGCCGCCCGTGACCTTGCCGCCGCCGGCCGAGGCGACGCGGCGGCCCTGCACGGCGAACGGCGCGCTGTAGGTCGGGCTGCAATTGCCGGCCCGGGTGGCGAACACCACGTTCCAGGTGCCGTCGAAATGCCCGACGGAAGCGCGCCGCTTCGCCGCCTCGGCGTCGCCGGACACGGCCACGAGTGCCAGAGCCAGGACGGCTGCGGCGGCCAACAGGCCGGTCCGAGCAATGCCGCGGTTGGGCGGTCCGGAATGAGAGCAGGCTGAGGACGTCATGATCATCTCCGAAGCTGAACCTACGACCGGCCGGTACCGACCTTGCCGGCCGCGGCGCGGATGCTGCGATCCTGCGCCTGCCGATAAGAGGTGTCGACGCAAACTGTCTACGGATGATGCGACGTGGCGATGCGCCGAAAGGTTCGGCTGCGCGCCGCAATTTCCGCCGCCGAGCCGAGCGCGCCGGCACGCGATCGCCGGCGTTATGCGTTGCCAATCCGGCCGCGCTCTGCCATAAGCGCAACCTTCGTCGCCCGGCTGATCAAGGGCTGCCGTGGCGATGAGCCTGCCGGTTTTTCTCGCGAGAGAATAAATCGAGCAACTTCAACGCTCTAACGAGCATTTTGAGCCTGCGCAGCGCCTCACCGGCGCGTTTTGCGCGTGGCATAGGAGAGCCAAATGCCCAAGCTGAAGACCAAATCGGGCGCCAAAAAGCGCTTCAAAGTCACCGCCACCGGCAAGGTGATGTCCGCCCAGCGCGGCAAGCGCCACGGCATGATCAAGCGCACCAAGAAGCAGATCCGTCAGCTTCGCGGCACCCGCGTGATCTTCAAGACCGACGGCGACAACATCAAGAAGTATTTCTTGCCGAACGCCTGACCGTTCACGCCGCGCCTCTGCGCGGCAGCCTCATCGGGCCGCGTCCGCGCGGCCAAGCAAACCAATTTCAGATGAAGGAGATCAGTCATGGCTCGCGTCAAACGCGGTGTGACGGCTCACGCCAAGCATAAGAAAGTCTACAAGGCCGCCAAGGGTTTCCGCGGCCGCCGCAAGAACACCATCCGCGCCGCCAAGGCCGCGGTCGACAAGGCCGGCCAATACGCCTTCCGCGACCGCAAGCGCAAGAAGCGGACGTTCCGCGCGCTGTGGATCCAGCGCATCAACGCCGCGGTGCGCCCGTTCGGCATGACCTACAGCGTGTTCATCAACGGCCTGTCGAAGTCCGGCATCGTCGTCGACCGCAAGGTGCTGTCGGACCTCGCCATCACCGAACCGGCAGCGTTCCAGGCGATCGCCGAGAAGGCCAAGGCCGCGCTCGCGGCCTGAGGTCGTCTCACAACAGGCGTCCCCGGTCGCGCCTGTCTGTGCACGCAGTGAATTCGTCATGGCCGGGCTCGTCCCGGCCATCCACGTCTTTTCTGTTGGCCACGCCGCAAGGCGTGGATGCCCGGGACAAGCCCGGGCATGACGGACGAGAGGCCGGTTCTGCATCCGAGAAGGATCGCCATGACCGACCTTTCGACTCTGCAATCTCAAATCCTCTCCGACATCGCCGCGGCCTCCGACGAGGCCGCGCTGGAAGCGGTGCGCGTCGCCGCGCTCGGCAAGAAGGGCTCCGTCTCGGCGCTGCTCGCCACGCTCGGCAAGATGGACCCCGAGCAGCGCAAGACCGAGGGCGCGGCGATCAATCTCGCCAAGGATGCGGTGACGCAGGCGCTGGCCGCGCGGCGCGACGTGCTGAAGGCCGCCGCGCTCGACGCCAAGCTCGCCGCCGAGACCATCGACGTCACCCTGCCGCTGCGTGAACCGCTCGCCGAAGCCGGCCGGATTCATCCGCTCAGCCAGGTCTGGGACGAACTCACCGCGATCTTCGCCGACATGGGTTTCGCCATCGCCGAAGGTCCGGACATCGAGACCGACGACTACAACTTCACCAAGCTGAACTTCCCCGAGGGCCATCCGGCCCGCGAGATGCACGACACCTTCTACTTCAACCCGAAGGACGACGGCTCGCGCCTGCTGCTGCGCACCCACACCTCGCCGGTGCAGGTCCGCACCATGCTGAGCCAGAAGCCGCCGATCCGCGTGATCTGTCCGGGCCGCACCTATCGCAGCGACTCTGACCAGACCCACACGCCGATGTTCCATCAGGTCGAGGGTCTCGTCATCGACAAGGGCAGCCACCTCGGTCATCTGAAGTGGATCCTGCACGAATTCTGCAAGGCGTTCTTCGAGGTCGACAACGTCAATATGCGGTTCCGGCCGTCGTTCTTCCCGTTCACCGAGCCGTCGCTGGAAGTCGACATCCAGTGCCGCCGCGGCAAGGACGAGATCCGCTTCGGCGAGGGCGAGGACTGGCTGGAGATTCTCGGCTGCGGCATGGTGCACCCCAACGTGCTCACCGCCTGCGGCCTCGATCCCGACGTCTATCAGGGCTTCGCCTGGGGCATGGGCATCGACCGCATCGCGATGCTGAAATACGGCATGAGCGATCTGCGGCAATTGTTCGAAGCCGATTCGCGCTGGCTGAATCATTACGGCTTCAAGCCGCTGGATATCCCGACGCTGGCGGGCGGATTGAGTTCGTGAGCTTGGTACTCGCAGGCGCTGTCTGTGTTGTGCTGGACGTGGAGGCTGCGACAAGCGTCGCCCTCACCCCAGCCCTCTCCCGCAAGCGGGAGAGGGGGCAGGCCGCGGCTGTCGGGATTGATCGCCTGAACGCAGGCGCTGTCAGTTGAGAAAGATTTGTAGTTGAGATGATTCAAAGCCCTGCAACACCGCACGACGCGCTCCCTCTCCCGCTTGCGGGAGAGGGTCGGGGTGAGGGCGACACGGGGACGGAGCTTGCGATGGACGATTCGAAGCAGCCGACCTGGAAAGTGTCGCCCAGCCTGCGCCGCCATGCGCGCGAGTTGCGGAAGAAGTCGACCGACGCCGAGCGGCTGATGTGGGGCGAGCTGCGCGACAAGCGCCTCGGTGGGTTTTCGTTCAAGCGCCAGGTGCCGATCGGGCCGTTCATCGCCGACTTTGCCTGCCATTCGGTGAAGCTGGTGGTCGAGATCGACGGCGGTCAGCATTTTGCGGACGCTGCCGAGCGCGCTGACGCGGCCCGCACGGCGGCGATCGAGGCGCGCGGCTTTCGGGTGATTCGCTTTAGCAATGCCGACGTGATGAGTAATCGTGACGGGGTGTTGCAGAGCATCGCGACCGAGCTAGCGGCAAGGGCCCTCACCCCAACCCTCTCCCGCAAGCGGGAGAGGGAGCGCGCCGCGCGCGAGGCCAAGCAGCGACCTGACCAAACAACTTCAAAGCAGCGTCATTCAACGGACGATGCGGACTAACAGCATGACACGCGCCCCCTCCATCCGGCACGACGCGCCCCCTCTCCCGCTTGCGGGAGAGGGTTGGGGTGAGGGCGATGCGGGTCGCAGTCCTTCATTTCAGCACGACACACGCACAGCGCCAGACGGAAGTCACACCCGATGAAACTCACCCTCTCCTGGCTGAAAGACCATCTCGACACCGACGAGCAGCTCGACGCGCTCGCCGACAAGCTCACCATGATCGGGCTCGAGGTCGAGGGCATCGAAGACAAGGCCAAGGCGCTGGCGCCGTTCACCATCGCCTTGGTGCTGACCGCCGAGAAGCATCCCAACGCCGACAAGCTGCAGGTCTGCAGCGTCGACACCGGCGCGGGCGCGCCCGTGCAGGTGGTGTGCGGCGCCCCGAATGCGCGCGCCGGCCTCGTCACCGTGTTCGCGCCGCCCGGCACCTTCATTCCGGCCAAGGCCATCACGCTGGGCATCGGCAACATCCGCGGCGTCGAGAGCCGCGGCATGCTGTGCTCGGCCGCCGAGCTTGAGCTCTCCGAGGACCACGACGGCATCATCGAGCTGCCGGCGGATGCGCCGATCGGCCAGGGCTTTGCAGAATGGGCCGGGCTCGGCGATCCGGTGCTCGACATCAATCTGACGCCGAACCGGCAGGACTGCGCCGGCATTTCCGGCATCGCCCGCGATCTCGCCGCCGCCGGCATGGGCAAGTTCAAGAACCCGTCGATCAAGCCGATCAAGGGCGACTTCCCCTGCCCGGTGAAGGTCAGCGTCGAAGACGACAAGCTCTGCCCCGGCTTCGCGCTGCGGCTGGTGCGCGGCGTCAAGAACGGCCCGTCGCCGGACTGGCTGCAGCAGCGGCTCACCGCGATCGGGCTGCGCCCGATCAACGCGCTGGTCGACATCACCAACTTCCTGACCTTCGACCGCTCGCGCCCGCTGCACGTGTTCGACGCCGCCAAGGTCTCGGGCGATCTCGTCGTGCGCCGCGCCAAGGACGGCGAGACGCTGCTGGCGCTCGACGGCCGCAGCTACACGCTCGACCCCAACGTCTGCGTCATCGCCGACGCCCACGGCGTCGAATCGCTCGCCGGCATCATGGGCGGCGAAGCCTCCGGCTGCTCCGACGACACCACCGACGTGCTGATCGAATCCGCGCTGTGGAACGAGATCAATATCGCGCAGTCCGGCCGCCGGCTCGGCATCAACACCGACGCTCGCTATCGCTTCGAACGCGGCGTCGATCCGGCCTTCATGGTGCCGGGGCTCGACCTCGCGACGCATCTGGTGATGCAATTCTGCGGCGGCACGCCGTCGGAGGCCGTCGTGGTCGGCAAGGCGTTCGGCGACGACCGCATCATCGATTTCCCGCTCAGCGAAGTGAAGCGGCTCGCCGGCATCGAAGTGCCGTTCGTGGAAGTGCGCCGGATTCTCACGCATCTCGGCTTCATGGTGGCGGGCTCGGGCGCGGTGGTGAAGGTCGCGGTGCCGTCGTGGCGCAGCGACGTCCACGGCAAGGCCGACATCGTCGAGGAAATCGTCCGCATCGTCGGCGTCGACAAGGTGCCGATGACGCCGTTCGAGCGCGGCGACGCACCGCGCAAGCCGGTGCTGACCCAGATCCAGACCCGCACCCGTCGCGCCAAGCGCGCGCTGGCCGCGCGCGGCCTGACCGAGGCGGTGACTTGGTCGTTCATTTCCAAACCAAGCGCCGAAGCCTTCGGCGGCGGCCAGCCCGAATTGGCGCTGGCCAATCCGATCGCCGCGGATCTCTCCGACATGCGGCCGAGCCTGCTGCCTGGGCTGATCGCCGCCGCGCAGGCCAACGCCGATCGCGGCATCCCGGATCTGGCGCTGTTCGAGGTCGGGCAGATCTTCAAGGGCGACCGGCCGCAGGATCAATTCATCGCGGCGAGCGGCGTGCGCCGCGGCGTCGCCTCCGCGCAGGGTCTCGGCCGGCACTGGTCGGGCTCGGCGCAAGCGAGCGCGCTCGACGCCAAGGCCGATGCCTTCGCTGTGCTGGCGGCGGCCGGCGCGCCGATGGCGGGGCTGCAGATCGCGACGAATAAATTGCCCGCCTGGCTGCATCCCGGCCGCTCCGGCGCGATCCAGATCGGGCCGCAGAATGTGCTGGGCTATTTCGGCGAGCTGCATCCGCGCGTGCTCGAGCAGTTGCACGCCGACGGACCGCTGGTGGCGTTCGAGGTGCTCCTCGACAAGATCCCCGACGCCAAGCAGCGCCCGACCCGCGCCAAGCCGGCGCTGGAATTGTCGGCGTTCCAGCCGGTGTCGCGCGACTTCGCCTTCATCGTCGACCGCAAGGTCGCGGCTGCCGACCTGGTCCGTGCCGCGCAGGGCATCGACAAGAAGCTCATCACCTCGGTCGGCGTGTTCGACGTGTACGAGGGCAAGGGCATCGATACCGACAAGAAGTCGATCGCGATCGCGGTGACGCTGCAGCCGCGCGACAAGACCATGACCGACCAGGAAATCGACGCAGTCGGCGCGAAGATCGTCGCCGAGGTGACGAAGAAGACCGGCGGCGTGCTGCGCGGCTGAATTCGTCGCACCGAGACTAATTCTGCTCCGTCTTATGCCTCACGCACGGCCGTCTTCCTGAGGTGCGCGCTCTTGCGCGCCTCGAAGGATGCGCAACGGGTGCCTGCGGCCATCCTTCGAGGCCCGTTCGCCCGCGCTGCGCGCGGACAAACGGGCACCTCAGGATGACGTCGTGCTTGTAATCAACGGCTGCCCGGCCAGCGATCGGCGGAGCCGGTGGCTTCCTGATTGCGGCGACGCGGCTTCGGCTTGCGCTGCGGCTTCTCCGCGGCGGCGGCGGGCTTTGCCGGGCCGATCCGCTTCAGCGCGGCGTCGGCGGCGGTCTCGCCGCTCTCCCATGCGCCCAGCACGGTGCCCCACATCAGATCGCTGGTGGCTTCGCCGGCGATGAACAGATTGCCGAGCGGCTCGGCCAGCACCTTGCGCGACGCCGCGCCGCCGGGCGCCGCCGCCGACATCGCGCCCTGCACATAAGGCGCCGCGTTCCAGCGCGTCGCCGCCTTGCGGTCGATCGCTGCGGCGATGTCGCTGCCGAATAGCTTGCTCAACCATTCGACCGCGAACGCCTGCATCGCCGCTTCGCCCTGCGCCGACAGATCGCGGCCGAAGGCGCCGGCGACATCGACCGTGCACAGCGACGAGCCGTTGACATTGGCACTCAGCACCGCGGTGCGGGCGCTGTCACTTCGCTCGATCATCATCTCGTCGCGCGACAGGCCGAGCGGGTTGCCCTTGAAAGACAGCGCGATCCGATCGTAGCTGCCGAGCCCGAGCTTGCCGGCGGCATCGAGCTGGCGCTTCGGCAACTCCGGCGAAAACGCGATCGCGCCCGAACTCAGCACATTGGTCGAGGCGGTGAGAATGATCGCGCGCGCCGCGATCTTGCCCGATGCGGTCTCCACGCCGATGTCGCGGCCACTCCAGACGATCCGCGTCACCGGCGTCGACAGTGTCACCGGCAGCGCCGCTGCAAGCCGGGCCAGGAGCCCGCCCAATCCCTGCCGCACGCCGATGATGGCGTTGCGATCCTGCGCGCGAAAGCCGTCGATCGCCGAGAGGTCTTTCAGGTCCTTGCCGGTGGCGACTGGGCCGAGCACGAATTCGACCGTCGCCGTCCAGTCGCCGAGATCGTTCGGCAGCGCCGCGGCGCAGGACACGTCGGCCCGGCCGCGGGCGGCGTCGCCGAGCGCCCGGCTGGCCCGCACCATGGTGGCGAGCAGGTCCTCGGTCTCGCGCGCCCGCGCGTTGCGGCGGCCGATCCGGACTTTCTGCCCGGGCGCCGCCGGCGCGATCTCGAAGCCTTCGCTGCGCGCCAGCCGCACCAGCGGATTGCTGTCCGGATTGTGCAGGAACCGCGCGCCGCGATCGAACGGTGCGTCGAAGCTGGTGGTGTCGGTCTGGCAGCGGCCGCCGATTTGCGCCGCAGCCTCGACCACGATCACCTTGCGGCCGCTCGCGGCGATCCGCCGGGCCGCCGCGATGCCGGCAGCGCCGGCGCCGACCACGACGACATCGACCTCGCGCGGCAGCGCCGCCGATGCGCGGCCCCCGAACATCGGCGCGACGGCCAGGCCGGCGGTGGCTCCGAGAAAGCGGCGTCGGGAAATTGTCATGTCATGGTTTCCGAAAATGTCTGTGCCGGGCCGCTGCGAAGCGGCACAACCCGGCCTTGTCCTGCGCCGGGGCGCGATCGTCAGTCTAACCCCAAACGGCGCTGAAAACCTTCGACTCCGCCCGGTTTCCGGGCTGCGCCCGGTTGCGTCGCGACGCCGCACAATGCCCATGTTCGCCTCGCAACTTGCCGGAATCGCTGCACCGCGGCAACGGCCATGGGCAACGATCGGTATACGGGCGGCGGAACCGATGAACTAAATTGCAACGGCTCTCCACAATGATGAGCCGGCCAACAGAGCGTGACGACGTCGCGGGAGTGAACGGATGGGCATTGTGTTCGATGCCATCGGCAAGGTCATCGCCGGCTATCTGCAGAAGGAAGAGCCGGGCTACGAGCCGTTCACGCCGAGCGATCCCGACCATCTGCGCACCATCATGCAGCCCGGCGACGTGCTGCTGGTCGAAGGCAATGCGCGGATCTCCGGCATCATCAAATATCTGACCCAATCGACCTGGTCGCATGCGGCCCTGTATGTCGGCCCGATCGACGGGGCGGCCGAGCCCGACGGCGAGCCGCATGTGCTGATCGAGGCCAATATCGGCGAGGGCGTCTCGTCGTCGCCGCTGTCGCGGCATCTGAACTATCACACGCGGATCTGCCGCCCGGTCGGCCTGTCGCACGAGGACCGCCACACCGTGTGCCGCTACGCCATCAACCGGATCGGCTTCGGCTACGACACCAAGAACATCATCGACCTGATGCGCTATTTGGTACCGATGCCGGTGCCGCAGCGCTGGCGCCGACGGATGATCGCGCTCGGCTCCGGCGATCCGACCAAGATCATCTGCTCGGCGCTGATCGCGCAGGCGTTCGATGCGGTGCGCTACCCGATCCTGCCCAAGATCACCAAGGCCGGCAGCCGCGCCGCGCGCCGCGAGATCCTGCACATCCGCGATTCGTCGCTGTACATGCCGCGCGACTTCGACATCTCGCCGTATTTCGAAGTGGTGAAGCCGACCATCGTCAACGGCTTCGACTACACCGCGCTGCACTGGGCCGACAAGCAGAAGCCGCTCGCGGAGGTAGCGGGCCCGTTCAGTACCTTTCAGGACGGACTGGACCCGGCGCCGCCGCTCGTTCCTGCGCCGGCTGACGCGGAAGCGGCGGCTTGCGATGCGCAAGTGATGGATACCGCCCTCCATCACCAAGCGCCCGCTCCGACGCCGGCCCGGGAACCCGCGAACTAGCCGCTACGCGACGCGCGACGCGCTGACCGGGAACGCACCGCCGGCCGTGCCCTGCCGATCGAGCAGGTCCCTGAGCTCGTCGTTCGGCCGCGCCGGGCTGAACAGGAAGCCCTGCGCCTCGTGGCAGCCCTCCGCGCGCAGCCAGTTCAGTTCGGCTTCGGTCTCGACGCCTTCGGCGGTGATGGTGACGCCGAGCCCCATGCCGAGGCTGATGATGGCGCGGACGATCGCCTGGGCTTCGCGATTGTCGCTGACGCCGCGGACGAACGACTGGTCGATCTTGATCTTGTCGAACGGAAAGCTGCGCAGATAGCTGAGCGACGAATAGCCGGTGCCGAAATCGTCCATCGAGATCCGGACGCCGAGCGCGCGCAGCGCGTGCAGCGTCGCGATCACCTGGCTGCTCTTCTCCAGCAGCAGCGTCTCGGTGATTTCGAGTTCGAGCCGGCGCGGCGGCAGGCCGGATTGCTTCAGCGCATCCATCACCGTCGCCATCAGATTGCCGACGCGGAACTGCAGCGGCGACAGATTGACCGCGACGCTGATGTCGCCGGGCCAGCGCGCGGCGTCCCGGCAGGCCGCGCGCAGCACCTGCGCGCCGATCGCGTTGATCAGGCCGGTATCCTCGGCGACCGGGATGAATTCGCCAGGCGAGACCATGCCGCGCTCCGGATGCGGCCAGCGCACCAGCGCCTCGCAGCCGGTGACGCCGCCGCCGCTCAGAGCGATCAGCGGCTGGTAGTACGGCCGCAGCACCTCGTGACGCAACGCCGCGCGCAGCTCGGTCTCGATCTTGCGGCGGGACTGCGCGCGGGCGTCCATGTCCGGCTCGAAGAAGCTGAAGCTGCCACGCGAATCCGTCTTGGCACGCGACAGCGCCATGCCGGCGTTCATCAAGAGCTTCTCGGAATCGTCGCCGTCGAGCGGCGCGACCGCGATGCCGATGCTGGCGCCGGCGACCACCGAATGGCCCTCGAGCAGATACGGTTCGGCGATCGCATTCAGCAGCCGCTTGGCCAGCAGCGTGACGTCTTCGGGTCGTTTGATCCCGGTCTGGATCACCGCGAATTCGTCGGAGTTGAGCCGCGCCAGCGGATCCTCCTCGCGCAGCGTCGAACGCAGCCGCCGCGCGATGCCGCGCAGCAGCTTGTCGCCGATGGCGTGGCCGAGCGTGTCGTTCACCGCCTTGAAATGATCGACGCCGATGAACAGCACCGCGATCTTGTCGCCGGTGCGCCGGGTCTTGGCCAGCAATTCGTCGAGCCGCTTGCGCAGCAGGCTGCGGTTCGGCAGCTTGGTCAGGCCGTCGTGATGCGCCATGAAGGCGAGCCGCATCTCGGCGCGCTTGCGTTCGGTGATGTCCATCAGCGCCAGCAGCACGGCCGGCTCGCCATTGTAGGTGAGCTGGCGCGCATAGACCGCCAGATCGATCAGCGAGCCGTCGGCCTTGACGTGCGTCCAGGTCCGCGCCGCGCGCTCCTCGTTGGTCTGCTCGCCGGACCATGGCAACTCGGTCCCGAACGCCTGCAGGCGACGGATCGTCAACCCGGCGAATTCGGCGGGCGAATAGCCGTAATGCAGCACCGCGGCGTCGTTGACCGCGACGATGCGCTCGTCCTTCAGCGAGCACACGATCATCGGCACCGGATTGCCCTCGAACATCAGCCGGAACGACGCCTCGCGCTGCTTCAGCTCGGTGATGTCGACGCGCAGGCCGATCACGCCGCCGTCGGAGGTGGTGCGTTCCTCGATCCGGATGCAGCGACCGTCGGCGAGCACCTGCTCGTGGCTGTGCCCCGGGTCGAACAGCCGCCGCATCCGCTCGGCGATCCATTCCTCCTCGTGGCCGACCGCCTCCGGATAGTCGCCGCGCGCGACGCCGACACGCATCGTGTCCTCGATCCGCGCGCCGGGTTTGAACAGATCGGCGCTGGCCTTGTAGATCTCGGCGTAGCGCTTGTTCCAGAGGATGTAGCGGCCCTCGGAGTCGAGAAACACGATGCCCTGCGGCAGGATGTCGATCGCCTCGCGCAGCCGCTCGTGCGACTTGCGGGCCTCGTCCAGCGCGACCGCGACGGCGCGCTCGCGATCGGCGACCGCCGCGGCGCGCGACGGCCGCTTCGGACGCGGCAATGGCTTGGGGCCTTTCGTCGCGGAGCGGCTTGGCTTTGGCTTACGCGCGACCGTGCATCTTTTCGATGTCTTGCTTGTCTTCAGCCGGATTTGCGGCATTCCCACGCCCCATACGCACTTTGCGAACCGGTTGTGCAGGATGTATCTGAAAAAATTATGTAACGGTTTCAGCGGCATTTGCATCGACGGGCGCGATCACGGCGAAAATGCCCGTTGATGAGGCAGACACAGACGGTCGCCCGGTGCCTCGCGACAAGACGGGGAACCCTATTCTGCCATCCGATCGCAGTTTTGTGCGCGATCTGCACAAGACTTGTGCGGAGACGGATCGTCAGCTTGAATTCGCGCCAACCACCCGGAGGGTTAGTTTGGCATTAACATCGAGACCTTCGGCCGCGGGATGGCTCGCGATCCCGCCCGATCGCCAGCCCCCCGATTTCGCCAGCCTCCTGGGTCGGCTATAAGGCGGCGATGCGTCGCCGATCGATTCCCGCCAGATGGCTGTTGGCCGCCGCGCTGCTCGGCGCCTCGGTGCCGTCTGCGTGGGCGCAGGACAAGGGCACGGTCGATCCGAAGCCGCTGCCGCCGCTCGCCAACCCCAACGATCCCGAACTCGCCGCGCGCGAACTGTTCGGCCGCCGGTATCTGCCCGCCGCGCTGCCGCCGCGGCCGATCGGGTTCTACGCCCGCGGCTGCCTTGCCGGCGCCGAGGCGCTGCCGATCACCGGCAAGACCTGGCAGGTGATGCGGCTGTCGCGCAATCGGTTCTACGCCTATCCGGCGATGGTCGATCTGGTGGCGCGGCTGTCGCGGAAGGCGCACAGCGACGCCGGCTGGCCGGGCATTCTGGTCGGCGACATGTCGCAGCCGCGCGGCGGGCCGATGCTGACCGGCCACGCCAGCCATCAGGTCGGGCTCGACGCCGACATCTGGCTGACGCCGATGCCGAACCGGCAGCTGTCGCGCAACGAGCGCGAGGAGATGTCGGCGGTGATGATGGTGCGCCGCGACCGGCTCGACATCGATCCCGCGGCCTGGACGCCGACGCATTGGAAAGTGATCCGCGCCGCCGCGCAGGAGCCTCAAGTCGAGCGCATCTTCGCCAACGCCGCGATCAAGAAGGCGCTGTGCCGCGAGGCCAAGGGCGACCGCGGCTGGCTCAACAAGGTGCGGCCGATGTACGGCCATGATTACCACTTCCACATCCGCATCAAATGCCCGCCCGGTCTCGCCGGCTGCGAGGCGCAACCCGAAACTCCGCAAGGCGAGGGCTGCGCGCCCGCCGACCTCGCCTACTGGTTCTCCGACGCGGTGCTGCATCCCAAGCCGCCGAAAGTGCCGCCGAAGCCGAAGCGCCAGCTCACCCTCGCCGAACTGCCGGCGGAATGCCGCGCCGTGCTGAACGCGCCCGACAAGAAGATCGACTAGCAGGCGAGGCCGCCGACGATCATGGCTTGCGCACGAACACCGCGGTGGCGTCGGGTGAGCGTGCCGGCGGCGTCATGTCGGTCCAGAAACGGCCGTTGATCCGCGTCGAATTGACGATGTTCATCTCGAAATAGTCCTTGCCGTTGACCGAGAATGTCAGGTCGCCACCGGGCACCTTCTGGAGCTTCACGTTTCGGCACGCTTTCTTGTAGCAGTACACCGCCTGGGTCGGCGATTTGAACTGGATGAAGCTGATATTGTTGGGATCCTGGGTGGATTTGTGCACGCCCTTCCAGTCCCAGCGCGCCTGATAATATTCCTGGCGCTGATTGATGACCTGGGCGGAGGCGGGGTTCGCGTAGCCGATCCCCAGGCCCAGGCCGACCACGGCGACAGCGGCCAAACGGGCTCCCGACATCTTCATTAACTTTCTCCCTTGCATGATCGATCGGCGATCCGGTCGCGGCGCGCGATCAATCGCTCACTCACCCCCCCTTGCCGTCGCATTCCGCCGCTTTGCGGAGCGCGGCGTCGATGCCGGCGAGCGGCACCGGCGTGGTTTCCTGGCCGGCCTTGACGACGAAGGATTTGGCGGTCCGCAGCGCCTTGATCTGCGGATCCTTCAGGAAGGTCATGACCCGCCCGGCGTCGCCGCCGTAGAACGACGCCTTGGCGGCCTTGCCGTCGAGCTCGACGCTGCCTTTGATCTCGTCCGGGATGGTCTTCAGCGTGGTCGGGACCACGACGGTCCAGCCCTCGGCGCTCTTCTCGAACGCGATCTTCACCGCGCCGGGCACGATCGCGCCGCAGCGCATGTACTGGCCGTCCATGCTGTAAGACTCGACGGTCCAGCCGCCGACTTCGGCGTATTTCTTCGCCTTGGCGTCCTGCGCCGACGCGGCGCATGGGGAGGCCGCGACCGCGGCGGCAGACAGCAGGCCGAGCAGGAGATGACGATGGATCATGGCACTACCTCGTTGATGCGACGGAGTGATGGGGTGATTAGGTGATGGAGTGATGGGGTGACGGTTACAGCCGGACCGGTCGGCGCAGCTGCTGCGAGCAGGCCTTCTCGAGCTGCACCTTGTGGCCGAGCGCCTGCGCGCTGCGGCCACGGAAGCCAGCGTCGCTTGTGCCCATGCAGTAGCTGAACAGTTGATTGGCGCCCCAGGCGTAGCTGGCCCAGCCGCGCGGCACCGGGATCGCCGCGACGTTGCAGCCCTGTGCGGTTGCGCGGTTGCGCCACTTCTCGCCGGCCTGGCCGTAGCTCGAGCACACCGGCTCGCGGGTCGCGGTGGATTGCATCTGGGCGGATTGCGGGCGCGGCGGGGACGCGGCTCCTGCCAGGCACGAATTCAGCGTGGCCGCCTTGGCACGCTGTTCGGCGGCGACCTGGCCTTCGTTGCGCTTCAGGCACCACTGGAAATGCCCTTCGCGGTTGGCGTGCATCGACGGGATGCGTGGGCAGCCGCGCGCATAGTATTGCGCCTGGGCCTTCATCGCGTAGTTGACGAAATCTTGACACTGCAGCGGCGGCGCCGCCGACGCCGGCGTCGCGGCGAGGGTGGCGAGGCCGAGCGACATCAGCATCGCTTTCGTCGTCGATGGCGTCTCAATCATCATGCAACATCCTGAGCGGGTGAGTTCTTTCTGGGTAGAGGATCAGCGAGCGGCCGGCGCGGGCATCGAGCCGGCCGACGCGGTCAATTGCAGATCAGCGAAACCTTGGTGCCGTAGCCGGCCTCGCCCGGCGCGCGGCCTTCGAACGGCCCGGACCGGCCGCAGAAATACCTGACGCGGAAGTCCTTCTTGCAGCCATAGGCCGGGTCACCGAGAATCTTATAGGACACCGCGTAGCTGCAGGAGCGGCGGCCGTTGCAACTCGCGGCGATCTGCCGGGTCGCATTGCCCGGCGCGACGCCGCAATTGGCGCCATAGGTGGCGCTGACCACGCGGACCACTTTCTGATCGGGATCGTTGCCCATCGCCTGAGCCCGGCCGGCGAGGCCCGCCGTCGCGATCATCGCGAGCGCCGCGGACAGCATCAGCGCCGCGCGTCGCCCGGCGGCCAATGAGGGGTATTCGGATCGACTGTCGGACATGAAGATGCTCCTGCATCGCGCGAAAGGCGGATGCTGACAACGGGACATGAGAGGTCCGCGGCGCGGAGATGCGCGGACCGATGGACGGGAGATTTGAAGTGCCCTGCCCGAGCAAGCGAGTTGACGAAACGACTCGGACGCAGGGATCAGGCGATCGATCGAATCATGCGCCGAAATTGCGGAAATACGTCCGGTGGCGCGCCGGATAGAAAACAATCTTCGTGATACAACACATCGTGGGACACTTTCCTGCCAGCCCTAACAGCGCATGAATATCATCGTAGTTACAAACTGAATGCAATCTGAATATTAGTAATTGAGCACGGCCGGTCGGCCGAAATAATGGGCGACTCTGCCCACGTGCCGGGCGGCGGAATTCGCCGGAGTATCAAGTCAGGTGCGCGCCTTGCCCGGCCATCACGACGCCGGACTGATCACACCCCGGACAGTTGCGACCAGACCTTCGACAGCTTGCGCCGGGCTTTCTGCACCCGCGTCGGCGGCGGGGCGTCGTCTTCGTCTTCCGGCAGCCGCAGGCCGACGACATTGACCCGGCCGCCGCCGAGGCTGCGCGCGACGAGGACGATCGTGTCGAGCTTCACCTCGGCGCCGACGGTCGGGGCGCGGTCGAGATGGATGTCGAAATAATCGGCCAGCGTCAGCGCCTCCTCGCCGGTCGGCACGTTGACGCCGTAGGCCGCTGCGAGATCGCCGAGCGTGGTCTCGCCCGGCACGATGAAATCGCCGAGCAGATGCGGGTCGGGCGCGGTCGAGGGCGGCATGTCGACGAAGAAGCGGTCGAGCGCTTCGGCCTTTTCGGGCGGCGCCAGCAGATACAGATAGTCGCCGGGCGCGACCGGTTCGGCCTCTTCCGGCGTCAGGATGCGCTCGTCGCGGATCACCAGCGTCGGCTTCGACCAGGACGGGATCAGCCCGCGCTTCAGATACAGGCTCTTGGCGCGCACCGGATAGCCGACCAGTTGCTTCTCGAGCTGGCCGGGCAGGTCAAGCTCGATCCGGCGCGGGCCGCGATCGGTGCGCTGCAGGGCGACGTGAAGCTTGCGCGCCGCCGGCCCCAGCGTCCAGCCCTGCAGCAGCAGCGAGATGATCACCACCACGAAGGCGACGTCGAAATACAGATAGGCCTTCGGCAGCCCGACCAGCATCGGGATCGAGGCCAGGAAGATCGCGACCGCGCCGCGCAACCCCACCCAGGCGATGAACAGCCGCTCCCGCCAGTTGAACCGGAACGGCGCCAGACACAGGAATACGGCGACCGGCCGCGCCACCAGCATCAGCGCCAGCGCCACCACCACCGCCGGGCCGATGCTCGACATCAGCCGCTGCGGCGACACCAACAGGCCGAGCAGCACGAACATCACGATCTGCGCCAGCCAGGTCGCGGCGTCGAGGAACGCCACCACCGAATTATGCGCGCGGGTCGGCTGGTTGCCGATGATCATGCCAGCGAGGTAGACGGCGAGGAACCCCGAGGCGTGCGAGATCTGCGCGGCGCCGAACACCACCAGCGCCGCGGTGGCGACGAACGGCGCGTGCAGCCCCTGCGGCAGCGCCACCCGATTCAGCGCCATCACCACCATTCGGCCGCCGATCACGCCGATCGCGGTGCCGAGCAGGGCCTCCCACAGAAATTCGACCACGACATACCAGGTCGAGGACTCGCCGCGGGTGATCAGCCCGACCAGCATCAGCGTCAGGAACACCGCGAACGGATCGTTGGTGCCGGATTCGACCTCCAGCGTCGCGCCGACGCGCGGCCGCAGCCGCAACCCCTGCGAATGCACCAGCAGGAACACCGCCGCGGCGTCGGTGGAGGCGATCACGGCGCCGGCCAGCAGTGCCTCGGTCCAGTTGAGGTCGAGCGCATAATAGGCAACCGGGGCGGTGATCAGTGCGGTCAGCAGCACGCCGACCGTCGCTAGCCCCATCGACGGCGCCAGCACCGCCTTGATGGTCGAGAATCGCGTCCGCAATCCGCCGTCGAACAGAATCAGCGCCAGCGCCACCGAGCCGACCAGATAGGTGGTGGAGAGATCGTCGAATTTCAGGCCGCCGGGTCCCGCCTCGCCGGCCAGCATGCCGAGCACGAGAAAGACCAGCAGCAACGGGGCGCCGAACCGCAGCGCCAGCAGGCTCGACAGAATCCCCGCCATCACCAGGACCGCGCCGAGCAGGATGGCTATGCTGACCGTGTCGAGTGAACCCATTGGCCTCTATGTAACCGAGCAAATCACCGCTGTCGCATCCTTATCGCCGTCATTGCTGCATCGCCAACTGCATTCTCGCCGGCGCGGCGAACTAGGCGCTTTGCGGTGCGCACGAACGCCCTGCCCGTGAGCCCTCACCCCACCCCTCTCCCGCAAGCGGGAGAGGGAGCCGGCCGCGTCGCGGGGCGGCCGATGTGCACGATCTGATCGGCAGCAGAGTGAGCACCCTCCCTCTCCCCAGGCACAGCGAGCCCCCTCTCCCGCTTGCGGGAGAGGGGGCTCGGGTGAGGGCGCGCCGGGCACCGGGCCGCTGGCCGAAATCCCGGCCGCCCGTTAAGAGAGAGTCGCAATCCATGGAAACGCGGCACCGGCGATGATCGATTTCACCCAGGCCTCCGAGGCGCTGCTGTCGGCTGCGCGTTCGGTCGGCGCTGAATTCACCGCGCCCTGGTTCTATGCCCAGCTCGGCATCATCATCACCGCGCTCGGGGTCGGGCTCGGCGGCGGCGCGCTGATCAAGGCGCGGGTCGACCTGACCACGCTGACGATGGGCTGGCCGGTACCGTTGCGGACGTTCCTGCGGGTGGTGGTCGACAGCGCCTGGACCGCGCTCTTCGCGCTGACCCTGATCCTGGCGCGCGTGGTGATGTTGCACGCGACCTGGCCGAGCCGCAGCTATCTGATCGGCATCGCCGCCAAGCTGGCGCTGGCCTGGCTTCTGATCCGGCTGGTCACCAGCATCCTGCGCAACGCCTTCCTGATCCGGGTGGTGTCGGTCTCGGCCTGGTGCGTGGCGGCGCTCAGCATCATCGGGCAATTGTTTCCGGTGCTGGAGGCGCTGGATTCGGTCGCGATCGTGGTCGGCGATCTGCGGCTGTCGCCGCTGCTGGTGATCAAACTCTGCGTGCTGCTGGCGATCGCGCTGTGGCTCGCCAATATCGCCAGCAATTTCTTCGAGGGCCGGATCAACCGGACCGCGGACCTGACGCCGTCGGTGCAGGTGCTGCTGATCAAGCTGATGCGGATCGGCCTGATGGTGTTCGCGATCGCGCTGACGATGAGCGCGGTCGGCATCAATCTGCAGGCGCTGGCGGTGTTCTCCGGCGCGGTCGGCGTCGGCATCGGTTTCGGGTTGCAGAAGATCTTCGGCAATTTCATCTCGGGCGTGATCCTGCTCGCCGACAAATCGGTCAAGCCCGGCGATCTCGTCACCATCGGCGACAGTTCCGGCAAGATCAGCGCGATGAACACGCGCTATATTTCGGTGGCGGCCGGCGACGGCCGTGAATTCCTGATCCCGAACGAGGATTTGATCACCCAGAAGGTGGTCAACTGGACCTACACCGACAGGAACACGCTGGTGAAGGTCGCCTTCGCCACCAATTACGACGCCGATCCCCGCCTCGTCTGCCAGCTCGCGATCGACGTCGCGACGAACGTGGCGCGGGCGTCGAAGGCCAAGCCGCCGGGCTGCATCCTCACCGAATTCACCGATACGGGGATGAAATTCGCCCTGACCTTCTGGATCGCCGAGCCGGACGGCATGGACGCGGTCAAAAGCGAGGCGATGCTCGGGCTGTGGGACGCGTTCAAGCGCGAGGGCATCCGGGTGCCCTATCCGGTGCGCGAGATCCGCGTCCGCGGCGGCGCGCTGCCGGTCGAGACTATCGTCGAGGTGCCGCGTTGAGCCGTTCCGGCGCGCCCGCTGGGGCTTTTGCTTGCGCCCACCGCTGCGATGACTAAATTGGCCTCACATCCTCCGTTTTCCTCAACCAGACCGGCCCGATGAGCTACGTGGACGCCTCCGACACCGCCCTGCGCAAGACCGGGCAGATCAAATTGCACGGCGCCGCCGGTTTCGCCGGCATGCGCAAGGCCGGTCAGGTCGTGGCGCAATGCCTCGACGAACTGGTCGACATCGTCAAACCCGGGGTGCCGACCTCGGCGATCGACGATTTCGTCCGCGATTTCGCCTTCAGCCACGGTGCCTTTCCGGCGACGCTGATGTATCGCGGCTATCGCTATTCGACCTGCACCTCGATCAATCACGTGGTCTGCCACGGCATGCCGGGCGACCGGCCGCTGAAGGAAGGCGACATCGTCAATGTCGACGTGACGATGATCGTCGACGGCTGGTACGGCGATTCCAGCCGGATGTATCCGGTCGGTCCGATTGCGCGCAAAGCCGAGCGGCTGATCGACGTCACCTACGAGTCGCTGCTGCGCGGCATCGCGGCGGTCAAGCCGGGCGCCACCACCGGCGACATCGGGCACGCGATCCAGAGTTTCGTCGAGCCGCAGCAGATGAGCGTGGTGCGGGATTTCTGCGGCCACGGCCTCGGCCGGCTGTTCCACGATGAGCCGAACATCATCCATGTCGGCTCGCCCGGCCAGGGCGTTGTGCTGAAGCCCGGCATGTTCTTCACCATCGAGCCGATGATCAATCTCGGCAAACCCTATGTGAAGATCCTGTCCGACGGCTGGACCGCGGTGACCCGCGACCGCTCGCTGTCGGCGCAGTTCGAGCACTCGATCGGCGTCACCAAGGACGGCTGCGAGATCTTCACGCTGTCGCCCAAGCAACTCGACAAGCCGCCGTTCCAGAGCTGAGATCCTTCCGATCGTCGCAAAGGCCAACGTCCCCGCGCGCCGCAGCGCGCCCCCTCGCCCGCTTGCGGGAGAGGGTTGGGGTGAGGGCGAGCCGAGCACGGATTCAGCGACTCGCCGAGAGCCCTTCCCCCAACCGGATCGCTGACGCGATCCGACCTCCCCCGCAAGCGGGAGAGGTTGCGCCGTGCCGGTATCGCCTCAGCGCGGGGCGCGCTTGGCGAGGATGCGCTGCAGGGTGCGGCGGTGCATGTTGAGGCGACGGGCGGTTTCGGAGACGTTGCGGTTGCACATCTCGTAGATCCGCTGGATGTGCTCCCAGCGGACGCGATCGGCCGACATCGGATTGTTCGGCAGCTCGGATTTCTCAGTACCGCTGGCGAGCAGAGCGGCGACGACGTCGTCGGCATCGGCCGGCTTCGACAGATAGTCGACCGCGCCCATCTTCACCGCCGTCACCGCGGTGGCGATGTTGCCGTAGCCGGTGAGCACGATGGCGCGCGCGTCCGGGCGCTCCTTCTTCAGCGCCGACACCACGTCGAGGCCGTTGCCGTCGCCGAGCCGCAGGTCGACCACGGCGAAAGCCGGCGCCGCCTTGCCGATCTGGGCGAGGCCGCTGGAGACGCTGTCACACGACGTGACCTCGAAGCCGCGGGTCTCCATCGCCCGTGACAGCCGCTCCAGGAACGGCTTGTCGTCCTCCACGATCAGCAGCGAGCGATCGGCGTGGTCGTTCAATTCGGGGATGGCATTCACGGCGCGGGATCTCCTATGGCGTTTTCGAGCGATGTGGGACGGTTCGCGTGACGAAAACGCGTCAAAACAAGAATCGAGAGCGTCGACGCAAAAGATATGGCGACGGGGTGCGACAATGCCAAGGCCCGGGCCGGAGCCCGCCCTGCGACCGGACGGCGCGCCTCGGTCAAACCTCTGCGACGGCGGAGATTTCGGAATTCTCGAAGCGGTTGCGCGGCCAGGTGAGCTGGACCACCGCGCCGTGATCGGGGAACAGCTTGTTGCGGAACGAGACTTTGGCGCCGGTGCGCTCCAGCAGGGTGCGGGCGATGAACACCCCCAGCCCGAGGCCGGAACGCTCGTTCGAGGCGTCGTCGGCATGGCGGCGCCGCGATAGATACGGCTCACCGATCCGCTTCAGGAGGTCGGGTTTGATGCCCGGCCCGTCGTCCGAGATCATGATCTGGACGGTCTCGGCATTCCACCAGGCGTTGACCTCGACGGTGTCGCGGGCGAAATCGACGGCGTTCTCCAGGATGTTGCCGATGCCGTAAAGGATTGCCGGATTACGCATCACCACCGGCTCGGCGACGCCGGAGACCGCGACCCGGATCTTGATCGTGACGCCGAAATCGCGGTGCGGCGCCACCGCCTCCTCGATCAGCGTCGACAGCGGCATCATGTCGAACGGCGCGCCGGCGGCGTTGAGATGCGAGATCTTGGCGAGGATCTCGCGGCAGCGCTGCGCCTGCTCACGCAGCGTCTTGAGATCGCCGGCCATCTCCGGCGGCGCGGTCTTCTCCAGTTCGCGCGAGATCAGGAAGATCGTCGACAGCGGCGTGCCGAGTTCGTGCGCGGCGGCGGCGGCGAGCCCGTCGATCTGGGTCAGATGCTGCTCGCGCTCCAGCACCAGCTCGGTCGCCGACAGCGCGTCGGCGAGCTTGCGCGCCTCCTCGGTGACCTGGAAGGTGTAGACGCTGGTGACGCCGATCGCGAGCAGGATCGAGAGCCAGACGCCGACCAGATAGATTTCCGGAAGCTGCACCGCCTCGTCGCCGGCCCAGGGCAGCGGCTGATGATTGTAGCCGAGCAGCGCGGCGCAGCCGGCGGCGAAGACGCCGAGCGCGATCGTCATCCTTGTCGGCAGCGCGGTGGCGGCGATCAGCACCGGGCCGAGGAACAGGAACGCGAACGGATTCTGCAGCCCGCCGGTGAAATACAGCAGGCCGGCGAGTTCGGCGATGTTCAGCGCCAGCAGCAGCGCCGCATAGATCGGCTCCATCCGCTGCATCGGATTGAAGGCGATCTGCAAGCCCAGATTGACCACCGCCGAGGCGAAGATGATGGCCAGGCAGGGCAGCACCGCGAAGTCGAATTCGAGCCCCTGGGCGACGATGAAGATCGCCGAGAGCTGGCCCAGCGCGGCGAGCCAGCGTAGCCGGAGAATGGTGTCGAGCCGCACATGGCGGCGCGGATGGCGGAAATCGGCGGAGATCAGATCGTCGGACATGAGCCGACACTACGCGCCGCCGCGCCCGTTCACAATTCGCGGCGAGGTCGCGGACGCCCGCGTCGGCGCTTGCGCAGTCCCGCCGCAATCGGCAAACAGGCCGCCATCATGACCGCCGAGACCGCTCGCACCCCCGAACCGCCCGCCACCGCCGCGCACGCTGCCGCGGCGATCGAGGTCGCGCATCTGGTCAAGGTCTACAAGGCGACGCGCGCGGTCGACGACATCTCCTTCAGCGTCGCGCGCGGCAGCATCACCGGGCTGCTCGGCGGCAACGGCGCCGGCAAGACCACCACGATCGCGATGATCATGGGGCTGGTGCTGCCGACCGCCGGCCGGATCCGGGTGCTCGGCCACGACATGCCGGAGCGACGCGCCGACGTGCTCGGCCGGATCAATTTCGAAAGCCCCTATGTCGACATGCCGTCGCGGTTGACGGTGCGGCAGAACCTGCGGGTGTTCGGCAAGCTTTACGACGTGCCGGATCTGCCCGGCCGGATCGCCGAACTCGCCGCCGATCTCGACCTCGGCGATTTTCTCGACCGCCCCAGCGGCAAGCTCTCCGCCGGCCAGAAGACCCGCGTGGCATTGGCCAAGGCGCTGATCAACCGCCCCGAACTGCTGCTGCTCGACGAGCCGACCGCCTCGCTCGATCCCGACACCGCCGACTGGATCCGGTCGCATCTCGAGACCTATTGCCGGCAGCACGGCGCCTCGATCCTGCTCGCCTCGCACAACATGCTCGAGGTCGAGCGCTTGTGCGACCGCGTCATCATCATGAAGCGCGGCCGGATCGAGGACGACGACGCCCCCGCCGCGATCATGGCGCGCTACAATCGCGCAACGCTCGAAGAGGTGTTCCTCGACGTCGCCCGCGGCCGCGCGCGGGGCGAAGAGCAGGGAGACCAGCCGGCATGAGATCGCTGATCGACAGCCTCGAACTCGGCCGCGGCATCGCCTGGCATCGCATCGCCGCGATGGTGCTGCGCTATTGGTACCTTCTGATGTCGTCGTGGCCGCGGCTGCTCGAGCTGGTGTACTGGCCGGCGCTGCAGATCATCACCTGGGGCTTTCTGCAGAGCTACATCGCGGACAATGCCGGGTTCTTCGCCCGCGCCGGCGGCACGCTGATCGGCGCGGTGATCCTGTGGGACATCCTGTTCCGCGGCCAGCTCGGCTTCTCGATCTCGTTTCTGGAAGAGATGTGGGCGCGCAATCTCGGCAACCTGATGATGAGCCCGCTGAAGCCGATCGAATTCCTGGCGGCGCTG
Organism: Rhodopseudomonas palustris HaA2; assembly: GCF_000013365.1. NCBI lineage: Bacteria > Pseudomonadati > Pseudomonadota > Alphaproteobacteria > Hyphomicrobiales > Nitrobacteraceae > Rhodopseudomonas > Rhodopseudomonas palustris. Next base: position 65,445 of record NC_007778.1, read on the forward strand.
ATGATCATGAGCCTGGTGCGGCTGGCGATCGGCATCATCCCGATGGCGCTACTGGCGATGATCTTCTTCGACTTCAACCTGCTCGGCTTCGGCCTGCCGCTGATCGCCTTCTTCTGCAACCTGATCTTCACCAGCTGGGCGCTCGGCATCTTCGTCTCCGGCCTGGTGCTGCGCAACGGGCTCGGCGCCGAGAGCATCGTCTGGACGCTGATGTTCGCGGTGATGCCGCTCGCCTGCGTGTACTATCCGGTGTCGGTGCTGCCGCATTGGCTGCAGCCGATCGCCTGGGCGCTGCCGCCGACCTACGTGTTCGAAGGCATGCGGGCGCTGCTGATGCAGCATCAGTTCCGCGCCGACCTGATGCTGTGGTCGCTGGCGCTGAATGCTGTCCTGTTCGCGGCCTCGTTCGTGAGCTTTCTGGTGATGCTGAACAGTGCACGGCGGCACGGATCGTTAATTCAAAGCGGCGAATAGGCCCTTTCCGGACAGCTTTTGGCCGCTGTCTGTGCTCATAATTCGATCTACCGATTGACGCACCCAGACCCAGCGGCCACTATGCTGCGGTGCGAGAAGCGACCAGGGAAACAAATACGATGCCCGTGATTGGTGAATTTGGCCGTCCGCCGGAGCTGCCGGCCGAAGTCAGTCCGGCGATGACCACGCCGATGTACTGGTTCTACGAACTCGCTCACGCCTCGCTCAATCCGGCGCGCGCGATGTCGGACGCAGCAAAGCTGATGTTCAAGAATCCGCTGAACCCGTGGAGTCACACCGATCTCGGCAAGTCGATCGCGGCGGCCTGCGAAGTGTTCGAGCGTACCACGCGCCGTTACGGCAAGCCGGAATGGGGCCTCGACACCACCGAGGTCAACGGCATGCGGGTGCCGATCGAAATTCACAATGTGTGGGAAAAGCCGTTCTGCCGGCTGTTGTATTTCGAACGCAAGCTGGAACACCCGCTGCGCCATCCGCAGCCGCGGGTGCTGATCGTGGCGCCGATGTCGGGTCACTACGCGACGCTGCTGCGCGGCACCGTCGAGGCCTTCCTGCCGACCCACGAAGTGTACATCACCGACTGGACCGATGCCCGGATGGTGCCGGTCGCCGCCGGCCGCTTCGACCTCGACGACTATGTCGACTATGTCATCGAGATGCTGCAGACGCTGGGCGGCAACGTCCACGTCGTCGCGGTGTGCCAGCCCTCGGTGCCGGTGCTGGCCGCGGTCTCGGTGATGGAAGCCAACGACGATCCGTTCGTGCCGCTGTCGATGACGCTGATGGGCGGCCCGATCGACACCCGCCGCAATCCGACCGCGGTCAACAATCTCGCCGCCGAGAAGGGCATCGACTGGTTCCGCAGCCACGTCATCACCAAGGTGCCGTTCCCGCATCCGGGCGTGATGCGCGACGTCTATCCGGGATTCCTGCAGCTCAATGGCTTCATCAGCATGAATCTCGACCGCCACATGGACGCGCACAAGAACCTGTTCAACCATCTGGTTCAGGGCGACGGCGACCTCGCCGACAAGCATCGCGAGTTCTACGACGAATATCTGGCGGTGATGGACCTGACCGCGGAGTTCTATCTGCAGACCGTCGATGTGGTGTTCGTCAAGCACGCGCTGCCGAAGGGCGAGATGATGCATCGGGGCAAGCTGGTCGAGCCGTGGAAGATCAAGCGCGTGGCGCTGATGACGGTCGAAGGCGAGAAGGACGACATCTCCGGCCTCGGACAGACCGAAGCGACGCACACGCTGTGCAGCTCGATTCCGGACGAGCGCCGCGTGCACTACGTGCAGAAGGGCGTCGGCCATTACGGCGTGTTCAACGGTTCGCGGTTCCGATCCGAAATCGTGCCGCGCATTTCCGATTTCATGCTGTCGGCCGCGAACGGCGCACGCGCTAACGCGGCGGAGTAACAGGCGGCGCGGCGATCGCTGTGAAGATCGGGGATCGGCCTCGTCGCGCGCTCGGTTTACATCGAGGAATCAAGTGGAAGCGCCGAGCCGAGGCAGTTCGAGGTCTGCTCGGCGGATTGTGGGAATCTCGATTCAGTGCCGTTTCAACGAATGAGGACTGAGTCACGATTCAGCGCCGGTATTTGAATCGAAGTTCGCGAAATTTTCCGGTTCCGGGGCCCATCTTGTAGGGGGATCGCTCTGCGATCACTCTGTATATTGGGCAAATGATTTGTTTTCGCGCCGGGCGCTTCCAATGGCGGCGGATATGGCAGACTCCAGGCAATCTCCTGTTGTCCGGATCTGCAGAAATGGCCTTCCGCGCACTTCTCTATCGGCGGCCCACCGAGCCGTCGACCATCCCCGTTCGTCACGGCTCGCAGTTTTTTGCCGTTCGCATCCGGCGTCATCGCCGTGCGACGCGCTACACGCTGCGGATTCATCCGAGTGATCGCGAAGCGATCCTGACGATGCCGCCGCGCGGCACGCTCGCCGACGCCAAGGATTTCGCACAGCGTCACGGCGCCTGGATCGCCGCGCGTCTCGGCCGTCTGCCGAAGGCGGCGCCGTTCCAGCCCGGCACGCTGGTGCCGCTGCGCGGCCACGACCATCGCATCGTGCATCGCGCCGGCCGCGGCACGGTGTGGACCGAGACGCGCGAGAGCGGCGAGCGGATCATCTGCGTCGCCGGCGAGGCCGAGCACATCGATCGCCGCGTCCACGACTTCCTCAAGCGCGAGGCGCGCGCCGACCTGCAGAAGGCCTGCGACCGTTATGCACCCGAGCTCGGCGTCAAGGTGACGCGGCTGTCGATCCGCGACCAGTCGAGCCGCTGGGGCTCCTGCACCTCGGCGGGATCGCTGTCGTTCTCGTGGCGGCTGATCCTGGCGCCGCCCTACGTGCTGGATTATCTCGCCGCGCACGAGGTCGCGCATCTGGTCGAGATGAACCATTCGGCGCGGTTCTGGCGTGTGGTCGGCAAGGTCTGCCCGCACATGGAGCGCGCCAAGACCTGGCTCGACACCCACGGCAACGATCTGCACCGCTACGGTATCAGCGACTGAGCGACGGCCTGCTGCCGGCATCGTGCCCGCGGCTTCCCCCACCCCAGCCCTCCCCCGCAAGCGGGAGAGGGAGCACGCCGTGCGCTATGAGAGACACGACCTCACCCCGACCGCTGAAGGCCCCCTCTCCCGCTTGCGGGAGAGGGTTGGGGTGAGGGCGACGCGGGCACTGATTCAGCAATTCAGGCGACGATCATCAGCACAACGCCAAAGCGCGTCATCACCCTCGCATCAAGAAAAAGGCCCGCCAGATCGACTGACGGGCCACACGCGAACTCAAATGCAAATCGGCTTGTCGCGCCTCAGCGCGGCGCCAGCACCATGACCACCTGACGGCCTTCGAAGCGGGCGTCCTGCTCCACCTTGGCGATTTCGGCGACGTCGGCCTTCACCTTTTCAAGCAACTTGGTGCCGATTTCCTGGTGGGCCATTTCGCGTCCGCGATAGCGCAAAGTGATCTTCACCTTGTCGCCTTCCTCGAAGAAGCGCTGCATCGCCTTCATCTTCACGTCGTAGTCGTGATCGTCGATCATCGGGCGGAGCTTGATCTCCTTGATCTCGACGATCTTCTGCTTTTTGCGCGCCTCGGCGGCCTTCTTCTGCGCCGAGTATTTGAACTTGCCGTAGTCCATGATCTTGCAGACCGGCGGACTGACGTTCGGCGAAATCTCGACCAGATCCATGCCGGCTTCCATCGCCATCTTGATCGCGACGATGGTCTCGACCTTGCCCTGGTTCACACCGGCCTGGTCGATCAGCTGGATCTCGTGATTGCGAATTTCATCGTTGGTGCGCGGCCCATCCTTGGCAACGGGGGGCGGGGCTCTGTTGGGACGGCGAATGGTGGCTTCTCCAATATTGTGAACGTTGGTGGCGGACGATCAGATCAACGCATGTCAAAGAAACATCGACGGCTGTGCCGATCGGATCACGCGCTCCATATAGGTCAGAGCGCGACCGGACGCAAAACCGAGATTGCCCCGGTTGAAAATGCCGAGGCCATGCCCTTCCTGATCGCCGCGCAGTGTGACGGAAGAACCCCGACCCGGCAAGCCGACTTCCGCCTAAGCGGAGCAAAACCGGCCGATTCGCGGCATTTCCGCCACGCCGGGCGCTGGCCCGACGTTGACGGCGCGACGCTGCGTATAGCAAACCAACTCCGCAACGAGGCCCTTGATCCATGACAAACAACGCCGCCACCCAAGCCGCGACCGATCCGGACTTCATCACCGTCGGCGACGGCCCGGCACAGCGCCGGATCGCGGTCCGGGCGCGGGCCGGCCGCGGCCCCGGTCTGTTCTGGCTCGGCGGCTTCAACTCGGACATGACCGGCACCAAGGCGGTGGCGCTCGACGCATGGGCCGCCGCGCGCGGCCGCGCCTGCGTCCGGTTCGATTATTCCGGCCACGGCGCCTCCTCCGGCGCGTTCGCCGAAGGCACCATCAGCCGCTGGCTCGAAGACAGCCTCGCGGTGTTCGACCATGTCTGCAAAGGCCCGCAGGTGGTGATCGGCTCGTCGATGGGCGGCTGGATGGCGCTGCTGTTGGCGCGCGAACTGCTCCGCCGCGGCCCAGGACCGGCGACCTTGGCCGGCCTGGTGCTGATCGCGCCGGCGCCGGATTTCACCGAAGCGCTGATGTGGAACGGGTTTTCGCCTCAGATCCGCGAACAGATCGAAACCGAAGGGGTCTGGATGCGGCCCTCGGATTATGGCGAGCCGTATCCGATCACGCGCACGCTGATCGAGGACGGCCGTAACCACCTGCTGCTCGGCGGCGCCATCAGCACCGGCTGCCCGGTCCGCATCCTGCAGGGCAAGCGGGACCCCGACGTGCCCTGGACCCATGCCTTCGCCTTGACCGAACGGCTGCCTTGCGAAGACGTCGTGCTGACCCTGATCCAGGACGGCGACCATCGCCTCAGCCGCCCGCAGGACATCGCGCGCATGCTGGCAGCGGTGGAGGAGATCGGGTGAGGCAACCGCAGAATCAGCCCGCGAGAGGTCTGCAGGTGTCTCGCGAAAGCAGGCACCCGGCATGCCAGAGCGTTGAGGTCACGCGCCCTGCGAATCGATAAGCGTTCTGCCGGGTCTCAATCCGGGCAATGACGTGGCTTCACCCCGGCCGCGGCGACCAGCCCGACGGGGCCAGTTCGAAATGCTCGAACTGGAAACCGGGCGCCACCGTGCAGCCGACCAGCGTCCAGTCGCCGGTCGAGACCGCGGCCTGCCAGGCCTGCGGCGGCACGATCGCCTGTGGGGTTTCGCCCGCTGCGACGTCCGGTCCGAGCGCGACCGCGCGGTGGCCGTTGTCGTCGGCGATTTCCAGCGTCAGCGTCGCGCCAGCGTAGTAGTGCCAGATCTCGACCGCGTCGATGCGATGCCAGTGTGAACGTTCGCCGCGCGCCAACAGGAAGTAGATCGCGGTCGAGGCGCTGCGGCCGGTGGAGTCGCAGCGGGAATCGCGAAACGTCTCGCGATAGTGCCCGCCTTCGGGATGCGGCGCGAGGCCGAGTTGCGCGATCACCTCCGCGGCGGACAGCGTCGCCCGCATCACGAGTTGTTCTTGCGCTCGCGGAGTTCACCGAACACGTCCGCCGCGCTCTCGCCGGCGAAACCAATGGCCGCTGCGACCGACGGCACGTCGGCGCGCAGGAACACATTGGCCTGTTTCTCCTCGCCGAGCGTCACCGGGATGGTCGGCCGGCCGGCGCCGCGCTGCTGCTCGACCTGTTTGGCGCGCGCCTGCAGGGCGGCGTTCTCGGGCTCGATCGTCAGCGCGAATTTGACGTTCGAGGCGGTGTATTCGTGGCCGCAATAAAGCTTGTAGTCGTCGGGCAGCGCCCGCAGCTTCAGCAGCGATTCCCACATCATCGGATAGGTGCCCTCGAACACCCGGCCGCAACCGATCGAGAACAGCGTATCGGCGGCGAACAGCGCGCGGTCGTCGGCGAACACGTAGGAGATGTGGTCGAGCGTATGGCCGGGGGTTTCCAGCACCCGCGCTTCGAGCCCGCCGACCTTGACGACATCGCCCTCCTCGACCCGCAGATCGGCGTCGGCGATCTTGGCGTTGGCGTCGTGCGGCGCAACGACGCGGCAGTGATACTTCGCCTTCAGTTCGGCGATGCCGCCGACGTGATCGCCGTGATGATGTGTCACCAGGATATCCGTGAGCTTCCAGCCTTCCTTCTCGAGCGCCGCGATCAGCGGCGCGGCCTCGGGCGCGTCGATCGAGGCCGTGGCGCCGCTCGACGGGTCGTGGATCAGATAGCCGAAATTGTCGGTGAGGCACGGAACGATGCGGATGTCGGCAGCCATGAGATCTCCCGGGAATTGACGGTGCGGATGCGCCCGACGCTGGTGGCGACCGCCGGAGCGACGCAATGCAAAGTCTACCACGGCCGGCGAGTTCGGCGAAATGCGGGAGAATGCGCGTGTCAACTCCGCAGCACGCCGCTTTGCCGGACCGTCGGCTGCCGTGATAAAAGCCGTGCATGACGATGGACGTGGTCAATCTGCGCGAGTTCTACTCCAACCGGCTCGGCGTGGTCGCGCGGCGGCTGATCAATCGCGGTATCCAGACGCGCTGGCCGGATGCGCGGGGCCAGCGCGTCCTCGGGCTCGGCTATCCGACGCCGTATCTCGGGCTGTTTCGTCACAATTGCGAACGCTGCATCGCTTTCATGCCGGCGGCCCAGGGTGTGCTGAAATGGCCGACCGCCCGCGCCACGCTGTCGACGCTGGTGGAGGAGCGCGCGCTGCCGCTGCCCGACGCCGCGGTCGACCGCATCCTGCTGGTGCATTCGCTGGAAATGTCCGACGATCCCGACGCGCTGTTGCGCGAGGTGTGGCGGGTGCTGGCGCCCTCGGGCCGGTTGCTGGCGGTGGTGCCGAACCGCCGCGGCGTCTGGGCGCGGATCGACAACACGCCGTTCGGCCACGGCCGGCCGTATTCACGCTCGCAGATCTCCGATCTGCTGCGGCGGACCTGGTTCACGCCGATCGGCTGGAGCGAGGCCCTGTTCGTGCCGCCGCTCGAACAGGCCTGGCTGCTGCGCTGGGCGCCGGCGTGGGAACGAATCGGCGCCGCCATCTCGCTGCCGCTGGCCGGCGTGCATGTGGTCGAAGCGACCAAGCAGGTGGTGCGGCCGATCCAGGCCAAGCGCGAACGCACCCGGCTGATTCCCTCGCTGGAGCCGTCGCTGGTGCCGTCACCGATGCAGGCGGACGATACCGACGCTCCGCTGCTGCCGCGCTGAACGCACAAGGGCCGCGCCGAACGCAAAAGGGCCGCGCCGAAGCGCGACCCTTGCTGTCTCGAATCGATATCGGCCGGGCTTACTCGTTGCCGGGCGAAGCGTCCTCGGCCGGCACAGGCGCGGCCGCGGCATCACCGCGTGGCGCGTGCGGCCGACGCCGGCGACGCGGCGGGAAGCGCTCGCCGCCGCCGCCGGTCGCGCCCTCGAAGGCTGCGGGGCTGATCTGCGGCTGCGGACCGGTGATGAACGAGGGCAGACGATCGACCCCGGCATCGACGCTCGGCTGCGGCTGCTCGACCCGCGGCGTGAACTGCGGCTGCGGCCGATGCTCGCGCGGCTGCGGCTGTTCGCGCGGCTCACGCGGCTGAAACTGCGGCTGTTCGCGGGGTTCGCGCGGCTGGAAGGATTGCGGCTGCTGCTGCACCGGGACGAGGCCGGGCTCGGCGCCGAAATTCGAATAATCGCTCTCGCCGTCGTCGTCGTTCTCCGACATGTCGTTGTCGATGCGGGGCGCCTGCTGCGGCTGGTTCTGCCGGAACTGCTCCTGCGCCGCGGCGATCAGGCGGAAGTAATGCTCGGCGTGCTGATAATAATTTTCCGCAGCGACCGGATCGCCGGAGGAGCGCGCATCGCGCGCGAGCTGGACGTATTTCTCTGCGACGTGAGAGGCGGTGCCGCGGATCTTGATATCGGGCCCGTTCGACTCGAACACCCTGGTCATCGGGTTCTGGCCACGCCGATTGTTGTTGTTATTGTTGGTGTTGCTACCGCTGTTCCGGTTACGCAGCCGCTTGTTGTTCTGCCCGTTTCTCATGTCTTACCTTCTTACGAACCCGTGACATCCCGACGGCCGCAATATTCCGGCAGTCGCGTGTTCCAAATGGAGTGTATTGCGCGTGCCAGGCATGCACCGCCGCCCGCACGGCCGGCGCCGAACGCAATTCGATCACCCGAAGTGCTGACTCGCCTGATATCGCTAGTGCCGCATGTCGCGTTCAACAAAGACGCGTTCCCCAATTCCGGAGTGCGCCGTGCCGCGCCGGCCGGACCATTCGATGAGCCGGCCAAAGCAGGCTCAGCTTCGCTTGCGTGAGTTCTTCAAGCGTAAATCAGGCTTTCGTTCGCTCCGCGGTCGCGAGCAGCGCGGCTGTCTCAGCCTTCGCGCTCAATCGAACCCGCCGTTTGGGAACCCTTCTCGATCCGGGCTCTCGACAAGAACTCTGTTCTTTTCTGGTCTTGGACCGCAGACCCGCGGGACCAGCCGACTGGACCGATATCCTGGCCGGAACGTAGTCGCTCTCGGTCGATATTCCAAGCGTTTTTTGCAATCTATTCCGACATTAACCCGTCAAATTGCGCCCCGTCACCGCCCGAAAAACGCCACCCAGATCGCGGCGTGGCGGCTCCGGGACGGCGAGCCCAGAGGCCCGCATCAGCGCGGCGACGTCGTCGCCCTGGCCTTGGCCGATCTCCACCACCAACGCCCCGCCGCGCCCGAGCAGCCGCGCCGCTTCGGGGATGATCCGGCGATAGGCATCGAGGCCGTCCTCACCGCCGTCGAGCGCGCGGCGCGGATCGTGCTCCCGGACCTCGACATCGAGCGCGGCGATCGCGCTTGCCGGGATGTATGGCGGGTTGGAGACGATCAGGTCGAACGAACCGCCGAGCGCAGCAGCGTAGTCGCAGGCGACGAAGCCGGCGCGATCGGCAAGGCCGAGCGCGGCGGCATTCGCCCGCGCGGCGCGCAAGGCGCCGAGACTGATGTCGGTCGCGACGCCGAACGCGTCCGGGCACTCCGACAGCAGCGCCAGCAGGATCGCGCCGGAGCCGGTGCCGAGATCGAGAATCAGCGGGCGGGCGCGCGCCTCGGCGCGCAGATGGTCGAGCGCGGCCTCGACCACGGTCTCGGTGTCGGGCCGCGGCACCAGCGTGTCGTCGGACAGCCGCAGCGCCAGCCCCCAGAATTCGCGGACGCCGAGGATCCGCGCCACCGGCTCACCGGCCAACCGGCGCACCGCGAAGGCGTCGAGCCGCTCCGCCTCGTCCAGCGTGAGCACCCGCTCGGCCTGCACGATCAGTCCGGTGAGATCGAGTCCGGTCGCCTCGCCGATCAGCAGCCGGGCGTCGAGCTCGGCCGATTCGATGCCGGCGTCCTTCAGGCGCCGGCCTAGCGCGCGGCGGGCTTCGGCGACAGAATTCTGTTGATCCACCAGTCTCAACTTCGACGCCGTGCCAAGGTATCAATATGCATGAGCCTTGCCGAACTTCTAAGTGGCGCAGATAAATTATTCGAGCCATTCACCTGATAGTTAAGCTGGCTGGATTTTTCAAAGCTCTTTTCAGAGGGTGGCACGACCTTCCAAGTCATGCGATTTCGTTCGCCGAGTCCATCTTCAAAGGTAATGACGCGACAACGCTTGTCGGCGGGGTCCTCCACCATAGAAAAGTGGTTAGCTTCAAAATCCTCAACTCGAATACAGCAAAATTCGCCCCAATAAGGCCTCCCAACTATGTGCCCGCATGTACCGTACTCGCTTCCGCAAACAGTACAGATCTGCTTCCTTACAATCAGGCCCGCACTAAAGAAAACTTGAGGCGGGAAAATCGTTCTCTCCAAATCTTCAAGTTGCTTGCCTCTCTCTCTTACATGAGTGAACCCTTTATGCGCTCGGGCTGCATCTGATGCAGCCATCTGCGCTTCGATCAAATAGTCCCAAGCCTTATCGGGCTCTTCCTGTTTGAGCAGAATCCACATCTTCAACTCGGAGATAAGCATGCGCAAAACACATTCAAAACCGAGGGCGAGGTTCGCCAGAACTTCGTTCTGAGAGTCGATCGAATCTGCCTTTAAGGAGCTGCATTTCTCCAAAGCACCCGAGAGTGCAGAGCAAGCCTCTTCCTGTAGGGAGCTATCCCTAGTGAGGATGCAGAATATTTCGTTTTCTCGGACGATCTGATTAAGTTCGTCAATTCGGCCCGTTGCGTTGTCGACCATCTGCCACCTTCTTGATAAGGGGGGCGAGAGCTTCCAGTCCCTCCAAATCCCCTTCGTAGTCAATCTTCTTGCACGCGTAATCGGCAGAATCTTCGATAACAATGCTTAGTTTGACGCTCTTTTTTCCTGAAATTCCTTTGAACAAATCGGAAATGAAGTTGGTCAAAACGCCGAGCGCCAAGGATACCGCGGAGGGATTCTCTGAGAGAAGGCCGGCGGAAACAAATATGGTCGGGGCCAGCCACTCATAGCTGTTGTTTTGAATGTAGCGGGCTCCCTCAAAAAACTCCTCCGAAAGCGGCAAGCCTTCATTTCGGAAGAGAGCTCTTACGGTCGCTCCTTCAGAAGGGATGAGAAAATCCGACCTACTTTGCGCGATTGTGAAATTGGAAGGCAGGACTGCAAATCCCTCTGGAGCCGCAATTCCAAATTTCTTCACATGGTATCGGACGCAAATAAAATCAGAAATTTCGGTTGCCATGGTTGAGTCGCCCTAGAAAAGGATAATGAGGCACAACATTAGTTCGATTGTAAATTCGCTTTTGTGCGGCTCAGGCCGCATGGCCCTGCGCCGCGAGCTGGGCCACCTGGTGTTCGGTGGTCAGCGCGTCGATCAGCTCGCCGAGCGCTTCGCCGGCGATCACCTGCGGCAGCTTGTACAGCGTCAGATTGATGCGGTGATCGGTGACGCGGCCCTGCGGGAAGTTGTAGGTGCGGATCCGCTCCGAGCGGTCGCCGGAGCCGACCTTCTGCTTGCGCTCGGCCGAGCGCGCCGAATCGATCCGCTGCTGCTCGGCGTCGTAGATTCGCGAACGCAGGATGTTCATCGCCGAGGCGCGGTTTTTGTGCTGCGAGCGGCTGTCCTGCATCATCACCACGATGCCGGTCGGCAGATGAGTGATGCGGATCGCCGATTCGGTCTTGTTGACGTGCTGGCCGCCGGCGCCCTGTGCCCGCATCGTGTCGATCTTGAGATCATCCGGCTTGATGTCGACGTCGACCTCCTCGACCTCGGGCAGCACCGCCACGGTCGCCGCCGAGGTGTGGATGCGCCCCTGCGTCTCGGTGTCGGGCACGCGCTGCACCCGATGCACGCCGGATTCGAATTTCAGCTTGGCGAAGGCGCCACGCCCCTTCACCTCGGCGATGATCTCCTTGAAGCCGCCGACGGTGCCCTCGCTGGCCGAGATCACCTCGACGCTCCAGCCCTGCAAGGCCGCGAATTTCTCGTACATCCGGAACAGGTCGCCGGCGAACAGCGAGGCCTCGTCGCCGCCGGTGCCGGCGCGGATTTCGAGCATCACGTTGCGCTCGTCCATCGCGTCCTTCGGCAGCAGCGCGACCCGGATCTGCTGGATCAGGTCCTCGCGATGGGCATCGAGCGCGTCGCGCTCGGCCTCCGCCATCGCCCGCATCTCCGGATCGGTCGCGGGATCTTCGAGCAGATCGTCGATGTCGCCGAGTTCGTCGCGGACTTCGCGATAGGCCTTCACCGCCTCGACCAGCGGATTCAACTCGGACAATTCGCGAGTGATGCGGACGTAATCATTGGCCGCGACCTCGCCGAGCAATTGCGCTTCGAGCGAGGCATGATGCGCGAGCAGAACGTCGAGCTTGGCTTCGGGCAGGTTGGACATCGATCGGTCTCGGACAACGAAATGCGAGAATGGCAAGGATGGTGGCGACGCGGCGGCGCGGACAACAGCGTCGCTACAAGGACAGCCCGTGAGCCTCGGCGAATTCCGCGAGCTTGTGCCGGATCGAGACGCTGCCGGCGGGCGCATCGAGCAACGGCGAGATCGCCGCCTCGGCCTTGGCAGCGTCGAGTTCGAGGATCATCGCCTTGACCGGGCCGTGCGACACCGCCGACACCGACAGCGCCCGATAGCCGATCGCGATCAGCGCCAGCGCCCCCAGCGGCTGCGACGCCATCTCGCCGCACAGCGACACCGAGCGCTTGGCGGCCTTGGCCTTGCGCACGATGTCGCGCAGCGCCCGCAGGATGGGGGCCGACAGTGTGTCGAAGCGGTCCGACACCTTGGCGTTGCCGCGGTCGACCGCATACAAAAACTGGAACAGATCGTTGGAGCCGACCGAAATGAAGTCGACCTTCTTGAACAGTTCGTCGAGCTGATACAGCAGCGCCGGCACTTCGACCATGGTGCCGACGTCGACCCGCTCCGGCAGCGTGTGGCCGTGCTGGCGCAGATAGGTCAGTTCGCGCTCGACGATCGCCTTGGCGGCGTCGAATTCGGCGACTTCCGAGATCATCGGAAACATGATGCGCAGATTGCGCCCGCCGCCGGCGCGCAACAGCGCCCGGATCTGGCTGCGCAGCAGGCCCGGCCGGTCCAGCCCGAGCCGGATCGCCCGCCAGCCGAGCGCAGGATTCTCCTCGACCACGGTTTCCATATAGGGCAGCGCCTTGTCGCCGCCGATATCGAGCGTGCGGAAGGTCACCGGCTTGGATCCCGCGGCATCGAGCACGGCGCGGTACAGCGCGAGCTGATCGCTGGAGCGCGGCAGGCTCTGGCCGATCATGAACTGCAGCTCGGTGCGGAACAGGCCGACGCCGGACGAGCCGGTGTCGTCGATATGCGGCAGGTCGATCGCCAGACCGGCATTGATCATCAGGTCGATCGGCTGGCCGTCGGTGGTGACGCAGGCGAGATCGCGCAGCGCGGAATACTGCGCCTGGCGCCGCGCGCGAAAGCGCACCCGCTCGGCATAGGCGGCCTCGACCTCCGCGGAGGGGCGGACATAGATCGAGCCGGAGGTGGCATCGACGATGATCGCGTCGCCCGGATCGGCGATGCCCGGCGCGTTCGGCACTTCGCCGATCGCCGCAATGCCGAGCGCGCGCGCCACGATCGAGACGTGCGAATTCGCGGTGCCCTCTTCGAGCACCAGGCCGCGCAGCCTCTTGCGGTCGTAGTCGAGCAGCGCCGCCGGGCCCATCGAGCGCGCGATCAGGATGGCGTTGTCGGGCAATTGCTCGCGGGACGGTGCGTGATTCTGGCCGACCAGCTGGCGCATCAGCCGGTGGCCGAGGTCCTCGAGATCGTGCAGCCGGTCGCGCAAATACGGATCGGTCGAGCGCAGCATCCGGGCCCGTGTGTCGGACTGCACGCGCTCGACGGCGGCTTCCGCGGTGAGGCCGGTGGCCACCGCCTCGTGCAGCTTGTGCGACCAGCCGTGGTCGTTGGCGAACATCCGGTAGGCTTCGAGCACGTCGCGATGCTCGCCGCCGTCGGCGACGTCGCCGCGCTCCAGCAGACGGTCGAGATCGGCGCGCAGATTGGCCAAAGCGGTGTCGAGCCGCCTGATTTCCTTCGGCAGATCCTCGGCGATGTAGTTGGTGATGACGACGCGCGGCTCGTGCAGCACGACATGGCCGAGCGCGATGCCGTCGGACAGGATCGCGCCGGTCTTGTGGATCGAGTGCCGTGCCGCGGGCTCGGCGCCGGGCTGCGCCAGCGCCGACAATTCGCCCGAGGCGATCATTTCGGCGAGCACCATCGCGGTGGTCTGCAGCGCCTCGACCTCTTCCTCGACATAGGTGCGCTTGGCGCGGTTCTGCAACACCAGCACGCCGAGCGTGTTGCCGGCGCGCAGAATCGGCACGCCGAGGAAGGAGTGATAGATTTCTTCGCCGGTCTCCGGGCGGAACGAGAACGCCGGATGGCTCTGCGCGTCGGAGAGATTCAGCGGCGTCGCCTCGGAGGCGACGAGGCCGACCAGGCCTTCATGCGCGGTCAGCACGGTCTGGTGCACCGCCTCGCGGTTGAGGCCTTCGGTGGCGTAGAGTTCGAGCGTATTGTCGACCCGCAGGACGTAGGTCGAGCACACCTCCGCCACCATATTGGCGGCGATCAGCACCACGATCTTGTCCAGGCGTTCCTGCGCGGAGACTTGCTCCGCCATGGTTTCACGGAGCCGTCTCAGCAAGACGCGGGGGCCGCCCGACGTGCTCCGCATGTGAAGACATCTCCTCTGAAAATCGTCATAGCCGCCGGCCTGCGGTGCCGGCGACAAACCTCTCGACGCGATCGCGCCGGACGACAATCCGCCCGGCCTCCGACGCAGGCCCGCGAGCAGGCCAGGTCATGGCCCGATCCGGCCTTCGCGACGCAACAGAAAACCGGCCTCTCAGCCGACCCGCCTGCGCCGCGCGCCCTTCAGGCCGTATAGCGAATTGACGCTTGATTTGCCAAGCAAAACGCCTGCCACGGACGACGGCAAAAAGCGCCGCGCCCGGCCTGAAATCGCACCGAATTTATTCTAAACTTGATCCAATCCGTACAAAGTATGCAATGTCCGCACCGCGAGCTCGGTGTAGGCGGCGTCGATCAGCACCGAGAACTTGATCTCCGAGGTCGTGATCGCGCGAATATTGATGTTGCGCGCGGCCAAAGCGGCGAATGCCTGGGCGGCGACGCCGGCATGGCTGCGCATCCCGGAGCCGATCACCGACACCTTGGCGACGTCGGTCTCGCTGTCGAACCGGGCGTAACCGATCTTGTCCTGCGCCGAAGTAATCGTCTGCTTGGCGCGGGCGAAATCCGACGCCGGAACCGTGAAGGTGAGATCCGTGGTCTTGCCGTCTTCCGAGACGTTCTGCACGATCATGTCGACGTTGATGTTGGCGTCGGCCAGCGGCCCGAAGATCGACGCCGCCACGCCCGGCTTGTCCTCGATCCGGCGCACCGAGATCTGGGCTTCGTCCTTGGAAAAGGCGATGCCGGTGACGACGTGGTTCTCCATGATTTTCTCCTCGCTGCAGATCAGCGTGCCCGGCGGCGTGCCGTGCGGATCGATATCTTCGGGTTTGTCGAAGGAAGAGCGCACGAAGATCGGCATGTTGTGCACCATGCCGAGCTCGACCGAGCGGACCTGCAGCACCTTGGCGCCCTGCGACGCCAGTTCCAACATCTCCTCGAACGCCACCTTGTCGAGCCGTTTCGCCTTCGGCACCACGCGGGGGTCGGTGGTGTAGACGCCGTCGACGTCGGTATAGATGTCGCAGCGGTCGGCCTTCAGCGCCGCCGCGATCGCCACCGCCGAGGTGTCGGAGCCGCCGCGGCCGAGCGTGGTGATGCGGCCGGTCTCGGGATTGATGCCCTGGAAGCCGGCGATCACCGCGACTTCCTTGCGGTCGCCGAAGCGCTTGACGATCTCGCTGCCGTCGATCTCGACGATCCGAGCCGAGGCATGGGCGTCGCTGGTGCGGATCGGCAACTGCCAGCCCTGCCAGGATCGCGCCTGGATGCCGAGCGCCTGCAAGGCGATCGCGAGAAGCCCCGACGTCACCTGCTCGCCGGACGCCACCACGGCGTCGTATTCGCGGGCGTCGTGCATCGGCGAGGCTTCGGTGCACCAGGCCACCAGCTCGTTGGTCTTGCCGGCCATCGCCGACACCACCACGGCAACCTCATGGCCGGCATCGACCTCGCGCTTGACGTGGCGCGCGACGTTCTGGATGCGCTCGATATTGGCGACGGACGTGCCGCCGAATTTCATCACCAGCCGGCCCATGACGAATAGTGCAATCCCTGCAGACAACGAGTATTGATGGCGCGGGCTTCGCGAGATAGGCGCCGCGAGGCGCGTATACACAGCGGCGCTGTTCCGGGCAAGCAATCGAGACCGCGACCAGGATGATTCGCGCCGGACAGGCGGTCAGGAAAGGCGTCTGAGACGGCATGGGGTACATCGACCAGATCCTGCAGCCCGGGGAGAAGGTGCTCTATTCGGCCAAGCCGCACTGGATCTTCTATCTGCCGGCGCTCGGGCTGTGGATCATCGTTGCCGCGGTCGCCGGCCTGACCCGCATTCCCGCCGTCGTCGCCATGGACCCGCGCATCGAGATCGGTATGCTGGGACTGGCTGCAGTGATCGGGGTGTTCGCGCTGTATTTGACGCTGAAGGCCTGGTTCCATCGCTGGACCACCGAGACGGACGTCACGTCGCTGCGGCTGGTCCATAAAACCGGATTCATTCAGCGCCGTACCTTCGAGATGAGCCTGGACAAGATCGAGAGCGTTGACCTCGATCAGAGCATCCTCGGCCGCGTTCTCGACTATGGCGACGTCACCGTTCTGGGCGTCGGCGAGGGGCGGGAAACCATCCGGACCGTCGCCGCCCCGCTGGCGTTCCGAAGTTCAATAACCGCGCGATAGGAGCACGGCGCATCCATGGCACTGCAATCCGAATCTCCCGGTCCCGTGTCGCCTTCGGTCGATCCGGCCGAAATCGCGAAATTCTCCAAGCTGTCGGCGCAATGGTGGGATCCGACCGGCAAGATGGCGCCGCTGCACCGGATCAACCCGCTGCGGATCAGCTTCATCCGCGACGCCGCCTGCCGCAAATTCGAGCGCAACGCCAAGAGCCTGAGCTGCCTGTCGGGGCTGCGGATGCTCGATATCGGCTGCGGCGCCGGCCTGTTGTGCGAGCCGTTCACAAGGCTCGGCGCCCAGGTGATCGGGATCGATCCGTCGGCGACCAACATCGCCGCGGCGAAGATCCATGCCGACAAATCGCATCTGCCGATCGACTATCGCTGCACCACGGTCGAGGAGATCGACCCGCGCGAGCGCTTCGACATCGTGCTGGCGATGGAAGTGATCGAGCACGTCACCGATGTCGGCGCCTTCCTCGGGCGCTGCGCGGCGCTGATGAAGCCCAACGGCATCATGGTGGTGGCGACGCTCAATCGGAACTGGAAGAGCTTCGCGCTGGCAATCGTCGGCGCCGAATATGTGATGCGCTGGCTGCCGCGCGGCACCCATCAATGGGACAAATTCGTCACGCCCGCCGAACTCGAGCAGCATCTGCACGGCTTCGGGATGATTGTGACCGAACAGTCCGGCCTGGTGTTCAATCCGCTCGCCGACCGCTGGAAGCTGTCCGCCGACATGGACGTGAACTACATGGTGGTAGCGGAGACGGCGCCGTAGCCCATCGACGCCGTCGTGTGGCCCGCCGAAGGCCGGGCGCCGCCGAAGGCCGGGACAAAGGCACAACTGATTTGATCCGTCATTGCGAGCGAAGCGAAGCAATCCAGAGGCGCCCGCGAACTGGGTTCTGGATTGCTTCGTCGCTTCGCTCCTCGCAATGACGACGCTTGCCTTCTATACCCCCCGCAGAATGATCACCGTCGGCGCGCCCGGCAGTGTCTCCCGCGATATCCGCAGGGCGCTGTCGCCGCGCTGATCGATCGCGAACGATTGGCCGATGCGCCGCATGAACTCGTCGAGCGGCGTCATGAAGCGGTGCATCGGCAGCACCACCGCGGCGCGCAGCCGCTTGGTGATCGCCGAAATGCCATCGAGCGACATCGTGTAGCTGCCGTCGATCGGCACCATCAGAATGTCGATCCGGCCGATCGCGGCGAAATGGCTGTCGTCGAGCGTGGTGTGCAGATGACCGAGATGGCCGATGCACAGGCCCGCGACCTCGAAGATGAAGATCGAATTGCCGTCCTTGATCATGCCGGCATTGCCGTCGTCGAACATATAGCGGCGGATGTCGGTGGTGACGTTGCGGATCATCACGTCGCCGACGCGCAACCGGACATGCGCCGGCTGGCCGTCGTCGCCCCAGCCGTGCAGCACATGCGCGATCTTCGGGTCGGGCGCCAGCGTGTAGTGCGTCGAATGCGCGCGGTTCATGGTGACGACGTCCGGTACGCGGCCGGTAGCGTAGGCGCCGTTGTAGTCGGTGGCGATCATCACGCCGCCGGGGGTTTCGATCGTGTAGGTCGAGTGCCCGCGATAGGTGATCAGCACCTGCTCGGCCGCAGCCGTCCGCCGCAGGCTGACCGGCACCGCGCGCGGCGGCGCTTGCGCCATCGCCAGACACTCGCTGCCGCGGAAGCCGTCCTCGGCCAGCGCCGGCGACGACAGCACGGCGAACAACGCGACGAAGGCGGCAAGGCAGCGCAGCATGGCGTCACTCCCGGTCGGGCTCCGACAAGAGTGTAGCGCCAAATCGTCCGGGCGCCAGCGCGGCGCCAGCGCGCAACGCTGGCATGAGCCGGTTCCGGTTGACCGCAGCAAGCCGGCCGGCCACGGTGCCCCGCCATTCCAGCCCAGATCCGTTCATGCTCACAGCCGCCTCGCTCTGGATTCCGTTCGCGCTCGTCGCCGCCGTCGGCCAGGTCGCGCGCAATGCGATGCAGCGCTCGCTGACCGGGCCGCTCGGCACCTGGGGCGCGACCAACATCCGCTTCCTGTTCGGATTTCCGTTCTCGATCCTGTTCCTCGGCGTGGTGATCGCGGCGACCGGCGACGCGCTGCCGTGGCCGGGCCTCGATTTCTGGCCGTGGCTGCTGCTCGGCGCGCTGTCGCAGATCGCCGCCACCGGCCTGATGCTGGCGGCGATGAACGAGCGCTCCTTCGTCGTCACCACCGCCTATCTGAAGACCGAGGCGATCCAGACCGCGATCTTCGGCTTCGTCTTCCTCGGCGATCATCTCACCGTGCTGAAGGTCGGCGCGATCCTGATCGCCACTTTCGGCGTGGTGATCACCGCGTTGCGGCCCGGCAGCGCGCGCAACCTCGCCAGCCTGCGACCGACGGCGCTCGGGCTCGCCGCTGCCGCCGGCTTCGCGCTGTCGGCGGTCGGCTTTCGCGGCGCCATCATCGTGGTGCCGGGCGTCGGCTTCGTCACCGCGGCGACGTTCACCCTCGTCTTCGCCCTCGGCGTGCAGACGCTGGTGCTGACGATCTATCTGCTGGCGCGCGCGCCGCAGGTGCTGCGCGATATCCTGCATCTGTGGAAGCCGTCGATGCTTGCGGGCTTCGTCGGCGCCGCGGCCTCGCAGTTCTGGTTCCTCGCCTTCGCGCTCACCGCCGCCGCCAATGTCCGCACGCTGGCCCTGGTCGAAGTGCTGTTCGCGCAGGCCGTCGCCACCTACTCGTTCAAGCAGCCGATGTCGGCGCGCGAACTCGGCGGCATCGCGCTGATCGTGCTCGGGGTCGCGTTGCTGGTCGCGGTGTGACCCGAGCGCACCGCGCCGGCGAAACTAGACTGATTGAAGCAATGCGGCCTTCTCGCGCGCAGAATCGTCATCCTGAGGTGCGCGCGTAGCGCGCCTCGAAGGATGCGGCCCGAGGTGCCAGCGGCCCATCCTTCGAGGCCCGCCGCGCCGCGCACAGCGCGGCCCGGCGGGCACCTCAGGATGACGGCGGAACTGCTCTAGTTGCCGGCCGCCGTGGCGCCGCGGGTGCGGGGATCGGGGGCGCCGTGGAAGCCGTCGGCGTCGATGACGATGCTGTTCGCCGAGGTCTGGCCGAGCGGCGTGGCGATGCGGTGGCCCATCGCGCGCAACGCATCCAGCGTCGCGTCCGGAAAGCCTTGCTCGACGCGGAGCTCGTCCGGCAGCCATTGATGATGCAGCCGCGGCGCGCCGACAGCGGCGGCGATGTTCATGCGATAGTCGAGCACATTGACGATCACCTGCAGGGTCGCCGAGATGATCCGGCTGCCGCCCGGCGAGCCGGTGACCAGCACCGGTTTGCCGTCCTTCAGCACGATGGTCGGCGACATCGACGACAGCGGCCGCTTGCCGGGCGCCGGCAGATTGGCGCCGAAGCCGACCAGCCCATAGGCGTTCGCCGCGCCGGGCGCCGCGGTGAAATCGTCGAGCTCGTTGTTGAGCAGCACGCCGGTGCCGTCGGCGACGAGGCCCACCCCATAGGAGAAATTCAGCGTATAGGTGTTGCTGACGGCGTTGCCCTGATCGTCGGCGACGGAATAGTGCGTGGTGTTCTCGCCCTCCTTCGGCTGCGGCGGCGCGACGACGGCAGGCGTGGCGCGGTCGGCGTCGATGCCCGCACGCAGTGTCGCCGCATAGTCCTTCGACAGCAGCGTCGACAGTGGCGCGTCGACATAGGCCGGATCGCCGAGATAGCGGGCGCGATCCGCATAGGCGCGCTTCATCGCCTCGATCAGCAGATGCAGCGACGGCGCGCTGCCCTGCTCTAGCGACGGCATCGGAAAACCTTCGAGGATGTTCAGCGTCTCGATCAGCACCACGCCGCCCGACGACGGCTGCGGCATCGCCACGATGTCGTAGCCGCGATAGTTGCCGCGGACGGGCGCGCGGACGATGGCCTGATAGTTCGCCAGATCATCCGTCGTGATGATCCCGCCGGCGTCCCGAATGCCGCGCGCCAGTTTGTCCGCGACGCCGCCGCGATAGAAGCCGTCGGGGCCGTGATCTGCGATCGCCTGCAGCGTCGCGGCGAGGTCGGGCTGCACCAGCCGGTCGCCCTCGCGCAGCGGCGAGCCGTCGGGCCGGGCGAAGATCTTGCGCGTCGACGGCCAGCGCGACAGCCAGGGATGCCAGTCCGGCAGCGTGTCGGCGGTGTCGTCGGCGACGCTGATGCCGTCGCGCGCGAGCGCGATGGCGGGCGCAATCACCTCGGCGAGCGAGAACTTGCCGGAGCCGTATTTGTCGAGCGCCAGCGCCAGACCCGCGACCGTGCCGGGGACGCCGATGCCGAGCGCGGATCGGCGGGACTTGTCCGGATCGGGCTTGCCGTCGGTGAGGAACATCTCGCGGGTGGCGGCCTGCGGCGCGGTCTCGCGATAGTCGATCGCGACGTCCTCGTTCCTGGCGGCGGCGTGGATCAGCATGAAGCCGCCGCCGCCGAGATTGCCGGCGCGCGGATAGGTCACCGCCATCGCGAAGCCGGTCGCGACCGCGGCATCGATCGCGTTGCCGCCGCGCGCGAGAAAGCGCGCCCCCACTTCCGCCGAGAGCCGCTCCTGCGCCACCACCATGCCGTGTCGGGCGACGACGGCGGAGGCCGCACCCGGCGCCCGCGCGGCGCCGCCGCGCATGTCCTGTGCCGGGGCGGTGGCCGGGACCACGACCAGCGCGACCATTGCAACCAGCGCTGTCACGGCTTTGCGATGAAGCATCGTCATCGTACGGGGCGGGGTTTCCGACGGTGCAAGTGTTGTGCTGTCCTGCATGCCGGAATCCTATAGTGGTTTCGGCGCGGCGCGCCAAACGCCGGTCGGGAACGAGGAACACAAGATGACGTCATCGACCGCGGCGGACCACTCGCGAGAGAGTGTGCCGAGAACCTATCCGTCGCGCGCCGCGGTCGGCGGCTGGATCCTGTTCGACTGGGCGGCGCAGCCCTATTTCACGCTGATCACCACCTTCATCTTTGCGCCCTATTTCGCCACTTACGTCGCGCCCGATCCCGCCACCGGGCAATCGCTGTGGGGCTTCGCGACGGCGGCGAGCGGGCTGTTGATTGCTTTGGCCTCGCCGATCCTCGGCGCGGTCGCCGATGCGAGCGGCCGGCGCAAGCCGTGGATCGCGGTGTTCGGCGCGATGCTGGTGATCGGCTCGTCACTGATGTGGTTCGGCCGGCCGGGCGATGCCGGCGTGATCCTGCCGCTGCTGATCGCCTACGCGATCGCGACCATCGGGGTCGAATTCGCCACCGTGTTCAACAACGCGATGATGCCGAACCTGGTGCCGCCGGAGAAAATCGGCCGGCTGTCCGGCACCGGCTGGGCCACCGGCTATGTCGGCGGCATTCTCTCGCTGATTCTCGTGCTCGGCTTCCTCGCCGCCAACCCGCAGACCGGCAAGACGCTGATCGGCGTCACGCCGCTGTTCGGGCTCGACGCGGCGAGCCACGAGGGCGACCGCATCACCGGCCCGCTCACCGGGCTGTGGTTTATGGTGTTCGTGCTGCCGATGTTTCTGCTGACGCCGGATTTTCCGGCCAAGCTGTCGGTGAAGGCGGCGGTCGGCGAGGGCCTGCGCGAATTGCGCGAGACGCTGCGCGACCTGCCGCAGCGGCGCTCGCTCGCCTCCTTCCTGCTCGCCAACATGATCTACACCGACGGGCTCGTCTCGCTGTTCGCCTTCGGCGGCATCTACGCCACCGGCACGTTCGGCTGGGGCACCATCCAGATCGGCAGCTTCGGCGTGATTCTGGCGATCGCCGCGACCTTCGGGGCGTTCATCGGCGGCCGGCTTGACGACGCGCTCGGATCGAAGCGCGTGATCGCCGGATCGATCGTGCTGCTGCTGATCGCGATCAGCGGCATCCTGCTGATCGATCCGTCGCATATCCTGTTCGTCGAGGTGACGCCGCCGCAGCCGGGCGGCGCTCTGTTCGCCGCCCCCGCCGAGCGCGCTTATCTGCTGCTCGGCTGCCTGATCGGCATCGCCGGCGGGCCGCTGCAGGCGGCGTCGCGGACGCTGCTGATCCGCATCGCCCCGCGCGACCGCATCGCGCAATATTTCGGCCTGTTCGCGCTGACCGGCAAGGTCACGTCGTTCGTCGGCCCGCTGCTGATCGCCACCGTCACCGCCATCACCGCGAGCCAGAAGGCCGGCATGGCGGTGCTGGTGCTGTTCTTCGTCGGCGGCCTGGCGCTGCTGACGCGGGTGCGGAATTAGTTAGAGGCGAAGCATCCCACCAGATAACGACGTCATCGCCCGGCTCGACCGGGCGACCCAGTACGCCGCAGCTTTGCAGAAGGACTGCGGCGCCCTGGAATACTGGGTCGCCCGCCTGCGCGGGCGACGACGGTGGATCGAGTTGATGAACTAACAACAGCCACAGCCTGCTCCCTCGCCCCGCTCTTGCGGGGAGAGGGCTGGGGTGAGGGGCGACGCGGGCACTGAGTCTCGGCTGCGCGGAGACGCCCCCTCACCCGACCGGCTACGCTGCGCTTCGCCGGTCGACCTCTCCCCGCGCGCGGGGAGAGGTTAGTTCAATGCCGGAAATGCCTGGTCCCGGTGAACACCATGGCGATGCCGGCGTCGTCCGCGGCCTTGATGACTTCGTCGTCGCGCACCGAGCCGCCGGGCTGGATCACCGCGGTGGCGCCGGCTTCGATGCAGGCGAGCATGCCGTCGGCGAACGGGAAGAACGCGTCCGATGCCACCACCGAGCCCTTGGTCATCGGCGCCGCGAGTTTCAGCTCGGCGGCGGCATCCTGCGCTTTTCGCGCGGCAATGCGGGCGGAATCGACCCGGCTCATCTGGCCGGCGCCGATGCCGACGGTGGCCAGATCCTTGGCGTAGATGATGGTGTTGGACTTGACGTGCTTGGCGACCCGGAAGGCGAATTTCAGGTCGCGCAGTTCGGCCTCGCTCGGCTGCCGCTTGGTGACGACCTTGAGCGCCATGTCGTCGACCACCGCATTGTCGCGCGACTGCACCAGCAGCCCTCCGGACACGCTCTTGTAGGTCAGGCCGGCGGCGCGCGGGTTGGGCAGGCTGCCGGCCAGCAGCAGCCGCAAGTTTTTCTTCGCCGCCACGATCGCGATCGCTTCCTCGCTCGCCTCGGGCGCGATGATCATTTCGGTGAAGATCTCGACGATCGCGCGTGCGGCTTCGGCGTCGAGCGTGCGGTTGAGCGCGACGATGCCGCCGAACGCCGAGGTCGAATCGCACGCCAGCGCCTTGCGATAGGCATCGAGCAGGCTCGATCCTTCGGCGACGCCGCAGGGATTGGCGTGCTTGACGATGACGCAGGCTGCAGTGCGCTTGGCGTCGAACTCGCCGACGCATTCATAGGCCGCGTCGGTATCGTTGATGTTGTTGTAGGACAGTTCCTTGCCCTGCACCTGCCGCGCGGTGGCGACGCCCGGACGCTTCTCCGGGGTGGCGTAGAACGCCGCGGTCTGATGCGGGTTCTCGCCGTAGCGCAGGCTCTGGATCAGCCGGCCGCCGATCGCGCGGAAATCCGGCGCATCGGTCTTCAATTGCTGCGCGAACCAATTGGAGATCGCGGCGTCGTAGGCCGCGGTGCGGGCATAGGCCTTGGCGGCGAGGCGCTTGCGCAAGCCGTGCGAGGTGGCGCCGGCATTGGCCGCGAGTTCGTCGAGCACCGCCTGATAGTCGGACGATTCGACGATCACCGCGACGTCGTCGTGATTCTTCGCTGCGGCGCGGATCATCGCCGGGCCGCCGATGTCGATGTTCTCGATGCAGTCCTCGTAGGAGCCGCCTTTGTCGACGGTGGCCTCGAACGGATACAGATTGACCACGAGGAGGTCGATCTGGGCGATGCCGTGCGCCGCCATCGCCTGCTTGTGCTCGTCATTGTCGCGGACCGCCAGCAGGCCGCCATGCACCTTGGGATGCAGCGTCTTGACCCGGCCGTCCATCATCTCGGGAAAGCCGGTGATCTCGGAGACGTCCTTGACCGGCAGCCCGGCCGCCGCGATCGCCTTGGCGGTGCCGCCGGTCGAGACCAGTTCGACGCCGTGGCCGGCCAGCGCGCGGGCGAAATCGACCAGCCCGGTCTTGTCGGAAACGGACAACAGAGCGCGGGTCACGCGGCGCGGAAGATCGGTCATGGAATGCGTCCTTTGGGCGGGAGAATGCCCGCCTAGCATGGTTTTCCGTGCGATGAAACCGGCCAAAACGGCGGGTCTGGGACCCGCCTGCGGCATTCGCCGCTACAGCGGCAATTCCGGTTCGCGGCGGGCGGCGCGGCGGGCGGAGGTCTGCTGCGGCGAGGTATTGGAGCGGATGAAACTCCAGCGGATGCTCGGCGCCTCGATCGAATTCTGCCGGATCACGATCTGGGTGGTGCGGCGCGGCCCGTCATTGCCGGCGAGGAAGACGCTGTCTTCGAGGTCGACCTTGTCGTCGAGCGCCTCGAAGGTCCAGACCTCACGATTGGGCAACACCAGCATCACACCGTGCGCGTCGCCGAGCCGGCTCGCCTTGATCGACGGGTGCAGATGGAAGCGCACGGCATAATCGGCCTGCCCGGCGCGATGGCGGCCGCCCTGCGCCGGCGACAGCGTGTCCTCGCCGTCGACGCGGCTGCCGTCGTGCTTCACCATGACGACGCGCTGATGGATCACGCCGAACTTGTCGCGATAGCCGTCATGCGAGGCCGTCAGCAGCACGCCGCCCGCGACCGCCTCGCGGCGGTTGTCGACCAGGGTCGGGCCGCTGACGATCGGCGCCCCTTGCAGCAGGCGCTTCATCGCCGAGCGTTCGACGAACTGACAGGACGAGGTGTCGTGGCAGGTGACGGTGGAATGCGCCGCCGTCGAGCGCGCGAAGCCGCGCCAGCTCTCACGATTCGTACTGGGCATCCCGCAATTGGTGACGATCCGGCATTGCCCGGAGGACATTTCGAACGACAGGCAGCCGGCATGGCCGTCCTGGCTGACATTCGGCGGCGGCGGCAGTCCGGCGTCGATGATGACCAGCGTCGAGCCGGCATCGATCCGCTGATAGCCCGAATGCGGCATGCTCGGCATCGGGATGCCGTGGCTGTCGTCATAAGCGAGCAGCGTCGCCAGCAGATCCGACGGCGTGCCGCTCATGCCGTTGAACAACGCGATGTTGCCGTCGCCGTGGCGGAAGAACCGCAGCATCGGCATCATCCGGTCGATCGCGTTCAACAGCGCCGGCGGCGGCGCGATATTGCGCGCGGCAAACGTCTGCCGCAGCGGCAACAGGTCGATCAAGAGGTCGATCAGCGCGCCGGGATTGCGCGAGAAATGCCCGCCATCCGGCAGGATCTGGCGCTGCAACTCGTCGGACAGCCGCTTGGTCGCGCCGCGGATGTTGCGCGCCTGATTGGCGAGGCAGAGCGCCGCATAGCACAGAGCGATCGTCACCTGCAGCCGCGCCACGCCGTCCGGCACGTCGAGCAGCGCGAGCCGCAACGCGCGGATCTCCCGGGTCAGGCCGCGCAGATAGCGGCGATAGAATTTGCCGTCGGTGTCCGACAGCACCAGGGGCGCCTGCGACAACAGCGAAATCACCCGCCGCGCCATCACGTCGGGGCGTCGTCCGACGGTGCGGTTGCGGGCCATGTTGCCGAGCCAGTCGTCGACCAGCGAGCGGGCGTTGGCGCGGGTGATCGCGGTGTCGGCGGCGCGCAGATGGCGCAGCCAGCCGAAGCCGAACAGAGCGGCTTCCCAATCGTCCGACGGCGGCTCCAGATCGAAGATCGAACGGCCGTGGCAGGTGACGATCTTGCCGGCGAACACGAAGCGGCCGGCATAAATTTCGGCGGCGCGGGTGGCGTCGGCGGTGCGCAGATCATGCGGCGCAATGATCAGCCGGTCGGTGCGGCCCGGCCACAGCCGCGTCAGCGCCGCCGAGCCGCCCGACGCGCGCGCCACCATGTTCCGCGCGAAGCGGCCCACGATCAGGCTCGAGATCCGTCTGCGGTGAGCGGATGACACGCGCGCGAATGCCCCGGGTTCATGCAACGCATCGACGGCCTGCTGAGGTCGTCGAGCGGCGAATTTCAGATTCAGCAAGACGTCCGCGACTTTCGCGGTCCAAAGCGGCTTTGTCTGAAACAGCTCTGCGGGCATCTGCGCGGCGGAGGCGAAAGGATGTTGTGAACCAAAGCAACCTCGGATTAACGAAAATTCGTTTCAAATCCTTTTAGTCCGGAATTGGCCATGCACACACCCTGCCGTTGGGCGGGGTGTGGACGGGCACCGTTTCGGCGTCCCCGGCGGGGCGCCATGGCTGCCAATTTCAAAATGATTACAAAGACTTCGTAAGACGGGCGGCGTAGAACCCATCGAACCCCGCGAGCCTCGGATCAGCATGGGGCAGATGCGACGGCAGGGTCCGAACATCGCCCTCGGCGGTCACGATCTCGGCAAGGCCGGCAACCTCGGCGGGCTCCACCGGGAGGCGCCGCATCCCGGGCTCGGCGTCCAACAGCGCGCCGACCACCTGCTCGCCTTCCTCCGGCTCCAGCGAACAGGTGCAATAGACCAGCGTGCCGCCCGGCTTGAGCAGCGCGACCGCCTTGTGCAGCAGCCGGCTCTGCACCGCCGACAGCGCGCCGATGTCGCTCTCCTGCTTCAGCCAGGCGACATCGGGATGCCGGCGGATGGTGCCGGTCGAGGCGCAGGGGGCGTCGACCAGCACGCCGTCGAAACTGCCGGGGGCATCGCTGCGCCATTCGGTGGCGTCAGCCACGGCGGTCTCGGCCTCGAGTCCCAGCCGCGCCAGATTTTCGCGCAACCGCGCCACCCGCGCCGGCGAGCGATCGATCGCGCTGACCCGCGCGCCGGCCTGCGCCAGTTGCGCGGTCTTGCCGCCCGGTGCGGCGCAGAGATCGGCCACCGATTTGCCGGCGAGATCGCCGAACAGCCGCGCCGGCAAAGCGGCGGCGGCATCCTGCACCCACCATTGGCCGTCGTCGAAGCCCGGCAGCATCTTCACCGAGCCCTGCAGCAGCGTCCGCACCGTGCCGGTCGGCAGCAATTCGCCATACAGCCGCCCGGCCCAATGGTCGGGATCGGATTTGACGGTGATGTCGAGCGACGGCTCATGGCTGATCGCAAGCGCGATCGCCTTGGCGGCGTCGTCGCCGTAATGCGCGCGCCACCGCGCCATCAGCCATTCCGGCACGTCGAGCGCCTGGCCCGCGACCGCGTCGATCAAGGGATGCCCCTCGCGCGCGCAGCGCCGCAGCACGGCGTTGACAAGGCCGGCATATTTGGCGGCACGGCGGTCGGACTGCACCAGCCGCACCGACAGATCGACGGCGGCGTGGTCCGGAACATCCATCCACAGGATCTGCGCGGCGCCGATCAAGAGCGCGCTCTTGGCGCGCGGCGCATCGGTCGGAACCCCGCGATCGAGCATCCGCGCCAGCAGATGTTCGAGCGTGCCGAGCCGGCGCAGAATGGTCGCCACCAGCCGGCGCATCAGCGCGCGGTCACGATCCGGCAGCGTCTTGAGCCCGGGATGTGCGGCGGGGCCTTCGAGCTGGTCGTCCAGCATCCGGCGCTTCTGCAGGACGCCGTCGAGGATGTCGGCGGCGATCCGGCGCGCTGCCAGTCCGGGCACCTCCGACGGCTGTGCGAATCTTGGAGCAGGCATGGATTGAGGGTATCACATTGGAGGGGATGATGCCGCGCGCGAGGCGGCGCGAATTCGGCGATGGATGGCAGGCGAATATGCCGATTCTAAGAATCGCCGCGACGCCGCCGCGATACGCTGACATAGACCAAACGACTGAATCGCGCGCAATGAAAGGCGAAGCCGATGACCAAATCCGATCCGCAGCCCGTGCCGGCGGCGCCGACCGAACCGCCGCGGCGGGAACTGCCTGACGCCGCAAAGCGCGCGCTGGCCGAAGCCGATGCCCGGCGGGTCGAAGCCGCGCAACACGCCGCCGCGCGCGCCAAGGAGTATCAGGGTCCGAAAGGCCCCGAACCGACCCGCTACGGCGACTGGGAAGTCAAAGGCATCGCGTCGGATTTCTGAGCCCTCGCGTCCGATGTTGGACTGCGGCGTCCGGAATTGCTCACCGAACGTCTTCGTGCCTTGCGGGTGTCGCCGACTCGCGTTATCATAGGAATATGTCCCCACTCTTCAGAACGAACCCGGTACGGATCGCGCGACTGCCCTGGCGTGGGCGGCTGAGGTCGATCTGGCCGTGGGTGTTCGTGCTCGGCGTCGCGGCCGGAATGATGCTGCCGGCGCGGCACTGGGTGCAGTGGCCCTGGGCTGAGCCCGATTCGCAGGCGCTCAGGAACGACAGCGAGACGGTGTGGCGGCGCGCCGGTAACCCGGCGGTGCGGCACCCGGTCGACGTGCTCTATATCATCGACGGCGACACGTTCGAGGCGCGGGTGCATCTGTGGCCGGGAACGGATCTCGCGACCCGCGTTCGGCTGCGCGGCATCGACGCGCCGGAGCTGAAGGCGCAGTGCGCGCAGGAACTCAAGCTTGCCGAAGCCGCGACCGGCGCCCTGCGCGACCTGCTGCGGCAGGGTGAGGTGGCGATCTACAATATCGGCCCCGACAAATATCAGGGCCGCGTCGTCGCCGACGTCGCGACCAAACGCACCCCCAGCGTCTCCGCCGCGCTGCTGGAAGCCGGCTACGCCCGGGCTTACGGCAGCGGGCGTCGCGAGGGCTGGTGCGGCGGGCGGTGACGCCGTCGCTCGAGCAATTCCGGTTCTGATAGAATCAGAATCGGTACTCCAGATTCTTGTTTTGACGCGTTTTCTTCACGCGAACCGGTTTCCACTTCGCTCGAAAACGCTCTATTTCGCCGAGGCCGCCGCGAGCCCGAGCGCCTCGGCCATGACCCGGAACACGTCGGTGTTTTCCATCGCGCCGTGGACCCGGTCGCTGCCCGGCCCCGCCGCGGTGAGGATCACGTCCTCGCCGGAATGCACGCTGGCGTTCATCATCGCCGGCAGATTGCCGAGCCGCAAAACCGCCCCCGGCACGGCCTTGTACTTCTCGTTGGCCTTGAAGGTGCCGGGCTTGTCGCCGGCCTCGGTCGGCTGGTTCGGGCCGTCGAGCTTCGGCCGCAGCGTCTCGTAGTGATCGGGCAGGCTGGCCGAGAAGATCGCCAGGCGGCGACTGACGTCGACGCGATCCGGATAGCCGTCCTTGTCGGGCGCCGGGTAGTTCGGAAAGCCGGCTCTCTGATACACGCCGATGCGTTCGCGCAGCGGCACGTCCTCGCCCTCGGCGAGATCGTCGCGCACGGTGCCGACCAGCGCGTTGGGATGGTTGTGATCGGCGACCACCAGGATCAGCGTGTCGTCGCCGCGTGCCTTGGCCCAGTCGCGCGTTTGCCGCACCGCATTGTCGAGCATGATGGTGTCGTAGACCGCGCGCTCCATGTCGAGCGCGTGGGCGTATTTGTCGATCATCCCGGATTCGACCATCAAGAAGAAGCCGGCCTCGTTCTTCGACAGGACGTCGAGCGCGACCGCGACCTGCTCGGTCAGATCGGGCTGATCCGGATTCTTCGCGACGCCGCCGCCTTTCAGGAAGCGGCGATCGAGCACGCCGTCCATGTTGCCGGGCGCGAACAGGCCGAGCAGTTTTCGCGTGTCGGGCTTGCCGGCCGCGGCCAGCTCGGTCGCACTGGTGGCGACCGCGTAGCCGGCGTCGCGGAACTTCGCCAGATAGTCGACGTCGTCCTTGCGCTTGCCCTGCGCGCTCTTCGGCAGGAAATACGCGGCGCCGCCGCCCATCAGCACGTCGGGACTTGCGGCAAAGAACTGCGCGACGATGTCGTCATACGCGGCGCGACGGCGGGTATGGGCGATCACCGCCGCGGGCGTGGCGTCTTCCACCTCGGTATTGGTGACGATGCCGATCGCAAGTCCCAGCCGCCGCTTCGCCAGCGACGCCAGCGTCTCGACCCTGGGATCGTCGAGCGGGCTCGCGGTGCGGTCGGCATAGACGCCCATCGCATTGACCGCGGCCTTGTGGCCGGTGGCGTAGGCGCTCGCCGCATTGGCGGAATCGGTGATGATCGAATCGCTGCCGGCGGTCGACACCAGCGCCATCTGCGGCATGTCGTCGATCGCCAGCTTGCCGCCGGCGCGGCCTTCCTTGATGCCCTTCGACAGCAATCGCGCAGCGACGCGATGCGCGGGCGACAGCCCGTCGCCGATGAACAGGATGACGTTCTTGGCCTTGCGCGGCCCAGTGTCGTACACCGTCCAGCCGACGCTGCGGCGGTCCGCGCCGTCGCCGGCCTCGACCGTGTAGGCGCCGGGTTTGTCGAGCGCGACGTCGCGCAGCAGCAGCGCCGATTGCGGTCGGCCGTCCTCGCGCGCGATCAGCTCCGGAGCCTTGCCGAACACCGCTGCGGCATCCGTGCCGTTGACGGTCAGCGTCGCCTTGTCGGCGGAGACTTCGCCGGCGAATTCGACCTTGAGATCGAACCGGGCGCCGGCCAGAATTTCGGCGCGGTCGATCGGATAGATCGTCTGCGCCGCGGCGAACGAAGTCGACACCAGCAAGGCAAAAAAGGTCGTGGCGAAACGCATCATGGGAACGGCTCCAAATCGGAGCGCGGACCGTATGAGCGGCAAATGACGGTTCGATGACGGTGTTTAGCAGCGGCAGTCATTCCGGGACGCGCGCCTGATCACTACGATTGACCACTTGCGTCATTCCGGGGCGCGCCACCGGGTCCGGCCTTCGGCCGGCCCGATGACAGGCTCCGCGCGAGCCCGGAATCCCGAACTGTTCTGCGTCCGACCGCGAGGTGCCCTGAACTTCGGGATTCCGGGTTCGCCCGCAGCTTCGCTGCGTGCGCCCCGGAATGACGTTGAAGGTGGGCCGCCTCAGCCCTTGTCGTTTTCGAGCTTCGGGATGTGCGAGCCCTCGCCGGCCGACAGCAGGCCGGCCTTGGCGAAGATGTCCAGCTTGGCGCGGGTGTCGGCGATATCGAGGTTGCGCATCGTCAGCTGGCCGATGCGATCGCCCGGCGTGAACGGCGCGTCCTCGACCTTCTCCATGCTGAGCCGCTCCGGCGCATAGGTCAGATTCGGGCTCTGCGTGTTGAGGATCGAGTAGTCGTTGCCGCGGCGCAGCTCGAGCGTGACCTCGCCGGTGATGGCGCGCGCCACCCAGCGCTGCGCCGTCTCGCGCAGCATCAAGGCCTGCGAGTCGAACCAGCGACCCTGATACAGCAGGCGGCCGAGCTTCATGCCGCTGATGCGATACTGCTCGATGGTGTCTTCGTTGTGGATGCCGGTGACGAGACGCTCATAGGCGATGTGCAGCAGCGCCATGCCCGGCGCCTCGTAGATGCCGCGGCTCTTGGCCTCGATGATGCGGTTCTCGATCTGGTCGCTCATGCCGAGCCCGTGCCGGCCGCCGATCGCATTGGCCTCGAGGAACAGCGCGACCGGATCGGCGAACGTCTTGCCGTTCAGCGCGACCGGCTGGCCTTCCTCGAACCGCACCGAGACGGTCTCGGCCTTGACAGCGCAATCCTCGCGCCAGAACGGCACGCCCATGATCGGGACGACGATCCTGATGCCTGAATCGAGGTGTTCGAGATCCTTGGCCTCGTGGGTGGCGCCGAGCAGGTTGCTGTCGGTCGAATACGCCTTTTCCGAACTCATCTTGTAGGCGAAGCCGGCGGCGGTCATGAACGCCGACATTTCGGCGCGGCCGCCGAGCTCGTCGATGAACTGCTGATCGAGCCAGGGCTTGTAGATCCGCAGGTCCGGGTTGGTCAGCAGCCCGTAGCGATAGAACCGCTCGATATCGTTGCCCTTGTAGGTCGAGCCGTCGCCCCAGATATTGACGCCGTCCTCCTTCATCGCCGAGACCAGCATGGTGCCGGTGACGGCGCGGCCGAGCGGCGTGGTGTTGAAATAGGCGATGCCGCCGGTCGAGACGTGGAAGGCGCCCGACTGGATCGCGGCGATGCCCTCGTGCACGAGCTGCGACCGACAATCGACCAGCCGGGCCTTCTCGGCGCCAAACTCCATCGCCTTGCGCGGGATCTCGTCGTAGTCGGCCTCGTCGGGCTGGCCGAGATTCGCCGTATAGGCGAACACGCGAGCGCCCTTCTGCTTCATCCACAGCAGCGCCGCGCTGGTGTCGAGCCCGCCCGAAAACGCGATGCCGACGTTTTCGCCTTTGGGCAGGCTTTTCAGAATCGTACTCATGGGACTTCCAATCGGCTGGGGCGGTTTGCGGGTCGGGAGCGCGAATATCAAACTTCGCGGCGGCGGGCACGCGTTTAATCGGGGCGGGTCTGTCGAAGGCAGCTCACGCCGCCGGAGCCGGCGACGGCGCCGGGCCGACATCGCGGCCGCGCCATTTCGAGCGCCAGCGATAACCCGGCCAGAACGCCCGGGTCAGCGCGGCGTCGATCGCGGCGTCCGAGGTCCGGCTCCACGCCCAGCGATAGATCAGGGCGTAGAGCAGCCAGATCACCAGGAAGGTGACCAGCCCGGCGATCGCCACGTCGGTGAAGAAATGCCCGCCGAACGCTACCCGCAGCCCGCTGGTGACGGTGCCGAACACGAATGCCGCAGCGTAGGCATAGGGCCGTACCGCGGGCGGCGTCAGCGCCGCCGGCGCGAAGGTCCAGTACGCCGTGGCGCCCTCGCCGGAGAAGAACGAGCAGTTCTTCGGGCAGGCGCCACGCGGGTCCCACCACGCCTTGAACTGCCACGGGCCGTTGAATTCGGCGACCGCGGCCGGGCGCGGCCGGCCCCAATGGGTCTTGAAGGTCATGTTGGTGAGGACGCCGGCCGACAGCGTGATGCTGATCAGCAGGAACGCGACGGTGCGGCCCGGCATCACCAGCGGCCGGTCGGGGCGCACCATCTTGAAAACAAGCGCGAAGATCGACGGCGCGGCGATCGCCCAGGCGATCCACATCGCCAGATCGCGCAGGAATTCGAGATCCTGATCCGCGCGCATCGGGAAGGTTTTGGTGGCGGGATCGTAAAACAGCCCGGCCAGCCACAAATCCAGCCCGGGGAAAAGCCCGAACAGCAATCCGATCGCAGCGAACAGCGCCAGCGCGATGTGAAGTCCCTTACGGTTCATGGCGGGGGTTTAACCGAGGCGTCGGGGGATGGAAAGGCGGCGCTATGCGGCAGGGGGCGGTTGGGGCGACGGCGGTGCGACGGCCGTCGGCTGCCGCGGCGGGTCGCGCCACAGGCCGGCATTGCGGCCGGCAATCAGCCAGTACACCAGCCCGCCGATGATGCCGGCGCCGGTCATGATTTCGAGATGCCGCCGCACGATGCCGTCGAACTGCAGCGTGCCGGGGTCGAACGGCACCAGCCCGAGATAGCAGCCGACGCCGACCAGGCCGCCGCCGATCGCATAGACCAGCGCGCTGCGGATCGAAAACGCTTCGGTCACCAGCACGATGATCAGCGCCGGCAGCAGCGCGAAGCCGGATACGAAGATGAAGCCGAAGCCGAGCACGATGTTGAGCGCATCCGGATCGAGCGGGCCGCCGGCGAGGTCGCTCAGTTCCGGAAACAGCATCGTGCCCACCACCACGAGCCCGGCCGCGAGGCTGGCGAACAGGAAGCCGAAGGCGATGGCGAACAGCCGGCCGATCAGCGACATCAGTATCTCCGCGAGTCCTGGCCGTCATCCTGAGGAGCGAGCTCTTGCGAGCCTCGAAGGATGACTTCGTGCGCACATCCTTCGAGGCGCGCCGCAAGCGCGCCGCGCACCTCAGGATGACGTTCGGCAGCGATCTTGCCCATCAATCCGTCATCGCCATCGCGCGGAGCGCGTCGCGTTCGCGGACCGAGAGCTTTTCGGTCTCCGACTTCAACTGTCCGCAGGCGGCGAGAATATCGCGGCCGCGCGGGGTACGGACCGGCGAGGAATAGCCGGCGTTGAAGACATACTCCGAGAACTTCTCGATCTGGTCCCAATCCGAGCACTCGTATTTCGAGCCGGGCCAGGGGTTGAACGGGATCAGATTGATCTTGGCCGGAATGCCCTTCAGCAACTGCACCAGCCGCCGCGCATCGTCGAGCGAATCGTTGACGCCCTTCAGCATCACATATTCGAAGGTGATACGGCGCGCATTCGAGGCGCCCGGATAGTCGCGGCAGGCCTGCAGCAGCTCTTTGAGTGGATATTTGCGGTTCAGCGGCACCAGTTCGTCGCGCAATTCGTCGCGCACCGCGTGCAGCGAAATCGCCAGCATCACGCCGATCTCGTCGCCGGTGCGGGCGATGTTCGGCACCACACCGGAGGTCGACAGCGTCACCCGCCGCCGCGAGATACCGATGCCTTCATTGTCGGTGACGATCAGGAGCGCGTCGCGCACCGCCTCGAAATTGTACAACGGCTCGCCCATGCCCATCATCACCACGTTGGTGACGAGACGGTTGCCATTGGGGGTCTCGCGATCGATCCAGTCGCCCAGGCGATCCCGCGCCACCATGACCTGACCGACGATCTCGCCGGCGGTGAGGTTGCGCACCAGCCGCTGGGTGCCGGTGTGGCAGAACGAGCAGTTCAGCGTGCAGCCGACCTGGCTCGACACGCACAGCGTGCCGCGGTCGGTCTCCGGGATGTAGACGCACTCGACCTCGTGCGCCTTCTGCACATCGTCGCCACTCGGCAGCCGCAGCAGCCATTTGCGGGTGCCGTCGGCGGAGATCTGCTCGGCGACGACCTCGGGCCGGTCGACCGTGCAATGCTCCGCCAGCGTCGCTCGCATCTCCTTGGAGACGTTGGTCATCTCGGCGAAATCGCGGGCGCCGCGGACATACATCCAGTGCCACAATTGCTGCGCCCGCATCTTGCGCTGCGCCGGCGCCACGCCGATCGCGCCGAGCCGTTCGGCCAGTTCGGCGCGCGACAGCCCGATCAGCGACGGCTTGGCCGGCGGCACATAGGTCTCCAGCGGGGTCTTTTCGAGCGGTGCGACGGCAACAGCGAGGGTCATGGCGGTCCGGTTCAGGCAAAAGGCAATCGCGGCAGAACGGGCCTCATCCTGAGGAGCGGCCATAGGCCGCGTCTCGAAGGAGGAAGCGCAGGGCACGTCGTGGTTCGAGACGCCCGCCAGAGGCGGGCTCCTCACCATGAGGGACCAGCGAGATCGCCCGGGCCCGAAAACCAGATTTCAGATAGGCTTTTTCGGCCGTTCTGCAAAGCCGCTAAACGCGGCAGTCGGGCCTCAGCCGCCGCAGCTCTGCGCCACCTTGTCGAGCGCCTGCGCCAGGCCCTTCAACGAAAACGTGTCGGTGGTCGCGGTTCCCTTGGCGGAAACGCCCTTGACGGTGACCTCCGGCCCCTTGCGCAGCGCCTCGACCAGACGGTCTTCCTCGGCGGCGTTCTTGATCCAGAGGCCGTCGCCCTGGGTGTACATCGCGAACGACGCTCCGCCGATCTCCATGGTCGATTCCGAGCCGGGTTTCAGCGGATAACCGATCATCACCGAAACCTCGTTGATCACCTTTTCGGCCGGCCGGGTCGAGATGAAGGCATAGGCCGGATCGCGCGGCCGGTTCGGCGGGGTGGTCTTGGACGACGACGGTTTGGCGAGGACGAAGCAGACCCGCTTGCCGTTCGGGGTCGCCATATAGGCGCCCCAACTGCCGAACTGGCCGATCAAAGTCGGCTCGGCGCTGTTGGACGCCGCGGCGGCCGGCTCCGGCTTGGCGGTCGCGCCCTTCGACGCCGGACGCGCCTGTGCGGCGCTGCCGGCGCTCCACAGCATCGCTCCCGCCATCGCGGCAATCAGAATTCGCCTCGCACTCATGCACACGTCCGTCATGGGCAAGTCTGGTCCCTCATCATTGTGACTGCAACATGGCTTGCGGGATCCGCCTGATCACCAGACCCGGAATAGCCGGGATGGTCGA
The DNA here is from genome assembly GCF_000013365.1 of Rhodopseudomonas palustris HaA2. Taxonomy (NCBI): domain Bacteria; kingdom Pseudomonadati; phylum Pseudomonadota; class Alphaproteobacteria; order Hyphomicrobiales; family Nitrobacteraceae; genus Rhodopseudomonas; species Rhodopseudomonas palustris. The sequence continues at coordinate 101,840 of NC_007778.1, forward strand.
TTCGGCAAAGCGGCGAACCGCCGCCGCGCCCATCCGATCGCGCCGCAGGTCGCTGCCGTACCGTTCGAATCTCAGGCCCCCACCCAGCGGGGACGTCATTGCGCGCGGCGCGGGCCGAATCCGATTGTCCGTCGCGGCCAAATCCGGCAAGAACGCCCGACAACCAGAAACCTCCAAGGGTGGATTCATGAAGGCGATACTCTGCCAGCAATATTGCGGTCCCGACGATCTCGTTCTCACCGAGGTCCCCGATCCGGTCGCCGGCCCCGGCGAAGCGGTGATCGCGATCAAGGCGGCGGCGCTGAACTTCTTCGACATCCTGATGATTCAGGGCAAGTACCAGATCAAACCGCCGTTTCCGTTCTCGCCGGGCGCTGAAGTCGCGGGCGTGATCGAGAGCATCGGCGAAGGCGTCACCGATCTGAAAGTCGGCGACCGCGTGGTGGCGTCCTGCGGCCACAACGGCGCCCGCGAGAAGATCGCGCTTCCGGCCTCGGCGATCATCAAGATCCCGGACAATCTCGACTACGACCGCGCCGCGGGCATCATCATCATCTACGGCACGGCGCTGCATGCGCTGGACGATCGCGCCAGCCCGAAGCCGGGCGAAACGCTGGCCGTGCTCGGCGCCGCCGGCGGCACCGGGCTTGCGGCCTGCGAGCTCGGCAAGCTGATGGGCCTCAAGGTGATCGCCTGCGCCTCGTCGGACGAGAAGCTGGAATTCGCCAAACAGCACGGCGCCGAGCTGACGCTGAACTACGCCAAGGAAGATCTGAAAGAAGGCCTGAAGAAGCTGACCGGCGGCAAGGGCGTCGACATCATCTTCGATCCGGTCGGCGGCACGTACGCCGAAGCCGCCTTGCGCTCGATCGCGTGGGAAGGCCGCTTCCTGGTGATCGGCTTCGCCGCGGGCGACATCCCGAAAATGCCGCTCAACCTCGCGCTGCTCAAGGGCTGCGACATCCGCGGCGTGTTCTGGGGCGCCTGGACCAGGATCAACCCGGCCAAGCACCGCGCCAATCTGGAAAAGCTGGTGCAGTGGGCCGCCGAGGGCAAGATCTCCTCGCATGTCGACCGCACCTTCCCGCTGGCGCAGACCGCCGACGCCCTCAACGTCCTCGGCGGCCGCCAGGCGATGGGCAAGGTGATCCTGCATCCCTGAGAATGAGAGACTGTGTCCCGGACAAGCGGCAGCGCGTCAGCGCTGCGGCGCAGATCCGGGACCCCGATCTGCCACCGAAATAACCGGGGCCCGGATCAGCAGCGCACCGCTTCGCGGTCCGCTTTGTCCGGGGCATGGGACTTTGGCGTAAGTAAACTGATCGACGCTGTCGCCTCGCTTCCAGCCCGCGCCAGCAATCCCGGCACCAGCGCTTCGGCGGCATTGGCGCCGGAGATCACCACCGCTTCGACCCCGGCGCCGATATTGCCGCCGCCGGCGATCACCAGATGGCGCAGCGCGGTTTTCGAGCCTTTGAGCTGTCCCGCGGTCGACATCCCGTAGATCGCGCCGAAGCTCGCCCAGTCGTAGCGCGCATAGGTCACCGGGCTGGCGTCGGTGCGATACACGATGTGCTGCGACAGCCCGGGGATCGCCGTCTCTGCGGCGGCGATCATGCGGTCGCCGAATTCCTCCTTGCGCCGCAAGTAATCTTCGGAGCGCCGCCACTCCTTCCAGTCGTTGCCGCCACTCTCCTGCGGAAACCAGCTCTTCGCCTCGTCATGCGGCACCAGCGCGATCAGGGAGAGGATCGCATGTCCCGGCGGCGCGGCGGTGGGGTCGCATTTCGACATCATCGCGATGCCGAGCGGCATTGGCGCGTGCAGATGCGTCGAGGGACCGAGGTCCGGGACGAAATCGACGCCGAGATGCACGCTGAAGCAAGAATTCGCCGGCGCCGCCGCGGCGAGATCGTCGCGAACGCCGCGCGGCAGCGCCGCCGCGGGCACCAGTTCGAGCAGCGTGCGCTTGAAGTCGGCATTCGACACCACCGCACGGGCGCGCACCCTCTCGCCATCGGCGAGCACCACGCCGGCGGCGCTTCCGTTCTCGACGATGATCTGTTTCACGGCGGTCTTCAGCCGCACCTCACCATCGCGCGCTTCGATCGCCTCGACCAGCGCATCGGCGACCACGCCCGAGCCGCCGCGCGGATAATAGCCGCCGTGGAAGTAGTAGCCGAAGATCGGCACCATCCGGGCGCAGCTCGGCGGCTCGCTGCCGTCGCCGATATAGCCCGCCAGCCCGTCGATCACTGCGACCACAGCGGGATCGCGGACATGCGCCGCGACCAGCTCGGCGAACGGCCTGTTCATCCATTTGTAGGCATGCGGATGCGCGCGCGGAAACGCCAGCAATTCGTCGATCGTCGACGGCGGCCCGGGAACGCCGCCGCGGCTCGCGGCGGTCGAGAACATGTCGTCGAAGATCGCCTTGATCTCCTCGAACAGCGACTTGATCCCGGCGGCGCTGTCCGGAAACCGCTCGCCGAGCACGCGGACGTAGTCGCGCCAGTCCGGCGGCACGTCGATTGCGCCGCGCGCGGTGTGGAAGCTCTGCGTCACCCGCTCCCACGTGATGCGGTCGGCGACGCCGAGTCGTAGCAGCAACGTGGCGAACGGCCCGCCCGGCTGCACGCCGGAGAAATCGTGCGGCCCGGCGTCGAAGCGATACAGCACCGGCTTGTTGAGGTGATGCGCCTTGCGCAGATAGGTATGGCAATAGCCGCCGGCGACGACGTGCTGATCGAACACCTTCACCTTCAGCCCCGCATCGGCGAGCAGCGCCGCGGCGGTCAGCCCGCCGATGCCGGCGCCGATCACCGCAACGTCGCAATCCGCCGCATTGTCGCGCGCGAAGGACGGCGCCGGCCAACGATAGGTTTCGCCCGAAGCGGCCAGCCGCTGCAGAACAAAGCGGATCGCCAGCCTCGGCCCGAAGATCGAGATCAGCGCGCCGCCGATGACGAGGGCGGCAATCACACCGCCCGGCGCGCCGGCATAGCGGCAGGCGGCGATCGCGGCGAACAGCACCGCCCACAGCGCGGTGATCGCGGCGTTGATGACGAAGAACTGCGGCGTGGCGGCATTGTCCGGATAGGCGGCGCGGGCGTAGTCCGAGGTCCACGGCCGGCGCACAACCAGGCTCGCGATGCTGATCGCGGACAGCCCCGCGAACGAGAGCCACAGCGCGGTCGGCGCCGCGAGATCGGGCACCACGAGCAGCAACCCGCCGAGGCCGAGAAACAGCACCAGCCCGCCGACTTCAAGCACGAACAATTCGCGCCGCCACGCACGCCAAGCATTGCCGATCAGAGCCAGCACGAGCCCCGCGCCGATTGCCCAGTCGACGTGGCCCATCGCCAGCAGCGCCCAGAACAGCGCGAACGGCACCAGCACCAGTTTCACGGTCAGGAAGGTCTTCATCGCGGCCTCCGGGGTCGAATCATCGCCGGTGGCTGCGCCGGAGCCATTGAGCGGCCGCAACATTGACGCCGCCGGCGCTTCCGGTACCATCGGGTACCAATCCATAGCACATCCGGTACCGATTGGTACCAACAATTGCCACCTGCGACGAAGACACCTAACCCGATGAATGAACAGGCTAAAACCAGCGACGACCCGCGCCGCGCCGCGATTTTGCAGGCGGCTTTCGACGTCTTCGTCGAAAAAGGCTTCGAGGCGGCGACCACCGCCGAGATCGTCCGCCGGGCCAAGACCTCGAAGCGGACGCTGTACGAATTCTTCGCCAGCAAGCAGGACATCCTGAGCGCCCTGGTGCGCTACGGCAGCCAGAAGATGCAGCCCTCGCTCGATCTGCCGGCGCCGCAGGATCGCGCGCAGTTCCTCGTCGTGCTCGAGCAGTTCGGGCAGCGCTTTCTCGGCGAATTGCTGCATCCGGAGCGAACCGCGATGTATCGCCTCGCGATAGCCGAAGCCGGGCGCGGCGGCGGCATGGTGGCGCGCGAACTCGACGCCAACGGCCGGCAGCCGGTGATGCGGGCGGCGACGCGGTTCTTCGATCAGGCCGCGGCGCGCGGCATCATCCGGGGCGACGACATCGCAACGCTGCTCAGCGTGTATTTCTCGGTGCTGATCGGCTTCGCGCAACTGCAGACGCTGCTCGGTGCCGAACCGCCGTTCGACGCCGAGGCGATCGCCCAGCGGGCCGCGCTGGCGACGCGTGCGACGGAGCGGATGATGCGGCCGGCGTAGCTGTCGCGCCGCCCGTCAGGTCTCGTCTTCGAGCCCGCGCTGCATCGCCGCCCGCGCCGCTTCGCGGTGCGCGGGGGTGATGTTGCTCGCGACCATGCGCAGCGCGGTGGCGAGAATCGCGGCGTCGTCGGTGAAGCCGAGGATCGGCAGGATGTCCGGCATGAAGTCGAACGGCAGTACGAAATAGGCGATGGCGCCGAGCAGCGCGACCTGGACATGCCGCGGCGTCTGGCGGTCGAACGCGCAGTAATAGGCGGCCAGGATATCCTCGGCGAACGGCAGATGCGCCGCGACCCGCTTGATCTTGTGCCAGAACCGGCGGCGCACGCTCTCGGGATCCTGCGCGAGCTTGTCGGCCGGCTCGAAACCAACGCTGTGTTCGGTGGTCATCGCGTCTCCTCCGCGCGTGCGGAAATGCAATCGTTCTTGCCCTTTCATCTGGTGATGAGGACGTCCCGCCGCAACCTGGGCGGAACCTCACGCGACGCCGAATTGACCCGCGATCGCATTCATCGCCGCCGCCAGATCGATGTCGCGGCGGGTGACGCCACCGGCGTCGTGCGTCGTCAGCACCACCTCGACGGTCTTGTAGACGTTGCGCCATTCCGGGTGATGGTCGGCCTTCTCGGCGACCAGCGCGACGCGGGTCATGAAGCCGAACGCCTCGTTGAAATCCGTGAACACGAAGCTGCGCGCGATTGCATCGCGGCCCTCGACCTCGCGCCAGCCGGCGATGCTCTGCAATGCCTGCTGTCGCTCCCTGCCCGTCAGCCGCTCGACCATGCTCGCTCTCCTCACGTCAAATTTATCGCCGGGGCACCGTCTGCGCCAACTCGGCCACAAAGCGCGGGCCCAATGCGTCGCCAGCGCCGATTCACCATATCGGCGCGGGGCGGCGAAACGAAAGGTCGCACGGCGATGGAACTGCTATGATGGGGCTCTGACCGGGATGGATTTCAAGCGACTATTCGCCCGGTCGATGGACGAGCCCGAGCCGGTGGACCCTTTGCTGCATATGTCTGCGCGCCCGGTGCGACGCAAGACGACGCTGATTTCGCTGGCCGCGATCCTGGCGCTGGTCGGCGCCATCAGTGCTGCGTATTATTTCGCGATGCGGCCGACGACGCTGAAGATCGCCGTCGGTCCGCAGGCCAGCGACGATCTGCGGCTGATCCAGGCGCTGGCGCAGGCGTTCTCGCGCGAGCGCAACATCGTCCGGATGCGGCCCATCGTCACCGACGGCCCGGCCGCCAGCGCCGCGGCGCTGAAATCAGACACCACCGATCTTGCGGTGATCCGCGGCGATCTGCCGGTGCCGCGCAACGCCCGCTCGGTCGCGGTGCTGCACAAGAACGTCGCCGTGCTGTGGGCGCCCGGCCGGCCCGCGAGCGGCAAACGCAGGAAAGCCGCTGTCGCCGGGGTCACTACCATCACCCAGCTGGTCGGCAAGCGCGTCGGCGTGATCGGCCGCACCGAAGCCAATGCGGGGCTGCTCGCGGTGATCCTGCGCCAATACGGCATCGACCCCGCCAAGGTCGAGAGCGTGCAGCTCACCGCGGCCGACGTCGCAGAGGCGGTGCGGACCGGCAAGGCCGACGCGTTTCTCGCGGCCGGACCGCTCAACAGCAAGGTGATCGGCGAGGCTTTGGCGGCCACTGCGAGTTCCGGCCGGGAGCCGGTGTTCCTCGGCATCGATTCGTCCGAAGCGCTGGCCGCCAACCATCCGTCGTATGAATCGGCGTCGATCCCCGCCGGCGCCTTCGGCGGCGCCCCGGCGCGGCCGGGCGACGACGTCAAGACCATCAGCTTCTCGCATTACATCGTGGCGCGCGACGGCGTCTCCGACGCCACCATCGCGAGTTTCACCCAACAATTGTTCACGGCGCGCCAGACCGTGATGACGGAGAATCCGCTGGCCGCGAAGATCGAGACGCCCGACACCGACAAGGACGCGGTGATCCCGGTGCAGGCGGGTGCCGCTGCCTATGTCGACGGCGAGCAGCGCAGCTTTCTCGACCGCTACAGTGACCTGATCTGGTTTTCGCTGATGGGGCTGTCGGCGACCGGCTCGCTCGGCGCCTGGTTCGCGAGCTATCTGCGGAAAGACGAACGCAACACCAACGCCTCGCAGCGCGACCGGCTGCTCGACATGCTGGCGGCGGCGCGGCGCTGCGACGCGCAGGACGAACTCGACGCGATGCAGACCGAGGCCGATGCGATCCTGCGCGACGCGCTGAACTGCTACGAGAACGGCGCGATCGACAGCGCGGCGCTGACCGCCTTCAGCATCGCGCTGGAGCAGTTCCACAACGCCGTGGTCGATCGCAAGATGCTGCTGGCGGCGATCCCGCCGGCGCCACCGATCCGCCCGGCGCGGCCGCAGGTGGTGTGAGCCCCGCCGTGATCACGCGCGGCGCAGCCGCCGCCAGCCGAGCAGGATGCCGCTGACCGAAATCACCAGCCCCGCCAGCGACAATACAATCACCACGATGTCCCACGCCGGCCGGTGCGCGATCAGCACCGGGAAATCGAAGCTGTGCAGCGCGTTGAACAGCCAGCGATAGACCCGGCGGCTGCGATCGCTGCGCCCGAGAATTTCGCCGGTCGACGGGTCGAGATGATACCAGGTAGCGGCGGCATCGTCGAAGCCGGCGCGCAGCACCGGCAGCACGCGCTGATGATGATGCGAGTACCAATAGGCGTCGGGCTCCTCCAGCCGCTGCCGCAGCGTCATCGTGGCGTCAGGGAGCAGCCGCGCCGCCGCGTCGAAGATCCGCTCCGGTGACAGCGTCCGCGATGCGCCGCTCGCCGGATCGGCCACGCTCTGCGATCCGTCGCGATGCGCCAGCAGCATCAGCGGCGCGCCGCCGACCCAGATGAAGCGCGCTTCGACGACGCCGGGCCGGTCGCGTGCGGGGAGTGTGGACGCGATCGTCGGCGCGTCGTGGCCGGCATAGCGCTGCAGCGCCTCGCGACTGTCGCCGCGGCGCGCGAACAGCTCAAACGGATTGACCGACAGCCAGCCCGAGGCCATCCAGGTCAGCACCAGTACGCCGGCGACGAGGCCGGTGAGGTGATGCCACGCCATCCAGCCGCGATAGGGCGTGATCCGGCCCGACGCATAGCGCCGCCGCAATCCGGCGCGCAGCAGCCCGATCCAGATCCCGCTGATCGCGACCAGCAAACAGATCCCAGAGGTCCACATCACCACCTGTCGCCACAGCGGCGCGTCCTGGCGCAGCAAGGTGAGATAGATCCAGTGCGGAATCGCGCCGAGCCAGTTCCAGACCCGCTCGTGACGATTGGTGTCGAGCACGATCTCGCCGGTCTTCTGCGAGACGTAAAGCTCGGTGCCGGCATCGTCGCCGAGCCCGATCAGAAACAGCGGCCGCAACGGATCGAACCGCGCGGTGACGCTCCATTGGTCGCGATCGACGATGTCGAGCAGCGCCGGCGCCACAGCGGCGGGATGATGCCGCGCCACCGCCAGCGCCTGTTCGGGCGATATGTCGCCGAGCGCCCGGCCGTCGACGGCGGAGATCGCCTGCCGCCGTCTGTTCGTGCCGGCGAGTCGGTACACCGGCTCGCCGTCCTGCATCGCAAGACGGAGTTCACGCGGATAGGTCGTCAGCCCGGCCGCCGCCATCGCCTGATCGGGGGCGAGCCGGATTTCGCTGAAGGCGAGATCCGGCAGCGCTGCCCGGCGCTCCTTAGCGTCGAATTGCGGGAACGCCACATACATCATCACCACGCCGGAGATGAACCAGATCGCGAACAACAGACAGCACGCGATCCCGAGCCAGCGGTGGCCGAGATACAGCCACCGCTTCAGCCGCCTGGTGATGCGGCGCATCGTCAGAACTTGACGTTGTAAGACAGCTCCGCGGTGCGGGGCCGCCCCAGCAGCCATTGGTTGTCGACATAGCTCGACGTCGCATAGACCTTGTCGAAGATGTTGTAGAGCCGCAGCGATAGCGTCGAGGCGGCGTCCGGCTTCCACTGCAGACCGGCATTGACAAGCGTGTAGCCCGGCATCTCCAGCGTGTTGGCGGCGTCGGCAAAGCGCTTGCCGACCACCTGCACGCCGGCATTGGCGGACCAGCCGGCCGCAAACGCCCAGGTCAGCCACGCGTTCGAGACGTTGAGCGGCACGTTGATCGGCACGTTGCCGGCGAAGTTCACGCCCACGTCATTAACTGACTGCACGAAGTCGTCGTATTTCGCCTGCAGGAAGGTGGTGTTGGCGTCGACCCGCCAACCGTGGTCGAGCGCCAAGCCAACCGACGCTTCGATACCGCGTGACGATTGCTGCCCGACTTGGACGACCTGATCTGGATCTTCCGAAGAGCGCGCAAGCAGGTTGTTCTTGACGATGTGGTAGCCCGCCAGGGTCCACTCGCCACGCCCGCCCCAGAACGATTGCTTGACGCCGATCTCGACCTGCTTGCCGGTCGCCAGTTCGAACTTCGCATTGGCGTTGCTCGCCGTCACCAAACCGCCGACCGGATCGACCGCGGTCGAATATTGGCCGTAGAAGGCGAGGTCCTGGATCGGCGTGTACACCGCCCCGGCCCGCCACGTCGTCGAAGAATACGATCGGGTGTAATTGTTAGCCGGGTTTCGCAGATCGGTCCGCTCCACGGTCGGCTGGTCCTGCCGGATGCCGCCGATCAGCGCCAATTGCTCGGTGAGTTGCAGACGGTTCTCGGCGAACACCGCATACTGATTGGTGACGCTGGAATAGCCCGGTCGTGTCAGATCCGGGCTCGCAAACAAGCCCGGATCGAAATTGTACGGATCGACCGACGACGTTCCGCCGTAGGGCGAATTATTGGTGTGCTTGAAGTTGATGCGGTTGACGTCGAACCCGGCGACAAAGGTGTTTTCCAGTCCGAACAGATGGCCGCGCACCGTCGCATCCATGCGGTCGCCAATCTGCTGCTGGTCGTGGAAGATCTCCAGATAAGTGCTGCGGTCGACCTGGCGGGTGGTCGGGTTGAAGGCGTATTCCTCCGCGCTCTTCCAGTGCCTGCGGCTGTTCAGATAGTACAGCGCGTTGCGGACGGTGATGCTGTCGGTCACCTGCCACTCGGACTTCAACTGCGTCCAGCTGTCCTGATAGCGGATGCTGCTGTCGCCGACGTTGTAGTTCTTGAAACGCAGCGATTCGTCGAGCCGGCCATTGACCAGCGGCGTGCCGTAATACAGCGACGGGTGGCGGTCGCCATAGGCGGTGGACAGGGTCCAGGTCAGGTGGTCGGTCTGCTTCACCTTGACGGCGGCCGAGACGGCGATGTTCGAAGTCTTGTCGCGATCGACCCAACCGTCGGACATGTTGCCGGTGGCGGTGATGCGATAGGAGACATCCTTGTTGATCGGACCACCGGAGTCGACCGCGATCCGTCGCGTCAGATTGGTGTCGAGCGACACTTCGGCCTGGTTGCGCTGCACGTCGAGCGGCTGCTTGGTGATCACGTTGATGGCGCCGCCGATCGCGCCTTCGCCGTACATCACCGAGGCGGGGCCGCGTAGCACCTCGATGCGCTCGGCCGACCAGGTGTCGAACGGGAAGGTCACGGTGCCGGCGCCGACATACAGGCGGGTGCCGTCATACAGGGTCATCACCGAACCGGTGCCGCTGAAACCGCGGGTCGAGAACACCACGCCGCCATTGCCCGGCTCCGGTGTTGCCGTGATGCCTGTGGCGTTCTGAGTGACCGCGTCGAGCACATCGCGCTGGCCGCGCTCGGCGATGGTCTGTGCGGTGATGATGTCGACGGAGGCGGGGGTCTGCAGCGGCGTCAATCCGAGGCGGCTGGCGGTCGATGCCATCGTGCCGAGATTGAAGGTCGGCACGGCTGCGACGGCGGCTGACGGCGCGGCAGCAGGCGCGGCAGGCGGGCGTGACGCGGGCGCCGAGGCCCGGCGCGTCCGCGACGAGCCGGCCGCGGACGAAGCCGCGCGCGGCTTGGACGGCCGCGCGGTCTGGCCTTCGACCACGATCGGGTCGAGGCCGCGCGGCGCGGATTGGGCGTGGCCGGCAGCGGGCCACAGCAGAGCCGTCAGGGCGACGGAGGACAGCAGGCGACGGTTGCGCCCGGAAGCAGTCGGAGAGGGAGACATCGAGGGACTCGCGGTTAACGTGGCACGTCACCGCAAGCCAAGGCCTTGCCGCAGCCGGACGGCCGCAGTTCGACACTCACCAGGACACCCCGCCCGATGCGCTCGCGTGTGACCACGAACGACGGCAGGTCTCCTGGCTCGCGGGTCCGTGCCTTTCGCCGCCTTCCCAGGCACGAGGCCCAGTGGCGTGTGGCGAAAGGCTCGCCGCTCACAGTTGCGGGGGCAGCCGCGGAATCGGATCGCGCGCGACCCTCACCGCATTCCCTATTGATCCCTTGCGGGAACCGTCGGGCGCGACCGTACTGGAGCTCTCCGAATGCTGTCAACGAACCCGCCCGTTGTTTTCCCGTCCGCTAGTCCGACCGGGCTCGGAGGTCCGCCGACCGCGTCGCGGGATGGCGGGACCCTGACTGCGAGACGAGAAGTTCCGTATACGCAACGTTATAACATTACATATACTGTCCGCAAGCCTTCCCGTCTGAGATTGGCCGGTTCGTTTCGACCGCCAAGCTTCGGACACGTGGACGGTAATACGAGACTGCTGACCGTCCGGGCCCGCCATGCGAAACGGCGCGCCGGCCTCAGTCCGCGCAACCCCCGGACGCAGCTGATGAAAACAACAAATCCCCGATCGTCATTGTTTTTTCGCGATTTTTGGTTATATTGCGTCGCAACGCGTGCAAGTGCCCGGCCCTCATTCGGCCGGGCCTGTTTTTTGGAATTGCCCCGCGCGTTTCAGGCACAGGCAGATTGCGGCGCGCCATGAAGGCGCCCTCCGTGGCTTGTCTGCGATCGCGCTGAACCGGCACCCGGCCCGCAGGACCCGACAGAGAACCCATGACCCTTCGTAACATCGCCATTATCGCACACGTCGACCACGGCAAGACCACCCTCGTCGACAAGCTGCTGCAGCAGTCCGGCACCTATCGCGACAACCAGCGCCAGGTCGAACGGGCGATGGACTCCAACGATCTCGAGCGCGAGCGCGGCATCACCATTCTGGCCAAGTGCACCTCGGTGGTGTGGGACGACACGCACATCAATATCGTCGACACCCCCGGCCACGCCGATTTCGGCGGCGAGGTCGAACGCATCCTGTCGATGGTCGACGGCGTGATCGTGCTGGTCGACGCCGCCGAAGGCCCGATGCCGCAGACCAAATTCGTGGTCGGCAAGGCGCTGAAGCTCGGCCTCAAGCCGATCGTCGCGATCAACAAGGTCGACCGCTCCGACGCCCGCGTCACCGAAGTCGTCAACGAAGTCTTCGACCTGTTCGCCGCACTGGACGCCACCGACGATCAGCTCGACTTCCCGATCCTGTACGGCTCGGGCAAGAACGGCTGGATGTCGGACAAGCCCGACGGCAGCCACGAGGACGGCATGCGGCCGCTGTTCGAACTCGTGCTCAAGCACGTCCCGCCGCCGGCGGTGGAAGAAGGCCCGTTCCGTCTGCTCGGCACCATCCTCGAAGCCAACCCCTATCTCGGCCGCATCATCACCGGCCGGATCGCGTCGGGCTCGGTCAAGCCGAACCAGAGCGTCAAGGTGCTGTCGCGTGACGGCAAGCTGGTCGAGACCGGCCGCATCACCAAGATCCTCGCTTTCCGCGGCCTCGAGCGCGTGCCGCTCGACATCGCCGAAGCCGGCGACATCGTCGCCATCGCGGGCCTCACCAAGGGCACCGTCGCCGACACCTTCTGCGACCCGTCGGTCGACACCCCGATCCAGGCCCAGCCGATCGATCCGCCGACCGTGTCGATGTCGTTCATCGTCAACAACTCGCCGCTCGCCGGCACCGAAGGCGACAAGGTCACCAGCCGCCTGATCCGCGACCGCCTGCTGCGCGAAGCCGAAGGCAACGTCGCGCTGCGCGTCGTCGAGGCCGCCGACAAGGACGCGATGGAAGTGTCGGGCCGCGGCGAATTGCAGCTCGCGATCCTGATCGAGAACATGCGCCGCGAGGGTTTCGAACTCAGCGTGTCGCGTCCGCGCGTCGTCCTGACCCGCGACGAAGACGGCCAATTGCTAGAGCCGATCGAGGAAGTCGTGGTCGACGTCGACGAGGAATTCTCCGGCGTCGTCGTGCAGAAGATGAGCGAGCGCAAGGCCGAGATGATCGAGATGCGCCCGTCCGGCGGCAATCGTCTGCGGCTGGTGTTCTACGCGCCGACCCGCGGCCTGATCGGCTATCAGGGCGAACTGATGACCGACACCAAGGGCACGGCGATCATGAACCGGCTGTTCCACAACTACCTGCCGTATCGCGGCGAGATCCAGGGCCGCCGCAACGGCGTGCTGATCTCCAACGATCAGGGCGAGGCGGTCGCCTACGCGATGTTCAAGCTGGAAGACCGCGGCCCGATGATGATCGAGCCCGGCTGGAAGGTCTACAAGGGCATGATCGTCGGCGAGCACACCCGCGACAACGATCTCGAGATCAACGTGCTCAAGGGCAAGCAGCTCACCAACATCCGCACCACCTCGAAGGACGAGGCGGTCCGCCTCACCCCGCCGATCCGGATGACGCTGGAAAAGGCGCTGGCCTATATCGAGGAAGACGAGCTGGTCGAGATCACGCCGAAATCGATCCGCCTGCGCAAGCGCCATCTCGACGCCAACGAGCGCAAGCGCGCCGAGAAGTCGAAGCAGGCGGTCGCCTGATCCACCACTGGATCGTCCTGAATTGCACAATGCCCAGCCTCGCGCCGGGCATTGTCGTTTCGGGCACGCTCTGTCACATCCAATCGTGACATCGTAGCGCCGTCATCGGCGTGGTAAGAGCGCTGAACCATGTCTCAGCAACGCTTCCCCTCCTCCGTCGATATCGCCATCATCGGCGCGGGCGCGGCCGGCCTCGGCGCCGCCCGAACGCTGGAGAATTCCGGCCTGTCGGTGATCGTGCTGGAGGCGCGCGACCGGGTGGGCGGCCGCGCCTTTACAAGGATGGTGACGCCCGAGATCGCCTTCGACGTCGGCTGCGGCTGGCTGCATTCGGCCGACGAGAACTGCTTCGTCGGCATCGCCGGGCAACTCGGCATCGCGATCGACACTACCCACCCGCCGTGGAGCGAGCGAAGCTTCGGCGACGTGTTTCCGCCACGCCAGCGCGCCGCCTTCGGCAAGGCGCTCGACGCCTTCTACGAGCGCGTCTGGCGCGCCGCCAAGCGCAAGACCGATGCGGCCGCCGCAACCCTGCTCGAGCCCGGCAACCGCTGGAATCCGATGATCGACGCGGTGTCGACCTACGTCAACGGCGCCGAACTCGACCGCATCTCGATCCACGACGTCGAGGCCTATCGCGACACCGGGGTCAACTGGCGGATTCGCGCCGGCTACGGCGCGCTGATCGCCGCCTATGGCGCGCCGTGTCCGGTGGCGCTGAATTGCCCGGTCAGCGTGGTCGATCACTCCGGCCTGCAACTGAAGATCGAAACATCGCAAGGCCCGCTCACCGCGGACAAAGTGATTATCACCGTGCCGACCAACCTGATCGCCGACGGGGCGATCCGGTTTGTGCCCGAGCTTCCCGACAAGGTCGAAGCCGCGCGCGGATTGCCGCTCGGCGCCGACGACAAGGTGATGCTGAAGCTGTCCGACCCGAACGGCTTTCCCGCAGACGGCAATCTGCGCGGCGCCACGATGCGGGCGGCGATGGGGAGCTATCATCTGCGGCCGTTCGGCCTGGACTGCATCGAAGGATTCTTCGGCGGTCGCTTCGCGCGTGAGCTGGAAGACGCCGGCGACGGCGCGTTCGCGGCACAGAGCATCGACGAGATCGCCGACCTGCTCGGCAACGACATTCGCCGCAAGCTCACGCCGCTGGCGGAATCGCGCTGGTCGCGCGACCCGTTCACGCGCGGCTCCTACTCGCACGCCTTGCCCGGCCACGCCGGCGCCCGCGCCATCCTGGCCGCGCCGGTCGACGACCGCCTGTTCTTCGCCGGTGAAGCCACCTCCCCGCACTTCTTCTCCACCGCCCACGGCGCAAGAGATAGTGGCGAGCGGGCCGCCAGAGAGGTGATGGCGCGACGCGTAGTAGCGGTGGCGAAGCTTGTGTGATCGCCCGGGGATCCGTTCAGCGCTGCGGTGCAGAAGGGATCGCCATCGCCGCTTCCGCCCACCCTGTCCGATTCCGGCACAATCCTGTCCGCGGTGATGCAGAAAATCCACATGTTAACCGATAATTAACGTTGGACCTTGATGCCGCGCCCGCGACTTGCTTTGATCAGTCGCATGAGCACAACGCTGATCGAGGTTCGGCCGGCCAGGGCTGCGGATGCTTCCGCGGTCGCCGGCACCCATGACGAAGCCTGGCGGTCTGCCTATCAGGGCATCATCCCCGGTGCCGAGCTGGAAAAGCTGATCAACCGTCGCGGCCCGAACTGGTGGGACTCGGCGATCCGCAAAGGCAGCCGGGTCAGCGTTCTGTGCTTCGGTGACAAGGTCGCCGGCTACGCCAATTACGGCCGCAACCGCGCCCGCAGCCTGCATTTCGACGGCGAAATCTACGAGCTGTATCTGCGCCCCGAGTTCCAGGGGCTCGGCTTCGGCCGGCGGCTGTTCGCTGCGGCGCGTCGTGATCTGGCGCAAAGCGGCCTGAAAAGCATGGTGATCTGGGCGCTGTCGGACAACGAGGCGGCGACCGAGTTCTATCGTGCGCTCGGCGGCCGGATGGTGGCGCGGTCCTCGGAACGGTTCGGCCCGAAGTCGCTCGACAAGGTCGCCTTCGCCTGGAGCAACTGACGTTTTTGCGCTGGCGAACGGCGCAGGCTCGGGCTATTCGGGACGTCCCCGTCATTCTTTACCCCGGAGTTCTCGATGCGCATTGACGCAATTCCCGTCGGCATCAACCCACCCCACGATGTCAACGTGATCATCGAGGTTCCGGTCGGCGGCGAGCCGATCAAATACGAGATGGACAAGGACGCCGGCACGCTGGTGGTCGATCGGTTTCTTTATACCGCCATGCGCTATCCCGGGAATTACGGCTTCATTCCGCATACGCTGTCCGACGACGGCGACCCCTGCGACGTGCTGGTCGCCAACACCCGCGGCATCGTGCCGGGCGCGATGATGAGCGTGCGGCCGGTCGGCGTGCTGTTCATGAGCGACGAGGCCGGCCACGACGAGAAGATCATCGCGGTGCCGTCGTCGAAGCTGACTCAGCGCTACGACCGCATCAAGACCTATTCCGACCTGCCCGAAATCACGCTGCAGCAGATCCAGCACTTCTTCGAGCACTACAAGGATCTCGAACCCGGCAAATGGGTGAAGATCCTGCGCTGGGGGGGCGCCGAGGATGCGCACAAGCTGATCGTCGAAGGCATCGAGCGGGCCAAGGCCGCAAAGAAATAAGCCGCGGCTGGCCCGCGGCCTCAAAGGGGACTGCGATGCGCCGGCTGCTGAGATGGATCCGCAATATCGTGGTGGTCGCGGTGATCGCGATCGCCGGCCTGGCCGTAGCGCTGACCTACAATACGTTTCGTCAGCCCTCGCGGCAGATCGACGTCGCTGCCGTTGCGCCGGTGGCGGTGGACGAGGACGGCGCCGCGCGGCGGCTCGCCGAAGCGATCCGCTTCCCGACCATCTCCAACTTCCTCAACCCGGAGCAGGACGCCGAGGCGCTGCGCGGCCTGCAGGCGCATATCGTGGCGAGCTTCCCGGCGTTTCATGCCGCCGCGACCCGCGAAGTCGTCAACGGCAAGAGCCTGCTCTACACGTGGCAGGGCACCGACCCCCAGGCCCGGCCGATCGCGCTGCTGGCCCATCAGGACGTGGTGCCGATCGCGCCGAAGACCGAACAGGACTGGCAGCACAAGCCATTCGATGGCGTGATCGCCGACGGCTTCGTCTGGGGCCGCGGCTCGTGGGACGACAAGGGCAATCTCTACGCCATGCTGGAAGCCGTCGAGGCGATGGCGAAGCAGGGCTTCCGGCCGAAACGCACGATCTATTTCGCCTTCGGCCACGACGAAGAAGTCTCCGGCCTGCGCGGCGCCAGGCAGATCGCCGACCTGCTCGCCGCGCGAAAAGTCCGGCTCGACTTCGTGCTCGACGAGGGCCTGCTGATCACCGACGGCATCATGAAGGGCCTCGACCGGCCGGCAGCGCTGATCGGCGTCTCGGAAAAGGGCTACGCCACGCTGGTGCTGACCGCACGCGGCACGCCAGGCCATTCCTCGATGCCGCCGCGCGACACCGCGATCGGAATGCTCGCGGCGGCGCTGACGCATCTCGAAGACAACCGCCTGCCGATGCGGGTGCGCGGCTCGGTCGCCGACATGTTCGACACGCTGGCGCCGGAAATGCGCGGCTTCAATCGCGTCGTGCTGTCGAACCTGTGGCTGTTCAAGCCGCTGTTGCTACGCGAATTCGCCAAGAGCGGCACCACCGAGGCGATGGTCCGCACCACCACCGCGCTGACCGTGTTCAACGCCGGCGACAAGGACAACGTGCTGCCCGGCATTGCGGAGGCCAGCGTCAATTTCCGGCTGCTGCCGGGCGACACCCAGGCCGGCATCACCGACCATGTCCGCAAGACCGTCGCCAACGACCGGATCGCGATCGCCGGATCGGAGGGCAATTTCGATCCGCCGCCGGTGACCGGCACCGCGAGCGCTTCCTACGAGGCCCTCAACCGCACCATCCGCGAAATCTTTCCGGACGTGGTTGTGGCGCCCGGCCTGATGATCGCCGCCACCGACTCGCGGCACTATGCCGGCGTCGCCGACAATATCTTCCGGTTCTCGCCGGTCCGCGCCACGTCCGAGGACCTCAAGCGCTTCCACGGCACCAACGAGCGCATCAGCATCGCCAACTACGCCGACATGATCCGGTTCTATGTGCGGCTGATCCAGAACACCGCCGGCTGAGGCGGTCTGGTTCCCGCAGAAACCTCTCGACGAATACGCCGTCATCCTGAGGTGTCGCCGCAAAGCGGCGGCCTCGAAGGATGGGGCACGCGTACCGGCAGCTGGCACTCGTGTCCGCATGCTTCGAGGCGCGCCGAAGCCGGCGCGCACCTCAGCATGACGACGCTGGATGGGTTAGACGGCCGGCTTCGGCAAGCCGTGAATCGCGCTGGCGGCGCGGACGGTGTTGACCAGGAGGCACGCCACCGTCATCAGGCCGACGCCGCCCGGCACCGGGGTGATGGCGCCGGCGATGTCCTTGGCTTCGGCAAAGGCGACGTCACCAACGAGCTTGTCCTTGCCGCCGTCCGGCGACGGCGTGCGGTTGATGCCGACATCGATCACGGTCGCGCCCGGCTTGATCCAGTCGCCTTTCACCATCTCGGGCCTGCCGACCGCGGCGAACACGAGATCGGCCTGCCGGCACAGCGCCGGCAGATCGCGCGAGCGCGAATGCGCGATCGTCACGGTGGCGTTCTCGTTGAGCAGCAATTGCACCAGCGGCTTGCCGACCAGATTGGAGCGGCCGATCACGATGGCATTCATGCCTTCCAGCGAGGCATGCACCTGCTTGGCCATGATGATGCAGCCGAGCGGCGTGCACGGCGTCAGCGCGAACAGCCCGGAGGCCAGCCGGCCGGCATTGACCGGATTGAGGCCGTCGACGTCCTTGGCAGGATCGATCGCATCGATCACCGCATTGCTGTCCAGCCCCTTCGGCAACGGCAACTGCACCAGGATTCCGTGCACCGCCGGATCGGCATTGAGCTGGCCGATCAGCGCCAGCAGCTCGGCCTGCGGCACATCGGCCGGCAGCCGGTGCTCGAACGAGGCCATGCCGGCCTCCTGGGTCTGCTTGTGCTTGCTGCGGACATAGACCTCGGAGGCCGGATCGCTGCCGACCAGCACCACCGCGAGCCCCGGCGTGATGCCGTGATCGGCCTTGATTCGCGTCACCTCCGCGGCCACCCGCGCGCGCAGCTCGGCCGAGATGATTTTTCCGTCGATGATCGTGGCAGTCATGTCGTCCCCTCGCCTGGGATGATGCGTGCGCATCGCAAAACAAAAAGCCTCTCCGGACGGAGAGGCGATCGGAGCAGCCCTCGGGGCCTCCCTGTTCGTTACCCGGCCGGCTTCGCCGCCGTGAGCTGACGAAGCGTCTCGCCGAGGCTCTTGGGATCGCCGTCGATGGCTATCTGCTTCTGCCGCGACGTCGCCCCCGATAACAGCCGGACGTTGCGTTTCGGCACGCCGAGCGCCTTGGCCAACAGCTCGATCACCGCCCGGTTGGCCTCGCCGCCATCGGCGATGGCGCGAACCCGCAGCTTCACCACGGGCCGGCCGTCCGACAACGTTTCCAGCCCATCAATCTCGTCGCGATCGCCGCGTGGCGTGACCCGCACCGCGACGGCGACACCCTGGGCAGAATACCGCCAGGCCTCGGCCATGGAAACTCCGGGTCTGGCGATCTGTGGCTCAGAACACCGACGGGTAGATGTAATAGGTGATCACCCGCTGCAGGAACATGATCAGCAGGATCAGGATGATCGGAGAAATATCCAGCCCGCCGAGCGACGGCAGCATCCGGCGGATCGGGCCCAGCAGCGGCTCGGTGATCCGGTACAGGAATTCCGACACTGCGGAGACGAACTGGTTGCGCGTGTTCACGACGTTGAAGGCGATCAGCCAGGACAGGATCGCCGAGGCGATCAACAGCCAGATGTACAGATCGAGAATGATGAGAACGATGTCGAGAATGGCGCGCATGGCGGTGGAAATCTCGCGGGTTCGAACGCGGAAGGGCTGGCCCGTAAATATCGGTTCGGGCCCGTGCAAACAAGGGAACTCCCGGCAAATAAAGCCCGATGCCGTCGGCGCGGCACGTCCTTGACTTGGCCGGATCAGGCACTGTAAATGGCGGCGTTCGCTGACCGGCGCATGACAATGCCTGCCGGCCGCGGAGGGGCCATAGCTCAGCTGGGAGAGCGCGTCGTTCGCAATGACGAGGTCGGCGGTTCGATCCCGCCTGGCTCCACCACGCTTCGCCTGCGGCTTCGCGTGGCGCAGCCACGTCAAGCCGCAGGCGAAGCGTGTCCGGCGTAGCCCGAAGGGCGAAGACGGACAGCCCGCAGACCGGCCACCGCGACGCGACACAATCCCAGCATCAGTACCTTCGATAAACTGCTTCGCGAGGCGACAAGATCGCCCAAATCCGTCATGGCCGGGCTTGTCCCGGCCATCCACGTCTTGTTCGAGGCGACCGCCGCAAGGCGTGGATGCCCGGCAACAAGGCCGGGCATGACGCGTGGTAGCCGTATCGCCCTCACACGCTGCGGAACTGCGGCGGGCGCTTCTCGACGAAGCTGGCGACGCCTTCCTTGAAATCGTCGCTGCCGAGCGAGACGACCATCTCGCGATTGGCCTCGATGGTCGCCTCGGCGAGCGTCTGGAACGGCACCTCGTAGAGCTGCCGCTTGATCACCCGCATCGACGCCGGCGAAACATTGTCGGCGAGATCGCGGGCGTAGGCGTAGGTCTGCTCGCGGAGCTGCTCGGACGGAACCAGCCGGTTGACGAGACCAATCCGCAGCGCCTCCTCGGCCGAGACCCGCCGCGCCGACAGCAACAGGTCGAGCGCATTGGCGTGGCCGACGATCCGCGGCAGCATCCAGGAAATGCCGTGCTCGGCGATCAGCCCGCGCCGCGCGAACGCGGTGGTGAACACCGCGCTGTCGGCGGCAAAGCGGACGTCGCAATACAGCGCGTGCACCAGCCCGATTCCGGCGGTGGCGCCGTTCAGCATGCCGATGATCGGCTTGGGAATCGCCGGATAGAACGCGTAGCGGGTTTGCCAGTCGGCCCGGCGGTTCATGTCGAACGGCGGCAGGCTCGAGGCGCGGCGGACATCGGACGGATCGATGGTCTGCAGCACCTGCATGTCGGCGCCGGCGCAGAAGCCGCGGCCGGCGCCGGTCAGCACGATGACGCGGACCTCGGCGTCTTCTGCGGCTGTTTCCATCGCCTCGCGCACCTCGCGCTCCATCACCGGCGTCCACGCATTCATCCGGTCCGGCCGGTTCAGCGTGATCGTCGCGATCCTGTCGGCGACCTCATAGAGGATGTCCTGATAGAGGATGTCCCGGGTGCTCATCGGCGTGTCTCCCTTTTTTGCTTTTTGTTACGCCCTTCCCGGGCATTCTCGCTGCGGCAGTGCGCTTCCGCGCCGCCTGCGCCGCAGAGTAGCAAGCGCATCCGGTGGATGGAAACCAGTCCGTGAATCGCGGGGACGTTATTCGGCCGCTTCGCGCAGCGGCAGCGCCGGCAATGCGGCCGGCATTCGCGTCAGCCAGTGATCGAGGAAGTCCGCCAGCCAGGCGCGTTCGGCCGCGTCGTGCAGCGCGCGGTCGGCGAAGTGATCGCGGCGCGGCCGGGCGCCCGGCAGCTCCAGTCGCTCATGGCCCCGGGTGGTCCAGCGATGCAGCATCGCGCAGGTGACATCGGGGTGGAACTGCAACCCGTAAGCACTGCCGGCGCGGATCGCCTGCACCGGGAAGTCGCCGCCCTCGGCCAACAACTCGGCGCCGGTCGGCAGAGCGAAGCCCTCGCAGTGCCAGTGATACACCTGCCGCGGCCATTGCGCGCACATCGCCAGACCGGCCGCGGTCGGGCGAATGTCGTAATAGCCGATCTCGGCGCGGCCCTCCGGATGCGGCGAAACGCGGGCGCCGAGCTGCGCCGCCAGCATCTGCGCGCCGAGGCAGATTCCGAGAAACGGCCGCCTCTCCCGCAGCGGCACGGCGATCCAGTCGATCTCGCGGCGGATATAGTCGTCGGGATCATTGGCGCTCATCGGGCCGCCGAACACCACCACGCCGGCGTGGCCATCGAGCGTCTCCGGAAGGGCGGCGCCGAATCGCGGCCGGCGGATATCGAGCGGATGGCCCAAAGCGCGCAGCGCGTTGCCGACCCGGCCGGGCGTCGAGGTCTCCTGATGCAGGATCATCAGCACCGGCCGCGTGTCCGCCGCCTGGCCGGCGGGCTGCAGCGCGGGCGAGGCCACCCGGGAAAAATCGTCAATCGGTCGCAGGAGCATGGCGTCTCGGAGCTGGCGAATCGATCAGGATCGTCGCACCGTCGTGCAATTGCCTCGACGGATTGAGTTTTCTCAGTCGCCAGCTACTAAAGCAAGCTCCGGGCCAAATGATGGCCGTGCGCGGCGGGCGCTTCAGCGCTGCCGCTGCTGATAGCCGCCGACCGCGGCCAGAATGAAGCCGCGCGGGAAGAATCGCAGCAGGAACGGCACGATCTTGACGCCGAGGCCCGGCAACACCAGCCGCCTGTTGTTCATCAGCCCCTGATAACCTTGGCGGGCGACCTCGGCGGGCGAGACGTTGAGCACCGCCGAATCGAAGCCGGGCTCGAAGCCCGCGCGCGACTGGAATTCGGTCGACACCGGCCCAGGACAGATCGCCGTGACCCTGACGCCCTTCTTGCCCAGTTCCTGATGCAGCGCCTCGCTCAGCGACAGCACATAGGCCTTGGAGGCATAGTACACCGCCATGCCGGGCCCCGGCAGGAAGCTGGCGATCGACGCGACGTTGAGGATGCCGCCGCGCAGTTTCGCGACGCTGTCGGCGAAGCGCAGCGACAGGTCGGTCAGCGCGCGGATATTGACGTCGATGATGCCGAGCTGATCCTCGCGGTCGATCTCCGCGGCGCGGCCGAACAGGCCATAGCCGGCATTGTTGACGAGGTACTCGACCTCGACCCCGGCCGCAGTCAGCCGGGCCACGATCTCGTCGACCGCCTCGGGCTTCGCCAGATCGCAGACGATGATGATCGGTTCCTTGCCGCCCTTGGCCGTGATTTCCGCAGCCAGCGCCTCGAGCCGGTCGGCGCGTCGCGCCACCAAGGCCACTCTGTGAGCATTTGCCGCGAAAATGCGCGCCAGCTCCGTGCCGATGCCAGCCGATGCCCCCGTTATCAACGTCACGCGTTCAGTCACGATGAGAGACTCATGAATTGAAAGACTTGAATCGAGAGGCCGGATGGCCCGCGGATCATCACTAGGCCTTATGCAAGATGCAAGCAGCGTGCAAGGCCATTGGCGGCTCCGGTTCCGACCGCGCAACGGCCGCCGCCAAGCGCTTCATAAAACAGACGCATCCCAGTCACGCCGCAGCTGCCGCCGCGTGAGGTGTCCCGATCGGACATGCGGTCGGCGGTCTCCGTTCGATGTCCCGCACCTCTCGCCAGAGCTTCGCAGGTTAGTTCGCGGGGTCGGTTTCCGATTGCTGTGCGGCGACCTGGCGCTTGAGATTGATACGGTCGCGCGACGACACCGCGAGCAGGTCGGCCGCGCGCCACACCACGTTCTCCTCGAACTCGGTGACCTGGCCGTCGGCGAACACCAGCTCCCACATCATCTCGATGATCCGCAGCCGGCCCTGCTCGTTGACCGAGCGCATGATGACGCTGGTGAAATTATACAGATCGACCGCCTCTCCCTCGACCAGCGTCGCCGAGGCGATCAGCCGGCTCGCGGTCGCCGCATCGAGCTCGAAGCGGGTCTCCAGCAGATCCTGCAATTTGCGGCGTTCGACCTCGGAGGGATCGCCGTCGAGCGAGATGACGTGAATCAGCAACGCCGTGGCGGCCAGCCGGTAGCCGCCGTCGTCGAGGGTGAGTTCGTCCGGCGCGGTCGGCGCGACGACGTCGGAAATGAATTGGCGCAGTTTATCCAGCATCGGCGTTCGGACTCTCGCGAAGGGGGCGAACTCAGGCTCGCTTGATGAGGCGAAATCGTAACGTTGGCAATCCGGCCGGGTTCCGGCGGGCTTCATGACGGTTCGGCAATGTCGCCAATGCGTTAAGGAATTTCATAGACCAGCACCTTGTCGGCAATGCCGCGCAGCGCGGCGTGCTTTTCGATCGGCGCGATCGCCTCGCGATCGAGCATCGCGGTGACCGCCGGCGTATCGATTACCGCCCCGGTGAGATGAATCGCCTGGGTGGTGGCGAGGCCGAGAACGCGCGCCGCGATGTTGACGGTCTGGCCGAAATAATCCTGCCGCTCGTTCAGCATCACCGCAAGGCACGGGCCTTCGTGAATGCCGATCTTCACCACCAGATCCCGGGTGCCGCGTTCCTCGTTGAGCGCATCCATCGCCTCGCGCATCCGCAGCGCGGCGGCGAGCGCGTCCTCGGGGCGGTTGAAGGTCGCCATCACCGCGTCGCCGATGGTCTTCACCACCGCGCCCTTTTCGGCGGCGATGATCTCGAGCAGCGCGCGGAAATGCGCCCGCACCAGATCGAACGCTTTGAGGTCGCCGACGCGCTGATACAGCGCCGTGGAGCCCTTGAGATCGGTGAACAGGAAGGTCAGCGAGGTGATCTTCAGCCGCTGGTCGGGACTGAGGTTGTCGGCCTTGAAGACGTCGCGGAAGGTCTGATTGGTCAGCATCCGCTTCGCGGTGAGGATCGGCTTGCGCTTGCCGAGCAGCGTATGCAGCGCGTCTGCGGCGACCCAGACCGCGGGTATCACCCGCTTGTCCGCATGGTTGGTCAGCGACAGTTTCAGCGGCCCCGGCCGCAGCGACAATGTCGGCGTCAGCGGGTGCTGGCGCTCGAAGCTCAGCGCCAGCGATTGCACTTCGTCGGTCGGCTCCCCGGCGACGTCGATGAACTGCGCCGAATGCGTCACCGGCTCGAAGACGATGATGAACTCGCTCGGCAGAGCGATCGACAGCTCGGCGGTCTCGCCGGGCTGCAGCGCCGCGGCGCCCAGCGTGTCCTGATCGGACAGCCGCGCCAGCACATCCTCGTCGAGCTCGATGCCGGAGCTCCAGAACATCTGCCGGGTGTAGTCCCATAGCGGCAGGCTGTCGGGATCGTGCGCGCCGATCCGGCGGATGCCCGGACTGACGGTGAAGGCGGCCTCGACCTGATCGTCGACCGACGCCTCATAGGCTTTCGCACACAGCGCGCAGGTGTATTCGTCGTGCCTCAGCGCCTTCAGCGACGGATGGCTGTCGAGCACGCCGCTGCAGCCCGGGCACAACACGTTCCAGCTCATGTCGAACAGACCGAGCTGGGCCGCATGCAGAAAGCCGGAGATCACCTTCTCCTCGTCGAGGCCGGTGCGCGTCGCGAATTCCAGCACGTTGATGCGGTTGAGCTCGCTGTCGGCGCCATCGGCGATCAGATGCGCGATGGCGTCGACGACGGGGGCCTCGGTGGTCTGCCGCAGCACGGTGTAGAGAGGTCGAACGTCGGTCATGGCCTTCATTTAGGTCACGTCTCGATTTCAGCCAAATGAAGCCTTGATCACCGGCGCGTGAGCCTGAACATCGGCGAGCGGTCCGGCTGGGTGGTGACGATGCCGATCGGCATCACCGGCGCGGCGTCGATCAGTTCGATCCGGAACGCGCCGACGACCCGGGCCAGCGCCAGCGTCGCCTCGACCAGCGCAAAATGCGCACCGATGCAGATCCGCGGGCCGACGCCGAACGGCAGATAGGCGAAGCGATCCGGCGGCGGCGCGCCCGGCAGGAAGCGCGACGGCATGAAGGCGGAGGGATTGTCCCACAGCTTCTCGTGCCGGTGCAGCAGCCACGGCGCGATCAGCAACACGTCGTGGCGGTGGATGGCGTGGCCGGCGACGGTGTCGGGGCCGGCGGCCTCGCGCGCGATCAGGAACGCCGGCGGATACAGCCGCAACGTTTCGTCGAGCACCGCGCGGGTGAAGGGCAGCCGGTCGAGCGCAGGCGTTTCGCCGCTGCCGGCGGCGCGGACTTCGTCCGCGAGGTCGTCCTGGGTGCGCGGATCGAGCGCCAGCAGATACAAAGCCCAAAACAACGCGGTCGCGGTGGTCTCGTGGCCGGCGAGAATCATCGTCGCGACCTGATCGCCGAGCTGATCATCGGAGAACGCCTCGCCGGTCTCGGGATCGCGCGCCGCGACCATCAGGTCGAACAGATCGCGCGGCGGCGCGCCTTCGCCCTTGCCGGCGGCGCGGCGGGCGGCGATCAGTTCGCCGACGAATTTGGTCCAGCGCCGGCGAAAGAACGCGCGGGAAATATCCTGCGGCGTCGGCCAACCGAGCGGCAGCAGCAGATCGAGAAATCGCGGGCTCGCGAGTCTGGTGCCGTACTCGATGACGAAATCACGCAGCGCCTTGCCGTGGCTGCCCATCTCGAACGAGAACATCGTCCGCCCGGCGATCTCCAGCGCCAGATGCTGCATCTTCTCGCGCAGGTCGACCGGCGCGCCGGCGCTGTCGCGCAGTTCGGCGACGGTCTCCTCGGTGGCCGAGATCATATGCGGCACCAGCGTGCCGACGGCGCGCGGCGTGAACGCCGGCGCCAGCGTGCGGCGCTGATGCTTCCAGACGCGGCCCTGCGCCAGCAGCAGGCCTTCGCCGAGCATCGGCTGCAGCACGCGGATGCCCGTCGCGGTGCGGGTGTAGTTCTCGTCGTTGTCGACCAGCACATGCCGGATCGCATCGGGCGTATTGAGGATGTAGCTGGCGTGAGTGAAGAACCTGCCCTTGACGATGTCGTCCTGATAGGCTCGCGCGCCCCAGCTCGCGATCGCATTGCGGCGGATCGCCGCGAGCCGGCCGAGCGCCGAGATATTTTCCGGCGCGCGTGGCGGCGTCGGCGGCACCAGCGGCGCAGGACGATCAGCGACAGCGTAGACTTCGGCGATGCTCACAGGGCTCTCCTCGTCTCGGTTTCCTCACCTCTCAAGCTAGGAAGCAAACCGGGCGCCGGGAAGGCCTGCCTAAGAGGTCAGTTCCGCCACGATGACGCGGTTCTCCGCCAGCGGCCACGCCCGCGCCACGATGCGTTCCTCGTTGAAATGGCCAGCCACCGCGCGTCCGACCTCGGACGCCGGCAGCTTCGCCGTGGTCAGCGCATCGGTCGGCACGCCCGGCTTGACGTCGGCTGGCTGTTGGCCGTCGAGCAGCACGATGTCGCGCGGCAGGCCGAAATAGCCGCGCGGCCTCGACAGCATCACCACCGCGCCGGTCTCGGCCTCCGGCTTGGCGGCGGGCCGCGCCGCGCGCAGATGCACGACATCGGAGGAGCGCGGAAACGGCGAGCGATAGATATGGGTGATCATCTCGCCGGGCTGGCTGAGCACGAATTCCAGCGGCCAGGGCGGCTGCGTATCGACGGGGCCCCAGCGGCCGTCGGGGCCGGTCTTGCCGCTGTACAGCGCCGCGCCGATGCGCTCGCCGCTATCGGGCGCGACGCGAAACACTTCGACGCCGGCGCCCGCAACCGGGCGATTGGTCGGCACGCCGCCCGGCGTAGCGGTGACCAGCCCGCTGAGCTGCACCGTCCGTTCCGGCGCGATCGCGATCAGATCCGGCTCGCGGCCGGCGATGAATTTGTAGATCTCGCGGAAGGCGCGCGGATGAAAAGCGACTTCGCGATGGTCGAGCGCGCTGAGCGCCAGATTGGTCGCGCCACGCAGTTCGGGACCTTCGGCCGTCACGCCGGTCGGCGTGCCCGGCTTGCCGAGGAAGCGGCCGTCGGCCTGCGCGTATTTGTCCAGACCGTCGCTGCGCAGCGTCAGGAACGCCACGCCCGGCGTCACTTCCGACTCGCCCTCGTTGAGTCCACGCAGGAACGGCCCCTTGCCGTTGAACTCGTTGCCGAGGCCCGCATCCCAGGCATAGACGCCGTGATTGGGCGTGCCGCACAGCACCGCGTGCGAGACATCGGCGGCGCCGCCGACCTTGATGTAGTTGCGCACCGCGTTGCCGCCACGCGAACTCGCCACCAGGGCGACCTTGGCGGCGCCGGTGCGACGCTTCAGCTCGGCGATCGCGACGCCGAGCTCGCGGCGTTGGTCCTCGGTCGAGGACCGGTCGGGCTGCGCCACGCCGTCGTCGGTGCGCGCCAGCGGATCGGTGAAGTTCAGTGCCGCCAGCCGTAGCCTTGCGATGCCGTTGGATTCCATCCGCCAGATCTGCGTGATCCACAGCGCCGCATGATCGCCATTGCCGTGCACGAACAGGATCGGCGGAACCGGGGTCTCGGGCGACGCGGCGACCGGCCCCTGCGCAAAGGCGCGCAAACTCGGCCCGCCGAACACCAAGGGCAGCGCCCCGAGTCCCTTCAAGATGCTGCGCCTGGAGCTGTGCACGTTGGTTTCTCCCTGATTTTTTCAAACCCTAGCAGGCGCTTGGGCCCGTTCAAGGGGCGGTTGGCACTGGACAGGCCCGGAGGTTCGCAGGCATCACTGCAATCAAGCGCCGGGAATCGGCGCAAGCGGCGAGGATAGCGTCGAATGGAACGGCTTTGATGACGGGCAGGCCGAAGCGTGGCGCATTTTCCGCCGGCGGCGTCGCGGCGCCGCTGCGCTATGCGCTGTTCCGGCGGATCTGGCTGGCCAGCCTGCTGTCCAATCTCGGCCTGATGATCAACGGCGTCGGCGCCGCCTGGGCGATGACCCAGATGACGTCCTCGGCCGACAAGGTGGCCTTGGTGCAGACCGCCCTGATGCTGCCGATCATGCTGGTGGCGATGCCGGCCGGCGCGATCGCCGACATGTATGACCGCCGGCTGGTCGGGCTGGCGTCGCTGACGCTCGGCCTCGGCGGCGCCACGGCGCTCGCGGTGCTGGCGCATCTCGGCCTGGTGACGCCGGAGATCCTGCTCGCCTTCTGCTTCGTGATCGGCACCGGCATGGCGCTGTTCGGCCCCGCCTGGCAGGCCTCGGTCAGCGAGCAGGTGCCGGGCGAGGCGTTGCCGGCCGCGGTGGCGCTGAACGGTATCAGCTACAACATCGCCCGCAGCTTCGGCCCCGCGGTCGGCGGCATCGTGGTGGCAAGCGCCGGCGCGGTCGCGGCATTCGCGGCGAATGCGGTGCTGTATCTGCCGCTGCTGGCGGTGCTGTTGCTGTGGCGGCGGGTCAGCGAGCCGCCGCGGTTGCCGCCGGAGCGGCTCAACCGCGCGATCGTGACCGGCGTGCGCTACATCGCCAACTCGCCGTCGATCCGGATCGTGCTGGCGCGAACGCTGATCACCGGCATCGCCGGCTCGTCGGTGCTGGCGCTGATGCCGCTGGTGGCGCGCGACCTGCTGAAGAGCGGCGCCGAGACCTACGGCATCCTGCTCGGCGCGTTCGGGGTCGGCGCGGTGATCGGCGCGCTCTATGTCGGGATGGTGCGCGAGCGGATGAGCAGCGAGGCCGCGATCCGCAGCTGCGCGCTGATCATGGGCGTGGCGATGGCGGCGGTGGCGATGAGCCGCTGGTCGATACTCACCGCCGCGGCGCTGGTGATTGCGGGCGCGGTGTGGATGCTGGCGATCGCGCTGTTCAACATCGGCGTGCAGCTGTCGGCGCCGCGCTGGGTCGCCGGCCGCTCGCTGGCGGCGTTCCAGGCCTCGATCGCCGGCGGCATCGCGATCGGGAGCTGGGGCTGGGGCCACGTCGCCGATCTCTCGGGCGTCGCGCCGTCGATGCTGATCTCGGCGGGCGCCATGGTCGTCTCGCCGCTGCTCGGGCTGTGGCTGCGGATGCCGGCGGTCGGTACCCAGATCGAGGACGCCGACCTCCTGGCCGACCCGGAAGTGCGGCTGGCGCTGACGCCGCGCAGCGGACCGCTGGTGGTCGAGATCGAGTACCGCGTCGATCCCGACGACGCCCGCGCGTTTCACGGGGTGATGCAGCAGGTGCAGCTCAGCCGCCAGCGCAACGGCGCCTATGGCTGGTCGATCGCCCGCGACATCGCCGATCCGGAATTGTGGACCGAGCGCTATCACTGCCCGACCTGGCTCGACTACTTGCGGCAGCGCAACCGCTCGACCCAGGACGATCGCAATCTGCATCAGCGCGCGATGGCGTTCCACCGCGGCGCAGACCCGATCCGGGTCCGCCGGATGCTGGAGCGGCCGTTCGGATCGGTGCGCTGGAAGGACGATTCGCCCGATCGCGCCACCGGCACCGAAGTGCTGCCGGTCGCCGGCGTCAGCGGCGGCTCGACCTGAAGGACGCCGCGACCGACACGCGGCTACTCGCCCGCGGCTACTGGCCCGCGACTATTGGCCGTTGTCGGTCAGCACCTTGGCGCAGGTCTTGCTGAGCCGCGCGCGGTTCTTCTGCAGGCAGGCGAGGATCACGCCGTCGCCCTGGTCCATCACCGCGCGACAGAACCGCGAGACGTCGCGGCCGCAGCCGGGGTCGGGGCGGCCGGACTGAGCCTGCGCCGCGGACACCAGCAGCAAGAGCGAAGCGACCGTAACAACCGATTTCAACATGGCGGCCATCCAAATGCGTGAACGACTTGCACGAAGCATGCGGCAAGTCGGGCGCGGCTGGTTTAGTTCCCACCGCGCCGCCGGGCAAGCGAATTGGGGCAAGCGAATTGGCGGCGCCGGGCCGGGACGAACTAACCGTCGCGGGGAACGATCACCGTCGGCTTGGTCATCTCGACCACGTCCTTGGCCTGATCGGTCAGCACCCGGAACTGGGTCTGCAGAAACTCGGTCTGGATCCGGACGACGTCCTGGAAATCCTTGGCGTGCAGCAATTGCTGCGAAAAATCGAAGGTCGCCTGGATGTTCTTTTCGACATAGTCCTTGAGCGTGTTGGCCTGACTGCTCGCCCCGACCGGCGACACCGACATGCTCTTTTCGATGAACTGCAGATAGTTGTTCATCGCGCCGCGCGCCTGATCGAGGTTCTTCGACATCATGTTCAGGATGACGTCGGATGAGTTCTTGTCTGCCATCGCAATCTCCTCGGGCCGCAAACGTCGTTGCTATCGTATCGCTCTATTGATCTACAAATCGTTCGCGCCGTCCAGTGCCGGCGGAGACCGTTTGAAAAATGGCCGGCCGGCAACAGGCGGACGCGCGCGACGAATCGCGCGCGCACGACGTCCTCCTCGAGCAAGCCACGAGCCGCGATCGGGTCGAGCCATGCGCCCGTGACACCATCCTGCGACGGCTCGCCGGTGCAGGCGAGCCTCGGGACGACATCCGCATCGTTCGTTGCAGCGCGTGAACCCGGCCGGACGATCGCTTGCGCGGACCGTCGCGCCCGGCGTCAGTTGAACCGCGCCCGATCGAGCTGATCGGTGCTCTTCTGCGCGCGATAGATCTCGGTGACGTACCAGGCCAGCACGACCAGCGTCGCGATCCGCACCACCGACACCGGCAGCATCAGGCTGAAGGCGACGATCAGCAGCGCCACCGCGGCCGCCTTCACCACTTTCACGCGATCGCCGAAGATCGGATAGAACCAGACCTTGTTCTCTTCGGCCCAGAACGGCGGCTTGACGCGGTTGAGGCCGTAGCGCGCCCAGGTGTCCTTGAAGCCGAGCTCATAGGCCCAGACCAGATACAGCGTGACCCAGAACGACAAGAAAGCGACGACGACGGACATCGGTCCGGCAGCGAAGCCGACGACGATCAGCACCGCAACGGCGAGTGCGACGAACCAGTTTTGCATCGGTTTGACCCTTGATACTGCAGAGGGCTCCGCGTCGGACGCCCGACCGCGCAGCCCTCTTTGAGAAGTGCCGGCGGCGCTTATTTGCGGGCGCAGGACACCACGATGGCCGTCGAGGACGGGCCGCAGCTCGCGGTGATCTGTCCGTTCTCGATCAGAAGATTGTCGCTGAATTTCGCACCCGTGGAGCCGACGCAGATCGCCGAGATCAGCGCCTCGTCGGCCTCGCAGGTGGTCGGGCAGCCATTCGACGAGCACGACGACGACGTCACGGTGCGAAACGCGGGCGGCGGCGGCGGAGCCACTGGCGTCGCGGCGACGGCGGGTTCGATCAGCACGCCACTCGGGCCGCCGATGCGGTCGCTGACCGCGAGCGCAGCAACAAGGGCGAAGGAGCCGAGCAGGATCATCGTTGAGGAGCGCATACTACCTCCATACCAGTTGGGTTTGCACGATACCGGTCTTAACTGCAGCATCGTAGCAACACTCGCGAATTTCAACAGTGACAAGTTCAATCAGACTAAATGCCGGACCCGCGAAGCCGGGCGGCAGCCCGCAAAAACGCCGACCAAGTTCCGCGGCGGGCGCAGACGATCCGCCGCGCAGGCCCTGCACGAAGCACGATACCGATGTCTATCGGTCTGGCAAACCGAGCGTATTTCGGTGACTGCCGGGATGTCACCAAACCGGCAGACGGCGTGCTTGCCACCACCAGCGGGAACTCGGCAGTGGACTCGCACGAATGGCGACGTTGCAACGCGCCGCGATCGCCACGGCGTCGTTGTCAGTTAGTTGGGCATCCTTCGTCCGGGACATTCCGGACAACGCGCCGCAATGCACGCAGATGATTCGCCGCAACGCACATCAGCGCGGCCAAGTGATTCGCACGGCCCGATCCGCGTCGCGACCGATCGGTCGATATCAGGCGCCGCCATTGTCGGCATCGTGAGCCATGATGATTTCGGATCCCTGGCACGCGATGTCGCGTTTGTCAGCGGCCCGATAGGTTGAAGGCGCTAGACAGCCTCTGCCGAGTGTGGCGACGCCGCGGGCAGATCGGAGCCCCCGTGTCGGAACCGCCATCGCTCGCACCATCGCTGAAGATTGGACATCCGATGAACAACGCCTTGCTTCTCAAGCTGCACCGCTGGACCACCTTCGTATTCGCTCTGCCGCTGATCGCGATCATCTTCACCGGGCTGATCCTGTCGGTCGAACCGATCATCCAGAGCCGTGGCCTGCCCGCCGGCATGGTCGACGCCGAGCGCATCACCGGCCTGCTGCAGCGCTACGATCCCGCCGGCAAGGCGCGCGGTCTCGCGATCAACGCCGGCGGACAGCAGATGCGCCTGATGGGCGTCAATGCGCCGACGATCGACCTCGCCACCGGCGAAGCCGCGGCGGCGTCCGATCCGGTCGGCGACGTGCTGCTGTGGGCGCGGCGCACCCACGAGCGTCTGCTCGGCTACGAGTGGCTGGTGATATCCTCCACCATCGCGCTGGTGGTGATCATGGGCATCGGAATCCTGATGGGCCTGCCGCGGCTGCGCAACAGCCTCGCCGGCTGGCACAAGGGCGCGGCGTGGTTCACGCTGCCGCTGCTGCTGCTGAGCCCAATCACCGGCCTGTTTCTGGCGTTCGGGCTGACGCTGCAGAGCGCACCGCCGCCGGCTGCGGCCAGGGCGCCGCTGCCGCTCGCCGACGCCGTCCGCGCGGTCGCGCAATCGCACGACGTCGCGCATCTGGCGATGATCGCCAATCGCGGCGGGCGGATGATGGCGCGTATCTACGAAGGCGGCGAACTGCGCGCCTACAGCTTCACCGCCGACGGCGTCACGCCGCTGCCGCGCAACTGGCCGCGGCTGCTGCACGAGGGCAATTGGTCCGCGCTGATCTCGGGGGCGCTCAATGTGACCGTCTCGGTGGTGCTGTTCGGCCTGCTGATCACCGGCGTGCTGCTGTGGTCGCGCCGCAGGCTGCGCCGACGCCCGCAGGGGACGAGGACGGCGAGCGGGACGGCCGCCACCGGCGCGGCCTGATCGCCGAGGCGCGATGGCTGACGGCGGCTTAACGGGATTGCTCGCATTGTCGGGGTGCGGTGAACGGATCGTTCCGCGGTGCGGGCATTAGGTTGGGGCCGATCTCCACCGCTGCGAGCGCCTCATGTCCAGCATTTCCGCGATTGCCGTCTCCGGGCTGAAGGCCGCGACCAGGCGGCTCGAAGTCTCCGCCAGCAACGTCGCCAATCAGCAGTCCACCGGCGCGCTGCCGACGGCGAACGGCGCGGTGCCCGCCGGCGCGCCGCAGGCCTACACGCCGCTGCAAGTAACACAGACCGCCGTCCCGGGCAGCGGTACGCAGACCAGCGTCACCCCGACGACACCGGGCACGATCGCGATCGCCGATCCCCAGGCGCCGTTCGCTGATGAGAGCGGCATGGTCGCGGCACCGAATGTCGATCTGGCGCAGGAACTGATCGGCCAGATGGTCGCCAAATACAGCTACACCGCAAACCTCGCGACGCTGAAGGCCGACCGCGACATGACCAAGGCGTTGCTCGACACCACGGCGTAGCACCGGCCGACGGGCTCATCCGGCACCGCCGGAGCGCGCATCGCCGAACTCCCGGCAGCACATCAGCGATCGTCCCGGCGCCGAACCAGATCCTCGATCATCGCCTGGACGTGGGCCAGCCAGGCCTTGCGCCGCTCCTGATCGGCGAGGTCGATCTGCATGTAGTTCGACAGCGTGTAGAGGTTCGACCGATAGAAATAGGTCAGCGACAGGATCGAGAGATAGATGAAGGTGCGGTCGCAGTCCGGCCGGAAGTCCCGCCGGTCGATGCCGGCGTTCAAGATCCGTTCGAGCAGGCCGAACTGGGCATTGGCGAACACGTCGCGGATCTTGTTCTTGACGTGGCGCCCCTTGAACAGATTTTCCGACGCGAGGATGCTGAGCAGCTCCGGATTTTCCCAATAGTACTGCCAGTTGAACGCGACCAGCGCGGCGAGCGCTTCGCGCGGCCGCGTCAGATCGAGGTCGAGCGCCTCCTCGCTTGCGACGAGCTGAGCATAGCAGTGCTCGATGACGTGGTGGAACAGCTTCTCCTTGCTGACGAAGTAATAATACAGCATGCGATCGTTGCTCTTCGCCGCCTTGCTGATGCGGTCGACCCGCGCGCCGCCGTAGCCTTCCCGCGCGAATTCGGCGATCGCGGCGCGCAACAATGCCTCGCGCGTCTGATCCGGCGTCCGGGTCCGGCGGCGCGGCTTTGCCGAGGTGTTTCGCTTCGCCGCAGCCTTGCGGCGAGGAGCCGCGAGTTCCCGCGCCGCGACGTCCGTTTCGCTGGCCATCCGTCCCCACCTCGAGCCCGCCTGAGTCGGCGCCGGGATCATAGGTTTGCCCGTTCTTTTGGCAAGCCTTGCCACTTCTTGGGCGTTGACAATACCTCCAGAACGCATTCTGTTATGTAGTAAGTACTACATTCAATTGCAACGGGGTCATGGAGGTTCGGGATGGCTGGGCGCTTCGCGGTGAAACTGGTCTCGGTCGCGGTGGCATTGATGGCGAGCGGTTGGCGGGCCGACGCCGCCGATCAACCACCGATCCGGATCGGCGACGTCTCCAGCTATTCGGCTCTGCCGATCGGCGCCCGTGGCTATCGGCAGGGCTGGGAGCTCGCGCGCGACGAGATCAACGGCAAAGGCGGCGTGCTGGGCCGGCAGCTCCAGATCATCTCCCGCGACGACGCCGGCAAGCCCGACGCGGCCATCACGCAGGCCGCGCAACTGGTCGACGCGGAGAACGTGGATCTGCTGACCGGGACGATCCTCTCCAATGTCGGCCTCGCCGTCTCCGATTTCGCCAAACGGCGGAAGATCTTCTTCCTGGCCTCGCAGCCCCTGACCGACGCGCTGATCTGGGACAAGCGCAGCCGCTACACTTACCGGCTGCGGCCTTCGACCTACACCCAGACCACCATCCTGGCCCAGGAAGCCGCCAAGCTGCCGGCGCGGCGCTGGGCCACGATCGCACCCAACTACGAGTTCGGGCAGGCGGCCGTCTCCAACTTCAAGCAGGAATTGCGGCGACTCCGACCTGATGTCGAGTTCATTTCCGAGCAATGGCCGCCGCTCGGCAAGATCGATGCGGGCTCGGTCGTGCAGGCGATGGCCGCCGATAACCCGGAGGCGATCTTCAACGTCACCTTCGGGTCCGATCTCGCCCGGCTGGTGCGGGAGGGAACCACGCGCAAGACGTTTGCGAACCGCACCGTCGTCAGCCTCCTGACCGGCGAGCCGGAATATCTGGCGCCGCTGAAGGACGAGGCGCCCGAGGGATGGATCGTGACCGGCTATCCGTGGAACGAGATCGCGACGCCAGAGCACCGCGCCTTCGTCGAGGCCTATCGGGCGCGCTTCAAGGATGCGCCGAACATCGGTGCGCTGATCGGCTACATCAACACGCTGGTGCTCGCCAAAGCGATCGAAACCGCCGGCTCGACCGAGACCGAAGCGCTTCTCGCGGCGATGGAG
Organism: Rhodopseudomonas palustris HaA2; assembly: GCF_000013365.1. Classification (NCBI taxonomy): domain Bacteria; kingdom Pseudomonadati; phylum Pseudomonadota; class Alphaproteobacteria; order Hyphomicrobiales; family Nitrobacteraceae; genus Rhodopseudomonas; species Rhodopseudomonas palustris. The sequence continues at coordinate 137,094 of NC_007778.1, forward strand.
CACTTGAAAATCGACACGCCGTGCGGGCCGATCTCGTTCCGTGCCGTCGACCATCAGTCCACGCTGGGCATCTACATCGGCAAGCTGGCGGTGAGGGATGGCCAGGGGGTGATGACCGACTGGCGTTATGTCGACGGCGCCACTCACCAGCCGTCGGACGCCGACGTTCTGGCCAAAATCAAAGAGTAGCGCCGGCCATCGCCCTCATCACAACGCCACACGCCGTGAAAGACTCCGGAATGAAACTGATCGCCCCCCGCAACAACTGGTATCCGCTGACATGGTCACGCGACGTGACGCGCGCGCTCGGCTGCCATCGCATCCTCGGCATCGATCTCGTGGTCTACCGCAGCGAGGCCGGCGAACCGATCGCGCTCGACGACGTCTGCCCGCATCGGCTGGCGCCGCTGTCGATCGGCAAGCTCAAGGGCGATGCGATCGAGTGCGGTTATCACGGCATGACCTTCGCACGCGACGGCCGCTGCATCCGGATTCCCGGCCAGCCGATCATCCCGCCCAACGCCCGCGTGCCGTCCTATCCGCTGCACGAGAAGATGGGCCTGGTGTGGATCTGGCCCGGCGATCCCGCGCTGGCGGACCCCGCGCTGATCTACGATCTGCCGCAATACGGCCAGCCGGACTGGCACGCGGCCCATGGCGACGCGCTTCGGATCGGCACCAACTATCTCAACCTCGCCGACAATTTGTGCGACCCCGCCCATGTCAGCTTCGTGCATTTGTCGACGCTCGGCAATGCGGCGAGCGAGGAGATTCCGGTCGAACACACGGTCAACGCGCGCGGCGTGCTGGTCTGGCGCTGGATCAACGACGCGCCGCCGATCCCGCTGTTCGCAAAGTACGGCAGCTTCACGGGCCACGTCGATCGCTGGCACTATTACGACTACCGCGCGCCGAGCATTGCGGTGATCGACTTCGGCAGCGCCGAGGCGGGCGCGATTGCCGATCCGGAGCAGCGCGACGCCGGGCTTCGGATCTTCGCCTGCCACTTCATCACCCCGGTCGACGATCACAGCTGCATCGACCATTGGCTGCATGTGCGCAATTTCGCCCTGAACGATCCCGACGTCGATCAGCGGCTGCATGCGGATTTCCGCATCGCCTTCAACGAGGACAAGGAGATCCTGGAGCGCATCGAGCAGGTCGATCGGGCCCGGCCGGGCTTCAAGCGGATCCGGCTCGGCATCGACGTCGCCCCGCAACGCATGCGCCGGATCGTCGAGCGCATGGTCGCGGAGGAAGCCGAACCGAGGGCCGCGATTCCGGCGGAGTGAGCGCCGCGCAGACTGGGGCGACGGCGCTCCTGAGGCTCAGCTCTTCGGCGCAAAGTCCGGCACGCCGAGTTCGTCCTTGCGATGGCACGCGACGTAGTGCTCCGGCCCGGTCGCGTCGAGGAACGGCAATTCCTCGCGGCAACGCTCGATCGTGAACGGGCAGCGCTGCGCGAAGCGGCAGCCGGGCGGCGGATCGACCGGCGACGGCGGCTCGCCCTTGACCAGATACTTCGCCTTCAATTCGTCGCGCAGCGGCCCGGGCGGCACCGCGGCCGAGACCAGCGACCACGTATAGGGATGCCGCGGCCCGGTGAACAGCGCCGAGGCCGGCGCCTGCTCGGCGATCTTGCCGAGATACATTACGGCGATCTCGTCGCAGAATTGCTGGATCACGCCGAGGTCGTGCGAGATGAAGATGTAGGTCAGCCCGCGCTCGCGCTGCAGCTTCTTCAGCAGGTTCAGAATCTGCGCCTGGATCGCGACGTCGAGCGCCGAGACCGCCTCGTCGCAGACGATCAGTTCGGGTTCGGGCGCCAGCGCCCGGGCGATGCACAGCCGCTGGCGCTGGCCGCCGGAGAACTGATGCGGAAACAGGTCGGCGGCCTCCGGCGGCAGCCCGACCTCGGCCAGCAATTGCCGCACCCGCTCGTCGCGTTCGCGGCTGGTGCCGATCTGCAGCAGATCGAGCGGCTCTCGGATCTGGTCGCCGGCGCGGCGGCGCGGATCGAGCGCCGAGAACGGATCCTGAAACACGATCTGCACATGGCGGCGCACCTGCCGCAGCGGCTCGCCGCTGAGCGGCATGATGTCCTCGCCGCGGAACACGATCTGGCCGGAGGTCGACGGCACCAGCCGCATGATCGCCTGCGCGGTGGTCGACTTGCCCGAGCCGCTTTCGCCGACGATGCCGAAGGTGGTGCCGCGCCGGACCCGGAAACTGACGCCGTCGACGGCGTGCACGAAGGACGGCTTGCCCCAGGGGCGCTTCCGCCCGGTGCGGAAATGCACCACGAGGTCGTTGACGTCGAGCAGATAGGGGCTGGCGTCGTCGGGCCGCAGGTCTTCGTGAATCATCATGCCGCGATCTCCTCGGCGCGCCAGCACGACACCGCGTGCCCGGTCGAGACCGCGTCGAGCGGCGGCTGCGGCCGCGACCGGCAGACGTCGCGGGCATTTGCGCACCGCGGCAGGAATGCGCAGTCCGGCCCGCGCTGCCCGAGCGACGGCACCATGCCGGGGATCTCGCCGAGATCGATCCATTGCGGCGGCTTGGCCACGCCGACGGCGAGATGCGGCACGCAGGCCAGCAGCCCGCGGGTGTAGGGATGGCGCGGCGCGGCGGCGATCTCGTGCGACGGCCCGGTCTCGATGCAGCGGCCGGCATACAGCACGGCGATGTCGTCGGCGAGTTCGGCGACCGCGCCGAGATCGTGGGTGATCAGCACGATCGCGGTCTCGGTCTCGTCCTGCAGCTTGGCCAGCAGATCGAAGATCTGCGCCTGCACGGTGACGTCGAGCGCGGTGGTGGGCTCGTCGGCGATCAAGAGCTTCGGCTTGCAGGCCAGCGCCATCGCAATCATCACCCGCTGCCGCATCCCGCCGGACAATTGGTGTGGATAGGCTTTGGCGCGCTGCTCGGCGGCCGGGATCTGCACCGCCTTCAGGAACTGCACGGCTTGCTCGGCGGCGTCCTTGCGGCTCATCCGGCGGTGATAATACAGCACCTCGGCGATCTGGTCGCCGACGGTATAGAGCGGGTTGAGCGCGGTCATCGGCTCCTGGAACACCATCGACACGGCGTCGCCGCGCAGCGCCCGCATCCGCCGGTTGTGCACCGCCAGCACGTCCTCGCCCTCGAGCAGGACCCGCCCGCCGGTGATGACGAAGCCCTCCGGCAGCAGCCGCATGATCGCCAGCGCCGTCATGCTCTTGCCGCAGCCCGACTCGCCGACCAGCGCGATGGTCTTGCCCTTGTCGATGGTGAACGACAGATTCTCGAGCACCGGGACCAGGTCGCCATGGCGATCGGTCATGCTGACGCTGAGCTTGTCGACCTCGAGTACCGGCGCCATCGTCACCTCCGTCGCAGCCGCGGATTGACCGCATCGTTGATGCCGTCGCCGACCAGGCTGATCGCCAGCACCGACAGGAAGATCGCGGCGCCGGGGAAGGTCACCGCCCACCAGGCGTCGAGCACGTAGTTGCGGTTCTGGCCGATCATCAGGCCCCAGCTCATGGTGTTGGGATCGCCGAGGCCGAGGAAGCTCAGCCCGCCCTCGAACAGGATGGCGACGCCGATCGCCAGCGTCGCCGACACGATGATCGGCGGCAGCGCATTGGGCAGCACCACCCGCAGGATCAGATGCAGATTGCCGGCGCCGGCGGCGCGCGAGGCCTTGATGAAATCGAGATCGCGCAGCCGCATGAATTCCGCGCGCGTCAGCCGCGCCGCCGAAGTCCAGCTCACCGCGCCGATCGCCAGCGTGATGGTCATGAGTTTCGGCCCGAACAGCGTCACCAGCACCATCGCGAACAACAGCGGCGGCAGCACCTGGAAGAATTCGGCGATCTTCACCAGCAGGCTGTCGATCCATCCGCCGAAGAAACCCGCCAGCGAGCCGACCGTCACGCCGATGGCGATGGTGAGCAGCGCCGCGACGGCGCCGACCGTGAGCGTCGCGCGGCCGCCATGCACCAGCCCCGCGAGCACGTCGCGGCCGAGATAGTCGGTGCCGAGCCAGGCATCGGCGGACGGCGGCGTGAACGGCAGGCCGACGATTTCCAGCGGGTCGAGCGAATAGATCCACGGCCCGAACAACGTCCCCGACACCAGCACGATCAGCAGCACCGCGCCGGCGACGCCGGACGGGCTCTTCAGAAATTGACGAAACGCGGCGCTGGCCGGCGACACCGCCTTGGCGGCCGGCAGTGCGCCCGGCGCCGCGGGCGGCGGCGCGGTCTGCGCCACGATCAGCGTCTGGTCGAGCGTGCTCATCGGGCCCCCGCGCGGATACGTGGATCGACCAGGCGATACACCAGGTCGGTGATGATATTGGCGGCGATCACCATCACCGCGGAGAAGAACAGCACCGCCATCAGCGTCGGATAGTCGCGGCGCAGGATCGAATCGAACACCAGCCGCCCCATGCCCGGCCAGCTGAACACCGTCTCGACCAGCACCGCGCCGGCGAACAGATTGCCGAACTGATGCCCGACGACCGTGACGATCGGGATCAGGGCGTTGCGCAGCGCGTGCTTGAAGATCACCACGCGTTCCGGCAGGCCCTTGGCGCGGGCGGTTCGGACGTAATCCGCCGACAGCACGTCGATCATGTTGACGCGCGCCAGCCGCGAATATTGCGCGATGAACACCAGCGCCAGCGTCAGCGACGGCAGCACCAGATGGGTCGCGACGTCGAGCGCATAGGCGAAGCCGGCCTTGGGGTTGACGACGTCGGCCATGCCGCTGACCGGCAGCACCGGCCACACCGAGCCGAACAGCAACAGCAACATCAGTCCGGTCCAGAAGATCGGCGCCGCATAGCCGGTCAGCGACAGCACCGTGACGACGTGGCTGAGCGCCCCGTTCGGGCGGCGCGCGCTGACCACGCCGAGCAGCGTGCCGATCACCACCGCGGTGAACAGCGACGACAGCGCCAGATACAGCGACGCCGGCAGCCGCTGCGCGATCAGGTTCAGCACCGGCTGGTTGAAGTAGTAAGAATAGCCGAAATCGCCCTGAACGACGTTTCCGAGATAGGTGAAGAGCTGCTGCAGCAGACTCTGATCGAGGCCGTATTTGGCGCGCAACTCGGCGATCACTTCCGCCGACGCCCCACCCATCTCTCCGGCGATCACTTGCACCGGATCGCCCGGTGCAAGATGGATCAAGCAGAAATTCAGCACCAGCACCGCGAGCAGCAGCGCCGCGGCGTTGGCGAGTTTTCCGAACAGATGGGTGAGGAGCGTCATGGTGCTGTCTGTCTACCCGGTTGGGTTCAGGTCTTCGGCGGCGTGACCCAGTGCACTTCGTCGAGCGGCGAGACGACGCCCCAGATCGTGGTCGGCAGCCCGCCGAGGCCGTTGGCGAAGGCGTTGTGGAACGGCACGGCGTTGATGAAGAACACCGGCACCTCGTCGACGACGATCTTCTGGAACTCCGAATAAAGCGCCTTGCGCTTCTCCGCCGAGGTCTCCACAGCGGCCTTGCCGAGGATCTCGTCGACCTTCGGGTTGGAATATTGCTGCGTGTTCGACCAGATGATGCCCTTGCGGATATTCGAGGTCAGATAGGTCCGGTCGACGCCGATCACCGGATCGGCCCAATTGTAGACCGAGTCCATGGTCAGATCGAAGTCGAAGTTCGAGACCCGCTGCGCCCAGGTCGGGAAGTCGGGCGCGGCGCGGACTTCGAGGTTCAGGCCGACACGCTTCAGCGCCGAGCGCATGTATTCGGCGACGTTGCGCTGCTGCTCGTCGCTGCCCGGGAGGTAGTCGATCGTCAGCGTGGCGCGGACGCCGTTGCCGTCCGGCTTGAGGCCGGCCTCGTCGAGCAGCTTTTTGGCCTTGGCGACGTCGAACTTGTAGAGCTGGACGTTCTTCTCCTCGAACGGCGAGCCCGGCGCGATCGGCCCAGTCGACGGCATCGCCTTGCCGCCCATCAGCTTGTTGACGATGAAGTCGCGATTGGCCGCGTAGGCGATCGCCTGGCGGACGCGGACGTCGTCGAGCGGCTTCTTCTTGGTGTTGAAGGCGAGCCAGTTCAGCGCGCCGAGACCGGCGAAGCCCTTGTCGACGACCTTGAGGTTCTTCGACTTCTCCAGCCGGTCGATGTCGCGCACGCCGGTGACGAACGGCACGGCGTGGACCTCGCCGCGCTCGGCCGAGACCATCAGCGCGTTCGGATCCGAGATCAGCCGCACCACGATCTTGTCGAGCTTCGGACGGCCCGGGATGAAGAATTTGTCGAACTTCTCCAGCGTGTAGTACTCGCCCTGCTTGTATTCGGCGAGCTTGTACGGGCCGGAACCGATCGGCTTGAGGTTGGCCGGATGCGCCTTGACGTCCTGGCCGTCGCCGTAGACGTGCTTCGGCAGGATCGGCATCAGCGCCGGCGACATCGCCAGCAGCAGCGCCGGATGCGGATGCGCCAGCTTGATCACCGCGGTCTTCGGATCGGGCGTCTCCACCTTGTCGACCGCGGCCAGCATGGTCTTGAACGGGTGGTTGGCCTTGATCGTCATGATCGAGAACGCGACGTCCTCGGAGGTCACCGGCTTGCCGTCGTGAAACACCGCGTCGTCGACCAGCTTCAGGGTAATCGACAGACCGTCGGGCGCGACCTCCCAGGATTTGGCGAGATACGGCTGCGGATTCCAGTTCTCGTCGAAGCGCAGCGGGCTGGCGAAAATCTGCGTGCTCGGCAGCGCGGTGGCGATGCCCGACTGCACCGCGCCGTTGAAGTGCCGCGGCACCTGCGTCGAGCCGATCACCAACGTGCCGCCGCCGGCCTGCTGCGCGCGCAGATCGGCCGGCAGGCCGAGCATCGCCAGGCCTCCGAGGGAGCCGATAACAAAGGACCGCTTCGTCAACTTCATGGATTCAACTCCGCTGTGAAGGTTCGAGGGCGAGGATGATCGATGCGCACGGCGTGCGTATCGGCAAAACGACGAGACCGGCGCTCATGACGAGGCTCCGGCCGCCAGCGCGCGATCGAGGATCGCGTCGAGCACCGCCGGCGGCGGCAAATCGCAGGTGCCGACGCCGACCAGCACGATGCCCGGGGACACAGGCTGATCAGGCGCCGGCGGCGTCAGCGACCATGCCCGGTCGACCAACTGGAAAACGTGGGCGCCGGCCTCGCCGGCGAGCCGGCACGACCCCTTCAGCCGCAGCAGCTCCGGCGGCAGCGCCGCCAATGCGCCGGCGATCCGGGCGCGATCGAACGCGCCGTCGCGGCGATAGGCCCAGCTCCGGAACGCGGCGCCGTGATCGCGCGGCACAGCGTCGGGCGAGTCGGCGCGAAAAGCCGACATTGCAGCGCCCACGTCGAGCGACGCCAATGTCGGCAGCGCCGCTCGCGACGTCTCGATGATACGCAGACCGGGGCGCAGCGCCAGCAACGCGGCGCGTGCGGCAGCGAGCCCGGCCACATCGACCAGATCACTCTTGTTCAGCAGTACGACGTCGCACTGCGCGAACTGCCCGCACACGGTGTCGCCGACGCGAGCGTCGTCGATCAGTTGTACGATCCGGCTGGCATCGGCCAAGACGACGACGCGCTCGAGCCGCAAGCTCGGCTCGATCAGCGCGATCTCGGCGATCTTCCACGGATCGCCGACGCCCGAGGCTTCGATGACGATGCGCTCGAACGGCACCTCGGCGTCGAGCACCTTGCACATCGTGTCGATGAAGCCGGTGCCGATGCTGCAGCAGATGCAGCCGTTGGTCAGCGTCATCGTGCTGCCATCGTGGCTGGCGATCAGCGTCGCATCGACATTGATCTCGCCGAAATCATTGACCAGCACCGCGGTGCGCGGGCTGCCGGTGGCGAGCAGATGATTGACGAAAGTGGTTTTGCCGGCGCCGAGAAAGCCGCCGATCACCGTGACGGGAATGGTCGCGGACGATCCCGTCATGCCCGGGGCGCCTCCCGGACGACGCCGCCGACCACGGTGCCCCAGATCGCGATGTCCTTCAGCCGCTCCGGCGCCACCGTGAGCGGATCATCCTCCAGCACGACGAAATCGGCGAATTTGCCGGTCTCGATGCTGCCGACCAGATGATCCATCTTCAGCGTATAGGCCGCCCCGATGGTGATCGCCGCGAGCGCCTGCGGCACTGTCAGAGCCTCGGTGTCGCGGCCGAGCACCCGACCGCCCGAAGTGACCCGGTTGACGGCGCACCACGCCGTGAACAGCGGCGCCAGCGGCGTTACCGGCGCGTCCGAATGGATCGCGAACGGCACGCCGATGCGCTGCGCCGTGCCGGTGGCGTCGAGCCTTGCGGCGCGCTCCGGGCCCATCGTCAGTTCGTAGTGCGAGTCGCCCCAGTAGTAGACGTGATTGGCGAACAAATTGGCGCAGACGCCGAGCGCCTTCATCCGCCGGAATTGCGCGGCGTCGGCCATCTGGCAGTGCTGCAGCGTATGACGGTGATCAGGCCGAGGGGTATCGATCTGCGCCGCCTCGATGGCATCGAGCGCGAGTTCGGTGGCTTCGTCGCCATTGGTGTGGATGTGGAGCTGGATGCCGGCGCGGTGATACGCGCCGACCAGCCGCGGCAGTTCCTCCGGCGCGATGTACCACAGCCCGTTGGCGACGCCGTTGTGATAACCGGGCCAGCGCAGCCGCGCGGTGAAACCCTGGATCGAACCGTCGACCACCAGCTTGACGATGCCGTAATGCAGCCGGTCGTTGCCGCCTTGGCGCAGCGCCTCGATCTTGGCGACGCCCTGCTCCGGCGTGTGCGACACCGCGGCCAGCGCCGGAACTAATCGCACGCCGAAATCGGCGGCCTCGGTCGCGGCGCGATACACCTCGACGGTCTGGTCGGACATGTCGTTGTGCAGATCGGTGACCGTGGTGACGCCCTGGACGCAGCACGAAGCGGCATAGCGCGCGACATCGGCGGCGGTGATGTTGCCGGTCTGCGGATTGTTGCCGAGCGACCGAAACAGCCGCATCCGCGCCGGGATGCCCTGCAGTTCGCCGCTGGCGAGGCCGTCGGCGCCGGCGACGACGCCGGAGATATTGGTGGCGTGCAACAGCTCGGCGCGCTCCAGCGTCGTGGTGTTGACGTTGTTGATGTGGAACGAGGCGTGGACGACGACCACCGGGCGCGTCGTCGACACCCGGTCGAGGTCCTGGCGCGTCAGCATCTTGCCGCCGATATGCAGCGGATCGAAGCCCCAGGCGAACAGCGGCGTGTTGGGCTCCTGCAGCAGCGCTTCGGCCTGCTGCAGCCGCGCGACGATCGCATCGATGTCGGGGACACCGGCGACAATGCGGCCTTCCGGCGAGCGGCGGTCGAACGCGCCGATATAGGGAAGCTTCCACATCAGGCCTTCCATGATGTGGCTGTGGCCCTCGACGAAGCCCGGCATCAACACCTTGTCGGCGAAACGATTGTCGAGCCGCGCGCCGCCGACGCACAACTCGCCCGCCGTGCCGGTTGCGACGATCCGCCCGTCTCGCACCGCAACATGCGTAGCAGCGGGACGCGACGGGTTCATCGTGATGATGTTGCGGGCCGAGTAGACGACGGTGTCGTGGTTCACGCTGCTGAGCCTCTCCGGATTTCAGTTGCGAACGTGAAGCGATCCACCGGACCGCACTAGCGCCAGATGCCCCGCACGAATGGAGCCAGTGCCATCCGCCCAGCGCCGGGCTCGATGGCAGACTTCTTGCTTCTCAGTTGCAAACAGACATACTCGGATACAGCACTCCACCGGGTCCGCTGTGCCGGCATGGTAGATCGTCAAGGAAAGTTATAGCGTCTTGGGAAAGCTCGCACAGCTCGCTTATCAGGAAGCCGGTCGCAACGGTTCGCTCGATCGTTCGGCAAATGCCTCCGCGAATGCCGCATCGTTAGGCAACAGCGATGCGCTGTTCTGGGGCGCCTTATTCCGCGGAATGGATCGCGGCGGGTCGTTTCTGCAACTGCAGATCCGCCAGATCATCGTCACCGCGATCGAAGACGGCCGGCTGCCGCTCGGGATGCGGATGCCGTCGAGCCGCGATCTCGCCGCGGTGCTCAAGGTGTCGCGCAACACCGTTGTGATCGCCTACGAGCAGCTGGTCGACCAGAACTTCCTGGTGTCGCGGCAGCGCAGCGGCTACTTTGTCGCCGGCCTGTCGAAGAAGGTCGCCTCCGGCGCCGGCAAGCCTGCCGAGGCGGCGAGCCGCGACGATGCGCATTGGGCCGCGCGCTACGCGGTGCAGCCGTCGGCGCATCGCAACATCGTCAAGCCCGCCGACTGGCAGGCGCAGCCCTACCCTTTCATCTTCGGGCAGTTCGACCCCAGCCTGTTTCCGACCAACGACTGGCGCGAATCCGCGCGGGCCGCGCTGAGCGTCCCCGAGATCAACAACTGGGCGCGTGACCTGATCGACGGCGACGACCCGGCGCTGATCGAGCAGTTGCAGCTTCAGGTGCTGCCGCGCCGCGGCATTCATGCGCGCTCCGACGAAATCATGATGACGATCGGCGCGCAGCACGCGCTGTATCTGATCGCGACGCTGTTCATCAACGACCGCACCCGCGTCGGCATCGAGGAGCCCGGCTATCCCGACGCGCGAAACATCTTCCGGATGCTGACGCCCGACGTCGTCCCGCTCGCCTCCGACGCGCAGGGCCTGTTGCCGGACGAGCGCTTGCAGAGTTGCGCGCTGGCCTATGTCACCGCCAGCCATCAATGCCCGACCGCGACGGTGATGCCACTGCAGCGGCGACTGGAGTTGCTCAAGGCCGCCGAGACCGGCGACGTCGTGCTGGTGGAGGACGACTACGAGGGCGAACTGATGCCGGAGGCGGCGACGCTGCCGCCGCTGAAGAGCCTCGATCACGCCAGCAACGTGCTCTATGTCGGCAGCCTGTCGAAGGCGCTGGCACCCGGGCTGCGGCTCGGCTACGTGGTGGCGCCCGCGCCGGTGATCCGCGAGCTGCGGGCGCTGCGGCGGCTGATGCTGCGCCACCCCCCGCTCAACAACCAGCGCGTCGCCGCATTGTTCATCGGGCTCGGGCACTATCGCTCGCATCTGGCCCAGGTCGGCCGCGTGCTGCTGGAGCGCGCCAAGATGCTCGACCGCCTGCTGCCGAAACATCTGCCGGACTGCAGCTTCTCGCGCGGACCGGGCAGCACCAACTACTGGATCGCCTGCCCGCCCGGTACCGACACCACGGCACTGGCGCGGGAAGCGCTGGCGCAGGGCGTGGTAATCGAGCCGGGCGCGGTGTTCTCGATGGACGAGACCGCCAGCCGGCATTGCTTCCGGCTCGGCTTCTCCTCGATCCGCACCGACCGGATCGAAACAGGCATCCAGCGCCTCGGCGAAGTGATTGCGGAGTATTTGAAGAAGTAGTTGCTGCGAGAGGCAGCGCGTCACATCAGTTCGCTGAAGCCCTTGGCGGCGCTGATCAGCGCGATCACGCCGAGGCTGACGATCGACACGTGGCGGTGCAATCGCTCGGTGCCGCGGCGGAAGCCGAGTTCGCCGATCCAGGTGCCGAGCAGCATCACCGGCAGCGCCAGCACCGCCAGCCACACCACCGCCGAGGAGGCCAAGCCGACCGCCACGATGCTGGTGAAGGCCGCGATCGAGGTGGCGAGGAAGAACACCAGCAGCGAGGCTCGCGCCGTGGCGGCGCGGAACGGACCCGACATGTAGTAGACGATCGCCGGCGGACTCGGCATCGCCGCCAACCCGTTGAACAGACCCGAGGTCGCGCCCACCAGCACGGTGGCGAAGCGCGACGGCACCGCCGCGAGCGCGAAACCGCGTCCGAGCATCAGCACCGCCAGCGCGATGATCACCGAGATCACGATCCGCGCCACCGGCGCCGGCGCGACGCTGAGCGCCAGCACCCCGAGCGGCGAGCCGATCACCGCGCCGACGATCAGCCATCGCAGCGACGGCCAGTGGCAGTCGCGGCGATTGCGGCGCAGATCGGCCAGGCCGCCGAGCAATTGCAGCAGCACAGCGATCGGCACCGCCTTGGCCGGGGCCATGACCAGCCCCATCAGCGGCACCGCGGCGAGCGCGAAGCCGAAGCCGGTGAAGCCGCGCAACAGCGCGGCCGCCATCACCGCCGCGAGCGTCGCCGCGATCGCGCCCGGCGTCGGCAGCGCGCCGAGAAAGCTTGCCTGCGCCGCGGCGATCAGGTTCTGCATGGTGGCGTTCACCGCATGTCGATCACGACGGTCTTCTTCTTGGTGAAGTGTTCGAGCATCGCCTCCAGCGACGCCTCCTTGCCGAGACCGGATTTGCGGAAACCACCGTAGGACAGATTCGGCTGGATCGTCAGGTTCTGATTGACCTGCACGTAGCCGGCGTCGAGCCGCTGCACCGCGCGCAACGCGGTGCGCAGGTCGTGGGTCCAGACCGTGGCGGCGAGGCCGAAATCGCTGTCATTGGCGCGCGCGATGACGTCGTCCTCGTCGTCCCACGGCTGCACGCAGACCACCGGGCCGAAGATTTCCTCGCGCATCAGCGGGCTGTCTTCCGGCAGGCCGGTGACGATGGTCGGCTGCAGGAACAGGCCGTCTTTCAGATGACCGGCGCGCGGAAGCTCGCCGCAACGCGCGACCTGAGCGCCGGCGGTGCGTTCGCCGAGCGCCAGATAGGATTCGATCTTCGCCTTCTGCCGCTGCGAGATCACGGTGCCGATGTCGGTCGCCTCGTCGAGCGGATCGCCGATCACGAGCTTCGCCACCGCATCGCGCAGCGCCGCGACGAAGGCGTCGATCAGGGTGTTGTGCACGTAGATGCGGCTCGCCGCGGTGCAGCTCTGGCCCTGCCGGGTGAAGCGCATCCCGGCGATCGCGCCGGCGACGACCCGCGCCATGTCGGCGTCCGGATAGACGATCATCGGGCTCTTGCCGCCGAGCTCGAGGCTGACCGGAATGATTTTGCGCGCCGCGGTCTGGTAGATCAGTTCGCCGACCGCCTGCGAGCCGGTGAAGGTCACCTTGGCGACCGCCGGATGCTCGACCAGCGCCGAGCCGCAATCGCGGCCGGTGCCGCAGATCACGTTGAGCACGCCGGCCGGCAGCAGTTCGGCCATCAGCCGCGCCATCTCGATGGTGGCGAACGGGGCTTCTTCCGACGCCTTGACCACCACCGTGTTGCCGGCCACCAGCGCCGGCGCGATCTTCAGCATCATCAGCACCAGCGGCACGTTCCACGGCAGGATCGCGGCGACGACGCCGAGCGGCTCGCGGCTGGTGTAAGTCAGGATCTGCGGATCGAACGGCAGCGTCTCGCCCTTCAGTTCCGAGGCGAGGCCCGCATACATCGTGACGATATCGATCGCGGTGGCAATCTCGCCGCGGCATTCGGTGCGGATTGCCTTGCCGGTTTCCAGCGCCAGCACCGCGGCCAGCGCGCCCGACTTCGCCGCGATGGCGCGCGCGGCTTCAGCGAGCAGCTTGCCGCGCTGCCGCGACGGCGTCGCCGCCCAGCCCGGAAACGCCGCCGACGCGGCGTCGACGGCCCGCGCGACGTCGTCCGTGGTCGCGGCCGGCGCTTCGCCCAGCACCGCACCGGTCGCGGGGTCGAGAACCTCGAGCGTCGCGCCGGCCACGGCCGGAACCAGCGCATTGCCGATCAGGTGACGGCCGTGCAGTTGAGTGATCGTCTCGGAAACAGCGGAGGCGATGGCGGGATCGATGCGGGTGGCGATGTTGATCATGCCGCCACCTTGGCGATTGCGGTTCGCGCGCGAAGGTCCAGCCGCAGCCAAGCCATTGGGCCAGTTGGCCGGACCGGTTCGGCGGCGCGGCGATTCTGGCCGCAGACGTCACGGCCATCTGGTTCTAAACCGCCCTCGGCCGTCATGGCACCGTCCGATCGAAGCTGCCGGCCGATCCGCGCCATCATCACGGAGACGCTCGCGCGCCCACCATGATGGAAGCTCCATGTCTGATCCTGCTGTGTCTGATCCTGCTGTGTCCGATCTCGATGCCCTGCGACTGCGCAAGCTGGAACTCGTGTTCGAGGCCTTCAATCGCCACGACGGCGCCGGGGTGATGTCGGCGATGACCGACGACGTCGTGTTCGATGCCGCCGCCGGTCCCGAGGCCTGCGGCCGCCGCATCGTCGGCACCGCCGCTGTCCGCGCCGCCTTCGAAGGCACCTTCGCGACCTTCCCCGATGTGAGCTGGGAATGCACCCGCCACGCCGTGTTCGGCGACCGCGGCATCTCCGAATGGGTTTTTCGCGCGACCGCAAAGGATGGATCGCGGATCGAGGCCGAGGGCGTCGACCTGTTCGGATTCCGCGGCGAGCTGATCTGCAGCAAGAGCGCATTCCGCAAGGACCGGCCGGCGCTGCCCGCCCAGGGAGCCGCGTGATGAACCGGCCGCTGAAGACGCCGCCGGTCGCGGCCTACGATCCGCATTACGATCCGCTGGTCAGCGACGGCCCGGGCCACAATCGCGACTACGCGCCAACCTACTGGCACGCCACCGCCGGTCCGCTGCCCGCCGACGACGGCCCGGTGACATCCGACATCGACGCCGACGTCGCGATCGTCGGGTCCGGCTACACCGGACTCGCCTGCGCGATCTATCTGGCTCGCGAACATGGTATCAAGCCCATCGTGCTGGAGGCCAATCGCGTCGCCTGGGGCTGCAGCACCCGCAATGGCGGCCAGGGCCAGAACGCCGCCGGCCGACTGACACGGTCGCAATGGATCGCGCGCTGGGGCATCGACGTCGCAAAGCAGCTTCACGCCGAAATCCGCGACGGCTTCGACACCTTCGAGGAGTTGATCCGGCAAAGCCCGATCGATTGCGAGCCGCAGCGCGGCGGGCATCTCTACATTGCGCACCGCCAGCGCAACCTCGACAAGATCGCCGCCGAAGCTAAGGTGCTGCGCGACGTGTTCGGCGAAAAGACCAGCGTGGTGAGCGCCGAGCAACTGCGGAGCGACTATCTCAATGAAGCCGAAGCGGTCGGCGCCGTGCTGGAGCCGCTCGGCACCGGCGTGCACCCCGCCAAGCTCGCTTTCGGCTATCAGCAGATGGCCCGCGATCTCGGCGTCAGGATTCATCCGGCGAGCCCCGTCGCCGAAATCCAGTCCCGCGACGGCGCGCTGTATCTGCGCACGCCGGGCGGCACGGTGCGGGCGCGCGCGGTCGGCATCGCCACCGGCGCCTACACGGCGCCCGGCCTGACCCCGGCGCTGCGCGGCCGCTGCATGCCGATCCTGTCGAACTCGATCGTGACCCGGCCGCTGACCGCGGCCGAACTCGACGCCACCGGCTTCAGGACCAAGCTGGTGCTGACCGACACAAGGACGCTGCGCTACTACTACCGCCTGCTGCCCGACAACCGCATCCAGATCGGCAGCCGCTCCTCGATCACCGGCGCCGACGCCGATCATCCGAAGCATCTCCAGCTCCTGATCGACGGGCTGCATCGCAAATTTCCGGCGCTGCAGGGCATCGAGATCGACTATTCGTGGTGGGGCTGGGTCGACGTCAGCCACGACATGATGCCGCGCATCTTCCAGCCCGATCAGCAGACCAAGATGTTCTACGCGCTCGGCTATGGCGGCAACGGCGTGTCCTATTCGGCCCAGGCCGGCCGCCGCATGGCGCAGATGATCGCCGGCCAGCACTTCAAGGGCCAGGACCTGCCGATCTTCACCTCGCCGCTGCCGACCCACACTTTCGAGCCGTTCCGTCGGCTCGGCCAGCGCATGCTGTATCGCTGGTACCACATGCGCGACGAGGCGGCGTAGCCGTTCGCTTCCTCGCTGAAAGTCGAGTTTCGCGCCGTCCTAACAACCCGTCTTGGCCGGCCTTGTGCCGGCCATCCACGAACTGGGCTCACGCCGCAAGCAGGACGTGGATGGCCGGGACGAGCCCGACCATGACGGTTGGGGGAGCATTACTCCCGCGCGCGCTTCATCCGCGCGATCAGCAGGTCCGCCACCATCCGGCACGACGGCGAGATATTGCGGGTGGCGAGTTGCACCAGCGTCACCTGCGTCGCCTCCAACCGCTTGTCGCGCAGCGGAACAGCCACCAGCCGCCCCGCCGCGATCGCCGGCATCGCGGTGTCGCGCGGCAGGAAGGTGGCGAGATCGGTGCGCGACGCCAGCATCTGCGCGAACGCCAGCGAATTGGTCTCGCTGCAGATCTCCAGCCGTACCTTGGCGTTGGCGCAGGCGCGATCGACTTCCTGACGGATGCCGAACGACGGATCGGGGACGATCACCCGCAGCCCCGCGAGATCCTTGACCGCGCAGGCTTCGCGATCGGCCATCGGATGATCGGGCGCGACGATCAGGCACAGCGACTGCCGCATCCGCGCCAGCTCGATCAGGTCGCGCCGCGGCGCCCGCCCGAACACCAGCCCGAGATCGACCTCGTTGCGTCCGACCAGTTCGGCGACCGCGCGGGACCCCACCACCGTCGTGGAGACGAAAATGCCGGGATAATCCACCGACAGCTCGACCAGGAAGTTGGACAGGAAATTCGCCAGCATGCCTTCCACGGTGGCGAACCGGATCTGGCCGCGGCGCATGGTTTCGAATTCCTGCACCTTGGCGCGGATGCCGTCGAGCTGGCTGCGGTTCTCGACCGCGTAGCGATACAGCAGCCGGCCGGCGTCGGTCAGCGCCATGCCGCGGGCATTGCGCTCGAACAGCTTGACCGACATTTCCTCCTCGATCGCCTGAATCTGCCGGCTGATCGCCGACGGCGCGATCCGCAGCGTCGCGGCGGCCTGCTTGATCGATCCGGATTCCGTCACCTCGCGGAAATAGCGGATCGCCGCCGATTCGATCATCGCAGCCGTGTCCTTCGGGTTGTTCCGGCTGCCGAAGATTCCGGCAGCAGCTGGCTAATGGTCTAATTATTCGATCTGAGACCTCTAATTTCAATGCTTTAATTCGAATGGCCGGTTTGGCAGAGTCGACTCAACCAAAGGCCGCCAAGGAGAACTACAGATGCTTCACGCGTGGGTTGCTCGCTGCGTTCGCCTCTCGATCCCGCTCGGCATTGCCGCGCTGGCATCCGGAATCCAGATATCCGCAGCGTCGGCCGACGACGTCATCAAGATCGGCGCGCCGCTGCCGATCACCGGGCCGCTGGCGCCGGAAGCCATCAAGCAGCAGCAGGGCTACAATCTGTGGGCCGAACAGGCCAACAAGGCCGGCGGCATTTCGGTCGGCGGCAAGAAGTACAAGGTCGAGATCGTCTACACCGACTACCAGTCGAACACGCCGCGCGCGGTGCAGGCGACCGAGCAGCTGATCACCCAGAACAACGTCAACTTCGTGTTCTCGCCGTTCGGCTCCGGTGCGGCGAAGGCGGCCAGCACGGTGTCGGAAAAGCACAAGGTGCCGACGCTGGCGGCGACCGCCTCGTCGTCCCAGGTCTACGACCAGGGCTACAAATATCTGTTCGGCACCTTCACCCCGAACGACACCCTGACCACGCCGCTGACCGAAATGATCAAGGCCAAGGTGCCCGAGGTCAAGAAGGTCGCGATCCTCGCCCGCAACGATCTGTTCCCGCTGGCGATCGCGCAGGAGATGGAGAAGTCGGCCAAGGCCAACGGCCTCGAGGTGGTGTATTTCGAGAAATACGCGATCGGCACGCTCGACCATTCCGCCACGCTGTCGTCGATCAAGGCGCAGTCGCCGCAGTGGATCTTCGTCACCGGCTACACCAACGACCTGCTGCTGGTGCGCAAGCAGATGATCGACCAGCAGATGAAGGCCCCGGTGGTCTCGATGATCGCCGGCCCGGCCTATCAGGAGTTCATCGACGCGCTCGGCAAGGGGGCCGAGAACGTCTCGAGCGCCGCCTGGTGGCATCCGGCCGCGCGCTATGACGGCAAGGACATCTTTGGCTCCACCGCCAATTTCGTGAAGCTGTTCAAGGACAAGTACAACGCCGAACCGGACTACGCGCATGCTTCGGCGGCGCTGTGCGGCGCGCTGTTCCAGATCGCGATCGAGAAGGCCGGTTCGATCGATCGCGACAAGGTGCGCGACGAACTCGCCAAGATGGACGTCGTCACCTTCTTCGGCCCGGTCAAGTTCGGCGCCAACGGCCAGATCAACTCGCTCGACCCGCCGGTCTTCCAGATCCAGGGCGGCAAGCCGGTGGTGCTGTTCCCGCAGGCGATCAAGCAAGGCGACCTCAAGATCGGCCTCGAGTAAGCATCGCTCGGATCCAGTTCGGTTCAGGGCAACAAACGAAACTCCGACGTCCGTCATTGCGAGGAGCGAAGCGACGAAGCAATCCATGCCACGCATGGAGCCTTTCTGGATTGCTTCGCAACGCTCGCAATGACGGGACGAAGGCTTCGCTGCACGATCTGAATCGCTGCCCCGGCGCCGCTTCATCCCGGCTCTCGACATTCCTCGCCTCCTCCAACCAAGCGAAGCCGCTCTCATGCAAGCCGTCCAGATCCTGATCAACGCGCTGGTGCTGGGCAGTCTCTACGCCTGCATCGCGATCGGGTTTTCGCTGGTGTGGGGCGTGCTCAACGTCATCAACCTGATCCACGGCTCGTTCATCGTGCTCGGCGCCTACCTCGCCTTCGGCCTGTACCAGTCGCTGCATCTGTCGCCGTGGTACGCGATCGTGGTCGCGGCGCCCGTGTTCTTCGTGTTCGGCTACATCGTGCAGCGGCTGATCCTCAACCGGGTCATCACCGCGCCGGTGCTGGTGACGCTGACGCTGACCTTCGGGCTCGATCTGATCCTGAACAATGCGATGATCTATGTCTTCACCGCCGATTATCGCCGCCTGACGCTGATTCCGCCGCTCGGCTCGGTGTCGTTCGAGGGCGTGGTGGTTCCGGTCGACCGGCTGATCGCGACCGCGACCGCGCTGGCGCTGACCGGCCTGCTGTATCTGCTGCTGCGCCGCTCCAGAGTCGGCCGCGCCATCGTCGCGGTGCGGCTCGATCGTGACGCCGCGGTGCTGATGGGCGTCCATGTACCCTCGATCTACGCGGTTGCGTTCGGCCTCGGCGCGGCGCTGGCCGGCTGCGCCGGCGTGCTGATGGCGCTGATCTTCCCGATCTCGCCGCTGACCTCGTCGGCCTATCTGGGCAAGGCCTTCGTGGTCTGCGTGCTCGGCGGGCTCGGCAGCGTGTCCGGCGCGCTGGCCGGCGGAATGTTGCTGGCGCTGGTCGAAAGCGTCGGCTCGGCGTTCTTCGGCCCGGCGCACGCCACCACGCTGTCGTTCCTGCTGTTGATCATCTTCCTGATCCTGCGCCCGCAGGGCCTGGTCGGCCGAAAGGGCTTCGAATGAGCCGCAGCAATATCGCCCTTCTGGTCCTGATCGCCTGCGTCGCGGCTCTGCCGCTGTTCGGCGGCGCCTATGCGCTGCGGCTCGGCACCATCGCCTGCATGTATGCGGTGCTGGCGCTGTCGTGGAACGTGGTCGGCGGCTTCGCCGGCTATCCGTCCTTCGCCACCGCGGCGTTCTTCGGCTTCGGCGCCTATTGCGGCGGCGTGCTGATGGGCAAGGGCTTCCCGCTGTGGGCGGCGGCGGCGGTCGCCGGATTGCTGGCGCTGGTCTCCGCGGTGGCGCTCGGCGCGGTGCTGCTGCGGCTGCGCGGGCATTATTTCGCGATCGCCAGCCTGTCGCTCGCCGAGGTGCTGCGCGAGGTCGTCAACAACGCCACCGACCTCACCGGCGGCGGCATGGGGCTGAACATCCCGCTCGCCTCCGGCGCCGGCGTGATGGCGGAGGCGACGTTCTTCTTCTACGCGATGTGGGGCGTGATGCTGATCACCGCGCTGATGGTGATCGTGGTGGCGAATTCCAAGCTCGGCTTCGCGCTGAACTGCATCCGCCAGAACGAGACCGCCTCCAGCATGGTCGGCCTCAACACCACGCTGGCCAAGAGCATCGCCTTCGGCCTGTCGGCCTGCTTCGTCAGCGTCGCCGGCGGCATCTACGCCGCCTGGGTGCACTACATCGATCCGTCCGATGTGTTCGACATCCTGTATTCGGTCAAGCCTATCGTGATGGCGCTGATGGGCGGACTCGGCTCGCCGCTCGGCGTCGCCTGTGGCGCCTTCATGTATCTCGGCCTCGAGGAAGTGGTGTGGCGCAACTACACCCACATCCACACCGGCGTGCTCGGCGTGCTGATCGTGATGCTGCTGCTGTTCCTGCCGCACGGCCTGAGCTCGCTGCGGTTCGACCGGCTGCGGCGGAGGACGAAGCATGTCTGAGCTGCTGCAACTCACCGGCGTCTCCCGGCACTTCTCCGGCCTGCAGGCGCTGCGCGACGTCTCGCTGTCGGTGTCGGGCGGCGAGGTGCTCGGCCTTATCGGGCCGAACGGCGCCGGCAAGACCACGCTGGTCAACACCATCTGCGGCGTCACCCCGGCGAATTCCGGCACCGTCAGCTTCGACGGCAGGGACATCACGAAGATCAAGACCTATCAGGCCGCCCGGCTCGGGCTGGCACGCACCTTCCAGATCGTGCAGCCCTTCGCCGAATTCTCCGCGCTCGACAACGTCGCCGCCGCGGCGCTGTTCTCGCAGCCGGGCGCCAGCCTGAGATCGGCCCGCGAGGCGGCGCGCGAGCATCTGGCTTTCGTCGGGCTGGAACCACAGGCCGATCAATCCGCCGCCACCCTGACGCTGGCGATGCGCAAGCGGCTCGAGCTGGCCAAGGCGCTGGCGATGAAGCCGAAGCTGCTGTTTCTCGACGAGGTCAATGCCGGGCTCAACAGCGCCGAGGTCGAACGCGCCACCAGCCTGATCCATCAGCTCGCGGCGAACGGCATCACCATCGTGATGATCGAGCATCTGATGAAAGTGGTGCTGAACGTCTGCACCCGCATCGTCGTGCTGCACAACGGCCAACTCATCGCCGACGGCGCGCCGCGCGAGGTGATCAGCAATCCCGCCGTGGTCGAGGCCTATCTCGGCCAGCAATACGCCAAACGGACCGCCCGCAATGGCTAGCGAACTGATCCTCGAAGCCAAAGGCCTCGACGCCGGCTACGGCGAAATCCAGGTGCTGTGGGGCATCGACCTCGCGGTGCGCCGCGGCGAGATCACCGCGCTGATCGGCTCCAACGGCGCCGGCAAGACCACGCTGATGCGCGCACTGTCCGGGCTGATCCCGGTCCGCGCCGGCCGATATCTCTCCGAAGCAGAGGACATCACCGGGAGCACGGCCGCGCAGATCCTGACCCACGGCATCGTCCACGTCCCGGAAGGCCGGCGGCTGTTCGGCGCGATGAGCGTCGAGGAAAATCTGATGATGGGCGCGTATTTGCGTAAAGCGAGCCGCGCCGAGATCAAACGCGACCTCGACCGCGTCTACGCCACCTTCCCGAAACTGCGCGAGCGCGGCAACCAGCAGGCCGCGACGCTGTCCGGCGGCGAGCAGCAGATGTGCGCGATCGGCCGCGGCCTGATGAGCGCGCCGAAACTGCTGATGATCGACGAATTGTCGCTCGGGCTGTCGCCGCTGCTGGTCGAGCAGCTGGTCGATGCGCTGCGGGTGCTGAACGCCGGCGGCACCTCGATCCTGCTGGTCGAGCAGGACGTCACCATCGCGCTCGACCTCTGCCACCGCGCCTTTGTCATGGATATGGGCCGGATCGTGCGCGAGGGCTCGGGCGAGGATCTGCTCGCCGACCCGATCGTGCGCGACGCCTATCTGGGCGTGCTGCAGGACTGACACACCAAGTTTCACTGCCTGATCGAAAGAGGAATCATGATCGAGACCGTCGAAGCCCCGAACAGCGGCTATCGCTACATGCCGGGCGTCTTCCAATATTCCTGCGGCATCGCCGCGCTGCCTGGCTTCGCCATCGAGCGCGTGCGCTTCGCCGAGCCGGTGCCGCTGAAGCAGGGCTTCGCGAAGATCGCCGAAATCCTCAAAGCCGCCGGCCGGCCGTTGACCGCTTTCGGGGCCTGCGAACTGCGCTCGCCCGCGCCGTTCACCGAGGACGGCTTCAAGGCGTTCAACGAGATCTACATCCAGACGCTGGTCGACTGGGGCATCATGAAGGACGGCATCAACCCGATCGCCCGCAGCAATGTCTGCCCGCAGATCGATCCGCCGGCCGAGCCGAGCTTCTACGCCTTCTCCTACACGGTGCCCGCCGACAATGCGCCGAAATCCTTCGTCATCGCCGGCAGCGGCGAGGCGCCCGAGGGCAAGGGCAATTATCGCGATCACACCGTCGCGCTCGGCGACACCAGCCCGGCCGGTCTGCAGAAGAAGGCGCAGTTCGTGCTCGGCGAGATGGAGCGCCGCATGAGCGCGTTCGGCGGCAGCTGGCGCGACATCACCGGGGCGCAGCTCTACACCGTGCACGACATCCATCCGTTCCTGGAGAGCGAGCTCGGCAACCGCGGCGTGTTCCGCCACGGCCTGACCTGGCACTTCAACCGCCCGCCGGTGGAAGGGCTCGACTACGAGATGGACTGCCGCTGCGTGCATCGCGAGCGCGTGGTCTGATGCGCAGCGGCCGGGCCCCGCAGCGCGTCGCCATTGCCGGGCTCGGCGCCATCGGCAAGGCGATCGCGCGTGAACTCGATCGCGGGCTCGACGGGCTGACGCTCGGCGCCGTCGCCAGCGGCGACCCGGAGAAGCATCGCGCCTTCCTCGACGGCCTGCGGACGACGCCGCCGGTGGTCCCGCTGGATCAGTTGCACGCCCACGCAGACCTCGTGATCGAGGCGGCGCCGAGCAGGCTGCTGCGCGCGATCGTCGAGCCGTTCGTCAGCCGCGGCAGGACCGCGATCGTGCTCAGCGCCGCGGCGCTGCTGCAGAACGAGGACCTGATCGATCTGGCCAATCTGAACGGCGGCCAGATCATCGTGCCGACCGGCGCGCTGATCGGGCTCGACGCCGTCACTGCCGCCGCCGTCGGCACGATTCATTCGGTGCGGATGATCACCCGCAAGCCGGTCGATGGCCTGCGCGGCGCGCCGTTCATCGTCGACAACGGCATCGACCTCGACGGATTGCGCGAACCGCTGAAACTGTTCGAAGGCACCGCGCGCGAAGCCGGCAAGGGCTTTCCGGCCAATCTCAACGTCGCGGTGGCGCTGTCGCTGGCCGGCATCGGGCCGGATCGCACCATGGTGGAGATCTGGGCCGATCCGGGCGTCACCCGCAACACCCACCGCATCGAGGTCGATGCGGATTCGGCGCGGTTCGCGATGACGATCGAGAACGTGCCGTCCGACAATCCCCGCACCGGCCTGATCACGCCGCTGTCGGTGATCGCGCTGCTGCGCAAGCAATCCGCCGCGCTGCGGGTCGGGACCTGAGGCGGCGACGACCTCCCGGGGGGCGACGGGCGTTCGGGCGCGCCGAAATGCCGCCTTCCCCTGCGAATTGCGGGAAGCGAAAATACCGCAACCGCACAAAAATGGTTGCCCCGATTGATTTCATCCCGCTGCTTCGCGGCCTGTCCCGGCCTGGCGCCGCCATCTGCCGCCCTTGCATCCGTCCGCCAATCCTGCAAACCCTGTCAAACATCTCCGCGGGCTGAGATTTCGGCGGTCGGGGATGCGCAAACCGGCGTCGCGGAGAACGGCGTGCACGGATGGGGTCGATGCCGCTCGCACTGATTGCTTTGATACCACTGTTCGGCGCCGTCCTGCCCCTGGTCGCGATCCGGTCCGGACGCAACGCCTGTACCATCGTGACCGCCTCGATCAGCCTGGTCGCGCTGGTGGTCCTGCTCGCGCATGCGCCTGCGGTGTTCGACGGCGAGACGATTCGCTCGGGCACCGAATGGGTGCCGGCGCTCGGGCTGTCGTTCCGGTTCTTTCTCGACGGCCTCGGCCTGTTCTTCGCCGCGATGATCCTGGTCATCGGCCTGCTGGTCATCGTCTATTCCCGGTTCTATCTCGGGCGCAACGATCCGATGGGCCGGTTCTTCGCGTTTCTGCTGCTGTTCCAGGGCGCGATGCTGGGCATCGTCACCAGCGACAATATGCTGCTGCTGGTGGTGTTCTGGGAACTGACCAGCCTCAGCTCGTTCCTGCTGATCGGCTATTGGAGTCATCTGCCCGAAGGCCGGCAGGGCGCGCGGATGGCGCTGGTCGTCACCGGCGGCGGCGGGCTGCTGCTGATGGCCGGGATGCTGCTGCTCGGCCAGGCCGCCGGCTCCTATGAGCTGACCGAGATCCTGCAGCGCGGCGACGCGATCAAGGCGTCGCCTCTGTACGTCCCGATCCTTCTGCTGGTGCTGGGCGCGGCATTCACCAAATCGGCGCAGTTTCCGTTCCACTTCTGGCTGCCGCACGCGATGGCGGCGCCGACGCCGGTGTCGGCCTATCTGCACTCCGCCACCATGGTGAAGGCCGGCATCTTCTTGCTGGCGCGGCTGTGGCCGGTGCTGTCCGGCACCGAATGGTGGTTCTGGATCGTCGCCACCACCGGTCTGGTGACGATGCTGATCGGCGCCTGGATCGCGCTGTTCAAGGACGATCTCAAGGGCATTCTGGCGCATTCGACGGTCAGCCATCTCGGCCTGATGACGATGCTGCTCGGCTTCGGCACCCGCTTCGCCGTGATCGCCTGCATATTTCACGTCCTCAACCACGCGACCTTCAAGGCGGCTCTGTTCATGAGCGCCGGCATCGTCGACCACGAGACCGGCACCCGCAGCCTGCGCCGGCTCGGCGGGCTGGCGCGACGGATGCCGATCAGCGCCGTGCTGGCGTTGATCGCCGCGGCGTCGATGGCCGGCGTACCGCTGTTCAACGGCTTCCTGTCCAAGGAAATGATGCTGGAGGCCGCGGCCGACACCCAGGTGTTCGGCAGCGTCTGGCTGGTGCCGGCGGCGGCGACGCTCGGCGCGCTGCTGTCGGTGGCCTATTCGGTGCGGTTCGCGGTCTCGACCTATCTCGGGCGGCCCCGCGCCGTGCTCGACGTCACGCCGCACGATCCGCCGTTCGGGATGTGGGCGCCGGTCGCCGCCCTGGTGATCCCGGTGGTGGCGATCGGGCTGGCGCCGCAACTCCTCGCCGGCGCGGTGGTCGAGCGCACCGCGCAGGCCGTCGTCGGCGCAGCAGAGCTCGACTTTCATCCGCTGGCGATCTGGCACGGCCTGACATGGCCGCTGGCGATGAGCGCGATCGCGCTGGCGGGCGGCCTGCTGCTGCTGATCGTCCACGCCCCGATCGAGACGCTGCGCGGCTGGCTGCCGCGGCCCGACGCCAAGACGATGTTCGACGCGGTCGTGGCGGCGGCGGTGCGCAGCGCGCGCTGGACCATCCGCCGGCTGCACACCGGCTCGCTGCCGCGCTATCTCATGGTGATCACGCTGACGATCCTCGCGGTCGGCGCGGTCGGCTTCTTCGGCGGTCGGCACGACGCCGGCCTCCGCGCGACGCTGCCGGCCAGCCTGCCGGCGGCGGCGGCGTGGATCCTGCTCGTCGCCGCCAGTCTCGGGGTGATGATGTTCCACATCCACCGCCTGCTGACCCTGATCCTGAGCAGCGTGGTCGGCCTGGTCGTGTCGCTCACCTTCATGCAGTTCTCGGCGCCGGATCTGGCGCTGACGCAGATCTCCGTTGAAGTCGTGACGGTGATCCTGCTGCTGCTGGCGCTCAACCTGCTGCCGAAGCTGACGCCGCCGGATCCGCAGTTCGGCCGCAAGCTGCGCAACAGCCTGATCGCCGGCTGCGGCGGGCTCGCCGCCGGCGCGCTGGCCTATGCGGTGATGACCCGCGACGTCAGCTCGATCTCGGCGTACCACCTCGCCGAAT
Organism: Rhodopseudomonas palustris HaA2; assembly: GCF_000013365.1. NCBI lineage: Bacteria > Pseudomonadati > Pseudomonadota > Alphaproteobacteria > Hyphomicrobiales > Nitrobacteraceae > Rhodopseudomonas > Rhodopseudomonas palustris. Next base: position 162,840 of record NC_007778.1, read on the forward strand.
CCAAGCCCGGCGGCGGCGGCACCAATGTGGTCAACGTCATCCTGGTCGACTTCCGCGGCTACGACACCTTCGGCGAGATCATCGTGCTGTGCATCGCCGCGCTGGTGATCTACGCGCTGCTCAGCAATGCGCTCGAAGGGGCCGCGGCGCGGCGGCTGGATTCGATGCGGCAACACGTCGACTCCGCCGACGCCCATCCGCTGCTGCTGGTGGTCGCGGCGCGCGCGCTGTTGCCGCTGGCGATCACGGTCGGCGCCTACATCTTCTTGCGCGGCCACAATCAGCCGGGCGGCGGCTTCATCGCCGGGCTGGTCGTCGCCACCGCGGTCATCATGCAGTTCATGGCGAGCGGCTACACTTGGTCGGCCGAGCAGCGCCGGATCGACGGCCATCGCCTGCTGGGCGCCGGAGTGCTCGCCGCGGCCGCCACCGGCATCGGCGCGTTGCTGTTCGGGCGGCCGTTCCTCACCAGCGCCTTCGTCTATGTGCCGGTGCCGCTGATCGGCGACGTCGAACTGGCGACCGCGATCCTGTTCGACATCGGCGTGTTCCTCACCGTGGTCGGCACGGTGGTGCTGTCGCTGTCGCAGATCGCGCGCGTCGAGCGCCGCGCCAAGCGGTCCCCGGTGCCGCCCGGCCCGTCCGACATCCCGATTCTGCCCCGCGCCCGGATGCGGCCGCGGTCCGCAGCGCCCTCGGCCGAGGAGGGCTGAATGGAAATTCTGGTCGCGAGCGGAATCGGCGTGCTGACGATGGTCGGCCTGTATCTGGTGCTGAGCCGGCACGCCTTTCCGGTGATCATCGGCACCACGTTCCTGTCCTATGCGGTGAACCTGTTCCTGTTCGTGATGGGGCGGCTCGAGATCGACAAGGCGCCGATCATTACCAAGGGCGTTACCGACTACGCCGATCCGCTGCCGCAGGCGCTGGTGCTGACCGCCATCGTGATCTCGTTCGGAATGACCGCGCTGGTGGTGGTGCTGGCGCTGCGCGGCTTCCTCGAGACCGGCACCGAGCGGGTCGAGAAGGGCGAACCGCAGCGCGACGCGCGCAAGCGCAAGGCGGCGCAGCCATGAGTCACCTGATCGTCGCCCCGATCATCCTGCCCGCCGTCGTCGCCGCCTTCCTGGTGCTGGTGCTGCGGCACGATCTGACCAGCCAGCGCATCGTCTCGATGGCGTCGACGCTCGTGCTGCTCGCGATCACGATCTGGCTCTATGTGTCGGCGGCGGAGGGCGCGCCGACGCCCTATCTGCTCGGCGAATGGCGCGCGCCGTTCGGCATCGTGCTGGTGCTCGACCGCCTCGCGGCGACGATGCTGCTGCTGACGGCGCTGCTGGCCGTCGCGGTGCTGATCTATGCGATCGCCGGCTGGGACCATCGCGGCCAGCATTTCCATCCGCTGTTCCAGTTTCAGCTGATGGGCCTCAACGGCGCTTTCCTGACCGGCGACGTGTTCAATTTGTTCGTGTTCTTCGAGGTCATGCTGATCGCCTCCTACGGCCTGATGCTGCATGGCGGCGGCGCGCGGCGGCTGCGCACGGGCTTCCACTATATCGCGATCAATCTGGTCGGCTCGACGCTGTTCCTGTTCGCCGTCGGCCTGATCTACGCGGTGACCGGCACGCTCAACATGGCGGACCTCGCCGCCCGGGTGGCGCAGATCGCGCCCGGCGACGAAGCCATCCTGCGCGTCGGGGCGCTGCTGCTGCTGCTGGTGTTCGCGCTCAAGGCCGCGTTGGTGCCGCTGCAATGGTGGCTGCCCTCGGCCTATGCGGCGGCGCCGGGGCCGGTGGCGGCGCTGTTCATGATGATGACCAAGGTCGGTGCCTATTCGATCGTGCGGGTCTACACTGTAGTGTTCGGCGCCGACGCCGGCGCGTTGGCGGACATCGCCGCGCCCTGGGTGGTGCCCGCGGCGCTGGCGACGCTGGCGCTCGGCGCGGTCGGCGTGCTGGCGAGCCCGACCTTGCTGGGGATGGTCTGCTTCTCGATCGTCTGGTCGATGGGCTCGCTGCTGCTGGCGCTCGGCCTGTTCGACCCGGTCGGCCTGTCCGCCGGGCTGTATTATCTGCTGCACTCAACGCTGAGCGGCGCCGCGCTGTTCCTGCTGGCCGATCTGGTCGCCGCGCAGCGCGGTCGCCTCGCCGACCGGCTGGTGCCGGCGCCGCGGCTGCCCCATGCCGATCTGCTCGCCGGGCTGTTCTTCGTCGCGGCGATCGCCATGACCGGGATGCCGCCGCTGTCGGGTTTTCTCGGCAAGCTGTTGATCCTCGACGCGACCTGGCGCAGCCCGCTCGCGGTGACGAGCTGGGTGATCCTGCTCGGAAGCAGCCTTCTGGTGATCGTCGGCTTCGCCCGCGCCGGCAGCACGCTGTTCTGGAAGATCGCCGACCGGCCGGCCGAGCCGGCCGAACCGGCGCGGTCGATCGCGCTGCCGGTCACGGTGATCGCCGGTCTGCTCGGCGCCACCGCGCTGCTGTCGGTGTTCGCCGGCCCGATCAGCCGCGAACTGGCGGCGACGGCGCAACAGACGCTCGACATCAAGGCCTATGTCCGCGCGGTGAACCCCGCCGACCTGGCACTGTCGCGGGGGGCGCCGCAATGACCAGGATGTTTCCGCATCCGATCCTCAGCCTGGTGATCGCCGGCGTGTTCGTCGGCCTGATCAACACGCTGTCGCTCGGGAGCGTGGTGCTGGGCCTGCTGCTCGGCATCGCGATCCCGTGGTTCACCAGCCCGTATTGGCCGAATCGGCCGACGGTCCGCAGCCCGTTGAAGCTCGCCGCCTATCTGGCGATCGTCGGCTGGGACATCGTCGTGTCCAACGTCCAGGTCGCCTACTGGGTGCTGTTCCGGCGCAGCGCGAGCCTGCAATCGCAATTCGTCGTGGTGCCGCTGGAGCTGACCTCACCCGAGGCGATCGCGCTGCTGGCGGGGACGATCACGATGACGCCGGGGACGGTCAGCGCCGATCTCGCCGCCGACGGCAGCGCCATTCTGGTGCATTGCCTGCACACCACCGATCCCGTCGACACGGTCGAGCAGATCAAGACTCGCTACGAACGACGACTGAAGGAGATCTTCGGATGATCGCAACAGCGTGCCTCATCGCCGTCGGGGTGATCAGCGTCTCGGCGCTGATGAACCTCTTCCGGCTCGCCACCGGGCCCGACGTGCTCGACCGGATCCTGTCGCTCGATACGCTGACGATCAACGCCATCGGCCTCGTCGTGGTGATCGGAATCTGGTTCGGCACCAGCCTGTATTTCGAAATCGCGCTTTTGTTCGCGTCGGTCGGGTTCCTGTCGACGGTCGCGTTCTGCAAATATCTGCTGCGCGGCAACGTGATCGAATAGCATGACGATGGCCGGACTGAGCGAATTGCTGGTGTCGGCGCTGATCCTGATCGGCGCGTTCTTCCTGTTCGTCGGATCGTTCGGTCTGGTGAAGCTGCCGGACGTGATGCGCCGGCTGCATGCGCCGACCAAATCCACCACGCTCGGCATCGGCTCGCTGCTGATCGCCTCGATGCTGTATTTAGCGCTGCTGCGGGACGATCCGTCGCTGCACGAACTGATCATCTCGGTGTTCCTGTTCCTCACCGCGCCGATCACCGCGCACATGATCTCCAAGGCCCACATCCTGCGCAACCGCGCGCTGCAGCAGGAATTGCCGCAGCCGCCCGGCGACGAAGGCTGGGCGACGCTCGACCCGCATGGGGCGAACGAGACGCGCCTCGATCCGGAACCGACACGGTCGACAAACGCCAAAGATTGAAAACACCCGTTTCAGCCCGTCATGGCCGGGCTCGTCCCGGCCATCCACGTCTTGCCTCTTGCACGATCCTCAGACGTGGATGCCCGCGACAAGCGCGGGCATGACGAAGCGTTGGTCGATGTCTCTACAGGCACGCCGACACAGCCGGAATCACCAGCCCGGTCCACACCGTCGCGACCAGCGCCGCGGCATTCGACCCGATCGCGACCCGGCGCGTGAAGGCGGCGGTGCCGTCGTCTGTGCGCCGGGGCAAACGCAGGCAATAGATCAAGAGGCCCATCAGGGCGACCAGATGCACGCCCAGGATCAGCAACAGGACGAAGCGCTGCAGGCTGATCCCGGCGATCATCGTCTGTTGCCAGCCGAACGCACAACCGAACGACAGCCCGCCATACAGCAACGAAAAAGCCGAGGCCCAGACCACGAAGCCGGAGGCGATCAGCAGCAGCGAGGCGGAACGGGCGGGCGAACGCGTCATGCCGTCACCCCATCACGCGCGGCAGGCCGTAGACGATCAGCAGCGTCGCGATCCCGATCGCGGCGGTAGCGTCGCTCCACAGCGCGCCGATCCGCAGATCGACGGTCCGCGTTTGCGAGACGTAGCCGGTCCGGCTGCGCCAGATGCCGAAGCCGGCGAACACCGCGGCGAGCGCGGCGTGCAGACCGGCATAGATCAGGATGATCGTGGTCGCCGCGGCGTAAGCGTGCTGGGTCGGCGGCGGCACCGCGAGGATGACGTCGGCAATGCCGAACAGCGCCACGATCTGCCCGAGCACCGCGACCGCCAGCGCCGCCTCGCGCCGACGCCCGCTGCCGATCACCCTGCGGGCGGTCGCGAGCCGGCCGGCGATGAAGCCGAGCAGGAGGCCGGCCGTGCTCAACGAGATTCCCCAGGGCGCGAAGGCGATCATCGCAGGCGGCGGCCAGTTCGGCGCCACCACCCACAGAAACAGAATGCCGAAGGCGAGCGACGCGAAGGCGGTGGCGTCAGCCGCGAGCGTCAACCCCAGCGCCCACAATGACGGCGGCGACGACGCCTCGCTGTGCAGCACCGCCGCGGCGCCGTGGCCGATCGGCAGCGCGCCGCGATCGCGCCGCTCGCCGGACACCGGCGTCCAGGCCAGCAGCATCGCGACGATCGCCGGCAGCGCCAGCAGCGCCACGACGTACAGCTTGAACAGCACCGCGACGAAGAACACGCCCGTCACCAGCGCGGTGAACAGCGGCAGCAGCGTGCGGTTCGGCAGCCGCACGATCTGCTCGACCCGCCCCGACATCACATCGACGCCGAGCGTCTCCAGCCAGCCGTGGCGGACGAAGCCGAGATAGCCGCCGCCGCGTGCCAGATGGTTGCCGAGATCCGGCCGCTGCTGCAGCGGCGTGCGCGTCGCGACATCGGGCAATGAGGCGAAGGCGTAGTTCGTCGGCGGCACGGCGATGGACCATTCCAGCGTCCCGGCGCCCCATGGATTGCGCGTACTGCGTTGGCCGTGCAGCCAGTGCATCAGCACATCGACGGTGAACAGCGCAAACCCGATCGCCATCACGAAGCTGCCGGCCGATGAAATCAGATTCGGCCACTCCCATCCGGTCTCGGCGCCGTAGCCGTGAATCCGCCGCGGCATGCCGAGCAGGCCGGTCAGATGCATCACCAGGAACGTCACATTGAAACCGATGATGATCAGCCAGAACGCCGGCACGCCGAGGCTGTGGCGCGGCACCCGCCCGGTGATATGCGGCAACCAGTAATACGCCGCCGCCAACATCGGAAACACGAAGCCGCCGACCAACACGTAGTGCAGATGCGCGACGACGAAATGGGTGTCGTGGACCTGCCAGTTGAACGGCACGATCGCCAACATCACGCCGGTGAGGCCGCCGACCACGAACACCGAGAAGAAGCCGAGCAGATACAGCATCGGCAGCTTGAGCTGCGGCCGCCCCGCCGCCAGCGTGCCGATCCAGGCGAAGATCTGCACCGCGGTCGGCACCGCCACCGCGGTGCTCGCCGAGGAGAAGAACGCCAAAGCGAGATGCGGAATGCCGACCGTGAACATGTGGTGGACCCACAGCCCGAAGCTGAGGAACGCCAGCGCCACGATGCTGATCACGATCGCGCTGTAGCCGAGGATCTCGCGCCGCGCGAGCACCGGCAGGATGGTCGAGACCATGCCGGCGGCCGGCAGGAAGATGATGTAGACCTCGGGATGGCCGAACAGCCAGAACAGATGCTGCCAAAGCAGCGCGTCGCCGCCGCGGGTCGGATCGAAGAACGGCAGATCGAACGCGCGCTCGACCTCGAGCAGGATCGAGCCGAGGATCAGCGGCGGAAAGCCGAACAGCATCATGAAGGCGGTGACCAGCAGGTACCACGCCAACAGCGGCATCTTGTCGAGCGACATCCCGGGCGCGCGCATCTTCAGGATCGTCGCGATGATTTCGACCGCGGCCGACAGCGCCGAGATCTCCACGAAGGTGATGCCGATCAGCCAGATGTCGGAATTGATGCCGGGCGTATAGACCCGCGAGCTCAGCGGCGTGTACATGAACCAGCCGCCGTTCGGCGCCAGCCCGACCGCCATCGCGATCAGCAGCATCGAGCCGCCGAACAGATAGCACCAATAGCCGTAGGCGCCGAGCCGCGGAAACGCCATGTCGCGCGCGCCGAGGATCTTGGGCAGCAGATAGATCGCGAAGCCCTCGAACATCGGGATCGCGAACAGGAACATCATCACCGTGCCGTGCATGGTGAAGACCTGATTGTAGATCTCGGGCTGGAGAAACGCGCTGCGCGGCGTCGCGAGTTGCGCCCGGATCAGCATCGCCAGGATGCCGCCGATGCCGAAGAACACGAAGGCGGTGGCGATGAAGCGGCGGCCGACGATGGTGTGGTTCACCGCTGCGAGCCGGCCCCAGCCGCCCGGCGTGCCCCACACCGCCTCGAGCTGCTTGTGCAGGCGGATCGGGCTCGCCGCCGCTGCGGATGCGTCCGGACGCTGGTTCGTCATCGCTTGTCCTGTGGCAGCGCGCGCAGCCGATCGGCGAAGGCATCCGCCTCGAGCGCCTCGACGCTGAAATCCATGATGGTGTGGCCGGTGCCGCAGAATTCGGCGCAGACGCCGCGATACATCCCCGGCTGCGCGGCGGAGAGCCGGATCAGATTGACGTGGCCCGGAATCGCATCGATCTTGCCGCCGAGCCGCGGGATCCAGAAGCTGTGGATCACATCGGCGCTGCTGACGCGCAGGTCGACCGGCCGGCCGGCCGGGATGTGCAATTCATTGACCGAGAACCGCCCGCCGCCCTGCCCGGGATAGCGGAACGTCCACTGCCACTGCTTCGCCTCGACATCGACCCGCAGCGCGTCGGCCGCGGGATGCGCGAGCAGCCGCTCGCCGGTCAGCAGCCCGTAGCCGAGCAGCGGCGTCAGCACCAGCGCCGGCAGCAACAGCCCGCCGCCGACGAGCCAGAGCTTCGGCGAGGTCGTGCCGTCGCCGCGCCGCACGAAGGCCCACCACAGCAACCCCATCACCAGCATGAACAGCGCGGTTGCGCCGATCAGCATCACCCACCACAGCTCAGCGATCGCCGAGGCCGCGGGACCGGCCGGATCGAGCGTCGACAGCGGCCCCCCGCAGCCGGCCAGCGGCAATCCCGACGCCGCGACGATGCCGGCGGTGAACCAAGCGCGGCATCGGCGCATTAGGTCGGGGCGAGGTGCAAGATGCCGAAGACGATTCTCGAAGAAGTCCGCGCTTACGACACCAATTCGATCGTGGCCCTCGCCGGCCATCCGATCCACGCCATGATGGTCTCGTTTCCGATCGCGCTGGTGATCGCGACGCTCGGCTGCGACATCTTCTACTGGTGGGGCGGCGATCCGTTCTGGGCGCGCGCCGGGCTGTGGGCCAGCGGCTTCGCGTTCTGGCTCGGCGTCGCCGCCAGTCTCGCCGGCACCGCGGAACTGCTGCTGGTCGAGGGCATACGCAAGCGCGCGGCGAGCTGGATGCACGCCATCGCCGGGGTGATGCTGGTGTCGATCGCCGGCGCCAATTGGGGTCTGCGGCTGGTCGACCACGAGAACGTGCTGCCGGTCGGCCTGATGGTGTCGGCGCTGGGCTCGGTGTTCGTCGGCATCGCCGGCTGGCACGGCGGCAAGCTGGTGTTCGATCACGGCATCGGCCTGATGGTCTCGACGAAGGACTGAAGTCCCCCGGGCTGCCGCATCCATGGCGGAAAGGCCGCGGTTTCGATCGCAGGCTTGTCGAGGATCAGCACCAGGATGACGCCGATCACCGCGACCGTCACGACGGTCATCACCCAGCGCCGCCACGGCGCGTAGTAGCCCTCCGGTTCGAACACGCTCAGGATCAAATAGCCGGCCCGCATGTGGATGATCACCAGCAGCCCGACGGCGAGGAGCTTCAGCATCATCCAGGTGGTGAAGACCTCGCGCATGAACAGCAGCGTCGTCCCCGCCACCACCGCCACGAACGCCGCCGGCGAGGTGACGGCGATGAACAGCGTCCGGGTGAAGCGGTTCAGCTCGACCGCAGGGCCGCGGCCGAGCCGGCTGCGCTGGGCAAACAGGCCCGGCAGCACCAGCAGCCCGGCGCACCACACGATCAGCGCCAGAATGTGGATGGCCTTCAGCCACGCGATCATCGCACCGCTTCATCGATTGTCGCGACAGGCTGGTCGAGACGGCTCGCCAGCAGCGCCAACGCCGCCGCCAAATAGGGAATCGATGCCGGCACCCACATGATCAGCCCGGCGAGCTGCTGATCCTGCAGCGCGGTCAGCCCCCAGGGCGCGGTGACGCCGAGATGCGCCTCGTACAGCGGCGTCCGCGCGAAAGTGATGACGGCGCCGAGCAACCCCATCTGCACCACCGAGCCGAGCAAGAGCGCCAGCGTGGTGCCGAGCCGCGTCGCCGGCGACAGCACCGCGCTCCACAGCCACATCGCGCTGCCCAGCAGGCTCAGCTCCATCACCCAGAACATCGCCGGATCGGCCAGCGCCGCGACGTAGGGCGCCGGCGCGTGCCACAGCCACAGCAGCACCAGATGCACCACGAACGCCGCGCTGCCGGACGCGGCTCCGAGTCTTTGTGGCACAAGCCGGCGCGGCAGCGACCACGCCAGCAACGGCGCCGCAATTGCGACCATCACGGCATGATGCGCGACCCGCGCGGAAAACAGCGCCGAGGTCAGCGCACACAGCGGCGACACGAACAGCGCGAACAACAGCGCCCAGGCGGTCGCCGCCGACGCCATGCGGCTGCGCCGATCGCCTTCGCGCTCGCGCCACAGCAGGCCGAGATGCAGCACACAACCGCCGCCGAGCGCCACCAGCAGCACCGGATCGACATTCCATCGGCTCAAAAGTTCAGCGGGAAGCGGCGCTGCGCCGCAATAGGGATTGATCATGGTACTGTTCCGAAAACGACGATCCCGATGGAGTATCGAAGCGAACGACGGCGGCGACGGCGCGGCCTCGCCACCACCTGGCGCTACCGCGCGAACGAGCGGCGCTACGCAGAGCTGAGAAGCGCCGGACGGCCAACGCCCGAGCGCACGCCGGGATGCAGCGCAACATGGTGGCAAAAGGTCACAGGACCGGGACGACACTCCGTCCGGATCGGCAGCGCTGCGCGGGTTTTCGATTCAACTCGTCATGCCCGGCCTTGTGCCGGGCATCCACGTCTTGCAGCGGGAGCCGCGGGAGAAAGGCGTGGATGGCCGGGCCAAGCCCGGCCACGACGGGAATTGGTTGCGATTGAGCGGTTTACAGAATGCGCTCTTTGCAGCTCGCATCATGAGTCCGACTGGCGGGATCAGAAGTCACCGCGTCGTGGGGGCCTATCGCTTCAATCCCTCGATAAAGCGGACTAGCCGCCCTGCCCGGCGCCGCAGCGGTCGGCAAGCGCCCTGAACCGCACCAACTGGTCGGCGCGCAATTCGCGGCTGGAATCGCGGCCGACGAACACCTTGAACATGATGCCGCCGCCCTGGTTGAGAAATGCCACGAAGGCGCTGGACTTGCCCATGAACGGCCGCTCGACGAAAGCGACGCCGCCGCAATTGTCGTGTTTCAAATGGCCGTGCAGCCCTTTCGGCTGCATCAGGTTGAAGTAGCCGCGGCCGATTTCACCGGCCGGCACCTCGCCGGTGAATTCGAAGATCGCATCCTCAGTGTGCACGATCAGCGTCACCTCGCCCCAGCCGGCGATGTCGGCCATCGCCGGGACGAAGCCGTCGCCCGGACCGAGCCGCGCCATGCCGGGCGGCAGCGCCTCGATCACGTCGCGCGGCGACACCTTCCATTGCCGCGCCACGTCCTCGATCACGGCGGCCGGATTGTCGGCCATATAGGCCCGAAGATCGGCGGGCTCCGACGTCACGACGGACGCGACCATGGTGTTCTCCGTTTCCGTTCAGGCGGCCGCGGCCGATTTGCGTTCGGTGCGCAGCACTTCGAATCCCTCGAACCGGGGATGGCCGAGATACAGGCTCTCCCCGGTCTCGTTGCCGGCCCGCGCATGCGAGCGGCGGAACTGCTCGGACGTCGTCCAGGCCTCGAACGCGGCCTTGTCGGCCCAGGTGGTGTGGGTCGAATACAGCGTGTGGTCGTCGCTGACCGGCCCCTTGAGGAGATGAAACTCGATGAACCCCTGCATCTCGCCGAGATAGGATTCGCGCGCGCTCCAGACCGCCTCGAACGCCTGCTCGGCGCCACGTTTCACCTGGAACCGATTCATCGCAATGAACATGTCATCTCCCTGCCGTTGACTTCGCCACACACCCGCTGCGTTCGGCCCGACGCGCGGGCTGCAGCGAATTCCTATGCACCTCCGAAGTGCACCTTGATCCCGCCCTTGTACACGATGCCGGCTCCCGGACTGCTGAACAGAACATCGTTCTGCGACGTGCCATCGGTCGACGATCCGGGGATCGCATACGGACGATAGTAGTTGTTGAGGATATTATCGACCGAGAAGTGCAAGGTCACGTCCGCCGTCGGCCGATAGGCGACGTTGAGATTGACCAGATCGTAGGAGGTCGCCGGCAGATAGCCGGCGGGCAGATTGGTGTTGGCGGCGTACGACGCCCATTGCGCAGCGATCGTCAGCTTGCGGTCGAGCAGGCGCACGCCGCCCGACGTGACGACCTTGCGCGACGGCACCGAGGCGAGGCCGAGGCCGGTGTCGGTGTTGACGCCGCGCAGCGTCGAGGCCGACAGGCCGACGAACCACAGCCCGGCGTCGTAGGAGGTCTCGAGCTCGACGCCTTCGATGCGGGCGTGCGGGATGTTCTGATACTGATAATACTTGCTGTACATGCCGTAGATCGTCGCCTGCGGCGTCGAGGCGACGAGCTCGATATAGTCGTCGACGTCGTTGCGGAAGGCGTTGATCTTGCCGCGGAAGCTGTCGCCCGACACGAACACGTCGTTGTATTTCAGATTGATGCCGACTTCCTTGTTCTTGCCGACTTCGGGCCGCAGCCCGGTGTTCGGGATCAGACAGAACAGGCCGCTGGTGCCGTCCGCGCAGGTGAACAGCGCGGGGCCGCCGCCGGTGGCGTGCGCGCCCGAGATCAGCGTCTCGGTGATCGACGGCGCGCGATAGCCTTCGGCGTAGCTGACATAGGGCGTCAGCCCCGCCAGCGGTGTGACGCCGACGGTGATCTTAGGCGACAGCCGGCTGCCGCTCGCCGAGCTGGTCTCCGAACTGAGCTCGTAATGGTCGTACCGCGCCGCGCCGATCACCTCGAGCCAGCTCGCGTAGTTGTTCTTGAGCTGGATGAAGCCGCCGGACACGGTGCGCTCGCCGCTCGGGGTGGTGATGTTGGAATTGCCGCGCGAATCCCAGGTCGTGACCTTGTCGTTGAAGACATCGAAGCCGTAGGTGACGGCGGTGCGCCAGTCGCCGTAATCGAACCGCGTGGTGTTGTTGGCGTCGATGCCGATCGTATCCAGCCGGTAGCCGCGCTGGTCGCCGACGCAACCCGAGATGTTGTTGCCGACATTGCCGGTGCCGCAATAGGCCGCGCCGCTGGTGGAGTTGTGATAGGTCTTGGTCTGATCGTTGTCGGTGCGGTTGCCGTACAGGCTGATGTTCCAGTCGAACAGCATGTCGTCCGGCCGCGAATACTTCCAGCTCATCGTTCCGGTGTAGTTCTTCACGTTGGATTCGTAGACCGACGAACCCTGATACAGCGCGCGCTGCGCCGCGGTCAGCACCGGGCCGCGATTGAACTGGCCGATATCGTAATTGTAGTCCTGGAAGATGCCGCCGAACTTGATCTCGTGGCCGTCGGCCGGCCGCACCGTCAGCTTCAGCAGCCCGCCGGCGATGTCGTTGCCGGTGTTGCCGATCTCGGTGCCGGCGCCGTCCTTGTAGTTGCCTTGCGTGCGATACAGCGCACCGCCGAACACGTCGACGGTGGGATCGACCCGGACGCCGCCGAATATCGAGCCGAGCCCGCGCGCATTGTTGCTGCCGTAGGACCCCGTCATGTCGACGCCCCAGCGCTCGCCGGCACGCAGCACGTCGTCGATGTCCTTGGTGCGGAACGACACCACGCCGCCGATCGCGCCCGAACCGTAGACGTTGGCGCTGGGGCCGCGCACCACGTCGACGCCGCCGATCAATTCGGGATCGAGAAAGAACGAGCCCTGCGCATTGTGGCCGGAGCGCTGGTAGTTCTGCCGCGCGCCGTCGACCACCACGGCGACCCGGCCGAAATCCTGCAGGCCGCGGATGTTGATGGCGGTGGACGGATCGTCGCCGCGGTCCTGGAACGCCACGCCCGGGGTGGCGACGAAAATGTCCTGCAGCCGGTTCGGCTGCAGCCGCTCGATCTGCCCCTGGGTGATCGCGCTCGCCGGCGCCAGCGCGTCGATCGCGCGCTCCTCAGTCTTCGTCGCCGACACGGTGATGGTGTCGAGCGCCTGGACGCCTTGCCCGGCCTGCGCCAGCGCGTCGCGCGGATCGCGCGCAGGCGTTTGCACCTGCTGTTGCGCCGCTGGCTTCGCCGCCTGCTGCCGTTTGGCTTGCTTCTGCTGGTTCGGTGGCGACGAGGTCGTCGCGGTTTGCGCCGCAGCGGGCGCCACCGCCAGTGCGACGACGGATCCAGATAGCAACAGCGCACGGATGCGCGAGTTCAGCCCCACCATGACAGCCCCGATCGTGTGTGTTGGTTGCGGCTGGCGGGCTCGCCCGAAGGCGGCTGGCTGGCAGAGAAACCGCCAGCAGATGCCGACGGCTTTGAATTTGGTAACGGAGCCGTGACGGACGGTCAACGTCGCTGCACAACCGATTAAAACGATTGTAAGAACGCGCCGATGCGCGCCGCGTAGTGACGAACTACACGGGCGCCGGAACGACGAACTCGCGCAGACCGGCCGGTTCGGCCGCCAGCGTCGTCCGATCCACCGTCGACAGCGTCAGACCGTGCGTCGCGGCCACCGCGACGATCGGCAGCACGACCGCGGCGAGATCGGCGCGGGCGATCATTCCATGCACGCGGGGATCGTCGTACAGCGCGCCGCTGCCGGTCGGCGCGCCGTCGGTCAGCCCGCCGGGGCGGATGATCGTCCAGTCGAGATCGAGCCGGCGCAGATGATCCTCGGCGCGGGTCTTGGCCTCGAGCACCGGCCCGATCGCGGCGATGATCCGGTCGGACGCGAATGGCCGGCTGTCGCCGCAGGCCAGCGAGGAGATCTGCACCAGCCGGCGCACGCCGCCGCTCACGGCCGCATCGGAAATCGCGTTGTTGCCGAACTCGTCGACCAGCCGCCCGTCCGGCAGCGCACCGCCGACGGTGGCGATGATCGCATCGGGCGCGACGCGCTTCACCACTTCGGCGACTTCTTCGGCCTCGGCGAGATCGACCACGGAGATCGCCGCGGCGTCGCCGAGGTCCTGCAAACGATCGGCGTTGCGGCCGGCGGCGTGCACGCTCCAGCCGATCGCGGCGGCCTGCGACACCAGTTGCCGACCGGTCCTGCCGGTCGCGCCGAAGATCAGAACTTTCATACCAACCCGATCAGTCAGAGACGCGGTCGACCCGCTTGCGTGTTCGCAGCATAGCCGACGTCACGCAGATGCGCAGCAGCCCGATGTCGCAGCCTGCGTCGCCGATTGCAGTCCGGCGGACAGTCCGCTGGTCAGATTGCTGATCCAGAACGAACCGGCGCGATTGGGCCTAAAACCGTCGTGGCTGAGTTCGCCGAGGCCGCCCGCCGCCCAATTCGCCAGCAGCGGCGCCACCGCTGCGCGGAAACCCGGCCGCAGCGCCTCGATCGCGGCGAGGTCGAGACGTCCGGCTTCGAGGCCGGCCGCGATCATCGCGTGGGCGGCGTGATCGGCCGGCACCTGCGCCAGCCCTTCGACCGGCGCACGCTGCTGCGCGATCATGTCGCGGCGTTGCGCGATGTCGATGACGTTGCGCCAGCGATAGCCATGAGCCTGGCCGCCCGCACCCGCCCCGAACGGCAGGCAGGCGACGCCGCGCTTGATCGCCGCATTGTAGCGGTTGAACTCGCGCGCCGAGCGCACGAGGTGCGACTGCGACACCTGCAGCCAGCCCCGCCCCGCCAGCCGCTCGACCGCTTCCGCATAAACGCGCGCCTGCACGCCGGGCGCCGCCGGCGGCGCCAGCTTGCCGTTCTCGATCGCGCGCGCCATCGGCCCGCCGGGAAACATATTGAGCGCATAGAGCGTGACGCCGTCGAGCCCGAGCCGATCGACGATCTCGATATCGTTCGCCCAAATGTCGTCGGTCTGTCCCGGCAGGCCGTAGATCAGATCGCACACCACCGCGGTGCGGCCGAGCGCCACCAGATCGGCGAGAAACGACTGCACCTCGGGACCCGCGAGCTTGCGGCCGAGCCGGCGCCGCACCTGCGTCGAGAACGTCTGCACCCCAATCGACAGCCGGGTCACGCCGGCGTCCGCCACCTTCTCGGCCTTCGCCAGATCGAAGCCGAAGCCGCGACCTTCGAGCGTGATCTCGCAGTCGCTCGTCAGCGGCAGATAGCGGCGCAGGCCCTCGACCAGGCGCGCGAGATCGTCGGCCGCGAGCGCCGACGGCGTGCCGCCGCCGAGATACACCGCGTCGATCGGCGCCGACGCGATCAGCGGGGTGGAGGACCGCGCCGCGAGTTCGGCGAGCACGTCGTCAACATAAGCGGGACCGGCCTCGGCGCGCCAGACGTTCTGGAAGAAGCCGCAGAACAGGCAATGCGTCTGGCAGAACGGCACGTGCACATAGGCGACCGCGGTCTCGTTGCGGAGCGTCGCGAAGATCCGCGCGAGCACCGCCTCGACATCGTCGCCGTCGACCGGCCGGCTGCCGCGCCATGGCGGCGAGAATGAGCGCTTCGCGAACGCCTCGGTCAAGGCATCGCAGCCGATCCGCACGAAGTAATCGCTGATCTGCAACGCCGCGGCCGCCGCCGGATGATGCCCGTGTCCGCCATGCGGCGCACCGCCGCTCGTCGTCGCACGCGCCATCGTCATCGGCGTCGCCTCGCACCGGAAGCGACCGCATCGATCGCGATCGGCCACGATGCGGGTCCGCGCACGAGCGCGCGCAGATGCGCACGCAGGTAACTGGCCAGCACGACCATCCTGAATTCCAATCAGATCATCGGTGATGGGCTGGCGGGCGCTGCGACTGCAGGGGGCTGGCTGGCCAAACAAACTCGCGACAATCACGCCGAGCGGATTGTCGTCAACCAAACTTGACGGCGGCGCCGTCGCGCGTCAAGCGGACCCGAGCCGGTTTAAAGTGATTGTAAGACACAATCCGGCGGCAGCGCCTATATTGGATCGGACCCAGGCTCGACGACCGAGACGGCTTCCATGACCGCACAGACTGATAACAAGAATCCCACCGCCAGCGCGGCTGACCCGGCCGCCGAACGCGCCGTCAGCATCGTCGGCAATCAGCTCGAGAGCCGCGAGCTGTTTTCGCTGGGGCGCGAGATCGTCATCGCTCACGGCGGCGACAGATACCGGCTTCGCCTGACCTCCCAGAACAAGCTGATCCTGACGAAATGATCGCCGCAATCCTTTCAAAGCCCGCGCGCTACGCGATCGTCTCGCTGCTGGCGTCGACCGTCGTCACAGCGAGCCCCGGCCTCGCCGGCGACATCGCGGTGCGCGACGCGCTCGGCCGTGAGGTCGTGATCGCCGACACCTCGCGCACGCTGTCGATCGGTGGCGCCATCACCGAAGTTCTCGTCGCCCTCGGACTCGAACAGCGCATCACCGGGATCGATTCGACCAGCACCTATCCGCCGACGGCGGTGAAGGACAAACCGAATGTCGGCTATCTGCGGCAACTGTCCGCCGAAGGCGTGATCGGGCTGAACCCGACGCTGATTCTGGCGATGGACAGCGCCGGCCCGAAGCAGACCATGCAGGCGATCGAATCGGCGAAGATTCCGCTGGTGCTGATTCCGGAGAAACTCACCGAGCAGGGACTGCTCGACAAGATCCGGCTGATCGGCCATGCCATGAACGCCGATGCGTCCGCGAACTGTCTCGCGACCGCGGTCGCCGAGGATTTCGATCAGCTCCGCCAGCTCAGGGCGAAGATCGACCGGCCGCTGCGGGTGATGTTCGTGATGTCGCTGGTCAATGGCCAGGCGATGGCGGCCGGCCGCAACACCGCGGCCAACGAGATCATCGAACTGTCCGGCGGCGTCAATGCCATCGACGGCTATGACGGCTACAAGTCGATCAACGACGAGGCAATCGTCGCGGCGAAGCCCGACGCGGTGCTGACGATCAGGCGCAGCCGCGACACCTTCGAGGCCGACGCGTTCTACGCCCATCCCGGCTTCGCGCTGACGCCGGCCGCGAAGAACCGCGTCTTCGTGGCGATGGACGGGCTGTATCTGCTCGGCTTCGGCCCGCGCACTCCGGCCGCCGCGCGCGACGTCGCCGCGACGCTGTATCCGCAGCTCGCGAGCCAGGCCGGCGACTTCAAGCCGAAGGCGGCGTCGGCCGTTTGCCGCCCATGACGGTGATGGAGATCGGACGCCGGCGGGTGGCGAGGTCGTTCCGGCCGCGCTCCGGCGTCACCCTGGCGGTGTTGCTCGTGTTGCTGCTGATCTGCCTGGCGCTGGCGCTGACCGTCGGCGCCGCCGGCATTCCGCTGTCGCGCCTGCCCGCCGCGCTCGGGCTGCTGCCCGCCGCCGATGCCGGGCCGATGGCGGCGCGCGATCAAATGGTGTTGTGGTCGATCCGGCTGCCGCGCATCCTCACCGCCGCGATCGTCGGCAGCCTGCTGGCGGCATCGGGCGCGCTGATGCAGGGGCTGTTCCGCAATCCGCTGGCCGATCCGGCGCTGGTCGGCGTCTCCAGCGGCGGCGCGTTCGCGGCCGCGTCGTCGATCGTGCTGCTCGATCATGCGCTCGGCGACAATCTGCGCTTCCTGCAGGATCATCTGCTGCCTGTCGCCGCTTTCGCCGGCTCGCTGGTCACCACCATCGCGCTGTACCGGATCGCCAGCCGCGCCGGCCGCACCTCGATCGCGCTGTTCCTGCTCGCCGGCCTCGCCATCGCGGCCATCGCCAATGCGGGGATCGGCGTTCTGGTGTATCTCGCCGACGACCGGCAGTTGCGCGACATCACCTTCTGGATGATGGGATCGCTCAGCGGCGCCAACTGGGCCAAGGCGTCGTCGACCGCGCTGGTGCTGCTGATCGCGCTTGCGGTGTTCGTCAAGGTCGCGCGCCATCTCGATCTGCTCGTACTCGGCGAGTCGGAGGCGTTTCACACCGGCGTCGACGTCGAACGGCTGAAGCGCCTGTCGATCGTGCTGGTGTCGCTGATGACCGGCGTCGCGGTCTCGGTCTGCGGCGTGATCGGCTTCGTCGGCATTGTGGTGCCGCATCTGCTGCGGCTGTTGATCGGCCCGTCGCACCGGCTGCTGCTGCCCGCCTCTGCCTGCCTCGGCGCGGTGATGCTGGTCGCCGCCGACACCGTGGCCCGCACCATCGTGGCGCCGGCCGAGATGCCGATCGGCATTCTCACCGCGGCGATCGGCGCGCCGTTCTTCCTCGTCATCCTGCTGCGGCAGCGCAAGCTGGTCGGGCTGTGAGCACCGCGCTCGAGGCCCGCAAGGCCGGCTTTGCGACAGGCGGCGCGACGCTGGTCCACAATGTCGATCTCGCCGTCGCACAGGGCGAGCTGATCGCTATCGTCGGGCCGAACGGCGCCGGCAAATCCACTTTGCTGCGGATGCTGTCGGGCGATCTGCGTCCGACCTCGGGCTCGGTCCGGCTCGGCGACCGCGAGCTGTCGTCCTATTCGCCGCGCGAACTGGCGGACCGGCGCGCGGTGCTGGCCCAGCATATCAATGTCAGCTTCCCGTTCACGGTCGAGGAGATCGTGCGGATGGGCACCGGCGATGTCGGCCATCGCAAGGCCGGCGCGCTGATCGACGCCGCGCTGCACGAGGTCGGGCTCGGCGAGTTTCGCTCGCGCGACATCACCACGCTGTCCGGCGGCGAGCAGCAGCGCGCGCATTTTGCCCGCGTGCTGGTCCAGCTCTGGAGCAGCGAAGCCGTGCGCGGCCCCGGCATCCTGCTGCTCGACGAGCCGACCTCGAGCCTCGACATCCGCCATCAGCTCGACCTCGCGCACACCGCGCGGCGCTGCGCCCGCAACGGCGCCACCGTGATCGCGATTCTGCACGATCTCAACCTGGCGACCCGCTTCGCGGAGCGCATCGTCGTGATGCATCGCGGCGCCGTCGCCGCCGACGGCCCACCGTCCACGGTGATGCGCCCGGAGCTGATCGGCGCCGTGTTCGACGTCGAACTGACGGTGCAGATGGATGCGTCAGGCAGCCCGTTCGTGCTGCCGGAGCTGACGCGGGCGTAGCACGCGGCTCGCCTCCTTGCCGACCCGACCCCCGCCTCACGCCGCCAGAAATCGCCGGAACTGGCGCAGCGCCAGAGCGAACAGCACCGCGCCGATCGCGAACAGCGCCGCGAGCTGCGGCCAGACCACGTCGAGGCCGGCGCCGCGAAACAGCACCGCTTGCGCCAGCGAGACGAAATGCGTGTTCGGCGCGATCAGCATGATGTCCTGAATGATCTGCGGCATGCTTTCGCGCGGCGTCATTCCGCCCGAGAGCGCCTGCAGCGGCAGCAGGATCAGCATCAGCAGCAGGCCGAACTGCGGCATGGTGCCGGCCGCGGTCGCGAGAAAGATCCCCATGCAGGTGGTGGCGAACAGTTGCAGCGCGGTGCCGACCAGGAACAGCGCCACCGAGCCGTACACCGGGACCGCCAGGATTCCCTGCACGACCACGAACAGCGCGAAGCTCGAGGCCAGCAGCACCACCGCGCCCATCGACCAGATCTTGCTCACCATGATCTCGAACGGGGTGACCGGCATCACCAGCAGATGCTCGATGGTGCCGTGCTCGCGCTCGCGGATCAGCGCCGCGCCGGTGAGGATGATCGACAGCATGGTGATCGACGAAACCAGCTGATTGATCGCGCCGAACCAGCCTTTGTTGAGCTCGGCGTTGAACCGCACACGGAGCGCCTGTTCGACCGGGACGGTGGTGGCGGCGCGATGCTTGGCGAGGAATTCGTCGACCTCGCCGGTGACGATCGACTGCACGTAGCCGCCACCCGAAAAGGCCTGGGTCATCCGCGTCGCGTCGACGTTGAGCTGGATGGTGGGCGACTTGCCCGCCAGCAGATCGCGCTGGAATTCCGGCGGAATGTCGAGCGCGAAAGTGTCGAGCCCGGCGTCCATCCGGGCATCCATCTCGCGTTGGTCGATCAGCTTCGGGATCGAGAAATAGGGCGGGTTGAACGCCGTGACGATGCGCTGCGAGACCGGCGACTGATCCTCGTCGACGATCGAGATCGCGGCGTGATTGAGCGTCTCCGGCAGCGCGGTGGAGCCGCTGTAGATCGAGAAGGTGAACGAATAGACGATCAGCGCCAGCATCATCGGATCGCGCAGCAGGCCGCGCAATTCCTTGACGCCGAGTTCGACGATGTTGGCGATCCGCATCACTTGGCCTGTTTCTGGAGCAGCGCGGCGCCGAGGCCGAACAGCAGCGGCACCGCGATCAGCAGCGGGACGAAGGACCCCCACATCTGTTCGAAGCCCAGCCCCTTCGAGAACGCGCCGCGCGTGATGTCGACGAAATAGGTGGTCGGATAGATCTTGCCGATGAACGCACCGGCGCCCTGCAGCGACGAAACCGGATCGATCAGGCCGGAGAACTGGATCGCCGGGATCAGCGTCAGCAGCGTGGTGCCGAAGATCGCCGCGATCTGGCTGTTCATGAAGGTGGACAGCAGCAGGCCGAGCGCGGTGGCGAACACGACGTAGAGCAGCGCGCCCGTGCCGAAGGCCAAGAAGCTGCCGGTGAACGGCACCCGGAACACCACAATCGCGAACGCCGTCAGCATCACGAAATTCAGCATCGCCAGCACCACATAGGGCAGTTGCTTGCCGATCAGGAATTCCAGCCGCGTGGTCGGCGTCGCGTAGAAATTGATGATCGAGCCGAGCTCCTTCTCGCGCACCACGCTGAGCGCTGCGAGCATCGCCGGAATCATCAGCAACAGCAGCGGAATCACCGCGGGCGCCATCGCCACCACGCTCCGGATGTCCGGATTGTAGCGATAGCGCATCGCGATCTGGAAGCTGCCGGCGGTCGCGGCATCGCCGTAGAGCTCGCTTGCCTTCCGCTTGAGCCAGCCGAGATGCATCGCCTGCGCGTAGCCGCGCGCGGTTTCCGCCCGCGACGGCATCGCGCCGTCGATCCAGGCGCCGACCTCGACCGAACGGCCGCGCGAGACGTCGCGGCCGAATCCCGGCGGGATCTCGATCGCCATCGTCAGCTCGCCGCTGCGCATCCTGCGGTCGAGATCGGCGTAATCGGTGATCGGGCGCTGCTCGGCGAAATAGCGCGAGCCCGCGATGTCGAGGATGTAGTCGCGGCTGATCGCAGTGTCGTCGCGATCGAGCGCGGCGAAGGTCAGTTTTTCGACGTCGAGATTGATGCCGTAACCGAGCACGAACATCAGCACCACGCTGCCGATCAGCGCCAGCGTGGCGCGGATCGGATCGCGCTGCAGTTCGAGCGCCTCGCGCCGCGTATAAGCCAGCATCCGCCGCAGATCGAACCAGGACGACGATGCCCGGGGCGGATGCGGGGCGTCCTCATCTGCTGCGGATGTGACTTGCGCGGCAGTGGTCTGCGGCGCCGATGGCGTCGCCGCGGTTCCGATCGCCTCCTCCAGATAGGCGATGAAGGCGTCCTCCAGGCTCGCCGCCGATCGGCTCGCGACGATCGCGCCCGGCGTGTCGCTGATCAGCACGCGGCCGGCATGCATCAGCGAAATGCGGTCGCAGCGCTCCGCCTCGTTCATGAAGTGGGTGGAAACGAAGATGGTGACGTTGTCGTTGCGCGACAGGTCGGACAACATCTGCCAGAAGCCGTCGCGCGCGATCGGATCGACGCCGGAGGTCGGCTCGTCGAGGATCAGAATGTCGGGCGAGTGGATCATCGCCACCGCCAGCGACAGCCGCTGACGGATGCCGAGCGGCAACTCATCCGGCAGCTTGTCGATCACCTCGGCGAGATCGAAGCGGCGCTCCATCTCGGCGATCCGCGGCGCGATCTTGGCGGGCTCCATCTGGAACAGCCGCGCGTGCAGTTCGAGATTCTGCCGCACGGTGAGTTCGGTGTAGAGCGAGAACGCCTGCGACATGTAACCGACGCGCCGGCGCACCGCCATGTCGTTCGGATCGACCTCGTTGCCGAACAGCTTCGCGGTGCCCTCGCTGGCCGCGAGCAGACCGGTCAGCATCTTCATCGTCGTGGTCTTGCCGCAGCCGTTGGAGCCGAGGAAGCCGAAGATCTCGCCCTGCTCGATCCGGAACGAGACGTCGTCGACCGCGGTGAAGTCGCCGAACCGCATGGTGAGATGTTCAGCCTCGATCGCGATGCCGGTCGTGCCGGTCGTGCGCGGCGGAATCACCACCTCGGCATGGCCGCGGCGCTCGTCTTCGGGCAACAGCGCGATGAAGGCGGCATCCAACGATTTGCCACCAGTTTGCCGCAACAGATCCGCAGGCGTTCCGGTCGCCAGCACCTGCCCGGCATTCATCGCCACCAGATGGTCGAAGCGCTCCGCCTCCTCCATGTAGGCGGTCGCCACGATCACGCTCATACCGGGGCGTTGCGCCCTGATGTCGTTGATCAATTCCCAGAACTGCCCGCGCGACAGCGGATCGACGCCGGTGGTCGGCTCGTCTAGGATCAGCAGATCCGGATCGTGGATCAGCGCGCAGCACAGCCCGAGCTTCTGCTTCATACCGCCGGACAGCTTTCCGGCAGGCCGCTCGGCGAACGGCGAAAGCCCGGTACTTTCAAGTAGTTCGGCGATCCGCGCGGCGCGCTCGCGACGGCCTTGGCCGAACAGCCGGCCGAAGAAGTCGACATTCTCGAACACCGACAGCGTCGGATACAGATTCTTGCCGAGCCCCTGCGGCATATAGGCGATCCGCGGACACGTATCGCGGCGATGTGCGGCATCGGCGATGTCGCCGCCGAACACCTCGACGCGACCCTGCTGCACCGCGCGCGCCCCCGAGACCAGCGACAGCAGGCTCGATTTGCCGACGCCATCGGGACCGATCAGGCCGATCATGCAGCCCGACGGCAAATCGAGCGTGACGTCGTCGAGCGCCAGCGTCTTGCCGTAGCGCAGCGACACCGCGGCGAGCCGGACCACCGGCGCGCGCGCGTCCGTCCCGACCGCGGGATCACTCATTGCGCCAGCGTGCCGCTGAGATTGGCCGGCCATTCGGCCTTCGGATCGAGCCGAATATAGGCCACGCCCGGCAGTCCGGTCTTGACGCGCTGGATGTACTTGCGCAGCAGCTCCTGGGGGATGTGCGCCTTGACCCGGAACATCAGCTTCTGCCGTTCCTCTTCGGTCTCCACCGTCTTCGGCGTGAACTGCGCGGTGTCGGCGACGAAGGTCGCCTTCGCCGGAATCACCACCTGCGGCAGCGCGTCGAGCACCAGACGCACATCGGCGCCGATCGCGATCTGCCCGGCCTGCGCGGTCGGCAGGAAGAAGGTCATGTAGACGTCGCTGAGATCGACCAGATTCAGCACGCGCCCGCCGGCGGCGATCACTTCGCCGGGCTGGGCGACGCGATATTGCACGCGGCCGTCGCGCGGCGATTTCAACGTGCTGTCGTTGATCTCGACAGTGATGCTGTCGATCGCGGCCTTGGCGGCGTCGACCGCCGCGCCGGCGTCGATCACTTGCGCTTTCGCCGAGCTGATCGCCGCCTCGCTGGCCGCGAGCTGCGCCTTGGCGGCGGCGACCGCGGCCTTCGCGCCCTGCTCGTTGGCGCGGTCGTCGTCCAGCACCTGCTGCGACACCGCGCTGGTCTTGATCAGCGCTTCGGCGCGCGCCAGCTTGCGCTCCAGCGCGTCGAGCTGGGCGTCGCGCTGCGCGATCACCGCGACAGCCGCCTCACGCTCGGCTTCGCGCTGCGTGACCAGGCTGGTCGCGGTCTCGATGCCGATGCTGGCCCGCCGCAACTGCGCCTCCGCCTGGCGGCGCTGCGCCTCGAGCTGATCCGTATCCATCCGCGCCAGCACCTGACCCGCGGTGACGAAATCGCCCTCGCGCACGAGAATGTCGCGGATGCGGCCGGCCGACTTCGTGGAAACGTCGATCTCGGTCGCCTCGATCCGGCCGTTGCCGCTGGCGATGCCGGGCGGCAACCCCTTGGCGCCGAACGTTCGCCACGCGAAGTAACCTCCACCCGCAACCGCCACCACGGCGACGATCACGACCCAACGCATCCAGCTACTTGCCATCGGCCACTTCTCCGGTTGACGCCGCTGCGCGGCGACACCACTCCAATAGTGCCTTCACGACTCGACTAACAGTCTCTTGGCAGTGACCGACTTTGAGAACCTTGACAGTGATCAACTACGGTTGACTAAACATTGAGGCAACTGTGTCCCTCGTGCATCAATCGCCACCTCGACGGTGGTACGCCACGCGCTCTCGTCGACGCGATCGGCCTACACCCGATGCTGCGGTCGCGGTCCTGCGGTTCACAGGACTATCCGAATGAAGAAGCTGGTGACCGATATCACTGCCGCGATCGAAGGCGGAATCAAGGCGGCCGACCCTATGGTCGCCTCCCGTGTCACGATCGCACCGTAATGCCGATCGCCGAAGGGGCCGTCGCCGAGGCTCGACGAGCGCGCTCAGAACTCGGCGCGTTCGAGCGCAGCCTTGTCGTGCAGCGAGAACAGCGGTCCGTCGTACAGGAACGAGCGCTGATGGATCACGATGCGGTCGCCCTCGACGCTGACATGCGCGTAGTCCGGCGCCTCATGCGAGCCGGGGATGTGGCCTTCGGTCACGAGATCGAACGCGACCTGATGCGCCAGCGCGCGCTGGATGTGGAACGGAATGCCGCGCCAGACACCCGCGATCGGCCGGTGCAGATGGCCCATGAACAGATAATCGGGCCGCCGCGTCCGCGCGATCACCTCCCATTCGGCTTCGGGATTGGCAAGCCGGATCGTATCCATGTAGCGCAGCCCGGTGTCGAACGGCGGGTGATGCTGGAACAGCAGCAACGGCCGGTCGGTCGGCGCCGAAGTCAGCGCGTGTTCGAGAAACGCCAGCCGGGCGTCGCACAACAGCCCCTCGTGATTGGGTGCGGCTTCGTTCAGCGTGTCGAGCGTCACAACAGTGGCGGCGTCGAACACCTGCATGGTCTGGACGAAGCCGTCGGCGTCGCGCGGCACGCCCGGGAAATAGCGCGCGAAGCCGTCGCGCTTGTCGTGATTGCCCATCAGCAGAATCGTCAGCGCACGCAGTTCGCCGAGGACTTCGGCCAACGCTTCATAAGCGGCGTCCTCGCCCCAATGCGCGAGATCGCCGGTGACGATCACGAAGGCGATCTCCGGGTGGTCGCGATTGATGCAGCCGATTGCGGCCCGCAGCCGCTCGGCGGGATCGAGCCCGTAGATGCGGCGGCCGCGGGCGACGAAATGAGTGTCGGTCAGAACGACGAATTTCATCGCACCATGGTCTCCCGGTCCCAGGCCGTGTATTCGGGCGAGCCTTCCACCCGGATCGGGCCGTCGTAGCCGAACTCGACCATGTGGACCGTGACGTAGTCCGCACCGACGAAGCAGACGCCGTAGGATTGCGGCAGGTCGGAGGCGCTCAGCATCGCCGTTTCGGAGAACAGCGGAAACGATGCGTGATTGGTGCCGCGCAGCGACGAGGTCGGCACGCCGCCGATCGAACCGGCGAGCGGCAGGTGGCAGTGGCCGAAGAAGACGTGGCGGATCCGGTTCCGATGCGCCCCGACGATGCTGCGGAACGCTGCGCCGTCGCTGAGCCCGATTCGGTCCATCGGGCCGAGATGAGTCGGCATCGGGTGATGATGCATGAACAGCAGGAACGGGCCGGGGTGTCCGGTCAATTGCCGTTGCAGCCAGACTTGCCGCGCGTCGCAATAGCGGCCCGCATGGGTGTTCGGCTCGACCGTGTCGAGGAACAGGCAGCGCCCCGCCGAGACGTCGTGCATGCCCTGGACGAAGCCGCCGTCGTCATATTCGGGAAACACGCCGAGGAAGACGTCGCGGCGGTCGTGGTTGCCGATGCACAGCCGCGTCGGAATCGGAAACGCGTCGAGCGTCGTCCTGAGCCAGAGATAGTCGTCACGATCGCCCCAGTCCGACAGATCGCCGGTGATCACCATCAGCTCGGCATCGTGGTGATCGCGCAGCACGTGCGCCAGCGCGCGTTCGAAATTGCGCCGCGGATCGCGGCCGCCGATCGTCGCCCCTGGCGCCGTCAGATGGATATCGCTGAGCTGGATCAGTTTCATGACGTCCTCCCGGAACGAAAGCGGAGCGGGCGAGCCCGCTCCGCGCAGGTTGTTGCGTATCAGCGCGCCGCGCCGACCGATTTCGGCAGCAGCTTCTGCACGTCCTTGGTCATGTCGGCGAGCACCGCGTCCGGCTCCTTGGCCCGGGTTCCGGTCACGATCGAGTTGAGATGATCCTTGATCACGTCGGTGATCTTGAGGCCGTTGTCGCCCGGGAACGCGTACCATTTGGTCAGCAGCGCGAGCTGGCTCACCGCGGTGTAGTTGTTCGGGTTCTTCTCGTAGAAGTCCTTCAGATAGACGTCGTTGGCGACCTTGTTGGGCGGCATGTAGCCGGTGGTCTCCGCCATGATCGCGGCGCCCTTCGGGCCGGTCCAGAACTTCACCACTTCCCAGGCCGCGTCACGCTTGGCCTTGTCCTTGGCGGTGATCAGCACCACGTTGCCGCCGGCCGGCAGACGGCCGTTCGGCTTGACCACGTCCGGGAAGATGTGGGTCTTCAGCGTGAACTTGCCGCCGATCATCTGCGTGGTCTTGTTGAGATCGGAGGTCGAGGTGATGTGGATGCCGGTCTTGCCCGCCGCGAAGGCGGCGCGCATCGACGGCTGGTCGAGATTCGGCATGCCGCCCTCGGTGACGAGGCGGGCGATCTGCTTCATGGCGAACTGGCCTTCGGGACCATCGAACGCCACCTTGGTTTCGTCCGCGTTCAGCATGGTGCCGCCGCGGGCGAACACCGGCGCCTGCCACAGCCAGTTGCCGGTGATGTCCCACGCATAGGTGATGCCGTTATAGTCCGGGCCGAGCGCCTTGACCTTCTTGGCGAGGTCGATCAGGCCGTCCCAGCTGGTCGGCAGATTGTTCGGATCGCCGCCGACCTGTTTCACCAGATCGACATTGACGTAGACGATCGGCAGCGAGATCGCGAACGGCAGCGCGTAGACCTTTCCGCTGGCGGTGCCGATGTCGTACATCGCCTGGTGGAAGCCCTGCTTGTCGAAATCCTTTTCGGCGGCGATGTAGCCGTCGAGTTCGGCCGGAATGTTCTTGTCGACCAGCACGCGGACGCGGTTCAGGCCCTGGAAGGTGACGTCGGGGACCTGATTGGTGACCGCCTCGCGCAGCACCTTCTGGGTGCCTTCTTCATAGGATTCGTAAGGCGCGCGGAACGTCACCTTGATTTCCGGATGCACCTTGGCGAATTCGGCCGCGATCTGCTTGTGGGTCTCGGTGAACAGCTCCGGATAGGGATATTGCAGCACGACTTCGGTCTGCGTCTGCGCGTGAGCGCAGCCGGCGGCGAGCGTGAAAGCCGCCGCTGCCATCCAGGTTCGCAACATGATCGATCTCCTTGTGTGTGAGGGACGTCGTTATTTCAGGCCGGTCATCGTGATGCCTTCGATGAACCGGCGCTGGGCGAGCAGGAAGGCCACGACCAGCGGCGTGATGATCACCAGCGCCGCGGCCATCAGCGGGCCGTAATTGGTGCCGGCCTCGGCGTTGCGGAAATGCGCGACCGCGAGCGGCGGCGTCCGCAATTGCTCGCTGTTGAGCACGATCAGCGGCCAGAAGTAGTCGTTCCAGTGGGCGACCACCGAGAAGATGCCGAAGGCGGTGACCGCCGGGATCGCGGTCGGCAGCATCACCCGCCAGACGATGCCGAATTCGGAGATGCCGTCCATCCGCGCAGCGTCGATCAGATCGTCGGGCACGGTCATGAAGAACTGCCGCATCAGGAAGATGCCGAACACCGAGATGGTGAAGGGCAGCACCAGCGCCGCGTAGCTGTCGAGCGCGCCGATCTGGTGCAGCAGCAGGAACACCGGGATCGCGGTCGCCTGCGGCGGAATCAGAATGCCGAACAGCACCAGTGCGAACAACGTCTTGCGCCCGACGAAGCGCAGCTTCGCCAGCGCATAGGCCGCCGGCAAGGCGACCAGCACCTGCAGCGCGAAGATCGACACCGTGACGATCAGGCCGTTGAGCAGGAAGCGCCCGAGATTGGACTTGGCAAAGGCCTCCTGCAGATTGTCCCACAGGGCGAAGTGATGCGGGATCAGATGCACGTCGCTGGTGTAGATCTCGGCCGGCGGCTTCGACGCAGTCGAGATCATCCAGATGAACGGCGTCAGCACCACCAGCGCCCCGCACAGCAGCACGACATGGCGCAGCACCGCCCAGGGGTTCGGCTTCAGCGCGTCGATCATGTGTGCACCTGTCGGGCGGCGAGGCGGGCCTTGACCAGGGTCAGCGCCAGCACGAACACCAGGAACACCACGGTCAGCGCCGCGGCATAGCCGGAGCGGAAGAACTCGAAGCCTTCCATGTACATGGTGTGGATCAGCACTTCGGTGGATTTGGACGGCCCGCCTTTGGTGAGGACGTGCACGGTGTCGAACACCTGGAAGGAGCGAATGCCGGTGATTACCACGACGAACACCGTGACCGGCCCGAGCAGCGGCCAGGTCACCAGCCTGAACCGCGACCAGGCGCTGCCGGCGCCATCGATCTCGGCGGCGTCGTAGAGCGATTTCGGGATCGAGACCAGGCCGGCGAGGAACAGCACCATGTTGAAGCCGAGCGCCTGCCAGATGCCGATCACACACAGCGAGAACAGCGCCGTGTTGCGGTCCTGCAGCCAGCCATGCGCGGGCAGCCCGACGCTGCGCAGCAGCCCGTTCACCAGCCCGAATTGCGGATGCAGCATGAATTCCCAGACGATCGCCATCGCGATCAGCGTCGCCATCACCGGCAGGAAATACACCATGCGATAGAAGCCGCGCAGCCCGGCGCCGCTCTGGATCAGCAGCGCCACGCCGAGCCCGAGCGCGACTGCGCCCGGCACCACGATCACCACATAGGTCAGCGTATTGGCCAGCGAGATCCAGAACACCTTGTCGGCGAACATCTCCTGATAATTGGCGAGCCCGATCCAGCCGAGCGACGGCGCGCCGAGCTGGTAGTCGGTGAACGACAGCGCGATGACGCCGAGGAGCGGCCCGAGCAGCATCAGCAGCATCAGCACGAAGGCGGGCCCGACCAGCCCATAGGCGGCGGCATGGCCGAGCCGCGGTGAGCGTCGGGCGGCGACGGCGGAAGCCGGCCGCGCCAGCGGAAGCGTGCCGAGGGTGGAGGCGGCGTCAGACACTGGCCACCTCCCGCGCGCGATGCGTCGCTGCCGGCGGCTTGGTCTCGATCCGTTTGCCGGCGGCATCGAACAGCCGAATGGCGTCGGGCGGGACGCCGAACCGCGTGCTGCTGCCGAGCGGCGGCAACGCGCGAACGTCACCGATCCGCGCCAGCACCGGGGTCGGCATGCCGTCGACACCGAGATGCACGAAGGCTTCGGCGCCCATGTTTTCGACATGCACCACGGCGCCGGCGAACGCGCCCGTGGCGCCGAGCTCGATCCGTTCGGGGCGGATGCCGATCCGGCAGGGCCGCGCCATCCCCGGGACTGCGACGCCGAGCGAATGCCCGAGCATTTCGACAGCGCCGTCGGTGCGGATGTGACCGGGAAACACGTTGATCTTGGGACTGCCGACGAATTCGGCGACGCGGATGTCGCGCGGGTTGTCGTAGACCTCGGCGGGGCGGCCGACCTGCACCAGTTCGCCGCCGATCATCACCGCGATCCGGCCGGACATCGTCATCGCCTCGGCCTGGTCGTGGGTGACGTAGACGAAGGTGGTGCCGAGCCGGCGATGCAGCTGGGCGATTTCGGCGCGCATGTGGACGCGCAGCTTGGCGTCGAGATTGGACAGCGGCTCGTCGAACAGGAACGCCACCGGCTGCCGCACGATGGCGCGGCCGACCGCAACGCGCTGGCGCTGGCCGCCGGAGAGCTGGCCGGGCTTGCGCTTGAGATAGGCCGAGAGTTCGAGCTGGGCGGCGACGCGCTCGACCTCGCCGCGGATCTCGCGCTCGATGCGGTGGCGGTTCGGCAGCAGCCGGCCGAGCGCCGGCAGCCGCTCCAGCGTCGACAGCCGCTTCATCCGCAGCGGCACCGCGATGTTGTCGTAGACGCTGAGATGCGGATACAGCGCGTAGGACTGGAACACCATGGCGAGATTGCGCTGGCTCGGCCGCACGCCATCGACCGGCTGTCCGCCGATCGTCACGGCACCGGAGGTCTGCGGTTCGAGCCCGGCGATGATCCGCAACAGGGTCGACTTGCCGCAGCCGGACGGCCCGACCAGCGAGACGAATTCGCCGTCCTCGATCGTCAGATCGACGCCCTTCAGCACGTCGGTGGCGTCGAAGGATTTGCGGATCGCACTGAGTTCGATTCTCGCCATACCGCCTGCTCCTCGATTGCGATCGATAAGCACGTGGGTAAGGGCGCCCCCTGACAGTCACATAACAGTCAACAGCTTTGCTTATGCTCTCCGCGACATTTCCTTTCGAGGCGCGCGACCTTGTCACGAAGACGATGGCCGCCACGGCCGGGGAGCACCTTGCCGGCATGGCCCTGACATCGGCGCGAATGCGCGCAATCAACGCCGTATTCGAGACCGGCAGCTTTGCCGCGGCCGCGCGGCACATCGGCGTGTCGCAATCGGCCGTCGCCCAATCGGTGCGCGAGCTGGAGGCCGAATTCGACGTGGCGCTGTTCGAGCGCCACGGTTCGAGCCTGATCCCGACCTCGCTGTGCCGCCAGCTCTACGGCGCGACCAGCAAGATGCAGGCGGTGGAAGCCGACGCGCTGTCGATCCTGCAGCAGCGCGGCGAACTGGCCGGCGGCGAACTGCGCGTCGGCCTCGGCAATTCGATGCCCGGCATGGCGCTGATCGCCGCGTTCAAGCGGCTGTATCCGAAAGTGCAGGTGGCGATCGAGATCGGGAGC
Organism: Rhodopseudomonas palustris HaA2; assembly: GCF_000013365.1. NCBI lineage: Bacteria > Pseudomonadati > Pseudomonadota > Alphaproteobacteria > Hyphomicrobiales > Nitrobacteraceae > Rhodopseudomonas > Rhodopseudomonas palustris. The sequence goes on from NC_007778.1 coordinate 193,409, forward strand.
TGGTCGGCGATCGTCGCGGCCGTGGTCGAACAGCGCGTCGATATCGGCGTGCTGCCCGAGGTGCCGGCGGACAAGCGCTTTCGCCGCGAAATCTGTCTCGCGCAGCGCGTCGTCGCGCTGTGCCACCCGGACCATCCGCTGCAGGGGCGCGAGCAGGTCGGGATCGCCGAACTGACGCAATATCCCCTGGTGTTCCGGTCGCGCGACTCCTCGACGCAACGCACGGTCGACCGCGCCTTCCGCGACAAGGGCTTGCGCCCGGCGCCGTCACTGATCGTCAACACCCGCGAAGGGATTCTCGAAGCCGTCGCCAATCAGCTCGGCATCGGTTTCATGTGGGAGCAGGGCTCGAGCCGGACCGACGGCATCGCGCGGATCTCGGTGCCGGAACTCGACGCCGAAGTGCCGGAATGCATCTTCGCCCTCGCCGGCAAGAAGGGCCGGCTGGTCGAACTGTTCTTCCTCGCCCGCGGCACGCATGGCGTCGCGTAGTTGGCGTCCTGTCAGTCGCGAAACTTCTTCTTGGGCTTTTTCTTGAAGCCCGGGTTGGGCGCCGACGGATCGGCACGGCGTGCCTTGCTGACATAGGCCGGCTTGTCGTCACGCGACTTTTTCGTCTTCAAGCCGTCCTGCTTGAAACCTTCCGGCTTGAAGCCATCCTTCTTGAAGACTTGCTTCTTCTTGAATCCGGCGTCCTTGAACCCCGCATCCTTGCCGGCGCGTGGCGGGCGCGGGTCGGCCAGCGGTTCGATCTGCGGCGACCACGAATCGGGCCGCTTGCTGCGGCGCGTCTCGCGTTCGGACAATTGACCGCCATGCGGCTTGGACAAGGCTCGCTCGGCGCCCGCTTCGATCGGCTTGGCGCCGATCAAGGGCTCGATCCGGATGTTGTCGTCCTTGTCCGGACGCTTGATCTGCGCGGCGAAGTCCACCGCGGCCGCGGCCGCGATCTCGAATTCGGTGGTGGTGTCGAGGATCCGGATGGCGCCGATCGCCTGACGATCGATGCCGCCGCGGCGGCAGATCATCGGCAGCAGCCAGCGCGCCTCGGCGTTCTTGCGCTTGCCGATCGCGGCGCGAAACCAGACCCCGTCGGTGATCGCATGTTTCTGCCCGGCCTTGCCCGGGCGCGCCCGCGAACCGGGGTCGCGCGGACCATAGTCGCGCTCCTCGCGTGGCGCCCGCGCACCCTTGGCGGGGGCGCGATCGTCGCGGCCGCGGGCCGGGCGTTCGCCCGGATCGAGAATGTCCTCCGGGGCCGGCAGCCGGGCGCGATACAGCCGCGCCAACGCGACCGCGATCTCCTCGGCAGAGCGCTCGGCGAGCAGCGCTTGCGCCAACGCCTGATCGTCGGGCGTGGTCTCCTCGGTGAACAGCGCATCCTGCATCATGCGCTGCTGATCGAGCACGCGGATCTCGTCGGCCTGCGGCGCGGTGCCCCAGATCGCTTCGATGCCGGCGAGGCCGAGCAGCGATTCGGCGCGTCGCCGCCGCGCCGGCGGCACCAACAGAACGCTGATGCCCTTCTTGCCGGCGCGCCCGGTGCGGCCCGAGCGATGCTGCATCACTTCCGGATCGTTGGGCAGATCGGCGTGGATGACCAGGCCGAGATTGGGCAGATCGATGCCGCGGGCGGCGACATCGGTGGCGACGCAGACCCTGGCGCGGCCGTCGCGCAGCGCGTTGAGCGCGTTGGTGCGCTCGTTCTGGGTGAGCTCGCCCGATAGCGCCACCACCGAGAAGCCGCGCTCCAGCAGCGCGGTCTGCAGATGGGTCACGCCGCTGCGGGTGGCACAGAACACGATCGCGGTCGGCGATTCGACGTAGCGCAGGGTGTTGACCACCGCGTGTTCGACATCGTTCGGCGCGATCCGGATGGCGCGATATTCGATATCGGCGTGGCCGCCTTCGCGGCCGGCGACTTCGACGCGGAACGCGTTGTGCTGATAGGTCTTGGCCAGCGCGATGATGCCGCGCGGCAGCGTCGCCGAAAACAGCAGCGTGCGGCGGCTGTCGGGCGTGGTCTTGAGGATGAACTCCATGTCCTCGCGAAAGCCGAGATCGAGCATCTCGTCGGCCTCGTCGAGCACCACGGCCTTCAATTGCGAGACGTCGAGCCGGTTGCGGCGCAGATGGTCGCACAGCCGCCCCGGCGTGCCGACCACGATATGCGCGCCCTCGGCCAGTTCGCGCTGCTCGCGGCGCGGGTCCATGCCGCCGACGCAGGACACCACCCGTGCGCCGGTGGCGCCGTACAACCAGCCGAGTTCGCGATGCACCTGCAGCGCGAGTTCGCGGGTCGGCGCCACGATCAGCGCCAGCGGCGCGGCGGCCGGCTCGAAGCGCTCGGCCTCGCCGAGCAGATCGGGCGCGATGGCCAGGCCATAGGCGACGGTCTTGCCGGAGCCGGTCTGCGCCGACACCAGCAGATCGCGGCCCGCGGCATCGGGCGCCAGCACCGCGCTTTGCACCGGCGTGGCTTCGGAATAATGGCGCTCCGCCAGGGCTCGGGCGAGCGGCGGGAGAGTGGTCGAGAATGGCACGGATAGAGACCTTCTGGGCGATGACGCCGAATGGGAAGTCCCGGGACCCAGCGGATCCACGCGGCATGCCGCGGCGATGCACAGCCGCAAGCGGCCGGCGATGACGGGAGGTTGGCTTCCTTTAAGCCAATATCGGCCAAAGCGCCAATCATTCGATCGTGCTCTGCCGGCGGCATTGGTGCGGCCACAGGGCTAGCGACGGAACGCCGTGATCCCACCGTCGACCACACACCCGGTCGTGAGGGGGCGATAGGCAGCGGCCACGCACGCCGATAAGGTCAACACCGACGTGCTCGACACCGACCGGCTCGCATTCATCAAGTCTTAACCTCGTTTAAGCGAGTTTCGAGGTGGCCGCGCGCTCGGCTCCGGTACTTCGGTTGAACCGGGTCGTCCGCGACGGCTGTGAGTCGGCCACCGCCCTGCTGATCGGCTTCGAAGCCAGCTCTCCATCGTCTTGAGACTCGCGATCTCGCCGCTGGCGCCGCCAGGCGTTCGGCGGCATGCCGGTGAAGCGCCGGAATATTCGGGAGAGATGAGCCTGGTCGCTCAGCCCGCAGGCCAGCGCGACTTCCGACAGCGGCAATTCGGAGGTCTGCATCAATAACTTGGCCCGCGCGACCCGGCGCTCCAGCACGAAGTTGCGAGGCGCAACGCCGACACTCCGACGGAATACCCGCGCAAAGTGGCTGGCACTGAGATCGATGAGCTGGGCCAGATCCCTGATCCGCAGGCTGCGGTCGATGTTCTGCTCGACATGCGCGACCACCCGGTTCAATTGCCAGCGCGCCAGGCCGGGATGGTCGAGCGTCTCGGGAGGCACTTCGTCGATCAGTTCGTGTCGCGCCTGCACGTCCCGAAGCAACGCCACGGCACGTTCGATGCAACACCGCGCGAGGGCCGGGTCGCGCTCGACCGTTTCGGCGGCCTTCTGAAGGATTTGCGTCAGGTACACAAACGCCCTCGCCGTGCTCGGCCGATCTCCGCTCGTCGTGAGGCGCTGCATCGGCCTGAACTCCTCATCCCCGAATATCGTATACACGCGGACCATTGCCATGGAGCGACACCAGACTATGCCTCGGTCGCCGTCCGATAGTCCGACCAACGTGCCGTCGCGGCCTGCATTGGTTTCGGCCGTAGCAAACCAAGGTTTATCGTCGAGCCGGCATGCGGCACCTTGTCTGGCCTTGTGCGAGCCGCCCGCGGGGCCGATTGGCATCAGACGCCGGCTGGAATAAGGTTCTGAAATGACGCAAGGATCGTCTACAAGGCCCGCATGACAGCATCATCCAGCCCATTGATCGTCGTCGTCGATGACGACGCCGGCATCAGGGACGCACTGGACGGCTTGTTCAGGTCTATCGGAAACCACGTCATCTCGTTCGAATCGGCACAGCATCTGCTCACGGCCGGCGTTCCGAACGACGCCAATTGCATGATCCTCGACGTGCGATTGCCGGGCACCAGCGGGCTCGACCTGCAAGCCATGCTCACCAAGCTCGACATCCGTATTCCGGTGATTTTCATGACCGGCTACGGCGATGTGCCCATGACTGTCCGTGGTATGAAGGCCGGCGCCGTCGACTTTCTGACCAAGCCGTTTCGCGACCAGGAAATGCTGGACGCCGTGTCGGCGGCGATCGCGCTGGACCAACGGCGGCGCGAGAGTGACGGCCGCCGCGAAGACGTCCTGAAGCGCTACGCGGCGCTGACGCCGCGCGAAAAGCAGGTGTTCGACATGGTGTCCGCCGGGTCGCTCAACAAGAACGTCGCCGCCGATCTCGGTTTGAGCGAGATCACCGTCAAGATTCATCGCGGGCGCGTGATGAAGAAGATGGGCGCCCGCTCGTTCGCCGACCTGGTGCGGATGGCCGAATTGATCGCCGCGCCCTCGCGAGATCCGACGTAACACCATCGTATGACTTATAAGGCCCCGGACTCTGCCGCACTGTTCCGTGACGTCGGATCGCGCTGCATCACCCTTGAGGATGGCCGAAATGACCATCGGCAAGATCGTAGCGGTGATCGACGACGACGAGAACGTTCGGATCGCCATCGAGGGACTGGTTCGCTCGCTCGGGCATCGAGCCCGCGGCTTCGCGTCCGCACAACAATTTCTCGAGTCGGATGTCGATGCGTCCGCCGGCTGTCTGATCACCGACGTCCAGATGCCGGGTCTCAACGGCCTCGACCTCTATGCCAAGCTGGTCGCCGATTGCAGGGCGCCGCCGGTGGTCTTCATCACCGCATTCCCCGACGAGCGGATCGAGGCGCGCGCCCGCGCGCTCGGGGCGCTGGGATTCCTGAGCAAGCCGTTCGATGCGCAGACGCTGGTACATTGCATCCAGCAGGCATTGTCAGCGGGCGCCGGCCCGTCCCATCGATGACCGGACCCTTCCTCACGCGCGGAGCAGTGTCGTGAAGACCATTACCGCTCCGCTCGACTTCGTGACGCGCAATGCGGATTTTGGCGTCTACCGGATCAGGAACGGCGCGGCGCAGCCGCGTCTGCTGCTGATCGCCGAGGCCTCCGAACCGTGCGCGCTGCAGCGACTGGAGCGGGAGTTCGAGCTGACCCGCAGCCTCGATCCTGGCCTCGTCGTTCGTCCGCACGAGATGGTGTCGGCGCAGGGCCGCCCGGCGCTGGTGGTCGACGATCACGGCGCACGGCCGCTGGCGGAATCGTTCGGACATCCGGCATCGGTGCCGAGTCTGCTGCGCCGCGCGATCGGAGTGACGCAGGCGCTGGGCCACATCCACGATCACGGCCTGGTGCATCGCAATCTGCGCCCCGATACGATCTGGATCGACGCAGCGGATCGCGTCTGGCTCACAGGTCTCGGCGGTGCATCGCGTTCGCGCCGGGAGCGCCGCGAACTCGCGCCCCACGACGCGCCACCCGGTTCACCGATCTACATTTCGCCGGAACAGACCGGACGGGTCAATCGCTCCGTCGACAGCCGCAGCGACCTCTATGTTCTCGGCATCATCCTGTATCAGATGCTGGCCTCGGGCAGCCTGCCGTTTCATGCGTCCAATCCCGGCCAGTGGATTCACCATCACATCGCGCGCCGCCCCAATCCGCTGCCGGCCGCCGGCGCGGCGACCGCCGCGATCGAACGCCTGATCTTTCTGCTGCTGGAGAAATCGGCCGACGACCGCTACCAGACCGCGGCCGGTGTCGAGCGGGATCTGCGCGCCTGCCTCGCGGCCTGGGAAAGCCGAGGCCACACCGCGGGCGTCCGGCTGACCACGCACGACGCCTCTGGCGTTGTCCGCATGCCGGAGAAGCTGTACGGCCGGGATGCCGAGATCAACGCGATCCTCGCCGCCTATCATCGCGCCGCCTCGACCGGCGTGACCGAATGGGTGCTGATTTCCGGCTACTCCGGCGCCGGAAAATCCTCGACCGTCAAGGAACTTCGCAAGAGCCTGACGCCGAGCAACGGCTGCTTCATCTCGGGCAAGTTCGATCAGTACAAGCGCGACATTCCGTTCGCCACGCTGGCGCAGGCGTTCCACTCGCTGGTACGCCAGATCCTCGGCCAGGACAGTGAGGCGCTGGCGCGGTGGCGGACCTCGCTGCAGGCGGCGCTCGGCGACCACGGCGAGCTGATGGTCAATCTGGTGCCGGATCTGTCGCTGGTGATCGGCGATCAGCCGGCGCTCCGCGAAATGCCGCAGCAGGAGAGACGCAGCCTGTTCCAGGCCGTGCTCGGCCGCTTCGTGGCCGCGATCGCCCGCCCCGAACATCCGCTGCTGCTGTTCCTCGACGATCTGCAATGGATGGACAAGGCGACATCGGAATTCCTGATCCGGCTTGCCAACGATCCCCAGGCCAATCATCTGCTGGTGGTCGGCGCCTATCGCGACAACGAGATCGATCCCGAACATACGCTGAGCAAGGTACTCGAGAGCATCCGCTCGAGCCAGTCGCACATCGAGGAGATCCATCTGGCGCCGCTCGACCAGGTCCACATCCGGGCCCTGGTGGCCGACGCGCTGCGCTGCGAACCCGACGAGGTCGCGCCGCTGGCGGCGCTGATCCACCGCAAGACCGGCGGCAACCCGTTCTTCGCCATCCAGTTCTTCTCCTCGCTGCTAAATGAACAGCTCGTTGGTTTCGACGCGTCCCGGCAACGCTGGACCTGGAACGTCGATCTGATCGAAGGCAAGGGCTTCACCGACAACGTGCTCGACCTGATGAGCCGCAAGCTGGATCGGCTGCCGGCGCGGACGCGTGCGATCGTGCGGATCTTCTCCTGCCTCGGCATGAGCGCGGACGCCGCGCTGCTGGCGCGGCTCAGCGACATGGCGAGCGACGAGGTTCACGACGGACTGCAGGAGCTGGTCGCGCACGAACTGGTGCTGCGCGCCGACGACGACTATCGCTTCGTTCACGACCGGGTCAGGGAAGCCGCCTACCGACTGATCGACCCGGCCGACCTGCCCGCGGCGCATCTGGAGATCGCCCGCCATTTCGCCACCAGCATCCCGGCCTGGCCGGACGCGCTGTTTCGCATCGTCAATCACTACAATCTCGGCGCCGCGCTGATCGAGACGGAGTCCGAGCGGCTCGCGGTGGCGCGGCTCAACCGCGAAGCGGGTCGCGCCGCCATGAAGGCGATCGCCTACAGCTCGGCGCATGTCTATTTCACCACCGCGCTGGCGATGCTCGGCGAACAGCGGTGGACGCGGCACGCCGACCTCGTCTTCGAGGTCGAGTACCAGCGCGCCGAATGCGAATTCCTGACCGGCGCGATGGTCGAGGCCGAGGCCCGGCTGCACGACCTGGTCGGCCGGGCGCCGGACGCCCACACCAAGGCGTTCGTGGTCGCGCTGCAGATCACGCTCTACACCGCGACCGACCGCAGCGACCGCGCCATCGAGACCTGCCTCGCCAATCTGCGCGATTCCGGCATCGTCTGGCCGCGGCACCCCGATCGTGCGGAAGCGGGCGCCGAATATCAGCTGCTGGTGCAGCGGCTCGGCAGCCGCCCCATCGATTCGCTGATCGACCTGCCGACCATCACCGACCAGTCGCGCGCCGCGCCGCTGGCGGTGATGAGCGCGGCGCTGGCGCCGGCGTTCTTCACCGATCTCAATCTGGTCTGCCTGCTGCTGTGCCGGATGGCCAATATCAGCGTCCAGCACGGCAATTGCGACGCCTCGGCCCTGGCCTATGCCTATCTCGGAATGGTGGTCGGCCCCTGCTTCGGCGACTACGACGCGGCGTTCCGCTTCGGCGATCTCGGGTTGCGGCTGGTCGAGACGCGCGGCCTCGGGCACTACAAGGCCCGCGTCCACCTGACCTACGGCGCGCACGTGCTGCCCTGGGCGCGGCCGCTGCACGAGGCGCAGCCCTATCTGCGCCTCGCCTTCGAGGAAGCGATCGAGACCGGCGATCTGACCTATGCGGGTTTCTCGTCGTGCACGCTGATCACCAATCGGCTATCGGCCGGCGATCCCCTCGATGAAGTCGAGGTCGAGGCCGGCGCCCGGCTAGCGCTGATGCATCGGGCGAAATTCGGCCTGATCGTCCACATCATCACGACGCAGCTGCAGTTCGTCAAATCGCTGCGCAACGAGACCGTCGCCATCGGCTCGCTGAACAGCGAGGGATTCGACGAGGAGGCGTTCGAGCGGCAACTCGCCGCCAACCGCAGTCTCGACATCGCTCTGTGCTGGTTCTGGATCCGCAAGATGCAGGCCTGCTACTTCGCCGGAGACTATTCTGTGGCGTTCGTTGCGCTGCTCAAAGCCGAACCCTTGCTGTGGACCACGGTCGGCCATCACGAATATTCGATCTTCCACTTCTATGTGGGCGTGATCAGCGCCGCCCTTGCCGAATCGCCGAGCCCGCCCGAACCGCGCGCGGAACTCGAGCAGCGGCTTGCGGAAGCGCATCGACGGATGGCCGCCTGGGAAGTGCACAATCCGGGCAACTACAAGAGCGCGACGGCGCTGCTCGCCGCCGAAATCGCACGGCTGCAGAATCGACCTTACGAGGCGATGCAACTCTATCAGCAGGCGGTCGCGTCGTCGCGCCGGGTCCGGGTGTCGCAGGTCGAGGCCATCGCTCACGAACTTGCGGCGAGGTTCTGCCACCAGCAGGGCTTCGACACCGCCGCGCAAGCTCATCTCGTCAGGGCCCGCGACTGCTATCGTCAATGGGGCGCCTCCGCCAAGGTGGAGCAGCTCGATCGGGCCCATCCCGACTTGGCCGCGACGCTGCCGGCGACCGCGCAGATGCCGCTCAGCATCGCCGAGAGCTTCGATCTGGCCGCGGTGGTGAAGACCTCCGAGGCGGTTTCCAGTGAACCCGGCGTTCACCGCCTGATGGAAACGCTGATGACCCTGGTGCTGGAGCATGCCGGCGCCCAGCGCGGCCTGCTGATCCTTCCGCAGGGAGACGCCTTGGCGATCCGCGCCGAAGCGCGCACCGGCGACCAGGGCATCCAGGTCCTGCTGCGCGACGACATCGCCTCGGCGGACGAACTGCCGACCTCGATGGTGAATCTCGCCGCACGCACCGGCGAGCCGATCACCATCGACGACGCGCAGTACAGCCCGTTCAGCGACGACGCCTACGTCGTCAAAGCGGCATCGCGCTCCGTGCTCTGCCTCCCGCTGATGAAGCGCAACAAGCTGATCGCCGTCATCTTCCTCGAGAACGATCTCGCCCCCGGCGTTTTCACCCCGGCGAAACTGTCGGTGCTGAAGCTGCTGTCGTCGCAGGCCGCGATCTCGCTGAAGAACGCCTTCCTGGAAGAGAAGGACGCGCTGGTCGAGGCGCTGCAGAAATCACAGTCGGACCTGATGCGGATGTCGCGGCTGACGGCGATCGGCGAACTGGTGATCTCGATCGCGCACGAGATCAATCAGCCACTGACGGCGATCATCACCAATGCGGACGTCTGCCTGCGCTGGCTCGGCAACGAACAGCCGTCGATCGCCGAGGCCCAGAGCGCCGCCCGCCGGGTCATCGAGAACGGACGGCGGGCCGCCGAGGTGGTGCAGACCATTCGGGGGCTCGCGGTGAAATCGACGCCGCCGATGTCGCCGGTCGACATCAACGCGGTCGCGCGCGAGATCCTGACGATCCTGCAGAGCGAATTGCGCCAGAACAACATCCACCTCGAGACGCGGCTGACCGAGAGCGACGCCGTCGTCGTCGGCAGCAAGGTGCAACTCCAGCAGGTGTTGCTCAATCTGAGCATGAACGCGATCGAGTCGATGACGGCGATCGAGGGACGGCGCACCTTGACGGTCGCCAGCGCGATCGGCGACGCGGACGAGGTCGTGGTGAGCGTCACCGACAACGGGCTCGGCTTCGACGAGAACTGGATCGATCAGATGTTCGAGGCGCTGGTGACCACAAAGCCGCAAGGCATGGGCATGGGGCTGTCGATCAGCAAGTCGATCGTGGAAGCGCATGGCGGCCGGCTGTGGGCAAGCTCGATCAAGCCGCACGGCGCCCGCTTCCAGTTCTCGCTGCCCCGCTCGCATTGACCGCGGGGCCTTCGATTCAACGCGTCACGGCGCTATCGTCCAAATCGTGGTATGAACCGACAAGAGCCGGTTCGAGGCGATGACGTAAGCCTTTCTCCGAGAGCGCTCAACGCGGAGCCTGAACCATGATCGACTCCCTGTCCCTGCCCTCGTCGTCCGCGGCGCCCGGGCCGAGGGGCCGAGCTGCCGGCTCGTCATTCCGTTGTTGCTGAAGAAGGGCACTACGGTTGTCGCCGCGCAGAATCCGACGACGTCGCTCCTCGCGGCGACACGGATCGCACCGGTCGCGATTCAGGAACCGGTCGTGCGGGTCGGCCACGGCTGGAGGGGCGCGGTGATCACGCAGGCCTCCTCCATGCCCTCTCCCGCAGAGACATCATGATCGGAGCCACCGCTGTCGCGTTGTCGTCCAGCAGCGCCCCGGCGCAACATCCACATCCCACCCGCAAAGGAGACCACTCGATGAGCAGCGGATACGTCAAGACAAAGGACGGCGTCGATATCTACTACAAGGATTGGGGCCCCAAGCAGGCTCAGCCGATCGTGTTCCATCACGGCTGGCCGCTGTCGTCCGACGATTGGGACGCGCAGATGCTGTTCTTCGTCGCGCAAGGCTACCGCGTCGTCGCGCATGATCGCCGCGGTCACGGCCGCTCGTCGCAGGTCGAACTCGGCCACGATATGGATCACTACGCCGCCGACGCCTTCGCCGTCGCCGAGCATCTCGACCTCAAGAACGCCGTGCATATCGGCCATTCGACCGGCGGCGGCGAAGTCGCGCGCTATGTCGCCAAGTTCGGCGAGCCGCACGGCCGCGTCGCCAAGGCGGTGCTGGTCAGCGCCGTGCCGCCGCTGATGCTCAAGACCGAGACCAACCCCGGCGGCCTGCCGATCGAAGTGTTCGACGGCTTCCGCAAGGCGCTCGCCGACAATCGCGCCCAGTTCTTCCTCGACGTTCCCGCCGGCCCGTTCTACGGATTCAACCGCCCGGACGCGAAGACGCTGACGGGCGTCGTCAACAATTGGTGGCGCCAGGGCATGATGGGCAGCGCGCTGGCGCATTACGACGGCATCAAGGCGTTCTCCGAGACCGACCAGACCGACGACCTCAAGGCGATCACCGTACCGACCCTCGTCCTGCATGGCGAAGACGACCAGATCGTGCCGATCGACGATTCGGCGAAGCTCTCGGTCAAGCTGCTGAAGAACGGCAAGCTGAAGACCTATCCGGGCTTTCCGCACGGCATGCTCACCACCCATGCCGACGTTCTGAACGCGGATCTGCTCGCTTTCGTGAAGGAATAACACCGACACCACGCCGAAGAAGCGGAGCCCGGCTCCGCTTCTTCTCGTCTGCATCGTCTGCGAGCCGCGTCCCCCCGGCTGTCACACCGCCCAGCAGGCGCAGCCGAGCGCTCCCCAGAAGCTCTTGAGATCGGCGATCGGCAGCTTGCTCGACCACGCCGTGGCGTGGTCGTGGCCGTGGACGTTGCAGGAATTGGCGCAGCCGCACATCCGCATCGCCGTCGCAGCGACCTTTGCGCCGGACTCGTCGTCCGCCCAGGCCGCATAGCCGCCGAACCGCCGCACCGGCGACCAGTCCGGCATCGCCGGCGGCGGCGCGGTGTCATCGAGCTTGGCGAAGTCGCCGGCGCCGTACACCACCTTGCCACCGACCATCGTCAGCAACGATGTCGTGTCGGCGATCTCGGCTTCGCTGCAGGCGAAGTAGTCGCGGTCCGGCACCACGACATCGGCAAGCTGGCCGACTGCGATCCGGCCCTTGTTGCCTTCTTCGTTGGAGAACCAGGTGACGTTCTCGGTCCACATCCGCAGCGCGGTCTCGCGATCGAGGCAATTGCGCTGCGGCGTGAGGCGCATTCCGCCGACGGTGCGACCGGTGACCAGCCACGACAGCGACACCCACGGATTGTACGACGCCACCCGCGTCGCGTCGGTGCCGGCCGAGACCTTGACGCCCTTGTCGAGGATCTTCTTCACCGGCGGCGTCGCCTCCGCCGCGCCGATGCCGTAGCGCTCGACGAAATACTCGCCCTGATAGGCCATGCGATGCTGAACGGCGATGCCACCGCCGAGCGCCGCGATGCGGTCGATCGAGCGGTCAGAGATCGTCTCGGCGTGGTCGAAGAACCAGTGCAGCCCCTCCAGCGGCGTATCCTGATTCACCTTTTCGAACACGTCGAGCGCGCGCGAGATCGTCTCGTCATAGGTCGCGTGCAGCCGCCACGGCCATTTGTTCTGCACCAGGACGCGGACGACCTCCTCAAGCTCGCCTTCCATCTCCGCCGGCATGTCCGGTCGCGGCACGCGAAAATCCTCGAAGTCCGCTGCGGAGAACACCAGCATCTCGCCGGCGCCGTTGTGACGGAAGTAGTCGTTGCCCTGCTTGTATTTGGAGGTCCTGGTCCAGTTCAGGAAATCGTCCTTCTCGCCCTTCGGCTTCTGCGTGAACAGGTTGTAGGCGAGCCGGATCGTCAGCAGCCCCTCGTCGTCGAGCTTCTGGATCACCGCGTAATCGTCGGGATAGTTCTGGAAGCCGCCGCCGGCGTCGATCGCGCCGGTGACGCCGAGCCGGTTGAGCTCCCGCATGAAATGCCGGGTCGAATTGACCTGGTAGTCGAACGGCAGCTTCGGGCCCTTGGCCAGCGTGGCGTACAGGATGTTGGCGTTCGGCTTCGCCAGCAGCAGCCCAGTCGGATTGCCGTTGGCGTCGCGGGTGATCTCGCCGCCCGGCGGCTCCGGCGTGTCCCGGGTGTAGCCGACGGCGCGCAGCGCCGCGCCGTTGAGTAGCGCACGATCGTACAGATGCAGCAGGAACACCGGCGTGTCCGGCGCCACCGCGTTGAGCTCCTCGATGGTCGGCAGCCGCTTCTCGACGAACTGATGTTCGGTGAAGCCGCCGACGACGCGCACCCATTGCGGCGGCGGCGTGATTGCGACCTGGCGCTCGAGCATGTTCATCGCGTCGGCCAGCGAGCGCACGCCGTCCCAGCGCAGCTCCATGTTGAAATTCAGCCCGCCGCGAATGATGTGAAGATGGTTGTCGATCAGCCCGGGCAGTACGCGCCGGCCCTTCAGGTCGATCACCCGCGTCGACGGCCCGGCCGTCGGCAGGATGTCGCGGTCGTGACCGACCGCGGCGAAGCGGCCGCCCTTGATCGCCACCGCGCTCGCCGTGGGGTTGGCGCGATCCAGCGTGGTGAACAGCCCGCGATGCAGGATGAGGTCCGGCGCGTCGGTCATCAGGTCTTCTCCGGTGGATTGCGGCGCGCCGTCTGCATCGGCGCCTGGTCGCTTCGCCCCGGCAGCGATCCGAACATGTGCGGCGCGCATTTCGCCTGATGCCAGGCGGCGGCCAGGCCGTGGCCGGCGATGATCTGCCGCGCCACCGGGACGATCTGTTCGCCGGCCAGGATGCCGAGCAGCCCGACCAGCGCCACCAGTGGCGGCGCCGGCGAGCGGACGTCGAGCAGGCTGTAGATGACGCCGACCAGAAGGCCGGCGCCGAGCGACAGCAGATAGAGCTTCATCGCGCGTTTCCGCGCCGCACGGCTGCTACGCGGCCTTGGTGCCGCCCTCGGAGGCGTGCTCGCCGAGCGCCCATTTCGAGAAGCGGATCTGGATGCCGTAGGGCGAGTGCGCGCGCAGAATGTCCATCATGCCCTCGTAGGTTTCGCTGCGCGCCCAATCCTGCTGCAGCTCGAACGCATACTGGCACGAGGTGATCGGCACCGCGCCGGCCTGGATCGCCCGCTCCATCGAGCGGTTGTGCGCTTCCACCGACAGGTCGCCGCAGGCGTCGGCCGGGATGTAGATCTCGAAGCCTTCCTTCAGCATATCGAGGGTCGGAAACATCACGCAGGCTTCGGTCCACAGTCCCGCGATCACGAACTTCTTGCGACCGGTCGCTGCCACCGCCTTGCGAAAATTCGGGTCGAGCCAGGAATTCATCGAGGTGCGGTCGATGATGTCGTGGCTCGGAAACAGATCGGTGACTTCGGGCATGAACGGGCCGGAGAACGAATCCTTGGCCACCGTGGTCAGCACGGTCGGGATCTTGAACAGCTTCGCCGCCTTGGCGAGAATCTGGATGTTGTTGAACACGACGAGCCGGTCGTGGGACTGCACGCCCTGATACATCGCCGGCTGATAGTCGATCAGCGCGATCGCACTGTTGTCCGGGGTCAACATATCCAGTTTCGACATCGTGTCTCTCCGAGTTCGTGAACGAGCGCCGCAAAGCGTCTGGTCGCGATCATGCCCCCTCGTGCCGAACCGCGCTTGGACGGACCCATCGCCGATTGCACGAACGCGCTTTGCCTTGAGGGCGTCACGCCGACCAGGGAACGCCCGGGCGCGACCCGAACGCTCGGGTGGCTCGGCGAGCGGACCACTGAACACAATCGTCCAAACGGCAGCCGAACCCTGCAATCCCCGCCGCCCCCGCCCGGATAGTCTGTCTCGGATCCGTCTCCGTCGCGCCGGATACCCCGTCTCGCTCATCCAACCGATCGAGGACCAGATGACGAATGTCGAACGCGATCCCCCGATGACGGCCGAAACACGGGCGTCCCCCTGGATCGCGTTCCGCCACACCGCCTTTACGGTGGTCTGGACCGCAACCGTCGTCGCCAACGTCGGCACCTGGATGTACAACGCGGCATCCGGCTGGCTGATGACGAGCCTGGAAGCCGATCCACTGACCGTTTCGCTCGTTCAAGTCGCGTCCAGCCTTCCGATGTTCCTGTTCGCGATCCCGGCCGGCGCGCTGGCGGACATCGTCGACAAGCGGCGCTTCCTGATCCTGATCGAGATCGTGCTCACCGTGTTTGCGGCCGCGAGCGCGGTGCTGGTCTGGCTCGGGCTGATGAACCCGTTCCAGCTGTTGCTGTTCACGTTTCTGCTCGGCGCGGGTGCGGCGTTCGCGGCGCCGGCCTGGCAATCGATCGTGCCGGATCTCGTGCCCAAGGAGCACCTCGCATCGGCGGTGGCGAGCAATGGCGTCGGCATCAATGTCAGCCGGGCGATCGGCCCGGCGCTGGGCGGCGTGGTGATCGGCGTCGCGGGCATCGCGGCGCCGTTCTGGATCAACGCGCTGAGCAATTTCGCGGTGATCGGCGCGCTGCTGTGGTGGCGCCCCGCCGCCAAGCGCGCGGCGACGCTGCCTCCGGAACGGTTGTTCAGCGCGATCGTGATCGGCTTTCGCCACGCGCGATACAATCTCGATCTGCGCGCCACACTGGTGCGCGCGGTCGCGTTCTTCTTTTTCGCCAGCGCGTATTGGGCGCTGCTGCCGCTTGTCGCCCGCTCGCGCATCGCCGGGGGACCGGAACTGTACGGCATTTTGCTCGGCGCAATCGGCCTCGGCGCGATTGTCGGCGCGTTCCTGTTGCAGGGGTTGAAATCGGCGCTGGGGCCGGATCGCTTGGTCGCGGCCGGCACGCTCGGGACAGCGGTCAGCCTCGTTCTGCTCGGCAGCGTCCAACGCGTCGAACTCGCGACCGCGGCCTGTTTCATCGCGGGCGTTTCGTGGATCGCGGTTCTCGCCAACCTCAACGTTTCCGTTCAGGTCGCGCTACCGGACTGGGTGCGCGGCCGCGGCCTGGCGATGTTCGTCACGGTGTTCTTCGGCGCGATGACGGCCGGCAGCGCGCTCTGGGGTCAGTTGGCGTCGTCGTTCGGATTGCCGGCAGCGCATTTCGCCGCGGCCGTCGGCGCCGTCGTCGGCATCGCCGTGACGTGGCGCTGGAAACTGCGCGGCAGCGCCGAGCACGATCTCGCACCCTCGATGCATTGGCCCGCGCCGGTGCTGGCCATCGATGCCGATGCCGATCAAGGCCCGGTGCTGATTACGGTCGAGTACCATGTCGCAGCGGACAGGCGCGACGCCTTCCTGCTGGCTATGCGAAAATTGAGCCGACAGCGACGGCGTGACGGCGCATATGCGTGGGACGTGTTCGAAGATACCTCGGAGCGCGGACGATTCGTCGAGGTGTTCAAAGTTGCGTCATGGCTCGAGCATCTTCGGCAACATGATCGCGTCACCAATGCGGATCGGATCGATCAGAATGCGATCCGCCATTTCCACGCGAGCGCAGAGCCTCGCGTGACGCACTTGCTCGCTGCGAAGTTCCCGGCATGACTCCGGGCAAGCTGCGCGCGCCGTGACCGCCGCTCAAACCCGACCTCGGCCGGCCGATCGAGGCGCGTCTCGAGCCCGAGCGGCTTGTGGAGGCCGGGCGGGGACGGCTTCGGACCCGGGACAATCTTTGAACTTTTGCCGCGGGCGTCCATTGCACCATTTCACCTTCGGTCTCGGCGAACGCGACCATGGAGGAGGCGGCGAATGTCTGATCATGCGCTTCGGAAGCGCCGGGTGCTTGTCGTGGAGGACGAGTATTTCCTTGCAGACGGATTGAGGAGCGGCCTCGAGCAGGCCGGGGCCGTCGTGGGCGGCCCGGTCGATGTTCGTTGTCTCGCTTCGCGTGCCGGCAACCGCGCGCGAGGCCCGACCAGCCACTGATTCTGACGCGGCTGGGCGAAGTCCCGCCGGCAGCGTGACATCACGCCTCCCGGTCAGCCGCTGAGCAAGTCGTGGCGGAGAGGGAGGGATTCTCCCCACCCCCTTCGCCTAAGCCACTGATGGTTCGAATTTTATCCGTGAAATAAGGCGTTCTTCCATGACTTGGGGCTACACCAAGGGGCTCCACCATGGGAAATCCGAAAATGCCGTCACCGGTCCGGAAAAGGAGCGCAGACGGGTCCGACAAGTCCGACGTATGGTGGCTGCGCAAGAAGGTGCCGGCCCGATACCGGGCGATCGTCGGCCGGGGTGAGGTCTGGCGGTCTTTGGGGACGACCGACCTCAAGGCCGCGAATGTCGCCTGCGTCAAGCTAAGCGCCGAACTGGAGCGAGACTGGGCCGCACGCCTCCACGCCGCGCAGGACGCCGGTCGGGTCTCCTCGCCTCGCGCCCTCACCTCCCGCGAACTGAGCGGATTGCAGCGACTCGTCCACGAACAGACGCGGGACGCGCAGCTTGCCAATCCGCCGCCCCGGCACGCCTGGGGGCTCGACACGGGAGATCGGACCGACGACGAGCATCTCGAAGAACTGGAATACGACGAGGCCAAGATGGCCTCTTTCCTCGCCCGGAACGGCTTCGAGGTGAGCGAGGCGGACCAGCGGCGTTTTCTGCCCCTATTCCTACAGGCGCGTCGGGAAGCCTACCGGGATCTGCATCGGGCGACCCGCTTGGACTATTCGGACTCTCCCCTGCTCGCAAAGTACGCGCCAACTCCGTTACCTTCGGTCGACTTCCTCGAAGCTTTCGAATTCTATTGTACATCCGCCGGGATCAAGGGCGGGGCGACGGGTCCTACCGCCAGACGGTGGCGATCGAAAATCATAGAGTTCTGCGAGTTCGTCAATCACGCCGACCTGGCACGCATGACGGCGGACGACGGCTATCGTTGGGTCGATCACCTGGTCGACGCCAAGGGTATCGCCCGAAAATCCGTGCGGGACGTTTGGCTCGCCTCCCTGAAGGCAGTCGCAAGCTTCATAGTTGAACGCCGGAAACTCGCCAGCAATCCGTTTCTGGGCATTCGCGTCCGACGCGCCGATACGGGAACGAAGGAATCCAATCAAAAGGGATTTACCGATTCCCAGGCTGTCTTAATCCTAACGGCCACGCTCGCAAACCCCTCGCATCTGACCATCGCCGAGACCCGCGCGGCGCGGCGGTGGGTGCCATGGATCTGCGCCTACACGAGCGCCCGCGTCAACGAGATCACTTCGCTCCTCCCCTCCGACGTAAGACAAGATCCAGAGACGGCGATCTGGTGCTTCTATCTACGCCCCGAGATGACCAAGGGGGACTACATGCGGGTGATACCGGTCCACTCTCATCTGATCGAACAGGGACTGCTGAATTACGTCGGAGAGCGCGAGGGCTTGTCGCTACCCCTGTTTTATGATCCGCGAAGGGCAGAGGGCGATACGGTGGCTCATCCGCAATGGCAGAAGATCGCCCAGCGGCTCGCGGAGTGGGTCGTCAACAGTCTTGGCGTTACGGGGGTCAAGCCCAATCACGGTTGGCGCCACCGCTTCAAAAGCGTAGCCCGTCACGCGAATATGCATCCCGAAGTCGAGAATTTCATTACGGGCCATGGGGGCTCCGACGATCCGGGCGTCATCCAACGCGTGAGCATGCGGTACGGCGACGCTTGGGTGAAAACGCTCAAGAAGACGATCGAGCTCTACCCCCGCTACGAAATTGAAGGCCTAAAGAGGAGGCCGGAGCCGCATCGCCGACCGCGGCGTACCCGCCAGATCGGGGCACCCGGGACAAGGCAAGCATCGACAGCGACGGGGCATGCAAGTCATCGAGACCCGGAGTGATGCGATGCGGCCGCACCTTATCGAGACCTACTTCGATTATTCATGTCATTACATTCCGAGAAGTTACCGTCGGTCGAGAACAGCCATTTTGAAGTCGCCACACTGGATCTCGATTGGGATGGTCGACGCAGCGTCCGCCCCGATCGCATACAATATCATTCCGCCCGACAACGGTGACCCGCGCTTCGAAGTCCGCCTCCTTCCTGATCAGATCCAGAGCACCGGTTAGAAGACAGTTTGTTGACGAGAATTCGTTCCCTATCAGTCAATGGCAGTCATCGGCGGTTTCCGGGGGAGCCGCAATGGGCGTATAATCGTCCTCAACTCGGCGCTTCAGTCCATGCAACGGCAAACATCGAATCATTGTCAGGCGACCTCCGTGATGCGCGTGATGTCGTGAGCGGCACCGAAATTGAGCGCCGAAGCCGGAACTGGGTGACCGAACAGATATCCCTGGAAGTAGTCGACGCCCGCCTCCCGCAGCAGTTCGAACTGACGCACTGTTTCGACGCCTTCGGCGACGGTGGAGATCCCCAAGCCTCGCGCCAGAGTTATCACCGAGGAGACGATTGTGGCGCAGTCGCTTCGCTCGATCAGATTCATGCTGAAAAATTTGTCGATTTTGATTTGATCGAACGGAAATCTCGTTAAATAGCTGAGCGACGAATATCCTGTCCCAAAGTCGTCCAGGGCCACGGATACCCCGAGGGACCGCAGCTGTCTAATGACGGCGAGGTTGTTGACTTCGTCCTCTAGAAACACGTTTTCCGTGATCTCCACCTCCAAGCGCTCTGGAGGCAGCCCCGAAAGTCGCAGAGCTTGCGTCACAGTGTCGGTCAAGTTGCCGCGACTCAACTGGACCGGAGAGAGATTGATCGCGAGCTTGATGGGGGCCGGCCAGCGAATGGCCTCGGCGGCAGCCTCCTTTAGGACCCATTCGCCGAGCTTTTCGATCAGGCCGGTTTCCTCCGCGACCGGAATGAACTCGGACGGCGGCACGAAGCCTCGCCTCGGGTGGCGCCAGCGTAGCAGCGCCTCCGCGCCGATCACTCTCCCGGACCTGGCTTCGACCTGTGGCTGATAGTACAAATCGAACTCTCGATTCAGAATGGCTTGTCGCAATTCTCCTTCCAGTTGCTGGCGCGCATTGGCACGGTCCTTCATCGCGGTTTCGAAGGTGACGTATCCGTTGCGGCCAGCCGCCTTGGCTCGATAGAGCGCGAGGTCGGCATTTTTGATCAACTCGTCGGAATCCGTGCCGTGTTGGGGGGCCAGCGCGATTCCCGCGCTGGTGCTGATGACGAGCTGATGCCCGTCGATCTCGATCGGATCGATCAGGCAATTGACGATCCGGTCCGCGAAGGCCACCGCCTCGTTGTACGAGTCTTTCGTCCTTGTCTGCAGCACGGCGAATTCGTCCCCACCGAGCCGCGCCAGAACATCCGTTTCGCGAATGCACGCCTTCAGCCGCGAGACCACCGCGCGTAGCAGGGCATCCCCCGCCGGATGTCCGAGCGAATCGTTGACGAGCTTGAAGCGGTCCAGGTCCAGCATGATGACCGAGAAGGTCTCACCCCAGCGGCGCAGGCGTGCACAGGCCTCATCCATCCTTTCGTGGAAGGCTCCGCGATTGAGCAGGCCGGTCAGCAGATCGTGGCGGGCCATATGGGCGATTTGCTGTTCGCTGCGATAGCGCTCTGTGATGTCCTCGTGCACGGTCATCCAGCCGCCACCTGCGACCGGTTGACAGCGCACCAGGATCGTCCGCCCGTCTTGCAGCGAACTCACTTCGGAGATGTCGTCCGAACATCGACCAAGCCTGCGTTCCGACCAGCTTTCCACGAACGTCCCGCGTTCTCGGCACGCCGACTGGATCGCGCTCAAAGAAACGCCGCACCGGATTTCGTCGGGTCTGAGAGAGTAGATTCCGGCGAAGCGTGCATTCGACACCACCACCTTGCGGTCGCCATCGAACATGCACAGCCCATGGAGGAAGTTGTTGAGCGCCGCATCCAGGCGCAGGTTCGACAGCTCCAGCGTTCGGCTCATCGACCGCAGATGGTTCTCGGTGCGTTCGCGTTCGGCGACTTCGCGGGCGAGACGTCGATTCGCCAGTCGCAAATCGAGTTGGTCGGCGACCAACGATGCCAGCTCTCGGAGCGTTTCCAGTTGCGCTTTTCCAAGGAGGCGGGGGACCTTGTCGATCGCACAGAGCACGCCGATGGCAAAGCCCTCCGCGGTTCGTATCGGGGCACCTGCGTAGAACCGCACGCCGCCTGATGCGGTTACCAGCGGGTTGTCGTGGAATCGCGGATCGATCGTCGCATCCGCAACCACGAGCGGGCGATCACGAAGGATCGCGTGCGCGCAGAACGCTATATCGCGCGGTGTCTGTTGGTCGGTGACGTTGATCCGGGCCTTGAACCATTGACGCTCGCTGTCGACAAAGCTGATCACGGCCGAGGGGACGCCGATCGCCCGGACGACCAGCCGAGGGAATATGTCGAAACAATCCTCCGACGGGGTATCAAGAATATCATATCGGCGCAGCGCGGTGAGCCGCGCCTGCTCGTTGTCCGGAAGCGGGGCTGAGATCATGGCCGCGTTCCAGTACACGCGATGAGAGTGCGGCAGTTTGAGCGGCTATCTAGCGACATCTCGACACCTCGGCTTATCAAATATCCGACGACGGTCGACAAACGCATCGACGCCGCTCCGAAATCTCCTCACGCCGCCCGCACCGTCTCCACGAAACGGGTGACCTCGTCCTTGAGCCGGTTGCTGTCCCGCGACAGCGATTGCGCCGCCGCCAGCACTTGGCTCGACGCCGAACCGGTCTCAGTGGCGCCCCGCTGAACATCGCAGATGTTCGACGAAACTTGCTGGGTACCTTGCGCGGCCTGCTGCACGTTGCGGGAGATCTCCTGCGTGGCCGCACCTTGTTCTTCCACGGCGGAGGCAATCGTCGAGGCGATCTCCGACATCCGTTCGATGGTGCCGCCGATTTCACGGATGGCCCCGACCGAATCCTGGGTCGCGGCCTGCATTCCGGAAATCTGCTGGCTGATTTCGCCGGTTGCCTTGGCTGTCTGCTCGGCGAGCGCCTTGACCTCCTGTGCCACGACCGCGAAGCCGCGACCGGCGTCGCCGGCGCGGGCCGCCTCGATCGTGGCGTTGAGCGCCAGCAGATTGGTCTGGCCAGCGATCGTATTGATCAACTCGACAACGTCGCCAATTCGGTTCGCTGCGTCGGCAAGATGACCGATGCGGTCGTTGGTTTTGCGGGCTTGATCGACAGCCTCACCCGCGATCCGCGCCGAAGTCTGCACCTGGCGGCTGATCTCGGAGATCGACGACGCCATCTCCTCGGTCGCGGACGCCACCGACTGCACGTTGGCCGAGGCCTGCTCCGACGCCGCCGCCACCGACGTGGCCAGCTCCTGGGAGCGATCGGCGGTCGTCGTGAGTGTGCCGGCCGAAGCCTCGAGCTCCGTAGAGGCCGAAGTCACGGTCTGGATGATCTCACCGACGGCGCCTTCGAATTCGTCGGCAAGCTGCTGCATCTCGGCCTTGTGTTGAGCCGCGGAACGGCGCTCGGCTTCCTCTTGCTCTTCCCTCAGCCGGATCACTTCGAGTGCATTGTTCTTGAAGACCTCGACGGTGCACGCCATAAGACCGATCTCGTCCAGCCGCCCGGAGCCGACCACCTCGACATTCAGATTGCCGCCGGCCAGTTCCTTCATCGCGCCCGACATCTGAACGATGGGCCGCGAGATCGCACGGCCGATCAGCCATGCGAGCAACATGCCCACGACCAGCACGCCGGCCGTGATGATCAGGATCTGACTCTTGGTGTCGCCGAGCAATGCTTCGGTGTCCTTGGCGATCTTCTGCTGGTCGGCAATTCCGGACTGCTTGATGTTCGCCGCATCGCCTGCGATCGCCGTCGCGGCTTTCGGCATCGTGCCATTGACCAGCACTTCGATCTCGTGGGCAACGCGCGACGCCTTCTGATAAGCATTCGCGTAGTTCTTGATGTCGACCTCGATCTCGCCGATTTGCTTGCGGCCGGCCGATGAACCGATCGCAGTCTTTAGCGCCGACATCGCTGTCTTGAGGTCGGCTAAGGCCTTCTCCGCGGCGTCCGCGGCGGCTTGGTCGTGACGACCGAGCACCTTATTCACATCGAGCCTCAGCAGCAGCAGTTGCTTCACCGCCTCAGCGACGAGGAGCGAAGTGGTCTCCCCGCCATCGTTGGCAGTAATCGCTGCTTGAAGTTGCTCAAGCTTAAGTCGTGCCTGCTGACCGGTGGGATCCAGCACCTCACGGATCAGCTTGCTCTGGTCGCGACGCATTCGGAACACGTCGGCGAAGGACGTGGTGTAGGCGTCGAACGCCTGACTGATCTCCCTCATCTTGGCCAGGCGAGACGGATCGTGGATCTCCTTCAGGCCCTGCGCGATGCTCTGCCGCAGAGCGTTCTGGCGGCTCTCTGCTTCGCTGATCAGCGCCTCGTCACCGGTGAGGCTGTATTCGCGCACGAACCGACGAAAGGCGGTGAAGCCGCGATCGACGTCGCGGACAATGCCCACGACCTGAACCCGCTGGTCGAGCGCCACGAAGGCCTGCCTGACATGTTCGAAGGAGGAGTAATTCAGGACGGCGAGAACAACCATCAGGACCTGGACCAGAACAAATCCGATCGCGACCTTGGTGCCGATTCTCCTGTTGGTAAAGACGTCGAACAATCCAGGCGATCGCGGCTCGCCGTTGCGCGTGGTTCTGCTGGTCATCTCAGGGTTCCGGTTGATAGCGTTTGGTGTCTATTCATTCAGAGGTGATCGCCATCCCGGTCGTCGCGACGACGACAAGCGGAACACCTCATCGAGCAGTATGGCCCGAGGACCTCGTGCATGGGGACGAAGGGAAGTTCGCACTGGGGGAGATCGAGAATCGGGCTCGTCGTCCATCCGAGTAGTCGAACTATCGATCGGGCCCTGCTCAGGCTGCCAAGCGCCATCGTGAGAGAATCATTTCGAATCAAACTGTTCGATCGGGAGATTGGCGCGTATTATTTGTATTCTTCCTAATTCTAATTGCCGTGCATTGCTGGCACAGGTCGATTTGCGTCGTCAGGTGCATCTATTGCGATATTTTCAGCATTTTCGATCTGACGACGATTGAACCCGGTGGCGGTACGCCGCTATTGCAAGGCAGGGGTCGCGGCACTTGCTACCATCTCCATGCCGCCAGCCGCGGCTTGATCCGGCAGTTATTCGTTCCGACCGGAACACCAGGATAGTCATCGCTTGGGATGATGTCGTCGATGTCGGGTTGGCAGTTCTGCAGCAAGCGTGTCGATCACCACCGTACATCAGCCGCCGCGAGAACAATTTGGATCCCGTCGGGGTGCGAACGATTATAGTTCGCACATTAGGTCGTCCGGCGCCCGAAGAAGCGAGGCGGTTCCCGGTTCGCGCTGGGAAATCGGGCCTGATCCGGATTGATCAGGGGCAATCACCATGACGACGTCGGGAGCTAATAATGTCCGAGTCGCCGATTCGTGTCGAAGCTGGAGAACTGCATTGGCCGAACCGAAGAGGGTGTCTGCGGTGGACCGTGCAAGCGAAGAGGTCGGGAGGCCCCCCCGCTCCGCGATCAGGTCATGGGGTCAAAGGAAGATCGAGGCGGGATACTGGTCGATCGATTGGCCGGGCGTCATTCAGAGGGAGATGTCTCTCTCCACCAGGGCCTTCTGCGAACTATCGATGGTGTTGACGCCTGTGGACGACATGACCCTACTCCGCGGTGAAACAACCATAAGAACCGGCCCGCTTCAGAGCGGACGATTTCGCGTCGCGCCCGCCAACGCCGCACTATCGGCCAGCGTTTCGGCGAGTGGTCCCGTCAAATTCCTGAAAGTATTCTTCGCGGAGGAGACGGCGCGCGCGATCGGCTCGGCGATCCATTCTCATTCGATCGATATCGAACTGGAAGATCCGATGCTGGGCACGAACGACCCGCTCCTGGTCGCGCTCGGCAGAGAAGTCGTCGAAAACATGAATGATCCCAGGCCGACCAACCGCGCCTTCGCCGAAGAAGCGGCCATCTTGATGGCTGGAAGGGTCGTTTCCCACTATTCGACAGCACGCTACTGCACCAGCATCGCGGTTCGATCTCCCGGTCTGGATCCCAATCTGGACAGAGCGCTGCAGCTGATGCGGGATCACATCGGTGATTCCATCGATCTCGGGATGCTTGCGGCGTCCGTCGACATGTCGGCATTCTCCTTTGTCCGCGCCTTCAAGAAGAAATACGGTTTGCCTCCAATTCGGTATCATCGCGGGATGAGGATCGAGTGGGCGAAGACGCTGCTATCAACGACAGCGTGCCCGGTTGGCAAGATATCGAACATGCTGGGTTTCAGTGAACCGAGTCATTTCGTTTCAGCGTTTCGGAAGACGACGGGTTGCACGCCACTGGCTTATCGCCGGTTTCGAAGCTGATCCCGCTCGCATTGCGGTTTCATGGCTCGGATACACTCCTCTTGATACTCCTTCGAGGAGTGGGCCTATTCCGTCACTTTGGTGACTGCGATTGCGGCTATCGCGATGAAGTCGGAATTTCGCTTCCACGGTGAGACCACTTCTAGCGTTTCGTGGCCAAGGCCATTGGGGAGGTCGGCGCCGACAGCAAGAATATCGTCGTCCCCAACATGATGGCCTCACGACCGTTGGACCGGCCGCGACCGCAATGCGCGACTATTTGTTAGCGCCCGCTGCACGCCGCTGGTCTAGTCAGTTGTGCCGCTGGCGGTCGCGTCCGAGTCGTCACTCTCAGACAGGAGTGCCTCGTAGCTACGATAGAGCGGACCTCGCATAGTAGGTCCGCAATGGGTCAGAAGCGGACGTCAGGGGCGCGGCGGCGGGGTGCGTGCGCGCGCCTTGACCGAAGCAACAATTGCAGGATCACGAGCGTCGCGTATGCCTCATTCAAGAGAAGTGGCGGGGCGAGGGCTCCGCCACTTCGAAACTTGCCTGCGTTACGATTTAATGAAAGCGAGCAGGTCGGCATTGAGCACGTCGGGGTGCGTGGTCAGCATGCCGTGCGGATAGCCCGGATAGGTTTTCAGCTTGCCGTTCTTGAGCAGCTTGACCGAAAGCCGCCCCGCGTCGTCGATCGGGACGATCTGATCGTCCTCGCCGTGGAGCACCAGGGTCGGGACCGTGATCGCCTTGAGGTCGTCGGTCTGGTCGGTCTCGGAGAAAGCTTTGATGCCGTCGTAGTGCGCCTTCGCGCTGCCCACCATGCCCTGACGCCACCAATTATTGACCACGCCGGGCGACGACTGAGCGCCCGCCCGATTGTAGCCGTAGAACGGGCCGCCGGCGACATCGAGATAAAATTGCGCGCGGTTGTCGGCGAGCGCCTTGCGGAAGCCGTCGAAGACTTCGATCGGCAGGCCGCCCGGGTTGTTCTCGGTCTTCAGCATCAGCGGCGGCACGGCGCTGACGAGGACGGCTTTCGCGACCCGGCCGCTGGGCTGGCCGAATTTGGCGACATACCGCGCCACTTCGCCGCCGCCGGTCGAATGGCCGATATGGACGGCGTTCTTGAGATCGAGATGTTCCATGACAACGAAAGCGTCGGCCGCATAGTGATCCATGTCGTGGCCGACATCGACCTGCGACGAGCGTCCGTGGCCACGCCGGTCATGGGCGACGACGCGGTAACCTTGCGACAGAAAGAACAGCATCTGCGCATCCCAGTCGTCGGACGACAGTGGCCAGCCGTGGTGAAACACGATCGGCTGGGCCTCCCGGGGGCCCCAGTCCTTGTAGAAGATCTCGACGCCGTCCTTGATCGTGACGAATCCGCTGCTCATTGGGTAGTCTCCTTGTGATGTTCGGGGGAGGTGGGTCGGTTGCGCGACCGGGAGGACTGCGCCTCTGGCAATGCCGGCGGGTCGCCCGGATCGCCGGCGCTGCGTCTCAACGTCCTTGCGAATTGTGCCCGCGTCGCACGGCTTCGTAGAGAAACCAGATGCGCCGCTCGGACTCGTCGATCCAGTTCTCGATCAGGCTGGCGGTGGCGACGTCACCATATTCGTCGCAGAGGTCGTGCAGACGTCGCAGTTCCCTGGTCAGCTGCTGGTTGTCGCTGCACAGTTCGGACAGCATGTCCTGCGGATCGACGTAGTCGGCGTCGTTGTCGAGAATCCGCTGGGTGCGGGCGATGTGCCCGATCGAGCGCAGGCTGGTGCCGCCAATCTTGCGGGCGCGCTCGGCGATCTGATCGGTCATCGCGAAGATCTGATCGGACTGCTCGTCCAGCAGCAGATGGTAGTCCCGGAAGTGCGGGCCGGACATGTGCCAGTGGAAATTCTTGGTCTTCAGATACACCGCGAACACGTCTGCCAGCATGGCGCGGAGTGCCGGGGCGATATCTCGGGTGGCGTCGCTGGATAGATCAGTCGGGCCCTCCAGTTCGGGGCGGACGAGAGGAAGTGACATTGTGGGGATCCTTCGTGTTGCGGTCAGGTCGGGCCGGGTTGCCGCGCGACGTCCGCGTTTGGGAGCGGCGCTGGTGGAAGACATCGTCGTCGATCTGTCGTCAGACGGCGGTTGCGTTGCCCTGACAGCCGTGAAACTGGGACGGGCGACCGCACACGGTTTCCGAATTTGCACTGTTCTTGAATCTGTCGACCCTGAACGGCGCGCGCTCCCGAGCGGCAGCGCGCGCCGGCCGCCGCGGTCGTTCTATTTCGAATGCCGCAGTGGATTTCGGAAAAGCGTGAGGCCGGATCAGGCCCAAATCTCTGCTGCGCGGCAAATGGTTGCCAAACACTGTGAGGAAGAGATGAAGAACAGAATCTGGTTGGTCACGGTCCTTGCCGTCAGCACGTTGGCGGCGAGTGCCGCATCGGCGAAGCCGTACAAATGGTGCATCGACGACGGCATCAGCGATTCCCTGCAATGCGAATTCACGACGCTGCGGGAATGCCGGGCGAGCGTGTCGGGCACCGGCGGTGAGTGCACCATCAATCCCAAGCTGAAATTCGGCAAGGCCAAGGCCAACAAGGCTGCGGCGCAGTAAGCCAATCGTTCGGCGTCAACGACACCGCCGGAGGCGATTGACCGCCTCCGGCGGTGTCGTGCTGGTGCGGTGAATTCCGGCGCCGCGTCGGACGGTGGCGGTCGCATGACCACAGAGTCCGGCTGAAAGCGCGGGTTGCTGCAAGCCGGGGATGCCGGTCACAAGGCCGGCATGGCGGTTGCTAACAGCAGCATCCAATGGCCTTGACAGCAATCTGGGTCAGGCTCCCCGGTCGCGACCATCGCGCGATCAGGAGCGCAGGGTGGCACCATCCGCGATGAATACTGAAGGTTACGAACATCAAAATAGAGGGAAGCGTGTGCGGCGGCGCCTGCATCGCCCGGCCGGGTCGCACCGGCCTGGACGCTCAGACCGAGGCGTGGACCGCGGCTGCGTTGTGGCCGATCCAGTTGGGCGGAGCGGTCAGAGCGGTCGTCTTTCGGTTGCTGGTGACACGTGCGGCCGGCCGCGCCGTCCCGCACGTTCGGCGGGCAGAGTTCGCGACCTTGGCGAATGCGCGGGCCTCGATCTGCCGCACCCGTTCCGCCGAGATCGAGAGCGACTGACCGATCGTCTCGAAGCTGGCGGGACGCTCGCCCAAATGTCTGGCCGAAAAGATGTAGCGTTCGCGGGCATCGAGCTGAACCAGCGCGTCCTGCAACGCGCGGCGTTGATGGTCGAGTTCGTCGTGGCCGGCGAGGACCGCCTCGGCGTTCGGCGCGTCGTCGGCAATCAGATCCTGCCACTCGCCGCTCTCGTCGAGATCAGACAACGGCGTGTTCAAGGACCGGTCGCCGGACAGGCGCTGCTCCATCTCGATGACTTCGCGAAGCGGAACGTCGAGCGTCGCTGAAATCTGTTCGGCCAATTCCTTGGTGAGCGTGCCGTGGTGATCGGGCTGGAGCCGGCGGATCTCGCCGCGAAGCCGGAAGAACAACTTCTTCTGCGCAGGCGTCCGGCCGATCCGCACCAGCGACCACGATCGGATGATGTGATCGTAGATCGCTGACCGGATCCACCACACCGCGCAGGTCGAGAACCGCGCGCCGCGTTCGGGGTCGAACCGGTCGAGCGCCATCATCAGTCCGAGATTCGCTTCGGCGATCAGATCCCCCAGCGGAAAGCCATAGCGTCGGAAGTCGCGAGCCAGTTTCGCGGCGAGCCGGAGGTGGCTGGTGATCAGCGCGTCAGCCGCCGCTTTGTCGCGATGCTGCAGCCATCGCTGCCACAACCGAGCTTCTTCATCCGGCTCCAGGACCGGATAGCGGCCGATCGCCCTCATGTAGCTCTTCTCATCGAAAACCGCAGCGTCGGAGTGTGCCGGGGCGAGGGACGACGAAGAAAATGCCGAGGTCATGGGTGGGCTCCAATGCCGATGCTGAACTCTGCGAACAAATGTAGAGAGATGAATTTCGGCTGAACATTAAATCTAGGTGTTATGACGAGGGCAGAGAACAAATGCCGTAGCAGGCGGCCACCTCGTAGCGTTTGTCGGCGATCGCGGCGGACGACGTGACCTGATCAGGACGCCATGCGGCGAACGTCCAAATCAACGACGAAGCAGACAAGACGGGCACTATGGTCGACACCACGATGACCGAACGCGGCAGCCCGGCGGGCAGCAGGGCGGCTGTTTCGGGGAGCCGAAGTACGGCTGGTGATCGTCGGGATATCGACGCGTCGGTTGTGGTCGATGTCACCGAGATGATCCCGCGCGTTGCGCGGTCCTGTTTGCGGAGCAACGGTGAGCGGCAGTCGCCGTCTATCCGGGCAACGAACGGGGGGCTGGCTCAAGTGGTCGTCGCTGATCGAGGACAGCTCCAATCGCGAGCCCAGCCAGCACTGTGCAGGCGGTGCACAGTGCGATCGAAAGCCCGAACTGCGCGAGCGCCAGGCATCCCAAGGTGACACCGCCCAGAAAGCTGACCCAACTGGCCCCATAGACGAGTGCTTGGGGCCGGCTCCCACCGCCATGAACGAGCTGCGCCAGCGCTTTTCCGAGACCGAACAGAAACCCGGTGACGAAGCTCTTGCCGATCTCCACGCCAGCGACGGTCTCGTGGGCTGCGTTCTGCATGCCCATCGCAGCACAGACCGGCAGAAGGCCGAGATAGCCCTCGACATAGCGGGTCAGCACGATCGCCGATACCAACAGTCCGATCTCGATAGCGAGGATCGCGGCGCATTTGAACCGCTCGACGATCTCGCTGATGAGGGTGCCGAGGAAGGCGCCAAATACAAAGCTGAAGATGACCAGGGCGACAGGGAGAAAGATCTGCCGATCGCCCTGAGCGATGGCAATTCCAAGACGCGTACTATTTCCACTCATGAACGAAACGTACAGACCTGCCAGGTGCGTGAACCCGACGGCGTCGAGGAATCCAGCCACGGAGGTCATCAGAAGCGCGAGGGCGAGGTGCAGCTCCGACCGCGACTGTGATCGGATCCCGAGCGCGGGGACATGACCGTCGGTGTCGTCGACCCGCATGGCGATCACTTGCTCCGTTCCGTCTGTCACGCAAGTCAAGAAGCGAGGCGGTTTTCGCTGCCCAGTGCATTCGCGGTTCTCGAATGGACGGACAACAAGCCGGCAAAGGGGGCTTGCGCGCGATTCGTTGCCGCGCGCAAGACACCGGCTCGATCAACGCACGACTGAGCGTGGATTCCGATCGAGCGCCGCCATGGCCACGTCATCGAGACCGAGATGGCCCCGGACCAGGTCGGGCGGAGTCAAAGCCAGCCACTGATTCAGCGGGACGTCCTTGAACAGCGGCTTGTTGAAGACGTTCAGCACCCGGACCGGGGTCGTGCCGATATTCTCGATGTAGTGCGCGAGAGTCTTCGGCACGTAGCCGACGTCGCCGGCGCGATAGTTGAACGTCCGCGCCTTCGAGGTGGCGTCGAACACGGTCATCCGCGCTTCGCCCTGAATGTAGTATTGCCATTCGTCCGCGTCGGGATGCCAGTGGATTTCGCGCAATGCGCCCGGCTCCAGATCGATGATCAGCGCCGCCATGTTGGTTACCGGAAAGTTCCGGACATCGATTATCGTGGTCTTGCCGCCATCCCATTGCGTCGGCGTGAAGTCACCACGATGGACCGTGAACGGCATCGCGGGCCGCTTCGGCGGCAGTTTGGCGAGAACCTCGTCGAGCGGCGGCGGGACGGGAAGCGGGAAGATGTACTTCTCCTTCGGCGGGAGATTGGCGAAATGCTGCTGCGGAATGCCGAAATTCTTGGCGACCACGTCGATCGGCATATGCGCCATCAACTCCGTCACCAGCAGGGTCTCGTTCTCGGAGAAATTGCCGTCGTCGAACACCAGCAGGAATTCGCAACCCTCTTCCAGGGCCTGGATCGAATGCGGTATGCCGGAGGGGAACAGCCAGATATCGCCGGCCTGAAGGTCGTCGACATAGACCCCGCGGTCGGGGTCGACGACGGTGACGCGGCAGCGACCGTCGAGCACGTAGCCCCATTCGGCTTCCTTGTGCCAGTGCAACTCGCGGACCACGCCGGGACCAAGGCGCATGTCGACTCCGGCCATGCCCTTTGCGGCCGGCAGTTCTCGGACCGTCACCTCGCGCGCCCAGCCTCCGGCCTCGAGCCGGTTATGCGCCATGCCGAACGAGAATTTCAGGTTGGGAAGCGACCCATTGTCGGTGGGCGGCGGAATGAAAATGTCGGGGTTCTGCAGATCGAGCGCCAGATTGCGCGGCCCGGGATCGCTCGCGCCGTACGCGCCGCGAACCGGCTGGAAATCGGTGGTGATCGGCATTGTATCTCTCCGTTGCAGTTGATCGGTCCAGGGTGCCATCGCGCCCGTTCGAGCTGCCGTCGTCTGAACCTTCGTGTGGTCCAAGTGATATCGATGCACGGGGCTGCGCTTCTCGGTTCGCACGCCGAATCCGAACGCGTTCTGCTTTCGAACGATCGGCGGAACCGGATCGGCGTCGAGGCGGCGTCCTTTGCGAAAACGACGGTCGCCGAGCACGCATTTCACCAGCGAGCGCTATGACAGCGCGCGGCATTCTTCCATGGTTCTGGAGTCGCTGCGCGGATCGAACATTCGACCGAGTCCATATCCGGAGGCGGCGGCGAGCAGCGACATGGCGACGACGCCGGTCACATAGGCGACGCCGTAGAATGCATGATGGTCGAGAATGATCATGAATGTATCCAACCCCATCAGTGACCGCGTCGTGTACCCGCCGCAAAAGCCCGCCATCACGAACTGACGAGAGCTCTCGCTCATCGGAAAAGCCCCGCGCGTCGCCGTGAGCGTCGCATACAATGCAATGACGAATGACCCGACGATGTTGACGAACGCGGTTGCGACCAGATCGCCAGCGCCCCACAGATCCGCGATGATAGACGCCGAGCCGAAGCGAGACAGAGCGCCGACCGCGCTTCCGAGTGCCACGGCGGTGCAGAGGACGATCCGTGACGTCGGCATGGGTTGCTCAAGCGCCATGGCGAGCGGCCCAGATGGTGCCGAAATAGCCGAACGCGACCGCGGTCAGACACAATGTGGTCGATGCGACGACATTCAGCGTCGCAAGCCCGGCTCGCCGATCCAGAACAAGATTGACGGTCTGAAGACTGAACGAAGAGACCGTAGTGTATCCGCCCAGCAATCCCGTGATGATCAGATCGTGCAGTCTCGGGCTGTTGAATGCGCCGGCGTCGATGCGAGCCAGGCCGACCACGATGCCGATGAGCAGGGCGCCGGTGACATTGACGACGAGCGTGCCCCACGGGAACGTCGTCCCCCACCTCTGCCCCACGATATCCGAGACCACGAAGCGAGAGGCGCCGCCGACGGCTCCGCCCAGACCGACAAGAAGGCAGGTATCGAGCATCACGGTCCGTATCTCCAAATATCTGTCATTGCGGAATCGCGGTCTCATCGGGGGTCGATGACGCAATTGGACCGCCGATCCGCGCCGGTCTTGCGAAATCGCACGTCCGGACGCGAGCGGCTGAGGCTGCGGGGCTTGGCCGGTCCGGCCGGGGCGGGTCGAGCTGAATGCGGGCGCCGCGAAAAAATCCACTTGGGAAATCGACGCGCGCTCTCCACCTCCCCGATGTTCGATCGGCGTGCGGTTCAGCAAGCAGCGCTATCGCAACGGTCCGATCTGCGCGACATATCGATGCCGTCGGTCTGCAGGCGTCGATCGTGTCGAATCGCCGTCACGTCTTGGCCGGCCAACAAGGAGCAGAGCGGATGTCCAATGTTGCTGATCGAATTGTCGAAACCCTGCATCAAGCCGGCGTCGAGCGGATCTTCGGCGTGGTCGGAGACAGCCTCAACGGACTGACGGAAGCGTTGCGCCAGCACGGCAGCATCGAATGGGTGCACGTTCGCCACGAAGAAGTCGCTGCTTTCGCGGCCGCCGGGGAATCGCAGATCACCGGCAAGCTCGCGGTTTGCGCCGGATCCTGCGGTCCGGGAAACCTGCATCTGATCAATGGCCTGTATGATGCACAGCGGACCCGGACTCCGGTGCTGGCCATCGCGGCGCAGATTCCATCGGCGGAGATCGGCGGCGGCTACTTCCAGGAAACGCACCCGCAGAATCTGTTTCGCGAATGCAGCGTCTATTGCGAGCTGGTGTCCGATCCGCATCAGTTCGACTACGTCCTCGAAAACGCGATCCGGGCCGCGGTCGGTCAGCGGGGTGTCGCCGTCGTCGTGATTCCTGGCGATGTGGCGCTGCGCGAGGCTTCGACACGTGGGGTGACGCCCGTTGCCGGCCTGCTGCCGCCGACGCCGATCGTGACGCCGGCCGAGCCGCAGCTCGACGCGCTGGCGGCGCTGCTGAACGGCGCCGGGCGGGTCACGCTGTTCTGCGGCCGCGGCTGTGCAGGTGCCCACGCGCCGTTGATGGCGCTGGCCGAAGCTCTGAAGAGCCCGATCGTCCACGCGCTGGGCGGCAAGGAACACGTCGAATACGACAATCCCTACGACGTCGGGATGACCGGCTTCATCGGCTACGCGTCGGGCTACGAGGCGATGCATGCCTGCGATGTGCTGTTGATGCTCGGCACCGACTTTCCCTACAAGCAGTTCCTGCCGACCGGCGCGCGAATCGCGCAGGTCGACATTCGCGCCGAGAATCTCGGTCGCCGTTGCAAGCTCGCGCTTGGCCTGGTCGGCGGTGTCCACGAAACCATCGAGGCCTTGCTGCCGAAATTGACGACCAAGACCGACCGCGGGCACCTCGATCACAGCGTGGCACGCTACGTCGCATCCCGGCAGGGCCTCGACGATCTGGCGAAGGGCACGCCCGGCCGCAAGCCGATCCATCCGCAGTATCTCGCCAAGCTGATCAGCGACGGCGCCGCCGACGATGCGGTGTTCAGCTTCGACGTCGGAACACCGACGATCTGGGCCGCCCGCTATCTGAAAATGAACGGAAGCCGGCGTCTGGTCGGCTCTCTGGTGCACGGTTCGATGGCCAACGCGCTGCCGCATGCCATCGGCGTGCAGGCCGCCCAGCCGAGCCGGCAGGTGATCTCGCTGTCGGGGGATGGTGGCTTCACCATGCTGATGGGAGACCTCATCACGCTCACGCAGATGAAATTGCCGGTCAAGGTCGTCATTTTCAACAATGGCGTACTCGGCTTCGTGGCGCTCGAGATGAAGGCGGCGGGATTTGTCGAGTTGGGCACCGATCTACAGAATCCCGATTTCGCCGCCATGGCGCGTGCGATGGGCATCCATGGCGTGCGGGTTGAGGATCCCGGCGATCTGCCGGCGGCGGTGGCCGACGTGCTGGCTCATGATGGCCCAGCCGTGCTCGACGTCGTCACCGCGACCCAGGAGCTGTCGATGCCGCCCACCATCGGCGCCGAACAGGTCAAGGGCTTCAGTCTCTGGCTGCTCCGCGCGGTGATGAGCGGCCGCGGTGACGAAGTGATTGATCTCGCGAAGCAGAACCTGCTGCCCCGGTAGAGCGTTTGGCGCCGGCCGACTTGCGGAACGGCGTCGATCTCATGATGGCGTTCTTGGAGGCTCACCACAGGCACTACCTGCCGGTAAGGGGACGCGAAGCGCGTCTCGCGCCACGCGCCGTTTCGTCGGTCATGCGATGATCACGCCTTCCATCGGAAGGCGAGAATCATCGAATGGGCGCCTCTCGATAGTTTCGCCAGTGCGAATCGGAAAGGCAGGCAACGGCTCCACCTTATCTTGAGACAATCGGGACGGATTGGCTTTTGAAGAGGGTGGATCGTGGCGAAGCAGCGGCCGGACGGCATCCGAGCGTACGAAGATCCCGCTGGCGGATGGGGCGCGCTGAAGGCACTCGCCGTCGCGCTCAAGGATCAACAGCTCGTCGTCGAGGGCATTCCAACTCTGTTGAAGCAGAATCAGCCGGAAGGTTTCGATTGTCCCGGCTGCGCCTGGCCCGATCCGAAGCACACCTCCGCGTTCGAGTTCTGCGAGAACGGGGCCAAGGCCGTGACCTGGGAGTCGACGCCGAAGCGGGTCGGCCCGGACTTCTTTGCGCAGCATACGGTGACGTCGCTGTGGGAGTGCTCGGACTACTGGCTCGAGGATCAGGGGCGGTTGACCCATCCGATGCGCTACGATGCGCAGACCGACAAATACGAGCCGGTCGACTGGCAGGTCGCGTTCGACGACATCGCCGCCAAGCTCGATGCGCTCGACGATCCCAACCAGCTCGAGCTCTATACGTCCGGACGGGCGTCGAACGAGGCGGCCTTCCTGTTCCAGTTGTTCGGCCGCCAGTTCGGCACCAACAACTTTCCGGATTGCTCGAACATGTGCCACGAGCCGACCTCGGTCGGGTTACCGCGCTCGATCGGCATCGGCAAGGGCACGGTCACGCTCGACGATTTCGACAAGGCCGAGCTGATCATCTCGATGGGCCACAACCCCGGGACCAATCATCCGCGGATGATGACGCCGTTGCGCAATGCCTCGCGGCGCGGCGTCAAGATCATCGTGCTCAATCCGCTGAAGGAGCGGGCGCTGGAGCGCTTCGAGGCGCCGCAGGCACCGCTCGAAATGGCGACGACATCGTCGACGCCGATCGCTTCCTGCTACTTCCAGGTCAAGGTCGGCGGTGATGCCGCAGCCCTGAAAGGCATCTGCAAGGCGCTGGTCGCCGCCGACAAGGTGGCGCGCGCCGCGGATCTTGCGCCCTTGCTCGACCACACTTTCATTGTTGGCCACACCGCAGGCTTCGATGCCCTGGTCGACGATCTCGAAGGCTGCAGCTGGTCCGCCATCGAGCGGGCCAGCGGATTGCCGCGCGCCGACATGGAGCGGATCGCGGCCGACTATGCGGCGTCGAACGCCACCATCGTGTGTTACGGCATGGGGATCACCCAACACGTCACCGGCACTGCGAATGTGCAGCAGATCGCCAATCTGCTGCTGCTCAAGGGCAATATCGGCAAACCCGGCGCCGGGATTTGTCCGTTGCGCGGCCATTCCAACGTGCAGGGCGATCGCACCGTCGGCATCACCGAGCGCCCCTCGGAGGCGTTTCTCGACCGGCTGCGCGACGTGTTCGGCTTCGAGCCGCCTCGGGCATTCGGCCATTCGGTGGTCGACAGTATCGCGGCGATGCGCGACGGCCGCGCCAAGGCGGTGATCTGCCTCGGCGGCAATCTGGCGATGGCGGCATCGGACCCGCAGGCCTGCTTCAAGGGATTTCGCCGCCTCGATCTCGCCGTGCACCTCGCCACCAAGCTCAACCGCACGCACCTGTTGACCAGCAAGACGACCTATCTGTTCCCGGTGCTCGGCCGCACCGACAGCGACATCCAGGCTTCGGGCCGCCAGGCGCTCACCGTCGAGGACTCGATGTCGATGGTGCATGCCTCGCGCGGCTTCCTGACCCCGCCGAGCGATCAGGTGCGGTCCGAGGTTGCGATCCTGGCCGGCATCGCCAAGGCGACGCTCAGAAGCAAGTCCAGGGTGGATTGGGATGCGCTGGCCGGCAATTACGATCTGATCCGCGACGCCATCGAAGAAGTGTTTCCGGATTTCGAGGCTTACAACGACCGCATCCGAAAGCCGGGTGGATTTCAGCTGCCGAATTCGGCGGCGATGCGGATCTGGAACACGCCGACCGGCAAGGCCAATTTCGCGATCTTCGCGGGCCTCGAAGAAGACGAGACAAGTACCGACCGCGATGTGCTGCGGATGACGTCGCTGCGCGCGCACGATCAGTACAACACCACGATCTATGGTCTGAACGACCGCTACCGTGGCGTGTTCGGCCGCCGCGACGTGCTGTTCCTCAATCCCAAGGACCTGGCGCGGCTCGGTTTTGCGGAAGGCGACGTGGTCGATGTCGCCACCGCGCTGGACTACGCGCGGCCGGACCGCGTGGTGCAGGCGCTGACCCTGGTGAGCTACAATCTGCCGGACGGCTGCTGCGCCTCCTACTATCCCGAGATCCAGCCACTGGTGGCGCTCGAATTCCGCGATCCGGAGTGCCTGACGCCGTCCTACAAATCGATCCCGGTGAAAGTCACGGCCGCGCGGGCGCCGCTCGCCGCTGACCGCGCGGTGGGGCGTGACGGAATCGTCGGCCGCGAACCGGGCGTCGAGACCGCAACGGGGCCGTCGCCCGTCTCCCTCATCGATTGAACGACAGGATCACAGATGGACCAGCTCCTTCTCTCCCGGCTGCAGTTCGCCTTCACGATTGGCTATCACATTCTGTGGCCGGCCTTCACCATCGGCATCGCCTGGTTCATCGTGGTGCTGAGCGCGCTGTGGTTGCGCACCCACGATCCGGTGTATCGACACCTAGTGCGGTTCTGGACCAAGGTGTTCGCGCTCGCTTTCGGCATGGGCGTGGTCACCGGCGTGGTGATTTCGTATCAGCTCGGGCTGAACTGGTCCGGCTATGCGCGGGCGACCGCGGACGTCATCGGTCCGTTGTTCGTGCTGGAGGTTCTCACGGCGTTCTTCCTCGAAGCCGGCTTCATCGGCGTCATGCTGTATGGCGAACAGAAGGTCGGCGAGAAGCTGCATTTCACCGCCTGCCTGATCGTTGCGATCGGCACGGTGATTTCCGCGTTCTGGATCATCTCGGCGAATTCCTGGATGCAGACGCCGACAGCTTTCACCACCACGGCCGATGGCCGCTTCGTGGCCACGGATTTCTGGGGCGTGGTGTTCAACCCGTCGATGCCGTATCGGCTGGCGCATATGCTGACGGCCAGTTTCATCACCGGCGGCTTCGTGGTGGTGGGCGTGTCGGCGTTCTGGATCTGGCGCGGCCGTCCCGCGGATCAGCCGGCGGCCCGCAAGGCATTCTCGATTTGCCTCGGATTGATGGCGGTGCTGGTCCCGGCGCAAATGCTGATCGGCGACCAGCATGGATTGAATACGCGCAAATATCAGCCGATGAAGCTGGCCGCGATCGAGGCGCGCTGGGATACGGCGCGGGGGGTCCCGATCAATGTCATCGCCTGGCCCGACGAGAAGAACGAACGCAACGACTATGCGCTCGAGATTCCCATCCTGGGCAGCCTGATCCTGACGCATTCGCTCGACGGTGAAGTCAAGGGTCTGAAGGAAGTGCCGGCTTCGGAGCGGCCACCCGTGGCGCCGGTGTTCTTCGCTTTCCGGATCATGGTCGGTTGCGGCCTGCTGCTGCTCTTGGTCGCGTTCGCCGGTCTGTATCTGCGCTGGCGCGGGCGACTCTACACCGCGCGCTGGTATCAAGTCGTCTGCATGGGGTGCATTCCGCTCGGCTTCATCGCGACGCTGGCGGGCTGGGTGGTGACGGAAGTCGGGCGGCAGCCTTATGTGATCTACGGACATTTCCGCACCTCCGAAGCGGTGTCGCCGATCGCCGGCGGCGCCGTTGCCAGTTCGCTCGCGGTGGCTCTGGTGCTCTACAACCTGCTGCTGCTCGGTTTCTTCTGGTATGCGGGCCGGTTGGCCTTGCGCGGCCCGATGAGCGGCGTCCCCACCCATCCCGCCGTGCCGATGGCGACCGTCGCGGCCGCGCTCGGACAGGGTTCTCGAACCACCGAAGGTGCACGATGAGCATGCTGTCAGGCTTTGATTTTGCGGTGTTCTTCGCCGTCGGCGCGGCTGTCGTGATCGGCCTCTACGTCGTGCTCGACGGCGTCGATCTCGGCGTCGGCATCCTGTTTCCATTCGCGCCGCGCTCGTCCGACCGCGATCTGATGATGGCGACGCTCGAGCCGTTCTGGGACGGCAACGAGACCTGGCTGGTGCTCGGCGGCATGGTGCTGCTGGCCGGATTTCCGCTGGCCTTCGCGATCCTGCTGCCGGCCTTCTATGTGCCGCTGTGCTTGATGCTGTTCGGCCTGGTGATCCGCGGCATCGCGTTCGAGTTCCGCTCGCAGGGCGGTCCGTTCGAAATTGCTTGGTCGACCACCTTCGCGGTCGGGTCCTTCATCGCGGCGTTCTGCCAGGGCGCCATCCTCGGCGCCTTCGTCGGGCGCTATATCGCCG
This sequence comes from Rhodopseudomonas palustris HaA2, assembly GCF_000013365.1. Classification (NCBI taxonomy): domain Bacteria; kingdom Pseudomonadati; phylum Pseudomonadota; class Alphaproteobacteria; order Hyphomicrobiales; family Nitrobacteraceae; genus Rhodopseudomonas; species Rhodopseudomonas palustris. The sequence continues at coordinate 232,463 of NC_007778.1, forward strand.
TGGTGGACGGCGCCTTTGCGGGCGGCCCGTTCGACTGGCTCGGGCTGTTTTCGATCGCGACCGGGCTCGGCGTGGTTGCCGGATATGGTCTGCTGGGCGCTTGCTGGCTGATCTGGAAGACCGGCGGCGCCACACAGATGTTCGCCCGCGAACTGGTGCTGCCGACGCTGCTGTGCGTCGGCGCCGCGATTCTGCTGATCAGTGTGTGGACGCCGTTCGTGAAGCCGCAGATCGCCGACCGCTGGTTTGCCTGGCCGGACTTCGTGTGGCTGGCACCGATGCCGATCGTGGCCGTGGCGGCCTGGCTTGGAGTCTGGCTGACGCGCTGGAGCGAACGCGAATGGGCGCCGCTGGCGCTGTCGTTGTTGCTTTTCATGGCGTCGCTCGCAGGGCTGGGCGCCAGCGTTTGGCCGGAGGCGGTGCCCGGGTCGATGACGATCTGGCAGGCGTCCTCGATGCACCGGACCCAACTGATCGTCGCCGGCGCGCTGGTGATCGTGATGCCGATCATCCTGGCCTATATCGGCTACGGCTATTGGCTGTTCCGGGGCAAGACCAGGCCCGCGCCAGATCTTCGCCAGAACTGACGATCACGGGGGAAATCACTTGTCCGATGATCGAGGTCAGGCCGGATCGGCGTCACAATCGGGTGCCTGGCGCCGTCTGGCGATTCCGTTGCTCGCCGTCAGTGCGGCGGTTGCGTTCACCATCGTGGCGACGCTGCGGTGGGATGCCTGGATCGGCAGCCGTGCGGTGCAGACCACCGACGACGCCTATGTCCGCGCCCAGATCACGCAGTTGAGCAGCCGCGTTGCGGGCGCGGTCAAGACGGTCGCGGTCGACGACTTCCAGCGCGTCAAGGCAGGTGATCTGCTGATCCAGATCGATCCGGCCGATTACATCGCGCAGGTCGAGCAGGCGGAGGCGGCGGTGGCCGGCGCCGAGGCCGCGCTCGACAATCTCGCCAACCAGATCGACCTGCAGAACGCCACGATCGAGCAGGCCGAGGCGCAAAGCGTGTCGGCGCAGGCGCTCGAAGTGGAGGCGCAGCAGGAAGACCAGCGCCAGCAGGCGCTGGTACGGACCGAAGCCGGCACCGTACAGAAATTCCAGCAGGCGGTCGCCGCCTATGCCAAGGCCAAAGCCGATGTCAGAGCCGCCATCGCGGTGGTGGCGGCACAACGCCAGCAAATGGCCGTGCTGGCCGGCACACGACAGCAATTGACCGCCACGTTGCACGGCGCGAAGGCCACCCTCGATGCCGCGAAATTGCGCCTCGGCTACACCAGAATCGTCGCGCCGTTCGACGGCGTCGCCAGCGAGCGGCAGGTGCAGCCCGGCGACTACGTCAACACCGGCAGCAATCTGATCAACGTGGTGCCGCTACCGCGGGTCTACGTCATCGCCAACTACAAGGAGACTCAGCTGCGTCGGGTTCGGCCCGGACAACGCGTGACCATCGTGGCGGACACGTTCTCCGGCCAGACGCTGAAGGGCGAGGTCGAGCGGATTTCGCCGGCCAGCGGTTCGCAATTCGCTCTGCTGCCGCCCGACAATGCCACCGGCAATTTCACCAAGGTGGTGCAGCGGATCCCGGTCCGGATCCAGTTCGCGCCCGGCCAGCCGCTGCTGGAGCGGTTGCTGCCGGGCATGTCGGTCACCACCCGAATCCATGCCGATGACGGTCCGGTCGGAGATCATGTCGACAGCGCACATCGTTGAAAGCGGCCCGGTCTCGACCGGCGGCATCGGTCCGCGGCCGCTGTTCGCGGTCGGCGCGGTGCTGCTGGGCTCGTTCCTGTCGAATTTCGACAGCCGGCTGTTCGCGATCGCGCTGCCGGATCTGCGGGGCGCGCAGTCGCTGAGCTTCGATCAGGGCGCCTGGCTGAGCACCGCCGCCACCGCGTCGCAGATCTTCATTGCGCCGGCGGTCGCCTGGATGGCGACTGCGTTCGGCCTGCGCCGTGTGCTCGGCCTTCCCAGTCTGGCCTATGCGGTCGTGTCGCTGCTGATCCCGCTGGTGCACAGCTATGAGCTGATGATGGCGCTGAGCGTCGTCCACGGTCTTCTGCTCGGCATCTTCGTTCCGGCGACGCTGCTGATCATCTTTCGCAATCTGCCGTTGCGCTGGTGGCTTCCGGCGATTTCGATCTACGCGATCCGCGTCGGCTTCAGCCTGAATTTCGGCATCTCGGTGGTCGGGTTCTATGTCGATCAGATCGGCTGGCAATGGCTGTATTGGCAGGACGCGCTGATCGCGCCGCTGCTCGGCCTGTTCGTCTATCTCGGGACGCCGGCCGAACCGGTGAATGCGCCGCTGGTGAAGCAGGCCGATTGGGGCGGCATGCTGCTGCTGGGCTCCGGCATGGCGCTGATCTTTGCAGGGCTGGATCAGGGCAACCGGCTGGACTGGCTGGGTTCGGGAACAGTGGTGGCTTGCCTCGGCTGCGGCGCCGCGCTGGTCGCAGGCTTCTTCGTCAATGAGCGCGTCGTCGCCCAGCCCTGGGCGCATGCCAATGTGCTGTTCTCGCGCAATATCGGCTTCGCGCTGCTGATCATCCTGCTGTTCTCGCTGACCAGTCTGTCGAACTCGCTGCTCGCGCCGGATTTCCTGGCGAGCGTTGCGGGATTGCGGCCGGAGCAATCGGGGCAATTGTTTCTGGTCTATGCGGTGCTGCCGATGCTGCTGTGGGTGCCGCTGTCGGTCTGGCTGATCCGCCGGATCGATGTCCGGCTGGTGCTGATCGCCGGGCTGGCGGCGTTCTGTGCGGCCGGCCTGCTCGGCACCCGGCTCACCCACGCCTGGGCGCTCGGCGATTTCGTCCCGATGGTGCTGCTGCAATCCTTCGGCCAGGCTTTCACGCTACTGCCGATCGTGATCATCACGCTGTCCAATTCCGATCCGCAGCGCGCCACAGCGTTCGCGGCCTATATTCAGGTCGCCCGGCTCGGTGGCGCCGAACTCAGCGTGTCGCTGATGACGACATGGCTGAGGGTGCGCGAACAATCGTATTCCAACCTGCTGGGGCTGCATGTCGCCAAGGGCGATCCGCTCGTCAGCGGCGTCCTGTCCGACCTCACTCGGCATTTCGACGGCGCCGGCTCGGGCGAGGCGCAGTCGCGGGCGATCACGACACTGGCGCAGATCGTCCAGCGCGAGGCGAATACGCTGTCGTTCATCGATGGGTTCTGGCTCGCGGCCTGGTTCGGCGTCGCCGCGCTGCTGTGTGCGGCCTGCATCCGCGCCGCGCCGCCCGGACCATTCACCCCGAAAGGCGGTTGAGCCACCTGCCGCTCTCACCACCAGAGGAGGTTTCATGTCGAAAGGTTGTACGCATATCGCGGGAATTCGCGACGTCACCCCCAGCGCACTCGGTTGCGAGGAATGCCTGAAGATCGGCAGCATCTGGGTGCATCTGCGGATCTGTCGGACCTGCGGTCATGTCGGGTGTTGCGACGAGTCGCCACACAAGCATGCCACCCGGCATTTTCACGCCACCCAGCATCCAATCATCGAAGGCTACGATCCGCCGGAGGGCTGGGGCTGGTGTTATGTCGACCAAGTGATGTTCGATCTCTCGGACCGGATGACGCCACACAACGGGCCGATCCCGCGCTACTACTGAATCGGCAGGCCGACGGATCGAGATCACGTCGGCCATAGCGCGCATACCCAAGTATAATCCTCGGCTCGGTCCAACTCCACATATGAGAGAAGCAACGTCGCGCTTCTCGGTGCGTCGACGTCGAGTTGGGGAGCGCACTGATGTCGTCACATTCCTTGCAGATCGCCGGCGAACGAGTCTGTGCGCGCCATGCGGCCGGCGTATCTTCCGCGAGTTCGATGGGGCGATGTCAGCAGCCGGACGAGGTCTGGTCCGGGCACTTGCGGAACCGCGAGCGATCGAATTTCGATTTGAAGAAAATGGCCGCGTTGATTCGGGCCCTCACCGCCGAAGGTGGTGCGACGCCCGGAATCGTGAGCGGCTTGCGGCCGCCGGCCGCGAGCGGCGGCGAGACGGTGCTGAATTTCCGCGATCGGAGTGAAGGCCGTCCGGGCCCGGGTGATCCGCCCTGTACGGATGACGACCCATTAGTGATCCGGCTGTCGGAAGCATTGGCGGCCGCCGAGTGCGATTCGTCGGAATTCGCCGACCTCTACGCCGATGCGATCCGCGTCGTCACGGCCGTGCGGAAGCTGAGCATGCAGCCGCCGGCCGCGCTAATCGAGGACCGGAAGCCGACCGGCGGCGCGGTGTTGCCGAAGTGGCGGCTGAAGCTGGTCGCCAATTATGTCTCCGAGCATCTCGCGGAGAAGGTGACGCTGGCCGACATGGCGGCGGCGGCGCGGTTGAGCCGGATGCATTTCGCCGCACTGTTCCTGCGCGCGACCGGGCTGCGGCCTCATGAATATCTGCTGAAGCGGCGCATCGCCGCGGCGCAGGAGCTGCTGCAGACGGGCGATCTGCCGATCGTCCAGGTCGCCATGCAGGTCGGATTCCAGACCCAGGCGCACTTCACCACCGTGTTCAAGAGGATCACGGGCCACACCCCGGCGAAGTGGCGACAGACGATGCGGCCACACGACTGACTCCTCACGCGCTCCCGTGCGGACTTTGGTAGCGCGACGGCATTCCCGGTCCGATCGAATCATACCCGGCACGATGGTCTTCGCGGTCCGGCTGCGAGGTTCACGATCGGATCGAGGTCCGGGACGGCTTCGCCGAGCGGCGCCCGACGACCGCTGTGCGTCGACCGGAAACGAACTGATCGGAGATACACGCGCGCAGACAAGGCCGCAGACGTCCGGCCGGCGTTGGCGCGAACGCGCAGCTTGCTCAGGCGTTCATGCGGGAGCGCGAGATCATGCTCAAACAAGGCTCCACAGCAGGATGATGATTCGAAGATCCGTCATCCCGCTCTAAAGCGGTGGATTTCCCTGCCGGCTCGGCGTTGCATCGGGATGCGTCTCAGGGGCCGCACGGACGCCGAGCTGATCGGCAAGACGAACCAGCTCGGCAACGGATTTCACCTGCATCTTCCGGATCATGTTGCCACGATGAATCTTGACGGTGATTTCGCTGAGCGACAGCCGCCAGGCGATCTGCTTGTTCATCAGCCCGGCTGCGACCAGTGCCATCACCTCGCGTTCACGCGGCGTGAGCTGTTCGTAGCGCAGGCGGATGCTCTCATCGCGATGCGCATCGTTGCGTCGACGCTGGTCGCGGGAAACAGCTTCTGCCACAGCGGCAAGAAGGGCTTCTTCCTCGAACGGTTTGGGTAGAAAATTGACGGCGCCCGCTTTCATCGCGCGCACCGTCTTCGGGATATCGCCGTGTCCGGAGATCAGGATGATTGGGATCGATGCGTCGCTCGTGACCAATTCCTGCTGGAATTCAAGTCCGTCGGCTTCCCCGAGCTGAATATCGAGAATCAGACAGGAAGCGGCATCGACCGCGTCCGAGGCGAGAAAATCCAGCGGCCCAGCGAATGTCTTCACCGCATAACCGATCGACCGTAGCAGGCTGCTGAGCGAACTACGGACATCCTCATCGTCGTCGACAACGCAGATCAGCGGCGATTGCGAGAGGTTCGGAGATTTGCTCATGACTTTGGACCTGATCGGTCGGACGGGACGCGGCGATGCCGTGCGGCCCGCAGGATCGCCTCGACGTCGTGCAGAAGGATTTCCGGATCGACCGGTTTATCGACGAAGCCGGCGGCGCCGAGGTCGCTGGCCTCGGCGCGTGCCTCCGGGGTGGAGTAGGCCGTCATCATGATCACCGGGATATTGACGCCGCGCCGCAGGAGCTCGCGGTGCAGTCCGAGCCCGTCCATTCCGGGCATGTGCAGATCCGTAATGAGGCAATCGGTGTCGGGGAGCGAGGGCGAGGCCAGGAAGGTCTCGGCCGCGGCGAAGCCCTCGACATGCAGCCCGACCGAACGAAAGAAGCTCGAGATGCTCTCACGAACGTCTTCGTCGTCGTCCACAATGGTGATGGTGGATAGGTGCAGCAACGTCGTCTCCCACCGGGATAGCCTTGTCCGGCTGTCTCGATGGTATGACGAATCCGCCGGCCGCTGCCCATCATATCAAGATATGAGACGACGCGCGCCCGCCGCTTCGGCCGAAGCCTTGCGCGGCAGGGTGAAGGCAACGGTGGCGCCTGGGCCCACGTTGTTGGATGCGGAGATGGAGCCGCCTTGTGCCTCGATGATGGTCTTGCAGATCGATAATCCGAGGCCCATGCCGTCCGGCTTTGTCGAGAAGAACGGATCGAAAATCCGGTGCGGATCCCCAGCGATGCCGGTTCCGGAGTCCCGCACCGCGACGACGATGGCGTCGTCGGCCGTTCCGTCCAGACTGACACGGATTTCGCTGCTGCTACCGGCGCCGCGTGTCGCTTGCAGCGCGTTCATCATCAGATTGACGACGACCTGCTGGACTTGCACGCGGTCACATTCGACCTGAGGCAGCCGTCCATTCTGATCGATCCGGATCGCTGTCCCCGCACTGCGGGTCTCCCGGGCCAGCAGAGCCGCCGCGTCCTGGACCAGAGCGGCAAGATCCACCGGACCGGCCTGTGGGGCCGACTTCCTCGCGAGGGAGCGGACCCTGCCGACGACATCTGCGGCGCGGTTGCCGTTCGAGACGATCTTGTCCAGGCAGTCGGCGACCTCGACCAAATCGGGTTCCGCGCGCGTCAGCCAGCGCTTGCCGGATTTTCCGTAGTTGATGATGGCCGCCAGCGGCTGATTGACTTCGTGCGCGATCGAGGCGGCGAGCTGGCCGAGCACCGAGACGCGGCCGGCATGCGCCAGTTCTACGGAGGTTTGTTCGATCTTGGCCCGGGCTCGGTTGCGCTCGGTCACGTCGAACGCCATCAGCAACACGCGCGACCAATCAACCCCGTCGGGGAGCACCGACAGGCGCAGAACCGCGTCGATGGGTTGGCCGCTCAGCGTCGCGAACCGGGCTTCGGTTTCGACCAGCATTGCGCCGGCGGCCAGTTGCGTAAAAATGGTCTCCAATGCCCACCCGGTGTCCTGCTTCGAACCGCGCAACACTTTGCCCGAAGAGAGATCGGCCGTGGTCTCCGCTTCGAACATCACCAGGGCGGCCGTGTTGGCGTTGTAGATTCTGATCTCATCCGCCGCCTTGTCGAGTAGCTGCGGATAGGCGCGCACCGCCGGTGCAAGCTCCTCACCTGTTCCGGCGGCCAAGACCAGGCGCATCGCGCCGCTGAGGTCGCATTCCAGAGCGGCAAAACCGCCAGAGTTGAAGATGGTGCTGAAGCGATGTTCCGAACGCCGCTGCTCGGCCTGGGCACGGCGACGTTCGGTCAGGTCCGCACTGGTCTCGATGACGCCGATCGGGCGTCCTTCCGGATCGCGTCGTTGCAGCCATCGCGTCGCCAGGACGAGCGGTGTCCCGTCGCGTCGGGTGCGGACGATTTCGCCGGACCAGGCGCCGGTCCGTCGCAGCGACTGATTGATCTCCTCGACCGGCACAATTCCCTGCAGCAGGTCGTCGCATTGCCGGCCGATGGCTTCCCCCCGGGTCCAGCCGTACAGCCGTGCCGCGCCCTCGTTCCAATAGCGCACGACGCCGGATGGATCACGGATCACCACGGTGTCGTGCGAGAGTTCGAGGATCCTCCCCTGCTCGGCGAGGGTGACGCGCGCCGAACGATCGCGCAACGACAGCAGGACGGTGATCAGGATGGCGACCAGACTGACCGCGAAACGCAGCAGGGCGCCGCTGACCAGATCGTTCGCATGTCCCCACAGGAAGGCGGTCGCCGTCAGCACGGCCGAGATGTAGCCGGCCGCGAGGATGAACCGGCGCCCCAGCGGCGCGACCATCAGCACGACACCGGTGTAGAGAACGGCCACCGCGCCGTCGATCGGGCTCAGCGCATCAGCAGCGAAAATCAGCAGCAAGGAAATGAAGGCCGCCAGGATTACGACCTGCCGCCTCCTTTGGTCGATCGTCGTCACTACTTGACCTCACTGGGTTGCCCAGTCAATTTGTGGAGGGCACGCATTCGTTGCGGACCGCCTCCGACGCGAGCAAAGTTAGCTCGCATCATCGTGATGCGCGGTTCGAAACCAAGTTATACGTAGGTTTGCGTGGGCGAAGCCGATTTTCGGGCGCAATGCGGTCCGGTTGGGTTGCTTGTCCCAAGCGATCAATCTGCTCGCGACATCACGTCGCGGAACATTCCGACTACATGGCCGCCGCGTCGGCCTCCGCCGAACGCGGAAGGGAAAACTGAAAGCGTGCCCCGTGCGGCTTGATCGATCTCGCCCATAGCCGCCCTCCATGCGCTTCCACGATCGATCGGCTAATCGACAGTCCCATGCCCATGCCCTGGGGCTTGGTCGTCACCAGCGCTTCGAACAGCTGCTCGATGCGGCCTTCGTGGAAACCGAGGCCGTTGTCCTCGAGGGTGACGACAATACTGTCGGCGTCACCCGACGCGGTGGTCACCGTCAGCAGCCGGCGGCCCTCGATCGCGGCCATGGACTCGATCGCGTCCATGGTCAAATTGAGTAGCACCTGCTGCAGCTGTACCTTGTTGCCGATGACGACGCCGGCACCGTCCGCCAGTCTGGTTTCGAGGTGGATCGTATGTTGACGCAATTCGCTCTGAACGATCGAAAGGATTTCCTGGACGACGGCGTTGACGTCGACTGGCAACATCTTCGGCACGGACTTGACCGCCAGGCCGCGGATCGTCTGCACCACCTCTGCGGCGCGTCGGCCGTTCTCGATGACGCGGCGAGCGGCGCTCTCGGCCTCGACGATCGACGGTTGCTCGTTGCCCAGCCAGCGCAGGTACACGTCGGCATTGGTGATGATCGCCGTCAGCGGCTGGTTGATCTCGTGCGCGATCGAAATCACCAGTTCGCCGATTGCAGTCAGGCGAGACATCCGCATCAGCTCGGATTGCGATTTTTGCAACGCCTCGACCAGTGCGTCCTTTTCTTCCAGGAGGGCGTTCTTGAGGGAGATCGCCGCCTGCGACGACAGCAACTTCAGAACCGATAACTTCATCGGCGTGAACACGCCCGTGGCGAGATCGTTCTCGAGGAAGATGATCGCGAGCAACTTGTTGCGCTTCATCAGCGGTAGGCACAGCAGCGAGCGTGACTTCATCCGTGCGATATACGGATCGTCCCCGAACGGGCTGGATTGGGCGTCGTCGACCGTAATCGCTTCACCCGTTCGCGCGGCCAGGTTCACCAGCGAGGTCGGCAGATCGTCTTCGGTGGCGATGTCGTCGCGCAGCTTGACTTGAATGCCGTCGTCGCCGGTGCTCGCCTCGGTGCGGATCGTCAAATCGGCCTGCTGCGGGAGGATCAGCAGGCCGCGCTGCGCGCCAGCATGTTCCAGCACCAGCGTCATCAGCGTTTCCATCAGGCGCGGAACGCCCAGTTCGCTCGAGACCGCCTCAGAGGTTTTTACCACGGCGGCCAGATCGAAACTGTCGGAGAGGCTGAGCGGCACCTGCGTACCTTAAGCCGGCGACACTAGGGGATCGCTACTTGCCGAAGACTGGGGCCAGAGAGGCTCGACGAAACGGGTTGCAGCCTCCGCCCACCTTATGGCACGTTTTGGCCCCGCCCCAGGGGCTACACCCATCGCCTGCAAGCGTGTGAGAAAGCCTCGATTTTCATAGGGTTTTCGTAGCGTCAGAAAACGTGGCGGAGAGGGAGGGATTCGAACCCCCGATAGGCTTGCACCTATGCCGCATTTCGAGTGCGGTGCATTCGACCACTCTGCCACCTCTCCGCGGCGCGAACCGGGCGTTTCGGCCGCGATTGGTCGGCGGTGTTTCTAGGCGAGCCGCGGCTGACAGACAAGGCGCGTCGGCGCAATATCGGTCGTCGAGCCGCAGGCCCTTGGCCTCCATCCCCGCGGGACAGCCTCCGGAACCCTGTTTTCCGGGAAAACCGCAGTATTCCCGTGAACAATCCATGAACCTGCTTTAGACTCCCACCGACCGGACTGCACAAGAGAGTCGCCCGCCATGACCGAGCTGACCATCATTTGCCCGAACTGCGCCACCAGCGTCCCGCTGACGGAATCGCTGGCGGCGCCGCTGCTCAAGGATACGCAGAGCAAATACGAGCGGCTGATCGCGCAGAAGGACAAGGACATCGCCGGCCGCGAGGCCGCGCTGGAGGCGCAGCGGGCCGATCTCGACAACGCGAAAGCCGCCGTCGGCCAGCAGGTCGCCGAGCGGATCGCGGTCGAGCGCACCCGGATCGCCGCCGAGGAAGCCGCCAAAGCGAAGCGGCTCGCGGCCGACGACCTCGACGCCAAGGCGCGGCAACTCGCCGAACTCACCGAGGCGATGCAGCAGAAGGACGTCAAGCTCGCCGAAGCGCAGCGGGCGCAGGCGGCGTTCCTGCAGAAGCAGCGCCAGCTCGAAGACGAGAAGCGCGAGCTCGACCTCACCATCGAAAAGCGCGTGCAGGCGTCGCTGGAGAGCGTGCGCAGCAAGGCCAAACAGGATGCCGAAGAGGGGCTGCGGCTCAAGGTCGCCGAGAAGGAAGAAACCATCGCGACGATGCAGCGGCAGATCGACAAGCTGAAATCCGAGCAGGGCTCGCAGCAATTGCAGGGCGAGGTGATGGAGCTCGAGCTCGAAGCCTCGCTGCGCGCACGCTTCCCGCAGGATTCGATCGAGCCGGTGCCGAAGGGCGAGTTCGGCGGCGACGTGCTGCACCGCGTGGTCAACGCCGCCAATCAGCCCTGCGGCACGATCCTGTGGGAATCCAAGCGCACCAAGAACTGGACCGACGGCTGGCTGACCAAGCTGCGCGACGACCAGCGCAAGGCCAAGGCCGAGCTGGCGCTGATCGTCTCCAACGCGCTGCCGAAGGGCGTGCACAGCTTCGATCACATCGACGGCGTCTGGGTCGCCGAGGCGCGCTGCGCGATCCCGGTCGCGATCGCGCTGCGACAGTCGCTGATCGAGCTCGCCGCCGCGCGCCAGGCCGGCGAAGGCCAGCAGACCAAGACCGAGCTGGTGTATCACTATCTCACCGGGCCGCGGTTCCGGCAGCGGGTCGAGGCGATCGTCGAGAAATTCACCGAGATGCAGTCCGACCTCGACAAGGAACGCCGCTCGATGATGCGGATGTGGGCGAAGCGCGAGGCGCAGATCCGCGGCGTGCTGGAAGCGACCGCCGGGATGTATGGCGACCTGCAGGGCATCGCCGGCAAGGCGCTGGGCGAGATCGACGGCATGGCGCTGCCGATGCTGGAGGATTTCAGCGACGACGAGGCCGATCAGGCGGCGTGAGCGCGGCCTTCTGCGATCGGTGCGCGATCAGTACGACTTCGCCAGCCCCAGCACCTTCTCGGCGATGAAGGAGAGCGCCAGCTGCGGGCTGACCGGCGCGATGCGCGGGATCAGCACTTCGCGCAGATAACGCTCGACGTGATATTCCTTGGCGTAGCCGAAGCCGCCATGCGTCATCACCGCCTGCTCGCAGGCCGAAAAGCCCGCTTCGCCGGCGAGATATTTCGCCGCATTGGCGGCGGCGCCGCACGGCATCCCCTTGTCGTATTGCCACGCCGCCGACATCACCATCAGCCATGCGGCTTCCAGCTCGACCCAGTTCTTCGCCAGGGGATGCTGGATCCCCTGGTTCTGGCCGATCGGGCGATTGAACACGATCCGCGACTTGGCGTAGTCCGACGCCCGCGACAGCGCCAGCTTTCCGAGCCCGACGGCTTCGGCCGCGATCAGGATGCGCTCCGGGTTCATGCCTTCGAGAATGTACTGGAAGCCGCTTCCTTCCTCGCCGATCCGGTCCTCGACCGGGATCTCGTAGTCGGCGAAGAACAATTCGTTGGAGTCGACGATCTTGCGGCCCATCTTGTCGATCTCGTGGATTTCGACCTTGCGGCGATCGAGATCGGTGTAGAACAGGCTGAGCCCGTGGGTCGGCGACTTGACGTCCTCCAGCGGAGTGGTGCGCGCAAGTAGCAAGATTTTATGCGCGACCTGCGCGGTCGAGATCCAGACCTTCTGGCCGTTGACGATGTAGCGATCGCCTTTCCTCACAGCGCGGGTCTTGAGCTGGGTGGTGTTGAGCCCGGTGTTCGGCTCGGTCACCGCGAAGCACGCCTTCTCGCGCCCTTCCACCATCGGCGGCAGCATCCGACGGCGCTGCTCTTCGGTGCCGAACACCACGACCGGGTTGAGCCCGAACACATTGATATGCACCGCCGAGGCGCCCGACATGCCGGCGCCGGATTCGGAGATCGCCCGCATCATGATCGCGGCCTCGGTGATGCCGAGGCCGGAGCCGCCATACGCTTCAGGCACGCAGATGCCGAGCCAGCCGGCGTCCGCCAAAGCTTTGTGGAAGTCGTGCGGGAAGCCACCCTCGCGATCCTTCCGCAACCAATAAGCATCGTCGAAATCGGCGCAGATCTTCGCCACCGCGTCGCGGATGGCTTGCTGCTGATCGGTGAGGGCGAAGTCCATGAGCTGGCTCTTTGTTGATTGGTGTCGGGCGTTTCCCGCGCGCGAGCGTCGCGCGTCGCCGCACCATGCCATTTGCGGCCGCGCAGGCAAGCGCAACCCTGACACGCGCGCCGCGAATTCCGAGCCGCGGCAAATCGCGCGGGATCAGCGATCGAACACGGTGTTGCGCTGGGCGTTGACCAGGATGAAGGTGGTCCGCTTCGGCACCTCCTTGAGATTCTCCGCGCCCATATAGGTCATCGCCGAGCGCAGCCCGCCCGCGATGGTCTCCACCGTCGCCCGCACCTCGCCACGATACGGCACCGCGACGGTCTTGCCTTCCGCTGCGCGATAATCGGCGACGCCGCCGTGATACTTGTTCATCGCGGTTTCGGACGACATGCCGTAGAACGTCATGCTCTTCGGCACCTGCCGGCCGTCCTCCTCGACATATTGCAGCTCGCCGCCGCATTCGGCGTGGCCCGCGAGCATGCCGCCGAGCATCACGAAATCGGCGCCGCCGCCATACGCCTTGGCGATGTCGCCCGGCACGGTGCAGCCGCCGTCGGAGCAGACGTGGCCCTTGAGGCCGTGCGCGGCGTCGGCGCATTCGATCACGGCCGAGAGCTGCGGATAGCCGACGCCGGTGAGATCGCGCGTGGTACACACCGAGCCCGAGCCGATGCCGACGCGGACGATGTCGGCGCCGGCGATCACCAGCGCCTCGGTCATCTCCGCCGTCACCACCGTGCCGGCCATGATGATCGCGTCGGGATTCTCGTCGCGCAGCTTCCCCACCGCCCGGACGAAATTCTCGGTGTAGCCGTTGGCGACGTCGATGTTCAGCATCGGCACCCGGGTCTGCGCCTTGACAGCGGCGAGCCGCTCCCAGTCGGCGGCGCCGGTGCCGACAGTGAGAAACACGTTGGGATTCTCATGGCGATCGAGATACTGAGCGAGCCGCTCCGGATCGTAGAACTTGTGCAGCGCGACCAGCGCCCCGAACGGCCGGAACGCTTCGGCCATCTCGATGGTCCCGACCGTATCCATGTTGGAGGCGATCAGCGGGAAGCCGGTCCACGCCTGGCTGGAATGGCGAAACCGGAAGCTGCGGCTGATATTGGCTTCGAACCGCGACGACAGCACGGAGCGCTTCGGCCGGATCAGAACGTCGCGGAAGTCCAGCTTCGGATTGAGGTCGATATGCACGCGCGGATCCTCGGTTGCGTCGGTGGGCGGCCACTATAAGAAGCATTGGTTGCGCATTGGTTCGCGCTCGCAATGCGCAAATCGTCGCCTGCGCCGAGACCGCGGGCGGTTGCCGCGCCAGCCGAACCGCTGCAGAACTGGCGCAGGACGCTTGCAAGGGAGAACAGAATGAAGGTTGCGGTGATGGGCGCCGGCGCGGTCGGCTGCTATTTCGGCGCGCTGCTGGCGCAGGCGGGCCACGACGTCACGCTGATCGGCCGCCCCGACCACGTCGCCGCCATCGACGCCCACGGGCTGCGGCTCGAAACCCGCGACGGCGAGAGCTTCATTGCGCTGAAGGCTGCGACCGACCCGGCCGCGCTCGATCCGCCGGATCTGGTGCTGTTCTGCGTCAAGTCGGCCGATACCGAGACCGCGGGTCGCGCGCTGGCGCCGCGGCTGCGGCCGGACACCGCGATCCTCAGCCTGCAGAACGGCGTCGACAACGCGCAGCGATTGTCGGCGGCGATCGGTCATCCGGTGATCGCGGCCGTCGTCTATGTCGGCACCGAGATGGCCGGCCCCGGCCATGTCCGGCATCACGGCCGCGGCGAATTGCTGATCGGCGCCTCGGCACAGAGCGGCGTTCTCGCCGCTGCGCTGTCGGAGGCGAAGATCCCGACCACGGTGGCCGCCGATATCGATCAGGCGCTGTGGTCGAAGCTGATGATGAACAGCGCCTTCAACGCGCTGTCGGCGGTCGCCGACATGGCCTATGGCCGGATGTTCGAGGTCGCGGGCGCGCGCGATGTGGTGACCAGCGTGATCGCCGAATGCGCCGCGGTGGCGCGCGCCGGCGGCGTGTCGATTCCGGACGACATGCTGGAGAAGGCGCTGGCGCTGCCGGCGTCGATGCCGAACCAGAAATCATCGACCGCGCAGGATCTCGCCCGCGGCAAGCCGAGCGAGATCGACTTCCTCAACGGCTACGTGGTGCGCCGCGGCGCCGCGCTCGGCATCCCGACCCCGACCAACCTGACGCTGCAGGTGGCGGTGAAACTGATCGAAGCCAGCCGCGGCATCGGCCGCTGAGGCGAGCTACGCAGACGTCCGACAAATGCCGTGCTCTCAACATTCTCGGCGTCATCCTGAGGTGCCCGGTGGACCGCGCGCATGCGCGGTGCACCGGGCCTCGAAGGATGGGCCAAAGCGCCCGTCGCCTCATCCTTCGAGGCTCGCTACGCTCGCACCTCAGGATGACGGTCGTGCGGGTGGAGAGAGAAGCTAACTAACTCATCATCCATGGATGACCGATATCACACCGGCGCCGGCGCCGCTTCGGCCAGAATGCAGCGCGCGGTGCGGCCCGGCCCCACCTGCACGTCCGGCGGCAGCCCTTCGGTGCAGCGCGGCTGGACGTGGGCGCAGCGCGGCGCGAACGAGCACGCGGTGGGCGCCTTGTCGAGCGAGGGCGGCGCACCCGGGATCGTCTCCAGCCGCGCGCCGCGCTTGGCGCCGTGGACCGTGGAGGCGAGCAGGCCCTGCGCATAAGGATGCTGCGGCGTGCGCACGATCTGGCCGAGCGTGCCCTGCTCGATGATCTGCCCCGCATACATCACCGCGACGCGGTCGCAGATCTCGATCGCCACGCCGATGTCGTGCGTCACGAAGATCACCGACATGCCGAATTCGCGCTGCAATTCGCGCAGCAGCAGCAGGATCTGGATCTGCACGGTGGCGTCGAGCGCGGTGGTCGGCTCATCTGCCAGGAGGATCTTCGGCCGGCAGGCGAGCGCCAGCGCGATCATCGCGCGCTGCCGCATGCCGCCGCTCATCTCGTGCGGATAGGCATCGAGCCGCCGTTTCGCCGACGGAATGCGCACGACTTCGAGCATCTCCAGCGCGCGCGCGGTCGCGTCCTGCTGGCTCTTGCCTTCGTGGCGCATCACCGTCTCGGCGATCTGGTGGCCGATGGTGTAGACCGGATCGAGCGCCAGCGCCGGCTCCTGGAAGATCATCGACACCGCCTGGCCGCGGAAATTCGACAGCGCATCGTCGTCGAGCGCCAGCACGTCGCGGCCCATCACCTCGACACGGCCGGAAATCTGCGTGCGCTTCTTCGGCAGCAGCCGCATCAGCGCGCGCAGCGTCACGCTCTTGCCCGAGCCGGATTCGCCGAGCAGCCCCAGCACCTCGCCTTCGCCGAGCGAGAGGCTGAGATTGTTGACCGCGTGCACCGTGCGCTCGCCGGTGAAGCGGATGTTGAGATCGCGAACCTCGACCAGATTGCTCATGCTGACGCCGGCATCTTGTTGTGGAATTCAGTGACGCGCTGGAACGCCGCGCCGATCCGCAGGATCATCGCCTCGTCGAACGGGCGCCCGATCAGTTGCAGCCCGATCGGCAGGCCGCTGGCGCTGAAGCCCGTCGGAATCGCCAGCGACGGCAGGCCCAGATAGTTGATCGGCCGGGTGAAGCGCGTCAGCCGCTGGATCACCGCTTCGGCGTTCAGGCTGCTACCGACGTCGCTCTCCGCGATCGTCGGGGCCGGCACCGGAGCCACCGGCGCCAGCACGGCATCGACATCGGCGACCGCGGCGAGATGCGCCGACAGTGCCGGCCCGCGCCAGCGCATCGCCTCGAGATAGGAAATCGCCGGCACGCCGAGGCCGTTCTGCAGCCGCATCAGCACCTGCGGGCCGTAATCCTGCGGCCGTTCGATCATCCAGCGCTTGTGGAACGCGGCGGCTTCCACCGCGAGCACAAGCTGGCACGCCGCGGTCAATTGCGGCTGGTCGGGCAGATCGACCTCGACCACGCTGGCGCCTTCGGCCCTGAGCGTGGCGATGGTCTCGTCGAGCACGCGCGCCACTTCAGGATCGAGGTCGTCGACATAGAACGCCTTCGGAATCCCGATCCGCGCGCCGCGCATCGGCGCGTGCGTCGCCGCGAGATAGTCCGGCAGTTCGCCGGCGATGCAGGTCAGATCCTCCGGGTCGGCCCCGGCCATCAGCCCGAGCAGGAGCGCGCAATCCTGCGCGGTGCGCGCCAGCGGCCCGACGGTGTCGAGCGACTGCGACAGCGGCATCGCGCCGGCGCGGCTGACGCGGCCGACCGTGGTCTTCAGCCCGGTGACGCCGCAGAAATGCGCCGGCATCCGGATCGATCCTCCGGTGTCGGAGCCGAGCGCCGCAAACGTCAGCCGCGCCGCGACGGCCGCACCGGAGCCCGACGACGAACCGCCGGTGATGTGATCGATGTTCCAAGGATTATGCACCGGGCCGAAATGCGCGTTGTGGCCGGTCGGCCCATAGGCGAATTCCGACATCTGCAACGAGCCCAGCCGAACCGTGCCGGCATCCTTCAGCCGCTGCAGCGCGGTCGAGGTCGTGGTCGCGACGTCGTCCTGCCGGATCTTCGAGCCGCAGGTCACGACGTGACCCGTCTCGTAGTACATGTCCTTGTGCGCGAGCGGCACGCCGTGCAGCACGCCGCGACTGTCGCCGCGCGCCAGCTCCGCGTCTGCGGCATCCGCGGCGGCGAGCGCGCTGTCGGCTTCGATCGACATGAAGGCGTTGAGCCGCGGCTGCTGGGCCGCGATGCGATCGAGGCAGGCCTGCGTCACCTCGCGCGAGGAGACTGTCTTCGCAGCGATCGCCTGCGCGATTTCGGTCAGCGACAGCAATGCCGGATCGGTCGTGCTCATGATGCGGCCTTGCCGGTCTGCGCGACCAGGAAGGTCGCGGGTTCGAGATCGAACGGCAGCGAGCCTGCAATCGGCGCGAAGCCGTCGAACGCCGGCCCGATCGAATTGGCGATGCGCGCGGCGACCTCGTCGCTCACCGGCACGCCGGCCACCTCCGCCATCGCCTTGATCTGGTCCGGAACGGGTCTCGTCATGTCGTCTCCATCACTTTCGGCGCCCGGCTGTGGCCCGAGCCGGGGATCGCCATGTAGCATGCCGCCTGGTGGCCGCTCGGGTCCAGCGCGGTCAGCTTCGGCGCGTCGCCGCCGCACAAAGGCTCCGCGAACGGGCAGCGGGTGTGAAACCGGCAGCCGGACGGCGGATCGATCGGGTTCGGCGGATCGCCGGAAATCGGCGGCACTTCGGTGCGGCGGTCGGGATCCGACGACGGCATCGCCGCCAGCAGCGCGCGCGTATAGGGATGCGCCGGCTGATCCCAGACCTTGTCGACCGGCCCGAGCTCGACGACTTCGCCCAGATACATCACCAGCACGCGATCCGAGATGTAGCGCACCACGTTGAGATCGTGGCTGATGAACAGATAGGTCAGGCCGAATTCGCGCTTGAGGTCGACCAGCAGATTCAGCACCTGCGCCTCGACCGATTTGTCGAGCGCCGACACCGCTTCGTCGAGGATCACCAGCCGCGGCGACAGCGCCAGCGCGCGGGCGATGTTGACGCGCTGGCGCTGGCCGCCGGAGACTTCGTGCGGGTAGCGATTGGCGAAATTCTCCGGCCGCAGCCCGACCTTGCCGAGCAGCTCGCGCGCCAGCGCTCGCGCGGTGCCATCGGCCATGCCGTGCACCTTCGGACCGAACGCGATCGACTCCTCGATGGTGAGGCGCGGGTTGAGCGACGCGTAGCTGTCCTGAAACACCATCTGCATCCCGCGCCGCAGCTCGCGCAGCGATAATTCGCGGCCGACGGCGCGGCCGTCATAGATGATGTCGCCGGCGTTGCGCGGCATCAGATGCATCAACAGCCGCGCCGTGGTCGACTTGCCGCAGCCGGATTCGCCGACGATGCCGACGGTTTCGCCCTTGGCGATCGCGAACGAAACGTCGTCGACCGCCCGCACCGTCTTGGCGGCGCTGAACAGCCCGCCGCGCACCGGGAAGTGCTTGGTGAGACCTCTGACGTCCAGCAGCGGCTGCGCGGCGCCGCCGATATCCTCGATCGGCTCGAGGCCGTGGCTGAGTTCTGCGGCTTGCGTCATCTCAGTTCCTGATATCCATGGCGCTGCGCAAGCCGTCGCTCAGCAGGTTGAAGCAGATCGAGACCGCGAAGATCATCGCGCCGGGCAGCGCCGCCACCCAGGGATTGACGTAGATCGCGGTGCGCAGCGTGTTCAGCATCAGCCCCCATTCGGGCTCCGGCGGCTTGGTGCCGAGGCCCAGGAACGACAGGCCGGCGGCGAGGATCATCGACACCGAGATCAGCCCGGTGGCGTAGACGAAGATCGGCCCCAGCACGTTGCCGAGCATGTGCACGCGCATGATGGTGAACGGCCCGGCGCCGGAGGCGCGCGCGGCCTCGACGAAATCCATGTTGCGAACGCCGGTGGTGACGCTTTCGGCGACGCGGGTGATCTGCGGCAGGAACACCACGGTCAGCGACACGATCGAATTGGTGATGCCGGCGCCGAGCGCGCCCGAGATCGCGATCGCCAGCAGCACCGACGGAAACGCGTAGAACACGTCGATGGTGCGCATGATCGCGGTGTTGACCTTGCCGCCGACATAGCCGGCGACGAGGCCCAGCGAAGTGCCTAGCACGAAGGCCAGCACGACGGGAAGAATGCCAATCAGCAGCGACAGCCGCCCGCCATAGATCAGCCGCGCCAGCATGTCGCGGCCGAGTTCGTCGCTGCCGAGCGGATAGTTCGGCGTGCCGATCGGCTTCAGCCTTCGGATCATCGAGCCCTGATACGGATCGGCGAGATGCAGATACGGCGCGAAGATCGCCGACAGCAGGATCAGCAGCAGGACGATCGCGCAGGCGATGCTGACCTTGTCGCGCGAGAGCCTGCGGCCGACGGTGGACCAGTAGCCGCGCGCGTTGCCGGCGGGCGCGGTCTGCACGGCGGTTTCGGTGATCGCGGTCATGAGCGGCAATCCTTCCTGCTCAGGCGCGCTTGATGCGCGGGTCGATCGCGGCCTGCGCGATGTCCACCACCAGATTGAGGAACACGAAGAACAGCGCCAGCACCAGGATGGTGCCCTGCAGCAGCGGCAAATCGCGCTGGAAGATCGCGGAGTTGAGCAACAGCCCCGAGCCCGGCCAGGAGAACACCGTCTCGATCAGGATCGAGCCGCCGAGCATGTAGCCGAGCTGCAAGCCCATCACCGCCAGCGCGGTCGGGGCTGCGTTCTTCAGCACGTGGCGGAACACCTGCGTCTCGCGCAGCCCCTTGGCGCGCAGCGCCTCGACGAAGTCCTGCGACAGGATATCACCGGTCAGCGCCCGCACGGTGCGGGTGACGATGCCCATTGGAATAACGGACGTGGTGATCGCCGGCAGCACCAGATATTTCAGATGCGCCCAGTCCCAGCCCCATTGCCCCGAGCCGCCGGGGCCGGCGCCGACCGCAGGCAGCCAGTTGAGCTGCACCGAGAAGATGATCACCAGCACCATGCCGAGCCAGTAATGCGGCACGGAGACGCCGGCGATCGCGATCGAGGTCGAGACTTTGTCGATCCAGCTATCGCGGAAGTAACCGGCCAGCAGGCCGAACATCAGCCCGAGCGAAAAGCCGATGATCGCCGCCGCGATCGCCAGCGTCACGGTGTTGCCGACGGCGCGCAGCACTTCGCTCAGCACCGGGCGGCCGGTCGCGATCGAGGTGCCGAGATCGCCGTGCAGCGCCTTCCACAGCCACAGCCCGAACTGCACCGGCAGCGGCCGGTCGAAGCCGTAGGCGGCGCGCAGCTGCGCGGCGAGCTCCTGTGACGCATCCGCCGGCAGCACCGCGACCAGCGGATCGCCGGGCGTGATGTGCACCAGGAGAAAGCACACCAGCGCGACGCTGAGCACGATCGGAATCACATAGACGATGCGGCGGGCGATGTAGACGAGCACAGGACTCTCACTCGAACGAGGATGAAGTCGGTCGGATCGATGCGTCTTCCTCCGTCATTGCGAGCGCAGCGAAGCAATCCAGTGATCAGCGTACTGGGCTGGATTGCTTCGTCGCTTCGCTCCTCGCAACGACGGGGCAGGGTTTCTGCAGTGGTGATTTACGGCGCCATCGACACCGGCGAGAAGTCGACGAACCAGCTCTTGGGCTGCACGAAGCCCTTGACCTTCGGACTCATCGCGCGCGGGCCGACGTCGTGGGCGACGTAGAGGAAGGCCGCGTCGTCGATCGAGGCGGCGTTCAGCTCGGCCAGCGCCTTGTCGCGCTCGGCGGCGTCGAAGCTGGTCCGTGCCTTCTTCACCAACTCGTCGAACTTGGGGTTGTTGATGTAGCCCCAATTGTTCGACACCGGCGGCGCCATCGACGATTGCAGGAAGCGGACCAGCGCGAAGAACGGATCCATCGCCGCGTAGGTGACATTGGTGGCGTTGCTGCCGTTGGCCGAGGGATCCTTGACGCCACGCCGCCAATTGGTGAACAGCGTGTTCCATTCGATGACATCGAGCTTGACGTCGAAGTAACACTCGGCGAGAGCCTGCTGCAGATATTCGTTCATCGGCAGCGGCAGCATCTGGCCGGAGCCGGACGCCGAGGTCTGCACCTTGACGCTGAGCTTCTTGTCGGGGCCGAAGCCGGCCTCCTTCATCAGCTTCTGCGCCGCCGGCAGATCGTACTTGATCTGGAACGACGGATTGCCGCGCCACGGATGGCCGGGCTCGAAGGTGCCGGTCGCCGGCACCATCAGGCCGGCGAGCAGGCCGTCACGCAGGCCTTCGCGGTCGATGCACAGATTGGCGGCGCGGCGGACGCGGATGTCGTTCCAGGGCGAGCCCTCGATCCGCGAGAACTGCCACGGCCAGACATGCGGCTGTTCGTTCTTCTCGATCTTGAAGCCGCGCGCGGTGATCTCCTTCACCGCGTCGGGCGCAGGCGCCTCGATCCAGTCGACCTGGCCGGACAGCAGCGCCGCGGTGCGCGCGTTGGCTTCGGGCATCGGCAGCAGCACCATGCGGTCGGTCTTCGGCACCCGCGCCTTGTCCCAGTAATTGTCGTTCTTCACCAGTTCGAGCCGCTCGCGCGGCGTGAACTTCGCCATCTTCCACGGCCCGGTGCCGGCGGCGTCCTTGGCGAACGCGGCCCAGGCGGCCTGCGACCGCGCCTTGGCGTCGGCGCCCTCGGCCTTCTCGTACAGCGCCTGCCATTTCGACGGGCTGACGATGAACAGATTGGTGAGGTTGATCGGCAGGAAGCTGTCGGGCTCCTTGGCGGTGAGCTCCACCGTCATGTCGTCGATCTTCTTGGCCGAGACCAGCGTCGGCATCCGCGACGCGGTGACGCCGACCTGGCTGGCGTCGAACTGAACAGCCTCCTTGTTCAGCACCTTGTCGACATTCCAGACCACGGCGTCGGCATTGAAAGGCGTGCCGTCGTGGAAGGTGACGCCGGGGCGCAGCTTGAAGATCCATTTGGTCTTGTCGGCGTCCTCGACCTTCCATTCGGTCGCGAGCCCCGGGATCACCACGCTCGCCTTGGTGGCGGACGACAGGTCCCACATCGTCAGCCCGTCATACATCGTCAGGCCGGTGAAGCGGTTGCCTTCGAAACCCTGATCCGGCTGGCCGAGCGTGCGCGGAATGTCCGCGGCCGTCATGCCGATCCGCAGCACGGTTTCGGATGAAGCGATCTGCGGCACGGCGACAGAGCCGACGGCCGTCAGAGCGAGCAGCACCGCAGTGCGGCTGAAGGAATGAAGATGGCGCATGGTGGAAACTTCCCGTGTGACTAATTTGTACGCTGGATTATGCAATGCCCGTGCCACTCAAACCGGCAATCTCATTCGTATGCATATAATTCGACCGATCGGCCGGCGGACGCCGGACTTGGCACTCGCATTGCAGGCTGATGCGCCATGCTCACGAGGAGATTCGTTGCAATGAAGCGATTTGGAAGTGCGTTGGTGCTGGCCGCGATGATCGCAGCCGCGGGCGTCATCGGGCCCGCGCGTGCGGAATCGGTGGTGCGTTACGGCATCTCTATGGCGGACATTCCGCTCACCACCGGCCAGCCCGATCGCGGCGCAGGTGCCTATCAATTCACCGGCTATACGATCTACGATCCGCTGGTGGCCTGGGAGATGAATGTCGCCGATCGGCCCGGCAAGCTGGTGCCCGGCCTTGCGACCGAATGGAAAGTCGACGAGTCCGACAAGACCAAATGGCGCTTTACTCTGCGCAAGGGCGTCAAGTTCCACGACGGCAGCGACTTCAATGCCGACGCAGTGATCTGGAATCTCGACAAGGTGCTCAACGAAAAGGCACCGCAGTTCGACAAGCGGCAGAGCGCGCAGGTCAAGACCCGGCTTCCGTCGGTAAAGAGTTACGCCAAGATCGACGATTCAACCATCGAGATCACCACCAAGGCGGTCGACTCCTTCTTCCCCTATCAGATGCTCTGGTTCCTGGTGTCGAGCCCGGCGCAATACGACAAGGTCGGCAAGGACTGGGACAAGTTCGCGGCGCAGCCGTCGGGCACGGGTCCCTTCAAGCTCACCAAGCTGGTGCCGCGCGAACTCGCCGAGCTGACCAGGAACGCCGACTATTGGGACAAGGCGCGGCTGCCGAAGACCGACAAGCTCGTGCTGGTGCCGATGCCCGAAGCGCTCACCCGCACCAACGCGTTGCTCGCCGGCCAGGTCGATCTGATCGAGACGCCCGCGCCCGATGCCGTGCCGCAGCTCAAATCGGCCGGCATGAAGCTGGTCGACAATGTCACGCCGCATGTCTGGAACTATCACCTCAGCGTGCTGCCCGGCTCGCCGTGGACCGATGTCCGTCTGCGCAAGGCGCTGAATCTCGCGATCGACCGCGACGCCGTGGTCGGGCTGATGAACGGCCTCGCCAAGCCGGCGGTCGGCCAGGTCGATCCGTCGAGCCCGTGGTTCGGCAAGCCGACCTTCAAGATCAAATACGACCTCGCCGAGGCCAAGCGGCTGGTGAAGGAAGCCGGCTACTCGCCGGAGAAGCCGCTGAAGGCCAAGTTCATCATCGCCACCGGCGGCACCGGCCAGATGCTGTCGCTGCCGATGAACGAGTTCCTGCAGCAGAGCTTCAAGGAGATCGGCATCGACGTCGAGTTCAAGGTGGTCGAACTCGAAGTGCTGTACACCGCGTGGCGCAAGGGCGCGGCCGACGAGAGCATGGCCGGCATCACCGCCAACAATATCGCCTATGTGACGTCCGATCCGCTCTACGCGATCGTGCGGTTCTTCCACTCCGGACAGGTGGCGCCGGTCGGCGTCAATTGGGGCGGCTACAAGAACCCCAAGGTCGACGCGCTGATCGACGAGGCGAAGACCAACTTCGATCCGGTCAAGCAGGACGAGCTGCTGGCGCAGGCGCATGCCCAGATCGTCGACGACGCGGCGCTGGTCTGGGTGGTGCACGACACCAACCCGCACGCGCTGTCGCCGAAGGTGAAGAGCTTCGTGCAGGCCCAGCACTGGTTCCAGGACCTGACCACGATCGGGCTGCAATAGACCGGTTCATCGCTTGATTGAAGCAACGCGGCATTCTCGCGTGCTGAGTCGTCATCCTGAGGTGCGAGCGAAGCGAGCCTCGAAGGATGCGGCCAAGGTGCTTGCGGCTCATCCTTCGAGGCCCGCTGGGCCGCGCATGGCGCGGCCCAGCGGGCACCTCAGGATGACGCCGGTGATTCCATCAAAATCAGAGCTTCTCTAGGCGGCCGTACTCGGTCCCACGCCTTCAAGCCCAGGCTACGCGGCTCGCGCAGCCTCTCCCCCTCGGCAATCGATCTCTCCCCACGCGCCAGACTCGCGGCCTGCGCGGTGGCCGACGCTCAGCCGCGCCCGAGCGCGGCGTATTCCTGCTGATATGGCGCGTAGGACTCCTTCAGGCTCGCCGAGTTGAGCAGCATGGTGGCGACCAGCCGGCCTTCACTGTCGAACGCCTCGGTTCGCGCCCACAGGCTCTCGGTCCGTTTGCTGCCGGACAGCGCCACGACCTTGCGCTGAACGCGATAACTCTCGCCGACGAACAGCGGCCCGGCGACCAGCCGGATCTCCTGATCGGCGAACAGCCCGACCGCGGGGCCGCGCACCGGCAGGCCGTCCTTCTTGCTGAGATACTGGAACAGCACGCTGAGCATCTCGACCGGGATGATCGGCCGGCCCCACGGCGATGCGTCCTGATAGTACGGCGACGGCTCGGTGATCACCTTCAGCTTGTCGGCCAGCGAGAACGGATACAGTTCGCCCATGTTCTGTTCGAAATCCATCTTCACGGTCTGCGGCGCCGTCGTCATGCCGACACTGATGTCGCGCAGGATCACGGCGTCGGTCAGCGGCTTGAGTTCGGTCAGCCGCAGATCGAGCGCCGAGGGCGGCGCGTCGGCACCGACCGAGACGCTACCGCGCAGCACTTCGGTGCCGTCGCGCTTGACCATCCGGATCGCGGCGTGGCGCGCGCCGTTCGCCGGCTTGTCGACGATCGCCTGCACATCCTCGCCTTCGAACGCCGCGTTGCGATAATGCGCCGAGATGCAGCCGCTCTCGAACCAGTCGCGCCCCCACAGCCGTTCGCACAGCGGCACGAACTGGCTGAAATGCGTCGGCCCCTCGATCGTGCCGCCCTTGAAGCCGAGCTTCTGCGCGGTGGCGTCGTCGTGGATCGAGGCGTGGGAATCGTAGACCTGCGCGTGCAGCATCTGTCGCGGCTGCCGCCACGGCCCGGCCAGCGCATCGCCGGTGTCCTCGATCGGCGTCTCGAAAGCGGCTCGTGTCATCGTTTGCTCCGTCTCAACAACAGGTCTTCGAACTACCAGGCGTCGATGCAGGGCCGCTTGCGCCCCTCGCGCTGCGGTGGCGTCGGTACCGAGCGCAGCCCGGCCATGATCCAGCGCCGCGTCTCGGCGGGATCGATCACGTTGTCGATCTCACACACCGACGCGATCGAGACCGCCTTGCCGTTGGCGTACATCTCGGCGACCTTGTTCTTGTAGTAGGTCTCGCGCTCGACCGGGTCGGCGATCGCTTCCATCTCCTTGCGGAAGCCGAGGCGGACATAGCCCTCCAGCCCCATGCCGCCGAATTCGCCGGTCGGCCACGCCGCGGTGAAAAACGAGGCGTGGAAGCCGCCGCCGATCATCGACTGCGCGCCGAGCCCGTAGCCCTTGCGCAGCACGATGCCGAACAGCGGCACCGTCAGGCTGGCGCCGGTGACGAACATCCGCGCGACGTGCCGTACGATCGCGGTCTTCTCGGCTTCGGGGCCGACCATGAAGCCGGGCGTATCGCACAGCGACACGATCGGAATATCGAAGGCGTCGCACAGCTGCAGGAAACGCGCCGCCTTGTCGCCGGCCGCCGCGTCGATCGCGCCGCCGAGATGCTTCGGATTGTTGGCGATCAGGCCGAACGGCTTGCCCTCGATGCGGATGAAGGCGGTGACCATGCCGACGCCGAAGTCGCGGCGGATTTCCAGCACCGAATCTTCGTCCGCGATCAGATCGATGACGTGGCGGACGTCGTAGACCCGCAGACGATTTTCGGGAATCGCGCGGCGCAGCAGCCGCTGGTCCGCCGCGCGCCAGTCCTTCACCGGGCCCTGGAAGTAGGACAGATATTTCTGCGCGACCCGCGTCGCCTCTTCCTCGTCCTCGACCAGAATATCGACCACGCCGTTCGGCGACTGGAACGACACCGGGCCGACTTCGGCCGGGTGATACACGCCGAGGCCGCCGCCCTCGATCATCGCCGGGCCGCCCATGCCGATCGAGGCGTTTTGCGTCGCGATGATCACGTCGCAGCAGCCGAGCATCGCCGCATTGCCGGCGAAGCAATAGCCGGAAACCACGCCGATCACCGGCACCAGGCCGGACAATCGCGCGAACTGCACGAAGGACGGCCCGTCGAGGCCGGTGAGGCCGAGCCGGTCGGTGTCGCCGGGACGGCCGCCGCCGCCTTCGGCGTAGAACACCAGCGGCATCTTCCATTGCTCGACCAGCGTCAGCATCCGGTCGATCTTCTTGTGGTTCATATGGCCCTGGGTGCCGGCCAGAACCGTGTAGTCGTAGGCGATCACCATGCAGCGCGCATCGTGCTCGCCGAATTGCGCGGCGTTGACGGTGGCGACGCCGGTGACGAGACCGTCGGCCGGGGTGTTCTTGATCAGGTCATCGAGCGCGCGGCGGCGACGCTGGCCTGCGATCGCGAGGCTGCCGTATTCCATGAAGGAGCCGTCGTCGACCAGCTGGGCGATGTTCTCGCGCGCGGTGCGCTGATTGGTCTTGCGCCGGCGCGCGACCGAATCGGGCCGGTTCTCGTCGAGCGTATTGCCCTGCCGCGCCAGCATCTCGGCGAGGTCGGGACGGATATGGTCGAGATCGACTTCGGCCTCCTTGACGGCCAGATCGCCCTCGACGTCCTGCGGCTCGAGATAGAGGATCGCCTCGCCCTGCATCAGCGTCACGCCGTCGGCGGTGACGATGCGGCGAATCCGGCCGCCCTGCTCGGCGGCGACGAGATGCTCCATCTTCATCGATTCGATCACCGCGAGCTGCTGCCCCGGCCGCACCACGTCGCCTTCCGCGACCGTGATCGCCACCACGGTGCCCTGCAGCGGCGCGGCGATCACGACCGCGCCTTCGGGCGCGGCTTCGACCGCGGCCTTCGCGCCACCGTGCTGCGCATCACCACCCGGCAACGCGATCAGTGGCGCGGCGAGCTTGTCCGCGGCGCCGACCAGCTCGGCGACGTTGCGGTCGATGAAGCTGGTGCTGACCTTGTTGGCCTTGAAGTCCGGATGCGCCAGGATCGCCTGGATGAACGGGATGTTGGTGGCGACGCCGTCGATGCGGAACTCACGCAGGCTGCGCGCCGCCTTGGCGACGACATCCGGCCATTGCGACGGCGTGTGCACGATCACTTTTGCCAGCAGCGAGTCGAACGCCGCGCTGGTCCTGTAGCCGGCATAGCCGAACGTATCGACGCGCACGCCCGGACCCGACGGCGGCTCGAAGATCGAAAGCGTGCCGCCGGTCGGATGGGTCGCGCCGCTCGCGTCCATCGTCTCCATGTTGATACGGAGCTGCATCGCGAAGCCGCGCGGGCGCGGCACCGCGGCCTGATCGAGCCCGAGCGATTCCAGCGTCGCGCCGCCGGCCACCGCGATCTGCGATCGCACCAGATCGATCGCAAGGACTTCCTCGGTCACGGTGTGCTCGACCTGCAGCCGCGGATTGGCCTCGATGAACGCGAACGCGCCGTCGCCCTCGCCGGCTTCGCCGTCGACCAGGAATTCGAACGTACCGAGACTGTCGTAGTTCGCCGCACCAGCCAGCGTCTTGGCGGCTTCGAGAATGCGGCCGCGCAAGCTATCACTCAGCGACGGGCTCGGCGCGATCTCGACCAGCTTCTGGTTGCGGCGCTGGATCGTGCATTCGCGCTCCCACAACTGACTGATGCCGCCGTGACGATCGCCGATGATCTGCACCTCGATATGCCGCGCATTGCGGATCAGCCGCTCGGCATAGACGCCGTCGCTGCCGAACGCCGCCTTCGCCTCGGACTGGCAGCGCGCATAGGCCTCGTCGAGATCCTCGGCGCGCTCGACCACACGCATACCGCGGCCGCCGCCGCCGGCCATCGCCTTGATCATTACCGCGGCATGATCGCCGAGCGAGCCGAAGAACGCCTTCACCTCATCGAGAGTCGAAGGACCCTGGGTGCCGTCGATGATCGGCACGCCGGATTTCTTGGCCAATTCCTTCGCCGCAACTTTGTCACCGAATAGCCGCAAGGCTTCTGGCGACGGACCGATGAACCGGATACCTTCCTCGGCGCAGCGCCGCGCCAGATCGGGGTTCTCGCTGAGGAAGCCGTAGCCGGGATGCAGCGCGTCGCAATGCGCCGCCTTGGCGGCCGCGATCACGCCCTCGATATCCAGATAAGCCCGCGCGCCGCGCCCGGGAATCTCCCGCGCCTCGTCGGCGATCCGCACATGCAGCGACGCCGCATCGTCGGCGGGATGGATCGCGACGGTGGCGAGCCCGGCGTCGGCCGCGGCCCGCGCGATGCGGATCGCGATCTCGCCGCGGTTGGCGATCAGCAGCTTGCGAAACGGCATTCGAATGTCCTCATATAATCAAATTCTTGGTGGCGGAGCCGCGTCGCTGCGGCGGCAATGTCAGAGCGGCGCGCTGGCGTTCAGCTCCTGCTTCTTCACCTTGCCGGTCGCGGTCATCGGCAGCGCCTCGATGATCCGGACTTCCGGCACCTTGTAGACCGCCATGCGCTCGGCGCACCATGCCTGCAGCTCGGCCGCCGTGATGGTGCCCTCGGCCTCCGGCTTGAGCTGGATGAAAGCGACCGGCACCTGCCCCTTGCCGGGATCGTCGCGGCCGACCACGCCCGAGCCGAGCACCTTGGGATGCTGACCGAGCAGCGCCTCGATCTCCGGCGGAAACACGCTCATCCCCTTGACCTTCAGCATCTCCTTGCGACGGCCGAGAAAGTGCAGAAAGCCCTGCGGATCGATGGTGCCGATGTCGCCGGTGCGCAGCCAACCATCGACCAGCGACTCCGCGGTGGCCTGCGGCTTGTTCCAGTAGCTCTTGAGCAGCGATGGCGTTCGCACCCGGATCTCGCCCTCACCGCCGAGCGGCACCAGTTCGCCGGTCTCGAAATCGGTGATCTTGAATTCGGCGCCCGGCACCGGCAGGCCGACGAAGATCGGCTGCGAGACCAGATCGAAATCATCGTCCTGAAAGCCCGCCGTGAAGGTGTTGGAAGTGTGCGTCTCGGTCATGCCCCACGACGCTTCGGTGAGGATGGTGCCGGTGAGATCCTTCCAGCGCTTGCGATAGACGGGGTTGAGCTTCTTGACGAACGAGACGACGCGCACCTGCTTCAGCGACGA
Organism: Rhodopseudomonas palustris HaA2; assembly: GCF_000013365.1. Taxonomy (NCBI): domain Bacteria; kingdom Pseudomonadati; phylum Pseudomonadota; class Alphaproteobacteria; order Hyphomicrobiales; family Nitrobacteraceae; genus Rhodopseudomonas; species Rhodopseudomonas palustris. Next base: position 261,956 of record NC_007778.1, read on the forward strand.
CAGATCGAACTCCTTGAAGCGCGGATGATCCATCAGCTCGACCGCGCCGTCGACCGGCATCGCGGTGACGTCGACCTTGTAGCGGTCGATCGCCGACAGCACCCCGACCGCATCCCAGCGCGCCAGCAGCACCAGCGTCGCGCCGGCGAACAGCGGGAAGATCAGGCCGAAATTTTCGCCCGCGATCCAGAATTCCGGAAAGAAGGACAGGAACACGCTGTTCTCGTCGCCCGCGACCGAGATGCCGTGATTGGCGGCGGCAGTGTAGACCATGTCGCGCTGGGTGTGGACGCAGCCCTTCGGCATGCCGGTGGTGCCGCCGGTGTAGTTCAGCGCCGCGATATCGTCGAGCGCCGCGGGCGGCAGCGGCGCTAGTTCCGGCATCGCAGCGAGCGCGGACAACAGATCGGTCGCACCGGCCACCGCCACGCGTGGGCCGCTCACCGAATCGGGGACAGGGATCGTCGGCTGCGCGGGAATGACGTCGGCGAAGCTGGTGACGATCACCTCGCGCAGACTGGTCTCGCCGCGGACCTGCTCGACCACCGGGACGAGCTGATCCAGCGCGACGATGACTTCGGCATCGGTGTCGTTGAGTTCGTAGGACAGTTCGAACGCGCGTGACAGCGGGCTGACCGGCACGTGGATCGCGCCGAGCTTGAGAATCCCGAAGAACACGATGTGAAACTGCGGACAATTCGGCAGGAACACCGCGACGCGGTCGCCCTTGCGGACGCCCTTCTGCATCAGCAGCGCGGCGAAGCGATCACTGAGCCGATCCAGCTCCGCATAGGTCGTGACGTGGCCGTAGAAGATCACCGCCGGCCGCTGCGGCGCACGCCTCGCCCAGACACGCAGGTACTCGCTCAGCGCGATCTCGCCGTGCGGATATTGCGGCGTATCGGGAATGCCCTTGGGCCAGGACTCGGCCCACAGCCCGTGCAGCGTTGCGAGATAGTCGGCTTCCTTGGCGGCAGCGCTCATCGGTCTTGTCCTTGTTGTTCTTGGTCTTGTCAGTTGCGCTTCATGGTCGGGTCGAGCGCGACGCGCAGCGATTCGCCGAGCGTGTTGTAGGCGAGCGCGGTGAACAGGATGGCGAGCCCCGGCGGATACATCTGCTCCGGCGCGATCTCCATGTTCTGATAGGCCCGCGCCAGCATCGCGCCCCAGCTCGGATCGGGCGGCTGAATGCCGAGGCCAAGGAAGCTGAGGCTGGCTTCGGCGAGCAGCGCCGCCGCCAGCAGCAATGTCACCTGCACGATCACCGGCTGGATCGCGTTGGGCAGCACGTGACGCCACAGGATGCGGCCGGTGGAGCCGCCGAAACAGCGCGCGGCGTCGACATAGAGTTCGTGGCGAACCACCAGCGTGCGCGCGCGGACCAGCCGCGCGAGTTGCGGCGCGAACACGATGCCGACCGAGATCATGCCGTTGGTGAGTCCGATGCCGAGCGCGCCGGTGACGGCGATCGCCAGCACGATGGCGGGGAACGACAGGAAGCTGTCGATGACACGGCTGATCATGGTATCGACCCAGCCGCCGAGATAGCCGGCGAGCACGCCGATCGGCACGCCGATCAGCACTGCGATCGCGACCGCGAGGAAGCTCGCATACAGCGACGCCATCCCGCCGTAGATCAGGCGGCTCAGCGTGTCGCGGCCGAGATCGTCGGCGCCGAGCCAATGCGCCGCCGACATCGGCGCCAGCGCCGCGTCGACATCCTGCGCGACCGGATCGTAGGGCGAGATCCACGGCGCGAGCAGAGAGATCACCAGCAGCACCAGCAGGAACGTCAGACTGACCGCGCCGCGGATGTCGGAGACGAACCACCGCACGAAACGCCGCATCCGTCGCGGCCGATGCGCCATTGCCGTCATCGCCACATCGGTCATGCCGCGATCCTCGGATCGAGAACGCTGTAGAGGATGTCGGTCAAGAGATTGAGCGACACCACGATCAGCACCATGGTGAACACCACGCCCTGCACCACCGGGAAATCGCGATGCATCGCGGCGTTGACGATCAGACCGCCCATGCCGGGAATCGCGAACACCGCCTCGACCACCACGGTGGCCGCCAGCATCCGGTTCGCCAGCAGGCTGATCACGGTGAGCAGATTGACGCTGACGTTCTTCAGCCCGTGACGCCACAGGATCGACGACGGCGGCAGGCCCTTGGCGTGCAGCGTCCGGACCTGCTGCGACGACAGGATTTCCACCAGTGACGAGCGGAGCTGCCGCGCCACTTCGGCGATGCCGCCCGAGGCCAAGGCGACCGCCGGCAGGATGGCGTGGCTGAGCGACGCCCACGGATCTTTCGTGAACGCGACCGCGCCGGTCGCCGGCAGCCAGTTGAGCTGCAGCGAGAAGAACGCCACCAGCAACATGCCGAGCCAGAAATTCGGCACGGCGACGCCGAGCGATGCGATCGCCATCACCACGCTGTCGATCCACGACCCCGGCTTGGTCGCCGCGGCGATACCCAGCGGCACGCCGATCAGCAGGGCGGTGAGCAGGGCCAGCGTCACGATCAGCAGCGTATGCGGCAGGCAGCGCTGGATCGAGGTCAGCACCGCTTCATTCGACACCAGCGAGTTCGACAGATCGCCCTGCACCGCCTTCGCCAGCCACGAACCGTATTGCAGCAGGAACGGCTGGTTGAGGCCATAGAGTTCGCGAATCTCGGCGATCCGCTGGTCCGAGGCGTTGTCGCCCGCGAGCGTCACCGCGACGTCGCCGGGCACCAGCTTGAGCAGGCCGAACACGATGAAGGTGGACAACACCACCACCGGGATCGCCTGCAGCACCCGGCGTCCGACGATGTGAAGACGTGCAGCGTTCAACATGAGGACCCGATCCGGAACGGGCGCCGCAAACCATGCGGCGCCGTTCACTCACGCGAGGGAGATGTATTCGAACTTCGGCTTGCCGAGCAGATTGGGCTTGAAGCCCTTCACCTTGGACGACAGCGCGTCGAGCTCGAACTGGAACGCCAGCGGCGCCGACAGTGCCTGTTCGACCGTGATGCGCTGGATCCTGGCGAACACTTCGGCGCGCTTGGCCAAATCCTCGCTGACGCGGCTTTCGAGGATCAGCTTGGACAGCTCAGGATCGGCGGTGCGGCCGGCGTTGTAGTACGCGCCTTTGTCGAAGCCGAGCCCATAGGTCATGCTCGGATCGGGACGCCCGGTCCAGGCCGACACCAACAGGTCGAACTTCTTCTCCTGCGCGAAGAACTGCGCGCTGATTTCCGCGATGGTGCCGCGGGTGAATTTGAGCCGGATGCCGACCTTGCCGAGCTGATCCTGGATCACCTCGCCGCGGCGCACCGAATCCTGATCGGTATAGCCGCCGATCGTCAGCTCGAGGCCGTCCTTGTAGCCGGCCTCTGCCAGCAACTTCTTCGCCTTCTCCGGATCGTGCGGATAGGTGCCGGCCACATCCTTGTTGAACGCCCAGTGCGAGCTCGGCAGCGTCATCCGGGCCGATTCGCCGAGCCCGCTCAGCGCCGCCTTGACGAAGGTGTCGCGGTCGAACGCGAAATTGATCGCCTGACGAACCTTGAGATTGTCGAGCGGCGCGCGGGCGTAGTTGAAATACACCTGAATGCAATACAGCGTCGGCGAGCTGACCATGGTCAGGTCCTTGGCGCGCTCAATCACCGGCTTCAGCCGTGCCGGCAACTGAAATGCCATGTCGTTCTGGCCGGCGACCACCGACCGCAGCGCCGTGGCGTTTTCGGTGATGATGTTGAACTCGATGCCGTCGAGATACGGCCGGCCCTTGCGCCAGTAGTTCTCGTGGCGAGCCACGACGATGATTTCGTTGTCGTTCCAGCGCACGAACTTCCACGGCCCGGCGCCGACCGGCTTGCGGTCTGTCTCGTTGCCAAGCGCCTTGATGTTGGTCGGCGACACCATCATGCCGGCGCGGTCGGACAGGATCGCCGGCAGGGATGTATCCGGGCTCTTCAGCTTCAGCGTCACCTGCAGCGGGCTGGTCACCTCGATCGACTCGATGCTGGCGAGATCCGACTTGATATTGGACCGCTGATCGGAGCGGTTGCGATCGAGGTTGAACTTCACCGCCTCGGCGTCCATCGCGGTGCCGTCGTGGAACTGGATGCCGGGGGTGATGTCGATCACCATCGTGGTCGGATTCGGATACGACCATTTCGCCATGCCGGGCCTCGGCTTCAGCGTGTCGTAGTCCCACTCGACCAGCGTATCGTAGATCGTCCAGAGAATGCTGTGGTCGGAACCGGCGCCGCCGGTGGCCGGATCGAGCGACGACGGATTCGCTGGGGCCGCGACCTTCAGCACGCCGCCCTTCTTGGGCTCCTGCGCCAGCGCCGGCAGGCCGACCGCAGCGGCTGCGGCGCCGCCGCCGATCAGCGCCAGAATATCGCGGCGTCGCAGGGTTCGTGATCCCAGATCGAGTATGCGCATGTCGTCCTCCCGATGATCCTGATTTTTGGATCTTGATGTTGATTACGACGCGGATCGCGCCTGTTGATTGTCGGCCGGCGGCCCTTCGGCCGTCGCGAAGTGACAGGCGACGCGATGGCCCGGCCTGACGTCGCGCCAGGCCGGCACCTCGTCTGCGCAACGCGGCTGCACCGACGGGCAGCGCGTGCGGAAGCGGCAGCCCGACGGCGGCGATACCGGGCTCGGAATCTCGCCTTCGAGAATGATGCGGCGATCGACCCGCAGATGCGACGGCAGCGGGATCGGCTCGGCTGAGAGCAGCGCGCGCGTGTAGGGATGCAGCGGCCGCTCGACGACGTCCTCGGCGGGGCCGAGCTCCATCAGCTTGCCGAGGTAGGTCACCGCGATGCGATCGGAGATGTGCGACACCACCGAAATGTCGTGGGTGATGAACACATAGGTGAGGCCGAATTCGCGCTGCAGATCGGCGAACAGGTTGAGCACGTCGCCGCGAATCGAGACGTCGAGCGCCGCGACGACCTCGTCGCAGACGATCACCTTGGGTCGCAGCGTCAGCACCCGCGCGATGTTGACGCGCTGCTTCTGGCCGCCCGAGAGCTGATGCGGATAGCGATCGGCCGCCTCGGCGGAGAGCCCGACGCGCTCCAGCACCGCGATGCCGCGACGGCGGCGCGAGGCGGCGTTGCCCTCACCGAGAACTTCCAGCGGCTCGACAACGCTGTCGATGATCGTCATCCGCGGATTGAGCGCGGCATTCGGATCCTGAAAGATGATCTGATAGTCGCGGCGATGCTTGCGGAACGCCCGGCTGCCGAGCGTCGCCGGATCGGTGCCGTCGTGCAGGATGTGGCCGTGAGTCGGCCGCAGCAGCGACACCAGAGCGCGCCCGAGCGTGGTCTTGCCGGAGCCGGATTCGCCGATGATGCCGAACGTCTCGCCGCTGCGGACCTCGAAATCCATACCGTCGATCGCCTTGACGGTGTCCCGGCCATCGCGCGACGGAAACAGGATGCGCAGATCGCGCACCGCGAGAATGCCGGCGTCGGCGTGGTTCTGTTGCTGAGCAGCCATCAGTTCACCGCCCCAGGCAAAGCGAGATCCGGCGCGCGCCGGCATCGCGCGGCGTGGCCAGCCTCGATCGCGATCATGCGCTGGTCCTGCTCGCAGCCCGGCGCCGCATGGGCGCAGCGCGAGCGGAAGCGGCAGCCGGCGGGCATCGCTTGTGGCGACGGCACGCGGCCGGGGATCGAGGCCAGCACGCCGCGGCGCTTGCTCAGCCCCGGCAGAGATCGCAGCAGTCCGGACGTGTAGGGATGGCGCGGCCGGGTCAGCACATCGTCGACCGGCGCGTCCTCGACGACTTCGCCCGCATACATCGTGATCATCCGGGTGCAGGTCTCGGCGACGACGCCGAGATCGTGGGTGATGAAGATCAGCGCCGTGCCGGTGCGCTCGCTCAGCGAGCGCAACAGATCGGTGATCTGCGCCTGCACGGTGACGTCGAGCGCGGTGGTCGGCTCGTCGGCGATCAGCAGCTTCGGCTTGCAGATCAACGCCATCGCGATCATCACGCGCTGGCGCATGCCGCCGGAAAGCTGATGCGGATACTCGTCGCAGCGCCGCTCCGGCGCCGGAATCCCGACCTCGCGCAGCGCCGCGATGGCGCGTTCGCGCCCCTCCGCCTTGCCGGCGGGAAAATGGATGCGATAGGCCTCGCTGATCTGATCGCCGACGGTGAACACCGGATCGAGCGCGCTCATCGGCTCCTGAAAGATCATCGCGATGTCACGGCCGCGCACCGCGCGCATCCGCCGCGGCGACAGCTTCAAGAGATCGGTGCCGTCGAACAGCACGTCGCCTTCGATCCGTGCGGAATGCGCCGGCAGCAATCGAAGCAAGGAGAGCCCGGTGACGGTCTTGCCGCAGCCGCTCTCGCCGACCAGGCCGACACGCTCGCCGGCCGCGACCGTGAAACTCACGTTGCGGGTGACCGGCAACGCGCCGGCGGCGGTCGCGAACGACAGCGACAGATTGCGCACCTCGAGCAAAGGTTGCGGCGCGATGCCGGAACGCACGGCGCCGTGCGTGCCGGTGCCGGTCGATGCGGACGCCTCGATCATGCCCATCGCGACGCTTCAGCGCCAAGCCGCGACACGCGTCGAGCGCGCAGAACGGTCCACGCGGCAGACGCCGTGGCGAGACGCCCGACACGGAATGACGCGTCGGCTCGGTGTGGTTTCAACCGGACATGCTTCGGCGCGGACATCGTCACCATTGATCCTCCCATCCGTCCGATCTGCGTCGGTCCGGTGCATCGCGGTCCGGCAATGGGCCGATTTCGGTGACGCGATGCCCACTAATCAAAAGCCATCGATTGTCGATTGTCAACAATTGACTGTTGGGCTATTTTGTCCCGCGTGGCGGAAGGATCGAGAGTGGTGGGGGAAAACGTGGCAGCGACGTATCGCAGGCCGGCGACCGGGAGTGACGGCACCCACGAGCGGCGGTTCGCGCCGCGCACGCTGCCGGACCAGGTCGCCGAAGAACTCGGCGCCGAGATTGTCTCGGGCCGACGCAAGGCGGGCGAGCGCCTCGTCGAACTCGATCTGGCGCGCGACTTCGGCGTCAGTCGCGGGCCGATCCGCGAAGCGATTCGGATTCTCGAACGTCGCCGGCTGGTCGAATTGCTGCCGCGGCGCGGCGCCTACATCAAGCCGGTGTCGCTGAAATCAGTCGCCGATCTGTTCAACGTCCGCACCGCGCTGTCGATGCTGGCGGTGCGGACCATGGCGACCACGCCGGTCGAGAGCTACATCGACACGCTCGCGCGACGCTGCGCGGAATTGAAGGCGCAGGTCGAGCCCGACGATCCGATCGCCTTCGCGCGGACCACGACGCGGGCGGTCAAGACCATTGCGCGCGGCTCCGGCAATCAGTTGCTGGTCGAACTGCTCACCGACCTCGCCGACCAGACCGTGTGGACGACGATCTGGAAATCGCCGCTGGACTACCAGACGCCGGAGATTCGGCGGCTCAGCGCCGACCTGATGGCGTCGACGCTGAAGGCAATCCGGCAGCGCAGGCCGAACGCGGCCGTGACCCATCTCGGCGAATTGCTGGAAGGCGACCGCGACCGCGCGCTGGCGACGCTGTCGCAGATCCGCGGCGAGGCCTTCGACCTCAGCGCGCTGGCGCATGTCGATGAGACCGGCGCGGCGCCCACGACCATTGCGGGCAGCGCCCGGACGGCCTGAGGGCTCGGGCCGGGACGCTGCGCCTACCTGACCTGCCGCTTTTCGAGCTTGCGCGCCAGGGTCCGGCGATGCATGCCGAGCCGCCGCGCAGCCTCGGAAATGTTGAATTCGCTCTCGATCAGCGTTTGATGGATGCGTTCCCATTCCAGCGTCTTGATCGAGGTCGGCTGGCTCGCCAGCGCAATGTCGGCATTGCCCTCCGCCTTGCGGAACGCCGCCTCGATGTCGTCGGTGTTCGACGGCTTGGCGAGGTAGTGACAGGCGCCGAGCTTGATCGCCTCGACCGCGGTGGCGATGCTGGCGAAGCCGGTCAGAACGACGATCAGCATCTCCGGGTCCTGGGCGTGCAGCAGTTCGACGCAGGCGAGCCCCGAGGCGCCGCCGAGTTTGAGGTCGACCACGGCGTAGCCGAACGAACGCTCGTCCAGCGCGTCGCGCACCTCGTCGATGGTCGAGGCGTGCACCACCTCGTAGCCGCGACGCTCGAACGAGCGCTTCAGCGTGCGGGCGAATCCGGCGTCGTCCTCGACGACGATCAAGGAGCGTTCTTCAATCAAATGGATTTCCGATCGCGAGTGTCGAAAGCGGCAGCACCAGCTTGACCTTGGCGCCGCGGGTGCGGAGGTTTTCCGCGGTGATCGAGCCGCCGAGCTTGCGCACGACGTTCATGACCAGGAACAGGCCTAGGCCGCCGCCGGCCCGGCCCTTGCTCGACTGATACGGCTTGCCGATCTGCGTCAGCATGTCCTTCGGAAAACCGGGACCGCGATCGCTGATCGACAGCACCAGATTGTCGCCGTCGCGCTCTGCAACCAGCTCGATCCAGTAGCGCGACACTTCGAACGCATTGTCCAACACGTTGAAGATCGCCTGCTTCAACGTGACGTCCGAAACGATCGGCACGTCCTCGCCGAAGACGTTGACGACGTGCAGCGTGGTCTTGCATCGCGCATTCTGCCATTCCTCGGCGAGCGCCGACAGGAACGCCGACACCGTGGTCGGTGACGATCCCTCACCGCGCGCCTCGCCGGCCGACACCAGAATCCCGGTGACGATCGATTGGCAACGCTTCAGCGCCGTCTCCATTTCGGCGAGGTCTTCGGCAATCTCACGATTGGCCATGATCTGCGGCATCCGGCGCCAATCGCTGAGAATGACCGACACCGACGCCAGCGGCGTGCCGAGTTCGTGCGCGGCGCCGGAGGCGAGCAGGCCCATGCGCACGATGTGGTCCTGCTCCGCAGCATGCTGGCGCAACGCCGCCAGATGCGCGTCGCGCTCGCGCAGATTGCGATGAATCCGCGTGACGAACACCACCAACAGCACGGCATTCAGCGCGAAGCCAATCAGCATGCCGGCGACGGCGAGATTGACCGGATCGCCGGCGGCCGGCGGCAGCACCAGCGGGCGCGATGCTTCGGTCAGCCAGATGAAAGCCGTGAACACGACGGCCACCAGCGACCAGCTCGAGCGGCTGTCGAGCAGCACCGCGCCGAGCGTCACCTGCAGCAGATACAGCGAGGTGAACGGATTGGTGATGCCGCCGCTGAGATAAAGCAGAGCGGTCAGCGCGACGACATCGAGGATCAGCGCGACCAGCAGGTCGCGATTGCTGATCGCGACGCGATAGCGCATCCATGCCAGGCTCGCGATATTGAGCGCGATCAGCCCGAGCACGACGGCGCCCATCGGCACGAGCGGCAATGGGGCACCGAGCCACAAATGCACCGCGCCGATGGTGACGATCTGACCGATCACCGCGGTCCAGCGGAGCTGGATCAGCAGCGCCATGTTCTTGCGGTCGGTCGCATCGTCGCCCGGAGTCACGTCACCGAGGCGCGGCACGAATGTGGACGCCGACATGTCTTGTCGCGACCTCCAGCCGGCCTTGTCGTCAACGGTGCCCGGAGATCGGTCCAGCATGTGATCCTGTTGCAAGGGCGGATTGCGCCTCTTGGCCCGGCCTCCGGCCACCGCCTGCGCGGCGGAATGACCCGGCACCGAAGGCGACAACAAGCCAGCCGGCCAGCATAAATGCCAGGCAAAACCACGTGAGCGCGTAGACCAGGTGGTTGTTGGGGAACCGAATCACGGTCAGGCCACCGATCGGCTGCCCTTCCAGGTTGAACGATGCGTCGGCGTCGATGAAGAAAGGTGCGACATTCGCGACGCTTCGCGTCTGTGCGATCGCCGCGACGTCGCGTGAATACCAGCGATCGGCGGCGGGCTCGTTGTGCCGCAGGAAGCCACCGCCGGGTTCCGTCACGCGCAACAGACCGTTAACCGTGATCTCGCCGGCAGGCGCGCCGGCGCTGCGCGTCGCCCGATCTCGCCAGTCGGGCGGAACGAAGCCGCGATTGATCAGCACGTTGCGGCCGTCGTCGGTGCGCAGCGGCGTGATCGCCCAGAAGCCGCCGCCGAAATCGGTGACCGCCTGCACCAGCGTCTCGCGGTCGTGCAGGAAGCGGCCGGTCACGGTGACGCGCCGATATTCGTCGCGGGCGGCGGTCACTTCGGGCCAGGACGCGGCGGGGGGCAACGCAGTCGGTGCAGCATGCGCGCGCTGCTCGACGCGGTCGATCAGGGCCAGTTTCCAGGCACGCCGCTCGATCTGCCAGACGCCGAGCGCGATCAGTCCGGCCACGGCCGCAACGGCAGGGATCGTGAGCCACAACGACGGTCGCCGCGCGGAGCTGCGGCCGCTTCCCGCCGGATCGCTGTCGGGCGTCACGATCGCGCTGTCCTCACCGCCGGATCATGTCGTGAGCCGGCATCATGTTGGTGGTCAGATGGTGCATCACCCACAGCGAACCGGCCAGCGCGATCACCACCATCACGATGGTGAAGATCAGCGCCATCATGGTCCAGCCTTCTTCGGCCGCAGTGGTCATGTGCAGGAAGTAGATCATGTGCACGACGATCTGCACCGCCGCGAACGCCATGATGACCAGCCCGGTCGCCTGCTTGTTGCCGAGCACGTCGCCCATCACCAGCCAGAACGGAATCGCGGTGAGCACCACCGACAGCCCGAAGCCGATCAGATAGCTCTTCAGCGTGCCGTGGGTTTGGGCCGCGACATGGGCCTCGTGGCCGTGGTCGTGGCCGTGCGCGTCGACGTGGGGAGAATTGATGCTCATCGCAAGGTTCCCAGCAGATAGACGAAGGTGAACACGCCGATCCACACCACGTCGAGGAAGTGCCAGAACATGCTGAGGCACATCAGCCGCCGGCGGTTGGCTTCGATCAGGCCGGCACGCGCGACCTGTACCATCAGCGTCACCAGCCAGATGATGCCGAACGTGACGTGCAGGCCGTGGGTGCCGACCAGCGTGAAGAACGACGACAGGAAGGCGCTGCGCTGCGGCGTCGCGCCCTCGTGAATCATGTGGTGGAACTCGTAGAGTTCGATGCCGAGGAAGGCGAGTCCGAACAGGCCGGTGACGCCGAGCCAGGCCAGCGTGGCGCCGACCTGCCGCTTCTCCATCGTCAGCATGGCGAAGCCGTAGGTGATCGACGACATCAGCAGCATCGCGGTGTTGACCGCGACCAGCTTCAGATCGAACAGGTCCTTCGGCGCCGGACCGGCCGCGTAATTGGCGCCGAGCACGCCATAAGTGGCGAACAGGATCGCGAAGATGAGACAATCGCTCATCAGGTAGATCCAGAAGCCGAGCATCGTGCTCGCGCCTTCCGGATGGGCATGCTCGTCGACGACGTGGAACACCGGCTCTGCGGCCTGCGGGGCGGCGGCGACGACGCTCATGGCTTGGCTCCCTCGGCGAGCAGTCGCGTCCGCTCGTCCTCGACGCGAACCACCTCTTCGGCGGGGATGTGGAAGTCGCGGTGATAATTGAAGGTGTGGCCGATCGCGACGGCGAGCAGCGCGATGAAGGACAGCGCCGCCAGCCACCAGATGTACCAGATCAAGCCGAACGCCATCACCATGCTCAGCCCGGACAGGATGATTCCGGTGCCGGTATTGCTCGGCATGTGGATCGGCTTGAAGCCTTCGAGCGGACGCTTGTAGCCAGCCTTTTTCATGTCCCACCACGCATCGGAATCGCGCACCATCGGCGTGAAGGCGAAGTTGTAGTCCGGCGGCGGCGACGACGTCGCCCATTCCAGCGTGCGGCCGTTCCAAGGGTCGCCGGTGACGTCGCGAAGCTGCTCGCGTCGCATCACGCTGACGGCGATCTGGATCAGGAACGCGACGATGCCGATCAGGATCAGGAACGCGCCGAAGCCGGCGATGATGAACCAGATCTGCAGGCTGGGGTCGTCGAACACCCGCAGACGACGGGTGACGCCCATCAGGCCCAGCACGTAGAGCGGCATGAAGGCGAAGTAGAAGCCGACCACCCAGCACCAGAACGAGATCTTGCCCCAGAACACGTCGAGCTTGAAGCCGAACGCCTTCGGGAACCAGTAGGCGATGCCGGCGAACAGGCCGAACACCACGCCGCCGATGATGACATTGTGGAAATGCGCGACCAGGAACAGGCTGTTGTGCAGCACGAAGTCGGCCGGCGGCACCGCGAGCAGCACCCCGGTCATGCCGCCGATCACGAAGGTCAGCATGAATGCGATCGTCCACATCATCGGCAGGTCGTAACGGATCCGGCCGCGGTACATCGTGAACAGCCAGTTGAACATCTTCGCGCCCGTCGGGATCGAGATGATCATCGTGGTAATGCCGAAGAACGAGTTGACGCTGGCGCCCGAGCCCATCGTGAAGAAATGGTGCAACCACACCAGGTACGACAGGATGGTGATGACCACCGTGGCGTAGACCATCGAGGTGTAGCCGAACAGCCGCTTGCCGGAGAACGTCGAGGTGACTTCGGAGAAGATCCCGAAGGCCGGCAGGATCAGGATGTAGACCTCCGGATGGCCCCAGATCCAGATCAGGTTCACGTACATCATCGGGTTGCCGCCGAAGTCGTTCGTGAAGAAATTGGTGCCGACGTAACGATCGAGCGACAGCAGCGCCAGCACTACGGTCAGAACCGGAAACGAGGCGACGATCAGGATGTTGGTGCAGAGCGAGGTCCAGGTGAAGATCGGCATCCGCATCATGGTCATGCCGGGCGCCCGCACCTTGACGATGGTGCAGATCAGGTTGACGCCGGACAATGTGGTTCCGACGCCCGCGACCTGCAGCGCCCAGATGTAGTAGTCAACGCCGACGTCCGGACTGTAACCGATGTTCGACAGCGGCGGATAGGCCAGCCAGCCGGTGCGGGCGAACTCGCCGACGAACAGCGAGATCATCACCAGCACGGCGCCGGCAGTCGTCATCCAGAAGCTGAAATTGTTCAGGAACGGGAACGACACGTCGCGGGCGCCGATCTGCAGCGGCACGACGTAGTTCATCAGGCCGGTGACCATCGGCATCGCCACGAAGAAGATCATGATCACGCCGTGGGCGGTGAACACCTGATCGTAGTGATGCGCGTTGAGATAGCCCTCGGAGCCGTTGAAGGCCATCGCCTGCTGGGCCCGCATCATCACCGCGTCGGCGAAGCCGCGCAGCAGCATGACGATGCCGAGGATCATGTACATGATGCCGATGCGCTTGTGGTCGACGGTGGTGAACCACTCGCGCCACAGATAGCCCCACAGCTTGAAATAGGTCAGGCCCGCGACCAGAGCGGCGCCGCCGAGCGCGACCGCCACGAAGGTGAGGACGACGATCGGCTCGTGCAACGGCAGCGATTCCAGAGACAGCCGGCCGAAGATCGCCTTGACGATATCAGGATTGGTAAGCATGCGATCCCTCAGGACTCGGATTTCGACGCCGGGGCGAACAGCAGCGAGGTGGACGACCCGAGCGGCGTGAACAGCGGCGGACGCTTCAACCCGGCGCCGAGCAGCGGCGAACTGTCCCGGACCTGCGCGGTGACGCGGCCCTGCGGCTCGTCGATCGTGCAGGTGCCGGCCACGAAGCTCGGCTCCGGACCGAGTGCGGTGCCGCGGCGGGCGTATTTGTCGTAAGCGAGCGGCAGCGTGTTGCGCAGGCCGGCCATGCCGTTGCCGCCGCGGGCGTCGATCGCCATCATCTCGCTCATGCACATCTTTCCGGGCTCGACGCACATGTTGAGAATGGCGCGATACAGGTCGGCGTCGACCGTGCCGAAGCCACGGGCGGGCTCGTTGGCGCTCGGCTTTTCCAGCGCCAGATACTCGGTGCGTCCGAGCGTATCGGAGCTCGCCTTGGTCTTGGCGACCCACTGCTCAAATCCGGCGTCGTCGAGACCGTGGAAATCGAATCGCATGCCGGAGAACCCGGCGCCGCTGTAGTTCGCCGAGAAGCCCTTGTAGGTGCCGGCATGATTGACCACCGCGTGGAGCTTGGTCTCCATGCCGGGCATCGCATAGATCATCCCGGCGAGCGCCGGGATGTAGAACGAATTCATCACCGAGGACGCCGTGATGCGGAAGCTGATCGGCCGATCGACCGGTGCGGCGAGCTCGTTGAGCGAAGCGATGCCGTATTCCGGATAGATGAACAGCCATTTCCAATCGAGTGCGACGACATCGACCTCGAGCGGCGCCTTGGCACGATCGATCGGCCGGTCATGGGCGATGCGGTCGAGCGAGCGATAAGGATCGAGCAGATGCGTGCCCATCCAGGTGATCGCGCCCAGGCAGATGATGATCGCCAGCGGCGCCGACCAGATCACCAGTTCGAGGCCGGTCGAATGGTCCCAGTCGGGATCGTATTTCGCCGCGTCGTTGGAGTGGCGATAGCGCCAGGCGAACCACACCGTCAGCGCCATCACCGGCAGAACGATCAGCAGCATCAACACCGTCGAAATCACGATCAGATCGCGCTGCTGCACCGCAATGTCGCCGGCCGGCGCCATCACTACGAAGTTGCAGCCACTCAACAATACCGCCAGGGGTAGCAGCGCCAGGATTTTGAGACGTGACAACGTTCCGCCCTTTGAGAATGAGAATGCCTCGCAAGGCGAGGGCCTAGCTGCGACGCAGCAATCGGGACATTGGACAATTTGTCCAATGTTGCGGTGCGGGATCACCGCTCAAACAGGTGGCGGATCGAGACGCCATTGAGAGGCGATCGCATCAACCTCCTCAATCTTCACAACGGCAGCGTGCGATGACAGAAACCACGACGGCGGGACTTGGCTCTGATCCGGCGCACAAGCAGGCCAACCCCGGCGAGATTGCGATCGGCGTCATCATCGGGCGCACCGCCGAATTCTTCGACTTCTTCGTCTACGCGATCGCCTCGGTGATCGTGTTTCCGCGGCTGGTGTTTCCGTTCGCCAGCGAGCTGACCGGCACGCTGTATGCGTTCGCGATCTTCGCCGTCGCCTTCATTGCGCGGCCGCTCGGCACCGTGATCTTCATGGCGATCGACCGCCGCTATGGCAAAAGCGCCAAGCTGATCAGCGCGATGCTGCTGCTCGGCACCGCCACGGTCGCGATCGCCTTCCTGCCCGGCTATTCCGAAATCGGCGCGGCCTCGATCTGGCTCTTGGCGCTGGCGCGTGCGGCGCAGGGTCTCGCCTGGGGCGGCGCCTGGGATGGTATGGCATCGTTGCTGGCGCTCAACGCCCCCAAGGAGCAGCGCGGCTGGTACGCGATGGTGCCGCAGCTTGGCGCGCCGCTCGGGTTGATCGTCGCGAGCGCGCTGTTCGCCTATTTCACCGGTCATTTGTCGTCGGAGGACTTCTTCGGCTGGGGCTGGCGCTATCCGTTCTTCGTCGCCTTCGCCATCAACGTCGTGGCGCTGTTCGCGCGGCTGCGCATGGTGGTGACGCCGGAATATGCGTCGCTGTTCGAAAGCCGCGAATTGCAGCCCAGCCGCGTTCTCGCAACGCTCGGGCACGACGGCCGCAACATCATCATCGGGGCGTTCGCACCGCTGGCGAGCTTCGCCCTGTTTCATATGGTCACGGTGTTTCCGCTGTCCTGGGTGTTCCTGTTCACCCGTGAAAGCCCGGTGCGGTTCCTGATCATCGAGACCATCGGCGCGATGTTCGGCGTCGCGGCGATCATCGCGTCGGGCATGCTCGCCGATCGCATCGGCCGCAAGCCGTTGCTGATGGGCTCGGCGATCGCGATCGCGGTGTTCAGCGGCTTCGCCCCGCAGATGCTCGATGCCGGCCCGGTCGGCGAGACCGCCTATATGATCCTCGGCTTCATTCTGCTCGGATTGTCGTTCGGCCAGTCGTCCGGCGTGATCGCTTCCAGCTTCCGGACCGCCTATCGCTACACCGCCTCCGCGCTGACCGCCGACCTCGCCTGGCTGTTCGGCGCAGGCTTCGCCCCGCTGGTCGCCCTGCTGCTCGCCACCGATTTCGGCCTGATCTCGTCGGGCGCCTATCTGCTGTCCGGCGCGGTGGTGACCATTCTGGCGCTGTACATCAGCGGGTTGCGGGAGTCGGAAGAATATCGTTAGCCGACACGTCGCAAGCCGGCAGCGTCTTCACAACGCAAAGCGGTCCGCGGCAACGCGGGCCGCTTTTGTTTTGACAAGGTCCGCGTGCACGACGCGTTCCTGCTGCCGTCAGTCCGCAGAGCCGTCGGACGGAAATCAGGGCAGCAGCGCCGATCGACGCTCGATCGATCAGGATGGGAGTCGAGAAACCATCGATGGACGCGATTGAAACCGAGCGACTGGCCTTGCGAGACTTCCGGTCGGAAGACGCCGCCGACCTGTTCGCCTATTTGCATCAGCCGACGGCGAGCTGCTTTTTGTCGCTCAGTCTCGCGGATATGGGCGCCGCAGCGGCGGAGGCGAACGCGCGCAGTCAAAGTGACGAGCACATTGCGGTCTGCTTCAAAGACACAGGCCGACTGATCGGCGACCTGTTCGCGGTCCAGGAGGACGACACGTTCTCGGTCGGCTGGAACTTCAATGCGGATTTCAGGGGCGCCGGGCTGGCGTCGGAAGCCGCACGCGCCCTGTTCGGGCATCTTTTCACCGTCAGGCAGGCCCGGCGCCTCTACGCTTATGTCGAGGACCACAACATCGCATCGCAACGTCTGTGCAAGAGACTGGGAATGCGGCAGGAAGGACTGTTCAAGGAGTATGTGACGTTCAAGGCCGACAGCAAAGGTGTTCCGATCTACGAGAACACGATGCAGTTCGCCATCCTCCGTAAGGAATGGGAGCAGCAGCACTGAGCCGACGCGGCGGCCCAGCTCTTAGCCCGTACGCCTGGACGAAAGCGATGGCGGAGAGGGAGGGATTCGAACCCCCGATAGGCTTGCACCTATGCCGCATTTCGAGTGCGGTGCATTCGACCACTCTGCCACCTCTCCGCGGCGCCGAGACGGACGATTCTCACGCCCGATGGTCGGCGGTGTTCTTAAGTGAGGCGGAGCGGATAAACAAGCCGGCGTAACGGCATCCGCCTTCCCGCCCGGCCTGGCCGGCCGGGCAGCAGATCGAAGGATCGGGCAGGCGGACCCCGCCGAAGGGGCCCTGGCTGGCGTTTGGGCCACGGCGGCCGTGAAGCGAAGCGAGCCCCGTTCTGGCGCTGCCAGCTCAGGCCTTCTCCTTGCGTTCCTTGTCCTTCTGTTTGTCGCTGGGCTTGTCGTCCTTGTCCTTCTCTTTGGCCTTCTTGCCCTTCTCTTTGGTCTTGCGATTGGTGAAGCGGGCGTTGCCGAGGCCGGTGCCGATGGTGAGCACGCCCCAGCGCTCGAAGTCCTGCATGAACGGGACTTCGCTGAGGCCCTGGGCGACGCCGTCATTGTGCATCAGGATCGCGGTGTCGTGGTCACCGATGGTGGGAATCCCCTCGAGCAGGCTGCGCGGCAGGTGAAACCTGCTGCTTTCCCAGTTGCCCGGCAGGTTCTGGGCACCTTTCTCGATGGTGCCGTCGGAATTGATCACGCCGGGGCAGGAAATCCCGATGAACGGCGCCAGCTTGAAGCCCTCCTTCTCGGCGTCGGCGATCAGACCCTGGAGCATCTTGGTCAGCCGCTTCACCGCGCCTTCGCGGGTCGGTTCGTCTTCGGCGTGCCGCCATAGATCGACCTTCCAGACCGAGGCCTTCGACAGATCGCGCGCCTTTTTCCAGCCGGTTTCGACCACGCCGCAACGGATGTTCGAGCCGCCGATGTCGACCGCCAGAATGCTGTCGTGGCCTTCGAAGATCCACGACGGCGCCAGATGCAGGCAGCCGATCAGCCCGGCCTCGTCCGGATCGAACCGGATCGGCACCAGATCGACCTTCAGCCCCTCCGATTTCAGTAGGATATCGGTGCGCGCGATCGCCAGTTCCCCGACCCGGCCCTGGCGGAAGCCGCCGCCGACCACGATACACTCGGTATCGGCCCAGGCTTTGGTCTTGAGAAACCGGCCGGTAACGTAGGCCAGTTCCTGGGCGAATTCCTCGATCGCGCCGTGCACCAGCGCGGCGGCGTGGACGTCGTCGCCGTTCAAAATCTCGTCGAGCGCGCCCTTGGAGATCTCCTCGGTCGGCTTCTTGCCCAGCGGATCGTCGCCAGTCTTGCGCAGCGGCTTACGCGAGGCGTCGAGCATGCGCTGGAATGCGCCCTTGCTGGCGCGGTCGCCGAGAAATCCGTCGTCGTCCTTCAGCTCGATATTGTAGGTATCGACGTCGACCGACGGCAGCCGCTCGGCGCCATGGGCGGCGATGCCGGCATTGGTGGTGGTCAGCGTATCCTCGGCCATTGCTCGTTTCCCCGGTGTGAAAACCGGGTGACAACGATCCGGGAACCTGTTGGTTGCACCGGCTTGAGACAGCAAGATGGACCGTTTCTCCTTGCGCAGACTCGGCTTTTCGCGGCATCCGCCTTGACTTGAAGCGTTCCGCGGCTATAAATCCCGCACCCGGCGTGGGCAGGTCCCGCGCCGTATTGCTTTGTGTGGCCAGCGCCGAAGCCCCGCCAGAGGGCCAAGCCATTCGCACAGATTCAAGCGACCATTCAGGTCGCAACCCGCAACGACTGAACAAAAAGCCGGCCCGGTTCACCCGAGGCTGGGATCGAACACGAAGGATGAAAACGATGTTCGCAGTCATCAAAACCGGCGGCCGGCAATACCGTGTCGTTCCGGAAGATGTGCTCGAAGTAGGTAAGATCGAAGGCGACGTCGGCACGATCGTGCAGCTCGGCGAAGTCCTGATGCTCGGTGGCGATACGCCACTGATCGGCCTTCCCACGGTGGCCGGCGCCAGCGTCGCAGCCGAAGTGCTGGACCACAAGCGCGGCCCGAAGGTGATTTCGTTCAAGAAGCGCCGCCGCAAGAATTCGAAGCGCAAGCGCGGCTACCGCGACGAGATCACGGTGCTGCGGATCACCGAGATCCTCGCCGACGGCAAGTCGCCCTCGGTCGGCCCGCGCCCGAAGCGCGTCAAGGCCGAACCGGCGCCCGCAGCGGACGCGGCCGAATAAACCGCCGGCCGCGAGACAAACAAAAAGTGAGATGATTCCCTGACGGAATCGGTCTAGAGATCACTCGGAATTTTGGAGACGGGCTATGGCTCATAAAAAAGCGGGCGGTTCATCGCGCAACGGGCGTGATTCTGCAGGCAAGCGCCTCGGGATCAAGGCCTATGGCGGCGAGCACGTGATTCCCGGCAACATCATCGCGCGTCAGCGCGGCACCACTTGGCACCCCGGCCTCAACGTCGGCATGGGCACGGATCACACCCTGTTCGCCAAGGTGGAAGGCCGCGTCGAGTTCCGCGCCAAAGCCAACGGCCGTACCTTCGTATCGGTTCTTCCGATTGCGCAGGCGGCCGAATAGACGGTGGACAAACAAGTGTCCGCCGGGTCCTGACAAACCGGCGGAGCACAAAAGGGCTCCAGGGGAGGCGGGACATCCGACCTCCCCTTTCGTTTGCGTCCAATTTATTCGATGCATCAGGAGCCCGCGATGTTGCAGGACATCCCGACACCCACACCCGTGTTGCGCGAGGCGAGACCTTGCGTCCTCGAGACCGAGCGGCTGACGCTGCGCAAGCCGGCTCTCGCGGACGTCACGACCATTGCTCGCCTCGCCAATGACCGCCGGGTCGCCGAGATGACCCGCCGGTTGCCGCATCCCTACACGCGCGACGATGCCGCTCGCTTCGTCACCTCGCTCGGCCAGACCCACGAGACGGTGTTTCTGATCGAAGCCGACTTCGAACCGGTCGGCATGGTCGGCGTCGACTGGCGCAACCGCGAGACGCCGGAGCTCGGCTATTGGCTCGGCGTCTCGCACTGGGGCAACGGCTATGCCACCGAGGCGGCGCGGGCGGTGATCGACTTCACCTTCGAGGAATATGCGATCACGCAGATGATCTCCGCGGCGCGCGTCGTCAATCCGGCGTCGCGCAACGTACTGGAGAAATGCGGCTTCCAGTGGACCGGCGTCGAGCTCCACCGGATGGAGGCGATCGGCTCGTCGACCCCGGTCGACTGCTTCCGCCTGACCCGCGGCGTGTGGTCGTCGCTGAAGAGTTGGGGCAAGACCCGGCGCAGCCGCTGACCCTCGCCACCGAGCGGCCGGGCACGTCCCGGCCGCCATGGTACCTGGATTGGCCGTGGTCATTGCAAGTCGCGGCTTTGCCGCCAGAGATCCTTAACCAGCGCGACATCGGCTGGTGCCATCCCGAGTACGCAGCTTCGCCGTGATCGCTTAGCAGTCGCTCCGCAAACAAGGAGTTCGACATGCTGACCCAGCGTTACATCCAGGCCGTCCTGACCCACGACATCGCCGACCGCATCACGCACAGCGCCGATGTGATCGAAAAGTGCGAACGCGCGCTTCGCGTCGCCGAGCAGAACGAGCCTACCGAACAATTGAGCTTCCGCTTCGTCGATCTCGATCGCCGCTTCGGCATCTGACGCGTTCCGGAGCGACCCGCCGTCCTGGTCGTAGACGTTTAACGACGCGAGCCGATATTTCTCCGGCGGGAGCCGCCGGAGAATCCGATCTCAATCAGTTACCTGGATTATGTCGCAATCCGCAGCAGATCTTCGGATCCGAACAGGAGGTCACCGATGTCCGACCACGCCGAACTGATTGCCGTCGCCAACAATGTCGAGGATCAAATCCTCAGGGACCTCGAGGCATTCGAGACGCGCGAGCGCCGCCTGCTGGCAGAGGAGCGCCGCGAACGCGCCCGCCAACTCACCGCGCGCTTCGCCGGCCTCAAACTGACAATCGAGTAACGGGCGTCAGTTCGTTTGCGGCGGCGCCTCGTCCGCCGTCTTGCGGTCGCGCAGCGCGAGATACAGGCCCGCGCCGACGATAACGACGACGCCGACCAGCGTCGACAGCGTCGGGACGTCGCCGAAGAACAGCCAGCCGAGCGCCGCGGCGAAGATGATCATCGTATATTGATACGGCACCACGACGCTCGCGGGCGCCAACCGCAGCGAGCGGTTGACGCACAACAGCCCCGCGGCCGAGCCGACACCCGCGAGCACGAACCAGATCCAGTCGGCCGGCGGCGGCGCAATCCAGCCGGACGGCGCCAGCAGCACCGAGCCGAGCAGTGCGGTGCCGATGAATTGCTGCGTCGCCAGCGCGATCTCCGGCGTGCGCCGCAGAAACCGGGTGATCAGCATCAGCGCCGCGAACAGCACGCTGGCGAGGATCGCGATCAGCGCCGGCCAGCTCATGGTTTGCGGCGACGGCTGCAATGCGATCAGCACGCCGGCAAAGCCGACCAGGATTGCGATCGCCCGCGCCCGGTCGATCGTCTCGCCGAGAAACAAGGCGGCCCCGACCGACACGAACAGCGCCGACGCCAGATAGAACGTGATGACATCGGCGAGCGGCAGATACACCGTGGCGAGGAAGAACGCCGCGACCTCGAACGCCGAGACCAGCATCCGCGCCAGTTGCAGCCCCGGCCGCTCCAGCCGGATGAAGGCCGCGCGCTGCCGCCAGATCAGCGGCGCGAGCAGCACCAGTCCGGCAATCGCCCGCAGCAGCAGGAATTCGCCGACCGGATAGGTCGCCACCACCTTCTTGCCGACTGCGTCCGCAAAGGAAAACGCCAGCATCGCCAGCAACATCAGGACAATGCCGGCCGCTTGCGCGCCATGTTCGTCAGGGCCGATGGAGATTTTCCGGAACAACCCCATATCTCGCTCTGGCACCTTGCGAACCGGAACAGCTCGACAGCGGGCGCTTATGGCCCGGAGCCTCGCGGCGGCGCAAGGCCGATGGCCGACCGCGGCTCACGCAAATCGCCGCACGGCGAAAGCGACGCAGTTCCGGCGATCGAGTTGTTGCCGCGCCCCCTCCCTGTACGATACGGATAGCGCATGAAATTCCTCGATGAAGCCAAGGTTTACATCCGCTCCGGCGACGGCGGGAACGGCTGCGTCGCGTTCCGCCGCGAGAAGTTCATCGAGTTCGGCGGGCCCAATGGCGGCAATGGCGGCCGCGGCGGCGACGTCGTGGTCGAAGCGGCCGACGGCCTCAACACGCTGATCGACTATCGCTACCAGCAGCACTTCAAGGCCCAGAAGGGCGTCAACGGCATGGGCAGCGACCGCCACGGCGCCAACGGCAAGGCCATCGTGCTGAAGGTCCCGGTCGGCACCCAGATCTTCGACGAGGACAAGGAAACGCTGATCCACGACTTCACCACGGTCGGGGAACGCTTCGTGCTGGCCGAAGGCGGCAATGGCGGCTTCGGCAACGCGCATTTCAAATCCTCGACCAACCGCGCTCCGCGCCACGCCAATCCGGGCCTGCCCGGCGAGGAGCGCTGGATCTGGCTGCGGCTGAAGCTGATCGCGGATGCCGGCCTGGTCGGTCTGCCGAACGCCGGCAAATCGACGTTTCTCTCCAAGGTCAGCGCCGCCAAGCCGAAGATCGCGGACTATCCGTTCACCACGCTGCATCCGCAGCTCGGCGTGGTGAATGCCGACGGCCGCGAATTCGTGCTGGCCGACATTCCCGGGTTGATCGAGGGCGCCCATGAAGGCGCCGGCCTCGGCGACCGTTTCCTCGGCCATGTCGAGCGCTGTCGCGTGCTGCTGCATCTGATCGACGCCACCTGCGAGCACGCCGGCAAGGCCTACAAGACAGTGCGCGGCGAACTCGAAGCCTATGCGGAGACGCTCGCCGACAAGATCGAGATCGTGGCGCTGAACAAGATCGACGCGGTCGAGCCCGACGAGCTCAAGAAGCAGAAGGACCGGCTCAAGCGCGCGGCGAAGAAGACGCCGCTGCTGATCTCCGGCATCACCGGGCAGGGCGTGCCGGAAGCGCTGCGCGCGCTGGCCGCCGTGATCGGCGAAGCGCCGGTCTCCGACAAGGCCAAGGGTGCCGCCGACAACGCGGCCAACGCCGAGCCCTGGGCGCCGCAGGACGCCTGATCGGCGCCTGCCACTTTGGCGCAAGGCCGGCCCGGCGCGCTTGCACCCGCCGGTTCGGTGCGGCAAAACCAACCCGCCCGTCGACGGCGCGCCGCCGATGCGTCCCGTCCTCGTCTCGCCCGATAGTCCCGATGGCCCGCCCGAAGCTCCATGATTTCCGCCGCATCGTCGTCAAGGTCGGCTCCTCGCTGCTGATCGATTCCGGCGCCGGCGAGGTCCGGGCGACATGGCTCGCCGCGCTCGCCGCCGACATCGCCGAGCTGCATCGCGACGGCCGCGACGTGATGATCGTCTCCTCCGGCTCGATCGCGCTCGGCCGCAGCCGACTGAAGCTGCCGCGCGGCGCGCTGAAGCTCGAGGAAAGCCAGGCCGCCGCGGCCGTCGGCCAGATCGCGCTGGCGCGGACCTGGTCGGAAGTGCTGGGCCACCATGGGATCGGCGCTGGGCAGATCCTGGTGACGCTGCAGGACACCGAGGAGCGGCGGCGCTATCTCAACGCCCGCTCGACCATCGCCAAGCTGCTGGAATGGCGCGCGGTACCGGTGATCAACGAGAACGACACCGTCGCCACCAACGAAATCCGCTACGGCGACAACGACCGCCTCGCCGCGCGGGTCGCGACCATGGCGAGTGCGGATCTCCTGATCCTGCTGTCCGACATCGACGGCCTCTACACCGCCCCGCCCGGCAGCAATCCGGATGCGAAGCTGATCCCGGTGGTCGACTCCGTCACCGCCGAAATCGAGGGCATGGCCGGCGCGGCCGGCTCGGAGCTGTCGCGCGGCGGGATGCGCACCAAGATCGAGGCCGCCAAGATCGCGACCTCGGCCGGCACCCACATGCTGATCGCTTCGGGCAAGATCGACCATCCGCTCAAGGCCATTGCCGGCGGCGGCCCCTGCACCTGGTTCCTGACACCCGCGAACCCGGTGACGGCTCGCAAACGCTGGATCGCGGGTTCTCTGGAGCCGAAGGGCACGCTGACGATCGACGCCGGCGCGGTGACGGCGCTGCGCGCCGGCAAGAGCCTGCTGCCGGCCGGCGTGATCCGGGTCGACGGCCAGTTCGCCCGCGGCGACGCGGTGATCGTGCGCGGCCCGGACACCCACGAAATCGGCCGCGGCTTGGTCGCCTACGACGCCGACGACGCCGACAGGATCAAGGGCCGCTCCTCGCCCGACGTGATGAGCATCCTCGGCGTCAGCGGCCGCGCCGAGATGATCCACCGCGACGATCTGGTGGTGGGAACGGCGCCGGGCTAGTCTCGGGCCGCGAATTCCGGGCTGCTGTCGGCGAGGCGCCGCCTGCTGTCAACGCGCGAGTATTCGCCCGGTTTCTCCGCAACCAGCTTGGCGATCCGGCATTTTCCGCCTATTTACATGATCAGACAGGTATTTTTCAGGCCGAACCGCCCATGACCGCCTCGCTCAAAGCCATCGACGGCAGCGCCGAGCTCGCGACGCTGATGCACGACCTCGGACGCCGCGCGCGCGCTGCGGCGCGGGTGCTGGCGCTGGCCTCGCCGGAGCAGAAGAACCGCGCGCTGGAGGCGATGGAGCGGGCGATCCGGGCCGGCGCCGACAAGATTTTGGCCGCCAATGCCGAGGACGTCGCCGACGCCAACGCCTCGGGCGCCAATTCCGCCTTCCTCGACCGGCTGACGCTGACGCCCGCGCGGGTCGAAGCCATGGCCGAAGGCATCGCCGTGGTCCGCGGCATTCCTGATCCGGTCGGCGCCGTCACCGAAAGCTGGCAGCGGCCGAACGGCATGACGATCGAGCGCGTCCGGGTGCCGCTCGGCGTCGTCGCGGTGATCTACGAGAGCCGCCCCAACGTCACCGCCGATGCCGGCGTGCTGTGCCTGAAATCCGGCAATGCGGTGATCCTGCGCGGCGGCTCGGAGAGTTTTCGCTCCGGCCGTGCGATCCACGACTGTCTGGTGCAGGGTCTTCGCGAGGCGGGGTTGCCGGAAGCCGCTATCACGCTGGTGCCGACCCGCGATCGCGCCGCGGTGGGCTTGTTACTTGGCGGGCTGAACGGCTCTGTCGACGTGATCGTGCCGCGCGGCGGCAAGAGCCTGGTGGCGCGGGTCGAGAGTGAAGCGCGCGTGCCGGTATTCGCGCATCTCGAAGGCGTCAACCACGTCTATATCGATCGCAGCGCCGATCTCGACATGGCGAAGTCGATCGTGCTCAACGCCAAGATGCGGCGCACCGGCGTGTGCGGCGCCGCCGAGACGCTGCTGATCGACCGCGCTGCCGCTGATACGCATCTCGCGCCACTGGTGGCGATGCTGATCGACGCCGGCTGCGAAGTGCGCGGCGACGCCATCGTGCAGCACGCCGATGCGCGGGTGAAGCCCGCGACCGATCAGGACTGGGACACCGAATATCTCGACGCGGTGATCGCCGCGAAGGTGGTCGACGACGTCGACGATGCGATCGTGCATATCCACGATCACGGCTCGCACCACACCGACGCGATCGTCGCCGAGGATGCGCAGACCGCCGCGAAATTTCTCGGCGAGGTCGATTCCGCGATCGTGCTGCACAACGCCTCGACCCAGTTCGCCGACGGCGGCGAGTTCGGCTTCGGTGCCGAGATCGGCATCGCCACCGGCAAGTTCCACGCCCGTGGCCCGGTCGGCGCCGAGCAGCTCACGACCTTCAAGTATCGCATTCACGGCACCGGGCAGACCCGGCCGTGAGCAACCCGACCCGCCGGCGCGGAGCCTGAATTGACGCCCGATCCTGTGGCGGCCCGCCGCGCCGTTCCGGCCTACAGCCCCGGGATGCGGATCGGCCTGCTCGGCGGCTCCTTCAACCCGCCGCACGAAGCGCATCGCGCGATCAGCCGCTTCGCGCTGACCCGGCTCAAGCTCGACCGGATCTGGTGGCTGGTGTCGCCCGGCAACCCGCTGAAGGACGTCACGGCCTTGCGCGAACTCGACGCCCGAGTCGGCGCGGCGCAGGCGATGGCCGACGATCCACGCATCCAGGTGAGCTGCCTCGAAGCCGCGATCGGCACCCGCTATACCGCCGACACCATCGACTATCTGCTGCGACACTGCCCGGGCGCACGTTTCGTCTGGATCATGGGCGCCGACAATCTGGCGCAGTTCCATCGCTGGCAGCGCTGGCAGCGAATTGCGACGTCGCTGCCGATCGCGGTGATCGACCGCCCGCCGGCGACGTTCCGCGCCCTCGCCGCGCCCGCCGCCCAGACTCTCAAGCGCTACCGACTCGCAGGCAATGCCGCCGCGACGCTGGCCGACCGGGCGCCGCCCTCATGGATCTTCCTGACCGGCCTGAAATCGCCGCTATCGTCGACCTCGCTCCGGAACCCCGACGGAAGTTGGAAGAAATGAAGCAGCCGCGCCGTCTGGAATGTTGAAACCGCGCCCCCCACATGCCTAGTATGGTTCTCAGGCGCCGGGATTCGGCGCGCGCGCGATACAGTGAAAGGAAAGGTCCCTGACCACATCTGTATTGTCCAAGTCGGCTCTGCCGAAGCCGGCCGCCGCGAAGGCGGTCAAGTCCAGGACGGCGACTTCGAAGACTGCAAACTCGAAGGCTCCCACCTCGATGGCTGCCGCTTCGCGATCCGCCGCTGAATCGCTGACTCCCGATGCGATCTCCGCGACGCCGTTGACGGCCGAGGAGACGCTGCAACTGATCCTCTCCCGCCTCGACGACATGAAGGCGGAGGAGCCGATCGCCATCGATATCCGTGGCAAGTCGGCCATGTTCGACTACGTCGTCGTCGCCAGCGGTCGGGTGAACCGCCATGTCGGCGCGATCGCCGAAAACGTCGCGAAGGCGCTGAAGGAAGCCGGCATCACCAAGATCCACGTCGAGGGCCTGACCAATTGCGATTGGGTGCTGATGGATTGCGGCGACGTGGTGCTGCACGTGTTCAGGCCGGAGGTTCGCGAGTTCTACAATATCGAACGATTGTGGACTCAGGGACCTCAACCGGCGAAGACGCTGTAGCCGTCGAGATCTTGCCCGCGCTGTCCGCGAGCGCGTGTATGCATGTGCGTGTCTCTCAGTCGACGCCTGAGACAGGACGGCGCAGCGCGGGGAGCGCAAGCCGATGCGCCTGACCGTGATTGCCGTCGGCAAACTCAAGCAAGGCCCCGAACGCGAACTCGCCGAGCGCTATCGCGCCCGGTTCGACGATATCGGCCGCAAGCTCGGCTTTCGCGGCCTGGACATCCATGAAATCAGCGAGAGCCGCGCCCGCGATGCCGCCACGCGGATGGCGGAGGAAGCCGCCGCGATCGCGGCGCTGGTTCCGGACGGCGGGGCGCTGGTGACGCTCGACGAACGCGGCAAGAGCGTCGACAGCGCCGCCTTCGCGGCCCAGCTCGGCCGCTGGCGGGACGAATCGGTGCCCGGTACTATTTTCGTGATCGGCGGGGCGGACGGACTTTTGCCTGAATTGCGGCGCAAGGCAAAGCTGTGCCTGTCGTTCGGCGCCGCGACTTGGCCGCACCAGATGGTCCGCGTGATGCTGCTGGAGCAGATCTACCGGGCCGCGACGATTTTGGCGGGACATCCTTATCACCGTGCCTAGCGAGCGCCGCAGCGATCAGATGCAACACCACCTTGCCACGGCTGCGAAGGACCAAGCCTCGGGTGCGGGCTGGCCGTCGGTCGCGCTGCTCTCGGCGAGCCTCGTCTCCGGTGGATTGGTTTTGATGTCGGGCGCGACCATTGTCGCGGCGCAGGCGCAGACAGTCCCGGCCGCGGTGCCGGCGCCACCGCCGACCATCGATCTGATCCGGCAACGCGAACAGGAACTCGAAGCCGCGCGCCAGCAGCAGAAACGCGCCACCGAGCTGCAGGACAAGCTCAGGGCGGATCTCGCCGCGATCGGTGAGGATCGCACCAAACTCAATCAGCAACTGATCGACATCGCCGCCAAGGTCCGCGCGGTCGAAGCCCGCATCAGCGAGGCCGAAGCGCGGTTGGTTCCGCTCGACGCCCGCGAGAGCCGGATCCGCACGTCGCTCGATCAGCGCCGCGGCGAAATCGGCGAAGTTCTGGCCGCGCTGCAGCGCGCCGGTCGCCGTGCGCCGCCGGCGCTGCTGGTCCGCCCCGAAGATGCGCTGAAATCACTTCGCACAGCGATCCTGCTCGGCGCCGTGGTGCCCGACTTGCGCGAGCGCGCCGACCGGCTCGCCACCGACCTCGGCGAACTGATCGCCGTCCGCAAGACGATCGCCGCGGAGCGCGACCAGCTCGCCACCGACCGCGGCAGCATGACCGCCGACCAGACCCGGCTCGCCGCGCTGATCGACGAACGTCAGCACAAGCAGAGCGGGGTCGAAAAGGATATCGAAACCGAGCGCGCGCGGGCGCTCTCGCTGTCGCGACAGGTCGACAGCCTGCAGGGCCTGATCGCCAAGATGGAGCAGGACCTCAAGAGCGCCGCGAAGGCCGCCGCCGCCGCGACCCAGAAGGGGAGCCCAGTGGCGCTCAACGGCCAACCCAATCTGGCGGCGCTGAAGGATCCGGGCCGGCTCAGCCCGGCGGTCGCTTTCGCCTCCGCCAAAGGTATGCTGGCATTCCCGGTCAATGGCGCCAAGATCCGCGAATTCGGCCGCCCCGACGGGGTCGGCGGGGTGGAACGCGGGATTTCGCTGTCGGCGAGGCCGGGCGCGCAGGTCACAACCCCGTGTGACGGATGGGTTGTGTATGCCGGACCGTTTCGCTCCTACGGACAACTCTTGATCCTCAATGCCGGTGGCGGATATCATGTCCTGATCGCCGGGATGGAGCGCATTTCGGTCAACATCGGCCAATTCGTGCTCACGGGGGAGCCGGTGGCAACCATGGGATCGACATCGCAGGTCGCGTCGATCCTCGCGGCGAACGCCACGCAGCCCGTGCTCTATATCGAGTTCCGTAAGGACGGCACTCCCATCGACCCAGGCCCATGGTGGGCCGCAAATGAAGGCGAAAAGGTTCGCGGATGATGCGCAAGACTTCGGTAATCCTCCTCAGCGCCGTTACCGGTGCCGCGCTGACACTTTTCGTCACCCAGCCCCGTTCGGTGCTGATGGGCTCGACCGCGCGCGCTGCGACGTCTGATACTTACCGTCAGCTCAATTTGTTCGGCGACGTGTTCGAGCGGGTCCGCAGCGACTATGTCGAGAAGCCCGACGACAGCAAGCTGATCGAATCCTCGATCAGCGGCATGCTCACCGGGCTCGATCCGCATTCGAGCTACATGGATGCCAAGAGCTTCCGCGACATGCAGGTGCAGACCCGCGGCGAGTTCGGCGGTCTCGGCATCGAGGTCACGATGGAAGATGGCCTGATCAAGGTGGTGTCGCCGATCGACGACACCCCGGCGTCGAAAGCCGGCATCATGGCCAATGACATCATCACCAATCTGGACGACGAGGCGGTGCAGGGTCTGACCCTGAACCAGGCCGTCGAGAAGATGCGCGGACCGGTCAATACCAAGATCCGGCTGAAGATCATGCGCAAGGGCCAGGACAATCCGATCGAGGTCACGCTGGTGCGCGACAACATCCGGGTCCGGTCGGTGCGCGCGCGCGTCGAGTCCGACGACATCGGCTACATCCGCATCACCACCTTCAACGAGCAGACCACCGAGGGCCTGAAGCGGGAGATCGCCAATCTCACCAAGCAGATCGGCGCCGACAAGCTGAAGGGCTTCATTCTCGACCTGCGCAACAATCCGGGCGGCCTGCTCGAGGAAGCGGTGACGGTCTCCGACACCTTCCTCGATCGCGGCGAGATCGTCTCGACGCGCGGCCGCAACGCCGAGGAAACCCAGCGCCGCTCCGCTCATGCCGGCGACCTCACCAAGGGCAAGCCGGTGATGGTGCTGATCAACGGTGGCTCGGCCTCGGCCTCGGAAATCGTCGCCGGCGCGTTGCAGGACCACAAGCGCGCGACGCTGATCGGCACCCGTTCGTTCGGCAAGGGCTCGGTGCAGACCATCATCCCGCTCGGAAGCGGAAACGGTGCGCTGCGGCTCACCACCGCGCGCTACTACACGCCGTCGGGCAAGTCGATCCAGGCCAAGGGCATCACCCCGGACATCGAAGTGCTGCAGGACGTGCCGGACGATCTCAAGGCCCGCACCGACACCAAGGGCGAGGCCTCGCTGCGCGGCCATCTGAAGGGCCAGGACGGCGACGAGAAGACCGGCTCGCAGTCCTACGTGCCGCCGGAGGCCAAGGACGACAAGGCGCTGAAGACCGCCGCCGATCTGCTGCACGGCATCAAGGCGACCGCCACTACGCCGACGGCGCCGGTCACCGGCGAGAAGGCGGCGATCGACAAGCCGGCCGGCAACAAGGCCGCGAACTGATCGATCGCGACTGTTCGGTTTCTCTGCGAAGGGCGGCTCTCGGGCCGCCCTTTTTGATGAGCAGGTCCGCGTGGTTGCGGGCCGGCGATCCCGCCGCCGCGCCGCGACGTGGTATCGTCGCGCAGGTGATTCGGGAGATGGTCGGCAGTGTCCGCGGACGAACTGAGCACACCGCTGGGTCAGAAGCGCAGCCGGCTGCGCCGGTTCCGCTTGCCCTTCACGGTGACGCAGGCGATCGCGACGCTGCTCGGCCTGTTCCTGCTCGCCTTCGTCGGCTTTGCGCTGTTCAACGACGATCCGCTCGGCGGCGAACCGATCGCGCACATCACCCTGAAGCCGCCCACCCCCGACGAGGCCAAGGAAGCCGCCGCCGCGGCCGACAAGGCGAACGGCGCCAAGACAGAGAAGACCGAACGCGCCGCCGCCAAGGACGCGGCGCTGCCCGGGCAGAAGACCATCACCATCATCGACGGCTCCAAGGGCACCCGCCAGGACGTCGTGGTCTCGGCCGGGAACGATGACAAGGCCGACACGCCGCCGGCCGAACCGGCGATGGCGGGCGGCATCAATCCGCGGCTGCTGGAGCAGTCGCGCTACGGCATGATCCCAGTCATGGCCGGCGCACTGAAGCCGTTTTCGGCCTATGCGATGTCGACCGATGCGGAGCGCGCCAAGGCCGACAGGATGCCGACCATCGCGATCGTCGTCACCGGGCTCGGCGTCGGCGCCGCACGCACCAACGACGCGGTGATCAAGCTGCCGCGCGCGGTGACGCTGGCCTTCACGCCCTACGGGGCCGATCCCGGCAAGCTTGTCGAACAGGCCCGGGCCAAGCAGCACGAGGTGCTGCTGCAGATCCCGATGGAGCCGTTCGACTATCCGGACAACGATCCCGGCCCGCAGACGCTGCTGACCTCCGGCGCGCCGGAACAGAATCTCGATCGCCTGAACTGGCACCTCAGCCGGATCCAGGGCTATGTCGGCCTGTCGAATTTCATGGGCGCGCGTTTCGTCGCGACCGAGGCGGCGATGCAGCCGATCATTCGCGAAGCCGCCAAGCGCGGATTGGGCTACCTCGACGACGGCTCCGCGCCGCGCAGCGTCGCGCCGGCCCTGGCCAAATCGCTGGCGATGCCATTCGCCCGCGCCGACCTCGCCATCGACAGCGTGCCGACCGGCGGCGAGATCGACAAAGCGCTGGCGCGGCTCGAGGGGCTCGCCAAGGAACGCGGCCTCGCCATCGGTACAGCCTCGGCGCTGCCGCTGTCGATTGAACGAATTGTCAGCTGGAGCAAGAGCTTGGAAAGCCGCGGCATCCTGCTGGTGCCATTGACAACGGCGATGCTGAAATCAAAATCAACCTAGCGCCCCGGTTCTGATAGATTCGGCACCGAGTCTCCGGGTTGCTGTTTCGAGGCGTTTTCTTCACGCAACGGCTCGCTTCGCTTGGAACCACACAACAGTCCGCAGGCCGTGGACGGACGAGGCACTGACCGAATGGCGCGCTACGAAGACCTGCCCTATCGAACATGCGTCGGCATGATGCTGATCAACCGGGCGGGTCTCGTCTTCATCGGGCGCCGCGCCGGCGGCATCGAGCATGTCGACGACACCCACGTCTGGCAGATGCCGCAGGGCGGCGTCGATCCCGGCGAGGACACTTGGGAAGCCGCCA
The DNA here is from genome assembly GCF_000013365.1 of Rhodopseudomonas palustris HaA2. Taxonomy (NCBI): domain Bacteria; kingdom Pseudomonadati; phylum Pseudomonadota; class Alphaproteobacteria; order Hyphomicrobiales; family Nitrobacteraceae; genus Rhodopseudomonas; species Rhodopseudomonas palustris. The sequence goes on from NC_007778.1 coordinate 294,012, forward strand.
AGCGCGAGCTGTACGAGGAGACCAACGTCCGTTCGGTGGAGAAGATCGCCGAGGTGCCCGACTGGCTGATCTACGACATCCCGCGCACCGTCGCGGGCCGTGCCTGGAAAGGCCGCTATCGCGGCCAGCGCCAGAAATGGTTCGCGATCCGCTTCACCGGCCAGGACTCCGAGATCGACATCATTGCGCCCCCGGGTCACAAATCCGAATTCACCAGCTGGCGTTGGGAGCCGATGCTGAATCTGCCCGACCTGATCGTTCCGTTCAAACGCCCGGTCTATGAGCGCGTGGTGAAGGAATTCTCGCAGCTCGCCATCGCGGTCTGAGGATCACCCGGCTTCGCCGTCATTGCGTGCGTCGCGAAGCAATCCAGGGGCGACTGAACGCGTGGTTCTCGGATCGCGGCTGGATTGCTCGGTCGCTGACTCCTCACAATGACGGCACTTATTCCGGCGCCAGCGCCGCCCGCAGGATATGGTCGCAATGCGCCTTCACGGTGTGATGCGCCAAGACGTGGTCGCGCGCCGTCAGCGCCATGCTGCGGAGCTTGTCCTTGTCGGCGAGCGCCGCGGTCACCGCGCGGACCAGTCCGCCCGGTTCGATATCGTAATAGACGCCGTGCACGCCCGACAGCAGCGGCGCGTAGCGCACGATGGTCGGGTTGTTCATCACCGGCACCGCCTGCACGATCGGCGCCTCGTAGTGGCGGTAACAGTCCCAGCCCATGCCCTCGGGCGACCACGCCAGCCAGGAATGCGACATGCGTTCCATGAAAGCGTCGTAGGGCAGCCGCTCGGTCGGCTGGTCGATCCGCACGCCCATCGCACGCAGCTGCTCCAGCTCCGGCAGGCCGGCGGCGCGCACCGTCGAATTGCCATCGATGCCGCCGGAGAAGAACAGATCGTGGGTCTTGTCCGGAAACGGCGCGTCGCGCCAGCGCGACTCGAAGCGGTATTGCGGCAGTGAGATCGGCTGCAGCCGCCCGATCCGGCGCTTCCATTTCTCATTGCGTCGATAGCGCAGCGTCGGCAGATGCGGATGCACCGAGCCGGACAACACCTGCCATGCATCGGCCGGCAGCTCGCGCTTGAAATAGGCCTTGGCCTTGTCGAGCAGGAACACGCTGCTCTTGGCGATGCCGAAATGATCGTCCATCTCGACCGCGACCAGCGGCACCGGAACGTCGAGCCAGCGCAGCATGCTGGGTCCGAACTGCCGCGTCAGCGCCGCCCACGGGTCGCGTGGCGTGTAGAAGATGCCGCGCGCCCAATAGCGCGGATGCCATGGCGAATAGCGCAGCGTGTTGACCACCACGACATCGTATTTGCCGTCACGCGCCGCGCGCAGCTCGCGCCAGATCCGGTCCGGCGTCGAAAAGCCGTCGAGCTTGCCGAAATCGTCGGTGAGCTTGGTCCATGTCCACAGACAGGTGGTGCGCTCCGGATATTGCAGCTTGAAATAGCCGCCGCCGATCTCGAGGATCCGTGCGTTGGAAGGGTCGACGGGCGCGGTCATCGCTCGAGATTGCCTATCGCGTGAGGTCGCCTACGGGCACGCCCGGGCTCGGGGGTCGCGCTGACCGGAGCGATCCGGCGGGCCGCCGCGGCCGGTGGTTCACGCGCCGGAAGCGCCCGCCGGGGCCGGTTTCGGCGCTTGCCTAGCATGGGGTTTCTTGCCATTCAATGCGGCGGACAACGGCCGTCGCGACATCGGGGCGGGATCAGCCCGGGATGCACATGCGACTTTCTCGACGAATTCTCGTGAGCGGCGGCGCCGGCTTCATCGGCTCGCATCTGTGCGACAAGCTGCTGGCCGAAGGCCACGAAGTGCTGTGCGTCGACAATTACTTCACCGGCTGGCGGCGCAACATCGAGCATCTGGTCGGCACGCCGCGCTTCGAGGTGATGCGCCACGACGTCACCTTTCCGCTCTATGTCGAAGTCGACGACATCTACAATCTCGCCTGCCCGGCCTCGCCGGTGCACTACCAGCACGATCCGGTGCAGACGCTGAAGACCAGCGTGCACGGCGCGATCAACATGCTGGGGTTGGCCAAGCGCACCCGCGCCAAGATCTTCCAGGCCTCGACCAGCGAGGTCTATGGCGACCCGACCGTGCATCCGCAGCCGGAGAGCTATTGGGGCCACGTCAATCCGCTGGGCATCCGCGCCTGCTACGACGAGGGCAAGCGCGCCGCCGAGACGCTGTTCTTCGACTATCACCGCCAGCACAAGGTGCGGATCAAGGTGGCGCGGATCTTCAACACCTACGGCCCGCGGATGCATCCGAACGACGGCCGCGTGGTGTCGAACTTCATCGTCCAGGCACTGTCCGGCAACGACATCACCATCTACGGCGACGGCAGCCAGACCCGCTCGTTCTGCTACGTCACCGATCTGCTCGACGGCTTCGGCCGGCTGATGGCGAGCGGCGATGAATTCATCGGGCCGGTCAATCTCGGCAATCCGGTCGAGTTCAGCATTCGGCAGTTGGCCGAGCTGGTGATCGAGATGACGGATTCGACGTCGAAGATCGTGGCGCGGCCGTTGCCCGCCGACGATCCGAGGCAACGCCAGCCCGACATCGCGCTGGCCCGCAGCGCGCTCGGCTGGGAGCCGAAGGTCGCACTCGCCGACGGGCTGAAGGAGACCATCTCCTACTTCCGCAAGCTGCTGGCGTCGTGAGCGACCGGCCGGCGGTCGACTCGATGCCGTACCGGCGCAATGTCGGAATCGCGCTGTTCAACGCCGAAGGCCGGGTGCTGATCGGCCGCCGCTTCCGCGACGACGGCCCGGAGATCATCCTGCCCGGCCTCGAATGGCAGATGCCGCAAGGCGGCATCGACGAAGGCGAGGAGCCGCACACCGCGGTGATGCGCGAATTGTGGGAGGAGACCGGCGTGCAGCACGCCGAGCTGCTCGGCGAAGCCGATTGGATCGCTTACGACTTCCCGCCCTATGACGGCCCGCCGCATCGGCTCGAGCATTTTCGCGGCCAACGGCAAAAATGGTTCGCGCTGCGCTTCACCGGCAATGACAGCGAGATCGATCCGCTCGCGGTGCGCAACGACATGCCACCTGAATTCGACGCCTGGCGCTGGGAGCGGCTCGATCGCGTCGCCGACCTGGTGGTGCCGTTCAGGCGCGAGGTCTATCGCGAAGTCGCAAGGAGCTTCGCGCGGTTCGTGTTGCCCGCGACTTAACCGCAGCGCTCCTTCGCAAAGAACCGTCATGCGCGGGCTTGACCCGCGCATCCATCGCTCTTCGGAAAGGAGATGGATGCCGGGTCAAGCCCGGCAATGACGAGGTGTGAGAATCGGACCGGAAAAGCGAATGGCCGGGACGATGCCCGGCCATTCGAAATCCTGCTGCGGCCGCAACGCCGCTCAGTGCATCGCTGTCGTGGAGAGCTGGTGCTGGATGCTCTTGTAGTGATCCAGCCGCTCGATCGAGCGATCGAGTTCGTCGCCGACCTTGCCGGGGAGCTGCTGCTCCATGGTGGTGATGGTCTCGGCGAAGTCCTGCATGTCGACATCAGCGGTCGCGGTGGCGACGTCGGCCAGCACGGTCAAGCCCTTCTCGGAGACTTCGGCGATGCCGCCGAGCACCACGATCTTCTGCTGAGCGCCGCCGGCGGTCACCGTCAGAATGCCGGGACGGATCACCGCCACCACCGGCGCGTGGCCGGCGAGCACGCCGAAATCACCCTCGGCGCCCGGGATGTCGACCTGATCGACCTCGCCGGAGAAGGCGACCATTTCGGGCGAAACCAGATCGAAGTGGAAGGTGGCCATGCCTGCGCTCATCCGCTGCCCTCATCCTGAGGAGCGCGCCGTTGCGCGCGTCTCGAAGGATGAGTGAGTTGTTCGTCACCCTTCGAGACGCCGGCCTACGGCCGGCTCCTCAGGGTGAGGCTTAGTTGATCAGGCCGCTTCCGCGGCCAGCTTCTTGCCCTTTTCGACCGCCTCTTCGATGGCGCCGACCATGTAGAAGGCGGCCTCCGGGAGGTGATCATACTTGCCTTCGCAGATCGCGCGGAAGCCCTTGATGGTGTCGGCGAGGTCGACGAACTTGCCCGGCGAGCCGGTGAAGATTTCGGCGACGAAGAACGGCTGTGACAGGAAGCGCTCGATCTTGCGGGCGCGGGCGACGGCGAGCTTGTCCTCTTCGGACAGTTCGTCCATCCCGAGAATCGCGATGATGTCCTGCAGCGACTTGTACTTCTGCAGCACCTGCTGGACCATACGGGCGGTCTGGTAGTGCTCCTCGCCGACGATCAGCGGGGAGAGCATGCGCGAGGTCGAGTCGAGCGGGTCGACCGCCGGATAGATGCCCTTTTCCGAGATCGCGCGGTTGAGCACGGTGGTCGCGTCAAGATGCGCGAACGAGGTGGCGGGCGCCGGGTCGGTCAAATCGTCGGCCGGCACGTAGATCGCCTGCACCGACGTGATCGAGCCCTTATGGGTGGTGGTGATGCGCTCCTGCAGCGCGCCCATGTCGGTGGCGAGCGTCGGCTGATAGCCCACCGCCGAAGGAATACGGCCGAGCAGCGCCGACACTTCCGAGCCGGCCTGGGTGAAGCGGAAGATGTTGTCGACGAAGAACAGCACGTCCTGGCCCTGGTCGCGGAAATGCTCGGCGACGGTCAGACCCGACAGCGCGACGCGGGCGCGGGCGCCCGGCGGCTCGTTCATCTGGCCGTAAACGAGGGCGCATTTCGAGCCTTCGCCGCCGCCCTTCTTGTTGACGCCGGATTCGATGAACTCGTGGTAGAGGTCGTTGCCTTCGCGGGTGCGCTCGCCGACGCCGGCGAACACCGAGTAGCCGCCGTGGGCCTTGGCGACGTTATTGATCAGTTCCTGGATCAGCACGGTCTTGCCGACGCCGGCGCCGCCGAACAGGCCGATCTTGCCGCCCTTGGCGTAGGGCGCCAGCAGGTCGACGACCTTGATGCCGGTGACGAGGATTTCCGCTTCGGTCGACTGGTCGGTGTAGGTCGGGGCTTCCGCGTGGATCGGACGCAGACCCTCATTGGCGACCGGGCCCTGCTCGTCGACCGGCTCGCCGATCACGTTCATGATGCGGCCGAGCGTGCCGACGCCGACCGGCACCATGATCGGGTTGCCGGTGTCGGTGACTTCCTGGCCGCGGACCAGACCCTCGGTGGTGTCCATCGCGATGGTGCGGACGGTCGATTCGCCGAGATGCTGGGCGACTTCGAGCACCAGGCGGTTGTCGCCGTTCTTGGTCTCGATCGCGTTCAGAATGGCCGGCAGATGGCCTTCGAACTGCACGTCGACGACGGCGCCGATGACCTGGGTGATGCGTCCGGTCTGATTGGCGGGTGTAGCCATTAAACTCTCTCCCTGAAGTCCGAAATCCAAATCGCGGTCGTCGACCGGATGTAAGCCTGAAGTCGTGTCGTCAGATCGCCTCGGCGCCCGAGATGATCTCGATCAGTTCCTTGGTGATCATCGCCTGCCGGGTCCGGTTGTAGATCAGCGTCTGCTTCCTGATCATGTCGCCGGCGTTGCGGGTGGCGTTGTCCATCGCGCTCATCTGGGCGCCGTAGAACGACGCGTTGTTCTCCAGCAGCGCGCGGAAGATCTGGACCGCGAGGTTGCGCGGCAGCAGCGTCGAGAGGATCTCGTCCTCTTCCGGCTCGTATTCGTAGGAGGTCGCGACGGAACCCGCGGCCGGCGCCTCGACCACCAGCGGGATCAATTGCTGCGCGGTCGGGATCTGCGAGATCACCGACTTGAAGCGCGAATAGAACAGCGTGCAGACGTCGAACTCGCCGGCGTTGAAGCGGGCGATCACCTTCTTGGCGATGTCCTCGGCGTTGACGAAGCCGAGCTGGCGCACCGAGCGCAGCTCGAGGTTCTCGATGATCTGCTTGTCGAAGGTGCGGCGCAGCTGCTCGTAACCCTTGCGACCGACGCAGAAGAATTTGACTTCCTTGCCTTGGTTCATCAGCGCGTAGGCGCGCTCGCGGGCGAGGCGGACGATCGAGGAGTTGAACGCGCCGGACAGGCCGCGCTCGCCGGTGCAGACCAGCAAGAGATGCACCTGGTCCTTGCCGGTGCCGGCCAGCAGCACCGGTGCGCCGGGCGAGCCCGCCGCGGCGCCGGCGATGTTCGAGATCACCGAATCCATCTTCTCGGCGTAGGGCCGGGCTGCTTCCGCCGCCATCTGGGCGCGGCGCAGCTTGGAGGCGGCGACCATCTGCATCGCCTTGGTGATCTTCTGCGTCGCCTTGGTCGAGGCGATGCGGACGCGCATGTCTTTAAGTGAAGCCATTCTCAGTCCACCCCGGCGATCCGATCAGTGATCCGACCGCGACCCTCACACTCGTCATGCCCGGGCTCGTCCCGGGCATCCACGACTTGAAATGCTTCACGCCAGAAGCGTGAATGGCCGGCGTGTCGCCGGCCATGAACGTTACGCGAACGTCTTGGCGTAGCTCTCGACGACCGCCTTGAGCTTGGCGGCGGTGTCGTCGGAGAGATCGCGGCTGGTGCGGATCGCATCGAGAATGCCGACTTCCTTGCCGCGCAGGAGCGACAGCAGGCCGTCCTCGAAGGCGCGCACCTTGGCGACCGGCAGCGCATCGAGATAGCCGTTGACGCCGGCGTAGATCACCACGACCTGCTCTTCCATCTTCAGCGGCGAGAACTGCGGCTGCTTCAGGAGTTCGGTCAGGCGGGCACCGCGGTTCAGCAGGCGCTGGGTCGAGGCGTCGAGATCGGAGCCGAACTGCGCGAACGCCGCCATTTCGCGGTACTGCGCGAGCTCGCCCTTGATCTTGCCGGCGACCTTCTTCATCGCCTTGGTCTGCGCCGACGATCCGACGCGCGACACCGACAGACCGACGTTCACCGCCGGGCGGATGCCCTGGAAGAACAGATCGGTTTCCAGAAAGATCTGGCCGTCGGTGATCGAAATCACGTTGGTCGGAATGTAGGCCGAGACGTCGTTGGCCTGGGTTTCGATCACCGGCAGCGCGGTCAGCGAGCCGGCGCCGTGATCGTCGTTCAGCTTGGCGGCGCGCTCGAGCAGGCGGGAGTGCAGATAGAACACGTCGCCCGGATAGGCTTCGCGGCCCGGCGGGCGGCGCAGCAACAGCGACATCTGGCGATAGGCGACGGCCTGCTTGGACAGATCGTCATAGATGATGACGGCGTGCATGCCGTTGTCGCGGAAGTATTCGCCCATGGTGCAGCCGGTGAACGGCGCGATGTACTGCATCGGTGCCGGATCGGAGGCGGTGGCGGCGACGACGATCGAATATTCGAGCGCGCCCTGCTCTTCCAGCACCTTGACGAACTGCGCGACAGTCGAGCGCTTCTGGCCGACCGCGACGTAGACGCAGTACAGCTTCTGGCCTTCCGGCGCGCCTTCGACGTTGAGCGGCTTCTGGTTCAGGATGGTGTCGAGCGCGATCGCGGTCTTGCCGGTCTGACGGTCGCCGATGATCAGCTCGCGCTGGCCGCGGCCGACCGGGATCAGGGCGTCGATCGCCTTGAGGCCGGTCGCCATCGGCTCGTTCACCGACTTGCGCGGAATGATGCCGGGCGCCTTGACGTCGACGCGCTTGCGCTCGGTCGCCTGGATCGGACCCTTGCCGTCGATCGGATTGCCGAGCGCGTCGACGACGCGGCCGAGCAGGCCCTTGCCGACCGGCGTGTCGACGATCGAGCGGGTGCGCTTGACGGTCTGGCCTTCCTTGATCTCGCGGTCGGCGCCGAAGATCACGACGCCGACATTGTCGGTTTCGAGGTTCAGCGCCATGCCGCGCGTGCCGTTCTCGAACTCGACCATTTCACCGGCCTGGACGTTGTCCAGACCGTAGACGCGGGCAATGCCGTCGCCGACGGACAGCACCTGTCCGACTTCGGTGACTTCGGCTTCCTGACCGAAGTTCTTGATCTGGTCCTTGAGGATCGCGGAAATTTCCGCGGCGCGGATGTCCATCAGCCTGCCTCTTTCATCGCGTGCTTGATCGAATTGAGTTTGGTGCGGATCGAACTGTCGACCATGCGGCTGCCGAGCTTGACGACAAGCCCGCCGATGATCGCCGGATCGACGTTGATGTTGAGCGTGACGTCCTTGCCGGTCACCGCCTTCAGCGCCGCCTTCAGCGCTTCGAGGTTCTTGTCGCCGAGCGTCTCGGCAACGGTGACGTCGGCGGTCGCCTCGCCCTTGAACTTCGCGACCAGCGCCCGATAGGCGCGAATCACGTCGGCGACCACGAACAGGCGCCGATTGGCGGCAAGCAGCTTCAGGAAGTTGGCGCTGATGCCGGTGATCCCAGCTTTGTCGAGCACCGCGCCGAGCGCCTTGGCCTGCGCCTCGGCGCCGAACACCGGACTGCGAACCAGCCGCAACAGGTCTGGACTGTCCGCCAGCATGGCCTTGAATTTGTCGAGGTCGGCCGTGACGGCGTCGACCACTTTTTCATCGCGCGCCAATTCAAACAGGGCAGTCGCGTAACGACCGGAGACTCCGGATACCGATGGATCTTCAGATGCCACAGACGCGCTCTTTTGTGCTGTCAAATTGCCAAGGTCGAAACCGTCGCCAAGTCGCGGCGCCCCCGATTTAAGCCCTTGGAATTCAAGCTGGACTTCGATTTTGGACCGGTACGATCGTAGCCGGCAGCCTTTAAAATCGCGGCTTTGCTAACATAGCGCGCGCGCAGGCGCAACATGACGCGCCGTGAGAAGACGGTCTGTCGCATTCTTCATCGCGCCTTCTTCGCACGACGGAATTCGCAAGCCCCGCAGCACCGCATCGAGGCGACCGCGCTGCAAAAAAGAGCGCCGCGCCGTGCCGCCGTCGAGACCTCTCATGACCTGCGAGAACGCATCGCAATGACGCGCGATTTCTTGGCGACGACTACGGAACCCAAGTCTTCCGCTTATAAAGACTTACTCCTTTAGTATTCATATGTATACGAAAGCATTAGGCAGATTTTCCGTCCAACGCAATGCGGGACTTTTTGATCCGGCGCATCGCGTCAAAAGATGTTTCAGCGGAGAAACGATTCGGCTGTTCGTCAATTTCTCGCCTCATTACGCAGCGAACGGTCTGCCATCGTAAACGGGACGGGGGTTCCACTTGCCGCGCATGTGGCAATACTGAGGGCTTACATTTATGACTAACGCTAAGAAGTCTCCGCCGGGAATCGTAACCCGGCCGCGCACCACGGCTGCGCTGATCGCCGCAACGGTGCTGCTGAGCGGGGCAGCCATCACCGAAGCTTCGGCGCGGTCGAAGCAGAAGCACCATCATCAGCGCCATCACGTCCAGAACGACTGGCGCAACGCCAATGCCACGCTCGCAGAGGGCGGCGGCGGTCGCACGTTTTCGGGGGTCGCGTCCTACTACGGCAATGAATCCGGCAACCGCACCGCATCAGGCCAGCGCTTCAACGCCAGTGCGATGACGGCGGCCCATCGCAGCCTGCCGTTCGGCACCAAGCTGCGCGTCACCCATGGCGGCCGCAGCGTCGTCGTCACCATCAATGATCGCGGTCCGTTCATTCGCGGCCGTGTGCTCGACCTGTCGACCGGCGCCGCGCGCGCGATCGGTCTGACCAGCCGCGGGGTCGGCCGGGTCGTTGCGGAAGTGATGTAACCGCAGGACGCGGTTCGCTTCCCGGTCATCAAGACAAGCACTTCATCGATTAGGCCGCGATCGTCGCGAGCCCGAACTGCAGCCTGCCGTCAGCGATGACGGCAGGCTTTCGTTTTTGTGACACGCGCGCTCCCGCCGACGCGAAGGAAGATTACAGGAAGCTTTGCGGATCGACGTCGACCTCGAGCTTCAGGTTTCCTTTCGTCTTCGGTCCTTGCGCCAGCCATGACCGCAAGTAGTTCGACAAATCGAACGACCGCACCGACTTCACCAGCAGCCGAAAGCGATAGCGGCCTTTGATCACCGCCAGCGGCGCTTCCGCCGGTCCCAGCACCTGGACGCGCTCGTCCACCGGCGCGCAGGACGCCAGCTTCCGCGCAAAGCCTTCCGCACTCGGCCGGTCGCCGGCGGACACGATCAGGCTCGCGAGCCGGCCGAACGGCGGATACAACGTGCGTTCGCGGGCGTCGATCTCGCTGGCATAGAAAGCCTCGCGGTCGCACGCGACCAGCGCCTTCATCACCGGATGCTCCGGCTGATGCGTCTGCAGAAAGCCGACGCCGCGGCCCTGATCGCGGCCGGCGCGGCCGATCACCTGATTGAGCAATTGGAAGGTGCGCTCGGCGGCGCGCGGATCGCCATTGCTCAGGCCGAGATCGGCATCGACCACACCGACCAGGTTCAGCCGCGGGAAGTTGTGACCTTTCGCCACAAGCTGGGTGCCGATGATGATGTCGACCCGGCCCTCGGCGATATCGTTGAGTTCGCTGCGCATCGCCTCGATCGAGGTGATCAGGTCGCTCGACAGCACCATGGTGCGCGCCTGCGGAAACAGGCTGGCCGCCTCCTCCTGCAGCCGTTCGACGCCGGGCCCGACTGCGACTAAAGATTCCTCGGCGCCGCAATGCGGGCATTGGTGCGGGCGCGGCATCGAGAAGCCGCAATGGTGGCACACCAGCCGCTGCCGGAAGCGGTGATCGACCAGCCAGGCGTCGCAGATGGTGCAGGCGAAGCGGTGACCGCAGGCCCGGCACAAGGTCAGCGGCGCATAGCCGCGGCGGTTGAGAAACAGCAGCGCCTGTTCGCCGCGTTCGATGGCGTGGCCGATCTGCTCGGCCAGCGGCGGCGAGATGAAGCGCCCGCGCATCGGCGGCGCGCGGCGCAGATCGATCGCCTCGATCTGCGGCATGTGCTGGCCGCCGAATCGTGACGGCAGCGGAATCCGCCTGTAGCGGCCCTTGCGGGCGTTGACCTCGGTCTCGACCGACGGCGTCGCCGAGGCCAGCACGATCGGAATTTTCGCGATCGACGCCCGCACCACCGCCATGTCGCGGGCGTGATAATGCGCGCCGTCCTCCTGCTTGTAGGCCTGGTCGTGCTCCTCATCGACGATGATCAGCCCGAGATCGGCGTAAGGCAGGAACAGCGCCGAACGCGCCCCGACCACCACCTGCGCCTCGCCGGCGGCGATCGCCGCCCAGTTGCGGGCGCGGGTGCGCGGCGTGAGTTCAGAATGCCATTCCAGCGGCCGGACGCCGAAGCGCAGCGCGAAGCGGTCGAGGAATTGCCCGGTCAGCGCGATCTCCGGCATCAGGATCAGCGTCTGCCGCCCCTGGCGGATGATTTCGGCGACCGCCTCGAAATACACTTCCGTCTTGCCGGAGCCGGTGACGCCGTCGAGCAGCGCCGCCTGAAAGCCGCCGCCGGACTTGACCAGTTCGCGCATCGTCTCGGCCGCCGCCGCCTGCTCCGGCGAGAAATCCGCCGGCGCAAAATCCGGATCGGGCGTCGGCGCCGCCGGCTCGCGCGGCATCGGCTCGACGCTGAGCGTGCCCTCGTCGACCAGCCCGTCGATCACCCCGGCGCTGCAGCCCGCCTCCTTCGCCGCGTCCGATTTGCCGTGCAGCAGGCCGTCGGACAGGATCTCGATCAGCCGCCGCCGCGCCGGCGTCATCCGCTGCGGCGGGGGGCCGATCAGGCGGACTCCCGTCCGCACCCGCTCCGGGCCGAGTTCGCCCATCCGCAGCGTCATCCGCAGCACCTGGCCGCGCGGCGACAGCGTGTAATTGGCGACCCAGTCGACCAGCCGGCGCAGCTCCTCGCGCAGCGGCGGCACGTCGAGCTTCTCGGCAACATCCTTGAGGCGATTGTGCAGCCGCGGATCGGGATTTTCGTTCTCGGCCCAGACCACCCCCATCACCTCGCGCGACCCGAGCGGCACCGCGACGACGTCGCCGGGCTTCAGCTCGAGCCCGCGCGGCACCCGGTACGAATAGGCCTGATCGATCGCGACCGGCACCTGCACGTCGACGACGCGCATTGCCGAGGGCGAGGCCGGGCTGGTGGGAGAGTCGTCCATCGCGCCGGTGTGCCGCTAAAGCGGCCTTTCATCAATGGGAAAGGAAATCGGCTATGATCGGGCCACAACCTCCGCGTCATTGCGAGGAGCGAAGCGACGAAGCAATCCAGGAGCCCCATGCCTGGCGCTTCTGGATTGCTTCGCTTTGCTCGCAATGACGGAGAGGATCTCGTTTCAGTCGGCATCCGGCATAAGCACCACATGGCCAAATCACAGCCCATGCCCCCTCCGATCGACCTGCCTTGCGCCGCCGCCGATCTCAACGCGGAATTCACCCGCTGGCTGTCGCATCTGCGCGCCGAGCGCCGGCTGTCCGGCAAGACGCTGGAGGCCTATGCGCGCGACCTGCGCCAGTTTCTGTTTTTTCTCGCCGGCCATTGGGGCGGCGAGGTGACGCTCGGCCGCTTCGCGCGACTGGAAACAACCGACGTGCGCGCCTTCATGGCGGCGCGGCGCGGCGATGCGATCGCCGGCCGCTCGCTGATGCGGGCGCTGGCCGGGCTGCGCTCGTTCGGCCGCTTCCTCGAACGCGAGGGCAAGGGCAGCGTCGGCGCGCTGTCGGCGGTGCGGGCGCCGAAGATCAAGAAGAGCCTGCCGAAGCCGATCCAGATCGCCGCCGCCAAGCGGCTGGCGGACGCCGACGAGCGCGCCGGCGAGGATCGCGAGACCTGGGTGCTGGTTCGCGACGCCGCCGTGATGGCGTTGCTGTACGGCTCCGGCCTGCGCATCTCCGAAGCGCTCGGGCTGAAGCGTCGCGACGTACCGGCGCCGGGCAAGGGCGACACCCTGATCGTACTCGGCAAGGGCAACAAGACCCGGATGGTGCCGGTGCTCGACGCCGTGCTGGCGCAGATCGCCGACTACGCGAAAGCCTGCCCGCATCCGCTGCCGCCGGACGGGCCGATGTTCGTCGGCGCGCGCGGCGGGCCGCTCAGCCCGCGAATCATCCAGCTGGCGATGGAGCGGCTGCGCGGCGCGCTTGGACTGCCGGATTCGGCCACCCCGCACGCGCTGCGGCACTCTTTCGCGACGCATCTTCTGAGCCGCGGCGGCGATTTGCGCGCGATCCAGGAATTGCTCGGCCACGCCTCGCTGTCGACCACGCAGATTTATACCGGCATCGACACCGAGCGGCTGCTGGAAGTCTACGCCAGCGCCCATCCGCGCGCGTGACGACGCCGAAGTTGTTAGCACGCGATCACCGGGCTTGACCCGCAACGCCTTCCAACTGACAAGTTCCTGATCTGATGATCAGTTGCCCGGCCGGTGCCGGGCATGACGAATGGATGACGGGAGAATGGCATGGGCGCGCACGAAAGCATGGAGCATGCCGAACACGCGGAGCATGCGTCAGGCTCGAACAAAAAGATCGCACTGCTGATTGCGGTGATCGCGCTGTTCCTGGCCTTCTCCGAAACGCTCGGCAAGGCCGCCCAGACCGAATCCCTCGCCAAGAACGTCGAGGCCTCGAACCTGTGGGCGTTCTTTCAGGCCAAGAGCATCCGCCGAACGGTGGTGCAGACGGTTTCCGAGCAGGCGCGCCTGAGCATGGGCACGGTCGGCGACGACGCCGCCAAAGCCGGACTGCAGAAGCAGATCGAGGAATGGCAGAAGACCGCGCAGCGCTATCGCTCCGAGCCGGAGACCGGCGAAGGCTCCGAGCAGCTCGCCGCCCGCGCCAAGCACGCCGAGCACGACCGCGACCTCGCCCAGGCGCGCTACCATCACTACGAGCTGGCCTCGGCCGCTTTCCAGATCGGCATCGTGCTGGCCTCGGCGACGATCATCACCGGCATGATCGCGCTGGCGTGGATTTCCGGACTGCTGGCGCTGGGGGGGCTGGCTTTCACCGCGATCGGCCTGTTCGCGCCGCATGCGGTGCACCTGTTCTGACATCGTCGCTGTGACGCAGCCTCGGCACGCGAGGCTCAGCGCGAGGCGCGGATCCGCTTGCGGACTTGCATCGCCTTGCGCAGCAGCCGCTGCATCGGGCCGTCGCCTTCGCCGATCAGCGCGCTGATCCGGGCCCGGATCGCCGCCATCACCGGCGCCACGATCGCATGCGCCTTGGCCTTGATCGCCAGCACGAACTGATAGGCGCGCACGAACCACGCCATCTGCATCAGCTTCGGCTTGGTGACGTCGAAGATGAAGGCGATCAGCCCGAGGCCGACGAACTGCGCCAGCACGAAGGCGAGAAGGCCGGCGATGAAGTGCTGCGTCGCCATCAGCCACAGCGCGAACAGCTTGAACGGATACAGCGGGATCAGCGGCACCGCGAACACCACCAGCGCCAGCGGCGGCGACAGATGCGCGACGCGCTCCGCCGTCCACGCTTTCAGCTCGCGCAGCGGGAGTGCCGCGACGATGCGCTCCACCCACGGCTCGAGATGCTCCCACAGCCATGCCTCGACCAGAAAGAGGACGGCGAGGATGAACCACAGCGGTTGCAGCAGGCGGCGCTTCATGGAGTCGTCCGGTTTCCGGACGATGCCGGCACTCGTTTACATATGGATGGCGCGTTTTCCGACCGCAAGCGCGGCTTCCTTGACCGCTTCGGAGCGGGTGGGGTGAGCGTGGCAGGTCCGTGCCAGATCCTCGGCCGAGCCGCCGAACTCCATCAGCACTGCGGCCTCGTGGATCATCTCGCCGGCTTCGCGGCCGACGATGTGCACGCCGAGCACGCGGTCGGTCTTGGCGTCGGCCAGGATCTTCACCAGACCGTCGGTGGTCTGATTGACCTTGGAGCGGCCGTTGGCGGTGAACGGGAATTTGCCGACCGTGTAGGCGACGCCGGCCTGCTTGAGGTCTTCCTCGGTCTTGCCGACGGATGAGACTTCCGGCGTGGTGTAGACCACGCCCGGAATGACGTCGTAGTTCACGTGCCCGGCCTTGCCGGCGATGATTTCCGCGACCGCGACGCCCTCGTCCTCGGCCTTGTGCGCCAGCATCGGGCCCTTCACCACGTCGCCGATCGCATAGACGCCCTGGACGCTTGTGGCGAAGTGATCGTCGATCGCCACGCGGCCGCGCTCGTCGAGCGCGACGCCGGCTTCCTGCAGCCCGAGCCCCTCGGTGAAGGGCACGCGGCCGATCGCGACCAGCACGACGTCGGCTTCGAGCGTCTCCGGATTGCCGCCGGCCGCGGCCTCGACGCTGACCTTGAGCTGCTTGCCCGAACTGTCGACCCCGGTGACCTTGGCGCCGAGCTTGAAGGCAAAACCCTGCTTCTCGAGGATGCGCTGGAACTGCTTGACGATCTCGGCATCCATGCCGGGCAGGATGCGGTCGAGAAATTCGACCACGGTGACCTGGGCGCCGAGCCGGCGCCACACCGAGCCGAGTTCGAGCCCGATCACGCCGGCGCCGACCACGATCAGCTTGCCCGGCACCTTGTCGAGCGACAGCGCGCCGGTCGACGACACGATGCGCTTCTCGTCGATCTCGATGCCCTTGAGCTTCGCCACGTCCGAGCCGGTGGCGATCACGATCGACTTGGTCTCGACGGTTTGCGCCTTGCCGTCATTGCCGGTGACCTCGACCTTGCCGGTGCCGAGCACCTTGCCGCGGCCGACCAGCACGTCGATCTTGTTCTTCTTCATCAGGTACTCGACGCCCTTGACGTTGCCGTCGATGCCCTGCTGCTTGAAATTCATCATCGTCGGCAGATCGAGCGTCGGCGCCGGCACGCCGATCCCCATCTTGGCGAAGGAGTGCCCGGCCTCCTCAAACAGCTCCGAGGCGTGCAACAGCGCCTTCGACGGCATGCAGCCGACATTGAGGCAGGTGCCGCCGAGCGTGGGGTTCTTTTCGACCACCGCGACCTTGAGGCCGAGCTGCGCCGCGCGGATCGCACAGACATAGCCGCCGGGGCCGGTGCCGATGATGACGAGATCGTAGTTGGCCATAGGGAAGTCCTGTAGTTGGCGCAGGGTGGACTATCGTCCGCCCGAGACATCGATGATGGCGCTGGTGACGTAGGAGGCTTCGTCCGACATCAGCCAGACCACGGCGTTGGCGATTTCCTCGGCGCGGCCGACGCGCTGCATCGGCACATGGCCGCTGAGCCGGTGGGCGCGGTCCGGATCGCCGCCGGAGGCGTGGATCTCGGTGTCGATCAGGCCGGGGCGGATCGCGGCGACGCGAATGCCTTCGCCGGCGACCTCATGGCCGAGCCCGATAGTGAAGGAATCGATCGCGCCCTTGGAAGCGGCGTAGTCAACGTAAGTATTCGGCGATCCGAGTTTGGCTGCGACCGACGACAGATTGATGATCACGCCGCCGGGGCCGCCGTGCCGGGTCGACAACCGCTTCACCGCCTCGCGCGCGCACAGGATGCTGCCCGTGACGTTGACCGCCATCATCCGCTGGATGCGCTCCGCCGACATCTCGTCGACCCGCGCGGTCGGGCCGACGATGCCGGCATTGTTGACCAGCGCGCCGAGCGTCCCGAATTTGTCGGCGGCCTCGAACAAAGCAATGATATCCGCCTCGTCGCCGACGTCGCATTTCACCGCGATCGCCCGGCCGTTGCTGGCCTCGATCGCCGACACGGTCTCCTGCGCCGCCTCCGCATTGCTGGCGTAGCCGACCACGACCTTGAAGCCGCGGGCCGCAGCGGCGAGCGCGGTGGCGCGGCCGATGCCGCGGCTGCCTCCGGTGATGACGACGACGCGGTCGTTCATGCGCACCTCACGACAGCAGCCGGATCAGCATCGCGATCAGCGCCAGCAGCGACACCAACCAGGCGATGCTGCGGGCGAACGGAATCTCGATGATGTAGAGCGGCGCGTACAGCACCCGCGCGACCAGCCAGATCACCGCGGCGGTCGCCGCATAGCCGCCGGTCTTGCCGGTGACGGCCAGCGCCAGCGCCAACGCGACGAAGGCCGGATAGGTCTCGAGCAGATTGCGGAAGGCGCGCGCCGCACGGCCGGCGAACCGGCCCTGCGCCACTTTGCCTTCATCGCGGGGACCGGCCTGATACGGACCGCCCAGCTCCATCGTGGCCGGGATCGACGCCAAGAACATCTGCCCGATCAGCAGCACGACGCTCCAGCCCAGCACCACGATCTCGGTCGGCATCGGCTGCATCATGTCCCCCCAATCCGCTTCGACGAAACGCCGGCTTTCCTGCCCGTGTCGACGTCGCTCTTACAGATCCAGCACCAGCCGGGCCGGGTCTTCCAGGCTTTCCTTGACGCGGACCAGGAAGGTCACCGCTTCCTTGCCGTCGATCACGCGGTGATCGTAGCTGAGCGCCAGATACATCATCGGCCGGATTTCGATCTTGCCGGCGACGACCACCGGCCGCTCCTGGATCTTGTGCATGCCGAGGATCGCCGACTGCGGCGCGTTGAGGATCGGCGTCGACATCAGCGAGCCGTAGATGCCGCCATTGGTGATCGTGAAGGTGCCGCCCTGCATTTCCTCGATCTTGAGCTGGCCGTCGCGGGCGCGCTTGCCGAAATCGGCAATGCCCTTCTCGATCGCGGCGATCGACTTCTCGTCGCAATCGCGCACCACCGGCACCACCAGGCCCTTGTCGGTGCCGACCGCGACGCCGACATGGTAGTAGTTCTTGTAGATCAAATCGGTGCCGTCGATCTCGGCATTGACCGCCGGGATGTCCTTCAGCGCTTGCACGCAGGCCTTTGTGAAGAAGCCCATGAAGCCGAGCTTGGCGCCGTGCTTCTTCTCGAACACGTCCTTGTATTGGCTGCGCAGCGCCATGACGTTGGTCATGTCGACCTCGTTGAAGGTCGTCAGCATCGCGGCGGTGTTCTGAACTTCCTTGAGCCGGCGCGCGATGGTCTGGCGCAGCCGGGTCATCTTGACGCGCTCCTCGCGCGCGGCATCGTCGGCCGGCGACGGGGCGCGGACCTGGACGGCGGCGGCGGGCTGGTTGACCGGGGTCGGCGCCGACGCCGCCTTCTCGATCGCCGCCAGCATGTCGCCCTTGGTGACGCGGCCGTCCTTGCCGGAGCCCGGCACGGTCGAGGCATCGACGCCGCTCTCGGTCGACAGCCGCCGCACCGACGGTGCCTGCGGCGCATCGGCCGGCGCGGCCTTGGGCGCGGCCGCAGCGGGCGCTGCAGCGGCGGCAGCCGGCGCGGCGGCCGGCTTGGCCGGCGCGGCGGGCTTGGCGGCACCGCCCCCTTCCGAGATCTGGCCCAGCAGCGCGCCGACGGCGACGGTCTCGCCGTCCTTGGCGATGATTTCGCCGAGGGTGCCGGCCGACGGCGCCGGCACTTCGATGGTGACCTTGTCGGTCTCGAGTTCGACCAGCGGCTCGTCGACCGCGACGGCGTCACCCTGCTTCTTGAACCAGCGGCCGATGGTCGCCTCGGTCACGGATTCGCCGAGCGTCGGAACGCGAATTTCAGTCATCGTTTTTGTCCTCTTGCGGCGTCACCGCTGCTGCGGCGGCTCGCCCCTGATCCAAATGTCTCGAACGACACCGGCCGCCGGCGCGCGGCGGCCCGTGGCGTCAACGCATCGCCTCGTCGAGGAAGGCCTTGAGCTGGGCCAGATGCTTCGACATCAGGCCCGAGGCGGTGGCCGCCGAGGCGGGGCGGCCGACATAGCGCGGACGACGATGGGTCGCGCCGGCCTGATTCTGGACCCACTCCAGATAAGGCTCGATGAAGTGCCAGGCGCCCATGTTGCGCGGCTCTTCCTGGCACCACACCAGTTCGGCCTCCTTGAAGCGCGACATCTCCTGCACCAGCGTCTTCAGCGGCACCGGATAGAGTTGCTCGACGCGCAACAGATAGATGTCGTCGATGCCGCGCTTCTCGCGCTCCTCGTAGAGGTCGTAATAGACCTTGCCGGAGCAGATCACGACGCGGCGGATCTTTGCGTCCGGCACCAGCTTGATCTTCTCGTCCGGCAGCACTTGGGCGTCATCGGCCAGCACGCGATGGAAGCTGGTGTCGGGCCCGAATTCGTCGAGCCTGGACACCGCCCGCTTGTGGCGCAGCAGCGACTTCGGCGTCATCAGGATCAGCGGCTTGCGGATCTCGCGACGGAGCTGGCGGCGCAGCACGTGGAAGAAGTTCGCCGGCGTGGTGGCATGCACCACCTGCATGTTGTCCTCGGCGCACATCTGCAGGAAGCGCTCGAGCCTGGCGGAAGAATGCTCCGGTCCCTGGCCCTCGTAGCCGTGCGGCAGCATGCAGACCAGGCCGGACATCCGCAGCCATTTGCGTTCGCCCGACGAAATGAACTGGTCGAACAGCACCTGGGCGCCGTTCGCGAAGTCGCCGAACTGCGCTTCCCAGATCGTCAGCGCGTTCGGCTCGGCCAGCGTGTAGCCGTATTCGAAGCCGAGCACGGCCTCTTCCGACAGCATCGAGTTCACCACCTCATAATGCCCCTGATCGGGCGAGAGATGATTGAACGGGGTGTAGCGGGTCTCGTCTTCCTGATCGAACAGCACCGAATGGCGCTGCGAGAAGGTGCCGCGTTCGGAATCCTGGCCGGACAAGCGGACCCGATGGCCTTCCTGCAGCAGGGTGCAGAACGCCAAGGCCTCGCCGGTGGCCCAGTCGATGCCGACGCCGCTGTCGATCGCCTTGGCGCGGTTCTCGAGGAAACGCCCGACCGTGCGATGCACCCGGAAGCCTTCCGGCACCTTGGTGATCTTGCGGCCGATCTCCTTCAGGTTGGCGAGATCGACGCCGGTGATGCCGCGGCGCGGATCCTCTTCCTGATCGGCGGATTTGAAGCCGGCCCATTTGCCGTCGAGCCAGTCGGCCTTGTTCGGCCGATAGCTGGAGCCGGCCTCGAGTTCGGCGTCGAGCCGGGCGCGCCAGTCGGCCTTGGCCTTCTCGACTTCACCTTCGGTGATCACGCCGTCGGCGATCAGCCGCTTCGAATACAGTTCCAGCGCCGACGGATGGCCCGCGATCTTGCGATACATCATCGGCTGGGTGAAGGCCGGCTCGTCGCCCTCGTTGTGACCGTGGCGACGGTAACAAAACATGTCGATCACGACCGGCTTGTGGAACTTCTGCCGGTACTCGACCGCGATCTTGGCCGCGAACACCACCGCTTCCGGATCGTCGCCGTTCACATGGAAGATCGGGGCGTCGATCATCTTGGCGACGTCCGACGGATACGGCGACGATCGCGAGTAGCGCGGATAGGTGGTGAAGCCGATCTGGTTGTTGACGATGAAGTGGATCGAACCGCCGGTGCGGTAGCCCTTCAGGTCGGACAGGCCGAAGCATTCCGCCACCACGCCCTGTCCGGCGAACGCGGCGTCGCCGTGCATCAGCAGCGGCAGCACCGAGACGCGCTCTTCCGGCAGATCGCCGTGCTGGTCCTGCTTGGCGCGGACCTTGCCGAGCACCACCGGATCGACGATCTCGAGGTGAGACGGGTTGGCGGTCAGCGACAGATGCACCTTGTTGTGGTCGAACTCGCGATCCGACGAGGCACCGAGGTGATATTTGACGTCGCCCGAGCCTTCGACCTCGTCCGGATTGGCCGAGCCACCCTTGAATTCATGGAACAGCGCGCGGTGCGGCTTGCCCATCACCTGGGTCAGCACATTGAGCCGGCCGCGATGCGGCATGCCTAGCACGATCTCGCGCACGCCGAGATTGCCGCCGCGCTTGATGATCTGCTCCAGCGCCGGGATCAGCGACTCGCCGCCGTCGAGGCCGAACCGCTTGGTGCCGGTGAATTTCAGATCGCAGAACTTCTCGAAGCCTTCGGCCTCGACCAGCTTCATCAGGATCGCGCGACGCCCTTCGCGGGTGAAGCTGATCTCCTTGTCGGGACCTTCGATCCGCTCCTGCAACCAGGCCTTCTGGGCACCGTTCGAGATATGCAGAAACTCGATGCCCATGGTCTGGCAGTAGGTGCGCTCGCAGATCGCGACGATCTCGCGCAACGAGCCGTATTCGAGGCCGAGCACGTGATCGAGGAAGATCTTGCGGTCGAGATCGGCCTCGGTGAAGCCGTAGGAGCGGATGTCGAGTTCCTCGTGATCCTTGGCCGGCTCCAGGCCGAGCGGATCGAGCTTGGCGTGGAAGTGGCCACGCATGCGATAGGCGCGGATCAGCATCAGCGCGCGGACGGAATCGCGGGTGGCCTGGTTGACGTCGGAGGTCGACAGCTCGACGCCCTTGGTCTGGGCCTTGGACTGAATCTTCTGGCCGACGGTCTTTTCGACCTGGGCCCAGTTGCCGTCCAGCGCCGAGGTGAGGTCGTCGCGCGGCGTCAGCGGCCAGTGGGCCTGCTCCCAGGACGGGCCCTCGGCGTTCTTCTGGATGTCTCCGGGATTGTCCTTCAGACTTTTGAAGAATGCCTGCCAGTCGGCATCGACGGAGTTCGGGTCGTTTTCGTAGCGGGAATAGAGATCGTCGATATAGGTGGCATTGGCGCCCTGCAGAAACGAAGAGAGGGCGAAAGCGGCATTCGCGTCCTGGCGAGACATGATTGCGTCCTGATGATGATCATCGCGTTGAACACGCGATAAGCTGATCCGGTTACCGGATCAGCAACATAGTGCACCTTTTATCGGATTCTAGGGAAATGTAAGCTCGTAATGAAACAAGGTTTGAATTAGGACTTCAATTTTTCGGCAAGCGTTTTGCCGAGACGCGCCGGCGACGGCGAAACCGTGATGCCAGCGGCTTCCATCGCGGCGGTTTTCGACGCCGCGTCGCCTTTGCCCCCCGAAATGATCGCACCGGCATGCCCCATACGCCGACCCGGAGGGGCGGTGACGCCGGCGATGAATCCGACCATCGGCTTCTTGCGGCCACGCTTGGCCTCGTCGATCAGGAACTGGGCAGCCTCTTCCTCGGCGGAGCCGCCGATCTCGCCGATCATAATGATCGACTCGGTCTTGTCGTCGGCCAGGAACATCTCCAGCACGTCGATGAATTCGGTGCCTTTGACCGGATCGCCGCCGATGCCGACCGCGGTGGTCTGGCCCAGACCCTCGCTGGTGGTCTGGAACACCGCCTCATAGGTCAGGGTGCCGGAGCGCGACACGATGCCGACCGAGCCGGGCTTGAAGATGTTGGCCGGCATGATGCCGATCTTGCATTCGCCCGCGGTCATCACACCCGGGCAGTTCGGCCCGATCAGCCGCGACTTGGAGCCGACCAGCGAGCGCTTGACCCGCACCATGTCGAGCACCGGGATGCCCTCGGTGATGCAGACGATCAGCGGGATCTCGGCGTCGATCGCCTCGCAGATCGCATCCGCAGCACCCGGCGGTGGCACATAGATCACCGACGCATCGGCGCCAGTCTTGTCGCGCGCCTCGCGCACGGTGTCGAACACCGGCAGGCCGAGATGCGTGGTGCCGCCTTTGCCCGGCGAGGTGCCGCCGACCATCTTGGTGCCGTAGGCCACCGCGGCCTCGGAATGGAAGGTGCCGTTCTTGCCGGTGAAGCCCTGGCAGATGACTTTGGTGTTGGCGTCGATCAGGATGGACATAGGCGGGGTTGCTTTCGCGGTCGAACGGGTTGGTCGGAAGCGAGCGAGGCCGGGGCGGCCTCAGGCTCCCTTGACGGCATTGACGATCTTCTGCGCGGCATCGTCGAGATTGTCGGCGGGCAGCACGTTGAGGCCGGAATGCTTGATGATCTTCTTGCCGGCTTCGACATTGGTGCCTTCGAGGCGCACCACCAGCGGCACGTCGAGGCCGACTTCCTTCACCGCGGCGACGACGCCCTCGGCGATGATGTCGCACTTCATGATGCCGCCGAAGATGTTGATCAGGATGCCCTTCACGTTCGGATCGGCGGTGATGATCTTGAACGCCGCGGTCACCTTCTCCTTGCTGGCGCCGCCGCCGACGTCGAGGAAGTTGGCGGGGGTCATGCCGTAGAGCTTGATGATGTCCATCGTCGCCATCGCGAGGCCAGCGCCGTTGACCATGCAGCCGATGGTGCCGTCGAGGGTGACGTAGTTGAGGTCGTATTTCGACGCCTCGATTTCCTTGGCGTCTTCCTCGCTCTCGTCGCGCAGGCCCTGAATGTCGGCGTGGCGATACAGCGAATTGCCGTCGAATGACATCTTGGCGTCGAGGCATTTGAGATCGCCCTGCTTGGTCAGCACCAGCGGGTTGATCTCGAGCATCTCCATGTCCTTGGCGAGGAACGCGGTGTACAATTTGGTCACCAGGCTTTCGGCCTGCTTGGCCTGGTCGCCCTTCAGCCCCAGCGCGTTGGCGACGGCGCGGCCGTGATGGCTCATGATGCCGGTCGCCGGATCCACCGTGAACGACACGATCTTTTCGGGGGTGTCATGGGCGACGTCCTCGATCGACATGCCGCCTTCGGTCGAGACCACGAAGGAGATCCGCGAGGTGGCGCGGTCGACCAGCAGCGACAGATAGAACTCCTTGTCGATCTCGGAGCCTTCCTCGATGTACAGCCGGTTGACCTGCTTGCCGGCCGGGCCGGTCTGCACCGTCACCAGCGTCGCGTGCAGCATCTGCTCGGCGTAAGTCTTGACCTCGTCGACCGACTTGGCGAGGCGCACGCCGCCCTTGTCGCCGGCGGAGGCTTCCTTGAACTTGCCCTTGCCGCGGCCGCCGGCGTGGATCTGGCTCTTCACCACCCAGACCGGACCGCCGAGCTTGGTGGCGGCGGCCTCCGCCTCGGACGCCTTGAAGATCGGATAGCCGTGCGACACCGGCACGCCGAATTCGCGCAGCACCGCTTTGGCCTGGTATTCGTGGATATTCATCGCTTGCCCCTCGCCGGAACGCGTCCAGCCGGTTGAACCGCCGTGGCGCGCCCTCGCCGGGCGGAGCTTACCACGGCAGGCTTACACTGATTTAGCGTCCGAGCAGATCGGGCGCGATCTTCTTGCAGGCGTCGACCAGACCCTGGACCGCACCGACCGATTTGTCGAACGCTTCGCGATCCTTGCCGGCCATTTCGATCTCGACGATGCGCTCGACGCCCTTGGCGCCGATCACCACCGGCACGCCGACATACATGTCCTTGACGCCGTATTCGCCGTTGAGATAGGCGGCGACCGGCAGCACGCGCTTCTTGTCGCGCAGATAGCTCTCGGCCATCGCGATCGCCGAGGCGGCCGGCGCGTAGAACGCCGAGCCGGTCTTGAGCAGGTTGACGATCTCAGCGCCGCCGTTGCGGGTGCGGTCGACGATCTCGTCGAGGCGAGCCTGCGAGGTCCAGCCCATCTTCACCAGGTCCGGCAGCGGAATGCCCGCCACCGTCGAGTACTTCACCAGCGGCACCATGGTGTCGCCGTGGCCGCCGAGCACGAAGGCGGTGACGTCCTCGACCGAAACGTTGAATTCGTCGGCCAGGAAGTAACGGAAGCGCGCCGAGTCCAGCACGCCCGCCATGCCGACCACCTTCTTGGCCGGCATGCCGGAGGCCTTCTGCAGCGCCCAGACCATCGCGTCGAGCGGGTTGGTGATGCAGATG
Source organism: Rhodopseudomonas palustris HaA2 (assembly GCF_000013365.1). NCBI lineage: Bacteria > Pseudomonadati > Pseudomonadota > Alphaproteobacteria > Hyphomicrobiales > Nitrobacteraceae > Rhodopseudomonas > Rhodopseudomonas palustris. The sequence goes on from NC_007778.1 coordinate 318,440, forward strand.
ACGAACGCGTCGGGGGCGTATTTCTTGATGCCGGCGCCGACCTGCTCCATCACCTTCAGATTGATGCTGAGGAGGTCGTCGCGGCTCATGCCGGGCTTGCGCGGTACGCCGGCGGTGACGATCACCACGCTCGCGCCTTCGATCGCCTCGTAGGAATTGGCGCCGGTGAAGTTGGCGTCGAAGCCGTCGACCGGCGAGGATTCCGCGATGTCGAGCGCCTTACCCTGCGGCACGCCCTCGGCGATATCGAACAGCACCACGTCGCCGAGCTCTTTCAGCCCGATCATGTGAGCCAGCGTTCCGCCGATCTGGCCGGAGCCAATCAAAGCAATCTTGTCGCGCGCCATGGGAAAGGAGTCCTTTGAGCCCGAAGGAGGGAGAGGGTGGGAAATCCGCTTGGGTGGTTATCCCTTTCGCCGGACGCGTTCAAGTCGGGCAGCGCCCAATTGTTGGCCAGCCGGGGGCGGGGCATTGCCGCCGCGTATTCGTGCGGGGTCGAACGGGTTTGCGTCGCAAAACCGATCGAAACCAAAGGCCTAGGTCTCGACCAAGCCGGTCGTGGCGCCGGAGGCGAGCGAGTCGCTGCGGCCATGCGGCAGCGCCAGATAGGATTCCGAGCCCATCTCGATCAGCCGCGAGACCGTCCGATTGAACTCCATCGCCTCGACGCCTTCGGAGGCGCTGTAGAGATCGGCCGGCTCGGCCGCGGCGGACGCCATCAGCTTCACCGCGTTGTCGTACAGCGTGTCGATCAACGCGATGAAGCGCTTGGCGGCGTTGCGGTCGGCATAGTCCATCGCCGGCACGTGATCGATCAGCAGCGTATGATATTCGTGCGCGAGCCGCAGATAGTCCGACGCGCCGAGCGGCTTTTCGCAAAGATCGGCGAAATCGAAACGCGCCACGTGATGGTCGGATTTCGGCACGTGCAGATGCCGGCCCTTGATCGCGATGTCGCGCGGCTTGCCGGCGGCGCCGCCGGTGATCCGGCTCCAGGCGCGATCGAGCGCGGCGGTGGCCTCGGCATCGTCCGGGGCCAGCCACACTTTCATCCCGGCGAATTTCTCCAGCCGATAATCGGTGCGGGCGTCGAGCCGGAGCACCTCCATGTGCTGCTTGACCTGGCCGATGAACGGCACGAACAGCGCGCGGTTAAGACCGCCTTTGTAGAGATCGTCGGGCGCAACGTTCGAGGTCGCGACGACGACGGTGCCGAGTTCGAACAGCTTGCCGAACAGCCGCGACAGAATCATCGCGTCGGCGATGTCGGTCACGTGGAATTCATCGAAGCACAGCAGCCACGCTTCCTCGAAAATCGACGCCGCGGTCAGCCCGATAACGTCGCCGTCGGGGATTTCGCCGCGCTTGATGTTCTGTCGGAAGGCGTTGATGCGTTCGTGGGCCTCGGCCATGAATTCGTGGAAATGCGCGCGGCGCTTGTGCGGCACCGGACACGCATCGAAAAACAAATCCATCAGCATGGTCTTGCCGCGGCCGACCTCGCCATGGACGTAAAGCCCGCGCGGCGGCTTGTCGGGTTCGCCGCCGCCGAACAGCCGGCCGAGAAAACCCTGCTTTTTCGGCGGCTTGTAATTCGCCAGGGTGTCGTCGAGCGCACCGAAGGCTTCGACCGCGCGCGCCTGGGCGGGGTCGGCTTCGATCGCACCGGAGGCGACCAGGGACTGATAATGTTGACGAAACGAGAGCGGCGGGGACATGGACGCCCTTACCGCCTCAGCCTGCGACAAAATGCAAGCCGGGATTCTTGCTGGCGGCTATGCAGTTCGGACGGCCCTTGTCTCTTCGGTGTGTTTGAGCGCGTACGGCGCCTCGACCACATACGGCCCGCCGCCGGTCGAGGCGCGGGACGAATACAGCACGAAGCGCTCGGCCTTGAACACCTTGGCGGGGAAATAGCCGCGGAGCGACAGATAATCGGCGACGTCCTGGCAGGAGGCGTCGCGCAGCCAGGCCAGCGTGACGTGCGGGGTGAATTTGCGGCCTTCGGGATCGAGCCCGACCCGCCGCAGCAGCCGCTCCAGTTCGGCCTGCAGTTCGACTAAAGGTTTCGACGGCACCACCGACGCCACCACCGCGCGCGGCTTGCGGCCGCCGAAGCTCGCCAGCCCCTGCAATTGCACGTCGAACGGTTTGCGGTTGATCCGAAACAGCGTCGAGGCGATTTCGTTGGCGGTGACACCGTCGATGTCGCCGATGAAGCGCAGCGTGAGGTGATAGTTTTCCGGATCGACCCAGCGCGCGCCGGGCAGGCCGCCGCGGAGATGAGACAGGGTCCGGGTGACGTCGGCGGGAATCTCCAGTCCAGTGAACAAACGCGGCATCGGAACTCCCCCGGTCTGAGGCCCGATTGCGGTCGCCGTCCCTGTCGTTCGGGACTTTGCACTCCGCAAAACGTCCGGCGAATCAACTCACCAATTCTGTAGCGCGTTTATGTTACAGCGCTACCGCTACAACGCTGGGATAGCGAAAAAGTTGAGGGCAATCCGCCCCTTAGAGGGGAATTGCCGGGATTTTCAGCCTTTCTGCCCAGCGACCGATCGCAGAAATGCCTCCACTGTGGGCAGGATGTTGGCGACCACCAGGTCGATGCCCGCTGCGGTCGGGTGGATGCCGTCCGGCTGATTGAGGCCGGCCACCGCGGCGACGCCGTCGAGGAAGAACGGGTACAGCGGCACGTCGTATTTTTTCGCCAGATCGGGATAGATCGCGTTGAACTGTTTGGCGTAGTCCGGCCCGTAATTCGGCGGCGCCAGCATTCCGGTGAGCAGCACCGCGATGTTGCGCGCTTTCAGCCGTTTGACGATCTCGTCCAGCGCCTGTTGCGGGACCTTGGGATCGGTGCCGCGCAGCGCGTCGTTGGCACCGAGCTCGACGATCACCGCATCGGTGTCCGGCGGCACCGACCAGTCGAGCCGGGCGAGCCCGCCGCTGGCGGTGTCGCCCGACACCCCGGCATTGATCATGTCGGTCGCGATCCCCTTGGCCTGCAGCGCTTTCTGCAGCTTGGCCGGAAACGCTGCATTGGCCGGTAGTCCATAACCGGCGGACAGCGAGTCACCCAGCACCACCACCTTCAGCGGCTTGGCGGCCGTCTGCGCCTCGGCCTGCCGGGTCGGCGCCATGGTCACCACCAACACGGCGGTCACCATCGCCCACGCAATCGTGCGCCCCGCCCTCTCGACCGCACCGAAACAATCGCCATATGCAGCAGCCATGGACAGCTTCATTGAACCCTCGTCACGGCCCGGCACCACGCCGGACACCATCTCCATTTCGAACGTCAATCTGTCGCTGGGCAGTGGCGCCGCGCGGGTGCACATCCTCAAGGATATCAGCCTCCGCGTCGCGCCCGGCGAGGCGATCGGCCTGATCGGCCCGTCGGGATCGGGCAAATCCACCCTGCTGATGGTGATGGCCGGGCTGGAGCGGCCCGACAGCGGTGAGGTGGTGGTCAGCGGCACCGCTTTCAATGGCCTCAGCGAGGACGCCTTGGCGCGGTTTCGCGGCCGCGCCGTCGGCATCGTCTTCCAGTCCTTTCATTTGATCCCGACCATGACGGCGCTGGAAAACGTCGCGGTGCCGCTCGAACTGGCCGGCACGCCCGACGCCGCCGCGCGGGCGGCGCGCGAGCTGGCTTCGGTGGGACTTGGCGAACGGCTGAACCATTATCCGTCGCAGCTGTCCGGCGGCGAGCAGCAGCGCGTCGCTTTGGCGCGGGCGCTGGCGCCCGACCCGGCGATCCTGGTCGCCGACGAGCCGACCGGCAATCTCGACGAGGCGACCGGCCGGCAGATCGTCGACCTCTTGTTCACCAAACATGCCGAACGCGGCATGACGCTGGTGCTGGTGACCCACGACACCGCGCTGGCGCAGCGTTGCGACCGCGTCGTCCGGCTGCGCTCCGGGCGGGTCGACACCACGATGCCGGGCAATGCCCGGGCACGATCGGCCTGAGCCATGACGCTGGTCGCCGATCCGCTCGCCAGATCCGCGCCGCCGTCGCGCGGCTGGTCGCTGCCGTTGCGCTATGCGTTGCGCGAGATGCGCGGCGGTCTCAACGGCTTCTACGTCTTCATCGCCTGCATCGCGCTCGGCGTGATGGCGATCGCCGGGGTCGGCTCGGTCGCCGCCAGCCTCGGCGAAGGCCTCGCCCGCGAAGGCCGCACCCTGCTCGGCGGCGATGTCGCGTTCTCGCTGATCCAGCGCGAGGCGACGCCGCAAGAACTCGGCTATCTGCGCGACCGCGCGCCGGTCTCGGTCGCGGCATCGATGCGGGGCATGGCGCGCACCGCCGAAGGCGCCTCGGCGCTGGTCGAGATCAAGGCGGTCGACAGCCTGTATCCGATGCTCGGCGAATTGAAGCTCGATCCGCCGCTGCCGCTCGCCGACGTGCTGGCGAAGCGCGACGGCGCGTTCGGCGCCGCCGCCGACGCCGCGTTTCTCGCCCGGCTCGACCTCAAGATCGGCGACCGCGTCAGTGTCGGCAGCGCCGCGTTCCAGATCCGCAGCGTGGTCGCCTCCGAGCCCGACAAGCTCGCCGGCAATCCCGGCTTCGGACCGCGCTTCCTGATCAGTGAGGACGCATTGCGCGCCACGCAATTGCTGCAGCCCGGCAGCCTGGTGCGCTGGATCTATCGCGTCCGGCTGCCCGACAACCGCGCCGACGACAAGGCGGCGCAGGATTTCGCCGACGCCACCCGCGCGGCGCTGCCGCAGGCCGGCTGGGAAATCCGCAGCCGCGGCAACGCTTCGCCACAGCTCGAGCGCACCATCACCCGCTTCACCCAGTTCCTGACACTGGTCGGCCTCGCCGCGCTGCTGGTCGGCGGCGTCGGCGTCGCCAACGCGGTCAAGAGCCACATCGACCGCCGCCGCGACGTGATCGCATCGTTGAAAGCGCTCGGCGCCACCGGCCGCGACGTGTTCGCGATCTATCTGACCCAGGTGTTGGTGCTGGCGACGATCGGCTCGCTGATCGGGCTCGCGCTCGGCGCGGCGCTGCCGTTTCTGATCGTCGGCGCGTTCGGCACATTGCTGCCGCTGCCGGTGGTGGCGGCGCTGCATCCCGGGGAGCTGATTCTGTCGCTGGTCTACGGCCTTTTGACCGCACTCGCCTTCGGGCTGTGGCCGCTGGCGCAAGTGCGCGATGTGCCGGTGGCGACGCTGTTCCGCGAAGCCGCGACCGCGGATGCGCATCGGCCGAGCCTGCGGCACATCGTCTGGATCGGCGCGGTGATCGCGCTGCTACTCGCGGTGGTGATCGGGCTGGCTTACGACAAGCGCGTCGCGATCGCCTTCGTGGTCGCTGCGGTGCTGGTGTTCCTGCTGCTGCGCGGCGTCGCGGCGGGGCTGATGGCGATCGCACGGCGGCTGCCGCGCTCGCGCATCACCATGCTGCGGCTGGCGATCGCCAACATCCACCGCCCGGGCGCGCTGACCCCGTCGGTGGTGCTGTCGCTCGGCCTCGGCCTCTCGGTGCTGGTGACGATCGCGCAGATCGACGGCAATCTGCGGCGGCAATTCCTCGCCGCGCTGCCCGAAAGGGCGCCGACGTTCTTCTTCATCGACATCCCGTCGAGCGAGACCGAGCAATTCGGCGCCTTCCTGAAACAGGCTGCGCCGAACGCCACGGTCGAGGACGTGCCGATGCTGCGCGGCCGGATTGTCGCCGCGCGCGGCGTCCGCGCCGAGGATCTCAAGCCGGGGCAGGACGCCGAATGGGTGCTGCAGAGCGACCGCGGCCTGACCTATGCGGCCGAGATGCCACCCGGCTCCAAGGTCGTCGAAGGCCATTGGTGGCCCAAGGATTACGACGGCAAGCCGCTCGTATCGTTCGAGAAAAAACTGGCCGACGGGCTCGGCCTGAAGATCGGCGACGAGGTCACCGTCAACGTCCTCGGCCGCGAACTCACTGCGACCATCAGCAATCTGCGCAGCGTCGACTGGCAGAGCCTCGGCATCAATTTCGTGCTGGTGTTCTCGCCCAATACGTTTCGTGGCGCGCCGCACACCCATATCGCCACCCTGACCGAACACGGCAGCACGACAGAGAGCGACGCGGCCCTGATCAAGCAGGTGGCCGACAGATTCCCGATGGTGACCAGCGTCCGCGTCCGCGAAGCGCTCGAGACCGTCGGCGGCGTGGTCGGCAATCTGGCGCTGGCGGTGCGGGGCGCCAGCTCGGTGACGCTGATCTCGGCGATCCTGGTGCTGGGCGGCGCACTCGCCGCCGGCCACCGCCACCGCGTCTATGACGCCGTGATCCTGAAAACGCTCGGGGCCACCCGCGGCCGGCTGATCGGGGCCTTCGCGCTCGAATACATGATGATCGGGCTCGCCACCGCGGTGTTTGGGGTGATCGCCGGCTCCGCCGCCGCGTGGCTGATTGTCACACGACTGATGTCGCTGAGCTTCGCCTGGCAGGCCGGCTCCGCCGCCGGCGTGGTGGTGGCCGCCCTGGTGGTGACGGTCGGCCTCGGCCTGGTGGGGACGCTGCTGGCGCTGAACCAGAAGCCCGCCTCCGTCCTGCGGAATCTGTAGCCTGCGATTGGCGGAACGCCTGATTGGGGAAATCTCGATCGAAGGCTGGCGTGGCGGGTCCGGCGCGGCACTGCCGGCGCCGGAAACCGCGGCGATTCGACCATGGTCGAAAACCGCGTTTAACCCTGATGCTGCGGAGCGACATTCAGCCGCGCATAAACCCTTGCCCCGATTGTGTTAGTTTCCCACATACCAGATTGGGTCGGGCGGCGCGCGGATGACCGAAATTTAACGTCTACCGCGCATCACCGTCCGGGATAATTTCGCGCCGGCCTTCGCCACCCTTTGCGTCGGCCGGACCAACTCAGGATCTCGACCATGTCGGACTTGGACCGTAACTACGCCTCTCCCTTCGGCCGGGCCGCCGGACGCGTCGACAGCGCGGCCGTCGATGCTGGCCTGCGCTCTTATATGCTGCGCATCTACAACTACATGACGATCGGCCTGGCCATCACCGGCCTGGCGGCGCTCGGCGTCTATATGGGCGCCGTGACCCCGGATGCGGCCGGTGCGGCCGGCAAGATCGGCAACACCTACCTCACCACCTTCGGCGTCGCGATGTTCGCCAGCCCGCTGAAGTGGGTGTTCATCCTGGCGCCGCTCGCCATGGTGTTCGCGATCTCGTTCGGCATCAACCGGCTGAAGCCCGCGACCGCGCAATTGCTGTTCTGGGCGTTCGCCGCCCTGATGGGCATCTCGCTGTCGTCGATCTTCCTGGTGTACACCCACACCTCGATCGTGCGGGTGTTCTTCATCACCGCCGCGTCGTTCGGTGCGCTGAGCCTCTACGGCTACACCACCAAGCGTGACATGACCGGGATGGGCTCGTTCCTGATCATGGGCCTGTTCGGCGTCATCATCGCCAGCGTGGTCAACCTGTTCGTCGCCTCGTCGATGCTGCAGTTCATCGTCTCGGTGGTCGGCGTGCTGGTGTTCGCGGGCCTCACCGCCTACGACACGCAGCGGCTGAAGAACGACTACATGTACGGCTACGCCTCGGAAGGCGGCGACGTGGCGGAGCGCGCCGCGATCACCGGCGCCCTGTCGCTGTACCTGAACTTCATCAACCTGTTCACGCTGCTGCTGCAGCTGCTGGGACAGAAAGAGTAAGCCCCTTCACCAGTGGTGAAGTCGAAAGCCCCGGCCTCGCGCCGGGGCTTTTTTGTTGGGCGGGTGAACGTCGGGCTGACCAGGATGCGAAGGCAGATGCTCCAACACGGTCGTCATCGCCGGGCTTGACCCGGCGATCCATCCTCTGGAGAGAACCTGTCATGCCGCCTTGCGAAGGGGATGGATACGCGGGTCAAGCCCGCGTATGACGCTGGGATTGGCGATCAGCCACGAGTTGAATTTCGCATGTCCGACCTCCTGATCCGCCCGGCCGCCGCCGCCGACCTGCCCGCCATCACCGCGATCTACGCCGACGCGGTGCGCACCGGCACCGCGACCTTCGAACTGACGCCGCCGGATCTCGCCGAAATGACGCGGCGGTTCGAAACGCTCGCCGGCGGCGGCTTTCCCTATCTGGTCGCGCTGCTTGGCGACCGCGTCGCCGGCTACGCCTATGCGGGACCGTACCGGCCGCGTCCGGCCTATCGCTTCACCGTGGAGAACTCGGTCTATCTCGATCCGCTCGCGCATCGCCGCGGCCTCGGCACCGCGCTGCTGCACGAGCTGATCGCGCAATGCGAGGCGCGCGGCTTCCGCCAGATGATCGCGGTGATCGGCGATTCCACCAATGCCGGCTCGGTCGCCGTGCATCGCAAGAGCGGCTTCGACCTGATCGGCGTCCACCGCAATGTCGGATTCAAATTCGGCCGCTGGCTCGACACCGTGATGATGCAACGCGCGCTCGGCGCGGGCGGCGAGACGGTGCCGGAGGTGGGAGCGGGGCCGAGCAACGCGTGATGTCGTCACCCTCCGCGAAAGCGGAGGGCCCAATATTGCAGAGCGCTGGCGATTGGATCGCCGACGCTCCGGGGTACTGGGTCGCCCGGTCGAGCCGGGCAATGACCTCCGTTACGGCGCGACGCCTCACGACCTCAGCGGGATTCTCACACCAACGCCAGCTTGCGGTCGATCACCAGCAGCACGCGATCGAGGTCATGGCCGCGGCGGAGGATCTGGCCGGAGGCCGAGACCACGCTGTAGGCGCCCTGCTTGCGCGCCAGCCGCGGGTCCTTGACGATGCGGTAGATCGGAACTTCGGAGGCGCGGCGGAACACCGAGAACACCGCGTGGTCCTTGAGAAAGTCGATCGCGTAATCGCGCCACTCGCCGTCGGCGACCATCCGGCCGTAGAGGTTGAGGATGCGATTGAGCTCCAGGCGATTGAATGTCACCCGTCCCTGCAGCGGAGCGGCGCCTTGGCGCTCCGCTGCGCGGCTGTCGCCGGGATCGGCCTCCTCGGAAATCGAGCTCATCGGCGCCTCCTGTCACTGCCGTGACATGATTGCTCCGAGCGCGGCCCGCTGCAAGGGGGCCCTTGGCGCAACAGGCGGCCGGCCGATCGCGCCGGGGCGCGGGGAAAGTGCGCCTCACGCCTTCGTTAGCCGAATCTTATTACCGCCAGATTTTCGCCCATCGAACGCCCGGTCGACTTGCGAAAACATCCTGGCGTTGGCCCGATCCAGGCGGTCTCGGATTCCTCAGCCCCCAGCCCCCCGAGGTCGTCGGGGTCGGGCCTGACGCAGCAACCAATCCCCCAGCCTGGGCCAACGTGAGTTGGCCTTTTTTGTTTTTGGGCCTCCGCTCACCCGACCGATCGATCGGAACTGCACTCCTCAGTGCAGCGACGTGAAGGCCGCGCCGAGCATCGCGCCCGGCCTGTCGCGGTTGCCGTCCTGGACATAGACCGCGGCGGCATCGATGCCGTCATGGGCGATGTTTTCCAGCGGCACCGACCAACTGCCGGCGGCGCCGTTCCAGTCGCCGACCTTGAGCAGGTTGCGGACGACGTTGTGATACACGACCTCGCGGCCGCGGTTCTCGCCGCGTGCAATCGCGATCGGCACCGCCTTCGAGACCGAACAGATCCAGACCTCGCCCTGCGCGACTCTCTCCCCGGGGGGCGCCGCCGCGACCGAAACCTTGATCTCCTTGCCATTGACCGCCATCCGCACCGGCACCGTCATCGTGCCGGGGATCTGATCGGTGCTCTTGATCGCCCCGTCGATGCCGACGCGGTTGCTGCCGACCAGATGCGTCTGGCCGTTGACGATGACCTGCGGCGTGTACACGTCGCGATCGCCGCGCATCTGCGAATAGGCTTTCTGCCGGGCGCTGAAGCGGGAATCCGCCAGCGTGTCCTTCCAGCCGAGATAGTCCCAGTAATCGATCGGCATACTCAGCGCGATGATCGACGGATCGCGGGCGAGCTCGCCGATGATCCGGTCGGCCGGCGGGCACGACGAGCAGCCCTGCGACGTGAACAGTTCCACCACCGCGCGCGGATCGGCGGCGCTGGGACGAACCATCGCGATCAGCGCGCACAGACCGAGGGCGCCGGACCATCGCGAAAAGCCATCTACACCGATCATCATCGCCTTTGCATGGGAGCAGGTGACGACGGCTTCCACCGTCGTTCGGGAGCGCCTTAAAACGAAAAGGCGGCCCATTGCATAGGCCGCCTTCCGTTCACCTGCCACTCACTTCGCAGTGAGACTTTTTGGCCACTGATGTGGCCTGCGTGCCCCGCTCAGGCTGCGAGTTTCCTGAGAACGTAGTGAAGGATACCGCCGTTGCGGTAATATTCGAGTTCGTCCAGCGTATCGATGCGGCAGAGCAGCGGCACGCGGCGCATTTTGCCGCCCGCCGGAGTGATCTCCGCCTCGAGCATCTGCCGCGGCTTGAGATCGCCCTGCAGGCCCTTGATCGTCACGGTCTCGTCGCCCTTGATGCCGAGCGAGGCCCACGAGGTGCCGTCCTCGAAGGTCAGCGGCAGCACGCCCATGCCGACCAGGTTGGAGCGATGGATGCGCTCGAAGCTCTGGCAGATCACGGCGCGCACGCCGAGCAGGCGCGTGCCCTTCGCCGCCCAGTCGCGCGACGAGCCGTTGCCGTATTCGGCGCCGGCGAACACCACCAGCGGCACCTGCTCGGCCTGATACTTCATCGCGGCGTCGTAGATCGACATCTGCTCGCCGTCGGGCCAGTGCTTGGTCAGGCCGCCTTCCGGGATGTTGCCGTCGGCGCCCTTGAGCATGAAGTTCTTGATGCGGATGTTGGCGAAGGTGCCGCGCATCATCACTTCGTGGTTGCCGCGGCGGGTGCCGTACTGGTTGAAATCGGCCGGGCGCACCTGATGCTCCGACAGATATTTGCCGGCCGGCGAGGTCAGCTTGATCGAGCCCGCGGGCGAGATGTGGTCGGTGGTGATCTTGTCGCCGAACACCGCCAGGATGCGGGCGTCGACGACGTCGACGATCGGCTCCGGCTGCATCTTCATGCCTTCGAAGTAAGGCGGATTCTGCACGTAAGTGGAGCTCATGTTCCACTTGTAGGTCTCGCTGTCGACGGTCTTGATCTTGCGCCAGTTGGTGTCGCCCTTGAACACGTCGGCGTACTTCTTCTTGAAGATCGTCGAGGTGACGTACTTCTTGACGAAGGCGTTGATCTCCTTGGTGGTCGGCCAGATGTCCTTCAAGTAGACCGGCTTGCCGTCCTTGCCGGTGCCGATCGGGTCGACCGAGAGATTCTTGGTCACGGTGCCGGCCAGCGCATAGGCGACCACCAAAGGCGGCGAGGCGAGGTAGTTGGCCTGCACGTCCGGCGAGACCCGGCCTTCGAAATTGCGGTTGCCCGACAGCACCGCGGCGGCGACGATGCCGTTGTCGTTGATCGACTTCGAAATCTCCTCCGGCAGCGGGCCGGAATTGCCGATGCAGGTGGTGCAACCGAAGCCGACCAGGTTGAAGCCGACCTTGTCGAGATCCTTCTGCAGCCCCGAATTGGCGAGATACTCGGCAACCACCTGCGAGCCCGGCGCCAGCGAGGTCTTGACCCACGGCGCGGCCTTGAGGCCCTTGGCGGCGGCGTTGCGCGCCAGCAGGCCGGCGCCGATCAGCACGCTCGGGTTCGAGGTGTTGGTGCAGGAGGTGATGGCGGCGATCACCACGTCGCCATGCCCGAGGTCGAAATTGCGGCCGTCGACCTTGTAGCGGGCGCCGTCCAGCGCCTTCTTGTATTCGGCGTCCATCGCGGCGGTGAAGCCTTCGGCGACCGCCGGCAGCGCGACGCGGCCCTCGGGACGCTTCGGGCCGGCCAGCGACGGCACCACGTCGGCGAGGTCGAGCTTCAGCGTCACCGTGAACACCGGATCGGGCGACTTCGACGTGCGGAACAGGCCCTGCGCCTTGGCGTATTTCTCGACCAGCGCGACCCGCGCCGAGGCGCGGCCGGAAGTCTTGAGATAGCCGAGGGTCTCGGCGTCGACCGGGAAGAAGCCGCAGGTCGCGCCGTATTCCGGCGCCATGTTGGCGATGGTCGATTTGTCGGCGACCGACAGATGGTCGAGGCCGGGGCCGAAGAACTCGACGAACTTGCCGACCACGCCCTGCTTGCGCAGCATCTGCGTCACGGTCAGCACCAGATCGGTGGCGGTGACGCCCTCTTTCAGCGCGCCGCTCAGTTTGAAGCCGACCACTTCAGGCAGCAGCATCGACAGCGGCTGGCCGAGCATCGCGGCTTCCGCCTCGATGCCGCCGACGCCCCAGCCGAGCACGGCGAGACCGTTGACCATGGTGGTGTGCGAATCGGTGCCGACCAGCGAATCCGGATAGGCGACTTCGAACGTGCCGGTCTTGCGGCCGATCGTCATCTTCTGCTTCCGGGTCCAGACCGTCTGCGCCAGATATTCGAGATTGACCTGATGGCAGATGCCGGTGCCGGGCGGCACCACGGAGAAGTTCGAGAACGCCTTCTGGCCCCATTTCAGGAACTCGTAGCGCTCCTGGTTCTGCTTGTACTCCTCGGCGACGTTCTTGCCGAACGCCTTGTTGTCACCGAAGAAGTTGACGATCACCGAGTGATCGATGACGAGATCGACCGGCACCAGCGGGTTGATCTTCTCCGCGTCACCGCCGAGCGCCTGCATGGCGTTACGCATCGCGGCGAGATCGACCACCGCGGGAACGCCGGTGAAATCCTGCATCAGCACCCGCGCCGGGCGGAACGCGATCTCGTGCTCCAGCGCCTTCTTGCGCATCCACTTCGCGACCGCCTGGATGTCCGCTTTCTTGACCGTGCGGTCGTCCTCGTTGCGCAGCAGGTTCTCCAGCAGCACCTTCATCGAATAGGGCAGCCGGGAGATGCCCTTCAGGCCGTTCTTCTCGGCGGTGGGCAGGCTGTAATAGACGTAAGACTTGCTGCCGACCTTGAGGATCTTCCGGCATTTGAAGCTGTCGAGCGAGGTCATGTAGGGCGGGTCCCAGATTTTCGTTTTCGATGGGCGGGCGAGCATTCTTGCGGCGCCGGGAGAAGCGAGCCGAACGGCTTGCAGGCGCCGATGGTGTACTGCATCAAGTTCCGGCTTATAGAACCTTTCCAGATGCGCCGCCAGTTCGACAACGACTAGCGCCCGCATCGATTGTAAGCAAGGCGATCCCGATTCCGGGGGCGGAACAGGCGATTTGGAATGCGGCTTTCGGGACGCGGACTGAGGTGTGTGCGAGGCGGCCGCGAGGTGTTCGACGGACTCGATTTCGAGGCCGCCGGCGGCGAGGCGCTGGCGCTGATCGGCCGTAACGGCGCCGGCAAGACGTCGTTGCTGCGGTTGATCGCCGGCCTGCTGATGCCGGCGGCGGGTAGTATCGACTTCGACGGCAGCGAGCCGGACACGCCGGTGGCCGAGCAGGCGCATTACCTCGGCCATCGCGACGCGTTGAAGCCGTCGCTCAGCGTCGTCGAAAATCTCGCGTTCTGGCGCGACTTTCTCGGCGGCGAACCGACCGATCTGATGGCCGGGATCACCGCCGTGGGGCTGTCGCACGCCGCGGAACTGCCGGCGGCTTATTTGTCCGCCGGCCAGCGCCGGCGGTTGTCGATCGCGCGACTGCTGGTTGTGCGCCGGCCGATCTGGCTGCTCGACGAGCCGACCTCGGCGCTCGACGTCAGGGGTCAGGCCATGTTCGCTCGGCTGATGAGCGACCACCTCGCAAGCGGCGGCCTGATCGTCGCCGCCACTCACAGCCCGCTCGGCATCACCACGCGCGAGATGCGGATCGGAGCGGCGGCGTGAGCGGGGTGCGGGTCATGAACGGATTGCGTTTCGCGGCGGCGCGATCGCCGGCGTCGTGCTCGGGGACCCCCACCCCCGACTCCGGACCGAGCCATGGGCAGGCTCCCTCCCAGAGGGCAGGGCAATCACATATCGAATTTCGACGGCACGGGGGCTCTCTTCACCCTCCCCTGGAGGGGGAGGGTCGGCACCCAGGCCGCGAAGCGGCGTGGGTGACGGGGTGGGGTGAGCAGCGGGCACGGCGGATGAACTCTTCGCCACCCCACCCCGCTCGCTGCGCGAGCGACCCTCCCCCTCCAGGGGAGGGTATTCCTCGTGGCAGCCGCAAACCCTCAGATGCGATCGCCGCGCGCAGCGCAGGAGGCCCGCGATGACCGCCCTCGGCGCCATTATCCGCCGCGACGTCGCGATCGCGCTGCGGGTCGGCGGCGGGGCGCTGATCGGGGTGCTGTTCTTCCTCACCGTGGTGGTGCTGATGCCGTTCGCGGTCGGCCCCGACCTCAAGCTGCTGCAGCGGCTCGGCCCGGCGATCCTGTGGCTCGGCGCGCTGCTGGCGAGCCTGCTGACGCTCGACCGACTGTTCACCGCCGATGCCGAGGACGGCTCGCTCGATCTGATCGTGATGAGCCGCACGCCGCTGGAACTGACCTGCGCCGCCAAGGCCTTCGCGCATTGGCTCGCCGCCGGCCTGCCGCTGATCGTCGCGACCCCGGTGCTCGGGCTGTTGCTCAATCTCGACGGCACCGCCTCGCTCGCGGTGATGGCGACGCTGCTCGCCGGTACGCCGGCGCTGACCTTCACCGGCATGATCGGCGCGGCGCTGGCGGTGGCGCTGCGCCGCGGCGGGCTGCTGATGGCGGTGCTGGTGCTGCCGCTGTCGATCCCGGTGCTGATCTTCGGCGTCGCCGCCTCGCAGGCGGCGATCACAGGGCCGGTGCCGTTCGGCACCCCGTTCTCGATCCTGTGCGCGCTGTCGCTGGCGAGCCTGGTGATCGGACCACTCGCCGCCGCGGCGAGCCTGCGCCACGGGCTGGATTGAGCAGTTCCATCTCGGCCTTGATTGAATTTCGCCGCTCTTGATAGAATCAGGCCGCCAAGTAACCCGATCAATCAGGAACGAACTCGACATGCTTGCAAGATTGCTGCTCTGCGCCGCCTTTGCGTTTGGCGCCGTCACCGCCACCGCCACCGGCAGCGCGATGGCTCAAGCCGACTTCTCGAAGCCCAACAAGAGGAAGAAGGCCAAATGTCAAAATATGGACGACGTGATTAAGAAGCAAGCCCCGTGCATTCCCACGAAGTAGCGACAGGCGGGTTCTATCCAACCGAAGCGTCGCCGCCTCGCAGGCGGCGATCACAGGGTGATCGGACCGCTGGGCGCCGCGGCGAGCCTGCGCCACGGGCTGGATTGAACCCAGGCCGCCAGGCTGTGCCGCTAAGCCGACGCCCGCGGCAACCTCACCCCAGCTTGCGCGCCTCTTCCGGCAGCATGATCGGAATGCCGTCGCGGATCGGATAAGCCAGCTTGGCACCGCGCGAGATCAATTCCTGCCGGGCGGCGTCGAATTCCAGCGGCCCCTTGGTGACGGGGCATACCAGGATTTCGAGGAGCTTGCGATCGACGGAGGTCTCGGGGCGCTCGGGGGGTGTCGTCATGGTCCACGATCTGGATGGGGAATATTGCGGGATTGAAGAGGCAAGTCGGCGCCGGCGTCAACGCGGCGGCGCAATTCGGGGCTGCGCTCACTGCAGCGGAGGATCGCCGCTGGTGCGCTTCTTGGCGAGGTCCATTTCGGTAACGGCGATCAGGATCTCGGCGCGGGTCTTGAGGTCGGGCGCTTCCAGCAGGGCCTGCTTCTCCGGCGCCCCATAGGGCGACATCATCGCCAGCGCGTTGACCAGCGCCTCGTTCGGCGCGCTCTCGACGCCGTCCCAATCGACCTTGAGATTGTTGGCCTTGAGGAAATCGGTCAGCACCGTGAGCAGTGTGTCGCGATCGACCTCGTCCTCGCCCTTGCGGGCGGTGAAATCATCGACGAACGGGAAGTAATCGACCTTGCATTGCCGGTACGGCGTCGCGACCTTCAATTCTTCGACCACCTTGAAGCGCGACACGCCGGTGAGTTCGAGGATGTAGCGGCCGTCGCCGGATTCGGCGAGCTGGGTGATGCGGCCGACGCAACCGACCTGAAACAGCTTCGGCGCCTCGTCCCGCTCCGAATGCGTCACGTCGGGCTGGATCATGCCGATCAGCCGATGGCCGTCGCGCAGCGCATCGTCCACCATTTCGAGATAGCGCGGCTCGAACACGTTGAGCGGCATCTGGCCGCGCGGCAGCAACAGCGCGCCCGGCAGCGGAAACACCGGGATTACCTCGGGAAGATCGGCGGGGCCGCGATAATCGGCATTGATCGGCATCGGCGAATCCCGCGGTTCGAGAGCGAATTAAGAGAACAGAATGGTCGAGAGCCGCTTGCGCCCCTCGATGGTGGCGTCGTCGGTCGGGCCCCAGGCCTCGAACAATTGCACCAGCTGCTTGCGGGCGCCGTCCTCGTTCCACTTGCGGTCGCGCCGGACGATCTCCAGCAGATGCGTGGTGGCCTCGTCGCGCCGGCCGGCCGCATTGAGCGCGGTGGCGAGATCGAACCGCGCCTGATGGTCGAGCGGATCGGCGGCGACCTTCTGCTCCAGCTCGGCGATCGGGCCGACCTGCTCGGCCTGCGCGGCGAGATCGATCATCGCCTGCACCGCCTTGACGGCGGCGTCCTCGCGTCTGGCTTCGGGCACCTGGGCCAGCGTCGCCTTGGCCTCGTCGACCGCGCCGGACACCATGTAGCAGCGCGCCAGCCCGACGATCGCCTCGACATTGGCGGCGTCGGCGCGCAGCACCTCGGCATAGATCGCGCCGGCGGTCTGCAGATCGCCCTCGGCCATCACCGCCTCGGCTTCCTGCAGCAGTTCCGCGGCCGTCGGCGCGCCGCCGGGAACGCCGGCGGTCAGTTTCTCGATGAAGGCAGCGACCTGGCTCTCCGGCACCGCGCCCATGAAGCCGTCGGCCGGGCGACCGTCGACGAAGGCGATCACCGCGGGGATCGACTGGATGCCCATCTGGCCCGGGATCGACGGATGCTCGTCGATGTTCATCTTGACCAGCTTGACCTTGCCGCCGGCAGCGCGGACCGCCTTTTCCAGCATTGGGGTGAGCTGGCGGCAGGGACCGCACCAGGGCGCCCAGAAGTCGATCAGCACCGGCTGGAGCTTGGACTCTTCGATGACGTCGCGGACGAAGGTCTGCGTCGTGGTGTCCTTGATCAGATCGGGCGCCGCCTGGGGGGCCGCACCGCTGCCCTGCTCGATGATTGTCACGTGATCCTCGCCTGATGTCCGGAAGTGCGCAGTTTAGATCAGGATGACGTCTGTTCGAATCGTCATCCTGCTCCAGATTCGTATTCGAGCATGATCGGTTCCGAAAACCGGCATCCACTTTTCGGGATCATGCTCTAGCATGCCCAGTAAATGGCGCGCGACGTTTCGTTTTCAACCGGAACCCGCCGCGAAGGGGTACGCTGTCTCGGGACTTCGGCGATGGCGCCGGCGAGTTTTCGGCCGGCCGCCGCCGGCGGGCGGAACATCGCGATCGGCTCGGACGAGGGCGTTTTTGGCACCCCCCCTGCAAAAGGGGCGGATTCAACCCGCCGAGGGCTGTTGCATTCGCGTGCGGCATTTGGCATAGGACTGCGCACGGCCGCGGCGCAAGCTTCGGCGTTTCTCGGATGCGGGTGTAGCTCAGGGGTAGAGCACAACCTTGCCAAGGTTGGGGTCGAGGGTTCGAATCCCTTCGCCCGCTCCAGAAAATCTCCGGACCGACGTTCGGACTGCTGCTTGGATTGCAGTGCCTGTCAGGCCCTACGGGACCTTGGGCGCCCTGCTTCCCTCACAACGTCATTCCAAGCCCTGGTCGCGTCGACGGCATTGCGTCGCCGTTCCGGTCGCAGACCTCTGAGTCGCGTTTGTCTGTACGGCCGCTCCGCGCATCGGCTCGGGCTTCCATCGCGACCCCGCGCGCGACCCAACCGCCACTCAAACCCGCCCTCCAAACAAAAAGCCCGCGGCGAGCGCGGGCTTTTGAACTTGATCGAGGCAGGTCACCACCCGCGCCCCCTCCGGCCGAAGGAGGCGCGCGAGGCGAGTCGCGTCAGGCGCGCTTGGGGACGCCGAGGCCGTTATGCACCCATTCGCTCCACGATCGCGACAACGTCTCGCTGATGGTCTTGCCGTCGGTGAACAGCATCTCGCGGGCATTGCGGGCGGCGGATCTCAGATCGCCCCACATCTCCTTGAGATTCTCCAGAATCGAATTGGCGCCGCCGACCACCCGCTGGGTCTTGAGCTTGGCGAGTTCGATCAGCGATTCCTGGATCTTGGCGATCGAGCGCGCGATCCGGCCGATTTCGTCGGAGCGGCTGAGCGCATGAATGCGGATGTTGGTCTCGCCGCTGGCGAGCTTCTCGACGTCCTTCTCGAGTTCGCCGAGCGGAGCCAGCAGGCCGCGGGAGATCCGGGTGCCGATCAGGCCGACCACGGCGAACACCACGATCCCGGCGAGCAGCAGCATGGTGTTGGCGGCGCTCATCGCGTAGTTCGCAGCCGGCGCGGTGACGGTCTCGGCAGCCTGGACCACGAGGCCCTGGCCCTCATAGGACGCAGGCATCACCACCGCCCCGGAATCCTGCTGCATCACCAGCATCCCGACGATGCTGCCATCCGCCGCCCGGACCGGCGACAACGTCGCCCCTCCATGTCCGATCAGGCGGTCCAGCGAGGCCACGCTGGCCTGCTGCTTGGCCTGGTCGGTCGTGACCTTGTGCAGCACCAGCTGACTGACGCCGCCGATGGCGAGCGCGACAACGAAGGTAATTCCCAGCACCAGAATCGAGATCTTTTGCGCGAGGTTCCGGTTTGAAAGGTCGAAATGCATGGTTCTTCTCCAGCTTTCTTCAATTAGGGGCGGCTTGCCCCCTAAGGTGAACAGCGTGATCAACGCTTTACTCATTAAGGTTAACGAAACCTCAAGTTTCGGCGAAATCGGTCAGTCCGGTTCACGCCAGAAAAGCCCTCACGCTGGAACGGTGAACGAGCGCTGGTAACCAGACACTCGTTCTTCAGAATCGCGAATCACCTGTGAGTCAAAAACCAGTCTAACGCTTTGATTAAACTTGGTAGTTGCTCAGCCTAGATAGACTCGTCGATTCAGTTTTGCGCTGATTCGCACAACTGTAAATATACGTAGCCGATACGCGGATCGATTGATTCAAAACAAAGACGCAAGCGGGCTTCAGTCTTTGCCAACTAACTGCCGGAGGATACCTTCCGCGCAGCTGCGCGCCAATGGTTAGTCCACCCTCGTTCGGCGCTGATGGTCCCCGACACTCCGCAGGATGCCCGCTCACGAGAATCGCGGACCCCAGCCTGATCAAACAGATACCACGAATCGAGATTCGCCGGAACAGCCAAGAGGTGATGGCCCGCGGCCCCAGTCAGGACATCGGGCGGTCGGCGGCGCGCGAAGCGAGCGGTATCTAAGTCCTGCCTGGTCGATGGGCTGCCTCGACGAGCCTCGCGACGCTATGCCGCTGCGTCCGTATGCCGAGCCGGGCGTCGCAGCCGACCCGATGACGATCGCGGCGCCATTTTGATCCAGAGCAAAGACGCCTTGTCGATTCCGAGGCTCCCTTCGCGACGCGGCAACGGCGCTGCCGGTTTTATTCCGAGCTCGTGACCGCACGAGGAAACCCCGATCTGCTCCCTCGGCAGTCTCGCTGGGTCACGACAGTGCCAATTCCCGATGGTCCGAGGGCAACCAGATCGAGTGCGTGCCGTGCATCCAGAAAGCGCCGTGCATCCAGAAAGCATCGTCTCGACGGTCATCCCGCATCTCCTCGTGAAGCACGCCGCCGCACCCGCGCGGCTCCGTGCCGCCAAAGACCCCGCCGACGCTCGCGCCGATGAATTGGCCCGGCTGCTGATTGCGCCCAACCTCGACGATGCCTTCGACCTGATCGACCATTCGCTGACCCGCGCGGCCTCGCCGACCGCGTTGTTCACCGGACTGTTCGAGTCGACCGCGCGCAAGCTCGGCGATCTGTGGAGCGAGGATGCGTGCAGCGAATTCGAGGTCGCGATCGGCCTGTGCCATCTGCAGACCGCGATGCGCCGCATCAGCTTCGATCTGCTGTCGGCGCCGCTGACGCGCTCGCAGCCGCGCACGGTGCTGGTGATTACGCAGCCCGGCGAGCCGCATTCGTTTTGCGCGGCGTTGCATTCCGAATTGCTGCACCAGGCCGGCTGGAACACGGTCGGCGAATTTCCCGACAGCGAAAAGGCGCTCACCGATTTGGTCGCCAATGGCTGGTTCGATGCGGTCAACCTGTCGCTCAGCCCGTCGTTGCGCCGCGAGCACTGGCTGCCCCGCGTCGCCGAGACCATCCGCAAGATCCGCAAAGCCTCGCGCAATCCGGCGCTCGCCGTCGTCGCCAGCGGTCGCGTCTTTGCAGAACGCGCCGATGCCTGCGCGCTGGTCGGCGCCGACGCCGCGACCGTCTCCTCCGTCCAGATCGAGCGCTGCCTGATGCGCTCGCTGCTCAACCGCACCGCCCGCCCGGCGGCGAACTTCGCCTGGATCTGAATCCCGAACTTCCCGTTGATGCCCTGCGCCGTGACCATCCGCCGCGCCGCCGGCGATCTCGTGTCGTGCGCTAAGCGCCAATGCGCTTCGGCGGGCGCGCAGACGTCCGATGGTCTCGGATTTTGCAGCACATCGCCGTATTGCTATCTCGCGCGAAGCGGCGCTGCCCACCATAGTCCTCAATTGAGGTCTATGGCATTCGCGAGCCACTGAGGGGGCAGTCATGCAGTCCGAAGGCAAGTCCTATCCGTTCGATCATCTGCCGGCGATCGATTACGACGCCCATCCGGCCTATGGCCGCGTGATGTCGATGCCGATGCTCGGCGCAAGGCTGAAGGCGATCAGCTATTTCAGCTATGGGTTCCTGCTGGCCTCGGCGCAGCGCCTGATCGACATCGAGCACCTGCCGCGCCCGGCCGAGGCTGGAAAAACCTTCGTCGCGGTGCTGCGCAACCTGCCGACCACGCTGCGCCAGATCCTGCTGCAACGACTGGCGCGCGTCACCGCCGGCCAGGCCTATGCGCCGAAGACCGAGCGCGGCACCGCCGTGTTCGTGCCGCTGCAGGGCGACGGCTTCGCCGTCACCCGCCTCGGCGCCGATGCGATCGCGCAGATCCGCACCCAGCTCGCCCCGCAACTGACGACGCTGGAGCAGCGCGCCACTCCGGCCGGCGATCCCGCGAGCAGCCGGATGGCGATCGATCCGGCAGTGGCGCCTGATCTCTATCGCTGGTTCAATCAGACCGCGGCCGATCTCGGCCTGACCGAGGCCGCGAGCGCCTATCTCAAGCGCCCGGTCGGGGTCGGCGCCATCGTGGCGGAGGTCGTCGACGCGCCGGCCGCGCCGGCCACCAGCCCGTTCGCCGATGTCGGCGTCGATACCTCGCCGTGCGACGGCTTCAAGGTCGACCCCGGCACCAATGTGCTGAAGCTGGTGATCTATCTCGGCGATGTCGGCGCCGGCAACGGCCCGCTGACCTATGTGGCCGGCAGCAACCGCGCCGCGACGCGGTTCTGGGACGGGCTGATCCGCCGCGCCAACGACCTCGCCGGCCTGTCCTCGACGCTGCAGACCTGGCGCGAGACCTTCTATGCGCTGCCCGCCGGATTGCAGCGCAAGGCGGCGTTCGGCGCCGACCTGGTCGCCGACAGCAATTTCGCCGCGGCGATCGAGGCCAACCAGGTCGCCGTGACCAGCCGCGACGGCAACGCCGTGCTGTACGATCCGGCCGGCATCCACCGCGACGCTGCCTTGACGCAGGGCCGTCGCACCGCAGTGATCGTCACCTTCACCGAACTGCCGCGCTGAGCGCGGCGAGACCGCAGCGGACTCAGCGATCGCCGAACGCCTGCAACGCCGCCGCGAGTTCCGGATGACTCGCGGCATGCTCGCCGACCGGAATCCCGGCGGCGATTGCGTCCCACGCCTGTCGGAGACTGGCGGCGCCCGCCGCCGGTCCCATCGGGTGGCCGAACACGCCGCGGCCTGGCACGAAGCCGAAATCGACGCTGCCGACCTTGCGATACACCCGCTCCAGCGTCGCGGCGGAATCGCTGCCGCCCGGCACCGGCAGGCACGGTTTGATCGGCCCCATCGGTTCGAGGCAGGCGCGCACGCACTCCAGCACCTCGTGCTCCGGCGTCATCATCCGCGGCCCGAAGCCCGGCATGATCACCACGTCGAAACCGGCCAGCCGCTGCAGCCGCGTCATCACCCGCGAATGGATTCCGTAAGTGGCGAGCCGGCTGAACGCGGCGATGAACGGGAAATGCGCGATCAGCGGCACCGTGGCATGCCGGCGCAGCATCCGCACCGCCGACAGACCCACCGGCATCGCGTTGATCAGCAGCGCGCCGGCGCCGTTTGCCACCGCGACATCGTGCAGCTCGATCAGCCGGTCCACTTCGTCGGTGATATTGGCGAGGTAGATTTTCGGCACCCCGGTCTCGGCCGCGGCCTTCCGGCAGGCGTCGCCGAGCAGCGCCGCGCGCTCGGCGAGCGGGCACCAGTCGACATCCGCCAGCATCTCGTCGTCCTTGGCGATATCGAGGCCGCCGCGCCAGCTCTGGTAACCGAGTTCGGCGAACGGCGCCGCCGGCAGCCCGATATTCGGCTTGATCACGCCGAAGAAGATCGGCCGGTCGAACGCCTGCAGCCGCTCGCGCAGGCCGGCGATGCCGAAGCGCGGGCCTTCGAACGCCGCGAGGTAGCTGTCCGGAAACCGGATGTCCTGCAGCCGGATCAGCGGGATGCCGGGCGAGAAGAACACCCCCTCGCCGCACACCGCCGACAGCAGATTCGGAATCTTCGGACCGAAATTGCGGTGGGGATGCGCGATCGTGACGCGGCAGGCGTGGACAGGCCCGCGCACCGCGCATTCGACCGCCGTGGAGAAGCCCTGCCGCGCCTCGGCGTGAAGCTCCAGCACCTTCGCGGCGAAGCGCGGCCGGAAATCCTCGTCGATTCCGACCCGCCGCCATTGCGCGGTGGATTGCTCGCTGCACAGATGCGCCGCCGCCTCGCGCGGATCGCCGGCGCATTCGAAATCGAAATCGAGCTCGATGTAGTCGTCGGGGTTCAGCTCCGCGCGCGTCGCGTAGAAGCCCGCAATATCGTCCGGCGTCATGGGGTCGTCCGCTCCAGATACCAAGCCGTCATACGCGGGCTCGACCCGCGGTTCCATCGCAAAGAGCCCCATCCTTTGGAGGCATAGGCCTGCAGCGGTCTAACCCTGCCCGATGATCTGCAATTCGACGCCGCGGCGCTCGCGCGGGCCGTCGAGCTCGATGAAGAAGATCGATTGCCATTCGCCCAGCACCAGCGCGCCGGCGGCAAGCGGGATCGTCTCCGATGAATTCATGAACAGCCCGATCAGATGCGAATGCGCGTTGTCGCGGCCGTCGATCGGGGCGAGGTTGTGCAGATAGTCGCCGTCGCGCGGCGCGACGCGCTTCAGAAACGTCAGCATGTCGCGCTCGAGCTTCTCCTCGCGCTCGTTGACGTTGATCCGCGCCGTGGTGTGCAGGCAGCTCACGGTGACGAGGCCGTCTTTCAGCCCGCTGCCGGCGACGAAGCCGCGGACCTGCTCGGTGATGTCGATGATCTGGATCGGCGCCGTGGTGGCGAGTTCGATCCTGTGTCTGACGATGTTCATCGCGGCATCCGGCGTTCGAAGTCGGGCGAGGTCGCCCGCGTGTGGAACGCGCAATGTAGGCGCACCGCCCGAATCGACGCAAACGCCGGGCCCACATGTTGGCCGAAGGAATGATGCGCGCGAGCGCCGGTCGCTTGACAGCGCCGCCGGGCTTGGCGATTGGACACCTCCGGCACGAATGTTTCTGTCCTTGTCTGCGGGAACCGCCCGGCTCGGATCTGCCGGGTTCGATTGCTTTTGCGAACCAGGGGCCGAACAGCACCAGGATGAGGCCGACCTACCGCAGCGATATCGACGGATTGCGCGCCATCGCCGTGTTGCTGGTGATCGCGTTTCATGCCTTCCCGCATTCCGTGCGCGGTGGCTTCGTCGGCGTCGACGTGTTCTTCGTGATCTCCGGCTTCCTGATCACCTCGATCATCTGCCAGGCCCGACGCAGCGGCGACTTCAGCTTCGCCGTCTTCTATGCCCGCCGCATCAACCGGATCTTCCCGGCGCTGGCATTGGTGCTGATCACTTGCGCGGTCGCCGGCTGGTTCCTGCTGTTCCCGGTCGACTACCGCGACGCCGGCAAGGCGATCGGCTTCGGCGCCGCGTTTCTCTCCAATCTCGCGCTGCTGCACGGCGCCGGCTATTTCGAGACCTCCTCCGAACTCGATCCGCTGCTGCATCTGTGGTCGCTCGGCGTCGAGGAGCAGTTCTATCTGTTGTGGCCGCCGGTGATCGTGCTGGCCTGGCGGTGGCCACGCGGCGCGCTGATCGCCGCGCTCACGATCCTGCTGGCGTCGTTCGCCGCCAACATCGCACTGACGCCCGTCAACCCGCTGGCGGCGTTCTATTTGCCGGTGACGCGGTTCTGGGAATTGATGACCGGCTGCGTGCTCGCCCTTGCGGCGAATGCGGGGCCCGGCCGCGACATCACCTCGATCGCGGCGCTCGGCGTTGTGCGGAGGCTGTTCGAACGCCACGCGGCGGCGATCCGTGCCGCCTGCGCCTGGTTGGGGCTGGGGCTGCTCGCCGCTGGCGCGGCGTTGATCAGCAACGATCGCGGCTTCCCCGGCTGGTGGGCGGTACTGCCGGTGCTCGGCGCAGCGTTGCTGATTTTCGCCGGACCTTCGCCCTGGGTGAGCCGGTATCTGCTCGGCAACCGCGCGATGGTCTATGTCGGGCTGATCAGCTATCCGCTGTATCTGTGGCACTGGCCGCTGCTCGCCGCGATCCGGATCGTCCGGTTCGGTGAAGAGCCGCCGCTGCTGATGAAGGCGATCACGATCCTCGTCGCCTTCGCCCTGGCGCATCTCACCTGGCGATTCATCGAGCCGCCGTTCCGCGCGCGCCCGAGCCGCCGCAAGACCGCGGCGGCGTTCGCCGCCGTGGCGATCGCCGGCATCGCCGGAGCCGGCATCTATGCGGCCAGCGGATTTCCGTCACGCTTCGGGCCCGACCTGCAGGCGATCCTCGGGGACCTGAACGCCGAAGCAACCGTCGCTTTTCGCGCCGGCGCATGCTTCTTCGAAGGAAGCGCGCAGTTTCAGGAGCAATGCGACGACGCCACGCCCGCGGATGCGCCGCGGGTCGTGCTGTGGGGCGATTCCCACGCCGCGCAGCTGTATCCGGGCCTGCGCGAATGGCAGCGGGCTGATAACAGCTTCCGGATCTCGCAATATACGACGGCCGGCTGCCCGCCGATCCTCGGCCTGCCCGACCCGCCGTCGAAGGTCTGCGCCGCCAACAACGCCATGGCGCTCGAGCGGCTGCGGACCTTGAAGCCCGACACCGTGATCATGGTGGCGCGGCAGTGGCACGACTATCACGGCCCCGATCGCGACCCGCAGGCCGTCGACGAGATGATCCGCGCGACGCTCGCCGAGGTCCGGGCCACCGGCGTCCGGCGCATCGTGGTGGTCGGGATGTTTCCGAACTGGCGCACGCCGCCGCGACGTATTCTCGCCGGGTACTACCGCGCACGGGCGGCGGGGGTGGCGACGGCCGGGGCGATTCCGGAGCGGGATCGCAGTCGCCATCTCGACTCGTCGCGCGCCGAGGAGAACGAAGGACTGCGGAGGTTCTTCGAAGCCGCAGGCGTCGCGTTCGTCTCGCCGACGTCGACCTATTGTGATCGCGACGGTTGTCTGCTGGCGGTGCCGCGCAGCAACGGCACGCCGGTGGTGTACGACGGCAGCCACCTGACCGCCGCAAGCTCGATCTTCTTCGTCCGCGAAACCGCGCGCCAACTGTTCGGACGCTGAACCTGCAGCCTCACGCCGGCAGGATCGCCGCGCAAGCGCGGCCGGCGACATCGGCGGCGCCGGCGTCGCGCGTCACCAGCGCCATCACGATGGCGCCGTCGATCACCAGCCCGAGCGTATGCGCCACCTGCGCCGGCTCGGCGATCTCGGCCTCGGTGCACAGCGCGGTCAGCCGGTCGTGGACGATGGTCTTGTGGGCAATCGCCAGGCTGCGCATCCGGTCGTCAGCCTTGTCGGATTCGCCGACCGCATTGATGAACGGGCAGCCGTAAAAATCGGGGCGGCTGAACCAGCCCTTCAGCGCCGGGCCGATCCGCGCCAGCCGCTCGCGCGCGCTGCCGCCCGGCCCATCGATCTCGTCGATGAACCAGGTGCGCCAGCTCTGCCCCTCGCGCTGCAGCACGGCTTCGACCAGCCCGTCCTTGGAGCCGAACAGCTTGTACAGGGTGGTCTTGGCGGTACCGGCGTTCTCGATGATGGCGTCGACCCCGACCGAGTTGATGCCGTAGCGGCAGAACAGCACGCGGGCGCTTTCGATCAGCCGATCGCGCGGGGACATCCGCACATCGGGCGCCGGCGAATCGATCGTGGGATGGGGCGCTGCCTGGACCATTCAGACGCAAATACCCCCGCCTCTGCCAAACTGCAATCCGGGAAACCGAATGGTCTGTTCGCAACCTTGCTGACGCCGATGCAGGCAACCGAGAGGGCGATTTGACCGCAAAAGCGGCGCGCCTAATTGGCGAGCAGGCTTGTTTCTGCGGTCGCACCTCTGATTCAGTTGGCCTTTTCCAGATCGGCCCATCTGGCATGCTTCCTGCTAATACAGAACGGTCTGTAGCCTAGATGCCGCCGGACCCACGGCAGCCAGAGGAGATCCCATGACCAAAGCCGCCACCGCGATGACCGCCTGCCTCACCCCGGATAGCCCCGTCGCCATGACCGGATGCCTCGCGCCGATCGACAAGGCCGGGCTCGATGAGCTGATCGCCAAGGGCAAGGCCGATCCGACCGCGGTCAAGACGCTGAAGTGCAAGACCGTCGCCGAGGGTCGCTTCCGGCATCTCAATTTCGTCCGCACCCTGCCGCCCTACATCGTCGACGAGCCGCCGGGCCTGCTCGGCGACGACACCGCGCCGAACCCGTCGGAAGCCTCGCTGGCCGCGCTCGGCTCCTGCCTCGCGGTCGGCATCCACGCCAACGCGGTGGCGCGTGGCATCACCGTCTACACGCTCGAGATCGAACTCGAAGGCGACCTCAACATCACCGGCGTCTGGGGCACCGGCGACCTGTCCGAGAAGCCGGTCGGCTTCACCGACGTTCGCGCCAAGGTGAAGTTCGAGGCCGACCGTCCGCGCGAGGAACTCGACGCGCTGGTCGCGCATGCGCGGCTGTGGTCGCCGGTGGCGAACACCTTCTCCCGCCCGGTCAATCTCGACGTGACGATGGCCTGATCCCAGCCCTCCAACAGCGGAGCTGAGCCATGCTGGATGTCCAGTCGATGAACACAGGCGATGCCGCGGCGCTTCCCGGCGCCGAGGTCGTCGAAGCGGTGCGCGCCTTGTCGGCGCGAGAGCTGCCGTCGCTGGTCAACCGGATCGATGTCGACGGTTACTATCCGGAAGATCTGATGCGCGCCTTCGGGCGTCTCGGCGCCTATGCGCATCACCTTCCGGGCAAGAGCCCGAGCGTCGATCTGATGACCTCGATCAACGCCATGGCGGCGGCCGGCGAGCACTGCCTGTCGACGTCGTTCTGCATGTGGTGTCAGGACGCGCTGGCCTGGTACATCTACGCCTCCGACAACGAGCATCTGCGGACCGGCATCGGCCCGCAGATCGCCAGCGGAGCGGTGCTCGGCGGCACCGCGCTGTCGAACCCGATGAAGTCGCTGTTCGGCATCGAGCCGATGCGGCTGAAGGGCCGCCGCGTCGCCGGCGGCTATGTGGTCAAGGGCCTGCTGCCCTACGTCTCCAATCTCGGCCCCGATCACTATTTCGGCGGCATCTTCGAGGTCGAGGACGGCGGCACGACGCGCAACGTGATGGCGGCGATTCCCTGCGCCGCCGAAGGCCTGAGCCTCGCCGACAACGCGAAGTTCACCGCGCTCGACGGCACCCGCACCTTCGCGGTGCAGATGCGCGACGTGATGGTGCCGGACAATTGGGTGATCGCCGATCCGGTCGACGACTACATCAAGCGCATCCGCGCCGGCTTCATCCTGCTGCAGGCCGGCATGGCGTTCGGCCTGATCCGCGACTGCCTGCGGCTGATCGAGCAGTGCAAGAGCCCGCTCGGCCACGTCAACAAATACCTCGACGTCCAGGCCGAGCCGCTCGCCGAAGGGCTCGCCGCCATGGAGGCCGAGGTCGCGCGCCTCGCCGCGACGCCGTTCGAAAGCGATCGCGACTATTGGCGGGCGGTGATCGAGGCGCGTCTGGCCGCCGGCGACGCCTCGGTCGCGGCGGCTCATGCCGCGATGCTTCATTGCGGCGCGCGCGGCTACGTCGCCGGCGCCACCGCGCAGCGCCGCCTGCGCGAGGCTTACTTCGTGGCGATCGTGACACCCGCCACCAAGCAGCTCCGCAAGATGCTGGCCGACATGGCGCATTAGTTCGCGCGCGGTCGACGCGGAGGCGCATTCGCCGTCCGCGTGCCGTTTCCCGCGCGCGCGGCAACAGTCACCACAGGACGCTGCCCTGTGCCCGAGACACTCCCAGCCGACGTTCAACGATGCACACAGGAGCGAACCCATGACTGAGAAGGTTCTTGTCACGCCCGCCGAACTCTCCGAAATGCTTGCCTCCCCGACCACCGTGGTGATCGACACCCGCAATCCCGAAGCCTATGCGGCCGGCCACGTTCCCGGCGCCGTCAACATCCACGAGATCTTCACGTACCTCGCGACCTCGACGCCCGAGGGCGTCAAGGAGATGAGCGAGAAGTTCGCTGCCGCGTTCGGCGCCGCCGGCCTGTCCGGTGAAGAGACCGCGGTGATCTACGAACAGTCGATGAACACCGGCTTCGGCCAATCCTGCCGCGGCTATGTGCTGCTGACCTATCTGGGCTATCCGAAGGTCAAGATCCTGCATGGTGGCTACGCGGCCTGGACCGCGGCCGGCCTGCCGAGCACCACCGATGTGCCGACGCCGACGCCGAAGACGTTCGCGGTCGATCCGGAAGCGGCCTCGATCCTGGTCGATCTGGAATCGATGAAGGCGGCGGTCGCGGACCAGTCCAAGGTCAAGCTCGACACCCGCGACGTCGACGAATGGATCGGCGAAAGCTCGTCGCCCTACGGCAAGGACTTCTGCCCGCGCAAGGGTCGCATCCCCGGCGCGGTCTGGATCGAATGGTACCGCATGATGAAGCCGTCGGCGGCCGGCCCGATGTTCAAATCGTCGGCGGAGATTCTCGCCGAATGCGCCAGCGTCGGTATCACGCCGGACACCCCGGTCGTCCTCTACTGCTTCAAGGGTGCCCGCGCCTCCAACACGCTGGTCGCGCTGAAGGAAGCCGGCATCAAGGACGTCAGCCTGTATTTCGGCTCCTGGAACGAATGGTCGCGCGACCCGTCGCTGCCGATCGAGGAAGGCGCGCCCTATGCGGCGCCGTCGCTGATGGCGGCGGAGTAATCGCGCGGCGGGGCCGGTCGCGCTGGCCGGCTCCGCCGATCCGCAAGGAACCCTGTTCGAGGAGCGGCTGCAGGCGATGCCGGCATTTCAACCCAAAAAGGCCTGGCCCGGGGCGCATATCGCCATCCAGGGCGTCAGTCACCGCTACCGCCGCGCGAGCGGCAACGCGCTGAGCGGCATCGATCTCGAGATCAAGCCCTGCGAGGCGGTGGCGCTGGTCGGGCGCTCCGGCTGCGGCAAGTCGACCTTGCTGCACATCATCGCCGGACTGGTCGCGCCGAGCATGGGCGAGATCCGCATCGACGGCGCCAGGGTCGAGGGCGCATCGCCGCGCTGGGTCGTGATGTTCCAGCAGCCGCATCTGTATCCGTGGATGAGCGTGGCGCAGAATGTCGGGCTCGGGCTGAAATTCGCCGGCCGCCCGCGCGCGGAGATCGCCGCGCGGGTCGGCGAATTGCTGCATCTCGTCGAACTCGACGGCTACGCCGAGCGCAACGCGCAGGACCTGTCCGGCGGCCAGCAGCAGCGCGTCGCGCTGGCGCGCTCGCTCGCGACCTGCCCGGAAGTGCTGCTGCTGGACGAGCCGTTCTCCGCCCTCGACGCCGTCACCCGCCGCGCCTTGCAGCGCGACGTCCGCCGCATCGCCGAGGAAATGAAGATCACGCTGGTGATCGTCACCCACGACATTCCGGAAGCGGTGACGATGGCGGATCGCGCGGTGATCATGCGGTCCGACCCCGGCCGCATCGCCGAGATCGTGCCGGTCGCGGTCGATCGCAGCGACGCCGATCCGGAGCGCCGGGCGGCCAGCATCCAGGCCGCGCAGGCGCGGCTGCAGGCGGCGTTCGAACGCGCCACCGGCCCGGCCGCGCCGGACGCATCGCTGACTCCCGACTCCCACAACCAAGAAACGCCACGGACGGAACCGCTCAAGATCGTCGCTGCCGGCCACCGCTGAAAGGATCTCGTAATGTGCATCAATTGCGGAAATGACATCGTTCATGCCGATGACGATCGCTTCCGGTTCGCGATCAACCGCCGGCAGACGCTCGACATGCTCGCCGCCGGCGGCCTCGCCGCGCTCGGCACCATGCTGGGCGGCTTCGGCCAATCCGCACGCGCGGCCGACGACGACGTCGTCCGCATCGGCTATCTGCCGATCACCGACGCCACCGCGCTCCTGGTCGCGCACGGCATGGGCTACTTCAAGGACGAGGGTCTCGAGGCCGAGCGCCCGACGCTGATCCGCGGCTGGTCGCCGCTGGTGGAGAGCTTCGCGGCCGGCAAGTTCAACCTGGTGCATCTGCTCAAGCCGATCCCGGTGTGGATGCGCTACAACAACAACTTCCCGGTCAAGATCATGGCCTGGGCCCACACCAACGGCTCCGGCGTCGTGGTCGGCGGCGAGAGCGGCATCGCGTCGTTCAAGGATTTCGGCGGCAAGCAGGTCGCGGTGCCGTTCTGGTACTCGATGCACAACATCGTGCTGCAATACGCGCTGCGCAAATCCGGCATCAAGCCGGTGATCAAGGGCCAGGGCGAGACGCTCGCGGCCGACGAGTGCAATCTGCAGGTGATGGCGCCGCCCGACATGCCGCCGGCGCTCGCGGCCAAAAAGATCGACGCCTACATCGTCGCCGAGCCGTTCAACGCGCTGGGCGAAACCAAGGCCGGCGGCCGGATGCTGCGCTTCACCGGCGACATCTGGAAGAATCACCCCTGCTGCGTGCTGTGCATGAACGAGGAGGTGACCAGAAAGAAGCCGGAATGGACCCAGAAGGTGATGAACGCCCTGGTCCGCGCCGAGATCTACGCCAGCGCCAACAAGAAGGAAGTCGCCAAGCTGCTGTCGAAGGACGGCGAAGGCTATCTGCCGCTGCCGGCGCCGGTGATCGAGCGCGCGATGACTTACTACGACGACAAGACCTATGGCGAGAGCGGCGCCATTACCCATCCGGACTGGAAGCTCGGCCGGATCGACTTCCAGCCCTGGCCGTATCCGTCGGCGACCAAGCTGATCGTCGGCGCGATGAACGAGACGGTGGTCTCGGGCGACACCACCTTCCTGAAGAAGCTCGATCCGGAATTCGTCGCCAAGGATCTGGTCGACTATCACTTCGTCAAGCAGGCGATGACGAAGTACCCGGACTGGAAGACATCGCCGAGCGTCAATCCCGACGATCCGTTCGCCCGGACCGAGGTGCTGTCGCTGTGAGCCTCGATCTGACGATCGACGACGCCCCGGCACCGGCGGCGGCGGCGCGAAACGCCGCCTTCGCCGGCCGGCTGCGCAGCTCCGGCCATATCGCGCTCGGCATCGCGGTGCTGCTCGGCGTGTGGTGGATCGGCGGCTTCATCGTCGCCTCCGATCCGCGCACCGCGAATTTCGCCGACTTCGCCCCACAGCCGACCTTCGAGCGGCTGTGGCAGATGCTGATCAGCGGCGAGGCGGCCAAGATGGCGTGGCCGAGTCTCGGCCGGATCGCCGGCGGGCTCGCCTGGGCGATCGCGCTCGGCGTGCCGCTCGGCATTCTGGTCGGCCGTTTCCGCGGCATGCGCGAGGCGAGCTCGGTGCCGTTCCAGTTCCTGCGGATGATTTCGCCGCTGGCCTGGATGCCGATCGCCGTGATGGCGTTTGCGAGCTGGAACGCCGCGATCGTGTTCCTGATCGGCGTGGCGGCGATCTGGCCGATCCTGTTCTCGACCGCGCACGGCTTCCGTCGGATCGACCCGGCGTGGTTCAAGGTCGCGCGCAATCTCGGCGCCCGGCCGTGGCACATGCTGTTCACCATCATCGTGCCGGCGATCATGCAGGATTCGCTGGCCGGCATCCGGCTCGCCGTCGGCGTCGCCTGGATCGTGCTGGTGCCGGCCGAATTCCTCGGCGTCACTTCCGGCCTCGGCTATGCCATCAACGACGCCCGCGACACGCTGGAATACGACCGCCTCGCCGCCACCGTGGTGATCATCGGCCTGATCGGCTTCGCCCTCGACTTCCTCTGCGAACGCGCCGTCAAACGCGCCAGCTGGGCAAGGGAGGAGTGAGCGGGAGGAGTGATCCCAACGGCGCCGCCGCATCGAGACGTTATGCCCGCGCGCGTCGCGGGCATTTTCGTCCAGAGAATTGGCGTGGGGGGTCGAAGCGACGACCGCTGAAAATCGCCAAAAAAGGTGCCGCAAGAGGGATTCGAACCCCCACCCCCAGTCAGTACGAATGACGTGCTCTAGCAGGTGCATTATTTCGGCGACCACGAGAGGGATGATGCTCCGCCCAAAAGCGCTGATCTTAAAAGCACCGGCTCAGCTACTCGCTCTCTCGCGCGTCGGCGATCGACGAGACGTGGCGCTCGACCAGTTCCTCGATGATCAGGTCGGGCGCTTCGCGATCGATGGTCGGCTGCAGATCGCGCCACGGCGTGAAGCCGGAGCGGGCGATATGGACGATTTCTCCGAAGCTCTGCGACAGATAGGGCATGATCCAGTCGGAGAACGAGTCGCCGATATAGATCACCTTGTACTTGGCGCCGGCGCAGTGCGTTCGGGCGATCGACAGATTCGGTGACAGCCGCTCGAACGGGGTTCTGGTGACGTCGCAGCGGCTGGCCGCCGGGTCGACCTTCCGGGTTTGCTCGACCCAGGGGAGATTGGCCATGTCGGCGAGCCCGCCCTTCATCTCGCCCGGCACCGAAAACTGGCGGCGATCGAGCTGGACGATCGGCACCTCGGGCAGCGGCAGCGCCGCCATCAGCGCGCGGTAGCCGAGATAGGCGCCCCAATCGGTCCAGTGGGTGTCGTCCTTGTAGTAGACCAGCCCGTCGGCCTTGCCCTGCAACAGCGCGGGGCGCGGATCGACCACCGGCAGGCCGGCGGGCCGGGCGACGGCGAGCAGCTGATCGAGCTGCGAAGGTCCGCCGCGCCGCGTCGGAAACCGCGGCATGTGTTCGGGATAGATGCTGTGCTTGTCGGGCGCGATGATCAGCACATAGGCGGCGCCGAGCTGTTTCGCCCGGCCGACGCGGCGCGTCAGCGAATCGCGCGCGTCGTCGAGCTGCGCGCCGCTGAGCGGGCGCTTGTTGGCATACAGTTCGAGCGACTCCTCGCCCGCATAGAACAGCCAATCGTCCCGGCCGAGGATGACCCGGTCGGACGGCAGCCGCCCGAGCATCAGCGCGTTGATGTTGGTGTTGAGCCGCAGCAGCAGCTTGCGCAGCCCGAAATGGTCGTTGAAGTAATCGTCGAAGCGTTGCGGAAAGCTCTCCCACTCCGCCAGCGAACGCGGCCAGCCCGGCAGTTGCGCGAACATCCGGTTTTCGCCGCCGACCGCGGCCTGGCGGAACGCCGACGCGGCCAGGCCGACGGCGGAGAACAGCACCACCAGGCCGATCATGGCGCCGGCATAGATCCGGGTCGTCAAAGAGGCGCGGCGCATCGCTAGAACCTGAAATAGATGAAGGGATTATAGGTGCCGGCCGCGACCTGGCTGCAAGCCAGCAGCCCGACCGTCAGCAACACGACCAATCTCAGGCCGAGCACCCGGCCGCCGTCCGCATCGAGGCGGACCTCGCCCAGCGGTGGATGCAGCACACCCTCGCGCTGGCCGGCGCGGCAGCGCCAGTCGGAGGTCAGCCGGCTGAACATTCCGGCGCTGGCGAGGCTGCCGACGATCAGGCTGCCGATCACCAGCGGATCGACATAGCGCAGCGCGTCCAGCGACGGCGCGCCGCCACCGCCGCCGAACATCGTCTGAAGGTATAGCATCGCCTGGTGCACGTCGGCGGAGCGGAAGAACACCCAGGCCAGCGACACCACGGCGAGCGTATAGAGGTGGCCCAACGGCCGCGGCAGCCGGGCCAGCAGCCGCGCCAGGCCGATCCGTTCGAGGATCAGGAAGCATCCATGGATCATGCCCCAGACCACGAACGTCCAGTTGGCGCCGTGCCACAGCCCGCAGATGAAGAACACCACGAGCAGATTGAAGTAGATCCGCCAGTTGGCGACGCGGCTGCCGCCGAGCGGGATGTAGAGATAGTCGCGTAGCCAATTGGAGAGGGAAATGTGCCAGCGCCGCCAGAATTCCTGGATCGACCGCGACAGATACGGGTAGTTGAAGTTCTCCAGAAAATGGAAACCGAAGATCCGCGCCAGCCCGATCGCCATGTCCGAATAGGCGGAGAAATCCAGATAGATCTGCAGCGTGTAGCAGAGCACGCCGAGCCAGGCGGCGCCCGGGCTGAGCTCGGCGACCGGTAGCGCGAAGATCTTGTCCGCGACCTCGCCGAGCGGATTCGCCAGCAGCATCTTCTTGCCGAACCCGGCCAGGAACCGCTCGATGCCCGATGCGCATAATTCCAGCATCACGGTGCGCCGGGTGAGCTGCCGATAGATGTCGTGATAGCGGATGATCGGGCCGGCGATCAGCTGCGGGAAGAACGCGATGTACAGCGCGAAATCGACCGGCCGCCGCTGCGCGGTCGCGACGCCGCGGTAGACGTCGATCACATAGGACAGCGCGTGGAAGGTGAAGAACGAGATCCCGAGCGGCAGATGCGGTGAGACGACGGTGACCGGCGCCACGCCGATCGCCGCGAGCAGGTCGTTCAGATTGGCGATCAGGAACTCGGAATATTTGAAGAACGCCAGCAGCCCGATGTTCAGCACCACCGCGCCGGCCACCACCGCCTTGCGTTGCCGCGGCGCGTCCAGCGCGTCGAGCGCCAGCCCGAGCAGCCAGTTGGCGGCGATCGAGGCCAGCATCACCACAAAGAAGAAGCGCTCGCCCCAGACGTAGAAGACGATGCTGGCGACCAGCAGGATGGCATTGCGCAGCGACCGCGGCACGCTCCAATAGCAGAGCAGCAGCAGCGGCATGAACAGGAACAGAAAGACGGGCGAACTGAACAGCATCGGGCGTCATTCAAACGCCTTCGCGGTCCGCGTCAACACGGCCGGGGGCGACGCGAGGTTCGGCTCGCGACCGGCCGGGCGAGGATCGGGGGCAGACACGGTGCACACGTCGCAAACCTTGCGGTCCGGCATTGTCACCGACGGCTTGTCACGCATGTCTCGGGAATGATCCGCCACCGATATCGCGAGGCCGGGCGGAGAAGGGGGTGGTGCCGCAAGAGGGATTCGAACCCCCGACCCCGTCATTACGAATGACGTGCTCTACCAGCTGAGCTATTGCGGCGACCTCGGGCGGGTGATGCGCCGCCCGAAAACGGGGGGCCGAAACTCGGCCCCGGAAACACCGGCCTTCTGATATCGGCCGGCGGGCGGATTGGCAAGAACCACCGGCCGCGGGATTGTCCGGAAACGGCCGGTCAGGCGATGCGCGGCGCAGTCCCGGCCTTGCGACGCTGTTGCGCGTCCACCGGCGCCCGTTACGGCCGATAGCCGCGCCAGCTGCCCGCCGGCGCCGCAGGCGCCGTCGAGCGTTCGTCGAATTCCTCCGGCGCCGGCTCCTCGTCGACGCCCGGATCGTCCGGCGCACGGACGATCGGGATCACCGGGGAGGTCGCCTGCGCGGCGGGGCGGCGATGGAACAGCGGCGGCGACGGCATCGGGATCACGGTGTCGGGCCCGGCCTGCGCGGCGGCCTTGGCCGGCTCTTTGGCGGAATCCTTGCGTTGCTCCTTCGCCTCCTTCGGTTTGTCGGCGGCGGGCTCCGGCTCGACCGCGATCACGGTCGCCTCCGGCTGTTTCGGCGTCACGATCGCATCGTCGGCGACCGGCTCGACCGTGACCATGACGGCGGCGTCGGCCTTGGCCGGCGGCAGCGCCTCGGGCGCCGAGGAGGCGATCAGCGCGTCGTGGAAAGGGTTGTCCTCGATCACCACCGTCTTCTTCGCCGGCAACGCGGCGAGCGGCACCTGCCACTGGAACGCGTCGAGCCGGCCGCTGACCGGCGACACCGGGCGCCAATGGTCGGAGATGTAGCCGTCGGCGGTCCACACCGGATCCGGCAGCGCGCGCACCGCGCGCAACGTCCAGGCCCGGGCCTTGGCGGTATCGCCGCGCTCGCCGTGCTCGATCTCGGCCATCAGCATCGCGACGCGCTGGGTCGGATTGTCGAGATACGGCTGCAGCGCCAGGCGCGCCTTCGAAAATTCGCCGGCGTCGATCGCCGCGCGGGCCAGCGCCAGCGCGCTTTCGAAATCCGTGGCCTTCTTGCCGATCAGATTCTCGATCCGCGCCAGCCGGGTGGCCGGCGGATCGCCCGGCTTGATATGCGCATAGGCCTCGGCGAGATCGGGATGCGGCTCGGCCTGCCAAGCCGTCTCCAGCACTTTCATCGCGCGGCGCACCTGATGGGTCTCGGCGAGGCACTTCGCGGCCAGCACCGCGGCCGGGACCAGCGTCGGCGCCAGCTTGTTGGCCTCCAGCGCGCTGTCGCGCGACAGGCTCTGGTCGCTGTCCTCGACGTCGAGCGCCCGCGCCGTCAGCAGCACCGCGCGCTGGCGGCGGAACGCCTTCTTGTCGACCAGGCCGGACGACAGATTGGTTTCCAGAATCTCGAGCGCCCCGGTCCAGTCGGCGCGGGCGCAGCGGAAGCCGAGCACCGCCTGCGACGCCCAGGCCGCATTCGGCTGCAGCCGCAGCGCCTCTTCGGCGATCGCCAGTGCCGCCTGCGGATCGTTGGCGCG
This sequence comes from Rhodopseudomonas palustris HaA2, assembly GCF_000013365.1. Classification (NCBI taxonomy): domain Bacteria; kingdom Pseudomonadati; phylum Pseudomonadota; class Alphaproteobacteria; order Hyphomicrobiales; family Nitrobacteraceae; genus Rhodopseudomonas; species Rhodopseudomonas palustris. The sequence goes on from NC_007778.1 coordinate 355,605, forward strand.
CTGCGCCTCGATATACAGCCCGCGCATGCCGAGCGATTTGGTGTCGTCGCGCCCGGCCATCGCCAGGAAGGCGCGGCGCGCGCCGTCGCGGTCGCCTTCGAGCTGCGCCGCTTGCGCCTGCAGCAGCAGCGCCAGCGGATCGTGCGGCGCATGCCGGCGCGCCGCGGTGGCGTGGCTGCGGGCGGCGGCCGCATCGCCATGGCCGACCGCGAGCAGGCCCTGGGTGATGGCGCGGTTGGCCTTGCCGCTGCGCCGCGCCGCGCGGCCATGCTTCATCCGCTTGGGCGCCCGCCACAGCGCGGCGATGATCGCCCAGACCAGCCCAATCGCCACGATCGCGCCGCCGAGGCCGAGGATGAACACCGGCAGCCGCATCTCGGCGCGCCAGGCGTTCCACGACAGCACGACATCGCCGGGCTGTTCGGCCACCCAGGCTGCGCCCGCGGCCGCGAGCGCGATGATCACGAGAAACAGGATGATGCGCAGCATGGGGATCCTATGGCGACGGTTTTGACAGCGCGGCCAGCGCCGCGGTGGCGAAAGACTGCGAAGCGGCGACAGCCTGATCGCGCGCCTCGGATCGGTCGATCCAGGATTGAACAGGAGCGCGGTCGGCCGGCGCAAGCGCTTTCAGCTCGCGCCGCGCTTCGGCAAGGTCGCCGCGCTGTGCGGCGGCGGTGAGGCGGCCGACCACCGCAATCCGATCGACCCCGGCGGCGACGTCGGAACGCTGGATCCGCACCAGCCGCTCGGCATTGGCCTGGAACCGGTCGATGAAGCTGGTGGTGTTGGCCGGGTCGCCGCCGGGCAGCAGTTTCGGCAGCAGCGCGAGCAGCTCGCGGCCGAGCGCGGCAGCGCCGGGCACGCCGGTTTCGGCGAACGGCGCGAGCGGCCGCAGCGCGGCCGGATCGGCGGCGAGCGGCTGCGCCGCTTTCAGGATCGCCGCATAGGGCGCGCCTTGCGTGACGGTCAGATCGAGCATGGTGGCGGTGACGAGCCGGCGCAGCGGCACATCATCGGCCGTGGCGGGCGGCGGCGCGGCCTGGGGGGCGGCTTCGGGCGCGGGCTTGGCTTCGGGCGCGGCCTTTGCTTCGGGCGCGGCCTTGGCGGCCTGTTCGAGTTCGGTCAGCCGGGTATTGATCGCCGCCAGCGCGGCCGCCGCATCGACCGAGGACGAATCCCCGGCAGGCTTGTCGGCCGCCGGCCTATCGGTCGCGGTCCCATCGGTCGACGCCGCGGCGGCGGCAGCGGCGGCCGGCGCGGACTCGGCGCGGGTTCGCAGCGCGGCCAACTCGCCACTCAGCGAAGCCACGGTCTTCTCCAGCGCCTCGACCCTGCCGGCCAGCGCCGGATCGGCTGCAGCGGCAGGCGTCGCCGCGGAATCAGGACCGGCGACCGGCCGGGCCTCGAGGCTGGCGAGCCTTGCCTTCAGTGCGTCGAGCGCGGCGGCATCGCCTTGCGGCGCGCTGGCGCCGGTCATGAAATAGTCCGGCAGCAAGCCGGTCTTCGCAGCGCCGACCACCACCGCGGCGGCGATCGCGACCGCGAGCACCGGCGGCAGCATCGCCGCGGCGATGCCGGGCCGGCGCGGTTCGGCCGCCGACGGCCGCGCGGCGGGCTCCTCCGCTGCCTCGGGCGATGCGGCGGCAAACCGAGTCTCGGGCTGGTCCGCCGCGGGCTCCGGCAGCGGCGCGGCGTCGATCGCGGCCTGCAGCCGGCGCTCGTCTTCCTGCTCCTCCGCCGCGCTGGCGGGAAGCTGCTCCATGGTCAAATCTGGGGCGGGATGCGATGGCGCCTCGATCGGCGCATCGACATCCACCTCGGTGATGGGTTCGGCATGCGCATCGGGCGCGCCATCGGGCGCCGGCGGGAGCCGCCGGTCCTCTCCGTGCTGCGTATCCTCGTGTCCGGGCCTGTTCTCGACCATCCGCAATCGTTCCTCGTCACTCCTGCCGAATCCGTTGCCGGCCCGGCGCGTTGTTCGTTCAGCGCGCGGGCGCACCGACCGCACGGTCCAGCGCCTCGAACAGCGCCTTCTCGTCGGGCGTGCGCGCCACCATCACCTGCGTCGCGCCGGCCTCGCGCACCACGTCGGACACCGAGTCCGACAGGCAGCATTGCGGAATCGCCAGCGCCGAGATCTCGATCCCGGACGCCCGCGTCGCGTCGATGAAGGCGCGCGCGCTGCGCCGCGAGTAATGCAGCACCGCCTCGATCCGATTGGCCGCAAATTCGTCGCAGATGGTCGCCGGCAGCGTCTGCACCGGCAGCATCCTGTAGGTCGTCTGCATCACCACGTGGAAGCCGTCCTCGCGCAATTCGCCGGCGAGGTCGCGCGACAGATCGGCGCCGGCCAGATACAGCAACGCGCCGGCCGCCTTCTTTTTCCCTTTGACGCTATCGGCGACCTTCAGCCGCAGTCTGGCGGCGTCGCCCTCGGCGACGATGACGTCCTTGAAGCCGGCGTCGCGGGCCGCGCGCGCGGTGTGCTTGCCGACCGCGAACAGCGGCAGCTTCAGCAGCCGCGCGAAACCGGGCTGATCGGCGATCGCCCGCAGCGCATTGGCGCTGGTGACGATCACGCCCGTATAGTCGGTGTCCTGATCGTCCGGAAACGGCGCCGGCTCGAACCGCAGCATCGGCGCCAGCAGCACGTCGTAGCCCTTCGCGCGCAGCGCGGCGGCGGTGGCGTCGTTGTCGGGTTGCGGGCGGGTGACAAGCAGTGCCACGCCTGACGTCCTCGCCTGTGAGAGGGAAACAGGAGCCGTTGCGGCCGCCGGCACCAGCGGGCCGTCGGACCTTGCCGGAGCCGCGGGGAGCCGACCGGATGATTGCATTCCGAGACCCCGCAATGCTACGCGAGGCAAGGAGAACGCCGGTTCGGCGGCAAACGCAAGGGCTCAATTTGACTAGTGAACAGACCTTGCTGGTGCTTGGAATCGAGACCACCTGCGATGAAACCGCAGCCGCGGTGGTCGAGCGCCGCGCCGATGGCAGCGGCCGGATTCTCTCCAATATCGTACGCTCGCAGACCGACGAACACGCGCCGTTCGGCGGCGTGGTCCCGGAAATCGCCGCGCGCGCCCATGTCGATCTGCTCGACGGCATCGTCGCGCGGGCGATGCGGGAGGCGGGAACCGGCTTCCCGGAATTGTCGGGCGTCGCGGCGGCGGCAGGGCCGGGGCTGATCGGCGGCGTCATCGTCGGGCTGACCACCGCCAAGGCGATCGCGCTGGTGCACAACACGCCGCTGATCGCGGTCAATCATCTGGAAGCGCACGCGCTGACGCCGCGGCTGACGGATGCGACCGAGTTTCCCTATTGCCTGTTTCTCGCCTCCGGCGGCCACACCCAGATCGTCGCGGTGCGCGGCGTCGGCGACTATGTCCGGCTCGGCACCACGGTCGACGACGCGATCGGCGAGGCGTTCGACAAGATCGCCAAGATGCTCGGCCTGCCCTATCCGGGCGGGCCGCAGGTCGAGCGCGCCGCAGCCTCCGGCGATGCGGTGCGGTTCGCGTTTCCGCGGCCGATGCTGGGGCGGCCCGACGCCAATTTCTCATTGTCCGGTCTCAAGACAGCGGTGCGCAACGAGGCCAGCCGGCTGACGCCGCTGGAGCCACAGGACATCAATGATCTGTGCGCCGGCTTCCAGGCCGCGGTGCTGGACTCGATGGCCGACCGGCTGACCTCCGGACTGCGGCTGTTCCGCGAGCGCTTCGGCGCACCGAAGGCGCTGGTCGCGGCCGGCGGCGTCGCCGCCAATCAGGCGATCCGCCGCGCCTTGCGCGAGGTCGCCGCCAAGGCCCAGACCACGCTGATCGTGCCGCCGCCGGCGCTGTGCACCGACAACGGCGCGATGATCGCCTGGGCCGGCGCCGAGCGCCTGGCGCTCGGCCTCACCGACAGCATGGACGCCGCCCCCCGCGCCCGCTGGCTGCTCGACGCCAACGCGACGGCGCCGGGCAAATTCGCCAATACCCGCGCGGGATTTTAACGGAGTCACCAAGTGGTCCTTCCACGCGCCGCAGCGCCTCCTCTCCTCTCCCCGCGCGCGGGGAGAGGTCGACGCGCATCGCCAGATGCGCGGCGGGTGAGGGGGCGTCTCGCCGCAGCCGAGAGGCCGTGCCCGCCGCACCCCTCACCCCACCCCTCTCCCCGCAAGAGCGGGGCGAGGGAGCAGGCCGCATACGCGGCGGCTCTGCGTTCACTCACTTCGGCTGTTGCTGATTGCCATCGCTTCAACGAGGCCATCCGATGAGTTCATTCGACACGATCGCGGTGCTCGGCGGCGGCGCCTGGGGGACGGCGCTGGCGCTGACGGCGGCACGCGCCGGGCGCAGCGTGACGCTGTGGGAGCACGATGCCGGCAATGCGCAGCATCTGATCGAGGCGCGCGAAAGCCGGTTTCTGCCGGGCGTGCGGCTCGACGATTCGATCAAGGTGACGCAGGATCTCGCCGAAGCCGCACGCGCGCAGGCGCTGCTGCTGGTGGTGCCGGCGCAGGTGTTGCGGTCGGTGGCGACCTCACTGCAGCCGCTGATCGCGGCGCGCACGCCGCTGATCGCCTGCGCCAAGGGCATCGAGCACGGCACCCACCGCTTCATGACCGAGATCATCGCCGAATGCGCGCCGAATGCGGTGCCGGCGATCCTGTCCGGCCCGAGCTTCGCCGCCGACGTCGCCCGCGGGCTGCCGACCGCGGTGACGATCGCCGCCACCGACGCCGATGTCGCGCAGGCGCTGGCGCAGGCGATGAATTCCGGCTCGTTCCGCCCCTATCACTCCACCGACGTGCGCGGTGTCGAACTCGGCGGCGCCACCAAGAACGTGATGGCGATCGCGGCCGGCATCGTCGCCGGCCGCCAGCTCGGCGCCTCGGCGCTGGCGGCGATGACGACGCGCGGCTTCGTCGAACTGGTCCGGTTCGGCAAAGCCTACGGCGCCCGGATCGAGACCATGCACGGTCTGTCCGGATTGGGCGATCTGACGATGTGCTGCTCGACGCCGCAATCGCGCAATTTTTCGTTCGGCATGGCGCTCGGCCGCGGCGAGAGCATCGACACCGCCGCGCACGGCAAGCTCGCGGAAGGCTACTACACCGCGCCGGTGCTGCTGGAGATGGCGCAGGCGAAAGGCGTCGAGATGCCGATCTCGACCGCGGTCGCGGCGATCCTCGACGGCCGGCTCGGCGTCGATGCGGCGATCGAGGGCCTGCTGACGCGGCCATTGAAGGCGGAGGAATAGGATTTGGCTTACTGGCTGGTGAAATCGGAGCCCTCGGTGTGGTCGTGGGACCAGCAGGTCGCCAAGGGCGCCAAGGGCGAAGCCTGGACCGGCGTGCGCAATCACTCCGCCAAGCTGCACATGATGGCGATGAAGAAAGGCGACCGCGCCTTCTTCTATCACTCCAACGAGGGCAAGGAGATCGTCGGCATCGCCGAGATCATCCGCGAGGCCTATCCGGACCCGACCGACGAAAGCGGCAAATTCGTCTGCGTCGATCTCAAGGCCGACAAGAAGCTGAAGACCCCGGTGACGCTGGCGGCCGTGAAGGAAGAAAAGAAGCTGTCCGAAATGGCGCTGCTGAAATACTCGCGCCTGTCGGTGCAGCCGGTCACCGCCGACGAATGGAAACTGGTCTGCAAGATGGGCGGGTTGTAATCCAACTCGTCATTGCCGGGCTTGACCCGGCAATCCATCCTCTTCGCGAGTTTTCGGTCCGCTTCGCGGATGATGGATGCGCGGGTCAAGCCCGCGCATGACTGGTCGCTTTGTTGTGACCCCCTGCCCTGGACGAGCGGCGCAGCCGCAACCCCATGGACATCTCCTCAGCGCCGCTCCATCACCCGTCGATGAGCACCGCTATCGCCGACCCTCTCGCCTTCATTCGCGACAACACGAGGCTGCGGCCCGTGCCGCTGGTGCCGGAAATCTCGCTGCACGTCGCCGACGAGGCGCTGCCGCTGTGGAGCAAGACCGAGGAGGAACTCGGCGAGGCCGGGCTGCCGCCGCCGTTCTGGGCGTTCGCCTGGGCCGGCGGGCAGGCGCTGGCGCGCTATGTGCTCGATCATCCGGACTGCGTCGCCGGCCGCGACGTGATCGATTTCGCCTCCGGCTCGGGGCTGGTGGCGATCGCGGCGATGAAGGCCGGGGCGCGCCGCGTCACCGCCTTCGACATCGACGGCTTCGCCCGCGAGGCGATCGCCGTCAACGCGGCGGCGAACGGCGTCGCGCTCGCCATCTGCGGCGACGATCTGCTCGCCGCCGAGCACGCCGCGCCGGCGCAGACCGTGCTCGCCGGCGACATCTTCTATCAGCAGGACATCGCCGAACTGGCCTTCGCCATGCTGCAGCGCCGCTCGGCCGGCGGCGCGCAGGTGCTGATCGGCGATCCTGGGCGCACTTATTTGCCGAAGGACAGGCTCAGCCAGCTCGCCAGCTACGGCGTCCCGGTGACGCGCGAACTCGAGGACGCCGAGATCAAGGCGACCGGCGTGTGGACGCTGACATGATCGGGCGGACGGCCGTTCCGCGGACAGTTTGAGATTCTGTCGATCGATCATGGCCTTGCGAGGCATCGGGCGATTTGCCGAACGTTCGACGCGGCGGATCGCCCCGGCTCCGTCGCCGCTTGGTCCTGCGGCCCGGCGCATTCGGCCGGCCGCCATCAGCGCCAAAAGTCGGATGAACGCCCCGCTTGTCGGCGCGGGGGGCGGCAACGCATAATCACACCAATAACAACGGCCGGATGGTCAGACGATCGCACGTCTTTTCGCCGGCGAACCTCATCCATCAGCAATCTTCGCGATTTCGCCCGATCCGGGTTCTAGGGTCCGGCGAGCGGAAGGTGCTGACGGATGAGCCCGCCGGGTTTGAAGCGATTTGCGGTCCGTGCACCGACGGCGGGTGCGGCAAGGCCGCGTATTCGGGTGGAGGAAAGAATGTCCGAGAAGATCTACGACGTGCCCTCGGAATGGGCGAGCCGCGCCTTCGTCGACGACGCGAAGTACCGCGAGATGTACGCCCGCTCGGTCAATGACCCGAACGGCTTCTGGGCCGACCAAGCCAAACGCATCGACTGGATCAAGCCGCCGCACAAGATCGAGAACTGCTCGTTCGCGCCCGGCAACGTCTCGATCAAATGGTTCGAGGACGGCGTCCTCAACGTCGCGCACAACTGCATCGACCGCCATCTCGCCACCCGCGGCGACCAGGTCGCGATCATCTGGGAGGGCGACGACCCGTCGCAGTCGCGCCACATCACCTATCGCGAGCTGCACGACGAGGTCTGCAAATTCGCCAACATCCTGCGCAGCCGCAATGTCGAGAAGGGCGACCGCGTCACCATCTATCTGCCGATGATCCCCGAAGCGGCCTTCGCGATGCTGGCCTGCGCGCGGATCGGCGCGATCCATTCGGTGGTGTTCGCCGGCTTCTCGCCGGACTCGCTGGCCGGCCGCATCAACGACTGCCAGTCCAAGATCGTGATCACCGCCGACGAAGGCCTGCGCGGCGGCAAGAAGGTGCCGCTGAAGGCCAATGTCGACGCCGCGCTGAAGAAGTGCGACGGCGTCGACTGGGTGATGGTGGTGAAGCGCACCAGCGCCGCCATCGAGATGGATGACGTTCGCGACTTCTGGTACCACGAGGCCGCCGAGATGGTGACCACCGAGTGCCCGATCGAGCACATGCACGCGGAAGATCCGCTGTTCATCCTGTACACGTCGGGATCGACCGGCCAGCCCAAGGGCGTGCTGCACACCTCGGGCGGCTATCTGGTGTTCGCCTCGATGACGCACCAATACGTGTTCGATTATCACGACGGCGACATCTACTGGTGCACCGCCGACGTCGGCTGGGTCACCGGCCACAGCTACATCCTCTATGGGCCGCTCGCCAATGGCGCCACCACGCTGATGTTCGAAGGCGTGCCGAACTACCCGACCAATTCGCGGTTCTGGGACGTCATCGACAAGCACAAGGTCAACATCTTCTACACCGCGCCGACCGCGATCCGGGCGCTGATGCAGGCCGGCGACGAGCCGGTGAAAAAGACCTCGCGCAAATCGCTGCGGCTGCTCGGCTCGGTCGGCGAGCCGATCAACCCGGAAGCCTGGGAGTGGTATCACCGCGTCGTCGGCGACGACCGCTGCCCGATCGTCGATACCTGGTGGCAGACCGAAACCGGCGGCATCCTGATCACGCCGCTGCCCGGCGCGACCAAGCTGAAGCCCGGCTCGGCGACGCGGCCGTTCTTCGGCGTGGTGCCGGAGATCCTCGATCCGGAAGGCGTGGTGCTGGAAGGCGAATGCACCGGCAATCTGTGCCTGGCGCGGTCCTGGCCGGGGCAGATGCGCACCGTCTATGGCGACCACGAACGGTTCGAGCAGACCTATTTCTCGGCCTATAAGGGCAAATACTTCACCGGCGACGGCTGCCGCCGCGACGCCGACGGCTATTACTGGATCACCGGCCGGGTCGACGACGTCATCAACGTCTCCGGCCACCGCATGGGCACCGCCGAGGTCGAGTCCTCGCTGGTGGCGCATCCCAAGGTGTCGGAGGCCGCCGTGGTCGGCTATCCGCACGACATCAAGGGTCAGGGCATCTACGCCTATGTGACCCTGATGGCCGGGATCGAGCCGTCGGAGGAGCTGCGCAAGGAGCTGGTGGCCTGGGTCCGCAAGGACATCGGCCCGATCGCCTCGCCGGACCTGATCCAGTTCGCGCCCGGCCTGCCGAAGACCCGCTCCGGCAAGATCATGCGCCGCATCCTGCGCAAGATCGCCGAGGACGAGCCCTCGACGCTCGGCGATACCTCGACGCTGGCCGATCCCGCGGTGGTCGACGATCTCGTCGAGCATCGCCAGAACAAGCACCACAAGGACAAGGTCGGCTGAGCCGCAAGCCGGCTCGCAGGGCGTCACGATCGGCCCCGTCCCTCGCGCGAGGGGCGGGGCTTTTTCGTGCCGTGGCCGGATGATCTGACGCCCGTCATCCCTCGGCCAAGCGCCAACCACAACGGCGCCCGCTCGCTCCGCTTCGACACTGTGTGTGATGCTGAGCACACCCGCAACTTTGCAGACGAGTGTTGTTTCCAGGTCATTTACTTTGATCGGCGGATTTTCTTTCAATGCCGCACGCGGCTCCCCGTCCGCCACCGCACGGTACCGGTCGGTTAACGCGCGTCGTTACAATGGCATCGCGTAGCGGCGGCGGGACGGACGACGAGACCTGCACGGGACACTGGAGAGACGGATGTCTGTTGGATTTCGGTCGGCGAAGATGGCGGTTGCAGGCGCGGTGCTGGCCGCGACGTCGATGCTGGCGGCGCCCGGCGCCGAGGCAGGGCCGAGCCTGGTCGCCTTCCGCGGCGACTACTCGCCCGGGACCATCGTGGTCAAAACGCACGAGCGCAAATTGTATCTGGTGGTCGAGCCGGGCCAGGCGGTGCGCTATCCGGTCGGCGTCGGCAAGCCCGGCAAGAGCTGGCAAGGCGTCACCAAGATCGACGGCAAGTATCGCAACCCGGCCTGGGCGCCGCCCGCGGACGTCAAGCGCGACAATCCGGCCATCCCGGATGTGATCGCCGGCGGCACGCCGGAGAATCCGATGGGCGTCGCGGCGATGACATTGGCCGGCGGCGAATACGCCATCCACGGCACCAACCGGCCGAACTCGATCGGCGGCTTCGTCTCCTATGGCTGCATCCGGATGCTCAACGACGACATCACCGATTTGTATCAGCGCGTCCCGGTCGGCACCCAGGTGGTCGTGACGCGTTGAGCGCGGGCTCGCGCTCGCGAGCCGGCTGTTTCGCTAAGCGCCCCACTCTCTCTGCGTCATCCTGAGGCGCACGCCCGGCGCGCTTTTGCGCGGCGGGCGTGCCTCGAAGGATGGGCCGCAGGTACCCGACAGCATCCTTCGAGGCTCGCTGCGCTCGCACCTCAGGATGACGGCGGTGCTGGTTGGTCGACTTGATACCAGCCCATAAAAAGCCGCGCCCGGATGAGGCGCGGCTTTTCAGTCCGTGTGAGCGCGCCGCTCAGCGCGGCGGCGCGGTGCCGGGCGGGGGCGGCGGCAGCGCGGCCTGGCCGCCGTTCAGCAGCGGCGTGATGCGCCGGACGGTGACGCGGCGGTTCTGCCGCTCCGGTCCATCGGTCGGCACTTTCAGGTACTGCTCACCATAGCCCTGCGAGGTCAGGTTCTCCGCCGGCACCCCGAACTGCTGGGTGAGCAGCGTGGCGGCCGACTCGGCGCGGCGATCGGACAGCGACAGATTGTCGGTGTCGTTGCCGACCGCGTCGGTGTGGCCCTCGATCAGGAACACCTCGCGCGGATTGCGCTGGATCGCCCGGTTGAGGCCATCGGCGATCACCTGCAGCTTGGCGGCCTGATCCGGCGGAATATCCCAGGATCCGGTCTCGAAGGTGATGGTGTTGAGATCGATCGAGGGCATCCGCTGCCGCACCGACGGGCTGTAGCGGATCTCGTCCATCGAGTAGCGGCGTTCGATCCGCTCCACCGGCGGCGCTTCGAGCGTGTCGTAGATCAGCTCCGGCGAGGCGTCCTCGTAGTCGACGATGTAGCGGTCGCGCGGAATCCGCAGCACCGGCGGCGGCAGGTCGACATAGAAGCTCGCCCGGTCGCGCGGACCGAACGAGTTGTCGATGATGACGATCTCGCGGCCGTCGCGGTCGCGGCGGATCCGCCGCAGCAACTGACCGTCGCCGCCGATGACGTTGATGATCTCGGTGCCGTCGGGCCGCACCACGACGGTCCGGGTGCCGCCGCCGCGGACGTCCTCGGTGCGAATGTCGCGGGCGCCGTAGCGGAAGCGATCCATCTCGTTGTGGCGGATGAATTCCCGGCCGCCCGGATCGCGCACGATGATCCGGCCCGGCTCGGTGATCACGATGCGGCCACCCTCACGGACCTCGCGGCGTTCGCCGCGGAAGTCACTCATGTTGCGGGGACCCGGCGCGACGGCGCCCGGGGCGATCGGCGCGAGCGCCTGCGGCGGCGGCGGGGCAGCCGGGATCGGCGTTGTCACCGTCGGTGGCGGCGTGCGGGCGACCGGCGCACCAGCCGGCAGGGAGCCCGGCGCAGCGGGCTGGGCGCCCTGCGGACCCATCGTTCCTGCAGCAGGCGGCGGAGGCGGAGGTGCCACGGTGCCCCGTTCGGCCGGAGCCGTGGCGGGCGGCGGGGCGTCGCGCTGTTGCGTGGTCGGCGGCGGAGGCGGCGTCTGCGTCACCGCAGGCGGCGCGCCGATCCGGCCGGCGTCAGGCGCCGCAGCGGGCGGCGGAGCTGCTCGCTCTCTCTGCACGGCCGGCGGCGGGGCGGCGGACGGCTGTGCGGGAGGCGGCGGGGCGCCCTTCTGCACTGCGGCAGGCGGGGTCTGGCCCGCCGGCGGCGCGCCGATCTGACCCGCAGCCGGCGGCGCCGGACGGGGCGGGGGCGGAGCAGCTTTCTCGGCAGGCGGCGGCGCGGATTGTCGCTGCGGAGCAGCAGCCGGAGGCGGCGGGGGCGGCGGCGCAACACGCGGAGCGGCCGGCGGCTCGGCCCGCGGCGCGCTCTTCTCGGCCGGCGGCGATGGCGGACGCGGTGGTGTCGCGGCAGCAGGCGGAGGGGGCGGCGGCGCTGCGCGCGGTGCAGCCGGCGGTTCAGCCCGCGGCGGCGGCGGAGGCGGCGGAGCAGCGGGACGCGGCGGCGGTTCGGCGCGCGGCGCGGCCGGCGGTTCGCCGATGCGGCCGGCGGGAGGGGCCGGCGGAGCAGCAGGACGCGGCGGCGGAGCGGCACCGGGCGCTGCGCCCGGCGGCGGACCCTTGCGCTCGCCCGCGGGCGGGCCCTTCTTCTCGTCGCCCTTGTCGGTTGGTGCGGCTTGCGCCATCAGCATCGGCGTCGCGATCACCGACGTCGCATCGGCATGCGCCGGGAGCGTGGTGGACTGCCACACGACGATCGCTGTCGAGGCGAGTAAGGCGAGCTGAATTCTCTTCATTGGTATTCCCCGCGTATCAAAATGCCGCGAGCCGAACTATCCATCGGACGAAGCCGGCCCGTCGATTCGATCAACGATGACCCGTGGGGCCGGATTGTGGCCTTCCGCCCGGCGGCGCAACTAATTATTTCGAGATGTGTCGTCGGCGAACGAGCCGCTATTCATCGCGCATTCAGACGCCGGATACCGCGGCGGCCGCCGCGGTCGGTGATCACGCCGCGCGATCGCGACGGCATCGCAACACGCCGCTCGTCGTCGTGCGACGACGCGGCGGTCACATGATGGCCGGGTTCGGCGCGCCCGGCCCGGGTGAAGGTGGCATCGGTACTTCGTCCGGCGTCTGTCCCGGCAGTTCTTCCGGCACCGGCGGCGCGCCGGGTTCGTCGATCGGCGGCGGAATATCCGGATTGGGATTGCCCGGCGGCGATTCCGGCGGCGGTTCGGTCGGCGTGCCGGGGGTGCTCGGCGGCACCTCCGGCGGGGGCTCGGTTGGGCCCGGCGTATCAGGGACTTCCTGGGGCTCTGGCATCGTCAAATCGCCACCTTGCGATTGTCACCGAGGTCGGGGCGTGTGCCGGTCGCAGCCGCCACCGCCATCTTGACGTAGCTGACGAGGGTACCGGGCGAGTCCCAGTACTCGGCTTCCTCCGGCGTGACCTTGAGGATGCGGATGTTCGGATCGTCGGGACTGTCCCACCACGCTTTCGCAGCGGTGCCGAACAGCTCCTTGATCTTGCCGCGATCATTCGAGATCGCCGCATAGCCGGACACCGAGACGTATTTCTGCGCGCTTGCGTCGGCGAAACCGAGATTGACGTGGTGATCCTGCGCGATCTCGTCGTCCTTGTGGCGGCGCACGTCGGTGAGAAAATAGATCAGGCCTTCGTCGGGACGGATATAGGCCGCCATCGGCCGCGAGCGAATCTTCTCGCCGTCGCGCGTCGCCAGCATCGCGAAGGTGATTGTCTTCATCAGATCCCAGGCGTGCTGCGCGTCGCCCTGATTGGTGTTCACCGCCATCCGTCCATCTCCATGCCTGTTCGGCGGCATAACGATTCGCTCGCGGCGATGTTCCGCAATGGCGATGGCGATGGTGTCGGGCGGGCGCAGACAAGCAAATGGCCGGGACGAGGCCCGGCCATTGCAACGCAGCAAACGATCGGCGCCCTCAGATCTGGCGTTCGACCAGCTTGAGCTTGAGGCTGGCGATCGCTTCCGACGGGTTGAGGCCCTTCGGGCACGCCTTGGCGCAGTTCATGATGGTGTGGCAGCGATAGATCCGGAACGGATCCTCGAGATTGTCGAGCCGCTCGCCGGTGGCTTCGTCGCGCGAATCCTCGACCCAGCGGGTCGCCTGCAGCAGCGCGGCCGGTCCGAGGAAGCGGTCGGAATTCCACCAATAGCTCGGGCACGAGGTCGAGCAGCAGGCGCACAGGATGCACTCGTACAGGCCGTCGAGCTTCTCGCGATCGGCGTGGCTCTGCCGCCATTCCTTCTGCGGCGTCGGCGTCACCGTTTGCAGCCACGGTTCGATCGAGGCGTATTGCGCGTAGAAATTGGTGAGGTCGGGGACCAGGTCCTTGACCACCGGCTGGTGCGGCAGCGGGTTGACCTTCACCGCCTCGCCGCGGACGTCGTCCATCGCCTTGGTGCAGGCCAGCGTGTTCTCGCCGTCGATGTTCATCGCGCAGGAGCCGCACACGCCTTCGCGGCAGGAGCGGCGGAAGGTCAGCGTCGGATCGATGTTGTTCTTGATCCAGATCAGGCCGTCGAGCACCATCGGGCCGCAATCGTGCTTGTCGACGTAGTAGGTGTCGACGCTCGGGTTCTTGCCGTCGTCGGGATTCCAGCGATAGACGCGGAATTCGCGAACTTCCGTCGCGCCTTCCGGCTTCGGCCAGGCCTTGCCGCCGACAATCTTCGAATTCTTCGGAAGTGCGAATTCAACCATCTCGTTGCCTCTGGCTCTGTTCGTCATTGCCGGGCTTGACCCGGCAATCCATCTTCTTGCGAAGAGCGATGGATGCCCGGGTCAAGCCCGGGCATGACGATCTTGGATCAATACACCCGCGGCTTCGGCGGGATGTACTGGACGTCGTTGGTCATCGTGTAGTCGTGCACCGGGCGGTAATCGATCGTGGTGCCGCCGTCGTCGCCGATCCACGCCAGCGTGTGCTTCATCCACTGGGTGTCGTCGCGATCCGGAAAATCCTCGCGCGCATGGGCGCCGCGGCTTTCGGTGCGGTTGGCGGCGGAATTCATCGTCACCACCGCCTGGATGATCAGATTGTCGAACTCCAGCGTCTCGACCAGATCGGAATTCCACACCAGCGAACGGTCCGACACGCCGACGTCGCCGACGCCGCCATACACCTTGCGGATCAGATCCTTGCCCTCGGACAGAACCTCGCCGGTGCGGAACACCGCGCAATTGTTCTGCATCACCGATTGCATGCTTTCGCGCAGCTTGGCGGTCGGGGTACCGCCCTTGGCGTAGCGATATTTGTCGAGCCGGCCGAGCGACAGGTCGGCGGAATCCGCCGGCAGCTCCGGCTGCTTGCCGTTGGGGGTCAGCTTCTCGGCGCAGCGCAAGGCGGCGGCGCGGCCGAACACCACGAGGTCGATCAGCGAATTCGAGCCGAGGCGGTTGGCGCCGTGCACCGACACGCAGGCGGCCTCGCCGATCGCCATCAGGCCCGGCACCACCGCGTTGTCGTCGCCGTCCTTCTTGGTGACGACTTCGCCGTGGAAGTTGGTCGGGATGCCGCCCATGTTGTAGTGCACGGTCGGCAGGATCGGGATCGGCTCGCGGGTGACGTCGACGCCGGCGAAGATCCGCGCCGATTCGGAGATGCCCGGCAGCCGCTCGTGCAGCACTTCCGGCGCCAGATGGTCGAGGTGCAGGAAGATGTGGTCCTTCTTCTTGCCGACGCCGCGGCCTTCGCGCATTTCGATCGTCATCGCGCGCGAGACGACGTCGCGCGAGGCGAGATCCTTGGCGGAGGGCGCGTAGCGCTCCATGAAGCGCTCGCCTTCGGAATTCACCAGATAGCCGCCCTCGCCGCGGGCGCCTTCGGTGACGAGGCAGCCCGAGCCGTAGATGCCGGTCGGGTGAAACTGCACGAACTCCATGTCCTGCAGCGGCAGACCGGCGCGCAGCGCCATCGCGCCGCCGTCGCCGGTGCAGGTGTGCGCCGAGGTGCAGGAGGCGTAGGCGCGGCCGTAGCCGCCGGTGGCCAGGATCGTGGTCTGCGCCTTGAAGCGGTGGATGGTGCCGTCGTCGAGCTTGAGCGCAATGACGCCGCGGCAGACGCCCTGGTCGTCCATGATCAGGTCGATGGCGAAGAACTCGATGTAGAACTCGGCCGAATGACGCAGCGCCTGGCCGTACATCGTGTGCAGCATGGCGTGGCCGGTGCGGTCGGCGGCCGCGCAGGTGCGCTGTGCCTGGCCCTTGCCGAAGTCCAGCGTCATGCCACCGAACGGCCGCTGATAGATCTTGCCGTCCTCGGTGCGCGAGAACGGCACGCCCCAATGTTCGAGCTCGTAGACCGCCTCGGGCGCGTTGCGCACCATGTACTCGATCGAATCCTGATCGCCGAGCCAGTCCGACCCCTTGACGGTGTCGTACATGTGCCAGCGCCAGTCGTCCTTGTGCATGTTGCCGAGCGAGGCCGAGATGCCGCCCTGCGCCGCCACGGTGTGGGAGCGGGTCGGAAACACCTTGGTGATGCAGGCGGTGCGCAGCCCCGCTTCGCTGCAGCCCACCACCGCGCGCAGGCCGGCGCCGCCGGCGCCGACCACGACGACATCATAGACGTGATCTTCGATCGGATAGGCGTGGCCGCCCGCGGCCGCTGCGCCGTTGCCGTTCGCCGCCATGCGTTACACTCCGGATGCGAGTTTGAAGATCGCGAAGATCGCGGCGAGCGCCACGGCGATCGAAAAGAAATTGTTGGCCATCACCGTGACGAGCTTGAGCTTCTCGTTCTGGATGTAGTCCTCGATCACCACCTGCATGCCGATCTTCATGTGGATCGCGCTGGCGATGATGAACAGGATCATGGTCAGCGAGATCAGCGGCGAACCGAGGATCTGCGCCGCGCCGGCCTGATTGCGGCCGAGCAGCATCATGATCACGACGATCACCGGCAGGATCAGCAGCGTCATCGCCACGCCGGTGATGCGCTGCTGCCAGAAGTCCGAGGTGCCGGAGCCGGCCGGGCCGAGCTTGCGCACCTTGCCCATCGGCGTGCGCATCGTGCGCTCGCGCCGCCGTGCGGTGCCGTGGGATTCCTCGACGCTCATCGGGCGACCCCCATCGTGAAGGCGACCACCCAGAGCAGCACGGTCAGCACGATGCCGCCGATCAGCGCGGCCCAGGTGAGCCATTCCCGGTCGGCGGTCTTGAAGCCATAGCCGAGATCCCAGACGAAATGCCGGACGCCGCTGAGCAGATGGTGCATCAGCGCCCAGGTGTAGCCGAACAGGATCAGCCGGCCGATCCAGCTGCCGGTGAAGGCCTGGACGTTGGCGTAGGCGGCGGGGCCGGCCGCGCAGGCGATCAGCCACCAGGCCAGCAGAAGGGTTCCAAAATACAGCGCAATGCCGGTGGCGCGGTGGACGATGGACAGGGCCATCGTCAGGCTCCAGCGGTAGGCCTGCATATGGGGCGAAAGCGGTCGGTCGATCCTGGCGGTCATCGGCTGCTATGGGTTGGCTGCAAGCGGACAGGGCCCGGTCAGGGCTCGCGAAGGTGACCTTATTTACGAAGGACGTTCAACGAGTGCAACGATGAATTCACAATTATTGAATTTTAAATCACTGTTTGAAGTATACGCTGCGCCAAGGCGATGATGCGTTACGTCGCAGCGCCCTGAGGGCATCAGTGAAGCCTGATTCATCGCTCGCTGGGGCGACGTTTAGGCCCGTGATCGCGCAACCCCCGTTGCGCGCCAAAGGTAAGAAACTGCTGCACTTTCGAACCGCTCTAAGCGATCTTGCGCGTCGCCGCTTCCCGCCATCCCGCCCCCGTGCAATGCTCGCCGAAGCCCCGCCGACACTCCCGCGCGAAGCCCAGATGACCCACGCCCACGACCTTTGCCACGACGACCACGCGCACCCGGACGATTCCGGTGAGATCGCCGGTCGTGACCACGCGCATGCCCATGGGCACGGCGCGCATAGCCATGCGCCGAAGGATTTCGGCCGCGCCTTTGCGATCGGGATCGGGCTCAACATCGGCTTCGTGATCGTCGAGGCGGTGTTCGGCTGGCTCGGCAATTCGATGGCGCTGCTGGCCGACGCCGGCCACAATCTGTCCGACGTGCTCGGCCTCGCCGTGGCCTGGATCGCGGCGGAACTGTCGAAGCGGCCGCCCTCGGCCCGTTTCACCTACGGGCTGCGCGGCTCGTCGATCCTCGCCGCGCTGTTCAACGCGGTGTTCCTGCTGCTCGCGGTCGGCGCGATCGGCTGGGAGGCGATGCTGCGGCTGTTCAATCCCGAGCCGGTCGCCGGCGTCACCATGATGGTGGTGGCCGGCGTCGGCATCGGCATCAACGCCGCCACGGCCTGGCTGTTCTTCTCGGGCCGTCACGACGATCTCAACATCCGCGGCGCCTATCTGCACATGATCGCCGACGCCGCGGTGTCGGCTGCTGTCGTCGTCGCGGGCGTCGTGATCCTGTTCAGCGGCTGGACCTGGATCGACCCGGCGGTCAGCCTGCTGGTGGTCGGCGTGATCGTCTGGGGCACCTGGGGCCTGCTGCGCGACTCCACCGCGATGTCGCTCGGCGCGGTGCCGCGCGGCATCGATCCGGCCGCGGTACGCGCCTTCCTGGCGAGCCGGCCCGGCGTCACGCAGCTGCACGATCTGCACATCTGGCCGATGTCGACCACCGAGGTGGCGCTGACCTGCCATCTGGTGATTCCGTCGGGCTCCCCCGGCGACGCCTTCCTGATCGAGATCGCCCACGCGCTGCAGCACGATTTCGGCATCGCCCACGCCACCGTGCAGATCGAGACCGACCCGGAAACGCCCTGCGCGCTGGCGCCGGATCACGTGGTGTAGGCGAGGCACTCGAAGTTTCCCTCCCCCTTGCGGGGAGGGTGGCCGGCCGTAAGGCCGGTCGGGTGGGGGTAGCAACGCACGCTGTGCTCGCGGACCCCCACCCCCGACCCCTCCCCGCAGGGGGGAGGGGAGCCCCGCACAGCGCCCGGCGCTTGTTACTTGTAAATATCCTTGTAGGTGCTGCGCAGCACGTTCTTCTGCACCTTGCCCATGGTGTTGCGCGGCAGTTCGTCGACGATGATCACCTTCTTGGGCATCTTGAACTTGGCGATCTGGCCGTCGAGGCTCTTCAGCACCTCCGCCTCGTCGAGCGAGGATTGGCTGCTACGCACCACCACCGCGGTGACGCCCTCGCCGAAATCGGCGTGCGGCAGGCCGATCACCGCAGATTCGACCACGCCCGGCATGGCGTCGATCTCGCTCTCGATCTCCTTCGGATAGACGTTGAAGCCGCCGGTGATCACCAGATCCTTGCCGCGGCCGAGGATGTGGACATAGCCGCGCTCGTCGATCTTGCCGAGATCGCCGGTGATGAAGAAGCCGTCGGGACGGAATTCCGCCGCGGTCTTCTCCGGCATCCGCCAATAGCCCTTGAACACGTTCGGGCCCTTCACCTCGATCATGCCGATCTCGCCGCGCGGCAATTCGCGGCCGGCGTCCGGATCGGTGACGCGCACCGACACGCCGGGCAGCGGAAACCCGACCGCGCCGGGCACGCGCTCGCCGTCATACGGATTCGAGGTGTTCATGTTGGTCTCGGTCATGCCGTAGCGCTCGAGCACGGCATGGCCGGTGCGCGCCGACCATTCGCGATGGGTCTCGGCGAGCAGCGGCGCCGAGCCGGAGATGAACAACCGCATATGGCTGGTCGCATCCTTGGTCAGCCGCGGGCTCTGCAGCAGCCGCGTGTAGAATGTCGGCACGCCCATCAGCACGGTGGCGCGCGGCATCAGATCGATGATCCGCTCCGGATCGAGCTTCGGCAGGAAGATCATCGACGCGCGGGCGAACAGCGTGACGTTGCTCGCCACGAACAGCCCATGCGTGTGATAGATCGGCAGCGCATGGATCAGCACGTCGTCGGGCGAAAAGCGCCAATAGTCGACCAGCGTCAGCGAGTTCGAGGCGAGATTGTCGTGCGACAGCATCGCGCCCTTGGAGCGGCCGGTGGTGCCCGAGGTGTAGAGGATCGCGGCGAGATCGGAGCCTTCGCGCGGCACGGTGGCGAAGTCGGACGAGGCCTGCGCTGCCGCATCGGTCAACGAACCTTGCCCCCCGGCATCCAGCGTTTCGACAGCCGCATTCACCTTGGCGGCGATCGCCGCGATCCCGTCGCGCGTGGCCGGATCGCACACCACCAGCGACGGCTCGGCGTCGGTGATGAAGTAATCGAGTTCGTGCAACGTGTAGGCGGTATTGAGCGGCAGATAGACCGCGCCGGCGCGCACTGTGGCGAGATACAACACCAGCGCCTCGACCGATTTCTCGGTTTGCGCTGCAACACGATCGCCGATCTTGACGCCGCGCGCGATCAGCACATTGGCGACGCGGCCCGCGCGCGCGACCAGTTCGCCGTAGCTGATGCTGCCGCCGTCGGCGGTCTCGATCGCGCGTTTGTCAGGATCACCGGGCGCATCGAACAGGCGAGCAAACAGATTGGCGTTCATGTTGGTGTTTCCGTGCGCGTTCATGCAACATTCGCGAAGGGCGATTGCATAGCAAGAACGTCCATCGCAAAGCAACGGAGACAGTTTGCATGAACAGGAACGGGAACCGCGTGGCCTGGGTCACCGGCGGCGGCAGCGGTATCGGCGAGGCCGGCGCGGAAGCGCTCGCTGCCGATGGCTTCACCGTGGTGGTGTCGGGACGGCGGGCGGAGGCGCTCGACCAGGTGGTGGCGAAGATCAAAGCGCGCGGCGGCACGGCCGCAGCGATCGCGCTGGACGTCAGTGACTCCGGCGCCGTGATCGCCGCGGCGGACCGGATCGTCGCCACGCATGGCCGGATCGACTGTCTCGTCAACTCCGCCGGCCTCAACGTGCCGAAACGCTCCTGGGCCGACATGGAGCTCGACGGTTGGAACAAGCTCGTCGAGATCAATCTCGACGGCGTGCTGTACTGCATGCGCGCGGTGCTGCCGACGATGCGGGCGCAGCGGGACGGCTGCATCATCAACGTCTCGTCCTGGGCTGGGCGCCACGTCTCCAAGATGCCGGGGCCGGCCTATACCGCCACCAAGCACGCGGTGCTGGCGCTGACGCATTCCTTCAACATGGACGAATGCGTCAACGGCCTGCGCGCCTGCTGCCTGATGCCGGCGGAGGTCGCCACCCCGATCCTGAAACTGCGGCCGGTGGTGCCGAGCGCCGAGGATCAGGCGCGGATGCTGCAGCCCGACGATCTCGGCCGCACCATCGCCTTCGTCGCAACGATGCCGCCGCATGTCTGCGTCAACGAGATCCTGATCAGCCCGACCTGGAATCGGTCGTTCGTCGGCGGGTTGTGAGTTCGAGTGACCTCTCCCGCTTGCGGGGGAGATCGGATCGCGTAGCGATCCGGGTGGGGGAAGCTGACTCTTGGTAATTGCTTTCTCAATGCTCGGCTCGCCCTCACCCCAACCCTCTCCCGCAAGCGGGAGAGGGAGTCAGGCTGCGGTCGGAGGCGGCGCTGATCATCCTCTTTCAATCAGTTATCGATACTCATTGATGAAATAGCTCGGAGCGTTCTGGCCGAACTGATCATCCGCATCGTCCGCAACGCAATCAGCGCGCCCCCTCTCCCGCTCGCGGGGGAGGGTTGGGGTGGGGGAAACGGCGCGCGCGATTCTCCCCGAGCCCCACTATCAAGTCGCCGTCATCAGCGCGTGATGCAACCGAGCAGGGCACGCGCGAACGCCGATCCCGGCGATTAGTTTCAGCCTGCGACAAAAAATCTATTCTGAAACTGCCCATCGCAACTCCCGTAGCTGGCTGCAACGACGGAGCCCTCCAGCCCCCCAACGCGCCGTCGTTGCGAACCTCGCCCGCGTGCTTGGCCGCGGGTCCAACCGAATCGGGAGACGAAACATGTCGAAGCGAATTGCCTATCTGTCCGCCGCGGCGCTGAGCGCATTGGCGCTCACCGCGACCGTGACCGTACCGGCGCAGGCCGAATCCAAGAAGATGATGAAGAGCGAGATGAGCGGCGACACCGTGATGGTCGGCGGCGCGCCGATGTATCCGTCGAAGAACATCGTCGAGAACGCCGTCAACTCCAAGGATCACACCACGCTGGTCGCCGCGGTGAAGGCCGCCGGCCTGGTCAAGACGCTGGAAGGCAAGGGCCCGTTCACGGTGTTCGCGCCGACCAACGCCGCCTTCGGCAAGCTCCCGGCCGGCACCGTCGACACGCTGGTGAAGCCCGAGAACAAGCAGCAGCTCACCAAGATCCTCACCTATCACGTGGTGCCCGGCAAGCTCGTCGCCGCCGACCTCACCGACGGCAAGAAGCTGACCACCGTCGAGGGCGAAGTCCTGACCGTCAAGCGCGCCGGCGACAGCGTGATGCTGGTCGACAGCAAGGGCGGCAGCTCGACCGTCACCATCCCGAACGTCAACCAGTCGAACGGCGTCATTCACGTCGTCGACACCGTGCTGATGCCGTCCTGACGATCGCTTCCGCTGCTTCCAACGTCCCCCGAGGCGGCGGATGAAGCGGCGACCACCACGCTGCTTCGCGAAGGGCGCGGGCCGGGACACCGGCTCGCGCTTTCGTGATCGAAACGGTGATGTCGATCTCGCCGTGGAAGGGAAGCGGGCGTAACGAGGCGGGGTTATAGTCCGTATCGTCAAGGCCATCGCTTTGATGACGAACCGCTTCAGGATGTCCGATGTCGAGCACCACGCTCAGTGAAAACGATGCCGCCGCCGGCGCTGCGCGACAAGTGATCCAGCCCGCCTGGGTGCGGGTCGTGCACTGGATCAACGCCGCCGCGATGATCGTGATGATCCTATCCGGCTGGCAGATCTACAACGCTTCGCCGCTGTTCGATTTCCAGTTCTCGCGCGCGATCACGCTGGGCGGCTGGCTCGGCGGCGGATTGCTGTGGCACTTCGCGGCGATGTGGGTGCTGATGCTCAACGGCCTGGTGTATCTCGCGGTCGGCTTCGCCACCGGCCGCTTCCGCCGCAAGCTGTGGCCGATCACGCCCTCCGGCGTCGTCACCGACCTCGCCAGGGCCGCGACCTTCCGGCTGTCGCACGCCGACCTCACCACCTACAACTATGTCCAGAAGCTGCTCTATGCCGGCATCATTCTGGTCGGAATCCTGGCCGTGCTGTCGGGCCTGTCGATCTGGAAGCCGGTCCAGTTCCAGACGCTGACGGCCCTGTTCGGCGGCTACGACACCGCGCGCTACGTGCATTTCTTCGCGATGGCGGCGATCGTCGGATTCCTCGTCATTCACGTCGTGCTGGCGGTGCTGGTGCCGAAGAGCCTGCGGGCGATGATCCTCGGGAGATAGTCGATGCTGCGCATCAAATCGCTGCTGATCCCCGGCGTCGACAAGACGCTGTTGGTCAAGGACGCCGCCCGGCTGATGCCGGATCTCACGCGCCGGCGTTTTCTCTCCGGCGGCGCCAGCCTCGGCGCGCTGACGCTGCTGACCGGCTGCGACGTGATCGACGGCGCCTCGGCCGAGAACCTGCTCGCCAAGGTGTCGAAGTTCAACGATGCGGTGCAGGCGGCGATCTTCGATCCGAACACGCTGGCGCCGACCTACAGCGAAAAGGACATCACCCGGCCGTTCCCGTTCAACGCGTATTACTCGCTGGACGAGGCGCCGGAGATCGACGGCAAGGATTGGGCGCTCGAAGTCTCGGGCCTGGTCGACAGCAAGAAGAGCTGGACGCTCGCTGAACTGACGCAGCTCCCCGAAGTCGGGCAGATCACCCGGCACATCTGCGTCGAGGGCTGGAGCGCGATCGGCTCGTGGAGCGGCGTGCGGCTGAGCGATTTCCTCAAACTGGTCGGCGCCGACACCAACGCCAAATACGTCTGGTTCCGCTGCGCCGACGACTACACCTCGCCGATCGACATGCCGACCGCCCTGCATCCGCAGACCCAGATGACGCTGAAATACGACGGCCAGATCCTGCCGCGCGCCTACGGCTATCCGATGAAGATCCGAATCCCGACCAAGCTCGGCTTCAAGAATCCGAAATACGTCGTCGCGATGGAAGTCACCAACGACTACAAAGGCGGCTATTGGGAAGACCAGGGCTACAATTCGTTCAGCGGACTGTAATCGCTCCTTCCACCGTCATTCCGGGGCACGCGCGACGCGCGTGAACCCGGAATCACGAGCTGTTCTGCGGTGCTCATCACCTCGAGATTCCGGGTTCGTTCGCTGCGCGAGCGCCCCGGAATGACTTACTTGGATCAGGCACGCCGCAGTGGCCGCTGGAATGCCGACAGCACCGCGCCGAGCGCCAGCGTCGCGGCCGAGACCGCCAGCGCCGAGGACAGCGACCCGATCGCGTCGGTGATGGCGCCGACCAGCAGCGGGCCGAGCGTCTGGCCGATGCCGAATGCGATCGTCATCGCGGCGATCGCGCCGGGCCATTGCGCCTGGCTGTAGTTGAAGCGGACGAAGGCGGTGGTCGAGGCCACCACCGCGAAAAACGACACGCCGAACACCAGCGCCGAGATCGCCAGCATCAGCGGCGACAGGCCGAACAGCGGCAGCACCGCGCCGACCGCGTTGACGCCGAGGATGATCGTGGTCGACATGCCGCCGCGGTCCATCGCCATGATCCGGCGCCAGACCCACGGGGTGACGAAGGCGCTGGCCCCGATCAGGCACCAGAACGCGCTCTGCGCCGCAGCCCCGCCGCCGGCATCGCGCACATAGGCGATCATGAAGGTCATGTAGGCGATGTAGCCCGCGCCGAACATGAAATAGCCGGCCAGATAGATCCACACCGGGCGGATCGTGAAGCGCGCCGCACCGCCGCCGAGGTTGGCGGCGCTGGCCAGCGGTGCCAGCAGCAGCGGCAGCGTCATCGCCGCCGACAGCACCGCCATCACCAGCCAGCCGATCCACCACGAGCCAGGACCGGCGGCCTCGAGCAGAAACGGCGTGATCAGCCCCGACGACAGGATGCCGATGCCCGGGCCGGCGTAAAACAGGCTGAGCAGAAACGCCGAACGCGCCGGCTGCGACTGCGCGATCGTGGTCGCCAGCGCCCCGCCGGCGACGAAGGCCAGCGCCGCGCCGATCCCGGCGATCAGCCGCGCCGCCGACAGCGCCACGAAACTCCCCGACAATGCGCACAGCGCCAGCGACGCCACGCAGGCCAGCGTGCCGGCGCGGACGATCGCCGCCAGCCCGTAGCGGCGCACCAGCTGCGAGGTCGCCAGCGCGCCCGCGAGATAGCCGGCGGCATTGACGGTGTTCATGAAGCCGGCCGCCGAATAGGACCATTGCAGGCTGTCGCGCATGTCGGGCAGCAGCAGCGAATAGGCGAAGCGGCCGATCCCCAGACCGACGGTCGGCGCGAGCGACAGGATCAGGATCAGCCGCGCCGGATGGGCCGGCGGGGCGTCAGGGCGGTCGAGCAGGGTCAAGCGTTTCTCCCGCCGCCATTGTGGCAGGGAGTTCGCCGTTTGGGCAACCGAGCCCCGAGCAACACTGTCTTGCCAAGCCCGCAACGGCGCTTTAGCACTCGGCCGCTTTCCGTTTCCGCTGTCATGCCCGGGCTTGACCCGGGCATCCATCATTTTCGCGAGAAGCTGGATTGCCGGGTCAAGCCCGGCAATGACGGTGTCGTAGATCTGAGGACCCCAAATCATGGCGACGCATAAACTGCTGCTTCTTCCCGGCGACGGTATCGGCACCGAAGTGATGGCCGAGGTGTCGCGGCTGATCGACTGGCTGAACAAAGCCGGCATTGCCAGCTTCGAAACCGAGCACGGCCTGGTCGGCGGCGCCGCCTATGATGCCGACAAGGTCGCGATCACCGACGCCACCATGGCGCTGGCGCAGGCCTCCGACGCGGTGATCTTCGGCGCGGTCGGCGGGCCGAAATGGGACGCGGTGCCGTATGACGCCCGCCCCGAGGCCGGCCTGCTGCGGCTGCGCAAGGATCTGGCGCTGTTCGCCAATCTGCGTCCGGCGGTGTGCTATCCGGCGCTCGCCGAGGCTTCCAGCCTGAAGCCCGAAGTGGTCGAGGGCCTCGACATCATGATCGTCCGCGAACTCACCGGCGGCGTCTATTTCGGCGAGCCGAAGACCATCACCGATCTCGGCAACGGCCAGAAGCGCGCGATCGACACGCAAGTTTACGACACCTACGAGATCGAGCGGATCGGCCGCGTCGCCTTCGACCTCGCCCGCAAGCGCCGCAACAAGGTCACCTCGATGGAGAAGCGCAACGTCATGAAGACGGGCGTGCTCTGGAACGAGGTGATCACCCAGGTGCACGCGCGCGAATACAAGGACGTCCAGCTCGAGCACCAGCTCGCCGATTCGGGCGGCATGAATCTCGTCAAATGGCCGAAGCAGTTCGACGTCATCGTCACCGACAATCTGTTCGGCGACATGCTGAGCGACATCGCCGCGATGCTGACCGGCTCGCTCGGCATGCTGCCCTCGGCCTCGCTCGGCGCGGTCGACGACACCACCGGCAAGCGCAAGGCGATGTACGAGCCGGTGCACGGCTCGGCGCCCGACATCGCCGGCAAGGGCCTGGCCAATCCGGTGGCGATGCTGGCCTCGTTCGGCATGGCGCTGCGCTATTCGCTCGACATGGGCGAGCTCGCCGACAAGCTCGACGAAGCCATCGCCGTGGTGCTGGCCCGCGGCCTGCGCACCGCCGACATCAAGAGCGAAGGCTCCACCGTGGTGTCGACCAGCCAGATGGGCGAAGCCATCGTCCAGGAGATGCAGGCGCTGCACGGCTGAGGAGCGCGCTCGAAGCGTGTGGGCACGGCGCAACAGCGCGCCTCTGCCCACCCTCCGGACTCAACGCCGCAAACGCCTTCCGCGTCATCCTGAGGTGCCCATCGTGCCGCGCTATGCGCGGTGCGATAGGCCTCGAAGGATGGGCCGCCGGCACCCGTGGCCGCATCCTTCGAGGCGCGCAAGAGCGCGCACCTCTGGATGACGATTCTTCAGAGAAACGACGTCCTGAAACAAAAAATGCCCGGCTGAGCCGGGCATTTTCGCATCCGATGAGAACCCGCGCCGCTCAGTACAGCGGGAAGCGCTCCGGGTAGCCGCCGAGGTCGGAGGCCGGGTTGAGCGGCTGGCGGTCGAGCGGGCGCTGGCCGTTTTCGCGGGCGAAGGAATAGCCCGGCGGGAAGGCGTAATCGGAGAATTTGCGATCGCCCGGCAGCACTTCGGTGCCGGCGTCGAGCCAGGAGCGCTTGGTGACGTAGACGCGGGTGCGCGGGCCGGCTTGGTACGACGAGTTCGGGCCGCGGTCGCCGTAGCGGATCTGGTCGCTGCTGCGATAGACGCGCTTCTTGCTGGTCTGCTGCGCATCCGCCGATTCGACGCCGATTGCCACCACGGCCACCGTCGCGAGCAGCACCGCAAACGTCTTCGCGCAGGTTTGGGCGGCTGGGAATTTCAGGGTCATCGGGTCCTCATCGGCAGGCGCATTGCAAATTACGCCTCTTTCTAGCCGCCAGCATGGCCGCGCCACAAGGTCAATCCGGCCACACCGAGCGCAAATATGCAATTCCGGGCTTGCCGGAATGTTGCATGGAATCCAACGGTTAAACGACGCGTGCGATTCGCTGTCAGAATGCGCCGCGGAGACGCGGATTCTGCGCGCCGAACACCCAGTCGGCACGGGCCGCCTGCCCAGGCGCCGGCGTGCAGCCCTGCCGTCGCAGTTCGGCGTGGGCGAAGGTGTCGGCCAAAGCCGCATCGCCGCCGGCGGTCAGCAGCACCAGCCGGTCCAGCATGCAGGCGGCCGCGGCGCGCCGCTGCGGCAGGCTGTCGCCCTGGCAGGTCCAGCCGGAGATGCGCAGCGCCGCGTCGTCGATCCTCCTGAAGAAGCCGAGGCAGCGGGTCGATGGCCCGGCGAGATCGAACAGCGTCACCGGCCCGAACTTGCTGTCGATCAGGCCGGCCGGCTGCGCGCTCTCGGCGCGCTCCGCACCGATTCGGGCGGCGAGGTCGGCCGCTGCGTCCGGCACGCCGTGCGCCTCGTCGCCGAGGCGGTACAGTTCGATCTCGACGGCCGGCGCCTGCCCGGGGGCGGCCCAGCGCAGGACATCCTTGCGGCCGCCATCCGGATGCCGGAGGATTTCGGTGCTCGCGACGGCGCCGGGCAGGTCGATCTGGCTGACGGCGAAAGCGGGATGCGAGTGCGTCGCCATGCTCCAGCCCGGCCGGTCGCCGGGCGTGGTGGCGGCGGTGATCGCGGCGTCGGTCAGCGGATTGGCGGCGGTGAAAATGATCAGCCCGATCAGCGCCAGCGCGCCCACATAGGCCAGGATGCGCATCACGGTTTCGCGGCATTCGTCGGCGAAGCTGCGCAGCGCCGGGTGGATCCGGCTCTGCGGCGGCGCGGCCCGGAAGGCCGGATTCGAACCCATCGGCAAAGACTCCGGGCGATACTCGCGGAAGGATTGAGAATGCAGGGAAAAGCGCGGGCAGGTATCAAGTTGTGTCGGCCGCGTTTCTCGCATAGAAGCGCTGACTTCTCCTTGCTGCGGCGCGCCGCGGCGGAGCAAATTCCTTCGGAGAGTGAACGATGGGTTACAAAGTCGCGGTAGTGGGTGCGACCGGCAATGTCGGGCGCGAAATGCTCGCCATTCTGGACGAGCGCAAGTTCCCGGCGGACGAGGTGGTGGCGCTGGCGTCGCGCCGCTCGATCGGCGTCGAGGTCAGCTACGGCGACAGGACCCTGAAATGCAAGGCGCTGGAGCACTACGATTTCAGCGACATCGACATCTGCCTGATGTCGGCCGGCGGCGCCGTGTCGAAGGAATGGTCGCCGAAGATCGGCGCGCAGGGCGCGGTGGTGATCGACAATTCCAGCGCCTGGCGGATGGACCCGGACGTGCCGCTGATCGTGCCCGAAGTGAACGCCGCGGCCGCCGCGGGCTTCACCAAGAAGAACATCATCGCCAATCCGAACTGCTCGACCGCGCAGCTCGTGGTGGCGCTGAAGCCGCTGCACGACAAGGCGAAGATCACCCGCGTGGTGGTGTCGACCTATCAGTCGGTGTCGGGCGCCGGCAAAGAGGGCATGGACGAACTGTTCTCGCAGACCAAGGCCGTCTACACCAATCAGGAACTGATCAATAAGAAGTTCCCGAAGCGGATCGCCTTCAACGTGATCCCCGAGATCGACGTCTTCATGGAGGACGGCTACACCAAGGAAGAGTGGAAGATGATGGTCGAGACCAAGAAGATTCTCGATCCCGCCATCAAGCTCTCGGCCACCTGCGTGCGGGTGCCGGTGTTCGTCGGCCATTCCGAAGCGGTCAATATCGAGTTCGAGAACCCGATCTCCGCCGACGAGGCCCGCGACATCCTGCGCAGCGCGCCGGGTTGCCTGGTGATCGACAAGCAGGAGCCGGGCGGCTACGTCACGCCGTATGAAGCCGCCGGCGAGGACGCGACCTATATCAGCCGCATCCGCACCGACCCGACCGTCGACAACGGCCTGGTGCTGTGGTGCGTCTCGGACAATCTGCGCAAGGGCGCGGCGCTGAACGCGATCCAGATCGCCGAAGTGCTGATCAACCGCAAGCTGATCACCGCGAAGAAGAAAGCGGCGTAGTCGCCGGCCGGATCTGCTCCGTCATCCTGAGGTGCCGCCGCGCAGCGGCGGCCTCGAAGGATGGGCCGCACACGCTGCAGCCGTCGCCGCATCCTTCGAGGCTCGCTTCGCTCGCACCTCAGGATGACGGTTTCGTGCAAAGGGTTGCAAATGGCCGGGGCTCGTCCCCGGCCATTTGCATTCACGGTGCGCAACGGTACTGACGCGAGCGCGCCGGCGCGCTAGGCTGGCGCAGCTTCATCGCCCACGGCCGCAGCATGACCGACCAGCCCGATCCGCCAAAGCCCCTGTCGTCGACCAAGCGCATCGAGCGCGGCTTCGAGACCGTGCTGTTCAACAGCCGCTGGCTGATGGCGCCGTTCTATTTCGGCCTCGTGCTCAGCCTGCTGGTGCTGCTGTACAAATTCGTGGTGCTGCTCGGCGAACTGATCCTGCACGCCACCCTCGCCAAGGAATCCGACATCATCCTCGGCGTGCTCAGCCTGATCGACGTGTCGCTGACCGGCAATCTGGTGCTGATCGTGGTGTTCTCCGGCTACGAAAATTTCGTGTCGCGGATCGATCCGCGCGACCATCCCGACTGGCCGGAATGGATGACCAAGGTCGACTTCGCCGGGCTGAAGCAGAAGCTGCTCGCCTCGATCGTGGCGATCTCGGCGATCCAGGTGCTGAAGGCGTTCATGAATCTCGACACCGGCTACGACTCGACCAAGCTCGGCTGGCTGATCGGCATCCATCTGGTGTTCGTGGTCTCGACCCTGGTGATGGCGCTGTCCGACCGCTGGGGCGGCCACGGCGGCGACGACAAGGGCGGGCATTAGCGGGCGTCGCTTCGCCCGCTGTATCGACGCAACCGTCACGTCCACGTCGTCATCCTGAGGTGCGAGCGTAGCGAGCCTCGAAGGATGCGGCTGCGAGCCCCGCCTTTGCGGCCATCCTTCGAGGCGCGCAAGGGCGCGCACCTCAGGATGACGCTCATGATCGGGGCGGCTCGCTCACCCGCGCGGGACGGCGGGGCGGAAGTCCTTGCTGTCGGGGTCGAGCACGAACAGATCGCCGGCGGCGACGCCGAAATAGGCTCCGTGGAGCTGGATCTTGCCGCGCGCGACCTGGATCTGGATGCAGGGAAACGTCATCAGGTTTTCGAGGCTGCGATGCACCGCGGCCTTCTCGATCCGGGTGCGGAATTCCTGCATGGTCTCGTGGTCGCGCTGTTCGACCACCTCGCCGGGCTTGGTGAACATCGCCATCCAGCGGCCGATGAAATCGCTCTCGGTCAGCGGCGGGGTCTTGTCGGTGAAGGCTTTGATACCGCCGCATTGGGCGTGGCCGAGCACCACGATGTGCTTGACCTTGAGCACCTGCACGGCGAATTCCAGAGCCGCGGAGACGCCGTGGGCGCCGCCGTCGGGCTCGTAGACCGGCACCAGATTGGCGACGTTGCGGACCACGAACATCTCGCCCGGGCCGGCGTCGAAGATCACCTCGGGCGAGACGCGCGAATCGCAGCAGCCGATCACCATCACTTCCGGCGATTGACCGCGCTCCGAGAGTTCGCGGTAGCGGGTCTGCTCAGTCGGCAGCCGCTGCGTCCGGAACGCCTCGTAGCCCTCGACCAGGGCTTTCGGAAACGATGTCATCGGCGCTGTCTCTCCAGGGAATGGTGTCGTCGCGTCTAGGGAAGCGGAACCCGCTGCAGCGACCAGGATGCGCGTGCGCCTGATCCCGCCCGCATAATCACAGGATGCCGCCGCGAACAAGTCTTCCGGCGCGCAGGCCGAGATGATATCGCCATCGTTTTCCGCGCACCGAGGGAACAGACCGATGATCCGACCGCGCCGCAGCCTGTTGTTCATGCCGGGGTCGAATGCGCGCGCGCTGGAGAAGGCCCGCCTGCTGCCGGCCGACGGCCTGATCCTCGACCTCGAGGACGCCGTGGCGCCGGACGCCAAGGCCGCCGCGCGCGACCAGATCGCAACCGCGGTCGCCGCCAAGGGATACGGCCACCGCGAGGTGCTGGTGCGGATCAATGCGCTGGATTCGCCGTGGTGGCGCGACGACATCGCGATGGCCGCCAAGGTCGGCCCCGACGGTATCCTGGTTCCGAAAGTGTCGAGCATCGAGGATATCGCCGCCATCGCCGAGCGCCTCACCGAGCTCGACGCCGATCCGGCGATCCGGGTCTGGATCATGATCGAGACCGCGCGCGGCGTGTTGCACGCCGAGGAGCTGGCGGCGCAGACCCACATCGCCGGCACCCGGCTCGCCGGCTTCGTGTTCGGGCCGAACGACATTTCACGCGAGACCGGCATCCGGATGCTACCGGGCCGCGCCACGATGATTCCGATGATCAGCCACTGCATCCTCGCCGCCCGCGCGCACGGCCTCGTGGTGCTCGACGGCCCCTACAGCGACATCGCCAATGTCGACGGCTTCGCCCAGGAATGCGCCCAGGCGCGCGATCTCGGCTTCGACGGCAAGACGCTGATCCATCCCGGCCAGATCGACGCCTGCAACGCCACCTTCACGCCGCCGGCGGAGGACGTGGCGCAGGCCCGCGCGATCCTCGCCGCCTTCGAGCGCCCGGAAAATGCCGGCCGCGGCGCGATCCAGCTCGACGGCCGCATGGTCGAGCGCCTGCACGCCGAAATCGCCAAAAAGACCATCGCGATCGCCGACGCGATCGAGCGGGCGGGGCGGTGATTTCTACCCACCAACGTCATCGCCGGGCTCGACCCGGCGATCCACCATCTTCGTAAGAAGATGGATGCGCGGGTCAAGCCCGCGCATGACGGCTGAGACATGAGTTGACGGCACGGCGTCGCAACAGCCGCAGCCTGCTCCCTCGCCCCGCTCTTGCGGGGAGAGGGTTGGGGTGGGGGCGACGCGGGCACTGAGTCTCGGCCTCGCGGAAACGCCCCCTCACCCGACCGGCTTCGCTGCGCTCCGCCGGTCGACCTCTCCCCGCGCGCGGGCAGAGGTATAAATCACGCCCAGGCGCGTTCGGTCTTGAGCTTGTCTTCGTAGCTGTCGATCGAGGCTTTCTTCTCGAGCGTCAGCCCGATGTCGTCCAGGCCGTTGATCAGGCAGTGCTTGCGGAACGGGTCGATCTCGAACTTCACCGTGCCGCCGTCCGGGCCGCGGATTTCCTGCGCCGGCAGGTCGATGGTCACGGTGGCGTTGGAGCCGCGCTCGGCGTCGTCGAACAGCTTGTCGAGATCGTCCTGCGACACGCGGATCGGCAGCACGCCGTTCTTGAAGCAATTGTTGTAGAAGATGTCGCCGAACGAGGTCGAGATCACGCAGCGGATGCCGAAATCCAGCAGCGCCCAGGGGGCGTGTTCGCGGCTCGAGCCGCAGCCGAAATTGTCGCCGGCGACCAGGATCTTGGCGCTGCGATAGGCCGGCTTGTTGAGGATGAAGTCCGGGTTCTCGCTGCCGTCGTCCTGGTAGCGCTGTTCCGAGAACAGGCCCTTGCCGAGGCCGGTGCGCTTGATGGTCTTCAGATACTGCTTGGGGATGATCATGTCGGTGTCGACATTGATGATCTTCAGCGGCGCCGCGACGCCTTCCAGCGTGGTGAACTTGTCCATGCGATTTTCCCAGATTGAGGCCGGATTTTAGCCGGCCCGGCCCAGCGTTCCAAGGCGATTCTTTCGGGAGGCTGGGTGACGCGGGGGCTCAGCCCACTCGTCATTGCGAGCGAAGCGACGCAATCCAGAGCGCCGTGCACTGGGCTGGATTGCTTTGTCGCGGAGCCTGTGCCCGGACGGCGCACAGCGCCGATCCGGGTGCGCCTCGCAATGACGGAGGAGCGGGCCTGTCAGTCCGCCACCTGCGCCTCGATCTCTTCCATGTCGTCGTCGGACAGGCCGAAATGGTGGCCGATTTCGTGGATCAGGACGTGGCTGACGATGTGGCCCAGGGTCTCGTCGTTCTCGGCCCAGTAATCCAGGATCGGCCGGCGATACAGCCAGATCATGTTCGGCATCGGCGCGATGTCCTGGCTGGAGCGCTGCGGCAGGCCGATGCCCTGGAACAGCCCGAGCAGGTCGTATTCGGTCTGGGCGCCGAGCTCATCCAGCACCTCGTCGGTCGGGAAGTCGTCGACGCGGATGATCACGCCCTCGCACAGGGCGCGAAACTCCCGCGGCAGCTTGCCGAACATCTCGTGCGCCATCTCCTCGAACTCGGCGAGCGAGGGCGCCTTGGCGGTGATCCACATGGTGGCGTTGTAGGGGATGGCGGGGCGTTCGGCAAAGGCGGCAGATTGCTGCGGTTGACGGCGGCGCGCCGATCGGGGACTTTGCCGGCGGCGACACGGGGACGGGGCGGTTGTGATGATCCGACGGATGACCAACACGGCGGGGCTGGCGGCAGCGGCGCTGGCCGCAGCGCTGCTGCTGCAGGCCGCGGAACCGGCGCAGGCGCAGACATCCCGGCCGCAGGCTTCGGCCGCCGCCGCGCCCCTGACCGATATGTCCGCGCAAGAGCGGCGCCCGCCGCGCCGGCTGCGGATCTATCCGCGCGTGGCCCCGGGCGACGACGTCTATCCGCGCTATTTTCCCGGCCGCAATGCCGTGCGCGAATGCACCGCGACCTATGTGCAGGAATATCGCCCGAGCGGAACCGTGATCACGCCGCGGATGAACTGTTACTGGCGCCGCGGCTGACAAGCACCGCCACGCCGGCCGCGCTGGTCTTCGCGCGCATCCCGTCGCGAGACGCGTAGCAGCGGAACTGTTGCTGGCGCACGCTTCAATTCTCCCGATCTCAGGAACCACGGCGACACTCTGCGCATTCACCAGCGCGGGACGCATTCACTCCGCATTCACGCCACGCGCCTCAGCATGATCACGAGCGACGCCGGTCGCTCTGCGGTGATCGACACCAAGCCGCATCACGCTGGACGAAGCGCATCTCGAACCAAGGAACTGATCAATGAAGATTCTGAAGCTCTCCGGTCTCGCCGCCATCGCGGGATTGCTGCTGATCGCCGCCCCGGCCGATCGCGCGCAGGCCGCGCCGATGTCGAGCGCCGGGCTCGCCACCACGGTTCAGCGCGACGTGATCCCCGAAGCCAGCGAAGTGCAGTACCGTCATCACCGCGGCTATCGGCATCACCCTCGCTACCGCCACCACCGCGCCTACCGCCGTCACATGCATCGCCCGCACCGGCACTACGGGCCGCGCCACCATTATCGCCGCCACTGGCGTTGATCGCCGCGCGAATCTGAACCTCTTGTTCAGCAAACAGGCCCGTTGTTCGGGCCTGTTTGTGTTTCGGCTGTCGCGATGACGCGCGTCGCGCTACCATGACGGCAATGCGATCGGTCATGCGGCGGAGGATGATGCGATGCGATGTTGGATAGCAGCAACGATCGTTGCGGCCGTGCTCGGCGCGATGCCGGAAGTGGTGATGCCGGCAGTGGCGGCGCAGCCCTCGACGGTGAGCGCACCGCGCGCCGCACAGGCCGGCGAGGCGCGCGCGATGGCCGCGACCGAGTTCAGCGCGCGGCATCGCGGCCGCGCCCATGCGCATCGCCAGGCCCGGCGATTCGCGCATCGGCATCCTCGCCGGGGCGCGCATCAGCGCTACGTCGCGCCGCGCTACGACGGGCGCCCCTCTTACTATCGTCCGTACGATATGGCGCCGTTCTTCCCGTTCGGCTTCGGCGGCTACGGCCTCCAGCCATCCTGGTAAGCGCCACGGGCTGATCGGCGTAGCAAGCCGGCGCGCTGCCGCCGGCGCCTATTCATGGCGCGTTCAGTTTGCGCCTCCTAGCCTGCGCGTGGGAGCGACAAAACCAATTCGTCAGCGCGCCGCGTGACGGCGCCGGGGGAGCGCCGATGATTGCGCCTGCGAGAATCCTCACACCACGCCGTTCCGATCGGACCACACTGCTGAGCCGGATCGGCTCGATCGCGGTCGCGACCGTCGCGGCTCTGGCCGTCTCGATCGCCGCCGCGCCGCGCGCGCAGGCGCTGTCGCCGGCGAGCCCGGCCACCGCCACCACCAGCAAGGTCGCGACCGAGACCCCGATTCCCGTGGTGGGTCAGATCGGCGGCGGCGGTCATCGCGGCGGCGGAGGCTTTCATGGCGGTGGTGGCTTCCGCGGCGGCGGAGTTCATCATGGCGGCGGGTTCCGCGGCGGCGGTTTCCGCCCGGCATTCCACGGCGGCGGCTATCGCGGCGGCGGTCACATCGGACGCGGCCCGATCGTCCATCAACGGCAGTTCTACGGCGGCCCGCGCTTCGTCGGTCCGCGACACTTCGGTCCGCGTCACTACGGCTATCGGCCGCATTACGGCGTCCGTCGGCACTATGTCCGCCCGCGCGTCTACGGCTATTACGGGCCGCGCTACTACGCGCCGGTGTATTACGGCCCGCGCTACTACGCCCCGCGCCGGTTCTGCCGCATCGTCTACACTTATTACGGCCCGCGTCGCGTCTGCAAATTGCGGCCGTGGCGGCACCACCACCGCCACCACCGCGCCTGGCGGGTGTACTGGTAGCTCACAGCGACCGCTGAAACCGCAACAGGCGCCCGAGGGGCGCCTGTTGTGTTTCATCCCATCATCGCTCCGACCGTCACCGCCGGACTTGATTCGGCGGTCCATCGCTCTTCTGAAGAGCGGTTGCCGGGTCGAGCCCGGCAATGATTGCGTTGCTCAGCGCCAGTCGCGGATGTCGACGAAGTGGCCGGCGATCGCCGCCGCCGCCGCCATCGCAGGCGACACCAGATGGGTGCGGCCCTTGAAGCCCTGACGGCCTTCGAAATTGCGGTTCGAGGTCGAGGCGCAGCGCTCTTCCGGGGCGAGCTTGTCGGGGTTCATGGCGAGGCACATCGAGCAGCCCGGCTCACGCCATTCGAAGCCGGCCTTGACGAAGATCTTGTCCAGCCCCTCGGCCTCGGCCTGTTCCTTCACCAGCCCGGAGCCCGGCACGATGATGGCGTTGACATTGGCGTTGACGGTCTTGCCCTCGGCGACCTTGGCGGCGGCGCGCAGATCCTCGATCCGGCCGTTGGTGCAGGAACCGATGAACATCCGGTCGATCTTGATGTCGGTGATCTTCGTCCCCGGCGTCAGCCCCATATAGGCCAGCGCGCGCTCTTTGGAGAGCCGCTTGGCCTCGTCGGCGATGTCGGCCGGGTTCGGCACCTTTCCGGTGACCGAGATGACGTCTTCGGGCGAGGTGCCCCAGGTCACGATCGGCGGCAGCGCTGCGGCATCGAGCCGGAGTTCGTGGTCGAAATGCGCGCCCTCGTCGGAACGCAGCGTGTCCCAATAGCGCATCGCGGCGTCCCAATGGGCGCCGGTCGGCGCCATCGGGCGGCCCTTCAAGTACGCATAGGCCTTCTCATCGGGCGCGATCAGGCCGGCGCGGGCGCCGCCTTCGATCGACATGTTGCAGACCGTCATGCGGCCTTCCATCGACAGCGCGCGGATCGCATCGCCGGCGTATTCCAGCACGTAGCCGGTGCCACCCGCGGTGCCGATCTCGCCGATGATGGCCAGGATGATGTCCTTGGCGGTGACGCCGTCCGGCAGATCGCCGTCGACGGTCACGCGCATGTTCTTGGCCTTCTTCTGGATCAGCGTCTGGGTGGCGAGGACGTGCTCGACCTCGGAGGTGCCGATGCCGTGCGCCAGCGCGCCGAACGCGCCATGCGTCGAGGTGTGGCTGTCGCCGCAGACGATGGTGGTGCCGGGCAGCGTGAAGCCCTGCTCCGGGCCGATGACGTGGACCACGCCCTGCCGCTTGTCGAACTCGTTGTAGTAGGTGACGCCGAAGTCGCGGGCGTTCTCGGCCAGAGCGGCGATCTGCTCGGCGCTCTCCGGATCCGGATTAGGCTTGGAGCGATCGGTGGTCGGCACGTTGTGATCGACCACCGCCAGCGTCTTCTCCGGCGCATGGACCTTGCGGCCGGCGGTGCGCAGCCCTTCGAAGGCCTGCGGGCTGGTCACTTCGTGCACCAGATGACGGTCGATATACAGCAGGCAGGTGCCGTCCTCGGCCTCGTGCACCAGATGGTCGTTCCAGATCTTGTCGTACAGCGTGGTGGGTTTTGCAGCGGACATCGTGTCAGTCCTCGAACCGGAATTTGAAGCGGAGTTTGGGAAGCGTGCGTCGCATCAGCGCGACAACCGCGCGAAAGCGTTTGCGCTCAGGCCGCGAGCGCCGACGTCGTCAGCCGCCCGAAGAACCGCCATGGCAGGCGGCTGCGGTCGTCGAGTACGATCGGCAAGGTGGGCGGGCTGTCTGGAAACATTCCATCCATATAGCACGTCAGGCGCGGCCGACAATGTACCGAGGTCGCGCGCGCCGGCACGGCAGCCGCAACAAAAAAGCGCGACCCGAAGGCCGCGCTATCTGTCACCCGGATGGGGGTGGAATTACTCGGCGGCGCCGGCGGCGACCTTGGCCGGGCGGTCCTGCTTCTTTTCGACGATGCGGGCCGATTTGCCGCGCAGGTTGCGCAGGTAATACAGCTTGGCGCGACGCACCTTGCCGCGGCGCACCACCTTGATCGAGTCGATCATCGGGGACAGCAGCGGGAACACGCGCTCGACGCCTTCGCCGTAGGAAATCTTGCGGACGGTGAAGCTCTCGTTGATGCCGCCGCCGGAGCGGCCGATGCAGACGCCCTCATAGGCCTGCACGCGCGAGCGCTCGCCTTCGACGACCTTCACGTTGACGATGACGGTGTCGCCGGGGCCGAATTCCGGAATCGTCTTGCCGGCGGACAGCTTGTCGAACTGCTCTTTTTCGAGCGTCTGAATGAGGTTCATCGGTAACTCTCCATCGGCGGCGCGCCCGACCATCCCGGCGCGGGCTGCGCGAAGATCACTGTCCTGCCATTGCACGGATTTGCCGGTGCTATACGGCAATCCTGGGGGTTTGTCACCCGTCCGTCTTGTTTTTTGGCGTTTTTTGCGATTCGCCTTTTGCGGGGGCGTTTGCGGCGGGTCTTGCCACAGATCTTGCGGCCCACAAATCAGGCCGGCGCGCCCGGGTCAGCGCCTCGGCCTCGGCCTGCCGCCAGGCGGCGACCTTGGCGTGGTCGCCCGAGGTCAGGATCTCGGGGATCGGACGGCCCTCGAAACTCTTCGGCCTTGTGTATTGCGGATATTCCAGCAACCCGGCCGAAAAGCTCTCCTCGGCCGAGGAATCGAGCTTGCCCATCACCCCGGGCAGCAGCCGGACGCAGGCATCGATCAGCGCCAGCGCGGCGATCTCGCCGCCGGACAGCACGTAGTCGCCGATCGAGACCTCCTCCAGGTTCCGGGCGTCGATCACGCGCTGGTCGATGCCCTCGAACCGGCCGCAGACGATCAGCGGGCCGGGCCCAGCCGCCAGTTCCGCGACGCGCGCCTGGGTCAATGGCCGACCGCGCGGGCTCATCACCAGCCGGGGACGGCCCGGCACAGGATCGGCGGCGTCGATCGCCGCCGCCAGCACGTCGGCGCGCAGCACCATGCCGGGCCCGCCGCCGGCCGGGGTGTCGTCGACGCTACGGTGTCGGTCAGTGGCCGAGTCGCGGATGTCGCGCGCCTCCAGCGCCCACAGCCCGGCCGCCAGCCCCCGCCCCGCCAGGCTGACGCCGAGCGGCCCGGGAAACATCTCCGGAAACAGCGTGAGGACGGTGGCGCGCCAGGTCATGTGTAGGCCGTGCAGCGAATTCGGACGTCATGCCCGGACTTGATCCGGGCATCCATCGCCTTCGCAAGAAGATGGATCGCCGGGTCAAGCCCGGCGATGACGATCATAAGTGTTGCGACGCGTCCGCGAAACAATGCCGCCTCGCGCCTCACGCCTCCGGATGGTTCGGCGTGTCGCCCTCGATCTCGGCGGGCAGTTCGATGATCACCTGCCCGGCGGCGAGGTCGACCGTCGGCACCACCGCGTTGGTGAACGGCAGCAGCAGCGTCGGGCCGGAAGCCGGCGCGATCTCGATGATGTCGCCGGCGCCGAAATTGTGGATCGCCAGCACGCGGCCGAGCGGCTCGCCGGACGTCGTGATCGCCGGCAGGCCGATCAGGTCGGCGTGATAGTACTCGTCGTCCTCGGTCGGCGGCAGGGCGTCGCGCGGCACATACAGTTCGAGGCCGTTGAGGCGCACCGCCTCGTCGCGCGTGGTGACGCCCTTCAGCGTCACCACCAGATGATCCTTGGCGGCGCGCGCGGTGGCGATCTCGAACGAGCGTGTGCCGTCCTTGGTCGACAGCGGGCCGTAGTCGCCGACGGCGAGCGGATCGGCGGTGAAGCTCCACAGCCGCATCGCGCCGCGCACGCCGTGCGGCGCGCCGATTCGCGCGACGCAGACTTGCCGGGCGACGGAAATCGGCCCGGACGGCATCCGCGCTTACTTCTTGGCGGCGGCTTCGGCGGCGGCCTTGCGCTCCTTGCGCGGCACCGCCTTTTCGGGATTGTTGCGGGCTTCGCGCTTCTTGACGCCGGTGATGTCGAGGAAGCGGGCGACGCGGTCGGACGGCTGCGCACCCTTGGCGAGCCAATCCTTGACCTTGTCGAGGTCGAGCTTGAGGCGCGCCTCGTTGTCCTTCGCCATCAGCGGATTGAAGTAACCGAGCCGCTCGATGAAGCGGCCGTCGCGGGGAAAGCGCGAATCGGCGACGACGACGTGATAGAACGGGCGCTTCTTGGTACCAGCGCGCGCGAGGCGGATGACGACGGACATTAACGTATTTCTCCTTTGGGTTGGAACGGCGCGCAACTATTAGGAATTTGATCGAGTTGGCGCTGAAGGTTTGATTGCTGAGATTCTAGAATTCTCTTGCTTGGTCGAATGAAGTCATTCTTCACACGGTTCCACTCTGACTTCATTACCAAGCGACTGATTGCCTGCATCTCATCCAAGTGAAGCTGCGCTCGTTCCACGAGGTCTCGCGCTCCGTTCGAAATATATGCTGCGCAGCCGCGAGACTGAGCCATAGAATCCAGCAGTCGCTGCGACACTGCCTCTCCATGATTTACTTTCATGGAGATATAGCTCTCGGTTCGCATCAGATCCGAATTCAGTTGCCTGAGAAGCATCTCCCGCTCCTTAGTAACTGAAGTATCAGCCTCGTTCATAATCCGATGCATCGTACCGACGAACTCAGCAAGTTTATTCCTAAGATCGTCGATCCAAGCCTCGCGCATTTCGGCAAGCTTTTGCGAGCCACTGCGCCTTGATGCCCATACGGAAACGCTAGCTGAGACCACCGAAGCTCCGATCGAGGCAAGGGCGGATATGATCGGAACTGCCAGATTAGAGGCGGATTCAAACATGTCATTTCTTCTTCCCGAACAGGCCGCCGAGGCCGGGCAGGGTCGGCTTGCCGGAAAGACCCGTGAGGCCGGGCAGATTGGGCAGGCCGCCACGCAGGCTCGGCGGCAGATCCTTCGGCAGCTCGGGCAGCCCGCCGGGCATCTCGCCCGACTGCATCTTGTCCTGCATCGCCTTGATCTGCTCGGCCGAGGGCAAGCCGCCGCCGAAGCCCATCGCCTGCGCCAGGCCGGCCATCGGGCCGCCCTTGCCGCGGCCCACGGCCTTCATCATGTCGGCCATGTTGCGGTGCATTTTCAGCAGCTTGTTGACGTCCTCGACCTTGATGCCGGCGCCGGCGGCGATCCGCTTCTTGCGGCTGGCCTTGAGGATGTCGGGGTTCTTGCGCTCCTCGCGGGTCATCGAATCGATGATCGCGACCTGGCGCTTGAGGATCTTGTCGTCGACGCCGGCGGCGGCGATCTGGTTCTTCATCTTGGAGATGCCGGGCATCATGCCCATCAGCCCGCCGATGCCGCCCATCTTGGTCATCTGCTCGAGCTGTTCGCGCATGTCGGCGAGGTCGAACTTGCCCTTGCGCATCTTCTCGACGGCAGCGGCGGCCTTCTCGGCGTCGAGCGTCGAGGCGGCCTTCTCGACCAGCGAGACGACGTCGCCCATGCCGAGGATGCGGCCGGCGATCCGGCTCGGGTGGAAATCTTCCAGCGCATCGGTCTTTTCGCCGGTGCCCA
This sequence comes from Rhodopseudomonas palustris HaA2, assembly GCF_000013365.1. Lineage (NCBI taxonomy): Bacteria > Pseudomonadati > Pseudomonadota > Alphaproteobacteria > Hyphomicrobiales > Nitrobacteraceae > Rhodopseudomonas > Rhodopseudomonas palustris. Next base: position 396,485 of record NC_007778.1, read on the forward strand.
TCAGCTTGATCGGCTTGCCGGTGACCGCGCGCATCGACAACGCCGCGCCGCCGCGGCCGTCACCATCGATCCGCGTCAGCACGATGCCGGTGAGGCCGACGCGTTCGTCGAAGGCGCGCGCCAGATTGACCGCGTCCTGGCCGGTCAGCGAGTCCGCGACCAGCAGCACTTCGTGCGGATTGGCGGCGGCTTTGATCTCGGCCGCCTCGGTCATCATGTCTTCGTCGAGCGTGGTGCGGCCGGCGGTGTCGAGCAGCACCACGTCGTAGCCGCCGAGCCGTCCGGCTTCCATCGCGCGCCGCGCGATATCCGGCGGCTTCTGCCCGGCGACGATCGGCAGCGTGTCGATCGAAAGGTCGCGGCCGAGCACCGCGAGCTGCTCCATCGCCGCCGGGCGATAGACGTCGAGCGACGCCATCAGCACCTTGCGCTTGTCGCGGCTGGTCATCCGGCGCGCCAGCTTGGCGGTGGTGGTGGTCTTGCCCGAGCCCTGCAGGCCGACCATCATGATCGGCACCGGCGCCACGGCATTGAGGTCGATCGCCTGGCTGTCGGAGCCCAGCATGGCGATCAGCTCGTCATTGACGATCTTGACCACCATCTGGCCGGGCTTGACCGATTTGACGACGGTGGCGCCGACCGCCTGCTCGCGGACCTTGTCGGTGAACGAGCGCACCACTTCGAGCGCGACGTCGGCCTCGAGCAGCGCGCGGCGGATCTCGCGCATCGCCGCATCGACATCGGCCTCGCTCAGCGACCCGCGCCCGGTCAGCCGATCGAGAATCCCACCCAGCTTTTCCGACAGATTGTCGAACATCGGCCCAGTTCCAGCGACGGCCTTCCGGTGAAAGGCCTACAGAAGCAAACACTTATGGCGCCCGAGGGCGCATCGCGCTGTCGGGCGTTGACCTCCGGTCTCGAGGGCCGGTCGGCGGATCGAAAAGAAAACTTTCCGAGATTTCGCGGGCATCTAGACGCGACGCCGCGCCGAAGTCAAGAATTGCGGCATTTGGCGCTTTCGACGGGACTGCCGGGCGGACGGAAAACTGCTATATATCGGTGACTTAACAGAGGTCGAAAGTCATGAAGCACGTCAGCCTGGCGGATGCGCGCGCCAACATCGCGGAGCTGCTCGACGAGGTCGAGCGCGGCGAGACGGTCACGATCAGCCGAGATGGGGCAAAATCGTTCGACATCGCGCCGCCGTTCGACGAGAGCAGAAGAGAAGAAGCTCGCCGAGCGATCGAAGAAATTCGCGAGCTCCGAAAGACCGCGCCGCGTGCCACTGTGGAAGAGATCCTGTCCTGGCGCGACGAGGGACGGAGCTAACGTGCGCTTCGTTGTCGACGCGTCCGTTGCCGTGTCGTGGTGCATGCAGGACGAAGCTTCGGCTATAGCGGATAGAGCATTCGATCTTTCGAGAATCGCGACCGCAATCGTTCCAGCTCACTGGTGGTTCGAAACACGAAATGCATTGCTGGTGGCAGTTCGCCGTAAGCGATTGGAGCTTCCACGTCTCGAGAGCTTTTTACTGCAACTCAATCTTGTGGCGATCGAGATTGCTCCAATTCCTGACGACCGCTCTCTCATCACGTTGGCCCAGCGCCATCGCCTGACCTTCTACGACGCCGCCTATCTCGAACTGGCGCAACGCGAGCGAATCGAGCTGGCGACGCTCGACAAGGCGCTGGCGCGCGCGGCGAAGTCCGAAGACGTCGCGCTGATCGCATGAGCCGATGAACCCGATCTCGCGCCGAACGTTGCTGGCGAGCCTCGCCGCCCTCGCCGCCACGGCCGGGCTTTCCTCGTTCTGGGTTTCCCGCATGACCTCCTACAAAGGCCCGATCACCGATCATTTCGACGGCGAGCGCTTCTTCGATCGCGACGGCGCGGCGCCGAAGGGGTGGCTCGACGTGCTGCGCTGGCGCTTCACCACCAAGCCGGCCAAATGGCCGGACTGGGCGCCGAGCCCGTTCGCCGACACCCCGCCGCCGCGCGTCGAAGGCGCCAGGGCGCGGCTGAGTTTCGTCGGTCATGCGAGCTGGCTGATTCAGACCGGCGGGCTCAATATCCTGGTCGATCCGGTGTGGTCGGAGCGGGTGTCGCCGGTCAGCTTCGCCGGCCCCAAGCGGCACAACGATCCCGGCATCGCGTTCGACAAGCTGCCCAAGATCGACATCGTGCTGGTGTCGCACGGCCACTACGATCACCTCGACCTGGCGACGCTGTCGCGGCTCGCCGCGCAGCATGCACCGCGGGTGATCACGCCGCTCGGCAACGATCTGACGATGGCTTCGCACGACAGCGCGATCCGCGCCGAGGCCTATGACTGGCGCGACCGCGTCGAGCTCGGGCCCGGCGTCGCCGTGACGCTGGTGCCGACCCGGCACTGGACCGCGCGCGGCCCGTTCGACCGCAATCGCGCGCTGTGGGCGTCGTTCGTCCTGGAGACGCCGGCCGGCAGGATCTACGTCGTCTGCGATTCCGGCTATGGCGACGGCCGGCACTTCCGTAACGTCCGCGAGGCGCACGCGCCGCTGCGGCTGGCGATCCTGCCGATCGGCGCCTATGCGCCGCGCTGGTTCATGAAGGACCAGCACATGAACCCCGCCGACGCCGTGATGGCGCTGGCGGATTGCGGCGCCCGGCAGGCGCTGGCGAACCATCACGGCACCTTCCAGCTCACCGACGAGGCGATCGATGCGCCGGAGCTGGAACTGTATGCGGCGCTCGACGCCGCTGCGGTGCCGCGCGAGCGCTTTCCGGTGCTGAAGCCGGGGCAGGTTTTCGAAATCTGACGGAAATTCGATTGCACTGGGCGAGGGATACGCTCTCGTCATTGCGAGGAGCACCCGGATCGGCGCTCCGCGCCGTCCGAGCACAGGCTCCGCGACGAAGCAATCCAGACGGCGCTCGCCAAACTGGATTGCTTCGCTGCGCTCGCAATGACGGAATCATAAAAACCTCTTCGCCGATAGCTGCCGATAGCCGATGAGACTACGGCGCCTTGATGGCCCAACTCACCGTCACGCTGACGCTCAGCGTCTCCTCGCCGGGGGCGACCGGCGTGGCGGCGGATTGCATCGCCACCATCTTGCGCATCGGCGCGATGCCCTGCTGCGTGTCCTCCGAGATCAGCAGCGGCGCGCCGAGCGTGACGCCGGCGGCGCGGGCATAGACCTCGGCCTTGCGGCGGGCGTCGGCGATCGCCTCGGCGCGGACGTCGTCGAGCAGCTTCGACGGATCGGCGACCCGGAAGCCGATGCCGCGGATCTCGTTGGCGCCGGCGGTCACCAGCGTATCGACCAGCCCGGCGACCCGCGCGATGTCGCGCACCTTCACGGTCACCAGATTGCTGGCCAGATAGCCGTTGATCTCGCTCGGCCCCGAGCGGTTCGACGCATATTGCGGCTGGATCGACAGCCGCGAGGTCTGGGTGTCCTTGCCGTCGACGCCGGCGTTCTTCAATTCGAGCAGCACCTTGCCCATCGCGACGTTGTTGGCCTCGGCGGCGGCGCGGGCGGTCTTCGCCATATTGGACACGCCGGCCTCGATCTGGGCGATATCCGGCGCAACCGATTTCTGCGCCTCGCCGGTCACGGTGATCGATGGCGGGGACGGTGGTGCGGATTGGGCCGAAGCCGGCGCGGCGACAACCAGAGCGGAGACGACCAGAGCGGCGGCGATCACAGAACGGAACGGCATCGTCATTTCATCGGCACATAGACGTTGATCACGAGCTTGTCTTCCGCGGTGGTCAGCGGATCGGTGGTGTATTCCTCGACGAAGGTGTCCTTGGCTTCCAGTTTCTTCTCGTCGAGATGGTTGGTGATCGCCTCGTAGGTGTTGTCCATGTTGTCGTAGGAGCCGCGATGGACGAATTTCAGCGCCTTGCCGTCGGGCGTCGTCCCCATGCTCATCGTCTGGGGCAGATTCTTCGGCGCTTCGGGCACCGGGATCTCGGCCTGGAAGGTGAAGCCGTTGTCGTCGGTCGAGGTGTAGACGATCATCGGATTGCCGTTCGACTTGATGCCCTGCTTGGCGAGCAGCGCCGTCACTGACTTGAACGCCTCGATCAGACTCTCGAACGCGTTGTCCCAATTGGCCTTGCCCTTGAGGATCACCGCGGTCTTCGGCTCCAGCGTGATCTCCTCGCCGAACGGATCGGCGCTCTGCACCTTCGACACCGGCGGCACCGCAGGCGCCTCGGCCGCGGGCGGCGGCGGCGCCGGAGTTTCGGTCGCGGGCGGCGCAGGCGCCGGCGCAGGAGTCGCGGGGGCCGGCGCGGCTTCAGGTGCGGGCGTCGTGGCGGCAGGCGGCGGCGCCGGATCGGCGGGTTTGGTCTCGGTCTGCGCCGACGCGGCGGCCGTGACCAGCATCAGCGCGGCGGCCGATGCCAGCCCGCGCAGGCTGGCGTGAAACAAGCGGGGGCGGTTCATTCCAATGTCTCCCTGGCCGCGAGCGGATGGCCCTGTCCCTGCGATCCTCGACGCCCGGCGGATCGCGATCCCGGCGTCCTTCATAACATCCGGCAGCCGCTTTCGTCCCTTGCGATCGGCGTGTGGCCTGACTGTGGCGGTCTGCCGACGCGCGCCGCCGGACTGGTCAAAACCGCCGTGCTTCGCCATATAGGCCCCGACAAGGACCGGATCATGAGCGCGCTGGACAATCGCCTTTTCGCCAAGATGAACGGCATCGGCAACGAGATCGTCGTGGTCGATCTGCGCGACCAGCCCGCGCCGGTGACGCCGGACGATGCCCGCGCGGTGGCGGCGCATGTGCCTTATGATCAACTGATGTTGCTGCAGCCGGCGCGGCTGCCCGGCACCGAAGCCTTCGTCCGGATCTACAACAATGACGGCTCCGAATCCGGCGCTTGTGGCAACGGCATGCGCTGCGTCGCGCGGCAGCTGTTCGCCGGCTCCGACCAGCAGGGCCTGACCTTCGAGACCCGCGCCGGCCTGCTCAATTGCTGGCGCGGCCCCGCCGAGGGCCTGTTCACCGTCGACATGGGCGCGCCGAAATTCGGCTGGCAGGACATTCCGCTCGCCGAGGAATTCCGCGACACCCGCGGCATCGAACTGCAGATCGGCCCGATCGACGCGCCGATCCTGCACACGCCCTCGGTGGTCAGCATGGGCAATCCGCATGCGATCTTCTGGGTCGACGACATCCACGCCTACGATCTCGGCCAATTCGGACCGCTGCTGGAGAATCACCCGATCTTTCCGGAGCGCGCCAATATCACGCTCGCCCATATCGTCGATCGCCAGCACATCACGATGCGGACCTGGGAGCGCGGCGCCGGGCTGACCCGCGCCTGCGGCTCGGCCGCCTGCGCCACCGCGGTCGCCGCCGCGCGGCTGCGGCGGACCGACCGAATCGTCGAGATGACGCTGCCGGGCGGCAAGCTCACGATCGAATGGCGCGAGGGCGACGATCACGTGCTGATGACCGGCGGCGCCGAGCTCGAATTCGAGGGCCGGTTCGATCCGGCGCTGTTCGTCGGCGCGTGTGACACGACCGCCGCCTGATGCCGGTCGAGATCGTCACCTTCGGCTGCCGCCTCAACGCCTTCGAATCCGAAGTGATCCGCCGCGAGGCGGAGGGCGCCGGCCTTACCGAGACGATCGTCGTCAATAGCTGCGCCGTGACCAATGAGGCCGTGGCGCAGGCGCGGCAGTCGATCCGCAAGCTCAAGCGCGCGCGGCCGGACGCGCGCATCGTCGTCACCGGCTGCGCGGCGCAGACCGAACCGGCGACCTTCGCCGCGATGGACGAGGTCGATCGCGTCATCGGCAATGACGACAAGATCCGCACGGAGGCCTGGCGCGAAGCGCGCGCGGCGTTCGACGCCGATGCGTTCGGGCTCGGCAATGAAGAGAAAATCGCGGTCGCCGACATCATGGCGGTGCGCGAGATGGCGCCGCATCTCGTGGACGGTTACCAGAGCGGCCTGCCGCGGGTGTTCGTGCAGGTGCAGAACGGCTGCGACCATCGCTGCACCTTCTGCATCATCCCCTATGGTCGTGGTAACTCCCGCTCGGTGCCGGTCGGCGCGGTGGTCGATCAGGTCCGCGCGCTGGCCGAACGCGGCCATGCCGAGATCGTGCTGACCGGCGTCGATCTCACCAGCTACGGCGCCGACCTGCCGGGCACACCGAAGCTCGGCACGCTGGTGAAGAAGGTGCTGCGCCACGTCCCCGAACTGCGGCGGCTGCGGATCTCCTCGATCGATTCCATCGAGGCCGATCGCGACCTGCTCGATGCGCTCGCCAGCGAAGAGCGATTGATGCCGCATCTGCATCTGTCGCTACAGGCCGGCGACGATCTGATCCTGAAGCGGATGAAGCGGCGGCACGCGCGGCAGGATGCAATTGATTTCTGCGACGAGGTCCGCCGGCTGCGCCCCGACATCGCGCTCGGCGCCGATCTGATCGCGGGCTTCCCGACCGAGACCGACGCGATGTTCCAACGCTCACTCGATCTCGTCGCGGAGTGCGGCCTGACCTTCCTCCACGTATTTCCCTATTCGAAACGCCCCGGCACCCCGGCCGCCCGGATGCCGCAGCTCGACGGCCGCGTCGTGCGCCAACGGGCCGCGCAACTCCGCGCCGCCGGCGAGGCGGCGTTGCAGAAACGCCTTGCGGCGGAGATCGGCGCCACCCGCGCCGTGCTGATCGAAAGTGCTGCGCAAGGCCGCACCGAGCATTTCATCCCGGTGGCGATTGCGGGCGTGGCGCCGGGCGACGTGCGGACGATGGCGATCCGCGGGCACGATGGAGTACGACTGATTGTTTAGCGCTTGTCATGCTGAGCGATGAGCCGCTGCGTCTCCCCGCATTCCCACGTCATCGCCCGGCTCGACCGGGCGACCCAGTATCCCAGAGCAGCCGTCTGTTAGTAACTAGCAGCGCCCTGGAATACTGGATCCCCGCCTTCGCGGGGATGACGGTTGGTCCTCGTACTAACCACTTCGAACTACACGCCCGTCCACCCGCAGGCCGCCAGCCGCGGATGCATGTGCGGCGGCGGCGGCGCCGTCACCACCACCGGCGGCTTGTTGCGCGACAGCGGGATGGTGATCTCGCGGGCGTGCAGATGCAACTTCGGCTCGCCGAAGCGCGGGCCGTTGCCGTAGATGTTGTCGCCGAAGATCGGCCAGCCCATCGCCGCACAATGCACCCGCAATTGATGCGTCCGCCCGGTGATCGGCTCCAGCGCGAGCCAGGTGAGAGGCGGCGGGTCTTCTGCCTGCGCCGGAGATGAGGCCGCAGCAGCGCCCCCAGCACTGCGAGCCCCCTCTCCCGCTTGCGGGAGAGGGTTGGGGTGAGGGTGCCCCGAAGCGAGGCTCCCGTTGTCGACCCCCGCCCCCGGATCAAGTCCGGGGCAGGCTCCCGCCCCGCAAGGGGGAGGGGAGAAGGACCTCCCCAGCACCGTCCATTTCGTCAGCGACGGCAGGCCTTCCGGATCGATCTTCTGCCACCAGCCGCGCTCGGCGTTGAGGCGGCCGATCGGCAGGTCGATGGTGCCCTGGTCCTCCAGAGGCCCGCCCTCCACGATCGCCCAATAGGTCTTGGAAATCTTGCTGTGCTTGAACAGCAGCCCCAGCGTGGCGGTGGCCTTGCGGTGGCGGCCGAGCACCAGACAGCCGGAGGTGTCGCGGTCGAGCCGATGCGCCAGCACCGGCGGGCGCGGCAGGCCGAACCGCAGGAACTCGAACGAGGTTTCCAGATTGGGCCCGCCCTTCGGGCCGCGATGCACCGGCAGGCCGGGCGGCTTGTCGATCACCAGCATCAGCCCGTCGCGATGCAGCACCCGCGACTGAATGTCCTCCGCCGACAGTTCCGGCACGTCGAATTGATCGGTGTGGCTTTCGTTCATGACGCGAAACGGCTAACACAGCGCCCTGATGAGTGACACTCCGGAAAATGCGAAACCGAGCTGGTGGCGGCGGCTGTCCAGCGGACTGAAGCGCACGTCGAGCTCGATCGGCACGGCGCTGTCCGAATTCATATCCAAGCGCAAGCTCGACCGGGCGATGCTCGACGAGATCGAGGACGTGCTGCTGCGCGCCGACCTCGGCACCGAGGTGGCGACGCGGATTTCGGACGCGGTCGGCGAGGGCCGCTACGACAAGATGATCTCGGCCGGCGACGTCAAGGAGATCGTCGCCGCCGAGGTCGAGAAGGTGCTGGCGCCGGTAGCCAAGCCCCTGGTGATCGACCGCGCCAAGAAGCCGTTCGTGGTGCTGGTGGTCGGCGTCAACGGCTCCGGCAAGACCACCACGATCGGCAAGCTGTCGGCGCGCTATGCGGCCGAAGGCCACAAGGTGATGATGGCGGCGGGCGACACCTTCCGGGCCGCGGCGATCGAGCAGCTCAAGGTCTGGGGCGAGCGCACCGGCACGCCGGTGATCGCCGGCGCGCAGGGCTCGGATTCGGCCAGTCTGGCGTTCAACGCGCTGACCACGGCCAAAGAACAAGCCCGCGACGTGCTGCTGATCGACACCGCGGGCCGGCTGCAGAACCGCACCGAGCTGATGAACGAACTCGGCAAGGTGGTGCGGGTGATCAAGAAGGTCGACGACACCGCGCCGCATGCGGTGCTGCTGGTGCTCGACGCCACCGTCGGCCAGAACGCGCTGTCGCAGGTCGAGGCCTTCACCAAGACCGCCGGCGTGACGGGCTTGGTGATGACCAAGCTCGACGGCACCGCGCGCGGCGGGATTCTCGTCGCGATCGCCGAGAAGCACAAATTGCCGGTGCATTTCATCGGCGTCGGCGAAGGCGTCGAGGATCTGGCGCCGTTCACCGCGCGCGATTTCGCCCAGGCGATCGCCGGCACGGAGACCACATGACCAACGAGACCCTGCCGAACAACCAGCCGCATCCGCTGTTCAAGCTCGCCACCGAGCTTGGGCCATTGCTGGTGTTCTTCGTCGTCAATGCGAAGTGGCATCTGTTCGCCGCCACCGGAGCCTTCATGGTGGCGGTGATCGCGGCGATCATCGCGTCCTATGTGGTGACCAAACACGTGCCGCTGATGGCGATCGTCACCGCCGTCGTGGTGCTGGTGTTCGGCACGCTGACGCTGGTGCTGCACGACGAGACCTTCATCAAGATGAAGCCGACCATCGTCTACGCGCTGTTCGGCGCGGTGCTCGGCGGCGGGCTCTTGTTCGGCCGCTCCTTCATCGCCATCATGTTCGATCAGGTGTTCAACCTGACGCCGGAAGGCTGGCGCAAGTTGACGCTGCGCTGGGCGCTGTTCTTCCTCGCGATGGCGGTGCTCAACGAGGCGGTGTGGCGCACGCAGTCGACCGACTTCTGGGTCAACTTCAAGGTGTTCGGCATGATCCCGCTGACCATGCTGTTTGCCTTCGCGCAGATGCCGCTGACCAAGCGCTACCAGGTCGCCCCCGCGACGCTGGAGCAGAGCGCCGCCGAGGAAGGCGACGTCTCGGGGCGGTAGTTTCGGGACGGTAGTTTTGGGCCGTCATTGCCGGGCATGACCCGGCATCGCCAACTCCACCGCCGTCATGCCCGGGCTCGACCCGGGCATCCATCCTTCTGAAGAAGATGGATTGCCGGGTCGAGCCCGGCAATGACTCGTTGTGCAAGCACGAGGCTTGTCGTCGACCAGTGGGCCGAGAGTAGTTCGCTCAGCTCTTGTGCTTGGCGATGATCTTGTCCTTGATGCCCTCATAGGTCTTCTCGGGCAGGATCTTCTTGTACACCAGCTCGTCCTTGGCCTTGTAGGGGCGGCCCTTGATGATCGCGGCGGAATAGGCCTTGCCGACCCCGGGCAGCGCGTCGAGTTGGTCGGCGGTGGCGGTGTTGATGTCCAGCAGTTCGGTCTTGGCACCTGCGGTCGGCGAGGTCTTGGTCGCCGCCGGCGGCGCCATCTTGTCGGCGGCGGGCGCGGTCTGGGTGCCCTGAGCCATCACGGGGCCGCTGGCGAGCAGGCCGAAGGCCAGCGCGGCGGCGAGCGGGGCGAGGGTGAGGTGGCGCAAATTCAAAGGTCGCATCGGGGTGTCCTCCACGGACGTTGTTAGTAACGCCTCGAAGCTAGCCGTCGATTCATGGCGGGGCCATGGCCGCCACATGAACCGCCGATAAACGCTGATGATTATTTGCGGGGATGAGCTATCGGCGCGGCACGGCGCACCTCTCCCGCTTGCGGGAGAGGTCGACGCGCGAAGCGCGGCGGGTGAGGGCACTCCTATCAACGCATCACTGAGTCCGTGCTCGCGTCGCCCTCACCCCAGCCCTCTCCCGCAGGCGGGAGAGGGAGTTCGCTGCGGTGGGGGAGGGGCTGCGGATGAACGCGGCTACTCTAGGACTTTCCCAGCGCCTTCTCGATTTCCGGCTTCAACACCTTGTCGAGATTGTCCGGCGTGATCGGGCCGACCAGCTTGTAGGCGATCTTGCCGTCGCGGCCGACCACGAAGGTCTCCGGCACGCCGTAGACGCCCCATTCGATCGCGGCACGACCGCTGGCGTCGACGCCGACGGCGGCGAACGGATTGCCGTAGCGGCCGAGGAAGCGGCGGGCGTTGTCGGGCCTGTCCTTGTAGTTGATGCCGACGATCTGGAAGCGCTTGTCGTCGCCGAGCGCAGTCAGCAGCGGCGCCTCGTCGTGGCACGGCACGCACCACGACGCCCAGACATTGACGACGCTGACCTTGCCCTTGAACTGCGCCGGCCCCAGCCCCGGCACCGCCGCGCCGTCGCGCGTGAGCGCGTCGAGCGCCGGCAGCTCGGTCTGCGGTACCTCGCGGCCGATCAGCGCCGAAGGGATCTTGGAAATGTCGCGGTCGCCGAGCCGGATCCAGAACAGCGCCGCGAGTCCCGCGAACACCAGCAGCGGCAGCGCCACCATCAGGGAGCGCCGCGTCGGCGAGGGGGTGTCGGTGACGGGCGTGCTCATGACAGATCCGTTGCGCTGCGGCCGGAGCGCCGGGTGGCGCCGCGCGCCTCGAGCTCACGCAGCCGCGCCTTCTGGCGGCGATAATCGAGCACCACCCAGACGATCAGCAGCACGACCACGATCGCGACCGCGGCGTAGGACGAGACGATGAACTCCGCATAGCGACCGAACATCACGCCGCCTCGGCGCGGCTGGCCTGCAGCATCTGCAGCGTGCGCACCCGGCGGCGCAGGATCTCGTTGCGCATCGCGGCGACGTGCAGGGTCAGGAACAGCAGCGAGAAGCCGAGCGCCATCACCAGTAGCGGAATCAGGAACGACTGGTCCAGCGCCGGCCCGCCCATCCGCACCACCGAGGCCGGCTGGTGCAGCGTATTCCACCAATCGACCGAGAATTTGATGATCGGCAGATTGATCGCGCCGACCAGCGTCAGCACCGCGGCGGCGCGCGCCGCCCGCGACGGGTCCTCGACCGCGCGCCACAGCGCGATCAGGCCGAGATACATCAGGAACAGGATCAGCATCGAGGTCAGCCGGGCGTCCCATTCCCAATAGGTGCCCCACATCGGCCGGCCCCACAGCGAGCCGGTGAGCAGCGCCAGGAAGGTGAAGGCGGCGCCGATCGGGGCGGCGGTCTTGGCGGCGACGTCGGCGAGCGGATGCCGCCACACCAGTGTACCGAGCGCCGCGACGCTCATCACCCCCCAGACGAACATCGACAGCCAGGCGTTCGGCACATGCACGAACATGATCTTGACGGTGGCGCCCTGCTGGTAGTCGTCCGGCGCCAGCATCGACTGCACCAGCCCGACGGTCAGCAACAGCGCGGTGGCACCCGCCAGCCACGGCAGCAGGCGGCCAGCCAGCGTCAGGAACCGGGTCGGGTTGGCGAGTTCGGTCAGCGTCATGGCATCCCTGATAATGGGATGGACGGGTGCAGGCAATGCGGCGTTCTCCGGAGGCCGCGTTCTCAGCGGGAGTTGATCGGGCGGCGAGGTCCCGGCCTGGCGCACCAGCTGTTGCGCCGCAGCAAGGCGTGAGCCGGCCGACGCGGAGTTGCCGGTCAGCGATCCCACACGAACCCGCGCATCCGGGGATCGGCATCGAAGGCATCGCGGCCGAACGCGAGCGAGCCGCGCGGCGCTTCGCAGAAGGCGCGGGCGCCGTTGCGGTCGAAATGGATGCGCCAGGTCTGGCGATCGACCGGCGCCTTACTATGGAAGGCGCGGGGCGACAGCACCGCGACATTGGCGCCGCCCTGCGGATCACGCACCGACGGGTATTTGATGATGTCCGCCCCAGCGGCCCGCGCCGCGTCGCTGAACGATTGCGCGGCGGCGTAGTCGTCGCGTCGCATCAGCGGCGCCAGCTCGGGTGGCGGTAGCGTAGCCAGATCGAGCGCGCGGTCGGATTCGAGCAGGACGGCGAAGGCGGTGTGCTCGGCCGGGTTTTGCGGCCACGGCGTGTCGGGCGACTCCGCAAAGAACCGCAGGCGATGAAACACCGCTTCGGCGATCGCCGTGGCGGGGTGCCCGGAGGCGTAGAACACGCCCGTATCGGCGTTCGGGCGGCGAAAGCGAGAACCCCAGGGGTTTGTGGCGCTGTAGCGGAACGGCGTCATCAGCAGGAAGTCGAGACCGTCGCAATCCGGCGGGATCGGCGGCTTGGTGTCCTCGATGATGTCTTCCAGCAGCGCCTGCTCGTCGAGCGAATCCGTCAGCTTCATCGTCGCCGACTGATGCTGCGCCTCGACGATCCGCCAGAACCGGCCGGAGAGCCGGGCCGCCTCAGACCGGAGCGCGTCGCGTATCCAGGTACTGGACGACATGAAACAGGCCCTGGACTTTCTGGATCAGTTCGACTGGCGTTCCCCGCAGCGCGAGGTTCTCCGCCTTGATCCATTTGCGCGCGGCGGTCTCGTCGCCGGCGACGATCGCGTCCAGCGAGCGATACAGCCGAACGAACAGTGCGGCGAGTTCGAAGGCCTTGCCGCGGTCGAGCACGTAATCGCCGCTCTTCATCCGCGAGATCACCGACTCGGACAGGCCGATGACGTTGCTCAGCACCTTCTGCGACAGCCCTAGCCGTTCGGCCGCTCTGACGGTGGCCTTGGTCAGGACCACCCCGGCGTCGACCTCGGTGTTCATGGGCGAAACCAAACGTTCTGGATTTGACGCTGCGATCATCTCCGCCTCCGTCTTGCCTGAGAAAGAATATATGGAAATTCTTTCTGGGACAACAAGAGGCCGCCAGGAGCTCACAGGCGCCGGTCGACCGGTCCATGGTCCAGTTTTCGGCCGCGACCTGATGGTTCGGCCCGCAGAGCCGTCTACAGCGCCTCGCCCTTCAGCAGGCGCGGGGTGTCGCCGGTGAGACCGGCGGCCTGGCGGATGAAGACGTCCTTCAGCGGCGGCAGCCGGTCGACGATGCCGAGGCCGATGTCGCGGACGCTGCGCAGCAGCGGCGATTTGTTGGAGAACAGCAGGTTCAGCCCGTTGGTGGCGACGCCCATCGCCATGGTGTCGAACCGCCGCCAGCGCTGGTAGTTCTCCAGCACGTCGGCTTGTCCCGGATCGATCCCGAGCCGCGCCGCATCGACCACCACTTCGGCCAGCGCCGCCACGTCGCGCAGGCCCATATTGAGGCCCTGCCCGGCGATCGGGTGAATCACATGGGCGGCGTCGCCGATCAGCGCCAGCCGCGGCGCGATGAAGGATTGCGCCACGAAATAGCCGAGCGGAAACGCCTTGGGCGCATCCAGCGGCTTGACCTCGCCGAGCCGCAGCCCGAACCGCGTCTCCAGCTCGGCCTGGAATTCCTTGGCGGACAGCGCCACGATCTTGGCCGCGTCGGCGCGGCTTTCGGTCCACACCAGCGACGAGCGGCGGCCGGTCAGCGGCAGGATCGCAAACGGCCCCGCGGGCAAAAAATGCTCCTCGGCGCAGCCATGGTGGTCGCGCTCGTGCTCGACCATGACGACGATGCCGGACTGGTCGTAGTCCCAGCCATAGGTGGCAATGCCGGCGCGTTCGCGCAGCTTCGACTTGGCGCCGTCGGCGGCGACCAGCAGGCTGGCGTCGATCACGCTGCCATCGCCGAGCGTGACGCGGGTCGCGTCATCGCCCGCCTGGTACGATGTCACCGGCGTGGCGCGCAGCTCGACGCCGGCGGCCTCGGCGCGGCTGGCCAGCGCCTCGTTGAGATATTTGTTCTCGACCATATGGGCGAACGGCTCGCCCGGCTGGACTTCGCCGGCGAAGGTCAGGAACACCGGCCGGGTCGCGTCCTCGAGCGCCGAATCCGTCACCACCATGTCGATGATCGGCTGCGCCGTCGGCGCCACCTCGTCCCAGACGCCGAGCGCCTCGAACAGCCGGCGACAGGCGGCGACGATCGCGGTGGCGCGCGGATCGCGCGACGGCCGCATCGCCAGCGCCGGGTCGGCGACAACAATCGGGACCTCGGGGCCGAGCCCCTGGCGCAGCGCCAGCGCCAGCGCCAGACCGGCGAAGGCGCCGCCTCCGATCACAATGCTTCGCGGTGCGGTCATTTTTCTCACTCGTGCGCCAGAGTCGCTTGTCTGTGTTCTTGCGCCATGGCTGGAGGTGGGCGAAACAAGCAGGAACAGCCATGGCTTGCCGCCCGGTTCTACCAGACCTCGACGGCGCTGGGAAATCACGCGCCACTGGCCGACTATTTCGACGCGTTGCCTTCACGCGAACCGGTGCCCACTTCGCTTGAAAACGCCTTAAAGGAGCGCCTGTCGGTGTCCAAAAGCCTGATCGACCTGATCTCGATCCTCGATCTCGAACCGCTCGAGGTGAACCTGTTCCGCGGCACCAGCCCGCAGACCAGCTGGCAGCGGGTGTTCGGCGGCCAGGTGATCGGCCAGGCGATGGTCGCCGGCTGCCGCACCGTCGAAAACCGGCTGCCGCATTCGCTGCACTGCTATTTCATCCTGCCGGGCGATCCGGCGGTGCCGATCATCTACGAGGTCGAGCGGCTGCGCGACGGCAAGAGCTACACCACCCGCCGCGTCACCGCGATCCAGCACGGCCAGGCGATCTTCTCGCTGATGATGTCGTTCCACGACGACGAGGAGACCGAGTTCGACCATCAGGACAAGATGCCCGACGTGCCGCCGCCGGAGGCGCTGTCGGCCGAAGAGATCGTCAAGCAGCCGTTCTTCAAGGAGATGCCGGACTTCATCAAGCGCTACTACGAGAGCGACCGGCCGATCGAGTTGCGCCCGGTCGAGCTGTCGCGCTATTTCGGCCAGAAGATCGAAGACGGCCGCATCCACGTCTGGATTCGCACCGCCGCCAAGCTGCCGGACGACCCGGCGCTGCATATGTGCGCGCTGGCCTATGCGTCGGACTTCTCGCTACTCGACGCGGTGATGGCACGCTACGGCCGCACGCTGTTCGACAAGCGGATGATGCCGGCCAGCCTCGACCACGCGATGTGGTTCCACCGCCCGTTTCGCGCCGACGAATGGCTGCTTTACGTTCAGGACTCCCCGTCCGCCCAGAGCGGCCGCGGCCTGACCCGCGGCATGATCTACAAGGCCGACGGCACCCTGGTGGCCTCGGTCGCCCAGGAGGGCTCGGTGCGGCAGCGACGAGACCTGCCGCGGACGTAGCTTCGATCGGCAGCTCCCTCGCCGACGTCAATCCGCTTATTTTCTGCGCGCATTGCCGCTAAACCCGGCATATACATGACGAAACGCCGCGTCGCGCGGTGCCGATCGCTTTGCGTGAAGAAATTGGGGCTGCTGCATGAAACTCGTCGTCGCCATCATCAAACCGTTCAAGCTCGACGAGGTGCGTCAGGCGCTGACCGAGATCGGCGTGCACGGCATGACCGTCACCGAGGTCAAGGGCTACGGCCGTCAGCGCGGCCACACCGAGATCTATCGCGGCGCCGAGTATATCGTGAACTTCCTGCCCAAGCTGCGGATCGAGATCGCGGTCGATAGCGCGCTCGCCGACAAGGCGGTCGAGGTCATCACCCGCGGCGCCCGCACCGGCCAGATCGGCGACGGCAAGATCTTCGTCACCCCGATCGACCACGCGCTGCGGATCCGCACCGGCGAGACCGATTCCGACGCGCTCTGAGCCGGCGATCGAGGCAGTTGGAGCGGCGCGGCGGGCGATGCCGAAATGGGCGTCTCGGCATTTCGGAGCATGGCGCGGCGCCGGATTAGCCACCTGCCGTAATATTCTACCTCACGGACTGCCCGTCGGCTGAGCACGATTGTGTCAGCGCGCTGTCATGCCCTCATTTTGCTCAGAACTGCCCAAGGAATGAGCGCGACGGAATGGCGCAGCCGGTGCTGCAGTGCGGTCGCCCGCCAAAGTTTCAGATTCGTGAACGATTTCAGCACGCCGGCGGACTGGCACGGCATTTGATTCTAAGCGGCGTGGCTGTGCCCGCGTAGTGATGCTCTCCGCGTGGGGATTTTCAGTCGAGTTCATGCCCCGACCATTTTGGCCGGGCCCTAGCGGGGATAGGACCTATGAAAATTGTTATGGCGATCATCAAGCCATTCAAACTGGAAGAAGTCCGTGATGCCCTGACCGCCATTGGCGTTCACGGTTTGACGGTGACGGAAGTCAAGGGATATGGCCGCCAGAAAGGCCACACGGAAATCTATCGCGGCGCCGAATACGCGGTGAGCTTCCTGCCCAAGATCAAGATCGAGGTCGCGATCGCCACCGATCAGGTCGAGAAGACCATCGAGGCGATCACCAGCGCCGCCAAGACCGGCCAGATCGGCGACGGCAAGATCTTCGTCATCGGCCTCGACCACGCCGTGCGCATCCGCACCGGCGAAGCCGACGCAGCAGCTCTCTAAGATTTCCCGCTCACCCAACTTTCTTCCACTCAGGAGACGACAAATGACGTTCAAACGTCCCTACGGCGCGGGACTGGCCGCCCTGGCAGCCGGCCTGTTCGCCGCGACTGCCGCCTACGCCGAGCCCACGGTCAACAAGGGCGACAACGCCTGGATGATGACCTCCACGGTTCTGGTCGTGCTGATGACCATCCCCGGCCTGGCGCTGTTCTACGGCGGCCTGGTGCGCTCCAAGAACATGCTCTCGGTGCTGGCGCAGGTGTTCTACACCTTCTCGATCGTGATCGTGATCTGGGCGGTCTACGGCTACAGCCTGGCTTTCACCGGCGGCTCCGATTTCATCGGCGGCTTCTCCAAGGCATTCCTCGCCGGCGTCACCCCCGACTCCAAGGTCGCGTCGTTCAGCGTCGACGCCAACGTCTCGGAGCTGATCTACATCTGCTTCCAGATGACCTTCGCGGCGATCACGCCGGCGCTGATCGTCGGCGCCTTCGCCGAACGCACCCGCTTTGCCGCGGTCGCGCTGTTCGTGCCGCTGTGGGTGACGCTGATCTACTTCCCGATGGCCCACATGGTCTGGTACTGGCCGGGTCCGGATTTGATCACCGACGCCGCCAAGGCGCTCGCCGCAGCCACTGACGATGCCGCCAAGGCGGCCGCGCAGGCCAAGCTCGACGAGATCAATGCGGACGCGGGCTTCATCTTCAAGAAGGGCGCGCTCGACTTCGCGGGCGGCACCGTGGTGCACATCAACGCCGGCATCGCCGGCCTGGTCGGCGCCCTGCTGATCGGCAAGCGCACCGGCTACGGCAAGGAGCTGATGGCTCCGCACTCGCTGACCATGACCATGATCGGCGCGGCGCTGCTCTGGGTCGGCTGGTTCGGCTTCAACGTCGGCTCGAATCTCGAAGCCACCGGCGTCGCCGGTCTCGCCATGACCAACACCTTCGTCGCCACGGCGGCGGCGGCGATGGGCTGGATGTTTGCGGAGTGGATCTTCAAGGGTCACCCCTCGCTGCTCGGCGCGTTGTCCGGCGCAGTCGCGGGTCTGGTCGCGGTCACCCCCGCGGCGGGCTTCGCCGGCCCGATGGGCGCGATCGTGCTCGGCCTGGTCGCCGGCGTGGTCTGCCTGTTCTTCTGCACCGTGGTGAAGAACGCGCTCGGCTATGACGACTCGCTCGACGTGTTCGGCGTCCACGGCGTCGGCGGCATCATCGGCGCGCTCGGCACCGGCATCCTGGTGAACCCGGCGCTCGGCGGCACCGGCGTCTACGACTACGTCGCCGGCAAGGTCGCCGACTACGACTTCGGCACCCAGATGATCGCCCAGTGCTGGGGCGTCGGCACCACCATCCTGCTGTCCGGCATCGGCTCGGCGATCCTGTTCAAGGTCGTCGACGTCATCGTCGGCCTGCGTGCCCCGGTCGAAGTCGAGCGCGAAGGCCTCGACCTCGTCGAGCACACCGAGCGCGCCTACAACATGTGAGCTCTCCCGAGGGGCGCGGCGTTCTTCCTCCAGGAAGGCCGCGCCCAGGACTACGGTTCGGGCAGATACCCGGCACTGTCCGAACCGTCGAGGGGTCCTGGCGCAAGCCGGGGCCCCTTTCTTTTTGGCGCGGTGGTTCGCACCGCGCCTGACCGAGGCATCGCAAACCCGCCGGTTCGTGCTATATTCGGCCATGGACCGGATCGGTGCGCTCGACATCCTCCGACGATCGCAAACGGCGCTGCACGAACGCGGCGTCCGCCACATCGCGCTGTTCGGATCGGTTGCCAGGGGCAGCGAACGACCCGATAGCGATCTCGACATCATGATCGAGATCGACCCCGACGCCCATGTCACGGCGTTCGAGTATGTGGACCTCAAAGACTACATCGCGGGCCTGTTCGATCGCCCGGTCGACGTGGTGAACCGCGACCAGCTCAAGGCGCACGTCGCGCCGAGCGCCGAAGCCGACGCGGTCTATGCGTTCTGAGATCACAGATCTCGCACTCCGCGACATTCTGCATCACATCGATCTGGCGACTGAGTTCGTCGCCAACACCGACCTCGTGGTTTTCAAGAACGATCTGCGTACTCTGTATGCCGTAACGCGATGTCTCGAGATCATCTCGGAGGCGTCACGTCGCGTCGCGAACGACGTCAAGATACGCCATCCGTCGATCGGTTGGAGACAGATCGCAGCCGCGGGCAATGTCTATCGTCACGACTACGAAGATGTCGCGGCCCAGATGGTATGGGACACGGTGCATCGCGCCTTGCCCGCACTGAGAGCGGCGGTGAGCCGGGAGCTCGCAGACAAGCTTCAGTCTCCGGTTCCCCCGCACACGCATCGAGGCACGCCGCCGCCGCCCGTCGATGGTTAATCGCGTCTTAACCTCGCCGTATCTATGGTGGCTGATCTGTTGTCGCCCGCGCCGGAATGCGGCCGGGCGCCTTGCAAAACTGGCGTTTTCGAATGGCTGTGCCCGCCTCCTCCGCATCAGCGCACGCTGTCGGCAGTGCTCACGCTGCCGCGGGCAGCGAGCGCTCGCCATTCGCGCGCCTCACCGAATTGCTGGCGCCGTATCAGCCCGGCGAGCGGCTGATCAATCTGTCGGTCGGCGAGCCGCAGCATCCGGTGCCGGATTTCGTCGGCCCGGTGCTGGCGCGGCATACCGCCGAGTTCGGCCGCTATCCGATGGCCAAGGGCATCGCCCCGTTCCGCCAGGCCGCCGCGGCCTGGTTGACGAAACGCTTCGCGCTGCCGCGCGCGCCCGATCCCGAGACGCAAGTGCTGGTGCTGAACGGCAGCCGCGAGGGCCTGTTCCTCGCCGCGGTCGCGGCCGCGCGCTATGTCGGCCCGCGCGACGGCACGCCGGCGATCCTGATGCCGAATCCGTTCTATCCGGCCTATGCGGCGGGCGCCCGCGCGGCGGGCTGCGAGGCGGTGTTCCTGCCGACCAATCCCGCCAACGGCTTCCTGCCCGATCTCGATGCGCTCGACGCCGCGACGCTGAAGCGCACGGTGGCGATCTACATCGCCTCGCCGGCCAATCCGCAGGGCGCGGTGGCCTCGACTGGTTACTTCGCGAAGTTGAAGGCGCTGGCGGATCGCCACGGCTTCCTGATCCTCGCCGACGAGTGCTACTCGGAAATCTACACCCGCGATGCGCCCGGCAGCGCGCTGCAGGCGGCCGGCCCCGATTTCCGCAACATCGCGGTGTTCCAGTCGCTGTCGAAGCGCTCGAACCTTCCGGGCATGCGCGTCGGCTTCGTCGCCGGCGACGCCGATTTCCTCGCGGCCTATCACGAGCTGCGCAACGTCGCCGCGCCGCAGGTGCCGGTGCCGCTACAGCACGTCGCGGTCGCCGCCTATGCGGACGAGGCGCATGTCGAGGAGAACCGGCGGCTGTACCGGCTGAAATTCGATCTCGCCGACCAGATCATCGGCGCGCGCTACGGTTATCAGCGCCCCGCCGGCGGCTTCTGCCTGTGGCTCGACGTCGCCGCGCAGGGCGGCGACGAAGCCGCGACGATCAATTTGTTCAAGCACGGCGGCGTCCGCGTCATTCCCGGCAGCTATCTGGCGCGGCCGCAGGCCGACGGCAGCAATCCCGGCGCCGGCTACATTCGCGTCGCGATGGTGCAGGACAGTGAGACCACCGCCGAAGCGCTGCACCGTCTGGTGCGGATTCTCGAGTGAGTCGCGGGGCTGAAAGTTGAGCATGCCGGCGATCGAACGCGTCATCCCCCTGGTCGGGCACCTGCCGACATCGCTGCGCGATGCGCTGGCGCGGCGGCTGCGCGAGCTCGCCGGTTTCGGCCTGATCAGCATCGCCGTCATGGCCGCCGCGGCACTGGCGACCTGGTCGGTGCAGGACCCGAGCCTGAGCCACGCCACCTCGCGCAAGATCCACAATCTGATCGGCTATCCCGGCGCGATCGGCGCCGATCTGGCGATGCAGATCCTCGGCCTCGGCGCTATCGGCCTGCTGCTGCCGGTCGCGACCTGGGGCTGGCGGATGATCAACCACCGGCCGTTCGATCGCCGCGCCTTGCGGTTTGGGGCCTGGATTCTCTGCACCATCCTCGCCGCCGGCTTCGCCTCGTCGTTTCCGCATGACAGCGCCTGGCCGCTGCCGACCGGCCTCGGCGGCGTGGTCGGCGATGCGCTGGTGCGCGCGCCGTCGCTGATCTTCGGCCCCGGGCTGATCTTCCGCATCATCCTCAGCATCGTGCTGGGCGGCGCGATGGTGGCGTGCTTCGTGATGGCCAGCGGCTACGGCTCGCGCGAGCCCGACCCGGTCGAAGCGATCGCCGACGACGTGCCGCTCGACGAAGACGAGGATCGCGACGAGGGCTCGGTCTCGCTCGGCTGGATGGCCCACGCCGTGCTCTCGGCCAGGGCGCGGCTGTGGCGGCTGATGAAGCTCGGCTATCGCGGCCTGGTCAGCAGCGGCGCCTCCGCCGGCCGCTCCGCCGCGGCGTTCGAGCGCCAGGAGCCGAAGCTCGGCAGCGGCCGGACTTCGCCGCCGATCGTTCCGCGCGACGAGCGCGACGACGACGAGCCGCTCGACCTCGAATCTGCCGATGCGATCGACGACGAGGAAGAGGACGAGCCGGTCGCCCGCGCGCCGCGCAAGAAGGCGGCGCCGAAGCCGACGGCGAAAAAGCCCGGCAAGTTCGAGCTGCCCTCGGTCAACGTGCTGACGGCGCCGAAGGCGTCCGACCGCCAGCCGCTCAACAAGGCCGAGCTCGAAGCCAATTCGCGCGCGCTGGAAGGCGTGCTGCAGGATTTCGGCGTGCGTGGCGAAATCGTCAAGGCGAACCCCGGCCCGGTGGTGACGCTGTACGAACTGGAGCCTGCGCCCGGCATCAAATCGTCGCGCGTGATCGGCCTGTCCGACGACATCGCGCGCTCGATGAGCGCGCTGTCGGCGCGCGTCGCCGTGGTGCCCGGCCGCAACGCGATCGGCATCGAACTGCCCAACGCGCATCGCGAGAAGGTGTATCTGCGCGAACTGCTCAGCGTGAAGGACGGCAACGAGACCGTGCACAAGCTGCCGCTGTGTCTCGGCAAGAACATCGGCGGCGATTCGATCATCATCGATCTCGCCCGCACCCCGCATATGCTGATCGCCGGCACCACCGGCTCGGGCAAATCGGTCGCGATCAACACCATGATCCTCAGCCTGGTGTACCGGCTGCGGCCGGATCAGTGCCGGCTGATCATGGTCGATCCGAAGATGCTCGAACTGTCGGTCTATGACGGCATCCCGCATCTCTTGACGCCGGTCGTCACCGATCCGAAGAAGGCGGTGGTCGCGCTGAAATGGGCGGTGCGCGAGATGGAGGAGCGCTACAAGCGCATGGCCAAGCTCGGCGTCCGCAACATCGACGGCTACAATACGCGGCTCTCCGAAGCCAAGGCGCGCGGCGAGGAACTGACCCGTACCGTGCACACCGGCTTCGACAAGGAAACCGGCAAGGCGATCTACGAGGACGAGAAGCTCGACCTCGAGCCGCTGCCCTACATCGTCATCATCGTCGACGAGATGGCCGACCTGATGATGGTCGCCGGCAAGGACATCGAAGGCGCGGTGCAGCGGCTGGCCCAGATGGCGCGCGCCGCCGGCCTGCACGTCATCCTCGCCACGCAGCGGCCCTCGGTCGATGTCATCACCGGCACCATCAAGGCGAACTTCCCGACCCGCATCTCGTTTCAGGTCACCTCGAAGATCGACAGCCGCACCATCCTGGGCGAAATGGGCGCCGAGCAGCTGCTCGGCCAGGGCGACATGCTGTACATGGCCGGCGGCGGCCGCATCTCGCGCGTCCACGGCCCGTTCGTCTCCGACGAGGAAGTCGAGAAGGTCGTCAAGCATCTCAAGACGCAGGGCCAGCCGGAATATCTCGAGGCGGTCACCGCCGAAGAGCCGGCCGAGGGCGAGGACGGCGCCGTGTTCGACGCCACCGGCATGGGCGGCGACGGCGGCGGCGACCTGTTCCAGCAGGCGGTCGCCATCGTCAAGCGCGACCGCAAGGCCTCGACCAGCTATATTCAGCGCCGTCTGCAGATCGGCTACAACCGCGCCGCCTCTCTGATCGAGCGCATGGAACTCGAAGGCATCGTCGGCCAGCCCAACCACGCCGGCAAGCGTGAGATCCTGGTGGCCGAAGAAGACTCCGACTTTTGACCGGCAGGATGATCAGCGTGATGGAATTGTCCGGAGCGGAGTCGCGAAATCGCCACAGCGCCAAGGTAGCCGCTGGGAAGCTGAGTGCCGGATCCGCCGCACCTGCGCAGGACATTGCATTGTCGATTGATTTCAATGGTTTGGCGCCGAGACCGGCGATCCCTCAAGGGCTACGCGGCGCCATCGCGGCCGGCATCGGGCTGCTGCTGGCCGTCACCGCACCATTCGCCGCCGCCGAAACCGTGCCGGTGCCGAAACCGTCGCCGAAGGGCGGCGAGCGGCTGCTCAGCGCCGCCGAGCCGAACCGGCCGCAACAGCGACCGCCGCAACAGCCGGCGCCGCCGGTCGCGAAGCTGACCACGCCGCCCGAGCCGGTGATCCCCGATCCGCGCCGCAACGTGCCGGCCTCGATCTTCACCACCTTCGACGCCAAGCAGAAGGCGGATGCCGCGAAGGTCAGCGCCTATCTGTCGTCGCTGTCGACGCTGGTCGGCAATTTCGTTCAGGTCGGGCCCGACGGCAGCCGGCTCCAGGGCGATTTCTACATCATGAAGCCCGGCAAGGTGCGGTTCGAATACGACGAGCCGAGCCCGGTCTCGATGGTCTCGGACGGCCAGTCGCTGGCGGTGCGCGACCGCAAGCTCGCGACCCAGGACGTCTATCCGCTGTCGCAGACGCCGCTGCGCTATCTGCTCAGCGACCGCATCGATCTGTTGCGCGACACCAATGTGGTCGCGATCAGCTCGGACGAGCTCTACATCAGCATCATCATCGAGGAGCGCAACGCGGTGATCGGCACCAGCCGGCTGATGCTGATGCTCGGCGTCAAGGACGGCCAGCTCAAGCAATGGACCGTCACCGATCCGCAGGGCTACGACACCACGGTGGCGATCTACAATCTCGACACCACCCGCCGCCCCGACCCGTCGATGTTCAAGATCGACTTCACCGACTACGGCACCCCGCCGGGCTGAGGCTGTCCTTCTTATTGTTTCGGTGATCCGCTTCGCGGACGATGGATGCGCGGGTCAAGCCCGCGCATGACGCTGTGCTTGATCGCCCCGTCAGTCGCAGACCGTCTCTTCAAGACCGTCATTGCCGGGCTTGACCCGGCAATCCATCCACTTCGCAAGACGCCACGGCGCACGCCGGGCGGGTTGTACACATCAGCGGCTTGCGTCCGATCGTCCGCCGCGCAAGAAAGAGCGCGCACCTCAGGATGACGGTGCCGCGCCCGCAACATCCCGGCCCCCCATGTCCTTCACGCTCACGACCTGGAACATCAATTCGGTGCGGCTACGCATCGAGCTGGTGGCGAAATTCCTCAAGGCGCAGCGGCCAGACGTGCTGTGCCTTCAGGAGACCAAATGCCCGGACGACGCGTTTCCGGCGAAGCGCTTCAAGCGGCTCGGCTACGAGCACATCGCGCTCAACGGCCAGAAGGGCTATCACGGCGTCGCGGTGATCTCGAAGATCCCGTTTCTCGCCACCGACATCCGCACCTTCTGCGACAATATCGACTCGCGCCACATCTCGGTGTCGCTGCAGACCGGCGCGGCCGATCCGCCGCTGCTGCTGCATAATTTCTACGTGCCCGCCGGCGGCGACATTCCCGATCCCGAGGCCAATCCGAAATTCAAACACAAGCTGTCGTTCCTCGACGAGATGCGGGCCTGCGCGCCGCTGCATCCGTCGGGCGACGCGCGGCACATTCTGGTCGGCGACCTCAACGTCGCGCCGCACGAGCACGACGTCTGGTCGCACAAGCAGTTACTTAAAGTCGTGTCGCACACCCCGGTGGAATGCGACAAGCTGCTCGCGGTGCAGGCCGCCGGCAATTGGGTCGACGTCGCGCGCGAGCGGATTCCGCTGTCGGAGAAGATCTACACCTGGTGGAGCTACCGCGCCGCCGACTGGACGATCGGCGACCGCGGCCGCAGGCTCGACCACATCTGGGTCTCCGAAGCGCTGCGCGCCCGCGTCACCGACTTCAAGATCCTGCGCGACGCCCGCAGCTGGGAACGCCCGAGCGACCACGTCCCGGTGACGGTGACGATGGAGCTGTGAGCCGCAGCGCGTTCATCCGCGAACCGACAACAAGCACAGCGCGCTCCCTCTCCAGCCTGCGGGAGAGGGTTGGGGTGAGGGCGACGCGAGTCGCTGACCGCTGCTACGCTGACCCGCCGCTACGTCAGCTTGGCGCCGGCGCGCAGGATGTCGCGGGCGATGGTGGTGGTGCGGGCGGCGAATTCGTCGCGCAGGCGCTTCGCCGCGGCGGGGTCGCTTTCGAGCACGCGCTGAAACAGGCTGCGGGCGATCCGGATCACCGAGGAATATTCCAGCGCCACCGCGCTGGAGGGCCGCGGCATCGGCAGCACCAGCGCCAGTTCGCCGATCAGGTCGCCCGGCCGCGCGATCAGTTCGTGCGGGCCGCCGTCCTCCGACGTCACCTGGAACGCGCCGCTCTGCACCACATAGCCGGCGTCCGACGCATCGCCGGCGTTGAACAGCACGTCGCCGCGCGCGAAGTCGCGCTGATCCGAGCCGATCGCCAGCATCCGCAACGAGGTGTCGCCCAACAGCCGCAGCGTCGGGACGCGCTCGAGCAGGGCAACATCATCTTCGATCGACATCAGGGACCGGTCAGAGAACGGGACGCGCCAAGGCTATGGCGACGATTCGGCCCCTATTGGTATCACGGCACGAGTTTGTAGCCACCGGCCTCGGTCACCAGAATCTCCGGATTCGCCGCATCCTTCTCGATCTTTTGGCGAAGTCGGTAAATGTGGGTCTCGAGCGTGTGGGTGGTCACGCCGGAATTATAGCCCCAGACTTCCTGCAGCAGCGTCTCGCGCGACACCGGCGCCTGACCGGCGCGGTACAGGAAGCGCAGGATCGCGGTTTCCTTCTCGGTCAGCCGCACCTTCTTGGCGTTGGCGCCGGTCAGCATCTTGGAGCCGGGGCGGAAGCTGTAGGGGCCGACGGTGAACACCGCGTCCTCGCTGGCTTCATGCTGGCGCAGCTGGGCGCGGATCCGCGCCAGCAGCACGGCGAAGCGGAACGGCTTGGCGACGTAGTCGTTGGCGCCACTCTCCAGCCCGAGAATCGTGTCGGAGTCGGTGTCGTGCCCGGTCAGCATGATGATCGGCGCCTTGAAGCCGCCCTTGCGCAAGCTGCGCACCACCTCGCGGCCGTCGGTGTCGGGCAGGCCGACATCCATCAGCACCAGGTCGGGCGAATTCGCCTTGGCCGACTGCACGCCTTTGGCGCCAGTGTCGACCGCGGAGGCCTCGAACTCCTCGTGCAGCGACAATTGCTCGACCAGCGCGTCTCGCAGATCGGTGTCGTCGTCCACGATCAGGATCTTGCGGGCGTTCGGCATAGGCGATGTCCTTCGGGTCTTGCGCGCGGCTCCAGCCGGGGCGGCGGAGGGCGCCTTTCCAAATCATGCGCAGCAATCGAGCGCGATTGTATCGCAGATCAGCAAATAGGGATCGATTCTGCAGATTTGAACAGTGGCATGCTAAAATTGCCGACAATCGCCTCCAAAGAGCCGCGCCAGACGTGAAAACAGTCTTAAATTCAGATTCTTATCCGACCGCCGCGGGATGCCGCCCAAGCCGGATGGTGCGCGTCCGCCCGGCGCCCGGCCGGCCCAGCCGCGGCTGGCTGACGGCGGATGGGCTGACGATCCCGGTCGCGCTCGGCCGTGGCGGTATTCTGGCCAACAAACGCGAAGGCGACGGCGGCACCCCGCGCGGCACGTTTCGTCCGCTGCGGCTGTGGTGGCGGGCGGACCGTTGGCCGCAGCCGCGCACCCGTCTCCCGGTGCGGGCGATCACCGCCGCCGACGCCTGGTGCGAGGATCCGTCGAGCCGGCACTACAACCGGCCGATGCGCCGCGGCCCCGGCGAGCCCGGCGACCGCTTGCGGCGCGACGATCATCTGTATGATTTCATCGTCGAGATCGACCACAACACAAGGCCGCGGATCGCCGGCCGCGGCAGCGCGGTGTTTCTGCATCTGGCCCGCGACAATTTCGGCCCCACCGCCGGCTGCATCGCCATGACCCGCGGCAACCTGCTCCGCCTGCTGGCGCGGCTCGGGCCGAAGACGAGGATCGTGATCGGGTAGGTGCATGCGCCCTCCGCCGCGATCGGCCGCCGGCACCTCCGCCACCTGCCACCAGTTCCGCCGTCATCCTGAGATGCGCGCTCCCTTGAGCGCGCCTCGAAGGATGGGCCGCAAGCGCCCGTCGCACATCCTTCGAGGCGCGTAAGGGCGCGCACCTCAAGATGACGGCCGAATACGGTGCGGGGCGTGCTTTCGCGGGTGGTGACGGCTGAAAGCTGAGCCGCCGCGGCACCGGGCGGCGGGCGTGAGAACTGTCGCCCTACCGATGCCCGAAGATCGCCGAACCGACCCGCACATGCGTGGCGCCGAATGCGATCGCGGTGGCGAAGTCGGAGCTCATGCCCATCGACAGTTTCGCCAGGCCGTTGCGTTTGGCGATCTTGGCCGTCAGCGCGAAATGCGGCGCCGGGGCTTCGTCGACCGGAGGGATGCACATCAGCCCGGCGATGGTGAGCCCGAAGCGGTCGCGGCAGGCGGCGATGAACGCATCGGCGTCCTGCGGCGCGATTCCAGCTTTCTGCGGCTCCTCGCCGGTATTGATCTGGACGAACAATTCGACCGCGCGGCCGGAGGCCGGCAACACCTTGGCGAGCGCCTCGCACAGGCTCTCGCGATCGACCGAATGGATCGCGTCGAACAGCGCGACCGCCTCCTTGGCCTTGTTGGATTGCAGCGGCCCGATCAGATGCAGCGCGGTGTCGGGATGGCTCTCCAGCAGCGGCGGCCATTTGGCCTTGGCCTCCTGGACGCGGTTCTCGCCGAACACCCGTTGCCCGGCGGCCAGCACCGGCAGGATGGCGTCGGCCTCGAACGTCTTCGACACCGCGATCAGCGTCACCGAATCGCGGTCGCGGCGCGCCTCCTGGCAGGCCCGGGCAATCTCCTGCTCGACGGCGGCCAGCCCCTGAACCGGGCCGGCGCTCACCGCATTCCCCGGCGGTTTCGCGCCGCGGCGGCGCGTGACGGACGGTCGAACGACGCGAAACGGAAGTCGAATGCACTCGCAGGTCGTATTTTCATTCAATTTGTAACGAGTTGGAGGAAGGGTTCTTGAACCCTTGGGCCTAGGTTGTTTGCGGGGGTTGAGGGGGGCACGATGTCACGCATCGCCATCATTCGCAAGAAAGCGAAGCTTCGGGGGTTACTCGGAATCCGCGCGCGGCTGGTGATTCTGGCGCTGATTCTGGTGTGCCCGCTGATGTTCGACCGGGTCCGCCTGCTCGAACACACCCGCAGCAGTGAGATCGCCGCGGTCGCCGCCACCGCAGCGACGCTGGCGCAGCGCGCCGCCGACGCCCAGCGCGAAGTGATCTCCTCGGTCGAGGCGGTGCTGAAATCCGCCGCCTACATCCATGCCGCAGCCGCCCAGGTCGACCGCAGCTGCAGCATTCTGCGCGCCAGTCTGCGGGTCGATCTGCCGTCGATCCGGATGCTGTCGATCGCGGATGCGCGCGGCATCATTCATTGCTCCACCGCGGCGATGTTCGTCGGCGCCGACGTCAGCGAGCGCGCCTATTTCCGCCGGGCGCTGGAGAGCCATGATTTCGTCGTCAGCGATTTCCTGATCGGGGCGCAGAGCGGCAAGGGCACCATTCTGGCGGCCTATCCGGTGTCGGCGGTGGACGCCGGCGAACAGGCCGTGATGATCGCCGGAATGAACCTCGACTGGCTGTCGGACATCATGGCCAATCTCGCCGACCGCGCCGGCGTCAGCGTCGCGCTGATCGACGGCGAGGGCACCGTGCTCGCCACCCCGCCCGACCAGCGCAGCAAGGTCGGCCAGAAACTCGACCAGGCCACGCTCGACTTCGCCCTCGGCGCCAATCCGCCGCAGCGGGAGGCGTTGGCAGCTCTGGACGGCACCGGACGGAGGCTGTCGGTCTCGCGGATTCCGGGCACCAATTCGCGGCTGCTGGTGACGCTCGACGAGAGCGTGGTCGCGGCCGCCATCAACCGCGAGATCCGCACCGCCTATCTGCAACTGGCGCTGGTGTGCGTGTTCGTGCTGCTCGGCGCGCTGATCGCCGCCGAACGGCTGATCGTGCGGCCGATCTCGATGCTGACCTCGACTGCCAAGCGATTCGCCGAAGGCGACTGGTCGGCGCGCGCCGCGCGCGCCCGGCTGCCGTCGGAATTCGTGCCGCTGGCGCGCGCCTTCAACGCGATGGCCGCGCAACTCGGCCAGCGCGAGCGCGAGCTGGTCGCGATCAACAACAACCTCACCGTGATGGCGTCGATGGACATGCTGAGCGGTCTGGCCAACCGGCGCGGCTTCCAGAGCCGGCTGGACTTCGAATGGGCGCGCGGCCAGCAGACCGGCCATTGCCTGGCGCTGCTGATGCTCGACGTCGACCATTTCAAGCCGTTCAACGACAGCTATGGCCATCCGGAGGGCGACGCCTGCCTGTCGCGGATCGGCGAGGCGCTGGCGGGCGTGGCCGACGAGACCGGCGGCTTCGCCGCGCGCTACGGCGGCGAGGAGTTCTGCCTCCTGTTGCCGAATACCGATGCGGCGGCCGCGCGCGATGTCGGCGAATTGGTTCGGGCCACGATCGAGCGACTTGGGGTGCCGCATCGCACCAGCGAGTTTCAGCGCGTCACCGTCAGCGTCGGCGTCGCGACGGCTCTGCCGGTCGACACCGCGGCGCCGCGCGAACTGCTCGAGGCCGCCGACGCCGCGCTCTACGCCGCCAAACACGGCGGCCGCAACACGGTCGCCGAACACGGCCTGGTCCGCGGCGCCGATGCGCCCGCGCCAATGGCGATGGCGGGCTGAGGCGGCGCCCGCGCCGGGCCCCGGCCGGACCGCGGAATTGCGCCCATCCCATTGACCCGACGCAGCGTTTCGTGGCCTATTCCGCGCGCCTTGCGCGCGAATTCCGCCTGAGCCGCACCGGTTTGCGACCTCATTCGCGCTTCCTTGAATGTGCACAGCGCTCGAACCGGCCGGCCGACTGATCTCCAGCCTGACTGATCTCCATGAGCAACGAACGTTACAACGCCCGCGAATCCGAGCCGAAATGGCAGGCGAAATGGGACGAGGCGAAAATTTTCGCCACCCGGAACGACGACCCGCGCCCAAAGTATTACGTGCTGGAGATGTTCCCGTATCCGTCGGGCCGCATCCATATGGGGCACGTCCGCAACTACACCATGGGCGACGTGGTGGCGCGGACGATGCGGGCGCGCGGCCACAACGTGCTGCACCCGATGGGCTGGGACGCGTTCGGCCTGCCGGCCGAGAACGCCGCGATTGAGCGCAAGGTCGCGCCCAAGGCCTGGACCTACGACAACATCGCTTCAATGAAGAAGCAGCTCCAGACCATGGGGCTGTCGCTCGACTGGGCGCGTGAATTCGCGACCTGCGATCCGACCTACTACAAGCATCAGCAGAAGATGTTCCTGGATTTCCTGAAGGTCGGCCTGGCCGAACGGGAAACCCGCAAGCTCAACTGGGACCCGGTCGACATGACCGTGCTGGCCAACGAGCAGGTGATCGACGGCCGCGGCTGGCGCTCCGGCGCGGTGGTCGAGCAGCGCGAGATGAACCAGTGGGTGTTCAAGATCACCCGCTACGCGCAGGACCTGCTCGACGCGCTGGAAACGCTCGACCGCTGGCCCGACAAGGTCCGGCTGATGCAGCGCAACTGGATCGGCCGCAGCGAAGGCCTGTTGGTGCGGTTCGCGCTGGATGCGGCGACGACGCCGGCCGGCGAGACCGAGCTGAAGATTTTCACCACGCGGCCCGACACGCTGTTCGGCGCCAAATTCATGGCGATCGCGCCGGATCATCCGCTGGCGCAGGCGGCGGCCGCCAAGAACGAGAAGATCGCGGCCTTCGTCGAGGAGTGCAAGAAGCGCGGCACCGCGCAGGCCGAGATCGACACCGCCGAGAAGCAGGGCATCGACACCGGCATCCGCGCGCTGCATCCGTTCGACCCGACCTGGCAGATCCCGGTCTATGTGGCGAATTTCGTGCTGATGGAATACGGCACCGGCGCCATCTTCGGCTGCCCGGCGCACGACCAGCGCGACCTCGATTTCGTCAACAAGTACCAGCTTGGTAATACGCCCGTTGTGTGCCCCGAGGGCCAGGACCCTTTGAGCTTCGTCATCACCGACGAGGCCTATGACGGCGACGGCCGCCTGATCAATTCGCGCTTCCTCGACGGCATGAGCATCGCGGACGCGAAGGAAGAAGTGGCGAAGCGGCTGGAGACAGCGACGCTCGGCAATGCGCCGGTCGGCGAGCGCAAGGTCAATTTCCGCCTGCGCGACTGGGGGATTTCACGCCAGCGCTATTGGGGCTGCCCGATCCCGGTGATCCATTGCGAGGTCTGCGGCGTCGTGCCGGTGCCGGACAAGGACCTGCCCGTCGTGCTGCCGGAGGACGTGTCGTTCGACAAGCCCGGCAACGCGCTCGACCATCACCCGACCTGGAAGCACGTGCCCTGCCCGCAATGCGGCGGCAAAGCGCAGCGCGAAACCGACACCATGGACACCTTCGTGGATTCGTCCTGGTACTTCGCGCGCTTCACCGATCCGTGGAACGAGACCGCGCCGACCACGCCCGACGTGGTCAACCGGATGCTGCCGGTCGATCAATATATCGGCGGCGTCGAGCACGCGATCCTGCATCTCTTGTACAGCCGGTTCTTCACCCGGGCGATGAAGGCCACCGGCCATCTCGGCCTGGACGAGCCGTTCCGCGGCATGTTCACCCAGGGCATGGTGGTGCACGAGACCTACCGCACCGCCGACGGCCATTTCGCCTCGCCGGCCGAAGTCGCGATCGTGGCCGAGGGCGACGGCCGCCGCGCCACGCTGCTCGACGGCGGCACGCCGGTCGAGATCGGCCCGATCGAAAAGATGTCGAAGAGTAAGCGCAACACCGTCGATCCCGACGACATCATCGGCTCTTACGGCGCCGACACCGCGCGCTGGTTCATGCTGTCGGATTCGCCGCCGGACCGCGACGTGATCTGGAGCGAGGAAGGCGTCAAGGGCGCATCGCGCTTCGTGCAGCGGCTGTGGCGGATGGTGAATGACGCCGCCGCCATCGCCCGTTCGGCCCCGGCCGAGCGGCCGGCGACGTTCGGCCCCGAGGCGCTGGCGGTGCGCAAGGCCGCGCATGGCGCGCTCGACAAGGTGTTGAGCGGCATCGAACGGCTCGCCTTCAATGTCAGCCTCGCCCATATCCGCGAATTCGCCAACAGCTTCGGCGAGGCGCTGGCGAAGCCGGGCCAGCCGTCGCCGGATCTGGCCTGGGCGATCCGCGAGGCCGCGGTCATCCTTGTTCAACTGTTTCACCCGATGATGCCGCATCTGGCCGAGGAATGCTGGGCGGCGCTGGGCCGGCCGGGCCTGGTCTCCGAGGCGCTGTGGCCGCAAATCGAACGCGATTTGCTGGTCGAAGACAGCATCACCCTGCCGGTACAGGTCAACGGCAAGAAACGCGGGGACATCACGGTGGCCAGGGACGCCAACACCCAGGAAATTGAGGCTGCCGTTTTGGCCCTCGATGCGGTAAGACAGGCGCTGGACGGCAAGCCCGTCCGCAAGGTGATCGTGGTGCCGCAGAGGATCGTGAATGTCGTCGGTTAGGCCCGCATTGGCGAAGATGGTCGCGAGGCTGGCGCTCGCCGCAATGCTGGCGGCGCCGCTGGCTGGATGCTTCCAGCCGATGTATGCCGACCGCGGCGACGGCTCGCCGACGCTGCGCGACAAGCTCGCCGCCATCGAGGTGCCGCCGCTCGACGTGCCGAACGGCTCGCGCGTCGCCCGGCTCGGCGTCGAGATCCGCAACGCGCTGATGTTCAAGATGTACGGCAGCGCCACCGGCGCGCCGCCGCTGTATTCGCTGAAGATGAACCTCACCACCCAGCGCTCGTCGCTGATCGTCGATCCGACCACCGCGCTGCCGACCATCGAGAATTACGGCATCGACGCCAGCTACCGGCTGATCGAGATCGCCACCGGCAAGGTGGTGATGTCCGGCAACACCTTCTCGCGCGTCGAATACGACGTGCCGGGCCAGACCCAGCGCTTCGCCCGCACCCGCGCCGGCCGTGACGCCGAGGATCGCGCCGCGCAGGAAATCGCCGAGAACATCAACACCAGGCTGGCGTCGTATTTCTACGCCGGCATCTGAGCCGGTCGTGCGCGCCCGCGCCGCATCGCCGGTCTAACATCGCCATGGTCGCGCTGCGTGGACGAGACGCCACCTCCTTTCTGGCCCGCCCCGATCCGGGCCGGCCGATCATCCTGCTGTTCGGCCCCGATGCCGGCCTGGTACGCGAACGCGCCGACGCGCTGATCGCCTCGGCGCTCGACGATCCCAACGACCCGTTCGCGCTGGTGCGGCTCGACGGCGACGAGCTCGCGGCCGAGCCGTCGCGGCTGGTCGACGAGGCGAATTCGATCCCGATGTTCGGCGGCCGCCGCGCGATCCGCATCCGCGCCGGCTCGCGCAGCTTCGTCGCCGGCGTCGAGACGCTCGTCGCGTCGCCGCCGAAGGAATGCCGGATCGTGATCGAGGCCGGCGACATCAAGCCGGACAACGCGCTGCGCAAGGCCTGCGAGAAAGCCGCAAGCGCGGTGGCGATCGGCTGCTATCCGGACGCCGAGGCCGATCTCGCCAAGCTGATCGACGACGAACTCCGCGCGGCCCAATTGCAGATCGGCCGCGACGCTCGCGGCGTGCTGATGACGCTGCTCGGCGGCGATCGCCAGGCCTCGCGCAACGAAGTCCGCAAGCTCGCGCTGTATGCGCACGGCCAGGGCGAGATCACGCTCGACGACGTGATCGCCTGCGTGTCGGACGCCTCCGACCTCAAGCTCGACGTCATTGTGGATGCGGCGTTCTCCGGCAAGCCGCAGGTCGTCGAAAGCGAATTCGCCAAGGCGATGGTCGCCGGCACCTATCCGGGGCAGATCATTCTCGCGGCGCAGCGCCACGCCGCGTTCCTGCACAAGACCAGCCTCGCGGTCGACGCCGGCACGCCGGCCGCGACAGCGCTCGACAGCGGCTTTCCGCGATTGCATTTTTCGCGCAAGGCCGCGTCCGAAACGGCGCTGCGCAATCTCGGCCCATCGCGCCTGGCGCAGATCATCGACCAGCTCGCCACCGCCGCGCTCGACACGAGACGCCAGGCCACCCTCGGCGCCGCCATCGCCCAGCGCACGCTGCTGTCGATCGCGGTAAGCGCGCGGCGAAGGAGTTAGTTGGGAGGGCGGCGTCGCATCACCGGCCTCGCATCACCGTCATCGTCTCACCGGCATCGTCATCCTGAGGTGCGCGCTCTTGCGCGCCTCGAAGGATGCGGCAACGGGTGCCGGCGGCCCATCCTTCGAGGCCCGCCGCGCCGCGCACAGCGCGGCCCAGCGCGCTCCTCAGGATGACGTCGTCCTTGTTACAAGGCGCGAACGGGCGCCGTCTCACCAACCCAACTAACCGCTCGCTACCCCAACTAACCGCCCGCCTCGAGCCTGCGGATGATGTCGTCGAGCTGGTCGAGATCGGCGTAGCGGATCTGCAGCGAGCCGGTGCCGTCGCGGTCGTCGATCGTCACCTTCATGCCGAGCGCGTCGCTGACGCGTTTTTCCAGCGCCAGCGTGTCGGCGTCCTTGGCCGGCTTCGCGCTCGCAGACGCGCGCGGCTTCTGCGGCTTGCGTTCCGGCACGCCTTCGTCGTGGGCCAGCGCTTCGGTCTGCCGGACGTTGAGGCCCTCGGCGACGATGCGCTTGGCCGCCGCCGACGGATCGGGCACGCCGATCAGCGCGCGCGCATGGCCGGCAGATAGTTGTCCGGCCGCGATCAGCTCGAGCACGTCGTCGGGCAGCTTGGTCAGCCGCATCATGTTGGCGACGTGGCTGCGGCTCTTGCCGACGATTTTCGCGATCTCGTCCTGGCTGCGTTTGAATTCGTTGGCGAGCGCGTGATAGCCCTGCGCCTCTTCCAGCGGATTGAGATTCTCGCGCTGCACGTTTTCGACGATGGCGATCTCGAGCGCCAGCGCATCGCTGACATCGACCGGCACGATCGGCACTTCGTGCAGGCCGGCGCGCTGCGCCGCGCGCCAGCGCCGTTCGCCGGCGATGATCTCGAAGCGGTCGTTCGTGCCCTTCACGGGCCGCACCACGATCGGCTGGATCACGCCGTGCTGCTTGATCGAATCCGACAATTCGCCGAGCTCGGCATCGGTGAAGCTGCGGCGCGGGTTGCGCGGATTGGCCTTGATGAATTCGATCGGCACCTTGCGCTGCGCGCGCGGCCGCTCGACATGCGCGGCCTCGCCGCCGACGTCCCCGATCAGACTCGCCAGCCCCCGCCCCAGTCGCGAACGGTGCTCGTCGGCCATCGCCTGCTCCCTTGGATTCACGTCGTCACTCCGCGTTACGCTTTGTTGTATCAAGTCATCCGCCGATGACGCCGAGTTGTGACTTGCCGCTTGCGCCCGGCGCCTGTGGCCCATCCTTCGAGGCTCGGGGCTACGCCCCTCGCACCTCAGGATGACGTGGTGCTTGTCGAGACGATCAATGCCTCTCCGTCATCCTGAGGTGCGCGCTCTTCCTTGCGCGCCTCGAAGGATGACCGCGCACGGCCCCCGCCGCGCGCCATCGCAAGCCTCAATGCGTGGTACGCAGTTCGCGCTCGCGCTGGATCACTTCGGTGGCGAGCTTGAGATAGGCCTCCGAGCCGACGCATTTCAGATCGTAGACCAGCACCGGCTTGCCGTAGCTCGGCGCTTCCGAGATCCGGACGTTGCGCGGGATCATGGTGTCGTAGACCTTCTTGCCCATGAACTGTCGGACGTCGGCGACCACCTGGCTCGACAGATTGTTGCGGCTGTCGAACATCGTCAGCACGATGCCGTGGATGGTCAGCTCCGGGTTCAGCGTCGAGCGCACCTGCTCGACGGTCTGCAGCAATTGCGACAGACCTTCGAGCGCGAAGAACTCGCACTGCAGCGGCACGAGGATCGCGTCCGACGCCGCCATGGCGTTGACGGTTAGCAGGTTCAACGACGGCGGGCAGTCGATCAGCACATAGGTGTAGTCGAGCGGCGGATCGACGTCCTTGTTGAGCACGGCGATCGCGTCGCGCAACCGGAAGGCGCGGTCGCGGGTGTGGCCGAGTTCGAGTTCGAGGCCGGACAGATCCATCGTCGAGGCGGCGATGTGCAGCCGCGGCACTGCGGTCGGCACCACGGCGTCGCGCAGCGGCGCTTCGCCGGCCAGCACGTCGTAGGTCGAACAATTGCGGTCGCGGCGGTCGATCCCGAGCCCGGTCGAGGCGTTGCCCTGCGGGTCGAGATCGACGATCAGCACGCGCTCGCCGATCGCCGCCAGCGCGGTGCCGAGATTGATCGCCGTGGTGGTCTTGCCGACCCCGCCCTTCTGGTTGGCGAGCGCGATGATGCGTGGGCGTCCAGGCTCGGTCATCGCCCTATCCCCTTGAAATATTTCATCAATGACGGTCATGCGCGGCGGCTTCTGGGTTGGTGGTGGAGGGGGCGTGTCGGACGATGCGGTCGAGTTCGACGATCCAGCCCTGCCCGCCGGTCAGGCTGGCGTGCAATTGGGGCTCGATCTTCCAATACTTAGTAGCTTCCGTCAATTCCGCTTCTACATCTTGACCCTTGAGAAACAGCACCTTGCTGCCCTCGGTCATCAGCGGCGCGGCGAAACCGATGAGCTGGTGTAGCGGAGCAACGGCACGCGCGGTGATGCAATCGAGCGCCCGCGGGAACCTATCCACGTTATCCCCAATGTCCGCGAGCATAACTGTGCCCGGCGCGCCGGTGACGCGCAGCGCCTCGCGCAAGAAAGCGGCCTTCTTGGCGTTGCGCTCGACCAGCGTGACGTGGCCGCCGTCGTGCTCGGCCATTGCGCAGGCCAGCACGATGCCGGGGAAGCCGCCGCCGCTCCCGAAATCGAGCCAGCGCCGCGCCGTCGGCGCGAGCGCAAGGAGCTGAAGCGAGTCGGCGACATGCCGGGTCCAGAGCTGCGGCAGCGTCGACGGCGCCACCAGATTGGTCTTGGCCTGCCACAGGCGGAGCAGATCCAGATAGGCATCGAGCCGCGTCTCTGTTTCACGTGAAACGGGGGTGAGCCTCAGTGCCTGCGCCTTGTCGGCAGCGTCGGGCTGGGCGGCTGTCTGCGGCGAATGTCGCGAGGCCATCGGCCGGGGTCTCGGGGGTTCGAGGATCGGTGTGGATTACACATAAGCCGCCGCGGCGATTCCAGCCACTGTTTGGTCGGGCGCCGGGAGTGATTGCGATGAGTTTTTGCGCCGGTTGGCAGATCCCCAACAATGTGAGCCCGGAACAACGCCCGACGCTTGCGAGAGGCTCGTCCAGAACGTGGCGGCCGTTCTCACAGACGCCCCACCCGCGTCGCCCTCACCCCGACCCTCTCCCGCAAGCAGGAGAGGGAGCGCGCCGTGCCTGTGGAGGGGCTACCGCCTCGTTCAAAGCTCGGAGCCCGGGCACGGGGCTGAGACATCACCATTTCAATGCCGTGGCGTGTTTTATTCGATCCGGCACCCATTCTGGCACGGACGTCCCACCCGCACTGCCGGCTCCCTCTCCCGCTTGCGGGAGAGGGCTGGGGTGAGGGCGACGCGGGCACAGCGATTGTGTTCGATCACCCGGTGACCTCACCGGATGCCCAAGCCGGTCGATCGACGAGCTTCAAGGCGCCCAACGAGCCGATCCGGCCCCGCAAACGAGGCGGCGCGCTGTTTCACGTGAAACAGCGGCCTCGCCTAGCCTTCGCCGTCCACCACCGCCGGCCGCTTCCGCGCTTCTCGCCGCAGATAGGCCGCCAGAATGCCGAGCGCCGCGGGGGTGATACCGTCCAGGCGACCCGCCTGCCCGACCGTGCGTGGCCGGTGCCGCTCCAGCCGGCCCCGCGCCTCGTTCGACAGTCCGGGCACCTGCGCATAGTCGACATCGGTCAGCAGCAGGCCCTCATCGCGCCGGAACGCGGCGACGTCGGCGACCTGGCGCTCCAGATAGACGGCATACTTGGCGTCGATCTCGACATGCCCGGCGATCGACGGCGAAACCGCCGCCAGTTCCGGCCAGATCGCCCTCACCTGCGGCCATTCGATCTCCGGATAGGACAGCAGATCGAACGCCGAGCGCCGCTGGCCGTCGCGATTGAGCGACAGCCCATGCCTGGCCGCCTCGTTCGGCGTGATCGCCAGCGACTGCGCCAGCGCCTTGGCCTCGGCCAGCGCCGCCATTTTGCCGCGGTGGAACGCCGCCCGCTCCGTCCCGACGCAGCCCAGCGCCAGACCCTTGTCGGTCAGCCGCTGATCGGCATTGTCGGCCCGCAGCGTCAGGCGATACTCCGCCCGGGAAGTGAACATCCGGTACGGCTCGGAGATACCGCGGGTCACCAGATCGTCGATCATCACCCCGAGATAGCCGTCGGCGCGGTCGAACACGACGCCCTCGCCGCCGCCGGCCGCCAGCGCCGCGTTCAACCCGGCGACCAGGCCCTGCGCCGCGGCCTCTTCATAGCCGGTGGTGCCGTTGATCTGGCCGGCCAGATACAGCCCGCGCAACCGCTTGGTCTGCAACGTCGGCTCCAGCTCGCGCGGATCGACATGATCGTATTCGATCGCATAGCCCGGCCGCAGCATCACGGTGCGCTCCAGGCCCGGGATCGTGGCCAGGATCGCGCGCTGCACCTCTTCGGGCAGCGAGGTCGAGATCCCGTTGGGATAGACGGTCGGATCGTCGAGCCCTTCCGGCTCGAGGAAGATCTGGTGGCCGTCGCGGTCGCCGAATTTGACGATCTTGTCCTCGATCGACGGGCAATAGCGCGGCCCCGACGACTGGATCTGCCCGGAATACATCGGCGAGCGATGCACATTGGCGCGGATCACCTCGTGGGTCGCGGGCAGCGTCCGGGTGATGCCGCATTCGATCTGCGGCGTGGTGATCGCCGGCGTCAGCACCGAGAACGGCTCCGGCGGATCGTCGCCGGGCTGCATCTCGACCGCGCCCCAGTCGATGGTGCGGCCGTCGAGCCGCGGCGGCGTCCCGGTCTTGAGGCGGCCGAGCGCGAGACCCAGCGCCTCGAACGAGGCCGACAGCCCGAGCGCCGGCGCCTCATCGATCCGGCCGGCCGGCCAGCACTGTTCGCCGAGATGGATCAGCCCGCGCAAAAAGGTGCCGGTGGTGATGACGACCGCGCCGGCCACAAGCTCGCGGCCGTCAGCCAGACGAATCCCGGTGACCCGGCCCGCCTCGTTCAGCAGCGTGTCCGCCTCGCCCTCGATCACGCGGAGATTGGCGGTGGCGCGGATCGCGGCCTGCATCGCGGCGGCGTAGAGCTTGCGGTCGGCCTGGGCGCGCGGTCCGCGCACCGCCGGGCCCTTGCGCCGGTTCAGCATCCGGAACTGGATGCCGCCGGCATCGGCCACCCGGCCCATCAGCCCGTCCAGCGCGTCGACTTCGCGAACCAGATGCCCCTTGCCGAGACCGCCGATCGCCGGATTGCACGACATCGCGCCGACAGTGGCGAAGCGATGCGTCACCAGCGCGGTGGCGGCGCCGAGCCGCGCCGCTGCAGCCGCGGCTTCGCAGCCGGCATGGCCGCCGCCAATGACGATGACATCGTAGGAATTGCGCATGGCCGGCTTGTAGCGCAGCTTTTCCCGGCTTTGAAGCGGTATTGGATTCGGCCGTGTTTCACGTGAAACGCGAGTGCGTTGGTCTCCGGGAATCAGCCCCGGCGACGCGCCTCGTCACCACAGCACAACGCCTTGGTGAGGAGGCGC
The DNA here is from genome assembly GCF_000013365.1 of Rhodopseudomonas palustris HaA2. Taxonomy (NCBI): domain Bacteria; kingdom Pseudomonadati; phylum Pseudomonadota; class Alphaproteobacteria; order Hyphomicrobiales; family Nitrobacteraceae; genus Rhodopseudomonas; species Rhodopseudomonas palustris. The sequence continues at coordinate 436,383 of NC_007778.1, forward strand.
GAAGCGCCGTCTCGAACCATGGGCGGACGGGAATGGGTCGCCCTCCTTCGAGAGGCCCGGCTTCGCCGGGCTCCTCAGAACGCTTCATCGACTGATTGAAGGAATGCGGCCTTCTCGCGTGCAGAGTTGTCATCCTGAGTGCGCGCGTAGCGCGCCTCGAAGGATGCGGCCCAGGCGCCTGCGGCTCATCCTTCGAGGCCGCCGCGCCGCGCACAGCGCGGCCCGGCGGCACCTCAGGATGACGGCGGCATTTGGTCGCGAGCGCTGATTCCATCAAAACCGCTCCAGATGACGATTCAATTTCATGTCAGGGTCAAACTGCTGCAAGCAATCGACGCGCAAGGCTTGTTTCACGTGAAACAATCCCGGCAGCGGCCCACGGCGCAGCCATCGCCAGATCGCAGTCGAAATCCGGTTTCGGCCTGCCGGTCGGGCTTCGATCGGAACCTATCAAGAAATGAATATATTTATATTTATATATTCTCGACAATCTCACTTGCCGATGCAGAACCGGCCAAAGATCTCGCCGAGCACGTCTTCGACATCGACCCGGCCGAGCAGCCGCCCCAGCGCTCCCGCAGCCAGCCTGAGTTCCTCCGCAACCAACTCCGGTGCCAAGCCCACAGTCATGCTGCACCGCAGCATGACCTCGGCCTGTTGCAGCAAAAGCCGATGCCGCTCCCGGCTGATCACCGCGGCCTCCCCGCTCGCCGCAAAATACTGCGCAGCGAATCCCGCCAGCGCCTCGACCATATCGCCGACGCCATCGCCCCGCTTCGCCGAAATCCCAAACGCTTCCCTTGCGGCAACGTTGCCTTCGGTTTGCCACAGGTTTGCCGCAAGACCCGCGCCGCCAGAATCGGCTCCAACGGTATCGGCCTGCGGCACCAAATCGATCTTGTTCCGCACCCGCCAGACTGGCGCCGAGCCCTCGACCGCTACGTCGATCGCCTCATCCGCGCCGAGCCACAACACCAGGTCCGCCTCCGCGGCTCGCGCCTTCGCCCGGCGCACGCCCTCCTGCTCGACCGAATCCTCGCTCTCACGAATCCCCGCAGTGTCGATCAACGTCACCGGATAACCGCCGAGATCGAGCTGCACCTCGATCACATCACGCGTCGTGCCGGCATGCGGCGACACGATCGCGACCTCGCGGCGCGCCAGACGATTGATCAGCGTCGATTTGCCGACATTCGGCGGCCCCGCGATCGCGACCACCAGCCCGTCCCGCAGCCGTTCGCTTTTGCCCTGTGCCGCAAGCACTTCTGCAATCTCGCCGTGCAGCGTCGCGATCGTCCGCAGCGCCGGCGCCATCAGCTCGCCCTGCACGTCGCCTTCGTCGGCGAAATCGATCCCGGCCTCGATCAGTGCCAGCGCCTCGATGATCTGCGCCCGCCATCGCCGCGCCCTGTCGCCGAGCAGACCGCCGAGCTGCCGCACCGCGAGCCGTCGCTGCGCCTCGGTGTCGGCGTGAATCAGATCGTCGAGCCCTTCGGCTTCGGTGAGATCGAGCTTGCCGTTCTCGAATGCGCGCCGCGTGAACTCGCCCGGCTCCGCCGGCCGCACATCGTCGAAGGAAGCCAAAGCCTTGACCAACGCGGCCAGCACCGCGCGGCCGCCATGGATGTGAAACTCGGCCACATCCTCGCCGGTCGCGCTCGCCGGCGCGGCGAACCACAGCACCACGGCGTCGTCGATAAGCTCATGATTTACATCGCGAATCCGAACCCGCCGCACAGTCCGCGGCGGCGGCAATGCCCCCGTCAGCGCGGCCAGCACGTCCCTGGCGCGCGCGCCCGACACCCGCACGATCGCCAGCGCCGACGGCAGCCGGCCGGACGCGAGGGCGAAGATGGTCTGGTCGTTCGGATGCATCGGTCTGTCTTGCCGAGTGCCACCGTCCGACGCAACGCTCAATCGCACGCAGCAAAAAGGGCGCCCGTTTCGGGGCGCCCTCGCAGACTTGCTTCCAACCGCGGTCGATCAGGTGTTCATCGACTCGAAGAATTCGGCGTTGTTCTTGGTGTTGCGCAGCTTGTCGAGCAGGAAGTCGATCGCGTCCATGGTGCCCATCGGATTGAGGATGCGGCGCAGCACGTACATCTTCTTCAAGAGTTGCGGATCGGTGATCAGCTCTTCCTTGCGGGTGCCGGAGCGCGAGATGTCTATCGCCGGGAAGGTGCGCTTGTCCGAGACCTTGCGGTCGAGGATCAGTTCGCTGTTACCCGTGCCCTTGAACTCTTCGAAGATCACTTCGTCCATGCGCGAGCCGGTATCGACCAGCGCGGTGGCGATGATGGTGAGCGAGCCGCCCTCTTCGATGTTGCGCGCGGCGCCGAAAAAGCGCTTCGGCCGCTGCAGCGCATTGGCGTCGACGCCGCCGGTCAGCACCTTGCCGGAGGACGGCACCACCGTGTTGTAGGCGCGGCCCAGACGCGTGATCGAGTCGAGCAGGATGACGACGTCGCGGCCGTGTTCGACCAGCCGCTTGGCCTTCTCGATCACCATCTCGGCGACCTGGACGTGGCGCACCGCGGGTTCGTCGAAGGTCGAGGACACCACCTCGCCCTTCACCGAGCGCTGCATGTCGGTGACTTCTTCCGGCCGCTCGTCGATCAGCAGCACGATCAGATAGCATTCCGGATGATTGGCGGTGATCGAATGCGCGATGTTCTGCATCAGCACGGTCTTGCCTGTGCGCGGCGGCGCCACGATCAGCGCGCGCTGACCCTTGCCGATCGGCGCCACGATGTCGATCACCCGCGCCGACAGATCCTTGCGGGTCGGATCGTCGATCTCGAGCCGGAAGCGCTCGTCCGGAAACAGCGGCGTCAGATTGTCGAAATTGACCTTGTGCTTGGACTTCTCGGGGTCCTCGAAGTTCAGCGTATTGACCTTGAGCAGCGCGAAGTAGCGTTCGCCTTCCTTCGGACTGCGGATGTGGCCCTCGATGGTGTCGCCGGTGCGCAGGCCAAAACGGCGGATCTGGGACGGCGAAACGTAGATGTCGTCCGGACCCGGCAAATAGTTGGCATCGGGCGAACGCAGGAAGCCGAAGCCGTCGGACAGAACCTCGACGACGCCTTCACCGATGATATCGGTTTCCTTGGCCGACAGTTGCTTCAGGCAGGCGAACATCAGCTCCTGCTTGCGCATCGTGCTGGCATTCTCGACCCCCAGCTCTTCGGCGAACGAGACGAGCTCGGCCGGCGTCTTGGCCTTGAGGTCTGAAAGTTTCATTTCCCGCATTGGGATGGTCCTGTGGAATAAAACCGAGAGAGGGGATTCGTCAGCGGAAGAGAGCGGGGGACTGGAAAATACAGAGAGGCCGCAGGTCTTCGGGTCGATGACGTCTTTGAGCAAGGAAGGTGCGGAGAGGCTTCAAACCCGATGCGGCGGCCGGTTCAAACAAAACCAGATCGCAACCACATTCGCCTGCTTTTAGGTGGGACAGCCGAACTATAGAAAATCGTCAGGCCGCACGCAAGGCGTTCAGTGTCCCGCCATCGCCCGATTTTTCGCCATCAGAACGGCTTGACGATCACAAAGATCACTGCGGCGATCATCAGAACCGTGGGTATCTCGTTGATCACCCGATAGAATTTATGTGTCCGCGTGTTCCGGTCTGCGGCGAAATCGCGCACGTAGCGCCCCAGCATCAGGTGGATCACCGTCATCAGCACCACCGCGCCGAGCTTGGCGTGAAACCAGCCGGAGGTGAAATAGCTCTGCTCCCAGGCGATCACCAGGCCGGCGGCCCAGGCGACCATCATGGCCGGATTCATGATCGCCTTGTACAGCCGGCGTTCCATGATCTTGAAGGTCTCGGACTGAACCGAGCCGATCTCTGCGCTGCAGTGGTAGACGAACAGCCGCGGCATGTAGAGCATTCCGGCCATCCACGAGATCACCGCGACGACGTGCAGGGTCTTCACCCAAAGATAGATATCGGTCCAGTCGATCATCGGTCGCCCCACCGGCCGCGCGGAATTCCAGAGCCGATCTGGAACGCACCGCCCGCACAGCGCGTTACTCGAATGCGCGATCACGGAGTTTTCCGCAAGCTCCACTCCTCTAAACAATATTTATAGATTCTTAGGGTTTGAGTCGTAGTGTCGGGGGATTGTGCCGGCGCAACAGACGCTGCGGCTTGTCCTTGCACCATCCACATGTGCACAGCCCAGGGCGATGTCTGCCTGAAACGGCTTGGACCTTTGAACACGGGCGCTCGCGCCGTGATCCGGTCTCTTTATCAAGAGACAAATCCACATTCACCCGCTAACCTCGACACCATCCCGTGACGATTTCCTCACCCGAGGCCTGTGAAGAAAAAACCGGGTTATCCCGCCCGTGCCGGCCGCGGGGCCGCCATCCGGCGGCTTTCGCCCCGTTGTTCACAGGATACACAGGGTCATGATGCTGACCGACGGCAGCTATTTTCATCTCCATCTGGTGTCCGACTCGACCGGCGAAACCTTGATCACGGTGTCCCGCGCGGTCGCGGCGCAATACGCCAATGTCAATGCGGTGGAGCACGTCTACCCGCTGGTGCGCAGCCAGAAGCAGCTCGACCGCGTGCTGCAGGAGATCGAGGAATCGCCCGGCATCGTGCTGTTCACCCTGCTGGAGGGTGAACTGGTTGCCCGGCTCGAAGCCAAGTGCCAGGAGATCAACAGCCCGAGCCTGTCGATCATCGGCCCGGTGATGCAATTGTTCGAGGCCTATCTCGGCGCCTCCACCACCGGCCGGGTCGGCGCGCAGCACACTTTGAACGCCGAATATTTCAAGCGCATCGACGCGCTGAACTACTCGATGATGCACGACGACGGCCAGCATGTCGAAGGCCTCGAAGAGGCCGATGTGGTGCTGGTCGGTGTATCGCGCACCTCGAAGACGCCGACCTCGATCTATCTCGCCAATCGCGGCATTCGCACCGCCAACGTGCCGCTGGTCGCCGGGATACCAATTCCGCATCAGCTCGAAACCCTGAAGAAGCCGCTGGTGGTCAGCCTGCACGCCTCGCCCGAACGGCTGATCCAGGTCCGGCAGAACCGGCTGCTCAGCCTCGGCGCCGGCGCCGGCAACGATTCCTATATCGACCGCCAGTCCGTCACCGACGAGGTGTTGCTGGCGCGCAAGCTCAGCGCCAAATACGGCTGGTCGCTGCTCGACGTCACCCGTCGGTCGATCGAGGAGACCGCGGCCGCGATCATGAAGCTGCTCGCCGATCGGCAACGCCAGAGGATGTCCGAATGACGCTGTGGCTCGGCCCCGGGCCGCTGGTGCTGGCCTCGCAGAGCCGCGCCCGGCAGGCGCTGTTGAGCAATGCCGGGATTCCGTTCGACGCGATCCCGGCCGACATCGACGAGCGCGGCATCGCCAAAGCTTCCGGCCTGTCGGCGCCCGGCGAGATCGCCGCGCTGCTGGCGCAGGAGAAGGCCGCGTTCGTCTCGAATCATCACCCCGGCCGCCTGGTGCTCGGCGCCGACCAGACGCTGGCGCTGGGTGCGCGCGGCTTCAACAAGCCGGCCGACCGCAATGAGGCGGCAAAGCAATTGCGCGAACTCGCCGGCCGCCGCCACGAGCTCCATGCCGCGATCGCCCTGGTGCGCAACGGCGTCACGCTGTTCGCCGATGTGTCGATCGCCCGGATGACGATGCGGCCGTTGAACGATGAGGAGATCGCCGCCTATCTCGACCTGGCCGGCGACAAGGCGACATCGAGCGTCGGCGGCTATCAGGTCGAGGGTCTCGGCGTGCATCTGTTCGACGGCATCCACGGCGACCATTTCACCATTCTGGGCCTGCCGCTGTTGCCCTTGCTCGGCTTTCTGCGTAGCCAGAAACTGCTGGCGTTCTGACGAGAGCCGGCCAAAAAGCGGAGGGGCGGAATGCTGGTACTCGGGCTCACCGGGTCGATCGGAATGGGGAAATCCACCACCGCGAAGCTGTTCGGGGAGGCCGGGGTGCCGGTCTACGACGCCGACGCCACCGTGCATCAGATCTACGAAGGCGAAGCGGTGCCGGCGATCGAAGCGGCGTTTCCAGGCACCACGGTCGACGGCAAGGTCGACCGCGCGCTGTTGTCGGAGAAGGTCGTGCATGATTCCGATGCGATGAAGCGGCTGGAGCAAATCGTGCATCCGATGCTGCGCAGCCATCACCAGAACTTCCTCGACGACGCCGAGGCCTCCGGCGCACCGGTCGCGGTGGTCGATGTGCCGCTGCTGTTCGAAACCGGCGGCGAGAAGCGGGTCGATGCGGTCGTCGTCGTCACCACCTCGCCCGAGGTGCAGCGCGAGCGAATCCTGGCGCGTGAGAACATGACTCCCGAAAAGCTCGACGCCATCCTGGCGCGGCAGATGCCCGACGCCGAAAAGCGCCGGCGCGCGGATTTCGTGGTGGATACCTCGCACGGACTCGATCCGGTGCGCGCGCAGATCCGCGAAATCCTCGACGCGGCTGCTAGGATGCCTCGCCGGCGGCCGTGATTCGCCGGCGACAACCGGCGGCCCTTCTGCAATGCGCGAAATCGTTCTCGATACCGAAACCACCGGCCTCGATCCGCTGCGCGGCGACCGGCTGGTCGAGATCGGCTGTGTCGAAATCTACAACCGGATGCCAACCGGGCAGGTCTATCACCAATACATCAATCCCGAGCGCGACATGCCGGCCGAGGCCTTCGCGGTGCACGGGCTGTCCAGCGAGTTTCTGGCCGACAAGCCGGTCTTTGCGCAGGTCGCCGACGCGTTCATCGACTTCATCGGCGATGCGCCGCTGGTGATCCACAACGCTTCGTTCGACATCGGCTTCATCAACGCCGAACTGGCGCGGCTGTCGCGGGCGGCGATCCCGCGCGAGCGGCTGGTCGATACGCTGCTGCTGGCGCGGCGCAAGCATCCCGGCGTGTCGAACCGGCTCGACGATCTGTGCTCGCGCTATGCGATCGACAATTCGCGCCGCACCAAGCACGGCGCGCTGCTCGACGCCGAGCTGCTGGCCGAAGTCTATATCGATCTGATCGGCGCGCGGCAGTCGCAACTGATTCTGGCGGAAGTTCCGTCGGAGCGCAGCGGCGCCGGCGGCGACACGCCGCGCCGGCAGCGTTCGATCGCGCTGACGCCTCGCGTCACCGATGCGGACCTCGAGGCCCACCGCGCTTTCATCGCCCTGATGGGCGACAAGGCGATCTGGAACGAATACACGGCCGCCGCCTGAGCGGCGCGGATCCCCACGGCCCACACGCCTGGGCTTGTCCCGGGCATTCCCGTCTCGATGCATCCACCCTGAAAACGTCAATGGCCGGGACAAGCCTGGCCATCACGACGTTTCAGATCTCAGTTCGAGCCGAGAATCAGCTCGGCTGGCCCTGCTGCTGGGCGCGCTCGAGGTTCTGGCGGTACAGGCCGACGAAGTCGACCGGGTCGAGCATCAGCGGCGGGAAGCCGCCGTCGCGGACCGCGCTGGCGATGATCTCGCGGGCGAACGGGAACAGCAGCCGGGGGCATTCGATCATGATCAGCGGGTGCAGATTCTCCTGCGGCACGTTGACGATCCGGAACACGCCCGCATAGGCGAGCTCGAAGCTGAACAGCACGGTGCTGCCGGATTCGGCCTTGCCCTCGATCGACAGCGTCACCTCGAACTCGTTCTCGGCGAGGTTGTTGGCGCCGACATTGATCTGGATGTTGATCGCCGGCTGGCTCTGCTGCGGGGCCAGCGACGCCGGGGCGTTCGGGTTCTCGAACGACAGATCCTTGGTGTACTGCGCCAGCACGTTGAGCTGCGGCGGAGCGGCGGCTTCCGGAGGCGTGCCGTTTCCGTTGGTCATCGAAATCTCTCCTGAAGCGTGCGGGAAGCTCCGGCCGGTGATGCGGCGGCCTTCGCGCGAGGGGCGGGTGATTGTATCGGCGAGTGGCTATCATAGGCCCGCGGCCATCCACAAGGTGGACCGAAGCAGCAGCCTGCGCGCTCCGGGCGGTCGCCGCGAATTCCGCGGGCGGCGCCGCCCCCCGGGGCGGACCCGCATCTTGCCCAAATCGCTGGCGGAATGAACTTTCTTACAATGATCCGGTTTCCCCGTTGCGCCGAACGGCCTACATTCGGATCATCAACGCCCGGCCGCGGCGCGACGGGGCTTGCCAACCGGGTTGGCTGTGCCAAAACGCGCCATTGGCTGGGACAGGTTCCTCACTACATGTGAGGGCCGGCCCGCATCGTGATTCTGGGCCGTCGAGCCGCGGGTGCAGACCGCACCTTTCAGGCCGGCGCCGATGAGAAAGTGAAGCGACGTGGATATCTACACCATCATCTTCCTTGCGCTTGCGGTGTTCATCTTCCTGCGTCTGCGCAACGTCTTGGGGCAGCGGACCGGCAGCGAGCGTCCGCCGTTCGACCGCGCCGCGGCGCGGGACATGATCCCGGGCAAGCAGGACACCAATGTCGTGTCGATGCCGGGCTCGGTGATCGACCAGTCCCCGATTGCTCCGAGCGCCGACGTCGTTCCGCCGTCGGATCGCTGGAAGGGCATCGCCGAGCCGGATTCGCCGCTGGAGCACGGCCTCAATGCGGTGTTCACCCAGGATTCGTCGTTCGACGCCAACCATTTCCTCTCGGGCGCCAAGGGCGCTTACGAGATGATCGTGATGGCGTTCGCCAATGGCGACCGCCGCGCGCTGAAGGACCTGCTGTCGAGCGAAGTCTATGAGAGCTTCGAGGCGGCGATCAAGGATCGCGAGAAGAACGAACTGAAGACCGAGACACGCTTCGTCGCGATCGAGAAGGCCGAACTGCTCGGCGCCGAAGTGCGCGACCACGTCGCCCAGCTCACCGTGAAGTTCGTGTCGCAGATGATCTCGGTCACCCGCGACAAGGCCGGCGCTGTCGTCGATGGCAGCCCCGACAAGGTCGCCGATATCACCGACGTTTGGACCTTCGCCCGCGATATCAGCTCGCGCGATCCGAACTGGAAGCTGGTTGGCACCGGAAACGAGCTCTAGCGCGCGGGGCGCAACGCGCTCTGCCTGGGCGCGCGGCGTGCTTGCCGCCGCCTTGCTGTTCGCGCCGGCTGCCGTCGAAGCCGGGCCGCGCCACCACCACTCCTCTGGCCATCATTCCTCTGGCCATCACGCCAAGCCCCACCACGCCGCCGCACACAAGCGGCATCGGCTGCCGGCCGGGCCGATCGAAATCCCCGGCGGGCAGTATGCCCCCGTGAGCTGGGACCAGGTCCCCGGCTGGGATTCCGACGATCAGCTCGCCGCCTTCAAGACGTTTCAGGCCAGCTGCCGGCCGGTTCTGGCCCGGCGCAAGCCGATGCCGGATACCAAGGCGCTCGGGTCGTCGTTGGTCGCGCCGTGCCGCGCGGCGCGTGTCGCCGAGATCTCCGACGCCGCTCAGGCCCGCCGCTTCTTCGAACGCCATTTCCTGCCGCTGCAGATCTCACGGGTCGGCGAGGACGCAGGCTTCGTCACCGGCTATTACGAGCCGATCGTCGACGGATCGCGTGTGCAGACCGACGTCTACAATGTGCCGGTGTATCGGCGGCCGTCCAACCTGTTCGTGCGCGGCTATTCGCAGGGCGCCGGCCTGCCCAATGGCGGGCCGGTGTATCGTAAGATCGGCCGGCGGAAGCTGGTGCCGTATTATGATCGCGCCGAGATCGAGGACGGCGCCATCGCCGGTCGCGGGCTGGAAATCTGCTGGCTGAAAAGCCAGACCGATCTCTTGTTCTCGCAGATTCAGGGCTCGGCCCGGGTCAGGCTCGAGGACGGCAGCTTCGTGCGCATCAATTACGACGCCCACAACGGCTATCCCTATACGCCGGTCGGCCGCATCCTGATCGATCGCGGCATCATCCCGAAAGAGCAGATGTCGATGCAGCGCATCCGCGAATGGATGGACGCCAATCCGGACGGCGCCAAGGAATTGCGGCGGGCCAACCGCTCCTTCGTGTTCTTCCGCGAGGTCAGGCTGAAAGACGACGACGAGGCGGTCGGCGCGCAGGGCGTGCCGCTGACGCCGGGTCGCTCGATCGCGGTCGACAAGGGATTGCACGTCTACGGCACGCCGTTCTTCATCACCGGCGAACTGCCGGTCGAGGCTCCCGAGGCGAAGACGCCGTTCCGACGGTTGATGATCGCGCAGGACACCGGCTCGGCGATCATCGGCCCGGCGCGGGCGGATCTGTATTTCGGCGCCGGCGCGGAGGCGGGCGCGGTGGCTGGGCGGATGCGGCATCCGATCCGCTTCGTGATGCTGCTGCCCAACAGCCTCGATCCGGTCGCGCGCGGCCGCACCATGCCGCTGCCCGAACCGCGGCCATCGGCCAGGATCGCCAAGCAGTTTCCGCCGACGCCGGTCGCGAAAGACAAGCCGGTCGAAGCGGATGCCGCCAAGCCGACGGCGACGCCCGCCACCAAGCCGGCTTCTCCGTTGGAAGGTTCGGCGCAGGCGGTTCCGACGCCACAGGCGCGGCCCGATGCAGCGCCGGCCGCTTCACCGAAGCGAACGCACCGCCGGCCTCACCGGCATCGTCATCACCGACGCCATCGCTGACGACGATGAAGCGCGTCGCCCCACCGCTCGATCCACCCGCAGCCCCGCGCCGCAAGCGCAGCCTGAGCGAGGACGAGCGCGTGCTGTGGGACAGCGTCGCCAAGCAGGTCAAGCCGCTGCGCGGCCGCCCGCGACTGACCCGGATCGAACTGCCGGCGGCTCCGTCGGATACGCCCGTCGCGAAACCGCCGCCGCCGGCAACGCAGCAGCCGATCAAGCGCCCGGTCAAGCTGGCGACGCCGATGAGCCCGCCGCCGCTGGCCTCGCTCGGCCGGCGCGAGCGCTCGCATCTATCGCGCGGCCGCAAGGACATCGACGCCCGGATCGATCTGCACGGCATGACCCAGGCACGCGCGCATCACGCGCTGTTGCGCTTTCTGCAAAGCGCCAGCCATGATGGGCTGAGTTTCGTGCTGGTGATCACCGGCAAGGGCGCGAGGCTCGGCGGTGATCCCGAACGCGGCGTGCTGCGCCGCCAGGTGCCGCTCTGGCTGAGCCTGCCGGAATTCCGCGCTTACGTCGTCGGCTTCGACGAAGCCGCGATCGGCCACGGCGGCGAAGGCGCGCTGTATGTGCGGGTGCGCCGGGCGCGCGGTTAATCCGCCCGAACCAGCACTACGGATCGTCATCACCCGCGAAAGCGGGTGACCCAGTATCCCAGAGCGGTTGTTACTAGCCGCAGAAGCCCTGCAATACTGGGTCGCCCGGTCGAGCCGGGCGATGACGGGAGAGGGTGGAGAACGGCCGTCGCTAAACCTTTGTCAGTTGTGGCGCATTGCACCACTTCGACCACTCCCGTCATTGCCGGGCTTGACCCGGCAATCCATCGTCTTGCGAAAAGCGATGGATGCGCGGGTCAAGCCCGCGCATGACGTGTGTGTTTGTGGTGGCGTTCGTGGGAGCAGAGGAACGCCCGACGCTCAACTACAAGATGAACCGGCTCAAATCCGTGTTCTTCGCCAGATCGCCGACGTTCTTCTGGACGTAGTCGGCGTCGATCCGGATGGTCTCGCCGCCTCGGTCCGGCGCGCCGAAGGAGATGTCGTCGAGCACGCGCTCCATCACCGTCTGCAGCCGCCGCGCGCCGATGTTCTCGACGGTGGAGTTGACCGCGACCGCGACGTCGGCGAGCGCGTCGATGGCGTCGTCGCCGAATTCCAGCGTCACGCCTTCGGTCTGCAGCAGCGCCACATATTGCTTGATCAGCGAGGCTTCCGGCTCGGTCAGAATCCGGCGCATGTCGTCGCGGGAGAGTGCGTTGAGCTCGACCCGGATCGGCAGCCGGCCCTGCAGCTCCGGCAGCAGGTCGGACGGCTTGGCGATGTGGAACGCGCCGGAGGCGATGAACAGGATGTGATCGGTCTTCACCGCGCCGTGCTTGGTGGCGACCGTGGTGCCTTCGATCAGCGGCAGCAGATCGCGCTGCACGCCCTCGCGCGAGACCTCGCCGCCGCTGCGGCCGTCGCGCACGCAGATCTTGTCGATCTCGTCGAGAAACACGATGCCGTTGTTCTCGACGGCGTTGATGGCTTCCTGCACCAGCTGGTCATTGTCGAGCAGCTTGTCGGCTTCCTCGTTGACGAGGATGTCGTGCGAATCGACGACGGTGAGCCTGCGCGTCTTGGTGCGGCCACCCATCTTGCCGAAGATGTCGCCGATCGAAATCGCGCCGATCTGGCCGCCCGGCATGCCCGGAATTTCGAACATCGGCGAGCCGCCGCCGGCCTGGGTCTCGATTTCGATTTCCTTGTCGTTGAGCTCGCCGGTCCGCAGCTTGCGGCGAAACGAGTCCCGCGTCGCCGGGCTCGATCCCGGGCCGACCAGCGCATCGAGCACGCGTTCCTCGGCGGCGATCTGGGCGCGGGCCTGGACGTCCTTGCGCTTCTTCTCGCGCACCTGCGCGATCGCCACTTCGACCAGATCGCGGATGATCTGCTCGACGTCGCGGCCGACATAGCCGACCTCGGTGAATTTGGTGGCCTCGACTTTGAGGAACGGTGCGTTGGCGAGCTTGGCCAGCCGGCGCGCGATCTCGGTCTTGCCGACGCCGGTCGGCCCGATCATCAGGATGTTCTTCGGCAGCACTTCTTCGCGCAGCGCGCCTTCGAGCTGCAGCCGCCGCCAGCGGTTGCGCAGCGCGATGGCGACCGCGCGCTTGGCGTCGGCCTGGCCGACGATGAAGCGGTCGAGTTCGGAAACGATTTCGCGGGGTGAGAAGTCGGTCATGATTCTACTTCTTTCCCTCTCCCCTTGTGGGAGAGGGTGGCGCGGACGAAGTCCGTGCCGGGTGAGGGGTGTCGCGAGACGGAGAGGCTGCCCCTCACCCGCCCTCGCTTCGCTCGGGCACCCTCTCCCACAAGGGGAGAGGGGAAGAACCGGTCACGCGGTCAGCGTCTCAAGGGTCAAATTGCGATTGGTGTAGACGCAGATGTCGGCGGCGATATCGAGCGCCTTGCGAACGATGGTTTCGGCGTCCTGGTCGGTGTCGGCGAGCGCGCGCGCCGCCGCCAGCGCGTAATTGCCGCCGGAGCCGATCGCCATCACGCCGTATTCCGGCTCCAGCACGTCGCCCGTGCCGGTCAGCACCAGCGAGACGTCCTTGTCGGCGACGATCATCATCGCCTCCAGCCGGCGCAGATAGCGGTCGGTGCGCCAGTCCTTGGCGAGCTCGACCGCGGCGCGGGTGAGCTGCCCGGGATATTGCTCGAGCTTGGCTTCGAGCCGCTCGAACAGCGTGAAAGCGTCGGCGGTGGCGCCGGCGAAGCCGCCGATCACGTCTCCCTTGCCGAGCTTGCGGACCTTCTTGGCGTTGGCCTTGATCACGGTCTGGCCGATCGAAACCTGGCCGTCGCCGCCGATCACCACCTTGCCGCCCTTACGGACGGTCAGGATGGTGGTGCCGTGCCAAATCTGAGGCGAGCTTTCACCCGCAGCCGAATACATCGTCATAGGACCCCTTTCGCGAGGGCTGATCTAGGCACTGTGCGGCCGGCTTGCAAACCGGCGGGCGCTCGGCCGCGCTGCAAGCGCAAAATCCGGTCACCATAGGACGAAGATCGGGGCGCGGCCGCAGCCCCCGCAGTAGCGAAGGCGTCACCAGCCTGTTACAAGGACGGCGTTTTTTACCGGAGAGCCCGCTTCATGCGCACGGCCACGATCAAGCGCAAAACCAAGGAAACCGACATCGAGGTGACCGTCAACCTCGATGGCGCCGGCGTGTCCAATGCGGCGACCGGGATCGGCTTCTTCGACCATATGCTCGATCTGCTGGCCAAGCACTCCCGGATCGACATCACGGTGAAGGCTGTGGGCGACCTGCATGTCGATTTCCACCACACCACCGAGGACGTCGGAATCGCGCTCGGCCAGGCGGTCAGGCAGGCGCTCGGCAATATGGCGGGCATCATCCGCTATGCCAGCATGCTGATGCCGATGGACGAGACGCTGACCCGGGTGGTGATCGACGTTTCGGGCCGGCCGTTCCTGGTGTTCAAGGCGGAGTTTCCGCGTGACAAGATCGGCGAATTCGACACCGAGCTGGTGCGCGAGTGGTTCCAGGCTTTCGCCATGAATGCGGGCGTGACTCTGCACGTCGAAACCCTATATGGCGAGAACAGCCATCATATCGCGGAATCCTGCTTCAAGGGTCTGGCGCGGGCGCTGCGCGCGGCGGTGGCGATCGATCCGCAGGCGGCGGGCGAAGTGCCCTCGACCAAGGGTCAGCTCGGCGGCTAGGGCGCCGTCCATCGGCGGAGAAGGCAAAATGCCGGTCTACACAGTTCACGCGCCGCCGCCGGTCGACGACGAGCGTAGCGCCAAACCGGACCGTTTCGTATTCGTGCGCGACGGGTTCTATGTTTGGGCCTTCGTGTTCGGGCCGCTGTGGCTGCTGACGCGCCGGCTCTGGCTGGCGCTGCTCGGCTATCTGGTAGTGGTTGTGGCGATGACGGTCGCGCTGGCGACGCTGCGGGTCGGCGCCGGTCCGCGCTTCGCGGTGATGCTGCTGATGGCGCTGCTGCTCGGTCTCGAAGCCGCCAGCCTGTGGCGCTGGACGTTGAGGCGGCGCGGCTGGCGCCAGCTCGACGTCGTGATCGGTGACGATATGCCCAGCGCCGAGCGTCGCTTCTTCGACCGCTGGACCAGCCGGCAGCCGACGGCCGTCAGCTTCTCTCTTCCGCTCGACCGCGGCGCGCCGCCGCCGACCCGTAGCGTCCCGATGCCGTCGTCGTCGATCTATGGCGACATCGTCGGCTCGTTCCCGCGCCCTGGATCGTCGCGATGAGCGTGGCCATCGTCGATTACGGCTCGGGCAATCTGCACTCGGCCGCGAAGGCGTTCGAGCGTGCGGCGCGGAGCATGGAAGTCCCCGAAAAGATCATCGTCACCCGCGATCCGGAGCAGGTGTTTCGCTCCGATCGCGTGGTGCTGCCGGGCGTCGGCGCTTTCGCCGATTGCCGCAAGGGGCTCGACGCGATCGACGGCATGGTCGAGGCGTTGAACGAGACGGTGCGGGTCAAGGCGCGGCCGTTCTTCGGCATCTGCGTCGGCATGCAGCTGATGGCGACCCGCGGCAAGGAGCACGTCACCACCGACGGGCTCGGCTGGATTCCCGGCGACGTCGTCAGGATCGCGCCGAACCAGGAGGATCTGAAGATCCCGCATATGGGCTGGAACACGCTCGACGTGTTGCGCGAGCACCCGGTGCTGGAGCGGCTGCCGCTCGGGCCGAAGGGCTTGCATGCGTACTTCGTGCATTCGTTTCATCTGGCCGCTACCAGCGAAGCCGACGTGCTGGCCCGCGCCGACTACGGCGGCCCGGTCACCGCGGTGGTGGGCCGCGACACCATGCTGGGAACCCAGTTTCACCCCGAGAAAAGCCAGCGTTTCGGGCTGGCGCTGATCTCGAATTTTCTGAAGTGGAAGCCGTGATGGGCTTTCGCTTTCATCCGGACACAGCCGTCACCCTGAGGTGCCGTCGCGAAGCGACGGCCTCGAAGGGTGGCCGCGCACACCGGATCAGCATCCTTCGAGGCGCACCGCTTGCGCGGCGCGCACCTCAGGATAACGCTGGAACAGGTTGCCATTCATGATTCTCTTCCCCGCGATCGATCTCAAGAACGGCCAGTGCGTGCGGCTCGAACAGGGCGACATGGCGCGCGCCACCGTGTTCAACCTCGATCCGACCGCGCAGGCGAAGAGCTTTGCGGCGCAGGGTTTTCAGTATCTCCATGTGGTCGATCTCGACGGCGCCTTCGCCGGCAAGCCGATGAACGCACAGGCCGTGGAATCGATGCTGAAAGTCGTGTCGATGCCGGTCCAGCTCGGCGGCGGCATCCGCGACCTCGCGACAGTCGAGGCCTGGCTGTCCAAAGGCATCGCCCGCGTCATCATCGGCACCGCGGCGGTGCGGGATCCGGCGCTGGTGAAGCAAGCTGCGAAGTCGTTCCCCGGCCGCGTCGCGGTCGGCCTAGATGCCCGCGACGGCAAGGTTGCGGTCGAAGGCTGGGCGGAGAGCTCGCAGGTCACCGCGCTGGAAATTGCGCAACGCTTCGAAGACGCCGGCGTCGCCGCGATCATCTTCACCGACATTGCCCGCGACGGCCTGCTCAAGGGCATCAACTGGGATGCGACGATCGCGCTCGCCGAGGCCATCAGTATTCCGGTAATCGCCTCCGGGGGGCTCGCCTCGATCGAGGATGTGAAGGCGATGCTGAGCCCGCGCGCTCACAAACTGGAAGGCGCGATCGCCGGCCGTGCGCTGTATGACGGCCGGCTCGACCCGGCGGAAGCGCTGGCGCTGATCGGCGCCGCCAGAGCGGCTTGAGGACGAGCGATGTTCAAGGTCCGCGTCATTCCCTGCCTCGACGTCAAGGACGGCCGCGTCGTCAAGGGCGTCAACTTCGTCGATCTGCGCGACGCCGGTGATCCGGTGGAAGCTGCGATCGCTTATGACGCCGCCGGCGCCGACGAATTGTGCTTCCTCGATATCACCGCGACCCATGAGAACCGCGGCATCATGCTCGACGTGGTGCGACGCACGGCGGAAGCCTGCTTCATGCCGGTGACGGTCGGCGGCGGTGTCCGCACCGTCGACGACATCAAGACGCTGCTGCGCTCCGGCGCCGACAAGGTCTCGATCAATTCCGCCGCGGTGGCGCGCCGCGAGTTCGTCAAGGAAGCGGCGGAGAAATTCGGCGACCAGTGCATCGTGGTGGCGATCGACGCCAAGCGCGTACCGGGCCGCGATCGTTGGGAGATCTTCACCCATGGCGGCCGCAAGGGCACCGGCATCGACGCCATCGAATTCGCGCAGGAAGTAGTGTCGCTCGGCGCCGGCGAGATCCTGCTGACCTCGATGGATCGCGACGGTACGCGATCGGGGTTCGATCTGCCGCTGACCCGCGCGATCGCCGACAGCATCCAGGTCCCGGTGATCGCCTCGGGCGGTGTCGGCAATCTCGATCATCTGGTCGACGGCATCCGCGACGGCCACGCCACGGCGGTTCTGGCGGCGTCGATCTTCCATTTCGGCGAGTACACCATTCGTCAGGCCAAGGATCATATGGTTCGCTGCGGGCTGCCGATGCGGCTCGATCCCTAGATTCGGGCCGGCGGAGGCGGTAGTCTCGCACCGGCAAAACCGGCAGAGTAGGCGTATGGCCCGTTTCACCCTTCACGATCTCGAAGCCACCATCGAGGCCCGCGCGGCCTCGGGCGGCGAGGCGTCCTACACCAAAAAGCTGCTCGACAAGGGCGCGCAGCACTGCGCCAAGAAGTTCGGCGAGGAGGCGGTCGAGCTGGTGATCGCGACGGTCGAGAACGATCGCGACCACCTGATTGCCGAAGCCGCCGACGTGATGTTCCATATGCTGGTGCTGTTGAAGGCGCGTGGCGTGACGCTCGACGAGGTCGAGGCGGCGCTGGGGCAGCGCACCGCAATGTCGGGGCTGGAGGAGAAGGCGGCGCGCAAGCGCGACTAGGCGTTTTTGCGCGGACCGAAAACGGTTCGCGTCTTGGAAACGCGTCCGAGAAATTCCTACCGGCCGCAACGGCCGCAAAAGCAACAAGAACCAGAAACGAAGCGAGGACGACGCGATGGATGCCAGGTCGGAACTGCACCACTACAACCCGTATCGGGTGTTCTCGCGGTCGGAATGGGCCAATCTTCGCCAGGACACGCCGATGACGCTCGACGCGGGCGAGGTTTCGACGCTGCGCTCGCTGCACGACCGGCTCGACCTCAGCGAGGTCGAGGAGATCTATCTGCCGATGTCGCGGCTGCTGTCGATCCATGTCGGCGCGATGCAGCAGCTTTACTACGCGCAGCGCCGCTTCCTCGGCGTGGTCGAGCGCAAGATGCCTTACATCATCGGCGTCGCCGGTTCGGTCGCGGTCGGCAAATCGACCACTGCGCGCGTGCTGCAGGCGCTCTTGGCGCGCTGGTCGCCGCGGCCCAAGGTCGATCTGATCACCACCGACGGCTTCCTGCATCCCAACGCGGTGCTGGAGCGCGCCGGGCTGATGCAGAAGAAGGGCTTTCCGGAAAGCTACGACCTGCCGGCACTGCTGGCGTTTCTCAGTGATATCAAGTCAGGCCGCCGCAAGGTCCGCGCGCCGATCTATTCGCATCTGACCTACGACATCGTGCCGAACAAATTCGCGGTGGTGGACCGGCCCGACATCCTGATCGTCGAAGGCGTCAACGTGCTGCAAACCGGCCGGCTGCCGCGCGACGGCAAGGCGGTGCCGGTGGTGTCCGACTTCTTCGATTTCTCGGTGTATATCGACGCCGACGAACCGGTGCTGCGCGATTGGTACATCCGGCGCTTCCTGGCGCTGCGTGACACCGCGTTTCACGATCCGCGATCCTACTTCCACCGCTACGCGCCGCTGTCCGACGAAGAGGCGACCGCGACCGCGATCGCGATCTGGGAACGGACGAACCTGGCCAATCTCGAGGACAACATCCTGCCGACCCGGCCGCGGGCGACACTGATCCTGAAGAAGGGCGCCGACCACGTCGTGGATTCGGTGGCGCTGCGGCGGCTGTGATCTCCGCGGCCTGTCATCCGCGGGCTTGACCCGCGGATCGATCGCGCGCGAACCGCGCCGTTCAAGGATTCCTGCGAAGACGATGGATTGCCGGGTCGGGCCCGGCAATGACGCATTTCGTGAGCTTACGCCGCGTGCCGCGTCGCATCCACGCCGAAATGCTCGATGTAGCGGCTGCTGATCGCCGACACCGGCATGATGATCAGCACGTCGGTGGTGCCGAACTGATGGTCGATCACTGCGCCCTCGCCGATCGTGGCGCCGAGCCGCAGATAGCCCTTGATCAGCGGCGGCAGCTCGCGCAGCGCGGCCTTCTGGTTGACCGCTTCCTTCGGCATCCGGTTCATCTCGACATAGCGCGACGGATGCGCGCGGGCGCGCCACGGCTCCGGCGCCGATGCGTAATGATGCAGGAACGACAGCGGCAGCGCGAGCCGCGCCGGATCGGTGCCGTCGAAGGAGGCGCAGCCGATCATGACGTCGACGCCGTGCTGGCGGACATAGCTCCAGATGCCGTGCCACAACAATTCGACGGTGCGTTTGTTGCGGTAGGGCGGCAGCACGCAGGAGCGGCCGAGCTCGAGGAAGCGCAGCCGGGGATGCCGCGCGATCATGCCGCCGATGTCGAACTCGTTTTCGGTGTAGAAGCCGCCGTGGCGATTGGCGATCTCCTGCCGCAGCAGGCGATAGGTGCCGACCACCGGCTGCTTGCCGCTGAGCGACGGCTTGGCGGCGTGATCGAGCACCAGAAGATGGTCGCAAATCCGGTCGAACGCGTCCTTGTCGCGGCGCGCCAGCAGCGTGGCGGCGTCGGCGATCGCGGTGCCGTCCTTGTAGAACACGCGGTAGCGGAGTTTCTGCGCGCGCTTGATGTCCTGCTTCTTCTGCGCCAGCCGCACTTCCAGCGGGCCGAGCCGGCCCAGCGTCGCCGGAGTCAGCGCCGGTTGCGCGATCGGCTTGCCGTGATCGGCGATCTTCAGCGCCGGCTTGAGCCAGGTGATCGCGGTCTGCGCCGCGGCGCCGGCCATGTCGGGGCGAAGCAGTTTGATGAATTTCTTCGAGCGGGCGAGATGGTCGGTCTGCATGGGATCCTCGCGACCGCATGCAACCGAATCGGGTGGTGCGCGGCCTGTGCGCATCACCAATCACGACGTTTCAACAGCGATGTGACACGATGATTGCCGCCGCGTGACAGCGGCTCGAAGTTTGTAGTCCGGGTCGAAACCCGGTAACGGCATGCCACAACTACGCGACCATCGGCCTCGCCGCCGCGACCCGGTCGAGCGCCGTCATCAGCTTGTCGCGATCGAGCGGCTTGACCAGAAAGCCGTCCATACCCGCCGCGAAGCAGGCCTCACGATCTTCTGCGAGCGCATTCGCCGTTAGCGCCAGAATCGGCGTGCGGCGTCCGTCGCCGACGGCCTCCTGCGCGCGGATCTGCCGGCTGGCGGCGATGCCGTCGCTGGTCGGCATCTGCACGTCCATCAGCACCAGATCGAAGGGCGCGCCGTCGGCCGCGGCCGCGCGCCAGCTTTGCAGCGCCTGCTCGCCATCGCCGGCGACAGCCACGCGATGACCGAGCCGAGCCAGCAGCGAGCGGATCAGCAGCGCGTTGATCTCGTTGTCTTCTGCGACCAGCACGGAGAGCCGCCGGCCGCCTGGCGCCGTCGCATCCGTTGCCGCGGTCTCCGGCGGATCGCCGTCCGCGATCCCCGGCGCGACGGTGTCGATCAACGACCCTGCCAGCCGCGCCGACAGCGAGGCCGCCCGCAGCGGCTTGACGAGATAGCCGGTGAATGCAGGTGGCAGATCCGGCAATAGTTCGGAGCGAGCGGCAGGCGTCAGCATGACGACGCGTTGCGCCGCATGCGGTCGGGCACTCCGCGCCAGCGCCTCGGCCGCATCGGCGCCGAAGCCGGCATCGATCAGGATGGCCGACCAGGCGCGTTCGGGCAGCGCCGTGCGCGCGGCGGAGAGTTCGGACAACGCCAGCACGTGCGCGCCCCAGCGCTGCAGCCGCTGGGCGACCAGCGTCGCCTCGATGGTCTGCGGCGCCGCGATCATGATCGACTGACCGGTGAGGTCGGGCGGCTGGACAATGGGGGAGGCGCCGGAATCGTCCGCCGCTGTGAGCGGGATCGAGGCCGTGAAGGTGGAGCCTCGTCCCGGCTGGCTGTCGAGTGCGATCCGACCGCCCATCCGCTCGACGATCCGCTGGCTGATACTCAGCCCCAGCCCGGTGCCACCGAAGCTGCGGGCGATGCCGTCGTCGGCCTGTTCGAATTCGCCGAAGATCCGCGTCTGCGCCTCACGGGCGATGCCGATGCCGGTGTCGCGCACCGCGAAGCTGATCTCGCCGTCGCGCTCGCCCGGCTGGACGATCAGCACGACGCCGCCGACGGACGTGAACTTGATGGCGTTGCCGGCGAGATTGAGCAGCACCTGGCGCAAGCGCGCCGCGTCGCCGATCACCCGCGACGGTACCCGGTCATCGATATCCGCCGCGATCTCCAGCGCGCCCGCCTGCGCCCGCGGCGCCAGCAGCTCGACGATGTCCTCGATCAGGGCGGTCAGCGCGAACGGCCGGCTGTCGAGTTCGAACCTGCCGGCCTCGATCCGGGAATAGTCGAGCAGCTCGTCGATCAGCGTCGCCAGCGCGTCGCCCGAAGTCTTCACCGCGCGGGCGTAGGTCGCCTGCTCGGGCGTCAGCGCGGTGTCGAGCAGCAGGCCGCTCATGCCGATGATGCCGTTCAGCGGCGTGCGGATCTCGTGTGACGCCATCGCCAGCAGCCGCGATTTCCGCCGCGTTGCGTCTTCGTCGCGGCGTGGCGCGTCCGCTTCGTCGCGAGCTTGGTGGAGGACGCGCGCGCGTTCCTCGGCATCCCTCAGCTCCCAGTTGCGGTCCGCCAGCGTCTCGTTGTGCCGCTCCAACGCCTGTAGGCGCCGGCGCAACCAGCGCAGTCGTATGCTCTGGACGGCGAGGCCGAGGCAGGCGAGCGCGAACAGGAAGCTCGCACCGATCGCGAAAGTATGCGGGTTGTAGCCGGAGGATTCGGCGCGGCTGCCGATGATGAACCCATAGGCGCCACCGAACGCCGCCAGAAAGATCATGCTCCAGCGCAGCGCGAACACAAGCCGCGGAAACCGTCCGGCGAACGCGCGCCGTCTCGATCTGAATCGCAACCACCGCTTCATTCGCCAATCCGATCGACCATGCCGGAGTCGCCAGCATCGGCACTCGACATTGCAAACAGCTTGAAGCGCGCGATGGTTGCGATGCGCTCTGCCGACAGGGTTGACCGAACCTTAAGACCGGCTGCCGATCGAGGCGGTGGCGATCGGTGCGTGGCGGCTGGAGGAGGCGACCAGAAGTGCGGCCGCCTCGCGCGCGGTGAAGCTGTTGGCCCGCACGAAGATCCGGTAGTCGATCCTGCCATCGTCGTCGTGGGTGAGGTAGATCACCGCATCGGTCGCCGCCGGATTGGTGGTGATCGCCACCAATCTCGATTCGGGCGCCGACACGCAGCCGCCGGGTTCGTCGGTGACGACGTCGTCGGTGACGGCGAAATCGGCGGCATCGGGACTGTCGACGATCTGGACCCGCACCGTGGCACGCGCCGGATCATCGGTGAAGCCGACATGGATTTGGGCGCGCCCCAGCGCGGGTGCGATCTGCACCGACCGATCGCCCACGGCAATGCAGGGCGGCGGGCCGGCGATCAGCTCGCCGCGGGCAAGCAAACCCACGACGAGGAGCGGAACGGCGGAGGCCAGAACTCGGATACGCAACATCACATCCACCCGCAACGCCAGCCCCGATACGCAGGGCTATGGTTCGCAGATGGTAAACGGAACTCGTTACCGTCAGGTTGACGAGATGGACGGGTGATTCACCATGATGATGCGGCGTGGTTCAGGCGGCGCGTCTGACGTCCTCTCCCAGCGCGCGATAGGACAGCGCTTCGGCCAGATGCAGCCGGCCGATCTTGTCGGCGCCGTCGAGGTCGGCGAGGGTGCGGGCGACGCGGAGGACGCGATGATAGCCGCGCGCCGACAGCCGCATGGTCTCGGCCGCGTCGCGCAGCAGCTTCAGCCCGGCGGAATCCGGCTGGGCGGTGGCTTCCAGCGCGGCGGCCGGCGCCTCGGCATTGGTGCGGAATTGCGGTAGCCCGATCGCGGCATAGCGTTGCCGCTGCACGTCGCGCGCGGCGGCAACCCGCGCCGCCACTTCGGCGGAGCCTTCCGCCGCAGGCGGCAGGATCAGATCGGCGGCGGTGACCGCGGGCACCTCGATCCGCAGGTCGATCCGATCCAGCAGTGGCCCGGAAATGCGGGATTGATAGTCCGCACTGCAGCGCTCGACCCGCCCGCGCTTGCAGGCATAGCCCGGTTCGTAGGCGCGGCCGCAGCGGCACGGGTTCATCGCCGCGACCAACATGACCCGGGCCGGGTAGGTGACGCGATGGTTGGCACGCGACACCGCGACTTCGCCGGTTTCGAGCGGCGCCCGCAACGAATCCAGAACGCGGGGATCGAATTCGGGGAGTTCGTCCAGGAACAGCACGCCCTGATGCGCCAGCGAAATCTCACCGGGTCGCGCCTTGATGCCTCCGCCGGTCAGCGCCGCCATGCTGGCGGAATGGTGTGGCGCGCGGAACGGGCGCTTCGCCGTCAAAGCGCCGTCGCGGATCTCGCCGGCGACCGAGGCGATCATCGAGACTTCGAGCAATTCGGCCGGGGACAGTGGCGGCAGGATCGACGGCAGCCGCGCCGCCAGCATCGACTTGCCCGCGCCGGGCGACCCCACCATCAGCAGATGGTGACCGCCTGCGGCGGCGATCTCCAGCGCGCGCTTGGCGCTCTCCTGGCCCTTGATGTCGCGCAGGTCGAGGGTCGAACTCTCGGCCTCGTGGACCCGCGGCTGCGGCCGGCTGAGAAGCTGCGTCCCTTTGAAATGATTGGCGATCTGGATCAGCGACCGGGCCGCGATGATCTGGATGTCGGGGCTCGCCCAGGCCGCCTCGGAGCCGCAGGCCGCCGGGCAGATCAGGCCCTCGTCGCGGGCGTTGGCGGCGATCGCGGCCGGCAGCACGCCGGCCACCGGCGCGATCGAGCCGTCGAGGCCGAGTTCGCCCAGCACGGTGAATCCCGCCAGCGCGTCGCCGGGGATGGCGCCGATCGCCGCCATCAGCCCGAGCGCGATCGGCAGGTCGTAATGGCTGCCTTCCTTCGGCAGATCGGCGGGCGCGAGATTGACCGTGATGCGTCGTGCCGGCAGCGCCAGGCCCGAGGCGATCAGCGCCGAGCGAACCCGCTCGCGGGCTTCCGACACCGCCTTGTCGGCGAGGCCGACGACGGCGAAGGCCGGCAGCCCGGGCGAGACCTGGACCTGGACATCGACCGCGCGCGCGTCGATGCCTTCGAAAGCCACCGTGGACACGTGCTGAACCATGACGTCCCCCTGCGATCCGAAGGTTAACGCGGTTTCCAGGGGGTCGCAAGAACATTAGAAGAACAAAGTTCCTTGGCGACCGGCCCCAGCCTCATGCCGACTTCTTCATCCCTGTCTCGAGCGCAATCTCGGTCAGGTCGACTTCGAGCCGCGCCATCATCAGCAATTGCACGGCGGACGGGATACGGAGCTCTTCGGCCTGCTCGATGGCGCGGTTGATCGTCGTCGCCAGCGTGTCGATCGACACGGAGCGGGCGCGGGCGCTAGCTTCGGCCGCGACGGGCGCGTTGGAGCGTGGGGTGGATTGAGTGCTCATGACAGCTCCATGATGTTGGGAAGGGGATTGCGGTCGACATTGTCGAGGCCCCGCCACTGCAGCGCCGGGCCGGGGACCGACCGGCGCGCGCAGATCTCCAGCCAGGCCTGATCGTCGACATCGACCAACACCGCGGTGGTCGACATGCCGGCGATGTCCTGTGGCAGTCCGAGCGGACGCGCGCGCCAGCCCTGATCCAGCAGCCGCGGCAGCCACCAGGTTTCCAGCACGATGGTAAAAGCCGACAGGCCGATGGCGAGGCCGTATTCCATCGCTGCAGCCTGGATCACCGCCTCGGCGCGGGGCCCGGCGTGCTCGCCCCGCCTGTTCGGGACGACGAAGATCCGCGACAATTCGTAGACGTCGGGGCGCCGCACCGGAGTTTCCAGTGCGAGCTGCGGGAAGACGTCGCTCAGCAACGTCGGCGACGTCGTCGGTACCATCCGCATGCCGGCGACGATTTCGCCGTTCTGTAGGCCGAGCAGGTACACCGTGTCATCGGTGTCGAACTGATCGATCTCGCTGCCATCGGGCCGAGCCAGTTCGGTCCACTTCCGTTCAACGACATAGATCTGGTGGCGAATACGAAACTGCTGCTCGATCAGATCCGCGTAGAACTCGCGGTTCTCGCGGCGCACGACGTGAACGTCCATTGTCCTCTCCCCGGTAGTCCCGGGGATGAGAGTGACGTGGTGGTCGGTTGCGGCCTACTGTCCGATCGGACAGGTCACAGCCGGATCAGTCCGAGTGACAGTGCCTTGGCGACGGCGGCCGTCCGGTTCACGGCATTGAGTTTGCGGGACGCTTCGATCAGGTGGAACTTCACGGTGCGCTCGGCGATGCGGAGAATCATAGAGATCTCCCATGCCGTCTTGCCCTGCGCCGCCCACGACAGGATCTCGCATTCGCGAGAGGTCAGCAGCCGGCGCTGTGGCTTCGGCCGGTTGAGCGACCGAAGCCGGTTATGGGCATAGACGCCGATCAGCTGCATCGCGCCTTTGGCGGTCGGATCGAGGTCGGGCGCCTCGCCGGCCATGCTGATCATGGCGCCGCCGTCGTCGTAATGCAGCGGAATGCAGTAGCCGCGGACCAGACCGAACTCCGCCGCGTCGGTCATGACCTGGTGCGCGGCCCGATCTCGCTTGCGATCGTAGGGTGCGTCCGACCATTCGAACGGCTGCACCGTGGCGGCGCCGTGGCGGGGCACCGGATCGACCGCCATGTAGTTCCGGCCGACATAGAGTTCGAACCAGCCGCGCGGCCAGCCGTTCGCCAGGGTCAGTTCGGCAAGCCCGGCGCCGGGCGCGGGCAGTGCGGCCATGATGTAGGCGCTGAAGCCGGCGCTGGCGATGTGGGATTCGAACTGTCGAACGAGGGATGGAGCGTCGAGCCGGTCCGCGGCGTCGACGAATTCCAGTGCGCGCCGTCCCCAAAGATGACTTTCGCCCGCCAACATCGCCCGACGCTCCGCCCGCACCCCACTACTTCTGGAGCGGCGTCACCGAACTAGCAAGAGGGGACAATCGATACTAACGTCAAACAGGGCCGCGGCGAAACGTCCGGTTCATGATCGCTTTTGCTCAATCACGTCCCAGACCCGGGCGGCGATGTCCGGGCCGCCGAGCCGCGCCACGGCGCGAATGCCGGTCGGCGAGGTGACGTTGATTTCGGTGAGATAACCATCGATCACGTCGATTCCGACCAGCAACAACCCGCGCTCGCGCAGCTTGGGGCCGAGCGTCGCGCAGATGGCGCGCTCGCGCTCCGACAGATCGGTCGCCGCCGCGGCTCCGCCGCGCACCATGTTGGAGCGCAGATCGTCGGCCGCAGGCACCCGGTTGACCGCGCCGGCGAATTCGCCGTCGACCAGGATGATGCGCTTGTCACCGTGCTTCACCTCGGGGAGGAAGCGCTGGATCACCCAGGGTTCGCGGAAGGTGACGGCGAACATGTCGTACAGCGAGCCGAAATTGATGTCCTGCGGCAGCACGCGGAACACCGCGGCGCCGCCATGGCCGTGCAGCGGCTTCATCACCACGGCGCCGTGCTCGGCGCGAAACGCATTGATCTCGTCGAGATTGCGGCTGATCAGCGTCGGCGGCATCAGCTCGGCGAAGTCCATCACGAACAGCTTTTCCGGCGCGTTGCGGACGCTGGCCGGATCATTGACGACCAGCGTCTGCGGATGAATCCGTTCCAGCAGATGGGTGCTGGTGATGTAAGCCAGGTCGAACGGCGGGTCCTGGCGCAGCAGCACCGCGTCGAAGCTGCGCATGTCGATGCGTTCGGGCTCGCCCAGCGTGAAGTGATCGCCCTCAAGATCGCGGACGCTCAGGCTTTGCGCGGAGGCCACAACGTCGGTCCCGCGCAGCGAGAGTTTGTCGGGGGTGAAGTACGAGATCGCATGGCCGCGCTTCTGTGCTTCGAGCAGCAGCGCGAATGTGGAATCGCCGCGGATGTTGATCCGCGCGATGGGGTCCATCTGGACGGCGACCTTCAATGTCATGCAGAGCTTCCAGGGTTGCGGGCGGAAAGGGCTATCGGCCGATCGGATGCCGCGGTCAAGGACCGGCGATCAGGACCGGCGGGTCAAGGGCTCGCGTCGAACGCCGCCGGCAAATGCTGCGGCAATCGCTTCGGCGCCACCAGCACCGCGTCGAAGCGCAGCTCGAACGTGGCGTGGTCGGGATTGGCCATCAGCCACGCCTCGGCGGCGGCGATGATGCGTTGCTGCTGTCGGGGCGTCACCGCATAGGCGGCGTCGTCGAGCCGGGCGCGCGCCTTGACCTCGACGAAGGCGATCAGCTGGCGCCGCTGCGCCACGATGTCGATCTCGCCACAGGGCGTCTTGAACCGTCGCGCCAGGATCCGGTAGCCCTTCGCCATCAGATAGGCTGCGGCGCGGGTTTCGGCGGAGATCCCGGTCTGAAACGCGGCGACGCGGTCAGGCGCCGGTGGATGCTTAGTCTTCGCCATCGCAACTTTCGTCATTGCCGGCCTCGCGCTGTCGCGCCAGTTCGAGCGCGCGGGCGTAGATCTCGCGACGAGGACGCCCGGAGATTTCGACGGCTTGCGCCACCGCATCCTTGACGCTGTCGCGCTGCAACGCGTCGCGCAGCCAGTCGTCGAGCGCATCCTGGGTCATCGCCTGCGCGTTCGGATCGGGCGGCCCGATCACCACCACGAACTCACCGCGCGTATCCAGCGTCTCGGCGGTCTCCGCCAGCGTCGCCAACGGCGCGCGGCGGACTTCCTGATGCAGCTTGGTGAGTTCGCGGCACACCGCTGCGTCGCGGCTGCCCAGAACCTCGGCGAGGTCGCGCAGGCTGTTGTGAATCCGGCTGCCGGCCTCGAAGAGGACCAGCGTCGCGTCGATCGCAGCGAGTTCGTTCAGACGCGCGCGGCGTGCGCCCTGCTTCGACGGCAGAAAGCCGTCGAAGAAAAAACGATCGGTCGGCAGCGCGGCCAGCGCCAATGCAGCGAGCACTGCGGAGGCGCCGGGCAGCGCGATCACCTCGTGTCCGGCATCGTACGCTTCGCGCACCAGCTTGTAGCCGGGGTCGGAGATCAGGGGGGTGCCGGCGTCGGATACCAGCGCGACCGAGCCGCCTTGGGCGAGCTTTTCGAGGATCTTCGGCCGCGCCTGCGCGGCGTTGTGTTCGTGATAGGGTTTGAGCTGCGCCGATATGCCGTATCGTTCGATCAACCGATGCGTGATTCGGGTGTCTTCGCAGGCGACGACATCGACGCCGGCCAAGGTTTCCAGCGCCCGCAAGGTGATGTCGCCGAGATTGCCGATCGGCGTTGCGACCAGGTGCAGGCCGGGGGATGCGCGCCGCGCCGTCAGTTTCTGGCCCGCGACCAGAAACGTCCGCACGTCGGGCTCGGGGATGGACACAGGATCTGCGGAGCTGACGGTTTTTGCGCGCATGGCCACAATCTAGGAGAAAAGGCGGAGTACCGGACAGCACATTCTCGCGGCGCCGATGGCCAGCATAAAGCTTTTGTTTTGGTTAATCATTCGTCGACATTATGATGGGATGTCCGGCGATGGTGGATCAGACCTGAACGACCGGAAATCGGACTGGCGTTGCCGGTCCCTGCAAGAGAGATCATGGCGGAACTGCGCGATCGAAATACCACGTCTCTGCGAACCAGCCGCCGCACGGCGGTCGGATTGATCCTCGGCGCGCCGTTGCTCGGCGCCTGCTCGGGGATGCAGCAGACGCTCTCCAGTCAGTTCGGCCAGCAGCCGACCGCGCCGGAGGCCGCGCAGCAATCGCAATCCGTCGGCAACGGTCGGGTCAAGGTCGGTCTCGTGCTGCCGCTGTCTGCGGCCGGAAATGCCGGCGTCGCCGCGCAGTCGATGAAGAATGCCGCCGAGATGGCGCTCGCCGAGTTCAACAATCCCGACATCCAGTTGCTGGTGAAAGACGATGCCGGCAATCCGCAGGGCGCGCAGGCCGCGACCCAGCAGGCGCTCGACGAAGGCGCCGAGATCATGCTCGGTCCGCTGTTCGCGCAATCGGTGCCGGCTGCCGCCCAGCTGACGCGCGCCCGCGGCATCTCGATGATCGCGTTCTCGACGGATTCGAGCGTCGCCGGCCGCGGCGTCTATCTGTTGAGCTTCCTGCCGGAGTCCGACGTCAACCGGATCATCGGCTACGCGTCGAGCGTCGGCAAACGTTCCTATGCGGCACTGCTGCCGGACAACGCCTATGGCGGCGTCGTCGAGGCCGCCTTCAAGCAGGTGGTCGGGACCAAGGGCGGCCGCATCGCCGCGTTCGAGAAATACGGCGCCGACCGAGCCGGCCCGGCGCGGACCATCGCGCAGGCGCTGTCCGGCGCCGATTCGCTGCTGCTCGCCGATGACGGTGATGCGCTGGCAAGCGTCAGCGAGGCGCTGACCGCGGCGGGCGCCGATCTGCGCCGCGTGCAGTTGCTCGGCACCGGGCTGTGGGACAATCCGCGCGTGTTCGCAACGCCGGCGTTGCAGGGTGGACTCTACGCCGCGCCCGATCCGTCCGGCTTTCGCAGTTTCTCTGGCCGCTACCGCGCCAAATTCGGCCAGGAACCCGTCCGCACCGCGACGCTCGCTTACGATGCAGTGGCGCTGGTGGCGGCCTTGTCGAAGACGCAGGGTGCCAAGCGGTTCTCGGCCGAGGTGTTGACCAATCCGTCGGGCTTCGCCGGCATCGACGGCCTGTTTCGCTTCCGCGCCGACGGCAGCAACGAGCGGGGCCTCGCGGTGATGCGCGTTGCGACCGGCGGCGCCCAGGCGGTGGCTGGATCGCCGAAGAGCTTCGGGGCGTAGTCCCTGCCGTCATAGTCGATCCGGGGCGCCGCACAGCGGCGAAGCCGGAATTCTGGCGTGATGACTACGCCGCCAGATCCGCCACGACGGCATCCAGCACCGGAAAGCCGGCTTGCGTCACGCGCAGCCTTCCGTCGGCGTCGACCGCGATGGCGCCTTCCTCGCGCAGGATCGCGATCCGCGATGGATCGAGCGAACGGCCGGCCAGCGCCTGATAGCGCCGCGGGTCGATGCCTTCGGCGAGCCGCAGCCCCATCAGCAGGAATTCGTCGGCGCGCTCTTCGCTGTTGAGACGGTCATCGGTCACCACGCCGGTGCCGCTCGCTTCGACCCGCATCAGCCAGCTCTCCGGCCGCTTTTCGGTGGCGATCGCGTAGCGCGTGCCGCCGATGTCGAGCCGGCCATGCGCGCCGGGGCCGATCCCGGCATATTCCTGACCGCGCCAGTAGACGAGATTGTGTTTGCACTCGGCACCCGGGCGGGCGTGATTGGAAATCTCGTAAGCGGGGAGTCCGAGCTCGGCGCAGACCGATTGTGTGACATCGTAGAGTGCGCGCGACGCGGACTCGTCCGGCGTCTGCAGCTTGCCGGCGCGATGCAGCGCAAAGAACGGCGTCTCGGCCTCGATCGTGAGCTGATACAGCGACAGATGTTCGGCCGCCTCGCCGATGGCGCGGCGCAGTTCGGCCTCCCACATCGCGGGAGTTTGCCCCGGGCGCGCGTAGATCAGGTCGAACGAATAGCGATCGAACGCCGCGCGCGCGATCGCCACGGCTTCCATTGCTTCCTGTGCCGTGTGCAGGCGGCCGAGCGTCTTCAGCGAGGCGTCGTCGAGCGCCTGCACGCCGAGCGAGACGCGGTTGACGCCGGCCGCGCGATAGCCGCGAAACCGCGTCGCCTCGACGCTGGTCGGATTGGCTTCGAGGCTCACTTCGACATCGGGCGCGACGCGCCAGTATTTGCCGATGGCGTCGAGGATGGCGCCGACGGTCTGCGGCTGCATCAGCGACGGCGTGCCGCCGCCGAGAAAGATCGACGTGACGTCCCGCGGACCGATCCGCTGCGCGGTGGCTTCGATCTCGCGGGCGAAGGCGCGAGCGAAGCGGTCCTCGTCGATCGCGGCGTGCCGGACATGGCTGTTGAAGTCGCAATACGGGCACTTCGACAGGCAGAAGGGCCAGTGCACGTAGACACCAAAGGCTTGGACGCCGAAGGCGCGATCGGATTCAGCGCCCAAGGCAGATCTCCGCCAGTTCGACGAAGGCGCGGGCGCGATGCGACAGGCCGAGCCCGAGCGGCGGCAGGCCGTGCTTCTCGAGGCTGGTCATTTCGCCGAAGGTGCGGTCATGGCCCTCCGGCAGAAAGATCGGGTCGTAGCCGAAGCCGGCACTACCGCGCGGCGGCCAGACCAGCGTGCCGTCCGCCCGCGCCTCGACCTCCTCGACATGGCCGTCCGGCCAGGCGACGCACAGCGCCGAGACGAAATGCGCGCCGCGCCGATCCGGCGTCGTGGCACCGCGCTCCTGCAGCAGCCGTTCGATGCGGGCCATCGCGGCGTTGAAATCCTTGCCCTCGCCGGCCCAGCGCGCCGACAAGATCCCAGGGGCGCCGTCGAGCGCATCGACGGCAAGTCCCGAATCGTCTGCAAAGGCAGGGAGTTGCGCGGCCTGCGCGGCGGCCTCGGCCTTGATGCGGGCGTTGGCGCGAAAACTGTCGCCGGTTTCGTCCGGTTCGCCGAGCCCCAGTTCGCCGGCCGACACCGCGGCGATCCCGTAGGGGGCCAGCAGTTCCCGCATCTCGGCGAGCTTGCCGGGATTGTGGGTCGCGATCACGAGCTGGCCGCTGATTCGTCGATGCATGGCGGCGCTAGCGTAGCTCAGGAGCGGCCGCGAATGGGTGGCAAGAATGACTCACGCCACCGCCATTTTCTGCAGATCGACCAGCCGCGCCACGCCCTTCTGCGCCAGCGCCATCAGCGCCAGGAACTCGTCCTGCGAGAACGGCGTCTTCTCGGCAGTGCCCTGCACCTCGACGATCCGGCCGTCGCCGGTCATGACGAAATTGGCGTCGGTTTCGGCTTCGGAGTCCTCGGCGTAGTCGAGGTCGAGCACCGGGGTGCCGTTGTAGATTCCGCAGGAGATCGCTGCGACGTTGTCGCGCATCACCTGGCCTTTGAGCATGTTGCGGGTCTTCATCCAGGCGAGACAGTCGGCCAGCGCCACCCAGGCGCCGGTGATCGAGGCAGTCCGGGTGCCGCCATCGGCCTGCAGCACGTCGCAATCGACCGTGATCTGGCGCTCGCCGAGCGCCTGCAGGTCGACGATGGTGCGCAGCGAGCGGCCGATCAGGCGCTGGATCTCGACGGTGCGGCCATTCTGCTTGCCGGCTGCGGCCTCGCGCCGGGTGCGTTCCAGCGTGGCGCGGGGCAGCATGCCGTATTCGGCCGTCACCCAGCCACGGCCCTGGCCCTTCAGCCACGGCGGCAGCCGCTCCTCCAGGGTCGCCGTCACCAGCACATGGGTGTCGCCGAATTTAACCAGGCAGGAGCCCTCGGCGTATTTCACGACGCCCCGCTCCAGCGAGACGGCGCGCAGTTCGTCGGGCGCACGGCGGCTTGGCCGCATGGGAAATCCTCCGTCAATTTCGGGAAATGGCGATCTGGCTGCCTTTTAGGGGCGGAGCGGCGCAGCGGCAAGGGCGCTGGCAGAACAGCCGTCCTTGCGCCACCTGCCGACTTGTAACCGGACGCCGGCGACGACAGATTAGAGGGGAACGGAGGACAAATTGGCTCATCATGAACCGATCGGCCTGATCGCGCCCAATACCGGACTGGCGCAGCTCAACGAGCGCTCGCGGGATATCTTTCGCCAGATCGTCGAAAGCTACCTGGCGACCGGGGAGCCGGTCGGCTCGCGCAATATTTCGCGTCTGATTTCGATGCCGCTGTCCCCGGCCTCGGTGCGCAATGTCATGGCCGATCTGGAGCAGCTCGGGCTGATCTACGCCCCGCATACCTCCGCTGGCCGCTTGCCGACCGAACTCGGCCTTCGCTTTTTCGTCGATGCACTGATGCAGGTCGGGGATCTGACCGAACCGGAGCGGCAATCGATCCAGGCGCAGCTGTCGTCGGTCGGCCGGGCACAGACCGTCGAGGCGGCGCTCGGCGAGGCGCTGACCCGGCTGTCCGGCCTGACCCGGGCCGCCGCGGTGGTGCTGACCGCCAAATCCAACGTCCGGCTCAAGCATCTCGAGTTCGTCCGGCTGGAGCCGGAGCGGGCGCTGGTGATCCTGGTCGCCGAAGACGGCCAGGTCGAGAATCGCGTGCTGGCGCTGCCGCCGGGGGTTCCCTCATCGGCGCTGACCGAGGCCTCGAACTTCCTCAACGCCCGGATCCGCGGCCGGACGCTGGCCGAAGCGCGGCTCGAACTCGAAACCATGCTGTCGCAGGATCGCACCGAGCTCGATCAGCTCACCCAGAAGGTGATCTCGGCCGGGATCGCCAGCTGGTCCGGTGGCGACGGCGAAGACCGCCAGCTGATCGTGCGCGGCCACGCTAATCTGCTCGAAGACCTGCATGCGATGGAGGACCTCGAGCGGGTCCGGCGGCTGTTCGACGATCTCGAAACCAAGCGTGGCGTGGTCGATTTGCTCGGTCGCGCCGAGAGCGCCGAAGGCGTTCGGATCTTCATCGGCTCGGAGAACAAGCTGTTCTCGCTGTCCGGGTCGTCGACCATCATCGCGCCCTACAGCGACGGCGCCGGCCACATCGTCGGCGTGCTCGGCGTGATCGGTCCGACCCGGCTGAACTACGCGCGGGTGATCCCGATGGTCGACTATACGGCGCGCATCGTCAGCCAGATGCTGGGCGGCTGATGCGATGCTGCGGCGGCACGCTTGCGCTCGGGCCGTAGCTTTCTGATCCGGCATGACTTTCCCCGACTCGCGGAGCCGCGTTCGGGATCATGCGGCGGCCGCCAAGCTTGATTTTCACGGCGCAAACACGATATCCCGGCCAACCCATTCCCGACCGATCCAGACTTTTCTCTCAGAAGGTAGCGTGATGACCGATTCCAACGGACCGAAGGACAACAACCAGGACCAGGCGCAGGCAGCCGCCGATCCGGTGGTTTCCAAGCCGTACATCATGCCGGACGACCCGGAAGACGGCGCCAACGAGGCGCTCATCAAGGAAGCCGCCGAAGCGCGCGACAAGATGCTGCGCACGCTGGCGGAAATGGAGAATTTGCGCCGGCGGACCCAGAAAGAGGTCGCTGATGCACGGACCTATGGGGTCAGCGCGTTCGCCCGCGACGTGCTCGAGATCGCCGACAATCTGCAGCGCGCGCTCGACGCCGTGCCGGCCGAAGCCCGCGCCAATGCCGATGCCGGTCTCAAGGGGCTGATCGAGGGCGTCGAACTCACCGAGCGTTCACTGATCAACGCGCTGGAAAAGAACGGCGTCCGGAAATTCGATCCGTCGGGAGAGAAGTTCGACCCCAATTTCCAGCAGGCGATGTACGAAGTTCCGGATCCGTCGGTGCCCGCCGGCACAGTCGTGCAGGTGGTGCAGGCCGGCTTCATGATCGGCGAACGCGTGTTGCGCCCGGCGCTTGTCGGCGTTGCGAAGGGCGGCGCGAAGCCCGCGCCCGCGGCGACCAACGGCACCGATACCACCGCCTGATCAGCGCGCCTTCAGCCCGTCGCGCACCTTTCGGAAACGCGGAAACGCGTCGGACCAGAGGTCGCGCGGCGAGCTGCCGATCACCCGCATCGCCACGCTGGCATTGCCGAACCGCAGCCACTGCACGACCGTGACGGGGGTGTTGTCCTTGCCGCTGACGGCTTCGATCCGGGTCTCGAAGCCGGGCAAGCCGTCGATCCGCATCGGTTCGGAGGTTGTGATCCTGGCGTCGCGCAGACCCGGGATAGTGGCGGCGGCCTGCTGGGCGAAGCGCGCACGATCATCGGTCTGCTCCGGCACCGAGCCGATCAGGCCGAGCACCATGAACGGCGCGCCTTCGATGCCGGTGTCCTCGTTGCCGTCCGCGAGCAGCAGCGCGGCGCCCGGCGCCAGCGTGCGCACGGTCTTGAAGTCGCCCAGCTCGCGGATGTCGAAGGGCATCTGCGCGACCTGCTCCTCGACCGGCACCTGCTGTCGCACCGAGACGGAGCTCAGCATCTTCTTCACTGCCTCGTCCGAGTAGGTCTTGGCCGCGCTGTCGGCGACCTGCACCGCCACATAGCCGGAGAACGCCTTGCTGCCCGACACGATCAGCGAGTAGCGACGGACCTTGTCGGCGCCGACGACGCCTTCCTCGGCGGTGTAGTAGGCGGTGCCGGCGGTGGTCTCCAGGCTCTCGGGTTTCACCTTCCCCATCGCGCCTTCGGGCACCGCCTTGAAGGCCGCCTCGACCTCGCCGAACGCCGGACCCGGCAATTCGGCGAGCAACACCTTGACGCCGTTGTCAGCCGTCTCGAATCCGAGAAAGGATTTCGACTCGGTCATCCCCGGCATCGGCGTGACACCGACGCGAATGCCGCGCGGATAGACGGTGTCGGCCGCCGCAGGCGTTGCGGCAAGCACCAGGGCAATCGCAAGAAGGCGCGCTATCTGTCTCATGGAAGGCTCTACTGAAGTCGCATTGAGGCCGTTCGATGGTCGATGGCCGCTGCCCGTCGGGGCCGCAGGGTCGCAGACGTGACGGCCTATCGCCACCTGATCACGTCCTGCGGTCGGGTCAAGGCGCAACCGCACACTGGGACGACCGGCCGCAAGCGGGCCGTGCCGTGCTGCAAAACCACCGACCCCGGCGGCCCCTCGGAGACCGATGATGATTCATCAAGCCGATGTTTTCGTAGGCGAGGCTGCCCGCCAGTCCTTGCAGCCCCCACCCCCCCTCCTATATGAGGCTCACCGCCGCACAATCGCGAGCATTTGATATTTGGGGGTTGGGGCTGGTGCGCCGTCAGGGCCCGCCCGACTCGCCGCAAAAAGAAGGATATGAGCACCATGGGAAAGGTCATCGGGATCGATCTCGGCACCACCAATTCGTGCGTCGCCGTCATGGACGGCAAGAATTCCAAGGTCATTGAGAACGCAGAGGGCATGCGCACGACCCCCTCGATCGTCGCATTCAGCGACGACGGAGAGCGGCTGGTCGGTCAGCCCGCCAAGCGCCAGGCCGTCACCAATCCCGAGCGCACCTTCTTCGCCGTGAAGCGCCTCGTCGGCCGTCGTTACGACGACCCGATGGTCGAGAAGGACAAGAAGCTCGTTCCCTACAAGATCGTCAAAGCCTCCAATGGCGACGCTTGGGTCGAGGCCGACGGCCAGACCTATTCGCCCTCGCAGGTTTCCGCCTTCATTCTGCAGAAGATGAAGGAGACCGCGGAAGCGCATCTCGGCCAGAAGGTCGATCAGGCGGTCATCACGGTCCCCGCTTACTTCAACGACGCCCAGCGCCAGGCCACCAAGGACGCCGGCAAGATCGCCGGCCTCGAGGTGCTGCGCATCATCAACGAGCCGACCGCGGCCGCTTTGGCCTATGGTCTCGACAAGACCAAGGCCGGCACGATCGCGGTCTATGACCTCGGCGGCGGCACCTTCGACGTCTCGATTCTGGAGATCGGCGACGGCGTGTTCGAAGTGAAGTCGACCAATGGCGACACCTTCCTCGGCGGTGAAGACTTCGACATGCGTCTGGTGAGCTACCTCGCCGACGAATTCCAGAAGGAGCAGGGCATCAACCTGCGCAACGACAAGCTGGCGCTGCAGCGGCTGAAGGAAGCCGCCGAAAAGGCCAAGATCGAGCTGTCGTCGACCACGCAGACCGAGATCAACCTGCCGTTCATCACCGCGGATCAGTCCGGTCCGAAGCATCTGACCATGAAGCTCACCCGCGCCAAGTTCGAGGCGCTGGTCGACGATCTGGTGCAGAAGACCATCGAGCCGTGCCGCAAGGCGCTGAAGGATGCCGGCCTCACCGCCGGCGAGATCGGCGAAGTGGTGCTGGTCGGCGGCATGACCCGCATGCCGAAGGTCCAGGAAGTGGTGAAGCAGCTGTTCGGCAAGGAGCCGCACAAGGGCGTCAACCCGGACGAAGTCGTTGCGATCGGCGCGGCCATTCAGGCCGGCGTGCTGCAGGGCGACGTCAAGGACGTGCTGCTGCTCGACGTGACCCCGCTGTCGCTCGGCATCGAGACGCTGGGTGGCGTGTTCACCCGGATCATCGAGCGCAACACCACGATCCCGACCAAGAAGAGCCAGGTGTTCTCGACCGCGGAAGACAATCAGAACGCGGTCACCATCCGGGTCTTCCAGGGCGAGCGCGAAATGGCGGCCGACAACAAGATCCTCGGCCAGTTCGACCTGATGGGGATTCCGCCTGCGCCGCGCGGCATGCCGCAGATCGAGGTGACGTTCGATATCGACGCCAACGGCATCGTCAACGTCTCGGCCAAGGACAAGGCGACCGGCAAGGAGCAGCAGATCCGCATCCAGGCATCGGGTGGTCTGTCCGATTCCGACATCGACAAGATGGTCAAGGATGCCGAGGCCAACGCCGCCGAAGACAAGAAGCGTCGTGAAGCCGTCGACGCCAAGAACCACGCCGACGCGCTGGTGCATTCCACCGAGAAGGCGCTGGCCGAACACGGCTCGAAGGTGGCGGAGCCTGAGCGCCGCGCCATCGAAGACGCGCTGAGCGATCTGCGCGAATCGCTCAAGAGCGACGACGCCGAGGTGATCAAGGCCAAGACCAACACGCTGGCGCAGGCTTCGATGAAGCTCGGCGAAGCGATGTACACGCAGCAGGCAGAGTCCGACGCGGCCAAGCACGCCGCCAAGGACGACATCGTCGACGCCGACTTCACCGAAGTCGACGACGACAAGAACAACAAGAAGTCAGCCTAAGGACCTCATGACGGATGACGTGACCCCCATCTGACGAACGCGCTTGCGGACTTCAGGTGGGGGTTGCTTTCGTTGGGCCTGGGACGGCATGAAGAATGCTCGTTCCCTCGAGGGTCAATTGGATCGAGCAGGTTTGACGGATGTCCACCACCAAGCGTTGCTACTACGAAACTCTTGAAGTCGAGCGGAGCGCCGACGAATCGACGCTCAAAAGCGCGTTTCGCAAGCTGGCGATGAAATGGCATCCGGATCGCAATCCGGGCGACGCCTCCAGCGAAATCAAGTTCAAGGAAATCAACGAAGCCTACGAGGTGCTCAAGGACGGCGACAAGCGCGCCGCCTACGACCGCTACGGCCATGCCGCGTTCGAGCAGGGCATGGGCGGCGGCGGTCCGGGCTTCGGCGCCGGTTTCGCCTCCTCGTTCTCGGACATTTTCGAAGACCTGTTCGGCATGGCCGGACAGCGCGGGCGCGGCACCGGCCGCGAGCGTGGCGCCGACCTGCGCTACAACATGGAAATCACCCTCGAGGACGCCTACAAGGGCAAGACCGCGCAGATCGAGATTCCGGTCTCGGTCACCTGCGAGTCCTGCTCGGGCACCGGCGCCAAGGCCGGCACCAAGCCGAAGACCTGCTCGACCTGCGGCGGCGCCGGCCGCGTTCGCCAGGCCCAGGGCTTCTTCACGCTGGAGCGCACCTGTCCGAGCTGCCAGGGCCGCGGCCAGATCATCGAGGACCCCTGCCCGTCCTGCACCGGCTCCGGCCGCGTCACCAAGGAGCGGACGCTGTCGGTGAACATCCCGCAGGGCGTCGAGGACGGCACCCGAATCCGCCTCGCCGGCGAAGGTGAGGCCGGCGTCCGCGGCGGCCCGCCCGGCGACCTCTACATCTTCCTGTCGCTCGCCTCGCACGCCATTTTCCAGCGCGACGGTGCCGATCTGCACTGCCGGGTGCCGATCTCGATGGTGACGGCGGCCCTCGGCGGTGAATTCGAGGTGCCGACGATCGAGCGCGGCAAGACCAAGGTGAAGGTGCCGTCGGGCACCCAGACCGGCCGGCGATTCCGCATCGCGGGAAAAGGCATGCCGGTGCTGCGGTCGCGCCAGGTCGGCGACATGTATGTCCAGGTTGCCGTGGAAACGCCGCAGAATTTGACCAAGAAGCAGCAGGAGCTGCTGGCCGAGTTCGAAAAATTATCGTCCGGTGCAACCCAACCGGAAGCTGCGGGTTTCTTCTCCAAGGTCAAGGACTTCTTCGGCTCCCGCGCGAACACTCCCTAACCGTCTAACTTGACCCGTTGGGGAGCGCCCTATAGTTGTTCTGTAACAATAATTTGACACTGGGCCAAAATACCTCCCCGGTTTGGTAGCGGAATGGCTTTGCAGTCCACGGTTCGCGCGTTGAAGAAACAGCCTCGTCTCGATGACGAGGTTCGCTTTCTTCGTTCCTGGATCGAAAAGCCGCTCCACATGGGTGCGGTGATGCCGTCGGGCAAGCTGCTGGCCCGAACCATGGCCCAATATGTCGACATTCATTCCACCGGCCCCGTCATCGAGCTCGGACCCGGCACCGGCGCGATCACCAATGCGTTGGTCGAACACGGCGTCGAGCAGAAACGGCTGGTCCTGGTCGAGTACAATCCGAGCTTCTGCGCCTTGCTGCGCGAGCGATACCCGCAAGCCACCGTGGTGCAGGGCGACGCTTACCGGCTGAGGGACTCGCTGTGGGATGTGTTGGCGGAGCCGGCCACGGCGGTGGTGTCGGGGCTACCGCTCGTCACCAAGCCGATGCTGACCCGGATGAAGCTGATCCGGGATTCGTTCAACCTGCTCGAACCCGGCGCGCCGTTTGTGCAGTTCACCTATTCGGTGACGCCGCCGATCCCGAAATCGCTGCCGGGCGTCGCCACCGAGGCCTCCGAACGGATCTGGATGAACATTCCGCCCGCCCGGGTCTGGGTCTATCGCAAGGGCTAAGCTGCTCGCCGATTCCGGCAAACACTCCCGATCGACGCTTTCCTGCCGCCGCACAATCCGAGAAAATCCGGTGTTTCTTCGCCGCCGAACTCCGCTAAACAGAGCGCGGCCGTGGTCGCATGCAGTCCTCTGCGGCAGGAGATCGGCGTCATGTCTGCGGTGAAGATCCTCGTCATTCCGGGCTCCCTGCGCACCGGTTCGCACAACGCGCGGCTCGCCGCCGCTGCGGCGCATGAATTCGCCCGCGCCGACGTCGACGTCACCCGGCTGTCGCTCGCCGATTTTCCACTGCCGATCTACGACGGCGACTTCGAGGCCAAATCCGGTGTGCCGATCCACGCGATCAATCTGAAGCGGATGATCGGCAGCCACCACGGCGTGCTGATCGTCAGCCCGGAATACAATTCGGCGCCGCCGGCGCTGCTGAAGAATGCGATCGACTGGGTGTCGCGCGTTCAGGACCCGCACGAGACGCAGGGCCAGGTGTTTCGCGAGCGCGCCTTCGCGCTGGCGTCGGCCTCCGAAGGCAAGCTCGGCGGCGCGCGCTGCCTTGCAGCTCTGCGACTGATCCTGTCCGGCTGCCGCGCCCCGGTGATTCCCAATCAGCTCGCGCTGTCGTTCGCGCATCAGGCCTATGACGAGGCCGACCACCTGAAGCTGCCGGCCGACGTCGCCGCGATGCAGGCGATGGTCCGGCAGTTGATCGATTTCGCCCAACAGATGATGAGGTAATTGGTCATGGCGCAAGCCGACCCCGCTGATCGCGACCGGCTGATCGTCGCATTGGATGTCCCGAGCGTCGACGCCGCCAAGGCGATGATCGACAAGCTCGGTGACAGCGTCGGCTTCTACAAGATCGGCTATCAGCTCGCTTATGCCGGCGGGCTCGCGCTGGTGCCGCAACTGGTCGATGCCGGCAAGAAGGTGTTCGTCGATCTCAAGCTGCACGACATCGGCAACACCGTGGCGCGCGGCGTCGAGAGCCTGACTGCGCTCGGCGCGACCTTTCTCACCGTGCACGCCTATCCGCAGACCATGCGGGCTGCGGTGGAGGCGCGCGGAACGTCGGGGATGAAGATTCTCGCCGTCACCGTGCTGACCTCCTACGACGATGCCGACCTCACCGACGCTGGCTACGCGCTCGGCGTGCGCGATCTCGTCGAGGCGCGCGCGCGGCAGGCGTTGGCGATCGGCGTCGATGGACTGGTGTGCTCGCCTGAGGAAGCGGCTCACCTGCGCGGCATCATCGGGCCGCGGATGGCGCTGGTGACGCCGGGTATACGGCCGGCGGGCTCGGCCGCGGGCGATCAGAAGCGGATCATGACGCCGGCGCGGGCGATCGCCGCCGGGGCCAGTCATCTCGTGGTCGGCCGCCCGGTGATGGAGGCCGCCGATCCAAAGCAGGCGGCGGAGGCGATCGTTGCCGAAATCGCGCAAGCGAAATAACTGATCAGGGAGAAGACGATGGCCAAAGGCTACTGGGTCGCACGGATCGACGTGCACGATCTCGACGGCTACAAGCGCGACTACGTCGCCCATAACGGCGTGGTGTTCGCCAAATACGGCGCGAAGTTCCTGACCCGCGGCGGCACCTACGAGGCGCATGAAGGCCCGTCGCGCTCGCGCAACGTCGTGATCGAGTTCGCGGACTATGCGACAGCGCTCGCCTGCTATCACTCGCCGGAGTATCAGGCGCTGATCAAGGCGCGCGCGCCGTATTCGCAGGGCGAGATCGTCATCGTCGAGGGCTATGACGGGCCGCAGCCGCAGGCCTGAGTCGTCTGCCGCTGCTTTCGATCAGTTGCCGGGCCCGGTTCGCCCGGCTATACCGCGGGCCTGTCAAAGGATCGCAACCGATGTCCGATATGCGCCTGATCGTTGCCGGGGCCGGTGGCCGGATGGGCCGTGCGCTGACGCGCGCCATTTCCGAGACCAAAGGCGTCGTGCTCACCGGCGCGCTGGAAGCGCCCGGCTCCGAACTGCTGGGCCAGGATGCCGGAGTCCTCGCCGGCCTGCCCGCCAACGGCGTCGAATTGTCGGCCGATCTATGGACGCTGTCGGCGAACGCCGATGGCATCCTGGATTTCACCGTGCCGGGCGCGACCATCGCCAATGTGGCGATCGCGGCGCAGCGCGGCATCGTCCATGTGATCGGCACCACCGGCCTGTCGTCCTCCGACAATGCGGTGATCCAGAGCGTCACCCGGCAGGCCATCGTGGTGAAGTCCGGCAATATGAGCCTCGGCGTCAATCTGCTGGCGGCGCTGACCAAGCGCGTGGCGCAATCGCTCGGCGACAATTTCGACATCGAGATCGTCGAGATGCACCACCGCGCCAAGATCGACGCGCCGTCCGGCACCGCGCTGCTGCTCGGCGAAGCCGCCGCCCTGGGCCGTGGCGTCGATCTCGACAGCCATTCGGCACGCGGCCGCGACGGCCTCACCGGCGCGCGCAAGACCGGCGATATCGGTTTCGCGTCCTTGCGCGGCGGTACCGTCACCGGCGATCACAGCGTGATCTTCGCCGGGCCCTATGAGCGGATCGAGCTGGCCCACAAGGCCGAGGACCGCATGATCTTCGCCCATGGCGCGCTGAAGGCGGCGCAATGGGCGCACGGCAAGAAGCCCGGCCTGTATTCGATGATGGACGTACTCGGGCTCGCCGAATTCTAGAGCGGTTCACCGACTGATTTGAAACGACGCCGTCTTGTCGAGGGCAGTGTCGTCATCCTGAGGTGCGCGCGCAGCGCGCCTCGAAGGATGCGGCAGAGGCGCCCCGTGGCCGATCCTTCGGCCCATCCTTCGAGGCCCTCCGCGCCGCGCACAGCGCGGCCCGGAGGGCTCCTCAGGATGACGGCGACCTCAGATGGACAGCTCCGATTCCATCAAAAGCAGAACTGTTCGAGCAAAGACGGTGATCGCCGCGTGCGCGGCTACCCGATCAGCGATTTGCCGGTCATCTCCGCGGGTTGCGGCAGATCCATCAGCTTCAGCAGCGTCGGCGCGAGGTCGGACAGCTGGCCGTCAGCCAGCGGACCGTTATCACCCACCAGCAGCACCGGCACCGGATTGGTGGTGTGCGCGGTGTGCGGGCCGCCGGTGACCGGATCGCGCATCATTTCGCAATTGCCGTGATCGGCGGTGACCAGCAGCGCGCCGCCGGACGCGCGGATCGCCGCGACGATGCGGCCGAGCTGGGCGTCGACCGTCTCGACCGCCTTGATCGCCGCCGGCAGGCTGCCGGTATGCCCGACCATGTCGGGATTGGCGAAGTTGAGGATGATCAGGTCGTATTTGCCGGAATTAATCGCCTCGACCGCCTTGTCGCCGAGTTCGGGCGCCGACATTTCCGGCTGCAGATCGTAGGTCGCGACCTTCGGCGAGGGCACCATGATGCGGTCTTCGCCCGGATAAGGCACCTCCTCGCCACCATTGAGGAAGTAGGTGACGTGCGGATATTTCTCGGTCTCCGCCATCCGCAACTGATGCCGGCCGGTGGCGGCGACCACCTGGCCGAGGCCATTCACAAGGCTCTGCGGCGGAAAGATCGTGCGCATCAAGGCATCCAGCGCGGTCGAGTACTGCGTCATGCCGGCGGCCGCGGCGATCTTCAGCACGCGCTTGCGCGGGAAGCCGGCGAAGGCCGGATCGAGCAGGGCCGCAAGGATTTCGCGCACCCGGTCGGCGCGGAAGTTGAAGCACAGCACGCCGTCGCCGTCGCGTAGGCCCTGGTAGTCGCCGACCACGGCGGGCACGATGAATTCGTCATTGACCCCGGACGCATAGCCGGCGGCAACCACCGCATCGGCGTCCGCAAACCGTGGTCCGTCGGCCTCGGCGATCACCTTGTAGGCCTTGCCGACGCGGTCCCATCGGTTGTCGCGGTCCATCGCGTAATAGCGACCGCTGACGGTGGCGATCGGCACGTTCGGCGGCAGGTCGGCGCGCAGCCGGGCGATGTCGTCGACAGCGGATTGCGGCGGCGTATCGCGGCCGTCAGTGAAGGCGTGCAGGACGGTCGGGATTCCGGCCTTGTCCAAGATCTTCGCCAGCGCGCAAGCGTGGTCCTGCAGCGAATGCACGCCGCCGGGCGACACCAGGCCCATCAGATGGCAGGTGCCGCCGCTGGCGCGCAATTTTTCGATGAAGGCCAGCAATTCGGGCGCCCGCTCGATCTCGCCGCTGGCGATGGCGTCGCTGATCCGCG
Source organism: Rhodopseudomonas palustris HaA2 (assembly GCF_000013365.1). NCBI lineage: Bacteria > Pseudomonadati > Pseudomonadota > Alphaproteobacteria > Hyphomicrobiales > Nitrobacteraceae > Rhodopseudomonas > Rhodopseudomonas palustris. The sequence goes on from NC_007778.1 coordinate 480,168, forward strand.
GCAGATCCTGCATCACCACCCGGCCGGCGCCGATATTGAGATGGCCGACCTCGGAATTGCCCATCTGGCCGTTCGGCAGGCCGACCGATTTGCCGGAGGTGCGCAGAAAGGCGTGCGGGCCGTTCGTCCACAGCGCGTCGAAGGTGGGCGTGTTGGCCTGCAGCACCGCGTTGTCGGCCGGATCCTCGCGCCATCCCCAGCCATCGAGAATCACGAGCATCACGGGGCGACGGGACTGCATGGCGACGACTTTCCTGGGTGCGGGGCGCGCCTCGAGGCGGTTTCGGCGCCCCTCACACCTATGGTCGCGGCCCGCCCTCGTCAATCGGCTCGGCCCGCTTGTCAGCCCGCCCCGAGCCGCCCCGCCTCCCAGCCGATCATCGCCTGTTTGCGGGTCAGGCCCCAATGATAGCCGGTGAGGGCGCCGGTTTTACCGAGCGCGCGGTGGCAAGGCACCACAAACGAGATCGGGTTCTTGCCGATCGCGGCGCCGACCGCGCGCGAGGCCTTCGGCGAGGCGATCCGGTGGGCGATGTCGGAGTAGCACAGCGCCCGTCCCATCGGGATCTTCAGCAGCGTTTCCCAGACGCGGACCTCGAAATCGGTGCCGATCAGCACCACCCGCAGCGGCTGTTCGGGCCGCCATTGCACCGGGTCGAACACGCGCTGCGCGAAGGGCGCGGTGAACGCCTGATCGGCGATGCAGGTGGCGCGCGGCCAGCGCTGCTGCAGGTCCATGAAAGCCGCCTCCTCGCCGCCCGGATCGGCGAAAGCAAGGCCGGCGAGGCCGCGCTCGGAGGCGATCACCACGGCGGTGCCGAACGGCGAGGGGTGATAGCCGTAGCGCAGCGTCAGGCCCGCGCCGCCACTCTTCCACTCGCCCGGCGACATCGCCTCATGGGTGACGAACAGATCGTGCAGCCGGCCGGGGCCGGACAGGCCGGAGTCCAATGCCGCGTCGAGCACGCTGGCGGAGCCGCGCAGCAGCGATTTGGCATGGTCGAGCGTCAGCGCCTGCATGAACGCCTTCGGCGTCAGCCCGGCCCAGCGCCGGAACAGATGGTGCAGTTCGTCGGGCGTCAGCCCGGCCGCGTCGGCGATCGCCTCGACGGTCGGCTGCGTTTTCCACTTCTGCGAGATGAACGCGATAGCGCGGCGCACCGCGTCGTAATCGGCGAGCGCGGTGTCGCGCGGGCCGGGTTTGGTGAGGCGGTGATCGGCGAGGGCGAGATTCATCATGGCGCAGATGTTACCTGCCGCGGCGGCCGCGGCCACCCGTTTTCGGAGCTTCGTGGGATCAGGATTGATACGACGGGCCGCGCCGGGCGGCCTCCAAGGCTGCTGTCAAAGCGTTGGCGAAGCTCGCTTTTTCTTCCGCGCCGAGAAAGCTCGCGACGCTGACGCGGCGGCCGGAGGAGACCAGATAGAGCTGCTCGATGCCGAACTCGGCATGCACGATCTTCTCCAGCCGGACCCAGAGCGGGTTCAGCACCCATTCGGCGACCTGCCCGCGCGGCGACGTGCGGCGGACCCGTAACTCACTGGGAGTCATCGAGATTTCCTCGGTGGCGCGGCCGCGGGCGAAGACCACTTTGAAGGCGATATAGATCGCCAGCAGATCGAGGCCGAAGAAGCCGAACACCGGCCAGGCGCCGATCATCCAGAAGCCGAGGCCGGCGGCGAAGCTGATCGTGCCGAGGAATCCCATCAGCACCAGAAAAGCCTTGTGACTCAAGGCGCGATGCGGCGTCAGCAGCGCCGAAAACAGTTTCGGCTCGGCCCGATCCGGATCAAGATCGCTGTCTGTCGTCATTGCGGAATATTATACCTCGCCCATGTCGAAAATCACCCGCCGCGTGGCCGCTCCCGCCGCCCCGAGAACCGCCAAGACTACCCCGAAAAGCCTTGCGGCAAACCCGGGGCAAACCGGAGGCAAACCTGCGAAGCCGCCAAAACGCCCCCGCCGCTGGACTCCAGACGAGGTTCGCGAGGCTTTCACCCGCTTCGCCCGCGCCAACCCGGAGCCGAAGGGTGAGCTCGAACATCTCAACCCGTTCACCCTGCTGGTCGCGGTCGTGTTGTCGGCGCAGGCGACCGATGCCGGCGTCAACAAGGCGACTCGGAGTTTGTTCGCGATCGCCGATACGCCGGCCAAGATGCTGGCGCTCGGCGAGGAGCGGGTGCGGGAGCATATCAAGACCATCGGCCTGTTTCGCACCAAGGCGAAAAACGTGATTGCGCTGTCGCAAAAACTGCTCTCCGACTTTGGTGGGCAAGTCCCAAGCACGCGCGCCGAGCTGGAGACGTTGCCGGGGGCGGGCCGCAAGACCGCCAATGTGGTGCTCAACATGGCGTTCGGTCAGCCCACCATGGCGGTCGATACCCATGTGTTTCGCGTCGGCAACCGCACCGGGCTCGCGCCCGGCGACACGCCGCTCGCGGTCGAACTCGGGCTCGAGAAGGCGATCCCGCCGGAGTTCATGCAGCACGCGCACCATTGGCTGATCCTGCACGGCCGCTACACCTGCCTGGCCCGCAAGCCGCGCTGCGAGGTCTGCCTGATCGTCGATCTGTGCAGGTGGCCGGAGAAAAGTGTGTAGTTCCGTCTCCCGACGAGTAGCAACGTCATCCTGAGGTGCGCGCTCTTTCTAGCGCGCCTCGAAGGATGGGCCGCTTGTGTCTGCGTCCGCATCCTTCGAGGCTCGCCCAAATATGGGCGAGCACCTCAGGATGACGGCTCCGTGCTATTGACGAGCACCTCGGGATGACGGCGCTGTGCGAGTGGCGAGCGTCTCGAAGTAACAGCTCTGATAGAATTTGGAGTTGTTATTTCATCATCGCCCCGACCTCGCCGCGCAGCGCTTTGCGGGCGTCGTCGCGGGCGTAGGTCATGTGGCCGCCGGGCCAGGTGACGAGCCTGATCCGCTTCGATGCGAATGGCGGCAACTGATCGATGGCGACGACGCTGCCGAAATACGGCGTGGCGAGGTCGAACAGGCCGTGCGTCACCAGCACCTGCAGCTTCGGGTCGACCGCGAGAATTTCGCGCAGCTGCGTAACCGATTCGACCGGGCTGCGGCCGCGGCCGAAATCCCATTGCTGCGACACCGCGCCGTTGAGCAGATGATACGAGCCGCTCGGGCGCCATTGCAGCATGTTGCGGGTCAGCTCCATCGCGGCGCTGGTGAGCGGCGCGATCAGCGATTCCGACGACGGGTCGCTGAACTGCGCGTCGCTGGAATCCGGAAACGGATCGAAGCCCAGCACCGAGGCGTCGAACCGGCCGGTGACCTTGCCGTTCGCCCGATCGAACTCGCGCTGGAATTCGCTGGTATCGAGCCGGCCGGCGAGCCTGCGGCTGACGGCGGGATCGATCCCGCTCGAGGCCGCGACGCGATCGGCGAGGCGCTGGGTGGCGGCCTGGTCGGCCTGCCCCTTGAGCAGATCGGTGATGAATTCGCCGCGCGCGTAGCTCTCGACGTCGGCGAGATCGGCGCGGGTGACCGGACCCTTTCGCTGCCGCGCCGCCGCCGCCATGGTCGGCAGCCTGGCGACGTATTGCAGCAGGCTCGATCCGGAGTATTCGCGGAAGTCGAGCAAGGGCGACACCAGGATCAGCCCCTTGACGCCGATGCCTTGGCGGGTCTGCAGATTGCGCACCACGCGCGGGCCGCGAATGCCGCCATAGCTTTCGCCGGCGACGTATTTGGGCGACAGCAGCCGGTCGTGCTTCTCCAGCCAGCGCCGGATCACCAGCGCGATCGCGGCGACATCGCCGTCGACCGAATAGAACTGCTTGCGCACGTCGTCGCCGCTGGCGACGAAACGGCTGTAGCCGGTGCCGACCGGATCGATGAAGACGAGGTCGGTGACGTCGAGCCAGGTCTCGGCATTCGGCTGCAGCGCCGGCGTCGCCGAAGCGACTGCGGCGTCGCCGGCCATCGGCAGCCGCCACGGCCCCGCCGCGCCGAGCTGCAGCCAGGCCGAGGAAGCGCCCGGCCCGCCGTTGAACACGAAGGTCACCGGCCGCGTCCGCGCCTCGGTATTGTCGAGCTGATAGGCCGTGGTGGCGATATCGGCCTGCGGCTCGCCCTTGTCGTTGAACAGCCGGATCGATCCGGCGGTGGCGGTGAAGGACAGGCTGCGGCCGGGCAGCGCCAGCGTGTGTCTGGTCGTCGAATCGGCGGGCAGCTTGTGCTGCTCGGCGTCGGCGGGCGCGGGTTTGCTTTGCGCGGTGGCCGGGGGCGAGGCGTCCTGGGCACGGGCCGGAGCGAGCGCTGCGGTGGTTGCGAGAAGTATCAGCGCCAGCGCGACGCGGCGGGCGAATCCGGGCGACATCGACATTCCATCTCCTTCAGCGCGACCACTGCCGCATCAAGCCCCGCGGCGACGGCGATCGATGGGTCCCGAGGAGAGTTGAGCGCAGAACTGCGTCGGATTGGCGACGGCTTGCGCCGCTTCGTCGGGCGCCGCCGATGCGGGTCGCCAGCGTGCGGCGCGCTCAGGCGTCGATCAGCTCGCGATACAGCCGGGCGTAATGCTGCGCCGGGTTCTTCCACGACACGTCGGTGGTCATGCCGTTGATTTGAAGGTTGCGCCAGGCGGCGTGGTCGGCGTGGAGCGCGGCGGTCTTGGTCAGCGCCTTCGCCAGCATCTGCGCGGTCACCGGCGAGAACTGCACCCCGGTCGCGACGCCTGTGGCGATCGCCATCTCGTTGGCGTCCACCACCGTATCGGCGAGCCCGCCGACCCGCGCCACCACCGGCACCGCGCCGTAGCGCAGCGCGCAGAGCTGGGTCAGGCCGCAGGGCTCGAACCGCGACGGCACCAGCAGCGCGTCGGCGCCGGCCTGGATCTGGTGCGCCAGCGCTTCGTCATAGCCGATCACGGCGCCGACCTGCCCCGGGTATTTCAGCGCCGCGGCGCGAAAACCCTGTTCCAGCGGCGTATCGCCGGCGCCGAGCAGCGCCAGCTGCGCGCCCTCGGCCAGCATTCCCGGCAGCACGTCGAGCAGCATATCGAGGCCCTTCTGCCAGGACAGCCGGCTGATCACGCCGTACAGCAGCGCATCCGGTGCGTTGCGCAGGCCGAAGCGGCTCTGCAGCGCCTGCTTGTTGCGGGCGCGCGCCCCGATCGTCTCGATGTCGTAGGTCGCGGGGATCAGTTCGTCGGCCGTGGGATCCCAGACCCTGGTGTCGATGCCGTTGAGGATGCCGCTGAGCCGGTCGGCGCGCAGCCGCAGCAGGCCTTCGAGCCCCATGCCGGCATCCGGGCCCTGAATCTCCAGCGCGTAGGTCGGCGACACCGTGGTGATGCGGTCGGCGAGTTGCAGCCCGGCCTTCAGATAGCCGATGCCGCCGTAATACTCGACGCCGTCGAGGCTGAAAGCGCGCTCGGGCAGCCCGATCCTGGTCAGCAGCTCATAGGGAAACTGGCCCTGATAAGCGAGATTGTGGATGGTAAAGACGCATTTCGGCGCCGGCCGGCCGCTATAGGCCAGATAGGCCGGCACCAGGCCGGTCTGCCAGTCGTGCGCGTGCAGAATGTCCGGCGCATAGCCCAGCAGCAGGCCCTGCCCGATCGCGGCCCCGGCCTGCGCCAGCGCGGCGAAGCGCAGGGCATTGTCGGGCCAGTCCTTGCCGTCGGGGCCCACATAGGGATTGCCGGGGCGGACATAGAGATGCGGCGCGTCCAGCACCAAGAGCTCGAGTTCGTCGCAGCGCGCCGCCAGCAGCCGCGCGCTGCCGCCGAAGAAATCCGCGAAGCTGTGGACCTGTTGCGGGTTCTCGATGCCGCCGAGCACCGCCGGATAGCCCGGCACCAGCGTGCGCATCGCGATGCCGTGCGGCTTCAGCGCGGTCGGCAGCGCGCCGGTGACGTCGGCGAGGCCGCCGGTCTTGATCAGCGGGAAGATTTCCGATGCGATCGACAGCGCCGTCAGCGCGCTCATTGGTCGAGCCTGTCGATCATCGGCTGGGTGATCAGGCAGATGCCGCTGTCGGTGCGCCTGAATCGCCTGGCGTCGAGCTCGGGGTCCTCGCCGACCACCAGCCCGTCCGGGATCCGCACTTCGGCATCGACCACCACGTTCTTGAGCCGGCACGAGCGGGCGATGTCCGCATAGGGCAGGATCACCGCGCCCTCGACCTGCGAATAGGAGTGCACCCGCACGCCGGTGAACAGCAGCGTATGCCGCAACGCCGCGCCGGAGATGATGCAGCCGCCCGACACCAGCGACGACACCGCCTCGCCGCGGCGGCCGTCCTTGTCGTGGACGAATTTCGCCGGCGGGGTGATCTCCCCATAGGTCCAGATCGGCCATTCGCGGTCGTACAGATCGAGCTGCGGCACGATGTCGGTGAGGTCGATATTGGCGGCCCAATACGCATCGACGGTGCCGGCGTCACGCCAGTAGCTGGTGTCCTCGGCATGCGAGCGGCGGCAGGATTTGTCGAAATGATGCGCGACCGCTTTGCCGTGCTGGACGATGTAGGGGATGATGTCCTTGCCGAAATCGTGCGACGAGTTCGGATTGGCGGCGTCGCGATGCAATTCCTCGATCAGGAATTTGGTGTCGAACACGTAGATGCCCATGCTGACCAGCGCCCTGTCGGGCTTGCCCGGCATCGCCGGCGGGTCGGCGGGCTTCTCCAGGAAGCTCTGGATCACGTCCTTGGCGTCGACATGCATCACGCCGAAGGCGGTCGCCTCGCTGCGCGCCACTTCGAGACAGCCGACGGTGACGTCGGCGCCCTGCTCGACGTGCTGCTGCAGCATCTTCTCGTAGTCCATCTTGTAGACGTGGTCGCCGGCCAGGAGCACGATGAACTTCGGATCGTAGCTCTCGATGATGTCGATGTTCTGATACACCGCATCGGCCGTTCCCCGATACCACATGTCGTCGGAGACGCGCTGGCTCGCTGGCAGGATGTCGAAGCTTTCGTTGCGCTCCGGCCGGAAGAAGTTCCAGCCGCGCTGCAGATGCCGGATCAGGCTGTGCGCCTTGTATTGCGTCGCCACCGCAATGCGGCGGATGCCGGAATTCAGCGCATTGGACAGCGCGAAATCGATGATGCGCGATTTGCCGCCGAAATACACCGCCGGCTTGGCGCGGCGATCGGTCAGCTCCATCAACCGGCTGCCGCGGCCCCCTGCCAGCACATAGGCCATGGCGTGGCGGGCGAGCGGAGCGGTAACACCGTTACTCATGAAGCCTCTCATTACTGCCGTCGCCGGCGGACGTTCCGGTTCACGCAATTCGTCGCATTCGATCCGCCCGCACCGGCGTACCATATTGCATCGCCGCAGTGTGACGGAGGCGACGAAGCGTTGCAATGGCGTGCGAGGTCCAACGGCGCGACGAAATGACGTGTTGGAGCACGGGTTAGTGCAATTCGCATGTCATGATTTGCGATGCCGCAAAGACGCAGATGGAATCGATCCATCTCGGCGATCCGCGATGATTGCATTTGCTTCCGCGCCACGCCGGCCGCCGGTCACTCACGCCCTGATTCGCACCGGCACCGACTTGTTGGCCGGCGTCTTGGATTCCTTGTCGTGATGGGTCAGCGCGATCAGGGGATTCATCTCCGGATAATAGCCGCCGAGGCAGCCGTCCGGCAGCCGGAACGGCGTCACCTTCAGCGGGCCGACCTCGCGATGCAGGCCGTCTTCGGCATCGCTCTGCAGCCACACCATCTGGCCGTCGCGCAGACCCGATCGCGCGATGTCGTCCGGATTGATCAGCAGCACGTCGCGCCGGCCCTCGATGCCGCGCAGCCGGTCGTTCATGCCGTAGATCGTGGTGTTGAACTGGTCGTTGGAACGCATCGTCAGCAGCCGGTAGCGCCCCGGCGCATCGGCGAAGCCGGTCGCATTCGCCATCTGCGGGGTGGTGAACTCGGCCTTGCCGCTCTCGGTCTGCCAGATCCGCTCGCGGGCGTCGTTGCCCTTGTAGAACCCGCCGGGCGTAAACATCCGCGCGTTGAAGTCGTGGAACATCTCCGGATAGCTCTCCTCGATCAGGCCGCGCACCAGACCGTAATCGCCGACCCAGTCGTCCCAGCGGACATTCGGATTCGACGGCAGCGTCGCCTTGGCGATGCCGGCGACGATCGCGAGTTCCGACATCAGATGTTCGCTCGCCGGCGTGCGCAGCCCGATCGAGCCTTGAATGCAGCTGAACGTGTCTTCCATCGTCACCGCTTGAGGGCCGGTCGCCTGCAGGTCCTGCTCGGTGCGGCCGAGGCACGGCAGCAGATAGGCCGACTGGCCGTGGACCAGATGGCTGCGGTTGAGCTTGGTGGCGATCTGCACGGTGAGCTGCATCCGCGACCAGGCCTTTTCCAGCACCGGCTGATCCGGGATGGCGCGGATGAAATTGCCGCCGAGCCCGATGAAGGCGTGCACCTTGCCGTCGAGCAGGCCGTGGCAGGCCTCGACCGTGTTCATGCCCTTGTCACGCGGCGGTTCGAAACCGAACTGCTCGGCCATCTTGTCGAGCGGCACCAGCTCCGGCTTCTCCGAAATGCCGACGGTGCGCTGGCCCTGCACGTTGGAATGGCCGCGCACCGGCGAGATGCCGGCGCCCTCGCGGCCGATATTGCCGCGGAGCAGCAGCAGATTGAGCAGCATTGCGATGTTGTCGAAGCCGTGGACGTGCTGGGTCAGGCCCATGCCGTAGACGCAGATGACGCGCTCGGCCTTCACATAGACCTCGGCCGCCTGTTCGATCGCCGCGCGGGTCAGCCCCGATTCGGCTTCGATCTGCTGCCACGGCGTGGCGCGGACCTTGGCCTCGAATTCATCGAGCCCGTGGGTGTGGGCTTCGATGAAATCGACGTCCAGCACCCGCCTGTCGCCGCGCGCCTTGGCGGCGTCGTCGGCGGCGAACACGTGCTTGCACATCCCGGTCAGCGCCGCGATGTCGCCGCCGACCCTGAGCTGGTGATACTGGCTGGAGATCGGCGTCTCTTTGCCGGTCAGCATCTGGGTCGGGCTCTGCGGATTGATGAAGCTCTCCAGCGCACGCTCGCGCACCGGATTGAAGGTGACGATCGGCACGCCGCGCTTGGCGGCTTCCTGCAGCGGATGCAGAAAACGCGGGCTGTTGGTGCCCGGGTTCTGGCCGAAGAAGAACATCGCGTCGCATTTGGCCAGATCGTCGAACACCACGGTGCCGACGCCGACGCCGATCAGCTTCTTCAGCGCCACCGAGGTGGTCTCGTGGCACATGTTGGAGCTGTCGGGCAGGTTGTTGTGGCCGTACAGCCGTGCGAACAGCGCGTACAGATACGACGTCTCCAGGCTGGCGCGGCCGGACGCGTAGAACACCGCCGATGCCGGATCGATCGCGCGCAGATGCTCGGCGATGCCCTGGAACGCCTCGTCCCAGCTGCAGGGGACGTAGTGATCGGTGGCGGAATCGTAGCGCATCGGATAAGTGAGCCGACCCTGCATTTCGAGATCGTAGTCGGCCCAATTGCGCAGCTCGGTGACGCTGTGCTCGGCGAAGAAGTCGGGCGTGCAGCGCTTGGTGGTCAGTTCCCACAGCGTCGCCTTGGCGCCGTTCTCGCAGAACTCGAAGGTGTGGTGATCGGCGGGCTTGGCCCAGGAGCACGACACGCACATGAAGCCTTTCGGCTTGTTCTGGCGCATCAGCGTCTCGATCACCGTCGGCGTATTCCATTCCTTGCCGAAGATCTGCGCGATGCCCTGCAGCGAGCCCCAGCCGCCGGCGGCACCGTCATATTCGACGGTCTGCCCGGAGTCGGGGAGGTCGGCTTCGTGAATTCGGGTGTCGACCTGAGTGTCTTCCTGGGCCATGCCGCGCTCCTCGCGACGCGCAATGCGGCGTCGCGGAACACAACCGGCCGTCCCCACAACGGTTCCGGAGCGGCCTTGGCCGCTCCGCGCAATGTGAGCGCCGGGCGCGCGCTACAGCGGCTGGATCACCACCTCGGCGCTCAATCGTTCGACATCGGCCGGCCGGCACAATTCGGTGCCGTGCATGGTGAGCGACGCCGAGCCCGAAGCCAGCGCCAGCCGGAAGGCGTCCTCGATCGGCCGCCCCTTGGCCAGGCTGAAGGCGATCGCGCCGAGGAAACTGTCGCCGGCGCCGACGGTGGAGACCTGCGCGACCGGCAGCGCCGGCGAACGCAGCGCCTTGTCCTTGGTGACCAGCAGCGCGCCGAGATGGCCGAGCGACAGCGCGACGATCTCGACCTTGCCGGCGTCGATCTGCTGCCGCGCGGCGGCGACGTAGTCCTGATCATTGGCGAGCGGCCGGCCGGCCAATTCCTGCATCTCGCGCAGATTCGGTTTGATCAGCGTGACGCCATGAGCGAGCGCGGCGATCAGCTGGTCGCCGGAGGTGTCGAGAAAGAACTGCGCGCCGATCCGCTTCGCCACCGCGGCGGCCTGGGCGTAGAAATCATGCGGCACGCCGGGCGGCAGGCTGCCCGAGCCGACCACGATGGTCGGTGCCGGATCGGTCCCGCCGAGAATCTCCAGCAGCCCGCGCCACTCGCCCTCGGCCAAGGCCTCGCCCGGCAGCACGAAGCGGAACTGCTGGCCGGTCTCTGATTCCGTGACGGAGAAATCCTCGCGGGTCTCGGCCACCGCCTCGACGACGCGGCTCGGGATCTGCTCGCGGTCGAGCAGCGCGCGCAGCAGCCGGCCGGTGAAGCCGCCGGCCGGATAGATCGCCTCGACGTCGCCGCCGAACCGCTTCACCACCCGCGCCACATTGATGCCGCCGCCGCCGGGATCACGCTGCTGCGCCGCGCAGCGCAGCTTGCGGCTCGGCACCATGCGGGCGACCGAGGTCGACAGATCGATGGCGGGATTGGGCGTGAGGGTCACGATCTCGACCATCGGCGACGATCTCCAGTTCTGGCTTGCGGGGAATGAGGACCGGCGGACGGCACCGCCGGCTGCCGCGACGGGACGTCGGGCGGACGCCGCAGTCTCACGCGACCGCTCGCCGATGCCGTTGACACACGTCAACGCCGCGTCGTCGATGTGCGCTCCACTCTTAACGGCTGCACGGCAGCCCGTTGCACGCGACTCAAACGCGCAGCGCTTCGGACGGATGACGCGTGAGCCCCGCCATTGGCGGCTCATCGCCGTGGGGGGATCGATCGCGCGATGGCCAGAACGACCAGGATCGTGTTGCTCGGCGCCAGCAGTGCGTCATTCGGCCTCAGCATGTTGCGCGATCTGTTCGCCACGCCGGAGCTGCGCGGGTCGACGCTGGTGATGGTCGGGCTCGATGCGGCGAGGCTCGCGACCATGGCCGAGCTGGCGAAGCTGCTGAACGCGACGACCGGCGCCGGCTTCGTCATCGAACACACCACCGACCGCCGCGCCGCGCTGGACGGCGCAAGCTTCGTCATCAACGCCACCGCGATCGATCGCAACCGGCTGTGGAAGATGGATTTCGAGGTGCCGAAGAAGCACGGCATCCGGCATCCGCTGGGTGAGAACGGTGGCCCCGGCGGATTGTTCTTCACGTTGCGGACGCTGCCGCTGGTGTTCGATTTCATCCGCGACATCGAGGAGCTTTGCCCCGAGGCGCTGTTTCTCAACTACTCCAATCCGGAAAGCCGCATCGTGCTGGCGCTCGGGCGCTATTCGAAGGTGCGCTGCATCGGCCTGTGTCACGGCATCTTCATGGGCCGCGACGCCGTCGCCGACATCATGGGACTGCCGCGCGAGCGCGTCGAGGTGTGGGGCGCGGGGCTCAATCACTTCCAGTGCCTGCTGCAGATCCGCGACCGCCTCACCGGCGAAGACCTCGCGCCGCGGCTGCGCGCGGCGGAGCAGAGCTTCGATCCCAATGCCTGGCGCTTCACCCGGCGGCTGTATCGCGCCTTCGGCCACTGGCTGACCTGCAGCGACGATCATCTCGGCGAGTATCTGGCTTACGGCTGGGAGGCCGGCGAGCGCGGCTATGATTTCGCCGGCGACGACCGCAGCCGCGTCGAGACCCTGGCGCAGATCGACGCCGTGCTGGCCGGGACGATGCCGATCCCACATTGGTGGACCGAGCCCTCGGGCGAGCGCGGCGCCGCGGTGATCGCCGCGATGCTGCACGACCAGAAGCGCTTCATCGAATCCGGCATCGTGATGAACCGCGGCGTCATCCCCAATCTGCCGGCGGAGCTCGCCGTCGAGGTGCCGGTGACGGTCGACGCCGCCGGGGTGCATCCGGTGTCGCTCGGTCCACTACCAGATCCGATCGCCAAGCTGATGCTGATGCAGGCCAGCGTGCAGCAACTCGCGGTCGAGGCGGCGGTGCACGCCTCGAAAGAACTCGCGCTGCAGGCGCTGCTGATCGACCCGGTGGTCAACTCAGCGGTCGCCGCGGAAAAGATCCTCGACGAGCTGTGGGAGATCAACCGGCCCTATATCAGGGCGTGCGTGTAGCGATCCGCCGCCACGCTTGCTCCGTCATTGCGAGGAGCGCAGCGACGAAGCAATCCAGAGCGGCGTGCACAGAGCCCCTGGATTGCTTCGCTTCGCTCGCAATGACGGTCGAACGTTCGGCCCGAAGACCGAACGGCCGCCCTCAATGCGACATCAGCACCGGCACGGTCATCGACGACAGCATTTCGCGGGTGACGCCGCCGAGCACGAATTCGCGCAGCCGGGAATGGCCGTAGCCGCCCATCACCAGCAGGTCGGCGGAGCAATCCGCGACATGCGACAGGATCGCCCCGGCGACGCCGATATCCGGCGCGGTGATCATCTTGATGTCGAGCTTGATGCCGTGACGCGCCAGATGATTGGCCATCTCGATGCCGCGCAGCTCGTTGTCGTCGCGGACCTTGTGGTCGCGCACGATCAGCAGCTCGACCGCGCCGGCGCGGCGCAGCAACGGCCGCGCGTCGTTGATCGCGCGGGTGGCGGCGCGGCTGCCGTCCCAGCCGCAGATCACCCGGTCGAGCTTCAGCGGCGCCTTCTGGATATAGGGCACGATCAGCACCGGCCGGCCGGAATCGAACAGCACCTGTTCGATCAGCACCTCGTTGTCGGCGGTGTCGGGATCGGACTGCATGATCACCGACAGGTCGAATCGCCGCGCGATCCGCGGAAACCGGCCGGCGGTGCCGTAGGGCGTCTCCAGCAGGCGATGCTCCGCCGAGACGCCCTCGCGCTTGCAGGCGGCATCGAAGCGGTCGACGGCGGCGCGCGCCGCGGTCTCGTTCTCGGCCAGCATCTTGGTCAGCACGTCGGAGGGGAAGTCCGGCATCGTGAAGGTCGGCAGCGACTCGTAGGCGAAGCAGACGCCGGCGACATGCGCGTCGAACGTCCGCGCGATCATGATCGCGACGTTGACGACCTCGTCGCGCGACGGGCTGCGTTCGAGATTGACGATGAGATCCTTGATCATGGTCGTGCTCCCCCTGGTTTGGCCGGTCGTCGTTGCGACCGCCGGCGATCGATCCGCCGTGCGGCCGTGCGCCGATGCGGCTGTATAGCACTGCGGCGGACCGAAAGGGTCGGGCCGCAATGTCGCGCTGATGCATGCCTCATTTGCGCACCGTGGCGGGGCGGTCGGCCCGCGGCTCCGGCGCGACCGAGGCCCAGCCCTCGTCGCCGATCAGCGGCACGAAACGTACGTCGGCGAGCTGTTCGCAGCGGACATCGTCGACGCTTGTGCGGGTCAGCCGGACGAGCCGCTGGGCGGACTGATCGGCGCCGACCGGCATCACCAGCCGGCCGCCGATCGCGAGCTGCGTCTTGAGCGATTGCGGCAGATGCGGCCCGCCGGCCGCCACCACGATCGCGTCGTAGGGCGCGCCCGGCGGCCAGCCGCGCGATCCGTCGCCCTGCCGGACCTGGACATTGCCGATGCCGAGCGCCGCCAGCGCCGCCGCGGCCTTGTCGGCGAGCGCGCCGATGCGTTCGATCGTGGTGACCTCGCCGGCGATCTGCGCCAGCACCGCGGCGGCGTAGCCGGAGCCGGCGCCGATTTCGAGCACGCGCTCGCCGCCGTTCAATTGCAGCGCCTCGATCATGGCGGCGACGATGTAGGGCTGCGAGATGGTCTGCCCGTGGCCGATCGGCAGCGGCGAATCGTCGTAAGCGAGATCGCGCATCCGCTCCGGCAGGAACGCCTCGCGCGGCACCTGGCGCATCGCCGCCAGCACCAGCGGGTCGCGGACGCCGCGCGCGCTGATCTGCTGGGCGACCATCCGCTCGCGTTGCGCGGCGAAGCTGGTCGCATCGTCGCTGATCGGTGGATGCCGGGAGCCAGAAGCCGCCATCGCAACCTCCCCTGATCGTCGACCCTGGCGCTGGTCGCCTGCCACGACCCGAGCCGGGCAAATCTAAGAAGCGGCGAGCCGGGCCAAATTGATCCGCATCAAGGCGCGGCGGAGCGCTGTTCCCGTGGCGACGCGCCCGCCGCATTGCGATTCGCGCGTCGCCGCGACAGCGCCGGCCGATTTCGCGCCGGCGCACGTCTTGGCGCTGTGGCATGCGCGCCCTAGATAACAGCTCGGCAATGACCGGGGTCCGTCACATGTCCGATCGTCTGGTGGTGTGCACGCAATGCGGCGGGGTCAACCGGCTGCCGGAACAGCGCTCCGCGCTCGAGGCCAAATGCGGCAAATGCGGCGCGAAGATATTCGACGGGCATCCCGCCGATGTCGGCGCCGAGATCTTCGACAAGCAGATCGCGCGCAGCTCGGTGCCGGTGCTGGTCGATGTCTGGGCGCCGTGGTGCGGCCCGTGCCGGGCGATGGCGCCGGCCTACGAGATCGCGGCGCGCGAACTCGAGCCGCGGGTGCGGCTGATCAAGCTGAATTCCGACAACGAGCAGCAGATCGCGGCGAAGCTCGGCATCAGCGGCATTCCGACCATGATCCTGTTCGCGGACGGCCGCGAACGCGCCCGCACCTCCGGCGCGATGCCGGCCAGCGCGATCGTGCGCTGGGTGCGCGAGCATCTGCCGGGCTGAGCCGCGGCGCTACGCCGGCTTCGGCAGCGGCAGCGGGCCGTCGAGCTTGTCGCTGCGCATCGCGAACGAGGTGCGGATGTCGCGCACCGTCGGCAGCGCCAGCAGGCCGCGCAGCACGGTGGCCTCGTAGGCGGCGATATCCGGCACCACCACTTCGAGCAGGAAATCGGCGTCGCCCGAGACCAGATGGCAGGCGATGACCTCCGGCATGTCGCGCACCGCGGCGATGAACGCCTCGGCATTGTCGCGCGAATGCCGCTCGACCCGGATGCCCGCGAAGGCGGTGACCGACAGCCCGACCGCGGCGCGATCGATCAGCGCCCGATAGCCCGCCACCACGCCCGCCTGTTCCAGCAGCCGGACCCGCCGCGAACAGGGCGACGGCGACAGCCCGACCCGCTCGGCCAGCGTGAGGTTCGGAATCCGGGCGTCGGCCTGCAGCTCGGCCAGGATCTTGAGGTCGATCGCGTCGAGGCTCATCTTGGCAGGATTATCCATCTGTTGCGCAGCAAATTGCCAGATATCGCCAATTTGTAACTCCATAGTAGCATCTTTGGCAACATTGGCAGGCGGACTCACGCCATACTGGCGGCAAAGGAGCCTGCCATGAGCGATCTGTCCAACCGCCATCTCCCGAACAGTCTCGGCTTCGCAACCCGCGCCATCCACCATGGCTACGACCCGCAGGCGCATCTCGGCAGCCTCAACCCGCCGGTGTTCCTGACCTCGACCTATGCGTTCGACAGCGCCGCCGAGGGCGCGGCGCGGTTCGCCGGCGAGGCCGAGGGCTTCATCTATGGCCGGGTCGGCAACCCCACCGTCGCGGTGCTGGAGCGGCGGCTGGCCGAGCTGGAAGGCGGCGAAGCGGCGCTCGCCACCTCCTCGGGCGTCGGCGCGCTGACCGCTTTGGTCTGGACGCTGCTCGCCAGCGGCGACGAGATCGTCGCCGACCAGATGCTGTATGGCTGCACCTTCGGCCTGTTCGAGCATCATCTGCCGCGCTTCGGCATCCGGGTGCGGTTCGCCGACCTCACCGATCCGGCCGGCCTGGAGGCGGCGCTGAGCCCGGCGACCAGGATGGTGTTCACCGAGACGCCGTCGAATCCGAACATGCGGGTGGTCGATATCGCCGCCATCGCGGCGATCACCCGCCGCGCCGGCGCGCTGTTCGTCGTCGACAACACCTATTGCACGCCGTATCTGCAGCGCCCGCTCGAACTCGGCGCCGATATCGTCACCCATTCGGCGACCAAATATCTCGGCGGCCATGGCGATCTGCTGGCCGGCGCCGTGGTGGCGTCGCAGGAGATCATCGACCGGCTGCGCTTCACCGGCATCAAGGAACTCAACGGCGCCTGCATCTCGGCGTTCGACGCCTTTCTGATCCTGCGCGGGCTGAAGACGCTGACGCTGCGGATGGACCGCCACAGCGCCACCGCCGCAAAACTCGCGCGCGACCTCGAGGCCCATCCGGCGGTGGCGGCTGTGTACTATCCGGGCCTCGACAGCCATCCGCAGCACGCACTCGCGCAAAGGCAGATGCGCCAGATGGGCGGCATGATCGCGCTGGAACTGAAAGGCGGACTACCAGCCGGCCGCGCGCTGATGGACAACGTGAAGATCGCGACCCGCGCGGTCAGCCTCGGCGACGCCGAAACCCTGATCCAGCACCCCGCCAGCATGACGCACGCCACCTACGACCCCGACGAACGCGCCCGGCACGGGTTCACCGACGGGCTGATCCGGATCTCGGTGGGGCTGGAGGACTACGAGGATTTGCGGGGGGATCTGCTGGGGGCGTTGTGAGCGCCGATACACGCAGGCGTTGAAGTATCCGGCTCGGAACCTGCGTCCGGCTTCACCAAAACTATACCACGATGGCGAACGCTCCGACCCGGTTGACACTTGCCGCTCTGCGACCCGGTCGCAGCATGGTACCAAGCAGATTGGATGAGTGCGCGCGTTCGTCTTGGCTGGGGACAGATGACCGTTCAGAGAGCGTCATTGCGGCAGCCTCACGCACGCGAAGCGCGGGGGTGGCATCAGGAGTGGTCGCTGCGCCGAGCGATGAGGATGGCCCGCATCGGCTATTGGGAATCGTACAGCGCCGCCGCGACCGATTTCTGGATTTCACCCGAGTTCGCATCGCTGTTCGATTTCCAGACGTCGAAGGGATCGGTTCCGGTTGATGCGATGCAGCAGCGTCGGCTGGCCGACAGCCGCGATGTCCTGCACGTCCACTATGCAGCATGCTGGGCGGAGGGGCGGCCCTTCGCGGTGGAGACGAAGCTCGTCACGTCCGATGGCCGTCAGCTCGATTGCGTCGTGCACGGCGAAGCGGAATTCGACGCCAGCGGCCGGGTCCAGCGCGTCTTCGGCGCGGTTCGGGACGTCACGCCGGAGACGTCCGCTCATCGGCGACTGGCCGAGAGCGAACAGCGGCTGGCGGATTTCGTCGGCACCGCGTCCGACTGGTGCTGGGAGACGGGCCCCGACCATCGGCTGCTTCCCCATCCGGACCTGATCGATGGCAACGCCGCCCTGCAAACCGTCGCGTCCGGCGGAAAGGCGCGATGGGAGCTGTCCTATGCGCCCGACGAACAAGACGCCATGGCCCGGCACAAAGCCGACATGGAGGCCCAGCGCCCGTTCCGCGACTTCGTCTACACATCGATCGGGAGCGATGGGTCGCGGATCAGCATCTGCACCAGCGGCAAGCCGATCTTCGCCGATGACGGCAGCTTCCTCGGCTATCGCGGCACGGCGAGCGATATCACCCAGCTCGAGGTCGCGCGCGCCTTGCTCGATCAGCGCACCCGCGCCCTCGAAGAGGCGCAACGGCTGGGCCGAATCGGCACCTGGAATCACCGGCTGGACACCGGCCGCACCGTCTGGTCGCCCGAACTCTATCACCTTCTCGGCCTGGACCCGGCGGCGTTCGATCCGACTTACGACGGCACCAAAGCGTATTTTCTCGACGACGCCGCCGAACGGATGCTGGAGATCCAGAAGCGCGTCGTCCGCACCGGCACCACGGAAGCCGCCGACATCCGCATCCTGCATGGTGACGGCACGCCGCGCGACATGGCGATCATCTGCAAGGCCGAAATCCGCGACGGCAAGGTCGTCGGTCTGATCGGCACCGCGCAGGACGTCACCGATCGCAAGGAAGCCGAGCGCCGGCTGGAACTGCTCGCCTACACCGATCCGCTGACCGGGCTCGCCAATCGCGCGCTGTTCAAGCGCAAGCTCGCCGGTCTGTTCGAGCAGCCGATCTCGGGCGACGGACGCAACGCGCTGTTGTTGATCGACCTCGATCGCTTCAAGGAGGTCAATGATTCGCTCGGTCATTCCACCGGCGACAGCTTGCTGATTCATGTGGCGAGCGTCTTGAGGCAGGAGCTGGATCCGCAAGCGTTCATCGCCCGGATCGGCGGCGATGAGTTCGCGGTGCTGACGAACGGCCAATGTGCGTCTGCCGACGATCCGATCGCCCTTGCGGATCGATTGATCGCCAAACTATCGGTCCCGGTCGAACTCGCCGAAGGCGAGGCCTGCATCGGCGCCACCATCGGTGTCGCCATCCTGCCCGAGCACGGCGCGACCGCGGAGAAAGCCTCGCGCAACGCCGACCTCGCGCTCTACATGGCCAAAGAGGCCGGACGCGGCCGGGCGCAGCTGTTCGAGCCGATCTATGCCGAGGCGGTCGACCAAAGGCTCGACCTCGGCCGGCGCCTGCGCCAGGCCGTCGAGAGCGGCGGCCTGACGACGCACTACCAGCCGCAGATCGACCTGAAGACCGGCCGGGTCAGCGGCTTCGAGGCACTGCTGCGCTGGAGTCATCCCGAGCGCGGGCCGATCTCGCCGTCGGAGTTCATTCCGGTTGCGGAAAGCACCGGCCTCATCGTTCAACTCGGCCATTGGGTCTTGCGCGATGCCTGCAGGCAGATGCGCGCCTGGCTGGACGCCGGATTGCCGCCGCGGTCGATGTCGGTGAACGTGTCGCCGGCGCAGATCTGGAACGGGGATTTCGAGGCGGTGGTGGCTGCTGTGCTTGCAGAGACCGGCTTGCCTGCAGAGCTGCTCTGCCTGGAGCTGACCGAGAATCTGTTCGTCGACCATACCAAGCAGAAGGTCAGCAGTACGCTTGCGGCGTTGTCGAAGCTCGGCATCCAGCTGGCGCTCGATGATTTCGGCTCCGGCTATTCGTCGCTCGGCTATCTGACGCGTCTGCCGTTCAACTGCCTGAAGATCGACCGGTCCTTCGTCGACGGCATCGCCACCGTGCCGGAGAAACGCAAACTGCTCGGCGGCATCATCGCGCTGTCGCACGGCCTCGGCATGAGCGTCGTGGCCGAAGGCGCCGAACTCGCCGCGGAGGTCGACCTGCTCACCGGGTTCGACTGCGATTTCGTGCAGGGGTACGTGTTCTCCCCGCCGATCACGGCCGATCAGGCGCCGCTGGTGGCGGCGGGGATCGAGCGGGACGCCGAGGGGATGAAGGCGAGGCGCGCTTAGTTCGAGGCGTGCGCGTCTGATAGATAGCATGAACCGCGAGCGGCCGGGCGGTCAGTCCGTTTCGACGTCCTCGATCCGGACCCCGCGGCCCTCCTTCAGGCTGCTCCGTGCCTGCTCGATGCGCTGCTGAAATCGCGGATCGTTTTCGAGACGATAGTCGAACCAGGCGTCCTCTGATTCGAATCCGATCAGCACACCCGCCGGCTTGCCGTGACGCGTGATCACGATCTCCCGCGTCTCGGCTTCGCGCAGATAGCGCGACAGATCGTCCTTCACCTCGGACAGCGGAACTTGCTTCACGCCGGATTTCCGAATTGTGCGAGCCACGAATCTGCCTGGTGAAAATACCAATAGGATTGATGGCGCCTCGCTCTGTTGCAGGCGAGAAATGGCGCTCCCTAGGGGAATCGAACCCCTGTTTCAGCCTTGAGAGGGCCGCGTCCTAACCGCTAGACGAAGGGAGCGTGAGGGCCAGAGCAATAGCGGCGAAACGGCTCGGCTGCAAGATCGGGGGCGGCCTTTTCCGAATCCGTCATGCCCGGGCTCGACCCGGGCATCCATCCTTTAAATCAATGGCCGCACGGGTGGCCGTGGATGGCCGGGTCAAGCCCGGCCATGACGACTTTGGTGGGGCAGCGCATCGCGTAACGCGAGGCATCTCGTCCTTCGAGATGCGCGGCGGCGCCCTGCGGGCTTTGCCGCGCTCGTCAGGACGAGATCCGGGCCTGCAGCGTCCGGCCTTGTCAGGCGTATATGGAATCGCGTGACCGGCGGGGTCCCCGCCCTACGGCTCGGTCGCGAACGTCAGCCGTCCGGCGGGTTTCATCGTCCGGGCGTCGAAGGTGCGGATTTCGGTGGCGCCGCCGACGTCGAGGGTGACGACGATGTGGTCGCCGGCGGTGCCGGTGGAGACGACTTTGGCGCCCTTCGGCAGCCGCAGCGTCTGCTCGGCGGCGACCGGGGCGCTTCCCTCGGCGCGGAAAAGCTTATAGCCGATGGCGATGAGAACCGCCGCGAGCGCCAGCGCCGTGGTCAGGCCCGCGATCATCATCATCCGCCGCACCCGCGCAAACAGCGCGGCCTGTTCGGGGGTCGGTTCGGGCAGGGCGGTTTCGGTCATGCAATACTCGGTTTTCTGGAAGGCTCGGTCGTGAACGATTCGCAACATCTGCTGGAAGTGGTCGTCGCCGGCGACGAGGGCTCATCGCGCCTCGACCGGGTGCTGGCCACGCGCTGCCCCGCATTGTCGCGGTCGCGGCTGAAGGTCCTGATCCTGGACGGCCGCGTCGCGATCGCCGGCAGCGCGGTGCGCGACCCCGCTTATCATGCGAGCCCGGGCGAGACGATCACAATCGACGTGCCGCCCCCGGTGGCGCCGGAGCCGGAAGGCGAGGCGATCGCGCTGGAGATTGTGCACGAGGACGACGACATCATCGTCATCAACAAGCCCCGCGGCCTGGTGGTGCATCCCGCCGCCGGTCACGAGACCGGAACCCTGGTCAACGCTTTGATCGCGCATTGCGGCGAATCACTGTCCGGCATCGGCGGGGTGCGGCGGCCGGGGATCGTGCACCGGCTCGACAAGGACACCACCGGGCTGATGGTGGCGGCAAAGAATGATCGGGCGCATCAATCCTTGAGCGCGCAATTCGCCGATCACGGCCGCACCGGCGAGCTGCGCCGCGGCTATTACGCCTTCGTCTGGGGCGTGCCGAACCGCGCCCGCGGCACCATCGAGGCGCCGATCGACCGCCATCCCTATGCCCGCGAGAAGATGGCGGTGCGCGACGGCGGCCGCGAGGCGATCACCCATTGGGAGGTGCTGGAAACCTTCACCGGGCGCAGCGGCGGCGAGATCGTGTCGCTGATCGCCTGCCAGCTGGAGACCGGCCGCACCCACCAGATTCGCGTGCATCTGGCCCATCTCGGCCACCCGCTGCTCGGCGACGACGTCTACGGACCGCACTTCAAAACCAAGGCCAGCCAGCTCAGCCCGGCCGCCCGCGCCGCGCTGGCGGATCTCGGCCGTCAGGCATTGCATGCCTATCTGCTGGTATTAGAGCACCCGTCGTCGGGAGAGGTCATGGCCTGGGAATCCGGCCTGCCGGCCGATCTGGCGCGCCTGAAAGCCGCGCTTTCGGCGACGGAATGACGCAGTTCGGTCAGAAAACGGTAAGCATTTCAGCGCGTTGTTACGGCGTCACGGCCAAGTGACAAGACTGTAACTAAACTCGCGCGACTAATCTCGTGTATATTGCGGATGCGTTGGATGAGCCAACGCGGAACATCGCAGCCCGGTCGGCTTTAGCAGAGCGACCTGTCTGCCAGGCCGCCCGATGGCGGGGGCTTGAAACCACTGGAGGGCGCTGATGGCCCGTGCAGCTACGCTACCCGTTCTCAACGGTGAATCCGGACTCGCTCGGTATCTCGCGGAAATCCGCAAGTTCCCGATGCTCGAGCCGCAACAGGAATACATGTTCGCCAAGCGCTGGCGCGAGCACGATGATCGCGACGCCGCGCATCACCTCGTCACCAGCCATCTGCGGCTCGTCGCCAAGATCGCCATGGGCTATCGCGGCTACGGCCTGCCGATCTCCGAGGTCGTCTCGGAAGGCAATGTCGGCCTGATGCAGGCGGTGAAGCGGTTCGAGCCGGACAAAGGCTTCCGCCTCGCCACCTACGCGATGTGGTGGATCAAGGCGTCGATTCAAGAATACATCCTGCGTTCGTGGTCGCTCGTGAAGATGGGCACCACCGCGAACCAGAAGAAGCTGTTCTTCAATCTGCGCAAGGCGAAGAGCAAGATCTCGGCGCTGGACGAGGGTGATATGCACCCCGACCAGGTCAAGCTGATCGCCAAGCGGCTCGGCGTCACCGAGCAGGACGTGATCGACATGAATCGCCGCCTCGGTGGCGACGCGTCGCTCAACGCCCCGATCCGCGACGACGGCGAGCCCGGCGAATGGCAGGACTGGCTGGTCGACCAGTCGCCGAATCAGGAAGCCGTGATGGCCGAGCACGAGGAGCTCGATCATCGCCGCGCCGCGCTGAACGGTGCGATCGGCGTGCTCAACCCGCGCGAACGGCGGATCTTCGAGGCGCGCCGCCTCGCCGACGAGCCGATGACGCTGGAAGACCTCGCCGCCGAGTTCGGCGTCTCGCGCGAGCGCGTCCGCCAGATCGAGGTGCGTGCCTTCGAGAAGGTGCAGAGCGCCGTCAAGGGCACCATCGCGCGTCAGGAACAGGCGGCGCTCGAAGCCGCCCACTGACGCCGCCGCGCCAAGCGCCCTGCAACGACAAACCCCGCCGCATCCCGGCGGGGTTTTTGTTTGTCTGATGGAGCTTCGTCGTCGCGGCGCGTTCAGCGCCGGAACCAAAAACCCGTCATGCCCGCGCTCGTCGCGGGCATCCACGGTCTTGAGGCCCTGCAACGGATCAAAACGTGGATGGCCGGGACGAGCCCGGCCATGACGAAGGAAACGGGAATGCCGCGCGGCTCAGTCGCGCTTGGCGGTGCCGGTGATGAGGCTGGTCTGGCTGGTGACCGGATCGGTGATCGCGGTGCGGATCGAGGCGCTGCCGTTGCTGCCGAGCGTGAACTTGCTGTCGCCGATCCGGAACGAGCCGTCCTTGATCAGCACGGTCTGATACTTGATGGTGCCTTCGCTCTGATATTTCACCTGGGCGCGAAAGCCCTGCACATTCGACACCGTGATGGCGAACTTCTTGGTGTTCGAATAGGTGCCGCTCCAGGTGCCTTCATAGAGCTTGGCGTCGACATTGACGTAGGGCGTCTTCGACGGGTTCAGCAGCCCCGCGGCCGTATAGCCCGAGGCCAGAACGCTCATGATGTCAGCCATCGCCAGCTCCCTGCCGCGCGAAAAATATTCAGCAACACTTCACACCAGCGCCGGTTAACGCCGCGTTAAGGGTTGTCCGATCGGCCGCGTACAGCCGAGCCGGGCGGCTCAGCTCAGCCCCGCCTCGGCGCCGGGGCGGGCATGCACCGGCAGCAGCAGATAATGCACGCCGTTCTGCTGCGCCTTGGGGAAGCGGCCGGCGCGGATGTTGACCTGGATCGACGGCAGCAGCAGCGTCGGCGCGCTCAGCGTGGCGTCGCGGGCGTTGCGCATGTCGACGAATTGCTGCTCGCTGACGCCGCCGCGCAGATGCACATTGCCGTCGCGCTGCGCCTGCACGGTGGTCTCCCACGCATAGTCGTCGCGGCCGGGCGCCTTGTAGTCGTGGCACATGAACAGCCGGGTCTGCGGCGGCAGCGCCAGCAGCTTCTGGATCGAGCGATAGAGCTGGTGCGCGTCGCCACCGGGGAAATCCGCCCGCGCCGTGCCGTAATCCGGCATGAACAGCGTGTCGCCGACGAACACCGCGTCGTCGCCGATCCGGTAGGCGATGTCGGCGGGCGTGTGCCCCGGCGTGTGCAGCACCTCGACCGGCAGATCGCCGATCGAAAACCGCTCGCCGTCCTTGAACAGATGATCGAAATCGCTGCCGTCGGTGCGCAGATCGTCGGCGTTGAACATCGGCCGGAAAATCCGCTGCACATCCTTGATGTGCTCGCCGATGCCGATCCGCGCCCCGGTCTTGGCCTTGATGTAGGGCGCACCGGAGAGGTGGTCGGCATGGGCGTGGGTTTCCAGCACCCAGTCGATCGTCAGGCCGTCGTCCCGGGCGGCCTGCAGGATCGCATCGGCCGAGCGCACGTCGACGGAACCGTCGCGGTGATCATAGTCGAGCACCGGATCGATCACCGCGGCGCGGCGGGTGGCGGGGTCCGACACCAGATAGCTGATGGTGTTGGTCGGCGCGTCGAAAAACGCGCGAATCCGCGGCGAGGAGACCTGCGAGGGGATCTGCGGCGAAGAAGGGCTGGTCACGAGCAATTTCCCTGATCCGGTAGAATGGCTGTTGCGCCCCAAGCCTATCTATTAGCATATCCCACCCGTGCAAGCGCCGATTTGTAGAATTTCATGCTGACGGGAATCACCTCCGCCGACCTCATCACCGTCGCCAGCGGCGGGCTGGTCGGGTTCATTCTGGCGCTGATCGGCGGCGGCGGCTCGGTGCTGGCGGTGCCGCTGCTGGTCTATGTGGTCGGCGTGCGCTCGCCGCATGTGGCGATCGGCACCAGCGCGATCGCGGTGGCGATCTCGGCGCTCGCCAACATGCTGAGCCACTGGGCCGCCGGCCATGTGCGCTGGGCTTGCGCGCTGGTGTTCTCCGCGGCCGGGATCGGCGGCGCGTTCGCCGGCTCCAGCGTCGCCAAGCAGATCGACGGCCAGCAATTGCTGGTGCTGTTCGGCGTCCTGATGATCGTGATCGGGGTGCTGATGTCGCGCGGCCGCGCCGGCGGCGGCGACCCGACCATCCGGCTGACGATGGCGACCGCGAAGGCGATGCTGCCGAAGCTGATCGGCACCGGCTTCGGCGTCGGCGTGCTCGCCGGCTTCTTCGGCATCGGCGGCGGCTTCCTGATCGTGCCCGGGCTGATCCTCGCCACCGGCATGCCGCTGACTTACGCGATCGGCAGCTCGCTGGTCGCGGTGTTCGCGTTCGGCGCGTCCACCGCGGCGAGCTACGCGCTGTCCGGACTGATCGACTGGCGGCTCGCCGGCTTCTTCATCGGCGGTGGCCTCGCCGGCGGCCTGATCGGCATCGGCGCCGGCAAACTGATCGGCACCCACGACAAGGCGCTGCGCGCGGTGTTCTCCGCCGTCGTGGTGATCGTCGGGCTGTATGTCTGCGCCCGCGGCGTGATGGTCTTCCTGTCCTGATACCAAGCGGCGGTCTTGCGACCGTCATCGATGCGGCTCAAGGGCTTTTCCGGTTCTGATCGAATCAGAACCGGAGCTCCAGATTCTTGATTTGACGCGTTTTCTTCACGCGAACCGGTATCCACTTCGCTCGAAAACGCTATAGACTTCCTCCTTTCAGCACCAAGGGAGGATTTCATGGACTACACCGGCTTGCGCCCGCGCAGCGGCGCCGAGCAGCGCCGCCAGACCGACGCCGATCGCGCCCGAACCGTCGACAGCCTCACCGCGCTTCGCGCCGGCCTCAGGCAATTGCCGCCGAAGGGGCCCGGCAATTTCCTGCTCGCGACCTGGAACATCCGCGAATTCGGCGGCAACAAGTTTCGCGGCCGGATCGACGATGCGCTGTATTGCATCGCCGAATGTATCAGCCGGTTCGACCTGGTTGCGGTGCAGGAGGTGCGGCAGGATCTGGTGGCGCTGAAACGGGTGATGCGGCTGCTCGGCCGCGACTGGGACTACATCTACACCGACGTCTCGTTCGCCGATGCCGGCAATGGCGAGCGGCTCGCCTTCGTGTTCAACCGCTCGCGGGTGCGATTCACCGGGCTCGCCGGCGAGCTGGTGCTGCCCAGCAAGGCGGCCACCGAACTGGTGGCGCAGATCGCGCGGACGCCGTTCCTCTGCGGCTTCCAGTCGGGCTGGGCGAAGTTCAATCTGTGCACCGTTCACATCTACTACGGCGAAGGCAAGAAGGACGACCCGAAACGCATCGAGGAGATCGACCTCACCGCCAAGCTGCTCGCCGACAAGGCCAAGAGCTACGTCAATCTGGAGACCTCGGCGGACTACTCGCCGGAGAATCTGGTGCTGCTCGGCGACTTCAACATCTTCGGCCGTGAGGACGCGACCTTCCAGGCGCTGACCGAGAACAAGTTCGTGATCCCCGAACCGCTGCTGCGCCAGACCAAGGGCAGCAACGTCGCCCAGGACAAGTTCTACGACCAGATCGCGTTCTTCAAGGAGACCCGCGGCATCAAGGCGATCAGCGCCGGCGTGTTCGACTTCTACAAATACGTCTTCAACGATCCCAAGCTCTACAAGGACGTGATGCCGCCGAAGGCGGCATTCAACACCTGGCGCACCTATCAGATGTCGGACCATCTGATCATGTGGACCGAGTTCGACGTCGACAAGACCGACCTCTATCTGAAGTCGCTCGCCAGAGAGCACAGCGGCGAGACCGCGGCCGGCGGCGCGGCGACAACGGCGAAGAAGAAGACCACCAAGAAGGTAGCCAAGAAGGTAGCGAAGAAAGCCCGCAAGGCACCGGCCGAATAAGCGGCGGCACCACCCCGACCGTCGTCCCCGCCGACCGCCGCGGCGCGATGCGGCCAGGCGCTCTGCGACAGAGCGCCTCAGGCCGGGTTGCCGGACTAAACATCACTGTCATGTTGCACGGCTAATCTTGGGTTCCGCGATGTTTGATCGGCGGGTCGACGCAGATCGGCCGCCGCAAGTCGATCAGGCGCAGTCGATCAGGCGCAGCAGTGCGTCTGCACGTCTCCGCATGCTCCGAAATCCAGCGAAAGGCTCCCTCCTTCATGCGCAACACCATGCTGACTTCGTTCGTTTCCGCTCTGCTCGCTGTGGCGGCGTCGGTCACCGTCGCGGCTGCGGCCGACGGCGCCATCGACAACGGCGCGCTGGCGAAATCCGAATTCCGCGACCATGCGCGGACCTTCGGACTGGTCTACACGCTGCCCAAGACCGTCAACGACGTTCTCGATGCGACCATCAGGGGCCCGCTGAAGGAAAAGCTCCTGAATGCGAAGCTCGACACCGAAGCGCAGATGCACAACATTCCGCACGTCACGGTGGTGCACATCCACAATGCCGATCCGGCCACGCCCGAGAAGATGCTCGCGGCGCTGCCCAAGCTGCCGCCGGTCCTCGACGTCACGCTGAAGACTTTCTACACCACCGAAGCCGCCAAGGGCGCCGGCCATCCGTGGTGGCTCGACCTCGGCATCGTCAAGGAAGGCAAGAGCTTCGAGGAGATGATGGCGTTCAATACCGCCGCCACGGCGGCGCTGGCGCCGCTCCGCGACGGACCGCTGCCGCGTTGCACCGGTCCGGTCTATGCGGTGATGAGCGATGCCGCCAAGGATCTGGTCCGCACCGTCGGCGTCAGCGGCGTCAATGTCGTCAAGGACGGCAAGGAATTGCGCTCGCACAACCCGCACAACACGCTGGTCTACAGCATGGCGAAATTCACCCCTGAGCTGCAGGCGCAGATGAACCAGGCGGCGAAGGAGTTCAACCAGATCCTCCCGGACGGAATCCCCACCTCCTTCAAGAGCGTCTCGATCGTCGAGCTGGGCTTCGCCGGCAACGTGCTGCGCGAAATCTATCGGATCAGCCTCGAGGACGGCTCGGTGCTGAACGTCGCGACCGGCAAGATGGCTTCGCTGAAGTAGCCATCCGACCGGGCGCTCCGGCGCTCGGTGCGCCAGCCCGCCAAGGAAAAGGGCGGCCCGATGATGGGCCGCCCTTTTTGATTCGCGATGTCGCTTCGATCCAGCCGAGGCGTTCGAAGTTACTCGGCCGCCATCTTGACGTCCGGCGCGGCGGCGCGGACGTCGGCGTCGACCTGGGCTTCAAACTTGGCGAAGTTCTTCTGGAACATGCCGACCAGTTTTCGCGCCGTCGCATCGAACGCGGCCTTGTCGGCCCAGGTCTTGACCGGGTCGAGGATGTCGCTCGGCACGCCATGCAGCGACGTCGGCACCGCGAAGCCGAAATACGGATCGGTGCGGAATTCGACGTTGCGCAAGCTACCGTCGAGCGCCGCGGTCAGCAGCGCGCGGGTGACCTTGATCGGCATGCGGTGGCCGGTGCCGTAGATGCCGCCGGTCCAGCCGGTGTTGACCAGCCAGCAATCGACATCGTGCTTGGCGATCAGTTCGCGCAGCATGTTGCCGTAGACCGACGGATCGCGCGGCAGGAACGGCGAGCCGAAGCAGGTCGAGAATTCCGGCTCGGGCTCGGTGACGCCGCGCTCGGTGCCGGCGACCTTGGCGGTGTAGCCGGACAGGAAGTGATACATCGCCTGCGCCGGGGTCAGCTTGGCGATCGGCGGCATCACGCCGAAGGCGTCGGCGGCGAGCATCACCACGTTCTTCGGCTGGCCGGCGCGGCCGGTCAGCGACGCGTTCGGGATCGATTCCAGCGGATAGGCGGACCGGGTGTTCTCGGTCTTGGAGCCGTCGTCGAAATCCGGCTTGCGGGTGATCTCGTCGAGCACGACGTTTTCCAGTACCGCGCCGAACCGCGACGACGCCGCGAAGATCTCGGGCTCGGCTTCCGGCGACAGCTTGATGCATTTGGCGTAGCAGCCGCCTTCGAAGTTGAAGACGCCGTCCTTGCCCCAGCCGTGCTCGTCGTCGCCGATCAGCGTGCGGTTCGGGTCGGCCGACAGCGTGGTCTTGCCGGTGCCGGACAGGCCGAAGAAGATCGCGGTGTCGCCCTGCGGGCCGACATTGGCCGAGCAGTGCATCGGCATCACGCCCTTCTCGGGCAGATAGTAGTTCAGCGTGGTGAACACGCTCTTCTTCATTTCGCCGGCGTATTGGGTGCCACCGATCAGCACGATCTTGCGGGCGAAATCGATCGCCACGACGTTCTCGGAGCGGCAGCCGTGGCGCTTCGGATCGGCGCGGAAGCTCGGCAGATCGATCAGCGTCAGCTCGGGAACGAAGCTCTCCAGCGCGGCGCGGTCGGGACGGCGCAGCAGGGTGCGGATGAACAGCGAGTGCCAGGCGAGTTCGGTGAACACGCGGGTCTTGATCTGGAACGACGGATCGGCGCCGCCGTACAGATCCTGCGCGAACAGCGTCATGCCTTCGGCGTGCTTGAGGAAGTCCTGATACAGCGTCTCGAACTGCTCGGCGGTGATCGACTGATTGCCACCCCACCACATCGTGGTCTCGGTGGTGGCGTCGCGGACCGTGAACTTGTCCTTCGGGCTGCGGCCGGTGAATTCGCCGGTGTCGGCGCACAGCGCGCCGTCGGCCGACAGCACCGCTTCGCCGTTCTTCAGCGCATGCTCGTAGAGCTGCGGCGCGGCGAAATTCCAGTAGACGCCCTTGAGATTTTTGAGTCCGAATTTGTCGGCGCCATGAGCACCGTTATGCACGCCCGTCTCTTGCACGAATGAATCCTCCTCGAGTCCGCGTTGTCCCGATCGCGCGATTGCCGCCAATGCGCTTCAGCCCGCGGTAAACTTCTATATATACCGCCCAGGTCCAGTGGGGCGACTGAATAGTGGCGAACCCCGGCTTTGCCAACCCGTGCGGCAGTATTTGGTTTACCGCCGGATGACATTGCGCTGGCTCAAGTCATTCCGTCTCGCGGGCGATGTCTGCCATGCGCTTGAGCATGTGCCGCAGCGCCGCGGGGGTGGTCACCCGCTCCGGAAACGACAGCCGCAGGGTGGTCCGGCCGGCCGCGAGATCGACCCCCTCGGGGTCGAGGCCGTTACAGCGCCAGTCATCCGATGCGGCGCCGAGCAGCCTGGTCGCATAAAGATTCATCGTGCCCAAATGATCCGCATTCATGTGTTCGACCGCGGACTCCTCGGCGTCGAGCAGGCTGGCGGCGCCGTCGAGATCGGTCAGATAGGCCGACGGCTCCAGATCGACGATCCGGCCGAAGCCTGCCACCAGATGCGCGCTGCTGGTCTCGATGCGGTACAGCGCGAAATCGGTAAAATCGATGTAGTCGGCCGCGCCCGGGTGGGCGGCGAGATAGCGCCGGCGGAGCTGCGGAAGATCGGCCGGAGCGGCCGCGGATGCGACGCCCTGCAGCATGATCCGGGCGCCCTCCAGCGGGTCGCCCGCGGCGCGCTCGTCGAGCATCAGCGACACCCGCGGGTCCGCGAGCAGGTTCCGGGTGTGCACCGCCAGGCGGGAAATCAGCAGCACCGGGGAGCCGTCGGGCGCGCTGGCGAGGTTGACCAGCGAGCAATACGGCGCGCCGCCGTCGCGCAGCAGGGTGGCCAGCGCCCCCTCCCGCCGGCGGCGCAACAGCGATTTGGCGACCTTCGCGGGATCGAATTCGGCCGTGGGCTGCATCACGAGTTCCGTCAATTCATTGCCGGATGGGGGTTTTATGCCCGAAAACCGGGCTTATATCATGCCCGCCTGCGCTCTGTTCCCGAGATTTAGGAACCGGCCACATTTCAGCCCAGCTTGCATTGCTCGTTGACTGTGCTTTTTGGGCAACCTGAACCACGGATCGCCGAATCGTTCGCGGTCTCGCCACGCCGTTTCGGAAAGAGCTTCATGCCAACAATCGCCTTGGTCGACGACGACCGCAACATCCTCACATCCGTCTCGATCGCTCTGGAAGCCGAGGGCTACCGGATCATGACCTATACGGATGGCGCTTCCGCGCTCGACGGATTCCGCACCTCGCCGCCCGACCTCGCCATCCTCGATATCAAGATGCCGCGGATGGACGGCATGGAAACGCTGCGGCGGCTGCGGCAGAAGTCCGACCTGCCGGTGATCTTCCTCACCTCCAAGGACGAGGAGATCGACGAATTGTTCGGCCTCAAGATGGGCGCCGACGATTTCATCCGCAAACCGTTCTCGCAGCGTCTGCTGGTCGAGCGCGTCAAAGCGGTGCTGCGGCGCTCGGCGCCGAAGGATCCGGCTGCTGCGCCGAAGGAAACCGACGCCAAGGCGCTGGACCGCGGCCTGCTGCGGATGGACCCGGAGCGTCACACCTGCACCTGGAAGAACGAGCCGGTGACGCTCACCGTCACCGAATTCCTGATCCTGCAGGCGCTGGCGACCCGGCCCGGCGTGGTGAAAAGCCGCAACGCGCTGATGGACGCCGCCTATGACGATCAGGTCTATGTCGACGACCGCACCATCGACAGCCACATCAAGCGGCTGCGCAAGAAGTTCAAGGTGGTGGACGACGATTTCGAGATGATCGAAACCCTCTACGGTGTCGGCTACCGCTTCAAGGAAACCTGATCGGGACGCCGGACCGCAGCGCATCGGCGCCTGACGCCGCCGCCGCATTGCGATATGCTCGCGCATGATCCCGAAAAGGGAATACCGGTTTTCGGAGACGATCATGCGCCGACGACAATTGCTCATCGCCAATCATCGGGCAGGCTTGGCCATTGCTGGATCGCACCGCGGCTGATCAGGAAGCCCGCGACGGGGACGACGCCGCCGCGCAGGACGAGACCGCGACCCGCGCCCGGCCGTGGCAGCGGCCGTTCGCCTGGGTGCGGCGTGCCGGGCAGTTCTTTTTCACGCTGAGCTTCTCCAGCCTGACGCGGCGCATCCTGTCGCTCAACCTCGCCGGCCTGATGGCGCTGTCGGCGAGCATTCTGTATCTGTCGCAGTTCCGCGCCGGCCTGATCGACGCCCGCGCGCAGAGCCTGCTGGTGCAGGCCGAAATCATCGCCGGCGCGATCGCCGCCTCCGCCACCGTCGAAACCAACACCATCACCATCGATCCGGACCGGCTGCTCGATCTCAAGCCCGGCGAGACCTACGGCCCGCCGGACGAATACGCGGTGCTGGATTTCCCGATCAATCCCGAGCGCGTCGCGCCGGTGCTGCGGCGGCTGATCTCGCCGACCAAGACGAGGGCCCGCATCTATGACCGCGATGGCGTGCTGATTCTCGACAGCCGCAGCCTGTACGGCCGCGGCGACGTGATGCGGTTCGACCTGCCGCCGCCGACGGCGGAGAAGCCCGGCTTCGTCGAGCGCGCGATGATCGCGATCCGCACCTGGTTCAATCGCGGCGATCTGCCGCTGTATCGCGAACTCGGGCCCGAGAACGGCAACGGCTATCAGGAGGTCGCCGATTCGCTGAAGGGCCAGAAGAACTCGATGGTGCGGATCAACGACCGCGGCGAGGTGATCGTCTCGGTCGCGGTGCCGGTGCAGCGTTTCCGCGCCATTCACGGCGCCTTGATGCTGTCGACCCAGGGCGACGACATCGACCAGATGGTG
Source organism: Rhodopseudomonas palustris HaA2 (assembly GCF_000013365.1). NCBI lineage: Bacteria > Pseudomonadati > Pseudomonadota > Alphaproteobacteria > Hyphomicrobiales > Nitrobacteraceae > Rhodopseudomonas > Rhodopseudomonas palustris. The sequence continues at coordinate 512,470 of NC_007778.1, forward strand.
ACCGCCGAACGGCTGGCGATCCTGAAGATCTTCGGGCTGGCGGCGATCGTGATGTTCGTGCTGTCGGTGCTGCTGGCCTCGACCATCGCGGGTCCGGTGCGCAGGCTCGCCGACGCCGCCGAGCGGGTCCGCCGCCGCATTCGCGCCCGCGTCGAGATTCCGGATTTCACCACGAGGCGCGACGAGATCGGGCATCTGTCGGGCGCGCTGCGGGAGATGACCGATTCGCTGTACAACCGCATCGAGGCGATCGAGCGCTTCGCCGCCGACGTCTCGCACGAACTGAAGAACCCGCTGACCTCGCTGCGTTCGGCGGTCGAGACGCTGCCGCTGGCCAAGAATGCCAACAGCCGGTCGCGGCTGCTCGCGGTGATCGAGCACGACGTCAAACGGCTCGACCGGCTGATCTCGGACATCTCCGACGCCAGCCGGCTCGACGCCGAATTGCAGCGCCAGGACGCCGCCCCGGTCGATCTGCGCCGGCTGCTGACGACGCTGACCTTGGTCGCCAACGAAACCCGGCTCGGCAACAATGCGCTGGTCGAGGTGCGGTTCGAGGGACCGCCGAACGAGCCGTTCTCGGTGCCCGGCCATGATTCGCGGCTCGGCCAGGTGATCTCCAACCTGCTGTCGAATGCGCAGTCGTTCTCCCGCGAGGGCGGCAAGGTTCAGATCGTCTGCCGCCGCCGCAAGACCGAGATCGAGATCGTGGTCGACGACGAGGGCCCGGGCATCCGCGACGACGCCTTCGACAAGATCTTCGAGCGTTTCTACACCGACCGGCCGCATCAGGGCTTCGGCCAGAATTCCGGGCTCGGCCTGTCGATCTCCCGGCAGATCGTCGAGGCCCATGGTGGCAAAATCCGCGCCGAGAATCGCCCCGGCCCGCGCGATGCGGAGGGCGAGCCGACCATCGCCGGCGCCCGCTTCGTGGTCCGGCTGCCGTCGACATGACCGCGCCGGGCGCGCCCAGCATTCACGCCTCCGCCGTCCGGGTCGGCGACCGCGCGGTGCTGATCCGCGGGCCCTCCGGCTCCGGTAAATCCCGCCTCGCCTTCGGGCTGATCGTCGCAGGACGGGCGGGGCAGATCCCGCCGGTGGAACTGATCGGCGACGATCGGGTCTTTCTGGAACAGCGCGACGGCCGGCTGCGGGTCCGCCCGGTGCCGGGTCTCGCGGGGATGATCGAGGTCCGGGGCCTCGGCCTCCGCCGGGTTCCGGCCGCCCCGGAGGCGGTCGTCGGCCTGGTCGTCGACCTCGCCGCGGAGGACGCCGCCCGCCTTCCCGAAGCGGCCGCGTTGCGTATGATGCTGGAGGGCGTCGAATTGCCGCGGGTGCCGGTCGGTCCCGGCTATGATCCGCTACCACTGGTCGTCGCGGCGCTGACGACCGGCGACGCCATCGCACCTGGGACACAGTTGGATGATTGCCGGAAGGATTTTGGTAACCATATGAGCCACACAATCGTCACTGAATAGACCCGCCCCGGTTCCCGATTTGCCCCCGTCTTCGAGGGTGAATCGCGAAAACCCCCTTGCATAGGGGCTCTGGATGGTCAAAGTGACCCGTTCGCGCGGTGCACCCACGAAGCGCCCGCGAGGAGTTTCCGATGATTGGTCTAGTACTTGTGACCCACGGGCGCCTTGCCGACGAGTTCAAGGCAGCGCTGGAACACGTGATGGGGCCACAAAAGCAAATCGAAGCCGTCACGATCGGCGCCGAAGATGACGCCGACCTGTGTCGCAGCGACATCATCGAGGCGGTGAATCGCGTCGACAGTGGTGACGGTGTTGCGATTCTGACCGACATGTTCGGCGGAACGCCGTCGAACCTTGCGATCTCCTGTATGAGCCGCCCCAAGGTCGAAGTGCTCGCCGGGATCAATCTGCCGATGCTGGTGAAACTGGCCAAGGTCCGCGAGGAACGCGCTTTGCCCGATGCGATCGCTCTCGCCCAGGAAGCCGGGCGCAAATACGTCACCATCGCCAGCCGGGTGCTGGCCGGAAAATGACCGCAGACGTGCCCCAGCCCGCGACAGACGCACAGGCGGGCACCACCGCCGGAAAAATCTCCCGGGAGATTCCCGTCATCAACAAGCGCGGCCTGCACGCCCGGGCCTCCGCCAAATTCGTGCAGATGGCCGAGAAGTTCCAGGCCGACGTCACCGTGACGCGCAACGGCGAGACCGTCGGCGGCACCTCGATCATGGGCCTGATGATGCTGGCCGCCGGGATCGGCACCACCGTCACCGTCTCGGCGACCGGCCCCGAGGCGCAGCAGGCCGTCGACGCGCTGGCCCAGCTGATGGCCAGCAAATTCGGCGAAGACGAGTAATCCTCAGCCGTCAATCTCGCGTTCCGCGCCGCCATCCGCTGCGCCGTCATCCTGAGGCGCTCGCCCGCAGGGCGAGCCTCGAAGGATGCGGACACGGGGACTGCGCGTGCCGCCCATTCGTCGAGGCTCGCTGCGCGCGCGCCTCAGGATGACGTCTACGTCTTCCCCGTCGCTGATGGCGGCAGCACCAGGAAGAACACGTCCTGCACCGTGCCGCCGGCGATCCCGAGCAGCGGCCGGCTGAGCCAGACCTTGCTGCGCAGGATCTGCGGCTGCGCCGCGACGATCTGCTCGGCGACCGACAGGCAGGACTGATCCGCCGCCGGGCACACCAGCGCCGCGCCGCGCGCGGCGGCGTCGGCTTTCAGCGTCGCCAGATCGGCGGTCGCGAAGGCGCGGCTGTCGGTGCGCAGATAATACGCGGTGTTCTGCGCCAGCACGGTTTCGCCCGCCACCAGTGCGATCGGCCTGTCGGTGTGGCGCTGCCAGACCCGCGCGATGTCGTCGGCGAGCAAGGAAGCGTATTCGAACGGCTCCGGCGGGCTGCTGCTGTGGATCGCCACCGCCACGCCCGGCGCCGCGGCGAGGATCGTCAGCGCCAGCGCCGCGGCCCCGATCAGCATCCGCCGCAGCGCGTCGCGGCCGACCGCGATCAGCGGCGACGACAGCAGCACGATCGGCAGCAGCGTCCAGGCCGGCATCGTCCACAGCGGCACGATGCGGATGCCGGTCACGAGCGCCACCGGCGCCGGCGCCACGATCATCAGCACCTGGATCGTGACGATCAGCCGGCGCTGCGGGTCCGCCGGCCAGACGCTCTCGATCAATGCCGCGCGCGACGGCCGCAGCAGCAGCCAGGTGGCGATCAGCGCCAGCGCCGCATAGCCGACACAGCCGGCGAGATAGCGTAGCGTGTCGAGCGCATTGTGCCCGAGGCCGTCGGCTTCCCGCGCCGCCGCATAGGCAAAGGTCGGGAAGCGGTGCTCGACCAGCCAGGCGACATGCGGCGCCAGCACCAGCCCGCCCGCGACGATCATCAGCCACGGCGCCGGGGAGGCGAAGAACCGCGCCCGCCGCCGATCCAGCAGCGCGGCGAGCCCGAGCGAACCGACCAGCACGATCGACCAGTATTTGCCCAGCATCGACGCGCCGGCGAACACCCCCGCCAGCGTCGGCCACAGCCAGCCGCGCTGTTCGAACGCGCGCAGAAAACCATGGATGGTCAGCGCCCACAGCGGCAGCAGCACCGCATTGGCGTTGTATTTCAGCGCGATGAAATTGAAGAACGGGATCAGCGTCAGTGTCGCCAGCCCGAACAGCGCCTTCTCGGCCGTCATATAGCGCCGCATCGTCCGCCAGGCGATGTACAGCGTGACGGCGATGTTGACGGTGGCCAGCAGATGGAACGTCAGATCCGACACCGGCACGACACTGAACCAGGCGCGTGCAACCCAGGCCGAGAACGGCGGATGCTTGTCAGTGCCGAACGCCAGATGCTGCGACCAGGCGTACAGCTCGGTTTCGTCGGCGTGCAGGTCGCGCGGCCAGGTGGCGATGGTGCGGTACGCGGTCCAGATCGCCGCATAGACCGCCAGCGACAGGATGACGGTACGCTCCTGCCGTTTGGGATCGAGCAGGGCGTCGATCCAGCGCGCGATCAGCGACAGGCGGGCGCGGGACGTGGCGATCGAGGTCATCCGGACCCTGGGTTCGAGGCATGCGCGGCGGACATCAGCCGGTTCGATCGTCCCCGTCAAGCACGGCAAAAGCGGCGGTTTTTCGGGCGGTTGCGGGCGCCCTTCGCCTTGCCGCGCCGGAGTCCCGGTGCTATCTCGCGACCATGACCACCGCCCCCATCGACAACATCCGCAACTTCTCCATCGTCGCCCATATCGACCATGGCAAGTCGACGCTCGCCGACCGGCTGATCCAGATCACCGGCGGGATGTCCGACCGCGAAATGGCCGGCAAGGAGCAGGTGCTCGATTCGATGGATATCGAGCGCGAGCGCGGCATCACCATCAAGGCGCAGACCGTGCGCCTGAACTACCGCGCCAAGGACGGCAAGGACTACATCTTCAACCTGATGGACACGCCCGGCCACGTCGACTTCGCCTACGAAGTGTCGCGGTCGCTGGCGGCCTGCGAGGGTTCGCTGCTGGTGGTCGACGCCTCGCAGGGCGTCGAGGCGCAAACGCTGGCCAATGTCTATCACGCGCTCGACGCCGGCCACGAGATCGTGCCGGTGCTCAACAAGGTCGATCTGCCGGCCGCCGAGCCCGACAAGGTCAAGCAGCAGATCGAGGACGTGATCGGGCTCGATGCCTCCGACGCGGTGATGATCTCGGCAAAGACCGGCCTCGGCGTGCCCGACGTGCTGGAGGCGATCGTGACCCGGCTGCCGCCGCCGCAAGGCGACCGCTCCGCGCAGCTCAAGGCGCTGCTGGTCGATAGCTGGTACGACGTCTATCTCGGCGTCGTGGTGCTGGTCCGCGTCGTCGACGGCGTGATGAAGAAGGGCCAGCGCATCCGGATGATGGGCACCAACGCCGCCTATGATCTGGAACGCGTCGGCTACTTCACCCCGAAGATGACCTCGGTCGACGAACTCGGCCCCGGCGAGATCGGCTTCATCACCGCGGCGATCAAGGAAGTCGCCGACACGAGAGTCGGCGACACGATTACGGACGACAGGAAACCGATCACCGAGATGCTGCCGGGCTTCAAGCCGGCGATCCCGGTGGTGTTCTGCGGCCTGTTCCCGGTCGACGCCGACGATTTCGAGACGCTGCGCGGCGCGATGGGCAAACTCAGGCTCAACGACGCCTCGTTCTCGTTCGAAATGGAAACCTCCGCCGCGCTCGGCTTCGGCTTCCGCTGCGGCTTCCTGGGGTTGCTGCACCTGGAGATCATCCAGGAGCGACTGTCCCGCGAATTCGACCTCAATTTGATCGCGACCGCGCCGAGCGTCATCTACAAGATGACGCTGACGGACGGCACCGAAATGGAGATCCACAATCCGGTCGACATGCCGGACGTGGTCAAGATCGCCGAAATCCAGGAGCCGTGGATCGAAGCGACGATTCTGACGCCCGACGAATATCTCGGCTCGGTGCTGAAGCTGTGCCAGGACCGCCGCGGCAATCAGAAGGAGCTGACTTACGTCGGCGCCCGCGCGATGGTGAAATACGACCTGCCGCTCAACGAAGTGGTGTTCGATTTCTACGACCGCCTCAAGAGCGTGTCGAAGGGCTACGCCTCGTTCGACTATCACCTCACCGAATACAAGCCGGCCGATCTGGTGAAGATGCAGATCCTCGTCAACGCCGAGCCGGTCGACGCGCTGTCGATGCTGGTGCACAGGACGCGCGCCGAAGGCCGCGGCCGCGCCATGGTGGAGAAGATGAAGGAGCTGATCCCGCCGCACATGTTCGTCATCCCGATCCAGGCGGCGATCGGCGGCAAGATCATCGCCCGCGAAACCGTCCGCGCCCTGCGCAAGGACGTCACCGCCAAATGCTACGGCGGCGACATCACCCGCAAACGCAAACTTCTGGAGAAACAGAAGGAGGGCAAAAAGAAGATGCGCCAGTTCGGCAAGGTGGATATTCCGCAAGAGGCGTTCATTGCGGCGCTGAAGGTGGATAGTTGAGGGTCAGACCTCGTCGTCGTCATCTTCGCGCCCGGGCGCAGCAAGAATCTCAGTGTCGCCCTCGGCCCATTTGAAGGCTGATTTGTTCCGCGCGTCGTAGGCTTCGACGATCGTGCCGATCGCCTGTTCGAAGGTCATCAGCGAGGAGGGACGTCCGGTGCGTGGCGGAGCGTCCATCACGTCGAAGAACCCGGTGACACCAAAGCTCGCCGGCTCGGCATCATACAGGCCGATCAATATCCTCTCGAACAGAGTCGTATCGTCGACCGGCTTCTCTCGCCCGGCTCGATAGCGGAATATCTGAACCGCCTGTCCGAAACTGGATGGCGCAGTCCCTCCGTCATTGCAGGCATCCAGCGGAATAAAGACCACCGCACAAAGTACGGAATACGGCTGCCGCTCGTGGTAGTCCGCAGCTTCGGCTCTCAGCTCGTTGTCGACGCGCGTGTAGTTTTTCGTATAACGCTTGGTCTTGGCGTCGCGGAAATTGATCGTCTTGATCGAGACTCCGAGCCCCAATCCGAGTTCGACCGTCGAGTAGTTCACGTCGAGCTTCTTCAGGCCCTTGCCGGTTCGCGCTTTCGACTCTTGGCCGAGGCCGTCGGGGTTCGGCAGAATTCCGTCGAACGACTTCCGAAGGGCGTCGGCGAACCGTTGCGACAGCGCGCGCGACAGGCCTTCTGCGTAGTTCTTCTTGTCGGTGGCAGAGCCCTTCTCGACGACGCTGCGATCGCCGGCCCAATCGAGCTCTCGACGAATCGAATTTTCCGATACGGCGGTCTTGTCCGTCGAGAATCGTCTTGTGGGGGTCTTGGCTTTCGCCATCCGCTACCTCATCAGCCCTTTCAGCCGACGTCGCACCTTGGTCGGCGTGCGCGTCTCGCATTCCCAGATCGTCACCACCCTGAACCCCATCGCACGCAGAAGGCGCGTCTTGATCTTGTCTCGCTTCACGTTGGCCGCGAACTTCGCCAGCCAGAACTCCCGATTGCGCGTCGGCGTGGTGGTTCGGTGGCATCCCTGGTGACGATGCCAGAAGCAGCCGTTGACGAATATCGCCCAATGGTGGGTCTTGTTGGCGAAATCGGGGGAGCCCGGCAGCGTTCTCACGTTGCGTCGGAAGCGCAAGCCCAGTTCACGCAGCACGTCGGCGACGTCGTCCTCCGCCCTCGTGCGCTTCTGCCGAACCCGGCGCATCAAGGCCGACCGCGCGGGGTCGACCGGCGTCTCGCAGGCGGTCGAACTCATTCGGCCGCGAGCAGCGTGCGGCCTTCCTGGACGAACGCGTCGATGGCTCGAACATGATCGAGATGAGATCGCACCCTGTCCTTGAAGCCCGGTACGAAGCGCAAGCTGCTCTTCTCGATCCGCGACAAAAACCCTGCCGTGGCGCGAGCCGACAGCAGTCTCGGCTCGTAGCGCAGGAAGTCCTGAAGGCTCGGCCGCTTCGCCCATTTGGGAAATTCGGAGATCGCGACTTCACGGCAGGCTTTGCCGTCGGAGCGCGCCGCCTTGGGCCAATCGCCGCGGACGACGCTGCCGCCGTCGCGCGATCTGTCGTATGCTCCGGGCGCGTTCAACCGCTGTCCGATCCACGCCGCGACCGGCTTGCTGACGGCATTGCCGACCAGCGACCATCGGAACGACGCGCGGGCCACCCTCTCGGCCGGCTTCGTCCAGTCGGCGGGAAGTCCCTGAAGCCGCTCGGCGTCGCGGATATCGGGTGTCACGATTTCCCCGTTCGGCATCAGGATCGCCGGCGGCGAAGGAATGCCGACCGTGGAGCCGTTCTTGAGCGTCGGCACGCAGTCGGGGCCCCATCCCAGACCGCGCGTTCCTTCGGTCCAGTAGAAGCCGTGGGCGTGGCTTTGCAGGCTTGTCTGCAGCCCGGCGGGCTCCGCGTCGTCGACCAGCAGGACATCGGCCGGATCACCCTCGATGCTCGCCAGAAAGAACACCCGCGCGCGCCGATGCGGCAAGAAGCTCAGTGAATTCACAACGCGGTAGGCCCAGCGATAGCCGCGCCTTTCGAATTCGGAGACCAGCCGGGTCATGGCGCTGCCGCCGTCGAGGCGCAGCATGAACGAGACGTTCTCCAGCAGCACCCATTTCGGCCGGCTGCGATCGATCAGCCGGAAAACATGCGTCACCAGCCCCGACTTCCCGCCCTTGATCCCGGCGGTCTTGCCGGCTTGGCTGAGGTCCTGGCAGGGAAAGCCGGCCGTCATCAGCTCGACCTCGGAGGGCAGCGACGTCAACGTCGCGACATCGCCGACATTCGGGGCGCCCTTGAAGCGGTGTTCCAACACCGCCCCGGCGGGCTGCCAGATTTCGGACAGGATTACCGTCTCGTGCCCGGCCCGATGAAGACCAAGCTCGAGCCCTCCGATGCCAGCGAAAAGTCCTGCAATTTTCATGATGCCCCCGCCGGCAATGTTCCCTAATTGTTCGTATTTGGCAAGGCCGAACTGAAGGCCCGATGCGAGCTCGTACGCGCTCCATCGGTCGGGCCGCAAGGCGCCGTTTTGCGTCAGATCACGCCGCCGCGCCCGGATCCGTCGCATGATTGCGCCCCATGACTGCCACCCGTCATCCCTTTGCCTCCGACATCGACGCCGCCACCCGGATCGCCGAGCCGGATTTCGATCTGCTCGACGCGCTGGTGCGGACCGACGATCCGGACGACCAGGCCCACACGCTGGCGCGCGTGGTGTTGGCGGCGTTCGACAATTATTACGCGGTGTCGCGGCGGATTCCGGCGCTGGCGCAGGCGGCGTTCGAGGCGCGCGACTGGGCCGCCACGGTGCGGCTGTCGAAAATCCGGCTCGGGCTGTACACCGCCTGCATCGATCAGCTGGTGCCGCTGCTGAAGGCCGGGCTGCCCGAGCTCGCCAATGACGAACAGCTCTGGGCGCGCGCCGAGGCCGAGCTGCTGGCGGCGATCGCCGAGCGCTACGAGGCCGATTTCGCCTTCGCGTTCTGGCAGTCGCTGCGCCGCAAGCTGGTCAGCGACGAATGGCGGCCGGTGTCCTACGATACCGGGCCGGCGGCGCGGCCGAAGGCGACCAGCGCTGCGATCCTCAAGACCATCGCCACGACGCTGCCGATCAGGCCGGCGGTGATCCGCGACATCCTCGACGGCGCCGGCCTCCGCGGGCCGTGGCGCGATCGCGACGGCGACGCCGCGCTCGCCGCGGCCGCGATCGAGGCTGCGCTGGAGCCGCTCGGCCCGCGCGCCGGCGAGACCGCGAAGATCGAGATCGCCGAGTCCGGCTTCTTCCGCAATCGCGGCGCCTGCCTGGTCGGGCGCGTCCGGCTGCGCGACCGCGGCGACATGCCGATGCGCAACCTGCCGCTGTTGATCGCGCTGCTCAACGAGGACGACGGCCTCGTCGTCGATGCGGTGCTGTGCGACGCCGACGAGCTGCAATACGCGTTCTCCTCGACGCTGGCCAATTACCACGCCACCAATCCGCATTATCACGAGCTGGCGCGGCTGTTGCACGAACTGATGCCGAAGCGGCCGCTCGGCACGCAATATTCCTGCATCGGCTTCCACCACCTCGGCAAGGTCGCGGTGATGACCGAGATTCTCGCCGAGCACCGCAGGAGCAAGGAGAAGCTCGACACCGCGCCGGGTTTCAAGGGCACGGTGGCGATCGCGTTCACGATGCCGTCCTCGGCCTATGTGCTGAAGATCATCCGCGACCATCCCACCGACGACTACAAGTTCGACTATTTCGACGGCCTCGACGCGGTGCTGCGCAAATACAATCTGGTGCACGAGATCGATCGCGCCGGCTCGATGCTCGACAACATCATCTACTCCAACGTCAAGCTCGAGCGCACGATGTTCGCGCCCGATCTGCTCGACGAGCTGCTGGAATCCGGCATCGACACCGTGACGCTGGAACGCGGCGCGCTGGTGTTCCGGCATCTGATCGTGCAGATCAAGCTGACGCCGCTGCCGCTCTATCTCACCACCGCGTCCGCCGCCGATGCCCGCGCCGCGGTGATCAATCTCGGCGACTGCATCAAGAACAACGCCGCCGCCGATATCTTCAACAAGGACCTCGACGGCCGCAACTACGGCGTCAGCCGCATCCGCAAAGTGTATCTGTTCGACTACGACGCGGTCGAGCCCCTGACCGACGTCCGGGTCCGCGGCGACGACGCGCCGCCGGGGCCGGAGTTCGAGGACGGCGTGGTGTTCCGCCCGGCCGACATGCTCGGCGGGTTGCGGATCGACGACCCGGCGCTGCGCCGCGCCTTCCGCGACGCCCATCCCGAGCTGATGCAGCCGGAGTATTGGCAGGGCATGCAGCGCGCGCTGCGCGCCGGCAAGGTTCCCCGCGTGATGAACTATCCGGCGGCCCGGCGGCTGCGGCGTTAGCTGCGCGTCTGCCCTCACGCTGAAGCACTGCCGCGCCCGCCGCGGCGACCGGGCTCCGCCCTTGCCGAACCCTCCCGCCGCCTCTACCTGTGCGAAGCCCATTCCCGGACGAGGACACCGCCCATGCTCGACGCCGCCATCAAGGCGCTGACCCAGATTCTGTCGCCGCCGATGCGCTCGATCCTGTGGCGCTCGATCGGCTTCGCGCTGGCGCTGATCGCGGTGGCGGCGATCGGGCTGCAGCGGCTGCTGAGCTGGGCGGCGACGTCGAGCGAGCTTTGGGCCGAGGCTGCGCTGGGCGGTTTCCAGACCCCGCTCAACATCCTGTCCTGGGTGCTGTCGATCGCCGCCGGGCTCGGCATCGTGGTCGGCGCGGTGTTCCTGATGCCGGCGGTGACCTCGCTGGTCGCCGGCATCTTCGTCGACGAGGCCGCCGAACATGTCGAGCGCGAATATTATCCGCACGAGGAGCCGGGCGTCGCGCTGCCGGTCGGCGTGGCGCTGATCGAAACCATCAAGACCGCGCTCTTGACCATCCTGGTCTATCTGATCGCGCTGCCGTTTTTGTTCTTCGCCGGCGCCGGCGTCATCGTGTTCTTCGTCGCCACCGGCTGGCTGCTCGGGCGGGAATATTTCGAGCTGGCGGCGATGCGCTTCCGCCCGGCCGCCGAGGCCAAGGCGATGCGCCGCGACAATGCCACCACGGTGTTCATCGGCGGCCTGGTGATCGCCGCCTTCGTGTCGATCCCGATCGTCAATCTGGCGACGCCGTTGTTCGGCATGGCCTTCATGGTGCATCTGCACAAGCGGATGTCCGGCTCGCGGCCGGAGCTGATCGCGCCCGAGCGGCGGGAGATCGGCGCACGCTGACGCGCAGCGCGACCCGATCCGGGAGGCCGTGAGGACGGCCGCCGCGATTACGGCGCGCGGTCGTCGCGGCGCCAGCGGCGCTTGACCGCGACGGCGACTTCCTGCGCCGCGCCGCCGACGATCATCAGCAGGAAATTCGCCAGATGAGACATCTTCATCGCATCCCTCCCGTTCGGGACCAGGTCGCCGGTGATTCGCCGCGACCGCTGTCGATGCCCACCACCTGTTAGTTCAGGGGTGTGCTGAGATGAATATTGGAATGATTTGCAGGACTGCGAACCGAAATTTTCAGCATTCATGCCGATTTCACGTTTGTCGCGGCGTGCTGACAGATTTGGTCAACACGATCGATCAGCGTCGCGACACTCCGCGCGCGGACTGTCGTGCGGCGCTGACACGGAGTGTCAACCGCGTGCAGTGCTCATCACCAGCCCCGACATAGCGCGACGTTGTGCTCCGCGTGCTGCGTCGGTGATACGATAGCAGAGTACCATCTCGCAGATTATCAATCGCCCGTTCGGAACCCGGCGCCCGTCGCGCATTTGACAGGGTGCGCCGGCGATGGTGCCATCGGCGCAACAACGAGAACAATGCGATGATGCGCGCGCTCAACGACAACGCCCCTCCGCCTCGCTCGCCGCTCGCCAAGCCGCGCTGGGACATCGAGGGGCGCGACTGGCCCAATCGCGACGCCAGTCGGTTCGTGCACGCCGCGGGGCTGCGCTGGCACGTGCAGGAGAGCGGTCGCGGTCCGGTGCTGTTGCTGATCCACGGCACAAGCGCGGCGACGCATTCCTGGCGCAGGCTGGCGCCGCTGCTGGCGGAGCCCTTCACCGTCGTCGCGCCCGATCTGCCCGGCCACGGCTTCACCGAAACGCCGGCGGCGGCGCGCATGACGCTCGACGCGATGGCGCAGGATCTCGCGACGCTGCTGCGCGGGCTCGATCACGCGCCGGCTGTGGTCGCCGGCCATTCCGCCGGCGCCGCACTGCTGGCGCGGATGTGCCTCGACGGCAGCATCGCGCCGGCCGGCCTCGTCGCCCTCAACGGCGCGCTGCTGCCGATCGGCGGCGCGGCGGGGCGGGTCATGCTGCCGCTGGCGCGGCTGCTGGCGTCGAGCGCGCTGGTGCCGCGGCTGCTGGCGCGGTTCGCCGGCAATCCGGGCATGGTCGAGCGGATGCTGGCCGACACCGGCTCGTCGATCGAGCCTGAAGGGATCGACTATTATCGCCGGCTGGTCCGCAGCCCCGGCCATGTCGCTGCGGCGCTGCGGATGATGGCGAGCTGGCGGCTCGAACGAACCGCGCAGCAATTGCCGCAGCTGGCGACCCGGCTGCTGCTGATCGCCGGCAGCAACGACAAGACCATCGCGGCCAGCAATTCCGCCCGGGTGCAACGTATGGTGCCGGGCGCCGGCATCGCGGTGATGCCGGGCCTCGGCCATCTGGCGCATGAGGAGCGGCCGCACGACGTCCGCGACATCATGGTCGAATTCGCCCGCGACGCCGGCCTGCTGCCGCGATCGCTCGCGGCGGCAGAGTGACGGCGTGACGACGCCGGTTGTGGGCGGCGGTTACACGCCCTCGAACAACGCGGTCGACAGATAGCGCTCCGAGAACGACGGCACGATCGCCACGATGGTCTTGCCGGCGTTTTCCGGGCGCTTGCCGAGTTCGATCGCAGCCGCAATCGCGGCACCCGACGAGATGCCGCCCGGAATGCCTTCGTGCCGCGCCAGCGCCCGCGAAGTCTCGATCGCAACCGGTCCCGCCACCTTGATGATTTCGTCGATCACCGAGCGGTCGAGAATGTCCGGCACGAAGCCGGCGCCGATGCCCTGGATCTTGTGCGGGCCGGGTGCGCCGCCGGACAGCACCGGGCTTTCCTCCGGCTCGACCGCCACGATCCTGACCGACGGCTTGCGCGGCTTCAGCACCTGGCCGACGCCGGTGATGGTGCCGCCGGTGCCGACGCCGGCGACGAAAATGTCGATCGCGCCGTTGGTGTCGTTCCAGATCTCCTCGGCGGTGGTGCGGCGGTGAACCTCGGGGTTGGCGAGGTTCTTGAACTGCTGCGGCATCACCGCGTTCGGCGTCGAGGCGATCAGCTCCTCGGCCTTGGCGATGGCGCCCTTCATGCCCTTGGCGGCTTCGGTCAGCACCAGCTCGGCGCCGAGGAAGGCCAGCATCTTGCGGCGCTCGATCGACATCGATTCCGGCATCACCAGCTTGAGCCGATAGCCCTTGGCGGCGGCCACATAGGCCAGCGCGATGCCGGTGTTGCCGGAGGTCGGCTCGATCAGGATGGTGCCGGGCTTGATGATGCCGTCGCGCTCCATCGCGGCGATCATCGCGGCGCCGATGCGGTCCTTCACGCTGGAGGCCGGGTTGAAATATTCCAGCTTGGCGAGAATCGTCGCGTTGACGCCGTTCAGTCCCGGCAGCCGGTTCAGCCGCACCAACGGGGTGTCGCCATAGGCATCGGCGACCGAATCATACACCCGGCCGCGGCCGGGCTGATGGGCGGGCGCTGCGGCGGTGGATTTGAGCGATGCGGTTGCTGCGCTGGACATGGTCGCCTCCGGGCTGGAATTCGGGTCGAAATCGTCGGGATTTGCTACTCATCTGATATGCGGCGCCCGCCGCCGTCAACGCGGCTGGTAAATATGGAACAATCACCTCCCGCCGCCGGCGTTCCGGAACGCCCATTCTCCAAATTCGGCCGGCCTTGGATGGAATTCCCGCGGCAGATGCCTTTCCCTTTCGGCTTGCCCTTCACAACGGCGTCACGCTGGCTGTAGTATCCCTTCCGCATGCTGCTTCGCAGCGTCGATCGGTCGGGGGTCAGGAGCGTTTCTTGAACGCGCATGTCTCGCATGGCGGTTGGCCGGTGCTGGTTTTGAACGCGGATTTCCGGCCGCTCAGCTACTATCCGCTATCGCTATGGTCGTGGCAGGACGCGATCAAGGCGGTGTTCCTCGATCGCGTCAACATCGTCGCGCATTACGATCGCGCGATCCACAGCCCGAACCTCGAGATCCAGCTGCCCAGCGTCGTCTCGCTGAAATCCTTCGTGAAGCCGTCGACGCATCCGGCCTTCACCCGGTTCAACGTGTTCCTGCGCGACCGCTTCTCCTGCCAATATTGCGGCGCACCTGAGGACCTCACCTTCGACCACATCATCCCGCGCTCCAAGGGCGGGCAGACGACGTGGGAGAACGTGGTCGCGGCGTGCTCGCCGTGCAATCTGCGCAAGGGCAACATGACGCCGGCGCAGGCCCGGATGTTCCCGCGCCAGACCGCCTTCGCCCCGACCGTGCACCAGTTGCACCGCAACGGCCGGCTGTTCCCGCCGAACTATCTGCACGAGAGCTGGCTCGATTACTTGTACTGGGACACCGAGCTCGATCCGTAGCGAACTGATCGGCTACAGGAGATGTGACGGGACTCATGTGACGGGACTCAGAAGACCGCCAAGGGACACATAAAGCTGTGTCGTTTCGGATCGTGTCGCAATCGAATGTCTGTCACAGTCCTCGATCACCCAGCATAGATCACGTCAATCGCTTGTGTGGACACATTAAGAACGTGTCATTTGCGCTCCAAGAACGAGTCAGAAGCATCTGGGGAAATAAGCTGGCAATAAGCACTCATGATATGTGACGAGGATCAGATCATCCTAGGCCCCGCCCGCTCCGCTCGTGCTGATCGACGAGATCGAAAAGGCTGCGACGCACTCCGACTACCCTCGAAGCGGTGTTGCGGTCGGTCATCGCCGACATCGCCATCGGGATTGTCCGACGCGCGGCTGTCATAAAGCATTCTTATATTGTGGCGATAAGCTCTACAGTATCGTCCAAATCGTCCGATTTCGAGATGTGGGTCTGCTGTGTCCCGCCAGCACGTGCCTGATGACAGGAGGGGCGGGGCCACCAGATCGCTCATGGCCCGTTTGGCGGCTTTGGGATCCAAGCCTCGAAGCCGACTTGGTTTCGCGGCTTCGGCCACCGTAGCCACCATAGCGGGTACATGGGTGGCAAGCCTGGAGCTGGTGAAGGCTGCTTCCGCACCGAGCACTCCCTCGATCATTGCTTTCGACATTGCGGCACAGCCGCTGAGTTCGGCGCTCGACGCGTTCAGCGCGGTCACCGGACTTCAGCTCGTCTATGATGGGGCTTTGGCGCAAGGCCGCCGCTCGAATGCAGTCTTTGGCACGATGTCTCCGCAAGAGGCGCTCCGCGGACTGCTGGCGGGTTCCGGTCTCATGCCGGTGCGCGGCTCTGATGCGTTCACGGTGATTCCTTCGGACGCCGCAGGCCCCCCCAAGCAGACGCTTGCCGGTTTGATGCCTTATCTCGGCGCCATGCAGGCCAGCCTTGCGAGCGCCTTTTGCCGTTTACCGGAGACGCGGCCCGGCAGCTATGCCACCACGCTCGAATTCTGGATCGGCCCGAGCGGACAGATCCTGAAGCCGCATCTGTTCGGCTCGACCGATCCGGCGCGCGACCAGGCGATCGTGCGGTTGCTCGGCGACCTGTCGATCCAGCATCCGCCGCCGGATTTGCCGCAGCCGATTATCATCGCCATCGGCTCTCGCCCGCCGGCCGAGACCGGCGATTGCGCGCCGGAGCGGGGTGGCGCGCCGGCGCAGGCTCGGGCGCGCCATGACTGAGGCGAGCTGGACCGTGCTCCGCGAGGTGCTGGCGGAGCGCTATGACGAATTGTGCCGGCGGCTCGCTGTCCGTCTCGGTTCGAAAGAAGCCGCGCGCGAGACCCTGCACGAAACCTGGTTGCATCTGCGCAGCGGCAACGATCCGGTCGAGGTTCAGCGTCCGTTCGGCTATCTGCTGCGCACCGCCTTGAACCTCGCGATCAGCCGCGAGCGCACCGAGCAACGCCGCAACAAGCAGCTCGATGTGGTGGACATGCTCGAACTGGTCGATCCGGCGCCGGGTCCCGAGCGCGAGGCCGAGGCGCGGCGGCAGGTCGAGTTTCTCGAACAGGTACTGCAAGAGCTGCCGCCGCGGCGCCGCGCCATCCTGCTGGCATCCCGCGTCGAGGGCGTGCCGCTGAAGCGCATCGCCGAGCATCTCGGTCTATCGCAGCGCTTCGTCGAGATGGAATTGAAGGCGGCGCTGGAATATTGCGCCCGGCGGTTCGGCAAAAAGCTCACGCGGCGGTTCGGTCCGCGGTCGAAAGAAGCGTCTTCATGACATGGACGGATTTCGAGCCGCACCTTGACTTGGCGGCGTCGGTCTGCAGCTCTCTGGATCAATGATGCAATTCGACGACCCCCCGGAGCAATTGGGCGCGCTGCGCCGCGAAGCGCTGGAGCGCGTGCGCCGGCTCGGCTCCGGACGCGCCACACCCGCGGATGTCGAGGCCACCAAGCAGTGGGGCCGCCAGAGCCCGGATCACGCCGAGGCGCTGTGGCAGGCGAGCCTGCTCTGGGACCGGCTGGGCTGCGCTGGAGACAACGTGCTGCGACGCTCGGGTGCAGCTTTGGGGGGCGTGCAAGCGGCGGCGCCCGCACCGAGCCGCCGCGCGTTCGTCGCCGGCGCCGCTGCGACCGCAGCCGCGGCCTATCTCGTCGTTCGTCCGCCGCTCGATCTGTGGCCCTCGCTCGGCGATGTGATGGCCGACTACCATACCGCCACCGGCGAAACCAAAGACGTCAGCATCCCGGGCGATATCCGGCTGTCGCTCAACACGGCCACCAGCATCAAGCTGCAGAAGCCGGCGGATACGATCGAGCGGATCGAACTCCTCAGGGGAGAGGCCACCGTCACGGTCGGGGCGCAGCCGGGCCGCGAGCTGATCATCGTGGCCGGTGCCGGAGAGGCGAGAGCCCGCCACGCGCAGTTCAACGTCCTGCACGAGCAGGACGCGACCTGCGTCACCTGCCTTCAGGGCGAGGTGGAGGTGCGCCTCGGCACCGCCTCGTCGGTGCTGAGGCTGGGGCAGCAGCTCCGCTACGGCGCCGATGGGCTAGGATCGGCGACGCCGGCGGATATCGGGGAGGTGACGGCCTGGCGCGAAGGCCTGCTGATCTTCCACCAGCGGCCGCTGATGGATGTCGTCGCTGAGATCAATCGATACCGACCGGGCCGGGTGATGGTGGTCAATGCCGAACTCGGCCGGCGCGTTGTCAACGGCCGCTTCCGCGTCGACAATGTCGATGGCGTTATGGCGATGTTCGAACAGATCTTCGGCGCCAAGCTGACGCGGCTGCCGGGCGGCATCGTGCTGCTGGGCTGAATGACGCCGGGACTAGCGGGCGTTTCACGCAGTCCTGCGGGCGCCGGTGCCGGCAAGTCGATTTTTTCTCGTCAGGCCCAATTTGTCACTTCGGTGCGCCGCGGCCGAATAGCGTCCTTGCTGACGAAGGGGACTGGCATCGGCCGGTTTCCCGCCCTGGTCTGGCCGGGGCGCTTTCGCGTGACAAGGAATTCGCATGAGCCCCGCGCTTCACCACGACGTCGGCCGCCGGCACTCCCGCGTCACCGCCGAAGACGGCGGGCAGCTTCGCGTCACGGCGAAGCGTCGGGCGTTGTCGCGCAGGCTGATGCTCACCAGCACCAGCGCGCTGGCCCTGACGGTGCTGCTCACCGCGGCGCCGGCGATGGCGCGCTCGCTCGGCGGCGCGGCGCCGGATTATTCGGCGGCGGCGGTGGCGGCGGCTGCGGCCACGGCGGCGGCGCAGCAGGGTAGTGCGGCGGCGCAGCGGTCGGTGGAGTCGCTGACCCAGGCCGCGCAGGCGCTGCAGGGCATCCAGGCGGCGCAAGCCGCGGCACGGGCGGCCGCGCAGGCGGCCGGCGTGTCGGTGACGGCGCCGGTGGTGGTGCCGAACGGTCTGGCAGCGGGTGGGCTGGTGCCGGATTCCGGGCTTGCGGCGCCCGGGGCCGCGCGCCCGGTGCTGAGCTGGACCAATGCCAGGACGCCGGTACAGAGCGGGCCGGCCGATGCGCCGACCGTCACTGTGCAGCAAACCGGCGCGCAGGCGATCCTCAACTGGGCGAGCTTCAATGTCGGGGCGAGCACCAGTGTCGTGTTCGATCAGCAGGGCAACAGCAACTGGGTCGCGCTCAACCGCGTCGTCGGCGCCGCGTCGCCGAGCCAGATCCTGGGCAGCATCGGCGCCGATGGGTCGGTGTACATCATCAACCAGAACGGCATCATTTTCGGCGGCGCCAGCCAGGTCAATGTCGGCAGCCTGAT
The DNA here is from genome assembly GCF_000013365.1 of Rhodopseudomonas palustris HaA2. Lineage (NCBI taxonomy): Bacteria > Pseudomonadati > Pseudomonadota > Alphaproteobacteria > Hyphomicrobiales > Nitrobacteraceae > Rhodopseudomonas > Rhodopseudomonas palustris. Next base: position 530,936 of record NC_007778.1, read on the forward strand.
CGCCTCGGCGGCTCAGGTCACCGACGCGCAGTTCAAGGCGAACGGCATCTATTCGAGCTTGTCGGGCTCATCGTATTTGCCGAGCTTCAGCGGCGCGACCGGCGCCATCACGGTGGAGCAGGGCGCGCTGATCAACACCAGCGCCCCCGGCGCCGTGACGCAAGGCGGCGGCTTCGTCATGCTGCTCGGCACCAGCGTCTCCAATGCCGGCACCATCACCACGCCCAAGGGCCAGACCGTGCTGGCCGCGGGCCGCGACTTCGTCGTCCGCAAGGGCTACGCCACCGACGCCAACAGCTTCTCGACCACGCGCGGCAACGAGATCGCGCCCGGGCTCTGGAATGCGAGCAGCAGTAGCTGGACGCCCGGCGGTGGTGCGGTGACCAACAGCGGTCTCGTGTTCGCCCAGCAGGGCGACATCACGCTGGCCGGCCATGCGGTGGCGCAGAACGGCGTCGCCATCGCCACCACCTCGGTCGACATCCGTGGCAGCATTCATCTGCTCAATGCGGCTTCGGATGCGAGCGGCAGCGTCACGCTCGGCGCGGCGTCGCTGACCCAGATCATGCCCGAGCTCGGCAGCGCCGACACCGCGCTCAACTCCAAGCGCGACGCGCTGATCGCCGATTCCGCGACACAGAATGCCGCCCGCGCCACGGCCTCCTTCGGCCAGTTCGGCAATCTGTCCAGCCTCGCCGACCGTCAGGATCTCGGCCGGGTCGAGATCGTCAGCGGCGGCGTGGTGACGTTCGACGGCGGCTCGCTGACGCTGGCGCAAGGCGGCCAGATCGCCGTCAGCGCGCGGGCGCGGGTGTTTGCGGCCGGGGATGCCGTGCTCGACGTCTCCGGTACCTCGAGCGTACTGCCGATGTCGGCCAACAGCCTGAAGATCAACGTTCAGCCCAACGAGATGCGCGACGCCCCGGTCAATCGCGAGTCCGGCGTGCTGACCAATCAGGACGTCTGGATCGACGCGCGCGATCTGGTGCTGGTGCCGGCCGGCACCGGCGGCTACGCGTCCGATCGTTACTACACCAAAGGCGGCCTGCTCGAAGTCTCGGGCTATCTGGCCAACACCGGTCACAGCGTCGGCGAGTGGACCGCGGTCGGCGGCATCATCACGCTGAGCGCGGCCGAACTGGTGGCGCAGGCGGGCTCGGTGTTCAACCTGTCGGGCGGCACGATCAGCTATCAGGCCGGGCAGGTGCTCACCAGCAACGTGATGGGCGCCGACGGGCGGCTGTATCCGATCGGCAGCGTGCCGGCCGACATGCCGATCATCGCGCTCGGCCGGAGCTTCACGGTCGATCATTCGCGCTGGGGCGTCAAGGACGTCTGGGGCAGCCCGAGCCACGGCGCAACGACGTCGCGCTGGGACGACGGCTACACGGTCGGCCGCGACGCCGGGCAACTCGTCCTGTCGGCGCCGACGAGCGTGTTCGAAGGCAGCATCGTCGCCGAAGTAATCACCGGCCTGCGCCAGACCGCGGCGCGGCCCACCGGAGTCAGCGACGGCTACAAGCTGACGCAGACGACGGTGCCGCTGGCCGGGGCGCTGATGCTCGGCCAATACGGCGCCATCGGCCGCACCGGCGCGGTGGCGAGCGAGGTGATCATCGGCGACGTCGCCGACATCACCTCCGGCCTCGGCGCCGAGGCCGCGCTGCCCAGCGGCCGCGCCAATACGGCGTGGTTCGATGCCGGCGCGCTCAACGAAGCCGGCCTCGGCGGGCTGTCGATCGCCTCCAGCAACAGCATCCGCGTCAGCTCCGACCTGACGCTGGCCCGCGGAGGCATCCTCGAACTGGTGGCGCCGACCATCGACGTCGCCGCCACACTCACCGCGCGCGGCGGCGCGGTGACGCTGAGCACGCTGCTGAGCCGGGTCTATCCGAACGGCGACAGCATCGGCAGGGGTACGCTGCCGCTGACTCCTGCGCTCGGCCGCGCCAGCATCACGCTGGAGGAAAATGCGGTCATCGACACGCGGGGCCTGTGGACCAACGCGCTGCTCGACCCGGCGGGCGACGCTTCCGGCCAGGCCTTCGCCGACGGCGGCGCGGTGACGCTGCGCTCCAGCGGCGACGTCACGCTAGGCACCGGCTCCATCATCGACGCCTCCGCCGGCGCCGCGCTGCTCGCGGGCGGCAAGCTCAAGGGCGGCAATGGCGGGAATATCTCGCTGATCGCCAGCGAGTCCCTGACCGACGTCAACGGCACCACCTCGGGCAATACGATCCACGGCGATCTGACGCTGCGCGGCACCCTGATCTCGTATGGCTTCGGCAAAGGCGGCAAGCTGACGCTGCAGACCGGGGGGAGCGTCAGCATCGGCGGCACAAGCGCGTCGCTGAACCTGTCGCCGGAGCTGTTCGGGTCGGGCTTCTCGGCCTATTCGATCAACGGCCTCACTCGTCTGATGGTGGCGGATGGCGTCGCGATCACTGCGACGATGCCGGTGCTGAGGGCAGACCCCAATCGCGCCTTCTCAGCGCCGAGCGGCGGCGCGGCCACGGCGGTGGCCAGCCTGTGGACGCCGCCGCTCTATCTCGAAAACCCCGCCAAGGGCACGCTCGCGCAGCGGGCCGGCGCGAGCGTCGCGCTGCTGTCCGGCGCCGGGGCCGACAGCAGTGGCTACATCACGACCGAGGGCGCGCTCAGCATCGGCACGGGCGCCTCGATCACGGTCGATCCGGGCCAGAGCGTGCGCCTCGCCGCCAGCGGCCAGGTGACGGTGGACGGCACCATCACGGCGCCGGGCGGCAGCATCGCCATCACCAATAATTACACTCAGCTGCACTATGTCGACCCGGCGGCGATGTCGGTGTGGATCGGCGAGCACGCGGTGCTCGACGTTGCGGCGCGGGCCTATATCGCGGCCGACGTCGCCGGCCGCCGCTACGGCGTGATCCCGGACGGCGGCGCCATCACGCTCGGCAGCACCGGCGGCGCTTTCAAGGTCATGGGCAGCTCCACGAATGAGGTCTACGAACCCGGCAACGAGGCCTCGACCCACGCCTATGTGGTGATCCGGCCCGGCGCCGTTCTCGACGCCTCCGGCACCAGCGGCGAGCTCGATATCGCGACCGGCGGCTCTCTGCGCAGTGCCTTCGCGCCGGTGACGGTGGCGAGCGACGGCGGCACCATCGCGCTGCGCAGCTGGTCCGGCATCCATGCCGAGGGCACGATGCAGGCGTTCGCGGGCGGGGCGGGCGCGGCCGGCGGCACGCTGATCGTCAGCCTGGAAGCGCCGATCCAGACCGCCGTGGCCAGCATCGTCGTGCCCACCAACCTGAAGGTGGGACGGGTGCTGACGGTGACGCAGGACATTGCCGGCACCCTGGCCGCGGGGCTTCAGCCGGGCCAGAGCGACGCCACCCTGGCACTCGGCCAGGGCACGATCGCGGTGTCGCAGATCGCGGCGGGCGGCTTCGATGATGTGTCGCTGCTGGGGCGCGGCGCCATCCTGTTCGACGGCGACGTGTCGCTCGAGGCAGGGCGCAGCCTGAGCCTGGAAGCCGGGCAGTACGCCGATCTCGGCGGCGGTCGCGCGGTCGTGTCGGCCCCCTATGTGCGGTTCGGCGGGCAGGACGTCTTCATCTTCGATTACAACACGGTGCCCTCGACGGTGCCGGCCTATGCGGCGGTCGGGACGCTCGCGGTCGATGGCGACCTGATCGAGCTCGGCGGCAACGTCGCCACCACCTTTGCCACCACGAGCTTCACCAGCCACGGCGACCTGCGCTTCGTGACCAGCGCCTCCGTCCCCAACCCGGGTCTCTATGCGGCCCACGACCTCACCCTGTCGGCCGTGCGAATTTATCCGGAAAGCGGCACGATGGCGACCGTCGCGGCCGGCTATACCAAGAGCAGCTATTCCCCTGGCTCGTCGCAATCCTGGATGTTTACCGATCCGGCTGCCGTGCTGACGCTGGTGCGACCCGATGCCGGGGCGGCGGTCGAGGCGCCGTATTCGGCGTTCGGGGAGCTGAGCCTGACCGCCGGCACCATCCGCCACGGCGGCGCGCTGTTCGCGCCGTTCGGCGGCATCACGCTGACCGCCACGCGTGTCGGCTCCAACGTCGTCAATACCGCGCCGGCCGTGGTGGAATTCCTGCCCGGCAGCATCACCTCGGTCAGCGGCGCCGGGCTCGTGATGCCCTATGGCGGCACCACCGACGGTGTCGGCTGGACGGTGAACGGAACCGATGGAGCGACCGTCCACCTGATCACCGGGCAGTACATGAAAGCCGACGGCACGGTGATCACCTTGGGCGCGAGGAGGAGCACCGGCATCTCGATTCGGGCCACCACCATCGTCGGCGACGCCGGAGCGACGCTCGACCTCTCGGGCGGCGGCGCGCTTACGGGCGCGGCCTTCATCTCGGGACGTGGCGGCTCGGTCGACACGCTGCTCGCATCGCTGACCAAGGGCGGCACGGTCTATGCCATCGTGCCGGGCGTCGTCACGACGCCGGTGGCCGGCAACTACTACTCGGCCTGGACCGGCGCCGTGCCGGCCGTGGGCCAGACCATCACGATTCCGGCCGGTGTTCCGGGTCTACCGGCCGGTACCTACACGCTGTTGCCGGCCAACTACGCGCTGCTGCCCGGCGCGTTCCGGGTCGAGCTCGGCGGCACCGGCACCACGGCGTTCGCCGGCACCATCGGGCTGACCAACGGCTCCTGGCTGACCTCCGGCTATCAAGGCATCGCCCACACGGCGATTCGAGATGTGCTGCCGACCTCGGTGACCATCACGCCGGCCGCGACGGTGCGGACATATTCGCAGTACAACGAGACCAGCTACGACGCCTTCCAGATTGCGCAGGCGGACACGTTCGACATGGTGCGGCCGCGCCTCGAGGCCGATGCCGGCAACCTGACTTTCTTGTTCAGCGCCCTGAACGCCAGTGGGGCAGCGGCGGCCGTGCCGGCGCTGGTGTGGGACGGCACCACCGATTTGACCCCTGCCGCGGGCGGCTATGGCGGCACCGTCTCGGTGATGGTGGGCGGGAGCCAGGACCTGATCATCGCAGCCGACGGCAGCACGACCGAGCGCTCGGCCACCAAGACGGTCCTGTCCGCCTCGGCCATCAATGCCTTGAACGCGCCGCACCTGTTCATCGGCGGCAAGCCGATGATCAGCTCCAACATCTCGATCATCGGCGGCGATCCGTTCACCCAAAACAACAGCGCGAACGCGATCACGCTGGAGAGCGGCGTGGTGCTGACCGGCGGCCAGATCGTCATGAACGTGCGACAGGGCGGCACCATCCGGCTGGACCCCGGGGCGATGATCGACACCCGCGGCTTCGCCGACGTGGCCTTGCTCGACTCCTCGCTCGGCTATTATCTCGGCGGCGGCGTGCCGATGCTGGTCGCCTCCAACGGAGCCGTCGCGCTCTACACCAACAACGCGGCAAACGCGACCGGTACCATCAGCATCGGCGCCGGGGCCGGGATCTTCACCCGCAATGCCATCGGCTTCGTCTCGGCGATGGGGGTCTCGTTCGACGGCACGCCGCTGCTCGGCGCGGAGAACCTCGAGCTGGTGGCGGCGTCGATCAATCTCGGCACCGCCGCCAATCTCGCTGCGGCGCGGGCCGCCGGAACGCTGCCGGTCGGCTTCGACCTGACGCAGGAGCTGTTCGCATCGCTGGTCGCCGGCGACCCGAGCCGCAACATCACCGGAGTCCGCAAGCTCGGGCTCGGCACCGGCAACTCGGTCAATATCTACGGTTCGGTGAACCTGGACCTGTCGGCGCTGGACAGCCTCACCCTCACCACCGCCGCCATTTACGGCGCGGGCGGCGGCAACGATAGTGCGGTCTTGAAGGCCGGTTCCCTTAATTGGAATGTCGGCCAGCGGACGGTATCCACCGACGGCAATGGCACGCCCAACTATGGCAGCGCCCTGCCGGGGGCAGTAACCGCCAATGGCCCAGGCACCGGCCGAGGTTCGCTGACGATCCAGGCACGCGACATCACGCTCGGCCACGCCGACATGCTGGGGGGTGGGTCGACCGTGACGTTCGACCGGCTGATCCTCGGCTTCCAGGATGTCACGCTCTCAGCGTCCAACTCCATCACCTCCGAAGATCATAATACGCTGTCGTTCTGGCGCACGGGCGCAAGCCCCACCTCCACCTTCGATGCGAAGACCTACACCGGCGAAGTCGGCCACAGGCTGAGCCTGATCACGCCCCTGCTCACGGGCGAGTCTGGCTCGGTGCTTTCGGTCTACTCCGGCAGCAGCATCTTCGTGACGGCCCCCGAAGGCAGCACGCCCGTCGACACCAGCACGGTGAGCAGTCTCGGCGCGACCATCAACCTGCATTCCATCTATAACGGCGTGGTGCTCGATACCGCTGTCGCATTGCCATCCGGCCGTTTCACCGCGACCGGCGGCGGCATGAATGTCGAATTGCGCAATCGCGCCCATCTCGATCTGTCGGGCCGCGCGGTCTCGTTCGGTGACGTTACCAGATATTCCTGGGGCGGCGACATCGGGCTCGAAGCCTCGACCTCTGGCGCTGTTATTTTCTTCCAGGGAGCCGTGCTCGACGTTTCGGCCGTGAACAATGATGCCGGCTCGATCTCCATCGCTGCGCCCGAATCTTATGGGGGTGGCTTCGTCGTGTTCGTCGACGGCCAAGGCCGCACCTTGAGCTCCCTCGACGGCATGTTCAAAGGCGCAGCCACCGGCGGCTACGAGGGAGGCTCGTTCAAGCTCGAGACGTATCACCTCGACAGCGGTCCCGGCTGGTCGAACACGACGAGCTTTGCCCGTCTCAACCGTGCGCTCAACGCGAGCGGCTTCTTCGGCTCGCGCGAGTTCAACCTGAAGGACGGCAACCTCACCATCGGCGACGAGCTGAAGGCGCATCATGTCGTCGTCTCGGTCGACGACGGCAGCCTCACGGTGAACGGCCATATCGATGCCAGCGGGGCGACGCCCGGAACCATCCGGCTCGCTGCCAGTGACAATCTGACGATTGCTTCGTCCGCCGTGCTCGACGTTCACGGCACGGAGCTGCAAGTGGACAGCTACGGCCAGCCGATCGAAGCGAAGAACCGCGGGCACATCGAGTTGACGTCAAGCGACGGCACGCTCAGCCTCGGCGCGGGCTCGGTGATGGATCTTTCGACGCCGAGCGGCGCTTATGGGCAGGTGGTGCTGAATGCGCGGCGCACCAGCGAGACGAGCGGCGATATCAGGATCAGCGCGGCAGGCTCGCTCGCCATCCGTGGCGCAAGCAGCATTGCGCTGAATGCCTTCTGGCGATACGGCAATTACGCATCGAACACGGTCGTCACCCAGGCGATGCTGGACACCTTCGACATCGCCAGCCAGAGCTTCATCAAGGCCGCCTACGACAACGATCTCGCCACTGGCCAGCTCACGGCGGGGCTGAAAGGAAAGCTCGCAGGGCTGACCGCTCATGGCAGCGCCTTCCATCTGCGCCCGGGCGTCGAGATTTCCTCCGGCGGCGATCTTGCCACCTCGGGCGATCTCGATCTGGCCAAATATCGCTACGGCCCGAATGCCGACCGCTACACCACATCCGCGAGCTTTGGCGCGGGCGAGCCCGGCGCGCTCGTGATCCGCGCCGGCGGTAACCTCACTATCGGCGGCAGCATCTCGGACGGGTTCGGCACACCGGTGTCGGTCTATTTGGGCGAGGCCGCCGGAGCCCAAGAGACCCTGAACGCGACGAAGACCCTGACGGCCGCCACCGGAATCAGTACCGCAAGCATTCCGATCGCGAGTTTGCCGACGACACTGAACTTCGATGCGGTTCTCAACACGAGCAATTCTCTGCGGCGCGGTATCGCCATCCCGTTCGCGTTCACTAGCGCGGCGAATGTGGCGCAAACGGGCTGGACAGCGACCGCGAACATCTACAACGCCAGCGGCACCCTTCTATACGCGACCGGAAGTATGGTAACGACTACGCTGCCGAGCGGGACACAGTTTGCGGCCGGGAGCACGCTGCCAGGCAGCGGAGCGTTGAGGATTCAAGCTGGCGCGGTGATTCCGGCGAATACGGTCATCAAGACCTACATTTCCCAGACGACATCGCTCTTTCTCGGTAGCCAGACGCTGCCGCTTGGCGCGACCTTGCCGAGTGGGACCGCGATCAATTACGCGACGACACCGATGTATGGCCAAACCTCGCGGATGCTCGCAGCCGGAAGCCAATCCTGGTCGATCCGCCTGGTTGCGGGCTCCGACCTGTCGGCCGCCTCGACGCTCGTGCTGCGGGCCGCGAGCGGCCTGGCCGGGTCCGGCAACATCGTGCTGAACAACGCCGGGGCGGTCGATTTCAGAGGTATTCCCATCCCGAGCGTCATCCGCACCGGCACGGGCGATCTCGAGCTCCTCGCCGGCGGCGATCTCACCATGCGCTCGCTCTACGGCGTCTACACGGCTGGGACCGACGCCGGCGCAACCGGGCTTCCCGCAGGCACCTACATGCCCGATCACGGCGGCGATTTGACCGTGACGGCGCAAGGAGACGTCACCGGCTACAGCTACAATTGCACGTACAGCTCCTGCGGCAATGCGAAGTCCTGGTCGCCTGCGATTTGGTTGATCCGCAGTGGCGACAGCACCACCAACGCTGCGTGGTCCATAGCCTTTGACCGCACGATCTCCGGTAGCAGCGCCTCCTACATCACGGGCTTCGCCGGCTTCGGCACGCTCGGCGGCGGCGACGTTACCCTGACGGCGGGTGGCGATGCGGGCGCCATGACGCGGACCTACACTGGAAGTGGTGTCACCGCCCAGACCTACGGCGCCCTGCAAGTCGCAGTCGCCGCCAGCGGCAAGGTGCTGTCCGTCACCAAGGATGGCGCCATCGTCACGGGCGGCACGCTGGTGCAGGCCGGCGGCGGCGATCTCGTCGTCAAGGTCGGCGGCTCGCTCAATACAGGCTATAATTATTCGAATTCCGAGCAGGCAGCCGACGGCTCGCTCAGCATCTTCACCAACCTTCGCGGCGACACCACGATCACGGCGGGTGCGATCGGCGCAATCGGCGAGATCTATGGCTTCAAGGAAACCGGCGATCCGCGCGGTCTCGACGCCAACGAGGCCAACCTCGCCAGTGCCCGCGGCGGCATCGCGCTCATCCCTGGCGACGGGACCATCACCGTGCGAACGGCGGGAGACCTCGTGATCGGCTCCTATGCCGACGCCGGGCAGCTCGGTGGGACAGCGTCGAGCACGTCCTTCTCACTCTGGCAGCCGCAAACGACCGCGATCTCGCTGTTCTCCGCCGGCGGCAATCTCGTGCCGGTGACGAATATGGGGATCGGCAATCCGTGGTCGATGAAGACCCTCTCGACCTCGGTCGTGATGGCTCCAGGGTTGTTCGATGCCGTCGCCGCCGACGGCAGCATTTATCTCGGCGGCAATTATGCCTTCACGTTCGAGCTGGCGCCTTCGCCGAACGGAAGGCTGAACTTGCTCGCGGGGCAATCGATCTACGGCGCGGGCTTGTGGGTCGGAGGTCTGGTGAATGTGACCGCCGCTGGCAGTTCGACGCGGATCGTCGTTTCCAGCGCTGCGTCTGGGGTCAACGACATCCCCAATCCGTTCCGCCCCTCGACCGCGACCGGCAGCTTCTTTAGCTTTCAGGACGACCGCGTGTCAGCGTCGACGACGGACGACACCACGCCGAACCGCATCGTCGCGCTCACCGGCGACATCATCAACCTCGCGCTCGGAGAAACGCTCACGGACGTCTACTACGACAACGCGTATCACGTCATCAGCCACGGTACCGGCAAGTCCGCTCAGGTGATCGCCGGCGGCGACATCGTCAATTTCGGGGCCGGCAGCGCCGGCGCCACGGCGGGCCTGATCCTCAACACCCGGCCCACCGACGTCTCGGTGATCCGGGCCGGCGGCAGCATCTTCTATCTCAACATGAACATCGCCGGCCCCGGCGCGCTCGACATCAGTGCCGTCGATACAATTTACCAGGGCAATCTCGGCGCCATCACCTCGATCGGGCCGCTGGCATCCGGCGACACGCGCCCCGGCGCCTCGATCGTCGTCGCCGCGGGGCTCGGGAGCGACGGGGCGGACTACGCGGCGCTGACCAAATATCTCGACGCCGCCAATCTCGCCGCCACCGGCATCCCGCTCGCCGATCAGTCCGGCAAGGTCGCCCGGAGCTACGATGCCGAGCTGATCGCCTGGCTGTTCGATTATTACGGCTACCGGGCGCAGAACGCCGCTGACGCCCGCGCGGTGTTCGCCGCCAAGCCGGCCGAACAGCAGAACATCTTCCTGCGCAGCGTGTACTTTGCCGAACTGAAGGCCGGCGGCCGCGAGTACAACGATCCGTCGTCGAGCCGCTACGGCTCGTATCTGCGCGGCCGTCGAGCGATCGCCGCGCTGTTCCCGGAGGATCGCAGCTACGCGGGCGATCTGATCATGTTCGGCGGTTCGGGTATCCGCACGCTTTATGGCGGGGACATCGCGATCCTCACGCCCGGCGGCCGCCAGGTGCTCGGCGTCGAGGGCACGGTGCCGCCGGCCTCGTCTGGGGTGATCACCCAAGGCGCCGGCGACATCGGCCTCTATTCCAAAGGCTCGATCCTGATCGGCCTGTCGCGCATCATGACGACGTTCGGCGGCGGCATCCTCGGCTGGTCGGCCGAAGGCGACATCAACGCCGGCCGCGGCTCCAAGACCACGCAGGTCTATACGCCGCCCAAACGCATCTATGATTCCTACGGCAACGTGACTCTGTCGCCCGCCGCGCCGGCGACCGGCGCCGGCATCGCCACGCTCAATCCGGTGCCCGGCACACCGGCCGGCGACGTCGACCTGATCGCGCCACTCGGGACCATCGACGCCGGCGAGGCCGGCATCCGGGTCGCGGGCAACGCCAACCTCGCGGCGCGCCAGATCCTCAACGCCGCCAACATCCAGGTGCAGGGCGCGAGCAGCGGCCTGCCGACCGTGCAGGCGCCGCCGACCGCGGCGCTCACCGCCGCCAACAACGTCGCCGGCGCCGCGACCCCGACCGCCGCGGGTCCTGCGCAAGACAACGATCGGCCGTCGATCATCCTGGTCGAGTTCCTAGGCTTCGGCGGAGGAGACGGCGGTGACACCAAGCCGCGAAGCCCCGACCGTGACGACCGCCGCCGCACCGAGCAGCAAGGCTACAACTTCAACAGCGCCTTTCAAATTATTCAGCTCGGCGATCTGGCCGGGCCGGCGCGGAGCAACAGTCGCTGACTTGCACGGACGCCGGCTTCGCTACCGTCCAATTACACCACTTCAGGGGACACAACCGCATCCATGTTGGACAGGAACAAATCGATCCTTTAAGCAAGCACATACGGTGCCAAAGAGCGTCCGCCAGTGAAGCTTCCGGTCTTGACCGCCAATCCGTAGTGCTCAAACGATTTGAATGCAAGAAGGGACAGATCGGGCGAATTCTGCGACAGCAGAATGACCTGAACGTAGGGCGGCTCGCCGTGTTCGTTCAAGGCGAGCAGACGTTTGATGACCTCGAAGCCGGCGCCCTTTTCGAGGACAACCTCCTCGCGACCGAGCTGCATCTCCGAATAGGCCTCGACGCCTTCTTCCTCGAAGACCCGATGCTCTTCCTCCAGATTGAAGAGGGCGCGGGTCGAGATCCCTATCCGCAGCGGATTTGACCTCAGAGCTTCCGACGCGGAGCGGACCGCTGCGTCGTTCGCCTTAATCACGTCGTCGGCGTCAGTCATTTGCAACTCGCTACTAACAGGCTTTCACCATCAAGCTTACGACCACGACATCCTCGCCCAACAGTCCGAGACCGAAGATGACCCCAAGGGTGCTCCGTCGGTCGAAGGTATCCACTGCTATTCTTGGTCAACGAACCGACTATGCTTTGCCAAAGTGGGGATCAGAACCCCGTCCGCATAGCTGCAGCCAGTCGTCGAGACCGGCTTCTGCCCAGACTTCCGAGCCTCTTCCGGAGTATGTCCCTCCCCAGCTTCGAGCCGAGCCAGCAGCGGCGCATAACCTGGCTCCCATGCTCGCGCTCCGAGGAAACTGGTCCGCAGGACCGTGAGAATAGACATGCCGGCGTAGTCGAGGTCGCCCCAGAATGCCGTTGCGATATCCATGCCGCCGTACAATGCCCTCTCGAACGCCTCGACCTCGGCCGCCCTCGATACGGCGTCCAGACAGTAGAAGGTTCGAGAGCCATTCGATTGCCGTATTCGCCCGGCCGTCCCCATGAAGCCGCCCGAATAGATCAGGGCGGCGCCGACGTATGGAGAGGAACGCTGCGCCGCAAGTGCTCCTGCCGCGTCTCGCATGGCGCGCTCAAACGACGTCCTGTTTTCGATGAAGAGCATCCAGGAAAATGCTCCAGCGAAATAGACGTTCAGGTGGATCGGCTGGGTCGGGTAGGGGCACTCCTGCAGCCCGAACAGCGCCGCAATGAGGTCGGTTCGAAGGTGTCCTGGTTTCAGGAGACGCCGGCGTCGTCGCTGGCCTTGATCGACGGGCTGCCGCTGACCGCGTCATCGCCGATCGTCGACATCGGCGGCGGTGCATCGCGGTTGGTCGATCACCTGCTTGCGCGCGACCATCGCGACATCACCGTGCTCGATCTGTCCGAGGCCGCGCTCGCTGCGGCCCGCGCCCGGCTCGGCGCGCACGCCGATCGCGTGCACTGGATCGTCGCCGACGTCACGACGTGGCGGCCGATGCGGCGCTACGCATTGTGGCACGACCGCGCGGCGTTTCACTTCCTCACCGAGCAGAGCCAGCGCGATGCTTATCGCGCGCGCCTGAACGACGCGCTCGAACCCGGCGGCCATGTCGTCATCGGCACCTTCGCGCCGGACGGGCCGGAGCGTTGCAGCGGTCTGCCGGTGGTGCGCTACGACGCCGACGGGCTGCACCACGTGTTCGGGTCGGACTACGCGCTGATCGAGAGCCGGCTCGACAGCCACGCGACGCCGTGGGGCAGCGACCAGACATTTCAGTTCGTGACCTTGCGGCGAAGGATCTGATCGACCTCGCGGGCCGTTGCCGAAGAAGCCCGCCGGCATCGCCGACGGGCTTCCAGGGTCACCATCCCGACGACCATGATGGATGAACCGCTGCGGCGCGGCGATCAGCCGAGCAGCGCGTAGGGCACCAGCGGGGCGAGCGTCATCAGCAGAGCGGCGCCGACCGCAGCCGTTTCCATTCCGTTCAACTTGCGAAACACCGACATGTTCGAACCTCGCGTTGGTTGTTAGTGCCCTGTTTACGAAGCGCGTCGCGGGCCGGATCACCGACGTCGCATCACAGCCGCGTGAGTTCGCGCGTGATCGATTTGCGCCGTCCGCGTGATGGCGTCGCACCGCCGTCGCATTTTTCAGCCGCCGCGGTGATCCGGATCGCGCGCCCGCACGTATCAGGAGGCAGATCCACCGTTTCCTTGTAGCGATCGCCGCGCCATGCATGCCCAGACCACCGATGCCGACAGTGCGCGTCACTACCTGCGTACTACTCGCGGCCAATTCGTCGCCGGCGCGACACAAGGCCCGCTGTGCCCGGCGCGATCTGACGCTAGGCTGCCGGGATCGGACGGGACCTCGCGCAACGTCGCTGTCGATGGTCGTTGGCCCGGGATTGGACTGCTCGTCATGGATCATCCGCGACGCAAGCCGCCTGCCGTTTCGCAGGATTTGTCCGACTGCATCGTTCGGATCGCCACCGATCACGACGAGGCCGCGTTCGACGTGTTGTTCAGGCACTATGCGCCGCGGCTGAAATCCTACTTCACCAGGCGCGGCGGCGATCCGGCGATGGCGGAGGAGATCACCCAGGAGACCATGGTCTCGGTCTGGAAGAACGCCGCGCAGTTCGACCCGGCCAAGGCCTCGGCGACGACCTGGATCTTCACCATCGCCCGCAATCTCGGCATCGACCGGCTGCGGCGGGCGAAGCGGCCGTCGTTCGACCCGCACGATCCGGCGTTCGTTCCCGACGAGGAGGACCCGCCGGACCGCCAGTTCGAGCGCGCCGAAGCGCAGCGCCGGGTGCGCGACGTGATGAATACGCTGTCGTCCAACGAGAAGAGCGTTCTGATGTTGTCGTTCTACGAAAATCAATCGCACGGCGAGATCGCCCAACGGCTCGGCCTGCCGGTCGGGACGGTGAAGTCGCGGATCCGGCTGGCGTTCGGCAAGCTGCGCGCCGCGCTCGAGCCGCTGACGGGAGCCGGACGATGACGGTGCGGCATCACATCGGCGACGATCTGCTGCTGAGCTACGCGGCCGGCACGCTGGACGAAGCCTCGAGCCTGCTGGTCGCCACCCATCTCGCGCTGTGCCCGGCCTGCCGCGCCCGTGCGGCGGCGGCGGACGACCTCGGCGGCGCGCTGCTCGACGCCTTGCCGGCGGCGGAGTTGTCGCCCGGGCTGCACGACGCCGTGCTGGCGCGGCTCCGCGCCGAACCCCTGGCGGCGCCGGCGCCGGCGACGCCGCTGCGGCCGCGCTCCGAGATCGTGATTCCGGAGCCGCTGCGCAGCTATCTCGGCGGTGATTTCGAGACACTGCGCTGGACCAAGCTCGCGCCTCGGGTACACCAGATCGCGATCGACCTTCCGAACTGCCGGCCGCGCGCGCGGCTGCTGCGGTTTCAGGCCGGCACCCGGGTGCCGGCGCACAGTCATGCCGGCCGCGAACTGACGCTGGTGCTGAGCGGCAGCCTGTGTGACCGCGACGCGGTGCTGGCGCGCGGCGACGTCGCCGAGACCGACGAGCACACCGAGCATCAGCCCCACGCCGGGCCCGGCGACGACTGCATCTGCCTCGCCGTCACCGACGCGCCGCTGAGGTTCAAGGGCGTTTTGGCCCGGCTGCTGCAGCCCTGGTTCGGGATCTAGGCTTGGGTTCTGACTGAATCCAATTCTGCTCGAATCAGAGCCGGACCGCGGCGCTAGAGCAGCTCTGGTTTTGATGGAATCACCGACGTCATCCTGAGGTGCCCGCTGGGCCGCGCCATGCGCGGCCCAGCGGGCCTCGAAGGATGAGCCGCAAGCGCCTTGGCCGCATCCTTCGAGGCTCGCTGCGCTCGCACCCCGGATCAAGTCCGGGGCAGGCTCTCAGGATGACGACTCCGCACGCGCAAATGCCGCGTTGCTTCAATCAAGCGATGAAGCGCTCTAGGGCGCGTCGGCGCTCCGCACCTCGCCGCTGCTCGGCACGCCGCCGGTGGTCGCCTCGCCGGCGTTGGCGGCGTCCTCGCGCGATGCGGAGTAGATGTCCCACACCGCGATGAACATCGCCGCGATCACCGGGCCGATGACGAAGCCGTTGAGGCCGAACACCTGCAGGCCGCCGAGCGTCGAGATCAGCACCACGTAGTCCGGCATCCTTGTGTCCTTGCCGACCAGCACCGGGCGCAGCACGTTGTCGACCATGCCGATCACCAGCGCCCCATAGGCGATCAGCAGGATGCCCTGCCACATCGACCCGGTCGCGATCAGATAAACCGCCACCGGCGCCCACACCAGGCCGGCGCCGACCGCCGGGAGCAGCGACACGAACGCCATCACCACCGCCCACAGCAGCGCGCCGCCGATGCCCAGAACATAGAACGCCAGCCCGCCGAGCGCGCCCTGGATCAGCGCGATCAGCATGTTGCCCTTCACCGTGGCGCGGATCACCACGGTGAATTTGTTCAGCAGCAGGTTCTGCTGATCGACCGACAGCGGCAGCCCGCGGCGGAGCCGGCCGGCGATCAGGTCGCCGTCGCGCAGCAGGAAGAACAGCAGATACAACATCACGAACAGGTTGACGGTGAAATCGACGGTGCTCTGGCCGATCGTCAGCGCCTGGCCGGCCAAATACTGGCTGCCGCGCATCAGCACCGAACTCAGCCGCTGCTGCAGTTCGGCGACGCTGCCGATGCCGAACCGCTCGAGCAGATCGTTGATCCAGCTCGGGGGCTGCTCGATGAAGTTCCGCAGGTTGTTGAGCAAAGCCAGATTGCCGGATTCGATCCTGGCGTAGAGGCCGGTGGCCTCCTTCGCCAGCGCAGTGCCGATCGCCGAGAACGGCAGCAGAACCAGCAGCACGATGACCGTCACCCCGACCACCGCGGCGAGGTTGCGGCGGAAGCCGAAGGCGCGGTTGAGCTGTCGATACAGCGGCGCGAACAGGATCGCGATCACTACGCCCCACAGCAACGCGCCGTAGAACGGCAGCAGGATCCAGACGAATGCGACCGAAGCGGCCGCCAGCAGAAAGATGAAGAACTTGTTGTCACCCGCGCGCATTCAGAAATCCCCATTGCCGTCGCGGAAGCAAACGATCGGGGCGGCCGATGGCTCCCGCGCCGACCGCAGTCCCGCAAACGCGGCGTGTGTCGTACCGACCCCTGCAACTCTCCCGATCGCCGCACCCGTGTCGCGGCGTTCTTTCGTCGCAGGGTAAGACATTGGACGGCGCATGGAAATCCTCTGCCCCGCCGGGCGAAGGATGCCGATCCGCCGACCGATCACGACGCAAGCGAAGGCGGCGCATCGCTACGCGCGTCGCTCCGTAGTGATACGAGGACGATCGTTAACTATGCAACAAGTTCCGCGCCGCATTTTGTTGCCGAACACAGCCATGCTTCGGACCCGCTCCGAGGTGCCAGGCGGAGCGGCGGCCCTCTGCTTGCACATCACCACAGCACATCGCAGGCGCCCGAAACGGCAGGACGGTTTCCCATGCTCGCAAAATTCTCAATTCGTACCAAGATCACGACGCTCGTCGCGGCTCTGTTGATCGCCATGTCGGGCCTGGGCGCGATCGGGCTGCTGAAAATGCAGGGGATCAACGCCGCCACGGTCGAGATCACCAGCAACTGGCTGCCGACCGTCATGACCCTCGGCGATATGCGGGCCGAAGTCATCAGCTATCGGATGAAGCTGCGAAATCACCTGCTGGAGACGAACGCCGGCCGCATGGCCGACATCGAAAAGCAGTTGGCCGACAACGAAGACAGGATCAAGAAGGCCCAGAATGGCTATGAGCCGCTGATCTCGTCTCCGGAGGAGCGGCAGATCTACGAAACATGGGTCAGCGAATGGGCGAAATACCGGGCCGTGGTCCCGAAGCTGCTGGAGCTGTCGCGCAACAGCCCTGAAGGACGGATCTCGGTCGAGGGTGTGGAGATGCTGTCGCGCACCTTCAATCCGATCGGTGAGCGTATGGACGAGGCGATGAACAAGGACCTCGCGTTCAACAACAAGGGCGCCCACCATGCGAGCGAAACCGCCGCATCGACCTACAGCTCGGCCTTCTTCATCGTGGTGTCGATCCTCGGCGTGGCGATCGTGGTCGGCGTCATCGCCAGCGTGATGGTGGTCCGCGACATCACATCGGGCATCGCCGCGATCATCAAGCCGATGCAGACGTTCGGCCAGGGCGATCTCTCCGCCGACGTGCCCTATCGCGGCGCGAGTACCGAAATCGGCGCGATGGCCGATGCGCTGCAGGTCTTCAAGGAAGCGCTGATCGCCAAGAAGGCGGCCGACGAAGCCGCGGCACATGAAGCCGAGGCGAAGATCGCCCGCGCCCAGCGCGTCGATACGGCGACCCGCAAATTCGAATCCGCGATCGGCCAGATCGTCGAGACGGTGTCGTCGGCGTCGACCGAGCTCGAAGCCTCGGCCAGCACGCTCACGGCCACTGCCGGCCACGCCCAGGAACTGACCACCGCGGTTGCGGCGGCGTCGGAGGAAGCCTCGACCAATGTGCAGTCGGTGGCCTCGGCGACCGAAGAGATGGCGTCGTCGGTCAACGAGATCAGCCGTCAGGTTCAGGAATCGGCGCGGATCGCCAATGATGCGGTCGATCAGGCGCGCAAGACCAACGACAGCGTCGGCATGCTGTCGGCGGCCGCGTCGCGGATCGGCGACGTCGTCGAACTGATCAACACCATCGCCGGCCAGACCAATCTGCTGGCGCTCAACGCCACGATCGAGGCGGCGCGTGCCGGCGAGGCGGGCCGCGGCTTCGCGGTGGTCGCGAGCGAAGTCAAGGCGCTCGCCGAGCAGACCGCCAAGGCGACCGGCGAGATCGGTCAGCAGATCTCCGGGATCCAGGCCGCGACCGATCAATCGGTGTCGGCCATCAAGGAGATCGGCATGACCATCGGCCGGATGTCGGAAATCGCCTCGACCATCGCCTCGGCGGTGGAAGAGCAGGGCGCCGCGACCCAGGAAATCTCGCGCAACGTGCAGCAGGCCGCGCAGGGCACGCAGCAGGTCTCCGCCAACATCACCGACGTGCAGCGCGGCGCCAGCGAGACCGGTTCTGCGTCGTCGCAGGTCCTGTCCGCGGCGAAATCGCTGTCGCAGGACAGCAACCGGCTCAAGGAAGAAGTCGCCACCTTCCTGGAGACGGTGCGCGCGGCCTGAGCCGCCGTCCCGCCGGCATGTGAATCGTCCAGACAGGACGCGTCGCGCGAAAACCTCGCGCGGCGTTTTGCCGTGAGCGGCCGACTCGGCTTGCTTTGATCCGGAGGATCGCCACTCTCTGTTCATGACGGCCGAGCTGCCGGTGCATTCGGAGAGACTTGCGATGAGCGATGCCGTGGTCGACGACATCGTGGCGCTGCTGCCGCCGCTGCTGCGATCGATCGAGGCGCTGGACTTCGTCGCGCGCTATCTGCACCCGCCGGATTTCGGCGAGGTGATGCGGCTCGCCGGCGAGCCCGAGACGGAGCTGCGCGCCGCGCTGCCGCGGCTGGCGGCCTGGCCGGACACGTTCGCGCATCTGCGCGAGCCGCTGAAGCTCGCGGGCGATCATGTGGTCGCGGCGTTCGACGGGCTGCGCGCGGTCGACGGCGGCGACGGCGACCTCGTCGCGGTGTTCCGGGCGCTGCGCCATCTACCGCAGGCGCTTGAGGCGCTGTATCCGCTGGCGGCGACGCTGCCGCCGCTGTCGGGGCTGTATCTCGACCCCGAGCTGCGCGCGGACGATGCCGTGCTCGCCCGGCTGGCGCAGCCGAAGCATCCCGACAGCGGCGTGTTCCACTTCGACAATGAGCCGGGCAGCCGCGGCGGGTTCTCGTTCTACGTGCCGGAGGACTACACGCCGGACCGCGCCTGGCCGCTGGTGGTGGCGCTGCATGGCGGCAGCGGCCACGGCCGGCTGTTCCTGTGGAGCTGGCTGCGCGACGCCCGCAGCCGCGGCGCCATCGTGGTGGCGCCGACCGCGATCGGGCGGACCTGGGCGCTGATGGGCGAGGACGCCGACACGCCGAACCTCGCCCGCATCGTCGACTTCATCGGCTCGCGCTGGTCGGTCGATCCGCGGCGGCGGCTGGTCACCGGGCTGAGCGACGGCGGCACCTTCTGCTACGTCACCGGGCTGGAGCGCGAATCCCCCTTCACGCATCTGGCGCCGATCGCCGCGAGCTTCCATCCGCTGCTGGCCGGCATGGCCGATCCGGAGCGGCTGCGCGGGCTGCCGATCCAGATCGTGCATGGCCGGCACGACTGGATGTTCCCGGTCGAACTGGCGCGGCAGGCGCAACAGGCGCTATCCGCCGCCGGCGCCGATGTCGGCTATCGCGAGATCGACGATCTCAGCCACACTTATCCGCGCGAGATCAACGCGGCGTTGCTGGACTGGCTGGGTAAGGCGGACTGAGACTACGCCCGGCGCAGCCGCAGCACGGTGGACTTCGCCAATTCGGTGGCCTCGCCGCGATCGGCATAGAGCGCCAGCAGCAGCAGCACGAAGCCGGCGTGAAACAGCGCGGCGCCGACGCCGACATGCGCGATCTGCCAGATCACCACCGGCGCGGCGCACATCAATGCGGGCGCCAGCGTGTAGCCCAGCGTCAAGGTGGGCGACGTAGGGTAGCCGAGACGCCACACCGCGGCGCCGAGCGCGGCCAGCGCCAGCAGCGCCTTCACCCCGGCCATGAAGCGCAGCAGCATCACCAGTTCGGGGTCGGCCTGCTGAGCAGTAAGGCTGGTCGCATCGGACAATGTCGCCACCAGTGCGGCGATGATCGCGGCGGCAGCGACGATCAGCGCCACGGCGCGACGCGAGGTCGCGCCGTGCATGCGATGCGTCGCAGCGGCGGATGCCGGCAAGGCTGGTTTTGGAAAGGCTGATTTTGGCAAGGCTGAAGCGTCGGTCATGGTCCGGCTCCTTGCGGCAAGTAGCACAGCATCAGAAGCCTAGCGCGCAGCGGTCGCGGCGACAAATCACGTTCGTCACCCAATCCGAGGTCATCGCCCGGCTCGTCCGGGCGACCCAGTATCGCAGAGCGTCGGCGGTTCACCACAAGCGCTCTGCAATACGGGGCCCTCCGCCTGCGCGGAGGGTGACGGCCGAGAGTCGGGGCGACCGCTTTGTCACAAGGCGCGGGCGCCAGGCGGCGGACGACCTACCTCACCAGCAGCGTGACCAGCACCGGCACCAGCAGGGCGGTGATCAGCGCGTTCAGGCTCATGGCGATGCCGGCGAACACGCCGGCGATGGCGTCGACCTGGAAGGCGCGGGCGGTGCCGATGCCGTGCGATGCCAGCCCGACCGCGAAGCCGCGGGCGCGGAAGTCGCGGATGCCGAGCGCGTTCATCAGCGGCGTCACCACGATCGCCCCCATGATGCCGGTGAGGATCACGGCGACGGCGGTCAGCGACGGATCGGCGCGCAGCGATTCGCTGATACCCATCGCGACGCCGGCGGTGACCGATTTCGGCGCCAGCGACAGCACCACCGGCTCGGGCAGACCCGCGAGCTGCGCCAGCACCACCACCGAGACGATTGCGGCGACGCAGCCGACCACCAGCGCGATCGCCATCGGCAGGATCGCGGCGACGACACGATGGCGGTTCTCGTAGAGCGGCACCGCCAGCGCCACGGTCGCCGGGCCGAGCAGAAAATGTACGAACTGCGCGCCGCTGAAATAGGTCGTGTAGGAGGTGCCGGTCAGCCACAGGAAGGCGCCGATGATCCACATCGCGTGCAGCACCGGGTTCATCAGCGGATTGCGCCCGGTGGCCTGCGACATGGCGTCGGTGGCGGCGTAGACCAGCAGCGTCACCGTCAGCCACAGCAGCGGCGTCTGCGAGAGATAGACCCACAGCGCGAACGGGTCGGCGGCGCTCATCGCGCGCCCCACATCGACAGCAGACGCGCCGTGACCAGGAAGGTCGCGACCGTCACCAGCAGCGTGATCAGCACCGAACCGGCGAGCACCAGCGCGATCGCGACGCCGTGCGCGGCGATCAGATCGAGCTGCTGGACCACGCCGACGCCGGCCGGCACGAACAGCAGCGACAGATGCGCCAGCATGGCTTTCGAGGCGGTCTCGACCCCGTCATGGCCGGCGCCGTCCTGGCGCAGCGGCCCGACCGCCAGCCAGCGCAGGCGATCGCGCGCCAGCAACAGGCCGAGCAGCAGCATCAGGCCGAGCACCGGCCCGGGCAAGGGCAGCGCCAGCGCGCGGACCACGACCTCGGCTGCGAGCTGGCAGAGCAGGATCAGGCCGAGACTCGCGATCATGGGACCTCCGGACGAATTGGGAGGCGCCACGGATGCGGCGTATCGGCAAGGCCTGTCAATCGTCGCGCCACGCGGGACCGGGCTGCGGCAGCCTCAGCCTCAGCCTCAGCCTCAGCCTCAGTCTCGGCCTTCAGCCGCGGCCTCAGCCCTTCAGCCGCTTGTTGCACTCGCTCCAATAGCCGCCGCCCTTCTGGATCCAGCGCAGTCCGCCGGTCGTATTGGCGGCCTTGTTGGCCTTCCATTGCTCGGCGCAGGTGTGCAGCCGGGCGAGGGTCGGCTTCTCCTTGGCGAATTTGGCGTCGATCGAGGCGGGGTACACGGCCGGTCCCTGCGGCGTCGCCGGCTCGGCGGATTTCGGCTTCGCTTTCGGCTTGGCGTCGGTTTTGGGGCCCGTCTTGGCTTCCGCCTTGCTGTCGGCTGTCGGCTCGGCCTTGTCCTTGGCCTCGGCGGTGGCGGTGTCGCCGCCGCATTGCGCCTTGCGGAAGTCGTTCCAGCCCTGGCCGTTCAGCGTGCCGGCGGTCTTGGCGGCCTGATAGCGGGCGCTGCATTCCTGCGCGGTCAGCGCGGCGGCGGAGGTGACCGACGCCGAGGTCGGCAGCGCCGCCGCCAGCAGGGCCGCGGCCATCGTCGCGAAGGGTGGAGCTCTCATCGTCCCGGTCTCCTGGTTCATGACCCGGGCCATCCTAGCGCCGGCTTGCGACCTGACAATTGCAAATTGATCGACATGCAACCGCTGGCCTTGCCGACGGCCGGCTGTGGCCGCGCCGCCGGTATGGCCGGGCGCGCCGTTCGCAATTGTCGGAGGTAGTTGTATTTGCGATAAGGTCGCGTGTCCCAAAATCCCGCGCTGACCGGCACGACCCTACGGTCGAAAACCCTCAATGTTCTCGAAACCATTGCGATCGGCGCTGCCGGCGGCGGGCTGTCCTATTGGGTGCAGCTACCCGGCGGACTGATCACCGGCGCCATGGTGGCGGTCGCCGCCGCGGGCCTGGCCGGCCGCAATATGGGGCTGCCGCCGCCGCTGGCGCATATCGTGCTGATGGCGCTCGGCGTCTCGCTCGGCTCGATGGTGTCTCCGGCGATGATCCAAAATCTCAGTTCGTATCCGGTGACGATCGGGCTGCTGGCGGTGGCGACGTTCTGCGCGACCTTCGGCAGCGCGATCTATCTGCAGCGGGTCCACGGCTGGGACCGCACCTCGGCGCTGCTCGCCGGCAGCCCCGGCGCGCTGTCGCAGATCATCATGCTGGCAACCGAGCGCAAGGCCGACGTGCCGGGCATCGCGGTGGTGCAGATCATGCGGGTGATCATCCTGACCAGCGCGGTGCCGCTGCTGATCGCGATGACCGGGATGACGGCGGGCGGATCGCTGCCGGTGCGCGGCCCGGAGGCGACGCCGCTGGTGCTGGTCGCAATCGCCGTCGTCGCGGTCGGCGCGTCGCTGCTGCTGCGGCTGATCAAATTCCCGGCGAGCTGGATGTTCGGCGCGATGCTCGGCTCCTCGGTGCTGCACGGCTCCGGGCTGGTCGAGGGCACGCTGCCGGAGTGGGCCTATCTGTCGGCGCTGGTCGGGATCGGCACGCTGATCGGCTCGCGCTTCGGCGCCATCAAGCTGCGCACCATCCTCAGCCATCTCGCCGCGGCGCTCGGCTCGTTCGCGGTCGCCATCGCGATCTCGGCGGTGTTCGTCGTCGCGCTCCTGCTGACCACGCCGGTGCGGACCGCCGATCTGGTGGTGGCGTTCGCGCCAGGCGCGATGGATGCGATGATGGCGCTGGCGCTGACGCTGCACATCGATCCGGTGTTCGTCGGCGCGCATCATCTGTCGCGCTTCGTCTATGTGTCGATCGTGACGCCCGGCATCGTCCACTGGTTCGGACGCAGCCCCGACGATCTCGACGACTAGAGCTTTTCCGGTTCTGACAGGATCAGAACCGGAGCTCTCGATTCTTGATTTGACGCGTTTTCTTTACGCGAACCGGTATCCACTTCGCTCGAAAACGCTATCGCGCTCAGGGCTTCTCGAAGAACGCGTCGTTGCGGGCGCGCCATTTTGGGTCCGAGAGCCAGTTGTAGTCCTGATCGGGCATCACCGGCACCGTCTCCATCACGTCCTTCACGATCGGGAGAAAGAAGCTCGATCGATCCTGCGTGACTTTGAGTGACCGGATCGGCACCACGATGCTGTCCTTGCCGGTGGTGAAGAATCCGCCCGACGCGATGATCGCGTAGTCGCGCCCGTCCTTGGTGCCGAACACGATGTTGCGGACCTCGCCGACGATCTTGTCGTCGGAACTGCGGACTTCCGCCCCGATCATCTCGTCGGTCCGCAGACCGGGCGTCAGCTGGTCGATCCTGATCAGCGGCTTGGCATCCTTGTCGTCGCGGCTGCCCGCCGGCGTCCCGCGCCGGGATTTCGGTTCGCGGGCGGAATTCTGGATATCCGCCTGCTCCTCGTCATTGTCGCCGAGCGACCCCATCGGCGGCCCGGCGATCAGTTCGCGAATGTTGGCGAGCAGACGCTCGCAGTCGTCGTGGCGCCCATAGGATCGCAACGTGAAGGCGGCATCGCGCAGGCTCCGGAGGTCGCGCACGGCCTGACTGTTCGCCGGCCCGCGAAATCGGGGATTTTCCTGAATCGCCTCTTCGAGCTTGGCGTCGGCGATCTCGCACGCGGCCAGCGCCTGGGTCGTGCCGACGGTGCCGATCACTGCGGCCACGACCAGGAGTTTTGCGGTTGTCATTGCGAAGTGTCCTGTATCTGGCTTGCGCGTTCGAGCGCGAGACGTGAAGGCCTGTGCGAGTAATGACATTCAGCGAGTTCGGCCGGGCCGTCACGCCGCATAGGTCAGCCGGCGAACAGCATCGATGATTTCCGCCGGTTGGTAGGGCTTGAGGAAGAACAGGGCGTCCGGCGGAAGATCGCCGGCCTGCAATTTGAAATGTCCCGAAGTCGCTATGATCTTGATCGGGGGCCACCGTTCCCTGACGGCCGCCGCAAGTTTCAGACCGTTCATGGCACCCGGCATATCGATATCGGTGAACATCAGCCGGATGTCCGGATCGCGCTCGAGCAGCCGAATGCCTTCGGCCGCACTGATCGCCTCCACGACGTCGACGCCCGCCGCGCGCAGAAACTCGACCACGTCCATACGTATGAACATTTCGTCCTCGACGACGAGAACGCGGATGGGTGGGTGGATTGAAGCCATCTAACAGGGACTCACAGGGTTCGCATGATCCGGCGTCCGGGATGTCGACTGCAGCTCGCGCATCGAACGGTCGTTCATGGCGGGTCGAGCGGAAATTTGATGGTGAACAGGGCCCCCCGCGGGATGTTCTTCGAGATCTCGAGCTCGCCCATCAACTGTCGGACCAGGCCGAGGATGACGCGAAAGCCGAGGCTCTTTCGCGGCTGGTTGATGTCGAAACCATCGGGCAGGCCGGTGCCTTCGTCGGAAATCTCGACGAGCAGATGCCCGTTGATCTCCCGCGCGTCCATCCTGATCACACCGGGTCCATCGACATAGGCGTATTTTATGGCGTTGGTGACGAGTTCGTTGACCAGCAGCCCCAGCGGGATCGCCTTGTCGGCGGACAGGATGACGGGGTCGGAACGCGATTGAAGCGTATGTTCCGGCGCCGAGCTCTGCAGGTTCTTGCACAGATGGCCGACGAAGTCGGACAGGTCGACGAAGCCGACCTTGCTGCCCCGCCATAGATGATCGTGCACCTCCGCGATCGAGGCGACGCGCATCGCCGCATTTTCCAATGCGTTCTTCACGTCGGCGGACTCCGAACCGCGCGCCTGGACCCGCAGCAGGCCGACCACCGAGGTGAGGCTGTTCTTGACGCGATGACTCATCTCGCGCGTCAGCAGGGCCTCGTGTTCGAGCGCGTCCTGAAGCTTGGCGTCGGCTTGCTGGCGTTCGATCGCGATACCGAGCAGGCCTGCGAAGCCGGCCAGAAAATCCGCGTCGGCGTCGTCGAACTGCCCCGGATCCGGACTATCCGCTTCGAGAATGCCGAACGCCGTATCGCCCTCGCCGCCCCGCCGGATCAGCACATTGATCGCACGTTTGATGCCGTGGTCGGCCAGCAGTTTCGGCGTCCGGAAACGCGTCTCCTTCTGCAGGTGATTGGAGATCACCGATTGCCCGGTCTGAAAGGCGTAGCCGGCGGGCGATTCGATGTCGGCGCCGAGCGACACATGGTCCACCGTGCCGGCGGGCCAGCCGATTCCGGCGCGCACGATCAGGCGCTTTTCGCCGGGCTCGTATTCGAGGACCTTGGCGTAGGAGCAACCCAGGCCGCGGGCGCTGAGGCCGGCTGCCTGCTGCAGGATGTGCCGGAAGTCGCGTGACTGCAGGGCGGCCGTCCCGAATTCCCGAAGCAGCGCCTGCTGGCGGCGACGGTACGGCAGCTCGTCCTGGCGATTGAGAGAAGCATCTGAGGCGCTCGGCGAGACCAGCCTCGTTTCGGAGGGCATGAAGCTGCCAATTCTAGGTCGTGTCACTTCGCAGAGAAGCTGGCCACACGAGAGCCTCAACGAGAACCCGCACCAACCGCCCGAATGACGATATTTGACAATGTTCTCGGGGTGTTTTGGTTCCAGATGCGACCGATCGGCGGGTCGAAACGGCCGCTGGCCGGCGGGCGTTCAGCGCCGGATCCGGCCGATCCCCCAGCCGGCGAGCGCCGCGATGGCGAGCGACAGCAGCACGTTGTAGCCGGCGAAGGACAGGCCGAACATCCGCCACTGGGCCTCGTCGCAACGCACCACGGTGACCTTGTCGAGCTGGTCGAGCAGGCTGCCGGCACGGCTGAGATCGAGCACCGGGCCGCTGCAATCGCTCGGCCCGGCCCAGAACTTCCACTCGACGCCGGCGTGGTAGGCGGCGAGCCCGGCATTGCCGAGCGCCAGCAACGCCAGCACGGCGAGGCCGGCCAGCAGCAGCGAGACCGGGGCCTCGCGCCGCGCGGCGATCGCGATCAGCGCGGCGAGCGGGACCGAGGCGTAATAGGCATAGCGCTGCTCCAGGCAGAGCGGGCACGGGTGAAAGTCGAGGAAGAGCTGGAAATACCACGCGGTCGCCAGCGCCGCCACCGAGACGGCGCCGATCGTCAGTGCCACGGTCTGCGCCACGCGGGCCGCGCGCGCCGGCCGGGTGGCGAGGCCGGACTGATCGAGGGGACTGGCGGTCACGGGCTTCTCCAGATGTGGTCCGCGTCGTATCGCGCGGTCGCGGCGGTGTCGAGGCGGCCGGGATCAAACCCGAGATCAAACCATGGTGTGACGGCCGGGGCCGCCGCCCGGCCGCCGCCGCGCGGGCCCCGGGTTGACCCCGAAATCCCGCCCGCTATAGTCCGCGCGCTTCGCCGCCGGGCCTCCCGGCAGCGCGGGCCCCTGTGGCGGAACTGGTAGACGCGCTCGACTCAAAATCGAGTTCCGCAAGGAGTGCTGGTTCGATCCCGGCCAGGGGCACCAATCCTCGCGACGCGGTGATGCGCAAACCCGATCGCGTGTCCCGGCGGGCCTCCCGATCTCGAAGCTCCCCTGCAATCGGCTGACGACGGCTCGGCGCACGGCACCGGCATATCCGAGGTGCGCCGCGATCATGGTCGGGCGTCCAAGCGCCTGCACATGGATGACTGTGCGGTCGATGCTTGATCGGATCGGTGCACGCGGGGCGCGCATCGCGGGATGCCGGACGCCGTGATCGACATCGACGCTTAGCGTCGCCTCAGGCGTCCTGCTGCATGGCCCGGGTGCGCCGTGTCCGCAGCGCGCGAATGACTGCGCGCAGGCGCGATGCGGACTGCCTGTTTCCTTATCAATGTGTAGCCCGCGAAGCTCACCGCGGCCGACGATACGCAGGCACGGGGCGTTTGCATCCGCGCGTCGCTTGACACGGATTTGTCATTCGAGAACTCTTCGCAAGCGATCGAGCTAACTAACTCGAGCTGAGAAGTCACCGGCCGGCGGAGTTTTGATCAGGGGTCGCGCATGGCTGCGGAATTTGGAGATCGTCGGTTGGTAGTTGCGCCCGAAATGAGGCGTCCGTTGCGGGATGTGTCCGATCCCGGCGCGGGTTTCGCTGCGAAGCTCGATTCGTCGGATCAGTTTGGCGGCGGTCGCGGATCGGGAGAGGAGCTCGCGCCCCAACGAGGCCGGATCGACACGCTCTCGCCGCAGGCAGACATCGTTTCGATTCCGTGGCGCGAAGGACATGCGATCGAAGGCTGCTTCGTCGCCTCCGGCGCACCGGCATCGGACGACGTTCCGGTCATTCTCTGCGTCGGCGAATCCCGGCTCAGCAAAGAGCAACTACTCGCGGCGTTTGCGCAGTCGGCGCACGAGTCCGGGATGAGCCTGCTCGGCATCGATCTTCCCGCTCCGATACGCAGTCTGGAAGCAGAGCCGCCTGCGACGCCCGAGACGGCGATCGTCGCAGCCATCGACTACCTGCACGAGAGAGCCGGCGTCGATGCCGAGCGGATCGCCGTCGTGGCGGACGGATCGCCGTCATCCATGGTGGCCAGAGGCGTTGCGCTCGATGGCCGGGTGGCGGCGGCGGTTTGCGATGCCGGAGTCTGGCAGTTGTGGGAGCACGACCAGATCTGCGGGCTTGAAGCTGCCGGCAGTATCGAGCCTCTCGCGGTCCGCGCGCTCCGGTGTCCGACGCTGATGCTGATCCGGTCCAACGACGGCATCGATCCGGAGCATGTCAGGCAATTGCTGGCGCGGTCGGGGACGCGCGATGTCGATCTACGGGAATTCGCACCGTCCGGGCCGGATCGGACCGAGCCGCTGGCGTCGGCCGCCGAGATCGTCGTTCAGTGGTTGACCGAGCAATTGCAAGGCCGAGCGCCCGCCAGTCCGGTCTAGAAGCCGCCGGCGATCTTCAGGCACGCCTTTTCGAGACGCAATTTCAGCGCCGTGAGCTGCTGGACCAGATCCTCCAGCGATTCATTCGACAAACCTTCGAAGATGAAGTCGTTCAGAGACTGCTCCTCGGCGGCGAAGCTCGCGATCGACTTGTAGGCCTTGTCGGAGAGAGACAGCTTCACCACCCTGGCGTCGGTCGGATCCGGCCTGCGGCGCACCAGCGCCTTCTTCTCCAGGAGCTTGGACTGGGTGGTAATGAACGACGAATCGACGTGCATCGCCTTGGCGACGTGCCGCACCGATACGCCCTCGCCCTCGTCGAGATCCATCACCGCCATCAGAATCGCGAATTGCGGGCCGCTGATCCCGAGGTTCTTGGCGCGATAATGGCGGATCTCGTCCAGAAAGACGGCGACATTGGTGGTGATCGAGGCGAACCGACGCGTCAGATCGCGCTCCGGTCCGGCCGCGCCGGCAATTGGATCTTTGATATGCTTCTTCATCGCTGGGATGCGGCCCGGAAAAGCTGAATTTTTATAATAGTTTCTCAATAAACTAAGTCAGCTACAGACACAAGCTGAAATGCTTCCGGAACAGGCGCGTGCTGCGAAACCAGGCGCGCGATGCCCTCCTGTCGGACACCAGTCCGGGGGCGGACCGCGCGAGGCCCTGTCCGAGTGCAGGTTCGCGGAATATCGACGGACGTGTAGTTCGCCGCGGTCGGCCGGCGCGCGGTCCCGATGTTGCGCAAAAGTCACTTGGACCGCGAATAAGTATCTGATCAAATCAACGAAGTTGCTAATCTTCTAAATTCAACGAAGATGACGGCCAGACGGGTGGGCAACAGAGTCGTCCCGTTGACGAGGGCGCCGCGCCCACCAAGCGCGTGCACATCGCAGTAACAGGGCCGCCTCTGGCGACGCAATCCGGGGCCGGCTCATTTCAACCAACCCTGGAGGGCTGAATGAGAGTGATCAAACGACTGGCGCTGGGCACGGCGGCGGCATTGTTGACTGCCGGCGTCGCGCAGGCGGCCGATCTTCCGATGAAGGCCAAGGCCGTCGAGTACGTCAAGGTCTGCTCGATCTACGGCGCCGGCTTCTACTACATCCCCGGCACCGACACCTGCATCAAGCTCGGCGGCTATCTGCGCGCCGACGCCACGTTCGGTGGCTCGGGTGCTTATGACTCCCCGGCCTGGAGCGGCACCTCCGGCGCCAAGAGCCGCAACGCCAACAGCTATGTGTTCCGTTCGCGTCAGGACATCAACATCGACACCCGCACCGCGACCGAATACGGCGTGGTCCGCACCTATTTCGACGCGACCTTCAACTGGACCACGGGCTCCGATTCCACGGCCGGCGGCACGCTCGGCGTGTATTTCGCCTTCATCCAGTTCGCCGGCTTCACCTTCGGCAAGGCGGTGTCGCAGTTCGATACGCCATGGTCGGGCTACCCGGGCAACAACACCTCGTTCCTGATCGGCGGCTATGACGACGTCACCGGCATCAACCAGGTCGCCTACACCGCCGAATTCGGCAACGGCGTCTCGGCCTCGATCTCGCTCGAAGATGCGTCGTCCTACAATCAATCGGCGCTGTACAACACATCGACCATGACGGCGGCCAATTTCGCCACCGGCGTCTACGGCACCAACTCCTACGCCGGCTCGCAGATCCCCGACATCGTCGGCAAGATCCGCGTCGACCAGGCCTGGGGCCTGTTCCAGGTGTCGGCCGCGGCTCACCAGGTTCGCGCCAGCTACTACAACACCGCCCTCGAGACCTCGGGTCATCCGAGCGATACCTGGGGCTACGCGGTGCAGGGCGCAATTTCGCTGAAGAACCTGCCGACCGGTCCCGGCGACAGCATCAACTTCACCGCGACCTACTCGAACGGCGCCACCCGCTACGTGATCGGCGGTTCGTCTCCGAACTCGTTCGCGATGTACGGCAGCTCCAGCTCGGCCTACCAGAGCCTCGCGATCGCGGGCGTGGCTGATGGTGTGTTCTCCGGCACCGACGTCAGCAACGGCAGCGGCATCTCCAAGACCACCGCATGGGGCGTCCGTGGCGCGTTCAACCACAACTGGAATCCCTACTGGTCGACCTCGCTGTTCGGTTCGTACACCTCGATCGACTACAACGGCACCGCGACGGCCCAGATCTGCGCCACGGCTGTCGGCTTCACCTGCAACCCGGACTTCAAGATCGCTCAGATCGGCACCGTCACCCGTTGGACCCCGGTCAAGAACCTGACGTTCTCGGGCGAAGTGATGTACACCTATCTCGACCAGAGCTACTCCGGCAACGTCGCCCTTCCGGCGGTGTCGTCGGTGTCCAAGCCGGCCGCGACCTACGAGCTCAAGGACCAGGGCGCCTGGAGCGGCAACCTCCGGGTTCAGCGCACCTTCTGATCAAGGTCGCGCCTCAACGCGTGCATCCGAAACCCCGGCGGGCGACCGCCGGGGTTTCTCGTTCGCCTCGACGCACGCGGGCGGCAGCGTCCGAAGGCCAATTAGCTGAGCAACTTAACTGTTGCAAAAATCAAATATCATGACATAGTACGGCCTGTCGCAACCGCGACCGCGCTCGAAAGAGTTCGAACCCGACTTTTTCGTTCACGTACGACCTCCAAGAAACCTCCGGCAATGCCCTGCCGGAGGTTTTCGAGTCTGTGGTCCCGACCACACCCTTTTGCTTGTGGGCACGAAATCGTTGTCGGCGCGGGCCAGCATTGCAAGCGCGGCATATCTATCGCGCCAGCTCCCGCCCGATTGCTCGATCCGACCTGCGTCGTCGCGGCCGCATGTAGAATCAATGCGCTAGCACCCAGGCGAATCCAGCGCCGGATCGGTGCGCCGGACCGCACCCGGAAATATCGCAGCGCAGCATTCAACGGCACTCCGCCGTTGGTTGCATGGCTCTTTTCGGCGAACCGATTAGACGAATCGGATCAATCACTTCCGCGGGCCCGGCTGGCCCCCGATCAGAAAGAGCCGTGATGGTCGTTTCCGCCTCTCGCGTCCAAGCGCCCCACCTTCGTTCGAAGATCATGACGGCGGCCGACGCCGCAGCCCAAATTCCCTCGGGCGCCAATGTCGGCATGAGCGGCTTCACCGGGGCGGGCTATCCGAAGCTGCTGCCGCTGGCGCTGGCCGAGCGCATCAACGCGCATCACGCCCGCGGGCAGAAGTTCAAGGTCTCGGTGTGGACCGGCGCCTCGACCGCGCCCGAGCTCGACGGCGCGCTCGCCAAGGTCGACGGCATCGAGATGCGGCTGCCCTATCAGTCCGATCCGACCTGCCGCAAGCGCATCAATGCCGGGCGGATGGAGTACATCGACATCCACCTGTCGCACGTCGCCCAGCACGTCTGGTTCGGCTTTCTCGGCAAGCTCGATGTCGCCATCGTCGAGGTCGCCGGCATCCGCGAGGACGGCAGCCTGATCCCGTCGTCGTCGATCGGCAACAACAAGAGCTGGCTCGACCTCGCCGACAAGGTGATTCTCGAAGTCAACGCCTGGCAGGACCTCCGGCTCGAAGGCATGCATGACGTGTATTACGGCACGCAATTGCCGCCGCACCGCAAGCCGATCCCGATCCTGGCCACGGGAGACCGCATCGGCGAGCCGTATCTGCGCTGCGATCCGTCGAAGATCGTCGCCATCGTCGAAACCAATCTGCCCGACCGCAATTCGGGGTTCTCCGCGCCCGACGAGAGTTCGCAGGCGATCGCCGAACACATTCTCGACTTCCTCGGCCACGAAGTGAAGAAAGGCCGGCTGCCGCCGAACCTGCTGCCGCTGCAATCCGGCGTCGGCAACGTCGCCAATGCGGTGATGGCCGGGCTCGAGAGCGGCCCGTTCGAGAACATGACGGCCTACACCGAGGTGCTGCAGGACGGCATGCTGAGCCTGCTGCGCAAGGGCAAGCTGACGCTGGCCTCGGCCACCGCGCTGTCGCTGTCGCCGGACGGCTACGACGAATTCCTGCGCAACCTCGATTTCTATCGCGAGCGCATCGTGCTGCGGCCGCAGGAAATCTCCAATCATCCGGAAGTGATCCGCAGGCTGGGCGTGATCGCGATGAACGGGCTGATCGAGGCCGACATCTACGGCAACGTCAATTCGACCCACATCATGGGCACCAGCATCATGAACGGCATCGGCGGCTCGGGCGATTTCGCCCGCAACAGCTACCTGTCGTTCTTCATGACGCCGTCGGCGGCGAAGGGCGGCAAGATCTCCTGCATCGTGCCGATGGCCTCGCATGTCGATCACACCGAACACGACGTCCAGATCATCGTCACCGAGCAGGGGCTGGCCGATCTGCGCGGACTGTCGCCGAAGGCCAGGGCGAAAGTCATCATCGAGAATTGCGCGCATCCGACCTTCAAGCCGGCGTTGAAGGAATACTACAAGCGCGCGCTGGAATATTCGCCCGGCCTGCATACCCCGCACATCCTCGACGAGGCGCTGACCTTCCTGCCGAACTGGATGGCCAACAAGGCGGCGCGCGAAGCCTGGCGCGAGGACGCGGTGGTGCAGGCGGATGTGTGGCGGTGAGGCACGCCTCGATTTCGCTGGAGCGGCCGTAGCCGCGCGCGCCCCGTCATCCTGAGGTGCGAGCGCAGCGAGCCTCGAAGGATGTGCGACGAGGGTCGTGCTTGCGGTCCATCCTTCGAGGCCGTCGCTATCGCGACGGCGCCTCAGGATGACGCTTACTCCGTATCGAAGTTGACGAGCTACTCCGCCGCCTGCAGCCGAACCGCCTTCTTGCGCGGCGCGATCCAGAAGGCGTCGGGGCGTTCGAACAGGAATCGGGCGCCGGTCTTCATCGCCAGCCACCAGATCAGCAACGCGCCGACCACGCCGGCGATGTTGACCAGGATGGCGATCACGCCGAGGTCCAGAAAGCCCGCAAATTTCAGCAGCAGCGACCGGCTGATCGCCATCGGCAGGAAGAAGGCGAGATAGATCACGATCGAATGCTCGCCGCAGAACCGCAAGGACTCGAGCCAGCGCTTCTCCGCCAGCAGCGTGCCGGTGGCGATGATCGCGCCGGCGCCGGCGAGGCCGAGCACGAGCGAGAGCAGCGGCGCCTCGCTGAATCCGGCATGGACCAGCGCGGCATTGATGGCGGCCCACGCCGCCAGCCCGAGCAGCGCCAGCGCCGGCCGGGCGCGCGCCGCGTCGGAGAACGCGAAGACGTAGCGGGCGAACAGATAGCCGGCAAAAAAGTAGAAGAACCGCGCGCAGAAT
This sequence comes from Rhodopseudomonas palustris HaA2, assembly GCF_000013365.1. Taxonomy (NCBI): domain Bacteria; kingdom Pseudomonadati; phylum Pseudomonadota; class Alphaproteobacteria; order Hyphomicrobiales; family Nitrobacteraceae; genus Rhodopseudomonas; species Rhodopseudomonas palustris. The sequence continues at coordinate 564,621 of NC_007778.1, forward strand.
TCGTCGGGCACCATCCAGCCGGTCTGCAGATGCAGCCACTCCAGCAGCGCCGAGATGCCGAGGATCAGCAGCGGCGGCACGCGCCGCGTCAGCTTGGTGACGACGAAGAAGATCGGCAGCAGATAGATGAACCACAGCGTGCCGAACGGATCGATGAACGACAGCGCGTACAGCTTGGCGACGCCGGCCCAGCCCATCTCGGCCGCGAAGGAGGGCGCCTTGAAGGCAAACTGGATCGTCACCCACAGGATGTAGAAGTAAGCGAAGTGCACCACCTTGCGGTCGAGATAAGTCCGCCAGTCGCGGTCGATCACCACCGCCAGGAACAGGCCGGACAGCAGGAAGAAATCCGGCATCCGGAACGGCTTGGCGAACTCGACCACGTAGTGCATGAAACTGGTCTGGCCGGCCGCGGCCTCGACGCCGAGCACCGAATGCATCATCACCACCATGATGATGCAGATGCCCTTGGCGTAGTCCACCCAGTCGACGCGGTCGCCGTGCATGCGGGCCGGGACATCTGTGCCGTTTGCGGTCATCGCTGTTCCTGTCTGATGCGGCTTGCGTGTATCATCGGGCACATCGGTTGCATTAGTGTTTCGACGATCAAGGAATATGCCGCTCTCGGCGCAATCCGGCGGGTGCGTCGCTTTGCTGCGGCGGTACGAGTCTGTTAACCATCGCCGCCCGTTTCACCCGTCGAGTTGCCCTTGCCCCGATCCTTCGACACGCCACTTCCGATCGACGACGCGCTCAGCGATCTCGCCGCCGCGCTCGCTGCGAACAGCACGGCGGTGCTGGTAGCGCCGCCCGGCGCTGGCAAGACCACGCGGGTGCCGCTGGCGCTGCTCGATGCGCCGTGGCTGAAGGGCCAGAAGATCATCGTGCTGGAGCCGCGCCGGATCGCGGCCCGCGCCAGCGCCGAGCGGATGGCCAGGACGCTGGGCGAGCGCGCCGGCGACACCGTCGGCTACCGGGTCCGGTTCGGCTCCAAAGTGTCGCGCGCGACGCGGATCGAGGTCGTCACCGAGGGCATCTTCACCCGGCAGATCCTGGACGATCCGGAACTGACCGGCATCGGCGCGGTGCTGTTCGACGAATTTCACGAGCGCTCGCTCGATGCCGATCTCGGTCTGGCGCTGGCGCGCGACGCCCAGCAGGGGCTGCGCGAGGATCTGCGCATTCTGGTGATGTCGGCGACGATCGACGGCGCCCGGGTGGGCAAGCTGCTCGGCGATGCCCCGGTGGTCGAAAGCCTCGGCCGGGCGTTTCCGGTCGAGACCCGCTATCTCGGCCGCCGTTCCGACGCGCCGATGGAGCGGCAGATGGCGGAAGCGATCGCCGCGGCGCTGCGCAGCGATTCAGGCTCGGTGCTGGCGTTCCTGCCGGGCGCCGCCGAAATCCGCCGCACCGAGACGATGCTGCGCGAGCGCGTCCAAGACGCGTCGATCGAGATCGTGCCGCTGTTCGGCGCGCTCGATGCCGCCGTGCAGGACCGCGCCATCCAGCCGGCGCCCAAGGGGAGCCGCAAGGTGGTGCTGGCGACCTCGATCGCCGAGACCTCGCTGACGATCGAGGGCGTCCGCATCGTGGTCGATTGCGGATTGTCGCGGGTGCCGCGCTACGAGCCGGATATCGGGCTGACGCGGCTCGAGACGGTGCGGGCCTCGCGCGCCGCGGTCGATCAGCGCCGCGGCCGCGCCGGCCGCATCGAGCCCGGAATCTGCTACCGGCTGTGGGACGAGCCGCAGACCGCCTCATTGCCGGCCTACACCCAGCCGGAGATTCTCAGCGCCGATCTCACCTCGCTGCTGCTCGATCTGGCGCAATGGGGCGTGAGTGATCCGGCCACGTTGGCGTTTCTCGATCCGCCGCCGGCCCCGGCGCTGAAGGAAGCGCGCGAGCTGCTGCGCGAACTCGGCGCGCTCGATGCCGATGGCCGCATCACCGACGAGGGCCGGTCGTTGCGTGCAATGGCGCTGCCGCCGCGGCTGGCGCGGATGATCGTCGATGCGGCGCGGCTCGATCATGGCGAGGAGGCCGCCGAGATCGCCGCGATCCTCACCGAGCGCGGCCTCGGCGGCGACAGCGTCGATCTCGATCATCGCCGCGACCAGTTCCGCCGCGACCGCTCGCAGCGCGCGACGAGTGCGCGACAGATGGCGGAGAGATGGGCCTCTTCACCCTCCCCCTCGCGGGGAGGGTGGACGGCCGAAGGCCGGCCGGGTGGGGGGAGCCACGAGCGCGGTGCCCGCGGCACCCCCACCCCCAACCCCTCCCCGCAAGGGGGAGGGGAGTCGCGCCGCGGGTCGGGGCAGCGGACTGCCCAACAGGCAGATGGCGATCAGTTCTTGTCGACCGGCGTCCTCCTGTCCTTCGCCTTCCCCGATCGCGTCGCCAAGAACCGCGGCAATGGCTCGTTCGTGCTCGCCAATGGCCGCGGCGCGATGATCGAGCAGACTTCGGCGTTGGCGCGGGCGCCGTATCTGGCGGTGGCGGAATTGACCGGCACGGCGGCGCAGGGGCGCATCCTGCTGGCGGCGCCGATTTCGCTGGCCGAGATCGAGCAGCATTTCGCCGAGCAGATCACCGACGCCGACGAGGTCTCGTTCGATCGCGCCGCGATGGCGCTGCGGGCGCGGCGGCGGCGGGTGCTGCATGCGATCACGCTGTCGGAGGCGCCGCGGGCGCTGACGCCGTCGGCCGAGACCGCGCGGGTGCTGGCCGAGGGGCTGGTCGCGGCCGGGCTGGAGCGGCTGCCCTGGTCGAAATCGCTCGAACAATGGCGCGGCCGGGTGATGTTCTTGCGCAAGGCCGAGGGCGAGCCCTGGCCGGACCTCTCGGACGCAGCACTCGCCGAGCAGCGCGAGCAGTGGCTGGTGCCGGCGCTGTTCGACAAGATCGGGCTGAAGGAGTTCTCCGCCGGCGATCTGTCCGACGCGCTGATGAACCTGCTGCCATGGGATTTGCGGGCGCGGCTGGAGCGCGAGGCGCCCACCCATTTCGAGGCGCCGACCGGCTCGCGCCTGCCGATCGACTACGCCGCCGAGCAGGGCCCGACCATCGCGGTCAGGCTGCAGGAATTGTTCGGGTTGACGACACATCCGTCCGTCGCCGGCGGCAAGGTGCCGCTGGTGCTGGAATTGCTGTCGCCGGCGCACCGCCCGGTGCAGGTGACGCGCGACCTGCCGGGATTTTGGCGCGGCTCCTACGCCGCGGTGCGCGCCGATCTGCGCGGCCGCTATCCGCGCCACCCCTGGCCGGAAGATCCGGCGGGCGCGCCGCCGACCCGCCGCGCCAAGCCGAAAGGCACATAAGCCGGCGGCGGGCGAAGTTCCGCGCCCGACTTTAAGTCTTCGCTCACCCTTTTCGGCAAAATAGCCGGGCGCGCGGGCCGCATCGGTCGCAGCAGTCGCGCCCGCGTGATCCAATCGCGCGGCATTCGTCTGTGTGAGTATGCGTCATGCGTAGCATCATGATTTTCGCGGCGGCATTGGTGGTTCTCGGCACGGCGATGGCGCAACTCGCCGATCGCATCATGCCGGCGCCGGCGCAGGCCAGCGTCGCCAAAGCGACGGTCGGCGCCGCGCCCTATGCGGGCAGCCGCAGCGTCGCCATTCCGCGCGACGCCCGCGGCCATTTCCAGACCGACGGCCGGATCGACGGCCAGCGTCTCGCCTTCATGGTCGACACCGGAGCTTCGGTGGTGGCGCTCAACGAAAGCTCGGCGGCGCGCTTCGGGCTGCGGCCGCGGCCGGCGGAGTACACCGCCCGGGTCACGACCGCCAACGGCACCGTGAAGGCGGCGCGGACGCGGATCGCGATGCTCGATATCGGCGGGCTGATCGTGCGCGACGTCGACGCCATGGTGCTGCCGGACGAGGCGCTGTCGGAAAATCTGCTCGGCCTGTCGTTCCTGTCGAAGCTGAAGCGTTTCGAATACGCCAACGGCCAGATGGTGCTCGAGCAGTAATTACTTGCGCCCGCGCAGCATGTCCTTCGCCGCCAGCAATCCGCCGCCGGCGATCAGCAGCGCCGCCAGGGCCAGCGTGGCGGTCGGTCGCGCATAGCCGGCGAGGATCAGAAAGCCGGTCGACAATAGCGGCGTCGCGTAGGACGCCGCGCCCAGCACGCGGATGTCGCCGCGCTTCATCCCGATGTCCCAGGCGTAGAATGCGGCCCCGACCGGGCCGATGCCGAGTGCTGCGATCGCCAGCCATTGCGTCGCGCCGTCCGGCCAGACCGTCGATTCCATCAGGCCGTGGACCAGGGCGGCGAGCAGCGCGGTGACGAAGCAGAAGCCGGCCACCGCATCGGTCGGCACCGCTTTCAGCCGCCGCGACAGCACCGAATAGGTCGCCCAGACGAAAGCGGCGACGAACGCCGCCGCCAGCCCGGCCCAATTGGCCGGATCGACCGCCGCGCCATTGCCGGTGAACAACAGCGCCGTGCCGCCAAGGCCGAGCAGCGCGCCGGCGATGTGGTGCGGCTTCAGGCCCTCGCCCGGCAGCAGCCCCGAGAACAGCACGATCAGCAGCGGCCACAGATAATTCAAAAGCCCGGCCTCGGCCGGCGGCGCCAGCCGCAGCGCCAGGAAATACAGCGCGTGATAGCCGAACAGCCCGCCGACGCCGACCGCCCAGACCAGCGGCGGTTGCTTCAAGGCGCGGAACGCGCCGGGCCGCACGATCCATCCGGCCGCGGCGGCCAGCGCGCCGATCGCGAAGGTCATCGCGGCGAGTTGAAACGGCGGAATCGTCCCGGTCGCCACCGTCAGCACCGCGAGCAGCGACCACATCAGGATGGCCGACAGTCCGATCAGCGTGGCGGTGCGCGGCGTCATGGTTCGCGCGTCTTATCGCGAACGCGTCGCCGCGCCAAGCCAGCCCGCCGTCACGTCATCAACTGGCCGCCATTGATCGACAGTGTCGAGCCGGTGATGAAGCCGGACTCGTCGCCGGCGAGAAACACCACGGCGCGCGCGATCTCCTCGGCCTCGCCGAGCCGGTTGCACGGGATCAGCGGCAGGATCGCCTTGTCGAGCACGTCCTTCGGCACCGCCTGCACCATCTCGGTGTTGATGTAGCCGGGGCAGATCGCGTTCACGGTGATGCCGCCGCGCGCATTCTCCAGCGCCAGCGCCTTGGTGAAGCCGATGTCGCCGGCCTTCGCCGCGGAGTAGTTGACCTGGCCGAACTGGCCCTTCTGGCCGTTGATCGACGAGATGTTGACGATGCGGCCGAACTTGCGCGCGCGCATCCCCTCGATCACCTGCCGGGTCATGTTGAACAGCGAGCCGAGATTGGTGTTGATCACCGCATTCCATTGCTCGAGCGTCATCTTGTGAAACGCGCCGTCGCGGGTGATGCCGGCATTGTTGACGAGAACGTCGACCGGCCCGAGATCGGCCTCGACCTGTTTGACGCCTGCCGCACAGGCATCGAACGAACTCACGTCCCACTTATATACCGGGATACCTGTCTCGCTCTTGAACTTCTCCGCCGCAGAATCATTGCCCGCATAGGACGCCGCGACGGCATAGCCCGCCGCCTTCAACGCCTTGCTGATTGCCGCACCGATTCCGCGCGTTCCCCCAGTCACCAACGCCACACGCGCCATTTTTCAAATTCCTCCCGCAGTCATTCTTTTCTAGAATTCGCTTTTCTAGAATTCGATTGTGTCGTCTCGAATAAAATCCGCACGCCGATCGAACATCAAGCAAAAACGCCCGGCAATCTGCCGGGCGTTTGAACATTCGGTGGTGCAGCGCAACTCCGCAAAGATCGTGCCGAGTCGCGTTGCTGATTGTTGCGTCAATCGCGCGCAAGGCACATCGCGATGCCCATGCCGCCGCCGATGCACAGCGTCGCCAGTCCCTTCTTGGCGTCGCGCTTCTGCATCTCGTGCAGCAGCGTCACCAGCACGCGCGCGCCCGACGCGCCGACCGGATGGCCGATCGCGATCGCGCCGCCATTGACGTTCACTTTGGAAACGTCCCAGCCGAGATCCTTGTTCACCGCACAGGCCTGCGCCGCGAAGGCTTCGTTGGCTTCGATCAGGTCGAGATCGCCGATCGCCCAGCCGGCCTTCTTCAGCGCCGCGCGCGACGCCGGAATCGGGCCGGTGCCCATGATCTTCGGATCGACGCCGGCATGCGCCCACGACACGATGCGGGCCAGCGGCGTCTTGCCTTCCTTGGCGGCCTGCTTGGCCGTCATCAGCACCACGGCGGCGGCGCCGTCATTGATGCCCGAGGCGTTCGCCGCGGTCACGGTGCCGTCCTTCTCGAACGCCGGCTTCAGCTTGGTCATCGCCTCGATGGTGGCACCGTGGCGCGGATATTCGTCGCTGTCGACGACGATGTCGCCCTTGCGGGTCTTGATCGTGAACGGCACGATCTCGTCCTTGAACCGACCGGACTTCTGCGCGGCTTCGGCCTTCTGCTGCGAAGCGACGGCGAACTCGTCCTGCTGCTGACGGGTGATCTGATACTGCTTGGCGACGTTCTCGGCGGTGTTGCCCATGTGGTAGCCGTTGAAGGCGTCCCACAGACCGTCCTTGATCATGGTGTCGACGAATTCGACCGCGCCCATCTTCACGCCACCGCGCAGATACTGGGCATGCGGCGCCATGCTCATCGATTCCTGGCCGCCGGCGACGACGATGTCGGAATCGCCGTTGAGCAGTGCCTGATAGCCGAGCGCGACGGTGCGCAGGCCGCTTCCGCACAATTGATTGACGCCCCAGGCCGGGCTCTCGACCGGAATGCCGGCGGCGATCGACGCCTGGCGGGCGGGATTCTGGCCCTGTGCGGCGGTGAGGATCTGCCCCATGATCACTTCGGAGACGCGCGCCGGCTCGATGCCCGCGCGTTCGAGGGCCGCCTTGATGGCGACGGCGCCCAATTCGTGCGCGGGCGTATTGGCGAAGGCGCCGTTGAAGCTTCCGACAGCGGTGCGTGCAGCGCTGACGATGACGACATCGTCCGACATGGACATCTCCTGGGGCTTGGGTTGTTTGAAACGCGTTTGTTTGGACGGCGGGTGCCGGTTGGGACGGCCAGCGTCGCCCCCATCCTGAGAATGCCGTCCCCGCGTGTCAATCCGGGACGCGGCCGTTCTTGCCCATAAAGTCACGCCGGCGGCATCATTCAAGGCACCGAATGCACGCCGATTAACCCTGGCGCACAAAACGGTAGCCGAACCGCATTGGAAGTGCTTACTTTATTGCATTGCGTTCTGCCCCGCTGTCGGGAGCGGCGGGTTCCTTTCCTCCATGCGTGTGGGTGCCATGGCGAAATCAGACCAACCAACCACAATCAAAAAATATGCGAACCGGCGGCTCTACAACACCGGCACCAGTACTTACGTCACACTCGAAGACCTCGCCACGATGGTGAAGGACGGCGAGGATTTCCTCGTTTACGATGCCAAGACCGGCGACGACATCACGCGTTCGGTGCTGGCGCAGATCATCTTCGAACAGGAGAACAAGGCCGGGCAGAACCTGCTGCCGACCACCTTCCTGCGCCAGTTGATCCGCTTCTACGGCGACAGCATGCAGATGGTGGTGCCGAAATATCTCGAGCAGTCGATCGATTCGCTCACCCGCGAGCAGGAAAAATTCCGCAAGCAGATGACCTCGACCCTGAGCATGACGCCGTTCGCGCCGCTCGAGGAGACCGTCCGCCGCAACATGGAGCTGTTTCAGCAGACCTTCTCGATGTTCGTGCCGCGCAAGCCGAGCCACGAGACGGACGCCGATGCGACCTCGGTCGAGCCGGTGCGCGAGGCCGACAATATCGACGATCTGCGTCGGCAGATGCGGGACATGCAGGAGCGGCTCGACCGGATGTCGCTCGATCAACCGAAGAAGGAAGAGTAGTCGGCGATTAGTTCGCCGCGCGCTCCCGCACCGCGGCGGTCTCCGCCGCGGTCGGCCCGTCCCATGGGCGGTGCTGCGACGCCAGCCCGATCAGCCGGCCCTGGATGTAATCGCAACCCCAGTCGCGCAGCATCAGCGCCGACTCGTCGTCCTGAACCCATTCCGCCACCGTCTTGATACCGAGCCTGCGCGCCAGATCGATCAGGGTCTGGACGAAGGCGCGGTCGTCGGCCGAGCGCGCGATGTTCTGCACGAAGGCGCCGTCGATCTTCACGATATCGACGCCGAGATTGCGCAGGTTGCGGAACGAGGTGTAGCCGGCGCCGAAATCGTCGATCGCGATTTTCGCGCCGAATTTTTTCAGCCGCGTGACGAAACCGCGCACCTCCTCGATGTCCTGGATCGCGACCGTCTCGGTGATCTCGACGATCAGCCGTTCGGCGACGCCGGGGTGCGCCAGCATTAGCGATTCGATCCCGGCCCACCAGTCGGCGTCCATCGTGGTGTCGGGTGAGATGTTGAGGCTGAGCGTCATCTGCGGCGCGGCGGCGAGTTCGGCGACGACGAGTTCGAGCACGCGATGATCGACCAGCCGGATCAGGCCGAGCCGCTCCGCGACCGGCACGATGTCGGGCGCCAGCAGCACCTGGCCGTCGTTCTGCCGCATCCGGACCAGGCATTCGTGAAACGCCGGCGCACGGGTCGCGACGTCGACCACCGGCTCGTAGGCCAGCACGATCCGGCGCTCGTTCAATGCGGTGACGATCTCGTCGGTGACGCGGATATTCACCCGGCGCTGGGCGTCGCGCTCGACATTCGGCCGCCACATCGAAAACGCGCCGCAGCGCCGATGCTTCGCGGCGGCCAGCGCCTCCTGGGCGCGGTTGATCGCCTCTTCGGCCGTACGGGCGTGGCGCGGCGAACTGACCGCGCCGATCGACGCCGTGATCGATACCGGGCCCGACCGGGTCGGCACGATCTCGTCGCGGATCGCGGCGAGGAAACGCTCCGCCGCCACATGGGCGTCGTCGATGGTGCAGGCCTTCAGCACCACGCCGAACTTGTTGCCGGAGAAGCGGCCGAGCTCGTCGCCGGCGCGCAGCCGTGCGCGGATCCGCTGCGAAAGGGTGTAGATCACTTCGTCGGCGACGTCGAAGCCGAACGAATCGTTGATCCGGGACAGATGGTCGATGCCGATCAGCATGAAGCAGAGGCTGTTGCGGAAGCGCGAGGCTTCCTCGATCGCCTCGGCGAGCGCCGCGACCAGGTTGGTGCGGTTGAGTTCGCCGGTCAGCGGATCGTTCTGCGACAGCTTCAGCAATTGCTGGTCGCGGGCATGACGCTCGTTGTTGACGCGGACGATGCCCTCGACCCGCGCGGGCCGGCCGTCGGGCCCCGGATGCCAGCGGCCGCTTTCCTCGATCCAGATGATCGGCGCCGAGGTCGCGGCGCGGACGCCGTATTCGATCCGGTACGGCACGCAATGCGCGCCGGCCGCGGCTGAGGCGTTGAGCAGCGCGTCGGCGCGGATCGCGCGCGACGGCTCGAGCAGCGAGGCGTAGCCGGCGCCGGTCGCCAGCGTTCCGGCGGGAATGTCCTGAAACAGCCCTGCTGCGGGGCCGGTCCAGACGAGAGCGTCGGTCGCGAGCTCCCAGACGAACGCCGCCTGCCCGAGCGCGGCCAGAATTTCCGCCGGATCGGGACCGCGAGACTCGGTCGGCGCGATCGGCTGGGCGGCCGTAGGATCGACTGGCGACACAACTGCCTCGTTTCGGGACGGGATCAGATGATTCTCCACCGCAGAATAGAGCGCTGCACCTTGTTCAAGCTAGGGCGAGATCGTTAACAATCTGGAAACCTATTTGAGTCGGTCCCTCGGAACGATACTAGGCGACGCGGCATAGTCCTTGCGATGCTACCGCTGACACCGGGCGATTGCTCCGAAATGGTGCAGGTTGAGTGCGATGGCCAACATCTGGATCGATCAAAGCGACGATGGCATCCGTGATTTCGGGGCGTCCGATGCCGCCGAGCCGGAGCTCATCGAGCTCGTGCCGGCGCCGGTGATGCCGGCGCAGCCGCGCACCCGCTACACCGACCGAGCGGTCCGGCCGTCCTCCAATTTCGTCGCGCAATTGATGGCGGTCGAGCGGGGCTATCCGCAGACCCGCGACGTGTACCGCGCGGAGCCCGACCAGGCGACGGCGGCGTACCGTTCCGCCAAGGCCTATCAGGCCGGCCGCACCCGCCGTTTCTCGTGATCCGACCGGACGTCGTTCAGCGCGGCGGCTGAGCGCCCGCGGCGTCTTCGGCCGGCTGCAGGCCGGGCGACGGCACCCGCGGTGATGCAGCGGACCCGGCGGCGGCCGTGACCGGCTGCGGCCGATCCAGCAGCACGGCTTCGGCGATCGAGGCCGCCGAGATCGACGCGGAGGTCGCGGCCGACTGCGCCGCGACCGGCGCCGCTGGCGCGGGTGTTTCCGTGGCGGGCGGTGGGGTGACCGGGGTCTGCTGCGGCTGATCGCGTTTGGCCGTCGGAGCGCCGCGGACCTTGCGGGCCCGACGCGGGCGCAGCGCAAGGCCAGCCAAGAAGTCCACCAGCATCAGCGTCGCCAGCAGAAACACCGTGGCGTTGGTGAACTGCGGCAGGATGACGAATTCGGCGACCGTGCCGCCGAGCACCAGCAGCGACAGCAGGTGGTCGGTGAAATATCGGGCGCGGCCGGCCTTGATCACCTCGAACAGCAGCATCAAGGCGCCGAGCGCGACCAGCATGTCGCCGGCGGTGATCGTCCAGACAGCGCCCGAGGGCAGCGCGACACGCGTCAACGCCACGTCGAATCCGACGCCGGGCATCAGGAAAACGACGATATTGCAGATCGCGATCGGGATCAGCAGCAGCGGAAAACCGATAATCGACATCGGCACAAGCCTGTTGTTCAGAAAGACCACAAACCAGCGGGCGACCGTCCGGGCGCCCGGCGGATACTCTCTAACGCAACAGTTGGCACGAATTCGGGCGTCGGCGACGAAGGCTTCGGATCACATCCGCGTCCCGACGTCGCTGATCGGCGACGTCATTGGGCCTGTCGCCGCTGATTTCTTGCAAGCCCGCAAAGCGGCGCGGACGGGCCGCGCCGGGAGCGCCTGAGCCTGGCTCAGGCGTCCTTCTTCTTGATGACCTGGCGGCCCTTGTACATCCCGGTCTTGAGGTCGAGATGATGCGGGCGGCGCAGTTCGCCGGAATCCTTGTCTTCCGCGTAGGTCGGGCGCTTCAGCGCGTCCGCCGACCGGCGCATGCCACGCCGCGAGGGCGAAGTTTTTCTTCTCGGAACGGCCATATCGTTGATCCTTGACGGGATTGATCTCGTCGTCCACGGCGGGACGGCCCGGCGCTCGCGCGCAGGCGTAAAGCTAGGCCGGGCTTATAGAGCAAGCTTTGCAGGATGGCTAGACCGCCGGAGGAGGTAAATCGCCTCAGGAGCCGCTATTTTCGCGCCAGCATTGCTGCAATTCGGCCGATCGCGCCCGCGCCACATAGGTGGCGGCGAGCCGGCGCACGCCTGGTCCGGGCTTCTTGGCGCTGCGCACCCGCGGGTTGGGCAGGATCGACGCCATCAGCGCCGCCTCCTGCGGCGTCAGCTGGGCGGCCGAGCGGCCGAACGCATAGGCGGCGCCGGCCTCGGCGCCGAACTGCCCGTCCGGCCCCCATTCGGCGATGTTGAGGTAGAGTTCGAGGATGCGCTGCTTCGACAGCACCAGGTCGATCCACATCGCCAACGGAAATTCCAGCGCCTTGCGCACCACGCTGCGGCCCGGCCACAGGAACAGGTTCTTGGCGACCTGCTGTGTGATGGTGGAGCCGCCGCGGCTGGCCTCGCCGCCGTCCTGCAGATCGTCGAGTACGTCGCGCACCGAGTCCCAGTCGATGCCGCTGTGGCTGCAGAATTTGGCGTCCTCGGAGGCCACCACGGTGCGCGGCAAGGCCGGCGCCATCCGTTCGATGTCGACCCATTGCCGGGTCACCGTCGCGCCCGCCAACCAACGCCAGACCATCAGCGTCGAGACCGGCTGGCCCGCGCCATACACCAGCGTCAGCACGTAGGGCGCCGCGACCAGCAGCAGCAGCGTCAGCAGCGCGACGCGGATCAGCCGCCTCATGCCGACCCGGCGCCGGTCGGAGGGCTCGCGAGGTTGCGGGTCGGATTGGCCGGCATCTTTGCGCCCCCTGATGCACCGCCCGGTCGAGCGCCGAATTGACGAAGCCGGTGCCATGATGAATGGTCCGGCCGAATTTATCTGGAGCACTTCCGAATGGCCACCGGCACTTCCACCATCGACTTTGCCAAACGGCTCGACGCCACCGCCGAGGATACCGAAGCCCTGCTCGGACGATTGTTGTCCGACGATCTGCTCCCCGACGAGATCGCCCGCCCCCGCCGGCTGATGGAGGCGATCCGCTATTCGACGCTCGGCGGCGGCAAGCGGCTGCGGCCGTTTCTGGCGGTGGAGAGCGCGGCGGTGTTCGGCGTCGATCGCGCCGGCGCGCTGCTGGTCGGCGCGGCGCTGGAGTGCATCCATTGCTATTCGCTGATCCACGACGATCTGCCAGCAATGGACAATTCCGATCTGCGCCGCGGCCGGCCGACGCTGCACAAGGCCTATGACGACGCCACCGCGATCCTGGCCGGCGACGCGCTGCTGACGCTGGCCTTCGACATCATCACCCGTGACGAGGTGCACCAGGACGCAAAGGTACGGCTCGATCTCAACCGCGTGCTGGCGCGTTGCGCCGGGCTCGGCGGCATGGTCGGCGGCCAGATGCTCGACCTCGCCGGCGAGGGCCGGTTCGGCGACCGCGAGCCGGTCGACGTTGCCCGCTTGCAGCAGATGAAGACCGGCGCGCTGCTGCGCTACGGCTGCGTCGCCGGCGCCATCCTGGGCCAGGCGTCGCCGGAGCACTACAAGGCGCTGGACGATTACGGCCGCGCGCTCGGCGAGGCGTTCCAGATCGCCGACGATCTGCTCGACGTCGAGGGCGACGCCGCAGCGCTCGGCAAGCCGGCCGGCGCCGATGCCGCGCTCGGCAAGACCACGTTCGTCACCCAGCTCGGCGTCGATGGCGCCAAGCAGCGGGTGCGCGATCTGATCGCGCGCGCCGACGAGGCGCTGGCGCCGTTCGGCGCCAAAGGCGAGGTGCTGCGGGCCGCCGCCCGGTTCGTCGCCGAACGCAAGAACTGATCGGCCACGCCACGCCCGGTCGCGGCGCGGCGACCGGACTACTCGGTGGCCAGCGCGCGGACGATGTCGAGCAGGCGCCGGGCTTCGGGATGGGTCGCGCCGACATCGGTGTCGTCGCCGATCGGGACGATCCGGACCTGATCGTCGCTGCCGGGTTCGAGCCGGGCCATCGGCCAGTGCGGGAAGGCCCGCTCGTCGGCAGGCCCGAAGGCCAGCACCTGGACCTCGCCGTGCCGCTCGTCGCGCTGGATCTTCTCGAACACCATTTCGACGGCGTAGCGCTTGCCCTCCAGCAATTGGGCGAACACGCCGCGACCGATCGCCAGCGCGCCGGTGATGCCGAGGTGCGGGTTGTTGCGCCGCGCTGCGCTCAGAATGGATTCGATCTCGGCCGCGACCTGTTCGGGCCCGCCTTCCATCCGTTGCCGGCTCCAGTAGACGCAGCGATAGTGCCGTTCCGGCATTCAGGCGACCTGAAACGGATCGTCACGGCATTCGGTTTCTTCGGCGCTCTTGGCGGCGAGGAAGCCGTCGACCTGTTCGGGCGAAATCGGCCGGCTGATCAGATAGCCCTGCACATGGGTGCAGCCGTCGGCGGCGACGCGCTCCAGATGCTCGGCGGTCTCGACGCCTTCGGCGACCGTGGCCATGCCGAGGTTCTGGCCGAGCGATGCGATCGCGCGCACGATCGCGCGGTTGCCGGGGTCCTCGGCGGTGCCGCGGACGAAGCTCTGATCGATCTTGATCTTGTCGAATGGGAAGCTGCGCAGATAGCCCAGCGACGAGTAGCCGGTGCCGAAATCGTCGAGCGAGACGCGGATGCCGGTGCCGCGGAGGCGCTGCAGGACGCCGAGCGCGGTGCCGCGCGCGTCGAGCATCACGCTTTCGGTGATCTCGAGCTCCAGCCGCCGCGGATCGAGATCGCTGTCCGACAGCGCCGACAGCACGGTGGTGGCGAGCGTGCGGTGAGCGAATTGCACGGCCGAAATGTTGACCGCGACGGTGATGTCGGCGGGCCAATTGGCGGCGTCGCGGCAGGCGGTCCGCAGCACCCATTCGCCGATCGGATTGATGATGCCGGTCTCTTCGGCGAGCGGAATGAAGTCGAGCGGCGACACGGTCCCGCGGGTCGGCGAATTCCACCGAAGCAGCGCTTCGAAGCCGGTGACGCGGCGGGTCTGCAGGTCGAATTGCGGCTGATAGACCAGCGCGAATTCGCGCAGCGCCAGCGCCCTGCGCAGATCGGTCTCGAGCGCGCGGCGGGCCTTCACGGTCTCGTCCATGCCGGATTCGAACACGCAATAGCCGGTCGCGCGGTCCTGCCGGGCCCGGTTCAGCGCCAGGTCGGCGTTCTTCATGACCTGGTCGACATCGGCCGCCTCCAAAGCGAGCGGCGCGATGCCGACCCGGGCGGTGACGTCGATCAGCTGACCTTCCAGCATGTAGGGGCGGCTCAGCAAATCGCACAGCCGCTTGGCCAGGATGACGGCGGAGTCGGGTTGCGCCCGTCCGAACTGAATGATGCCGAACTGATCGCCATACAGCCGCGTGACGATGTCGACGTCGGACACCGCGGAGCGGATCCGCTTCGACACCAGACAGAGCAGGGCGTCGCCGATGTTGCGGCCGAGGGCGTCGTTGACCGCCCTGAAACGGTCGAGGTCGACGGTCAGCAGGGCGCAGTCGCCGCGGACCGCGGGCGAGCTGTCGAGCAGATCCTGCAGCCGCTCGCGCAGCAATCGGCGGTTGCCGAGTTCGGTCAGCCGGTCGGTTCGCACCAGCCGCGCATCGCGTGCATCCCGGGCGAGCTGATCGGTGATGTCGCTGGCGCAAACGAAATAGCCCGAGGGCAATATGTTGGTGCGGATCAGGAAGCTGCGGCCGTCCGGAAACAGCACGACGCGTTCGCCGCCTTCCAGATTGCGCCAGGACTCGATCAGCAGGCGCGCCTGCAGATCTTCCGACGAAATATCGCCGAACAGCCGACCGAAGGCCGGATTGGCCATCATGATCCGGCCGTCGGGTGCGATCATCGCCAGCGCCGAATCGATCGCCGCGAAGGCGGACATCGCCAGCTCAGCCGCCTGCTTCGGCGGCACCGCCCGCAACGGCCTGCGCCGGCTTGTTTCGGCAAGCGCCGTTCCAATGTGTGTGATCGAATGCACGGATCCCATGCCGCCACAAAACGTTGCGAACGTTGCCAAAGGTATAATCCCTTCAGGTACCGTCCACCGACGGTGAATGGAGGGTTAGCGCGCCCGCTCAAGCTGAATCGGACGGGTTGATCCGATGGTTACGCTGATGATCCGGTCGCCGCGAGCGCGGCGGCCGGCGGCGGCGAGGCGGTTCTCTTGACCTGCCCCGGCGGCCGGGCGATGCAGTCGGCGTCGGTCCTTCGACCGACGACATCGTGGGTCCGGTGGAAGCGAAGTTCCAGATTTTCCTGATCCTGCTCGCGGTGCTGGCGGCGACCGCGCTGCTGGCGCGCCGTCTTCACGTGGCCCCGGCGATCCTCTGGCTGCTGGTCGGCATCGTGCTGGCGTTCATCCCCGGCATGCCGGCGATCGAGCTGCCGCCGGACCTGATCCTGCTGCTGGTGCTGCCGCCGCTGATATATTCGGCGAGCGTGGCGATGAGCTGGCGTGAATTCCGCGCCAATCTGCGGTCGATCGGCCTGCTGGCGATCGGCTGCGTGATCTTCACCGCCGGCGCCGTCGCGGTGGCGACGCACTATCTGCTCGGCCTACCATGGGCGGTCGGCTTCCTGCTCGGCGCCATCGTCGCGCCGCCCGACGTGGTGGCGCCGCTGGCGATCGCGCGCAGGCTCGGTCTGCCGCGGCGGATCGTGGTGGTGCTGGAGGGCGAGGGGCTCGCCAACGACGCCACCGCGCTGATCCTGTATCGCTTCGCGCTGGCCGCGATCATGACCGGGATGTTCTCTCTGCCGCAGGCGTCGGGTGCCTTCGTGGCGATTCTCGCCGGCGAAATCGGCTTCGGCATTGCGGTCGGCTGGCTCAGCCTGCGCGCCCGGCACTCCGCGCGCGATCCGCGGATCGAGATCACGCTGTCGCTGCTGACGCCCTACATCGCCTACTGGATTCCGGAGCATCTCGGCGGCTCCGGCGTGATCGCGACGGTGGCGTGCGGCCTCTACATCTCTTGGAACGGCCCGCTGCTGATCCCCGCGGCGACAAGGCTGCAGGGCATCTTCTTCTGGGACTTGATCATCTATCTGATCGAGGGGCTGCTGTTCCTGCTCACCGGCTTTCAGATGCGCGCGATCCTGGAGCGGTCGAAAGGGCTTCCGGTCGACGACATCGTGGTCGCGACGCTGCTGGTGGCGGCGATCGTCATCGTGGCGCGGTTTCTGTGGGTGTATCCGGCGACCTATCTGCCGCGCCTGCTGAGCAAGCGGATTCGCACGCGCGAACGGCGGCCGAGCTGGCGCGCGGTGTTCGTGGTCGGCTTCACCGGCGTGCGCGGTGCGGTGTCGCTCGCCACCGCGCTGGCGCTGCCGTTCGCGCTGCCGGACGGCTCCGCCTTTCCCGATCGCGACCTGATCCTGTTCGTCGCCTTCGGCGTCATCCTGATCACGCTGGTCGGGCTC
Source organism: Rhodopseudomonas palustris HaA2 (assembly GCF_000013365.1). Classification (NCBI taxonomy): domain Bacteria; kingdom Pseudomonadati; phylum Pseudomonadota; class Alphaproteobacteria; order Hyphomicrobiales; family Nitrobacteraceae; genus Rhodopseudomonas; species Rhodopseudomonas palustris. The sequence continues at coordinate 581,353 of NC_007778.1, forward strand.
GGCCTGACGCTGCCGGCGCTGGTCGGCGTGCTCGGACTGACCCGCGACGGCCGCAGCGAGCACATCGCCGAACACGAAGCCGAGATCGCGGCGCGGCGCGCGGCGCTGGCGGCCGCGTTGCAATCGCTCGACGCGCTGACCAACGATCGCGCATTGTCCGACGAGGTGGTGGCGCTGCTGCATGCGCGGCACGACATCCGCGCCCATCAATTGCCGACGGCGCTCGACGACGCCGCCTATGCGGCGACCGCCAATGCGCGCGCGCTGGTCCGCGAACTCATCGCGGCGGAGCGGCAATTCATCCACGCCCAGCTCCGCGCCGGCAAGATCACCGACGAAGCGCGGCGACGGATCGAGCGCGACCTCGATCTGGAAGAGGCGAGTTTGGCGAACAGGGAGTTTCGGAGCGGAGGGCAGCGCTAACTGCTAGTGCACCGGCTAGGATGCTCCATCTATTTGGTAGGCTGTCCAAACGACAAATATGTCGACGTGCAGCGAGCGAGTAGCTAACCTTGTTCCCGTTTCAGGAAGTGAAGGAGCGAGAAGTGAGAGCGGAGCCGAGTGGTATTCGATTGAGCAGCGCTGATGCGGCAGTTGTCAAAGGAATGATCGCGCGCGGTGATCGCCAGCACGATATCGCTGCATGGTTCGGTGTTAACGGCGGAAGAATAGGCGAAATCTCCAACGGCAAGAAATTCGAGTATGTTGCTGCTGCCCCACCTGATCAGCTTCCTGCGCCGGGACCATACCTTTCGGGGCGGTCGGGGCAAAAGGCTGTGGCTGCGCTGGAACAGGCTAAGGCGGCTCTGGAGGAAGCTCTCCAGAATATCGAGCAGGGCCTCGCCGACGCGCGTGAACTTGACGATCAGGAGTAGTCTGTATCTCTTTCAAACCTCTTTCGGCAGGGAGGTACCCACATCAGGTGCGACGTAGTCGGTTCGTCTTTCTCCCATACCAGCCAAGCGTAGCCTGTTGCCGTCGATGCCTTCCTGTCTAATCTGCCCCGAACCATTGGTACGCGCTCAACAAACTGAGCAAATTTTGTAGGTGGATTTTTCTCAAACAGGGCACGATATCGTCCTGAGCTTTCAATAAACACAGTTCTCACCAACACCGCAACGCCCACTCGCGCTACGATGAGCGACCGGTGAACGAATTCCTCTGCGAGCCGAAAGGGTGGATTAGTAATCACCCAGTCCACAGCGTTCGCCTCGTAAGGGACGTCAAGATAATCGCGAACCGGTGCGTATCCATAAGCGTAGGCATCGGAGGAGCGCACCTCCCCAAAATACTCCTTGAGTACTTTTGCCATGTGCCCCGCTCCGCAAGCTGGCTCAAGGGCGGTCATATTAGAGAAAGGACCCTTATCTGCAATGACATACTCCATGAACCCCCTCGTCGCCCATGGAGGCGTCGGAAAATCATCAGGACTGTCGGAGGCTTCGGCCCTTTGAGCCATCACGGCATGTGAACGGTTTTGCATCTCGTTTTTCCCGGCGGCGAATCGTTCTGATTTTGTTCTTTTGTGGTTAACATAATCCTAGCGCCGCGGCCAAATGACCGCAGAGAGCAAGATCAAAGTGATTGTACGGGAGAGGCGTATTACTCCGCCGCCGGCACCATCTGGGCGGCGCCGGGCTTCGGCGCTGCGCCGTAGCGCTGTTCGATGTAGTCGATCACCAGCGCCTTGAAGTCGCCGGCGATGTTCTCGCCGCGCAGGGTGCGGAATTTTTCGCCGTCGACGAACACCGGCGCCGCCGGGCTTTCGCCGGTGCCGGGCAGCGAGATGCCGATATTGGCGTGCTTGCTCTCGCCGGGGCCGTTGACGATGCAGCCCATCACCGCGACGTTGAGGTTCTCGACGCCCGGATAGCGGGTCTTCCAGCTCGGCATCTCGACGCGGATGAAATCCTGGATCGAGCGCGCCAGTTCCTGGAACGTGGTCGAGGTGGTGCGGCCGCAGCCCGGGCAGGCCGCCACCAGCGGCACGAAGGTGCGGAAGCCCATGGTCTGCAGCAATTCCTGCGCGACCTGGACTTCGAGCGTCCGGTCGCCGCCGGGCTCCGGCGTCAGCGAAATCCGGATGGTGTCGCCGATGCCCTGCTGCAGCAGGATGCCGAGCGCGGCCGAGGAGGCGACAATGCCCTTGGAGCCCATGCCGGCTTCGGTGAGACCGAGATGAATGGCGTAGTCGGAGCGCGACGCCAGATCCTGATACACCGCGATCAGGTCCTGCACCGCCGACACCTTGGCGGACAGCACCATCTTGGTCTTCGGCAGGCCGATCTCTTCGGCGCGGGCGGCCGACAGCAGCGCCGACTGCACCATCGCCTCGCGGGTCACGGCGCGGACGTCGCGCGGCTGGGCGGAGGCGGCGTTCTCGTCCATCAGCTTGGTCAGCAGCTCCTGATCCAGCGAACCCCAATTGGCGCCGATCCGGACCGCCTTGTTGTTCTTGATGGCGATCTCGACGATGTCGGCGAACTGGGTGTCGCGCTTGGCCTTGAAGCCGACATTGCCCGGATTGATCCGGTATTTGTCGAGCGCTTCGGCGCAGGCCGGATACTCGGCGAGCAGCTTGTGGCCGATGTAATGGAAGTCGCCGATCAAGGGCGTGGTCAGGCCGAGCTTGCGCAGGCCGTCGCGGATATGCGGCACGGCGGCGGCGGCTTCCTCGCGGTCGACCGTGATCCGGACCATCTCGGAGCCGGCGCGCGCCAGCGCCGCGACCTGCTTGATGGTGCCGTCGATGTCGGCGGTGTCGGTGTTGGTCATCGACTGCACGACGATCGGCGCACCGCCGCCGACGGCGATATCGCCGACCATGACCTGGGTGGTCCTGTGCCGCGGCGCGGGGCCGGCGACGTCGTTCTGCAGCGGATTTTCGAGCTTGTTCATGGCGTCCGGAATATCAGGTTTTGGTGACAGTCAGCAATGGATCAATGGGTGCAGGAACCCCGGGATGACTTGGCCACCGCCGCCCGGAACCGCAAGATCCGGCCTCACAAAGCCGGAACCTTGCCGGGCCGGTTGACCAGATACAGCCCGGCCATGACCAGCAGTGCCGCGAAGCCGAACGCCGGGGTCAGCGGTTCGTGCAGGATCAGATAGCCCGCCGCCACCCCGAATAAAGGGGTGAAGAAGGTAAAAGCCGACAATTTGCTGGCCGAATAGGTCTTCACCAGGCCGAACCAGAGCAGAAAGGTCAGGCCCACCACCCAGATCGACTGGTAGGCCATCAGCGCCAGCGACAGGGGGGTGGGCGTTTGCTCGATGGTTTCGCCCGCAATCAGCGCCGCGAACAGCAGAATCGGCACCGAGAGCGCCACCTGATAGGCCAGCCCCTTCTCGGCGGGGGCCCGCTGCAGCGGGCTCGCCTTCACCACCAGGGTGGTGGCACCCCACAGTGCCCCGCCGCCGACCAGCATCAGGTCGCCGAGCAGCACCTTGGCGTCGACATTGGGCTGCGGCACCCCGATCGCCACCGCCACGCCGGCGAAGCTGAGCGCCAGCCCGGCCCATTGCATGGCGCGCAGCCGCTCGCCGAGGAAATGGTAGGCGCCCAGCGCCACGACAAACGGCGCCACATAGAGAAACACCACCCCGCGCGACGCCGTGGTCAGGGTCAATCCATAATAGATCAGCACGAATTCCAGCCCGAACAGCACGCCGGCGAGCAGCCCGGCCTTCAGCGTGCCGTCGCGCTGAAACAGCTTCACGCCGCGCGCCCGGGCGATGATCAGGATCACGATCATGGCTCCGGCGGAGCGGATCGCCGCCTGCAGGAAGGGCGGGATGTCCGGCAGCACTAGCTTCACGGCGATCTGGTTGAAGCCCCAGCTGAAGCAGCACAGCAGCATCAGGGCGATCGCGCCCGCGGTCAGCGGCCGGGCAGCCGCGCCGCCTATCTGTGCCGACATCGGCCGGATGTCTGCTGTGCGGCGAAAGAGAAAATCGACATTGCGCCTCCGGCTTGCCGCCGTGTTGTCGCGGGCGTGCTCGCGTGCGAGCAACGCTCCTCCCGGTTGTTCAAGGCGTAGACTGCGTCAGGTGGATTGGCAATGCCCGCAGACGCCGGTGATTTCCACCACCGAGAGCTTCGGCGTGAAGCCGGTCTGGCGCGCCGCCTCGCTGAGACTCTGCGCCACGGCGGTGGCGGGAATCTCGCCGACCGAACCGCAGGATTCGCAGATCAGGAAAGCGACCGCGGAGGCGTCGTCGTGTTCGCGGCCGCAGGCGAGAAACGCGTTGCGGCTTTCGATCCGGTGCACCAGCCCGTTCTGCATCAGGAAGTCGAGCGCGCGATACACCGTGATCGGCGCCGGGCGCGGCATCACGCGCGCCAGTTCGTCGATCACCTCATAGGCGCCGAGCGGGCGATGGCTGGACAGCAGCGCCCGCAGCACCTGCCGCCGGATCGGCGTCAGGTTCTGTGAGCGGTCCGCACAGATCCGTTCGGCGTGCTCGATGCCTTCGGCGGCACAACGGTCGTGATCGTGACCGGGGGCGGGAAAGGCCGGCTTCAAAGCAGTCATCGCATTGCCTCAACGCAGCAGGTGCCTCAACGCAGCAGCAACCACCGATAGTTTACGGCGTCTCCCGGCACAAGTCTTGCGGAACGCGGGGCTGTTGCGGAATGCGAAGCGGTCGGGGCGCCGCGCCGGTTCCGGCCCGTGCGAGACGCCCCCGCCGCAGATGCTTAGTTCAGTTTCTCGATCGCCATCGCGACGCCCTGGCCGACGCCGACGCACATCGTCGCCAGCGCCAATTTGCCGCCGCGGGCTTCCATGCCGTGCACCGCCGTCAGCGCCAGCCGCGTGCCGCTCATGCCGAGCGGGTGGCCGAGCGCGATCGCGCCACCATGCGGATTGACGAAATCGGCATCGTCGGCGACGCCGAGCTGGCGCAGGCAGGCGATGCCCTGCGAGGCGAAGGCTTCGTTGAGCTCGATCAGGTCGAAGTCGGAGATCTTCAGCCCCAGCCGCTCCATCAGCTTGCGGGTCGCCGGCACCGGGCCGATGCCCATGATGCGCGGCGGCACTGCCGCCGAGGCGAGGCCGAGAATCTTCGCCCGGGGCGTCAGGCCGTGTTTCTTCACCGCAGCCTCCGAGGCCACGATCATCGCCGCAGCGCCGTCATTGACGCCCGAGGCGTTGCCGGCGGTCACCGTGCCGGGATTGCGCACGATCGGCTTCAGCTTGGCGAGGCCTTCCAGCGTCGTCTCCGGGCGCGGATGCTCGTCCTTGTCGACGATGATCGGACCGGCCTTGCCGCCCGGCGCCGACACCGGCGCGATCTCCTGCGCGAAGTAACCGGCGGCGATGGCGGCGCCTGCGCGCTGCTGGGATCGGATCGCGAAGGCGTCCTGATCGGCGCGCGAAATCTGGAATTCCTCGGCGACGTTCTCGCCGGTCTCCGGCATCGCGTCGACACCGTATTGCGCCTTCATCAGCGGATTGATGAAACGCCAGCCGATCGTGGTGTCGAAGATGTCCGCCTGGCGGGAAAACGCCTCGCCGGCTTTGCCCATCACGAACGGCGCCCGTGTCATCGATTCGACGCCGCCGGCAATCGCCAGATCGATCTCGCCGGCGCGGATCGCGCGGCCCGCGGCGCCGACCGCGTCGAGCCCGGAGGCGCACAGCCGGTTGAGGGTCTGGGCCGGCACCGAATCCGGCAGGCCCGCGAGCAGCGTCGCCATCCGGGCGACGTTGCGGTTGTCTTCGCCGGCCTGGTTGGCGCAGCCGAAGAACACCTCGTCCACCGCGCTCCAGTCGAGATCGGGGTGCTTGGCCATCAGCGCCTTGATCGGAACCGCGGCGAGGTCGTCGGCACGGACTTTGGCGAGAGATCCGCCGAACCGGCCGATTGGGGTGCGCACTGCGTCGCAGATGAAGACGTCGGCCATGGTTCTCTCCCTTGCTGGCGATTCCGGGCTGAGGGCCGGAATTGAAAGGCACTCTTAGGAAGGCCGGCCGACGTGGTCAATGCACGCTCAGCCGTCGCGATCCGTGGAGAGCGCAACGGCCTTCTGTGCATCGAGCGCAGCGAGCCGCTCGACCAGGTTGGCACGCACCATGGCGTAGGCATCGCTGCCGAGGGTGAGGCGCAGCGGCGCCGGCGTGCAATCGACCGAGTCGATCATCGCCTGTGCCATCTTCTGCGCGTCGCCTGGCACAGGGAATAAACCAGCCGCGAACGCCCGCCGGATCTCGCCGACCGGGGTGTCGTCGTAACTCGCGAGCGGTTCGGCATTGACCAGGCCACTGCCAAAGCCAGTGCGTGCAGCGCCCGGCTCGACAATCGTGAAGCCGATCTTGAACGGTGACACCTCCTGGGCGACCGCTTCGATGAAGCCTTCGATCGCCCATTTCGAGGCGTGATACAGGCTGAGGCCGGGGAACGTCACTTGGCCGCCCATCGACGACAGCTGCAGGATTCGGCCGCCGCCCTGGGCTCGCAGATGCGGCAAGGTCGCGCGCACAATCTGGATCGAGCCGATCACATTGGTGTCGATCTGATGCCGGATCTGCGCGTCGCTCAGTTCCTCCGCCGCCCCCTGCAGACCGTAGCCGGCGTTGTTGACCACGACGTCGATGCGGCCGAGCTCGGCAAACGCGCGCTCGACCACAGTGCTGACCGCCGCGCTGTCGGTGACGTCGAGCTGCGCGATCCAGAGCCGGTCGCCATAGTGCTGATCGAGATCGTCGAGCGCGTCCGGCCTGCGCAGCGTGGCGGCGACACGGTCGCCGCGCGCCAGCAGTTGCTCGGTCATCGCCCGACCGAAGCCGGACGAGGTGCCGGTGATGAACCAGGTGCGGGGCGTAGAGGTCATGGCGATCGCCTTTGGACGGGGCCGCCCGATGCGGCCATCGATGAATCAGTTAGGCGGAAGACATTCGTGCTACTATCCGCGCAATCTTGGATGATCTGGTGAAAAATTCCCATGAATGCCAAGCCGGATCTCTCCGACCTCACAGCTTTCGCTGCGATCGCGGCTCATCGCAGTTTTCGCAAGGCTGCCAATGACTTGGGGGTGTCCGCCTCGACCCTGAGCCACATCATGCGAACCCTGGAGGCCAATCTCGGAGTGAGACTGCTGCACCGGACCACCCGCAGCGTTGCGCCGACCGAGATCGGCGAACGGCTGCTCGGCCGGCTCAATCCGGTGCTGCGCGATTTCGACGCCGCCTTGCAGGACCTCGAGGCGTGGCGCAGCCGGCCGAGCGGCACGTTGCGCATCAATGCCGCCGAGGGCGCGGTACGGTTGTTGCTGCAAACCGTGGTGCCGGCGTTTTTTGCGCGCCACCCCGAGATGGCGCTCGATCTCGTCACCGAGGCGCGGCTGGTCGATATCGTCGCGGAAGGCTTCGACGCAGGCATCCGGATCGGCGAGGCGGTGCCGCGCGATATGGTCGCGGTGCGGTTCGGCGGCGCGATCCGGTTCGTCGCGGTCGCGTCGCCCGGCTATCTCGCCGCGCACCCGCCGCCGCGGACCCCGGATGACCTCGTCCATCACGCCTGCATCCGGTTCCGGTTGAAGAGCGGGCAGTTGTTCCGCTGGGAATTCGCGCGTCACGGCCAGGAATTGGCGGTCGATGTCGCCGGTCCGTTGACGCTCGACCATGTCGAACTGATGGTCGAGGCCGCTGCCGACGGCCTCGGCATCGCCTATGTGCCGGACCGGACCGCGCAGCCTTATCTCTCGCGCGGCGCCGTGGTCGGCGTGCTCGATGAGTGGTGTCCGAAAATCCCGGGGCTGTTCCTGTATTACCCCGGCCATCGCCACGTCCCCGCTGGTCTTCGCGCCTTCATCGACGTTCTGCGGCACCTGCACTGAACGTATCGGCGTGCGGAAACCGTGCATGGCGGCGTTGGCGCGGTAGGAAGCCGGGGCGGAATTTTGCTATGCATCGGGTCATGACCATCCACCCCGACATCGCTCCGCCGCCCGATCTGCCTGCGCCCGCCGAGCCGCCGGCGAAGGTGTCGCCGATGATGGAGCAGTACCATGAGATAAAGGCCGCCAATCCGGGCCTCCTGCTGTTCTACCGGATGGGCGATTTCTACGAATTGTTCTTCGAGGACGCCGAGATCGCCTCGCGCGCGCTCGGCATCACGCTGACCAAGCGCGGCAAGCATCAGGGCATGGACATCCCGATGTGCGGCGTGCCGGTCGAGCGTTCCGACGACTATCTGCACCGGCTGATCGCGCTCGGCCATCGCGTCGCCGTCTGCGAACAGACCGAGGACCCGGCCGCGGCGCGCGCCCGCAAGAGCGTGGTGCGGCGCGACGTGGTGCGGCTGATCACGCCCGGCACGCTGACCGAAGACACACTGCTCGATGCCCGCGCCAACAACTATCTGCTGGCGATCGCCCGCGCCCGCGGCTCCAGCGGGACCGATCGCATTGGTCTCGCCTGGATCGACATCTCGACCGGGGAATTCAGCGTCACCGAATGCGCCACCGGCGAATTGTCGGCGACGCTGGCGCGGATCAATCCGAACGAGGCGATCGTCTCGGACGCTTTGTACAGCGATGCCGAATTGGGGCCGAGCCTGCGCGAACTCGCCGCCGTGACGCCGCTGACCCGCGACGTGTTCGACAGTGCCACCGCCGAGCGGCGGCTGTGCGATTACTTCGCGGTCGCCACCATGGACGGCCTCGCGGCGCTGTCGCGGCTGGAAGCCGCGGCGGCCGCCGCCTGCGTCACCTATGTGGATCGCACCCAGCTCGGCAAACGACCGCCTTTGTCGCCGCCGTCGCGCGAGGCCACCGGCGCGACCATGGCGATTGATCCGGCGACGCGCGCCAATCTCGAACTGACGCGGACGCTGGCGGGCGAACGCCGCGGCTCGCTGCTCGATGCGATCGACTGCACCGTCACCGCCGCGGGCTCGCGGCTCCTCGCCCAACGCCTCGCCGCGCCATTGACCGATGCGGCCGCGATCGCGCGACGGCTGGATGCGGTCGAAGTCTTCGTCGTCGCGCCCGCGTTGCGCGAGCAGATCCGCAGCGCGCTGCGCGCCGCGCCCGACATGGCCCGCGCGCTGGCGCGTCTGTCGCTCGGCCGCGGCGGCCCGCGCGATCTGGCGTCGCTGCGTGACGGCATCGTCGCCGCCGATCAGGGGCTGCAACAATTGTCGCAACTCACCGCACCGCCGCAGGAGATCGCCGCCGCGATGGCGGCGCTGCGGCGACCGTCGCGCGATCTGTGCGACGAGCTGGGCCGCGCACTCGCCGACGATCTGCCGCTGCAAAAGCGCGACGGCGGTTTCGTCCGCGACGGCTACGAGGCGGCGCTGGACGAAACCCGCAAGCTGCGCGACGCCTCGCGCCTGGTGGTCGCGGCGATGCAGGCGCGCTACGCCGACGACACCGGCGTCAAGGGCCTGAAGATCCGGCACAACAACGTGCTCGGCTATTTCGTCGAGGTGACCGCGCAGCACGGCGACAGGCTGATGGCGCCGCCGCTCAACGCCACCTTCATCCACCGCCAGACGCTGGCCGGCCAGGTCCGTTTCACCACTGCCGAACTCGGCGAGATCGAGGCCAAGATCGCCAATGCGGGCGACCGCGCGCTCGGGCTCGAACTCGAAATCTTCGATCGCCTCGCAGCATTGATCGAGACGGCGGGCGAGGATCTGCGCGCCGCTGCCCATGCGTTCGCGCTGCTCGATGTCGCCACCGCGCTGGCGAAGCTTGCTTCCGACGACAACTACGTGCGGCCGGAGGTCGATCAGTCGCTGTCGTTCGCGATCGAAGGCGGCCGGCATCCGGTGGTCGAACAGGCGCTGAAGCGAGCGGGCGAACCGTTCATCGCCAATGCCTGCGATCTCTCTCCCGGCCCGGCGCAAGCCTCGGGCCAGATCTGGCTGCTGACCGGCCCCAACATGGCCGGCAAATCGACCTTCCTGCGCCAGAACGCGCTGATCGCGCTATTGGCGCAGACCGGCAGCTATGTGCCGGCGGCGCGCGCGCGGATCGGCATCGTCGACCGGCTGTTCTCGCGGGTCGGCGCCGCCGACGATCTGGCGCGCGGCCGCTCCACCTTCATGGTCGAGATGGTCGAGACCGCCGCGATCCTCAACCAGGCGACCGAGCGGGCGCTGGTGATCCTCGACGAGATCGGCCGCGGCACCGCGACCTTCGACGGCCTGTCGATCGCCTGGGCGGCGATCGAGCATCTGCACGAGCAGAACCGCTGCCGCGCGCTGTTCGCGACGCATTATCACGAGCTGACCGCGCTGTCGGCCAAGCTGCCGCGGCTGTTCAACGCCACCGTCCGGGTCAAGGAATGGCGCGGCGAGGTGGTGTTCCTGCACGAGGTGCTGCCGGGTTCGGCCGATCGCTCCTACGGCATCCAGGTCGCCAAGCTCGCCGGGCTTCCCGCCTCCGTGGTGGCGCGGGCGAAATCGGTGCTGGCCAAGCTTGAGGCCAACGACCGCGGCCAGCCCAAGGCGCTGATCGACGACCTGCCGCTGTTTGCGATCACAGCCCGCGCCCCGGCCGAGCCATCGCCGCCGAGCGAGGCCGAGCAACTGATCGCGGCCGTGCAGGCGCTGCATCCGGACGAACTGAGCCCGCGCGAAGCGCTCGACGCGCTGTATGCGCTGAAGGCGAAGCTGCCGAAGACAACCTGAAACGACAATGGCCGGGACGAGCCCGGCCATTGAAATCATTCACAACTTGCCCGAAAGCGAAGATTACTTCTTCGCCGGGGCCTTGGCCGCCGGCTCGGCCGGCTTTGCCGCGTCGGCGGGGGAAGCGGCCGGCTCGGCCGGCTTGTCGAGCCGCTCGACCTTGGCGGCCTGACGCAACTGCGTGACGTAGTCCGACTGCGCCTTGCGGGTGACGTATTGCTCGATCTGCGGCTTGACCTGGTCGAAGGTCGGCGGCTTGCGGTTGCGCTTCTCCTCGACCTTGATGATGTGCCAGCCGAACTGGCTCTTCACCGGGTCGGAGATCTTGCCGGGCTCCAGCGCAAATGCCACCGCGGAGAATTCCGGCACCATCTGGTCCTTGGTGAAGAAGCCGAGATCGCCGCCGTCGGAGGCGCCCGGGTCCTTGGACTTCTTCTTCGCCAGCTCGGCGAAATCGGCGCCCTTCTTCAGTTCCTCGGCGATCGCCTTGGCCTCGTCCTCGGTCTCGACCAGGATGTGGCGGGCGTGGACTTCCTGCTCGCCGGAAATCTGCTTGGCGGCGTCCTCATAGACCTTCTTCATCGCCTCGTCGGTGGTGGCGGCCTTGCCCTCGACGCCGAGCAGATCGTCCATCAGCAGGCGGTTGCGGGCGAATTCGAGCCGCTTCTTGAACTCCGCACGGTCGGCGATCTTCTTGTCCTCGGCGGCCTTGGCGACGATCTTCATATCGATCAGGAACGACAGGACGTTTTCCTTCTTGGTCGCCGGGTCCATCTGGGCCAGGCTCGGGCCGAGCTCTTCCTCGGCGAGGGTGACGTCGCTCTGGCGGATTTCAGCGCCGTTCACCTTCGCCAGCACCGGGTTGGCGTCCTGGGCGCGCGCCATCGGGCTCGCGAGCAGCGCAAAAGCGAGACAACCGGTCGCGGCCGCGCTGATGATGCCGGAGCGCAGGGCCGAACGGGCTGCGGGTGACGCAGGGGTCATGGAAAATCCTTGTTCTGAAAGCCGGGGTGTCGGGGGCGGCGGGACAGTCACCCAATCACGGAGCCTTGGCAACGCGAAAACTCTGTCAAAATGATGAATTCCGTCACCGGGCCGCGCGTTGACATCCCCCTACCCCAGCCATATCTCTGCCGCCACTAGCACGGGTATCAAGGTCGTCGGACGGCCACGGCCGACCGCCGGCCCTCGATTGCTGGAATACCGATGGTTTCGCGGCTGCGCCTGTATCCCGATAGGTGGCTGGGCGTCACGATGAGTTGATACGGCTCGCGTGAACGGCAGACAGGCTGCGAAGTCACATCGCAAGGACAGGAAGCTGGCATGATCGGCGCGTTCGCCCGCAAACTCTTCGGCTCTTCGAACGATCGCAGGATCAAGGCGTACCAGGCCCGCGTCGCCGCCATCAACGCGCTGGAGCCGGAAGTCGCGGCGCTGTCCGACGAGGCGCTGCGCGCCCGCACCGATGAGTTCCGCGCCCAGCTCGCCGCCGGCAAGACGCTCGACGATCTGCTGGTGCCGGCCTTCGCCACCGTGCGCGAGGCCGCCAAGCGCACCCTCGGCCAGCGCCATTTCGACGTGCAGCTGATCGGCGGCATGGTGCTGCACGAGGGCGACATCGCCGAGATGAAGACCGGCGAAGGCAAGACGCTGGTCGCCACGCTGGCCTGCTATCTCAACGCGCTGGCCGGCAAGGGCGTCCACGTCGTCACCGTCAACGACTACCTCGCCAGCCGTGACGCCGGCTGGATGGGCCAGATCTACAGCTTCCTCGGCATGTCGACCGGCGTGATCGTGCATGGCCTCGACGACGGTCAGCGCCAGAAGGCCTATGCCTGCGACATCACCTACGGCACCAACAACGAATACGGCTTCGACTATCTGCGCGACAACATGAAGTACCGGCTCGAGGACATGGTCCAGCGCGGCCATTTCTTCGCCATCGTCGACGAAGTCGACTCGATCCTGATCGACGAGGCGCGCACCCCGTTGATCATCTCCGGTCCGCTCGACGACCGCTCCGAGTTCTACAACACCATCGACACCTTCATTCCGAGCCTCGACAAGTCGGACTACGACGTCGACGAGAAGCAGCGCTCGGTGGCGCTGACCGAAGCCGGCATGGAGAAGATCGAGACGCTGCTGCGCGACGCCGGCCAGCTCAAGGGCGAGTCGCTGTACGACGTCGAGAACGTCTCGGTGGTGCACCACATCAACCAGGCGCTGCGCGCCCACACGCTGTTCCAGCGCGACAAGGACTACATCGTCCGCAACGACGAGGTGGTGATCATCGACGAGTTCACCGGCCGCATGATGCAGGGCCGGCGCTATTCGGAAGGCCTGCACCAGGCGCTGGAAGCCAAGGAACACGTCACGGTCCAGCCGGAAAACCAGACGCTGGCCTCGATCACCTTCCAGAACTACTTCCGGATGTACGGCAAGCTCGCCGGCATGACCGGCACGGCGGCGACCGAAGCCGACGAATTCTACGACATCTACAAGCTCGAAGTGGTCGAGATCCCGACCAACCTGCCGATCTCGCGTCTCGACGAGGACGACGAGGTGTATCGCACGCAGGCGGAGAAATACGCCGCGATCCTCGCAGAGGTCGAGCGCGCCAACAAGCGTATGCAGCCGGTGCTGGTCGGCACCGCGTCGATCGAGAAGTCCGAGGTGCTGGCCGATCTGCTGCTGAAGAACGGCTACAAGCAGATCGATTTCGGCGATCCGAAGGGGCTCGACAAGCTCTACGCCGCCGCCCGCGCCGGCAAGCCGGCCAAGCTGTTCGCGGTGCTGAATGCGCGCTTCCACGAGCAGGAGGCCTATATCGTCGCCGAAGCCGGCGTGCCCGGCGCGATCACCATCGCCACCAACATGGCCGGCCGCGGCACCGACATCAAACTCGGCGGCTCGCTGGAAATGCGGATCCCGCAGGAGACCGCCGGGATCACCGACGAGGCCGAGAAGGCCGCCAAGGTCGAGCAGATCAAGGCCGACATCGAGCGCTTCCGCGACATCGTGCTCAACGCCGAGGACGAGATCGAGATCGAGCCCGCCAAGGGCAGCAAGCCGGCCAAGACCGCCAAGCGCCCCGGCGGCCTGTACATCATCGGCTCGGAGCGCCACGAGAGCCGCCGCATCGACAACCAGCTCCGCGGCCGCTCCGGCCGTCAGGGCGACCCCGGCCGCTCGAAGTTCTTCCTGTCGCTGGACGACGATCTGATGCGGATCTTCGGCTCCGGCAAGCTCGACACCATGCTGACCCGGCTCGGCCTCAAGGAGGGCGAGGCGATCATCCATCCGTGGATCAACAAGGCGCTGGAAAAGGCGCAGCAGAAGGTCGAGGCGCGCAATTTCGACATCCGCAAGAATCTGCTGAAATTCGACGACGTCCAGAACGACCAGCGCAAGGTGATCTTCGATCAGCGCATCGATCTGATGAAAGAAGACAGCGTGGTCGAAACCGTCACCGACATGCGCCACACCTACATCGAGGATCTGGTCGCCAAGCACGTCCCCGAGCACGCCTATGCGGAGCAGTGGGACGTCGCCGGCCTCAAGGACGAGCTGCACCGCGTCGTCGGCCTGGAGATTCCGGTCGACGAATGGGCCAAGGAAGAGGGCATCGCCGACGAGGAGCTGCTGGCGAGGATCGTCAAGGTGTTCGACGAGCACATGGCGGCGAAGGTGGCGCAATGGGGCCCCGACGTGATGCGCTACGCCGAGAAGAGCATCCTGCTGCAGACGCTCGATCATCTGTGGCGCGAGCATCTGGTGATGCTGGATCACCTGCGTCAGGTGATCGGCCTGCGCGGCTACGGCCAGCGCGATCCGCTGCAGGAATACAAGTCCGAGGCGTTCGGCCTCTTCCAGGAGATGAGCGCGCATCTGCGAGAGGCGGTGACGGCGCAATTGATGCGGGTCGAAATCATCCCGCCGGATCAGCCGCAGGAGCTGCCGCCGATGGAGGTCCACAAAATGGACCCCAACACCGGCGAGGACGAAATGGCGTTCGCCAACGTCTCGCTGGCACCTGCAGACAGCGTCGACAAGTCCGCCCGCGACCCGAACCGCCCCGAGACCTGGGGCAAGGTCGGCCGCAACGAGGACTGCCCGTGCGGCAGCGGCAAGAAGTACAAGCACTGCCACGGCCGGTACGCGTAACGCGTCGCCCTCGGCTCATCGAAACGCAGCAATGCCCGGCTCGTGCCGGGCATTGTCGTTTGGCGAATTTTGCGATGCTGCCGCCCGACGCTCATCCCAGGTTCGTCGTTCCGGGGCGCGAGCGCAGCTCGCGAACCCGGAACCCATAACCCCTGTGCTCAGTGGTGATGCGCAGCGTCGATCGGCGCTGTCCTTCGACCGCGATGCTGCGGCGTATGGATTCCGGGTTCGCCGCTGCGCGGCGCCCGGAATGACGAGGTGGTGGTGTCGTGGGCGACCCACGCGGCGGCCGAGGCGAGCCGCCTCAGCGGAACGCCGAGAACCGGCTGTCGAAATTATTCGACGACACCACGGGCGCGGCGCCGGTGATCGTGGCCGTCGTCGCCGGCTTTGCGGCGCCGGTGTCGACCGAGGGCTTGAGCTGGGGCTTGGTGGCGGCCTGCTTGGTGTCTGCCGGCTTCGGCACCGCGGCCTGCGGCCGGGGCGGCGCGGGCATGGTGTCTTGGCGCCGCGCGGTGACCACCTGCGGCGGCGAGGACGGCGGCGGTGTGGTCGAGGCGGTGGTCTCGCCGCTGCCGACCCGGCGCGACAGGCCGGACAGCAGGCCGCCGATATCGTCTTTCGTCGCCGAGGCCACGCGCGGTGTCGACGGTGCGGTGGTCGCGGCCACGGCCGTCGTCTCGGACGCCTTCTGCAGCAGATTGTCGGACGGCCGCGGCGGATTGACGGTCGGCGGGATCGTGCCGGGCGCGCGGTCGAATGCCGCGAGCGCCACCGGCGAGCTGTCGTCGGCTTCGGACAGGCCGGTCGAGGCGTCGGGGATCTTCGAGGCGAACACCTGATGCATGCCGCCGTCGATCCCGGTGCGCAGCCGCGCCACCGGCGTCCCCTTCGAAATCAGCTCGGCGAGCTTGGTCTGGTCCTTGTGATCCTTCTCGCGCACCGCGTCGGCGATGTCGGCCGGCACCGTATAGGCCGGGCATTTGGCGGAGGCGTTGAACGCCAGCGGCTTGGTCGCGCCCGGCGGGGGTGCTGCGTCGAACACGTATTTCTGCTCGCAGAAATCGACCTTCGGCTCCTGCCGCGTCACCTCGAAATGGTCGTAGCCTTGCTTCAGCATCCGCCAGAACGGCATGTTCGGGTTGTTGCGGTGCTTGGCGAAGTTCACCGGCGTCATTTTGAACGGATAGGCCTGCAGCTGGAACGCGCGCTGGCCGCCGAAGAACGATTCGCGCCCCAGCGCATAGATCTCGGCGATCTGTTCGTCGGTCATCGCGTAGCAGCCGCGCGACGAGCAGTCGCCGTGCACCATCAGTTGCGAGCCGGTGCGGCCGAGTGACTTGTCGAAGGCGTTCGGATAGCCGGTGTTGAACGACAGGTAATAGGACGATTGCGGGTTCATCTGGCCGGGCGAGATCGAATAGAACCCTTCCGGCGCCTGGCGGTCGCCCTCGCGGATCTTCGGGCCGAGATCGCCGGACCAGCGGCAGATCGGGTAGGTCTTGAGCAGCGCGTAGACGCCGCTGCGGTCCTGCTTCCAGACCTCGAGCTCGGCTTCCTGCTTGAACAGCCGCACCAGGATCGGCGACTGCAGGTCCATGTTCTTGTCCTGCATCGCGGCGACCAGCTTGGGAGGCACCGGCTGGTTGGCCTTGGCGTTGCGGGCGAGCGACATCTGGTCGCTGTTGCAGCCGGCCAGCACGGCGCTCGCGGCGATCGCGGCGGAGGCCAGCAGCGCGCGCAGCAGCGGAGTTCTCGTCACAACGAAGCTCCCCAGACGACCGGCAAACCTGCACCCCACATCTTGATCGGCTCGATCGGCGACTCGATCGGTGAGCAGTTCAGTCCGTCACTCTGACGCGATCCTCCGGGCCGTTGGCTCGAATTGTATCGCGTGCATTTACCAAGAAGCGCGGGACGTTTTCGCCTCGACACGGCGTGTCCTGCACTCACGAAAGATTATCCTTAAGCCCCCGCACCCGCAAGCCGATCGGCCTGCGGGACCGGTTCAGCGCCGGAGATGGTCAAGGAACACTGAACGTGGCCCCCGCGGCAAAACTGCGGCCGGGCGGACGGAATCCGTCGCTGTCGGAGCGGATGGTTAGCAAACCGGCAATGCCGGCGCTGCCCGGGTCGTCAGCCCAGCTTGCGGCCGATTTCGAGGAATTTCTGCCGTCGCCGGGCGCGAACCGTGCCGGCATCGAGCCCGGCGAGTTCGGCGAAGGCCGCCGCGATGGCGTCCCCGGTGGTTGCGATCATGGCGGCCGGGTCGCGGTGGGCGCCGCCCTTGGGCTCGGGCAGGATCTGGTCGATCACGCCGAATCGCAGCAGATCCTGGGCGGTGATCTTCATCGAATTAGCGGCTTCCTGGGCCTTGGTGCCGTCGCGCCACAGGATCGAGGAGGCCGCTTCGGGCGAGATCACGCTGTAGATCGCGTGTTCGAGCATCAAGACCTTGTTGGCGGTGGCGATCGCGATCGCGCCGCCGGAGCCGCCCTCGCCGATCACGACGGCGACATTCGGAACGCCGAGCGACAAGCAGGCGTCGGTCGAGCGCGCGATCGCCTCGGCCTGGCCGCGCTCTTCCGCGCCGATGCCCGGATAGGCGCCGGCGGTGTCGACCAGCGACAGCACCGGGATGCCGAAGCGGTCGGCCATGTCCATCAGGCGGACCGCCTTGCGGTAGCCTTCGGGGCGGGCCATGCCGAAATTGTGCTTGAGGCGGGTCTCGGTCGAGGAGCCTTTCTCCTGGCCGATCACGCAGATGCTCTCGCCCCGGAAACGGCCGAAGCCGCCGATCAGCGCCTCGTCCTCGCCGAACTTGCGGTCGCCGGCCAGAGGCGTGAACTCGGTGATCAGTCCTTCGATGTAGTCGACGCAATGCGGCCGCTGCGGATGCCGCGCCACCTGGGTCTTCTGCCACGGCGTCAGCGTCGCATAGAGCTCGTTCAGGGCCTGGACGGCCTTCTCCTCGATCTTGGCGACTTCCTCGTGGATGTCGCTGCCGGAGGCGGCCAGCGCGCGCAATTCGTCGATCTTGGAATCGAGTTCCGCGACCGGCTTTTCGAAGTCGAGATAGCTGCGCATGGGCTCGGACATGACCAGGACATGGGGAGGTTGTGCGACCGATATCGGCCCGGCTCCGGCTTTTCGAGCCGAACGCGCATCAAGTCAAGCGGCTGGGCCGGCCGGCGGCTTAGGCAAAAGAATCAGGCGCCGTTGGAGTTGCAAGGCTGACGCGGCGCGCCGGCCTCAGCCTTCCGCCAGCGGATGCAGGTCGCGGACCAGGCTCTTCAGCCGGTCTTCGACCACATGGGTATAGATCTGCGTGGTCGAGATGTCGCTGTGACCGAGCAGGGTCTGGACGATCCGCAGATCGGCGCCGTTGTGCAGCAGATGGCTGGCGAAGGCGTGGCGCAGCACATGCGGGCTGACCAGCCGCGGCGGCAGCCCGGCGCGCGCGGCGAGCTCCTTGAGGTCGCGGGCGAAATGCTGCCGGGTCAGATGGCCGCTCTCGCCGAACGACGGAAACAGCCATTTGGACGCGGGCGCGGCGGTCTTCTTGCCGCCGGCCGCGGCCTTTTCGGCCGCCGCGGCGGTCGCGAGATAGCGCGTCATCGCGGCTTTGGAACTGCCATTGAGCGGCACCAGCCGCTCCTTGTCGCCCTTGCCGCGGACCACGATCATCCGGGCATCGCCCCGCGCCGCCGTCCGCGGCAGCGCCACCAGTTCGGAGACGCGCAGCCCGGTCGCGTACAACACCTCCAGCAGGCAATACAGCCGCGCCGCGCGCAGCCCCGCCGCGCCCTCGGCGGCGTCGGCCTCCTGGCGCGCGCAGCCGAGCAGGCGGTCGACATCGGCGATCGAAAGCACCTTGGGCAGCCCGCGGCCGCGCTTCGGTCCGGACAGGATCGCCGCCGGATCATCGACCCGGATCCGCTCGCTCAGCAGGAATCGAAACAGATGCCGCAGCGCCGACAGCCGCCGCGCGACGCTCGTCGATGCGAAGCCGCGGGTATCCAGATCGGCGAGATAGCCGCGCAGCGCCTCGGTGTCGGCGGAGGCGATGCTCTTGCGGCGGCGGCCGAGGTAGTGCGACAGGTCGGCGAGGTCGCGGCGGTAGGCGTCGAGCGTGTTGGCGGAGGCGCCCTGTTCGGCCGCGATCATGTCGAGGAACAGCTCGCTCAGTCCGGCATCGGAATATGAGGTGGGCCGCAGCGGCGCGGCCTCCCGCTCGCCGGCAGCGGTGGCCGGGACGCTGGCTGAAGGACTGAATCTTGCTCGCGGTTTTCGCATGCCGCCGAGCCTAACTGCTATTTCTTGAGAAATTTGTCTTGCGGCACCACCACGGTGATGTCCCGCGATTTCGGGGCGGTAAAATTGGCCAGCGCGAAGATGGCCCCGTAGATCAGGCCGCCGATCACCGCAACGACCGACAGGAAGCGGAACAGGGTAGGCATTCGCGATCTCGGCGGCGCTGGAACGGCAATTGCCGGCACAATTGCTGGATGACGGGCGACGATGACCATGTTCGCCTGCGCGTGGCAAGAGACTCTGGCAACCGCAGCAAGCGCAGTAGTATAGCTGGCCGTTCCGAGCCCAAGCGATCCCGCGCCCAAGCCCACGGGTGATACGACTATGTCTGACAGCGCACCGTCGGCCGCCGCCGCCAGGTCCCAGCAGGAAGCCGAGATCGTCGCGGCGCTGGGCGAGCGCCCGGTCGTGCTTATCGGCATGATGGGCGCCGGCAAGTCGACCGTCGGCCGCCGGCTGGCGCTGCGGCTCGGGCTGCCGTTTCTGGACGCCGACACCGAGATCGAACAGGCCGCGGCGATGACGATCCCGGAGATTTTCGAAACCCACGGCGAGCCGCATTTCCGCGACGGCGAGGCCCGGGTGATCGCCCGGCTGCTCGATGGCGGCGCCAAGATTCTCGCGACCGGCGGCGGCGCGTTCATGCGCGAGGAGACCCGCGCGCGGATTCGCGACAAGGCGATCTCGATGTGGCTCGAGGCCGAGGCCGACGTCATCCTGCGCCGGGTCAAGCGCCGCGCCGACCGGCCGCTGCTGCAGACCGCGGATCCGGCCGGAACCATCGCCCGGCTGATCGGCGAGCGCTATCCGGTGTATCGTGGCGCCGACCTGACGATCGCATCGCGCGATGTGCCGCACGAGAAAATCGTCGACGAATGCGTTGCCGCGCTGCACGACTATCTCTGCAGCGCACCCGCCCCAACCCTGAGCGAGACACCATGACTGCGCCGCTGAACCATTCCGCTCCGATCAAGGTCGAGGTCGCGCTCGGCGATCGCGCCTACGACATCGTGATCGGCCGCAACGTGCTCGGCACGCTCGGCGAGCGGATCGCCAAGCTGCGGCCCGGCGCGCGCACCGCGATCGTCACCGATCGCACCGTGGCGCGGACCTGGCTGGCGCCGACCGAGGCGGCGCTGGATGCCGCCGGCATCGCGCATGCGCGCGTCGTGGTCGGCGAGGGCGAAAGCTCCAAGACCTATGCGGGGCTGGCGGAAGTCAGCGAGGCGCTGATCGCCGCCAAGATCGAACGCAACGATCTGGTGATCGCGCTCGGCGGCGGCGTGGTCGGCGATCTCGCCGGCTTCGCGGCGTCGATCCTGCGCCGCGGCGTCGATTTCGTGCAGGTGCCGACCTCGCTGCTGGCACAGGTTGATTCGTCGGTCGGCGGCAAGACCGGCATCAACTCGCCGCAGGGCAAGAACCTGCTCGGCGCGTTCCATCAGCCCGTATTGGTGATCGCCGACACCGCGGTGCTCGACACGCTGTCGCCGCGCCAGTTCCGTGCCGGCTATGCCGAAGTGGCGAAATACGGCGCGCTCGGCGACGAGGCGTTCTTCGCCTGGCTCGAAGCCAATCACGCCGAGATCGTCTCAGGCGGGCCGGCGCGCGAGCACGCCATCGCCACGTCGTGCCGGGCGAAGGCGGCGATCGTGGCGCGCGACGAGCGCGAAAACGGCGAGCGCGCGCTGCTCAATCTCGGCCACACGTTCGGCCATGCGCTGGAGGCCGCGACCGGCTTCTCCGACCGGCTGTTTCACGGCGAGGGCGTGGCGATCGGCATGGTGCTGGCGGCGCGGTTCTCCGCCGAGCGCGGCATGATGCCGGAGGCCGACGCCATCCGGCTGCAGCGCCATCTCGCCGATGTCGGCCTGCCGACCCGGCTGCAGGACATCGCCGGCTTCGCCCAGGAAGGCCTCGCCGACGCCGACGCGCTGTTGGCGCTGATGACTCAGGACAAGAAGGTCAAACGCGGCCAGCTCACCTTCATCCTGATGGAAGGGATCGGCCGCGCGGTGATCGCCGACAAGGTCGAGCCGGCGCCGGTTCGCGATTTCCTGGCCCGGCAGCTCGCGCGCGCATCGTGAGCGAGCGCGAGATCATGGACTGGGTGACGTCCGGTATCGTCATCGCCTGTCTGTTCGGCTCGGCGTTCTTCTCCGCCAGCGAGACCGCACTGACCGCGGCCTCGCGCGCCAACATGATGCGGCTGGCGAAGCAGGGCAGCCGCAACGCCGGCATCGTCGGCCGGCTGCTGGCGACGCGCGAGCGGATGATCGGCGCGCTGCTGCTCGGCAACAACATCTTCAACATCGGCGCCTCGGCGCTGGCGACCGGCCTGTTCACGGCCTGGTTCGGCGAGTTCGGCGTGCTCTACGCCACCGCGGTGATGACCGCGCTGGTGGTGATCTTTGCCGAGGTGCTGCCCAAGACCGTCGCCATCAACGCGCCGGATCGTTTCGCGCTGCTGGTCGCCAAGCCGATGCGGCTGATGGTGCTGGTGCTCGGCCCGCTGCTCACGGTGATCGAGGCGCTGGTCCGCGTGCTGATGCGGCTGCTCGGCATCAAGGTCGGCGCGCATCAGTCGCTGCTGTCGGCGACCGAGCGGCTGCGCGGCGCGGTCGAACTGATCCATCACGAAGGCGGCGTCGCCAAGCACGACCGCGACATGTTCGGCGGCCTGCTCGATCTCAGCGAATTGCAGGTCTCCGACGTGATGGTCCACCGCACCGAGATGGTGATGGTCAACGCCGACCTGCCGCCGGAGGAACTGGTTCGCGAGGTGCTGGCCACCGAGTACACCCGGATTCCGCTGTGGCGCGAGAAGCCGGAGAACATCATCGGCGTGCTGCACGCCAAGGATCTGCTGCGGGCGATGCGCGCCGCCGACGGTGACGCCGGCAAGATCGACGTCAACAAGATCGCGCTGCCGCCGTGGTTCGTGCCGGAGATGCGGCTGGTGTCGGAGCAGCTCAAGGCGTTCCGCTCGCGCAAGACCCACTTCGCGCTGGTGGTCGACGAATACGGCGAAGTCGAAGGCATGGTGACGCTCGAGGACATCCTCGAGGAAATCGTCGGCGACATCTCCGACGAGCACGACGTCGTGGTCGCCGGCGTTCGCACCCAGCCGGACGGCTCGGTCGTGGTGGATGGTTCGGTGCCGATCCGCGATCTCAATCGCGCGATGGACTGGAATCTGCCGGACGAGGAAGCCACCACGATCGCCGGCCTGGTGATCCACGAGGCGCGCTCGATCCCGGTGCGGGGCCAGAGCTTCACCTTCCACGGCTTCCGCTTCCGGGTGCTGCGCCGCGAGCGCAATCGCATCACCGCGCTGCGCATCGTCCCCGTGCTGCGCGAGACAGAAGCCGAGCTCGCCGACAAGAAGTCCGGGAAGATCGCGCGCATCGGCGGCCCCGCGGCGTGAGCCGCGGGCGCGCCTCCCTTACGCTTCGCCCGGCGCCCTGGCCTTCAGCGCCAGCGCGTGGACGCCGCCCGAAAGTTCCGCCGCCAGCAATTCGTTGACCATGCGGTGGCGATCGATACGGCTCTTGCCGGCGAATGCGCCCGACACGATATTCACCCGGAAATGCGACTCGCTGCGGCCGGAATGGCCCGCATGACCTTCATGAAGGTTGGATTCGTCGATCACCTCGAGGCTTTCCGGCGTGAAAGCTTCGCGCAACTTCTGTGTGAGACTGTCCTTGACGCCCATGGTCCGACCGATCGTTGGTTCGCCGCCTGCTCACACCATCAACCCGGGGCTTGCTGATAATGTCAAGACTTGAAGCTCGGCCCGAGGCGTAGTCAAAGTCACGCATGGCAATCGACTCGTCCAAATTCTTCGACAAGATCCGCGTCAAGCCGACCAAGGCCGCGGCGGCGAAGGAGGCTGCGCGCGAACAGGTGATCATGTGCGACGCGCCGGGCTGCGCCAATCGCGGCGCGCATCGCGCCCCGAAGGGCCGCGGGCTGGAGAAGGATTACTGGCACTTCTGCCTGAATCACGTCCGCGAATACAATCAGGGCTACAATTTCTTCGAGGGTATGAATGCCGACGCGGTGGCGCGCTATCAGAAGGACGCGCTGACCGGCCATCGCCCGACCTGGAAGATGGGCCAGAACGGCGCCAAGAGCCGGACCAAGAACCCCGAGGATCTCGCGGGCGCCGCCGATCCGTTCAACGTCATCAACGAGTTCAACGGCCGCAGCCGCTGGCGGCGCGGGCCCGATCCGTCGGCCGAGCAGACCAAGTCGGAGCCGCGCAAGGTGTTCAACGCCGAGCGCAAGGCGCTGCAGGTGATGGGGCTCGACAGCGACGCGACGCTCGAAGTCGTCAAGGCGAAGTACAAGGCGCTGGTCAAGCAGCATCATCCCGACGCCAATGGCGGCGACCGCTCGACCGAGGATCGCCTGATCGAGATCATCAAGGCGTATAATTACTTGAAGACGGTGGTGCGGACCTGACCGCGGCGGCGGCCGGCTCGTCAGGTCGCCTGCGCCTTACCCCGCCGTCGCCGCCACAGCAGCCAGCCAGCTAGAACGACCACGCCGGCCACGCCCGCGACCACCGGCAGCCAGTGATGCCATCGGCCGTGCGCCTGCTCCAGCGCGGTGGCGGCGACGACGCCGGGCAACACATGCGCCGGCGCCCAAAGCAGGATCGCCGGGATGTTGATCGCGAAGAACCGCGCCGGCGGCATCTGCAGCGCGCCGGCGGTGATCGGCACGAAGGCGCGAATCGGCGGCACGAAGCGGGCGAACAACACCGCCCAGCCGCCGAATCTCACGAAGAACGCCTCGGCGCGCGCCACCAGCTCGGGATAGCGCGCCATCGGCCATGCCGACAGGATGCGCCGCTGCTGGCGATGTCCGATCCAGTAGGCGGCGCCGTCGCCGAGCGCGGCCCCGGCCGCCGCCGCCGCGAGCACGCCGACCAGATCGAGCTGGCCGCCCGGAATCAGCGCGCTCAGCGCCAGGATGATGGTCGAGCCCGGCACCAATGTGCCCAGCACCGGCACCGCCTCCAGCAGCGCGGCCGTGAACAGCGTCAGATAGGCCAGCTCGCGATGGGCGGAGGCGAAGGCGATCAGGGCATCGAGAACGGCGTTCACGCAGGGCCTCGCAGCGCGAAAGGAGCGGTGGCGGCAGTCTACGGCAATGCGCCTGCGGAATCGTTGCGCGTTCCGCGGGCAAGCCGATCCCGATCGGCCTCCGGTTTCGCAGGGCAGCCTTCCAAAAACCGAGTCTCGTGCCTATCTCAATGAAACATCGGCGGAACTTTGATCATACGGCGGGCTTCTGCGGATCGCGGCGGTCTGCTAGGTTTAAATCCGCACTCAACCGCATCCACCACATAGATCGGGTTTCGGGCGCGTCCGGGACCACGGAGGATTGATGACCGCCGCCACGACCAAAGCCCAGGAGATCACCGGCCTGCCCGACATGAAGGTGTCGGTCCGCCAGGTCTTCGGCATCGACAGCGACCTCGAAGTTCCCGCCTTTTCCGAGGCCGATCCGCATGTGCCCGATGTCGACAGCGACTATCGCTTCGACCGCGCCACCACGCTCGCGATTCTCGCCGGCTTCGCCCGCAATCGCCGCGTCATGGTGACGGGCTTCCACGGCACCGGCAAATCGACCCATATCGAGCAGGTTGCGGCCCGGCTGAACTGGCCCTGCGTCCGCGTCAATCTCGACAGCCACATCAGCCGCATCGATCTGGTCGGCAAGGACTCGATCGTGGTCCGCGACGGCAAGCAGGTCACCGAATTCCGCGACGGCATCCTGCCCTGGGCGTTGCAGCACAATGTGGCATTGGTGTTCGACGAATACGATGCCGGCCGCCCCGACGTGATGTTCGTGATCCAGCGCGTGCTGGAAGTCTCCGGCCGGCTGACGCTGCTCGACCAGAACAAGGTGATCAAGCCGCATCCGGCGTTCCGGCTGTTCGCCACCGCCAACACCATCGGCCTGGGTGATACCTCGGGCCTGTATCACGGCACGCAGCAGATCAACCAGGGCCAGATGGACCGCTGGTCGATCGTCACCACGCTGAACTATCTGCCGCACGACGAGGAAGTCGAGATCGTGCTCGCCAAGGCCAAGCACTATCGCAACCCGGAAGGGCGCGACATCGTCAACAAGATGGTGCGGCTCGCCGATCTCACCCGCAACGCCTTCGCCAACGGCGACCTGTCGACGGTGATGAGCCCGCGCACGGTGATCACCTGGTCGGAGAACGCCGAGATCTTCGGCGACATCGGCTTCGCGTTCCGCGTCACCTTCCTCAACAAATGCGACGAGCTGGAGCGCCCGCTGGTGGCCGAGTTCTATCAGCGCTGCTTCAACGCCGAGCTGCCGGAAAGCTCGGTGAATGTTGCGATGACGTAAAGCCGGGCCCTCTCCCCGGGTGGGAGAGGGTGCCTTCGCGGAGCGGGCGCCCGCCTGTTCACCACGGCGCTGTGAGGATTGGCGATGACGACCAGTTCGAAACTACGTCCGCAGCCGGAACCATCGGCGACCTCGTCCCCGTGCTACGAGGGGGATCTTTACGGTTGGGTTCAGCATCAAGTCGCGCTGCTGAAGGCCGGCAAGCTGTCGGAGATCGATGCCGGGAATGTCGCCGAGGAGTTGTCGGACGTGGGCAGCGAGCAGTACGACAAACTCGAAAGCGCGATTCGCGTTGTGCTGTTGCATCTCATGAAGTGGGATCACCAGCCGACGCATCGTTCCAAGAGCTGGGTTTTTTCGATCCGAACTCAGCGCCGACATATCGTCAAGGTTCTCAAGAAGAACCCCAGCCTAAGGCCGCATATTCCTGAAGCGATCGGTGATGCCTACCACGATGCTCGCGACGAAGCCCAACAGGAAACCGGCCTCCCGGCAAGCGTCTTCGAGTTGACCTGTCCGTATGATTGGGATGCGATCCAATCTCGTGCCGTTGAGTTTGAAGACATCCGCTCACCGGAAGAGTAATTTCTCAGCATGACCACATCCAACACCAAATTCCGCACCGGATCGAAGGAAGCGCCGACCGAGCCGTTCAAGCGGGCGGTGACG
The DNA here is from genome assembly GCF_000013365.1 of Rhodopseudomonas palustris HaA2. Taxonomy (NCBI): domain Bacteria; kingdom Pseudomonadati; phylum Pseudomonadota; class Alphaproteobacteria; order Hyphomicrobiales; family Nitrobacteraceae; genus Rhodopseudomonas; species Rhodopseudomonas palustris. The sequence continues at coordinate 607,537 of NC_007778.1, forward strand.
TCGTGCCTGCGGGCGATCGCCAAGACGCCGGAGCTCGAAGTCAGCTTCGCGGCGGAGCGCCCCGGCCTGTCGCCCGGCAAGGCGCGGCTGCCGGAGCCGGCGCGAAAGATGAGCAAGCGCGACGCCGCGATCGTGCGCGGCCATGCCGATTCGATCGCGCTGAAGCTCGCTTGCCACGATCCGAAAGTGCATCGCAAGCTGATGCCGGGCAATCCGCAAGCGCGCGGCGTATTCGAAGCCGTCGAGCAGGCCCGCGTCGAAGCGCTCGGCGCTCGGCGGATGGCGGGGGTCGCCAAGAACCTCACCGCGATGCTCGACGATCACTTCCACCGCGGTAAGTTCGACGAGATCACCGACCGTGCCGACGCGCCGTTGTCGGACGCGCTGGCGATGCTGGTGCGCGAGCGCCTCACCGGGCTGGCGCCGCCGGCGGCGGCGAAGAAGCTGGTCGACCTGTGGCGGCCGGTGCTGGAAGACAAGATCGGGCCGAAGCTCGACGAGCTCGAACGCTTCGCCGAGAACCAGGCGAAGTTCGGCGACGCCCTCCACGACCTGCTCGACGTGCTCGAACTCGGCGACGATCGCGACGCCGATTCGGACGAGGAAGAGAACCAGGACGACAAGCAGGAAGGCGAGAACGATCAGTCCGGCGCCGAAGGCACGCCGGAGAGCGAAGCCGCCCAGGAGATGAGCGCCGACCAGGCCGAGGCGACCAGCGACGACCTCAGCGACAGCGCGATGGAAAGCGCGCAGGCTTCGGCCTCCGATGCCTTCGACGATTCCGAGACCGGCGAGGACGACACGCCGGGCGAGGCGACGCGGCCGAACAATCGCGGCGCCAACGAGCCGCGCGGGCCGGAATATCACGCCTTCGCGCCGAAATTCGACGAGGTCGTCGCCGCCGAGGACCTGTGCGACCACGACGAGCTGGAGCGGCTGCGCAGCTATCTCGACAAGCAGCTCGCGCATCTGCAGGGCATCGTCGCGCGGCTCGCCAACCGGCTGCAGCGCCGCCTGATGGCGCAGCAGAACCGCGCCTGGGATTTCGACCTCGAGGAAGGCATTCTCGATCCGGCCCGGCTGTCGCGTGTCGTCACCGACCCGTTCCATCCGCTGTCGTTCATGAGCGAGAAGGAAGCCACCTTCCGCGACACCGTGGTGACGCTGCTGCTGGACAATTCCGGCTCGATGCGCGGCCGCCCGATCACCGTGGCGGCGACCTGCGCCGACATTCTGGCGCGGACGCTGGAGCGCTGCGGCGTCAAGGTCGAGATTCTCGGCTTCACGACGCGCGCCTGGAAGGGCGGTCAATCGCGTGAGGCGTGGCTCGCGGCCGGCAAGCCGGCGTCGCCGGGCCGGCTCAACGATCTGCGCCACATCATCTACAAATCCGCCGACGCGCCGTGGCGCCGGGCCCGCAGGAATCTCGGGCTGATGATGCGCGAGGGGCTGCTCAAGGAGAACATCGACGGCGAGGCGCTGGACTGGGCGCACAAGCGGCTGCTCGGCAGAAGCGAACAGCGCAAGATCCTGATGATGATTTCTGACGGCGCGCCGGTCGACGATTCGACGCTGTCGGTCAATCCCGGCAATTATCTCGAGCGGCATCTGCGCCACATCATCGAGGAGATCGAGACCCGCTCGCCGGTCGAGCTGATCGCGATCGGCATCGGCCACGACGTCACCCGCTATTATCGTCGCGCGGTGACCATCGTCGACGCCGAGGAGCTCGGCGGCGCGATCACCGAGAAGCTCGCCGAACTGTTCAGCGAAACCGCGGACGTGCCCGCGCCGGGTCGCCGTCGTCGGCTGCATTCGTGATCGCGCGCGAAGCGCGATGACACGACCGACCGCGCACTCGGCTGAGCTGAAAGTGCACAGCGCGAGCAAGGGAGCCGGCGCGCTCCCTCTCCCCTCTCCGCAAGCGGGAGGGGAGACGACGCGGCGGCGCTTTCTTGCCGGGAGTTTGGCGATCGGCGCTCTGGCCTGCTTTCCGGCGCTCGGTCCGCGGCCCGCGCTGGCGCAGGCCACCAAGGCCGAGCTCGACGCCTATTCGATCCCCGCCGCGGAGCGCATCGCGGTGCGGGCGCGTCCGATCGACCAGTTCGACCTGCGCGACCGCGGCGGCCGACGCTTCGGCGCGCTGCAGTTTCGCAGCGGGCTGATTCTGACCTCGCCGTTTCGCGGCTTCGGCGGGTTGTCGGCGCTGCGGCTCGATCCGAAAGGCGAGCGCTTCGTGGCGATCAGCGATCGCGGCGTCTGGTTCACCGGCCGCATCGTCTATGACGGCGCCGCCATGGCGGGCGTCGCCGACGTCGAGGCGGCGCCGCTGCTCGGGCCCGACCGCCAGCCGCTGACGAAGAGCAAATGGTACGACAGCGAAGCGCTGGCGTTCGACGGCGGCACCGCCTATGTCGGCTATGAGCGCGTCAATCAGATCGTCAAATTCGATTTCGGCCGCGACGGCGTTCGCGCTTCGGGGCAGCCGATCGCCGTGCCGCCGGGCTTGCGCAAGCTGCCGAACAACAAGGGCATCGAGTCGCTGGTCGTGGTGCCGAAGGGGCTGCCGCTCGCCGGCACGCTGATCGCGATCTCCGAGCGCGGCCTCGACGCCGGCGGCAATGTCGTCGGCTTCCTGATTGGCGGCAAGACGCCGGGTCCATTCGCCGTTCGCCGCTCCGATAATTTCGACGTCAGCGACGCGGTGCTGCTGCCGTCGGGCCAACTCCTGATTCTCGAGCGCAAATTTTCGTGGATCGAGGGCGTGCATATCCGGATCCGGCGGATCGCATTGGCGACGCTGGTGCCCGGTGCGACCGTGGATGGCCCGGTGTTGTTCAACGCCGATCTCGGCCACGAGATCGACAACATGGAAGGCCTCGACGCCCATCAGGACGCCGCCGGCGACACCGTGCTGACGATGGTGTCGGACGACAATTTCTCGATGCTGCAGCGGACGCTGCTGCTGCAGTTCACCCTCGTGGACGACTGACGCTCGGCCGCGGGTCAGACCGTCGCATTGTCCACTTCGCCGGCTGCCGTCACGGTGTCGGCGGCGGGACTCAGCGCGAGGCGGATCATGCGGGCGAGATCGCTGCGCCGATACGGCTTCGACAACAGCAGGATATCGGAATCGATCCGGTCGTTGTGGATCAGGGCGTTCTCGGAATAGCCGGAGGTGAACAGCACCTTCAGCCCGGGCCGGCGCAGGCTCATTTCGGCGGCCAGCTGCACGCCGTTGTAGGGGCCCGGCATCACCACGTCGGTGAACAGCAGGTCGAATTGCGTGTCGCTGTCTCCGATCGACAGCGCGGCCGTGGCGTTGCCGACCGACAGGGTGGTGTAGCCGAGGCTCTTGAGCTGAGCGTTGACGTAGCTGCGCACCATGGCGTCGTCCTCGACGACCAGGATGGTCTCGGTGCCGCCGATCGCGCCCTGCTCCGACGTCGCCGGCGCCTGGCGTTCGATCTCGGCGGTGGCGCGCGGCAGATACAGCCGGAACGTGGTGCCGAGGCCTTCCTCGCTGTACAGCGTGATGTGTCCGCCGGACTGCTTGATGAAGCCGTACACCATGCTCAGCCCGAGCCCGGTGCCTTTTCCGATGTCCTTGGTGGTGAAGAACGGATCGAACACCTTGCCGCGGATCGCCTCGGGAATGCCGCAGCCCGAATCGGTGATCGCGATCATCACATAGGAGCCGACCTCGACATTGCCGAGCCGCCTGGCGAATTCCTGGTCGACCACGATGTTGCAGGTCTCCAGCGTCAGCTTGCCGCCGTTCGGCATCGCGTCGCGGGCGTTGACCGCGAGATTGACCAGCGCGGATTCGAGCTGGCCGCGATCGACGTAAATCGGCCAGACGTTGTCCGCGAGCGAGGTCTCGACTTCGATCTGTTCGCCCAGTGTCGGCCGCAGCAGGCTCTGCAGCCCGGCCACCAGGGCGTTGACGTCGGTGTCGTCCGGCCGCAGCGGCTGCTTGCGGGCGAAGGCGAGCAGCAGCCGGGTCAACTCGGCGCCGCGATCGGCCGCCTCGCTGATCAGCTTGGCGATGTTCGCCAGATGCGGCTGCTCGGCGACGCCGTCGCTGATGATGTCGATGGTGCCGGTGATCACCGTCAGCATGTTGTTGAAGTCGTGCGCGATGCCGCCGGTGAGCTGGCCGATCGACTCCATCTTCTGCGATTGCCGGAGTTGCTCCTCGAACGCGATCTTCTCGGTCAGGTCGCGCAGGAACGCGTTGATGACGAAGCTGCCGTCGCGATACAGCGCGGTCATCGCGACTTCGAGCGGGATCGGCGTGCCGTTGTTGCGGATCGATTCGATCTCGACGCGGAAGCCCGAGCTGTCGCGCCCGAGCGTCGATGCGAACTGCTTGAACTCCTCGGTGCGCTGCTCGAACTGGTCGGGCGGGATGATCAACTTGAACACGTTGCGGCCGATCGCTTCGGCGCGACGCCAGCCGAACATTTCCTCGGCGTGCGGGCTCCATTCGGTGATCGTGGCGAGCGCGTCGATCTGCACGAAGGCGTCGAGCGCGGTGTCGATGATCGCCCGCGCCATCTGCTCGCTGCGGCGCAACGCCTTCTCGGCCGTCTTGGTCTGGGTGATGTCGTGATACACCATCACCGCGCCCTGGTTCTCGCCGGTCTCGCTGCGCAGCGGCCGGCCGTTCGCGATCAGATAGGATCTGCGGTCCGATCCGATCGGCTGCACCATGAATTCGAAATTGACGATGGTTTCGCCGCGATAGGCGCGCAGCAGCGGCGATTGGTCGGGCGGCAGCGGGGTTCCGTCCGGATAGTAGCGGTCGAACGAGCGGGTGGTGTTGAGCAGGCCGACGCCGGACAGCGTCCCGAACAGGTCGCGCGCCGCCGGATTGGTGAGCATCACCATGCCGCGCGCATCCGCGACCAGCACCGGATCGACCATGTTGTCGATGGTGTTCTGCAGCACCCCGGCGATGCGGCTGCGCTCTTCCGCCTCCTCGGCGAGGGCGATCGCTTTGCGCTCGGCTTCGCGGGTCATCTGTGAAAAGGCTTCGGCCAGCAGCTTGATCTCCTGGCCGCCGCCGGGAGCGAGCTCCAATTTTTCGCCGCGCGCGAACGCCTGAACCGAGCGGGTGATGCGGACCAGCGGCCGGGTCAGCGACTTCGCCAGCGGAAACGCCATCAGCATCGCCACCAGCACCGCGACCGCACCGCCCGTCAGCGTCGAATTGCGGACCGCCGTCTGCACCGAGGTCAGGGATTGATACGGCCGCATCTCGATCACGCCGATCGTCGGACCGTCGGCGAGACGCACCCAGCCCCAGCCGGCGCCGAAGCGTTGCCCGGTGCGATCCTCGATCACGCGCGGGGTGGTGTCCTTGCCGTCGAGCAGTGCCGCGAATGCCGGGAAATCATCCTGGACGCGGCTGGGCCTGCCGAAATCGAAGCCGAATTCGCGCGAGCGGTCGGGATGCAGCAGATAGTCGCCGGCGTCGTTGACGATGTAGGTCAGGTTGCCGACGACGACGCTGTTTCGGACCCGCTCGAACAGCGCGCCGAGATTGGTGTTGATCACCAGCACGCCGAGCCGCGTGCCGTCGCCGGCATCGATCGGCGCCATGATGCGCACGGTGGGGACGTGGGGAATTTCCAGTCCGGTCGCCGTCTTGTTCAGTTCGATCCGGGAGATCGCCACCTCGCCGGGTGGCAGCGCCATGCCTTGCTTGAAATAGCCGCGGTCGCCGCGTCGCGTCAGCTGCGCCGCCGGTGTCGCGCGGATCGTGCCGTTCGGGCCCAGTCGGTCGACCCGCACCAGTTCGCGGCCGCCGTCATCGGGCCCGAGGATGCGCAGGATGGCGGAGTTCGGCTTCCCGGCCATTTCCGCGGCGAACCGATCCTCGATTCGCCGACGCCAGTCGGGGGTCGCCTCGCCGGCGCGGTCGCGGTTGGCGAGCAGATCGCGGAGGGTCGTGGAGGCCTGCGCACTGACCGCGTCCGCGCGCGTGCCGCGCAGATACGCATCCATCAGCAGCGCATGAAGCTGCGAGCGCGTCTGCAATTGCAGCAAGGCGCGGGGCATCACCAATTCGACGATGCTGCGGTAGTTCAAAAAGCCGAGGACCGCCGTGGTCACCAGGACCAGCGCCACCATCGCCAGCGTCAGGCGGGTCGAGAGCTTCATCGCGGCCTCTGCGAGGCGGGGGCATTGCCGTCGCCGTCAAACCGGACCGGCGTCCCCCTCGGGACATGGTGATCAGTCCGACCAGGCGGGGTGACTGCCCAAGCTATTGCTTGTGTCCGCCCGACCCGTCACCTCGGAACACTACGTGATTCGTCTCGGGATGCGGTTCTGTGGGATTCGACCGGTAAATCCGGCGCTGTCGGCGCTAGGCAGCTTCGCCGGCGACGCTCGACCATCCGACGATGGGATGAGACATGTCGACATGCGAAAACAGCCGGGTCTTTCAACCCGGCCGTCCGCAGATGTCGAAATGCCGAATCGGCGGCCGATCAGCTCGCGGCTGCGGCCGGCTCGGCGGCCTTCTTCTTGGCGATCGCGCGCTTCAGCTCGGCCGCCTTCGGCGACAGTTCGGCGACGCTGGCCTTGAGCAGGAAGGCATCGAGGCCGCCGCGATGATCGACGCTCTTCAGCGCATTGGTCGACACCCGCAGCCGCACCGGGCGGCCGAGCGCGTCCGACAGGAAGGTGACGTTGACCAGATTGGGCAGAAAGCGCCGCTTGGTCTTGATATTCGAATGGCTGACCTTGTGGCCGGTCTGGACACCCTTGGCGGTCAGTTCGCAGCGCCGGGACATGGCGAAAATCCTCTGTCATCCCCGCCAGCCCACGGGCAGGCGCGGGGGGTCTATCGACGTCCATTTCAGGAACCGCGGACGTATAGGCGGCCACGCGTCCAGCGTCAAGCTGGCGCCGCCTCCGCGGTCGATTTTGGCGCGCCATGGAACTCACGATCGCGCCTTTCAGGCATTGATTTGCCATGGCCGCACAACGTTCTACAACCATATAAACGACGCATTCGGTTCCGAAACCTTGGTTCGGATCGGCGCGCGGATTTGAGTTCGGCTGAACCCCCGCGCCCGCAGGCAGGACCCCCCTTCGTGAACATTCCCGTCAGCTTCGCAACTCGTCGGACGGCCATCGCGGCGCTGCTGCGGTCCCGCTGGTCGGCAGGTGTTCTGGCTGCCGTGCTGGCGAGCGGGCTGGCGGCCGCGAGCCCGGCCGCGGCCCAGGGCAAGCTCGACGCCCGCTATGAAGCCACGCTGGCGGGGATCGAGGTCGGCAAGGGCGCCTGGGTGATCGAGGTCACCGACGATGGCTACGCCGCCGCCGCCAATGGCGCGACGTCGGGCGTGATGCAGGCGTTTTCGCGCGGCCATGGCAGCGGCGAAGCGCAGGGGCGCATCGTCAACGGCCAGTTCGCGCCGATGAACTACATGGCGATCACCGCCAGCGCCAAGAAGATCGAGACCATCCGGATCACGCTGGCGAACGGCAACGTCAAGGAGTCCTCGATCGAGCCGGAGCAGCCGCCGGATGCCGATCGGATTCCGGTCACCGATGCGCACCGCCGCGGCGTGGTCGATCCGATGACCGGCTCGTTCCTCCGCGTGCCCGGCACCGGCGACCTGATGAGCCCGGAGTCGTGCCGGGTCTCGACGCCGATCTTCGACGGCCGGATGCGCTACGATCTGCGGCTGGACTACAAGCGCACCGAAATGGTCAAGGCCGAGAAGGGCTATCAGGGCCCGGTGCTGGTCTGCGGCGTCTACTTCACGCCCGTGTCCGGTTACATCCCCGATCGCGCTGCGATCAAATATCTGACGGAGCAGCGCAACATGGAGGTCTGGCTGGCGCCGATCGCCGGGACGCGGGTGCTGGTGCCGTTCCGGATGAAGATTCCGACCCCGCTCGGCAATGCCGTGCTGCAGGCGACCCAGTTCGTCACCACCGCGACCCCGCCGAAATCCGCCGCGTCGCGGACCCAATAGGCCTGCGGCGGTCGCGCGACCGTGCGAGTCGAATCCTGTTGACTCGCGGCGGAATCGCGGAACGCATGGCAACGGAGGCGAAGTCCGACGGCCGGTATGATAATCTTCCGAAATTCACGTATCTTGTGGCGCAGATCGCTCCCGACGCGAGATGTTGCGGCAAGGCAGGGTGGACCTCGGTGAGTCTGCGATTCGGCCGCGTTTCGTTCCGGACTCGTTCCAGACCTTAACCAGCGTTCGCCGCGGCGTCGCAATGTGACACACACCTGACCGCGGCGACGCAGAAATCCAGCCAATATGCCTCACTCGTTCTCTGCGCCGTTTACCAATGCGCCGTTTACCAATGACCGGGCGCCCGGCGCCGGCGTCACCGCGGTGCTCGGCCCCACCAATACCGGCAAGACCCATCTGGCGATCGAGCGGATGGTGGCGCATCCGTCCGGCCTGATCGGCTTGCCGCTGCGGCTGCTGGCGCGGGAGGTCTACAACAAGATCGTCGACCGGGTCGGTCCGGACGCGGTGGCGCTGGTCACCGGCGAGGAAAAGATCAAGCCGCCGAAGGCGCGGTTCTGGGTGTCGACGGTCGAGGCGATGCCGCGGGATCTCGACGTGTCGTTTCTCGCGGTGGACGAGGTGCAGATCGCCGCCGATCTGGAGCGCGGCCATGTCTTCACCGATCGGCTGCTGCGCCGGCGCGGCCGCGACGAGACGCTGCTGCTCGGCGCCGCGACGATGCGGCCGATCATCGAGCGGCTGTTGCCCGGCGCCAGCATCGTCACCCGGCCGCGGCTGTCGCAGCTCGAATTCGCCGGCGACCGCAAGCTGACGCGGCAACCGCGCCGCACCGCGATCGTGGCGTTCTCGGCCGACGAGGTCTACGCCATCGCCGAGCTGATCAAGCGTCAGCACGGTGGCGCCGCGGTGGTGCTGGGCTCGCTGTCGCCGCGCACCCGCAATGCCCAGGTGGCGATGTTTCAGTCCGGCGACGTCGATTATCTGGTCGCCACCGACGCGATCGGAATGGGGCTCAATCTCGACGTCGACCATGTCGCGTTCGCCTCCGACCGCAAATTCGACGGCTATCAGTTTCGCCGCCTCAACCCGTCCGAATTCGCCCAGATCGCCGGCCGCGCCGGCCGCGCCACCCGCGACGGCACTTTCGGCACCACGGGGCGCTGCGCCCCGTTCGAGCCCGAACTCGTCAACGCCTTGCAGAACCACACCTTTGATACGGTGAAGACGCTGCAATGGCGGAATTCCACGCTGGATTTCGCCTCGGTGGCCGGGCTGCAGGTGTCGCTCGCCGAGACGCCGCGACACGATGCGCTGACGCGCGCGCCGGTCGCCGAGGACGTTCGGGTGCTCGATCACGCCGCCCGCGACGCCGAGGTGCGCGAGATGGCGCATGGCGCCGCCGCCGTGGAGCGGCTATGGGACGTCTGCCAGGTTCCGGACTATCGCAAGATTGCGCCGGCGGCCCACGCCGAGCTGGTGACGACGCTGTACCGGTTCTTGATGCGAAAGGGCCGGATTCCGGATGAATGGTTCGCCGCGCAGGTCGAGCAGGCCAACCGGATCGACGGCGGCATCGACACGTTGTCGGCACGGATCGCGCAGATCCGGACATGGACTTTCGTCGCCAACCGGGCCGACTGGCTGGCCGATCCTGAACACTGGCAAGGCATTTCGCGCGACATCGAAAATAAATTGTCAGATGCCCTCCACGAACGCCTCACGGAGCGTTTCGTAGATCGTCGGACCAGTGTATTGATGCGCCGCCTGCGGGAAAACACGATGTTGAATACGGAAATTGGTAAGACCGGCGAGGTGATCGTCGAAGGGCATGTGATCGGTCGTCTCGACGGCTTCACATTCGCGCCCGACGCCGCCGAAGCGGGATCCGACGCGAAGGCCTTGCAGGCGACTGCGCAGAAGGCTCTGGCCGGCGAGATCGAGTCCCGCGCCGAGAAGCTCTCCAACGCGCCCGACGAGCAATTCGTGCTGACGTCGGACGGCACCGTGCGCTGGACCGGCGACGCGGTGGCGCGTCTGGTCGGCTCCGACGACGTGCTGCGGCCGCGGCTGCGCATCATCGCCGACGATCGGTTGGCCGGCGCGCCGCGCGAAGCGGTGCAGACCCGTCTCGACCTCTGGCTCAAGACCCACATCGAGAAGATCCTCGGGCCGCTGTTCGAACTCGGCAAGGCCGAGGACATCACCGGCATCGGCCGCGGCATCGCTTTCCAGCTGATCGAAGCGCTCGGCGTGATCGAGCGCGCCAAGATCGCCACCGAGATGAAGGATCTGGACCAGCCGTCGCGCGCCACCTTGCGCAAATACGGCGTGCGGTTCGGCGCCTATCACATCTATGTCCCGTCGCTGCTGAAGCCGGCGGCGCGTGCGCTGGCCTCGCTGCTGTGGGCTCAGAAGCTCGACAATGTCGATATGTCGGCGCTGTCCGGCGCGCAGCATCTCGCCAGCAGCGGGCGGACGTCCTTCCCCGCCGACAAGGCGCTCGATCGCGACGCCTATCGCGTGCTGGGCTATCGGCTGTGCGGCGAACGCGCGGTGCGCGTCGATATTCTCGAGCGCCTCGCCGATCTGATCCGCCCGGCGCTGGCCTGGCGCGAGGGCACCTCGGGTGAGAAACCCGCCGGCGCGTTCGACGGCCGCAGCTTCGTGGTGACGCAGGCGATGACCTCGCTGACCGGCTCGGCCGGCGAAGACTTCGCCTCGATCCTGCGCGCGCTGGGCTACCGGATGGAGAAGCGGCCGGCCCCGCCGCCGCAGCCCAAGGTGGCGGAAACCGCGCCGGCTGCAGCCGCGGCCGATGCGCCGGCTGCTGCGAGCGACACCGGCCTGTCGGCCGAGGACCACGCCATTCTGGCCGGCGCGATCGCGTTCGAGCCGGCGGTGACGGTCGAGGCCGATATCGACACCGACACCGACCAGCCGGCGGCCACCGAGGCCGCGGCGGAACCGGTCGCCGAGGCCGCCGCCGAAGCGACGCCCGAGCTTGCTGCACCGGCGGAGCCCGCCACCGATTCGCCGGTCGAGACAGCCGCCGCGGCACCGACCACCGAAGCGAGCGCCACGGATGCGCCGGCGGCCGAGGCCGTTGCGTCCGAGGAGACCGCGTCCGACGAGACCGCGCCCGTCGCCGACGTGGCCGCATCCGACGCGCCTGCGCCCGAAGCTGCTCCGACCGAAACCACGGTCGACGCGACATCGGCACCGACGTCCGAGGTGGCAGCGCCGGCCCAGCCCGACATGGTCGAAGTCTGGCGTCCTGGAGGGCGTTCGGACGAGCATCGGGCCCGTCCCGATCGCAATCGTCAGCGCCATCGTCCGCAGCAGGGCGGTCAGGCCGCCGCCCCGGCGGAAGGCGAGGCCGCCGGCGAGGCGAAGCGCGACCGTCCCGGCGGCGGGCGCCGTGGCGACCGCAAGGGCGGCGGCGATTTCCGCCGCGACCGTCCGCGCGAGGGCGACGGCGCGCCGCCTCAGGCCACCGCCGGCGAAGGCCGCCCGCCGCGCGAGCGCTTCAAGGGGCGCGACAACAAATTCGGCGACAAGTTCAAAGGCGGCGGCAAGGGCGGTCGCGATCAGGGCGCATCGCACCGCCAGGTCGCGTCCAGTGCGCCACCCCGCGAACGCGATCGGCCGATCGATCCGAACTCGCCCTTCGCCAAGCTCGCGGCGCTGAAGGAACAGCTCACCGCCGGCCGCAAGGAGTAAGCGTGGCTGCGCGGTCCGCGCGGCCGAGTCGATGGTGAGGCGTGGAGCGTCAGCGACTCGACAAATGGCTCTGGCATGCGCGGATCGTGCGTGCCCGCAGCACCGCGGCGGCGCTGGTCGAAAGCGGCCATGTCCGCGTCAACGGCGTGCGGGAGAAGTCGCCCGGACACGGGATCAAGACCGGCGACGTCGTGACGATTGCGCTGGATCGTAGCGTGCGGGTTCTGAAGGTGATTGGATTCGCCGAGCGTCGCGGCGATGCCGCGTCGGTCACTGGACTTTATGCCGATCTCGAGGTGCCCCGGGAATAGGCATCTTCACTTGCGGCTGTGGAAGTCCTGCGGTACGCAAACACTCAAAATTAGAACCGTTCCGGAGCCTTCGGATGACTTACGTCGTCACTGAAAACTGCATCAAGTGCAAATACACCGATTGCGTTGAAGTCTGCCCCGTCGATTGCTTCTACGAGGGCGACAACATGCTGGTCATCCATCCGGACGAATGCATCGATTGCGGCGTGTGCGAACCGGAATGCCCGGCCGATGCGATCAAGCCGGACACCGAGCCGGGGCTCGAGAAGTGGCTCGAGCTGAATTCGGAATACGCCAAGACCTGGCCCAACCTGACCCAGAAGAAAGACTCGCCGGACGACGCCAAGACGTTCGACGGCGTGGAAGGCAAGTTCGAGAAGTTCTTCTCGCCGGAGCCAGGCACCGGCGATTGACGCGAACGTCGGTCGTATCATCGTACCGGGACGCGTTTTTCCAGTCCGGCTTAACCCTGTTGATGATGAATTGACCGGAGCTCCGTGAGGAGCCCGCTGGATTCGTCATAAATCATTGATTTTTGCGGGAAATGTGCTATATTTGGCACATTACAAACTCGGCACGCGGTTTTGCGGCCGGGAAGGGATCCCGTCAAAAACAACGAACAGGGGCGTGGCGGTTCCACGCGCAGGCTGTGTCACAGAAAACGCGTAAAATGAGTGTCTCGTCCAAGGGTGCCAAGCGTGGCGCTGCGGCCGGCCGCAGCGCGACCAACCGATCCAGTATGTCTGCCAAGGACACCCGGACCGTCAAGTCCCCTGCTTCGAAGGCTGTTGCTGCCAAGACCACGGCTCCCAAAGCCACTGCGTCCAAGACCGCTGCGTCCAAGGCCACCGTGTCCAAAACCAAGGCCTCTGTTTCACAGGCCTCCGTTTCCAAGGCCTCGAGTTCGAAGGCCGCCGCTGCCAAGGCGAGCGCCGCCAAAGCGACTGCGAAGACGACCACCGCAAAGGGTTCCGCTGCGAGGGCTTCGGCTCCCAAGGCGGCGGCTCTCAAGTCCTCGAAAAACAAAAGAAGTGCAATGCCATCCAAGACTGCGAAAACTGCCGCCGCGGCGCCCGCTTCCAAGGCGGCTCCGGCCAAGTCGACCGCCAAGCCCGCTGCCGCCAAGGCTCCGGTAGCGCCGCCGCGCGCCGCCCCGCCGAAGGCTGCCGCGAAGCCCGAGGTCAAGCCGGTGGCCGTCAAGCCGGCCGCGCCGCCCAAGGTCGAGGAGCCCAAGAAGGTCGTGACCCAGCGTCAGGGCTTCAAGGCCAGCGAGTTCGTGGTCTATCCGGCGCATGGCGTCGGCCAGATCCTGGCGATCGAGGAACAGGAAATCGCGGGCGCCAAGCTCGAACTGTTCGTCATCAACTTCATCAAGGACAAGATGACGCTGCGGGTGCCGACCGCCAAGGTCGCCAATGTCGGGATGCGCAAGCTGTCCGACCCGGCGCTGGTGAAGAAGGCGCTGGAGACGCTCAAGGGCCGCGCCCGCGTCAAGCGCACGATGTGGTCGCGCCGCGCCCAGGAATACGAAGCCAAGATCAATTCGGGCGACATCGTCGCGATCGCCGAAGTGGTCCGCGACCTGTTCCGCTCGGACTCGCAGCCCGAGCAGTCCTACAGCGAACGCCAGCTCTATGAAGCGGCGCTCGACCGGCTGTCGCGCGAAATCGCGGTGGTGCAGCAGGTCACCGAGACCGAAGCCGTCAAGGAAGTCGAAGGCCAGCTCGCCAAGAGCCCGCGCCGCGGCGCCAAGGCCGAGGCGGACGCCGAAGGCGATGCCGAAGGTGATCTCGACGGCGACACCGACGACGCGGTGACCGACGAAGCCGCCTGAGCCGCATCCATCGTCGTCGCAGAGACAAGCAATTTGGGCCCGGCGCAAGCCGGGCCTTTTCTTTTGCGTGCGCCGTTACTTCGCCGCGGCGGCGCCGACTTGTCCCGCGCGCCAGGGCCATCGCACGTCAGCCAACGTCCGCTGTCGATGAGCGGTTTGGCCGTGCCTATCTCCTCTGTCGTCCCCGCCTGCGCGGAGAGCAGCTCTGGTTTTGATGGAATCACCGCCGTCATCCTGAGGTGCCCGCCGGGCCGCGCTATGCGCGGCGCGGCGGGCCTCGAAGGATGGGCCGCAGGCGCCTCGGGGCCGCATCCTGAGGCGCGCTACGCGCGCGCCTCAGGATGACGACTCTGCATGCGAGCAGGCCGCATTGCTTCACTCAGTCGATGAAGCGCATTAATCCACCACGATCTTGACCAGATCGCGCGGCTTCACGGTGGCGTTGGCGTCGAGGCCGTTCAGCACCCGGAAGCGGTCGAGCGGGCGGTCGACGCCGGACATCCGGTGCGACAGCGATTCCACCGTGTCGCCCGGCTGTACGGTGATCACCTTGATCCGCAACGGCCGCGCCGCCTGGATCTCGTCGAGCGTCAGACGTCGGAACGAATTCACGGTGTCGCGCGAATTGCGGTCGCTTTCGGCCGATTTCTGCCGGGTCGCGAAGATGAAGCGATAGACGTCGCTGCCGAACCGCAACGCATAGACCTTGAACTGCCACTGATCGCCGCGCGCCGCCACCGAGGCGGTCGGAAAGCCGTTGATGCTTAGTTCTTCGGTCGAACTCTTGTCGACGTTCTCCATCCAGCCGGAATTGAGGTAGTCGCCGAGCGACTGTTCCGCCGGCACCCGCACCACGTCGAACCGCATCGCCTGGCTGCCGCCTTCGCGGATGCCGATCACCGCCTGCGCGGTGTTGTCGAGCGTGAAGCTCTCCGGCACCTGGAAGGTGAAGCCGAGCTTGGGATGCAGGAAGCGGCGGCCGCGGACGAAGCCCTCGCTCGGGTCCTCGCCATAGACGATGTTGTCGATGGCGTTGAGATAGGTCTCACGGTCGCGCTCGCCCTTGGCGGTCTGCTCCGGCGAGGCGTATTGCCGGGCGTTGTTCTGCGCGTTGCGCACCCGCTCCGGCGTCGCCGGGTGCGACGCCAGGAAGTCCTGCGAGCGCGCATCGCCGCGGCCCGCCTTCAGCGCCGCGTTGCGCTCCATCGCGGTGAGGAAACGCGAAGCTCCGAACGGATCGAACTGGGCGCGCGCCGAGATGCCGACGCCGATGCCGTCGGCCTCGAGCTCCTGCTGCCGCGAGAAGCTCGCCATCGACAGCTTGGTCTTGGCCAGCGCCAGCGCGGTCATCTCCGGATCGGTGCCCATGTCGGTGACGACGCGGGTGACCAGCGCCGCCTGGCGCGCCTGGTCCTCCCGGATCGCGGCGTGCTTGGCCAGCACATGCGCCATCTCGTGCGACAGCACCGACGACAGTTCCGAGGTGTCGCTGGCGAGCGCGACCAGCCCGCGGGTGACGTAGAGCTGCCCGGTCGGCAGCGCGAAGGCGTTGACGGCGCCGGAATTCAGGATCGTCACCTTGTAGGTGAGGTCGGGACGGTCGGACGCCGCCACCAGCCGATCGACCGTCGCGGTGATCAGCGCTTCGAGCCTCGGATCGTCATAGGCGCCGCCATAGGTGGCGAGGATGCGCTCGTGCTCGCGCTCGGCCGCCGGCGATTGCGCCGCCGGACGCGACGGCTTTGCCGCCGGCGTGCTGGAGGGAATCGACGCGGTCTCGAAGCGGCGAAAATCGCCGCAGCCGGCCAGCGCCAGCGCGCCCGCCAGGACAGGCACAGCCAGCCAGCGGCGGCTTCTCCAGATGCTGCGCCGTCCCTCGGATGCGATCACGTGCTGGCTCTCTCCGGGCGCTAGCGCGCGCCCGGCATCTCGATCTGTCCCACCTCGCGAATTCGGATCTGGGGGCCGGAGCGCCGCTCGACCCAGCCTCGGACCCGGATTCGCTTGTTCTCCAAGGACTTGGGCGAAATGCCCGCGGCCTCGAAAGACCCCAATATGCGCCTTGAAATAGTCACCGCAAAGTCCCGAGTCCAGCGCCGGCCGAAGTTCAGATAGATCGTGCCGCCGGTTTCCCGGACCGACAGAATCCTGCCTTCGATCACCGTGAATCGCCCGACCCGGGCCATGATATCGCCTGGATTTCCGGCGTTTTTGAGGGCTGTCGGATCGGCCCAGAGCCCGCGTTGCGCCATTCGCGCCGTCGCCTCCGCGGCCAGCAGCTCGGCGCGGCAGTCGCTGTCCGCGATCCCGAGCCCGACCATGGCCTCGCCGGCGCCGAGCAGCCGGGCCTGCAGCGACGTCGCGTCGTCATCCACGACCACGAAAGCCGGCTGCCGGCCGTAACGGTCCGGCACATCCTCCGCGCCGCGCAGCCCGACGCGACGTGCGCGTGCGAGCGACGCCAGCGCGGCCGTCGCCTCGGCCTGTCGGGACGATTCGATCTCGATGCCGGCGAGCCGGATCTCGCGGCCGTCCTGCAGGCGAACATGGCGGCCGTCGTCGACCGCGGCGACGACGCCGTCGCCCTGTTCGGGAAGACCGACGCAAGCCGCGCGTGCCGTGCCGCCGATGCTCGGCAGCGCGACGACCATGATCGCGACGTACCGGATCATGGCGACGCATCGTCTGCGCCTGCGCGTTGTCGTCGTCGCCGCAGCCATCGCACGCACCCGCAATCAGCGCCGTTCCGGCGCGATCGATGCCCGCGCTCGCGACGGCCTGCGGCGTTTCGCTTACTAAGCGTGTTGTGATCACGCAAGTGCATTCCATCGAGCGGAAATCGCGCGCGCTTGCCGCTGCGCGGTCGATGCGGCATGATCGCACCACGACCAGAAGCGCCGCGACGAAGCCGGCGCCGGTCAGGGAGGACCACGTGAGACCCATCCGCACCACACTACTCGCTTGTCTGTCGATCGCCGCGATCTCGGCCGCGCAGGCGCAATCGCAGCCGCCGCTGAAGCTCGGCGCGATCCTCGACATGTCCGGCCTCTACGCCGACATCACCGGCACCGGCAGCGAGACCGCGGCGAAGATGGCGGCGGAAGATTTCGGCGGCACCGTGCTCGGCCGCAAGATCGAGATCATCGCCGCCGATCATCTCAACAAGGCCGACCTCGCCGCCAGCATTGCGCGCGACATGATCGACAATCAGGGCGTCGAGGCGATCATCGACGTCGCCGCCTCCGCCACCGCGCTCGCCGCCGGCGAGATCGCCAAGGCGCGCAACAAGATCATCATGTATTCGGGGCCGGGCTCGGTGCGCCTGTCCAACGAGGCGTGCGGTCCCTACACCATCCACTATTCCTACGACACCTTCGCGCAGGCCAACGTCGCCGGTCTCGCCTCGGTGAAGCAGGGTCTCGACACCTGGTTCTTCCTGTCGGCGGACTACGCCTTCGGGCAGGATCTCGAGCGCGACACCACCAACGTCGTCAAGGCCTCCGGCGGCAAGGTGCTGGGCAGCGTCAAGCATCCGATCAACACCTCGGACTTCTCGTCCTTCCTGCTGCAGGCGCAAAGCTCGAACGCCAAGGTGATCGGGCTCGCCAATGCCGGCGGCGACACCATCAACGCGATCAAACAGGCGGCGGAATTCGGCATCACCCGCAAGGGTGGCCAGAAGATCCTGCCGCTGCTCGCCTTCATCACCGACATCGACAGCATCGGGCTCGAGACCGCCCAGGGCCTGCTGATCGCCGGCGCGTTCTATTGGGACATGAACGACGAGACCCGCGCGTTCTCCAAGCGCTTCATGGAACGCACCAAGCGGGTGCCGACCTCGGCGCAGGCGGGCCTGTATTCCGAGACGATGCACTATCTGCAGGCGGTGAAAGCCGCCGGCACCACCGACGCCGCGGCGGTGATGAAGAAGATGAAGGAAGCTCCGATCAACGATTTCTTTGCCAGGAACGGTAAGATCCGCGAGGACGGCCGCATGGTCCACGACATGTATCTGTTCGAGGTCAAGAAGCCGTCGGAATCCAAAGGCCGCTGGGATTACTACAAGCTGCTCGCCACCGTCCCCGGCGATCAGGCATTCCAGCCGCTGTCGGCATCGCGCTGCCCGCTGGTGAAGAATTAAACCAACATCAGCCTCCGTCATTGCGAGGAGCACCCGGATCGGCGCTCCACGCCGTCCGAGCACAGGCTCCGCGACGAAGCAATCCAGTTCGGTGCAGTGAGCTCTGGATTGCTTCGCTTCGCTCGCAATGACGGAAACAGTTGAAGTTCGAAACGGCGCTGCGCGCCTCCTCACACGATGAGGAGTCCGGCCGGCAACCGCCCAACAACAAGGAATCACCCCATGACCGACATCGTCCTGCAGCAGCTCGACCGCGGCCTGCTCACCATCACCATGAACCGGCCCGACCGGCGCAATGCGCTCAATCAGGACATGATCCGCGGGCTGGTCGAGGCGGCGCATCGGGCCAAGGACGATCCGCAGGTCCGCGCGGTGCTGCTGAAGGGCGGCGGCGGCACGTTCTGCGTCGGCGGCGACGTCAAGTCGATGGCGGCGGCCGGCGATCCGCCGCCGCTGGAGCAGAAGGTCGCCAATCTGCGCCGCGGCATGGAGGTCTCGCGGCTCCTGCATCAGATGCCGAAGCCCGTGGTGGCGCAGATCGACGGCGCGGCGGCCGGCGCCGGGCTGTCGATGGCGCTGGCCTGCGACCTGCGCGTCGCGGGCGCCTCCGCCAAGATCACCACCGCCTTCGCCAAGGTCGGCCTGTCGGGCGATTTCGGCGGCACCTATTTCCTCACGCATCTGATCGGCGCCGCCAGGGCGCGCGACCTGTATCTGACCTCCCCGGTGTTGACCGCGCCCGAGGCGCTGGCGCTCGGCATCGTCAGCCGCGTCGTGCCGGACGCCGAGGTCGAGAGCGCCACGCGGGATCTGGCGCTGTCGCTGGCGCAGGGGCCGAGCGTGACGCTCGGCTACATCAAGACCAACATCACCAACGCCGAGACTCTCTCGCTCGAAGCCTGCTTCGACGCCGAGGCGCTGCATCATTCGCGCTGCGCCGAGACCGCCGACCACAAGGAAGCCGCCGCGGCCTTTGTGGAGAAGCGCGCGGCCGTGTTTCAGGGGCGATGACGATGACGCCGTTTCTCAGGCTGCGCCAGATCTGCCTCGTCGCCGACGCCATCGAACCCGCGGCGTCGCAGCTCGCGGCGATGATGGGGCTGACCGTCTGCTATCGCGATCCGCATGTCGGCAAATACGGCCTGGAGAACTTGCTGATCCCGGTCGACACCACGCTCTTGGAAATCGTCGCACCGATCCAGCCCGGCACTGCAGCCGGGCGCTTTCTCGAAAAGACCGGGGGCCGCGGCGGCTACATGGCGATCTTCTGCTGCGACGATCCGGATGCGCGCGGCCGTCACGCCGCGTCGCTCGGCGTCCGCACCGCGAACGTGATCGATCATGCGCCCTATCACGGCGTGCAACTGCACCCGCGCGACTGCCGCGCTGCCTTCATCGAACTGAATCACACCGAGGGCAGCGACAACATTCGCGGCCCGTACCCGCCCGCCGGCCCGGACTGGGACAAGGCGATTAGGACAGACACGACGCAGGCGCTAACCGCGGTCGAGATGCAAAGCCCCGACCCGGCGGACCTCGCCGCGCATTGGGGGCGGATTCTGGAGCTGCCGGTGCGCAAGGGTGCGGACGGCGTATCGGAGCTGCAGCTGCCGAACGCGACGCTTCGCTTCGTCCAGGGCGGCAGCGAAGCGATGATGGCGCTGACGTTCAAAGTCACAGACGTGGACAAGGTGCGCGAGGCCGCAAAAGCGCAGGGTGTAACTTGCACTGCCGACGGCTTCAACCTTGCCGGCGTTAACTTCAAGCTGACCACCTAACCGCGAGTCATTCCGGGGCGCTCCGCGAAGCGGAGCGAACCCGGAATCCATAACCCTTTGTGGTCTGTTACTTAGGCACAGAGCGTCGGCGCACGCATTTCACCGCGAGGCCGGGGGTATGGATTCCGGGTTCGCGCTGTGCGCGCCCCGGAATGACAAGACTGGGGACTGTGAAGTAACTACCGCCCCTTGAAATGCGCGATGCGGCGTTCTTCGGTGGCTTTCACGCCTTCCTTGAAGTCTTCGGTGGAGCGCAGCCGCGTCTGTTCGGCGAGTTCGTGCCTGGTGGCTTCCATCACCCGGTCGGCCAGCGTGGCGCGCATCGTCGCGCGGGTCGACAACAGGCCCAGCGGCGCGCATTCGGCGATTTCGCGGGCGAGCTTCAGCGCCGCGCTACGCACCTCGTTCAGCGGCACCAGCTCGTTGGCCAGCCCCATCTTCACCGCGTCCTCGCCGGTGACGCGGCGCGAGGTGTAGAACATCAGCTCGGCATTGTTGCGCCCGATCAGTTCGGGCAGCGTCACCGTCAGGCCGAAGCCGGGATGGAAGCCGAGCTTGGTGAAATTCGCCGAGAACCGCGCCTCCGGGCAGGTGACGCGGAAATCCGCCGACACCGCGAGCCCGAGCCCGCCGCCGATCGCGGCGCCGTGGATGGCCGCGACGATCGGCTTCTTGGCCCGAAAAATCCTGACCGCCTCGATGTACAGATGGCCGATCTGGCCGAGGCTGTCGGCGGGGTCGCCCTTGGCGGCCTGCGGATCGGCCTCCTGCCGCGCCGGATCGCCGAAATTGGCGCCGGCGCAGAACGCCTTGCCCTGCGCCGCCAGCACGGTGGCGCGGATCTCCGGATCGGCGTCGATGGCGTCGAGCGCATCGGCGATCTGCTGGATCAGCGCGATGTCGAAAAAGTTCAGCGGCGGCCGCCGGATCTCGATCAGCGCGACGTGGCCGGTGACTTCGACGGCAATATCCTTGGTGGTCATGACGTGTTCCTTGATCTTTGGGCGCGCGGCTCAGCGCAGGCCGAGTCCGCGCGCGATGATGCCGCGCAGCACCTCGGTGGTGCCACCCTGAATCGTGAGTTTGGGCGCCAGTTTGGTGGCGAAGGCGGTGAGTTCGTCGAGCGTGGCGTGGTTGGAATCGTCCGCGTCGACGAACGCCGCGAGTTCGCGCACGCGGTGCGGCAGTTGCTGCTCCCACAGCGTGCCGATGTCCTTGACGATCGAGGCTTCCACCACCGGCTCCTTGCCGGCCTGCAGCATGCCGGCGACCGACACCGACATCCGCCGCATGGTGTGGAGCTGCGCCACCAGCCGGCCGATCCCCTCGGCGCCGCGCGTGTCCGGATCGGGGCCGAGCGCGCGCACCAGTTCGATCAGCACGTAGGAGGTTTCGAGAAACCGTTCCGGCCCGGAGCGCTCGTAAGCGAGTTCGGAGGTCGCCTGTTTCCACGCGCCGTCGATCTCGCCGAGCAGATGATCGTCCGGCACGAAGGCGTCGGTGAACACCACCTCGTTGAATTCGTGCTGGCCGGTGATCTGCCCGATCGGATTGACCTTGATGCCGGGCGATTTCATGTCGACCAGAAACTGCGTCAGGCCGTGGCGGCGGTTCTCCTTGGTGGGCGGCGAGGTGCGGAAGATCGCGATCATGTAGTCGGCCATGTGGGCCGAGGTGGTCCAGATCTTGGCGCCGTTGATCAGATAGCCGCCGTCGGTCCTGGTCGCCTTGGTCTTGGCGGCGAACAGGTCGGAGCCGGAATTCGGCTCGCTCATGCCGATCGCGAAGCACAATTCGCCGCGGCAGATCCGCGGCAGGATGTCCATCTTGATGTGCTCGGGCGCGTATTTCAACAGCACAGGGCCGCTCTGGCGGTCGGCGACGAAGAACCGCCGGGTCGGCGCATTCGCAACGCGCATCTCCTCGGTGACGACGTAGCGCTCGAGAAACGTGCGTTCGTGCCCGCCATATTGCTTGGGCCAGGTCATGCCGAGCCAGCCGCGCGCGCCGACGCGGCGGGAGAATTCCGGCGCGTCGGAGTCTTCACGCTGCGGCTTGTGCGGATCGAAGGTGCCGGCGGCGATTTCCTCGGCGAGGAACGCGCGCACTTCGCGGCGCAGCTCCTCGCAGACGGGCGGCAGGCGGATCGGATCGAAACGGAGGGCGGCGGTCATGATGTGTCTCGTCGGGTTTCGGGGCGATCAGCGCGAGGCGACCAGCGGCCACAGATCGTCGGCGCCGCGCGCCGCCACCATGCGGCCGAGCGCGACCGCCCAATGGCTTTCGTTGCCGAAATCGTCGCGCCAGCCGAGCGCGCGCAGCGAGTAGCGATGCAGGATGTGCTCGCTGGTGAAGCCGATCGCGCCGAACACCTGATGGGCGATCGCCGCGCCCTTCTCGGCCGCTTCGGCGCAGCGGATCTTCGCCGCCGCCGCTTCCAGCATCACGGCGTCGTCGAACGTGGTGGCGTTGCTGATCGCATCCGCCGCGGAGGTCGCCGCCGCCAGCGCCGCCGAGGTTTCGCCGGCGAGCCGGGCGAGGTTGTGCTGCACCGCCTGGAATTTCGCGATCGGCTTTTCGAAGGCGACGCGCTGGTTGGCATAGGCCACGCTGATCTCCAGCAGCGCCTCCAGCGCGCCGGCGATCTGCAGGCTGCGCACCACGCAGCCGATCAGCAGCAGCGCGGTCTGGTCGAAGCCTTGCGGCGCCACCGCGAAGGTCAGCGGCGTCACCCCGTCGAACGTCACCGCGTCCGACGGATCGCCGCCGACTCCGAGGCCATGATCGATCCGGCATGCGGCCGCCTCGACCAGCGCGATGACGGCGATGTCGTTGCTGTGCGCCAGCACCGCGATATGCCGCGCATCCTGCGCGAACGGTACGCCGCGCGCGCGGCCCGACAGCGTGCCGTCGGCGGCGAGCGCAATGCGATCCTTGGGATGCACCGGCGCGACCGTCATCGCACCCTCCGGCGAGGCGATCTTGCCCTGCGCCAGCAGCCAGCCGGCGAGCATCGTTTCGGCCAGCGGCACCGCGAGCCCGGCGCGGCCGGCGGCGTTCAGCACCGCGAAGCCTTCGGCGAGGCTGGCGCCGGAGCCGTTGCAATCCTCCGGCACCCACGCCAGCGGCAATCCGGAATCGCTCAGCGCCTGCCACAGCGGCGCTTTCCAGCTTCCGGTCTTGTCGGAATTGATGCTCTGCGCGTCGGCGAGATCGGCGAAGATCTTCTCCGCGGTCTCGACGACGATAGTGTCGGGCGTCTCCGTCACGGCGTTCCCCGCTTGTGCACACTCACACGCAACCGGCGAGGAAAGCCGGGTCGGGGTGCAGCTTGTTGTTGCGCGGCATGATGCGGAAAAGCGCCCGCGATGACAAGCGTCGCCGCCGCGGAGCCGTCTGCGGCGGCAACATGGAGTTATTCCGCGATGCGGGCTGAGGCTGCTTGCCCAACCCGTCGCAGCCGATATGGTGCTGCCCGCAACGCGGCGCGCAAGCCGAACCCAGGGAGCGAAGATGGCGACGAACGGATTGAATGTGATCGTGACAGGCTCGGCCTCCGGCCTCGGCGCCGCGACGGCGAAGATTCTGGCGCGCGACGGCGCCCGGCTCGTGATCAACTATTCGTCCAGCCAGGCCGACGCCGAGACGACCGCGGAGGAATGCCGCAAGCTCGGCGCCGCCGAGGTCGTGGTGGTGCAGGGCGACGTGTCGAAGGACGACGACTGCAAGCGCATCGTCGACGCCGCCGCGAAGTGGGGCGGGCTCGACGCGCTGATCAACAATGCCGGCATCACCAAGCACGTCGCGCATCATCTGCTCGATCAATTGTCGGCGGAGGATTTCCAGCGGCTCTACGCGGTCAACACCATCGGCCCGTATCAGATGGTCCGCGCCGCGCGGTCGCTGCTGTCGGCCGGCGCCAAGGCGGCGGGCCGGGCGTCGGCGGTGGTCAACGTGTCGTCGGTCGCCGGCATCAGCGGCGTCGGCTCGTCGATCGCCTATGCGGCCAGCAAGGGCGCGCTCAACACCATGACGCTGTCGCTGTCGCGCGCGCTGGCGCCTGCGATCCGCGTCAATGCGATCTGCCCGGGCTATATCGACACGCCGTGGTTCACCAAGGGCCGCGGCGCCGAGGAGGCCAAGCAGGTCCGCGACATGGTGGTGGCGAAGGTGCCGCTGAAGATCGCGTCCAGCCCCGAGGACATCGCCGAGCTGGTGTGTTTTCTGGCGACGCCGAAATCCAACAGCATGACCGGCGAGATGGTGAGGATGGACGCCGGGATGCATCTCGGCTGATCGATCGGCCGTGCAAAAACAAACGGCCCGGTGATGAGCCGGGCCGTTTGCTTGTCAGCGATCGAGGAAGCGGCGATTGCCCGGATCGGAAATCACCCGCCGCGCCACCAGCCTGTTCCAGATGAACAGCACCAGCACCGCGCCGATCGTCGCGGTGATGAAGCCGGCGCCCTGGTTGGGCCCGTAATGCCCGATCATCTGACCGATCGCGGTGGCCAGAAACGCGCCGGCGATGCCCAGCACCGTGGTCAGCAGGAAGCCCTGCGGATTGTTCGGCCCGGGCGACAGGAACCGCGCGATGATGCCGGCGACGAAGCCGACCAGAATGATCCAGAGAATTCCAGTCATGGGCAACCGTCCTTTCCGAAACGCTTGCGTCGATAGGTTCGTCGCGGCTGATCAGACCCAGCGCGAGGCTTCGTCCTCGGTCGGCAGCCGGCCGTCCGGCGTCAGCTGATCGACGAACTGCGGCAATTGCTGGCTGAGGCCGTCGAGCAGCTCGTCGCGCGACATTCCGGTTTGCTGGGTGAGCATGTCGAGCTGATCGGCGCCGAGCGCATTGGCGAGATCGTTCGGGCCGATCGACTTGTTCTCACCGCGCCCGACCCACGATTCGGCGGCGTCGCCGAGGCCGCTGGTCTGGAATTGCTTGAGCAGATCGCCGAGCCCGCCGGACAGGATGCTGCCGGCCGCGCCGCCCGCGAGCAAACCGCCGAGTCCGCCCTTGAGCAGATCGCCGAGCCCGCCGCCGCCAAATCCGCCGCCGGGCATTCCGGCATTGATGGTGTCGCGCGGCAAGGGCGGGCGGGACGACGGCACCGAGGTCGGGCGCGCCTGGCCGGCCGGGGCCTGGTCATCCGGCGCCGTCACATGCTTGTAGGCCTTGTAGGCCAGCAGCGCGAGGATCGCCATGGTGACCTTGGACATCCCGCCGCTCTTGTCGTTGGGGTCGGCGGGGCCGCGCGGGCCGTTCTGCATCCCATTGAGGATATCCATCAAACCCATCGTGGCCTCCCTTTGAACCGTCATGGTTCGAGCCGACGGCAACGCCGGATCGGACGTTTCGTTCACCGCCCGGAACCAGATAGGAGCCGGCCACGGCGAGAACAAGGCGAGGGCGATTTGCCGCGGACTAATCGATTGTGACGACGCCGCGACGGCAGGGGACGAAATCTTCCAAGTCGCGACAGAGCGGTGCGGAGTTGATGAGAAGCCGCGGCGCACGCCCCGCTCCAAACCGTCACCCTCCGCGAAAGCGGAGGGCCCAGTATCCCGGAGCGCCGATGTCATGATCGCGAGCGCCCTGCGATACTGGGTCGCCCGGTCGAGCCGGGCGATGACCGCTGGTTGAACGGGGAGCGCTCTGCATTCTGTGAGCGTTTTCGGATTGGTTTTGCTGCGCCCCCGCACGAGCCCCGGCGCTGCGCCGGATCGCTCATTCCGGGGGTGGCGATCCGCCGGCCCCTCTGCTATGTGGATTCCCGACGCCCGCGGCACGCCGCGGCCGGCCGGTCCCGTAGCTCAGCCGGATAGAGCGGCGGTTTCCTAAACCGTAGGTCGGATGTTCGAGTCATCCCGGGATCGCCAACGCGCCCTGCGCGCGTCTCGTTTCAGCGAAGACCAAACTCTGATGCACTGAATCGTCATGCGCGGACTCGTCCCGGGCATCCACGCCTTGCGGCGCTGGCGGAAGGGCAGAAACGTGGATGGCCGGGACGAGCCCGGCCATGACGTCTTGTTAGTTCCGTATGAGTCTCACTCCAGTATGGACCTCGGCTGTGGTATGCGCCTCGGTCACACCCGCACCATCCGCTTGCCGCGGTTCTCGCCCGCCAGCAGGCCGATCAGCGCGGCCGGCGTGTTCTCCAGGCCGTCGATGACGTCTTCCTGCACCTTGAGCTTGCCGCTCTCGACCCAGCCTTGCAGCTTGGCGACCGCCTCGTCGCGTTGGTCCATGTAGTCCATCACGATGAAGCCCTGCATGATCAGGCGCTTCACCACGATCAGGCCGGGGATGCCGCGCGGGCCGGTGGCGGACGGCGTGCGGTCGTATTGCGAGACCGCGCCGCAGCAGGCGATGCGGCCCTTGAGATTCATCTGCGCCAGACAGGCTTCGAGAATGTCGCCGCCGACATTGTCGAAATACACGTCGATGCCGTTCGGCGCCGCGGCGCGCAGCGCCTTGAACAGCGCGCCGTCCTTGTAGTCGACCGCGGCGTCGAAGCCGAGCTCGTTGACCAGCCAGTCGCACTTCTGTTTGCCGCCGGCGATGCCGACGACACGGCAGCCCTTGAGTTTCGCAATCTGCCCGACGATCGAGCCGACCGAGCCTGCCGCGGCCGACACCACGACGGTCTCGCCGGCGCGCGGCTGGCCGATATCGAGCAGGCCGAAATAAGCGGTCAAGCCGGCGATGCCGTAGACGCTGAGGAGATGCGTCAGCGGCTCGACCTTCGGCAGCTTGGTGAGATGCTTGGCCGGCAGCGCCGCGTAGTCCTGCCAGCCGGTGTCGGCGAACACGATGTCGCCGGGCGACAATCCCGGCGCTTTCGAACTGACAACCTCGGCGATGCCGCCGCCGGGCATCACGCTGTCGGTCTCGACCGCGGCCCGATAGGTCGCGCCCTGCATCCAGGCGCGGTTGGCGGCGTCGAGCGAAATGTAGCGCACGCGGACCAGCGCCTCGCCGTCCTTCGGCTCCGGCATCGCCGCTTCCGCCATGCGGAAATGCTCAAGGCCGAGTTTCTCCTTCGGCTTCTCGATCAGCAGCACCTGGCGGTTGACGGCGGTCATGTGGCTCTCCCTGAGTGCAGTGTTGTTGTCGCGTCGGCGGCGGACGCTAATCGGCGCCGCCGCGATGCGCAATGTTCAAATCATGCGTCAGAAGAACCGCAGATCCTCGGCGCGGCCGCCGCGCAGCACCGTCGCGAATTCGATCGCGAGGAACAGCCCGCCGGCGACATAGATCCGCGCGTCGCGCCGCGCGGCCAGCGCACGCGCGTCGCGCACCGCATCGGCGACCGCCGGCGCGGTGTGAATCTCGGCGTGCGGATTGGCCGCGCGTGCGGCCTCCGCGATCAGTTCGGCCGGGGCGCCCTTGTGATGCGCGGCGCTGCAGACGATGGCGTCGAACGCCGGCGCCAGCGCGTCGACGATCTCGCCGGCCGCCTTGTCGCGCGACACGCCGAGCACCAGGATCCAGCCGCTGTCGCCATGCGCGGCGTGAAGCCCCGCCAGCGCCTGGCGGATGCCGTCCGGGGTGTGGCCGACATCGATCACCGTCAGCGGCGCCGTATTGATCGTCTCCAGCCGCCCCGGCCAGCGCGTCTCGCGCAGGCCGTCGCGGATCGCGGCCTCGACGCGCGCGGGATTTTGGGCGCCCGCGCTCCGCTCCAGCCACAGCGCGAACAGCGTCGCGGCGATCGCGGCGTTGTTGAGCTGGAACGCGCCGAGCAGCGACGTTTCCAGCGCGGCGTAGCCGGCCCGGCCGATCCGCAGATCGAAGCGCTGCCGCGCATCCACGATGGTCTCGGCTTCGATGCCGATCTCGTCGCGGACAAAGAGCGCATCGACACGCCGGCTGCGATTGTATTCGGCGAGCTGATCCCGCAACGGCCGGCAGTTCTCGCCATAGACGATGGTGCCGCCCGCGGCGCATGCGTCGCTCTTGTCGGCGGCGATCAGCTCCAGCGAATGGCCCAGCAGCGCGGTGTGTTCGAGATCGACCGAGGTGACGCAGCTCACGCCCGCGGCGAGCAGTCGCACCGGATCGTAGCGACCGCCGATTCCGGCCTCGCACACCACGAGGTCGCAATTCTCCTGCTGGAAGTACAAACACGCCAGCGCGAACTGCGCCTCGAACGCGCCGAATTGTTCGCCGCGCTGCGCTGAAACATCGGCGACTACCGCCGTCACGCGTGTCAGCAGCGGCGTCAGCGCCTCGTGCGGGATCGGCACGCCGTCGATCCGGAAGCGCTCGTTGAAGCGAAGGAGATGCGGCGAGGTGAACAGCCCGGTGCGCAGCCCATACGCCTTGCCGATGCTCGCCGCGAACGCCGCGGTCGAGCCCTTGCCGTTGGAGCCGCAGACCGCGATCGCGATGCGCGACAGCCTTGCGCGATCGATGCCGAGCCGATCGAGCACCGCGGCGAGCCGCGCCAGGCAGATTCCGTCGCCGTATTTCGGCAGGTCGAACATCTACAACAATCCCGTCGCCGTGACGCTGTGCCGCCAGATCGACAGGATCAGATCGTCACGGCCGCATGTTTCGAGAAAGCGGATCGCCGGGTTGGAATTCACCTCGATCACCCGGACGTCGTCGCGATGGTCCGGGTCGACGAACAGGTCGACCGCGCCGAGCCGCAGCCCGAGCGCGCGGACCGCCGCTGTGGCCGCCGTGATCGCCGCGGCACCGGCGTCGGCCATCGTCATCGCGCCGCCGGCGCTGAGATTCATCCGGCCCTCGATCGCGCGCAGCTCGCCGGCCGCCGGCACCTTGTCGAACGCCGCGCCGATGGTGGCGGTGTCCGACAGGCCGATGTCGCGCAGCGCGCGATCGTGGTCGCGCAGCAGATCGCGCAGCGTGCGAAGGCCGTCGCCGATCACGTAAGGCGGTCGCTTGCGCGCGCTGTACAGCACCTCGCCGTCGATCACGAACACGCGATACTCGTGGCCGGTGGCGACCGGCTGGATCAGCACCGAGTCGTAGTAGCGCGCCACCTCGTCGAGATACGCGGCGAATGCCGCGACGCCGTCGACCACCCGCGCGAAGTCGCCCCGCGATCCGGTCAGCGGCTTGGCGAAGGCGCGGCCGCCGAGCGCCGCGAGATAGTCCTGCGCGTCGCTGCGTTCGTGGCCGGGCGGCCGCAGCGCGCGGTGCCGGTCGTGCAGGAAGAAAGCGCGCCCGCCGAGCGTCGCCACGCCGGCGCGTTGCAGCAGCGCATTGGCGAGATATTTGTCGGTCGCCAGCGACGACGCGGTGGCGTCGTTCTGCGGATAATACGAGCAGCGCCCGCCGCCGAAGCAAATCTCTTTCGCCGCCGATGCGACGCTGAACAGCAGGCCGGTGCCGCCGTCGAGCTCGCGGAAGACGAGTCCGAGCCGGGTGCAGGCGTATTCGGCATAGATCGCCTGATCGGGATAGAAGCCCGGCCGGCCGCGTCGAAAATCCTGCAACTGTGGCATGACGGCCCCGCCCGTCGCGCGGCGGTCTCCGAACGACTCTGCGCCGCAACCTAGCGGATCACCGAGGTGTGATCCAGCCGCGCCGTGGCCGTTATCGTGCCGCGATCGCCGTGCTATACCACCGCGTCCGGTGCGCCGCGCCCGCGGCGCCACCGGGGCCGCCACGAGGGCGACAACAAGGAGTCGGCGCAGCGTCCGGCTCGCGGGGATTTCATGGAAACGATCCTGCTTCCTTTCTCGCCGCGCTACATCGCGCTGACCATCTGCGCGGTGCTCGCCGCCTTGTTCGCCGCGATCGCGATCGTCGATTACGACACCAAGCTGTTCGGCGTCCTGCTGACGCTGGCGCTGGTGTTCGGCGCGCTGACGCTGCTCGGCGTGCGCGACCTGTTCCAGAAGAATCACGCGGTGCTGCGCAACTATCCGATCTCGGCGCATCTGCGGTTTCTGCTCGAGGAAATCCGTCCGGAGATGCGGCAGTATTTCTTCGAGAGCGAGAAGGACGGCAAGCCGTTCAGCCGCGACACGAGGGCGCTGATCTATCAGCGCGCCAAGATGGTGCTCGACAAGCGTCCGTTCGGCACCCAGAAGGACGTCTACGAGCAGGGCTACGAGTGGATGCATCATTCGGTGGCGCCGCGGCCGCATGCCGAGGAGCGTTTCCGGATCACCATCGGCGGGCCGGATTGCGCCAGGCCGTATTCGGCCTCGGTGTTCAACATCTCGGCGATGAGTTTCGGCGCGCTCAGCCCCAATGCGATCCGGGCGCTGAATGCCGGCGCCAAGAAGGGCGGCTTCGCCCACGACACCGGCGAGGGCGGCGTCAGCCCGTATCACCGCGAGAACGGCGGCGACCTGATCTGGGAGATCGGCTCCGGCTATTTCGGCTGCCGCACCCGCGACGGCCAGTTCGATCCGGAGGCCTTCGCCCGCCTCGCCACCGACGACCAGATCAAGATGGTGGAATTGAAGATCAGCCAGGGCGCCAAGCCGGGCCATGGCGGCGTGCTGCCGGCCGCCAAGGTCTCCGAGGAGATTTCGCGCATCCGCGGCGTGGCGATGGACGAGGATTGCATCTCGCCGCCCTATCACAAGGCGTTTTCGACCCCGATCGAGATGCTGCGCTTCGTCGCCGAAATGCGTCGGCTGTCGGGCGGCAAGCCGGCCGGCTTCAAGCTGTGCATCGGCCATCCGTGGGAGTTCCTGGCGATCTGCAAGGCGATGCTGGCGACCGGGATCACCCCGGACTTCATCGTCGTCGACGGCAAGGAGGGCGGCACCGGCGCCGCGCCGCTGGAGTTCATGGACCATCTCGGCATGCCGATGCGCGACGGCGTCAGCTTCGTGCACAACGCGCTGATCGGCGTCGGCCTGCGCGACCGCATCCGGATCGGCGCCGCCGGCAAGATCGCGACCGCGTTCGACATGGCGCGGGCGATGGCGCTCGGCGCCGACTGGTGCAATTCGGGGCGCGGCTTCATGTTCGCGCTCGGCTGCATCCAGTCGCTGAGTTGCCACACCGACCGCTGCCCGACCGGCGTGACCACGCAGGAACCGTCGCGCTATCGCGCGCTGGTGGTGCCCGACAAGATCGAGCGCGTTTATAATTATCACCGCGCCACGCTGCATGCGCTGGCCGAACTGATCGCGGCGGCCGGGCTCGATCATCCGCAGGACATTCGCCCGATTCATTTCTCGCAGCGGAGCTCGTCGTCCGAGGTGGTGTCGCTGGCGCAGCTCTACCCGACGCTGCGGCCGGGCGAACTGCTCGACGGCACCGACGACCCCCGCTTCAAACACGCCTGGGCGATGGCGCGGGCGGAAACGTTTGCGGCGGCGGTGTAGCGCTCGTCATTGCGAGGAAAGCGAAGCATCTGCGGCCGTCATCCTGAGCGCGCGACAATCACCCCCGTCATCCTGAGGTGCGAGCGCAGCGAGCCTCGAAGGATGAGCGACAGGTGCCTGCGGCCGCATCCTTCGAGGCTCGCCGAAGCCGGCGAGCACCTCAGGATGACGTTGCTGTGCGTTTGGTCAGCGCGCGACAGCCACCGCAGTGATCCTGAGCGCACGACAATCACCCCCGTCATCCTGAGGTGCGAGCGTAGCGAGCCTCGAAGGATGAGCGACGGGTGCCTGCGGCCGCATCCTTCGAGGCTCGCCGAAGACGGGGAGCACCTCAGGATGACGTTGCTGTGCGTTTGGTCAGCGCGCGACAGCCACCGCAGTGATCCTGAGCGCACGACAATCACCCCCGTCATCCTGAGGTGCGAGCGCAGCGAGCCTCGAAGGATGAGCGACAGGTGCCTGCGGCCGCATCCTTCGAGGCTCGCCGAAGACGGCGCGCACCTCAGGATGACGTTGCTGTGCGTTTGGTAAGCGCGCCACAAACACCGCGGTGATCCTGAGCGTGCGACACTCAACGCCGTCATCCTGAGGCGCGAGCGTAGCGAGCCTCGAAGGATGGGCTTCGGGCCACTCAGAACTCGCCGTGCAGCCGGGCGCTGAACACCGAGACCGGGCCGCGGTCGGCGTTGTAGGCCGGGTTGACGATGAACTGATAGTCGGCGGTCGCGGTCCAGGCGCGGTTGATCGCGTAGGCGTAGTAGGTCTCGAGCAAATTCTCGCGGCGATAATTGAGCGCGCCGTCGCCGATCAGCGGGCCGAGCCCGCCGGCGGCGAGGAAATCGCGGTGGTCGCGCGACAGCCCGTTGGTCGCGCCGGCGATGCCGATGACGTCGTCCGGCCGGCCCCAGCGCAGGCCGCGGATCGAGACGCCGCCGGACAGGCTGTCGTCGATGTCGGTGAACGCCATGATCTCGTTCTTGCCGTCGTTCCAGCTCCAGCGTCCGAACACGCCGATGTCGTCGCTCACCGCCTGTTCGAGATTGAGCGCGTAGCCGTATTTGATCCGGCCGCGCCTCGTCTGGCTGATGTCGAGGTTCAGCAGCGGGTTGTCGAGCGTCTCGCGATAGCTGCCGGCATAGACGCTGTTGAGGAACGCCAGCGTGCGCAGCTTGCCGGGCTGGCCGAACAGCGCATAGCGAGTCTCCAGTTCGGCGACATATTGGCCGCGCTGGCCCAGCCGCATGTCGAAATTGTTGGAGTTGGATTCCGCGTCCATCAGGAAGTAGCCGGCGCGCAGCGCCCATTGCTTCTGGTTCAGTTCGGCGGTGGCGCCGTAGGTGAGGCCGAGCTTGTCGGCGGCGTAGTCGAACGCGCCGGACGCCCAGATCGACCAGTTCATGAAGTCGCGGCGCGGGTCGTGCGCATAGGCGTTGCCGTCGAACGCGTCGAGCACGCTGAAGCGCCCGACCTGCAGCGTCAGCCGCGAGATGTCGGCCTTGCCCGAGAGCTGCGATGCGCTGGAGGCGAGCTGTTCCTGCTCGCCGCCGAGGCCGAAAGTCTGGCGCAGATAGAATCGCGACGGGCTGATATGCGGAAAAGCGAAGCCGGATTTCTGCCCCTCGCCATTGGGAAAGCCGGCGACGCCGACGGTGTCGCTCAGCCCGAAGCCCTGCAGGAATTCCGGGCCGAGATACAATTCGCCGCCGTCCCACAGCCGGACATTGGCGAACAGGCCGGAGCTCCAGGTCGATTTGAACTGCGCGTTCGGCGTCAGACTGTTGGCGCCGCTATAGGGCGCGCGGAACGAGGGATAGCCCTGGCCGACCACGGTGGTCTGGCCGTGGATTTCCCAGCGGTCGGAGTCCGGATCGGCGACGGTCGCGAACGGAGCCGTCTCGCCCGAGCCCAGCCAGTCGATCCGGCGATTGACGCCGATCCGGACCGTCTGCAGATTCATCGCGGTGTCGTAGCGGGCGCCGGTCGGCAACCCCACCGAAGCGTTGCCGAAGTCGCTGTAGAGATATTCGATCCGCGCGCTCCAGTTCGGCGTGAAGCCGTATTCCAGGCCCGCGCCCGCGGCCCAGCCGATCCGGCCGTTCAGCACCTTGCCGGCGCCGGGTTCGGTCAGATAGCGCTCGTGCTCATAGGCGAGGCCGCCGGTGACGTAGCCGAGCCATCGCCCCGCCGCGACGCCGAGCCTGGCCCGCAGCGTGCCGTAGAAATCGATATGCTGCTGCGCCGTCGAGGTTGCGTTGTCGAACTCCGACAGCACCGCATTGGCCGGCAGATAGCTCGGAAACGAGATGTCGGCCTCGACGCCGAACAGCACGCCCGCGCGCGTCAGAATATTGTAGCCCGCCTGCGCGCCGGCGGTGACGCCGCCGGAGCCGCTGCTCTGGCTCGCCGCGAACGTCGGATCCTGCAGGCGCGCATCGGCGTGGCCGCGGACATAGCCGGCATGGGCGCCGACATAGAAGCCGCTCCAGTCCATGGCCGGGCTCGGCAATGCCTTCAGTGCGTCGGCCGCGGACGCGGCCTGCGGCAGCACCAGGCCGCCGAGCATCAGCGCGGTCGTCACGATTGGGCGCATGGTGGCGCAGCGTCGCGGATGGATCATTGCAGACTTCACATGAATATCGCGCGGTCTTGGCCGCGCGAGTCGCCGGACAGCTTCGCTGATGGATCGCAAGCTGACGAAATCCAGGAACGGTTTGGCTGATTTGCCGGTTTGCGTCGAGCGCATGCCGCCGTGCCGGGCACGCAATCGTTGCTTACCAGAAGACCTCTAGCCGCGCGATCTTTACGCCAGTGTGACGGGGCGGCCAAGGTATCGGGTATCGCGATGCGCGGAATCCGGATGCAACTGTTGGTCGCGCATCGACGAAGTGACCCGCCCGGGGGACGACCGGGCGGGTCTGCTCCGACACGGGGGTGGATGAGGCGCCCGTGCCGGACGCAACTCCACGCGTGTGGATCGGCTCAGTCGCAGGCCCGGACCCGGCCGATATAGGCGCCGTAGTAGTTGTACTGCGGCACCCAGACGCAGTGGCGATAGCCGGCCACGTAGTACGGGCCGCCGGCGGCGATCGCGCTGCCGACCACGGCCGCGCCGAACAGGCCGGCGGCGACCCCGAAGGCCGGGCCGGGGCCCTTGGCTTCGGCCTGGGTCGAGGTGGCGAGCGCGCCGGCGGCGACGATCGCGGTGAGGGCGAGGGCGGCGAATTTGCTGTTGAGCGACATCTGACAACTCCATCCTGTGCGAGGCGGCCCGTCGTGGTCCGCATGCAAGGTGGTAGGTGCGATCGCGGCCGCGGTTCGGCGGGCGGCGCGACGGGTGTGCGCCAGATCACACGGAAAGCGCGTGGCGGATCAGGCCTGCGGCGCGGCGCCGAGGGCTTCGAGGTCGAAGCGGTCGACATCGGCCAGCAGTTCGCAGAAGGCGCGGGCGCCGTGGTCGAGCGCCTGCCGGCCCTTGTCGGCCGAGGCCGCGGTCGCATCGCCGATCGCGCCGCTGCGGTGCAGGTCCTGCGCTGCCCAGGCGAACGGCGCCGGCCGCTGCGCCGACAGAAAGCGGAACTCCCGCTCCATCGCCAGCGTGGCAGGGCGGAAATCGGCGATCCGGTCGGTGCGCACCTGATCCGGCGCGTGCGCCAGCATGATCGCGGTCTCGACCGCGCCGCCATGGATGCCGTGGCGCAGCTCGTCGGCCGCGAACAGCCCGTCCGGCAGGCCGAACCGCGCCCAGCCGGTGGTCACCGCCAGCATCCGGTGCCGCGTCCGCAGATCCTGCGCCACCAGCCCCATCGCCGCGCTGTTGCCGCCATGGCTGGTCACCATCACCAGCTTGCGCACGCCGGCCCGCGCAACGCTGTCGCCGATCTCGGTCCACAGCCGCAATGCCGTTTCGGTCGACAGCGTCAGCGTGCCAGGAAAGGAGAGATGCTCGCCAGACAGTCCGACCGGCTGCAGCGGCAGGAATGTCGCCGGCAGCTCCGCCGGTAACAGCTCGTGCACCCGCGCCAGATAGGCTTGGGCGATGATCACATCGGTGCCGAGCGGCAGATGCGGGCCGTGCTGTTCGGTGGCGGCGAGCGGCAGCACCGCGATCCAGCGCGCCGGATCGGCATCGCCGATCTCCGGCCAGCGGATCCCGGTCCAGTCGCGGGGGGGAAGCGTCGTCATGGCGTGGCTCGAGCGCGGTCCGGGCGTGCGGCGGCCGCCCGCATCAATGGTTCAAATGCCCGCATTGTTTCGCTATCTATCCTCGACCGGACGAAACCGCGCCGCCTCGCTGCTCCCATCATGGGCCAAAACGAACGACGGAGTCCAATCATGACCCCCGCCTTCCTGTCGCGAGCGTTAATCGGGGCGGTCGCCGTGGCTCTGCTGGCCGTGCCGGTCCAGGCGTCGCCGCCGCCGGCCCCGGCCAAGCCGGCCGAAAAGCCGGCGCCGCCACCGCCGCCGCCGAAAAAGCCGCCGCCGCCGGTCGTCCAGCCGATCCGCAAAGTGCCGGAAGGCGGCTTCGACAAGCTGTCGTTCGGCACCAATTGGGTCGCCGAGGGCGAGCATGGCGGCTTCTTCCAGGCGGTCGCCGACGGCACCTACAAGGCCTACGGCCTGGATGTGACGATCGTGCCGGGCGGGCCGAACGTCAACAATCGCGCGCTGCTGCTCGCCGGCAAGCTCGACTTCTTCATGACCGCCAATACGCTGCAATCGTTCGACGCGGTCGCCAACAACGTGCCGGTGGTGGCGATCGCCGCGGTGTTCCAGAAGGACCCGCAGGTGTTCCTGAGCCATCCGGAATCCAGGGTCGAGAAGCTCGAGGATCTGAAGCGGCTGACGCTGTTCGTCTCCAAGGAGGGCATCGCCAGCTACTTCCAGTGGCTGAAATCCGAATACGGCTTCAGCGAAGCCAAGGTGAAGCCCTACACGTCGAATCCGCAGCCTTTCATCATCGACAAGAACTCGGCGATGCAGGGCTACGTCACCTCGGAGCCGTTCGTGATCGAGCAGAAGGCGAAGTTCAAGCCGAACGTGCTGCTGCTGGCTGATGACGGCCTCGACGGCTATTCGACGCTGATCGAGACCCGGCGCGACCTGATCGACAAGAATCCGGAGATGATCCAGCGCTTCGTCGATGCCTCGATGATCGGCTGGTACAACTACCTCTACGGCGACAATTCGGCCGGCAACGCGCTGATCAAGTCGCTCAATCCGGAGATGACCGACGAGATGCTGGCCTATTGCGTCGACAAGATGAAGCAGTACGGCATCGTCGATTCCGGCGACGCGGTGACCAACGGCATCGGCGCGATGAGCGACGCGCGCTACGCCAGCTTCTTCGATAAAATGTCGCGCGCCGGCGTGGTCAAGCGCGATCTGGATTTTCGCCGGGCCTATACGCTGCAATTCACCAACAAGGGCGTCGGCGTCGATCTGCGGCCGAACAAATAGCGCCGGCGCGATGGCGGTGTCCTCCTCGCGCGATCTCGACAGCCCGGCGGCAGGTCCGGCGATCCGCCTGCGCGCGGTGACCAAGACCTATCGCAACGGCGTGCCGGCGCTCGGGCCGATCGATCTCGCCGTCGGCCGCGGCGAATTCGTCTCGCTGCTCGGCCCCTCCGGCTGCGGCAAGTCGACCGCGCTGCGGCTGATCGCCGGTCTCGCAGAACCGTCCTCCGGCCGCATCGAAATGGCGTCGCAAGCGCAGCGCGGGCATTCGATCGGCTTCGTGTTTCAGGAGCCGACGCTGATGCCGTGGACCAGCGTGCGCGGCAATGTCGGCCTGCCGCTGAAGCTCGCGCACGCGCCGTCGGCGGAGATCGCCCGCCGCGTCGACGCGGCGTTGGCGCGGGTCGAGCTGTCGGACTTCGCCGAGGCCTATCCGCGCGAATTGTCCGGCGGCATGAAGATGCGGGCGTCGTTGGCGCGCGCGCTGGTCACCGATCCGGATATCCTCCTCATGGACGAGCCGTTCGCCGCGCTCGACGAGATCACCCGCTTCCGGCTCAATGACGATCTCTTGGCGCTGTGGCGCGAGCTCGGCAAGACCGTGCTGTTCGTGACGCATTCGGTGTTCGAGTCGGTGTATCTGGCGCAGCGCGTGGTGGTGATGTCGCCGCGGCCGGGGCGCATCGCCGCGGACTTCCGGATCGATGCGCCGGAGCCGCGCAACGAGGACTTCCGCACCTCGGCGGACTACGCGGCGCAATGCCGCGAGGTCTCGCGCGCGCTGGCGGAGACCGGCGCCACGAAGGTGCGCGCATGAGCGAATCCGAGCCGATCGAATTGCAGCCCGCGCGCCTCGGCGCGGCGCGCCTGCTGCGCGTGCTGCTGCCGGTCGTGGTGCTCGCCGCCGGCGTCGCGGCGTGGGATCTGGTGGTGCGGCTCAACCAGATCCCGCCTTACATCCTGCCGGGTCCGGGGCTGGTGGCGCAGACGCTGGTCGCCGATTGGCCGATCCTGTCGGCCTCGCTGCTGGCGACGCTGGCGACCACGCTGCAGGGCTTTCTCGCCGCGGCGATCGGCGGCATCGCGCTGGCGCTGCTGTTCAACCAGTCGCGCTGGGTGGAGTATTCGCTGTTCCCCTATGCGGTGGTGCTGCAGGTCACGCCGGTGATCGCGATCGCGCCGCTACTGCTGATCTATCTGCCGCAGGACACCGCGGTGGTGGCCTGCGCTTTCATCGTCGCGTTCTTTCCGGTGCTCGCCAACACCACGCTCGGGCTGAATTCGGTCGATCGCAATCTCGCTGGGCTGTTCCGGCTGTACGGCGCCTCCCGCTGGCAGACGCTGCTGCGGCTGAAGCTGCCGGCGGCGCTGCCCTATATGCTCGGCGGCCTGCGCATCGCCGGCGGGCTGTCGCTGATCGGCGCGGTGGTGGCCGAGATCGCGGCGGGCTCCGCCGGCGCCGGCTCCGGCCTCGCCTATCGCATTGCGGAGTCCGGCTACCGGCTCAACATTCCCCGCATGTTCGCCGCCTTGCTGTTGCTCTCGGCGGCGGGCATTGTCATCTATGCGGCGCTGGCGCTGCTGTCGCATCTGCTGCTGCGGCGCTGGCACGAAAGTGCGCTCGGAAAGGAACAATGATGGCGGGGGAAACAGGCTCGGCGGACGCCATCGATCTGCTGATCTACGGGCCGACCAAGCCGGTGGTGAACGAGGGCTTTCCCGCGTGCTACGCCCTGCACCGATGCGAGCAGCCGGCCGATCTCGACCGCCTCGGCGATGACATCCGCGCCCGCATCCGCGGCGTCGCCGTCACCGGCCTGGTGCCGACCCAGGCGGCGATGCTGGCGCGCTACCCGAAGCTCGAGATCGTCTCGTCGTTCGGCGTCGGCTACGACCACATCGATTCCTCTTGGGCCGCGCAGCACAATGTCGTCGTCACCAACACGCCCGACGTGCTGACCGAGGAAGTCGCCGACACCGCGCTCGGCCTGCTGATCGCCACATTGCGCGAATTCGTCCAGGCCGACGCCCATGTCCGCTCCGGGCTGTGGGCGAATCAGGCCTATCCGCTCAGTAAAGGCTCGCTGCGCGACCGCATGGTCGGCATCGTCGGCATGGGGCGGATCGGGCAGGCGATCGCACGGCGGCTCGACGCCTCGCTGGTGCCGGTGGTGTATCACTCGCGCAAGCCGGCGCCGGGGGTGGACTACAAGCACTACCCCGATCTGATCGCGATGGCGAAAGCCGTCGACACGCTGATCGTGATCATCCCGGGCGGCGCCTCCACATTGAGACTGATCAACGCCGAGGTGCTGGCCGCGCTCGGCCCGCGCGGCGTGCTGATCAACGTCGCGCGCGGATCGGTGGTCGACGAGCCGGCGCTGATCGCGGCGCTGCAATCCGGCACGATCCTCGCCGCCGGCCTCGACGTGTTCGCCGACGAGCCGAACGTGCCGGACGAATTGCGCGCGCTGCCGAACGTGATCCTGCTGCCGCATATCGGCTCGGCCTCGGTGGTGACGCGCAGCGCGATGGACCAGCTCGTGGTCGACAACATCAAGGCGTGGTTCGACGGCAAGCCGCCGTTGACGCCGATTCCCGAAACCCCGGTGAAGGGCCGCTGAGATGAGACGCTGCGTCACCGCCGCCATGTTGTTGCTGCTGAGCGCCGCGCCGGCGCCGGCGCAGGACGCCGCGGCGCTGACCAAGGCGATGGTCGGGCAGTGGGAACTGTCGACCACCGAGCGCAGCCGGACCTGCGTGGTGACGCTGAAGCCGGAAGCCGCTGCGCCAGGAATCCAGCAAGGAGCCCAGCACGGCATGAAGCTCGAGCTCGAGCCCGGCTGCGCCGCCGCGCTGCCCTTCACCAAGGACATCGCCGTCTGGACCGTGAAGGGGCTCGACATCGTCCGGCTGGAGAATTCCGCGGGCGAAGCGGTGATCGATTTCACCGAGGTCGAGAGCGGCATTTTCGAGGGCCTGCGGGCCAATGAAGGCGTCTACATCCTGCAGAATCTGGTGGCGGCGCGCTCGCTCGCCAAATCGATGGACCAGATGATCGGCGACTGGTCGATGGTCCGCGGCAGCGGCCGTGCGGTGTGCGGCCTGACGCTGACCAACAACGAGGCGGCGACGGCGGACAATTTCGAAGCCTTCCTCAAGCCGCGCTGTGACTCGCTGGTCGCGAATTTCGGCCCGACGATGTGGCGGCTGGAGCGCGGCGCGCTGATGCTGATCGCCCCCTCCGGTGAGGTCTGGCGGTTCGAGGCCGACGACAACGCCCAATGGCGCAAGACCCCCGACAGCGCCGACCCGCTGATCATGCTGCGGCAGTAGCCGGCGCAGGGTCCGATTCGGTCTCCCCCGCCCGCGCATGGACGATAAAACCTTGCACAGCTTGAGTTTTCGGCCTATGTAGTCACATGAAACTACATGTCGGACATCGCCGATGAAAACGATCAACCTCAGGGAAGCCAAGGCGACGCTGTCGGCGGTGGTCGAAGCCGCCGAGGCTGGCGAGCCGGTGACGATCACGCGGCACGGCAAGCCCGCCGCGGTGGTGGTCTCCGTTGATGTCGCGCGGCGGCTGTATCCGGCCCGCAGGGGCTTTGGCGAATTCCTGATGGGCTTTCCAGGCCTTCCTGAAGAGATCGAGCGCAATCCGTCTCCGGGCCGCGAGATCGACCTGTGAGCGATCCGCCCGGCTTCTTGGTCGATACCTCGATCGTGTCGGCGTTTGCGCCCGATCGCCCGGCGGTGGCCGAGCAAACGGCGCGTTGGATGATCGCGCAGGGCGAGGCCGAGCGGCTGCATTTGTCGGTCGTCACGGTGGCCGAGATCGAGCGCGGCTTGCGCAAGCTCGCCCGCGCCGGCGGCACGGCGCGCGCGCAAGCCTTGTCCGAATGGCTACGCGAACTGATCGACCTCTATGGCGACCGGCTGCTGCCGATCGATGCGGCGACGGCGCGGATTGCCGGCGAGATTGAAGACCAGGCG
Organism: Rhodopseudomonas palustris HaA2; assembly: GCF_000013365.1. NCBI lineage: Bacteria > Pseudomonadati > Pseudomonadota > Alphaproteobacteria > Hyphomicrobiales > Nitrobacteraceae > Rhodopseudomonas > Rhodopseudomonas palustris. Next base: position 648,108 of record NC_007778.1, read on the forward strand.
ATTGCCAACGGCGCCCATCCCGGCTTTGCCGACGTGCTGATCGCAGCGACCGCGCGCGCCCATGCGCTCGACCTGTTGACGGCCAACATCAAGCATTTCCGCCCGCTCGGAATCAGCTGCTTCAATCCGGTCGACGGGCTTCCGGACTGATCGGCGGCCGAACCCGCGGACGTGCTCACCGATCTTTGCCTCGCGTTGCGCCGGCTCTGCGGCGAGATGCCTTTGACCTGGCGAACTCCTGCAGCGTTGAAGCCGGCACGAGGCCGGGCATCACGAGGTTACAGCACTTTTGGATCGCTCTTGACGCACCCCCGCCGTCATCCTGAGGTGCGAGCGAAGCGAGCCTCGAAGGATGCGGCAACGCGTGCGGTGCCCGCTGCGCATCCTTCGAGGCGCGCAAGGGCGCGCACCTCAGGATGACGGCGGAGCAAGTGGCTCAGGATGACGGCGGAGCGAGTGTTAGTTCGCTCAGATCCCCGCCATCATCACGTATTTGATCTCGACATATTCGTCCATGCCGTGATGCGAGCCTTCGCGGCCCAGCCCCGATTCCTTGACGCCGCCGAAGGGCGCGACTTCGGTGGTGATCAGGCCGGAATTGACGCCGACCATGCCCGACTCCAGCGCCTCGGCGACGCGCCAGACCCGGCCGAGATCGCGGGCGTAGAAGTAACTGGCGAGGCCGAACGGCGAGGCGTTGGCGAGCTTGATCACTTCGGCTTCGTCCTTGAAGCGGAACACCGGGGCCAGCGGGCCGAACGTCTCCTCATGGGCGACCAGCGCGTCGGGGCGCACATCGGCCAGCACGGTGGGCTCGAAGAAGGTGCCGCCGAGCGCGTGGCGCTTGCCGCCGGTGATCACCTTCGCGCCGTTCGACACCGCATCGGCGATGTGCTTCTCGGTCTTCTCGACCGCGGCTTCGTTGATCAGCGGGCCCTGGGTGACGCCCGGCTCGGTGCCGTCGCCGACCGTCATCGCCTTGACCTTGGCGGCGAGCTTCTCGACGAAGGCATCGTAGACGCCGTCCTGCACATAGAGCCGGTTGGCGCAGACGCAGGTCTGGCCCATGTTGCGATATTTCGACACCATCGCGCCGTCGACCGCGGCGTCGATGTCGGCATCGTCGAACACGATGAACGGAGCGTTACCGCCGAGCTCCAGACCGAGCTTCTTCACGCCCACGGCGGACTGCCGGTACAGGATCTTGCCGACTTCGGTGGAGCCGGTGAAGCCGACGAAGCGCACCGCCGGATGTTCGCAGAACACTTGGCCGATCGGCGGCGCGTCGCCGGTGACGATGTTGAACACGCCTTTCGGCACGCCGGCCTTCTCGGCCAGCACCGCCAGCGCCAGCGCCGAGAACGGCGTCTCTTCGGCCGGCTTCAGCACCACGGTGCAGCCCGCGGCCAGCGCCGGCGACACCTTGCGGGTGATCATCGAGTTCGGAAAATTCCACGGCGTGATCGCCGCGCAGACGCCGATCGGCTGCTTGATGGCGATCAGCCGGGCATCGGCGCGCTGCGTCGGAATGGTTTCGCCATAGACCCGTCGGGCTTCCTCGGCGAAGAACTCCACATAGGCGGCGCCGATATCGACCTCGCCGAGCGCTTCGGTCAGCGGCTTGCCCTGTTCGGAGGTAAGGATCAGCGCCAGATCCTCGCGGTTGGCGACGATCAGCTCGAACCATTTGCGCATGATGTTGGAGCGCTGCTTGGCGGTCAGCTTGGCCCAGGCCGGAAACGCCCGCTCGGCGGCCTCGACCGCGGCGGTCGCCCCGGCGGCGCCCAGATCCGGGATCTTGCCGAGTTCCTGGCGATTCGCCGGATTGGTCACGGCGATCTCCGCCGTCCCGGTCCAGGCGCCGTCGATGAAGCACTGTTCGCGCAGCAGCGACGGATCTTTCAGGCGGTCGCGCAGCGACGAGGCGGCATCGGACGGGCGGGCGGCGGCAGTTGGGGACATCGGTCTTCCTCGAAATTTGGCGTCGGCGCGCGGGAGCCTGCGAGCGAAGCGGGACCCGGCCTGTGAGGAAGTATAGAAGCATCTCGCGCGGTTGGCACGGACCCGGCGTCATTGCAGCACTGCGGCGGCACGGTTCGCGCCGCCATGCGAAGAAGGCTTCAGGCGGCGCGGCTGAACCAGGTCTCGCGCCGGTTGATCATATGCTCTGCGGCGAGCCGGGCGTCGGCGCGGGTGGCGGTGGCGCAGACGCGATATTCGAGATCGGGCATCGGCACCGGGCTGCGGCGGCCGAACCAGCCTCCCAGCCATGTCGGCTGCACCTGCAGCTGGCCGAGCGCCACCGCGAGATTGTCGGCAGCGGCGAAGCCGAACAGCGATCCGTCGTCGGCATTGCGGATCTCGTAAACGCCGGGGCTGACCGGCGCTTCGATATTGCCCCGGCCGTCTCGCGGATAGCGCTTCCACGCGCTCCAGGTTGGGATCATCGAACTCTCCGAGACTGCGTGGGCTGCGACTGCGTGGGCTGCGACTGCAGGCCGCCACTGCATGGCTGCGTTGCATGTAGGATTGGACGCTGAAGCTGGCTGCGAGGTTCAACCAACTGCGGCTGCAATATGAACGTCGAGGCGTCCCGATCGTTCCTCCGCCGCCGAACGGTCACAACATCGTCGGGCCGCGGACTGGTCTGCTGCGCTACCGCAGGCCGTCGCGGGTCACGACTGCGCGACGATGTCGCCCGGCCGATCTGTCGCCTTGCCTGTTGCGATTTTGGACGGAACAATGCGCCGGTTCAAAAAAGCAACATCGGGAGGACGACATGCAAGGCGGAGCGAACATCGATCAGTCGCTGCAACAGAGGTGCGAGCGCGGGGAGATCCCCGGCGTGGTCGCGCTCGCGGGCAGCGCGAATGAAGTGATCTATCAGGGCGCGTTCGGCAAACGCGACTTGTCGAAACCCCAGCCGATGACCACGGACAGCGTGTTCTGGATCGCCTCGATGACCAAGGCGATCACCGCCGCGGCGGCGATGCAGCTGGTCGAGCAGGGCCGGCTGTCGCTCGACGAGCCGATCGGCAAGGTGCTGCCCGATCTCGCCGCGCCGCTGGTGCTGGACGGCTTCGACGCCGACGGCACGCCGCGGACGCGGCCGGCGAAGACGGCGATCACGCTGCGGCAGCTGCTCACCCACACCGCCGGCTTCTGCTACGACATGTGGAACGCCGACATGGTGAAGTACATGGAGCGCCACGGCATCCCCGGCGTCATCGGCTGCCAGAACGCGGCGCTGAAGACGCCGCTCGCCTCCGACCCCGGCACCCGCTGGGAATACGGCCTCAATATCGACTTCGCCGGCAAGGCGGTCGAGGCGGTGAGCGGCATCAAGCTCGACGCGTATTTGCGCGACCACATTTTCGCGCCGCTCGGCATGACCGACACCGGCTTCAAGATCGGCGATGCCCAGCGCCAGCGGCTGGTCGCGGTGCACGCCCGCGGCGAGGACGGCTCGCTGTCGCCGATTCCGTTCGAGGTCGCGCAGGAGCCGGAATTCCACATGGGTGGCGGCGGACTCTACGGCACCGCGGCGGACTATCTGAAATTCACCCAGATGATCCTCAACAAGGGCCGCGCCGGCGGCCATCAGGTGCTGAAGCCTGAAACCGTGGCGCTGATGAGCCAGAACCACATCGGCGATCTCAACGTCACCAAGCTGAATTCGGCGATCCCCTTCGCCACCAACGACGTCGATCTGTATCCCGGCATGGACAAGAAGTGGGGGCTGAGCTTCCTGATCAACACCGAGACCACGCCGGAAGGCCGCAGCGCCGGCAGCCTCGCCTGGGCCGGCCTCGCCAATACGTACTACTGGATCGATCCGGCGCGCGACGTCTGCGGCGTGATCCTGATGCAGGTGCTGCCGTTCGGGGACGGCAAATGCCTCGACGCCTTCGCCGGCTTCGAGCGCGGCGTGTATCAGGGACTGGGCGCCGGCCAGAAGGCGGCCTGACGCAGGTCGCCGGCTGCCGGCGGGGCTCGACAAGTCCCGTCGGCGGCGCGATCATCGATCCGAACCATAAAAACAAGCTGGCCGATCAGGCCCGGTGCACGGCGAGGAAACCAAGGACGTGATCGACAAAGCTCCCGATAAAGCTCCCAGCTATGTCTGCGGCGTCTCCGACGCGCCGCTGCTCGGCATCACCATCGGGCAGGCGCTGGATCTGGCGGCGCAGCGTTGGCCGGACCGCGAGGCGCTGGTGTCGCCGAGCCACGACGTGCGCTGGAGCTGGCGCGAGTTCGCGCAACGCGTCGATGCGCTGGCGGCGGGCTTCCTGGCGCTCGGGCTGGAGCGCGGCGCGCGCATCGGCGTGTGGTCGATGAACCGGCCGGAATGGACGCTGACGCAATTCGCCGCCGCCAAGGCCGGCATGATCCTCGTCACCATCAATCCGGCCTATCGGCTGAGCGAGCTCGAATTCGCCCTCGCCAAGGTCGGCTGCGCCGCCTTGGTCACCGCCACCGCGTTCAAGACCTCGGCCTATATGGAGATGCTGAATACGCTGATCCCGGAGCTTGCGAAATCGCAGCCCGGCGCGCTGCAGTCGGCCAGGCTGCCGCAGTTGCGCGCGGTGATCCAGATCGGCGGCCCGAAATGCCCGGGCACGCTCGCCTTCGACGAGGTCGCCACGATGGGCGGCGACCGGCATCGCCAGGCGATCGCGCAGCTCGCCGCCGAATTGCAGTTCGACGACGCCGTCAACATCCAGTTCACCAGCGGCACCACCGGCTCGCCCAAGGGCGTGACGCTGACGCATCACAACATCCTCAATAATGGTTACTTCGTCGGCCGCGCCATGAAGCTGACCGAGCAGGACCGGATTTGCATTCCGGTGCCGCTGTATCATTGCTTCGGCATGGTGATGGGCAATCTCGCCTCGGTCACCTGTGGCGCCGCCATGGTGTATCCCGGCGAGGGTTTTGACCCGCTGGCGACGCTGCAGACCGCGTCGTCGGAGAAATGCACCGCGCTGTACGGCGTGCCGACGATGTTCATCGCCGAACTCGATCATCCGGACTTCGCCAGCTTCGATCTGTCGTCGCTGCGCACCGGCATCATGGCGGGCGCGCCGTGCCCGGTCGAAGTGATGCGCCGCGTCAACGACCAGATGAACATGCGCGAGGTGACGATCGCCTACGGCATGACCGAGACCAGCCCGGTCAGTTTCCAGAGCGCGGTCGACGATCCGGAGGAACGTCGCGTCTCCACCGTCGGCCGCATCCATCCGCATGTCGAGGTCAAGGTGGTCGATCTCGAAGGCCGCATCGTGCCGCGCGGGGTGCGCGGCGAACTCTGCACCCGCGGCTACAGCATCATGCTCGGCTATTGGGACGAGGCGGAGAAGACCGCCGACGTGCTCGACGCCGCCGGCTGGATGCACACCGGCGATCTCGCGGTGATCGACGACGAAGGCTTCTGCAACATCGTCGGCCGCATCAAGGACATGGTGATCCGCGGCGGCGAGAATCTGTATCCGCGCGAGATCGAGGAATTCCTGTATCGCCATCCCAAGATCCAGGACGTGCAGATCTTCGGCGTCGCCGACAGTCGCTACGGCGAGGAGCTGTGCGCCTGGGTCCGCGTCCGTCCCGGCGAGACGCTGACCGCCGACGACATCCGCGGCTTCTGCCAGGGCCAGATCGCCCACAACAAGATCCCGCGCTACGTCGAATTCGTCGACGAATTCCCGATGACCGTCACCGGCAAGATCCAGAAATTCGTGATGCGCGAGAAGGTCGAGGCCAAGCTCGGACTGAAGGCGGCGAAGACGGCGTGACCGATCGATGCGATGGCGGCACGGCCGGCAATTCCGCGGACCGAGTCCCGGGACCGTCGAACAGCTTTGTTGGCGGAGTAACTCTCAACGCGCACGGCCTGCTCCCTCGCCCCGCTCTTGCGGGGAGAGGGGTGGGGTGAGGGGCGCCACGAGCACTGAGTCTCGGCTGCGTTGAAACGCCCCCTCACCCGGATCAGCGCTACGCGCCGATCCGACCTCTCCCCGCGCGCGGGGAGAGGTCATCGTGCGGCTTACACCGGCAGCCCGTGCTGCTGCGCCAGCTCTTTCAGCGACACCAGCGGCCGGGCGCCGATGTGCTGGATCACTTCGGCGGCAGCCAGCGCGCCGAGCCGGCCGGCGTTCTCGTAGCCGGCGTCGCGCACCAGGCCGAACAGGAAGCCCGCGGCGAACAGGTCGCCGGCGCCGGTGGTGTCGACGAGCTGGTCGATTTGCGCCGCCGGCACCAGCGTCACGCTGTCGCCCTCGACCACCGCGCAGCCCTTCTCGCTGCGGGTGACCACGCCGAGCCCGACATCCTGCGCCAGCGCCTTCAGCGCGGTGTCGAAATCCGAGGTCTGGTACAGCGAATGCAGCTCCGACTCGTTGGCGAAGATCAGGTCGACGGTCTTGCTCCGCATCAGGTCGAGGAACTCGCCGCGATAGCGATCGACGCAGAACGCATCGGACAGCGTCAGCGCCACACGGCGGCCGGCGCCATGCGCGATGGTCGAGGCTTTCAGGAACGCCTCCTTGGCCTGCGGCGGATCCCACAGATAGCCTTCGAGATAAGTAATCGCCGCCGCCGCGACCTGCGCCTCGTCGATGTCGGAGGGGCGCAGATCCTGCGCCGCGCCGAGAAACGTGTTCATGGTGCGCTCGCCGTCCGGCGTCACCAGAATGTAGGAGCAGCCGGTGGCCGGTCCGTCCGCCGCGGGCCGGGTGTCGAATGCGACGCCGGCGGCGCGGATGTCGTGGGCGTACAGCTTGCCGATCTGGTCGTCCTTGATCTTGCCGACATAGGCGGTGCGCGCGCCGAAGCTCGCCAGCCCGACGATGGTGTTGGCGGCGGAGCCGCCGGAGATCTCGGTGGCCATCCCCATATCGGCGTAGATCGCCGCCGCGCCGGCCTCGTCGATCAGCGCCATGCCGCCTTTGGCCATGCCGTGGCGAAGCAGGAAGTCGTCCTCGGTGCGCACCAGCACGTCGAACAGCGCGTTGCCGATGGCGAGGACGTCGTATTGGGCTGAGCTCATCGAGAGGGGTTCCGTTGCGGCGAGGGGGAAATCGGACCGCGGTTGGGCGGCAGGGGCCGGTGCATCGCCGGCCGCGCGAAAGGCGCGCCGGCCTATCACGTTCCGCGGCGCTGCGGCAAGCGGAGGGGGTTCCCAAGGTCGTCATGCGCGGGTTCGGCCAACAGGGCCACCCCTTTACCAATCAGCCACTCAACCGAGCTCGACCCGGCCGTTGCGCCGGCAATCCGGCTATAAGGCCCGGATGATCCGTCCGATTCTCACCGTCTCCGCCGGCACGCTGACGTCCCGCCTGCTCGGATTCGTGCGCGACGCGCTGGTCGCGGCGCTGCTCGGCGCCGGCGCGGTGGCGGACGCGTTTCTGCTGGCGTTCCAGCTCGTCAATGTGGCGCGGCGGCTGCTGACCGAAGGCGCGCTGAATGCGGCGCTGGTGCCGGCGTGGCTGCGGGTCCGCGAGCACAACGGCCCGGTCGCCGCCGCCGCCTTCGCCGGCCGGCTGCTCGGCACCGTGGCGCTGGCGACGCTCGTGCTGGCGCTGCTGCTCGGCGTGTTCATGCCGCTGTTGATCGCGCTCTTGGCGCCGGGCTTTCTCGGCCATCCGACGCTCGCGATGGCGGTGCGCGATGCCCGGCTGATGCTGCCTTATCTGGCCTTCGCCGGCCCGGTCGCGGTGATGATGGGGCTGTTCAACGCGAACGGCAAAGTCGGCCTCACCGCGTTCTCGCCGCTGCTGTTCAACATCTTGCTGATCACCGTCACCGGCGCGCTGTTGCTGTGGCACGCCGACGAGACCCGCGCCGCGCTGATCCTGTCCGCCACCGTCGGCATCGCCGGGCTGCTGCAACTCGGCATCCTCGTGTTCAACGGCCGCGGCGAGCGCCTGGCGACGCCGCTGCGGGTGTCGTTCGACACCGCGACGCGCGCCTTCTTCGCCAAGGCGATCCCCGGCATGATCGCCAATTCCGGGCCGCAATTGCTGATCGTGATCGGCGCGGTCGTGGCGTCGGGGATGCCTTCCGCGGTGTCGTGGCTGTATTTCGCCAACCGGCTGATCGAGCTGCCGCTCGGCATCGTCGGCGTGGCGATGGGCGCGGTGCTGGTGCCGGAACTGGCGCGCGCGGTGCGCGGCGACGACCGTGCCGCCTTGTCGGACGCCGCCTCGCGCGGGCTGGAGCTCGCGCTCGGCGTGGCGTTGCCGGCGACGCTGGGGCTGATCGTGCTGAGCGGGCCGATCGTGCGGGTACTGTTCGAGCACGGCGCGTTCGGCGCCGCCGACACCGCCGCGACCGCGCAGGCGCTGGCTCTGCTGGCGCTCGGGCTGCCGGCGCAGGTGCTGGCGAAGAACTGGTCGGCGGCGTTCTTCGCCCGCGAGGACACGCGCACGCCGCTGCTCGCCACGCTGCTCGCTTTGGCCGTGGCGCTCGCCGCCGCGCTGCTGCTCGGGCGGCTATTCGGCGCCGCCGGCGTCGCCGTCGCGATCGCGCTCGGCGCCTGGAGCAACGCAGCCCTGCTGCTGGGACGCGGCCTGAGCCGCTTCGGCGTTACGGTCGATCCGGTGGCGCGGCGCCGCGTCGCGCTGATCGTGCTCGCGGCCGGCGTGATGGGCGGGCTGCTGGCGCTGAAGGCGGCCTTCGTGCTGCCGCTGGTCGCGCAGGCCTCGACGCTGGTGCAGGCGGCGGTGCTCGGCGTCCTGATCGCCGGCGCTCTGATCATCTACGCCGCGCTGCTGATGCTGTTCGGCGTGGTGCGCCCCGCAGCGGCGCTCGGGGCGCTGCGGCGGCCGCGCGGCTTGCGCGGCTAGCGCGCTTGTGCCACTTCACGGCGCCTTTCCCAGTACGCGCAGGAATACGACCAATGGCCATCACGCAGCGGGTTTTCTCCGGGGTCCAGCCGACCGGCAATCTGCATCTCGGCAACTACCTCGGCGCGATCGTGAATTTCGTGAAGCTGCAGGAGACTCACAACTGCATCTATTGCGTGGTCGATCTGCACGCCATCACCGTGCCGGTGACGGTCTGGGGCGGCCCGGACGAATTGCGTCGCAACACCCGCGAGGTCACCGCGGCGTTCATCGCCGCCGGCATCGATCCGCAGAAGCACATCATCTTCAACCAGAGCCAAGTCGCCGAACACGCCGAACTCGCCTGGGTGTTCAATTGCGTCGCCCGGCTCGGCTGGCTCAACCGCATGACCCAGTTCAAGGAGAAGGCCGGCAAGGACCGCGAGAACGCCTCGATTGGACTATATGATTATCCGGTGCTGATGGCGTCCGACATTCTGGTCTACCGCGCCACCCATGTGCCGGTCGGCGAGGACCAGAAGCAGCATCTGGAACTGACCCGCGACATCGCCCAGAAGTTCAACAACGACTTCTCCGCCTCGATCGCCGCGCAGGGCCTCGGCGACGCTTACTTCCCGCTGCCCGAGCCGGTGATCACCGGGCCTGCGACCCGGGTGATGAGCCTGCGCGACGGCACCAAGAAGATGTCGAAATCGGATCCGTCGGACTACTCGCGCATCAACCTCACCGACGACGCCGACGCGATCGCGCAGAAGATCCGCAAGGCCAAGACCGATCCGGAGCCGCTGCCGACCGAGGAGAAGGGGCTGGAGCCGCGCCCGGAGGCCGACAATCTGGTCGGCATCTTTGCGGCGCTGGCCGGCAAGCCGAAGGCCCAGGTGCTGAGCGAATTCGGCGGCGGGCAGTTCTCCGCATTCAAGTCGAATCTGGTCGATCTCGCGGTCGAGAAATTGTCGCCGATCGCCGGCGAGATGAAGCGGCTGTCGGCCGACCACGGCTATGTCGATTCGGTGCTGGCATCGGGCAGCGACCGCGCCCGCGTGATCGCCGCCGAAACCATGACGGCGGTCAAGGACATCATGGGCATGGTGCGGAAGAAGGGCTGAGCTGTTCTTTCGCCGCCCGCTACGCCCTCTCCGTCATCCTGAGGTGCGCGCCCTTGCGCGCCTCGAAGGATGGCCGCAGGCACCTCGCGCGCAGCCGCATCCTTCGAGGCTCGCTGCGCTCGCGCCTCAGGATGACGGCGTCGGGAAAGCGTCACCCGCTTGTCCGCCACCGCGCTGCCGTGGCAGCATGGCGGGGTTTGGGCGGGCGCGCGCCTGGGATCGGGGACAACCATGAGCAGCCAGCGACGCAGCTACGAATCCGGCCACAAGCCGAAATGCCTCGTCGTGGTCGACGATACCGCCGAGTGGGATCGCGCGGTGTATTACGCCAGCCGCTGGGCGGTGCGGGTCGGCGGCGGCGTGGTGATGCTGCGAGTGATCGAGATTCCCGACCAGAACCAGCAATGGCTCGGCGTCGCCGATGTGATGCGCGCCGAGGCGATCGACATCGCCGAACAGGCGCTCGACCGCGCCTCCGGCCGCGCCAATGGCGTCGCCGGCATCACCCCGGAGCGGGTGATCCGCGAGGGCGACACCATCGCCCAGATCCGCAAGGCGATCGAGGCCGACGTCGACATCACCACGCTGGTGCTGGCGGCGAGCGACGGCCCGGACGGCCCGGGCCCGATCGTCACCGCGATGGTGCGCCATCTCGGCTCGTTCCCGGTTCCCGTCGTGGTGGTGGCGTCGAGCCTGACCGACGACGACATCGACGCGCTGACCTGATCGCGGTCACCCGATCGAAAAGTTGAATGCTTTCAAGCCACAATCGCCTTCCATTGCGGTCTGCCGGCTTGATCGTGCGTTCCGCGACGCCATCTGCTAGACACACCCTCACGCACCGGCCTTGAACCGGCGACGACGGAGATCCCCATGTTCATTCAGACCGAACCCACGCCGAATCCCGCCACCCTGAAATTCATCCCCGGCCGCGTCGTGCTCGACAGCGGCACGATGGAATTCACCGACCGCAGCCAGGCGGCGCGCTCGCCGCTGGCGGAGCGGCTGTTCGACGTCGATGGCGTCAGCGGCGTGTTCTACGGCTCGGATTTCGTCACCGTCACCAAGGACGGCGGCGACTGGCAGCACCTCAAGCCGGCGATTCTCGGCGCGATCATGGAGCACTACATGTCCGGCGCGCCGATCCTGGCCGACGGCAAGACGGATGGCGACGCCGGCGACGAGGACGACGAGTTCTTCGCCGAGCGCGACGCCGAGACCGTCGAGATCATCAAGGACCTGATCGAGACGCGGGTGCGCCCGGCGGTCGCCAATGACGGCGGCGACATCACCTTCCGCGGCTTCAAGGACGGCATCGTCTATCTCGCCATGAAGGGCGCCTGCTCCGGCTGCCCGTCCTCGACCGCGACGCTGCAGCACGGCATCCAGAACCTGCTGAAGCACTTCGTGCCGGAAGTGGTCGAAGTCCGCCCGGTCTGAGCGGCGCGCCCGCGCGCCATCCCGTATCCGAACGCCGTCCGGCGCGACGCGACATGCTGCGTCGCGCCATGCGTGGCTTGTCAGCGAATCTCTGTCGATCGTGTCCGTCGGGGCATGACGCGCCCGCTGCATTGCTGATATGCTTGCCGGATGTTGATCCTCGCCATCGATACCGCGCTCGACGCCTGCGCCGCAGCGGTGCTGGACACCGGCGCGAACCGGCTGCTCGCCGGGGAATCGCAGTCGATGCAGCGCGGCCATGCCGAGGCGCTGATGCCGCTGCTCGGCCGCGTGATGCAATCCTCCGGCATCGGCTTCGCCGATCTCGACCGCATCGCAGTGACGACCGGACCTGGTAGTTTCACCGGGTTGCGGGTCGGGCTGTCCGCCGCGCGCGGCATCGCGCTCGCCGCCGACAAGCCGATCGTCGGCCTCACCACGCTGTCCGCCTTCGCCGCGCCGCTGGTCAGCGAGCGCGACGACACCCCGATCCTGTCGGCGATCGATGCGCGGCACGATCAGGTCTATTATCAGCTCGTCAGCGGCAACGGCACGCGTCTGGTGTCGCCGCGGGTCGGCCCGATCGGCGAGGCGCTGGAGACGGCGCGCCACGGCGCGCCGCGGCTGGTCGGCAATGCGGCGGGCCTGCTCGCCGCGCGCTGGCCGGCGCTCACCCCGCCGGCGCCGTTGATCGATCCGCAGCCCGCGCCCGACATCTTCTGGGTCGCCTGGCTCGGCGCCGCCGCCACGCCCGAGGCCGCGCCGGCGCGGCCGTTCTATCTGCGCGCGCCGGACGCGAGGCCTCAGGCCGATGCGCTGGCGCGGGCGCAGCCCGCTGCATGACGCGGCCCGCATGAGGACATGGCTGGCCGAATTCTGGGGTTACGCCGACGCGGTGGTCGAGCCTGCGACGCTGCGCGACAGTCCGAAACTGGCGCAGCTGCACGCCGCGTCGTTCCATTCGGGCTGGAGCGAAGAGGAATTCGCCGACCTTTTGAGCCAGCGCAACACACTGGTGCACCGATTGCGTATGGGACGTCGGATCATCGGGTTCATCGCCTCGCGATTCGGGGCCGACGAAGCCGAAATCCTGTCGATCGCCGTGGCTTCCGGTTACCGGGGGCGCGGGTTGTCACGGGAACTGCTGCTGACGCATCTCGGTCATCTCGCCGGCCACGGTGTCGCCAAAGTGTTTCTGGAGGTCGAAGAGAACAACCAGCCGGCGCGGCGTTTGTACCAGCGCGCCGGTTTCGAGATCGTCGGTCGGCGCGAGCGTTACTACCGGCAGCCCGACGGCCAACAATTGAACGCATTGATAATGCGTCGCGACTTGTCCTAGTTTTCGCGCGATGGCACAAGTGCTCGTCGCTCCATCCCATTCAAACGATGCGTTGACGCCGATGTCCGATATGAAGGCCACTGATATGAAGGCCACCGAAATCGAAGCCCGCTGTGCCGCCACCGGCATGCGCATGACGGAGCAGCGTCGCGTGATCGCGCGGGTGCTCGCCGAGGCGGTCGACCATCCCGACGTCGAGGAGCTGTACACCCGCTGCGTCGCCGTCGACGACAAGATCTCGATCTCGACCGTGTACCGCACCGTCAAGCTGTTCGAGGACGCCGGCATCATCGAGCGGCACGATTTCCGCGAGGGCCGCGCCCGCTACGAGCAGATGCGCGACAGCCATCATGATCATCTGATCAATCTGCGCGACGGCAAGGTGATCGAGTTCACCAACGAGGAGATCGAACTGCTACAGGCCGAGATCGCCCGCAAGCTCGGCTACAAGCTGGTCGATCACCGGCTCGAGCTGTATTGCGTCCCGCTCGACGACGACAAGGCCTGAGCTGCGAGCACGGCGCGCCGGCGCGTTGCCATCGAGGCGCGAAGTCGGCTATTGACCTCTGTCTCCGTCATGGCCGGGCATAGCCGTTGAAGAACGGCGTCGTTCAACTCGCCTGTGCCCGGCCATCCACGTCTTTGGCGTGGCCAACTCAGCAAGACGTGGATGCCCGGGACGAGCCCGGGCATGACGCGTAGAAGCGAAAGTAGTTGATTGAGCTGCGACCTCGTCATCTTCGATTGCGACGGCGTGCTGGTCGACAGCGAAGTGATTTCCTGCCGCGTCCATGCCGAAACGCTGACCCGTCACGGCTATCCGATCACCACCGAACAGGTCGCCGAGCGCTTCCTCGGCCGCTCCGGCCGCGAGGCGCGGCGTGAGATCGAGGCCGAGCTCGGCCGCGCCTTCGACGACGCGCTCGAGGCGCAACTGGTCGCCGATGTGCTGCGCAGCTTCGCCGAAAGCCTCGAACCGATCCCCCACATCAACGAGGCGCTCGGCGCGCTCGCGCAGCCGGTCTGCGTCGCCTCCAGCGGCACGCTGGAGCGCATCGCCTTCGCGCTGACCCGCACCGGCCTGCACGCGCGCTTCGCGCCGCATCTGTTCTCCGCCGAGCAGGTCGAGAGCGGCAAGCCGGCGCCCGACCTGTTTCTGCATGCGGCGCGGCAGATGGGCGTGGCGCCGGCGCGCTGCGTGGTGATCGAGGACAGCGTGCCGGGCATCCTCGGCGCGACGGCCGCCGGCATGACGGTGCTGGGCTTCGTCGGCGGCAGCCATTGCGGGCCCGGCATGGCGGCGCGGCTGACCGCCGCCGGGGCCGCGACGGTATTCGCAGATATGCGGCAACTTCCTGAATTAATTCGATAAAATCGGAAACCGGCGGGTCGGGGCGGGGCCGCCGGCTGGATTTTGCCGGCTTTGCGCTGTAAGGCAGGGCAGCTTCACCCTCGAAACCCGGATTCCATGGCCCCGCCGCGCAAGCTGCACATCAAGTCCTATGGCTGCCAGATGAACGTCTACGATGCCCAGCGCATGGTCGACGTGCTGGCGCCGGAAGGCTTCGTCGAGACCGCGAGCGTGGACGACGCCGATCTGGTGATCCTCAACACCTGCCACATCCGCGAAAAGGCCTCCGAGAAGGTGTTTTCCGAGCTCGGCCGGCTGCGGCTGGCGCGTGACGAGGCGTCGCGCGATGGCCGGCGGATGCAGATCGTCGTCGCCGGCTGCGTCGCCCAGGCCGAGGGCGACGAGATCGTCCGCCGCCAGCCCGCCGTCGATGTCGTGGTCGGCCCGCAGAGCTATCACCATCTGCCGCGCCTATTGGCGCAGGCGGCGCAGACCGGCCGGGCGCTGGAGACCGAGTTCCCGATCGCCGACAAATTCGGCTTCCTGCCGCAGCCGCAGCCCGAGGCGATCCGGGCGCGCGGCATCTCGGCTTTCGTCACCGTGCAGGAAGGCTGCGACAAGTTCTGCACCTTCTGCGTGGTGCCTTATACCCGCGGCGCCGAGGTCTCGCGCCCGGTGGCGGCGATCCTCGCCGACGTCGAACGGCTCGCCGACCACGGCGTCCGCGAGCTCACCCTGATCGGCCAGAACGTCAACGCCTATCACGGCGACGGGCCGGACGGCCGGCCCTGGACGCTCGGCCGCCTGCTGCAGCGGCTGGCCGCGGTTCCCGGCATCGTCCGGCTGCGCTATTCGACCAGCCATCCCAACGACGTCGACGACGACCTGATCGCGGCGCATCGCGACCTCGACGCGCTGATGCCGTTCGTGCATCTGCCGGTGCAGTCGGGCTCGGACCGGATTCTGGCGGCGATGAACCGCAAGCATACGGCTGCGGATTATCGCCGGGTGATCGACCGGTTCCGCGCGGTGCGGCCGGAGATCGCGTTTTCGTCGGATTTCATCGTCGGATTCCCCGGCGAGACCGATGCCGATTTCGAAGCGACGCTCGCACTGGTCACACAAATCGGCTACGCTGGTGCGTATTCGTTCAAATATTCGCCGCGGCCCGGCACGCCCGCGGCGGAGATGCCGGAGATGGTGCCCGCAGCGGTGATGGACGAACGTTTGGAGCGGCTTCAGCAAGTGATCGACGCTCAGCAATCGGCCTTCAACAGGGCCGCGATCGGCCGGACCGTCGACGTGCTGTTCGAGCGCGCCGGGCGCAAGCCGGGCCAGATCGTCGGCCGCACCGCCTATCTGCAGCCCGCCCACGTGTTCCCACCCGCCGGGATGGCGCCCGACAGTCTCGTCGGGCAGATCCTCCCGGTCCGGGTCGACAGCCTCGAGCGTTACAGCCTGCTCGGCGAACTGGCGGCCACGCCGCCGCGGCATGCTCGTCCTCTGGCCGCCACAGGAGCCTGAGCCCCTTGGCAAAAAGCGCATCGGAGTCGTCCTCGCTGATGTCCCGCCGCAAGCCCGATCGCGATTCCCTGACCCCGCCCGAAGCCCAGCCCGAGACTCAGGTCGTCATCGCCTTCGACGACAACCGCGCCGCCTCGGCGCTGGTCGGGCCGTATGGCCAGAACCTCGCCCAGATCGAGCGCCGGCTCGCCGTGGTGGTGGATTCGCGCGGCAACCACATCACCATCGCGGGCTCCCGCGAGGGCTGCGACGCCGCCCGGCGGGTGCTGGAAGCGCTGTATGCTCAGGCGGTGGCGGGCAACGATCTCAGCCAGGGCGACGTCGACGGCGCGATCCGCGCGGTGATCGCGCAGGGCTCGCTGTTCGAGTTCGACGCCAAATCGACCGCCGGCGCGTTCGAGGCGATCAATCTGCGCAAGCGCCCGGTGCGGGCGCGCACCGCGGCGCAGGATTCCTACATCCGGGCGCTGAAGCGCCACGAGCTGGTGTTCGGCGTCGGCCCGGCCGGCACCGGCAAGACCTGGCTCGCGGTCGCCCATGCGGCGCAATTGTTCGAACGCAAGGAAGTCGACAAGATCATCCTCACCCGCCCCGCGGTCGAGGCCGGCGAGCGGCTCGGCTTCCTGCCGGGCGATCTGCGCGAGAAGGTCGATCCGTATCTGCGGCCGATCTACGACGCGCTGTATGATCTGATGGATTCGCGGATCGTCGAGCGCGCGCTGCAGACCAACGAGATCGAGATCGCGCCGCTCGCCTTCATGCGCGGCCGCACTTTGACCAACGCCGCCATCATCCTCGACGAGGCGCAGAACACCACCTCGATGCAGATGAAAATGTTTCTCACCCGGCTCGGCGAGAACTCGCGGATGATCGTCACCGGCGACCCGAGCCAGGTCGACCTGCCGAACGGCCAGACCTCGGGACTGTCCGAGGCCGTGAAGCTGCTGGCCGGCGTCGAGGGCATCGCCCAGGTCAAGTTCACCGCCGAGGACGTCATTCGCCACGAATTGGTGGCGCGGATCGTCGCCGCCTATGAGGGGATCCCGCCGAAACCGGCGGGCGGCGCAGCCTGATGTCACAATTCAAAACCGGGAGCCGTGCCGATTGCATCGGGCCGGCTCGGGGCAGTAATTTCGGACCGATGAGTCATTCCGCCGTTCCCGCCACCGAGGTCGTGATCGCCGCCGATTGCTGGCGCTCCGAAGCCTCCGCCGAAGCGACCGTGCTGCGCGCCATCGAAGCCGCCGCCGCGATGGTCGACGCCGACACCGGCGAGGCCGAACTCGCCGTGATGCTGACCGACGACGACGGCATCCGCGCGCTCAACGCCTCGTATCGCGGCCAGGACAAGCCGACCAATGTGCTGTCGTTCCCGGCGCCGCAGCCGGACTATCAGGGCGCTGCGCAGGGCTCGGACGTCGCGCCGAAACTGCTCGGCGACATCGCGATCGCGTACCAGACGGTGCGCCGCGAGGCCGACGACGAGGGCAAGCGGTTCGATCATCATCTCAGCCATCTGGCGGTCCACGGCTTCCTGCATCTGGTCGGCTACGACCACGAGACCGACGCCGAGGCCGAGACGATGGAAGCCGCCGAGCGCCGCATTCTCGCCGGCCTCGGCATTCCGGATCCCTATGCCGATCAGGATCGGGTGAGCTGACATGCCGGACGGCGACAGAGCGCAGAGCGCAGCGCAGCCAGCGGAGCAGGACTTACCACGCGGCCAGCAACTGCCGGCGGTGGTGCATCAGGGCGAGGTGCTGCGGCCGGCCGGCGCGGCCTGGCTGATGCGCGCGATCCGTTCGCTGTTCGGCTGGAAGCCCGGCTCGGTGCGCGACGACCTGCAGGTCGTGCTAGACACCAGCCCGGCGGACGACACCGGCTTCAGCGCGCTCGAGCGCACCATGCTGCGCAACATCCTCGGGCTGCACGAGCGTCGCATCGCCGACGTCATGGTGCATCGCGCCGACATCGTCGCGATCAAGCAGGACATCGCGCTCGGCGAACTGATGAGCCTGTTCGAGGGCGCGGCGCATTCGCGCCTCGTGGTCTATGACGAGACGCTCGACGATCCGGTCGGCCTGGTCCACATCCGCGACCTCGTCGCGTTCATGACCGCCAGGGCCAAGGTGGCGCCCGAGACCGTGGCCAAGCGCAAGAAGGCGCTGCCGGCCGGGCTCGACCTGCGCGCGATCGATCTGAAGATGCCGCTGACCGAGACCGGCATCATCCGCAAGCTGCTGTACGTGCCGCCGTCGATGCGCGCGATCGATCTGCTGGCGCAGATGCAGGCCGCCCGCATCCATCTGGCGCTGGTGGTCGACGAATATGGCGGCACCGACGGCCTGGTCTCGATCGAGGACATCGTCGAGCAGATCGTCGGCGAGATCGACGACGAGCACGACAGCGCCGAGCCGCCGTCGATCGTGCAGCAGGCCGACGGCTCGTTCGTCGCCGACGCCCGCACCAGCCTCGAGGATGCGCGCGAGATGATCGGCGACGGCTTCGTCACCGGCGAAGCCGGCGAGGACGTCGAGACGCTCGGCGGCTATCTGGTCAATCATGTCGGCCGGCTGCCGGTGCGCGGCGAAGTGATCTCCGGCCCCGGCAATTACGAGATCGAGGTGCTGGACGCCGACCCGCGCCGCGTCAAGCGGCTGCGCATCGGCATTCGCAAGGAACGCCCCGTCGTGCGGCCGCGCGAGACGCGGCGGCGCGAGCCGGCCTCCGATCAGGCCGCCACCACACCTGCCGATCCGACCCATCCGAATCCTTCGCCGCCCGGCGACTGAGCGAGCACGCCGTGACATTGCCAAATCTGCTGAGCCGAGCCGCATCGAGCATCATTCTCGCATGGGGCTGGAAGCGGGCGGCCATCGCCGCCATTGCGGGCGCGCTGTCGTCGCTGGCGATGGCGCCGTTCAACGCCTGGCCGATCCTGTTCGTCACCTTCCCGATCGTGGTGTGGCTGATCGACGGCTCCGGCGCCGGCAAACGGCGCGGCTTGCCGGCGGCGGCGATGGCGGGCTGGTGGTTCGGATTCGGTTACTTCGTGCCGGGACTGTACTGGATCGGCTACGCGTTCCTGGTCGATGCCCAGACCTTCGCCTGGCTGCTGCCGGTCGCGATCGCCGGACTGCCGGCGTATCTGGCGCTGTTCAGCGCGCTCGGCTTCGCGCTGGCGCGGCTGTTGTGGCGGCCCGACGCGATGCGCGTGCTCGCGCTCGCGGTCGGCCTCACCGTCGGCGAGTGGCTGCGTGGCCATGTGCTGACCGGCTTTCCCTGGAATGCGTACGGCTATGCGCTGACCGAGCCGCTGGCGCTGGCGCAGAGCATGTCGCTGGTCGGATTGTGGGGGCTGACCTTCGTGGCGGTCGCGGTGTTCGCCAGCCCCGCCGTGCTGGTCGACGATCGCGCCGATACGCGGCGGCGCTGGCTGGCGCCGGTCGCCGCGCTCGGCGTGCTGATCGCGATGGCGGCGTATGGCGGCATCCGGCTGCAGCTCAACCCGACCCGCATGATCGACAATGTCCGGCTGCGGATCATGCAGCCCGATGTGCAGCAGGACCAGCGCTTCAACTACGCCGCCAAGGCGGAATTGATGCAGAAATACCTCACCTTGTCGGATCGGTCGACCGGCCCCCATGCGACAGGCGTGCGTGACGTCAACCTGCTGATCTGGCCGGAATCGGCGTTTCCGTTCTTCCTCACCCGCGAAGCCGACGCGATGGCGCAGATCGCCGAACTGTTGCCCAAAGGCACCATTCTGCTCACCGGAGCGGTGCGACCGCCCGAGATGCCACCGGGTCGCCGTATTACCCGTGCCTACAATTCGATCTATGCGATCGATCACGACGGATCAATTCTGCATGCCTACGACAAGCTTCATTTGGTGCCGTTCGGCGAATTCTTGCCGTTTCAGAACTTCATGGAGAAGATCGGATTCGTGCAGCTCACCAAGGTGCAGGGCGGCTTCCTGCCCGGCGTGAAGCGCCAGAGCATCGAGCTGCCGAACGCGCCGCCGCTGCTGCCGCTGATCTGCTACGAGGCGATTTTCCCCGATGAGATCGACACCCGCGGCGAGCGTCCCGGCTGGATGCTGAACCTCACCAATGACGGCTGGTTCGGCGTGTCCACCGGTCCGTATCAGCATCTGCAGCAGGCGCGGATGCGCGCTGTGGAGCAGGGTTTGCCGCTGGTGCGCGCGGCGAATACGGGGGTCTCCGCGGTGATCGATCCGGTGGGACGGATCGTCGGACAGCTCGGTCTGGGTGTCGAAGGTGTGCTCGACGCGACACTGCCGCGACAAATTCCGCCCACGATCTACGCGCGGGTCGGCGAGCTTCCTGCAGCTGTTCTGGTTGCGCTGTCGTTGATGCTTGTACTATTACGAAGGCGACCGTCACCCCGGTGATAGTACGCGACGCATTCGGCGCAACCGCAGATTAAGTTGGAGAAAATGCGCACGTGCGTGAATTAGGTTTCTCCGATGGCGTATATTAACGCCGGCATCCGAAGGCATTTGACGGCTTCGATATTTCAGGCGTATTCCATCCCGCGATCGCAGTCGCTTCCTGTTAGCGACTGCATGTGCCTTGAGGAGTAACTGAGATGTCGACCAAAGCGCCCAATCCTGTTGACAAATACGTCGGCAGCCGTGTGCGCATGCGACGCATCATGCTCGGCATGAGCCAGGAAAAGCTCGGCGAAGCATTGGGCCTGACCTTCCAGCAAGTGCAGAAATACGAGAAGGGCACCAACCGCGTCGGTGCCAGCCGGATTCAGCAGATCTCGGAAGTTCTTCAAGTGCCGGTGTCGTTTCTGTTCGAAGGCGGCCCCAGCGGGGGCCTCGCCAACGGCAGCGGTTTCAGCGAAGCGCCGTCACCGTCGTATGTGTCCGACTTCCTCGCGACGTCGGAAGGCCTGGCGCTGACGCGCGCCTTCACCAAGATCACCGATGCCAAGCTTCGCCGCAGCATCGTCGATCTGGTCGAGCAAATCGCCGCGCGCGAGCCGAACGAGTCGCACTGACTTTAGCACTTCATTAACCGCCGCGATCCGTGCGCTGAACTAATTCAGTGCCACGGATCGCGGCGATTTGTTTGTGTCGTGGGTTGAACTAATTCCGACTCTGCACGTCATGCGGGCTGTCGTATGGTCACTATTGATCGTCGCGTGCAGCCGATTGCGCATCTCGCGTGCAACCATCAACGAGCGTTCATCGACATGAATGAATCGGTTCATCATCAGGGCTCGTTTTTCGGGCGGCGCAAGGGCCACAAGCTTCGCGCGCATCAGGCCGATCTGGTCGACAAGCTGCTGCCGCATCTGGCGCTGGCGATCGACGGGCCCGCGCCGGCCTCGCTGGTCGAGCTGTTCGATCCGCCGGTCGAGGCGGTGCGGCTGGAGATCGGCTTCGGCGGCGGCGAGCATCTGATCGCCGAGGCGCTGGCGCATCCGTCGACCGGGTTCATCGGCGCCGAGCCCTATGTCAACGGCATGGCCAAGATCCTGGCCCGGATCGAACAGGAGAACATCCGCAACATCCGCTTGTTCGCCGGCGATGCGGCGGCGCTGATGGCGTGGGTGCCGGCGCACGATTTGAATCGAATTGATCTCATTCACCCGGACCCGTGGCCGAAGCGGCGGCACTGGAAGCGGCGCTTCGTGCAGGACGCGATGGTCGGCGCGATGGCGCGGGCGCTGCGCGCGAACGGCGAATTCCGCTTCGTCAGCGACATCGACAGCTACAATGCATGGACGCTGGCGCATCTGCTGCGCGCGCCGGATTTCGACTGGACCGCCGAGCGCGCCGACGACTGGCGCAAGCCGTGGCCGAACTACACGATGACGCGCTACGGCCGCAAAGCCGAACGCGAGGGCCGCCGCGCCGCCTATCTGCGGTTCCGCAGGCGGGCCGCCTGAGACGCGGCCGCTGCTCCCCAACGAGTCGTCCCCGCGCAGGCCAGCGCAATCGCCTCTGGACGTCGAGGCTATTGCACCGGGCCTCCTCACCCTCCCCTGGAGGGGGAGGGTCGGCACGCAGCCCGCATGGCGGGATGCGTGACGGGGTGGGGTGAGCCGCAGGCACGGCGGACGAACGCTTCGCCACCCCACCCCGCTCGCTGACGCGAGCGACCCTCCCCCTCCAGGGGAGGGTGATGCGTGTTGCGACCGCGAACTTTCAGATGCGATCGCGGCGCGGTTCCATGGTGCCGGCGGGCCGCGGCGGCGGCCCTTGCCGGTCGGGCGGAAAACCGCTATATCAGCGCCACTCAGAAATTCTCATACGAACGCGTATCGAGAGTGGGCCCCCCGGGACCCGCTCTTTTTTATTACCCGATCGTATTGTTGTGACCCGAAACGTATCGCCGGACCGACCCTCCGGATTGCCGCTGACACCATTGGAAAGCGCCGAGACTGCCCCAAGCTGACCGCCAAAGCCCGATCGAGCCGGACATGACCGATCCCATCGCCGATTCCGTCGCCCCCGATTTGCTGGACGAGCCGCGCCTGGTGGTCGAGCCCGGCGTCGCCGCGCGGTTCGGCGCGGTCGCCGAGCCGGTGCTGCTGGCGATGGGCTATCGGCTGGTGCGGATCAAGGTGTCGGCCGAGGCCGGCTGCACCGTGCAGATCATGGCCGAGCGGCCCGACGGCACTATGCTGATCGAGGATTGCGAGGCGGTGTCGAAGGCGCTGTCGCCGGTGCTCGACGTCACCGATCCGATCGAGAAGGCCTACCGGCTGGAGATTTCGTCGCCCGGAATCGACCGCCCGCTGGTGCGGCGTTCGGATTTCGCCCGCTACAGCGGCCATCTGGTCAAGATCGAGATGGCGGTGCCGCATCAGGGCCGCAAGCGCTATCGCGGCCTGCTCGACGGCGTCGAGGGCGACGCCATCCGGATCCAGCGCGAGGGCGTCAAGGACGAAGACCCGCTGGTGCTGCTGCCGATGCACGACATCGGCGACGCGCGGCTGGTGCTGACCGACGAACTGATCGCCGAATCGATGCGCCGCGGCAAGCAGGCCGAACGCGAGCTGAAGCAGAGCCTCGGGCTGGCGCCGCCGCCGCCGCCGCACGCCAAGCGCAGCGATCCGAAAAAGAGCAACGCGCCGAAGCCGAAGCCGAAGCCGCCCGTGAAAGCGGCCGCCAAGCCGAAGCCCACCAATACCAAGCAACATCGTCTCGCCGCCGGCAGGTCGCGGCGTGGCGACACCGACCTGTCCGAGGGAGACTGACCATGGCCGTCAGCGCCAACAAGCTGGAATTGCTGCAGATCGCCGACGCGGTGGCGCGGGAGAAATCGATCGACCGCGGCATCGTGATCGCCGCGATGGAAGACGCGATCGCGAAGGCGGCGCGCGCCCGCTACGGCTCGGAGACCGACGTCCACGCCGAGATCGACGCCAAGAAGGGCGAATTGCGGCTGTCGCGCCATATGCTGGTGGTCGAAAACGTCGAGAACCCCGCCAACCAGATCTCGCTGAAGGCCGCGCAGCGCGCCAACCCCGGCGCGCAGATCGGCGACACCATCGCCGACACGCTGCCGCCGCTGGAATACGGCCGCATCGCCGCGCAGTCGGCCAAGCAGGTGATCGTGCAGAAGGTGCGCGAGGCCGAGCGTGACCGGCAATACTCGGAATTCAAGGATCGCATCGGCGACATCGTCAACGGCGTCGTCAAGCGCGTCGAATACGGCAGCGTGATCGTCGATCTCGGCCGCGGCGAGGCGATCGTGCGCCGCGACGAGATGCTGCCGCGCGAATCGTTCCGCAACGGCGACCGCGTCCGCGCCTACATCTTCGACGTCCGCCGCG
The DNA here is from genome assembly GCF_000013365.1 of Rhodopseudomonas palustris HaA2. Taxonomy (NCBI): domain Bacteria; kingdom Pseudomonadati; phylum Pseudomonadota; class Alphaproteobacteria; order Hyphomicrobiales; family Nitrobacteraceae; genus Rhodopseudomonas; species Rhodopseudomonas palustris. The sequence continues at coordinate 671,529 of NC_007778.1, forward strand.
AGACCCGCGGCCCGCAGATCTTCCTGTCGCGCACTCATCCGCAGTTCATGGCCAAGCTGTTCGCCCAGGAAGTGCCGGAAATCTACGACGGCATCGTCGAGATCAAGGCGGTCGCCCGCGATCCGGGCTCGCGCGCCAAGATCGGCGTGGTGTCGCGGGATTCCTCGGTCGATCCGGTCGGCGCCTGCGTCGGCATGCGCGGCTCGCGCGTTCAGGCCGTGGTCAACGAGCTGCAGGGCGAGAAGATCGACATCATCCCGTGGTCGCCGGACATCGCCACTTTCGTGGTCAACGCGCTGGCGCCGGCCGAAGTCTCGAAGGTCGTGATCGACGAAGATCGCGAGCGCATCGAGGTTGTGGTTCCCGACACCAATAACCAATTATCCCTTGCGATCGGCCGTCGCGGCCAGAACGTTCGTTTGGCCTCGCAGCTCACCGGCTGGGACATCGACATCCTGACCGAGACCGAGGAATCCGAGCGCCGCCAGGCCGATTTCGAGAATTCGACCCGGGTGTTCATGGAAGCGCTGAACGTCGACGAAGTGGTCGGCCAGCTGCTCGCCTCCGAGGGGTTCACCTCGGTCGAGGAACTGGCGCTGGTCGATATCCGCGAACTGGCGTCGATCGAGGGTTTCGACGAGGAAACCGCGACCGAGCTGCAGGCCCGCGCCAGCGAATATCTCGATCGGGTGGAGACGGAAATGGAGGCGCGGCGCCTGGAACTCGGCGTCGAGGACGCCCTCAAGGACGTCCCCGGCATCACCTCGAAGATTCTGGTCAAGCTCGGCGAGGGCGACGTCAAGACGGTCGAGGATCTGGCCGGCTGCGCCACCGACGATCTGGTCGGCTGGACCGAGCGCAAGGAAGGCGCCGAGCCGGTGAAGTTCGCCGGCATTCTCGACGGCGTCGAGGGCGTCACGCGCGACGAGGCCGAAGACCTGATCATGCAGGCCCGCGTCAAGGCCGGCTGGATCACCGAGGAGGAACTCGCCAGCAGCAAGGGCGAGGCCGCCATTGCCGAGACCGAAGCCGAGGCGGAGTGACCGTCGTGGCTTCGCGATCCGAACCCATGCGTTTCGAGACATGAAAGGCCGATCGACCGAATGCTCGCTGCCGCCGATGATGCCGCAGATCTCGACGACGGACCGCGGACCCAAAAGTCCGCGACCGAGCGGATGTGCGCGGTCACGCGGCAGGTGCGGCCGATCGACGAACTGATCCGCTTCGTGGTCGCGCCCACCGGCGAGGTGGTGGCGGATCTGAAGCGCAAGCTGCCCGGCCGCGGCCTCTGGGTCACCGGGTCGCGGGCGATGGTCGAGCAGGCGGTCCGCCGCAAGGTGTTCGCCAAGGGGTTCAGGCGCGACGTCAAGGTCGCCCCGACGCTGGCCGCCGACATCGAGCGGCTGCTGGTGCAATCGGTCTGCGACGCGCTCGCGATCGCCGCCAAGGCCCGCCAGGTGGTGTCGGGTTTCGGCAAGGTCGGCTCGGCGCTGAAGAGCGGCGAGGCGGTGGCGATGCTGCATGCCGCCGACGGCGCGGCCGACGGAATCCGCAAGCTCGGCGCGCTTTCCCGGCAAATGGACGGCGATGCGACCGTCTCGCGGGATTTTCCCGTCATCACGGTGCTCAATTCCGACGAATTGGATTTGGCATTGGGGCGGTCAAATGTGATACATGCTGCCCTGCTTGCGGGCCCGGCCGGACGAACATTCCTGTCGCGCTGCCAGATTCTGGTCCGATACCGGCTGGCGGACGACGGCAATGGCACTGCGGTGATTGCAGGACCGCCGATCAAAACGCCGAACGACGCTGCTGACGACAGCCCCGCTGACGCCAATGCCGCTGATGACGACGCTGCTGACGAAGACGCTGCTGATGAAGTCTGTGCGAACGCGCACAACGTTGAGAGATTGGGACGACTGAATGGTTGATACGAAAACTCCTGGCGACAAGACTCTGTCGATGCCGTCCAAGACCTTGACGCTCAAGCCGCGCGTCGAGCAGGGCGTCGTGCGCCAGAGCTTCAGCCACGGCCGTAGCAAGCAGGTGGTGGTCGAAAAGCGCGGCAAGCGGCGCATCGGCGGCGACGGCGCGCCCGAACCGGCAGCAGCCCCCGAAGTCGCCAAGAAGCCCGCCCCCGCGCCGGCGCCCGCCGCGCCGTCGCCGCGGCAGCAGCCGCGCCCGTCGCCGCAGCAGCAGGCCCGCAGCGGCATGGTGCTCCGGACCCTGACCGAGGACGAGCGCAGCGCCCGCGCCACCGCGCTGGCCGATGCCCGCGTCCGCGAGGTCGAGGAGCGCCGCCAGGCCGAGATCGAGGCGCAGCGCCGCGCCGCGCAGGAAGTGGTCGACAAGGCCGAGCGCGAAGCCGCCGAAGCCCGCCGCAAGGCCGAGGAAGAGCGTCATCGCCACGAGGAAGAAACCAAGCGCAAGGCCGAAACCGAAGCCAAGAAGCGCTTCGGCGAGACCGAGCCCGCGGCCCGGAAGCCGGCCGACGGTGGCCGCCCGGCCGCTGGCGCCACCACCACCGCGCCGCGCGCGCCGGTGACCACCACGACGACGCGCCCGCCCGCGGTCGCCGCCGAAGCCGGCGACGACGACGAGGCCCCGCGGATGGTCCGCCGCGGCCCCGGCGGCGGTCCCGCCCGTCCGGCGCCGCCGCCGAAGCAGCCCGCCGCCAAGCCCGGCGCGTCGAAGCAGCGCGGCCGCCTGACGCTGGTCACCGCGCTCAACGCCGACGACGTCCGCGAGCGTTCGATCGCCTCGTTCCGCCGCCGCACCCAGCGCCTCAAGGGCCACGCCTCGAACGAGCCGAAAGAGAAGCTGGTGCGCGAAGTCATCGTCCCCGAAGCCATTTCCATCCAGGAACTCGCCAACCGCATGTCGGAGCGGGCGGTGGATGTGATCCGGCTGCTGATGAAGCAGGGCGCGATGCACAAGATCAACGACGTCATCGACGCCGACACCGCGCAGCTGATCGCCGAAGAACTCGGCCACACCGTCAAGCGCGTCGCCGCGTCCGACGTTGAAGAGGGCCTGTTCGACGTCGTCGACAATTCCACCGACACCGAGCCGCGTTCGCCGGTGGTGACCGTGATGGGCCACGTCGACCACGGCAAGACCTCGCTGCTCGACGCGCTGCGCCACGCCAATGTGGTGTCCGGCGAAGCCGGCGGCATCACCCAGCATATCGGCGCCTATCAGGTGACCTCGCCGGAGAGCGGCAAGAAGATCACCTTCATCGACACCCCGGGCCACGCCGCGTTCACCGCGATGCGCGCCCGCGGCGCCAAGGTCACCGACATCGTGGTTCTGGTGGTCGCCGCCGACGACGGCGTGATGCCGCAGACCATCGAGGCGATCAATCACGCCAAGGCGGCGAACGTTCCGATCATCGTGGCGATCAACAAGATCGACAAGCCGGACGCCAAGCCCGAGCGCGTGCGCACCGAGCTGCTGCAGTACAACGTCCAGGTCGAATCGCTCGGCGGCGACGTCGTCGATGTCGAGGTCTCGGCCAAGAACAAGACCAATCTCGACAAGCTGCTCGAGATGATCGCGCTGCAGGCCGAACTGCTCGACCTCAAGACCAACGAGCAGCGTCCGGCCGAAGGCACCGTGATCGAAGCCAAGCTCGATCGCGGCCGCGGTCCGGTCGCCACCGTGCTGGTCCAGCGCGGCACCCTGAAGGTCGGCGACATCATCGTCGCCGGCGCCGAGATGGGCCGCGTCCGCGCGCTGATCTCCGATCAGGGCGACACCGTGGACTCCGCCGGTCCCTCGGTGCCGGTCGAAGTGCTCGGCTTCAACGGCCCGCCGGAAGCCGGCGATCGTCTGGCCGTGGTCGAGAACGAAGCCCGCGCCCGCCAGGTCACCAGCTATCGGGCGCATCAGAAGCGCGAGAAGGCCGCCTCCATCGTCGGCATGCGCGGCTCGCTCGAGCAGATGATGAGCCAGCTCAAGACCACCGGCCGCAAGGACTTCCCGCTGATCGTCAAGGCGGACGTGCAGGGCTCGCTCGAAGCGATCCTCGGCTCGCTGGAGAAGCTCGGCACCGACGAGGTCGCCGCGCGTATCCTTCACGCCGGCGTCGGCGGCATTTCGGAGAGCGACGTCACGCTGGCCGAAGGCTTCAGCGCCGTCATCCTCGGCTTCTCGGTCCGCGCCAACAAGGAGGCGGCCGCGGCCGCCAAGCGCAACGGCATCGAGATCCGCTACTACAACATCATCTACGATCTCGTGGACGATATTAAGAAGGCGATGAGCGGCCTGCTCGCGCCGACCCTGCGCGAAACCATGCTCGGCAACGCGCAGATCCTGGAGATCTTCAACATCTCCAAGGTCGGCAAGGTCGCCGGTTGCCGCGTCACCGACGGCACCGTCGAGCGCGGCGCCAATGTCCGCCTGATCCGCGACAACGTCGTGGTTCACGAGGGCAAGCTGTCGACCCTGAAGCGCTTCAAGGACGAAGTGAAGGAAGTGCAGTCGGGTCAGGAATGCGGCATGGCGTTCGAGAACTACACCGACATGCGTGCCGGCGACGTGATCGAGTGCTACCGCGTCGAGACCATCCAGCGCTCGCTGTAAGTCCAATTCTTACAGTCGAGTCAAGGATCTAAGCAGAAGACCGTCATGGCCGGGCTTGTCCCGGCCATCCACGGCTTCCTTTTCCGTATCAAAGGCGTGGATGCCCGCGACAAGCGCGGGCATGACGACAGTTTTGAGAGACCATCAATGCCGCGCAACGAGAAGAAGACCGGCCAGAGCGCCTCGCCGCGCAAGCTGCGCGTCGGCGAGCTGGTGCGCCATGCCGTGGCGGAGATCCTCAGCCAGGGCGGGGTGCACGACCCGGTGCTGGAGACGCATCTGATCACCGTGCCCGAAGTGCGGATGTCGCCCGACCTCAAGCTCGCCACCGTCTATGTGATGCCGCTCGGCGGCAAGGACGAGAAGCCGGTGCTGGCGGCGCTCGAACAGCACAAGCGCTTCCTGCGCGGCGAGGTCGCCCGCCGCGTCAACCTCAAATACGCCCCCGATCTTCGCTTCCGCATCGACGAACGTTTCGCCGAAGCCGAGCGGATCGAAAAGCTGCTCCGCACGCCCGCGGTGCAAAAAGATTTGAGTGGAGAAGAGGAAACTTGAATGAAAACGAAAATCGATGAAGCCGCATTATTCGCAATGAATGTTCATCAGCGCCACCAGCTTTGGATAAATGCTCGTAAGATTGATAGTGAGGAGGCAAGAGAAGTTGTCCGCCTCATCGAGGATTTAGGTCTTCCCTATTCCGAAGACCGTAGTCTGAAACTTGATGATCCAATCAACCAAAAAATGTATCAGATCATAAACTCTAAGGAAGGGAAGGCTGCAGCGTTCGAGGCAACGGCCAACGGGCGACCTGCATTGGAGGGCATCGATCCGCTCCTTCTTGCGGCCTTAGGAGTCGATTACGGAAAGCACAATGATACGACGATCAATGCGGGCTATTTGGTCGCTCAAATGATGCGATCACAAGGTTATCAGTTGTCCGGTCGAAAGGGAAAGTTGCCGTCCTCATGCGTTGCTAAAACCGCGGAGATCTATGTTCCTAATAGCAAGGCATCCTCCCTTAAGCACGGCTGACGAGCGAAAAGCTGCTGCGTACGCCCGCGGTGCAAAAAGACCTCGAACCCGATTCGGACCAGGACTGATGACGATGACCACCCCCGCCGCGACGCTCGCTCCGCACGATGTGCAGCCCGACGACGCCTCGTCCGCGCAGCTCCGCCAGCCGCGCGACAACAACGATCCGCGCAACAATGCCCGCGGCAAGGACGGCGGCAACAAGCAGCCGCGCCGCGACAAGCGCGACGTCCACGGCTGGGTGGTGCTCGACAAGCCGATTGGCATGACCTCGACCCATGCGGTCGCCGTGGTGAAGCGGCTGTTCTCGGCCAAGCGCGCCGGCCATGCCGGCACGCTCGATCCGCTGGCCTCGGGCGGGCTGCCGATCGCGATGGGCGAAGCCACCAAGACGGTGCCGTTCGTGATGGACGGCCGCAAGCGCTACCGCTTCACCGTGGCGTGGGGCGAGGAGCGCGACACCGACGACACCGAAGGCAAGGTCACCCAGACCAGCGACATCCGCCCCACCGCCGAGGCGATCCGGGCGCTGCTGCCGCGCTTCACCGGCCTGATCGAGCAGACCCCGCCGCAATATTCCGCCATCAAGATCGCCGGCGAGCGCGCCTACGACATGGCGCGCGACGGCGAAATCGTCCCGCTGGTTCCCCGGCCCGTCGAGATCCACGAATTAACCCTTGTCGAACATGATGATAGCGGAAAATCCGTGTTCGAGGCCGAATGCGGCAAGGGAACCTATGTGCGGGCGCTGGCGCGCGACATCGGCCGGCTGCTCGGCTGCTACGGTCATATCTGCGCGCTGCGCCGGACCCTGGTCGGGCCGTTCGACGAGGCGGACATGATTCCGCTGGAACAGTTGCAGGCTTTGTGCGATAGAGCCGCGTCGGGCGAGGGCAGCCTCGCCGACGCGCTTTTGCCCGTTGAGACCGCGCTGGACGACATCCCGGCACTGGCCGTCACACGGGCTGATGCGGCAAGGCTCCATCGGGGCCAGGCCGTTTTGTTGCGCGGACGGGATGCGCCCAATACTAGCGGCACAGTCTATGTGACGGTGGCAGGCCGGCTTCTGGCCCTCGCCGAGCTCGGCAATGGCGAACTCATCCCCAAGCGTGTGTTCAACCTCTCCGGACTGACCGCCAGTTCGGCCCGCAAGGAAAGTATTTGACGATGTCGATTACCGCAGAACGCAAAGCGGAAGTCATCCAAGGCAATGCCAACAAGGCCGGCGATACCGGCTCGCCCGAGGTTCAGGTCGCGATCCTGTCGGAACGCATCGCCAACCTCACCGCGCATTTCAAGACCCACACCAAGGACAATCACTCGCGTCGCGGGCTGTTGAAGCTGGTGTCGACGCGCCGTTCGCTTCTCGACTACGTCAAGAAGAAGGACGAGGCGCGTTACAAGGCGCTGCTCGAAAAGCACAACATCCGTCGCTGATCGAAGTCGCGTCCGCCGGGTGAGGTACGAAGCGGATCGCCGCTTCCACCCGCCGCGTCCGGCCGAACCGTCCACACAGGCGCTCTGAGTTCGCCTGTGTGTTTGCTCAGCCGCATCCGGCGGCTGGGCCGTCAACGGGCCCCGTGCCCGCCCCGTGGGTCGACGACCTCGAAGGTCGCGCGCCCACACCCGGGAGGACTGAACGCCATTTTCCACCTCGAGACCATGGCAGGATCGCCGGACGCTGCTCGCACCTTCGGGTCGCCAGCGTCCCGCAATCTTGCGCATGGTCTTTTGGTATCTGGCGTCCGGTCGTCGCGGAAAACGATGAAAGAGACACCCGATGTTCAATAAGCATTCCGTCGAAATCGATTGGGGTGGGCGTCCCCTCAAGCTCGAGACCGGCAAGGTCGCGCGCCAGGCCGACGGCGCCGTCGTCGCCACCTATGGCGAAACCATCGTGCTCGCCACCGTGGTGGCCGCCAAGACGCCGCGCGAAGGCGTCGATTTCCTGCCGCTGACCGTGGACTATCAGGAAAAGACCTACGCGGCCGGCCGCATCCCCGGCGGTTACTTCAAGCGCGAGGGTCGCCCGACCGAGAAGGAGACGCTGGTCTCCCGCCTGATCGACCGCCCGATCCGTCCGTTGTTCGCCGACGGCTGGCGCAACGAGACCCAGGTGATCGTCACCGTGCTGTCGCACGACATGGAGAACGATCCGGACATTCTGGCGATGGTCGCCGCCTCGGCGGCGCTGACGCTGTCCGGCGCGCCGTTCAAGGGCCCGATCGGCGCCGCCCGCGTCGGCTTCATCAACGACGAATACGTGCTCAACCCGGTGCTCGACGAGATGCCCGAGACCCAGCTCGAGCTGGTCGTCGCCGGCACCGCCGACGCGGTGCTGATGGTCGAATCCGAAGCCAAGGAGCTGTCGGAAGAAATCATGCTCGGCGCGGTGATGTTCGGTCACCGTCACTTCCAGCCGGTGATCGACGCGATCATCGAGCTCGCCGAGAAGGCCGCCAAGGAGCCGCGCGAACTCGTCGTCATCGACGATTCGGCGATCGAGAAGGAAATGCTCGGCCTGGTCGAGCAGGAACTGCGCGCCGCCTACGCGATCCCGGTCAAGCAGGAGCGCTACGCCGCGGTCGGCAAGGTCAAGGAAAAGGCGATCGCGCACTTCTTCCCGGAAGGCGAAGAGCCGAAATACGACAAGCTGCGCATCGCCGGCGTGTTCAAGGAGCTCGAGGCCAAGATCGTTCGCTGGAACATCCTCGACACCGGCAAGCGCATCGACGGCCGTGACAGCAAGACCGTCCGCAGCATCATCGCCGAAGCCGGCGTGCTGCCGCGCGCCCACGGTTCGGCGCTGTTCACCCGCGGCGAGACCCAGGCGCTGGTGGTCACCACGCTCGGCACCGGCGAAGACGAACAGTACGTCGACTCGCTGGCCGGAACGTACAAAGAGACGTTCCTGCTGCACTACAACTTCCCTCCCTATTCGGTCGGCGAGACCGGCCGCCTCGGTGGTACCAAGCGCCGAGAGATCGGCCACGGCAAGCTGGCGTGGCGCGCGATCCGTCCGGTGCTGCCGCCGCATCACGAGTTCCCCTACACCATCCGCGTCGTCTCCGAGATCACCGAGTCGAACGGCTCGTCCTCGATGGCGTCGGTGTGCGGCGCCTCGCTGGCGCTGATGGATGCCGGCGTGCCGCTGAAGCGGCCGACCGCGGGCATCGCGATGGGGCTGATCCTGGAAGGCGAGCGCTTCGCGGTGCTCAGCGATATTCTGGGCGACGAGGATCATCTCGGCGACATGGACTTCAAGGTGGCCGGCACCGAGCAGGGCATCACCTCGCTGCAGATGGACATCAAGATCGCCGGCATCACCGAAGAGATCATGAAGGTGGCGCTCGGCCAGGCCAAGGACGGCCGCATCCACATCCTGGGTGAGATGTCCAAGGCGCTCGACCGCGCCCGCGCCGAGCTCGGCGAACACGCGCCGCGCATCGAGACCTTCAAGATCCCGACCGACAAGATCCGTGAAGTGATCGGCACCGGCGGCAAGGTGATCCGCGAGATCGTCGAGAAGACCGGCGCCAAGGTCAACATCGAGGACGACGGCACCGTCAAGGTCGCCTCCAGCGATGGTGAGTCGATCAAGGCTGCTATCAAGTGGATCAAGTCGATCGCCTCCGATCCGGAAGTCGGCGAGATCTACGAAGGCACCGTCGTCAAGGTGATGGAGTTCGGCGCCTTCGTGAACTTCTTCGGCGCCAAGGACGGCCTGGTGCATATCAGCCAGCTCGCCTCCGGCCGCGTGCAGAAGACCTCCGACGTCGTCAAGGAAGGCGACAAGGTCAAGGTCAAGCTGCTCGGCTTCGACGATCGCGGCAAGACCCGGCTGTCGATGCGCGTGGTCGATCAGGAGACCGGCGAAGACCTCGAGGCCAAGCAGAAGGCCGAAGGCGAAGCCCCGGCCCAGGCCACCGGCGAGTAGTTCGCGGGACCGGAACCGGTCGTGACCCGATCACGGCCGGACCGGCGCGAGATTGCCGCGCAACAGCAAGAATAGGTGATCAGGGGCGGCCGCGCAGGCTGCCCCTTTTTGTTGCAGTGAGTGGTGTCCGGGTCGGCTGGACGTTCGCAGACTGTGTCCGCCCAGCCACAAATCCCCACCGAACGGAACCCCATTGTGGTGCTGCGGAAGGCCGGCCTTGCGAACCGGGGGGCGTCATCCGATACTCGCCGCACGCTCCCGCGAGATCACACCGTCATGCGCCGTTGGACTGCCAAGCTCGCCACGGTCGTGATCGCGACCCTGCTGTCGCACGGCGCGCTCGCGCAGCGGGCGGTGCTGATCGGCGAGAACGATACGGTCGCGGATACCGATCGCGACTACACGTCGGGTTTCCGGCTCTCCTTCGTGTTCGACAATTTTTCGCGCGATCTGCTCGCCGGGCAGGCGTTCGATCTGGTTCGTCCCGCGCTGATCACCTATGGGTCGCCGAGCGGCTCGGTGCGGCAGCAGTTCGAATGGATCGCGCTGGCGCAGAACATCTACACGCCGGACCGCGACACCCGGGGCACCTACACGCCGGGCGTCGACCGCCCGTTCGGCGGCTGGCTCTACACCGGCTTCAGCGTTGCGCAGGAAACGGGTCGCCGCCAGCTCGATTCGTTCGAGCTGCAGGTCGGCGCGGTCGGCGGCAATGCGTCGCTGGCGCAGGCGGTGCAGTCGAGCTTCCACAGCGTGCTCGGCCAGGCGTCGCCGGTGATCAACGGCTACGAGCTGCGCAACGAGCCCGGCATCCTGCTGGCGTGGGACCGGCGCTGGAAATTCGGCACCGCGTTCGGCAACGGCTTCGGCGTCGACATCATTCCGTCGCTGGGTTTGACCGCCGGCAACGTCTTCACCTATGGCGAGGCCGGCGCGATCGTCCGGTTCGGCCGCGCGCTGTCGACCACCTGGGGCCCGACGGTGATTCGCCCCGGCGTGTCGGGCGCGAACTTCGTCAGCCCGGATCCGGATGCACCGTTCTGGGGCTTCTCGCTGTTCGGCGGCGCCCAGGCCCGCGGCGTCGCGCGCAACATCTTCCTCGACGGCAACACCTTCAGCAGCGGCCTGCATGTCAGCCGGGACGCCTTCGTCTACGATCTCGTCGCCGGCGCCGAAGTGTTCAACCAGGCCGGCTTCCTGGCCTCGCTGAGCTGGGTCCGCCGCTCGCGCGAATACACCACGCAGACCCGGGCCTATTCGGACTACGCGTCGCTCGCGCTGGCCTATCGTTTCTGACGATCGCGTTTCTGCACGGCGGGCGGCAGTGGCGACGCCTGGCGCTTCGTCCGTTGCCGCATCCATGTCATCTTCCGCTGCGCTACTCCGCCGCACCGGCGCCGTGGTTTCGTCGGAAACTGCGGTCGCCGACGGGCGTAGTTCGTCCACGGCCTCGCGCCGAACCGGAGGAATTCCCATGTCATTGCTGTCCCGACGCCGCCTGATCGTCTCCGCGACCGGATTCGCCGCTGCCGCCATGGCGGCGCCGCGCGCCGCCTTCGCGCAAGCGGCCGCAACGCCCGCCGGTCCGTTCACGCTGCCGCCGCTGCCCTATCCGGCCGCGGCGCTGGAGCCGCATATCGATGCCAAGACGATGGAGATCCATCACGGCAAGCATCACCAGGCCTATGTGAGCAATATGAACGGCTTCGCCAAGGACCATCCGAAGCTGGCGCAGATGTCGGTGCCGGACGTGCTCGGCAAGCTCGGCGACGTGCCGGAGGCGATCCGCACCGGCGTGCGCAACAATCTCGGCGGTCACGCCAATCACACCATGTTCTGGCAGATCATGGGCCCGAACGGCGGCAAGCCGAGCGGCGAGGTCGCGGCCGCGATCGATCGCGATCTCGGCGGCATGGACAAGTTCCAGGCCGATTTCAACGCCGCCGGCGGCAAGCAGTTCGGCTCCGGCTGGGTGTTCGTCACGGTGGGCAAGGACGGCAAGCTCGCGATCGAGGCCCGGCCCAATCAGGACACGCCGCTGATGGACGGCAAGCGCGTGCTGCTCGGCAACGACGTCTGGGAACACGCCTACTATCTCAACTACCAGAACCGCCGCGCCGACTATCTGAAGGCGTGGTGGAACACCGTGAACTGGAGCAAGGTCGGCGAGCGCTACGCCGCCGCCAAGGCCGGTACGCTCGGCGTCTGAGCCGCCATCGCGCAAGCGCCCGGCGCGGTTGGCCGACCGCGCCGGCGTGCTCCCGCCGCCCGCGTCGTGCTCCCGCGATTCGCGCCGGCCACACCGTGCATCACGCCGCGCGCCACCGCGTGGTCACCGGATGCGATCGGACATGCCCGTGATACATCTTCGTCGGGTGCGTCATTTCCACACATCCCTGCTCCGGCCGGCGTCGATGTCGCACCGGCCGCGCACGCACGCCACGCGTGTGCAAACCTGTCTTTCGAGTTAATCCGGACGCCGCGAATTCGCCCGCTCGTCGCCCGCGTATTGTATTGCGGGTGTCATTCATTGGGGGTTTCGAGCGCCGGCGACTCCGATCGCCCCCGAATGGGTCGCATCCCTGAGTTGAGTCACGCAACGGAACGAGTCCGACCGGGTGCGGCAATGATTTCATTCGCTGAAATCGGCGATGCGACAATTGAGCAGTAGTCCATTTTCGGGACTAGGCGATCGTTAAGTCATCGTTGTGATAGTCGCGCTGCAGGTAGTCATCACCATTGCTTGCCACCGCTCGACGGTCCATCTGGCCGCCAGGTTCTCACAGAGGCTCTCCGCAATGTTCTCGTTGTTCAAGCGCGCCGGCAATGCTCCGTCTCCCGCAGCGATTCTGGATGCGCTCAATCGCTCCCAGGCGATCATCGAATTCAATCTCGACGGCGTCGTGCTGAACGCGAACGAGAATTTCCTGGCGGCGCTCGGCTACTCGCTCGACGAGATCAAGGGCAAGCACCACAGCATCTTCATCGATTCGCAGGAGGCCAAGAGCGACGCGTATCGCCAGTTCTGGGCCGGTCTGAAATCCGGCCGATACCAGAGCGGAGAGTTCAAGCGGATCGCCAAGGGCGGCCGCGACATCTGGATCCAGGCCTCGTACAATCCGGTGTTGAACACCGACGGCGAGCCGATCTGCGTGGTGAAATACGCCACCGACATCACGCCGGCGAAGCGGCGGGCGATGGAGGATGCCGGCAAGATCGCGGCGATCGGGCGCGCCCAGGCGGTGATCGAATTCGCGCTCGACGGCACCATCCTCGATGCCAATCCCGGGTTTCTCGGCGCGATGGGCTACACGCTCGACGAAATCAAGGGCAAGCATCATTCGATGTTCGTCACGCCGCAGGAGCGCGCCAGCGCCGCCTATCGCGAGTTCTGGGCGCAGCTCAATCGCGGCGAATATCTCGCCTCCGAATACAAGCGGATCGGCAAGGGCGGTCGCGAAGTCTGGATTCTCGCGTCCTACAATCCGATCCTCGACGACACCGGCCGGCCGTTCAAGGTCGTCAAATTCGCCACCGACGTCACCGCGCAGAAGCTCGAGACCGCCGACCTCGCCGGCCAGATCGATGCGATCGGCAAGTCGCAGGCGGTGATCGAGTTCGGCATCGACGGCACCGTCCTGGTCGCCAACGACAATTTCCTCCACGCGCTGGGCTACACGCTGGCCGAGATCAAGGGCAAGCATCATTCGATGTTCGTCGAGCCGGCCGAGCGCGACAGCGAGGCCTATCGCAGGTTCTGGGCGGAACTCGCCGCCGGCAAGTATCAGGCCGCGGAGTACAAGCGGATCGGCAAGGGCGGCAAGGAAGTCTGGATTCAGGCGTCGTACAATCCGATCCTCGATCTCAACGGCAAGCCGTTCAAGGTGGTGAAATACGCCACCGACACCACCCGGCAGGTGCTGATCCGGCTCGGCAACGAGCGGGTGCGCGGGATGATGGAATCGGTCGCCGCCGGCGCCGAGGAACTGAACGCGTCGGTGCGCGAGATTTCCGAGGCGATGACAAAGTCGCGCGAGACGGCGCTGTCCGCGGTCGGCGAGGTCGACGCCGCCGACGGCCAGGCCAACCGGCTCAACGAGGCCGCGCAGGCGATGACCGGGATCGTCGAACTGATCGGCCACATCACCGGGCAGATCAATCTCTTGGCGCTGAACGCGACCATCGAATCGGCGCGCGCTGGCGAGGCCGGGCGCGGCTTCGCGGTGGTCGCCTCGGAGGTCAAGAACCTCGCCAATCAGGCCAAGCAGGCCACCGACAAGATCGGCGCCGAGATCGAGAATCTGAACGGCATTTCCGGCGACGTGGTCGGCGCGCTGGGCAAGATCAAGACCGCGATCCAGAACGTCAGCGAATACGTCACCTCGACCGCCGCCGCGGTCGAAGAACAGAGCACGGTGACCGGCGAAATGTCGTCGAGCATGCAGCGCGCCGCCGCCGAAGCCGCCGCGATGGCGGCGGGCGGCTGAGCCGAGGGATCGCTGCCGCTCGCCGTATCGCGATCAGGCTGCCGGCTGCGCCATGCTGCTGCGGCCGCCCACTCCCTCCCGCACCACCTCGCCCAGCGCTTCGAAGTCCTGGCGGCGCGGCGAGGTCTTGCGGAACGCCAGGCCGATGGTGCGGCCGGGCTGCGGCCGCCGCAGCCGCAGGAATTTCACCCTGGTGTCGCGGCGCTCGATCTCGGCGGCGATCTGCGGAATCAGCGTCACGCCGTAGCCGCCGGCGACCATCTGGATCACCGTGGTGAGGCTGGAGGCGCCGAACGTGGTGGTGCTGGTGCCGCCGATGGCGATGGCGCGGTTGCGCGCGGTGGCGCAGAACGCCAGCGCCTGGTCGCGCAGGCAGTGGCCGTCTTCGAGCAGGATCAGCCGCGACTGGTCGATCTCGTCGACCGCCACCGTCGCGGTCTCGGGCCGCGGGTCGTCGGCCGGCACCGCCAGCAGGAATTCGTCGTCGAACAGCGTGATCGCATCGAGCTCGCGGTTGCCGGCGGGCAGCGCCAGCAGGGCGGCGTCGAGTGCGCCGCTGCCGACCTCGGTGACCAATTGCCGGGTCTGGCTCTCGCGCAGCTCCAGCCGCAATTCGGGGTAGCGCTGCTGCAGCAGCGGCAGCAGCTTCGGCAGCAGATACGGCGCCAGCGACGGAATCACCCCGAGCGTCAGCCGGCCGGTCAGCGGCTGGGCGCGGTGGCGGGCGAAATCCACCAGATCGCGCGACGCCGTCAGCAGGTCCTCGCCGCGGCGGGCGATCTCGCGGCCGATCTCGGTCAGGAACACCTCGCCGGGCCGGCGTTCGACAACCTTGACCCCGAGCGTGCGCTCCAGATCGGCGATCTGCATCGACAGCGCCGGCTGGGTCACGGCGCAGGCTTCCGCCGCCCGGCCGAAATGGCCGAAGCGGGCGAGGGCGGAGAGGTAGCGGAGCTGACGGAGCGTCACCATAGACGATCAGATAATCTGATCGGTATCCAAAATCAATTCGACTGGACCTGATCGTAGAACTGATCCAGTCTGCGCGGGCCGGGCGACGCTGATCCAGCGGACAGCCGACGGCCAACACAACAGCATCACCCCAGGACGAGATGCCGCGGACGGCCCCCCGCGTCCGCGGCATTCCTGGCCCAACACCCACACTGTCATCACGCGTTCGAACGACGCGACCACACTGGCAGGCGACGACGGAGAGCAACAATGGACGCAAAGACGGACGACAAGGACGGCGGCAAATGCCCGTTCCCGCATGGCGGCGGGCGCGGGCGCCGGAACAGCGACTGGTGGCCGGAGCATCTCGACATCAGCCTGCTGCATCGCAATTCGACGCTGTCCGATCCGATGGGCAAGGGCTTCGATTACGCCCGTGAATTCGAGAGCCTCGATCTCGACGCGGTGATCAAGGATCTGCACGCGCTGATGACCGATTCGCAGGACTGGTGGCCGGCGGATTTCGGCCACTATGGCGGCCTGATGGTCCGCATGGCCTGGCATTCGGCCGGCACCTATCGCACCACCGACGGCCGCGGCGGCGCCGGCGCCGGCCAGCAGCGCTTCGCGCCGCTGAATTCGTGGCCGGACAACGCCAACCTCGACAAGGCGCGCCGGCTGCTGTGGCCGATCAAGCAGAAATACGGCAACAAGATCTCGTGGGCCGACCTCTACGTGCTGACCGGCAACGTCGCGCTGGAATCGATGGGCTTCAAGACCTTCGGCTTCGCCGGCGGCCGCGCCGACACCTGGGAGCCCGAGGAGCTGTTCTGGGGTCCTGAAGGCAGCTGGCTCGGCGACGAGCGCTACAGCGGCGAGCGCGAACTCTCCGACCCGCTCGGCGCCGTGCAGATGGGCCTGATCTACGTCAACCCGGAAGGCCCGAACGGCAATCCCGACCCGGTCGCCGCCGCCAAGGACATCCGCGAGACCTTCGCCCGCATGGCGATGAACGACGAAGAGACCGTGGCGCTGATCGCCGGCGGCCACACCTTCGGCAAGACCCACGGCGCCGGCGATCCGTCGCTGATCGGCGCGGAGCCCGAAGGCGGCGCGCTGGAGGATCAGGGGCTCGGCTGGAAGAGCAGCTTCGGCACCGGCTTCGGCGCCGACGCCATCACCGGCGGCCCGGAAGTGATCTGGACCCAGACCCCGACGCAGTGGAGCAACCACTTCTTCGAAAACCTGTTCGGCTTCGAATGGGAGCTCGACAAGAGCCCCGCCGGCGCCAAGCAGTGGAAGGCCAAGGGCGCCGAGGCGAATATTCCGGATCCGTTCGATCCGACCAAGAAGCGCCTGCCGACGATGCTGACCACCGACCTGTCGCTGCGCTTCGACCCGGCCTACGAGAAGATCTCGCGGCGCTTCCTCGAGAACCCGGATCAGTTCGCCGACGCCTTCGCCCGCGCCTGGTTCAAGCTGACCCATCGCGACATGGGCCCGAAGGTGCGCTATCGCGGCAAGCTGGTGCCGAAGGAAGACCTGATCTGGCAGGATCCGATCCCGCCGGTCGATCACGAGCTGGTCGGCGACAAGGACATCGCCGCTCTCAAGGCGAAGATCCTCGGCTCCGGCCTGTCGGTGTCGCAGCTGGTCTCCGCGGCGTTCGCCTCGGCCTCGACCTATCGCCACTCCGACAAGCGCGGCGGCGCCAATGGCGCGCGCATCCGCTTCGCCCCGCAGAAGGATTGGGAGGTCAACCAGCCGTCCGATCTCGCCCAGGTGCTGAGCAAGCTCGAAGCGATTCAGAAGGAGTTCAACGGCGCGCAGACCGACGGCAAGAAGGTCTCGCTCGCCGATCTGATCGTGCTCGGCGGCTGCGCCGCCGTCGAGAAGGCGGCGAAGGACGCCGGCACCGACATCCAGGTGCCGTTCACCCCGGGCCGGATGGACGCGCTGGAAGAGCAGACCGACGCCGACTCGTTCAAGGTGCTGGAGCCGCGCGCCGACGGCTTCCGCAACTTCATCGGCAAGCGCAAGCAGTACATGTCGCCGGAAGAATCGCTGGTCGATCGCGCGCAACTGCTCAACCTGACGGCGCCGGAAATGACGGCGCTGCTCGGCGGGCTGCGCGTGCTCGGCGGCAATGTCGGCCACACCACCCACGGCGTGTTCACCGAGCGGCCGGAGAAGCTGACCAACGACTTCTTCGTCAACCTGCTCGACATGAAGACCGCCTGGTCGCCCTCGGCCACCACCGAAGTCGTCTATGAGGGGCGCGATCGCAAGACCGGCGAACTGCGCTGGACCGGCACCCGCGTCGACCTGATCTTCGGCTCGCACTCGCAGCTGCGCGCGCTCGCCGAAGTCTACGCCCAGTCCGACGCCCAGCCGAAGTTCGCCCGCGACTTCGTCGCCGCCTGGACCAAGGTGATGAACGCCGACCGCTTCGACATCGTCGCGAAGTAAGCGAAGCTGATATCAAGACGCGAAAGGGCGGCCTCCGGGCCGCCCTTTTTGCGTGGGTGGGTATCGAACTAACGCCGTGCCCGCGGCGCCCTCACCCCCGCCCTCTCCCGCAAGCGGGAGAGGGCGCGCGCCGCGGCCGTTGCGCCGCGTCGCCTAACTCATCAACGTCAGAAGCAGAGGTGTGGCCCCACCCCGACCGCCGCCGGACTCCCTCTCCCGCTTGCGGGAGAGGGCTGGGGTGAGGGTGAGCCGAGCACGGCGCCAATGACGAGTTGCGTAAGGTGGGCAAAGGCGCGCAGCGCCGTGCCTACGCGGACTCGTCGCGTCTGCTTTCGATCGGCGCCGCAACTCATCCGCCGTCATCTTGAGGTGCGAGCGCAGCGAGCCTCGAAGGATGGGCCGCTTGCACCCGTCGCTTCATCCTTCGAGGCGCGCAAGGGCGCGCTCCTCAGGATGACGGATGGGGCGTGGCAGCGCCGGCGCTACTCGCCCTTCGCGGCGCGTTGTTCGGCGGCGGTTTCGGCTTCGTCGACGGTCTTCAGCGCCTCGGGGTGCGGCATCGAGATGATGTTGTAGCCGGAATCGACGAAGTGCACTTCGCCGGTGACGCCGTTGGACAGCCCCGACAACAGATACAGCGCCGAACCGCCGACGTCCTCGATCGACACCGTGCGGCGCAGCGGCGCGTGGCGGAGCTGGTAGTTGAACATCATCCGCGCATCCGCGATGCCGGCGCCGGCCAGCGTCCGCACCGGACCGGCCGAGATCGCATTGATGCGGATGTTGCGCGGGCCGTAGTCGGACGCGAGGTAGCGCACGCTGGCTTCCAGCGCCGCCTTGGCCACGCCCATCACATTGTAGTTCGGCATCACCCGGGTGGCGCCGCCATAGGTCAGCGTGATCATGGTGCCGCCGCTCTCCGGCATCAGCTCGGCGGCGCGCTTGGCGATCTCGGTGAAGGAGAAGCAGGAGATCACCATGGTGCGCGAGAAATTTTCGCGCGTGGTGTCGGCGTAGCGGCCCTTCAGCTCGTTCTTGTCGGAGAAGCCGATGGCGTGGACGATGAAATCGAGCCCGCCCCACTTCTCGTTCAGCGTCGCGAACACCGAATCGACGCTGGCGATGTCCTCGACGTCGCAGGGCAGCACCAGCTCGGCGTTCAGCGACTGCGCCAGCGGCTTGACCCGCTTGCCGAGCGCCTCGCCCTGATAGGTGAAGGCCAGCTCGGCGCCGTGCGCCGACAGCGTCTTGGCGATCCCCCAGGCGAGCGAATGATTGTTGGCGACGCCCATGATCAGGCCGCGCTTGCCCTGCATCAGTGATTGCATGTGGTTCTCTGGCTCCGCCGCGCATTGGGCTTGCTCCCTCGCCCCGCTCTTGCGGGGAGAGGGTTGGGGTGAGGGGCTCTCCGGCCCGCGACTGCTGCTGGCGAGGTGAGGGCAGTGCCCGGCCCCTCACCCGACCTTCGCGCTGGCGCGCCAAGGTCGACCTCTCCCCGCGCAGGGCGGGGAGAGGTTAAATAATCACGCGTCCAGCCGCTTGAACACCAGCGTCGCATTGGTGCCGCCGAAGCCGAACGAATTCGACAGCACCGCGCCGAGCTGGGCGTTGTCGATCCGCTTGCGCACGATCGGCATGTCGGCGAAGGCCGGGTCGAGCTCGGTGATGTTGGCGCTCTCGCAGATGAAGCCGTTCTGCATCATCAACAGCGAATAGATCGCCTCCTGCACGCCGGTGGCGCCGAGCGAATGCCCGGTCAGCGCCTTGGTGGCGGAAATCGGCGGGCATTTGTCGCCGACGCCGAACACGTTGCGGAGCGCCTGCAGTTCCGGCGGGTCGCCGGCCGGCGTCGAGGTCGCGTGCGGGTTGATGTAGTCGATCTTGATGCCGCCGGTGGTGGCGAGCGCCATCTGCATGCAGCGCTCGGCGCCTTCGCCCGAGGGCGCCACCATGTCGTAGCCGTCCGAGGTGGCGCCGTAGCCGATGATCTCGCCGTAGATCTTGGCGCCGCGCGCCTTGGCGTGTTCCAGCTCTTCCAGCACCAGCACGCCGGCGCCGCCGGCGATCACGAAGCCGTCGCGCGACACGTCGTAGGGGCGCGACGCGGTGGCCGGGGTGTCGTTGTACTTGGAGCTCATCGCCCCCATCGCGTCGAACAGCACCGACAGCGACCAGTCGAGTTCCTCGCAGCCGCCGGCGAACACCACGTCCTGCTTGCCCCACTGGATCAGCTCGTAGGCGTTGCCGATGCAGTGGTTGGAGGTCGCGCAGGCCGACGAGATCGAGTAGTTGACGCCCTTGATCTTGAACCAGGTGGCGAGCGTCGCCGACGCGGTCGAGCTCATCGCCTTCGGCACCGCGAACGGGCCGACGCGCTTCGGGCCCTTGGTCCGCGTGGTGTCGGCGGCCTCGACGATGGTGCGCGCCGACGGGCCGCCGGAGCCCATCACGATGCCGGTGCGCGGATTGGAGATGTCTTTCTCCTCCAGCCCGGAATCGGCCAGCGCCTGTTCCATCGCGACGTGGTTCCACGCCGCGCCCTCGCCGAGGAACCGCATCGCGCGGCGATCCACCACGTCGGCCGGATTCAGCGACGGCAGGCCCTGGACCTGCGAGCGGAACCCCAGCTCGGCGTGCTTCTCGGCGCGGGTGATGCCCGACTTGGCGTCGTGCAGACTCGCCAGCACCTCCTGTGTGTTGTTTCCGATCGATGAGACGATCCCCATCCCCGTGACAACAACCCGTCTCATGCTCGCCTCGTTCATTGCTTGTCGTTGGTCGAACCGGGACGGCTCGAACGGATTTCGGTGCTTAGCCTAGACGGCAGGCTGAACTGCGGCGTCCTGCCTGAACAGACCGACTTTCAGATCCTTGGCGCGATAGAAAATCTCGCCGTCGGCCGCCATGGTTCCGTCGGCGATGCCGAGCCACAGTTTCGACCGCATCACCCGCTTGACGTCGATGTTGTACACGACCTTCTTGATGTTCGGCTGAACCTGGCCGGAAAATTTCAGCTCGCCGAGGCCGAGCGCGCGGCCGGGGCCGAGGCCGCCGGACCAGCCGAGAAAGAAGCCGACCAGCTGCCACATCGCATCCAGCCCGAGACAGCCCGGCATCACCGGATCGCCCTTGAAGTGGCAGGCGAAGAACCACAGGTCCGGGTTCACATCCAGCTCGGCGCGGATCAGCCCCTTGCCGTGCTCGCCGCCGCTGTCGTTGATCTCGGTGATGCGGTCGAACATCAGCATCGGCGGCAGCGGCAATTGCGCGTTGCCGGCGCCGAACAGTTCGCCGCGGCCGCAGGCCAGCAAGTCTTCGTAATCGTAGCTGGAACGACGGTCCTGCATGCAGCTCTGCCTCTTCAGTTTCCCGGACTCCGGCCGCGACAGGGCTGCTCCAGCCCCCGCGATCGAACGGTCGGCGCCCGCCCGTTCCTTGTGCAACGGCGGGTGCGCGGCGGTGTCTAACATAGGCACATGACCGGTCAAAGCGGCACCTCCGTATTCCTCCTTAAGTCAAACGTCCGAGGGGTTCTAGTTGCGAGGCGCTTGCACGCTATTGGAATGCTTCCTATAGTCAAAAGATCGAACATAGAGGATTGCGGACGTGGATATCGGTGATCGTGCGACATATTCGAGAGAGGACCATGTGACCTCGGCGCATGCTGTCGAGCCTCACCTCAATGGTTGCCCTTGGCATGACGTCAACGAGATGCTGCAGTCGGTCGGCCTGCGTCCGACCCGTCAACGCATGGCGCTGGGCTGGCTGCTGTTCAGCAAGGGCGACCGCCATCTCACCGCGGAAATGCTGTACGAAGAGGCCAGCCAGGCCAAGGTCCCGGTGTCGCTGGCGACGGTCTACAACACGCTCAACCAGCTCACCGATGTCGGCCTGCTGCGTCAGGTCAGCGTCGACGGCACCAAGACCTATTTCGACACCAACGTCTCGGCGCACCAGCACTTCTATCTCGAGAACAACCACGAGCTGATCGACATTCCGGATCAGCACGTCGCGCTGCGGTCGACCCCGGAAGTCCCGGACGGCTACGAAATCGCCCGCGTCGACGTCGTGGTCCGGCTGCGCAAGAAGTCCTGAGCGGTCTGTTTCGAGCTATTCCAGAAGAGATTGTGACGTCCTCGTGACTTCGTAGGGGTCGGCAGCGGCGCATGGCGCCGTGCCTGCGTTTTAGGCAGACGCCCGCCGTTCCGAGCCGCCGACTCCGCCCCCGTCGCGCCCCCACCCCAACCCTCCCCCGCAAGAGCGGGAGAGGGAGCGCGCCGTGCGCGTTGCCGCGTGTGGAGGTCGCCGCGAGTCGCAGCCTGCTCCCTCTCCCGCTTGCGGGAGAGGGCCGGGGTGAGGTCGCCGCGAGTCGCAGCCCGCTCCCTCTCCCGCTTGCGGGAGAGGGGTGGGGTGAGGGCGACGCGAGTCGCAGCCTCGCGCGACAATCAGCTCACTTCACCTGCTCGTCGGCGTAGACGCCCCACAGCCGCTGCTTCTCGATCCAGCCGTCGAAACCCTGGCCGGCGATCCGGCACCAGACCGCGTCGCAGCGCTTGATCTGCGCCACCACGCCGGCCTGCAGCCGCGCCGCCACCGCGCTGTCGGTCGAGGCGCTCTCATACAGCGTCGCCAGCTCGTCCTTGTCCTTCATGGTGATCACCGCGGTGCGGCGGCCGGACAGCAGCGAGTGATACACCCAGCCCTCGGCGCCTTCCGAATCGCGCACCCGCCGCCAGTTCTCGAACTCGGCGGTGATCTCCACCGGCAGCCCGGCGCGGGTGTAGACCCAGGCGACGTCGTTGTCCTTGGTCGGGCCGATCCGGACGTTGACGTGATCCGACTTGAGACTGACGTAGCGCGGCACCGGCAGGCCGCTGGTCGACAGCGGCGAATCCTTCGCAGCGAATGACGGCGCCGCCACACCTACCATCGCACCTGCGAACAACAATCCTGCGATCGGTTTCGTCAGCTTCATCGACACGCTCTCCACTCGAATGATGTGCGCGGCCGCTTCGATGAAGCCCCAAAGGTCCCTGTCCCGGGGTCCGTTTCCCGGGGTCCTTGTCTTGGCGCGGTCTTCTGCTAGAGAAGGCCGCAAGGCATCCGGTAACCCCAAGGTGGTGAAGGGACCGATCGGAAGGGACTTGGCCAAACAGACTTGGCCGACTTGGCCCCCTGCGGTCGCGCTGCAGCGGGAGTGTCGAACAGCTGGGTTAATGCGGACTAAACAGTCTCGCCAGACTCGTCAGAGAGCGGTTGAATGTCGGTGAAGAAAAAGCCTCTGGTCGTCGTCACCCGCAAGCTTCCGGACTCGATCGAAACCCGGATGCGTGAACTGTTCGACGCGCGGCTCAATCTCGACGACGCGCCGATGTCGGCCGAGCAGCTCGCCGACGCCGCGCGCACCGCCGACGTGCTGGTGCCGACCGTCACCGATTCGATCACCAGCGAGATGTTGAATCAGCCCGACTGCAAGCTGCGGCTGATCGCGAATTTCGGCAACGGCATCGACAATATCGACGTCGCCGCCGCCCATGCCCGCGGCATCACCGTCACCAACA
This sequence comes from Rhodopseudomonas palustris HaA2, assembly GCF_000013365.1. Lineage (NCBI taxonomy): Bacteria > Pseudomonadati > Pseudomonadota > Alphaproteobacteria > Hyphomicrobiales > Nitrobacteraceae > Rhodopseudomonas > Rhodopseudomonas palustris. The sequence continues at coordinate 694,550 of NC_007778.1, forward strand.
CGCCGAAGGTGCTCACCGAAGACACCGCCGACATGACGATGGCGCTGATTCTCGCGGTGCCGCGCCGGCTGATCGAAGGCGCCGCATTGCTCACCGACGGCGGCGAATGGCCCGGCTGGTCGCCGACCTGGATGCTCGGCCGCCGTCTCGGCGGCAAGCGCCTCGGCATCATCGGCATGGGCCGGATCGGCCAGGCGGTGGCGCGCCGCGCCCGCGCCTTCGGGCTGCAGATCCATTATCACAACCGCAAGCCGGTGGCGCCGCGGATCGCCGACGAACTCGGCGCGACCTATTGGGATTCGCTCGACCAGATGCTGGCGCGGATGGACATCATCTCGGTGAACTGTCCGCACACGCCCGCGACCTTCCATCTCTTGTCGGCGCGCCGTCTGAAGCTGGTCCGCAAGGACGCCTTCATCGTCAACACCGCGCGCGGCGAGGTGATCGACGAGGAGACGCTGACCCGGCTGATCGAGAGCGGCGACATCGCCGGCGCCGGCCTCGACGTCTACGAGCACGAGCCCGCGGTCAATCCGAAGCTGGTGCGCCTCGCCAAGCACGGCAAGGTGGTGCTGCTGCCGCATATGGGCTCGGCGACGATCGAAGGCCGCGTCGAGATGGGCGAGAAGGTGATCATCAACATCCGCACCTTCCTCGACAACCACAAGCCGCCGGATCGCGTGCTGCCGGGGATGCTGTAGCCGCGCTCGACTCCACCGCCGTGCCCGCGAGCCCTCACCCCAACCCTCTCCCGCAAGCGGGCGAGGGGGCTCGCCGTGCGCGTTGCTGAGTTTGAGACTGAACAAAACCATTCGAACCGCATGCGGCCGGACTCCCTCTCCCGCCTGCGGGAGAGGGCTGGGGTGAGGGCGACGCGGGCAGTGAGTCCGCAATACCGTCCCCTCAATGCGCGCTGAGATCGACGATGCGCGCCATATCCCCGTTCAGCGGATTGGCCGGATCGCGCGCATAGCGCAGCGTCTCGAATCGCATCGCGCGGGCGTCGATCATCAGCAGCCGCCCGACCAGCCCCTCGCCGAAGCCGACGATTTCGCGGATCGCCTCCAGCGCCATCATCGAGCCGAGCAGGCCGGCGAGCGCGCCCATCACGCCGGCCTCCTCGCAGGCCGGCACCGTGCCGGGCGGCGGCGCTTCCGGAAACAGGCAGCGATAGGTCGGGTTGGGCTCGCCCTGCGCATTTTTCTCATGCGCCCGGATCGTGGTCAGCGAGCCGTCGAATTGGCCGAGCGCCGCGGTGATCAGCGGCTTCTTTGCGATGAAGCAGGCGTCCGACACCAGATAGCGCGTGGCGAAATTGTCCGAGCCGTCGAGCACCAGGTCGCAATCGCCGATCAGCCCCAGCGCATTCGCGGAGGTGAGATGCGTCGGATGCGGCACCACCTGCACATGCGGATTGAGCGCATGAATTCGCGCCGCCGCGCTGTCGACCTTGCGAGCGCCGACATCCGGCGTGGCGTGGATCACCTGGCGCTGCAAATTCGACAGCGACACCACATCGTCGTCGACGATGTGCAGCGTGCCGACGCCGGCGGCGGCCAGATACATCAGCACCGGCGCGCCGAGCCCGCCGGCGCCGACCACCAGCACCCGCGCGCGCCGCAGCGCCGCCTGCCCCGGCCCGCCGACCTCGCGCAGCACGATATGGCGGGCATAGCGTTCGAGTTCCTCGGCGCTCAGCATGGTCGGGTGGTGTCCTTCAACGTCTGTCGTCGTCTTCGTTTCCGCGCCCACCTCGTCATCCTGAGGAGCCGCGGCGAAGCCCGACAGGGCGAAGCCGGGGCGTCTCGAAGGATGGGCCACGTGCTCCGTCGCCGCATCCTTCGAGGCGCGCCGAAGATCGGCGCGCGCCTCAGGATGACGACTCATGGCAGGAGGCCGGCCCCGAACATCGAACCCGGCGGCGATTGTTTCCGACCAAGCATCTATGGTTATCTGCGCCGGACTCAACCGACGCGCGACACAAGGCGGAATTGTCATGAGAACGATGCTGGCCGCAACCTTGATGATCGCGAGCGCCACCGGCCTCGCCGCGGCGCAGACCGCGCCGCCGTCCGGTGCCGTGCCCGCCGTCAAGCCGAAGCCGGTGGCGACCACGCCGGTTCGCCCGGCGCTGCAGACCCCGGCCGAGACCGCGCAGGCGATGACGCCCGCCGAGCGCCAGGCGATCCAGTCGGATCTCGCCTGGACCGGCGACTACAACGGCGTCATCAATGGCGAGCCGTCCGAGCGCATGGTCACGGCCATCAAGGCGTTCCAGAAGAATCACGGCGGCAAGCAGACCGGCGTGCTCAATCCGCAGGAGCGCGCCCAGCTCACCGAGGCCGCGCGAAAACTGCAGGGCAATGTCGGCTGGAAGCTGATCAGCGATATGGTCACCGGCGCGCGGCTCGGGATTCCGGCCAAGCTGGTGCCGCAGCAGACCTCCGACGCCAATGGCAGCAAATGGGCGTCGTCGACCGGCACCATCCAGATCGTGCTGGCGCGGCGCAAGGAGGCCGGAATCACCATCGCGAAACTCGCCGATCAGGAGAAGAAGGAGCCGGGCCGCAAGGTCGGCTACAGCGCGATCAAACCGGATTTCTTCGTGCTGTCGGGCACCCAGGGTCTGAAGAAGTTCTACATGCGCGGCGCCTTCAAGGATTCCGAGGTCCGCATTCTCACCATCCTGTACGATCAGGCCACCGAGGGCACGATGGAGCCGGTGGTGGTCGCGATGTCGAGCGCGTTCAATCCGTTCCCCTCGGGCGCCCTGGCCGGTCCGCCGCCACGCAAAAAGGTCGAGTACTCGACCGGCACCATCGTCAGCGACGACGGCGCCATCCTGGCCGATCGCGACGCGGTCGAGGCCTGCCAGTCGATCGTGATCGCAGGACAAATCGCAGCACACGGCAATGCCGACCTCGCCGCCACCGACAAGGCGCATGATCTGGCGCTGCTGCGGATCTATGGCGCGCGCGGCCTGAAGCCGCTGGCGCTCGGCAGCGGCGCGGCGAAAGCGTCGGTCGATGTCGTCGGCATCGCTGATCCGCAGAATCAGGGCGGTGGTTCGGCGGTCAGCGTCAGCAAGGCCGGCGTCACACCGGTCGGCAGCAATGGCGGTCTCGCGCTGGCACCCGCGCCCGGCCTCGGCTTCTCCGGCGCCCCGGCGCGTGACGCCGACGGCCGTTTCGCCGGCCTCGCGCTGCTGCGCCCGTCGGTCGTCGCCGGCGCAACCAACGGCGCCGTCGCGCCGCAAGCGGCGCTGGTGGATGCCGAGACGGTGCGTAAGTTTCTCGTGAGCAACGCCATCAAGCCCGCCACCGACGCGCCCGCCGACGCCAAGGCCAGCGTCGTGCGCGTGATCTGCGTGCGGAAGTAACAACTATCACCGGCGCCGTGCCCGCGTCGCCCTCACCCCACCCCTCTCCCGCAAGCGGGAGAGAGAGTCCGGCCGCATCGCGGGGCGACTTATGAGAATGATCTCGATCGCTATTGGTGTTTGATGCAGGGCCTTACCCCGCGCACGGCGAGCCCCCTCTCCCGCTTGCGGGAGAGGGTTGGGGTGAGGGCGAGCCGAGCACGGCGCCGGCGCCTTCGCCGCACCTACGTCTGGCAACCCGAACACCAGAACGTCGACCGCCCGTTCTGCACCAGCCGCTTCACCGTCCCATTGCATCCCGGCGTGCGGCAGCGCTCGCCTTCGCGGTCGTACACCGCGAAGGAATGCTGGAAGTAACCGAGTTCGCCGGAGGTCTGGCGGTGGTCGCGCAGTGACGAGCCGCCGGCCTTGATGGCGTCGCCGAGCACGGCGCGGATTGCATCCACCAGCCGCACGGCGCGATCGGTCGGCGCGCCTTTGCGGTCGGCCAGCGTCGACGCCTTCCTCTTCGGCGACAGATGCGCGCGCCACAGCGCCTCGCAGACATAAATGTTGCCGAGCCCGGCGACGACGCGCTGGTCGAGCAGCGCCGCCTTCAGGCTGGTCTGCTTGCCGGCGCAGGCCCGCGCCAGCATCGCGGCGTCGAAGGCGTTGCCCAATGGCTCGGGCCCGAGCCCCTTGAGATGCGGCTCGTCGTCGATCGCGGCGCGCGCAAAGATCTTCATGAAGCCGAATCGCCGCGGGTCGTTGAAGATCACCCGCGCGCCGCTCGACATCTCGAACACGACGTGATCGTGGGTGCGGTCCTCGCTGCGCGGATGGTGAAACTCGCCCGGCGTCGCGTCGCCGGCGCCGTTCACCACCCGGAACGAGCCCGACATGCCGAGATGCATCAGCAGCACGTCGCCGCTCGACAGATCGGCCAACAGATATTTGGCGCGGCGCCCCAGCCCGGTGATGGTCTGCCCGGTCAGCCGCGCGGCGAAGTCGGGTTGAAACGGAAACCGCAGATCGCAGCGGTTCGCCATCGCGCGGTCGATCCGGAATCCCTCCATGGCCGGCTGCAGCCCGAGGCGGACGGTTTCGACTTCGGGCAGTTCAGGCATGCTGGGGTCCCATAAGGCATTCAGGTGATAGCGCCTGCCGCCCCGGCGCGCTATATGGTCCGCCGCGGAGCGGCATTTCGTGTTCCGGGCGGCATCGCGCCCTGGAGAACCGTCCGTATGCAGGAGTTGAAGGCATGACCGAGCCGGGCCAGACCACGCATTTCGGCTATCGCGACGTTCCGCTGCAGGACAAGCAGACGCTGGTCAACGACGTGTTCCACAGCGTCGCCAGCCGCTACGACCTGATGAACGACCTGATGTCGGGCGGCATGCATCGGTTGTGGAAGGACGTGATGATCACGACCTTGAACCCGCCGCGCGACGACCAGCCGTTCCGCCTGCTCGACGTCGCCGGCGGCACCGGCGACATCTCGTTTCGCGCGGCGAAGGCGTCCGGCGCGGGCTTCCAGGCCACCGTCTGCGACATCAACACCGACATGCTCGAGGTCGGCCGCCAGCGCGCCGTCGAGCGCCATCTCGACGGCCAGGTCGAATTCGTCGAGGGCAATGCCGAGGCGCTGCAGTTCCCCGACAAGAGCTACGACGCCTATACGATCGCCTTCGGCATCCGCAACGTGCCGCGGATCGATCTGGCGCTGAAGGAAGCCCATCGGGTGCTGAAGCCCGGCAGCCGCTTCCTGTGCCTCGAATTCTCCAGCGTCGACGTGCCGGGCCTCGCCAAGATCTACGACCTGTTCTCGTTCAAGGTGATCCCGCAGATTGGCCGCGTCGTCACCGGCGACGCCGAGAGCTATCAATATCTGGTCGAATCGATCCGCAAATTTCCCAAGCCCGCCGATTTCGGCGAGATGATGCGCGAGGCCGGCTTCGCGCGCGTCAACTGGCAGGTGTTGTCCGGCGGCATCGTCGCGCTGCATTCGGGCTGGCGTTTGTGATCGCAGCACTCACTCATGTGGCGCGGCTCGCCCGCGCCGCCTTCGTGTTCGCGCGCGAGGGCGTGTTCGGCGTGGTCGATCCGTCGCTGATTCCGCCGGCCGGCCAATTGCCGGTGCGCCTCGCGCGGCTGATCGAGCGGCCCGGCGCCAAATCCGGCGCGCGGCTGTCGCGCGCGCTGACCCGGCTCGGCCCGGCCTATCTCAAGCTCGGCCAGTTCCTGGCGACGCGCCCCGACGTGGTCGGCGTGGCGATGGCGCGCGATCTCGAAGCGCTGCAGGACCGGCTGCCGCCGTTCGCGCAGGACGAGGCCGAGGCGGTGATCGCGGCGTCGCTGGAGCGGCCGATCGCGCAGGCCTTCGTCAGCCTGTCGCCGCCGGTCGCCGCCGCCTCGATCGCGCAGGTGCATCGCGGCGTCGTCGAGGTCGGCGGCGTGCACAAGCAGGTCGCGGTGAAGGTGCTGCGGCCCAACGTGTCGGCGCGGTTCAGGCGCGACCTGTCGGATTTCTTCTTCGTCGCCGAGAAGGCCGAGATGTACTCGTCCGAGGCGCGGCGGCTGCGACTGGTCGAAGTCATCAACACGATGTCGCGCTCGGTCGCGATGGAGATGGATCTGCGGCTGGAAGCCGCCGCCGCCTCCGAGATGGCGGAGAACACCAAGGACGATCCGGACTTCCGCGTCCCCACCGTCGACTGGGACCGCACCACGCACAACGTGCTGACGATGGAGTGGATCGACGGCATCCCGCTGAACGATCACAAGCGCCTCGCCGAAGCCAATGTCGACACCGTCGAGCTCGGCCGCAAGGTGATCCAGAGCTTCCTGCGCCACGCGCTGCGCGACGGCTTCTTCCACGCCGACATGCATCCCGGCAATCTGTTCCTCGACACCGAGGGGCGATTAGTTGCGGTCGATTTCGGCATCATGGGGCGGCTGCTGCCGAAGGAGCGGCGCTTCCTCGCGGAGATTTTGCTCGGCTTCATCACCCGCAACTATCGCCGCGTCGCCGAAGTGCATTTCGAGGCCGGCTACGTGCCGCCGCATCATTCGGTCGAGAATTTCGCGCAAGCCATCCGCGCCATCGGCGAGCCGATCCACAATCGCCTCGCCGAAGAAATCTCGATGGCGAAGCTCTTGACGCTGCTGCTCGAGGTCACCGGCCTGTTCGACATGCGGACCCGGCCGGAGTTGATACTTCTGCAGAAGACCATGGTGGTGGTCGAAGGCGTCGCGCGCAGCTTCGATCCGAAGCTCGACATCTGGAAGGTCGCCGACCCGGTGGTACGCGAATGGATTCAGCGCAACCTCGGCCCGATCGGCAAGGTCGAGGGCGTGCTCAGCGGCGCCGGCGAACTCGGCCACACGCTGAGCGGACTGCCGACCATCGTGTCGCGCGCCGTCACCGTGCTGAACCAGCTCGAAGGCATGACCAAGGACGGCCTCGTCCTCGCGCCCGAGACCATCGCGGCGATCGGCCGCAACGAGCGGGGCCGCACCCGCGGGCGCACCATCGCGCTGTGGGTGATCGCCGCGACCTTCATCGGGGTGCTGATCGCGCTGTCACGGTTCTGACGGCATTGCAGGCATTTGATGACTGCAGTGAATGCGCTCTGCGATGACCGCATCGCGGTCGTATATTGCTTGCGTTGCCTGCATCCGCTAGTCTGCCGGCCATGGCCAACCTGACGATCCGCAAACTCGACGACGCCCTCAAGGCCGAGCTGCGCCAGCGCGCGGCCGGCAACGGCCGCTCGATGGAAGATGAGGTTCGCGTCATCCTGCGCGACGCGGTCCACCAGCGCCACGGGTTTGCCACCAGTTTGCCGCAAGCCGGCGGCGCCGCCGCCGAGCCCGGTCCGGGTGACGTAAGTCCCGAAAATCAAACGGCTTTTGTCTCCGACCGCCCTTCGACCGCCCGCATCACGCTGATCGTCGGCGGCGGCATCGCCGCCTACAAGGCGATGGATTTGATTCGTCGCCTGAAAGAGCGCGGCGCCGAGGTTCGCGTCGTGCTCACCAAGGCCGCACAGCACTTCGTCACGCCGCTCACCGCGAGCGCGCTGTCGCATCAGCGCTGCTACACCGATCTGTTCGACCCGCAGAGCGAGTTCGATGCCGGCCATATCAGGCTGGCGCGCGATTGCGATCTGATCGTGGTTGCGCCCGCCACCGCGGACCTGATGGCCAAGATCGCGAATGGCCACGCAGACGATCTGGCCACCGCGATCCTGCTGGCGACTAATCGCCAGGTCCTGCTCGCGCCTGCGATGAATCCGCTGATGTGGGCCAACGCCGCGACCCGCCGCAATGTCGATCAGTTGAAGCGCGACGGCATCGTCCTGGTCGGCCCCAATGCCGGCGAGATGGCCGAGCGCAATGAAGCCGGCACCGGCCGGATGGCCGAGCCGGTTGAAATCGCTGCTGCCGCACAGGCACTTCTGGCGCCGCCGTCACCGCGTCCGCTGCTCGGCCGGCGCGTGCTGATCACCGCGGGGCCGACCCACGAGCCGATCGATCCGGTGCGCTACATCGCCAACCGCTCCTCCGGCAAGCAGGGCTACGCCATCGCCGCCGCGGCGGCCGCGGCCGGCGCCGAGGTGGTGCTGATCTCCGGCCCGGTCGATCTACGCGCCCCCGACGGCGTGACGCTGACGCGTGTGGAGTCCGCGCGCGACATGCTGGATGCGGTGGAAGCCGCGCTGCCCGCCGACATCGCGATCTTCGCCGCCGCCGTCGCCGACTGGCGCGTCGCCAGCGAAGGCGGTCAGAAGATCAAGAAGGGCGAAGGCGGCCCGCCGCCGCTGCAACTCACCGAGAACCCCGACATCCTGGCGACGGTCGCGAAGCTCGGCGACGACCGCCCGCCGCTGGTGATCGGCTTCGCCGCCGAGACCGAGAATCTGCTCGCCAATGCCAGGTCGAAACTCGCCCGCAAGGGCTGCGACTGGATCGTCGCCAACGACGTCTCGGCCGCCGGCGGGGTCATGGGCGGCGACCGCAACACCGTGCATCTGCTGACGAAATCGGCCGACACCGTCGATGTGGAGTCGTGGCCTTTGATGACCAAGGACGACGTCGCAACCGCGCTGGTCGCGCGAATCGCGCGAGAACTGGAAGTACACCAATCATGAGCCCCGCCATCGCCGTCGAGATCAAGCGCCTGCCCCACGCCGAAGGCCTGCCGCTGCCCGCGTATCAGTCCGCGCACGCCGCCGGTCTCGATCTGTGCGCGGCGAACTCCGCGGACGCGCCGCTGTCGCTGGCCCCGGGCTGCCACATGCTGGTTCCAACGGGTCTCTGCATCGCGCTGCCGCCGAACTACGAGGCGCAGGTACGGCCGCGTTCGGGCCTCGCCGCCAAGCACGGCGTCACCGTGCTCAACGCGCCCGGCACCATCGACGCCGACTATCGCGGCGAGATCGGCGTGCTGCTGATCAATCACGGCAAGGAGCCCTTCACCATCCGCCGCGGCGAGCGCATCGCGCAGATGATCATCGCCCCCGTGGTCCGCGCCGAACTGATCAGCGTCGAGACGCTGTCGGAAACCGCGCGTGGTGTAGGAGGCTTCGGCTCGACCGGCCGCTAGATTTTGTGTCAAGCACGCGCGGATTCGTCAGCTGAAAATATACTTTCCTCATTTCGACCCGCGCGCCGGCGCCGTTCACGGTCTGGACTCTTACCCGCGGAGTCGCGAACAGGATAATGTCCAGCGATTCGGCGACGACGCTGGCGATCCGCGATCGCGCCGGATGGTTTGGGGCAATCCATGTCGGACGTATTGGGGTCGATGCGTCGGACCTGCTTGTCGTGCACGTCGCTGGTGCGCGGCCTCGCGGGCGCTGGCCTGGTCACGGCATCGTCGCCGGCTTTCGCGGCTGACGATCCGCTCGCCGCGCTGACCTCCTGGATCATCGTCGATCTCAACCGCCACGAGCTGGTGACGCTGGCGATGGCGGTGTCGGTGCTCGGCTTCTCGGTGATGTCGGCGATCCTGCTGATGCGCACGCGGCAGCGCGCCGCCGCGCAGGAGGCGCGGTTGCGCGCCGAGGTGCAGACGCTGCAGGCCGAGTCCGATCGCTTCCGCGCCTTGCTGTTCGCCGAGCCGCAAGTGCTGATCTCGTGGTCCGCCGGCGACGACCGTCCGCAGATCAGCGGCGACATCGCGCTGCTGCTGCCGAACGACGCCCATGGCGGACAGCCGCAACGCGTGCTCGCGTTCGGAACCTGGCTGCCGCCCGAGCCGGCGCTGCAGATCGATCACGCCGTCGACGCGCTGCTCGACAAGGGCGAAGCCTTCCTGCTGCATCTGACGACGTCGACCGGACGCGCGATCGAAGCGATGGGCCGCGCCGTCGGCGGCCAGGCGATCCTGCGGATTCGCGAACTCTCGGGCGTCCGTCGCGAACTCGCCGACATGTCGCGCCGCTTCAAGATGCTGCAGGATGAAACCGACATGCTGCGCGGCTTCGCCGATGCCGCACCCTGGCCGATCTGGACCCGGCGCGCCTCGGGCGAACTCAACTTCGCCAATGCCGCCTATGCGCGGGCGGCCGATGCGAGCAGCCCGGCGGATGCGGTCGGCCGCAATCTCGAACTGCTCGACAGCACCGATCGCGGCAATCTCGCGCGGGCGCTCGCCGAGGATTCCGAATTCGCCGCGCGGCTGCCGATCGTGGTCGCCGGCGAGCGTCGTTACTTCGACGTCCGCGCGTTGCGGCTGAAGGGCGGCAGCGCCGGCATGGCGGTGGATTCCAGCGAGGCGGCGGCGCTCGGCGCGGCGCTGGTGCGGATGGCGGAGGCGCATCGCCGCACGCTCGATCAATTGTCGTCCGGCGTCGCGGTGTTCGACGCGCAGCGAAGGCTCGCCTTCTACAACGATTCCTATCGCAAGCTGTGGGACCTCGACCGCACCTTCCTCGACAGCCATCCGGACGATTCGAGCGTGCTCGACCGGCTCCGCGCCGCGCGCAAGCTGCCGGAGGAACGCGACTTCCGGGAGTGGAAGAACAGGCTGCACGAGGCCTATCGGGCGGTCGAGGCCGACAAGGCGATCTGGTATCTGCCCGACGGCCGGGCCATCAGCATCGTCACCACGCCCAATCAGGAAGGCGGCGTCACCTATCTGTTCGACGACGTCACCGAAAGCCTCGATCTGCAGCGCCGCTACGGCGGGCTGATCGACGTCCAGCGCGAGACCCTCGACAATCTCAGCGAAGCGGTCGCGGTGTTCGGCAGCAACGGCTGCGCGCAACTGTTCAACCCGGCGTTCACGCGGATGTGGAACCTGTCGCCGGAAGCGCTCAACGACCGGCCGCACATCGAAACCGTCGAGGCCTGGTGCCGGCCGCTCTACGACGACGACGCGAGCTGGCAGGCGCTGCGCGGCGCCATCACCGGGATCGACGACCGCAAACAGGTGGCGCTGAAGCTCGAGCGAAAGGACGGCACCGTGCTGTCCTGCAAGACCATGCCGCTGCCCGACGGCGCCACGATGCTGACGTTCCAGGACATCAGTGACACCGAGAATGTCGAGCGCGCCTTGCGCGAGCGTAACGAGGCGCTGGAGACCGCCGATCGCATCAAGATCGACTTCGTCCACCACGTCTCCTACGAGCTGCGCTCGCCGCTGACCACGATCATCGGCTTCGCGCATCTGCTCGGCGACCCGAGCACCGGCCCGCTCAACGACAAGCAGTCGGAATACATCGCCTACATCACCTCGTCGACCAACGCGCTGCTGGCGATCATCAACAACATCCTCGATCTCGCCAGCATCGACGCCGGCGCGATGACGCTCAATCTCGGGCCGATCGAGATCCGCCGCACCATCGCGGCGGCGGCGGAGGGCATTCAGGACCGCCTCGCGCGCGACCAGATCACGCTCGACATCGACACCGATCCGGCGATCGGCGAGTTCGTCGGCGACGAGCGCCGGGTCGTGCAGGTGCTGTACAATCTGCTCGCCAACGCCATCGGCTTCTCGCCCAACGAGGCGACCGTGAAGCTGGTCGTCCGCAAGAAGGGGACGAACGTGGTGTTCACCGTGACCGATGCGGGTCCGGGCATCGCGCCGGCGCTGAAGGACAAGGTGTTCGATCTGTTCGAGAGCGATTCCCAAGGCTCGCGGCATCGCGGCCCGGGGCTCGGCCTGGCGCTGGTGCGCTCCTTCGTCGAGCTGCACGGCGGCAAGGTCGAGGTCGATTCGGTGGTCGGGCACGGCACCTCGGTGATCTGCGAATTCCCGATCGAGCCGGGCGCGCAGCGCAACGCCGCCGAATGAGCGACCCCGCGACATTCTCGGTCGCGCTCGCCAACGAGGCGGCGACGGCGCGGCTGATGGCGGACATCGCGCTGCTGATCGGCCCGGGCGATGTCGTCACGCTGTCGGGCGATCTCGGCGCCGGCAAGACCGCCGCGGCGCGGGCGATGATCCGCTATCTGGCCGGCGACGATGAGCTCGAAGTGCCGAGCCCGACCTTCACGCTGGTGCAGAGCTACGACCTGCCGCCGTTCCCGCTCCTGCACGCCGATCTGTATCGCGTCGAGGATCCGTCCGAACTCGAGGAGATCGGTCTGTCGCCGCTGCCGGACGGCACGGTGGCGCTGATCGAATGGCCGGAGCGCGCGCCCGGCGCGATGCCGCCCGACCGCATCGACATCGCGCTCAGTCATCGCCCGGCACTCGGCTCGATGGCGCGCGCCGCCGAGATCACCGGCCACGGCAAGGCGGCCGCGCAGGTCGAGCGGCTGGCGGCGCTGCGCAGTTTCATCGAGACGTCGGGCCATGCTGACGCCGATCGCCGCCACATGCCGGGCGACGCCTCGACGCGGTCCTATGCGCGGCTGGTCAAAGACGGCGCCTCGCTGATCCTGATGAACGCGCCGCGGCGGCCCGACGGGCCCGCTTTGTACGCCGGCAAGAGCTACAGCGCAGCCGTGCACCTCGCGGAAGACATCCGGCCGTTCGTCGCGATCGCGAACGGCCTGCGCGCGCAAGGCGTCTCGGCGCCGCAGATCCATCACGCCGATCTCGATTCCGGATTCCTGATCACCGAGGATTTCGGCACCGCGGGCTTCGTCGAAGGCTCGCCGCCCGTGCCGATCGTCGAGCGCTATCAGGCCGCGGCCGACATGCTGGCGGCGCTGCACGGCCAGTCGCTGCCCGATACGCTGCCGCTGCCGCACGGCGACTACGCGATCCCGGTGTTCGACACCGACGCGATGCTGATCGAGGTGTCGCTGATGCCGGAATGGTACCTGCCGGACCGCGGCGCCCCGCCCTCCGCCGCGCAGCGCGGCGAATTCGTCGCGATGTGGCGGCGCTTGCTCGACGGCATCGCCGGCGAGACGCGAACCTGGGTGCTGCGCGACTATCACTCGCCGAATCTGATCTGGCTCGACGCGCGCAGCGACATCGCCCGCGTCGGCGTGATCGACTTCCAGGACACCGTGCTCGGGCCCGCCGCCTACGACGTGGTGTCGCTGCTGCAGGACGCCCGCGTCGATGTGCCCGAAGCGCTCGAACTGGCGCTGCTCGGCCGCTACATCAAGGCCCGGCTCGCCGCCGAACCGGGCTTCGATCCGGCTGCTTTCGCGCGGCTCTATGCGGTGATGTCGGCGCAGCGCAACACAAGGCTGCTCGGCACCTTCGCGCGGCTCAACCGGCGCGACGGCAAGCCGCAATATCTGCGCCACCAGCCGCGGATCTGGACCTATCTGGCCCGCTCCCTGGCGCATCCGTCGCTGGCCGAGTTCCGCGCCTGGTATCAGGCCAATGTGCCGGCGCCGTTCTGATTTGAAAGGTCGAATTTACGTCTTGTTAGTCGGGCTTTCGCTAGGGTCGGCCTCCGTAGTCTTCCCAGGAACGGCATGCCGTTGCCGCTGTTTCGGGGCGAGGGATGAGAGATGGCTGGCGAACGTAACAAGGACGGCCGCGTCGTGTTCGAGCGCGGCATCCGGGCGCAGATGATGGCGATCGACGGCACCTGGCGCCGTCCGTGCATGCTCGAGGACGTCTCCGAGACCGGCGCCAAGCTGACCATCGAGGGCTCGGTCGAAGGGCTGAACCTCAAGGAATTCTTCCTGCTGTTGTCGTCGACCGGCCTGGCCTATCGCCGTTGCGAGCTGAGCTGGGTCAATGGCGATCAGATCGGCGTCAGTTTCCTCCGCCACGACAAGAAAAAGAAACAGGCCGCCCGCAGCCCGGCCACGGTCGCCTGACCGGCGTCTTCTGCCCGACATGACTGCGCCGGTTCGCCGCGCGCGGCTGCCCCTTCGGCGGATGTCGCATCGGCGTCATGGTTCGTGAATACCCAAAGATCGCCAAGATGAGCGCCGATAGACCGGCTGGTGCTGCGTGATACAATCGATTCGCACCGAGCCGGTCGGGTCCCAACAACGAGCGACGATGTCCGTTCAACCTTCAAAAGCGATGGTTCTCGCCGCTGGTTTGGGCCTGCGGATGCGCCCGCTCACCGACCACATGCCGAAGCCGCTGGTGTCGGTCGCCGGCAAGCCGCTGCTCGATCACGTGCTCGACCGGCTCGCCGATGCCGGCGTCGCCGAGGCCGTGGTCAACGTGCATTATCTCCCCGACCAGATCATCGATCACACCGCCGCGCGGAAAAGCCCGCGCGTGATCATTTCGGACGAGCGCGACGTCGTGCTCGGCACCGGTGGCGCGGTGGTGAAGGCGCTGCCGCTGCTCGGCGAGGCGCCGTTCTATCATCTCAACGCCGATACGCTGTGGATCGACGGCGTCCGGCCGAATCTGGCGCGGCTGGCCGATGCGTTCGATCCGGCGCGGATGGATATTCTGCTGCTGATGGCGCCGACCGCCGGCAGCATCGGCTATGCCGGCAAGGGCGACTTCGCCATGGCGGCCGACGGCACCTTGAGCAAGCGCAAGGAGAACGAGGTGACGCCGTTCGTCTATGCGGGCGTCGCCATCATGCAGCCCGCGATCTTCCAGGACGCGCCGCAAGGCGAGTTCTCGCTGACGACGCTGTTCGACCGCGCCGCCGCGCAGCAGCGGCTGTTCGGGCTGCGGCTCGACGGCGTCTGGATGCATGTCGGAACTCCGGACGCGGTCGCCGCGGCCGAGCGCGCCTATCTGGCCAGCGTCGCGTGACGCGCCGCCCGGCACCTCCCGTGCCGGTCCGCCGCATGCCATGATCGCCTGATCGCCGAATCAGGATTGTCATGCGCGTTTTCAGTGTCCCGCCCTCCGCGCCGTTTCTGCGCACGACGATCGAAGCGCTGGTCGATGGTCGACTGATCGAGGGCTTCGACGCGCGGGCCAAGCCCGAGCGCCTCGCCGAGGCGACGCTGTATCTGCCCACGCGTCGCGCCGGCCGCCTCGCGCGCGACATCTTTCTCGACGTGCTCGGCACCGACGCGGTGCTGCTGCCGCGAATCGTTCCGCTCGGCGATGTCGACGAAGACGAACTGGCGTTCGCGCAGGCCGCGACCGGCGCGGCCGATCTCGACATTCCGCCGGCGCTCGACGGACTGCCGCGGCGCCTGCTGCTGGCGCAACTGATCGCCGCCTGGGCCAAGGGCCTGCGGCCCGGCGATCCGCAGCAATCGCCGCTGGTGGTCGGCGGCCCGGCCTCGACATTGGCGCTGGCGGACGACCTGGCGCGGCTGATCGACGACATGGCGACGCGCGGCGTCGACTGGGCCGCGCTCGACATGCTGGTGCCGGATGCGTTCGACCGTTACTGGCGGCTGACGCTGGATTTTCTCAAGATCGCCGGGCAGTGGTGGCCGCTGCATCTGCGCGAGACCGACCGCATCGAACCGGCGGCGCGGCGCGATCTGTTGATCGAGGCCGAAGCGGCGCGGCTCGCGGCGCATCGCGGCGGCCCGGTGATCGCGGCGGGCTCGACCGGCTCGATGCCGGCGACCGCGCGCCTCCTGCACGCCATCGCCCAATTGCCGCACGGCGCCGTGGTGCTGCCCGGCCTCGACACCGAACTCGACGAAGCCGCGTGGCAGATGATCGGCGCCGTGCACGACAAGCAGGGCAAGCTGATTTCGCCGCCGTCGCCGAACCATCCGCAATTCGCGATGCACGGCCTGCTGGCGCGGATGGGGTTGGAACGACGCGACGTCCTTCGCCTTGGCGAAGGCGAGCGTCACGGCCGCGAGGTGCTGGCCTCCGAGATGATGCGGCCGTCATCGGCGACGGCCGCGTGGCACGACCGGCTCGCCGATCCTGCTATCGACCAACTGATTGGCGACGGCACCCATGGCCTGACGCTGATCGAGGCGCCGAACTCCGAGATCGAGGCGCTGACGATTGCGGTCGTGTTGCGCGAGGCACGCGAGCGTGGCCAATCCGCCGCGCTGGTGACGCCGGACCGCGCGCTGGCGCGCCGCGTCGTCGCCGCGCTCGGCCGCTGGAAGCTGCCGGTCGACGATTCCGGCGGCGATTCGCTGATGGATACCCAGGCCGGCATCTTCGCCCGGCTCGCCGCCGAGACGGCGTTGCACGGCTGCGAGCCGGCGACATTGCTCGCTTTGTTGAAACATCCGCTGCTGCGGCTCGGCCGCGCCGCTTATGGCTGGCGGTCTGCGATCGAAACGCTCGAGCTGGCGCTGCTGCGCGGCACGCGGCCGGCGGCGGGTACCGAGGGACTGGCGAAGGAGTTCGCGCGCTATCGCGCCGAGCTGACCAAGTTGAATAGTGGCGAACTCAGTGCGCTGCATCGCGCCGAGCCGCGCGCCCGGCTCGGCGACGAGGCGCTCGACGAAGCTCACGCGCTGATCGTGGCGTTGCGTGCCGCGCTGGCGCCGCTGGAGAGCGTCGGCGTCGAGCCGATCGATCTGTGTGCCTTCGGGCAGCGTCATCGCGCCGTGTTGATCGCGCTATCGATAGATCACGACGACAATGCCGTCGCGTTTGAAGGGCCGCAAGGATCGGCGCTGCTGAAGGCGTTCGACGATCTGGCGGAAGTCGAGCCGCTCAGCGGCGTAATGGTGCCGCCGCATGACTATCCCGAATTGTTCGAGACCGCCTTCAGCGACCGGATCGTGCGCCGGCCCGAACTCGCCGGCGCGGCGCTGCGGATCTACGGCCCGCTCGAAGCGCGGCTGACGCAGCACGATCGCGTCGTCCTCGGCGGCCTCGTCGAAGGCGTCTGGCCGCCGGCGCCGCGGATCGATCCGTGGCTGTCGCGGCCGATGCGCCACGAGCTCGGGCTCGATCTGCCCGAGCGCCGGATCGGCCTGTCGGCGCACGACTTCGCGCAACTACTCGGCGCGAATGAAGTGATCCTCAGCCACGCCGCCAAGGTCGGCGGCGCGCCGGCGGTGGCGTCGCGGTTTCTGCACCGGCTCGAAGCGGTCGCCGGCAAGGCGCGCTGGAGCGACATCAAGGCGCGCGGAGCGACTTATCTGGACTACGCGCTGGCGCTGGATCGGCCCGACCAGGTGACGCCGATCGCCCAGCCGGCGCCGAAGCCGCCGCGCGAGGCCCGGCCGCTGAAGCTGTCGGTCACCGCGATCGAGGACTGGCTGCGCGATCCCTACACGATCTACGCCAAGTTCATTCTCGGCCTGTCGGCGCTCGACCCGGTCGACATGCCGTTGTCGGCGGCGAATCGCGGCTCGGCGATCCACGAGGCGCTCGGCGACTTCACCGAGCGTTTCCCCGATGCGCTGCCCGACGATCCGGCGGGCCTCCTTCGCGAGATCGGCGAAAAGCACTTTGCACCGCTGATGGATCATCCCGAGGCGCGCGCGCTGTGGTGGCCGCGCTTCGCCCGCATCGCCGCGTGGTTCGGCAATTGGGAGCAGGGGCGGCGCGCCGACGGACGCCGCGTGTTCGCCGAGCGCGACGGCAGCCTGTCCATCCCGCTCGACGGCGGCCGCAATTTCGTCCTGACCGCGCGTGCCGACCGGATCGAGCATCGGCCCGACGGCAGCTACGCGATCCTCGACTACAAGACCGGCAATCCGCCCAGCAGCAAGCAGGTGCGGCTGGGGCTGTCGCCGCAATTGACGCTGGAAGCCGCGATCCTGCGTGACGGCGGTTTCCAGGACATCGACGCCGGCGCGTCGGTCAGCGAGCTGATGTACGTCAAGCTCAGCGGCAACTCGCCGCCGGGTCGCGAACTACCCGTGAAGCTCGCGGTGGGCAACGAAACCCCGCAATCTCCCGACGACGCCGCGATCGAAGCCCGCGCCAAGCTCGCGGCGCTGGTCCGGCAATTCGACGACGAGGCCCAGCCCTATCACGCACTGGTGCTGTCGATGTGGACGCAGCGCTACGGCCGCTACGACGATCTGGCGCGGATCAAGGAATGGTCGGCCGCCGGCGGCGCCGGGGAGGAGCGGCGATGAGCGGCCCGCGCAGCATTCCCGATCAGGCGCGCGAGCGGCAGATCCTCGCCTCCGATCCGTCCGCCTCGGTGTTCGTCTCGGCCAATGCCGGCTCCGGCAAGACCCACGTCCTTGTCCAACGGGTGATCCGGCTGCTGCTCGACGGCGTGCCGCCGGAGCGCATCCTGTGTATCACCTTCACCAAGGCCGCCGCCGCCAACATGGCGGAGCGCGTCTTCACCACGCTCGGCCGCTGGGTGACGCTCGACGACGCCGCGCTGACGGCCGCGATCAAGGCGACTGGTATCAAGTCGGTCGGGCCGTCTCTTTTGGCGCAGGCGCGAAAACTGTTCGCCTGCGCGCTGGAGACGCCGGGCGGGCTCAAGGTGCAGACCATCCACGCGCTGTGCACCCGGCTGCTGCAGCAGTTTCCGTTCGAGGCCAATGTGCCGGCGCGGTTCAGCGTCCTGGACGATCGCGACCAGGCCGAATTGATGCAGCGCGCCAGCCTGGCGGTGTTGCTGCAGGCCGCCGCCGCGCCGGACAGCGCGGCGGGACGCGCGCTGGCGTTGGCGATGACCAGCGCGGCGGATATCACCTTCCGCGAGGTGGTGCAGGAAGCCTGCATGAGCCGCGATCGGTTTCTCGGCTGGATCGCCCAGGCCGGCGGCGTCGACGGCGCGATGGCGCAGCTCTCGGTCACCCTCGGCGTCGCGGCGGAGGATGATTGCGACGCCGTCGAGCGCGACATCGTCGACGGCCCGCATCTGCCGCGCGCGCGATGGACGGACGGCGCCACCATATTCGACGGCGGAAGTAAGACGGATCACGATCAGGCGCAGCGGCTGCGCGATGCGCTGGCGGCAAGCGACACCGCGCAGCTCGAGAAGTATCTCGAACTGTTCTTCACCAAGGAAGCCAAGCTGCGCAAAAGCTTCGCGACTAAGAAGATCGCCGACCCCATGCCCGGGTTCGCTGAGGATCTCAAGCGCGAGGGCGCGCGGCTCGAAGGCCTGCTGGAGCGTCGCCGCGCGCTGCTGATGCGCGAGCGGACGCGGGCGCTGCTGGTGATCGCCTTCGACGTCGCCGAGCGCATCCGCCGCGAAAAGCAGGAACGCGGGCTGCTCGATTACGACGATCTGATCGACAGGACGCTGCAGATGCTCGACAGCGGCGCGTCGAGCTGGGTGCATTTCAAGCTCGACCGCGGCGTCGATCACGTGCTGATCGACGAGGCGCAGGACACCAGCCCTAAGCAATGGGACATCGTCGCGCATCTGATCGCCGAATTCACCGCGGGGGAGGGCGCGCGCGAAGGAATCAAGCGCACGGTGTTCGCGGTCGGCGACGAGAAGCAGTCGATCTTCTCGTTTCAGGGCGCGGTGCCGAAGGAATTCGCCGAGCGCCGCGATCTGTTGCAGCGCCGTTTCCACGGCGCCGGGCTCGCCTTCGAGAAGGTCAGTTTCAACTACTCGTTCCGCTCCGGCGCCACCATCCTGCAATCGGTCGATCACGTGTTCCGCGATCCCGACATCTATCGCAGCATCCACGCCGATACGAGCTATCCGCTGCACGAGGCGCTGACCGACGCCGGCCCCAGCCTGATCGATCTGTGGCCGCTGGAAGTGCCGGACGACAAACAGGAGATCGAAGGCTGGCGCGCGCCGTTCGATGCGGTGTCGGAGACCAGCCCCGAGGTGCGGCTGGCCGACAAGGTGCGGGCCGAGATCGCGTCGCTGATCGCAAGCGGCACGATGACGGGGCCGCGCGACGACCGTCGCCGGCTGCGCTATGGCGACGTGCTGGTGCTGGTGCGCCGGCGCGGTTCGGCGTTCGATGCGGTGATCCAGGCCTTGAAGCGCGGCGGGATTCCGGTCGCCGGCGCCGACCGGCTGAAGCTGACCGAGCACATCGCCATCATCGACCTGATGAATCTCGCCGATGCACTGCTGCTGCCGCAGGACGATCTGGCGCTGGCGGTGGCGCTGAAGAGCCCGCTGTTCGGGTTCGACGACGACGATCTGTTCCGGCTGGCGTGGCGGCGCAAGGGCTCGCTGCGCGCCGCGCTGCGCGACAAGGCGGCCGGCGACGCGAAACTAACAGCCGTGTTGCATCGTCTCGATACCTGCGCGGAGCAGTCGCAGGCCGAGACGCCGTTCGGCTTCTACGCCTGGCTGCTCGGCGGCGACGGCGGCCGCGCCCGCATCCTGCGCCGGCTCGGGCCGGAGGCCAATGACGCGCTCGACGAGTTTCTCGAACTGGCGCTGAGTTTCGAGCGCAAGCAGCCGCCGTCGCTGCAGGGCTTCGTCGCCTGGCTGCGCGCCGCTGACACCGAGATCAAGCGCGACATGGAAATCTCGCGCGACGAAGTCCGCGTCATGACCGTGCACGGCGCCAAGGGGCTGGAAGCGCTGGTGGTGTTCCTGGTCGATACCACCTCGTCGCCGGCCGATAGCCAGCGGCTCAATCTGATCCGATTGCCTGGCGGCAATGCGCAGCCGGGCGCGCCGTCTGCGATGGTGTGGGCCGGCCGCAAGGCCGATGATCCGCGCGCGGTCGAGCAGGCCCGCGCCGCGATGATCAGCGACACCGAGGACGAGTATCGCCGGCTGCTCTATGTGGCGATGACGCGCGCGGCGGACCGGCTGATCGTCGGCGGCTGCATGCCCGGCAATCGCAACGATGTCCGCGCGCTGTCCTGGTACGATCTGATCAGCAAGGGGCTGGAGAATTCAGGTCTGGCGATGCGCGCGGTGCCGCCGCCGGACGGCGCGGTAAAGCGCTATTGCCGTCCCGAGGACGAGGTCGTCGAAACCGCCGCGCCGGACGAAACGCCGGCCGCCGCGCCGCTGATCCTGCCGAACTGGCTGCACCGATCGGCGCCGGCGCTGCGCGCGCCCGACAACCTGCTGCGCCCGTCCGATGCCCACGACGCCGATCACCGTCGGCTGCGCCGCGGCGAATCCGAGGCGCAGCGCCAGCGCGCGCTGCAGCGCGGCACGCTGGTGCACCGTCTGCTGCAGTCGCTGCCCGATCTGCCGGCGGATGCGCGCGCCTCCGCCGCGGCGCGTTATCTCGCCCGCAATGCGAAGGATTGGAACGACGAGGACCGCGACGCGCTCGCCGCGCGGGTGCTGCAAGTGATCACCGCGACGCGCTTTGCGGTGGTGTTTGCCCCGGGTAGCCGCGCCGAGGTGCCGATCGCCGGCCGGCTGCAGCGCCATGGCGAGCCGGTGCTGGTCTCGGGCCAGATCGACCGGCTGGTGGTGACCGACGCCGAGGTCCTGATCGTCGACTACAAGACCAACCAGGTGCCGCCGCGCAGCCTCGCCGAAACGCCGCCAGCCTATCTGCGCCAGCTCGCGCTGTATCGGGCGGTGCTCGCCAGGCTTTATCCCCAGCGTCCCGTCAGGGCCGCGCTGCTGTGGACAGAAGCGCCTGAAATCATGGAGATTTCAGCCTCTGCGCTGGACGCGGAGCAGGCCGCGTTGACGGTGGCGTGAGCGCGCTTGACCCCGCCCCGGCGCGTTCATACGTTGAATTCAGCTCCCCGGCGCGATTCCCGCTGCGCCATCATCCGCATTCACGAGGGTTCCCATGGCCGTAGGCAAGGTGTCAGACGCCGATTTCGAAGCTGAAGTTCTCAAGGCGCAGGGCCCTGTGGTGGTGGATTTCTGGGCCGAGTGGTGCGGCCCCTGCCGCATGATCGCTCCGGCGCTGGACGAAATCTCCGGCGCGATGGGCGACACCGTCAAGATCGTGAAGCTCAATGTCGACGAGAGCCCGGTCACGGCGTCGAAATACGGCGTGATGTCGATTCCGACGCTGATGATCTTCAAGGGCGGCGAGATGGCCTCGCGCCAGGTCGGCGCCGCGCCGAAGGCCAAGCTGCAGCAGTGGATCAGCTCGGCGGTCTGAGCCGCGCCTGACGAACGTTCTGCAACGGCCGGCTCACGCCGGCCGTTTTGCGTTAGAGGGCCGGGTGCACTCCGCCTAAGCCGTGCCCGCGTCGCCCTCACCCTAGCCCTCTCCCGCAAGCGGGAGAGGGTTGGGGTGAGGGCGCCACGAGCACAGCGGGAGCGACTGCTATCCGCCAGTAGACAAAGACACAGGTCTCAGGCGGCCGGCTTGACCCATCCGCTCGCCAGCGTGTCGGCATAGGCCGCCATGCCGTTCTGTCGTGCGAGTGCGGCCATCGCGGCGTGGTCATAGGGGATCAGGCGAAGCGAGACCTGCCATTCGCCGTCGCGGCGATCGAGGATCGCGTAGCTCGCGTCGGGCGTGCCGGTCTGCATCAGATGCGGATAAGGCAGCTTGTCGCGATAGCCGGGGCAGCCGGCGCTGCCGGGATTGACGATCAGGCGGCCGTCGCGCAGCCGCACCGCGCGCGGGATATGGGTGTGGGCGCACAGGATCAGCGACTGCGCGATGCCTTCTGCGCCAGCCTCGATCGCGGCAAGGTCCGACATCCGGATGGCGCCGTCCGGGTTCACGGTCTCGAGCCAGTAGGTCTCGTCGTTGCTCGGCGTCGCGTGGCAGAGAAACACCTCGCCGTCGAGCACCCGCGTTGCCGGGATGGCGCGGAGCCAGTCGAGATGCTGCGCGTCGAGCTGATCGAGCGCGATCTTGTCCCACGCTCCCATCTCGTCGCGCGGGCGATCGAGCAGATAGCGATCGTGATTACCGAGCACCACCGTCATGTCGAGCGCCATCAGCATGTCCAGCGTCCGCCGCGCGTCGAGCGGGCCGCTCGCCATGTCGCCGAGGCAGACGAGGTGGTCGACGCCTTGCCGGCCGATGTCGGCCAGCACCGCCTCCAGCGCCGCGTAGTTGCTGTGCATGTCGGCGATGGCGGCGATCCGCATGTCGTCTCCTTTTTGCTTTTGTTAGTTCGGCGGCGTGCCGTTGAGGCTGAGCACATGGCCGGCGAGATACAGCGAGCCGGTGATCAGGATACGCGGCGGCAGTTCGTAGGCAAGGCCTGCGATTCGGCGCAGAGCCGCCGCGACATCGTCGGCGAGCTCGACCCGCAGGCCGAGCGCACGCCCTGCCTCCGCGAGTCGGTCGGGGAGCATCGCGCCGTCGCGATCGGGGATCGGCACGGCGATGAGATGGCGCGTCAGCCCGGTGAAATTGGCGAGGAACGCGCCGGCGTCCTTGTTGGCCATCATGCCGGCGATGATCACCAGCGGCCGCGATACCCGCTCTTCGAGATCGCCCAGCGCGGCGGCGGCGACGCGGCCACCATCGGCATTATGGCCGCCGTCGAGCCACAGCTCGCAGCCTTGCGGCGCGTCATCGAGCAGTGTGCCCGACGTCAGCCGCTGCATCCGCGCCGGCCATTCCGCGGCGAGCAGCCCGGCCTGATAGGCGGCCTGATCGATGGCGAAGCGCTGCTGCGCGCGCAGCGCCGCGATCGCCAGCCCGGCATTGTCGATCTGATGCCGTCCGAACAGCTTTGGCGCGGTGAGGTCCATCAGGCCGCGCTCGTCCTGATAGGCGAGGCGGCCGTGTTCGAGTTCGACATGCCAGTGCTGGCCGCGCGCGTGCAGCGGCGCGCGCAGCCGCTTGGCCTCGCGCTCGATCACCACCATCGCGTCGTCGGGTTGCTCGGCAACGATCACCGGCGCGTCGCGGCGGATGATGCCGGCCTTTTGGGCGGCGATCTCGGCGAGCGTCGGCCCGAGAAATTCGGTGTGATCGATCCCGATCGGCGTCAGCACGCAGGCGAGCGGATGCGCGATCACATTGGTGGCGTCGAGCCGGCCGCCGAGGCCGACTTCGAGCAGGACCACGTCGGCGGGATGCTGCGCGAACAGATACAACGCCGCGGCAGTCTCGATCTCGAACAGCGTGATCGGCGCGCCGTCATTGACCCGCTCGCAATGCGAAAGCGCGTCGGCCAGCTCTTCGTCGCTCACCAGCACGCCACCGCCCGGCCGCCCCAGCCGGATGGTCTCGTTGACGCGCACCAGATGCGGCGAAGTGTAGGCGTGGACGCAGAGGCCCGCGGCTTCGAGAATGGCGCGGAGAAAGGCGAGGGTGGAGCCCTTGCCGTTGGTGCCGGCGATATGGATCACCGGCGGCAATCGGCGTTCAGGGTAATCCAGCGCCGCCAGCAGCCGTTCGATTCGGCCGAGCGTCAGATCGATCTGCGCGGGATGCAGTCGCGCCAGGCGCGCGCGGAGGTCGCCGACCGAGGCTGACGGCTTTGGCGTTGTCGCTGCGCTCACGCCTGCGGCGCGGCCGGCGGCGGCGCCGGCTCGGGCGGCGTCGCCACGATCTCGGTCGCGACGGCCTCGATATCCTGGGCATCGTCGTCGACGACGGCCGGCTCTTCGACGGCGGGCAGCGGCGTCTTGGTCAGGATCCGGCACAGCCGCGCCAGCGTCGGGCGCAGCTCGTGGCGGTGCACCACCATGTCGACCATGCCGTGGTCGCGCAGATATTCGGCGCGCTGGAAGCCGTCCGGCAGCTTCTCGCGGATGGTCTGCTCGATCACCCGGGCGCCGGCGAAGCCGATCAGCGCCCCGGGCTCGGCCAGCTGGATGTCGCCCAGCATCGCGTAGGAGGCGGTGACGCCGCCGGTGGTCGGGTTGGTCAGCACCACGATGTAGGGCAGCCCCGCCTCGCGCAGCAGCTGCACCGCGACGGTGGTGCGCGGCATCTGCATCAGCGACAGGATGCCTTCCTGCATCCGCGCGCCGCCGGAGGCCGCGAACATGATGAAGGGCGCGTGCTTCTCGACCGCGAGCTCGAGGCCGCGGATGATCGCTTCGCCGGCCGCCATGCCGAGCGAGCCGCCCATGAAGTCGAAATCCTGCACGGCGGCGACGACGCCGAGGCCTTCGAGCTTGCCGTAGCCGACCTTCACCGCGTCATGGGCGCCGGTCTTGGCGCGGGCATCCTTGATGCGGTCGACATATTTGCGCTCGTCGCGGAATTTCAGCGGGTCGGCGGTCACTTCCGGCAGCGCTACATCGTACCAGGTCTCGTTGTCGAACACCGACCGCAGCCGCGCCGTCGCGCCCATGCGCATGTGATAGTTCGAGCCGGGAATGACGAACTGGTTCTGCTCGACGTCCTTGTAGAACACCAATTGTCCGGTATCCGGACATTTGATCCAGAGATTCTCCGGCGTTTCGCGCCGCAGGATGTTGCGGATCTTGGGACGGACGACGTTGGTCAGCCAGTTCATGATGGTCTCCGCGTCGCCCCCGGAAGGGCGTCGCCAGGGTCATTGCACTGTCGGGATATGGCGGCGGACAACGGCTCCGTCCAGACCATGGCCCGAATTGATGACTGCCTATTCGGCAGCCTGTTGGGCGCCGCGCACCCCGGCCGCAAGCGAGGCGACCAGATCCGCGACGGCCCCGACGGTCGCCTGAGTGGCGCGATTGTCGGTGTCGAGCGTCTTCTGCAGCGCGTCGATCAGGGCCGATCCGACCACCGCGCCGTCGGCCTGTGCGGCGATCGCGCGCGCCCCCTCGGGGGTGCGGATGCCGAAGCCGACGCAGACCGGCAGGTCGGTGTGGCGCTTGATCCGCGCCACCGCGTCGCCGACCGCGACCGAATCCGCCGAAGCCGAGCCGGTGATGCCGGTGATCGACACGTAATAGACGAAGCCCGAGGTGTTGGCGAGCACCGCCGGCAACCGCTTTTCGTCGGTGGTGGGCGTCGCCAGCCGGATGAAATTCAGCCCGGCCTTCATCGCCGGCAGGCACAGCTCGGCGTCTTCCTCGGGCGGCAGATCGACGATGATCAGCCCGTCGACCCCGGCCGCCTTGGCGTCGGCGAGAAACGCGTCGACGCCGTAGATGTAGATCGGATTGTAGTAGCCCATCAGCACCACTGGCGTAGTGGCGTCGTCCTTGCGGAAGTCGCCCACCAGCTCGAGCGTCTTGTGCAGCGTGGTGCCGCCGTGCAGCGCGCGCAAGCCGGCGGCCTGGATCGCCGGTCCGTCGGCCATCGGGTCGGTGAACGGCATGCCGATCTCGATGATGTCCGCGCCGGCCGTGGGTAGCGCCTTGAGCAGCTGCAGCGAGGTGGCGAGGTCGGGATCGCCCGCCATCACGAAGGTGACGAAGGCCGGGCGGCCTTCGCGCTTGAGCTGGGCGAAGCGGATGTCGATACGCGTAGTCATCAGAACTGGCCCCCGAGATGTTCGGCGACCGAAGCGAGATCCTTGTCGCCGCGGCCCGACATGTTGAGCACCATCACATGATCCTTCGGCAGGGGCGGGGCGAGGTCGCCGACTTTCGCCAGCGCATGGGCCGGCTCCAGCGCCGGGATGATGCCCTCCAGCCGGCAGCACAGCTTGAAGGCGTCGAGCGCCTCGGTGTCGGTGGCGGACATGAACTCGACGCGGCCGACATCGTGCAGCCAGGCGTGTTCCGGGCCGATGCCCGGATAGTCGAGGCCGGCCGAGATCGAATGCGCTTCCTGGATCTGGCCATCGGTGTCCATCAGCAGATAGGTGCGGTTGCCGTGCAGAACGCCGGGCTTGCCGCCGGCGATCGACGCCGCATGCAGCTTGCTGAGGCCGTGGCCCGCGGCCTCGACGCCGTAGATCGCGACGCTGCTATCATCCAGGAAGGGATGAAACAGTCCCATCGCATTGGAGCCGCCGCCGATGCAGGCGATCAGCGAATCCGGCAGCCGGCCTTCGGCTTCCATGATCTGCGCGCGCACTTCCTGGCCGATCACCGCCTGGAAGTCGCGCACCATCATCGGATAGGGGTGCGGGCCGGCGACGGTGCCGATGCAATAGAACGTGTCGTGGACGTTGGTGACCCAGTCGCGCAGCGCCTCGTTCATCGCGTCCTTGAGCGTGGCGGCGCCGGACGTCACCGGGCGGACTTCGGCGCCGAGCGCCTTCATCCGCAGCACGTTGGGCTGCTGCCGGTCGACGTCGACCGCGCCCATATAGACGACGCATTGCAGGCCGAATTTCGCGCACATCGTCGCGGTGGCGACGCCGTGCATGCCGGCGCCGGTTTCGGCGATGATCCGCGGCTTGCCCATCCGCCGCGCCAGCATGATCTGGCCGAGCACGTTGTTCACCTTGTGGGCGCCGGTGTGGTTGAGGTCCTCGCGCTTGAAGTAGATCTTGGCGCCGCCGAAATGCTCGGTCAGCCGCTCGGCGAAATACAGCGGCGACGGCCGGCCGACATAGTGCTTGAGGTAGCCGTCCATCTCGGCGCGGAACGCCGGATCGTCCTTGGCTTCCGCGTAGGCCTTTTCCAGCGCGAGGATCAGCGGCATCAGCGTCTCGGCGACGAAGCGGCCGCCGAAGATGCCGAAATGCCCGCGCTCGTCGGGACCGGATCGAAACGAGTTCGGCAGGATCTGGTTCATGTCAGGTCATCGTCTCTTCGCTGGCGCGCGTGGCGCGGATGAAGCTGCGGATCAATTCGGAATCTTTGACGCCGGGCGCCGTCTCGACGCCGGAGGACACGTCGATGCCGCCGGCGCGCGTCACCCGCAGCGCCTCGGCGACATTGCCGGGCGTGATGCCGCCGGACACCATGTACGGGACCGGCAGTGCGAGGCCGCTCAGCAGCGCCCAGTCGAACGGCACGCCGAGACCGCCGGGGCGGAGCGCGTCCTTCGGCGGCCGCGCGTCGAACAGGATGCGATCGGCTGCGGCGGCGTAAGCGGGCAGCGCCGCCAGATCATCAGCGGTGGCCACCGCCACGGCCTTCATCACCGGCAGCCCGAATGTCTGCCTGATCGCGCGAACCCGCTCGGGGCTTTCCTTGCCGTGAAGTTGCAGCAGATCCGGCGCGAGCGCGTCGACGACGTCGCGCAGCAGCGCGTCGCTGGCGTCGACCGTCAGCGCGACTTTCGCGGCGCGGCTGCCGACCTGGTCGCCGAGTGCGCGCGCGAGGTCGAACCCGACATGACGCGGCGAGGCCGGAAAGAACACGAAGCCGACCATGTCGGCGCCGGCCGCGACCGCCGCTTCGAGCGTGTCGCGGGTCGACAGGCCGCATATTTTGACGACGACGGACATGGGTTCGCGATCGGGGTTCGGCCGGCGACGAGGGGAGCCGGCAACACGACGGTGTTCTACAGCGCCGCGCTGGCCTTGTCGCGCCTGCCGGAGGCGGAACCCTGTTCCAGCAGCAGCATCCGCTTCGGCTCGCTTGGCGTCGGGGCGACGATGCTGGCGCGCAGATTGGCGAGCTGCGTCTTGGCCTCGATGGCTTCGGCCTGATGCCGCCGCGCCGCGCGCCGCCAATGCCGCTGCCGGAACCAGGTAGCGATCCCGCCGGCGATCACGCCCAGGATCGCGACGCCGATGATGAGGACGAACAACGGCATCTGCACGGTGCCCATCGGATCGCTGACATCGAGCGGATCGAACGACACCGAGACGAGATGGCGGTTGGCGACCGCGAAGACGATGAAAATCAGTCCGAGCGGGATCAGCACCAGGGCTGTCAGAAACTTCTGCATGTCGTTCTCGCTCGCCTTGCTCAGCAAACGGGCGTCGCGTTACGCGCCGGTATCAGTGTCGCCGGTCTCGCGGTTCAGCCGTTCGCGCATTTCCTTGCCGGTCTTGAAGAACGGCACGCTTTTCTGGTCGACCGGAACATGCGCGCCGGTCCGCGGATTGCGGCCGGCACGCGCCGGCCGATGCTTCACCGAAAACGCGCCGAAGCCGCGCAACTCGACCCGATCGCCGCGCGCCAGCGCGTCGACGATCTCGTCGAGGATCGCGTTGACGATGTTCTCGACGTCCCGCTGGTAAAGGTGCGGGTTGTGCTCGGCGATACGCTGAACGAGTTCGGATTTGATCATCGAGGGTGTGGTCCGTGCGTGCGGACCGCCATTTCCTTGAAAATACTGTGAACTGTCAAGACGCTAAATCAAATGAGGCGGGCTGGACAAAGTCGTCCGGCGGTGCTCGCACGATGCGGCTCGCGCTCATCCGCCGGGGTCGAAGCCGTGCGACGCCGGCCACCGATCGTCGTCAGCGGGTGCTACCCGGCACCCACAAAGCGAGCATGCCGTCGAGGCCCAGATGCATCGCGCCGGACTGCTCCACCTGTCGGGCGATCACGCCGAGGCCGAGCGCATCGAGCGTGATCGACGCTGCGGCCCGCAGAAATGTCAGGTCGCCGAATTGCGGCGACAGCTTGAAGTCGCGCACCGGCAGGCCGCTCTTGACCCGCTTCTCGGTTTCGAGCCACGCCACCGCGGTCTTCTCGTCGCCGAGCTGATCGATCAGCTTCAGACCCACCGCCTGTCGGCCGGTGAAGACGCGGCCGTCGGCGACGATGCCGAGCTGATCGTCGTCCATGGCGCGGCGCTGCTTCACCAGATCGCGAAACCACGCGTAGGAATCCCGCACCAGCGATTCCAGCGCGGCGCGCGCCTCGGGGCTGGTCGGCTCGAAGCCGTTCGGCGCGGCCTTCAGCGGCGACGACTTCACCTCCTCGACCTTGACGCCGACCGTCTTCATCAGTTCGGAGACGTTCGGATACTGAAACAGCACGCCGATCGAGCCGACCAGCGAACTCTGCTGGGCGATGATGTGATCGGAGGCGAGCGCGGCGATGTAGCCGCCCGACGCCGCCAGGCCTTCGACCACGACCACCATCGGCTTCTTGGCCTTCAGCCGCATCAGCGCGGTGTAGAGTTCTTCCGAGCCGGCGGTGGTGCCGCCCGGCGAATTGATGTGGACGATCACCGCGGCGCTGTTCGACTTCTCCAGCCGCTCCAGCGCCTCGACCCGTTCGGAGTTGCTGCGGATCAGTCCGTCGATCTTGATCCGCGCGATCGAACCGGAGGTCGTGAGCGCGGGGCCCGCCGGCGACACCATCGCGCCGACCGCGATCACGGCGCCGATCGCGACCAGAACCGCGGCGACCCGCCAGAACGTCAGCTTGCGACGAATGCGGCGGCGATCGACGATCACATCGGAATCAAGCGACATGGAGATTCTCCGGCGGAAGACTATTCACGGTTTTCAAAGGGGATCGTTGATTTCCCGTGACGGGAATACATCAATTGCGCCCCAATTTGAAGAAAACAAGGTGCGGGCGACGCGACGATCCGGTTTCCGCGCGAGGCCTTTCCTTCGTCATGGCCGGACCTGTCCCGCATCGACGTCTTTGCGGCGCGGAGTCCGTCAGGTCGTGGGCGTGGTGGTCGGCGATGGCGCGAGACAAACAGAAAGGGCCCCGGCGATGCCGGAGCCCTTGATGCTGTGAGCGGTAAGCCCGAGCTTACTTGTCGCGCTGCTTGAGCGCGGTGCCGAGAATGTCGCCCAGCGTCGCGCCCGAATCGGACGAGCCGTACTGTGCGATGGCTTCCTTCTCTTCCGCGACTTCCAGCGCCTTGATCGACACCTGGACCTTGCGGGCCTTCTTGTCGAACTGGATGACGCGGGCGTCGACCTTCTCACCGACCGCGAAGCGTTCGGCGCGCTGGTCGTTGCGATCGCGGGCCAGCTCCGAGCGCTTGATGAAGGTGGCGAAGTCGGTGCCGACGATCTGTACGTCGATGCCCGATTCCTTCACGTCCAGCACTTCGCAGGTCACGATCGCGCCCTTCTTGACGTCGCCCGGCTCGGCGAAGGGGTCGCCTTCGAGCTGCTTGACGCCGAGCGAGATGCGCTCCTTCTCGACATCGACGTCGAGGACGATGGCCTTGACCATGTCGCCCTTCTTGAAGTTGTCGATCACCTGCTCGCCCGGCTGCTTCCAGTCGAGGTCGGAGAGATGCACCATGCCGTCGACGTCGCCGTCGAGGCCGAGGAACAGGCCGAACTCGGTCTTGTTCTTGACTTCGCCTTCGACGGTCGAGCCGACCGGATACTTCTCGACGAACACTTCCCACGGGTTGCGCATCGTCTGCTTGAGGCCGAGCGAAATCCGGCGCTTGACCGAATCCACTTCGAGCACCTGCACTTCGACTTCCTGCGAAGTCGACACGATCTTGCCGGGGTGCATGTTCTTTTTGGTCCACGACATCTCGGAGACGTGGATCAGGCCTTCGATGCCCGGCTCGAGCTCGACGAACGCGCCGTAGTCGGTGATGTTGGTGACGCGGCCGGTGAAGCGCGCGTTCAGCGGGTACTTCGCCTCGATGCCCTGCCACGGATCGTCCAGCAGCTGCTTCATGCCGAGCGAAATGCGGTGGGTCTCGTGGTTGATCTTGATGATCTTGACCTTGACGGTCTGGCCGATCGTCAGCACTTCGGTCGGGTGGTTGACCCGGCGCCAGGCGATGTCGGTCACGTGCAGCAGGCCGTCGATGCCGCCGAGGTCGACGAACGCACCGTAATCGGTGATGTTCTTGACCACGCCGTCGATCACCTGACCCTCTTCGAGGTTCTGCACCAGCTCCTGGCGCTGCTCGGCGCGGGTCTCTTCGAGAACCGTGCGGCGCGACACCACGATGTTGCCGCGGCGGCGGTCCATCTTCAGAATCTGGAACGGCTGCGAGTTGTTCATCAGCGGCGCGACGTCGCGGATCGGACGGATGTCGACTTGGCTGCGCGGCAGGAACGCCACGGCGCCGTCGAGGTCGACCGTGAAGCCGCCCTTGACCTGGTTGAAGATGACGCCGAACACCTTCTCGTTGCCCTGGAAGGCCTTCTCGAGCTTGCCCCAGCTCTCTTCGCGGCGCGCCTTGTCGCGCGACAGAACGGCTTCGCCGAGCGCATTCTCGATCCGGTCGAGGAACACTTCGACGGTGTCGCCGACCTTCAATTCGCTGTCACGGCCGGGTCCTGCGAATTCACGCAGCGCCACGCGGCCTTCGGTCTTCAGGCCGACATCGATGACGGCCATGTCCTTTTCGATCGCGACGACGATGCCCTTGATGACGGAGCTTTCCTGCAGATTGCCGCCCGCAAAGGACTCGTCGAGCATCGCGGCGAAATCGTCGCGGGTCGGATTGTAAGTATCAGTCGAGGCCATTTGTTCTCCAGATGCGGATGTCGCCGGCAGTTCGGTTGAGGGACGTCTCGCGCGCGCAGTGTCAGGGGTCCGCGAACCTGACGACCGCCCTGCAAATCATTGCGGAGCGGGCCGGCAGCATGCCTGCACGGTCGAGCCGTTGATCCGATGTGATCGGATCGAGAAACTGTCATTCCAAGAAACGCGGGGCGCAGAACGAGAACGACAGGCCTCATTGAGGCCTGGGCGTTGTGCGTTCGACCATCTGTACAGAACCGTGGAGCGGGCGTTCCTCCAATGACGGCGTCGTTTGGTCCTCAGACCCGACGCCGGCCCGCTCGAACGGCCTCGACAATAGCGATGGCGGCCCGGACGCCGCCTTCTATATCCAAATTGGAATTATCGAGCAAGACTGCATCCGGCGCTTGTTTCAGCGGGGCGGCGCTGCGGCCCTTGTCGCGTTCGTCGCGCCGCAGGATGTCGGCCAGGATCACCGCCTCATCCGCCGGCTCGCCGCGCGCCTGCGCCTCGAGCGCCCGGCGGCGCGCGCGGACCCCGGGATCGGCGACGACGAAGATTTTCACGTCGGCGTCCGGGCAGATCACGGTTCCGATGTCGCGGCCGTCGAGCACGGCACCCGGCGGTTCGGCGGCGAATTGCCGCTGGAAGCCGACCAGCACCTCGCGGACCTTCGGATAGGCCGAAATCACCGAGGCGGCGTCGCCGACGGTCTGGCTCTTCAGCGCCGGATCGCCGAACAGGCCGGGATCGAGCCCCTGCGCGGCGGCGATGGCCTGCGCCTGGTCGGTCAGGTCGGCGCCGCCATCAAGCAGCGCCTTGGCGACCGCCCGGTAGATCACGCCGGTGTCCAGGTGCCGGAAGCCGTAATGCGCGGCGAGCCGCTTGCCGAGCGTGCCCTTGCCGGAGGCGGCCGGTCCGTCGATGGCGATGATCATGCTGTCTTCAGCCCTTCAATAAGCCGCAGCGCGGCGCGGCTGCTCTTCAACACGTCGGATAGAGGGATTTCAAGCGGCGCGGTTTGCAGCTTGCTGCCGGCCGATATAAACCCGCGAGCCGCGGAAATCAGCCCAGCTTGCCGCGACCAGATTTGCCCGGACAATCCTCGGTATGGCCACTCCTGCTTTCGTCAAACGCATCCTGAGGAGCGACGCTTTCCAGTGGGCGGCGGTGATTCCGGCCGCGGCCTATTTGCAGCTCGTGATGTGGACCGGCCGGTTCGACCGTGCGCCGTTTCCGATTGCCGAGCCGTACATCCTGGCGATGTGGCACGGCCGGCTGAACATGCTGCCGATGCTGCGCAATGGCGGCAAGCCGATGATCGCGCTGATCAGCGGTCATCGCGACGGCCAGATCATCAGCAAGGCCGGCGCCGTGTACGGGATCCAGACCGCGGTCGGATCGAGTTCCAAGGGCGGCATGCGGGCGGCGCGCGAGATGCTGCGGCTGGCGCGTGACGGCCACAGCCTGTTCGTGACGCCCGACGGCCCGCGCGGTCCGCGCATGCACATCAACAATGACGGCATCCTGGACCTCGCCCGGCTCACCGGGCTGCCGATCCTGCCGGTCGCCGTCAGCATGCAGCGCGGCAAGCTGCTGCGGAGCTGGGACCGGCTGCTGCTGCCGGGCCTGTTCTCGAAGATCGCGATCCGGTTCGGCGAACCGATCGTCGTCGATGCCGATGCCGATCGCGCCGAGCTCCGTGCCCGGCTGTCGGCGTCCCTCACCGCCGCGCAGCAGGAGACCGACCGGCTGGTCGGCCGCGTGCCGGTCGAGCCGGCGTAGAGGCTGTGGGTCAGCCGAATTCGGCGCCGAGCCTTTGCATCATCGGGACGAAATCCGGGAAGCTGGTGGCGATGAAGGCGGTGTCGTCGACCCTGACCGGCTTGTCGGCGGCCAGCCCCATCACCAGCGCCGACATCGCGATGCGGTGATCCATGTGGGTGGCGACCAGCCCGCCGCCCGGGACGTGGCCTTTGCCCTCGACGATCAGATCGTCGCCCGAGATCTCGACCGTCACGCCATTGACCCGCAGCATCGCCGCGGTCGCTTCCAGCCGGTCGCTTTCCTTGACCCGCAGCTCGTGCAGGCCGCGCATGATCGTGGTGCCCTCGGCGAAGGCGGCCGCGACCGCCAGCACCAGATATTCGTCGATCATCGACGGAGCGCGCTCCGGCGGCACTTCGACGCCGCGCAATTGCGAGCCGCGGATGCGGAAGCGCGCCATCGGCTCGCCGGCGTCGCCGCGGGTTTCGCTCTCCTCGATCAGGCCGCCCATCTCGCGCAGCGTGGTGATCAGGCCGGTGCGCAGCGGGTTGGTCATCACCTCGGTCAGCACCACGTCGGAGCCCGGCACGATCAGCGCCGCGACCATCGGGAACGCCGCCGAGGACGGGTCCGCCGGCACCACCACCGGCGCGCCGCGCAGCTCGGGCTGCCCGGTCAGCGAAATCTTCCGGCCATGGGGGCCTTCCGGCTCGGTCACGACCGTGGCGCCGAAATGCTGCAGCATCAGCTCGGTATGGTCGCGGCTGGCCTCGGCCTCGATCACGGTGGTGACGCCCGGCGCCGACAGGCCGGCGAGCAGCACCGCGGATTTGATCTGCGCCGAAGGTACGGGGGTGCGGTAGGTGATCGGCAGCGGGTCGCGCGCGCCCTGCAGCGTCAGCGGCAGCCGGCCGCCGTCGGCGCTCTGCGTCACCCGGGCGCCCATCTGCTCCAGCGGATCGACGATCCGGCGCATCGGCCGCGAGCGCAGCGAGGCGTCGCCGTCGAAGGTGGCGATGATCGGCGAGCCCGCCACCGCGCCCATCGCCAGCCGGCAGCCGGTGCCGGAATTGCCGAAATCGAGCGGCGCCGCGGGCGGCGCGAACCCCGCGACGCCGACGCCGTGGACGCTCCAGGCGCAATCGCCGGTGCGCTCGACCTGCGCCCCCAGCGCCCGCATCGCCCGGGCGGTGTTGAGCACGTCCTCGCCCTCGAGCAGGCCGGAAATCCGGGTCTCGCCGACCGCGAGCGCGCCGAGAATCAGCGCCCGGTGGGAGATCGACTTGTCGCCGGGGACGCGGGCGGTGCCGCTCAGCGCCGCGCTGAGGCGCGCTTCGAGCGGCGCGGTATGGTCGGAATGGCTCAAGATTTCGGGTCCCCTGCGCGCCGGGCGCCTGATCGAAGGCGGCCGCGCGCAGCGCGCAGCGGTCGCTCCCGCATAAACCGCTATTGACAGCGGCGTGGCAACTAGCCAAGTGAAGCACCGTTTTTCAAGAAATCCCAAGGTTGCACAAGTGGCGAAATCCGATCTCGGAACCAAACGCATTTGCCCGGTGACTGGCAAAAAGTTCTACGATCTGAACAAGACTCCGGTGATCTCGCCCTATACCGGCGAAGTCGTGCCGATCGCGCCGGTGGTGGCATCGCGCAGCCGGGCCGACGCGCGCTCCGCCGCCGCGCCCGCCGCCGCCGAGGCCCCCGAGGCGATGGAGGCCGAAGAGCTGGTGTCGCTCGAGGAGGCCGATGCCGAGGAGAAGACCGGCAAGGTCAAGGCCATCGTGCCGGAGTCGGAGGACGACATCGAAATCGACGAATCGATCGAGGACGACGACGATTCGACCTTCATTGCCGACGAGGAAGAAGGCGATGAAGACGTCACCGACATCATTGGTGACGTTTCCGGCGATGAGGAGACTTGAGATCGTCGCCGATCTGTGATCAACGAATGCCGCGCGCGGTGATTTGTCCGCGCGCACCCAGGCTTCAGGGGCCATAGCTCAGCTGGGAGAGCGCTTGCATGGCATGCAAGAGGTCGGCGGTTCGATCCCGCCTGGCTCCACCAGCCTTCGCTTGCTTCGCAAGCTACGGCTCGGCAAGCTTGTTTCATCCCCGATGCTCCCAAGTAACGATTCAGGCAAAGCCTCTCGCCAACCGCGGCAGGTCCCCTCTCCCGCTTGCGGGGGAGGGCTAGGGTGGGGGCGACGCGGGCACGGGCTTCGCGCATCGAAGCATCAGTCAAGGCGACGCGGTGACAAGCGGCCAGGCGCACAATCGCGTGCGCACTGCCTGTCGCGCCCCCACCCCAACCCTCCCCCGCAAGAGCGGGAGAGGGAGCTCGCCGTGCATTTTGGGGAGCGCGCCGTGCGCTTTGAAGGGCCGCGCATTTGCCAAGAAGCGCCTCTGACCGGTAAGTTCACCCTCCCGCAAAGCTTCAATAAGAAAGCCCTCATGACTCCTGCACTGTTGCCCGGCGCCATTGCCGGTTTGCGCGTGATCGATCTGTCGCGCGTGCTCGGCGGCCCGTATTGCACCCAGATTCTCGCCGACCACGGCGCCGACGTCATCAAGGTCGAGCCGCCCGCCGGCGACGAGACCCGCGATTGGGGCCCTCCGTTCCACGACGACGACGCGGCGTATTTCATCGGCACCAACCGCAACAAGCGCTCGATCGGTCTCGACCTCGCCTCCGAGGGCGGCCGCGCCGTGCTGATGAAGATGCTCGAAGACGCCGACGTCATGATCGAGAACTTCAAGCCCGGCACGCTCGACAAATGGGGCATCGGCAACGACGTGCTGCGGGCGAAATTTCCGCAGCTGGTGCATTGCCGGATCTCTGGCTTCGGCGGCGACGGTCCGCATGGCGGCCATCCCGGCTACGACGCCATCATCCAGTCGATGGTCGGGCTGATGGAATCGACCGGGACGCCGGACAGCGGCCCGACCCGCATCGGCGTGGCATTGGTCGACATGGCGACCGGGCTTTACGCCTGCACCGGCATCCTGATGGCGCTCTTGGAGCGGCAGAAGTCGGGGCTCGGGCAGTTCGTCGAGGCGACGCTGTTCGAAACCGGCCTCGCCATCATGCATCCGCACGCGGCGAACTTCTTCATTCACGGCAAGCCGCCGGCGCGCACCGGCAACGAACATCCGAATCTCTATCCGTATTCGGTGTTCGCGGCGCGGGACGGCAACATCTTCATGGGCGTCGGCAATGACGGCACCTTCCGCAAGCTGTGCCGCGAACTCGGCAGGCCAGAGCTGGGAACCGATCCGCGCTTCGCCCGCAACCGCGACCGCGTCGAAAACCGCCTGGCGCTGCGCGCGGAGCTGGAGGCGATCCTGACCCAGCACGACGCCGAGCCGCTGTGCCGCAAGCTGCTCGCCGCCGGCCTGCCGGCCGGGCCGGTGCAGGCGATCGACAAGGCGCTGGCCAGCGAGCACGTCAAGGCCCGCGGCGATATCATCGAGAAGGACTGGTACAAAGGCATCGCCTCGCCGATCCGGTTCGACCGTACCAAGGCCAGCCTGCGCCACATTCCGCCGACCTTCAGCCAGCACGCCGGCGAGGTGCTCGGCGAATTCGGCTACACGCCGGACGAAGTCTCGAAGCTCGTCGCCGACGGCATCGTCAGCGGCCCCGAACGCAAGCGCTGATCCGCGAACTGCGGGCGCTGCGGCGCCCGCAGCCGTCGCCGCGCAGGCTGATGGGCGCGGCCAAGTCTGCTGCAAACCAGTGTGCTGCAAACCAGTGTGCTGTAAACCAGCGTGCTGCAAACCGGTATGCTGCAATGCAGTGCGCCGCACCCGCCGTCCCCGCATCAGTCTTTATTCTTGGTTGGTCGGGTGACCGCTTTCCCCCTACGCTCTGGCCGCTGTATACGGTCATGTGTCTGTCATCCTGCGCTGCTAACGCGCGCCACACGAAGATGACGGCCAAACTGGGAGGCTCTCGATGACTTTTCGTTTGAAAGCTCTGACCGCTGCGATGGCGACGACGATCGCCGCCACGCTGCTGATCGCGCCGGCGCAGGCGGCGACCGAGATCCAGTGGTGGCACGCCATGACCGGCGGCAACAACGATGTCGTGGTCAAGCTCGCCAACGACTTCAACGCCGCGCAGAGCGACTACAAGGTCGTCCCGACCTACAAGGGCAGCTACGCCGACACCATGAACGCCGGCATCGCGGCGTTCCGCGCCGGCAACGCCCCGCACATCATGCAGGTGTTCGAGGTCGGCACCGCCACCATGATGGCGGCGACCGGCGCGGTGAAGCCGGTCTACAAGCTGATGCAGGAGACCGGCGAGACATTCGATCCCAACGCCTACCTGCCGGCGATCACCGGCTACTACTCGACCTCCAAGGGCGAGATGCTGTCGTTCCCGTTCAACTCGTCCTCGACGGTGATGTGGGTCAATCTCGACGCGCTCAAGAAGGCCGGGATCGCCGAAGTTCCGAAGACCTGGCCGCAGGTGTTCGAGGATGCCAAGAAGCTGAAGGCGGCCGGCTACGCCACCTGCGGCTTCTCCACCGCCTGGGTCACTTGGGTCAATCTCGAGCAGCTCTCCGCCTGGCACAATGTACCGCTGGCCAGCAAGGCCAACGGCCTCGACGGCTTCGACACCAAGCTGGAGTTCAACGGCCCGGTGCAGGTCAAGCATCTGGAGACGCTGATCGAGCTGCAGAAGGACAAGACCTACGATTATTCCGGCCGCACCAACACCGGCGAGGGCCGCTTCACCTCCGGCGAGTGCCCGATCTTCCTGACCTCGTCGGGTTTCTTCGGCAACGTCAAGTCTCAGGCCAAGTTCGCCTGGACCAACGCGCCGATGCCGTACTACCCGGACGTTGCCGGCGCGCCGCAGAATTCGATCATCGGCGGCGCCTCGCTGTGGGTGATGGGCGGCAAGAGCGCCGACGAATACAAGGGCGTCGCCAAGTTCCTCGCCTTCCTGTCCGACACCGACCGTCAGGTCGCGGTGCACAAGGCGTCGGGCTATCTGCCGATCACCAAGGCGGCCTACGAGAAGGCCAAGGCCGACGGCTTCTACAACGACCAGCCCTATCTCGAGACCCCGATCAAGGAACTGACCAACAAGCCGCCGACCGAGAATTCCCGCGGCCTGCGGCTCGGCAACATGGTTCAGCTCCGCGACGTCTGGGCCGAGGAAATCGAGCAGGCGCTGGCCGGCAAGAAGACCGCCAAGGAAGCGTTGGATGCAGCCGTCACCCGCGGCAACGTGATGCTGCGGCAGTTCGAAAAGACCGCGGTGAAGTAAGCACTCCGCAACCTGCACCACCGTCATGGGTGGGCTCTTCTCCCCTCCCCCCGCTCTTGCGGCGGGGAGGGGTCGGGGGTGGGGGGTGCCCCAGGCACGA
This sequence comes from Rhodopseudomonas palustris HaA2, assembly GCF_000013365.1. Lineage (NCBI taxonomy): Bacteria > Pseudomonadati > Pseudomonadota > Alphaproteobacteria > Hyphomicrobiales > Nitrobacteraceae > Rhodopseudomonas > Rhodopseudomonas palustris. Next base: position 733,333 of record NC_007778.1, read on the forward strand.
ACGCTGATGGCACGCACAGTCGACCAGCGGATCCAACGAGCCCGGAGTTTCCGTCGAAATCCGACGGACGCCGAGCGCAAGCTGTGGCAGCGCCTGCGTCGACCGGGCTTTGCCGAGGCCCATTTCCGCCGGCAAGCGACGATCGGCCCATACTTTGCGGACTTTGCCTGCCATGCCCTCCGACTGGTCATCGAAATCGACGGAGGCCAGCACGCCGGATCGAACTCCGACGTCGTTCGAACGGGCTATCTCGAGGCCGCGGGCTATCGCGTGCTCAGGTTCTGGAATAACGATGTTCTGAACAACATCGACGGCGTCATGCAGATCATCGTAGACGCCGTGCGCGCGGCGCCCCCCACCCCCGACCCCTCCCCGCCGCAAGAGCGGGGGGAGGGGAGCTGATCATGCTCAAGCAGTCCGCACGATGCTGAAGAACGCCGTCTTTCAATCCAAATTCCTGCCCTATTGGCTGGTGCTGCCGCAGCTCGCGGTGGTGCTGGTGTTCTTCTATTGGCCGGCGCTGCAGGCAGTGGCGCAGTCGTTCCTGCTGCAGGATGCGTTCGGGCTGTCGACCACTTTCGTCTGGTTCGAGAATTACCAGGAGCTGCTGGCCGACCCGGACTACTTCAGCGCCATCCTGCGCACCTTCGTGTTTTCGGTCCTGATCGCGGTGTCGTCGCTGTCGCTGGCGCTGCTGCTGGCGGTGATGGCCGACCGGCCGCTGCGCGGCTCGATGTTCTATCGCACCCTGCTGATCTGGCCCTACGCGGTGGCGCCGCCGGTGGTCGGCGTGCTGTGGATCTTCATGCTCAACCCCTCGCTCGGCGTGATCGCCCACGGCCTGCGCGCGATCGGCGTCGACTGGAACCCGCTGCTCGACGGCAACCAGGCCGCGACGCTGATCATCCTCGCCGCGGCGTGGAAGCAGATCTCCTACAATTTCCTGTTCTTCCTCGCCGGGCTGCAGGCGATCCCGGGAAGCGTCATCGAGGCGGCGGCGATCGACGGCGCGCGGCCGATGCGGCGGTTCTGGACCATCGTGTTCCCGCTGCTGTCGCCGACGATCTTCTTCCTGATCGTCGTCAACATCGTCTACGCCTTCTTCGAAACCTTCGGCATCATCGACACCATGACCCGCGGCGGCCCGGCCAAGGCCACCGAGACGCTGGTCTACAAGGTCTACAGCGACGGCCTGCTCGGCGGCAATCTCGGCAGCTCGGCGGCGCAGTCGGTGATCCTGATGGGCATCGTCATCGCGCTCACCGCGTTCCAGTTCCGCTTCGTCGAACGCAAGGTGAACTACTGATGGTCGAGCACCGCAGATTCGGAAACCTGCTGCCGCATCTGATCCTGTGGGTCGGCGTGCTGATCGTCGCGTTTCCGGTCTACATCGCCTTCATCGCCTCGACCCAGGACAATGCCACCATCGCCAACGGCCAGATGTCGCTGCTGCCGGGCGGGCATTTCCTCGAGACCTACTACAGGACGTTGTTCGTCGGCAGTTCGGGTACCACCCGCGAGCCGGTCGGCACCATGCTGTTCAATTCCTTCGTGATGGCGATGCTGATTGCGGTCGGCAAGATCGCGATCTCGCTGATCTCGGCCTATGCGATCGTGTATTTCCGGTTTCCGTTCCGGATGACGATCTTCTGGCTGATCTTCATCACCCTGATGCTGCCGGTCGAGGTCCGGATCTATCCGACCTACAAGATCGTTGCCGACCTCAATCTGCTCGACAGCTATGCCGGGCTGACGCTGCCGCTGATCGCCTCGGCGACCGCGACGCTGCTGTTCCGGCAGTTCTTCATGACGGTGCCGGACGAATTGCTGGAGGCATCGCGGATCGACGGCGCGGGGCCGTTCCGGTTCTTCTGGGATACGCTACTGCCGCTGTCGCGCACCAATATGGCGGCGCTGTTCGTGATCCTGTTCATCCTCGGCTGGAACCAGTATCTGTGGCCGCTGCTGATCACCACGCGCGACGATATGCAGACGATTCAGATCGGCATCCGCAAGATGATCGTGACGTCGGACGCGCTGACCGAATGGCCGGTGGTGATGGCGACCGCGGTGCTGGCGATGCTGCCGCCGGTCGCGGTGGTGGTGCTGATGCAGAAACTGTTCGTGCGCGGACTGGTCGAGACGGAGAAGTAGCATCGTGGCCAACGTCGTTCTCCGCAACGTCCGCAAGACATATCCGGGCGGCTTCGAAGCCATCAAGGGCGTCGATTTCGAGGTCGGCGACGGCCAGTTCTGCGTGCTGGTCGGGCCCTCCGGATGCGGCAAGTCCACGCTGCTGCGGATGGTGGCGGGGCTGGAGACGATCACGGCCGGCGAGATCGACATCGGCGGCCGAATCGTCAACCAGATCGAGCCGGCCGATCGCGATATCGCGATGGTGTTCCAGAACTACGCGCTGTATCCGCATATGAGCGTCTACAACAACATGGCCTACGGCCTGCGCAATCGCGGCATGCCCAAGCCCGAGATCGACGCGCGGGTGCAGGAGGCGGCGCGGATTCTCGAGATCGGCACCATGCTCGACCGCAAGCCGCGGCAACTCTCCGGCGGCCAGCGCCAGCGTGTCGCGATGGGCCGCGCCATCGTGCGCCAGCCCAAAGTGTTCCTGTTCGACGAGCCGTTGTCCAACCTCGACGCCAAGCTGCGGGTGGCGATGCGGGTCGAGATCCGCAAGCTGCAGCGCCGGCTCGGCACCACCGCGATCTACGTCACTCACGACCAGCTCGAGGCGATGACGCTGGCGGATATTCTGGTGGTGATGAACGCCGGCGTCGTCGAGCAGATCGGCTCGCCGCTGGAGGTCTACGCCCGTCCGGCGACGACCTTCGTCGCCTCCTTCATCGGCGCGCCACCGATGAACCTGATGCTGCTCGACGCCGAGGGCGTCCGCGCCCGGTTCGGCAACGCCGCGACCGGGGCCGGCATTCTCGGCGTCCGCCCCGAGGACCTGGTAATCTCACGGGAGCCCGCAGCGACGGACGGGCTGTCGCTCGACCTCACCGTCGAGGCGATCGAGCGGGTCGGGCCGGAAACTTTCATCTACGGGACCCGGTCGCGCGCTGGCGACCCGACCGCGGTCAGTTCCAAGCCGGGAGAACTGCCACCGGACGACATCATCGTCCGGGTCCCGGGCCAGGATGCGCCGGCGATCGGCGATCACATGTTTGCCACGGCTTTGCCGCAACACCTGCATTTGTTCAGTGCCGACGGAAGGCGCCGGATCGAGCTCTGAGCCCTTCGCCTAACCCACTGGCGAAATTCGTTGTTTCGGCCTTCTTGAACGCGCGTGCCGGATTGCCCATATTGGCTGTGACCGGACGGCGAGGTGCCGCACGGTCAGGGGTGCCGTAAGGACCCCCTCAAAGTCGCTTCGAGAGGACTTTGTGATGTCTCGTGTTCCCACGTTATCAAGTCCCTTTCTGCTGGGATTCGACGAGATCGAGCGTGCGCTCGACCGCGTCGTGAAAGGTGCCGACGGGTATCCTCCCTACAACATCGAGCGCTGCGAGCGCGGCAATGGCGATCCGGAACGACTCCGGATCACGCTCGCGGTGGCGGGTTTTACCCGTGATCAACTCGATGTCACGATTGAGGAAAATCAACTCGTCATCCGGGGCCGGCAGCAGGATGACAAGACCCGGCAATACATCCATCGCGGCATCGCCGCGCGACACTTCCAGCGCACCTTCGTGCTGGCGGAAGGGATGCAGGTGCTGGGCGCGGATTTGAAGAACGGGTTGTTGTCCGTCGATCTGGTCCGGCCGGAGCCGGAGCGGGTCATTAAGACAATCGCCATCACGGAACATGAATAATGGAACGAGTAGCGGACTCGACCGCTTAGTCTGACAGAGGAGTCGAGACCATGACTGGAATGGGCACAAATCACGACAATGCCAGCGTCACGCCGGAAGCGCTGGCGCATCTGGGCGAAGGTCATATCGCCTATGTGAAGCAGATTCGTTCGGAGGATGTCCCCGGGCTGTTCCCGCAGGCGCCGCATATCGCGCCGGGCATCAAGCTGTTTGCGCTGCATTCGGCCGACGGCACGCCGATCATGCTGACCGACAGCCGCGAATCGGCGGTTGCCAATGCCTGGAGCCAGGAGCTGCAGGCCGTCAGCGTTCACTGAACGCTGACGTTCGCATTGCGCGACGCGGGCGCCCGGCGACGGGTCCCGCGTAGGCGGCCCGCATCGATACTGCCCCGCGTGCGCTCGAGCCGGCGCCGATCTTCCGCAATGCTGAATGGAATCCCGAGCAGCCGCGGTGCGGCCGCGAACTATGCGGCCGTAGCGGGCGGCAGCGCCAGCACCGAGTAGATCGCCTGCGCGTCGCGGGAGGCGCGCAACTTCTTGGCGACATCCTGGTCGCGGAGCAGGCGGGCGATCCGCGCCAGCGCCTTGAGATGGTCGGCGCCGGCCCCTTCGGGGGCCAACAGCAGAAAGATCAGATCGACCGGCTGGCCGTCCATCGCTTCGAAATCGATCGGGCGTTCCAGGCGCGCGAACAGGCCGTACAGCCGCTCGAGCTTCGGCAGCTTGCCGTGCGGAATCGCCACACCGTATCCGACCGCGGTGGTGCCGAGCTTCTCGCGCTGCAGCAGGACCTCGAACACCGAGCGTTCGTTCTGGCCGGTGAGTTCCGCGGCGCGCGCAGAGAGTTCCTGCAGCGCCTGCTTCTTGCTGATGACTTTCAACGCCGGGATAACGGCCTCGGGCGCGACCAGATCGGTAATCGTCATGCGGCGTTCCGAGGATGTGATGTGCGGTCAGTGTGAAATAGGACAGGGGGAGGCGGCGTCAAGCTCGAATTCCAGAGGTCCGCCGAGCTGTTCCGTAGCTTGGGGAAAACATCCCTGAAATCATCAACCTAGCTAATCTACCATCCCTGCCAGCGGTCGCAAACTCCGGCCGTTCCGGACCGGCGTCGGAAGGCGGCGGACCATAGGCAGAGGCGTCGGCGGGCGTCAATGCCCGATCTCGCCGCAACCTCCGGCCGGCTCCGCCGCCGCTCCGTCAGGCCGCGGCGCCGTTCAGCGCCGGCGGATCGATCCAGCCGATGTTGCCGTCGGCGCGCCGGTAGATGATGTTGACCCGTCCCGAACTGCCATGAAGGAACACCAGCACCGGGGCGCCGGTGAGGTCGAGTTCGACCACGGCTTCGCTCACCGAGAACCGCTTCATCGCGGTGGTGGCCTCGGCGATGATCACCGGGTTGTAGGCGTCCTCGTGATGTTCCTCGTCGCCGGGCGCTTCGATGATGTAGCTCGGCATGTCCACCGGCGCGGTCAGTTCGGCCAGCGCGCTGGCCTCCGCATGCGCCTTGCGCGCGGATCGATCCTTCAGCCGGCTCTTGTAGCGACGCAGTCGCTTCTCGATCTGCAGCAGCGCCTGATCGGCGCTCGCATAGGCATCGGCGGCGTTCGATTCGGCTTCCAGCGTGATGCCGGAATCGAGATGCAGCGAGCAGTCGGTGCGGAAGCCGAAGCCGTCCTTGCTCAGCGTGATGTGGCCCGAATAATTGCCGTCGAAATACTTGCGCAGCACTTCTTCGGTGCGCTCGCTGACGCGGCCGCGCAGGGCTTCGCCGACGCTGATGCTTTTGCCGGAGACCCGAAAAGTCATGGGATGCCTCGTTTCGTCCTTGGGGGTAATGACAGTAGTCCGAGCAGCGGCGTAATCAAGCCGGAGCGGTGTCGCGGGACCGATCGGCGGGCGCCGCCAGGGCCGTGCCGAGCATGCTCTGCTTGTCGCGCCGCCGCTGCACCGACGACGGGATCCGCATCGCCTCGCGATACTTCGCGACGGTGCGGCGCGCAATCTCGATGCCGGCTTCGCGCAGCCGTTCGACGATGGTGTCGTCCGACAGGATGGCGGTCGGCTCTTCGCCGTCGATCAACTGCCGGATGTGATGGCGCACGGCTTCGGCCGAATGCGCCTCGCCGCCGTCGGCGGAAGCGATCGAAGCGGTAAAGAAATACTTGAGTTCGAACGTGCCCCGATTGGTCGCCATGTATTTGTTGGCGGTCACGCGCGATACCGTGGATTCGTGCATCTGGATCGCGTCGGCCACCGCCTTCAGATTCAGCGGCCGCAGATGCGCGACGCCGTGGGTGAAGAAGCCGTCCTGCTGGCGCACGATCTCGGTCGCCACTTTCAGGATGGTGCGGGCACGCTGGTCGAGCGCGCGCACCAGCCAGGTGGCGTTCTGCAGGCAGTCGGAGAAGTACGACTTGTCGCCGTCCTTGCGGATCGTCTTCGACAGTTCGGAGTAATAGGACTGGTTGACCAGCACCTTCGGCAGCGTGTCGCTGTTGAGTTCGACCAGCCAGCCGCCGTCCGGGCCGGGGCGGACGAACACGTCCGGCACCACGGTCTGCACCCGCGACGATGCGAATTTCAGACCCGGCTTCGGGTCGAGATGGCGGATTTCGCCGATCATATCGGCGAGATCCTCGTCGTCGACGCCGCAGAGCTTGCGGAGGCTGGCGATGTCGCGCTTGGCGAGGAGATCCAGATTCTCGACCAAAGCCTGCATCGCCGGGTCGAACCGGTCGAGTTCGCGCAACTGGATCGCCAGGCATTCGGCCAGCGAGCGCGCGCAGATCCCCGGCGGATCGAAGGTCTGCAGAACGGCGACGACGGCTTCGACTTCGGCCTGGGTGGTGCCGAGACGCTCCGCGGCGTCACCGAGGTCGGGCGGCAGATATCCGGCGTCATCCACGAGGTCGATCAGATATTGGCCGATCATGCGCTGCGACGGCGCGGTGAGCGCCACCGCAAGCTGCTCGGCGAGGCGATCGGCCAGGGAGGTTTCGGCGGCGACGAAGGCCTCGAGATTGTAGCCCTCGTCGCTGGAGGCGCCGCCGCCCCATTCGGTGTAGGAGGCTGGAGCCGCGTCCTGCGCGGCGCGGGCGGCGGCCTCGGCCGGCTCTTCCGGAAACACGTTTTCCATGCCGGTATCGAGCGTCTGCTCGATCTCGCTGCGGCTGCCGAGGTCGCGGTGCATCCAATCCTCGGCGCCCGGCTCGAACGAGTCGCTGCCGACGCCGTCGGAGAAGTCAGAGCCGTCTCCGCTGCTCTCGCTCCCGCCGAAATCGTCGCCGCTGGCCTCGGCGCGCTCCATCACTGCCTCGCCGGCGACCGGCGGTTCGGCGTTGTCACTGGCCCGGTCCAGCAGGGGGTTTTTCTCGAGTTCGTCCTCGACGAAGGTCGCGAGGTCCAGATTCGACAGTTGCAGCAGCTTGATCGCCTGCATCAGCTGCGGCGTCATCACCAGCGACTGTGACTGTCGGAACTCGAGGCGTTGAGTTAGTGCCATGGCGGCAGGAACGATCCAAGTTGGTCCGTTTCTTGCTTACGCCTTTCCGCGGCTGATGTACACGCCTTGACGAATTGGAAATTCGGAGTAGGGGGCCACCAGCGGCGATCCAGCGCGGGGCGAGCAAGGCAACGCAAGCATGCCGCGTCGGTCCCGAAACTGCAACCGCTTACAGGCGGAATTCTTCGCCAAGGTAAAGCCGCCGGACGTCGGGATTGTTGACGATTTCTTCGGGGCTGCCCTCGGTGAGGATCTCGCCGGCATAGACGATGTAGGCGCGGTCGGTGAGGCCGAGCGTTTCGCGGACGTTGTGGTCGGTAATTAGCACCCCAATACCACGATTGGTCAGGTGTCGGACCAAATCCTGAATATCGCCGACGGCGATCGGGTCGATGCCGGCGAACGGCTCGTCGAGCAGCATGTAGTTGGGACGGCTCGCCAGCGCGCGGGCGATTTCGACGCGACGACGCTCGCCACCGGACAGCGCGATCGACGGCGATTTGCGCAAGCGTTCGATATTGAACTCGTGCAGCAGATTGTCGAGTTCGGCCTCGCGCTTGCGCTTGTCCGGCTCGACCGCCTCGAGCACCGCCAAAATGTTCTGCTCGACATTCAGCCCGCGGAAGATCGAGGCTTCCTGCGGCAGATAGCCGATGCCGAGGCGGGCGCGCTGATACATCGGCAGCTTGGTGACGTCGTGGCCGTCGAGTTCGATCGCGCCGCGGTCGGCCTTGATCAGCCCGGTGATCATGTAGAACACGGTGGTCTTGCCGGCACCGTTCGGTCCGAGCAGGCCGACCGCTTCGCCGCGGCGGACATAGATGCTGACGCCGCGCACGATCTTGCGGGTGCCGAAGCTCTTCTCGACGCGATGCACCGCCAGGTAGCCGCTATGGCTTTCGCGTCTCTGGGCCGCCGCGGCAGCCGGCCGGCGCGGACGCGGCTGGGCCGGCGTGGAAGCGAGCGGCGCATCGTGTCCGGCCGCCCGCGCGATCGGCGGTGCGTCGCGCACCGGCGCGGTCAGCAGGTCGCCGACGTCGCCGCGCAGCGCGGTAATGTCCGCACGCGGGCGCCCGAAGCCCGAAGGTTGTTTCGGGGCGCGCCGACGGAACATGCCGAGAAGATCCACCATGTCGCTACCGATCAGGCCCTGCCGGGCACCGCACCATTGTTCGAAGCCATTGCGCGGTCATTTCTTCTGGCCCGCCGTCGGCGGTCCGATGCCGAGCGGTCCGCCAGCGCCGCTGCCCGACGATTGGAACAACCCCTGCACGCGGCCGCTGTTGGATTCGACCCGTGACACGCCGGTGGTCATGTCGACGATCAGCCGGTCGCCGCGGACCACGTTTTTGGCCTGGGTCAGCACGACGTTTCCGAGCATCGTCACTAGATTGGTCTTGGTGTCGAACACCGCGCTGTCGCCGGTCACCACCTGATCCTTCTGGGTGACGACGACATTGCCCTTGGCTTCGAGCCTGCGGATCGCCGAGGCGCCGCCGGGGCCGGGCGTGGCCGCCGGCATCGTCTTGCGCTTGGCCTGCGGCTTGGCGGCAGCGTCGGGCTGATCCTGATCGTAGAACACCACGAGGCTCTTCGACGTCATGGTGGTGTCGCCCTGGATCACCTTGACGCTGCCGGCGAAGGTCGCCTCCTTCTTCTTGTCACGGACCTCCAGCGTGTCGGATTCGATCTGGATCGGCTGGTCCTTGTTCTGTGAGAAACCCTGCATCGCGTTCGGCACGCCCTGCACCGCGCTTTGCGCCCAGGCTCCGCCACAGGTGGCGCCGGCGAGGAAGGCTGCGCCGCAGATCGCGACGATGCGGCAGAGCTGGAAGCCAGCAGCGGTCATGGGCGATTCGCGTCGCGCTGGCGCGGGGTGGCCGGCGATGGTTTGGCTTTCGCCGCCGGATCGGCCTTCGGCGCCGAGGCCGGCGTCGGCTGCGCCGCGGCCGCCTCGGCAGATGCCGGCATGGCGGTGTTGTCCAGGTTCATCACCACTCCGCCCTCGAATCGGATCACGTCGCCTTTCTCGGTAATCCGCAGCCGCTGGCCGCGCAACGTGCCGCCGAGCCATTTGACGTCGACCGGCTCGTCGGACGCCACGGTGCCCTTGCTCATGTCGATGTCGGCCTGGGTCATCCAGGCCTCGCTGCCGGTCGAGGTGCGCAGATAGACGTCCTTCTGCAGATTCAGGAGTTGCGCCTTGGTGTTGAATTTGCCGTCGCGCGCCTCGATCAGCACGGTGGATTGATCGTCGCTGACGACCTTGGCCCGCAGCGTATGCAGGTCGACATGGTCCTGGCTGGTCAGATCCTGCGTCGCCGACCGCGCCCACATCTCGTAGGGCCGGCCGTCGTCGGTGAAGCCGGCCATATGCGGCGATTCCATTGTAATCTTGGTTCCCGACACCACCAGATCGCCGACCTCGAGCGGTAGTTTCGACAGCAGGCGAAACGGGTTGAACAGCGAGATCGCAATGATCGCGGCCATCGACAGCGCCACCACCAGCGGCACAGCGATCCGCAGCGTCCGCACCAGCCGGCTATGGCGCGCCGCTGCCGCGAAGCGCACCTCCATGCCGGCCTGATAGGATGCCGCCTGAACCGAAGCCACCGCTGCTCCCGCCTGGTGCCGAGCCCGGCCTCATGGGCCGGGGTTCGAGCCCTGCTGTCTCACTCTCGCGCTCCCGGATTTGGGACCGGCCGGGGTAAACCGGCGCGGGGAGCAACCCCAGATAGTCACAAACGCCGCGACAGGCGAGGGGACACCGGCGTCCGGTCGATCAAAACTCCATCAGGACGAGGAGTATGACCGAAACGGGGCGGGCCTTGCCCGTCGGCGAAGGCCCGATTTCCTCAGGAATGCGCGAAGATGTCCTCTTCGCTCCAGCCGCCGAGGTCGAGTCGGGCGCGGTGCGGCAGGAATCCGAAGCAGGCCTGCGCCAGCTCGGTTCGGTTCTCCCGCGCCAGCATGGCGTCGAGCTTGTCGCGCAGCGCGTGGAGATGAAGCACGTCGGAGGCGGCGTAAGCGAGCTGGGCGTCGCTCAGCGTGTCGGCGCCCCAGTCGCTGGATTGCTGCTGCTTCGACAGATCGACGTTGAGCAGCTCGCGCACCAGGTCCTTCAGGCCGTGCCGGTCGGTGTAGGTCCGGGTCAGCCGCGAGGCGATTTTGGTGCAGTACACCGGTTGCGGCATCACCCCGAGCGCATTGGAGAGCGCGGCGAGATCGAACCGCGCGAAGTGGAAGATCTTCAAGATATTCGGGTCGCCGAGCAGCTTCTTCAGGTTCGGCGCATCGCTGTGCCCCTGCGGGATCTGCACCACGTCAGCGCTGCCGTCGCCGTTCGATAATTGCACCACGCACAATCGGTCGCGATGCGGATGCAGCCCCATCGTCTCGGTGTCGATCGCCACGGAATCATTGTAGCGGGTGAGATCCGGCAGATCGCCGCGATGCAGGCGGATCGTCATGGTGGGGCAAATCCTCGGAATTGAAATCGGGCGTTGAAGGAGGGGCCGGAACCGGCCTCGAATCGCCTGCTCAACCTATCGCCGCGACCGGCGTGAGGCGAGCGCGGCGCTGATCCTGCGGTGAGAATCATCGGGCTCGGCATTAGCTTCAGGGCATTGGGCGAGTGGTGCCCAGGAAAGGACTCGAACCTTCACGGCCGTGAAGCCACTGGCACCTGAAGCCAGCGCGTCTACCAATTCCGCCACCTGGGCCCGGGCGGGTTGATAGGGACCCGATACGGAAATGTCAAATTGCTTCGCGGCTCCAATTCCGCTGTACAGCGAAAGGTTGATGCCGTAACGCGAAACCGCCAGAATGCAGGCGTTCCGGCGCTTCGTTTCTCCACAGGATGACCCCGCATGACTTCGAATATCGACACCCTCGTCACGGTTTTCGGCGGTTCGGGCTTCATCGGCCGCCATGTGGTCAGCGCGCTGGCCCGTCGGGACTACCGAATCAGGGTGGCGGTGCGGCGGCCGGAGCTCGCCGGGCATCTGCAGCCGCTCGGGCGGGTCGGCCAGATCCATGCGGTGCAGGCCAATCTGCGCTACCCGGCCTCGATCGAGGCGGCGATGCGCGGCGCCCATGTGGCGATCAATCTGGTCGGCATTCTGGCTGAGGGTGGTGCGCAGAAATTCGATGCAGTTCAGGCCGAGGGCGCAGCTTCGATCGCCAAGGCCGCCGCGGCCGTCGGCGCGCGGATGGTGCATGTCTCGGCGATCGGCGCAGATGCGGCTTCGCCGGCGCGCTACGCCCGCTCCAAGGCGGCCGGAGAGCAGGCGGTGCTGGCCGCGGTGCCGACCGCCACCATTCTGCGGCCATCGGTGGTGTTCGGCCCCGAGGATCAGTTCACCAATCGCTTCGCGTCGCTGGCGCGGATGTTGCCGGTGGTGCCGCTGGTCGGCGCAGAGACCAAGCTGCAGCCGGTCTATGTCGGCGATGTCGCGACCGCGGTCGCCGAGGCCGTCGACGGCAACACCAGGCCGGGCGCCACCTACGAGCTGGGCGGCCCGGAGCAACTGACGATGCGCGAGATCATCGAGATCATCCTCGAAACGATCGATCGCCAGCGGCTGTTGCTGCCGCTGCCGTTCGGGCTCGCCAGTCTGCAGGCGATGCTGCTGCAATTCGCGCCGGGCGATCTCAAGCTGACGCCGGATCAGGTCGAGCTGCTGAAGGTCGACAACATCGTGTCGGAGGCCGCCAAGAGCGCCGGGCTGACGCTGCAGGGCCTCGGTATCACGCCGGATTCGATGCAGGCGATCGTGCCGTCCTATCTCTGGCGCTTCCGCAAGACCGGCCAGTTCGCGCGCAAGAACGCGTGACGAGGCGCGCGTGACGACCCGCGCGTGACGATCGCGGCTTTGCGCCGCGATCAGCGGCCCATCGCCAGCGCGATCAGGCCGAGCGTGCCGACGACGACGCGCCACCACGCGAACAGCTGGAAGCCGTGACGGGTGACGTAGCCGAGGAAGGTCTTCACCACGATGATCGCGGTAATGAACGACACCACGAAGCCGACCGCCACGATGGTCATGTGGTCGGTCGTCAGATCGGCGCGGCTCTTGTAGAGGTCGTACACGAAGGCGCCGACCATGGTCGGGATCGCCAGAAAGAACGAGAACTCGGCGGCGGCGCGCTTGTCGGCGCCGAACAGCATCGCCGCCACGATGCTGGCGCCGGAGCGTGACACGCCGGGGATCATCGCCACGCATTGCGCGCATCCGATGTAGAAATACATCAGCACCGGGAACGTCGTGGCATCATGGTGGCGCGGCTTCAGGTCGAGCTGATCGACCCACAGCAAGACGGCGCCGCCGACGATCAGCGAGAAGCACACCACCCAGGGGTTGAACAGAAACAGCTTGATGTAGGATCCCGCCGCAGCGCCGATCACCGCCGCCGGCAGGAACGCGACCAGCACGCCGATGATGAAACGCTGCGCCGCCGGATCCGAGAACATCCCGAGCGCAATTCGCCACAATTTGGCGAAATAAAGCGCGAGGATCGCGAGGATCGCGCCGAGCTGGATCAGGACGTCGAAGGTCTTCCAGAAATCGCCCTCGCCGAGATTGAAGAATCGCCCCACCAGCAGCAGATGGCCGGTCGATGAGACCGGCAGGAACTCGGTGACACCCTCGACCACGCCGAGAATCACGGCTCTGATGATATCGGAAAGCATGAGATTGTCCGCCGGGAGGGTTCGGTCGCGCAAGAGGCGCGACCTTGTCGCCTATTCGATTGCATGCCGCAACGTCAAAATACGCCGAAAGCCGGCTCGCTACGCAGCCCTGCTGCACCGGCCGGGCGCTCCCGCAGGCAGGACCAATTCGGTGGTCCGGCCACCGTTTGTTAAGCCTGCGAAACTATCAAGGTCGCCATGTACACCCTGTTCCACCATCCGTTCTGCCCGCAATCCCGGTTCGTCCGGCTCGCGCTCGGCGAACACGGTCTCGATCTGCGACTGGTGGAAGAACGCGCGTGGGAGCGGCGCACGGCGTTTCTGGCGCTCAATCCGGCGGGGACCACGCCGGTGCTGGTGGGCGAAGGCTACCCGCCGATCCCGGGCGCCGGCGTGATCGCCGAGTTCCTCGACGAGACGCATGGCGCGGGCTTGCGCGATCGCCGGCTGCTGCCGCAGTCGACCGCGGAGCGGATCGAAGTGCGCCGGTTGATGGCGTGGTTCAACGACAAGTTCTTCGAAGAAGCCAGCGCGCCGCTGGTGACGGAGCGGATCTACAAGCGCTTCATGAGCGAGGAAGACGGCGGCGGGCCGCCGGCGATGGATGTGATCCGCGCGGCGACGGCGAATGTGCGCTATCATCTGGCCTATATCGGCTGGCTGGCGCGGACCCGGAACTTCCTCGCCGGCGACCGCATGAGTTTCGCCGATCTGGCGGCCGCAGCGCATCTGTCGGCGATCGACTATCTGGGCGACGTGCCATGGATCGAGGACGAGGCGGCGAAGGCCTGGTACGCGCGAATCAAGTCGCGGCCGTCGTTCCGTCCGCTGCTGAGCGAGTGGTTGGCGGGGGTGCCGGCGTCGCGAACCTACGTGGATCTGGACTTCTGAACGCCGCTCCGGAAGGCGATTCAAACCCCGCAGAATCTTGCGGCAAACTGGTGGCAAAGCTGAGGCGGCACGCGCAGGCGCTCGGCTTCGACGCGATCGGGGTCTGCGCCCCCGATGCCACCCCCCACGCGCTCGAACAGCTACTCGCTTACCTCGATGCCGGCTACCACGGGGAGATGGCCTGGCTCACCGACCGGCCCGAACGCCGCGCCGACCCGCGGGTGATGTGGAGCGAGGTGCGCTCGGTGATCATGCTCGGGGTCAACTACGGTCCCGATGCCGATCCGCGGTGGGGGCACGGCGCGACGGATCGCGGCGCGATCTCGGTCTATGCGCAGGGCGACGACTATCACGACGTGATCAAGAGCCGGCTGAAGCAGCTCGCGCGCTGGCTGGTCGCCGAGGCCGGCGGCGACGTCAAGGTGTTCGTCGATACGGCTGCGGTGATGGAGAAGCCGCTGGCGCAGGCGACGGGCATCGGCTGGCAGGGCAAGCACAGCAATCTGGTGTCGCGCACATTCGGCTCGTGGCTGTTTCTCGGCGCGATCTACACCACGCTCGAGCTGCCGCGCGACGAGCCCGAGCCGGATCGCTGCGGCTCGTGCCGCGCCTGTCTCGACGCCTGCCCGACCGCGGCGTTCCCGGCGCCGTACCAGCTCGATGCGCGGCGCTGCATCTCGTATCTGACGATCGAACTCAAGGGGCCGATCCCGCACGCATTTCGCCGGCCGATCGGCCAGCACATCTATGGCTGCGACGATTGTCTGGCGGCGTGCCCGTGGAATAAATTCGCGCAGGCCGGGCGCGAGGCGAAGCTCGCGGCGCGCGAGGCGTTGCGCGCGCCGTCGCTGGCAGAGCTGGCGCGACTCGACGATGCGGCGTTCCGGGCGCTGTTCACCAAGTCGCCGGTGAAGCGCATCGGGCGCGCCCGATTCGTCCGTAACGTGCTGATCGCGATCGGCAATTCGGGCGAGGCGACGCTCGCCACCGAGGCCGAAAGGCTGCTCGGCGACGCCGATCCGGTGGTGCGGGGCGCCGCGGTGTGGGCGCTGCGGCAGTTAGTTGCGGAAGGTCGGCTCGCGGCGCTGCGCGAACGGTGGCTCGGCGCCGAGGCGGACGACAGCGTGCGGGCGGAGTGGGCCGATGCCGATGCCGCGCCAGATGCCGCAACCTCTTCCGACACCGTCCCGCGCGCATGAAGGTGACGCAGGATCCCGAGCGTCGATTGTTCGGTCGGCAACTCTCCCGGCAGGCCGTCGTGCGTCACGATCAGCGTGGTGAGGACCGCAACGCCCGGTCAAGCCGGCGCCGACGGTCTCTGATGCCGGGCCTTGGTCGAATCTGCTACGACCCGGTATGACCTCCAATCCCCCGACCTCCGCTTCCGCCGCACCGAACCACGAGCCCGCGCCGGGCTGGCGCGAGGCGATGACGGTGTATCTGCAGCCGCGGGTGCTGATCGTGCTGTTTCTCGGCTTCTCGTCCGGGCTGCCGCTGGCGCTGTCGGGCTCGACGCTGCTGGTGTGGATGCGCGAATCCGGCGTCGATCTCGGCACCATCGGGTTGTTCGCGCTGGTCGGCACGCCCTACACGCTGAAATTCATCTGGGCGCCGGTGGTCGATGCGTTGCACGTGCCGCTGCTGTCGCGATGGTTCGGCCGCCGCCGCGGTTGGCTGGTCGCGACGCAACTGCTGCTGATTGTCGCGATCCTGCTGCTGGCGCTGACCGACCCGGCGCATGCGCCGCTGTTCGTCGCGATCGGTGCATTGCTGGTCGCAGCCGCCTCGGCGACGCAGGACATCGTGGTCGATGCGTTCCGCGTCGAGAGTCTGCCGGAGAACGAGCAGGCGGCCGGCATGGCGTCCTATGTGGCGGCGTATCGCATCGGCATGCTGATCTCCACCGCAGGCGTGCTGTTCCTGGTCAGCGCCTATGAGGGCACCGGCCTCGCGCGCGCCGACGCCTGGATGTGGGGCTATGTGACGATGGCCGCCATGGTGCTGATCGGCACGGTCACGGCACTGCTCGCGACCGAGCCCGAACAGTCGCGCCGCGCCGAAGCCGCCACCAGCGGCGAAACCGCATTCACCCGGGTGACGCGGGCGGCTATCGGCGCATTCTCGGAATTTCTCGGCCGCACCGATGCGCTGGCGGTGCTGGCTTTCGTGGTGCTGTTCAAATTCACCGACGCGTTCTCCGGCACCATGACGGCGCCGTTCGTGATCGATCTCGGCTTTTCGCGCAATGACTACGCCGCGATTGTGAAAGGCGTCGGCCTCGCCGCCACGCTGATCGGCGGTTTCGCCGGCGGTTACGTGGCGCGGCGCTATTCGCTGGTGACGAGCCTGTGGATCGGCGCGGTGCTGCAGGCGCTGTCGAATCTGGCATTCGCCTGGCTGGCGACAGTCGGCGTCAACCAATGGGCGCTGGCGCTGGCGATTTCGGTCGAGAATTTCACCGGCGCGATCGGCACGGTGATCTTCGTCGCGTACCTGTCGGCGCTGTGCCAGAACCCGCTGCACACCGCCACGCAATATGCGCTGCTGACGGCGCTGTCGGCGGTGGGGCGGACGTACTTGTCGGCCGGCGCCGGCTATGTGGCGCAGGCGACCGGCTGGCCGGCGTTCTTCATCATCAGCGTCGCGGTGGCCGCGCCCAGCCTGGTGCTCCTGCTGTGGCTGCAACGCCGCGGTCATTTCGCGGCTCTGGGGCCGGTCAAGGTGTGAGGGGGATTTCGCAAAGCGTCATTGCGAGCCAACGGGTCGGCGCTTCGCGCCGCCCGATGACAGGCTCCGCGAAGCAATGCGGCCTTCTCGAGTGCAGGATCGTCATCCTGAGGTGCGCGCGTAGCGCGCCTCGAAGGATGCGGCCCCGAGGTCCCTGCGGCTCATCCTTCGAGGCCCGCCGCGCCGCGCACAGCGCGGCCCAGCGGGCACCTCAGGATGACGGCGGCAACTGGATCGCGAGCGCTGATCCCATCAAAAGCAGAACTGCTTAGTTCACCAGGCTCCACTTCGTCACCACGGCCTCGCTGTACTGCCCGGCCTCCTCGGCGCAGGCGACGGATTCGACCTTCAGCGCCACGTTCTTGCCGAGATGCGATTTGAGCTGCGCCGCCTGGGCGTCGCTGGCCGGCACGATCTGGAAGGTTTCCGGCCCGTTCTCGAGATTGCACAGGCCGGACGGCGGCGGCAGCCGGCGCGGCTCGCTGACGAGCTGATACACCGGCACCTTCTTGCCCTTGGCCCTGGCGCGCGAGCGCATCGCGGTGAGTTCGCCGCTGAGCACGTCGCCCACCTTCATCGCCTTCGGCTTCGGCAGCGCCGCCTGACTTTCGGCGGCCTGCGCAAGCGCTGGCGGGACCGGGAGCACCATCAGCGCGGCGACAATCAGCGAGGATTTCAGCAGTCGTTCGATCATCAGGTCCATTTCCGGTGGTTCAGAACAGGGTCCGCTGCCGCATCGCGGCCGACAGCGTGCCTTCGTCGAGATAGTCGAGTTCGCCGCCGACCGGGACGCCGTGGGCCAGCCGTGTCACCTTGACGTTCGCGTCCTGCAGCAGGTCGGTGACGTAGTGCGCCGTGGTCTGGCCGTCGACCGTGGCGTTGAGCGCCAAAATGATCTCGCCGACCGCGGGATCATGGGCCCGCGCCACCAGCGCGTCGATGGTCAGATCGTCGGGGCCGACGCCGTCGAGCGGCGACAGCGTCGCGCCGAGCACGTGATAGCGGCCATTGGTGGCGGAAGCGCGTTCGAGCGCCCACAGATCGGCGACGTCGGCGACCACCACGATGATCGACGGATCGCGGCGCGGATCGGTGCACACCGTGCAGGGATTCTGCGTATCGATGTTGCCGCAGGTCTTGCACACCTCGATCTTGTCGATCGCGACCTGCAGCGCCGAGGCGAGCGGCGTCATCAGCGCGTCGCGCTTCTTGATCAGATGCAGCGCGGCGCGCCGCGCCGAGCGCGGGCCGAGCCCCGGCAGCCGCGCCAAAAGCTGGATCAGACGTTCGATCTCGGGGCCTGCGACCGCAATGGCCATCGGGACAGCTTATCCGTTTCGGTGAATCAGAGCGACGGCAGGCGTTGGGAGACGCCCGCCGGCCCGCCGGCGAGAAATTGCGAATCGGTATTTCTGGAAGACTAGCCCAGCCCGAGGCCGGGCGGCAGGCCGAGCCCGCCGGTCAGCGCCTGCATCTTCTCCTGCATCGCCGCTTCCGCCTTGCGATGCGCGTCGGCGAGCGCCGCGACCAGCAGATCCTCCAGCACCTCGCCTTCGTCCGCCTTCAGCAGCGACGGGTCGATCGAAACGCCGCGCACTTCCATCTTGGCGCTCATCCGGATCTTGACCAGGCCGCCGCCGGACAGGCCTTCGACCTCGATCTGATCGAGCTCCGCCTGCATCGCCTTCATCTTCGACTGCAGCTGCGCCGCCTGTTTCATCATGCCGAGGAAATCAGCCATGATCTGTTCCTTCTCGAAAGAGCCAGAATTCTCAAGAATCGTCGTCGTCGTCGACCGGATCGACGGCGCCTTCGATACCAGCATCGGTCTGGGCCGGCTCGGTGGCGAGCCGCCGCACCTCGATCACCTTGGCGCCGGGAAACCGCGCCAGCACCTCCTGCACCCGCGGATCGCTCTCCGCGGCGCGCTCGCGCTCGTTCTTCTGCGCCTCGTTCTGTGAGCGCAGCGTCGGCTGGCCCGGCTCGTTCGACACGATCACGGTCCAGCGCCGCCCGGTCCATTGTTCGAGCTTGCGGCCGAGCTCGCCGATCAGGCTGCGCGACGCGGTGCGCTCCAGCGCCAGTTCGAGCCGGCCGTCCTCGATCCGCACCAGCCGAACATCGGCTTCCAGCGCCATCCGGGTCATCACATCGCGCTTTTCCGACGCGAGCGCGACGAGCTGCGGGAAACTTGTGATCGTCAGCGCCGCGGGGGTCGGCTGCGGAGCCGCGGCGGGCTGCGGCCGCGCCATCGACGGCTGGCTCATCGTCGCGCCACCGCGCGGCGCCATTGCGGCCGGCGTAGCGTAATTTGGCGGAGCTGATGCCATTGCGGAGGGTGGAGCGGAGGGCGGAGCCGACGGCGCGTCACGCGGCGCACTGCCGCCGGACGGCAGCGAACCGCCGCCGCCGCCACCTTGCTCGATCATCCGGATCGCTTCATCCGGCGTCGGCAGATCGGCCGCGTACGCAATCCGCACCAGCACCATTTCGGCGGCTGCGGCGGGGCGCGTCGCGCCTTGCACTTCGGCGATGCCCTTGAGCAGCATCTGCCACATCCGCGACAGCACCCGCATCGACAGCCGGGTCGCAAATTCGCGCCCGCGCAGCCGCTCGGTCTCGCCGAACGCCACATTGTCGGCGGTCGCCGGCACGATCTTGACCCGCGTCACGAAGTTCACGAATTCGGCGAGATCGCTCAGCACCACCACCGGATCGGCGCCGGTGTCGTATTGATCGCGGAATTCCGCGAAGGCGGCGGCGATGTCGCCGCGCGCCAGCGCATCGAACAGCTCGATCACCCGGGTACGATCGGCGAGGCCGAGCATCTGCCGGACCTGATCGGCGCGCACCAGACCGGCCGCATGGGCGATCGCCTGATCGAACAGCGACAGCGAATCGCGCACCGAGCCTTCGGCGGCGCGGGCGATGATGCCGAGCGCTTCGGCCTCGACCTCGACGCCTTCTTTCTCGGCTATACCGCCGAGGTGCTTCATCAGCACGTCGGCCTCGACGCGGCGCAGATCGAAACGCTGGCAGCGCGACAGCACCGTCACCGGCACCTTGCGGATCTCGGTGGTGGCGAACACGAATTTGGCGTGCTCCGGCGGTTCCTCCAGCGTCTTCAGGAAAGCGTTGAACGCCGCCGTCGACAGCATGTGGACTTCGTCGATGATGTAGACCTTGTAGCGCGCGCTGGCCGGGGCGTAGCGCACGCTGTCGTTGATCTGGCGGACGTCGTCGACCCCGGTATGCGAGGCGGCGTCCATCTCCAGCACGTCCATGTGCCGGCTTTCCATGATCGCCTTGCAGTGCACGCCGTGCACCGGCATGTGGATGGTCGGCCCCTTCACCGAACCGTCCGGCAGCTCGTAATTCAGCGCCCGCGCCAGGATGCGCGCCGTGGTGGTCTTGCCGACGCCGCGGACGCCGGTGAGGATCCAGGCCTGCGGAATCCGCCCGGTATCGAACGCGTTGGAGACGGTGCGCACCACCGCTTCCTGGCCGATCAGGTCTTCGAAGCTGTTGGGACGATACTTACGCGCCAGCACCCGATAGGCGCCGGCCGGAGCGCCACCCGAGGCGCCTGCAGTCGGCGCGAGGCCGGTCCGATCCGAATCGTCCGAAGGGGTCGCGGGAGGGCCTGCGTCGGTCATCGGGCGTTCCGCAATGTGTTCTCTCTCGGGGCCGCATTGCGGAACGGGACGGAGGCTGTCCGGCGGGGACCCGGCCCGACACCCGTCCGACACCGGCACTGAAGGGTCGGCCGGATACGCCACCGTGGATCGACCGGCGCGCAACGGCCGGAAAAACGAGTAGGAGACTGACGAGCGACCCGATCCGGACCTCGTTAGGGCTGCTTCCTTCCGGACCTGACCCGGTTGGCGAGTGGCTCGTCCACCGCCAATCTCCCGGTCCCTATTTGGAGCCAAAACCGCCCGAATGCAAGCGGCCGCGCCGCGTCTTGGACCTTCGGACAGGGCGAGCCCCCAACGTTCCGGAGGCGGCGAGGAATTCAGCATCGCGCCGCCGCTTTCGTGCCATCGACCGAGTTGCTATGGAGAGGCGGGGCCCGTACCCGCAACCACGCAAGAGCCCGCTTTTGCCAACGGGCCGATGGAACCGACATGCCCGCCGATTGGTCGCTCAGTCCTCAGCTCGAAAAAGACACCATCAACATCGGCGATCTGCCGCTCAGCCGCGTGCTGGTGATCAAGGACGCGAATTATCCGTGGCTGCTGCTGGTGCCGCGCCGCGCCGGCGCAGTCGAGATCACCGACCTCGACGAGGTCGCGCAGGCGCAGTTGATGACGGAAATCTCCCGGGTCGGCCGCGCGCTCAAGGACATCACCAAATGCGACAAGCTGAACATCGCCGCCCTCGGCAATGTGGTGCCGCAGCTGCATGTCCATGTGATCGCGCGACGCGCCAACGACGCCGCCTGGCCGCGCCCGGTGTGGGGCGTGGTGCCGGCGCTGCCGCACGACGCCGAGGAAGTGCAGCACTTCATCAGCGCGCTGCGGCGCAAGATCTGGCTGGGCTGAGCCGATGAGCAGCGCCTTTCCGCTCGGCCAGCCGGCCTTCGTCAGCAACATCCTCGACCGCGCCGCGCATCTGCGCCGCGACGATTCCAAGCTGATGGCAATGGAGGACAAAAGCGACACCCGCGCCTATGTGGTGCATCGCGATTCGCTGGTGGTGAAGCACGAGGACGGCGGCCCGCGCGCGCTGCTGTCGATCAAGGAGGCGCTGTCGCTCGGCGCCAATCCCGGCACGATCTTCCTCGGCCTGCGCGACGGCGCGGCGGTGTTCGGCATGGGCATCGGCGCTACGGCAGTCGAGACGCTGATGACGCGCAGCGACGCCGGCATCGCCGAGCTGCGCGGCATGGCGATGCAGGGCATCCTGCCGCCGGAACAGCTGTCGGCGATCGCGATGGCGAAATCGATGGTCAGCTGGCACCAGCGCCACGGCTATTGCGCCAATTGCGGCACCCGCACGGCGATGACGCAGGGCGGCTGGAAGCGCGACTGCCCGAACTGCAAGGCCGAGCATTTTCCGCGCACCGACCCGGTGGTGATCATGCTGGTGACGTCCGGCGACAAATGCCTGCTCGGCCGGCAGAAGCCGTTTCCGGCCGGGATGTATTCGTGCCTCGCCGGCTTCGTCGAGGCGGCGGAGACGATCGAGGATGCGGTGCGTCGCGAGATTTTTGAGGAATCCGGCATCCGCTGTTCCGAGGTGCGCTACTACATGACGCAGCCGTGGCCGTACCCATCCTCGCTGATGATCGGTTGTACGGCGATCGCCACGACGGAAGACATCACCATCGATTTCACCGAACTCGAAGATGCGCGCTGGTTCTCGCGCGACGAGGCCGCCGCGATGCTCAATCGCCAGCATCCGGACGGCCTGGTCGGGCCGCACCCGTTCGCGATCGCGCATCATCTGGTCGGCCGCTGGCTGGAGCAGACATCATGACGAACACCGCAAAGCCCAAGCCGCGGATTCTCTGCGTCGGCATTCCGGTCCGCGACCTCACCTTCCGGATCGAGGCGGTGCCGGGCCGCGGCAACAAGATCCCCGCCAGTGCTTATGAAGAGATCTGCGGCGGCAATGCGCTCAATGCCGGGATAGGCATCGCGAGGCTCGGCGGCACCGCGACGATGTGCGGCCCGATGGGCGACGCGAGCGAAATCGCGGGGCGCTTCATCTTCGACAAGCTCGGCGAGGAAGGCATCGCGACCACCGGCCTGATCCACATGCCGGGGCTGGTGACGCCGATTTCCGCCGTGATGGTCGATCCGACCGGCGAGCGCACCATCGTCACCTTCCGTGATCCGCGACTGTGGAACGTCGCGTTGCCGGACGCCGATGCGCTGCTCGAGAACTGCGACGCCATCATGATCGAGAGCCGCTGCGCCGGCTTCGCCACGCCGCTGTGCGCCGAGGCGACCAGGCGCGGGATTCCGGTGGTGGTCGATATCGACAGCGCGATGGCGATGAACGAGGGCCTGCTGACGGCGTCGTCGCATCTGATCTTTTCGGCCGAAGCGCTGCACGCCACCGCCGGCGTCGCCGACGACGAAGCCGCGCTGACCAAGGTGGCGAAGCTGACGCATGCCTTCGTGGCCGTCACCCGCGGCCCGAAGGGGACGCTGTGGCTCGACGCCGACAAACAATTTCAGCAGACCCCGGCGTTCCCGGTGCACGTCGTCGACACGCTCGGCGCCGGCGACATCTTCCACGGCGGCTTCGCGGTGGCGTTCAGCGAGGGCCAGGACATTCCGAGCGCGCTGCGCTTCGCCTCCGCCGCGGCCGCGCTGAAATGCACCAGGCCCGGCGGCGCCTTCGCCTGCCCGGACCGCGCCGAGGTCGAGGCGTTTCTCGCCGACAAGCGGAAGTAATCAGCCGCGGCGCACGCGCGCGCAACGCCGCAGCCGTCTCGTGAGGCGCGGCTTCAGCCCGACGCGACCTCGTCGATTTTGAAGGCGCGCGAGGCGAACAGATCGCGGTCCGGCGCGAGCGGCGCCTCGTCGGCCGATGTCGGTGCCGGCGCCGCTGCGGCGGGCGCGGCGAAATCCAGTTCCTCGATCCGCGCGGCGCGGCGCTCGATCTTATCGGCCGAGACGAGAATCTGGCGGACGTCGTCGTTGACCTGGCCGAAATGCGTCTGCAGCTTGGTGACGCGCTCGCGCAGGCGCGCGAGATCGTCGCCGAGGCTCAGCACTTCGGTGCGGATCTGGTCGGCGGCATCGCGCATCCGCGCGTCTTTCAGGATCTGCTGCATCACTTGGATCGCCAGCATCAGCAGCGACGGCGACACCAGCACGATTCGCGCCCGATAGGCCTTCTGGATGACGTCGTCGAAGCCGTCGTGGATCTCCGCATAGACCGATTCCGACGGCACGAACATCAGCGCGGTGTCCTGGGTCTCGCCGGGGATCAGGTATTTCTCGGCGATGTCGCCGACATGCCGCATCACGTCGATCCGCAGCCGCTGCGATGCGGCTTTCTTCTGCTCGTCGCTGCGGGCCTCGCGCAGCGCCGTCACCGCCTCGAGCGGAAACTTGGCGTCGATGCACAGTGGCCGCTGGTCGGGCAGCAGCACCACGCAGTCCGGCCGCTTGCCGGTCGACAGCGTGTATTGGAACGCGTAGCCGCCTTTCGGCAGGCCGTCCTGCACGATCGATTCCATCCGCGCCTGGCCGAAGGCGCCGCGCGCCTGCTTGTTGGCCAGCACGTCGCGCAGCGTCGTCACCTGGTCGGTCAGTTCGGTGAGATTCTCGTGCGCGCGGTCGATGATGCCGAGCCGCTCGTGCAGCGCCTGCAGGCTCTCCATGGTGTGCCGCGTCGACTGGGTCATCGACTGGCCGAAGCGGTGGGTCACCGTATCCAGCCGCTCGCTGACCGCGCGGGCCATCTCGGCCTGCCGCCCCGCCAGCGCCCGGCCCATCGCATCGACCCGGCCATTGGCCTCGCTCTGGAACCGGATCAGGTCCGACAGCCGCTGCTCGAGGTCGGCGGCGCGGCGGGCCTGCGCCAGCGCCGCGGCGTTGCCGCCCTGCAGCCCGCGCGCGATCACCAGCACGATAGCCAGCAGCAACAGCAGCGCCAGTGCACTGGCGCCGACCAGCGCCATGCCGACGCTGACCGGGGCGCCTCCCGGATCGAACAGAATCTCGTTCATGGCGCGACCGTAGCAGATCGTCCGGCGTTCGCGAACGAAGAGAGAACGTCACGCTGAACAGATCTTTAAGCGGGCCCGCGCCGAAAGTGGCAGATCCTCCGGTCGGTCCCGGATTGACCCGCAAGCGCGCGCGCCTTAAATCGCCGCCATGGCCCTGCGCGAAATCATCATCCTGCCGGACAAGCGGCTGCGTGAAATCTCCAAGCCCGTCGCCGAGGTGACGCCGGAGATCCGCAAGCTCGCGGACGACATGTTCGAGAGCATGTACGAGGCGCCCGGCATCGGGCTGGCGGCGATTCAGATCGCCGAGCCGGTGCGGCTGATCACGATGGACATCGTGCGCAAAGAGGGCAACGGCAAGAGCGATCCGCGGGCCTTCATCAATCCGGAGATCGTCGGCGCCTCGGCCGAGCTGAACGTCTACGAGGAAGGCTGCCTGTCGATCCCGGAATACTACGCCGAGGTCGAGCGGCCCAAGACGGTGCGGATTCGTTACACCGATCTCGACGGTCAGGTGAAGGAAGAGGACGCCGACGGCCTGTTCGCGACCTGCATCCAGCACGAGATCGACCACCTCAACGGCGTGCTGTTCGTCGATCATATCTCGAAGCTGAAAAAGGCGATGGTCGTCCGCAAGTTCGAGAAGGCCGCCAAGCGCGGCATCAAATACGTCTGAGCGTTCGCGCAGACGACCGGCCGACGCGTTGCGGCGCTCGGCCCTTCGTCGGCCCAGACCTGGGACCTCACGCCATGCCTCTTCGCCTCGTTTTCATGGGCACGCCCGATTTCGCGGTGCCGACGCTGCTGGCGCTGTCGGCCTATGGGCACGACATCGCGGCGGTCTATAGCCGCGAGCCGAAGCCGGCCGGGCGCGGCATGAAACTGCAGCACAGCCCGGTGGCGCAGGAGGCGCAGCGGCTCGGGATTCCCGTGCTGACGCCGAAGACGCTGAGAACCGACGAGGCGTTGGCCGAATTCCGCAGCCACGAGGCCGACGCGGCGGTGGTGGTCGCCTACGGCATGATCCTGCCGCAGGCGATCCTCGATGCACCAAAGCTCGGCTGCTACAATCTGCACGGCTCGCTGCTGCCGCGCTGGCGCGGCGCCGCGCCGCTCAACCGCGCCATCATGGCGGGCGACGCCGAATCGGGCGTGATGGTGATGAAGATGGACGTCGGCCTCGACACCGGCGACGTCGCGATGGCCGAGCGGATCGCCATCACCGATGCGATGACCGTCACCGATCTGCACGACGCGCTGGCACGGCTCGGCGCCGACCTGATGGTGCGGGCGATGGCGGCGCTGGAGCGCGGCGGGCTGCAGCTCGCCCGGCAGAGCGAACACGGCGTCAGCTACGCGGCCAAGATCGACAAGGCGGAAGCGAAGATCGATTTCGCCCGGCCGGCGCAGGCGGTGCTGCGCCACATTCACGGGCTGTCGCCGTTTCCCGGCGCGTGGTGCGAACTGCCGATCGACGGCGAGGCGGTGCGGGTCAAGATCCTGCGCTGCGCGCTCGCCGATGGTCGCGGCGCTCCGGGCGAGATGCTGGGCGACGATCTCACCATCGCCTGCGCCGACGGCGCGATCCGCGTGCTGCAATTGCAGCGCGCCGGCAAGCAGCCGATGAGCGCCGACGAGTTCCTGCGCGGCACGCCGATCGCGAAGGGCGTGCGGGTGAGTTCAAGCTGAGGCGGGGCGCCGCCCCACCCACAGCCGTCACCACCCGCGCATGCGGGTGGCCCAGTATCCCAGAGCGTTCATGATTGATAACCAGCGCTCTGCAATACTGGGTCGCCCGGTCGAGCCGGGCGATGACGTGGTGGTGATGGGCTTCGCTCCCGCTCCAGCACCGCGCGCGGTCGCAGAAACAAGAGAAGCATGCCCCGCTACAAACTCACCATCGAATATGACGGCGCGCCGTTTTGCGGCTGGCAGTTGCAGCCGACGTTGCCGTCGGTGCAGGGCGCGCTGGAGGCGGCGGCGCTGGCGACCTGCGGCGAAGCGGTGCGGGTGCACGGCGCCGGCCGCACCGATGCGGGCGTGCACGCGCTGGGGCAGGTGGCGCATGTCGACATTCCGAAGCCGTTCCGCGCCGACAAGCTGCGCGACGCGCTCAACGCCCATGTGCGGCCGCATCCGATCGCGGTCCTGTCCGCCGAACTCGTGGCGGATGATTTCGAGGCGCGGTTCTCGGCGATCCGGCGGCACTACCGCTATCGCATCGTCAACCGCCGCTCCAATCTCGCGCTCGAGCTCGGCAAAGTGTGGCGGGTGCCGAAGCCACTCGACACCGACGCGATGCACCGCGCAGCGCAAGTGCTGATCGGCAAGCACGACTTCACGACGTTCCGCGACACCGAGTGCCAGGCCGCCTCGCCGGCCAAGACGCTGGACGTGCTCGACGTCGTGCGGAACGGCGACGCCGTCGATATCATCACCAATGCGCGTTCCTATCTGCACAGCCAGGTGCGCTCGATGGTCGGCTCCCTGGTGTGGGTCGGCGAAGGCCGCTGGACGGCGGATGATCTCGCCGCCGCGCTCGCCGCCCGCCGCCGCTCCGCCTGCGGCCCGGTGGCGCCGCCGGATGGGTTGTATCTGGTGCAGGTGGATTACTGAGTACTAGAGCTGTTCATCGCTTGATTGAAGCGGCGCGGCATTCTCGAATGCGGAGTCGTCATCCTGAGGTGCGAGCGCAGCGAGCCTCGAAGGATGCGGCGGCCAAGGCGCTTGCGGCTCATCCTTCGAGGCCCGCTGGCCGCGCATGGCGCGGCCAGCGGGCACCTCAGGATGACGGCGGTGATTCCATCAAAAGCAGAGCTGCTCTAAGGGTCACAAACATCTCGTTCGTCATTCCGGGATGGGCCGCGCAGCGGCACAGGCCCGGAATCCATAACCCCTGACAGTGAGTATGGATTCCGGGCTCGCGCTACGCGCGCCCCGGAATGACGAAAGAGAGGTCGTTTACCTGAAGTATCTCTCCAGCACGCCGCGATAGATCGCGGTGAGCTTGTCGAGATCGCTCACGGGCGTGCGTTCGTCGATCTGGTGCATGGTCTGGCCGACCAGGCCGAACTCGACCACCGGACAGTATTTGGCGATGAAGCGCGCATCCGAGGTGCCGCCGCCGGTGTTGAGGTCGGGGCTGCGGCCGGTGATGTCGGCGATCGCGGCCGACACCAGATCGGTGAAGCCGCCGGGCTTCGTCACGAACACATCGGCGTTCGACGGCAGCCATTCGATTCGGGCGCGGATGCGGTTGCCGCAGGCGGCGGCGAGCCGCTGCTCGACCAGCGCGCGCAGCGTCTCCTGGGTGTGGTGATCGTTGAAGCGGATGTTGAACTTGGCGCGGGCCTGCGCCGGGATCACATTGGTGGCCGGATTGCCGACGTCGACCGAGGTGAATTCGAGGTTCGACGGCTGGAATTGCGCCGAGCCTTGATCCAGCGGCTCGTCGTTCAGCGCGGTGATCAACGTTGCGATATCGGGGATCGGATTCGATGCGCGGTGCGGATAGGCGACATGGCCCTGCCGGCCGTCGACGATCAGCACGCCGGACTGCGAGCCGCGCCGACCGATCTTGATGGTGTCGCCGATCGCCTCGACATTGCTCGGCTCGCCGACGATGCAGTGATCGAAGCGCTCGCCGCGTTCGGCGGCCCATTGCAGCAGCTTGACGGTGCCGTTGACGGCGACGTCTTCCTCGTCGCCGGTGATCAGGAACGAGATCGAGCCTTTGCCGGATTGTTGCGGCTGGCCGCCATTCGCGGCCAGATAATCCAGCGTCGCCGCCACCGCGCAGGCGATGCCGCCCTTCATGTCGACCGCGCCGCGGCCGTACAGCAGGCCGCCTTCGACATCGCCTGCGAACGCGCCATGGCTCCATGCGGTTTCTTCGCCGGGCGGCACCACGTCGGTGTGGCCGGCGAAGCAGAGATGCGGCGCACCGTCACCGATCCGCGCGTAGAGATTGTCGATGTCGGCGGTGCCGGGCTCGCTGAAAGTCACCCGATGCGTCGCGAAGCCCGCGTCCTGCAGCAGCGCCTCCAGCACGCCGAGCGCGCCGGCATCGGCCGGCGTCACCGACGGACAGCGCAGCAGCGCCTGCGCGATCTCGAGCGCGGTCGCGGTCACGGCGCGATCAGTCCCGCAGCAATTCGTTGATGCTGGTCTTGGAGCGGGTGCGCTCGTCGACGCGCTTGACGATCACCGCGCAGGCGGTGGCCGGGCCCGGATTGCCGTTCTTCAGCGGCTTGCCCGGCAGCGTGCCGGGCACCAGCACGGCGTATTCGGGCACTTCGCCGATGAAGGTCTCGCCGGTCTCGCGGTCGACGATCTTGGTCGAGGCGCCGAGGAACACGCCCATCGCCAGCACCGCGCCACGGCGGACGATCACGCCCTCGGCGACTTCGGAGCGCGCGCCGATGAAGCAGTCGTCCTCGATGATCACCGGACCCGCCTGCAGCGGCTCCAGCACGCCGCCGATGCCGACGCCGCCGGAGATGTGCACGCGCTTGCCGATCTGCGCGCAGGAGCCGACCGTCGACCAGGTGTCGACCATGGTGGCTTCATCGACATAGGCGCCGAGATTGACGAAGGACGGCATCAGCACCGCGTTCTTGGCGATGAAGGCGGAGCGGCGCACGATCGCGCCCGGCACCGCGCGGAAGCCGGCCTCGCGGAAACGGTTCTCGCCCCAGCCCTCGAATTTCGACGGCACCTTGTCCCACCAGTTCGCGCCGCCGGGGCCGCCGGGAATCGTGCTCATGTCGTTGAGGCGGAACGACAGCAGCACCGCCTTCTTGAGCCACTGGTTGACGGTCCACGTGCCCGACGCCTCGCGCTCGGCAACGCGCGCCTCGCCCTTGTCGAGCAGATCGAGCGCGTGATCGACGGCATCCCGAATCTCGCCCTTGGTCGCGGCGCTGACCGTGTCGCGCGCGTCGAAAGCGGTATTGATGGTGGATTCGAGAGCGGCGTACGACATCGGGAGGTCCTTGGGGCGCAAGATGATTTTCGGGGGATGGTTGTCCGGATTCGGCCGGGGAGAGTCAAGCCAAGCGATCGCGGGCATTCAGCCCCGCCAGAAACCCCGTCAGATCCTCCGTCACGTAGTCGACGTGCACGGCGTCGCGGCCTTCGAGCTCCCAGTCTTCGCGCACCACCTCCTGGCTGCCGTCGGGGACGACCAGCACGGTGGTCATGCCGAGCTGGTGCGGCACTGCGAGGTTGCGGGCGAGGTCTTCGAACATCGCGGCCTTGGCCGGGTTCACGCCGTGCAGGGTCAGGAAGCGCTGATAGGTCTGCGCCGCCGGCTTCGGCTCGAGCTCGGCGGCGACGATGTCGAACACGGCTTCGAAATGGTGATGGATGCCGAGCCGCTCCAGCACCTTGCCGGCGTGGGCGACCGAACCGTTGGTCAGGATCAGCTTGCGGCCGGGCAGTTGGGCGATCGCGGCGCCCATCGCCGGGTTCGCCTCCAGCGGCGAATGGTCGATCGCGTGCACATAGGCCAGGTAATCGTCGGCGCTGACGCCGTGCTCGGTCATCATCCCGCGCATCGTGGTGCCGTAGCGCTTGTAGTAGTCCTTCTGGATACGGAACGCCTCCTCGGGCGTCACTTTCAGCCAGGCGGCGACGAAATCGCGGATCCGTCCGTCGACCTGCTGCCACAGATTGAGATGATGCGGATACAGCGTGTTGTCGAGGTCGAACACCCAGGTGTCGACATGGCCGAAGCCGCGGAGCGAGGGCTGTTTCATGGTGTGGTGAACCGCAATGTTCGGCTGCCGCCGGAGAGGTCGGCCGGTGCGAAGCCGGTGGCGTTCAGCCCGCGTGCCGAGCAGTCGCCCTGTTCGCTGATTTCGAATTTGCTGTCGCGCGTGCACAGCAGCGTCGCGCCGCCCCAGTTCAGCGGCTTGCCCTTCAGGAGGATCGGGCGGGCGTTGTCGTCGACCGCTTCGGCGAAACTGAACACCCGCTTCGGCTGCGCGCCGAGGTCGGGCCGCAGGCACTTGCCGGGCTCGATCCGGTACCAGCCGCGGCTGCTGATGGTCTTGCCGTCGTCTTCGCCGACCGCAGCCATGATCTTGGCCTTGGTGTCGTTGCACCAGGTCAGGCCGGTCCCCGACGGCGCCTCGACCGCCTTGATCATCGTATCGAAGAAGTCCGGCGCGTCGACGGCGTCCGGCTTCAGGCCGCTGCGCTTCAGAAACGCGGCGAGAGCGGCCTGCGTCTTCGGGCCGTCGACACCGTCGATCGGCGCGGCGTCGTAGCCGGCGATCACCAGCAGCCGCTGGATCGCGGCGAGCTTGGCCTGCTCGTCGTCATAGCCGCTGTCCTCGGCGAGATAGGAGACCATGACGCCGTCCTCGGTCTGGGCCGGCCTGATCTCGGTGAATGCCGCCAGCGTCTGGCCGCTGCGGCACTGTCGCGCGGCGGCGATGACGAAATTGTCCTGCGCGACGCACAGCGGGTCGGTGCCGTTCTGCGGCACCGGCGAGGCGCCGTAGACCGCGAGCGAACGCGCATGCAGCATCACCCGGTCGGCGGTCAGCGCCCCCTGCAGCACGACGCGGCATCGCGCCGGATCGATCCGGAACCAGCCGCGCGTCGCCGTGGTGGCCTTGTCGTCGATTCCGATCGCGGCCTCGATCACGTAGCTCATGCGGTTGCAGATCTTGAGATCGGCGTGGGCCGTGGTCGGCAGCGCCATCAACGACAACACCGTCATGGTGAGGAGGCGCGCGCAGCGCGCCGGTTCGAACCATGGCGACCTGCGGCCATCCTTCGAGACGCCCGGCGCCGCCCTGCGGGCGACGTCGGGCTCCTCAGGATGACGGCCGAGCGGGTGGATGGCTTGATGACTTGGCTTCAGGGGCGCCGCGCCGATCACCTTCGTCATGCCCGGGCTACTGGGCGCCGCGCTCATCACTTGTGGATCAGCGTGCCGGTGCCCTGGTTGGTGAACAGTTCGAGCAGCACCGCGTGCGGGACCTTGCCGTCGAGGATGACGACGCCCTCGACGCCCTGTTCGAGCGCGTAGATGCAGGTCTCGACCTTGGGGATCATGCCGCCCGAGATGGTGCCGTCGGCGATCAGCTTGCGGGCGTCCTTGATCGACAGTTCGGGGATCAGTTTCTTGGTCTGATCGAGCACGCCCGGCACGTCGGTCAAGAGCAGCAGGCGCTTGGCCTTCAGCGCGCCGGCGACGGCACCCGCAAAAGTGTCGGCATTGACGTTGAAGGTCTGGCCGCTCGACGAGGTCGCCAGCGGCGCCAGCACCGGGATCAGCTCGTGGCCGATCAGCTGGTTCAGCAGCGTGAGATCGACCTTCTCGGGCTCGCCGACGAAGCCGAGATCGACCACTTCCTCGATCCGCGAATCCGGATCGACCATGGTGCGCGTCGCCTTGGAGGCGGTGACCATGTTGCCGTCCTTGCCGCACAGGCCGACCGCCTTGCCGCCGGCCTCGTTGATGTAGCCGACCAGTTGCTTGTTGATCGAGCCGGCCAGCACCATCTCGACGATCTCGATGGTGGCGCCGTCGGTGATGCGCAGGCCCGCCGCGAACTCGGACTTGATGCCGAGCCGCTTCAGCATGGTGGCGATCTGCGGGCCGCCGCCATGCACCACCACCGGGTTCACCGCGGTCTGCTCGAGCAGCACGATATCGCGGGCGAACGCCTTGGCGTCGTCCTCGGCGCCCATGGCGTGGCCGCCATATTTGATGACGATGGTTTCCTCGTCGTAGCGCTGCATATGCGGCAGCGCCTCGGACAGGATCCGGGCCTGATCGAGCGGGCTGATGATTGGCGCGTCGGTCATGAAGCGGGTCTTTCGCTGGGTTTGGCCATGGGACTTGCGATGCGTCGTGCGATTCTTGGTGCGATGGGCGGTACGATTCTTGGGGCAGGCTTGGCGGGGAGAATCGCTAGCATTTCGGCGCGGCCGATCAAAGGGGCCGAATCCGCAGCCCGTGTCTGTCGCTAGCGCCGCGCCAGCAGCGCCGCGACCGCCAGCAGCAGCCAGCTTCCGATCAGCAGCATGCCGCCGGTCGGCGCCGCCATCGGAAACAGCGACTGGCCGGCAAACTGCCGCAGCGACAGGTCGCCGGCGAACAGCGCGGTGCCGAGCACGAAGCCGAAGCTGGCGGCGAGGCCGGGGATGCGGTGGACGAGGCCGCGGTCGGCCAGCAGGGCGGCCGCGAGGATCGCGCTGGCGTGAAACAGCAGCATCGACGAGGCCGGGCCGAGCCGCGCGGCATCGGGGACATGGGCGGCGGCGGCCGCCAGCGCGACGCCGGCGGCGCCATACAGGCCGGCGATCACGATCGCGAGGCGGACAAAGACAGCCATCAGCGGCGCTCGTCGAGCAGGCGGATCATCGCGGCGCGCAGCTCGGGCATTCCGGCGCCGGTGCGCGACGACGTCGTCAGCAATTCGGGGAAAGCGGCGGGATGCTTCGCCAGCGCGGTTCTGGTCGCGTCGACGCGCTCGGCAAGCTCGGCGGCTTTGACCTGGTCGGCCTTGGTCAGCACGATCTGATAGCTGACGGCGGCCTTGTCGAGCGTCTTGAGAATGTCGAGATCGACGTCCTTGAGGCCGTGGCGGCCGTCGATCAGCACATAGACCCGCGCCAGCGTCGCCCGGCCCTGCAGGAATTTGTGGATCAGCGAGGTCCAGGACGCGACTTTGGCCTTGGACGCGGCGGCGTAGCCGTAGCCCGGCATGTCGACCAGACGCAGGCCGGCGCCCGGCGGGCCGTCGAAGAAGATCAGTTCCTGGGTGCGGCCGGGCGTGTGCGAGGTCCGCGCCAGCGCGTTGCGCCCGGTCAGCGCGTTGATCAGGCTGGATTTGCCGACATTGGAGCGGCCCGCGAAGGCGACTTCGAGGCCGTCCATCGGCGGCAGCGTCTCGATCGAGGGCGACGCCCAGATGAAATGCCAGTCGCCGGCGAAGGTCTTGCGGCCGCGTTCGATCAGGTCCGGGTCGATGGTCTCGGTCATGTGGCGCCGCTCTGATGTCGTCGGATCATCCTACGCCCCAAAACGTGGATGGCCGGGACGAGCCCGGCCATGACGTGGTGTTGCTGCGGTGTCGGGCAGCGGACTCTATGCCGCTTTCTTCTTCTTCGTGAAGGCCGCTCTCAGATTGTCGAACAGCTCCACCTTCACGCCGTTGCGGCGCATGATGTAGGCCTGCTGGATCACCGACAGCAGGTTGTTCCAGGCCCAGTAGATCACCAGACCGGCCGGGAAGTGCGCCAGCATGAAGGTGAAGATCACCGGCATCCAGGCGAAGATCATCTGCTGCGTCGGATCCGGCGGCTGCGGATTGAGCTTCATCTGGAACCACATCGTGAAGCCCATCACCAGCGGCCAGACGCCGAGCACCAAATAGTGGCCGAGCACCGGGATCGCGGTCGGATCGAACGGCAGCAGTCCGAACAGATTGAACAGATTGGTCGGGTCCGCCGCCGACAGATCGTGGATCCAGCCGAAGAACGGCGCGTGGCGCATTTCGATGGTGACGAACAGCACCTTGTACAGCGAGAAGAACACCGGGATCTGCAGCAGCACCGGCAGACAGCCGGCGACCGGATTGATCTTCTCCTTGCGGTAGATCTCCATCATCTCCTGCTGCTGCTTCGCCTTGTCGTCCGGATGACGCTCCTTCAGCGCGAGCAGCTGCGGCTGGATCGCCTTCATCTTGGCCATCGAGGCGTAGGATTTGTTCGCCAGCGGCAGGAACAGCACCTTGATCAGCACCGTCACCAGCAGGATGGCGACGCCGAAATTCCCGACCAGATGGAAGAAGAAGTCGAGCGCCAGGAACATCGGCTTGGTGATGAAGTAGAACCAGCCCCAGTCGATCAGCAGGTCGAAATGGTTCAGCCCGAGCTGCTGATTGTAGCCGCCGAGGCCCGCGAACGGGAAGTTGATGCCGACGACGCGCGCTTCCTTGGCGCCGGCGAACAGCCGGGCGTTGGCCGTCACGGTGCCGCCGATCGGCACCGTCTTGGCGTCTTCGAGATAGTCGGTCTGATAGGTGCGGGTGGCGCCGACCTGATTCGACGAGAACCGCGCCTGGAGCTGCGCATTGGTGTCCGGCAGCAGCGCCGAGGCCCAGTATTTGTCGGTGATGCCCATCCAGGCATTGGTCGCCTTGAAGCCCACCGTCTTGGCTTCGTCGATCTTGGCGTAACCGTATTCCTGCAGGCCGTGCTCGCCGAGATAGCCGATCAGGCCTTCATGCAGAATGTAGTAGCCCTCGACATGCGGCGTGCCATGGCGCGAGATCAGCGCGTAGGGGTACAGCGTCACCGGGCTGCTGCCGACATTGGTGACGTCGTCCTTCACGGTGAACAGATAGCGGTCGTCGACCGCGATCTGGCGGCGGAAGGTGAGACCTTCGCCGTTGTCCCATGTCAGCGTGATCGGGCTGCTCGGCGTCAGCGCGCCGGAGCCTTGCTGCTGCCACATCGTGTTCTGGTCGGGCAGCTTGACGTTGGAGCCCGCCGCGCCGACCCAGCCGAATTCGGCATAATAGGGATTGGCGCCGCCGGACGGCGAGAACAGATGGATCGGCGGCGATTTCGGGTCGACCGTCTCGCGCAACTGGGTCAGCGACAGATCGTCGATCCGCGCGCCCTTCAGCGAAATCGTGCCGTCGAGGCGCGGGGTTTCGACCTTGATCCGCGGCGACGCCGCGATCGCCGCCTCGCGGCTGACCACCGGCGCATTGCCGGACTGCCGGGCTGCCGGCGCGCCTGGGGCTCCGGGAGCACCGGGCGCTGCCGACGCCGCCGGAGCGTTCGGCGCACCCGGCGTGGTCGCGGCCGGGGCCTGCTGGGTCGGCTGCTTGGCCGCGTCCTGCTGCTGTTGCGCCTGCTGGGCGGCGCGCTGCTTCTCCATCTGCGGGATGTTGAAGAAGTACTGCCAGCCGAGCAGCACGAGGCCCGACAGAATCACGGCGAGGATGGTGTTGCGATTGTCGCTCATCGGGTCAGGTCTCGCTTCAATCCGGTTTCGACGACCGCCGCGCAATGCGGTCGAGCGCGGAGCGCAGATCGCCGAGCATGACAGCAAAGTCGCGGCTCAGCGCCGCACGGCGGCCGACCAGCACATAGTCGCTGTTGGGCAGCATCAGACCGCGGTCCGCGCGCTTCACCAACTCGCGCAGCCTGCGGCGAATTCGATTGCGTTCGGTCGCGGTGCCGATTTTCTTGGTCACGGTAAAGCCGACCCGGACCGGACCTGGATCGTCGCGGCGTCGGCCTTGCAGCACGAAAGCAGGCCCACTGATCCGCCGCCCGTTGGCAACGGCGAGGAAGTCCGCCCGCTGCCGTAATCGGTCCATGCTTTGATCCCGGGAGGACCCGCTCAGGCGCTCAGACGCTTGCGTCCGCGGGCGCGGCGCGCCGCGAGCACCTTGCGACCACCGGCGGTGGCGAGACGGGCGCGAAAGCCGTGACGGCGCTTGCGCACCAGTTTGCTTGGTTGATAAGTCCGCTTCACGGGTCGTTCTCCGCTGACCGGGTAAGTGCTTCAGAATGTTGAGATAAGCCCGATGATGAGGCTCACGAATGAGCCGAAAGCAGCCCAAAAAATGAACCGCCCCGGTCGAGCCGGGCCATCGCGGACAGTAGGCGCGGCTTATACGGGAGCGACTTGCCCTCGTCAATTGCGCGGGCTGCTGCTTTTGCCGCACCGCGACCGAATCTGCCAAGCCGGCGTTAGGCATAGCCGCTGATCCACCGCCGCGCGGCGCAAACCGTAAATGATCGAACGGTAATTTGACCTGGCGGTGTTCAGGGCGCATTTTGAGACATATATTCTTTGCGCCGAATCCGGAGGGATCGGAAGTCAGGGCAAATCGGGTGCAGGCAGCGGATCAACAGCCTGAAACGCGGGCATGGCGGCGAGGCCTGGAGCCGAAGATCGGCTTGTCCGGGAAGCTGCTGCTGTTGACGATTCCGCTGATCCTGATCGCCGAAATCCTGATCTACGTGCCGTCAATCGCCAATTTCCGCCTGAACCGGCTCAACGACCGGCTTGCGGCTGCCAATACGGCCGCGCTGGTCCTGGACGCCTCGCCCTCCGGCATGGTGCCGGATACGCTGGCGCGCCAGGTGCTGGACAGCATCGACGCCCGCGCGGTGGCGATCAAAATGGGCCAGCAGCGTCGCCTGCTGGCAACCTCGAACCTGCCCAGCACGATCGACCAGGTCGTCGATATGCGCCACGTCACGCCGTGGGGCGCGATCATCGATGCCTTTGCGGTGATGCTGGAGAGCGGCAACCAGACCGTCCGGGTGATCGGCCCGGCGGAGGGCAACGCGCAGTTCATCGAAGTCGTGATCGACGAAGCGCCGCTGCGGATCGCCATGTACCGCTTCTCCAGCAATCTGCTGCTGGTGTCGTTGACCATCACCAGCCTGACCACCGCGCTGATCTATCTGGCGCTGCATTTCCTGTTCGTGCGGCCGATGCGGCGGCTGACCGCCAACATGGTCAATTTCCGCCGCGATCCGGAAAGCCCGGCTTCGATCGTGATCCCGGGCCCGCGCGGCGACGAAATCGGCCTCGCCGAGCGCGAATTGTCCGACATGCAGCGCGATCTGGTGTCGATGCTGCATCAGAAGAGCCGGCTCGCCGCGCTCGGCCTCGCGGTGTCGAAGATCAATCACGATCTGCGCAATTTGCTGGCGTCGTCGCAGCTGCTGTCCGACCAGCTCTCCAGCGTGCCCGACCCGCGGGTGCAGCGCTTCGCGCCGAAGCTGGTGCGCTCGCTGGAGCGGGCGATCGCGTTCTGCCAGTCGACGCTGTCCTATGGCCGCGCCCAGGAGGCCGCACCGGACCGCCGGATGATCCTGATCGAACCGGTGGTCAACGAGGTCCGCGAGACCGCCGGGCTCGCCTCCGACACGGCCGTCAGCTCGGTCACCTGGGTCTCGGCGATCGAGCGCGGGCTGACCATGGACGCCGACCCTGATCAATTGTTCCGGGTGCTGCTGAACCTGGTGCGCAACGCCGCGCAGGCGCTGGAAAGCCAGCCGCGCAGCGACGCCGCCTTGCAGCAGATCCGGATCACCGGCCGTCGCGAGGGGTCGGTGACGATTCTGGAAGTGTCCGACACCGGCCCCGGCGTGCCGCAAAAGGCCCGCGACCATCTGTTCGAGGCGTTCCACGGCTCGGTCCGGGCCGGCGGCTCGGGTCTCGGGCTGGCGATCGCCGCCGAGCTGGTCCGCGCCCAT
This sequence comes from Rhodopseudomonas palustris HaA2, assembly GCF_000013365.1. Classification (NCBI taxonomy): domain Bacteria; kingdom Pseudomonadati; phylum Pseudomonadota; class Alphaproteobacteria; order Hyphomicrobiales; family Nitrobacteraceae; genus Rhodopseudomonas; species Rhodopseudomonas palustris. Next base: position 770,927 of record NC_007778.1, read on the forward strand.
GGCGGCGACATCAAGCTGGTCGAGGGAACGCTGGGCGCGACCTTCCGGATCTCGATTCCGGACCGGCCGGTCGACCTGCACAGCCTGCGCAACGAACGCGCCAGGGCCTGATCCCGGCTTTGGGTCTGATTCCGCCTTGCGCCTGATCCAGCCTGGGGCTCGATCGAGCCCGATCGAGCTTTCGTTAGGTCTGGCCCCGCCTTGTCCCGATGCCGGTGAGAAAGCTGGTCGGCGGCGCTTGCCAAGCCCGATCTGAGCCGCTAGCTATGGCGGCCTTCGCAGCGCCTGCCGCTGCGGAACGCCGGCGGCTCCGGATCGATTCGGAGAACCCGCGGCAGACGCGCCCGTAGCTCAGCTGGATAGAGCACCAGACTACGAATCTGGGGGTCAGAGGTTCGAATCCTTTCGGGCGCGCCATTTGCTTCGCAGCGAGACTGCGACATCATCCAGCATCTTTGATGTGAAACCACGAGCTTCATCCGTTGCCTGCTCTCGAGATCGTCGCGGGGGACTGCGGTTCACGACGTGCCCGGCTCAGGGGTCGAGCAGCGGCACCATTTCATCGATGTGGGCATCGATCCGCGCGCGGACCTGCGCAGGCACAACGTCGCGTTCCGGAAGAACGAGCCACTTGTCACGCACGGCGGCCGCAGTCTCGGCGACAGCGGTTAACACGGCGCCCTCCGGAAGACGGCTTCGGTTTGCGAAGTTGCGCCAGCGCTCCGGCGTGAGCGCCTGGAGCGACTTTTCGCCGGCGAGGCTGAGGGCGAGCCCATCCTTAGGGAGGTAAGGAATCGTCGAGAGCATGTCGTAGACCGGCGCCAGCATCGGCGTCCGGCCGTCGCCGGGATAGAGCAGCGACCAGTTCTTCAGATGCATGTCGCCATTGCCGGTGATCGCGGCGAGCGCGAGGCGCCGAGCAAACTCGATGGCCGAATCGAACGAGACCCCGCTGGTGAGCGCCGCGCCGATATTGTGATACGCGCCGCCATTGTACTTCTCGGACGGGTAGCGGCCGAACACCTGCGCGAAGTCTTCGATATGCACGCGCGTGTCGCCATCGCCGCGGTCGAAGCGGCGGACGAGCAGCACCTTGCCGGTGGACTGGGTGGTGAACTCGTCGGGGATGCCGGTGAACTCGGTCTTGTCGACGAGCTCGCGCGCGGGCACCTCCATGCCCAGCGCTTCCGCCAGGGCCATCAGGGCGAACTCGTTCTCCGAGAGTCCGATATGCGTGAGCGAGGGAAATTTGGCGATGTACTGGCCTTGCCCGTCGCCGACCGCGAGCGTGATGCCGCCTTGTTTGCCGGTGTTCTTCATCACCGACAGTTTCATTTGCACACCGGCGAGAGAGAACCGCGTGTTGCGGCCTTGGGCTTCCGGGCCGGCCACGACGGGGCTGCCGTCACTCGGTAGGGCGCGGACCGCTCCCGGCAGATCGCCGCCCAGCGCGGCCAGAAGATCGAAGTCGTTGCCCGGCCTGACGGACGCGGCGTGGTGCTTTTCCATCGCTTCGCGCAGTTTCTCTTCGGGCAGCAGGTTCGCAAAGAACGGAGGCAGTGCTCTGCGTATGGGCTTGGGATCTCGCCGGAGGCCGCCATCCGCTGAGCGAAGCGACAGGCTGAAGACCGGCGGATTGTTCATGGCCCGGTAAGCGGGCAAGAGGTTGAACGCGTTGTAGTCACCCGGCGTCCGGACGAGGGTGCCGACGGGAAGGTCGTTCAATGAGATATCGAGTGACTGGATTCGCTCGGCCGCGAGGACAGCCTGAGTCATGGCCGTTCTTCCTCTTCGGCATCCGACGTGAACGCCGGGCGATCATCATCATCGGCCGCGGGCTGCAGCATCGACTGGATGGCGGGCACCATCGCCTGCGGGATCAACATCATTTCCAAGCCGAGGGCGCGGGCGATGTTGATGAGGGTCGTTGCGCGAGCAGCCGCGGCGCCGGTTTCAATATCGCGATAGCGGGGTCTGCTAATGTTTGCTCGAAGAGCGATTTCCTCCTGGGACAAGCCGGCGGCCAGCCGCGCTGTCCGGAAGCTCAGGCCAAGCTCTTTGAGCAGGGGATCTGGATGGAGTGACATGATATGTTTTCGGATCATTTTTGATCGAAATGACACCTAGGCGGATCATATCGCTTTGTCAATTGATGCGTTTACAGATCTTTCTTATAGAAATGATCTGTAATCAGATCTTGATCACTTCGTCACCCGCACCCCTTTGGTGGTGAAGCGCTGCGTTCGGGCCGGACCGCGGGGCGGCGGTCGGGTGCCGTTGCCGGAGGGCTGATGCGCCGGCACCAGCTGGTCGGGGCGCGGGCCGATCAGATCGGCGCGGCCCATCCGGCGTAGCGCCTCGCGCAGCACCGGCCAGTTGTCGGGGTCGTGATAGCGCAGGAACGCCTTGTGCAGCCGGCGCTGACGCAGGCCCTTGATCGCCTCGACCTTGTCTGAGCCGCCGCGGCGGACGCCGCGCAGCGGATTGACGCCGGTGTGATACATCGCCGTCGCGGTCGCCATCGGCGACGGCAGGAAGGTCTGCACCTGGTCGGCGCGGTAGCGGTTCTTCTTCAGCCACAGCGCGAGGTTCATCATGTCCTCGTCGGTCGTGCCCGGATGCGCCGCGATGAAATACGGGATCAGATAGTACTTCTTGCCGGCCTGCTCGGCGGCGGCGTCGAACATCTGCTTGAAGCGGTGATAGGTGCCGATGCCCGGCTTCATCATCTTGTCGAGCGGGCCGCGCTCGGTGTGCTCGGGCGCGATCTTCAGATAGCCGCCGACGTGATGGGTGACGAGCTCCTTGATGTATTGCGGGCTCTTCACCGCCAGATCGTAACGCACCCCCGAGGCGACCATCACCCGCTTGATGCCCTTCACTTCGCGCACCTTGCGATACAGCCGGATCAGGTCGTCGTGCGAGGTGTTCAGGTTCGGACAGATCTCCGGAAACACGCAGGACGGCCGCCGGCACGCCGCCTCGATCTTCGGATCGTTGCACGCCATCCGATACATATTCGCAGTCGGCCCGCCGATGTCGGAGATCACCCCCGTGAAGCCCGGCGTCTTGTCGCGGATCTTCTCGATCTCGCGCAGGATCGAGCCTTCCGAACGATTCTGGATGATGCGGCCCTCGTGCTCGGTGATCGAGCAGAAGGTGCAGCCGCCGAAACAGCCGCGCATGATCGTCACCGACGCCTTGATCATGTCCCAGGCGGGGATCTTCGCGTCGCCATAGGACGGATGCGGCGCGCGGGCGTAGGGCAGATCGTAGACCGAGTCCATCTCGGCGGTGGTGAGCGGAACCGGCGGCGGGTTGAGCCACAGATCGCGGTCGCCGTGGCGCTGCACCAGCGGCCGCGCATTGCCCGGGTTGCTCTCACGATGCAGCACCCGCGAGGCGCGGGCATAGGCTTCCTTGTCCTGCTCGACCTGCTCGCAGCTCGGCAGCCGGATCACCACATCGCCGCGCATCTGCCGGGCGCCTTCGTCGGCGGCGTCGAGATCGTCGGCGTGCAGTTCCGTATAGTTGTCGGGCACGCGGCGGAACAGCGCGACGCCACGAATGTCGTCGAGCGCGCGCGGCGCTTCGCCGGCCCTGAGCCGGTGTGCGACCTCGATCACGGCGCGCTCGGCGTTGCCGTAGAGCAGGAGATCCGCCTTGGCGTCGGCCAGCACCGAGCGGCGGACCTTGTCCGACCAGTAATCGTAATGCGCGATGCGGCGCAGCGACGCCTCGATGCCGCCGAGCACGATCGGCACATCCTTGAACGCTTCGCGGCAGCGCTGGGCGTAGACCAGGGTGCAGCGGTCCGGCCGCCGGCCGCTCTCGCCGTTCGGCGTGTAGGCGTCGTCGTGGCGCAGCCGACGGTCCGCGGTGTAGCGGTTGACCATCGAATCCATGTTGCCGCCGGTGACGCCGAAAAACACCTTGGGCCGGCCCAGCGCCTTGAACGGCTCGGCCGACTGCCAGTCCGGCTGGGCGATGATGCCGACGCGAAAACCCTGCGCCTCCAGCAACCGGCCGATGATCGCCATGCCGAAGCTCGGATGGTCGACATAGGCGTCGCCGGTCACCAGCACGATGTCGCAGGCGTCCCACCCCAGCGCCTTCATCTCGGCGCGGCTCATCGGCAGGAAGGGCGCCGCCTTGGCCGGGTCGGCCAAGTGACGGGACCACGACGTCGAGGGCTTTTCGGCGGGGGCGCTGTGCATGGCGTCGACGCATAAGCTCCCGCCGCCGCGAGTTCAACCGCCCCGTCGGCTCGGCTCGCGCCGCAGCCGATCCACGCGTGAAGCACGGTGCGCGTCATGGAGCGGCCGACCGGTCATCGACCGGCTCGATTCGACGATTCAGCAGCCGGAGGACCCGAGAGGTCGAGCAGCAGGGCATCGGGAAAGATCACCAAGACCACGTGACGTTCGACCGGCCCGTCCGCCGCATCTCTGTTCGGCCGGGCGTGGTCTTGCGCTGCTTCGTCGCGCTTTGGTTCGTCGATGCACAGCAGCCGACCTTTGCGGCGTTGATCAGCGCAGGTCCGGTGCGAGCCGAGCTAACCGTCTTCCTTGAGGATCTTCGCAGCCGTTTCGCACATCCATTTGATGCCCATGTCGCTGGCGAAGCGCGAGTGGCTGTGCACTTTCACCTCGATCAGGGGCAGGTCGAACGGCAGATCGAGCAGACGAAAGTCCTTCGCTCGGTGAAGGCGGAGCGCCAGGGATTCGGGAAAAATCGCCGCCAAGTCGGAGTGGCGCACGATCTCCGGCGCGACCATGAAATGCCCGCGGACGGCGATTTGAGGTCCGGCGCCTCTGTCCGAGAACCACTGCTCGATCGGTTGATGATGAACCGGAGAAGTTATTCTCGCATAGAAGAAGCGCAGCCCGGCGCAATTCGACTTCCTGAGTCCGGTTCGGCCGATCGGGTGACCGGCGCGAACGATGCAGACGAAGCGATCGTTGAAGATGTCGATGCTGCTGCAGTCCTCCTCGCCGTTCTTGACGTAGCCGATGGCCAGATCGACTTCTCCCGAGCGCATCGCGCCGACGACCGCGTCGGGTGCAAGCGGGACGACGTCGATCCGCGCCAACGGGGCGATACGTGTCAGTTTCGTCATCAGTTGAGGCAATGAGTAGACCTCGGCGATATCGGACATCGCGATCCGGAAGGTCCTCTGGGTCACCTGGGGATCGAACGCGACGCGCTCTTTGAGCGCGCGATTGATGATCGCGAATGCCTGATCGAGCGGCTCATGCAGACGAACGGCCGCGTCGGTGGGTAGCATGCGGTTCGCCGCGCGCACGAAGAGCGGATCGTTGAAGCGATCGCGCAGGCGCCGCAACGCATGACTGATCGCGGGCTGCGTCAGGCCGAGACGGTCCCCGGCTGCCGTGAGACTGCGCAAGTCCCAGATCGCGAGAAAGACCCGCAAGAGATTGAGGTCGAGGCTCTCATTCGTTTCGTTCATGATGCAGATTATAACTATGAATTTGACTTACATCAATGCGCCATCAAAAATCGCTCATGATCCGATGATGGATCGAGCCGTCGAGAGAGCGCGTGGGAATCCACTTCAACTCAGCTTCTGATCTGCTCGCATTGATGAATGCGAGAGAGATTTCCAGCGTCGAACTCCTCCGGCACTTCATCCAACAAATCGAAAGCTTCGACGGGCGGATCAACGCCGTCGTCAGCCGTGACTTCGAGCGTGCGCTCGACCGCGCAAAGGCGGCGGACGGGACGCGCGCTCGATCGGCCGTCGGAGAATTGGGCCGCCTTCACGGTCTGCCCATGACCGTCAAGGAGTCATTCGACGTCTCCGGGCTTCCCACCAGTTGGGGCACGGTCTCGTATGCGGGCAACGTCGCCAAACGCGATGCCGACGCCGTCGCGCGCCTCGTCGGTGCCGGCGCTGTCGTGTTCGGCAAGACCAACGTGCCGGAAGGGCTTGCCGACGTGCAAACGTCGAATCCGCTGCACGGCAGGACCAGCAATCCGTGGGACCATGCGCGGACTTGCGGGGGCTCGTCCGGCGGTTCGGCGGCGGCGCTGGCGGCCGGCTTCACGGCGGTGGAGCTCGGCAGCGATCTTGCGGGATCGCTGCGGGTGCCCGCGCATTTCTGCGGTGTCTTCAGCCACAAGCCGTCCTACGGGCTAGTGCCCCAGAACGGACACTCGATCGATGCCGACGAGTCCCAAACGGATATGACCGTCCTTGGACCGATGGCGCGGTCGGCGTCGGATCTGCGCCTGTTGCTCGAGATTCTGGCCGGACCGGGCGGCTTCGATGCGGGCGGCTGGGTGCTGCAGCTGCCCAAGGCGCGCGGCAACAGATTGAGCGATTTCCGGGTGGCAGTGCTGCCGAACCACGGAGCTTGCGAGGTCGATCAGGGCATTCAAGCGTCGATCGAAAATCTCGCCCGCGCCCTCCAGCGCAGCGGAGCCGAGGTCGATTTCGACGTGGAGTGGCCCGTCGACCTGGAACTGTGCTTTCAGGACTTCATGATGATGACGCGCGCGGTCGGCTCCAGGCGTGCATCGCCGGACCTTCTGAAGCGGATGTCGGACGAGGCGATGACGTTGCGGAGCGACGACCGCAGCTATCGCGCCGCGATCCGGCGTGCGGCGGGGATGAGCCATCACGCCTGGTTGTCGCTGCACAGCCGCCGGAGCGAATATCGTGCGGCCTGGCAACGCTTCTTCCGGTCCTACGACGTCGTGCTTTGCCCGGTTCATGCCTCGCTTGCTTTTGTGCACGATACCGCAGGCCCGCGGGAGAACCGGCTGCTCGACATCAACGGTCGGCAGCAGGACTACAGTCAATCCCTGTTCTGGATGGCGATCGCTGGGCTCAGCTACCTGCCGTCCACCGTTCGGCCGGTGTCGCTCGTCGGCGGACTTCCGACCGGCGTCCAGATCATCGGGCCGTATCTGGAAGACATGACCACGCTTCGCTTTGCGGAGCTTCTGGACGAACTCTGTCCTCACCTGACCTATCCGTTCCAGGCGGCCGGTTCCCGGTCGAGCGTCGACGGACAGGGCTCGACAGGTCGGCAAGCGCAGACGGACGGATCGGGTATTCAGCCCGGCATTTTGAGAACCGAAGGAGAAAAAGCGTGATGGTGAAGTATGCGATTCTCGTTGCGGCTTGTCTGGTCATCGGTGGTGGCGGTCAGTCGAGCGCCCAGGAGATCAAGGTCGGTCTCACCGCCGATTTCACCGGCGCGACGGCGGCAGTCGGCGCCCCGTTCAAGCTCGCCGCCGAAATTTTCCCCGATCATCTGGGCGGACTGCCGGTCAAATGGATCGTGCTCGATGACGCGGGCAATACCTCGACGACGGTGAAGAATGCCCGCAAATTCGTCGACGAGGACAAGGTCGACATCATCCTCGGCTCCAACACGATCCCGTCGACCGTCGCGATGTTCGGCATCGCGGCTCAGAGCGCAACGCCGCAAATCGCACTCGTTCCCGTCGACATCCCGACCGAGCAGCGGGCCTGGCTTTTCAATCTTCCGCAGTCGGCGCGGATCATGGTCGGCGCCATCGTCGACGATATGAAATCGCGTAACTTCAAGCGGGTCGCGTTCATCGGCTACAATGACGGCTGGGGCGAACTCAACTGGAAGAATTTCGAGCAGTTGGCGAATGCCGGCGGCCTGCAGATCGTCGCCAAGGAACTCTACAGCCGCAATGATACGTCAGTCACCGCGCAAGTGCTCAAGCTGCTCGAAGCCAAGCCCGACGCGGTGTTCGTCGGAGCCTCCGCTACGCCGGCGACACTTCCGCATCTGACGCTGAAGGACCAGGGCTTCAAGGGACAGATCTACCACACGCATGGCGCGGTTTCGAAACCGTTCCTGAACGCCGGCGGCAAGGAACTCGAGGGCGCTATTCTGCCGACCGGGCCGATCGTCGTTGCCGCCAGTCTTCCCGACAGCAATCCGATCAAGAAGGTCGGACTCGATTTCTCCGCGAAATACGCGGCCAAGTATGGTCCGGGCGCGCCCAATCCGTTCGCTGGATACGCATGGGATGCGATGCTCCTCCTCGAGGCGGCCGTCCCCGATGCGGCGGCGAAGGCGAAGCCGGGTACTCCCGAATTCCGATCGGCCCTGCGAGACTCGCTGGCGTCCGGCCGCGAAGTGGTCGGCACCCACGCGGTCTACAAATTCACGGACCAGGATCGCTACGGCGTCGACGATCGATCGCGCGTGCTGGTGATCGTCAAGAACGGCGCTTTCGCTCTGTACAAATAGTCGGTGCCGCAGACGCCACCGACAGACCGAATGCCGAACAGCAGACCATAGGTCGAGAACGATGAATGGCACGATGGCGCTGATTTTGGCGCAGGACGGACTCACGACCGGCATCATCTACGCCTTGCTGTCGTTGTCCATCCTGCTCGTGTTTCTCGTCACGCGCATCCTATGGGTGCCCGCCGGGGAGTTCGTCACCATGGGTGCGCTGACGATGGGGATCTTGCAGAAGAACGAAGCGCCCGCGACGGTGTGGCTGCTCGCAGCCCTGGGCGCGGTCACGCTGCTGCGTGAGGCGATTCGCTCGTTCAGAACGGGTCAGTGGAGCGGCTGGTGGCCCACCGTCGCGTTTTGCGCCGGGATTCCGGCCGTGGTCGTCGTCGCGACGCTGAAGCTGGCGCCGATGGGGCTGCCGATCTTTGCCCAGGTGCTCCTCACTCTGGCGATCACGGTGCCGATGGCGCCGATGATCTATCGAAGCGCGTTCATGGATCTCGCCGGCTCATCGGTGCTCGTCCTGCTCTTCGTCGCCGTCGCCGTGCACTATCTGTTGACGGGCCTCGGCCTCGTCTTCTTCGGACCCGACGGAATGCGCACCGCGCCGTTCATTCCGGGCCGGCTGGATATCGGCTTCACGCGTATTTCCTGGCACCTGCTGCTGGTCGTCGCGGTCGCCCTGTCGCTCACAGCGATCCTGTTCGCATTCTTCGAGCGGACGTTCTGGGGGAAATCCATGCGGGCGGTGGCCGTCAACCGGAAGGGCGCCCGGCTGGTCGGGATCAAGCCGGAAACGGCGGGAACGATCGCGTTCAGCATCGCCGGCCTGATTGGATGCCTGTCGGGAATCCTGATCGCGCCGGTCACCGGGATTTACTACGACAGCGGGTTCCTGATCGGACTGAGAGGCTTCGTCGGCGCGGTGCTGGGTGGGCTCGCGAGTTTTCCGACCGCGATCGTAGGCTCGATATTCGTCGGCCTGTTCGAGAGCTACGCATCCTTCTTCGCATCGGCTTACAAGGAAGCCATCGTATTTTCTCTTCTGGTTCCGATCCTGATCTGGCGTTCCGTCGTCGAACGGCGCCGGAGCGGATTGTCGGACGACGCGGAGTGACCATGCGCTGGCTCTCGATCGCCGTCATCGGTCTGCTCTGCATCGTTCCGATCGCGTTTCCGACGTCGTATCTCACGCCGTTGAACTACGTCGGTCTGAATGCGATCATCTGCGTCGGTCTCGTTCTGCTCGCCGGGGTCGTCGGATTGGCCTCGTTCGGCCAGGCCGCCTTCGTCGGCACGAGCGCCTACACGGCGGCTCTTCTCAGCACCAAGCTCGGGTGGTCGGCCTGGGAAACGCTTCCCGCAGCGTTATTGGTGACCGCCACGTCCGCTCTGGGTCTGAGCTGGCTCACGATCAGGCTTTCCGGCCACTATCTCGTGCTCGGCACCCTCGCATGGGGAACCGCGCTCTATTATTTGTTCGGCAATGTCGCGTTCTTGGGAGGTTATAACGGGATATCCGGAATCCATCCGGTCACCCTGTTCGGAATCTCGTTCGGCGATACGCGCGCTGTCTATTGGCTGATATGGGCCTGCGTCGCGATCGCCATGATGTTGACGGCCAATCTGCTCGACAGCCGCACCGGAAGAGCGCTGCGGGTCGTCCGACACACCATCATGGCTGCGAGCTTCGGGATCGATGTCTCGAAGCTGAAGACCAAAGCCTTCGTGCTCGCCGCGGTTTTTGCCGGCGTGACTGGATGGTTGACCGCCCATTATCTCGGGGTCGTCAACCCGGGTCCTTTCAATGCGAACAGCTCGATCGACTACATGTTCATGGTCGTCGTCGGTGGCTCGTCGCACCTTGCCGGCGCGCTGGTCGGGCCGGCGGTCGTCGAGTTCCTTCGAAACTGGCTTCGTGAAACCCTGCCGAACCTGATCGGCGGCTCGAGCAGTTTCGAGCTGAGTGTCTTCGGACTCATGATGGTGCTGCTGCTGCAAGGCGCCGGCGGCGGCATTATGACGTATGTTTCGCGCTACCTGCCGATGCGGTCGAAGCGCAAGGTGTCGCCGGAAGGCGAACGCCCGCCGCGCCGCTCGCGACTCGCGCCGGGTGAAGCGCTGCTGAAGGTGCAGCGCGCAAGCAAGAATTTCGGCGGACTCGTCGCCGTCAACGAAGTGACCTTCGAGGTCGCGGCCGGTGAGATCGTTGCGCTGATCGGACCAAACGGGGCCGGCAAGAGCACGTTGTTCAACCTGATCACGGGCGTCCTGCCCCTGACGCGCGGTGAAGTGTGGTTTCGCGGTGATCGCATCGATGCGCTGCCGACCCACGGACTTGTCGAGCGCGGCATCGCGCGGACGTTTCAGCACGTCATTCTCCAGCCCGACATGTCGGTGTTGGAGAACGTCGCCGTCGGTGCGTACCATCGGACGACTGCCGGTGCGTTGGCGTCGATGTTCCGACTCGATCGGCGCCAGGAAGAGCGTCTGCTCCGTGAAGCGCAGTACCAATTGGAACAAGTCGACCTGGCTGCGGAAGCCGACGTCGCGGCCGGCAATCTGCCTCTTGGCAAGCAGCGCGTTCTGGAAATCGCCCGTGCGTTGGCCGCCGATCCACTGATCCTGCTGCTCGACGAACCGGCAGCCGGCTTGCGTTTCCAGGAGAAGCAGGCGCTTGCCGACGTGCTGCGATCGCTCCGGGCCGAGGGCATCTCGGTGCTGATCGTCGAGCACGATATGGACTTTGTGATGAATCTCGTCGACCGGCTCGTCGTGCTCGACCACGGCGAGCGGATCGCGGCGGGAACGCCGCTCGAGATTCAGAACGATCCGACAGTGATCGAAGCCTATCTGGGAGGGGTCGATTGATGACCGATATCCTGCTGGATGCCCGCGACATCTCCGTCACCTACGGCAAGGTCGAAGCCGTCAGAGGCGTCGCAGTTCAGGTGACGCGTGGCCAGATCGTAACCGTCATCGGACCGAACGGCGCGGGCAAGAGCAGCCTGCTGAATGCGCTCATGGGCGTCGTGCCGTGTTCCGGCCGGATCGTTTTCGGGGATGCGGAAATTGCGCGCCTCGCGGTGGAAGACCGTGTGGCGCAAGGCGTTTGCCTCGTTCCGGAAAGCCGGGAGTTGTTCGCCGACATGACGGTGCTGGATAATCTCGTCCTGGGCACCTATTCGCGGTTTCGCAAAGGCGAACGGAATTTCAAGGCCGACATCGAAACCGTCTATGAGCTGTTTCCCCGGCTCGGCGAGCGGCGGGCGCAGCGTGCAGGGACGCTGTCGGGCGGCGAACGCCAGATGCTCGCGATCGGGCGGGCGCTGATGGCGCGTCCGAACCTGCTGATGCTGGACGAGCCGTCCTTGGGGTTGGCGCCACTGATCGTCCGCGAGATCCTTCGGGTCGTCGTCTCGCTTCGCGAGCGCGGCGTCGCGCTCCTCGTCGTCGAGCAGAATGCAAAGGCCGCCCTTCAGATCGCCGACTATGGCTACGTGATCGAAGGCGGCCGGGTGGTCATGGAAGGCGCCGCGGCTGAATTGCAGGGCAATGCACGCGTCGTCGCCACCTATCTCGGTGCCGCCAGCGGCAAGGCGCCGAGCGCCGCGGAAGGATCAGCATGAATGTCGGTCCATCGACTGACCGGGCTCGGAGGGCGTGGCGACGGCTGCGCTTGAAGATCGCAAAAGCAGTCGGGCGACACGACGACGGCGACCGAATTTGTCTCGAAAGATCATAGAGGAGTACTCGAATGAACCACATGAATGTGTCCAAGGGCGAATCCTGGAGCGGGTCGCGCGCGTCCGACTTCGACTACAGGGCCGCGGCTCGCGCGATCCTGCCACGCCTGGCCGCGACGTCGGACAGCAGCGAGCGCCTGCGCAGGCTGGACGACGATGCCGCCGCGGCACTCCGCGGATCGGGCCTGGCCCGCGTTCTGACGCCGAAGAAATTCGGCGGCTTCGAGCTCTCCCCAAGCGCCCACATCTGGACCTGTGCGGAACTCGCCCAGGGCTGTTCGGCCGCAAGCTGGGTGTTGATGGTTTGTGTGGCCCACGACTACATCGTCGGACGGTTCTCGGAAGAGTGCCAGAAGGAAGTCTATGACGGCGACGCCGACAACCTGCTCGCCGGCGCCCTGGCTCCGCAGGGCACGATCGAACGCACCGCCGGCGGTTGGCGTCTCAATGGGCGTTGGCAATTCGGCAGCGGCTGCGACCATTCTCCCTGGTTCATTCTCGGCACCAAGGTGGTCAATCCGGACTCGGGCGGCTATCTCAACTACCATGTGATGGTGCCGCGGGCGGACATCGAGATCGACGATACGTGGTACACGCTCGGCATGCGCGGAACAGGATCGAAAGATCTCGTCGCACGCGATGTGCTCGTGCCCGACTATCGGGCGATGCCGACCTATCCGACCTTCATGGGGTCGACCCCGCATACGAACAGTCCCGTCTATCGCTTGCCCGTCTATGCCGGTCTTTCGTCGATGCTGTCGGGCACCGTGCTCGGGATGGCGGAGCGCGGCTTGAAGCACTTCATCGAGCGGACCTCCGCCCGCAGGACCGCCCATGGCGTATCGAAGGCGGAGAACGCCAACATGCAACAACGAGTGGCGGAGTCGACGGCCGAAGTCGCCGCCGCCCGGCGGCTGCTGGAAAACATCTGCGAGCGCTTCGATCAGGCGATGGTTGCCGACCAGGGGCCGATGTCCGCCAGCGACCGCGTCCAGTTCCGGTGGGACGCGGCCTATGTCGTCGAACTGAGCCGACGGGCGATCGATCGGGTGTTCGCCGCTTCCGGCGCACACGGAGTCTACGAGGGCAGCCCGGTGTATCGCGCCTACCGCGATATCAACACGGCCTGCCATCACGCGGTGATCGACTTCGACACGGTCTCTGGATTACGCGGGCAGATCGCCCTGCTCGGCGACATCGGCGAGAACCCCCGTTCGGTGCCTCTCGCCTAGCGGCTTCCAAGCCGCCCTGGTCCGGATGGAGCATGGCACGACGGCGGGGAAACGCGGCCCCGCGCGGACTTGCTCTATCCGGCCTCTCGCAGATCGGATCCCAGAACATCAATCATCTTCGAGGCAGTTCGACATGGCGACGACTGAAGTGGCAACGGACGGAGAGATGCCGATCTCGTCGGCTGTCTTCAAGCAGAGCATGCGCCTTCTGGCCGGCGGCGTCTGCATTGTCGCGAGTGCCAAGGATGGCGAGCGGCTAGGACTCACCATGACGGCGGTCTGTTCGTTGACGCTCGACCCGCCTACGCTGATAGCTTGCGTCAACCGCGACGCAGGCGCCCACGCCTTGATGCGTTCGACCAGACGCATCAGCGTGAATCTGCTAGGCGCGGACCACGCCGAACTCGCCGAACGGTTCGCGTCGTCGAGCATCAAGGGGGCCGCGCGGTTCGACCTCGCGACATGGGTCGACATGGAAAGCGGTGTCCCGGCATTGGCGGACGCGTTGGCCGTGCTGGACTGCGAGATTTTCGAAGAAACCTCGGTCGGCCAGCATTCGGTGTTCTTCTGCGAGGTGAAAGCCGCCCGTGTTCAGCCGGCGAAGGAACCGCTGGTGCATTTCAATCGCGAGTTCCGCGGATTGATACCGGTCGGCTGACCTCACCCCGCCTTGCGGGCCTTGCCGCCGGCGGTGCTGCGTGCGGGCTTCTTTGCCTTGCCGGCCTCCTCTTTCGAGCCGGCGGTCTTGGCGCCGCTGATCGGCAGCAGCATTTCCTTCTGGCCGGGCGCGGTCTTGCGCTTCTTCGGCTTGGCGGATGTCGCGACAGGCTTCTCCGCGGCGGCAGCCTTCGCGGCCGGCGCAGCCTTCGCGGCCGGCGGCGCCTTGGCGTCGCCGAGGCTCCGGCGTAGCGCGTCCATCAGGTCGACGACGTTGTCGCCGCGCGGGCGCGCCTTGGCGGCGAGCGGCTGGCCGCTGACCTTCTTGTTGATCAGCTCCGTCAGCGCGCTCTCGTAGTGATCCTCGAACAGCTCGGGCTGGAAATGGCCGGACTTCTGCTCGACGATATGCCGGGCGAGATCGAGCATGTCCTTGGTGATCTTGACGTCCTGAATGTCGTCGAAATAATCCGCGGCGTCGCGGACTTCGTACGGATAGCGCAGCAGCATCCCCATCAGGCCGTTGTCGCGCGCCTCCAGCGCGATGACGTGCTCGCGATTGGTCAGCACCACGCGGGCCAGCGCCACGCGGTCCATCGATCGGATGGTCTCGCGGATCACCGCATAGGCGTCATGGCCGACCTTGCCGTCGGGCACGATGTAGTACGGCCGCACCAGATACAGATCGTCGATCTCGGATTTCGGCACGAACTGATCGATGTCGATCGTGCGGGTCGATTCCAGCGCGATGGCGTCGAGTTCGTCCTTGGTGATTTCGATATAATTGTCGGTATCGACCTTGTAGCCCTTCATGATGTCGTCGGAGGCGACCTCCTCGCCGGTGTCGGCGTCGACTTTCAGGTATTTGATGCGATGGCCGGTGTTGCGGTTGATCTGGTTGAAGCTGATCTTCTCGGCGTCCGACGTGGCCGGAAACAGCGCCACCGGGCATGTCACCAGCGACAGCCGCAAAAAGCCTTTCCAGTTGGCACGGGGGGCCATTGACGCATACTCCACTGACGCAGGACACTACGCGGAACCGAACAAGCCGGACTCAAGCGCAGAGACTCGGATTCGTTCCCTGCTACTCCTATATTGCCGGTAGTAGCGTAGCGGAGTTTGAAGGATGGTCAATCGCCAGCACGACCGGCCCCGCGATCTGGCGGAGCGGATGGCGCGGCGCAGCAAGCCGGCGGACGGCTTCCTGCGCGAGACTTTTGTCCTGCCGCGGCCCGCCGCCCGCGCCCGGGCGCGGGAGTTTCTCGAGACCTGGCCGAAGGCGGCCTATATGAGCGGCGTCGAGAGCTGGCGCGAACTGCCGGGCGACACCATCGAATTCACCATGCGGCGGCTGCCGACGGCGGACTGAGCGCGACCTCCGGAGTTTGGGACAGCCGCCAATTCACGGTTGCAAAAGGCGTGGCGCGCGGCATGGTTGATCCGATCAGCAACGCGGCGCCACCTATGCCAGCAGACAGCAGCGAGCGACTGGACCCGCCGGGATTCGCCGAGGCGCCGCATTATCACGGCCATCGCGAACGGCTGCGCGAGCGGTTTCGCGAGGCCGGCGCCGCCGCGCTCAGCGACTACGAATTGCTGGAACTCGTGCTGTTTCGCGCGCTGCCGCGCCGCGACGTCAAGCCGCTGGCGAAGGCGCTGATCGCGCGGTTCGGCTCGTTCGCCGAGACCATGCAGGCGCCCGAGCCACGGCTGCGCGAGGTCTCAGGGCTGGGCGAGGCCGCGATCACCGAGATCAAGCTGGTCGCGGCGGCGGCGGCGCGGGTCACCAAGGGGCAGGTCAAGAGCCGCACCGTGCTGTCGTCATGGTCGGCGGTGATCGATTACTGCCGGACCACGATGGCGTTCGCCGACAGGGAGCAGTTCCGCATCCTGTTTCTCGACAAGCGCAACCAGCTGATCGCCGACGAACTGCAGCAGGTCGGCACCGTCGACCACACCCCGGTCTATCCGCGCGAGATCGTCAAGCGCGCGCTCGAACTGTCGGCGACCGCGGTGATCATGGTGCACAACCATCCTTCGGGCGACCCGACGCCGTCGCAGGCCGACATCCAGATGACCAAGACCATCGTGGCGATCGCCGAACCGCTCGGCGTCGCCGTGCACGATCACATCATCGTCGGCAAGAACGGCCATGCCAGTCTGAAGGGGCTGAAGCTGTTTTGAGGTCGCCGATTTGATTCCGGTCGCAGCTGCTCCGTAGACTGCGTTGCTACACGGATTGAATCGTCATCCTGAGGCGCACGCCCGTTTGGGCGTGCCTCGAAGGATGCGGCGTCAAGCGCGGTGCCTGCGGCTCATCCTTCGAGGCGCGCAAGAGCGCGCACCTCAGGATGACGGGTAAGCGCGGCGAGTTGGCTTCGCTGCTCCGCCCGCTCAGAACTTGCCGTGCCGGCCTTCACCCTGGGTGAAGCGTTCGGCGCCTTCGAGCGTTTCGCCAGTGGCGATGACTTTCAGGCCGCCGCGCATCTCGTTCATGATCGCGTCGTCTTCCGGCATGTCCCATTGCTGCAGCGCCGACAGCCGGTCGGCGCGCAGACAGGTCTGCGGGAAGTGCGCGATCTCCTTGGCGAGCGTGATCGCGTGCAGCGCGGCTTCGCCGCGGTGGACCAGGCGGTTGGCGAGGCCCATCCGCTGCGCCTCGATGCCGGAGACCGGGCGGCCGGTGAGGATCATGTCCATCGCCTGCGAATGGCCGATCAGCCGCGGCAGCCTGATGGTGCCGCCGTCGATCAGCGGCACGCCGAAGCGGCGGCAGAACACGCCGAAGGTGGCGTCCTCGGCGGCGACCCGCATGTCCGCCCACAGCGCCAGTTCGAGGCCGCCGGCGACCGCATGGCCTTCGACCGCGGCGATCACCGGCTTGCCCAGCCGCAGCCGGGTCGGGCCCATCGGCGCCAGCGTGTCGTGGCCGGCGATGTCCCGCGATCGCTCGCTGTCGCCCGCCGCCACCGCCTTGAGGTCGGCGCCGGCGCAGAACGTGCCGCCCGCGCCGGTGAACACCGCGACGGACGAGGTGTCGTCGGCATCGAACGCCAGGAAGGCGTCGTAGAGCTTCTTCGCGGTGGCGCCGTCGACCGCGTTGCGGCGCGCGGGGCGGTTGATCGACACGATCGTCACCGGGCCGTCGCGCTCGATCAGCACCGTGTTCTGGGTCGGCATGGGTCTTCTCCAGAGGCAGTCATCTCGGGCGATCAATGCCCGCCGCACCCGGCGCCGCCTTGCGCTACGTCATGTCAGGAGATCGCGAGATCGGCGCCCGTCAGCCGGCGATAGGCGTCGAGATAGCGCGCGCTGGTTGCAGCGACCACCACGTCGGGCAGTTTCGGCGGCGGCGCTTCGCCGTTCCAGCGGCCGGCGCGGCGCTCGGCGTCGAGATGGTCGCGCAGCGGCTGCTTGTCGAAAGACGGCTGCGGCCGGCCCGGCTGGTAGGCGTCGGCGGCCCAGAACCGCGACGAATCCGGCGTCATCACCTCGTCGATCAGAATGATCCGGCCGTCGGCGTCGCGGCCGAATTCGAATTTGGTGTCGGCGATGATGATGCCCTGCTCGCGGGCGATCGCCTCGCCTTGGGTGTAGACCGCGCGCGTCATGCTCTCCAGCGTATAGGCGTCTTCGTCGCCGACGATGGCGCGCATTCGGGCGATGGTGATGTTCTCGTCATGGCCGGTCTCGGCCTTGGTCGCCGGCGAGAAGATCGGCGCGGGAAGATGCTCGCTTTCCTGCAGGCCCTCGGGCAGCGGCTCGCCGGCCAGCGTGCCGGTCGCGGCGTATTCCTTCCAGGCCGAACCGGTGATGTAGCCGCGGATGACGCATTCGACCGGAAACACGGTGGTGCGCCGGCACAGCATGGTCCGGCCGGCGAGGGTCGCGCGATGATCCTGCAGCGCCGGCACGGCGTCGACGATCTCGGCGGTGTCGGCGCTGATCATGTGGTGCGGCACCACGCCGCCGAGCTGGTCGAACCACCAGGCGCTGATCTGCGTCAGCACCGCGCCCTTCATCGGGATGGTCTCGGCCATCACCACGTCGAAGGCGCTGATCCGGTCGGTGGTCACCAGCAGCAGCCGGTCGGCGTCGACGGCATAGATGTCGCGCACCTTGCCGCGGCCGATCTTCGGCAGCGGCAGGTCGCTCGAGAGCATCGTGGTCATGGGCGGTCTTTCAGGCGACAGGCGTCGCCGGCAGGCCGGCGGCGCGGAACGATGGGAGCGGAGAGTGTATCATTCCGGCAGCGGAATGAACTCGCTCTCGTCTGGAACGGCGGCGAAACGGCCGGTTTTCCAGTCCTGTTTGGCCTGTTCGATGCGCTCGCGGCTCGACGAGACGAAATTCCACCAGATGTGGCGCGGCCCCTCCAGCGCGTCGCCGCCGAGGAACATCATCCGCGTGTCGGTCACGGCCCGGACGGTGATGCGGTCGCCGGGGCGGAAGATCAGGAGCCGCGGACCAACATGGCGGTCGCCGGCGATCTCGATCTCGCCCTCGACCAGATAGATCGCGCGCTCCTCGTGGTCGGGATCGAGCGGCACGGCGGTGCCGGCCGTCGCGTTGACCTCGGCGTAGAACCATGGCGACACCATCGTCACCGGCGAACTCTTGCCGAACGCCGAGCCGGCGATCACCCGCGCGGTGAAGCCGGTGTCGGTCACGGTCGGCAGCGTCGCCGCGGCGAAGTGCTGAAACGACGGGGCGATTTCCTCGGATCCTTTGGGAAGGGCGATCCAGCTCTGCAGGCCGAGCATCGCCTGGCCGTCACGACGCTCGACGTCCGGGGTGCGCTCGGAATGCGCGATGCCGCGGCCGGCGGTCATCAGGTTCATCGCGCCGGGCGCGATCTCCTGGATGTTGCCCTCGCTGTCGCGATGCATGATCCTGCCGTCGAACAGATAGGTGACGGTGGCAAGCCCGATATGCGGATGCGGCCGCACGTCCATGCCGCGGCCGGCGATGAACTGCACCGGTCCGAAATGATCGAAGAAGATGAACGGCCCGACCATCTGCCGCTTGCCGTGCGGCAGCGCGCGGCGCACCGCGAAGCCGTCGCCGAGATCGCGGGTGCGCGGCACGATGATCAGCTCGAGCGCGTCGCAGGTCTGCGGATCGCCGAGCTCCGGATCGATCGATGGCATCCAGCTCATGGTGTTTTCCTCGAAAGTACGATCCGTCATTGCGAGGAGCGTAGCGACGAAGCAATCCAGAAGCTCGGTGCACGGTGTCTGGATTGCTTCGCTCCGCTCGCAATGACGGGGTTAGGGCATTGCTCGAGCCGAGGGTGCGTCACGCCGGCGGTGCGATCGCCAGCGGGGCGGAGGTCTTGCCGTTGGTCTTGCGCGGCTCGCTGCTCAGCGGCTTGGACGGCAGTTGCTTACGGACCGCGGAGGCGGCCGCGATCTGGGCGCGTTCGGCGAAGGCCTCGTGGTTGGCCTCGATCTCGCCGAGCGCATACAGATAGTTCACCATCAGTCCGTGCGATTGCCGCATCCCGTTGGGCGAGCGGTCGCCGAGGAAATTGAGGCTCTCCAGCCGCGCGCCGTTGCCGAGATGGAAGCGCGCTACCGGGTCGAGCGGCAGGCCGCGGGCATTCTTGGCCTGCAGGAAGTACGCGGCCGCCAGCGGCAGCAGCAAAGGCTTGATGTGATCGGCGCGTTCGGGATCGTCCTGCCAATCCGGCGCGTCCAGCACCGCGAGTTCGGCACGGGCGGAGTCGTCGAGCAACGCCGACGCCTCGTCGGCGCGCTCCTGCTTCAGCCATTTCGCGAAGCCCGGCACCGGCGACAGCGTGACGAAGCTCTGCACGTTGGGCAGCTCGCGCTTGATCTCCTCGACCACCTGCTTGATCAGGAAATTGCCGAACGAGATGCCGGCGAGGCCCTTCTGGGTATTGGAGATCGAGTAGAACACCGCCGTGGTCGCATCCTTGGGCGAGATCGGCGCCCGCTCCAGATCGAGCAGCGGCGCGATCGCACCCGGGCGATCCAGCGTCAGCGCCACCTCGACGAAAATCAGCGGCTCGTCGACGAGCTGCGGATGGAAGAAGCCGTAGCAGCGCCGGTCCGCCGGCGCGAGTCGTGCGCGCAGATCGTCCCAATTGCGGATGGCGTGGACCTGCTCGTAGCGAATGATCTTCTCGAGAATGTTGGCCGGCGTAGTCCAGTCGATTCGTTGCAGCACCAGAAAGCCCCGATTGAACCAGGAGGTGAACAGATGCACGAAATCGTCGTCGACGTTCCTGAGTTGCGGGTGGTCGCGCAGATGCGTCAGCACCGCCTCGCGCATCCGCACCAGCGACGCGGTGCCGCCCGGCGCGAGGTTGAGCCGGCGGATCAGCTCCTGCCGGCGCGGCTCGGCGGCCTTGAGGAGTTGCGAGGCGGCGTCCGGCGATGCGCCGCTGACATGGAAGTTTTCGACGGCCGCCGTGAGTTCGGCGAGATCGGGGCCGAATTGTTCGGCCAGCGCGTCGAGGAAGCCGAGCTGATCGTCCTCGGCGGCGCCGTCATAGCCGGACAACAATTGATGCGCCATCGCCACGCCGGTGGCCTCGCCGCGGCGTGACAGCAGCGCCTCGCCGAGCGCGATCAGTTCGTCCTTGCTCTTCGGCTGGTCGCTGCTCGACTTGAACAGGCTGCGGCCACGTTCGGTGAGGCTCGTGAACAGGCCGCCGAGAAACTCCGACGCGCGATCGACGGTCGCTTGCGGCATGCCGTTTCTCCCCTGGCTTCGATTGGACGTGTCGCGAACAAGACGCAGTCTCACCCGAAATCATAGAGATTCCAGCCGACGGCTTCTAGACGCTTCACGCCGCCGATCGTTTCGCCACGGCTTCGTGATCGACCGGTCGCGCGCTGAATCGCACCCGCGCGTGCAGCGACGTCAAACTGTCATGCGGCGGATCGACGCGCGAAGCCGGTGGCTTCGTCGATCCGCGCGCATTGCTCCAGGCTCATGATCGCGTCGGCGAACGACTGCGCGCCGCCGTCGAGCACCGGGCGGGCAAGCTGCAGGAATTTCTGCGCCATCGCCTGATCGCTCGGAAACGAATTCGGTTCGCCGGACGGATCGGCGTAGATCCGCTCGTGCACGCCGTCGTCCGTCGTGATGGAGACTCGCGCGCCAAAGGGGTGGGTTTTGCCTTCGAGGCGAGAGTCCTGAACCACGTCGAATTTGTCGGCGAGCGCATCGATCGCCGGATCGCCGAGCCGGGTGTAGTCGTCCCAGCCGAAGCTGCCCTGTTCGAGCGCCAGCGCGCCGGTGAAGAACATCGAGAACTGGCCGCCGACGATCGACGACGGATGCCGCTTGGTGGCGGCGTCGCCGGTCAGCGTGATGCCGTTGCGGTGCAGCCCGATCTCGACCTTCTTGACCTGCTCGGGGGTGAGATTGTGCTCGCGCCGCATCGCGATCAGCGCGTCGATCGCCGCGTGGGTGTAGCGGCAGCTCGGATACGGCTTCACGCCGATCTTCATGGTCTCGTAGACCCGGCCGAGATCGGCGACGGCTTTGTCATGATGCGGCGTGTCGGTGTAGCCGACCAACAGGCCGTGGATGCCTTCGACCGATTCGGTGGCGCCGATGAAGCCGTTCTTCGCCAGCGTCGCGGCGATCACGCCGTTCATTGCGGCGGCCCCGACCTGATAGCGCTTGTTCCAGGCGCCGTTGACGAGGAATTGCAGCGAGCCCGCGGCCTGGCTGCCGGAGACGCCGAACGCCGACACGATCTGCGCGGCGGACAGGCCGAACAGTTTCGCCGCAGCCGCGGCGGCGCCGTAGGTGCCGGCGGTGGCGGTCGGGTGAAAGCCGCGGGCGTAATGCGAGGTCGGGTCGAGCGCATTGCCGAGCCGGCAGCACACTTCATAGCCGGCGACGATCGCGGTGAGCACGTCGCGCCCCGAAGCGCCGACCAGTTCGCCGACCGCGAAGGCAGCGGGCACCACCGGCGCCGACGGGTGCAGCGAGGAATCGGCGTGGGTGTCGTCGAAATCCAGCGAATGGCCGAGCGCGCCGTTGAGCAGCGCCGCCACCGCCGGGGTCCAGCGCTTGGCGTCGCCGAACACGGTCGCGGCGCCGTCGGCGTCCAGCGACAACGCCTGCACCATCGCCAGCAGCGCCGGCGTCGATTCGGCCTCGCGGCGGGCGCGGATCGCGCTGCCGAGGAAATCGAGGGTCAGCACCTTGGCCCGCGCCCGCACGTCCTGAGGAATGTCGTCGAAGCGCAGCGCGGCGACATAGCCGGCGAGCGTGGCGGTTTCGTTGGCCATGAGGGCTCCTGTTGTTGTTTTGCGGCACGTTAGGCGGGCGGCCCGCGGCGTTCAACCCATCCGGTTGCAGACCGGCATGCGAGCGAACATGAAGGCGGCCGCTGCGGATTGCGCAGCAGCGGGGGCTATGCTCTGACAGGCGACCACGCAACAAGGCATCGTCGCCGATGAAGCCGTTCTGGTCTCGATATCCTGCATATCTGCGCCCGCGCCGGCCGCAATGGGGGCTGGCGCTGCGCGTCACGATCGGTGCGCTGCTGGCGCTGGCGGCCGCGCAGGCGCTGCATCTGCGGCTGCCGCTGTGGGCGGTGCTGACCGCGATCATCGTCACCCAGCTCAGCGTCGGCCGCTCGGTCAAGATCGCGTTCGACTATCTGGTCGGCACCATCGGCGGCGCGATCTATGGCGGCGCCATCACCATTCTGGTGCCGCATCACAGCGAACTGGCGTTGCTCGGGGTGCTGGCGCTGGCGGTGGCGCCGCTGGCCCTGCTGGCGGCGGTCAAGCCGAGCCTCAACGTCGCCACCGTCACGGCGATCATCGTGCTGCTGGTGCCGACCATGACGCCGGTGGCGCCGTTGGATTCGGCGATCGACCGGGTGCTGGAAGTCGCGGTCGGATCGCTGTCCGGGCTGCTGGTGTCGTTCTTCGTGCTGCCGTCTCGGGCGCAGGCGCTGGCGCTCGCCGCAGCGGCACGGGCGCTCGATCTGATGGCGGTGGCGCTCGGCGAATTGCTCGCCGGCCTCACCCGCGGCCTCGACAACGATGCGCTGCACCGGTTGCAGGACGGCATCGGCGCCTCGCTGGTGACGCTCAACGAGATCGGCGACGAGGCCGAGCACGAGCGCGCCACCGGGCTGTCGCGCGGGCCGGATATCGGGCCGCTGATCCGCACGCTGCTCAGGTTGCGGCACGATCTGGTGATGGTCGGCCGCGCCGTCGCGGCGCCGCTGCCGCGGGCCTTGCAGGACCGCCTCGGCCCGTCGCTGGAGTCGTTTCGTGCCGCCGCGACCCTGCATCTGGCCGCGAGCGCCGCGGCGTTGCGCGATCGCGGCCCGCCGCCGCCGCTGCGCGCGGTGATTGCGGCGCTCGACGCCTATGCGGCCGAAATCGCAAAGGTGCGCGGCGACGGGCTGACGCGCGAATTCTCCGGCGAGCAGGCCGAGCGGTTCTTCGCGCTCGGCTTCGCACTGGAACAGCTCAGCCAGAATTTCCGTGATCTCGAAATGCGGGTCACCGAATGGGCCCGGCCCGGCGCGGCCGTCGCCGACACCCCGCCGGTCTCCTGAACCCGATCAGCGATTGCGCAACGCTTCCAGCGCGTTGCTGCTGAGGCGCTCCGGGTCCTGTTCGCCGCGCGACGCTTGTTCGAGAATGTTGGCGGACAGAAACTGCAGCGCGCTCGACGGCGCCTGCAGCGGCAGCGTATCGACGCATTGCTCGAGCGCGGCCGACATCGCGGCGACCGTCTGCGGGCTGAAGGCCTGCGCATGGGGGGCCTGCGACCCGCCGCCGATGGCGCCGGGACCGCCATTGGCGGAAGATTCAGGCGACTGATTGCCGAGCCGCGACGCTTCGGCCAGCACGCAGAGATGAATCAGCGCGGATTGCGCCAGCGTGGCCTCGTCGGTCTCGCCGGCGCGCGACAAGGCTACGATCCGGGCCGCGAGTTGCTTGCGGTTGGTGTCGGTATCGGCCCGCGAGCCCTCGATCCCGATGAACCGCTCCCACGCGCTGTCGAAGGCGCGCGCGAGCGCGGCCGTTTTCTCGTCGGGGGCGGAGGGCCCGCCGGTCTGATTGATTTCGCCGTCCACCATCGCCAACTCTTGCCGTCTCCCGAAGTTCCGTTCCGGTCTCAGCGCGCGAGCTGCTGCAGCATCGCGCGCACCACCAGGCGGTGGAACGGCATGATGGTCGCCAGATAGGTTCGGCCGAGCCAATTGTGGGTCAGAACCAATGTCGTGGCGACGACACGGCGTTCGGCCGGGCCGTCCTCCACGTCGATCACGACGCGGAAGTCGAGATGGTGATCGTCGAAGCCGGCGACGATCCGGTGAGGCGCCTCGTCAAGCACCGGAAACACGCCGATGCGGTCGCCCGCGGCCGATCCGCCGGGCGCTGGTGTCTTCAGCCCGAACGGCGTCACGACGAGATTGCGCAGCCGCATCAGCGCGTCGATCCAGCCCGGACCATGCTCGATCATTCGGGTCGCGGCCTGGCGGGCGTCGAGCGCCCTGCTGCCGATCGGAACGCAATAGGCATCGATGAACTGGGCGCCGGGCAGCAGCGCCTCGCGATCGACGGACGGCGCGATCTCTGTAACGGACATCAGCGGCTTTCCCGATCGCTACGACGGACGGCCGAATGCCCGGCCGCGGGTCAGAACTTCACCACCATGACGAAGATCGCCGCCACCAGCGGCACGGTGGCGATGATGCCCCAGACCAGCCAGGTTCGGGCATCGCGCCAATATTGCTCCGGAATGTCATTGCTCTGCGCAAAGCTGCGGGCGAGCCGCGCCTGCCGGATCTGGATCGGAATCAGGATGCCGAGCCACATCATTCCGGAGATCGCGAACAGGATCTGGCCCGAGACCAGCCAGAACGAGGAGAACAGCGGAATATCCTTGACGATCGCGGCGCCGTAGCCGCCGACCATCACCAGCACGATGCCGATCACGGTGAAGATGAAATCCGACACCGTGACGCCGCGCTGCGCGTGGGCGACGATCTTCGGATCGCGCGTGAGATCGGAGAACGCCTTCCAGAACGCGGTGATGGTGACGTTGCCGACCAGCACGACCACGCCGACGACGTGGAGGAACTTGAAGACGTCGTACATCTGGTCTGACAACTGCCACTCCGGTCCGGACTTCCGGTCGGCGAACCGCGCAACCGGGCGCCGCCATTCGCGGCGGGCGAGGTTCTGCTCGGGGTTTTCCGGGCGATTGTCAAATCGACCTTCGTTGCGCGAGACTGCGCCACGTGTCGGATACTTGTTCCTGATCAAGGATCGTTCGTCGCGCCCGTCGGAGCCTGCCTGCGGCCGCGCGGGTGTCGCCAACGGAGGAGGATAGCGACCATGGGATCAGTTGGAACCATACCTTGCCGGGCCGGCTTCGCCCGCTGGCCCCGTCTGATCGCGGGCGCCTGCCTGCTGATCGCCGGCGCCGGGATCACCGCCTCATCCGCCAACGCCCAGCAGAGCTGCCAGGCGCTGTGGGTGGAGCGCAACAGCTACTTCAAGGACGCCGGCTACTGCTTCAAGACGCGGCGCGCGATCGGCTATTTCGGCAATCGCGGTTGTTCCTATGACGACGAGGGCGATGTGCCGCTGTCGGCCAATGTCCGGGCGCGGATCGCCGAGATCAAGGCGCTGGAGCGGCGGTTCGGCTGCGATTGACGGCCGCCGCGGCGGGTTCTGCCCACGCCGAGGTCGAAAATACGTGCAAAAACATACGGCCGTCACCTTGCGGAGATCGGCGGGAACGCAGGCTGCGGGTTTTTGCAATTCGATCGCAGGAACGGAATTCAGGGTTGCCTATTATCTTGCTGCAGCGCAGCATTATATTCTGGTCAGCTGGCTGAGGATCAGGAGTTGCTGCCGTGTCTCACAGAAATCCCATCGACTTCCTCGCCCATTTGCGAAAGTTCAACGGTCTCAGTGGCTTGCACCCTGCCTCTGGGGCGGCCGAGGCTGCCAGCCCGCTGATCGAGACGGCGGATTTCGGCGACAACCCCGGCAACCTCCGGATGCTGTCGTTCATCCCTGAAGGGCTGACGAAGCGCATCCCGCTGGTGGTCGTGCTGCATGGCTGCACCCAGAATGCGGCCGGTTACGATGTCGGCGCAGGATGGTCGACGCTAGCGCAGCGCTACGGCTTCGCCCTGCTGATGCCGGAGCAGAAGCGGGACAATAACCCCAATCTTTGCTTCAACTGGTTCGTGCCGGACGACATCAAGCGCGGCCACGGCGAAGTCGCGTCGATCTGGCAGATGGTCGAGCGAATGTCGGCTGCCTATCACATCGATCGGGCGCGAATTTTCGTGACCGGACTATCCGCCGGCGGCGCGATGACCACGGTGATGCTGGCGACCTATCCGGATGTGTTCGCCGGCGGTGCGGTGATCGCCGGGCTGCCCTATGGAGTCGCCGGCACCGTACGGCAGGCGCTGAAGGAGATGCGGCATCCATCGCCGCGTTCCGCGCACGAGCTCGGCGATCTGGTGCGCAAGGCGTCGCCGCACAAGGGGCCATGGCCGAAGCTGTCGGTCTGGCACGGCAGCGCCGATCGCACCGTGAACGCCGCCAATGCCGATGCGCTGGTGAAGCAGTGGCTCGATCTGCACGGTCTGCCGGAAACGCCGATGTCCCAGCGGAGTGTCGTCGGCTTTCCTCACCAGGTCTGGTGGAACTCCAGCGGCGAGGCGACCGTGGAATCCTACACCATCACCGACATGGCGCACGGCACGCCGATCGGCCGCGCCAATGACGAGCGCTACGGCGTCGCCGGCGCCTACCTGCTCGAAGCGGGAATTTCGTCATCGTTCCACATCGCCGAATTCTTCGGGCTCACCGGCCGTATTCACCGGCACAAGGCGGTCGCGCGACCGAGCGCCGAAGCGGACCACGCCGCGGCCGCGGACGGCGCGCGAGCGGGAACCTTCAGGCCGCGTGCGGCCGCCGGCGCGCGGGCGGCCCACGAGCCGCCCCGTGACCGCCGCGGCTTCGATGTCGGCGCGGTGATCACCCGGGCGCTGACTGCGGCCGGCCTGATGAAGTAGGCGTTCGCTGCTGTCGCTGGTGCTGCAGGCGCAACGCCGGCCTGCCCGGCGCCGACATTTGCGCCTGTCGCGGCGGATGTTAGGTTGAGCGTTCGCCGCAGATCGTCTTAGCCCATCACGCGGGTTGAATGCTGGACCTGAAGAGATCGATGACGCCGGATTTCCTCGCCCGCGGCGGCGAGATGGGCGCTCTGATGCGCGCCCATGACTGGGCGGATTCGACGCTCGGGCCGGCGGAGACATGGCCGCAGAGCCTGCGCACCGCGCTGCGGATTCTGCTCAACAGCAACCATCCGATGTTCATCTGGTGGGGCCCCGATCTGATCCAGTTCTACAACGACGCCTACCGGCAGACGATGGGACCGGAGCGCCATCCCGGCGCACTCGGCCAGCGCGGGCGCGACTGCTGGGCGGAGATCTGGGACATCATCGGCCCGCAGATCGAGCAGGTGATGAGCGGCGGCGGATCGACCTGGCACGAAAATCATCTGGTGCCGGTGACGCGCAACGGCCGCCGCGAGGACGTCTACTGGACCTACGGCTTCAGCCCGATCGATCAGGACGATTCGGTCGGCGGCGTGCTGGTGGTGTGTCGCGACGTGACGCGAGACGTATCGGCATCGATGGCGCTGCGCGAACGCGAGGCCGAGCTGGCGCGCGTGCAGCAAATCGGACGGATCGGCGGGCTCGAGGTCGATCTGCGGTCCGGCTTCCGCAACCGGCGTTCGCCGGAATATCTCCTGGTCCACGGTCTGCCGCCCGAGGCCGCGACGGAAACCCACGAAGACTGGGTTCGACGCATTCATCCCGAGGATCGCGAGGCGACCGAACGGCAATTCGTCGAGGCGGTGAACGGCGACGCCCGCGACTACGTCGCCCGCTATCGGATCATCCGTCCGAGCGACGGCGAAACGCGTTGGATCTCGGTGCGTGCGGTGATCGAGCGCGACGACAGCGGCACGCCGCTCCGGCTCGTCGGCGCGCATATCGACGTCACCGAACAGGTCGAGGCCGAGCAGAAGGCGCAGGCGAGCGAGGAAGCGGCGCGCAAACTCGCCGCACAGCTCGCGCAACTGAACACAACGCTCGCGCAACACGTCGAGGAAAAAACCCGCGAGCGCGACCGGATCTGGAATGTGTCGCAGGACCTGCTGCTGGTTGCCGACCGCCGCGGCGTCTGGCGCACGGTGAATCCGGCCTGGACCAATACGCTGGGCTGGAGCGAGGCCGAGCTGTTGAACAACACCTCGGAATGGATCGAGCACCCGGCCGATGGCGGCATTACACGGGCGCAGTTGGCCGAGCTGTGCGCGGGCGCCGGCACGGTGCGCTTCGAGAGCCGGATCCGCGCCAAGGACGGATCGTATCGCTGGTTGTCCTGGACCGGCGTCTCCGACGCCGACGCCTGCTACGCGGTCGCGCGCGACATCACCGCCGACAAGGCGGCGGCGGAGCGCCTCAAGGTCACCGAGGAGGCGCTCCGTCAATCGCAGAAGATGGAGGCGGTCGGGCAACTCACCGGGGGTATCGCCCACGATTTCAACAATCTGCTGACCGGCATCGTCGGTTCGCTCGAGCTGATGCGGACCCGGCTCGAGCAGGGCCGCACCGACAATATCGCACGCTATATCGACGCCGCGATGATCTCGGCGAATCGTGCGGCCGCGCTCACCCACCGGTTGCTCGCCTTCGCCAGGCGTCAGCCGTTGGTACCGAAGCCGGTCGACGCCAATCACCTCGTGGTCTCGCTCGAGGATCTGCTGCGCCGGACGATCGGCGAAGCGATCGAGTTCGAGATCGCTGCGGCGCCGGATCTGTGGCTCACGCTGTGCGATCCCAACCAGCTCGAAAGCGCGCTGCTCAATCTGGCGATCAACGCCCGCGACGCGATGCCGGATGGCGGCCGGCTCACGATCACCACGCGCAATGCGACCTTCGACGGCGGCGAGATGCCCGCGCTGCTGCCCGGCGACTATGTCTGCCTGACCGTCTCCGACACCGGCGTCGGCATGAACGACGATGTCGCCGCGCGGGCATTCGAACCGTTCTTCACGACCAAGCCGCTCGGCCGGGGCACCGGCCTCGGACTGTCGATGATCTATGGTTTCGCGCAGCAATCGCGCGGACATGCGAGCATCGCCAGCGCGCGGTCCGAAGGCACCTCGGTCACGCTGTATCTGCCGCGCGAACACGGCGACGCAGGCGAGCGGCAGGAGCCGGCGAAGCCGCCACGCGCGGATGCTGCCCGCGGCGAGACCGTGCTGGTGGTCGAGGACGAGGCGGTGGTGCGCGCGGTGATCGTCGAGATGCTGCGTGACCAGGGTTATCGCGTGCTCGAGGCCGTGGATGGGCCATCCGGACTGGCGATGCTGCAGGGCGACGAGCCGATCGACCTGCTGCTGTCGGATATCGGGCTGCCCGGCCTCAATGGACGCCAGCTCGCCGACTATGCGCGCCTCCACCGACCGGACATCGGCGTGTTGCTGATGACCGGCTACGCCGAAAGCGCGGCGATGACCGACGGCATTCGCGAGGCCGGCATCGAACTGATCACCAAGCCGTTCGACCACGGCGATCTGATGACACGCGTGCGCGCGATGGTTGCCGATTAGTTCCAGTCTGACGATTCGTTCATCGACTCCGCGCTGATGGAAGCGGCCGACGTGGCCTCGATGAGTTGCGCGGAACTGTTTCATGCGCGGCGACTTGTCAAGCACCTTCCCAGAATCGGAGCTTCACTATGATCAATCGCTTTGTCGGAACCGCCGTTGTCATCCTGGCGCTTGCCGCGCCGGCCGTCGCCAATGCCCAGGGTGTGCCGGGCGGCATCGAGCGCGGTGCGCGTGACGGCGAGCGTGCCGCCGGCCCGGTCGGCGCAGTTGTCGGGGGCACCATCGGCGGTGTCGTCGGCGGCGTCGCCGGCATCCTCGGCGTCGACGATCGCCCGCGCTTTCGCAGCTACGTGGTCGAGCAGCGCCGTCCGTCCTACACCTATCGCGACGAGGTTCGCGTCGGCGCCGTACTGCCCGACGACGGCGTGACCTATTACGAGGTCCCGGACCGGTTCAATTCGGCGCGCGAGTATCGCTACACGGTGGTGAACGGCCGCACTGTTCTGGTCGAGCCGGGCACCCGCCGCATCGTCGAGATCATCGACTAAGCCAACGACGTCGGCGGGCCGCCTCTCGACGAGGCGGCCCGCGCCGCGCGTGGGTTGCGGCGGCGCGCGGCGCCTATCTGCTCGATCGGACCAGCGTTTCCGACGGCCGTTCGCCGAACGCAGTCCGATAGTCCTTGGCGAAGTGGCCGAGATTGGAGAAGCCGCAGGCGAAGGCGGCGGCCGTGACCGAGGTCAGCGCGCGTCCCTGCTGCAGCATGGTGCGTGCCTGCCGAAGCCGGACCTGCTTGGCGAACGCCATCGGCGAGTAGCCGCGGCTGCGCTGGAAGGCCTTGAAGATGCCGCGCGCGCTGATTCCCGTCAGGTCCGTCAGCGTTTCGATGGTGATCGGTTCGGCCCAGTTGGCCTCGATGTATTCCTCGATCCTGCGCACGTGCCCGGGCGCCGCACTGCGCGAGTCGGCTTCCAGAAATTTGGTGAAGTTGTGCGGATAGGCGGTCAGGAACAGCAGGGTGATGGCTTCCTGCAACTCCGCCATCACCAGCTCGGGTAGCGGGGCACTCGCCGAATTGATCTGACTGTTCACGAACCCGATCAGGCGGCGAAGATTGGCCGCCTGCAGCAGGTCGTTGCTCGCGGCGGGCTCGAACTCGATCGCGCGCTTCGGCTTGGTGCCGAGCAGCGCCGTGAGCTTGCGGTCGATCGCGCTGCTTTGCACGCGAAGCAGCAAATGCTCGTAGAACGGGCCGAACTCGGTGTGAGCGGTGCGTCCGGGCGACGAGACGCAGGCCTGCCGCGGATCGATCGCCGTCGTGACGCCGGCGCTGCGGGTACTCGATTGCCCGGTCAGCGCGATCTGTAGTCGCGCAAAGTCGGCCTCGGGGAAGTCCACGCTCAGCGGCGCGCGACCGCAGGTGAAGCCGAGCGCGATATCCTGCAATTGCACGAAATTGCCCCGCACGCGGAACGTGCCGGCCGAACCGCACTGAAAGTTGCGGGCGCCGTAGA
This sequence comes from Rhodopseudomonas palustris HaA2, assembly GCF_000013365.1. Taxonomy (NCBI): domain Bacteria; kingdom Pseudomonadati; phylum Pseudomonadota; class Alphaproteobacteria; order Hyphomicrobiales; family Nitrobacteraceae; genus Rhodopseudomonas; species Rhodopseudomonas palustris. Next base: position 802,003 of record NC_007778.1, read on the forward strand.
CGGTGGAGAGCGCGTGCGCGAGTTCGTCCGGATCGGACGTGTCCATCGCACGGAAACGGCTGAGTGGCTCGCTGAGGAGTTCGGTCATAATGAAAGCGCTCCCGCGGTCTTGCTGTCGAGCATCGTCGTGCCGTGGATCGGTTCGATACCGTCTTGGGCGTTGATGCCGGCTGGAACGATGCAAAGGGGCCGATGATCTGCCGACCGAAAATCGCGAGAGCGCAACGGGTCGATTGTCATGTCCGTCGGTTGCAGCGTTCCATCCGAGGATCCGACGATGCCGCAGACCCGAGGTCGCTCGATACTTCGTAGAACTACCAGGCAATGGCAGGCGTCGCGGCGATCGCACGCGGATGCACTCCGCCGCTGCGCGCGGGGCGGTGGTCGGAATCGAATGTGAACAATGCCTGCGGGAGACCGACGCTACATCGCGCCGGTCAGGAACGGATTGGTCATGCGCTCCTGGCCGATGCTCGAGCCGGGCCCATGGCCGCAGATGAAGCCGACATCGTCGCCGAGCGGCAGCAGCTTGTCGGTGATCGATCGGATCAGCGTGGCGTGGCTGCCGCCGGGCAGGTCGGTGCGCCCGACCGAGCCGGCGAACAGCACGTCACCGACCAGCGCGAACCGCATCGCCTCGTTGAAGAACACCACGCTACCCGGCGAATGTCCGGGACAATGCAGGATCTGGAACGTCAACTCGCCGACGCTGACGCTGTCGCCCTGGTCCAGCCAGCGATCCGTGGTGACGTCGCGGACGCCGGCGATGCCGAAGCTGCGGCCGCTAGCGACGACGTTGTCGAGCAGGAACTGGTCGTCGCGATGCGGGCCTTCGATCGGCACCTTCAGCGCGTCGCGCAATTCGGCCGCGCCGCCGACGTGGTCGATGTGGCCGTGCGTCAGCCAGATCTTCTCGACGCTGACGCCGGTCTTCTCGATCGCGGCCAGAATTTCGGGGACGTCGCCGCCGGGATCCACGACCACCGCCTTGCGGGTGGCCTCGCACCACAACAGCGTGCAGTTCTGCTGGAATGGCGTGACCGGGATGATGGCGGCGCCAGCTTTGGCTTTGGTGTCGGATGCAGTGCTCATCGCCGCACTTTGCCGCCTCCGCCGCGGCAAGTCAAAGTGGGGGCAGGGCTGGATTGTCGTCATTGCAAGCGCGTGAATCCTCTCCCACGGGGGGAAGAAGGCAGCACCCAAAGTCGTCATCCTGAGGCGCTCGCCCTGTTGGGCGAGCCTCGAAGGATGCGGCGACAGGTGCCCGCGACTCATCCTTCGAGGCGCGATCCGTCACGCTCACGCGTGGCGGATCGCGCACCTCAGGATGACGGCGGAATTCCTCTTGAGAGCCCCACAACCACCAAAGGATCTACCGTTTCAATTGCGCCTTCAGCGTCGCTTCGACTTCGCGATCGAACGACGAGGCCGGCTTGGGTTGCTTGTCGCGCTGCGCCGCCAGATAGGCGTCGCGCTGCTTGACCAGCGTGGCGAGTTGTTCGTTCAGCGTCTTTCGCGCGGCCATTTCGGATTCCACTTTGGCGGCGCGCTGCTCGGCCGGCAGGCTGCGCAGGGCGTCGGGCAGGTCCTCGTCCTTGACGGCGTCGAGCTTCTGCCGTCCGGCGATGACGTCGCTGACCAGATCGCCGCCGCCGGTGACGGCTTCGGACGAGGTGCGCGCCCGCTTGTTGATGTAGCTCGCCATGTCGGAGGCGGAAGCGGGCGCCGATGCGGCGACTTTCGACAATTGTCGGGTCTGATCTTCGGTGCGTTTCTGGATCGGCGCGGGACCGTAGGGGATCACGGTGCCGTTGATCCGGTTCTGCAGGATGATGATGTCCTGGTCGTAGGGCGTCTCGATCACCACGATCTGGCCGCCATCCTGCGGGATCGGAATGTAGCGGCCGCGCCCGCTTTCGGCGATCTCGTGCCACACCCGCTCGGTATCGCGTGCGTGGCCGGCCTGCACGGCGTTGACGATGATGTCCTTCTGCCGCGCCACCGCCAGCGTGGTCGGATATTTGGTGTCCTGGGCGTAGTCCATATGCGGCGGCGCATCGCCGACCAGGAACACGATCCGGCAGATGTCGCCCTCCTTTGTCCAGTGCAGCTTGTTGACCGCGACGTCGAGCGCCTCGTTGACGCTTTCCGGCCAGTCGCCGCCGCCGCGCGCCTGCAGCTCCAGCAGCCGCGCATAGAGGTCCTGAATGTCGGAGGTCAACTCGACGCGGCGGGTGACGTAGTCGTCGCCGATGTCGCGATACATCACCAGCCCCATCCGGATGTCGGCGTCGGGATTGCTGTCGAGGATCGCAGTGGCGATCGACCAGATCTTGCGCTTAGCGCCCTCGATCAGGCCGCTCATCGATCCGGTGGTGTCGAGCACGAAGGCGACTTCGACCGTCGGCCGCGCGCTTGCGGTGGAGGGAAGCGCCAGCGGCGCGAGCAGCGCGGTGAAGGCCAGCGCTTTCATGAGTGTGATGCGTGTCATCCGATCGTCTCCAACTGCCCCGCCAGAGCCCGCGTTTCACCGCATCGCCGCACCGACCCGCGATCGCGGCGCTGCGGCGATGTTTCTGCGGCCGAAATCGGACCGCGAAGCGCCGCTTGGGCACCCGCACCGAAATCGGCTAGACTTGGTCGCGATGGAATCGAATGCCGTTCACATGATTTTGCCGCCGGACCTGCGGCAGTCGGACACCGCGCTCAAAATCGCGCGCGGCACCACGCGCCTGCTGCGCTCGCTGGGCTTCGCCTGCGTCAGCGAATTGCCGCTGCCGTCGGGACGGCGCGCCGATCTGGTGGCGCTGAACGAGCGCGGCGAGATCTGGATCGTGGAGATCAAATCCTCGCTGGCCGATCTGCGCGCCGACACCAAATGGCCGGACTATCGGGCGCATTGCGACCGTCTGTTCTTCGCCTTCACGCAGGATCTGCCGTGCGAGATATTTCCCGGCGACACCGGCCTGATCGTCGCCGACGGCTACGGCGCGCATCTGCAGTGCGAGGCGCCCGAGCACAAATTGGCGGCGCCGACCCGCAAGCTGATGATGCTGCGCTTCGCGCTCGCCGCCGCACAGCGGCTCAACCGGCTGAGCGATCCGCAGGGATTCGCCGAAAGTTGACGTAGCGTCGCGGCCGCTACTGATAAGCGGCGACGATGTCCGACACCGCGCGTTCGAGCTGCTTGGCCGTGGCACATTGCCGGACGGTGTTGCAGAACGGCGCGTAGCGGAACATCTCGGAATCGCCCCAGCCCCAGCCCATCCGGCCTTCGGGATTGAGCCAGACCACGCGCTTGGCGCGCTCGGAGATGGTGCGCAGGATGTCGGTGCGCGGATCGAGCTTGTTGGTGCGGGCGTCGCCGAGCACGATCACCGTGGTCTTCGGCGTCACCGCGCGCAGCCAGCGCTTTTCGAAATCCGCCAGCGAATTGCCGTAGTCGGACGAGCCGAACCCGACCTTGGCCATGATCTCGCGCATCGCCGCTTCCGGCTCCTGCTTGTCGAGGATGTCGCTGACTTCGATCAGGTGACCGGAGAACGCGAACGAGCGGACGTCGTCGACCACTTCGTGCAGGCTGTGGATCAGCAGCAGGAAGAAATCGGAGACCTGCGCCACCGAACCGGAGACGTCGCACAGCGCCACGATCTTCGGCCGGTCGCGGTGGCGGCGTTTCCAGGCGGTGAGAAACGGGATGCCACCCCAGGCGGCGTTGCGGCGCATGGTGCGGCGGACGTCGAGGTGGCCGCGGCGCTGCCGCTTGCGCGGCTTCGAATAGCGCTCGCGCAGCCGCCGCGCGATGGCGCGGATCAGTGCCTTCATCTGCGCGACCTGGCGCCGCTCCAGCCGCGCCAGCGGCGCGTTGCGCAGGATCTCGTGGCGCAGATTTTCGGTTTCCTCGCGGCCGTACAGCAGCAGCGCCTGCGAGACGCGCTCGCGCACCGCGTCGCGCAGGCCGTCGAGCGCGGCGGCGAGGCGTTCGGCCTCCGTCGGGTTGGCGCTCTTCAGCGCGTCGAGATCGTCGCGCAGCCGCCCGACGCCGAGCGCGTCCATCATCCGGGTCTGGAACAGGCCGCGCTGGGTGAAGTAGCGGATGTTGGAGAGCTCTGCCGCATTGGCCGCGCCGGCCAGCGCCGCAGCGACCGCGCTGCGATCCTGCGACAGCAGCATCTGCGCGAGGTTGCCGAGTTCGGGCGGTGCGCTGCCGCCGTCCTGCGGCGCGCCGGCGCCGGACGGCGACGCCGCATTGTCGGCCGCAGAGCCGCTGCTATCAGTCTCGGACTCGTCCTCCGCCGCCGGCGGCGGCTCGGGGTGACTGAAGAACAGGTCGAAGCAGTCGCCGAGCGCCTGCTTCTCCTCCTGGCTCTTGGCCAGTGTCAGCAGCAGCGTGTCGCGCAGCGTGGTGCGATCGGAGAAGCCGACATCCGCGACCGCGCGCATCGCGTCGATGCTTTCGGCCGGCGACACGCGCACGCCGGCGCCGCGGGCCGCCCGGAAGAAGCGGTGCAGCTCCTCGCGCATCAGCCGAACGTGCCGGCGCGCCCGGCCTTGGCGACGAAGCCCGCGACCTGCGGCGTAGCGGTTTCGATATCGGCTTCGTATTTCAGCAGCACGTTGAGCGTGTCCTTCACGGTCTCGTGGTCGAGTTCGGTCGATTGCAGCAGCACCAGCACCCGCGCCCAGTCGATGGTCTCGCTCACCGACGGCAGCTTCTTCAGGTCGAGCGCGCGGACCTGGTTGATGAAGCCGACGAGCTGCCTGCGCAGCGTCTCGGACGCGCCCGGCACCCGGCTCTCGACGATGCGCTCTTCGAGCTTCTGCTCCGGAAAGCCGATATGCAGATGCAGGCAGCGCCGCTTCAGCGCGTCGGACAGGTCGCGCTCGCCGTTCGAGGTCAAGAGTACCAGCGGCTTCACCACCGCGCGGATGGTGCCGAGTTCGGGAATCGAGACCTGGTAGTCGGACAGGATTTCCAGCAGCAGCGATTCGAATTCGGCATCCGACTTGTCGATCTCGTCGACCAGCAGCACGCAGCCATTGGGTTGCTCCAGCGCCTGCAGCAACGGGCGCGGCTCGACGAATTCCTTGGAGAAGAACACGTCGCCGAAATCATGCAGCCGGTCGAGCGCGCCCGCCAGCGTCTCGGCGCCGCCGAGCACTTCGCCGAGCTTGTCCTTGAGAATCTGGGTGTAGAGCAACTGCTTGGCGTATTTCCACTCGTACAGCGCCTTGGCCTCGTCGAGGCCTTCGTAGCACTGCATCCGGATCATCCGCAGCCCGCGCCAGGCCGCCAGCGCCTTGGCGAGTTCGGTCTTACCGACGCCGGCCGGGCCTTCGACCAGGATCGGCTTCTCGATCTTCTCGGCGAGATACACCGCGGTCGCAATCTGCCGGCTGGCGATGTAGCCGACCGATGCGAGGCCCGCGGTGACGGCGTCGATGGAGGAGGTCGGCAGATGTGTGGTCATTCGCGTCGTGCGCTCCAGAGAGATTGGCCGAGAGTGATCTGCCGCTGCTTGCGCGGCTCGCGCGCGACATTGGCGAGGACGTCGAAACCAGCCAGCGCGCGGCTGATGCGGTCGTCGGTCCGCGCCACGGCGAAATGCGCGCGAACGTCGTCGACGATGCTGCCGGCCAGCGCGCGGATGCCGATCAGGCGCGCCGGCACCGGCGGCGTACCGTCGTCGAGCGACAGCACGGCGGCGCGGCTCGCGGTCTCGATCAGCGCGACTTGCCCTTTGAGACGCCCGAGCCGCAGCGCGTGGTCCTCGCTCGGCTCGATTTGCGCGGCGATCGCCCGCAGCAGCCACGCCAGAAAGCCGGCGGTGGTCGCGGTGCCGACGGTGTCCTCGATGTCGCGAAACGGCAGCGCCATCGCCGGATAGGCGTCGCGCGCGCCGCCGATCCGCGCCGAGGCCGGCACGACGCAATTGTCCAGCGTGAGCTCGCAATGCGACGCCGGCGCCAGCACGTCGAGCGACGGCATCGGCGTGATGGTCAGCCCCGGCGTATCGCGCGGCACGGCGAACAGGCCGTAGCGCTTGCGACCGTCCTCGATCGCGACGATCGCCAGCACCAGGAAGAGGTCGGCGACCGGGCCGTTGGTGATCCAGGCCTTGCGGCCGCTGATCGCGAAACTGTCGCCCTGCGGCTCGGCGGCGGTCTGCAGATGTTTCGGATGCGCGCCGGCACCGGGCTCGGAGATCGCCACCGCGGCCCAGCAATCGCCCGTAGCGATGCGCGGTAGCAGATCACTGCGCTGCGCGTCGTCGGAAAAGCCGGCGATGAAGAACCGCGCGATCAGTTGCCGCCCGGCGAAGGCTGTGGCCAGGCCGAGTTCCCCGGTCGCCGCGGCCATCGCCTGCTCGGCAACTGCGATCGCCGTAAAACTATCCAGCGATGCGTCACCGCCCGGCAGTCCGATCCGGAACAGGCCCGCGCGACGCATCGCGCCGAACGGATCCGCGCGGCGCTCGGTGGCGTCGATCGCACGCCAGCGCTGGGTGATTTCGCCGACGGCCTGGCTGGCGTTTTGCAGCATGAAAAGGGACCGATTGTGGTTGTCCGGAGCGAAAGGTCACCTTGCTGTCTAGAATAACCCGGCCGCCGTCGCGAGCGGATTCTTCCATTCCGTCGAACGGAATGGCACGGCCGTTTCGTTGCGGAGTCGCTTGCACAATGCGTCTCTGAACCATGCCTGCCCCAACGAAAACATCGGCCGGGTTCGCCGGCCGATTTTCGTGAGCATGATGTGTAGTACAGCTACACCGCGTGAACGGACGCTTCGCGCTCCCAGAACCGCAATTTGCCGCAGAGCTTGATGAAGCGCTCGGCATCCGCCGGCTTGCTCAAGGCGAGGAAGCCTCCGTCCGGTTCGACGCCGGCCTTGTAGAGCAGCGGCTGCGCGGTGTCGACATAGGCGATGAACTTGGCGTGCGCGAAGGCGTCGGCGACGAAGTCGCGTGCCGTCGCCTCGCCCTGCAGCAGCGCCGCGCCCTCTTCGGAGACGAGGATCGCGACCGCGTCATACAGGACGGACGGCCCGCCATTGATCTTCTGCTTGGCGGGCATCCGCTCGCCATCTGAAGTTTCGAATCCGCCGACCTTCGGCGCCACGAGTTCGATCAGCACATCGTGCTTCGCGGCTGCGGCCTGCAGCGCCGCGAGCAGCTTGGCATCGGTACCGTCGCTGACCAGCACGCCGATCTTGCGGCCCGAGAAGTCCTTCGGTCCGTTCATCAGGATGCTGAGCGCGGGCGACGGCTCGAGATCGGCGATGATCTCGCGTGCCGGTTCGGCAGCGTCCGGCACGTCCATGCCGAGTCCGTCGGCGACCATTGCGGCGAGACCTTCATCGACATTGACCAGATGCGACAGCACGCGCGTGCGGATGTCGGGCCGCTCGACCTTGCTCAGTTCGAAGACAAATGCATCCTTGATGTGGGTCTGCTCGATGTCGGTCTGGCTGATGTAGAACTGCCGCGCCTGGCTGTAGTGATCGGCGAATAATTCGGCGCGCGCGCGCCGCTTCTCGCCGGTGATTTCTTCCGGAAAAGTCTGGAAGCCCTTCGGCGTCTCGCGCGGTCCGCCCTCGGCGCCCCACGAATTCGGCTCGTAGTTGGCGCGGCCCTTGGGATTGTTCAGCGTCATATGCCCGTCCTGCTGGAAGGTGTGGAAGGGGCACTTCGGCGCGTTGATCGGCAGGTCGTTGAAGTTCGGGCTGCCGAGCCGCTTCAATTGCGTGTCGAGATAGGAGAAGTTGCGGCCCTGCAGCAGCGGATCGTTGGTGAAGTCGATGCCGGGGACGATGTTGCCGGTTTGGAACGCGACTTGCTCGGTCTCGTTGAAGAAATTGTCGACGGTGCGGTCCAGCACCAGCCGGCCGACGCGACGGATCGGCACCAGCTCTTCCGGGATGATCTTGGTGGCGTCGAGAATGTCGAAGTCGAATTCGTCCGCGAAGGCGTCGTCGAACAGTTGCAGGCCGAGCTCCCATTCCGGGTAGTTGCCGGTCTGGATCGCGTCCCACAGATCCCGGCGATGGAAATCCGGATCGGCGCCGTTGAGCTTCACCGCCTCGTTCCAGGCGACCGATTGGAGGCCGAGCTTGGGCTTCCAGTGGAACTTGACGTAGGTGGACTTGCCGTCGGCATTGATCAGCCGGAAGCTGTGCACGCCGAAACCTTCCATGAAGCGGAACGAACGCGGGATGGTGCGATCGGACATGATCCACAGCGCCATGTGGATCGATTCCGGCATCAGCGAGATGAAGTCCCAGAAATTGTCGTGCGCGGTCTGCGCCTGCGGAAAGCCGCGGTCGGGCTCCTGCTTGGCGGCGTGGATCAGGTCCGGAAACTTGATCGCATCCTGGATGAAGAACACCGGGATGTTGTTGCCGACCAGGTCCCAATTGCCTTCCTTGGTGTAGAACTTGACCGCGAAGCCGCGCACGTCGCGGGCCAGATCCGCCGAGCCCTTGTTGCCGGCGACCGTCGAGAACCGCACGAACACCGGCGTCTTCTCGCCGGCGCGCTGGAAGATGTCGGCGCGGGTGATATCGGCCAATGATTCATAGGCCTCGAAGAAGCCGTGCGCGCCGAAGCCGCGGGCATGCACCACGCGCTCCGGAATCCGCTCGTGATCGAAGTGGAAGATCTTCTCGCGGAAGTGAGAATCCTCCATCAGCGTCGGCCCGCGCAGGCCGAGCTTCAGACTGTTCTGATCGTCGCTGACCGGAACACCCTGGCGGGTGGTCAGGACCGGCGTCTTGCCGCCGGCGACCTGATGGGTCTCGCCGCCCTGGCCGCGCTGGATACTGGCATCGGCGATGGTCGCGGAGGTCGTATCGGAATTCTTGGGGGAGGACTTCTTGGTAGCCATGGGGCCTCTGGCGCTGCCGGTGGTCCGGCGCGTGCATGATGGAAGGGACGCGCGGAGCTGCCGAGGACGTGGCTTCGACGGGAAGAGCGCCACGCGCAGGCCGCGCGGTGTTGACGAGCATTGCGCGAATTCGTTCCCGCGCCTGCGGGATCCCCGTCGGCGAACGCATGGAGGTTCCGTGCCGCAAGGCGGTCGCGTCGGCATGGTGATGACGTCTGAATCGACCGACCAAGTCGGGCGGGCGGATCGCCGCCGCCGTCGACTACTCGGCCGGCGGCCGCAGCGCTTCCACGGCCGCGCGGACGTCCGGCGCGAGGCCTTCGCCGCCGGCGTCGAGATGCGCGACGATCGCCTTGCGCATCCGCGGATCCCAGAATTTCTTCAGATGTTCGGCGATACCGGGCACGGCCTTGTCGGCACCCTGGCTGCGAAAGAAGGTGCCGATCTGATTGGCCATATGGACCAGCCGCTCAGGCGACATCGGCGGCTCCCTCGCTCGTCCCGCTGCTGATCCGGCCGGGATGGGTGAACACTTCGAAGCCGTCGGCGCGCGCGATCGCGGCCAGCGTGATGCCGGCGGCGTTCGCCATCCGCACCGCCAGCGCGGTCGGTGCGGAGACGGCGACCAGCAAAGGCGCGCCGAGCGCGGCGGTCTTCTGCACCATTTCGACCGAGACGCGGCTGGTGAGCAGCACGATGCCGTCCCGGGCGACGATCTGCTGCCGCGCCAGCGCGCCGGCGAGCTTGTCGAGCGCGTTGTGGCGGCCGACGTCCTCGCGCAAGGCGACGACGCCGCGCGCCGGCGTCCAGAACGCCGCGCCGTGGACGGCGCGGGTTTCGATATTGAGCGCTTGCAGCGGCGGCAGCGCATCGATCGCGGCGATGATCTGCTGCGGCGAGAACCGGCCGCCGGCATGCACGATCGCCGCCGGGCGTAGCGCTTCGGCGATCGAATCGACGCCGCACAGGCCGCAGCCGGTGGGGCCTGCGATATGGCGGCGGCGTTGCTGCAGCCGCTCGCCCTCGGCGCCGCCGATCCACATCCGCAATTCGACGCCGTCGTCGAGCGGCACGATCTCCAAGCTGTCGATCTGCGATGGGTTTGCGATCACGCCTTCGCCGAGGCTGAAGCCGATCGCGAAGTCCTCGAGGTCGGCCGGCGTCGCCATCATCACCGCGTGGGTGCCGCCATTGTAGCTGATCGCGACCGGCGTCTCCTCCGGAACGGCGCGGGTGCCGTCCTGCATCCGGCCATTGCGCCAGGTCCGGGTCGGCTGGCTGTGGGCGGTCGGGCGCAGCGTCATTCTGCGGCCTCTGCAGGCGTCGCGATCCGGCGAGCGGCGGCCGCCTGCTGGGCATAGTCGCGCTGCCATTCCGATGGACCATTGGACGGCGTCACCTGCACCGCCGTCACTTTGTATTCCGGGCAGTTGGTGGCCCAGTCGGAATACTCGGTCGTCACGACGTTGGCCTGCGTGTCCGGGTGGTGGAACGTGGTGTAGACCACGCCCGGCGCGACCCGATCGGTGATCAGCGCGCGCAGCGTGGTCTCGCCGGCGCGGCTGGCGAGTCGCACCCAATCGCCATCCCTGACGCCGCGCTGCTCGGCATCGTGCGGATGGATTTCGAGACGGTCCTCGTCGTGCCACACCGTATTGGCGGTCCGTCGCGTCTGCGCGCCGACATTGTACTGCGACAGGATGCGGCCGGTGGTCAGCAGCAGCGGGAAGCGTGGCCCGGTGCGCTCGTCGGTGGCGACATATTCGGTGATGACGAACTTGCCCTTGCCGCGGACGAAAGCGTCGATGTGCATCACCGGCGTGCCGTCCGGCGCGCGCTCGTTGCACGGCCATTGGATCGAGCCGAGCTGCTCGAGCCGGTCGTAGGACACGCCCGCAAAGGTCGGCGTCAGCGCCGCGATCTCGTCCATGATCTGCGACGGATGCTCGTAGCTCATCGAAAAGCCCATCGCATTGGCGAGCCGCTGCGTGACTTCCCAGTCCTCCTGCCCATTGCGCGGCGTCATCACCTTGCGGACGCGCTGGATGCGGCGCTCCGCATTGGTGAAGGTGCCGTTCTTCTCCAGGAAGGTCGAGCCGGGCAGGAAAATATGCGCGTAGTTCGCGGTCTCGTTGAGAAACAGATCGTGCACGATGACGCATTCCATCGCTTCGAGCCCGGCGGCGACGTGTCTGGTGTTGGGGTCGGATTGCAGGATGTCCTCGCCCTGCACGTAGAGCGCCTTGAACGAACCATCGACCGCGGCGTCGAGCATGTTGGGGATGCGCAGCCCCGGCTCGCTGTTCAGCGTCACGCCCCACAGCGCCTCGAAGCTCTCGCGCACCGCGTCGCTGGAGATGTGGCGATAGCCCGGCAGTTCGTGCGGGAACGAGCCCATGTCGCAGGCGCCCTGCACATTGTTCTGGCCGCGCAGCGGGTTCACCCCGACGCCGGGCCGGCCGAGATTGCCGGTGGCCATTGCGAGGTTGGCGATCGCCATCACGGTGGTCGAGCCCTGGCTGTGCTCGGTGACGCCGAGGCCGTAATAGATCGCGCCGTTGCCGCCGGTGGCGTACAGCCTTGCCGCCTCGCGCAACGCCTGCGGATCGACGCCGGTCATCGCGCTGGTCGCTTCCGGACTATTGGCCGGCTGCGCCACGAACGCCGCCCAGTGCTCGTATTCGCTCCAGTCGCAGCGCTCGCGCACGAAGGCCTCGTGGGTGAGTCCCTCGGTGACGATCACATGGGCGATCGACGTCAGCACCGCGACGTTGGTGCCGGGCTTCAGCGGCAGATGCTGCGCCGCCTCGACATGCGCCGAGCGCACCAGATCGATCCGGCGCGGATCGACCACGATCAGCTTGGCGCCGGCGCGCAGCCGCTTTTTCAGCCGCGAGGCGAACACCGGGTGGCCGTCGGTCGGATTGGCGCCGATCAGCATCACCACGTCGGTGTGCTCGACCGAGTCGAAATCCTGGGTGCCGGCCGAGGTGCCGAATGCGGTGGAGAGGCCGTAGCCGGTCGGCGAATGGCAGACCCGGGCACAGGTGTCGACATTGTTGTTGCCGAAGCCGGCGCGGATCAGCTTCTGCACCAGGAAGGTTTCTTCGTTGGTGCAGCGCGACGAGGTGATGCCGCCGATCGAATCGCGGCCGTATGTGGCCTGGATCCGCTTCAACTCCGAAGCTGCGTAAGCAAACGCTTCGTCCCAGCTCACTTCGCGCCACGGCTCGCTGATGCTGGCGCGGATCATCGGGTTGAGGATGCGTTCCTTGTGGTTGGCGTAGCCCCAGGCAAAGCGGCCCTTGACGCAGGAATGGCCGCGATTGGCCTTGCCGTCTTTGAAGGGCACCATGCGGACGACTTCCTCGCCGCGCATCTCGGCCTTGAAGGTGCAGCCGACGCCGCAATACGCGCAGGTCGTCACCACCGAGCGCTCCGGCGTGCCGATCTCGATCACGCTCTTCTCGTTCAGCGTCGCGGTCGGGCAGGCCTGCACGCAGGCGCCGCAGGAGACGCATTCCGAGCCGAGGAAGCTCTCCTGCATGCCCGGTGAGACGACCGAGTCGAAGCCGCGACCGGCGATGGTCAGCGCGAAGGTGCCTTGCACTTCTTCACACGCGCGGACGCAGCGCGAGCAGACGATGCATTTCGACGGATCGTAGGTGAAATAAGGGTTGGACTCATCGAGCCCCGGATTCGGGTGCTTCTCGCCGCTATAGCCATAGCGCACGTCGCGCAGGCCGACCGCGCCGGCCATGTCCTGCAATTCGCAATCGCCATTGGCCGAGCAGGTCAGGCAGTCGAGCGGGTGGTCGGAGATATACAGCTCCATCACGCCTTTGCGGATCTGCTTCAGCCGCGCGGTCTGGGTCTTCACCACCAGCCCGTCGGCGACCGGCGTGGTGCAGGACGCCGGCGTGCCGCTGCGGCCGTCGATCTCGACCAGGCACAGCCGGCACGAGCCGAACGCGTCGACCATGTCGGTGGCGCAGAGTTTCGGAATCGCGGTGCCGATCTCCATCGCGGCGCGCATGATCGAGGTGCCCTCGGGCACGCTGACGTTGCGGCCGTCGATCGTCAGCGTCACCATCGTCTCGGACGGCGAGCGCGGCGTGCCGAAATCGGTTTCGTGAACCAGAGCCATCGGGCGTCCTTTATTCCGCAGCCTGCAGGCGGCGCGGCGCGAGGCCGAAATCTTCCGGGAAGTGCGCCAGCGCGCTGAGCACCGGGATCGGCGCCAGTCCGCCCAGCGCGCACAGCGAGCCGAACTTCATGGTGTTGCAGAGGTCTTCGAGCACGGCGATGTTGGCCGCAGGCCTGTCGCCGGCGATGATCTTGTCGACGGTCTCGGCGCCGCGGGTCGAGCCGATGCGACAGGGGGTGCATTTGCCGCAGGATTCGATCGCGCAGAACTCCATCGCGAACCGCGCCTGCTTGGCCATGTCGACGGTGTCGTCGAACACCACCACGCCGCCGTGGCCGACCATGCCGCTCCGCGCAGCAAAAGCCTCGTAGTCGAACGGCGTGTCGAACAGCGCACGCGGGAAGTACGCGCCGAGCGGCCCGCCGACCTGCACGGCGCGCACCGGGCGGCCGCTCAGCGTGCCGCCGCCGATGTCGTCGATCAGTTCGCCGAGCGTGATGCCGAACGCGACCTCGAACAGCCCGCCGTGCCTGATGTTGCCGCCGAGCTGGATCGGCTTGGTGCCGCGCGAGCGGCCCATGCCGCAATCCGCATAGGCCTGCGCGCCGCCGTCGAGAATGTACGGCACCGCCGAGAAGGTCAGCACGTTGTTGATCACGGTGGGCCGGCCGAACAGGCCCTTGTGCGCCGGCAGCGGCGGCTTGGCGCGGACGGTGCCGCGCTTGCCCTCGAGGCTTTCCAGCATCGAGGTCTCCTCGCCGCAGATATAGGCGCCGGCGCCGACCCTCACTTCGATGTCGAAGGAGTCGGTCGAATGGCAGATGTGATCGCCGAGATAGCCGGTGCGGCGCGCCGCCTCGATCGCCGCATTCATGGCTTCGACCGCATGCGGATATTCCGAGCGGATATAGATGTAGCCGCGGGTAGCGCCGACCGCGATGCCGGCGATCGTCATGCCTTCGATCACCATGAAGGGATCGCCCTCCATCAGCATGCGGTCGGCGAAGGTGCCGCTGTCGCCCTCGTCGGCGTTGCAGCAGATGTATTTCTGGCCGCGGCCGGCCTGCGCCACGGTGCGCCATTTGGTGCCGGTCGGGAAGCCGGCGCCGCCGCGGCCGCGCAGGCCGGATTTGACGATGTCGTCGATGATCGCGTCCGAGCTCATCTTCAGCGCGCGTTCGAGGCCCTTGTAGCCGCCATGCGCCCGGTAATCGTCGATCGAGCGCGGATCGATGATGCCGCAGCGGACGAAGGTGAGGCGGGTCTGACGCTTCAGCCAGGGGATCTGTTCGGTGAGGCCGAGCTTCAGCGGATGCTCGCCATCCGACAGAATCGCGTCGAGGATCGACGCCACGTCGTCCGCTGTGGTCGGGCCGAAGGCGACGCGGCCGGCCGGCGTATCGACTTCGAGCATCGGCTCCAGCCAATACAGCCCGCGCGAACCGGGCCGCACCAGATCGAGCGGCAGGTGGCGGTCATGGGCGACGCGGGTGAGTTCGGCCGCGGCCTCGTCGGCGCCGACCGCAAGCGCGCCGGAGTCGCGCGGGATGAAGACGCGCAGGCTCATGGCTGCGCCTCCGTCAGCAGCGCATCGAGCTTGCCGGCATCGAGCCGGCCGATCACGCGCTCGTTCAGCATCGCCGCCGGCGCCGTGGCGCACAGGCCGAGGCAATAGGTCGGCTCCAGCGTCACCGCGCCGTCGGCCGTGGTGGCGCCGAAGGTCACGCCGAGCCGGGTTTCGGCGCGCGCGGCGAGCGCGTCGCCGCCGGCCGCCTGGCAGGCCTCGGCGCGGCACAGCTTGAGCACGTGGCGGCCCGGCGGGGTGCGGCGGAAATCCGGATAGAAGGTGAGGACGCCGTGCACTTCGGCGCGCGACAGGTTGAGCGCCTGCGCCACCATCGGCTCGGCGGCCGCCGGCACATGGCCGAACGCCTCCTGCAAGGCGTGCAGGATCACCAGCGTCGGCCCTTCCTTGTGCGTCAACCCGGCGATGATCTCAGCGGCGCGGGTCGGATCCCATGGTTCATTCTGCATCGGCGCTCTTCGTCGTCGTGGCTCGCCCGATGAGAATAAGAATTGTTCAAAGAATCAATAAAGCTGTCCAATGGTGCGATACGGAAACGATAATGAAGCGGGAGAGGCTGATCAGCTCTGCAGCGTCGGCGCGATGTCGCGCGCGGTCTGCATCAGCGCCGCAACCTGCGGCGTGTAGGGCTCGCGCTGCGGCACCACCAGGCCGATGCTGTAGGACACCATCGGATCGACGATCGGGATGGTGCGGACGCCGTCGCCGAGACCGAGCGTTTCGGCGAGCTTGGCGGGCATCACGCTGGCCCAGCGCCCGGTCTTGACGTGGGTATAGAGCACGATGATCGAATTCGACGTCAGGGTCGGATGCGCCTCGGTGCCGGCCTCGCGCAGCGCGCGGTCGATGATGCGGCGGTTCTGCATGTTCGGGGTCAGCAGGCACAGCGGCACCTGGCCGACTTCCTTCCAGGTCACCTGATCGCGATCGCCGAACATGCCGTCGGGCGAGGTGATCAGCCGGTAGCTTTCCTGATACAGCGGGATGCTGTGCACCTTGCCGAGCGGTTCGTTCTCGATATAGGTGAGCCCGGCGTCCGCCTCGAGATTCTCCAGCAGACCGAGCACTTCCGACGAGGTGCAGGACAGCACGCTGAAGCGCACGTTCGGATAGCGCGCGCGGAACGGCGTGGTGAGCGAGGCCACCATGCCCAGCACGGTGGGGATCGCGGCGATCCGGAGCTCCCCCGACAGCTCGCCCTTCATGGCGCCGATGTCCTGGCGCATCGCTCGCGTATCGCCGACGATGCGGCGCGCCCAGTCGAGCGTCCGTTCGCCTTCCGGCGTGAAGCCGAGGAACCGCGAACCGCGCTGCACCAGCATCACGCCGAGGATTTCCTCGAGCTGTTTGATGCTGGTCGACATCGTCGGCTGGGTGACGCCGCAGGCTTCCGCCGCCCGTCCGAAATGGCGTTCCTTGGCGAGCGCCAGCAGCAGCTCGAGCTTGTCGATCAAACCGGCCCCGTCAAACTTGCGAAATATGACGCGAGTCTTGCCCGATCAGGCGGCATTCGGCAAGGCAGTCACAGCCCGCCCCCTCTCCCGCTCGCTTGCGGGAGAGGGCTGGGGAGAGGGCGAGCTGCGCACGGAGCCCGCGTTTCGACGAGAGACCGCGTGCTGCGCAGTCCGATCAGTTCGCGCCGGGGCGTCGTGTGTAGCAGTGGAAACCGCCATAGATCCCCGAACGGTCGCGATCGAAGCCCAGCGCGCTGCGCTCGGCGTCACGCCGCCAGACCTCGCGCAGCGGCGCCAGCGGCTCGGTTTCCAGCGGCGATTCGGCGCCCGCGGTGCGGAAGATCACGCGGACGGAATCCTTGCCGGCCCGGTCGATCGCGTCCCACAGCGCGCGGATTTCATCCGGCGCCATCCAGTCCTGCGAATCCAGCAGCACCACGGCGTCGATCTGCCGGGCGGGCAGATTTTCCAGGAACACGCGCAGGTTCTGGTGCACCGGAATGATCAGGCCGGCGCCCGAGCGCATCTGCGCGTAGCGGCTCCGCTGCAGATACAGCGGCAGGCAGGTGTCGCCGGGGCCCGGATAGCGCCGGCTCAGCGCCTGCCAGGCGAAGTAATTCGTTTCGTTCGGATAGACGTTGATCAGCCGCAGCAGCCGCTGATGCAGCACCTCGTTGAGCGGCTGGTCGCCGCCGAGCAGTTCGCGCTGCTGCGGCGGAATACCGAGGCTGAACAGCAGGGCGGGCGTCCGCGTCAATAGCTTGGCGAAGCGCGAGTGGAACAGTCGGTCGAGTTGTTGCAGCGCCGCCTGGCGCTCCGGCGACTCCGGCGCCGCCTCGAGCAGGGCCGACAGGTCGATCTTGGCGAACTTCGCCAGCAGATGCGCGAAGCCGATGAAGCTGCCGAGTGCGCCGTGACGGTAGAAGCCGTCGGTGAAGTAGCGATAGCGCGCGCGGCCGCGGAAGTCGCGCTCGTCCCAATAGCTGCGCGCGTCGCCGTCGAGCTGCGGCCGCAGCCGTTGCCGATACAGATCGGAATTGTCGTCGGCAGTGCCTTCGCCGAAGAAGCGCCAGAACTGCTCGTAGTCCGGCAGCGCCCGCAGTCCGGCGAGCTTCAGCTTCAGCAGCGCCAGATGCGCCTCGTTGAGATCGACCGCAAACACCTGGGCGGGCTTCGCGGTGAGATAGGACAGCGCGTTGCAGCCGCCCGACGAGATCGTGACGATGGTCGAGCCGATCGGCAGTTGCAGCGCAGCGAGATCCGCCTCGGGGTCCTCCCAGATCTGGGTATAGACCAGACGACGGAACCAGATCGAAAACAGACGATCCCAGATCGTCGACTCACTACGATCCTTGCTGTTGCGGACCGCATCCGCGATGAGCTGCTGCGTATTCATACCACCCTCGAATCGGCAATCGTTCGAGAATAGCCGCGGTGCACTGCAGTTTTGCGACAGTGGCGCGCGGAACGGAGCGGTCGCTGTCATCGTCGTGTCGTCGCAAACGACGATGAATGGCGGATGATTCCAGATCGAGGGCGCTCTCCGTGACCATGATCAACTCCGACGTCGCTGCGCGGTCGGCCTGGCCGGTCGACGCGACCTCGCGCATGAACCGGATGTATCGCTATCAGCGGCACATCTATGATGCCACGCGCCGGTACTATCTTCTTGGTCGTGACGAACTGATCGCCGCACTGGCCCCCGCCGCCGGCGACAACGTGCTGGAAATCGGCTGCGGCACCGGCCGCAATCTGATCGAGGCTGCGACCCGGTACCCGAATGCGCGCTTCTATGGATTCGACGTGTCGACCGAGATGCTGACCTCGGCGATCAGCGGGATCGAGCGCGCCGGGCTGAGCGGTTCGGCGAAGGTCGCCCATGGCGACGCGACCAACTTCACCGCGCAGGCGGTGTTCGGCCAGCCGATCGGGTTCGACCGGGTGATGATCTCCTACAGCCTGTCGATGATCCCGGACTGGACCGCGGTGATCGAGCGGGCGATCGCCAGCCTGAAGCCGGGCGGGCAATTGCACATCGTGGATTTCGGCGACCAGAGCGGTCTGCCGGTCTTCGTTCGCCGCGCGCTGCGCCGTTGGCTGGCGCTGTTCGACGTCACCCCGCGCGACGAGCTCGAAGCGACGCTGATGCAGATCGCGGCGCGCATCGGCGCCGGGCTGACATTCGACCGGCCCTATCGCGGCTACGCGCAGGCCGCTGTGCTGACGCTGCCGTCGCGGCGCCGCTCGCCATGAGCGGATGGCTCGCGCTGCTTGCCGCGGGCCTCATGGAGATCGTCTGGGCGGTGGGCCTGAAGCACTCCGACGGCTTCACCAGATTCTGGCCGGCGCTCGGCACGCTGGTGGCGATCCTCGCGAGCTTCGGCCTGATGAGCATTGCCCTGAAGTCGCTGCCGTTCGGCACCGCCTATGCGGTGTGGACCGGGATCGGCGCCGCCGGCAGCATCGTGGTCGGCATGGCCGTGTATGGCGAGCCGGCGACCGCGGTTCGTATGCTGTGCCTGACGATGATCGTTGCCGGCATGATCGGGCTCAAGCTCAGCACGCCGGCGTAAAGCGCACCGCTCCCGACCAAGGCGGCGATTGACAAAGCAGGTGCGTCGCCCTCCTATCGAACCGTTCAGGTGTGCCGGGAGTCTCCCGGCACAGGGAAGCCGGTCCGGGCGCCTCAGGCGGTGCCCCAAGCCGGCGCTGCGCCCGCAACTGTAGGCGGCGAGCGATCCTTCATCATGCCACTGCGCCGATCGGGCGCGGGAAGGCGAGGGATTGCGACGACCCGCGAGCCAGGAGACCGGCCTGAGCCACGTCATCTTCCAGCGTGCGGTGCGCGCGGCTGGGGCGGTCCGCCGCATGGGTGACAGGAAACTGCTCACCGTTCGGGGACCCCGATGTCCGAGACCATTGCCCGCGATATTCCTCCTCCCACCACCGCCGTTTCGCCCGCTTCCGATGGATTTCGATTTCGGCTCGTCGCCCTGCTCGGCGGGCTGGTGATCGCCAACATCGCCGCCTGGGCCTGGGCGCTGACCGCCTTCGCCGGGCAGCCGGTGCTGATCGGCACCGCGGTCCTCGCCTACAGCCTCGGCCTGCGCCACGCGCTCGACGCCGATCACATCGCGGCGATCGACAACGTCACCCGCAAGCTGATGCAGGAGGGCAAGCGGCCGGTCGCGGTCGGCTTCTTCTTCGCGCTCGGCCATTCCACCGTGGTGCTGGTGGCGTCGCTGGCGATCGCGCTGGCGGCCAATTCGCTGACCGAGCGGTTCTCCGGCTATCGCGAGATCGGCGGCGTGATCGGCACCTCGGCCTCCGCGCTGTTCCTGTTCGCGATCGCGATCGCGAATCTGGTGGTGCTGAGCGGTGTCTATCGCGCGTTCAAGAAAGTTCGTGCCGGCGAAGTGGTTCACGACGCCGACATCGACGCGCTGCTGCAGCAGCGCGGCTGGCTGGCGCGGCTGTTCCGGCCGCTGTTCCGCTTCGTGTCCAAGAGCTGGCATCTGTATCCGATCGGGCTGTTGTTCGCGCTCGGCTTCGAGACCGCCAGCGAGATCAGCCTGTTCGGCCTCGCCGCCAACGCCTCGGGGTCGATCTCGCACTGGTCGATCCTGGTGTTTCCGGCGCTGTTCGCCGCCGGCATGACGCTGGTCGACACGCTCGACGGCGTGCTGATGCTCGGCGCCTATGGCTGGGCGTATCGCAACCCGGTGCGCAAGCTGTACTACAACATGACCATCACCTCGGTCTCGGTGCTGGTCGCGATCGTGATCGGCGGCATCGAGACGCTCGGGCTGCTGGGCGGGCGGCTGCATCTCGAAGGCGCGTTCTGGGAGTGGATCTCCGAGCTCAACGAGAATCTCGGCGTGCTCGGCTACGGCATCGTCGGCCTGTTCGTCGCGAGCTGGATCGTCTCGACCATCATCTACCGCGCCAATGGCTATCACCGGCTCGACGAACGCGCGCCCGTCGTGCAGAAATGACCGCCATATGACGATGCGTCCAAATCCCGCGTCACGCGCGGCGGCGGTCACGGCCGCGCTCATGATCGTGGTCGGCCTGCTCGCGCTCGGCTCGCTCGGCGTCGGCCCGGTGAAGCTGTCGCCGCTCGCCGTGATCGATGCGCTGATCGGCCGTGGCGGCGAGGTGCAGCAGATCATCGTGCAGCAGATTCGCCTCCCGCGCGCCATCCTGGCGCTGGCGATCGGCGGCATTCTCGGCCTGTCCGGCGCGGCGCTGCAGGGCCTGCTGCGCAATCCGCTGGCGTCGCCGTCGCTGTTCGGCGCGCCGCAATCGGCGGCGTTCGGCGCCGTGCTGATCATTGCGCTGGGCTGGGCCGATGTCCGCTCCTATGCGTTGCCGGTCGCCGGCATCACCATGGCGTTCGTCTCGGTGTTCGTGCTGCTCACGGTCGCCGGCCGCAGCGCCAGCCTGCTGCTGCTGATCCTCGCGGGACTGGCGATCTCGAGCCTCGCCGGTGCGGCGACCGCGCTGGTGATGAATTTGTCGAACAATCCGTTCGCCAGCCTCGAAATCGCGTTCTGGCTGCTCGGCTCGCTGGAGGACCGCAGCTTCCGCCACGTCGCATTGGCGCTGCCCTTCATCGTCGTAGGCGCCGCGCTGCTGTTCAGCCAGCGCGCCGCGTTCCGGGCGCTCAGCCTCGGCGAGGAAACCGCGCAGAGTCTCGGCGTCGACGTCGCGCGCCTGCGGCTGATCGTGATCGCCGGCACGGCGCTCGGCGTCGGCGGCGCGGTGTCGGTGTCGGGCACGATCGGCTTCATCGGCCTGGTGGCGCCGCATCTGGTGCGGCCGCTGATCGGCCACGATCCGGCGCGCTTGTTGATCCCGAGCGCGCTCGCCGGCGCCGCGCTGCTGCTCGCCGCCGACATCGCGGTGCGGATCATTCCGTCGACCACCGACATCAAGGTCGGCGTGCTGACCTCGATCATCGGCGTGCCGTTCTTCCTGTATCTGATCATGCGCGAGCGCCGCGCGCTGGGCGGAGGCGTCGCATGAGCGGACACGGCTTCCTCGCCGCGCGAAACCTCGGCGTCGCGCTGTCCGGCCGGCAGGTGCTGCACGGCGTCTCGCTGGATCTCGCGCGCGGCCATCTGGTCGCTTTGGTCGGGCCGAACGGCGCGGGCAAGACCACGCTGCTGCGCGCGCTGGCCGGACTGATCGCGGCGAGCGGCGAGGTGACGATCGGCGGCGACGCGCTGGCGGCGCTGCCATTGCGAGAACGGGCGCGCCGCTTCGGCTATCTGCCGCAGGGCCATCTGGTGCATTGGCCGCTGCCGGCGCGCGACGTGGTCGCGCTCGGCCGGTTTCCGCACGGCGCCACCGATCCGGCGCGGTTGTCGCCGCGCGACGCCGAGGCGGTCGCGCGGGCGATGCGGATCACCGAAACCGAGCCGTTCGCCGATCGCAACGTCACCGAACTCTCCGGCGGCGAGCGCAGCCGCGTCGCGCTGGCGCGCGTCCTCGCCGTCGAGGCGCCGGTGGTGCTGGCGGACGAGCCGACTGCGTCGCTCGATCCGCGCTATCAGCTCGACGTGATGCGGACGCTGCGGCAGGCGGCCGATGCCGGCACGCTGGTGATCGTGGTGACGCACGATCTAGGCCTCGCGGCGCGCTTCGCCGACACGGTTCTGGTGATGGCGGCCGGGCGGCTAGCGGCGCAGGGCACGCCGCATCAGGCGCTGTCGGACGACGTGCTGCGGCAGGTGTTTCGCGTCAGCGCCTATCGGGCGGACTATCAGGACAGCGGCGTGATCCTGCCCTGGGCGGGGGTCTGACCGATGCGCGCCCGCGCGTGGCTCGCGCTCGCGCCGGCGTTGATCGCGGCTCTGTCGACCGCGGCGATCGCCGCGCCGCGGCCGCGGCTCGCATCGATCAATGTCTGCACCGATCAGTTGCTGATCGCGCTCGCCGATCCGGATCAGATCCTCGGTCTCAGCCCCTATGCGCGCGACGCGGCGCAATCCTATCTGGCCGCTCAGGCCGGACGGTTTCCGAAGCTGTCGGGCGAGGCCGAAGACGTGCTGATGCTAAAACCCGACATCGTCGTCGGCGGCCGCTACACGCGGCGGGCGACGCGGGAATTCCTGAAGCAGCAGGGCCAGCGCGTCGTCGAATTCGACGCGGCGCGCACGCTCGACGAGGCGAGGGCGCAGATCACGATGATGGGCGACCTGGTCGGCCATCCGGATCGCGCGGCCGCCGCCAATGCACGGATCGACGCCGCCATCGCGCGGGCGCGGAAAGCCACGTCCGACAAGCCGTTTCGCGTGCTGCCGCTGGAGCGGCGTGGCTGGGTGTCGGGCAGCGGCAGCCTGATCACGTCGTTGCTGGCGACGGTGGGGCTGGTCAACGCCGCCGATGGGCTCGGCATCAGGCTCGGCGGCTTCGCCTCGCTCGAAGCGGTGGTGAGCCTGCGGCCGGACTATCTGCTGGTGTCGGAGGCGAGCGATTTCGCCGAGGACGAAGGCCGCGCCTTCGTGCTGCACCCGGCGCTCGAAGGCTTGTTTCCGCCGTCGAAGCGCCTCACGATTCCGGAAAATCTCACCGTGTGCGGCGGGCCGATGCTGGCCGATGCGCTCGATCGATTGACCACCGAACTGACGCGGCTGGAGCGCTGACATGTTGATCGACTCGAACGCGCTGCTGATCGTGCTGGTGGCGCTGCTGATCGACGCGCTGATCGGCGATCCCGACTGGCTGTGGAAGCGGATGGCGCATCCGGTGGTGCTGATGGGCGCGCTGATCGGCCGGCTCGATCGCGCGCTCAATCGCGACGCCTGGTCCGAGGGGCGGCGCAAACTCGCCGGCATTCTGGCCGTGGGGCTGCTGGTCGGGCTCGCCGGCGGCCTCGGCGTGTTGCTGCAGGCGCCGTTGCGGCAGAGTTGGGGCGGCTGGATCGCGGTCGGCGTGCTGGCGTCGACGCTGATCGCGCAGCGCAGTCTGTACGAACACGTCGCCCGGGTGCGCGATGCCTTCGCCGAGGGCGGGCTCGCGGCGGCACGCCAGAAGGTGTCGCTGATCGTCGGCCGCGATCCGGAGGTACTGGACGAGACCGGGGTCTGCCGCGCGGCGATCGAATCCTGCGCCGAGAATTTCTCCGACGGCGTGGTGGCTCCGGTGTTCTGGCTGGCGCTGTTCGGGCTGCCGGGGCTGCTGATCTACAAGGTCGTCAACACTGCGGATTCGATGATCGGCCATCTGACGCCGACGCATCGCTCATTCGGCTGGGCGGCGGCGCGGCTCGACGATGGGCTGAACCTGATCCCGGCGCGGCTGTCCGGCGTGCTGATCGCCGCACTCGCGCCGGTCGCGGGCGGCGCGATCAAGCGGGCCTTCGCGGTGATGCGCCGCGACGCGCGCAAGCATCGCTCGCCGAACGCCGGCTGGCCGGAAGCCGCGATGGCCGGCGCGCTCGGCGTCGCGCTGGCGGGGCCGCGCATCTATGGCGGCCGGGTGGTGGACGATCCGCCGCTCAATGCCGAAGGCCGCGTCGCCGCGACGCCGGCCGATATCGGCCGTGCGCTGCGGCTGCTGCTGGCCGCCTGCGTCTTGCAGGCGCTGATCTACGCGGCGCTGGCATTGGTGCTCTGACGCGACCGCGCGATCGTCAGCAGCGCGTCGATGTCGAGATGCGCGTCGAGGTGATCGGCCAGCGCGTCGAGCGCGGCTTCGACCTGCGCGTCGTAAGCAAGCTCGGAGGCGATGCCGAGGCCGGCGAGCCAGGCCTTGCGGAAGGCGTCGCTGGCGAACAGGCCGTGCAGATAGGTGCCCTGCACCCGGCCGTCCCGCGAGATCGCGCCGTCGGGGCGGCCGTCGATCGTCACCACCGGCCGCGCGCAGTCGGGGCCTGAACTGCGTCCGAGGTGGATCTCGTAGCCCTCGACCGGCGCGCCGGTGGCGACATGCGTGCCGCCGACCAGCGTGGTCGATTTGTCGCCCTGCATCAGTGTGGTGATATCGAGATGTCCGAGGCCGTCGACCGTGCCGGGCGCGCCATCGAGGCCGTCGGGATCGGCGATCGAGCGGCCGAGCATCTGATAGCCGCCGCACAGGCCGAGCAGATGGCCGCCGCGGCGGACATGGGCGGCGATGTCGATGTCCCAGCCCTGCGCGCGCAGGAAGGCGAGGTCGCCCAGCGTCGATTTGCTGCCGGGGATGATCACCACGCTGGCTTCCGCCGGAATCGGCTGGCCCGGCGGCACGAACACCAGTCTGACGCCGGGCTCCATGCCGAGCGGATCGAGGTCGTCGAAATTGGCGATGCGGGCGAGCATCGGCACCGCGATGATGCGCGTCGCTTCGGAGGCGCGGGCGCGGTCGAGATCGACCGCGTCCTCGGCCGGGAGCAGCGCCGCCTGCGGCAGCCACGGCACCACGCCGAGCGACGGCCAGCCGGTCAGCTGCGTGATTGCGGTCAGGCCGTGGTCGAACAGGCGAACGTCGCCGCGGAATTTGTTGATCAGATAGCCGCGCACCAGCGCGCGTTCGTCGTCGTCGAGCACCAGATGGGTGCCGGCGAGGCTGGCGATCACGCCGCCGCGTTCGATGTCGCCGGCGATCACCACCGGGACATTGGCGGCCAGCGCGAAGCCCATATTGGCGATGTCGCCGGCGCGCAGATTGATTTCCGCCGGGGAGCCCGCGCCCTCGATCAGCACGATATCGGCGTCGCGGGCCAGCCGCGCGAAGCTGTCCAGCACGTGCGGCAGCAGCGCCGCCTTCTTGTCCAGAAAGTTTTTGGCGCCGAGCCGGCCGAAGCGCCGGCCCTGCACGATCACCTGCGCGCCGGTGTCGGTCTCGGGTTTCAGCAGCACCGGATTCATGTGCACACTCGGCGGCAGCTTCGCTGCGCGCGCCTGCACCGCTTGGGCGCGGCCGATCTCGCCGCCATCGGCGGTGACGGCGGCGTTGTTCGACATGTTCTGCGGCTTGAACGGCGCGACGCGTAGTCCACGCCGCACCAGCGCCCGGCACAGCCCCGCCACCAGCGTCGACTTGCCGGCATTGGAGCAGGTGCCCTGGATCATCAGCGCGGGGGTGGGGGTCATGTGAGCACGGCGCCCATGTAACCCCTCCCCCTTGCGGGGAGGGTCGGCCGAGCGAAGCGGAGGCCGGGGTGGGGGTGCCGCGAGCACGGTGCTCGGGGTACCCCCACCCGGCCGGCCTGCGGCCGTCCACCCTCCCCGCAAGGGGGAGGGTAAGAGACGCGCGGTGCCACGTGAGCGCTCAAAACTCCACGCCCTTCTGCGCTTTCACGCCGCTGCGGAAAGGATGTTTCACCAGCGTCATCTCGGTCACCAGGTCGGCGATCTCGATCAGCGCCGGGTTGGCGTTGCGGCCGGTGATGACGACGTGTTTGTCGGCGGGCTTCTCGTCGAGCAGGAAGGCGATCACTTCGGAGATCGGCAGATAGTCGTAGCGCAGCACGATGTTGAGTTCGTCCAGCAGCACCATGCGATGGCGGTCGTCACGGATCAGCTCCTTGGCGCGCTCCCAGCCGGCGCGGGCGGCGGCGACGTCGCGTTCGCGGTCCTGGGTCTCCCAGGTGAAGCCTTCGCCCATGATGTGCAGCGTCACCAGATCGGGAAACTGCGCCAGCAGCTTGGCCTCGCCGGTGTCCCACTTCTCCGATTTGGTGAAATGCACCACGCCGACCGGCATGCCGTGGCCGATGTGGCGGAACACCATGCCGAGTGCGGCCGAGGTCTTGCCCTTGCCGGTGCCGGTGTGGACGATCAGCAGCCCCTTGTCGGCGACCATGCCTTCGAGCTTCTTGTCGTGAGCGGCCTTGCGCTTCTTCGCCTTCTCGGCGTGGCGGGCGTTGTCGTCGCGATCGGGCGCGGCGTCGGTCATGCGGATTCCTTCTGAAGTAACAACTCGGCGAGCAGGTCGGCGGCGTGGTTGCTGCGCGGCGTCCACAGCCCGCGCCGCAGCGCCTCGGCGAAGCGTTCGGCGGTGTCGCGCAACGCCGCCGGGTTGGCGTCGCGCATGAAGTCGCGCACCTTTTCGTCGTCGAGATAGGCGGCGAACAATTGATCGAAATGATGGCTGCCGACCGCGTCGGTCGAGGCGGCGAAGCCGAACAGATAGTCGACGGTCGCGGCGATCTCGGAGGCGCCCTTGTAGCCGTGCCGCATCACGCCGGCGATCCATTTCGGATTGGCGGCGCGGCCGCGGACCACGCGGGAGATTTCGTGCGCGAGCGTCCGCGACAGCGGCGCTTCGGGGCGCGACGTGTCGACATGGGCGATCTTCGGCGCCGCGCCGCTCAGCGTCTCGACGGTGGCCGCGAGGCCGCCGATGAACTGGTAGTAATCGTCGGAGTCGAGGATATCGTGCTCGCGATTGTCCTGGGTCTGGGCGACGAGCTGGGTCGCTTTCAGCCGCGCGGCGAAGGCGTCGCGGGCCTCGTCACCCTCGCGGCCGGCGCCATAGGCGTAGCCGCCCCAGGCCAGATAGGCGTCGGCGAAATCGCCGCGGCTGTCCCAGCCGCCGTCGTCGATCAGCGCCTGCAGCCCCGCCCCGTAGGCGCCGGGTTTCGAGCCGAACACGCGGAAGGTCGCCTGCTGCCGGGCGTGCGTGGCGTCGAGGCCGGCGTTCACGAGTTCGGCGGTGCGGGCACGGACATGGGCGGCGATCGGATTGGCGTCATCCGGTTCGTCGAGCGCCGCGACCGCCGCCACCGCGCTGGCGATCAGGTCGATCTGTACCGGGAAGGCGTCGCGAAACAGGCCGGAGACGCGAAAGGTGACGTCGATTCTGGGCCGCTTCAGTTCCGACAGCGGCAGAACCGCAAAGCCGGTGACGCGGCCGGTCGCGTCCTCCCAGGTCGGGCGCGCGCCGATCAGCGCCAGCGCCTGCGCGACGTCGTCGCCGCCGGTGCGCATATTGGCGGTGCCCCACGCCGACAGCGCGATCGCGCGCGGCCACTGGCCCTCGGCCTGCCAGTAGGATTCGACCAGCCGCTCGGCCGCGAGCGCGCCGATCCGCCAGGCCGAGGGCGTCGGCACCGCGCGGACGTCGACCGCGAAGAAGTTTCGCCCGGTGGGCAGCACATCGGGGCGGCCGCGGGTCGGCGCGCCGGACGGGCCGGGCCGGACGAAGCGGCCGCCGAGCCCGCGCAGCAGCGCATCGCGCTCGGCGTCGCCGCAGGCCTCGATCGCGGGACGCAGCGAGGCCGCGATCCAGTCGAGAACCGGCTGGGCATGGGGCCAGGCTTCTTCACCCTCCCCCCTCGTGGGAGAGGGTGGCCGAGCGAAGCTCGGCCGGGTGAGGGGGGGCTGACTCTCGTTGTGCTGCGACCCCTCACCCGGCACCGACTGCGTCGGTGCCACCTTCTCCCGCAAGGGGAGAGGGTTGGGCTGTGCTCGTGGAAGAGCCGTGACGAAACGAGACGCCAATAATTCGATGCGCTCGACGGTGTCGCCGGTGGTGCGCCAAAGGCTGTCGCTGAGATCGGCGAGCATCGCCGGGCGCGGGCCGGTGTAGTCCGAGGCCAGATCGCGGGTCAGCGGATCGAACGCGCCGCCCTGCGCATCGGTCAGGCCCAGATCCGTCGCCAGCGCGCGATGCAGCGAGGCGTCCTGCGGCTTCAGGTCGGAGCGCGGCAGTCGCGCGATCGACACCAGCAGCTCGTCGCGCTGCGCGGGCTGCGGGGTGCGGCCGAAGATGTGCAGGCCGTCGCGGATCTGCATCTCCTTGAGGTCGCACAGATGCGCGTCGATCGCGCGCAGCGCGTCCAGCGTCGGGGTCTGGCGATCGATCGCCACATCGGCATCGAGCCGCGTCGCACGCGCCAGCGACAGGATGTCTTCGGCGATGACGTCGGCGCGCTTGGGATCGAGATCGGCGGCGAGCGCGTATTCATCGACCAGCGCCTCCATGCGCGCCATCTCGTCGTGCAGTTCGGCGCGGGCCATCGGCGGCGTCAGATGATCGACGATCACCGCGGCGGTGCGGCGCTTGGCCTGGATGCCCTCGCCCGGATCGTTGACGATGAACGGATACAGATGCGGCAGCGGCCCGAGCAGCGCGGCAGGAAAGCAGTCGCGCGACAGCCCGGCGCCCTTGCCGGGCAGCCATTCGAGATTGCCGTGCTTGCCAAGATGGATCGCCGCATGGGCGTCGAATTCGCGCCGCAGCCACAGATAGAACGCCAGGTAATGATGCGGCGGCGGCAGGTCCGGATCGTGGAAGCTCGATTTCGGATCAATGCCGTAGCCGCGCGCCGGCTGCACCCCGACCAGGATATTGCCGAAGCGATGCAGGCCGAGCCGGAAGCGGCCGTCGGCGATGTGCGGATCGGCCTCGGGCCGGCCCCAGCGCATGGTCACGGCGTTGCGGACGGCATCCGGAAACGTCGCGAAGGCGGCCTTGTAGTCGGCGATCGGCCAGGCGGCGCCGCCGATGCGCTGATCGCGCCCGTCCAGCACGTTGGTCGGGCCGCGCTGCAGGATCTGCATCAGCGCCGCGCTGTCGGCCGGCAGATCGCCGGTGTCGTAGCCTTCGGCGCGCAGCGCGAACAGCAGGTCGCACAGCGATTGCGGCGTATCGAGGCCGACGCCGTTGCCGAGCCGGCCGTCGCGGTTCGGATAGTTGGCGAGCACGATGCCGATGCGGCGCTTGCGGATCGGCAGCCGCCGCAGCCGCACCCAGGCCTTGGCGAGATCGGCGGCGGCGTCGATGCGGTCGTCGAGCGGCTGGTAGATCGTCGGCGCGGTGTCGCCGTCGTCGTCGCCGCGCTGCTTGAAGGCGACCGCGCCGGCGAAGATGCGGCCGTCCACTTCCGGCAGCACCACGTGCATCGCCAGGTCGCGCGGGTTGAGGCCGCGGCTGGATTGCTGCCAGCTGTCGCGGCTGATGCCGGCCTGCGCGATCTGCAGCACCGGGCAATCCGCCGACGCCAGCACGCCGGCATCGTCGGTGGCGGTCGCGGTCGCGAAGGCGGTGGCGTTGATGATGATGTCGGGCGGGGCGGCGGCGAGCGCGCTCCGCAGGAAGGCGATCGAGCGCGCATCCTTCAGGCTGGTGACATAGAGGCAGGCGACGTCGAGGCCGCGGGCATCGAGTGCGCCGCGCAGCGCGGCGATCGCGGCGGTGTCGCCGCTGGCGGCGAGCGCGCGATAGAAAATCACCAGCGCGCGGCTGCGCTGCGAGCGTTGCGGCTCGGTCGGCCAGAAGCCGGCGGCGGGCATCGGCCGCGGCGGCGGCGGCGGGTCGCCGCGCAGGATCATCCAGGCGGCGTAGCGCAGCGCCAGCTGCAGATTGTCGACGCCGCCCTCGGTGCAATAGCGCCACAGCGCATGCGCGTCGTCGGGGTCGACATTGCCGCGCGCGGCGAGGTCGGCGTTCCAGTGCATTTCGCCCGGGATGCAGGCGAACAGCGCGCCGCGCGCGAAGGCGTCGCGGCGCAGGCTCTCGACGCCGTGCGGCCAATAGGCCTCGCCGCCGAGCATCCGCAGGATCACGATCTTCGCTTGTGGCAGCGTGCGCTCGACATAGAGATCGACCGAGGCGGGATGGCCGAGCGCCAGCAGATTGGTCAGCCGCAGGCTCGGGAAATCATCCGGCAGCGTCGCCCGCGCCGTGGCGAAGGCGGACAGATCGGTGTCCGCCGCCGACAGCACCACGATCTCGGCCGGCGCCTGCTGCAGATCGCGCGCGACGTCGCCGTCGTCGATGCCGGCGCTGGCGTCGAGCTTCAGGTGCATGCGGGGCACCTGTGCGCGTCAACGCATCCCGCCGTCATCCTGAGGTGCGCGCTCTTTCTTGCGCGCCTCGAAGGATGGCCGCGGGCCGCGACGCTCGTCGTCCTTCGAGGCACGCCGAAGACGGCGTGCGCCTCAGGATGACGAGCCCGGGAGGTTTGCATGCTGCTACGCGCCCGCCAGCGCGCGCCGCGCGGCGTCGGCGTCGAAGCCTTTCAGGCCGATCACCACCAGATGGTCGGCGCGCTGCGCGTCGGGGCGGGCGAAGGCGAGGTCGATGCGGGTGCCGACCGCCTGCACCACCACCGGCGCCGGCTTGCCGGCGATCCGGGCATGGCCCTTGACCCGCAGCACGCCGTCGAGGCCGAGCGCTGCGCCGACGCGGCTGCGCATGGCGTCGATATCGTCCGCCGGCTGCGGCGTCACCACGATCGAATCGAAATCGTCGTGGTCGTGCTCTTCGCCTTCGGCGTGATGCCCGGCGCGGGCGGCGAGATCGTCCTCGGCGGCGGAGCCGAGCCCGATCAGCACCGACGGGGCCAGCGCGCCGTGCGACGGCACGATGCGGACGTTGGGCCGCAACTTGGCCTTGAGCTTCGCCTCGAGCTCTGCGAGTTGTTCCGGCGTCACCAGATCGGCCTTCGACAGCACCACCAGATCGGCGCAGGCGAGCTGATCCTCGAACACCTCTTCGATCGGGTCGTCATGGCTGACGTCGCGCAGCGCCTTGACGTGATCGTCGTCGAGCGGAATCCGGCCCTCGACCAGCGCCAGCGCGTCGACCACGGTGACGACGCCGTCGGCGGTGGCGCGGGTCTTCACCGCGGGCCAGGCGAACGCCTTGAGCAAGGGTTGCGGCAGCGCCAGCCCGGAGGTCTCGATCACGATGGCGTCGAGCGGGCGCTCGCGATTCAACAGCTTCTCCATCGTCGGAATGAAATCGTCGGCCACGGTGCAGCAGATGCAGCCATTGGTGAGTTCGACGATGTCGCCGGGCGCGCAGACCGCGTCACCGCAATCCTCGACCAGCGCGCCGTCGAAGCCGGCGTCGCCGAATTCGTTGACGATCACGGCGATGCGGCGGCCGCTCGACTGATTGAGCAGCGCGCGCAGCAGCGTGGTCTTGCCGGCGCCGAGAAAGCCGGTGAGCACGGTGACGGGGACACGGGCGGACATGATCAGCTCTCCTGCTTCAGCCACAGCGGCAGGCCGGCTGCGACGAACACGACATGGGGGACGGCGGCGGCGATGGTCTGGTTGAGCCGGCCCTGGGCATCGCGAAAGGCGCGGCCGAGCGGGGTTTCCGGCACGAGACCGAGCCCGACCTCGTTGGAGACCAGCACGATCGGCGCGGCGGCGACGCCGAGAAAACGCGTCAGCCGCTTGGCCTCGACCTCGGGATCGCGGCCGGCTTCCATCAGGTTGAACAGCCACAGCGTCAGGCAGTCGACCAGCACGGCGCGGCCGCGGCCGGCCTCGCGGGTCAGCGCATCGACCAGCGCCAGCGGCTCCTCGATCGTGGTCCAGCCGTCACCGCGGCGAGAACGATGATGCGCGATGCGCTGGGTCATCTCGTCGTCGCTGCGGGTCGCGGTGGCGAGATAGATCTTCGAAAGGCTGCTGTCGGCGACCAGCTTTTCGCCGAACACCGATTTGCCGGAGCGCGCGCCGCCGAGCACCAGCGTGGAGAGGAGTGTGGTCATGACGGGGCGCGCCCGTCGGCGGGCGACCAGCGCAGCGGCGGCAGCCGCGCCACCATGCCCTTGCGCAGCACCTCGGCGCGCTGCCGCCACGGCACCAGGCCGAAATCGCTGTCCCGATAGGCGGCGGCGAAGGCGGCGACCGCCTCGGCGCCGCTGTCGGGCAAAAGATCGCCGAACAGGAAGCTGTAGCCGTCTGCGCTCGACACCGCGACGGTGGCCGGGCGCTTGCAGACGCCGAGGCACTGCACCGGCCGCACCTGCAGATCGGCGGCGGCGCCGAGCGCGGCCCGGATCGCGTCGAGCAGCGGCGCGCCGGCGTTGCCGCCGTCGGAAGCCTTGCAACTGGTGCAAACGCTGATCATCACCGGCCCGGTGGGGCAGGCCGGTGCGTCGGTTGGTTCAACGCCTTGCGCGGTGGTAGGTCTGTCGTCCGGGCTGAAATTCATGCCCTCGCTCTCGGCACGCCTTGCGGCTTCGAGCTTTGTCGGATCGCGCGGGGTGGCGAATGGCGCCACCGCCCTGCTTTCCGTCCGGTGCACCCCGCCCCGACGCCGCCAAAGCACAATTCGCGATGGCAGGTCTCCTGGCTCGCGAGTCGCTGCCCTTGTCGCCGCCTTCCCAGGAGTCCTTAGAGGAATCCCAGTGGCCGAGGCGCGGGCTCGTCGCTTACAGTTGCGGGGGCAGCACCGGGATTGAGATCGCTCAATGCAGAGCGTTCGCGCACCGGATTCCCTTTTCACCTTCCTCGCGGAAGGACCATCGCCGGCCACGCTAGCTGTGGCATCCGTCGCGGTCAACCACGCGAAGGTAATGTTGACGTGCGGCCCCGGGACGAGTCAGTTGCCCGGCGTCACGAAGCAGGGGACCCCGATGCAGACCGACACTCTCGTTGCCTGGCAGGCGCCGCCGATCATGCCGGTGGACCGCGCCCTGCGCGCCGCCCTGCGGGCGCGGGTCGACGGCAAGGCCAAGCCGCCGGGCTCGCTCGGCCGGATCGAGCATCTCGCGGTCGAACTCGGCGCGATGCGGCATCCGGCGCCGCCGCGCGGCGACAATGCGGTGCTGATGGTGTTCGCCGGCGATCACGGGCTGACCGAAGAGGGCGTCTCGCAATATCCGTCCGCCGTGACGGTGGCGATGGTGATGACCTATCTGGCCGGCCGGGCCTGCGCCAATGCGTTCGCCGCCGCGACCCATGTCGACGTCCGGGTGATCGACGCCGGCGTCGCGGCCGACCTGCCGGCGCACCCCGACCTGATCGACGCCAAGGTGCGCAAAGGCACCGGCAACGCGGCGTGCGAGCCGGCGATGACCATCGCACAGGCCGCGCTGGCGCTGGCCCGGGGCAGCGAGCTGGCAATCGCCGAGATCAAGGCCGGCGCCGACATCATCGCGCTCGGCGAGATGGGCATCGGCAACACCGCGTCGTCGTCGCTGCTGCTGCATCGGCTGGCGCCGGCGCCGCTCGATCATTGCATCGGCGTCGGCGCCGGACAGGACGCGCCCGGCCTGGCGAAGAAGCGCGCCGCGATCGAGAAGGCCGCCGCGCGCAGCGATGCGACCGCGCCGTTCGAGGTGCTGTGCGAATTCGGCGGGCTGGAAATCGCCATGATGGCCGGCGCCGTGCTCGGCGCGGCGTCGCAGCGCCGCCCGGTGATCATCGACGGCTTCATCGCCACCGCCGCGGCGCTGCTCGCGGTCCGGCTTGCGCCGGACGCGCGCGGCTATTGCGTGTTCGCGCATCGCTCTGCCGAGCGCGGCCACAGCCTCGCGCTCGAGGCGCTGCAGGCGTCGCCGCTGCTGGATCTCGACATGCGGCTCGGCGAAGGCACCGGCGCTATTCTGGCGGTGCCGCTGGTCCGCGCCGCATCGCGGCTGCTGACCGACGTCGCCGATCTGTCCGACGTGCTGGCGGGCAAACTGTGAGCGCTCTCGAACACAAGGTGGATGCCAAGGTGGATGCCATGTCCGACGCGAAGGCGACCGTTGCCGCCGCCCCCAAGCCGCCGGTGTTCGACCCGGCGTTCCAGCAGAAATTCGCCGAACTGATCGCGTGGCGTCGCGATGTGCGGCGCTTCCGTCCCGACCGAGTCGATCCGGCGCTGATCGAGCATCTGCTCGACCTCGCCCAGCTCGCGCCGTCGGTCGGCAACAGCCAGCCGTGGCGTTTCGTCAGCGTCGACAGTCCGGCGATGCGGACCAAGGTGCGGAACAACTTCCTGCGCTGCAACGAGACCGCCGCCGGCGCGTATCAGGGCGAGCGCGCCGCGCTGTATGCCCGGCTCAAGCTCGAAGGCATCGACGTCGCGCCGCGGCAGTTCGCGCTGTTCTGCGATCGCGCCACCGAGCAGGGCCAGGGCGTCGGTCGCCAGACCATGCCGGAGGCGCTGGACTACTCCGTCGTGGCGATGATCGAGACGTTCTGGCTGGCGGCGCGGGCGCTCGGCCTCGGTGTCGGCTGGGTGTCGATCCTCGATCCGCAGACGGTCACCGTCGATCTCGACGTGCCGCCGGATTGGAAGTTCATCGGCTATCTCTGCGTCGGCTGGCCGGTCGAGGAACACGTCGATCCGGAACTGGTACGACACAATTGGCAGGACCGCACCCGCGCCGGCCGCGAGGTCCTGCAGCGCTGAGCACGGGCCCTGTGCGCAAGCGTACCAGCGCGCGGCGCGCGGTTCGGCGTATTTGCGGAGTATTAAGCAAAGCTATCCAGCAAGGCGGCCCGCCGTGCCGCAATTGCAAGATTTTGTCACAATCTGTCTTGATAGTCCGGCCCGTTCCGACAGGAGGACCGGATCATGACGACCACCCGCATCACATCCATCAGCGTTGCCACCATCGCCGCGGCGACGTTGTTCGCCGGCTCCGCGCTGGCCAACAATCAGGCGCATCAGGGCAGTCTCGCGGAGCCGCCGTCGAACGGTTGCAGCTCCTACATGAAGGCGCCCGACGGCAGCTGGACCAAGATCCCCTGCACGGAGGCCGGCGCCAGCGCCGCCGCTTCGCGCCGCAACAGCACCCGGACGTCGGAAAAATCCGACTGAGCCGAACCTGCGCGACGCGCGGCGACCGGGCCGATCAGCTCGGCTTCGCCGGCGGCTGATCCGGCCGCTTCGGCGTCGGCCGGATCAACAGCGGGAAGCCGGAAAAGAACGTATCGGAATCGATCAGTTCCGGAATGCCGAGTAGCTGCGACAGCGTGCGCGGGCCGCTCTTCGTTCCGGTGGTAGTGCCGTTGCGAGTCGACGTGGCGGACTTTGGCGCCTCCGATCCGGCCGTCACGGCGGTGTCGGTCTCGCGCTTCGCCGAAGCCCGGCCGGCGGGCTGAGCCGATGACGCAGAAGGCGAAGGTGGCTGCGGCGGTTTCGGCGCCACCACGACCCCGGCGGGCTGCGGCGCGGTCACCGGAGTCGTCGCGCGCGGCGCCGTCGCCGGCGCACCATTGGCATGACGATCGAGGATCTGCTCGACGCGCACCGCGGTGCCGAAGGGCGGCTCTATCCGCAGCGTCGTCTTGCCGCGCCCGTCCGGTCCGGATGCGAGCTCGGCGGTGTTGAAGCCTTGCGATCTGAGGTCGTCGAGCGCCGCATTGGCGCGGCCGGGATTGTCGAAGTCGCGGGTGATCTGCACCATCTTCACTACCTTGGATCGGGGATCGTCGGCGGGAAGAACAACGCGCTAGGCGGGTCGTTCCGCGGCGGAGCCGGTTCCGTCGCGGGAATGACGCCGCAGGGCTTTGCCGCTGTCGTTTGCGGATGGAGCAATCGAGGCCCGGTCACCGCATCCGCCGCCCGTCAGGCGCAGAGGTCCGGACCGCAGCGGCCGCAGCCGCCGGCGCCGTCGCACATCGGGACCTCCGGGCCGGCCTTGGCGGGCCGGGCGATCAGCGACAATTGCTGATCGAGATCGGTGCTTGCGCAGGTCGGGCAGCTCGCCGTCTCGTTGGCGTAGAGCAACGTCTCGAAGCGGTGGCCGCATTTGTTGCAGACATAACCGTAGATCGGCATGACATGATCCTGATCGGAACTGCGGACGAATAGGCGCCGCACATCAACCGGGGATCGCGACTTGCCGCATTGCGCCAGATCAGTTCGGCGCTGAGAAATCCGGCACCGCAAACATCGCGTCCCGACGCGCCGACCCGGCGCGCATCAGCCGCCTGCCGGCAGCCAGACCGGGCGCACGCCGGTATCGGCCGCCAGCGCGACGACGATCGCCCGGCGCGGGACGCGGCGCGGCCAGCGCAGCAGATGGCTGCGGCAGGTTGCGCAATCGCTGGCGCCGAAGCCGTCGATCGGGACGGGCAGATCATCCAGCCGGCGCAGCAGCGCGCATTCATCGCCCTGCGGCACCGCCCATGCGCCCAGCACCTCGCCGGCAGTGGTCAACTGATCGACATGCCAGCGGATCGATTTGTGTTTGCGGAAGTGCCGGCCGAGCCGCGCACGCAAGCCGCCGGGGCCATAGGCGGAGCCGAAATACAGATAGCGCCCGGGACGCAGCAGGATCGGCGCGGCCTTGCCGAGTCGGATCTCCAGCGGCGACGCGATCGCGATCGCCACCACATAGGCGCCTCGGCTGTTCGGGCACTGGGCGAGTTGCGGCGGCATTGCCGGATTGTGGCACGTCGGCCGCGCGGCCGATACGCGATCGATCAAACCGGGGCGGTGCGTCAGTGCCGGGTCGGGACCTGGCTCAGCAGCATCCGCTTGATCTTGGCGCGCGCATGCATCTCGCTGGCGGATTTCATCACCAGCCCCTTCGGCCCGCCGGACAGGGCAGCGGCCTGCGCCCATTCGACGGCGGCGAGAACCTCGAGTTCATCGGGGGACAGGTCGCGAAAATGTCCCGCGTCTTGTGGCTTCATGAGGCTTCCTCGATGTTCGCCCGGGGCTGCAGCTCCGTGGCTGTTGTGAGCCGAGCTTACTGCGAAGCCGCCGTGACGCAACCGGGATCGCGCCCTGTCCGATCCGGATTCGGCACGAAGGTATTGACGCTTCCCCGCCGGTGGCGGCAGGCTACCGGGGCGGTGTGCCCGCCCCGTGTCTCGAACGCTGACTCTCATGCGCCATTATCGCGCGCCGTGGTGGCTGCCCGGCGGCCATCTGCAAACGATCTGGCCGGCGCTGGCCGCGCGGCCGCGGCCGGCCGAGGCGCTGCGGCTCGACCGCGAACGCTGGCGCGCGCCGGACGGTGATTTCATCGACGTCGATCATCTGCCGGGCGGCGCCGGCGCGCCGTGGCTGGTGCTGTTTCACGGCCTCGAAGGCTCGTCGTCGAGCCGCTACGCGATCGCCTTCGCGCAGGCGGCCCAGGCGCGCGGCTGGCGCTTCAGCATTCCGCATTTCCGCGGCTGCTCGGGCGAGATCAATCTGGCGCCGCGCTCCTATCACTCCGGCGATTTCGAGGAGATCGGCTGGATGCTGGGCCAGATCCGCGCGCGCGCCGACGCGCCGGTGTTCGCCGCCGGCGTGTCGCTCGGCGGCAACGCGCTGCTGCGCTGGACCGAGGAAGCCGGCGAGGGCGCGGCGCAAACCGTGCGCGCGGTGGCGGCGGTGTCGGCGCCGCTCGATCTGATCGCGGCGGGGGAAGCGATCGATCGGGGGCTGAACCGGCAGATCTACACCCGCAACTTCCTGCGCACCATGAAGCCGCGCGCGCTGGCGAAATGGGCGCAGCATCCCGGCCTGTTCGACCGCGACAGGCTTGAAGCCGCCACCACGCTGCGCGCCTTCGACGACGCCTTCACGGCGCCGCTGCACGGCTTTGCCGACGTCGACGATTACTGGACGCGGGCCTCGGCGCGGCCGCATCTGCACCGGATCCGCGTGCCGGCGCTGGTGCTGAATGCGCGCAACGATCCGTTCGTGCCGGGCGCCTCGCTGCCGGCGGCGCATCAGGTCGGCGACCATGTCACGCTGTGGCAGCCCGACGACGGCGGCCATGTCGGCTTCGCCGCGGCGCCGTTCCCGGGGCATGTGCACACGATGCCGGAGGCGGTGTGCGACTGGCTCGGCGCGCTCGGCGAACCGCCGCCGGATCGCTCGCTTCAGAGCGTTTTCGAGCGAAGTGGATACCGGTTCGCGTGAAGAAAACGCGTCAAATCGAGAATCCAGAGCTCCGGTTCTGATTTTATCGGAACCGGGCTCTAGAACGGAATGCGCGCGATGCCGCCGAGGTCGGACGCGGGATCGAGCGGACTGCGATCGAGCGGCCGATTGTTGTTGTCGCGGGCGAACGAATAGCCGGGCGGGAACGCATAGTCGCTGAACTTGCGGTCACCGGGCAGCACTTCCGTGCCGCCGTCGAGCCACGATCGCTTGGTCACGTACACCCGCGTGCGCGGTCCCGACTGATGCGTTCGGTTCGGGCCGTCACGTCCGTAGTCGTACACGGACGAGGACGCATGTGGTCGGCGCTCCGCGGCGGGGCTGCTGTCGAGCGCGCCCAGCGACATCATCATGGCGAAAACCGCGGCCGAAATCCTGCTCGTCCTCGTCGTCCTATTCATCGCGTCCATCCACCGGTGAAGGGTTCATCAGTCGCCCATCGCACCGGCCGGCACAGAAGTAAATCGCGCGAACATGTCGGAAGATTGCCGTGATGAGCCCGGCGACGGCCCGATGTCGTCGTTTCGCGCCTCTACGGCGCAGAACTCGCGCCGATAGAGCCCGAACCACGAATATGATTCTCAATTCTCAGCAACGATTGCGAAATCCGGAGGCCATACCGCCGCCACGCCGATCGCATCATCAGAACACTGGTAGATCACGAGGTCGGGAATGATACGTCGGTGGGGCACGACAATTGCCAAGTTACTCTTCGCGGCGACGCTGCTGGCGTCGGACGTGACTTCGATGGCGGGCGTGGCTGCCGCGCAGGTCGCATCCAGCGCCTCCGCGAGCATCGTCGTCGAGGGTAATCGTCGTGTCGAGGCCGACACCATCCGCTCCTATTTCAAGCCGGGCCCCGACGGCCGTCTCGACCCGTCGGCGCTCGACGACGGGCTGAAGGGCCTGATCGCGACCGGCCTGTTTCAGGACGTCAAGATCAACGGCGCCGGAGGCCGTCTGGTGGTGGCCGTGGTCGAGAATCCGGTGATCGGTCGGGTCGTGTTCGAGGGCAACAAGAAGATCAAGGACGAACAGCTTTCAGCCGAGCTGCAGTCCAGGCCGCGCGGCGCGTTGTCGCGAGCGGTGGTGCAGTCGGACACGCTGCGGATCGCCGAGATCTATCGACGTTCGGGTCGCTACGACGTTCGCGTCACGCCGGAAGTGATCGACCGGCCGAACGGTCGCGTCGACCTGGTGTTTCGCGTCGAAGAGGGCGCGAAGACCGGCGTCAAGTCGATCGAGTTCGTCGGCAACGTCGCGTTTTCGGCGTCGCGGCTGAGGGACGTGATCCGGACCCGGGAAACCAACTTCCTGAGCTTTCTCGCCAGTAACGACATCTACGATCCGGATCGGGTGGAAGCCGATCGCGACCTGATTCGGCGGTTCTATCTCAAGAACGGCTTCGCGGACGCGCAGGTGGTGGCCGCGCTGACCGAATTCGATCCCGACAAGAAGGGCTTCCTCATCACCTTCAAGATCGAGGAAGGGCAGCAGTACCGGATCGGGTCGGTCGATTTCCGCGCCAATATCCCGGGCTTCGACCCGAACTGGCTGCGCAGCTATTCCCGCGTCAAGGCCGGGGCGCTCTACAACGTCGAACTGCTGGAAAAATCCGTCGAGGAAATGCAGATCGAGGCCTCGCGCCGCGGATTTTCCTTCGCGGTGGTGAAGCCCAGCGGCGACCGCAACTTCGACTCGCACACCGTGTCGGTCACTTTCAACGCCGATGAGGGCGCGCGCATCTACATCGAGCGGATCGAGATCCGCGGCAATACGCGGACGCGCGACTACGTGCTCCGGCGCGAGTTCGATGTCGCCGAAGGCGACGCCTACAACCGCGCGCTGGTGGACCGCGCCGAGCGGCGCCTGAAGAACCTGGATTTCTTCAAGTCGGTGAAGATCGTCACGGAGCCGGGGTCGTCGACCGACCGCGTCATCCTCGCCGTCGAGGTCGAGGAAAAGTCGACCGGCGATTTCTCGGTCTCGGGCGGCTATTCGACCAGCGACGGCGCACTGGGCGAGGTGTCGGTCTCCGAACGCAACCTGATGGGGCGCGGTCTGTTTGGGAAGGTGTCGGTGTCCTACGGGCAGTATTCGCGGGGCGCGTCGCTGTCGATCGTCGAGCCGTATCTGTTCGACTACCGGCTCGCGCTGGGGCTGGACCTCTACTACAAGCAGCAACTTCAGAACAGCTACACCAGCTACGATATGACGACGCTGGGGTTCTCGCCCCGTCTCGGCATCGCGTTGCGCGAGGATTTGTCGCTGCAGTTGCGATACTCGCTGTATCAACAAAAGGTGACGCTGTCGGACGCCTACAACAATTGCAACAACAACGCCGCGAACACCTCCCTCTCTTACAATCCGACCCCGGCCTACATCAAGGAAGTGCTGGGGGGCGTCGACCCGACCAATGCGAGCGGTTCATCGTATTACGGCTACGGCTGCTACGCCGACGGCGAAACCAGCCTGCCGGTCCGCAAGGAGCTGGCCGACGGCGCCAAAATCACTTCGTCGATCGGCTACACGCTCAATTACAATACGCTGGACAATACCAAGAATCCGACCGACGGGCTTCTTCTCGACTTGCGCCAGGACTTCGCCGGCGTCGGCGGCGACGTGACCTACTTGAAGACCGTGGGCGACGCGAAATACTACACGCCGCTGGTCGCCGAAATCGTCGGCCTGATCCACCTGCAAGGCGGCGTGCTCAGCAAGCTCGGCAACAACGAGATCAGGATGCTGGATCATTTCCAGATGGGCGCGAACCTGGTGCGCGGCTTTGCGACGAACGGCATCGGACCGCGCGACATCAGTTACTGGAGCATGAGTGAATCGGGCGATTCGCTGGGCGGCACGAAATATTGGGGCGCGTCGTTCGAATTGCAGATGCCGTTCTGGTTCCTTCCCAAAGAGGTCGGGTTGAAGGGCGCGGTGTACGCCGACGCGGGATCGTTGTGGGGCTATCAGGGCCCGACCTCGTGGGCCGCGACCGGCGAAGTGAATTCGTCCGCCTGCCCGCATTGCGGACTGCAATATGACGACAGCAAGATCGTCCGCAGCTCGGTCGGTGTCGGATTGATCTGGGCGTCGCCGTTCGGCCCGTTGAGGTTCGACTACGCCATCCCACTGTCGAAAGGCAAATACGACACCGTGCAGGAGTTCAAATTCGGCGGCGGAACGTCGTTCTAAGAGCGCGTCATCGAATGACTGAAGCAACGCGGCATTCTCGCGTGCGGAGTCGTCATCCTGAGAGCCTGCCCCGGACTTGATCCGGGGTGCGAGCGCAGCGAGCCTCGAAGGATGCGGCCAAGGCGCTTGCGGCTCATCCTTCGAGGCCCGCAGCGCCGCGCATGGCGCGGCCCAGCGGGCACCTCAGGATGACGGCGGTGATTCCATCGAACCCGAGCTGCTCTAAGCCCGTGAGCGGGCGAGGGGGCGGGCTGTGCCCTGCCGCCTCGGCCCGCCATTGCGGCGCCGGGATCGCGAGCGCGCTGCGTCCGCTCGCGTGCAACGCCGAAATTGGACGCGCTACTCCTTGGCGGCGTCGGTGATGATGTCGCCGAAGCGTTCCCATTTCTCGCCGTCGAACGTCGCCATCTGGAACTGCTTGTTGACCCGATAGTCGGTCGGCGTGGTGGTGACGCTGATGCCGGGCAGCAGCATGTCGAGCGGCACCTTGGTCATGTGGCTCGCCTGGTACATCACGTTGTCGCGGGTGAGCGTGTCGCCGCACTGCTTCAGCACATGCACCAGCAACTGGGCGGTGATGTAGCCGTAGACGTTGAAGCTCGAATTGCGGTCGCCCTCGGGATAGTATTTCGCCATGAAGTCGAGATAGCGCCGGTTGCCGGGATCGTTCGCCCATTGCGGATCGTCCGGCTCCTTGACGTAGCCGACGCTGATCACGCCCTTGGAGGCGTCCAGCCCGGCCGGCTTCAGCACCGCGCCGATCGAGCCGGCATTGATGTCGATGATGTGCACCGGTTTCCAGCCGATCTCGGCGAGCTTCTTGATCGCCTGCGCGGCCTGCTTCGGCGTCGCGGCGCTGAACAGCAGGTCGGCGCCGGAATCCCGGATCTTGAGGATCTGCGAATCGATCGTCGGTTCGCTCAGCTCGTAGGATGCCTCGGCGACGATCATCTGCGCCGCCTTGTCGCCGAGCCCGGCCTTGATGCCCGCCAGATAATCCTTACCGAGGTCGTCGTTCTGCCACAGCACGCCGACCTTGGCGTTCGGATGCTTCGCCAGGATGAACTGGCCGTAGATCCGACCCTCGACGAAGTAGCTCGGGTTGAAGCCCATCGTCCACGGGAAATTCTTCGGATCGGTGAACCGCGCCGCACCGGTGGCGGCGAACAGTTGCGGCACCTTCTTGCCGTTGAGATATCTCAGCACCGCCGCGTTCGGCGCGGTGCCGATGATCTGGAAGGTCAGCAGCACCTCGTCGCCTTCCACCAGCTTGCGAACCTGCTCCACCGTCTTCGGCGGCGAATAGGCGTCGTCGTACTGAATGAGGTCGATCTTGCGGCCGTTGATGCCGCCCTGCTCGTTGATCATCCGCATATAGGCGGCCTGGGTCTTGGCGATCGACGAATAGGCCGAGGCCGGGCCCGACAGCGGCGCGGTCTGGCCGACCTTGATCGCGGTGTCGCTGGCGCCGGTATCGTATTTCTTCTGGGCATGCGCGGCCGGGGCCGACAATGCGATGGCCGCCGCGGCGGCGAGCCCGACGAGTCGTTTCCTCATGGTGTTCCTCTTTGTTGCTTCTTGGTTTGTTTGTTGAGTCGTAACCGACCGCCGGGCACGACCCGGCCGGCGCTATGGTTGTCCCTTCAGGCCCGCGTCCTCGATCAGCTTGCTCCATTTGCGGGTTTCGTCGTCGATGAAGGTCGCGAAGTCGGCGCCGCTGCGGCCGTGGGCTTCGAGCCCCTGGGCGAGCAGCTTCTGCGTCACGGTCGCGTCCTGCAGCGCGCGCAGCACCGTGCTCTCCAGCTTGGCGACGATCGGCGCCGGCGTGGCGGCCGGCGCCATGAAGCCGTACCAGCCGGCGGCGACGATCTGCGGGAAGCCCAGCTCGACCAGCGTCGGCGCGTCCGGATAGATCGTGCTGCGCTCCGCCGAGGCGACGCCGAGCACGCGGAAATTGCCGGCCTTGATGTGCGGCAGCGCGGTGCTGATCGCCGTGAAGGTGGCGTCGACGCGGCCGGCGAGCAGCTCGGTATAGGCCGCGGAATCGCCGCGGAACGGGATGTTGAGGCCCTTGACGCCGGCGGTCCTGAACAGCAATTCGGCGGCGAGATGCGGCTGCGAGCCGGGGCCCGGCGAGCCGAAGGTCAGGCCGTCCTTCTTGGCCTTGCCGTAGGCGATCAGCTCGGGCAGCGTGGTGTAGTCGGATTTGGCGTTGATGATCAGGAAGATCGGTGCGACCACCGCCATCGCCACCGGGCGCAGCTCGCTGCGCGCGTAGTTCAGCTTGCCGAACAGCGCCTCGGCGGTGGCG
Organism: Rhodopseudomonas palustris HaA2; assembly: GCF_000013365.1. Lineage (NCBI taxonomy): Bacteria > Pseudomonadati > Pseudomonadota > Alphaproteobacteria > Hyphomicrobiales > Nitrobacteraceae > Rhodopseudomonas > Rhodopseudomonas palustris. The sequence continues at coordinate 845,133 of NC_007778.1, forward strand.
TAGGGCGCGGCGGCGTAGAGGAACGTGTAGCCGTCGGGCGCGGCGTGCGCCACCGTCTCGTTGGCGATGCGGGTGCCGGCGCCGGGCTTGTTCTCGACCATGAACTGCTGCTTGAGGTCGCGTTCGAAGTACTCGTTGAAGATACGCAGCGAGATGTCGTTGGCGCCGCCGGCGCCATAGGGCGAAATCATCCGGACGATCCGCGTCGGCCACTCGTCGGCGGCGAAAGCGGAGCGCTTCGGCGTTGCGGCGAGTGCCGCGGCCGAGGCGAGCAGGGAGCGGCGGGTCAAGATCATGATGTCTCCTCCGTCGTTGTTCCGGTCCGCTCGTTGAGCCGGCGGACCTGTCGATGGCCGTTCAGATCGCTTCGCCGCGCCGTTGCGGCGCGCATCTCACCTCGCGTTCCGGCTCTGCCGCAACCGTGGCGCGGCCGCGGCGTCGGCTTCGTGAAACATCGCGCGGATGGCGGCCGCGAGCGCGCGGATGCGCGGGCCGATCTCGGCTTCGAGCTGGCCCGGCTGCAGCCGGAATTCCGGGATGCCGCAATTGATCGCAAACGTCCGCTTCAAGCGGCTGGAGCGGAACAGCGGCGCCGCCACGGCGTGGATCGACGGCATGTAGTCGCCGAAGCAGGTGCAGAAGCCGCGCTGCGCGCATTGCGCCAGGCCGGCGCGATACAACTCGCCGTCGCGCTCCCACGCCGAGCGGTCGGCCGCAGCGATCCGCCGCGCCAGCAGCTCGGCCTCGTCGGGCGGCAGCAGCGACGCTGCGGCACGGCCCATCGCGGTGCGCACCACCGGGATCGGCATGCCGATGTCCGGGCTGTGCGGGCCAACATCGCCGGAGCGAGCCGTTTCGACATAGATCACCGACGGGCCGTCGAGCAGGCCGATCGAGACGGTGCCGCGCACGCTCGCCGCCAGATCCTGCATCAGGGGCCGGGCGAGCTGACGGAACGGCATGTCGGCGAGCAGCGGATGCGCCATCCGCAGCGCCCGGGGGCCGACGCCGTATTTCGACAGCGCAGGGTCGAACCGCAGATAGCCGAGTTCGGCGAGCGTATGCGTCAGCCGCGCCACCGTCGGCCGCGGGATGCCGGTGCGCACCGCGATCTCCATGTTGCCGAGCAGCGGCGTGCCGGCGTCGAACGCTTCGAGCACGATCAGGCCCTTGGCGAGCGTGGTGGCGAACGCGGCATCGCCGGCGCTGTCCGCCAGCATGGCTCCGGCGGGCAGGGGCGCGAACGCGACAGGCGACTGCGGGTCCTCGATCATCCACCTATTATGATGAACTTCGGAAATCTGTCCAACTGTTAGAGCAGCAGCGTCAAAAATGTCCAACATGTGGACGTAAGCGCGTGCTGGGCGGGGGGCACCAAAGCGCCCGTCGCGCGTTGTCGCATGCGCAAGATGACGCGCTGGTTCATGTCGCGGAGGACAGGCTCATGGCCGAGAAGCCAAATGACCACTCGCTCGACCCGGATGATTTTCCGGTCCATGCCGACCACACCGCCGTGACGACGCAGGACGGCGAGACCATCGCCGAGGCGAAGACCGAGAAGCTCGCCGAGAACATCGCCGAGCGTCTCAACGAGCAGGCGGCACAGGAGGAGGAGGACCGCTGGTCGGCCTGACCGGCGGCGTCAATCGCCATGATCGCCGGGCCTCGTCACGGGCCGCGGCGGTGGAATGCCCGGCCGCTTGCCGGTTCCGTTTGAACGATTCCAAAACACGAGACCTGCACTCGACAGCCCAACGCGGTAACTCCATCGGAGCTCGTCCTGCCTGGCGCCGGACGGCTTCGCGCCAGCGCGCAACGACAACGGATGGGGCCGGTTCGGCATGAGAGCGATATTCGGGCGACTGCACCGCTGGGCCGGACTACTCACCGCCGCCTTTCTGTTCTTCTCAGGCGTCACCGGCGCGATCATCTCGTGGGACCACGAGATCGACGAGACGCTCAACGCCAAGTTCTACGATGTCTCGACGCCCGGGCCGGCGATGGCGTCGGTCGACCTCGTCAAGCAGATCGAGAGCCGCGATCCGCGCGCGCGCGTGATCTTCTTTCCGATGACGCCGGAGCCCGGCCATTCGCTGGCGTTCTTCGTGCAGCCGCGGATCGATCCGTCGACCAGCAAGCGCTACCCGCTCGACTACAACCAGATCTTCCTCGATCCCAACACCGGCGCCGAACTGGGGCGCCGCTATTGGGGCGCGGTGTGGCCGGTGACCAGCGAGAACTTCGTCTCGTTTCTCTACAAGCTGCACTACACCATGCACATTCCCGAATTCTGGGGCAGCGACCGCTGGGGCGCGCGGCTGCTCGGCATCATCGCGATCATCTGGACGATCGACTGCTTCGTCGGCTTCTACCTGACGCTGCCGGCGCGGCGGCTGCTACGCGCCGGGCAGGCGCCGTCGGTGAAGCGCGAACTCGGCAAGGGCTTCTGGGCGCGCTGGGCGCCGGCCTGGAAGATCAAAACCTCGGGCAGCGCCTACCGGATCAATTTCGACATCCATCGCGCCTTCAGCCTGTGGACCTGGGCGGTGCTGTTCGTGGTCGCCTTCACGGCGTTCTCGCTGAATTTGTATTTCGAGGTGTTCTCGCCGATCATGAAGACGGTGTCGAACTACACGCCGACGCCGTTCGAGCAGCGGCCGTATCGCAGCCTCGACGATCCGATCGAGCCGAAGATGAGTTTCGCGCAGATCGCCGCGCGCGCGGAAGCCGACGGCAAGGCGCGCGGCTTCACCGCGCCGCTCGGCTCGTTGTTCTACGGCCCGGCGCACGGCGTATTCGCCGCCCAGTTCTTCAAGCCGGGCGACGATCACGGCGCCGCCGGCGTCGGGCCGGCGCAATTGTATTACGACAGCGAGGACGGCCGCCCGCTCGGCGAGCGGCTGCCCTGGGTCGGCACCGCGGCCGACATCTTCGTGCAGATGCAGTTCCCGCTGCATTCCGGAAGAATCCTGGGCCTGCCCGGCCGCATCCTGATCTCGGCGATGGGGCTCGTGGTGGCGGCGCTGTCGGTCACCGGCGTGGTGATCTGGTGGCGCAAGCGCCGCGCCCGGATCGCCTCGCGGCGCGGCGCTACGCGCGCGGGCGCCCGCCCGGCCGGATCGCGCTGGCCTGTACCGGGCGAGCCCGAGCGCGCCGGCTGAGGGTCGCGGCCATCGCGGCGCCGGGGCCCGCGCTGGATCAGCGTGGTCGGCGCGTCCGGCCGTCCACGCCCATGTCTTGCCTCAGTGCCGCGTCATCGCATAGGCCGAACTCGGGCGTTGAATGAACGCCTGCCGGGAGGCGACCAGCCCGACCGGCGAGGCGGCGCGGCCGAAGGAGTCCCGGCTGGTTTGTGGCCGCTGCTCGCCGACGCCGCCGGGCAGTGCGCGGAAAATATCCGCCGCGATCGGCTCCGACGGGTCCATCAGCAGCACCCAGGAATAATCGCGGATCTGCAGCACCTGGTCGATGTCCTCGTCCCATGCGCACAGCACGATCTCCAGTTGCGAGAAGCCGCCGCTGTCCGCCGCGAACACCGCCGTGATCGCCTCGACGTAGCCGCTGAGATGGCGCGCGCCGGCCGACAGAACGTCGCGTACCACCACGGTGATCGGCCCGCGCCCCGCGCCCGGCACGGTCATGATCAGATGCGCCTCTGGTGCCTGATGCCGCGAGAAGCGGCGGCCCAGTTGCAGCGGCGCGGCGAAGCGGCCGAGCTGCGGTTCGAGGTCGGTCGTGGCGCCTGCGGCCGCGGCGGCGACGATCACGGCGTGTCCGCGCGTCGTCAGGTCGTCGACCCGCCAATAATCGTCGGGCAGCCAAGCGGTTTCGAGCTGCCGCTGCGAGGCGATCAGAATCCAGGCCTGATCGAGCAGAAACGAGGCCGGCAGATCGGGATAGCCGTGGGTCAGGCGCTGCCACATCTCCAGCAGCGCGCGCGCGGCGTCGGTCCGGTTGAAGTACAGCGCGCCGGTGGTCATCGCGCCGCTCGGCTGGCGATGCACCGCGAAGTCGCAGCCGGACGCCTGCGGCAGCAGCGGATGCGCCGCGACGCGCGCATCGGGATCGATCCAGAATACGCCGCGGTCGGCCTGCGACCATTGTGCGACGATGAAATCGACTTTGGCGCAGCGCTGCGCGGCGGCGTCGAGGCCGGCGGCCAGCGGCCCGGCCTTGAAGGCGAGGCCGAGCCGCGCGATGTCGGTCGCCAGCTCGCGTGCGGCGGCATCGTCGGGCGCGGCCGCCGTGATGAACAGGGTGTCCTCGCGCTGATACACGCCGGTGCGCACCACCGCCGGCTTGACGCCGCCCCACCAGACGTGATGCGGCGCCTCGGCGCCCTCCGCGCCGATCGAGCCGTGGGCGTAGAGCTTCGATTTCAGCAGGTCGAACGCCGGGTTCTCGCCGGTCGGCAGGATGATGATCGCGTTCTCGTGCAGCGATCCGATCAGCATCTCGATTCGCGCCGCGTTGGCGGCCTCCAGCACCACGACGGCGGCGGCCGTCGCCGGCACCGGCGAGATGCCGTCCCAGCACACCACGACGGGATAGCCGCCGATCAGCCGACGCAGCCGGGCGAGCTGTACGGCGCCCAATCGCGGAGCCGCCCGCTCGTCGCGTCCGATGATGTGATCCAGAGTGCCGTTCATGGTGTTCGCCCCAGCCGAAACATTGCTGTCGTCATACGGACGGGGCGATCGATTCAGGCGGTCGGATCGGCGTTCAGCCCAACGCCAGCACCCGCGCGCCGCCCGCGGGCGTCACGCCGATGCTCAGCATCGCCACCGCATCGGTCAGCGTCGGAAGCTCGATCGTCAGCACGGCGTCGTCGCGCGTGGCGGCGTAGCGATCGCCGTCCCAGGCGATGCCGTCCTGTGCGGCCGCGGCGCGATCGAGCAGCCGGATCTCGCCGCTGCGCGCCGCCAGCTTGATGCTCGCGCCGCTCTGCAGGAACGGGCCGCTGATGCGTCCCTCGGTCGCCAGCGTGGCGATCGGCACGCTGATGGCGCGGATCGCCATCGCCTGCGACATCGGAATCCGGATCCGGATCGCGTTGAAGCCGTCGCGATAGCAGGCGACCGGAACGGTGGTCGCGACGCCCTTGCGATCCTGCAGCACGACGTCGATCCGGCCGCATTTGACGTCGCCGAACAGGTCCGACGGCAGCAGGTTGCAGCCGAACAGCAGATACAAATAGCTCTGCGCCGGCGCCAAGGCGGCGAACGAGCCGGCCAGCCACATCGGCGGATCGGCCGCGGTGCAGGCGTCGGGCAGCGACTGCGTCACCTGGCGGGCCGCCAGCAGCTCGGCGTCGAGCAGCGGCGTCAGCGCGGTGGTGCCGAGATTGACGTCGTGCTGCAGCGATCCCAGCAGCATCAGTTCGTCGTCGGTCGGCTGTAGCAGCAGCCGCCCGAGCATCGTCACGACGTTGGCGGCGTCGCGCGCCGGGTCGGCGATCGGCGCGAAGCGCAATTGCGGCGCCAGCGCCGCGGCTTCCGCCGCATAAGCGAGTACGCCGGCCTGCACCTCGCCGGCCAGTGCCTGCTGCGCGTCGGCGTGCAGCGCCGCCTCGCGGATCACCGCGCCGTCGCGATAGCCTTCGACCGAACCGGTCGGCGCGCAGCACAGCTGCTCCAGCACCGCGACGTTGCGCAGCAGCAGGCGTTTGACGTGCGGCGTCACCACGATGTCGGAAATCATGCCTTCGAAGCTGTCGCGGTCGTCGCCGTCGACGAAGCCGTCGTCGAGCGACAGCAGATACAGCCCGTGAATCCGTGCGGAGACGCCTTCCAGGTCGAACACCCGCCGCAGCGATTTTTGGATGCTGCCGGAATAGCCGAGATCGACCAGAACCAGATCGGTGCAGCGATCGAGATCGGGAAACTGCGCGCGCAGATAGGTCATCAGCTCGGCGCGCAGCGCCGCGGCGATCGCGGCGATCTCGCGCGCGTCGATCAGCTCAGGCAGCGCCTTCGCGAGTTCGGGGCCGGTGGTCCGGCCCTGCGGCTGACGCGCGAAGAACGCCGCCACTTTCTTGGAGCGATGCCGGGTCAGGCCTTCGAAGGCGACCGCGTCGATCGCCGGAATCTCGCGCACCAGCCTGACAAGCGGATCGAGCGTCGCCGCCGCCGCCATCACGCCGACGCGGCGGCTGATCTCGACATAGCGCGACGTCGTGTCGCCGGCCTTCGCGCGGAGCCGATGCGGCAGGAAGCCGTCGCGACCGAGGAAGCCGACGCGGACCTCGCCGCCGGCGGCGCCGATCTGCGCGATGCGCGCGGCGACGAATCCATCGAATGCGTGCATCACCGGCCCGAGCACGTCGGCGCCGAAATCGAACGCGGGAGATCGCCGCGGCACGCGCGCGGCCACCAGCCGCCGCAGCGTGCGCACGCCGCCGTCCAGCGTTCCGACCGGCGCCTGGCACAACAATCGACCGGCCGGCGCCTCGCGATTGAAGATCGCCGCCAGCTGCGCGCTCGCCTGAGGGACGTGCAGCGCGCTGATGTCGAACCGCCGCGCGCCGTCGATGTCGGCGATCGGATTGTCGCCGATGTGGACCGCGCGCCGCGGGTCGACCGCATGCTCGGCGAGATAGATCCCGAATAACTTCTCGGCCTTGCCGGTGCCGCTGTCGCTCGACGAATACAGAAAGTCCCATTGGAGGTCCGGGCAGCACGCACGCAGCAGCGATGCCAGCTGCTCGGCGCTCCAATAGCTGTCGGAGATGAAGCCGGTACGCGCGCCGGCGGCACGGAGTTCGCGATACCGCGCGAGAATATCCGGATTGCAGCGGCACAATTCGTGCTCGGCCGCGAACTCGGCGGCGACGAGGTGCGGCAGCGCCTCTTTGGACAGGCCGAACAGCCGGAACGGAAACACCGCATAGATCTCGGCGATGCCGATTTCGGCGCGGCCGTCGTTGCGGATCGCCGCCTTGCGCGCGCGGGCTTCGGCCTGCCTGCGATGTTCGACGTAGGATCCAGCCGCGGCGGGAAAGCGGTTCGCCGCAGGCGACGATTGAAACGCCCGCTCGATCACGCCGTCGGGCGTCGTGCAGCCGCGCACGATGAAAGTATCGAAGACGTCGAACGAGACGAAGTTTGCGTCGGAATATTTCGGCTTGAATCGATTTGTTTCCGCAATGTGTACGTTCATGTCCCGTCCCGCCTGTCCGCGCGTAGTAAACGTTCAGAAACAAAAAAGCAGGCGCACGTGCTGCGATCGAGGCTCATCGCGCGACATTTGCGCTTCTTCTCGCGGCGAAGTCCGGTAGTTTTTCCAGGTGCGATTCGGCGACCGATGCCGAGCCGAATTCCACGCCTTTCGTGTCGGCGGCGGCATCACGCCGGAGTCGCGTGCGCGAGTCGCCGCGGCGCGTCGCAGCGTTGCGTGTCGAGTAGTTGCGTCAGACCATCAGTCGCGCTTGCGCGATCACCTCGTGCGTCGAGATTTTGCCGATGACATCACAGCCCCCATCTGCGTGCCGCGCAACGCCGCGTCGAAGCACCGGCACCGGCGGCATATTTTGCCCACTACCCGGCAGAATTTTCCACCTAACTATTTGCAAAATAAGTCGAAATTCTCCGACCGGATTTTCGGGGCGGCCCGTACAAACTTCACAGGCCGACCACACCGTCCGTTCGTCGGCATAGGATTGGAGCAGGGGATGGCGCACGCTCTCCACACCGAACCGGTCGACACGCTCGCAACGCCGCCGGCCGCATCGGCGACGCTCGCACCCGATGCGATCGTGCCGCACGACCCTGACGCGCCGCGCGACATCGACGAAGAATTGCTGGACCGGCTCGCGGCGAACGACGAGGCGGCGTTCAGGCTGCTGGTCGAGCGCCACATCGATCGCGCCTTCGGCATCGCGCTGCGCCTGCTCGGCAGCCGCGCCGACGCCGAGGACGTGGTGCAGGACACGATGCTGAAAGTCTGGACCCATCGCGGCCGCTGGGAGCACGGCCGCGCCAAATTCTCGACCTGGCTGTACCGCGTCGTCACCAATCGCTGCATCGATCTGCATCGCCGTCCGCGCACCGACAATGTCGATGCCGTGCCCGAGCCGGCCGACGCCAAGCCCGACGCCTGCAGCACCATGCAGCGCAACGAGATCACCCAATTGCTGGAAACCGCGATTCAGAAACTGCCCGAGCAGCAGCGCGTCGCGGTGATCCTGTCGTATCACGAGAACATGAGTAACGGCGACATCGCCGAGGTGATGAGCACGACCGTCGCCGCGGTCGAGTCGCTGCTCAAGCGCGGGCGTCAGCAGCTCCGCGAGATCCTGCGGCGCCACGAGCCGGACCTGCTGCAGGCGTTTACCGACTGCTAACCATAAATCGCCGGCCCGAGACAAACCCCGCCTGAATTCCGCGTGCCGTTCCGTTTAGCGGATGGACGGGGGCTGGCCTGCGTCCGGTCGTCCCCCACTCCGGTTCGCATTCGCGGCCGATCACTTCAAGGAGCGTCTCGATGCCCGTCATTTCCACCAACACCGCCGCCAATTCCGCCGTCCGCTACCTGAATATCAACTCGCAGCAGATGTCGAGCTCGCTCTCGAAGCTGTCGAGCGGCTCCAAGATCACCCAGGCCTCCGACGACGCCGCCGGCCTCGCGATCTCGACCCGGATCTCGTCGGACGTCACCACGCTGCAGCAAGCGGCCACCAATGCTTCGCAGGCGACCTCGATCCTGCAGGTCGCCGACGGCGGCGCCTCCAACATCAGCGACATTCTCTCGCGCATGAAGTCGCTGGCGTCGCAATCGTCCTCGGCGACCGTCACCGACAGCAGCCGTGCCTATCTGAATTCGGAATTCACCGCGCTGAGCGACCAGATCGACAGCATCGCGACCGGCACGCGCTACAGCGGCCAGTCGCTGCTCGACGGCTCCAGCACCTTCGCCTCCGGCGCCGCGGTGCTGGTCGGCTCCAACTCCGCCGATACGATCACCGTCACGCTGGACAGCCTCACCGCGACCGAACTCGGCGTCGGAACGCTCGACATCAGCACGCAGGCCGGTGCGACCTCGGCGCTCGACGCGCTCGATGACGCGATCGACACCGTCTCGGCGGCACGCGCCAATATCGGCGCGCAGGAATCGCGGTTCAACTTCAGCGCCAGCTCGATCTCGACGCAGTCGCAGAACCTGGAGTCGGCCAATTCGGCGATCACCGACGTCGATATCGCGTCGGAGCAGGCCAAGCTGTCGTCGGCGCAGGTGATGGTCCAGGCCGCGGTGTCGGCGGAGTCGGCGGCGAACAAGATGCCGCAATATCTGCTGAACCTGCTCGGCTGACGCCGTTCCGATCCGGTGAACCGGCGTTCGCGCCGGTTCGCCGCCCAGCGCAGGAGATCCGACCGCCATGGCCACCGTCACCAGTTCGACTTCCGCCTCGGCGACGGCCGCGCTCGCGACCACGACGTCCGGCACCACGACCACGACGAGCGTCGATTGGGATGCGTTGATCGAAGCGCAGGTGGCGACCAAGACCGCCGCCGCCGACACCATCGAGACCAGCATCACGGCCAACGAAGCCAAGATCTCGGCCTACCAAAATCTGCAGACGCTGCTCGACACGCTCGTGACCAGCACCACCTCGCTGTCGAAGTCGATCGTCAACTCGCTGTCCGACAGCACCTTCGGCGCCCGCGCGGCCACGATCACCTCGAGCGGCGACGTCAGCGCCAGCTCCGCGGTGTCGATGTCGATCAGCAACGGCGCCGCCACCGGCGACCATACGCTCACGGTCGAGCAGATCGCCACCGCGCACCGCGTGATCGGAACCAGCGTCGCGGACAAATCCGCGGATATGGGCCTGACCGGCGTGTTCTCGCTCGGCCTGGCCGGCGGCACCAGCGTCGACGTCTCGATCACCAGCGGCATGTCGATGGAAGACATCGCCGACACCATCAATGCGCAGAGCGACAGCACCAACGTCCAGGCCTCGATCATCCAGATCTCGAGCACCGAATACGCGCTGACGCTGACCGCGCTGAACGACAACGCCGAGATCACCACCAGCGTCGTCTCCGGCGACGACGTGCTGACGACGCTCGGCGTCACCGATTCCGCCGGCGACTTCACCGACGTGCTGCAGGAGCCGCAGCCGGCGCTGTTCACGGTCGACGGCATCTCGCTGACCCGCGACACCAACGACATCACCGACGTGCTGAGCGGCGTGACCTTCAGCCTGCTGCAGGCGACGCCGGACGGCTCGACCATCAATCTCAGCATCGACGTCGACGCCGACCAGATCGCGGCCGCGCTGGAGGAGTTCGTCACCGCCTACAACGCCGTCCGCGAGGAGGTCACCGCGCAGCAGACGCTGACCTCGGACGGGACCGCGGATTCCAGCGCCGTGCTGTTCGGCGACGGCACCATGCGCAGCATCATGACGCAGATCGAACAGGCGATGAACTCCACCGTCGGCGGACTGTCGATGACCGACCTCGGGCTGTCGTTCACCGACACCAATACGCTCGAGTTCGACACCAGCGTGCTGTCGGCCACGCTGACCGAAGACCTCTCGGGCGTGATCGCTCTGCTGGCGTCGAAGACGACGGCGTCGTCGAGCTCGCTCTCGGTGGTCAATACCAACTCGTCGCCGCCGTCGTCCTTCGTGCTCGACATCGCGGTCGACGATTCCGGCGCCCTGACGGTGTCGGTCGGCGGCGACAGCTCGCTGTTCACCGTCAGCGGCAACACCATCATCGGCGCCTCCGGCACGGTGTATTCCGGCATGGCCTTCACCTATTCGGGCTCCAGCTCGGCGTCGATCACCGTGACCTCGACCTCCGGCATCGCGGCGCAGATCAACAACATCGCCGACCTCGCCTCCGACACCAGCACGGGGTCGCTGCAGGATCTGGTCACCAGCCTGCAATCGCAGGACGACCGGATGGAGCAGCAGATCAACGACATCAACGAGCGGGCCGAAATCTACCGCGCGATGCTGGTCAGCCAATACGCCAAATACCAGAGCGCGATCTCCACGGCGGACACCACGCTCGACTATCTCTCCGCTCTCCTCAACGACGAGTAACCGATCATGCAGAACCACGCCCGCCTTCACGCGGCTCAGGCCTATCGCAGCGCCGCCGTCGCCGTTCCGCCGCTGCGCGCGGTGGCGATGCTGCTCGACGGCGCCATCAAGGCGCTGCAGAGTTCGATCGCCGCCACCGAGCAGAAGCGGTTCGAGGAAAGCCACACGCAGATGATCCGCGCGACGGCGATCCTGCGCGGCCTGAGCCACCATCTGAATTTCGACAAGGGCGGTGCGGTCGCCGAGGGGCTGCACCAGACCTATCACAGCCTGATCATGGCCTGCCTGCGGTCCTATGGCCGGCCGAATTCGGCGGACTGCTACAAGCGCATCATCGGCAGCCTGATGGAGTTGCGGAACGCCTGGGCCTATGTCGCCCTCGAGGCCGCGAAGGCGGGCTGACCCGCTCCGGACCCGCCGCTCCGCCCTCCGGCGCGCCCGCTTTCCGCGCATTTTGCGGTTGAAAAGCCGCGCTGCTGTTGCCTAACGGCCGTCCCTGCCTTACGAGCGATCGACCCTCTGTCGCCGTCGCGCGCTCGCGTGCCGCCGCGACATCGGTCTTGGTCGGACGGTTTCCAGAATGGACGTTGCCGAATTCAAGGATCTGCTCGATCGACGCGGCGACGACCCGGCCGCGTGGCCGGCCGCCGAGCGTGATCAGGCCGATCTGCTGCTGAGCCATTCCGAACAGGCCCGTCAGGCGCTGGCCGAGGCGCGATTACTGCGCGCTGCGCTGCGCTCCGCCCCGGTGCGCGCGCCCGAAGGTCTGGTCGACCGGATCATGAGCAAGGTGCGCGACGCCGCACCCGCGCCGGAGCGCCGCGACGACGATCCAGACGCCAACAACAAGCGATAGAGCTCTCGGGCGACCGCCACGGGCCGCAGCGCGCCCCCTCTCCCACTCTTGCGGGGGAGGGCTGGGGTGGGGGCGCGCCAAGCACTGAGTCCGTGTGACGCCGAGAGTCGGCTTCCCCCACCCGGATCGCTCGCGCGATCCGACCTCCCCCGCAGGCGGGAGAGGTTGCGCTGTGCCGGTTGGCCGGATCCCGCACGCGCGATCGCGTAGCACGATCCATCGACCCGGACACATTGGCCGGAAGGCAAATTTTGCCTGGTTTTCCCGCGCCGACGCGGTTTCCTGGAAATTCAGAAAAGCGCTGTGGCACAGCCATAAGTGACGTCTCCATGCGGCGAGTGCGGGACGTTTTCGCCCGCCGCAAAATACTTCGCCTGAACGACCGGCAGCGCCCGTTTCACTAGGGAACGGCTTCGAGACCCTCCCCTTCACGACAGGCAGTTCCGAGGCACAGCCCGCCCGGAATTCGCTGGAGCACGCCCATGTCAGTTGCTGCAACAACGGCGACCACCACCACCGCCGCGACGGTCGCCTCGACCGCGTCGACCACGGCGAGCCTCACCTCCAACGAATTCATGACGCTGCTCATCACCGAGCTGCAGAACCAGAATCCGCTGGAGCCGACCAGCACGACCGACTTCGTCAATCAGCTCACGTCCTACGCCAACTACGAGCAGCAGCAGACGCTGAACGCCAATCTCACCACGCTGACGACGTCGCTCAACAGTTTGCTGACGCTGAATTCGTCGAACTACATCGGCCAGACCGTCACCGCCAAGGCCGACACCGGCACGCTGCAGGACGGTCAGATCGCGTTCGGCTACTCGCTGGATTCGGCGGCGTCCAGCGTCACGCTCACCGTCAAGGACTCGTCCGGCAACGCAGTGTGGAGCGGCAGCGGCACGACGACGTCGGGCACCAACTCCTTCACCTGGGACGGCAAGACCACCGACGGCACGCAGCTCTCGGACGGCGGTCAGTACACGCTCGAAGTCTCCGCGACCGATTCCACCGGCCAGTCGGTCTACGGCTACACCACCGTCACCGGCAAGGTGACGGGCGTCGACAATTCCACCGGCTCGCCGAGGCTCAACATCGGCAACACCTCGGTCAGTACCGACAACGTCATCGGCGTCACCGCCTGAACCAGCCCGGAGTCACAGCATGAGTTTGTCAGGCGCACTTTCGTCCGCGATCTCCGCGTTGAACGCGCAGAGTTCGGCGCTGGCGATGATCTCCGACAACATCGCGAATTCGTCGACGGTCGGCTACAAGACCTCCTCGGCCTCGTTCGAGTCGCTGGTCACCAACACGTCGGGCGCGTCGTCCTACTCGTCCGGCGGCGTCACGGCGTCGGCGACGTCGAACATCACCACGCAGGGCCTGCTGACCTCGACCACGACGGCGACCAACATCGCGATCCAGGGCAACGGCTTCTTTCCGGTGACGACGTCGCTCACCGGCGGATCGACGCTCTACACCAGGAACGGCGCGTTCACGATCGATTCCGACGGTTATCTCGTCAACAACGGCGCCTATCTGCTCGGCTGGCGGACCGACACCGACGGCAACGTCATCGGCACCGCCAGCGAAGGCAATCTGGTTCCGATCGACACCAGCGTCGCCAAGACCAGCAGCGGCGCGACCACCACGACGTCGTTCGCGGCGAATCTGCCGGCCGACGCCGCGGTCAACGACACCTTCACGACGTCGATGCCGCTGTATGATTCGCTCGGCACGTCGAGCACGATGCAGGTGACGTGGACGAAGACCGCGGAGAACACCTGGAGCGCGAGCTTCGGCAAGCCGACGCTGGCGTCGGATTCGACCACGACGCTGGCGGCGGCGCCGACCGACACGATCTCGGTCTCGTTCAACAGCGACGGTTCGCTGGCCAGCACCAGCCCGAGCCCGGCGACCGTCACGATCAGCGACTGGACCACCGGCGCCGCCAACAGCACGATCACGCTCGACCTCGGCACGGTGGGCGGAAAAGACGGCCTGACGCAACTATCCTCGGACCTTTCGACGCCGGCCGTGACCATCGACAGCATCGAGTCCGACGGCCTTGCCTTCGGCAAGCTGAGCAGCGTCGCGGTCGGCGACGACGGCACCGTCAACGCCACCTACTCCAACGGCGAGACCATCGCGATCTACAAGATCCCGGTCGCGACCTTCACGGCGTCGGCCGAGCTGGAGGCGCAGAGCGGCGGGTTGTACGCGACCACCGCCGCGTCCGGCTCGGCGACGCTGCAGGAATCCGGCGCCAACGGCGCCGGCACGATCTACGGCAGCGAGCTCGAATCCAGCACCACCGACACCAACGAACAATTCAGCAGCATGATCTCCGCGCAGCAGGCGTATTCGGCCGCGTCGCAGGTCATCACGGCGGTCAACAAGATGTTCGACACCCTGATCGCGGCGATCTGATCCGATGACCGATCGCGACAAAGACGACGAATTGTTCGTGCGGCTGGATCGCCTGGTCACCGCGGCGCGAATCCTGCGCGGCGCCGAGCGGCGCCTGATCCTGAGCCTCGAGAGCGACATCCGTCGGGTCCGCGCCGGGTTGAGCGGCCGCTGCGAGGAACTGGCGCATGAACTGAGAACGCTGAATACGCGCAGCCGGGCCGCATCGGCCTACGGCCGCACCGCTTCGATGGGGCGCGGCGCGCCGCAACGCAACTGAACGACGACGGAGTGAACGACATGATGACACCGAGCCCCCCGCTGCAGCCGGCGATCGTCCAGGACAGTCACCGGATCGCCGATCTGGTCGAACTGATCGACCAGCTGATCGACGTGGTGACCGAAGAGAACATCGCGCTGGCGATGGGCCTGCCGGCGTCGCAGTCGCGCCACACCGCCCGCAAGCTCGAACTGTCCGAGCTGTTCGAACAATGGGTCAAGCAGGTCTCGATGAAGAACGTGCTGCTCAGCACGCCGGACCGCGCGCTGCAGATCAGGGTGCTGGATCGGATCGAGCGATTGCGGCTGGTGATGGACGAGAACATCGTCCGGCTGCGCGCGGCGATCGAGGCCAGCCAGCGGCGCATCGATGCGGTGATGGCGGCGATCCGTCAGCAGATCGCCGGCAATTCGCCCTACGGGGCGAACGGCCGCATCAGCGGCCCGGCGGCCTCCGCGGCGCGGGGCGTTCGAATCTGACCTGACCGCGGCGGAGGATTCCATGTCACTCGACATCGCGCGCAGTATCGCCGTCGGCAGTCTGATGGCGAGTCAGGTCCAGATCAGCGTCGCGTCGTCGAACGTCTCGAACGCCGACACCACCGGCTACTCCGTCAAGACCGCGAACCAGGTCGCCACCACCAGCGGCGGCGCCGGCACCGGCGTGTCGATCACCGGGATCACCAGCAGCGTCGACAAGCTGCTGATGAAGTCGGTGATCGCCGCGACCTCCGAACTCGGCGCCGCCGAGATCGACGACACCTATCTGGATCGCCTGCAGGCGCTGTATGGCAGCACCTCGGGCGCCAACGACACCGGCACCTCGCTCGCCAATACGCTGGCGTCGCTGGAATCGGCGGTGACGTCGCTGGCCGGGACCCCCAGCAGCGCCTCGCTGCAGGCCAATGTCGTCAGCGCGCTGGACGATCTGGCGTCGCAATTGCGCGAGACGTCGAGCGGCATCCAGTCGCTGCGGGCGGACGCCGACGCCGAAATCGCGGCCGACGTCGACGAGGTCAACACCGCGCTGAAGACGATCGACGACCTCAACGATCAGATCAAGCAGGCGGCCGCCTCCGGCAATTCCACCGCCGACCTCGAGGATCAGCGCAACGTCGCGCTGCAGACCGTCGCCGGCAAGATGAACATCAGCTACTTCGTGTCGTCGTCCGGCGACATGCAGGTCTACACCTCGGGCGGGCAGGCGCTGGTCGACAGCAGCGCGCATCTGCTGAGTTTCACGGCTGCGTCCTCGGTCAAGGCGTCGTCGACCTATGACGGCACTTCGTCCGGCCTCAGCGGCATCACCCTCAACGGCGTCGACGTCACCTCGCAGATCAGCTCCGGCGAAATCGGCGCGCTGTTCGACCTGCGCGACACCGAACTGCCGGCGGCGCAGGCGCAGCTCGACCAATTGGCCACGACGCTGGCCGACAGCCTGAATACCGCGAGCAATGCCGGCACCTCGCTGCCGCCGCCCGCGACGCTGACCGGCACCACCGCGGTGACGTCGTCGACGGCGCTGTCGGCGACCGGCATCGTCCGCATCGCGGTCGCCGACCAGTCGGGCAATCTGGTGTCCTACGGCGATCTCGATCTGTCGAGCTACGCCACGGTCGGCGATCTGGTCGACGGCATCAACGCCATCTCGGGGCTCAGCGCCGCGATCGATTCCAGCGGCAAGCTGGTGATCTCCGCGACCGGCAGCGGCAACGGCGTCGCGATCAACGAGATGACCGGCGCGGTCGGCGCCGACGGCGCCGGCCTGTCGGACTATTTCGGCCTCAACGATCTGGTCACCGGCACCGGGGCGTCGAACTTCGCGGTGCGCAGCGACATCCTGGCGAATTCCGGGCTGTTCCAGGTGACGACGCTCGACGATTCCGCGACGCTGACGACGGGCAGCAAGGTGCTGACCGCGGGATCGAGCGACGTCGTCGACGGGCTGTATTCGGCGCTGACCGAGTCGCGCAGCTTCGGCGCATCCGGCGGGCTCGGCTCGACCACCGGATCGTTCGCCGATTACGCCGCCGACATCGTCTCCAACGTCGCCTCGAAGGCGACCTCGGCGGCCACCACCTACACCGCCAAGAGCACGACGCAATCCAGCCTCGCCAACGCGCTGACGTCGCAATCCGGCGTCAATCTCGACGAGGAGACCGCCAAGATCAGCTCGCTGCAGAATCAGTACACCGCGGCGTCGCAACTGATTCAGGTGATCAACGAGATGTTCTCGTCGCTGATGACCGCCGTGCAGAGCGTCGGCTGACGGGAGCGCATCCGATGTTGACCCGCGTCGCCACTTTCGCCAACACCGACCAGATGGTCGCGGCCGCCTTGCGGACGCAGAGCACGATGGCCAATCAGCAGATCCAGGAGGCGTCCGGGCTGGTGTCGTCGGATTTCGGCGGGCTCGGATCGAGTTCGCAGCAGGTGCTGAACCTGCAGGTCTCGGTGACGCGGTCGCAGTCCTATATCGACGCCGCGACGCTCGCCAACGGCAAGGTCGAGGTGATGTACTCGGCGGTGAATTCGATCGCCGATTTGATCACCGAATTCCGCACGCTGCTGACCAGCGCCAGCAACGTCGCCAGCACCGATGCCGCCAGCGTGACGCAATCGGCCCAGAGCATGTTGGAGCAGATGGCCTCGCTGCTGAACACGCAGTACAATTCCGGCTATCTGTTCGCCGGGTCGGACACCAAGACCGCGCCGGTCGACGTCTCGTCCTCGGTCTACGCCGCCGCGACCTCGCCGTCCTCGGCGGACACCAGCTACTATCAGGGCAACGACGATCTCGCCTCGGTGCGCGTCTCCGACAGCCAGACCGTGTCCTACGGCGTCACCGCCGACAGCGCCGCGTTCGAGCAGGTGATGCGGGCGATGAATCTGGTGGCCAACAATTCGCCGCTGTCGACCGAGACGCTGAACGAGGCGCTCGATCTCGCCGTCGGCGCGATCGACAGCATCGGCGTGATCCAGACCAAGCTGTCGAACGCGGCGTCGTCGATCGCCAAGGCGAGCTCGTATCAGAGCGAGTATCAATCCTACGCCGAGACGCTCGGCAGCGATCTCACCGGCGTCGACGTCGCCGCGGTCACCGCCAAGCTGTCGACCTACGAGGCGCAACTGACGGCCTCCTACTCGGCCATCGCCAAGGTGCAAGGTCTCAACCTGGCGAGCTATTTGGCCTAGAGCGGTTCATCGCTTGATTGAAGCAACGCGGCATTCTCGCGTGCGGAGGCGTCATCCTGAGGTGCGAGCGCAGTGAGCCTCGAAGGATGCGGCCAAGGCGCTTGCGGCTCATCCTTCGAGGCCCGCCGCGCCGCTCATAGCGCGGCCCGGCGGGCACCTCAGGATGACGGCGGTGGCTCCATCAAAACCAGAGCTGCTCGAGCAGGCGCTCGCCGAGCCGACGCGCGCAACCGCCCGGCTTAAGCCCAGCCGTCGCCCTTGATGCCCGGGTTGGCGTAGGCGACGCCGCCGTCGACGGCGATGGTGGTGCCGACGACGTAGTCGCCGGCGCGCGACGCCAGGTAGATCGCGGTGCCGGCCATGTCCTCGTCGGTGCCGATCCGGCCGGCCGGCACGCGGCCGGCCACCGCCTCGGCCTCGTCGCGGGCGGCCTTGTTCATGTCCGACGCGAACGGGCCCGGCGCGATCGCCGTCACCACGATGTGGTCCTTGATCAGCCGCACCGCCATCCGCCGCGTCAGGTGGATCAGTCCGGCTTTCGAGGCCGCATACGGATAGGTCTCGAGCGGATTGACGAAGATGCCGTCGATCGAGGCGATGTTGATCACCTTGCCGGGGCGCTCGGCGGTGGCGGCGGCGCGCAGCGGGCCGTGCAGCGCCTTGGTGAGGAAGAACGGCGTCTTGACGTTGAGGTCCATCACCTTGTCCCAGCCGGCCTCCGGGAATTCATCGAAGTCGGCCGCCCAGGCGGCGCCGGCATTGTTGACCAGAATGTCGAGCTTCGGTTCGCGCTTCTTGATCTCGCCGGCCAGCATGTCGATGCCGGTCATGGTGGAGATGTCGATCGGCAGCGCGATGCAGTCGCCGGAATGCTGCGCGGTCAATTCCGCCGCGGTGGCTTCGCAGGCCGCGGCCTTGCGCGCGGTGATGTAGACCCGTGACGCGCCGTAAGCGAGAAAGCCCGAGGCGATCATCTTGCCGATGCCGCGCGAGCCGCCGGTCACCAGGGCGACGCGGCCCTCCAGCGAAAACAGATTGTGGAACATGCATCCTCCCTGTGTTTGCCCGATGGTTTGCGGTGCGGCCCGGGACGAGTCAAGGCGAGCCGCGAGGCGATCCGGATGCGTTCCGTGTCTCGGAAATTCAGCCGGTGCGAGGGGGCGGGAATGCGGCGGCGTCAGGCCGCGTCGACGCGGCGGAAGCCGTTCCACATCGCGGTGGCGGCGCCCGACGTCAGCACCGGCAGGATGCGGTCGTCCTGGTAGTTGCCGTTGAGCGAGACCCGCGGCAGCGCGGTGAGGTGATCGGCGACGCCGGCGAACAGCATCCCCGGCCGCGTCGTCACCGCGGTCTTGTAGCCGGCCTGCCGCGCCAGCTCGTATTCGCGCGGCCCCGCGGCGGCGCGGTCGCCATAGGGATAAGCGAGGTGCGCGACCTCGCGCTGCAGATGGCTTGCGATCCGGGCGCGGCCGATCGACAATTCGTGCGCCGCCAGCGCGTCGCGCTGCTTGGCGAGGATGCAATGGCTGATGGAGTGGGCGCCGATCGTCACCAGCGGGTCCTCGGCAAAGCTCCGCAATTCGTCCCAGTTCAGGCAGAGCTCGCGGCCGACGGCGGTTTCGTCGGTCCGGGTGCGGGCGCACAGCGCGCTCATCGCGCGCGGCAGATCGTCGCCCTCGGGCAGGGCACGCAACATGTCGTGCAGCCGGTCGAACGCGTCCTGCTTGGCTTCCGGCGTACGCGCATCGAGCCGGATCTCGTCGCCGCCGATCTCGGCCTCGATCCAGTCGCGGCCGGCGATCAGGCGCTCCAGCGTGATCCACCACAGCCGTCCGGTGCCCTGCGCGAAATCGCTGGCGACATAGACGGTGAACGGCGCCTGAAACTCCTGGAACACCGGCAGCGCGAAATCGCGGTTGTCGCGGTAGCCGTCGTCCAGCGTGATGCAGGCGAAGCGGCGGCCGAATTCCCGCGCCGTCAGCCGGCGGTGCAGTTCATCGATCGAAATAATGTCGATGTTCTGGGCCCGCAGATGCCGCAAGGTGGTGCGCAGAAACTCGGGCGTCACCTCGAGATGACGGTTCGGCTGAAACGCGTCGGCCCGCGCCGGTTTCACATTGTGCAGCATGAAGATCGTCCCGATCCCAGAAAAGATCGGACGCAGCACATGATAGGCGCCGGTAAAATACAGCGCATCGAGCCCGGCGCGGATGATGTTGTGGCGAAACTGCTTCATCGGGCTACGGGCTGATTCATTTCCGGACAATGCTAGCGCCCTCGTGCTGAAGAAACGGTTATAGACGACTGCCGGATTGGCGGCTTTTTTCTTGAATTGCGTTTGACAGCCTTCCAACGGTTTGATTTCTCTCTGCTTCTGACCCACGGGAAGCGGAATGCGCGGACTTTTCAGATCGAGCGGCCAGTGGTGGCGCGGCGCCATCATCCTGATCGCTCTATGGTCGATCGCGGCCTGGACCACCACGCCGGACGTAGAAGCCGATGTCGCAGCGCGTTCCGTCGCGGCGCTCAAGAGCACCGTGCTGGACAAAGCCCGGCTGACGCCGGTCGGTCGCGACATCGTCTTCTCCGCCGATGCGTTTTCGGAAGAAGGCCGCCGCAGTGCGGTCGCCGCGGTCGAGGCCGTCCCCGGCGTCCGGCTGGTGGTCGATCAGACCCGCCTGGTGCCGCAGGCGACGCCGTTCGTCTGGTCGATCGAGCGCGACGTCGTTCGCGTCACGCTCGCCGGCAGCGCGCCGTTGCCCGCCAGCCGGGCGCGGCTCGCGGATGCCGCCCGCGCCGAACTGGCCGGCGTCGAGGTCGCCGACCGCATGACGCTCGCCCGCGGCGCGCCGACCCGCTTCGATGCCGCCGCTCTGCTGCTGGTCGATCAGATCGGCAAGCTCAAGGAAGGCAAGATCACCCTGTCCGACACCAAGGTCAGTCTCGCCGGCATGGCGCGTGATCTCGGCGGTCGCGAGGCCATCGGCGCAGCGCTGCGGAACCTGCCGGAGGGCTATGCGGTCGCCGCGAACGACATCAAGGCGCCGCCTTACGTCTTCCAGGCCAACAAGGACCCGGTGGCGTCGACCCTGACCCTGACCGGCTACGTGCCGGATAATAATGTCCATGCGGCGCTGGCGGCGGCCGCCGGCCGGAAATTCTTCAGCGAGAAGGTGGTCGACCAGCTCAAGGCCAGCATCGGGGCGCCGCAGGGCTTCGCCGGCGCGGTGGCTCCGGCGCTCGGCGCGCTGTCGCGGCTCTCGACCGGCACGCTGGTGGTGTCCGACCGCGAGGTGCGGCTGTCCGGCGACGCGCTGTTCGAGGCGGCGGTCAGCCAGATCCGCAGCGAGCTGAACAAGGACATGCCGCAGGGCTGGACCGTCAAGGCCGAGCTCTCGGTCAAGCCGGCGGCGTCGCCGGTCGATGCCTCGGTCTGCCAGCAATTGTTCGACGATCTGCTCGGCAAAAGCACGGTGCGCTTCGAATCCGCCAGCGCCACCATCGACAAGGATTCCGCCGGTCTGCTCGATCGGCTGATCGAGACCGCGATGCGCTGTCCCGGCGCCTCGATCGAGGTCGCCGGCCACACCGACAGCGACGGCGAGGCCGGTTTCAACCAGGCGCTGTCGGAGAAGCGCGCGCGCGCGGTGGTCGACTATATGGTCAGGGCCGGTCTCACGCCCGAGCGCTTCCAGGCGTTCGGCTACGGCAGCAGGATTCCGCTCGCCGGCAACGACAGCGACGCTGGCAAGGCGAAAAATCGCCGCATCGATTTCGTGATCAGGTGACGGCATGATGGCGATGGCGAATTTCTACGGGGGCTGGTTGCTCGGCGCGCTGCTGCTGGGGTTCGCCGCAGGCTGGATCGCGGTGGTGCAACGCGGCGAGGGATTGTCGCGCAACGCCGCGATGGGGCTCGGCGGGGTGGCGGCGGTGCTGGTCGGGCTGTCGCTCGCCCGGATCGTCCCGGGTCGCGCCGGCTACTGGCTCGATCTTTTCCTTGTCATGATGGCCGCCTATCTGGTGGGGTGTGCGATCGGATCGTGGCTGCGTTACCGGGTTGTCGCACGGCAGATGAAGGGGCGCTGACCCCGGAAAAGCGCCGGGCGCGGTTGCCCGGCAAGTGTCCGCGGATGGGCCGCGGATGTGAAACCGGTCGGCTCGGCCGGATTTGAAGCAAGGAGCGGGATTGGCGGTATCGTCCGAATTCCATCCGGCCCGGAAGCAAGCTGCCAGAGCCTCCTGGCCACGGACCGGTAACGGTTGCCGTGGTATCGGTCACGACGTCCCAGGCGGCGGAGAGGGATTCGAGGTCTAGATGATGGCCGCAATCGGCAGGGCGATCGCGTTTCTGCGCGAGAAGCAAATCCTGCGCAAGCTGGGAGTTGCGATCAGCATCGCGGTCATCGCCGCGGCTTGCTACGTTCTCTTTCACCAGCTCCGCGGCATCGACGTCGACGACGTCCTCGCCGCGATGCAGAAGATCGCGCCGAGTTCGATCGTGATGGCCGGGCTGTTCGTCGCCGCGGGCTACTTCACCCTGACGTTCTACGACCTGTTCGCGCTGCGGACCATCGGCCGCAACGACGTCCCCTATCGCACCGCCGCGCTCGCTGCCTTCACCAGCTATTCGATCGGCCACAATGTCGGCGCCAGCGTGTTCACCGGTGGCGCGGTGCGCTACCGGATCTATTCGGCCTGGAGCCTCGACGGCATCGACGTCGCCAAGATCTGCTTTCTCGCCGGCCTGACCTTCTGGCTCGGCAACGCCGCCGTGCTCGGCATGGGCATCGGCTATCATCCGGAAGCGGCGTCCTCGATCAATCAGCTGCCGCCGTGGCTCAATCGCGTGCTGGCGCTGGCGATCCTGTGCGGGCTGGCGGCCTATGTGCTGTGGGTATCGGTCAAGCGGCGCCGCGTCGGCCGCGGCAGCTGGACCGTCGATCTCCCCGGCGGGCCGCTGACGATGCTGCAGATCGGCATCGGCATCGTCGATCTCGGCTTCTGCGCGCTGGCGATGTATGTGCTGGTGCCGGAGGAGCCCAATCTCGGTTTCGTGGTCGTGGCGGTGATCTTCGTCTCCGCCACGCTGCTCGGCTTCGCCAGCCATTCGCCGGGCGGGCTCGGCGTGTTCGATGCCGCGATGCTGGTCGGCCTGTGGCAGATGAACAAGGAAGAGCTGCTGGCCGGCATGCTGCTGTTCCGGATGCTTTACTACATCGTGCCGTTCGTGCTCTCGGTGATCATTCTCGCGGTCCGCGAGATCGTCATCGGCACGCGCCTCAAACGGATGGATCGGCTCGCCGCCGCGCTCGATCCGAAGCCGATCCGACAGGATCCCACCCCAGGCTGACCATGATCGCGCCGGCATCCGACGAACAAGCCCGCCATGGCGGACCGCCGGTCCCGGCCGCGGACAAGACCACCGTGGCCGCGGCGACGCCCTGGGCGGACCGGCTGCGTCACGCCGCGATCATCCTGCTGGCGGCGGCGATCGCGCTGGTGACGCTGGCCGTGCTCGGCGAAGTCACCGTCCTCGCCGCGGGGGCGGTGTTCGTCTGCGTCGCAGCGGCGGCGCTGGTGCCGTGGCGGCTGCACGATGCGGCCAACAAGCGCGACGACGTCCCGGGCACCAGCCCGGTCGAGACGCCGGTGGTTCGCGCCATCGTCGCCGGCATGCCCGACCCTGCGGCGCTGCTCGACCGCGCCGGCCGGGTGCTGCATCTCAACGCCGCCGCGGCGCAGCTCGCGCCGGCCTTGCGGGTCCGCGAGCTGGCGCAATTCGCGCTGCGCAATCCGGAGATCGTCAATGCGCTGCGCGAGGCGATCGCCACCGCCGAGCCGCGCCGCGTCAGCTATCTCGATCACGCGCCGATCGAGCGCTGGATGGAGCTGATCATCGCGCCGGTGCAGGTGCCGACCACGTTCGGCGGCACCGACCAGTGCATGCTGATGACGTTTCACGATCTGACGCCGCTACGCCGGGTCGAGGAGATGCGCGCCGATTTCGTCGCCAATGCCAGCCACGAATTGCGCACGCCGCTGGCGGCGCTGTCCGGCTTCATCGAAACCCTGCAGGGGCCCGCGCGCGACGACGCCAAGGCGCGCGAGCGCTTTCTCGGCATCATGCAGGCGCAGGCGACGCGGATGGCGCGGCTGATCGACGATCTGCTGTCGCTGTCGCGGGTCGAACTCAGCGCCCATGTCCGGCCGGACGTGCAGATCGACCTCGCGCCGCTGATCCGGCAGGTCGCCGACGGGCTCGAGCCGCTGGCGAAGGAGCGCCAGGTCGCGATCGAGATCGACATGCCCGAGACGCCGGCGGTGATCGCGGGCGACCGCGAGGAATTGCTGCGGGTGTTCGAGAACCTGATCGAGAACGCATTGAAATACGGCGCCTCCGGCGGCCGCGTCGCGGTGTCGGTGGCGGCGCTGGCGTCCGGCGAGGGCGGCACCGAATATCGCGTCGCGGTGCGCGACTTCGGCCCCGGCATCGCGCCCGAACATCTGCCGCGGCTGACCGAGCGATTTTACCGCGTCGACGTCGGCGACAGCCGTTCACAAGGCGGTACTGGATTAGGATTATCGCTGGTGAAACATATTGTTAACCGCCACCGCGGCCGGCTTTTGATCGAAAGCGTACCGAAAAAGGGCGCCACTTTCACCGTCTGTTTTCCTCCGGTAAAGCCCGAGGTTCGCGCTTAAAATTTAAATGAATTCAGTGGGTTGCGATAGTCACAGGAGTGTCATCGAACTCTCATAAAAGGTCAATCGACCGCTCGTAAAGCGAGCGGGGTAAGCGCAGTCGGGCGCGGTCAGCGCTTCGCTTACGAACGGAGACCATCATGAATTTCATTAAGTCCATCGTCGCAGCCGGACTGGTTGCGGCGTCGACCTCGGCCTTTGCGGCCGACATCACCGGCGCGGGCGCCACCTTCCCGTTCCCGGTCTATTCGAAGTGGGCCGACGCCTACAAGAAAGAGACCGGCAACGGCCTGAACTACCAGTCGATCGGCTCCGGCGCCGGCATCAAGCAGATCATCGCCAAGACCGTGACCTTCGGCGCCACCGACGCGCCGCTGAAGCCCGAGCAGCTCGACAAGGAAGGCCTCGCTCAGTGGCCGATGGTGATGGGCGCCATCGTTCCGGTGGTCAACCTCGAGGGCGTCAAGCCCGGTGAGATGGTGTTCGACGGCCCGACGCTGGCCGACATCTATCTCGGCAAGATCAAGACCTGGAACGATCCGGCGATCGCCAAGCTCAATCCGAAGCTGAAGCTGCCGACCGACGCGATCACCGTGGTTCGCCGCTCCGACGGTTCGGGCACCACCTTCAACTTCACCGACTATCTCTCCAAGGTCAGCGCCGACTGGAAGACCAAGGTCGGCATGGGCACGGCCGTGGAATGGCCGGTCGGCGTCGGCGCCAAGGGCAATGAAGGCGTCGCCGGCAACGTCGGTCAGACCAAGAACTCGATCGGCTACGTCGAATACGCCTACGCCAAGCAGAACAAGCTGACCTATGCGGGTCTGGTGAACAGCGCCGGCAAGGCGGTTCAGCCGACCATCGCTGCGTTCCAGGCTGCCGCCGCGAACGCCGACTGGGCCAAGGCCAAGGGTTACTACCTGATCCTGACCAACCAGCCGGGCGAGACCTCGTGGCCGATCACCGCCGCGACGTTCATCCTGATGCACAAGGAGCCGACCGACAAGGCGGCCTCCGCCGAAGCCCTCAAGTTCTTCAAGTGGGCGTTCGAGAAGGGCGACAAGATGGCCGAAGAGCTCGACTACATCCCGATGCCGGCTTCGGTGGTCAAGCAGATCGAAAAGACCTGGTCTGCCGACATCAAGAGCTGATCGAAACCGACAACGACACTCGCGGACCGGACGTCGTCCGGCCGCGGGTGACACCAGCCAGGCCGGGATCCAGGCGCCACGACGTGACCATGGATCCCGGTGCCTGCGCCGGGCCCGGCCGCGCCGCTCCCGACGTGATTACCGTGCGTCTCGTTCCGGATTCGTTTCTTGAGATGCGCGGCTTCGGCCTTCGTTCAATCGCGATCAGGTTTCAAACAAATCGCTTCAGGGCGCGCGTTGTGTCCGGGTAGCGTAACAACATCAGGGTGACGGGCGTGGCAGACATGGCGGTTCAGAGCACTGGAATGGAGGCCGCCGGACCCTATGACCGCGCGAGGGCTCTCGGCGCGTTCAAGGCCGGCGATACCGCGTTTTACTGGACCACGCGCGCTTGCGCGATTTCGGTGCTGCTGATCCTCGGCGGCATCATCCTGTCGCTGATCGTCGGCGCATGGCCGGCAATCCGGGAATTCGGGTTTTCCTTCCTGTTCACCCAGCGCTGGGCGCCGGCCAACGACCCGCCGATCCTCGGCGCGCTCGGGCCGATCTACGGCACGCTGGTCACGTCGATCATCGCCATGGTGATCGCCATTCCGATCGGGCTCGGGATCGCGATCTTCCTCACCGAACTGTGCCCGAACTGGCTGCGCCGCCCGATCGGCCTCGCGGTCGAACTGCTGGCCGGCATCCCGTCGATCATCTACGGCATGTGGGGCTTCTTCGTGCTCGGGCCGTTCATGGCGAACTACATGCAGCCCTACATGATCCGCGCCTTCGAAGGCGTGCCGGTGCTGGAGACGATCTTCGCCGGTCCGCCTTCCTATCTCAGCCTGTTCAACGCCTCGCTGATCCTGGCCATCATGGTGCTGCCGTTCATCACCGCGATCTCGGTCGACGTGTTCAAGACCGTGCCGCCGGTGCTCAAGGAAGCCGCCTACGGCGTCGGCTGCACCACCTGGGAAGTCGTTCGCAGCGTGGTGATCCCCTACACCAGGGTCGGCGTGATCGGCGGCATCATGCTGGCGCTCGGCCGCGCGCTCGGCGAAACCATGGCGGTCACCTTCATCATCGGCAACGCCTTCCGGATCACCGGCTCGATCTTCTCGCCCGGCACCACGATCTCGGCGGCGATCGCCTCGGAATTCGCCGAAAGCGACGGGCTGCACCAGTCCGGACTGATCCTGCTCGGCCTGCTGCTGTTCATCCTCACCTTCCTGGTGCTGACGGCGGCGCGGCTGATGCTGATGCGGCTCGAAAAGAAGGCGGGGAATTGATCATGAATCCGGTTTATGCATCCCGTCGCCGCTCCGACTTCACCATCAAGGCGCTGTGCTACGGCGCCACGCTGTTCGGCGTGTCCTGGCTGGCGATGATCCTGTTCACGCTGTTCTACAACGGCTTCGCCGGCCTCAGCGTCCAGATCTTCACGGAGAATACCCCGCCGCCGGGCTCCGCCGAAGGCGGCTTGCTCAACGCCATCGTCGGCTCCGCGATCATGACTCTGATCGGCGTCGGCGTCGGCGCGCCGCTCGGGCTGTTCGCCGGCACCTATCTGGCCGAATACGGCCGCTACGACCGGCTGACCTCGGTGATCCGCTTCATCAACGACATCCTGCTGAGCGCGCCGTCGATCATCATCGGCCTGTTCATCTACGGCGCCGTGGTGGTGCCGATGGGCGGGTTCTCGGCCTTCGCCGGCGCGCTGGCGCTGGCGGTGATCGTGATCCCGGTGGTGGTGCGCACGACCGAGGACATGCTGCTGCTGGTGCCGGGCTCGCTGCGCGAGGCCGCCGCCGCGCTCGGCCTGCCGCGTTCGCTGGTGATCAAGCGGATCTCCTACCGCGCCGCCCGCGCCGGCCTGATCACCGGCGTGCTGCTGGCGACGGCGCGGGTCGCCGGCGAAACCGCGCCGCTGCTGTTCACCGCGCTCAGCAACCAGTTCTTCAGCCTCGACCTGTCGAAGACGATGGCCAACCTGCCGGTCACCATCAACAACTTCGTCCAGAGCCCCTACGACTACTGGAAGCAACTGGCCTGGACCGGAGCGCTGATCATCACCCTCACCGTGCTTGCCCTGAACATTGGCGCGCGCATTCTCGGCGCCGAGAGGACCCCGAAATGACCGATATCTCCTTTACGACCAGTCTTCCGGCCGGACCGGCTCCCGGAGCCATCGTGCAGCCCGAGGGCCCGGCGAAAGTCACCGTGCGCGATCTGAACTTCTACTACGGCGACAATCGCGCGCTGAAGGACATCAACCTCAATCTCGCCGCCAACCGCGTCACCGCCTTCATCGGCCCGTCCGGCTGCGGCAAGTCCACGCTGCTGCGGATCTTCAACCGGATGTACGACCTCTACCCCGGCCAGCGCGCCGAGGGGCAGGTGATGCTCGACGGTCACAACATTCTCGATCCGAAGCTCGACCTCAATCTGCTGCGGGCGCGGGTCGGCATGGTGTTCCAGAAGCCGACGCCGTTTCCGATGACGATCTACGAGAACATCGCCTTCGGCATCCGGCTTTACGAGAAGATCTCGAAGTCGGAGATGGACGGCCGGGTCGAGAAGGCGCTGCGCGGCGGCGCGCTGTGGAACGAGGTCAAGGACAAGCTCAGCGCCTCGGGGCTCAGCCTCTCGGGCGGCCAGCAGCAGCGTCTGTGCATCGCCCGCACCATCGCGGTGCGGCCGGAAGTCATCCTGTTCGACGAGCCGTGCTCGGCGCTCGATCCGATCTCGACCGCGAAGATCGAGGAGTTGATCGACGAGTTGAAGGAAGAGTACACGATCGCCATCGTCACCCACAACATGCAGCAGGCGGCGCGCGTCTCGGAATCGACCGCCTTCATGTATCTCGGCGAACTGATCGAATTCGGTCCGACCGACAAGATCTTCACCTCGCCGAACGACCGGCGCACCCAGGACTACATCACCGGCCGGTTCGGCTGACGCGCCAGGCGCGAGGAGAATGAATATGGGCTTCGAGCACACCACCAAGGCGTTCGACGGCGACCTGCAGGAGCTGACCCGGATGGTCGCCGAGATGGGCGGCCTGGCCGAGCGCCAGATCGTCGATTCGGTCGACGCGCTGGTCCGGCGCGACGTCGCACTCGGCGCCCGCGTCGTCGCGGCCGATTCCGAGATCGACCAGATGCAGCGCGTCATCGAGGAGCGCGCCGTGCTGACGATCGCGCGGCGGCAGCCGATGGCGGTCGACCTGCGCGAGATCGTCGGCGCGATGCGCGTCGCCACTGATCTCGAGCGGATCGGCGACCTGTCGAAGAACATCGCCAAGCGGGTCAACGCGATCGACAGCGACTTCCACCCGCTGAAGCTGATCCGCGGCCTCGAGCACATGACCGACCTGGTGCAGTCGCAGGTCAAGTCGGTGCTGGACGCCTACACCGCGCACGACCTGCCGGCCGCGATGGTGGTGTGGAACGGCGACGAGGAAGTCGACGCGATCTGCACCTCGCTGTTCCGCGAGCTCTTGACCTACATGATGGAAGATCCGCGCAACATCTCGTTCTGCATCCACCTGATGTTCTGCGCCAAGAACATCGAGCGGATCGGCGATCACGCCACCAACATCGCCGAGACGGTGTTCTACATGGTCGAGGGCGAGCAGCTTCTCGAAAAGCGCCCGAAGGGCGACATGACGACTTTCGCCAACGCGACGCCGGGCAACTGACGCGCAGGACGGCGGGATGCGGAGCGCATCCCGGATACGCTCGACTGAAGACGAGGACGACACATGGGTGCGCGCATTCTGGTGGTTGAAGACGAGGAAGCGCTGACCACGCTGCTGCGATACAATCTCGAATCCGACGGCTACGACGTCGAAACCGTCGCCCGCGGCGACGATGCCGACACACGGATGAAGGAGCGGCTGCCGGATCTGGTGGTGCTGGACTGGATGCTGCCGGGTCTCTCCGGCATCGAACTGTGCCGCCGGCTGCGGGCGCGGACCGACACCAAGCAGTTGCCGATCATCATGTTGACCGCGCGCGGCGAGGAGAGCGAACGCGTCCGCGGCCTCGCCACCGGCGCCGACGACTACATCGTCAAGCCGTTCTCGGTGCCGGAACTGCTGGCGCGGGTGAAGGGTCTGCTGCGTCGCGCC
The DNA here is from genome assembly GCF_000013365.1 of Rhodopseudomonas palustris HaA2. Lineage (NCBI taxonomy): Bacteria > Pseudomonadati > Pseudomonadota > Alphaproteobacteria > Hyphomicrobiales > Nitrobacteraceae > Rhodopseudomonas > Rhodopseudomonas palustris. The sequence continues at coordinate 874,898 of NC_007778.1, forward strand.
GCACCCGAGCGGCTCGCCACCGTGCTGACCTATGGCGATCTCGAACTCGACCGCGACAAGCGCCGCGTCGCGCGCAGCGGCCGGCCGATCGATCTCGGCCCGACCGAATATCGCCTGCTCGAATTCTTCCTGGAGCATCCCGGCCGGGTGTTCAGCCGCGAGCAACTGCTCGACGGCGTCTGGGGCCGCGACATCTACATCGACGAGCGCACCGTCGACGTCCACATCGGCCGTCTGCGCAAGCTGCTCAATCCGGGCCGCGAGCAGGACCCGATCCGCACCGTGCGCGGCGCCGGCTACGCGCTCGACGATCGCTTCGCCAAGGTGGAGTAAGCGCGAAGCGCTTCAACAGGAGCAAGTCGGTAGCCCGCATGAGCGCATCGCCATGCGGGGTTCGAGCGGTGCCTCCCGCATATCGCTGCGCTCATGCGGGCTACGGGTTTTGACGCCCACGGCATCCGATTCACACCCCAGCCGTCATCCTCCGCGAAAGCGGAGGATCCAGTATTCCCGAGTGTTGGTGAGAATGAACGGGCGCTCCGGGTGACTGGATCGCCCGGTCGAGCCGGGCGAGGACCGTCGGGAGCGCGTGCCGGGCAGAAACGCTCGCAGCGCGTTCCGGGCCAGAACGGGTGCCGCGCGGTGGCGGCATTGCCCCGCGCAGAGGCGTGATTACCGCGTCGTCTTCGGCGCCTGCCGCCGGCGGTCACCGACCGGCTGATAGGCGATGCGCGAGTGATGCGCGCAATACGGCAGGCCGGGCAGCGATTTGCCGCCGCAGAAGAAGAACTCGGGGCTCGACGGATCGCCGACCGGCCAGTGGCAGGTGGCTTCGTTGAGTTCGAGCAGCGACAGCCGCTGGTTCATCGGTACGACGTTGTCGATCGCGATCGGATCGGGCTCGGCCTCGACCTCGAACACATGCGCCAGCGCGGTATTGCCGCGCGCCACCGGCCGCGTCACCCGCATCATGTGCTGGGCGGGGCGCGCCTTGCGCTGGCGCGGCGCCGCCGAGGACGGGCTCTTGGCCCGGCCCGACAGGCCGAGCCGATGGACCTTGCCGATCACGGCGTTGCGCGTCACGTTGCCGAGCTCCGCGGCAATTTGACTCGCCGACAGCCCGCCTTCCCATAGCTTCTTCAACTGCTCGACGCGCTCGTCGGTCCAAGTCAATGTTGTCATCGTCTTAAATCCCTTCCTGCCGCGCGGTACTGGTCCAGCGCCGAACCGCGGCTGCGAGGTCGTCAATTGTCGTGCCGTCAGAATCCCTTAACCCTCGCCGGACGGCCGGTGCCGTCCGGGCGTTGCGCCCCGACCGAGAACTCGTAAAGGATTACAAACCGCGCACGACATGTCGTGCCTGACGAGGAAAACGCTACAATATGGCGTGACTCACGCGCAAGAGTCAGACCTGGTGCGTCCACACCTTCTCTCGCAAGTGAGTCTTGTCCGTCACAGCGGCGACCTGCGGAGAAGTCCGGGGGAACCCCAGCGGAAGCCCGGTTGACAGGCACTTCAGCACACCTAGAATGACTACACGTGCCGCCTGGAAAGGCGGCACGTTTCGTTTCCGGGGTACTTTCGTTTCCGGGGCACGTTGGACCGCGACCGCGCTGACGCGGCCGGGCCGGCGGCCCGTTTTTCCGATCGGATCGGCCATGTCGAGTGCTAAGTCGAGTGCAGCTACTACGTCCCATCTCCTGCCGGTGTTCGCGAGGGCGGATGTCGCCTTCGAGCGCGGCGAGGGTGCCTGGCTGATCTCGACCACCGGCGAGCGCTACCTCGATTTCACCAGCGGCGTCGCGGTCAATTCGCTCGGCCATTGCCATCCGCATCTGGTCGAAGCGTTGCAGCAGCAGGCGACCAAACTGTGGCACATGTCGAACCTGTTCAAGAGTCCGGACGGCGAGCGCCTCGCCGCGCGGCTGTGCGAGCAGAGCTTCGCCGATTTCGTGTTCTTCGCCAATTCCGGCGCGGAGGCGATGGAGTGCGCGCTGAAGATGACGCGGCACCACCATTTCTCCAAAGGCAATCCGGAGCGCACCCGGATCATCACCTTCGCGGGCGCGTTCCACGGCCGCACGCTCGGCACGCTCGCCGCCACCGGCTCGGCGAAGTATCTCGAAGGCTATGGCGAGCCGCTCGACGGCTTCGACCAAGTGCCGCTCGGCGATCTCGACGCGGTGAAGAAGGCGATCGGCCCGACCACCGCCGGCATCCTGATCGAGCCGCTGCAGGGCGAGGGCGGGGTCCGTTCGCCGGAGCCGGCGTTCTTCCGCGCGCTGCGCGATCTGTGCGACAGCAATGGCCTGCTGCTGATTTTCGACGAGGTACAGACCGGCATGGGCCGCACCGGCGAGCTGTTCGCTTACCAGCGGATCGGCGTGGCGCCCGATATCATGTCGCTGGCCAAGGCGCTCGGCGGCGGTTTCCCGATCGGCGCCTGCCTCGCCACCGCGGATGCCGCCGAGGGCATGGCGCCGGGTTCGCACGGCTCGACCTTCGGCGGCAATCCGCTCGCCGTCGCCGCCGCCAATGCGGTGCTCGACGTGATGCTGGAGCCCGGCTTCCTCGATCACGTCCGGCGGATGTCGCTGCTGTTGAAGCAGAAGCTCGCCGGCATCGTCGATCGCTATCCGCAGGTGCTGAGCGAGATCCGCGGCGAAGGGCTGCTGATCGGCCTCAAGGCGGTGGTGCCGTCGACCGATCTGGTCGCCGCCCTGCGCGACCAGAATTTGCTCACGGTCGGCGCCGGCGACAACGTCGTGCGGCTGCTGCCGCCGCTGATCGTCGACGAGGTGGAGATCGACGAGGCGGTGACGCGGCTCGAGCGCGCCTGCGGCGTGTTGTCCGGCCAGGCCGCGCAGCGGGAGGCGGTGTGATGAGCAGCGCTACCAATCGTGCGGTGAGTAGTTCCAAGAGTACGATCGAGAGTCCAGCGATGACCAGCGCCCCGAGGCATTTCCTCGATCTCACCGAGGTCCCGACCTCGGAGCTGCGCAATATGCTCGCCGCCGGCGTGGCGATGAAGGCGAAGCGCAAGGCCAATGCGGATGCCGACAAGCCGCTCGCCGGCAAGACGCTGGCGATGATCTTCGAGAAGCCCTCGACGCGCACCCGCGTCTCGTTCGACGTCGGCATGCGCCAGCTCGGCGGCGAGTCGATCATGCTGACCGGCGCCGAGATGCAGCTCGGCCGCGGCGAGACCATCGCCGACACCGCGCGGGTGCTGTCGCGCTTCGTCGACATCATCATGATCCGCATCCTCAATCACGACTCGCTGCTGGAGCTCGCCGCCAACGCTACCGTGCCGGTGATCAACGGGCTCACCCGCAAGTCGCATCCGTGCCAGGTGATGGCCGACGTGATGACGTTCGAGGAGCATCGCGGCCCGATCAAGGGCGCGACCGTGGCCTGGACCGGCGACGACAACAACGTGCTGGCGTCGTGGGCGCATGCCGCACAGCGGTTCGATTTCAGGCTCAACATCGCGACCCCGCCGCAGCTCGCGCCCAACAAGGCGATGCGCGACTGGATCAAGACCAGTGGTGCTGCGATCACGCTCGGCAGCGACGCCGAGGCGGCGGTCCGCGGCGCCGATTGCGTCGTCACCGACACCTGGGTGTCGATGGGCGACAAGGACGGCGAGCACCGCCACAATCTGCTGAAGCCGTTTCAGGTCAACGCCAAGCTGATGTCGCTCGCCCACAAGGACGCGATCTTCATGCACTGCCTGCCGGCGCATCGCGGCGAGGAGGTCACCGACGAGGTGATCGACGGCCCGCAATCGGTGGTGTTCGACGAAGCCGAAAACCGCCTGCACGCGCAGAAGGGCATCCTGGCCTGGTGCCTCGGCGCGGTGGCGTAGCGGTCATCGCGACACATTCGGCGTCATCCTGAGGTGCCCGCGCGAAGCGCGGGCCTCGAAGGATGCTGAGACAGGGTGGTGGCGACGCCGCCGCCCTTCGAGGCTCGCCGAAGTCGGCGAGCACCTCAGGGTGACGGCACTCCTCTTCCGGAACTGCATCCCTCGCATGAGGCCCTTCCGATTTCGTCCTCCGCCCCCAGATAGAGCGCCATGACCTCGCAATCGCAAAATCCCAAGACCTCCGAAGCGCCCCCGGTGCGCGCGCCCTCCGCAGTTCCGATCGACGACGCGGTGCTGCCTTTCGAAGTCGGCCCGCTCGATCTGCGCGGCCGGCTGACGCGGCTCGGCCCGGCGCTCGACGAGCTGCTGGAAAAGCACGCTTATCCCACGCCGGTCGCCAAACTGCTCGGCGAGGCGATCGTGCTGGCGACGCTGCTCGGCTCGGCGCTGAAATTCGACGGCCGCTTCATCCTGCAGACCCAGACCGACGGCCCGGTGTCGTTCCTGATCGTCGATTTCCAGGCGCCCGACCGGCTCCGCGCCTATGCGCGGTTCGACGCCGGCAAGCTCGTGCCCGGGCTGGATTCCGGTGCGCTGCTCGGCAAGGGGCATCTGGCGATGACGATCGACCAGGGCGCCGACATGCGCCGCTATCAGGGCCTGGTCGCGCTCGACGGCGGCGGGCTGGAAGAGGCCGCGCACGAATACTTCATGCGCTCCGAGCAGATCCCCACCAAGGTCCGGCTCGCGGTCGGCGAGGAGTGGCGCGGCGGCGAGGGCGGCCGGCACCACTGGCGCGCCGGCGGCATGCTGCTGCAATTCCTGCCGAAGGCGCCGGAGCGCGCGCGGCCGGCCGATCTGCATCCCGGCGACGCGCCGGACGGCGCCGAGGTCCACGCCGTCACCGAGGACGACGCCTGGGTCGAAGGCCAGTCGCTGATCGCCACCGTCGAGGACATCGAACTGATCGACCCGGATCTGTCCGGCGAGCGGCTGCTGTACCGGCTGTTCCACGAACGCGGCGTCCGCGTATTCTCGTCGCTGCCGTTGCGCGCGCAATGCTCCTGCTCGCGCACCGCCGTCTCCGGCATGCTGTCCCGCTTCTCGGCCCAGGACCGCGCCGACATGGTCAAGGACGGCAAGGTCGTGGTGACCTGTGAGTTCTGCAGCTCGGTCTACGAGTTCACGCCGGACGAGGCGGGGGTGGAAACGGGCGCCGGCGTCGCGGACGCAGAAACGACGAACGGCGCGGCGACGAACGAGTAGTTCACCCGTCGTCGAGAAATAACCCGTGTCCCGGACGCGATGCAGCACGCAGTGCTGCTTCGCAGATCCGGGACCCCGGTTTCTCTGTCCAACACGACATAGTTCGAAGCTGTCGGATGCATCCGAACCGGGGCCCCGGATCAGCAGCGCACCACGCCGCAAGCGCGGCGCGCTGCGCAGCGTCCGGGGCACGAAGTCTGCGCCCCTCAATACAGTCAGTTGTCGTTCGTCGGAGTCCGTAGGGTGGGCAAAGGCGCGCAAGCGCCGTGCCCACGCGTCGCCGGTGATGCTGTCGGGATGTCCGCATGGGCTTCGCTGCGCTCAGCGCCACCCTGCGGGCGACAGCGCGCACTCTGCGTTGGTCATTCCGGGGCGCGCGCAGCGCGAACCCGGAATCTCGAATCCCTGGAGCCTGTGATCGGCACGGCCGGCCGGAGATCGCAGTCGGCATCGCGATCGGACGTGTATCCCCATTCTCACCGCCTCTCCGCCCAAAGCCGCCTTGTCCTGCAACCTGAGCGTTAGCTACAGTTGCGGGACGCGTGATTGCGGGGCGGGCGATGGCGGATTCGAGTGAGGTCGGGGGAAGGGCAGTCAGTGGGCCGCCGGACCCAAACGACTTCGAAGCATTCACAAGCTGGCTGGTGCAGCAGCCGCGCACGTGGTCGGTTGTACTCGCCGCTCGGGCGGCGCTGCGCGTGCTTCCGCTTTCGCGAGTTCAGGACAGGCTTTCGGTCATCGTGCTGCCCGCGTTTCGTGCTACCGCGATTGCGCGGTTTGCCGCCAAATATCCAAACCGCGCAATCGGACAAGCCGCCGCCGACGCCCGCGCCTCCGCCTACGCCGCCACCGCCGCCACCGTCGACGCCGCCGACGCCGCCTACGGCTACGCCGCCGTCTCCGCCGTCTCCGCCGCCACCGCCGCCTCCGCCGACGCCGCCTACGCCGCCACCGTCGCCTACGCCGACGCCGCCTCCGCCACCGCTTACGCCTCCGCCTCCGCCTCCGCTACCGCTTACGCCGTCATCCAGGGCGATGCGCAGCGACTTCACGACGGGGCAATGACCCCAGAGCAACTGGCGTCTGCGTCCTTATGGATCGGTCTGCCTCCGCCAAGTATTGGAGGCGCTTGGCAGGGTCTGGCTGCGGAGCTCCGCGCGCTCGGTCCTCACTGGTCGGTCTGGATACACTGGTACGAGGATGTCCTCGCTGGATCGCCGCATGCTGGAACCAGCGAGGCCGAAGAAGCCGCTTTCACCGACCTCCCCGGCGAGCTGCCATGGGATGCCGGTGCGGAGGCGGTGAACACCGAGATCGCGCGGCGGTTGCGAGCTATCCGCGATGGAAAAACCCCATTGGGGAAGGATCCCGTTCAACCGCCCGATCCTGAGCCTCTTGAAACAATCCCGAGCCCGATCGCAATTGATCGCCGGGCGGATGGCCGCATCGGCGCCGATGCAGGCTTGTTTGCGCTGCCGACCCTGCCTCCGTCATCTGAGCCTTGCGACCATGCGAGGCTGTTGGAGGCTTGCCGCGCGCGAGCGGAGCAACTGCGAATTCAAGCTGTGGCCCCGACCTTTCAAGGCCGATCTGAATACGCCGAATTGCTCGCTGAATATCTCCAGTGGCTGCCGTCCGAAGCCGGCTCAGGAAACATCCTGCTCGCCGATGGCGAAGCGAGAGTCCTGAACAAGATGTTCGTGGCGGAACAGGATGTTCTGCCGACGGCCTTCGCAAGTCGTCTATCGACCTTCTTGGAAGACCATCTCGGCCTTCGTCCCTATTACCCGGAGCTCGAACGACACTACCACTCGATCAGGACAGGGCGCGTTGCGACGCCGCTTCCGCGCGACGCCGTGGAAAGTATCCGACAGATCATTCACCAGCATTCTCCGGCGGTGTTCGACGAGACTGTTGCACCTGTCATGGATGAGACGGCTAAGCCGTTACCCGCCGTGACGCCACTCCCTGCTGCGGACGCGCCGCCGCCTGATCCTACGCGTCCCAAGCCGCCCAGAGATCCGATTGCCGACGTCGATCCGGCAGCTTCACGCAACTTCACCTTCGCCAGCGCCGCGAACCGCATCTACACGATCCTGAAAAGCGGCAAAGATGTTGGAGACGGCGTGAAGGGCTGGAACGAAGTCTACGCGGCGTTCAAGGAGCGCATCCCGCCCTTGCTCAAATGGCTCCAGGAGAACTGGCCCGGCGGTGGTGCCGACGGCGGGCCGACTTTGCCGCCGACGATCGGAGTTTGAAGTGCGTAGTCCGTAGTCCGTAGGGTGGGCAGAGGCGCGCAAGCGCCGTGCCCACGCGTCGCCGGTGATGCTGTCGGGATGTCCGCGTGGGCTTCGCTCCGCTCAGCGCCACCCTGCGGGGCTGGAACCGCGGCTCGCGCCGACCCGCCCCCTCAATTCAACGTCCGTTTCCCTTCCGGGCTGTCCAGCGAGAACGCCGGGACGTCGATCTCGAATTTCTCGCCGCTTTCGCTTTCCATCTGGTAACGGCCGGCCATGAAGCCGGAGGCGGTGGGGAGGGGGACGCCGCTGGTGTATTCGAAGCGCTCGCCGGGGGCGAGCACCGGCTGTTCGCCGACCACGCCCTCGCCGCGGACCTCCTGGGTCCGGCCGGAGGCGTCGGTGATCACCCAATGCCGGGTCCGCAGTTTCACGGTCTCGTCGCCCGAATTGGTGATGACCACGGTGTAGGACCAGAAGAACTGCCGATTCTCCGCCGAGGAACGCTCCGGCAGATAGTTCGGCTCGACGGTCACCACGATCTGGCGGGTTATGGCGCGGTACATCGGTCTTGTTCCAACTTGCGTCGCAATCATATCGCAGATTTGCATCCCGAAACCAGCCGCTCGGAACGATTTTCAGGTGCTGCGGCCGATCCCGGGGGCCGCGGTTTCAACATAGTTGCTCCCTAGAGCACTTCCGGTTCAAAATCAGGGACGGAGCTCCGGATTCCTGATCCGAGAACATGTGCGCCATGGCGAGGATTCGCCGGTTCGGAAACCCCGGTTCGAAAACCCATGACTGCCGTCGTCTCGTCCGTCGCCGAACAGACCGCAGGAGCGCCGCCGGGAGGCTTGCCGCCGACGGACGCTGCCGCGCTGTCGTCGCCGCCGCTGCAGCCGGAGCTGCGCAAGCCGGCGCCGAAGCGGGAATTGCGGCTCGATCTGTTCCGCGGCCTGGCGCTGTGGCTGATCTTCATCGATCATCTGCCGGCCAATGTGCTGACCTGGCTGACGATCCGGAACTACGGCTTTTCCGACGCCACCGAGATCTTCATCTTCATTTCCGGCTACACCGCCGCTTTCGTCTACGGACGGGCGATGCGCGATCAGGGCGTGGTGGTGGCGTCGGCGCGGATCATGAAGCGGGTCTGGCAGATCTATGTCGCCCACGTGTTTCTGTTCACGATCTTCCTCGCCGAGATCTCCTACGTCGCCACCAGCTTCCAGAACCCGCTCTACACCGAGGAAATGGGCATCCTGGATTTCCTCAAACAGCCCGACGTCACCATCGTGCAGGCGCTGCTGCTGCGGTTTCGCCCGGTCAATATGGACGTGCTGCCGCTGTACATCGTGCTGATGTTCTTCCTGCCGCCGATCCTGTGGACGATGCGGCGCTCGCCCGATCTGGCGCTGGCGCTGTCGACCGCGCTCTATGTCGCGACCTGGCAGTTCGACCTGCACCTCACCGCCTATCCGAGCGGCGTCTGGGCGTTCAATCCCTACGCATGGCAGTTGCTGTTCGTGTTCGGCGCCTGGTGCGCGATGGGCGGCGCGCAGCGGCTGTCGCGGGTGCTGGCGTCGAACATCACGCTGGGGTTGTCGGTGGCCTATCTGCTGGCGGCGTTCTTCATCGTGCTGACCTGGCACATGCCGCAGCTCTATCACATCCTGCCGAAATGGCTCGAGCAGTGGATGTACCCGATCGACAAGCCCAATCTCGACGTGCTGCGGTTCGCCCACTTCCTGGCGCTGGCGGCGATCACCGTGCGGTTTCTGCCCCGCGACTGGCCCGGCCTCAATTCGGTCTGGCTGCGGCCGATGGTGCTGTGCGGCCAGCATTCGCTGGAAATCTTCTGCCTCGGCATCTTCCTTGCATTCGCGGGCTACTTCATATTGGCCGAGATCTCCGGCGGAGCGGTGATGCATTTCTTCGTCAGTCTGGCCGGCGTCGTTATCATGTCCGCCTCGGCATGGCTGCTTTCGTGGTACAAGAACGCGGTGGCGAAGGGCGGCAATCAGAAAACAAGCCCGGATGCCGACCTCGCAGGGGGGGATGCATGAGGGCGGGCGGAATGGCCGGCTTGGGATGGATGCTGGGCTTGGCCCTGCTCGGCGCGCTCGCGGCGCCGGCCGGCGCTGCGGCCGAGACGTCCCCGCAGGGCTGCGACGCGCCCGCCTATCTGCTGTCCACCGACATCACCCTCGGCCGGGTCGCTGCCGCGCTCCGGACCGACCGCAAGCTCGACATCCTGGTGGTCGGCAGCCGCTCCTCCAGCATCGGCTCGGCCGAGAGCACCGCCTATCCGGCCCGGCTGCAGAGCCTGCTGCGCGACCGGCTGCCGGGCATCGCCGTCAGCGTCACGTTCGAGATGCGGGTCAAGCGCACCGCCGCCGAGGTGGCGCCCGGGCTCGGCCAGCTCGTCGCCGAGCGCAAACCCGCGTTGCTGATCTGGCAGACCGGCACTTACGATGCGATCCGTTCGATCGACGCCGACGACTTCCGCCGCGGGCTCAGCGAGGGCATCGAAGCCGTGCAGAAGGCCGGCGCCGACGTCGTCCTGATGAATTTGCAATACAGCCCCCGGATTGAAACCATGATCAATCCGGCGCCCTATCTGGATAATATGCGGGCCGTGGCGCAGGAGCACGACGTGCCGCTGTTCGACCGCTTCGCGCTGATGCGGCACTGGAACGAGACCGGAGAATTCGACCTGTTCAGTCCCTCGCCCGGAATCGACCTGGCCATGCGGGTGCATAATTGCCTCGCGCGGGCGCTGTCGGCCTTCGTCATCGATGCGGCGAAGATCAATCCATCGGAGCTGAGGACGTTGCGTTAATGAAGAGTCGAAGGTCCGCGGAGTTCGCCGCCATTGCGGTCGCGGCGGCGTTGCTACTCGGTGTCACGGTGTCCGGCGCGTCCGCGCAGCCCGCCCCGACGCCGTCCGATCCACCGCCGGCCGCGGCCGCCGAGCCGCCGCCCTCCGGGCGCGACGCTGCCCAGAGGGGCATCGCCGGCCAGACCATCGACCGGGTCAGGCAGGCGGCCAAGACGGCCGGCGACGTGCTGACGCGGGTGCCCTGCCTGGCGCCGAAGGGCGGCGGCAAGTCGATGGGCTCGCTGCCCCACGTCGCCCGCAAGCTGATCGCCGGCCAGCCGGTGGTGATTGTGGCGTTCGGCTCGTCCTCGACCCAGGGCTACGGCTCGAGTTCGCCGGCGCACAACTATCCGAACCGTCTGGCCGAGCGCCTGCGCCGCCACTATCCGGGCGCCGACATCAGCGTCATCAACAGCGGCAAGGGCGGCGAGGACGCCCCCGAAATGATGGCGCGGCTGAAGGCCACCGTGCTGGACGCCAAGCCCGACCTGGTGATCTGGCAGGTCGGCACCAACGCCATCCTGCGCAATCTCGATCCGACCGAGACCGGCCGGCTGGTCGAGGAGGGCATCGCCGCGATCCAGGCGGCGGGTTCGGACGTGGTGCTGGTCGATCCGCAATATGCGCCGCGCGTCAACGAGCGCGCCGAGAGCGCCGGCAAGATGATCGCGGCACTCGGCCGGCTCGCCGAGCTGCGCCGCGTCGCGATCTTCCCGCGCTTTCAGGTGATGAAGGAGTGGCATGAACGCCAGGCGCTGCCGTTCGAGGATTTCGTCATCGACGACGGGCTGCACATGAACGATTGGGGCTACGCCTGCTTCGCGCAGCTGCTCGCCGACGACATCGTCCGCTCGGTCGGCCAGATCAAGCTCGGCGTCACCGTCCCGGCGGATGTGCGCGCCTACCGGCCGATGTGAGCGTGGTGGACAGAGCGAGCGGCCATCCTTCGAGGCGCGCAAGGGCGCGCACCCCGGATCAAGTCCGGGGCAGGCTCTCAGGATGACGGCGGCGCGTGCGGCCCCTGCGAACTGACTCGCTAAGTCATCACCGTCATCCTGAGGTGACCGTTGGTCCGCGCATAGCGCGGGCGAACGGGCCTCGAAGGATGGGCCGCAGGTACTGGTTGCTCATCCTTCGAGGCGCGCAAGAGCGCGCACCTCAGGATGACGTGGGTACCCGTCGCCGCGTCCAGGATGGCGGCGCGCTGCGCAGCATCCGGGGCACGAAACTCGCGCGGCGCTACACCTTCTCCAGCGCCGCGACGATGTCCTCGATCAGGTCGTCCTTGTGCTCGAGGCCGACCGAATAGCGGATGAAGCCTTCGCTGATGCCGAGTTCGGCGCGCGCTTCCGGCTTCAGCCGCTGATGGGTCGTCGTCGCCGGATGCGTGACCAGGCTCTTGGCGTCGCCGAGATTGTTGCTGATCCGGATCAGCTTCAGCGCGTTGAGGAAGCGGAACGCTTCCGCCTTGCCGCCCGCGACCTCGAAGCCGATCAGCGTCGAGCCGGCGCCCATCTGCTTCTTGACCGTGGCGGCCTGCGGATGGTCGGCGCGGCCGGGATAGACCAGCCGCGGGATCTTCGGATGGCCGGCCAGCGCATCGGCAATCGCCGCCGCCGTCTCAGTCTGGGCGCGAACCCGGACCGCCAGCGTCTCCAGCCCCTTCAGCAGTACCCAGGCGTTGAACGGCGACAGCGACGGCCCGGTCTGGCGCAGATACATCTGGATGTGCTCCTCGATGAACGCCTGCGTCGACAGCACCACGCCGCCGAGGCAGCGGCCCTGGCCGTCGATATGCTTGGTGGCGGAGTACACCACGACGTCGGCGCCGAGCGCGAGCGGGCTCTGCCAGATCGGCGTCGCGAACACGTTGTCGACGACGAGCCGCGCGCCGCCGGCATGCGCGATCTCGGCGATCGCGCCGATGTCGAGCACGTCGAGCGTCGGATTGGTCGGGCTTTCGAGGAAGCAGGTCCTGGTGTTCGGGCGCAGCGCCTTCTGCCACTGGTCGAGATCGAGGCCGTCGACCAGCGTCGATTCGATGCCGTAGCGCGGCAGCAGATCCTCGACCACGTAGCGGCACGAGCCGAACATCGCCTTCGAGGCCACGACGTGATCGCCGGCGCGCAGCGGCGCCAGCATCGCGGCGGTCACCGCGGCCATGCCGGTGGCGGTGGCGCGCGCCGCCTCGGCGCCCTCGAATTCCGCCATCCGCTGCTCGAAGCTGAACACCGTCGGATTGGAGAACCGCGAATATTGGAAGCCGGCGTCGTCGCCGGTGAAGCGCGCCTCGCATTGCTCGGCGCTGTCGTAGACGAAGCCCTGGGTCAGAAACAGCGCCTCGGAGGTCTCGCCATATTGCGAGCGCAGGCTGCCGGAATGCACCAGCCGGGTTTCGCGGCGGAAATGCGCGGTGTCGGGGATGGCGATGGAGGGCTTCGGATTGGGCGTATTGGTCTCGGACATGTGGTCTCCATTCGTGACCACACCTGGCGATGCGGGCACAAAAAAACCGGCCTGGAAAAATTTCCACAAGCCGGGATCACATTGTCCCCGGCCTGTTTAGCGACTTGTTTAACGTGGCTGCAAGCCGGCCGGCTCAAATCACCACGGGATAAGTCGGGCTCTTAATCCTCCGTGGACTTCCCGTCAAGCCGGCCATCGGATAACCGATGAAATCCAGTATTTTCCGCGTCTGGCGGCCGTGCGGCCGCCGTGAGGATCGCCGCCGTGCCGTTCGCGTTGCCGCCCGATGCCGATGGGATTCTGCCCGACCGCATGATCGCGGCGATGGCCGAGGCCGGGCTGATCCTGCCGGAATATCCGTTCGTCGAGAGCCAGATCCAGCCGGCCAGCCTCGATCTGCGGCTCGGCGGCATCGCCTATCGGGTCCGCGCCAGCTTCCTGCCGGGGCCGGACTGCACGGTGGCCGAGCGCATCGACGAGCTGAAGCTGCACGAGATCGACCTGTCGGACGGCGCGGTGCTGGAGACCAATTGCGTCTACATCGTGCCGCTGCTGGAGAGCCTGGCGCTGCCGAAGAGCATCGTCGCCGCCGCCAATCCGAAGAGCTCGACCGGGCGGCTCGACGTCTTCACCCGGGTGATCGCCGACGGCACCCGGCGCTTCGACATGATCGGCGCCGGCTATCACGGCCCGCTTTACGCCGAGATCAGCCCGAAGACCTTCCCGGTGCTGCTGCGCGAGGGCTCGCGGCTGTCTCAAGTCCGCTTCCGCGTCGGGCAGGCCACGCTCGACGCCGACGAACTCGACGCGTTGCACGATGTCGAGCGACTGGTCGACAGCGACGACGCCGATCTCAATGGCGGCGTCGCGCTCAGCGTCGATCTGTCCGGCGCCAACGCCAATGGCTTCGTCGGCTATCGCGCCAAGCGCCACACCGGCGTGGTCGATATCGACCGCCGCGGCGGCTATGCGGTCGGCGAATTCTGGGAACCGATCGCCGCACGTCCCGACGGCACGCTGATCCTCGACCCCGGCGAGTTCTACATCCTGGCCTCCAAGGAAGCCGTCCAGGTGCCGCCGGACTACGCCGCCGAGATGGTGCCGTTCGATCCCTTGGTCGGCGAATTCCGCGTGCATTATGCCGGCTTCTTCGATCCCGGCTTCGGCTACGAGGGCGCCGGCGGCCGCGGCTCGCGCGCGGTGCTGGAAGTGCGCTCGCGCGAAGTGCCGTTCATCCTCGAACACGGCCAGATCGTCGGCCGCCTGATCTACGAAAAAATGCTGTCCCGCCCCGACGCGCTATACGGCCAGCGCATCGGCTCGAACTATCAGGGCCAGAGCCTGAAGCTGAGCAAGCATTTCAAGGTGTAGCGCCGTTGCTCTGCTCAGCCTGCCTGCGGTGGGCCTCGACATGGCGTTTGATCGACGCGATCAGGCTTGAGGCATCTGCGTCAAGGACATGCAACTGGGGCAGTTGCTTATATCCAGTGATCACGTAGCGGAATTCGTAGCTTGTGGCGAAGGGATCTAAAAGTTCGACGAGCTGGTCGGTGCACGCCTCCTGAACTGGATGAAGTTTCAGGCCCTGCTTAAGGCACTCTTTCCAAAGTTCGCTCAATTGGTGACCGTACTTCCTCGACGACAGCTGTTTCCCATCGAAGTCTTTTGTTCGAAGGAAGCTCTTCAGCGCAAGCTCCATCGCGTGTGAGTATAAATAGTATATCGGCATGTCAAACCTGAGCTTGAGATACTCTAACTCAGTGCCGGTCTTTAAGTACTGGGCTGATTTCAAAAATGATTCAGCAGATAGCAAAATGGCAATAGGAGGAGATCTATCGATGCCCTCGTCGATCTGCGATTGAACGCTCAACACTGTATCTCCTGTCGAAGTCGCTTTGACTAAGCCCTAATAGATAACCCGGCCATCGTGTGCGATCTGGTGACTTATGCTGCCTCGATCATGTCTTGCGGCCTCGAACCGGCTTCGCCGGATCGGCACGATCTGGATCGGCAGGCCGAGGTCCGAAATCGGTTCCCACAGTGAGGCCGGCGTGAAGACGCCGGGCGCGATATCGTCATTCAGGATCACGCAAAGGTCGAAATCGCTGTCCTCCGTGTGGTCGCCGCGGGCGCGGCTGCCGAACAGGATGATTTCCTCGACCGGCGCCGCGGTCACGAGTCGCCGCACGGCTTCGCGAAGCCGAACGTCGTCTGCAATATCGGCGACCGCATCGTGCATGGCCCGAGTATAGTCCGAACCGGTGAGGAAATCATCCGGTCCGTGATCGCGACTACTTCCGCATCGCCACCCTCCGCTCCAGCACCTCGACCATCCGCGGGCTGAGCTGCTTCAGCAGTGCGACATTGCTCGACGCATGATACTGGACCGGCTTGTCCGCGCTTCTCAGATCGACGAACCGGATCGACGGATCGGTGGCTTTGGGATCGTCGCTCTGCGGCCGCGTCGGGTCCATGCTCGGCACCGGAATCTTGCCGCCGGCGGTCGCGTAGTTCGGGCTGTTGGGCCGCAGGTCGTTCTGGATGATCTGCTGGGTGGCGATGGCGTATTTGCGCGATTGCGCCGCCGGCGTGCCGTCGGCGACGGCGATATCGACATTCATCGCCTCGATCGACACCGTGTCGTCCGCGTTGAGCCTGATCTCGAAAGTCCGGAATTGCTGCGGAAAGTCGCGCAGCGAGCAGGTCTCGACCTGCCAGAAGCCCTGCTCCGGCCGGTCCGGGTCGGCGGAGGGGAACGCCTTCACCACATTCAAATGGCGATGCCCGGCGATCCACATCAGCAGGTTCGGCGCAGCCTGCAGCGTCGTCACCAGGCCGGCGAGGTCGACGGCGTTGGCAAAATCAGGCGCCGCATTGGCGTCGCCCAGCCACCATTCCATTTCGGAGCCGATCGGCGACACCCCGATCGGAATGTGGTTGGCGATGATCATCAGCTGATCGTCGGCCTGGCCGCGCGCCAGCTCGGCCTTCAGCCAGTCCCAGCGCCTGGCATCGAGAAAGCCGTGGCCGTGGATGTCGCGCGAGCCGTCCTGTTCGGACTGGGTGACGTCGAGCACGATCACCTTCAGCGGCAGGTTGGATTTCGGTACGAAGCTGTAGCAGGCGAAGCCGTCGCCGGCGCCGTCGATCAGATCGAAGCCGTGCCCCTTCGGACGCGTCGTGGTGTTGCGGAATTCGGCGAGCCATTCGGCGCGCGCCAGCGGACGGCGGCCGGGATCGGCGGCGATCTGCGGCGGCTTGCCGGCGAAGGCCGGATCGTCGGCGCGGCCGGTATGAATGATCGCGCCATACGGGCTCGCGCCGTCGATCACTCCCGGATAGTACGCCGGCGTGGCCTTGAGGCCGCGATAGTCGAACAGCGCCGGGAAGCCTTCGCGATTGGGCTTCAGCACGTCGCCGACCGCCCAGATCCTGTCGGCCGTGTAGGACTGCCGTAGCCCGATCGTCGGATCGGCATCGACCGGAAACGAGCCGATCATGAAATGATCGTGGTTGCCGAGGACCTGATACCAGGGCAGATCCGCGGCGAGACCGGCGGCCTGAAACGGCATCTGGAAGTCGACGCTGTCGCGGCCGCGATGGTCGCCGGAGCTCGGCGTGATCGGCTGGCCGTCGAGCACGTCGATGTACCAGCGCACTTCATTGTAGGACGTGCTGTTGCAGGCGTCGCCGAGCGCGATGCCGAAATCGAACGGGTCGCGGCTGTGCAGGTCGTTGACCGTCTGCACCGCTGCGTCCAGCACCTGCGTCGTGTACGGCATCACCGGCGAATAGATCGAGGTGTTGTTCACCGCCGCGGGCTCGGTCTGCTGGAATCCGATCAGCTGGTTGGGCGCTTCCTTGTCGGTGATGTGCACGTCGGTGAACGCGAAGAACCGGATCAGTCGCTTGCTCTCGCCGCCCACCGGCTTTTCGTAGCCGGCTCGCATCAGGTCGGTGCGCGTCACGATCGGCAGGCCGGAGCCGAGCGTCCATTCGCCGTAGCCGAAATCCTTGTAGCGCGCGACCTGATGCAGCGCGGTCTTCGCCAGGCCGGGCTCGATCGTCGCCGGGAAGGCCAGCATCTGCGTCACGGTCGTTTCGGCCGGCGTCGCGATCGGGTAGCGTCGAAGGTCGCGGCCCCATGCCGGTGCGCCGAGCGACGATCCGAGGGACAGCGCGCCGATGAAGGCCGCGGATGATTGCAGAAACGCCCGGCGAGTGGACAGCAGCCCGCTCGACGGCGCAGGTGACGGAAGGTGATGAGTCATGGGACAGGCCCTCTTGCGCGGCCATCCAGAGCGACGCGACGGCGTCGCGTCATGTCATCCTGCGTGCGAACGCATCGATGCCATCGGCCGTTCGAACAGCAGCTTGTAGCGGGCACAGGTTAATGGGCTGCGAAGTGCAAGATCGCCAAGTCGTATTGGTATTTTCGAAGCGGCCAAGTCACCGCGCGAGATGCGACTGGTACTTGTTCGCGAGAATCAATCGACGGAATGGATGACAAGAAGTGTGCAGCAAGAGCGATTGAATCACTCCGTCATGGCCGGGCTCGTCCCGGCCATCCAAGTCTGCTGCTCGCACTGTAACACGTGGATGCCCGGCACGCGGCCGGGCATGACGCGATGCGAGACGTTGCATCGAGGAACGAACGGCGAAAGCGTCGGGCGCGCTACCGCGCCGCTTGCTCGCGCCCCGCCGGCGTGACGCGCCACACCGATTTTCCGACGTCGTCGGCGACCAGCAAGGCGCCGCGTCCGTCGATCGCAACGCCGACCGGACGGCCCTGCGCCTCGTCCTTGTCGTTGAGGAAGCGGGTGAGGACGTCACGCGGCGGGCCCGACGGCTTGCCGCCCTGGAACGGCACGTAGATCACCTTGTAGCCGGAATGCGGCTTGCGGTTCCACGAGCCGTGCTGGCCGACGAAGGCGCCGCCTTTCATCTCGGCCGGGAAAAGATCGCCGGTGTTGAAGGCGAGGCCGAGCGAGGCGGTGTGGTTGCCGAGCGCGTAGTCCGGCACGATCGCCTTCGCCACCAGGTCCGGCCGCGGCGGCTCGACGCGGGTGTCGACGTTCTGGCCGTAATAGCTGTAGGGCCAGCCGTAGAAGCCGCCGTCCTGCACCGAGGTCATGTAGTCCGGCACCAGATCGCTGCCGATCTCGTCGCGCTCGTTGACGACGACCCACAGCGCGCCGGTCTCGGGCTCCCAGGCCGGGCCGTTCGGATTGCGCAGGCCGGAGGCGAACAGCCGCGTCGCGCCGGTGGCGCGGTCGACTTCGAGGATCGCGGCGCGGTTGACCTCCTCGTCCATGCCGTGCTCGGCGGCGTTGCTGTTGGAGCCGGAGGTCGCGTACAGCTTAGCGCCGTCGCGGCTGGCGATCAGGTCCTTGGTCCAGTGATGGTTGCGCGGCCCCGCCGGCAGATCGGCGAGCTTTTCGCCCTTGGCGGTGATCCGCGTGTCGCCGGGGTTGTAGGGGAAGCGCATGATCGCGTCGGTGTTGGCGACGTAGAGGTCGTTGCCGACCAGCGCCATGCCGAACGGCGAATTCAGCCCGTCGAGGAAAGTGGAGCGGACTTCCGCCACGCCGTCGCCGTCGGCGTCGCGCAGCAGCGTGATGCGGTTGGCGCTCGGGGTCTTGGCGCCGGCCTGTCCCATCACGAATTCGGCCGCCATCCGCTTCAGGCCCTTGCCCTGCTCGGGCCGCTCCGGCGCGTTGGTCTCGGCCACCAGCACGTCGCCATTCGGCGCCACATGCAGGGTGCGCGGATGATCCAGCCCGGTGGCGAAGGCGGTCACCGCCATGCCCTCGGCGGGCTTCGGCTTGGCGCCCTGCGGCCATCCCACCGCCTTGGCGATGTTGACGGTCGGCAGCAGATTGTTGGCCGGCTCGGCCAGCTTCGGCGTCGGGCCGTAATCCTCGCCCTGGGTGAAATTGGCCTGGTCACCGCAGGCCGCCAGCGGCAGCGCCATGGCGGCGCAGAATGCGAGGCGGCTGGTTGTGAAGGATCGGCGCATCGAGACTCTCCGCTTGCAGAAGCCAATGCCAATCCAATCGACCAGACGCGGTTGGGTTCGGCGGGACGCCCGGAAAATCATCTGATACGGCCGGGCGTGATGTCGCAGCCGCGACACCGCAACGCCGCCGTCGCACCGAGCCGCCCAGGCGCCGTGCCAAGCGCCTGTGCCAAGGGCCCCATGCGTTGCGCGGGCATCGCTTTGCCGCGGAACGATGATAGGAACGGATCGAGGCCGGCAGATCAGATCGGGCCCGGGGGGAACCATGTCCGACATCGCCGTCGCCGAACTGCCGCCGGTGCAGGGCGACCCGCCGCCGCGGCGCGACGCCGAACCGCCGCTGCCGCCGCCCAATCCGCTGCTCGACGGCGCCATCCTGCCGACGCTGTTGCGGCTGTCCTGGCCGAATGTGGTGGCGCTGACCGCCGGCACCTGCGTGGTGGTCGCCGAGACCTCCTATATCGGCCGGCTCGGCACCGAGGCGCTGGCGGCGATGGCGCTGGTGTTTCCGTTCGTGATCCTGACCATGACGATGTCCGGCGGCGCGATGGGTGGCGGCGTCGCCTCGGCGGTGTCGCGCGCGCTCGGTTCCGGCGACAGCGACCGCGCCGCCACGCTGGCGATGCATGCGCTGCTGATCGGGCTGTGCTTCGGCCTGGTGTTCACGGTGGGGATGCTGACATTCGGCGATACAGCGCTGGCGCTGCTCGGCGGCCGCGGCAATGTGCTGGCGCAGGCGGTGAGCTACGCCCACATCTTCTTCGCCGGCGCGGTGGTGCCGTGGCTGATGAACACCTTCGCGGCGATCCTGCGCGGCACCGGCAACATGAAGCTGCCGTCGCTGATGATCCTGACGGCGGCCGGGCTGCAGATCGTGCTCGGCGGCGTGCTCGGCCTCGGCTTCGGGCCGGTCCCGCGTTTCGGCATGCCGGGCGTCGCCGCCGGCACGCTGACGGCGTTCTCGGTCGGCGCCGGGGTGATGGCCTGGTACATCTTCTCCGGCCGCGCCGGCGTGACGCCGAAATTCAAGGGGCTGCGGATCCAGCGCGCGATGTTCTTCGACATTCTCAAGGTCGGCGCGGTGGCCTGCTTCACGCCGCTGCAGTCGGTGCTGACGATCACCATCTTCACCCACATGCTGGCGCGCTTCGGCACCGAGATCCTCGCCGGCTACGGCATCGGCGCGCGGCTGGAATTCATGCTGACCTCGATCGCCTTCGCGGTCGGCATCGCCTCGGTGCCGATGATCGGCATGGCGATCGGCGCCGGCCGGGTGGCGCGCGCGCGGCGGATCGCCTGGACCGCGGCGCTGGTGTCGTTTCTCTGCGTCGGCGTGGTCGGCAGCGCGGTCGCCTTCTTCCCGCATCTGTGGGTCGATCTGTTCACCAGCGACCCGGGCGTCAAGCTCGCCGGCGAGCGCTATCTGCGGGCGGCGGGGCCGATGTACGCCTTCATCGGCCTGTCGATCTCGTTGTATTTCTCGGCGCAGGGCGCCGCGCGGGTGCTGGGGCCGGTGCTGGCGCAGACCGGGCGGCTGATCTTCGTCGTCCTCGGCGGCTGGCTGCTCATCGCCCACAACGGCAGCGTCGGCCATTTCTTCGCGCTCGCCGCCGCCTCGATGGGCGTGCTCGGCCTCGCCACCGCGCTCGCCGTGCTGCTGACGCGCTGGTCGCCGAAGCAGGTCGCGGTGACGGACGCGGGATCACCGCCGCCGGGCTGACGCGCGATCAGCCGTCGCTGCGCTCCAGCGTCGTCCGCATCGCCGCGACGCCGAGCTGCATTTGCGCGGCGATCATCGGGGCGATCGCATCCGGCAGCAGATCGACGGTCCAGTCGATCCGGCAGCGCCGATCGTCGTTCTCGGTCACCACGAACTGGCCCTGATAATGTGCGACGCGCTCGTTCGGCGAAATCGCATAGACCAGCCGGTGGCGTGAATCGTCGCAATCGACCAGCGTTTCGCGCACGATCGTGCCGCTCGCGAAGGTCACGATGCGGCCGTCGCCGTCGAGCCGGCAGTCGGCGACGAAGCCCGGCGCTACCCGCAGATGCACGCGGCCGAAGTCGCGGATCGCGTCCCAGACCTCGGCGACGGAGGCGGTGATGGTCAGGCTTTGGTGGATCGAGGCCATCGGAGACTCCTCTGAAAATTCACGACTATCAACCACGCCGTCATGGCCGGGCTCGTCCCGGCCATCCACGTCTTTCGCCCGGTGTTCGTCGGACGCAGCGGATTCCGACGGACTAGCTGATCACCGCCTCGATATTGTTGCCGTCGGGATCGATCAGGAACGCGGCGAAGTAGTTGGGGCCGTAATCCGGGCGCGGGCCGGCGCCGCCATTGTCGCGGCCGCCGGCCTCGAGGCCTGCGGCATGGAAGCGACGGATCGCGTCGTGATCAGGCGCGCGCAGCGCGACATGCGCGCTGCTTTTGGCCGCGTCGCTCCGGCTCAGCCATAGCGCCGGCGCGCCGTCGGGGCCGAAACCGGCGCCGTCGCCGTCGCGCGAGCACAGCTCGTAGCCGAGCGGTCGCAGCGCCGCGGTGTAGAAGCGCACGGCGACGTCGAGATCGCCGACTTTCAGGCCGATATGATCGTACATCGGTTGGGACATGGATGCTCTCCTGGGCGGGCGCGACCGGCGCGCGACGGAGAGGATCCTATTCAGACGGCTCCCAACCGTTCTTGGACAAAATTGCGGTCCTGCCGCGACGCCTTGCGGAACGCCCGCGGCGACAGGCCCGCGGCGCGGCGGAACGAGCGGATGAAATTCGACAGATCGGCGAAGCCGACCTCATAGGCGATATCGGTGATCGGGCCGTCATCGGCCGCCAGCAATCGCGCGGCGCGGCGCAGCCGCGAACGCACCAGGTATTGGTGCGGCGTGACGCCGAGTACGGCCGAGAACAGCCGCAGGAAATGAAACGGGCTGAGGCCGGCCCGGGCGGCGGCGGCTTCGAGGTCGATCGCCTCCGTGCATTGCGCCTCGATCCACAGCGCGGTCTCGACCACGCGGCGGCGGTCGCGTGCCCGCAGCGGCGGCGGCTGATACGCGCGGCCGCCGCCGATCGTCGCGAACCGCTGCGCCAGCACCTGGCCGATCTCGTCGAGGCCGAGATCGTTGCGGCCCTCGGCGGCGGCCTGCGCCTGCTCGCCGAGCACCATCAGCTCGGCCCGCGGTGGCACGGCGCCGCTCCTCCACAACGTGTCGTCATCGCCGAGCGTCGCGGCGAGCTCCGGCGTCAGGGCGAAGGACAGGCATTCGTCGCCGCAGGCGTGGTGCTCATGGCTGCAGACGTAGTCGTCGCCGGGGCGGCCGATCATGACGGCGCCTGCGACCAGCTCGTAGGTCCTGCCGCGGGTGGTGCAGCCGAAACTGCCGCGGCGCACGTAGGAGATCGAATGCGCGACGTGGCATTCGGCGAACGGGACGTCGTCCGGTCCGGCGCTGCAGCGGAAATCCGAGACGGTGATCGTGCCTCGATGCAGGACTGTGCTGGCGGTCATGGGGGGAGGCTAGGGCAATTCCGGTCGTGATCAAACCACAACGACGAAGCCGCGAGCCCGACAGCATTGTCGAGCGAAGTGGATACCGGTTCGCGCGAAGAAAACGCGTCAAATCGAGAATCCGGAGCTCCGGTTCTGATTCATCGAACCGGACAAGCTCTAGCGATCCGCCTGGCGCGGCGTGGCGGTGAGCAGCACGTCGAACAGGCTCGGGCCGCGGGTCGCCAGCGCGCCCTCGATCGCCAGCAGGCGCCGCCGGGTGATGGCGCCGCCATTGGCGCTGCTGCCGCTGGTGTCGCCGGCGACCGGCAGCGCGCGATGGCACGGCACGATCACGGCGAACGGATTGCTGCGGATCGCATGGCCGACCGCATGCAATGCGCCCGGCGAGCCGGCCCGCTTGGCGATCTCCGCATAGGTCGCGGTCTCGCCACGCGGGATGTCGCGGAGGATGTCGTAGACCCGGCAGTCGAACGCCGGCAGGCCGCCGAGGTCGAGCCGGACGTCGGAAAAATCCCAATGCGCGCCGCGCAAGATCGCCGCGACGCCTTCGATCGCGCTGTCGATTCCGACCGTCGGCCGGGCCTCGCGGGCATCGGGACATTGCTTCAGCAGCCGGCGGCGGGTGTCGATCTCGCGGCTTTCGGCGAGCTGGACGACGAGCACTCCGTCGAGCCCCCATGCGATGCCGCATCGGCCCATCATCGTGTCGAAGATCGTGTACGCAACCTCCACCATGGGTTGGACTATACCAGCGCCGTGGAACCGCGCATCCGGAATCTTTACAAATTGTTAACGCTGTTGCTGGGGCGACATGTCGACCGGCCGACATGCCGCGGCGCGGCTGCAGCGGTCGGCTTCCCGTCGGCGTCCCGGCTGGGCTCTCGACGGCCCCCCTTGGCGGAAGCCGCGGTCTCGGTTAGACCAAGGCGTCGGCCGCGCCTGTCGCGGCCCGGCGCGCGGGCGTAGTTCAATGGTAGAACGGCAGCTTCCCAAGCTGCATACGAGGGTTCGATTCCCTTCGCCCGCTCCAACGCTCCCGGGCGCGCCCGTCGCGCGCTCAGCGCTGGCGGAAGGCGCGGGCGAGCTGATCCTCGAGCGGTTTCCTCAGATAGGCCAACGCGGTCCGCACGCCGTTCTGGATGTAGGCCTCGACCGGCATGCCGGGCACCAGGACCTTGCCTTCGAGCCGCGCCAGCTCGCGCTCGGCGAGATTGATCCGGACCACATAATAGGCGGCGCCCGATTGCTGATCCTTGGTGAGGTCGGCGGCGATGCGGGTCAGCGTGCCGTCGAGTTCGGGCGTGACCGCGGTGTCGAACGCGGTGAAGCGCAGCTTGGCCGGCTGGCCGGGCTTCAGCCGGTCGATCATCTGCGGCTCGACCCGCGCCTCGATCACCAACGAATCCTTGGGCACGATCAGCATCAATTGTTCGCCGGGCGAGATGACGCCGCCGACGGTGTGCACCGCCTTCTGATGGATCAGGCCGTCCTGCGGCGCGCGGAGGACGACGCGCGTGAGCTGGTCCTGCGCGGCGATCCGGCGTTCCGCCAGATCGGCGATCTTGATCTCGACCTCGCGCAGGTCGGTCGCGACCTCGCGGCGCTGATCCTGCGTGAGCTGGATGATCTGCAGCTCGGTCTCGGTGATACGCCCCTTCGCCCGTGCGGTGTCGGCGATCAGCTGGCCTTCCTCGCCGGTGAGGCGGGCGGCTTCGCGCTCCAGCGCGGTCAGGCGGGCATAGGGGATCAGGTTCTTGTCGAACAACTGCCGGACGCCTTCGAGCTCGCGCTGGATCAGACGGATCTGTTCGCGCTTCGAATCGATCTGCGCGGCCAGTCCGCGGATTTCCTCGCCGATCTGGGATTTGCGTTCGCCCAATTGCGATTGCTGGCCGGTGATCGCTTCGCGCCGCCGCAGCAGCAGCGCGGTCTCGCCCTCGATGATCTGCGCGATCGCCGGCTCGTCGGTGCGGCCGGTCAGTTCGACCGGCACCGGCATGGCGTCGCGCCCGTTCTGCTCGGCCTGCAGCCGGGCCCGCCTTGTCCAGAACTGGTTGAGCTGATTCTCGATCAGCGCCAGATTGGCGCGCGGCAGGGTTTCGTCGAGCCGGAGCAGTTCGTCGCCGGCGTGAACGTAGTCGCCGTCGTTGACGGAGATGCCGGCGACCACGCCGCCGGTCGGGTGCTGGATGCGGCGGACATTGCTGTCGACCACCACCTGCGCCGGCGCGATCACCGCGCTGGCGATCGGCGCCGTCACGGCCCAGACGCCAGCCGTCGAGATCACGATCGCGAGCGCTGCCACGCCGATGATCACGGCGTTTCGGACATCGCGGAACGGCGCGCTGCGGCGGTCTTCTGTCACGGCGGGTTGGGTCATGTCGTGCCCCTCAGCTGACGGCGGCGGTCGGCGGGCGCGATTCCGGCACCGCCTGCAAGGCGACAGTGCCGGGCGCGTTGTATTGGCCGGCCAGGGATTTGCGGAGCACCTCGTCCTTCGGGCCGAACGCCTGCACCTGTCCGTTGGCGAGGGTCAGCACCAGATCGACCGCGGCGAGCGCCGATGGGCGATGGGCGATGATGATGGCGATGCCGCCGCGCGCGCGGACCCGGCGGATCGCGTCGGTCAGCGCCGCATCGCCTTCGGCGTCGAGGCTGGCGTTGGGCTCGTCGAGAACCACCATGAACGGGTCGCCGTACAGTGCGCGCGCCAGCGCGATCCGCTGCCGCTGGCCGCCGGACAAGGTGGCGCCGGCCTCGCCGATGCGCATCTCGAAGCCCTTCGGCAGTTTCAGGATCAGCTCATAGGCGCCGGCCGCCTTCGCGGCGGCGATCACCGCCGCTTCGTCGATGTCGGGATCGAACCGGGCGATGTTCTCGGCCACCGTGCCGTCGAACAGTTCGACGTCCTGCGGCAGATAGCCGATCATGCCGCCGCGGACCTCCGCCGGCCATTGATCCAGCGTCGCGCCGTCCAGCCGGATCTCGCCGCGCGCCGCCGGCCACAGCCCGACCAGCGCGCGTGCCAGGGTCGATTTGCCGGCCGCCGAGGGCCCGATGATGCCGACCGCCTGACCGGACTCGATCTTGAAGGTCGCGTTCTGCACGATGGCCGTCGTGGTGCCCGGGGCGGCGACGTACACCTGGTCGACCGAAAGCTGCTGCACCGCGCGCTCCGGCGCGACCGCGGAGGCTTGCGCCGGCGCAGACGTCAGGGCGCTGCGCAGCCGCTGCCAGGATTGCCGCGCGCCGAGAAACGGACGCCAGATCGAGATCGCCAATTCGACCGGGGCGAGTGCGCGGCTGCCCAGGATGGATGCCGCGATCATCACGCCGCTGCTGGCCTCGCCTTCGATCACCAGATAAGCGCCGAGCCCGAGCAGGGCGGATTGCAGCATGAAGCGCAGGCTCTTCGACAGCGATCCGAGCGCGCCGGCAATGTCGGCATTGCGCTGCTGCGCATCGAGATGGTCGTCGTTGGCGCTGCCGATCCGCGCGATCAGCCGCTGCTCCATGCCGAGCGCGGCGACGACCTCGGCGTTGCGACGCCCGGCCTCGAGCTGGACGCTGCGCGCCGCGCCGCTGCGTGAGGCGTCGCGCGTCGGCGCCCGGGTGAGGAATTCGGTGGCGAGCGCTATGCCGAACAGCAGCACGGCACCCACCACCAGGGTCCAGCCGAGATAGGGATGCAGCAGGAAGCAGGCCGCGAGATACAGCGGCATCCACGGCAGGTCGAACAGCGTGGTCGGGCCCAGCCCGGACAGGAAGGATCGCACCTGATCGAGATCGTGCGACAATTGCAGGCCGCGGTTGGCGCCGCCGCCGCGCAGCGGCGAGCGCAGGATGTGGCTGACGACCGGCTCCCACAAGGCGGCGTGCAGCGCCGCGCCGATCCGGGTCAGAATGCGCTGGCGCAAGAAATCGAACAGGCCCTGCAGCGCGTAGCAGGCCGCGACCGCGATCGACAGCGCCACCAGGGTCGGAATGCTGCGTGACGGAATGACCCGGTCGTACACCTGCAGCATGTAGACCGGCCCGGCCAGCATCAGCAGGTTGATCACGGCGGAGAACAGCCCGGTCGCGAGAAACGCGTTGCGGCAGGACGCGATCGCCGCGGTCGGCAGATCGCGCGGCGCTTGTTCGGATGAAGTCGGTACGCTCATGCTGTCCATTCGAAGTCGCGGCGGCGGCGATGATCGCAACCGTGCGCGACGCTTCGTTATCGGCGTTGAACGTCAGTCACATGACACCTTGCTGACGGCGCGAGAGACTCCCGCGCCGCCGGGGGCGGGCGGCATCTGCGACCGAATGACGCGATGACGTGGGTGCCGCCGATCTGACGGCCGCGGCCACGATGCTCCTGCGCGGGCGCGCGCCCGAGGCGGCGAGAGCGCAGCATCCCAATGGTAATCAAGGACATCATCGTCGACAGCGCCGCCCGCGTAGTCCGCGATCGCGCGTGCCCGGCACGTATCACCGCGCCGACCGGAATGCGTCGCGGCATCGACAATTCACCATCGCGTTAGCAGTCAGTCACGGGCCTGTCAGACTTCGTGCCCTAGAAACGCGCATTAACATTTCGTTAACCAAGGGCTGCTCGGACCGGTGTTCACGATCATCGTGACACGACGACGTTCGACGCCCATCCCTGATCAGTGGAGTGGAAATCGATGTCGACGACCTATCATGTCCTGGCGAACGGCGACCTCCTGCAGGATTGGTCCAATGCCAATCTGATCTCCGCAGACGACAACTGGTCGGGCGTGCCGTCGATCCAAGGCTATCTCGGCGACATCAATTCGAGTTCGCCGACCGCGGTCGATCCCCGCACCCTGACCGGCGCTGACCTCGGTGCCGTCGACGTCATCGCCAACGCGGCCAGCACCACCATCACCAATGGCGGCGTCGCCGAATTCGCGCTCGCCAATCCGACCGTGGCGCTCAACGGATCGGGCACCGCCGATGCGCCGAGCCTGGTGATCTATCTGAATGCCACCGGCCGCGAAGACGTCCGGGTGTCCTTCAACGTGCGCGATCTCGACGCCAGCACGGACAATGCCATTCAGCAGGTCGCGGTGCAGTACCGCTTCGGCTCGTCCGGCACGTGGACGAATGTGACGGGCGGCTACGCGGCCGACGTGACCACCGTGAATTCCGCCACCCAGGTGACGCCGTTCGATCTGCTGCTGCCGGCCGAAGTCAACGGCCGTGCCGATCTGCAGGTCCGCATCCTGACCACCAATGCGGTCGGCAATGACGAATGGATCGGCGTCGACGACATCAGGGTCACCAGCGAGTCGGAGACGCCGGTCGATGGCCAGGTCGTCGGTTTCGCGGCGGGATCGACTTCGGTCTCGCACGACGAAGGCAATTCCGGCAGCACCACCTATCAGTTCACGGTCGAGCGCTCCGGCGGCACCATCGGCGACGTGTCGTTCTCGGGCTCCATCGCCTCGCCGCAGACCGATGCGGCCGACTTCGTCGGCGGCAAGCCGGTCAGCTTCGCGGGCACGATCGGCGCCGGCGAGACCTCGGCGACGGTCACCGTCACGGTCGCCGGCGACACCAGCAACGAGGCGAACGAGAGCTTCACGCTGACGCTCGACAATGTGTCGAATTCCGCGGCGGTCACCACCACCGTCGGCAGCGCGTCCCAGGCCACCGGCGTGATCGTCAATGACGATGTCGGCATCACCAAGATCAGCACCATCCAGGGCGAAGGCGCCAGCAGCGCGATGGTTGGCCAGACGGTCACCGTCGAGGCCATCGTGGTCGGCGATTTCCAGAACGGCGACGGCGACAACAGCCGCAATCTCAACGGCTTCTACCTGCAGGAAGAGATCACCGATTCGGACGGCAATGTCCGCACCTCCGAGGCGATCTTCGTCTATGGCGGCTCCACCGACGTCCAGGTCGGCGACCGCGTCCGGGTCACCGGCTCGATCAGCGAATATTTCGGCCTCACCGAACTGACCGCCAGCAGCATCTCGATCGTTCAGGCCGGCGCGGTGTCGGACATCAACTCGATGGCGACCGTGATCGACCTGCCGAGCGTCGGCACCACGCTGAGCCAGGACGGCGACTACCAGCCGGATCTGGAAGCCTATGAGGGCATGCTGGTCACCATCCCCGAAACGCTGACCATCACCGAGCAGTACAATCTCGACCGCTTCAACGAGATCAAGCTGGTGGCCGGCGATCGCCCCGAGCAGTTCACCCAGGAGAACGCGCCCGACGCCGCCGCCTATCAGGCCTATCTGGCCGAGCTCGGCGCCCGCACCATCACCTATGACGACGGTCTCAACACCCAGAACGAGGCGATCACCAATCTCGACGGCTTCGGCCCGACCTACAACACCGACACCGCGCCGCGGATGGGCGACACCATCACCGGCCTGACCGGCGTGCTCGACTATCAGTGGGCCGGCAATTCGGCCTCGGGCGCGACCTGGCGGATCCGGTCGGTCGAGACCGGCACCAACACCTTCGAGGACAGCGCGACGCCGCGCACCGAGGCGCCCGAAGATGTCGGCGGTTCGCTGAAAGTGGCCGGCTTCAACGTTCTCAACTACTTCAAGACGCTGGACATCGGCTCCGCCACCACCGTGATCGGCGAAGATCCGCGCGGCGCCGACACCGCCGCCGAGCTGGCGCGGCAGACCACCAAGCTGGTCGAAACCATCCTGAAGATGGACGTCGACGTGCTGGCGCTGACCGAACTGGAAAACGACTTCCTTCCCGGCTCCTCCGGCAACGCGATCGAATATCTGGTCGCGCAGCTCAACGCCGAGGCCGGCGCGGGCACCTATGCGTGGGTCAATCCCGGCCAGCAATTCGTCGGCGGCGACGCCATCGCGGTCGGCTTCATCTACCGCACCGCCGATGTGAAGATCGCGGACGGCACCACCGTCGAGATCCTCAACGACTCCGATCTGCCCGGGCTCGGCCTCTCCGGCCTGCTCAGCCAGAGCACTGTCGGGCACATCTTCGACGGCGAGAACACCAGCCGCAACGCGCTGGCGGTGACCTTCGAGCAGATCTCCACCGGCGAGACCTTCACGGCGATCGCCAATCATCTGAAATCCAAGAGCGGCACCGGCACCGGCGCCGACGCCGACCAGGGTGACGGCCAGGGCAACTGGCAGAACCAGCGCGAACTGGCGACCGTCGCCCTGACCGCCTGGGCGCAGAGCGATCCGACCGGCTCGGGCGACAGCGACGTGCTGCTGCTCGGCGACTTCAACGGCTACGCCAAGGAGCAGTCGATCGGCCTGCTCGAGGATGCCGGCTACGAGAACCTGCAGACCCGCCAGGACGACGCCTATTCCTACGTGTTCGACGGCCAGACCGGCACGCTCGACTACGCCTTCGCCAACGACAGCATGGGGTCGCAGGTCACCGGCGTCACCACCTGGCACATCAACGCCGACGAGGCCGATGCGCTCGACTACAACACCGACTACGGCCGTGACACCGCGATCTTCGACGGCACTGAGCCGGTGCGGGTGTCGGACCACGATCCGGTGATCATCGGCCTCGATCTCGGCGATGATTTGTCGAACGTCGCCTACACCCTGCAGATCCTGCATGCGTCGGACTTCGAGGCCGGGCTCAACGCCGTCGATCGTGCCGGCAATTTCGCGTCGATCGTCGACTACCTGGAAGAGACCTACGAGAACTCGATCACGCTGTCCTCGGGCGACAATTTCATCCCGAGCCCGTTCTTCAGCGCCGGCAGCGACGCCTCGCTGAAGGAGGTCTACGAGACCGCCCTCGAGACCTATTACGGCCTCGCCACCGGCACTCTGAACATCTCGCCCGGCTTCGGCACCGCCGACATCTCGATGCTCAACATCATCGGCGTGCAGGCCTCGGCGATCGGCAATCACGAGTTCGACGCCGGCACCAACCCGTTCGCGGCGATCATCCGGCAGACCGCGTCCTTCCCCGGTGCCCAGTTCCCCTATCTGTCGGCGAACCTGGACTTCTCGGGCGACTCGAACCTCTCCGGTCTCTACACCAGCACCATCCAGGACGCCGCCAACTACACCGGCTTCCCGCCGGTGGCCGGCATCGGCAAGAAGATCGCTCCGGCGACCATCATCGAGGAAGGTGGTGAGAAGATCGGCGTGGTCGGCGCGACCACCCAGATCGTCCAGAGCATCTCCTCGACCGGCGGCGTCGAAGTGATCGGCGACAATGTCGACGACATGGCGGCGCTCGCCGCCATCCTGCAGCCGACCATCGACGCGCTGATCGCCCAGGGCATCAACAAGATCATCCTGGTCAGCCATCTCCAGCAGCTCGCCTTCGAGCAGGCGCTGGCGCCGCTGCTGCACGGCGTCGACATCATCATCGCCGGCGGCTCGCACACGCTGCTGGCCGACGAGACCGACGCGCTCCGCGCCGGCGACACCGCGGCCGGCACCTATCCGATCGTCACCGCGAACGCCGACGGCAACACCACGCTGATCGTCAACACCTCCGGCGAATACTCCTATGTCGGCCGCCTGGTCGTCGACTTCGACGCCGAAGGCAACGTGATCTACACCGAGAATGCCGCCGTCAACGGCGCCTACGCCAGCACCGAGGAGGTGGTCCAGTCGCTGTACGACGGCAACACCACCGTCGACGTCGACAATGACGGCGACATCGATGCCGACGACGCCGATCCGTTCGCCGACGGCAGCCGCGGCGATCTGGTCAACGACATCGCGCAGGCGGTGGGCGGGGTCATCGACGCGCAGGACGGCAACATCTTCGGCCAGACGGACGTCTATCTCGAAGGTCGCCGCGGCGAGGTTCGCACCGAGGAGACCAATCTCGGCGACCTCACCGCCGACGCCAACCTCTGGTACGCCCAGAAGGTCGACGGCACGGTGCTGGTCTCGATCAAGAACGGCGGCGGTATCCGCGACTCCATCGGCTACGTCTATGCGGTCGGCGGCGACGCGGTGGAGAACCCGCCGCTGGCCAACTCCGACGTCGGCAAGGAGGCCGGCGACGTGTCGCAGCTCGACATCGCCAATGCACTGCGCTTCAACAATTCGCTGTCGCTGGTCACCGTCACGGCGGCCCAGTTGCTCGAAGTGCTGGAGCATGCCGTCAAGGCGACCACCGCGACCGCGACGCCGGGGCAGTTCGCCCAGATCGGCGGCATTTCCTTCTCGTTCGACAAGGACCTGCCGGCCGGCAACCGCGTGCAGTCGGCGGCGCTGATCGACGAGGACGGCAACCCGGTGATGACGCTGGTCGCCGATGGCGAACTGGCGGTCGATGCCGACATGGCGATCCGCGTGGTGACCTTGAGCTTCCTGCTCACCGGCGGCGACAGCTATCCGTTCGCCGCTTTCGTCGCGGCCAATCCGAGCTTCGCCAATGTGGTGAACCTGACGCCGGATCTGGTGCCGGACGCCGGTCAGGTCGCCGCCTTCGCGGCGGAAGGCACCGAGCAGGACGCCTTCGCCGAATACATGGCGGCGAACTACTCCGAGACGGCCTATGACGAGCTCGATACCGACAAGGCGCATGACACCCGCATCCAGAACCTCGACTATCGTGAAGACACGGTGCTGGATGCGCAGTCGCTGATCCTGGTCGGCGATGACGACGACAATGCGCTCACCGGCGCGCTCGGCGACGACGTGCTGACCGGCCTCGGCGGCGACGACACGCTCGTCGGCAATGGCGGCGACGACCAGCTCGACGGCGGCGAGGGCGACGATACGCTGCTCGGCGGCGACGGCGACGACCAGCTCGCGGGCGGTGAAGGTGACGACAGCCTCGACGGCGGCGCCGGCGACGACATCCTGCTCGGCGGCGAAGGCGACGATACGCTGCTGGGTGGCGACGGCGACGATGTCCTCGTCGGCGGCGAGGGCTACGACACGATGGAAGGCGGTGCCGGCAACGACGAGTTCACGGCGGGCGCCGGCGACAGCGTCGACGGCGGCGAAGGCGACGACCTCATCGTCGTCTCGACCGACGACTACGCCCCGGCCCTGATCGACGGCGGCGACGGCAACGACACCTTGAAGCTGATCGGCACTGGCACCGGCGTGATCGCGGTCAGCAACGTCGTGGTCGACGTCGAGAACCTGGTGGTGGACGGCGGCAGCTGGTCGGTCGACGGATCGGCGGCGTATTCCAACATCACGATCGGCAACGACGCGACGCTGACCTCCAGCCTGATCATCGACAACAACGACCTCGTCGGCATCGCCGCCGGCGGCACGCTCGCTGTCTCCGGCAACGCCATCATCTGGCAGGGCGGCGGCGACGCGGTCCTCGACAATGCCGGCGAGATCGAAGGCTCGACCCGCGCGCTCACCACCACGGCGGGCGCGACCGGTTCGCTCACCGTCAACAACCAGGCGGGCGGCGTCATCCGCGGTGCGGTGACCCCGCAGCAGGCGGGTCAGGCCGACGCGACCATCACCGTCAACAATGCCGGCGTGATGGAAGCCGACGGCCGTGTCCTCGACTTCCGCAGCTTCGACGGCAGCGGCGCGTCGGCGGTGATCAACAACCTGGCCGGCGGCATCATCCGCCAGTACGGCACCAACACCGACGTGATCCGTCCCGGCAATGACGGCGTCGTCAACAACTGGGGAACGATCACCACCGATCCGAGCTTCGTCGCCGGTGGCGACCTGATCGACTTCCAGAGCGATACCGGCGGCAAGGTCAACAACTATGCCGGCGGTCTGATGGAAGGCGCGCGCCATGTCGTGACCGGTGACAATGCCGTCACCGTCGTCAACCACGGCACGATGATCGGCCGCAATGGCTCGGCGGTGAATCTCGACACCGACGGCTCGCTCGAGCAAAAGGCCGTCATCACCAACTACGGCGTGATGGAAGGCCGCTCGGCCGAACTGACCGACAGCGATGGCGACGCCATCGACGTCGACGGTCTGGTCGAGGTGCTGAACTACGGCAAGATCTCGGGCCTCGGCGCCGAGGGCTATCACGACGGCGAGCCGAACGTCTCCGAAGCGATCGCGATCGGCGGCGGCGAAATCCGCAACTACGCCACCGGCGAGATCTACGGCTACGGCCGTGCGATCCAGGTCGACAATTCCAGCAACAGCAACGCGCTGGGCGTCACCACCATCACCAACGACGGCCTGATCCAGGGTGACGGACACGGTCCGGAGGGGGTGTCCGCCGAGGACGCGGCGCGGTTCGACCTGCGTGGCAACGAGGCGATCAACCTCGTCGGCACCTATGCCGACAGCCTCTTCAACAGCGCCACCGGCCGGATCGTCGGCGGCGTCGCGATGGGCGGCGGCAACGACACGCT
Source organism: Rhodopseudomonas palustris HaA2 (assembly GCF_000013365.1). NCBI lineage: Bacteria > Pseudomonadati > Pseudomonadota > Alphaproteobacteria > Hyphomicrobiales > Nitrobacteraceae > Rhodopseudomonas > Rhodopseudomonas palustris. Next base: position 908,446 of record NC_007778.1, read on the forward strand.
GAGCAATGACGGCTCGATCACCGCCACCGGCGGCTCGGCGGTCAACATGGGCGAGGGTGACGATCTTCTCGTCAACCGCGCCGTCATCACCGGCGACGTCCTGCTCGGCGCCGGCACTGACGAACTGATCAACCAGAGCTCCGGCGTCATCACCGGCGACGTGACCTTCGGCGACGGCAACGACAAGCTCGGCAACACCGGCAAGATCGTCGGCGATGTCGATCTCGGCGCCGGCGACGACTTCGTCAACATCTGGATCGGCTCCGACATCCAGGGCCAGATCCTGCTCGGCGACGGCAACGACCTGCTGATCTCCAACGACTGGATCTCCACCAACATGGAGATCGACGGCGGTGCCGGCAACGACGAGATCTACACCTCGTTCGGCAACGACACCGTCGTCGGCGGCGAGGGCAACGATCGGATCTACGCCAATAACGGCAACGACACGATCGACGGCGGCGCCGGTGACGACCAGCTGTTCGGCCAGGCCGGCAACGACGTCATCGACGGTGGCGACGGTGCCGACACGATCAATGGCGGCGACGGCAACGACGTCCTCAACGGCGGTCTCGGCAATGACCTGATCATCGCCGGCGCCGGTGACGACACCATCGACGGCGGCGCGGGCTTCGATACGCTCGACCTGTCCGAGGCCACTGGTGCGGTGACGCTCAATCTGGTGAGCGGCACCGTCAGCGGCGCCGGCATCGGCACCGATCACTTCAGCTCGATCGAGAGCTTCGTGTTCGGCGCCGGCAACGACGTCATCACCGGCGGCAATGGCGACGACAGCCTCGACGGCGGTGCCGGTAACGACACCATCACCGGCGGCAACGGCAACGACACGCTCTCCGGCGGCGAAGGCAACGACGCGATCGACGGCGGTTCGGGCAACGACATCGTCGATGGCGGCCTCGGCAACGACACGCTGAAGGGCGGCTCGGGCAACGACGTGATCGCGGCCGGCGACGGCGACGACAATGTCGATGCCGGCTCCGGCGACGACAATGTCACCGGCGGTGCCGGCAACGACACGCTGAAGGGCGGGTCGGGCGCCGACATCATCACCGGCGGTGCCGGCAACGACATCCTGACCGGCGGTTCCGGCGCGGACGTCTTCGTGTTCGCCGCCGGCTTCGGCAAGGACACCGTCACCGACTTCGCCACCACGGGGTCGTCGGCCGATCTGCTGCAGTTCTCCAGCGACATGTTCGCCGACTTCGCCGACGTGATGGCGCACACCGCGCAGGTCGGCAGCAGCGTGGTGGTCACGCTGGACGCCGACACCAGCATCACGCTGGCCAATGTCCAGATGACCTCGCTCGCCGCCGACGACTTCCGCTTCGTCTGAGCGAGCCATCGTCCAACGACAACGAAGGGAGCGCCGATCGGCGCTCCCTTCACACGAGGCTCCGGTCCTCCCGGCGCCGACCACAAGGGCTACGTCTTCGCGCGGCGGCCCGCCACGCAGGCGTCATCGTCGCGCCCCCCGCGCGATCCTCGCTACCCAATTTCCGCTCGGCTGTCTTTCACCTCCCGGAAAGCCATCGCGTTGGAAGCGGATCGGTCCACGCGCGTGGGCCGCTTTCCGTTTGGCGCCGGCCCGGCCGTTCAGGTGGCAGCCGCATCGATCGAATTCGTCATTCGCGGGCGCGCCGTCGTGCCCTGATCCAAGGAGTGTCCCATGTCCCTCACCGCTGGTTCGATTGCTTTCACCGGCTTCAATGCCGATGGCGCCGACAACCTCGCTTTCGTCGTGCTCGAGCCGATCGTGGCCGGCACCGAAATTTATTTCACGGATGCGGAATGGACCGGCAGCGCCTTCAACGCCGGGGAAAGCCGGTTGACCTGGACGGCCACCAGCGACCTTGCGGCCGGAACCGTGGTGACCTTGGACAACCTCTACGACACTTCGCCGCCGACCACCAATATCGGCACCATTTCGTTCAGCCTCAGCTCGTTCCTGCAGGTCGATAATGTCAACGAGATCATCTACGCCTATGTCGGCACCCCATCGACGCCGACCGCGTTCCTGGCGGCCATCGCCAACGACAGTTTCGCGAATGGATTCGGCACGCTCGACGGCACCGGCCTGATCGAGGGCGTCACCGCGATCTCGCTGTTCGGCAACGACGCCGACGCCGACATTGGCGCGTATAACGGCCCGCGCGTCGGACCGTCGAATTTCGCCGATTATCTGCCGCTGATCAACGATCGCGCCAACTGGATCACCCAGGATGCCGGCGGCAATCAGAATGCCGATGGCGTCGCGCCGGATGCGCCGTTTCCCACCACGGCCTTCCTCGGAGATCCGAACACGCAGTTCATCGGCTTCGCCGCGAATTCACTGACCGTGTCGCAAAGCGAGGGCGACGTCGGGACCCGTGCCTTCACCTTCACGGTGGAGCGCTCGGGCACGGGCGGAACCCTCGGCGAGGTGTCGTTCTCGGGCGTGCTGATTCCGGGCTCGACCGACGCCGACGATTTCGGCGGCGCGTTGCCGACCACCTTCAGCGGCACGATTGCCGACGGCGCCAGTTCGGCGGTGGTGACGATCGTCGTCTCGGGCGATGCCGGCTACGAACCGGATCAATCCTTCGCGCTGGTGCTGAAGACGGCTTCGAACGCCGCGGCCCCCGTCGCCATCGGTGCGTCCTATGGCGGAGCCAGCGACACCGCGACCGGCACGATCGTCAATGACGATACGGTGCAGTTCGTCAATTTCTCCGATGGATCGCTCGCCCTGTCTCAGGCCGAAGGCAATGTCGGCGCGCTGAACACGCTGACCTTTGTGGTCGAGCGCAGCGGCACGGCCGGAACCACCGGCGATCTCGCCTTCTCCGGCACCGTCACGCTCGGGACCGCCTCCGACTCCGACTTCGGCGGGCCCGTGCCGGTCGGCTTCTCCGGCGTCATTCCGGCGGGACAATCCACCGCGACGGTTACGCTGACCATCGCGGGCGATATCGAGATCGAGAGTTCCGAGACGGTGATCCTCGAACTAACGGCTGTCTCCAATGCCGAGGCCAATACGGCGCTGGGCAGCGGTGCGGTCGCCACCGGCATCATCGCCAATGACGACCTCACCTTGGCGGCCGGCCAGACCCTGGTCGTTCCGCTCGTCATCGCGGGCAGCGAGCACTTCGTGGTCGAGGCTGGCGCCACGGTCCAGTCCGGCCTGCAGTTCGCCGACCTCACCACCGGCGCGGCACTCGACAATGCAGGAACCATCCTGAGCGACACAGGCAGCGTGCCGGTCGCCGGCACCAGCCAATTGACCACGGGCGACATCACGATCCTCAACCGTGAAACCGGAGTGATCCGCGCCGCCGAGTTCGGCAGCGGCGCGATCGTTCTGACGTCATCCGACTCCAGCGGCGACGCCAGCACGTTCGTGCTCGACAATGCCGGGCTGATCGACGGCGGCAACGGCGTCTCGTTGCGGCTGACGGATCTGGATTTCGACAGCGTCGTGATTCACAACCGGCAAACCGGAGAGATCATCGGCGAATTGCGAGCCGCAGAAGGGATCCGAAGAGTCGATGGCGTGGCGGTCGGCAATCCCGACATCGTCAAAATCTACAACGATGGCCGCATCGTGATCCTGCCCGATGCCAACGGCGAATACGGCGGCGACGCGATCGACTTCGCCTCGGGCGGCGGCACGGTCGTCAATTCCGCGACCGGCTATATCGAGGGCTCGCGCCACGGCATCACCGGCAATCGCGGCAGCATCGTGGAGAACGACGGAACGATCGTGGGCCGCAACGGCTCGGCGATCAACATCGACAACGACGGGACCGAGTCGCAGCGCGTCCATGTGACCAATCACGGAACCCTGCAGGGAAAATCAGCCGCCTACGACGACAGCGACGGCGACGCGATCGATGCCGACGGTCTGCTCACGCTCGACAATTACGGCACGATCGAAGGTCTGGGCGCCAACGGCTATCACAATGGCGAGCCGAACGTCTCTGAAGGTCTCGCGATCGGCGGCGGCACGATCCGCAACTATGCCGGCGCGACGATCTACGGCTACGGCCGCGCCATTCAGGCCGATGACAGCGAAAACGGCGGCGCCCTCGCCCAAACCACCATCGTCAACAGCGGCCTGATCCAGGGCGACGGCCACGGGCCGGAAGGCGTGACGCCCGAGGAAGAAGAGCTCTTCGCCGGCCGCATCCGCGGCGGCGAAGCGATCAATCTCGTCGGCGACTGGGCCGACAGCGTCAGCAACAGCGCGACCGGCGTGATCATCGGCGGCGTTAAGCTGGGCGGCGGCGCCGACACGCTCGTCAACGACGGCAACATGACCGCCACCGGCGGCTCGGCGGTCGATCTCGGCGACGGCGACGACCTGTTCGTCAACCGTGGCACCGTGACCGGCGACGTGCTGGCCGGCGCCGGCAACGACGAGATCATCAACGTCTCGACCGGCCGCATCCTGGGCGACCTCGTGATGGGCGACGGCAACGACAAGCTCGGCAATTCCGGGCTGATCGTCGGCGATATCGAGATGGGTGACGGCGACGACGTCGTGAACCTCTATGTCGGCACCAGCGTCGGCGGCACCATCGTGCTCGGCAGCGGCAACGATCTGTTGACCGCGAGCGCCAATGGCGACTTCGTGGTCGACGCAGGCGACGGCGACGACACCGTCGCGTTTGGTGACGGCGACGACCAGGTCAAGGGCGGCGCCGGCAACGACATGCTGTATGGCGGCGGCGACGACGACTTCGTCTCGGGCGGCGAGGGCGACGACTACCTCCAGGGCAACGCCGGCGACGACGAGCTGCTCGGCGGCGCCGGCAACGACACCCTGCTGGGCGGCGCCGGCGACGACACGATCGACGGCGGCGACGGCATCGACACGGCGGACTACGCGTTCGATATCGCGGGGGTCACGGTCGATCTGTCGGCGGGCGAAGCGTCTGGCGACGACGCCGGCTACGACACGCTCGTCGCCATCGAGAATGTCACCGGCGGCGCCGGCGACGACACCCTGATCGGCGATGGCAACGCCAACGTGCTGTCCGGCGGCGCCGGCGACGACGTGCTGAGCGGCGGCGGCGGTGCCGATACGCTGATCGGTGGCGACGGCGACGACGTGTTGCTGGCCGGCGCGCTGGACGCCGTCCTGGCCGGTGCCGGCGACGACCGCATCGAGGTAACCACCGACGGCGGCGCCCCCGCGACTATCGACGGCGGCGACGGCGACGACATTCTGCGGCTCGCGGGTGCCGGCGCGGGCGCGCTCGACGCCACCGCGGCGGTCGAAACCCTCATCGTGACCGGCGGCACCTGGACGGTGGCCGGCAGTGCCGCCTATGACGACATCACGATCGGAACCGGGGCGACGGTGACATCGCAGATCGTGCTGAGCGACAGCGATCTGCTGACCATCGACGTCGGTGGCGCCGTCACGACATCGACCACCAGCACGCAGCCGTCGATCTTGTGGAACGGACCTTCGGCCGGCGCCGTGATCGACAATTCCGGCACGATCAGCCAGACCTATTCCGGCGGCACGGCGATCGCCGACGGCCAGGCGGCGGTCGGCGGCGAGTGGAATCTGACGATCCACAATCGCGCCGGAGGCGTCGTCTCGGCGAAGACGGCAATCGACCTGTCGCTCGATCTCGGCGGCGGCTCGATCGATATCGTCAACGAGGGAGTCATCGCCTCCTCGGTGACGAACGGCGTCGCGGTCTCTCTTTTGGGTGCCAACGGCGCTGCCGCCTTGACCAACGCGACGAGCGGAGAACTGTCGTCGATCGGCAACACCGTCGTGGTCAACGGAAACCTGCAGGGTGGAACGACGACCATCGAGAATGCCGGCAGCATCTCCTCCAGCCAGGGCAACGGCGTGTCCATCAACGCGACGAACGGCGACGTCGCGCTCGTCAATAGCGGCACGATTTCCGCATCCAGCGCGTCGAAATATGCGGTCGAAGCCGCGGTCTCCAACGGCACGGTCGCGATCGACAATGGCGGCGCCATCGGCAAGATGAGCCTGCAAACCCGAACCGCCACGGCAGCGATCACCCTCGACAACCACGAGGGCGGGTCGATCGGCGCGGTCGCGCTGTCCCTCAGCGCAACCGGATCGGCGATCACCCTCGCCAACCACGAGGGCGCGTCGATCGCCTCGGTCACGACGGCCAGCAGTTCGGCCGGCGAGGTGACCATCATCAACGACGGAACGCTGGGCGCTACGACGCTCGGCGGAGCGGCGAATCTGGTCAACAGTGCCACCGGCGTCATCACCGGCGGTGAACAGATCCTCAAGCTCGCCAGCGGCGGCAACGTCTCGATCACGAACGAGGGACTGATCGAGAGCACCACCGCCAAGAAGACTGCTGTCTACTTGTCGTCCACGTCGGTGGTCGACTTGACGATCGACAATGCGGCCGGGGCGGTCATGACCTCGGCCGGAGACACACTGAGGACGATCACGCGAAACGGCAGCACCGTGGTCGTCAACAACGACGGAACGATCCAATCGACCAGCGGTACGACGACCGGGTCGGCCGTCTCGCTGACGATCAGCAGCGGCGGGGGTACGTCGATCCTGAACAACGGCGTCACCGGTGTGATCCGCAGCAACGGCAAGGAAATCGTGGTCGTGACCGCGCCGGAAGTCGTCAATGCCGGTCAGATCTACGCCACCGGCTACAAGAGCGACGCGGTGGTCGCCACCGTCGTCGACAACCTCGCCGGAGGCCTCATCGAGGGGTCCCGCCACGCGATCACCGGCGAGGCGGGCGCGACGGTGACCAATGCGGCCGGCGCGACCCTGCGCGGTCGCGACGGATCGGGCATCAATATCGACAACGATGCGACGGTCGCGGAAACCGTTTACGTCACCAATCACGGGTTGATCAGTGGCGAGGCTGTCGACGGCGGCGGGTTGGACTCGGAGTCGGACGGTGATGCCATCGACGTCGACGGACTTCTGGTGCTCGACAACTACGGCACCATCCAGGGTCTCGGCGCCGACGGCTATCACAAAGGCGAGCCGAACGTGTCGGAAGGCATTGCGATCGGCGGCGGCACGATCCGCAACTATGCCGGCGCGACGATCTACGGCTACGGCCGCGCCATCCAGGCCGACGACAGCGAGAACGGCGGCGCCCTCGCCCAAACCACCATCGCCAATGCCGGCCTGATCCAGGGCGACGGCCATGGGCCGGAAGGCGTGACGCCCGAGGACGAAGAGCTCTTCGCCGGTCGCATCCGCGGCGGCGAGGCGATCAATCTCGTCGGCGACTGGGCCGACAGCGTCAGCAACAGCGCGACCGGCGTGATCATCGGCGGCGTCAAGATGGGCGGCGGCGCCGACACGCTCGTCAATGACGGCAGCATGACCGCCACCGGCGGCTCGGCGGTCGATCTCGGCGACGGCGACGACCTGTTCGTCAATCGCGGCACCGTGACCGGCGACGTGCTGGCCGGCGCCGGCAACGACGAGGTCATCAACGTCTCGACCGGCCGCATCATCGGCGATCTCGTCATGGGCGACGGCAACGACAAGCTGGGCCAGTCCGGCGTGATGTCCGGCGATGTCGATATGGGCGATGGTGATGACGTCGTGAACCTCTATGTCGGCGCGAGCGTCGGCGGCGCCGTGCTGCTCGGCAGCGGCAACGACCTGCTGACGGCGAGCGCCTATGGCGACTTCGTGGTCGACGCAGGCGACGGCGACGACACCGTCGCGTTTGGTGACGGCGACGACCAGGTCAAGGGCGGCGCCGGCAACGACATGCTGTATGGCGGCGGCGGCGACGACTTCGTCTCGGGTGGCGACGGCGACGACTACCTCCAGGGCAACGCCGGCGACGACGAACTGCTCGGCGGCGCCGGCAACGACACCTTGCTCGGCGGCGCCGGCGACGACACGCTCGACGGCGGCGACGGCATCGACACGGCGGACTACGCGTTCGATCTGGCCGGCATCACGGTCGACTTCGCCGCGGGCACAGTGGTGGGCGACGACCAGGGCGCGGACGAATTGATCGACATCGAGAAGGTGATCGGCGGCGCCGGCGATGACCTGTTCATCGTCGCGGCCGGCGGCAGCATTCCGGCCGGCATCGACGGCGGCGACGGCGACGACACGGTGGTGCTCGGCGGCAGCGGGAGCGCGACGCTTGCCGCGACGACAGCGGTCGAGTCCCTGGAGGTCGCGGGCGGCTCGTGGAAGGTGACCAACAGCGCCGCCTACACCGATATCACCATCGAGAACGGCGCGACCGTCACCAGCACGATCTTCGTCAGCGGAACCGATCACGTTGTGGTCGAGGCCGGCGGAACGATCAGCAGCAACACGGTCGGCTCCAATGGCGGCGCAATCAATTGGAACGATGTCTCGACCGACGTGGTCATCGACAATTATGGCACCATGACCGCCGGCGGAAATTCCGGCCAAGTGATCAGGTCCACCGCGACGACGACCACCGGTGATCCGCGCCACATCACCATCAACAACTACGAGGGCGGGGTGATGACGGCCAGCGCCGGCGTTCTCACGATCGGCTCGCGGCTGAGCAGCGGATCAATCGTCGTCAACAACGACGGACTGATGGAGGCGACCGCGGCGGCCGGCCGGGCACTCAGCTTCGTCAGCACGACGATGCCGGTCGTCGTGAACAACGGGGCCACGGGTGTCATCCGCGCCGTTGCGGGCCAGGACGTGATCGCCTGCAGCGAAGGCATGATCATCCGGAACGCCGGGCAGATCGTCAACGCGGCGGAGGTCGCTGGCGGTTCGACGGGCGGTGACGCCATCGAGGCGTGGGTGAACGTTGTCATCGACAATCTGGCCGGTGGCCTGATCGAAGGGAATCGCCACGGCATCACCGGCGAGGAAGAGATCACGATCACCAACGCGGAAGGCGCGGTGATCTCCGGCCGTAACGGGTCGGGCATCAACTTCGACACCACCCTGGCGGGCGACGGCCCGGTCGTGGTGACGAATTACGGCACCATCCGCGGCGCCGCCGAGCGCAATGTGCCAGATACGACCGCGAGCGACATCGACGGCGACGGCATCGACGTCGACGCTGCCGTGTTCATCGAAAATTACGGGCGGATCGAAGCCCTCGGGGCGAAAGGCTACAAGAAGGGCGCGGAGAATTTCTCGGAAGGGATTGCGGCCGGCGGCGGCGAGATCCGGAACCATGTCGGCGCGTCCATCTACAGTGTGGACCACGCAATTCTGGTCGACAACGGCTCGGGAGGCTGGGGCTATCTCGCCACCGTCATCCAGAACGACGGGTCGATCGAGGGACGCGATGGCTTCGGCATCAAGCTGGTCGGCGACTTCGACGACACCCTGACCAGCACCGGCACGATCATCGGCGGCAACGGCACGGCGATCGACATGGGCGGCGGCAACGACATTGTCGCTCTGTCCGGCGCCTCGGCGGTCACCGGCAAAATCCTGCTCGGGGCTGGTGACGACGTCTTCACGGGGGCGGCGCAGGCCGAGACGGTCGACGGCGGTGCCGGCGCCGACATGATCTCCGGCGGCGCGGGCGACGACGTCCTCGACGGCGGCGACGGCGACGACCTGCTGCGCGGTGGCGACGGCGACGACACCATCGTCGGCGGCGAAGGCTTCGACGTGCTCGACCTGTCGGACGCCACCGGGGCGGTGACGCTCAATCTCGCAGCCGGCACCGTCAGCGGCGCCGGCATCGGCACCGATCACTTCAGCTCGATCGAGAGCTTCGTGTTCGGCGCCGGCAACGACGTCATCACCGGCGGCAACGGCGACGACAGCCTCGACGGCGGCGCCGGCAACGACACCATCGCCGGCGGCAACGGCAACGACACGCTCTCCGGTGGCGACGGCAACGACGCGATCGACGGCGGTTCGGGCAACGACATCGTCGATGGCGGGCTCGGCAACGACACGCTGAAGGGCGGTTCGGGCAACGACGTGATCGCGGCCGGCGACGGCGACGACACGGTCGACGCCGGCTCCGGCGACGACATCGTCACCGGCGGTCTCGGCAACGATACGCTGAAGGGCGGGTCGGGCGCCGACATCATCACCGGCGGCGCCGGCAACGACATCCTGACCGGCGGTTCCGGCGCGGACGTCTTCGTGTTCGCGGCCGGCTTCGGCAAGGACACCGTCACCGACTTCGTCACCACGGGGTCGTCGGCCGATCTGCTGCAGTTCTCCACCGACATGTTCGCCGACTTCGCCGACGTGATGTCGCACACCGCGCAGGTCGGCAGCAGCGTGGTGGTCACGCTGGACGCCGACACCAGCATCACGCTGGCCAACGTCCAGATGACCTCGCTCGCCGCCGACGACTTCCGCTTCGTCTGAGCGAGTTAACCGTCCCCACGACAACGAAGGGAGCGCGCACGCCGCGCTCCCTTCACGACGTTTCCGGCGTCGGGCAGACGCGGCGGCTCGGCTGCGGGCGCGTCATCGGAATTACGAACAGACGCGAATCCGCCGATGCAGATCGGCTGGTCGAGAAAGCGGCCGCCGCGACGTTGCGGTCGCAGCAGATGCCATCGTCCCAGGAAAGCTCATCATGTCTGATATCGTTCTTCTCGCGCATCGCGGCAGCAACCCCTATCCGGATCATTCGCGCGACGCCTATGTCTGGGCGATCGACTGCGGCGCCGACTTCATCGAGCCGGATCTCTATCTGACCAAGGACGGCGTGCTGGTCTCCAGCCACGACAACCACAATTATTCCAATCTGAGCTACGCCGAGGCGAAAGCCCTCGAGCCGTCGCTGCTGACGTTCGGCGAGATCATCGAGCTCGTGAAGGCGATGTCGATCGAGACCGGCCGCGACATCGGCATCGTTCCCGAGACCAAGAGCACCGACTACGCCACCAGCGAAGCCGTGATCAAGGAGTTGATCGCCCACGACTTCACCGATCCGGACCGGGTCGTGATCCAGAGTTTTGCGTCGACCAATTTGCAGCAATTGCACGACACCATCATGCCGCAATACGGCGTCGACATCCCGCTGGCCTATCTCGGCAGCGGCATTGCGAATCCGGGCCAGATCGCGACCTTTGCGGACTACGCCGCGCCCAGCGTCGGCTCGTTCACCGCGGCCGACGTCGCGGCCGCGCATGCCGCCGGCCTCAAGGTGGTGGCCTGGACGATTCTCGGGGCCCGGTCCGACATCCAGAGCCTGATCGACATGGGCGTGGACGCGGTCTTCGTCGACGATACCCGGCTCGCCCGCGCCAGCATCGAGGCGATCGCCGGCGCCAACGTCGTCTACGGAACGCCGGAAATCGACGGCGCCTCCGGCACCGCCGGCAACGACGTGGTCTACGCCATGCAGGGCGATGACATCGTCTGGTCCGGGGCCGGCGACGATCTGGTCTATGGCGACGGCGGCGACGACGCTCTGTTCGGCGGCGCCGGCAACGACATCCTGGTCGGCGGTTCGGGCACCGATCTGCTGTCCGGCGACGCCGGTCGCGACGTTCTCGACGGCGGCGCCGGCAACGATGTCGTGCTGGCGAGCGGCGACACCGTGCTGTTCCGCCGTGGCTCGGGCATCGACCTTGTCGCGCTCGACGCCGCCAGCAGCATCGACTTCCAGGACATCGACTCGCGCGCCATCACGGTGATACGCGACGGCGCCGATCTGATCGTCCGCATCGGCGACGACGCGCTGGTGATCCGTAACGGCGCCGGCAATGCCGCGAGCCTGCCCGGCGCGGTGAGTTTTGCCGACGGCGTGACGCTCACCGCCACCGAGCTGCTGGCGCGCGCCACGAGCGGCACCGACGCCGGCGTCACCGCCGCGCTGCCGGCGCTCGAACAGCTGCTCGCCGCTGCGCCCGATCTCGCCGTCGAGCCCCCGGTGGTCGTCGAGACCAACCTCATCGTCAATGGCGGCTTCGAGGATCTGACCGGGGCCAACAACGGAGCGAGTTGGGGCTATCGCAACACCAATCCGGCCGGCGTCATTCCCGGCTGGGTCAACCGCGGTGACACCCGCGCGGAAGTCCACAAGGATACGGTCGGCGGCATCGGCGCGGCGGAAGGAACCTATTGGTTCGACCTGGAAGGCGCGCCCACCAACGCCAAACTGGTGCAGACCGTCGCCGGCGTCGAACAGGGCGCGACCTATCAGCTCAGCTTCAGGATCGCCGACACCGACACCGCGCAGACGACCGACTCCGTCAAGGTCTATTGGGGCGGCGAACTGATCTATACGGGAACGCCGAAGAACAAGTGGCAGGAGATCACCATCGACGTGATCGGCGGCGACGGTGACGGCTTCAACACGCTGACCTTCGAAAGCGTGACGCCGAGTCCGAACGGCGCCGGCGTGGCGCTCGACGACGTGGCGCTGATCCGGCTGCAGGAGAGCCCCAATCTGATCGTGAACGGCAGCTTCGAGGACCTCACCGGCGCCAACAACGGCAATTGGAGCGGCGATTGGGGCTACCGCAACAACAGCGGCGTCATTCCGGGTTGGACCCAGGTCGAAACCTCCGCCGGCGGTCGCGCCGAACTGCACTTCGACACCCAGAACGGCGTGTCGGCCGCGGACGGCAATGTCTGGTTCGATATGGACGGCAACGGCAACAACGCCAGGCTGGTGCAGACCGTCGCCGGCGTCGAGGCCGGCGCCACCTACCGGCTGACCTTTTCGATCGCCGACGCCGACGCCAGCACCACCGATGACGGCGTGCGCGTCTATTGGGGCGGCCAGGTCGTGTATGAAGGTGTGCCGACCAGCATCTGGCAGAAAATCACGATCGAGGTCGTGGGCAATGCCGGCGACGGAACCAATCAGCTGATCTTCCAGGGCACCGAAACCAGCCTGAACGGCTACGGCGCCGCGCTCGACGATATTTCGCTGCGCAAGATCGCCGATGCGCCGCCGCCCAACACCGCGCCGGTCGCGGCCGACGACGGCGCTCCGGCGACCGACTTTGGTGCGGCGCTGACCATCGCCGCCGCCACCTTGCTGGCCAATGATACGGATGCCGACGGCGACGCGCTGGTGATCCTGTCGGTGGCGGCCGGCGTCGGCGGCACGGTCGCGCTGGACGCCGACCGCAATGTCGTGTTCACCCCGGCCGAAGGCTTTTCGGGCGAGGCGTCGTTCAGCTATGTGGCATCCGACGGCCGAGGCGGCACCGCCACGGCGGACGTCACCGTCGTGGTGGCGCGGCGGGTGCTCTCGGGCACGCCCGGCGACGACGTGATCATCAGCACGTCCGGCGACGACGTGATCGACGGTGGCGATGGCGTCGATACCGTGAGCTATGCGGCTTCGGCCGCCGGCGTCGACGTCGACCTTGCGGCCGGCGTCGCCTCCGGTGACGGCAACGATACGCTGTCGAGCATCGAGTCGGTGATCGGCTCGGCGCATGACGACCGGCTGAGCGGCAACGACGCCGCCAACCTGCTCGACGGCGGCGACGGCGACGACATCCTGTCCGGCGGTCTCGGCAACGACGTCCTCAACGGCGGTCTCGGCAATGACATCATCACCGGCGGCGCCGGTGACGACACCATCGACGGCGGCGCGGGCTTCGACACGCTCGACCTGTCGGAGGCCACCGGGGCGGTGACGCTCAATCTGGTGAGCGGCACCGTCAGCGGCGCCGGCATCGGCACCGATCACTTCAGCTCGATCGAGAGCTTCGTGTTCGGTAGCGGCAACGACGTTATCACCGGCGGCAACGGCGACGACAGCCTCGACGGCGGCGCCGGCAACGACGCGATCGACGGCGGCAACGGCAATGACACGCTCTCCGGCGGCGAAGGCAACGACGCGATCGACGGCGGTTCGGGCAACGACATCGTGGATGGCGGCCTCGGCAACGACACGCTGAAGGGCGGTTCGGGCAACGACGTCATCGCGGCCGGCGACGGCGACGACAATGTCGATGCCGGCTCCGGCGACGACATCGTCACCGGCGGTGCCGGCAACGACACGCTGAAGGGCGGGTCGGGCGCCGACATCATCACCGGCGGCGCCGGCAACGACATCCTGACCGGCGGTTCCGGCGCGGACGTCTTCGTGTTCGCGGCCGGCTTCGGCAACGACACCGTCACCGACTTCGCCACCACGGGGTCGTCGGCCGATCTGCTGCAGTTCTCCAGCGACATGTTCGCCGACTTCGCCGACGTGATGGCGCACACCGCGCAGGTCGGCAGCAGCGTGGTGGTCACGCTGGACGCCGACACCAGCATCACGCTGGCCAACGTCCAGATGACCTCGCTCGCCGCCGACGACTTCCGCTTCGTCTGAGCGAGCCATCGTCATCACGACAACGAGGGAGCGCGCACGCCGCGCTCCCTTCACGACGTTTCCGGCGTCGTGCAGACGCGGCGGCTCGGCCGCGGGCACGTCATCGGAATTACGAACAGACGCGAATCCGCCGATGCAGATCGGCCCGGCGCAGGCTTTGATCGAGATCAAATTTTCGCTTCCCGTGGCAACGCATGACCGCCATCAAGCCATTCGTAGTTTTGAACTATTCAGAACGCGCACCGTCGGAATCTACCGCCTTTCCGGCGTGAATCAGTGCAAGGAGTCGGTCGCAGTCGCAGCATCGGGCAACGCCCATGCGGCGCGACGCGCGGCGATGAGCCGGGTTCACACAGGAGGAAGGTTGATGGCGGGTCGGACCAATGAACGTGAAACGGACCGGATGGATCAGATCGATCGGACCGGTGTTGCTGATACTCGCTCGGACCGGGCGACGCGCGTGTGGGCGCGCAACCGGCTGCGCGAACTGGCGGAGTCCGGACAGCTCGGACTGAGCAGCGGCACCGCGCCGCGCCGCGTCTCGGCCTCTGTGTCGGCGACGCGCTGAGAACGACGCGCGCCGCCGCCTGGTGCGCACCATGGTGCACGTCGCCTTGACCGGCGTGGACCCGACGACCGACCCCGGCGATCCGATCCCCCATCGCCACGATGCGCCATCACGGTCCGTTGCCGCGCGCCCATCTGCGCCCGCCGACGAATGACCGTCCCGCTTGCAGCGTTCCAATCAAGTCCTGTGTCCGGCGCATGGCCGCCCGCGCGCGGGCGTCGCGAGAGTTGATCGGCATCAACGTCGCCGTCGCCACGCCGCGTGATGCTGCGCCCACTGCATGCAATGCAGGGGGATACGACCATGATGACCTACGACATTCTGCTGCTCGCGGCCGCCGCACTGTCCACCGTTGTGATTCTGTTCGGCGTGGTGATCTTCGCCGGCCACGAAGGCGAGCACCGGCACGCCAGCGCCGGGCCGCAGCAGCCGCACGGCACGACCTGACCGCACGCTGATCACCCGGGCCGACGCGTCGCCGGTTTCGGTTCGGCCGAGCGGCACGCAGGCGGTTCGTCGAGCGGTTACTTGATCGGTTGGTTGTGCGGCTCGTTGCCGGCGGCGTCGTTGAGATCGCGTTTGATGGTTTCCAGCAGCGACGCCAGCACGGCGGCGGGCGGGAGGTCGGCCGTCGCCGGCGTGGCGGAGGCCGTCGTCGTCGGCTGCAGGGCCGTGGGCTTCAGGGACGTGGGCTGCAGGGACGTGGGCTGCAGGGTCTTGGGCTGCAGGGGCGTGGGATGGCCGGCGAGCAGCCCGGTCGTCGGCGCGGCGCGCGGGCGGCGCGGCAATTCCGGCGGCGGCAATTCCGATGACCATGGCGCCGACAACGCTGCGCCGCCGCCCGGCTCCGGCGCCTGCTCCGGCGTGCCGCCCTGCGGCGGCGACACGAACGAACCGTACAGCACGTCCTCACGCCGGCCCATCAGCCACAGCGCCATCCAGTAGACGGCGGCAAGGATGATGACCGCGAGGATGCCGAGTTCAAGCATCGGCGGCCGCCGAAGCGAACGCGCGGCCTGATACGAACGCGGAGAGTGGTGCTAACCGGGATGAGTGCGGCGATCGTGGCCGAATCCGGCGACCGGCTGTGACCAGCCCAGCTGTCCGCCCGGATCGTTCGGCATCAGCAATCAGCATCCTCACCCCTTGTGGAACAGATTGATTCCGCAAGCGGGGGGCCTGCGCAAGCGGATTCTGGCGCATAAGGTGCTGCAAGCTCAAAACAAAAGCGCCAGGCGAGAGCCCGGCGCTGATGCTTAGTTCGTCATTCTGGTAATTGGTTCAGCGTCCGAGCAGCACCGGCAGGCCGAGCATCGAGGAGAACGGCGTCGGATCGTTGATCAGCTTGGCCGAACCGTTCTGATTGGCCGCGAGCTGCGAGAACGGCTTCTGGCTGGAGGTCAGCGACGACCACGGCTTCTGGCTCGCCGCCAGCGACGACATCGGCGCCTGCGACGACGACAGCAGCGGGCCGAACATCGACGACAGGAAGAAGTTCGGGCTGGTCAGTTCGGGGAAGATGCCGCCCAGCGTGGTGCGGGAGTCGGTCAGGCGCGGCGCGCCGCTCAGGTTCGCCGAGGACGAGGCGTAGCTCGGCGCAGCCGACCGGGCCGGGCCATGGCGGTTGAGGATCGCTTCGGCCTGGCCGCCCTTGCCGAACGGCGGGTCGACGCTTACCACGTTACCGTCTTTGTTGGTCACGAGCGCGGCGTTATCGAAGGAGGCAGCCTTGAGCTCGGCGACCGCCGCCTGGGCCTTCTTCGCGTCGTCGTACACTTTCACAATTTGCGTCATGCTTACCTTCCTCGATCATAATGGGGAGACTGAAGAATCTCAGTATTTTCTGACAATTCGACGGCCCCGGCCCGGTTCCCAATCTCGCACATTTTCGCGCTGCGGCAAGCTAATTCGGGCATCGACTTACCGGCGATAACGCGTCGAAGAAAACTAAGTAAGTGCGCGGTGAATGATCGCCAGGGGAACCGCGCTGTTTTGACGCCGGCCGCGGGCGCCGTCATGCTGATCGGTAGATTGATAGGGGTGCCTCTTGGGAGGCGGGCGGCGGTCCCGCCGGCCCGAGCTTCACGGCACTGACGCACCGTTGTGCGATGTGGCGACACGCGACGCCCCGGAACCACGCGACGGGTTCGGGCGTCTGTGACGGGGCAGAACAAGGAATGCCGATGACCAAAGAGACGAGCCCGTCCTGGTGGGCGGCCGGTGCGCTGTATCAGATCTATCCCCGCTCGTTTCAGGACTCCGATTCCGACGGCATCGGCGATCTGCGCGGCATCATCGATCGGCTGGATCATTTGTCGGATCTCGGCGTCGACGCGCTGTGGCTGTCGCCGATCTTTCCGTCGCCGATGGCGGATTTCGGCTACGACGTCGCCGACTATGTCGGGATCGATCCGATCTTCGGCACCATGGATGATTTCGACGCGCTGGTGCTGACCGCGCATGCGCGCGGACTCAAGGTGATTCTCGACCTGGTGCCGAACCATTCGTCCGACCAGCACCCGTGGTTCGTCGAAAGCCGGTCCTCGCGCGACAATCCGAAACGCGACTGGTATCTGTGGCGAGATCCCGCGCCGGACGGCGGACCGCCGACCAACTGGCTGTCGGAATTCGGCGGCAGCGGCTGGGAATACGACGATGCCACCGGCCAGTATTATTATCACGCCTTCCTCAAGCAGCAGCCCGACCTCAACTGGCGCAATCCGCAGGTGCGCGCAGCGATCTACGATGCGATGCGGTTCTGGCTGAAGAAGGGCGTCGACGGCTTCCGCGTCGACGTGATCTGGCACCTGATCAAGGACGATCGATATCGCGACAACCCGCCCAATCCGGAGTTCAGGCCCGGCCTGCCGCCGCACGCCGCCTTGCTGACGGCGTATTCGGCCGATCGGCCGGAGACGCAGGAGATCGTCGCGCAGCTGCGCGCGGTGTGCGACGAGTTCGATCAGCGCCTGCTGATCGGCGAGATCTATCTGCCGATCGAGCGGCTGGTGGCGTATTACGGCGCCGATCTGCGCGGCGCGCATCTGCCGTTCAACTTCGCGCTGCTGTCGACGCCGTGGCGCGCGCACGACATCGCGGCGCTGATCGATCGCTACGAGGCGGCGCTGCCGCCGGGCGCGTGGCCGAACTGGGTGCTCGGCAATCACGACCGGCCGCGGGTGGCGAGCCGCGTCGGTCCTGCGCAGGCCCGCGTTGCCGCGATGCTGCTGCTGACGCTGCGCGGCACGCCGACGCTGTATTACGGCGACGAGCTCGGCATGGAGCAGGTCGACATCGCGCCGCAGGACGTGCAGGACCCGTTCGAGAAGAACGTGCCGGGCATCGGGGTCGGCCGCGACGGCTGCCGCACGCCGATGCCGTGGGATTCCTCGCCGAACGCCGGCTTTTCCGACGCGAAGCCATGGCTGCCGCTGGGGCCCGACGCGGCGCAGGACAACGTCGCCAATCTGCGCGCCGACGCGCAGTCGATCCTCAATCTGTATCGCGCGCTGCTGCGGCTGCGCCGCGCCCGGCCGCAATTGTCGCTCGGTGATTATCAGCCGCTCGCGGTGCAGGGCGAGCTGCTGCTGTATCGCCGCTGTCATCAGGGCGAATCGGTGCTGATCGCACTCAATCTCGGCGCCGCGCCGGTGTCGGCGGCGTCCGATGCGTTCGGGCTCGACGGCGAGGTGCTGCTGTCGACCCTCATGGACCGCGCCGGCGAACGCGTCGGCGCCACGCTCGATCTGCGCGGCCACGAGGGCGTCATCATCGGCCGCGCGCCCGAGCCGGTGGTGTAGTCGCGGTGAAGCGATGAGGCCGCTGCTCCCCTCCCCCTTGCGGGGAGGGGTCGGGGGGTGGGGGTCCCCGAGCACTGCGCACGCGATTCCGGTACTTCGTAGGGTGGGCAAAGGCGCGCAGCGCCGTGCCCACGCCGACGTCGATGCGTCGTTTTGTGTTACGCGTGGGCACGGCGCAACAGCGCCTTTGCCCACCCTACCGTGCCGTGTCTATCCTCTGTCGTCCCCGCGCAGGCGGGGACCCATACGCCGCAGCATCTCGATGGAAGCCCGGTGGCAGAGGTCTTTCTTCATGTGAATAGGCAGGGGTTATGGGTCCCCGCCTGCGCGGGGACGACACTTGCGGAGGCACGGCGCTCCGCGCCTCTGCCCACCCTACGCTTCGTCGCGACATCGGCTAGCTGCTCAGCCGCGCCTTCGCCACCGCCTTCTTGAACAGCGCGTCCATCGCCTCCGAGATGCCCTGGGTCGGGCTGACTTCGAAATAGAAGTCCGGCGACGCGCAGCTCTTCATCTTGGCGGCGATCTGGCTGTTGACCGAGGGGCCGTAGGGGCCGGCATTGAACGGCGCGATGTGATCGTTGTACCACTGGTTGGTCGGCAGCGCCAAATAGGTGGTGTACAGCACCGCGATCTGGATGCCGCGGTCCTTCATCGCCTTGCATTGCGTGACCGTCAGCGGCTCCTGACAGCGGCCGCCGCTCACGGTGGGCTGCGTGCAGCCCGACGGGTTGTTGAAATCGGCGACGCCGTCGGACACGAAGAACAGCCATTTCTGCGGCTGCGCCGCGGTCCCCGTACCGGACGACGGGATCGTCGTGTTCATCGCCGCCAGCGCGCTGTTGAAGTCGGTGCACTGGTCGTTGTTGTAGTTCTGCTTCGGGATCGACATCAGGTCGATGGCGCCGGCGGCCGTCTGCACGCTCGACATGGCCGACGACAGGCTGGCGATCGTCGTCAATCCCAGCGACGCGCAGGAGCCGCCCAACGTGTACACCGCCATCCGGAACTGGTTGTTCACCGCGGTCATCAGCGTCGCGGTGCTGGTGAGCTGCTGCACCGCCTGCCGCACCACGTCGATCCGCATCTTGACGCCGAGCTTCTTGGCGAGATTGTAGTAGTTGTTGGAGTCCGACAGGTCGTGACAGGCGAAGGCGCATTTGTCCGACGTGTTGCCGACCATGGTGGCGATGTCGGCCGTCGTGGCGGCGACGCCCATCGACGGCGAATTGTCGAGCAGCAGATAGAAGTCCTGGTAGATCGGCCGCGACACGGTGGAGGTCGAGCGGTTGCCGATCGCCAGCGTCGGATAGCCGATCAGATTGAGGAAATTGGTCGTCACGGTGGACGTGAAATCCGCGGTCGCGCTGCGCTTGCCGTCGTTTTCGGTGACCTCGATCTTGATCGTCGCGGTCAGGCCGTAGGCGCCGATCGTAGCGTTGAAGAACTGTTCGGCGTCGGCCTTGGCCTGCGCCGTCGTCCGGTTGATCTCCGAGTTGCTGACCGCCAGCAGCACCGCGGCGTCCTGCGCCGACTGCAATTTGGTGCGGATGCGGTTCGCCGTCGCGTAGTCGATCGCCGCGCCGATGAAGCCGAGGATCGGCAGCAGCGCGATCGCGAAGATCACCGCGATATTGCCGGATCGATCGCGCCCGAAGCGCCGCGGCAGGCGCCCGATGTGACGGGTATCAAGCAGCTTCTGCATGGTTCGGCCCCCGCATCGCGAATTCTTCGCGGCGTTCGGGGCCATTGTGACGTTCGGGAACCTAAGACCGGGTAAATACGAGGTCCGACAACCGGGGGTATGGGTCACTAAGGGGTGAGCCGCGGAGCGGATGCCCGAATCCGGCGTCGGGATTTACGCTTTGTTGTCGATACGGCGAGCGGGCCGGGCCGCGTCGGCCGGTCACGACGATGCGGGCCGCGTGTCGCGGCCCGCGCAATGTCGCGTTGGGGTGACTGTCGTCGGGGCTCGGCGAGTCAGCTCAGCGTGACGCCGTAATAGTCGTCGACCTTGCGGGCCCGCTTCCAGTCGTATTCGTCGTCGCGGCCGTAGTGCGGCGCGTTCTGCAGCTGATCGTTGGTGATCATCGTCTGGTAGCCGCCGAGGTCGACATTGTACTTCAGCGACGGCCAGGGCAACGGGTAGTGATCGTCGCCGATGCCGAGGAAGCCGCCGAAGCTCAAGACGGCGTAGGACACCTTGCCGCTGACCTTCTCGATCATCACCCGTTCGATGCTGCCGATCTTCTCGCCGTCGGCGCCGTAGACGGCGGTTCCCTGCACCTTGTCGCTGCCGATCAGGCTGACGGTCTCGCTTGTTTCCGGGGTCATCTGTTTCGTCTCCCTGTGAGTGGGGACAACGGCGGATCGCGACGCCCGTTCCGCGATCGGCCCCGGCGCGAAAACGTCGCAGCGGGGGCTTTTCAATCGCGAGAATCATTCCTATTCTTTCAGTTCCTGAAACAACGAAAGGAGGTGATCCAGTGTCTCACTCGAAACGCTGTCACCTCGTTGGGGCCGCCCGCTGATCTGACCCGATCGAGGTCCGCTCGGCCAGGGCGCCCCGGCGCCTGGGAACCAGCGAGTTTACGAGGGGCGCGTCGGCGGCAACGCCGGCGCGCCTTGTCGTTTGGGGGATGCGCTGACTGGAGCACTTCATCGATTGATTGGGCAATGCGGCCTTTTCGATTGCAGAGTCGTCATCCTGAGGTGCGCGCGTAGCGCGCCTCGAAGGATGCGGCCCCGAGGTGCCCGTGGCCCATCCTTCGAGGCCCGCCGCGCCGCGCACAGCGCGGCCCAGCGGGCACCTCAGGATGACGGCGGCAATCGGACCGCGAGCTCTGTGATTCCATCAGAGACAAAACTGCTCTAGTAGTCCGGATCAGCGAAGCGCTATCCGGCCACCTCGCGCCCGCGTTCCTGCATGTCGCTTCTCGCGCATGCAGGGACGGAACTACGCCGTCGCCGTCTTCGCCTTCCCCGCGATCACGCCGTCGCGCTTCTTCACCGCGTGGTAGTAGGCCCACCACAGATGCGCCGCGGCGCCGCGCAGCGGGCGCCAGGG
The DNA here is from genome assembly GCF_000013365.1 of Rhodopseudomonas palustris HaA2. NCBI lineage: Bacteria > Pseudomonadati > Pseudomonadota > Alphaproteobacteria > Hyphomicrobiales > Nitrobacteraceae > Rhodopseudomonas > Rhodopseudomonas palustris. The sequence goes on from NC_007778.1 coordinate 930,151, forward strand.
TTCGGCGAGCGGCGCCATCTGCTTGACGCTCGGCCTTGCCTCGAGGCCGAGGCCGATCCGCATCGCCTCCTGCACGGCGAGATCGCCGGCCGGCCAGGCGTCGCCATGGCCCAGACAGAACAGCAGATAGATGTCGGCGGTCCACGGCCCGATGCCGTGCAGCGCGGTCAGCGTGGTGTGGGCGATGTCGGCATCCTCATTGGCGAGCACGTCAAGATTGAGCCGCTCGGCATGCAACTCCTTGGCCAGCGCCTTGAGCGTCTTGATCTTCGCCGCCGACAGGCCGAGCCGGCCGAGCCGGTCGCTGCGCGCGCGCTGGATCGCGGCGTGGTCGAACGGATCGAACGCGGCGTCGACCCGGGCCCAGATCGCCGCCGCGCTCGCCACCGACAATTGCTGGCCGCAGACGATCGCCGCGAGCCCGCGGAAGCCGGGATCGCGCCGCCGCAGCGCCGGCATTCCCGCGGTTTTCAGCACCGGCCGCAGCCGCTTGTCCTGCTTCACCAGATTGGTGATCGCGGCTTCGAGGTCGGCCTGGGTGTCGAGATGGATGGTCATGGTGCTCTTCAACTCGCTGGCGCCGTCATGCGCGGGCTTGACCCGCGCATCCATCCGTACTCGTAAGACGAGTCTTCCACGCGATGGATGGCCGGATCAAGTCCGGCAATGACGCCGGGGTTTCGATGCCGCCACCCGTTTTCCGATTCGCCCCGAGCCCGAACGGCTTTCTCCACCTCGGTCACGCTTATTCCGCGTTGCTGAATTTCGATTTGGCGCGTGCGAGCGGCGGCCGGCTGCTGCTGCGGATCGAGGACATCGATGCCACGCGCTGCCGGCCCGAGTATGAAGCGGCGATCGTCGACGATCTGGCCTGGCTCGGCATCGCCTGGGAGCCGGAGGTGCGGCGGCAATCCGATCACTTGGATCTGTATCGCGACGCGGTCGAGCGGCTGGCAGCGCGCGGGCTGGTGTATCCGGCGTTCGAGAGTCGCGCCGAGATCGCCCGCCTGGTCGCGGCGAAGGAGACGACGGCGCCATGGCCGCGTGACCCCGACGGCGCGCCGCTGTATCCGGGCTCGGCCAAGTTGCTCTCGGCGGAGCAACGCGCGCAACTGATCGGCTCCGGCGCGCCCTATGCGCTGCGGCTCGACATGGAAGCTGCGCGGGCGCTCGCCGGCGAGTTGTTCTGGCGCGAGCTTAGTCTCGGCCCCGACGGTGAGGCCGGCATGGTCGCGGCCCGGCCCGAAGCCTGGGGCGACGTGGTGATCGCCCGCAAAGAGACGCCGACCAGCTATCACCTCGCGGTGGTGATCGACGACGCGCTGCAGGGCGTCACCGAGGTGGTGCGCGGCGCCGACCTGTTCTGGTCGACCAGCGTCCACCGCCTGCTCCAGACTTTGCTCGATTTGCCGGCTCCGGTATATCGGCACCATCCACTGCTGCGCGATGCCGAGGGGCGCAAGCTGTCGAAGTCGACCGGCGCCACCGGGCTGCGCGAATTGCGCGCCGCGGGGGGCACGCCGAGCGAGATCCGCGCGATGGTCGGGCTGGCTGCATCTGCCTGAAGTTTGCCCGAACTTTGCCGCAAGCCGGACAGCCCCGAAATCTCGTTTTCCCGATGGCTCCGCCAAGGCCGCCATGGCATGGTGCCGGGCGTTGGGGTCGGGGGAACCATGGCAGTGAAGTCGCGCGCCTTGCGCCGCGGGCGGACGCCGGTCAAGCGGTCGCCGATCAAGCGTGCCCGCAAGAAGGCCGAAACGGCCGGCATGGTCGAGACGGCGCTGGCCGCGTTCGCGCATGAAGTCCGCACCCCGCTCACCGGCATCCTCGCCGTCAGCGACCTGCTGGCGACCTCCGACCTCGGCGAACGCGAGCGCCGCTGGGTCGACACCATCAAGGCCGGCGCCGAGCATCTATCTGGATTGGCGACGCTTTTCGTCGATGCCGCGCGGCTCGGCGCGACCGGCCTGGAGGGCCGCAGCGAGTTCTTCGATCTGCGCGCGCTGGCGCGCCATGCCGGCGACTCGCTGTCCGGCCGCGCCGCCGCCAAGGGCCTGCGCGCCAAGGTGACGATCTCGCCGCGGCTGCCGGCCTTCGTGGTCGGCGACATGGTGCGGCTGCGCGCGGCGCTGGAAAATCTGATCGACAACGCGGTGAAGTTCACCGAGCAAGGCGACGTCGCGCTCAAGGTCACCTCGGCGGCGGCCGGCAAGGACAAGGCCGATGTGAGTTTCGCGGTGTCCGACAGCGGCATCGGACTGACCCTGACCGAGATCAGGCGGCTGTTCCGCCCGTTCTCGCAGGCCAATGTCAGCATCGCGTCGCGGTTCGGCGGCGCCGGCCTCGGCCTCTCCTCGGTGCGTCAGATCGCCCGGGCGATGCAGGGCGATGTCGCTGTGGCGCAGGGGGCGAAGGGCGGCGCGGTGTTCACCCTCACGGTCCGGTTGACGCGGACGAAACCGCCGCAGCAGGCGGCGCCGTCGCACGCCGCCAAAGGCGCCTGCGTGCGGCCGATGCGCCTGCTCAGCGTCGAGGACAATCCGTTCGGCCGCGTCGTGCTCAACGCCATCCTCACCGAACTCGGCCATCACGCCGAATTCGTCGGCAGCGGCGAACTGGCGCCGGAACGGCTGGCGCAAGGCGGTTTCGATGCCGTGCTGATGGACATGGTGCTGCCCGGCATCAGCGGGCCCGAGGCCATTCGCAGCATCCGCGCCCTCGCGGCGCCGCTCGGCGCGGTGCCGATCATCGGCGTCTCCGGCCGCGATCAGGACGAGGCCGCGGCGCGGATGGCGGGCGCCGACGCCTTTCTGCTCAAGCCGGTGTCTCCCCGCGCGCTCGCAACTGCGCTGCTTGCAGCGTCACGCCGTCCGGCAGCCGCGACTTGATGATGGCGGCGTTGAGTTCGCCGCCATAGACGAAGATCGCCGCGATGAAATACAGAAACACCAGGGCGATGATCACCGAGGCGAGACCCGCATACATCGTCACGTAGTTGTTGGCGAACCGCGCTAGATACAAGCCGAAGCCGACCCCTGAGGCCAGCGACGCCACGACCGTGAAGGCGATGCCGGGCACGATCTGCTTCACCGTCCGGTGCCCGGCCGGCAGCCGCGCGTGCAGGATGAACAAAGCGAGGATCAGCGCGCCGACGGTGATGCCGTAGCGCGCGACCGTCAGCAGCGTCTGGTTGTCCTCGACCATCAGCGGCACGTAGTGCCGGGCGGTCGCCAGAATCAGCGGGCCGAGCACGATCAGGAACGCCATCGCCAGCGCGGTGAAGGCCGCCACCAGCGTGTAGCCGATCGATTCCAGCCGCAGCATGTACCACGGCCGCATCTCGATCACCGCATAGGCGCGGTTCAGCGCCACCCGCAGGCTCTCGACGCCGTTGGAGGCGAAATACAGCGCCAGCAGCAGGCCGATCGTCAGCGCGTCGCCGCGGGTGGTGGTCAGCACGTCGTGGATTTCGCCCGACAGCGTGCTGGCGACCTGGGCCGGCCAGATCTGCAGCATCAGCTCGGCGGCCTGATCCGCGAGGTCCTTGGAGCCGAAGAAGCCGGCCACCGAGGTCAGCACGATCAGGAACGGAAACAGCGCCATCAGCGAGGACAGCGCGATATGGCTCGCGATCGCCCACCCGTCATCGGCCAGAAACGTGTAGAATGCGTCCATCGCGACCGCATAGACATAGCGGATCTGCTGCAAGGGTCACCTGACTGGCGGTTGGGACGGGCGGAGGCGCAAACATTAGCATCGCTACCAACCTGCTCAAACCGACTTCGTTGCCGCGCCATCGGCGTTTCCCGGGATGGCGCGTCCCGGCCGGCGGTGTTATGAGACCCCAATGGCAACATTCCTCAGCACGTTTCTCCTGCCGATCGCCTTGTGCGCCGTCGCACTGGTTCTTCTGCTCGGCCTGATCAACATGATGCGGGGCGGATCGCCGAACCGGTCCCAGACGTTGATGCGCTGGCGGGTGCTGTTGCAGTTCGCCGCGATCGTCGTGGCCATGCTTGCGGTCTGGGCGCTGGGCCGCTAGCCACGAGCCCTCAGTCCTCCCGTGTTTCGTGATGCCCGTTCGGGTTGCGAGGTTCCTGCACGATGGTCGTTCTCAATCGAATCTACACCCGGACCGGCGACGACGGCTCGACCGCGCTTGGCACCGGCGAGCGCCGGCCGAAATTCGATCTGCGGTTCAGCGCCTATGGCACGATCGACGAGACCAACGCCGCGCTCGGCGTGGCACGGCTACATATGGCCGGTTATCCCGAGATCGACGCGATGCTGGCGCGGATCCAGAACGATCTGTTCGACCTCGGCGCCGACCTCGCGGTGCCGGAGCGCGAGGGCAAGGCCGAGCGGCTGCGGGTGCTGTCGAGCCAGGTCGAGCGGCTGGAGCGCGAGATCGATGAGCTCAACGAGCGCCTCGCGCCGTTGACGTCATTCGTGCTACCCGGCGGCAGGCCCGGCGCCGCTCATCTGCATCTGGCGCGGACAATATGCCGCCGCGCAGAACGGATCATCGCGGAACTCGCCGCCAAGCCGGACGAGATCGTGACCCCGGCGGCGGTGCAATACGTCAACCGGCTGTCGGACTTCCTGTTCGTCGCCAGCCGCGCGGTGAACGACGACGGCGCCGGCGACGTTCTCTGGGTTCCCGGCCAGAACCGCTAGAATCGGCGGTTTCGAGGGGGCGGTTTTGGATTTTCGCGCGTTGACCGGCGATAGCGGGCGCTTTAGGTTCCGCCGCCACGATAGAACGACAAGATAAACCCAGCGCAACACGAAAGAGGATCGATGAAGGTTCTGGTGCCGGTCAAGCGGGTGGTCGACTACAACGTCAAGATCAGGGTCAAGAGCGACGGATCGGGCGTTGAACTCGCCAACGTCAAAATGTCGATGAATCCGTTCGACGAGATCGCGGTCGAGGAAGCCCTGCGGCTGAAAGAGGCCGGCAAGGCGACCGAAATCGTGGTGGTGTCGATCGGCCCGGCGCAGGCGTCGGAAACGCTCCGAACCGGTCTGGCGATGGGCGCCGACCGCGGCATCCTGGTCAAGGCCGAGGGCAGCGTCGAGCCGCTCGCCGTCGCCAAGATTCTCAAGGCGATCGCCGACGAGGAGCAGCCCGGGCTGATCATCCTCGGCAAGCAGGCGATCGACGACGACTCCAACCAGACCGGCCAGATGCTGGCCGCGCTGCTCGGCTGGTCGCAGGCCACCTTCGCCTCCAAACTCGAGGTCGACGGTTCCGACTTCCAGGTGTCGCGCGAAGTCGACGGCGGCTCGCAGACCGTGAAGCTCAAGGGCCCGGCGATCGTCACCACCGACCTGCGGCTGAACGAGCCGCGCTACGCCAGCCTGCCCAACATCATGAAGGCGAAGAAGAAGCCGATCGCCGAGAAGACGGCGGACCAGTACGGCGTCGATCTCGCGCCGCGCCTGGAGGTCCTCAAGACCGTCGAGCCGAGCGGCCGCAAGGCCGGCGTCAAGGTCAAGGACGTCGCCGAACTGGTCTCCAAACTCAAGAACGAAGCGGGTGTTATCTGATGGCCACGCTGCTGATTGCCGAACACGACCACGCTCAGCTCAAGGATGCGACCAACAAGGCGCTGACCGCGGCAGCCGCTCTCGGCGCCGAGGTTCACGTCCTGGTCGCCGGTGGTGGCGAGGGCACCAAGGCGGCCGCCGAAGCCGCTGCGAAGCTGCAGGGCGTCGCCAAGGTGCTGCTGGCGGATGCGCCGCTCTATGAGCACGATCTCGCCGAGCCGCTGGCGGCGCTGATCGTGTCGCTGGCGCCGAACTACGACGCGATCGTCGCGCCCGCGACCTCGCGCTTCAAGAACGTGATGCCGCGCGTCGCCGCTTTGCTCGACGTCATGCAGGTGTCGGAGATCATCAAGGTGATCGCGCCCGACACCTATGAGCGGCCGATCTATGCGGGCAACGCGATCCAGACCGTGAAGTCGAAGGACGCCAAGAAGGTGATCACGGTCCGCACCTCGACCTTCCAGGCGACCGGCGAGGGCGGCAGCGCCGCGATCGAGCCGGTGGCGGCTGCGGCGGATCCGGGCCTCTCCACCTTCGTCGGCGAGGAGGTCGCCAAGAGCGACCGTCCGGAACTGGCCTCGGCCAAGATCATCGTCTCCGGCGGCCGCGCGATGCAGAGCCGCGAGAACTTCACCAAATACATCGAGCCGCTCGCCGACAAGCTCGGCGCCGGTGTCGGCGCCTCGCGCGCCGCGGTCGATGCCGGCTACGCGCCGAACGACTGGCAGGTCGGCCAGACCGGCAAGGTGGTGGCGCCGGAGCTGTACATCGCGATCGGCATTTCCGGCGCGATCCAGCATCTCGCCGGCATGAAGGACTCCAAGGTGATCGTCGCGATCAACAAGGACGAAGACGCGCCGATCTTCCAGGTCGCCGATTATGGTCTGGTCGCCGATCTGTATCAGGCGGTACCGGAACTGACCGACGAACTGGGCAAGCTCGGCAAGTAGACGGCGGCTCGCGCACGGATCCGGCTGCGGCCGGGTCCGTTGCCGAAGCCTTCATTTTTGACGTGATACGATCGCCGCGCCGGTGCAACGGATGGCGGCGTAAAATATCCGATACTGACCGGCCGGCGGATCGCGCGGCCGGACTCCCAACGAGATGGCGAGATGGCGGCAGCAATCAAGAAGGTCGGCGTAATCGGCTCGGGTCAGATGGGCAACGGCATCGCGCATGTCGCCGCTCTCGGCGGCTTTGCGGTGGTGCTGAACGACGTCTCGGCCGAGCGGCTGAAATCGGCGATGGCCACCATCAACGGCAATCTGTCGCGCCAGCTCGCCAAGAAGATCATCACCGAGGACGCCCGCAAATCGGCGCTCGCCAACATCACCGCCACCGAAAAGCTCGACGGCCTGTCCGATTGCGATCTGGTGATCGAGACCGCGGTCGAAAAGGAAGAGGTCAAGCGCAAGATCTTCCACGATCTGTGCGCGACGCTGAAGCCGGAGGCGATCGTCGCCTCCAACACCTCGTCGATCTCGATCACTCGGCTCGCCGCCTCGACCGACCGGCCGGAGCGCTTCATCGGCATTCATTTCATGAATCCGGTGCCGCTGATGGAGCTGGTCGAGCTGATCCGCGGCATCGCCACCGACGACGCCACCTTCGACGCCGCGAAAGCCTTCGTCACCCAGCTCGGCAAACAGATCGCGGTGTCGGAAGATTTCCCGGCCTTCATCGTCAACCGCATCCTGCTGCCGATGATCAACGAGGCGATCTACACGCTGTATGAAGGCGTCGGCAATGTCGAGGCGATCGACATGGCGATGAAGCTCGGCGCGCACCACCCGATGGGCCCGCTGGAGCTGGCGGATTTCATCGGCCTCGACACCTGCCTGTCGATCATGCAGGTGCTGCACGAGGGCCTGGCGGACTCGAAGTATCGGCCGTGCCCGCTGCTGGTGAAATACGTCGAGGCCGGCTGGCTCGGCCGCAAGACCCAGCGTGGCTTCTACGATTATCGCGGCGACAAGCCGGTCCCGACGCGCTGAGCGCCTTACGCGATTCCCGGCACGGTTCTGATCTGCTCCACCAGGAAGTCGATCAGTAGCCGGACACGTGCGATGCCGGCGCGCTCCGGCACGATCAGCAAATTGAGCGGCACCGCGGCCAGTCGATATTCCGGCAGAATGACCTCGAGCCGCCCTGCGGCCAGCAGATCATCGACCAGCCAGCGATGCGTCGCCGCGATGCCGCGCCCGGCGATCATGGCCTCCCGCGCCGCGAGCCCGTGGTCGACCCTGAGCTTGCCGCCGAACGGCACCCGATGAGTCTCCTCACCCGGCCCCTGCAGCACCAGCATGTCGCTGCCCGCGACGTTCATCATGCGGACGCCCTGATGACCGGACAGATCATGCGGCGACGTCGGTCGGCCGTGAGCCGACAGATAGTCCGGCGAGGCCACCAGCAGGCGCTGGCTGTGGCCGAGCGTGCGGAGTTTCATCGAACTCTCGGTGAGCGGCGCCAGGCGAAGCGCCAGGTCCACGCCTTCGCGAACCAGATCGATCCGGTGATCGGTCAGGCCGAGATCGACCCCGATCTCCGGATAGCGATCTTGGAACGCGAAGATCAGCCGGCAGACGTGCAGAATGCCGAACGATGCCGTGCAGGAGATCCGGATGGTGCCGGCCTGCGCGCCGGACGCGCCGAGCGCTTCGTCGCCCGCCTGCTCGAGCAGCCGCAGGATCTGGACGCAGCGCGCATAATAGCGGCTGCCTTCCTCGGTCAGCGTCACTCTGCGGGTGGTGCGGCTCAGCAAAGGTGCGCCGATCGCCGCTTCGAGTTCCTGCAACTGCCGCGTCACGGTGGACTGGCCGACATTCAAATCGCGGGCGACCGCCGACAGGCTTCCGCGCTCGGCGATGCGCACGAAGGTCCGGATCCGTTCGATGGTGATGGCTGATTTATCCATTTTTCGGCACAATCATATCGAAACTCAACGCCTACCGGAATAGTCGCGGCCGGTCTACTCGGAGGCTCCGATCAATCATCGAGGAGCCACGGCCATGAAAGTTCTTCTGGTCTTCGCCCATCCCGAACCTCTTTCGCTGAATGGCGCTCTGCGCGACGCCGCGGTCGCGGAGCTGCAGCGCCAGGGCCACGAGGTGCGGATCTCGGACCTCTATGCCCAGAACTGGAAGCCCGCGATCGACCGCGCCGATTTTCCGAACCTCGCGCCTGACGAGCGCTTGCTGACGAGCGCGGCCTCCAAGGCGAGCTTCGACGCCGGAGAGCTGACGCAGGATGTCCGCGCCGAGATCGACAAGCTGCTCTGGGCGGATGTCCTGATCCTGCAATTCCCGCTGTGGTGGTTCAGTATGCCGGCGATCCTCAAGGGCTGGGTCGACCGCGTCTACGCCTGCGGATTTGCCTATGGGGTCGGCGAGCACAGCGACGAGCGATGGGGTGACCGTTACGGCGAAGGCAATCTGGCCGGCAAGCGCGCGATGCTGATCGTGACCACCGGCGGCTGGGAACAGCACTACGGCGCCCGCGGCGTCAACGGGCCGATCGACGACCTGCTGTTTCCGATCCACCACGGCATTCTGTTCTACCCGGGCTACGACGTGCTGCCGCCGTTCGTCGTGTATCAGGCCGGCCGTCTCGACCAGGCGGGGTTCGAAATCACCGCCGAGCAGCTGCGCGAGCGGATGCGCACGCTCGCGACCACGCCGCCGATTCCCTACCGGCGCCAGAACGGCGGCGACTACCTGATCCCGAGCATGGAGCTGCGCCCCGGTCTGGGCGCCCCCGGCAGCAGCGGCTTTGCACTCCACTTGCGGGACGAGACGGCGGCCCCGCTGTGACAGCGGTCCGCGATACCATTCGCCGGCAGCGGAGATGCAGAAGGTTGTTAACGCTTTCCGGCTAAGCTGCGGCGATGGACATGAGCATGATCAGTGCGGCGCTCGGCATGCAGGCGAGCAGCACGCAGATGCAGATCGCGACGACGATCCAGGCGTCGAACGCCCGGACCGAACGCGACACCGTGCAGACGCTGCTCGGCATCGGGCAGGGCGGTTCGTCGTCGCTCGCCAATGTCGGCGCCGGGATCGGCGGCAATCTCGACATCACCGCCTGATCCGCCGTCAGGCGTCTCCGCCTACACCAGCTTCTTGAAGCCGCCGAAGAACATCCGCTTGGTGTCGAACGGCATCGTGTTGTGGTCCAGGCCGCCCAGCCGCGGGTCCTGCATCGCCTTGGCCATCACCCGGTCGCGCTGCTTGCGCGATTTGTAGACGATGTAGGAGAACACCACGATCTCGTTCGGCTTCAGCTTCACGCTGCGCGGAAACGAGGTGGTCTTTCCAGGCGACACGTCGTCGGCGACCCACTCGCGATAGTCGATCGCGCCATGCTCGCGAAACACCTTCTCGGCCTTGCGCGCCAGCTTGGCGTAGTCCGCCAGCTTGGCTTTCGGCACCGGCACGACGAACCCGTCGACATAGGACATCCGTTCTCCTCCCCGATCTGTCTGCGTCCGCAGCAGCATGCGGCCGGTCGCAGGACGATCGAAGCGAGAACTGTCCGACAACCCGGCGCCGGGTCCTTTTGTCGCGGCTGCTATTTTGGCAGCGCGCCCTTGACCAGCGCCAGCGCGTCGGCACTGTCCCATTCGGCGGGGCCGGCGATGGTGGCGATCTCGCAGCCCTGACCATCGACCAGCACCGAGGTCGGCATCCCCAGCGCGCGGCCGACGCTCTTGAGGTCCTGGAACACCCGGGCCGAGGCGTCGGTGAAGTAGTTCAGCCGGGTCAGCTTCTCGTCGTCGAGAAACTTCTTAGGCTTGGCCGGGTCGCGGGTGTCGATGTTGATCGCCACCACCTCGAACTGCGGGCTGCCGAGCTTCGCCTGCAGATTGTCGAGCGCGGGCATTTCCTTGCGGCAGGGCACGCACCAGGTCGCCCACAGGTTCACCAGCAGGGTCTTGCCGCGGAAGTCGGACAATTTCTTCGGCTGGCCGGCGCCGTCCTGGAAAATCAGGTCGGGCAGCTTCAGCGGTGCCGAGGCCATCGTCACCGCCGCAACTTCCCCGCGCGCCAGCGGCTTGAGCTGCTGCGCCAGCGCCACCGCCGGCCGGCAGGTCGGATCGCCCGATGCATTGCGCTGCAGCCCGCCGATCCCGTATACCCCCGCTGCTCCGGCGACCACGAGCACGGCGATCGCGGCCAGAATGATGGTGCGGCGGCCGGCGCGGCGCGGCGGGGTGAGGTCGGGCGGGGTCTCGGTCATCAGGCACTCAACACCGGATAGCTGCGCAGGCTCGCAGGCGGCTGCTGGCGGGTTCGAACAAAGGCAAAGGCGGGCATGATCGTGAGCGGCACACTATGAGCAACAAAATGTGGGGCGGCCGGTTCACGGATCGCCCCGATGCGATCATGGAAGAGATCAACGTCTCGATCGACGTCGACCGGCATCTTTACGCCCAGGATATCGCCGCGTCCAAGGCCCATGCCGCCATGCTTGCCGCGCAGGGCATCATCACCGCGAACGATGCGAAAAATATCGGCAAGGGTCTAGACACGATTCTGTCAGAGATCGGCGCCGGCAAGTTCACCTTCAAGCGCGCGCTCGAAGACATCCATATGAATGTCGAGAGCCGGCTCGCCGAGTTGATCGGCCCCGCCGCCGGGCGGCTGCACACCGCGCGCTCGCGCAACGATCAGGTCGCGACCGATTTCCGGCTCTACGTCCGCGACGTGCTCGACGAGACCGATGCGGCGCTGGCGGCGTTTCAATTCGCGCTGGCGGAGCGGGCGCTGGAGCAGGCCGACACCGTGATGCCCGGCTTCACCCATCTGCAGACCGCCCAGCCGGTCACCTTCGGTCATCATCTGATGGCCTATGTGGAGATGGCAGCGCGCGATCGCGGCCGTTTCCAGGATGCCCGCAAGCGGCTCAACGAAAGCCCGCTCGGCGCCGCGGCGCTGGCCGGCACCTCGTTCCCGATCGATCGCCATGCCACCGCGCAGAAGCTCGGCTTCGTCCGGCCGATGGCGAATTCGCTGGATGCGGTGTCGGACCGCGATTTCGTGCTGGAGACGCTGTCGGCGGCGTCGATCTGCGCGGTGCATCTGTCGCGCTTCGCCGAGGAGATCGTGATCTGGACCTCGCCGCTGGTCGGCCTGATCCGGCTGTCGGACAAGTTCACCACCGGCTCCTCGATCATGCCGCAGAAGCGCAATCCGGACGCCGCCGAGCTGGTCCGCGCCAAGACCGGCCGGGTGATCGGCGCGCTCAACGGCCTGTTGATCGTGATGAAGGGCCTGCCGCTGGCCTATCAAAAGGACATGCAGGAAGACAAGCAGGGCGCGATGGAGGGCTTCGCGGCGCTGTCGCTGGCGATCCGGGCGATGACCGGCATGGTCCGCGACCTCGTGCCGGAGCACGACCGGATGCGGGCGGCCGCCGGCGAGGGCTACGCCACCGCCACGGACCTCGCCGACTGGCTGGTGCGGACGCTGAAGATGCCGTTCCGCGACGCGCACCATGTCACCGGCCGGATCGTCGGCCTCGCCGCCAAGCAGGGCCTGGCGCTGCACGAACTGCCGCTCGCCGAGATGCAGGCGGTGGAAAAGCGCATCACCAGGGATGCGCTGGCGGTGCTCAGCGTCGAATCCTCGGTGAAGAGCCGCACCTCTTACGGCGGCACGGCGCCGAAGAACGTCCGCGCGCAGGCCAAGGCGTGGCTCAAGCGACTGGAAAAAGAGCGGAAATTGGGCTGAACCGGGAAGCCGCGGGATAATTCTCTGCCGCGCCGGGTCTCGCCAGACCGCGGCAATCTCTGTAGGATGCGGCCGCAATTGGGGATTTCGACGTGAACCGCACTGCCGGCCCATCGCGATGGGCGCTTGTTGTGATTGCCGTAGCGACGCTGGCCCTCGCGGGCTGCGGCCGCAAAGGCGGGCTGGATCTGCCGTCCGGCGCCGCCGAGACGCCGGCGTCGTCGGCCTCTTCGACGCCGGCCGCCAAGGGCGACGTGTTCGATTCGTCCTACGGCACCAACGCGCCGCCGGTCGCCGCCAAGGGCCAGAAGAAGCGCATCATCCTCGACCCGCTGCTGGACTGATCCGCGATGCGTCATTTCGACTACCGCGACGGCGTGCTGCACGCCGAAGGCGTTGGCCTTGAAGTGCTCGCGCGCGAGGTCGGCACGCCGTTTTATTGCTACTCCACCGCGACGCTGGAGCGGCACTACCGCGTCTTCAGCGAAGCCTTCGCCGGCACCGACGCGCTGGTCTGCTACGCGATGAAGGCGAACTCGAATCAATCGGTGTTGCGCACGCTGGCCAGGCTCGGCGCCGGTGCCGATGTTGTTTCGGGCGGTGAATTGCAGCGCGCGCTGGCCGCGGGCATCCCGGCGAGCAAGATCGTGTTCTCCGGCGTCGGCAAGACCGAGGCCGAATTGCGCGCCGCGCTGGCGCACGACATCAAGTGCCTCAACGTCGAATCCGAGCCCGAGCTGGAATTGCTGTCGCGGCTCGCGGTCGAGACCGGGCGGACCGCGCGGATTTCGATCCGGGTCAATCCGGACGTCGATTCCGGCACCCACGCCAAGATCTCGACCGGCAAGTCGGAGAACAAATTCGGCATTCCGCTCGTGCATGCGCGTGAGGTCTATGCGCGCGCGGCGAAGCTGCCCGGCATCCTGATATCGGGCGTCGACGTCCATATCGGCAGCCAGATCATCGATCTGGCGCCGATGGAGGCCGCGTTCCGCCTCGTCGCCGAATTCGTGCACCAGTTGCGCGGCGATGGCCACACGATCAGTCACGTCGATTTCGGCGGCGGCCTCGGCATTCCGTACTACGAGGATCGTGACGCGCCGCCGGAGCCGTTCGCCTATGCTCAGATGGTCAAGCGCGTCACCCACAATCTCGGCTGCGCGCTGCTGTTCGAGCCGGGCCGGATGATCGTCGGCAATGCCGGCATCCTGGTCGCGCGCGTGATCTATGTGAAGCACGGCGACGGCAAGACCTTCGTGATCATCGATGCGGCGATGAACGATTTGATCCGGCCGACGCTGTACGAGGCCTATCACGAAATTCTGCCGGTGGCGGCCCCCGCGCCCGGCGCCAAGCTGATCACCGCCGACGTCGTCGGCCCGGTCTGCGAGACCGGCGATTACCTCGCGCTCGACCGCCAACTGCCGGAGCTGAAATCCGGCGACCTGATCGCGATCATGACGGCGGGCGCCTATGGCGCGGTACAGGCGTGTACCTACAACACCCGCGCGCTGGTGCCCGAAGTGCTGGTCAAGGACGATCAGTACGCGGTGGTGCGCCCGCGCATCGAGGTCGAGCAACTGATCGCGCTGGACCGGCCGGCGCCGTGGCTGTGAGGCGCGGCCTTCCCCTTCGCTGATGCTGGAAGCGAGGGGTGGGACCGCCAGAACGCGGTGAACAAAAGCTGGCGGTCCCGGATCGCGCATTGCAATCGTGGCCGGGATTGCGGCGTCGCCGGCCAGTTCGCGCGACGCGGTGACCGTATCGATCCGCCGCGCCGCAGCAACGCAAACCATTGCTTAACCTAACCGATCAACCTTAACCGCCGGGCGATGCCAGGCGTTCGCACGGCTCAGCCCTTGTCGACCTCCGCGAACACCTCGCGGGCGAGGCGGAAGCTGTCGACGCCCGCGGGGACCCCCGCGTAGCAGGCGACCTGCATGAAGATCTCGCGGATCTCGTCGCGGCTGACGCCGTTGGTCAGCGCGCCCTTGATGTGCACGCGCAGTTCGTGCGGCCGGTTCAGGATCGCGATCATCGCCAGATTGAGCATGCTGCGGGTCTTGCGCGGCAGTTCCTCGCGGCCCCAGATCGCGCCCCAGCAATATTCGGTGACCATTTCCTGGAACGGCTTGTTGAAGTCGTCGGCGTTCTTCAGCGCGTTTTCGACATAGGCTTCGCCCAGCACCGCCTTGCGGATCTCGAGCCCCTTGTCGTGCGTCGTCTTGTCCATCATGGGTCCTCTTGTTGCAATGGCGCGGACGTTACGGATTGCCGCCGGCGCCGTCACGCATTCGTGTCGGGCAAACCGGGGTTCAGGGGCCGGGGTCCGAGGTGCCTCATTGCCGCCGCTGTGCTAGGTTGCAGTGTCGACAACCCGGAGAGATTGTTGAGCGGACGCAGTCCCGACCCGTCACAGGCCCCGCGCGATCCAGACGCGACCGCGCGGCTGCGGCTGGCCACGGCTCTGCAGCGGGCGACGGTCGCGATCGCCTGGGAGCGGAGTTGGCCGCTGCTGGTCCGGCTGCTGAGCGTCGTGGGCCTGTTTCTGGCGGCGTCCTGGGCCGGGCTGTGGCTGGCGCTGCCGTTCACCGGGCGCATCGTCGGCCTGGTGCTGTTCGCTGCGCTGGCGCTGGTGGCGCTCTACCCCGTCCTCAAGTTCCGCTGGCCGAGCCGCGACGAGGCGCTCGTCCGGCTCGACCGCAACACCGGGCTGAAGCATCGGCCCGCAACAGCGCTGACCGATACGCTGGCGTCGAGCGATCCGGTGGCGCAGGCGCTGTGGCGGGCGCAACGCGAGCGCACGCTGGCGGCGCTCCAGGGCATTCGCGCCGGGCTGCCGGCGCCGCGGCTGCCGAAGCACGATCCATGGGCGCTGCGCGCCCTGGTCGCGGTGCTGCTGGTCGCCACCTTCATCGCCGCCGGCGAGGAACGGACCGCGCGCGTCGCCGCGGCGTTCGACTGGAACGGCGCGCTGGCCGCGCCCAACGTCCGGGTCGATGCCTGGGTGACGCCGCCGGTCTACACCAACAAGCCGCCGATCATCCTGTCGGCCGCCAACAAGGATCTCGCCGCGCAGAACCAGGCGGCGCTGCCGGTGCCGGCCGGCTCGACGCTGCTGGTGCGATCCAGCGGCGGCGCGCTCGACGTCGCGGTGACGGGCGGGATTGTCGAAGCCCAGCCGGAGGGCGAGGCGCCGGCGGGCACCAGCGAGCGGCATTTCAAGATCACCGGCGACGGCACCGCGCATGTCCGCGCCCCGTCCGGCCAGCCGCAATGGGCGTTCAAGGTGACGACCGATCACGCGCCGTCGATCGCTCTGGCCAAGGAGCCGGAGCGGCAGGCGCGCGGCTCGCTGCAATTGTCCTACAAGCTCGAAGACGATTACGGCGTCACCGAAGCCCATGCGCTGATCGCCCCGTCGCCCTCCGCCGCCGCGCAGACCACCGAGCCGCCACGGCCGCTATACGAACCGCCGCATTTCGCGCTGACGCTGCCGAATGCGCGCACCCGCGCCGGTGTCGGCCAGACCGTGAAGGATCTCAGCGAAGATCCCTATGCGGGCGCCGAAGTGACGCTGACGCTGACCGCCAAGGACGAGGCCGGCAATGAGGGCCGCAGCGAACCGCATAAGATGCGGCTGCCGGAGCGGCTGTTCACCAAGCCCTTGGCGCGGGCGCTGATCGAGCAGCGCCGCATCCTGGCGCTCGACGCCACCAGGAACGCGCAGGTCTACACCGCGCTCGACGCGCTGATGATCGCGCCGGAAGCGTTCACGCCGGACGCCGGCCAGTATCTCGGTCTCTACACCGTCGCCGACCAGCTCGAGCGCGCTCGCACCGACGACGCGCTGCGCGAGGTGGTGGCCAGCCTGTGGTCGCTCGCGCTGGCGATCGAGGATGGCGATACGTCCGACGTCGAGAAGGCGCTACGCGCCGCGCAGGATGCGCTGAAGCAGGCGCTGGAGCGTGGCGCCTCCGACGAGGAAATCAAGAAGCTCACCGAAAATCTGCGCGCCGCGCTCGACAATTTCATGCGCCAGCTCGCCGAGCAGATGAAGAACAATCCGCAGCAACTCGCCCGCCCGCTCGATCCGAACACCCGGGTGATGCGGCAGCAGGACCTCAACAACATGATCGAGCGCATGGAGCGGCTGTCGCGCTCCGGCGACAAGGATGCCGCCAGGCAATTGCTCGAACAGCTCGCCCAGATGCTCGAAAACCTGCAGATGGCGCAGCCCGGCCAGGGCGGCGACGACGACATGCAGCAGTCGATGAACGAGCTCGGCGACATGATCCGCAAGCAGCAGCAACTGCGCGACAAGACCTTCAAGCAAGGCCAGGATCAGCGCCGTGACCGGATGCGCGGCCAGAACGGTGAGCAGAGCCTCGGCGATCTGCAGCAGGATCAGCAGAACCTGCAGGAGCGGCTGCGCAAGCTGCAGCAGGAACTCGCCAAGCGCGGGATGGGGCAGCAGGGCCAGCGCGGCCAGAACGGCGAGCAGGGCCAGCAAGGCGAGCAGGGCGAGGGCGGTCTCGACCAGGCCGAGTCGGCGATGGGCGACGCCGAAGGCCGGCTCGGCGAAGGCAATGCCGACGGCGCCGTCGATTCCCAGGGCCGTGCGCTCGATGCGCTGCGCAAGGGCGCGCAGAAGCTGGCCGAAGCGATGCAGCAGGGCGACGGGCAGGGCCAGGGCGATGGCCCGGGCAGCCGTCCCGGCCGGCAGCAGAGCAGCGGCAACAACACCGATCCGCTCGGTCGGCCGTTGCGCGGCCGCGAATTCGGCGACGATCTCACGGTGAAGATTCCCGGCGAAATCGACGTCCAGCGCGTCCGCCGCATCCTCGAAGAACTCCGCCGCCGCCTCGGCGATTCGGCCCGGCCGCAGCTCGAGCTCGACTACATCGAGCGGCTGCTGAAGGATTATTAGGGCGATTAGCTAACGCCGAGCATGGCGCAACCTCTCCCGCCTGCGGGAGAGGTCGGATCGCGTAGCGATCCGGGTGAGGGCACTCCTCTCAACGAGTGGCTGAGTCACTGCCCGCGTCGCCCTCACCCCGGCCCTCTCCCGCAGGCGGGAGAGGGGGCAGGCTGCGGCCCGGCGCTGGGTGATCAGCCCGTCTTCTTCGCCGCCAGCGCGGCGGCCACCGCGTTGCGGATGTCGGCCACCGAGAAAGGCTTGGTGATGACGTCGTGGATCAGGGCGTCGAGCCCGGAGGCGCGTTCGCGCTGATCGGCGAAACCGGTCATCAGCAGGATGGTGAGATCGGGGAAGTCGCGCGCCGCCGCCAGCGCCAGCGCGATGCCGTCCATGATCGGCATCTTGATGTCGGTCAGCAACAGATCGAACCGGCCGGCACTCTCGATCAGGATTTCCAGCGCCTCGCTGCCGTCCTGGGCGGTGACGGTCTCGTGGCCGTCCATGCCGATGGCGCGCGCCACCAGGAGGCGCATCGATTCTTCGTCGTCGGCGATCAGGATTCGCGCCATCACTCGGTCCTAGTTTGCGCGGTGGTGCGGTCGGCCGGCGTGCGGACGGATCCGGGCGGCGTCACGCGCGCCCGGCCATCATATCGCGCCGGTTGAAGAAGCGCACATCGATGAAACGGGCTTCGGCGGGCGGCGACGCCAGCCGCGACCGGAACCAGGCCTCTTCGCCGGGGCGCAGCACGGTTTGTTCGAGCACGGCGTTCCAGGCGTAGATTTCGGTGCCGCGCTCGTCGCGGACCACGAAGCGCAGTCGCGGCAGATCCGCCGGCTTGCGGCCGAGCCCCATGATCATGCCTTCGATCACCAGCACCGGCTTCGATTCCACCGTTTCGCGGGTGATCTTGACGTCCTTGATCGCCAGCGAGCGCAGGTTCACCTCGAACCCGACCAGCCGGTAGAACGTCCCGGTCTGCGGCAGCAGCCGCACCACGTCGGCGCGCCAGATCAGCAGCCCCAGCGCCAGCGCGCCGAACGCCGCGCAGGCGGTCGAGGCGGTGAACACCGATTTGATCGTGCCGACCGGGTCCTGTTTGAGCGGCTCGAGCATCGCCTTCAGCCCTTTCGGGCGGCGCGCGCCAAACGAGCGCTTGCTGCGCTTGCGGGTCGCGCTGGGCGCGATGTCGGCATCCGCGTCCGGTTCCGGCTCGGGAGGAGAGCGATCCTCGCTGGTCGGAAGATCGGCCGCGATCGACGGGCTGTCGACGACAGGGGCGTCCTGGTCGTCCTCGGTCAGGCCCCAGCCGGCATCAGCGGCGAGATCGTCGGTCGGCTGCTTGTCCTCGGCCGTCATCGCGGCGACCCGCGCCTCGGATTGGATCACGTCCTCCGGACGCGCCAGCCAGACCTCCTTGCAGCGGGAGCAGCGCACGGTCCGGCCGGTGTCGCCCAGTTTCGCCGGATCGATCGCATAGGATGTCGTACAATGGGGGCAAACGATATGCATGACGAATCGCTGGCTATGTTCCTTGCCCGATCCTATCCGGCGACCGTTAACGAATCGGAAACCATAACCGCCCCACAACCGACCCACGGGCATTTGGCGTGGCGTGCCCTTTCCCGCTGCGCCGATCGCGATCGGAGCTGAATGTGGTCCGCTTCGAAAATGTCGGCCTGCGCTACGGGCTCGGTCCGGAGATCCTGCGGGATCTCAATTTCGCCATCCCGGCGCATTCCTTCCAGTTCCTGACCGGCCCGTCCGGCGCGGGCAAGACCTCGCTACTGCGGCTGTTGTTCCTGTCGCTGCGTCCGACCCGCGGGCTGGTCAATCTGTTCGGCAACGACGTCTCGCTGCTGACCAAGGACGAGGTCTCGGCGCTGCGGCAGCGGATCGGCATCGTGCTGCAGGACTTCCGCCTGCTCGATCACATGACCACTTACGAGAATGTCGCGCTGCCGTTCCGCGTCACCGGGCGCGACGAATCCAGCTACCGAAGGGAGGTCATCGACCTGCTGAAATGGGTCGGGCTCGGCGAGCGGATGGATGCGCTGCCGCCGGTGCTGTCCGGCGGCGAGAAGCAGCGCGCCGCGATCGCCCGCGCGGTGATCGGCCGGCCGCAATTGCTGCTCGCCGACGAGCCCACGGGTAACGTCGATCCGACGCTCGGCCGCCGGCTGCTGCGGCTGTTCATCGAGCTCAATAAATCCGGCACCGCGGTGGTGATCGCGACCCATGATATCAACCTGATGGATCAATACGAAGCGCGGCGCATGGTGCTGCACCAGGGACGGCTGCACATCTATGAATAGGCAACCGCGGCAACCGCGCGATGGGCGCGACGTGCTGGTCGACCTCGGCGACGAGCGGCCGCAGGTGCCGGCGCGGGCGCGCAATCAGTCGCCGATCGTGCCGCGCGCCTCGATCGCCGGCCGCGCCTTGGTCGCCGTGGTGGCGATCATGACGTTTCTCGCCTCGATGACCACCGGCGTGGTGTTGCTGGTCAGCGCGTCGGCGGCGGAATGGCAGTCCGAAGTGTCCAGCGAGATCACCGTCCAGGTCCGCCCGGTGCAGGGCCGCAGTCTCGAGCGCGACGTCGCGATGGTCGCCGAGGTGGTGCGCAACCAGCCCGGCGTCGTCGAAGTGCGGCCGTTCAGCAAAGAGGAATCCGCCGGCCTGCTGGAGCCGTGGCTCGGCACCGGCCTGTCGCTCGACGATCTGCCGGTGCCGCGGGTGATCGTGGCGCGGGTCACGCCGGGCACCGCCCTCGATCTCGCCGATCTCCGCGTCCGCATCGCTCAGGCGGCGCCGGGCGCCACCGTCGACGATCACCGCGCCTGGATCGAGCGAATGCGCTCGATGACCGGCGCCACGGTGTTCGCCGGCATCGGCGTGCTGGCGCTGGTGATCGTCGCCACCATCATCTCGGTCTCGTTCGCCACCCGGGGGGCGATGGCGGCCAACAAGCCGATCGTCGAGGTGCTGCATTTCGTCGGCGCCAGCGATCGCTTCATCGCCGATCGCTTCTTCCGCCACTTCCTGATGCTCGGCCTGCAGGGCGGGCTGATCGGCGGCGGCGCCGCGGTGTTCGTGTTCGGCTTCTCCGAATCGGTCGCGACCTGGTTCTCCGGCACCCCGGTCGGCGACCAGTTCGCGGCGCTGCTGGGAACCTTCTCGCTGCGCCCGACCGGCTATCTGGCACTGGCGGGGCAGGCGGCGCTGATCGCGGCGATCACCGCGCTGGCGTCGCGCCGGACGCTGTTCAGCACGCTGAATGCGATCGACTGATGCGGCGGCGCCGGCGGCGACCGGCCGGACCCAATTCGGACGCCCGGCGGACTCCCTTTCGCCGGAAAACCCATTAGAGTCCGGTCGTTTCCGGCCAGCGCGTGCGCCGAAAGAAGCCGCACCGGCGGCCCGCAATCGAGGTATATCGGCATCCGATGGATCCGCGTCCTGCCCAGTTTCCGTCCGACCAACGCCAGGCCAGACCGATGCGCCGATTCGGATTCGTGCGCGCGGCGGTCGCGGCGGTGCTGGGGCTCGGCGTGCTCGGGGTCGGCGGCTTCGCCGCCTTCCTGCTGCAGCTCCGCGTCGAGGAATCCAGACCGTCCCGAGCCGCCGACGGCATCGTGGTCCTGACCGGCGGGTCGTCGCGGGTATCGGATGCCGTCGACCTGCTCGCCTCGGGCTACGGCAAGCGGCTGCTGATCTCCGGCGTGCACAGGACGAGCGGCGCCAGCGAGATCTCGCGCTCGGTGCCGGACAGCAAGGACTGGCTCGGCTGTTGCGTCGATCTCGACCGCTCCGCCTTCAACACCCGCAGCAACGCCGCCGAAACGAGGCGCTGGGCGCACGAGCGCGGCTTCCGCTCGCTGATCGTCGTCACCTCGAATTACCACATGCCGCGCGCGATTGCCGAAATGTCGCACGCAATGCCGGACATCGAGCTGATCCCGTTCTCGGTGATCGGCGAGAAGTGGCGCGACGAGGCGTGGTGGAGCAGTGGCGCGACGCTGCGGCTGCTGCTATCCGAATACGCCAAATACGTCGCCGTCGAAGCGCGGGTGCGGCTGGCGCGACTGGGCATCGACATCATGCCCGAAGCCGCCGAGCAGTCGCCCGAGTCGGTGGCCCACAAACCGGCGACGGCGCTCGCCAACTGACCGGATCGTTTCGATGACGAGCATTTTCGTCCGTTCGTTGATTTTCAACGTGCTGTTCTATCTGCTGCTGGTGTTCTGGATTCTGGTCGCGGTGCCGACCTTCGTGCTGCCGCGCCGCGCGCTGATCGGGGTCGCCAAGCTGTGGGGCCGGAGCAGCATCTGGCTGATGCGTGTCGTCTGCAACACCAGGGTCGAATTCCGCGGCCTCGAGAAGATCCCGCAGGGCCCGCTGATCGTCGCGCCCAAGCATCAGTCGATGTGGGAGACCTTCGCGTTGCTGCAGTTCTTCGACGCGCCGCTGTACATCTTGAAGCGCGAACTGACCTGGATTCCGTTCTTCGGCTGGTTTCTGATCAAGGCCGACATGATCGCGATCAACCGCAAGAAGGGCGGACGCATTCTGATGGAGATGGCGCGCCGCGCCAGCGAGGAGGTCAATCGCGGCCGGCAATTGATCATCTTCCCGGAAGGCACCCGCACCGCGGTCGGCGCGCCGCCGCACTACAAGGCCGGCGTCGCCCAGATCTATGTCGACTGCGACGTGCCGTGCCTGCCGGTGGCGCTGAATTCCGGACTGTTCTGGCCGCGCCGCCAGTTCATGCGCTACCCGGGCACGATCGTCGTCGAATTTCTCGATCCCTTGCCGGTCGGCCTGACGCGGCGGGAATTCATCGACACCGTCAGCGAGCTGATCGAGACAGCCAGCAACCGGCTGATCGAAGCCGGTCGCAAGGAGCAGGCCGAGCTGTTCGGTCGGGTGCCGAGCGCGAACGTCCCGGCTGCCGCACCGACAGTGGCCAAGCGCAATATCGGCAATCAGTAATCCACGCCACAACAAGCCGCAGCCTGCCCCCTCTCCCGCTTGCGGGAGAGGGCTGGGGTGAGGGCGAGCCGAGCACGGTCTCTGCGATTCGCCGAGAGCCCTTCCCCCACCCGGATCGCTTGCGCGATCCGACCTCCCCCGCAAGCGGGAGAAGTGCGCCGTGCCGGCTGCTGGTCAGCGATGCACCGGCGCGTCGTCGCGTAGCCCCTCGGCG
The DNA here is from genome assembly GCF_000013365.1 of Rhodopseudomonas palustris HaA2. Taxonomy (NCBI): domain Bacteria; kingdom Pseudomonadati; phylum Pseudomonadota; class Alphaproteobacteria; order Hyphomicrobiales; family Nitrobacteraceae; genus Rhodopseudomonas; species Rhodopseudomonas palustris. The sequence continues at coordinate 952,556 of NC_007778.1, forward strand.
AGGCGGTGCAGATGCGGATCGCGGCAGCCCTGGCCTTCCAGCGAGCGCACCGTCGACAGCACGTAGTCGCGGTTCGCCCCGGAGCGGCCGTGGCCCTGCCGCACCAGCCGGAGCTGTTCCGCTGGCGTCAGCCGGCCGGCATATTGCGCATGGCCGCGATCGACCACGTAAGTGAGCGCGCTGATCCGCCGCCGCGCATCGTCGCCCAGCCAGACCGAGCGCTTGACCTCGCGATACACGCTGGTGACCTGCTCGCGCTCACGCAAATACGCCACCGTCCGCATCCGGTGTTCGTCAGCGACCCGGAAGGCGATGCCGCGGCAGGCGCCGCCGCGGTCGAGCCCGAGCACCAGCCCCGGCTGTTCCGGCGTGCCGCGATGCACGAAGGAATACACGCACAGCGCTCGGTGCTCGCCGATCAGCCGGGCCGGCACCTGCTCGACGAAGGCGAAGCCGGGGCTCCACATCAGCGAACCATAGCCGAACACCCACAAATCGCCGTCGGACAGATCGGAATCGGACAAGGTCTTGGCGGACATGACGGCAGGCTATCGCTCTAATGACAAATTCCGTCTGTACCCCAAGAGCCATGCGGATGTCAGCGATTTCGCAGCTGATCCGCTGCACGGTTCCGGCATGGCGCGCCCGGCGAGCTTTCCCTCGAATTTGCCTTTTCAGGCGCACACTCTAAGTAGGCTCCATGACTGACATTCCCCCGACCACCCGCCGCCGGCTGTGGCCGTTGTACCTGATGCCGACGCTGCTGCTGATCGCCGCGATCGGCTGGAGCCTGTTCTGGTTCGTCTCTGCGTCGCAGGTCGACCGCATCGTCGACAATTGGCGCGCGCGCGAGGCAGCCGCCGGCCGGGTCTATGAGTGCGGCGACCGCACCGTCGCCGGCTTCCCGTTCCGGCTCGAAGTGCGCTGCACCGACGCCAGCGTCGCGCTGACCTCGCAGACCGCCGAACAGGTGGCGAGCCGGACGCCGCTGACGGCGAAGCTCGGCGAGATCCTGGTGGTGGCGCAGATCTACGATCCGCGCCTGTTGATCGCCGAGTTCAAGGGCCCGGCGAGCTTCGCCGATCGCGGCCGGCCGACCTCGATGGTGCTGAACTGGGCCACCGCGCGCAGCAGCGTCGCCGGCCTGCCCGGGCCGCCGCAGCGTGTCGCACTGGTGTTCGATGCGCCGGCGCTCGACCGCGTCGATGGCGCGACGCAGACGCCGCTGGCCCGCGCCCGCCACGCCGAAATGCATGCGCGGCAGGTCGAAGGCCCAGCGCCCGATCAGCAGCGGATCGAGACCGATTTCCGCTTCGAGGGCGCCAGCATTCAGGAGCTGCATCCGCTGCTCGCCGAGCTGTTCGACGCGAATCTACGCGTGACGCTGAGCGGGCTGAAGGATTTTCGCCCCAAGCCGTGGCCGGAGCGCTTCCGCGAATTGCAGGCCGCCGGCGGCCGGATCGAAATCACTCAGGCGCGGATTCAGCAGGGCGGGATGATCGCGACTGCGATCGGTGCGCTCGGGCTGACCCCGGCGGGGAATGTCGACGGCGAATTGCAGATGGTAGTCGCGGGGCTCGACCAGGTGATCCCCAAGCTCGGCATCGACAAGGTGCTGGAACAGGGCGTGTCGCAATCGACGCTCGATCGCCTCGCGCCGGGCGTGCGCGCCAACGACGTCAACAACGTGCTCGGCGCGCTCGACCGCGCCATCCCCGGCCTCGGCCGTGTGGTGCGCCAGAACGCCAATGTCGGCGTCGCCGCCGGCATCAACGCGCTCGGCCAGGAAGCCACCCTCGAAGGCCGCCCCGCCCGCGCCGTCCCGCTGCGCTTCGTCGACGGCGCCGTGATGCTCGGCCCGATCAAGGTCGCGCAGATGAAGCCTCTGTTCTGAGCCGCTCTCGCGTTTTGTTGAAGTAAGCGTCTTGAAGTAAGCGCCACCCCGACCGCAGCGCGCCCCCTCTCCCGCCTGCGGGAGAGGGTTGGGGTGAGGGCGCCCCGTGCAGTGAGTTTGCGACTCGCGGAGAGGAGTGCCCTCACCCGGATCGCTGCGCGATCCGACCTCTCCCGCAAGCGGGAGAGGTGGCAGCGCCGCAAGCGGAGAGCTACCCTACTGATACCTAACTATGCAGCCCCGGCGCCTCGTGGCCGGTTCGCGCCACGTATTCGGTGTAGCCACCGCCGTATTTGTGGATGCCGTCGGGGGTCAGTTCCAGCACGCGGTTCGACAGCGCGCCGAGGAAATGCCGGTCGTGCGAGACGAACAGCATGGTGCCCTCGTACTCGGCGAGCGCCTTGATCAGCATTTCCTTGGTGGCGATGTCGAGATGGTTGGTCGGCTCGTCGAGCACCAGGAAGTTCGGCGGATCGTACAGCATCTTCGCCATCACCAGCCGCGCCTTCTCGCCGCCGGACAGCACCCGGCACTTCTTCTCGACGTCGTCACCGGAAAAGCCGAAACAGCCGGCGAGCGCGCGGAGCGAGCCTTGCCCGGCTTGCGGAAACCATTCTTCCAGCGAGGCGAACACGGTGAGTTCGCCGTCGATCAGGTCCATCGCGTGCTGGGCGAAGTAGCCCATCTTGACGCTGCCGCCGATCGCCACGGTGCCGTCGTCCGGCGTCGTCGAGCCGGTGACGAGCTTCAGCAGCGTCGACTTGCCGGCGCCGTTGATGCCCATCACGCACCAGCGCTCGCGGCGCTGGATCTGGAAATCGAGTCCGTCATAAATCACGCGGCTGCCGTAGCGCTTGTGAACGCGCTTGAGGCTGACGACGTCCTCGCCGGAGCGCGGCGCCGGCAGGAAATCGAACGCGATGGTCTGGCGGCGGCGCGGCGGTTCGACCTTCTCGATCTTGTCGAGCTTCTTGACCCGGCTCTGCACCTGGGCGGCGTGCGAGGCGCGCGCCTTGAAGCGTTCGATGAAGGCGACCTCTTTCGCCAGCATCGCCTGCTGGCGCTCGAACTGCGCCTGCTGCTGCTTGTCGGCGAGCGCGCGCTGCTGTTCGTAGAACTCGTAATTGCCCGAATAGCTGGTCAGCGTGCCGGCATCGATCTCGATGATCTTGTTGACGATGCGGTTCATGAACTCGCGATCATGCGAGGTCATCAGCAGCGCGCCCTCGAAGCCGCGCAGGAACTGTTCGAGCCAGATCAGGCTTTCGATGTCGAGATGGTTCGACGGTTCGTCGAGCAGCATCACGTCGGGTCGCATCAACAGAATCCGCGCCAGCGCCACGCGCATCTTCCAGCCGCCGGAGAGCTTGCCGACGTCGCCGTCCATCATCTCCTGGGTGAACGACAGGCCGGCCAGCACTTCGCGGGCGCGGCCCTCCAGCGCGTAGCCGTCGAGCTCCTCGAAGCGGTGCTGCACCTCGCCGTAGCGTTCGAGGATCTGCTCCATCTCGTCGGCCCTGTCGGGATCGGCCAGCGCATGTTCGAGTTCGGCCAATTCAGTGGCGACCTCGCTGACCGGCCCGGCGCCCTCCATCACCTCGGCGACGGCGCTGCGCCCGGCCATTTCGCCGACGTCCTGGCTGAAATAGCCGATGGTCAGGCCGCGATCGACCGACACCTGGCCCTCGTCGGGGGTCTCGGTGCCCTTGATCATCCGGAACAGCGTGGTCTTGCCGGAGCCGTTGGGCCCGACCAGGCCGATCTTCTCGCCGCGCAGCAGCGTCGCGGAGGCCTCGATATAGAGGATCTGGTGGCCGTTCTGCTTGGAGATGTTGTCGAGACGGATCATGGGCTCACAGGGCGAGGAAAATGCTGCGGCGCGTTTAGCCGAAAGTGGCGCAATGCGCCAGACACGCCCGATCCACAGCGGTCATTCCGGGGCGCGCAGCAACGCTGCGCGAACCCGGAATCTACCGTGTCTCCTGTCAAGTCAGTGATGCGCCTTTCCATGGCTGTCCGGACCTCAGAACGGCATTGGCGAACACGACGAGCCGGCGGAGCACGGCGATGAGCGCAACCTTCACTGGCTTGCCGTCGGCGATCAGGCGTTCGTAGAACGGTCGCAGGATTTTGTTGTGCCGGCTGGCGGCGACGGCCGCCATGTAGAGGATGTGTCGGACGGCCGCGCGGCCGCCGCGGATGCGGGCCGGAGCGGTCATCGTACCGCTTTGGCGAACGAACGGCGCCACGCCGACCAGCGCTGCGGCGGCTTTGTTGTCGACCCGGCCGAGCTCGGGCACCATGGCGATCAGGGTCGTCGCCGAGGTGACGCCGATGCCCTTGATGGTGGTGAGGAGGCGTTGGGCCGCGATCAGGTCGGCGCTCTGGCGGAGCAGGGTCTGCATCCTCTGCTGGAGCAGTTTGTCTTCGGCCCGAAGCATGTCGAGGTGCTGCTCGATCGCCTGCCGGATCTCGGCGAGCCGCGTCGTCGCCAGCCGGCAACTCTCGGCGTGGATCATCTGTTTGAGTTGGTCACGGCGGCTGGCGCATTCATGAAGCGCCTCTCGGACTGGATTTTCCTCGAGTTCGACGTGATCGGACTTGCGACCACGGATTTCGTCGGGACTCGCCGCATAGGCAGCGAGCAGGCGCGCGTCCGACGTATCCGATTTGGCCTTCTGACCGATCAACGTGCGATACGCCGCAAACCGCGAGGTGTGCACAATCTCGACCGGCAGACCCGCTTGGCGCAGCGCCTTGACCAGCGGCTTCTCGTAGCCGCCGGTCGGTTCGACCGCGATCCGCGTCAACTGCGGCCCGGCGACAAGACGCTGAACCAGCTCTGCGATCGCGTCCGGGCGGTTCGCGTAATGAGCGCGACCGCCTCGATGCCATGCCACGTCGAGGCTCGCGCCGCCGACGTCGATGCCGATGAAGATGTTGTCCGATGAGGGGGAGGCTGTCATGATGTCCCTGCCTTGTTCCACGAGGCAAGGCCGGCGCCTGGATCGTCTATCGTGCGGCCAGCACTTACTACCGTCCGGGTGTCCGGCCTTTCCGACCAAACGAGGCGGGGAACGAGATTCCGACGGTCGCCAACGACCTTCCCGAGAACTCGTTACGCCCGCCCCAAGACCTCTTAGGCTATCCCGAGGTCACCCGAGACTTACGATCCCGAAGAGTTCTGCGACTCTGTTTTTTCCAAAACTGCGAGATTCCGGGTTCGCTCGCAAGGGCGAGCGCCCCGGAATGACGAGCGCGGGGAGAGCGCTCCCCCCGGAATGACGACCGCGGGGATGGCGCTCACCCCTCGGGCAGCAGCGCGTTGCTCGGCGTCACCCGGTCGGAGATCTGCATGCCGAACAGGCTGCCGATCAGCTCCACCGCGACCCGGGCGGTGCGGCCGCGCTCGTCGAGGAAGGGGTTGAGTTCGACCACGTCGAGCGAACGCACCAATCCCGAGTCGTGCAGCAGCTCCATCACCAGATGCGCCTCCCGATAGGTCGCGCCGCCCGGCACGGTGGTGCCGACGCCGGGCGCGACCGCAGGGTCGAGCACGTCGACATCGAACGACAGATGCAGCACGCCGTTCGCCGCGCGGACGCGGTCGATCAACCGGCGGATCAGCACGCCGACGCCGAATTCGTCGATCGCCCGCATGTCGACCACCGGGATGGCGCGGGCGCGCACCAATTCCTTCTCCAGCGGATCGATCGATCGGATGCCGAACAGGTCGAGCCGGTCGGGCGGGATCGACACCCGGGGCTCGTCGCCGAGCAGCGCATCGAGCCCCGGCTCGCCGCACAGGAACGCCGCCGACATGCCGTGCATGTTGGCGGAGAGCGTCGTCGCCGGGGTGTTGTAGTCGGCGTGGGCGTCGAACCACAGCACGAACAGCGGCCGCCCCTGCGTCTGCCAATAGCGCGCGACGCCGTTGACCGAGCCCATCGACAGGCTGTGATCGCCGCCCATGAACAGCGGCACGGCGCCGGAACGCGCCAGCTCATGGGCCCGCGCCGAGATCGCGCCGACCCAGCTTTTCACCTCGTCGTAATAATTGGCGTTGGCCGGCGTCGGACCCGCGTCGCGACAAGGTGGCGGCCGCGCCATGTCGCCGTGATCCTCGACGGTGATGCGCAACTGTTCGAGCACGCGGCCGATACCCGCGGTGCGCAGCGCCGCCGGGCCCATCAGCGTGCCGCGCAGCCCGGCGCCGATCTCGATCGGCACCCCGAGCAGCGCGACGCGGCGGTTCGGATCGGGCGGGATCACGGAGCTGGAGGGCGTCATGCGCGGCGCCTTTCGGGCAAGTGGGCCGGAGCGTTGTCACGCGCAGGCCATAGCCGCTTCGCGTGACGACAACGCGATGGCGGCGCGGCTGGATCAGGCCTTGAAATAGGTGATCTGATGCGTGGTCGCCAGCAAACGCCCGCCGGCAGACCACAGTTCCCCGGTCTGATCGCTGAAGCTCTTGTGAAACACGTTGGCGTCGGCGACGCCGAGCACGGCGGTGATCGGCTCGGCGGCGAGGTCCGCGGCGTCGACATGGAAATACGTCGTCATCGACACCGTGCCGATCGGCAGCAATTCGCCGCGGACGTGGAAGATCCGCGCGAAGAACGCGTCCGCGATCGCCGACAGCGACAGCAGGTCGATCACCCGCGGCACGGCGTGGCCGATCCAGACCTTGGTGTGGGCGCTCGCCGGCTCCACGTGTGGCGTGCCGGTGAAGTTCGGCGCGTTCTCGGCGAAGCGGAATTCGAATTGCCGGATCCAGGAGGCGGCGACGCCGGCGCGTCCATACACCGGGGAGTCCTCATAGCGCGGCGTTTGCGGCATCTCGGTCGGCTGGTGCGACCAGGTCTCGCGGCGCTGCGCGAACACGGCCGCGGCGAACGCCGCGACGCCGACCTCGGGCTGCGTCAGGTCGATCGACCAGTGCTGCGTGGAGCGGGTCGCCTTGATCAGCCGCGGCGCCAGATCGAATGCGCCGTTGCCGACCGGCGCACAGAAATTCACCGTCAGCGCCAGCGGATCGCCGGCGCGCTCGGGATGCTGCATCAAGGCGCGCAGCAGCGTCGCGGTGGTGGCGCCGCCGAACTGACCGACGAAGGCGTGGTAGTCGTCGCTGGTCGCGCCCTGCCAGCGGCCGTCGGCGCATTCAACCCGCGTCGCGACGTCGAACGGATGCGGCGCGTCGTGAACCCTGGCGTCCAAAACCTTGGCGTCCATGGTGGCTCCCTTCTTGTTCTTGCTTTTGTCTGGCTCTCTCGGCGCAACTTGCCCCGCGCCGCGGCCGGGCGCAATGGCTGTCGATCGTCATGTGATGCGACGCCGCCCCTCTGCTCCCTCTCCCGCTTGCGGGAGAGGGCCGGGGTGAGGGCGAGCCAGGCACTGAGTCCGCGTGACGCCGAAAGTCAGCTTCCCTCACCCGGATCGCTGCGCGATCCGACCTCTCCCGCAAGCGGGAGAGGTTGCGCTGTGCGCTGGCGCGAGCGCTGCGACCTCCGCTCGGCCCCGCTACCCCTTCGCCAGCCGTGCCGGCGGGGGTTGCGTCGCGTGCCGTGTCGGAACGTCCCAGATGTCCTCGGCGTATTCGCGGATGGTGCGGTCCGACGAGAACCAGGCCATCCGCGCGACGTTGAGGATGCCGGCCCGGGTCCAGGCGGGGCCGGCGGCCCAGCGTGCGTCGATGCCGCGCTGGGCCTCGTAGTAGCTGTCGAAATCGGCGCTGACCATGTAGTGGTCGAGGTGCCGCAGCGCGTGCGCCACCGAGGCGAACCGCGCCGGATCGTCGGGCGAGAACGCGCCTGCGTCGATCGCCCGGATGGCGCGGGCGAGCGGCTGCGAGCGGGTGATGACGTCGTTGGCGTCGAGGCCCTGGGCGCGCCGCGCCACCACTTCGAGCGCTTCCATGCCGAAGATCGCGATATTCTCGGCGCCGACGTGATCGCGGATCTCGATATTGGCGCCGTCGAGCGTGCCGATCGTCAGCGCGCCGTTGAGCGCCAGTTTCATGTTGCCGGTGCCGGACGCTTCCATGCCGGCGGTCGAAATCTGCTCGGACAGATCGGCGGCGGGAATGATCACTTCGGCCAGGCTGACATTGTAGTCGGCGAGGAACACCACCTTCAGCTTGCCGCCGATCGAGGCGTCGTTGTTGACGACCTCGGCGACGTCGTTGATCAGCTTGATGATCAGCTTGGCGTAGCGATAGCTCGCCGCGGCCTTGCCGGCGAAGATCTTGACGCGCGGCACCCAGTCGCGGTTCGGCTCGTCCTTGATCGCGTGATACAGCGCGACGGTCTCCAGCACGTTGAGAAGCTGCCGCTTGTATTCGTGGATGCGCTTGATCTGGACGTCGAACAGCGCGCCCGGATCGACCCGGATGCCGTTGCGCTCGCTGATCAGCCGCGCCAGCGCGATCTTGTTGCGGTGCTTGACGGTTCGGAACTGCTGCTGGAACGCGCTGTCGCCGGCGAAGGCTTCGAGGCGGTCGAGCCTCGTCGGATCGTCCAGCACCTCGTCGCCGCAGGCCGAGCGCACCAGATCGGTCAGCCCCGGATTGGCCAGCGTCAGCCAGCGCCGGAAGGTGATGCCGTTGGTCTTGTTGGTGATGCGGTCCGGATAGAGATGATTGAGATCGTGGAACACGGTCTCCTTCATCAGGTCGGAATGCATCGCCGAGACGCCGTTGATGCGGTGCGAGCCGATGAAGGCGAGGTGCCCCATCCGGACCCGGCGGCCGGCCCGCTCGTCGATCAGCGACACCGACGCGCGGAACTCGATATCGCCGGGGCAGCGCTGCTCGGCGAGCGCCAGATGCGCCTCGTTGATGCGGTAGATGATCTGCAGATGCCGCGGCAGCGTGCGCTCGAACAGATCAAGCGGCCAGGTCTCCAGCGCCTCGGGCAGCAGCGTGTGATTGGTGTAGCTCAGCGTCGCGGTGGTGATCTGCCAGGCGTCGTCCCAGCGCAGGTGATGGACGTCGATCAACAGCCGCATCAGCTCGGTGACGGCGAGGCTGGGATGGGTGTCGTTGAGCTGGATCGCCGCCTTCTTGGCGAGGTTGCGGATCTGGCCGTCCGAATCCAGATGCCGCTTGATCAGGTCCTGCAGCGAGGCGGAGACGAAGAAATATTCCTGCCGCAGCCGCAATTCGCGCCCGGCGGGGCTCTCGTCGTTGGGATAGAGGAATTTGCAGATCGCCTCGGCGCGCGCCTCGTGGGCGGTGGCGCCGAGATAGTCGCCGGTGTTGAAGACGTCGATCAGCATCGGATCGGGCGCCCGCGCCGACCACAGCCGCAGCGCGTTGACGTGCTCGCCGCGCCAGCCGACGATCGGCGTGTCGTAGGCCATCGCCTGCACGGTTTCGATCGGCGTCCAGACCGCGCGCGTCACGCCCTTGGGGTCGGTGACCTGCTCGACGCTACCGCCGAACTTCACCTGATACACCACCTCGGGCCGCTGCAGCTCCCACGGGTTGCCGAACGACAGCCACTCGTCCGGGAATTCCTGCTGCCAGCCGTGATTGATGATCTGCCGGAACAGGCCGTAATCGTAGCGGATGCCGTAGCCGATCGCCGGGATCTCCAGCGTCGCCATGCTTTCCATGAAGCAGGCGGCGAGCCGGCCGAGGCCGCCATTGCCGAGCGCCGCGTCCGGTTCGCATTTGCGCAAATCGTTGAGGCCGACGCCGAGGTCGCCCAGCGCGGCGCCGTATTGCGCCAGCAGGCCCATATTGTTCAGCGCGTCGGTGAACAGCCGGCCGATCAGGAATTCCAGCGAGAGGTAATACACCCGCTTGCGGCCGGCGTCGTAGCTCTCCTTCTCGGACACCAGCCAGCGGTGCACGATGCGGTCGCGCAGCGCCAGCGCCGCGGCCTTGTACCAATCGTGCTTGGTCGCCTGCGTCGCCTCTTTGCCGATCGCAAGCGTCAGCTTGGCCAGAATGGCGCTCTTGATCTCGGACAGCGCCAGTTCGTCGATCGGCGGCTGCTGAAATTTCTCTGGCACGGGCTGCGCGGGCAAATGATGATCCTACAAGGGTTTTATGAGTTCAAACCATACAAACATTAGCGCCGGACCGAAACCCATGACGAGTGCATCGTTGCGGCGCTGTGCCTTGGTTTTGTGCACAACTCGCGTTCTGGCGCCGCGACGCTGAAGCTGCGCTGAACGACGGCATCCGGACGGCGAGCGTTCGCGCGAGATGGAGACTGCTAGCGGATGAGTTTGACGCGGTCGCGACCGCGGATCGACGGTCCGTATGTCGCTCCGCCGCAACCCGTGCGTCGCAATAGACACCGTGGTGCCGGGGCGCATTGTCCCCGCTCATCGACCCGAGCATTGGGCGTCTAGAACAAATTAAGAACATTTTTACAAGCCATTGATATATCATCTTGATTCGGCGCTTGGCGCCACAATATCTATGGCCTGTCCAAACTTGCGAGGACTACATGTCCACCATCGCCTTCGATCAGATGGCCCTGACCCGGATCGCCGATTTCGCCCGCTCGCTGTCGCGGCTGCATCAACTGGCGCGGCGGCAATGGATCGACGACGACCAGCTCGACCGCGAGTTCAATGCGGTGTGCCTGTCGATCTGGGGCTATTCGCCGGACGATCTGTGTGACGAGATGTTCTGGACGGACGATCTCGCCTGGCTCGACACGCTGGATGAATCGAGCGCGCGGATCTTCGCCGCCGAGCACGGCTACGACCTCGTCGACGATTCCGGCATGCTGACCGACTGGTGGGGCTATTGCTGGATGATCCTCGCCGAGAAGCGTGGCCTGCTGACGCCCGAAAATCGCGCCGCCGCCCGCGCCCGGATCGAAGAGACCTACCGCGCCGCGCCGAATGTGATCGGCGTCATCGTCGGGCGGTAGTCCCCTGGACGGTCATTCCGGGGCGCTCGCAGAGCGAGCGAGCCCGGAATCGCGAGCTGTTCTGCGCGGGACCGCCGGGCGCCCCGAATGTCGAGATTCCGGGCTCGCCGCTGCGCGGCGCCCCGGAATGACGGTTGTGCCTCAATCCACCCCCGCGCGGCGCCCGCGCACCGCGGGTTGCGCTGCCGCCGGGACCGGCAGCGACACGTCGCGGGCGATCGGTAGTGGCGTTTCGACGAACTGATCGTTCACCGGCGCCACCTTCATTTCGCCGAGCCGGGCGCGGAGCTGCGCGGTCAGGCCGGGATAATCCGCCACCGGGGTGAAATCCGGAGTCTGCTCGGCGCCGAGCCGGACGCCCGTATAGGCGGCGAGGCCGGTCGCGGTCGCGACGATGTCGCCGGCGCGCAGCGAGGTGTCCTGCGACAGGTCGATCTGCGCGAGGCCGGCGGGATCGCGGCCGTTGCAGGTGCAATCCGCCTTCAGCGCCTTGCGATAGGCGAAGGCGTTTTCGCTGTCGGCATAGCGCTGGCCGCCCGCCGCGGTCGCGTAGTCGATATTGCTGCCATAGTAGACCTTGGCGTTGCCGGCCGGGCAGAACGCGTTGCACATCTGCGCCGCCGTCATGCCGCCGCGCGCCTGCAGCGCGAAATACTTGCCGTCGCACGGCCGCACGCAGAACGCCGGTCCGCCGCCGGAGGCGACCGGGCGCGGCGGCGGTGGCGGTGCGGCCTGCTGGTTCAGCCCGAACGGATCGGCGAAGAAATTGGCCTGCGCCGGCGCGCCGCGCTGCTGCGGCCGCTGCGGGCCGCCGCTGCCGAACAGCATGTCGAGGATGTTCTGCGCTGCGGCGGGCACCGGGCTCAGCGCCACGGGGGTTGCCACAGCGAGCGCCGCCGCGAGCATCACGGGGCGCCGAAGGCGCCGCATTTCAAAGGCTTGACGCAACGCTCACTCCACCCGACGCGATCGTGCTGCGGCCTGGCCGCGACCCGTTCACTTTAGTGCGGGATGGTAAACGCGCGGTTTCTTCGGGGCGCCGGGGTGTTCAGCGATTGAGGAATTCGCTGGCCTTGTACAGCGATCGGAACGGCAGCCCGGCTGCGGCGAAGGCTTCGGTGGCGCCTTCCTCGCGGTCGACCATGGTCAGCACCAGCACGATCTCGGCACCGGATTCGCGCACCGCCTCGACCGCCTTGATGGCCGAGCCGCCGGTGGTGGTGACATCCTCGACGATGACGCAGCGCTTGCCGGCGAGGCTCTCGCCCTTCGCCAGACCTTCGACCGCCAGCCGGGCGCCGTGCTCCTTCGGCTTCTTGCGCACAAAAAACGCCGCGATCGGGTGGTTTTTCAGCCACGACAGCTGCGCGATCGCGCCGGCCAGCGGCACCGCGCCCATCTCCAGCCCGCCGATATAGTCGACCTGCTCGTCGCGCAGCGCCTCATAGGTCAATTCCGCCAGCAGCGCCGCGCCCTCGGGGTCGAGCATCGTCGGCTTCAGATTGAAATAGAAGTCGCTCTTGCGCCCCGACGCCAGCGTGATCTCGCCACGGCCGAACGAGCGGGTGCGGATGATGTCGGCAAGGCGGGCGCGGGACGCGGATTTGGACACGGGCGGGCTCTCTGAGGTTGACCGGCCGCAATCTAGCCGCCGGCATCGGCCGATGCCAGCGGGCAGCGGCGGTATTCACGATTTGGGATTGCGTCGTCGCAACCGGCACGGCGCAACCTCTCCCGCTTGCGGGGGAGGTCGGATCGCGTCAGCGATCCGGGTGGGGGACGCTGACTCTCAGCGGATAGCGGACTCAGTGCTCGGCTCGCCCTCACCCCAACCCTCTCCCGCAGGCGGGAGAGGGGGCGCGCTGCGGAGCGGGGAGAGCCAGCGGCTACGATGAGAGGCCGAAGGCATTACTCAATGCGCCTCGTCCCAATTGTCCGCGGCTCTTGCGTCGACCTGCAGCGGCACGTTGAGGATCACGGCCGGGAACGGCGCGTCCTGCATGACGTGGCTCACCACCGGCAGCGTCGCCGTCACTTCATCCTCTGGCACTTCGAAGATCAGTTCGTCGTGCACCTGCAGCAGCATCTGCGCCGCCAGCTTCTTCTCGGCCAGCGCGTCCTCCATCCGCACCATGGCGCGGCGGATGATGTCGGCGGCGGAGCCTTGCAGCCTCGCATTGATGGCGGCGCGTTCGTTGAAGGCGCGGATCGACGGGTTCGAGGCCTTGATGTCCGGGTAGTGGCATTTGCGGCCGAACAGCGTCTCGACATAGCCGTGCGTCCGGCAGAAATCGCGGGTCTCGTCCATATAGGCGCGGATGCCCGGGAAGCGCTCGAAATAGCGCTTGATATAGGCGCCGGCCTCCTCGCGCGGGATGCCGAGCTGATTGGCGAGGCCGAACGCCGAGATGCCGTAGATGATGCCGAAATTGATCGCTTTCGCACGGCGGCGGATGTCCGACGGCATGCCCTCGACCGGCACGCCGAACATTTCGGACGCCGTCATCGCATGAATGTCGATGCCGTCCTGAAACGCTTTCCGCAGCGCCGGCACATCGGCGACTTCGGACAGCAGGCGCAATTCGATCTGCGAGTAGTCGGCCGAGACCAGTCTGTGGCCGGGCGTCGCCACGAAGGCGCGGCGGATTTTACGGCCGTCCTCGGTGCGCACCGGGATGTTCTGCAGATTGGGTTCGTTCGACGACAGCCGCCCGGTGGTGGTGGCGGCGAGCGCGTAGGTGGTGTGGACGCGCTGGGTCTGCGGATGCACATAGGTCGGCAGCGCGTCCGTGTAGGTCGAGCGCAGCTTCGAGACCTGGCGCCAGTCGAGAATTTTGCGCGGGAATTCGTGCCCTTGTTCGGCGAGCTCGTCGAGCACCTGCGCCGAGGTCGACCACGCGCCGGTCTTGGTCTTGCTGCCACCGGGCAGGCCCATCTTGCCGAACAGGATGTCGCCGAGCTGCTTCGGACTGCCGATGTTGATGTCCTCGCCGGCGAGTTCGCGGATCTCTGCCTCGATCCTTGCGGCGGTCTGGGCGAAGTCGGCGGACAATCGCGACAGCACTTGGCGATCGATCGAGATGCCGCGCCGCTCCATCCGCGCCAGCACGCCGACCAGCGGCCGCTCCAGCGTCTCGTACACTGCCATCATCCGCTCGGCGACCAGCCGCGGCTTCAGCACGCGCCACAGCCGGAGTGCGACGTCGGAGCGCTCGCCGCCATATTCGGTGGCGCGGTCGATCGGCACCTGATCGAACGCGATCTTCGCCTTGCCGCTGCCGGTCAATGCGCCGAGCACGTGCAGGGTGTGGCCGAGATTGCTTTCGGACAGCGCATCCAGACCGTGGCTGCCGCGGCCGGCATCGAGCACATAGGAGATCAGTTGCACATCGTCGATGTTACGCAAGGTGACGCCGTGCTGCGCCAGCAGCACCGCGGTGAATTTGATGTTGAAGCCGATCTTGGCGAGGCCTGCGGAGTCCAGCAGCGGCCGCAGCGCATCGAGCACATCGCGCGCGCCGAGCTGGTCGGGCGCCAATCCTGCGGCGAACAGACCGCTTCCGTCGCCGGTCTGACGATGGCCGAGCGGGATGTAGCAGGCGTCGTTCGGCCCGAGCGACAAGGCGATGCCGCACAGCTCCGCCTGCATCGGATCGATCGAGGTCGCGATCGCATCGACCGCGAAGGCGCCGGCGTCGTGGATGCGCGCGATCCAGCCCTGCAGCTCGTCGCGCGTGCGCACGGTCTTGTATGCGGTGCGATCGACCGGAATTTTTCGCGCGGCTTCGGCGCGCTTGGCGGCGAGGATCTGTGGCGACAGCACCTCGCCCGGCTGGCCGTCGCGGCCGCGGCCGGCATTCAGAGGACCACCTTCCGCCGAATGCGGCGCGCTCCCTCTCCCGCCTGCGGGAGAGGGTTGGGGTGAGGGCACTTGCCCCGAAAAAAGGTCTCCGCCTGTGGACGTGCCCCCACCCGTCGCGCTCCGCGCGCCGACCTCCCCCGCAAGCGGGAGAGGTGAAGACTTCAGCGCGGCTTCGGCCTCGACGTCGGACGGATCGATCTGGGAGTAGTCCGCGACCCGCCGCGTCAGCGTGGTGAATTCCATCGCCTTGAGAAACGAGATCAGCTTTCGCGCGTCGGGCTCGTGCACGGCGAGTTCGTCGAGCGGGACGTCGAGCTTCACCTTGTCGTCGAGCAGCACCAGTTGCCGCGAGATCCGCGCCTTCTCGGCGTTCTCGATCAGCGCCTCGCGCCGCTTCGGCTGCTTGATTTCGCCGGCGCGCGCCAAGAGCGTGTCGAGGTCGCCATATTCATTGATCAGTTGGGCCGCGGTCTTGATGCCGATGCCGGGCACGCCCGGCACGTTGTCGACGCTGTCGCCGGCCAGCGCCTGCACTTCGACCACCTTCTCGGGCGGCACGCCGAATTTCTCGATCACCTCGGCAATGCCGATGCGGCGGTCCTTCATGGTGTCGTACATCGTGACGCAATCGGTCACGAGCTGCATCAAATCCTTGTCGGACGAAACAATTGTAGCCGTGGCGCCGCGCTCGCAGGCCTCGCGCACATAGGTGGCGATCAGATCGTCGGCCTCGAAGCCGGATTGTTCGAGGCACGGCAGGTCGAACGCCCGCACCGCCTCGCGGATCAGGGCGAATTGCGGGATCAGATCGTCCGGCGCCGGCGGCCGGTGCGCCTTGTAGTCGGGGTAGAGCTGGTTGCGGAAGGTGTGCTCGGATTTGTCGAAGATGATCGCCAGATGCGTCGGCCGGTTGTCCGGCGGCATCTCGCGGAGCAGCTTCCACAGCATGTTGCAGAAGCCGAGCACGGCGTTGACCTGCAGCCCGTCCGACTTGCGGGTCAGCGGCGGCAGCGCGTGATAGGCGCGGAAGATGTAGGACGATCCGTCGACCAGGAAGATGTGATCGCCCGTGCCCGGCGCCTTGGCGGCGGCCGGGGCAGGGGAGTTTGCGGCGGGCGCCGCGGCGGCTTTCGAGGGGGATTTCGGCATGGCGGCAACTTAAGGCGTTTTGCGGCTTTTGACACCCTGCCGGACGCGGGCGGCGGTGATTTTTGCGGTGCGCGGGAAATCCGGTTGCGCGGGCTGCTGTTCCATGCGCCGGTGGCGCTCGCCGACCCACCCGAAAGGACTCCCGATGCCCACGCCCCTCGACGATCTGATGGCCAGACTGCGCGCGGTCGAGGCCGAGATCGAGGTCGAGCTGACCAGGCGCCGCGAGGCGCTGCGCTGGCATCTGGACAACCAGCGGATCGTGTTCGAGCAGGGCGTCGAGCGATTGCACGGCGCGATCAAGATCCGGCTGTCGCGCTACATCCGCGACGCCAATCCGTGGATCGTGCTCACCGCGCCGGTGATCTACGCGCTGATCGTGCCGTTCGTGATCCTCGATGTCAGCGTGATGGCCTTTCAGGCGATCTGCTTTCCGATCTACAAGATCCCGAAAGTGCGCCGCCGCGACTATCTGGTGTTCGACCGCCACCACCTCGCTTATCTGAACCTCTTGGAAAAGATCAACTGCGCCTACTGCTCCTACGGCAACGGCGTGATCTCCTTCGCCCGCGAGGTCGCGGCGCGGACCGAGCTGTATTGGTGCCCGATCAAGCACGCCCGCCGCGTATTAGGCCCGCACCCGCACTATCAGGGCTTCGCCGATTTCGGCGACGCCGAAGCCTATCGGGCCAAGATCGTCGGGATGCAGGGCGGGGTGAAGGTCGAGGACGGCGGGTAGACCTGCGCCGGGAGCCGGGGCTACTGATCGCTCAACCTCGTCATGGCCGGCGACGAACGCGGGCACGGCGAGTCGGATCAGCCGGCTTGTTCTTTGGCCTCCTCGCGCCGCCGTCATCCTGAGGCGCGAGCGAAGCGAGCCTCGAAGGATGAGGGCAACGGGCACCGTGGCCCATCCTTCGAGGTCCGATGTGCCGCGCATAAGCGCGGCGCATCGGACACCTCAGGATGACGTCGAGGAGGTCGAGATTGAGGGAGGAAGAACGGCGCTGCGGTCACCTCCGCAGAACGACAATGGCCGGGGGCGAACCCCGGCCGATTCGTGTCGGTTGCGTCATTGCGAGGAGGCGAAGCCGACGAAGCAATCCAGAGGCTCCGTGCACGGAGCTGGATTGCTTCGCCTTCGGCTCGCAATGACGATGTCGCGACGTCGAGCCCCTACGCGAACCCGTGCTTGGCCTTGCTCTCCAATTCCTGCGCCTTGAAGGCGTTGAAGCGCGGCAGGAACTTGTCCCAGTCGATGATGTGGGCGTCGATTTCCGGGCCGTCGATGCAGGCGTGCTTGCGCACCATCTTGCCGTCGATGGTCACCGGCACCATGCAGGCGCCGCACATTCCCGTCGCATCCACCATGATCGAGTTGAGGCTCGCCACGGTCTTAACGCCGTAGGGCTTGGTGAGATCGCTCACCGCCCGCATCATCAGCGGCGGGCCGATCGCGATCACTTCGGCGATGCTGCGGCCGAAGCCCTGCTGGTTGGCCTTGATCATCTCTTCCAGCGGCCCGGTAACGAAGCCCTTGACGCCGTAGCTGCCGTCGTTGGTGGTGTAGATCAGCGACAGTTGATTGCCGAATTCCTGCTTCAGCTTGCCGACGCGCTCGTCGTCGCCGGTCCAGAACAGGAACTCCTTGGCGCGGAAGCCGGAGATCAGCGTGACGTGATTGCCGAGCCGCAGGTGCTCGCGCATGATCGGATACACCGGCGGCAGGCCGACGCCGCCGGCGCAGAACACCACGGTCTGGTTGCCGTCGTAGCGATGCAGCTCCGAGGCGCGGCCGAGCGGGCCGGCGACGCCACTGAACGCATCGCCGATCGCCATCCGGTTGATCTCCAGCGACGAGGTGCCCATGCCCTGCACCACGAGGTCGATGGTGCCTTTCTCGGCGTCCCAATCGGCCAGCGTCAGCGGGATCAGTTCGCCCTTCTCCCACGGCAGCACGCGGACGAACTGCCCGGCCTGCGCTGAGCGCGCCACCATCGGGGCGCGCACGGTGAATTCGACGATGCCGCCGGCCAGCGTCACCTTGTCGACGATGGTCTGTTCGATCTGGCCGAGCTCGGTGTAGCGCGCCGCGCGCTCCACACGGTCCTTGATCTCGGCGGCGGTGAACGGGATCTCGCCGACGATTTCCTTGGCCGCCGCCTGGCCGTCGCCGGCCGCGCGGATCGCCGTGGAGCCGCCGCGTGCGGCGTCGCCGCCGGAGTACACGTCCTGGATCGAGGTGCGCTGCGAGCCGGCTTCGACCTCGATCGTGCCCCATTTGTTGGTCTTAAGCCCGGGCTCGGCGTCGCGCATGATCGGGTTGGCGGTGTTGCCGAGCGCCATGATCACCAGATCGACCGGCACGCGTTCGATCTCGCCAGTTGGCTTCGGGCTGCGGCGGCCGGATTTGTCCGGTTCGCCGAGCTCGTTGACGTCGAGCAGCGCGTGGGTGACGAAATGGGTGTGGTCGTCGCCGATGAATTCGCGCGGCGCGCGCAGCACCGCGAGATTGATGCCTTCTTCGAGCGCGTGATGCAGCTCCTCGACGCGCGCCGGCATCTCGCTCTTGGTGCGGCGATACACGATGGTGACGTTGCCGCCCAAACGTTTCGCGGTGCGCGCGGCGTCCATCGCGGTGTTGCCGCCGCCGATCACGAACACGTTCTTGCCTTTGGTCTCGGGCAACGGCGTCTCGTAGCGGTCGTCGAGGCCGCGCATCAGGTTGACGCGGGTCAGGAACTCGTTGGCCGACATCACGCCGAGCAGATGCTCGCCGGGCACGTTCATGAACGTGGGAAGCCCCGCGCCGGTGCCGACAAAAATCTTCCAGAAGCCTTCGGACTTGAGGTCTTCCAAGGTGGCCGTCTTGCCGACCACGAAGTTCTTCACGAAGCGGCCGCCGAGCAGCGTGATCTTCTCGACGACGTCGTCGATCAGCTGGTTCGGCAATCTGAATTCCGGGATGCCGTAGCGCAGCACGCCGCCGAGGTCGTGGAACGCCTCGAAGATCGTGACCGGGAAGCCTTCGACCGCCAGCAAGTACGCGTTGATCAGGCCGGACGGGCCGGAGCCGACCACCGCGATCGGCGGTTTTGCCGCCGCGGCCCACGGGCTGATGCGGCCGGCAAAGCGCTCATTGGCGTTCGGATTCACCAGCTTCTCGTGTTCGGGCAGATACCATTCGAGCTGGCCGATCTCGATCGGCCGCTTGGTATGGGTGCAGACGCCCTGGCACTGCAGTTCCTGCGGGCAGACGCGGCCGGTGACGTTGGGCAGCGGGTTGCAGCTCTCGATCAGCTCCAAGGCTTCGCGATGCTTGCCGTTGCCGAGCAGGTCCAGCATCTCGGGGATGTGGATCTTCACCGGGCAGCCGCCCTTCGGCTCGCTCTTGCCGTGGATCAGCACGCCGAGCTCGCACGGTTTGTCGTCGCACTGCTTGTCGCGCATCACTTCGAGCCAGACGAACAGCTCGCACTCCCGCAGCGAATAGCCGATCGACTGGTAGCCGAGATAGCCCTGGTTGACGAGGTCGAAGTCGACCGCGCGCTGCTCCGCCGGGCGGATGTAAGGCGGGATGAACGCCTCGCCCGGCCAGCCTTCCGACAGGTTTTCGAACATCGGATAGCGATCGCGCAGATGCAGGTCGATCGCCTTGATGAACTTGCGCTTGAACTTCAGCGGCAGCGCCCAGATGAAGCGCTGCAGGATGATCGACATATCATCGCCGCGGGCGAGCAGATTCCACAGCGTCGTGGTGAACGCTTCGCCGAGCTCCGCCTGCTGGAATTCCCAGACGATCGCCTGGGTGCCGTCGGCGATGAACATGTTGCGCAGCGACGCCGGGTCGTTGAGCAGCCGCTTCTGCAACAGCGCGATCTGCTTCTGGAACACGCCGACCGCTTCGCTGGCTTGCAGCTCCTCCAGCTCGGTCTTGGAGCTTTCCAGCGCGCTGCGCGCCTGCTGATAGCGCAGCACGTCGTTCGGCACGGTGAGGCTGCTCATCGGATGATCTCCGCGTCGCAATTCGCCGCCGCGCGGCTGAGTTTGGCCGACAATTCGGGCGTCACCTTGAGCTTGCCGAAGACGCCGGGAATGACGTGAGCGACGTCCTTCGACGCACCGCCGACCACGATCTTGGTCAGCTCGAACACTTCGGGCACGTCCTGATAGCAGCTCTTGCAGTTGGTGCATTTGTCCAGATCGGCATCGTCGATATGGATCGGCTCGGCGCCGTTGCCGTTGGCCGGCTTGGCGCCGTTGGTCGGCGCCGCCGCGGCGGGCGCCGCCGCGAAGCCGTTCATCAGCCCGGCAAAGCCGCCGGCGGCCGGCGCGTTGGAGGAAGCGGCGAGTTCGCTCATGCCGCGCGCGATCTGGTCGAGCGAGGATTCGCGGGCCTTGACCTGCTCCTGGTACTGCTGCTGCAGCGCTTCCAGTTCGACGCGGTGGCTGTCGTCGAGTGCGCGGATGTCGAAGCCGGCGAGCACCTGCAGCGTGCGCCAGTATTTGCGCCGCTCTTCCACCAGCGCCACCACGGTCTCGCCGACCGCCATCCTGACCAGCTTCTTGTCGGCGTCGGCGACATGGATGAACGGCGTCCTGCCGGCCCGCGCAGCGGCGTCGAGCGCCACGTACTCGTCGATCGGCAGGCCGTCGGCCTCCTTCTTCATCGGCTTGAACTGCTTGCGGAAGCGGACTTCGGTATAGGCGAAATCGGCCGGGGTCAGTTTCGCCTTCATCAGTTGGGTCGCGCCGCTGTCGTCGACATATTCGATCGACTTGCTGGCCCAATCCTGATCCGGCTCCGGATTGCCGTCGAGGCAGAACGCGCGCTCCAGCTTGCCGGCCTTGCGCGGGTCGTGGACGAACACGGGATTCATTCGGCTCTCCACCGCCAGCCGCGCCTGGCGGTTGGCGACGGCGTCGCCGATGCCATGCTCGGCCTGGCACGGCGTGTAGACGTCGAGCACCGCCGGCGACGAGCTGTGGTTGAGGAACTCCATCACGTTTTTCAGGAAGTGCCCCTGCAGCGCGGTCGCGGTCTGCACCACGAACACGTTGGGATGGAACGAGGCGATCAGGCCGAGCTCCTTGCGGGATTCCTGCTTGCCGTGATTGGCGATACCGAACCGCGACAGGTCGGAGTCTTGACCAGTCAAGCTCGCGGTCGAAGTCTGGCCGCCCGTGTTGGAATAGGCGCCGGTGTTCAGCACTACCACCTTGATCGGGGTCTTGGTCGACAGCAGCCGCGACAGCGCGCCGAAGCCGATGTCGTAGGTGGCGCCGTCGCCGCCCATGCTCAGCACGGTCGGCAGCAGGCCGCGCTCCTCCGGCGTGAACTGGCCCCAACCGAAGTAGCGGAAGAAGCCGTCGTGCTTGGCTGGATCATAGGCGTCGGCCAGCTCCAGCTTCGCCACCCGCAGCGCGCGAAAATCGTCGGAGGCCTGCGCGGTGAGGCCCTCGAAGATGCCCTTCGCCACCGCCGGGGTGTCCTGGAACAGGCTGTTCACCCACGGGTCGGTGTAGGGGTTGAACGGGAAGGTCGAGGCGTAGACGCTCGAACATCCCGTCGCGTTGGCGATCACCATGCCGGACGGGCCGTTGCCGGTCGGGCCGCTCTCGTAGGTGTACAGCCGCTTCTCCAGCGTCTTCAGCGTCGCGTCGATCCGCGCGGCGCGCGCCGCGTCGCCTTCGACCTGCGTCCGCTTGGCGGTGAGCTGGTCGATCAGGGCTTCCAGCTCGCGGGTGTGGTCCTTGCGGCGCTTGTCGTGGATCGCGTGGTTGGTCGAGGTGACCAGCCGGATCGCGGTGACTTCGCCGCAGCCCCGGCAGGCGCCGTGGCCGCCGGTGGTGGCGTAGTAATTGGCGCGGTCGAGCATCAGCCGCTTGGTCTCACCCTCGGGCTTGGTCGCGCCTTCGGTGAAGCGCGCCGGGGTGTTCGGGGTGCGGCTGAGGAATTCGAACCGGGCCTGGAGCTGCTCCAGCAGCGGCTCGTCCTGCTCGCGATCGACCAGCGCGCCGGGGCCGCAGACGTCGATACATTCGAGGCAGCCCGAGCACTTCCACGGATCGACGCTCACTGAATAGAGGCCGCCGGTGCCCGGCTGGCTCTTCTCCATCGCGTCGAAGAACGGCCGGGTGCGGGCCACCGGATACACCGACAGCGCCGCGGCGAGCTTGCCGAGATTGCGCTTCAGCGTGGCGTTGTCGAGGCCGAGCGGTTCGGCCGCCTGCGCCACCACTTCGTGGAACGGTCTGTCGTCCTTGGCCGAGCGATACACCTCGCGAATCGCTTCGCTGAGAGTCGGCACCTGGCCGCGCAACGCCTCGGCTTGGGCCGGCGCGATGTCGAGCTGCTTGATCGCGGTGCCGAGCAGTTCGTGGATGTCGTGCACGGCGTTGGGGATCGCCGCGTCCGGGCAGACCAGCGCGCATTCCATGCAGCCGGTGCACAGATCGGCGTTGAACTCCGGCACGTTGCGGCGGAACAGGCCCTTGTCCTTGGCGGCGGCGGAGCCGGCCGGCATGAACATGCCCATGCCCGGCAGCACCGGCGCATCGGCGATGGTGCCGTCGCGGAACGGGCCGGCCAGCACGTCGTCGTAGTACTCCGGATCGAGGAAGCCCGAGGCCTGCGCCGGTGCGGCGGCGCGGCACATCGACGCCGAGATCGAGGCGTCGCGCTTGGCCTTCGGGGCGGCCTTGATGGCGTCCTCGCTGAATTCCGGTGCGTCGACATCGACCTTGTGGGTCGCCTCGACGCCCTCACGGATCACCGCCATGTTGCCGTCGACGATGTCGCCGCCCTTGGCGCCGAACTTCTTGGAAATCTGCTGGCGGATCTTGTTCAGCATCGCCTCCTGCGAGGCGTCGGCGACGACGCGGTCGACATGGCCGCACACCGCGCCGATGAAGGCGATGCCCATCATCCGGGTCTCGAGTTCGGCGGTCGGCGCGTGGCGCTTGGCCACCGCGAAGGCGTCGATCACGTAGAACTTGATCTTCTTGTCGCGGATGGTCTGCCGCGCCTTGGCGGGCAGGTCACGCCAGACGTCGAGCGCCGACAGGTTGGTCTGCAAGATGAAGGTGCCGCCCTCGACCAGCCCGCGCAGCGGGTTGGTGTGCACAAAGACTTTATGGTCCGGCGAGATCACGATCTCGACGTCTTCAAGTTCGGCGTTGGTGATCTTCACCGGCTCCGGCGACAGCGTGATGTAGTAATTGGTCGGCGCACCGCTCTTCTCCGAGCCGTATTTCGGCGCCGACTTCGAGTGCATGTCGAGCGCGCCGGCCAGAATGTCGGTGAGCAGCTTGCCGGACGCGATGGTGCCGTAGCCGCCGATCGAGTGGAAGCGGATGCGGAAGGCCGAGGGCGGCAGCAGGTTCGGGTTGGTCCCGGTCGGCAGCGCCATGAACTGGGTTTCCGGATAGGCGGTCCTGAGCCGATCCTGCAGCGCCGCCATCCGCGGCGAGGCGTCCTTGGTGAAGAACTGCGTGCCGAGATACACGAACGGCGCCGAATCCGGCTTCTCCATGTTGGCGTAGCAGGCGATCATGTCGCGCGGCTGCAGATCGTGGCCGCCGAGGCCGAAGATCGCGGTGGTGATCTTCGGCAATTTGTCGAGCGCCGGAATGCCGGCATGGCGCACGCCGGCGTCGCCGTTCTCGCGCGCCTTGCACAGCGCCTGCGTCACCAGGCTGGTGAGCGCGGTGACGTCGGAGCGCTCCAGCACGGTGACGGCAGTCTTGCCCTTCAGCGCTTCGATCAGGTCCGCCTCGGGGAAGGGCTGCAGCATCTTGATCGACACCACGCCGACCTTCTTGCCCTGCGAGCGCAAGTAAGCCGCGACCGCTTCGGCGTCGTCGGTGACCGAACCGAGCCCGATCACGACGTGCTCGGCGTCGTCGCACATATAAGTCATCACCGGCTTGTATTCGCGGCCGGTCAATGCGGCGTATTCGTCCATCGCTTCCTTGACGAAGCGCGGCACCGCATTGGCGAAATGGGTGCGGTGGTCGACCGCGCCGGCCTGGAAGTCCGGCTGGTTCTGCACGCCGCCGGTCAGGCCCGGATTGTCGATATCGACCAGCGCCGGCACCAACTGCCGCGTGCCCTTCTCGGGCGCGTTGACCCACTGCCGCTTCCACGGGCCGCGCAGCTCTTCCGGCACGTAGGCGAGCGTCGCATCGATCAGCGCGGCGTCGTTGTCGGTCTCGATCGCGTCGGCATGGGAATCCAGATGCAGCTTCAGCTTGGTCAGATCGCAGGCCAGGAAATCGGCCTCGTGCCGCGCCAGATATTGCTTGAGCTGGAACACGCGGCCCTTGGCGCCGAACAGCATCTCCTGCGCCACCGTCGGGCACTTGATGCGGCCGGACGGGTCGCCGAGGAAGTCGCGCAGCAGTTCCGGCTCCGGCATCAGCGCTTCGCTGAGCATGTGCGAGGTGGCGAAGCCGTCCATCGCATTGGCGACCGGGATCAGCGAGGTCGCGGCGACCTTGTAGGAGATCGCCGCGAGGTCGGCGGCTTCCTGCGGATTGGAGCCGAACAGGATGGTGTAGCCCGACGACAGCAGTGCATAGACGTCGTCATGGCCGGCCATCACGTTGAGCGAGTGCTTCGACACCACGCGCGCGGCGACCTGCAGCACGAAGCCGCCGACCTTCTTGCCGACGGTGACGTAGTGCGACTCCAGGCCGTACAGGATGCCCTGGCTGGACGAGGCGTTGGAGATGAACTTGCCGCCGGTCAGCGCGGCGCCGAGTGCGCCGGACTGCGCCGAGTGCTCGCCCTCGGGCTCGAAGAAGAACGGGTGCTTGCCCCAGACATTGCAGCCGCCGGAGGAGCGGAACGCCTCGTAGATCTCGGAGATCTCGGTCGAGGGCGTGATCGGGTAGCCGATGACGCCGCCGCAGACATGACCCATCACCTGCGCCACCGCGCCGTTGCCGTGGATCACCGAGGGGATGCCGGGATATTTTGCGTTCATGGGTCGTTCCATTCCTAATGACTGTTGGCGCAGCGATGCCGCGCGGCGCGTCCGAGAAAAGCGGTCGGGGCCGTGGCGGCTGCGATTGCAGCGCACGGCGAACCTCGTCTCGATCCTTCAGAAGTGGCTTCCGGCGGGGTCGAACCTCCGCGGTGGTAAAGCCGTAGCCTGTGTGCGGTGCACTAGCATGCGAGAGGAGGGCTCGATTTGACGCGCATCAAAAGCGAAGAATGAGGTGCTGTTTGAGCAATAAAATTACAAAAGTCTCAAATGAGAGGCATCCGCAGGTGGCGGGGTATGGGGTCGCCGCCGCGTCGCTCACGAAGCGCACCTAAAGGCCAAATTGCTCGTAAATGGCACATACGTTATATATTTATCTATACGACGACGGGCCGGCGCCGCTGAAGTGCGGCGGACCCTCCTCCGTCCGCGGAGCGCCGGCAAACCGGCGGAGAGAAGATGACCTTCGATTCCCAATGCGATCTCGCGGCGCTGGTCTACGACCCCGGCGACGATCCCGACGCGCTGCTCCACGGCTTCGCGGCCGATCTCAATGCGCGCGGCACTCGCACCGTCGGCCTGGTGCAGTTCGCGCATCGCGTGGCGGACGTGCCGCAATTGTCGGCGACGCTGCTGCACAGCGGCGAGCAACTGCCGCTGTATCAGAACCTCGGTTCGCAGGCGTCCGGCTGCCGGCTCGATCCCGGCCAGCTACTGGCGGCCGGCGGCCGCGTCGGCACGGCGATCGGCCAGGGCGCCGACCTC
The DNA here is from genome assembly GCF_000013365.1 of Rhodopseudomonas palustris HaA2. NCBI lineage: Bacteria > Pseudomonadati > Pseudomonadota > Alphaproteobacteria > Hyphomicrobiales > Nitrobacteraceae > Rhodopseudomonas > Rhodopseudomonas palustris. The sequence continues at coordinate 978,107 of NC_007778.1, forward strand.
GTCATCATCAACCGCTTCGGCCAGCAGGAGAGCGAAGGCCGCGGGCTGCTGCATCTGATCGTTCAGGCGCTGAGCGCCGACATCCCGCTGGTGATCGCGGTCCCGAACAAGCGCTTCGACGCCTGGATCCGGTTCGCCGACGGCATGAGCGTGCGGCTGCCCTGCGAGCGCCGGGCGCTGGAGGCGTGGTGGTCCAACCTCTCTCCGCGCGGCAGAGGCAGTGCGCCGAACGCGCACACCACGGTGTGCGAGGTCTACAAATAAATCTCCAGAGCCGGCCGTAGCCGGCCCTGGTCGATGTCGCGATTCGCCAAGTGGTCAGTCTTCGAGCAGACTGCGCAGCATCCACGCGGTCTTTTCGTGGACGTCGAGCCGCTGGGTCAGCAGATCGGCGGTCGGCTGGTCGTTGGCCTCGCCGACGATCGGAAACAGTTCGCGCGCGGTGCGCGCGGTGGCTTCCTGCGCCGACACCAGGTGCCGCACCATGTCCAGCGCCTTCGGCTGACCTTCGACTTCGGCGATCGAGGCCAGCTTGACGAATTCCTTGTAGGTGCCGGGCGCCGGAAAACCCAGCGCGCGGATGCGCTCGGCGATCTGATCCAGCGCGGTCCACTGCTCGGTGTATTGCGCCATGAACATCGCATGCAGCGTGTTGAACATCGGCCCGGTGACGTTCCAGTGGAAATTGTGCGTCATCAGATACAGCGTGTAGGAGTCCGCCAGCAGCCGGGACAGCCCGTCGGCGATCTTGCCGCGATGTTTCTCGGAGATGCCGATATTGATCTGGGGGCGCTTCTTCATGTCGTGTCCTCGTCAAGGTTGGTCGGTCGGTCGACTGCGCGAGCAGGCGTCGGCCGCAGGCCGGTATCGTTATCACGCCGCGACGCCATCAGTCGCATGATCTCCGGATTCTGCGCGCTTCGGTGGTCGACGAAAGAATGATGCGGCGAGTATTTTTGGTAACTAACTACCCTGTCATTGCTTTCGATCAAATCTAAACAACTTCCAACTTATTGATCCTATAGAACAAAATCTTTGACCCGCGCCGTCTCTCAATTGCAATTAGTTCCCGGAATGAGTTGCGTTTCGATTTCGGGGGTCGAATGGTGTTGCAGTTTGAAGCGGCGTGCGGTCGTCGCAAGAAGTCTATTTTGGGTGTGGCGCTGAGCATTCTGGCGCTCGGGTCGATGCTGCCGGTCTCGGCGGACGCCGGCGACGCGCCGTCCTGGCTGTCCACCGCCTCGGCCTCGTCGACCAGCGCTGCCGTGCGGGCCGTCAAGCCGCGCGCCGAGCTGCTCGACGCGCAGGCGCAGCACGACGGCGTCGATACCGAGCACATCTTCGGCTTCAGCATGGGCTCCGACATCGGCAAGAAGGGCGAGATCGAGCTCGAGATCGAGAATGTCGGGCGCTTCAACAGGCGCGCCGGCTCGTATACCGGCGTCGGCGTGCTGTCGCAGGTCAAGTTCGTGCTCACCGACAATTTTCGCGTGGCGCCGGGCATCAGCTTTGCCTCGACCAGGGTCAGCGGCGTGCCGGACATGATCGACAACCGCCGCACCGCGGTCGCCGGCGCGTCGCTGGAATTCCGCTACAAAGTGCTCGACCGCGACGTGATGCCGTTCGGTCTGACGCTGCACGCCGCGCCGGCGTGGAACAGGTTCGACGAACTGACCGGCTTCGACGTCCAGACCTATGGCAGCGAGTTCGCCGCGCTGATGGACAAGGAGCTGATCCGCAACACGCTGTTCGCCACCGTCAACGTCTGGTACTCGGGCGGCGCGTCGCGCGACCTCAGCAACGCGTGGTCGCGCGATTCGGAGTTCTCGGTGAACGGAGCCATGTCCTATAAAGTCGGCCCGGATCTGATCCTCGGCGCCGAGGCGCGCTATTTGCGGGCCTATGACGGCCTCGGCCTCGACCGCTTCGTCGGCGACGCGGTGTATCTCGGCCCGACCTTCTCGATGCATCTGGCGCACAATGTCGGCCTGTCGGGCACCTGGAGCACGCAGGTCGCGGGCAGGGCGATCAACGACCCGCGGCGTCTCGACCTCACGAATTTCGAGCGCCACCAGGCGATGCTGCGTCTCAATTATCTGTTCTGAGGGAAGGGCCGGTCGACGCTGCGCACACACAGCGTCGACCGGCCGCCATCAGTCGATCGCCACCAGCACGTCCGAGGCCTTGATCACCGCCATGGCGGCCTGGCCCTTGGCGAGCTTCAGCTCGTCCACCGCCTCGTTGGTAATCGCCGCGGTGACGACCGCGCCGCCGCCGATGTCGATGCGGACATGCGAAGTGGTGGCGCCCTTTTGAATGTCGATGATGGTGCCCTTGAGCTGGTTGCGGGCGCTGATCTTCATAGTCGAATCTCCTGGTTGCGGAATGTCCCGATCGGGGTTAGCGTTATGTAGATCATCTATATAACCATCGGCGAGCCCGTCTTTATGCCAATCGAGGCTACGGTCACCCTGAAGACCAAGGACATTTCCGGCGTCGGCCGCGACCGCATCCGGCTGCTGCAGGCGGTGGCGCGCGAGGGCAGCATCACCGCCGGCGCCAAGGCGGCGGGCCTCAGCTACAAGGCGGCGTGGGACGCGCTCGACGCGATGACCAACATGTTCGGCCGCCCGCTGCTGGAAACGCGAACCGGCGGCAAGGCCGGCGGCGGCGCGGTGCTGACGCCGACCGGCCTGCGGGTGATCGAGGCGTTCGGCCGGTTGGAGGCCCAGATGGCGCGGGTGTTGCGCAATCTCGAGCCGGACCTCGCCGGCACCGGCATCTCCCCGCTCAATCTCGTCTCCGGATTCTTCATGAAAACCAGCGCCCGCAACGCCCTCCGCGGCACCATCACCGAAATCAATTCCGACACGCTGAGCGCAGAGGTCGCGGTCGCGGTGTCGGCCGACACCACGATCTACGCGTTGCTGACCAGCGAGAGCGTGCGCAGCCTGGGTCTCGTGGTCGGGCGCGAGGTGATCGTGCTGATCAAGGCGCCGTTCGTGCTGATCTCGCCGGGCGCCACGGCGCCGATGGTGTCGGCGCGCAATTGCGTGCACGGCGTGGTCCGGCGCGCCGACGTCTCCGCGGTCAATGCCGAGATCGTGCTCGATATCGGCGACGACAAGACGCTGGCCGCCTCGATCACCGCGCGCAGCGCCGTCGACATGAAGCTGTCCCCCGGCGATCCGGCCTGCGCGTTGTTCGACGCCGCACACGTCATCGTCGCCATCGATTGATGCCCATGCATCCGCGTCATTGCGAGGAGCGTAGCGACGAAGCAATCCAGGAGAGGCGCGCAAGTGGCTGGATTGCTTCGTCGGCTGCGCCTCCTCGCAATGGCGGATGAGAGTTCATTGTCCACACTTAGGAGTCATGCTTTGAAACACGTCCTCAAACTCGCGCTGCTCGGCGCCGTCGCGGTCGGCCTGTCGGCCGGCCAGGCATTCGCCGCCTCCGCCCACGTCGCCGTCGCGGCCAATTTCACCGAGCCGGTCAAGGAGATCGCGGCGGCCTTCAAGGCCAAGACCGGGCACGAGCTGGTGCTGTCGTTCGGCGCCAGCGGCCCGTTCTACAGCCAGATCACCCAGGACGCGCCGTTCGAAGTGTTCCTGTCGGCCGATAGCGCGCGCCCGAAGAAGCTCGCCGACGAGGGCCTCGGCGTGAAGGACAGCGTCTTCACCTATGCGATCGGCAAGCTGGTGCTGTGGAGCAAGGCGCCCGGCGTGGTGAAGGGCGAGGCGACGCTGAAGGACGCCAAATTCGCCAAGCTGTCGATCTGCAATCCGGCCGCCGCGCCTTATGGCGCTGCCGCGGTCGAAACCATGCAGGCGCTGAAGCTCGATGCCGAGCTGAAGCCGAAGCTGGTCGAGGGCGCCAACATCACCCAGGCCTATCAGTTCGTGCAGACCGGCAATGCCGAGGTCGGCTTCGTGGCGCTGTCGCAAGTGATCAACGACAAGGACGGCTCGCGCTGGATGGTGCCGCAGTCGCTGTACAAGCCGATCACCCAGGACGCGGTGCTGCTGAAGAAGGGCGAGGCCAATGTCGCCGCCAAGGCCTTCATCGACTTCCTCAAGGGCCCCGAGTCGCGCGCGATCATCGAGAAGTACGGCTACGAAGTCGCGCCCGGCAAGGCGAGCTGAGCGACGCTGCATGCGAGCGCCTCTTCCCGTCATTGCGAGCGCAGCGAAGCAATCCGGCTTCATGCACGGCGCTTCGCTCCCTCTCCCCGTGCGCGGGGAGAGGGCCGGGGTGAGGGGGCGTCTCCGCGAGTTTGGGCCGCTCGGCCTCGGGGAGGCGCCCCCTCACCCGACCAGCGTCGCTGCGCTCCGCCGGTCGGCCTCTCCCCGCGCGCGGGGAGAGGTTAGTGCCGCGCCCCGCACAGGCATCCGGGCGCACCAATGACGGGCCTTCCCCCCGATATCTGGCAGCCGGTCTGGCTCACGATCGAACTCGCGGCCATCACCACGATCATCCTGCTGATCGTCGGCACGCCGATCGCGTGGTGGCTGGCGCGCTCCAAGGCGGCGTGGAAGGAGGGCGTCGCCGCGGTGGTGGCGATGCCGCTGGTGCTGCCGCCGACCGTGCTCGGCTTCTATCTGCTGGTGCTGATGGGGCCGGACGGGCCGGGCGGCGCGATCGCCGGGCTGTGGGGCGGGCGCACGCTGGCCTTCACCTTCGGCGGTCTGGTGTTCGGCTCGGTGATCTATTCGATGCCGTTCGTGGTGCAGCCGATCCGCAACGCCTTCGACGCGATCGGCGACCGGCCGCTGGAAGTCGCCGCGACGCTGCGGGCCTCGCCGCTGAAGGCGTTCTGGACGGTGGCGGTGCCGCTGGCGCGGCCGGGCTTTCTCGCCGGCGCGGTGCTCGGCTTCGCCCACACCGTCGGCGAATTCGGCATCGTGCTGATGATCGGCGGCAACATTCCCGGCAGCACCAAGGTGCTGTCGGTGGCGATCTACGACTATGTCGAGACCTCGCAATGGCGCGAGGCCAATATCCTCGCCGGCGGCATGGCGGCGTTCGCCTTCGTGGTGATTCTCACCATGATGATGCTGGAAAAGCGTACCGCGCGGATCAGAGGATGAGGGCGATCGCTCCGCGCAGCATTCGTGGCGAATTCCGCGGCCGGCTCGGCGGCTTCGCGCTCGACGCGGCGTTCAGCGTGCCGGCGACCGGCATCACCGGCCTGTTCGGTCCGAGCGGCTGCGGCAAGTCGACGGTGCTGCGCTGTCTGGCGGGGCTGCAGCGTCTGCCCGGCGGTCGTTGCGACGTCGACGGCGATGTCTGGCAGGACGAGGCGACCTTTCTGAAGCCGCATCAGCGCCCGATCGGCTACGTGTTTCAGGAGGCCAGCCTGTTTCAGCATCTGTCGGTGCGGGCCAATCTGCTGTACGGCGCGCCGCGTGGCGGCGCCGACGCGGCGGAGGGCGCGGTCGGCTTCGACGAGGTGATCGAGCTGCTCGGGCTGTCGCATCTGCTCGACCGCGCGCCGCGCAATCTCTCCGGCGGCGAGCGCCAGCGCGTCGCGATCGGCCGCGCGCTGCTGTCGCAGCCGAAACTGCTGCTGATGGACGAGCCGCTGTCGGCGCTCGACCGACTGACCAAAGACGAAATCCTGCCGTTCCTGGAGCGGCTGCATGCAAGGCTGTCGCTGCCGGTGATCTATGTCAGCCACGACATCACCGAGATCGAACGCCTCGCCGATCATCTGATCCTGATGCGGGCCGGCAAAGTGCTCGCCGCCGGACCGCTGACCGAGCTGCAGAGCGATCCGGCGCTGCCGCTGGCGACCGCGCGCGACGCCGCGGTGAATGTCGACGCCATCGCGGAGTCCTACGATTCCGTCTACGGCCTGCTGACGCTGCGGCTCGACGGCGGTCGATTGCTGGTGCCGTCCGCGCCGGTGCAGCCCGGCGAAGCGCGCCGGATCAGGATCGCCGCGGGCGATGTCAGCCTCGCGCGCGAGGCGCCGCACCGCACCTCGATTCTCAACATCCTGCCGGCCCGGATCGCCACGACCTCGCCAGTCGGCCCCAACGAGGTTCTGGTCGTGCTGGCGCTCGGCCCGGGCGGGCAGGGCGCAAGGCTGCTGGCGCGGGTGACGCGGCGGTCGTGGGATCAGTTGCAGCTCGCCGCAGGCGACGAATTGTTCGCGCAGATCAAGGGCGTCGCGCTGGCCCCCGAGCGCGGTGCCGCGCGCGACTCTGCATCGTAACCATTGCGGTCCGCCCCGACGATCCGACCATGCGAAGCTGCGAAGTCACGCTGGTCCGCGCGCAAAGCCCGGCGCGGTCACGCCCGCGGCCGGAACGTGGCGTGGTCCGACGGCTGCGCATTCGTCAGCGCCCGATGCCACAGTCCGAACGGAGACGTCGCGGCACTGTCGAACATCACGCCGGTGAGGCGGGCCGCGGCGGCTTCGACATTTGCCCGGCCGATCCAGGCGCGCTGGCATTCGTCGGCCCGCGCCGCGAGCCGCGGCGTCGCGCTGCCGAGGATCGCCTCGATGGCCGCGCCGGGGTCGTGGGCCCGGCCGGTGGCGGTCTGCGTCCCGAGCAGCAGCCCGGCAATGCCGGCGATCAAAGCGGCCGAGTAGTTCGCGCCGCGGCGCTCGCCGATGCCGCCTTCCAGCGTCGCGCCGATCAGCCTGGCGCCGGGGACCGCGATGCCGATCTCGTGCAGGCTGGCGTCGCTGCCGCCGATCAGCCGGCCGTTTCTGTCGATCGCGCCCACCGGGAGAAGATTCACCGCGCCGCAGCGGCGCAGCAGGCTGGCGCAGCCATCGCGGCCGGCGCCGGCGACGATCAGCGCGTTGTGGTCGTTGCACAGCGCCACGGCCGCGCTCAGTTCGGCGGTCGGCTGCCGCCGCCCGTCGAACAATCCGCCGCTGATGTGGAGGATGTGGGCGCCGTGATCCAGCGCCATCACGATCGCCTGCGCCAGATCGGTCTGGGAGCAGCCCGGCCGGTCGTCGCCGAAGATCGGTGCGATCAGCCCGCGGCAGAGCGGCGCGACGCCTTCGACCGAACTGCAGGGCTGGCCGAAAATCAGACTCGCCAGATGCGTGCCCTGCGCGCTGGCGAATTCCTCGGCGCATCGCGCCGCAGCCGGCGTGTCGAGCGGAGCCAGCCGCGCGCCGCGAAAACAATCATGTGTGCGATCCACCGGCCCATCCAGCACCGCGATGGTGATCTGCGGATCTCCGCCACCGAACGCGAACAGAAGGTCCTGCTGGAAATCCGCCCCTGCGACCCCTACCATTTCACCCCGCCCTTACTAACTCCGCCGTTCCGCGACATGCGACTTGCTCGCATAAAGTCCGCGCACGACCCGCCCTGCAGCTCCAGCGGCCAACTCCGAGCCCTCGCCGGCGAATTTCGCCTAGCGGAAGAGCACCTCGGCATTTTCCTTATCGAGTTCCCATTCGTCTTCTTATCGAACTGTTTCCGGCGTGAAATTCACGTGATAGACGCGTGAAAAATGCTATTCTGAGTTGAATCCGGATGATCGAAGTTATGTCGGAGACGTCGTTGCGCTTTTCGGTCAGATTGCTGGGGCCATTCCAGCTGTCGACGCCGGACGGTCGACGCGTCGAGATTTCCAGCAAGAAGGGGACGGCCGTCATCGCCATGCTGGCGATGTCGCGCGACGGTGAGCACACCCGTGGCTGGCTGCAGGATCGACTGTGGGGCAGTCGCGGCCATGCCGAAGCGGCGGGAAGTCTGCGCCGCGAATTGTCGAATCTGCGAAAGCTTCTGAATGGCGCCGGCATCGAATTGCTGGTCAGCGATCGTGACCGCGTCCGCCTGCGGCTCGACCGGATCGTCGTCGACGCCCGCGATCCGAGCGCCGATCCGGCCATCGCCGGCGAATTTCTCGAAGGCTTCGATATTCCCGGCGAGGCCAGCTTCCGCGATTGGCTGCGCGAGCAGCGCGCGCGGCTGATGCGCGGACCGCGCCCACCGGCGCCCGCCGCGCCGGTGCCGGGCGGGCTGCCCAGCCACATCCTCGACACCAGCCAGCCGCCCGTCGGCTTCACCGGCAATCAGGCGATCGCGGTGCTGCCGTTCACCAACGTCACCGGCGACGAGACGCTGGACTATCTGGCCGAGGGCATCAGCGAAGAGCTGATCGTCGGCCTGTCGCGGATTCGCTGGCTGCCGGTGATCGCGCGCAGTTCGAGCTTTTCCTTCGCCGACACGATCGACCGCAAGGTGATAGGCCAGCGGCTCGGCGCGCATTATCTGATCGAGGGGCATCTGTATCGCGCCTACGATTCGTTCGGAGTCTCCGCCAGCCTGTCGGAGGCGGCGACCGGCTACGCGATCTGGTCGCGGCGTTTCACGCTGCAATCGCCGGCGCTCCGCGACGAACTCGAGCAGTTCGTCAACGAACTGGTGGCGCAGCTCGAGATCAGGATCGAGCACGCCGAGCAGATCCGCATCCGCAACAAGCGCCAGGACGCGCTCGGCGTCAGCGACCTGATCTGGCGCGGCCGCTGGCACCTCAACCGGCTGACCCGCGCCGATTCCGACATGGCGCAGAAGCTGTTCGCCGACGCGTTGGCGCTCGATCCGGACTCGGCGGAGGCGCTGATCCAGGTCACCTCGGCGCTCGGCTGGTCGATCTGGGCCGGCCGCCAGCCGCAGGAGCAGATCCTGCGGATGCGCAAGCTGGCGAAGCAGGCCAGTCTCGCCGACCCCGACGACGGCCGCGGCTTCATGCTCGCCGGCATCGCCGAGATGTGGCTGCGCCATCCGCACGAGGCCAAGACCCTGCTGCAGCACGCGATCGCGCTCAATCCGAGCCTCGCGCTGGCGCACGCCCAGCTCGGCGGCTGCTACAATCTCGCCGGCGAGCCGGCCAAAGCGATCGATCACCTCAAGGCGTCGCTGCGGCTGAGCTCGAACGATCCGAACATCTTCTATGCGCTGGGCGAACTGGCGATGTCGCACACCATGTGCGGCCGCTGGGCCGACGCGGCCGAGCACGCCTCGCTGTCGCTGGCCCGCCGCCCGGCCTATTGGTACGCGCACGTTCTCAAGATCAACGCGCTGGCGCGCGGCGGTCATCTCGCCGCGGCGCGGCTCGCGACCGATGAATTACTTGCTGTCAAGCCGAATTTTTCGCGGCGTTACATCGAATGGTTGCCGTTCGTCGATAGAACATGGATTGACCATTTCGTCGAAGGCCTGAAAATGGTGCCGGGCCGCGACGCGGACTGGCTGGAGCGCGACAGTCAAGAAAGCCCCGCGCATTTTGAGCCGAATTGATCGGCGAGACCGATTTTGATGTGTTTTTTTGAGGTGGCCGATGTTCACGCTCAAGTACTACGACGCGATCAAGAAAGCCCAGTCCGACACCGCTTCCGCCCCGCCCGCTCCGATCCTCCCGTTCAATCTCGACGACCTCGGCGCCGACACCACGCTGAAGCGCTGGACCAGCTGGGGCTTCGGCTGGCTGATGCGCGGAGCGCTGCATGTCTTCCGCGAGGTCTGGCCGAATCCGCAATTCGGTCGTCTGATCATCGTCACCCGCGAGACCGACGTTCGTGACGTGCTGGCGCAGCCCGGCCTGTACGAGGTGCCCTACGGGCCGGAGATGACCGAACTCGCCGGCGGCACCAATTTCGTGCTCGGCCTCGAGGGTCCGGAGCACGACCGCCAGAACGCCATCATCCGCAGCGTGCTGCGCCCGGCCGATCTCGATCGCATCAGGGAATTGTCCGCGCACTACACGACGATCCTGCTCGACGCCTCCGGCGGCCGCATCGACGTGATGAAGGATCTGATGACGCGGGTCGCGACCGAAACCTGCTGCGGCTATTTCGGCCTCGAACCGGAGGATCCGGACGCCTTCGCCGAATGGGCGATGTCGATCTCGGCGCTGTTGTTCGCCGATCCGTTCGGCGACGCCGCGACGCGGCGGCTGGCGCTGAACGGCGCCGCACAGGTCCGCGAGGTCATCGACCGCGCCATCGCGCGCGCCAAGGCGGCGCCGGAAACCGACACCGTGGTCGGGCGCCTGGTGGCGCAGGCGCACGACGGCGTCGTCACCGAGGACGAGATCCGCGCCATCATCGTCGGCCTCGTCACCGGCTTCATCCCGACCAACACGCTCGCCGCCGGCAAGATGCTCGACGAATTGCTGCGCCGTCCGAAAGTGTGGGCGGAGGCGATCGCTTGCGCCGGCCGCGACGACGTCGCCGGGCTGCAGGCGATCCTGCTCGAAGCCGGCCGGCTCAATCCGGCGCTGGCGCCGGGGCAGTGGCGCTACGCGACGCAGGACGGCGTGATCGCGCACAACACCAGCCGGCAGCGCCGGGTCAAGGCCGGCTCGGTGCTGATGGTGGCGACGATGTCGGCGCTGCGCGACAAGCGCGCTTTCGTGGCGCCGGGGTCGTTCCGCGCCGACCGGCCGAACGATTCCGGCCTGATGTTCGGCGACGGCGCCCATGTCTGCCTCGGCAAGCACGTCGCGATCACGCAGATCACGCAGGTGTTCCGCGGGCTGCTGCAACAGCCGAATCTGCGCACCGCTTCCGGCAAGGATGGCGCGATCGGCTGGGTCGGTCCTTTCCCGCGCCGGCTCGACATGGAGTTCGAATCGCGGGTCGCGCCGCAGACCCAGAACATGGTGGTGATCTGCGCACCGGTGCGTCCCGGCGCCGATCTCGACACCTTGCGGACGCAGATCACCGCGCTCGGCAATCCGGCGCGGCCGGAGCTGGTCGCGGCGTTCGAGGCGACCGGCATCGTCCACTTCGCCTCGATGACGCTGATCGACGCCGGCACGCCCGAGCAGCCCGCGCCGCATCTGTTGCTCGAGCTCAATGTCGACGGCACCCCGGACGGCGCGATCCGCGCCGTGGCCGAGGTCGCCGGACAATGGCTGGCGCCGATCTTCGCGCAGGCCGACGCGCCCGCCGGCGCGGCGCTGATCGACATCCTGCGCGACAACACGCTCGATCTGCAGACCCGGCCGTGGGGCGCGATCGGGCTGAACTTCAACGGCACGCCGGAATTCGCCGTCGGCGATATCATCCGGCAGCGCGAGCTGGCGCAATTCGCCCAGGACGCGCTGGAGGACTATCTCGAAAATCACGCCTGCCTCGGCAGCCGCGCGATGGTGGCGCTCGGCTATGTCCGCAAGCTGATCCGGCAGGACCCCGCGCTGAAGCGGACCATCGACGAATCGCCGGACTCGCCGCGCAGGGCGCGGCTGCAGGCGCTGTTCGCCCGCGGCGCGGCGTTCACCCAATATCTGATCCGGCCGAGCCGGCGGCGGCTCAAGATCTCCGACTGGGTGCCGCGCTCCGGCACCGACTCGCTGCTGTCGCTGCTCGGCTCGCCGACTTTCCAGTGGATCGGCGCGATCGTCGCCGCGCTGGTGCTGATCGCCGGCCAGGCGATCTATTTCGCGATCGAGCCGTTCTCGGACGCGACCTATCTTGGCCGCATCGCGCTCGCCTTGGTCGGCGGGATTTTGCTGGTGGCGCTGATCCTCGCCGCACTCGGCGGGCTGTTCCTGCTCGTGCTGAACGACTACGAATCGCGCGACGTTCCCGACGACAGCGACCCCGATCTCGGAAAGGTCCGCGAGATCGCCGCCAGCGAGAACCATCCCGGCTTCATCCAGAACCACATCACCGCGGTCACCACGCTCAAGCCCGGCTGGTTCCGGAAACTGACGCTGGCGCTGTCGCTGTGGGGCATCAAGGAGCTGGTGACGCACTGGTATCGCCCCGGCTTCGTGCTCAACATGGGCACCATCCACAAGGCGAAATGGTTCCGGCCGCCCGGCACCGACAAGCTGATCTTCCTCGCCAATTACGACGGCAGCTGGGAGAGCTATCTCGAGGACTTCGTGATGAAGGCCCATGCCGGCCAGTCGGCGGCGTGGAGCAACGGCGTCGGCTTTCCGCGCACCCGCTTCCTGATCTTCGACGGCGCGCAGGACGGCGATCGCTTCAAGCGCTGGGTGCGGCGCCAGCAGGTGCCGACCCAGTTCTGGTTCAACCGCTATCCGCAACTCACCACCGACGACATCCGCCGCAACGCCATGATCCACGACGGCCTGGTCCGCGCCTCGACCGACAGCGCGGCGCGGGCGTGGCTCGATTGCTTCGGCTCGATGACCCGGCCGAACTATGCGATCGAGACTCCCGAGGTGCAGTCGCTGGTGTTCCGCGCGATGGGGCAGCTCGACCACACCGCGACCGCATTGCTGCGGCTGCCCGCGGACCGGGGCGCGGGCAAGGAATGGCTGCGCGCGATCATGCCGGAGGCGGGGCTGCTGCAGGATCCGCAGGCGCCGCGGCCCGCGATCGGCGCGATCACCTTCGGCGATCGACCGTTCGTCGGCGGCGACGCCGCGCACAATGTCGCGACCTTCGTCGCCTTCTCGGCGAGCGGGCTCGGCAAGCTCGGCCTGTCGGCGCGCAACGCCAATGACGGGCTGACCACGTTCCCGACCGCGTTCAACATTGGCATGTCGCAGCGCGCCAACATCCTGCGCGACACCGGCGCGTCGAAGCCGGAGCGATGGGATTGGGTCGACGCCGCGCTGGAGGGCAGCGACGGGGCGGCGGCGGCCGACGCCACGCTGTTCGTCTACGGCAAATCCGCCGAGGTCTGCCGCAAGGCGCTCGACGCGCATGCGGCGCTGCTCGGCGGCCGCGATGCGCTGCTCTACGTCGTCGAGACCAGCCCGCCGACGGTCGACACCCCGGACGGTCCGAAGACCTCGCTGGAGTACGAACATTTCGGCTTCGTCGACGGCATCTCGCAGCCGGTGATCAAGGGCACCCAGCGCTTCGCCAAGGGCGTGCCGGCGCGCGACATCGTCGAGCCCGGCGAGTTCATTCTCGGCTATCGCAACAATCAGGGTTACTTTCCGCCGAGCGCGACGGTGGCCAGCAGCTCCGATCCGGCCAATCATCTGCCGATCCTGCCGGATCTGCTGCCGAGCCGGTTTCCGAATTTCCGCGCCGATACGCCGGCCAAGCCGGTGCGCGATTTCGGCCGCAACGGGACTTTTCTCGCGATCCGCCAGTTCGTGCAGGACGTCGACGGCTTCAAGGCGTTCACCGAAGCCAAGGCGCAGGAGCTGTCGAAATATCGCGACCTCGCAGCGGTGATCGGCGAGACGCCGACGGCCGAATGGGTGGCGGCGAAGATGATGGGGCGCTGGCGCAACGGCGTGCCGCTGGTCGACAAGCCGAATTCCACCACCTTCAACACCCGTCGCGGCAAATCGCGTAGCGACGCGCGCGATCCCTACGACCGCGACAACGACTTCGCCTACGGCCAGGACGATCCGCAGGGGCTGCATTGTCCGTTCGGCGCGCATATCCGCCGCGCCAATCCGCGCGACAGCCTGCAGCCCGACGATCCGACGCAGCAGCAGCTCACCGCGCGGCACCGGCTGCTGCGCCGCGGCCGCTCGTTCGAAGCCGGGCAGGGCAGTGGCGGGCCGGGTCGCGGCGGCAAGCCGGAAAAGGGCCTGCTGTTCGTCGCGGTCTGCGCCGACGTCGAACGCCAGTTCGAACTGGTGCAGCAATCCTGGGTGTCGTCGCCGTCGTTCCACGGCCTCAGCCACGAGCCGGACCCGATCATCGCGTCGGCGCCCGACGATCCGGCGAAAAAGCGCGTCTTCACCATCCCGACCGCCGCCGGCCCGCTGACCCTGCACGGTATCCACAGCTACGTCACGGTGACAGGCGGCGGCTACTTCTTCATGCCGAGCCGCTCGGCGCTGCAATATCTGATCGATCTGGAGTGATCACTCAAGGTCGTTGTCACTTGCCCCGCCGTCATCGCCCGCGCAGGCGGGCGACCCAGTAACCCGGAGCGTCTGTTGGTCCGCGGTGCATTCGCCGCGCACGCCCAGCGATACTGGATCATCCGCCTGCGCGGGTGATGACTTCAGTATGTTTCACCGCCCCGCAACTGACGCCACGTCATCCTGAGGTGCGAGCGCAGCGAGCCTCGAAGGATGAGCCGCGCGCACCGTATCCGCATCCTTCGAGGCTCGCCCTTACGGTCGAGCACCTCAGGATGACGGCGTCGGGATGGTCGCGTCGGCTTTCCGCCTCTCGCTGCCGTCATCGCCCGACTTGATCGGGCGAACCCAGTATTCCAGAGCGCCTGTTAGTTCGTCGTGCGCTCACCACGCACGCCCTGCAATACTGGATCCCCCGCTTTCGCGGGGGATGACGACCGTGAAGGCGGAAGGCGTCTTGACAAAAATCCTACTATGATTATAGTCCGCGCTGTCCTGTCCGTGAGGGGCGCTTCGCGAGGCGTCGTACAAGCGGGACAGATCGGCGGGCCGGGCAACCGGTCCGGAACGATGGTTCGATGAAGCCGGCCTTGTGCCGGTGGAATCGGACGGACGCGGCGTCCTGCGCGTCGTGCCTCGCAAGCACGCGTCCGGGAGGCTTCGGGGACCCGTCCGGGCCTACTACGAGGCTCCGCGACTTGTTAGTTCGCTGCACGGGGGCAGGCGAAGGCGGCGTAATCCGCCGGACCGTGGGGTTTCATTACCCTTGCCTGTCAACGGAAGCACGGGCCCGAAGACAGAAAGCGCCGCGGTGGGCTCGCCGGAAGGCGATGCGCGATCCTTCGCAAGAAGTGATCGCGAGAACCACCACCAAACCCCGCGCCGACCGGCGCGCCCCCACCCCTCGCTGTGACAGCGACGGGTGCACACCTCGGGCTCAGCGGAGCCGCGAGAACGAAGAGCCGTGGCTGTTTGATATCTGAATCTGTCGGCGCGTGCGGGTTCTCAACTTGCACTCCGTCATCCTGAGGCGCGAGCGCAGCGAGCCTCGAAGGATGAGCCGCAAGCTCGGCCCTCGTGTCCGCATCCTTCGAGGCTCGCCCTCGCGGGCGAGCACCTCAGGATGACGCTTGCGGGAGTTGTGCTTGCGGGAGTTGTTCTGCAACGCCGGCCATGAACGCCGGCCGGCGCCGCTCAGATCGCCTGCGCGACCTGCTCCAGCCCCATGGCGCGGGCGAGTTTGCGGACTTCCTGCTTCTGGTCTTCGCGCAGCTGGAACAGCAGCGGCATCGCGGCGTATTTCAGTTGCTGGACTTCGGCGCTGTCCGGATCGATCGGCGGCGGGCCGCTGTCGGCGACAGTGCGGGTCGCATGCAGCTTGCGGCCGATCGCGCGTAGCGCCTGCTCGACCGAGGGCCAGTAATATTCCTGCGACGATGACAAATTGAGGCGGCCGCGGAGCTGGGAAATCTGCGCATCGCTGAGCAGCGCCGGCGGCTTCGGCTTGGCGGCCGGCTTCGGCTTCTGCACCGGCGCGGTGGCGATCACCGGCGGGAGACTGGTGACCGGGGCCGAATTGGCGGCCTTGTCGGCCGCATCGGGCAGCGCGCCGACCGCGAGGTCGCCGCTGTCGTCGGCCGCATAGGCCAGTTGGATCGGCTTCTGCGGCGACGGGACCTGTTGTCCGGCGAGATCGGGCACGGCGGCCTCTGCCGACGGATCGGCCAGCAGCGGTGCGGACGACAACAATGCGGGCAACGACAAGTCGGAGGGAGCGACCGCAGACGCCAGTCTGTCGGACTTGGTTTCCCGGTTGCTCACCGGGCTCGCGATCGCCGCCGGAGCTGCCATCGCGGGGCCTGCCATCGCCAGGCCGGCGGCCGGAACGCTGTCGCGCGCCAGGATGGTCGCGGCCGAGGCGCCCGCGATCAGGAGGCACACCAGAGCCAGAAGGGTCGCTGCTTTCGTCAAGCTCATCTCCGTCGCGACGAACGCCTGTCCATATCGCGCATAAATGCAGAGGAAATATGGCCCGGCACCGGATACCGGTGTCGGGCGGCCCGCGTCGGGCAGGTCGAATCGGAACGCCGCGGTTCCGCGGTGGGATCAGGCGGCCCGGCTCTCGGCGACGACGGCGAGCTCGTAGGCTTCCTGAATGTCGGACACGATCTCGGAGGCTTCCCACAGCGCGTCGGGGGCGACCGCCTGGATGCTGATCGTCCAGTTGCCGCCCTTGCGGGTGCGCGGCGTCGAGACGATCTCGAACCGCACCTCGCGGCACAGCGGATGCCGGTGCAGCGCGCGCGCCACGCGGGCCCTGATCTCGTCGAGAGATGCAGGAGTCTTTTCGGAGTACAACATGCCAGCGTCCACTTCGATGCCGAGGTGCCGGCGCGGCTGCATCGAAGCGTCGAGGCCCCCGCATTGCGGCGGCCCCATTGTTGGTCCCGAGATGGTTAACGCGAGGTTTAAGCCTGCGGTCGCGGACTTCGTAGAACTACTCAGCGTCGCTCGATCACCAGATTCTGGATCGCGCGGCCGAAGTAACCCGTGACGTCGGCGAGCCGCGACGACGCGATGCCGGCGCCGTCCGGACCGAGCCACATTTCGGAGTTCAGCAGGATCCAGTCGCCGACCGGCTGCCGCGCCAGAAACACGTTGAGATCGGCATTGATGAAGATCCAGTGCCGGAAGTCGAGCACCGACGAGGTGGCGTTGCTGAAGTCGGAGGCGATCACCGCGCGCATCAGTTGCGAGGTCGGCTGCCCCTCGATCAGCGGCCGGTCGGCGCGATACCAGGTCGCGCCCGGGCCGATCGCGCCGAAGCCGCCGCGCA
Organism: Rhodopseudomonas palustris HaA2; assembly: GCF_000013365.1. Lineage (NCBI taxonomy): Bacteria > Pseudomonadati > Pseudomonadota > Alphaproteobacteria > Hyphomicrobiales > Nitrobacteraceae > Rhodopseudomonas > Rhodopseudomonas palustris. The sequence goes on from NC_007778.1 coordinate 994,731, forward strand.
CCTTGCGCAGCGACATGCCGCCGACGAACGGATTGCGGGTGAAGCCGACATCGAGCGGCGGGCAGTCGTCGGGCAGCGGCACGTCGAGTTCCGGATGCTCGATGTGGTCGGGCAGGTCCGGCGGCGCGTTGCGCACCTTGAGCACGCTGGCGTTCACCACCACGACGCCCTTCGAAAGCAGCCGCACGGCGCAGAGCTGGATCTTGCGGCCCTCGCGCAGCACTTCGGTGTCGAAGGTCAGCGGCCCGACCGGCACCGGCCGCAACAGGTCGACAGTGACGCGCACCACATGCATCGGCACCGGCGCCGGCATCTGTTCGGCGAGATGCGCCACCAGCGCCGACGGCGGCGAGCCGTGCTGCATCGTCGGGTCCCACGGCCCGGCAGCGTGGCCGCTGGTCTCGATGCCGTTGCCGTCGATGCGGAAGATGGCGTCCATCAGGTTCGGGTCCAAGCAAGGGAACAAGGTTAAAACACAGAAGCGGCCGTTGGACGACGGCTTCTCAACGAGTTCGCCGTCATCCTGAGGCGCCGCCGCGCAGCGGCGGCCTCGAAGGATGGGCCGCAGCCGCCTTTGTTGCTGTCATCCTTCGAGGCGCGCCGAAGACGGCGCGCTCCTCAGGATGACGTCTGTGCTTGGCGCGCCACTACGCCAGCGGCGGGTCGATCGCGTCGTCGTATTCCTGCTTGAAGCGCGCGACCATTTCGGCGACCGGCACGATGCCGGTGATGCTGCCGATGCCCTGGCCCGCGCCCCAGATTTCCTTCCAGGCCTTCGGCTTGGCGCGCTCGCCGGCTTCGTCGGTGCCGAAATTCATCTTCGACGGATCGGACTGTTCGAGATTGTCCGGGTCCATGCCGGCGGCGACGATCGACGGCTTCAGATAGTTGCCGTGCACGCCGGTGAACAAATTGGAATAGACGATGTCGTCGGCGCCGGAGGTGGTGATCATCTCCTTGTAGCGCGGCACGGCATTGGCTTCCTGGGTGGCGATGAAGGCCGAGCCGATATAGGCGAAGTCGGCGCCGAGCACGCGGGCGGCGCGGATCGCGCGGCCGTTGCCGATGGCGCCCGACAGCGCGATCGGGCCGTCGTACCAGCTGCGCGTCTCGGTGACGAAGGCGAACGGCGACTGCATGCCGGCATGGCCGCCGGCGCCGGCCGCGACCAGGATCAGGCCGTCGGCGCCCTTCTCGACCGCCTTGTGGGCGAAGCGCTGGTTGATGACGTCGTGGAACACGATGCCGCCCCAATTATGCGCGGCCTGGTTCAGCTCCTCGCGGGCGCCGAGCGAGGTGATCAGCATCGGCACCTTGTGCTTCTCGCACAGCGCCAGATCGGCATCGAGCCGGTTGTTGGATTTGTGCACGATCTGGTTGACCGCGAAGGGGGCCGACAGGCGATCCGGATGCGCCTTGTCGTGGGCGGCGAGCTCTTCCTTGATGCGATGCAGCCATTCGTCCAGCAGCGCCGCCGGCCGCGCATTCAGCGCGGGAAACGAGCCGACCACACCGGCCTTGCATTGCGCGATCACCAGATCGGGCGTCGAAATGATGAACAGCGGCGAGCCGATCACCGGGATCGACAGACGGCCTTTGAACAATGCAGGCATGGGCATTCCGGATGTCTCCTCTTGTTGTGTTTGGCGGTGCAACCGCGGCGACACAAAAGCAAGGCAGGAACCGGCCTGCAAGGCGGTCGATGCGGAAAAATGCAGCCTTTCAACGCAAGCGCGCGGAAAATCCGCCGCGCTACTGGCACCAGGCCCGTGTCACGAAATTCTCGGTGCGGCAATCGTCCGGCTGGCGGGCGCGGCCGGGAATCAGCAGCTTGGCCGAGCATTTCTCGGTGGCGTCGATCGCGAGGCTGCGGCCGTCCCGATAGCCCTTGGCCCGGCACAGGATCACGGCGCCTGCGGCGCAATCGGGTGCGCCATTGGCCGAGGCCGGGCAGACTTGGCGGCCGTTGACCATCGCCGGGATGGTCGGCGCGGCGGGCGACGGTGCGGACGGCGGCGGCGAGGGCGCCGCCTGTTGCGGCTGCGGCTGCGGCGGTTGCGATGCGGGCGGTGCTTCGGGGGCCGGCATGTCGGTCTTGCTGCGGTCCGGCTTGGCGAAATCAGGCAGCAGCGACGACGGGTTCGTCAGCAGCTTGCCGATCTCGTTGACGAGGCCGGGATTTTCGCGTGGCGGCGGCTCGGGTGGCGGCGGCGATGTCTGCGCGCCGGCCGGCCCGGCCGCTGCGAACATGATCGCGACCGCGGCCCTGATCAGCAACGGTGCAGTCACCGGCGGCTCACACCAGCTTGACCGCGACGACGAAGCCGAGCACCAGCACCACCGCACCGATCGTGACCCACATCGTCAGCCGCTTTTCGATCTGCTCGCGGATCACCACGCCGTAACGGTTGAGCACGATCGCAACCACGAAGAAACGGCCGCCGCGGGCGATGATCGAGAACAGGATGAACAGCCAGATGTCGTAGCCGGCGAAGCCGGAGGTGATGGTGACGAGCTTGTAGGGGATCGGGGTGAGGCCCTTCAGCAGGATGATCCAGGCGCCCCATTCCGCATAGCCGGCGCGGAAGGTCTCGACCTTGTCGCCATAGCCGTAGAGCTGGATCAGCCAGTGGCCGACCGAGTCGTAGAGCAGCGCGCCGATCGCATAGCCGACCACGCCGCCGAGGACCGAGGTGACGGTGCACAGCGCGGCGTAGAACCACGCGCGCTCCGGCCGCGCCAGCGACATCGGGATCAGCATCACGTCCGGCGGGATCGGAAAGAACGAGCTCTCCGCGAAGGAGACCATCGCCAGGATCCAGAGGGCGTAGGGCTTGTGGGCGGCGTCGATGCACCAGTCGTAGATTCGTCTCAGCATGGCGCGATCAACCACCCCCGGGCGGATTTGTCCATTCCACAGTTGTGACGGAGGCCGGCAGACGATCAGCGCCGCTTGCGCGCGGCGTGGGTCTCGAGCGCTGTGATCGGCCGCCGGACGGGGTGCAGGGTCGCGGCGTCGGCGATCTTCAGGGCGGATTTGGGAACCTTCTCGGCAATCCCGAACAGGGTTTCGCGCCGGCTCATCTCCGCCCAGACGTCGTCCGGGCGAACACCGGCGGAAGCCCACAGCACGGTGAGATTGTAGATGAGATCGGCGCTTTCCCGGACCACCGCGTCGCGGTCGCCGTTGACGGCGTCGATCACGACCTCGATCGCCTCCTCGGCGAGCTTCTTGGCCATCTTGCCGGAGCCGCCGCGAAACAGCCGCGCCGTGCGAGATGTCGCGGGATCGAGATCCCGCGCCGCCAGCACCGCCTGATAGAGTCGCTCAACCGAATCAGCCATTTAACCAGCCTAGCGAAAATCGATGTCGGTTGCGTAAAACCGGCGACTCCCTGTCGAGGCAAATGGCCGCGCCCGAGGCGCGGCCTCGATATGGTCGATCAGCTCCGATCAATAGCCGTAGTGATAGCCGTTGCCGTAGCCATAACCCGGGTGGCCGCCGATGTATCCCGGGGCCCCGTAATAGCCATAGGGCCGCGGGCCGTAGTGCCGCGGGCCGTAATAATAATGGCTCTCGTAGTAGTCGCGCCGGGCCTGGCTGGCGGCGATCACGCCGATGGTGCCGATGATCCCGGCGAAGGCCGCGGCCGCCGCGGCATTGTTGCCGCCGCCGCGCCGGACGTGGCGGCGCTTCCTGGCGGCGCTGACATCGGTCATTTCGATCTGGGTGGTCACGCCGGCTGGCTTCGGGGCTGCGGCGGCCGGGGTCGCCTCCAGCGCTGGCAGCGCAAGCGCCGCCACGGTCGCGATGATGAGGGCCCTGGCTCCGGCCGATCGCGGGATCTGACACTTCGACATTGGAAACCTCGACTTGGCGGGCGGCCGTGCATCGGCCGTCGTGAGATAACTTCGCCTCTTAACCTAAGGTTCCACCGGCGAAACACAAGGTTTCGCGCCGTCGTGATCAGCATCACACTCGGCCGTCATGCCCGGGCTGCCGGGCATGACGATCGTTCGACCGCCGGGCGGTCAGCCCTTTGCGAGCTGCAGGTCGAGGTCGTGCAGCACCTGATAGCACGGCAGCACCTGGGCGACGCTGGCGTTCGGCTCGCGGCCTTCGCGGATCGCGGCGAAGAATTCGCGGTCCTGCAGTTCGATGCCGTTCATCGAGACGTCGACCTTGGAAACGTCGATCTTCTCTTCCTTGCCGTTCACCAGATCGTCGTAGCGGGCGATGTAGGTGCCGGTGTCGCCGATGTAGCGGAAGAAGGTGCCGAGCGGCCCGTCATTGTTGAACGACAGCGACAGCGTGCAGATCGCGCCGTTCGCGGCCTTGAGCTGGATCGACATGTCCATCGCAATGCCGAGATTCGGGTTGATCGGCCCCTGCACCGCATTCGCCTTCACGATCGGCGAACGCGCCTGATAGGCGAACAGATCCACCGTGTGGGCGGCGTGGTGCCACAACAGGTGGTCGGTCCAGCTCCGCGGCTGGCCGAGCGCGTTCATGTTGGTGCGGCGGAAGAAATAGGTCTGCACGTCCATCTGCTGGATGTTCAGCTCGCCGGCCGTGATCTTGTTGTGGACGTATTGATGGCTCGGGTTGAAGCGCCGGGTGTGGCCGCACATCGCCACCAGCCCGGTGGTCTTCTGCAGGTCGACCACCGCCTGCGCATCGGCCAGCGAGTCCGCCAGGGGAATCTCGATCTGGACGTGCTTGCCGGCCTTCATGCAGGCGATGCCCTGCTCGGCGTGCATCTGGGTCGGCGTGCACAGGATGACGGCGTCGACGTCCTTGATCGCCAGCGCGTCGGCGAGCTCGGTCGAGACGTGCTTGATGCCGTATTTGTCGGCGACCTCCTGGGTCGGCTCCAGCCGTCGCCCGATCAGCGAGATCACCTCGACGCCGTCGATGTTCTTGATGCCGTCGAGATGTTTGATGCCGAACGCGCCCGCACCCGCGAGCGCGACCTTGATCGCTTTGGCCATATCAGGCGTTCTCCAGAATCAGATGCCCGACCGCGGTGTTGCTGGCCGGGACGTGATAGAAACGATGCGCGACCTTGGGCTTGGGGCCGCCGGCAGCGTCACTCATCGCGCCGCGCGCGATCAGCCACATCACCAGTTCGATGCCCTCGGAGCCCGCCTCGCGAACGTAGTCGATATGCGGCTTCTTCGACAGCGCGTCGGGATCGGCAATGAGCTGATCGAGGAAGGCGTTGTCCCATTCGCGGTTGATCAGGCCGGCGCGCGGGCCCTGCAATTGGTGGCTCATGCCGCCGGTGCCCCAGATCTGCACGTTGAGGTCTTCGTCGTAGGACCGGATCGCGCGGCCGATCGCCTGGCCGAGCATGTAGCAGCGCCGGCCGGACGGCACCGGATATTGCACGACGTTGACGGCGAACGGGATCACCGGGCAGGGCCAGGCCTGCGGCTCGCCGCACATCAGGCTGAGCGGCACGGTGAGGCCGTGGTCGACGTCCATCTTGTTGACGATGGTGAGATCGAAATCGTCCTGGATCACCGACTGGGCGATATGCGCGGCGAGCTGCGGATGGCCGATCACCTTCGGCACCGGGCGCGGTCCCCAGCCTTCGTCGGCCGGCGTGTATTCGGCCGCGGTGCCGATCGCGAAGGTCGGAATGAAGTCGAGGCTGAACGCGGTGGCGTGATCGTTGAAGACGAGGAAGATCACGTCGGGCTTCTCGTTCTTCAGCCATTCCTTGGAGAACTCGTAGCCCTTGAACACCGGCTTCCAATAGTCTTCGCCGGTCTTCTTCATGTCGATCGCGGCGCCGATCGCCGGCACGTGCGAGGTGTAGACGCTGGCGGTGATGCGGGCCATTACTTCTTCTCCCCGATGTAGCGGTTGCCCTCGGCGGAACGGCCGCCATTGATCATCATGTTGCGATATTCCTCTTCGGTCATGCCGGTCATCGAGCCCGCCATCTGCTGGAAGCTCTTGCCGTCGGTCGCGCCGATCTTGGCGAGGAAGTAGATGTTGCCGCCGAGCGAAATGCAGCGGTTGAGATCGCGATCGAGCACCGCCTGCTTCTGCTCCTCGGTCATCGGCCATTCGTCGAGATAGGCGCGTTCGTCCGCCTTGAAGCGGGCGCGGTTCTCCGCCTTCATCAGCGACATGCAGAACTGGTTCAGGTGATAGCCCATCCGCGACATATCGGCGTCGAAGATCGTGGTGCCGGGCACGTCGGTATAGGGTTTGTCGAGGGACATGGCGGTTTCTCCTCTGAGACTTGTTAGTTGAAACGGGCAGCGATCGCTCCCTCTCCCCGCGTGCGGGGTGAGGGTCGGGGTGAGGGGGCGTCTCCGCGAGTCTGAGCCGCTCGGCTTTGCGGAGACGCCCCCTCACCCGACCGGCCTCGCTGCGCGAACCCGGTCGACCTCTCCCTGCACGCGGGGAGAGGTGAGGTTCGTGCGCGTTGCCAGGACGGTCGGATCATGTCTCCTCCGGCCAGTATAGCCGCATCGGGTTGTCGACCAGCAGTTTGCGTTGCAGTTCCGCGGTCGGCGCGATGTGCGGGATGAAATCGACCAGCAGGCCGTCGTCGGGCATGTGGTCCTTCAGGTTCGGATGCGGCCAGTCGGTTCCCCACAGCACGCGGTCCGGGAAGCTCTCGACGATGCGGCGGGCGAACGGCACCACATCGCGATAGGCGTGCTGTTCGCCGTGCAAAGCCGGTGGGCCCGACACCGACAGCCGCTCCGGGCAGCTCACCTTCGACCAGACGTTGGAATGCTCGCGCATGAAACGGACGAACAGCTCGAATTCGGGCCCGTCGACCGGCTTGCCGACATCCGGCCGGCCCATGTGGTCGACCACGATGGTGGTCGGCAGCGCGGTGAAGAAGTCCCACAGCTCAGGCAGATCGACCGCCTCGAAATAGATCACCACGTGCCAGCCGAGCGTCTTGATCCGCTCGGCGATCTCGACCAGCTCGTCCTTCGGGGTGAAGTCGACCAGCCGCTTGACGAAATTGAAGCGCACGCCGCGCACGCCGGAATCGTGCATCGCCTGCAGTTCGGCGTCGCTGACGCTGCGCTTGACGGTGGCGACGCCGCGCGCGCGGCCGTTCGAATGGACCAGCGCGTCGACCATCGCCCGGTTGTCGGCGCCGTGGCAGGTCGCCTGCACGACGACGTTGCGGGCGAAGCCGAGATGGTCGCGCAGCGCATAAAGCTGCTGCTTGGACGCGTCGCACGGCGTGTATTTGCGCTCCGGCGCGAACGGAAATTCCGCGCCCGGCCCGAACACATGGCAATGCGCATCGACGGAGCCCGCCGGCACCTTGAACCGCGGCTTCGACGGATTTGCGTACCAGTCCAGCCAGCCGGGGGTCTTTTCGAAGGTCATTCAGGTTACTCTTGTATCTGCTGCTCATTGAAGTCAGCGCGTGGTTCAGAACGGAGCTCTTTACTTCTCCCCTCCCCCTTGCGGGGAGGGGTCGGGGGTGGGGGTCCGCGAGCACAGTGCCCGTGGACCCCCACCCCGGCCTCCGCTTCGCTCGGCCGACCCTCCCCGCAAGGGGGAGGGGAAACCACGAGCGCTGCGGCCTCAAGTCGTCGGCACTAAGTGTTCTTCTTGTCCTTCGCCTGCGCCAATATCCGATCCGCCTCGACGCGCCAGTCGGCGCTACGCGCAAACTCCTTGCTGCCGCGCATCCCGAACAGACCTTCATCCGCGAGATCCGCCACCCAGGCTTGGCGCTCGGCCGTGCCCTGCGCCGACCACGGCGTCAGCCCGGCCTCGCGGACGGTCTGCGCGACCTCGCGCACTTCCTCGGCGCGGCGGCGGCCGTGTTCGATCACGCGCTGGAAGAAGTAGGCGCCCTGCTTCTCCCAATCGATCGACGGAAAGGTCTCGGCCAGCGAGGCGATCACCGCATCCTCGACGCCGTAGGCGCGCGCGGTGGTGAAGCTCTCGATCACCATCGCCTCCAGCCCCTTGATCATGATGCTGCGGCACATCTTGGTCGCCGACGCCACACCGAGCCGATCGCTCGCCGGCTTGGCATCGAAGCCGAGCGCACCCAGCAGCGGCGCAAGCTCCGCGGCGTGCGGACCGCCGAGCAGCAGCGGCACCTTGATCCGATAGGGCGGCACCGAGGTCATCACCGCGCCTTCGACGTAGCGGCCATGAGCGCTCTCGATCAGCGCGGCGGCGCGTTGCTTGGCGCCCGGCGAGGCCGAATTGAAATCGAGAAACCACGAACCCTGGTTGAGCGCGCCCGCACAGGCTTCGGCCACCGCCACGGTCTGGCTCGCCGTCACCGCCGAAATGATCACGTCACACCGCGCGGCGAGATCGGCATGCGAGGTCGCCAGCGTCACGCCATGCGCAGTCGCGTGCTCGCGCAGCGGACCCGCGCGATCGTCGTCCAGCTTCACGTCAAACGCGGCGACCGCGACGCCCTGCGCGCGCAGATCCTCGGCGAGGATCTTGCCGACCTCGCCATAGCCGACCAGTCCGATGCGCGCTTGTTTCGGATCGCTGCTCATCAGTCGATATACTTCAGCCCGGCCTTTTCCAGCGGCTCGCGCATCTTGTACATGTCGAGGCCGAGGACGCCGCTCGCGAGCTTTTCGCGCTTCTCGGCCTCGTTGGCCTCGCGCGCTTCGGCGGCGTCGGCGACGGCTTGCGCCACCGCGGCCGGCACCACCACGACGCCGTCATCGTCGGCCACGACGACGTCGCCGGGCACCACATAGGCCCCGGCGCACACCACCGGGATATTGACCGAGCCGAGCGTCGCCTTGACGGTGCCCTTGGCGTGGATCGCCTTGGAGAACACCGGAAACTGCATCTGCGTGAGATCGCGGACATCGCGCACGCCGGCGTCGATGATCAGCCCCTGGGCGCCGCGGGCGCGAAAACTGGTCGCCAGCAGGTCGCCGAAGAAGCCGTCGGTGTTGTCCGCCGTGCAGGCCGCCACCACGATATCACCGGGCTGAAGCTGCTCGGCCGCGACATGCATCATCCAGTTGTCGCCGGGCTGCAGCAGCACGGTGACGGCGGTGCCGCAGGCGTGCGCGCCGGCGTAGATCGGCCGCATATAGGGCTGCATCAGGCCGACTCGGCCCATCGCCTCGTGGATGGTGGCGACGCCGAACCGCGACAATTTCTCGACCGCTGCCTTGTCGGCGCGGCTGATGTTGCGCTTGACGATGCCGAGATCGTTCATCCGTACGGTCATGCTACTTCCCCTTGGCCTTGAGGGCGGCGTCCAGCCGCGGATAGACGCGGCGCGCATTGCCTTCGTAGATCTGCTGCTTCTCGGCCGGCGTCAGGATCGTCGACGCCTCGATGTAGCGCTTGGTGTCGTCGTAGTAGAAGCCGGTCTCCGGATCGATGCCGCGCACCGCGCCGATCATCTCCGAGGCGAACAGCACGTTGTCGACCGGAATCACCTTGGTCAAGAGATCGATGCCGGGCTGGTGATACACGCAGGTATCGAAGAAGATGTTGTTGAGGAGATGATCCTTCAGCAGCGGCTTTTTCAATTCCTGCGCCAGCCCACGGAACCGGCCCCAGTGATACGGCACCGCGCCGCCGCCGTGCGGGATCACGAATTTCAGCGTCGGGAAATCCTTGAACAGGTCCGAGGTCAGACATTGCATGAAGGCGGTGGTGTCGGCGTTGAGATAATGCGCGCCGGTGGTGTGGAAGCAGGCGTTGCAGCTGGTCGAGACGTGGATCATCGCCGGGATATCCAGCTCGACCATCTTCTCGTAGATCGGATACCACTGCCGGTCGCTCAGCGGCGGCGAGGTCCAGTGCCCGCCGGACGGATCGGGATTGAGATTGATCGCGACGAAACCGTAGTCCCTGACGCACTTCTCGAGTTCGGGAATACACGTCTTCGGATCGACGCCCGGCGATTGCGGCAGCATCGCCGCGCCGATGAAATTGTCCGGGAACAGTTGCGCGACGCGGTGACACAGCTCGTTGCAGATCGCCGCCCAGGTCGAGGAGACGTTGAAGTCGCCGATATGGTGCGCCATGAACGAGGCGCGCGGCGAGAAGACCGTGAGGTCGCTGCCGCGCTCCTGCATCTTCTTCAGCTGGTTGTCGATGATCGACGCGCGCAGCTCGTCGTCGCTGATCTTCAGCTCGGACACTTTCGGCATCGCGGACGGGTCCTTGATGCCGGCGATCTGGCGGTTGCGCCAATCCTCCAGCGCCTTCGGGGCGGTGGTGTAGTGACCGTGAATGTCGATGATCATCGGGTGTCCTCGAATAGTCTGTGGCCGTCATTGCCGGGCTTGACCCGGCAATCCATCCTCTTGAGATGATGGATACGCGGGTCAAGCCCGCGTATGACGTCCGTGGCTTGTGGCGTCGCTCGCACGAACAGCGCGGGCTTCGATGTTATTTCTTCTCTGCATTCGATGCCTCAACCCGCCTGCCGCAGGGCTGCGTCGCCGGCCGTCTTCCCGCCCCACACCGACGCCGGCACCATCGCCTCGCCGCGCATGATCAGCCGCGCGGTGCGCAGCAAAGCGGCGCGGGTGACGGTTTGCGGGTTGGCCGGATCGACCTCGATCTCGACCGAGAATTCGCCGGTCGGGTGTTCGACCGAGATCTGTTTGATCGTGCCGTCCGGCACCTGCGCGATGCCCTGCGTCACCGAGCCGTCGAGCACGCAGGCGGTCGCCACCGTCACCGCGGCGAGCACGCCGATGGCGTCGTGGCAGACATGCGGGATGAAGCTGCGGGTGGTGATGCTGCCACCCGCGCGCGGCGCGGTGATCAGCGTCATCTTCGGATAGTTTTTCGCGGTGACGTCGCCGAGCTGCATGGCGTGGCCGCAGGCGATCCGCAGCCGCTCCAGCCGCGCCTTGAGGTCGGTATCGGCATTGAGCTGCGCGACACCCTCATAGCCGGTGCGGCCGACGGCCTCGGCCCTGAACATCACCAGCGGCATGCCGTTGTCGATGCAGGTCACCTCGACGCCGTCGATGACGTCGCGGACGTTACCGGTCGGCAGCAGTGAGGGCGCCACCGAGCCCGCGGTGTCGAGGAAGTTGATCTTGATCGGCGCCGAGGTGCCCGGCGCGCCGTCGATCCGCGCGTCGCCGTCATAGCTGACGTGACCGTCCGGCGTTTGCACGGTGATGTCGCATTGCATGTCGGTGTTGAGCGTCAGCACGCGCAGGGTCGTGGTGTCGCCCTGCGGCTGCACCAGTCCGGTTTCCAGCGCGAACGGCACCACCGCGGCGAGCATGTTGCCGCAGTTCGGCGTGGTGTCGACACTGTCCTTGTCGGGCTGCAATTGCGCGAACAGAAAGTCGAGATCGACGCCGGGCTTGGAGCCTTTCGCGACGATGCCGACCTTGCTGGTCAAGGGATGCGCGCCGCCGAGGCCGTCGATCTGGCGACGATCCGGCGATCCCATCACCGCGAGCAGCACTCTGTCGCGGGTGGCAATGTCGCTCGGCAGATCGGCAGCATTGAAGAAGGGGCCGCGAGAGGTCCCGCCGCGCATGAACAGGCAGGGGATGGCCGTCTGCATTCGCTTCCTTCCCGGATTATTATGCCATTGTGGCGTTGGCGGCCGGACGACGCCACCGCCGCGTCTCAATAACAGCTATCGGGTTAAGGTATGGCAAAGTCGTGCCGCCATGCCGCCCCAGCACTGCAACGCGCGGCGCGCTCAGTTCGGCAGGCTGCGCGCCAGTTCCGTCAGCAGCCGCATGGTATATTGCGCGAGCGGCGTCGGCCGTCTCGTCGCGGACACCGCGAGGCACAGCGCGCTGGTCGCCGCGGGGTCTATCAGCCTGCGCGAACTCAGTTCGGCCGCGCGCGGCGAGGCGGCGACGCCGCTCGCGGTCAGTACCGCATGGCCGTAGCCGGCGCAGACCAGTTCGATGATCGACGGCACGCTCGAGACTTCCCAGGCGATGTCGAGCTTGACCCCGGCGAGCGCCGCCTGGGTCTCGAGCAGCCGGCGCATCGCATGGACGCGCTCCGGCACGATCAGCGGATAGGCCGACAGTTCCTTGAACGGCAGCGGCGGCGCCGGCTGGCCGCGCTTGCCCTTCGGGGCCCGGCTGACGAGGCCGAGCGGTTCCTGCAGCAGCGGCGTGATGTCGATACCGGATTGCGCTTCCGGATTGTACACGAGCCCGACATCGGCGCGGCCGGTGGTGACCCATTCGACGATATGCGACGACAGCCCCTCGACGATCGCGAGCCGCGCCGCCGGCAGTTCGCGCTTGAAGCGGTCGATCAGCGGCAGCGTGAGCTGGCGTCCGATCGACGGCGGCAGGCCGATGGTGACGCGGCCGACCGGCGCGTCGCGGCTGGCGCCGAGATCCTCGCGCGCATGCGCCACCATCTGCATGATGCCGACGCTGTGGTCGAACAGCCGGCGCCCCGCTTCCGTCAGCGCCACGCCGCGGCCGTTGCGCAGGAACAATTGCTGATTGAGTTCGGTCTCCAGCCCACGGACCTGCCGGCTCAGCGCCGGCTGCGCGATGTCGAGCATCATCGCCGCCTTGCTGAACGAGCCGAGCTCGGCCACGCGCATGAAATATTCGAGCTGCTTGAGATTCATCGAATGCCTTGCCCGGACGGGCCGCTATTGTTTCTCGATCCCGGAGGTCTCGATCACGGCCTTCCATTTCTCGATGTCGGCGCGCAGTCGCGTCGCGAGCTGGTCCGGCGTCGAGCCGCGCGCGTCGACGCCGAGGTCGAGCAGCTGTTTCTTCAGCGCCGGTTCGGCGAGGATCTCCTGCAGCGCGCGGTTCAGCGTGCTGATCACCGCCGGCGGCGTCGCGGCCGGCGCGAACAGCGCGTTCCAGGATTCGATGCTCACTTCCAGTCCGTTTTCGCGCAGCGTCGGCACGTTCGGCGTGATCTTGGAGCGCAGCGGCCCCGAGGCGGCCAGCGTGCGGATCTTGCCGTCGGCGAGGCTGCCCTTCAGCGCCGAGTAGCTGTCGATCGCCATGTCGAGATTGCCCTGCAGCAGCGACACCAAGACGTCCGGCGTGCCACGATGCGGAATCGTGACGAAGTCGATCCCCGCCGCGGTCTTGAACATGCCGGCCGCGAGATTCTGCGTGCTGCCGAGAATGATGGTGCCGACATTGAATCGGCCCGGGCTCTGCTTGCCCGCCTTGATGAACTCTTCCATCGTCTTGTAGGGCGCATCGGCCCGGACCGTGAACAGGAAGTCGAAGAAGCCGAGAGTCGAGATCGGCGCGAAGTCCTTGACCGGATCGAACGGCAGCTTCTTGAACAGCGAGGCGCTGATCGCGGTGCCGTTCGACAGCAGCGCCAGCGTGTAGCCGTCGGGCTGCGCCGCGATCACGGTGCGCGCCGCACTGATGCCGCCGGCGCCGGGCTGGTTCTCGATGTAGAAGCGGCTGCCGAGCTTGGCGCCGAGCTTGTCGGCGACCAGCCGGGCGGTGATGTCGGCGACGCCGCCGGCGGCGAACGGCACCACGATGCGGACGGGGCGCGCGGGATACAGTCCTTCGGCCGCGGCGCCGTGGAGCGGCAGCAGCGTGGTCAAAAGTGCGAGCGCGGCGAGGCGGAAGGTGCTTTGTCGGCTGATCAGGGTCATCCTTCGACGATAGTCCAAAAGGGCTCGAATTCACAATCACAGCAAGCAATTGACCCAGGTTGCGCAGGTCCGCCGAATTCCGCCGGGCGGGTGACGTCGGACGTATTCACGCACCGGTTGACGCTCTCGCCGTCGCAGTGCAGACCCTGAGACCGTCACGCACGTCAAACGCCCAGAGCTGTGGAGTGTCCGATGTCGCAGCCGCCGCTGTTCCGCCCGTTCACCTTGCGCGGCATCACCGCCAAGAACCGCATCCTGATCTCGCCGATGTGCCAGTACTCGGCGGTCGACGGCGTCGCCAACGACTGGCACCTCGTCCATCTCGGCAAGTTCGCCCAAGGCGGCGCCGGCATCGTGATGGTGGAAGCCACCGCTGTCACGGCCAATGGCCGTATCACCCATGGCGACCTCGGGCTGTGGCACGACGGCCAGATCAAGCCGCTGGAGCGGATCGCCGCGTTCCTGCGCGACAATGGCGCGGTGCCGGCGATCCAGCTCGCCCATGCCGGGCGCAAGGCCAGCATGCAGCGACCGTGGTACGGCAACGCCGCGCTCACCGCGGAAGATCGCGCGCGCGGCGACGAGCCGTGGCCGATCGTCGCGCCGAGTTCGGTGCCGATGGAGGACGGCTGGCTGATGCCGCAGGAACTGTCCGAAGATCAGCTCGACGACCTGCTCGAGGCCTGGCGCGCCGCGACGCTGCGCGCGGTCGAGGCCGGCTTCGAAATGCTCGAAGTGCATTGCGCCCACGGCTATCTGCTGCATTCGTTCCTGTCGCCGCTGTCCAACATGCGGACCGACGCTTACGGCGGCAGCCGCGCCGGGCGAATGCGGTTTCCGTTGCAGGTGATCGAGACGGTGCGCGCCGTCTGGCCCGCCCCGCTGCCGCTGGCGGTGCGAGTGTCGTCGGTCGACGGGGTCGAGGGCGGCATCGAGCTCGCCGATTCGGTGGTGTTCGCGCGCGAGGCCAAGGCGCGGGGCGCCGACATCATCGACTGCTCGTCGGGCGGGCTGCTCGGCTCGGCCACCGCGGCGCGCATTCCGCGGGGCTATGGCTTCCAGGTGCCGTTCGCCGAGACCATCCGCAAGGAAGCCGAGATTCCGACCATCGCGGTCGGGCTGATCCTGCATCCGGACCAGGCGGAATCGATCGTCGAGCAGGGCCAGGCCGATCTGGTCGCGATCGGCCGCGAGGCGCTGTTCGATCCGAACTGGACGCTGCACGCCCAGCTCGAACTCACCGAGGACGACGAGGTGTTCGCCGACTGGCCGAAGCAATATGGCTGGTGGCTGGAACGCCGCGAGGCGGGGCTGCGCAAGCTCGAAGGCCGCAAGCTGCCGCACCGGCGGGGGTGATCTTCGTCATCGCGAGGAGCGCAGCGACGAAGCAATCCAGCTCCGTGGCGTGCGGCTGGATTGCGTCGCTTCGCTCGCAATGACGGAGATAGAGTCGTTGATTGCCTACCAGCCGCAGCCGCCGCAGCGCGGGCGCACCGGGGCGTAGTAGACCCGCGCCGGGGCCACCATCTCGACGCGCTCGCGGGTCGCGTATCGCGGCGGGATGCGCTCGTATTCGACGCCTTCCGGCGCGACCATCACGGTCTTCGGCACCATCACGGTGCGGTACTGCGCCGGCGTGCGGTGCGCGACGACGCGGCCCGGCGCCACCATCACGGTCTCTTCGACAGTGCGGTATTGCGGCGGCACGACCTGCTGCTGATAGCAGGTGTGGCAGGGCGGCGGCGTGTAGCAGCCGTAGCAGGCCGAAGCGGCGGTCGGCAGCGCGACGGCGGCGAGCGCGGTGATGATAGCGGCGGCGAGGCGTGACATGACTGGCGTCCCCTTCAGCTGTTTGCGACGAACGTCCTTGCGACGTATTCGAACGCATCAATGCGGCCGCCGCTCCCGGTCGTCAACGACAGAGCGGAATTAGGCTTTACGGAGATCATTAACGACGGCTTGCCGGCGCGCCGCGCAAGCTGAGCGCTGCTGTTAGTACTCTGTCAGCCGGCGTCCGCATCGCGCGCCGTTGAGGACTAATTCGCCTGTCACGCCACCGCTTTCGCCGCCGCGCGGCCGGCGTTGCGGCCGGAGAACAGGCAGCCGCCGAGGAAGGTGCCTTCGAGCGAGCGATAGCCGTGCATGCCGCCGCCGCCGAAGCCGGCGGCTTCGCCGACCGCGTACAGCCCCGGAATGATCGCGCCGTCCTGGCCGAACACCCGCGCGTCGAGATCGGTCTCGAATCCGCCGAGCGTCTTGCGGGTGAGGATGTTGAGCCGCACCGCGATCAGCGGGCCGTAGGCGGGATCGAGAATCTTGTGCGGCTTCGCGGTGCGGATCAGCCGGTCGCCGATATAGCGCCGCGCATTGTGGATGTTCATCACCTGCGCGTCCTTGACGAAGGCATTGTCGATCTCGCGGTCGCGCGCCTCGATCTGGCTGCGCAGTTCGCCCGGCTTCAGCAGATTGTCGCCGCTGAGCGCGTTCATCGCGACGACCAGATCGTCGAGATTGTCGCGGACGATGAAGTCGGCGCCGTGCTGCTTGAACGCTTCGACCGGCGCCGGCGCGGCCTTGTTGGTGGCGCGGCGCGCGGTCATCAGCCAGCTCTTGCCGGTCAGGTCCGGATTCTGCTCGGAACCCGACAGCGCGAATTCCTTCTTGATGATCGCCTGCGTCAGCACGAACCAGGAATAGTCGTAGCCGGTCGCCATGATGGCGTGGAGCTGGCCGAGCGTGTCGGAGCCGGGAAACAGCGGCGCCGGCAGCCGTTTGCCGGTGGCGTCGAACCACATCGACGACGGTCCGGGTAAAATCCGGATGCCGTGGCGCGGCCAGATCGGATCGAAATTCTGCAGGCCCTCGACATAGTGCCACATCCGGTCGCGGTTGATCAGCCGCGCGCCGGCGGCCTCGGTGATGCCGAGCATCCGGCCGTCGACATGCGCGGGCACGCCGGAGATCATCCGTTGCGGCGGCTTGCCCAGCCGCTGCGGCCAATTCTGTCGCACCAGCTCGTGATTGCCGCCGATGCCGCCGGAGGCGACGATCACCGCCTGGGCGCGCAGCGTGAAGTCACCGATCACCTTGCGCGAACTACTTGCGCCGCGCGGCGCCTGCGTCGGCTCGAGCACCGCGCCGCTGACGCCCTCGACGACGCCGTTGGTCAGCGTCAGCGCATCGACGCGGTGGCGGAACCGGAAGCCGAGCCGGCCGGAATCCTGTGCGGCGCGGGCGCGGCGCACGAACGGTTCGATCAGCCCGGGCCCGGTGCCCCAGGTGACATGGAAGCGCGGCACCGAATTGCCGTGGCTCATGGCGTCGTAGCCGCCGCGCTCGGCCCAGCCGACCACCGGAAAGATCCTGTGCCCCATTGCGCGCAGCCAGTCGCGCTTCTCGCCGGCGGCGAAGCCGAGATAGGCTTCGGCCCAGCGCCGCGGCCACAGATCCTCGTCGCGGTCGAAACCGGCCGCGCCGAGCCAGTCCTGCAGCGCGAGTTCGTAGCTGTCGCGAATTCCAAGCCGGCGTTGCTCCGGCGAGTCGACCAGGAACAGGCCGCCGAACGACCAGAACGCCTGGCCGCCGCAATTCTGTTCGCCCTCCTGATCGATCACGATCACCGAGCGTCCGGCGTCCGCGATCTCGGTGGCGGCGACCAGACCGGCGAGGCCGGCGCCGATCACGATCACGTCCGCATCTGTCGTCATGGGCGTTCCCTGTGGAGGAACCGATTGAAACGCGCGCGGCCCGGCGCGGTCAACGGCTTTCGTGTCCATGCTGTTTCAGATTGGGACCCGGACTCGTGCCGAGTGCATCCCGCCTGCAACACTCGATTTGAATTTAATTGGAGCGAGGCTCGCGATCTGGACAAACAGCCGATCCGAAATCACGCTGATGAAGCGTCCTGAATCGGCTTCGCCCGATTCAAGACGGCGACGCAGGCAGACTTGGAACAGCCGACTGAACTGACTGGGGCGGGGCATGAGATTGCTGACGGGATTGCTGGCGGCGGTTCTGCTTCTCGCCGGTGCGGCATCGGCCCAAGCCGTGGTCCGGATCGCCGACGATCGCGGCGGCCGCATCGGAACCTACGTCGACAAGTATCAGAGCCTGCGTTCCTCCGGCGAAACGGTGGTGATCGACGGTCTGTGCGCTTCCGCCTGCACCATCGTGCTCGGCGCTGTGCCGCACCACAAGATCTGCGTCACCTCGCGCGCCAATCTCGGCTTCCATGCCGCCTGGGATCTCGGCTCCAACGGTCGCGCGGTCACCAATCCCGAAGCGACGCAGATGCTGTACACGATGTATCCGGCCGAGATCCGCCGCTGGATTGCCAAGCGCGGCGGGTTGACGCGGCAGATGATCTTCCTGCGCGGCAAGCAGCTGATGTCGATGTACCGCCCGTGCTATATGGACGCACAGGCCTCCGCGTCGCGATGACGGGACGCGCGCCGCTCCGCATCACGTGATCCCACGATCGGCGAGCGCGCTTGCCGGCCGCCGCGCTGCGCTCTATGGCTTCGGCACATGCGGCGCCGCGCCGTGTGGATCTTGCCGGTGCGCGGACGCTCGCTTCGCCGACCGGCTCTCGACGAGGATTCCGCGATGGCCGCACCAGCCTCTTCCACCCGTCCGCTCGTCATCATCGCGGCGTTCGCCGGCAGTCTGGTCGTTGGCCTGGTGGTGGTGCTGTGGCTGCTCGGCGGGTTGAACAAGGTCGCGGCCCCGGCGTCGATCGGCGGCCCATTCCAGCTCACCGACCACAACGGCCGGATCGTCACCGAGCAGAGCCTGAAGGGTAAACCGACGCTGATCTTCTTCGGCTTCACCCGCTGCCCCGATGTCTGCCCGACCTCGTTGTTCGAGATCACCCAGGTGCTGCAGGCGCTGGGTCCCGACGCCGACCGCCTCAACGCCTATTTCGTCTCGGTCGATCCGGAGCGCGACACGCCGGAGTCGATGAAGGAGTATCTGTCGAGCTTCGATCCGCATCTCAAGGGACTGATCGGCTCGCGCGAGGCCACCGACAAGATCGAGAAGGGCTACCGGGTCTACGCCAAGAAGGTCCCGACCTCGGATGGCGACTACACGATGGATCATACTGCGCTGATCTATCTGATGGACAAGGACGGCAGGTTCGTCGCCCCGTTCAACATGAAGCGGAAGCCCGAAGAGGCCGCCGCGGATCTGAAGCGCTATCTCTGACGAGCGTTTTCCCGACGGCCTTCGGCGAAGGGGCGGCACGCGCGGCGACGCCGTGCTCGGTCTTCTGCCAATGATGCGGCTTCCACACCAGTTCGCCGAGCGCGCGCCAGGCCGCGATCGACAGGCAGATCCAGTACAGCGGCATCAGCAGCAGCCAGGCCGCATCGTGCAGCCGACCGATCCGCTTCAGGCCGATCGCAGCGACGACCGCGCTGCCGACGTATCCGGCGGCGACGGCCAGACCGTGGAGCGAGGCCCACGGCGAAGGCGGGGACAGCGGCTCGCCCTGCGCGAGCGCGAGCCCTGTCGTGGCGAGGTCCAGGAGCAGCAGCGGATGGATCAGGGCGGACAGCACGCTGCCGCCGACGAACAGGTTCAGCGCCAGCACGCCGCGCCAGCCGGCGTCGCGCCAGAACAGCCGGGGCCGGCGCATGTGCACGCACCAGGTCTGCATCCAGCCTTTCATCCAGCGGGTGCGCTGGCCGAGCCACGCGGCGAGGCCGATCGGCGCCTCTTCGAAGGTGCGGGAGTCGAAGCTGATGGCGCTGTAGCCGAACCGCGCCAGCCGGAAGCCGAGATCGGCATCCTCCGTCACGTTGTAAGCATCCCAACCGCCCACCTCGCGCAGCACGGCGGTGCGGAAGTGATTCGACGAGCCGCCGAGCGGCAGCGGCAGACCCAGTCGCGTCAGGCCGGGCAGCACCGCCTCGAACTGGCCGGCATATTCGGCGAGGAACAGCCGCGACAGCCAGCTATGGGTGATGTTGTCGATGCACAGGCCGGCCTGGACGCAGCCGGTCGTCGGCCCGCCGCGCGCGAAGGCGTCGAGCGCGGCGCGAAGCTGATCGGGCTCCGGGCGGTCCTCGGCGTCGAACACCGTCACCATGCCGCCGCGCACGAACGGCAGCGCGTAGTTGAGCGCCTTCGGCTTGGTCCTGGGCCCGACCGCCGGCGCAATCAGCACGCGCAGATGTGGTCGCGGCCCGAGCCGCGCGATCGCGGCGCGGGTGGCGAGATCGTCGAGCTCGACGACCAGAATGATGTCAAGTTTCTCGCGCGGATAGTCCAGCGCCTCGATCGCTTCGACCAGCGACGCCACCGACGCCGCCTCGCGATACAGCGCCGCGATCGCGGTGTAGATCGGCAATGCGTCGTCCGGCCGGCGCGCCGATCGTGGTGCGGGCGGTCGCGGCTGCAGGCTCGCCGCCAGCCGCAATCCGATGAAGCCGAGAAACAGCAGCGCCGTGACCACGCCGGAATGGACGGCGCACAGCAGCGGCAAGGCGGCGGCCAGCAACGCACCGGCCGCCGCGCGCCTGAGCCCGGTCCGCCAGCCGATCTCGACATCGCAGGGTGAAACCGCCAGCGCGGGATAGCGGCGCTGCAGGCCGAAGCTCGCGTGCTGCGCCAGGCCCTGACCGGTCTGCTGCAGGAACTGCTGCATCGCGCACTGGGGGGCGACGCGAAACCGGCTGCGCAGCGATGGATGATCGTGCAGCACGCCGCACAAGGTGCGCGCCGCCATCCGCCGTGGCGCCATCGCCCATACCAGGTCGCCGTTCTGCCGCAGCGGCATCACCCCCGCCGCCGCGGCGAACCGCATCTGGTCGTCGCACAACGGCGTGTCGTCGCGGCCGACCTGCGCAAAATCCTCGGGGGCGATCCGGAGATGCCGGGCCAGTCGATGCAGATAAGTCGTTTCGTCGATCACGCCCCATCGGATCAGCACCTGATCGGCACCCGTTCCGAGTTCGCCGGCGCGCCGGCGGGCGGCCTCCAGCAGGTTCGGTGGCAGCACACCGCGCAGGCAATTCAGTTCGGGACTCTGCGGCGGCACGGTCGCAGCATCGACGGCGGACCCGTTCCAGCAGGCGAGAAAGCCCGGCCGCCCCGGCCATGGCGAGGTCCCCGCGTGCCTGCCGCGCTGCTCCACCGCAACGTTGTGTCCGGCGCGGTCGGCGACCATGGAACGCCCTTACGCAAACGGCACTCGCGTCTCGCGCCGGATGGTCTATAAGATCGCCGGTGCGGATCCCGACTATGCAACCATGGATTGAGTTCTTGATCAACGGCCGATCGGCCGTGGCGCGGCCATTGTTCGGGGCCGTGATGCGGCCATTGCTGATGGCGCTGATGCTGTTCGGTGCTCTGCTGCCGCTGTGCGACGCGCACGCGGCCGAGACCGGCGCGGAAGCCAAGGCCGTCGCGGCGGCGACTGCGCATGCCGTGCCGGGATTCTGGGACCCGCGGCGGCGCCCGGATCGGCCCGACCTGTCGCGCCTCACCGTGATCCGGTTTCTCACCGAGACCGACTATCCGCCGTTCAATTTCACCGGCGCCGACGGCAATCCGGCCGGCTTCAATGTCGATCTGGCGCGGGCGCTGTGCGAGGAGATGAAGGTCACCTGCACGGTGCAGATGCGGCGGTTCGAGACGCTGCTCGATGCGCTGGCGAGCAATCGCGGCGACGCCATCATCGCATCGCTGGCGGTGACGCCGCAGACCCGCGGCAAGGTCGATTTCACCGATCCTTATTACCGCGCGCCCGGCCGTTTCGTCGCCCGCAAGGACGCGGTGCTGCCGGAAATCCGCCCGGAATATCTCGAGGGCAAGAAGGTCGGCGCGATCGCCGGCTCCGCGCACGAGGCCTATCTCAAGGCAATGTTCACCGACGCCGAGTTGCATTCCTACCCGAACGACGAGGCGCTGCGGGCGGCGCTGCGGCGCGGCGAGGTCGACTTCATCTTCGGCGACGCGATCTCGCTGGCGTTCTGGATCAACGGCACCGATTCCGAGAATTGCTGCGCCTTCAGCGGCGGTCCGTTCACCGAAAGTCGCTATTTCGGCGAGGGCGTCGGCATCGCGGTCCGCAAGGGCAACGATCTGCTGCGCCAGTCGCTGAACTGGGCGCTGTTCCGGGTCTGGGAGAAGGGCCGCTACACCGATCTGTGGCTGCGGTATTTTTCCGTCAGCCCGTTCTGACAAATTCGAAAGACCCGCCTCGCGCGGTTGGAGACCTTGATGACCACGACCGATCTGCCCAGCGCGTCCGACCTGCGCACGCTCGCCGAACAATCCAACGCCTGGCCGTTCGAGCAGGCGCGCGCGCTGGTGAACCGCCTGAAAAAGCAGCCGAAGGACGAGGTGCTGTTCGAGACCGGCTACGGCCCGTCCGGCCTGCCGCATATCGGCACCTTCGGCGAGGTCGCCCGCACCACCATGGTGCGCCACGCCTTCCGGGTGCTGACCGACGACAAGATCAAGACCAAGCTGCTGGCGTTTTCCGACGACATGGACGGGCTGCGCAAGGTGCCGGACAATGTGCCGAACAAGGAGATGCTGGCGCAGCATCTCGGCAAGTCGCTGACCAGCGTGCCCGACCCGTTCGGCACCCACGAGTCGTTCGGCGCGCACAACAATGCGCGGCTGCGCGCCTTCCTCGACACCTTCGGCTTCGACTACGAGTTCGCCTCGGCGACCGACTACTACAAGTCCGGCCGGTTCGACGCCACGCTGCTGAAGGTGCTGCAGCGGCTCGACAAGGTGATGGCGATCATGCTGCCGAGCCTGCGCGAAGAGCGCGCCGCGAGCTACTCGCCGTTTCTCCCCGTGTGTCCGCGCACCGGCGTGGTGCTGCAGGTGCCGATCGTGGATCACGACGTCGCCGCCGGCACGGTGTCCTACGACGATCCGGAGACCAAGGAGCGGGTGACGCTCCCGGTCACCGGCGGGCATTGCAAATTGCAGTGGAAGCCCGACTGGGCGATGCGCTGGACCGCGCTCGGCGTCGACTACGAAATGGCCGGCAAGGACCTGATCGATTCGGTGAAGCTGTCCGGCAAGATCGCGCAGGCGATCGGCGGCACGCCGCCGGAGGGCTTCAACTACGAGCTGTTCCTCGACGACAAGGGCCAGAAGATCTCCAAGTCGAAGGGCAACGGTCTCACCATCGATGAATGGCTGCGCTACGCCTCGCCGGAATCGCTGTCGCTGTTCATGTATCGCGAGCCGAAGGCGGCGAAGCGGCTGTATTTCGACGTCATCCCGCGCAATGTCGACGAGTATCAGCAGTTCCTCGACGGCTTTGGCCGGCAGGACGCCAAGCAGCAACTCGCCAATCCGGTCTGGCACATTCACAGCGGCAATCCGCCGAAATCCGACATGCCGGTGACGTTCCAGCTGCTGCTGACGCTGGTGTCGTCGTCGAACGCCGAGAACGCCGAGACGCTGTGGGGCTTCATCGGCCGCTACCGGCCGGGCGTGACGCCGCAGACCCATCCGAAGCTCGACGCCATGGTCGGCTACGCGATCAACTACTATCGCGACTTCGTGGCGCCGACGAAGGTGTTCCGCGATCCGACCGATCAGGAGCGCGCCGCCTTGCAGGATCTGCGCGATGCTCTGTCGCAATTGGCGCCGGACTCGACCGCGGAAGCGATCCAGGACGTGGTCTACGAGATCGGCCGCCGCGAGCCGTTCCTCGACCACAAGAAGGCCGCCAAGGACGGCAAGCCGGGCGTGTCGCTCGACTGGTTCAACATGCTGTACCAGGTGCTGCTCGGCCAGGAAAAAGGCCCGCGCTTCGGCTCCTTCGTGGCGGTCTACGGCCTCAACAATGCGGTCGCGATGATCGACGGCGCGCTGGCGCGCAGCGCGTAGTCTCGCAAGACTTGATCAAGCGGCGCGCACCGCTGCCGAGAAGCGGTCGACCTCGGTCTTGAGGTGGCGGCTTTCCGCGAGCAGCGAGGCGGCCAGATCGTGGACATGCGCGGACGCCGAGCCGGTGTCCTCGGCGCCCTCGCGCACCGTCCCGATCGTGTTTGAGACGTCGGTCGCCGCGTCCGCCGACTCCCGGACGCTGACGGCAATCTCGCGCATCGCGGCGCCCTGCTGGTCGACCGCCGATGCGGTCGCATCCGAGATTTCCGAGATCTGAAGAATGGTGGTGCCGATCGCTTCGATCGCCGACACCGACAATTCGGTCGCCGTCTTCATTTGGGAAATCTGTTCGGTAATCTCCTCGGTCGCTTTTGCGGTCTGGGATGCGAGCGCCTTGACCTCCGAGGCGACGACGGCAAAGCCGCGTCCCGCCTCGCCGGCGCGGGCGGCTTCGATCGTCGCATTGAGCGCCAGCAAATTGGTCTGTGCCGCGACCGCGTTGATCAGATTGACGACATCGCCGATACGACCGGCCGCGGTCGAAAGGTCGGCGATACGCGCGTTGGTCTCCTGCGCCTGCCGGACGGCGGCCTGTGAGATGTTTTGCGCCTGCCGGACTTGCTGTCCGATCTGGGATGCGGACGAGGCGACCTCGTTGCAGGTGACGGCGGTTGATTGTGCGGTCGCGCTGGACTGTTGTGAAGCGGTCGCCACGGTAGTTGCCAGCCGCTGCGTGGAATCGACGTTGCCAGCCAGTTGGCTTGCGGCCGCTTCCATTTCGGTGGACGTCGCCGTCACGGTTTGGACGATCCTGCCGATCGCGCCATCCAACTCATCGGCAATCTTCTGCATTTCAGCCCGACGGTTCGCGTCGGCGCGCGCCTTCACCCCCTTTTCGGATTCCATCGCTTCGACCCGCAGCGCGTTGTCCTTGAACACCTGCACCGCCCGCGCCATCGCGCCGACCTCGTCGCCGCGCTCGATCGCGGGAATCGCCACCGAGCGGTCTCCGTCAGCGAGACGGCGCATCACCTCCGTCATCCCGGTGATCGGCGCGATCACGCCTTTCACGATCCCGGTCAGGCCCGCGATGAACAATAAGAAGACCGCGGACGATACACCCCACAGCAGATAGTTGAGATCGGCCGCGCGCACCGCCGTCGCCGCTTCGGTTGCGGCATTCAGATCGTTGGTCCGTTTGACGATATCGTCGATGATGGCGCGATGCGCCGTGTAGGCCTTGGTCAGGTCCCTGTAGGCCTGCATCGCCGTGTCGGGATCCTTGCTCTCGATCGCCGGGAACAGGCTGGCCTCCAGAATGTCCCAGAACTTCTTCACTTCGCGGTCGGAATCGTCGATCAGGCGTGCCTTGATCGCCGGATCGAGCGGCGCGGTGAGCCAGAATGCGTGGCGGTCCTGGTATTCTTTCTTAAGTCGGCCGAGCCGCTCGCGGCGGAGCGGGAACGAATCGGGCTCCTCGATCGCCAGCGTCGCCTCCAGATAGGCTTCAATCACGTAAGCGGGCGGCGGCAGGATGTCGGCCACCAGATCGTTGCCGAGTTTGATCTGGTCATACAGCGGTCCGCCGACCTTGAGTTGCGACAGCCCATACAGGCTTGCCCCAAAAATCGCCGTCATGCCGGACCCGATGATGAGCCCAAAAAGAAGGACGGCGCGCGTAATCGTCAGTCGCATCTGTTGTTCCGATCGTCGTGCGAGTGGCCGAACCCCCGGATATGTCGGAACTCATGATGTTAGCGTTAACGTAGCAGCGGGCCGCACCCGCCGCGGCCGCTATTTGATGCGTCGCCGGTAAACGTCCCATCCGTGTAACTACGAGTTTGATCCGCGTGCGGTGATAAGCGGGGCGATGTTTGCGATTGGGGGTGATACTCTGGAACTATTCGGCCAACAGTCGGAGCGACCTTCGTCGTGCAGGCGCTGATCGAGTTCAGTTAGTTGTGCGATGAAAATGACGCGATCCGCGTGGCGATGCAGCGCCGCGTAGCGGTTACTTCTCGGCCGGCTTCGCGTCGGCGACCACCGGGCGCACCGGGTCGCCTTCGCGCAGCAACGCGCCGGCACGGGCGACGATGATGTCGCCTTCCTGCAGGCCTTCGCGGATCTCGACATTGCCGCCGTTCATCAGCCCGACCTCGACGCGCTTGGTCTCGACCGTCTGGCGCCGCACCACCTGCACGACTGTGCCGGCCGAGCTGTAGAGCACGGCCGTCAGCGGCACCGAGATGCCGCAGCTTTCGCCGGTCTTGATCATCGCGCGGCCCGAGGCGTTGGACAACAGCCGCTTGGTCGAGCTGACGCCGACGAACACGCTGGCGAGCTGGCTGTTGGGCTCCACCGTCGACGACACGCGCCGCACCCGGCCTTCGATCTCGTCGGGCACCCCGACGATCTTGACCGCGGCGGTCTGGTTGACCGCGAGCTGCGCGAGATTGCGCGTCGGCACCTGGCCGACCAGATCGAATTCGCTGCGCGCGATGATGGTGTACAACGCTTCGCCCTTCGCCGAGGCCGGCGATCCGATCACCGCGGTGGAGCTGGAGACGAGGCCCGCGACCGGCGCGGAGATCGTCGATCCGCTGTCGGGCCCGGCGAGTTTCGCCAACGCCTGGCCCTGCGCGACGATTTCGCCGGCGTCGGCCATCACCTCAGTGACCCGCGCGCCGGGGCGGTCGGGGCGGATCGAGATTTCGTCGCGTGGGATCAGGAAGCCGGAGACTTCGACGATCGCCGGAAAGCAGGATTTGGCCGCCTTCAGCACCGTCACCGCCTGGCCCTTGACCGCATTGGGCTCCGCCTCGTCGGCGGCGCGCGCCGGCAGCGCGGTCGCGCACAGTGTTGCGATCAGCAGAGCGCTCACGCCGCGCTGGAGAATGTCGCGGGCAGGGCCGTTCGCGATCCCAAAGTTCATCGTCACACCCTCTGTCCCGTCCTGCATCCCGAATGACATGCAAGTCCGCCTGCAACTCTAATCATGCGGCGTCCGCCGCGCCAAGCGCTCACGACGCGCGGCCGGCGCTGGCCGCGGGGCGCGTCTCATGGGTGTCCGCAGCGGCGTCGGAGGTTTCACGCCAGCGCAGAATTTCGACGGCCGGTATCGGGCGGCTGAAGCCTTTCAGCGTCAGCGGTTCGATCGGCTGCGCCTCGGCCCAGTCCTCGACCATCGCATAGGCGCGCTGGCTGACGATAATCTGGCCCGGCGCGGCTTCGGCGCACAGCCGCGAGGCGAGGTTGGTGACGCTGCCGATCGCGGCGTATTCCAGCCGGTGCTCGAAACCGACCTGGCCGATCGTCGCATAGCCGACCGCGATGCCGATGCCGAAGCCGAGGCTGTGGCCGCGATGGCTCCATTTTTCGGTCAGCGTGGCCAGCGCGTCGCGCATCTCGACCGCCATCTTCACCGCGCGTCGGGTATGATCGGCGAACGGGATCGGGGCGTTGAACAGGATCATCACGCCGTCGCCGGCGAAGCGGTCGAGGGTGCCTTCGTAGCGGAAGATCAGTTCGCCCAAAGCTGCGTGATACTCGCGCAGCACGTTCATCGCCTCTTCCGGCTCGGAGGCTTCGGTGAAGGCGGTGAAGCCGCGCAGATCGCAGAACACCACGGTGACTTCGCGGCGATGGCTGTCGAGCAGTGCGTCATGGCCGTCGGAGGAGGCGATCAGTTGCGCCACCTGCGGCGCGAGGAAGCGCTCCAGCCGCCGGATCCGTTCGATCTCGCCGAGCTGCTTTTCGACGCGCTCCTCGAGTGAGCGATTCCAGTCTTTGAGCTGATCGGTCTGCTCCCGCAGTTGCGCCGCCTGAAGCTGCACGGTGTCGTGGGCGCTGGCCAGTTCGCGGCCCTTGTGGTCGACCTCGCGGAACAGCCGGGCGTTGCGCATCGCCAGTTCCGATTGATGCGCGAAGGTGCGCATCAGCCCGATCAGATTGTCGGCAAAGTCGCCGGCGCTGCGCCGCAGCACCACCAGCGCGCCGAGCGCGCCGTGCTGGTCGAGCAGCGGCACCACCAGCACCGAGGCGAAGCCGGCGGCGAGCGCGAGCGCCTTCAGAGGATGGTCGGGCGCGGCGGACAGATCCGGCACCGCGATCGGCTGGCCGGACTGCGCGGCGTCGCCGAGCACGCTGCCGTCGGCGTCGATCGACGCATAGGCCACGCCGCCGTCGGTCGGCGGGTCGATGCCCTTGGCTTCGGCGAGATCGAACCGCCGCTGCAGCGGATCGTAGCTGAAGATCAGCACCGCATCGGCGCGGGTGATCTCCAGCGCCCGCGCCGCCACCGTCGGTAGCACCGCATCGAGATCGAGCGAGGAGGCGATGGCGCGGCCGACTTCTTCCAGCGCCTTCAGTTCGTTGATCGACCGCTCGAGGTCGCGGGTGCGCTCCTCGACCTTGCTTTCGAGCCCCGCATAGGTCTCCCGCAATTGGCCGGCCATGCTGTTGAACTGATCGGACAGCTCTTCCAGCTCGTCGCCGGTGCGGACTTCGATGCGCTGGCCGAAATCGCCGCCGCCGAGCCGGCTGGCGCCGGCGCGCAGCGCGTCGATCGGCACCAGCATCCGCCGCGCCAGCAGCATGCTGGCGATGATCGCGACGATCAGGCCGAGCGCGATCAGGCCGGCGATTCGCAGCAGCACTTCGCCGATCGATGCGAAGGCCTGGCTGCGCGGCTGTTCGAACAGCACGAACCAGCCGAGCTTCGCCACCGGGCGCGACGCCACCAGCATCGCGTTGCCGTCGCCGTCCTGTCCCGACGCCAACGCCTGCGGCGGATCGCGCAACAGCGCGGCGACCTGACGCCGGCTCGCAATGTCGTCGCCGAGGGTGTCGCTGTCGCGCGAACTCGCCAGCAATCGGCCTGCGGGGTCGATCACATAGGCGATCCCGACCTTGCCGGCCTGGGCGTCGCCGACCAGTTCCGACAGAAACCGCAGGTCGATCTCGGCCACGGTGATCGCCGGGTCGCGTCCGGCATGCGCCACCGCGACGACGATGAACGGACGTCCGTTGCGGAAGCGGGTCTGGCCGATCGACACGCCGGTTTCGGCGGCCCGTGCGACCTGCGGATCGCGCCAGAATTCCTCGCCACCGCCCGGTCCCGTCGAGCGGGTCAGGCGCAGCGCCTCGCGGCCCTGGCCGTCGATCAGCGCGAGCTGGCTGATCGCCGGCACCTGCTGCATGAGCTGGGTGTAGTCGGTGCGGCGCTGCTCCAGCGTCTGCACGCTGGCGCGCGTGGTCCAACTGATCTGGCGCTCGAGCTCGGTCATCGCCTGCGCGATCCGCCGCGCGCTCGCTTCGGCCTTCTCCGCCATCGCGTCGATCAGCGCCGTGCGGGTCTGTCGATAGCTGAACCAGATTTCCAGCGCGCCGTTGACCGCGAGCACGAACACCACCAGCCCGACCAGCGACGTGACGTATTTCGCGAACAGGCCGCGACGTCGCGTTCGGGGGATGGTCTCGAGGCCGGGCATTCTGTTCCTTTGCAGCCGCACAGCGCCGCTGACCGGCGGGCCGCGCGGGACCGGACTTGGTCTTATCACAGAATGCGGGGCGAGCGCTGCCGCGGGCTCGGCCCGGACGGGGGCGGGACGAGGAGGGCGGCCTATTGGCCGCGAAACAGCTGCTTCATGATCGCGTTCATGGCGGCATCGTTGTCGATGCGGTCGGCGGGCGGCGCACCGGGCTGTTGCGGCGGCGGCTGCGATGGCGTGGCGCCGGTGGACGGTCCGGCGGCGCCGCCGCTTTGCAGGCCCTGCTGGATCAGCCGGCCGATGCTTTCGCCGAGCGCGCCGCCGAGCGGATTGTCCGCCCCCGGTGCGCCGCCCGCGCTGCTGTTCGCGCCGCCGCCGAGCGCGCCGAACAGGCCCTTGCCCATCTGGCGCAGCCGCGCATAGGCCTGGTCCGGATTGTCGAGGATGCCGGCGGCATCGGGGAAGATCCGCGGCGACGCCCACGGCCCCTCGATCATCACCGGGATGCCAAGCCCGACCGGCTCGGCGGTCGGACCGGCTTGTGGTTCGCCGGGCGCGCTCTGGCCCTGCGTGGTCAGCACCAGCTTCGGCTCGACCTTGAGCGCCAGCGTTTTGGCACCGAGATCGATGGTGCCGGCGCCGGTCATCCGCACCAGCGGCCCGGCCAGCGCGAGGTCGGCGGTCGCGGCCTTGCCCTGCGCGATCCGGAACGAGGCGCCGAGCTGCGTCAGGTCGGTGGCCTCGGTGCCGTTCTCCTGCCAGCCCGACAGCGTCGCGCTGGTCAGATTGCGGATCATCCGCGCGACGTTGAGGCCGCGGATCTCGCCGTCGCGGACATTGACGAAAGCGGTGCCGGCGAGGCTCGCCATGATCGCGCGCGGACTGTCGCCGCTGCCGCGCAGCGCCAGCTTCGCCTGCATCTTGCCGTCGATCCTGTCGAATTCGGCGAGCCCACTGAGCAGCGGCAGCGCCCGGACACCGTCGAGGTCGCCGCGCAGGCTGAACGACGGCGTCCGCTGCGAGGCGTCGATGCCGAGCTGGCCCTCCGCCTCGCCGCCATAGACGCCGATCTGCGAGAACTGCGCGGTGACCACGCCGCCGATGAGTTTGGCGTCGATCGACGCCGGGGCGAAATGCGCCGCGCCGAGATTGAGCGCGTTCGCCGACAGCCGCAGCTCGGCATCGACATAGTTCAACCCCGACAGATCGATCCGGGCGTCGCTCCACGGCGCGCCGGGGGGCTGCGCGGGCGTGCGCGGATGGCCGAGATCGAGCCGCTGGAAATCGAGATCGAGCTTGAGCCGCGGCTTGCCGGCGAGATCGGCCGAGGCCCAGCCGTTGAAGGCGCCGTCGCCGAGCGTGCCGGACAGGCCGTTGATCTGCAGCAGCGCGCCGCGCAGCCGGACCTCGGCCTTGGCCGCCAGCGGCGCGCGCAGCAGATCGGGCGCCTCGAGTTTGAGTTCGACAGGCACCGGCTGCGCATCCGCGGCGGGCGGAGACGCCTTGATGTCGAATGTCGCCGGCTTGCCGCCGAGCTGCGCGCCGCCGACCGCGCTGACGCGGCGCTCGGCATCGATCGTGATCTCGGCATTGATGCGCTCGATCCGGTCCTCGACGCGGTCCGCCGCATTCGCCATCACCACGACGCCGTCTTCGACAATGACGCGGTCGATGACCGTGTCGATCTGTCGGCCGTTGCGGATGGCGGGCGACGGTGGCGACGAGGCGGTCGGCGCGCGCTCGCGGATCAGCGGGACGCGAAGCTCGGGCTTTGTCAGCGTCAGCTCGGTGACCCGTGGCTTGCCCGAGATCACGCTGCCGAGCGGCAGTTCGGCGCGGACGCGCCCGATGGTGAAGCGGCTGTCGGGATTGCGGTCGTTCGGATCCTGCAGCGTCACATCGTTCAGCGTGACGCTGAAGCCCGGAAACAGGCTGATCTTGCTCGCGCCGCCGATCGCGAGCCGATAGCCGGTGTCGCGTTCGATGCGGGACTGGATCGCCGAGGTCACGGCACCGGACGGAATTCCGACCACGACCAGCAGCACGGCCGCGACGACGATCACCGCGATCAGGATGCCGGCAAGCTTGCTGAGTTTCATGACCACTTCCCAAGGCGCAATGTCGCGCGCGTGTATCGCTCGGCCGCGCCACGACGCACCGCGTATCGTGACGCGCGTCCGATGTGACCGATCGGATCAGGCGCGATCAAACCGGAATTTCGGATCGGCGGCGAGCCTCGTGTGCGGCGGCCGGGCAAAATACCGCAGTGAGAGCCGGACATTCTGTGACGCGTGGCACATTTTGTTTGAACCATTGTCCCTCTCACGCGGCTAAACGGTAAGTGACATTCTGGGGGCGATCATCGCGATGAGTACGCAGGCCGAATTCGCGGTCATTCTGAAGCTGAATCCCTTGTTCGCCGATCTCGGTCCCGAGGAACTGCAGCGGATCGCCGGGCTGTGTCATACGCAGCAGCTCAATGCCGGCGAAATGTTGTTCCAGAAGGGTGACGACGGCGACGCGTTGTTCGGCGTGCGGCGCGGCCAGATCCGGATCGAGACCGGCGC
This sequence comes from Rhodopseudomonas palustris HaA2, assembly GCF_000013365.1. Lineage (NCBI taxonomy): Bacteria > Pseudomonadati > Pseudomonadota > Alphaproteobacteria > Hyphomicrobiales > Nitrobacteraceae > Rhodopseudomonas > Rhodopseudomonas palustris. Next base: position 1,026,240 of record NC_007778.1, read on the forward strand.
CTCCGACGGCAGCCGGCTGACGCTGAATTTCCTCGGCCCCGGCGATTTGTTCGGCGAGGTCGCGGTGCTGGATGGCCAGAGCCGCACCGCCGACGCCACGGCCGGCGAACCCACTGAACTGTTCGTGCTGCGGCGTGACGATTTCCTCGGTCATCTCGAGCGCGAACCGAAGCTCGCGGTGAAACTGATCGCACTGCTGTGCCAGCGCATCCGCTGGATGAGCGAGCGCATGGAGGAATCGGTGCTGCAGCCGCTGCCGGTGCGGCTGGCCCGAAGACTGTGCGCGCTCGCGGCCGATTTCGGCGCCGAGGTGCACATCTCGCAGGAGCAGCTCGGCGTGTTCGTCGGCGCGGCGCGCGAGAGCGTCAACCGCCAGCTGCAGAGCTGGCGCAAGGACGGCATCCTCGATCTGCACCGCGGCCGCATCCTGCTGAAGAACATGGGCCGCCTGACGCAAGTCGCGCGCAGCCAGGAGCGCTGATCGGGAATCGACGACATCGTCGTCGTCATTCCGGGATGCGCTGCGGCGCAGGGCAGACCCGGAATCCATACGCACTGCGGGCCCGTCGAGGCCGCGCGTCGGATGTCAGCCGAAACCAGAGCGCTTCATCGACCTCGCGTGCAGAGTCGTCATCCTGAGAGCCTGCCCCGGACTTGATCCGGGGTGCGAGCGCAGCGAGCCTCGAAGGATGCGGCCCGCGTGCCTGCGGCCCATCCTTCGAGGCCCGCCGCCGCGCACAGCGCGGCCCAGCGGGCGCCTCAGGATGACGGCGGCAACCGGATCGCGAGCGCTGATTCCATCAGAAGCAGAACGGCTCCAGGAATCATAGATTCCAGTTGTGCGCGCCGACGCGCAGCGTTCGCGACGCGCCATCAAATCGCCGATCGCGGCACTCCGGTTCGCTTACTTGCTTCGCCAGAACGACAGGCTCTTCGCCGGCGCGACGCTGGCCGGCGCGGCTGTGGCCGGCGCGGGCGTGGGGTTCGGCGGCGCGGGCGGGCCGGGCGTCCTGCCGGTATCTTCGTCGTCGCCGTGATGGGTGAGCAGCAATTTGCCGAACCGCCAGAACAGCCGGCCGACATCGTCCATCATCATGAACATCGCGGGCACGAAGATCAGCGACAGCACCGTCGAGAAGATCAGGCCGCCGATCACCGCCAGCGCCATCGGCGAGCGGAATTCGCCGCCGGCGCCGAACGCCAGCGCGCTCGGCACCATGCCGGCCACCATGGCGATGGTCGTCATCACGATCGGCCGGGCGCGTTTCTGGCCGGCGTCGATCATCGCCGCTTCGCGAGGCTTGCCCTCGCGGATCGCCTCCAGCGCGAACTCGACCAGCATGATCGCATTTTTGGTGACGATGCCCATCAACATCAGGATGCCGATCCACACCGGCGTGGTGAGCTGCTTGCCGGTGACCAGCAGCGCGGCGATCGCACCGCCGATCGACAGCGGCAGCGAGAACAGGATGGTGATCGGCTGCAGGAAGGTGCCGAACAGCAGCACCAGCACCGCATAGACCATCATCAGGCCGGCCGAGATCGCGGTGGCGAAGCCGTCCGAGAGTTCGTTCAGGCTTTCGGCGTCGCCGGAGGGGCTGACGCGGACGCCCTTCGGCAGCGATTTCATCACCGGCAGATCGTTGATCAGCTTGGTGGCGTCGCCGAGCGCGGCGTTGCCGACCAGATCGGCGGCCACGGTGGCCTGACGTTCGCGGTCGTAGCGGTTGATGCTGGTCGGGCCCTGGTCGAACTTGATGTCGGCGACCACCGACAGCGGCACCGAGCCGCGGCCGCCGAAGATCGGCACCTGGAGCTGCTCCAGCACGCCGAGCTCGCCGCGCGCGCCGTCCTCGAGCTGCACCCGGATCGGCACCAGCCGGTCGCCGGCGTCGAATTTGGCGAGCGCCGGGCCGACGTCACCGATGGTGGCGACGCGAATTGTTTCGGACAGGCTCTCGGTCGAGACGCCGAGCCGGGCGGCGAGATCGGCGCGCGGCTGGATCCGCAATTCGGGCCGGTCGAGCGAGGTCTCGGAGATCACGTTGGAGATGATCGGGATGCGCTTCATCTGCGCCGCCAGTTCCTGGGCGACGTTGTTGACGATGTTGCTGTCGGCGCCGGTCACCACCAGCGAGATTGCGCGCAGGCCGTTTTCGTCGAGGAACCAATAGCGGATGTCGGGAATCTGGTCGAGATCCTTGCTGATCGCCAGTTCGAGGTCGCGCTGGGTGATCTTGCGGTCGCCCTTCGGCGTGTAGTTGATGATCAGCGAGGCGCGGCGGACCTCCTGGATGCCCGGCGGCACCCTTCCGCCGTCGACGAACACGCTGCGCACCTCGGGCCGCTGGCGCAACAGCGTGACGATCCGCTCGGTGGTCTTTTCGGTGGTGCGGATCTGGGTGCCGGGCGGCAGCTCCATCGCCATCACCGAGCGCGCGGTGTCCTGCGCCGGCAGGAAGCCCTGCGGCAGCAGCACGATGCTCCAGATCGACGCGGCGAACACCCCGAGCCCCATCAGCACCGTGAGGTAGTAGTGCTTCACCGACCACGTCACCATGCGGGTGTAGGCCTGCAGGACGCGGCCCGGCGGCTTCTCCTCGTGCGAGACGTTCTTGAGGAAATAGGCGGCGAGCACCGGCGTGATGAAGCGCGCCGCCAGCAGCGAGAAGAACACCTGCACCGAAACCGTGATGCCGAACTGCTTGAAGAACTGTCCGGCGATGCCGGACATGAAGCTCGCCGGCGCGAAGATCGCGATGATGGTCAGCGAGATCGCGATCACCGCGAGGCCGATTTCGTCGGCGGCCTCGATCGCCGCCTGATAGGGCGATTTGCCCATCCGCATATGGCGGACGATGTTCTCGATCTCGACGATGGCGTCGTCGACCAGAATGCCGGTCGACAGCGTGATGGCGAGGAAGCTGACCAGGTTCAGCGAGAAGCCCAGCATGTCCATCGCCCAGAACGCCGGGAAGATCGACAGCGGCAGCGAGATCGCGGCGATCACGGTGGCGCGCAGGTCGCGCAGGAACAGGAACACCACGATCACCGCAAGGATCGCGCCCTCGAACAGCGTCGAGATCGCGGCTTCGTAATTGCCTTTGGTGTAGTCGACCGAGGTGTCGATCAGCTTGAGATCGACGTCGGAATGCTGCGCCTTCAGGGCCTCGATCCGCTTCTGCACGGCTTCCGCGACCACGACGTCGCTGGCGCCCTTGGAGCGCTTGATGCCGAGCGCCACCACCGGCTCGCCGTTGACGCGGGCGAAGGTGCGGCGGTCGGCGATGGTGTCGGTCACGGTGCCGAGGTCGTCGAGGCGGATTTCGCCGCCGGACGGCAGGCTGATCATGGTGCCGGCGAGGTCGTTCAGCGTTTTCGCGCCGGCCAAGGTGCGGATCGCCTGGTCGTTGCGGCCGATTTCGGCGCGGCCGCCGGCGAGGTCGACATTGGTGCCGCGCAGCCGTCGCGACACGTCGAGCGCGGTCAGGCCCGCGGCCTTCAGCCGGTCCGGATCGAGCGACACCAGGATCTCGCGCTCGACGCCGCCGATGCGCTCGACCTGCGCCACGCCGCGCACGCCCTGCAGCGCGCGCTTGACCACGTCGTCGACGAACCACGACAATTGCTCCGGCGTCTTGCCGGGCGAGATCGCCGCGTAAGTGAGGATCGGCAGGCCGATCACGTCGACGCGCTGGATCAGCGGCTCGTTGACGTTCTGCGGCAGGTTGCTGCGGACCCTGGTGATGGCGTCCTTGATGTCGTTCAGCGCGCGGTCGGTGTTGGTCTCGAGCGCGAACTGAATCGTCGTGACCGACAGCCCGTCGGTGATCGACGAGGCAATGTGGCGGACGCCCTCGACGCCGGAGACGCCGTCCTCGATGGTCTTGGTGACCTGCGCTTCCAGCTCGGCCGGGGCCGCGCCGAACTGCGCCACCGCCACCGAGATCACCGGGATGTCGGCGCTCGGCAGCCGCGTCACCGCGAGCTTGGTGAAGCTGATCCAGCCCAGCGCCAGCAGGATGATCGAGAACACGATCGAGGGCAGCGGATGCCGGATCGACCAGGAGGAGACGTTGAGGCCCATTAGCGTGCTCGCGATCGGTCGAATTCGTCGAGGAAGATCGGCTTGATCGGGTCGCCGTCGTGCAGCGAGGTGCCGGAATCGGCGACGACGAGCTCGCCTTCGCGGACCCCGTCGAGGATCTCGATGCTGCTGTCGGACACCAGCCCGACCTTGACCCGGCGGGTCTCGACGGTGCCGCCCTTCACCACCTGCACCTTGAGATGGTCGATCGCCGATCGCGGGATCGCGACGCCGCAGCTCCGCCGCGCGTCGATGGTGGCGCGGACGAACATCCCGATCTTCAGCGACGGCGTGTTGGTGACCGAGATCCGGACCTTGCCGAGCTGGGTCTTGCGGTCGATCTGCGGCGCGATCAGCCGCACCTTGCCGACCAGATCCGGCCCGTCGTCGCGGCCGATGCGCGCGGGCGCGCCGGCCGTGACTTTGAGCGCGTGGATGCTCGGCACTTCGGCTTCGATCTCGATCTCGTTGCCGACGGCGATGCGCGCCACCGGGCCGGCGAGCGGCGACGCCGGGGCACCGACGGCGGTGCGCAACTCGGTGATCAGTCCGGCGGCCGGCGCGCGCAGCGATTTCGCCCCTGTCGCGCCGACGGTGCGCACCAGTTCCTGATTGTCGGTGACCAGATCGCCCTCGCGGACCAGCACCTCGGTGACCTTGCCGTCGCTGTCGGCGATCACCGCGGCCTCGCGGCGCGGCACCACGAAGCCGGTGACGCGCACCATGTCGGAGAAGCAGGCGTTGGTCGCCTTGGCGACGGTGACCTGCACGCCCGGCGCCGGCGGCGCCGCTTTCTCGGCGGCGATCGCCGCATTCGCGAATCCCAGAACCGCGAATCCGAGAACCGCAATCGCGCGGGTGGCGATGGGGAGATTCGGCGCAATGCGCGCGGCGCGGCGCGGGCCGGCCGAAACGATCATCGATCTGCAGCGGGACGGCGCGGCCAGCTCGATCCACAGCTTGGTCATGAGCGCACTCGATCAGGTCTCGATTCGGAAGTTCGCTTCATCAGTTCGATCATTCAGCGGATTCGAATCGACGAACACTGAAAACCAAACGTCCGGTGCGCAACCGCGGGCCGCAATCTACACACCGCCACGACTCGACAAAAGCGCAAAAGCGCCCCGCCGGGAGCGGGGCGCCGAATTGCCGAGACGCGATCACGTTCGGTGCATCCGGTATCACTTGGAGGCGGTGGTCTGGCTGGTCATGTTGACCACCTGCACCCGCCGGTTGGACGCGTCGGTGGGATTGTCGGCGTTCTTCGGCTTGCTCTCGCCGTAGCCGACGGTCACGAGGTCGGCGCCGGCGATGCCGTATTTCTCGACGAGGACGCGTTTGATCGTGTCGGCGCGCCGTTCGGACAGGTCCTGATTGTAGTTGTCGCTGCCGATGCTGTCGGTGTGGCCGGCGACCACGAAGGTCGATCCCCTGAGGTCCGGATTGGCCAGCGCCTTGCCGAGCGCCTCGACGGCGGGCTCGGCCTTGCGGCTGATATTCGCCGAATTGTACTCGAAGGTGATTTCCAGATCGATGTTCGGCTTGTCCTTCGCCATCGCGGCGATCTGCTCGCGCTCGCTCGACGACAGCGACCGGGTCGGGCGGTTGCGCAGCGTATCGACGAACTGCCGCTCGGCGGGCTCGGCTGCCGGCCGCGACGGCGACAGGCTGCGCGTCAGCGGTTTCTTGGGCGCCAGCGCGCGCAGGATCTGGTCTTCGGTGGCGTCGTCGGCGGCGAACGCCATGCCGGCGCCGAACGACAGCGCGGTGCCGACACCGAGGAGGACGCGGAAAATCCCGAGACTGGATGTGGTCGACATGGCGTTATCCCTCCGCCCTCAGGCGATCTCTGCAACACGGTTGAGGTCTATCAAAATCCGTCTCGATCAATCGTCGCTGCCGGGGCGGAGAAGGTTCAACACGCCGCTGAGGCGGTGCGTCGCACTCAGCGCACCCCGTAGCTGTCGAACTCCTTCACGATGTTGGGGTCCATCCCCTTGGCGGTGGTGATATCGATCTCGCCTTCGGATTTCATCCCGGCGCGCTGCCGGGCGAGGCCGCGGCCATACAGCGACGACGTCAACCGCGGATTGATCTTGAGCGCCGCGTCGAAATCGGCGATCGCGTTCTTGTTCTGGCCGTTCTTGAGGTTGAGCAGGCCGCGACTGTCCAGCGCGTCGACGAAATTCGGACGCAGCCGCAGCGCCTCGTTGCAGTCCTTGAGCGCTGCGGTCAGTTCATCGACGACAGTGCGCACCCAGCAGCGATTGTTGTAGGCCTCGACGTCGCGCGGGTTGAGCCGGAGCGCCTCGTCGAAATCCTTGATCGCCGACCAATAGGCGCCCTTGCTGGCATAGACCTGGCCGCGGCGATACAGCGCGTTGGCGTCCGCCGGATTGTCGTCGATCCGCTTGTTCAGGCTCTGCACCGTCGGGTCGTCGCGCAGCGCCAGCCTGATCTTGTCGTCGTTCTGCTTGGGATCGGCGGGCTCGACCTTGGTGCCGAGCTCCTTCGACAGCTCCTTGGGCAGTTCCTTCGGCACGTCGATCGGCTTCGGCAGCTCGATCTGCTTGGCGAGTTCGGCCGGCTTGTCGGGCGCGGCGGCCGGTAGCGGCGCGGGCTTGGGCTCCGCGGCTGCGACGGGTGGCGTCGGGGCCGGCTTGGTTTCGGCAGGCTTGATTTCGGCGGGTTTGGCCTCGACCGGCTTGGGGGCGGCCGGCGCCTCCGGCGGGGTGCGATCGACGATCGGGCTGGTCGCGGGCGCGGCGGTCGCGGCGGGCTTCGGCGCGCTGTCGCTCGCGGCCGTGGCGGCCGCGGGCACGAAGGCGAAATCCTCCGCCAGGGACGACGAGATCCACGGCACCTGTTCGCTGCGCGACGCCCGGGTGACGCCGACGCGGGTGCGGTTGAGCGCTTCCTCGGCGCCGAGCCCCGGCACGCGGATTTCCTTGAGCAGTTCGCTGACGAACAGGCTGCGATCGCCGCCATTGTCACTCACGACTGAACTCAGTGCGGCGGAGTACATCACCAGCGAACCGCCGGGCGCGATGATCGGGGCGAGGCCGGCCGAGAAGCTGCGGAACCGGCGTTCGAACGGATTGCGGCGCGACGCGTCGATCAGCGCGATCTTGACGGTGGCGCCGCGGCTGTTGAGCTCGCCGAGCACGGTCTCGAGGCCGATGCCGTCGCGGCGGACGTCCGGCTCGGTCCAGATCTGGGCGTCGACCGGGATCATGTAGCTCTGCCGTCCGGACTGGATGCCGAAGCCGCTGAAGAACACCAGCGCGACCGAACCCGGCTTGACGCGATTGTACAGCCGGTCGAAGGCGCGCCGCATCGCATCGCCGCCGAGATTCTCGCCGACATCGACGTCGAAGCCGTCGCGCTTCAACTCGTCGGCCAGTTCGCGCGCATCGTTGACCGGCTGTTTGAGCGGCTTCTCGGAGTCGGGATATTTGGCGTTGCCGATCACCAGCGCGACGCGCCCGCCGCGATCGTCCGCGGCATTCGATCGGGTCGCCGGCGCCGTCAGCAGCGTGAGGAGGACGAGCAACGCGATGCGGATCTTCATTCAACCCCGGTCCTGAGATGGGGCGCCGATCCAGCCGGAGCCGGACGGCGACCTGACTTCAATCAGTGGTCTTCATAGTATCAAACCGTGCCGGTCGCCACTGTCAATCAGCCGCGACGTCGGCTTTCGGCGCCACGGTGAGTGCGGGCGGTGTCGTGGATCCGTCACGCTGATCGCGTCACGTGGCCATCTTTCAACGTCGGTCTTGCACGGCGGTGACGGCGGGGCAGGACTCAATAGCCGATGCCCAGCATCAGGACGATGTGGCGCCGCTGCCACCACGACCCGGCGGGCGCCGAGCTCGCCTCGGTGCGGCGCAAGGTTCGCGCGGCCGTCGCAACGCGCATCCGCTTCGTCGCCGCGACCGGTGCTTTCGCCATCGCGCCCGACGTCGCGACCACCGCTTCGGTGGTCGAGGTGGCGACACCCTGCGCGATGACGCCGAGGCTGACGGGCGCGGTGATGGTCTCGTTGCTGGCGACCGCGCCGTGGGTGGCGGACACCTGCAGCACGGCGAGGGTCGCCACGAACCCGGTCGCCGCGATCGCGCGACGCGTCAGGCATGGATAGTCGAGCATCGATCACCTCTTTCACGCCCGTCCGGCATCGACGGTGCCGGATCTGCTGGCCTCGTCCGGCGCTGCTGCCGGATCGATCAGTTCGGTCGACCCGCGCTCAGAAGCCGACGCCGATCATCGCGGCGGCGCCGCCGCTCGGCCGCGACGTCGCCTGCTGCCGGGCGCGCGGTTCGGGCCGCGACTGACGACGCTCCTGTTGCGCTTCGCGGCGGGCCGGCTTGCGCCGCGCCGCGCGGTCGTCTTCGTCGTCGCGCTGGCGGCGCGCCGCCGCTTTCGGCTCGTCGCGCTTCTCGCTCGCGATACAAGCATCGCCCTTGGCGATCTCGCCCGCTTTGCACACCAGCGGGCACACCCGGCCCGATTGCTTGCCGAGGTCCGCCACCAGCGCCTCTGTCACGCTGAGATCGCTCGATGATTGTCCCTTGATGCTCAAATAGCGCCCCAGCGCCGTCCTGGTCGGGTCGCCGAGCACGCCGTTCGGCTTGTCGGTCAGGCAGCCGATCCGCGCCAGTTCGGTCTGCGCGGAGCGAACGAGTTGCGGCGAGTTCGGCATCGCGGCGGCGCGCTTGTCGGCTTCGAGCTTCAGCCGGTCGATCGCCATGGCGACCATCGGCTGCAGCCGGCTGCAGGTGATCGATTTGGCCAACACCTTCATATCGTCGAGCGCCGAGGGCGCGTCGCTCTTGCTGTTGAGCGCGTCGAATTGGGCCTGCTGATCCTTGCAGACGGTCTCCTGAATGGCCGCCTCCGCGGCCTTGCGCCGCTCGTCCTCGGCCTGCCTGGCGCGCTTTTCACTTTCCGCGCGCAGCGCCGCGGCTTCCTGGGCGGACTTCTGACGGTCGGCCTCGTCGGCCTTGCGCTTGGCTTCGGCCGCCTTGCGCTCGGCGTCCTCCGCCTTGGCTTTGGCCTCGGCCTCGGCTTTCTGGGCGCGGCGTTCGTCCTGCTCGCGCTGGCGCGTGGCGGCTTCCTCGGCCTTTTTCTGCGCGGCCTGGAGCTTCGCCAGTTCCGCCGCCCGCGCCGCGGCCTCGCGCTCGGCGCGGGCGCGCTGCTCCCGCTCGCGGGCGATCTGCTGCAGCAATTCGACGCGGCTCTGCGCGGCGATCGACCGCGGCGAATCCGGATATCGCTTGATGAATTTCTGCAGCGCCGCAATGTCGTTGCTGTCCTTGACGCGATCCCAGTCCAGCGCCTCCCGGGAACTCACTTCGCGCCCCGGCGCCGGCGTGCCGGGATCGACCGCCGCGGTCGTGATCTGGCCTGCCGCCGACGGGGGCTCGCCGCTCGGGACCTGATCGGTCAGACTCGCGATCTGGGCGCGGGCCAGATCGGCATAGAAGCCGGTCTTGTAAGTGGCGAGGAACACCTCCCAGGCGCGGCGCGAGCCGATCCTGGCGACCAGATCGTAGTCGGCCTTGACGTCGCTGGCGGTCGCCTCCTGCGTCACTGCCGGCGCCGGCACCAGCGACACGTTGCCGCCGCCGAGCGAGCCGTACACGAACGGCTCCTGCTTGTTGCCGGTGGCCTTCATCACCTCGTCGCGGACCCGGCCGAAGGCGAGCCGGATGTCGAGCCCGGGCACGGTGAGGTTCTTCAGGATGGCGGTCGTGAACGGGCTGTGATCGCCGGTCCCGTCTTCCGCGGTGGAGCCGGCCTTCGCCGCATAGGCGATCAGCGTATCGGTGCTGGTCGGTTCGACCTTGCCGAGGCCGGACACGACGTTGCGGCTCGCCACCTTCCTTTCGCGCCGCATCCGCACCGTGAACGGGTTGTCGCGACAGGCGTCGAGGATCACCACCCGCAGCTTCTGCGCGCCGTCGGCGGACGACACCAGGCGCTCGAGCGGTATCGCCTCGTCCTCGGCGTCGCGGTCGCTGGCCAGCCGGGCGTCGATCGGGATCAGATAGTTGGTTCCGCTGATCTCGATGCCGTGGCCGGCGTAGTAGATCACGGCGACGTCGGCCTGGTCGGCATCGGTCTCGAATTTGCGGATCGCGCGCTTGAAATCGAGGTTGCCGGCGTTGATCACCCGGGTGACGTCGAAGCCGGAATCCTTGAACATCCGCGCGACGGCGTCGGCGTCGCGCGACGGGTTGGGAAGCTGCGGGACGCTCTGATACAGCGAGTTGCCGACCACCATCGCGACACGTTTGGCGTCGGCCAGCGCAACGCCGCACGACACCGCCATCGCCAGGATGGCTGCGCCAATCGTCGTCGCAATCGGACCAAGACGCTCGATCATGTCGCTTCCTGGGTGCGGCTCCTCGCCGGGCAGATCCCCATGGATTCGGGACGGAACGTTAAGTGAGTTATCTGTGATGTACGTCGACTCCGACGCACCTCGATCGTAACGCAGCTCGAGCGCGGTTCGCTGCGAATGTGACGCGATCAGCGCGACCCACATTCATAGCTTCAAGACAATAGCTTCAAGAACGACATCGACGATCGCCATGATCCTATCTTCAACCCAGCGCCCGATCAATCACCGGCGCCGGGACCGATCAGTCGCGGCACGAGGTTACTTCGCCGCCTCGTCGTGCTCGGCCATGTTGACGATCTGGACGCGGCGGTTCTCCGCGGCGAGCGGCTCGGCCGAGCTCTTGAGCTGCTTCTCGCCGTAGCCGACGGCGACCAGATTGTCCGGCTGGATCCGATAGCGCTCGATCAGGTAGCGCTTGACGGCCTCGGCCCGCCGTTCCGACAGGCTCTGATTGTAATCGTCGCCGCCTTTGGCGTCGGTATGGCCGGCCAGCATGACGATCGAATTCTTCAGGTCGCTGCTGGTCAGGGCGTCGCCGAGGCTCTTCAATTGCGGTTCGGCCCGCGGCGACAAGGTCGCGGAGTTGTAGTCGAAATTGATCTCGAGATCGATCGTCGGGCGCTTGGCGGCAATCGCTGCGATCTGCTCGCGGTCGCCGGCCGACAGCGACCGGGTCCGGCTGACCCGCTTGATCGTCGCCAGATCGTCCGGACTCATTGCGGCGCGGGTTCCGCTCAGGCTGCGGGTCTTGGAGGTCTTGAGCTGATCGCGAATCTGCTGCGAGGACACCTCGCCGGCCTCCGCCGCGGTCATGCTGATACCAGAGCCGCCCACCAGAACGACGGCGGCCAGCGCCAGGCTGAATTTGATCTGCCGAATCATCATGTTTCGCTCCATCTGGCCGAGGCCGCTCAGCGGCGGGCTCGGTCCTCATGGGAATTAGGATGGCGCCCAAGTGCTGCGCTTCGCTGTGACATAGGTCACTCAGGTCCGTCGTGAGAGGCGTCCGGTGTGAGCAATAGTGAGCAGGGCGGGCGCGGAATCCCTCTCGATCTTGGTCGCCGGGCGGATGCTGATTGTTCAAGCGATTCAGAAATTTAGTGCTTCGGCGAATCAGGTCGACCGGCGCGTCGGGCCGAACTGCTACCAATGCGGCGCCGACCAACTGATCAGTCCGGATTGAGCTACCTGCGTGAATAGTAATCGACATCACAGATGTTGCCGCAATAGCACATGGAGTTGAATTGTCGGGTTGTACACCCGCTCTGCGGGCCCTCGTGCTTGCTCGCGCCGATTCCCGTGACTTAGAAATAATACGAAACATCCCGGCCGACTCGGCGACGGGGTTCCGCTGAAATGCACGTTGTCGATGGGGGTCGATAGTTATGCAGAAGGCTCGGACACGAATTCTGGCTGGCTTCGCCTTCGCGATGGCGACCTCGGTTTCCACCGGCGCCGTTGCGGCGTGTACCGGCACCGGCAGTTTCGTTCCGGGTCTGGTACCGGGCTTCAACCCGTCATCGGTTCTTCCATTCGCCGCCGGTGGCGCGGTGAACTCGCTGGTCTCGGCGATCAACACGGCGAACACCGCGTTTCTCACCCAGTCGACCGCCTTCGTCAGCGCGCCGGCGAGTCCGCGGCCGAATCAGGAAGGCGGCGGGGTCTGGACCCGCGCGATCGGCGGTGAGGTCACCACCAAATCGACCAGCACCACCACCAACGTCGCAGTCGGAGGCGTCGGCCTGCCCGGCACCGTGACCTGCGACAACGAGAACAAGCTCAGCTTCGCCGGCGTCCAGGTCGGGGCCGATACCTCGGTCCTGAACTACAACGGCTGGAACCTGCATCTCGGCTCGACGGTGGGCTATATCGGCGCCAAGTCGCGCGACAAATCGTCGGCCGGGGTGCTCAATCCGCTCGGCGGCACCTTCGAGGACACGCTGCAGGTTCCGTTCGCGGGCGTCTATGTCGCCATGACCAAAGGCGGCTTCTTCGCCGACGGCCAGGTCCGCCTCGACTACTACCAGAACTCGCTGAGCGACCCGATCGTCGGCGGCATTTTCGGCCAGAAGCTGGATGCCCGCGGCCTCTCCTTCACCGGCAATGTCGGCTACAATCACGCGCTGCAGAACAACTGGTTCATCGAGCCGTCGGCCGGCGTGGTGGTGTCGAAGGTCAAGGTCGATCCGCTCAACGTCACCGGTTCGCTGGTGCTGCCCGCGAGCTTCACCCCGGGCGTGACCTTCCCCGGCCAATTGCAGGTCGACGACATCAACAGCACGCTCGGTCGCTTCAGCCTGCGCGGCGGCACCAGCATCGCCTCGGGCAACATGATCTGGCAGCCCTTCGCGATCGCCAGTGTGTATCACGAATTCAGGGGCGCGGTGACCTCGTCGTTCAACGGCGCGGCGGCGTCGGCGGCCACCGGTCTTCCGTCGGCGACCGGCAACATCTCCAGTTCCAACCTCGGCACTTACGGCCAGTTCGGCATCGGCGTCGCCGGTCAACTCGTCAACACCGGCCTGCTCGGCTACATCCGCGCCGACTATCGCGCCGGCGAGAACATCGACGGCTACAGCTTCAACGGCGGCGTGCGCTATCAATTCGCCCCCGAGGCGGTGGCCGCGGCTCCGCTCTACACCAAGGCGGCGAAGGCGCCGATTCTGGTTCACTCGGCCTACAACTGGACCGGCTTCTTCGTCGGCGGCAGCTTCGGCGTGCTGAACGGCCGCACCGACTGGACGTTCCAGCCCGGCGGCACCACCACCGACCCGCGCTTCGCCGGCGCCATCGGCGGCGGCCAGATCGGCTACGACTATCAGTTCGGCAAATGGGTGGTGGGCGTCGAGGGCGCGCTCAATGCGACCAACGCCAACGGCGCGCGGCCGTGCCCGTCCAGCGTGTTCTTCACCTGCGAGACCAATGTCAGCTGGATGGGAACCGCGACCGCCAAGCTCGGCTATGCGTTCTGGGATCGCTCGCTGTGGTACGTCCGCGGCGGCGGTGCCTTCGGCGACCTGAAGGTCACCACGACCTGCAACACCGGACCGTTCAACCCGCTCGGCCTCGCGGGTTGCGGCGAGAACGCCAGCCGCAGCCGCGCCGGCTGGACCATCGGCATCGGCTCGGAATTCGCGCTCAGCAAGAACTGGACGGTGCGGACCGAGACCAATTATTTCGACATGGGCCGCGAGCGCTACGTGCTGCCGACCTCGACGATCGACGTCAAGCAGAACGGCTTCATCTCGACCGTCGGTGTGAACTATCGCTTCGCGCCGACCACGCTGGTCGCGAAATACTGAGCCCTGCTTTCCGGGCATCCCGGCCGAACAAGGCCCCGGCGCAAGCCGGGGCCTTTCGCGTTTGGTCACCGCCGGCGCGTCGCGTGAAACGGGCGGTCGCGTCTCACCCGGCCGACAGCCGCGGCTTGATCGCCGCCGGCTGGTCCTGATCATGGCTGGCCTGGATCAGATCGAGGTGCCGCTCGATCTTGCCGAGCGCCGCCGCTAGGTCGGTACGCTCGCGCGCAGATAGGCACGACAGGATCTCCTGTTCCTTGCGCTTCAGCCGCGGCACCAGCTCGTGATACAGCGCGCGGCCCTTGGCGGTCAGCCGCAGCCGGAATTCGCGGCGATCATCCTCGTTCTCGACCCGCTCGATCAATTCGCGCTCCAGCAGCGCCGTCACGGCGCGGCTGATGGTCGATTTGTGCGTCCTTGTGCATTGCGAAATGAACTGTGCGGTGCAGGCGTCGTCGCGAAAGCCGAGCGTGGCGAGGATCCGCCAGCCCGGAATATCCAGCCCGTAGCGCTGCTGATATTCGCCGGCCAGCGCCGCGCTGACTTCGGCGGCCAGCCGGTTGAGCTGAAACGGCACGAAGGAAAACAGATCGAGCTTGCTCAAAAAAATCTCCGGCTCGGGTTGCGCGGCGGGGCGAGGCCGGCTTAGATGGTTGCAAATGAAACTATCATGCAGGAGGAAGCCTTGACCAGCGTTTTGCCGTCCCGCATGGGCCGAGCGGGCTGAGGCCATGCCCGCCCGCGAGAGTTTCCAGTTCGGTTATCGCCGCCACCCCGATCAGGACCGCGCAGCCCCGGATGGTGGGCGCGAGCCGGCGCGCCATCCCGTGGTGATCGTCGGCGCCGGCCCTGTCGGGCTGTCGCTGGCGATCGATCTGGCGCAGCGCGGCCAGCGCGTCGTACTGCTCGACGACGCCGACCGGATCGGCGAGGGCTCGCGCGCGATCTGTTTCTCCAAGCGCGCGCTGGAAGTGTGGGACCGGCTCGGCGTCGGCAGCCGCATGGTCGAGAAGGGCGTGGTCTGGCAGGTCGGCAAGATCTTCCGCCGCGACGAGATGGTGTATCGCTTCGACCTGCTGCCCGAGACCGGCCACAAGATGCCGGCCTTCATCAATCTGCAGCAATATTACGCCGAAGCCTTCCTGGTCGACCGCGTGCAGGAACTGCCGCAGATCGATCTGCGCTGGCGCAACAAGGTGATCGCGCTGGCGCAGCACAACGACCACGCGGTGCTGACGATCGAGACGCCGGACGGGCCGTATCGGTTGGCGGCGGACTACGTGGTGGCCTGCGACGGCGCGCGCTCGGCGTTGCGCGGCCTGGTCGGCGCGGAGTTCGAAGGTGAAGTGTTCGAGGATCAGTTCCTGATCGCCGACGTCAAGATGACGGCGGAATTCCCCACCGAGCGCTGGTTCTGGTTCGATCCGCCGTTCCATGCCGGGCAGTCGGCGCTGCTGCATCGCCAGCCCGACGATGTGTGGCGCATCGATCTGCAGATCGGCGCCGAGGCCGACGCGGCGGTCGAGCGATTGCCCGAGAATGTCCGGCCGCGGATCGAGCGGATGCTCGGCCACGGCGATTTCTCCTTCGAGTGGATCTCGGTCTACAAGTTCCAGTGCCGGCGGATGCAGCGCTTCCTGCACGAGCGGGTGATCTTCGCCGGCGATTCCGCGCATCAGGTCTCGCCCTTCGGTGCGCGCGGCGCCAATTCCGGGCTCGAGGATGGCGAGAACCTTGCCTGGAAACTCGCGCTGGTGCTGCGCGGCGAGGCGCCCGCGAGCCTGCTCGACTCTTATGAAATCGAACGCGGCCAGGCCGCCGACGACAACATCCGCCATTCGACCCGCTCGACCGATTTCATCGCGCCGCATTCGCAGCAGGAGCGCCGGCTGCGCGATGCCGCGCTGGCGCTCGCCAAGGAGGTCGACTTCGCCAAGCGCATGGTCAATGCCGGCCGGCTGTCGACGCCGACCGTCTACGACAGTCCGCTGTCGACGCCCGATGCCGATGCCTGGGGCGCGGGGCCGAAGCCCGGCGCGGCGATGCTCGATGCGCCGCTGGCGGCGGATGGCGCGCCGATGTTCCTCACCGAGGCGTTCAAATCCGCCGGCTGCGACTTCGTGCTGCTCGAGAGCGCCAATGGTGTTGCCGCGCCGGTGCCGCAAGGTGTGCGCAGCCTGCGCATCGGCAAGGACTCGCCGCTGCAGGACGCCGAAGGCGTGTTCGCCAAACGCTACGACGCCACCCCGGGCTCGGCCTATCTGCTCCGCCCCGACGGCTACGTCGCCGCGCGGTTCCGGCATCCGACGACAGCTACAATCCATGCGGCGCTGGCGCGGGCAAGCGGGCGATGAGGGCGCGGCGATGATGTCTGTCGAGACTCAGAGCTTCGAACGAGCATCGCAGCGCTTGGGGCGGAGCCTCTCACCGCAGGCACAACCGAACCTCTCCCCGCGTGCGGGGAGAGGTCGACCGGCGAAGCGCAGCGAAGCCGGTCGGGTGAGGGGGCGTCTCGACGAGGCCGAGACTCCGTGCCCGCGTCGCCCCTCACCCCAACCCTCTCCCCGCAAGAGCGGGGCGAGGGAGCTCGCCGCGGTCGGGGCGAAGGCCGTGCGCAGCAACGATCGCTTGAAGGGGAGGGCCGCGCAATGACCGCCGCCCTCTCGACCCAAAGCAATTTCGCCGATCCCGACGCCGCCTACCGGCTGATCGTCGAGGCGCATCGCGGCATCAGCGACGAGCAGAGCGCGGCGCTCGACGCGGCGCTGGTGCTGATTCTCGCCAATCACATCGGCGATCTCGCTGTGCTGCGCGACGCGGTGACGCTGGCGAAGCGGAGCGTGGTGGATGAGCAGCCGCAGGCGTCGTCATGATAATGACGCCACTCATCAGGCTGATGATCGGGAACGACGAGCCAAAGCCCTCGAGTTCGTCATTCCGGGGCGCGCGCAGCGCGAACCCGGAATCCCGAAGTTCGGGGCGAGAGCAGCGGTCGCAGAACACGTCTGGATTCCGGGTTCGCTCGCTGCGCGAGCGCCCCGGAATGACGACCTGAGAGACTTCGTCGAACGCGTATCAATCTGGCGCATCAATCAGACCAACACTGACCAACACTGACCAACACCAAGGACACCACATGGCCAAGGGCTTCGCTTCCACCACCGACCTCGCCGAAAAGAAGGTGACGTTCTCCGAGATCGGCCCCGATCTCTACGCCTTCACCGCGGAGGGCGATCCGAATTCGGCGGTGATCGTCGGCGAGGACGGCTGCCTGGTGTTCGACGCGCAGGCGACGCCGGCGATGGCCGGCAAGGTGATCGAGCGCGTCCGCGCCGTCACCGACAAGCCGATCAAATACGTCGTGCTGTCGCATTATCACGCGGTGCGCGTGCTCGGCGCTTCGGCCTATGGGGCCGAAGGCATCGTCGCCTCGCAGGAGACTTATCGCCTGATCGAAGAACGCGGCCAGCAGGATTGGGATTCCGAATACGGCCGGTTTCCGCGGCTGTTCCAGGACGCCGAGAGCATTCCCGGCCTGACCTGGCCGACGCTGACCTTCGACGGCGAGATGTCGATCTATCTCGGCAAGCGCGAGGTGCGGCTGATGCAGCTCGGCGCCGGCCACACCTCCGGCGACATCGTCGCCTGGGTGCCGGACGCCGAAGTGATGTTCACCGGCGACCTCGTCGAATATCACTCGGCTTGCTATTGCGGCGACGCTTATCTGCGCGAATGGCCGATGACGCTGAACGAGATCCGCGAGTTCAATCCCAAGGCGATCGCGCCCGGCCGCGGTGACGCGCTGAAGGGGCTGGAGACCACCCGCGAGGCGATCGCTATGACGCGCGATTTCGTCGGCACGCTGTACGGCGCCGCCGAAATCTCGGTCGCTCGCGGCCGCAGCCTCAAGGAGACCTGGGACGCGACCCGCGAAAAGATGGACCCGAAATTCGCGAGCTTCGCGATCTACGAGCACTGCCTGCCGTTCAACGTCTCGCGCGCATTCGACGAGGCCTCGGGCATCGACGATCCGGTGATCTGGACCGCCGAGCGCGATCGCGAGATGTGGGCCGCGCTGCAAGGATAATCCGAACCACCCGCTTTCCCCAGCCATGCACCCACGTGTTGGAGGATGACATGAATATCAACGCCGCACCGCAGATCATTGGCCACGGTTCGCAGGGCGTCACGCCCGGCTACATGTCGGGCTTCGGCAATTCGTTCGAAACCGAAGCTCTCCCCGGCGCGCTGCCGATCGGCCGCAACTCGCCGCAGCGCGCGGCTTACGGCCTCTATGCCGAGCAATTATCAGGCTCGCCGTTCACCGCGCCGCGCGGCGCCAATGAGCGAAGCTGGCTGTATCGCATCCGCCCCTCGGTGAAGCACTCCGGCCGCTTTACCAAGGCGGACATGGGCCTGTGGCGCTCGGCGCCGTGTCTCGAATACGACATGCCGATCGCGCAGCTGCGCTGGGACGCGCCGTCGATGCCGCAGGAGGATCTGACGTTCCTGCAAGGCGTGCGAACGATGACGACCGCCGGCGATGTGAATACGCAGGCCGGCATGGCGACGCATATGTATCTGATCACCCAATCGATGGTCGATCAGCATTTCTACAATGCCGACGGTGAATTGATGTTCGTGCCGCAGCAGGGCAGCCTGCGGCTGGTCACGGAATTCGGCGTCATCAGCATCGAGCCCGCCGAAATCGCGGTGATCCCGCGCGGCGTCAAGTTTCGCGTCGAACTGGTCGACGGCCCGGCGCGCGGCTATTTGTGTGAGAATTACGGCGGCGCCTTCACGCTGCCGGAGCGCGGCCCGATCGGCGCCAATTGCCTGGCCAATTCGCGCGATTTCCTGACGCCGGTGGCGGCCTATGAGGACAGGGACGTGCCGACCGAATTGTTCGTGAAATGGGGCGGGGCGCTGTGGCAGACCACGCTGCCGCATTCGCCGATCGATGTGGTCGCGTGGCATGGCAACTACGCGCCGTACAAATACGATCTGCGCACCTTCTCGCCGGTCGGCGCGATCGGCTTCGATCATCCCGATCCGTCGATCTTCACCGTGCTGACGTCGCCGTCGGAAACCGCCGGCACCGCCAATATAGACTTCGTGATCTTCCCCGAGCGCTGGATGGTGGCGGAAAACACCTTCCGGCCGCCCTGGTACCACATGAATATCATGTCGGAGTTCATGGGGTTGATCTGCGGCGTCTACGACGCCAAGCCGCAGGGCTTCGTCCCCGGCGGCGCGTCGCTGCACAACATGATGCTGCCGCACGGGCCGGATCGCGAGGCGTTCGATCATGCCTCGAACGGCGAGCTGAAGCCGGTGAAACTCACCGGCACGATGGCCTTCATGTTCGAGACCCGCTATCCGCAGCGCGTCACCGAATATGCCGCGACCGCCGGCACGCTGCAGGACGACTACGCCGATTGCTGGCGCGGCCTGGAGAAGCGCTTCGACCCGAGCCGGCCATGACCAAGACCGCTGATCACGACGCCGCGGTGCTGTACGGTTACTTCCGGTCCTCCGCGGCCTATCGGGTGCGCATCGCGCTCAATCTGAAGGGCGTCGTCGTCGCGCAGCGCTACGTGCATCTGCGCGACGGCGAGCAGAATCTCGAAGCCTACCGCTGGATCAATCCCGCCGGATCGGTGCCGTTTTGGCGCGAGGGCGATTTCGATCTCGCGCAATCGCTGGCGATCATCGAATATCTCGACGAGACCCATCCCGAGCCGCCGCTGCTGCCGAGAGATCCCAGGGCCCGTGCGATCGTCCGCGAAATGGCCTACGCGGTCGCCTGCGACATCCATCCGCTCGGCAATCTGCGGATTCTGAAACGGCTGACCGAGCTCGGCATCGACGAGATCGAGCGCGCGCGCTGGTCGAAGCAATGGATCGAGCAGGGTTTTGTGGCGATCGAGGCGCGGCTTTCGCAGACGCCGGGGCCGTTTGCTTATGGAGATCAGCCGACGCTGGCCGATCTGTGCATCGTGCCGCAGGTCTTCAACGCCCGTCGCTTCGACGCCGACCTCGCCCCGTTCGAACGCATCCGCCAGATCGAAGCCGAAGCGATGAAACTCGACGCCTTCGTCGCCGCCGAGCCGGGCCGGCAGCCGGATGCGGAGTGATGTTGGACAACCACACCTCGCGCCTGCGCACCCGCTAACCTCTCCCCGCGCGCGGGGAGAGGTCGACCGGCGTAGCGCAGCGAAGCCGGGCGGGTGAGGGGGCGTTTGCGTTTGAACTCCGGCGCCCCCTCACCCGGCGCGCCAAGCTGCGCTTGCCGCGCCACCCTCTCCCCGCGCGCGGGGAGAGGGTACATCCGCCGACCCGATAGAACCGCCCAACGTCCCAGGACCCTTCATGCACCCCAACGATCCGCGCCTGCGCTCCTTCGTCGATGTGAAACCGGAATCGGACTTTCCGATCCAGAACCTTCCCTACGGCGTGATCTCGACCGCGTCCGACCCTTCCCCGCGTGTCGGCGTCGCGATCGGCGATTTCGTGCTCGATCTCGCGGCGCTGCAGGCGGCCAAGCTGCTCGATCTGCCGGACGGCGTGTTCGCGCAATCGTCGATCAACGCCTTCATGGCGCTCGGGCTCGCAATGTGGAGCACGACACGGGCGCGGATCAGTGCGTTGCTGCGTCACGACAATCCCGAGCTGCGCGACGACGCCGCGCTGCGCGCGCGGGCGCTTGTTCCGATGAGTGACGCGAAGTTGCATCTGCCGCTGCGCGTCGAAGGCTTCACCGATTTCTACTCGTCGAAGGAACACGCCACCAATGTCGGCACGATGTTCCGCGACAAGACCAATCCGCTGCTGCCGAACTGGCTGCACATCCCGATCGGCTACAACGGCCGCGCCTCGACCGTCGTGGTCAGCGGCACCCAGATCCATCGTCCGCGCGGGCAGCTCAAGCCACCATCCGCCGAGCTGCCGAGCTTCGGCCCGTGCAAGCGGCTCGATTTCGAGCTGGAGATCGGCGTCGTGATCGGGCAGCCGTCGGCGATGGGCACGACGCTGACCGAACAGCAGGCCGAGGAGATGATCTTCGGCTTCACGCTGTTGAACGACTGGAGCGCGCGCGACATCCAGCAATGGGAGTATGTGCCGCTCGGGCCGTTCCAGGCGAAAGCGTTCGCCACCTCGATCAGCCCGTGGATCGTGACGCGCGAGGCGCTGGAGCCGTTTCGGGTTCACGGGCCCACGCAGGATCCTGTGCCTCTGCCCTATCTGCAGCAGCAGGGGCCTAACAACTACGACATGGCGCTGGAAGTGAACCTGCGCACGCCGGCCATGAACGCGCCGGCGCGGATCAGCGCGACGAATTTCAAATACATGTACTGGTCGTCAGTGCAGCAGCTGGTGCACCATGCCTCCAGCGGCTGCGCGATGAATGTCGGCGACCTGCTCGGCTCCGGCACCGTCTCGGGGCCGGCGAAGGATCAGCTCGGCAGCCTGCTGGAGCTGAGCTGGAACGGCGCCGAACCGGTGCAGCTCCCCGGCGGCGAGACCCGCGGCTTCCTCGACGACGGCGATTCGCTGATCATGCGCGGCTGGTGCCAGGCCGACGGCTACCGCGTCGGTTTCGGCGAGGTCGAGGGGACGATTCTGGCGGCGAAGAGCTGACGCTCTTTCCGCTCGCACGACTCTCGTTCGTCATTCCGGGGCGCTCACGTAGTGAGCGAACCCGGAATCCATAACCCCTGCACGGGTGTTCAGGAAGAGCGTGGCGGCCTCAACTCCCATCGCGAGTACCGGGAGTATGGATTCCGGGTTCGCGCTACGCGCGCCCCGGAATGACGGAAGGGCTCATTCAGGCGTCATTGCGAGCGAAGCGAAGCAATCCATGCCCCGGCTGAGGCGTTGGATTGCTTCGTCGCTTTCGCTCCTCGCAATGACGGCGGTTGGGCGTTACTTCCCGCCCCATTCTTTCGCCAATCCTACCAGATCCGCCTGCAGCGGCGTGCGCACCGACGACGGCGTGCGGGAGAACCGCGGCGCCGGCGCCGGCTGGGTGTGGCCCTCGTGGGTGATGAACACTTCGCGCGCCACCATGTGCGGATGTTGCGTCGCTTCCGCCATCGTCAGCACCGGGGCGAAGCAGACGTCGGTGCCTTCCATCAGTTGGCACCATTCGTCGCGCGTCCTGGTCTTGAACACCGCGGTCAGCTTCTCTTTCAGGGCGGGCCAGTTCTTCGGATCCATCTGGCCGTCATATTGCGGATCGGTCAGGCCGGCGAGTTCGCGCAACAGCTTGTAGAACTGCGGCTCGATCGAGCCGATCGAGACGAAATGCCCGTCCTTGCATTCGTACACGCCGTAGAAATGCGCGCCGCCGTCGAGCATGTTGCTCTCGCGGCCTTCCTGCCAGCGCCCGGCCGAGGTCATGTCGAAGAACATCGTGATCAGCGAGGCGGCGCCGTCGCACATCGCGGCGTCGACCACCTGGCCCTTGCCGGAGCTCTTGGCCTCGAGCAGCGCGGCGAGCATCCCGACGACGAGATACATCGAGCCGCCGCCGAAATCGCCGACCAGATTGAGCGGCGGCACCGGCTTCTCGGCCGGGCCGATCGCCGCCAGCGCGCCGGTGATCGAGATGTAGTTGATGTCGTGGCCGGCGGCCTGCGCCAGCGGGCCGGTCTGGCCCCAGCCGGTCATGCGGCCGTAGACCAGCTTCGGATTGCGGCCGAGCACCACATCCGGGCCGAGGCCGAGCCGCTCCATCACGCCGGGGCGATAGCCCTCGATCAGCGCGTCGGCATTGTCGAGCAGCGCCAGCACGCCGTCGAGCGACGCCTTGTCCTTGAGGTCGACTACGACGATCTTGCGGCCGCGGGCGGCGGCGCCGCGCGGCGTCTGGCCGGCGCGCGTCAGCGTGATCACTTCGGCGCCCATGTCGGCCAGCAGCATCGCGCCGAACGGCCCCGGGCCGATGCCGGCGAATTCGACGATGCGGATGCCGGCGAGCGGTCCGCTGGCGCGGCCGGAGGTCTGCGGCTTCTTGGAGGCGGTCGCTGTGTCTTGCACCTTGGGTGTCCATTGTTGTTGTCCGCAGCGCGCGGAGCGGTTGTGGTTGCGGTCAATCATCATGGCTGGCGGTCTTCGGGCAAGTGACTTTTCGCCCCATCGCCGCATGACCCCATGCGACCGCGCCGCACAAATCCAAACGGCGCGCCTTGCGCGCGCCGTTTGCCGTGACGTGGAAAGCTCGAGGTGGACAGCCCGATGCGGACATCGGTCGGCAGGGCCATCTCGTGCGCGCGTTGACGGCCGCTGCGAGGACACCCTCCCCTGGAGGGGGAGGGTCGCTCGCGTTAGCGAGCGGGGTGGGGTGGCGAAGAGTTCAGCCGCAATGCCCGCGGCTCACCCCACCCCGTCCCGCATCCCCGCTTCCGCGGGCTGCGTCCCGACCCTCCCCCTCCAGGGGAGGGTGAAGAGGGCGCCGGTGCGACAGCCCTCGAAGCTCAGCCCGCGGCGTCGACCGCGCGTTGCGCCATCACGCGGATCAGATTGGCGCGATAGTCCGAGCTGCCGTGGATGTCGGCCATCAGGCCGTCGTCGGAGACCTTCACATTGTCCAGCGCCGCCGCCGACCAGTTCGCCTTCAGCGCGTCCTCGATCACGCCGACCCGCATCACGCCGTTCTGCGATGCGCCGGTGGCGGCGACGCGGATCTCGCCGGACTTCAGCCGGGCGACGAACACCGCGGTCAGCGCGAAGCGCGACGCCGGATTGCGCATCTTGGCATAGCCGGCCTTCTCGGGGATCGGGAACGAGATCGCCGTGATGATCTCGTTGTCCTCGAGCGCGGTCATGAACAGTCCGTTGAAGAACTGGTCGGCCGGGATCTCGCGCTTGTTGGTCTTCACCGTGGCGTTGAGCGCCAGCACCGCGGCCGGATAGTCCGCGGCCGGGTCGTTGGTCGCGACCGAGCCGCCGATCGTGCCGCGATAGCGCACGGCCGGATCGCCGAGCACCGAGGTGAGATACGCGATCGCCGGAATCGTGCGCTTCACATCGGCATTGTGCATGATGTCGTAATAGGTGGTCGCCGCCTTGATGGTCAGCGCGTCGGCACTGGCCTCGATGCCGATCAACCCCGGGATGCGGGCGATGTCGATGACGTCGCTCGGCCCGGCGAGCCGCTGCTTCATCACCGGCAGCAGCGTGTGGCCGCCGGCGAGATATTTCGGATCGCTGCCCTTGCCGAACAGCGCGACGGCTTCCTCGACCGACGAGGGGCGGTGATAGTTGGTGGAATACATGCTGTGTCCTCCCTCAGGCCGCTTGGATCGCGTGCCACACCCGGTCGGGCGTCGCCGGCATTTCGAGCTTGTTGTTGCCGATCGCGTCGGTGATGGCGTTGATCACCGCCGCCGAGGCGCCGATCGCGCCGGCCTCGCCGCAGCCCTTGACGCCGAGCGGATTGCCCGGACACAGCGTCTCGGTGTGCGACACCTTGAACGACGGCACGTCGTCGGCGCGCGGCATCGCGTAGTCCATGAACGACGCGGTGACGAGCTGGCCGGTGTCGTCGTAGATCGCCTGCTCCAGCAGCGCCTGGCCGATGCCCTGGACGAGGCCGCCATGGACCTGGCCTTCGACGATCATCGGATTGATCAGCCGGCCGAAATCATCGACCGCGACGAAATTGACGAACGAGGTCTTGCCGGTGCCGGGATCGACTTCGAGCTCGCAGATGTAGGAGCCGGCCGGGAACGTGAAGTTGGTCGGATCGTAGAACGCGCTCTCCTTCAGGCCGGGCTCCATGCCGTCGGGCAGATTGTGCGCCGTGTAGGCGGCCAGCGCCACCATCGGCAGCGCGATCGACTTGTCGGTGCCGGTGACCTTGAACTCGCCGTTCTCGATGACGATGTCGCCCTCGCTGGCCTCGAGCTGATGCGCCGCGATCTTCTTGGCCTTGGCCTCGACCTTCTCCATCGCCTTGAAGATCGCCGACATGCCGACCGCGGCGGAGCGCGAGCCGTAGGTGCCCATGCCGAACTGCACCTTGTCGGTGTCGCCGTGCACGATCGACACCTGGTTGATCGGAATGCCGAGGCGATCGGCGACCAATTGGGCGAAGGTGGTCTCGTGGCCCTGGCCGTGGCTGTGCGAACCGGTCAGGATCTCGATGGTGCCGACCGGGTTGACGCGCACCTCCGCGGATTCCCACAGACCGACGCCGGCGCCGAGCGAGCCCACCGCTTTCGAGGGCGCGATGCCGCAGGCCTCGATGTAGCAGGAGAAGCCGAGCCCGCGCAGCTTGCCCTCGGCCTTGGCCTTGGCCTTGCGCGCCGGGAAGCCGGCATAGTCGGCGGCCTTCAGCGCGGCGTCGAGCGACGCGTTGAAGTCGCCGATGTCGTAGGCCATGATCACCGGGGTCTGATGCGGGAACTGGGTGATGAAGTTCTTGCGCCGCAGCTCGGCCGGGTCGACCTTGAGCTGCCGCGCCGCGGTCTCGACCAGCCGCTCCAGCAGGTAGCACGCCTCGGGCCGCCCGGCGCCGCGATAGGCGTCGACCGGCGTGGTGTTGGTGTAGACGCCGATCACCTCGGTGTAGATCGCCGGGATGTTGTACTGGCCCGACAGCAGCGTGGCGTAGAGATAAGTCGGTACCGAGGACGAGAACAGCGACATGTAGGCGCCGAAATTGGCGTGGGTCGTCACCCGCAGCGCCAGCATCTTGTTGTCCTTGTCGAACGCCATCTCGGCCTTGGAGACGTGGTCGCGGCCGTGGGCGTCGGTCAGGAACGCCTCGTTGCGGTCGCCGGTCCATTTCACCGGGCGGCCGACCTTCTTGGAGGCCCACAGCGCCACCATCTCTTCCGGATAGATGAAGATCTTGGAGCCGAAGCCGCCGCCGACGTCGGGCGCCACCACCCGCAGCTTGTGCTCGGGCGCGATGTTGTAGAACGCCGACAGCACCAGCCGGGCGACGTGCGGATTTTGCGACGTGGTGTACAGCGTGAAGTGCTCTTCCGCCTCGTTGTAGTCGGCGAGTGCGGCGCGCGGCTCCATCGCGTTCGGCACCAGCCGGTTGTTGGTCAGTTCGAACGACACCACATTGGCGGCCTTGCCGAAGGCCTCGTCGACCGCCTTCTGGTCGCCGATCTCCCAGTCATAGACGATGTTGCCGGGGGCCTCGGGATGAAGCTGCGGCGCGCCGGGCGCGATCGCGGCCTTGACATCGGCGACGGCAGGCAGCTCTTCGTACTCCACCACGATCGCCTCGGCGGCGTCGCGGGCGAGGTTTCGGGTCTCGGCGATCACCACCGCGACCGCCTGGCCGACGAAGCGCACCGTCTCCGGCGCCATCGCCGGCCACGCGCCCATCTTCATCGCCGAGCCGTCCTTGGAGTGGATCGCCCAGCCGCAGATCAGATTGCCGACCTTGTCGTCGACGATCTGCTGCCCGGTCAGCACGTCGACCACCCCAGGCATCGCCTTGGCGGCCTCGACGTCGATGCGCTTGATCCTGGCGTGGGCATGCGGGCTGCGCAGGAAATACGCATGCGTCATGCCGATGATCTTGATGTCGTCGACATAGCGGCCCTTGCCGGTGATGAAGCGACGGTCTTCCTTGCGCACGACGCTCGCGCCGATGCCCTCGATGCCCATTGTGTTTGCTCCCTGTCCGACTGCGTCGGCCGCGACGTCGACGACGCGGGCGCAGCTCGATTGAGTTGATACGTGACGAAAACGGCGGAGGCGGCAGCGCGGCCTATTCGGCGGCCTGCGCCATCTTCATGCGGGAGGCGGCGTCCAGCACCGATTTGACGATGTTGTGATAGCCGGTGCAGCGGCAGATATTGCCTTCGAGCTCGTGGCGGACGGTGTCCTCGTCGAGATCGGCGCCGTGCCGGTTGACGATGTCGATCGCCGACATGATCATGCCGGGCGTGCAATAGCCGCATTGCAGGCCGTGATTGTCGCGGAATGCCGCCTGCATCGGGTGCAGCTCGTCGCCCCGGGAGATGCCTTCGATCGTGGTGATGTTGGCGCCGTCGGCCTGGCCGACCAGCGTCGTGCAGGACTTCACCGCGCGACCGTCGATGTGGACGATGCAGGCGCCGCACTGGCTGGTGTCGCAGCCGACATGGGTGCCGGTCAGGTTCAGATGATCGCGCAGCAATTGGACGAGGAGGGTTCGATCCTCGACCTCCGCCGTGACGGCTTTCCCGTTGACAGTCATAGAGACTTTGGACACGCGCAGTCCTCCCGCTGAATTTTTAATTGTTCCAATTAGAAGCACGGACGCGGGACTTTGCAACTGGCATTTTCTGCGATGGAGCGTTCGGCGCGGATATTTTTCCTGACGTTTTGATGACATCTCGGCCGCAATAATGTCCTGCCTTCGACCGGAACAATTTACCGCCGCTTAGAAAATACCCCGTATTTTCCCGAGGTGCCGGATGGTTCTGCGGGACAGGTGCAATCACGTGAATAAATCTGACGTTTTGGGATCGCGGCAGCGCGGAGTGCTGCCCGCGTTGCGGTTTCGCGGCAAGGTCACGCTCGGCTTTGCCGTCGCGCTCGGGCTATCGGCCATCAGCATGGGCCTCGCCGTCGTCGCCTTCGAGCGTGTCTCGGATGTCGTCGCCGGCTATCGTGAGGGGGTCGACGAGTCCGATGCCGCACGAAATATCGATCAGGCGTTGACGGTTTTCCAGGCACGTGCCCGTTACTATGTTCTCACCGGCAAGGACGACGACGCCAAGGCGGCGCTGGCGGCCCAGGCAGCGCTGAGCGCCGCGATCGATAGGTCGATGCAGACTGCGAAGACGCCGGAGCAACGCGAGCGGGTCACCAAGCTGGCGGCGGAATTCGACGGCTTCGCCAAGCGGTTCGCCGAGATCCAGGCGCTGAAAACGGAAAGCGCGATGCTGGTTCAGGACCGACTGGTCCGCGGCGGCAACAGTCTGCGCTACAAGATCGACGACCTCGCCAACTCGGCGGGCGGCAACGACCTTCGCGCCGTCGAGGCCGGCGCCAAGCAGGTATCGATCCAGTTCGTGGCCGCCGCGACCATGGTGACGACGTTCATCAGCAGTTGGGACCGCAACGTTTCCAATAGCGCGATCGCAAGGCTCAAATTCATCGACAACTCCCTGAATGCGATCGCGCCGGAAACGCCTGATGTCGCCGCGCGGCTGAAGGACATCTCGGCGGGATTGGCCGACTACATCGCGGCTCTGGTCAAAGTGGTCGCAGATTCGCGCGCGGTGGAATCGCGCGTCGCGCAGATGACGCAGATGGCCGAGGTCGTGATCCGGGATTCGCAGACCATGAAGGCCGAACTCGTCGCCGATCAGCGGCGATTGGCGCAGGCCTCCGACGCCACGATCGCCGCGACCAAGACCATGGTGGTGACGCTCGGCGCCGGCAGCTTCCTGCTCGGCGTCATCCTCGCCTTCGTGCTCGGGCGCAGCATCTCGCGGCCGATGCAGGCGATGTGCGGGGCGATGCGCAAGCTCGCGGACGGCGAGTTCGACGTCGTGCTCCCCGGACTGGGCCGCAGGGACGAGATCGGCGACATGGCGGCGGCGGTCGAGGCGTTCAAGGTTCAGGCCGCGCGCAAGGCCGAGCAGGACGCGGTGGCACGCGAAGCCGAGGCCAGCGCCGGCCGCGAAGCGCGCAGGGCGGAACTGATCAGATTCGCCGGCGAGTTCGAAACCGCGGTGGGGGCGATCGTGGCGAATGTTGCGGACGCCGCAGGACAGCTCGAACAAGCGGCCGACACGCTGACCCGCACCGCCGAGACCACCCAGAGCCTTTCGGGCGCAGTGGCCGGCACTTCGCGGCAGGCTTCGACCGATGTGCAGTCGGTCGCGACCGCTACCGAGCAGCTCTCTGTCTCGGTCGGCGAGATCGGCCGCCAGGTCGGACAATCGAGCCAGATCGCCGAAAGTGCGGTCGAGCAGGCGCAGGAAACCGACGGGCGGATCGGTCAGCTGACGCTCGCCGCGCAGCAGATCGGCGCCGTCATTCAGTTGATCACCGCGATCGCCGAGCAGACCAACCTGCTCGCGCTCAACGCCACGATCGAAGCGGCACGCGCCGGTGATGCCGGCCGCGGCTTCGCCGTGGTGGCGGCCGAAGTGAAGTCGCTGGCGAGCCAGACCGCGAAGGCGACCGACGACATCTCCGCACAGGTCGCCGACATGCAGCAGGCGACGCGCGACTCCGTCGGCGCGATCAAGAAGATCGGCGAGACGATCTCGCGGATCTCGACCATCTCGGCTTCGATCGCCGGTGCGGTGGCCGAGCAGGACGCCGCGACCCGGGAAATCGCCCGCAGCGTTCAGAGCGTCGCGCTCGGCACGCAGCAGGTCGCCGGCAACATCGACGAGGTCAACCGCGGCGCGTCCGAGACCGGCGCGGCGTCGGCACAGGTGCTGCATTCGGCGCGCGGTCTGTCGTCGGAAAGCGCGCGGTTGCGGGCCGAGCTCGATCGCTTCATGGCCAATATCCGCGCGGCCTGAGCGCAAACAGCCTCGCCCGGAGGCCCTCAGACAAGCGTGCGAGCCGACCGCTGCCGGCTCGCAACGTCACGTAGGCCAGGCCTCGTGACGGTAAAGGGGACCTCGAGTCGGAAGATCGGGAACCGTTGCGGCCCCGTTCCGTTAGCCTGCGACCGGTCCGTCCTGGGTGACGGATCGCCACGTTCGGCGCTTGCGGCGTGGCTCAACGCCGGAGCGAGGTAATGGCCGTTTCCACAAGCGCCGCTTGGACGCAACCACCACCGGCCCCGCGCGTCGGCGGTTGCATCATTGAAACCGACATTCCGGCGCGGCTGGACGGCCTGCTGTGGAGCGGCTTTCATACCCGCGTGGTGGTCGCGCTCGGCGTCACCTGGATTCTGGACGGTCTCGAAGTGACGCTCGCCGGCACGCTCTCGGGCGCGCTGAAGCAGCAGCTTCAGTTCTCCAACCTCGATGTCGGCGTCGCCAACAGCGCCTATCTCGCCGGCGCGGTGCTCGGCGCGCTCGGCTTCGGCTGGCTGACCGACCGGATCGGCCGCAAGAAACTGTTCTTCATCACGCTGGCGCTGTATCTCGCCGCGACCGCGGCGACGGCGCTGTCCTGGAATGTCTGGAGCTACGCGCTGTTTCGATTTCTCACCGGAGCCGGCATCGGCGGCGAATACACCGCCATCAACTCGACGATCCAGGAGCTGATGCCGGCGCGCTATCGCGGCTGGACCGATCTGGTGATCAACGGCAGCTTCTGGCTCGGCGCGGCGCTCGGTGCGGTCTGCGCCATCGTGCTGCTCGACCCGGCGGTGATCGATCCCGAATATGGCTGGCGGCTCGCTTACTTCACCGGCGCCGTGCTCGGCATCGTGGTGTTCGTGATGCGGTTGTGGATTCCGGAAAGCCCGCGCTGGCTCATGATTCACGGCCGCCCGGAACAGGCCGAGGCGATCGTCGCCGAGATCGAGCGGACGGCGCGGATCGCAACCGAGCCGGAGCATCGCATCAAGTCGAAGATCCGCCTGCAGATGCGCAGCCACACGCCGCTGCGCGAGGTCGCGCACACGCTGCTCACCACATACAGGCAACGTTCGTTCGTCGGACTGACGCTGATGGCGGCGCAGGCGTTCTTCTACAATGCGATCTTCTTCACCTACGCGCTGATCCTGACCGACTTCTTCGGCATTCCGTCCAGCCATATCGGCTGGTACATCCTGCCGTTCGCCGCCGGCAATTTTCTCGGGCCGTTGCTGCTCGGTCGATTGTTCGATACGCTCGGCCGCCGCAAGATGATCGCGTTCACCTACGGCATCTCGGGACTGCTGCTCGCCGGCTCCGGCTATCTGTTCTCGATCGGTGCGCTGACCGCGCAGAGCCAGACGATCGCCTGGATGGTGATCTTCTTCTTCGCATCGCCGGCCGCGAGCGCGGCCTATCTCACGGTCAGCGAGACCTTCCCGCTCGAGGTTCGTGCGCTGGCGATCGCGATCTTCTACGCGATCGGCACAGGAATCGGCGGCGTCGCCGGCCCGGCGCTGTTCGGCGCGCTGATCGATACCGGATCGCGCACCACCGTGTTCGCCGGCTATCTGCTCGGCGCGGCTCTGATGATCGTCGCCGCAATGGTCGGTTGGCGTTATGGTGTGGCGGCCGAACGCAGGTCGCTGGAACAAGTGGCGCGGCCGCTGGCCGCCATAGAGGAAAACCGATGACTTCGAATCTCGCCGACGACGCCTCGCGGCCGACTACCAATTCCGTACCGGTGCCGAGCGCGCTGGTGCCGCATCTCGATCAGTGCGCGCTGCTGCTCGATATCGACGGCACGCTGCTCGACCTCGCGCCGACGCCGCGCGAAGTCTGGGTGCCGCCGGAACTCGAACAGACGCTGCGCGCGCTGCACGAGCGCACCTCCGGCGCGCTGGCGCTGGTCAGCGGCCGTTCGATCAACGATATCGATCTGATCTTCGCGCCGCTGAAACTGCCCGCCGTCGGCGGCCACGGCGCCGAGATGCGGCTGTTGTCCAGCGCCGAACAGGTCGCGACCCGCGCGCCGCCGCTGGACCCCGACTTGAAAAATCGTCTCGCCGCGATCGCGCGGATCAGTCCCGGCATTCTGCTCGAAGACAAAGGCTACTCGCTGGCGCTGCACTACCGTCTGGCGCCGCACACCGAGAAAGCGATCTACGAATCCGTCGCCGCGATCCGCGCCGAGAATCCGCACGCGCCGCTCGAAGTGCTGCCGGGCAAGTCGGTGTGCGAGATCAAGCATGCCGGCGTCACCAAGGCGACCGGCGTGCTCGAACTGATGAATCACGAACCGTTCAAAGGTCGGCGCCCGGTGTTCCTGGGCGACGACGTCACCGACGAGACGGTGTTCGCGATCATGCCGGAACTACGCGGTCTGGCATTTTCGGTGGGCCGCCACAGCGACATCGTCGCGGGACATTTCGACGAGCCGCGCGATGTGCGGGCCTGGCTGGCGCGGTTGCTCGATCCACAGTTAGCCCCAGGTTAGCCCCAAGTTAGCCGCAACACGTCGGGGTTCCGCGTCGATCCGTGTCGTGCCGCAAAGTCGTTCAATTTGCGCCATGGAACGAACTTGATGAACGGTTGTTAATAAGGGCAAATCAACAGGGGCGCGGAGGGACACGTGAACCTAGTCGTCGTTTCAAACCGGGTGGCGAGGGCGTCTTCGAACGAGCCGATGACCGGTGGTCTGGCCGCCGCCTTGCTGCCCGTGGTCGAAAAGTCCGGCGCCATCTGGGTCGGTTCCAGCGGCCGGGTGCGCGATGGCGCGCAACGGGAACCCTTTGCGGAGATTGAACAACTCGGCGCCGGCGCGCTGGCGATGCTGGATCTGCCGGCGGCGCATTACGGCGGTTATTACGAGGGCTTCGCCAATTCCGCGCTGTGGCCGGCGCTGCATTCCCGCGCCGATCTGATCCGCGTCTCGCAGGACGACTACCGTTCCTATCGCGAGGTCAATAGCTTCATGGCGCGCGCCCTGCTGCGCTTCCGCAAGCCCGACACTGCGTTCTGGATACAGGATTACCATTTTCTCGCCCTCGGCGCGGAGTTGCGCGCCCTCGGCGTGACCCAGCCGATCGGCTTCTTCCTGCACACGCCGTGGGCGTCCCCGGCGACGATGGGCTGCGTGCCGCACAATCGCGAGCTGGTCGAGGCGATGCTCGCCTATGATCTGATCGGATTCCAGACCGAAGAGGACCGGAGCAATTTTCTGGCCTATGGCAAAGCCGAACTCGGCTTTGCCATCGCCGACGGCGTCGTCACGACGCCGTACGGCACATCGCGTTGTGAAGTGTTCCCGATCGGCATCGATGCCGATCTGTTTGCGCAGCAGGCGCAGAAGGCGACCGCGCATCCCGATGTGTCGCGGCTGCGCAAGAGCCTCAACGGCGAGAAGCTCGTGATCGGCGTCGACCGCCTGGATTATTCGAAGGGTTTGATCAACCGCGTCAATGCCTTCGACCGAATGCTGACCATGCGACCGTCGCTGCAACGCACCGTGTCATTGCTGCAGATCGCGACCCCGTCGCGCGGCACGATCGAGGCCTATGGCAATCTGCAGGGCGAACTCGCCAAGCTCGTCAGCGACGTCAACGGCCGGCTCGGCGAGGCCGACTGGACCCCGATCCGCTATCTCAACAAGGGCTTCCGTCAGGGCGTGCTGGCGGGGCTGTACCGCACCGCGCAGGTCGGTCTTGTCACGCCGCTGCAGGACGGCATGAATCTGGTGGCGAAGGAATACGTCGCCGCGCAGAATCCGATCGACCCCGGCGTGCTGGTGCTGTCGAAATTCGCGGGCGCCGCCAACGAGCTCGATACCGCGCTGCTGGTCAATCCGCACGACGTCGAAGGCATGGCCCGCGCCATCGCCACCGCATTGTCGATGCCCCTGACCGAGCGCCGGCTGCGCTGGGAAGCGATGATGGCCAAGCTGCGCCGCGGCAGCGTCCAGTCCTGGTTCGCGGATTTCGTGGCGTCGCTGGAAGACGCCCATACCGCCAACAGCGACGCCGCCGGCGCCCTCGCCAGCCAGCCGCCGGCGCTGAAAATGGCCGGCGGCTGGTCGCGGGGCGGGCCTCTGGCCTTCGGCGGCGCGCGGCTGCAATAGGAGGCTGCCGACGCTGCGCCGGGGACGGGCGCTGCTGCCCGCCCGGATTCGCGCAACGATTTTGTCGCCGGCGGCCCTCCGGCCTTGGGCTTTCCGATGGAGGAGCGCCCATCAAATCAATAATTTAGATGAAATCCGCAGGCCACCGCCGCGATCCCTTGCCAAATCCGCCCGGCGCGGTCATGAGAGGGCGCCCGGAGAGATGGCCGAGTGGCTTAAGGCGCACGCTTGGAAAGCGTGTGTGCGGGAAACCGTACCGTGGGTTCGAATCCCACTCTCTCCGCCAGCTATCACAGAAGTCCGATAATTCAACCTTATCAAAGACTTTTGAATGAGAGCGAAATCCGGAACCACACCCGCGAACCACACCCAACGTCGGCGTCAGCTTGCCGCCCTAGCGACGCTGCTAGGTCTCATGCAGACTGCTTCAAAGCTCAGCGCCGAACTGGACGCCCTAGCGGATCAGGTTGGAGGCTCGTTGGAGCAAATCGCCGAGACGGCTGGGGTGCCGTTCTTCGAGGTGCATGAAGCCTTTTCAGGCACGCCCAAAACACGCCGCAAGCCCCATGCGCGACGAAAGGCGACGGCACCGCGCAAAGCAGTCTGACACACTTCCTCCACCGCTTCGCCGTCAACTCGTCGCGAAGGACCAAGGGGCCTCAGGGATCAACCTGAGGCCTTTTTGCTGTCCCCCAGGGGCAAGCACGTTGTGATGCAATTGATACACCGGGAACAGCTTCGAGAAGCACTGTGGTTCTACAAGAACCGGCGAGGTCCATCTCTCAATGAGCCTCACCGGCGAAGTCTATCGTTTAGCTCTAGGCGGCTTCATGCTTGACGAGGAAGGTCTTGGCTCCTCGCGTTCGTCCGTGAGTGACCAGCTTAACACCCATCTGCTCAAGCGCCCTGGTGGTCGGGTGACCGCAGTCCCTTAGGACGCCACGGAGCTTTTCGAGGCCCTTAGGCTTCAGCCCTAACTCACGCTGCACGAGGCTCATTGAGACCTCTCCCGGCGCACGGTTCTGCATCAACGTGATTAGCGCGTCATGGGAGCTTCCGGCGCGCGGCTTGCGAATTTGAGGTCCGTCTAACTCAAAATCCCACGGCACAACATTAGTGTCAGGCATGTCGGCCTGGATATCATCCAAGATGGCATCACCCACCTTATCGGCGGGAAGAATGATGAAGATATCGCAGGCAGCACAGCCGCCGCTTTCATCAATCACCTTGCGGCACCGAATGCGATTGATCGCTTGAATGATGGAAACTGACATCTGCCGCTGGTGCATCACCGTTCGCACATTGTGGTGCCCCTGCCATGACGGAGCCTCCAGCCACGCTTCGTCCTGAACGCCTTGAAGGGCGAAGAACATCCCGGTAGCCCACACGTCCCTATCCAGAAACGGCAAGCCAAAGATGACGGCTGTATCGAAATCCTTCCAATCATTGCGTCCGTCTATCGCGCCCCAATGCCCCACTTCCAGCCGAGCGAAGCGGTGCTGAAAGGTCTTCGGCACGTGCTCATTCACCTTGTGCGTGCATAGAAATACGGAGCGGTCAGTCCCGAGACGGCCTTCGAGCGCTTCCAAGAGTCTGGCGTAGCGCTTTGCGAAGCTCTTCTCCATAGATGACTTGCCGACGCCTCGGGCTCGGGCAACGTGAAGATTGACGGTGCGGTAGCTCCGTGCACCACTGCGGATCGGGACGATTTCCGCTCTATTAGGCAGAAGCTCCCAAAGGAAGTTCTGCTTAGCGGTGGCGTCGAGCACCACAGCGCCCGGAACACCGTCAGGCACCAGGAGTGCCGCCGAGTTGACTGAGTGCTCCGCGCCCGAACGAGCGTAGAAGGCCCAGCGCTCCAAGACAGACTGAGCGCCCTCCAGAGTGCAGTCCACGCGCGCAGCGATGCGGTTCCGATGAATTCCGTTTTCCTGACCTATCGTGAGGCGGTCGTAGGCCGTAGCACGCATCGCCGCCCGCAGATGGCGCATGTCTGTGTTTACCTCTGCGTTCTCCCACTTACTTCCCTCCGTCCAAAGCAACGACAGCGCAACGCCGTCATCATTCAGTGCGTCGGTGGCTTGGTGCTGGAGTGCGCTGATAAGGTCTTTCAACGCTTTCATCTGCCCAGGGAAGTCCTCCGCCACTTTCAATGGCACGCATCCCAAGGCAAATCCGAGACCTTGCAGAGTAACACGACTCTCTTCCACGACGTTTGCAAGGGCTTCATCAATCACGGTTAGAAGCCGCGCTCCGCCTCTCCACTCGGTGAGCTTCTGCCAAGATGCACCGCCGATGTTTCCAGCGGCATCAACGAATGCCTTATGGGTCACCACGAGCACGTCGGATGCGTAGGCTTGATCAGCAGTAGCGGTGCTCTCGGAATGCCGGGCGCAGGCAACCGTCCGCGCGCACAGCTCGTTCACACGGGAGGCTAAGGCGTTAGCCTGATCAATAAGCCGGGTGACGATGAGGACGCCAACGGGCCTTGCAAACCCTTTGAGAGCTTCATTGCGCTCTGCCTGCAAGGCGGCATAGAGGCACGCCCCTTCAGTCTTTCCAGACCCTGTAGGCGGCTGGAGCACCTTCCACTGTGTTTTGTGCCCGATGCTAGCTTCTGTGATGGCACGACTGAAGGTCACTGCCATCGTCTCCCAAAGAGAGCTTAAGGCTGGCGATGAAGGCATGTCTAAATTGTTGGTCCAATGATTGGACATTGCTGATACGAACAGCGGCGGCGGCACGAGCGCACATGCTCCGCGCGAACCAATATAGGGTTCCACTTAAGTGTTGACCTCGGATTTGTGTGTAGGGATTGGCAGCTCCGTCAGGGCTGCAAGCTGGCAGAGGTTGGACTTATTCCCCCTAGGCTTCTTATTGTTTCCTATAGAGCTTCGAGGGGGGAAATAGAGGCCATGACCGGGTGCATCATCACCCCTTTGGAGGAGTCTTCAAAGTCTCAGGAGAGGCAAGAGGCCGAAGACTCCCCCATAAGCTACAGCGACTGGAGCGCTCTTAAAGGACCACTGAGGCCCTTAGCGAACGTCACTGACCGACACCTTGGCCTCACAATTGGTGCCAACAACAGGGGTGCCTTTACGGTCCTGAGTGTAGCCTCCCGGGAGGCTGAGCCTTCTGTAGAGCCGGGCCGTCCCGAAGCCCCTCTAGTTGGTAACTCAACCTAGCCGAACGATCCAATTGACCGTCCTGGACGGTTGGACGTTGTTGTGAGCATTGCCACCACCATTGAAGCGAGTGGTGATGTTGACCGAACCGCTTACATTCACCGGCACCGGCCCGTAGGCGGTTACTGCCGAACCGTTATAAGGACCATACTGATCGCTCGTACCTGAGTATCCATAGACGACGTTCGACGTGGAACCAGAGAGACTGATGAGGTTGGTACCAGACGATTCCAGGTTCGGTAGGTGCCCTGTCGTAAGCGTGACAGCGTCTGCTCCGATCAGTGCATGAAGGGCAGTCTTGAGGGCTCCAGCGATGCTCGAAAGCACCCCAGGGACCAAACCACCGCCCATGCCACTCTTGCCAACCGGAACGACCTCCTGGAGGTTCGGGAGGCCCATGGAAGTCACGCCGTTGCCGCCGAAGCGACTACCCCACCGCGCGAGCAAGATCGGACAGCGCGTAGCGGCGTCGGTGATCACCTGACCGTTTGCCCAAGCCCAAAGGCCATCCTCGGGAAGCGTGTCATCCCACCAGATCACCGTGGAGCCTGGAGGACAGACACCAGGGCCTTTGATCTCTGCAGTGGCCTGAATGCCTCCAGAGACCTTGAAGAAGTTGACACCCGCCGTGCGCTGGAAGGTCGCTGCGATGGTGCCAGCGAGCACCACGTCAATGTCGCCGGCTACAGTGTTCCTGAAGCCATCGGTCGGGTTGACGTTGAAGTACGTTCCAGCGCCAGAGAGCAGCGGGGCACCACCAGTCACCCAAGAGCCGACCGTGGAGAGGTCAGTGTGGGATGCGGTGACCGCTCCAGCGATCTGCGGGAAGGAGTTCTTCAGGGCAAGCTTGGTGCCCCGGATATGGTCGTCGCCATTGACCAGACCGTCGTTCACGTCCGGGTTGGTCGTTACGAGGCTGTCAAGGTATTGGAAAGTCTCTACGGGCACTTAACGGGCCTCTTTCGGCATATAGGTGTAGTGGACAATGATCATCGTGTCTCTAGGCGTTGGCATGAGGTTCATGGGCCGCTGACTGAAGACTGAGCGGCAGGAATGTGAAGTGCGCAGGATCGGCGCCGTTGATGAACTCGAAAGCGTGGCGATACGCTGCTGGGGTCTCTCGAAACGCCACGCGAGAAGCTTTCTTGCTGAGTTGCCGAGCAACGTAGTTGAGTTGTTCGGGCAACCATCCCGCTTCGAGGGCTGCTTTTAGGCGGTCGCAGTCGAGCACAGAACGGCAAGCAGCACGGGCCGCCTTGAACTCAGGGGGCACAGAGGGCCTTGTGGCCTTGGTCGCCTTCATGGCGCTGCGAGCCTCTAGCTCGGCCTGCCGCTCGTGGAGGGCGGCGTAGTCAGCGGCTCGTTCCTCGGGGCTGTAGTAGCGGCGCTTTGATGCGTCCTGGATTGCCAGTCTATACTTGAGGTCGCCGCGCCCCTTGTATTGCCGCGCAGCAGCTTCGATGGCATGGGCGGGCCATTGGTTGCGGATAGCCTCGCCAAGCATCAGCCTTTCCGGAAAATTGCGACACACGGAACGGAGAAACGCGAACGCCTCCCGTGCGCCGGGTTGTGGTGTAGTCATGTCGTTAGGTGATCTTACCTATCTATGCGGGATGCGTGCAGACCAACCGACCTTCGACCTCGTTCTTTGAGGAACCTCCGGGCGAAGTAGTCGTGCAGGACGGCAGAGTTAAGGATTGCGATGAGGTCTCTAGCCTTCAACGCAACAAGTGGCTTGCCGAACTGCCAGCGGGCAAAGTCAGCAAGCCGCTCCTCAGGCCATCCGGCTTCTAGGACGGTGAGGAGCTTGCGGCGCTCTACAGGTGTGCTGCAGGTCTCGTAGAGAGCGCCGAAGAATTGGTGGGGTTTAATGTTGGACTACCTCCGTGGAGGATGCAGGCCGCCTTCTGGGCATAGGTGGTCTCACAATGACCGAAACCCATTGATTCAAAAGGCAATTATTGCTTTTGGCGTCGTCCCGCATATATACGAGACAAAACAGCCTTTGAGGGCTTAATGACGGAAGACGATTGCAGAGCAGTGTTGGAGCGCATCCGGTGGCCTAACGGTCCCGAATGTCCTCATTGCGGGGTCGGCAGTCCTTCGGTCGTGGCCATAGCGGGCAAATCGCACCGGCCGGGCCTGTATCTGTGCTCAGCTTGCCGACGCCAGTTCACTGTTACCGTTGGGACTCCACTGGAGGGCACGAAGCTTCCTCTCAAACTCTGGATTGGTGCTGCGCATCTGCTCAATTCACATCAGCCTATTGCGGTGAGGGAGATCGAGCGCGCCTTGGGCGTCACCTACAAGACTGCTTGGAAGGTCGTGCAGAGACTTTTGGCGGGCGTTAAGAACTATGAGGGACCACTTCGAGTGTTTGGCGAGCCCGTGAGGGCGCACCTAAGGCCGCTTCGTCCTGATGATCGCAATACGCTTCCCGCATGGAGGCGCGTGCAAAGGAAGATGATGCGGGGAAACTACCGAGCGCCTAGGGTGCCAACTGCTTTGGGGGCGCTTCCGGCGCAGTTTTTTCCGTTGGCTACTCGCGCGCACCTTGAACGTACTGAATGCTTCATTTGTTGGATTATCGGAGTAGGAAAGGATGAGGCAGCAGATAGTGGACGACATTAGGAAGCTGGCCAAAGCGAATGATGGAAAGCCTCCAGGGGTTGTTGCCTTTGAGCGCGCTACAGGAGTTCGTGAAGCCGCATGGCGCGGTGTCTATTGGGCTCGCTGGAGCGACGCACTTTCTGAAGCTGGCTTTAAGCCGAATGAGTGGCAGGGCAAGCTGGATGCGGATTACGTCTTTCAGAAATTCATTGAGGCGTGCAGATATTACAGGCACATACCAACCGGCAGCGAGCTACAGATATTCTCTCGCGGGCGGGACGGATTCCCTGCTGCGAAGTCGTTCTACAAGCGTTTCGGCAGCAAAGACGCTTTCTTGGACAAATGTCGCTCCTGGCTCTTAGGGCAAGACAGCGTCGCTGACGTGTTAGCGCTCTTCAGCGGCAATAGCCCCATAGTCCAGACGGGGGCTTCACGAGAGGGACTAGTATATCTGATAAAATCAGGCGCATACTACAAAGTCGGCCGAAGCGACCAACTTGAAAGACGAGTGAAGGAGATTCGCATCGCTCTTCCTGAAGCTGCTGTGCTGGTACACTCCATCAGAACTGATGATCCATCCGGCATTGAAGCGTATTGGCATCGACGCTTCAGCGAGAAGAGAGCTAATGGCGAGTGGTTCAAGCTTAGCAACGCCGACGTCGCTGCATTCAAGCGCCGAAAGTTCCAGTAGGCCCTAAGCCGAGATTCGTCGGCTCAGAGGGACCCATGCTCCACACGCCGATTTCGTCAAACAACAACGGCGGCTTTAGACCCCGATTTTGAAATCCATTTGGGAAGAAATGTGCCAAATCAGGGAGCAGGGAGGGACCCTTACGCGCACTCCCCGAGCCCTCGCCCGGCCGCAGTGATCGCCTATCCTGACTGCTCCGTGCTAAGCGCCTAGAGGCGTGACCAATGGCCGTGTGGGTTGAGATTTGAGGGATCGGCTCCGGGCATTGGCTCAGTTGGTACTGAGGCGGCCTCTTGTGTATAGGTAGTCTCAAAAATCCGTAACCCACTGCGCCAAAAGGCGAACAACGGCTTTCAAGGCCGCAAAGCGGTCCAGCGCTCAAGTGAACCAGGCTGCCCCTCCGAATGCCAGTATGCTGCCAACGATCATGGGGCGGCTTTGGATCACAGCCGAAGCAATCAAGGCGAGCGCAGCAACTTGGATTAGCATGGTGGTGTTCTCCTCTCGAATAGCCCTAGGCGGCCTTGGGAAGGCGATTGAGCAGCCTAGCAACGGCTGTGGGGTGCCAGTCGCCCCCACGAGGCGCGCGGATGCCTTGCCGGTTGAGTTCGTCGGTGATGGCGCGGACGCTGGTGATGCCTGAGCGCTGGAAGCTCTGAATGATGCCACGAAGGTCCGTAGCGCGCTGCGCGGCCTTCTGCTTGATCCTAGCCACCGCCTCAGCATTGCCCCTCTGCTTGCCTCTGAGGGCTCTTGCACCGTTGGGGTTGCCCAGCTTCACACCGCGCGCCTTGGCGGCTGCGAGGGCCTTCTTGGTCCTCTCGCTGATCAAGCCCGCCTCAAGCTCGGCAACTGCTGCCATTTGGGTCAGCAGGAACTTGCCCATTGGGCCGGGGGGCACGGTCGGCAAATCACAAAAGACAAGCTCGACCTCGCTGGCCACCAGGGAGCGCAGGAGGTCCACGTTTCTGGTGAGGCGGTCGAGCTTGGCAAAGACAAGCCGCGCTCCGATGGCTTTGGCGTGGGAGAGCGCTGCGGCTAGCTTCGGCCTGTCCGATTTCCGGCCGCTCTCGGTCTCCACGTATTCCGCCTCCAGGGTCCAGCGTCCACCGTTAAGGTAGCTGGTCACGGCTTCGCGCTGCGCTTCGATCCCGAGGCCGCTCTTGCCCTGCTTGTCCGTCGAAACGCGGAGGTAAGAGACGAACTTCCCGGAAGCCATGACAATATTCCTCTTTGCACATTTTGACGCTACGAACGGTAGATCGTTTTGTGCACAAGGAGAACTTGCATTTGGGAATCGCAGGGATTCCGTTTTGCATTGCTCGCGAGCCAGACCATTCTCATGGAGATGAGCGAATCATCGCTGAGGTATCTCGCATGAACTATCATTCGGTTTTGAGCACAGAGCCCGACTTCTTTGATGCTTTGGTTCGCGAACGTCTCGGACGTACCGGGGCTTGAGGCCCTTCCGGAATGGATGCCGTGCACAGATTGCGACTACCTGCGGCTGCTGCCTACGATGAGGGAGCGGCGCAAATGGCTGCGGAAGGCCAAGGCTGAAATCACACGCCGCCGAATACAGGAGCGCTTGGATGAAATAGCGGAGGCCTATGACGGCGAAGACGCCCTCATGGTAACGGTGCTGGTCGAAGCGTTCCCCAAGGACTTGGAGCGGTGCAAGAGCCTCACGCCGGCTCAGCGGCGGATGTGGATCAGCCGAGCCGAGGAGGCTGCTTGTGGACGCAACGACAACAATTAAGAGCGCGCCTCACGGAATTTTTCGCAGCCAAACAGCCTGCTCCACGCCCTTCAATGAGCGATGAACCTCTAAGACGCAGAGCCTGCCGCCTTTTGTCCTTTTATAAAGTCCGGCTGGAAGCCACGGCTTTGCACGCCCCTTCTTCGCAAGAAGGTTGACTAGCCCCTCCTCCTTCTCCCAATCATCGAAATCAACACGGCTAGGCAGTTCCGAAATGCTGTCCAGTTCTTTGTTCTCGATCCATTCTGTCATCTCACTCGCTCCAAAGCTTATGAAGCCGCCAAGAATGAGTGAGCTTGGACGATTCGCAAGGCTTTCCGGAAAGACACCGCTGCAGTCGAAGTGCAACAGTAATGAATTGGTCGTCTTCTGATCCCGTGCCACGCTTGGGCAATCGAATCAGATGCAGGCTGCTTGGAGCCGATGGCTGACAAGAAGTTCAAATACACCGCGTGCGTCACCGATGTGCTCACCGCTCGCAATCCCAACCTCTCGGAGCCCCACACAGAAGGCGATTTCGCAGACGGCAAATACAAGACCGAAGCAGTCGCCTCCCCTGAGTGGACGGAGTGCTTCATGCGCCAAGTGGAAGGCATCATTTCGGAGAACTTTGGACGCAAAGTATCTGTTAGGCCTTGGAAGAAGCTTGAAGACGGCACTGTAGTGCTGAAGTTCAAAAGCCCGAAGAAGCAGCCGGTTCTGACTGACGCGAAGGGCAAGCCGCTACCAGCCGGATTGATCATCAAGGGAGGGGCACTCATCCGCATTACTGGCGTCGTTGCTCTATGGGAGCATGGCGGCAAACGTGGCGTAAGTTTGTGGCCGGATGCTGTGCGCGTGATCAAGCTTCCCGAAGTCTTCGACCCTTGCGCCGCTTTCGGCCCTCCCGAGGATGGCTTTGACAGCGCCGATTATTCGGGGGCGGGCAGGGCGATTGCTGCCATGACCTCAGAACCATAATCTACCTGATTGATGATCTTGCGGAGGTTTACACGCTGTCCGCTCGAATAGTCTCCATAGGTAAAGCCTCGCTCGTGACCGATGATCAACTGCACGGTCCGCTCGGGGACCTCAAGGCCCTCCATGAGGTCGGCAAACGTTTTTCGGAGAGCGTGGAAGTCCTCATAGCGCGCCGCAACCCCTACGTCTTTTCGGAACCGGCCGTAGGCTTTACTAGCGTTCCATGAACGTTTGCGGTCAGGACCGCCTGGCACCAAACCATCAAACAGGTATTCCTTCCCTGGTCCCTTCAGTCGCCGCTCAATGATTGGGACGGCGAGGGGATGGAGCGGCACCCTGCGCACAGCCGCCTCGGTCTTGCCTTCGGTGATTTGGAACCAGTAGTCGCCGTCTATCTTCTGAATGTCGGCTTTCTTGAGCGCGCAAAGCTCGTCCAGGCGGCTGCCATGGAGTAGGGCAAGCCTTGTGAGGTCTGCGAGGATCGTTGCATATCGTGGCGTGCTGTAACGGCCTCTCAGGAGCTTTAGGAGCTTCTCGTTGCTCAATCCCGTTCGCGTCGACTTCTTCTTGGTGCCACGCGGTGTTTTCCCGACTCCATGTCCTCTCCATGGATTGTCGCGTTCGGAAGTGCTTGTGAGCCCTCTGCTCGTCAACCAAGACCACAGCGTGGCTAAAGACGACAGGTGCCGCTGGATTGTCTTGGCCGCTAGTTTTGCGTCCCTGAGGACTTGGACGTATTCCCCTGCCTTCTTGCGGTCGGTGCCTTCGATCGACATGAACTCACCGGCCCAAGCGAGGAAGCGCTTGATGGTGGCTTCATGCTGAGCCTTGGTTTGCTCGGTGCCGTTGCAGATGGCGAGCCAAGTTGGGTACTGGTCCCGGATCAGCGTGGCCTTGCCAGTCGCGAGACTATGGAACAGCCGCGATGCCTCAGGCCCTCGGGTCTTC
This sequence comes from Rhodopseudomonas palustris HaA2, assembly GCF_000013365.1. Taxonomy (NCBI): domain Bacteria; kingdom Pseudomonadati; phylum Pseudomonadota; class Alphaproteobacteria; order Hyphomicrobiales; family Nitrobacteraceae; genus Rhodopseudomonas; species Rhodopseudomonas palustris. The sequence continues at coordinate 1,069,811 of NC_007778.1, forward strand.
AAAAGGGCTTGTGCCTCCTGGTTCACCACCTCCAAGAGTTCTTCGGCTCCGGTGCTCTCCTGGTCGCCATGAACAAGGTATTCGTTGTCGTGCGAAGCGAAGGCCTCTCGGAAGGCAATGGCGGCCTCTATGGCTGCGGCGAGGGGGTCTGCTTTGCCCTGCTCAGCGAGCTTGATACGGCGTTTGAACTCGGCGACGTGCTGGTGCTTAATCCGGTTAGCCTCGCTGAGGCTTTCCGTGCCCAGGGATTTGATGAAGCGCGGCTTTCCTTGCAGGGCCTCGCGGAGCGGCTTGGGTATCTCAACCACCACGCGCCACGTGTTGCCTTTCTTTTGAAGATACTTCGTGTCCGCCATGCCAAACCACACCTGTAAACCACACCTTGCTATCCTCAGAAGGCGTGTTAAACAAGGGGTTATTGGGCTTTAGAGGTTCTTGGGGGAGGTTCCCACTCTCTCCGCCAGAAGCCTTGTGACTGCAAATGTCCATTTTTTCACAAGGGGTTGCCGACTCGCACCGAGGTGGTGGCTCGCCGAGTGTCGCCACCGGTGTGATGTACGTACCTGCGCCGAACCTGCATTCGGGTGGCCTCGGTACTTGCCGATTTGCGCCGCCCATCGTCGCGGCAGGCAAGCTGCGGGGGATCGGCAGCAAAGGGGGCGGTGGCGTGTCTTGCCCTTTTGATGTGGTGGCGCGTTAGCTTGGGCTCAGTCCATATCATGTGGGGGCTATCTGGAAAAATGCCGATAAAGTCCCCCACGCAGCTATTTGGCGAGCGGGAGAAGCTATCGCTCCAGACCTGCGAGCCTCAGGAGGCGAAGTCGGCAAATGCGCGCGTGTCCGCCGACGTCGAGGAAGGACGGCGGCAGTTTCCAGGCAGATCTCCGCCGCCGATGGCGATTACGGGTTGGATCTGCGTCGGATGACGAACGGGCTGGTCCGCAGCAGCGACTGCAAGGTGTACACCAGGATCGCCGAACCGCCGGCGCCCAGCGCCGCGACGCCGAGCATGACGATCCAGTCGACCGGCCCGCCGAGATCGCGGAAGTCGGAATGGGTGACGGCCTGGACGAACAGCACCGCCGCGACGGCTCCGAACGGCATCGACAATTGCGCCCAAAGGAAGCGCCGCATCGACATCTTGTGGTCGCGGATCAGCACGTAGAGATAGCCCAGCGTGATCAGTCCGGCGATTCCGACCAGGGTCCAGAACAGCGTCGCGCCGTACAGTTCTTCGAACACCGCGATCAGAGTCTCGAAACTCAGTTGCTTCATCGTCGTTCTCCTCAGGCTTTGCCGCGCAGCATGGCATAGTAGGTGGCGCGCAACGCGACCTCCTTCATCAGCCAGCTGATCCACAGCTCTTCGAGCGGTGAGATCAGGCCGGGGAACGACGGCGCCAGATTGTTGCGATAGTCGAACTCGATCAGCATCGCGCGGCCGACCCGCGTCATCAGCGGGCAGGAGGTGTAGCCGTTGAAGCGCTCGGTCCCCTCCTTGCCCTTGATCGCCGCGATCAGATGATCCTCGACGACCGGGACCTGCCATTTGACCGACGCCGCCGTCTTGCCCTTCGGAACGCCGGCGACGTCGCCGAGCGCGAAGACATCCGGATAGCGGCGGTGGCGCAGCGTGTATTGATCGACCTCGACCCAGCCCTGGTCGGTCCATTTGTCGGCCCACGACAGGTCTGATTGCCGGATCAACGCCGGGGCGCGCTGCGGCGGAATCACGTGGAGGTAGTCGTAGCCGAGCTCTTCTGTCCCCTTCGGCGTCTGGAAGGTGGCGATCCTGCGGCCCGGATCGATCGCCTTCAAGACGCGGCTGTAGACGGCGTTGATGCCGCGCTCTTCGAACAGCATCCGGACCTTTTCGGAGACGATCGGCACGCTGAATAGCGAGTCCGCATGCGCCGCATAGGTGATCTTGTAGCGGCCGGCGCCGACCTTGCGGCTGGCGATGTCGTCGATCAGGAAGGTGTGCTTGAGCGGCGCGCCGGCGCATTTCATTTCGGTGGCCGGCCGGGTGAACAGTCCCACACCTCCGGTCTCGGTGAAGCGAGACGCCGCCGCCCAGGTCCGCGCCGCATAGTCCGGGCCGGCATACAACGCGCCGACGCCGTTACTGCCGACCAGATCGAGCGAGAAGCCCTCGATCGCCTCGTGATCCAGCACCAGCCCCGGTGCGACGATCAGATAATCGTACGGCACGGTGTTGCGCGCGGCGGTCGCGACCGTCTTGGCCACCGGATCGATCGCCACCGCCGGCTCTTCGATCAGCTTGACGCCGGGTTGCAGCCAGTCGCTGGTGCGGGACACCACATAGGAGGCGGGCCGCAGTCCCGCCGCCACCAATGACAGCCCGGGCTGGTAGATGTGGTCGCGCCGGCCGTCGATGATCAAGATGCTGGCCTGCTCCAGCCGCATCGCCAGCCGGTTGGCGATCGCGGTGCCGGCCGCGCCCGCACCGATGATCACGATGCGCGCCTTGGTGGCGATCGGCTGCGCCGCCGCCGAACCGGCCACGCCGGCGGCGGCGATCGCCCCCGAAACGAGGCCCATGAAGTGCCGTCGTGAGATGAACTCGTCCGAAGCCATGCCAACCCCCCTTGCGCCGTTTTGCGGCGATCATTTCCGAAGCGACGTGCCGTCCGGCGAACAGACTTTGGGATTCGTCGGACAGGTGCTTCGCGCGTCACCTTTGAATGTCCGCTGCGCGAGACTCGGCGCAGGTCTGCCACCAGCAACGTCGTGATCTTTGGGCCGCCGCGGCCGCGCTCACAGTGACGATGTCACTTTGAATACCGGGCCGTGACATGGGTGGCGGTCCCATGCGCGCGCAGGATGTATGATTTGCGAAGGACCAACAATCGCGCGCCGGGCTCCTCCGTATCAGTACGGAGTGGACACGCTACGAGGTCGGCGCAGGTCGAGTCCTGTGACGAAGTCACCGAGCGCATTGAACGCCTCTGACATTCTGCCGCAGCAGCGCCGTCCGACCAAGCCATCGCCCGATCGGCCATCGGCGGCATCTCTGCAACAGGGGCCCGGTCGTGATCGGGACTTCGCCGTCATGTTTCTGGACATCTCCCTGTCGGCCGCATGCGATGCCCCGCATGCCCAATCTCACCGCATCGCTACGGAGCCGCCGCCTGCCGCGGATCGGCTTCACTCCTCGGAAGGATGTCGGACATCATGGTGGACTCAACATTCGTAGAGCTGTCGCGCTGGCAGTTCGCCGCGACCGCGCTCTATCATTTCCTGTTCGTGCCGCTGACGCTCGGACTCTCCTGGCTCCTGGTCATCATGGAGACGGTCTACGTGATGACCGGCAAGGAGATCTACAAGGACATGACGAAGTTCTGGGGCAAGTTGTTCGGCATCAACTTCGCCCTTGGCGTCACCACAGGCCTGACCATGGAGTTCGAGTTCGGGACCAACTGGTCGTACTACTCGCACTATGTCGGCGACGTGTTCGGCGCGCCGCTGGCGATCGAAGGCCTGATGGCGTTCTTCCTGGAATCGACCTTCATCGGCCTGTTCTTCCTCGGTTGGGACCGGCTGTCGAAGCGCAAGCATCTGGCGGTGACGTTCCTCACCGCGATCGGCTCGAACCTGTCGGCGCTGTGGATCCTGATCGCCAACGGCTGGATGCAGAATCCCGTCGGCTCGGTGTTCTCGCCGGAGACGATGCGGATGGAGATGACCAGCTTCGCCGAGGTGTTCCTCAACCCGGTGGCGCAGGTGAAGTTCGTCCACACCGTCGCGGCGGGCTACGTCACCGCGTCGGTGTTCGTGATGGGCATCTCCGCCTGGTACATCCTGAAGGGGCGGGATCTGGCGTTCGCGCGTCGCTCGTTCGCGGTCGCGGTCGGCTTCGGCCTGGCGTCGTCGCTGTCGGTGATCGTGCTCGGTGACGAGAGCGGCTACACCCTCGGCGACGTGCAAAAGGTCAAGCTCGCCGCGATTGAGGGCGAATGGCACACCGAGAAGCCGCCAGCGGCGTTCACGCTGTTCGGCTTCCCGAGCCAGACCGGCCAGGCGATCGCCGACGCGATCAAGATCCCCGCGGTGCTCGGGCTGATCGCGACGCGGTCGATCGACAAGCCGGTGCAGGGCCTGGCCGACCTCGAACGCGAGCATCTGGCGCGGATCGAATCCGGGCGGATCGCCTATGCGGCGATGACCAAGATTCGCGCCGGCGACACGTCGCCGGAGACCCGCAAGACCTTCGACGCCCACGTCAGGGACCTCGGCTTCGGCCTGCTGCTGAAGCAGTTCGTCGAGGATCCGGCGAACGCCACGCCGGAGCAGATCAAGGCCGCCGCGGCGTCGACCATCCCGACGGTGTGGCCGCTGTTCTGGGCGTTCCGCATCATGGTCGCGCTGGGCTTCCTGATGCTGTTCACCTTCGCGGCCGGCTTCTGGTTCAACGCGACCAAGCGGCTCGAACAGAAGCGCTGGTTCCTGTGGTTCACGGTGCTGTTGATCCCGGCGCCGTGGCTCGCCTCGGAAGCGGGATGGTTCGTCGCCGAATTCGGCCGGCAACCGTGGGCGATCGGCGAAGTGCTGCCGACCTTCCTGGCGACCTCGAGCCTGACCACGGGAGATTTGATCTTCTCGCTGACCGGCTTCCTGGCCTTCTACACGCTGCTGCTGGTGATCGAGGTGTACCTGATGTTCAAGTTCGCCCGGCTCGGTCCGAGTTCGCTTGGCACCGGGCGTTATCACTTCGAGACCAACGCCAAGCCCGCCGCAGTGACAGTGTGAGCCGGAGGAGATCATCATGCTCGACTACGAGACTCTCAAGTTCGTCTGGTGGATCTTCGTCGGCCTGTTGCTGATGGGCTTCGCCATCACCGACGGCATGGACATGGGCGTCGGCACCTTGCTGCCGTTCGTCGCCCGCAAGGATGTCGAACGCCGCATCGCCATCAACTCGGTCGGCCCGCATTGGGACGGCAACCAGGTCTGGTTCATCACCGCCGGCGGCGCGATCTTCGCCGCCTGGCCCGCGGTCTACGCCGCCGCATTCTCCGGCTTCTACATGGCGATGCTGCTGGTGCTGTTCGCGCTGTTCTTCCGCCCGGTCGGGTTCGACTATCGCTCCAAAATCGAGAACCCGACCTGGCGCAACGCCTGGGACTGGGGGCTGTTCGCCGGCGGCGCCATCCCGGCGCTGATCTTCGGCGTCGCCTTCGGCAACCTGCTGCAGGGCGTGCCGTTCCGGCTCGACGAATTGCTGCGCTCCCACTATCAGGGCTCGCTGCTGACGGCGCTGCTGCCGCTGCTCAATCCGTTCGCGCTGCTCGCCGGCGTGATCAGCCTGGCGATGCTCGCCGCGCACGGCGGGGTCTGGCTGCAGCTTCGCGCCTCGGGCGCGGTCGCCGATCGCGCCCGCAAGGCGGTGCTGTTGCTGTCGCCGATCGTGGCGGTGGCGTTCGCCCTGGCCGGGGTCTGGCTGTGGCTCGGCGTCGACGGCTATCGCATCGTCAAGGAGGCGGCGCACAGCGCGGCGTCGAACCCGCTCGCCAAGGAGGTGGTGCGCGCGCCCGGCGCCTGGCTCGACATCTACGCCAAACAGCCGTTGGCGATGATCGTCCCGGCGCTCGGCCTGGTCGGCCCGTTGCTCACGATGCTGCTGGCGGCCGTGCACCGGCCGGGCCTCGCCTTCGTCACCAGCGCATTCGGGATGATCGGCATCATCGGCACCGCCGGGCTGTCGATGTTCCCGTTCATCATGCCGTCGAGCATCGATCCGAGATCGAGCCTGACGATCTGGGACGCCGCGTCGAGCGAACTGACCCTGACGGTGATGTTCTGGGCGGTGGTGATCTTCCTGCCGATCGTGCTCGGCTACACCGTGTGGTGCTACGCCAACATGTGGGGCAGGGTCACCGCCGACGAAATCGAAGCCCGCGCCCATTCGGCCTACTGAGGGAGATCGACCATGTGGTACTTCGCCTGGATCCTCGGCGTCACCGCCGCTGCGGCGATCGCCGTCATCAACGTGATGTGGTACGAGTTTCAGGACGGTCTGGTGGCGGCGGTGCCGACCCACGACCGGCCCGATGGCTCGCAGGTCCCCGACCGCGTCGCTTAGCAGCCGAAAGGCCTGACATCCCGACGAGGCCGGCGCGATCGACGCGCCGGCCTCGCGCCTTCTGACATGGTTTTCACCGACTAGGTTTTCGCACCAGGGCGCCGCCACCGTGACTGCACGACCCGCCGAGTCCATCGCGCTGCTGCGTTCGCTGCGCCCCGTCGCCGGAGGCCACGCCCGCGTCGCGGCGGTCGCGGCCGCGGTCGGCGGCGTGTTGGCGGTTGCGACCGCGCAACTGATCGCGATCGTGGTGGACCGGCTGGTGTTCGGTCCTGCGGCGCTGCCGGCGGTGGCGCCGCTTCTCGCGTTGCTCGGCGGCGTCGCGGTGCTGCGCGCCGCGGCGGCGTGGCTCACCGAGCGGGCGGCGTTCGAAGCCTCGGCCAAGGTGAGGCGGCATCTGTTCAGGCGGGCGCTGGAGCGGGTGTCGGCGCTCGGCCCGGTGCGACTCGGTGAACATCCGCCGGGCGAACTGGTGGCGCTGCTGACCGACTCGCTCGACGCGGTGGCGCCGCTGTGGCGCGCGTGGCAGCCGGCGATCGTGCGCGCCGCGGTGGTCCCGGTCGCGGTGCTGGCGATCGTGGCGTGGCGCGATCCGCTGGCGGCGGGCATCCTTCTCGTCGCGCTGCCGCTGCTGGTGTGGTTCTCGATCCTGGCCGGGCAGGGCGCCGAGCGGGCGAGCGGCGAGCGTTGGGCGGGCCTCGCCCGGCTCGGCGGCCACCTGCTCGATCAGATCCGCGGGCTGCCCGAACGCAAGCTCGCCGGCACCGCGGGCCGCGCCATCGCCGCGGTGAAGGACGCCGCCGAGCGCTACGGCCGCGAGACCATGGCGGTACTGCGGATCGCGTTTCTGTCGGCGCTGGTGGTGGAGTTCGTCGCGACCGCGGCGATCGCCGGCGTGGCGATCGCGGTCGGGTTCCGGCTGCTGTGGGGCGAGATGGATTTCGCCACCGGGCTGTTCGTGCTGCTGCTGGCGCCGGAGTTCTTCGCGCCGCTGCGCGACATCGGCGCCCGCCGCCACGCCAAGCTCGAAGCGCTGACCGCGCTCGACAAACTGGCGCCGCTGCTCGACGCGCCGCCCGCCGTCGGCCGGCCGTACATTGCGGCGGGGCCGCCGGCGATCCGGTTCGACGACGTCCGCGTCGTCCATGCCGACGGCCGCGTCGCGCTCGACGGCTTCAGCCTCGACATCGCCGCCGGCGAGCACGTCGCGCTGGTCGGCCCGTCCGGCGCCGGCAAGAGCACCGTGTTGGCGCTGCTGCTGCGGTTCGTCGAGCCGAGCAGCGGCCGGGTGCTGATCGACGGTGCGCCGCTGTCCGAGATCGATCCGGCGGCATGGCGGCGGGCGCTGGTGGCGATGCCGCAGACGCCGCAGTTCTTCGAGGGCAGCATCGCCGACAACATCTTGATGGGCCGTGCGGCTGCGCAGGACGATGCGGCGCTGCGCGAGGCGCTACGCGCCGCGGACGCCGCGGCGTGGGTCGACCGGTTGCCGGACGGCGCCGCGACGTCGCTGGCGGAGCGCGGTGCGAATTTGTCCGGCGGCGAGGCGCAGCGGCTCGCGCTGGCGCGCGCAATCTATGCGGCCGGTCCGCTGCTGCTGTTCGACGAGCCGACCGCGCATCTCGATGCCGAGGCGCAGCGTGTCGTATTGCAGGGGCTAGCGCGGCTGCGCATGGGGCGCACCGTGCTGACGATCGCGCATCGGCGCGAGACCATCGCGGCCGCCGACCGCGTCGTAGTGATCGATCGCGGCCGCGTCGTCGCGCAGGGCACGCCCGCCCAACTCCTGGCCGGCGCGCTCGAGCGATCCGAAGCGGAGCGCACCGATGCGTGACCTGATGCGTCTCGTCCGGTTGTGGCGCGGCTCGCTGCCGCTGCTGCTCGGCGCGCTCGCGATCTCGCTGCTCACCACCTTCGCCAATCTGGCGCTGATGGCGACCGCCGGATGGTTCGTCACCGCGATGGCGGTCGCCGGCGCGGCGGGCGTGACCATGAATTATTTCACCCCGTCGGCGATCATCCGGTTCGTCGCGATCGTCCGCACCGGCGGCCGCTGGCTCGACCGCGTCGTCAGCCACGAGGCGACTTTCGCGCTGCTGGCGTCGACGCGCGTCGCGCTGTTCTCGCGGCTGGCTGAGATCGCGCCCGGCGGTCTCGCCGATCTGCGCTCTGGTGAAGTGGCGGCCCGGCTGAAGCTGGACATCGATCGGCTGGAGATCGTGTTCCTGCGGCTGGTCGCGCCGGCGGTGGTCGCGGTCGTGGTCGGCGCCGTCGTGATCGGCGCCGTTGCCTGGCTCGGCCTGACCTTGCTGGCCTGGGTGCTCACGGCGATCCTGGTGGCCGGCGGGCTGATCGGCCCGGCGCTGGTCGTGCGCGCCACACGCAATGCCGCCGATCGCGAAGCGGTGCTGGCCGCGACGCTGCGCCGCCGCACCACCGAGCATCTCGACGGGCTGGCGACGCTGCTGGTCACCGGCGACGATCGCCGCCGCATCGATGCGCTCGACGAACTGCTGGCGCGGCGGATCGAGGCCGAGCGGACGATCGCAACGCGCAGCGCGCTGGGCGCGATCGGCCTCGGCGCCGCGTCCGATGTCGCGGTGATCGCCGTGCTCGCGGTCGGTGCGACGGCGCTCGGCAGCGCGGCGATCAACGGTCCCGACCTCACCTTGATCCTGCTACTGGTGCTGGCGTCGTTCGAGGCGTTCGCGCCGCTACCCGTCGCGGCGGCGGGGCTGGGCGCCACGTTGGTATCGTTGGGTCGGCTGTTCGCGCTGTGGGACCGCGCGCCGCTGGTCGACGAGCCGGCGCAGCCGGTGCCGGTGCCGCAAGCGTACGATCTGGTCGCGGACAAGGTGTCGCTGACCTATCCGGTACGCACCACGCCGGCGTTGCGCGCCGTCGATGTCGTCCTGCCGCAGGGCGGCGAGCGGCGGCTCGACGGCCCGAGCGGCAGCGGTAAGTCGACGCTGATTGATCTCCTGGTCCGCGTCCGCGATCCCGATGCCGGCGAGATCAGGCTCGGCGGCGTGCCGATCCGGCGGCTGGCGCTGGCCGATCTGCGGGCGGTGATCGCGCTGGTGCCGCAGCAACCGCACATCTTCGCCGCGACCATCGCCGACAATCTGCGCGCCTTCGCGCCGGCGGCGAGCGACGCGGATCTGTGGGCGGCGCTCGACGGCGCCGGGCTGAAGCAGGCGGTAGCGCGGATGCCCGAGCAGCTTGGAACCTATGTCGGCGAGGGCGGCGCCAGATTGTCGGGTGGCGAGGTGCGGCGACTGGCAATCGCGCGCGGCCTGCTGCGCTCCGACGCCCGCATCCTGATCCTCGACGAGCCGACCGAAGGCCTCGACGAGGCGACCGCCGCAGAGGTGATGCAGGGTGTGGAACGACTGCGCGGCGCCCGCAGCCTGCTGGTAGTGTCGCATCGGCTGGTGCCGGCCGCGGGCTGAGGCGGGCCGTCGGCGCAGCTATCAGCTCTGTTGCTCGGGTGAAGAAGACGCGCCAGCGGCCCAGCGCCGGGCTGATTGCGGTGTCTTGGTGCTTGTCAGGCGCATTCTGCCCACAAACGAGACAATGTATGATTACAAATTAATCTCCATTCTGGTTGCTTTGAATATGCAAAAATGCACATTGCGTTGCACAATTCGGCATTTTCATACGGTCTCGATCGGCGATGATGACCCGACAGCCGCTGAGCAATCAGCATGGACCAACGCGGAGATCTGAACATCGTGCCGTTCGCCGTCTCGAAAACCACCGCCGCGAGAGTCCGTCGCGCCAGCGAACTGGCGGTCGGCCCGATCCTGTTGTTCGGGGTTTGGTGGCTCGCGGCGCGCGGCGGCTGGGTCAACCGGGATCTTCTGCCGTCGCCGGTCGATACACTTCGCGACACCGCGGCCAATATCTGGTCCGGCAGCATGACCGAGGATTTCTGGAGCACGCTGGTCCGCGTTGGCTACTCGATCGCGATTGCGATCATCGCGGGCGTTCCGATCGGCATCGTGCTCGGCGCCAAGGCGACGGTTTATCGTTCGGTCGAGTTCATCATCGACTTCTTCCGCTCGACGCCGGCGACCGCGATGTTTCCGCTATTCCTGCTGCTGTTCGGGCTCGGTGACCTCGCCAAGGTCGCCGTCGCTGCGTTCGCTGCGTGGCTGGTGATCGTGTTCAACGTCGCCTACGGCGTGATGAACGCCCGGCAGACCCGGATCCTCGCGGCACGCTCGATGGGCGCATCGTCGCTCCGTATCTTCCGCGACGTGATCTTCTTCGAAACCCTGCCGCAGACCTTTATCGGCCTGCGCACGGCGGTGTCGCTGGCGTTGGTCGTCATCATCGTCGCCGAGATGTTCATCGGCGCCACCGACGGCATGGGCCATCGCATCATCGATGCGCAGATCTCCTACTCGCTCACCGACATGTACGGCTCGATCCTGATCGCGGGCGCGATGGGATACGGGCTCAATCTGATCCTGCTGTTTCTCGAACGTTCGGTCATCCACTGGTCGGGCAAATGACGATCCCTGCCGCACCCGTTCACAAGGAGTCCAAGATGTCGAAATCAGTTCTGTTCGCCGCCGCGATGACGGCCGCGCTCTCGACCGTCAGCAGCGCGCAGGCGGCCTGCGACAAGATGGACAAGGTGACGGCGGCCTGGCTGCCGATCATGCAGACCACCGCCTATTACGTCGCGCTCGACCAGAAGCTGTTCGAGAAAGCCTGCATCGAGATCGACTCCAACAAGATGGAATCGCCGAATCAGATCATCGATTCGCTGATCGCCGGCCGCGCCGATTTCGGACCGCCCGGCGCCGCGGCCGGCATCGCGATGATCGCGGAGTCGAAATTCCCCGGCAAGCTCAAGGTGTTCGGCCTGCAGGGCGGCGGCATCAAGGTCGATCGCATCAATGACGGCCTGATCGTCAAGCCGGACAGCACGATCAAATCGTTCGCAGACCTCAAGGGCAAGACGCTGGGGCACGTGCCCGGCATCCAGTGGCGGACGATCTCGCGCCAGATGGTGAAGGCCGCCGGCCTCGATCCCGACAAGGACGTCAAGCTGGTCGATCTCGCGGTCGCCATGCAGGTGCCGGCGGTGGTCGGCGGCACGGTCGACGCGACGCTGTCGCTGGAGCCGGTCGGTTCGATCGCGGTGGCGTCCGGCAAGGCCAAGCGCGCCATGACCAACCCGGTCGCCAGCGTGATCGCCGACCCGTTCTATTCCGGCGCTTCGGTGATGACGACCAAATTCATGACCGAGCGCCCGGACGTCGCCCGCCGTGTGGTGGCGGTGATCGATCAGGCGACCGACCTGGTGAACGCCGATTTCGCCAAGTACAAGGCGGTGCTGCCGGCCTATACGCCGATCAAGGCCGATCAGCTCGACCTCGTGGCGCAGCCTTACTTGCGCGGCTTCAAGGACCTCGACGATACCGACGTCAAATCCTATCAGGCGCTGGTCGACGTGTTCATCGCCCAGGGCGTGGTGCAGGGGCCGATCAACGTCCGCGAGAAACTGCTGACCAAGGCGGATATCGGCGAATGAACGCGGGCAGCGTCCTCCAACTGCGGCCGAAGCAGATGACCGATACCGCACCGATGCCCGCCGCGTCGAAACCCGGCCGGCAGGCGAAGATGACGATCCGCGGCCTGCGCAAGACCTTCAACGACGCCGTCGTCTACGACGGTTTCGACTTGGATCTTCCGCTCGGCCAGTTCATCTCGGTGTTCGGTCCGAACGGCTGCGGCAAGAGCACGCTGATCAACATGATCTCCGGCCTGATGCCGATGGATGCCGGTGAGGTGCTGTACGACGGCCAGCGCATCAGCGAGACGCGGATCTCCTACGTGTTCCAGAACTATCGCGAGGCGCTGTTTCCGTGGTTGAAGGCGATCGACAACATCCATTACCCGCTGAAGGTGATGGGCGTGCCGCGCGCCGAGCGGAAGCGCCGGATCGAGAAGCTGCTGGCGGAGTTCGAGATCCGGATCGATCTCAACGCCTATCCCTACACGCTGTCGGGCGGCCAGCAACAAACCGTGTCGATCCTGCGCGCGCTGGTGACGGAGCCGGAGGTGCTGTTCCTCGACGAGCCGTTCTCGGCGCTCGACTACGAGATGACGATGTCGATGCGCGAGCAGTTGCAGAAGATCTTCATGAAGACGAGGACCACGATGCTGCTGGTGTCGCACGACCTCGACGAGGCGATCGAGCAAGCCGACAAGCTGGTCCTGCTCACCCGGCGGCCGACCCAGGTCGCCGAGATCGTCGAGATCGGCCTGCCATGGCCGCGCGACCGCGCCGTCACCACGGGTGACGACTTCATGGCGCTCAAGCGCCATTGCCTCGATCGCTTCTGGCAGGAAGTCAAGAAATGACGGGCGCCGGCTGAGCCGGGTCCGAGGAATCCGAACCACCATCAGAACCTGGAGACTGACATGACGAAGCGCCGGTTTCGCGCCGCTGCGGTGCAGACACTCGCCAAGTTGGGCGATTTCGACTTCAACATCGCACTCGCGACTCGCTACGTCGAAGACGCGGTTCGCCAGGGCGCCGAGCTGATCGTATTTCCGGAGTGCATGGACACCGGCTATCTGTTCGATTCGCCGGAGCATTGCCGCGAACTGGCGGAGACGCTGGCCGATGGTCCGTTCGTCAAGGCGCTGGCGGCGCTCAGCCGCAAGCACGGCGTCTATATCGCCAGCGGCATCACCGAATGGGATCCCGCCAAAGAGAAGATCTTCAACACCGGCATCATGTTCGATCGCAAGGGTGAGGTCGCCTGCCACTATCACAAGCAGTTTCTCGCCACCCACGATCAGAACTGGTTCGCCTTCGGCGAGCGCGGCTGCCCGGTGGTCGATACCGACCTCGGCAGGATCGGCCTGCTGATCTGCTTCGACGGCCGCATCCCCGAAATCTTCCGCGCCATGACGATGCAGGGCGCCGAGGTGATCGTCGACATGGCCAATTTCTTCGCGATGGATCAGGCCGACATGTGGGGCCCGGCGCGAAGCTACGAGAACGGCGTCTGGCTGGTGGCCGCCACCAAGGCGGGCTACGAGCGCTCGATCTACTATCCGGGCGGCAGCATGATCGTCGATCCGAAGGGCCGGGTGCTGTCGAAGGTGCCGTACGACACCCACGGCATGTCGATCGCGACGATCGATCTCGACGCCGCCGCCGACAAATCGATCTACACCGCCAACGACAAGATCGCCGATCGCCGTCCGGAGACCTACGGCATCATGGCGCTGCCGTACGAGCAGACCCCGGTCTACGGCGTCGCCGATCGTCCGCTGATCCCGTCGAAATCCGTCACCAAGGTGGCGGCGGTGCAGATTCACGTCACGCCGGAATGCAGCGTCGCGGAGGTGCTCGACATGGTCGACCACACCGCCAAGCTCGGCGCCAAGGTGCTGGTGCTGCCGGAATACGCATTCTCCGAGCACTACATCCTTTCCGTCGAGGAGGCGTCCGAGCAGGCCGACCGGACGGCGGAGAATTTGGCGGCAGTCGCGAAGATCGCCGCGCGCTACGGCTGCCTGATCGCGGCGCCGGTCATCGAGCGCGCCGCCGCCGGGCTCTATGTGACCACCGTGCTGATCGGCCCCGACGGCAAGGAGATCGGCCGCTACCGCAAGACACATCTCACCGCCGAAGAGCGCCGGTGGGCGGCCGCTGGCCGTGACTATCCGGTGTTCGAGACGCCGTTCGGCCGCATCGGCGTGATGTCGGGCTACGATGCGGTGTTTCCGGAGACCTCGCGCTGTCTCGCGATCGGCGGCGCCGATATCATTCTGTGGCCCGCCGCGTTGCGCGAGCCGTTCGAGCGCGAGCTCATCGCCGTGCCGCGCGCCGAGGACAACCGGGTGGCGGTCGTGCTCGCCAACCGCGTCGACAGCCCGTATCCGGGCGGCAGCGTCGTGATCCCGCCGACCGGCTTCCCGCAATGGGACATCAACATCGCCGCTCCGCGGGTGATGAAACTCGGCGCGGTCATGCCCAAGCACATAGATCTGGCGGTCTGCCGCCAGAAGCTGATGATCCCGAAGGTCGACATGTTTGCCAACCGGCTGGTGGAGACCTACGCTCCGATCGTCGCGGCCTAGCCACTTGACGGGTGACCGGCCGATGACGGTCGCGCGATCGGCGCAGCAGCGCCGGTCGCCCCGCAGGACGGCAGAGCACGTGGCCAAGACACAACGCAAGATCCGCTATGACTGGAACGATGTCGTCTACTTTCTCGAGGTGGCCCGGCAACGCAGCCTGGTGCGCGCCGCGGCCAAGCTGAAGGTCGACCACACCACCGTCAGCCGGCGCATCCGGGAGCTCGAGCGAAGCCTGAATTCGACGCTGTTCAAGCGCAGCAAATCCGGCTTCAGCCTGACCGAAATAGGCATGCGGCTACTGCAATATGCCGAGGGCATGGAAAGCCAGGCGAACGCGATCGTCGAGGCGATCGGCACCGACACCGCCGATGCCGGCGGTGCGGTCCGGATCGCGGCGATGGAAGGCATCGGCAGCTTCTATCTCACGCCCTGCATCGTCGACTTCAATAAGATCTATCCGTCGATCCAGATCGAACTGATCACCGATACCCGCCTGCTCGACCTCAGCCGTCGCGAGGCCGATATCTTCGTCAGTTTCTTCAGGCCTCACGGCAAGCGATTGTCGATCAAGAAGGTCGGCGAGTTCCGAATTTCGTTGTACGCGTCCAATCGGTATTTCGAGGGCCGGAGCGAGCCGCGAACGCAGAAGGAACTGGAAGACCACGCCTTCATCGACTTCATCGAAGATCACATCTACAGCAAGGAGAATCGCTGGCTCTCCGATGTGTTGCGACCACCGCATACGATCTTTCGCAGCACCAGCCTGGTCGCGCAATCCATCGCCGTGTCCGCAGGGCAGGGAATCGCGATGCTGCCCACCTATGTGGCCTCAGGTCGCTCCGAGCTGCGTCCGGTCATGCCGGAACTGTTCACGACCCGCGATATCTGGCTCTCGGTCCATGAGGACCTGCTCCACATCGCCCGCATCAAAGCCGTCATCACTTTCCTCGAGGAGCGTATCGAGGCCGACAGGACGTTCCTGAATTCGGTGAAGAACCGACCAGGTCGGAGGCGCCCGTGAGAGACGCCAAGTGTGGAGCGCGAGCGATCCGGCGTCAGGTCGCGGTGTCGATCAGGCTCTCCAGCAGCCGCTTCAGTTCGGCGGTGGCCTTGTCGCCGTAGTTCTCGGCGATATGCGCTTCCTGGCTGAGCGCGAGCGCGTTGAGACGTTGGGTCAGGGCCTTGCCGCGTTCGGACGAATACATCAGCACCTTGCGACGATCGTCCGGGGCCTGCACGCGATACACCAGCGAGTCCGACACCATGCGGTCGATCATCTTGGTCAGGGTCGGGTGGTTGAGCAGCACTTCCTCGGCGAGGTCGCCCATCGAATGGCCCTTGCCGTCGGACAGGACCTTGAGGATGCGCCATTGCTCGACCGGAACGCCTTCGTCGCGCAGCCGTGCCTCGAGCTGACGGTTGATCTCCCGGTTGGCCTGCGCCAGCAGATAAGCGAGATGCTCGGTGATCGGCGGGTTGGAACTGGGCGATCTGGCCACGGGCTGAGACTTTATCGTTCGACTTGAATGAATCAGATGCTGCGATTGCTGCATCTATATGCACATCAATTGTTGAATGTTCAATATTTTCGAATAGCATCGAATGCCGTGCGGGGTCGGACTTTCGCGGGACGGCCCTGCGCCAAGACAGGAGAGGGCGTGCTTTCGATCGGGGATTGCGGAGGCGGTGGCGCCGGGCTTGCGCCGCCGCTCGGGTTGCTTGAGAGGGCATCTTCGCTCGCCGACGCGGCGTGGGTGGAAGGGCCGGGCGACGGCGCCGGTGCCGCGGCGCGTCGGGCGCGCAACAAATTGCGCATCGCCAATTTCGTCACTTTTCAGGGCGCGCCGGGAATCTGGGGGCCTGCCTCGAGCAATGCCGCGCTGCTGGCTGCCGCCGAAATCAACAAACGCGGCGGGATCCTCGGCCGCGAAATCGAGTTGGTGATGTGCGACGCCGGCGGTCCGATCGAGGATGTCGCGCGGCGGGTGGCGCAGGCGGTCGATTTCGACGACGTCGACATCGTGATGGGCTCGCATATCAGTGCGGTCCGCGTCGCGCTGCGCAAGGCGATCCGCGGCCGCGTGCCGTACATCTACACGCCGGTCTATGAAGGCGGCGAACGCACGCCCGGCGTGATGGCGATCGGCGAGACGCCGCGCTGGCAGAGCCGGCCGGCGATCGACTGGCTCACCCAGGTCAAGAAGGCGCAGCGCTGGTATCTGATCGGCAGCGACTATGTCTGGCCCTGGCTGTCGCATCGCGCGGTCAAGACATACATTAAGAACGCCGGCGGCCAGGTGGTCGGCGAGGAATTCGTGCCGCTCGGCGAGGACGATCACGAGCGCCATCTCGCGCGTATTCGCGCCGCGCGTCCCGACGTGGTGCTGATCTCGCTGATCGGCGCCGACAGCGTCACCTTCAATCGCGCCTTCGCCGAATGCGGGCTGGCCGGTGGCACTCTGCGGCTTGCCGGCGCGATGGACGAGACCGTGCTGCTCGGCATCGGCGCCGACAACACCGAGAACCTGTTCTGCGCCTCGGGCTATTTCGGCTGCCACGACTCCAGCGCCAACGATCAATTCCGCGCTGCCTGCCTGAGGGCTTTCGGGCCGACCGCGCCGCCTATCGGATCTGTCGGACAATCCAACTACGAAGGCTTGCGATTCCTGGAGGCCGTCGCCGACAAGGCGCAGACGCTGGCCGCGCGTCCATTGCTCTCCGCGGCCAAGAACGTCGTCTACAACGGCGCGCGCGGCGCCGTGACGATCCGCGACGGCCGTGCGCGGATGACGATCCATCTCGCCGAAGCCGACGGCCTCGATTTCAAGCTGATCCGCACGTTCTGAGGCGGCCGCATCGGGTAGAGAGGACCGATCGCAAAATAATACTTGAAACGGAAAATATTTCCGTATGTAGTATCCATGACGCGGCGGCCCGCGAGCCGCAGCCGGTCTTCCCCGGACCGGCGCCGCCGGTCTGCTCATGCGCAGGAGGACAACCTTGGCCGTTTCACTTCCCACCCCCACGCAGCTTCTCGACGTCGCCGATCAGTGCGGCCTGTCGCTCACCGATGAGGACGTGATGTCCTTCCGCGCGCTGATGCAGCCCTCGGTCGATGCCTACAA
Source organism: Rhodopseudomonas palustris HaA2 (assembly GCF_000013365.1). NCBI lineage: Bacteria > Pseudomonadati > Pseudomonadota > Alphaproteobacteria > Hyphomicrobiales > Nitrobacteraceae > Rhodopseudomonas > Rhodopseudomonas palustris. Next base: position 1,087,153 of record NC_007778.1, read on the forward strand.
TGTCGTCGCCGCGTTGCCGGACGAAGTGCCGCTGGTGAAGTATCCGCGCACGCCCGGCTACTCGCCGGACTCCGACGAGAATCCGCGCAACGCCTGGTACCGCAAGTCGAGCGTGAAGGGCGCCGCGTCGGGCAAGCTGACAGGCAAGACCATCGCGCTCAAGGACAACATCATGCTGGCCGGCGTGCCGATGATGAACGGCTCCTCGACGCTCGAAGGCTTCGTCCCGGATTTCGACGCGACCGTCGTGATGCGGATTCTCGATGCCGGCGGCGAAATTCTCGGCAAGACGCATTGCGAACATTTCTGCATGTCCGGCGGCAGCCACACCGGCTCCAACGGTCCGGTGCACAATCCGCACAAGATGGGCTATTCGGCCGGCGGTTCGTCGTCGGGCAGTGCCGTCGTGGTCGCGCTCGGCGAGGCCGACATGGCGATCGGCGGCGACCAGGGCGGCTCGATCCGGATGCCGGCGTCGTTCAGCGGCATCTACGGCATGAAGCCGACATGGGGCCTGGTGCCCTACACCGGCATCATGCCGATCGAAATCTTCGTCGATCACACCGGCCCGATGACCGCGAGCGTCGCGGACAATGCGCTGTTGCTGGAAGTGCTCGCGGGCGACGACGGCTACGATCCACGGATCCGCGCACCGGTCGTCCACGACTACACCAAAGCGCTCGGCGGCGGCGTCAAGGGCATGAAGATCGGCATCGTCCGCGAAGGCTTCGAACAGGCCGGCGCCGAGCCGGCGGTCAACGAGAGCGTGCGCGAGGCCGCCAAGCGGCTCGCGAGCCTCGGCGCCACCGTCGAGGAGATCTCGATCCCAGCGCACAATCTCGCCGCCGCGGTGTGGATGCCGATCGGAACCGAGGGCATGACGCAGACCATGATGTTCGGTGACGGTTACGGCCTCAGCCGTCCCGATCTGTATTCCACCGCGCTCATGAAGGCGCATCGCGGCTGGCGCGAACAGGCGGATTCGCTGTCCGAAACCACCAAGATGATGCTGCTGTTCGGCACCTACATCAACAACACATTCGGCCCGCGCTATTACGGCAAGGCGCAGAACATCTCGCGCCGGGTCACCGCCGCCTATGATGCGGCGCTGGCGAAGTTCGATCTGCTGCTGATGCCGACGACGCCGATGAAGGCGACGCCGCTGCCGCCGCCCGGCGCCAGCCGCGAGGAGGTCATCGGCCGCGCCTTCGAGATGATCAGCAACACCGCGCCGTTCGACATCACCCATCACCCGGCGATGTCGCTGCCCTGCGGCATGGTCGACGGCCTGCCGGTCGGGCTGATGTTGATCGGCAAGCATTTCGACGAGCCGACGATCTATCGCGCGGCGCACGCCTTCGAGCAGTCCGGCGACTGGAAGACGATGTGAGCGCCGTGATCCGGACAAGCGTCGACCGGTTGTCCGGATCGCCCCCACGTCGCAACGCTTGCCACCCCATCCGGTAAGAACGAATGGAAAATCTGCTCGTCGCTTTGTTCGAAATCCTGAGCTTCGGCGCCATCGTCGTGTTGGTGGTGCTGGGGCTCGGGATCATCGCCAGCATGATGGGGATCTTCAATTTCGCGCAGGGCGAATTCGTCCTGCTCGGCGCTTACGTCACTTATCTCGCTTACACGGCCGGGCTGCCGGTGTGGCTCGGCATGGTGGCGGCGCCGTTCGTCGTCGGCGCGCTGGGCTTCGTGCTCGAACGTCTGATCGTTCGCAGATTCTACGCCGCGCCGATCGTGGCGATGCTCGGGACCTATGCGCTCGGCCTGATCATTCGCGAAATCGTCCGTGGCCTGATCGGCGGTCTCTATATCTCCGTGCCGGAGCCGGTCGGCGGTTCAGTTGCTCTGGGCGCGATGCATTTCTCGACCTGGCGGCTGGTGATCATCGTCATCACCGCGCTGGTGATGGTGGCGAGTTATCTGTTGCTGTCGCGCACCTCGTTCGGCCTGCGGGTCCGTGCCTCATTGGAGAATCCAGCGCTCGCGCGCGCCTCGGGGATCTCCACCAACGCGATCTATGGCGCAACCTTTGCGTTCGGCGCGGCGCTGGCGGGCCTCGCCGGTGCGCTGATCGTACCGGTGTTCTCGCTGTTCGCCGATCTCGGCCTGCGCTTCCTGATCCAGGGCTTCGTCGCCGTGATGGTCGGCGGCATCGGATCGTTCGCAGGCCCGGTCGCCGGCGCGGCGGTGATCGGCACGCTGTCCGCGGCGCTGCCCTGGGTGATCCAGCCGGTCGTCGCCGACGTGCTCGTCTTCGTCCTCGCCATCATCTTCATCAAGTTCCGGCCGCAGGGCCTCGTTTCGGGAAAAGGGATCTAGCCTGATGTCCAGCGACAACAAACACGCGTTCACCCGCCGCCGTTTCCTCTCCAACTTCGCCTTCGCCGGCACCGCGATCGCCACCGGCGTCGGCAGCTGGGTCGTCCCGGCCGGCTGGGCCAACGCCGCCGCCGGCCCGATCAAGGTCGGCATCGGCACCGACCTCACCGGCCCGATGGGTTATGCCGGGAACGCCGATGCCAACGTCGCCAAGATGGTGATCAAGCAGATCAACGACGCCGGCGGCCTGCTCGGCAGGCCGATCGAACTCTTCATCGAGGACACCGCGTCCAACGAGGCCGTCGCGGTCGGCAACGTCCGCAAGCTGATCCAGCGCGACAAGGTCGACCTCGTGGTCGGCGGCATCACCTCGTCGATGCGCAACGCCATCAAGGACGTCATCGTGTCGCGCGGCAAGACACTCTACATCTATCCGCAACTCTACGAAGGCAAGGAATGCACGCCGAACCTGTTCTGCACCGGCCCGACCCCGGCGCAGCAGTGCGACGAGTTCATCCCGTGGCTGATCAAGAACGGCGGCAAGAAATTCGCGCTGCCCTCCGCCAATTATGTCTGGCCGCACACGCTCAACGTCTATGCCCGCAAGGTGATCGAGGCCAATGGCGGCGAAGTGGTGCTCGAGGAGTACTACCCGCTTGATCAGATCGACTTCTCGTCGACCGTCAACCGCATCATCTCCAACAAGGTCGATGTGGTGTTCAACACCGTGATCCCGCCCGGTGTCGGCCCGTTCTTCAAGCAGCTTTATGAAGCGGGGTTCCTCAAGAACGGCGGCCGGCTCGCCTGCGTGTATTATGACGAGAACACGCTCGGCATCAATCAGCCGGCGGAGATCGAAGGGCTGGCGAGCTGCCTCGACTACTTCAAGGCGCTCACCAAGGACGAGCCGTTCTCCGCCAAGCTGCAGGCCGACTACGAAAAGGCGTTCCCGGGCAACTTCCTGTTCGCGGCCGGCAGCGCCGCCACCGGCACCTATCGGGCCCTCAAGCTGTGGGAAGCCGCGGTGAAGGAAGCCGGCAAGATCGACCGCGACGGCGTCGCCGCGGCGCTCGATCACGCCAAGATCGCCGAAGGCCCGGGAGGCCCCGCCGAGATGGTCCCCGGCAAACGCCACTGCAAGATGAACATGTACACCGCCGTCGCCAAGAACGGCAGCTACGAGATCGTCGAGCGCAGCAAGGGGCTGGTGGATCCGAAGGAATGCTGATGGCGGGTTCGCAGCGGCGTTCTCCACGCGCACGGCCTGCGCCTCTCCCCGCGTGCGGGGAGAGGTCGACCGGCGTAGCGCAGCGAAGCCGGTCGGGTGAGGGGGCGGCTCAGCAAGGCCGAGCCGCTCGGACTCGCGGAAACGCCCCCTCACCCCATCCCTCTCCCCGCACGCGGGGAGAGGGCGTGCGTGCGGCAGCGCTCTGCTTATTTACGACGACGATGCCCGCGGACCATGCGGCGCTCTCCTCGCACGCGTCACCCCCATTCAGCACCCTGGCGTATCGATGACGGATACTTCTTCGACGGCTGCGCAGTTCACCGCGCCTCGCACCGGGCGCCGCCTGAAGGTGCTGCCGATTATCGAGGTGGTCGTTCTCGCGATCGGGCTGCTGTTGCCGCTGGTGCTGCAGGATTATCTCACGGTGTTCGGCACGCGGGTGCTAATCCTGTGCCTGTTCGCGCTGTCGTTCGATCTGGTGTGGGGCTATTCCGGCATCATGAGCTTCGGCCAGGCGGTGTTCTTCGGCTCGGCCGGCTACGGCGTCGCGTTGCTGGCACGCGATCTCAACGTCACCTCGATGCTGCTGGTGCTTCCAGCCGGCGTGCTGATCGGATTCAGCATCGCGCTGCTGATCGGCGGCTTCCTGCTGCTCGGGCGCAATCCGTCGAGCGTCATCTTCGTCTCGCTGGGTACGCTCACCGGCTCCTATGCGTTCGATCGGCTGGCGCGTGGCTGGTACTATCTCGGCGGCCAGAACGGCATTCCCTCGATCCCGCCGATGCAGATCGGCGGCTACGATCTCACCGAAGGGCCGGTGTTTTACTATTTCGTGCTGGCGATCCTGCTGCTGGTCTATCTCGGCTGCCGCTTCCTGACCAAGTCGCAATTCGGGCTCGCGCTCGCGGGCCTGCGCGAGAACGAGCAGCGCATCGCCTTTTTCGGCTACCAGGTGCAACACATCAAGGCGATCATCTTCTCGCTCGCCGGCGCGATCGCGGGCCTCGCGGGCAGCCTTTACGCCTTCCACGAAGGCTTCGTCTGGCCGAACATGCTCGGCGTTGTGATGTCGACCCAGGTGGTGCTGTATGTATTGTTCGGCGGCTCCGGCACGCTGATCGGCGCGGTGATCGGCACGGTCGTCATCGAGATCGTGTCGTTCTGGCTGTCCAACTCCTACCAGGACATCTGGCCGATCATCCTCGGCTGCCTGATGCTGCTGGTGATCCTGTTCCGTCCGGCCGGGCTGATCAGCCTGATCGTCAGCCACAGCGAACGGATCGGCAATTTCGGCCGGCCGCCGAAACCGCACCGGAAGGAGCGCGATCATGGCTCTGCTTGAAGCGCGCGGCCTGAAGAAGATCTTCGGCAAGCTCACCGCGTTGAATGGCGCCGAGCTGATCGTGCAGCCCAACGAGTTCCACGGCCTGATCGGTCCAAACGGCTCCGGCAAGAGCACGATGATGAAGTGCATCGCCGGCGCCGAGGTGCCGACCGAGGGCAAAGTCACCTTCGGCGGGCAAGACATCACCGCGGCGACGCCGGCCGAGCGCGCCCGCGCTGGCATGAGCCTGAAATTCCAGATCACCAGCGTGCTGCCGGCGTTGACGCTCTACGACAATGTCCTGCTGGCGCTGCAGGGCCAGACCGCGCTGACGAAATTGATGTTCTCGCGCACCCGCGGGCTGCTGCACGACAAGGTGATGGCGATGCTGGAGCAGTTCCGGCTGGTCGATCGCGCCGGCGAGCATGCCTCGGCGTTGTCGCACGGCCAGCAGCAATGGTTGGAGATCGCGATGGCGTTGGCGCCCGAACCCAAACTACTGCTGCTCGACGAGCCGACCGGCGGCATGAGCCTCGAAGAGCGCCGCGTCACCGGCGAATTGCTGGCGCCGATCAAGTCGCGCTGCTCACTGGTGATCGTCGAGCACGATCTCGATTTCATCCGCGATATCTGCGACCGGCTCACCGTGCTCGATCAGGGCGCGGTGCTCAACAGCGGGACGATCGCGGAGATTCAGAGTTGCCCCAAGGTTCAAGAGGTTTATCTGCGCCGTGCCTGAGGATCAGTATCTCGACGTTCGCGATCTCGACGCCGGCTATGGCCGTAGTCAGGTGCTGTTCGGCGTCTCGATGTCGGCGCCGTGGCGCGGCGGCGTCGCCATTCTGGGCCGCAACGGCGCCGGCAAGACCACGCTGATGAAGGCGATCATGGGCGAATTGCCGGTGAAGCGCGGCAGCGTTTCGCTCGATGCGCGGGAGGTCACGAAACTGCCGACCGAGCAGCGCATTCGCGCCGGTTTCGGCTATGTGCCGCAGGACCATCCGGTGTTCGCGCGGCTGTCGATCCGCGACAATCTCGCGGTCGGTGCCCTGACCAACAAGGACAGCCGCGCGGTCGATCGCGTGCTGGAGATGTTCCCGAAACTCGGGCAACGGCTCGATCAGGCCGCAGGCACGCTGTCGGGCGGCGAGCGCAAGATGCTGGCGATCGGCCGCGCGTTGCTGTCGGAGCCGCGCGTGCTGTTGCTCGACGAGCCGACCGAAGGCGTCTGGATCGGCGTGATCGAAGAGATCACCGACCGGCTGATCGCGCTGGCCAAGGACATCGCCGTCATCATCGTCGAGCAGCACCTCGACCTGGCGCTGCGCGTTGCCGACCGCGCCTATGTGCTGGATCGCGGTCGCGTCGCGCTGACCGGCACCGCCGACGAAGTCCGCAACGACCCGCGGCTGTTGCAATATCTCGCGCCGTAGCGCGCGGGCTGCTAAACCTCACGCCGTGTCGAAGCCCCGCGCGGCCTGCGCGGGCCTGTGTCCGAGCGCGTGATGATCCTGCCTTTCTCGATCGCCCGTCTGCCCCGCATCGAATTCGGCGCAGGCGCCATCGCGAGGTTGCCGAGCCTCGCAGCCGTCTACGGCAAGCGCCTGCTGCTGGTCACCGGTGCACGCTCGTTCGATCATGCCTCCTATACGGCGCCGTTGCTGGCCGCGTTGCGCGACCAGAGCTTCAGTATCGCGCGGGTGCCGATCCGCGGCGAGCCGTCGCCCGAGATGGTCGACGACGCCGTGCGGGAGTGTCGCCGCGCCGAGATCGACGTCGTGATCGGCCTCGGCGGCGGCAGCGCGCTCGATGCCGCCAAGGCGATCGCCGGGCTGCTGAAGCCCGGCAATTCGGTGATGGACCATCTCGAAGGCGTCGGCCCCGAACTGCCCTATCGAGGCCCGGCGACGCCGTTCATCGCGGTGCCGACCACCGCCGGCACCGGCTCCGAGGCGACCAAGAACGCGGTGTTGTCCCGTCACGGCCCCGATGGCTTCAAGAAATCGTTCCGCGATGAGGCGCTGGTGGCCGAGATCGCGCTGGTCGACCCAGAACTGTTGGCCGGCTGCCCGCCAGCGCTGATCGCGGCCAACGGCATGGACGCGCTGACCCAGTTGCTCGAATCCTACGTCTCGACCCGCGCCAATCCGTTCACCGACGCGCTGGCGCTGTCCGGCCTGCGCGCGGTGCGGGACGGCCTGCTCGCCTGGTACGATGGCGGCGACGCCGCGGGCGAGGCGCGCACGCAGATGGCCTACGCCTCGCTGCTGTCCGGCATCTGTCTGGCGCAGACCGGGCTCGGCTCTGTGCACGGTCTGGCCTCGCCGCTCGGCGCGTTCTTCCCGATCGGCCACGGCGTGGTGTGCGGCACGCTGGTCGCGGATGCCACTCGCGTCAATATCGCCGCAATGGAAGCGCGTGCGCCGCAACATCCGGCGCTGGCGAAATACGCCGAGATCGGCCGCCTGCTGTGCGGCGGCTCCGGCAGCGGCGCGGCGCAGGATCGCGACGCTCTGCTGCGCACGCTGCGGCACTGGACGCAGCGCCTGTCGCTGCCGAGGCTGTCGTCGCTCGGCGTCGCCGCCGCGGACGTCGATCGGATCGTCGCGGCCAGCCGTGGGTCCAGCATGAAGACCAATCCGGTGGTGCTGACCGACGACGAGATCAGGCTGATCGTGACCTCGCGCTTCTGATTTAGATCACGGCGGGTGCCAATTGCCGGGTGCATGGATGGCCTAGGCCTTACACCGCATAAGGTATTTAAGTAGGGTAAGAGATATAAGATTTCTTGCGGCGGTAGCAAGGAAAATGAAATTTCTCTTATGCCGTGGTTGAGCCCACAACCCCCGGGTGATGGGCTCGCTGCGACAATTTGGCCGGACGGCGTGGTTGGGGGTTTAAGGGATGGATCAGGGTCAGACGTTATCGCGTCTTTTGGACTCTTACGGGACGGACGCGCGCACGCGCGCGGTTGCCGCGGCTGTCGGCGCGATCGCCGAGGCGTCGATCGAAATCTCCGACCTGATCGGGCAGGGCGCGCTGGCCGGGATCACCGGCGCGGCCCATGGCGCGAGCAATGCGGACGGCGACGTCCAGAAGGATCTCGACGTCCGCGCCGAGGCCGCCATCGTCGCGGCGCTGAAGAACGTTCCCTATGCGGCATTGGCCTCCGAGGAGTCCGACACGCTGCTGATGGGCGATCCGCAGGCACCGATCTCGATCGCCTACGATCCGCTCGACGGCTCGTCGAATATCGACACCAATATGACGGTCGGGACGATCTTCTCGGTCATTCCGAACGAGCCCGGGGTGGCGCCGTTCACCGCACCGGGCAGCTGCCAGCTCGCCGCCGGCTTCGTGGTCTACGGGCCGCAGACCTCGCTGGTGCTGACGCTCGGCGACGGCGTCGACATCTTTACGCTCGACCGCGCCGCGAAGACCTATCGACTGATCCGCGAGCGCGTCCAGGTGCCGGCCGACACCGCCGAATACGCTATCAACGCCTCCAACCATCGCCACTGGGAGCAGCCGGTGCGCGATTTCGTCGACGAGTGTCTGGCCGGGACCGACGGTCCGCGCGCCAAGAACTTCAACATGCGCTGGATCGGTTCGCTGGTGGCGGAGGCCTATCGCATTCTCACCCGCGGTGGCGTGTTCCTGTATCCGGCGGATTCGCGGCCCGGCTACGGCGAAGGCCGGCTGCGTGTTCTCTACGAGACCCATCCGATGGCATTCGTGATGGAGCAGGCCGGCGGGGCCGCCTCCACCGGCCGCGAACGCGTTCTCGACGTCGTCGCGAGCACGACCCACCAGCGCTCGCCGCTGATCATGGGGTCGAGTGACAAGGTCCATCGTATCGTCGAGCTGCACCTCGATCCGGCCGCGGCCTCACGCACAGCGCCGTTGTTCGGGCGCCGCGGCCTGTTCCGGACCTGAACCAAGTCCCCAATTGTTGGAAATGTGAATCCATGTCCCGTAAGCATCCGATCATCTCGATCACCGGCTCCTCCGGCGCCGGAACGACCTCCGTCAAGCGGACCTTCGAGCAGATCTTCCGTCGCGAGAACGTCAACGCCGCCTACATCGAAGGCGATGCGTTTCACCGCTACAACCGCGTCGACATGCGCACCAAGATGGCCGAGGAGGCCGCGCTGGGAAACCGGCACTTCAGCCATTTCAGCCCCGAGACCAATCTGTTCGAGGAACTGGAGACGACGTTCCGCGACTACGCCACCACCGGCACCGGCAAGACCCGCACCTACGTCCATGACGACAAGGAAGCCGCGGTTCACGGCGTTGCCCCCGGCAATTTCACCGACTGGCACTCGCTGCCGGCGGATTCCGATCTGCTGTTCTACGAAGGTCTGCACGGCGCGGTGATCACCGAGAAAGTCAACGTTGCGCAACACGCCGACCTCAAGATCGGTGTGGTGCCGGTGATCAATCTGGAGTGGATCCAGAAGCTGCACCGCGACCGCGCCGATCGCGGCTACACCACCGAGGTGGTGACCGACACCATCCTTCGCCGGATGCCGGACTACGTGCACTACATCGTGCCGCAATTCGCCGAGACCGACATCAATTTCCAGCGCGTGCCGACGGTCGATACGTCGAACCCGTTCATCGCGCGGTGGATCCCGACTGCCGACGAGTCGATGGTGGTGATCCGCTTCAAGGACCCGCGCGGAATCGATTTCGCCTATCTGCTGTCGATGATCCAGGGCAGCTTCATGTCGCGCGCCAACTCGATCGTAATCCATGGCGCCAAGCTCGATCTCGCCATGCAGCTCATCCTGACGCCGTTGATCATGCAACTGGTCGATCGCAAGCGCGGCGTGAAATAAACATGCGTCATCATTCCACTTCCGGGAGGCCGGCTTGAATATCCCCGCACGCGAACTCCACGACCAGGTCAGCCACGCCGAGATGGCCAATGCGATCCGCTTCCTCGCCATCGATGCGGTCGAGAAGGCGAAGTCCGGCCACCCCGGCATGCCGATGGGCATGGCCGATGTCGCCACCGTGCTGTTCACCCGCTTCCTGAAGTTCGATGCCGCCGATCCGGCCTGGCCGGATCGCGACCGTTTCGTGCTCTCCGCCGGCCACGGCTCGATGCTGCTCTACGCGCTGCTGCATCTGACCGGCGTCGAAGAGGTCACGATCGATCAGCTCAAATCCTTCCGGCAGTGGGGCTCGAAGACCCCCGGCCATCCCGAATACGGCCACACCAAGGGCGTCGAGACCACCACCGGCCCGCTCGGCCAGGGGCTCGCCACTTCGGTCGGCATGGCGCTCGCCGAGCGAATGCTGAATGCGCGCTACGGCGACGCGTTGGTCGATCACTATACCTATGTGATCGCCGGCGACGGCTGTCTGATGGAAGGCGTCAGCCACGAGGCGATCTCGCTCGCCGGGCACCTCAAGCTCAACCGCCTGATCGTGCTGTGGGACGACAACCACATCTCGATCGACGGCGACACCTCGCTGTCGTGCTCGGACGATCAGCTCGCGCGCTTCGCCGCGTCGGGCTGGGCGACCACGCGGGTCGACGGCCATGATCCGGAAGCGGTGGCGGCCGCGATCGAGCAGGCTAGGCAGAGCGACCGGCCGACGCTGATCGCCTGCCGCACCACCATCGGGTTTGGCTCGCCCAAGGTCGCGGGCACCGAAAAGGCGCACGGCGCGCCGCTCGGCGCCGACGAGGTCGAGAAGACCCGCGCCGCATTGAACTGGCCGCACGCGCCGTTCGAGATTCCGGACGCCATCCTCGCGCGCTGGCGCGAGGATGGCAGCCGCGGCAAGGCCGCGCATCAGGCCTGGGCCGAGCGACTCGGCAGCGTCGACGCGGCCACGCGCACCGGCTTCGAGAACGTGCTCGCCGGCAAGCTGTCGGCCGACTACGAACCCGCGCTGAAAGCGCTGATCGCCGGCTTCGCCGCCGAGCAGCCGTCGATCGCCACAAGGCAGGCGTCGCAGCTCACCATCAACGCGCTGGTGCCGGCCTCGCCGAATCTGCTCGGCGGCTCGGCCGATCTGACGCATTCCAACCTCACCCACGCCAAGGGCTCGGCGTCGGTCAAGCCCGGTGCCTATGGCGGCGCTTACCTGCACTACGGCATCCGCGAATTCGGCATGGCGGCGGCGATGAACGGCATCGCCCTGCACGGCGGCTTCATTCCCTATGGCGGCACCTTCCTGGTATTCGCCGACTACAGCCGTCCGGCGATCCGCCTCGCGGCGCTGATGGGCGTGCGTGTCATCCACGTGATGACCCACGATTCGATCGGCCTCGGCGAAGACGGCCCGACCCATCAGCCGGTCGAGCACGTCGCCTCGCTGCGGGCGATCCCGAACCTGCTGGTGTTCCGTCCGGCGGATGCGATCGAGACCGCGCAGGCCTGGGACTGCGCCCTGAAGCAGACCAGCCGGCCGTCGGTGCTGGCGCTGTCGCGGCAGGCGCTGCCGATGCTGCCGCGGCCGAACGGCGTCGAGGGGAACCCGGTTTCGCGTGGCGCTTATTTGGTCATCGATCCGGCTAAGCGCGATGTCACACTGATCGCCACCGGCTCCGAAGTGTCACTGGCGCTGGAAGCGGCGAGCAAGCTCGACGGCGAAGGCATCAAGGTCGCGGTGGTCTCGGCGCCCTGCTTCGAATTGTTCGCCGAGCAGGACGACGCGTATCGTGCGGCCGTGCTCGGCACGGCGCCGCGGATCGGCATCGAGGCCGCGCGCGACATCGACTGGCGGCGCTGGATCGGCGATGGCGGCGCGTTCGTCGGCATGACCGGCTTCGGTGCCTCGGCGCCGGCGCCGGTGTTGTACCAGAAGTTCGGCATCACCGCGGATGCGGTCACGGAGGCGGCCAAGGCCGCGATCGCCCGCAGCAAACATTGATCAGCATGACACCGATCAACACCAGATCGACATTCAACATTTAGGACAGGAGCCATCATGGCGCGTATCACCTTGAGGCAATTGCTGGACCACGCCGCCGAGCACGGCTATGGCGTGCCCGCGTTCAACATCAACAACATGGAGCAGGGACTGGCGATCATGGAGGCGGCGGCGGCGGTCGACGCGCCGGTGATCATCCAGGCCTCGCGCGGCGCGCGCTCCTACGCCAACGACATCATGCTGGCGAAGATGATCGACGCGCTGGCGGAGATGTATCCCGACATTCCGCTGTGCATGCATCAGGATCACGGCAACGACGAAGCCACCTGCGCCACCGCGATCAAATACGGCTTCACCTCGGTGATGATGGACGGCTCGCTCAAGGCGGACGCCAAGACCGCGGCGGATTATGAGTACAACGTCGACATCACCCGCCGCGTCACCGACATGGCGCATTGGGTCGGCGCCTCGGTCGAGGGCGAGCTCGGCGTGCTCGGCTCGCTCGAGCACGGCGGCGGCGAGCAGGAAGACGGTCACGGCGTCGAGGGCAAGGTCAGCCGCGAGCAGTTGCTGACCGATCCGGACCAGGCGGTCGATTTCGTCCGCGCCACCAAGGTCGATGCGCTGGCGATCGCGATGGGCACCTCGCATGGCGCCTACAAATTCTCGCGTAAGCCCGACGGCGACGTGCTCGCCATGAAGGTGGTCGAGGAGATTCACCGCCGGCTGCCGAACACCCATCTGGTGATGCATGGCTCGTCCTCGGTGCCGCAGGATCTGCAGGAAGCCTTCAACAAATACGGCGGCGCGATGCCGCAGACGTTCGGTGTGCCGGTCGAGGAGATCGTGCGCGGCATCAAGCACGGCGTCCGCAAGGTCAACATCGACACCGACTGTCGCCTGGCGATGACCGGGGTGTTCCGCAAGATCGCGACCGAGCACAAGGCCGAGTTCGATCCGCGCAAGTTCCTCAAGCCCGCGATGGACGCGATGCGCGACCTCTGCCGGCTGCGCTTCGAACAGTTCGGCACCGCCGGCCACGCCTCGAAGATCAAGGTGATCCCGCTGTCGGAAATGGCCAAGCGCTACAAATCCGGCGCGCTCGATCCGCAGATCGGCCAGGTCGCAAGAGCCGCAGAGTAGTTCGAAACAATCGGGAGCGGCCGCCGGCCGCCCCGCACTCGCCATTCAGGAGACCACGATGGACCAGTCGAGCCGCTACGCCAACCTCAACCTCAAAGAAAGCGATCTGATCGCGGGCGGGCGGCATGTGCTGTGCGCCTACATCATGAAGCCGAAGGACGGCTTCGGCAATTTCCTGCAGACCGCCGCACATTTTTCGGCCGAATCCTCGACTGGTACCAATGTCGAAGTCTCCACCACCGACGACTTCACCCGCGGCGTCGATGCGCTGGTCTACGAGATCGACGAAGCCAACAACGTGATGAAGATCGCCTACCCGATCGAACTGTTCGATCGCAACGTGATCGATGGCCGCGCGATGATCGCCTCGTTCCTGACGCTGACGATCGGCAACAACCAGGGCATGGGCGACGTCGAATACGCCAAGATGCACGATTTCTACGTGCCGCCCGCGTATCTGCGGCTGTTCGACGGCCCCTCGACCACGATCCGGGATCTGTGGCGCGTGCTCGGCCGGCCGGTGGTCGACGGCGGCTTCATCGTCGGCACCATCATCAAGCCCAAGCTCGGCCTGCGGCCGCAGCCTTTCGCCGATGCCTGCTACGATTTCTGGCTCGGCGGCGATTTCATCAAGAACGACGAACCGCAGGGCAATCAGGTGTTTGCGCCGTTCAAGGAGACGGTGCGGGCGGTCAACGAGGCGATGCGCCGCGCCCAGGACAAGACCGGCGAGCCGAAGCTGTTCTCGTTCAACATCACCGCCGACGATCACTACGAGATGGTGGCGCGCGGCGAATACATCCTCGAGACCTTCGCCGACAACGCCGACCACGTCGCCTTCCTGGTCGACGGCTATGTCGCCGGCCCCGCCGCGGTGACCACGGCGCGCCGCGCGTTCCCGAAGCAGTATCTGCACTATCATCGCGCCGGCCACGGCGCGGTGACCTCGCCGCAGTCAAAGCGCGGCTACACCGCATTCGTGCTGTCGAAGATGGCCCGGCTGCAGGGAGCCTCCGGCATCCACACCGGCACCATGGGCTTCGGCAAGATGGAAGGCGAAGCCGCCGATCGCGCCATGGCCTACATGATCACCGAAGACTCGGCGGACGGACCGTTCTTCCACCAGGAATGGCTCGGCATGAATCCGACCACGCCGATCATCTCCGGCGGCATGAACGCGCTGCGGATGCCCGGCTTCTTCGACAATCTCGGCCACTCCAACCTGATCATGACCGCGGGCGGCGGCGCCTTCGGCCATATCGACGGCGGCGCGGCGGGCGCCAAGTCGCTGCGGCAGGCTGAGCAGTGCTGGAAGGCTGGCGCCGATCCGGTCGAATTCGCCAAGGATCATCGCGAATTCGCCCGCGCCTTCGAGAGCTTCCCGCACGATGCCGATGCGCTGTACCCGAACTGGCGCAATTCGCTCAAGCTCGCAGCCGCGTAAGCGGACAGCCGCCCATCGGAACCGAACGGCCCGCCTCGCGCGGGCCGTTTCGTTCGACAGCCACCCGAATTGGGCAATGTCCGACCTCCACCGGCCCGGTCAATCTGCCGGCGTTGCGGGTTCAGAAGCGCCTGGCGATCAACAGGCAAAGCAGCACCGACCCCGACGACGCGAACACCGTCGCCATATTCGCCAGGTTGTGGGCGATCACAGTCGTCAGCGAGGTGGAGTACGCCGCCGCCGGCTTGGTCTTGCGGCGGCTTCGAGAGGGCTGCTTCTTCATGTCAAATCCCGAACTGACCGGTGCCGTCGCGTCTGACGGCAGGGCAGGGCTGCCCCGGCGTCGGCGGCAGCCTCTCATGGTTGCGCTCCCGAAGCCTTAATCAGGCTTGGTGAAGGTCGGCCATCGCGCTCTATGGTTTATGGAAGCCGTCACGGCGCCGGCCGATCGGCAGCAGGCGACTGCGACTGCCCCTCGCAGGGCGTCGACTTAGAGGCCCTCTGAAACAAAGTCATAATTGTGCTGGATCAATCCAATATTCGTCAGTTCCGGCTTAGATGCGAATTGATAGCGCCTGTTACAATCGTTCTAAACTCCGATCGACGCAGCGCTGAATCTCTTGACCTCCGCGGCGACGATTGGAAGAACGAGCGATGACCTCAAAGCTGCATCACAACGGCCACCAGCCCATCCTGCTCGGGAATGCGCGGCGCGGTTATCGCGGCGTCGTCCAGGCGATCGATTCGGAAAAGGTGGCGTCCGCGCTTCAGCCGGTGGAACTCGAAAGCCGGCTGATCGAGCTGGGTTTCGTCGAGGGCGCCAAAATCGAAGTGCTGCACGAAGGGATCATCGGCCGTGATCCGATCGCCGTCCGTGTGGACAACATCACGATCGCCGTCCGGCGACGCGAGGCGATGGCCGTCGTATTGATGTGACGATTGCGCGATGAGCTCGATCGAAAGTCACCCCTTCAATCTCGCGCTGGTGGGAACGCCGAACAGCGGCAAGACCTCGCTGTTCAACGCGTTGACCGGCAGCCGCCAGAAGGTCGCGAATTACCCCGGCGTCACCGTCGAGCGGAAGGCCGGCGTGTTCACCACGCCCGGCGGTCGCACCGTCAGCCTGCTCGACCTGCCCGGCACTTATTCGCTGCGCGGTCGCAGCCCGGACGAGGAAATCACCCGTGACGTCGTGCTCGGCCGGCGGCCGGGTGAGGTCGTGCCGGATCTGATTCTCTGCGTCGCCGATTCCACTAATCTGCGGCTGACCTTCCGGCTGATGCTCGAGCTCAAGACGATCGGCCGGCCGCTGATGCTGGTGCTGAATATGTACGACATCGCGATGCGTCGCGGCGTCACCGTCGATCTCGAAAAGTTGTCGGAGCGGCTCGGCATTCCGGTCGTGACCTCGATCGCGGTCCGCAAGGGCGGCACCGTCGATCTGCTGAAGCGGACCGACGAGTTCGCCCTGCGCGAGAGCGCCGAGCCGACCACCAGCGGCTGGCGGCCGCTGACCACGGCGGAACTGCGCGCCTTGCAGCGGGAGGCCGATCAGATCATTGCCGACTGCGTGAGCCTGCCGGCGCGGCCGCATACGCTGACGGCCAGGATCGATTCGGTCGTCCTGCATCCGGTGGCCGGCCTCGCGATATTGCTGTTGATCCTGTTCGTGATGTTCCAGGCGGTGTTCTCTTGGGCACAGCCACTGATGGAGCTGATCTCCGGCGGCTTCGAAGCGCTCGGCGAAGTCGTGCGTGCGACCCTGCCGGAAGGCTTGCTGCAGAGCTTCCTGCAGAACGGCGTGATCTCCGGCGTCGGCAGCGTCATCGTGTTCCTGCCGCAGATCATCATCATCTTCCTGTTCATCCTGCTGCTGGAAGATCTCGGCTATATGGCCCGCGCCGCGTTCCTGATGGACCGCATCATGGGCGGCGCCGGCCTGCACGGCCGCGCGTTCATCCCGCTGTTGTCGAGCTTCGCCTGCGCGATCCCGGGCATCATGTCGACGCGGGTGATCGACAATCGCCGCGACCGGCTGACGACCATCCTGATCGCGCCGCTGATGACCTGTTCGGCCCGAATCCCGGTCTACACCCTGATCATCTCGGCCTTTATTCCGGCGCAGCAGGTGTTCGGCTGGATCAACCTCCAGGGCCTGGTGATGTTCGGCCTGTACACGGTTGGCATCGCCAGCGCGCTCGGCGTCTCGGCTTTGATCAAGTTCTTCATGTGGCGCGACTACGAGCCGGCGCCGTTCATGCTGGAACTGCCGGACTACAAGCTGCCGCGGGTGAAGAGCGTCGCGATCGGCATCTATATCCGCGCCAAGATGTTCCTGCAGCGCGCCGGCACCACGATCTTCTCGATGATGGTGCTGATCTGGTTCCTGGCGTCGTTCCCGCGGCCGCCGGCCGGCGCCACGGAGCCGGCGATCGACTACAGCCTGGCTTCGATGATCGGCCACGCCGTCGAGCCGGTGCTGGCGCCGCTGGGCTTCAACTGGCAGATCGGTGTGGCGCTGATCCCGGGCATGGCTGCACGCGAGGTTGCTGTCGCGGCGCTCGGCACCGTGTACGCCATCGAAGGCGGCAAGGAAGCCGCCGACCAGATCGGCCAGGTGCTCGCGTCGAAATGGAGCCTCGCCACCGCGCTGTCGCTGCTGGCCTGGTTCGTGTTCGCGCCGCAATGCGCCTCGACGCTCGCCGTGATCAAGCGCGAGACCGGAAGCTGGCGCTGGATGGGCGTGACCTTCATCTACATGTTCGCGCTGGCCTATGTCGCGAGCCTGATCACCTACAACGTCGCGGTCGCGTTCGGCGCCGGCTGAGGCCTGCTCTACACCGGCTGGGTGATGGTCGGATCGCTGGGCGTTCTCTCGGTCTCGATTGCGCGGCAGACCGCCTTTGCGATCGTCCGGCCGCGGCCGTCGATGCCGGTCCATTGCGCGTGCCGGCCGCGCGGATCGATCTCCAGCAGCTTGACCTGAGCCGGCACGTCGCAGCCGTCCCGCACGATGCCGCGAACGATGCCGTCACACGGCGCCCTGATCGCCTCGCTGGACAGGTGCCCCAGCACGAACCCCTTGAAAACACGGCTGCCGATGTCGACCGGCGTGTGCCAGCGGCCGCTCGTCCGGGAATACTGAAACCGCTCGGCGCCGGCATCGCCCAGCGGGCTGGCGACGCCGTCCGCGGCATCGGTCCAGCCGCGCGCCACCCGGAGCCCGCTGCGGCCGGGTCTCGTCTCGATGGCGATGTCGCAATTGACGTTCGCCGCAAAACCGGGGCCGAGGCCGATGCTCGACCGCGCGAGCGGGCGCAGGTCCGGCTTCACGCTGTGCTTTTGCATGCGCGCGTCGACCAGGACGTCGATGCTTGCCACCGACAGCAGGTCGGTGAGCGCCAGCCAGGAGACCTGAATAGCCTCGGGCTGCCGTCGCGCCTTGAGAATTTGCACGCCATCGTCCGCGCGAATGCCCGCGATGCCATCGATCGACACCGGATCTCCGTACAGCGCGTCGTGGAACGACATCCGGCGTCGGATCACCGGCGGAAACGGGTCATGCGACATGACCACGAAGTAGCCGGCACGGTGCAGATGCACCGCCACGGCAGAGGCGATCTCGTTGGTGCCGAGCACGATCGCAAACGGGCGGCGGCTGTGGTCGATCGGCTGATGCATGCGGGTCTCAGATGTCACGAATGGTCGATCAGCCGCCCGCTAAGCAAGGCTCGGACCAGTGTGCGGAATTGTCCAAAAGCGTCGACGGGTACCGCCCGACTCCCGAAGGGTGTCGGAAACATCACTCTTTGTCGTACGGGGCACGCTTCGCCGTGTCGGTCTCATGACATTAGCTGGCAACAGGGCGCCGAAATCGCCTGAAAGTCGAGCAAGCACCCACTGGCCCAGTTCGTGCAATGCCTGCACCATGAGACAAGCAATGGAGGCACCCGTGCACAGCGAGCCGTTGCAGGCCGAACGGCCGGGGCATCCGGGAGGGCATGGACCGGACAGTCATGGACCGGGACAGCCAGCGGTCGGCGTCGGGGCCTGTCCGTTTCACAACGATCAACATCAAGCCCGTTCGGGCAAGCAGAAAACGCTGGTGTTGACCGGCGCCTCTCGCGGCATCGGCCACGCCACCGGGAAGCTGTTCTCCGATGCCGGATGGCGGATCATCACCTGCTCGCGCCAGCCGTTTTCGGACGATCGCTGTCCGTGGGCCACCGGCATGGAAAACCATGTCGCCGTCGAACTGGCCGATCACCGGGCACTGCCGCGCGCGATCGATGAGCTCAAGGAAAAACTCGGCGGCGGACCGCTCAGCGCCTTGATCAATAACGCCGCGATCTCGCCGAAGAGCCCGGAAGGCGAGCGCCTCACCTCCCTGAATACGCCGGTCGGGACCTGGATGAGCGTGTTCCACGTCAATCTGCTGGCGCCGGTGATGCTGGCGCAAGGCCTGTTCGACGAATTGCGCGCCGGCAGCGGCTCGATCGTCAATGTCACCTCGATCGTCGGTTCGCGCGTGCACCCGTTTGCCGGCAGCGCCTATGCCACGTCCAAGGCGGCGCTGACCTGCCTCACCCGCGAGATGGCGCACGACTACGCACCCTATGGCATTCGCGTGAACGCGATCGCGCCGGGTGAGATCAAGACCGATATCTTGTCGCCCGAAACCGAGGCGATGCTGGCGCCGACGATCCCGATGCGCCGTATCGGGACACCGGAGGAAGTGGCAAAGGTGATGTTCTTTCTTTGCTCGGATGCCGCCAGCTATGTCACCGGCGAAGAAATTCACATCAACGGCGGCCAGCGCGTCTAGCGAATAGCTCGCAATTAGTTTGTTGGTATCTTTGCCGTCTCGGCGCGACTGCGTGTCTTTTCATCGACTTGTTTTGCGCTGCATCAATGCGAAGCGCGGCTGTTTTCGCTGGTAACTAAGTAATCAGTGCATATTCAGACACTTCCGCTCTGGCGACGAACTGTGCAGGTACCGCTATCAACTTCCTCAGTGATGCAGCCAAGTTGAGCACGACATCTGATTGAGGATCATACACAATCTCGTAATGCTCCGGAACTAAGGGGGATGTCTCAGGAGCGATGGAGATAGCAATGGCTCAGCGCGAAGTACGTCTTGTCGAGAGCGAGCAATCGCGGCAGCCGATGAACCAGAACCCGATACCGCTGAGTGAGATTGCGCTCACCGGCATTTTTGAAATCTCCAAGATCCTCACAGCGCCGGCGCGGCTCGAAGTCACGCTCGCGAATGTCGTCAATCTGCTGCAGTCCTTTCTGCAGATGCGAAATGGCGTCGTGTCGCTGCTGGCCGACGACAGTGTTCCCGACATCACGGTCGGCGTGGGCTGGAACGAAGGCAGCGACAATCGCTATCGCGCGCGACTCCCGCAGAAAGCCATCGACCAGATCGTCGCCACCTCGGTGCCGCTGGTCGCCGACAACGTGGCCGCGCATCCGATGTTCTCCGCCGCCGACGCGCTCGCGCTGGGCGCGACCGACGAGACCCGTGTGTCGTTCATCGGCGTGCCGATCCGGATCGATTCGCGGGTCGTGGGCACCCTGACGATCGACCGGGTTCGCGACGGGCAGTCGATCTTCCGGATGGACGCCGATGTCCGGTTCCTGACTATGGTCGCCAATCTGATCGGGCAGACCGTGAAGCTGCATCGCGTGGTGGCGCGTGATCGCGAGCGGCTGATGGCGGAAAGCCATCGCCTGCAGAAAGAGCTGTACGAGTTGAAGCCGCAGCGCGAGCGCAAGCGCGTCCGGGTCGACGGCATCGTCGGCGAGAGCCCGGCGATCCGCACGTTGCTCGCCAAGGTCAGCATCATCGCCAAATCGCAGTCGCCGGTGCTTTTGCGCGGCGAGTCCGGCACCGGCAAGGAACTGATCGCCAAGGCGATCCACGAATTGTCGGCGCGCGCCAACGGGCCCTTCATCAAGATCAACTGCGCCGCGCTGCCGGAGTCGGTGTTGGAATCCGAACTGTTCGGCCACGAGAAGGGGGCTTTCACCGGCGCGATCGCTTCACGCAAGGGCCGGTTCGAACTCGCCGACAAGGGCACGCTGTTTCTCGACGAGATCGGCGAGATCTCGGCCTCGTTCCAGGCCAAGCTGCTGCGCGTGCTGCAGGAGCAGGAGTTCGAGCGGGTCGGCGGCAACCAGACCATCAAGGTCAACGTCCGAATCGTCGCGGCGACCAACCGCAATCTCGAAGAGGCCGTCGCCCGCAAGGAGTTCCGCGCCGATCTGTACTACCGCATCAACGTCGTGCCGATGATCCTGCCGCCGCTGCGCGATAGGCCGACCGATATCCCATTGCTGGCGAGCGAGTTCCTGAAGAACTTCAACAAGGAGAACGATCGCGAACTGCAATTCGAGCCGCATGCGCTGGAATTGCTGAAGGCGTGCTCGTTCCCGGGCAACGTTCGCGAACTCGAGAACTGCGTGCGGCGCACGGCGACGTTGGCGATCGGGCCGGAAATTACCGACAGCGATTTCGCCTGCCATCAGGACGAATGCCTGTCGGCGATCTTGTGGAAGGGCCACGCCGAACCGGCACCGGTACGGCCGCGGCCGCAGATTCCGCTGCAGGTGATGCCGCGCAAGGCGCCGCTCGAAGTCGTGGCGCCGCGCGAGGCCGTGAGTGTGTCGCCCGATCCGGTGTCGACACCCATGTCCGCCGAATCGGCCAACGGCGGGCCGATGTCGGAGCGCGAGCGCTTGGTCAACGCGATGGAGCGATCCGGCTGGGTCCAGGCAAAGGCCGCCCGGCTGCTCGGCCTGACGCCGCGGCAGATCGGCTACGCGCTGAAGAAGTACGATATCGAGCTCAAACACTTCTGACAGCGTCTCCGCGGGAAGTTGTTACTGGTTCGCATTGACAATCGCATCTGCTCATCGAGAGCTTCGGTCCTGATCCGCGATCAGACCGAAGCTCTCGTCGGTTCAGGGCTTCGCTTCGACCTGTCAGACTTACGACAAGTGTCAGGCCCCCGACACCACCGGCTTTCTGGCTAACCCCGATAGTCCTTATAAATCAATCACAAGGCCAACTGGCACGAGGTTTGAAAGACAGTTGTTCAACGCAATGTCTGCGAACCCAGGAGTGCCCAATGGCCTACAAGATCGTCACCTCACAATGCACCGTCTGCGGCGCGTGCGAGTTCGAATGCCCGAACGCCGCGATCTCGATGAAGCGCGGCACCTATGTGATCGACGCCGTCAAGTGCACCGAATGCGAAGGTCACTTCGACAAGCCGCAATGCGTTGCGGTGTGCCCGGTCGATAACACCTGCGTCCCGGCCTGATCATATCGTCGACCGAAAGACCGACCGGCGCCTTGACCGTCGGACGCGTCTTCGATGGTTCGCCGCGCCCGCAGTTCATCCGAACATCGCCGGCTCGGTTGCAGCACCCCACCCACGGACAAGCCGCCGATCGTGCGGCGATCGAACGAGGCCGGACATGAGCAAGCTGCTGCAACTCCACGATTTCGGGGCCCCCGGGGCGAAGTCCTTCGAGGCGCTGCGCGCCGGCGCGGCGCAATCCGGCTGCAGCACCACGGGCGGCAACGGCAAGTCCGGCTGCGGCTCGGCGGCTGGACAGGGCGATCTGCCGCCGGAGATCTGGGAGAAGGTGAAGAACCATCCCTGCTACAGCGAGCAGGCGCATCATCACTTCGCCCGCATGCATGTCGCGGTCGCGCCCGCATGCAACATCCAGTGCAATTACTGCAATCGCAAATATGACTGCGCCAATGAATCGCGCCCCGGCGTCGTCAGCGAGAAGCTGACGCCCGAGCAGGCGGCCCGCAAGGTGATCGCGGTGGCCTCGACGATTCCGCAGATGACCGTGCTCGGCATCGCCGGTCCGGGCGACGCGCTCGCGAACCCTGCCAAGACCTTCAAGACCTTCGAGCTGGTGACGGCCACGGCGCCCGACATCAAGTTGTGCCTGTCGACCAACGGGCTGATGCTGCCCGACTACGTCGAGCAGATCGCCGCCATGAATGTCGATCACGTCACCATCACCATCAACATGATCGATCCGGAGATCGGCGCGCAGATCTATCCGTGGATCTTCTACAACCACCGCCGCTTCACCGGCGTCGAGGCGTCGAAAATCCTCAGCGAGCGGCAATTGCTCGGGCTCGAGATGCTCACCGCGCGCGGCATCCTGGTGAAGGTCAATTCGGTGATGATCCCGGGGATCAACGACCGGCACCTGATCGAGGTCAACAAGGCGGTGAAGTCGCGCGGCGCCTTCCTGCACAACATCATGCCGCTGATCTCCGAGCCGGAGCACGGCACGGTGTTCGGTCTCGAAGGCCGTCGCGGCCCGTCGGCGCAGGAGCTCAAGGCGCTGCAGGACGATTGCGAAGGCGAGATGAACATGATGCGGCACTGCCGGCAGTGCCGCGCCGACGCGGTCGGCCTGCTCGGCGAGGATCGCAGCGCCGAATTCACCACCGACAAGGTGATGGAGATGGAGGTCGAATACGATCTCGCCGCGCGGCAGGCCTATCAGGCCAAGGTCGAGGCCGAGCGCGACGCCATCGCCCTCGCCAAGCAGCGCGAACTGGCGACGCTCGCCGACGAGACCGCCACGATCAAGATCCAGGTCGCGATCGCCACCAAGGGCGGCGGCGTGATCAACGAGCACTTCGGACATGCTCACGAATTCCAGATCTACGAGGTTTCGACCGCCGGCGCCAAGTTCATCGGTCATCGCCGCGTCGATCTGTATTGCGAGGGCGGCTACGCCAGCGAGACCGGCATCGAGCCGATCCTGAAGGCGCTGAACGACTGCACCGCGGTGCTGGTCGCCAAGATCGGTCTGTGCCCGAAGGATTCTCTGGCCGGCGCCGGGATCGAGGCGGTCGAGGACTACGCCTTCGAATATATCGAGCAGTCGGTGATCGCTTATTTCAAGGACTACCTCGCGCGCGTCGGGAAGTCGGAAATCCGCCACGTCGCTCGCGGCGACGCCGATATTCGCCAGGGCGCGTTCGTCGCGAGTTGAGGTCGAGCGAGGACATCGGCCATGGCCTACAAGATCGTCGCGTCGCAATGCACCTCCTGCTCGGCCTGCGAGCCGGAGTGCCCGAACGAGGCGATCAGCGAACGGCGAGGGGTGTTTATGATCGACCCGTCGAAATGCACCGAATGCATCGGCCATTTCGACGTGCCGCAATGCGTCGCGGTGTGCCCGGTCGACGGCACCTGCGTGATCGACAATTCCGTCCCGCGCGCCAGCGCGGCTTGAGGTGAGACGATGGACCTGAATCTGACGCCCTCGGCCGAGAAGTTCATTCGCCGGATGGTCCGGCTCAGCGGCGGCGCCGGCGGCTTCCGCCTCGCCGTCACCTCCGGCGGCTGCTCCGGTCTGTCGGCGGCGTTCGACATCGAAGCCGTGCCGCAGCCCGGCGATCAGGTCGTCGAACACGGCGATCTTCGGCTGTTCCTTCCCGAGGGTAGTTGCAAACTGCTGGACGGCGTCGTGGTCGACTTCATGGAGACGCCGACGTCGAGCGGCTTCATCTTCCACGATCCGAAGCCCTCGAGCTGCCAGTGCTCGGGCGGCACCGTGGAGGCGCCGAGGCAGAATCTGCATCAGCTCCGCGAATTCTGAAATGCCGCATGTCCTGCACAGCGAGCTGACGATGTCCGGACCCGAGCAATCGCTGCTCGGCGGCGCGTTGCTCGGTGCGGGACTGCCGGCCGAGGCGCAGCGGCATCTCGAACTGGCCGGACGCGACTATCAGAGCGATGCCGTCGCCGAGCAGCATCTGCGCGAAGCCCAGGCGCTGGCGCCCGATCATGCCGCGGTGCTGATCGGGCTGTATCGCTTTTATTTCTACAAGGGCCGGCTCGACGAGGCGTTACGCGTCGCTGAAGTCTGCCTGGCGAAGGCCGCGCGTGACAATGGACTCGACCTCGACTGGCGCAAGGTCCGGCGCAGCGACGCCGAGTTTTCCAGCTTCGCCGCCATCCTGCCGCGGTTCTATCTGTTCGCGCTGAAAGCCTACGCGTATTTGCGGATGCGGGTCGGCGATATCGACGAGGGCCATGCGGCGATCGAGAAGCTGCTCGAACTCGATCCCTCCGACAAGGTCAATGCCGGCGTGCTGCACGATGTCTGGCAGCGGATCGGGCACGACGATGACGACTGACATCGACGAGGCCCGCGACTGGCAAGGCAACGAGGTCGATTGCGCATCCTGCCCGCACCGCGACCTGCTGTCGGCCGGCCGTTGCGAATTGAAGAAGGCCTGTGTGCAGGATCGCTATGCGCGGCGGCTGGAGCGCTTCTTCCAACAGAACCGCGCGATCGCCGACGATTATCTGATGCATCCCTATTTCGAGGTGCGCGCGGTCGCGGCGGGTTACGCCACGGTATTCCTGCTGCCGCGCCTCCTGCAGGACCCCGACGAGACGGTGCGCTGGAGCGCGGCGCGACGGCTGCCGAAGCGCTATCTGCTGCCGCTCCGCGCCGATCCGCACCGCGAGGTGCGGATCCGGATCGCCTCGGTGCTATCCGACGAGGATCTGCGGCCGATGGTCAACGACAGCGACTACTACGTCCGTCAGGTCGTGGCGAAGCGGGCCTCGCCGGGCCTGCTGCCGCTGCTGGTGCTCGATCCCGACAGCGGCGTCCGCCGCGAAGTGGCGCGCCGGATCGGCCCGGAATGGCTGGCGCAGATGGCGATGGACAAGGACGGCGATGTCCGGCTCGAAGCGGCGCGGCGGATGTCGCCCGGCCGGGTGCTGGCGCTGATCGACGATCCCGACTGGCGGATTCGCTACGAAGTGGCGAGCCGCGTCGACACTTACGAGCTGACCGAATTGCTGGACGATCCCGACCCGCTGGTGCGGGAGCTGGTGTGCAGCCGCACCGGCTTCATCGAGCCGGCGCGATCGGCTTCGCCCCAATCCCATGCAGCGCCCGTGACGGAGTAACACCATGAATATCAGCCGTGACAGCGACATCGTCGAACTCGACGGCCCGCCGGAGTTCGAATACGGCCAGAAGGTGCGGGCGAAGATCAACGTCCGTAACGACGGCACCTTTCCCGGCAAGGAAATCGGCGACGTGCTGGTGAAGAAGGGCGACGAGGGTTACGTCGTCTCGATCGGCACGTTCCTGCAGCAGTTCTACATCTACGGCGTCGACTTCGTGGCCCAAGGCCGCATCGTCGGGATGAAGCGCAAGGAGCTGGTGTCGGCCGAGGCCGAGCAGCCCGCATCGCGCGAGGTCGCGTGATGGGGCCGGAGCCGAAATATCAATGGGGTCAACCGGTTCGCGCCGAGATCGACCTGTTCAACGACGGCAGCTTTCCGGACGCGCCGCTCGATGCGCTGCTGGTGAAGCGCGGCGATGCCGGCGAGATCGTCCGCATCGGACTGCACGAAGAGACCCAACGGCCGGTCTATCTGGTTGAATTCGCAGGCAATCGCGTCGTGGGTTGCCTCGAAGACGAAATCGCCCCGCTGGCGCCGTCGCTCGCCGGCCAATTGTAAGGACTTGAATCGATGAAAGTGATGATCCGCAGATCCGAGGCCGGCAAGCTGTCCGCTTATGTGGCCAAGAAGGATCTCGAAGAGGCGATTATCGATATGGAAAACCCGGACTTGTGGGGCGGTAAAGTCACGCTGGCGAATGGCTGGCAGCTCGAACTCCCGGCGATGGCGGCCGATACCCGGTTGCCGATTACCGTCGAAGCCCGCAAGCTGGCCTGATCATGGCCCTTTCCGCCGACGATCTCATCCGGCTGGACGCGCTGCTCGGCGATGCGGAGGCTTGCGGCAAACTGGTGGCAAACCTGCGGCAGCAGTTTCCGGGGCTGTCGCTGACCCAATGCGACGCCTCCGACGTCGATCACGAGCAACCGTTCCGCGTCCAGCCGGGGTTCAGCCTGTACCTCGTCGATCGTTCGGATCATTGCTGGACGATCACCGGCAATCCCGCCCAGGCGACCGGCCTGGTCGTCGCGCATCACAAAGCCGCCGCGCCATCGCGAGCGTCGTGAAGGAGACCGCCATGCCGGCCCAACTACTCGATGACGTCGCCGCGGCGTTCGCGCGGGCCAAGGTCATTCCCTATCTGGGCTGCGGCGCGCTCGCGCTCGAGAGCGTCGCGATTCCCGCAACGCCGCTGGAGCTGGTGGCGCGGCTGACGGCGAAGACGACGGTGCCGCACAAGGTGCGGACCAATCTCACCGGCGCGGCGCAGTACATCGAGAACTTCAAGCACCGCAAGACGCTGTCATCGCTGATGACGGACGCGTTTCGCGCATCCGCGGCGCCGAACCCGTTGCACCGGATGCTGGCGGCGATTCCCGACCTGCCGCTGCTGGTGCACGCCTGGTACGACGACGTGCCGCAGAAGGCTTTCGCGGACCGCGCCGACTGGGGCATGGCGCAGGGCGTCAGCCAGACCGAGCATCACGGTCGCTGGGTGAATTATTATCGTCCCGACGGCAGCGAGGTGACCGAGCCCGATCCGAGCGTCGTCGCCGACGAAATGCCGCTGTTCGCGCCGACGCCGGACGAAGCCCGCGCCTGGGCGACGCTGCTGTATCAGCCGCTCGGCTCGGTGGCGCCGGCCGCGAATTATCTGGTGTCGGACAGCGACTTTGTCGAAGTCCTGACCGAGATCGACATCCAGACGCCGATTCCGGGCGCGGTGCAGGAGCTGCGGCGTGGCCGGCATTTCCTGTTCATGGGCTGCCGCTTCGACAATCAGCTCGACCGTCTGTTCGCGCGTCAGATCATGAAGCGCTCCTCGGCGCGTCACTGGGCGGTGTTGCCCGACACCCTGACCCGCAACGAGGAGCGCTTCCTCGACGAGCAGAACATCGAGCGGATCGATTGGCCGCTGGCGAAGTTCATCGCGGCGCTGGCGCCGATGCTGCAGGGCCAGAGCCTGCCGGCGTAGTCGAGCGAATCTCCGATACATCCCATGTGGGCGACCTACTGCGTGCCGCGGCGTGCGGCAGGACGGTCGCACATGTCAGCGTGCGCTCGCGACGCGCTTCACCCTCCCCTGGAGGGGGAGGGTGAAGCGAGCCCGGTGCAATAGAGCCCCTTCATCGCTTGACTGAAGCAACGCGGCATTCTCGCGTGCGGAGTCGTCATCCTGAGGTGCGCGCTCTTGCGCGCCTCGAAGGATGCGGCCAAGGCGCTTGCGGCTCATCCTTCGAGGCCCGCTGGGCCGCGCATGGCGCGACCCAGCGGGCACCTCAGGATGACGGCGGTGATTCCATCAAAACCAGAGCTGCTCTAGCCTCGACATTCCATTCGCGATTGCCCTGCCGCGCGCGGGGAGGTGAAGCCGCGTCCTTTCGAGTTGCGAGAGAGTTCTGTTCGCCCCGCCGCCGGTATCAGTTTGTTTCGTTTCTAACAGCCGGTCCCCGCGATGTCGGCCGACGGCGCCGCATGTCGGATTCGAAACATCTGCGTAGGACACCCCCGATTGTTCGCTATCCGCTCGTAAACGCTGACGTTTTCGCGCGCTGCGGCGATTGGCACGGCGGTTGCAAAACAGGGATCAGCAAGGCGAGGGATGTTGGCTGAGCAGCCACTTGCGAAGGGCAACATCCGCTTCTGGGCCGTGCGACGGATTAACGGAATGAGGCTGCGCGGTTCGCGCACATCGATCAACGGCTCGAGAACAACGGAGAGAAAACATGGCGGCACTTCGGCAAATCGCATTCTACGGCAAGGGCGGCATCGGCAAGTCGACCACTTCGCAGAACACCCTCGCGGCTCTGGTCGAGCTCGGTCAGAAGATCCTGATCGTCGGCTGCGACCCCAAGGCGGACTCCACCCGCCTGATCCTCAACACCAAGATGCAGGACACCGTGCTCAGCCTCGCCGCTGAAGCGGGTTCGGTCGAAGACCTCGAACTCGAAGACGTGATGAAGATCGGCTACAAGGGCATCAAGTGCACCGAAGCCGGCGGCCCGGAGCCGGGCGTCGGCTGCGCCGGCCGCGGCGTCATCACCGCGATCAACTTCCTCGAAGAGAACGGCGCCTATGAGGACGTCGACTACGTCTCCTACGACGTGCTCGGCGACGTGGTCTGCGGCGGCTTCGCGATGCCGATCCGCGAGAACAAGGCCCAGGAAATCTACATCGTGATGTCCGGCGAGATGATGGCGCTGTACGCCGCCAACAACATCGCCAAGGGCATTCTGAAGTACGCCTCCTCGGGCGGCGTCCGCCTCGGCGGCCTGATCTGCAACGAGCGCCAGACCGACCGCGAGCTCGACCTCGCCGAAGCGCTGGCGGCCCGGCTGAACTCCAAGCTGATCCACTTCGTGCCGCGCGCCAACATCGTGCAGCACGCCGAGCTGCGCCGCCAGACCGTGATCGAATACGCGCCCGACTCGCAGCAGGCGCAGGAATATCGCCAGCTCGCCAACAAGATCCACGCCAACTCCGGCAACGGCACCATCCCGACCCCGATCACGATGGAAGAGCTGGAAGGCATGCTGCTCGACTTCGGCATCATGAAGACCGACGAGCAGGCGCTGGCCGAGCTCGCCGAGAAGGAAGCCGCCAAGGCGGCCGCCGCCACCGCCTGATCCATCAGCCGGGCCGGCCGCCTTGCGCGGCCGGCTCCCCGGCGGCCCCTTACACGAGGAACAACGATGAGCACCGCAGTCGCAGAATCCCCCGCGGACATCAAGGAACGCAACAAGCAGCTGATCGGCGAAGTCCTGGAAGCCTATCCGGACAAGTCCGCCAAGCGCCGCGCCAAGCACCTCAACACCTACGAGGCCGAAAAGGCCGAGTGTTCGGTCAAGTCCAACATCAAGTCGATCCCCGGCGTGATGACGATCCGCGGCTGCGCCTACGCCGGCTCCAAGGGCGTGGTGTGGGGTCCGATCAAGGACATGGTCCACATCAGCCATGGTCCGGTCGGCTGCGGCCAGTATTCCTGGGGTTCGCGCCGCAACTACTACAAGGGCAACACCGGCATCGACACCTTCGGCACGATGCAGTTCACCTCCGACTTCCAGGAGAAGGACATCGTCTTCGGCGGTGACAAGAAGCTCGGCAAGATCATCGACGAAATTCAGGACCTGTTCCCGCTGAACCGCGGCATCTCGGTGCAGTCGGAATGCCCGATCGGCCTGATCGGCGACGACATCGAGGCGGTCTCCAAGGCCAAGACCAAGCAATACGACGGCAAGCCGATCATCCCGGTGCGCTGCGAAGGCTTCCGCGGCGTGTCGCAGTCGCTCGGCCATCACATCGCCAACGACGTGATCCGCGACTGGGTGTTCGACAAGGCCGGCGACAAGGTCGCCACCTTCGAATCGACCCCCTACGACGTCGCGATCATCGGCGACTACAACATCGGCGGCGACGCCTGGGCCTCGCGCATCCTGCTCGAGGAAATGGGTCTGCGCGTGATCGCGCAGTGGTCCGGCGACGGCACCATCGCCGAGCTGGAGAACACCCCGAAGGCGAAGCTGAACATCCTGCATTGCTACCGCTCGATGAACTACATCACGCGGCACATGGAAGAGAAGTTCGGGATCCCGTGGGTCGAGTACAATTTCTTCGGCCCGACCAAGATCGAAGCCTCGCTGCGAGAGATCGCCGCGAAATTCGACGACAAGATCAAGGAAGGCGCCGAGCGCGTCATCGCCAAATACAAGCCGCGGATGCAGGCGATCGTCGATCGTTATCGCCCGCGCCTCGAAGGCAAGAAGGTCATGCTCTATGTCGGCGGCCTGCGTCCGCGGCACGTCATCGGCGCCTACGAAGACCTCGGCATGGAAGTGGTCGGCACCGGCTATGAATTCGGCCACAACGACGACTATCAGCGCACCACCCACTACGTGAAAGACGGCACGCTGATCTACGACGACGTCACCGGCTACGAATTCGAGAAGTTCGTCGAGAAGGTCCGGCCCGATCTGGTCGGCTCCGGCATCAAGGAAAAGTACATCTTCCAGAAGATGGGTGTGCCGTTCCGCCAGATGCATTCGTGGGACTATTCCGGCCCGTATCACGGCTATGACGGCTTCGCCATCTTCGCCCGCGACATGGACATCGCCATCAACGCTCCGATCTGGAAGCTGACCAAGGCACCTTGGAGCTGAAGGTTCTGAGCTGAACCAACTCGTCACACAGGCTTCCGGTGCGATCCACCGGAAGCCCCGTGTCCCCGAATTCCTTGGGAAAGAACATCAACATGACCGAGACCGCAGAAAAGATCCGGGATCATTTCGATCTCTTCCATCAGCCCGAATACGCGGACATGATGGACAACAAGCGCAAGCAGTTCGAGAACGCCGTCGGCGAAGCCGAAGTCGCGCGCGTGTCGGATTGGACCAAGACCAAGGAATATCAGGAGAAGAACTTCGCTCGTGAAGCCCTGGTCATCAACCCGGCCAAGGCCTGCCAGCCGCTCGGCGCGGTGTTCGCCGCGGTGGGCTTCGAGAAGACGCTGCCGTTCGTGCACGGCTCGCAGGGCTGCGTCGCGTATTATCGCAGCCACTTCTCGCGGCACTTCAAGGAGCCGACCTCCTGCGTCTCGTCGTCGATGACCGAGGACGCCGCGGTGTTCGGCGGCCTCAACAACATGATCGACGGCCTGGCCAATTCCTACGCGCTGTACAAGCCGAAGATGATCGCGGTGTCGACCACCTGCATGGCCGAAGTGATCGGCGACGACCTCAACGCCTTCATCAAGAACGCGAAGGAAAAGGGCTCGGTTCCGCAGGACTTCGACGTCACCTACGCCCACACCCCGGCGTTCGTCGGCAGCCACATCACCGGCTACGACAACACCATGAAGGGCGTGGTCGAGCACTTCTGGGACGGCAAGTCCGGCACCACGCCGAAGCTCGAGCGCCAGCCCAACGAGTCGGTCAACTTCCTCGGCGGCTTCGACGGCAACACCGTCGGCAACATCCGCGAGGTCAAGCGCATCTTCGAACTGATGGGCGTCGACTACACCATCTTCGGCGACAATAGCGACGTCTGGGACACCCCGGCCGACGGCGAATTCCGGATGTATGACGGCGGCACCACGCTGGAGCAGGCCGCCAACGCCATCCACGCCAAGGGCACGATCTCGATGCAGGAATTCTGCACCGAAAAGACGCTGGCGACGATCGCGGCGCACGGCCAGGAAGTGGTCGCGCTCAACAGCCCGATCGGCATCACCGGCACCGACCGCTTTCTGCAGGCGGTGTCGCGGATCACCGGCAAGGCGATCCCCGAAGCGCTGACCAAGGAGCGCGGCCGGCTGGTCGACGCCATCGGCGACTCCTCGGCGCACATCCACGGCAAGAAGTTCGCGATCTTCGGCGATCCGGACCTGTGCTACGGCCTGGCCGAATTCATCCTCGAACTCGGCGGCGAACCGACCCACATCCTCGCTACCAACGGCAACAAGAACTGGGAAGTGAAGGTCAACGAGCTCCTGGCGTCCTCGCCGTTCGGCACGAACTGCAAGGTCTATCCCGGCAAGGATCTCTGGCACCTGCGCTCGCTGCTGTTCACCGAGCCGGTCGACTTCATGATCGGCAACACCTACGGCAAGTATCTCGAGCGCGACACCGGCACGCCGCTGATCCGCATGGGCTTCCCGGTGTTCGATCGCCACCACCATCACCGCTCGCCGATCTGGGGCTACCAGGGCACGATGAACGTGCTGGTCAAGATCCTCGACAAGATCTTCGACGAAATGGACAAGGCCACCAACATCGCCGGCAAGACCGACCTGTCCTTCGACATCATCCGCTGATGCCGAAGGCGATACCAAAGTCTCGGACTACCTGATCCTCAGGAGCGTCGCATGAGCCGTCTCGCAGACAAGATCCAAGATGTCTTCAACGAGCCCGGCTGTGCGGACAATCAGGCCAAGTCCGAGAAGCAACGCAAGAAGGGCTGCAGCAAACCGCTGCAGCCCGGCGGCGCGGCCGGCGGCTGCGCCTTCGACGGCGCCAAGATCGCGCTGCAGCCGATCGTCGACGTCGCCCATCTGGTGCACGGCCCGATCGCCTGCGAAGGCTCGTCCTGGGACAATCGCGGCACCAAATCGTCGGGCTCGAAGCTGTATCGCACCGGCTTCACCACCGACATGAGCGAGAACGACGTGGTGTTCGGCGGCGAGAAGCGGCTGTTCCGGTCGATCAGGGAAATCATCGAGAAGTACGACCCGCCCGCGGTGTTCGTGTATCAGACCTGCGTGCCGGCGATGATGGGCGACGACATCGTCGCGGTCTGTAAGGTGGCGGCCGAGAAATTCGGCAAGCCCTGCATCCCGATCATCGCGCCGGGCTTCGTCGGCCCGAAGAATCTCGGCAACAAGCTCGCCGGCGAGGCGATGCTCGACTACGTGATCGGCACGCAGGAGCCGGAGGTCACCACCCCCTACGACATCAACATCATCGGCGAATACAACGTCGCCGGCGAATTGTGGCAGGTCAAGCCGCTGCTCGACGAGCTCGGCATCCGCATCCTGTCCTGCCTGTCGGGCGACGCGCGCTATCACGAGGTCGCGCAGTCGCATCGCGCCCGCGCCGCCATGATGGTGTGCTCGACCGCGATGATCAACGTCGCCCGCAAGATGCAGGAGCGCTACGGCATTCCGTATTTCGAGGGCTCGTTCTACGGCATCACCGACACCTCGGATTCGCTGCGGCAGATCGCACGGCTGCTGATCGCGCGCGGCGCCGATGCCGAGCTGATGGACCGCGTCGAGGCGCTGATCGCGCGCGAGGAGGCCAAGGCCTGGGCCGCCATCAAGGCCTATACGCCGCGGCTCGCAGGCAAGAAAGTGCTGCTGATCACCGGCGGCGTGAAGTCGTGGTCGGTGGTGCTGGCGCTGCAGGAAGCCGGGCTCACCATCGTCGGCACCAGCGTCAAGAAATCGACCAAGGAGGACAAGGAGCGGCTCAAGGAGATGAGTCCCGACGTCCATCTGATCGACGATCTGCGGCCGCGCGAAATGTACAAGATGCTGAAAGAGGCGCAGGCCGACATAATGTTGTCCGGCGGCCGCTCGCAATTCGTCGCGCTGAAGGCGCGGATGCCCTGGATGGATATCAACCAGGAACGCTCTTACGCGTATTGCGGCTATGTCGGCATTGTCGAGATGGTGCGGCAGATCGACAAGGCGCTGTCGAACCCGATCTGGCAGCAGGTCCGCTCGGCGCCGCCGTGGGACGAAGTGAGCTGGGAGACCCGCGCCGACGCCGCCAATGCCGCCGACGACGCACAGCGCGCCGCCGAGGCCGCACCCGCCGCAAAGGTCGCGTGACATGGCCAGGATCGTGACATCGACCAAGTCCTGCACCGTCAATCCGCTGCGGATGAGTCGGCCGCTCGGCGCGGCGCTGGCCTTGATGGGGCTGCGCAATGCGATGCCGCTGCTGCACGGCTCGCAGGGCTGCACCTCGTTCGGCCTGGTGCTGTTCGTGCGGCATTTCCGCGAACAGATCCCGATGCAGACCACCGCGATGAGCGAAGTCGCCACCGTGCTCGGCGGCTTCGAGAATGTCGAGCAGGCGATCGTCAACATCGTCGGCCGCACCCAGCCGGACGTGATCGGGATCTGCACCACGGGCGTCACCGAGATCAAGGGCGACGACCTCGACGGCTTCATCAAGGACGTCCGCCGCAAGCATCCCGAACTCGCGCATGTCGCGCTGGTGCCGGTGTCGACGCCGGACTTCAAGGGCGCGTTCGAGGACGGCTTCGCCAGCACCGTGGCGAAGATCGTCGAGCTGCTGGTCGAGGCGCCAGCGCCGGGCGCCGCGCGCGATCCGGCGCGGCTCAACGTGCTGGCCGGCAGCCATCTGACGCCGGGCGATATCGACGAGCTGCGCGACGTCATCGAGGCGTTCGGCCTGGTGCCGACCTTCCTGCCGGACATTTCCGGCTCGCTCGACGGCCATCTGCCGGACGACTTCACCCCGACCACCCATGGCGGCGTCTCGGTCCCCGAGGTCGCGGCGATGGGCGGCGCGGCGCATACGCTGGCGCTCGGCGAGCAGATGCGCAAGGCCGCGGCCGCGCTCGAGGCCAAGGCCGGCGTGCCGTTCACGCTGCTGCGGCGGCTCACCGGGCTCGCGGCCGGCGACGAACTGATGGCGACGCTGGCCAAGATCAGCGGCCGGCCGGTGCCGCCGAAATATCGCCGGCAGCGCAGCCAGCTGGTCGACGCCATGCTCGACGGCCACTTCTATTTCGGCGGCAAGCAGGTCGCGATCGGCGCCGAGCCGGACATGCTGCTGAATATCGGCGGCTGGCTCGCCGACATGGGCTGCACGATCGAGGCTGCGGTAACGACGACCAACTCGCAGGCGCTTTCGCAGGTGCCGGCCGACGAGGTGCTGATCGGCGATCTGGAAGATCTGGAGAGCCGCGCCGAGGAGTGCGATCTGCTGCTGACGCATTCGCACGGCAGGCAAGCCGCCGAGCGGCTCGGCGTGCCGCTGTTCCGCGTCGGCATTCCGATGTTCGATCGGCTCGGCGCCGCGCATCAGGTCGTGGTCGGCTATCGCGGCAGCCGCGATCTGATCTTTGCGATCGGCAATCTGTTCATCGCCGCCATCAAGGAACCGCATGTCGACGACTGGCGCAACGCCGCGATCGGCGATCGGGATCAGGTCGATGCGGCGGCTACGGCTCATTAGGACGGACGCGAAGGAGACTGTCGATGCACAGCAACGGAGGCGCGGCATGAAGGTCGCTTTTGCCACTCAGGATCTGACGCGCGTCGACGCGCATTTCGGCTGGGCCAGGAACCTCGCGATCTACGAGGTCACCGCCGAGGACCATCGCTTCGTCGAAGCGGTGCAATTCGCCGAGGAGAAGGAAGACGGCAACGAGGACAAGCTCGCGGCGAAAATCGACGCCATCCGCGATTGCGCCATCGTGTATTGCGCGGCGATCGGCGGCTCCGGCGCGGCGCGCGTCGTCGCGGCGCAGGTGCATCCGCTGAAGCTGGCGCAGCCCGAACTGATCACCGACCTGATCACCAAGCTGCAGGGCGTGCTGCGCGGCGTGCCGCCGCCGTGGCTGCGCAAGGCGCTGCTGAAGGGCGAAGAACGCAAGCTCGATTTCGCGGACGAGGTGTGACATGACCGAAGTAGCAACCACGGCCGACGCGGCGATCGACTCGCTGTTCGTCAAGGAGCTGGTCAAGCAGCTCCGCGCCCAGGACACCCACGGCGTCTGGGAGAACAAATCCGATCTCAAGCTGCTCGAGCCCTACATCATCGACAAGGCCAAGCGCCGCGAGATCCCGCTGATGGGCGATCCGGATCCCGAGACGCTGTGGCGGCTCGAGCTGTTCTACAACGCGGTGGCGCTGTCGATCGAGCGCGAGACCAAGATCATGGTGTCGCCGATGATGAAGATGCATCACGAGGGCTTCGGCCGGATGATCCTCAGCGCCGGCCGCCTGATCGTCGTCAACAAGCACATGCGCGACGTCCACCGCTTCGGCTTCGACAATCTCGGCAAGCTCGCCGAGGAGGGCGACAAGCTGGTCGATGCCGGCGTCGAGATGATCCGCAAATTCCCCGACGTCGCGGCGCTGTGAAGGAAGGCGACACCCCCATGTCCGATATCGACGCATTGAAGGCCGAACTGAAGAAACTGTCGGCGCGCGCCACGACGATGAAGATGAACCTGCACGATTTGTCGGAAGAACTGCCGATCAACTGGCAGAACATCATGACCGTCGCGCAGCAGACCCACGATGCCTATGCGGCGCTCGAAGCCGCGCGAAAAGCCTTGAAGGAGCTGGAAGCCAAGGCCGCCTGAGCGCGGCCCGACGCACCAGCCCGAACCGCGCGGAGATTTGCCGCGCCAGGAGTAATTGCCATGACGACTTTTTCATCCCGCGACGGCAAGCCGTGGGAGCCGACCTACATCACCGCGATCGACGGCGACAAGTGCATCGGTTGCGGCCGTTGCTACAAGGTCTGCTCGCGCGACGTGATGCATCTGATGGGTGTCAACGAGGACGGCGAACTGGTCGGCTGCAGCCTCGAGAACGACGATGACGACGAGGAATTCGTCCGCAAGGTGATGGTGCTGGACCAGCCCGGCAATTGCATCGGCTGTTCGGCCTGCAACCGGGTCTGTCCGAAGGATTGTCAGACCCACGTCAAGGCCAGCGAACTCGGGCTGTAGGAGCGATCATGATCGGCGGGGCGAAGCAGCAAGGCGGCGAGGCGGCACCGGCGGCGCTGCCGCTGCGCGTCGTCGCGTCCGGCTTCGCGTCCTCGCCAGCGATCGTGTATCGGGCGCTGACCGGCGGCCTGCCGGCCGAGGCGCGGATCGACGACGACCGCGCCTTCGATCGCCACGTGCTGGCGTCGATCCTGTCGGCGGCGATCACCGAACCCGGCCCGATCAACCAGCGTTGCGGACTCGGCGCCGACGATTTCGTCGCGCTGGTGACGTCGTTCTTCCCGCACATTTCGGTGCTGTTCTCCGTGCTCGCCGCCGGCGAGCCGGACGCCGACGAGGAAGCCGCGATGGTGCGCGACCTGTTGCTCGCGCATCGCTCGACCCCGGGCGAGGTCGGACGCTGGCTCGCCACCATGGTGGCGCGCCGGGCGATGGAGCCGGATCACCTCTGGGAAGATCTCGGCCTGCGCGACCGCTCCGAGCTGACGCGGCTCTTGATGCGGCACTTCGGCCCGCTGGCCCGCGACAACATCCGCAACATGCGCTGGAAGCGGTTCTTCTATCGCAAGCTCTGCGAAGACGACGGCATCGTGATGTGCAGCACGCCGGTGTGCTCGCAGTGCAACGACTTCGCCGAATGCTTCGGCGACGAAAGCGGCGAAAGCCGCATGGCCGGCCGCCGGCGAGAA
This sequence comes from Rhodopseudomonas palustris HaA2, assembly GCF_000013365.1. Classification (NCBI taxonomy): domain Bacteria; kingdom Pseudomonadati; phylum Pseudomonadota; class Alphaproteobacteria; order Hyphomicrobiales; family Nitrobacteraceae; genus Rhodopseudomonas; species Rhodopseudomonas palustris. Next base: position 1,124,402 of record NC_007778.1, read on the forward strand.
CTGGAGCTGCGCGCCGCGGGCGTGGCGTGAGGACCCCGCAGCGCAACGTCGCCGCGAGCACGACCTGCTCCTTCTCCCCGCGCGCGGGGAGAAGGGTGGGATGAGGGGGCGTCGCACAGAGGCCGAGCGTCGATAGTGATTGTCGGCCGGCGAAGAGTTCTTCTCGAAACGTTCAGACTCGTTGATGCGCCCCCTCACCCGACCCGGCTCCGCTGCGCGTAGCCGGGTCGACCTCTCCCCGCGCGCGGGGAGAGGTCAGGCATTGCCTGATGAGGGGGTGAGAGCAGACGTTAGCTGCGATCCATTGTCGGAAACCGTCGCCTTCGCGACCATGTCGCAACCCTGACATTTCCTTCCGTGATCAAAAATAGACAGCTGAATCAGCGCCTTTTTGCATCGCCACAGGCTGGCACGGCGGTTGCAGTTACTCATGTCGGACCCAATGCACGGAGGCCGATCATGATCATCCTGACCGAACAAGCCGGTAACGCCGTCAAGGCCGCGATGTCGCGCGCCGGCAAGACCGAAGGCGGACTACGCATCATGGTCGAGGCCGGCGGCTGCGCCGGCTACAAATATCTGATCGGGCTCGATCCGGCCCCGCGCTCCGACGACGCGGTCGTCGAGGCCGGCGGCGTCAAGGTGTTCGTCGATCCGGACTCGCAGCCGCTGCTCAACGGCATGACGATCGATTTCGTCGAGAGCCTCGAAGGCTCCGGCTTCACCTTCGACAACCCGAACGCCGAGAACAAATGCGGCTGCGGCAAGTCGTTCGGCTGAGTGCCTCAAGCCACGGAGCGTCGTCATGCTCGGCAATCTCGACAGGCTCGATGAACTCGTCTCCAGTCCGCGCAATGCCGGCGTGCTGCTGCAGGCCAACGCGATCGGCGCCTTCGGCGGCATCCGCTGGGGCGATGCGGTCAAGCTGATGCTGCGGGTCGATCCGGCGACCGACCGGATCGAGCAGGCGCGGTTTCAGGCGTTCGGCTGCAGCTCGTCGATCGCCGCGGCGTCCGCGGTCACCGAACTGATCACCGGCAAGACGCTGGACGACGCCGCGGCGCTCGGCGCGGCCGACATCGCCGACGATCTCGGCGGCTTGCCGGCGGCGCGGATGTATTGCGCGGTGATGGCCTACGAGGCGCTACAGACGGCGATCACGTCCTATCGGGGCATTGCGGCGCTGCGCGAGGCCGACGCGGCGCCGTCGTGCAAGTGCCTCGGCGTCAGCCAGATGATGATCGAGCGCACCATCCGCTTCAATCGCCTGACCAGCCTGGAACAGGTGACCCACTACACCAAGGCGGCCGGGAGCTGCAGCTCCTGCTTCAAGCAGGTCGAAGGCCTGCTGGCGCGGGTTAATGCCGAGATGGTCGAGGACGGGCTGATCGACGCTGGCGCGGCGTATCAGCTCGGCTCGACGCAGCAGCGGGCCGTCGACCTGAAGCCGCACGGCGCGCCGCAGCCGGCGGCCAACATCTTCTCCGGCAAAGCGGCGCCGGCGCATCTGCGCGCGATGCCGAAGAGCCCGCCGCCGCGTCCGGCGACGGCGCAGGCGCCGGTCGCCGGGACCATCGACGCGCTGCCGCTGACTTCTCTGGTGGCCGAAGCGCTGGAGGATTTGCGGCCGCATCTGCAGCGCGACGGCGGCGATTGCGAACTCGTCAGCGTCGAGGGCAATGTCGTCTATGTCCGGCTGTCGGGCAATTGCGTCGGCTGCCAATTGTCATCGGTGACGCTGTCCGGCGTCCAGGCCAGACTCGCCGACAAGCTCGGCCGGCCGCTGCGCGTGGTGCCGGTGTCATGAGCCAGACCCGCACCCCGCCACAGCCGACCAACATCGTCTATCTCGACGCCAACGCCACCACGCGCACCGATCCGCGCGTGGTCGATGCGATGCTGCCGTTCTTCTCCGGCTATTTCGGCAATCCGTCGTCCAAGCATGCGCTCGGCGGCCATGCGGCGCGTGCGGTGAAGCACGCCCGCGAGCAGTTGCAGGCGCTGGTCGGCGCCGCGCATCCGCACGAGCTGATCTTCACCTCCGGCGGCACCGAGAGCGCCAACACCGCGATCCTGTCGGCGCTGGAGGCCGCGCCGCGGCGCCGCGAGATCATCACCACCGCGGTCGAGCATCCCGCCGTGCTGTCGCTGTGCGCCTGGCTGGAAAAGAACAAGGGCATCCGCGTTCACGTCATCCCGGTCGATCGCCAGGGCCATCTCGACATCGCGGCCTATCGCGACGCGCTGTCCGACCGCGTCGCGCTGGTGTCGATGATGTGGGCCAACAACGAGACCGGCGTGATCAACCCGGTCGCCGACCTCGCCGAACTGTCGAAAGAGGTCGGCGCGCTGTTTCATACCGACGCGGTGCAGGCGGTCGGCAAATGCCCGATCGAACTGCAATCCACCGCGATCGACATGCTGTCGGTGTCCGGCCACAAGCTGCACGGCCCGAAGGGCATCGGCGCGCTGTATGTCCGCAGCGGCGCGGCCTTCAAGCCGCAGATCAAGGGCGGCCAGCACGAGCGCGGCCGCCGCGCCGGCACCGAGAACGTGCCCGGCATCGTCGGCCTCGGCATGGCGGCCGAACTCGCCGCGGGCGCGATGGCCGACGAGGACATCCGGGTGCGCGGCTTGCGCGACCGGCTGGAGCACGAGATCCTGGCGCGCGTCGATCATTGCGTCGCCATCGGCGCCCGCGCCGAGCGGCTGCCGAACACCTCGAACATCGCGTTCTCGTATATCGACAGCGAAGCCATCGTCACTTTGCTCGACCGCGCCGGCATCGCCGCCTCGATGGGCTCGGCCTGTGCGACAGGCTCGTTCGAGCCGTCGCATGTGCTGATGGCGATGAAGGTCGCCGAGGACAGCGTGCGCGGCGGCGTGCGGTTCTCGCTGTCGCGCGACAACACCGACGACGACATCGAGCGCGCGCTCGCCGTCATCCCCGGCGTGATCGCCAAGCTGCGCGCGATCTCGCCGTTCACCGCCGATGACGGACCTTTGCTCGGGCGCGCCCATGCGTGACAGCAGCGCAACGCCATCGACCGCGACGCCGGTCGTGCTCAACGACACCACGCTGCGCGACGGCGAGCAGGCGCCGGGCGTGGCGTTCTCGGCCGCCGAAAAACTCGCGATCGCCCGCGCGCTGGCGCAGGCCGGCGTGCCGGAAATCGAGGCCGGAACGCCGGCGATGGGGCCGGACGAGATCGCGGCGATCCGCAGCATCGTCGAGGCCGGGCTGCCGCTGACGACGATCGCCTGGTGCCGGATGCGCACCGAGGATGTCGAGGCGGCGCTGCAGGCCGGCGTGGCGATGGTCAACGTTTCGGTGCCGGTCTCCGAGGTGCAGATCGCCGCCAAGCTCGGCGGCCAGCGATCGAACGCGATCGAGACGGTGAAGCGCGTGGTCGGCTATGCGCGCGACCACGGGCTCGAGGTCGCGGTCGGCGGCGAGGATTCGTCGCGCGCCGATCCGGAGTTCCTGGCCGAAGTGATCGCCACCGCGAAGGCGGCGGGCGCGCGGCGGTTCCGGATCGCCGATACGCTCAGCGTGCTCGATCCGTTTCGTACTCACGAACTGATGGCGACCCTGCGCGCCACCACCGATCTCGAACTGGAATTTCACGGCCACGACGATCTCGGCCTCGCCACCGCCAACACCCTGGCGGCGCTGCAGGCCGGCGCCAGCCATGCGTCGGTCACGGTGATCGGGCTGGGCGAGCGCGCCGGCAACGCGCCGCTGGAGGAGGTGGCCGTCGCGCTGAAGCAGCTTTACGGCCGCGATACCGGCATCGTGCTGTCCGAACTCGGCCATGTCGCCGATGTGGTGGCGGCCGCCGCCGCGCGGACGATTCCGCTCAACAAGGCGATCGTCGGCGAACACGTCTTCACCCACGAATCCGGCATTCATGTCGACGGCCTGCTCAAGGACCAGCGCACCTATCAGTCGCTCGATCCGGTGCTGCTCGGCCGCGCCAATTGCATCGTGATCGGCAAGCATTCCGGCCTGTCGGCGATCACCTCGTCGCTGGCCAAGCTCAATCTGCCGGCGACGGCCGAAGAGGCGCAGGGCATTCTGGCGCAAGTGCGCCTGCATGCGGTCGCCAACAAGGGCCCGGTCGGAAACGAGACATTGACGGCGATCTGGCGTGAGGTTCACGACCGCACGCTGCCGAACTGCGCCTGAGCGCAACGTTGCGCGGCGAACGAGAGATGAAGGAGATCGAGATGAGCGCGACCCAGGCGAGTTCCCAACAAGCCGACAGCAAAGCGCCGGCCGACATCATCGGGCAGTTGCAGCGCGCCGCCTCGGCGGAGGAGTTCTTCCAGCTGCTCGACGTCGCCTACGATCCGAACGTCGTCAATGTGGCGCGGCTGCATATCCTGAAGCGGATGGGCCAGTATCTCGCCGGCGAGGATCTCGCCGGCCTGCCGGCGGCGGAGGCGACCGCGCGCTGCAAGGCGGTGCTGGAGCGGGCTTACGCCGACTTCGTCGCCTCGACGCCGCTCGATCAGCGCGTCTTCAAGGTGCTCAAGGACGCGGTGGCGCCGAAATCGCCGCGCGCGCCGGCGTTCGTCTCGCTCGACGCGCTGAAGTAGCCGCCAGCGTCCTTTCCACCGAACATAATACGCATCCTTCCGTCGTGGCCGGGACCGGCCCTGCCACGACGGGGCGGGATAGTCTGGGCCTCCTACAGCAACTTTGCTTTCGATGGAATCAGACTTGGCTGCCGCGTCATCCTGAGGTGCCCGCTGGGCCGCGCTGTGCGCGGCACGGCGGGCCTCGAAGGATGGGCCGCAGGCACCTTTGCCGCATCCTTCGAGGCGCGCTACGCGCGCACCTCAGGATGACGACTCTGAAGAGAAGGCCGCATCCTTCAATCAATTGATGAAGCGCTCTAACCGCTGTCGCCTTCCTGACAAGTGTCCGACTTGTCGGGTCGCATTCATCGAGAACCATTCCAAGGCGATCGCCGGTCCGACCCAAGCCGTTGCTTTTTCGATCGAATTTCATCGGCCGAAAAGTTGGTACGAGGCTTGCTGATGTCCCTGTGTCAGGCTGATGTCGTCGTGTCAGCAAGCGCGGAGCACACCATGCATATCGTCGTCTGTATCAAGCAGGTCCCGGACTCGGCGCAGATCCGCGTGCATCCGGTCACCAACACGATCATGCGCCAGGGCGTGCCGACGATCATCAACCCGTATGATCTGTTCGCGCTCGAAGAGGCGCTGCGGCTGCGCGACAAGTTCGGCGGCGAGGTCACGGTGCTGACGATGGGCCCGCCCTCGGCCGAGGATTCCCTGCGCAAGGCGCTGACCTTCGGCGCCAACCGCGCGGTGCTGCTGACCGACCGCTTCTTCGCCGGCGCCGATACGCTGGCGACCAGCTACGCGCTGGCTTCCGCGATCCGCAAGATCGGCGCCACCTATGGCGAACCGGACATCGTGTTCACCGGCAAGCAGACCATCGACGGCGATACCGCCCAGGTCGGCCCCGGCATCTGCAAGCGGCTCGACTTCCTGCAGCTCACTTACGTCTCCAAGGTCGCGTCGCTGGATCTCGCCGGCCGCAGCATCGAGGTCGAGCGCCGCTCCGAGGGCGGCGTCCAGGTGCTGCGCAGCCGGCTGCCTTGCCTGATCACCATGCTGGAGGGCACCAACGAGGTGCGTCGCGGCACGATGCTGAATGCGCTGAACGCCGCCCGCGCCGAAGTGGTGAAGTGGAGCGCCCAGGACGCCGGCGTCGAAGACATTTCCAAATGCGGCCTGCGCGGCTCGCCGACCGTGGTCAAGCGCGTGTTCGCGCCGACCGCGCGTTCGGAAAAAGCCGTGGTGGTGGAGCCGGCCGGCCGCCCGCCGGCCGACGCGCTGATCGACGAGATCTTCAAGCTCCGGCCGAAACTCGAAGCCGACATGTTCGAGCTCGCGCGTGGATTTTGACAACACCAATTTGAAAGCAGTCTCATGAGCCAGCCAGCAAAGCCTGCCCCGCCCGCCGGACGCGCCAACGCCAAGAAGGAGCTGTCCGAGCACTTCAAGCAGTACAAGCACGTCTGGGTGTTCGTCGAGCAGGAGCGCGGCCACGTCCACCCGGTGTCCTGGGAGCTGATGGGCTCCGGCCGCCGTCTCGCCGACAAGCTCGGCGTCGAGCTCGCCGCGGTGGTGATCGGCCCGGCCGGCGAGGCGACCAGCGCGGCGGCGGCGGAATCGTTCTGCTACGGCGCCGATCTCGCCTACATCGTCGCCGACGACGTGCTCACCGATTATCGCAACGAATCCTACACCAAGGCGCTGACCGATCTGGTCAACACCTACAAGCCCGAGATCCTGCTGCTCGGCGCCACCACGCTCGGCCGCGATCTCGCCGGCGCCGTCGCGACCACGCTGCTGACCGGCCTCACCGCCGACTGCACCGAGCTCGAGGTCGACGCCGACAATTCGCTCGCCGCGACCCGGCCGACCTTCGGCGGCTCGCTGCTGTGCACGATCTACACGCTGAACTTCCGGCCGCAGATGGCGACCGTGCGGCCGCGCGTGATGGAAATGCCGGAGCGCGTCGAGAAGCCGGTCGGCCGCATCATCGAATTCCCGCTCGGCATGGTCGAGGACGACATCGTCACCAAGATCCTGGCGTTCGTGCCGGATCGCGACAAGGCGACCTCGAACCTGGCCTACGCCGACATCGTCGTCGCCGGCGGCATGGGGCTCAACTCGCTGGAGAACTTCCAGCTGGTGCGCCAGCTCGCCGGCGTGCTCGGCGCCGAATATGGCTGCTCGCGGCCGCTGGTGCAGAAGGGTTGGGTCTCGGCCGATCGCCAGATCGGCCAGACCGGCAAGACGATCCGGCCGAAGCTGTACATCGCGGCCGGCATTTCCGGCGCGATCCAGCATCGCGTCGGCGTCGACGGCGCCGATCTGATCGTCGCCATCAACACCGACAAGAACGCGCCGATCTTCGACTTCGCGCATCTGGCGATCGTCACCGACGCGATCCGCCTGCTGCCGGCGCTGACCGAAGCATTCCGCAAGCGGCTGTCGCCGCACACCCGCGACCGCATCGCGAGCTAACAGGAGTTCACCATGATCGAGGAACGTTTCGACGCGATCGTGGTCGGCGCCGGCATGGCCGGAAACGCCGCCGCGCTGACGATGGCCAAACGCGGCATGAAGGTGCTGCAGATCGAGCGCGGTGAATATCCGGGCTCGAAGAACGTCCAGGGCGCGATTCTCTACGCCGACATGCTGGAGAAGCTGGTGCCGAACTTCCGCGAGGACGCGCCGCTCGAGCGTCATCTGGTGGAGCAGCGGTTCTGGATGATGGACGAGCGCTCGCACACCGGGCTGCATTATCGCTCGGACGATTTCAACGAAGAGAAGCCGAACCGCTACACCATCATCCGCGCGCAGTTCGACAAATGGTTCTCCAGCCAGGCGCAGGAAGCCGGCGCCATCGTGCTGTGCGAGACCACCGTCAAGGAACTGGTGAAGGACGCCTATGGCAAGGTGATCGGCGTGATCACCGACCGCGAGGGCGGCGAGGTCCATGCCGACGTCGTGGTGCTGGCCGAGGGCGTCAACGGCCTGCTCGGCACCAAGGCGGATCTGCGCGAGCGGCCGTCGCCCGACAAGGTCGCGCTGGCGGTGAAGGAAATGCACTTCCTGCCCCGCGAGACCATCGAGGCGCGCTTCAACCTCAAGGGCGACGAGGGCGTGGTGATCGAGGCGGCGGGCACGATCTCCCGCGGCATGACCGGGATGGGCTTCGTCTACGCCAACAAGGAATCGGTGTCGGTCGGCATCGGCTGTCTGGTCGCCGATTTCCAGAAATCCGGCGAGACGCCCTACGATCTGCTCGAGCGCTTCAAGAAGCATCCCTCGATCGCGCCGCTGATCGAAGGCTCCGAGGTCAAGGAATATGCCGGCCATCTGATTCCCGAGGGCGGCTACAAGGCGATCCCGCAGCTCTATGGCGACGGCTGGGTGGTGGTCGGCGACGCTGCGCAGCTCAACAACGCGCTGCATCGCGAAGGCTCGAATCTGGCGATGACCTCCGGCCGGATCGCCGGCGAGGCGATCTTCCAGGTCAAGTCGCGCAAGGATCCGATGACCAAGGAGAATCTGGCGCTCTACAAGAAGATGCTGGACGAGTCCTTCGTCATCAAGGATCTGAAGAAGTACAAGGATATGCCGGATCTGCTGCACATCCAGTCGCAGAACTTCTTCCTGACCTATCCGCAGCTCATCAACAAGGCGCTGCAGAACTTCGTGCGGGTCGACGGCACGCCGAAGGTCGACAAGGAGAAGGTGACGATCAGATCGTTCGTGTCGGCGCGATCCTGGGCGGGCCTGTTCGGCGACGCCTTCCGCTTCGCGCGGGCATGGCGGTGAACGGCGACGGCGACGAACTCAAACGCGGAGAGCAACAATGACGGTGGAAGCCCCCATTCGGGTCGAGGACAAGCTGTTCCAGAACCGCTATCTGGTCGACGTCGGCAACGCTCACATCCGGGTGAAGCCGCACACCAAGCCGTCGGCTGAACTGCTGGCGCTGCTCAAAGTCTGCCCGGCGCATTGCTACGAGCTGAATACCAACGGCCAGGTCGAGGTGACGCCCGACGGCTGCGTCGAATGCGGCACCTGCCGGGTGATCGCCGAGGGCAATGGCGACATCGAATGGGACTATCCGCGCGGCGGCTACGGCGTGCTGTTCAAGTTCGGCTGAGCGTAGAGCGGTTCATCGATGGATTGAAGCAACGCGGCATTCGCGCGTGCGGAGTCGTCATCCTGAGGTGCGAGCGTAGCGAGCCTCGAAGGATGCGGCCAGGGCGCTTGCGGCCCATCCTTCGAGGCCCGCAGCGCCGCGCATGGCGCGGCCCAGCGGGCACCTCAGGATGACGGCGGTGATTCCATCAACGGCTGAGCTGCTCTAGCACCGCCGCGCCGGTTCGCGAAGACCGACGGCGGATTCGTGAACGGCGCGGTGGCTACCGATGTCGTCATGGCCGGGCTTGCCCCGGCCATCGAGGTTCTCTGGACCGCGAGAGCCGTTCTGTTTCCGATGGAATCAGCACTGGCGTTCTGCGGCCTGGACATGCAGGCCGCGACATCAACGCCCTATCACCCGTCATTGCGAGTAGCGCAGCGACGAAGCAATCCAGAAGCCCCATGCTCGGCGCCTCTGGATTGCTTCGCTGCGCTCGCAATGACGGGGATGGGGCGTTGACTTGGCGGCCTGCATGTCCAGTCAGCTCCTCGGGATGAGGAGTCATCCGATGTGGCAGGGGGCCATGTCGCTTCGGTCGATCAGGCCGCCGAGGTCAGCGCCTGGTGCGCGCCGATCCGGTTGCGTTGCGCCGCGAGGCCGCGCCGCGCCAGCCATTGCTGCACCCGTGGCGAGTCGATCATCGCCTCTTCGGCGAGGCCGTTGGTGAATTCGCGCCAGCTCGCCAGCCGGCGTTCCGACACGCCGACCAGCACCGGGATGCCGAGCTCGACCGCCTCGGTGATCACGTCGCCGAGCCCGCCGCCATCGGCTTCGAGCTGGCCGAATTTGTTGATGATCAGCAATTCCGGACACTTCTGGAACGCGGCCGAGATCAGCGCGGCGGCGTCCTGCATCGCAAGCGGATCGACACGGCAGTTGCCGGACCGCGTTGTCTGGTCCTCGGCCAGTTGCAGAATGATCCGCGAGGCCAGTTCCTCGACCTCCATGTCGCAGCGTGGCAGGCTGTCGCGGGTCGCGTGGTAGGGGACGATGCCGGCGACGACGATTCCGGCGTTGCGCAACCGGTAGCCGAGATCCGACATGACGCGGCAGGCAGCCGCGCCGTCCGAATACACAACTGCGAGAATCGATGGCCTGCCAGTCCTGCCGAGATTGAACGCCATCGCTGCCCGCTGTCCCCAATACGACTTTCGCCTAGTAGAATGTCAGAACCGGCCGTTGCGGGCTTTGCGGCAAATCAATCCCAGTCGCGCGCCTCCGATCGGGCGACGCGGCTCGCGGCGCGATCGCGTGCCGACGGCGTGCGCCGAGATGGCCTGTCGTCTCGCCGCGACGAAAAAGGCGGGCCGCTCGCGCGACCCGCCCATGGTCAGTCCATCGCTTCAGCCTGCGAAGCAGCGGTTCAGTTGGCGCCGAGCAGCGACTGCACCGGACGTTGGCGCGACGGCAGCAGCAGCGAGCGCAGCTTCGAGATCGCGCGGATCGCGAACCCGACCAGCTTCGGCTGGGTGCGGCGGCAGAACGCGATCTTGCGGACATGGCCCTCGACATGCCATCGCGCGCTGGCGCCGTCCTTGAAGAAGATCACGTCGCCCGGCCCGTAGCGGGTCGCCGGCATCCCCTCGCTCTCGATCACCACCGAGCCTTCGAGAATGCAGATGGTCTCGTCGATGTCGTAGTGCCACTCGAACCTGCCTTCGGTGCACTGCCAGATGATCGTCGAGGCCATGCCGTCGGCGCTGCGCGACAGCGTGGCGTTGGTCGCGGTCGGATTGCCGTCGATGATCCACGACGGTTCGATCGGCGCCGGCTTCAGTTCGACATCGGTCTTGGAGGTGAGGATCAGGTCGGTGGACATCGGGTCGACTCCTGGGGTGATACGCGAAAGATGACGGGCGTGATGAACGCGCCGGACCGAATAGCGATCAGGCCGCCTGCTTCTGCAGACGCGACAGCACGAGGCGCTCGATAGTCTCGACCGACATGAAATTCTCGGGCGTGATGTCCGACTGCGGCAGTGTCATGTCGAACAGGGCTTCGACGCCGAGCATAAGGTTGACCATTTCCATCGACGTGAGTCCGGCGTCGGCGAGCCGCGTATCCGGCTTGACGCCGCCGGGCATCGCGTTCTGCGCCAGGATCGACTCGACCAGCGCGAGAATCTTGTTCTGAACCGTGGCGTCCGTGCCTTGCATCGCAACCTCCTGAGCGTCGTTCGTCTCGCGCCGGCCCGACCGATCGGTGGCGCGCTGTGTTTCATTCGCGATGTAATCGCAGAAAGTTTAGGGAAACAATTGCGGTAGTTCGTCCGCGGCCGCCATTCGAATTTTAACGCTAACGGGAAACCGAAGAATCCTCCGTATTCGTGCAATGCCGGATTAACCGTCGGATTCGAATTCAAATTGATTCACTTTGAAAGTTCTCGACGGGCGCGGCCGCGCTCCCCTAGCGTGCGGCACGATCGCCGACCGACGAGTAGCGCGAACGACCAAGCGCCGCGGCGCGATCGAGCCCGTGTAAGGCACCGAGGAGCGTCCGACGCCATGGCGATGATCACAGACAACACTCTCCGCAACGCCGCGCCGACCGCGCCCGTTTCATTCCGGCGCGACTCCGTCCCGCTGTCGCAGCGCGTGGCACAGGTCGCCGCGATCGCGGCGGCCGACGCCGACAGCGTCGACAAACAATCGCGGTTTCCACGCGCGGCGATCGACGCGGCGAAGGCGCACGGCCTGCTCGGCGCCCAGATCCCGGTCGAATTCGGCGGCGAGGGCGCGACGATCCACGACGTCACCGAGATGTGCTACGCGCTGGGACGCGCCTGCGCCTCGACCGCGATGATCGTGGCGATGCATCAGACCAAGGTGGCGTGCCTGGTGCGGCACGGCCGCGGCGGCGACTGGCACGAGCAGTTGATGCGACGGATCGCCGCCGAGCAGATGCTGCTGGCGTCGTCGACCACCGAAGGCAACAACGGCGGCAACATTCGCGCCAGCGCCGCGGCGATCGAGGTGACCGACGCCGGCGTGTCGCTGCTCCGCAACGCCACGGTGATTTCCTACGGCGCCGAAGCCGACGGCGTGATGACGATCGCGCGCCGCGCTTCCGAGGCGGCTGCGTCGGATCAGGTGCTGGTGGTGTTCACCAGCGACGACTACACGCTGACGCCGACGCAGGGCTGGGAAACCCTCGGCATGCGCGGCACCTGCAGCGCCGGCTTCGAGCTCAAGGCCAGCGGGCTCGCCGCCCAGGTGTTCGCCGAGCCCTATGAACGCATTCACGCGCAGACCATGACGCCGGTCGCGCATCTGTCGTGGTCGTCGGCCTGGGCCGGCATCGCGGCGGCCTCGGTCGAGCGCGCGCAAGGCTTCATCCGCAAGGCGGCGCGCGGCGCCGGCGGTCAGATGCCGCCGGGGGCCGCGCACTACACCAGCGCGAAGATGTCGCTGTCGAAGCTGCGCGCGCTGATCTCCGCCAATCTCGACGCCTATGCGGCGCATGAATACGACGAGCGCGGCCTCGGCTCGCTGGAATTCCAGTCGGCGATCAACCTGCTGAAGGTCGAGGCCTCCGATCTCGCGGTGGCGACGGTGATGAGCGCGATGCGGGCCTGCGGCCTGTCGGGCTATCGCAACGACGGCGATTTCACCATCGGCCGGCATCTGCGCGACGTGCTGTCGGCGCCGCTGATGATCAACAACGACCGCATCCTCGCCAATATCGCCACCGCCAACCTGATGAGCGCGGTGCCGGCGAGCCTGCGCGACTGAACGCACCGTCACCGATCTTTCGAGGAGGCCACCTCATGAACGTCGCGATCCGCAAGGTTCCGTCCGAAGCCCACGCGCAGCCGGTCGATGCGCTCGATCATCTCGCCGAGCAGCTGTTTCATCGCATGGGCGCCGACGGCGTCTATGCCCGCACCGCGCTGTACGAGGGCGTGGTCGAGAAACTCGCGGCGCTGATCTCGCGGCATCGCGAGGCCGGCACCGAAGTGATGCGGTTTCCGCCGGTGATGAGCCGCGCCCAGCTGGAGAAATCCGGCTATCTGAAGAGCTTCCCGAATCTGCTCGGCTGCGTCTGCGGCCTGCACGGCACCGAGCAGGAGATCAATGCGGCGGTGAGCCGGTTCGACGCCGGCGGCGACTGGACGAGTTCGCTGTCGCCGGCCGATCTGGTGCTGTCGCCGGCGGCCTGCTATCCGGTCTATCCGCTCGCCGCGAGCCGCGGTCCGTTGCCGGCCGGCGGGCTGCGCTTCGACGTCGCCGCCGATTGCTTCCGCCGCGAGCCGTCGAAACATCTCGACCGGCTGCAATCGTTCCGGATGCGCGAATATGTCTGCATCGGCACGTCGCAGGACGTCGCCGATTTCCGCGAGCGCTGGATGGGCAAGGCGCAGGCGATCGCCCGCGATCTCGGCCTCGCCTTCCGGGTCGACACCGCGTCGGATCCGTTCTTCGGCCGCGTCGGCCAGATGAAGGCGATCAGCCAGCAGCAGCAGGCGCTGAAATTCGAACTGCTGGTGCCGCTGCGCTCGGAAGAGCAGCCGACCGCCTGCATGAGCTTCAACTATCACCGCGAACATTTCGGCGTCACCTGGGGCATCGAGGATGTCGCCGGCCAGCCGGCGCACACCGGCTGCGTCGCCTTCGGCATGGACCGCCTCGCGGTGGCGCTGTTTCACACCCACGGCATCGACACCGCCGCCTGGCCGGCGCGCGTGCGGGAGATGCTGGCGCTGGATTAGCCACCTCTCCCGCTTGCGGGAGAGGTCGGATCGCGTCAGCGATCCGGGTGAGGGCACTCCTCTCCGCGATCGCGGGACTCACTGCCTGGGGCGCCCTCACCCCAACCCTCTCCCGCAGGCGGGAGAGGGGGCGCGCTGTTGAGCGGCACGGAGGCCTCAGCGCACCAGCACGCTACGCCGTGTTCCCCGCATCGATGGTCTGCACCGCGCCGGTGATGTTGCGGCCGCCGTCGCCGAGCAGATACTCGACCATGCGGGCGACGTCGTCGACCTCCGGCAGTCGCCGCAGCGCGCTGCGGCCCGCGATCTTGTCGCGGCCGTCGCCGGCGAGGCCCTTGGTCAGTTCGGTGTCGATGAAGCCCGGCGCGATCGCGTTCACGGTGATGCCGAGCCGCCCGACCTCGCGCGCCAGCGAGCGGGTAAAGCCGAGGGCCGCCGCCTTGGTGGCGCCGTAGACCGACAGGCCGTTGTAGCCGGTCGAACCGATGATCGACGACATGTTGACGATGCGGCCGCCGCCGTCGGCCATCATCTGCCGGACGATGTATTTGGTCAGCACGATCGGCGAGGTGACGTTGATGCGGATCAGCGCCTCGATCTGGCTGTTGTGCATCGTCGCCAGCACGCCTTCGGTGCCGATGCCGGCGTTGTTGATCAGCCCGTAGATCGAGCCGAACTCCTGCCGCAGGCTCTTGACGAATTCCGGAATGGCGTCGATCTCGCCGAGATCGAACGCTTTGAAATGGATCGCGCCCGGGCCGGCTTCGGCCGCGACGATCGCCGCCGTCAGCTCCTCGCTCTCGCGCCGCGCCACGGCGATGACGCCGTAGCCGGCGGCGGCGAGCCGCTGCGCGATCGCCAGCCCGATGCCGCGGCTGCCGCCGGTGACCACCACCTTACGCATGGCGGGCCAGCTTGCCGGAGGCGGTGACGTCGAGCTGCTGGACGAAGTTCACCATCGCCGGGACCTTGTGGGGCGGCAGCGACGCCTTGCAATCGGCGAGGATCGCCTCCCGGATCTCGCCGGTGCGGCCGGAATCGGAGACGCTCGCCAGCATCACGTCGGCGACCACCAGCGCGCCGGTGATCGGGCTGCGCCGCGCGCGAATCCGCGACATCCGCACCGCGGGATGGCGGTTGATCACGGCTTCGACCTCTTCGGGATGCACCTTGAGGCCGCCGACATTGATGACGCCGTCGCGCCGGCCGACGAAGTAGTAACGATCGTCGCGCAGTTCGACCATATCGCCGGTGTCGACGAAGCCGTCGGCGTCGGTCAGCGCCGGCGCGCTGCGCCCGACATAAGTGTGCGCGGTGCGTCCGGAGCGGATCCGCAGCGAGCCGTCGATCACCTGCATGTCGACGCCATTGGGGCCGGCGCCGATCATCGACGCGGGGAAACCTTCGCGGCCGTCATTGACGGCGAAGCCGACGCCGGCCTCGGTGGAGGCGTAAGCGTGGCCGATCGAGGCGCTCGGGAAGGCGCGGCGCAGGCTGTCGAGCACCGCCTGATCGGCGATCTCGCCGGACAGTCGGACGTAGTCCGGACTGAACGACGCCAGCGCGGCGCTCATCAGCGCCTTGCGCCAATGCGACGGCGTGCCGGAAATATGCGTGACGCCGCGCGCGGCGAGCCGCGCCAGATGATCGACGAGCGCTTCGCCGGGCGAGGACAGCACCATCGAGCCGCCGCCGAGCACGGCGCGGAGGAAGATCTGCAGCCCGCCATAGCGGCGGATGTCGTAGAACGTCGCCCAGGTCGGCGGCGCGCCCGGTGCGGTCCCATCGGCGACGATCGCGCCGGTCAGCGCCGCCAGCGTATGCGCCACGATCTTCGGCGCGCCGGTGGTGCCGGAGGTCAGCATCAACCATTGGGTGGCGTGCGTGAGTTCGATCGGCTTGGCCGGCCGCAGCGGCAGGCCGGCGGTGACGATCAGTTCGATGCCCAAGCTTTGCCAGCGCGCCGGATCGTCGGTGACGACGGCGTCGATCTGCGCGTCGGCGATCAGGTCGGGCGCGTATTTCATGTCGAAATCGGGCGGGCACAGCAGCATCCGGCGCGCGACGCCGTCGATCTCGATCATCGCGATGCCGCTGATCAGCTGCGTCGCCAGCGACAGCAGCACGCAGCGGCCCGCCAATTCGGGCAGCCGTCCGCCGAGCGCGGTGCCGCGCGCGACCTCCGCCATCGCGACGCTGTCGCTGGCGTCCGAGAGCGTGCGGTCGCTCAGGCCGGCTGCGAGATAGTTGCGCAGCGCAACGAGTTCACGCGGGGACATTCTCGTACGCCTCGATGAAATCGCCCAGCGTCACCGGAAAGACCGCGTCGTCGGCGGCGGTGAACGGATCGACGCCGAGGCTGTCTTCCAGCCGCGCCACCAGGATGGCGAAGCACAGCGAATCGAAGCCGGACTGATGGAGTACCAGGTCGTCGGTGAGCGCCGGCAGCTTGCGATTCTGCTCCGCGGCGATCTCCTGCATCGTCGTCACAATCGTTAACCGTACAGACATTGATTTTTCGCCTTCCTGATCGATCCGTGAGACAAACACCATAAGGCGCAAAGATGAATTGAATCTACGCGCGTAGTTGTCAAATCCGGTTGATTGGTAAACAGCGATGGATGCCCGCAAGGTTCGCTGCCGCGAGATCGTCGAGACCGATATCGAAGCCGTTTCGGAGCTGCTGACGCGCGGCTTCGCCGGCCGCACGCGCGATTACTGGACGCGGGGGCTGCATCGTCAGCGCGAGCGCGAAATCCCGGCGGGCTGCCCGCGCTATGGTTACTTGCTGGAAAGCGCGGGCTTGCCGGTCGGCGTGCTGCTGCTGCTCTACACGCAGCGGACCGAAGCCTGTGCGTCGGACATCCGCTGCAACGTGTCGAGCTGGTACGTCGAGCCCGAGTTCCGCAACTACGCGACGTTGCTGACGTCGATGGCGCAGAAGCACAAGCACGTCACCTACATCAACATTTCGCCGGCCGCTAACACCTGGCCGATCATCGAGGCGCAGGGCTTTCGCCGCTATTGCAGCGGCATGTTGTTCGCGGTGCCGCTGCTGTCGCGGGCGGAGAGCGGCGCGACGGTCGAAGTGGTCACCGGCTCCACGGCCGCCGTCGCAGGGCTGCCGCCGGCCGATCTCGACCGGCTGCGCAGCCACGCCGATTACGGCTGCCTGTCGCTGGTCTGCCGGATCGGCGGCGAGGCGATCCCGTTCATCATGCTGCCGAAGCGGATGAAGAGCGGCCGGTTTCCGATGCCGGCGATGCAACTGGTGTATTGCCGGGAGATCGCCGATTTCGTCCGCTGCGCGCGCGCGCTCGGCCGCTTTCTGATCCTGCGCGGCCGGCCGCTGGTGGTGGTCGACGCCAACGGACCGATCGCGGGACTGGCCGGCATCTATACCGAGACGCGCGGCCGCAAATACTTCAAGGGTCCGAACCCGCCGCGGCTCGCCGACCTCACCGAAACCGAACTCGTGCTCTACGGGCCGTGACGGACACCCGGCCAACGCGAAAGATCATTCAGGGAAACGCCATGCATCACATGCTCGAGAGCCGCACCGCCGCCGAGGCGCTGGTCGATCAACTGGCGATCAACGGCGTCAAGCACGTGTTCTGCGTGCCGGGAGAGAGCTTCCTGCCGGTGCTGGACGCGCTGCGCGATCGCGACATCACCATCACCGTCTGCCGCCATGAGGGCGGCGCGGCGATGATGGCGGAGGCGATCGGCAAGGCGACCGGCCAGCCCGGCGTCTGTTTCGTCACCCGCGGGCCGGGGGCGACCAATGCGTCGGCGGGCATTCACGTCGCGCGGCAGGACTCGACGCCGATGATCCTGTTCGTCGGCCAGGTCGAACGCGCGGTCAAGGAGCGCGAGGCGTTTCAGGAGCTCGACTATCGCGCCGTGTTCGGCAGCATGACGAAATGGACCACCGAGATCGACGATGCCGATCGCGTCACCGAGCTGGTGTCGCGCGCGTTCTACACCGCGACCAGCGGCCGGCCGGGGCCGGTGGTGATCGCGCTGCCGAAGGACGTGCTGAGCGAACGCGTCACCGTCGGCCATGCCCCGGCGTTCAGACCGGTCGAAACCTCGCCCGGCGACGAGGAGATGGACGAACTCGCGGCGCTGCTCGCCGGCGCCGAGCGACCGCTGATCGTGCTCGGCGGCAGCCGCTGGAGCCTGAAGGCGCGCGAGCAGATCGAACAGATCGCGACTCGCACCGGGCTGCCGGTCGCGACCAGCTATCGCCGCGGCACGCTGTTCGACGTGATGCATCCGCGCTATGCGGGTGATCTCGGCCTCGGACCCAATCCGAAGCTGGTGGCGCGCGCCAAGGCAGCCGATCTCGTGGTGCTGATCGGCGGACGGCTGGGCGAAATTCCGTCGCAGGGCTACACCCTGCTCGACAGTCCCGCGCCGCAGACCAAGCTGGTGCACATCCATCCCGGCGCCGAGGAACTCGGCCGGGTGTATCGTCCGCAACTCGCGATCCACGCCTCGCCGGCGCGCTTCGTCGCGGCGCTGGCGA
Organism: Rhodopseudomonas palustris HaA2; assembly: GCF_000013365.1. Classification (NCBI taxonomy): domain Bacteria; kingdom Pseudomonadati; phylum Pseudomonadota; class Alphaproteobacteria; order Hyphomicrobiales; family Nitrobacteraceae; genus Rhodopseudomonas; species Rhodopseudomonas palustris. The sequence goes on from NC_007778.1 coordinate 1,142,408, forward strand.
AACGCGACATCGTCGCGCGACCGGAGTGGCGGGACGCCGCCGACGCGGCGCATGCCGACTATCTCGCCTGGACCGAGACCGCGACGCCGCAGCCCGGCGACGTCAATCTCGGCGAGGTGATGATTTGGCTGCGCGACAACGTGCCGGCCGACACCATCCTGTGCAACGGCGCCGGCAACTACGCGTCGTGGATTCACCGGTTCTATCGTTTCCGTCACTACATGACCCACATCGCGCCGACCTCGGCCTCGATGGGCTACGGCATGCCGGCCGCGATCGCGATGCAGCGGCTGCATCCGGAGCGGTTGGTGCTGTCGGTCAATGGCGACGGCGATTTCCTGATGAGCGGTCAGGAATTCGCCATCGCCGTGCAGTATCGGCTGCCGATCGTCGTGGTGGTCTGCGACAACGGCATGTACGGCACCATCCGGATGCATCAGGAGCGCGAGTTTCCGGGACGCGTCGCCGCCACCGAGCTGCACAATCCGGATTTCGCCGCCTATGCGCGCGCCTTCGGCGGCTTCGGCGCCAATGTCGAGAAGACGGCCGACTTCCCGGCGGCGTTCACCGCGGCGCGCGCCTCCGGCCTGCCGTCGATCATCCATCTGAAGATCGACCCCGACGCGATCCTCCCCGGCGCGACGCTGTCCGGCATCCGCGCGGCGGCGCTGGAAAAGGCGTAGGACCGATCGGCTTTGATGGGCTGCTCGCCGCCGGCCGCAGCGTCATCCTGAGGTGCACGACGTGCCGCGCCCTGCGCGGCGCGGCGGGCCTCGAAGGACGAGCCGCACACTCCGTCGCCGCATCCTTCGAGGCTCGCTACGCTCGCACCTCAGGATGACGCTTCCAGCGCGCGTGAATGACGCTTGCCGAGCTCAGCCGTGCGCGAACTCCCAATACAGCTTGCGCGCTTTGGCGAATAACGGCCCCGGCTGCAGCGCGCGGTCGTCGATCCGGACGATCGGCTGCACCTTGGCGAAATTGCCCGAGGCGAAGATCTCGTCCGCGGTCTCGAAATCGCGATAGGTCAGCGTCGATTCGACCACGGTGACGCCGTCGCCGCGCAGCAGCTCGATCACGCGCTGCCGCGTCACGCCGTTGAGGAAGGTGCCGTTCGGCGCCGGCGTATAGACCACGCCGTCCTTGGCCATGAAGATGTTGGAATTGCCGAGCTCGGCGATGTTGCCGAGCATGTCGCGCATCAGGCAGTTGCCGAACCCGCGGCTCTGCGCCTCGATCATCGCGCGCGAATTGTTCGGATAGAGGCAGCCGGCCTTGGCGTCGACCACGGCGCAATCGGCGCTCGGCTTGCGGAACGGCGACAGCGTGATCGACAGCCCGGTCGGCTTCGGCATCGGCGCCTCATAGATGCACAGGCACCAGTTGGTCGTCTCCGGATCGAACAGCACGCCGCCGCCGGCGCCGGTCTGCGCCCAATACATCGGCCGGATGTAGAGTTCGGCGTCGGCGGCGAACCGCTTCAGCCCGTCCTGCACCAGGCCGTGCCAGGTCGCTTCGTCGATCATCGCCTTGAGCTTGAAGTTGGTCGCCGACCAATTGACCCGCGCGATGTGTCGGTCGAGATCGGGCGTCACGCCTTCGAAGGCGCGGGCGCCGTCGAACACCATCGAGCCGAGCCAGGCCGCATGGGTGCGCGGCCCCATGATCGGCACATTGCCGTCGTGCCAGTCGCCCTCGAAGAACGTCCAGGTCTTGGAGAAGCTGATCGGTGCGGGGGCCGGAGTCATCGTTCTGATCCATCGCTTCGCGCGGCCGGGCCGCGACTGAAATCTATGCAACCTTGCTGATCGTGCGGCGCCGGCCTCACAGCCGCAGCTCGCCTGCGGCGATGCGGCGGTGCAGGTCCTCGTCGAGCGCGACGTAGCGCGCGGCCTGGGCCCCGCCGACATAGAGCGGATCGCTCACCACGCCGGGATCGAATCCGTCGCGGATCAGATCCTGCTTGTTCTGCTTGAACGTGCCGGTGATTTCCAGCGCCGGGCGCAGCCGCAGGAACAGCGGGCGCGCGTAGGACGGCAGCCGATCGGCCAGATGGCGATGCAGCGCGTCGATATCGAACCGCGCGTCGACCACCAGCGCGGCCATGCCGGCGCGGCCGTCGTGCTGCGGCACGCTGACGCCATAGACGCTGACGTCGGTCACGCCTGGGCAGGCGGCGATCGCCTCGGCGACTTCGCTCGCCGCGACGTTCTCGCCCTTCCAGCGGAAGGTGTCGCCGATGCGGTCGACGAAATGGAAGAAGCCCTGATCGTCGAGCCGCATCAGGTCGCCGGTGCGATACCAGGCGTCGCCCCTGGCGAACACGTCGCGCAGCACCTTGGTGTCGCTCGCGGCATCGCTGGTGTAGCCCTCGAACCGGCCGCCGCGATCGGCGGCGTCGCCGATCCGGCCGATCGCCTCGCCGGGCTCGTTGCGCGCGCAGCGGACGCACAGCCCGTCGTCGCCGCGCAGCGGAAGGCCGCTGTCGAGGTCGAACTTCACGATCGCGGCCGGAAAGCGATGCGCCAGGAACGACGGCACGCGGCCGATCGCGCCGGGCCTGCCCTCGACATTGTAGAGCGAGAAATTGCCTTCGGTCGAGGCGTAGAATTCGAGGATGCGCGGAATCGCGAAGCGCGCCTGGAACGCCTCCCAGACGTCGCCGCGCAGCCCGTTGCCGCAAGCCAGCCGCAGCCGGTGCTGCGTGTCGCGCGCGCGCGGCGGCGCCTGCAGCAGATAGCGGCAGAGCTCGCCGATATATTGAAACAGCGTGCAATCCCAGCGGGCGATGTCGTCCCAGAACCGGCTCGCGGAAAACTTTTCGGCGATCACCACCGAGCCGCCGGCCATCAACAGGCTGCCGGGCGCCACCACGCCGCCGACGCTGTGATAGATCGGCAGGCAATTGTACATCCGGTCGCCGGGCCCGGCGTCGGTGAGGCCGGCGAACCAGCCGGCCCAGCTCATCACCCGGCGATGCGTGACTCGCGCGGCCTTCGGCAGCCCGGTGGTGCCGGAGGTGTAGATCAGCAGCGCCAGATGCTCGATCGAGACCTCGCGCCGTTCGTGCGGCGCCAGCGGGCCGGCGTCGAGCGCGGCTAGCGCCTGGTCGATCGAATCGGCGCCAGCGCCGCCATGCGTCCATACGCGTGGGGCCTGCGCGAGATGTGGGCGGGCGCTCGCGAAGGCCTCCGCCAGTTCGTCGGCGACGATGACGTGTTTCGGCTGCGCGACCTCGATGCAATGCGCCAGCGAGGCGCCGACGAGCTGGGTGTTGATCAGCGCCGCGACGCCGCCGACCTTGGTGATGCCGAGCCACGCCGCCAGATAGTCCGGCCGGTTCGGCATCAGCACACACACCACGTCGCCGATCCCGATCCCGTTCGTCAGCGCCCAGCGCGCGTAGCGGTCGATGCGATCGGCCAGCGCCGCGTAGCTGAAGGATTCGCGATCCGACACGATCGCGTCCCGCTGCGGCGCGGCGGCGGCCCATTCGTCGATCACGGAGGCCAGCAGCCGGCGCGGTTCGGTCTCGATCCGCGAGGTGATCTCGATCGCCCGCAGCCAGCTCTTGGTGACGGAAGGAGGCTTGGTGACAGGAGATTTGGTGACGGACGGGGCAGTGGTCGCAGCCCCCCGCGCAGGCGGGGCCTGCGTCGCGTCCGCCGTCACGGATCGTGGTTGGATGTTCATCAATGCCGGTCCGACAACATTGCGAGAATTATCGATACAACTTAGCCGAATGCGATCGAAGATCGATCGCCGTTGCGACAACAATGCGTTCGCAAGGTAAACGAAATCGGACGCGCGCAATTCGATTCAAATTGTAATCGATTTATCATCCGAAATTAGGGTTAGTTTGTCGTCATTTTCGAAATTTGTTGTCGATTAAAGATCTCCGCTCTAGCTAGGAAGACGCCTGCGGACTGCGCGTCGATCGCAGCCTCGGCGATGCGGAGGTGACCGATGCGCAACGAGACGATCGCCATTCACGCCGGCTACGATCCCGATCCGACCACCAAGGCGGTCGCGGTCCCGATCTACCAGACCGCATCCTACGCCTTCGACAGCGCCGACCACGGCGCCGCATTGTTCAATCTCGAGACCGAAGGCTATCGCTATTCGCGGATCGCCAATCCGACCAGCGCTGTGCTGGAGAAGCGCGTCGCCGAGCTCGAGGGTGGCGTCGGCGCGCTCGCGGTCGCCAGCGGCCAGGCGGCGCTGCACTACGCCTTCGTCAACGTCGCCGATCACGGCGGCAACATCGTCTCGGTGCCGCAGCTCTACGGCACCACGCACACGCTGCTCTCCCACATCCTGCCGCGCCAGGGCATCCACGGCCGCTTCGCCGAGAACGACAGTGCCGCGGCGATCGAGAAGCTCATCGATGCCGATACCCGCGCGGTGTTCTGCGAGACCATCGGCAATCCCGCCGGCAATGTCTGCGATATCGAGCGCATCGCCGAGGTGGCGCATCGGCACGGCGTGCCGCTGATCGTCGACAACACGGTGGCGACGCCGATCCTGATGAAGCCGTTCGACCACGGCGCCGACATCGTGGTGCATTCGCTGACCAAGTTCCTCGGCGGCCACGGCACGACGCTGGGCGGCGCGATCGTCGACAGCGGCCGGTTCGACTGGGCGGCGCAGCCGCAGCGCTTTCCGGCGTTCAACCAGCCCGATCATTCCTATCACGGCATGGTCTATGCCGAGCGGTTCGGCCCGACGGCCTATATCGAGCGCGCCCGCAGCATCTATCAGCGCACCATGGGGTCGGTGCTGTCGCCGTTCAATGCGTTCCTGCTGCTGCAGGGCATCGAGACCGTCGCGCTGCGGATGGAACGCCACGTCGAGAACGCCCGCAAGGTGGCGGAGTTCCTGCGCGACGATCCGCGCGTCGCCTGGGTGAACTACACCGGCTTCCCGGACAGTCCGTATTACGAGCTGGTGCAGAAATATCTCGGCGGCCGGGCGTCGTCGCTGTTCACCTTCGGCATCAAGGGCGGCCTCGAGGCCGGCAAGAATTTCTACGATTCGCTGCGGCTGATCACCCGGCTGGTCAATATCGGCGACGCCAAATCGCTCGCCTGCCATCCGGCCTCGACCACGCATCGGCAGATGTCCGCCGAGCAGCAGCGCACCGCCGGCGTGCTGCCGGAGACGATCCGGCTGTCGATCGGCATCGAACACATCGCCGACATCATCGAAGATCTCGATCAGGCGCTGGCGCAGGCCGGTGGCCGGCGCACGCAACTGATCGCGGCGGAATAAAGCGGCGCGCCGGCATGTCCCTGCTGTTCGACAACGCCGATCCGATCGACAGCCCGATGCTGGTCCCGAGCGGCCGGCGTGACGGGCGCAGACGCCGCGACGCCGCCGGGCGCGACGCGGCGATCGAGATCGGGCTCGTCAACAACATGGGCGACGCCGCGCTGCGGGCCACCGAGCGGCAGTTCGCGCGCCTGCTCGAGGCCGGCGCCGGCGATCGCCCGGTGCGGCTGCATTGCTTCGCGCTGCCCTCGGTGCAGCGTTCGCCGGCGGCGCGTCATCGCATCGACAGCCTCTATGCCGGCATCTCCGAGCTGCGCACCATCAGGCTCGACGGGCTGATCGTGACCGGGGCCGAACCGCGCGCCGCCACGTTGCGCGAGGAGCCGTATTGGGACGAGATGCGCGCGCTGGTCGACTGGGCCGAGGCCAACACCACTTCGACGATCTGGTCGTGCCTCGCCGCGCATGCGGCAGTGCTGCATCTCGACGGCATCGAGCGGGAACGCCTGCCGAAGAAATGTTCCGGCATCTATGCCGGCGAGCGATTGCAGGACGATCCGCTGCTGATCGACCTGCCGGCTCAGATGCAGGTGCCGCATTCGCGGCTGAACGACCTGCCGGCGGACCGGCTGGCCGCGAGCGGCTACGAGGTGCTGACGCAGGCGCGCGACGCCGGCGTCGACGTCTTCATGCGCCGCGGGCGCAGCCGCTTCGTGTTCTTCCAGGGCCACCCCGAATACGACATCGGCTCGCTGCAGCGCGAGTATCTGCGCGACATCGGCCGTTTCCTCACCGGCGAGCGCGAATCCTATCCGGAGATTCCGGTCGATTATTTCGATGCCGCGACCGAGGCCGCGCTCGGCGCGTTCGGCGCGCAAGCCGAGGCCGAACCGGAGCCCGCGCTGATTTCCCGGCTGCCGCAATTGGCGCTGCGCGCCGGCGTCGCCGACGCCATCGAGGCCACGGCCACCACGCTGTTCCGCAACTGGCTCGACTCCCTCGCAGGCCGCTCATGAACATCCGCCCCGCCGCGCTGCATCGCGAATCCGCCGCCGACAGCTTCAAGGCGGCGATGCGCCACCTCGCCGGTGGCGTCAGCATCGTCACCAGCGGGCAGGACGACGAGCGCAACGGCATCACCGCGACGTCGGTCAGTTCGCTCTCGGCCGAGCCGCCGGCGCTGATCGCCTGCATCAATCGCAGCTGCGCGCTGCTGCCGGTGATCCGCGAGCGGGGCACGTTCGGCGTCAACATCCTCGCCGCCGGCCATCGCGACCTCGCCGACCGCTTCGCCGGCCGCCACGGCGTGCGCGGAGCGGAGCGCTACGCCGACGGCGACTGGATCGAACTGGTGACCGGGGCGCCGCTGCTGAGCGATGCGCTGGCGGCGATCGACTGCACGGTCGACAGCATCATCGACTGGAACAGCCACGCGCTGGTGATCGGCCGGGTCGAGGCCGTGCAGCTCGGCGGCGCCTCGCAGGCGCTGGTGTATTGGCGCGGCGGCTATCACGACATCGGCGGCACCGAGTAGCCGCCCGATCGCATCGACCGCGACCAGCGCCGTCTCACGCTTGCTCGTCTGCCGATATGGAGCGCCGCCCGCTCATTCCGGGCGCAGCGACACCGGCCCGCGCCGCAGCCGTGTCAGCAGGCGCAGCACCGAGCCGTCGATTCCGGTCGTGCTGATGGCCGAGCTGCGCAGCAGCACCGCCATGGTGACGAACGAGATCGTCGTCGCCGCCACGGCGCCGGGAATGCCGAACATCGGAATCAGCACGAAGAAGCCGATCGCGCGCATCAACACCGTACCGCCGATGATCGCCAGATAGCGGCCCTCGTGGCCGGTCAGCATCAGGATCGATCCCGAGGGGCCGGTGGCCGCGACCGCAGCCGTCCCCGCCGTGAGCAGCGCCAGCATGCCGTAATACGACACGTAGTCGGGGTTGAAGGCGTACAGGATCCAGTGTCCGCCGCCCAGCACCACCAGCAGGCCGCCGACGACGATGGTCAGCGTCACCAGTGCGACCGAGTCGAGCAGGCTGTCGAGCTGCCGGTGCTGCTGATTGTAGTACAGATGCGGAATGTGCCGGGTGGAGAAGATGTAGACCGCGCCGGTCGCCATCGCGAACGCATTGGCGATCCGCGTCGTCACGAAATACGCGCCGGCGATCGACGGCGTCGTCAGATAGCCGATGATCACGACGTCGGCGTATTGATTGGCGGCTTCCAGCCCTGCGGACACCCACAGCTTGGCCGAGCGCGCGATCCATGTCCTGAGATCGAAGCTCGGACGCGAACGGCCGAGCGCAGGAAACTTCATCCGGATCTGCTGCCGCAGCAGCGTCATGTGCACCACCACCGTGAAGGCGGAAGCGCCCGCCATCGTCAGGAAGATGACGTGGATCCGGATCGGCGCGCCGAGCGCATAGCAGCCGATCAGATAGAGGATCGGGCACACCGCCACCAGCAGATAGGTCAGGCCATCGCCGATGCGGACGCCGACGGCGCTGCGCGCGACATGCGCCGAGGTCAGCATCAGCGAGTAGGACACCAGATACAGCGTGGCCGACAGCGCCAGCGCCGTATCGTGCTCCGCCGCGAACCAGACATAGAACGGCAGGCCGACGAGCGTGACGCCGGCGAGGCAGGCGAGCGTGCTGAAGGTCAGCGCGCCTTTCAGCCTGCTCTCGTCGCCGGCGGCGCCGAATTCGCTCCACGAGCGCATGACGAAGATCTGCTGGCCGAAGGTCGCGATCACGCTGAGCAGGCCGGCGGCGCTGAACAGCATCGAATAAGTGCCGAAATCGTGCCGGCTCAGCATCCGCGCGGCGAGCGTCACCAGCGCCAGATTGACCACCGTGATGCCGACACGCAACGCGAACGCGCCGGCCATCGAACGGACCGTCGAATCGTGGCGGAGCTGAATGACTTTCCCGATCGCGACGCTGAACTTCACTCTCACTCAACCTGGTCGTTGCGACACTGGTGCGGACATGTCGCCCGCGCAATCGTCGGAGTGCCGCCGGGCGATACGGCGTCGGCGCTCTGGCGTGCGACGCCAACTTATCCTATCTGAAGGTCGATCGAGAAAATTCGAAATGATATTTGCGTGTGAGGTTAAGACTGTGCCGCAGTTCCAATTCGCTCGGCAGAGACGGAATTGACGGATTGTTAACCATACGCGATCCGTTGCGGACGAGGCCTGCATGACTGAGTTTCCGGCAAGGTACCAGACCGCGTTGCGCGTGGCGGCATGGCTGGGTCTGGCGTTCGTCGCGATGGCGACGCTCAGTCCGCTGGGCCTTCGCCCGACCACCGGATGGCCGCCGTCGATCGAGCGGTTTCTCGCCTTCGCGCTGGTCGGCGGTTTGTTCGCCGCGGCCTATCCGCGTTACATCCTGTTCGCCGCCGCGATCGTGCTCGGCGCGGCGTTGCTGTTCGAGATCCTGCAGGTGCTGGCGCCGTCGCGGCACGGCCGGCTGTTCGATGCCGCGGTGAAACTGTCGGGCGGAACGGTCGGGCTGATCGCCGGCTGGCTTGCGGTGCGGTGGATGCCGCGGCGGTGATGCGTCGGCGGCTTCAGCGGCCGCGCGCGTCGACCGGCGCGCCGAGTCGATCGGGCAGCCGCAACGCCTCGATCTTCGGCTGGATGATGGTTCCGTCGATCAGTTCGAGTCGCCCGCAGCGGTTGAGCGTGTGCAGCTTGCGGCCCGGCCAGCGCGGCCCCGGGCTGATGACGTGGTGCACCGTCTGCGCGAAATCCGTCGGCGACAGCGCGGTGATCTCCGCGAGGCCGAGCGCGCCGCCATAGCCGTTGGTGCAGTCCTGCACCGGTCGCCACAGCCGGCCGTTGCGCTGCACGAAATGGCCGGCCGGCCGCGTGCTGGCGCGATCGACCAGCGCCGGCCGCTGCGCGTGCGGCGTCCATCGTCCGAACAGATCGTCGGCGTGATAGATCGACAGCGTGTCCGAATAGCCGCCGGCGCCGTCGCGGGTGGCGCCGAACATGTAGTGCCGGCCGTCGTGCCGCACGATCGTCGCATCGGCGAGTTCGACGCCCGACAGCAGCGTCGCGTGCCGCTCCCAGCGATCCGGAAACCGCACGCATCGGTAGACATTCACCTCGTGCCGGGCACTGCTCTCGGGGATCATCCACAATTCGTCGTCGTGCACGATCAGGAACGGATAGGACAGGTGCCATGGCTCCTCGAGCACCGGAATCGCCGTGCCGATCGGTCCGTCGTCGCCGAACTCGATCGCCGCGATGGTGCCTTTGCCGACGCGATGGTCGAGGTCCTCGACGAACACGAAGGTGCGGCCCTTCCAGGTGATCGGAAACGGATCGGCGTAGAACCGGTGGCCGGGGCTCGGCACCGCGCGCCATGCCGGACCGGAGAGGTCGGCGGAATTCCAGATGCCGGCATCGTCGGTGTGGCGCCATCCGATCCGCCAGTGCGGTGAATAGCAGCACAGCCGGTAGATACTCCGGACGAGATGCGCCGCGAGGCCGCGCAGCACATAGGCCGAGGGCGTGCGCAGGCTGCGCCGTCGAACCGAGCCGCGCGGCGCGGTCGCGCGCGGGCCGGCGTCGATCACGCCTTTCAGCAAGGTCGCGGTCCGCGCCATCACGGCGTCGAGCGCGCCGCCGAGGCCGTCCGCAGTCTCCGCCGAAGGCTTGCCGGACCAGGCGATCGAGCCGCTGACCTCGTCGAGGATCTCGATCAACGGGAGATCGTCGCCGAGAATGGCGGCGAGCGCCGCATCCTCGCCGGCAACGCCCTCGTATAGCGGACGCAGATAGAGCCGCGCCGCGCAGGTCGGATCGCGCGGCATCGCGGTGAAATCGATCACGATGTCGGCGCGCTGCGGCGGCCGGCGAGGTTCGTTCGTCAACGCCGGATCGGCATCCGCGCCGCATGGCCGGCCGCGCCGCAGCAGCATTCGTTCGATCTCGAGCAGCGCTTCGAGCCCCGCCGGCCGGCTCGCATCGGTCCGCACCGGGACGATCTGGACCTCGTGCCGATCGGCGGCGAGCAGCGCGATCAGATGGCGCAGCCATCGGCGCGGGCGCTGCGCGTCGACGCGGAGCTCAACGATCACGGCCGGCTCCTTGCCGTCGCGCTGCCGGCTGCGTTGCGCCCTCGATGATGCGGACATACTCGTCGACCATGGCGTCGACCGCGTAGCGCGACTTCAGCCCGTCGCCGGCGCGGCGGAGCTGCGCGCGGAGCGCGTCGTCGTCGAGCGCCCGGGCGATCGCGTTCGCCATCGCGGCGGGGTCCGCCGCATCGACGAACAATGCCGCCGGTTCGCCTTGCGCCGACAGCACTTCGCGCAGCACCGGCAGATCGTTGGCGACCACCGGCACGCCGGCATGGGCGGCCTCGACCGCGGCGAGGCCGAAGGTCTCGGCCAGCGAGGGAAACACGAACACGTCGAGGCAGGCCAGGAAGTTCGCGACCTGCTCGGGCGAGATCTCGCCGATGAAGGTGATGCGGTCGGACACGCCGAGGCCGTCGGCGAGTTCGCGCAGGCGCGCCTCGTCGGGGCCCTGGCCCGCCAGCGCGAGGCGCCAGTCCGGCCGCTGCGCCAGCACGCGGATGGCGGCGTCGAGCTGCTTCAGCGGATGCAGCCGCGCGGCGGAGCCGAGAATGACCGCATCCGGCCTGAGCCCGAATTGCCGGCGCGCGTCCGCCTTCGACATGGTCGCGTGCTTCTGGTCGAAGCCGTGCGGCACGTGCTGCAGCCGCCTGCGATAGCCGTCGGGATAGCGCGAATAGTCGCGCAGCATGTCGTGCGAGTTGACCGTGATGGTCTCGAACACGCCGAGCTGGCCCATGATCCGATCGACGCCGCGCAGCCAGGCCGGCATCGTCAATCGCGCCGACACCTGGTTGGCGATCACCGGCGCCGGGCTCGCCAGCCGCGCGGCGATCCCGCCGATCGCATTGCCGTAATGCTGGAAGGTCAGCACCACGTCGGGCCGAAGCGTCCGGATGCGCGCGTAGAGCGCGCCGAGAAACCGCAGGAACGACAGCGGATCGCCCGGCCGGCGGGCCGCGCAATACGTCGTCTGCGCCGGCTCGTCGAACGAGCGCGACTGCCGGAAGAAGAACAGATTGTGGACGTCGTAGCCGCGCGCGGCGAGCCCGGCGCCGACCAGCCGCGAAATCTCCTGCGCGCCGGCGTTCTCCGCCTGGGTCTGGATCACGACCACGCGCGTGCGCCGCGCCGGCGCGGCCCCGGCGTCGCGCGCCGGCGTCGGCTGTGGTGACGCTGCATCGGTCTCGCCGATGCGATCGTGCCCGGTCCGGGTGTCTGTGGTGATCGTCATGGTCACAATCTTCAGTACCCGGCCTTCGTTTCCACCGTCGCTATCGTCGCATGCGCGTCGCTGGTTAATGAAGGGTGTACTACGCGCTCGCCCGTCTGTTTACACGTTTCCGGGCATTTCCGGGATCAGTTCCCACAGAACCGGTTAATGCCGAGGTGCCGGTCACGCCGGCAAATCGGCGCATCGTGCCGAGGCATTGCGCGGTGTCGATCTGCTCACCACCGTGCCGGCGGCCGTAACCGCCGATTAACCGTAGTTCTTTACTTTGTGGTCAGTGTGCAAGGCAGCTCAGGCTTCCGGTTCGCCGCGCGCGTCGCTCCGCCGCTCCGCTGCGGCGTCGGGACGCTTGCGGCGCGGGGCCGCGCTTCCATCGTCGGCCGGTGCGGCCGATGATCCGCGTATGTAGACCAGCGAGTGTGTAACGCATCATGTCGCCCAGGCCGTCTTCCCAAACGATCTCCGACGACCGCAATCCCGACGGGATCGATTTCAGGAACGTCGCCGGCATTCTGGCGCGGCGCAAGACCTGGGTGTTCGGCGTTCCGCTGGCGCTGTGCGCGGTGGTCCTGGCCTATCTCCTGGTCGCGCAGCCGTCCTACACCGGATGGGCGCAGGTGTTCGTCGATCCGCGCGATCAGTACACGCCGAAGGACGACCCGCTGCAGAATTCGGTGCCGGGCGACGGCCTGCTGCTGGTCGAGAGCCAGCTCAAGATCATCACCTCGAACGAGGTGCTGAACCGCGTCATCGAGCAGATGAATCTGCAGAACGATCCGGAGTTCAACGGCGAGCGGATGGGGCTCGGCCGGCTGGTGAAGGCGCTGATCGGGCTCGGCAAGACCGAGGACCGCGCCCTCGTCACGCTGCGCAATCTGCGCAAGAAGGTCGCCACCAAGCGGGTCGACCGCTCCTTCGTGATCGACATCATGGCCTCGGCCGACACCGCGCCGCGCGCGGCCGCGCTCGCCAATGCGGTGGCGACCGCCTATCTCGACGAGCAGGCCGGCGCCAACGCCGCGTTTCAGCGCCGAACCTCGGAAGCGATCTCGGCGCAGCTCGGCAAGCTGCGGCAGGAGGTCAAGCGCGGCGAGGAAGCCGTCGCCGCCTACAAGGCGGCCAACAATCTGGTCGGCGCGCGCAGCCGGATGGTGAGCGAGCAGCAGCTCGACGAAGCCAACACCCAGCTCACCAACGCCAAGACCCGGCTGGCCGATGCGCAGGCGCGGGTCCGGCTGATCGAAACCATCGAGCACGGCGACGCCGGCCTCGAGGCGGTGCCCGAGGCGATGCAGTCGGCCGCGATCGTGCAGTTGCGCGGGCGGCTGGCCGACGCGTCGCGCGAGGAGGCGCAACTCGCGCAGATCGACGGCCCCAATCATCCGGCGCTGCAGGGCGCGCGGGCGCAGGTGCGTGACGTTCAGGCCGCGATCCAGCGCGAGCTGAAGACGATCGCGCGCTCGGTGCGCAACACCTACGCCAGCGAACGCACCAATGTGCAGACCCTGCAGGCCAATTTCGACGCTCTGAAGACGCAGTCGCAGGCCAACGAGAAACTGCTGGTGCCGCTGCGCGAGCTGGAGCGCAAGGCGGAATCCAGCCGCATCGTCTACGAGAACTTCCTCGCCAAGGCGAAGACCGCCGAGGAGCGGCAGGGCATCGACACCACCAACATCCGGCTGATCTCGCGCGCCACCACGCCGGAAAACAAGAGCTGGCCGCCGACGCTGATCATGCTGGCCGCCGCGATCTTCGCCGGGCTGACCATCGGCATCGCGCTGGCGCTGGCGCGCGATCACTTCGAGCGCCCGGACCGTGGACCCGAGCCGGAGGCCGTCGACGAAGTCGATCCTCCCGTCGCGGTCGCGGTCGCGCCCGTCCCGGCGCCGCGGCCGGTGATGGCGCAGCCCCGCACCGGCCGGCTGAAGGCGCTGAGCGCGGACCTGCTCGCGGCGCCGAAGGGCCACACCATCGTGCTGGTCCAGGTGCAACGCGCCGCGTGGCTCGACGACGTCGCGCTGCAACTCGCGCGGACCGTGATCGCCGCCGAGATGGACGTGATGCTGGTCGACGCCGATCTGGCGCGGCATCACACCACGTCGCGGCTCGGCTTCGACGGTGCGCCCGGCCTGCGTGACGTGATGGCCGGAACCGCCGCGATCAACGAGGTCGTGAAGTTGCACCAGCCGACCGCGATGCGGATCGTGCCGGTCGGGCTGTCGGCCGTCGGCAATCGCGATCCGCGCGCCCGGCAGGCGCTGCAGTCGGCGGTGCAGCAGCTGCGCGCGTTCGACCGCGTCATCGTCGACGGCGGCGAGATCGGATCGACCGCGTCCGAATTCGGGCTGTACTACATGGCCGACGAAGTCGTGTTCCTGGCGCAGGGCCCCGGCGGCAAGAGCGAGGACGCCGCCATCCTGGTCGATCTGCTGCAATTGCGTCAGGTCAAGGCGCGGATCGTGTTCGTCGAGCCGGACGTCGCGGTGGCGGCATGACGGCGGGCGGCGCGCCGCATCCGCCGGTCGCGTTCGCGCCTGCGGCCGCGGCCGCGTCCACGATCCGGCTGCGGCTGCCGTTCGCGGCGCCGCTGGTCCAGAAGATGATGGCGGTCTACATCGTGCTGCTGTTCGTGGTGTCGGCCAACGTACTGGACCTGATCGGCTACGATTACAGCGCGATCGGCGGCTCGCCGATCACCAAGATCCACGTCTCGACCTATTTCATCGTGCTGCTGTTCGCGGTGTTTCTCGTCACCTATCCGCAGAAGGGCGATCTGGCGCGCTACTACCTCGCCACCAAGCTCGGCTCGATCTTCTTCTTCTGCGCCGCCACCTTCGCGGTGATCAACATCGTGGTCGACGGCCGCAACGGCTTCGGCATGTATTTCGACACCGACCTGCATCTGTTCCTGTGCGCCATGCTGCTGCCGTTCGTGACGCCGGAGAACATGGACCGGCTGGAGCGCTTCCTGCACTGGTTCTTCCTGGCCAATGCGGTGCTGGCGGTGGTCGAGCTGGCGATCGGCTTCAACATCTTTCCGCTGATCACCTATTCGCCGGACGGCATGACCACGGTGGAGCCGCGGGCGACGGCGTTTCTCAGCCATCCGCTGCACGCCGCCACCATCACCTGCGTCTATATCGTCAGCCTGTTGTGCGGCGCGGGCAGGGACTTGCGGCCGAATCTGCGGTTGCCGATGATCGGGCTGCAATGCGCCGCCTTGCTGGCGTTCGGCGGGCGCACCGCGTTTCTGCTGACCGGATTGATCATGGCCGGCATGTTGTTGTGGGGGGCGTTCCGCGCCGCGGCGGGCATGAAAATGTCGCAGCGCGGCCTGATCGTCTGGTTCTCGATCATCCCGGTCGGGATCGCCGCGGTCGCGGTGCTGGCGGCGATCGGCGCGTTCGATCCGCTGCTCGACCGCTTCACCGAGGACGGCGGCAGCGCCCGCACCCGCTGGCTGATGGTGCCGCTGCTGCTGTCGTTCGACTGGGGCGACATGCTGTGGGGCGCGCACACCGAATATGTCAGGTCGCAGGTGTATTCGTTCGGCCTGGAATGGGGCGTCGAAAATCCGTTCATCCAGATGAGCGTGTTCCAGGGCGTGGTGATCGCCTCGCTGATCATGCTCGGCATCCTGCTGCTGATCTGGGAGGCGTATCGGCGGATGACCGCGAAGGCGATCTATCCGATCGCGGTGTTCTTCTTCCTGTGCAGCACCTTCGGCTCGTTCGCCGGGCGGTTCTTCACCTTCGCGATTTTCCTGGTGGTGGTGGCGACGCTGTTCCGGCGGACGGATGCGCCGCCCGACTATGTGAGCTGAGGAGCGCGACATGGACGCCGCGGTGCCGAGCCATCTCGTCGATCCGCCGGCGATCGTCCGGGACGCCGCCGATCTGCGGCCGGCGGGGCGCGGCGGCCAGTTGCTGCCGCCCGGCTATCTCGGCACGCGGGGCAGCCAGATCGTCGACGTGACCGGCCGGCCGGTGCGGATCGCCTCGATCGGCTGGAACGGCACCGAGGGCCCGCCCGGCGCAGCACCCTCGGGGATCTGGAAGGTCAGCTACCGGACCGTTCTCGACTCGATCGTCGCCGCGGGCTTCAACACCGTGCGGATTCCATGGACGGATATCGGCCTCGACACGCCGCTGAACGGCTACAGCGACCGGCTCGGCTGGATCAACACCACGCTCAATCCCGACCTGCTGGCATCCGACACGCCCGACGCCAACGGGCGCTATCGCTACGTCACCACGCTGGTGGCGTTTCAGCGCATCGTCGACTACGCCGGCGACATCGGCCTGAAGGTGATTTTCAATCACCACACCAATCAGGGCACCGCGGGGCAGCAGCGCAACGGGCTGTGGTTCGATCTCGGCCCAGGCACCGACAACACCGACGGCATCAAGCCGGGCCGGTTCACCGCGCAGGACTTCAAGCAGAACTGGCTGCGGGTGGCGCGGACCTTCGCCGGCAATCCGACCGTGATCGGCTACGATCTGCACAACGAGCCCAACGGCGACCGCGGCGCCATCACCTGGGGCGGCGGCGGGCCGACCGACATCAAGGCGATGTGCGAGGACGTCGGCTCGGCGATCCAGGACGTCAGCCCCGACGTGCTGATCATCTGCGAGGGGCCGGAGACCTACAAGCCGCCGCCGGAATCGTCGGGGATGGACCCGCGCCACGCCGCGCCCGCGGGCAATCTCACCGCGGCGGGCGCCAATCCGGTGCGGCTCAAGATCCCGCACAAGCTGGTGTATTCGATCCATGAATATCCGGAGGAGATCGCCGACACCAAGCGCTGGGGCATTCCGGAGACCGGCAAGGGCTTCATCGACCGGATGAACACCACCTGGGGCTATCTGGTGCGCGACGACATCGCGCCGGTGTGGATCGGCGAGATGGGCGCATCATTGCGGACGCCCGAGACGCGCGAATGGGCGCGCAATCTGATCGACTACATGAACGGCAAATACGGCAGCGAGGGCGGCCCGGCCTTTTCGGGCGATCAGCAGCCGATCAGCGGCAGCTGGTGGCTGATCGGTCCGTCGAACGATCCGCCCTATGGGCTGCAGACGGACTGGGGCGTCGGCCACTATCGACCGGACCAGATCGCGATCACCGACCAGATGCTGTTTCGGCCGCGCAAGTAGAGCGCTTCATCGCTTGATTGAAGCAACGCGGCATTCTCGCGTCCGGAGTCGTCATCCTGAGAGCCTGCCCCGGACTTGATCCGGGGTGCGAGCGCAGCGAGCCTCGAAGGATGCGGCCAAGGCACCTGCGGCTCATCCTTCGAGGCCGCTGGGCCGCGCATGGCGCGGCCCAGCGGGCACCTCAGGATGACGGCGGTGATTCCATCAAAACCAGAGCTGCTCTAGGAAGGTCGGGCGCTGAATCTGGATCCGTCGTGCCCGACCTTGCGCCGGGTATCCACGTCTTTCCAGGGGGCTGGGTCCGAAGACGTGGATGGCCGGGACGAGCCCGGCCATGACGAAATCGATCAATGAACCGGATCACCGCGTTCGCGTCAGCAGCAGATACATCGCGTAAGGGTTGGTCCTGAGATAGCGCATCCCGAGCCGGCGCGGCTCCAGCGCCATCCGCCACAGCCATTCCAGGCCGACGCGCTGCATCCACAGCGGCGCCCGCGGCTTCGATCCGGACAGGAAATCGAACAGCCCGCCGGACGTCTTGATGACACCCACGGTGGTCAGGCGATGGCGATGCCGGCCGATGAACAATTGCTCGCGCGGCACCCCCATCGAGATCCAGAGAATGTCGGGGGCAAGTTCGGCGATCTGCCGGCAGGCGGCGATCTCTTCGGCGTCGTCGGCGAAGTAGCCGTTGCGGCGGCCGACCAGCCGGACCTCGGGATAGTTGGTTGCGACCCACTCCGCCGCGCGCTGGTTCGAGGTCTCGTCGGCGCCGAGCATGAACATCGTCGCGCCGCGTGCGCCGGCCTCGCGCGCGACATCGTGGAACAGGTCGGTGGTGGCGACGCGCTCCGGCAGCGGCACGTCGCATTTGAAGCGCGAGACGAAGACGTGCGGCATGCCGTCGGCATGAATCGCATCGGCCTGCAGAAACATCGCGTGCTCGGACGGATCGACCGCGCAGCGATAGGTCACTTCGCCGTTGGTCGACGTCATGTAGGCGGGATAGCGCCACAGGCCGCGACGCTTCAGCGCCTCGTCGACCATCGCGGTCGCGGTCTCGGCGCGATCGGCGACCACGATCGGCAGGCCGCCGATGATGTTGCGCTTCCACTGCGAAAATCGATCGCGCCGGCGTTCGCCGGTGACGCGACGCTCGTCGAACGGCAGAGCGGCGATCGAGGCGGGGATCGCGAACGGCGCGACGCGGCGATCGGACTCCCGAGGTCGGCCGGGCGCGGGGGTCGGCAGTCGGCCGCTGACGTCGGACATTGCGAATTCCGCTGCTTGCCGCCGTTTCGAGACGGCGGTTCGATCATTTCGACGAGAACAATTAGCTCATCTTAACGACCATGCAATCGCTGCTTAACCGCTTCCGTTCAACAAGGTAAAACGGTTAACCGCGTTGTGCGAAATCGGCCGATGTTTTCGCCCGGATGTGCCGCGCTGTGACAGCTCTGTGCCGGCATGGCCCGGGGTTCCGGGATGACGCAGCGGCGCGAGCGCGGGCTCAGGCGCCGAGCCGGCGTTCCCAGGCCAGCGCGTGGCGCACGATGGTCTCGAGATCGTCGTAGCGCGGCGTCCAGCCCAGCAGCGTCTTCGCGCGTTCGTTCGCAGCCACCAGCGCGGCGGGATCGCCGGCGCGGCGGCCTTGGAGGCGCACCGGAAAATCGACGCCGGAGACGCGCTTGACCACCTCGATCACCTGCAGCACCGAATAGCCGCTGGCATAGCCGATGTTGCAGGTGACGCTGGGATGGCCGGCGCGCAGATAGCGCAGCGCGTCGAGATGCGCGGCGACGAGATCGGCGACATGGACGTAGTCGCGGATGCAGGAGCCGTCCGCGGTCGGATAGTCGGTGCCGAACACGTCGAGCCCGTCGCGCTTGCCGAGCGCGGCCTGCACGGCGATCTTGATCAGATGCGTGGCGTTCGGCGACGACTGCCCGGCGCGGCCGTCCGGATCGGCGCCGGCGACGTTGAAGTAGCGCAGCGCCGCGTAGCTCAGCGGATGCGCGCGGGCGACGTCGCCGAGCATCCATTCGACCATCAGTTTCGAGCGGCCATAGGGATTGATCGGCTGCGTCGGCTGGTCTTCGCCGATCGGATTGCGATCGGGCTCGCCATACACAGCCGCGGTCGACGAGAACACGACATGCGGAATCCGCCGCTGCACCGCGCAGTCGATCAGCGTGCGGGCGTTGGCGGTGTTGTTGCGATAATAGGCCAGCGGCTGCGCGACCGATTCCGGCACCACCACGCTGGCCGCGAAATGGATGATCGCCGCGATCGGATGGCGATCCATGATGTCGCCGACGAAATCGGAATCGCCGACCGAGCCCTCGAACAGCGGTACGCCCTCCGGAACGGCGCGGCGCAGCCCAGCGGAGAGATCGTCGATCACCAGCGGCCGTTCGCCGGCCGCCTGCAACGCCAGCGTCATATGGCTGCCGATATAGCCGGCGCCGCCGGTGACGAGGATGTAGTTGTCCATATCGGTCTTCCGTGGCTGTGGGCGGCGGCCCGTCGGACGCTCAGGGCCCGGCGTGGCTCTGCAACCGGAGGCGACTGCTCGCAATTGCCACGCCCCAGGTCAAGCCGATCAGCATGAAATAATGCCGCCAGTGATCGGTATCGATAATGAAGCTTTCCAGCAGCGTCACGATCAGCGTCGCCACGATGGCGATGTAGGTGCGCTGCCACGGCGTGCGGACGAAAACGTTGCGCAGCCCGTAGGCGGCGGTGATGAACACCAGGGCCGGATACAGGATGCCGCTGATCCAGCCGCCGGACATGAAGGCGTTGAGGAACGAATTGTGGGTGTCCTCGGGAAAGAACCGCCGGAACTGCAGCGGGCCGATTCCGGTCGGATAGTCCAGCGCCATGCCGGCGCCGAGCAGATGCCGGCCGAACCTCCCGAACCGACCGCTGTCGTAGGGTTGCGAGAAGCTGGCGCGCTCCTTGAACAGCGCGTCGATCCGGTCGAACGACAGCAGCACCGCGATGGCGGCGACCAGCACCAGCCCGGCGATCGCCGCCAGCATCACGATCCGCAATCGCCGCTGCTGCGTCGGCGCGGTGACGAACATCAGCGCGATCATCAGCATCGAGGCGCCGGCGAGCGTGCCCCAGGCGGCGCGCGAGAACGCCAGAAAGATCGCCAGCGCGATGATGCCGAAGGCGATCGCATGGCGCATCGCGCTCCAGAACGAGCCCTCGATCACCCGCTGCAGCGCGTAGACCGCCGGAAAGATCAGGAACGCGCCGAGCACGTTCGGGTCCTTGAAGGTGCCGCGGGCGCGCCCCGCATAGGTCAGCAGGTCCGTGGTGCCGGGGATCAGGTTGAAATAGCCGGCGATGCCGGCCAGCGACGCGATCAGCCCGCCGATCAGATAGCCCTTGGCCAGCGCCTCGATCCGGTCGCCGGTGTGCTCCAGCGTCACCAGCGCGAAGAACATCGCGGTGATCGCCATGTACCAGGAGGTCAGCAGCCAGTTCAGGATGATCGGATCGTCGAGCAGGGAGCTGGCGCCGATCGTGTAGCCGAGTTCGACGCCGATCAAGAGCGCGATCGGCACGATCAGCGCCGGCGTGATCCGCAGGCCGGAGGCGAAGAACACCACGATCGACAGCAGGATCGCGAATTCATACGGGCTCGGCTCGATGAACACGATGGCGCCGCTGGCGCCGACGAACCACAGCAGCGCCAGCTGCAGCGCCCGCAGGCGCGGCGCCGTGGCCGGGGAGGGGGCGGCCGCGATGGCAAAGTCGGTCATGGCTGCAACCTTGCGTCGCCGGCTGGAAGACGTCGTTCATGCGGGCCCTGGCCCGAACGTCATGCGGTGCGATGACGCGGCCGCGCGCAGGGGCTGTCGGCCGCGCGGACAGTTTAGGAAACCGAGATTAACGCTGGATTATCGTGGCCGGGGCGCCGGAAGGCGGGCGCGCGCCGGCGGCGTCGGCTTGCAATTGGCTGCCGGGGTGCCGATATTTCCGGTTGGCTGACGCACCACGGGAGACGCCCGATGCCTTCCTTGCCCGAATGGAACGTGCCGGCCGCGATCCGGCCGCGCGCTGCGGACTTTCCGTTCGATCTCGATCGCACGCTGTCGGCGGTGCTCGGCGTGCACGCGATCATTCCGCCCGACGCCTTCACCGCGAATACGCTCGGCACCGAACGCGCCGGCAACGCCGTGCTGATCGACGACGGCCTGCTGCTGACCATCGGCTATCTGATCACCGAAGCAGAGACCGTCTGGCTGCATCTCGGCGACGGCCGGGCGGTCGAGGGGCACGCGCTCGGCATCGATTCCGACAGCGGCTTCGGCCTGGTGCAGGCGCTCGGCGCGATCGACCTGCCGCCGCTGCGGCTCGGCCATTCGAGCGCGGCCAAGACCGGCGATCGCGTGATCGTCGGCGGCGTCGGCGGACGTATCCGCTCGGTCGCGGGGCGGATCGCGGCGCGGCAGCCCTTCGCCGGCTATTGGGAATATCTGATCGACGACGCGATCTTCACCGAGCCGTCGCACCCGAACTGGGGTGGGGCCGGGCTGATCTCCGCGACCGGCGAACTGATCGGCATCGGCTCGCTGCAGATCGAGCGCAGCGGCAGCGACGAGCACTACAACATGATGGTGCCGATCGATCTCTTGAAGCCGGTGCTCGGCGATCTGCGCAAATTCGGCCGGGTCGACAGACCGCCGCGGCCGTGGCTCGGGCTGTATTCGACCGAGATCGAGGACCGGATCGTCGTGGTCGGGATCGCGCCGAAGGGCCCCGCCGCGCGCGCCGAGCTGAAATCGGGCGATGTCATTCTCGCGGTCGCCGGCGACAAGGTCACGAGCGAGGCGGAATTCTATCGCAAGGTCTGGGCGCTCGGCGCCGCCGGCGTCGAGGTCCCGCTGACGCTGTTCAGCGGCGGCGCCACCTTCGACGTCGTGCTGCATTCGGCGGACCGCGCCAAATTCCTCAAGGGACCGCGGATGCATTGAGCGGCGCTACTTCTCCGGCAGCCTGTCGTCGATTCCCTTGACGAAGACATTCATCCCGAGCACCTGGCCGTCGTCGAGACGGTCGCCGCCCTTGCATTCGACCTCCTTGCCGTCCTGATCGAGGATCGGGCAGGCGAACGGCCTGATGCTACCGTCGATGATGCCGGCTTCGGTGTCGGCCGCGAGCGTCTTCACGTCCTCCGGCATGTTGGTGTACGGCGCCATCAGGATCATCTTGTCCTTCAGCCCGCCCCAGGTGGCGCCCGACGTCCACGCGTTGCCGAGCGCGGCCCGGACGCGGGAGAGATAATACGGCGTCCAGTCGGCGACGATGCCGGTGAGCTGGGCCTTGGGGCCGAGCTTGATCATGTCGGCATTGTGCGCGAAGGCCAGTGCGCCGCGCTCCTGGGCCACCCGCATCGTCGCGGCGCTGTCGGTGCCGTGCATGATCACGTCGGCGCCCTGATCGAGCAGAGCCTTGGCGGCGTCGGCCTCCTTGCCGGGATCGAACCAGGAATTCACCCAGACGATCCGGAGCTTGATGTCCGGGTTGATCTTCTGCGCGGCCAGCATCGTGGCGTTGATATCGGAGACGACTTCCGGCACCGGGAACGACCCGACATAGCCGATCACGCCGGCCTTCGACATCTTCGCGGCGATCGTGCCCTCGATGGTCCGGCCCTCGTAGAACCGGGCCGAATAGGTCGCGACATTGGCCTCGCGCCTTGTCCCGGTGGCGAGTTCGAAGCGCACGCCGGGATATTTCTTCGCGACCTTGATGGTCACATCCATGTAGTCGATCGAGGTGCTGAAGATCAGCCGATTGCCGGCGCGCGCCAGCTGCTCGATCGAGCGCTCGGCCTCCGGACCGGCGCCGACGTTCTCGAGCACGGTGGTCTCGACCTGGTCGCCGAATTCCTTGACGATCGCCTTGCGCGCCTGGTCGTGCTGATAGCTCCAGCCGCCGTCGCCGACCGAGCCGATATAGACGAAGCCGATCTTGAGCCGGGCCGGTTTGTCCTGCGCCGCGGCGCCGGTCGCGCCCGCGCAGCCGGTCGCCAGCATCAGCACCGTCGCCGCAATCGAATATCTCATCGGTCTCTCCCAACGCCGCCCGCCGCCATGTCAAGCATGCGAATACCGTCGAAATCTACCGGAAAACCATCGGCGGTGCGATGCGTCATGCCATCGTCGGCTTCACGCGCTAGCCCGGAGCCTGTAACAAGGAGGTCAGAATGGCTGTCCGGTTGATCATCTTCTGGCTGGTGTTGGCCGCGGGCTTCGGCTGGGGCGCGTGGTTCGTCGCGCGCGCGCCGCGCCGGGCGCTGTGGGTGCGGATCGCCGCCGCCGCCGTGCTGCTGGTGGCCTGCGCCGTGTCGTTTCTGATGTACGGCGCCGATCTGGAAAAGAACCTCGGCTCGGTGATCCTGTATTTCGTGGTGTGGAGCTCGGTGTTCGGCCTGTCGGCCGCCTGCGCCGGCACCATCGTCGGCACGCTGGTGGCGCTGCTGATCGGCTGAACGGCGCTTTCATCCGTCATGTCTGGCGTTCTATGCTGCGATCGATTCCGATCGCGGAGCAACGACGATGGCCGCCACGACTTTCTCAGCCTCGGGCACGATCGACGCCGAGCCGGCGCCGATCGCGCTCGACTGGGTCGCGACCGCGCTCTTGATCATCGACATGCAGCGCGACTTCCTGGAGCCGGGCGGCTTCGGCGAAACGCTGGGCAACGACGTCTCGCGGCTCGGCCGCGCGGTCGGGCCGATCGCCGCGGTGCTGGCCGCGGCGCGGGCGATGGGTCTGCTGGTGGTGCACACCCGCGAGGGCCATCTGCCGGATCTGACCGATGCGCCACCGGCCAAACTCGCACGCGGCGCGCCGTCGCTGCGGATCGGCGATCCCGGGCCGATGGGCCGCATCCTGATCCGCGGCGAGCCGGGGCACGACATCATCCCGGAGTTGTATCCGCGCGACGATGAAATCGTCATCGACAAGCCCGGCAAGGGCGCGTTCTTCGCCACCGAACTCGACGACGTGCTGCAGAAATACGGCATCGAGAATCTGCTGGTCTGTGGCGTCACCACCGAAGTCTGCGTCAACACCACGGTGCGCGAGGCCAATGATCGCGGCTATCGCTGCGTGGTGATCGGCGACGGCTGCGCGTCGTATTTTCCGGACTTCCATGATGCCGGGCTCGCGATGATCAAGGCGCAGGGCGGCATCTTCGGCTGGGTTGCGGACTCCGCCGCGGTACTCGCCGCGATGGCGCCGATCGTGGACGATTGAGCGATCACCGGCAGTTGACGAAACCGGAACGGTCCTGCGCGGTTGTTTCCTTCGGCGTTCGCACTGAAAGGAACCAACATATGAGAACTCATTCCGCTGCGCGGCTTCTGTCCGTTGTCGTACTGTCGGGCTCGTTTGCGATGCTCTCCACCACGAGCTTTGCGGCCGGCGCGTTCGACGGCATGGCCGGCTATTGGAACGGCAGCGGCAAGGTCGAACTGTCCGATGGTTCGACCGAGCGCATTCGCTGTCGCGCCTCCTACGCGGTGGCGGGCGAGGGGCGCCTGCTGCAACAAACCCTGGTGTGCGCGAGCACGAGTGCCAAGTTCGACATCACCAGCCATGTCGAGGAGAACGGCGGCCGGATCACCGGCACATGGACGGAAGCGAGCCGCAACGCCAACGGCCAGGTCACCGGCACCGCCCGCGGCGGGCGCGTCGACGCGCAGGTCGCAGGCCCGGGCTTCTCGGCGTCGCTGTCGGTGGCGACCCGCGGTGCATCGCAATCTGTCTCGATCGTGCCGCAAGGCACCAATGTGCGCAACGTCTCGGTGTCGCTGAAGAAGCGCTGAGCGGAGCAAGTCCATCGCTGACGTTCGTCATAAGGCCATGATGAAGTAAGCGGATGACGCGTCACCGGCGAAATAGCGCGGCTTTGCTTCTGATGGAATCAGAGCCGGCGATCCGACTGCCGCCGTCATCCTGAGGTGCCCGCTGGGCCGCGCTGTGCGCGGCGCGGCGGGCCTCGAAGGATGGGCCGCAGGTGCCCTTCGCCGCATCCTTCGAGGCGCGCTACGCGCGCACCTCAGGATGACGACTCTGCACGCGAGAAGGTCGCGCCGCTTCAATCAATCGATGAAGCGCTTTAGTCCGCGTTGACGCGTCTCTCTTCCTTCTTCATCTCTCTGTTTGCCCTTTTCTCTTCATGAAAATTCGGACAGGTCGTTCGCGCGCGCCGCGTCATCGTAGGCGCATCGATCCCGTTTGGCGGTCCTCCCTGTCCAAAGATTAATTCGCCAAACAGCTTCGCGTAATGTCGGTCAACTATATTCCAGCGAGTAGTTCACGCCCCGTTCACCACTCACTGGAGCCTCGCCATGAATCAGAACAAGACGGATCGCAACGACATCGACGACACCCCGAAATCCGAGGCGCAACTACGCCGGATCATGAGGCCGCGGCGCTTTGCTCTGCTGGCGTCCGCCGCAGCGCTGAGCGCCGCGCTGGTCACCGGCGGATATATGACGCACGAGTTTCCGTCGTTCGCGTCGCCCGCGCTCGCGGCCGAAGCGGCTGCGCCGACCGGCATGCCTTCCGGCTTCGGCGATCTCGTCAGCAAGGTGAAGCCGGCGGTGATCTCGGTGCGCGTCAAGATCGACGAGGACAGCCGCACCACGCCGCTGATCCGCAACGACGACAGCGACGACAATGCCAATCCGGGGATGGGCGACGATCAGTTGCGTCCGTTCCTCAAGC
Organism: Rhodopseudomonas palustris HaA2; assembly: GCF_000013365.1. NCBI lineage: Bacteria > Pseudomonadati > Pseudomonadota > Alphaproteobacteria > Hyphomicrobiales > Nitrobacteraceae > Rhodopseudomonas > Rhodopseudomonas palustris. The sequence goes on from NC_007778.1 coordinate 1,167,925, forward strand.
AGTTCGGCTTCCGCGGCGAAGGCGCCATGCCGAAGCGGCACGAGATGATCACCGGCGAGGGCTCCGGCTTCTTCATCTCGCCGGACGGCTACGCGGTCACCAACTATCACGTCGTCGATCACGCCAAGTCGGTGCAGGTCACGACCGATGACGGCGCCGTCCACACCGCCAAGGTCGTCGGCACCGACAAGAAGACCGATCTGGCGCTGATCAAGGTCGACGGCAAGAGCGACTTCACTTACGTGAAATTCGCCGATCAGCCGGCGCGGGTCGGCGACTGGGTGGTGGCGGTCGGCAATCCGTTCGGCCTCGGCGGCACCGTCACGGCCGGCATCGTCTCGGCGCGCGGCCGCGACATCGGCTCCGGTCCCTATGACGACTACGTCCAGATCGACGCGCCGATCAACAAGGGCAATTCCGGCGGCCCGGCGTTCGACACCAGCGGCAACGTCATCGGCGTCAACACCGCGATCTATTCGCCCTCCGGCGGCTCGGTCGGCATCGGCTTCGACATTCCGGCGGCGACCGCCAAGCTCGTCATCGCGCAGTTGAAGGACAAGGGCGTGGTGACGCGCGGTTGGCTCGGCGTGCAGGTGCAGCCGGTGACCGCCGAGATCGCCGACAGCATGGGGCTGAAGCAGGCCCGCGGCGCGCTGGTCGACAGCCCGCAGGACGGCAGCCCGGCCGCCAAGGCGGGGATCGCCGCCGGCGACGTCATCACCGCGGTCAATGGCGCGGAGATCAAGGACTCGCGCGCGCTGGCGCGGACCATCAGCATGATGGCGCCGGGCAGCGCGGTGAAGCTCGACGTGCTGCACAAGGGTGACAGCAAGACTGTGACGCTCAGCCTGGCGGAGATGCCGAACGAGAGCGCGAAAGTCGCCGACAGCGGCGATGCCGGGCGCGAGTCCGGCCGGCCCTATCTCGGCCTGCGCGTCGCGCCGGCCAGCGAGGTTGGCGACTCCGGCCAGAAGGGCGTCGTCGTCACCGGCGTCGACCCCGAAGGCCCGGCGGCCGATCGCGGGCTGCGCAGCGGCGACGTCATCCTCGACGTCGGCGGCAAGCCGGTCGCCAATTCCGGCGACGTCCGCGACGCGCTGAAGCAGGCCAGCGAGCACGGCAAGAAGACCGTGCTGATGCGGGTCAAGACCGCGGATTCCGCCGCGCGCTTCGTCGCGGTGCCGATCGCCAAAGGCTGATCGAACTCCGCATCGCCGATACGCCGAGGGCGGCCGCGAGGCCGCCCTTTGTGCGTGCTGCACGCCCGATGCGACGCCGAGCGGCCACGGTGCTGTCAGCGCCGTCGGGCGCCTGCGATCCGGCGATGGAACTTTTCGTCGGGCGGTCACTTGGTTGGTTCCGAAATCGATGTCGCGGCCTGGCTGCTGGTGGGCCGGTCGGCACTCTCTGATCGACGCGACCGAGATCCAGCCGACCCGACGGAATTCGCCGTGAACGCACGTCTCCGCAAACTCTACGACGATCTGTCCGACACGTTCTGGCTGGTTCCGGCGCTGCTGGTGCTGCTCGGCACGGTCGCGGCGTTCGGCATGATCGAGATCGATCGCAGCGGCACGGTGCCGGCCTGGCTGCTGGAGAACTGGCTCTACAACGGCGGCGCCACCGGCGCCCGCACGCTGCTCGGCGCGGTGGCGTCGTCGACCATCGGCGTCGCCGGCACGGTGTTCTCGATCACCATCGCGGCGCTGTCGCTGGCCGCGGGGCAGATGGGGCCGCGGCTGCTGCGCAACTTCACCCGCGACCGCGGCAACCAGATCACGCTCGGCATCTTCCTCGGCACGTTCTGCTACGCGCTGATCGTGCTGCGCAGCGTCCGCACCGCCGACGAGGGCGCCTTCGTGCCGCATCTCGCGCTCGGCGTCGGCATCGCGCTGGGCTTCATCTGCGTCGCCACGCTGGTGTATTTCGTCGATCACATGGCGAGCCGGATCAATGTCGACACCGTGATCGGGCTGGTCAGCGACGACGTCCGCCGCGTGATGCGCGGACTGACCGACGACGCCCCGCAGCCGGAGCCGCCGCCGCCGGCGCATTGGCGCGACGCCGAGCCGATCCGCGACGCGCGCGCCGGCTATCTGCATCATCTCGACGAGAACGGGTTGGCGAGTTGGGCGTGCGAGCACGAGACGGAAATCCGGCTGCTGGTCCGCCCCGGCGACTACGTCTTTCCCGGCGCGCCGATCGCGCTGATCAAGCCGCCGCGCGACGGCGCGGAAGAGGCCGTCCGCGACGCGACGGCGCTCAGCCCGACGCTGACCTCGTCGGACGATCTGCGCTTCGCGATCCGGCAATTGGTCGAGGTCGCGGTGCGGGCGCTGTCGCCGGGCATCAACGACCCGCACACCGCGCTCAGCGTGCTCAACCGGCTCGGCGCCGCGCTGTGCGACATGCAGCCGGTGCGCATGAAGAGCGGCGTCGTGGTCAAACAGGGCCGCCTCGCGCTGGTGGTGCCGCATCTGCAATACGACGAGCTGGTCGACGCGATGTTGCACATGATCCGGCAGAACGCCGCCGGCAAGCCCGCGGTGCTGATCGGAATGCTCGAGGTGCTGACGCAGGTGGCGAGCGTCGAGCGCGATCCGCCGCGGCTCTCCAGCGTGCGTCGGCACGCCGACCTGGTGATGGGTGACGCCGAGCGCGACGTCCGCGGGCCGGACGATCTGGCCGACGTGCGCGCGCGGTATTGGGCGTTCGTCGACATGGCCGAACACGGCCCGCTCGGCCCGTTCAAGCTGTAGCGCCGCGGTCCGCTCAGCCCTCGGCGAGATCGAGAATGCGCTGGCGGCGGCGGCTGGTGGCGGCGTCGATCAGCATCCGGCCGGCCCAGCGATACACGTTCCACTCGCGGATCTGCTGACGCATCGCGCGCATCCGCTCCTGCTGTTCGTGCTCCGGCATCCGCAGCGCGGTGTCGAGCGCGGTCGCGGTTTCGTGGACGTGATACGGATTGACGATCAGCGCCTCGGACAGTTCGCGCGAGGCGCCGGTGAAGCTCGACAGCACCAGCACGCCGCGCTCGTCGTCGCGGGCGGCGGCGAATTCCTTGGCGACGAGGTTCATGCCGTCGTGCAGGCTGCTGACGATGCAGACGTCGGCGGCGCGGAACAGCTTGAACACCTCGCGCGCGCTGTGATGCCGGATCAGCAGCACGATCGGCTTGTAGCCGTCCGATCCGTGCCGCCGGTTGATGTCGTCGGCGAGCGCCACCGCGTCGTCCTGCAGCGTGCTGTAGCTCGACAATTTGCTGCGCGTCGGCGCCGCGACCTGGACGAACACCAGCTGGCGTTTCCATTGCGGCTGCCGCGTCAGCAGATCGTCGACCGCCTTCATGCGGTCGAGAATCCCCTTGGTGTAGTCGAAGCGCTCGATGCCGACCGCGATCCTGACGTCGGCGGCGAGCCCGAGCGCCTCGCGCACCTCGCGGCGGCAGGTTTCGACCGGCGGCTGGCCGTCCAGCGCCGCCGGCGGCCATTCGATCGAGATCGGATAGGCCCGCACCATGGTTTCGTGGCCCGACAGCGTCACGGTGGCGTGCTCGCGGTCGATCCGGCTCTCGACGAAGCGATCGACGGTCTCGAAGAAATTGTTGCAGTGGAACTGGGTGTGGAAGCCGAGGATGGTGGAGCCGAGCAGGCCGTCGATGATCTGCTCCTTCCACGGACAGATGCTGAAGGTCTCGGCGTTCGGCCACGGGATGTGCCAGAAGGTGATGATGGTCGCCTTCGGTAGACGATCGCGGATCATCCGCGGCGCCAGCGCGAAGTGATAGTCCTGCACCAGCACGATCGGGTTGTCGGTCTTCGCCTCCTCGACGACGGCGGCGGCGAAGCGCTCGTTGATCCGCTGATAGGCCTTCCAGTCGGATTCCCGGAACGTCGGCCGTACGAAGGCGATATGGCACAGCGGCCACATGCCCTCATTGGCGAAGCCGTAATAGAAGCCGTCCTGTTCCTCGTCGGTGATCCAGATCCGGCGCAGCCTGTAGGACGGATGATCCGGCGGCACCTCGATGCGGTCGTGGGAATCCACCGTGTCGCGGTCGGCATTGCCGCTGCCGTGCGCGATCCAGGTGCCGCCGCAGGCGCGCATCACAGGTTCCAGCGCCGACACCAGGCCGCTCGCCGGGATCTGCACCTCGGTGCGGTCGCCGTCGCGATTGTGGATGTAGGGCTCGCGGTTGGAGACGATCAGCACTTCGGCGTCCGGCAGGGTCGAATGCAGCAATTGCTGCAGCGTCGCCGGCGACCAGTCGATCTGCGCCGAACTGATCGAATGGCGGCCGGTTTCGACTTCGCTCAGCAGTTTCTTGATCTGCAGGTCGATCGCCGACGGGTCGCGTTGCCGCAATGGCGGCGCCGCGCCGGAACGCACGTCGTCGACCGCCCGCCGCAGCGCCGCCATCCAGCCGCGCAGCACCATCACGACGATGATCGCCGCGGTGCCGGCGATCATCAGCGCCACGCCGACCAGCGCCGCGATCATGAAGCCCTGTGCCTCGCTGGAGCGGACGTCGACGAAGCTGAGATCGTGCAGGATGACCAGATAGGATTTGCGCGCGCGATCGACGATCGGGAACGCGCCGACCATCACCCGGCGGCCATCGATCACGATGGTCGAGAAACTCTCGCCCTCGGAGCGGGCCACCTTCTCGCAGGAAAACGTCGCCGGCATCAACCGGGTCGGCGCGATCAGCTGGCCCTGACTGCTGCACAGGCCGACCGCGAGAATGCGCTGATCGAGCGCGACCGCCTCGAAACTCACCGAGAGCTGCACGACGTTGTCGTCGGCCATCGCGCCGACGATCTGACCCTGGATCGCGTTGTAGACCAGCCGCGAGCGGCCCTCGACGTCGCTGCGCGACCATTGCTCGACGACGCGTTTGGAAAACGGCGCGATCGCCAATCCGAGCAGCAGAATCACCAGCAGGCCGAGGCCGAGATATTTCAGAGCTGCCATGTAGCGCGGCATCGACCGAAGTTCCCCCATGCGACCCGCTGCTGTTTACACGACGCGGTCGGTCGCGTCAGTCGTGAATGCTTCACATCGAGCGCAGCATCCGGGTTCCAGTCAGATGTTCGTACGATGGGGCACAATGCGGGCGAATTGTCGCCGCGGGCGGGGAAAAGCGGAACGTCGCGGAGGGGCGGCCGTTAGCTAGGCAGACAGCACACAAGGAGAGAATTCGATGATGAAGATGACTCACATGCTGCCGGCCATGGCGCTGATCGCTGGATCGCTGGCGGTCGCCACGGTTCCGGCTGCGGCCGCGCCGCTGATGGCCGGTGTCCAGCCCACCGTGGCGGCGCCGAATGTCGAGCAGGTGCAGTACCGCGGTCATCGCGGCGGCTGGCACGGCGGCCCGCGCTATGGCCACCGCGGCTATGGCTATGGTCATCGCGGCTACGGTCACCGCGGTTATGGTTACGGGGCCGGCGCGGCGCTCGGCGGCCTCGCCGCCGGCGCGATCATCGGCGGCGCGATCGCCAACAGCCAGGCGCAGGCGGCGCAGGGCGACGCGGTGGCGTATTGCTCGCAGCGCTTCAAGTCCTACGACCCGGCGTCGGGCACCTATCTGGGCTACGACGGCAACCGGCATTCCTGCCCGTAACGGCAGGGCTTCCCCAAATCGATCAGCCGCTCGGGATCTCCCGGGCGGCTTTTTGATGAGCGGAGATCGGTGATCAGTCCGTTGCTTCGTCGCCGTGGGTGTTGCGGCCGTCGACGAAGTATTTGATCGCGGCGATCAGTACCACGAAGGTGGCGATCCAGACGATCCGTGCGCCGTAGCGATCGTGCGGGCCACTGATCACGCCGCAGATCAGCGCATTGCCGAGCAGCGCGGTGGCGACGAAGCCGGCGAGCAGCGAGACGTCATCGAGTTCGCGACGCCAAGCCGCGCGGCCGAGGATCACCAGCAGCAGCGCCATCGAGCCGAGCGCCACCGGAATGTGCACCCAGTTCATCGCGTTGAAATTGATGTCCCAATGCTGCTGCCGCGCTGCGCGCATCGTCGCCGCCTGGTCGGGCAGATAGCGCTCGATGATGCCGTAAGTATGCGGCAGCCAGCCGTTCGTGCCTTCGCCGGTGCCGACATGCACGAGCTGGTCCCAGGTCGCCTTGGCGGCGGCCTTGGCCTGCATCCACGGATAGGCTTTCACCGCCTCGCGCGAGATGAACTCCATTTCGCCGCTCAGCCCCTCGAAGCGGCCGAGCTTGTCGAACATGTTGTTGCCGCCCCACAGGAAGTCGTCGCCGGTCGGCGGCAGCTCGTTCTTGTAGGGGCAGAGCTTGAGCTTCACGGTGGCGCAGTGATCGTCGAGATAGCGCTTGACGATGCCGTCCTGCAGCATCCGGCCGAACGCGACGCTGGAGCCGCCGGGCGTCCACGCCACGGTGCCGGACAGCGCGTAGTTGCTGGCGAGCAGCAGCAGCGAGCCGGCGACGACCGTCATGCTGCCCTGCATCAGACCCATCGCCGACAGCCGGCCGCGTAGCAACGGCAGCAGCAGCCAGCCGGCGCAGCACAGCCCCGCCAGCACGCCGAGCGTGGCGCTGTGGGTGGCGGCGGCGAAGGCGGCGAAGGCGATCAGCAGCCCTTTCTCGAGTCCCGACGTGCGGTCGCGGCAGGCCATCAGCAGGAACAGCGCCAGCACCGCGAGACCGGCGAAGATATCGGTCAGCAACATGCTGGTGATCCACGGCAGCGCCGTGGTGGCAACCAGCGCGACGCCGATCGCGGCCAGCCGGAACGGCCGGGTGATGCCGAACACCCGCAGCGTCAGCTGCAGGATCCACAGCGTGACGATCGCCTGGAAACCGAGGTTGAGCCAGAACTGCGAGGATTCGCCGAGATGCAGATAGAGGCCGTAGGTGGTCGACCGGCTCGGCACCAGATAGCCTTCGTACCAGCGGGCCAGATAGCCGCCGGTATCGTACTGGAGTAGCGGGTAGCCGTTCCACAAAGCGGGCGCGAGCAGCAGCAGCGGCAACGCGAACATCGCGATCCGCGCCGAGGTGGTGCGGCGCGACTGTGCGGCGAGAAGCTTGGTCTGAACGGACGTTTCCATGTCGGTGAGTATCTTGTCAGCCGTTGAGGGCGGCGATTGCTCGGCTGGTGGCGGCAGGCGCGTCGCTGTGGCCCTGGCGTGGGGCCCTCGCTCGCTGCACCATACCGGTTCCCGCTGATCTCACAAGATGGGCGTGATCAGCAAGCCTAGCGGTTCGGCCGGACATTGCGTCAAATTGCGGTCGCTTTGTGTCCGGTCCGCGCGCCAGACGGCTCCCTGATCAGACCAAACGTGTATACGTTACCGATGATGAACGAAGGCTGACTATTGTGGCCGCCGCCGGGCCGGTGCCCGGCTGGGTTGCAGGCGATTGCGGGCCACCGGATGCGCCTGGCGGGGGCCGGATCCGGGAGCTGAAAGGACGGAAATGAAAATCAAGACCAAGCAGTTTCGCGTCGAGGAAGGCACCAAGGTCGTCCTCGATCAATGGCCCACGCAGGTCGAGCCGTTCTACGAATCCAAGGAAAACTACCAGGAAATGCTGCGTAGCCACGTGGTGCGGCTGGCCGAGCAACAGAAGCTGCTCTACGCCAGCAACCGCCATGCGATCCTGCTGATCTTCCAGGCGATGGACGCGGCCGGCAAGGACGGCGCGATCCAGCACGTGATGTCCGGGGTCAATCCGCAAGGCTGCCAGGTGTTCAGCTTCAAGCATCCGAGCCCCGCCGAGCTGAAGCACGACTTCCTGTGGCGGACCACGCGGGATCTGCCGGAGCGCGGCCGGATCGGCATCTTCAACCGCTCTTATTACGAGGAGGTGCTGATCGTCCGCGTCCACCCGAATATTCTGCTGAGCGAGGCTGTGCCGAACGGCACCAATTTCGGCAAGCAGTTCTGGCACAAACGCTATCGTTCGATCCGCGATCTCGAGCAGCATCTGCACGCCAACGGCACGCGGATCGTTAAATTCTTCCTGCATCTGTCGAAGGAGGAGCAGCGCAAGCGCTTCTTGGCGCGGATCGACGAGCCGGACAAGAACTGGAAGTTCAGCGTCGCCGATATCGAGGAGCGCAAGTACTGGGACGACTACATGGACGCCTATGCGCATTGCCTCAGCGAAACCAGCTCCGAGGATGCGCCCTGGTATGTGGTGCCGGCCGACGACAAGCAGAACACCCGACTGATCGTGTCGCAGGTCATTCTGGAAACGATCGAAGCGCTGAAGATGTCGTATCCCGAGACCTCGCCGGCGCGGCGCAAGGAACTGCTGAAATTGCGGCGTCAATTGCTGAAATAGCCCGCACGCCGGTGGTCTTGCTGCGGCTGCGACATCTCACCATTGATCGATGGTCGAAGCGCGCCGGTCACGCCAATGACACACCGGCCGGGTTAGGGAGTCGCCGTAACGCGGTAGGGTGAGAATGACGCTGCAAGGTAAAAAGGGACTGGTGGTCGGGATCGCCAATGCGGAGAGCATCGCCTTCGGCTGCGCCCGGGCTTTCCGCGACGCCGGCGCAGAGCTGGCCGTCACCTATCTCAACGACAAGGCGAAGCCGCATGTCGGGCCGCTCGCCGAACAGTTGCAAAGCCCGATCGTGCTGCCCTGCGATGTCCGCGAGCCGGGCCAGCTCGAGGCGGTGTTCGCGCAGATCGGCGAGACCTGGGGCCGGCTCGACTTCCTGCTGCATTCGATCGCCTTCGCCCCGAAGGAGGATCTGCACGGAAGGGTGGTGGATTGCTCGCAGGCCGGCTTTGCGATGGCGATGGACGTGTCCTGCCATTCCTTCATCCGGATGGCGAAGCTCGCCGAGCCGCTGATGCGGGACGGCGGCTGTCTGTTGACGGTCACGTTCTACGGCTCCGAGAAGGTGGTCGAGGACTACAATCTGATGGGGCCGGTGAAGGCCGCGCTGGAAAGCTCGGTGCGCTACATGGCGGCCGAACTGGCGGTGAAGCGCATCCGAGTCCACGCGCTGTCGCCGGGGCCGCTGAAGACCCGCGCCGCCTCCGGCATCGCCCGCTTCGACGAGTTGATGGAGCGCACCCGCGCCCGCGCCCCGGCGCACCAGCTCGTCGGCATCGACGACGTCGGCCAGGTCGCGACCTTCCTGGTCGGCGACGGCGCCCGCGCGCTCACCGGCAACATCGAATACATCGACGCCGGATATCACGTCGTCGGCTGACCGTCCGGACGCCTGGAGACATCATGGAGCAGATTCGAAATCGCACCTTCGACGAGATCGCGGTGGGCGACACCGCGAGCCTGGTGCGGACGCTGACCTATCGCGATATCGAAGTGTTCGCGGTGATGTCGGGCGACGTCAATCCGATGCATGTCGACGCCGCCTTCGCCAAGAGCGACCACTTCCATCAGGTGGTGGCGCACGGCATGTGGGGCGGATCGCTGATCTCGACGCTGCTCGGCACGCAATTGCCCGGCCCCGGCACGATCTATCTCGACCAGTCGCTGCGCTTCCTCCGCCCGGTGCTGCTCGGCGACACCGTCACCGTCTGCGTCAAGGTCAAGGAAAAGAACGACGCCAAGAAGCGGCTGCTGCTGGATTGCCGCGCCACCAACCAGAACGGCGAGGAGGTGATTGTCGGCCTCGCCGAAGTGATCGCCCCGGTCGAGAAGATCTCGCGCCCGCGCGTGCAATTGCCCGAGCTCGATCTGCACCCGGCGGCGCGGCGGCACGAGCGGCTGATCGAGATGGCGCAGGGGCTGCAGCCGCTGCGGGTCGCGGTGGTGCACCCGGTCGATACGCCGTCGCTGCTCGGCGCCGTCGAGGCGGCGCGCGAAGGGCTGATCGTGCCGGTGCTGGTCGGGCCCGCCGCGCGGATACGCGCCGCCGCGGTGCAGGCCGATCTCGACCTGTCGTCTTTCGAGATCGTCGCCACCGAGCACAGCGACGCCGCGGCCGCCGAAGCCGTGGCGATGGCGCGCGCCGGCAAGGTCGAGGCGCTGATGAAGGGCGCGCTGCACACCGACGAGATGATGCGCGCGGTGGTCGATCCGGTGCGCGGCCTGCGCACCGCGCGGCGTATCAGCCACGTCTATGCGATCGATGCGCCGGACTATCCGCGGGCGCTGTTCGTCACCGACGCCGCGATCAACATCTATCCGACGCTGACCGACAAGCGCGACATCATCCAGAACGCGATCGACCTGGTGCATGCGCTCGGCATCGCCCAGCCGAAAGTCGCGATCCTGTCGGCGGTCGAGACCGTCACCGAGAGCATCCGCTCGACGCTGGACGCGGCGGCGCTGTGCAAGATGGCCGAGCGCGGCCAGATCACCGGCGGCATTCTCGACGGCCCGCTCGCGTTCGACAATGCGGTGTCGGCCGAATCCGCCAAGACCAAGGGCATCGTCTCGCCGGTCGCCGGCTTCGCCGACATCTTCGTGGTGCCGGACCTCGAGGCCGGCAACATGCTGGCCAAGCAGCTCGAATATCTGGCGCGCGCGCATGTCGCCGGCATCGTGCTCGGCGCGCGGGTGCCGATCGTGCTCACCAGCCGCGCCGACAACACGCTGGCCCGGCTCAGCTCCTGCGCGATCGCCCTGCTGGTCGCGCGCCACAGGACCGCGGCGCTGCCCAGCGTGTCGTCCGGGGGCGCCGAATGAACGACATGATGCTGGTGCTGAATGCCGGCTCGTCGAGCGTCAAATTCGCCTTGTACGAGGCGCACACCGAGCCGACGCAGGACTGCCTGATCTGCGAGGGCGGCATCGGCAGCCTCGGCCATCGCCCGCACCACAAGGTGGTCGATCGCCACGGCGCGACCGTCCACGACGCCTATCTGGCCGACGGCGCCGGCCATGAGGAGGCGATCCGAACCCTGATGGGCTGGATCGCGCAACGCTTTCCCGAACGGCGGCTCGCCGCGGCGGGGCACCGCGTGGTGCATGGCGGCGATCTGTTCGACGCGCCGGTGCGCGTCGATGCCGGCGTGATCGAGCGGCTGCGCGGCTTCATTCCGTTGGCGCCGCTGCATCAGCCGCACAGCATCGCGGCGATCGAGTCGCTGGCGAGACTGGATCCCCGGCTGCCGCAGATCGTCTGTTTCGACACAGCGTTCCACCACGGATTGCCGCCGCTCGCCACCTGGTTCGCGCTGCCGCGCGATCTGATTGCGCAGGGCATCCGCCGCTACGGCTTTCACGGCGTGTCCTACGAATACATCGCCAGCGCGCTGCCGGGCGTGGCCGGGGCGGCGGTCGCCGAGGGCCGCGTCGTGGTCGCGCATCTCGGCGGCGGCGCCAGCATGTGCGCGATGCGGGCGCGCAAGAGCGTGGCGACGACGATGGGTTTCACCGCGCTCGACGGCCTGATGATGGGCAGTCGCACCGGCGTGCTCGATCCCGGCGTGGTGCTGTATCTGCTGGAGCAGAAGGGCATGACGCCCGCCGAGATCAGCGATCTGCTGTATCGCAAATCGGGCCTGCTCGGCGTCTCCGGCATCAGCGACGACATGCGGACGCTGCTGGCCAGCGATGATCCGCATGCCGAGGAAGCGGTCGCGTTGTTCGTCTATCGCATCGGCCGCGAGCTCGGCTCGCTCGCCGCCGCGCTCGGCGGGCTCGACGCGCTGGTATTCACCGCCGGCATCGGCGAGCGCTCCGCCGAGATCCGCAAGCGGGTGTGCGCCCAGGCGGCGTGGCTCGGCGTCACGCTCGACGCCGCCGCCAATGCGCACGCTGCGGGCGCCGCGCGCATCAGCATCGCCGACAGCAAGGTCTCGGTCTGGGTGATCCCGACCGACGAGGACCTGATGATCGCCCGCCACGTCTGGCGGCTGGTCGAAGGCGACCGGGCGGCCTGATCAGGCGTGGAATTGCAGCGGCTGCGGCGCTCCGCGCGTCGGCTCTGCGCCGTCCGGCACATCCGGCGCGAGCGGAGCGGCGTCGCGTGCGGCTGCAGCGCCCGATGTTCGCCCGGAGCGGTTGCGTTTGACCGCGTACAGCGCCGCGTCCGCCTTGGCGAGCAGATCGTCGAGGCTGGTGCCGTCGTCGGGCGCGATCGCGGTGCCGAGGCTGGCGCCCAGCGTGATGCTGTGGCCGTCGATCGCATAGGGGGCGGACAGCGTCTCGACGATGCGGCGGCACAGCCGTTCGACGTCGCGGCGGTCGGAGACGTCGGCCTGGATCACGACGAATTCGTCGCCGCCGATCCGGGCGGCGAGGTCGTGCTCCCGCAACAGTCCGGTCAGCCGTGTCGCGACCATCCGGAGCAATTCGTCGCCCGTGGCGTGGCCGAACCGGTCGTTGGCCTCCTTGAAGAAATCCAGATCGACGCCGATCACGGCGAAGCCTTCCTTGTGCCGCCGCAGCCGGGCCGCGGTCTCTTCGAAATGCTCGGCGAGGCGCAGCCGGTTCGGCAGTTTGGTGAGCACGTCGGCGCGGGCCAGATGCGCGGCCTCGGCGCGCAACGTCAATTGCTCCCGGGTGGTGTCGTGGATGTAGACGATCAGCTCGAAGCCGCCGAAGAAGAAGATCAGGAACAGCAGCGCCTGCGCGGCGTGCATCAGATCGAAATTCCACAATGCCGCCGACACCGCCGGGATGACGGAGACGCCGAGGCTGGCTTTGACGATCCATGGACGGATCGAAAAGCGCGTCGTCGTCCCGGCGCAGTAGCCGAACACGAGCCCGCCGGCGACCATATGGGCGGTCAGATCGGGCAGCAGGAAGCAGCGCACCGCAAAGCCGCCGACACAGACGCCGGTGGCGATCACGCCGATGGCGAGGCGCCGCTCCCACACTTTGGCGGAGGCGAGATCGAGCGGCCGGCGCTGCACGGTGCGATCGAAGGCGACGCACAGCGCGAGCCGCCCGACCGTCACCAGCATGCCGATGATGCCGATCGCCGGGGCGACGAGATCGCCGGTCTGCCGGCCGACGGCCAGCCCCACCATCAGGATCGCGGCGCCGACCACCGCGATGGGCCAGCGCGCCGTGTACAGCAGTCGAACGAATTCGATGTAGACGGTGTTCGCGACCTTGCTGCTCAGCGTCATCTTGATCTCGAGGCGGCGCCGCGTCGCGCTCGGGTGAACGTTTCGCGGTTCTTCAGTACCTGTTGCGAGCAAGACCTATTCGACGAAAGCTGAATCCCCGGTGAAGTCCGATGCGCGTGCCGAAAAGTGGTGAATCGCCGTTTAAGCCGATGCCGCAAATCGCGCTGCACGGCGCGGTTGCGGCGTTGTTTCAGCCGGGCTCCGCCCGCAGCTTGAAATGGCCGTAGCAGGACGCGATCGGCTTGGACGGATCGGCCTGATAGGCCTGCGCCTCGAACGCGACGACGCGGCGGCCCTGCTTGACGATCGAGACCCGGGCGTAAGTATCGAGCGGGCGGCCGGAGCGCAGATAGTTCACCGTCAGGCCGATCGGCTTCGGCGCGGTGGCGAGGCCGATCTCGCGGTGGACGCCGACGATCGCCGCGGTTTCGAGGAATGCGCCGATCACCCCGCCATGCAGCGCCGGCAGGATCGGATTGCCGACCAGTTTCGGATCGTAAGGCATCACCGGCTCGGCGTCGGCGTCGACGCGGATGCCGAGAAAGCGCGGATACGGACTGATGGCGAGAAGGCCGTCGGCGCCGCCGGGATCGTCCGGGGCCTGCAGCGGCGCCGGCGTGTCGAAGCGCACCTTCGGCTCCTGCCGCAGCATGTCGGTGCGGTTGGCGCCGATCATGAACATCGCGGTGGCGCTGGCGATCGGGTCGGCCTCGGACTCCTGATAGGCGGTGGCGCGCACGAAGGCGATCGAGCGGGTGAGGTGATAGCAATGCGCGTGCGCCCGGATCGCCTGGCCGGGCGTCGCCGGCCGCAGATAGTCGATGCGCAGATCCAGCGTGGCGATCGCCGCCGTGCCCGGCAGCGCCAGCTGCACCGCCATGCCGCAGCTCTCGTCGAGCATCGCGGTGACGACGCCGCCATGAATCACGCCGGTTCTGATGTCGCCGACGAACACCGGATGATAGGGCAGGCTGCTCCAGGCCTCGCCCGGCGCGAAGCGATCGAGCTGCAGGCCGATGATGGCGCCATGGATCGAGCGGCGGAGCTGGATCATGCGCGCCTTGTCCTCGAAGGACATCGCGCGCGGTTCACTGGAAGCGTCGGGCATGGCGCGTTGTAGCAAGCGATCCGGGCCGCGGGAAGCGACACGGAAGCGGCGCCGCCATGCCGGCGGGCGGGGGCGGCGCCTCAGGCGGCGCGGATCGAATGCAGGAAGTGCTCGACTTCCTTTTTCAGGGCGTTGCTCTCTTCCGACAGCGAATGCGCCGCCGCCAGCACGCTGGTGGAGGCGAGTTCGGTCTCGGTGGCGCCGCGCTGAACCTCGGCGATGTTGACGGTGACCTGATGGGTGCCCTCGGCGGCGTGGTGGACATTGCGCGAGATTTCCCTGGTGGCGACGCCCTGCTGTTCGACCGCCGACGCGATCGCGGCCGCGATCTCCGACAGCCGGTTGATGGTCTGGCCGATCGAACCGATCGACGCCACCGACTCGCCGGTCGCGCTCTGGATGCTGCCGACGTAGCGGGCGATGTCGCTGGTGGCGGTCGCGGTCTGCTCGGCCAGCGCCTTGACCTCGGCGGCGACCACGGCGAAGCCGCGGCCGGCCTCGCCGGCGCGCGCCGCCTCGATGGTGGCGTTGAGCGCCAGCAGATTGGTCTGGCCGGCGATCTTGTTGATCAGCTCGACGACGGATTCGATCTGTGCGGCGGCGCGCGACAGTTCGGCGACGTGGGCGTTGGTGGTCTCGGCCTGGCTCACCGCGTCGCGGGCGATCTGCGCCGATTCCCGGACCTGGCGGCCGATCTCGCCGACCGACGAGGTCATCTCCTCGGTGGCGGAGGCGACCGATTGGACGTTGGTGGACGCTTCCTCCGACGCCGCCGCGACCGCGGTGGCGATGTCGAGCGAGCGGTCGGCGGTGGCGGTCAGCGCGCCGGCGGAGGCTTCGAGTTCGGTCGAGGCCGACGACACCGTCTCGACGATGCGGCCGACCGCCGCCTCGAACGACTCGGCGAGGCCGTGCATCTCGTCGCGGCGCTGTGCCGCCTGCCGCCGCGCCGCTTCGGCCTGATCGGCGCGCAGCCGCTCGGTTTCGATCATGCTCTCGCGGAAGACGCCGACCGCGTCGATCATCTGGCCGACCTCGTCCTTTCGTTTCAGCGGCGGCAGCGCAATCGACAGATCGCCGCCGGCGAGGCCGCGCATCGCCTCGCACAGCGACAGGATCGGCCGCGAGATGCCGCCGGCGATGATGAAGCCGGTGATCGCGGCCAGCACCAGGGCTCCCACCGAGGCGAGGATGGCGAGCAGATAGGCGTTGCTGGTGGCGGCGGCATATTCGCTGTTGTCCATCGCGATTTCGAGCGCGCCGATCGGATGGCCGGAGAAGTCCTTGACCGGGCCGAGCAGCATCGCCATCGGCTTGCCGCTGGCGTCGTCGGCCTGACGGGTCGTCACCGCGCCGCCCGCGGACTTCCGGATCTCGGCGGGGGTGAAGAAGCTCGGGCCGCGGATCGTGCCGACTGGCGCGGCGACCGAGCCGTCGGGCTTGCTCAGATGCAGGGCGACATCGACGCCCCGCTCCTGCTTGAACTTGTCGAAGAAGCCCTGGCCGAAGGTCAGGCCGAATTCGACCGTGCCGGCATGTTTGCCGTCGTGCGCCACCGGCACCACGCCGCGGATGCCGAGTCCGGCGACGCCCGACTCCAGACCGACGATCGCCTTGCGGTCGCGATTGGCCTCGACCACCGTCTTGCGGAAGCCCGACAGGTCGTCGCCGAATTTCTGGGCCTGGTGGATGCGGGCGAACGACGTCGCCGGCGGAACGTGGAACTGGAACTGATCGACGCCGTATTGCGACTTGAGAAACGGAAAGCCCGCCAGGAAGAGGTCGAACAACCCCTGGCGGTCGCGACGCGCCAGAGCCTGCTGCGCAGCCGGCATCGCGGCGACGACGGCGCTCATCGCCGCCGCCTGCCGGGCCTCCTGCGCGAGCTGTGAGATCACCGCATCGTAGTGGCCGCGTAGTTCGCGGTCGTCGGCGCGGCGGATGATGTCGCTGATGGTGGTGATCGATCCGATCAGCAGGACGGCCGCGGTCAGCACCGAAGCGGCGATCAAAGCGAGCGTGATGCGCGTACGAAGACTCATGACGGCGATTCCTGATTGCGCCGCAGCCTTCGGCAATCCAGTGCTCCCGGTGGGGAGGCTGGTGACGGTGCGGGCGTGCCAAAAGGGTCAGGGAATGAGCAGTGCCGGCAACATCCTGGATCGGTGTGAATTTGCGATACGCGTTCGGACACGGTCTTGGTTGAAGAGCGGCGTCCACGTCATAGCTTGGACGAGCGGCTCCCGGCCCCTTGCATCGGCCTGGACAATTCGAATCGAATTGTTCGGATTGAGATTGCCGGGCAAACCTCGCCCAGTCGTTAATGCGGCGGCTGGTACGAGTACGGGCCGCCGGTCGAGCGGCCGATCCGGCCTGCGAGCCGTCTGCAGGCTTTGTTTACGATATCGTGCGAGCGTGCTGCATCGGTTCGGTTCGGAGTAGCGTCGGTGCGTACAGTCCGGTTTATGGTTCCTTTGGTAGCGGGTCTGGTGACAGCCACGGCGGCGATGGCCGCGGACTATCCGCCGGCGCCGTACCGATCGGCCTACCGGGCCGCGCCCGCGCCGGTCACCTATTACGCGCCGCGCCCGATCGGAATTCCGCAGGCGCCGCCGGTGATCTGGGTCGAGGCGCCGCCGCAATACGTCCAGCATCTGGTGCCGACCGGCGCCTGTGGCGGCTGCGGGCCGCAATACAGGGCCGTCGGCGAATGGCGCCGGACCCCGCCGCCGGCGTTTTGGGACTCGATCTATCGCGATTACGGCTACTGATCACCGCCACATTTTGCAGTCCGTCCTGCGCGATCGTTGCAGGCGGCCACGCGGAATCACGCTATAGCTGCGGCGAGGGCGCGGCGATTCAGATCCCGCCGCGCCGGCGGAAACCGTGAGGGCGCGGGGAATGGTTGCGGTCATCTTCGTTTTGGCATTGCTGCTCGGCACGCCGGCCTTCGCGGCCGATGCGGTGATCAAGGACGCCGCGACGCTGCAGCTCGGCGGCGTCACCTATCGGCTCGAGGGCATCGATGCGCCGGAGCTCGACCAGCGTTGCCTGAGCGAGTTCGCCGATCCCTCCGCCTGCGGGATCGAAGCCCGCGACGCCGCGGCCAAGCTGATCGCCGGCCGCAAAGTCAATTGCCGCGATCTCGGCCCCGATCCCGTGTTCAAGGGCCGCCGGATCGGCGGCTGCGCCATCGCCGGCGACGACCTCGGCCTGAGCCGGCGGCTGGTGCAGGCCGGCCTCGCATTCAATTCTGATTCCAAAGGCCGCTTCGCTGCCGATCAGTCCAAGGCAATGGACGATCACACCGGCTTGTGGAAAGGCTGCTTCGTCGCGCCTGAGAACTTCCGGCGGTGGGACAAGACCGCGCCACTGCGCGGAGCGGCCTGCCGCGACGATCGCCAGGCCGAGACCCGTTCGGCGCTGTTTCCCGATATGCCGGCGAGGCCGGAAGGCTGCACCATCAAGGGCAAGCTCGCCAAGCGCGCCCGCATCACCGGCAATGTCGGCGTCTATCAGTTGCCGGGCTGCCCGAGCTACGCCGCTTTGATCAAGCTGAACCGCTGGTTCTGCTCGGAGGACGACGCCCGGGCCGCCGGCTTCCGCAAGGCGTATAACTGCCGCATCGGGGCCAAGCGCTGACACGCGCGCCGGGGACCAGCGGGTCGTCACATCCACAAACCGTCATGGCCGGGCTCGTCCCGGCCATCCACGTCTTTTCTCGACACGCGGTAAAGACGTGGATGCCCGGCACAAGGCCGGGCATGACGACTAAGTGAGAAAGTTCAGCTCGACGAAACGTCGGGCCGCTATTCGGCCGGGACCAGCGAGATCCGCGGCGGCGCGGTCCTTGCGACCAGGCCGCGATACGCGGCGAGATAGTCCAGCGCCATCCGCCGCGCGGTGAAACGCTCCTCGAACCGGGCACGGATCGCGGAGCGGTCGAGATCGGCGAGCTGATGCACGGCCGCGACCGCGCTGGTCTCGTCCTCGACGATGAAGCCGGTCAGTCCGGTTTCGATGATCTCGGGGACCGAGCCGCGGTTGTAGGCGATCACCGGTGTGCCGCAGGCCATCGACTCGATCATCACCAGACCGAACGGCTCCGGCCAGGCCAGCGGCAACAGCAGCCCCAGCGCGCCCGAGAGGAATTCCGATTTCTGCTGATCGCCGATCTCGCCGATGAACTCGATCAGCGGGTGATGCAGCATCGGCTCGATCACCTGGTCGAAATAATCCCGATCGGTGCAGTCCACCTTGGCGGCGATCTTCAGCGGAATGCCGGCGCGGATCGCGATCCGGATCGCGCGGTCGACGCCCTTCTCCGGTGCGATTCGTCCCAGCACGGCGAGATATTCCAGCTTGCGCGCCAGCGGCGTCAGAAGATCGGCCGGCAGCCCGTGATGGATGGTGTGGATCCAGTTCGCTTTGGGGACCGGACGCCGCTGCGAATCCGAAATCGACACCACCGGCACGTCGGAGAACGTCGAGAACACCGGCTGATGCTCGGGCAAATCGAGACGTCCGTGCAGCGTGGTGAGGTACGGCGTCGGCTGGCGGCGGAAGAGGGACCAGGGATAGTAATCGAGGTGGAAGTGCAGCAGATCGAATTCCTCGTCGTCGCAACGCCGTCGCACCTGCTCCAGCATCACCATGTGCAGTGCATTCGCATCGCGCACCGAACCGTCGAGGCGCAGCGCGCGCGGCCATGTGGCCACGAGTTTCGCCGATGTTGTGGAATCGCCGCTCGCGAACAGCGTCACGTCATGTCCGAGAGCGACCAGCTCTTCGGTCAACCAGTGCACGACTCTCTCAGTGCCGCCGTAAAGCTTGGGCGGAATCGCCTCCGTCAGCGGAGCAACCTGCGCGATGCGCATCGAGTAGTCTCCTGTTATCATTGTGAACTGTAGCTTCAGCGATGGGATGTGCACTCCAGACCTGAGCCGGACATGGGCTCAACGGGGCTCCAACATGAGGCTCCAGATATGGGCTCCAGCCGGGCCTCAGACATCGGCTCCAAGCGATGCGGGGGAATTGCCGAGATGGGAACGATCTCGCAGTTGCGAAGTTCCTTAGACGTGCAGACTTCTTCCATGTTCCTCTCCCGGCCGCTTTCCGTCTCGGCACCGCCACAACTCGATGTCCTGCCGGCCGGATCGTCGAACGGTCCGCCGGACCGGCCGATGCAGCGCCGGGGGCCGTATCGTGGCCCGGTGGCGCGCGCGATCGGCCGGGCTGGTGACGAACGGCGCCTGAAACCGTCGCGTTTGCGTCCCCGGCGACTTCGGTCGCATAGTCAAGTCGCAGTTAGGGTCGATCGATGCTGTCGGACGTGATCCCGCTATCAATTTCCGAAGACGCTGTCGCCGCAGCGGAATCGCCGTTCTACATTCCGATGACCGGGCCGTCGCGCCCGCGCACCGCCCTGAAACACGACGACACCTTCCTGGTGCTCGACAGCCACGGCGATATCGGCGCGGCGGCCGGCGGCAGCGACGGGCTGTTCAACGCCGATACGCGCTATCTCGCGCGGCTGCAGCTCCGCCTCGACGACATGCAGCCGCTGCTGCTCGGCTCCAATCTGCGCGACGACAATTCGGCGCTCACCGTCGACCTCACCAATCCGGACATCTATCGCGACGGCCGCCTGGTGCTGGCGAAGGATCTGCTGCACATCGTGCGCACGATCTTCCTGTGGCGCGGCACCGCGTTTCAACGGATCGGGCTGCAGAACCACGGCGACGCCGAAGCCAGCTTCGAGCTCTCGCTCGATTTCGACACCGACTTCGCCGATCTGTTCGAGGTGCGCGGCAGCGTCCGGCCGCGGCGCGGCGAGCGCGCGAGCCGGCGGTTGTCGCCGTGCGATGTCGCGTTCGATTATCGCGGGCTCGACGACACCAGCCGTGGCACCGCGATGCACTTCGATCCGGCGCCGGCGCGGCTCGAGGTCAACCGCGCGGTGTATCAGTTCACGCTGGCGCCGCAGCAGACGGCGTCGGTGTTCCTGGCCGTGAGTTGCAACAGGCCGGCGACGCAGCAGCTGATGCCGTTCTTCCAGAGCCTGCTGGCGCATCGGCGCGAGATGCGGCAGGCGACGCTGGGCGTCACCACCGTCGAGACGTCGAACGACATTTTCAACGAGGTGCTGTGCCAGGCGATGGCCGACCTCAACATGCTGACGACGGAGACGCCGCAGGGCCGCTATCCGTATGCGGGAATTCCCTGGTATTCGACCACGTTCGGCCGCGACGGGCTGATCACCGCGTTGCAGATGTTGTGGATCGATCCGCGGATCGCGCGCGGCGTGTTGCGGCGGCTCGCGGCGCATCAGGCGACGGCGGTCGATCCGCTCAACGACGCCGAGCCGGGCAAGATCCTGCACGAGATGCGCGGCGGCGAGATGGCGGCGCTGCGCGAGGTGCCGTTCGCGCAATATTACGGCAGCGTGGATTCGACGCCGCTGTTCGTGATGCTGGCGGGCCTCTATGTCGAGCGCACCGGCGACGACTCGACGTTGAAGGAACTGTGGCCTGCGATCGAGAAGGCGATCGGCTGGATCGACGGACCCGGCGATCCGGATCGCGACGGCTTCGTCGAGTATCAGCGCGCCACCGATCAAGGTCTGCAGAACCAGGGCTGGAAGGACTCCTACGACGCGATTTTCCACGCCGACGGCAAGCTCGCCGAGGGCAATATCGCGCTCGCCGAAGTGCAGGGCTATGTGTTCGCCGCCAAGCGGCTCGCCGCGCTCTGCGCCCATCGGCTGGGCCTGGTGGCGCGGGCCGAGCAGCTCGAGCAGCAGGCCGAGCAACTCGCCGCCCGGTTCGAGCGCGCATTCTGGTGCGAGGAACTCGGCACCTATGCGGTCGCGCTCGACGGCGCCAAGCGGCCGTGCAAGGTGCGCAGCTCGAACGCCGGGCAGTTGCTGTTCACCGGCATCGTCCGGCCCGATCGCGCGCGGCTGGTCGCGACCGATCTGATGCGGCCGCATTTCTTCTCCGGCTGGGGCATCCGCACCATCGCCTGCGGCGAGGCGCGCTACAATCCGATGTCGTATCACGACGGCTCGATCTGGCCGCACGACAATGCGATCATCGTGCTCGGGCTGGCGCGTTACGGCTTCAAGGCCGCGGTCGAGAAGGTGTTCAAGGGGCTGTTCGAGGCGGCGTCCTACATGGAGCTGCGCCGGCTGCCGGAACTGTTCTGCGGCTTCCAGCGCGAGCGGCGCCGCGGCCCGACGCTGTATCCGGTGGCCTGCGCGCCGCAGGCCTGGGCCAGCGCCACGCCGTTCACGCTGGTCGAAGCTGCGCTCGGCGTGCAGTTCAACGCCGACCGCCGCGAGATCCGTCTGGTCAATCCGCGGCTGCCGGCGTTCCTCAACGAAGTCGTGCTGCGCGATCTGCGTCTCGGCGATTCCAGCGTCGATCTGCGGATCCGGCGGCACGGCGAGGGCGTCTCGATGGAGGTGCTGCGCACCGACGGACGGATTCAGGTTTCGATCGTCCTGGCCCGCTGAGGGCCGCTCGGATCTTCCTGGCCGTCACCGGCGTGTGGCCTGCCGATGCCGAAACATCCGGCAGGTCGAGCGCCCGCGCGACCGAGCCTCGGTCGACGCGCGACCGATCAGGCCGCGGCCTTCCTCGGATGGCGAATGTCCTCGGCGCAGCGCATCGCGGCCTTGTGCGCAGCGACCAGCGAGCCGAACGATTGCCGCTCGAGGCTGTCGAAATCGCGATGGGCGGCGAAGAAGCAGAAATTGCGTCCGTCGCGGACGACGATGCCCGCGGTGCGTGAGCTCACTTCGATGACGTAGGCGTCGGACATTTGCAGTCGCCGGCAGGGCCGGCGCTCCCGGAATTCGGGCGTCCCCTGGCGGGGCGCTCGCACGCTTCAGACCGTCGAGCAGACTCGACGGCGCGAAAACGTGTCCGACCGGGAAAAGGTTCCTGCAAAACTCCGTGGCGCGTCAGCGCGCCACGAACACCAGCAGCACGCCGTTGGCCGCGCGCGGCGGCACCACCAGACGATCGCCGATCTTGACGCCGGCGGCGCCGATCGCCTGTTCGGAGGCGGCGAGGTCGTTCACCGCGATGATCAGGCCGGCGCCGCCGCGTTCCGGCACGCCGTCCAGCGCCACGCCGGGATAGTGCTGCGCCAGCACATCACGCGCCACGAAGGCGAATTCGGCGCGGTCCGATCCGGACGGCACCACGACGCTGCCGTCGGGCTCGGAAAACTGCTCGCCGTCGATCAGCCGCAGCAGGTGCCGGGCGTCGCTCTCCGGCCGCGGCGCGGTGACGATCACCCGCACCAGCCCGGTCGCGCCGTTGGCGTGGCGCTGCAGTTCGGGAATCCACACGGTATCGCGGGTGTGGTGCTGGCAGGCGAAGATCCGCAGCCCGGCGGGCGCCTCCTGCAGCGGCCATTGGAACACGCTGAAGCGCGCCTCGCCTTCGCCGCCGCCCGGCAGCGGCACCGGCCGGCCGAAATCGATCGGGCCGACCGCATCGAGGCCGAGGTCGCGCAGTTCGTCGGCGCCCTTGGCGGCGTCGGTGGTGGTGAAGGCGATCCGCTCGATGCCGTCGCCGCGTTCGGCGAGGAAGGCGCGGCTCGGCGCATTGTGCTCGGTCGGGGCCAGGATGCCGAGCAGCTCGATATAGTCCTGCCCGAACATGATGGTGTAATTGCCGGAGCCGAGCGCCGGGCTGTGGGTGCCGCGCGGCGACAGCGTGAAGCCGAGCCGCTGCCAATTGGCCGCGGCCGCATCCAGATCGCCGACCATGACCACGGCGTGATCGATTCCGATGACATATTGCAGTGACACGCTGGCTCAACTCCCCAAAATTCTTGCATATAAGGCTAGCGACATCGCCGCGGCGCCGCAACCCGACGCATGTCGGAGGTGGGGGCGATTGAAATCGATATGGAAGGATTGAGGATGACTGCCGATGTGCGCTGGCCGGATTCGCTGTGGGCTGCGGTGACGCCGCCGGGGCCGGAGCTGCCCGAGCTGCGCGGCACGGAGACGGCCGACGTCGTGGTGATCGGTGCCGGCTTCAGCGGGCTGTCGACGGCGCTGCATCTGCGCGAAGCGGGCGTCGACGTCGCGGTGGTCGAGGCCGCCGAGCCGGGCTGGGGCGCGTCCGGTCGCAACAACGGCCAGGTGATCCCGACGCTGTCGCGGCCCGATCCGGAGGACATCGTCGCCAAACACGGCGCCGCCGGCGAGCGGCTGGTGGGCCTCATTCGCGACAGCGCCTCGATCCTGTTCGATGTGGTGAAGCGCCACGGCATCGCCGCCGAGCAGGAGCAGAATGGCTGGGTGCAGCCGGTGCATTCGCCGGGCCGGATCAAGATCGCCGAGCGCCGCGTCCGGCAATGGTCGAAATTCGGCGCGCCGGTCGAATTGCTGTCGCGCGACCAGATCCGCGCCATGCTCGGCTCCGACGCCTGGTTCGGCGGGTTCTGGAACAGGACCGGCGGCCACATCAATCCGCTGGCGCTGGCGCGCGGGCTGGCACGCACGGTGCTGGCGCAGGGCGGCCGCATCTTTGCGCGCTCGCCGGCCGTGAGCATCGAGCGGCAGGGCGACCGTTGGATCGTCAAGACCGCGCAGGGCGAGCTCAGCGGCCGTGCGCTGGTGGTCGCCAGCAACGCCTACACCGGCGAGTTCGCCAAGACGCTGGCGCCGGCGATCGCAAGTGAAGTGATGCCGGTGCGGTCGTGGCAGATGGCGACGCAGCCGCTCGGCGATAATGTGCGCAAGAGCATGATCCCCGGCCGTCAGGCGATGTCGGATACGCATGGCGAGCTGATCTTCGGCCGCTTCGACGCCCGCAACCGCTTCGTCACCGGCGGCGCGATCATCCGGCCGTTCAATCAGGCCGCGACCTTGCGGGCGCGTGTCGGCAAGCGGTTGCAGAGCCTGTGGCCGCAGATCGGCGAGGTGCAGTTCGACTACGTCTGGAACGGCTTCATCGGCATGACCACGGACTATCTGCCGCACATCCACCGCCTCGGCCCCAATGCCTATGGCTGGACCGGCTGCAACGGCCGCGGCGTCGCGCTGTCGATCGCGCTCGGCGACGAATTGTCGAAAGCGGTGCGCGGCGTGCCGGACGGCGAACTGGCGCTGCCCTTCACCGAGCCGACGCCGATCCCCGCCAACGAACTGCTCCGCCCCTTCGCGCCGCTGATGATGGTGCTGTACCGGCACCGCGACAGCAAGGAGATCGCGTAGTTCGCCTGCCTGCGCGATTCCGCTCCAACCTTTCAACCGTCATGCCCGGGCTCGTCCCGGGCATCCACGTTCTCGAGCCGTTCAGCATTGGAAGACGTGGATGGCCGGGTCAAGCCCGGCCATCCGGGTGGAAAGTGTCGCGGAGCTCTCACAGAGGTGAGTACGACTCCCAACCTCTTTCAGCGCCTACCCCCACGCACAGCGTCATCCTGAGGTGCTGTCGGGCCGCGCCTAGCGCGGCGCGGCGGGCCTCGAAGGATGGGCCGCACGTGCCTGTGGCCGCATCCTTCGAGGCGCGCAAGAGCGCGCACCTCAGGATGACGGCGCCTGCTGCGTGGCGCCTACACCACCGCTTCCACCGGATGGCTCCGCGCGAAATCGCCGCCCGGGATCGAGGCCAGCAGCGCCTGCGTGTAGGGATGCTTCGGCGCGTTGAAGACCTCGCCGGCGGGGCCGTGTTCGACGACTTCGCCGTCCTTCATCACAGCGACGAGGTCGCAGATCTGCGCGGCGACGCGCAGATCGTGGGTGATGAAGACGATCGACAGGCAGAGCCGCTCGCGCAGATCGGCGAGCAGCCGCAGCACCTGCGCCTGCACCGAGACGTCGAGCGCCGACACCGCCTCGTCGGCGATCAGCACGTCGGGCTTCAGCGCCAATGCGCGGGCCAGCCCGATGCGCTGGCGCTGGCCGCCGGAGAATTCGTGCGGCAGCCGGTCGCCGGCGGCGGGATCGAGCCCGACCAGCGCGAACAGCTCGCGCGCCTCGGCGATCGCCTGCTTGCGCGGCGTGCCGTGAATGATCGGGCCCTGCGCAACTAATTCCTCGGCCTTGTGGCGCGGGTTGAGCGAGGCGAACGGGTCCTGAAACACCATCTGCATGTGGCGGGTCTCGCGACGTACGTCTTCGCGCGGCATCGTCGCCCAGTCGCGGCCGTCGAGCAGAATCGAGCCGCAATCGGGGTCGAGCAGCCGGATGATGCAGCGCGCCAGCGTCGACTTGCCGGAGCCGGATTCGCCGACGATGCCGAGCGTCGCGCCGCGCGGCAATTGCAGCGACACTGATTTCACGGCGTGGGTGACGCGCGCGCCGCGGCCGAGAAAGCCGCCGGTGCGAAATGTCTTCGAGACCTTGTCGATGCCCAGAATAGTCTCGGCCGCGATCGGCCGCGGCGGCGGCGCGGTCAGAGGCGGTACCGCGGCGATCAGTTGCCGCGTATAGGGATGCTGCGGCCGGTGCAGCACGTCGTCGGCGGTGCCCTGCTCGACGATGATTCCGTGCTGCATCACCGCGACGCGATCGGCGATTTCGGCGACCACGCCGAAATCATGGGTGATGAACAGCACCGCGGTGTTGCGGCGATGCTGCAACTCGCGGATCAGCGTCAGGATCTGCGCCTGCGTGGTGACGTCGAGCGCGGTGGTCGGTTCGTCGGCGATCAACAGCTTCGGGTCGAGCGCCAGCGCCATCGCGATCATCGCGCGCTGGCGTTGCCCGCCTGAGAGTTCGTGCGGATAGGCGTCGGCGGCGCGCGCCGGATCGGGAATCCGCACGTCCTCGAGCAGCGCCAGCACCTTGGCGCGGATGTCCTTCTTCGACAGGTCGGTGTGAATGCGGAACATCTCGCCGATCTGGTCGCCGATCGAGCGCAGCGGGTTGAGCGCCGTCATCGGCTCCTGAAACACCATGGCGATGCCGGCGCCGCGCACGGCGCGCATCTCGGCGGCGCTGGCCTGCGCCAGATCGCGGCCCTCGAACAGCACGCGGCCGCCGTCGAGCGCGACGCCGCCCGGCAACAGCCGCATCACCGCGTTGGCCATGATCGACTTGCCGGAGCCGGACTCGCCGACGACGCAGAGGATTTCATCGGCGGCGATCGTGAGCGACGCGTCGCGCACGGCGTGCGTCCTGTCGGCACCCTTGGGCAAGCGGACGTTGAGCCGGTCGAGCGTCAGGACGGCGGCTTTGGTCTCCGTCATCGTCCCTTCAGCCTCGGGTTGAGCGCGTCGTTGAGGCCCTGGCCGACCAGCGACACCGCCAGCACGGTGAGCAGGATCGCGATGCCGGGGATCGCGGCGACGTACCATTGCACGCGCAGCACGTCGCGGCCGAGCCCGATCAGATTGCCCCAGGAGGCGACGTTGGGATCGGACAGCCGCAGAAACGCCAGCGCGCTCTCCAGCAGGATCGCCACCGCCATCACCACGCTGGCATAGACGATCACCGGCGGCAGCGCATTGGGCAGAATTTCGCCAAGGATCAGTTGCAGATCCTTCATGCCCAGCGTGCGGCCGGCCTGGACGAATTCGCGATTGCGCAAGCTGAGGAATTCGGCGCGCGTCAGCCGCGCCGGCGCCGGCCACGACACGATGCCGACCGCAATCGTCACCGTGGTCAGCGTCGAGCCGAACACCGCGACCAGCACAAGTAATAAAACGAAGTTCGGCAGGATCTGGAACGCCTCGGTGATGCGCATCAGCACGGTGTCGACGATGCCGCCGAAATAGCCGGCGAAGGCGCCGATCAGCACGCCGATCACCACCGCGATCACGGTCGCCGCGCCGCCGATCAGCAGCGCGATCCGCGCGCCGTGGAAAATCTGCGCGGCGATGTCGCGGCCGGAATTGTCGGTGCCGAGCAAAAAGCGCGGATTGCTGAACGGCCAGATCAGCGGCCGGCCGGCGAGCGACAGCGGATCGCGCGGGTAGAACCAGCCGGCGCTGATCGCCATGCCGATCACCACCAGCAACAGCAGCAGGCCGACGATCGCGGCGGGACTGCGGAAGTAACGCTTGATCGCATCCATCACGTCACGTCCCGGCGGTGATGCGCGGGTCGAGCCGCGCATATAAGAGGTCGACCAGGAAGTTGACGGCGATCACCAAGAGCGCCGAGACGAACACGATGCCGAGCAACGTGTTGAGGTCGCGCTGCACCACGGACTCATAGGCGAGCCGGCCGAGGCCCGGCAGCGAGAACACGCTTTCGACCACCACCGAGCCGCCCAGCATGGTGCCGGCCTGCAGCCCGATCAGCGTCACCATCGGTAAGAGCGCGTTGCGCAGCACGTGGCGGACGACGATGCGGGTCTCGTCGAGGCCCTTGGCGCGGGCGGTGCGGACGAAATCGAGATTGAGCACTTCGAGCATCGAGGCGCGCATGATCCGCAGATAGATCGCCAGAAAGATCAGCCCCAGCGTCAGCGTCGGCAGCACCAGATGGCTGGCGATGTCGAGCGTCCGGGCGAGCCCGGTCGAGGCCGCGCCGATATCCTCGAAGCCGCCGGCCGGCAGCCATTGCAGATAGACCGAGAACACCACGATCGCCATCAGGCCGAACCAGAAGGATGGCGTCGCGTAGAAGATCAGGCCGAGCGTGGAGATCAGCGTGTCCGGCCATTTGTTGACGCCGCGCGCGGCGATCACGCCGAGCACCAGGCCTGCGAAGAACGCGAATGACAGCGACGCGGTCATCAACAGCAGCGTCGGCGGCAGCCGCTCCAGGATCACGGTCGCGACCGGCTTGCCGTAGATCGACGAGAAGCCGAGATCGAACCGCACCAGCCGCCACAGATAGTTGCCGAGCTGCATCGGGATCGACAGATCGAGCCCGTAGAACTGCCGCAGCTCGCGCGCGGTCGCGGCGTCGCCGCCGCCCATCTGCGCCATCATCGCGTCGACGGTGTCGCCGGGCGCGAATTGCAGCAGCAGGAAGATGCCGATCAGGATCAGC
This sequence comes from Rhodopseudomonas palustris HaA2, assembly GCF_000013365.1. Taxonomy (NCBI): domain Bacteria; kingdom Pseudomonadati; phylum Pseudomonadota; class Alphaproteobacteria; order Hyphomicrobiales; family Nitrobacteraceae; genus Rhodopseudomonas; species Rhodopseudomonas palustris. The sequence continues at coordinate 1,196,051 of NC_007778.1, forward strand.
AGCAAGGTCGGGATCGAGGCGGCGAGTCGCCGCCCCGCAAGATTCAGGATACGCATGCGATCATCTTGGCGGAGTTGGTGCTATTCGGCCAGCCAAAGATCGTGCCAGGTCGACGACGCCCAGCGTGGATTATTGGAGGCATTGCGTGCCTTCGCGCTGATCACCGTGACGAACAATTGCTCAATCGGCATCCACAGCGGCAGCTCGCCATTGGCGCGGGTGACGAAGTCGGCATACAGCGCCTTGCGCTTGACCGGATCGACCTCGGTGGCGGCGTCGTCGATGATCTTGTCGATCGCCTCGTCCTTCCAGCCCCATTGATTGGTCCAGGGCGCGCCCTTGGGCTGGCCGGAGCGATACCACACCGTGGTCGAGACCGCGGGGTCGTTGCGATATTGATGCCAGCCGGTGGCGAGGTCGAAGGCGTGTTCGTCATAGACCTGCTTGAGGAAGCCGCCGCCGTCGTTGCGCACCACCTCGACCTGGATGCCGACTTCGCCCAGCGACTGCTGGATGAAGGTCGCCCACAGCGAGATGTCCTCGCCCCACGGCGCCGGCAAGAGCCGCAACGTGAGGCGGTTGCCGCCGGCGGCCGGCTTCAGCCCGGCCTCGTCGAGCAGCGCGATCGCCTTCTTCTTGTCGTACGGATATTGCGGCGTGTTCGGGCCCGGATAGAAGTCGGTCGAGGTCGAGGGGATCGGCCCGGTGCCGAGCTTGGCGAAATCGCCGAGGAAGTTCTCGATGAAGAACGGCACGTTGATCGCGTGCGCGATCGCCTTGCGGACGCGGATGTCCGACAGCTCCTTGCGGCGGAAGTTGAATTCCAGCGTGTTGGTGCGGGCGTTGCCCTCGTTGCCCTTGGTCGAGACGACGAAACGCTTGTCCTTGCCGAGCCGCGCCATGTCGGAGATCGTGAGACCCGAGAACGGGCTGAGATGCAGGCTGCCGGCTTCGAGCTGGGCCGCCGCCGCGGCGCGGTCGGTGATCACCCGCCAGACGATGCGGTCGAGATAGGGCGCGTTCGGCCGCCAGTAATTGTCGTTGCGGTCGGCGATGATGTACTGGCCGCGCTCGTATTTGTTGAACTTGAACGGGCCGGTGCCGATCGGCGCGAGATTGACCGGGTTCTGGCGGATGTCGCCGGTCTCGTAGATGTGCTTCGGCGAAATGTAGCCGAGGTCGGGCAGCGCGCGCAGCAGCAGGTTCAGCGGCATCGGCCGCTCGTAGCGGAAGATCGCGGTCTGCGGATCGGGGGTGTCGACCGCGGTCAGGAACAGCTGCAGCGTCGATCCGTAATTGAGGATCTTCTTCCACATGTTCATCGCGGTGAAGGCGACGTCCTCGGAGGTGAACGGCTTGCCGTCGTGCCAGGTGACGCCCTTGCGCAGCCGGAAGGTGATGGTCTTGCCGTCGGGCGTCGAGTCCCAGCTCTCGGCCAGCACGCCGACCGGATTGCCGGCGGCGTCGAGATCGACCAGCGGCTCCTGGATCTTGCCGCCGATGATGTAGACGCCGGTCGAGGCCTGCAAGCTGGGGTTGAGCTGGCGCTGCTCGGCGCCGTAATGAACGTTGAACACGCCGCCCTTGCGCGGCGTTTCCTGCGCGAACGCCCGCATCGGATTGATCACATTGGCGGCGATGGCGGCCGACGTCAGCAGGACGGTCCGGCGGTTGATCTCGAAGCGCGAAAGGGCCATGCGGTCTCCTGGAGTGATGCTGCAGTGCGAGGTCGAGTCATAAGACGATACGAGACCGCCGCCGATCAAGCCATTTCTAATGGCGGCCCGCTCCGGCAAGATTCTGCTGCCGGATGCGCAAGGCGTGAATGATCAGTTTCGGCGGTCGGAAGGCGATCAGATGTTCGCGGCGAGATCGACCAGTTCGTCGACCAGCACGCCGCTGCGCGCCAGCATCGCCTCGATCGTGTCGGCGGCTTCGGCCACGGTCTGCGCCGAGGTGTCGAGCACCAGTTCGCTCGCGGTCGGCGGCTGATAGTCGTTGCCGATCCCGGTGAAGTTCTGCAGCGCGCCGGCGCGGGCCTTCGCGTAGTGGCCCTTGGGGTCGCGCTGCTCGCAGATTTCGGCCGGCGTCGCGACATGGATTTCGCGGAAGCGGTCGCCGGCGATGCGGCGGGCGGCGGCGCGATCGTCCAGCGCCGGCGACACCGCGGCGACGATGGCGATGTGGCCGTTGGTGGCGAGATGCGCGGCGATCTCGGCGAGGCGGCGGATGTTCTCGGCGCGGTCGTGCGGCGCAAAGCCGAGGTCGCTGTTGAGCCCGGCGCGCAGCGTGTCGCCGTCGAGTAGGATCGGCGAGCCGCCGCGGTCGAACAGCCGGCGCTCGATCGCCTTGGCCAGCGTCGATTTGCCGGAGCCCGGCAGGCCGGTGAACCACAGCACCGCGCCATTGTGGCGGAAGCGCGCGACGCGTTCGTCCGGCCGCAGCGCGGAGTCCACCGGCACGATGTCGGCGCTCGCGGCGCGCTGGCCCGAGTCGACGCTGAGCACCAGCCCGCCGCCGGCGATCCGGCCGCCGATTTCGATCACCAGCCGGCCGCTGCGCGGAAACGCCTCGGCCGGATCGGCCGCCACCGGCTGCGCCAGCGACAGGTCGATCTCCCCGACATGATTGCGCCGGATCGCGGTCGCGGCCTCGCTGGCGAGTTCGCCCGGATCGACCGCCTTCTCGATCGCCACCACGGTGGCGCGGGTCTCGCGGGTGCCGAGCCGCACCAGCAGCGAGGCGCCGGCTTCGAGCGGCTGATCGTGCAGCCAGAAGATCCGCGCGCGCAGCCGCCGCGTATCGCGCGGCGCGGCGCCGACATGGCCGATGACGTCGCCGCGTTCGACGAACAATTCGCGGTCGAGCGTGATGCCGACCGAGCGGCCGGCGCCCTGCGGTCCTTCGACCGGCGTCACCGGCCAGCTCTCGACCGATTTGATCTTCGCGATCTTGCCGGCCGGCATGATCACGATGTCGTCGCCCGCCTGCAGCCGGCCGGATTCGATGCGGCCGGCGACGATGCGGCGGTCGTCGAATTTGTAGATCGCCTGCACCGGTAGCCGCAGCGCGAGCAGATCGAGCGGCTGCGACGGCGTCAGCGCATCCAGCGCCTCGACCACGGTCGGGCCGACATACCAGGCGATGTTGGCGGTGCGCTCGGCGACGCCGTCGCCGTCGCGCGCCGAGATCGGGATCACCGCCGTCGGGGTCACGCCGAGCCCGATCAGATGTGCGCTGATTTCGTCGCTGATCGCGCCGAACCGCTCGGCCGAAAAGTCGACGCGGTCCATCTTGTTGACCACCACCGCGACCTGCTTGATGCCGAGCAGTTGCAACAGATAGCCGTGCCGCCGCGTCTGGTCGCGGACGCCTTCGAGCGCGTCGATGATCAGCACCGCGCCGTCGGCCTGCGAGGCGCCGGTGATCATGTTGCGCAGGAATTCGGCGTGGCCGGGCGCGTCGATCAGCACGACGTCGCGCGAGCGGGTGCGGAAGGAGATCTGCGTGGTGTCGATGGTGATGCCCTGATCGCGCTCGGTCTGCAGCGCATCCAGCAGGAACGACCATTCGAACGGCATGCCGCGCCGGGCGCTGACCGCTTTCAGCATCTCCAGCTTGCCGTCCGGCAGCGAGCCGGTCTCGTGCAGCAGCCGGCCGACCAGCGTCGATTTGCCGTGGTCGACATGGCCGACGATGACGATGCGCACCAAGGGGCGCGTGGTGCCGTTCGGCGTGGAGAGCGTGGCGGGCGGGACGGCGATGGTCATGGCGTCACTCATTGTCGGACATCACTTGGTGCGAAGTCACAGCTCACAGATAACCGGCGACGCGAAGCCGCTCGAACGCGTCCTCGGTCTCGTGGTCGAGCGCGCGGCCGGCGCGCTCCGGCACCTTGGTGGTCTGCAATTCGTGCAGGATCTCGTCGATCGACGAGGCGTGCGACGCCACCGGGAAGGTGATGTCCTGGTCGCCGAGCGAGCGATAGCGCTTGCCGTCCTTGGCCAGATACAGCGGGATGATCGGGATGTTCTCGCGCTTGGTGTAGGCCCAGATGTCGGCCTCGGTCCAATGCAGGATGGGGTGAATACGCAAGTGAGCGCCGGGCGGCGGCGAGGCGTTGAACTGGTCCCAGAATTCCGGCGGCTGATCGCGCACGTCCCAGCCGCCCTCGGTGCCGCGCGGCGAGAACACGCGTTCTTTGGCGCGGGTCGCCTCCTCGTCGCGGCGGATGCCGGCGATCAGTCCGTCGAAGCCGTATTTGGCCAGCGCCAGCTTCAAGCCTTCGGTCTTGCGCGCCGCCGAGCGCGCCGCCGGCGGCAGGGTCGGATCGACGCTGTCGATCGGCGGGCAGGGATCGACGCGCAAATCGAGATCCCACTCCTTCGCGTAGTGTTCGCGGAAGGCGTACATCTCAGGAAACTTCTTGCCGGTGTCGACGTGCAGCGCCGGGAACGGCACCTTGCCGAAGAACGCCTTGCGCGCCAGCCAGATCATCACGTTGGAATCTTTGCCGAGCGACCACAGCAGTGCCAGCTTCTTCAGCCGCGCAAAACCTTCACGGAATATGTAGATGCTCTGCGCTTCCAGCGCGTCGAGATGATCCATCGGGCGGAGCTGTTCGCGCGGGTCGAGATCGGCGAACGACACCGGCTTGGCGGCGAGGGGGTCGCGGGCGGCGAGGGTCATTCACAGCTCCCGGAATTGGCTGATCCGCATCGCCGCGGACCCGTCGTGGTGGCGCCGCGCGACGTCGCTGGGGTCGTCAGGAGAACGAACATCTCTGTCGCACGCTGGTTGGGGATAGAATTGCTAGAACGGAGGCCGCGAATAGAAAGAATAATTTTCTCAATACGCGGCTTGCAAGATACTTAGATAGAAAATAATTCTAGTCAATCCTCCTTCGGATCATTCGGCGCCGGCAGTCGCGGTTTTGGTGTTTGAATGGCAGCCGCCGCGATCAGGACGTAACGAGCATGAGTGAACTGGCGCAGTCCGTGTCTTTGCCGTCGGCGAACCCGTCCGAGGCGCGTGCGCGCGACCTCGACGCGGCGCTGCGCGCTGCGTCGCCGCCGGAGATCATCGCCGCGGCGCTGCGCGAGGTCGGCCGCGACAGGCTCGCGCTGGTGTCGTCGTTCGGCACCGAATCGGCGGCGTTGCTGAAAGTGATGGCCGATGTCGATCCGGCGATCCCGGTGGTGTTTCTCGACACCGGCTGGCTGTTCGCCGAGACGCTGGCCTATCGCGACACGCTGATCGATCAGCTCGGGCTCACCGACGTGCGCTCGATCAAGCCGCTGGATGCCGATCTCGATCGCGACGATCCGGCGCGCGATCTGTGGTTCTCCGATCCGGACCAATGCTGCTTCATCCGCAAGGTCGAGCCGCTGCGCCGCGCGCTGGCGCCGTTCGAGGCGTGGCTCAACGGCCGCAAGCGCTTCCAGGGCGGCGCCCGCGCCGAGATCCCGGTGGTCGAAGCCGACGGCGTGCGGATGAAGTTCAATCCGTTCGCCAACGTTTCGCGCGAGGACATCAACGCGATCTATGCGCTCGGCAAGCTGCCGCCGCATCCGCTGCTGGCGTCGGGCTTTCTGTCGGTCGGCTGCATGCCGTGCACCAGCCGCGCCGAGTCGGACCAGGATACGCGCTCCGGCCGTTGGCAGGGCCGCGGCAAGACGGAATGCGGCATTCACACGATGAAGACGTCGTAGCAGATTGCTGTCGGCGCGAAGCCGACAAAGAAATGCCGTTTCATTGACTTGCGATGGTTTGTTGACGAGCTTCGTACCTCCTCCGCAGACGACGCGGATGTCGTCCGGACAAAGGAGATTCGAGATGTTTCGCCGAATTGTTCCGCTGCTCGCCGGCCTGATGGTCGCGACCTCCGCGCAGGCCGCCGACGTGTCGCTGCTCAACGTCTCGTACGACCCGACCCGCGAACTCTACAGCGAGTTCAACAAATCCTTCGCCGCCGCGTATCAGAAGGAAACCGGCGACACCGTCACGATCAAGCAGTCGCACGGCGGCTCCGGCTCGCAGGCGCGCTCGGTGATCGACGGTCTGCAGGCCGACGTCGTGACGCTGGCGCTGGCCTACGACATCGACGCGATCGCCAACAAGGGGCTGCTGACCAAGGACTGGCAGAAGCGTCTGCCGCAGAATGCGTCGCCCTACACCTCGACCATCGTGTTCCTGGTGCGCAAGGGCAATCCGAAGGGCATCAAGGACTGGCACGATCTGATCAGGCCCGGAATCAGCGTGATCACGCCGAACCCGAAGACCTCCGGCGGCGCGCGCTGGAATTATCTGGCGGCCTGGGGCTACGCGCTGAAGACGGAGGGATCGGAGGACAAGGCGCGCGACTTCGTCGGGAACATTTACAAGAATGTGCCGGTGCTGGACACCGGCGCCCGCGGCGCGACCATGACCTTCGTCCAGCGTGGCGTCGGCGACGTGCTGCTGGCGTGGGAGAACGAGGCATTCCTGGCGGTCAAGGAATTCGGCAAGGACAGATTCGAGATCGTGGTGCCGTCGATCTCGATTCGCGCCGAGCCGCCGGTGGCGCTGGTCGACAGCGTGGTCGACAAGAAAGGTACCCGGGCAGTGGCCGAAGCCTATCTGCAGTATTGGTACACCAAGGAAGGTCAGGAAATCGCCGCACGGAACTTCTATCGTCCGCGCGATTCGGAGATTGCCAACAAGCACGCCTTCGCGAAGGTCGAGTTGTTCACCATCGACGAATTGTTCGGCGGCTGGACCAAGGCGCAGACGACGCACTTCACCGACGGTGGGGTGTTCGACAAGATCTACAAGAACTGAGCGACGCGATCGCCGTGCGATCGATTTTGGGGGATGATGTGCTTCGCAGCAATCACAGCGCGCTCCCTCTCCCCGCCCGCGGGGAGAGGGCCCGGGTGAGGGGGCGTTTCCACGAGTCTGAGCCGCTCGGCCGTGTGGAGACGCCCCCTCACCCGCCGCGCATCTGGCGATGCGCGTCGACCTCTCCCCGCAGGCGGGGAGAGGTGAGGTTGCGCTCGGCGAACGCTGTCGTTCGTCCGGCGCGCCGTCGTGTGCTGCAGTGAGCGCGATCGCACGACGACGGTCGTTGCCGGGCTTCGGCCTCACCATGGGCCTGACCCTGATGTGGCTGTCGCTGATGATCCTGATTCCGCTGGCCGGGCTGTTCGTGAAGACGGCCGAACTCAGCCTCTCCGAATTCTGGGCGACGGTGACCGCGCCGCGCACGCTGCATGCCTTGAAGATCTCGTTCGGGCTGGCCTTCGCCGCCGCCTGCGTCAATCTGGTCGCCGGCCTGCTGATCGTCTGGGCGCTGGTGCGTTACAGCTTCCCCGGCCGGCGGATCTTCGACGCCATCGTCGACATCCCGTTCGCGCTGCCGACCGCGGTCGCCGGCATCGCGCTGACGACGCTGTTCGCGCAGAACGGCTGGCTCGGCGCGCCGCTCGCCGAACTCGGCATCAAGGTGGCGTTCACGCCGCTCGGGATTTTTCTGGCGATGGTGTTCATCGGGATTCCGTTCGTGGTGCGCACCGTGCAGCCGGTGCTGATCGATCTCGACGCCGAACTCGAGGAGGCCGCGGAATCGCTCGGGGCGTCGCGGCTACAGACCATCCGCCGCGTCATCCTGCCGTCGCTGACGCCGGCGGTGATGACCGGCTTCGCGCTCGCCTTCGCCCGCGCGGTCGGCGAATACGGTTCGGTGATCTTCATCGCCGGCAACCTGCCCAACGTCTCGGAGATCGCGCCGCTGCTGATCGTGATCCGGCTGGCGGAGTTCCGCTATGCCGACGCCACCGCGATCGCGGTGGTGATGCTGCTCTTCTCCTTCCTGATCATTCTCGTTCTGAACCGGCTGCAGCATTGGGCGCAGACCCGGTCGCTGGCGGGAGCGTGAGGCGATGACGCTGGTCGCGACCACATCCGTGAGGCGCTCCCCGCGCAAGCCTGCCGTCGCGGCCGGCGCACGTGCCGGGCAGCCGGCGCGGCGCCCGGCGCATGGCGAGCCGGCCTGGGTGCGCCTGCTGATCATCGGCTTCGCCGTGAGTTTTCTCACCGTCTTCGTGGTGCTGCCGCTGATCCTGGTGTTCTCGGAGGCGCTGTCGAAGGGCGTCTCGTTCTATCTCGACGCGCTGGCGGGAGACGAAGCGCTGGCGGCGATCCGGCTGACGCTGGTCGCGGCGGCGATCTCGGTCGGGCTCAATCTGGTGTTCGGCGTGATCGCCGCCTGGGCGATCGCGAAGTTCGAGTTTCGCGGCAAGACGCTGCTGATCACGCTGATCGATCTGCCGTTCTCGGTCAGCCCGGTGATCTCCGGCCTGGTATTCGTGCTGCTGTTCGGCGCGCAGGGCTTTGTCGGCCCGTGGCTGATGGCCCACGACGTGCGAATCCTGTTCGCGCTGCCGGCGATCGTGCTGGCGACCACCTTCGTGACCTTCCCGTTCGTCGCGCGCGAACTGATCCCGCTGATGCAGGAGCAGGGCCAGCACGAGGAAGAAGCCGCGATCTCGCTCGGCGCCAGCGGCTGGAAAACCTTCTGGCGGGTGACGCTGCCGAACATCAAATGGGGCCTGCTGTACGGCGTGCTGCTGTGCAATGCGCGGGCGATGGGCGAGTTCGGCGCGGTGTCGGTGGTGTCGGGTCACATCCGCGGCGAGACCAACACCATGCCGCTGCTGGTCGAAATTCTCTACAACGAGTATCAGATGGTCGCCGCCTTCGCGATCGCCTCGCTGCTGGCGCTGCTGGCGCTGGTGACGCTGATCGTCAAGACCATCTTGGAAGGCCGTATCGAGGAAGGGCTGCACACCGATGACCATTGAAGTCCGCAACATCGTCAAGCAATTCGGCAGTTTCCGCGCGCTCGACAATGTCGACCTGCGGGTCGAGACCGGCGAGCTGATGGCGCTGCTCGGCCCCTCCGGCTCCGGCAAGACCACGCTGCTGCGGATCATCGCCGGGCTGGAATGGCCCGACGCCGGCTCGATCGCGTTCGACGGCGAGGACGCGCTGGCGCGCGGCGCCGCCGAGCGCCATGTCGGCTTCGTGTTCCAGCACTACGCGCTGTTCCGGCACATGAGCGTGTTCGAGAACGTCGCCTTCGGTCTGCGGGTGCAGCCGCGCAAGATCCGCAAGAGCGAGGCGGAGATCAGAAAGCGCGTCGGCGATCTGCTCGATCTGGTGCAGCTCGGCTGGCTCGCCGACCGCTATCCGAACCAGCTCTCCGGCGGCCAGCGCCAGCGCATCGCGCTCGCCCGCGCGCTGGCGATCGAGCCGCGCATCCTGCTGCTCGACGAGCCGTTCGGCGCGCTCGACGCCAAGGTGCGCAAGGAACTACGCGCCTGGCTGCGCAATCTGCACGAGGAGATCCACGTCACCTCGATCTTCGTCACCCACGATCAGGAAGAGGCGCTCGAAGTCGCCAACCGCGTGGTGGTGATGGACAAGGGCCGGATCGAACAGATCGGCTCGCCCGGCGACGTCTACGAGCGCCCGGCCTCGGCCTTCGTGCACGGCTTCATCGGCGAATCCATCGTGCTGCCGGTCGAGGTGCGCGACGGCCGCGTGCGATTGGGCGACCGCGTGCTCGATCTGGCGCCGACCGACACGGCCTCCGGCCCGTCGAAACTGTTCGTCCGCCGCCACGATGTCGCGGTCGGCCCCAGCGGCAGCGGCGTGTTCGAGGGCGCGGTCAAGTCGGTGCGCGCGTTCGGCCCGATGCAGCGCGCCGATATCGTGCTGCAAGGCGTCGGCGGCGACACGCTGGTCGAGATCGACGCGCCGCGCGACCACTCACTCAAGGTCGGCGACCGCATCGGCCTGCAGCCGCAGCGCTACCGGATTTTCGCCGATCGCTGACCAATCCGCGGAACTACACGAGCAGGAAGTCGCGGATCAGCCGCAGCACCTCGTCGGGCCTGTCGTGCTGCAGCCAGTGCCCGGCGCCGGCGACGGTCTCGGCGCGCGCCTGTGGGAAATGATCGGCGATCCCCGCTTCGGCCGCATCGGAGAGAAAACTCTCGCCGGCGAACAGCAGCAGCGTCGGGCAGGTGATGCGGCCCCACAGCGCGACGTGATCGTCCGGCCACAGCCGGTGCGGCGCCATCACCCGCTGATGCGGATCGAACTTCCAGGAGTAGCTGCCGTCGTCGTTCTGCTTCACGCCGTAAGTGGCCAGATGCAGCGCCAGCTCCGGCGCCAGCCGCTTGTTGTGCGCCTGCATCTGCGCGGCCGCCTCGGCGATGTCGCGATAGCGCCGCGGCTCGCGGTTCTCGAGCGCTTCGAGCTGGCCGATCCATTTGCGGGTGCGCTCGTGCACCGGCGGCTTCGCCGCATCCGGCCTCACGGTGACGCCGTCGAGCACGACCAGCCGCGCGACCTGCTCGGGAAAGGTGCCGGCATAGATCAGGCTCACCATGCCGCCCATCGAATGGCCGACGATCGTGATCGGCCCGCGGCCTTCGAACGCCGGCAGCCGGGTGAGGTCGTAGACATATTCCGGCAGGCTGTAGCTGCCGCCGAGCGTCCAGTCGGAATCGCCGTGGCCGCGCAGATCCGGCGCGACGACGTGGAAATCCGCCCGCAGCGATCGCGCCAGGTGATCCCAGCTGCGCGCATGGTCGGCGCCGCCGTGGATCAGCAGCAGCGGCGGCGCGGTGTCGTTGCCCCAATCGGCGTAATGCAGCCGCAGCCCGTGCGACCGATAGAAGCGACTTTCCGGATTCTGCATGGTCTCTCGCGAATGAATCTGCCGGGCCGTCGCGCGCGGGGCGCGATGACGCGCGCGTGGTGGCGCAACAACAGGCTTGCTCAGGCGACTATGGGTTGCAACATCGGATCGATCGTCGGATTATCCTACGAGCGGTGAATTTCCAACTCCCTGTTCCTGCAAGAGGCGAACCGATGCCCGTGCCGAAGCGAGCCCGGAGACCATCGACCGATGGGCTTACGCATGTCGACACCGGCGAGCTGCGCGACAACGCGTTGGTCGCCAGTGAATTCCTCAAGACGTTGTCGAACCCGTCGCGGCTGGTGATGCTGTGCCTGCTCGCCGAGGGCGAGAGGTCGGTGTCGGAACTCGCAACCACGCTGGACGAGCGTCAGCCGACGGTGTCGCAGCAGCTCGCGCGGCTGCGCGGCGAGCGGCTGGTGGAGACCCGCCGCGACGGGCAGCAGGTGTTCTATTCGCTCGCGAGCGATGAAGTCCGCAGCCTGATTCTCGTGCTGCACGCGATCTTCTGCGCCAAGCCGCGCGGCAAGGCGGCCAAGGTCACGGTGCTGCGGCCGGTCAAGACGGTCGCCGCGAAGAAGACCGCCGCGCGCCGATAGCTCGGAGCGGAGCGGCGATCAGTCCGCCTTGGACCCGAACAGCCGCTTGAACAGGCCCGGCGGTTGCGGCCCCTTCACGGTGTCGAAGCCGGCCTTGCGCCACGCCAGAATGCCGCCGCCCAGCACATAGGGCTCGCAGACTCCGTTCGCTTTCGCCGCGATCTGGCCGGCATACATCCGCGTGCGTCCGCCGGAATGGCAGAAGAAGATCGCCTTGCGGCCGTGCGCGTCGCGCAGGTCGCCGTGCCTGAAGCCGGTCAGCGGCAGTTCGATCGCGCCGTCGATGCGCTCGCGCTCGATCTCGTGGCGCTCGCGGACGTCGACCAGCACCGCGCCGGCGTCCAGCAACCGCTGCGCCTCGATCGGCGATATCGTCTTCACACCCATCGTCGTCGGCTCCCGGCAGGTCGCATCAGCGGAACGTCGTCAGATAGTGCCGTTCGAACAGCCGCTTCAGCCAGTGGAACAGCTTCATCTTCGGCCCGACGAAATTGAACTTCTCGTTGCGGAAAACCAGCATGCCGGAATCCAGCGTGTCGACGATGCACACCAGCTCCGGCTTGAACCGCGTCGACGGCGCGTCGCCGCTCTCGACCGCGGCGATGTTGGCCGCCACCGCGAGCGCCTGCAGGTCGGCCTGATGCGCCTGTTTCGGCATCCAGTCCGGCCCCGGAAACGACCCGGCATCGCCGGCGACCCAGACATTGGGCAGGCCGTCGACCCGGCACATCTCGTCGGCCTTGATCATGCCGCCGGGCGACAGCGGCAGTTCGGTATTCGCCAGCCAAGCCGGGCCGGTCAGCCCCGGCATGAACAGGATCAGATCGGCCTCGATCTCGCCGCCGCCGTCGAGCACGACCTTGCGCTCTTCGATGCGCAGAATCTTGCGGCCGAGCTGCGTGGCGATGCCGCGATCCTTCATCTCCCGCAGCAGTCCGTCCACGGCGCGCTCGCCGAGCCGCGCGCCCGGCCGCGGCGACGGGCTGAAGAACACGATCTGGAACCCCGGCCGTTTGCCGCGCTGGCGCAGCAGCGTATCGATGATGAACAGGAATTCGAACATCGGCCCGCCGCGCATCGCGCCGGGCTCCTCCGGATTGGTGGAGAACCCGACCGCGATGGTGCCGCCCTTCATCGCGTCGAGCCGCCGGCCGATCTCCTCGCCGACCGCGATGCCCTCGCATGGGATCAGCGCGTGCTCGATGCCCGGCAGCTTGCGGATGAAGCGGGCGCCGCAGGCGACGATCAGATGATCGTTGGAAAAATCGCCGCGATCGGTCTCGACGATTCGGCCGCCGTCTTTCAGCCCGGTCACCGAGGCCTCGACGAAGTCGATCCGGTACTTCTCGAAGAAATGCCCCAGCGGCACTTTCAGCCGCGCGCCGCTGCGGATGCCGGCCGGGATCCAGATCGTGCTCGGCAGGAAATGCAGCTCGCGACGCGGCGAGATCATGGTGATCGACGCATCGACCTTGCGCTTGCGCAGCGCGCGCGCTGCGGTGAGCGCCGCGAAGCCCGAGCCGATGATGGTGATGTTGGTCATCGCTGGCGTTCCTGTTGGCTTCGGCGGTCTCCGCCTCTGCGCCCCACGGCTCGCACGGCGGCGCGGGAGCGTCTGTGACGATGTCACCGCGGCCGCGTCCGATGGCTGCCATCGACGGATCGGGGATTGCGCGGAACCGCTGGTGCGGCCAAGCTCGCGGCGCGGGCGGGGCGGCATGGCGCTGCGCGCTGGCGCAGGGAAAGTCGGGACGCTGATGGCATCGGACGAATTCAACCGCTGGGAAGGCCGGTTCGCGGTCGAGGATTATGTATTCGGCACTGCGCCGAACGCGTTTCTGTCGTCGTGCCGGGACATCCTGCCGAAACAGGGGCGGGCGCTGTCGATCGCCGATGGCGAGGGCCGCAACGGCGTGTTCCTGGCGGAATGTGGATTGTCGGTGCTGTCGGTGGATTTTTCCCCGGCCGCGCAGGGCAAGGCGCAGCGGCTCGCCGCCGCGCGCGGCGTCACGATCGAAACCCAGACCGCCGATCTCCTGACCTGGGACTGGCCGGGCGATTTCGATGTCATCGCCGGGATCTTCTTCCAGTTCGTCGAGGCCGACGAGCGCCCGCGGATCTTCCAGGCGATCCGCGACGCCTTGAAGCCCGGCGGGCTATTGCTGATCGAGGGCTATCGGCCGAAGCAACTGATCTACAAGACCGGCGGCCCGAGCCGCGCCGACAATCTCTACACCCACGAACTGCTCGAAGCCGCATTCGGCGATTTCGACAATCTCAGCATCCGCGAGCACGACAGCGAGATCGCCGAGGGCAGCGGCCATGTCGGGATGTCGGCGCTGATCGATCTGATCGGTTGGAAACCGAAATAGCGGCGGGCCCCGCCGCGAACTACGCCATTGCGCAGCGATCGGTCACCGGAATGTCGGTGGGCTTGAGGCCGATCCAGGCGTCGATGGTCGGCTGATCGAAGCCGGACTCGCGGCGGTCGCCGGCCTGCAGCAGCGGCCGGCGGATCAGCAGCGGGTCGGCGATCATCAGCGCCAGCGCCGATTCGTCCGTGAGTGCGGCGAAGTCGATCGCGCCGGCTTTCACTTTCGGCGACGATGCGTTGAACCATTCCGCCAGCGGCTTGCTGCCGAAGAACGGCCGCAGCGTCTCTGGCGTCCAGCTCTCGCTCAGCAGGTTGCGGACGTCGAGCTCGTGGCCCGACGCGACCAGCAGCGCCTTCTGCCGCGCGTTGCCGACACAGCCGGGCTTTTCGTAGAATACCAGTCGGGCCATTGCGTGCTCCGTCAGCAGATCGTTCGCCACAGCCAGTCGCGGTCGTCCGCGGGCTGCTCGGCGGTGCGCGCGGTGGGGGCCTGCGCGCACAAGGCGTGGTGGCTGTCGGCCGGCGCCGCCTCGCGCCACCACGCCTCGACGGCGGCGCGCGTGCACGGCAGTTCGGCGCCGCCATCGCCGATGAAGTCGCGCCAGGCGTCGGCGCATTTCTCCGGCACCGCGGTCAGCAGCGGCAGCCCGGCGACCATCGCCTCGGCGAATTCGCTGCGCAGCCCGTGGCCGGTGGCCTCCTGCTTGGAGAATTTGTTGATGACGACGAGCGCGACCTCGGCCGCGACGGCGCGGCTCACCGCCTGCGCCGATTCCGCGAGCCCGGCGGCGTCGAGCTTGCACGATCCGGCGCTGCCGCCGAGCATCTGCGAGATGCCGATCGCCTGCCCGGTCATCAGGTCGATCAGTTGCATATCGACCCTGCGGCCGGTGGCGTCCTTGATGTTCCGCTGTACCAGGCCGCCGAGCCGGTCGCCGGCGCGCAGCCGCTCGAACGCGAACGCCGCCAGCAGGCCGTCGACGTCGTCCTCGGCGCGATAGACGATCGCGGCGATGCGCGCGGGGTCGGAATCGGGCGGGGTCTCGGTCATGGCCTGCGTCCTCGGTCGGCGGGGTGGATCGCTGCTGATAAGCAGACTAGCAATCTCCGTGCCGCACGTGCCGACCGTCGGGTGATCGGCCAGCGCGTTGATCCGACGGGTTTATTCGCCGCGGAGCGGCATGATACCGCCGTCACGAATCCGACAGCGTTGTATAATCATAGACACAACGGTTGCGACCGGGAATGGTCCTGCCCCCGCCATTGCCCACCTGAAGGATGACCCGATGCCCGCGGCCGCCACCACCGAACTGGAGCGCCTGCTCGACGACGACGTGCCGCATGGCGACCTCACCACCGAGTTGCTCGGCATCGGCGGTGAGGCCGGGGTGATGGCGTTCACCGCCCGCGATCCGATGGTGCTGGCGCTGGCCGAGGATGCCGCGGCGATCCTGCGTCTGTGCGGCTGCGAGGTCGAACTGCTGGCGGCCACGGGCACCAAGCTCGCGCCCGGCGCGCCGATCCTGATCGCGCGCGGCGCGGCGTCCGGCCTGCTGCGCGGCTGGAAGGTGGCGCAGACGCTGATCGAGATCTGGTCGGGGGTCGCGACTGCCACCCGCGAGATCGTCGAGGCCGCGCGCGCGGTGTCGCCCGGCATCGCGATTGCCTGCACCCGCAAGAACACGCCCGGCACCAAGCGCTTCGCGGTCGCCGCGGTGAAGGCCGGCGGCGCCGGCATGCACCGGCTCGGGCTGTCGGAAACCATTCTGGTGTTCGCCGAGCATCGCGGCTTTCTCGACGAGCCCGCGGCGGCGACGGTGGCGCGGCTGCGCGCTGCCGCGCCGGAGAAGAAACTGGTCACCGAAGTGTCCACGATCGACGCGGCGCTGGCCGCGGCCGCGGCCGGCTACGACGTGTTGCAGCTCGAGAAATTCGCGCCCGCCGACGTCGCGACGCTGGTCGCGCGTCTCGCCGAGACGCCGCTGCGCCCGGTGATCGCCGCCGCCGGCGGCGTCAACGCAAGCAACGCCGCCGCCTATGCTGCGGCCGGCGCGCAGGTGCTGGTGACGTCGGCGCCGTACATGGCCAAGCCGAGGGACGTGCAGGTGCGGATCAGGCGGGCAACTACAAAGTAACGAGTTGAGTGACAAAGCCACCCCAGGCACAGCGAGCCCCCTCTCCCGCCTGCGGGAGAGGGCTGGGGTGAGGGCGCGCCGAGCACAGCGCGCTCCCTCTCCCGCTTGCGGGAGAGGGTTGGGGTGAGGGCGCGCCGAGCAGTGAGTCCGCGTTTCGCGGAGAGGAGTGCCCTCACCCGCCGCGCTACGCGCGTCGACCTCTCCCGCACGCGGGAGAGGTTGCGCAGCGGCTGGGGCGACGGAGTGCTCGATACGCGTGCGGATGAGATCTACGCTGCGCTGTGACGCGCTGCCCGCTCGGCGATCGTCTCGCGCAGCATCGTCTTCTGGATCTTGCCGTTGGCGTTGCGCGGCAGTGGCTCGGTGCGGAGGATGATGCTTTCCGGCACCTTGTAGTCCGACATCCGCGCCGCGCAGTAGGCGGCGACATCGCCTTCGCTCAACTGCGCGCCTTCGCTCGTGACCACGATGGCGTTGACGCGTTCGCCGAGCACCGGGTCGGGCGTGCCGACGATCGCGGTCTCCAGCACGCCGTCGAGGCCGCAGATCACGTTCTCGACCTCGGCCGAGAAGATCTTGAAGCCGCCGCGGTTGATCATGTCCTTCTTGCGGTCGAACACCCGCACAAATCCCTCCGCGTCGATCGAACCGATATCGCCGCTGCGCCAATAGCCGCCGATGAATTCCGCCGCGTTGGCATCCTCGCGCTGCCAATAGCGCGGCACCACCATCGGCCCGGCGATCAGCAATTCGCCCGGCTGGCCGGGCGCGACCTCGTTGCCATCGGCATCGACGACCCGGACCTGCGCATAGGGGATCGGCTGTCCGACGCTGTCCATGTGATCGCGCCAATGGGCCTGCGGCATGATCGTGGTCGGCGAGGTCGTCTCGGTCGCCCCATAGGCGTTGCGCAATTGTAGATTCGGCAGCCGCTTGCTCAGCATCTCGATGGTCGGCACCGGCATCGGCGCACCGCCGAAGCAGCCGATCCGCCACGCCGACAAATCGTGCCTGTCGAACTCCGGCGCCATCGCCACCAGCGTGTAGATCGCCGGCACCAGAATCGACCAGGTGATTTTCTCGCGGCTCGCCAGCGCCAGAAAGTCGGGTGTCTTGTAGGACTGCCGCATCAGCACGACGCAGCCGCCGGCGGCGAGCGTGGCATAGGTGACGCCGACCAGGCCGGTGACATGCGACAGCGGCACGGCGACCAGGCCGCGATCGTGCTCGGTCAGTTCATGCGCGCGCGCGAAGGCGTAGGCCGAATGCAGGATGCTGAGATGCGTCAGCTCGGCGCCCTTGGGCTTGCCGGTGGTGCCGGAGGTGTAGAGGATCACCGCGGTGTCGTCCTCGTGCATCGCCACGACCGGCGCATCGGCCGGCGACGCCGCCAGCAGATCGGCAAACGGCCGCGCGCCGGCGGCGTCGCCATGCGCGGCGAAGCGATGCGTCAGCGTCGGGACGTCGGCCTGCGCCGGAATCTGATCGGCGAGGTCGGCCTCGAACACCAGCACCTTGGCGCCGCTGTTGGTCAGCAGGAAGTCCAGCTCGGCCTTGCGCTGCCGCGTGCCGATCGGCACCAGCCGCGCGCCGATCCGGTTGCAGGCCAGCGCGCAGGCGACGAATTCCCAGCAATTGCCGAGAAACAGCGCGACCCGATCGCCCGGCGCGACGCCGAGGCCGATCAGCGACGCGGCGATGCTGCGCACGCGTCCGTCGAGGTCGCGATAGCTCAGCGTGACGTCCTCGTCGACGATCGCCGGCCGGTCGCCGAATTTCGTCACCAGATCGTCGAACATCGCCGCCAGCGTCGGCGGGCGCTCGGCGAAGCACAGCATCGTCCGGTCGCCATAATGGGTCTCGCGGCGCAGCGCTCCGCCGATGCCGGAATCTCCCCAGAACTTCATGCGCGTTTCCTCGTTGTGTTCACGGAGCCGCGGTGAACCCGCGATCTCCCCGGCGGAGGCTCTCTGTCCTTCCACCGACACACTATCCCGGCGGACTTGCATACCACCAGTCGGAACGTGCCTCTGACCCCTCCTCCGCCCCTGAACTTGCCGTCGGCATTGGGGAGGCCGTCACATCGAAGCGTTAGCTTGGCGTCTGATGGCAAATACAGGCCCGCGCGGCGGGCCAACTCACACTGAGGACATCACGATGATTCTGACCGAACTGAAGTGCGAATGCGGCGCGGAATATCGCTGCGCCGAATCCGAGACGCTGAAAGGCGAGCCGGGAACGCTGAACTGCTCGAGTTGCGGTCAGATCGTCGTGCATTGGGCGAGCCCCCACAAGCGGGTGTATCGCTGCGTGATTGCACCGGACCGCGGCTATCCGGTGGTGGTGCCGCCGCCGTCGCCGTGATCCGGCCGGCGCCGGCGTGGGACCTCGCTCTGTGCTGATGCGCGGCCTATACTGACGCGACGCAGTTTCATGCAGCGGACGAGGATGTGACCTTGCGGGCACCTGTGCTGGCAGCGGGCGGGATTGTGTTGCGGCGCGGCGGCGAGCCGCTGTTCGCCGTCGTCCGCATGCGCAAGCGCAACGACTGGGTGCTGCCGAAGGGCAAGCTCGACGACGGCGAGACCCCGCGGCAGGCCGCCATGCGCGAGGTGCTGGAAGAGACCGGGCACCTGGTCGAGGTCCACGAATTCATCGGCACGCTCGCCTGCGAGGCCGGCGGTCGCACCAAAGTGGTGCATTTCTGGCGGATGGAGGCGGCGCCGGTGCAGACCCACCCGCTGATGAAGGACATCCGCGCGGTCGACTGGCTGCCGCTTCACCAGGCGGTCGAACGGTTGACGCGCATCCACGAGCGGGCTTTTCTCGCCCATGTTGGGCCGCTGGTGCTCGACACCGCCGCGCGCACCGCGCCGCCGCTCGCGGCGGCCCAGCATCGCGCGCCGTTCGACGACCAGCCGCTCGACGACCAGCCACTCGCCGAACTGACCGTGTCGCCGTCGCTGGCGCTGGAGCAGCCGCACGATGCGCAGCCCACCATGCTGCAGCGCATCCGAAACTGGTGGCGCGGCACGGCGCGGTAGCGCCGCCTTGCCTCGCGTTGTCGATTTGATCCAGCTCAATTCCGGGTTCCCGCCCCCGCCTATCGTTCGCGAAACGCGGCGCCACGGCCGCAGGCGGAAACGATCGGGAGGGGACGGCGATGAGCCAGGCTTTGGCCAAACAGCCAGAAGCAGGCGCCTATTTGAAGCGCGACATCTTCGGCACGCCGATCTTCGGCCCGGAAGCGGCGCAGAAGGGCTACGCTCTCAACAAGATGTGCTTCTCCTTCAATTCCGCCGCCGCCCGCGCCGACTTCGTCGCGGACGAGGCGGCCTATTGCGCGCGCTACGGCCTCACCGCCACGCAGACCGAGGCGATCCTGAAGCGCGATCTGCTGAAGCTGCTCGATCACGGCGGCAACGCCTACTACCTCGCCAAATTCGCCGGCATCCTCGGCCTCAACATGCAGGACATCGGGGCGCTGCAGACCGGCATGAGCGTCGAGCAGTTCAAGGCCAAGCTTTTGGCCGCCAGAGATAGTTGAAGGGGAGAGCCGAGATGGCGACGATCATCGGCGGCCTCGCCGCCTCCCACGTGCCCGCGATCGGCGGCGCGATCGCCAAGGGCCTGCAGAAGGACCCGTATTGGGCGCCGTTCTTCGACGGCTTCGACGCCACGCATCGCTGGCTCGACGCGGTGAAGCCCGACGCCGCGGTGGTGATCTACAACGATCACGGCCTCAACTTCTTCCTCGACAAGATGCCGACCTTCGCGGTCGGCGCGGCGCCGGAGTATCGCAACGACGACGAGGGCTGGGGCATCCCGGTGCGCGCGCCGTTCCGCGGCGACACCGCGCTGTCGTGGCACATCATCGAGACGCTGGTCGGCGCCGAATTCGATCCGGTCACCTGCCAGGAGATGCTGGTCGACCACGCCTACAGCCTGCCGATGGAACTGTTCTTTCGCGAAAGGGCGCACGACATCCCGACCGTGCCGGTGGTCGTCAACACCGTGCAGCATCCGCTGCCGTCGCTGCGCCGCTGCTTCAAGCTCGGCCAGGCGATCGGCCGCGCCATCGAATCCTATCCTGAAGATCTGAAAGTCGTGGTGATCGGCACCGGCGGGCTGTCGCACCAGCTCGAAGGCGAGCGCGCCGGCTTCATCAACACCGCCTTCGACCGCCGCTGCATGGACGCGATGACCGGCGATATCGACAGCCTCTTGACGATCGACCCGCACGAGCTGGTCGAACTCGCCGGCAGCCAGGGCGTCGAAGTGATGAACTGGGTGGCAATGCGCGGCGCGCTCACCGGCGACGTCCACGAGCTGCACCGCAACTATCATCTGCCGATCTCCAACACCGCGTCGGGAATCATGCTGCTGGAGAATAGGCCGAAGCTGGCGCAGGCGGCGTAGCGCTTCGTCGGTTCGCCGCACTCGCCCAACCAACCACCGTCATGCCCGGGCTTGACCCGGGCATCCACGAAGCCAAGCAGCGCGGTGCCTGTTGACGTCGATGGCCGGGTCAAGCCCGGCCATGACGCGGTGGGAGGTGCAGCCGCATCAACACCCGAGGAATCGCCCGATGTTCAGCTTCGATCCCTACTCCCCCGCGGTCGATGCCGACCCCTTTCCGCTGTACAAGACCCTGCGCGACGAGCATCCGGTGTATTGGAGCGAACCGGCGCAGATGTGGGTGCTGTCGCGCTACATCGACGTCGCCTCCGCCGGCACCAATTGGCAGGTGTTCTCCTCGGCCAAGGGCAATCTGATGACCGAGCTGCCGGGCCGCGCCGGCGCCACGCTCGGCACCACCGACCCGCCGCGCCACGACCGGCTGCGCGGTCTCGTCCAGCACGCCTTCATGAAGCGCAATCTCGAGGCGCTGGCCGAGCCGATGCGCGACATCGCGCGCGAGGCGGCCGAGGCGCTGCGCGGCCGCGAGCAGTTCGACTTCATCGCCGACTTCTCGTCGAAATTCACCGTGCGGGTGCTGTTCGCCGCCTTGGGCCTGCCGCTCGGCGACGAGCAGACGGTGCGCGACAAGGCGGTGCTGATGGTGCAGAGCGACCCGGTCAGCCGCGCCAAGGGGCCGGAACATCTCGCCGCCTATGCGTGGATGCAGGACTACGCGGCCAAGGTGATCGCGCAGCGGCGCGCCGAACCACAGAACGACCTGATCTCGCATTTCAGCATGGCGGAGATCGACGGCGACAAATTGGACGAGCGCGAGGTGCTGCTGACGACGACGACGCTGATCATGGCCGGGATCGAATCGCTCGGCGGCTTCATGAGCATGCTGGCGCTGAATCTCGCCGACTATGCCGATGCCCGCCGCGCGGTGGTCGCCGATCCGGCGCGGCTGCCGGACGCGGTCGAGGAGTCGCTGCGCTACAACACCTCGGCGCAGCGCTTCAAACGCTGCCTGCAGACCGACCTGACGCTGCACGGCGTCACCATGAAGGCCGGCGATTTCGTCTGCCTCGCCTACGGCTCCGCCAATCGCGACGAGCGGCAGTTTCCCAATCCGGACGTCTACGATCTGGCGCGCAAGCCGAAGGGCCATCTCGGCTTCGGCGGCGGCGTCCACGGCTGCCTCGGCTCGGCGATCGCCAGAATGGCGATCAAAATCGCGTTCGACGAGTTTCACAAGGTGGTGCCGGACTACACGCGGGTGCAGCCGCGGCTCGACTGGATGCCGTCCTCGACCTTCCGCAGCCCGCTGCGGCTGGAGATGGCGGTCGAGCGTGCAGAATCACGCAACGCGGCGTAGCGCCGTGCGATCGCGTCATTGCGAGGAGCGGAGCGACGAAGCAATCCAGCGCCGTGCATAGCGTCTCTGGATTGCTTCGCTGCGCGCGCAATGACGTTCAACGGAGTTGGCAGGCTGCCGTTCAGCTCATGATCGTCCGCTTCGGCTCGACGATCTCGAACATCCGCGGGAACTCGTCCATCAGCGCCATCAGTTCGGCGAGCTTCATCGGATTGCCGCGGACCTTGATCCGGCCGGCCACCACCGCCTCGGGGAACGAGGTCTGCTTGGCGATCACCTCGTCGAGCACGCCGCGCGGCAATTCGAAGCCGGCATCGGCGTTGTCCGCCGCCGCGCCCTCCAGATAGGTCAGTGCGCAATTCTCCAGCGTCAGCACCCAGCGCTCGGCGGTGTCGGTGAATGTCCAGTTCAGCACGATGGTCTTGCCTTCGGCCTTCGGTCCGTTGAGCCGGACGCCGAGCACGTCCCAGAGCTGCGAGGTCTTCAGCGCCGCCAGCGTCTCGCGCGGCATCGGCGGCCGCGCCGGCACCTTGGGCATGCCGGCGCGCAGCTCCTGCGCGCCGAACAGATAGGCGTTGCGCCACGTCGCGCTCTCGGACTGATAGCCCAATTGTTCGAAGGTGTCGGCGAGCAGATGCCGGCCGTCCTGGTTGTCCGGCTCGGCGAACACCAGATGGCTCAGCGCCTGCGCCACGAAGCGGAATTCGCCGCGTGCGAAATCGGCGCGGGCCTTCGCCAGCAGCGCGTCGGCGCCGCCCATGTACTCCACATACTTCCTGCCGGCCTCGACCGGCGGCAGCGGATCGAGATTGGCCGGGTTGGCGTCGTACCAGCCGAGATATTTCTGGTAGATCGCCTTCACATTGTGGCGGATGTGGCCGTAATAGCCGCGCGTGTGCCAGGCGCCGTCGAGACTCTTCGGCAGCCGGATGGTCTCGGCGATCTCGGCGGCGGTGAGGCCGTGGTTGATCAGCCGCAGCGTCTGGTCGTGGGCGAATTTGTAGAGGTCGCGCTGTTGCCGGATCATCGTGTCGATCCGCTCGGCGCCCCACACCGGCCAGTGATGCTGCCCGCACATCGCCTCGGCCTTGCCGCCCCACAGCTGCAGCGCCTCGCTGAGATATTTCGACCACGCCAGCGCGTCGCGGACATCGGCGCCGCGAAACGGCAGCAGATTGTGGAAATTGTGCGTGCAGTTCTCGGCGAGGTTCAGGAGCTTGCAGCGCGGGACGTAGAAATGCATCTCGGCCGGCGCCTCTGAATTCGGCGCCATCTGGAATTCGAGCGTTACGCCGTCGATGGTCCGCGTGTCGCCGGTCGCCCGGATCAGATCGGTCGGCCGCAGCAGCGCCACCGAGCCCGCCGCCATCGACTTGCCGAGCCCGCAATCGACCTGGCCGCGCGGGCCCTTGGCGAGCAGCGGGCCGAACTGATACTGCGCGCGCCGCAGCATCGCCGGCCCGGCGATGATGTTCTCCGAGACGGCGTGCTCCATGAACTGGTCCGGCGCGATGATCGGCACGGCGCCGCGCGACAGCGCCGCGTCGTCGAGCACACCGCGCGCGCCGCCCCAATGGTCGGCGTGGGTGTGGGTGAAGATCACCGCGCTGACCGGCCGCTCGCCGCGATGCCGATAATAAAGTTGCAGCGCCGCGCGCGCGCCCTCGATCGAGGTCAGCGTATCGACCACGATGACGCCGCGGTCGCCCTCGATCAGCGTCATGTTGGCGATGTCGAAGCCGCGCACCTGATAGACCCCGGGCACCACCTCGAACAGGCCGTGATTCATGTTGAGCCGCGATTGCCGCCACAGGCTCGGATCGACGCTCGGTGGCGCTGTTTCCGCGGCGAGAAATGCGTAAGGCGCCAGGCTCCACACCGTGCGGCCCTGCGGCGACGTAATCATCGCGTCGTCGATGGTGCCGAGAAAGCCGCGCCGCGCCTCGTCGAAATCCCGCGTGTCGGAAAACGGCAATTCGTTCAGCACCGTCGCGTGCCGCGCGATCACCGGCGCGGTCGCATCCTTGGCGACGCGTGCTGAATCGGGCTTGTGACCAGCGTCGCTCATCGTTTACCCCCTGCGCGTTGTTGTTGTGACTGCTGCGCAGGCGGCATTCAACAGCATGCCAAATCGGATTGCAAAGCCCGATCGGACTCCTGACGGATTTGTAATGGGACGCGTAGTTGCGGTGCGAACGCGGAGCATCGCGACGTCGCACCACGTCCCGTTACGTCGTCATGGCCGGGCTTGTCCCGGCCATCCACGTCTGTCCCGCCGCATCTGCAGCAAGGCGTGGATGCCCGGCACAAGGCCGGGCATGACGGACGTGAGCGATGACTTACGGCTTGGCGATGTGCCAGGCGCCGTTGAGGAAGCCGTCGCCGGTGGTGTCGCCGGGCTTCATGTCCTTGGCGAAGGTATACAGCGGCTTGCCCTTGTAGGCCCACATCTTGCTGCCGTCGTCGCGCGTCACGATGGTCATGTCGGCGGTCGGCTTGGCGTCGGCTGCGGCGGCGAGCGGCGGCCAGTTGGTGGCGCAGGGGCCGTTGCACATCGACTTGCCGCCGGCGTCCTTGTCGAAGGTGTAGAGCGTCATGCCCTTGGCGTCGACGAAGGTCTTGCCGGCGGCGGTGTCGGCGGTCTTGAGCGTCATGGCCGAGGCCGCGGAAGCGGCGAGCGCGAAAACGGCGGCGGTGAAAAGCGTGAGCGTGCGGGACATGGTGACTCCTGGTGAACGGGGCGACGCGGGGCGCGTCGTCTTCACCAACAGCGCCGCGCGCCGATTATTCCCGTGCGGTGTCGGTGCTGATCGTGTCGCCCCAACTCAGGCGGCGGAATCGCGCATAAGACGGCTTGTCACGCCGCGGCGCGACCGCATGGTCGAGCCCCTGCGGCGTGCACAGCTTGGCGGTGATCGCCACCTTGGTCTGCACCGGCTGCGTCAGCACGCGCGAGGGCCGCGACGGCGGCGCCGTGCGGCTCAGCGCCAGATAGATGAATTTTTCGTCCTCATAGGGAAGTTCGGCGCCCTTGAGGTGTTGATGCAGTCTCGACCGCGGTAGCCGCTGCACGAAGTGACACCAGTCCGGCGCGGTCAGCGGACAGGCGTGCTCGTGCGGGCACGGCGCGATCACGCGCGCGCCCTGTGCGATCAGCCGCGCGCGGACCGCGAGGATGCGGGCATAGCCGGCCGGCGTGCCGGGCTCGACGATCAGCAGCGTGTCGCTGGTCTTGCGCCACGCCGCATCGGCGAAGTCGTCGCGCGCTTTGTCGTCGAGTTCGTTGATGACGTAGCTGGCGATCACCAAGGCCGCGTCCGGCGCCCCGCCGAGCAGTTTGCGCGCGTCGCCGAGTTGGTAGTCCGCACCCGCGAGCGGGCTGCCTTGCGCCAGCGTCAGCGCCAATGCGCGTAACGCCGTGTTGGCATCGAGCAGGGTGAAGCTCTGCAGCGTGTCGAACGCCTGCGCGGCGGCCCAGCTCGCGGTGCCCGGTCCGGCGCCGACATCGAGCAGCGTGCGCGGGGCGAAGTCCGGGCGGATCTCGCGCAGCGCATTCAGGCTCGCCGCCACCGCCGCGTAAGTCGCCGGCATCCGCGCGCCCGCATAGGCCAGCGCGTCGGTCGTGGTCTTGATCGGGGAAGAGTTGCCGCCGTCGCGATAGGTCTGTGAGATAGCAGCCGCCCGCGTCGCCGCCGCGTCGCGCGGCAAGCGGTGCAGCGCCTGCTCCAGCGCGGCCTTCAGTTCGGCGGGGAGGGACGGCGGGATCATGCTTCACCCTCCCCTGGAGGGGGAGGGTCGCTCGCGTAGCGAGCGGGGTGGGGTGGCGAAGTTACGAAACGCGGTGCCCGTGGCTCACCCCACCCCGTCCCGCATCCCGCTGCGCGGGCTGCATGCCGACCCTCCCCCTCCAGGGGAGGGTGAAGGTAGCATCGGCGCAGCAGCGCGAGATGTTCCATGTACGGTTACCCAGCCCTCGAGGGGAGGGGGAGCTCACGCCACGTTCTGATCCAGAATATCCACCGCGCCTTGCAGGTCGACCGAGACCAGCTGCGAGACGCCGCGCTCCGCCATGGTGACGCCGAACAGCCGGTTCATCCGCGCCATGGTGATCGGGTTGTGGGTGATAATGATGAACCGCGTCTCGGTGGTCGCGGTCATCTCGTTCAACAGGTCGCAGAACCGTTCGACGTTGTGGTCGTCGAGCGGCGCGTCGACTTCGTCCAGCACGCAGATCGGCGACGGGTTGGTGAGGAACACCGCGAAGATCAGCGCCATCGCGGTCAGCGCCTGCTCGCCGCCGGACAATAGCGACAGCGATTGCGGCTTCTTCCCCGGCGGCTTGGCGATGATTTCGAGGCCGGCTTCCAGCGGGTCGTCGCTCTCGATCAGTTTCAATTCGGCCTCGCCGCCGCCGAACAGCGTGGTGAACAGCCGCTTGAAGTGGCCGTTGACGACTTCGAACGACGCCAGGAGGCGCTCGCGCGCTTCCTTGTTGAGGCTCTGGATGCCGGTGCGCAGCTTCTTGATCGCCTCGACCAGATCGTCGCGCTCGGCGGCGAGCGAGCCGTGCTGGGTTTCGACCTCGTTGAGCTCTTCCTCGGCGCGCAGATTGACTGCGCCGAGCCGTTCGCGGTCGCGGCGCAGCTTCTCCAGATCGGCTTCGATCTCGGCGAGCGGCGGCAGTTCGGTGCCCTCGACGATCTCGGCGAGCGAGGCGGCGGCCTGCGGCTCGACTTCGAGCATGTCGCGGATCTCGCGCTCGATGTCCTCGAGCCGGCGGCGCGCCGCTTCCATCCGCTCCTCGGCGCGGGCGCAGGCTTCGCGGGCGCGGGAGAGCTGTTCGAGCGTCGCTTTCGCGGCGCGGTCGGTGTCGGCCATCGCCTGTTCGGCGGTGGCGAGCGCGTCGGCGGCGGTGCGGCGGTCGGCCTCGGCGTATTCGATCTCGGTGATGATCGCGCTGCGCTTCTCGGCGAACACCGTCGGCGCATTGTCGAGCTCGGCGCGCTCGGCGATCAGTTCGGCGACGCGCTCCTCGACGGTCGCGATCTGCGACGCCGCGCTCTGCTTGCGCTGGATCCACTGGTTGCGCTCGCCGACGATCGCCTGCAGCCGCTTGTCGGCGAGCTCGGCCTCGCGCGCCAGCGCCTGCGCCTCGGCGCGGACCTGCGCGGCGTTGCGCCGATGATTTTCGATGTCGCCGCGCACGGCCGACAGCCGCTGCTCGGAATCGTCGTTCGGCGCAAGCTCCGCCAGCGCGTTCTCGGCGGTCTCGCAGGCCATCTCGGCTTCGAGACGGTCGGCGGCGAGGCGCGACTGCGCTTCGGTCAGCGCCGAGCGGCGCGCGGCGTGGCGGTTGATCTCGCGCTCGGCGGCGGCATGGCGCTCGCGCGCGGCATCGACCTCGCGGCGGGCGCCGCGCAGCGACTCGCGCGACGCGGACTCGGCCTGCGCAGCGTTGCGCAGTTCGGCTTCGGCCATTTCCAGCGCGTCGCGCTTGGCGCTCGCGTCGATCCGGGCCTGCTCCAGTTCGTTCTCGATATCGACCAGACGGGCGCGCTCCGCCAGACGCCGCGCCGCGCCGGTCGGCGCATGGGCCGAGGCGACGAAGCCGTCCCAGCGCCAGACGTCGCCGTCGAGCGACACCAGCCGCTGGCCGGTTTTCAACTGCCCGACCAGTTCGCCGCCGCGCTCCTTCGTCACCACGCCGATCTGCGCCAGACGCCGCGCCAACTCCGGTGGCGCGTTGACGTGTTGGCTCAGCGCCTCGACGCCGTCCGGCAGCGCCGGATCGTCGGCCTGCACGCCGATATCGGTCCAGCGCATCGGCGCGGTCGGGTCCACCGGCGCGTCGAGATCGTCGCCCAGCACGGCGCCGATCGCCTTCTCGTAACCCTTGGCGACGGTGATGCCGTCGATGATCGGCGGCCACAGATTCTTGGTCTCGCCGTTGAGGATCTTGCTGATCGTCTTGGCTTCGGTCTCGAGCCGCTGCACGCGCTTTTCGGCGTCGACCAGCGGGCTGCGCGAGCCGTCGAGCTTGTGCCGGGCGGCGACCTGCGCAGCCTCGGCCTGCTGCACCGAGGCTTCGAGTTCGGCCAGCGTCTCCTGCGCCATCGCCACCGCTTCGGCGAGTTCGTCGACATTGCCGGCGCCGCTGGTTTCCGCCGTCAGCCGCTCGATTTCGCTGTCGACGTTCCTGATCTCGGTGTCGAGCCGGCCGAGCCGGTCGCGATGGCTGCGCACCGCCTGCTCGAACTGGTTGCGCCGCGCGGTGAGCTGGGCGAGCTGGGTGGTGAGTTCGGCGAACAGCCGCTCGGCTTCGCCGAGCGCTTCCTCGGCGAGGCCGACGCGCTCGTCGACGCCGCCGCGCTTCTCGACGCGTTCGAGAATCTCTTCACGCAGCTCGATGTCCTCGGCCTGCAGCCGCTCCAGTGCGGCGTCGGCATCGATCGCCTGTTGCTGCTCGCGCTCGACGTCGGAGGAGAACTGCGCCAGCCGGCGCTCGAGCTCGACGACGCGCTCCTTGGCGCGGGCCTCCTCGCGGTCGAGCAATTCGCGGGCGTTGATCAGCCGCTGCAATCCTGCGGCGGCGCGGGCCTCGGCCTCGCGCAGGCCGGGCAGCGTCGAGGCGCGGTCGGCCTGGATGCGGGCGGCCTCGGCTTGCTCGCGGGTACGCTCGGCGAGTTCGCGGACGCCGAGATCGTGCACCTGGGCGGCGGTGGTGACCTCGGTGTTGGCGTCGCGCCAGCGCAGATGATACAGCGTCGCCTCGGTCTTGCGCACCTTGGCGGCGACTTCCCTGAATCGGATCGCCTGCCGCGCCTGCTTCTTCAGCCCGTCGACCTGCGACGAGAGTTGTCCGATCACGTCCTCGACGCGGGTCAGGTTGGTTTCGGCCGCCTTCAGCCGCAGTTCGGCCTCGTGGCGGCGGGCGTGCAGGCCGGCGACGCCGGCGGCGTCTTCCAGCACGCGGCGGCGCTGTTCCGGCTTGGCCTGGATGATTTCGCCGATCTTGCCCTGGTGGACCAGCGCCGGCGAGCGCGCGCCGGTGGCGGCATCGGCGAACAACAGCTGCACGTCGCGGGCGCGGACTTCGCGGCCGTTGATGCGATATTGCGAGCCGGCCTCGCGTTCGATCCGGCGGGAGATTTCCAGCACTTCCGAATCGTTCAGCGCCGCCGGCGCGGTGCGGTCGGTGTTGTCGATCGACATCACCACTTCGGCGTGGTTGCGCGACGGCCGGTTGCCGGAGCCCGCGAAGATCACCGCGTCCATGTCGGTCGCGCGCAGCGATTTGTGCGAGGTCTCGCCCATCGCCCAGCGCAGCGCCTCGACCAGATTGGACTTGCCGCAGCCGTTCGGCCCGACCACGCCGGTGAGACCCGGCTCGATCATGAAGTCGGTGGGCTCGACGAACGACTTGAAGCCGTGAAGGCGGAGACGCGTGAGTTTCATCAGGTCCGATGCTCGTTTGGCCGCGATTCGGGCGACGCGTGCGAATCTCTCAAGCCGGACAATACCATAGAGGGCATCGCGGCGGCGCGATTCGCTCGCAACCGGCGGCGTCATTAGCCGGCGACAATGGCCGCCCGGAACAGACTGAGCAACCGCGGAACCGGGCTTTTCCACGGGGGGATTCGTGACGAAGCCGCGAGAAAGCTGGGGATTATGGGGGGTCTACTCTCTGTCGTTCAGGCCGAGGACGAGTTTCGCCGGCCAAAGAGCGGCGGACTAAAGCGCGTCGTTCTTTAGGGTACAGGTAAACTCAAGCGCTTCTTCGACGTCAGAAATCACCCGGCACGAGAATTCATCGGCTAGTTTCGGTCGCAAACGCGATATCGCTGTTCGCAGGGGGGCCTCAGTGAAGAAAGCTCCGCAATAGCCAAGTGCTGCGCTAGCGTGCTGAAAATCGTATATGTCATTCCCGTTGAGTTTCCGAGTTTTGTCTCGTCTGATGTCGGCGTGAAGGCAAGCGTCGATATAGAGAGTTGGAAGGCTTCGTCGCATTTCCGGCTTGTTCTTCAGAGCATGAAAAACTGCATTGGCGCAGACATTGCGCGTTTTCATCCATGCAGCGTCTCCGCGTTTTGGTGTTGCTAATCCCTGTTTCTTTCCCATATCGCAAAGGACGTCGGCGGCTTTGTCCGCACAAAGATCGGCCGCGCCCTGGAGTTCATGCGACCACGCCTGCTCGAAGCTACGTATACTGTCAGAATGCTCCGCGTTACCGGCGTTTAGCCTGCCAGCAGTATTCGCGAATGAGAGGTCCTCAAGAGCCGAAGTATCGAGCAGACCCATGATCTGCGTCAGTCGGATCTGCCACATCTCATCGAAAAACGCTTTCTGCAGCGCCAGTTGAGTGCTCTTCTCAAAAAGATCTGACTGAGGATGAACGAAGCCTAATACATAACCTACCTTCGTCCAAACTAGAAATCTTAGAGGGTGAAGCCGAGTGTCTGGCGTCATCAAAGAAAAAAAGAAATGGGCGGTCTCTGTTGCTACTCTCTGCTCGCTAGTTAGCAGACTTATGCCGAGACTGAGTTCATCCACAATCTCTGCGGTACGCCGTCGCGATGAGATGTCTGTCTGTTTTAGAATCTCCGCGAACGTGCTGTCGCTGATCGGGCAGAATGCTGCGCCGTCTTTCACTTGAATCCGAAGTTCATTCAGAAGATTGCCCGCTGCTCCTCCATGCAGGGCTCCATTGCGGAGTAGAATCCAGAATTTGGTGTCGAGATAGACCGGAGTTCTTCTTTCGATTGATTGGCCTAATTCAACGGTGCGGTTCTTCACGTACTGTTCAAGAGACACGTGCGGTGAGGCTAAATGTTCTTCGATGGACATGGGTTAATTGCCAGGTCGAGGGGCGACGAATGTGCGGGCTTCCAATGTCTTGCGGCTGGCCTGCGTCAGTGATTTGAATTACTCCTAAAGACTCGCAATCACTCCCGATCGCGCTCGGCGCGCAGCACATCGGCCGGCGCAACCGAGGGGGCCGTTTCGGTGCGGCTGTGCAGACGCGCGCGCACGGATTTGCCGGCACGGCGTTTTCTGCGCCGGATCACGCCGGCGGCCATTAGCATCACGACAAGCAGAGTAGCGAGTCCATATAGGATAGGGCTCATCGAATCCTCCGCAGAGCGCTGCGGTCGAATGAAAATAGGACCATGCCCAGCACCGCGCAACCGAGGTTTTGGTGTCCCGCACGCGGTGCAGCGCGGAGCGCTGCTCCGCAGATGCGGGACCCCGGTTTCTTCTCGAGTAGCAAGTGTTGTGAGCCTGCGAAGCGGGGTCCCGGCTCTGCGCAGCGGCACTGCGTGCCGCAGCGCGTCCGGGACACGGGGGAAAGATCGCCTCTTGACAATAATCCTATTATGATTATAGTCCGCGTTGTCCTGTCCGTGAGGGGCGCTTCGCGAGGCGTCGTACAAGCGGGACAGATCGACGGGTTGGGAAACCAGCCCGGAACGATGGCCCGGTGAAGCTGACCTTGGTCGGCGAAGTCGGGCGGACGCGGCGTCCTGCGCGTTGCGGTTCGCACCCGCACGTCCGGGAGGCTTCGGGGACCCGTCCGGGCCTACTACGAGGCTCTGCGACCTGTTAGTTCGCTGCACGGGGGCAGGTGAAGGCGGCGTAATCTGCCGGACCGTGGGGTTTCATTACCCTTGCCTGTCAACGGAAGCACGGGCCTGAAAGCCAAAAACCGCCGCAGGTGGGCGCGCCGACGAGGCGTTGCGCGATGACTTCGACAGAAGCCATCGCGAACTCACCACCTTTGCGCCACGCGGCGCGCCCCCACCCCTCGCTGTGAAGCGACGGGTGCACACCTCGGACGCATCATGCGCCGCGAGAGCGAATGGACGTGGCTGTTTGATATCTGAATCTGTCGGCGCGTGTGGGTTCTCAACTTGCACGCCGTCATCCTGAGGCGCGAGCGCAGCGAGCCTCGAAGGATGAGCCGCAAGCTCGGCCCTCGTGTCCGCATCCTTCGAGGCTCGCCCTGCGGGCGAGCACCTCAGGATGACGGCGCCGGGATGGTAGCAGCGCTCGCCCCACGCTCTCTGCGTCATCGCCCGACCTGATCGGGCGACGTACCTCAGGATGACGCTCTCGGAGGCGCGGAGCGCGCGCGAGCTCAGCTCTTCTTCTGCAGCAAGGGGTCGATGCGCTTGGCGAATTCTTCCAGCGAGGTTTCGCCGCGAAGCATTTCGCCGTTGACGAAGAAGCTCGGAGTCGAGTTCACCTTGAGAACTTCGTTGGCGTATTTCTGGTCGGCGGCGATCTTGTCGAGCAGCGCCTGGTCCTTCAGGCAGGCCTCGACGTCCGCGGCCGACAGGCCGGCCTGCTTGCCGATGCGCTTGAGCTGCTCGGTGGTGTCCTTCATCACCCAGTCGGCCTGGGTCTTGAACAACAGGTCGGTGACGGCGAAGTACTTCGCCGAATCGTCCTTGGCGATGCAGCGCGACAGCATCGAGCCGGCGGCGGCCTTGATGTCGAGCGGGAACTCGCGGAACACGTAGCGGACCTTGCCGGTGTCGATATAGGCGGCCTTCAGCTTCGGAAATACTTCCTCGTTGAACGTCGCGCAGTGCGAGCAGGTCATCGAGGCGTATTCGGTGATGGTGACGGCGGCGTCCTTGGGGCCGAGCGCCATGTCGGGCAGCGACATCGGCTTGGCGACGTCGGCGGCGGTCGCGGCAGCGCTGCTCTGGGCGAAGGCGTCGCCGATCAGGCGGAACGGCGAGACGCCGGCGACGGCGGCGAGACCGGTCAGCGACAGAGCGGCGGTGAAGGTGCGGCGCGTGATCATCAGGTGCTCCAACGCGGCGGTCGCGCCGCCGAGGCATAAGGGGGCGCGGCGCGGCCGCCGCAGATAGGCCGTTGGCTAGCTTGAAACGGCAATTGTGGCAATGCCGGGCCGAACCGCGCGTCGTCGCGGAAGCGTCAATTCCGCTTGATCGTGGCGCCGAGCCGGGCCAGCGCGGTGCGCAGATCGTCGTCCGCGACGGCGTCGAGGCCGGCCGCGATCTGCGCGACGGCGGCGGGGTCCGGCGGCTGCGGCAGCGGCTTGCGACTCTTGCGCGTCAACGGCGCCTGGCGCAGCGCCAGTTTGCCGACCGCGGCCCAGCCGAAGAAGCGGTTGACCCGCTGCAGGATCTGGTCGGACGAATGCTGGATTTCCAGCGCCATCGGGCCTTCGACCCGCAGCACCAGCGTGGCCGGCTCCTGCGGCTGGCCCTCGACCGGGCGCGGCCATTGCATCTTCAGCGGCTCGCAATGCGCGGCGATCTGCGCGCCGGCGATCTCCGGCCAGCGCGTCACCAGTTCCCGCGCGGCAAAACCCTGCTTGGCGAACGCCTCGTTGAGCGTCGCGCCGAGCAGCCCCGACAGCGGCCTGGCGCTGATCGGGCCGGGCTTGTAGATCGGGCCGGGCTTGCTCATGACGGGATGCTTTGCGACGATATGGCCCATGAGTCCAGCACAGAGTCCGGCCGGCGCGGCGGCGCGGCGGGAACCATCCCCGGTGATCACAGCGGACGACGACGGCGCCTCCGGCGGCCGCCCGGCGGCGCTGCTGGTCTGGTACGACCGCCATCGCCGCGTGTTGCCGTGGCGCCCGCCCGCCGGCGTCGCCGCCGACCCCTATGCGGTGTGGCTGTCGGAAATCATGCTGCAGCAAACCACCGTCCGCGCGGTCGGCCCGTATTTCGAGAAGTTCATGGCGCGCTGGCCCAGCGTGACGGCGCTCGGCCAAGCCTCGCTCGACGACGTGCTGCGGATGTGGGCCGGGCTCGGCTACTACTCGCGGGCGCGCAATCTGCACGCCTGCGCGGTCGCGGTGGCGACGCAGCACGGCGGCCGCTTTCCCGATACGGAAGACGGCCTGCGCGCCTTGCCGGGCGTCGGGCCTTACACCGCGGCGGCAATCGCGGCGATCGCCTTCGGCCGGCAGACCATGCCGGTCGACGGCAATATCGAGCGCGTGGTGTCGCGGCTCTACGCGGTCGAAGACGAGATGCCGAAGGCCAAGCCGCGGATCCAGGAACTGGCGCGCACGCTGCTCGGGCCGTCGCGCGCCGGCGACAGCGCGCAGGCGCTGATGGATCTCGGCGCCACCATCTGCACGCCGAAGAAGCCGGCCTGCGCGCTGTGCCCGATCGACGATGATTGCGCGGCGAGGCGCCGCGGCGACGCGGAGACGTTTCCGCGCAAGGCGCCGAAGAAGACCGGCGCGCTGCGCCGCGGCGCGGCCTTCGTGGTGATCCGCGGCGATCAGGTGCTGCTCCGCAGCCGCGTCGCCAAAGGCCTGCTCGGCGGCATGACCGAGGTGCCGAATTCGGACTGGCTGTCCGATCAGGACGACGCCGCGGCGCGTGCGCAGGCGCCGGCTGTGACAGGCGCCACGCGCTGGCATCGCAAGGCAGGAGTCGTCAGCCACGTGTTCACGCATTTCCCGCTCGAGCTCGTGGTCTACACCGCGCAGGCGCCGGCCGGGACGCACGCGCCGAAGGGCATGCGCTGGGAGAAGATCGCCACGCTCGCCGGCGAAGCGCTGCCCAATCTGATGCGCAAGGTGATCGCGCATGCGCTCGACTAATCACGGTTTTAGCTCGTAGCATTCCGGATGCGGCGGATTTTGTAGATTTCCGCCGATGGTATTTTAAGCCGTCCTTAATCCGGCTGCTTCTAAGGACGGTTGTCACGTCAATCACATCGGAGACCGGCGATGGCCACAAAAATCCGGCCCACCGGCAAGGAAGTCGTGTTTCCCGCCGCGGAACTAATCGTCTCCAAGACCGATCTCAAGGGGCGCATCACTTACGCGAACCGGACGTTTTGCCGGATCGCCGGTTACAGCGAGGCCGAACTACTCGGCCAGCCGCACAGCATCATCCGCCATCCCGACATGCCGCGCGCGGTGTTCCGCCTGGTGTGGGAAACCATCGCCGCCGGTCGCGAGATGTTCGGCTATGTCAAGAACATGGCGCATTCGGGCGACCATTACTGGGTGTTCGCGCATATCACCCCGTCGTTCGACGATGCCGGCAAGATCATCGGCTATCACTCCAATCGACGCGCGCCGGATCGCAGCGTGGTCGAGACTGCGATCGCGCCGCTCTATGCCGAGGTGCTCCGCATCGAAAACAGTCATGCCAACGGCAAGGACGCGGTCGAGGCCGGCACCCGGGCGCTGGTGGATTTCGTGGCTTCCAAGAAGGTCAGCTATGACGAACTCATGTTCGCTCTCCAGAGCGCAGCTTAGCCTCGCGGTCGTAATCGCCTCTGCGGCGCTCGCAGCCGCGCTGGCCTGGATGAATTATCCGACGGCGGCGTTGTCGCTGCAGGCGGTCGCGCTCGTGGCGGCGGCGCTGGCGTTTATCGGCGTGACCGGAACGGCGCGGCGGATCGAGCAGGCGCGCGACGTCTGCCGGCGGGTCGCCGACGGCGATTTCGAGGCCCGCATCCTGCACATTCCGACCTCCGGCCGCCTCGGCGAAATGCTCGGCGCGATCAACGACGTGGTCGACGATTGCGATGCCTTCGTGCGGGAAGCCACCGCGTCGATGCATGCCGTTCAGCATCACCACTATTTCCGGCGGATCCTGCCCGGCGGCCTGCACGGCGCGCTGCTGCGCGGCGCCACCACGATCAACCACGCCACCGACAGCATCGAAGCCCGCATCCGGAGCTTCGATCAACAGGCCGCCGGACTCGAGCGGGCCGTCAGTGACGTCGTCGGCGCGCTCGACGAGGATTCTTCCGGCATGCGCGACACCGCGAGCAATCTGACCCGCGGCGCATCAACGACCCGCGAGAGCCTCACCGCGGTCGCCGTGGCGTCGGAACAGGCCAGCGGCAACATGCGCTCGGTGGCGAACGCCACCGCCGGCTTGTCGTCCAGCGCCCGCGCGGTCGGCGCGGATATCGGCCGTTCGTCCGAGATCGTCAGCCGCGCCGTCACGCGCGTGTCGGAAGCCTCCGCCGACGTCGCCAAGTTGCGCGACGTCGCCGAACGGATCAGTCAGGTGGTGAAGTCGATCGAGACCATCGCCAGCCAGACCAATCTGCTGGCGCTCAATGCCACCATCGAAGCGGCGCGCGCCGGCGATGCCGGCCGCGGCTTCGCCGTCGTCGCCCACGAAGTCAAGTCGCTCGCCGAACAGACCGCGAAGTTCACCGGCGAGATCGAGGCGCAGGTCGATCACGTCCACGGCGCCGCGGACGCGGTCAGCACGTCGATCGGCGAGATCGGCGCGGTGATGACGGAAGTCGTCGGCATCACCGGAACCATCGCCGAAGCCGCCGAGGCACAGTCGGTCGCGACCGCGGAGATCGCGCAGAACATCGAGCAGGCGTTCGCGATGGTGAGCGATATCGCCAGCAGCATCCAGACCGTCACCGCGACCGCGCGCGAAACCGAGAGCTACGCCGCCGCGACAATGACGACGTCGAATCACCTGTCGTCCAATTCGGGGACGCTGGCACGGCAGATCCGCGACTATCTCGACCAGGTGCGCAAGGACCTGATCGAGCAGAACGCGGCGTAGTCGCGTTCGGCGCCACGCGGATCTGAAGCCGCGCTGCGTTGGTCTCGGTCGTGTGAAGTCGAGCCAGACCGGATCAATTCATGGTTCGAGACGGCGCTACGCGCCTCCTCACCATGAGGCTGTGCTAGTGGACGTAGCGGCAGCTTCGCGGCTCGGCCTGTCATTTAAAGACTAGACCCCACCACATCCGTCATTGCGAGCGAAGCGAAGCAATCCAGCCCAGTGCACTGCGCTGGATTGCTTCGTCGCTTCGCTCCTCGCAATGACGGGCAGAGACCTCTTCTGACTCCGAACCTCAGCCGACGGCCATCGCGCTGCGCACTTCGGCGCGCAGTTCGTCGATCAGGCGCAGGCCCTTGGTGGTCTCGACGTGCCAGAAGGTCCAGCCGTTGCAGGCTTCGGAGCCCTGCGCCATTGCGCCGATGCGGTGGATGGAGCCGACCTTGTCGCCGAGCATGATCGCGCCGTCGGCGCGGACCAGCGCGCCGTGGCGCTTCTTCGAGTCGACCAGTTTGGCGCCCGGCGAGATCATGCCGCGCTCGATCAGTTCGGAGAACGCCACCCGCGGCGCGTCGCGCGCGGTGAGGAACGGTTTCAGCGTGTCTTCCGGGAGCGGTTCGACCGCATCGATTCGCGCCCGCGCCGCGTCCGCATAGGTGCGGTCGCGCTCGAAGCCGATGTAGTTGCGGCGCAGACGCTTGGCGACGGCGCCGGTGGTGCCGGTTCCATTGAACGGATCGATCACCAGATCGCCGGGCTTCGACGAACTCAACAGCACGCGCGCCAGCAGGCCTTCCGGCTTCTGCGTCGGATGCACCTTCTTGCCGTCCTTGCCCTTCAGCCGTTCGTCGCCGGTGCACAGCGGAATCAGCCAGTCGGAGCGTGCCTGGACGTCCTCGTTCGAGGCCTTCAGCGCGTCGTAGTTGAAGGTGTAGCCCTTGGCGTTCTCGTCGCGCGCTGCCCAGATCATGGTCTCGTGGGCATTGGTGAATCTGCGGCCGCGGAAATTCGGCATCGGGTTGGTCTTGCGCCAGACGATGTCGTTGAGCACCCAGAACCCGAGGTCCTGCATGATCGCGCCGACGCGGAAGATGTTGTGATACGAGCCGATCACCCAGATCGTCGCAGACGGCTTCATGATCCGGCGTGCCGCGAGCAGCCAGGCGCGGGTGAAGTCGTCATAGGCGGCGAACGACGAGAACTTGTCCCAATCGTCGTCGACCGCGTCGACCTGCGATTCGTCGGGGCGTTTGAGCGCGCCCTTGAGTTGAAGATTGTACGGCGGATCGGCGAACACCAGATCGACCGATTTGGCCGGAAGCTTCGACATCTCGGCGACGCAATCGCCGACGATGATTCGATTCTCCGGAGCGGACTCGAATTGAGTGCGGGGCGCCCTTGCAGACGCCCCGCGACGCGACAAAATCATGACTCAACTACTCTGACTCATGTGACGCCGTCGGAGACGCGGGACTAAACAACCGACTGGCGACACCATGCCCCGGCAAAGTAAAAATCGACTTAATTGAAATCGAATTCGTCGCGACGGGAACGACCTGGGCGCGCCGTCGTTCTCTCGGTCGCCTGCTACCATGCGTCGGGGACCGAGTTTGCGGGTCATTTCCAAGGCCCGTCCAAGGCCCGAGGGAGGTCGACGATCGATGAGCGCGCGTGAGGCCGCTGATCTGCGCACTAGGCAATATTTGCCGGGCAGGTTATTTCTAATTGTCGCGAATGCGTTCGTGCCGACCGCATCGTGCGGCCGGCGGACGCCGTGAACCGGGGTAAAGCTGATGCGTGACGATGATTTCCGTCGCAGCGACAATATCGACGACCGACGCGACAGCGGTGGTGGCGGCGGCGGCGGATTTCCGATGGGCGGCGGCGGATTGGGGATCGGCGCGATCGTCGTGCTCGGCCTGATCGGCTGGGCCACGGGCATCGATCCGCGGCTGCTGATCAGCGGCGCCGAGATGCTCACCGGCGGCGCGCCGACCCAGCAGAGCGAGCGGTCCTCGCCCGGCAAGCAGGGCGCGCCGACCGACGACATGGGCAAGATGATCTCCGGCGTGCTCGGCGAGATCGATGATCGCTGGACCGAAATCTTCAAGGCCAATGGCCAGACCTATGTCGGGCCGAAGATCGTGCTGTTCCGCAATTCCACCAATGGCGGTCGCTGCGGCATGGCGCAATCGGCGATGGGGCCGTTCTATTGTCCGCCGGACAAGCAGATCTTCATCGACACCAATTTCTTCAAGCAGGTCGAAACCCGCTTCAAGGGCTGCTCCGGCAGCGCCTGCCGGTTCACGGCGGCCTACATCATCGCCCACGAGGCCGGTCACCACGTCCAGAACCTGCTCGGTATCCTGCCGCGCGTGACGCGCCTGCAGCAGCAGGCGGGCTCGCGCGCCGAATCCAACGCGCTGCAGGTGCGCGTCGAATTGCAGGCCGATTGCCTGTCCGGCGTCTGGGTCAACCGGGAGGAGAAGAAGCGGCCGAACTTCCTGGAGCCCGGCGATATCGACGCGGCGTTGACCACGGCGAGCGCGATCGGCGACGACACGCTGCAGCGCAACGCCGGCCGGGACGTGGTGCCGGATTCCTTCACCCACGGCTCGGCCGCGCAGCGCAAGCGCTGGTTCATGACCGGCTATCAGCAGGGCACGATCCAGTCGTGCAACACCTTCGCGGCGGAGAGGCTGTAAGAGAGGCTGAGACGCGCACAGCGTCATCCTGAGGTGTGCGCCCGACGGGCGCGCCTCGAAGGATGGAAAACGCGCACAGCATTCATCCTTCGAGGCTCGCTTCGCTCGCACCTCAGGATGACGGCCGCAGAGTTGAGATGCAGCAAGGACCGATGATGGCCTCCTCCGAACAGCCGAAGACTTTCATCCCGCTCAACATCGCGGTGCTCACCGTGTCCGATACGCGTTCGCTCGACGACGACAAGTCGGGCGCGACGCTGGTCGAGCGGCTGACGGCGGCGGGACACCATCTCGCGGCGCGGGAGATCGTGAAGGACGATATCGCGGCGATTCGCGATGTCGTGCGGCGCTGGATCGCCGACGATGGCGTCGACGCGATCATCACCACCGGCGGCACCGGCTTCACCGGCCGCGACGTCACGCCGGAGGCGATCGAGCCGCTGTTCGAAAAGCGCATGGACGGCTTCTCGATCGCGTTCCACATGATGAGCTACGCCAAGATCGGCACCTCGACGATCCAGTCGCGCGCCACCGCCGGCGTCGCCGGCGCGACCTACCTCTTCTGCCTGCCGGGCTCGCCCGGCGCCTGCCGCGACGGCTGGGACGGCATTCTGGCCGCACAGCTCGATTACCGCACCCGGCCGTGCAACTTCGTCGAGATCATGCCGCGACTCGACGAACACCTGCGCCGCGACAAGGCCTAATCCCGCCGCATGCGTGGTGAGCGGCGCCGCGGCTTGACAGTTCCGCCGGCTCACGAAACCATCCGTCCCAACGACAGCCGCGACCACGCGGCGACGAGGGAGGATGCCGTGGGAGAGATCGTTTCGCTGCAGCAACTGGCCGCGCAGGTGCGCGACGGCATGACGGTGGCGCTGTCGTCCGACAATGCCGGCGTCGCGATGGCCGCCACCGCCGCCATCCTCGCCAACCGCCCGAAAAATCTGCACCTCGTTTGCGTTCCGATCAGCGGCATGCAGGCCGACATGCTGATCGGCGAGGGGCTGGTCGGCACGCTCGAGACCAGCGCGGTGACGCTGGGTGAAGCCGGCGGCGCGCCGCGATTCGCCGACGGGATTCGCAACGGCGCGTTCAAGATGATGGATGCGACCTGCCCGGCGATTCTCGCCGGCCTCGTCGCCGGTCAGAAGGGCGTGCCGTTCATGCCGATCCGCGGCATCATCGGCAGCGACCTGCTGGCCTCGCGGCCGGACTGGAAGGTGATCGACAATCCGTTCGCTGAGAACGACCCGATCGTCGTGGTGTCGGCGATCCGGCCCGACATCGCGCTGTTTCACGCCCCCGAGGCCGATCGCTTCGGCAATGTCCGGATCGGACGGCAGACCGAGCTCGCGGCGATGGCCTATGCGGCCAAGACCACGCTGGTGACGGTCGAGCGCATCGTCGAGACCTCGCTGCTCGCCGACGAACGCTCTGCGGCGGGCGTGTTGCCGGCGCTGTATGTCGGCGCGATCGCCGAGGCGAAGCACGGCGCCTGGCCGCTGGGCCTCGCCGGTGAATACGTCACCGACTCGGCCGAAGTCGCACGCTACGCCAAGATGGCGCGCTCGGCCGACGGCTTCGCGGCCTACATGAAGGGCTTCGCGCAGGCATTCGAGGCGGTGGCATGAGCGCGCTGCCTGCGACGTCCCGCGAAATCCTGATCGCCACCATCGCCGATCTGCTCGACGGCGTCCGCACCGTCGCGGTCGGCGCGTCGTCGCCGATGCCGGCAGCCGGCGCGATGCTGCTGCGTGCCCGCAACGAGAGCCGCGGCCGCGAGCGCGTGCGGGTGATCGTGCTCGGCTCGCGCCAGCATAATTTCTTCACCAACGGCTCGTTCGAACTGTTCGACGCCACCGCCCAAGGCCGCATCGACGCGTTCTTCCTTGGCGGCGGGCAGATCGACGGGCAGGCCAACATCAATCTGGTCGGCACCGGCGACTATCCGGCGAGCACTGTGCGCTGGCCGGGCTCGTTCGGCTCCGCCTTCATGTATTATCTGATCCCGCGGGTGATCCTGTTCCGCGAGGAACACTCGCCGCGGGTGCTGGTCGACAAGGTCGATTTCGTCAGCGCGCCGGGATCGAGCGAGGGCATTCATCGCAGCGGCGGGCCGCATGCGCTGCTGACTGGCCTCGCGCTGTTCGACTTCGACAAGGAGAACAAGCGCTTTGCGCTGCGCAGCGTGCATCGCGGCGGCTCGGCTGCCGCTGTCCGCGCCGCCACCGGCTTCGACTACGACGTGCCGGACGAGGTGCCGTTCACGCCGGAGCCGGATGCGGAAACGCTTTCGCTGCTGCGCGGCCGGGTCACCACCGAACTCGCCGAGTGCTATCCGCAATTCGTCGAGACGATGGTGGCCGATCGCGCCGCGTGACGCGGCCGCTCAGAGGCGGCGCCGGCCGAGCGCCGCGCGCAGCCAGCCGATCAGCGCCCGCAAAGCCGCATGGATCGCGACGCGTTGCAGCTCCCGCCCACGCCGGGCGTGGAACGCGATCAGTTCGGGTGTGACGCGCCGCGACTGGTCGCGACGCGGCGCCATTACAGTGTCAGCTCCCAGGTCTCGCCGATCAGGTCGGTGCCGAAGCTGCGATGCGGCTCGGTCGCGACCAGGATGAAGCCGGCGTCCTGATAGATTTTTCGCGCGGCGACGAGGATGCTCTGGGTCCACAGCGTCACTTTGCGATAGCCGCATTGCCGGGCGAAGCAGATCGCCTCCTGCACCATCCGTTGCCCGAGCCGGTGGCCGCGCGCCTGCGGCGTCACCAGCAGCAGCCGCAGCTTGGCGACCTCGTCGCTGGCCTGCACCAGAAACAGCGAGCCGGCCTGCGCGCCGTCGAGCTCGGCGATCCAGCAGCGCTCGCGCCTGGGATCGTGCGAGGCGAGAAACCGGCCGGCGATCTCGGCGACCAGCGCCTCGAACGAGGTGTCGAAACCGTATTCGGCGGCGTAGAACGCGCCGTGGCTCTGCACCACCCAGCCGATGTCGCCGGGCTGCGGGCCGCGCAGGACCGGGCCTTGGGACGGGGCTGCGCGGAGCAGCCGCTCGATGGTCGTCATCGACGCCACCAGACGCGATCGCTCGGACGGCTGCAGGCCCGCGAGCATCGCCGCGATCTCCTGTTGCGAGCGCTGCTCGAGCCGGCCGTAGGTGGTCCGGCCTTTCGCCGTCAGGCCGATCCGCGACTGCCGCCGGTCGTCCGGCGACGGCTTGCGGCTGATCAGGCCCTGATCGTCGAAGCTCTGCAGGATCCGGCTGAGATAGCCGGCGTCGATGCCCAGCTCTGCGCCGATTTCCTTGGCGAGCGGGGCCTCGCGATACGCCAGCTCGTACAGCACGCGGGCTTCGGTGAGCGAGAAAGGCGTATTCAGCAGATGCTGCTCGAGCACGCCGAGCCGGCGGGTGTAGAACCGGTTGAAGCCGCGGACGGTGTCGACCTGATCGGGCGGGACGGGGCTGGACATGGCAACTCCTCAATGGTTGCCATTGTCAAATATATAGTTGCCGATGGCAAGTAATTTTTGCGAAGCGGCTTGGGCCGTCGAGTTGCCTCGAGCGGACACCATTCGGCTGGTGCGCCGGGGCGGGGAGAGAGTTCATAGAAACGTGGAGGGAAGCGCAGCGGCGCTGCCGTCAGACCAGCACGATCCGGCTGCGCAGCAGGGTGCGCGACGAGCGGCCGAGCTGCCGCAGCAGCCGAGCCTCGGAGCGCTCCGGATCGTGACCGCCGAGCTGGTCGTAGTGGTCGCGGGCGATCAGTAGGCCCTGATCGGCCCGCGGTCCCGCGATCTGTCTGCGCAGGCTGCGGAACGTCTCGCGCCAGCTCGGCTCCGCATAGGGCGATCGCGCATAGCGGAAAATCCCCGCGCGGGGGTGGCCGCTCAGCGACACGCCCTGGATGAACTGCGAGGTTTCCTCGATCCAGCCGGAGTCCAGCACCGCGCCGGCATGCAGGAACATCAGCCATGGCGACCGCGACTGCCGCGCGCCCGCCGCCAGCGCCGCGGCGCGGCTGCCCTGCACCGCGAGGAAGCCGCAGCCGGCGACGTCCGCGACCCGCTCGATCACCCCGTCATTCTTGCGATCGACCAGCACCACCTCGCGGACGACGCCGGCGGCAGCGCCAGGCACCAGCGCCGCCAAGGTGGCGACCGCGGTCCGCTCAACTCCGTCGGTGGGAATGATGACGCTCAGCATGTCCGCCAAATGACGTGGTTACGACCATTTGGTGCACGCTTAGCACCTCGTGCCGCCGAAATCAGCCGGGAATTGCGATGCACAGATCGCAGGCGGCGGTCGACCGCAGCGGCCCGCTGTGGATCCGCCAAATATGTTCTTGATTTGTTCCTGCGACCCGCTATCTTCGAACCATGAGCAGAGCATCCAATGCCCTCAAGCGCCCGCCGGTCACGGCGCCCTCCGAGCCGGTGGGCGCAATCTCTCCGTTTCCTGAGATTGAAATTGCGATCGACAAGCAGCGGCGGCGCGGCCGCGGCGCGCAATCCAACGAGTCGGGCCGCTACGAAGCCGAGGCGCGGGTCGCGTTCGATGATGGCTGGCAGAGCCTCGACGAGCTGCCGCCGTTCAAGACCACGGTCGCGCTCGACACCGCGCGGAAAGTCATCACCCGCAACGAGTCGCCGGATATCGGCTTCGATCGTTCGATCAATCCGTATCGCGGCTGCGAGCACGGCTGCGTCTATTGCTTCGCGCGGCCGACCCATGCCTATCTCGGCCTGTCGCCGGGGCTGGATTTCGAATCGCGGCTGTTCGCCAAGCCGGATGCGCCGGCGCTGCTGGAGAAAGAACTCGCCGCTGCCGACTATCAGCCGCGGATGATCGCGATCGGTACCAATACCGACCCGTATCAGCCGATCGAGCGCGAGCACAAGATCATGCGGGGCGTTCTCGAAGTGCTGGAGAAGACCGGCCATCCGGTCGGCATCGTCACCAAATCGGCGCTGGTCACGCGTGACATCGACATTCTGGCGCGGATGGCGAAGCGCCAGCTCGCCAAGGTCGCGCTGTCGGTGACATCGCTGGATCCGAAACTGGCGCGCACCATGGAGCCGCGCGCCTCCGCGCCTGAGAAGCGGCTGGAAGCGCTGAAGCGGCTCTCCGAGGCCGGGATTCCGACCACCGTGATGGTGGCGCCGGTGATCCCGGCGCTCAACGATGTGGAGATCGAGCGCATCCTCGACGCCGCCGCCCATGCCGGCGTCAAGGAGGCCAGCTACGTGATGCTGCGGCTGCCGCTGGAAGTGCGCGACCTGTTCCGCGAATGGCTGATGGCGAACTATCCGGATCGCTACCGCCACGTCTTCACCCTGATCCGCGACATGCGCGGCGGCCGCGACTACGATTCGCAATGGGGCACGCGGATGAAAGGCACCGGCCCGATCGCCTGGATGATCGGTCGCCGCTTCGAGACCGCCTGCGCGCGGCTCGGCCTCAACAAGCGCCGCTCGAAATTGACGACGGATCATTTCGAAAAGCCGGAGCGGGCGGGGCAGCAGCTGAGTTTGTTCTAGCGGGGCTGCCACGCGCGCGGGACTGATGGGGAGGGGGCAAGTTCCGGCGGCTTCGAGGTCGCTTGAATAGCGGGCATGGCGCTGAATTTCCGGTTGCGCGTGCCGGTGCCTGCCCGCAGCATCGCCACATGATTCGGAATTCCACGAAGCCTGCCAAGGCCGCGCCCGGCAAGGCGAAGACGACGCCCAAGGCGGCGAAGTCTGCCGCGACGTCAAGCAAAGCCACCGGAACGGCGCAGGCCGTCAAAGCCTCGCCCGCCAAGGGACTGGGCAAGGGCGTGATCGCCGTCGCGCCGCCGAGCTTTCGGCGCGAACGGGCGCTGATCAAGCGCGGCATCTGGCCGGTCGCCGGCTGCGACGAGGCGGGTCGCGGGCCGCTCGCCGGCCCGGTGGTCGCGGCTGCGGTGGTGCTCGATCCCAAGCGGGTGCCCAAGGGGCTCGACGACTCCAAGCGGCTCTCAGCCGAGAAGCGCGAAGAGCTGTTCGAGGAAATCTGCGC
This sequence comes from Rhodopseudomonas palustris HaA2, assembly GCF_000013365.1. NCBI lineage: Bacteria > Pseudomonadati > Pseudomonadota > Alphaproteobacteria > Hyphomicrobiales > Nitrobacteraceae > Rhodopseudomonas > Rhodopseudomonas palustris. The sequence continues at coordinate 1,240,970 of NC_007778.1, forward strand.
CAGCGCGCAGGTCTCGGTGGCGTGCGCCTCGCCGGAGCGGATCAACCGCGACAACATCCTGCGTGCCTCGCTGTGGGCATTGACCCGCGCGGTGCATGCGCTGCCGGACCTGCCGCAGCACGTCTTCGTCGACGGCCGCGATCGGCTCGCGACGCGCTGCGAAAGCGAGGCGGTGATCGGCGGCGACGGGCTGATCGCGTCGATCGCCGCGGCCTCGATCATCGCCAAGGTCACGCGCGACCGGCTGATGTGCCGGCTGGCGCAGGACTGCCCCGGCTACGGCTTCGAGCAGCACAAGGGCTACGGCGTGCCGGAGCATCTCGCGGCGCTGGCACGGCTCGGCCCGTCCGTGCATCACCGCCGTTTCTTCGCGCCAGTGGCCGCCGCCTGGCAGAAGATCGAGGGGGCGCCGGCCGAACCGACAGGTCTCACCGGTGATCTGTTCGGCACACCGGCTGATTCCGGTCACGCAGCCACGCTGTAGGCGGGGCCAAGCCGGTTGCCTGGTGCGCCGGTGGCCTCTATCACGGGCGAACCGAACTCCGCTGGCCCCGCATGCGCTTCACCTCCCTGATCATCGAATTGATCCGCGCCCGGCCGCGGCTGATGTTCTGGCTGGTGGTGTCAGCGCAGGCGCTGCTGTGGCTGGTGGTGCCGCTGCTGGTCTATGCCAGCCCGCCCGAGGGTGTCGCCACCGTGCTCGCCTACGGCCGCGAATATCAGGTCGGCAGTGACCTCGGCCCGCCGCTGGCGTTCTGGCTCGCCGACATCGCCTTTCGCGCCGCGGGCGGCCACATCGTCGGCGTCTATATCCTGGCGCAGCTCTGCTTCATCGTCACATTCTACGCTCTGTTCCAGCTCGCGCGCAGCATGGTCGGCCCGCAGCACGCCGTGATCGCGGTGCTGCTGACCGCGACCATCACGGCGTTCGCGGAGCCCGGCGTCGCCTTCGGGCCGCTGGTGCTGGCGCGGCCGCTGTGGGCGCTGGTGCTGTGGCACAGCTGGGAGATCATCGGCCGGGGTCGGCGCAGCGCCTGGTTCGCGCTGTCGATCGAGGTCGGGCTTCTCCTGCTGACGACAGTTGCCGCGCCCGCGCTGTTGCTACTGCCGATCGGCTTCGCGCTCGCGACCGCACGCAGCCGCCGCGCGCTGATGTCGTTCGATCCGCTGTTCGGCCTGCTGGTGATCGCGGTGCTGGTGCTGCCCTATGGCATCTGGCTGGTCCGTGCCGATATCTTCGCGCTGCCACCGCTGCCGGCGTCCACTGAACTCGGTGATCGTGCGATCCTCGCTGCCGAATTGTTCGGCGGCCTGCTGGTCGCGCTCGGTGGCGTTGCGCTGCTGGCGTTGCTCAACACCAGGTTCGATCGCGGGTCGGACGACGCGCCGGTGGTCTATCGGGCGCCGGTCGATCCGCTGGCGCGGCAGTTCGTGTATGTCTTCGCGCTGGCGCCAGCGCTGCTCGGCTGCATCGCCGCGGGCCTGTTCGGTCTGTCTCACGTCCTCGGCGGCGCCGGCATCGCGCTGCTGCTGGTCGGGCTCGCGGTGGTGATGGCGACCGGGGACCTGATCCGCCTGCGCCGGCAACGCGTGCTGCGCACCGCCTGGGCCGCGCTGGTGGCCGCACCGGCGGTGGCGGTGATCCTTGCTGCGGTGGTGCAGCCCTGGGCGAGCCCCACTGAACGCGCGACGTCGCTGCCGGCCAGCGATATCGCCCGGTTCTTCGGCGAGAGCTTCGAGCGCCGCACCGGCCGGCCGCTGCCGGCGGTGGCGGGCGATCCCGAACTCGCCGGACTGATCGCGATGGGCAGGTCGCGGCCGCATCTGTTTCTCGATGCGGCGCCGGCCCGCACGCCCTGGGTAACACCGGCGACGTTCAGCGAGCGCGGCGGCCTCGTGGTCTGGCGCGCCGCCGACACCGCCGGCAAGCCGCCGCCGGAGATCGCGCAGCGGTTTCCGGACATCGTGCCGGAGCTGCCGCGCGCGTTCGAGCGGATGATCGCCGGACGCCAGCCGCCGTTGCGGATCGGCTGGGCGATCGTGCGGCCGAAGGCGTCGCCGTAGCTGTCGTCGCGATCAGTCCGCCGGCGACTCGCTTGCCGCGAGCGCCGTCGCGATCGCGCGAAGATCCTGCCACGCCAGCCGCTTGTAGGTCGGCTGCCGCAACAGATAGGCCGGGTGCAGCGTCGGCATCGCGCGGATCATGCGCGTGCCGTTGTCGTAGTCGAACCAGCGTCCGCGGGTCCGGGTGATGCCGTCGCGGGTGGACAGCAGCGTCTGGGTCGAGGGATTGCCGAGCGTCACCAGGATTGCGGGATTCACGAGCTCGATCTGCCGCTTGATGAACGGCAGGCAGATCTGAGTCTCCTGCGGCGTCGGCGTGCGATTGCCCGGCGGCCGCCACGGGATCACATTGGCGATGTAGACTTGGCTGCGGTCGAGGCCGATCGCCGCGAGCATCAGGTCGAGCAGCTTGCCGGAGCGGCCGACGAAGGGCAGCCCCTCGATATCCTCCTCGCGGCCCGGCGCTTCGCCGACCAGCATCAGCCGCGCTTGCGGATTGCCGTCGGCGAACACCAGCCGCGTCGCCGTCGAGCGTAGCGCGCAACCCTCGAACTGCTCCATCAATGCGCGCAATGCTTCGAGCGTCGGCGCGGTGGCGGCGGCCTCGCGGGCCGACACGATCGCGGCCTCCGGCGACGGCGGCGCAACGCCGGGCAACGCTGTCGGCCGCGGCGCCGGCGGCCGAATTGTGTCTGCCCGCGCGACCGGCGCGTCGGCTATGGCCGGCGTGGCGGTCTCGTCGTCGAGCATCCGGTTGATCGGCTCGTCGGTCAGCGCGCAGTCCACCCCGGCCTCGAGATAGAATGCCAGCAGCTGCTTCAGACTCGGCGCGGGTTCGGGCGTCATGATAGGCGGTCGATCGGCGATGGGAGGGCACGGCCGGACGCGCCCGGCGGTTTCGCAGAGCGGACTCTGCCCGAGAAAAACCCCGCATGAAAGCCGGAACGATCGGGCAGCCGGTACATTTGGGAGGTTGTCCTTCGCGGAAAAATAAGAAAGAACACCGGCTGGAAACGTTCAAGAGTGTCCCTGCGAGAAAATTAAATGAGCGATGAAACGCTGCCCCCCCGCGAATCGATGGAATTCGACGTTGTGATCGTGGGCGCGGGACCCTCGGGACTGGCTTCCGCCATCCACCTGAAACAGATCAACCCCGAACTGTCGGTGGTCGTGGTCGAGAAAGGCTCCGAGGTCGGCGCGCACATCCTCTCCGGGGCGGTGATCGACGTCAGCGCGCTCGACAAGCTGATGCCGGGCTGGCGTGAGGACGAGACCTGTCCGCTCAAGACCCATGTCGAGGACGATCATTTCTACGTCATGACGGCGGACAAGGCCTACAAGGTCCCGGGCATCATGGTCCCGCCGATGCTCAACAACCACAAGAACTTCATCGGGTCGCTCGGCGATCTGTGCCGCTGGCTCGGCCCCAAGGCCGAAGAACTCGGCGTCGAAATCTATCCCGGCTTCGCCGCCACCGAAGTGCTGTACGGCGACAACGGCGAAGTGCGCGGCATCGCCACCGGCGACATGGGCATCGGCCGCGACGGTCAGCCCAAGGATTCGTTCACGCGCGGCATGGAGCTACTGGGCAAGTACACGCTGTTCGCCGAGGGCGCGCGCGGCAGCCTGGCGAAGCAGCTGATCGCCAAGTACAAGCTCGACAAGGACAGCGACCCGCCGAAATTCGGCATCGGCCTGAAGGAAGTCTGGGAGATCGATCCGGCGAAACACCGCAAGGGCCGGATCGCGCATTCGTTCGGCTGGCCGCTCAGCAACAATATCGGCGGCGGCTCGTTTCTTTATCACTACGGCACCAACCTCGTCGCGGTCGGCTTCGTCGTGCATCTCAACTACGACGATCCTTATCTGTCGCCGTTCGAGCAGTTCCAGAAATTCAAGACGCATCGCTCGGTGGCGCCGACCTTCGAGGGCGGCAAGCGGATTTCCTACGGCGCGCGCGCCATCACCGAAGGCGGCTGGCAGTCGGTGCCGCGGCTGACCTTCCCCGGCGGCGCGCTTGTCGGCTGCGCCGCGGGCTTCGTCAACGTGCCGCGCATCAAGGGCGTGCACAACGCGATCGGCAGCGGCATGCTCGCCGCCGAGCACGTTGCCGCCGCACTCGCCGCGGGGCGCAGCAACGACGAGGTCAAGAGCTACGAGGAATCGTGGCGCGACTCCGCGATCGGCCGCGACCTGTTCAGGATCCGCAACGTCAAGCCGCTGTGGTCGAGGTTCGGCACCGCGGTCGGCGTGGTGCTGGCCGGATTCGAGATGTGGTGTTCGACTCTCGGCTTCTCGGTGTTCGGCACCCTGTCGCACGGCAAGCCGGACCGCTCGACGCTCGATCCCGCCAAGTCGCACGAGCGGCATCCGGCCGCGAAGCCGGACGGCAAGCTGACCTTCGACCGGCTGTCCTCGGTGTTCCTGTCGAACACCAATCACGAGGAAGACCAGCCGGTGCATCTGAAGGTCGCCGACATGGCCCTGCAGAAGACGTCGGAGCACGACGTCTTCGCCGGACCGTCGGGGCGCTATTGCCCGGCGGCGGTGTACGAATGGGTCGAGGAGCCGTCGGGTCCGCGCTTCGTGATCAACGCGCAGAACTGCGTCCACTGCAAAACCTGCGACATCAAGGATCCGAACGGCAACATCACCTGGGTGCCTCCGGAAGGCGGCGGCGGCCCGAATTATCAGGGCATGTAAGCCACGATGTCGTGAGCGCCGGCGCGCTGCGAGCGACGCGCCGGTCACGATGCTGCCATGTTGCCACCGTCTCAATCGGATCGAGGGCCGCGCCGCGACACTTTGCGGAGCGGTGCGGTCGATGCGTGCCTGGTCCGATCCTTGCGATCGGGCGCCAAACCCGGCATTGTCGTCGGCCAAACGCTGCCGGCTCGGCGGCCGGGACATCCGAGCCCTTTCCTGGAGCTAGGCATTTGATGCTTCTTCACCGCTTCCGTCGTTCGATGTTTGTCGCCGTCACCGTCGCGGCGCTGCCGATCGCGGGGCAGGCGCTGGCGCAGACTCCGGACCATCCGGGCGACAATTCCGCGCAGTTTCCGACCAGCCAGGATCTGCGGTCGATGACCACGGCGGGCAGCTATCTCGCCGCCCGCCACGCCAGCGTCGAGCGCGACGCCGCCTCGGCCGCGGCGTTCTATCGGTCGGCGCTGCGCACCGACCCGAAGAACAACGAATTGCTCGACCGCGCCTTCATCTCTTCGCTGGCCGAAGGCAATATCGAGGAGTCGGTCAAGCTCGCCGACCGGATTCTCAAGATCGACAAGACCAACCGCGTGGCGCGGCTGGTGATCGGCGTGCGCGATCTGAAGACCAAGAAATACGCCGCAGCGGTCCAGAACGTGAATCTGTCGGTCCGCGGCCCGATCACCGATCTGGTCGCGACGCTGCTGTCGAGCTGGGCGATGGAGGGCGCCGGCGACGTCAAGGGCGCCGTCGCCAATATCGACAAGCTCGCCGGTCCGGAATGGTATCCGATCTTCAAGGATCTGCATTCCGGCATGATGCTCGAGCTCGCCAACAAGCAGAAGGACGCCGGCGTCCGCTTCGAGCGGGCCTACAAGCTCGACGATTCCGCGCTTCGGGTGACGGATGCCTATGCGCGCTGGCTGTCGCGCAACAAGGACGACGGCTCCGCGGTCGCGATCTACGAGGGCTTCGACAAGAAGCTGTCGCGCCATCCGTTGGTGTTGGAGGGATTGCGTGACGCCAAGGCCGGCAAGAAGCTGCCGCCGCTGGTCGACAGCCCGCAGGCCGGCGCTGCCGAAGCGCTGTACGGTATCGGAGCGTCGCTGACCCGCCGTGGCGGCGAGGACCTCGCGCTGGTCTATCTGCAGCTCGCGCTGTATCTGAAGCCCGATCACGCGCTGGCGCTGCTGGCGCTCGGCGATCTGTACGAATCGGTGAAGAAGCCGCAGATGGCGGTGAAGGTCTACGAGCGCGTGCCGGCGGATTCGCCGCTCAAGCGCAACGCCCAGATCCAGCTCGCCACCGATCTCGACGCGATCGACCGCAGCGAGGAAGCGATCAAGATCCTGAAGACGGTTATCGCCGAGGACGGCAAGGACCTCGAGGCGATCATGGCGCTCGGCAACATCGAGCGCGGCCGCAAGAAGTTCGCCGATTGCGCGGTCACCTACAGCCAGGGCATCGATGCGCTCACCGGCACCGAGAAGAACAGCTGGGTCTATTATTATTTCCGCGGCATCTGCGAGGAGCGTTCCAAGCAGTGGGCCAAGGCCGAGGTCGACATGAAGAAGGCGCTGCAGCTGCAGCCCGAGCAGCCGCATGTTCTGAACTATCTCGGCTATTCCTGGATCGACCAGGGCATCAATCTCGACGAAGCGATGAAGATGATCAAGCGCGCCGTCGATCAGCGCCCCGACGACGGCTACATCGTCGACTCGCTCGGCTGGGCTTATTTCCGCATCGGCAATTACGAAGAGGCGGTGAAGACGCTGGAGCGCGCCATCGATCTGAAGCCGGAAGATCCGACCATCAACGATCACCTCGGCGACGCCTATTGGCGCGTCGGGCGAACGCTGGAGGCGCGCTTCCAGTGGGCGCACGCCCGCGATCTCAAGCCGGATCCGGAAGAGTTGCCGAAGATCGAGGCCAAGCTCGCCAACGGTCTCCCGGAGGACACCTCGTCGGCGGCGTCGGCGGACAAGAAAAAAGACGACGACAAGGGCGGCTGAGGTGAGTGACGCATTGCCGACAACGGCGTTGAGCGACCAGGCCCGCGCCAAGGTCAATCTCACTTTGCGAGTCGTGGGCCGCCGCGTCGACGGCTATCACGACCTCGAAAGCGTGGTGGCCTTCGCCGATTGCGCCGACCGCCTGACGTTGCATCCGGGTGCCGAACTGAGCCTCGTCACCTCCGGCCCCGGCGCGCAGGATTGCGGCGACACCGCCGACAATCTGGTGCTCAAGGCGACCCGACTGCTCGCCGAGCGCGTCCCGAAACTGCGCAGCGGCGCCTTCGTCCTCGACAAGCATCTGCCGGTCGCGGCCGGGATCGGTGGCGGCTCGGCCGACGCCGCCGCGGCGTTGCGGCTGCTCGCCCGCGCCAACGATCTGGCGGCCGACGATCCGCGCGTGGTCGAGGCGGCGCGTCTCACCGGGGCCGACGTGCCGGTATGCCTGCCGTCCCGGCCCTGCGTCATGACCGGAGTCGGCGATACGCTGACGCCGTTGCCGCTGCCGCGGCTGCCGGCGGTGATGGTCAATCCGCGCGTGCCGGTGGCGACCAAGGACGTGTTCAAGGCGCTCGGCCTGCGTGCCGGTCAGCTCAATGTCGGCATTGTCGACGTGCTGAAATCGAAGGGCTGGCCCGCGGTGGATGCGTCCGTTGCCGACTGGATCGTGGCGGTGAGGCGCGGCACGAACGATCTCGAGGCCCCGGCGCTGAAGGTCGAGCCGATCGTCGGCGATGTGCTGCGGGCGCTCGCCGCGCTGCCGGGGGTGCGGATGTCGCGGATGTCCGGCTCCGGCGCGACCTGCTTTGCGCTGTTCGCCAGCGATGAAGATACGAAGGCCGGCGCCGAGGTGCTACGCGCCGCGCATCCCGGCTGGTGGATCCACGCCGGCAGCCTGAGCTAGTTCCCGCCACGCCGCTGACGGCCGAACCGACCATCTCCGCAGCGTCATGCCGAGCCCACCGCCCGAGACGGCGCGCCTCGGGGCGCCGCCGCTTGCGTTGTCGTCGGATTGGCGCAGGCCTTTTGATCGTGATTGAACTAATACAATCGAAATCACCAAGGCATTCGTCATGTTTGCGCGTCATGGTGGTCGGCGAGGAAACTCCGGCGCATTGCAAGGCCAGCCCAAAAAGGCGGCTGCGCGCCGACGACAGGCTACCGGACAATTCGCGATGTCGGCCTCCCGCGTTCAGGGATGACGCGAGCGGATTCGCCGCTCTGAGTTGAGACCCGGCGACTGCGGGCGCCGCTTCGGACATCCGCAGCACTACCCCGCTCAAATCAAATGGAGGCTTGCCATGACCGATCGTGTTCTCTCGCCGCGCCTTGTTCTCGCCGCTCTCACGCTGTCGATGCTCGGCCTCGTCGCCGTCGATACCAAGCCGGCGGAAGCCGTGGTGGCCTGCGGACCGCGCGGCTGCGTCGCGGGTAGCGTCGGCTACGGCGCACCAGTCGCGCGCGCCGCGGTTGCCGGGCCGGTCGGTGTCGGTCGCGTCGGTGCCGGCGTTGGTCGTCCGGGTGTCGGTGTCGGCGGTGTCGGGCGCAATATGGGCGGTCCGGTCAATCGCGTCGGCCGTCGCTGAACCGTCGACAGCGCGCAGCGCCAGGATGAGGAGCGCGCCCTAAGGGGCGCGCGTCTCGCCGGATCGTGGTCGCAGGTGATCGGCTGGCAGTCCCAGCGCCGGCTGCAGCTCAGTGCGACCGCGCCAAGCAGAACGCCACCACCTGCTCCAGCGCGGTTTTCATCGGCGACGACGGGAACAGCGCCAATGCGTCGACGGCCATCGCGCCGTAGTGGTGCGCGCGCTGGATGGTGTCCTCGAGGGCGCGGTGCTTGGTCATCAGCTTGATCGCCTGGTCGAGATCGGCCTCGGTGATCTCGCCGCGCTCCAGCGCCTTGATCCAGAACGCCCGCTCGGAATCGTTGCCGCGGCGGAACGCCAGCACCACCGGCAGCGTGATCTTGCCCTCGCGGAAATCGTCGCCGACATTCTTGCCGAGTTTGGCGGCCTTGCCGCCGTAATCGAGCACGTCGTCGACGAGCTGGAAGGCGATGCCGATGTTCATGCCGAACGAGCGGCAGGCCGACTGCTCGGCCTTCGGCCGGTCGGCGATGGCGGGCCCGACTTCGCAGGCGGCGGCGAACAGTTCGGCGGTCTTGCCGCGGATCACCGCGAGATATTCGTCCTCGGTGGTGGCGGTGTTCTTGGCGGCGGCGAGCTGCATTACCTCGCCTTCGGCGATCGTCGCCGAGGCCGCCGACAGAATGTCGAGTGCGCGCAGCGAGCCGACCTCGACCATCATCCGGAACGCCTGGCCGAGCAGGAAGTCGCCGACCAGCACGCTGGCCTCGTTGCCCCACAGCATCCGCGCCGACTTCTTGCCGCGGCGCATCTCGCTCTCGTCGACGACGTCGTCGTGCAGCAGCGTCGCGGTGTGCATGAATTCGACCGCCGCGGCGAGCTTGATGTGGCCGTCGCCGGCATAGCCGGTGAGGTTGGCCATCGCCAGCGTCAGCATCGGCCGCAGCCGCTTGCCGCCCGAGGAGATCAGATGGTTCGCGACCTCGGGGATCATCGTGACGTCCGAGCCGGTGCGCGACAGGATGGTGGCGTTGACCCGCTCCATGTCCGCCGCGACAAGTCCGACCAATTGATCGATCGAGGCGGGCGGGGGGCCTTCGAAAGGTACGACTACGGCCACGCTCAGTCTCCAGATTCGGGAGGTTTCCGGCACATCGAGTCCGCGCGAAAACTCCCTGATTTCGTTGCTCGGGGCGAAGTGGGGACGCCGACGCGGTGCCGGTCGGCGATTTCGCTCTTCGTCCAGATCCCGACTATAACATGGGACCGACCGCCTCACGAGACGAGCATTCGCCCAAGTCGGTTGCCCAAGTCGGCCACCCAAGTCGTTCGCCGGGAGCTATAATGCAGGGATCAGGGGAGGCGCAAGGTTGCGGGAACTGGTGAGGACCAATGACGTGGTGTTGATCTCGGCGGTCGGGGCGCTGCTCGACGGCGCCGAGATCCACTATCTGGTGATGGACCAGAACATGAGCATCCTGGAGGGCTCGGTCGGGGTGATTCCAAGGCGCGTTCTGGTCCATCCGGACGATCTCCGAAGCGCGCGTCAGGTTTTGACTGACGCGGGCCTCGCCCATGAATTGCGCGGCGATGACTGATCCTGCCGCGACCACCGAGGATGGCTTTCTCGGCGGGCGGTTGCGGCTGCGACAACTGGTCCTCGGTCATCGGGCCGGCCATGACGCCATCCTGCTGGCAGCGGCGACTAGAGCGCGGCCGGGGGACCGAGTCGTCGAGTTCGGCGCCGGCGTCGGCGCGGCCGGGCTGGCGTTGGCCGCCCGGGTCGGGGGCCTCGATCTGCTGCTGGTCGAGCGGGATCCACAACTGGCCGCGCTTGCGCGCGCAAACGCCGCAGCCAACGGTATCCGGGCCGCGGCGGTGGTGCTGGATGTGGAGGCCGGTGCGGACGCCTTCGCGGCCGTCGACCTGTTGCCCGACAGCGTCGATGTCGTGCTGATGAATCCACCGTTCAACGATCCGTCGCGGCATCGCGGTTCGCCCGACGGCGCGCGGCAGGCTGCGCATGTGGCGACCGCCACAACTTTGGAGTCATGGGTGCATGCTGCGCGACGCGTGCTGAAATCGGGCGGCGCCCTGACGCTGATCTGGCGCGCCGATGGCTTGGCCGAAGTGCTGGCGGCGCTCGCCCGCGGCTTCGGCAGCCTGGCGTTGTTACCCGTCCACGGCAAACCGGACGAACCGGCGATCCGGGTGCTGATCCGCGCGGTCAAAGGCGGACGTGCGCCGCTTCAGATCCACGCGGCGGTCCATTTGAACGAGGCATCGGGAACACCGACCGCGCTCGCACGCGCCGTCCTGAACGGTGAGCAGATCCTGCCACCCGCGGTCACATCATCGCGAGCGCCGGGCAAAAATTGCTCGGCCTGATCAATGCGGAAGCGACTTGGTTCGCGGATCCGGCTTCGCCGTGATGTGTACCGAGGCCAAAATCGCCCCTATCAGCAGCATCAACAAATAGATTTTCATGATCGTCTCCGCTGCGTCGTTGCAGCCGCGTCCCCATATGAAACTCTGCTCTGCAAAACACGTTCCAGACCACAGCTGATTCGGGTTTGGAAATAGATCAACATTTGGGTGAATGCATGAATGATCCGGCGACGAGTGGTCGCAGCTCCGCGAGCCTGCTCGACACTTTCGGCAAATGGATTCCGGCCCGGTTCCGCTCCGATATTCCGGTCGTGCCGGTGGTGCGCCTGTCGGGCGTGATCGGCGCCGTCACGCCGCTGCGGCCGGGCATGTCGCTGGCGGGCGTCGCCAAGCTGCTGGAGCGTGCGTTCGCGACGCGCAACGCCAAGGCGGTGGCGCTGGCGATCAACTCGCCGGGCGGCTCGCCGGTGCAGTCGCGGCTGATCTATCTGCGCATCCGCGCGCTGGCGGCCGAAAAGAAACTGCCGGTCTATGCTTTCGTCGAGGATGTCGCGGCCTCGGGCGGCTACATGATCGCCTGCGGCGCCGACGAGATCTATTGCGACCCCTCCTCGATCGTCGGATCGATCGGCGTGGTCGGCGGCAGTTTCGGCTTTCAGGAACTGATCAAGAAGATCGGCGTCGAGCGCCGGCTGTACACCGCCGGCGAGCACAAGGCGCAGCTCGATCCGTTTCTGCCGGAAGATCCCGGCGACGTCGCCCGCGTCAAGGCGCTGCAGCAGGAGATCCACGCGCTGTTCATTTCGCTGGTGAAAGACAGCCGCGGTGCGCGGCTGAAGGGCGACGACGCCAAGCTGTTCTCCGGCGAGTACTGGGCCGGCGCGACCTCGGTGTCGCTGGGTCTGTCCGATGCGATCGGCGACCTCCGCGCGGTGCTGCGCGACAAATTCGGCGACAAGGTGCGCACGCCGGTGATCGCGGCGCCGACCGGCTTGCTGTCGGGCCTGATGCGCAAATCGTCGGGCGCCGGCACAGAGGCCTCGCTCGACGGCTTCGCGGCGCTGCCCGATCAGCTGATCTCGGCGCTGGAGGCGCGCGCGATCTGGGCGAAATACGGCTTTTAGAAGGTCCCAAACGCGCTGTTTCGCCCCGCCGGAGGCGATTGCAGAGGGGGCGCGATTCAGCAAGACTGTCCGCGGGGCGTGACGTGACCCGAGACGAGGATCGACCAATGCCGCCGCTGCTTGTACTTGCCGGAAGTCTGGTAGGCATCGCCCTGGTGCGCTGGGCCTTCAGGACCGCCGGGCGAATCAATCAGGAACTGGACGACGCGCGCTCCGCGATCTTCGCCGAGCCGCAGCCGGCCGAGATTCCGACTTTACGCAAGGACCCGGTGACCGGGGCGTATCGGCCGGGCTGATCGCCGCGCATTCCGAGCGTCCGACCTTCCGGCGCCGGCCCCGGGGCTGGGCATCGCCCGCAGGGCCGGCACGCAACCTTGGAGGTTGCAACTGAGTTGGCGCGCGCGCCGAAATCCTAGCGACGGTCCCGGATTTCGCCGGAGAGCAGCGGGACGATGGTGAGCGCGACCATCAGTGCGCCGATCATCTGAATTGTCGTCATGCCGGGGCTCCCATCGCGTCCGCGCACGGCTCCCCAGCCGCACGCAAATCCCACGGTCCGATCGTTACTCGGCAGTTGCTAACGAATTTCAGCGCTCCGCCGGGACGCGTCAGTCATGGTTGACGGCGGGTTAATGCCCGTCGGCGCTGCGGTTTGAGGTCCGCATCGCCTTGATTTGAGGGGGCCCTGCCGATACGGTCCGGCCGCTTTCCGAAAACCCTTGCGAATCCAAAGCCGCTCATGGACCCGACGCCTCCCCACATGCGCCCGGAACGATCGTTCCAGGGCCTGATCCTGACGCTGCAGCGGTTCTGGGCCGACTACGGCTGCGTGATCCTGCAGCCCTACGACATGGAGGTCGGCGCCGGCACCTTCCATCCGGCGACCACCCTGCGCGCGCTCGGGCCGAAACCCTGGCGCGCCGCCTATGTGCAGCCGTCGCGCCGGCCGAAGGACGGCCGCTATGGCGAGAACCCGAACCGGCTGCAGCACTATTATCAGTTCCAGGTGATCCTGAAGCCGTCGCCGCCGGATCTGCAGGACCTCTATCTGAAATCGCTGCAGGCGATCGGCGTCGACACCGCGCTGCACGATGTGCGCTTCGTCGAGGACGATTGGGAGAGCCCGACGCTGGGCGCCTGGGGGCTCGGCTGGGAGTGCTGGTGCGACGGCATGGAAGTCAGCCAGTTCACCTATTTTCAGCAGGTCGCCGGCGTCGAATGCGCCCCGGTCGCCGGCGAACTCACTTATGGCCTGGAGCGGCTGGCGATGTACGTCCAGGGCATCGACCGGGTCTACGACCTCAACTTCAACGGCCGTGACGGCGCCGATAAAGTCACCTATGGCGACGTCTTCCTGCAGGCCGAGAAGGAATATTCGAAACACAATTTCGAGGTCGCCGACACCGACATGCTGTTCGCGCAGTTCAAGATGGCGGAAGAGGCCTGCAAAAAGTACCTCGATGCCGGCTGGCAAATGTCTGCTGATGGCGGCAAACGCGAGGCGCATCTGATGGCGCTGCCGGCCTACGACCAGTGCATCAAGGCCAGCCACGTCTTCAACCTGCTCGACGCCCGCGGTGTGATCTCGGTCACCGAACGCCAAAGCTACATCCTCCGCGTCCGCGACCTGGCGAAAGCCTGCGGCGAGGCGTGGCTGCACACGGAGGCGGGCGGTTCTTCACCCTCCCCTGGAGGGGGAGGGTCGCTCGCGTGAGCGAGCGGGGTGGGGTGACAGCGGTTGCGACATGGTCAAACGCCAGATCAGCGACTTCAAGCGCACCACCGCGAACAAACTGCGGACGAACAGCACCGCTGCCGAAGACATCCTGTGGCGGCAACTACGACGAATGAATGTGGAAGGAAGTCACTTCAGACGGCAGGTTGTGATCGGGCCCTATATCGCCGATTTCGCCTGCCTCGCGAAGCGATTGATCATCGAGGTCGACGGTTCACAACACGGCGACGAAGACGGCCTGAGGCGTGACGAAACGCGAACGCAATGGCTGCAGTCGGAAGGCTACCGGGTGATCCGATTTTGGAACAATGATGTGATGAGCAAGACCGACGCCGTGATGGACGCAATCTATAACGCGATCGCTGTCACCCCACCCCGCTCGCCGTTGGCGAGCGACCCTCCCCCTCAAGGGGAGGGTGGGGCCGTGCGTGGGGAGAAGGAATAATGCCCGATCTCCTCCTCGAACTGTTCTCCGAAGAAATCCCGGCGCGGATGCAGGCGAAGGCTGCTGACGATCTCAGGCGGCTGGTGACCGACAAGCTCGTGGCGGAAGGACTCGTCTATGAGGGCGCCAAGGCGTTCGCGACGCCGCGGCGGCTGACGCTGACGGTGCACGGCATTCCGGCGCGGCAGCCGGATCTCAAGGACGAGCGCAAGGGGCCGAAGGTCGGCGCGCCGGATGCCGCCGTGCAGGGCTTCCTCAAGGCCACCGGGCTCGCCTCGCTGGACGAGGCCACGATCCAGAAGGACCCGAAGAAGGGCGACTTCTACGTCGCGCTGATCGAAAAGCCGGGCAAGCCGGCGATCGACGTGCTGGCCGAGATCCTGCCGGTGATCGTCCGCACCTTCCCGTGGCCGAAATCGATGCGCTGGGGCGAGCGCTCGGCCAAGCCCGGCGCGCTGCAATGGGTGCGGCCGCTGCATTCGATCGTCGCGACGTTCGGCATCGACACCGAAGAGCCGGACGTGGTGGCGTTCGACATCAGCGGCATCCAGGCCGGGCAAGTGACGCGCGGCCACAGATTCATGGCGCCGGACGAAATCAGCGTGCGCCGCTTCGAGGACTACGAGGCGAAGCTGTATGCCGCCAAGGTCGTGCTCGACCCGCAGCGCCGCCGCGACATCATCCTCGCCGACGCCAAGACGCTGGCGCAGGCGCAGAACTACGAACTGGTCGAGGATCAGGGGCTGCTCGACGAAGTGTCGGGGCTGGTCGAATGGCCGGTGGCGCTGATGGGCTCGTTCGACGAGGCCTTCCTGTCGATCCCCGGCGAAGTGATCCGCGCCACCATCCGCGCCAACCAGAAGTGCTTCGTGGTCTCTGATCCCGCGACCGGCAAGCTCGCCAACAAGTTCATCCTGACCGCGAACATCGAAGCCAGCGACGGCGGCGCCGCGATCACCGCCGGCAACGAACGCGTGATCCGCGCACGATTGAGCGACGCGCGGCATTTCTGGGAGACCGATCATAAATCCCTTCCGGAGTATCGCGATAGCGGCTTGCGTCCGCTGGATCAGCGTCTCAAGAAGATTCGGGATCAGAAAATCGTCTTCCACGCGAGCCTTGGTACTCAAGGCGAACGTATAGATCGGATCATTCGTCTTGCGCGTGAGATTGCTCCGTTGGTCGGAGCCGATCCAGACAAGGCCGCCCGTGCGGCCGAATTGGCGAAGGCCGATCTCGTCACCGAAGTGGTCGGCGAATTCCCCGAGCTGCAGGGCCTGATGGGCAAATACTACGCGCTGGCGCAAGGCGAAGACGCCAGCGTCGCCGCTGCGTGCGAAGAGCACTACAAGCCGCAAGGCCCGGCTGATCGCGTCCCGACCGATCCGGTGAGCATCGCGGTGGCGTTGGCTGATAAGCTGGATACGCTGGTCGGCTTCTGGGCGATCGACGAGAAGCCAACGGGGAGCAAGGACCCGTATGCTCTGCGACGCGCGGCGTTGGGGGTAATCAGGCTGCTCGTGGATAACGGCATTCGAATGCATCTTCAACGAAAGTCATTGCTGATTGAGATGCGTTTTCGAATCCTTGGTGCGCTCGCGCGAGAGCGTGGTTTCACAAAACAACTTACGTCGACGCTCGATATTCTCAATTCGGATAAGGACCATGCTTCTCTTGAGGTTGAACTGATAAGTAGCCTGGAACGTTCTATTGAAGGTCTCTATTCGGAAATCTTCGCGAAGGCCGACGCAGCTCAACTCAACCTCCTCTCTTTCTTCGCCGATCGCCTGAAAGTCCAGCTCCGCGATCAAGGTGCCCGTCACGATCTTGTCGACGCCGTGTTCGCGCTGGAAGGCCAGGACGACATCCTGATGATCGTCCGCCGCGTCGAGGCGCTCGCGGCGTTCCTTGCGACCGACGACGGCAAGAACCTGCTCGCCGGTACCAAGCGTGCGGCGAATATTCTGCGCATCGAGGAGAAGAAGGACGGTCGCGCCTTCGACGGTGCGCCGGATGCGTCGCTGTATGCACAGGACGAGGAGAAGGCGCTCGCCGCCGCGATCGATCGGGCGCGGGCGGAGGCGACCGAGGCCGTGGCGCGCGAAGACTTCGCCGCGGCGATGACCGCGATGGCCGGGCTGCGGCCGGCGGTCGATGCGTTCTTCGAGCACGTCACGGTCAACGCCGACGACAAATCCGTCCGCGAAAATCGCCTGAAGCTGCTGAATGAGATCCGCGCCGCGACGCGCGCGGTGGCGGATTTCTCGAAGATCCAGGATTAATTGCGGAAAAGTGAGCCGCAGGGCCGCAACATCGGCAGCGCGCTCCCTCGCCCCGCTCTTCGCGGGGAGAGGGGTGGGGTGAGGGGCTGCGGCCTCCCCGCGAATGCTGATTTTGGATTGAGCGCAATGCCCGGCCCCTCACCCGACCGGCTTCGCCGGTCGACCTCTCCCCGCAGAAGGGCGGGGCGAGGTGGGGACCCCGAAAAATCCCGCAACATCGCGAAACATTAATGTCTCGTTAACCATGTCCTGAGAGGGTGGCGGCCGGTAACGGTTTCTTAACCGCCTCTCCGCGCAGCGGGACGTTTCGCCCATGACCACGGTCACCACCGGCCTCAATTCCTACGCGCAATACGGCGCGGCCTATGCCCGTTCGGCGGTGACGCAGACCTCGCTGGCGAACGTGCTGAACGCGGCCGAGGACGGCACGTCGAGCGCCGCCAATTCCGCCACCAACCTCACGCTGTCGGCGGCGGCGCGGGCGCAGCTCGCCAATGCGTCGGCGGCGAAGGATTTCACCACCGTCATCAGCGACAGCCGCGCCGCGCTCGACAAGCTCTACACCGCGGCCGGCGTGAGCGCGCCCTACGACGCCAGCGGCAAGCCGACGATCGATCTGTCCTCGCTGGATCGCCGCGCGGTGTACGCGATCGCCGCCAACAGCGGCGGCAAATTCACCGAGGCCGAGCAGACGCTCGCCGCAGTGACGCGGGTCGCGGGCTTCAATGCGGCGCTGTCACCCGCCACCCAGACCGCGCAACTCACCGGCGATTACTCCACCGTCTACAAGGCCGCTGCGGACTATCTCGACGGCGCCAGCAATGAAGAGAAGGCGACGGCGACCTGGAAGGCCGAGCGCGCCGCCGTCGCCAAGGGGCTGACCGCGACGCAGAGCGATCCGACCAAGGTCCCCTCGGGGATCAGCAACGATCCAGTCGCGTCCTATCTCGCGCAATATCCCTCGGGCAGCCCGACGACGACCCAGAGCTTCTCCAGCGTCGCCAAATCGACGCGCGCCGCGCTCGACGAGCAGGCCAAGTCGGCCGCCGCTGCCGGCAAGGAGCTGGTCTACGATCCCGGCCGCAAGGTCGGGCAGATGGCGGATCTGTCGGGGCTCGACAATCGCGCGCTGTCGGCGATCTCGCTCAATCAGGATCAGTTGTTCTCCAAGGAAGAGAGCTTCGCCGCCAAGCGAGAACTCGACGGCCGCAATCGCGCCAGCATTCTCACGGCGCTGAAGCAGAGCCAGAGCTCGGGCAACCCCGCCGATTTCAGCCTCGGCCTGCTCAACACCTATTCGGCGATGAGTGCCGAGGAACGCACCGCGACGAACTGGACGACGACGTTCCGCGACAATGCGGTGCAGAGCTACAAGGCGACCACGTCGCTGCTGTCGATGCTGAAGGGCGGTTGAGCGGGGCTCAGAGCGTCCCGCGCGCGAGCAGCACAGCGAGCACGACGCCGATCCCGGCCAGTATCACCAGCATCAGCGCGCTCTGCAGCGTCGCGCGGCCGCCGAACGACAGCGCGTAGGTCGCCTTCAGGATGTTGTTGGACGACGCCGCGATCAGCACCGCGATCGCGACCGCGTGGTCGCCGATCCCGGCGGTGCCGCCCTGCGCCAGATTGAGGACGAAGGGATCGATGTCGGCAAAGCCGACGATCGCCGCCAGCCAATAGATGCCTTCGGTGCCGAATTCCGTCTTCACCCAGGTCGAGGCCAGCGAGATCAGCACGAACATCGCCGCGAACGCCGCGGCGGTGCCGAGTTCGAGCGGGTTGCCGCGCCCCGCTGCGTCATGCGCTTCGGCGGCCGGCGCCTTGATCAGCCAGTATTGCAGCGCGGCGATCGACAGCGCCAAGGCGGCGAGGCCGGCCATCGGCACCACGAGCTGGCGCGCCAGCGCCAGATTGAACACCGCGATGATCGCCAGAATGCGCAGATACATGATGCCGGTGGCGAGCGTGATCCCGGCCAGCGCCTGCCGTCGCGAGGCCGGGTCGGCATTCGCCTGCCGCGCCAGCACCACGGTGGTGGCCGTCGACGAATACAGCCCGCCCAGCGCCGGCATCCACAGCCCGCGCGCCGCCCGCGGCCAGTAGCGCTGCGCCAGATAGCTCGCATAGGACAGGGTGCAGACCAGCGTCAGCGCCAGCCAGGCCTGCCGCGGCGTGATGCTGGTGAGGGTCGTCACCGGCTCGGCCGGCAGCAGCGGCAGCACCACACCGGTCAGAATCAGGAACTGACCGGCCGTGGTGATTTCCTTCATGTCGATGCGGCGCGCCAGCGTGTGCAGCCGGTCGCGCCCGGTCAGCAGCAGCACCGCGACCACGGTGACGCCGACCGCGATCCAATGCGGCAGCGCCAGCGCGACCGCGCCGAGCAGATAGGCGTGCACGTTCAGCAGCAGCACCACCAGCCCGGCATTGCGCTCGCCTTTCTCGTCGCGCTCGCGCAGATGGACGCCGTAGAACATCGCCAGCCAGGCGCCGAGCACGAGCAGTCCGCCAGTGAAGGCGATCAGGTGTGTCGGATCGAACAGATAAAGGATGCCGCCGCCGAGCGAGAGCAGCGGGAAGGTGCGGATGCCGCCCGGCCGTGCGGAGCTGGTCTTCGCGAAGAAATCCTCGAACGCGAAGCCGAGAAAAAAACTCAACAGCAGCAGCAGGCCGAGACTATGAACAGACGGCGTCGCAATCATGGGGGCCCGGCCGATGCGGTGGCGAGGCCAGCGCGATCAACGGCTGCCGAACCAGGGATCGGCTCGGCGATCCAGCACTGTAGCAGCACATGCGGGACTGGAGAAGGCGTGCCGGACCGTTTGCGTCGGCACTCTCCGCAATCACCCAGCCGCAACAGAAGAACCCCGCCCGGGCGGGGGACGGGGCGGGGTTCTCTGATCCGGTCGCATGATACGCGCCCGAATCTCGTTCAAGTGTCGTCCACCTGAACGAACCTATTCCGGTGCTTCGTCGGACATCCGGAGATGGCCGTCGTCATCGAGGCAATGCCTGCCGCGGCGTGGCGTTCCTGCAAATCTGCGTCGGACGTCAGTTTTTTAGCGCGATGGAACCCATGGCGTGGCTTCGGCGTCATCAGGCGCCTGTATCGCTCGATGCACCCGCCGGCTACAAACCCGCTTGCGATTCGGTCGCGATTCTCTCATCCGGAGACAACTGCCATGACAATCACCGCTGCCCACATTCCCGCCATCGTCGCGCTGATCGCCGGTATCCTGATTCTGGTGATGCCGCGGTTGCTCAACATCGTCGTGGCGATCTACCTGATCTGCGTCGGACTGATCGGTCTGGGGGCGCTTCGCTTCCTGCACCTTTAGTCGGCGGGAGAGCGGCCAGCTTGCTTGCAACCGCCAAAACGTGGTGTATAGCGGCCCAATCTCTTCCCCTCTCGCGGACCGTTGACAGCCATGGCCAAAGCCGCTTCTAAGACCAAGAAGACCGCTTCAAAATCGAAGTCTTCTGCAGGCAAGTCTTCTGCAGCTAAATCTTCCGTAGCCAAGTCGCGCCGCAAGCCTGTAGTCGCGCCCGCCCGGAAGGCCGTGGCCAAGACGTCGCCGAAGCCGGCGCCGAAAGCCGCCAAGAAGGCGGTTAGCAAGCCGGCGGCGAAACCCGTTTCCAAGACCAAGCCCGTTTCCAAGGCGGCGTCGGTCGCCCGGGCCGTCGCAAAGGCGGTTGTGAACGCGGTGATCAAGCCGGCCGCGAAGCCGGCCAAGGCCGCAGCGAAACCGGCCAGCGCGCCGAAATCCGGCAAGTGGGTCTACACCTTCGGTGACGGCAAGGCCGACGGCAAATCGAGCATGCGCGATTTGCTCGGCGGCAAGGGCGCCAATCTCGCCGAGATGGCCAATCTCGGCCTCCCAGTTCCGCCCGGCTTCACCATTCCGACCTCGGTCTGCACCTATTTCTACGCCAACGGCAAAACCTATCCGAAGGAGCTGCAGGCACAGGTCGAGCGCGCGCTCGATCATGTCGGCAAGCTGACCGGCAAGAGCTTTGGCGACGGCGAGAATCCGCTGCTGGTATCGGTTCGCTCCGGCGCCCGCGCCTCGATGCCGGGCATGATGGACACCGTGCTCAATCTCGGCCTGAACGACGAGACCGTCGAAGCGCTGGCGCTGAAATCCGGCGACCGCCGCTTCGCCTATGACAGCTATCGCCGCTTCATCACGATGTATTCCGATGTGGTGCTCGGCCTCGAGCATCATCATTTCGAGGAAATTCTCGACGGCTACAAGGACAGCAAGGGCTACACGCTCGACACCGACCTCGACGCCGACGACTGGGTTGCGCTGGTCGGCCAGTACAAGGAAGCGGTCGCCCGAGAAATCGGTCAGGACTTCCCGCAGGATCCGCATGCCCAGCTCTGGGGCGCGATCGGCGCGGTGTTCTCGTCGTGGATGAACGCCCGCGCGGTGACCTATCGCCGCCTGCACGACATTCCCGAGTCGTGGGGCACCGCCGTCAACATCCAGGCGATGGTGTTCGGCAATATGGGCGAGACCTCGGCCACCGGCGTCGCCTTCACGCGCAATCCCTCGACCGGCGAAAGCCGGCTGTACGGCGAGTTCCTGATCAACGCGCAGGGCGAGGACGTCGTCGCCGGCATCCGCACGCCGCAGGACATCACCGAGCACGCGCGGCTGGAATCCGGCTCCGACAAGGCGTCGATGGAAGCCGCAATGCCAGAGGCCTTCCAGGAGCTGACGCGGATCTACACGCTGCTCGAAAAGCACTACCGCGACATGCAGGACATGGAGTTCACGGTCGAGCAGGGCAAGCTGTGGATGCTGCAGACCCGCGGCGGCAAGCGCACCGCCAAGGCGGCGCTGCGCATCGCCGTCGAGCTCGCCAATGAAGGCCTGATCAACAAGCAGGATGCGATCAGCCGGATCGAGCCCGGCTCGCTCGATCAGTTGCTGCACCCGACGATCGATCCGCATGCCAAGCGCGACGTGATCGCCACCGGCCTGCCGGCGTCGCCGGGCGCCGCCTCGGGCGAGATCGTGTTCTCGTCGGACGAGGCCGCCAAGCTGCAGGCCGACGGACGTAAAGTCATTCTGGTCCGAATCGAGACCAGCCCCGAAGACATCCACGGCATGCACGCCTCGGAAGGCATCCTCACCACCCGCGGCGGCATGACCTCGCACGCCGCCGTGGTGGCGCGCGGCATGGGCAAGCCCTGCGTGTCGGGCTGCGGCTCGATCCGCGTCGATTACGGCCGCGGCACGATGACGGTCGGTTCGCGCACCTTCAAGACCGGCGACATCATCACCATCGACGGTTCGATCGGCCAGGTGCTGGCGGGACGGATGCCGATGATCGAGCCCGAATTGTCGGGCGACTTCACCACGCTGATGGGCTGGGCCGACCAGGTCCGCAAGCTCAAGGTCCGCGTCAACGCCGATACGCCGGTCGATGCGCGCACCGCGATCAAGTTCGGCGCCGAAGGCATCGGCCTTTGCCGCACCGAGCACATGTTCTTCGAAGAGACCCGCATCCGCACCGTGCGCGAGATGATCCTCGCCGAGGACGAGCAGGCGCGCCGCGCCGCGCTGGCCAAGCTGCTGCCGATGCAGCGCGCCGATTTCGTGGAGCTGTTCGAGATCATGGAGGGCCTGCCGGTGACGATCCGGCTGCTCGATCCGCCGCTGCACGAATTCCTGCCGCACAGCCATGCCGAGATCGAGGAAGTCGCCCGCGCGATGAACGCCGATCCGCGCCGGCTGGCCGATCGCGCCCGCGATCTGTCCGAGTTCAACCCGATGCTCGGCTTCCGCGGCTGCCGGCTGGCGATCGCCTATCCGGAGATCGCCGAGATGCAGGCCCGCGCCATCTTCGAGGCCGCGGTCGAAACCGAGAAGCGCACCGGCAAAGCGGTCGGTCTGGAAGTGATGGTGCCGCTGATCGCCACCCGCGCCGAGTTCGACCTGGTCAAGGCGCGGATCGACGCCACCGCGCATGCGGTGTTGCGCGAAACCGGCGCCAAGCTGACCTATCAGGTCGGCACCATGATCGAGCTGCCGCGCGCCTGCCTGATGGCCGGCGACGTCGCCGAGACGGCCGAGTTCTTCTCGTTCGGCACCAACGATCTGACCCAGACCACCTTCGGCATCAGCCGCGACGACGCCGCGAGCTTCCTCGGCACCTATATCGAGAAGGGCATCTTCGCGGTCGATCCGTTCGTCTCGGTGGACCGCGACGGCGTCGGCGAACTGGTGAAGATCGGTGTCGAACGCGGCCGCAAGACCCGGCCGACTCTCAAGGTCGGGATCTGCGGCGAGCACGGCGGCGATCCCGCCTCGGTCGCATTCTGCCACGAGATCGGTCTGGACTACGTGTCGTGCTCGCCCTATCGCGTGCCGATCGCGCGGCTCGCGGCGGCGCAGGCCGCGCTCGGCAAGGCGATCAGCAGCCAGGCGTAACAGGCTGGCGTAACACTCAGGCGGAGTGCTCGAGCCGTAACGCTCGACAGTCACACACGCACTCAGACGTCATCACCCGCGAAAGCGGGTGACCCAGTATCGCAGAGCGTTCTTTGTAAGTCGCTTGCGCCCTGGAATACTGGGTCGCCCGGTCAAGCCGGGCGATGACGTGGGTGGTTGTCGACATCACGGCCGGGATCTCGCCCCGGCCGTTGTCGTTTCGCCCGACGCGCAGACCATCCTTCATTGCAAGACGCGTCGCCAAGGTTCCCGTCATTGCTTCGCCTCCGGCGTCGCAATGACGGGGAGAGGTCCTGCTCGGTCGCAGTGTCTGGCGAGGCGCATTCCTCCGGTCCGCCCTGGATCTTCCGCACCCCCGCGAAATATGCGAAGGTGCGGCAGTGAAGTTCCTCCTTGCCATACGCCGGCTGCTCGCGGCCGTAATGGTTACAGGCCTCGTGCTGGCGCCGCTGGCCCGGCCTGCGATGGCCGCTGCGCCTTCGGCTATGCCGATGCAGGCGATGCCGACGCAAGGCCCGATGGCGCATGAGGGCGCGGATCACGCGATGGCAGGCCATTTGGCGGCCGTGCCGTCGGTGGGCGCGATGTCCGCTGCGGTCGTCGACGAGATGGCCGAGATGCCGTGCTGTCCATCCGAGGCGCCGCCGACCGCTGTCGATTGCGGTAAGTGCCTGTCGATGGCGGGCTGTTCCTCCAATTTCCTGACCGGGATGCCGGGCACGGTCGCATTGCCGCTGCCCGCCGCCACGATCGGCGCGCAAATGCCGACGAACGATTTCCGGCCCGACGGCCTCGGCCACCCGCCACCCGAATATCCGCCTCGATCGCTGGTCTGAGCGGCGCTGACGCGCCGTCTGCCGTCGCGTGACGTTTCGCGCGACGCGATCCATGCCGCCTTGCGGTCTGACCAACGCTTTCGAGGTATTGAAAAATGAAGACTCAGCTTTCGCGCGCCCTCCGGGCCGCGCTCGTCGCCGTTGCCATGCTCGGCTCGACCAGCATCGTCCGCGCCGACATCAAGGACTATGAATTCCGTCTCGCCGAGCCGACTGTCAAAGTCGGACGCGACAAGATCGTCACCGTTCAATTGATCAATAAAACCACCGGCAAGCCGGAGCCGGAAGCGGTGATTTTCGCTATGCGTCTCGACATGGCGCCGGACGGCATGCCGGAAATGTCGACCAAGATCGTCCGCGAGCCGGGCGGAGATCCAGGCAACTACCGCTTCAAGGCGGCGTTCGGCATGGAAGGCCGCTGGCTGTTGTCGCTCGGCGCCAAGGTGCAGGGCGAGACCGGTTCGGTCGAAGGCAAGCTCGTCATCACGGCGAACAAGTGACGCGCACTGCTCTCGCGAGCCTGGCCGTCGCCGCTTTGGCGGCTGCGGGAGGCGGCCTGTACGGTGTCCGCGAGCACCTTCATGCGAGCACCGCGCAGGGCATCGCGTTGTTTGCTCCGGCGCAGGCGCAAAGCAATGACGAGCCGATCTACTATCAGGATCCGGACGGCAAGCCGTCCTATTCGCTGACACCGCGCAAGACCGCCGACGGGCGCGACTATCGCGCCGTGCCGGCCGGCGCCGATCTGAATTTCGGCGACGACGCGCCCGTCGCGCCGCCGATGGTGGTTGCGACGGATCGCAAGATCAAATTCTATCGCAATCCGATGGGCCTCGCCGACACCTCGCCGGTGCCGAAGAAGGATTCGATGGGGATGGACTACATCCCGGTCTACGAGGTCGACGGCAGCGACGATGGATCGGTGAAATTGTCGCCAGGGAAGATTCAGCGCACCGGTGTCAAATCGGAAGCCGCCGGCCGGCGCGTGATCCGCACCACGATCCGCGCGCCGGGCGTGATCCAGCTCGACGAACGCCGAGTCTCGGTGATCGCGATGCGCTCGGAAAGCTTCGTGCAGAAGATCGCCGACGTCACCACCGGCAGCCGCGTCACCAAGGACCAGGCCTTGATGGAGGTCTACAGCTCCGCGATCTCGGCTGCGGCGGCCGACTATATCGCCACCATCAATTCGAAGACCACCGGCGGCGTCGCTGCCTATGGGCGTGGCTCGCGGCAGCGGCTGATGAATCTCGATGTGCCGGACGCTGCGATTGCCTCGATGGAAAAGGCCGGCACGGTGCCGATCGCGCTGGAATGGACGGCGCCGCGCGACGGCGTCGTGCTGGAACGCAACGCCATCGAGGGCATGCGGGCGCAGCCCGGCGATGTGTTGTTCCGGATCGCCGATACATCCGTGGTGTGGGCGACGCTCGACGTGTCCGAGCGCGATCTCGGCGCGCTGGCGCCGGGCCAGCCCGTGGTCGTTCGCGCCCGCAGCTATCCAGGGCGCGACTTCACCGGCGAGGTGAAACTGATCTATCCGCAGATCGGCAAGGAGACGCGCACGGCGCGCGTCCGGGTCGAACTGGCCAATGCCGATCTGGTTTTGCTACCCGACATGTATGTCGATGCCGAGATCGACACCGGCGGCTCTCAGCCGGTGCTGGCGGTGCCGGACAGCTCCATACTGGATTCCGGCAGCAAGCAGGTGGTGTTCGTCGACCAGGGCGAAGGGCGCTACCAGCCGCGGAGCGTCAAACCCGGCCGTCGCGGAGGGGATGACGTCGAAATCCGCGAAGGTCTGGCCGAAGGCGAGCGGGTCGTGGTGTCGGCCAACTTCCTGATCGACGCGGAGAGCAATTTGAATGCCGCGCTGAAGAGCTTCTCGGACGCCGGAGCCAAGCCATGATCGCCCGTCTGATCGCCTGGTCGGCACGCAATCTGCTGCTGGTGCTGTTCGGCGCCGGCTTCGCCGCCGCGGCCGGAGTCTATGCGCTGAAACACCTGCCGCTCGATGCGATTCCGGATCTCTCCGACACGCAGGTGATCGTCTACACCGAAGTTCCCGGTCAGGCGCCGCAAGTGATCGAGGATCAGGTCACCTATCCGCTGACCACCGCGATGCTGACGGTGCCGCGCTCGAAAGTGGTGCGCGGCTTTTCGTTCTTCGGCGTGTCGTTCGTCTACGTCATCTTCGAGGACGGCACCGACATCTACTGGGCGCGCTCGCGCGTGCTGGAATTTCTCAACGGCGCGTCGTCCCGGCTGCCGGCGGGTGTGACGCCGACCATCGGCCCCGACGCCACCGGGGTCGGCTGGGTCTACCAATATGCGGTGATGTCGAAGGAGCTGAATCTCGGCGACACCCGCGCGATCCAGGATTGGAATCTGAAATTCGCGCTGGCCAAGGCCGAAGGCGTCGCCGAGGTCGCCAGCGTCGGCGGCTTCGTCCGGCAGTACAATGTCGTGCTCGATCCGCAACGGATGCGTGACCTCGGCATCACCATGCCCAAGATCCGCGATGCGATCCGCGCCAGTAATGCCGACGTCGGCGGGCGCACCGTCGAATTGTCGGAGTTCGAATACGTCGTTCGCGGCAAGGGCTATCTCAAGGGCATCAACGATCTCGGCGACATCGTACTGAAGAGCGCGGGCGGCACGCCGGTACTGCTGCGCGATGTCGCCCGCGTCGAACTCGGCCCCGACGAGCGGCGCGGCATCACCGAACTCAACGGCGAGGGCGAGGTCGCCGGCGGCATCGTGCTGCAGCGTTTCGGCGTCAACGCGCTGAGCGTGATCGACAACGTCAAGAAGCGCTTCCGCGAAATCGCCTCCAGCCTGCCCGCCGGCGTCGAAATCGTCGCGGTTTACGACCGCTCCAATCTGATCGACGCCGCCATCGCCACGCTGAAGCGCACGCTGGTCGAGGAGAGCATCGTGGTGGCGCTGGTCTGCATCGTGTTCTTGTTCCATGTGCGCAGCGCGCTGGTCGCGATCATCATGCTGCCTGTCGGCATCCTGATGGCGTTCGTTGCGATGAAGCTGCTCGGCATCGGCGCCAACATCATGAGTCTGGGGGGAATCGCGATCGCGATCGGTGCGATGATCGATGCGGCGATCGTGATGATCGAGAACGCTCACAAACATCTGGAGCGCGCCGCTCCTGGCCGCGCGCGGGTCGAGGTGTTGATCGAAGCTGCCGCCGAAGTCGGTCCGGCGCTGTTCTTCAGTTTGCTGATCATCACCGTGTCGTTCATGCCGATCTTCACGCTGGAATCGCAGGAGGGCCGGCTGTTCAGTCCACTGGCTTTCACCAAGACGTTCGCGATGGCCGCCGCAGCGCTGCTGTCGGTCACGCTGGTGCCGGCGCTGATGGTGGTCTTCGTCCGCGGCAGAATCGTTCCGGAACGCAAAAACCCGATCAGCCGGCTGTTGATCTGGATCTATCGCCCGGTGATCAAAGCGGTGCTGAGCGCCAAGCTGATCGTGATCCTCGCCGCGGTGGCGATTCTCGCCGTCACAGTCTGGCCGGCGCGGCAGCTCGGAACCGAATTCATGCCGAGCCTCAACGAAGGCACGCTACTCTTTATGCCGACGACGTTGCCCGGCATCTCGGTGACCAAGGCCGCCGAACTGCTGCAGACGCAGGACCGGATCATCCATTCCTTCCCCGAAGTCGCGTCGGTGTATGGCAAGGCCGGCCGCTCCGCGACCGCGACCGATCCGGCACCGTCTGAAATGTTCGAGACCATCATCAACCTGAAGCCGAAGCAGCGATGGCGTGCCGGTGTGACGATCGAGAGCCTTACGGCCGAGATGGATCGTGCATTGCAGTTCCCCGGCGTCTCCAATGCCTGGACGATGCCGATCAAGTCGCGGATCGACATGCTGTCGACCGGCATCCGCACCCCGGTGGGCGTCAAGGTGATCGGGCACGATCTCGGCGAGATCGAAAGCTTGGCGAAGCAGATCGAACAGGTGTTGAAGACGGTGCCCGGCACGTCGTCGGCCTATGCGGAGCGCGCGCTCGGTGGCTACTATCTCGATATCACCCCCGATCGTGCGGCGCTGGCGCGCTACGGCATCAGCATCCAGGATGTCCAGGATGTGATTGCCACCGCGCTCGGCGGCCAGACCGTGACGACGACGGTGGAAGGTCGCCAGCGCTTCGGCGTCAACATGCGCTATCCGCGCGATCTGCGCAGCTCGGCGCAGGCGATTGCGAGCGACGTGCTGGTGTCGATGCCGACCGGCGGCGCTGTGCCGCTCGGTGAAATCGCCACCGTTACGCCGACGCGCGGCCCGACCTCGATTCGCACCGAGAACGGCCAGCTCGCGGTCTACATCTATGTCGATATCCGCGACCGCGATCTCGGCGGCTACGTCTCCGACGCTCAGCGGGCGGTGACGGCCGGCATCGCTTTTCCGACCGGGTCCTATGTGGTCTGGAGCGGGCAGTACGAATATCTCGAACGCGCCGCGGCGCGCTTGAAGGTCGTGGTACCGGTGACGTTGCTGATCATCTTCCTGCTGCTGTATCTGAATTTCCGCTCGATCACCGAAACCATGATCGTGATGCTGTCGCTGCCCTTCGCGCTGGTCGGCGGCATCTGGCTGATGTGGGCGCTCGGCTTCAACCTGTCGGTCGCCGTGGTGGTCGGCTTCATCGCGCTCGCCGGCGTTGCGGCAGAGACCGGCGTGGTGATGCTGATCTATCTCGATCACGCGATGGCTGAGGTCGCATCGCGTCGCGCCGCCGCCGGTGCGTCGCTCGACCACGGCGATATTGCCGAGGCGATCATCCACGGCGCGGTCGAGAGGGTGCGGCCGAAGATGATGACGGTGGTGGCGATCATGGCCGGCCTGTTGCCGATCCTATGGAGCACGGGAACCGGTTCGGAGATCATGCAGCGCATCGCGGTGCCGATGATCGGTGGGATGATCTCGTCGACGCTGCTGACGCTGGTTGTGATCCCCGCGATCTACGCGCTGGTCAAGGGTTTCAACCTGCGCGGATCGAGTGCGGTCGCCGCGCCGCTTCCGACCGATGACGCCGGCTGAGTGTGCAGCCGTCCGGTGGGGGACGGCTGGATTCGATCCCGATGCGTCCCGCTCACAACGGGAAATTAGGTATTTCTGTTGACGTCCTGTTCACGACTTTCAAGAAGCCCCTGTTTACCAACGCTTTCGATCGCATCGGGGAAATCGCGAGGAGCACTTGCGTGTGTCCCACGCGCATCGCCGATTAACCCGCAGGCAACTTTAATCAGATAACAACAGAAACGATCGACTTGTCGGAAACGGCAGGCGGATCCCAGTAAGCGTTGCGTGAGCGTACCGATGTCAGTCATGCGTAACCGGCCGAAGGGCGCACGGATCGCGTCCTTCGGTCTCGGGCTCTGCGTCTTCGCAGTGTTTCCGAACGAAATCGGCTATCAGGATATTGCTTCGCTGCTGGTCCGCCAGCCGGGCGTCACCGAGCGTTGGCAGAAGCGGATGTTCGCGTCGTCGTTCGGTTCGATCCAGGTCGCCACATTCTCGTTCGGACGCCCGATCGGCACCTGGACGCCGCAGGTCGCCAACTCCCGGCTCGCCAGCCTCGACGGCAGATTCGGCCTGAGCGGGGCGATGACCCGCAATCGGCTGGCGCAGCCGCCGCAGCCCTATCAGGCCTCCGATTTCCCGGCGGTCGATCGCACGCTGAAGGGCGATCGCCTTGCGATCTTCAAGCCGGAGCCCGCGTCGCCCGACGACGCTGCGCCGTCTGCGACCGACGATTCGAACGCACCGAACGTCGCCGGTGCCAAGATTGCTGCCAAGCCTACCGCGCACGAACCGACCGAGACTTCGCCGCTCGATCCCGAACTCGCCGAAGCGCTGCAGTCCGAGCCGTTGACGCCGTACGATGTCGCGCATGCGCTGGAGTCCGATCCGCTGCACGCCGCCGGCCCGGCCGATGCGGCCGGGGCACCGCCGCGCGACCCTTTCACCTTCAAGACCGCGAGCCTGTTTTTCGGCACCGGCTCGCTCGGCGGACCGGATGAATCGCTGGAGCAGTGGCAGCCCGGCGAAGAGCCGATCATCGTCACGCCGCACGGGGCCGATCCGGACATGAAGTCGCCGCTGCTGTCGGCGACGGCCGTGGCGCCGGACGTGCCCGGCGAGACCATCGCCGGCAAGGGTGAGGTCAATATCGACCGCCATGCGAGGACGCCGGCCGAACGGCTCGGCCTGTCCGATCCGAAGCTGCGCGCCAGGCACGAGAAGTGCCTCGCCGAGGCGGTGTATTTCGAATCGCGCGGCGAAAAGGTGCGCGGCCAGATCGCGGTGGCGCAGGTGGTGCTGAACCGCGCCTTCTCCGGTTTCTATCCGACCAATGTCTGCGGCGTGGTGTATCAGAACAAGCACCGGCGGCTGGCCTGTCAGTTCACCTTCGCGTGCGATCGCGTCGCCGATATCGTGCGCGAACCGGAGATGTGGGATCGCGCCCGGCGCATCGCCGCAGCGATGCTCGACGGCAAATTGTGGCTGCCCGAGGTCGACAAGTCGACGCACTACCACGCCTATTGGGTGCGACCGTCCTGGGTCCACGAGATGAAGAAGATGTACAAGACCGGCGTCCACACCTTCTATCGCCCGCGCAAATGGGGCGACGGCAGCGATGCCCCGAGCTGGGGCGACGCCGCCCAAACCGCCGCCATTTCCGCCCAACTCTCCGAAGCCGCCAGGAGCTCGGCCGAGATCAGCGCGAAGAACTGACGGCTTGGCTCACTCCGTCATTCCGGGGCGCGCGTAGCGCGAAACCGGAATCTCGAAGTGTAGCGCAATGAGCCTCCCCGACAACGCCCTGCGCAAGTTTCAGATTCCGGGTTCGCGAGCTACGCTCGCGCCCCGGAATGACGCCGGGGAGCACTGCGCGCGTGCCACCGGCGGCGCGCTCCCTCTCCCGCCTGCGGGAGAGGGCTGGGGTGAGGGCGCCCCCAGCAGTGAGGCCACGTTGCGCGGAGAGGAGAGCCCTCACCCGGATCGCTGCGCGATCCGACCTCTCCCGCAAGCGGGAGAGGTTGCGCAATGAACTACGCGTCGATATCCAGCGCGACGTCGAAATTCGGCGCGGAGTGAGTCAGCGCGCCGGCGGATGCGTAGTCGACGCCGGTGGCGGCGATGCTGCTGATCGACTCGCGGGTGACGCCGCCGGAAGCCTCCAGCACGACGCGACCCTGCGCCATCGCCACGGCGCGTTTCAGCGCGTCGATGTCCATGTTGTCGAGCAGCACGACGTCGGCCATGCCGGTGTCGAGCACCTCTTGCAACTGATCGAGCGTGTCGACCTCGATCTCAATCTTCACCAGATGGCCGATCTTCGCCCGCGCGCTGTCGAGCACCGGGCGGATGCCGCCGGCGACCGCGATGTGATTGTCCTTGATCAGCACCGCGTCGTCGAGCCCGAAGCGATGGTTGAAGCCGCCACCGCAGCGCACCGCGTATTTCTCCAGCGCGCGCAGCCCCGGCGTCGTCTTGCGGGTGCAGCAGATCCGCATCTTGGTGCCGGAGGTGTGGCGGACATAGTCCGCGGTCAGCGTCGCGATGCCCGACAGCCGGCCGACGAAGTTCAGCGCGGTGCGCTCGCCGGACAAGATCGCCCGTGCCGGCCCCGACAGCGTCAGCACGTTGACGCCCGCCGCGACCGCGTCGCCGTCGCGGACATGGGCGGTGATGGCGATGTCGGGCGACAGCCTCTGAAACGCCGCGACCGCCAGCGGCAGCCCGGCGATCACGCCGGCCTGGCGCGCGACCATGACCGCGTGCGCCTGGGTCGCCTCCGGGATCGTGGCGATCGAAGTCACATCTCCGGCGCGGCCGAGATCTTCGTCGAGCGCGCGGCCGACGGCCTCCTCGATCGCCAGCGGCGACAGGAAGGCGTCGGGATGCAGCAAAGTCGTTGCAATCATGGGAACTGCTCCTGAGCAGGCAGACGGGGAGGGATCAGGCCGACGCGGTGCGGGCCCGGGTCGGAAACCGCAGAATGTTGGCGCCTTTGCTCAGTGCCGCGGCGCGCTCGCGGGCCTGCGCGAGCGTGGTCATGCTACGCTCCGCCAGCGCCGGATCTTCCGCCGGAAAGTCGGAGCGATAATGCGCGCCGCGGCTCTCGGTCCGCGCCAGCGCCGCGGTCGCGACCAGGAGTGCGGTCGTCGCCATGTTCGTCAGCGCGGTCGAGCCCGCCTCGGCTTCCAGCGCCGCGATCGTCCGCACCGCGTCGGTCAGGCCATCGCGGTCGCGGATCACGCCGACTTTGGCCGACATGATGGCGCGCAGGCTCTGCTCCTGCACCGGGTCGAGCGCTGCGTCGCGCGTAAGCGTCGTCGGATCGAACCGGCCGGTGGCCGCGCGCAATTCGGCGCCGGCGATGTCCTCGGCGATCCGCGCCGCATACACCACCGCCTCCAGCAGCGAGTTCGAGGCCAGCCGGTTGGCGCCATGCGCGCCGGTGCAGGACACTTCGCCGGCGGCCCACAGCCCGTTCAGCGACGAGCGGCCGCGTGCGTCCGCCGCGACGCCGCCCATGTGGTAGTGCGCCGCCGGCGCGATCGGGATCGGCTGGGTCGCGGGGTCGACGCCGGCCGAGATGCAGCTCTCGTACACCGTCGGGAATTCGTGCGCGAATTTCGCGCCGAGCGCCTGCGTGGCGTCGAGAAACGCGCCGCGCCCCGCCGCGACTTCGGCGAACACGCCGCGGGCGACGATATCGCGCGGCGCCAGCTCGGCGAGCGGATTCAACGCCAGCATGAAGCGCTCGCCGCGGCCGTTGATCAGCGTCGCGCCCTCGCCACGCAGCGCCTCGGTGGCGAGCGGCGCCGGATCGCGGCCGACCATGATGGCGGTCGGATGAAACTGCACGAATTCCGGATCGGCAATGACGGCGCCGGCGCGTGCGGCGATCGCCAGCCCCTGACCGGAGGCTTCCGGCGGATTGGTCGTAACCGCGTAGAGATGCCCGATGCCGCCGGTCGCCAGCACCACGGCCCGCGCCGCGATCGCCACCGGTGCGGTGAGGACGCTGCCGGCGCGGCGCAATTGCAGCCCGGCGACGGCGTCGCCGTCGGTCAGCAGCGCCTCGGCGAACCAGCCTTCGCGTACGCGGATCGACGGCGTCGCGCGCACCGCTTCGGTCAGCGCGGTGATGATCGCCTTGCCGGCCATGTCGCCGCGAACGTGCACGATCCGCCGTGCCGAATGCGCTGCCTCGCGCGCCACCGCGAGCCTGCCTTCGAGGTCGCGATCGAACGGCACGCCATAGGCGAGCAGATCGTGGATGCGGGCGGAGGCTTCCTGCGCGAGGCCGAGCGCCACCGCCTCGTCCACGAGGCCGGCGCCGACCGCGATCGTGTCGGCCGCGTGGGATTCGGCGCTGTCGCCTTCGCCGACCGCAGCCGCGATGCCGCCTTGCGCCCAGGCGGTCGAGGCGCCTTCGCCGAGCGCCGCCGCGGTGATCACCGTCACCGGCCGCGGTGCCAGCTTCAGCGCGCAGAACAGGCCGGCGAGGCCACCGCCGACGATCACGATGTCACCATGGGCGCCGAGCGATTCGATTTCGGTTGAGAGACCCATCGGGGTGGTCCGATCCTCAGCCTGCGTCCGCGGAGCGTCGTGCGCGGATTGCGAGGTGGAGACGGCGGCCGCCAGGAGGAAAGGCCGCCGTCCAAGACGCCGCAGCAAGCGGCTCAGTTGTTCAGGTTGATCATCCGCTCCACCGAGCGCCGCGCCGGCGCGATGATGGCGGGGTCGACCGTGACTTCCTCGCGCAGATACACCAGGCTGTCGAGAATCTTCGCCAGCGTGATGCGCTTCATGTGCGGGCACAGGTTGCACGGCCGTACCATTTCGACGTCCGGCAGCTCGGCCTGGACGTTGTCGGCCATCGAGCACTCGGTGATCATCACCACCCGCTTCGGATGCCTGGTCCTGACCCAGTCGATCATGTGCGCAGTCGAGCCGGTGAAGTCGGCTTCGGCCAGCACGTCCGGCGGGCATTCCGGATGCGCGATGATCTGCACGCTCGGGTCAGCCTCGCGATAGCTGCGCAGCTCGTCGCCGGTGAAGCGCTCGTGCACTTCGCAGGCGCCCTTCCAGGCGATGATCTTCACCTTGGTCTGCGAGGCGACGTATTTCGCCAGATACTGATCAGGAACCATGATCACGCGATCGACGCCGAGGCTCTCCACCACCTTCACGGCATTCGACGAGGTGCAGCAGATGTCGACCTCCGCCTTCACGTCGGCCGAGGTGTTGACGTAAGCCACCACCGGCACGCCGGGAAATTTTTCGCGCAGCAGCCGGACATCGTCGCCGGTGATGCTGGACGCCAGCGAACAGCCGGCGCGCGAATCCGGGATCAGCACGCGCTTGTCCGGATTGAGGATCTTCGAGGTCTCCGCCATGAAGTGCACGCCGCACTGGACGATCGTCGACGCCTTGACCTTGGTGGCCTCGATGGCGAGTTGCAGCGAGTCGCCGACGATGTCGGAGACGCAATGGAAGATGTCCGGGGTCTGGTAGTTGTGCGCCAGGATCACGGCGTCGCGCTCGCGCTTCAGCTCGTTGATCGCCTTGATGTAGGGCGCCATGAACGGCCACTCGACCGGCGGGATCACGTTCTGCACGCGCGCATAGAGGTGCGCGGTCGCGCGCTCGACCTCGGGCGTCCATTCGAGCGCCGGCATCGGCAAGGCACGCGCCTTCTCCACGGCGCTCAGCGGAGCGCGGGCGAGCGCCGACTGACGCGCGTGCGGTGGCAGGCCGAAATTTTCCGGGCCATAGAGATCAGCAAGCGGCATCGCGGCCTCCCTGGTACGCAACCAGCATGTACTCATTTTGAGCATATGTTGGCTTTGAGAAAACCGGCCAAGACGGGCCGGCAGTTTCCAACGCTGGTTGAAGTGCTTTCCGAGTCTGTGCGCGTCGCCGCGCCCGTCCCGGAAACTCATGAGGAAAAAACTTATCCTCAAAACGAGCAAATCTAATATAACACGTGGGTTAAGGTTCTGCCAGTGGTCCAAAGGATCAAATCGTCACGGCGGCACATCGGATTTGCATCGCTGCAGCGCAGCGTGATCTTTACAGCGGGGCCGCATTTTCTCTAACTCACGTCGGCGTTCGAAAGCACAAAACAAGGGGAGCGGAATGGCGACGTTCAGGGCGATCAGGATCGACAAGGCCGACAAGGGCACCACTGCGGCGCTGACCCAGTTCGACGAGTCCGAACTGATGGATGGCGACGTGACGGTCGCGGTCGAATGGTCGACGCTGAACTACAAGGACGGCCTGGCGCTGACCGGCAAGGCGCCGGTGGTGCGGCGGTTTCCGATGATCGCCGGCATCGATTTCGCCGGCACCGTTCTCGACTCCACGCATCCGGACTGGAAGCCCGGCGACAAGGTCGTCTGCAACGGCTGGGGCATGGGCGAAACCCATCTCGGCGCCTATGCGGAAAAAGCCCGCGTCAAGGGCGACTGGCTGGTGCGGCTGCCGGACGGGCTGTCCGCGCGCGACGCGATGGCGATCGGCACAGCGGGCTACACCGCGATGCTCAGCGTGCTGGCGCTGGAGAAGCACGGTCTGACGCCGAAGGACGGCCCGGTGGTCGTTACCGGCGCCGCCGGCGGCGTCGGCTCGGTGGCGATCGCGCTGTTGTCGAAGCTCGGCTATCACGTCATCGCCTCGACCGGCCGCACCTCGGAAGAGGCCTATCTGCGCGACCTCGGCGCCGCCGAGATCATCGACCGCAATGAACTGTCCGGCCCCGCCAAGCCGCTCGCCAAGGAGCGCTGGGCCGGCGGCATCGACAGCGTCGGCTCGACCACGCTGGCGAACCTCCTGTCGATGACCAAGTACCGCGGCGCGATCGCCGCCTGCGGACTCGCCGCCGGCATGGACCTTCCCGGTTCAGTGGCCCCGTTTATTTTGCGCGGGGTGTGTCTTTATGGCATCGATTCGGTGATGTGCCCGCTGCCGGACCGCAAACAGGCCTGGTCGCGGCTCGCCGGCGACCTCGACCGGGCCAAATTGGCGGAAATCACCCGGGAAATTCCCCTCGACGAGGTGATCGGCGCCGGCGCCAAAGTGCTGGCCGGCCAGGTCCGCGGTCGAATCGTGGTGAAAATTGCGTAGCTGTTCAGACTTTACCAACCAAGCTGCGCCAATGTTGCCGCAGTTTGTATGGTAAGGAGCGGGTTAACGAGTCCGACCCGCGCCAGTAGGAGTTCAGGCATGTTTGCGCGTTTCGTAGCCGGAGCCTTGATGGCCGGCGCCACCGTCCTGCCGGCGATGGCCGGGTCGATGACCGCAGACGAAGCGCGCAAATTCGTCGCCAACAAAGTGTTCGCCTTCACCTGCTTCGATGGTACCCGCGGCGCAGGCCGGGTGTTCGACGATGGCGGCGCGGCCGGCGCGGTGCAGTTCTCCGGCTCGGGTCCCAATCGCTTCATGCGGCTGCCCGGCAATACGCTGCAGGTGCGCGGCCAGTCGATCTGCGCATCGATCAAGGGCATCCCGTTCGACCCCTGCTTCAATCTCGACAAGACCGGCGAGCGCAGCTTCCGTGGTTCGGTCTCCGGCATGGGCTTCGCCTATTGCGACTTCCGCCATCAGGGCGCCGGCCAAATGATGATGGTGCGGGCGATCTCGCGCTCGCAGCCGCGATCACTGCATGTCCCCGGCACTCGCCAGGCCGATGCGTCGCGCCATACCGACGTCACCGGCCGGGTGCCGACCCCGCGGGTCGAGGCGATGCGGCTCGATCCGCCGAAGATCGACGCCTCGAAGGTCGAGGCCGCCTCCGAACTGCGCCGCTCGACCGACTGAGCGCGTCCCGTCGGCGACGGCCGAGATCCGACGATCCTAGAAGTCCGTGGTCATCGACAGCCGGACCGTCAGGGGAAGGCCCTGCGCGATGGTGCTGTAGCTGGCGACGCCGGACCAGTAGTCCTTGTCGAACACGTTCTGCACCGAGGCACGGAAGGTGACCGGCCGCTTGTCGATCAGGGTCTTGTAGCGGGCGCCGAGATCCATCCGGGTCCACGACGGGATCATCTGCGTATTCGCCGTGTTCACATATTGCTCGCCGGTGTAGATGACATTGGCGGTCAACGTCAGGCCCGACACGAACGGCGTGTCCCATTCGCCGCCGAGATTCGCCTGCACCGTCGGCACGCCGACCGGCCTGTTGCCGAGGGTCGCGGCGCTCGTGGTCTTGGTCAGTTCACCGTCGATCAGCGACGCGCCGCCGAGCAGCCGCACGCCCGGCGTGACTTCTCCGAACACGTTGAGCTCGAGGCCGCGGTTGCGTTGCTCGCCGCCTTCGCTGAACACCAGATTGCTGCCGATGGTCTCGAGCTGGCCGAACGGCTTTTCGATCTGGAACGCGCTGAGCGTCAGGCCGAAACGGCCGAGGTCGAACTTGGTGCCGACCTCGTATTGCGTGGTCTTGTAGGGCGCCAGGGTCTCGCCGGCATTGATCGCATTGGTCGGCGCTGTTTCACCGATGCTCAGGCCTTCCGCGTAGTTCGCATAGAACGACACCATGCTCCAGGGTCGAACCACGAGACCGACCAGAGGCGTTACGGCGGTCTCGTCGGACGACGAGGTGAGCGCGCCGGTGCTGATATTGTAGTTCTTGGAGTCGATCTGCTGGAACCGGCCGCCGACGGTGAGTTGCAGGCGCTCGTTCAGCACCGATAACGTATCCGACAACGCGACGCCCGACAGCGTGCTCTCGGATGCCTTGGCCACGCGGGTTGGGTCGGCGACGTATTGCTCGGGGCGGTACGCCGGATTGTACATGTTGCTGAACTGCGTCGTCCCCGAGACGAGCCCGCGATCGAGAGTCTGGTTGAGATAGCTCGACTGCAGCGTCATCGTATGCGCGATCGCGCCGGTCTCGAAACGGGAGCGGACGCCGGTTTCCGCACTCAGCCGATCGACGTCGAAGATCGCGTTCTCCGGGCGGATACTGACGTCGCCGGCGGAATTGAGCATCGTCGGCAGGCCGAACAGCCGATGAACCCGCGAGTTGCCGCCGCCGACCGCACCGAACCAGGTGACGTTGTCGGTCAGATCGTATTCGACTTTGCCGAGAACCGACTTGTCCTCGCTCTTCGACCATTCCCACGGCGCCTGGACGTTCCGCGAGCCGTTCGGCGCGCTGGGTATCGCGAAATTGCCGGACGACGGATAGAACGGCCGCTGCGGGGCCGTCAGATTTTCCCGCTGACCGATGATGTCGAGCGTGGCGCGCAACCGTTCGCCGCGATAGTCCAGCGCCAGCGAACCGACGAAGGCGCCGCGCTCCAGATTGTCGATCGGCAGATCGCCGCCGCGGGCGCTGCCGTTGAAGCGGATGCCGAATTCCTTGTGCTCGCCGAACCGCCGCGACACGTCCACGGCGCCGCCGCCCTGCGCGTTGGATGCGTAGTCGGTCGTCAGTCGCGTCAGGTCGGTGTCGCCGGCGCGCTTCGGGACGATGTTGATGGTGCCGCCGACGGCGCTGTTGGGCGATATGCCGTAGAGGAACGCGGTCGGCCCCTTCAGGACTTCGACGCGCTCGGCGTAGTCGGTGAACACCCGATAGGTCGGCGCGATTCCGAAAATTCCGTCGAAGGCGATTTCGCCGAGATTGCCCTCTCCGATCGGAAAGCCCCGGATGTAGAACGAATCCAGCAATCCGCCCGCCGAATGCGTACTTCTCACCGAAGGGTCGGCTTCGAGAACGTCGGCGACGGTCTGCGCGCCCTGATCCCGGATTCGCTGCGAAGTGTAGGCCGTCACCGCGAACGGCGTATCCATGAAGCTGCGATTGCCCAGCATGCCGATGCGGGCCCCCTGCGCCACCTGGCCGCCCGCATAGGGAACCGGCAGCGTTCCGATGGTGTGGATGGCGGCGGCTGTGGCGGCTGGCGCGCTGGTCGGGGGTTCGGCCGAGGGCCGGGGCGCGATCCGGGCGGAGCGTCGCTGCGGATTGCGCGACCGGGTCGGAGACGCCGCCCGTGCTCTCTGTTGAGGCTTCTCGACAGAGACGGGCGGGAGCACGTGCGGCTCGGCGCTTTGTGCTCGGCTTGGAGAAACTGCGATGCCGGTGAAATACAGTGACATGACGGCTGTCGCGACGCCGGCGAACAGCCGGTTCTTGTTAGTTCTGACGATGTTCACGCGATGCCCCGCAAAATTAGTCAAATCCGTGACTAAGAAACTTGCGGATCAGGAGCAATAGCACCGGATTAGAATCGGTGTACGCGAAGTCGCGAACACTTTCGCGTATTCGTCGAGCGTCGCCGCGGCGTTCGCGAGCGCCCGCCGCCGTCGAGGATGCGGACTAATCCTTCGCGTCGCTGGCCGCTGCACCGGATGGCAGAGCACGCGGCCGAAACAAGACGCGCTGATACAGCCAGCCGATCGCGACCAGCACCAGGCCGAGCCCCATGAACGACAGCGCCCGGTACACGCCGGTCAGCGTCGACATGTCGATCAGGAAGGCTTTGACGATGGTGAGGCCGATCACCACCGCGGAGGCGAGCCGGGCGCGCTGCGAGTTGAACAGGATGCCGGCGCCGAGCAGCAGCACGCCGCAGCCGAGCCAGGCCAGCGAATAGGTGTACTGCTCGGCATCGGTGGTGAGGCCGCGCCACAGCACGGGGCCGTGATACAGCCGACGGATTTCCAGCGTCACATAGGCCAGCCCCATCATCAGCGCGAGCGCCGCGAAGCTGTTGGCATAGGACGGTCGGCGCAGCCCCGCGACCGCGTAGGACAGCAGCAGCGCCAGCAGCGCCGGAGCCGCATAGCCGAGCAGCAGCTCGTTCAGCAGCAGGCCGCCGATTTCGCCGGACCACCACAACAGAGGATTTTCGAACAGCAGCAGGCCGCCGATGCTGGCGAGTGCGGCGAACACCGCGAGCAGGATCGCCGCGACGTTGTGAACGACGCTGCGGCTGCGTCGCCGCAGCCGTTCGAGGCCGATCGCCATCGCCAGCGCGACGCAGACCTGCAGGGCGACCTCGACCAGCCCGGCGCTGTCGCGATAGACATCGCCGTTGTTGACGGCGTGGCGGATCTGCAGGAATGCCAGCAGCACGGTGAACAGGATCGCTGCGGACTCCATCATGCGCAGCGGCACGTCGTCGCCGCGCTTGCGAAGCCAGAAGCTGGCGAGCCAGAACGATGCCGCCGGCACGCCATAGCCCCACAGCAGCCAGTTGAAGATCGGCGTGGTGCCGATCGCGTCTCCGACGATGCGCGGCTCCCAGCCGGCTCGCAGCACGACGATGCCAGCGAGGATCGCGGCGAGCCAGCGCAGGAACGGAATCGGCCGCTGCAGCGAGATCCAGGCCGTGCCGGCCGCCATCAGCGCCAGCGCGATCGTCAGCCAGCCCTTCTCCAACGCGAAGGTCAGCGCCAGCGCCAGCGCGCCGAGCGTGCCGGTGGCGTACAGCGCCGCCGAGATCGCGAGCCCGGGCCGGGTCTCGCGCTTGCTCAGCCATTCGGTGGCGGCGCCGTAAGCCGCGGCGAGGAGTACCGCGACAATGGCAAACGGGATCGAGCGATCGAGATGGGCGATCCGCGCATACAGCGCGATCAGCAACGCCAGCGGCGTGAACACCCCCGCAGCCGACCAGATCACCGGGACGATCGCACTGGTCGATCGCCCCTGTGCCAGCAGCCCGGCGACGCCGAAGCCGAGCGCAAAGATCGCAGCCGTGATCAGGTGTGTCGTCACCGAGCCGGCAAGCGGATCGGTGCCGATTCCGGGCAGCGGTCCGCCGGGCAACGCAAGTAATTCGGGCGCGCTGCGGATCACCCACGAGAGAAACACCAGCGCGACCAGCACCGCGGCGGCGCCGACGGCCGCAGTCGCCGCCGCTGCGCGCCACGCCACGCCGAGCGTCGCCGCGACCAGCAGCGCGAACACGATCATCGCCGAGTCGGTATGGCCCTCGCCGACGACGATCAGCGCGGCCGCGAGCACGGGCGCGGCGAGCGAGGCGGACGAGATCGTCTCGATTCGGCCGTCCTCGAGCGACGGGCCGAACAGCAAGTTGCAGACAACGAGCAGTGCGGCGAGCACGAAGCCGGCGATGACGTGGAACGCGAGCGGCCCCAGCGACGCTCCTGCGAGTCCGGCCACCGCCCAGAGGAACGCCAGCGCGATCGTGGTCATGGCGAGCCAGCGCCACAGCCGGATTCGCGCGAGGCCGTACGACGCCGCGGTCACCACCGCGAGATAGATGTACAGCGCCCAATAGTCGGGCGTCTCCGACGACACCAGCAGCGGCGTGACGAAGCCGGCGACGACGCCGAGCCCTGCCAGCGCCGGGCCGTGCAGCAACGCCGCAGCCAGCGTGCCGAGCGCGACCAGCCCGAGCAATATGAAGGCGCTGGCGGGAGCGAGAAAGTCGTACAGGGCATAGGATGCGTAGACGGTCGCGAATGCCACGGCGGTGCCAGCCGCGGTGAGGATCGCGGGGATGTTGGCGATCGGCAGCGCGCGCAGGTTCGAGATGTCCTCCTTGCGTCGCGTCCATTCACCGGCGCCGAGCAGCGCCAGTGCGAACAGGCCGCCGAGCAACACGCGCACGCCGGGGCCGAGCAGACCCTGTTCGATCGAGTAACGCACCATGAAGAAGCCGCCGAGCGCCAGCGTCAGCCCGCCGACCCACACCACCCAGCGGGTGCCGATGCGCTCTTCGAAGCCGGGCTTGGCTGATGGTGCAGCCGGCGGTTCGGCCGGCGCGGACGTATCGATCGATGCGTCTGCCGACGCGGCGCTCCCGGCGGATGCCGATTCCGTCGCCGCCTCGGCCGCCCCCGCCTCGGCGACTTCCGGCTGAAGCTCGGGTGCGAGCGATGCCTCCGCGACGGCGCTACCACTCGCCGCGGTCGCCGCGGGCTGCGCACGCGCCGTCAGCGGCTGTCCCGCTTCGAGCGCGGCGAGCCTCGCCTGCAATTCCTGGGAGCGGTTGTTCGCCTTGCGCGCCAGCACCAGCGCGACGAGGGCGATCACGAGCGTCAGCAGTTCGAACATCACAGCTCCAGGCGACCGGCCCGGATCGAGGGCGCTTCGCTTCCTAGGACAAATTCAGCGCCGACCGCGCACGCGCAGGCCGGGCGCGGGGCGCTCCTGCAGCACCTCGCGGCGGAAGCGAAACAACGCGGCGGGACGTCCGCCTGTTCGTGTCGACATCTCGCCGGTCGGTTCGACCAGCGCGCCGGCTTCGACCAGCCGCCGGAAATTCTGCTTGTGCAGATGCCGGCCCGAGATCGCTTCCACGGTATGCTGCAACTCGGTGAGTGTGAACTCCGGCGGCAGAAGTTCAAACACCACCGGCCGGTATTTCAGCTTGGCGCGCAGCCGCGCGATCGCTGTGGCGAGAATCCGGCGGTGATCGAACCGCATCGCCACGCCGAGCGGCGGCACCTTGGCGCGCGCGAGCGCAGCGGGCCGCCCGTCGCGCCGCGCCTCTTCGATCAGGCCGGCTTCGTACAGCAGTTCGTAGCGGTCGAGCACGCGCTCCTCGTCCCATTGCGCGCCGTCGATGCCGAAATACAGCCGGACGCGATCCTTGCGGGCGAGGGCGCGCGTCGTGTCGGGCTGTTCGGCCTGGCTGGCCCAGGCGGTGAGTTCGGGGATGATGTCGCGCGCGATGATCTCGGGGCGCTGCTGGCGCCAGTCCTCCCACGGGAAGAAGCGATACCAGGGCTCGAACGTCGCGCCGGCCGCACGGGCGGCGTTGTCGACCGCGCGGGTCAGCGCCAGATAGCCGATCGAGGCGACGTGGACGTCGGTGTCGCCGACCCGCGCATGGCGGCCGCGATCGCCGAACGTGTAGAGCTGTTCGACATAGCCGAGACGCAGTCCGGTCTGCTCTTCCACCCAGGCGCGCAGCCCGATGTCGAGCGTGCGATGCGAGATCGCGTCGAATGGCCCGTAGGGCAGGCCGATCAGGTCGTTGCCGCCCGACGACGTCAGGATCAGCGGCTCGTTGTTCTCGATCGCGACGATCGCCGCGGTCAGTCCGATCTCGATTGGAATCGGGGGCTTGTCGCCGCTCCAAGCCTTGTTGCCACTCAAAGCCTTGTCGGTCATCGCGCGTGGCTCATGCGGCGTCCGCTCGTTATTCGAGATCGATGCGGAACGGCTGTCCCTCGATGCCGAGATTGCCGGGGCCGATCTTGTCCAGCGCGCGCAGCATCCGCCCGTCGCGCCCGAGCGCGCGATCGGCCAGCGTCACGATCAGCCGGTTCGGGAAGGCGCTCGGCGAGGCGTCGCGGATCTGCTGCGCGATGACCGCCTCGTCGCGATGCGGGTTGAGCGCGCAGGCGGCGGCGAAGGCGCTGGCGGTGGAGCGGCTGATGCCGGCGTAGCAATGCACCACCAGCGGCGCGGCGCGGTCCCAGGCCCGGACGAAATCCAGCACCTGGGTGATGTGCTGTTCGTTGGGCGCGACGAAGCCGTCGATGTCCTCGGTGATGTCGTCCATCGAGATGCGCAGATGGTTGGCTTCCGGCACCGTAGGGGGCCGCTGCACCTGGCCGACATTGGCCATCACCGACAGGATATGGCTGGCGCCGGTCGCCGCGACGGTCGGGTGCAAGGCTGCGAGAGAGCAGACGTGAATCATGAGGCCTTCCGGAGTTGCGCGATCTTAATCCTGCGCCGCAGGAGGTGAAAGCGCGATGACGGCGTCGGTCTTCTGGAACGCCGGCGCCGGCCGGCGGTGCTAGCCGTACAGCGCCTGAAAGCGGGCCAGCAACCGCTTCTCCGCCTTTCCGGCCGACCAGGGCGTCAGATAATCGTCGATCATCGCCGGCGGCAGCCCGGGATCGCTGCCGAACAGCCGCTTGGCTTCGGACTTGGTGAAGCCGGCGAGGTGGGTCGCCTCGAGAAAGGCGGCGCCGCGGTCGGCGGCCTTGATCTGGCGTTCGATCGCCTCGTCGAGCGCCGCCGGCAGCCCGAACCGGATGTGGATCGCGGCCAGCAGCCGTCGCTCGACCGCCTTGTAGGATTCGCCGATCACCGCCTTGAACGGCGAGATCATGTCGCCGATCACGTATTCGGGGGCGTCGTGCAGCAGGGCTGCGAGCCGCAACCGGGCGTCGACCCGGGGGCTCTTCTCGCGCATCACCGCCTCGACCAGCAGCGTATGCTGCGCCACCGAGAAGATGTGCGCACCGCTGGTCTGGCCGTTCCAGCGCGCGACCCGCGCCAGACCGTGGGCAATATCGGCGATTTCGACATCCAGCGGCGACGGATCGAGCAAATCAAGCCGGCGGCCGGACAGCATCCGCTGCCAGACCCGGGCGGAGGCTTGCGATGTCCTGGGAGCGGTGCTGGAGGTTTTGGCGGCAGAGGTCATGGCAAAGCCGAGGCAAAGTTCAGGCGGGCGGGCGCGGCGAAACAACTCGCGCCATATAGGCCGCCTTGCCCGAACTAAGCCACCGTCTCGGCTCAGTTCTGCACGATCTCGTGACTACCCTCGTGCTCTGGTGCTGGTGGCTTAGTGCGCGAAGGGGGAATGCCATGGGGACGACCGATCGCCGCGAGGCGGACCGATCGCAGGCCGAAGACGGATACCGTCAGGTCGCCGCCGAATCGTCGCTGCAGGAATTGCAGCAGCAAAACGAAGCACTGAAAGAGCTGGTCGTCAGCCTGTCCGAGCTGGTGATCAAGCGGGTCGCCGATCAGCGCTGACGCTGGGCGATCGTCCGCGCCGGCGCCGCCGAACGTCGCGCCGGCCTTTTTGCTGCGCCGCAACGATCGTGGCAATGGCAATCCACCAGATGGTCGTTGACCATGCCCACCGCCTGCATGAAGGCGTAGACGATGGTCGGGCCGACGAATTTGAAGCCGCGCGCCGACAGATCCTTCGAGATTTTCACCGACAGCGGCGTCGAGGCCGGCACGCTCAAGGTGGTCTTGAACGCGTTGACCTTCGGCGCGCCGCCGACATGGTCCCACAGCAGTTTCGAAAAGCCCGGGCCTTCCTCCTGGATCGTCAGCCAGGCCTTGGCGCTGCCGATCGCGCCGTCGATCTTGGCGCGGTTGCGGACGA
This sequence comes from Rhodopseudomonas palustris HaA2, assembly GCF_000013365.1. Classification (NCBI taxonomy): domain Bacteria; kingdom Pseudomonadati; phylum Pseudomonadota; class Alphaproteobacteria; order Hyphomicrobiales; family Nitrobacteraceae; genus Rhodopseudomonas; species Rhodopseudomonas palustris. The sequence goes on from NC_007778.1 coordinate 1,285,713, forward strand.
TGCCGACGTCGTTCATCAGCGCCTGCACCTTCGCCGCGTCGTAGCGCGCGATCCTGGCCGGATCGAAATCGTCGAAGGCGCGGCGGAAATTGTCACGCTTGCGCAGGATCGTGATCCACGACAGCCCGGCCTGGAAGCCGTCGAGGATCAGCTTCTCGAACAGCGCGCGGTCGTCGTATTCCGGCACGCCCCATTCGGTGTCGTGATAGGCGACGTAGAGCGGATCGTCGCCCGGCCACGGGCAGCGCGCGAGGCCGTCGGCGTGCATGCGTGCGCCGCTCATGCCACGGTCTTTCGCACAGCCGGCTTCAACTCGTCCGGATCGACCAGGCGCAGCGCGATGCCGGCGGCGCCGAGCGGCAATGAAGCTTCGCGGGCGTCCGCCACGCGGTCGATCCGCAGCAGCGCCAGACCGCAGCCGTCGGCCGACGACCCCATGGTGCCGACGCTCTTGTCGCCGGCGGTGATCTCGCTACCCGGCTGAGGCGCCGCGCCGTCGATCAGCACACGCACGATCCGGGTGCGCGCAGTGCCGCGATGGTGCATTCGCGACACCACTTCCTGGCCGATGTAGCACCCCTTACCGAAATCGACGCCGTGCAGCCGGTCCATGTTGGCTTCGTGCGGAAACGCATCGCCATAGGCGAAGTCGACGCCGCCGGCCGGCGCACCGCAGGCGATGCGATGCGCCTCATAGGCGGCGGCATCCACCAGCTCCGCGCCGATCGCCTCGGCGGTCTTGTGCGCCAGCAGTTCGGGCACGATGATTCGCCAGCCGAGCTGGTCGTTGCGCGGATCGGTAAAGGCCGGTGCCGACGTCGCGGCCGGCGCACCGTCCCACACGGCGAGCACGCCGAGCCGGTCGGACAGGTTCTCGATCAGCACCTTGGCGCGCAGTTTATAGAATTTCAGCTTGGTGGTGAGCGGTTCCGCCAGCGTTTTCGGGCAATCCAGCAGGAAACCGCCATCGTCCTCCGCGGCGATCTCGGTGATGAAGAAATCGGCGACGATCTTGCCCTGCGGCGTCAGCAGCGCGCCGAACCGGCCGAGCCCGGGTTCGAGCAGCGTCAGATCCGTGGTGACCAGCCCGTTCAGCAGATGCCGCGCGTCGGCTCCGCTGATCTTGATCACGCCGCGGTCGGGGAGCAGGGCTGCCTTCATTGCATTCTCTCGTGGCGCCGGTCAGGAACTTCCTTGCGGAAACCGGCCGGCTGGATAAGACATTTCAAGGTAAGCGGCCGGGCTCCGGCCAACAAGAGTTGCAAGACTCGCGCCGGACCATCCGAGGGGTATTCGACCAGCATGACCGCCACATTCGATACCATTCTGAAAGGCGCCACGATCGTCAACCACGACGGCGAGGGCATCGGCGACATCGGAATCAGCGGCGGCCGGATCGCGGCGCTGGGCTCGCTCGGCGCCGAAAAGGCCGGCGAGACGATCGATTGCGGCGGCCTGCATGTGCTGCCGGGCGTGATCGACACCCAGGTGCATTTCCGCGAACCGGGCCTCACCCACAAGGAAGACCTCGAAACCGGCTCGCGCAGCGCGGTGATGGGCGGCGTCACCGCGGTGTTCGAAATGCCGAACACCAACCCGCTGACCGTCACCGAAGAGACCTTCACCGACAAGGTGAAACGCGCCGAGCACCGGATGCATTGCGACTTCGCGTTCTTCATCGGCGGCACCCGCGACAATGTCGATGAGCTGCCGAAGCTCGAGCGCGCCCGCGGCTGCGCCGGCGTCAAGGTGTTCATCGGCTCCTCGACCGGCAGCCTCTTGGTCGAGGACGATCCGAGCCTGCGCCGCATCCTCAACGTGATCCAGCGCCGCGCCGCGTTCCACGCCGAGGACGAGTACCGGCTCGAGGACCGCAAGGGCGAGCGCATCGAGGGCGATCCGCGCTCGCATCCGGTGTGGCGCGACGACATCGCCGCATTGACGGCGACGCAGCGGCTGGTGGCGATCGCGCGTGAGACCGGCAAGCGCATCCACGTGCTGCACGTCTCGACCCGTCAGGAGATGGAGTTTCTGCGCGAGCACAAGGACGTCGCGTCGGTCGAGGTGACGCCGCATCATCTGACGCTGGTCGGACCGGAGTGCTACGAGCGGCTCGGCACCAAGGCGCAGATGAATCCGCCGGTGCGCGATGCGTGGCATCGCGACGGCATCTGGCACGGCCTGGCGCAGGGCGTCGTCGACGTGCTCGGCTCGGATCATGCGCCGCACACGCTGGAGGAAAAGGCCAAGACCTATCCGGCCTCGCCGTCCGGCATGACCGGGGTGCAGACGCTGGTGCCGACCATGCTCGACCACGTCAACGCCGGAAAATTGTCGCTGGCGCGCTTCGTCGATCTCACCAGCGCGGGGCCGGCGCGGCTGTTTGGCATCGCCTGCAAGGGCCGCATCGCCGCCGGCTACGACGCCGACTTCACGGTGGTCGATCTGAAGCGCAGCGAGACCATCACCAACGACTGGGTCGCCTCGCGCGCCGGCTGGACGCCCTATGACGGCGTCCGCGTCACCGGCTGGCCGGTCGGCACCTTCGTGCGCGGCGCCAGGGTGATGTGGCAGGGCGAACTCGCAACGCCCGCGACCGGCGAGCCGGTGCGGTTTCTGGAGACGCTGAAGCCGTAAGCGGCTTCAGCCTGGCACGTCGATCGTGGTGTTGAACACCACGAGGTCGCCGCGGTAGAGGCCGGTCGAGAAGAACACGATCTCGTCTTTGCGGTTGGTGATCAGCCGGCGTACTTCCGCGACCGGGGCGTTGACCGGAATGTTCATGTATTTGGCGACGGCCAGATCCGCCGAGGTGATGCGGACCGATTGCTTCATGCGCTTCAGCTTGGCCCGCGAGACCCTGGTCAAATGCGGGATGATCATCTGGCGATCGAAGGTCTCGGGATCGCGATTGTAGTAGTCGTTGGCCAGATACACGTCGTTGACGCAATAGGGCTCGTCATAGGCGCGATGGATCCGCTTCATGTAGCGGTAGTCCTTGAAATGCTTCTCCGGGCCGTCGACGGTGGACGGCAGCGCGCAGCTCTTGATCACGTCGAGCGATTCCGCGCTGTTGCCGTCCAGCGTCGCGAGCAGATAGTTCCAGTCGGAATCCAGCGAGATCGTCTTCCGCGGCTTGACCTGGTCGGCGACGAACGTGCCCTTGCCCTGGATCGGGATGATCAGGCCCTTGGCGGAGAGCACGCCGAGCGCTTGACGGATGGTCACGCGGGCGACGTCGTAGCGCTCCGACAGCTCGGCGATCGTCGGCAACTGAGCGCCGGCCGGCCAGCGGCCCTCGTAGATGTCGGTCTCCAGCAGGTTGGACAGAGACACGTAGAGCGGCTGCTGCGTCTCGTTCAGCCGCCGCCGGATGTCCTCAGTTTCTGCTGTCGCGTCAGTCACCGGCCGCCTCATTTTTCCGCACACCCGAGCAAAGCCGGCGTGCCGCCGCCCAAAAAGCGGAACTCATCCGCCTGAAAATTGATCTTGTGTGCTGGTCAACCAGCACACTAGTCTTTGTCCGTCGTCATCGACTAACACGGGAGCGCGGACATGAAAACTACGACCCTCGGAAAACTGGGGCTGACGCTGGTCGCAGCGCTGCTGGCGAGCCCATCGCGGGCGGAACTCGGTCAGGTGCGCGTCGCCACCCAGATCGGCCTCGCCTATCTGCCGCTGATCGTCATGGAGCACGACAAGCTCTGGGAGAAGAAGGCGGCGGAGAAGGGCGTTTCGGTCAAGGTCGAATACCTCCGGCTCGGCGGCGGCTCGCCCCTCAACGACGCGCTGCTGTCGGACTCGGTGCAAGTCGCCTCGGCCGGTCTCGCGCCGCTGCTGACGCTGTGGGACCGCACCAAGCCCAACTACAAGGTCAAGGCTCTGTCGGCCGTCGCCACGGCGCCGATGTATCTGCTGTCCAACAACCCCAACGTCAAAACCATCAAGGACTTCACCCCGGCGGACCGCATTGCGGTGGCGAGCGTCAAGATCTCGATCAACGCCATCGTGCTCAACATGGGCGTCGAGCAGGCCTTCGGCGCCGGCAAGGCCAACGCGCTCGACGACATTCAGGTCGCGATGGCGCATCCCGAAGCCTATGCGGCGCTGACCACGCGCGCCGGCGGCATCACCGGCTACATGGCGACCTCGCCGTTTCAGGAGCGGGCGCTGACGCAGCCCGGCATTCACAAGGTCGCCGATTCGTTTGGCATTCTCGGCGGGCCGTCGACCTTCAGCGTCGCCTACGCCAAATCGGACTTCGTCAACGGCAATCCGAAGCTGGTCGAGGCGTTCATCGAAGCGCAGCGCGAAGCCGTCAAGTTGATCGTCACCGACCGGGCCAAGGCGATCGACGGCTACCTCGCGGTCACCGGCGACAAAACCGACCGCAAGCTGATCGAGACCATCCTCGCTTCCCCCGAATATGATTTCGACATCGCGCCGAAGGCGACGATGCCGATGGCGGGCTTCATGCAGCGCACCGGCATTCTGAAGTCGGCGCCCGCGTCGTGGCGCGACTACTTCTTCGACACCATGAAGAACGAGAAGGGAAGCTGATGCCGGCCGCGGCTCTCTCTCGGTCCAGTCACCAGCTCACGGACACCTCGGACATGCTGATGAACGCTCAATCTCGCCCCGTCGGCCCTGACCCCGCCCCGTCCGAAGTGCTGCTGTCGGCGCGCGATGTCACGCTGCAATACAAGACCCCCGATCATCTCGTGACCGCCACGTGGCGGGTGTCGTTCGACGTCCATGTCGGCGATCGCTTCGTGCTGCTCGGCCCTTCGGGCTGCGGCAAATCCACCTTGCTGAAATGCGTCGGCGGTTTCCTGCCGCCGGCGGAAGGCCGCGTCTGGCTGAACAACAAGGAAATCACTGCGCCGGGGCCGGACCGGATGATGGTGTTTCAGGAGTTCGATCAGCTGCTGCCGTGGAAGACCGTGCTCGAGAACGTGATGTATCCGATGCAGGTCAGCCGGCGTTTCCCGAAATCGGAAATCCGCAGCCGCGCCCTGCAGTGCATCGAGAAGATCAGCCTGTCGAAGTTCACCGACGCGTTTCCGCACATGCTGTCGGGTGGCATGAAGCAGCGCGTCGCCATCGCCCGCGCGCTGGCGATGGAGCCGGCGATGCTGCTGATGGACGAGCCGTTCGCGTCGCTGGATGCGCTGACGCGGCGGGCGATGCAGCTCGAAGTGCTGCGGCTGTGGGACGAGACCGCGTTCACCATGCTGTTCGTGACGCATTCGATCGAGGAGGCGCTGATCGTCGGCTCGCGCATTCTCGTCCTCACGCCGCACCCCGGCCAGGTCCGCGCCGAACTGGATGCCAGCGGTCTCGGCCCGGACGCCGTGTCCACGCGGAAATTCCAGGATCTGCAGCGCGAGATCGAAGACATGCTGTTCAACCGCACCGGAGATCGCGCCGATGACTGAGATGTCCAGAACAGCGCTCGCGCCCCGGCCGAATGTGTATCGCCAGCCGGACGCGAACGACGCCAAGACCGGCGAGATCACCAAGCAATTGCCGTTGTTCGAGCGGCTGCGCAGCAACACCCTGTTTCGGCGCGGGTCCATCCTGGTTCTGCTCGCGGCTGCCTGGCAGGGCTACGCGATGGTCCTGCAGAACGATCTGCTGCTGCCGAGCTTCTGGGCTTCCCTGACCGCGTTGTACGACGCCTTCGTGCACGGGCCGCTGCTGTGGCGGATGCTGTATTCGATCCAGGTGCTGCTCACCGGCTACGTCATCGGCGCCGTGCTCGCCGGCGTGCTGGTGTCGCTGGCGGTCTCGACCCAATGGGGCAGCGATCTGCTCGCGACGCTGACCGCGATGCTCAATCCGCTGCCGGCGATCGCGCTGCTGCCGCTAGCGCTGTTATGGTTCGGCCTCGGCATGTCGAGCATGGTGTTCGTCATCGTGCATTCGGTGCTGTGGGCGGTGGCGCTCAACGCGCAGACCGGCTTCCAGTCGGTGAGCGAAACGCTGCGCATGGCCGGGCACAATTTCGGCCTGCGCAACATGCGCTACATCTTCGGCATCCTGGTTCCGGCGGCGTTTCCGTCGATCCTCAACGGCCTGAAGATCGGCTGGGCCTTCGCATGGCGCACGCTGATCGCCGCCGAGCTGGTGTTCGGCGCGACCTCGCGCTCCGGCGGCATCGGCTGGTTCATCTTCGAGAACCGCAACTCGCTGGAAACCGCCAACGTGTTCGCCGGCCTTTTGACGGTGATCGTCATCGGCCTGCTGGTCGACGGCCTGATCTTCCGCGCCATCGAACGCCGCACCGTGCGGCGCTGGGGAATGCAGCGATGAACCTGCACCGCCCCGTCCACTTCAACGCTTCGCAGACTTCAGGCTCAGACATGACGATTCGAGTAACCAACACCGCCCGCGCCAGCCGCTCCGTGCTGGAAAATTGGATGCCGGAGGTCACGCCGGTGGCGGCCGCGGATGCCGGTTCGGTCACGATCGACAACACCGGCCCGTTCGTCGCCGGCAGCTATCAGCGCTTCTCCATGACTTATGCGGCGGGCCGCTACGGCATCGACGATTCCGGCTGCCTGAAGATCTGCTACCGCTTCGCCTCCGACATGGGGCGGCCGCAATTCACCGATCCGACCGCGCCGAACTTCGTCGAAGTCGTCGCTTCGAACGGCGCCACGCTGGACGTGCGGTTCGACTACAAGCAGAACACGCGGCCGTGGGATCGCACCATCTACATCAAGGTCGTCGCCGGCTTCATGAAGCAAGGCGACACCATTCGGATCGATTTCGGCGCCGACGAACGCGGGCCGGGCATCCGGATGCAGACCTTCGTCGATCCGGAATTCTGTTTCCGCATACTGGTCGACCCGATCGCGACCTACACCTTCGTGGAAGTGCCGGGCGTGCCGGTGATGCCGATCATCGCCGGTCCGGCGGCGCGCTGGCACGCGGTGCTGCCGACCTGCCGGGCGGTCGGCGATACATTCGCGCTTGGCATTCGTGCCGACGACATGTGGGGCAATCCGACCAGCGTCCGTGGCGGCGCGCGGGTTCAACTCGTCTGCAGCGGCCGGATCGAGGGGCTGCCGGAGACGGTGGCGTTCGATCCGGCGTTGCCAGCGACCGAAATCGGCGGATTGCGCGCCGTTCAGCCGGGCAGCGTGTTCGTCGATCTGGTTGCCGAAGGACGCACTCTGACGCGCTCCAATGTACTCGTCGTCGAATCCGAGCTGGCGTTGCGCCCGTATTGGGGCGACCTGCACGCGCAATCCGGCGAGACCATCGGCTCGGGCACCGCGCAGGACTACATGACGTACGCGCGTGATTGCGCCTTCCTCGATGCGATCGGCCACCAGGGCAACGATTTCCAGATCACCGGGCAGTTCTGGCACCTCCTCAACGGCCTGATGCGCGACTGGAACGAGCCCGGGCGCTTCGTCACCATCCCCGGCTACGAATGGTCGGGCAACACCTCGCTGGGCGGCGACCGCAACGTGTTCTATCGCAGCGAGGACCGCGTCATTCACCGCTCGTCGCACGCGCTGGTGCCGGAGCGGAGCGACGCCGACACCGACTGCTGGGACGCGCGCAGTCTGTTCGAGGCGCTGGAGCCGAAGCAGGCCGACACCGTGGTGTGGGCGCATTGCGGCGGCCGCTATGCCGATATCAAATACGCCCATCACCATGGTCTGGAGCGCGCCGTCGAGGTGCATTCGAGCTGGGGGACGTTCGAATGGCTGGCCGCTGACGCCTTCGACAGCGGCTACCGCGTCGGCATCGTCGCCAACAGCGACGGTCACAAGGGGCGGCCGGGCTACGAGCCGCCCGGCGCCTCGCTGTTCGGCGCGCTGGGAGGCCTGACCTGTTACTGGCTGCCGGAACTGACCCGCGACGCGATGTTCGACGCGCTGCAGGCGCGGCATCACTACGCCACCACCGGATCGCGCGTGCACATGACGGTGCAAAGCAACTTCGCGGAGCCTGTGACGGTGTGGACCGACGACCCCCGCGTCGCCGGCGCAAGGCATCAAAGCGCGACCTCGGTGATGATGGGCGACATCGTCACCGGCGCGCCCGACGAGGTCGCGTTCGAGTTCTGCATCGAGTCGGCGTCGCCGATCCTCGACGTCGAGATTCGCCGCGGCACCGAGGTGCTGGAGACCATACGTCCGCATGCCGCCGCGCCGCTCGGAACGCGCTGCCGCATCGAATGGAGCGGCGCCGAATATCGCGGCCGCGCCCGGCAGACGGTGTGGGACGGTTCGTTGAAGCTCACCGGGGCGACCATCACGGCGTTCGAGCCGATCAACTTCTTCAATCCGGACCGGCCGCTGCGGCAGCTCTCCGAGCATGAACTGGCGTGGCAGTCGATCACCACCGGCAATTTCGCCGGCGTCGATCTGTCGCTGTCGTCGGCCGATGCGGTGCTCGAGATCACCACCCCGCTGGGGACGTTCAAGCATGCGCTCGCCGAGCTGACGCATCAGCCGACCGTGCATCGGCTCGGCAAGCTCGATCGCGAGCTGCGACTGTCGCGGGAGCCGGATCACGACAGCGAACGTTCGCTCCGCCTTCGGCGCTCGATCGCGATGCGCGCGGGCGACAATCCGATCTGGCTCCGCGCGACCTTCGCGGACGGCCACCAGGCGTGGTCGAGCCCGATCTACATCCTACGCGACGCGTAGCGCTTCGCTTGGAAAAATACATCCGGCGCGCCTGTCGGTGTACCGGACCCGCCAGTGGAAACCGCGGCCTCGTCGCAGTGCCGCGTGAAAGGAGGCCGGACGTCGTCGACAGCTAAATGCGATGCGGGAGAGTTCGGCTGCGGCCGACGCCGAAGGAGCAACACCCCGGAAACTCTCAGGCAAATGGACCGTCTCGCGACATGATCTGGAGAGAGGCGCTGGAATGCGTCCACCGAAGGGGAAGGCCGGGCAATTCGGCTAAGCTCTCAGGTAAAGCGAACAGATGGGGACGCGACCGAGGTTCTCGGTCAGATCGAACAATGCGAGTCCCCCTATGTCGAAGATCGCTATCATCGGAGCCGGGATCACCGGCGTCACAACAGCTTTCACGCTCCTCGAACGCGGCCATCGCGTGACCGTGTTCGACCGGCATCGCTACGCCGCGATGGAGACCTCCTATGCCAATGGCGGCCAACTCTCCGCGAGCAACGCCGAGGTCTGGAACAACTGGGCGACCGTGCGGAAGGGGCTCGGCTGGCTGTTCCGGAAAGACGCGCCGTTGCTGCTCGATCTGACGCCGAGCTGGCATAAATACTCCTGGCTGACGGAATTCCTGGTCGGCATCCGGAAGTACGAGAAGAACTCGATCGAGACCACCAAGCTCGCGATCGAAGCCCGCCGGCATTTGTTGCGCATGGCGAAGACGGCGTCGGTCGATTTCGACATCGAGACCCGCGGCATCCTGCACGTCTATCACGACGCGCAGGATTTCGCCCAGGCGGCGAAGTCCAACAAGATGCTGCAGGCGGGCGGCCTCGAGCGCAGGCCGGTCACCCGCCAGGAAATCCGCGCGATCGAGCCCGCATTGACCGGCAAGTTTCACGGCGGGTTCTACACGCCGTCGGATTTCAGCGGCGACATCCACAAATTCGTCACCGGGTTGACGGCGTATTGCGCGCACAACGGCGTCGAGTTCCGGCTCGGCAAGAACGCGGAGGTGAGCGCCGAAAGGCACGGCGGAATCCGCGTCGACTGGTCGTCGGAGCCGATCGGTTCGCCTGGCGGGTTCGCGTTAAAGGAGAGCTTCGACGCCGTGGTGGTCTGCGCGGGCGTCGAAAGCCGGCTGCTGGCGATGGCGCTGGGAGACCGGGTCAACGTCTACCCCGTGAAAGGCTATTCGATCACCGTGCAGCTCGACAGCGAGTCCGACCGGGCCGCAGCACCGCACGTGAGCCTGCTCGACGAGCGCGCGAAGATCGTCACCAGCCGGCTCGGCAGCGACCGCTTCCGGGTCGCCGGCACCGCCGAGATCAACGGGTTCAACCGCGATATCAGGTCGGATCGGATCAGGCCGCTGGTCGACTGGGTGGAGCGCGTCTTTCCAGGCGTGAGCACGCGCCGGGTCGTGCCCTGGAGCGGGCTACGGCCGATGATGCCCGACATGATGCCGCGCGTCGGGCGTGGCCGGCGCAAGGGCGTGTTCTACAACACCGGGCATGGTCACCTCGGTTGGACGTTGTCGGCGGCCACGGCGGAGCTCGTCGCGATGCAGATCGGCCCAGCCGGCTGATCCGCCTCCGGCGACGGCGCGGTCCAACTCCGCCCTGCGTCGCTTTGTCCGAGCCTCCGGGGAACTCCGGTGGGGGATTTTGCGTATCCCTGCCGCGAGCATCTTCGGCGATGATCGCCGCACGATTCGGTCTGCGTCGCCGGATCGGCCGGATTGGTTGGTTAACAGCATATCAACGAATGGGGCGCAGCCTTCCAACGTCGCAACGATCGCCGGGTCGTCGAGTGACCGATACGCTTGAGGGGGATTCCAGATGGAAGCTCAGAAGACCGCGGTCGATGCCATCGTCGCCTTGACCGGATGTGATCGTGCCGCCGTCACCGAGTTCATTCGCCGGTTCTATCTCGCCGGCGTCAAGGACCCGAAGCGGCTGACCTTCAAGGGGCTGCAGGCGTTCGCGCGCAACTGAGCCGGGCTCGCCCCCGTCGCCGTCCGCAGCGCTACTGCTTGGCCAGCGCGATCGAAAACTCGCCGTTGCGCACCCGGCCGGGCAGGCCCTCGACGAATTTCGCCACCGCATCCTCGCCATAGGTACCGACCAGTTCGGCGAAAGCCGTGAACAGGCTGGCCTGCGCGAGGCAATCGCCGTCGACGCCGTCGTGCAGGGCTTCGGCCCAAGCTTCGCTGAGATAGCTGAGCGCCGTCTGCTTCTGGTCGCGGTCAGCCTGCATGTCGCTGTCGGTCGGATAGGTCGTGGCGCTCATGAAACTCGACAAGGTAGGGCGCGATCCACGGCGGATCGGCGATATCCAAGTGTTACCACGCACACCGCGATGGGCTAGGCAGTTCTTTAGGAAAGGTTAACGGCCTGGGATAAATACCGGGGCTGTGCGATCAGTTCGCATAGCGGGCGGTCAGGTCGCGGGAAATCCGCGAGCCTTCCTCGAGATAGCGCCGGATCGCCACCTGCGCGGCCGGGGTGCAGGTGCGGTAGGTCTGCTGGAACCCGTTATAGCCGCGGTTGAAGCCGGCGATCAGCCGGGTGCGGCGTTCGCCGGAGGGGGTTTCGGCATCGATCAGCGCCTGCATCTCGTTGCGCCATTTGGCGCCTTCGTTGCTGCCGCAGATGCCGCGCAGATAGTGCAGCGTGCCGAGGATCTCGGCGAAGCGCTGCAGTTCGGCGTCGAACGGCGCGGCCCCCTCCTGCGCACGCGACGGCACGGTCGGCGACGCGAGGCCGAAGGTCGCGAGTACGAGAACGATGGCGAGCAGGCGCTGGAGCATGAGGGGATCCCGACGCGGCCTGATAGGCTGTTTCGGCCATAGCGGCAAGCGCAGGCGCCGGTCAGGTTCCGAGCAGACGGCGGGCGCTGGCGACGATCGTGGCCAGCCCCTCGGTGGTCCGGAACGTGCCGACCGCCTCCGGGGCGACCCAGACGGCGTCGTCGAGTTCGTCGTTCAGCACCGGCTCGCCGGCGATCCAGCGCGCCGCAAACGACAGGATCACATAGTGCCCCGCATTGGCGGGCCCGGGCACCACGTCGCGCCAGCCGGCCAGGCCGTCGATCGCGATCGTCAGCGCGGTCTCCTCGGCGACCTCGCGCGTCAGCGCCTCGTGCAGGGTCTCGCCATATTCGACCCGACCACCCGGCAACGAGTAGAACCCCTTGGCCGGCGAGCGCGCGCGGCGGACCAGCAACAGCTTTCCATCACGGAAAATCGAAGCGCTGACGGCGATCTGGGGATGGTGCGGCGGCGTGGGCGGCGTCACGGCGATCAGTGCGCCATGATGTAGTCGACGTCGGCCTCGCTGCCCTGGCCGTTGATGACGCCGCCGGCGCGGCCGATCATCGGCTTGATCCAGCCGACCGCCTCCTCGGCGAGTCGCGCGCGCGTGGCGTCCTGCTGGGCTCCGCGCATCGCATCGCCGACCGCGGTGAGGATCCGGGTCATGTTGTCGATGATGTCGTCGAAATCCGAGCGGATGCCGGGGTCGGCGGTTTCATAGGCTTCGATCGCGAGGTCGCGTGCCTTGAAGTTCGAGGCTTTGAAATGCTCGGCATAGGACAGCGGTTGCCAGGCGAGGAAATCTTCCGCGCATTCCGGCATATCGGGAATCATTTCGAGCAGCATGACCGCTTCGTTGAAGTGATTCAGATAGTCGGTGGCGAGGCCGGTGCGGGGATTGATGTTGGCCGCTGCGAGCTGCGCAGCGCGCGCAGCTCCATCTGCGCCGAACGGAGTGCTGGCGCTCGCTGACGGGATTGGTTGCATCGACGACATCGATGGTATTCTTGGATTAACCAAGTTAATAGGCTCTGAAGACGCGACCTCGGAACAATGCGCAATGTGCGGCCGCTTTGTCATGACTTCGGCACCTGCCGCGATCCGCGATGCGTTCGGCTATGCCGATCAGCCGAACTTTCCAGCGCGCCACAATATCGCGCCCACCCAGCCGGTTCCGGTGGTGATCGTCGACGCGGGGGCGCGCCGCTTCCGCCTGATGCGCTGGGGTTTTTTGCCGTCCTGGGCGAAGGATCCGCGAAAATTCACGCTGCTGATCAATGCCCGCGCCGAGACGCTGCTGGAGAAGCCCGCGTTCCGGAACGCGGTCAGGCGGCGGCGCTGCCTGGTCCCCAGCGACGGCTACTATGAGTGGAAAACGGTGGGCACACGCAAGCAGCCGTATTTCATCCATCCCGCCGGTGGCGGGCCGATCGGCTTCGCCGGCTTGTGGGAGACCTGGGTCGGGCCGAACGGCGAAGAGCTCGACACCATCGCGATCGTCACAACGGCCGCGCGCGAGGGCATGACTGAGCTTCACGACCGCGTCCCGGTGACGATCGCGCCGCAGGACTACGCGGCCTGGCTCGATTGCGCCGAGGTCGACGCGGAGAGCGCCGCCGCGCTGCTGCGCGCCCCCCTGGCCGGCACCTTCGTCTGGTATCCGGTGTCGACTGCCGTCAACCGCGTCGCCAACGACAATCCGCAATTGATCCTGCCGATTTCGGACGAGGAGATACTCTCCGAGGCGCCGGTTGGAGCGCAGAAAAGCGCTCGGACCAGGCCGGCCGCGAAGCCCAAGGCCGCGGCCTCCGATGATGGCGGGCAGGGGTCGCTGTTTTAGAGCGCTTCGTCGACTGATTGAAACGGTACCCTCTTGTCGAGGGCAGAGTCGTCATCCTGAGGTGCGCGCGTAGCGCGCCTCGAAGGATGCTGCAGAGGACGCCCGTGGCCCATCCTTCGAGGCCCTCCGCGCCGCGCACAGCGCGGCCCGGAGGGCGCCTCAGGATGACGGCGACCTCAGATGGCCAGCTCCGATTCCATCAAAAGCAGAGCTGATCTAGGTCGCTCTACACCACCTTCCCCGGATTCATGATGCCGAGCGGATCGAGCGTCGCCTTGATGGCGCGCATCAGGTCGATCGCGGTCTTGTCCTTCACGGCGGGCAGGTCGTCGCGCTTCAGCACGCCGATGCCGTGCTCGGCCGAGATCGAGCCGCCGAGCCGCAGCACCACGTCGAACACGACTTTGTTGACCTCGTGCCAACGCGCCAGATACGCGGCCTTGTCGGCGCCGAGCGGCTGGGTGACGTTGTAGTGGATGTTGCCGTCGCCGAGATGGCCGAACGGCACCGGCCGCGCGCCGGGGATCAGCTTCACCACCGCCGCATTGGCTTGTTCGATGAACTCAGGCACTGCGGCGATCGGCACCGAGACGTCGTGCTTGATCGAGCCGCCCTCCGGCTTCTGCGCCGGCGAGATCTCCTCGCGCAGTTTCCAGAACGCCTGCTGCTGGGCGAGCGAGGCGGCGATCGCCGCGTCGGTGACGATGCCGGCCTCGAAGCCCTGTTCGAGGATCGCCTCCAGCGCGCCGCTTGCGTCGTCGCGCATCGACGACAATTCGATCAGCACGTACCATGGATGCCGGCTCTCCAGCGGATCGCGGTTGGCAGCGTGGCGCACCGAGAAATCCAGCGCGATCTCGGCGATCAGTTCGAAGCTGGTGAGATGGCCCGCGGCTTCGGCTTGCGCGATGCCGAGCAGCTTCAGCGCGTCCGCCGGCGACGGCAGCCCGACGAAGGCGGTCGCGACCGCGCGCGGCTTTGGAAACAGCTTCAGCGTCGCCGCGGTGATGATGCCGAGCGTGCCCTCGGCGCCGATGAACAGGTCGCGCAGATCGTAGCCGGTGTTGTCCTTCTTCAGCTTCGACAACAGATCGAGGATGCGGCCGTCGGCGAGCACGACCTCGATGCCGAGCGCCATGTCGCGCGCCAGTCCATAGGCCAGTGCGGCGGTGCCGCCGGCATTGGTCGACAGATTGCCGCCGATGGTGCAACTGCCCTGCGCGCCGAGCGACAGCGGGAACAGCCGGTCGACGTCGGCGGCGCGCTCCTGCGCATGCTGCAGGATCACGCCGGCCTCCACCGTCATGGTGTTCGATGCGAGGTCGATGTCGCGGATCTTGTCCATCCGCTTCAGCGAGACCACCACCTCGCCGTGGTGCGGCGTCTGCCCGCCGACCAGCCCGGTGTTGCCGCCTTGCGGCACCAGCGCGACGCGCGCCTCGTGCGCCAGCCTGCAGATCGCTGCGACTTCCGCGGTAGAGCCCGGGCGCAGCACCAGCGGCGAGTGGCCGCGATACAGATTGCGCTCCTCAGTGACATAGGCTTCGAGTTCGGCCGGGTCGGTCAGCGCGTGTCGGTCGCCGACGATCGCGGCGAAGCGCCCGAGCAAGTCGGGCGACAGCGCTGTGGCCGGCGGCGGATTGGCGATGGTCATGGGCGTTGTCCGTCGAGCCTGGTGTTTGAGCTCCTCCCGTCGCGGCGGGAGCTGCGGGCCGACACTTCACCACAATGGCGGCGCGATCAATCCCGCGGCGCCGCGGCGCGGCGCAGCCGGTCGTTGATCGCCTCGCCGAGGCCGTGCGGCGGGATCGGCATCACCGCGATCACGCGCGCGCCACCGGCGTCGAGCTCGCGCAAAAACCCGAACAGGTTCGCCGCCGCCTCGGTCAGATCTGCGGCCGGCGACAGGTTCCGAGTCGCGCAGGCCGTCTCGGCGCCGGGGAGCGCGGCGGGCCCGAAGGCCAGCAGCGCTTCGCCGGGGCGGACCTCGCCTGCGTCCAGCCGCACCTGGGCGCGCGGGGCGTAATGCGACGCCAGCATCCCCGGCGCCAGCGGGGCGTGCTCGCCGGCCGCAGCGGGCGACGGGTCCGCCAGCGCGCAGCCGAGCAGGCGCTCGATCGCCTCGCGCGGCACGCCGCCGGGGCGCAGCAGCGCCGGCGCGCCGAGGCAGCTCACGATGGTCGATTCGACCCCCACGTCGACGGCGCCGCCATCGACGATCAGATCGATCCGGCCGTCGAGATCGGCGCGGACATGCGCGGCCGTGGTCGGCGAGACATGGCCGGAGCGATTGGCGGACGGCGCCACCACCGCGCCGCCGAATGCGCGCAGGATCGCCTGCGCCACCGGATGCGCCGGAATCCGCACCGCGACGCTGTCGAGCCCGGCGGTCGCGAGGTCGCACACCGTGCACTCCTCCGCCTTCGGCAGCACCAGCGTCAGCGGCCCCGGCCAGAATGCCGCCGCCAGCGCCGACGCACGCGAATCGAATCGGGCGATTTTTCGCGCGGCGTCGAGATTCGCGACGTGGGCGATCAGCGGATTGAACGACGGCCGGCCCTTGGCGGCGTAGAGCCGGGCCACCGCCGCCGGAGCGGCGGCGTCGGCGCCGAGCCCATAGACGGTTTCGGTCGGGAATCCGATCAATCCGCCGCCGCGCAAGACGTCTGCGGCCGCCAAAGCGGCGGCGTCCCCGGCGGGCAGGGTCCTGGTGTGCAAATCGAGGGTCATCCGCCGTTCATATCGCAATTCGCCCGCTTGCGAAGGGCGAAGGTCGACGCTATAAGCCGGCCTCTTGTCGGAGTGTGGCTCAGCCCGGTAGAGCACTGCGTTCGGGACGCAGGGGTCGCAGGTTCGAATCCTGCCACTCCGACCAAGATTTCGTCAGGCGCCGGCCTGATTTCATCAGAAATATCAAAAGTTAAACTGGATCGGCCGCAGCCGTGCCGTGGGCGGCGCGGCCTGAACCGCGCCGTGCGGCCGCCGGGCTTCGCCGGCGGCCGGGGGCGTCGAGTCAGGCGGTGGTGGCGTTGGCGCAGCAGCTCGCCGCGTTGACCTCCGGCGGCAGGTCGATGCCGGGATTGCCGTTGAAGAAGCCGTGCGGCACCAGCTTGAAGCCGGTCGAGATGCAGGGCTGCACCGGAAAATCCTCCAGCCGCACCGGGTGATGCAGGCCGAACACGTGCCACAGCACGATGTCGGCGTTCTCCAGCGGACGATCCTGCTTGATGAAGTCGGGCAGCCCGCCGCTGCCGTCCGAGTGATTCATGTATTCGCCGGCTGGATAGCGTTCGTCGGGATCGAATGCCGTCACCCAGACGTGGTTCTGAACGAAGCCCGCCCGCTTGCCCGAGGGCGAGTTCGCACCGACGAACGGCGTCACACAGTTCATCGCCTCGAGCTTGTAGCCGACCGGCGTGCCGGCGTAGTTCAGTTTGTTCGGATTGATCACCTTCCAGTAGCGATGCGAGGCCGGGTTCGCGCGCCGCGCCGCCGAGAGTTCGCTGCCGAGCAGCGTTTCGGCCTCGTAGAAGGCGTTGCCGTGCGGATTGTGCGGGCCTTCCTCTTCCGCATAGGTGTTGCACTCGACGATGCTGTTGGCGTCGCCGTCGACCGCCATGTCGAGACGGGCGCAGAAGATATGCTGATGGATGTGGCCGACGACGCCGGGCAGCACTTCGCGGGCGTATTTGCCGGGCTGGCCCGGAATACACGCCGCGGTGTTGATGATGCCGGTCGCCTTCATCTCGAATTCGATCGCGCCGTCGATGTGGAAGTACCAATACAGCGCGTATTCGTAATTGCCGACAGTGCAGATCGACGACACCACCAGCTTGCGCGCGCGCCGCACCTCGGCGCGGTCGGTGCGGAAGTCCCAGTGCTTCCACAGCAGGCCGGAATCCTCCTCGTGGATGCAGATCGCCTTCTCGATCGTCATCACGTCGCCGTTCATGGTATTGAGATGAACGTCGAGATATTCGATGGCGCCGAGGCAGTCGCAGCCGAGCTTCAGCGAATTGGCGAGCTTGCCGATGCCGTACTCGCCGATGTCGAACACGTTCTTGCGGAAATGGCCGTTGTCGGGGCTCCCATAGGGCACCACCATCTCGACCAGCGAGGCGCGATGCGCGACCGGGCGGCCGTCATATTTGATGTCGTGCAGCGTCAGCGCCTCGCGGGCGTTGAAGCCGATCACGAACGACCATTTGTCCCAGGTGAGAGCCCGGCCTTCGATCTTGAAGCTGACGCCCTGCGGCTGCGTCACGTTGATCGGCTTCAGCGGCGCGCGCTTGCTCTCGATGAACTCGCGCTCATAGTTGGCTTCGATCTTCGGGATCGGGACCACGCCGTAATCGTCGACGCGGATCACTTCCCAGGTCTTGAGGTCGATCACCGCGTTGAGACCTTCGATCGGATGGGCGTAGAAATTCTCGTTCTCGCGCAGCCGCTGCCAGGCGAAGACGTGGCACAGATGCCGGCCGTCCTCGCCGGGGATGCCGAAATTGCCCGCCGACCACGGGTCGACGCACACCGTGGTCATGTCGGTGATGCCGCGGCGCGCGCAGCCGGCGATGAATTCGGGATGGGCGCGGACGAAGTCTTCGATGGCGAGAAACTGCTCGAGCTGGATCATCGGCCGCGCGGTCGGGAATTCCTTGCGCGACATGATCGTGCCGGCGTCGAGCGAGACGAACAGCCGCGTCACGCCGATGCGGATGGTGCTGAACACGCTGACGCGGGCGTTGCGCGCGATCGGCATGCCCGGCTTGAAGGCACGGACGACGGCCTTCTCCGGCTCCAGCAGTTCGATGGTCTCGAACCTGGTATCGGTGCCGTAGGGCGGGTCGGCGCTGACGATGGCGGCGACCCTGGTGATTTCGGCCGGGGTGAGAGGCTGCAGCGGATGCTGCACGGCCGGGGCCTCAGCCGCTGCGGCCGCGTGACAGCAACTGGTGTCTTCCGCGAGGCTCATGATGTCGTCTCCCTGATTGGTTGCGGCGGTTCGTCGATCGCACTGGTGCGCGGCATGCTGCTTCAAGGCGAACGCCGCAGGATTGACATTAGGCGCCAATTGCGGCCGCCGACGGGTCCTCGCGCGACCACGAGCCTCCGGTGAGCGCGGATTCGCGTTACTGTTGAAATGAAGCGCCGCCGGCTTGTGTAGTGCTGCTGATCGATGCGCTGCTGGTGGCACAGGGCATGCGCCTTCGGCGGGTGGTGCGGTTTTTGCTTCGTGATCCCGGTGTTTCCTTTGGATCGGTGGACATGTCTGCTTCGGGAACCATCGCCTGCGGCCCTGTGCAGCAACTTCTGGTAGCGCTCGCTCGGTCGAGGCCGGAATCCGCGGGAATCAATGCCCGCGTGGGGATTTCACGCGCGACACTCGACGATCCGTCCGGGATGCTGCCGCTGGCGGCGTTCACGTCGATGCTCGAGGCGGCTGCGCATGAAAGCGGCAATCGCACCCTTGGGATCGAGCTCGGCCGCGACTTCAAGCTCGCGGCGCTGGGGCCGATCAGCGATCTGATGCGGACTGCCCAGACCGTGGGCGACGCGCTGGAGAGCTTCAGTGGCTTCTTCGCCAGCATCCAGACCAGCACGCGGACGACGCTGTCGGTCAGCGACGGCATTGCGCGGCTGTCCTATGCGATCGAGGATCCGGCGATCCGGTTTCGCGAGCAGGACGCCGGCTTCTCGCTGGCGATCGAATATTCGATGCTGGCCGGATTTCTCGGTCCGGCGTGGCGGGCGAGCGGCGTCGAATTCGAGCACGCGGCCGGGGATGATCTGCCGTTCTATCAGCAGCATTTCGACTGCCCACTGCGGTTCGGACGGCGCGAAAACGCGTTGCTGTTCCAGGCGCGGTGCCTCGACGTGCCGCTGCAGCAGGCGGACCGCAACCTGCACGCGCGGCTCCGCGCCGATCTCGCGGAGGTGATCCAGCGGCGGGCGACGCGGCTCGATCTGGTCCGCGGCATCGAGGCGTGGATCGCGGCCTCGCTGTGCCGGTCGGTCGCGACCGATATCGAGGTCGTCGCCTGTGATTTCGGCATGAGCACGCGGTCGTTCCAGCGCAGGCTCGCCGACCACGGCGTCAACTATCTCGACATCCGCAACCGGGTCCGCTCGCATATCGCCAAATGCATGCTGGCCGAGACCGGCGCTCCCGTGACGTCGATCGCGCTGCAACTCGGCTACAGCGAGACCAGCGCGTTCTCGCGCGGGTTCAAGAGCCAGGTAGGCGAGACCCCGGTCGAGTTTCGCAAGCGTCGGCGTGGTATTGACCCTGCCGCGGCCGCTGCGGCGTGAACGCGGAGCGTCGAATGCCGAGCGACCAGAATTGCTGTGAGCAGAGGCCTCAACTTGCCACAGCGTCATCCTGAGGCGCACGCCGGGCCGCGCTTTGGCGCGGCATGGCGGGCCTCGAAGGATGAGCCGCAGGCACTCGTCTCTCATCCTTCGAGGCTCGCTGCGCTCGCACCTCAGGATGACGTCCGAATTACGTGGATGGCCGGGACGAGCCCGGCCATCACGAGT
This sequence comes from Rhodopseudomonas palustris HaA2, assembly GCF_000013365.1. Classification (NCBI taxonomy): domain Bacteria; kingdom Pseudomonadati; phylum Pseudomonadota; class Alphaproteobacteria; order Hyphomicrobiales; family Nitrobacteraceae; genus Rhodopseudomonas; species Rhodopseudomonas palustris. Next base: position 1,305,559 of record NC_007778.1, read on the forward strand.
ATCAGTTGATCTCAAGCGCCGAGAACGCCTTCAGCAGTCCAGCGTCATGTCGCGTTCCCAGTCGGTCAAATGCCGCGAGAACTCGTTCCATTCCTGGTGTTTGAGCTTGAGATAGGCCGGGACGAATTCGCCGAGGCTGCCCTTGAGCAGTTCGGAGGCCTCCAGCGCGCGCAGCGCATCGAGCAGGTTCAGCGGCAGCCGCTTGGCGTCCTGCACCAGATGGCCGTCCTGATACATGTTGATGTCGAGTCGCTTGCCGGGGTCGCGCTGGCGCTCGATGCCGTCGAGACCGGCGGCGAGGACCGCGGCCTGCATTGCGTAAGGGTTGGTGGCGCCGTCGGCGAGCCGCAGTTCGAACCGGCCGGGCTCGGGAATCCGGATCATGTGGGTGCGGTTGTTGCCCGAATAGGTCACCGAAGAGGGCGACCAGGTCGCGCCGGAGGTGGTGCGCGGCGCGTTGATGCGCTTGTAGGAATTGACGGTGGGATTGAGGATCGCGGCGAGCGCGTCGGCCGAGTGAATGATGCCGCCGATGAAATTGTAGCCGAGCGAGGAGACGCCGAGTTCGCCGCTGTCGTCCTCGAAGGCGTTGATGCCGTCCTTCCACAACGAGACGTGGACGTGGCAGCCGTTGCCGGTGAGGTTGGAGAACGGCTTCGGCATGAAGGTCGCCCGCATCCCGTGCTTCTCGGCGATCGACTTCACCATGTATTTGAAGAAGGCGTGGCGGTCGGCGGTCACCAGCGCGTCGTCATAGTCCCAGTTCATTTCGAACTGGCCGTTGGCGTCCTCGTGGTCGGTCTGGTACGGCTTCCAGCCCAGCGCCAGCATGCCGTCGCTGATTTCCCGGACTACGTCGAAGCGTCGCATCAGCGCCGCCTGGTCGTAACACGGCTTGGTCTGGCGGTCGGCTTTGTCCGTGATGTCGGCGCCATCGGGAGCGATCAGGAAGAACTCACATTCGACGCCGCTCTTGAGCTGAAGGCCTTTCTCGGCGGCTTTCGCCTTGAGCCGCTTCAGCATGTTGCGCGGCGCCTGCTCGACCGGCTTGCCGTTCATCCACAGATCGGCGGCGAGCCAGCCGACCTCCGGTTTCCACGGCAGTTGCATCAGGCTGTCGGGATCGGGAATGGCGAACAGATCCGGGTCCGCCGGGGTCATGTCGAGCCAGGTCGCGAAACCGGCGAAGCCCGCGCCGTTCTTGGCCATCGTGGCGATCGCTTCTGCCGGCACCAGCTTGGAGCGCTGGGTGCCGAGCAGGTCCGTAAAGGAGATCAGGAAGTACTTGATGTTCTTCTCTTTGGCGGCCGCTACGAGGTCGACGGTCATGGAGTCCTCTTGATGACTGGGTTGAGGCTTCGTCAGTAACGCTGTCCGGGAATCCAGTCGGTGCCGACCAGCGGCACGCGGGCGATCGCGGCCGCCTCGACCGTCAATGCGACCAGATCTTCCGGCTCGAGATTGTGGATGTGGCTCTTGCCGCAGGCCCGCGCGATCGTCTGGGTTTCGAGCGTCAGCACCGACAGATAGTTGGCGAGCCGGCGGCCGGCGAGGATCGGGTCGAGCCGGCGCGCCAGCTCGGGGTCCTGCGTGGTGATGCCCGCGGGGTCGCGGCCCTCGTGCCAGTCGTCATAGGCGCCCGCATGGGTGCCGAGCGCCTCGTAGTCCTTCTCCAGGCTCGGGCTGTTGTCACCGAGTGCGATCAGCGCCGCGGTGCCGATCGCCACCGCGTCGGCGCCGAGCGCCAGCGCTTTCGCGATGTCGGCGCCGTTGCGGATGCCGCCGGAGACGATCAGCTGCACCTTGCGGTGCATGCCGAGTTCCTGCAGCGCCTCGACCGCGGGTCGGATCGCCGCCAGCGTCGGGATGCCGACGTGTTCGATGAACACTTCCTGCGTCGCCGCGGTGCCGCCCTGCATGCCGTCGATCACGATCACATCGGCACCGGCCTTCACCGCCAGTGCCGTGTCGTAATACGGCCTGGAGGCGCCGATCTTCACATAGATCGGTTTCTCCCAATCGGTGATCTCGCGCAGCTCCTCGATCTTGATCTCCAGATCGTCCGGCCCGGTCCAGTCCGGATGCCGCGACGCCGAGCGCTGGTCGATGCCGGCCGGGAGCGTGCGCATCTTGCCGACGCGCTCGGAAATTTTCTGGCCGAGCAGCATGCCGCCGCCACCCGGCTTGGCGCCCTGGCCGATCACGATTTCGATCGCGTCGGCGCGGCGCAGATCGTCCGGATTCATGCCGTAGCGCGACGGCAGGTACTGATAGATCAGCGTCTGCGAATGGCCGCGCTCCTCCTCGGTCATGCCGCCGTCGCCGGTGGTGGTGCTGGTGCCGGCCAGCGTGGCGCCGCGCCCCAGCGCTTCCTTGGCCGCACCCGACAGCGAGCCGAAACTCATGCCGGCGATGGTGACTGGAATCTTCAGCTCGATCGGCTTCTTGGCGAAGCGCGAGCCGAGCACGACGCCCGTGCCGCATTTCTCGCGATAGCCTTCGAGCGGATAGCGCGACATCGAGGCGCCGAGAAACAGCAGGTCGTCGAAATGCGGCAACCGCCGCTTCGAGCCGCCGCCGCGTATGTCGTAGATGCCGGTCGCCGCGGCGCGCTGGATTTCGGAGATGGTGTAGGGATCGAACGTCGCCGAGACCCGCGGGGTGGTGCGTGGAGAATTTGCAGACATGGGCTTACCCGTCAGTAGGAGGCGGCGTTGTCGACGTGGAAGTGGTAGAGCTCGCGCGCCGAGCCATACATCCGGAAGTCGTCGACCTTGGCTGCGCCGTCGAGGCCGGCGCGGCCGAGCAGGCCGGCGAGGCGCTCGCGGTCGGCCTCCGTCATCGGCTTCTCGATGCAGTCGGCGCCGAGGCTTTTGACCTCGCCGCGGACGAAGATGGTCGCCTCGTAGATCGAATCGCCGAGCGCTTCGCCGGCGTTGCCGAGCACCACGAGGTTGCCGGCCTGCGCCATGAAGGCGCTCATCGAGCCGATCGAGCCCTTCACCAGAATGTCGATGCCCTTCATCGAAATGCCGCAGCGCGCCGAGGCGTCGCCGTCGATGATCAGCAGGCCACCGCAGCCGGTGGCGCCGGCCGACTGGCTGGCGTCGCCCATCACATGCACGGTGCCGGACATCATGTTCTCGGCGACGCCGGTGCCGGCATTGCCGTGAATTCGCACGCTGGCGAATTTGTTCATGCCGGCGCAGTAATAGCCGACGTGGCCCTTGATATCGATCTCGACCGGCACGTTGATGCCGACGCCGATGGCGTGCTTGCCTTGCGGGTTGTCGATCTCCCACGCGGTCTCGTTGGTGTCCGGCGTGAGCCGGTGGAGGGCTTGGTTCAGCTCGCGCACGGAGCTGACGGCGAGGTCACAGACAGGCATTACGAACGTTCCCAGGCATAGACGGTGGCGGGTTCGGGCTCGAACACCCGCGCCTTCTCGATCGCGGGTAGCACCGACAAAGCGCGATATTCCGAGCCGAAGGCGACGTAGTCGTCGGATTCGGCCATGATCGCCGGCTTGCAGGCGATCGGGTCGCGCAGCACGGCAAAGCCATTGCGGGTGCCGACCACGAAGGTGAAGAAGCCGTCGAGATCTTCCAGGCTGGAGGTCAGCGACTGCTTCAGGCTGTCGCCCTTGCTCATCCGCCAGGTCAGATAGCCGGCAGCCACTTCCGAGTCGTTCTGCGTCGCGAAGCTCATGCCCTCGCGCACCAGCGTGCGGCGGATGCTGTTGTGGTTCGACAGCGAGCCGTTGTGCACCAGGCACTGGTCCTCGCCGGTCGAGAACGGATGCGCGCCGTTGATCGTCACCGCCGATTCGGTGGCCATGCGGGTGTGGCCGATGCCGTGGCTGCCCGCCATCCCGGCCAGCGCGAATTCGCTGACGACGTGCTCGGGCAGGCCGACGTCCTTGTAGATCTCCATATGGGTGCCGACGCTGACGAGCTGAATCTGACCCGCGCGCGCCTTCACCCATTGCAGCGCTGCCGCTTCGGCGTCGCGCGGCAGCGACGCCACGATATGATTGGCGCGGATGCTGACATCGACCGGCACGCCGAGCGCCGCCGGCAATTCATTCGCCAGCGCGGCGGCCGCGCCGGCATCCTCGGCGCGCAGCGTCAGCTTGACGCGATCATTGTTACCGGCGCCGTAGACGGCGACGCCGGCGCTGTCCGGGCCGCGCGCCGTCATCGTCACCAGCATCTTCGACAGCATGTCGCCGAGCGCCGGCTCCAGCGCCTTGTTCTTCAGGAATAGTCCGACGATTCCGCACATCCGATTGCTCCTTGCTGGAGCGACCATAGGCGGGAACCGTCCGGCGGGTCAACTGGGGAGAACAGAAGTTTCCTGATAAGAAAATAGCCGGACGGCCCGAATTTGCGGCACAGCACCCGTGCGGACCGTCGGCGGGCGATCCGCCGTCTGCCGTGCCGCGCGCGTCTGCCCCTGTCATCCGCCGGCGCGACGTCTCAGCTTCGCGGATAGACGATGATCGACAGATAGGTCATCGGCAGTTTCACCAGCGTTTCCGGTCCGTGCAGCGCACCGGAATCGAACAGCATCGAATCGCCGGGCCGCAGCCGGTAGGAATTGTCGCCGTGGCGATAGATCACTTCGCCGGTCAGCATGTAGATGAACTCCATGCCGGCGTGCTGGAACGCGGTGTGGGTGCTGGCGCCCTCCTGCAGCGAGATCAGATAGGGCTCGACCACCACCTCGCCGCCGATCACATGGCCGAGCAACTGATACAGATGGCCGGCCTTGGAGCCGCGCCGCTCGATCGCGACGCCCTGCTTGGCGCGGACGAAGGAGCAATCCCGCCGCTGCTCGGAGGCGGCGAACAACAGGCTGAGCGGCACGTTGAGCGCGCCCGCGATCGACTGCAGCGTCGACAGCGACGGCGAAATCTGACCGTTCTCGATCTTCGACATCATCCCGGCGGAGATGTTCGAGGCGCTGGAGAGATCCGAGACCGACAGATCCCGCTCCCGGCGGATGGCGCGGATCTTGGCGCCGAGCGCACGTTCGAGGCTGCGCTCGGTGTCCTGCGGCGCGTTGGAGCCGGTGCGATATTCGGCGGCGCCGCGCTGCGGATCGGCGGACGATGGATCTGGTTTCGGCTTCTTCATCTGCTGCTTCCGGCCTTCGACAGTGTCGTGCGTGGTCATAAAGCGCATATTCCCGGGCCGTGCACCACTCTCGTCAGAGCCTGCGGTCGGCCGAGGGCGTGCGCGCGAAGCGCTGCCTATAGACGCGCGAGAAATGCGCGAGGCTGACGAAGCCGCAATCCGCGCCGATCTGGGTGACGGGGAGCGACGTCTGCCGCAGCAGAGTCCGCGCGCGCTGCAGCCGGATCATCAGGTAGCGTCGCTCGATCGTCGTCTTGAGATGCGTCGTGAATAATCGCTCGAGCTGGCGCAGCGAGACGCCGGCGGCGCGGGCGATCTCGGTCCGGCTCGCCGGCTCGCGCAGCCGGCGCTCCATCAGCTCGATCGCGGCCTGCAGCGCGGGATGACCGAGCCGCCCGCGCTCGCGCGCATTCGGCCGCTGGCTGGAATCGCCGAGCCGGACATTGGTCTGCAGAAACCAGTCGCTGACCTTGGCGGCCAGCTCCGGGCCGTGGTCGCGGCGGATCAGCGCCTGCATCATGTCGAGCCCGGCGACGCCGCCGCCGCAGGTCAGGCGCTCGCGGTCGATCTCGAACAAATTGCGCGTCAGGTCGAGATGCGGAAACGCCTCGGCGAAGGCCGGCGCGTGCTCCCAATGGATCGTGCAGCGATAGCCGTCGAGCACCTTGGCGCGGGCGAGAAGATAAGGACCGCCGGAGATGCCGCCGATCGCCACGCCGCGCCGCGCCTGCGCGCGCAGCCAGCTCATCGTCCGCCGATCGGAGAATTTGGTCGGATTGCCGCCGGCACAGACCAGCACGATGTCGAACTCCTGCGCGCCGTCGATCGCGCAGTCCGGCTGGATCGACAGCCCGCTGGAGGCGCCGATCGGACGGCCGTCGATCGAGACGTGAAACCATTGATACAGCGTGCGCCCGGCGATGGCGTTGGCGGCGCGCAGCGGCTCGACGGCAGAAGCGAACGACATCAGCGCGAAGCCGTCGATCAGCAGGAAGCCGACCCGGGACGGGCGCGAGGCCGGCGCAGGCAACGTCTTTGGCAATGGCGCTCCTGGGCAAGGGGATGTCGTTTTCAGTCTATAGCGGGTTTCGCCGATGCGCGACAGTGCAGGCCGAAGGATCAAGCATGCGCTATTCGCTGTTCTCGCTTCTCGGCAACACACTCGGCGGCCACAAGGGCTGGAAGCCGACCTGGCGCGACGCCGCGCCGAAGCCTGCCTACGATGTGGTGATCATCGGCGGCGGCGGCCACGGCCTCGCGACAGCCTATTATCTCGCCAGCCGCTACGGCGTGCGCAACGTCGCGGTGCTGGAAAAGGGCTGGATCGGCGGCGGCAATATGGGCCGCAACACCACCATCATCCGCTCCAACTATCTGTTGCCCGGCAACATCCCGCTTTACGAGCTGTCGATGAAGCTGTGGGAGGGGCTGGAGCAGGACTTCAACTACAACGCCATGGTCAGCCAGCGCGGCGTGCTGAACCTGTATCATTCCGACGCCCAGCGCGACGCCTATGCGCGGCGCGGCAACGCGATGCGGCTGCACGGCGTCGATGCCGAACTGCTCGACCGCGACGGCGTGCGCAAACTCTATCCGTTCCTGAATTTCGACGACGCGCGGTTTCCGATCCAGGGCGGCCTGCTGCAGGCCCGCGGCGGCACCGCGCGGCACGACGCGGTGGCCTGGGGCTTCGCCCGCGGCGCCAGCGATCGCGGCGTCGACATCGTGCAGAATTGCGAAGTCACCGGCATCACCATTGTGAACGGCCGGGTCACCGGGGTCGAGACCACGCGCGGCCCGATCGCTGCGGGCAAGGTCGGCATCGCCGTCGCCGGCTCGAGCTCGCGCGTCGCCGCGATGGCCGGGATGCGGCTGCCGATCGAGTCCTTCGTGCTGCAGGCGATGGTGTCGGAAGGGCTGAAGCCGATCATCCCCGGCGTCATCACCTTCGGGGCCGGACATTTCTATATCAGCCAGTCCGACAAAGGTGGCCTCGTGTTCGGCGGCGATCTCGACGGCTACAATTCCTACGCGCAGCGCGGCAATCTGCCGACCGTGGAAGACATCTGCGAGGGCGGCATGGCGCTGATGCCGGCGATCGGCCGCGCCCGCATCCTGCGCACCTGGGCCGGCCTTTGCGACATGTCGATGGACGGCTCGCCGATCATCGATCGCACGCCGACGCAGAATCTCTATCTCAATGCCGGCTGGAACTACGGCGGCTTCAAAGCCACGCCGGGCTCCGGCCTCGTGTTCGCGCATCTGCTCGCCCGCGACGAGCCGCATCCCGCCGCCGTCGAGTTGCGGCTCGATCGGTTCGCGCGCGGTGCGGTGATCGACGAAAAGGGCCAGGGCGCCCAACCGAATCTGCATTGAGGGCGCGATGAGAATTCCCTGCCCGTATTGTGGATCGCGCGATGTCTCCGAGTTCTCCTATCTCGGCGACGCGGCGCCGCAAAGGCCTGATCCGTCAGGCGACGCAAGCAGCGTCGAAGCGGCGTTCTTCGACTACGTCTATCTGCGCGACAACCCCGCCGGCCCGCATCGCGGGCTCTGGTATCACGGCGCCGGCTGCCGGAACTGGCTGGTGGTGAGGCGCAATCCGTCCACGCATGAAATCCTCGAGGTCGCGCTTGCGGCGAAGGAGCCGGCGGCATGAGCGCGGCTTCACGCATCAGCGGCGGCCTGATTGATCGCGACAAGCCGCTGCGATTTTCCTTCGACGGCACGGCGATGACCGGCTTCGCCGGCGACACGCTGGCCTCGGCGCTGGTGGCCAACGGCACCCGCCTGGTCGGCCGCTCGTTCAAATATCATCGGCCGCGCGGCATTTTCTCCGCCGGCTCCGAAGAGCCGAACGCGCTGGTCGAATTGCGCAGCGGTGCGCGGCGTGAGCCCAACACCAAGGCGACCACGGTCGAGCTCTATGACGGCCTCGAGGCGCACAGCCAGAACCGCTGGCCGTCGCTGGCGTTCGATTGGCGCGCGGTGCATCAGCTCGCGTCGCCGCTGATCGTCGCCGGCTTCTACTACAAGACCTTCATGTGGCCGGCCGCGTTTTGGGAAAAGCTCTACGAGCCGCTGATCCGCCGCTCCGCCGGGCTCGGCCGCCTCAGTGGCGAGCCCGATCCGGACACATATGAGAAAGCCACCGCGTTCTGCGACCTGCTGATCATCGGCGGCGGCCCCGCGGGCCTTGCCGCGGCGCTGGCGGCGGGGCGTGCCGGCGCGCGCGTGATCCTGGTCGAAGAAGACTTTGCGCTCGGCGGCCGGCTGCTGTCCGAGCTTTGCGAGATCGACGGACTGTCGGGGGCCGGGTGGGCACAACTGGCGGAAGCCGAACTCGCAACCCTGAGTAATGTCCGGATCCTGCGCCGGTCCAGCGTGTTCGGCGTCTATGATGATGAGTTCGGCGTGATCGAGCGCGTCGCCGATCATCTGCCGGTGCCGCCGGCGTTTACGCCGCGGCAGCGGCTGTGGAAGATCGTGGCGCGGGAGTCGTTGCTGGCGACCGGCGCGACCGAGCGGCCGATCGTGTTCGGCGGCAACGACCGGCCCGGCGTGATGCTGGCCTCCGCTGTGCGGAGCTACGTCAACCGCTTCGCCGCAGCGCCGGGACAGCGCGCGGTGGTGTTCACGACCAGCGACGACGGCTGGCGCAGCGCGGCTGATCTGTCGCGCGCCGGAATTGTAGTCGCTGCCGTAGTCGATCCGCGCCGCGAGGTCGCCGCTTCCATCCGCGCGTTGGCCGGCAACGCGCCGGTGCATCTTGGCGCGTCGGTCACCGACGCCATCGGCGGGCAATCGCTGCGTGCGGTCGAGATCGTCGATGCCGCCGGCAAACGGCAAAAACTCGCCGCCGATCTGCTCGCTGTGTCCGGCGGCTGGAATCCGAACATCGCGCTCGCCACCCATCTCGGCGGCAAGGGCGAATGGAATCCCGAGACATCGGCGTTTCTCGCGGCCGGCGCGCCGAAGGCGATGACCATCGCGGGTGCCGCGGCCGGCCGTTTCACGCTGGCGCAGGCGTTGGAGGACGGCGCGCGCTGGGGCGCGGAGGCCGCATCGCGTTGCGGCCATGCCGGCGCCGCGCAGCCGGCCTATCGCGCCAGCGACGAAGCTTTCGCCGTGACGCCGCTGTGGCAGGTCGCAGGCGCCCGCAGCAAGGCCTTCGTCGATCTGCAGAACGACGTCACCGCCGCCGATATCGCGCTCTCGGCGCGCGAGGGCTTTCGCTCGGTCGAGCACCTGAAGCGCTACACCACGCTCGGCATGGCGACCGACCAAGGCAAGACCTCCAACGTCAACGGCCTGGCGATGATGGCGGCGCTCACCGAGCGCAGCATCGCCGCCGCAGGCACCACGCGGGCCCGGCCGCCGCAGGTGCCGGTCGCGATCGGCGCATTCGGCGGCCTCAGCACCGGCAAGCATTTCAAGCCGACGCGTCTCACCGCGACTCACGACTGGTCCGCCCAGCAGGGCGCGAGTTTCGTCGAGACCGGGCAGTGGTTGCGCGCGCAATGGTTCGCACGGCCGGGCGAGACCGACTGGCTGCAAAGCGTGTCGCGCGAAGTCGATGCCGTGCGGAGCGCGGTCGGGATTTGCGACGTCTCCACCCTCGGCAAGATCGCGCTGTGCGGCGCCGACGTCGGCGTGTTTCTCGACCGAGTCTACATCAACACCTTCTCGACGCTGGCGGTCGGCAAGGTGCGCTATGGCGTGATGCTGCGCGAGGACGGCTTCGTCATGGACGACGGCACAACCGCGCGGCTCGCCGAGGATCACTACGTGATGTCGACCACCACCGCGAACGCGGTGAAGGTGATGCAGCATCTCGAATTCTGCCATCAGGTGCTGTGGCCCGAGCTCGACGTGCAGATGGTCTCGGTCACCGAGCAATGGGCGCAGGTCGCGGTCGCCGGGCCTCGGTCCCGCACGCTTCTGCAGAATCTGTTCGGGCCGGGTGTCGATCTGTCGGATGCGGCGTTTCCCTATATGGCGTGCGGCGAATTCCGCCTCGGCGAGGTGCCGGCGCGGCTGTTCCGGATCTCGTTCTCCGGCGAGCGCGCCTACGAGATCGCAGTGCCGGCCGGCTATGGCGATGCGCTGATGCGCGCGCTGATGGCGGCGGGTGAAGGCCTCGGCGTCGTGCCCTACGGCACCGAGGCGCTCGGCGTGATGCGGATCGAGAAGGGCCACGCCGCCGGCAATGAACTCAACGGCCAGACGGTGGCGCGCGATCTCGGCCTCGGCCGGATGATGTCGACGAAGAAAGACTTCATCGGCCGGGTGATGGCGGGCCGGCCCGCGCTGATCGATCCGGCGCGGCCGACGCTGGTCGGCCTGCGTCCGGTCGATCGCAACGACCGCCTGCGCAACGGCGCGCATCTGTTCGCGCCCGGCGCAGCGCCGTCGCCGGAGACCGATCAGGGCTTCGTCACGTCGTCGGCGTTCAGCCCGTCGCTCGGCCACTGGATCGCGCTGGCGCTGCTGTCGCGCGGTCCGGATCGGATCGGCGAACGTATTCGCGTCTACGATCCGATCCGCGCGCATGATTTCGAGGCCGAGATCGTGTCGCCGGTGTTTGTCGATCCGGAAGGAGAGCGGCTGCGTGGCTGAGCTGATGTATCAGAGCCCCTGGCGGGCGCTCGCTCCGCGCGGCAGCGGCGCCGGCGTCACCGCCGCGCCGATCGAACGCCGCGGCATCGCGACGGTGATGGCCCGCAAGGGCAGGATCGCCGAGCTGGGCGCGGCCGTGCAACGTGCATACGGCATCGCGCTGTGCGATCGGCCCAAGCGCGTCAGCGCCGCCAGCGTGACGTTTCTCGGCATCGGCCCGGGCAGATGGCTGGCGATCTCGCAGCGACCGGAGCTCGGCTTCGTCGCGGTGCTCGCGGCGCAGCTCGACGGATTGGCGTCCGTGGTCGATCAGTCCGATGGCCTCGCGCTGCTGCAGCTGTCCGGCCCGGCGCTGCAATCGGTGCTCGAAAAGGGTTTTCAGATCGATTGCGCGGCGCTCGCGCCGGATGGTTGCGCAGTGACCAGCGTGCATCACATCGGCGCGACGATCTGGGCGACCGGCGACGGCGGCTTTGCGGTCGCGGTGGCGCGCAGCCTGGTCGGCGGATTTTTGCACTGGCTCGAAACGTCGGCGGCCGCCGGCGGCCTCGCGGTGGCGCCCGATCGAGGTTGAAGCCTCTCGCCCGGTACTGACTTTCACGCGGATTTTCCGCGCGCTTTCGCATGGAGTCTTTCGATGCCTCACACCAATGTCGTGCTGTCGCTGTCCTGCCGCGACCAGCCGGGAATCGTCGCAGCGGTCTCCAAGCTGCTGTTCGACGCCGGCTGCAATGTCGTCGAGGCGCATCAGTTCAACGATGCCGAGACCCATCTGTTCTTCATGCGGATGCGCTTCGCGATGCTGAAGCCGGACGCCAGCATTGCGGCGCTCGAGGCCGCCTTCGAGCCGGTCGCGAACGAATTCGGCATCACCTGGACAATGCGCAGCCTCAGCGAGAAGCAGCGGGTGATGATCCTGGTGTCGAAGTTCGACCATTGCCTCGCCGACCTGCTGTATCGCTGGCGCACCGGCGAACTTGCGATGGATGTCGCCGGCATCATCGCCAACCATCCGCGCGAGACCTACGCGCATCTCGATCTCGACGGCATCCCGTTCCACTATCTGCCGGTCACCAAGCCGACCAAGATGGAGCAGGAGGCGCAGGTCTGGGAGCTGATCCGCGCCGCCAATACCGACCTCGTCGTGCTGGCGCGCTACATGCAGGTGCTGTCGGACGGGCTGTGCGCGAAGCTCGCCGGCCGCTGCATCAACATCCACCACTCGTTCCTGCCGGGCTTCAAGGGCGCGCGGCCGTATCACCAGGCGTTCGAACGCGGCGTCAAGCTGATCGGCGCCACCGCGCATTACGTCACGCCCGATCTCGACGAAGGCCCGATCATCGAGCAGGACGTCGAGCGCATCAGCCATCACAATTGCGTCGAGGATCTGGTGCGCAAGGGCCGCGAGATCGAACGCCGCGTGCTCGCCCGCGCCATCACCTGGCACATCGACGGCCGGGTGATCGTCAACGGCACGAAGACGGTGGTGTTCAAGGATTGAGGAAACTCGGACTCGTCATCCTGAGGTGCGCGCCCTTGCGCGCTTCTGAATCGTCATCCTGAGGTGCGAGCGTAGCGAGCCTCGAAGGATTCGGCGACGAGTAGCGGCATCCGTGCCTGCGGCCCATCCTTCGAGGCCCGTCGCATCGCGCGTTGCGCGATACGACGGGCACCTCAGGATGACGGCGGAAACAGCGGAGAGACCGCGTCTATCAGTAAGAAGCGCCTTACAGCGTCAACTCATGCCGCCCCACCACCATCCAGTGCACCTCGTCCGGGCCGTCGGCGAAGCGCAGGTGGCGGACGTCGGTGTACATCTCGGCCAGCGGGGTCCATTGCGAGATGCCGGTGGCGCCGTGCATCTGGATCGCCTGGTCGATGATCTTGCAGGCGCGCTCGGGCACCATGGCCTTGACCATGCTGACCCAGACGCGGGCTTCCTTGTTGCCGAGCACGTCCATCGCCTTGGCGGCCTTCAGCACCATCAGCCGCATCGCCTCGATCTCGCAGCGGGCCTGCGCGATGATCTGCATGTTGCCGCCGAGATGCGCGATCTTCTGGCCGAAAGCCACCCGGGTCAGGCCGCGCACCACCATCATGTCGAGCGCCTTCTCGGCCTTGCCGATGGTGCGCATGCAATGATGAATGCGGCCGGGGCCGAGCCGGAGCTGCGAAATCTCGAAGCCGCGGCCCTCGCCGAGCAGGATGTTCTCCTTCGGCACCCGCACATTGTTGAAGCGCATGTGCATGTGGCCGCGCGGCGCGTGGTCGTGGCCGAACACGTGCATCGGGCCGATCACCTCGACGCCGGGGGTGTCGACCGGCACGAGGATCTGCGATTGCTGCTTGCTGGGCGCCGCGGTCGGGTCGGTCTTGACCATCACGATCATGATCTTGCAGCGCGGGTCGCCGAGGCCGGAGATGTAGTACTTCTCGCCGTTGATCACCCACTCGTCGCCGTCGAGCTTGGCCGAGGTCGAGACGTTCTTGGCGTCGGAGGAGGCGACGTTCGGCTCGGTCATCACATAGGCCGAGCGGATCTCGCCGTTGAGCAGCGGCTTCAGCCACTTCTCCTTCTGCGCGGCGGTGCCGACCCGCTCCAGCACTTCCATGTTGCCGGTGTCGGGCGCCGAGCAGTTCATCACCTCGGAGGCGAGCGGCGCCTTGCCGAGCTCGGCGGCGATATAGGCGTAGTCGAGATTGTTCAGGCCCTCGCCGGTCTCGGCGTCGGGCAGGAAGAAGTTCCACAGGCCGACGTCCTTGGCCTTGTTCTTGGCCTTGCCGAGAATCTCGAGCTGCTTGTCGGTGAACGACCAGCGGTTCGGGTTGCCTTCGCCGGCCGCCTCGAATTCGTGCGACATCGGCTCGACGGTCTCGGCGATGAACTTCTTGACGTGGTCGTACAGCGGCCGGACCTTCTCGGACATCCGCAGGTCGTTCAGTTCGTCTTCCGGAGCGAGCGTGTAGGGGGTGTGGCGGGGCACATAGGCCAATTCCATCGTGGTTCCTCCCGATGTGATCATCGCGTTTCCCCATCCTGAGTGGATGGTTGCGGGTCCTTTATAGACATGAACGCGTGCGCTTGTCGAAGGTGTGCCGGCGCGGCGGCAGGCCGGATGCACGTGGAGGCCCGGCGGCGGCCGATTTCAAATCGGCGGGCAGCGGGAGAATCACAATGTGAATGATGGCTTGAATTGGAATTTCATTTCAGAAATTTGGTGCAAATAGAATCCAGTTCCACCACAACCTCACGCGCCCGTCGACAACGAAAACCGTTCACCGCCGCCCGATGCTAGGTTTTGCGCAGCGACGATGACACGACCCGCGGCACGCCACGCTGATATTCCGCCGGGCGATCATCGCGACCACGTGCCGCGCCGGCGGCATCGGACTGCGGAGACGGATGATGAAGACGATCGGCCTGATTGGCGGCATGAGCTGGGAGAGCACGGCGGTGTATTATCGCCGGCTCAACGAACAGGTGCGCAAGGCGCGCGGCGGGCTGCATTCCGCCGAGATCCTGCTGCGCTCGGTCGATTTCGACACCATCGTCGCGCTGCAGACCGCCGGCGATTGGGACGGCGCCACGCGCGTGCTGCAGAAGATCGCCCGCGAATTGCAGGCCGCCGGCGCCGATTGCGTGCTGATCTGCACCAATACGATGCACAAGCTCGCCGACGCGGTGCAAAGCGCGATCGACATCCCGCTTTTGAACATCATCGACATCTGCGCGCAGGAATTGAAGCAGGCCGGCGCCCGCAAGCCGCTGCTGCTGGCGACGCGCTACACCATGGAACACGATTTCTATCGCGAGCGGATGCGCCGCCGCCACGGCATCGAGACCCTCGTGCCCGAGGCCGACGATCGCAGCGCGGTTCACGACGTCATCTTCACGGAACTGTGCTGCGGAATCATCCGCGACGCCTCGCGGCAGCGCTACATGGAGATCATCGCGAAGGGCCGCGCCGCGGGTGCCGACAGCGTGATTCTCGGCTGCACCGAGATCGGCCTCTTGATCCAGCCGGAGAACATTGATCTACCGGCTTACGACTCGACGCTGCTGCACGCCGATGCGGCGGTCGACTTCGCACTCGGCAGCGGCCCGCTCGGCCGCGCCGACGCAGCCTAAGGAGAACAAGAAAACATGCGCGCGATGGTCCTGCGGGAACACGGGGGGCTCGACAAGCTCACCTTCGATCCGAATTTCCCCGATCCCGACATCGGACCCGGCGACGTGCTGTTGCGCGTGCGCGCGACCTCGCTGAACTATCACGACATCTTCACCCGTCGCGGCATGCCGGGCATCAAGATCCCGTTGCCGGTGATCATGGGGCTCGATGTCGCAGGCGAGATCGTCGTGGTCGGCGACGGCGTCGAGGGCTGGAAGGCCGGCGACCGCGTGCTGGTCGATCCGCTCAACCGCGTCGAAGGCGGGCTGATGGGCGAGACCATGAATGGCGGCCTCGCCGAATTGTGCAAGGCGCGCGCGCATCAGCTCGTGCGTATCCCCGATAATGTGAGCTTCGAACAGGCCGCGGCGCTGCCGGTCGCCTACGGCACCGCGCACCGCATGATGACCACCAACGGGCAGGTCAAGGCGGGCGAGAAGGTGCTGATCCTCGGCGCCTCCGGCGGCGTCGGCGTGTGCTGCGTGCAGCTCGCCAAGATCGCCGGCGCTTACGTGATCGCCTGCGCCGGCTCCGCCGAGAAAGGCGAGCGCCTGAAGCAGCTCGGCGCCGACGAGGTCATCCTCTACACGCAGGAAGACTTCATGCAGGTGGTGCGGCAACGCCATGGCCGGCCGGCGCGGGTCGGCGGCACAGGCTCGGAGAACGGCGGCGTCGACGTCGTGGTGAATTTCACGGGCGGCGACACCTGGGTGAAGTCGCTGCGCACGCTCAAGCTCGGCGGTCGCATCCTGACCTGCGGCGCCACCGCGGGCTACGATCCGGCCGAGGATCTGCGCGTGATCTGGACGTTCGAGTTGCAGGTCCGCGGCTCCAACGGCTGGGAGCGCGACGACATCGAGAAGCTGTTCGGGCTGCTGTCGTCGGGACGGCTCACCGCCAAGGTCGACAAGGCGTTTCCGCTGCAGCAGGCCGCGGATGCACTGGCGATGCTGGAAGACCGCACCGTGTTCGGAAAAGTCGTGGTGACGCCATGAGCGAGCCGCTGGCGCCCGCGCAGATCGAGGCGATGCTGCAGGCCTCGCCGTTCATTTCGTTTCTCGGCCTGACGGTGAGTTCGCTCGACGCCGCCAATCAGGAGATCGTGATGCGATCGCCGATGCGCCCGGAATTCGAGCGCGAGCCCGGCACCAAGCAGTGGCACGGCGGCCCGATCGCCTCGATCATCGACACTGTCGGCGACTACGCGCTGGTGATGTTCGTCGGCCGCGGCTTGCCCACGATCAATTTTCGCGTCGATTATTTCCGCCCCGCGATCGACACCGCGCTGATCTCGACCGGCCGGGTGCGCCGGCTCGGCCGCACCGTCGGCGTCGCCGATGTCGACGTCCACGACGAGAAGGGCGCGCTGATCGCGATCGGGCGCGCGACCTATGCGATCTGATATCACGAGATCAGCGCCGGAGCCGCGATGAAGCCGCTCGCCGACAGGATCGCTCTCGTCACCGGCGCCAGCCGCGGCATCGGGCGCGCGATCGCTGTCCGGCTGGCGCAGGACGGCGCGGTCGTCGGGATCCACTATCGCGCCGAGCGCGACAAGGCCGCCGAGTTGCTCGCGCAGATCCGCAGCGATGGCGGCGACGGCTTCCTGATCGCAGCCGATCTCGCCGACCCCGCCGGCGCCGTGCAACTCGCCGAAGCGCTGATCGCCGAACTGCGCCGCCGGCGCGATCCGCCGCTGCTCGACATCCTCGTCAACAACGCCGGCATCGACGACCGCAAGACCATCGAGCAGGTCACCGAAGCCGAGTTCGACCGGATGTGGCAGGTCAATTTCAAGTCGCCGTTCTTCCTGATCCAGAAGCTCTTGCCGGTGCTGGCCGATGGCGGCCGCATCATCAACATCTCGTCGATGGCGGCGCGGCTGTCGTTTCCGACCATGCCGGTCTACGCGCCGACCAAGGCGGCGCTGTCGACGCTGAGCCGCATCCTCGCCGCGCATCTCGGCCCGCGCGGCATCACGGTGAATGCGGTGCTGCCGGGTGCGACGGCGACCGATCTCAACCCTGCCGCGTCCGATCCGCAGCGCGCCGCCGCGCTCCGCGACAGCATCGCGCTCGGCCGCATCGCGGGGCCAGAGGACATCGCGCCGATCGTCGCCTTCCTCGCCTCGAAGGACGGCGGCTGGATCACCGGCGAGACCATCGAAGCCAGCGGCGGTCAGCGCCTATGAGCTATCGATTCGGTCGCGAATGTGTTTCTCCGAAACCGGGTTCGCGCCGGACGATTTCACTCTCTCTCCACGATTTGATGCACATCGATGCTGCGCGCGCGGCGCGTTTGGCATGGCGCGTGCTTTGTGCAATTCATCCGCAACGCTGCGCGCATAGCGCGGCAAGGATGGTGCGCTGATGGACCGGATCGATCTGAAGATACTCGGCTGCCTGCAGGACGACGCGATGATGCCGGTCGCGGCGGTGGCGGAGAAGGCGGGGCTGTCGACCTCGCCGTGCTGGCGCAGGATCCAGGCGCTGATCGAGAAGAAGATCATCCGCCGCCGCGTCGCGCTGCTCGACGCCAATCTGGTCAACGTGCCGGTGACGGTGTTCGTCACGCTGAAGACCAACAAGCATCACAGCAAATGGATGACGACCTTCGCACGCGAGATCGCCAAGATTCCGGAAGTCACCGAATTCTACCGGATGAGCGGCGAGGTCGACTATCTGCTGCGCATCGTGGTGCCCGACGTGGCGGCCTACGACAACGTCTACAAGCGGCTGATCAGCGCCGCCGAATTGTTCGACGTCAGTTCGAGCTTCGCGATGGAGACGATCAAATATTCCACCGCGCTGCCGCTCAACTACGCGAAGGTGTGAGTCCGGAAGCGGCGCAACGGGCAAAAGAGGTGAACAGTTGAACCACGGCAACGATCGGCGGATTGGAGAGAACATCATGGCCATCTATCGGACGAATGCGACCAGGCGGCTGGCGGCGCTCGCGCTCTGTGCGGGCCTCGGCATTTCGGGTCTCGGCATCGGTGCAGCGACGGCGCAACAGGCCGACAATTCGCCGGTGCGGATCGGCGTGCTCACCGACATGTCGGGCCTGTTCGCCGACATCTCCGGTCCGGGCGCGGTCACGGCGGTGAAGATGGCGGTCGACGATTTCGGCGGCAAGGTGCTCGGCCGGCCGATCGAGGTGCTGTCCGCCGATCACCAGAACAAGGCCGATGTCGGCGTCTCGCTGGCGCGCGAATGGATCGACGAGAAGAACGTGGCGATGCTCGCCGATCTGATGAACTCGTCGGTCGCGCTCGGCGTCATGGAACTGACCAAGGCCAAGGACCGCATCGCCATCGTCAACGGCGCGTCGACCTCGGTGATTACCAACGAGAAATGCACGCCGAACAGCATTCACTACACTTGGGACACCTATGCGCTGGCGCGCGGCACCGCCAATGCGGTGGTCAAGCGCGGCAAGAAAAAGTGGGCGATCCTGCAGGCCGATTTCGCCTACGGCCACCAGCTCGCCAATGACAGCCGCCGCTTCGTCGAGGCGGCCGGCGGCAAGGTGGTGTCGGACATCAAGCACCCGATCAACACCAGCGACTTCTCGTCCTTCCTGCTGCAGGCGCAGAGCTCGGGCGCGGACGTGATCGCGCTCGCCAATGGCGGCGCCGACACCATCAACGCCATCAAGTCGGCGGCCGAATTCGGCATCGGCCGCGACGGCAAGCAGCAGGTGGTCGGCCTCGCCATCAACCTCAACGACACCCGCGCGCTCGGCCTCGCCAACGCGCAAGGGCTGCTGCTGACCGAGGCGTGGTACTGGGACCTCAACGACGAGACCCGCGCCTTCGCCAAGCGGTTCCAGGAGAAGTTCGGCAAGATGCCGACCTCGACCCAGGCCGGCGACTACTCCTCGACCATGCATTACCTGAAAGCGGTCGCCGCCGCCGGCACGCTGGATGCGCAGACCGTGATGGCCAAGATGCGCGAGATGCCGATCGACGATTTCTTCGCCAAGGGCGGCAAGATCCGGATCGACGGCCGCATGGTGCACGACATGTATCTGGCCGAAGTGAAGAAGCCGGCGGACTCCAAGGGGCCGTGGGACTTCTACACCATCCTCGAAACCATCCCCGGCGACCAGGCCTTCCGCCCGCTGTCGGAAAGCGCCTGCCCGCTGGTGAAGAAGTAAGCGGTCGCCGGAGCAACGCTACGGCTACAGCAAGTCCGGGCTTCAAGTTCGCTCCCGGATTCCTCAACCCGTCATGGCCGGGCTTGACCCGGCCATCCACGTCTTGCCACGTCGGCGAGCTCGAAGGCGTGGATGCCCGGGACGAGCCCGGGCATGACGAACTCTGAGTACACGGACTGGACCGAGACCTCCGTAGCCGTTTCAGTCCAATTACGATCACGTCCCCTCTGGAGTGCCTTCATGTCCTGGCCGTCCCGCAATCTCGGCTGCTGTTTCGATCCGTCGGCGCAACCCGACAAGGTCGCGATCATCGATCTGCGCCGCCCGGAGCAGCCGCAGGAGATCACCTACGCCGCGCTCGACGCCGCCTGCGACGCGGTGGCGCGCGGGCTGCTCGGCCGCGGCCTGACGCGCGGCGACCGCGTCGGCATCCTGTCGCTGAATTCGGCGCCGATGATCGCGGCCTATCTGGGCATCATGCGGGCCGGCCTCGTCGCGGTGCCGATCTCGTTCAAGCTGGCGCGCGACACCGTCGATTACATCGTCAAGGACGCCGATCTGCGCGCCGTGTTCCACGATCACGAGCGTGCCGCGACGGTGCCGGACGGCGTGCTCGGCATCGATTTCGACGCGCCGGACGGCTACGCGGCGCTGCTCGACCATGGCCCGTTCACCGCGATCGAGCCGCAGGCCCGCGAGGTCGCCACCATTCTCTACACCTCGGGGTCGACCGGCATGCCGAAAGGCGTGCTGCTGTCGCACGAATCGCAGATGTGGGCGCTCGACACCGCGGCGCGCGCCGGCGACCGCTCGCAGCATCGCTATATCGTCGCCGCGCCGATGTTCCACATGAACGCGACGATCAGCGCCAAGACCGCGCTCCATGCGGGCGCCTCGATGGTGCTGCTGCCGTCGTTCGACGCGCGGCTCTATGCGCAGGCGATCGCCAAATATCGCGTCACCTGGCTGACCTCGGTGCCGACCATGCTGGCGATGATGGCGCGCGAGCGCGACCTGATCGCCACGCTCGATTTCTCCTCGGTCAGCCATGTGATGATGGGCTCGGCGCCGCTCACCAAGGCGCTGGTCGAGAAGGTGCAGGGCATCTTCCCGGGGGCGGCGATCAGCAACGCCTATGGCACCACCGAGGCCGGCCCCGGCGTGTTCGGTCCGCATCCGGACGGCCTGCCGCGGCCGGACACGGCGGTCGGCTATCCGACCGAGGGCGCGCTCGCCGAATTGCGCGAGGGCCCCTCGCCGGACGAGGGCGTGCTCTACATGAAGAACCCGATGCTGATGGAGGGCTACAACAACCGGCCGGAGAAGACCGCCGAGGTGATGCGCGACGGCTGGTATCGCTCCGGCGACATCATGCGCCGCGACGCGCACGGCTTCTTCCATTTCCTCGGGCGCGCCGACGACATGTTCGTGGTCGGGGGCGAGAACGTCTGGCCCGGCGAGGTCGAGAAACTGATCGAGCGGATGCCCGGCGTGCACCAGGCCGCGGTGGTGCCGGTGCCGGACGACATCAAGGGCACGCTGCCGTTCGCCTTCGTGGTGAAGCAGGACGGCGCCGCGATCGACGAGGCGGCGGTGAAGACCTTCACCATCGCCAACGGCCCGGCCTTCGCCCACCCGCGCTTCGTCGAATTCCGCGCCGCCATCGCGTTATCGGCGACCAACAAGCCGGACCGGCGGCTCTTGACCGAGGAAGCCCAGCAGATCGCCGCAAAGCGCCGCGCGGCCGGCGAGCGGGGGTGAGCCCCAACCGGGCAATGTCAGTGGTTAATGCACAGTTGAGGCGCAGGGGGAGGCGGTCGTCCGGAGGTATTTAGGTATATTTTTCGTTCGTTTTGACTGCGTGCGGATACGCAGGGACAGCTTGGCAGATTGACATTTGCTGCACTGCGCTCAAGTGATGAGCCGAAGTTGGGATTGAAAGGCGAAAGCGAGTGGGTGGTGTCCCGCTGCGGTTGCCACTGACCCGGCCGGATCGATGCGTAACCGCAGGAGCATGGAGATGAGTGCCGTGGTTCGGATGTTCTATAATGTGCCGGTGATCGGCTGGCTGGTGAAGGATGCCGTCCACGGCACGCCCGAAGCCAAGTATTTCTTCGCCTTCAACCTCGTGGTGCTGCTGATCGCCGGGATCTATTTCATCGGCTATCCGCTGCTGATCACGCTCGGGCTGATCGGATCCGCCGCCGGCCTGTCCGGTCTGGTGCTGCTGACCTGCGGCGACGCGTTCGACAGCCGCGCCTCCGACGCCGTGGCCCGCGCCCCGGCCCCGCCGGTCCGCAAACCCTCGATGCGCCGGGCGGCCTGAGCCCCCGGCCGCAACCGCGCTCCGGGCTGGCTGCGATCAGCCCGCCCGCTGCGCGCAGCTCTGCGCCAGCCGCTGCCAGGCGGGCTCGTCCGCCGGCAGTCCGAAGCGATATCGGCGCGGGCTGTGCGCGAAGGCGCGGATCAGAATGCCCGCGCGCGCGAAGCGATCGACCAGATCGCGATCGTCTGCGTTCTCATACAGCCCGTACAGATCGGTGCCGCCGCACGGCGTGAGTTCGGCAGCGGCCAGCGTCGCGTCGAGCCGGCGGCGATCCTCACGCAGCCGCCCCCGCGTCGCGTCGATCCACGCGGTGTCGCGCAGCGCGGCCGTCGCGATCGTGCAGGCCGGTCCGGACGCCGCCCAGTCGCCGAGCAGATCGCGCCAGCGCTGCGCCTCGTCGGCATTCACCGCGACGAAGCCCAGCCGCAGCCCGGCGAGGCCGAAGAATTTTCCAAGCGAGCGCAGCACCACCACGCCACGCGGCAACGCCGCGCCGCGCAGCAGCGACGCCTCCGGCCTGAGATCGCCGAAGGCTTCGTCGACCACGAGGCGGCGCCCGGCCGCGCTCCAGTGCTGTGCGAATTCGGTCAGAGGCTCGCGCGCGATCAGCCGGCCGTCCGGATTGTTCGGGTTCACCACGACCACGACGTCGAACGCCGCCTGCGGATCGGGCAGGGTGTCGATCTCATGCACCTCGGCGCCCGCCGCGCACCACGCCGCCGCGTGCGAGCCGTAGGTCGGCCCGAGGATGCCGACTTGCGCGATCGAACCGGACGCAGTCCGCGCAAGCGGTGCCAGCCGGATCGCGATCTCGCTGCCCGGCACCGGCAGCATCGCGGCGCCGTCCGGTAGGCCGTAGGCCTGTGCGGCAGCGGCGCACAGATCGTCGAGCTCGCTCGTCAGCGGCAGCCGCGCGAACCATGACGGCGCCAGCGGCGGCACCGGATAAGCGATCGGATTGATCCCGGTCGACAGATCGATCCAGGGCCGCGGCGCGTCGGGATAGCATGTCGCCGCGATGTCGATCCGGCCGCCGTGAATCCGCAGCGCCGTCGCCGCGTCTGCCGTCAAGGCGTCACCAGCCAATAGCCGCCGACCACCAGGATCAGCGCCAGCACAATGATCACGCCGAGCACCGCGATGATGATCTGCGGCAGGCTGTGCTCGTCGAGCCAGCGCTGCAGCTTCCGTTCCAGTCCCAAACCCATCGATCGCTCACTTGTCCTGCGGCTCGGCCGGCGAGGGATTCTGCGGCCGGGCCGCTGATCTAGCACTTTGCCGGCCGGCGCGCGCCAATTCGCGTGCGGCGAAAGGTTCCGACCTTCGCCTGCGGCAACGCCGCTCGCTTCCCCCGGAACCAGCCGCTGCGTCCGGATTTGACCTATGAACAGGAGGTTTGCAATGTCGATCCGCTTTCAAATCGCGGCGCTGGTTTACATGATGATCAATGCGGTCGTATTCGGCGTCGGCCTCGTGACCGTCATGACGCTCCCGTCGCTCGCGCGCCACGCCTTCGACCTGATCCCCGTGGTGGTGGTCGCCAGTTTCGTGCTCGCCGCGCCGCTGGCGTGGCTGATCGCGCCGCGGCTGCGCGCGCGCTTCTGGCGGCCGCGACAGGCCACGGCCGGGCGCTGAGCCGCGGCGGTTCGCCGCCGCCGCCCGTTGACAAGGATCAAACGCCCGCCGAATGCTATACGGCATACGAGTAGCAGGGTGTGGTGAACGGCGGTCGTGATGAGCTTGCCAGATCTCGGCTGGTTGCAGCGCTTCCCGGCTCTGGCTGGAATGCCCGAGGCCGAGCGCGCGCCGCTGACCGGCGGCGCCATGGCGATGAGCCTTCCCGCCGGCACCACGGTGTTCGCGCCGGATCAGCCCTGCAGCATGTTCATCCTCGTCACCGTCGGCACGGTGCGGGTGTTTCAGCTCGACGCCGAGGGCAACGAGATCGTGCTGTACCGGCTCGGTCCCGGCAGCATCTGCATTCTCACCACGCTGGCGCTGCTCGCCTGCGACAGCTACAGCGCCTTCGCCGTCACCGAGACGCCGGTCGAGGCGGTCGGCCTGCCGGCGGCCACCTTCAACGAGCTGATGGCGCGCTCGGCGCAGTTCCGCAGCTTCGTGTTCAACGCCCAGGCGGCGCGGATGGCCGACCTGATGGCGGTGATCCAGAACGTCGCCTTCGCCTCGATCGACTCCCGCCTCGCGGCGCGGCTGCTCGCACTCGCCGACGACAGCCGCGGGCTGTCGATCACGCATCAGCAGCTCGCCGCCGAGATCGGCACCGCGCGCGAAGTCGTCAGCCGACATCTCAAGACCTTCGAGCGCCGCGGCTGGGTCAGCCTCGGCCGCGGCCGGGTCGAACTGCGCAACGCCGCGCCGTTGCGCGCCGCGGCCCAGGCCGGCCGCTGAGCCGCCCGCCGGTCGCGGGCGGTGACTTCGTCACAGACCGTGTGCCCAGCGTCCCTTACACGTCGAGTGTCACTCAACCAAGCGAGGGGAATTCAAGATGACCGTCAACATGGGAATGATCGACCGCCTGCTGCGCGCCATCGTCGGCGCCGGCCTGATCTATTGGGCGCTGACCAACGCCGACGCGTGGTGGGCGTGGATCGGCGTGGTGCCGCTGCTGACCGCGGCGGTCGGCTTCTGCCCGGCCTACACGCTGTTCGGCATCCGCACCTGCCCCGCCAAGCAGTCCTGATCGACCGCGGTTTGTTGAAGCTCCCGGAATCGGCTACGGCCCGATCCCGGGAGTTGTTCTCTTTCAGGTGAGACCATGCACAAGAACTGGATCGATTTGACCGGCGAATTGTCGACGGCGTTGCGCGAAGTGCGCGGCGGCGCGCCGGACGTGATGAAAGGCTTCTCGGCGATCGCGCAGGCGGCGCTGAAGGCCAACGCGCTCGACACCAAGACCAAGGAACTGATCGCGCTGGCGATCTCGGTGGCGACTCGCTGTGACGGCTGCATCGGCTTTCACGCCGAGGCCGCGGTGAGGCAGGGCGCCACCCGCGACGAGATCATGGAAACGATGGGCATGGCGATCTATATGGGCGCCGGCCCCAGCGTGATGTACGCCGCCCAGGCGGTCGAGGCCTACGATCAGTTCGTGCAGAAGAAGGCCGCCGCGGAAACCGCCAATTCCGCTGTGCGGTAGCCGCAACCAGCCCCGCAGCGGCGCGGGTTGCGTCGCCGCGCGCGCTGCGTCATATGGTCGGCTCTTGTTTCCAGAGAGTGGACCATGGCGCATCCGATCCAGGACGTTCTGCAAGCCTTCGCTGCCGGCGAAATCGTCGTCGTCACCGACGACGACGATCGCGAGGGCGAAGGCGACCTCGTGGTCGCGGCCTCGCTGTGCACCGCCGAGAAGATGGCGTTCATCATCCGCCACACCTCCGGCATCGTCTGCGCGCCGATCACCATGGACGACGCCCGCCGGTTGCGGCTCGATCCGATGGTCGCGCACAACGACAGCAACCACACCACCGCCTTCACGGTCTCGATCGACTACAAGCCCGACAACGGCACCGGCATCTCCGCCGACGAGCGCGCCTCGTGCTGCCGGGCGCTCGCCAATCCGAACGCCGGCGCCAATGATTTCGCGCGGCCCGGCCACATCTTCCCGCTGATCGCGCGCGACGGCGGCGTGCTGCTGCGCTCCGGCCACACCGAGGCCGCGGTCGATCTTTGTCGTTTGGCGGGTCTGCCGCCGGTCGGCGTCATCAGCGAATTGATGAACGACGACGGCACTGTCACCAAGGGCGCGCAGGTCGTTGAATTCGCCAGGAAGCACAACCTCAAACTGGTCACGATCGCCGACCTGATCGCGCATCGCCAGGCCCGCGAGAAGCTGATCGAGCGCGTCGCGACGTTCCCGCTGGAAAGCCCGATCGGGCCGATGCAGGGCTACGCCTATCGCTCGCCGTTCGACGAGATCGCGCACGTCGCTTGCGTCTACAACGGCATCGGCGACGGCAGGAACGTGCTGACGAGGTTCCACAAGCCGAACATCGTGAAGGAGATCTTCACCGGCGCCCGCCGGATGGAAGCGGTGCTCGATCACTTCAAGAAGAACGGTTCCGGCGTGCTGATCTATCTGCGCGACGGCGCCGCCGGCGTTCCGGTCGCGCCGATCGACGAGCCGAAATCGGCGGAAGCCGATCGTCACCGGCAATGGCGCGAGATCGGTGTCGGCGCGCAGATCCTGCGCGACCTCGGCGTCTCGTCGATCCGGCATCTCACCTCGTCGCAGCTCGACTACAAGGGCCTGTCCGGTTTCGGCATCGAGATCGTCGGCAACGAGCACCTTGAAGGCACCTGACCAACGTTTTACCTTGCTGCTGTCGCACCATGCGGCAGCGTCCCGAAAGGATGATCGATGAGCGTTCGCGCGCAAACCAAGGACAAGCCGGCTCCCGCGAGTTTCAAGTGGGACGACCCGCTGCTCCTGGAAGATCAGCTCACCGAAGACGAGCGGATGATCCGCGACACCGCGCGCGCCTACGCGCAGGACAAGCTGCTGCCGCGTGTCAGCCAGGCCTATCTCGAAGAGAAGACCGATCGCGAGATCTTCAACGAGATGGGCTCGCTCGGCCTGATCGGCATCACGCTGCCCGAGGATTACGGCTGCGCCAATGCCAGCTACGTCGCCTACGGCCTCGTGGCGCGCGAGATCGAGCGCGTCGATAGCGGCTATCGCTCGATGAATTCGGTGCAGTCGTCGCTGGTGATGTATCCGATCTACGCCTATGGCGACGAGACCCAGCGTAAGAAATATCTGCCCAAGCTCGCCTCCGGCGAATGGGTCGGCTGCTTCGGCCTGACCGAGCCCGACGCCGGCTCCGATCCCGGCGGCATGAAGACCCGCGCCGAGAAGGTCGCCGACGGCTATCGCCTCACCGGCACCAAGATGTGGATCTCCAACGCGCCGATCGCCGACGTGTTCGTGGTGTGGGCGAAGTCGGCCGCGCACGACAACCAGATCCGCGGCTTCATCCTCGAGAAGGGCATGAAGGGCCTGTCGGCGCCGAAGATCGGCGGCAAGCTCTCGTTGCGCGCCTCGATCACCGGCGAGATCGTGATGGACGGCGTCGTGGTGCCCGAAGAGGCGCTGCTGCCCAACGTGTCGGGCCTCAAGGGTCCGTTCGGCTGTCTCAACCGCGCCCGCTACGGCATCTCCTGGGGCGTGCTCGGCGCCGCCGAGGATTGCTTCCAGCGCGCCCGGCAGTACACGCTCGACCGCAAGCAGTTCAACCGGCCGCTCGCCGCCACCCAGCTGGTGCAGAAGAAGCTCGCCGACATGGAGACCGAGATCACGCTCGGCCTGCAGGCGTCGTTGCGCGTCGGCCGGCTGATGGACGAAGGCCGGGTCGCGCCGGAAATGATCTCGATCGTCAAGCGCAACAATTGCGGCAAGGCGCTCGACATCGCCCGCGTCGCCCGCGACATGCACGGCGGCAACGGCATCCAGATCGAGTACCACGTGATGCGCCACGCCCAGAACCTCGAGACGGTCAACACCTACGAGGGCACCCACGACGTCCACGCTTTGATCATCGGCCGCGCCATCACCGGGCTGCAGGCGTTTTCGTAAGCTCTGTGTCCCGGACGCGATGCAGCGCGCTTGCGCTGCTTCGCAGAGCCGGGACCGCAACAGGCTATTCCGTCGCGACGGTCCCGGTTCTGCGGCGCATCACTTCGCTTCGCTCGTGCTGCACCGCGCCCGGGACACGCTGGTCGGATGGGTGACAACAGATAACAAACAACAACATCACCGGAAACGCCATGAACGACGCCAGCGCTGCCTCCGACGACGTCCCGTTCAATCGCGACTTCCCGCTGCAGGCCGGCGTGGTCGAGGAGGTTCGCCCCGGGCTGCGCCGCGTGCTCTGCAACAACCCGTCGCCGTTCACCTTCACCGGCACGGTCAGCTACATCATCGGCACCGGCAAGGTCGCGATCGTCGATCCCGGCCCGGACAGCGAGGCCCACGCGCAGGCGCTGATCGACGCAGTGAAGGGCGAGACCGTCACCCACATTCTCGTCACCCACACGCATAAGGACCATTCGCCCGGCACGCCGCGGCTGAAGGCCCTGACCGGCGCCACCGTCTATGCCGAAGGCCCGCACCGCGCCTCGCGGCCGTATTTCGAGAGCGAGACGGTGTCGACCGAATCCGGCGCCGACCGCGCGTTCCGGCCCGACGTGACGATCCGCGACGGCGACGTGATCGAGGGCGACGGCTGGGCGGTGGAAGCGGTGGCGACGCCCGGCCACACCGCCAACCACATGGCGTTCGCCTGGAAGGAGCGCGACGCGATCTTCGTCGGCGATCACATCATGGGCTGGTCGACCTCGATCGTGGCGCCGCCCGATGGCTCGATGGTCGACTACATGGAGTCGCTCGACCGGCTGATGGCGCGCGACGAGCAACTGTATCTGTCGGGGCATGGCGCCGAGATCCTCGAGGGCCCGCGCTATTCGCGCTTCCTCAAGCGCCACCGCCAGGCCCGCGAAGCCTCGATCCTGCATCGCCTCGCCAAGGGCGAGACCGACATCCCGACCATGGTCCGCGCCATCTATATCGGCATCGACCCGCGCCTGATCGGCGCCGCCGGCTATTCGGTGCTGGCGCATCTCGAAGATTTGGTGATCCGCGGCGTCGTCACCACCGACGGCGATCCGCTGATCGGCGGGCGCTATCGGCTGGCGAAGTAATAGAACTTGGCCTGCACGGCGGCGGTTTGTCATGGACTGCCGTGCAGCCGGCGCACGCCACCTCTCCCGCTTGCGGGAGAGGTCGGATCGCGCAGCGATCCGGGTGAGGGCACTCCGCTCCGCGAGTCGCTGAGTCACTGCCTGCGTCGCCCTCACCCCAACCCTCTCCCGCAGGCGGGAGAGGGAGCGCGCTGTGTTCGGGGGCAGGGCGGTGACAAAACCACTACTCGCCACCCGCCTACTTCTTCGGTTGCCCCTTGCCCTTCGCCGGCTGCTTCGGCGCCGGTTCGGGCTTCGGTGTGGGCGCGTTCTCGGCGGCGCTGGTGATGGCTTCGCTGAGCTTGGCGATGCGCGCGGCGTTGCTGCCGAGGTCGCTCTTGAAGAAGCGCGAGGCGGAGCGGATGTCGATGCGGGCGCCGTCGCCGTCCGGCAGGATGCGGATCGCGACGTCTTCGGGCAGGCCCATCACCGCGGTGCGCGCCACCGCTTCGATATGGCCCTCGCGGCGCGGCAGTTGCGGCGGGCGCGCGTCGACCACGCGCCATTTGCGCCTGTTGACCAGGTTGAGCGTCAGCTCGTAGGCGCGGTTCACCGGCAGGTCGATCTGCACGGTCTCGATCCCCGGATAGGCGTCGCGCTGCAGCTCGGCGGAGTAGAGGCCGGCATAGACCGCGGAGTTGGCGCCGTCGCTGGTGCGCAGCCGGGCCAGCGTCTCGAATTTCGGCGGGTCGATCGGGTCGGTGGTGATGTCGTGGATCGCCGGCAGCGTGCGATACTGCCAGCCGAGATAGGACGGATAGGCGAGGATCAGCACATCGATCAGCAGCGCCAGCAGGATCCGCGCCATGCCGCGCGAGCCGTTCTGCCAGATCGCCGCGAAGCCGGCCAGCGCCAGCAGGATCGACAGCCCGGCGAGTGCCAGCGCGCCGAAGAACGTCGCCATCGCCGGCCGCACTTCGAGGAAGTCGAACCGCACCAGCAGCGTCGAGACCACCGCGGTGATCGCGGCGAACACCGCGACGTAGCGCGCCCAGACGGCGAGGCGCGAGACGGGCTCCATGTGATAGGGAGCGTTGAATCTACGCGCCATCGGGTCCGTTTCGAAAGGTTCGAGGGCAACGCCGGCCGCAATCGTGCCGCGCCGCAACCTCGCCGTTGAGACCATGGCGGGCGGCGAATTTCAAGGCCGGATTGGCGTCGGCCCAATCGCTGCGCAGCGCTATTCGACAATCCACCTCAGCGTGCGGAGGTGTTCGTCGCCGCGGTCACCGTCTGCTCCCTCTCCCGCTTGCGGGAGAGGGCTGGGGTGAGGGCGACGCGGGCAGGGAGGCTGCGATTCGTCGAACTGCCGCTTCCCCCACCCGGATCGCTGCGCGATCCGACCTCCCCCGCAAGCGGGAGAGGTTGCACCGTGCCGGTGGCGACGCCTTGCGAAAACAGCCGTCCTCACGCCGCCGCGTTCGGCAGGCTGTAGGTCTTGAACTGATCGCGCAAGGCGGTCTTCAGGATCTTGCCGGTCGCCGTATGCGGGATCGCTTCGACGAACACGATGTCGTCGGGCATCCACCATTTGGCGATCTTGCCGTCCATGTATTGCAGGATCTCGTCGCGGGTGCAGGTGACGTCCGGCTTGAGCTGGCAGATCAAGAGCGGCCGCTCGTCCCATTTCGGGTGATACACGCCGATCACCGCGGCTTCCGCCACCTTGGGGTGGCCGACCGCGAGATTCTCCAGGTCGATCGACGAGATCCACTCGCCGCCGGACTTGATCACGTCCTTGGAGCGGTCGGTGATCCGCATATAGGCGTCGGCGTCGACGGTGGCGACGTCGCCGGTGTCGAAGAAGCCCTGATCGTCGAGGATCTCGGTGTCGACGCGGTAGTACGCTTTCGCGACCGCCGGGCCCGACACTTTGAGCCGGCCGAAGGTCTTGCCGTCCCACGGCACGTCCGTGCCGGCATCGTCGGTGATCTTCATCTGCACGCCGAACGGCGGATAGCCCTGGGTCGACAGCCGGTCGAGCCGCTCGTCGCCTTCGAGCTTGTCGAAGGGCGGCTTCAGCGCCGCCAGCGTGCCGATCGGGCTCATCTCGGTCATGCCCCAGGCGTGGCGCGCCTCGCAGCCCATGTCGACGAACGCCTTGATCATCGAGCGCGGCATCGCCGAGCCGCCGCACACCACCATCCTCAGATCCGGCAGCGTCAGCTTTTCCTTGGCCATGTATTGCAGCAGCATCAGCCACACCGTGGGAACACCGGCCGTGTGCGTCACCTTCTCGGTCGACAGCAGTTCATAGACCGAGGCGCCGTCGAGCTTGGCGCCGGGCATCACCAGCTTGGTGCCCATCGACGGCGCCGAGAACGCGATACCCCAGGAATTGGCGTGGAACAGCGGCACCACCGGCAGCATGGTGTCGGACGCGCGGGTGCCGAGCGAGTCGCCGTTGTTGGCCATCAGCGCGTGCAGCACGTTGGAGCGGTGCGAATACAGCACGCCCTTGGGATCGCCGGTGGTGCCCGAGGTGTAGCACATCGCCGCCGCGGTGTTCTCGTCGAAGCTCTTCCATGCGAAGTCGCCGTCGGCCTCCTTCAGCCATTCCTCGTAGGCGACCGCGTTCTTCAGCGTGGTCTGCGGCATGTGTTCCGCATCGGTGAGCACGATGTAGCGCTCCACGCTCGGCATCTTGTCGGCGATCTTTTCGAGGATCGGGATAAAGGTGAGATCGGTGATCATCACCCGGTCCTGGGCATGATTGACGATCCAGACGATCTGGTCCGGAAAAAGCCGCGGATTGACCGTATGGCAGATCGCGCCGATTCCCATGATGCCGTACCAGCATTCCAGATGCCGGGCGGTGTTCCAGGCGATCGTCGCGACGCGGTCGCCGAGCTTGATGCCGGCGCGGTCCAGCATCTGGCTCACCTTCAGCGCCCGACGATGGATCTGCGCATAGGTGGTGCGGACGATCGGCCCCTCCACCGAACGGGTGACCACCTCCTGGTTGCCATGGACCTGCGCCGCATGCTCGATGATCCGGTGACACAGCAAAGGCCAGTCTTGCATCAGTCCAAGCATCAAATCGTTCCTCCTGATTGTTATCCTTCATGGATTGGGCGCGACCTTAGCGCGGAGACGGCCGGGCGAAAACGGTCTTGTCGCAAATTGTTCCGCGGCAAAGCGTCGACGCGCGCGGTGCTGATCGCGCTGGTTGTGCTCGGCGCGTCGTCCGCGTGGGCGCAGGGTGAGATACCGTTGCCGAAGCCGCGCCCGGCCGAGGCGCCGCAACTGCAGGGCGAACGCGCGGCGGACCGGCCCGAGGCCGATGCGCCGCAGGCGGAAGCGGCGCCGCCGCCGAAGCCGGAGCCGAAGCCGGAGCCGAAGCCGCCCTCGGCATGCCGGCTGGCGCTGACCGACGCGATCGCGATCGCGCCGAGCCTTGCCGACATTGCCGGCCCCGGCAGTTGTGGCGGAACCGATCTGGTGAAGCTCGAAGCGGTGGTGTTGCCGGACGGCAGCCGCGTGCCGCTGACGCCGGCGGCGACGTTGCGCTGCCCGATGGCCAGCGCGCTCGTCGACTGGGTTCGCAGCGACCTCGCGCCGCTCGCCGCGTCGTTGGCCACGCGTCTCGCCGCGCTCGACAATTACGACTCCTACGATTGCCGCGGTCGCAACCGGGTGCGCGGGGCCAAGCTGTCGGAGCACGGCCGCGCCAATGCGATCGATCTGCGCGGCTTCAAGCTGGCCGATGGCCGCATGCTGTCGCTGACCGACCGCGCCGCGCCGCGCGCGGTGCGCGAGAGCGTGCGGCAGTCGGTGTGCGACCGCTTCGCCACCGTGCTCGGCCCGGGCTCGGACGGCTATCACGAGGAGCACGTCCACCTCGATCTCGCCGAGCGTCGCGGCGGCTACAAGATGTGTCAATGGGAGGTGTGGGAGCCGCTGCCCGTCATCGCGCCGCTGCTGCCGGCGGAGCGCCCGGCCGAAGCGCCGCCGCGCGAGGTGGCGGCCGGCGAGCCACAGGACCGCGACCCCAACCGCTCGCCGCAGCAGGCTCAGCCTGAGAACGCGCCGCCGCAGCAGGTTGAGCCGGAGCAGGGCGAGCAAGCCGCCAAGCCAGAGCCGCCGCCGGCGAGCAGCAAGGCGAAGAGAAAGCCGAAGAAGTCGCGGGGTGAGCGGCAGTCGGAACTGCGGTAGCGTCAGCTTTCTGCGCGATGCGAGCCGAGTCCGCTGGCGTGACGTTTTCGATCAGAGCTCGCAGCCGGCACAGCGCAACCTCTCCCGCTTGCGGGAGAGGTCGGCCCGGCGTAGCGCAGCGAAGCCGGGACGGGTGAGGGCACTTCGCTCCGAGCTTGCTGAGTCAGTGCCTGGCTCGCCCTCACCCCAACCCTCTCCCGCAAGCGGGAGAGGGGGCGCGCCGTGCTTGGGGTGCGCTTCCGCAATAAAAAAGCGCCGGAAAACCGGCGCTTTTCGAATTCTGCGGAGGGATCCGCCGGGCGCCCGCCGCGTCGCGTTACTGCGTCGCGGTGCCGCTGCCCTGCGCCATCTTCGAATTGTACGGCGAGTCGCCGTGCTTGGGCTCCAGCACCACCACGATGGTGCCGTTCTTGACCCGGGTGTACAGGTCGATGACGTCCTCATTGGTCATGCGGATGCAGCCCGAGGAAATCGAGGCGCCGATATATTCCGGCTGGTTGGTGCCGTGGATCCGGAACAGGGTGTCGCGGTTGCCCTGATAGAGATACAACGCGCGGGCGCCGAGCGGGTTGTCGACGCCGCCGGGCACCGAGGCCGGCAGGCCTTCGATCCGCTTGTGGATGTCCGCGGTCGGCGTCCACTTCGGCCATTCCGCCATGTTGCCGACCCGGGCGATGCCGGAGAAGGCCAGCGCTTCCTCGCCGACGGTGACGCCGTAGCGGATCGCCTTGCCGCCGTCCTGCACCAGGTAGAGATAATGATTGTCGGAATCGACCACGATGGTGCCGGGCGTTTCCTTGCGGTGATAGTCGACGATGGCGCGGCGGAACTGTTCCGGCACCGACACCTTGGCGTAGCGCGCTTTGGCGAGCTGCGCCTTGTCGTTCGGCTTCAGCGTCGCTTCCGGCGCCGCCTGGTAGGTGGTCTGCATGCAGCCCGACAGCAGCAAACCTACCGCCAGCAGTCCCAGTCTCGATGCCATCGACGCCATTCTATCGTTCCAATCGACCTTCTGCGCCGGACGGTAATCAACACCGACCAGCGGCTTCACGACTTCAGCGAAATCATGATTCCACAATCTTGATTATCGCTGAATGGCGGTCGGTTTCCAGCGTGCTGATGACGGTTTCGTACGACGGAAGTCGGGCTGTGATATTTATGCCTCAGACGGCTCGCGAGCTGATCAATCCCTGTGCAGTCGGCGCCGGCCGCGCCGCGGCGCCGTCACAGTCGCGTCATCGACATCGGCAAGGTTCGCCACCTCCGTGGATTGGGCCTTGCCAAATCCGGCCCGGTTGCGCAGTGACGGGCCGAGCCACCCCCGCGGATCGTCGTCCGTCCTGTCCGGAGTTGCCATGCTTGCGCTTTTTTCCCCCGTCGATTCCGCGCTGAAGCGGGCCGCCTCGGTCGATTTCGCCGCGCTGCCCGAGGACACGGTGTGGATCGACCTCGAGCGGCCGACGCCGGACGAGGACCACGCGGTGGAAAAGCTGGCCGGGATCGCGGTGCCGACGCGCGAGGACATGCAGGAGATCGAGATCTCCAGCCGTCTGTATATCGAGAACGGCGCCCGCTATATGACCGCCAGCTTGATGTGCGGCGCCGACACCACCTCGCCGCGGCTGTCGCCGGTCACCTTCATCCTGGCCGGCAAGCGCCTGGTGACGGTGCGCTATGACGAGCCGCGGCCGTTCGCGGTGATCGAGAACCGGCTCGCCCGCACCCCGTCCTTCGCCGCCACCGGCGAGACCGTGCTGCTCGAACTGCTCGACGCCGTGATCGACCGCTGCGCCGACATTCTGGAGCGCGCCGGCGCCGACGTCGACGACGTCAGCCGCGAGATCTTCGAGCCCGAGGGCTCGGCCCGCACCGGCCACCAGAAGCGCTATTCCGAGATCCTGATCGCGATCGGCCGCAAGGGCGACCTCGTCTCCAAGGTGCGCGAGAGCCTGGTCTCGATCGGCCGCCTGGTCGCCTTCCTCACCGTCGAGGGCGAGGGCCTGAAATGGCCGAAGGACAGCCGCACCCAGCTCAAGACCATGCAGCGCGATGTGATCTCGCTGACCGACCACGCCAGCTACCTGTCGAACAAGATCACCTTCGTGCTCGACGCCATGCTGGGCGTCGTCAATCTCGAGCAGAACAACATCATCAAGCTGTTCTCGGTGATGGCCGTCGTCCTGATGCCGCCGACCCTGATCGCCTCGGTCTACGGCATGAACTTCAAATTCATGCCCGAACTGCAATGGGCCCACGGCTACACCATGGCGCTCGGCATGATGCTGATGGCCGCGGTGCTGCCGTATATGTTCTTCAAGTGGAAGAAGTGGTTGTAGGGCGCAGGGTATTCTTTGATGGATCAAGGAGCGCTCAAGCGATCAAATTGTCCTGATCTGCCGTGCCTCGGTTCGTCTCTGCCAGTGCGAGTAGCGGATTGAGAGATGCCCGCTCGCCATCAAGTGCGCGGCGCAAGCGCCTCCGTCAAGCTTCGTCGTTCCAGAGTGCGTCGGCTAACGTATTGACTTTCGAGCCTCAGGTCACTTGACCAGAGTAGCGCTTCGACTCACGAACTTCTCATATTTCTCAGCAGTTCGCATATCCGGCGTCAGAATTTCATGCCGCTGCTGCGCAGCGATGAGCCGCTCACAGCAGTAATTTCCGAGAATGCTGTCGTGTCCATGCGATACATCCTGTAAAGCGAGCTGCTCTCGATTGTAGGTGATAATTTGGCCTCGTTACTCATTCTAAAATTCTGTAAGAGTTCGAAGGTAATTTCCTTCGAGTTCACTGAATAGCCGAAATGGTGTCCTGGGTCAGCAGAGTAACCATAAGAAAATAATCTGCCAGAAGTTGTAACCAGATTGGTCCGGTTGCCATCTATTTGGTCGCCGAGGATTAGTTGTCCGTGGGCAGTATTCGCACGCGAATAGCCAGGGTCAGCTAGCCAAATTCGTGCGGTATATAGGGCGAGGGACTCCTTCTTCTCAAGTTTGAAATTTGGCCTAGGGGAAGCGAGTGTACTGAAGCTTATTTCTGAGCCGGCCTCAGCGGCGAGCAGCATTGGTAGACCCAGGGCGTGAATGACCGCTTGGTTTGTCAAAGTCTCTTTTGTAGCAACCAACAAATTGGCTTTTTCAATGTCGTTATCCTCGTTTGGAGTGGGAGTAAGCGATGGTGATTGTTCAATTCCCTTCTGAACGGGAAGGCTTACAATCTCGTATCCTGATAGTTGAGAAATAATTCCAAGAGCCACGCCGACGGTCGCCGCGGTCAAGCCTATGGTCCCCGCAAGCCGTGCTTCGCGAAAAAGTTCGCGCGGAAGAGCCCTTAGACTGAGATCCAGCATAGTCATTTTTTGTTATGCCTTATCGAGGCCCATAGATTGAATCCCACCTTACCAGCGAGAAATAAGACGAAACTCAGCAGTACCAATACGTCAACGTGAAAAATGATCTTATGCACGTTCAGGGTCAAAAATTCATAGTCATGACTTACGTGACCTTCCATCCACTGAATGGACCGCAATATCGCGTAGATAATGGCAAAATCGCAGGCAATCTGAGCTAGTGCGTGTGCTGTAAATGCGAAAATATGAACAATCTTATATAGATAGACGAGTGAATGGTGCTTGATTTGCTCAATTTCTTCGTCGTGTTGCCCGTCAGGTTTGGTTCCGTCGCTTTTCGTCATCTGTCACCGCGGTCAAAGTAGGGCGCCACATGTTTGCCATGGTTTTGAAGGGCTTCCAACTTCAACTATAGGTAGAGGCGGGTGTTGCCGAGCTGGGCTTCAAGTTGGTACTGCACCTCGATATCCGACGGCAGCGCGGAGGATAGGTTGAGCGCAGTGAAACCATCGCCCTTCCCCGCCGCCTTGGGTGTCGCGGCGCTAAACGCTACGGCTTGATCTTCCCCTCCGCCTTCTTCCTCGTCATGTGCTGCTTCAACACCTCGCCCATTCGCGCCTGATAGCCGGGGCCGGTGCTCTTGAACCAGCGCAGCACTTCGGCGTCGAGCCGCAGTGACACCGCCTGCTTCGGGTCGTCGGATTTCGGCCGGCCGCGGCTGATCAGCTTGCCGCCGCGATACAGATCGGCGCGGGCAAAATCCTCGTCCGTCAGTTCCGGAATCTCGTCATATTCCTCGGCGGTGATGATGTGGGCGTCAATTGTCTTCAAGTCGCTGCCCAAAGCGCGCTTGTTCGCAGTCATGGCTCTCCTCACCGAGTCGCACGGAGTAGATCGCGCAGCGTAGTCCGCTCTTGCATCGGCGCAAGGATGCTTCGAGACGATTGTTTGGGCAATGCCTCTCCATTGTCATTCCGGGGCGCGAGCGCAGCTCGCGAGCCCGGAATCCATATCCCCTGGACTCGCGGCAAGGCACAGTGCCGCAACCCTCATGCCTCACCGCCGAGCGCGGTGGTTATGGATTCCTGGTTCGCGCCGACGCGCGTGACCGCGCGTCGGCTCGCCCCGGAATGACGGAGACGTGAGGGTTTCAGCGTTGGTCGGGCGACCCGGCCATCTTCGATCAATTCGCAGCAGTTCCACGATGATCAGCGTGTCCCGCACGCGGTGCAGCGCGCAGCGCTGCGCCGCAGATGCGGGACCCCGGTTTCTGACTACGAGGCAATGACCGTCGTGAGGGCGCTAACCGGGGTCCCGGATCTGCGCAGCGGCACTTCGTGCCGCAGCGCGTCCGGGACACGAGACAAAACATTACTTGACAATAATCCTATTATGATTATAGTCCGCACCGTCCTGTCCGTGAGGGGCGCTTCGCGAGGCGTCGTACAAGCGGGACAGATCGCGAAGGCCGGGGAACCGGTCCGGAACGATGGTTCGGCGGAGCTGGCGCTGGTCAGCAAAGCCGGATGGACGCGGCGTCCTGCGCGTCGTGCCTCGCAAGCACGCGTCCGGGAGGCAGAAGGTCACCGTCCGCCGCTACTACGAGCGGCTGCCGCTTTCGTGGCTGGACGGGCGCAGCAAGGCCGGGGAGATCCCGCTCCGCTGTGCTCCCGGAAGAACGGTCCCGATGCCCAAAACCGCCGCGGTGGGCGCGCCGACGAGGCGTTGCGCGAGGGATCGCAAGCCCTCGCGAACCTCACCAACCTTGCGCCACGCGGCGCGCCCCCACCCCTCGCTGTGAAGCGACGGGTGCACACCTCGGGCTCAGCGAGCCGCGAGAAGAATTCAGCGTGGCTGTTTGATAGTTCATTGTTCGGTGCGCGCGCTTTCGCAACGCGCTCCGTCATCCTGAGAGCCAGCCCCGGACTTGATCCGGGGTGCGAGCGCAGCGAGCCTCGAAGGATCGGCCGCAGGCATGACAGCCTCAGTGCCGGTGACGCGCCATCCTTCGAGGCTCGCCGAAGACGGCGAGCACCTCAGGATGACGCTCGCGGGGGCGCCATCGGGCCGAAACGTCGCCGTCACCTTCACCGCCGCGCCCGGAAAAACTCCCGCAGCAGCGCGGCGGCCTCGCGTTCGCCGACGCCGGAATAGATCTCCGGGGCGTGGTGGCAGGTCGGCTGGCCGAAGAAGCGGACGCCCGACTCGACCGCGCCGCCCTTCGGATCGAACGCGCCGAAATACAGCCGGCGGATGCGCGCGAACGAGATCGCGCCGGCGCACATCGTGCACGGCTCCAGCGTGACGTAGAGATCGCAATCGACCAGCCGCTCGCTGCCGAGTTTTCGCGCGGCTTCGCGGATTGCCAGGAGCTCGGCATGGGCGGTGGGGTCGCGGTCGGTCAGGGTGCGGTTGCCGGCGCTGGCGATCACCGCGCCGGCGCGGACGATGACGCAGCCGATCGGCACTTCGCCGGCTTGCCCGGCGGTTTGCGCGGCGGCCAGCGCCAGATCCATGAAGGAGGGTGTCGTCATATGGCTCGTATCGTCCCGAAAACTCTGCTAGGAGACGCCATTCAGCAAACGTGGATGCCGGTTTTGCGTCGACCATGCGCCTTCGTCGAGAGCGCCCGTCAACGTCGTGTGAGCCCGTTCCCGACCGCCTGAGTCCCATTTCCGATCCCGGACGGATCCTGCAGAAAGACCAGTCATGCCCCGCGACACCGACAAAAACAACGCTTCCGCGCGGGGTCGCCGCGATCGGCCCGGCGCCGGCAAGGGCGCTTCCGGCGGCAAAGGCGCTTCCGGCGGGAAGGGCGGCTTCGGCGGCAAAGGCGCGGGCGGCAAGGGGCCGGGCGGCGGCAAGAGTGCCTCCGGCGGCAAGGGCCGGTCCGGCGCGGCGCGCGGCCCGGAGAAGAAATTCGCCAAGCGCGGCGAGGCTTATGAGCCCCGCGGCGACAAGCCTTTTGCCAAAAAAGCGCCCGGCGGCGACGCCAAGCGCAGCTTCGGCGGCGAGGGCAAGCGGCCCTACGTGAAGCGCGAGGGTGCTGCGCCGCGCCGCGATTTCGAGGCTCGGCCGCGCCGCGACGACGGCGACGCGCCGCGTCCGCGTTTCAACCGCGACGAGCGCCCCGCGCGCAGCGGCGGCGACCGTCCCGAGCGCGGTCCGCGCAAGGAGTTCGGCGACAAGCGCTCGTTCGCGCCGCGCGAGGGCGGCGACAAACGGCCCTATACGCCGCGCGCCGACCGCGGTGACGGCGCCCGTCCGGCAGGCCGGTTCGGCGACAAGAAATTCGGCGACCGCAAGCCCTATGCCTCGCGGGAAGGCGGCGAAAAACGCCCGTATACGCCCCGCGAGGGTGGCGACAAGCGGCCCTATACGCCGCGCGAAGGCGGTGGCGAGAAGCGTCCTTACGCCGCCCGCGCCGGCGGCGAGAAGCGCTCTTATGCGCCGCGCGGGGATGGTGAGAAGCGGCCCTATACGCCCCGCGCAGGTGGCGACAAGCGGCCTTACGCGGCCCGCGACGGCGGCGGCGAGAAGCGCGCTTACGCACAGCGCGGGGACGGCGAGAAGCGTCCCTATACGCCGCGCGAAGGCGGCGACAAGCGCCCGTTCAAGCCGCGCGAGGGCGGCGATCGGAAATTCGGCCGCGGCGCCCCGGATCGTGGCCCGCGCAAGGAGTTCGGCAGCCGTCCGGATCGCGGGGCCGATCGCGGCGAATCCAAGCCTTGGCAGAAGCGCGACGGCGCCTCCGCCGAGCGCAGCGAGCGCGGCCCGCGCAGCTTCGACAAGCCGCGGTTCGACAAGCCGCGCGAGGATCGCGGTGGCGATCGTCCCAAGTTCGAACGCCGCGAACGGTCGGGCGACTGGCACGAACATCCGCGCAGCGAGACCCGTTCGGCCGATCGTCCGCGCAGCCGCGACGCCGGCGAACGCGGTTTCGACCGGCCGCGCCGCGCCAACGAGGACGACACCAAGATTTTCGCCAAGCGCCCGGCCTTCGGCGGCCGCGGCGCCTATCGCGAGCGGCCGAAGACCGAGCCGAAGAAGGAACGTCGCGCGCCGCCGGCGGCGAGAGCCGACGACAAGACCGGCGATCGCATCGCCAAGGTGGTCGCCCGCGCCGGCCTGTGTTCGCGCCGCGACGCCGAGACCTGGGTCACCGAGGGCCGCGTCGCGGTCAACGGCCTGGTGATCGACAGTCCGGCGCTCGACGTGATGCCCTCCGACGTCATCACCGTCGACGGCAAGCCGTTGCCGGAGCGCGAGCGCACGCGGCTGTTCCTGTATCACAAGCCGCGCGGGCTGATGACCACCCATGCCGATCCCGAGGGGCGGCCGACGGTGTTCGACAATCTGCCCGAAGACCTGCCGCGCCTGATCTCGATCGGCCGGCTCGACTTCAACACCGAGGGCCTGCTGCTGCTGACCAATGACGGCGGGCTGGCGCGCGCGCTCGAACTGCCGGAGACCGGCTGGCTGCGGCGCTACCGCGTCCGCGCCCATGGCGAAGTCACCCAGGCGCAGCTCGACGAGTTGAAGAACGGCATCGAGGTCGACGGCGTCAAATACGGCGAGATCGAAGCCAAGCTCGAACGCGACCAGGGCGCCAATGTCTGGCTGGTGTTCGCGATCCGCGAAGGCAAGAACCGCGAAGTCCGCAACGTGCTGGCGCATCTCGGCCTCGAGGTGAACCGGCTGATCCGGGTCTCCTACGGCCCGTTCCAGTTGCTGGAGATCGAGGAAGGCGAGGTCGAGGAGGTCAAGACGCGGGTGCTGCGCGAGCAGCTCGGCGACAAGATCATCCAGCTCGCGGGCGCCGATTTCGGCGGGCCGTCGCCGAGCGAGGCGCGGCCGAAGCCGCGTCCGGGCAGGCCCGTCGCTGCTGCCGAGGCGGCGCCGGCGCCGAAGAAGAAAGCCCCGACCAAGCGCGGCGCGGTCGAGGACCGCAAGGGCCGCAAGGTCAAGGTCGAGCGCACCGGCAGCGGCGGCGACCGGGGCCTCACCCGCGGCCCCGCCCGGCGCTATCACGGCAAGCGCGAACCGGCACCTCGCGAGGACTAACCGATGCGCGTGATCGGCGGGCGGCTGCGGGGCCGCAATCTGGTGGCGCCGTCGTCGCGCGACATCCGCCCGACGGCGGATCGGCTGCGCGAGTCGCTGTTCAATATCCTGATGCACGCCTACGGCGACCCGATCGGTGACGCGCGCGTGCTCGATCTGTTCGCCGGCACCGGCGCGCTCGGCATCGAGGCGGCGTCGCGCGGCGCCAAGTTCACGCTGTTCGTCGACAATGGCGCGGAAGCTCGCGCGCTGCTCCGCGCCAATGTCGAGGCGCTCGGCCTCGGCGGCGTCAGCAAAGTGTATCGCCGCGACGCCACCAATCTCGGCCCGGCGCATCCGGTCGAGCCGTTTTCACTGGTGTTCCTCGATCCGCCCTATCGCATGGGATTCGCCGAGAAAGCATTGGCCTCGCTGCGCGACGGCGGCTGGCTCACGCCCGACGCGCTGGTGATCGTCGAGGAAGCCAAGGACGCCGGCTTCGCCGCGCCGGACGGTTTCGTCGAGCTGGAGCGGCGCGCTTATGACGATACGGAATTTGCGATGTTGCGGTTCGGAACGAGCGAGTAGTAGCCTTTCTGGCTAGTAGCAGCTCGTTGTGGGGGACCTCCTATCAACGTCATTCCGGGGCGCGCGCAGCGCGAACCCGGAATGACGGCGAGAGATGGTCGCTCGAACTAGAGCACTTCATCGAATGATTGAAGCAACGCGTCATTCTCGCGTGCTGAGTCGTCATCCTGAGGTGCGAGCGCAGCGAGCCTCGAAGGATGCGGCCAAGCCGCTCGCGGCTCATCCTTCGAGGCCCGCAGCGCCGCGCATGCGCGGCCCAGCGGGCACCTCAGGATGACGGCGGTGATTCCATCAAAACCAGAGCTGCTCTAATCGTCTACAAATCCGCCGCGGCGATCCAGAACACTTCGCCTTCGGAATCCTCGCTGTCGAGCCACAGCAGCGGCAGATGCGGGAAGTCCTGTTCGATCGCGGGGCGGCAGCGGCCGACTTCGCACAGCAGGCCGCCGTCCGGCGTGAGATGATCCTTCGCCTCGGCCAGAATCCGGCGGATGATATCGAGTCCATCGTCGCCGCCGTCGAACGCCATCGCCGGTTCGGCGCGGCATTCGGCCGGCAGATTCGCCATGCCGTCGGCGTCGACGTAAGGCGGGTTGGTGATGATCAGATCGTAGCGGGCATCCTGCAGCAGCGGCGCGAACAGGTCGCCGTGATGCAGCGAGAGGCGATCCCCAAGATGGTGGTCGGCGACGTTGCGGGTTGCGACCGCGAGCGCATCCTCCGACAGATCGACGGCGTCGACGGCCGCATTGGGAAAGCTGCGCGCCGCGAGAATTGCGAGGCAACCCGAGCCAGTGCACAGATCGAGCACGCGCGCGACTGCTTCCGGATCGCCGATCAGCGAGGTC
Source organism: Rhodopseudomonas palustris HaA2 (assembly GCF_000013365.1). Taxonomy (NCBI): domain Bacteria; kingdom Pseudomonadati; phylum Pseudomonadota; class Alphaproteobacteria; order Hyphomicrobiales; family Nitrobacteraceae; genus Rhodopseudomonas; species Rhodopseudomonas palustris. The sequence goes on from NC_007778.1 coordinate 1,347,705, forward strand.
TCGCCGCCGTCGAAATGCGAGTCGAGCAGTTCGCCGATATAGGAGCGCGGCACGATCACGCGTTCGTCGACGTAGAACGGCACGCCGCGCATGTAGATCTTGTTGACGAGATAGGCGGCGGGCAGCCGCGTCGTGATGCGTTGCTCGATGAGATGGAGAATCCCAACGGCCTCGTGATCGGTGACGCGTGCGGTCGCGAACATCTCGAACTGGTCGGGATGCAGATGCAGCGCTTCGCCGATCAGGAACACGGCTTCGGCGATCGGATCGGTGGTACCGTGTGCGAACACCACGCCGGCCTCGGCGAAGCGGCTCACGGCGAAGCGGACGAAGTCGAGCAGGCTGACCAGTTCGCCCGGAAACATTTCGTAGGGATCGAGTTCGAGATCCAGCGGCATCGCCACGGCGACGCGGCGCTTCGCCGGTCGCTCGTGCCCGGAGGCCGGGGTGACTTTTGCCGCGGCGCGGGGCTTGGCAGGCCGCTTCGCCGGCGTCTTCTTCTTCGCGGCTTTCGCCTTCGCTTGTTTCGCCATCAATCCTTGCTCCATCGCGCGGCGGCCGCGTCGTCGCGGTCGTGCGCCTCGACCCAGCGCGTGCCGTCGGCGCGCTCCTCGCGCTTCCAGAACGGCGCGTTGGCCTTCAGATAATCCATCAGGAATTCGGCCGCTGCGAATGCGGCTTGCCGGTGCGACGACGCGGCCAGCACCAGCACGATGTTGTCGCCCGGCAGCATCCGGCCGACGCGGTGGACTATGGTCAGTGCGGTCACCGGCCAGCGCTTCACGGCTTCGGCGGCGTGGCGGCCGATCTCGTCTTCCGCCATGCCGGGATAATGCTCGAGCGTCAGTGCTGCGACCGCATCATCGCCTTCGGCGCCGCGGCAGATGCCGCTGAAACTCACCACCGCGCCGATATCGGTGCGCCCTTTCGACATAGCCGCGATCTCTGCGGCGATGTCGAAATCGGCGTCCTGAATGCGGATCGTCACCGGAACGGTCATCGGATCATCCCGTGCGCGGCGCGCTCAGCCGCCGGTCATCGGCGGGAAAAAGGCGACCTCGCGGGCGCCAGCGATCGGCGTGTCGGGGCGCACATGGGTGCGGTCGAGCGCGGTGCGGATCACGCCCGGCTTTTCGAACGCGAAGGCATAGCCTTCGCCGCGCGCCGACAGCCAGCCGATCAGATCGGACACGGTCGCGACCTCGGCCGGCGGCTCGATGGTCTCCTCGTCGAGGCCGATCCGCTCGCGGACCCAGGCGAAGTATTTCACCTTCATCGCGAATCCTCTTCGATCAGGTGATGGATGCCGGCGCGGAAATAGTCGTAGCCGGTGTACATCGTCACCAGCGCGGATATCCACAGCAGGGCCAGGCCGATCTGGGTGGTGTAGGGCAGCACCTCGTCGCCGGCGTCGCCGGCGAGCAGGAAGCCGATCGCCACCAATTGCACCGTGGTCTTCCATTTCGCCAGCTTGGTGACCGGCACGCTGACCCGCAATGCGGCGAGATATTCCCGCAGGCCGGAGACCAGGATCTCGCGGCACAGGATCACGATCGCGGCCCACAGCGTCCAGCCATGGATGATACCGTCGGCGGCGAGCATCAGCAGGCAGGATGCTACCAGCAGCTTGTCGGCGATCGGGTCGAGCATCCGGCCGAACGCCGAGTGCTGGTCCCAGATCCGGGCGTAATAGCCGTCGAGGAAGTCGGTGATCGCGGCCGCGATGAACACCGCCAGAGCGACCCAGCGCAGCGCGAGCGGGCCGCCCATGATCGACTGCGCATAGATGCAGCCGACCACGACCGGAATCGCCGCGATGCGGGCGTAGGTCAGGATATTCGGAAGCGTCAGCGACTTCGCTCCCCGCGCCGGCGCTCTGGTCGAAACATCGTTCATCAAACTTACCAATACTGCCCGCGCCGGAAGGTCAACTCCCACGAAGGCGCCCTCCGATCCGTATCAGGAAAAGGTGAAATCCGCATGGTTCAGATCGGCCCGGTCCGCAGACGACTTTGGTCGGGCTTCAGCCCGGCCCCGGATGAAAGAAATCGAAGATCCGGCGGGCGCTTTCGGCGCTGATCCCAGGAACCTTGCCGAGGTCGCCGAGCGAGGCGCGCTCGATCTCCTTCAGGGTGCCGAAATGGTGCAACAGCGCGCGCTTGCGCGACGGACCGATGCCGGGAATCTCCTGCAGCCCGGCCTCGCGGATGTCCTTCTTGCGCAGCTTGCGGTGCGAGCCGATCACGAAGCGATGCGCCTCGTCGCGCAGCCGCTGGATGAAATACAGCACCGGGTCGCGGGGCTCGAGCTTGATCGCCTCGCGCTCCGGCATGAACAGCGTTTCGCGGCCGGCGTCGCGATCCGGCCCCTTGGCGACGCCGAGCAGCGTCACCTCGGCGTCGAGCCCGAGCTCGGTCAGCACGCCGCGCGCGGCGTTGAGCTGGCCGCGGCCGCCGTCGATGATCACGAGATCGGGCCATTGCGGAGTCTCGTCGTCGTTCGGCTTCGCCGCCTCGCCTTCGGCCTTCGCGGCGGCCAGCCGCTTGAACCGCCGCTCCAGCACCTCGCGCATCATCGCGTAGTCGTCGCCCGGGGTGAGGCCTTCGGAGCGGATGTTGAACTTGCGGTACTGGTTCTTGATGAAGCCGTCCGGGCCGGCGACGATCATCGCGCCGACCGCGTTGGTGCCCTGGATGTGGCTGTTGTCGTAGACCTCGATCCGCTGCGGCGGCTTCGGCAGTCCCAGCGTGGTGGCGAGGCCCTGCAGCAGTCTCGTCTGGGTCGCGGTGTCGGCGAGCTTGCGGCCGAGCGCCTCGCGCGCATTGGTCAGCGCGTGCGCGACCAGCTCCTTCTTCTCGCCGCGCTTCGGCGTCGAGATCTCGACCTTGCGGTCCGCCTTGATGCAAAGCGCATCGGCCAGCAGCGCGCAGTCCTCGATGTCGTGCGACAGCAGGATCAGCTTCGGTGGCGGCTTGTCGTCGTAGAATTGAGCCAGGAACGACGCCAGCACTTCCTCCGGGGTGAACGACTTCTCGGCGCGGGGGAAGTAGGCGCGGTTGCCCCAGTTCTGCCCGGTGCGGAAGAAGAACACTTCGACGCAGGAATAGCCGCCCTCCTGATAGATCGCGAACACGTCGGCTTCCTCGACGGTGCGCGGGTTGATGCCCTGCTGGGACTGGATCGCCGACAGCGCCGCCAGGCGGTCGCGATACAGCGCCGCGGTCTCGAATTCGAGCTCGTTCGAGGCCTTCTCCATCTCGACCGCGAGCTCCTGCTTCACCGCCCGGCTGCGGCCGGACAGGAAGTCTTTCGCCTCGCGCACCAGTTCGGTGTAGCCGGGAAAATCGACCTCGCCGGTGCAAGGGCCGGAGCAGCGCCGGATTTGATACAGCAGGCAGGGGCGGGTGCGGCTCTCGAAGAACGAATCGGTGCAGGAGCGCACCAGAAACGCGCGCTGCAGCGCCGTGATGGTTCGGTTGACCGCGCCGACCGAGGCGAACGGGCCGAAATAGCGCCCTGGGCGGCTCTGCGCGCCGCGATGCTTGAGAATCTGCGGCGCCCAATGGTCGCCGGTGATCAGGATATAGGGAAACGACTTGTCGTCGCGCAGCAGCACGTTGAAGCGCGGCCGGAGCTGCTTGATCAGATTGGCTTCGAGCAGCAGCGCCTCGGTCTCGGTCGACGTCGAAATGATCTCGACGGTGACGGTGGCGGCGATCATCCGCGCGATCCGCATCACGTGGCCGGTCGGCCGCGCATAGGACGACAACCGCTTCTTCACGTTCTTGGCCTTGCCGACATAGAGCACGTCGTGCGCGGCGTTCAGCATGCGGTAGACGCCGGGTGAGGTCGGCGCCAGCCGGACCGCCTGCTCGATCGCGGCGCGGCCGACCGCCAACGGGCCGTCGGCGACCTCGGCGCTGTCGTCCTCGATCTCCGGCAGGCGTGCCTCGTCGTCCTCGTCCACCGTCAGTTCGGCGGTCGCGGTGTCGATGTCCTGCGCGGCGGGCGCGGGGTGCGGCGTTAGTTCGGGCGAGACCGGCGATGGGGATTCGGTGTCCGCAAGCGGCGCGGCCGCCGTGTCGCGGGTCTCGGCGGGGTCGTGATTCATGGTCCTAAATTAGGCGTTCGGCGTGGTCGGTGCCAGCGGCACGCGGCCGGAACCCACATCGCGTTGCCATCCCACGGGGCGACGATCTTTCGCCACCCCCCGTGAATTAAGCTCTCGTTAAGAATGCGATCAGGAACCGCCAGCCGATTTACAACCGCTTAACTTAAAACTCTCGATAAATCTTACCGGAAAAGAGCGGAAATCCGTAACCATCCGGATCGCTTTTTCGTCGGCCATTTGTGGCCGAGGGCTGGACGGACGGCGCGCGCAAGCAGCGTCCCTGCCGTCGAGGAGAGTAAGATGCGTAAACTTGCGATGGCCGCGGCGACCGTAATCGCCGCAACGGGGTCCACGGCACAGGCGGCGGATATGGGCTATTACGGCTCACGGACGCCCTACACCGTGAATCAGCCCCTCAACGCCTTCAGCTGGGCCGGCCCGTATCTGGGCGGCAATCTCGGCTACGCGTTCGGCAACGTCACCAACAACATCACCAAGCCGTCCGGATTCAGCGGTGGCGTTCAGGGCGGCTACAATTGGCAGAGCGGCAACATCGTCTTCGGCCTCGAAGGCGATATTCAGTTCTCGACCGCCAACGACACCTTCGCGTCCTACAAATTCTCGAACCCCTGGTTCGGGACGGCACGCGGCCGCGTCGGCTATGCGATGAACGACATTCTGCTCTACGCAACCGGCGGTCTCGCTTTCGGTCAGCTGAAGGGCGAATATCTGCTGTCCTCGGAGAGCCACACCTCGGCCGGCTGGACGGTCGGCGCCGGCGCCGAATTCGCCTTTGCGCCGAAGCTCAGCGCCAAGGTCGAGTATCTTTACGGCAGCCTGTCGACCAACAACTTCTTCATCACCGGCGCCCCGAACGGCTACAATTTCGGCCTCATCCGCGCCGGCATCAACTATCATTTCTAAACGTCGCGACGAAACCTTCGCGAGCAAGAAACTCGGCGATCAACATTCCCGGCCCTCGTGGCCGGGATTTTTTTTGGACTGGGTTGTCGGGCGGAGCGCCGCGTAGTCGGGCCGCGCACATGCGAGCGCCGCGGCGTCGTATTCGCTACGCCGTCACTTCAAAGCCCGTCGCGTTCGTCGTGGCTGCGTTCAGTTTTGCACAGCCCATGACAACAACTACGAAATCACCAGATTGACCGCCTTGGGGCCTTTGCCCTTTTTGTCCGGTTCGACCTCGAATGAAATGCGCTGACCTTCGGTCAGATCCTTCAAGCCGGCACGCTCGACCGCAGTGATATGAACAAATACGTCGCGGCCACCGTCATCAGGCTTGATGAACCCGTAGCCGCGTTCTCCATTGAAGAACTTCACCGTTCCCGTATTAGGCATTCCGGAAACTCCTCCCGCATGCTTTCCGTCGCGCGCCGGCGCGTCGGTGCGACCTGGCGTTGCGCTGCCGGAAAGCTCGGCCGAGGCTGGGCCTGCTGATCGTCGCAGGTCCGAGGTAGTACGGCCTTGTCACTCCGCCGCCCCCATTCGCGGAAGCAGAACGTAAAGCCAGTCCAATGACTCAGCATAGTACGGATTTGCGCGGATTGACTACGCCCCAAATGCGACTTTTCGCGCCAATCAGCGCGTGAGTCGTCAGGGCTTAGGTAGCTCGAGCCGATAACGGCTGACGCCCCCTTGGCCGAGAGGTCTTTCCAGCTCAGGAAGGATGACTCTCAAATCCGACACCAGCGTCCATGGCGGATTCACCACCAGCAGTCCGGTCGAGGTCAGCGCGCCGTCCGGCTGTTGCGGTGCGACGCTGAATTCCAGCCGCAGACACTTGCCGTCGCCGCCGGCTGCGGCAACGGTTGCAACGCGGTCGGCCAGCGCGTCGGTGGCGCGTCGGTTCTTCACCGGATACCACAACTGATAGATGCCCGTCGGCCATTTCCCGTAAGCGGTGCTGAAACCCTGCGCCAATCGCTCGAATTCGTCCTTCTTTTCGAAGGACGGATCGATCAGCACCAGGCCGCGGCGTTCTTTCGGCGGCACGAACGCGGTCAGCGCCTGCCAGCCGTCGAGATCGACCACCCGCGCCTGGGTGTCGCGGCGCAGCGCATTGATCAGCTGTTTGCGCGCCAGCGGCTCCAATTCGCTGGCGACCATACTGTCCTGCGGGCGCAGCAGGGCGCGGGCGATCAGCGGCGATCCGGGATAGGCGGTCAGGTCGCGTTGCGGGTTGAAGGCGCGGATGATGTCGAGATAGGGCCTGATCAGTTCGCCGGCCTCGTCGCTGAACCGCGCCTGCATCACCCGGGCGATCCCGGTGACCCATTCGCCGCCGCGGCGGGCCTCGTCGCTGGTGAGGTCGTAGAGCCCGGCGCCGGCATGGCTGTCGACCACCCGAAACGGCGCCGGCTTCTCCTGCAGATAAGTGAGGATCCGGGCCAGCACGATGTGCTTGATGACATCGGCGAAATTGCCGGCGTGAAAGGCGTGGCGATAATTCATCGGCCTTTCCTAGCAGTCGGCGCCCCGACCCGCCATGGCGTCGTGGGCTGCATCCCGGGATGCCGTTACGCCGCGTCCGTAAGACTACGGGGGACGTGCCGGATGCCCAAAATGCAGGGAAAGTCGGCATTTTTCGGAGGTTTCTGCGGCGATGGCGGGTTCGCTCCGGCGCCCCCGGTTAACGGGCTGTTTAATCAGCGGTGCTAGTTCTGGTCTGCGGATGAGGCCGGGCGTGTCCAACGCCGGGTCCTTCGGAGAACCACAATTTAGCCCACCGTTGGGGCGTTTCGGCGCACCGATGCGGTGCCCCTGGGAGTTGAAGATGGCGGTTGATTTGTCAATGTCGGTCCTGGTGGTGGACGACTACAGCACCATGATCCGGATCATTCGTAATCTTCTGAAGCAGCTCGGCTTCGAGCATATCGACGACGCCAGCGACGGCTCGGCTGCGCTCGAGAAGATGCGGGTCAAGAAGTACGGCCTGGTGATCTCGGACTGGAACATGGAGCCGATGACCGGCTACGACCTCTTGAAGGAAGTCCGCGCCGATCCCAATCTGTCGCAGACGCCGTTCATCATGATCACGGCGGAGTCCAAGACCGAGAACGTGATCGCCGCCAAGCGGGCGGGCGTGAACAATTACATCGTCAAGCCGTTCAACGCGGCGACGCTGAAGACCAAGATCGACGCGGTGTTCCCGGATCACGTCGCGGCGTAAGCGCGACGCATCAGCCGGCGAGTTTCGAGAGCGCGCTCCGCAAGGGGCGCGTTTTTGTTTGCGACGGCGTCATGCGCGGGCTTGACCCGCGCATCCATCGTCCGCGAAAGCGGACGCACGAAATTGTCCATTCATCCGAAGCGGATGGATTGCCGGGTCAAGCCCGGCAATGACGGCGGAGAGCTTCTGCTACCACCGCAGCTCGCGGGTCAGCGCCAGCGGCGGGTGGCCGAACAATTCGTCGACGGCGGCAGCATCGAGCCGGTCGATGCCCTCGAAGGCATCGGCATGGATGCCGCGGGTGACGAACAACAGATCGATGCCGTAGGCCTGCGCGCCGGCGAGGTCGGTGCGGACGGAATCGCCGATCGCCAGCACGCGCGGAAGCGGCGTCTCGGCGCCGCGGAGTCCGCGCGCGAGCGCCATCGCGCGGTCGTAGATCGGCCGGTGCGGCTTGCCGTAGAAGATCACCTCGCCACCGAGCTCGCGATACAGTTCGGCGATCGCGCCGGCGCAGTAGATCAGCCGGTCGCCACGCTCGACCACGATGTCGGGATTGGCGCAGACCAGCGTCAGCTTGCGCGCCAGCGCCTCGCCCATCATCGCGCGATAGTCCTCGGCGGATTCGGTCTCGTCGTCGAACGGGCCGGTGCAGATGATGTAGTCGGCCTTGTCCAGCGGCGTCAGCATCGCGTCGAGGCCGCGATAGATCGCATTGTCGCGATCCGGGCCGAGCCAGAACACCGACTGGCCGGGATGCTCGGCGACGTAGCCGCGGGTGAGGTCGCCGGACGACACGATGGCGTCGTAGCAATCGTCGGGCACGTCCAGCTTGCGCAGCTGCCGCTGCACCGAATCCGCCGGGCGCGGCGCGTTGGTGATCAGCACCACGGTACGGCCTTCCCGGCGCGCGGTGCGCAGCGCGTCGCAAGCCTCGGGGAACGATTCCATGCCGTTATGCACGACGCCCCAGATGTCGCTCAGCACGACATCGACCGATCCCACCAGCTCGCGCAGGTGCTCGACGAAACGCAGCGTGGTCATGCGAAAAAGCGGTCAGGCCGGGCCGACGGCACGGCGCGCGAGCGCCGCGAGGCCGGTCGCGGCGCGCGGCGGATCGATCCGGGCGGGTTCGCCCTTCGGGGAGGAGCCTGGATCATACGGAGGGGCGATGTCCTGCTTGGCCTTGTCGCCGGGAGTAGGGGGCGCAGGCGATGGGGCGGTCTCGGGGCGCAGCGGACGGGGCGCTGCGAACAAGAACCCCTGCCCAAACCGCACATCGTAGTCAAGCAGGTCGACCACCGCGCGCTCGCCCTCGATCCGCTCGGCGATCAGATCGATGCCGAACCGGCCGAGCAGGTCGGACAGATCGGCGGGGTGGATGTCGGCGACCGGATGCTCGCGCTGGTCGAGCAGCAGCGCCGCCGGAACCTTGATGAAGCGGACGCCGCGGTCGGCGAGGTCGCGCGGCTCGAACCGCAGATCGGTGACGTGGTCGATCGAGAACCGGAAGCCGCGTTGCGCCAGCGCCGCGAGGTGCTCGGTTTCGAGCGGCCCGAGGTTGCGCAGCGTGCTCTGCTTGAACTCCAGCACGAAGGACGGCGCCAGCGCCTTGTTGGCCTCGAGAAAATCGAGGCACTGGGCGAACGATTCGGCATCCGACAGGGTCGCGGCGGCGATATTGACGAACACGCCGACGTCCTTGTTGCGCACCATCAGCCGCCGCAGCACCTGGACGGCGCGCAGCATCACCGCATGGTCGATCCGGCCCATCAGCCCGGCGGTCTCGGCGACGGTGAGAAATTCGCCGGCGGCGAGGATCTGGTCGTTGCCGTCGCGCAGCCGCGTCACGATCTCGTAGAACCGCACCTTGCGTTGCGGTAGGCTCACCAGCGGTTGCAGATAGATGTCGAGCCGGCCGGTCTCGATCGCGGTTTTCACCGCGACCAGAACCTGCGCCGGATCACGCGCCGGCTTCGGCGTTGCCGGCAGGGCGGTGACGGTGGCCGAGACCAGTTCGGTCAGGGCGAGCGGCTCGGCGGCGGGCTGGGCCGTCTGCTGATCCTCGACGCGGGCTTCCGGATCGAGCATCGGCGGCCGGCGCGGTGCGGCGCCCGTCGCGGCGGAATTCAGCATGTCTTCGTGGGTGGCGACCGAGGCGGCGAGCTGCTTGACCAGCAGCCCGAGTTCGCCGATCTCGTTCATGGCGACCTGGGTGCGGTCCTGGCTGGCCGCATTGGCGGCCATCACTTTGCCTTCGACCGCAGCGAGCCGGCGGCCGAATTCGGCGATCTGGCGGGCGAGATCCGCGGTGCCGCGCGACAGATCGGCGATCTGGTGACCGGCGTCGGAGCGGTCGCGCAGCCGGATCGAGACGGCATTGTACAGAATGAACAGGCTCAGCGTCGCCAGCGCCACGATCGCGGATTCGACCGCATTGAAGCCGGCGAGCGCATACACCACCGCGCCCAGCGACGCGGAGATCAGCGCCATGCAGATGGCGATGAAAATGGTCGAGATTCGGATCATCCAGCGCCGCTGTTCCTGACGATCCCGCCATCATTGGTGATTCGGCGGACGAGTCCAAAGGATTCGTCCGCCGCAACCGGGGAACCAGGCGGCAGCGTCAGGCGATGGCGCGGATCACCCGGCCGACCTTGTCGACGATTTCGCCGATCTGGTCCGCGTTGAGGATCAGCGGCGGGGTCAGGGCCAGGGTGTCGCCGGCGATCCGCAGCATCAGATCGTGGTCGTGGAAGGCCGAGTTCATCGCCTCGAAGCCGCGCTTGCCGGGTCCGTCCGCCATCGGCGCCAGGTCGATGCCGGCGGTCAGGCCGAGGGTGCGGATATCGACCACGTTCGGCTCGGACTTCAGCGACATCACCGCGTCGGCGAACACCGGCTCGAGCGCCTTGGCGTTCTCGAACAGCTTCTCGTCGCGATACAGGTCGAGCGTGGCGAGGCCGGCCGCGCAGGCCAAGGGATGCGCCGAATAGGTGTAGCCGTGGAACAGCTCGATCGCGTAATCGGGCCCGCTCATGAAGGCGTCGTGGATCTCGGAGCTGGCGATCACGCCGCCCATCGGCACCGCGCCGTTGGTGACGCCCTTGGCGAAGGTGATCATGTCCGGGGTGACGCCGTAGCGCTCGGCGGCGAAGCTGTGGCCGAGACGGCCGAAGCCGGTGATGACCTCGTCGAAGATCAGCAGGATGCCGTGCTTCCTGGTGATCTCGCGCAGCTTCTGGAGATAGCCCTTCGGCGGCGGCAGCACGCCGGTGGAGCCGGCCATCGGCTCGACGATCACCGCCGCGATGGTGTTGGCGCCGTGCAGATTGACGAGGCCTTCGAGCGCGTCGGCGAAGTGCGCGCCGTACTCCGGCTCGCCCTTGCTGAACGCCTGCTTGTCGCGGTCATAGGTCGCGGGCAGATGGTCGACGCCGTTCAAGAGCGTGCCGAACATCTTGCGGTTGTTGCCGATGCCGCCGACCGCGGTGCCGCCGAAGCCGACGCCGTGATAGCCGCGCTCGCGGCCGATGAAGCGGGTGCGGCCGCCCTGGCCGCGGATCTGCTGCCAGGCCATCGCGATCTTCAGCGCGGTGTCGGCGGCTTCCGAGCCGGAATTGCAGAAGAACACGTGGTCGAGGCCTTCGGGGGCGAGGTCCGCGATCCGGCTGGCGAGTTCGAACGCCTTCGGCTGGCCGAACTGGAACGGCGGCGAGAAGTCCAGCGCCTCGGCCTGGGCGGCAATCGCCGCGGAAATCTGGGGGCGGCCGTGCCCGGCGTTGCTGCACCACATGCCGGCTGCCGCGTCGATGATCTTGCGCCCGTCCGTGGTGAAATAGTGCATGTCCTTGGCGCCCGCGATCATCTTCGGCGCGCGCTTGAAGGCCCGGTTCGCCGTGAACGGCATCCAGAACGCATCGAGGTCGTTCGGGACGTTGACGGCGGAATTGGGCTTGCTCTTGTCTAACATAGGCTCCTCGTGCATGCGCGGGCGTGGACTTCGAACGGCGCGGCAGGCTAGCAGCTTCGGGTTGCCCCGGAAATGCCGCGAGCCCGCACATTTGCGTGGGGCTTCCATCCGCAGCGGGTGGCACGCGCTCATTCCGGAGGCACCAGGCCTGCCCTTTCGGAGGCAGCCGGCCCGCGATTTGCGCTGGATCATGCAGCCCAGCCTTGCTGCACGGCAGGGCGGCTGGTACCAACCCGGCCCTGAGCGGAAAGGCGACCATGGCTGAGAAACCCAAGAAACCACAGAAGTTGCGCGCCCGTCTGCCGCGCGGCCTGACCGATCGCGGCCCCGCCGAGATCGCGGCGACGCGCGCGATGGTGGAAACCATCCGCGAGGTCTATGAGCGCTACGGCTTCGAGCCGGTCGAGACCCCGGCGTTCGAATACACCGACGCGCTCGGCAAGTTCCTGCCCGACCAGGATCGCCCCAACGAGGGCGTGTTCTCGCTGCAGGACGACGACGAGCAATGGATCAGCCTGCGCTACGACCTGACCGCGCCGCTCGCCCGCTACGTCGCCGAAAATTTCGACGCACTGCCGAAGCCCTATCGCAGCTACCGTTTCGGCTGGGTGTTCCGCAACGAAAAGCCCGGCCCCGGCCGCTTCCGCCAGTTCATGCAGTTCGACGCCGACACCGTGGGCTCCGGCTCGCCGGCCGCCGATGCCGAGATGTGCATGATGGCGGCGGACACGATGGAAGCGTTGGGCATCCCGCGCGGCAGCTACGTGGTGAAGGTGAACAACCGCAAGGTGCTGGATGGGGTGCTGGAGGCCATTGGCCTTGGCGGGGATGAGAATGCGGGGCGCCGGCTCACGGTGCTGAGGGCTATCGATAAGTCGGATAAATTTCCGCCCGAGGAGATCAAGAAGCTTCTGGGGCCGGGACGTTGGGATGGTGGCGAAGAAGGCAAAGGCGATTTCACAAAAGGCGCGATGCTTGGTGATGATCAGATTGAGCTGATTCTCAGAGCAACTTCGCCAAGCTTCATAGCAGGCCGCTTCAATGCCGATGGAAGCGGCGGCGTTAGCAATGCTGATACAGTCGAACTCCTTCGCTCGACGGCGGACAACGAGACTTTAAAGCAAGGATGCGATGAACTGTCGGTAATCTCGGATCTGCTGGATTCTGGCGGCTATGGTGCAACGTCCACAAATCCTAATGTGCGCGTTGTCATCGATCCCTCCGTCGTCCGAGGCCTCGAATACTACACCGGCCCGGTCTACGAGGTCGAACTGCTGCTCGAGACCAAGGACGAAAAGGGGCGCCCGGTGCGGTTCGGCTCGGTCGGCGGCGGCGGTCGTTACGATGGTCTGGTGTCGCGCTTCCGCGGCGAGCCGGTGCCGGCGACCGGGTTCTCGATCGGTGTGTCGCGGCTGCAGGCGGCGCTGACGATGATCGGCAAGCTTGGGACCCGGCCCGCGACCGGCCCGGTGGTGGTGACGGTGTTCGACCGCGAGCGGCTCGCCGACTACCAGAAGATGGTGTCGCAGCTCCGCGCCGAGGACATCCGCGCCGAGCTCTATCTCGGCAATCCGAAGAACATGGGCAACCAGCTCAAATACGCCGACAAGCGCAACTCGCCTTGCGTGATCATCCAGGGCTCCGATGAGAAGAACGATCCGGACGGCCCGCAGGTGATCGTCAAGGACCTGATCCTCGGCGCCGAACTCGCCGCTCTGGACAAGGATCGCGACGATTATCTGCAGCGTCAGGCCGACGCCCAGCGCAAAGTGCCGCAGCTCGGGATGATCGACGAAGTGCGGCGGATTCTGGCGCGGCACGACATCGACTGGAATTGACGGCGGACGGCGCGCTGTCGAACCCTCTCCCCTTGTGGGAGAGGGTCGCTTCGCGAAGCGAAGCGGGGTGAGGGGTCGAGGGCCTTTACCGAGATCACAGGTCCCCCTCATCCGTCGCGGACTTCGTCCGCGCCACCTTCTCCCACAAGGGGAGAAGGACAAACCAACAGCGCTCATCGCGCGACCACAGGGAGACACCACGATGCCCGAGATCACCGTCAACATGGCCGCAGGCCGCACCGACGAGCAGAAGGCGGCGATGATGCGCGATATCTCGCAGGCGCTGGTGACGCATCTCGGCGTCGCCGCCGAAGACGTGGTGATCCAGATCAACGAGGCGCCGCTCACCAACAAGATGAAGGGCGGCAAGACCTTCGTCGAGCGCAAGGCCGCGCAGGCGAAGTAAGCCTATCCGTCATTGCGAGCGAAGCGAAGCAATCCAGAGGCTCCGAATACGCAGCTGGATTGCTTCGTCGGCTTCGCCTCCTCGCAATGACGGACCCGATGTCGTCGCCAACTCTTGAAAGAGCCCCATGGACGCACGCGATGTAATCTCTGTCGGCATGACCGCCGAGCGGCAGATCGTTGTGACGCCGGAGCAGACGGTGCAGCATTTCGTGCCGTATATGCCGGCGGTGTTCGCCACTCCGCTGATGATCCTGGAGATGGAAATGGCCTCGGGCGAGGCCGTGCATCCGGCGTTGCCGCAGGGCTGGGTGACGGTCGGCACCGGCGTCGACATCCGCCATCTGACGCCGGCGCTGGTCGGCCATGCGGTGCGGACGGTGTCGAAAGTCACGGCGGTCGAACAGCGCACGGTGAGCTTCGCGGTCGCCTGCTGGGTCGGCGCGCGCAAGATCGGCGACGGCAAACACATCCGTGGCCTGATCGACGTCGAAGCTTTCACCAGCCGCTTCAAGGATTGGTAGCCGTCACCTGACCTCGACCGTGTATCGATCAGTGGCGCTGAGCATCCCCTCCCGATAGGTGGCACGTAGGGTGAAGGTATCGGTGCCTCGGAAGCCGCGCTGGGAGACGTAGAGCACGTTCAGGCCGGAAATCGTCTTGCCTGCGCACTTCGAGCGCTGCCCCGTAAATCGATTGATATCGATCTTGTAAGGCCCGGTCGTCGTCGACAGGGTCCCGTATCTTGGTTTCTCGACGACCGTAACGGTTCCCTTGTACGCGCTGCAATCGGACAGGTTGAAGTTCGAGTAAGCGCGCATCAGCGCCTTTTTACCGGATGACACCTGGCGGGTGAACTCGGTTGCCGAAAGCGCGGACGGGGCTGCGAGCAGAGCGCAGCAGATCACCATGAGTTTGAACATTGGCCTCCCCGAACAGACAATTATCATTGGGCAGGCACATCGCAATGTCCCCGTCCTGATCGTCGATAGGTCGAAAACGCCTCGCGAGGAGACTTCGGTTTTGGGCAGTCGTCAAGCCGAGGGGCCATCAGCGGTTCGATGCTTCACAGCGACGGGCTGCTGCTAGCGCCCCTCGCGCAGCCAGGTCGCCGCGAACGCGCCGAGCAGCAGCAACAGACCGATCAGCCCGGTGAACACCGGCAACACGCCGACGCCGCGGACCACGCTGGCGTCGCGCATCCGGACGCCGAGCCAGCCGTCGCCGCGGAACAGCGTCGCGGATTGCACCGGGACGATCCGCGGCAGCTCGACGCTACCGCCGTCGGCGATCCGCCGCGCATCGCCGCCGGTCGCCAGCGCCAGCGGCTTCAGCGTCTCCGCGGTCGACGTGACTTCGGAGAATTCCTTCGGGTTGACCGGCCCGACATTGATCAGCGCCTTCAGCGTGCCGTCGCTCGCGGCCCAAAGGCCGAGTTCGTCGGCCGGCAGCGTCGTGCGCCAGATGCCGGGATCGCTCGGGGCGAGGGTGAGCTGCCGGGTCTGGCCGGACGGCGAGGTGACGGTGACCGGCGGCACATTGTCGGCCATGGTCTGGCGGATCACCTGCAGATCCTTGCCCTCGACCCTGAGCCGCAGCGCCTCCTCGTCGAGGTCGGGCTGCTTCATCAGCCAGTGCGACATCCGCCGCAACAGATCGAGATGCGGGCCGCCGCCCTCATAGCCGCGCGCCCACAGCCAGATGTGGTCGGAGAGCAGCAGCGCGACGCGGCCCTCGCCGTAGTGTGACAGCAGCAACAGCGGCATGTTGTCGGCGCCGGTCATCAGCGGCGGCGTGGTGGCGTTGCGGGTGTCGATGGTGCGGAAGAAGCGGCTCCATTTCGGTGGCTCGGAATTCGAGCCCTCCAGCGCGCGCGTCACCGGGTGGCGTTTGCCGGCATCGCTGAGCTGCGCCGTGTACGGCTTCTCGGTGACGCCGACCGGCTCGGCCGGCAGCAGGCTGTCGAGCGGTGTGCGCCAGATCGAGGTGGTCGAGGCGTAGTCCGGGCCGGCCGACACCAGCACCGCGCCGCCATTGCGCACATAACGCGCGATATTGTCGAAATACGCGATCGGCAGCACGCCCTGGCGGGCGTAACGGTCGAAGATGATCAGCTGAAACTCGTTGATCTTCTGCTGGAACAGCTCGCGGGTCGGAAACGCGATCAGCGACAGCTCGTTGATCGGCGTGCCGTCCTGCTTCTCCGGCGGCCGCAGGATGGTGAAGTGCACCAGATCGACGCTGGCGTCGGATTTCAGCAAATTGCGCCAGGTGCGCTCGCCGGAATGCGGCTCGCCCGACACCAGCAGCACCCGCAGCTTGTCGCGGACGCCGTCGATCGAGACCACGGCGCGGTTGTTCACCGTGGTCAATTCGTTGTCGACCGGCGAGGCTTCGATCTCGACGATGTTGGCGCCGGCGTGCTTGATGTCGACGTCGACCTTGACGGTCTGGCCGCTGGCGACGCTGCGCTCGTTCAGCACTTCGCCGTCGCGGCGGACGACGACGCGGGCGCGCTCGCCGATGATGCCCTGATCGTCGAGCCGGTAGGTGATGGTCTGATTCTGGCCGACGATGCCGAAGCGCGGCGCGGCCACGATGGCGATGCGGCGGTCGCGCTCGTTGCTGCGGCCGGTGATCAGCGCGTGCACCGGGGCCTGGAAGCCGAGGGCGGCGGCGTTGGCCGGGACGTCGTGAACCCGGCCGTCGGTGATCAGGAACGCCCCGGCGACGCGGTCGGTCGGCACGTCGGACAGCGCGGAGGTGAGAGCGCCGAACAGTTTGGTTCCGTCGGTCTCGCCGTCGGCCTGACCAGCTTCCACGACGCGGACCTCGACGCCCTTGAGCTGCTTCAGCCGGTCGACGAGTTGCTCCTTGGCCTGATCGGCCTCGGCGGCGCGGGTGCCGAAATTCTGGCTCGGGCTCTTGTCGACGACGACGGCGGCGACCGATGACAGCGGCTCGCGTTCCTCGCGGGTGAAGGACGGGTTCGACAGCGCCAGCAAAATCAGCGCCAGCGCGGCGATCCGCACCCACGCGCCGCGCGAGCGGCCGAGCAGCAGCACGATCGCGATCACCGCAATGGCGGCGAGCGCGCCCCACAGCACGAGCGTCGGAACGAGAGGCGCGAAGGCGATGCCGTATTGCAATGAACTAACCTCTCGACATCGACAGCGTCATCCTGAGGTGCGCGTCGCCCTTGCGACGCGCCTCGAAGGATGGCCGCACGGTACGCGTCTCCATCCTTCGAGGCTCGCGTTGCTCGCACCTCAGGATGACGGCTGTTGTATTCCCAGCGAAGTCATTCCGGGGCGCGCCGACAGGCGCGAACCCGGAATCCAGAGCTTCAGGGCATCTCGGGATTCCGGGTTCGCGAGCTGCGCTCGCGCCCCGGAATGACGTGGTGAGGGCGGGATAAACTCGCATCATTGCCCTAACCGTTCGATCAGCGCCGGGGCATGGACCTGGTCGGCTTTGTAGTTGCCGGTCAGCGTGTACATCACGATGTTGACGCCGGCGCGGAAGGCGAATTCGCGCTGGCGTGGTTCGCCCGGCGTCAGCGGCAGCATCGGCTGGCCGTCCGGACGCATCGCCCAGGCGCCGGCCAGATCGTTGGAGGTGATGATGATCGGCGACACGCCGTCGCCGCCGCGCGCTGGCCGGGTGGTGTCCTCGTCGTCGTTCTCGCGCGGCAGGGTTTCGACCCAGGTCTCGCCCGCAGTGAAGCGGCCGGGGAAGTCGCGCAGCAGGTAGAACGTCTTGGTCAGCACGTGCTCGCGCGGCACCGGTTCGAGTTCGGGAACGTCGAGCGACGACAGCACGTTGCGCAGCGTCAGCATGCCGGGCGTCTGCGACGCGCCGTTCGGGCCGGCGGGCGCCTCGATCGCGTCGCGGGTGTCGAAGATCACCGTGCCGCCCTGCTTCATGTAGGCGCCGATCTTGTCGAGCGCGTCTTGCGGCGGCTTCGGCGCGCCCGCAATCACCGGCCAATAGATCAGCGGGAAGAACGACAATTCGTCGCGCGCCGGATCGATGCCCATCGGCTCGCCGGCTTCCAGCGCGGTGCGCTGCGCCAGAAACAGCGTCAGCCCGTTCATCCCGGCTTTGACGATCGAATCGACGTCGGCATTGCCGGTGACCACATAGGCGAGATGCGTCTGCGCCGTCGCCTTGATGGCGAAATCATCCTTGGGGCCGTCGGCATAGGATCGTCCCGGCATGGTCGCGAGCGGCAGCGCGAGCAGCAGTGCCAGCGCCGCGGTGGCGGTGCGGCGGCGGCGCATCATCAGCGCGGCGAGGCCTCCGCCGAGCAGCGCCACGATCAGCGCGTCGAGTCCGAACAGGCCGAGCGCGGAAGCGAGCAGCATGCCGCGCAGGTCGCGCGGTTCGGCGTTGGTGTAGTTGGCGCGCCGCGCAGCGATCGCCGCGGTGTCGAGCGCCACGATGCGGTCGGCGGCCGCGAGCGCATTGACCGCCAGCGGGCCGTCGGCCGGGCCGTAGAAACCGGGCGGGTGGTCGGCGCTGCCGCGGTCGCGATAGTCGGCCGGGATCGGCTTGGCGGAGGCCGGCGGCGGACCGAAGGCGCCGAACCCGTCGAGCGTGCGCAGTGGCGCCACGGTCTCGGCCGCCTTGGCGTCGGCGGCGACACCCGCGCCCGGCGTCGCGGTGTAGCCGGACATATCCACTAGCCTGCGCAGCATTTCGACGAAGGTGCCGGACATCGGCAGATCCGACCAGCGCATGTCGGCGCTGACGTGAAACAGGGTGACCAGTCCCTTGCCGCGATGTTCGCCGGTGACCAGCGGCGTGCCGTCGGCGAGCGAGGCCCAGCTCTTGGTCGCCAGCACCGCGTCGGGCTCGGCCAGCACCTGGCGGTTGACGGTGACGTCGGCGGGCACAGCGATTCCGGCGAACGGGCCGTCGGCGGCGAAAGATGCGAGGTGTTGCGGCTTTTCCCAGGTCAGGCTGCCGCCGAGGCTGCGGCCACCGTTACGCAGCTTCACCGGCACCAGATCGTCCTCGGCCTGGCGCGCGAGGCGGGGCCCGGCGAAACGTACCAGCACGCCGCCCTGGTCGATCCAGGCGTCGAGACGCTGACGCAGCTCCGGCGACAGCGCGCCGACGTCGGCCATCACCAGCATCGGCAGCTTCTGATCGAGAAACTGGGTAATCACCTGCTGCGGCGCCGCGCGGTCGCCGAGCCGGACGTCGGCGAACGGCGACAGCGCGCGGGCGAGGTAGAAGGTCGGCGCCAGCAGCGGCTGCGCGGTGTCGGTGCTCGCACCCGAGACGATGCCGATGGCGCGACGGCGCCAGCGCTTGTCGAGCAACTGCACGGCGCCGGCGGAGCGTTCGCCGGCGATTTCGAGGCGCGCGATGTCGTTGCGCAATTCGACCGGCAGCTCGAAGGCCGCGTCGGTCTCGCGATCGAGCGGTGGAAAGTTGAATCGTGCTTCGCCGATCGGTGCGCCCTTGGCGTCGAGCGCGCGTACCGTGCCGGTGTCGATGCCGCCGGCCTGCGCGCGCAGCACCTTCACCGTCATCCTGGCCGCGGCATTCTCCGCAGCGGCGAGCGCATGCGCCGGCGGAGCGCCGCCTTGGACGATGGTGACGTTGCGGTTCTGCAGCAGCTTGTTCAGGCCCTCGACGAACTCGCCGCCGCGGCCGGTGTCGACACCGTCGGTCAGCCAGACGATTTCGGCGTCGCCGGCGGCTTTCAGGAAGCGCTCGATCGGCGGCAGCGACTCGATTCGTTCGACCGCATAGGGCTTCGGCGCGAGCTGCCGCAGCGACACCCGGGCAGTGCCGGCCGGCATCAGCGTCGGATCGCGGGTCGCTTCCGACAGCGGCGCCAGCGCGACCGCGCGGTTTGAACTATCCGCCTCGGCGATCATTTGGTCGGCGGCGTTGATTCGCATTTCCCAGCTCGACGCCGAACTCCAGCCGTCGTCGAGTAGAATCAGCAGCGGTCCGCGGCTGTTGCCGGCGGCCGTCTGCGGATTCCAGATCGGCCCGGCCAGCGCGATGATCACCAGCGCCGCGGCCAGCATCCGCAGCGCGGTGAGCCACCACGGCGTCCGCGACGGGGTTTCTTCCTTCGGCGCGATCTCGAACAGCAGCCGGGTCGGCGGGAAGTCGATCCGGCGTGGCCGCGGCGGCGTCACCCGCAGCAGCCACCACAGCGCCGGCAGCGCGAGCAGGCCGAGCAGCAGCAGCGGTTGGGCGAAGGACAGGGGCAAACCGCCGATCATGCGCCGAGTCCCGTTTTGGTGCCGCGCTCGGCGCCCTTGGCCGTGGTCATCCCGGCGTGCAGGAACAACAACAGCTCGGCAGCCGAACGGCTGGTGGTGTGCGTCGAAAACAGCCAGTCGAGCGTGCCGGTCTCGACTCGGATCTGATCGCGATGCGCCGCGACCAGCGCGACGTAGTCCGCCGCCCAGGTCTCGGCGCGGCCCGCGGTGATCGCACCGCCGCCTTCCGGCTCGACGAATTCGATGCGTCCGGAGAACGGAAAGCTCTCTTCCGCAGGATCGACGACCTGCACCAGCGAGCCGTGCGCGCCGGACGAGGACAGGCCCGAAAGCATCTGCCGGATCTCGCCGAGCGGTGACCAGAAGTCGGACAGCACCACGATCTCGGCCAGCGACGACGGCACGAAGGACGGCGGCAGGCTGTCACGCGAGGTTGTGTCGTGCAGGATCGCCTGCGCCATCCGGTCGATCACATTGTTGTTCGAGGTCGGGTTCATCAGCCCGGGAATGCCGACGCGTTCGCCGCCCGCGACCAGCAATTCGGCCAGCGCGAAAGTCACGATCAGGGCGCGCTCGAGCTTGCTGTCGCGCACGCCCTTCGAGGCGTAGGCCATCGAGGCGGAACGGTCCGGCCACAGCCACACGGTGTGCGCGGCCTCCCATTCCAGCTCGCGGACGTAGAGATGATCGTCGCGCGCCGAACGGCGCCAGTCGACGCGGGTGGCCGGTTCGCCGGAGACGAAGCGGCGATATTGCCAGAAGTTTTCGCCGGCGCCGGCGCGGCGGCGGCCGTGCAGGCCGTGGGTGACGTTGTTGGCGATGCGGCGGGCTTCGAGCATCAGGCGCGGCAGCGATGCGGCGAGCGTCCGGCTCTCGCCATCAGCACGTCGAACCGCCAGCGTCTCCTTGTTCGGCTGCTCGGGCGCCTGCGCCATCAGCCGATCCGGCTCTTGAGCTGCCGGATCACGTCCGGGATCGTGCGACCTTCGGCGCGCGCCGAGAAGGTCAGCGCCATGCGGTGTTTCAGCACGGGCTCGGCGAGGTCGAGGACGTCGTCGATCGACGGCGCCAGCCGGCCGTCGAGCAGCGCGCGGGCGCGCACCGCCAGCATCAGCGACTGGCTGGCGCGCGGGCCGGGGCCCCAGGCGATCAGCTTGCCGAGATCGCCGGCCTCGGGCCCGGGACGTGCCGAGCGCACCAGCGACAGGATCGCCTCGACGACCGAATCGCCGACCGGCAGACGGCGCACCAGGCGCTGCGCCGAGACGAGGAGTTCGGCGTTCATCGTCGTCTTCGGAATCGCGTGGTCGGCGCCGGTGGTATCGAACAGGATGCGGCGCTCGGCGTCGCGGTCCGGATAGTCGACGTCGATTTCCATCAGGAAGCGATCGAGCTGCGCTTCGGGCAGCGGGTAGGTGCCTTCCTGCTCCAGCGGGTTCTGCGTCGCCAGCACATGGAACGGCTTCGGCAGATCGTGCCGCGCCCCGGCCACCGTGATGTGCTGCTCCTGCATCGCCTGCAGCAGCGCCGATTGCGTGCGGGGGCTGGCGCGGTTGATTTCGTCGGCCATCAGCAGTTGCGCGAACACCGGACCGGCGATGAAGCGGAACGACCGCTTGCCGGCGGCGGTCTCATCGAGCACTTCGGCGCCGAGAATATCCGAGGGCATCAAATCGGGCGTGAACTGGATGCGCTTGGCGTCGAGGCCGAGCGTGACGCCCAGCGTCTCCACCAGCTTGGTCTTGGCGAGGCCCGGCACGCCGATCAGCAGTGCGTGGCCGCCGGCGAGAATGGTGACCAGCGTGTTTTCGACGACGCGCTCCTGACCGAAAATGACCGTGGCGATCGCCTCCTTGGCGGCGCGGACGTCGCTCGCGACCTGCTCGGCTGAGCGCACGATAACGTCTTCGAGCTTCTCGACACTGTCCGCCATCCGGTCTCTCCTGTTCACGCTGGCCGTCCGACCAGTCCAATCCGGCTCGCCGGCGATCGTCCCGTCACGGCCATGTATGCTAGGCTGCGTATGCTAGGCCGCCCGCAGCGGCGAAGCGAAGGCTATGGTTTTATTGGCCAAATCTATCCCCACATTATGAGCATCGCGGATCGGCGCGCATCACGATGTGGAGAGTTGAACCGCGCCGCACGTTATCGAAAATGTGCAGCTATCGTGCCACTTCAGGAGTTGAGGGTCAGGGTAAACCATGGCGAAGCAAGGGCAGAGCTTGAACCGCAGCCTCGACGGATTGACGGAAGCCGCGCGCGATGCGGCCGGCAAAGCCGCAGCGGGCAAGGGGCTGCCGCCGGTGCATCTGTGGAACCCGCCGTTCTGCGGCGATCTCGACATGCGCATCGCCGGCGATGGAACCTGGTTCTATCTCGGCACGCCGATCGGGCGGCCGGCGCTTGTGCGGCTGTTCTCCACCATCCTGAAGCGGGAGGACGGCAAGCACTTCCTGGTGACGCCGGTCGAGAAGGTCGGAATCAAGGTCGACGACGCACCGTTCCTCGCGGTCGAGATGGTGAACGACCAAGATTCGCGCGGCCCCTTGCTGCGCTTCCGCACCAATGTCGACGACTGGGTCGATTGCGACGCCGATCATCGGCTGCGGTTCGAAGTCGCGGATGACGGCGGGACGATGCCCTATCTCCACGTTCGCGCCGACCTCTGGGCCAAGGTGACGCGGGCGTTGTATTACGATCTGGTTGACATCGGCGAGGAGCGGGTGGTCGATGGTCGTCCGAAGTTTGGAATTGCTTCCGGCGGCGCATTCTTCGCGATGGCCGACGCGGAGCAGATGAGGGAAGCACTTTGAACGGGCCGGAACCACTTTGAACGAGCCGATGATGGGGATTGAGTCTGCCCCGGGCAGCATCAGTTCGGCCGACTTCTTCGATCGCGCCCTGCGACGATTGCGGTTCGACGTGCCGCCGGCGCTGACGGACGCCAGCGTCATTCCCGAGAGCGGCGATCACGGCACCGACCGGATGCTGCGTCTGATCGCGCAGGAACGGCCGATCCGTCCGGCTGCGGTGCTGATCCCGGTGATCGAGCACGCCGAACCGACCGTGCTGCTGACGATGCGCGCTGCGCATCTCAACGATCATGCCGGGCAGATCGCGTTTCCTGGCGGCAAGATCGACGCCGCCGACAATTCGCCACTCGACGCGGCTCTGCGCGAGGCGGAGGAAGAGATCGGTCTCGACCGCTCCTATGTCGAGCCGATCGGCTATCTCGACGTCTACGGCACCGGCTTCGGCTTTCGCATCCTGCCAACGGTGGCGCGGGTGCGGCCCGGCTTCGAACTGACCATCAACAAATCGGAAGTCGACGACGCTTTCGAGGTGCCGCTGTCGTTTCTGATGAATCCGGGCAATCACCAATTGCACAGCAAGGAATTCCGCGGCGCGCTGCGCTCGTATTATGCGATGCCGTTCGCCGAACGTTACATCTGGGGCGCGACAGCGGGGATCCTGCGGCTCATGTACGAACGGATCTGCCTGCCATGATCCGTGCCATCTTGACTGAAGTCGCGATCTTTCTCATCCCCTTCATTGCCTACGCGATCTACCTGGTCGTCACGCGTGCGGCGCTGACGCATCGTTCGTCCTGGCCCTTCCGCATCGTCGCCTGGCTGCTGATTTCGGCGCTGGCGCTGGTCATCCTCAGCCTGCTGCTGCTGGTGCATTATTCCGGCGCGCCGCCCGGTGCGACCTATATGCCGGCGCGAATCGAGGACGGCCGCCTCGTCCCCGGAGCCGAAAAATGACCGGGGGGGCGGTGCGCGCCGATGCGCCGTGGCTGCATGCCGGCCCGGCCGCTCAGGTTCTCGCGCTGCTCAACCACGATGGCGAAGAAGCCCGCGTGGTCGGCGGCGCGGTCCGAAACGCGCTGCTGAAACTGCCGATCGGCGACGTCGACATCGCAACCACCGCTCTGCCGGACGAAGTCGTCCGCCGCGCCCGGGCCGCCGGCATCAAGGCGGTGCCGACCGGGGTCGAGCACGGCACGGTCACGCTGGTGCTGGACGGTCACGGCTTCGAAGTCACCACGCTGCGCGAGGATGTCGAAACCTTCGGCCGCAAGGCCAAGGTCGCGTTCGGCCGCGACTGGCTGCGCGACGCGCAGCGCCGCGACTTCACCATCAATGGACTGTCGGTGTCGCCCGACGGCGTGGTGCACGACTATGTCGGCGGACTCGACGACATCGCCGCGCGGCGGGTGCGGTTCATCGGCGATCCGGATCAGCGCATCGCAGAAGACTACCTGCGCATCCTGCGCTTCTTCCGCATTCATGCAGCCTACGGCGTCGGCCCGCCGCAGCGTGCCGGCACGCTCGCCTGCATCCGCGGTCGCGCTGGGCTCGCGACGCTCTCGGCCGAGCGGATGCGGATGGAGATGCTGAAACTGATGGTGGCGGACGGCGCGCTCGCTTCGGTCGAGGCCATGGCGGACGGCGGTCTTCTGCTCGCGGTGCTCGGCGGCGTGACCTATCCCGGCCCCTTCGCGGCGATGATCGGGGCGGAACAGGCGCTCGGCCTCGATCCGGATCCGGTGCGGCGGCTCGGCGCACTCGCGGTCGCGGTCACCGAGGACGCCAAGCGGCTGTCGCAGCGGCTGCGGCTGTCGAACGCCGAAGCGAAGCGGCTCGACTCCATGGGGCACCGCTGGTGGCGGCTCGCCGGCATGGACGAGGCGACCGCGCGCCGCCGGCTGTACCGGCTCGGCGAGCCGCGCTTTCACGATCGCATGATGCTGGCCTGGGCGCGGGCCGGGCGCCAGGCCGATCCGGCGCCGTGGCGGAACCTGGTCGCCCTGCCGCAACGCTGGCGGCCGCCGGGTTTCCCATTGAAAGCCGCCGATTTCATCGCGCGCGGCTTTGCTGCCGGGCCGGCGCTCGGCCATGTGCTGACGCTGGCCGAAGACGCCTGGCTCGCCGCGGATTTTCCGGTCGAGGAGGGGCGGCTGCAGGCAATCGCCGACCAGACCGCGGCGAGGTTCGCACGCGATCATTTGCTGTAGTCGCGTCCGAGAGATGCGGCCCCTGGACGATGTCCTCGGCCGCGAGACTCAGGGGGTAGACGTGACGAAATTGGACGGATGGCGCTCAGGCGACCTTGTTCGCCTCGGTGTCGTCCTCCGCGTCCTCCGCGTCCTCCGCGTCCTCCGCGTCGTCCTCGTCTTCTTCGTCTTCCTCTTCGTCGTCGATTTCGATCGCTTCGAGCACGGCGACTGGCAGGCTCTCGCGAAACAGATCGCCTTCCTCACCCATCCACACGCACACGACTTCTTCTGGACGGGCTTCCGCCACCGTCATTGCCTGGCCGCCGGATTTCAGGATCACGATGTCGCCCGCCTTAAAGACCATGTTCGGCTCCCGGTTGAGTGTTGACCACGCCATGACCCTAGCGGTTCGTCATGACACGCCAATCACGGCCAGGCGGCGGCCTACCTGATCCCGATCACCTTGTGGGTCTGCACGCTGAGCCGCCATTGTGGGTGGCGCAGGCAATAGTCGATCGCGCGGCGGGTATTGTCGTCCCGGTCGGGGCCGTCCATCGGCTGCAGCGAAAACCGCTCGAAATCCAGGCTCGTGAACTGTTCCGGCATGGCGTCCGGCTGCGGATAGACTAGCTTGAGTTCATTGCCGCACTGCACGCGTATCTGGGTACCGGCTTTTGGGCTCACACAAAGCCAGTCGATCCCGGCAGGCGGCTCGATCGTGCCATTGGTTTCGACTCCGACCTCGAAGCCCTGCTTGTGCAGTGCATCAATTAGTTCTGCGTCCAGCTGCAGCAACGGTTCGCCGCCGGTAATCACAACGTAGCGATCGGTGTCGGCGCCGACCCATTGCGCGGCGATGGTATCGGCGAGTTTCCCGGCGTCACCGTAGCGCCCGCCGAGCGTGCCGTCGGTGCCGACGAAGTCGGTATCGCAGAACTGGCAGACCGCGTCATGGCGATCCTGCTCGCGGCCTGTCCACAGATTGCATCCCGCGAACCTGCAAAACACCGATGCGCGACCGGCATGCGCGCCTTCGCCCTGCAGGGTGAGGAAGATCTCTTTGACCGCATAACTCACCGCGTCGTATCCTCTAACCTTGTCGGGTCTGGCGAAGCGCTTCGCCGACAACCAGCGCCGCGGCCATCGCGACGTTGAGCGAGCGAAACCCCGGCTGCATTGGAATCACGATGCGAGCGTCGGCCGCGGCGGCGACTTCGTCCGGCACGCCAGCGCTTTCCCGGCCCAGTAGCAGCACGTCAGTAGATTGATAACGCTGTTCGAGATAGGGCGTTACGCCTTTCGTTGTAAGCAAAATCACGCGGCAGTCCGCGTCTTTCCTCCATTGCTCGAATTTTGACCAGGAATCGTGCCGGACGATGGTGATCTGATCCAGATAGTCCATTCCCGCACGACGGAAATGCCGATCCGATGTCGGGAAACCGGCGGGCTCGATGATGTGAGCTTCGACGTTCAAACAGGCGCAAAACCGAAGCAGAGTCCCGGTATTCTGCGGAATGTCGGGCTGGTACAGGGCGATCCGCATTCCGTAATGCTCCCAAGCAACTGAATCATAACTCGCAGTGTGCACGACATTGCGTCCGAACCGTTCGGGCCGTGCTGATTAGCCCTTCGCGGGCTTGCGCTCTACCGGCAAGGGTGCCAATAGATCGATTCTGAACTGTCTGTTTCTACCTGACCGGCTGTGATAGCGGCCAAGGGATGCGTGGGCTGCGGACTTCGGCGGCTCTCCCTCGGACGATCGTTTCGCATCTTGCCGAGACCGCGACGCCGGCCGCAGATATGAAAGGGCTTTGGATCGTGACGACAGAGACTTCGGCGGAACCGACACGCCGTGATTTTCTCTACATCGCAACCGGCGCTGTGGCCGCAGTCGGCGCAGCAGCGGCCGTGTGGCCGTTCATCGCCCAGATGAACCCGGACGCATCGACCATCGCCGCCGGTGCACCGATCGAAGTCGATCTGACTCCGATCGCCGAAGGGCAGGACATCAAGGTGTTCTGGCGCGGCCAGCCGATCTTCGTCATGAACCGCACGCAGAAGCAGGTCGACGAAGCGCGTGCGGTGAAACTGTCGGCGCTGCCCGACCCGCAGACCGATGAAGAGCGCACCAAGGCAGGCCACGAGAAGTGGCTGGTGGTCGTCGGCATCTGCACCCATCTGGGCTGCATTCCGATCGCCCATGAAGGTCTGTTCGACGGATTCTTCTGCCCCTGCCACGGCTCGCAATACGACAGCTCCGGTCGTATCCGTCAGGGGCCCGCGCCTCTGAACCTGCCGGTTCCGCCCTACCAATTCGTCTCCGACACCAAAATCCAGATCGGCTGACGCCTCCCGACCAGCGTCGCTATATCCCTTGCTTAGGATCGCATCATGAGCGGACCATCGACCTATCAGCCGCAGAGCCCCTTCATGAAGTGGCTCGAGCAACGCCTGCCGATCGCCGGGCTGGTTCATTCGTCGTTCATTGCCTACCCCACGCCGCGCAACCTGAACTACTGGTGGACGTTCGGCGCCATTCTCTCGATGATGCTGGCGGTGCAGATCATCACCGGCATCGTGCTGGCGATGCACTACACGCCGCACGTCGACTTCGCCTTCGACTCGGTCGAGCGGATCGTTCGCGACGTCAACTACGGCTGGCTGCTGCGCAACACCCACGCGGCCGGCGCGTCGATGTTCTTCATCGCGGTCTACATCCACATGTTCCGCGGCCTGTATTACGGGTCGTACAAGGCGCCGCGTGAAGTGCTCTGGATCCTCGGCGTGATCATCTACCTGCTTATGATGGCGACCGGCTTCATGGGCTATGTGCTTCCCTGGGGCCAGATGAGCTTCTGGGGCGCCACCGTGATCACCAACCTGTTCTCGGCGGTCCCGTTCGTCGGCGACAGCATCGTGACCTTGCTGTGGGGCGGCTATTCGGTCGGCAACCCGACCCTGAACCGGTTCTTCTCGCTGCACTATCTGCTGCCCTTCGTGATTGCCGGCGTGGTCGTGCTGCACGTCTGGGCGTTGCACGTCACCGGTCAGAACAACCCGACCGGCGTCGAGCCGAAGACCGAGAAGGACACGGTCGCGTTCACGCCCTACGCGACGATGAAGGACGTGTTCGGCATGTCCTGCTTCCTGCTGTTCTTTTCCTGGTTCATTTTCTACATGCCGAACTATCTCGGTGAGGCCGACAACTACATTCCGGCGAATCCGGGCGTGACGCCGCCGCATATCGTTCCGGAATGGTACTACCTGCCGTTCTACGCGATCCTGCGGTCGATCCCGAACAAGCTGATGGGCGTCGTGGCGATGTTCGGCGCCATCATCGTGCTGCTGTTCCTGCCCTGGCTCGACAGCGCCAAGGTGCGCTCGTCGCGCTACCGGCCGCTGGCGAAGCGGTTCTTCTGGGGCTTCGTGGTGGTCTGCATCATGCTCGGATGGCTCGGCTCGAAGCCGGCGGAGGGCATCTACACGGTCCTCGCCCGCGTCTTCACCTTCGCCTATTTCGCCTACTTCCTGATCGTGTTGCCGCTACTGTCCAGGGTCGAGAAGACGCTGCCGCTGCCGAACTCGATCTCGGAGGACGTGCTGAGCAAGGGCAAGACGGCGGGAGCAACCGCGGCGAGCCTGCTCGCCCTGGTGATGGCCGGGACGCTGATGTTCGGCGGGGTGCAGAGCGCCAAGGCGGCGGAAGGCGGCGAGAGTCCGCCGTCGCTGGAGTGGAGCTTTGCCGGCCCGTTCGGCACCTACGATCGCCCCCAATTGCAGCGCGGCTTCAAGATCTACAAGGAGGTGTGCTCCGCCTGTCACTCGCTGAAGTTGCTGCAGTATCGCAACCTCGCCGAGCCGGGTGGACCGGGCTTCACGATCGAACAGGCCAAGGCGATCGCCGCCGAAGCCTCGATCAAGGACGGCCCGAACGACGCCGGCGAAATGTTCGAACGCCCCGGCCGGCTCGCCGACACCTTCCATTCGCCGTTCCCGAACGAGCAGGCGGCGCGCTCGGCCAATGGCGGTGCGGTTCCGCCGGACATGTCGCTGCTCGCCAAGGCGCGTTCCTATCCGCGTGGCTTCCCGCAGTTCGTGTTCGACTTCTTCACCCAGTTCCAGGAGCAGGGCCCGAACTACATCGATGCGCTGCTTCAGGGTTATCAGGACACGCCGCCGGAGGGCTTCACGCTGCCGGACGGGGCTTACTACAACAAGTGGTATCCGGGCCATTCGATCAAAATGCCGCCGCCGATTTCGGACGGTCAGGTGAGCTTCGACGACGGCAGCCCGGAGACCGTGCCGCAATATGCCAAGGACGTCACGGCTTTCCTGATGTGGGCTGCCGAGCCGCATCTCGAAGCCCGCAAGCGCCTCGGTCTGCAGGTCATGATCTTCCTGATCATCCTCAGCGGCCTGCTGTACTTCACCAAGCGCAAGATCTGGTCGAACGTGCACTGAACTCGGTCGACGAGAGTGCAGACGACGAACGCGTGACAGAAAGCCCCTTCGGGGGCTTTTTTGTTATGCGGAGTCCGCGATCTGCCGTGGCGACTCCGGCGATTGCATCTTTCAATCCCCGCGGACACAATGTGCTCAACGAAGTGCAACTCACGTGGAGGAAACATGGGCACGATCATCACCTTCAAGCGTCCCGACGGTCAGGATGCCAGCGGCTATCTCGCCAATGCCGCGCGCGGCAACGCCCCGGGCGTCGTCGTGATTCAGGAATGGTGGGGCCTGTCCGAACAGATCAAGGGACTGACTGATCGTTTCGCGCTCGCCGGCTTCGATGCGCTGGCGCCGGATCTCTACAACGGCAAGGTGGTGCCCTATCACGACACGGACGCCGCTAACAAAGAGATGAGCTCACTCGATTTCATGGACGCGACCACACAGACCGTGCGCGGCGCGGCCGGCTATCTGGCACGCAACGGCGCCAAGGTAGGTCTCACCGGATTCTGTCTCGGCGGCGCCGTCACGGTGATCGGCGCGTGCAAAATCCCCGAACTGAGTGCAGCGGTTGTGTTCTACGGCATCCCCCCGGAACAGGCGGCGAAACCGTCCGACGTCCGCGTGCCGATGCAGGGCCACTTCGCCAATCGCGACGATTGGTGCACGCCGCAAGTGGTCGACGCGTTCGAGAAAGGGCTGAAAGAGGCGGGAAAGAGCGCGGAATTCTTCCGTTACGATGCCGATCACGCCTTCGTCAACGAACAGCGCGCCGCAGTGCACGATCGAGAGGCCGCGGAACTCGCGTGGTCGCGCGCCACGGCATTCTTTGGAAAGCATCTCGGCTGATTGGCCGCTGCCGCTAAAATTTGAGCATTCGTCTGAAGGGTTGGAAGAAGAGTTTGCTGCCATAAGCCTGTCACATCTACGAGGACAGCAATGGTTGAGAAAGTTGTAACACCACGTCGCAACGTCATCGACCTCGCGGACTATCAGCGAGCGCAGCGACCGAGTCAGACAACAGCGATGAGCGGCCGCTTCTGCCGCCACTGCGGCGCACCGCTGTTCGAGGGCGATTCCGAGGACGACTGCTCGAGCGCAGGCATCGCCCTGCAGAGTCCCGGCCGCGCGCGATCGCCGCGCCGCTTTCGCGCCGACTGACCATCGACAAAAACGGCGGGGCGATCGCTCGCCCCGCCGCCACTATCAGGACAGAGTCGACGTCGCTACACGTGCTGGCCGCCGTTGATGTGGATCTCGGCGCCGTTCACATAGGACGACGTCTCCGTGCACAGCACGTAGATGATCTTGGCCACTTCGTCCGGCGTGCCGAGGCGGCGCATCGGGATGTCTTCCTCGACGATCTTCTCGGTGCCGGGCGACAGGATCGAGGTGTCGATCTCACCCGGGGCGATCGAATTCACCCGCACCCCGATGCGGCCGAAATCCGACGCCATTTCGCGCGTCAGCGCGGCGAGAGCGGCCTTCGACGTCGCGTAGGCGGCGCCGGCGAACGGATGCACCCGCGAGCCCGCGATCGAGGTGACGTTGACGACCGAGCCCTTCGCGGCCTTGAGTTCCTCGATCAGCCCCCGCGCCATCATGATCGGCGCGAAGAAGTTGACGTGGAAGACGTGCTCCCAGGTGTCCATTTCGGTGTCGATCGAGCCGAGCCGGCCGCCGCCGGCTGCCTTCGGTGAGATCGCGGCGTTGTTGACCAGCGCGTGGAGCTGATCGCCGTCGAGCCGCTCACGGATCTCGTCGATTCCGCGCAGCGTGTCGGCGCGGTCGCCCAGATTGATCTGGATGTGATCCTCGGGGCCGGCGCCCCACGGGCATTCCTCCGGGAACGGATGGCGCGAACAGGTGATCACCCGCCACCCGGCGCTGGAGAAGCGGATCACGGTGGCATGGCCGATTCCACGGCTCGCGCCGGTCAGAATCATGGTCCGGCGCTGCGCATTGCTATCCTGCGCGCGTGGCTTCGGGGTGTCGGGGCTCATGGATACAGCCTTGTCTTGGTCCAGGGTTGGGCCGGGGTGTCCCGGTTGAATTCGATGCGGTCGTGCAGCCGGAACGGGCGATCGTGCCAGAATTCGACCCGCGACGGCGTGATCCGCCATCCGCTCCAGCCCGGCGGGCGGGGAACCTCGCCGATCAGATAGCGCGCGGCGACCTTGGCGATCGCCTGCTCGAACGCGAAACGGCTTTCGAGCGGTTGTGACTGTTTGCTGGCCCAGGCGCCGATCTGGGCCTGCTTCGGCCTCGTGGCGAAATAGGCATCCGCCTCGGCGTCGCTCACCGGCGTCACCGTGCCCCGGATCCGCACCTGCCGACGCAGCGACTTCCAGTGAAACAGCAGCGCCGCCTTGGGGTTGGCGGTGAGTTCGCGGCCCTTCTGGCTGGCGATGTGGCTGTAGAAGACGAAGCCGTCGGCGTCGTAGCCCTTCATCAGCACCATCCGGACGTCGGGCAGGCCGTCGGAATCCACCGTCGCGAGCGCCATCGCGTTCGGGTCGTTGGGCTCGGACCGATCCGCCTCTGCAAGCCATTCAGCAAACAACTCAAACGGATTCTCCGCCGCGGTGAAATCACCCGACGTTAACTGACTCTGTTGTTTGATGGAGGTATCGCTCATGCGAGGGAATCCGACTTGTGCTTCGCCGCCATCCGGAACGCGCTGGCAGCTCTGTATAGGCCAGACCTATATAGGGCACGCAATTGCGTTGGCCTATCGACGATAGCGATTCTAACGGCCTCGGGCTTGGGCGGCTGCAGCGTCGGAGGCAAGGATGCGGCGTTTGCCCAAATGGACAGCAGCGACTTCACAGGCTCGATCCGCGCCTTGACGCCGCCTGCCGAGAACGGCCCGACCGAGGCCGACCTGGCACTGGCGCGCATGGCGGCGTCCGATGTGTTGACCAAGGGCGACAAGGATTCCAGTCAGCCGTGGGAGAATCCTGCGACCGGCGCGCGCGGCTCTGTCACGCCGCTCGCGGCGGCCTATACGGCCGACGGTCGCTCCTGCCGCGATTTTCTCGCCAGCTACGTCAAGGACAGATCGGAAAGCTGGATGCAGGGCGCGGCCTGCCGCTCGGCGCAGGGGCATTGGGAAATCCGCTCGCTGAAACCATGGCGACGCAGCTGACGCACGGCGAATGCGGCCGATAGCGGTTGCAAAAGCGACACAAACATCCCAGATGAAGCGCCATTGGGCGGTCTGCCCATCATGTGAATTCCTTCAAGGAGACGAGACGGATGCGCGACCCCTATGAGGTCCTGGGGGTGCAGCGGGACGCCAGCGCTTCGGCGATCAAGAGCGCCTACCGCAAGCTGGCCAAGAAGCATCACCCCGACGCCAACGCCAACGACCCGAAGGCCGCCGCCCGCTTCGCCGAAGTCAATTCGGCCAATGAGATCATCGGCGACGAGGCCAAACGCAAGCAATACGACCGCGGCGAGATCGACGCCGAGGGCAAGCCGCGATTCCAGGGCTTCCCCGGTGGCGGTGGCGCGCGCGGCGGTCGCGCTGGCGGCGGCGGTTTCGAGCAACACAACTTCCGTAACGCTGGCGGCGGCTTCGCGGGTGGCGGCGGGGCCGGCTTCGAAGATATCCTGAACTCGATGTTCGGCGGCGCGGCCGGCATGCGCGGTGGTCCGCGCGGCGGCGCGCAGGGATTCGATTTCGACACCGGCGGCTTCGCCCCGGACCTCGACCAGACTGTCGCGATGACCGTGACGCTGGAAGAGGCGGCCAAGGGCACCGAAAAGCGCGTCCGGCTGCCGACCGGCAAGGAGCTCAACGTCAAGATTCCGGCGGGCGTCAGCTCCGGCCAGCAGATCCGGCTGAAAGGTCAGGGCGAAAGTGCGCCCGGCCACCGTCCCGGCGATCTGCTGATCACCGTTAACTACGCCGCGCATCCCCACTTCAAGGTCGACGGCAACGATCTGCGGCTCGAACTGCCGATTACGCTGTACGAGGCGGTGCTCGGCGCCAAGGTACGGGTGCCGACGCTCACCGGCGCGATCGAACTGTCGATCCCGAAGAACACCTCGAGCGGGCGGACCTTCCGGCTCAAGGGCAAGGGGCTGCCCAAGAACGGCGCGGCGGGCGACCTGTTCGTCACCACGCGGATCGTGCTGCCGGACGGTCATGACGCCGAGCTGGAAGCGCTGATGCAGAAGTGGCGCGACGGTCACCCGTATCACCCGCGGAGCGACTTGGCCTGAGCCTACTCGTCATTGCGAGGAGCGAAGCGACGACGCAATCCGGCCCGGTGCACTGAGCTGGATTGCTTCGCTTCGCTCGCAATGACGGCTGGTGCGGCGGCTTTATCTAAGCGTTCGCCTCCGTCACGAACGCATCGAGCAGCGCGTTGAAGCGCTTCGCCTGTTCCCATTGCGGCAGATGGCCGGCGTCGTCGATCACCTGCACCCGGCCACGCCACAAGGTCGGCATCGTCAGCGTGTCGAAATAGGCGCCGTTGACGAGCTGTTCCTCGGCGCCGTGCAGCACGGCGAGCGGCTGCTTCAGGTCGGCGGCGACAGCCACCTCGTCGCGATAGCCGCCGGGCCGGATGCTGGCGGCGAGCTGGCCGCGGGCGCGGCCGTCGGTGCGCAGCACGTCGGCCACCATCTCCGCCGGCAGTTCGCCGACGCCCGGCCGGAACGCGGCGGCGACATAGGCGCGCGCCTGGTCTTCGTCGAGTTCGGGCTGGAAGGTGTAGGCCATCGCCGGCGTCGGCAGGAACGCCCGGTCCATCGCCGGCGGAAAGCTGATCGGCGGGGCGCCGAAGATCGCAAAGCCGCGGGCCTGTGCGAGGTCGGGCGCGGCCTCCAGCACGATGTGCCCGCCGAGGCTCCAGCCGACGAAAATCGCATCTGCGGCGTCGAGCCTGGCCACGACCTGGCGCAAAACGGCGGCATAGCCGGGCAGGTTGTAGGTGCCGGCCGGATCGGCCGCATCGTCCGACTCGCCGTGGCCGGGCAGATCGGGCACCAGGATGCGATATTTGGCGCCGAGCGGGCTGTCGAGCTGCGGCGCGAAGGCGCGTGAGGAGGCCGAATTGCCGTGAATGAGGACGATGGTCGGTCCGCTGCCGGCGGACTGGCGGTAGGCGATCCGTCCAATGGACGTCTCGATCGTCTGGGTCTGCATGGATGGTGTCCCTTCGCACTTGCGGTGGGGATACAATACCAGCGTACCGGATTTGGGAAGGCCGCGCCGCGGCTGCGGCAGGTCTTCGGCCTGGAAGGGGTGCGGCCTCGGCGCGGGGGATCAGCGCGACCCCGGCCAAGGCCGCAGTGCGCCGATCGGCGGATCAGACGCGACCCAAAGATCATGAGTTCGTCAGACGATAGTGAGGCGCAGCGATGGTGGAATCGGCGATTATCAATGTCGAAATTGGGACCGAGGCCAATTCCGGGTCAATAACGGTTGCCGGCTCGAACTAATTGCTGACCGGATATTGCTGACCGGATCAGGATCTCTTCCGAAAACCGGCACCCACTTTTCGGCATCATGCTAACCGCCGTTGCTGTCGGTCTGCGCGTAGACCTGCTGCGCCACCTGGCGCAGTCGCTCTTTGTCGATCGGACCCGACAGCACGTAGCCGACGCCGCGATCGGCCCAGAACATCGCGCCGTCGCGGTGATCGCTGGCGTAGCGCATCTGCGTCGTGTCGGTATCGGCACGGGAGGTGTACAGCGTGAAGCGCTCGCCGTTGGCGCTCTCGTACATCAGGAACGCCGCCGGGGCGTCGGGCCCGGGCAGCAGCCGCCCGCCGATCAGCTTCAGCCCACTGCCTTCGAGTTCGGGCGCCTTGACCGGATAACCGACGCGCTTCGACAGCCATTGCTGCAGATGTGCGCGTTCGGAGCCCTCGACCTCGACGGGGTGGCGAACCTCGACGACGTAGAGCCGGTGCGCATCGAGCGCATCGACGGTGAAGCTGCGGAAGGCGTTCGGCGTTGCCGCCGCGCCGTGTGCGAACCAGCCCGCGCCGCCGCCGGCGATGAACGCCGCCAGCGTCGCCGCGATGGCGCCGGCGATCCAGCGTCGCGGTGGGCTCTCCAGCCGGGCGAGTTGCAGCCGCGGCGGCACCGGCTCGTCGAGCACCCGGTCGTAGCGGGCGTGCAGCGCCTCGGCCATCGCGCGCCACGACGCGACGCGTTCGGCGTCCGCCGGATGCGTCGCCAGCCAAGCCTCGACGTCGCCGCGCCGCTCGGCCGGCAGTTCGCCGTCGACATAGGCGTGCAGTTCGTCTTCGGTCACGGGGATCTCGGGGTCAGTCATGGGCACAACTCTTCAGCGTCAAAACATGATCGGCGTCATCCTGAGGAGCCGTCGCGCAGCGACGGCCTCGAAGGATGGGCCCGTGTGTTGCGGCGCATCCTTCGAGGCTCGCCGCAAGCGGCGAGCACCCCGGATCAAGTCCGGGGCAGGCTCTCAGGAGGACGGCCCCGATCTGCGGCTGACGATGCATCATCATTTCACCCGCCTCAGCATCGGCTTCTCGCCATCCAGGCTGGCGCGGATATGGGCGCGGGCGCGGGCGAGACGGGACATCACGGTGCCGATCGGCACCCCCTGAATGTCCGCGACCTCGCGGTAGCTCAGACCTTCCAGCGCCACCAGCAGCAGCGCCGCCCGCTGCTCCTCGACCAGGGTCGCCAAGGCACGGGCGATATCGCCGCCCTCGGCCTCGGTTCCGCTGGCGTCGGCGCCGGTATCGGTCCACGGCATCAAGGTCGGTCGACGCGCCAGCGCGCGACGGCGGTTG
Source organism: Rhodopseudomonas palustris HaA2 (assembly GCF_000013365.1). Classification (NCBI taxonomy): domain Bacteria; kingdom Pseudomonadati; phylum Pseudomonadota; class Alphaproteobacteria; order Hyphomicrobiales; family Nitrobacteraceae; genus Rhodopseudomonas; species Rhodopseudomonas palustris. The sequence goes on from NC_007778.1 coordinate 1,383,703, forward strand.
CGGTTGAGATTGGTCAGAATGGTGTACAGCCAGCTCCGCAAATCGCCGCCGAGAAACAGCTTTTCCGAGCGCAGCGCCCGCACCAGCGTGTCCTGCACCAGATCGTCGGCAATATCGGTGTCGCGCGCCAGCGCGCGGGCGTATCGCCGCAACGCCGGAATCATCGCCTCGACCCCGTCCCGAAACTCGTTCATCGCTCCGATCGCCCCGACCTGGCTTTCCATGCGGCCGTGTCCCGACGATGTCGGCGGCGCCGGGAATCATAACACCAGCGCAGGGCAGCTATTCCATCGCCCCAAGAATGCGCCAAAACGGCTGAATTTGCTGCGAAAATGGGGGCTGTACCCGGCCCGGCCGCTGGTGTAGGTCCAGAGCCCAATCAAGGCGATAGGATACGACATGGTGACCGGTTCGGGTCTGATGCAAGGCAAGCGTGGGGTGATTCTGGGCGTGGCCAACAACCGCTCGATCGCCTGGGGCATCGCCAAGGCCTGCCGCGCCCATGGCGCGGAGATCGCGCTGACCTGGCAGGGCGACGCGCTGAAGAAGCGGGTGATGCCGCTGGCGGCCGAACTCGACGGCATTTTGGTCGGGCATTGCGACGTCACCGATCCGGCCACCATCGATGCGGTGTTCGACGAACTGAAGGCGAAATGGGGCAAGATCGACTTCGTCGTCCATGCCATCGCGTTCTCCGACAAGGACCAGCTCGACGGCCGTTATGTCGAGACCACCGCCGACAACTTCTCCAAGACGATGCTGATCTCGTGCTATTCGCTGACCGCGATCGCGCAGCGCGCCGAGAAGCTGATGCCGGACGGCGGCTCGATCCTGACGCTGACCTATTACGGCGCCGAGAAGTGGATGCCGCATTACAACGTGATGGGCGTCGCCAAGGCCGCGCTCGAAGCCAGCGTGCGTTACCTCGCGGCCGATCTCGGCGAGAAGAACATCCGCGTCAACGCGATCTCGGCCGGCCCGATCAAGACGCTGGCGGCGTCGGGCATCGGCGACTTCCGCTACATCCTGAAATGGAACGAATACAATTCGCCGATGCGGCGCACGGTGACGATCGAGGAGGTCGGCGACAGCGCGCTGTATTTCCTGTCCGGCCTGTCGCGCGGCGTCACCGGCGAAATCCACCACGTCGATTCCGGCTACCACGTCGTCGGCATGAAGCGCCCCGACGCGCCGGACATTTCGCTGGCGAAGGACTGAGCGCGGCGACCATCTCCGAGCCATCATCCTGAGGTGCTCGCCCGCAAGGGCGAGCCTCGAAGGATGCGGACACGCGCACAGCCGGTGCCTTGCGGCCCATCCTTCGAGGCTCGCTGTGCTCGCACCCCGGATCAAGTCCGGGGCAGGCTCTCAGGATGACGGAGCGCAAGTCGAGGACCTGCACCCGCTGGCGTTTTCACTTATCAAACAGCCACGCCAATTTGTTCTCGCGGCGCCTAAGCGTCCGAGGTGTGCACCCGTCGCTTCACAGCGAGGGGTGGGGGCGCGCCGGTCGGCGCGGGGTTTGGTGGTGGTTCTCGCGATCACTTCTTGCGAAGGATCGCGCATCGCCTTCCGGCGCGCCCACCGCGGCGCTTTCTGTCTTCGGGCCCGTGCTTCCGTTGACAGGCAAGGGTAATGAAACCCCACGGTCCGGCGGATTACGCCGCCTTCGCCTGCCCCCGTGCAGCGAACTAACAAGTCGCAGAGCCTCGTTGTAGGCCCGGACGGGTCCCCGAAGCCTCCCGGACGCGTGCTTGCGAGGCACAGCGCGCAGGACGCCGCGTCCATCCGATCCCACCGGCACAGCGCCGGCTTCATCGAACCATCGTTCCGGACCGGTTGCCCGGCCCGCCGATCTGTCCCGCTTCAAAAGCGCCCTCGAGAAGCGCCCCTCACGGACAGGACGATGCGGACTATAATCATAATAGGATTATTGTCAAGAGGTGAGCGGCGTCTTCCTTCTCCCCTCGTGGGAGAAGGTGGCGCGGACGCAGTCCGCGTCGGATGAGGGGGCGGCCGCGCCAATCTCCTATGCACTGCACGTGGCACCCCCTCACCCGGCGAGCTTCGCTCGCCACCCTCTCCCACAAGGGGAGAGGGTCGGTTTGACCCTGTCCGGCCGGCGCGTTACCACACCGGCGCATGTCTCGAGAGGCGGGTCCGCCATGTCGTTCAATACCTTCGGCCACATGTTTCGTGTCACCACGTTCGGCGAAAGCCACGGGGTGGCGATCGGCTGCGTGGTCGACGGCTGTCCGCCGCTGATCCCGCTGACCGAGGCCGACATCCAGGGCGACCTCGACCGCCGCCGGCCGGGGCAGTCGCGCTTCACCACGCAGCGCCAGGAAGCCGACCAGGTGAAGATCCTGTCCGGCGTGATGGCGCATCCGGAGACCGGCGTGCAGGTCACCACCGGGACGCCGATCGCGCTCTTGATCGAGAACACCGACCAGCGCTCCAAGGATTATTCCGAGATCCAGAACAAGTTTCGGCCCGGCCATGCCGACTTCACCTATGAGGCGAAATACGGCATCCGCGACTATCGCGGCGGCGGCCGCTCCTCGGCGCGCGAGACCGCGACCCGCGTCGCCGCCGGCGCGGTGGCGCGCAAGGTGATCGCCGGCATGACCGTGCGCGGCGCGCTGGTGCAGATCGGCCCGCACCAGATCGACCGCGACAAATGGGACTGGGCCGAGATCGGCAACAACCCGTTCTTCTGCCCCGACAAGGACAAGGCGGCGTTCTTCGCCGATTATCTCGACGGCATCCGCAAGAGCGGCTCGTCGATCGGCGCGGTGATCGAAGTGGTCGCCGAAGGCGTGCCCGCGGGCCTCGGCGCGCCGATCTACGCCAAGCTCGACACCGACCTCGCCGCGGCGCTGATGAGCATCAACGCGGTCAAGGGCGTCGAGATCGGCGACGGCTTCGCCACCGCGGCGCTGACCGGCGAGGAGAACGCTGACGAGATGCGGATGGGCAATGCCGGCCCGCAATTTCTGTCGAACCATGCGGGCGGCATTTTGGGCGGCATCTCCACGGGGCAGCCGGTGGTGGCGCGGTTCGCGGTGAAGCCGACCTCGTCGATCCTGTCGCCGCGCAAGACCATCGATCGCGCCGGCCACGACACCGATATCCTGACCAAGGGCCGCCACGACCCCTGCGTCGGCATCCGCGCGGTCCCGGTCGGCGAGGCGATGGTCGCCTGCGTGCTGGCCGATCATCTGCTGCGCCACCGCGGGCAGGTCGGCTAGATCGCCTCGGAGGCGCCGCGGCGTGTGCGCCGGCAGCGGCATGGCTGGGGATCTGCCATGAACGGTACCCCGGTCCCAAAGCCGATGCGTTCCGCTAGGATGGCCCGATGCAGTCACAACCATTTCACGACCTGATCGACTGGCTGATCGACGGCGCGCGCTCCGAGGCCGAGCCGGTCGCCATGATGACGCGCACCTGCGAGCGGCTGGTCGCGGCCGGGCTGCCGCTGCACCGTGTCGGCGTCTTCGTCGAAACGCTGCATCCGGACATCTATGGCTACGGCTTCGTCTGGCGCGACGGGCAGGGGATCGTCACCAGCGAAACCACGGTGGACGTCGAGAGCCTGGAAGAATATCAGCGCAGTCCGCTGAAGCTGATGTACGACAGCGGCGGCGAAGTCCGGTTTCGTCTCGACGACCCCGCCAGCAGGGCGTACCCGTTTTTCGACGATATGCGCGGCGAAGGCGTCACCGACTATCTGGCGCTGCCGCTGACTTTCATGGACCGCAGTATCAACGGCGCCAGCTTCAGCACGCGACGGCCGGGCGGTTTCAGCGACGACGAACTGGTCGCGTTGCGGCGGCTCACCGGGCCGCTGGCACGGCTGATCGAGGTGATCAGCCTGCGCGCGATCGCCACGACGCTGCTCGACACTTATGTCGGCAACCGTGCCGGCGCACGCATCCTCGCCGGCCAGATCCGGCGCGGCCACACCGACACCATGCGCACGGCGATCTGGCTGTCGGACCTGCGTGGTTTCACCGCGCTGTCGGACCGGCTGCCGCCGGAGGTCGTGGTCAAGCTGCTCAACGCTTACTTCGATTGCCAGGTCGGACCGATCCTGCGCAATGGCGGCGAGGTGCTGAAATTCATGGGCGACGGCCTGCTGGCGGTGTTTCCGATCGCCGCCGACGGCGGCGACGAAGCCGACGTCTGCGCCCGGATGCTCGCCGCCGCGCATGAATGCCGCGGCACCGTCGCGGCGATGAACTACATCGAGGGCAACCACATCATCGAGGGCTTCCGTTTCGGCGTCGCGCTGCATGTCGGCTCGGTGCTCTACGGCAATATCGGCGGCGGCAACCGGCTCGACTTCACCTGCATCGGGCCCGCCGTCAATCTCGCCGCCCGGCTGGAGCGGATCGCCGGACGGCTCGGCCGCACCGTCGTCGCCTCGTCGGATTTCATCGGCCTGTGCGGCGAGGGCTTCGTCGAACTCGGCGAGTTCCCGATCGACGGACTGTCGCACACCGAGCGGGTCTACGGTCTCGAAGTCGAGACGCTGCAGGCGGCGGAGGGATTGTAGATCGGCGCTCCCTCGCCCCGCTCTTGCGGGGAGAGGGTTGGGGTGAGGGGCGACGCGAGTCTCTGACTCTCGGCCTCGCGGAGACGCCCCCTCACCCGGATCATCGCTGCGCGCTGATCCGACCTCTCCCCGCGCGCGGGGAGAGGTGACGACTGCCGCTACTCCTCCGGCTCGGTGGTGAACAGCAGCGGATAGCCCTTGGCGCGGCCGGCGTCGGTGGCGCGGGTGGCCTTGGTCTCGGCGATGTCCTTGGTGAACACCGCCACCACGCAGACGCCGCGCTGATGCGCGGTCAGCATGACTTTGTACGCCTGTTCCTCGGTCATGCGGAACTCGGACTTGAGGATCATCACCACGAAATCGCGCGGCGTGAAGTCGTCGTTGACGAGAATCACCTTGTACAGTTTCGGCCGTTCCAGCTTCGGCTTGGCCTTGGCTGTCGGCTTGGTGACGACGTTGCTCATGCGGTTCGACCGGTTGGTGCCGGCGCAGTTTACAACCCCGCGCGCAATCGCGAAACCGCCGGCCGACCGGTCGGCTGCGCGATTTCAGTGCAGCGCGGCATGTCCGGTGACCCGGCCGATACTATCAGTGACTGAAACGTGATCGTGGAGGAACCGGCTTTGCCGCTTTTCGCCCGGATGATTGCGTGTCACGATTACGTCACCTCGACCGGAGGGCACGCGATGCGCTGGTGGGTCTCGATCGGAGCGGCTGTTGCCGTCGTTACTGCGGCCGGCATGGTCGCGGGCCTGGCGGCGCCGAACCGGACGGCGCCGATTGCCGACCGGTCCGACGGCGCCAAAGAGGTCGACGTCGAGTTGATACTCGCCGTCGACGTCTCCTACTCGATGGATGTCGACGAACTCGCGGTGCAGCGCGAGGGCTATGCCGAGGCGCTGCGCTCCCCGGATTTTCTCAAGACGCTGAAGACCGGGCCGAACGGCCGCATCGCCGTGACCTATTTCGAATGGGCCGCCGCCGGCGATCAGAAGATCATCCTCGCCTGGCAGTTGATCGACGGCCCGGAATCCGCCGACGCGGTCGCGGCCGAGATCATGAAAGCGCCGCTGCGGCGGGCGTCGCGCACCTCGATCTCCGGGGCGATCGCTTTCGCGGTGCCGCTGTTCGATCAGAACCCGTATCACGGCCTGCGCCGCGTCATCGACATCTCCGGCGACGGCCCCAACAACAACGGCGAACCGGTGACGCTGGCGCGCGACGCCGCGGTCGGGAAGGGCATCGTCATCAACGGCCTGCCGATCATGGTCAAGGAGCCGTCCTACTCGACCATGGATATCGAGAATCTGGATTATTACTACGAGGATTGCGTGATCGGCGGGCCGGGCGCGTTCGTGGTGACGATCAAGGACCGCGCCAAGTTCAAGGAGGCGATCCACACCAAACTGGTGATGGAAGTCGCCGGCCTGCCGCCACCCGCGCGCATCGTGCCGGCGGCCGACAAGGAGCAGACCCCGCGGGTGTCGTGCCTGGCCGGCGAGAAGATCTGGCAGGATCGCTGGGGGCGTTAGTCAGTACCCCCTCTCCACGTCATTCCGGGGCGCGCGGAGCGCCCAGCCTCTCGCTTGTCATTCCGGGGCGCCGCGTAGCGGCGAACCCGGAATCCCGCGATGTTCTGCAACGCGGATGCGGGATTGCGTCGTCGATGCGCGCGGCGTGCTCGGAATGCCCTGAACCTCGAGATTCCGGGTTCGCGAGCTTCGCTCGCGCCCCGGAATGACGGAGTCAAAATTGGACGGGTGTCGTTGGTCACCCCGCCGCCACCCAATTGCCGTGGAAGCCGTCCGGGACGCGGTGGCCGAGTTGGACCAGCGCGATCGGGCCGCCCGCGATGTCGGCGGCGTCGAACACCGCGAGGTCGCTGCGGTTCTCGCAGCCGCGCCAGATCACCGTGAGGATCCAGCCATCGGCTTCCGCCGCATCCGGCGTGCGCGGCACGAACACCGGCTCGCCGATGCTGTCGCCGGTCGGCAGCAGATAGCGGGCGCGGCGATCGCCGTTGCCGTCGACATGCACCAGCCCCGTCAGCATCCCGAGCGTCGGCGTCTCCGGGCTGGCGCAGGCGTACCAGCCATGGCCGCTGCGCAGGCCGGCGCGGCGCTCGTCGATCCGCGGGAATTCGCCGCTGATGTCGTCGAGATAGCTGCGCGTGAAGGCGTTGGTGTTGCCGGCGAGGTCGAAGCTCCAGCGGCACAGCCGGGCGCGGCCCTTCTCCGGATCGGTGCGGCGGCCGTCCGGATGGGTGAACAGCGGCGCTTCCTCGGATTGCATCACGTCGGCGACGATCTTGGTGCCGTCCTCCCACGCGTTCATGACGTGGAACACGAAGCAGGCGTCACCGCGGAACCAGCGGATGTCGCGGGTCGAGCCGGTGCGCTTCATCACGCCGACGTAAGAGCCCTTAGCGGGGTCCCAGGCATAAGGCGGGCGGCCGCGCATCGCCCGCCAGATGCTGCCGGTGAGCGGCAGGATCGGAAACAGCACATAGTTCTCGGTGACGATGAAATCGTGCACCATCGCTGCATAGGGCGCCTTGAAGCGCTCGAACCGGGTGACGTGGCCGGACGCGTCGATCGCGCCGAACGACATCGTCCGTTTCAACGGGCCGTCGGCATTGTAGCCGAAGAACAGCATCTCGCCGGTGACCGGGTCGATCTTCGGATGCGCGGTGAACGGCCCTTTCAGCGCCCCGCCATAGTCGCAATAGCCGCGCGTCGCCAGCGTGTCGCGCTCGATTTCGATCGGCAGATGCGCCTCTTCCAGCGCCAGCAGCCGGCCGGCGTGGAACACGATGTTGGTGTTGGCGACGTTGCCGTCGTCGGGCGCCGAACGCGGCGCATCGGGCCGCTTGAGATTGAACTCGCCGTAAAGCGGCCGGCCGGCTTCGTGCTCGGCCAGCCATTTCGGGGTGCGGACCCAGCGGTTGCGATAGCTGGCGCGGCCGTTCTCCAGCCGGAAGGCATGCAGCATGCCGTCGCCGAAGAACCAATGCGCGTTCTTTGATGCGAATTGCGGATTGGCGCCGTTGCGATACAGCGTGCCGTTCAATTCGCGCGGCAGCTCGCCCTTGATCGACAGAAACGCGGCGTCGCACTCCATCGGGATCGGCGCCAGATTATCGCACGCATCCGGAACTCCGGTGACCTGCAACATGGTCGTGCTCCTGTCGTCGGCGTCGCGGCGGCCGCGATTAGTTCAACGTCAGCAGCCGGCCGAACGGCTGCACCGCATGTGAGTAGTTCTCCGGAACCGCCCAGATCACCGGCCAGCGCGGCTTGAAATCCGCCGGACCTTCGAGATCGGTCAGCACCACCGCGATATCCGGCCTGTGCCGGTCCGCCTCCGCGAGGAGTGGGGTGAAATCGGTGCCGCCGCCGCCGGTGAATTCGATCTCGCTTAGCACGAAACGCCGGCCCGGCTCGAAGAATTCGACCTGCCGCACGCGCTCGTCGCCGATGATCAGCACCAGCCCGGCCTCCTGCCGCCGGGTGATGGTCTCGATCTCGCGCGCGAAGCGCTCCATCAATTGGTCGTCGATCGAGCCGGAGACGTCGATGATCAGCGCCAGCCGCGGCTCGTTCTTGGTCGCGGAGAATCCCGGCTCGAACGGCATCCGGTGTTGGCCGGCGCGGCCCTGATTGGCGATGTAGGAGCGCGCCGGCCGCGACCAGGTCAGCGACGGTTTTCGCGCCAGCCCGCGCGCAAGCTGCACGCGCAGCACCTGCGCCCACGGTGTGCGGCTGCGCGGCAAGTCTGCGATCAGCGCCCGCAGCATCGAAAACGCGCCGTCGCCGGCGTGGCCGCGCAGGATCCGCTCGCTCCATTCGCGGGCGTGCTCGGCTTCGTGTTCCGGCGCCGATTGTGATTCCGGATTCGGCACCAGATCGCGGACGCCGCCTGCGCCGAGCTCGCGCACCTTGGACGCGCGGGCGCCGTCGGCGCGCTGTTCGGCGCTCTCCTGCGCGGATTCGGATTGCGACTGCGACGGGTCGCCGCCGCCGGCGCCCGAGGCGTCGGACTGCGAGCCCGCTTGCGATTTGTTGCCGGTCTTCGACTTGCCGTTGTTGCTGTCGCTGTCGCGATCGTCGATCGCGCGATACAGCTTCTCGACGTCCCATTCTAGCAGCGCCGCCTCGGCGTCCTGCTCGCGCCTCAGCGCCTTGGCGAGGATCTGCTCCAGCATCACGGACTTTTCCGGCAGCGTCAGCCAGCTCAGATGCGCCAGCGTCGAATTGACGATGGCGTCGGCGCAGATGTTGAACAATTCGAGGTCGACGTCGCCGATCACGCGCTGCAGTTCGACGAAGCGCTGCGGATGGCGCAGCGCGATGTGCAGCACCTCGTGGGCGACGAGGCCGACTTGTTCGGGCAGCGGCAGCTTGTCGAAGGCGGCGCCGTAATACACGGTGGTGCCGTCGGTGAGTACGACCACGGCCGCCGTATCGCTGTCCGCGGTCAGGTCCTGATGCCGCACCCATAATGCCAGCCCGCCGGTGGAGGGCGCGAACTCGACCATGCGCTGGATCGCGCGCGTTCCGCGATGGCAATACAGCGCGATGGTCTCAGGCATCCTGCAGATCCATCTGCCGGCGTTCGCCGTAGCGCGCATAGGCCGGACTGTCGAAGATCGCGGCCTCGAGGCCGTTCTCCAGCGCGCGCTGCATCAACAGTTCCATCGCCAGCGTCTGCGCCTCGCGAATCGGCAGCGGGACGTTGCCGCGAATATCGGGCAGTTGCTCGATGATCTCCAGCGCGCGGGCCAGTGTCGGCTGATCGGTGCAGGCCGCCAGCAGGCCGTACAGCATGCCGTAGAGCGCATCGAGCGTCTTCGGCAGCAGCGCGGCGGTCTCCGGGCCCGGCCGCGCGGCCAGCAACTTCACCACATCGGTGCCGGCCTTGATCTCGCGCAGCACGCCGAAGAACTCCGCCGCATTGGCGGCGCCGATCCGGCCCTGCACGAACAGCCGCTTGGCGGGATCGGACAGGCCGGACTTCAGCACGTTGGAGATATCTTCCCAGCCGCGCGGGCTGGCGCCGATCAGATGATCGCCGGCGAGCTGCGCTTGCGTATCGTCGAGCTTGTCCGGACGGATCTTCAGATAGGCCATCACCTCGGGCGCGAAATCACGTGCCATGGCGTGGCTCAGGAAGGCGTCGATCGCGGTCTGCACATTGAAGTGGAACATGCGGTCGGCGAGTGCGGTGCCCATGTCGTGGCTGATCGCGCCGTGGAAGCTGGCATTGCCGGCGGCGACCACCAGCCAGCCGTCGGGCAGTTGGTAGTTGCCGACGCGGCGATCGAGGATCAGCGAATAGGCCGAGATTTGCAGCCGCTGATCGGCCGCGGTCAGTTCATCGAGGAACAACAGCCCCTCGGGCTGGTCGGGCGAAGGCAGGAATTCCGGCGGAAACCACACCGTCTTGGCCAGATTTTCGTCGGCGTAGATCGCGCCGCGGATATCGACCGGCTCGATCGTGGTGAGGCGCAGATCGACCAGCGGCACCTTGTAGTGCTCGGCGACCTGGTGGACGACCGACGACTTGCCGACGCCGCGCGTCCCCCACAGCATCGAGGCGCGCTTGCGCAGCGTCGGCTCGCCGTATTGTTCGATCAGCGCCGCCTTCGCAGCAGCGATCGAGACCGGGGGGATGTTCATCGGGTTGCCGTGCATCGATCGGTTCCTCGCTTAGGTCTGCTGAACGTCGAGAGTCTGCGGTGCGGCCGTTTCGATCTTCGGATGCCAGGAAGCGTGCGTCATGCGGCGCGGGAACGGCGGGATTTCCATCGATGGAATATCGCGCATGCCGAATGCGCCGATCATCAGCAGCGGCGGCGCGCCCATCAGCAGCAAATTGACGATGGAGTCCTGCGGGATCTCGACCAGCGTCAGGCTGGCCGCGCCGAGAATCATGCTCGCGAAGAACAACAGCGGCAGCGCGCGACGCAGCGCGACACCCCAGCGCGCCCGCACCAGCGCCTCGTGGAAGGCGGCCGGCGGCTGCGACAGCGTGCGCGTCAGATGCGATACGGTCCTCTCAAGCCGCTGTTCGATCAGGCGGCTCAATTCCGGGCCCGAGCCGCGCACCTTGACCTTGCCGCTCCAGCCGGCCTTGCTCTTGCGCAGCGGCGACCACGCCCAGCCGATCACCGCGAGCAGATCCTCCGGGACTGCGACGCCGGCCGTCCTGGGCGTGAGGTCGATCTCGGCCGGATACCCCTTCACCAGCGGCGCGCGCATCACCAGGGTGAAGTTCGAGATCTCGGCCACGCCACGCTGGAATTCGCGATCGGCACCGGCCGGGTCGGGCGTCCTGGCATCGCTGCGCGGCACCAGGCGATAGCTCAACGCCACGGTCGTGCCATCGATCGAGGGGAATTGCTGCTGCGGCGGCACGCTCTCGATCCGCGCCAATAGCACTCCGAGGTCTTCACCCTGGGTTTCCAGCGTGGCCGTCAGGCCGTTGTCCAGCGTCAGAGTGCGCGTGAGAACACTGAAGCCGGGGCGCGGATTGTCGAGCTGCAGGATTTCGCGGACGTCGTTGCCGGCGTGATCGGCATCAGCCTCGTCATGCGCGTGCGTCACCGGCTTGAACATCAGCCGCCGGTTGATTCGATCGCTGGCGGCGAGATCGACGTGGAAGTCGCGGCGTGTGAACGGCTGCACCAGTCCGAGGATTTCGTGGTGCGTCAGTGGATGTGCCGATGAATCGTCGTGACCGGCCGAGGCGGTCAGAAGGCTTGCGTAGTTCATTATCGTTCAACACCTCCGTATCGGTGCTTCACCACATGACTTGCATTGGCAATTAACAGCGCTCGCGCTGCCGATTGCAACCCGAAATCCGGAGCCATGTAATGATCGCAGGGAGCGCCGCATCACATCTACGTGCGGCGCTCCGACAGTGTCATGCGCTCATAACAGGTGCGTCAGTCTTCGCTGACACAGCCAGAAACTGGTCGTATGAACGCACCACCTGATCGAGAATTTCGAAGTGCATCATTGCACCCGCGTCGAACTGGACGATGGTCCAGTTCGAGCGTCCGGCGACGCGGCTCTTGTGGCGATAATCGACGAAATCGCCGCGCACGCCGTAGGCCATCCAGACCGGCAGGCGCAGCGATTTGTAGACGCTCAGAATGTCCTTGCTGAACATATAGCCCGCGACGAAGTAGTAGGGCGCATAGCGCGCGCCGGGCTGATGGGTAGTATGGTAGTCGTATTCGAGCATCGACTCGTCGATGTTCTTCGAGCCCCACGCCTTCTCGAGGAATTTGCGAATCACCGGCTTGGCCGTCAGCAGCTTGAAGAAGCCGTCGTCCCAGAGCCGGAACCGCAGCGTGCTCAGCAGCCAGGACTGCCCACGTGTCGACGGCACCCGCTCGTCGCGCGCCTTGCCTTCGAAGCCGGTCGGGCTGATCAGGCCGAGGGTGGCGAATGCCTCGGGCTTCTCGGCCGCTGCGCGAGCGACGAATTCGCACGACAGTGACAATCCGAGCACGTCGATCGGCTGCGGTCCGTGCACCTCCTGCACGCGCGCGATCGCTGCGTGCACGGCATCGGTCATCACCCGGGCGGTGTATTCGCGATCGTCGCGATCGGACTGGCCGAAGCCGGGGAGGTCGACCGCGTGAACAGGGCGGTGCTTGGCGTAGTGGTCGTACAGCGTCTTCATCTCGAACGCCGAACCGGCGGCGTTGACGCTGTGCACCAAGAGCAGCGGCCGCGTCGTATCGTCGCTCGACGGGAATCCGATCGAGTAGGTCGCGAGTCGACCGACCTTGGTGACGATATCGGCCCGAATGCCTCCGACCGGATTGGCAAGATTCGACCGTGCGTAGTTTTGCGTGGCCGTTTGCGTCTCGAATGTTTCGCCGCCGACGACTGACATTTGCGTCCCCCTTGGAGAATGAATCTGAGGGAGAAAATGGCGTGGAACTCGTTCAGTTCCAGTGCTGAAAGCGTGAAATGAAACTAATCAGTGAAAATTGGTATCTGCGTATATGAGGCGGAGTGAGTGCGGCGTCACGACGCGACTCCGCACGTACCATTTGAAACAATCCGCGCGTCACGCGCGCTTGACGTCAACCGATTAGTTGGCGTTGCGGCCGAGAAACGGTTGTCCATTCGGCTTGACACGCACGCCCGGGCGCAGGCGTGTCCACTGCAACGACGCGGTATCCGCCGGCATCGCGCCGGGCGCGGCGCAGATCAGCAGGCGCTCGGCGATCGGCTGGAAGTCGGCGCGAAAATGCACCGAACTCTTCACGACGAGGATCGCCTGTTCGGTCGGCTCGATGCCGACATAGCGATACATCGCCTGATCGGCGAGCTGCGCCTTGTGCGAGCTGACGACGACGCGCACGTCGCCGATGCGCAGGCACGCCGACGGCCCCATCTCCATCTCGCGCCCGCCATAGTAAGGACCGGGTGCGACGAAGCGGCCGTCGGACAGATGCTCGACGACGAAACTCTCTTCGTAGGGCGCGTCGCCGGCGATGCCCGACTTGCCACCGAGCGCCAGCCTGACGGTGGCGCCGACGCCCGCGGCGTGTGCGGCTTGCGCCGACACGGGATCGTAGATCACGCCGATCGCGGCGCGCTGCGCGTCGTTGCGCACCAGTGCGCGCAACATGCCGGTGGTGTCGGAATCGCCGCCGGCCCCGGGATTGTCCTGGGTGTCGGCGATGATCACCGGCTTTGCCGCGCCGCGTGCGATCTGCATCGCCAGCCGCACGCCGTCGTCGGGCGAATGGATGGTGCCGTCGAAATCATTCTCGTGGCCGATCACCAAAGCGGCGACTTTGTCGGCCGCGGCGTCGGCATCCGCCTGGGTGCGGCCATAGGCGAACACGCTGGGGCCGCAATCCGGAAAATCGGCGGCCGGGAAGCCCGGCGCGAACGACAGCGTCGGCACCGCGTCGCTCTCCAGCGCGGCGAGCTTGGCGTAGATGCCCTTGGTCGGCTCGTCGAAGGTGCATTGCCACGAGATCGGGATCAGGAACGGCAATTGCCGGAACGCCTTCGCGTATTTCGCGCCGCTCTGCAGCAGCAGATCGAGGTGCTTCGCCGCGGCGCGGCCGGTGTCGGCCATGTCGACATGCGGATAGGTGCGGTAGGCGATCAGCGCGTCGGCATGGTCGATCATCGCTGGCGTGACGTTGGCGTGCAGATCGATGCTGACCACCAGCGGCAAATCGGGGCCGATCACCTCGCGGACGCGCGAGAGGATCTCGCCTTCGCCGTCGTCGAGATGTTCGGTGACCATGGCGCCGTGCAGATCGAGATACACCGCGTCGAGTTTGCCGGCGGCCTGGATGCCGTCGATCATCGCCTTCACGACGCGTTCGAAGGCGTCTTCGGTGACGTGGGCCGACGGGCTCGCCCCGCAGGCGATGGTCGGGACCAACTCCCAGCCTTTGCGCTCGGCGTCCTCGACGAAGCCGGCGAGCCCGACATTGATGCCGCGCATCACCTTGAGCACGTCGGCGCCCATCGTCATCGCCGGCCAGCCGCCGCCGTGCACGAACGCCTCCCAGGTGGCCTTGGTGGGCGCAAAAGTATTGGTCTCGTGCAGAAAGCCGCCGACGGCGATACGGGTCATGTCTTGTTTCTCTGATGATGACTTGGTTGCTGTCATTCCGGGATGCGCCCCTTGGGGCGCAGGCCCGGAATCCATATCCCCTGACGGTGGTTATGGATTCCGGGCTCGCGCGACGCGCGCCCCGGAATGACTCGGTGAGGGGTGGTTGCTTAGTTCACCACCGCCTGCGGCGCCTCGCTCACGGGGCGGAAATTGGCGAAATCCCAGCCGCGGCCGGGCGCGGCTTCGAGCAATTGCCGCGTATAGGCCTGCTTCGGATTGGTCAGCACCTCGGCGGCCGGGCCCTGCTCGACGACGACGCCCTTCTCCATCACCGCGACGTCGTCGCAGATTTGGGCGGCGACGCGCAGATCGTGGGTGATGAACAGCAGCGCAATGCCGAGCCGGGTCTGGATCTCGTCGAGCAGGTCGAGCACCTGGGCCTGCACCGAGACGTCGAGCGCCGACACCGCCTCGTCGGCCACCAGCACGTCGGGATCGAGCGCCAGCGCGCGGGCGATCGCGATGCGCTGGCGTTGGCCGCCGGAGAACTGGTGCGGATAGCGCGAGATCGCGTCGGCCGGCAGATGCACCAGTTCGAGCAATTGCCGCGCCTTGGCCATCGCGTCGGCGCGCGACACGCCGTAATTGATCGGCCCCTCGGCTATGCTCTCGCCGACGCTGACGCGCGGATTGAGCGAGCGATACGGGTCCTGGAAGATGATCTGGATCTTCTTGCGGTGCGGCCGCAGCAGCCGGCGCGACAGATCGGAGATCTCGCGGCCGGCGAGGCGGATGCCCCCCGAGGTCGGATCGATCAGCCGAACGATGCAGCGCGCCACGGTGGATTTGCCGGAGCCGCTTTCGCCGACGATGCCGAGCGTGCGGCCCTTGTGCAGCGTCAGCGTCACGTCCTTGGCCGCGACGACTTCGCGCCGACCGCCGAGGAAGGAACGCTCGCGATACACCTTGCCGAGTTCATTGGCTTCGAGCACCACCGGCAGCCTTGTGGCCTCGCGCGGCGCCCGCGGCACCAGGCTCGGCACCGCCGACAGCAAATTGCGGGTGTAGTCCATGGTCGGCGTCCGCAGCACGGCGTCGAGCTTGCCGGTCTCGACCAGCCGGCCGTGGCGCATCACCGCGACGCGGTCGGCGATCTCGGCGACTACGCCCATGTCGTGGGTGATGAACAGCACCGCGGTGCCGTGCGCCTGCTGCAATTCGCGGATCAGCGTCAGGATCTGCTTCTGGGTGGTGACGTCGAGTGCGGTGGTCGGCTCGTCGGCGATCAGCAATTTGGGTTCGAGCACCAGCGCCATCGCGATCATGATGCGCTGGCGCTGGCCGCCGGAGAGGCGGTGCGGATAGGACGCGAAGATCCGCTCGACCTCCGGCAGGCGGACCTGCTGCATCATGTCGAGGATGCGCTGCCGGCGCGCGCGGGCGCCGAGATCGGTGTGGAAGCGCAGCACCTCGTCGATCTGCTTGCCGACCGGCACAACCGGATTGAGCGCGGTCATCGGCTCCTGAAAGATCATCGCCATCCTGGAGGCGCGCAACTGGCGCAGCCGCCGCTCGCTGGCGGCGAGCACGTTCTCGCCGGCGAGCCGGATCTCGCCGCCGGTGGCGTGCAGCACGCCCTTCGGCAGTAGCCCCATGGTGGCCAGCGACGTCACCGATTTGCCGGAGCCGCTTTCGCCGACCAGGCACATCGTCTCGCCGGGCCGCACCGCCAGCGAGATGCCGTCGATCACCTTGTCACCGTCGCCGCTCTTGCCGAGCCGGACGACCAGATTGTCGATTTCGAGAACGTTGTCGGTCATGTCGGACATCCGCAAGTGAGCGCGTGCGCTCCCTCTCCCCGCGTGCGGGGAGAGGGTCGGGGTGAGGGGGCGTTTCCGCGAGGCCGAGAGGCTCGGCTGCGTCGATGCGCCCCCTCACCCGACAGGCTTCGCACAGCGAAGCCTGTCGACCTCTCCCCGCGCGCGGGGAGAGGTGAGGGCGGTGCGCTCAGCAGGGCATGTGCAGAATCTGATCGTGCGTCGCTCGTTGTCATCGCGCGCCCTCCCGCTGTTTCATCCGCGGATCGAGCGCGTCGCGGGCGGCGTCGCCGATCAGGTTGACGCTGAGGATCGCGATCGACAGCAGCACGCCGGGCCAGAAGATCAGCGACGGCTTGATCTGGAACAGCGCGCGGCCCTCGGCCATGATGTTGCCCCAGGTCGGCGTCTCCGGGCTGATGCCGGCGCCGAGGAACGACAGGATCGCTTCGGTCAGGATCGCGGAGGCGCAGATATAGGTGCCCTGCACGATCAGGGGCGCGATGGTGTTCGGCAACAGATGCCTCACCATGATCTTGGGCAGGCTGGAGCCGAGCGAAATCGCCGCCTCGACATAAGGCTCCTCGCGCGCCGACAGCACCACCGAGCGCACCAGCCGGGCGACGCGCGGGATTTCCGGGATGGTGATCGCGATCAGCACCGTGGCCAGACTAGCGCCCGACAGCGACACCACGGCGATCGCCAGCAGGATGCTCGGGATCGCCATCAGGCCGTCCATCAGCCGCATCATCACGGCGTCGATCCATTTGAAGAAGCCGGAGACCAGGCCGATGACGAGGCCGATCGCGATACTGACGATCGCGGCGCCGACGCCGATCATCAGCGAGATCCGGCCGCCGTAGAGAATGCGCGACAGCACGTCGCGGCCGTAGGCGTCGGTGCCGAGCAGGAATTCGGCGCTCGCCGGCTTCAGCCGCTGCGCCGGCGCCAGCAGCATCGGATCGTGCGGCGCCAGCAACGGCGCGAACACCGCCGAGGCGACGACCAGCGCCAGGCAGATCGAGGCCGCGGCGATGATCGGGCTGGAGTACAGAAATTCGAACCTCTGCCCGAACGGTCGGGTGATCGGAATCGAGGATTCGGGGAGACTATCGATGGCCATCGCGCGCGCCTCTAATATCTGATCCGCGGGTCGAGCAGCGTGTAGGCCACGTCGATCAGCAGGTTGACGGCGACATAGATGCCCGAGGTCAGCAGGATCATGCCTTGAATGACGGGATAGTCGCGCGCCAGCACCGCGTCCACGGTGAGGCGGCCGATGCCGGGCAGGTTGAACACGCTCTCGGTGACGACGACGCCGGAAATCAGCAGCGCGAAGCCGGTGCCGATCACGGTGATCACCGGCACCGCGGCGTTGCGCAATGCGTGGCGCAGCAGCACGCGGCTTTCGGTGATGCCCTTGGCGCGCGCGGTGCGGACATAGTCCTCGCCGAGCACGTCGAGCATCGCCGCGCGGGTCATCCGCGCGATCAGCGCGATATAGATGAACGACAGCGTCAGCGTCGGCAGCACCAGCCGCTCGAAATACGGCCCGAAGCCGCGCGCCATGGTGCGGAAGCCCTGCACCGGAAACCAGCGCAGCTCGATGGCGAAGATCTGGATCAGCACATAGCCGATCACGAACACCGGCACCGAGAAGCCGATCACCGACAGTCCCATCACGAAGCGGTCGACCCAGGTGCCATGCTTCCACGCGGCGACGACGCCGAGCGGCACCGCGACCACGATCGACAGGATGATGGTGGCGATCGCGACGCTCAGCGTCGGCTCGATCCGCTGGCCGATCATCTTCAGCACCGGCACCTGCGAAATCAGCGAGACGCCGAGATCGCCGTGCAGCAGCTTGCCGACCCAGGTGACGAACTGGATGTACAGCGGTTCGTTGAGGCCGAGCGACGCGCGGATGCGCGCGAGTTGTTCGGGCGAGGCGTTGTCGCCGGCGAGGATCGCGGCCGGATCGCCCGGCGTCAGCCGCAGCAGCAGGAAGACGACGAGCGCAACCACGCCCATCACCGGAATCGCTGCGAGAATGCGGCGGATCAGATAGCCGAGCATCGGAGCTCCATCGCTGATGCAGAGTGCCGATTAGCAGAATTTATTCGGAGTCTGGTGTGCGTCATTATCGTTGGACCTGCGGTGACCGAAGTTCGGTGATCTTTACGGCAGAGTGGTCAGCAATTCCCATGCCACGGAGTGTGGCATGGGATGAAGGCCCTGTCGTCCGCAACCTCATGCGAGAGTCGCGAGCAGCCCGGCCATCAGGCGCCCGCGTTCCGCCAGACTATCGACTTCGATATGCTCGTTCAGCGTGTGGGCGTCGGCGCCACGCACGCCGAGGCCGTCGAGAGTCGGGATCCCCATCGCGCCGGTGAAGTTGCCGTCGGAACCGCCGCCGGCGCTGCCGTGCGGCAGCTTCAGCCCGAGCTGGTCGGCGATCGCGGCCGCCTTCTGGTACAGCGCCATGGTGCCGGCGTCGGGCTCCCAGACCGGCCGCGTCACGCCGCGCGTCACTTCGAAGCCGACGTCGTTGCTGGTGCCGGACAGCGCCAGCATCCGTTCGACGCCGCGGTCGAGATCGGCCTGCCGCTTCGCCATGCTGAGCGCCTCGCCGGTGCAGGTGGTGGCGACGCAATTGACCCATTGTCCGCCGTGCACGATGCCGACGCTGAACGTGCAGTCCTCCGTCGTCATCGCGTCGATCGCCAATATCTGCCGCGCCATTTCCCGGATCGCGGAACGTCCCGAGGACAGCGTCGCGCCGGCGTGGCTGGGCTTGCCGGTCGCCGTCAGATTGAATCGCGCGATCGCGTAGCGGCCGGTGACGACGCCGTTGTCGGGGCGGCCGGGCTCCGGCACCAGCACGTATTTGTTGCGGGCGGCCTCCGCCTCGATGATGTCCCGGGTCGAGGGCGTGCCGACTTCCTCGTCCGGCGTGAACAGCACGGTGACCGGCAGCGGCGTCGTGAACGACGCGCGCGCGAGCTGGCGGATGGCTTCGAGCGTCAGATAGTTGCCGCCCTTCATGTCGAAGATGCCCGGGCCGTAGCATTTGTTGCCGTCGCGGCGCCATTGCAGTTTCTCGATCGTGCCGACCGGATGCACGGTGTCGAGATGGCCGGCGATCAGGATGCCGGGCTCGCCCTGCCGCGGGTGCGGAAAGCGTGCGCGAACACAGCCGGCGAAGCCCTGCCGTCCGGCGATGCGTTCGATCGACGCACCCATCACCGCCATGTCGCGCGCGGCGAGGTCGAGCATGCGCTCGACGGCGGCTTTGTCCCAGGTCGGGCTTTCGCACTCGACCCAGGCGCGCAGGCCTTGCAGCATGGCTTCGGAATCAAACGGCAGATTTGCTGGGTTCATTCGTACACTCACGGTTCGGGGCACAGCTACGAGACTGACTGCGCGCGAGTTTGTAAAGTGAAAGATGCGCGAACGGCCATCCCGACCGGCTGCATGCTGCTCTGCGGGAGCAGATTGACGCTTGGCACACTTGGTGCAAGTCTCGGCGATCAGGGTGTTGCGGCGCGCAATGCGTGAGCCCTGATGCCCTATCGTCTCTCACACTGCCCAAGCAATCATCTGCGTTTGGTCAGTTTCACGCCAGGAGAAATCAGGATGATCGAAACGTCGCATTGGCTGCGTTCAGTAGCTGCGTCGAAATTCGCGCTGCCGGCGCTGGCGCTCGCAGCTTCGCTGACACTGCCCGCGTTTGCCGATGCCAAGACCATTCAAGCGGTGATGCATTCCGATCTGCGCGTCACCGATCCCGGTCTGACGACCGCCTACATCACGCGTGACCATGGCTACATGGTTTACGACACGTTGCTGGCGATGGACTCCAACTTCAAAGTCCAGCCGCAGATGGCGGAGTGGAAGGTCTCCGACGACAAGCTGACCTACACGTTCACGTTGCGCGACGGCCTGAAATGGCACGACGGCAAGCCGGTCACCGCCGAGGATTGCGTCGCGTCGCTGAAGCGCTGGGGCCAGAAGGACGGCATGGGCCAGAAGCTGATGGACTTCACGGCCAGCCTTGAGGCTACCGATGCCAAGACCATCACGCTGAAGCTGAAGGAGCCCTACGGCCTGGTGCTCGAATCGATCGGCAAGCCGTCTTCGCTGGTGCCGTTCATGATGCCGAAGCGTCTGGCCGAAACCTCGCCCGACAAGGCGATCCCCGAGCAGATCGGGTCCGGTCCGTTCAAGTTCGTCGCGGCCGAATTCCAGCCGGGCGTCAAGGCGGTGTACGTCAAGAACACCGACTACGTGCCGCGCAAGGAGGCGCCGAGCTGGACCTCGGGCGGCAAGGTCGTGAAGGTCGACCGTGTCGAATGGATCACCATGCCGGATGCGCAGACCGCGGTGAACGCGCTGCAGTCCGGCGACATCGATTTCATCGAGGCCCCGTCCTTCGACATGCTGCCGGTGCTGAAGGCCGACAAGGAGCTGACGATTCAGACGCTCAGTCCGCTCGGCTTCCAGACGCTCGGCCGGATGAACTTCCTGTATCCGCCGTTCGACAACCTCAAGGTCCGCCGCGCCGCGTTCCTGGCGTTGAGCCAGAAGCCGGTGCTCGACGCGCTGGTCGGCAATCCCGATTACTACATCGTCTGCGGTGCCGTGTTCGGTTGCGGCACACCCTTGGCCTCCGACGTCGGCTCCGAGTCCCTGGTGAAGGGCAACGGCATGGCCGAGGCCAAGAAGCTGCTCGCCGAGTCCGGCTATGACGGCACCCCGATCGCGCTGATGGCGCCGGGCGACGTGGTCTCGCTCAAGGCCCAGCCGATCGTTGCGGCGCAACTCCTGCGCGAGGCCGGCTTCAAGGTCGACGTTCAGGCCACCGACTGGCAGACAGTGGTGACGCGGCGCGCCAGCCAGAAGCCGCCCGCGGAAGGCGGCTGGAACATGTTCTTCACCAATTGGGCCGGCCCGGACATTCTCAACCCGATCGCCAACGTCTCGACCGGCGGCCGGGGCAAGAACGGCGGCTGGTTCGGCTGGCCGGAGGACGCCAAGATCGAAGAGCTGCGCGACAAGTTCGCCCGCTCGACCTCGCCGGAGGAGCAGAAGAAGCTCGCCGCGGAGATCCAGAAGGAGGTCTACGACAAGGTGATCTACATCCCGCTCGGGCAATACAAGTCGCCGAGCGTGTGGCGGAAGGATCTGACCGGCGTGCTCACCGGCCCGGCGACCCCGGTGTTCTGGAACATCGACAAGAAGGAGTAGGCGCGGCCGCAGCCGCGGTTCTTGCATCGTTTTGTCGACACCAGCTTCGCCGTCCCGCTCCCGCGGGGCGGCGAATTGCCGAGAAGAGCCGGAGGGCTTTGTCACCGGAGGGCTTTGTCAAACGCCCCGGCCCGACAAACGGAAAGCCCGGCGCGGGCGCCGGGCTGTCTCGTCGTCACGAATGTGTCGCTGATCTGTTACTTGCGGGCGCAGGCGAGCGTGATGCTGCTGGCGCTCGGGCTGCATTTCGCCGTCACGATGCCGTCCTTGACCTGAAGCTGGTCCGCCAGCCGTGCCGTGCCGCTGCCGATGCAGTACGCCGAGGCGAGGATCTCGTCGGCCTCGCACGACAGCGGGCAACCGTTCGACGCGCAGCTCGACGACGTCAGCATCCGCACCGCGCCATTGGCCGACATGCTCGCCATCGAATTGGTCCCCGGATCGGCGGAAGCCTTCGGGGCCGCCGGGGCGGGCTTCGCAACGGGCGGGGTTGCGGCTGCCGTCGTGACGGCCGGCGCTGCAGCGGGAGCCGGTGCGGGCGCCGACGCTTCGGCTGCCGGCGCGCTGTCCGGCGTGGCGCTGTCCGAGATCGCGGCCGACGGCGTGCCCGGAGCAGGCCCGAAATTGCCCGCCGCCATATATACGATGACGGCGCCGGCAAGGACGGCCACGGCGACGATCGCCGGTCCGGGCGGCACTGCCCGCATTCCGGTGGTGACCGACGCCATTGTCGCGGAGAATGATCCGGCCTTCCAGGACATGCCGCGCGTGCGCATATCGTCGATCGCCAGATATGCCACTATGACGAGGCCGCCGCCGAACACCATGAGTATCAGAAGCGGTCCGATCGCGGAGAGATACTCCATGTCAATGTCTTTCCATCCGTGCCATGCGCGGCGCGCGTGTATTGGAAGCGTTCGCTGCGGACCGCATTGTCGAAAATCAAAAAGAACACGCACCCGCCTGCCAGCGTTGAGGCAAATCAAACCTCTCCCGACCGACCAGCGATGTGTAGCATAGTCGAGCCGGCCGCGTCATCGCACCGCCAGGCTGCATGATCGGGTATGGTTTATAGTCGGTCCTCGTTGCTCGGCCGGCAGTTTCGACGCAGTCTCCTGTTTTCAATGCCGCCGGTCGGAATGTGTTCCGGTAGTATGATCCAGATCAAACGCCGTTGTTGTCGCGGGCGATACCATCTCCGCTCAGCCCCAACGGCATTGCGCGTGCCGCCCCCGATGACATCCATGAGCCTGATCCGATCTCGTCGCTGGCCGTGGCTGTCGTGGTCCGTTACCGAGCAAACCGACCAGCATCGCATCGCCGACCTCGCGCTCGGCCGCCCGGGCGGGCCGGCGGCACCGTCGTGGACGTCTGTCGTCCCGACTTCGTCAATCCGATCGAAACCATAGGTAAGGTACGGCACGAATCGCGGCCGGACAGGGACATGACCATGAAAGCGCGGGACGTGATGACTACCGGGATCGTAACCGTGCCGCCGGATGCCCCGGTGCGCGCGGTCGCGGAGACCCTGCTGAAATACGGCATCAGCGCGGTGCCGGTGGTCGACCACCACGGCGCGCCGCTCGGCATCATCAGCGAGGGCGACCTGATGCCGCGCAACGAGACCGCCCGGGAGGCGCGCCGCGACTGGTGGCTGCAGATCCTGTCCAACGGCGGCGAGGTGCATCCGGACTATCTGCAGTTCATGAGGTCCGATCACCGCACGGCGGCGCAGATCATGGTATCGCCCGTCGTCACGGTCGATGAAAATGTGCCGCTCGCCGAGATCGCCGACATTCTGTTCGAGAACAAGATCAAGCGCGTTCCGGTGCTGCGGGAGGGGCGGATCGTCGGCATCGTCAGCCGCGCCGACCTGCTCAAGACCCTCGCCCGCCCCCGCCCCGCCGCCGCGCGCGATCCGGTCCACGACGACGGCACCGCGCTTCCGATCGCCTCCGACAAGCTCGAAGCGCTGGCCCATCGCCACAACGGCGCGGCGGCGCCGCCGCACGAACCCGCCGCCGATGAATTCTCGGCGTCGGCGTTTCAGGCGCTGCGCCTCGAACACGAGAAGCATGAAGAGCAACTGCGCCGCGAGGCGAAACGCATCGCCGACGAAAAGCATCACCGCCAGGCCGGGCAGATGCTGGCGTCGCATCTCACCGACGAGGCGTGGGAGCGCATGATGCACAACGCCCGCGCCACCGCCAAGAAGGGCGACGAGGAACATCTGCTGCTGCGCTTTCCGGCGGAGCTGTGCAGCGATCACGGCCGTGCCGTCAACGCGCCCGACCCGGAATGGCCGGCGACGCTGCGCGGCATGGCCGCCGACATCTATCTGCGCTGGAAGGCGGAGCTGCGGCCGCACGGCTTCACGCTGGCCGCCCGCGTGGTGGATTTCCCCGACGGTATTCCCGGCGATATCGGCCTGTATCTGAGCTGGGGCAAGCACGACGACGTCGCGCACTGACCTCGCGCATTGACGTCGCCGCATCGCGCGGCGAGCGCTCAGATCTTCAGATTGCGATACACCGAGACTTCGCGCTCGCGCGCCAGCCGGGCGTCGTCGCCGGCGCGGATGCCGCGCCAGCCGTCGAAGAATACCACCAGCGTGGTGATCAATCCGGTGATCTTGCCGACCAGAAAGCCGAACGGAAAGATCAGCCGCTCCGGCGGCAGGATGAATTGAGAGCCGAGGAAGATCGCCGCGGCGTTGAAGAAATACGCCGAGCGATACAGCGTCATTTCTTTCCAGGCGCTGCGCGCATAGGGCTTCGAACTCTTCTTCACCGCCTTGTTGTAGCGCGGGTTCGACAGCAGCCCCCACAGCCGCCGCTTCTTCGGCAGCGCGCGCGGGCCGGCGAGCAGGCTGCGAAAATTCTCGCGCATCTGCAGATGCGCCACCAGCGCCAGCAGCAAATTGAGCGCGACCAGGGCCAGCTTCAATTCGGGCAGCGACAGCAGCAGCTGCGCGGCGAGATCGACGAACAACAGATGCGTGGCGGCGTTGAGCACGAAGGCGGAGCGGTGAAACGCCGCGCGGTTGATATTGGCGACCTTCTCGTCGATGAAGGCGGCGCCCGGCTTGGTGGCGCCGAGCAGCAGCAGAGCGGCGCGCTGCTCCGCCGTCAGCTCCCAGCTCTTGCCGAGTTCGTCGATCGTCAGCGCCGGCGGCCCGCGCTTGATCCGGAACGTCGCCTTGGCCGACCAGCCGGAGATCCGCGCCAACCAGCGCCGCGTCACGGCGAAGCGCGACGTCGGGACGACGTCGACGAGCGGGTGCGGGTCTGGCTGCATCGGGTCCATCAGCGGGTCGCCGGAGCGTCAATCACCGAAAAGCGGCGAGTCCGCAAGCTTGGCCGCGGCCTTGACCGCGGCTTTCATCTGCTGCCGGGTGATCGCCTCGTTCGCCGCGGCCAGTTCCGCGGCCGCCGCAGCGCCGGCAGCCGGCGTGCGCTGCGAGCGTTTCGCGGGGCGGTTCGCCAGCTCGCGCTGCACCGCCGCGTCGTTGAGGGCGCCCAGCGCATCGAGCAGCTTCTTCAGCCGCTTGTGGAACCGCGCCAGCCGTTTGCCGGTCCTGGGGCCGTCGAACAGGCTCTCGAAAAAGCCGGTCGCGTAGTACAGCTTCTTGGCGGCGATCCGGACCCGGTGGCGTTGTTCGTCGTCCAGTTGCTCGAGCGCGTCGAGCTTCTTGATCAGTCTATCGGCGCGACGCGTCAGCACCCGTTTGGCGAATTTCTTCGCGGGCTCCGGCACATGCTTCGCGGTTTGCGCCCAGTCGCCGGCGTCGATCCAGGATTGCAGGTCGCCGAGCAGCTTGACGAAGTGCTTGGTGGCGACCGCGCGGCTGGCGCTGTCGAAGGCGCTGGCGCGATCGGCCGCGACCTTCTTGCGAAACGCGGCCGAGCCGACGGCGCCGGCGTCCTTCAGCCGCAGATCCATCAAATGCAGGTCGCGCGCCGGCCCGAGCCGGCCGGTGAGCCATTTCAACTCGCGCTTGAGGCGTTCGGCTTCCGGCCCGTGAATCAGGTCCGAGAAAATCGTGATCGTGACGCGGGTTCGCCGCAACGCGATCCGCATCTGATGCACGCCGGTGGGATCGCGGTTCAGGACCGCGGCCTGCTGCGCCGCGATCAACCCGACCAGGCGGCCGGCGATCGCCCTGAAGGCGTCGGTGGTGCTGCTGCCGGGTTGCAACGCGATTTCACCCGACGGGGCGGCGGCGCGCGCGCTCACGACAACCCCGGACGCAGCCGCCTTGCGCCCCGCAACGCGCGGGGCGACCACAACTTTCTTGAGAATTCGACGCATATTGTCCCGCAGCGGCGCCTATCCGCCGCGGACATTGTAGCAGCATTCAGGCCGAAATGGGCCATGCGGCCAAGGCTGCGCTGGCGTGAAAAAACGTCGCGCGGCGTGACGGCGAGCAACCCTCACGCGCGCTTCAGAACTTCCAGCGGATAGCCGATCAGCTTCGCCGCGGCGAACGCGATGGCCATGCCGATCAGCGCCGCGACCGCCTGTCCGCCGTAGAACCACGCGGCCGACTCCGGATCGGGATTGATCCGCACCGCGAAGTCGAGACACCACAGGATGGCGACGACGCCGATCACCATCACGATGAAAAGCTGCATGCGCTGCACCGCGGCCTCGATCCGGGCCATCCGCGCTTCGACATGCTTGTCCGGGACCGTCGTCATTCCGTCCTCACTGTAGTCAAGACTGCAACCGATTAGCAGCCGCGTTGCGATCTGTTCTCGCGTAGCTGTAAGTCTCGCTGCATCGCACCGAATTGACGCAGCACAAAATTTCGCGACGCCGTGATTAGTTCATGGTCGTAGTGGCGATCGTGATCGTCGCGCCCGTTGACTTAGCGCAAATACGAAGGAAGGTAAATTTGGGAAAGAGAGCCTCTTTAAAGCTAATCTAATCGCCGCAGCGGCGTGCGCTTGGGGGGAGCTCTTCATGCATACACCTTGGCAGGCCGCGGCGGCGCAGAAGAATTCCGCGAGGGAGCTGCGCCCGCTGACCGGCAACGAGGCGATCGCGCGCGCCGCCTGGGAGGCGGGCGTCCGGGTCGCCGCCGCCTATCCCGGCACGCCGAGCACCGAAATTCTCGAAAGTCTCGCGACCTATCCTGCCGAGGATTTGCACGCCCAGTGGTCGACCAACGAGAAGGTCGCGCTCGACGTCGCGCTCGGCGCGTCGTTCGCGGGCAGCCGCGCGCTGTGCGCGATGAAGCATGTCGGTCTCAACGTCGCCGCCGATGCGTTCATGACGTCGACCTATATCGGCGTCAACGGCGGGCTGGTGCTGGTCGTCTGCGACGATCCCGGCATTCATTCGTCGCAGAACGAGCAGGACAGCCGGATCTATGGTCAGCTCGCCAGCGTTCCGGTCCTGGAGCCGAGCGATGCGCAGGAGGCCTACGACCTCACCAGATTGGCGTTCGACCTCTCCGAGGAATTCGACACGCCGGTGATCGTCCGCAGCACCACCCGGTTGTCGCATACCCGCAGCACGGTCACGGTCGGCGCGCGCGCCGACATCGCCTCGCGCGGCTTCGTCGAGAGGCCGTCGAAGAACGTGATGATCCCGGCCCACGCCCGCGCCCGCCACCTCGTGGTGCTGGAGCGCGAGGCGAAGCTGAAGGACTATTTCGCGGCCTCGGCGATCACCCGATGGGAGACCGGCGACAGCAGCTTCGGTATCGTCACCGCCGGCACCTGCTATCCCTATGTCCGCGAGGTGCTGCCCAACGCCACCGTGCTGAAGCTCGGCGCGTCGTGGCCGCTGCCGGAACAATTGCTGCGCGATTTCTGCGCCTCGGTCGACCGCGTCTTCGTGGTCGAGGAGCTGGAGCCGATCATCGAAAAAGAGATCGCGGCACTCGGTATCAAGGTCGAGGGCAAGCGCTTCTTCCCGCGCGCCGGCGAGTTCTCGCCGGAAGTAGTGCGGGGCGGGCTGGTGCAGGCCGGCATCCTGCCGGCGCCGCCGTCGCTGAATGCCTGGGTGCCGGAGCCGGTGGTGCGGCCGCCGGTGCTGTGCGCCGGCTGTCCGCACACATCGAGCTTCATGGCGGTGCGCGCCTCCGGCGCCCGCGTCGCCGGTGACATCGGCTGCTACACGCTGGCGGTGCTCGATCCCTTGCGCGGCATCGACACCTGCGTGTCGATGGGCTCGTCGATCGGCAACGCCGTCGGCATGGCCAAGGCCGGCGAGACCAAGCCGGTCGTCGCCACCATCGGCGACTCGACCTTCCTGCATGCCGGCATCCCGGCGCTGATCGACGCGGTCTACAACCAGGCCAATATTGCGGTCATGCTGCTCGACAACCACATCACGGCGATGACCGGCGGCCAGGAGCATCCCGGCACGGGCAAGACGCTGCGCGGCGACCCAGCGCCGCAGATCAACTACGAGGCGCTGATCCGCGCCTGCGGCGTGCAGTGGGTGAAGACGGTCGACAGCTACGATCTCGCCGCCACCCATCAGGCGCTGCGCGAGGCCATCAATTTTCGCGGCGTCGCGGTGCTGATTTCGAACCGGCCCTGCGTGCTCGATCCGATCAAGATCAAGGGGCCGCCGCTCGAAGTCGTGACCAGCCAGTGCACCGCCTGCCAGTCCTGCATGAATCTCGGCTGCCCGGCGCTGACCTGGAGCGACGAATGGTTCGAGGGCCGCCACCGGGTCAAGATCGATCCGGCGCTGTGCATCGGCTGCACGCTGTGCGCCCAGGTCTGCACCATCGACTGCATCAAGATCGCAACGCCTCCGGTGACGCCATGAACGAGCAGAGCAAAGTCGCCGCCCTCAATGCGGACAGCGAGCCGGTCGCGTTCAACGCGGCGCTGGCCGAGCCGTTCAACGTGCTGATCGTCGGCGTCGGCGGGCAGGGCGTGATCATGGTGTCGAAGGTGCTGGCGGCGCTGGCGCAGGCGCACGGCTTCGAGGTCAAGCAGAGCGAAGTGCACGGCATGGCCAAGCGCGGCGGCGCCGTGTTCAGCCACGTCCGCTTCGGCCAGCGGGTGTGGTCGCCGACAATTCCCAAGGGCGAGGCCGACGTGCTGATCGCGCTGGAATGGGCCGAGGGCCTGCGCTGGCTGCCGCATCTGAAGCGCGAGACCGGCGTGTTCATCTGCGACACCAAGCGCATCGTGCCGCCCTTCGCCTGCCTCAACCGCCGGCTCGGCGCGCCGCTGCGTTACTCCACCGAGACCGCCGAGCAGGTCTCCGCCTATGTTTCCGAGGCCTATGCGATCGACGCGACGCGGATGGCGGAAGAACTCGGCAACGACCGCGCCGCCAACGTCGTGCTGCTCGGCGCGCTGTCGACCGTGCTCGAATTCGCGCTGCCCGAGTGGGAGAAGACGGTCACCAGCTTCGTGCCGAAGAAGACCATCGCGGTGAACAGCGCCGCGTTCGAACTCGGCCGCAACTGGATCGCCGAGGCCAAGACCGCGCCTCCGGCGGACGACGCCGCGGCGAGGCCTGCACCGGTGCACGCGCATTATGCGGCGCGGCTCGAGATCACCGACGCCTGGTGCAAGAGCTGCGAAATCTGCGTCAAGCTCTGCCCCGAGCGCTGTCTCACGCTGAACGCCGACCGCATCGTCGAAATGACCGCGCCGGAGAAATGCACCGGCTGCCGGCTGTGCGAATGGCTGTGCCCGGATTTTGCCATCCGCGTCCATCTCGACACCGATGCTGCCGTGATGGAGGCCGCGCGATGAATGCGATCGACCGTTCGCACGCTAAGCCCGCCGCCAAGCTGCTGTCCGGCAACGCCGCCTGCGCGCAGGGCGCGATCGACGCAGGCTGCACCTTCTTCGCCGGCTATCCGATCACGCCGTCATCCGAAATCGCCGAGCGGCTGTCGACGCTGCTGCCGAAGGCCGGCGGCGTGTTTGTGCAGATGGAAGACGAGATCGCCGCGATGGCCGCGGTGATCGGCGCCTCGATGGGCGGCGTCAAGGCGCTGACCGCGACCTCGGGCCCCGGCTTCTCGCTGAAGCAGGAGAACATCGGCTACGCCGCCGGGGCGGAGATTCCCTGCGTCATCGTCAATGTAATGCGCGGCGGTCCCTCGACCGGGATGCCGACGCGGCCGTCGCAGGCCGATATCTTTCAGACCCGCTACGGCAGCCACGGCGATTATCCGATCATCGTGCTGGCGCCGGCCTCGGCGCGCGAGATCTACGACGAGACCATCCGCGCCTTCGACCTCGCCGAGATCTGCCGCACCCCGGTCGTGCTGCTGTACGATCAGGTGATCGCGCAGTCGTCCGAAACCGTATCGCTCGGCGGCCGTCCGCCGGTGCACGCCACGCGCAAATGGGCGAGCGGATCGCGCGAGGGCTACAAGCCCTATGCGGCCGGCGACGACCTGGTGCCGCCGATGCCGCGGCCCGGCGACGGCTATCGCACCCACACCACCGGCCTGACGCACAGCGAGACCGGCTTCCCGAGTCAGGACCCGGAAACGGTCACCCGCAATCTCGGCCGGCTGTATGCCAAGCTTGAGAAGCATCGCGACCTGATCGACAGCTTCGAGGCGGTGCGCTGCGAGGACGCGGACGTCGTGATCGTCGCGATCGGCATCAGCGCCCGTGCGGCGCGCCGCGCGGTCGATACCTGCCGCGCCGAGGGCAAGAAGGTCGGGCTGTTCCGCCCGATCACACTGTGGCCGTTCCCGGAGATCGCGCTGCGCGAAGCGACCAAGCACGCTCGCGCCGTTCTGGTGCCCGAGCTCAACATCGGCCAGCTCCGGCTGGAGATCGAGCGCCTTCTCCGCGATCGCCGCGTCGAGGGCCTGCATTTGATCAGCGGTGAGCCGATTACGCCGGCTGAGATCGCCGCCGCCGCCACCAAGCTCGCTTCGGAGGTCTGAGATGTTCCGCGATGCGCCGCATTTCGACGTCCGCGATTATCTCCGCCAGGAGATGATGCCGCATTTCCTGTGCCCCGGCTGCGGCCACGGCATGGCGTTGCGCGCGCTGCTCTGGGCGCTGCACGAACTCAAGGTCGACCGCGACAAGCTCGCCGTCGTCTCGGGCATCGGCTGCGCCGGGCGGCTGTCGGCCTATATCGACGCCAACACCTTCCACACCACCCACGGCCGGCCGCTGGCCTATGCGACCGGGCTGGCGCTGGCGCGGCCGGACCTGCAAGTCGTGGTGATCACCGGCGACGGCGATTGCCTGGCGATCGGCGGCAACCATCTGATCCACGCCTGCCGGCGCAATCTCAAGCTCACCTGCCTGATGCTCAACAACGAGATCTACGGCATGACCGGCGGCCAGGTGTCGCCGACGACGTCGGAGACAAGGCTGACCACCACGACGCCGCACGGCAACGCCGAGCCGAATTTCGACGCCTGCGCGCTGGCGACCGCCGCCGGCGCCGGCTTCGTCGGCCGCGAAATGACGCGCCACGTGCCGAAGCTGAAGGAACTGATCAAGGACGGGCTGCAGCATCCGGGCTTCGCCTTCATCGAAGTGCTGTCGGATTGCACCGAAGTCTACGGCCGCAAGAACGACATGGGCTCGTCGTCCGAAATGGTGCTGCGGCAGAAGAGCGAGATGCGCCCAAGCGCCTATCGCGACAGCGTCGACGAGCCGTTCCGCTCGACGGACCTGCCGACCGGCATTTTGGCTCGCAACACCCGCCCGGAGTACGGCGCAGCGCTGCGCGCCGCCAAGTAACAGGAGCGAGACGATGCCGAAATCCCGGATCGAACTGCGCTTCGGCGGCACCGGCGGGCAGGGGCTGGTGCTCAGCGCCAAGCTCTTGGCCGATGCGCTGGCGCTGGAAGGCCGCCATGTCGCGCAGTCGCAGACCTACGAGCCGACCTCGCGCGGCGGCTTCTGCAACGCCGACCTCGTCGTCGCCAGCGGCGAGGTCGATTATCCGCTGCCGATCGCATTCGACCATCTGGTGCTGCTCGACAGCATCGCCGTCAAGCCGTCCTGGCCGCGGCTGAAGGCCGGTGCGCTGGTGATCGCCGACACCCGGCTGTGCCCGGATTTGCCCGACGGCGACGTCGTGCCGCATCGCTTGCCGCTCAGCCGCACCGCGATCGAGCTCGGCAGCGAACGCGTCACCAACATCGTTGCGCTCGGCGCGCTGATCGAACTGACAGGGATCTGCAAGCCCAAATCCATCGAGCAGGTGGTGCGCGCGAGTTCGCCGCGCGGCTTCCTCGATCTCAACCTGGACGCGCTCGCCGCCGGCTACGCGCTGGCCAAAGCGCCCGTCGCCGCGGCTGCGTCGTGAGATCGACTTCTCACCAAGCACTGCGGAAACCTCTCCCCGCGCGCGGGGAGAGGTCGCCCTGCGTAGCGCAGCGAAGCCGGGCGGGTGAGGGGGCCTCTCGACAAGGCCGAGCCTCCGTGCCCGCGTCGCCCCTCACCCCAACCCTCTCCCCGCGAAGAGCGGGGCGAGGGAGCTCGCCGTGCGCGGCGCGACCGCATCGTTCTGCATAGTCGGATACTGACAAAGGATTGTTTCGATGAGCGCCCAGCCCGCATTGCGTGAACAGCCCGTCTATATGCACGATCGCGCCATCGAGATGATGCCGCGGCCGCAGCTCGCGGCGCTGCAGTTCGAGCGGCTGCGCCGAATCGTCGAGCGGGCCTATCGCGACGTCCCGCATTATCGCCGGACGTTCGACGAAGCCGGCGTCAAGCCGGCCGATCTGCAGACGCTCGCGGACATCGCGAAGTTTCCGTTCACCAAGAAAAACGATCTGCGCGACAACTATCCGTTCGGCATGTTCGCGGTGCCGCGCAATCAGCTACCGCGGATTCACGCCTCGTCGGGCACCACCGGCAAGCCGACCGTGGTCGGTTATACCAAGACCGATCTCGACAACTGGGCCGCCCTGATGGCGCGGTCGATGGTCGGGGCGGGCGTGTCGCCCGACGACATCGTCCACAACGCCTATGGCTACGGCCTGTTCACTGGTGGGCTCGGCGCGCATTACGGCGCCGAGCGGCTGGGCTGCACCGTGGTGCCGATCTCCGGCGGCGGCACCGAGCGGCAGGTGACGCTGATGACCGATTTCGGCGCCAACGTGCTGTGCTGCACGCCGTCCTACGCGCTCAACATCGCCGAAGTCGCCGAGCAGATGGGCGTGAACCTGCGCGCCGCGCCGCTGCGGATCGGCGTGTTCGGCGCCGAGCCGTGGTCGGATGCGAT
This sequence comes from Rhodopseudomonas palustris HaA2, assembly GCF_000013365.1. Lineage (NCBI taxonomy): Bacteria > Pseudomonadati > Pseudomonadota > Alphaproteobacteria > Hyphomicrobiales > Nitrobacteraceae > Rhodopseudomonas > Rhodopseudomonas palustris. Next base: position 1,416,127 of record NC_007778.1, read on the forward strand.
GCGCCGCGACCTTGAGGCGCGGCTCGGCATCAAGGCGATCGACGTCTACGGCCTGTCGGAGATCATGGGCCCCGGCGTCGCCTGCGAATGCGCCGTGGCGCAGAACGGTCTGCACGGCTGGGAAGATCACTTCCTGTTCGAGACCATCGATCCGGAAACCCTGCAGGTGCTGCCGATGGGGTCGGTCGGCGAATTGGTGATCACCACGCTGACCAAGGAAGCGCTGCCGATGATCCGGTATCGCACCCGCGACATCACCAGCCTGTCGACCGAACCCTGCGCCTGCGGCCGCACCCATCTGCGGATCATGCGCGTCACCGGCCGTGACGACGACATGCTGATCATCCGCGGCGTCAACGTCTATCCGTCGCAGGTGGAGTCGGTGCTGGTCGGCTTCCCCGGCATCGCGCCGCACTACCAGATCGTGCTGACGCGGGAGAAGGCGCTCGACGCCATGACGGTCGAAGTCGAGATCGCCCCCGACGCCCCGCGCGACGAGGCGGCGCTGGTGAAGAAGGCGGCCGAGGTCACCCACCACATCAAGTCGCTGATCGGCGTGACCTGCAAGGTCGTAGTGAAGTCGCCGGGCGACGTCCCGCGCTCGCAGGGCAAGGCGGTGCGGGTGAAGGATCAGCGGAATATTTGACGGACGGCGACTTCGCTCGTTCCGTTCTCCCGAACTATCCGCACGCGATCCGTCATCCTGAGGTGCTCGCCCGAAGGGCGAGCCTCGAAGGATGGAGACCGGCGCGTGCGGCCATCCTTCGAGGCGCGTCGACCGCGCGACGCGCGGCCGACACGCACCTCAGGATGACGCTTCGACTCGTCGTTGACGAGCGGCCTACAACCCCAGCACCAGCTTGCTGATGATGTCGCGCTGGATCTCGGAGGTGCCGCCGAAGATGGTGTAGGCGCGGCCGTTGAGGTGTGTCGGCATCACGGCGAGTTCGTCCTCGGGAATCGCCGGCGGGGCGTTGAGCCGGTGCAGCGGGCGGGTCGGTTCGACATAGAGGCCGTCGGTGCCGATCACGTCGACGCCGAGGCGGCTCACCGCCTGGTAGATCTCGCTGGTGCGCAGCTTGAGGATCGACGACACCGCGCCGGGGTTCTGGCCGTTCTGCAGCGCGGAGAGCACCCGCAGCTCGGTCATTTCCAGCGCGTCGATATCGACCTCGGCCTCCGACATCCGGATCGCGATGTCCGGATCCTCGATCGCCCGTCCGGTCGCCTCCGACTCGGCGAACGCCGCCGTCCTGTGCAGCGCCTTGCGGAGCTTCGCCGAGGCGATGCCGGAACCGCGTTCGAATTCGAGTAGGTACTTGCCGTAGGTCCAGCCCTTGCCTTCCTCGCCGACCAGGTTCGATGCCGGAATCCGGACGTCGTCGAAGAACACCTGGTTGACCTCGTGATCGCCGCCGATCGTCAGGATCGGGCGGATGGTAATGCCGGGGCTCTTCATGTCGATCAGCACGAAGCTGATGCCGTCCTGCTGCCGCGGCTCGTCGCTGGTGCGCACCAGCGCGAACATCATGTTGGCGTTGTGGGCGTGGGTGGTCCAGATCTTGGTGCCGTTGATGACGTACTCGTCGCCGTCGCGGACCGCGCGGGTCTTCAGCGACGACAGGTCCGAGCCCGAACCGGGCTCCGAATAGCCCTGACACCAATAATCCTCGCAGGACAGAATCCGCGGCAGGAAGTAGTTCTTCTGCTCCGGCGAGCCGAAGCCGATGATGACGGGGCCGACCATCTTGACGCCCATCGGCGTCGGCGACGGCACGCCCGCATGCGCGCATTCGGTCTCGAAAATCCAGCGCTGCGCCGGTGTCCAGCCGGTGCCGCCATATTCGACCGGCCAGCCGGGGGCGCCCCAGCCCTTCGCGTTGAGGGCGCGTTGCCACGGCACGCCGGTCTCCGGCTCGGAGAACACCGAGGCGTTGAGCGACTCCGCGCGCTTCATGTCGGGCGTGAGATTGGCCGCGATGAAATCGCGGACCTCCTGCTGAAAGGCGAGCTCGGAATCGCCGAAGGTCATGTCCATGTCGATGCCTCGCTTTGCTTAAACAGGCCGGCCGCTGAGCGCGGCGTGGCGGCGATAATGATGGGTGCTGCCGCCGAACAGCGTCTCGAACGCCAGCAGGCGTTTGAAGTACGCGCCGACGTCGAGCTCCTCGGTGACGCCCATGCCGCCATGCAGCTGCACGGATTGCTCGGCGACGAAGCGCGCGCCCTTGCCGATCTTGGCCTTGGCGCCGGAGGCGGCGCGGCCGCGTTCGGCGGCGTCCGCATCGGCCTTCAGCGCCGCGCGCAGCGCCATCGAGCGAGCTTCATCCACCTGCACCGACATGTCGGTGAGGCGATGCCGGATCACCTGATTGGCCGCGAGCGGCTTGCCGAACTGTTTTCGAACTTTGGTGTAGTCGAGCGTCTTGTCGGTCAGTGTCTGCATCATGCCGACGGCTTCGGCGGACATCGCGGCGAGGGCGCGATCGACCACGGCCTCGATCGCCGGATACGCATCGCCGTCGTCGCCGAGTAGCGCGTCCGCCGGCACCCGCACGCCTTGCAGCGTCAGATTGCACGCCCGGCCGCCGCCGAGTCGCGGATAGTCGGCGAGCGCCAGTCCCGGCGCGTCGCGCGGCACCATGAACAAACGCAGCGAACCGCTGCCGTTGTTCGCCAGCCGCGCCGAAACGATCAGCTGATCGGCCGCCGCGCCGTCCAGCACCGCGACCTTGGCGCCATCGAGGACGTAGTTGTCGCCGTCCTTGCGCGCCGTGGTGTCAACGCGCGACAGGTTTGCGCGCGCGGCGCGTTCGGCATGCGCGAAGGCGAGCCGCAGTGTGCCCTCGGCGACCTGCGGCAGCAGCGCCGCCTTCTGGTCGTCACGGCCGTGCGCGGCAACGAGGCCTGCGCCGAGCACCACGGTCGACAGATAAGGCTCGCTGACGAGACCGCGACCGAACGCTTCCATCAGGATGCCGACCTCGATCGCGCCGCCGCCGATGCCGCCGTGCTCCTCGGCGATCGGCAGCGCCAGCCAGCCGAGCTCGGCGAACTGTTTCCAGATCGCCTGGCTGAAGCCGAGCGGTTCTTTGGCGTTCTGCTCGCGCAGCTTGCTGGTGTAGGTCTCGTTGATGAAGCGGTCGGCGCTTTCGCGCAGCAGCCGCTGTTCGTCACTGGGCGTGAGATCCATCGCCTTACACCTTCACTTGCTTGCGCACCGACGGATGCAGTCCCGACGGATCGACGATCATTCCAAACTCCTGCAGATTGTGTGCGTGACAAAGCTGATGCAGCGCGAACGCCTGATCGATCGCGGCCGGCTGACCCTGAATGTCCACCGAGCGGTTGACCGCTTCCTTGGTCATCTTCAGCGCGAAGCTCGGCTTGGCGGCGATGCGCTGCGCCAGATTCAAGGTGAAGGCGGATAGCTCGGCGGCGGCCACCACATGATTGACCATGCCGAGCCGGTGCGCGTCTTGCGCACTCCAGCTATCGGCGGTGAACAGCAGTTCCTTGGCCTTGCGCGGGCCGAGCTCCCATGGATGCACGAACCACTCGACGCCGCAGACGCCCATCGTCACCACCGGGTCGCAGAACTCGGCATTGTCGGCGGCGACGATCAGGTCGCAGGCCCAGGCCAGCATCAGCCCGCCGGCGATGCACTTGCCGTGCACTTCGGCGATGGTCGGCTTGGCGAGATTGCGCCAGCGCCGCGTGATCTGCAGATAAATTTCCTGCTCGCGCGCCATCCGTCCGTGAGCGCCGGGCTCGCGGAAGCCGCCCCAATGGCCGACCGGCGGGAAGTCGATGCCGGCTTCGTTCTTGGTGGTGGCGCGCAGGTCGTGACCGGCGGAGAAATGCGGGCCGGAGCCGGCGAGAATGATGACCTTCACGGCATCGTCCTGCACCGCGTCGTCGAACGCGGCGTTGAGGTCGTAGGTCATCTGCAGGTTCTGCGCGTTGCGCGCTTCCGGCCGGTTCATCACGATCCGCGCGATCGCCGGATCGGGACGTTCGACCACGAGGGTCTCGAAGCCGCCCATGCATCCTCCCTTTTCTTGTTGTTTCGGCTTATGCGCGCCGTTGTGGTTGCGCGTAGTCTGGCAGGTCGCTGCGGCGACCGCAAACGTCATCTGCAGCGGCGCCGCGCGCGATATTCCGCCTTGCGGCGCATATGCGGCGCCGGCCTCGCAATTTATGCTCTCCGTCGTCGACCAGCCGGTTCCGTCGGCTTTGAGGCAGAACAATCCGCGATCCGCGCGTTTATGCGATGGGCGTGGGTGGACCTGGGCGAAACCCGGCTGGAATTGATTTTTCGGGCGTGGCGTTCCGTGCGATAGGTCGAGCCCTTCCGCGTCTTCCTCAGCCGCTGAAAGTGGATCATGCCGCTGATTTCGATGGTCTCGACGTTCAGGAATGCTGCTGCCGCGGGCGTGCTGGCCGCCGCGGCATCGCTGCTGCCGTGCAGTCCCGGCGTCGCCGCCACCGACGTCGCGTCGTTGCCGCGCGACCTGTCGCCCTGGGGCATGTTCACGAGCGCCGACATCGTCGTGCAGGTGGTGATGGCCGGCCTCGTGGTCGCGTCGCTCGCGACCTGGACGGTGTGGCTGTCGAAGACGCTCGAGCTGCGCCGCGAGACCGCGCGCGCCCGGGACGGATTGGCCAGGCTCGAAGCGGACGTCACGCTGGCCGAACTGCGCAGCGCCGACGAGGCGCAGGACGCGGTGGCGCAATTGGTGCAGACCGCGGCGCGCGAAGCCAGCCTGTCCGGCTGGAGCTTCGACGACGAGTTCAAGGAGCGCGTCGCGCTGCGGCTGGAGCGGGTCGAGGCGGCGATGTCGCGGCGGATCGCGCGCGGCACCGGCATTCTGGCGACCATCGGCGCGGTGGCGCCGTTCGTCGGCCTGTTCGGCACGGTGTGGGGCATCATGAATGCGTTCATCGGGATTTCCGAAGCGCACACCACCAATTTGGCGGTGGTCGCGCCGGGCATTGCCGAGGCGCTGCTCGCCACCGCGCTCGGCCTCGTCGCCGCGGTGCCGGCGGTGGTGATCTACAACTATCTGGTCCGCGGGATCGCCAATTATCGCGCGCTGCTCGGCGACGCCTCGGCGCAGGTGCTGCTGCTGGTCAGCCGCGACCGCGGCCGCTCGGCGCGGCTGATGGCGCGAGCCGCGGAGTAGGCGATGGGCGTGCGACTCGGGGCGAGGCGGCGGCAGGGCGCCGAGGACGATCTCGCCGTCGCGCACGAGATCAACGTCACGCCGTTCATCGACGTGATGCTGGTGCTGCTGATCATCTTCATGGTCGCAGCGCCGCTCGCCACCGTCGATCTCGGCGTCGACCTGCCGGCCTCGACCGCGGTGCCGCAGCCGCGGCCGGACAAGCCGGTGTATCTCACGCTGCAATCCGATCTCACGCTGGCGATCGGTGAGTCTCCCGTCACCCGCGACGCGCTCGACGGCGCGCTGCAGAGCGCGACCGGCGGCAACAGGGACGAACGCATCTTCCTGCGCGCCGACAAGGCGGTCAGCTATGGCGACCTGATGGCGGTGATGAACCTGCTGCGCAACGCCGGCTATCTCAAGGTCGCGCTCGTCGGCCTCGACGGCCGGGACGCACCATGAACGCGTTCGCGCTGCACGAGCCGCCCGGCAAAGGCCGCGCCTCGCAATGGCTGCTGTCGGCGGCGGCGATCGTCGCCGCGCATCTGGGCCTGATCGCTGCCGCGGTCGCCTGGTATCAGCAGGCGCTACCGCCCGGCGTCGAGATGCCGGCGATCCTGGTCGACATGGCGCCGGCGCCGTCTGCGCCCGCCGTGCAGCCGCAGGACCTCGCGCCGGGTCCGCAGATGCAGCAGTCGCAGGCTGCGCCTGAGCCGGTGAGGCAGGACGAACCGGAGCCCGACCCGGTGAAGTCGGAACCGGTGACACGGGTGGCCGCGCAGCAGGCCGAACCGATCCCGGTGGCGCCGACGCCCGAGGTCGCGCTGCCGGTACCGGCGAGGCAGCCGGCGAAGCCGGACGCAGCCGAGGTCGAGCGGCCGAAGGTCGCGCCGGTGACCCGCGATCAGCCCAAGCGCAAGCCGGAGCGCGCCGAGCCGAAGCGGGCCTCGCGCGAGCCGCCGGCGCCGCGCACCACCGCCGCGCCGCGTGCCGAACGTCAGGCCGCGTTGCAATCGTCTCCGAATGCCGGCCGGGCCGCGGCGGCGGCCGCGCTGCCGTCGTATCGCGAGCGCCTCGCCGCGCATCTGGCGCGCTTCAAGCAATATCCGTCGTCGTCGAAGGCCGCCGGCGAGACTGGCACCGCGATGCTGAGCTTCACCGTCGGCCGCCACGGCCAAGTGCTGGGCAGCCGGCTCGCACGCTCGGCCGGCCATGCCGCGCTCGACGCCGAAACGATGGCGATGATCCGCCGCGCCCAGCCGCTACCGGCATTCCCGCCGGAGATGACGCAGTCCTCGGCCAGCTTCACCGTGCCGGTGATTTTCTCGCTGCGTTGACGTTACGCCCCTCCGTGCGCGGCCTTCACCGCGGCGCGGTCGACCGCGCCCTTGGCGTCCTTGGGCAAGGCGTCGACGAACACCACGTGCTTCGGCTTCTTGTAGCGCGCGATCAGCGAGCCGACAAAGTCGGCCAGCGTCACGGCGTCGACGTTTTGACCGGGCTTGCAGACGCACACCGCCTTGATGGCCTCGCTCCATTGCGGATCGGGCACGCCGATCACCACGGCCTCGGCGATCGCCGGATGCTGCTTCAGCGCGCCTTCGACCTCGGCCGGATAGACGTTCTCGCCGCCGGTCTTGATCAGTTCCTTTTCCGGCGCGCGGCCGGCGTAGAACAGATAGCCGTCGGCGTCGAACTTCCCCATGTCGCCGGTGTGGTGCCAGCCGTTGCGGAAGGCGTGCTGGGTCGCCGCCTCGTTGTTCCAGTAGCCTTTGAACACGGTCGGGCCGCGCAGCACGATCTCGCCGACCTCACCCGCGGGCAGCGGGCGATCGTCGGCATCGACCACCGCGATCGTGCGCCAGGGCAACGGTCGCCCGGCGGATTTCGGCCGGTCGCGATACGGCGCAAACGTCGCCAGCCCCGAAGTCTCGGACTGGCCGAAGGTCGCCCAGAACGTCGCCTGCGGACACTCTTTCTCGAACCGCTCGATCGTCTCCGGCGTATCGAGGCCGGTGACGGCGCGCAGGCTCTGCAATTGCGCCGACTGAGCCTGATCGAGAATATTGCCGAGCGTCGGCGCGAACTCGGCCAGCACCGTGACGCGGTGCGCCTCGATGTCGCGCGCCGCCTGCGCCGGATCGAACTTCGCCGAAATCACGCTGGCGCCGCCGGCCTGCTGCAGCGTCAGCATCAGGCCGAGGCCGGTGACGTGAAACAACGGCAGCATGCCGAGATTGACGTCGCGCTCGGTCAGCCGCCATGCCTCGATCAGCGAACTCTGCGCGATCAACAGATTGCCCTGCGAGATCAGCGCGCCGCGCGGTTTGCCGCCGACGGCGGCGGTGTGGATGATGACGAAGCCGTCGGCGGCGGCGACCTCCGGTGGCACGAAGGCATCGTCGGACTCGAGCTCGGCGAACGGCGCGAACGGGCCGGGATCGGCGCCGATCGCATAGGTCTTTCGCACGCTCGCCAGCGACGGCTGCAGCCCGGCGATGATGTCGCGGTAATCACTGCCCGCGATCAGCACGGTCGGCGCGCCGTCGCCGAGCACGAAGCCGATCTCCTCGGCGTTGAGCCGATAGTTCACCGGCAGCAGGATGGCGCCGATCAACGCTACCGCGCCGATCAGCTCGACCATTTCCGGACAGTTCTGCGACAGGATCGCAACACGGTCGCCGGGCCGGACGTTGTCGCGCAGCAGGCCGGCGGCCAGCCGCTCGATCCGGGCGAGATAGTCGCGGTGGGTGACGCGGACGCCATCGATCACGAAAGCCGTGCGGTCCGGAAACAGCGATGCATTGCGGCGATAGACATCGCCCAGGGTGAAGTCGTGAAGCGCCATGCATTTCCCCCGTCTTTCAAGGCTTCAGCCGCGTCCGGCCGGCCCGATTGCTTTGCCCCTGCGCCGGGTCGGCGGGCGGGCCGTCAGCCTTTTAGCGAAATTCGCCCAAGAGGGAGAATGAAACTTGGCACCGGCCGCTAGCGGTATCCGCTGCGAGTGGTCACCCGACGCGTGGGCGGCCGGATCGTGTGACAATTCGCGCCACCGGAGGATCGCGGCGTCTTCCGGTTCGGGAGGGGAGCGACCATCTGATGTCATGAATGTCCTGTGACTGAGGAACATCGTCAGCTCTATCGAGTTGGACGATCACAACTTCTGGAGGAACCGATGGCGCACGACGCTCGAACCCTGGACGAGATCCGACGCGATACCGAACGCGCCCGGGCCGGATTGACGGAAACCGTCGGCGAGCTGCGGGCAACCGTGGCCGACACCGCGACCGATCTGCGCGAGCGCTACTCGCCGCAGGCGATCAAGGACGACGTGACCAGTTACATCAAGACTCGTGGCGAAGAGTTGGCCGACAAGGTCAGCGACAGTATCCGCAACAATCCGGTGCAGGCGGTGGCGGTCGGCGCGACGCTGGCCTATCCGCTGTGGAAAATCGTCCGCGCGATTCCGGCTCCGGTGCTGATGGTCGGCGCGGGCCTGTATCTCGCCGGCACCAAGTCGGGCCAGCAACTGACGCAGCGCGCATCCGACGCCGCGGTCGATTTGGCCGGCGATGTCGAGCGCCGCGCCCGGGCCTTCGGCGCCGATGCGGCCGATACCGCGGAGGCCGCCAGAGAATACGCGACCGGCGCGCTGCAGGCCGCGGGCGATGCGGCCAGCAGCCGGGCCAATGAGTTCCGGCGAGCCGCGTCGACCACGGCCGCAGAGTTGAAGCACAAGGGCGAGGAATTCGGCCGCGCCGTTTCGGCGCAGGCCGACGAACTCGGTCGCACCGCGGCGGCAGCCGGCGGGGCCTTTGCCGGCGAAGTCGACGACGTCGCCGATCGCGGCGTCGGTATCGCCAGCGCGGTGACGGATACGCTCCGCGACACCGCGGCCTCGGTCCGCGACACCGCCACCTCGATGCGCGAGAGCGCGGCGGATGCCGCCGTTCGACTCCGCGACAAAGTCGGCGAGACGGCCGATGCGGGATTGCACGCCGCCGCCCGCGCGCGCGATCGCGCCGCCGATATCAGCCAGCGCGCCGGAAAGAACTTCACCGAGACGGTCAGTGCCCATCCGCTGCTCGTCGCCGGCGCCGGCCTCCTGATCGGCGGCCTGATCGCCAGCGCGATCCCGCGGCTGCGCGCCGAAAAGCAGGTGTTCGGCGACGCCAGCCGCCGGGTGCGTGAACGCGCCGAGGAAACGGTGACGCGCGGCGTCGAGGCGGTGAAACAGAAGGGCCGCGATGTCCTGGACAGCGCGGCCGGTGCCGCGGAGGACGAGGGACTGACGCGTGAGAGCATGGGCGGTCAGGTTCGCGATCTCGGCGATCGCGCCCGCAAGGTCGCCGAAGCAGCGGTCTCGACATTCGAGTCGCCGTCGCAGAACAAGCATTGAGACACAGGGACGGAGATCATCATGGCTGAACAGATCGAGAAGACAGGGAACGGCGCCGGCGGAACGCGGTCGCAGCCGTTGAAGTCGGTGAAGAAGGAAGCCGAAACGATGGCGGGTCAGGCGGCGAATGCGGGTCGCGACATCAAGGACCGGGTGGTCGGCCTCGCTGAAGAGACGGTCGACGCCGCGCGCGCCAAGGCAGACGATCTGGCCGGCGCCGCCCGCGAGTTCGCCTCGGAAGCCGGCGAGACGATCAAGCAACGCGCCAACGCGCAACGCGAGGCCGGCGCCGACTACATCGGCGGCATCGCCGACGCGATCCGGCGCGCGTCGCACGAGTTCGACAACGACGTCCCGATCGCCGGCGTCTACATGCGCAAGGCGGCCAACAAGGTGGAGGAGATCTCCGACACCGTGCAGCGCGGCGATATCTCGGATCTGGTCAAGGGCGTGCAGGATTTCGCCCGCCGCCAGCCGACCGCGTTTCTCGGCCTCGCGGTGCTGGCCGGCTTCGGCGCGGTGCGCTTCCTGAAGAGTTCGTCGTCGTCCGCGGAGCCGTCCTATCGCACGGCGTCGCACGACGGTGGTGGAGACGACAACCGGGGATATCGCGATGACTCCAAATAATCGGTCGATTCCCGAGCTGTTCGGCGATGCGTTCAATCAGTTCGCCAAGCTGATCAGCAACGAGTTCGATCTCGCCCGCGCCGAGATGGCCGACAAGATCGGCCAGGTCGGTCGCGCGGTGGCGATGATGGGCGCGGGCGCGGTGATCCTGATCCCCGGCCTGGTGGTGTTGCTGTTCGCGCTCGCGGCCTTGCTGATCGAGAACGGGTTCTCCGCCTCGGTCGCCTATCTGATCACCGGCGGCGGCACGATCGTCGTCGCCGCTGCGCTGATCGGCATCGGCATCAGCCGGCTGTCGCCCGACTCATTGAAGCCGAACATGACGATCGAGCAATTGCAGCGCGACAAGGTCGCGGCAAAGGAGATGGTGCAGTGAACGATCGATCCGACCAGGGCAAAGTGATGCCTTTCATTCACGATCTCGGCGATGCGATGCGTCGCAATCCGGTGTCGACCGCGCTGATCGGCATGGGCGTGCTGTGGCTGTTCACCGGCGGCAAGGCCAAAGAGCGTGCCGCGAGTTTGGCGCACAGCACCGGGCTCGATCGCGTCCCCGACGCCGCATCGGGCGCGATCGATGCCGGACGCGCGGCGATGCACGACGTCAGGGATCGGGTCAGCGAAACGGTCGCCGGGGTCGGGGATCGCGCCGCCAGTGCGATGCATAGCGTCCAGGACAGCGGCGCCGCTGCGCTCGATCGCGCCAGCGAATTCGGAAGGCAGATTCCGGAAACCGGCGCCGAACTGCTCGGCGCGGCGCGCTCGCGCCTGACCGAGCTGTTCAACGAGCAGCCGCTGATGCTCGGCGCGCTCGGGGTGGCGATCGGTGCGGGCATCGCAGCCTCGCTGCCGCGCACAACCGTCGAGGCCGAGCTGTTCGGCGAAACCAGCGACGAGTTCAAGGCGCAGGCGCGCGGCTTCGTCGAACAGGCCCAGGAGCGAGTCGGCGCGGCCGCGCGGGATGCGGTCGATGCCGCGACCGAGGAAGCGCGCCGCCAGGGGCTGACGCCCGAGGGCGTGATGTCGGCTGCAGGCGAGATCGGCGAAAAAGCCAGGCGTGTCGCCGATGCGGCCGAAGAAAATCTGCGTCTGGAATGAGCATGGCGGACATCGACGACAAGGCCCCGAGCGACCGGCCGGACGATGCGATGAAGAGCGGCACCCGTGAGCCCTGGAAGAAGCCGAACCAGAGTTCGCAGACCAATTCGCAGCCGCCGCCCGACAAGCCGGACCTGGAGCGGTGGCAGGACAGCAACACGCACTGACGCGGCGTCCGATCGTGTCCCAAACGCAGCGATGCCCGGCCATGCGCCGGGCATCGGCGTCTGTAGAGGTCGTGCTGAAGGGAATTGAGGATGGCACGAACGAGCTCCGGATTTCTGGCATCGCTGGCCATCGTCGCCGGTGCGAGTGCAGCTGGCTGGATCGCGGGGCGCGGTGCCCCTGAGCGTGCCGGCGGCAGGCCACGCGAGGCCGCGACGACGATGCCTGCCGCCCCCGCCGTACCGGCGGGGCGGACGCAAGACGATACCGATCCGCCTGCTGCGCGCTTCCATCAACCGCTTCCCGTCCTGCGCCGGCAATGGAAAGCCGTGCTCCGCGGCACCTACGCGCGCATCAACGACGACCGGCTGATGCTGGTCGCCGCGGGCGTGGTGTTCTACGGCCTGCTGGCGTTGTTTCCGGGCATCTCCGCGCTGGTGTCGTCCTACGCGCTGTTCACCGACGGCGGCACCATCAATGGCCATCTGCAGCAACTTGCCGCCATCGTGCCGGAGGGGACCTATTCGGTGATCGAGGATCAGGTCGGCCGCGTGCTCGCCAATGGCGAGACCCGGCTGGGACTGGCGTTCCTCTCCAGCCTCGCGCTGGCGCTGTGGAGCGTCAATGGCGGCGTCAAGGCGGTGATCGATGCATCGAACGTCGTCTACGACAAGCAGGAGAGCCGCGGCTTCATCAAGCTCAACGCGCTGTCGCTGGGCTTCACCATCGGCGCCCTCGCGGCGGTGCTGTCGGCGATCGGCCTCGTGATCGCGACCCCGATCGCGCTGTCGATGATCGGGATGGAGGGCCAGGGCGCGGTGCTGATCGGCTACGGCCGCTGGCCGCTGCTGGCGCTGCTCACCTTCGCCGGGCTCGCGGTGCTGTATCGCCACGCGCCCGATCGCGACACGCCGCACTGGCGCTGGGTGTTGCCGGGTTGCGTGTTCGCCACCCTCGCCTGGATCGTCGGTTCGGCGCTGCTGTCCTATTACCTGGGCAATTTTGCCAATTACGACGCCACCTATGGCTCGCTCGGCGCCGCCATCGGCCTGATGATCTGGATGTGGATGACGGCGATCGTGGTGCTGGTCGGCGGCGAACTCAACGCCGAGATCGAGATGCAGGCCAAGGGCGGCCGCAGACAGCGTTCGTCCGCACGCTGAGCAGTTCCACGAAACCCTGCTGATCGCGCCGCGGCGACGCGCGGCGGCTTACGAATCCCGCCGGCTGGCGCTGGTGGCGATCGCCGCCGCCGCGGTGCGGTTTTCGACGCCGAGCTTGGCGTAGATCTGCTCGAGGTGCTTGTCGACCGTGCGCGGGCTGAGCCCCAGAATCTGCGCGATGTCGCGATTGGTCTTGCCCTTGCTGAGCCACGCCAGCACTTCGCTCTCGCGGCTGGTGAGACCGAACTCGGTGGTGAATTCCTTCGGCGATTCGCCGGAGGTGTCGCGCGCCAGCCGCAGCAGGAATTCGTTCGGCCCGAGCTTGCCCATATATTGCAGCCGCAATTCGTCGTTGCGCAGCAGCGACGCCTTCATCGGCGTCTTCGGCTGGGCGAGGCCGCTGTGCACCTGCTCCAGCCAGTCGAGCCAGGGCTTCGGCAGATCGAGCCGGAAGCCTTCGGCCGAGGCGCCGTCGGCGGCGAGCAGCTTCTGCGCCTGCGGCGTCGCCCACAGCACCTTGCCGACGCGATCGACCGCGAGCAGGAAGCGGCCGGACACGTCGAGTGCGGCGCGCGCGCTCTGGCTCAGCCGCGCATTGCCGAGATGCACCCGGATCCGCGCCAGCATTTCGACGATCACGATCGGCTTGGTGACGTAGTCGACGCCGCCGGCCTCCAGGCCGCGGACGATGTGCTCGCTCTCGGCGAGGCCGGTCATGAAGATCACCGGCACGTCGGAGACGGCGGGATTGCGCTTCAGCCGCCGGCAGGTCTCGAAGCCGTCGAGGCCCGGCATGATGGCGTCGAGCAGGACGATGTCCGGCGTGATCTGCTCGACGATCCGCATCGCCGCGGCGCCGTCGAGCGCGACCATCACGGTCATGCCGGCGCCGTCGAGCGCGTCGGTCAGCATCCGCAGCGTCTCCGGCGAGTCGTCGACGACGAGCACGATATCGCGCTTCTTCAGATCATTGGTCATGGCGATACAGCGTGTTCAGGGTCTTCATGTACTGGTCGAGATCGAACTGCTCGACCAGCGCGCGCATCTGCGACACGAACGTCCCCGATTCCGGATAGTCGTTGTCGATCTGATCGAGCTTGGATTCGATGCCGCGGATGTAGCCGATCTTGCCGAGCTCGATCAATTCCTCGACGTGCTGCATCGGCGGGCTTTGCATATCGCCCGTGGCCGCCGGCGTCTCGGGCGTTTCGCCTTTGTAGATCCATTCTATCTTGAGCAGCTGCCCGATCTGTTCGAGCAGCCGCGGAATGTCGACCGGCTTCATCAGGTAGCCGTCGTGGAACGGCTGCGCCAGCGGCGCGCCGTGCGCCTCGATCGCGCTCGCCGACACCATCAGGATGCGGGCGTGGTGGTGGCCGTTGGTGCGCAGCGTCTCGGCCACGGTCCAGCCGTCCATGCCGGCCATCGAGATGTCGAGCAGGAACAGGTCGGGCTGGCAGTGTTCGGCGAGGCCGACGCAGGTGTAGCCGTCCGGCGCGCTCAGCACGATGAAGCCGAGCGGCGCCAGCAATTCCTGCAGCAGATTACGCTGCGCCGGATCGTCGTCGGTGATCAGGATGGTCTTGCGCGGGCCGTGATAGCCGAGGATCGGCGCGCGGATCGCGCGGGTGCGGGTCGGATTGGTGACTTCCGACAGCAGCAGCTTGACGCGGAAGGTCGAGCCCTGGCCGAGCGTGCTGGTGACGCTGAGATCGCCGCCCATCACGCCGGCGAGCAGCTTGCTGATCGTCAGCCCGAGCCCGGTGCCGGTGTGCGGCTGCGATACGCCGAGCGCGCCGCGTTCGAACGGCGCGAAGATCCGCTCCAGATCGTCGGCATGGATGCCCGGGCCGGTGTCGCGCACTTCGAGCTCGGCCACCGGGTTGCGATAATGCACGATGAAATGCACGCTGCCTTCTTGCGTGAACTTGATCGCGTTGGAGAGCAGATTGATCAGCACCTGGCGCAGCCGCTTCTCGTCGGCGTAGACCACCGGCGGCAGATATTGCGGGCGCTTGAACACGAAGTCGACGTCCTTGGCGGTCGCCTGCAGCCGGAACATGCCGACGAGCTGGTCGAGAAATTCGCCGAACCGCACCTCGTCGCGCGACAGATACAGCCGGCCGGCCTCGATCTTGGAAATATCCAGCAATCCGTCGATCAGCCCGGAGAGATGATCGGCGCTGCGTCGCATCAGGCGAATCTGGTCGCGCGGGCGCGGCGGCAGGCTGGCGTCCTGTTCGAGCAATTGCGCGTAGCCGCTGATGGCGTTGAGCGGCGAGCGCAGCTCGTGGCTGAGGCCGACGACGTAGCGGCTCTTGGCGAGATTGGCCGATTCGGCGACCTCCTTGGCGCGCTGCAGCTCGGCGTCGGTCTGGCGGTGCGCGTCGATCTCCTGCATCAGCAGCGTGGTCTGGCGCCGGGTCTCGGCCTCGGCGGCCTGCCGGCTCTGCCGCGCCAGCACGAACAGCCAGGTCACCACGCCGATGATGATCGACAGCGCGAAGAACAGCTTCCAGAGAATTTCCGACAGCAGGATCTGCTGCGCGTCGGTGGCGGGTGCGGCCTGCAGATAGATCATCATCAGCGTCAGGCCGACCAGCCCGGCCGACACCATGAACACGCTGAGATAGTGCCCGACCTGCGAATTCAGCAGCGCATGGACGCGCTGCGGCAGCACCTTGCCGAGCGCGTCGGTGAATTGCGCGTCGAACCGCGCGTGCGGCTTGCACAGATCGTGGCAGCGGGCGTCGAGCGAGCAGCACAGCGAGCAGATCGGCCCGGCATAGGCCGGGCAATGCGCCATGTCCTCGGGCTCGAACGAATGCTCGCAGATGCAGCACTTGATCGCCGGCAGGTTCTGCCAGGAGCGCTTCGGCTTGCGCGCGATATAGAACCGGCCGCGGGTGAGCAGCGCGATCGCCGGCGCGGTGACGAACGCCACCAGCAACGCGACGAACGGCGCCAGCGCCTTGGCGGTCGGCCCGAACACGCCGTAGAACGCGGTGATCGACATCACCGTGGCGATCGCCATCGAGCCGACGCCGACCGGATTGATGTCGTAGAGATGCGCGCGCTTGAACTCCATCTGCCGCGGCCGCAGGCCCAGCGGCCGGTTGATGACCAGATCCGCCACTAGGGCGCCGACCCAGGCGATCGCCACGTTGGAATACAGCGCCAGCGTCTGCTCCAACGCCCTGTAGACGCCGATCTCCATCAGCAGCAGCGCCACCAGCACGTTGAACACCAGCCAGACCACGCGGCCGGGATGCGAATGGGTCAGCCGCGAGAAGAAGTTCGACCAGGCGATCGAGCCCGCATAGGCGTTGGTGACGTTGATCTTGATCTGGGACAGCATCACGAAGGCGCCGGTCAGC
This sequence comes from Rhodopseudomonas palustris HaA2, assembly GCF_000013365.1. Lineage (NCBI taxonomy): Bacteria > Pseudomonadati > Pseudomonadota > Alphaproteobacteria > Hyphomicrobiales > Nitrobacteraceae > Rhodopseudomonas > Rhodopseudomonas palustris. The sequence goes on from NC_007778.1 coordinate 1,432,124, forward strand.
GCAAGCGCCAGTTCGGGCTGCGCCAGCACGTAACGGAACGCCTCGCGATACATGTGCGACGGCTCCGCCGCGTCCTCCATGTCGAGGCCATGGCTCAGGGCGAAATAGGCGAGGAACGAGCCGGCCAGCAGCTTGATCGCGCCCGGCACGATCCAGCCCGGCCCGGCGCTGATCATCGCCGCCCACCACGCCGCCTTCGAGGTGCGGCGGTCGCGCGGCAGGAAGCGGAGAAAGTCGACCTGCTCGCCGATCTGCGCCACCAGCGCGAACACCACCGACGCCGCGGTGCCGAACAGCAGCAGGTCGAGATGGCCCGCCGGATCGCCCTGCGCGCCGGCGAATCTGGTCCACTCTTCGAACGATTCCGGACTCTTGATCGCGATCGCCGCGAACGGGAGGATGTGCAGCAGAATCCAGAACGGCTGGGTCCACAGTTGAAACCGGCTGATCAGCGTGATGCCGTGCGTCACCAGCGGAATGATCACCACGGCGCTGAACAGATAGCCCAGCGCCAGCGGCAGCCCGAAACACATCTCCAGCGCCTTGGCGAGGATAACAGCCTCGATGGCGAAGAAGATGAACGTAAATGAGGCATAGATCAGCGAGGTGATCGTCGATCCGATATAGCCGAATCCGGCGCCGCGCGTGAGCAAGTCTATATCGACGCCACATCTGGCTGCATGATAGGCAATCGGCAGGCCGCAGCAGAAGATGATGACGCTGACCACGAGGATCGCCGCGGTGGCGTTGGTGACGCCGTAATTCAGCGTGATGGTGCCGCCGATCGCCTCCAGCGCCAGGAACGAAATCGCGCCGAGCGCGGTGTTGGCGACCCGCAGCGCCGACCAGCGGCGCGCGCTCTTGGCGGTGAAGCGCAGCGCATAGTCTTCGAGCGTCTGGTTGGCGACCCATTGATTGTACTGGCGCCGAACGCGGTCTATGCGCTGCCGCCCAACCACGCGCTTCTCCTTGTTTTTCGTCTCGCTCTGCTGCGTGAAAAATCTACGTCGCGATCTTGCGATGCAACATACGTGATCTTGCGTATCGGTACAGCCGAAAATTTCGCCGATCGTTTGCCCCGACTGCACACGCGTCCAAACAACACGAAGGGGTAGTTCATGGCAGACGACAAAGACCAGGGCCTTCACTCGCCGTTCCGGCGCAAGCTTCTGATGGGGATGGCGGCCATCCCGGCGATGACGATGCTGCCGCGCACGTCGTTCGCCCAGGCGCCGGCGACCTCCGTCGTCAACACCACCGGCCTCGCCGTGACCGACACCGAGGTCACCGTCGGCATCCTGCACTCCGTCACGGGCACGATGGCGATCTCCGAGACCGGCTCGGTGCAGGCCGAGAAGCTCGCGATCGAGCAGATCAACGCCGCCGGCGGCGTGCTCGGCCGCAAGATCAAGTACATCCAGGAGGACGGCGCGTCCGACTGGCCGAACTTCGCCGAGAAGGCCAAGAAGCTTCTCGTCAACGACAAATGCGCCGCGGTGATGGGCTGCTGGACCTCGGCCTCGCGCAAGGCGGTGCTGCCGGTGTTCGAGCAGTACAACGGCATGCTGTACTACCCGACCTTCTACGAAGGCCTCGAGCAGTCCAAAAACGTCATCTACACCGGCCAGGAAGCCACCCAGCAGATCATCGCCGGCCTCGATTGGGTCAACAAGACCAAGAACGCCAAGAGCTTCTATCTGCTCGGCTCCGACTACATCTGGCCGCGCACCTCCAACAAGATCGCCCGCAAGCACATCGAGAATCACCTGCAGGGCTGCAAGGTCGTCGGCGAGGAGTACTTCCCGCTCGGCCACACCCAGTTCAACTCGGTGATCAACAAGATCAAGCTGACCAAGCCGGACGTGATCTACGCGATCATCGTCGGCGGCTCCAACGTCGCGTTCTACAAGCAGCTCAAGGCGGCCGGCATCGATCTGTCGAAGCAGACCCTGCTCACCATCTCGGTCACCGAGGACGAGATCGACGGCATCGGCGGCGAGAACATCGCCGGCGCCTTCGCCTGCATGAAGTACTTTCAGTCGCTCGACAATCCGAACAACAAGGCATTCGTCGCCGCGTTCAAGAAGATGTGGGGCGAGAAGACGGTGATCGGAGACGTCACCCAGGCTGCCTATCTCGGCCCGTGGCTGTGGAAATTGACCGTCGAGAAGGCCGGCTCGTTCGACATCGACAAGGTGGCGGCGGCGTCGCCGGGCGTGGAATTCAAGGGCGCGCCGGAAGGCTACGTCCGGGTCCACGAAAACCACCACCTCTGGTCGAAGACCCGCGTCGGCAAGGCAAAGCTCGATGGCCAGTACGAACTGGTCTACGAGACCGCCGACCTGGTCGAGCCCGATCCGTTCCCGAAGGGCTATCAGTAAGCGTCGGCAGACGCTTCCACACACACTCCGCGTCATGCGCGGGCTCGACCCGCGCATCCATCTCTCTTCGCAGAAGATGGATCGCCGGGTCGAGCCCGGCGATGACGGCCGGAATGTGTGGCGGCGGCGCCGGCAAACACCGCGTCCGGATCATTTCAATTAGCAGGGGCCAGCCTCCATGTTCGGCGATTATTCCATTGGCGATCTCGGCGCGATCTTCGCGATGCAGGGCTTCGCGGGTCTGATCCTGTTCTCGGTCTATGTGCTGATGGCGCTCGGGCTGGCGATCATCTTCGGCCAGATGGGCGTCATCAACATGGCGCATGGCGAGTTCATGATTCTCGGCGCCTACGTCACCTGGATGACGTCGAGCGCCTTTCAGGCCTATCTGCCGTCGCTGTTCCCCGGCTACTTCTTCGTCGCCATGATCCTGGCCTTCATCGCCGCGGGCGCGCTCGGCATGCTGGTCGAATGGGGGCTGATACGCCATCTCTACAAGCGCCCGCTCGATACGCTGCTGGCGACCTGGGGCCTGTCGCTGATCCTGCAGCAGGCCTATCGGTCGATCTTCGGCGCGCGTGAAGTCGGCGTCGAGCTGCCGCAATGGATGCTCGGCTCCAAGCAGATCACCGACACCATCGAGGTGCCGATCAACGGCATCTTCGTGATGTGCCTGACCTTCCTGATCACCGCCGCCGTCGCCTATGTGATGTACAAATCGCGCTGGGGCCGCCAGGTTCGCGCCGTGGTGCAGAACCGGGTGATGGCCGGCGCCGTCGGCATCAACACCGAGAAGGTCGATCGCTACACTTTCGGGCTGGGCTGCGGCATCGCCGGAATCGCGGGTTCGGCCTTCACCATGATCGGCTCGACCGGGCCGACCTCCGGCCAGCTCTACATCGTCGACACCTTCCTGGTCGTGGTGTTCGGCGGCGCGGCGAGCCTGTTCGGCACCATCGCATCGGCCTTCAGCATCTCGCAGGCGCAGTCGACCATGGAGTTCTTCATGTCCGGCTCGATGGCCAAGGTGCTCACATTGCTCGCCATCGTCGCGATCCTGATGGTTCGCCCGCAAGGCCTGTTCGCCCTCAAGGTTCGCAAATAGGAGTCATCGACATGGAAAGCCCGCGCTTTCTCAGCCGCTCCGACCTGATCGGTCTCGCCGCGCTCGCTCTGCTCCTGGTCGTGATCCTGCCGCTGTCGCTGGATGTGTTCCGCCTCAACCTGGTGGCGAAGTATCTGACCTACGCCTTCGTGGCGCTCGGTCTGGTGCTGTGCTGGGGCTTCGGCGGCATCTTGAGCCTCGGGCAGGGGGTGTTCTTCGGCCTCGGCGGCTACGGCATGGCGATGTATCTGAAGCTGGAAGCCTCCAGCGTCGCCAACACCAAGATCCAGTCCACGCCCGGCATCCCGGATTTCATGGACTGGAACCAGATCACGCAATTGCCGCTGTTCTGGCAGCCGTTCCACAGCCTGACGCTGACGATCCTCGCGATCCTGATCGTGCCGACGCTGTTCGCCTATCTGATCGGCGCGGCGATGTTCAAGCGGCGCGTCGGCGGCGTGTATTTCGCCATCATCACCCAGGCGATCGCCGCGATCCTCACCATCCTGATCATCGGCCAGCAGGGCTACACCGGCGGCATCAACGGCATCACCGATCTGCGCACGCTGAAGGGCTGGGACATCCGTCCCGACCACGCCAAGGTGGTGCTTTACTTCGTCGAGGTGGCGTTCCTGTTCGGCTGCATCCTGCTGGCGCTGTTCGTGCGCCACTCCAAGCTCGGCCGCATCCTGGTGGCGATGCGCGAGAAGGAGGACCGGGTGCGGTTCTCCGGCTACAGCGTCGCCAATTTCAAGATCTTCGCGTTCTGCCTGGCGGCGATGTTCGCGGCGATCGGCGGCGCGATGTTCACGCTCAATGTCGGGTTCATGTCGCCGTCCTTCGTCGGCATCGTGCCGTCGATCGAGATGGTGATTTACACCGCGGTCGGCGGCCGGCTGTCGATCTTCGGCGCGATCTACGGGACGCTGCTGGTCAATTTCGCCAAGACCAGCCTGTCGGAATCCTTCCCGCAGCTCTGGTTGTTCGGGCTCGGCGCGCTGTTCATCGCGGTGGTGCTGATCTTCCCGAACGGACTCGCCGGGATCTGGCGCGACCACGTCCAGCCGCTGATCGACAAGGTCCTCAACAGGCGCAAATCCGGCTCGGATCACACCAGCGGCAAGACGCTCGGCCCGGTCGCCGGCGGCGCTCCGGCGGAATAGGGGAGGCAACCATGCTGATCGGCCATCAACAACCCGACTTCCTGCTGGCGGTGGAAGGGCTCACCGTGTCGTTCGACGGCTTCAAGGCGGTCAACGACCTGTCGTTCTACGTCGAGGAAAACGAGATCCGGGTGATCATCGGCCCCAACGGCGCCGGCAAGACCACGGTGCTCGATCTGATCTGCGGCAAGACCAAGGCGACGTCCGGCGCGATCCACTTTCGCGGCAAGGATCTCACCAAGATGAAGGAGAACCAGATCGTTCAGGCCGGCGTCGGCCGCAAGTTCCAGACGCCGTCGATCTACGAGGACCTCACGGTGTTCGAGAATCTGGAGATCTCCTATCCGCATGGCCGCTCGGTGTTCGGCGCGCTGGCGTTCCAGCGCACGCCGGCGGTGCGCGAGCGTGTCGAGGAAGTCGCCGAGGCGATCTTCCTGAAAGACAAGCTCGGCCAGAGCGCCGATCTGCTCAGCCACGGCCAGAAGCAATGGCTCGAGATCGGCATGCTGCTGATCCAGGACCCCGACCTCTTGATGCTCGACGAGCCGGTCGCCGGCATGAGCGTGTCCGAACGCGTCAAGACCGCCGAGCTGCTGCACACCATCATCAAGGACCGCTCGGTGCTGGTGATCGAGCACGACATGAAATTCGTCGAGGACATCGCCCACAAAGTCACCGTGCTGCACCAGGGCCAGATCCTGTCCGAGGGCACGATGGATGTGGTGAAGAACGATCCCAAGGTGATCGAAGTGTATCTGGGGCATTGAGCGATCTGACATGCGAACAGCCTCTCCCCCGTCATTGCGAGCGAAGCGAAGCAATCCAGCTCCGAGCACGGAGCCTGTGGATTGCTTCGTCGCTTCGCTCCTCGCAATGACGCCTCTTCCTTCACCTCTCCCCGCGCGCGGGGAGAGGTCGACCGGCGGCGCGCAGCGCGGCCGGTCGGGTGAGGGGGCGTCTCGTCACGGCCGAGCCTCTGCGACTCGCGGAGGCGCCCCCTCACCCCGACCCTCTCCCCGCACGCGGGGGGAGGGAGCTCAACGTTACGGCTAGAGGAGATCCCGATGCTCGCTATCAACGATCTGCACGTCGCCTACGGCCAGAGCGAGGTGCTGCACGGGCTCAATATCGACGTCGCGCCGAACGAGATCGTCGCGATCATGGGCCGCAACGGCATGGGCAAGACCACGCTGATGAAGTCGCTGATGGGCATCATCCCGCAGCGCAAGGGTTCGATCTCGATGGAAGGCGCCGAGCTCGGCGGCCTCAAGAGCTACGAGCGCGTCGCCAAGGGGCTGGCTTACGTGCCGCAGGGCCGGATGATCTTCTCGACCATGACGGTGAAGGAGAACATCGAGACCGGCCTCGTCGTCTCCGGCGAAAAGGATGTGCCGGGCGATCTCTACGAGCTGTTTCCGGTGCTGCTGGAGATGAAGAGCCGCCGCGGCGGCAATTTGTCCGGCGGTCAGCAACAGCAACTCGCGATCGCCCGCGCGCTCGCCACCAGGCCGAAAGTGCTGCTGCTGGACGAGCCGACCGAGGGCATCCAGCCGTCCATCATCAAGGAGATGGGGCGGACGCTGAAGCGCATCCGCGACACCAAGGGCCTGTCGATCATCGTCTCCGAGCAGGTGCTGAGCTTCGCGCTCGACGTCGCCGACCGCGTGCTGGTGATCGAGAACGGCGAGATCGTCCGCGACGAGCCGCGCGCCAGCGTCGACGAGGCGCAGGTCGCCAAATATCTGTCCGTCTGAGTCTGTCTATCTAACCGAGTCAACTGGTAACAAGGGGAGCTTCCGATGCCAGAGACACTGATCAAGGTCGATCTCACGCAGTCCGCCTACGACAACGAGATGGTCCACAACCGCTGGCACCCGGACATTCCGATGGCGGCGTGGGTCAATCCCGGCGACGACTTCATCGTCGAGACCTACGACTGGACCGGCGGCTTCATCAAGAACAACGACAGCGCCGACGACGTCCGCGATATCGACCTGTCGATCGTGCACTTCCTGTCGGGGCCGATCGGCGTCAAGGGCGCCGAGCCGGGCGACCTGCTGGTGGTCGACCTGCTCGACGTCGGCCCGATGAAGGAGAGCCTGTGGGGCTTCAACGGCTTCTTCTCCAAGCAGAACGGCGGCGGCTTCCTGACCGATCACTTCCCGCTGGCGCAGAAGTCGATCTGGGACTTCAAGGGCATGTACACCTCGTCGCGCCACATCCCGGGCGTGAACTTCGCCGGCCTGATCCATCCCGGCCTGATCGGCTGTCTGCCGGATCCGAAGCTGCTCGCAACCTGGAACGAGCGCGAGACCGGCCTGATCGCCACCAACCCGACCCGCGTGCCCGGCCTCGCCAATCCGCCGTTCGGCCCGACCGCGCATATGGGCAAGCTCACCGGCGACGCCAAGGCGAAAGCCGGAGCGGAAGGCGCCCGCACCGTGCCGCCGCGCGAGCACGGCGGCAATTGCGACATCAAGGACCTGTCGCGCGGCTCCAAGATCTTCTTCCCGGTCTATGTGCCGGGCGGCGGCCTGTCGATGGGCGACCTGCATTTCAGCCAGGGCGACGGCGAGATCACCTTCTGCGGCGCCATCGAGATGGCCGGCTGGCTGCACATCAAGGTCGACATCATCAAGGACGGCGTCTCGAAATACGGCATCAAGAATCCGATCTTCAAGCCGTCGCCGGTGACGCCGAACTACAAGGACTATCTGATCTTCGAAGGCATCTCGGTCGACGAGCAGGGCCAGCAGCATTATCTCGACGTCACCGTCGCGTATCGCCAGGCCTGCCTGAACGCCATCGAGTATCTGAAGAAGTTCGGCTACTCCGGCGCCCAGGCCTATTCGATCCTCGGCACCGCCCCGGTGCAGGGCCACATCTCCGGCGTCGTCGACGTCCCCAACGCCTGCGCCACGCTGTGGCTGCCGACCGAGATCTTCGATTTCGACATGATGCCGTCCTCGGCCGGCCCGGTCAAACACATCAAGGGCGACATCCAGATGCCGATCTCGCAGGACAAGTAATTGCGTTCGAGTCGGGGTGACCACCTTTCCCCGTCATTGCGAGGAGCGAAGCGACGAAGCAATCCAGAGGCTCAGTGCACCGCGCTGGATTGCTTCGCTTCGCTCGCAATGACGTCGATAGGTGGTTCGCTCGGGCTCTCATTCTTCCCTGCGCGAAGGGAGCGGGACGGTGCGGTTCATCCGCCCCGCTCCCATCGCCGGGACCAAATCGTCAGCGCAAGGGAAACGACGATGCCAGTCTATGAATACATGTGCGACGCCTGCGGGCCGTTCACCGATCTGCGGCCGATGGCCGAATACGAGGCGCCGCAGCCGTGCCCGGTGTGCGAAACCTCGTCGCCGCGGGTGCTGCTCACCGCGCCGAACTTCTCCTGCATGCCGGCGTCGCAGCGCAATGCGCACGCCACCAACGAGAAGAGCAAGCACGCGCCGATGAGCGTCGGCGAATACAAGGCCAAGCACGCGCCGGGCTGCGGCTGCTGCTCCGGCCTGAAGAAGCCGGCGCGGTTGCAGACCCGCACCAAGAGCGGCGCCAAGGGCTTTCCGACGGCGCGGCCGTGGATGATCAGCCACTGAGGTTTCCTCTCCGTCATTGCGAGCGAAGCGAAGCAATCCACGCCCCGCATGCGGCGCTGGATTGCTTCGTCGCTTCGCTCCTCGCAATGACGGGAGGTTGTCGGACTAACTCCCCGCCAGCACCGCGGCCACACCCAGCAGATACCCGATCTCGAACATCTGCTCGGTGGCGCCGAGCACGTCGCCGGTGTAGCCGCCGAGCAGACGCTTCGCCCATGAGGCTATCAGGGCGGCCAGCGCCGCGCCGAAGCCGAGGCCGGCGATCAGCGCCAGCGGCGACACCAGCAGCAGCGGCAGCGCCGCCAGCGCGACGGTGATCAACACCAGCGCCCATTCATCCTTGCGCATCGGCTCTTCGGCGTAGCTCACCTTCATGCCGCTGACGTCGCCGGCGTAGGACAGCTTGCGCTTGACGAAACCGGGCGTCGCGCGCGCGGCGGCATGGCAGGCGACCAGCGTGGCGAGCGCGGCCCACAGCGGCAATTGCGCCAGCGCCATGGCGCGCAGCGCCACATCGAGGCCGAGCGCCAGGCCGCCATAGGTGCCGAGCCGCGAGTCCTTCATGATCTCCAGCCGCTTGGCCACCGACCAGCCGCCGCCGAAACTGTCGAACGTGTCGGCGAGGCCGTCCTCGTGCATCGCCCCGGTGACGACGACCGAGGCGGCGACCGCCAGCAGCGCGGCGAGCCCGGGGCCGAACAGCGAATTGCCGATCAGCAGCACGGTCGCTGCGATCACACCGATGCCGACGCCGACGATCGGAAAGAACGCCAACGCCCGGGTCAGCCAGTCCGGCTCCGGCGCGCGGTCGGAATCCGGCACCGGCAGGATGGTCAGGAAGCGAATCGCATCGAGCAGTTGCGCGAGCGTCGGCGAAGGCCGCGGGGGCCGGGAATCGATCGACATGCGGGTCCTCTGCGGGGAGGCTCTACTGCGCGCCTCGGCACGCCGCGGTCAACTGCGACCTTGGCCATGGCCGGCCGGCGTGATTGCGCGATCCGCAGCCCGGCGGTGGAGGCCTTGCGACAGGACAACTCGGGGTGGGACCTCCGTGCTGAGGTCGGACGGCACCCAAAATTCCGTATCGATGATATGTGAAACATCATTTTTGCTGGCACAAAATAGATGATTGATAGACTGCCTTCGTTTCGGGTAACTAGGTCGTCGAACGCTGCGTTCCATGCGAAGCTCTCGGCGAATCCACGTCTTGCCGTCATGGCGAGGCGGCGTTGCCGTTTGCCGATGGTTCGTCGCCCAAGGGGCGGGCGCAGCGACACTGATGGAATGAGGTCGAACCCGATGCGAATGGGGGCACGATCGCGGATGAAGGTTCCGGCGCGGGATGGCACGCAGGCTCTCCTCGGGCGCCATATCGCTGGCGCGGCGAGGGTGCACGCCCGATGACTGAACTTGCGGTTCAGCTCTGGTGCGTGGCGGTGCTGCTCGCGATCGCGGTCATCGCGGTTCCGCTGAGCCGGAGGCCGGGCCTCGCCACCGCAACCATCTATTCCGCGACGCTGGTCACCTGCGCGGTCGCCACCGCCAGCGCACTGACCTGGCTGCTGCTGCATGCGGACGCCGCCGCCCAGCGCACGCTGCCGATCGGGCTGCCCTGGCTCGGCGCGCATCTGCGGCTCGATGCGCTCGCGGCGTTCTTCCTCGTCGTGGTCAATCTCGGCGGCACGCTGGCGAGCCTGTATGCGCTCGGCTATGGCCGGCACGAGCACGCGCCGCATCGCGTGCTGCCGTTCTATCCGGCGTTTCTGGCCGGCATGAACATGGTGGTGCTCGCCGCCGACGCGTTTTCTTATCTGCTGAGCTGGGAATTCATGTCGCTGGCGTCGTGGGCGCTGGTGATGGCGCATCACCGCGACGGATCCAATCGCCGCGCCGGCTATGTCTATCTGCTGATGGCGAGTTTCGGCACGCTGGCGCTGCTCTTGGCGTTCGGCCTGCTCGCGGGCGCCGCCGGAAATTACGATTTCGCCGCGATCCGCGCCGCGCAGCACGCGCCGTGGATCGCGACGCTGGTGCTGATCCTGCTGCTGCTCGGCGCCGGCTCCAAGGCCGGGCTTGTCCCCTTGCATGTCTGGTTGCCGCTGGCGCATCCGGCGGCGCCGAGCCACGTCTCGGCGCTGATGAGCGGCGTGATGACCAAGGTCGCGGTCTACGGCTTCATCCGCGTGGTGTTCGATCTGCTCGGCACGCCGGACTGGTCGACCTCCGGGATCGTGCTGGCGCTCGGCGGCATCACGGCGGCGCTCGGCATTCTTTATGCGCTGATGGAGAAGGACCTGAAGCGGCTGCTGGCCTATTCGACGATCGAGAATGTCGGCATCATCTTCGTCAGCCTCGGCCTCGCGCTGGCGTTCCAGGCCAATCATCAGCCGCTGCCGGCGGCGCTGGCCTTCACCGCGGCGCTGTTCCACGTGCTCAACCATTCGCTGTTCAAGAGCCTGCTGTTCTTCGGCGCCGGCGCGGTGCTGAGCGCCACCGGCGAGCGCGACATGGACAAGCTCGGCGGACTGATCCATCGCATGCCGGTGACCAGCGTGGTGTTCCTGATCGGCAGCGTCGCGATCTCGGCGCTGCCGCCGTTCAACGGCTTCGTCTCGGAATGGCTGATCTTCCAGGCGGTGCTGCAGAGCCCGCAACTGCCGCAATGGGGATTGAAAATTCTGGTGCCGGCGGTCGGCGGCTTGATGGCGCTCGCGGCGGCGTTGGCGGCGGCGTGTTTCGTCAAGGCCTATGGCGTGACGTTCCTCGGCCGGCCGCGCGGCGCCGCGACGCTGGCTGCCAAAGAGGTCGATCGCTTCTCGCTCGCCGCGATGGCGATCCTCGCCGCGCTGTGTCTCGCCGCCGGCGTGCTGCCCGGACTGGTGATGGACACGCTGGCGCCGATCGCGACCGAGATTCTCGGCAGCCGGCTGGCGCCACAAACGCCGCTCGCCTGGCTGTCGATCGTGCCGATCGCGCAAAGCCACAGCTCCTATAATGGCCTGCTGGTCGCATTGTTCATCGCGGTGTCGGCGTCGTTGCTGTTCGTCGCGATCCGGCTGTTCTCGTCGGGCGCGGTCCGCCGCGGCCCGGCCTGGGGCTGCGGCTTCACCGAGCCTGCGCCGCTCGCGCAATATTCCGCGGCCGGCTTCGCGCAGCCGATCCGCCGGGTGTTCGGCACGCTGATCTTCCGCGCCCGCGATCACGTCACGATGCCGCCGCCGGGCGACACGGCGCCGGCGCGGCTGCGGATCGAACTGCACGACCAGATCTGGGAGCGGATCTACGCGCCGCTCGCCGGCGGCGTCATGGCCGCCTCGGTGCGCCTCAACCGGATGCAGCTCCTCACCATCCGCGGCTATCTCAGCCTGGTGTTCGCCACCCTCGTCACGCTGCTGCTGGTGCTCGCGATATGGACGTGATCACCGACATCGCCGTGCAGGGCGTGCAGATGCTGCTGGTGTTCCTGCTGGCGCCGCTGCTCACCGGCTTCATCCGCAAGGTCAAGGCGCGGCTGCAGCGCCGCCGCGGCCCGTCGCTGCTGCAGCCCTATCGCGACCTGATCCGGCTGTTGCGCAAGGAGGTCGTGCTCGCCGACAACGCCTCCTGGCTGTTCCGCGCCACGCCCTACGTCACTTTCGCGGCGATCTGGGTCGCCGCCGCTTTGGTGCCGACCTTCGCCACCGGGCTGTTGTTCAACTGGACAGCGGATCTGATCGTCATCGTCGCACTGCTCGGCACCGCGCGGTTCTTCCTCGCGCTCGCCGGCATGGACGTCGGCACCTCGTTCGGCGGCATCGGCTCGTCGCGCGAGGTGATGATCGCAGCCCTTGCCGAGCCGGCGATGCTGATGATCGTGTTCTGCGTCGCGCTGGTCGCGGGCACCACGCATCTGTCGACCGTCGCCAATTACATCGCGTCGACCGCGGTCGGCCTGCGGGTTTCGCTCGGGCTGGCGATGATCGCGCTGGTGATGGTGGCGCTCGCCGAGAACGCCCGCATCCCGATCGACAATCCCTCGACCCATCTCGAACTCACCATGGTGCACGAGGCGATGATCCTGGAATATTCCGGCCGGCATCTGGCGATGATCGAGTATGGCGCGCAGCTCAAGCTGCTGCTCTATGTCTCGCTGATCGTCTGCCTGTTCTATCCCTGGGGCATCGGCGTGTTCGGCGCTGGTCCCGCGGCCTATCTGGCCGGCGCGGCGCTGTATCTGTTCAAGATCACCATTGCGGGCTTTTTGCTGGCGGTGTTCGAGACCGCCACCGCCAAGATGCGGGTGTTCCGGGTGCCGCAATTCCTCGGTGCGGCCTTGATGCTCGGCCTGCTCGGCACGCTTCTCCTGTTCGTGTCGAAGGGATTGTAAGCGATGCACGGGCTCGCTTTCGACATTTCACATTCGCTGGCCGGCGGCCTGGTGCTGGTGTCGTTCATGATGCTGTATCAGGACCGGTTGACCTCGCTGCTCAATGTGTTCGCGTTGCACGCGATCATGCTGTCGCTGGCGGTGGGGTGGCAGGCGCTGATCCAGGACGCGCCGCATCTCTACGTCACCGCGCTGATCGCGCTGCTGTTCAAGGCGATCATCATTCCGGTGGCGCTGCGCCGGATCGTCTACAAGCTCGGCATCCACCGCGACATCGAGACCGTGGTCGGGATCGGCCCGACCATGCTGGCCGGGATGGGGCTGGTGGCGCTGTCGCTGGCGCTGATGCTGCGCGTCACCGCCGACGCCGACGCGCTGGCGCGGGAGGATCTCGCGTTTGCGCTCTCCGTCGTGCTGCTCGGGCTGTTGTTCATGGTGACGCGGCGCAACGCGGTCAGCCAGGTGATCGGCTTCATGTCGCTGGAGAACGGGCTGATCCTCGCCGCCGCCGGCGCCAAGGGCATGCCGCTGGTGGTCGAGATCAGCGTCGCGTTTTCGGTGCTGATCGCCTTCATCGTGATCGGCATCGTGCTGTTCCGGATCCGCGAACGCTTCGACTCGGTCGACGTGGCCCAGCTCGACGTCTCGCGCGGAGAGCAGCGATGAATTTGTCCGGCCTCGATCCGGTGGTGGGGGTGCTGCTGATCCCGGTCTGCGCCGCCATCGTGCTGGCGCTGCTGCCGGGCTACAGGCTGACCGCGCGGCTCAACGTCGTCGCGAGTCTGGGGAGCTTTCTCTGCGCCGCCTCGCTGCTGGTGCTGCCGCGGCCGCTACCGGGCCCGTACATCCTGGTCGACGATCTCAACATCGTCTTCATCGTGCTCAACACCTTCGTCGGCTTCACCACCAGCCTGTTCAGCGCCAGCTACATCGCCCACGAACTCGAAACCGGCAAGCTGACGCCGACCTATCTGCGATTCTACCACGCGATGTACCAGATCATGATGTTCGGCATGAATCTGGCGTTCATGTCGAACAATATCGGGCTGATGTGGGTCGCGGTCGAACTGGCGACGCTGACCACGGTGCTGATGGTGGGGATCTATCGCTCGCCGGCGGCGCTGGAGGCGGCCTGGAAGTACTTTATCCTCGGCAGCGTCGGCATCGCGCTGGCGCTGTTCGGCACCATCCTGGTCTACATGGCGGCGCGGCCGGTGGTCGGCGAGGGCCAGGACGGCATGATCTGGACCGTGCTGGTGGCGCGCGCCGCGGGCTTCGATGCGCCGCTGTTGAACGTCGCCTTCGTGTTCCTGTTCCTCGGCTACGGCACCAAGGTCGGGCTGGCGCCGCTGCACGCCTGGCTGCCGGACGCCCACGCCGAGGGCCCGACGCCGATCTCGGCGGTGCTGTCGGGCCTGTTGCTCAACGTGGCGCTGTACGCGCTGCTGCGCTTCAAAATGCTGCTCGCCGCCAATGGCGACGCGATGCCGCCCGGCGTGCTGATGATCGTGATGGGGCTGGCGTCGCTCTTGTTCGCCGCCTTCATGCTGTATCGGCGGCGCGACATCAAACGGCTGTTCGCCTATTCGTCGATCGAGCACATGGGCATCATCGTGTTCGCCTTCGGCATGGGCGGACCGCTGGCGAATTTCGCCGGGCTCCTGCACATGGTGATGCACAGCCTGACCAAATCGGCGATCTTCTTCGCGGTCGGCCACATCACCCAGGTCAAGGGCACGCAGTCGCTGGCGAAGATCCGCGGCATCACCGAGACCCATCCGGTGCTCGGCTGGGGCCTCGTCGTCGGCGTGGCGGCGATTGCCGGGTTGCCGCCGCTCGGCATCTTCATGAGCGAGTTTCTGCTGGTGTCCTCGACCTTCGCGCGGGCGCCTTGGCTGGCGCTGCTGCTGGTGTTCGGCATTCTGGTGGCGTTCGGCGCGCTGATGCTGCGGCTGACCGGCATCGCCTTCGGCCGGCCGCGCGGCAGCCGGCAGCCGGTGCAGGCGTCCTATGTGCCGATGTTCGCGCATCTGGCGCTGGTGCTGATCGCCGGCGTGTATCTGCCGGCGCCGGTGGTGGCGTGGTTCCAGCACGTCGCGAAACTGCTGGGCTAGGGAGCAACAGATCCGATGCCGTCGCTGATCGATCTCAACCTCGAAGGCCGGCAAGTGGCCCGGCATCGGCCGTGGAGCCGCACGGTGGTCGACAGCGCGGTGTGGAGCTTCGCGGTCAAAATGCTGAGCGAGCGGCAGTGGCAATTGCTGTCGCTGTGGGGCGAGCCGGCGGCCGTGCACATGGCGCTGTTCGATCCGCGCACCGCCGAGATCGGACTCATCAGCCTGGATTGTCCGCATGGTTCATTTCCATCGGTCGCCGCCAAGCATCTGCCGGCGCTGCGGCTGGAGCGCACGATCACCGATCTGTTCGGCCTGAAGCCCGACGGTGCGATCGATGATCGGCCGTGGCTCGATCACGGCCAATGGGGCGTCCACGCGCCGCTCGGCGCGCGCGTCCAAGCTGAGACGCCGCCGCCGGCCTATCGCTTCCTGCCGGTGCATGGCGAGGGCGCGCATCAGGTTGCGGTCGGCCCGGTGCATGCCGGCATCATCGAGCCGGGGCACTTCCGGTTCACCGTCAGCGGCGAAACCGTGGTGCGGCTGGAGCAGCGGCTCGGCTATGTCCACAAGGGCATCGACGGCCTGATCGCCGGCGCGGATTTGGCAAGCGCTGCACGTCTCGCCGGCCGCGTCTCCGGCGATTCGACGGTGGCTTATGCGCTGGCGTTTTCGCGCGCGGTGGAAGCTGCCGCCGAGATCGTGGTTCCGGCCCGCGCGGTGTGGCTGCGGGCGCTCGTCGCCGAGCTCGAGCGTCTCGCCAATCACCTCGGCGACATCGGCGCGGTCTGCAACGACGCCGCTTTTGCGATCATGCTGGCGCAGTTCGGCGTGCTGCGCGAACACGTGCTGCGCGCCGCTGACGCTGCGTTCGGCCATCGCCTGATGCGTGACGTGGTGATGCCCGGCGGCGTCGCGCGCGATCTCGACGACAATGGCAAGGCCGCGTTCCGCGATGCGCTCGCCGCCGTGCGCGCCAAGCTGCCGGCGCTGATTGAACTCTACGACAGCACCGCCTCGCTGCAGGACCGCACCGTGTCGACGGGCATCCTCAGGCCCGCGCTCGCCGATCAATACGCCGCCGGCGGCTTTGTCGGCCGTGCCTCCGGCCGCGGCTTCGATGCGCGCCGCACGCTGGCTTACGCGCCCTATCATCAACTGCGCTTCGACGTACCGGTGCTGACCGAGGGCGACGTCGACGCCCGCATCTGGATCCGGATTCGCGAGGTCGAGCAGAGCCTGTCGCTGGTCGACCAGATTCTCGACCGGCTGCCGCGCGGCGAGATCCGCGTCGCGCCGGAATTGCCGGACCAGGCCTGCGAAGGCCTGGCGCTGATCGAAGGGTTTCGCGGCGATATTCTGGTCTGGCTGCGGTTGCAGGACGGCGTCGTCGCGCGCTGTCACTTGCGCGATCCGTCGTGGTTTCAATGGCCGCTGCTGGAAGCCGTGATCGAGGGCAACATCATCGCCGACTTCCCGCTGTGCAACAAATCGTTCAACTGCTCTTATTCGGGCGTGGATCTGTAGCGATGCGCAAGCTGCTGTTCGAAAGCCTGTTCGCCAAGCCGTTGACGGAAAGCCCGCCGGCGCCGGACGATGCCGCCGTCGCCGAACTCGCCGCGCGGCTCGACGCGACCGCGCGGCGGATGCTCGGCCGCAGCCTGTCGATCCGCGAGGTCGACGCCGGCTCCTGCAATGGTTGCGAACTCGAGATCCACGCGCTCAACAATGCGTATTACGACGTCGAACGGTTCGGCCTGCGCTTCGTCGCCTCGCCGCGCCATGCCGACGTGCTGATGGTCACCGGGCCGGTGACGCACAACATGCGCGAGGCGCTGCGGCTCACTTACGACGCGGTGCCCGGACCGAAATGGGTGGTCGCGGTCGGCGATTGCGCCAAAGACGGCGGTTGCTTCGCCGGCAGCTACGCGGTCGCCGGCGGCGTCTCCGCGGTGATCCCGGTCGATCTGCACATCCCCGGCTGCCCGCCATCACCTATGCAAATCCTGCGCGGCCTGCTGGCGCTTCTCGATAGCGTCTCCGAGCGCGAGACGTCGCGTTGACATAAGCCGATACCGCGAGTTCTCGTTTTTCATCGCGATGTCATCAGCCGCGCGACTAATGACTGGTGTGTTCAGTATTTCTATCAGTTGCTGCTGCCCCTCGATCACCTCACCGATAGTCATTGGCGGGAAGGGGTGATTCGTGATGTCCAGTATCTCAAGGGGTCATGCGCGGAATTGCGCGCCGATATTCGTTTCCCGCATTCGCACTGGACTCCTGACGAGCGCTGTCGTGACGACGGTCTTGGGCGCATCGCTGGCGCCCGCACAGGCGCAGTTCGCGAGGCTGTATGGCTTCGGCGACAGCTATGCCGATACCGGCGCCGCACCCGGCGGCGCGTACCGGCTGATCGGCGCGAACGGGACCGGCACGGTCACGATCCCATACTTTCCGTTCACGCTGACCCCATCCGACTTCTGGCCTTGTCCAAGCCCGACCTATACGAGCTGCCGCTTCACCGGCAGCACCAATTTCGTCGATTCGCTGCAATCGATCTATGGGCTGTCGGGCCTGACGAACTACTCGATCGGCGGCGCGCGCACCGGCAACACCAACACCATGCCGTTTCTGTCGAGCGGCTACGGGCTGCCGTATGAATTGCAGCAATTCGCCGCCAGCGGGACGCGCTTCACCGAACGCGACCTGATCGCGCTGTCGATCGGTGGCAACGATCTGTCCGGCATCAATGTCGGCACCGGCGATGTCGCCTCGCAGAATGCGATCATCGTCGCGGGCGCGCTGCAGTCGGCCGCCGCCGCGGTGGGCGGCGTGCAGCAATTGGTGGCGGCCGGCGCGCGCAACATCGCCTGGCTCGGCACCGGTAGCTCGAAGTGGTTTCCGGAGGCGACGCTCGGCTCGCAGGGAGGGGCCATCGGGACCTTCAACTTCAGCGCGTCGCAGCGCGACGCCTGGGCCGACACCTATTACCAGCAGACGCAGCTGATGCTGGCGCCGATGGCGCAGGCCGGCGTGCGCATCTTCCTGTTCAATTTCGGCATCCTGCAGCAGCGCGTCGCCGAGAACCCGGCGATGTACGGCTTCGCCGGCGTGCCGGCGGGCTTCACCGGCTGCGAGGCCGGACCGGGCACCGGCGCGACGCCGGGGACGGTCGCGGTGAATGTCGCCGGCTGTTTCTATGAAAACTCGGTGCATCCGACCGGCGCGGCGATGGCGCTGATCGCCAACTACATGGCCAACCAGATCGACGCGCCGACCACGGTGACGCCGCAGGCCGCCATCGCGACCGGCCTGCTCGGCAGTTTCTCGAATTCGGTGTTCGATCGCCTCGAGGCCGGCCGGCGCTTCCAGCCGTCCGGTGTCAATGCCGCAATGGCGGCGATGCCGAGCAAGGCCGTTGCGCTGACCGAGCCGGCGGACCGTTGGTCGGTCTATGGTGCGGCGAGCTATGCGGGCGGCAGCCGTGACCGGCAGTTCTACGCCACCGGCTATGACTACGATGCGGCGGGCGGCTATCTCGGGCTGGAATATCGGCTCAATGCCAATTGGCGCGTCGGCGGCGTGTTCGGCTATTCGCAGCCCGACGTGAAGCTCGCGGTGCAGGATGCGCGCAACCGCATCGATGCGTTTCAGTTCGCCGGCTACAGCTCCTACACCGATGCGCACTGGTTCGCCGACGGCCTGGTCGCCTATGGCCGCCAGGACTTCACGCTGGAGCGTCGCGGCATCATCGACATCATCCGCGCCAGCACCAGCGCCGACGTGGTCACGGTCGCCGCGCGTGGGGGCTATCTGTTCGATGCCGGCCGGCTCCGCGTCGGGCCGATCGCCGGGCTGAACTACACCAACGCCACGATCCGGGGCTACACCGAAACCGGCGACGTGCTGCTCACCATGATGGTGGATCGCCAGACCCTCGACACCCTCACCGGCGATGCCGGCGTGCAGCTCCGCTATCCGCTGCAATTCGGCAACGGCCTCTACGCGCCGTTCCTGAACCTCACCGCCGCGCACGACTTCCTGCGCTCCGGCCACACTGTCACCACCACGCTGGTGTCGGCGCCGCTGCTGCCGATCCTGACGCCGGTGTCCGCCGATGGCGGCACCTATGGCCGGGTTGCGGCCGGCGTCTCGGCCCTGGTCGCCACCAACGTCACCGCGACGCTGACCGGCACCACCAGCTTCGCCCGCAAGGGCGGCGACGACGCCGGCGTCACCGGCGGCGTCAAGCTCGCGTTCTGATGGTGCGAAACGCGTCGTAGCGGCCAACGCGGAATCGCTCGGCGCGATCGACGATCGCGGGTTTCGAGCGGTTCCAAGGTCTGCTGCTGCCGTGTTCGGGCATTCCTCTGCCGTGCACGTCATCGCGCATTGCGACGACCGGCCGCAGTTGTTCGCCCGCCGATGTTGCGCGAGGTCAATGATACGATCGGGGCGCCGTTTAGCTTCGATGAGCTCGGCACACACACCCGGAGCGAGATGCAGCGCGATCGAACCAGCTCTGATCTGATATGGCCCGCTTTGCGTCTCTGGCTCAAATCGGCCATCTGTCTGTGCGCGCTGGCGATGATCGTTCTCGGCACCGCGTCGGTCGCCTCTGCGGCGCCGGAGATGCCCCGCGATCAGCTCGAATTCGTCAAGACGCCGCCCCCCGTTCCCACACCGAGCGTCAGCGACGAGCCGGAAATAACCACGACCGACAGCGCTCAGGCGCTGACTCCGGCGCCGGGTCGCAGCTTTGCCTGCGATCAATCGACCCGCGTGCGCCTGCCGCTGTCCGAGGCGATGCTCGATCGCAGCGAGCCTCCGCAGCTCCGGCCGCCGATCGCCTAGCCCGCGCCGCGCGCCGCCGCATCGTCCTGATCACCAGCGCTTCAGCCGTCGCGTGACGGCGCGAGACTTCGTGTCTCGTTGCGCGTGAACGCATGCCGCGGTCGAGGCGCGCCGGCTCTTTCCGTCATCCATCGCTGCAGCGACCGATCCATCCGGATCGGCGGAGTCGGGGCCATTGGCCGGCCGGCGCCGGGCTCCGTGCAGCGGCGCCGTTCCCGAACCCAACCGTCGAGACACACCATGACCGAACTGCTGCAAGTCGACATCACAGGGCCGAACGACCAGGCCTCGGAGGAGATGTGGCATGCGGTCGATGCCGATTGCGTGCTCGCCGGCCTGTCGACCGATCGCGGCGGCTTGAGCAGTGACGAAGCCGCGCGGCGGCTGGCAACCTATGGGCCGAACGCGCTTCCCGAAGCCTCGCGCCGCCACCCGCTGCTGCGCTTTCTCGCGCAGTTCAACAACACGCTGATCTACTTCCTGCTGGCTGCGGCGGTCGCGGCCGCCATCCTTGGCCATCGCATCGATGCCGCGGTGATCGTGGCCGTGGTGATGATCAATGCCATCGTCGGCTTCATCCAGGAGGACAAGGCGGAGAAGGCGCTGAACGCGATCCGCAAGATGATCTCGCCGCGCGCCCATGCCTGGCGCGATGGCCACCGCATCAGCATCCCCGCCGCCGACCTGGTGCCCGGCGACGTGGTGATGATCGAGGCCGGCGATCGCGTTCCCGCCGATCTGCGGCTCACCCGCGCCCGTGGCCTGTTGATCGACGAGGCGATGCTGACCGGTGAGTCTGTCGCCTCGGAAAAGCACGATCAGCCCGCCGCGGCGGATGCGCCCCTCGGTGATCGCCTGTGCATGGCGTTTTCCGGGACGCTGGTGTCGGCCGGCCAAGGCTTCGGCGTCGTCGTCGCGACCGGTGAACGCACCGAGATCGGCCACATCAGCACGCTGATCGAGGGCGTCGAACAATTGACCACGCCACTGCTCGGCCAGATCAACCGGTTCGGTCAGCGTTTCACCTGGGTGGCGCTGTCGGCCGCGGTTGCGATCTTCGCATTCGCCACCCTCGTGCGCGGCTACGAATGGCCGGACGCGCTGATCGTGGTGGTGGCGATGGCGGTCGGCGTCGTGCCGGAAGGCCTGCCCGCGGTGATCACCATCACGCTGGCGATCGGCGTGCAGCGCATGGCCAAGCGCAACGCCATCATCCGCAGCCTGCCCGCGGTCGAGACGCTCGGCGCCACCTCGGTGATCTGCTCCGACAAGACCGGCACGCTGACCCGCAACGAGATGACCGCGCGCCGCATCGTCACCGCCGAGCACACCGTTCTGGTCAGCGGCTCGGGCTACATCCCGCAGGGCGAACTGACGGTCGACGGCCGCAAGGACGCCGAGGCCGACGCTTCGGCGATCAGACTGATCCGCGCGGCGTTGCTGTGCAACGACGCGCAATTGCGCGAGGTCAAGGGACACTACGTCGTCGACGGCGATCCGATGGAGGGCGCGCTGGTCGCGCTGGCGATCAAGGCCGGCCTCGACCCCGTCCGGGAACGATCGGAATGGAAGCGCTCGGATGAAATTCCGTTCGACGCTCAACATCGCTTCATGGCGACGCGCCACGCGGCCGCCTCGGGTGGGCAGGTGATCTTCGTCAAGGGCGCGCCCGAGCGGCTGCTGGCAATGTGCCAGACGCAACTGGGCCGCGACGGCCTGCAGCCGCTCGACACGGCTTTCTGGACCGATCGGATTTCGCTGGCTGCGGCGGAGGGCGAACGGGTGCTCGGCGTTGCGGTGCGATCGCCGGCGCGCGCCAGCGATCAGCTGGTGTTCGCCGATCTCGACGAAGGCCTGGCCTTCATGGGGCTGGTCGGCTTCATCGATCCGCCGCGCGCCGAGGTGATCCAGGCGATCGCCGAATGCCGCTCGGCCGGCATCGTCGTCAAGATGATCACCGGCGACCACACTGCCACCGCCGACGCGATCGCGCGGCAATTGAAGCTGACCGACAGTCCCGACGTCGTCAGCGGCGCCGATCTCGACCGGACCCCGGATGCGGGTTTCATCGGCGTCGTCACACAGTCCGACGTGTTCGCGCGCACCAATCCCGAGCACAAGCTGCGCATCGTCCGGGCGCTGCAATCGACCGGCGCGGTGGTGGCGATGACCGGCGACGGCGTCAACGACGCGCCGGCGCTGAAACAGGCCGATGTCGGCATCGCGATGGGGCACAAGGGCACGGAGACCGCGAAGGAGGCCTCCGAGGTCGTGCTGCTCGACGACAATTTCGTCTCGATCGTGGCCGCGGTGCAGGAAGGACGCACGGTCTACGACAACATCCGCAAGGTGATCGCCTGGACGATCCCGACGAATGGCGGCGAGGTGCTCGCCGTCATCCTCGCCATTCTTTTCGGCTTCACCTTGCCGATGAATCCGGTGCAGATCCTGTGGATCAATCTGATTCTCACCGTCACGCTCGGTCTGGTGCTGGCGTTCGAGCCGCCGGAGCCCGGGGTGATGAAGCGGCCGCCGCGCCCGGCGCACGCGCCGCTGCTGTCGCCGTTCCTGGTGTGGCGCATCGTCTTCGTGTCGGTGCTGTTCACCGCGGGCGCGCTGGGGATCTTCTTCTACGCGCTGGGCAAGGGGCTGCCGCTGGAGACGGCGCGCACGATGGTGGTCAATGCGGTGGTGGTGTTCGAGATCTTCTATCTGTTCAACGTCCGCTATCTGCACATGTCGTCGTTCTCTTTCCGTGGTGCGCTCGGCACCCCGGCGGTGCTGCTGGCGTTGATCGTGGTCATCGCGGCGCAGCTCGCCTTCACCTACGCACCGGTGATGCACACGCTGTTCGAGACCACGCCGATCGGGGTGAGCGACGGCCTGGTGATCCTCGGCGCAGGCGTCGTGCTGATGGTCGTGCTCGAGCTGGAAAAGCTGCTGATGCGCCGCATCGGCGCGCTGCACAGTCTCGACCGCTAGCCGATGCAGCGAGCGCGGCGGCCTTTCCGGCCGCTGCGCCGAGCCGATGCAGCCCAGTCGGAACGCCTGTCAGAATGCAGAGGGTGACCATGGATCAGATGCCGCGTCAGACGACGAAGTCCGCCTTGAAGCTCGTGGTCGCCGCCACCGACTTTTCGGCGCGTTCCGATCGTGCGGTGCGTCGTGCCGCGCTGATCGCCAGGAAGGCCGGCGCGCGCCTGGTGATCGTCCATGTCGTCGACGACGACCAGCCGGAACGCATCGTTGCCGCGGAATGCGATCTTGCCGAGACGGCGCTCGCCGACGCGATCCGCGAGCACGCCTATCTCACGGACCTGAACTGCAGCCCGCTGGTGGTACGCGGCACGCCGTTCGACGGCATCGTCAGGGCCGCGCAGCAGATGGCCGCGGATCTGTGCGTGATCGGCAGTCATCGCCGGGCGTTTCTGAGAGACATTTTCGTCGGCACCACGGCCGAACGCGTGATCCGCAATTCGTCGATCCCGGTGCTGATGGCCAATATCGACGCGGCACTGCCTCACACATCGTGCCTGGCGCCGGTCGAATTGTCGGCCTGCTCGGCGCGCGCTCTCACCGTCGCCCGCAGCCTCGGCCTGTTGCCCCGCACGCGCGTCGCGATCCTGCACGTCTACGACGCCGCAGCGGCCGGGATGCTGAGCTATGCGGGCGTCCACAAGGGCAAGGTCGACGACTATCTGGCCCAGTCGCGCGTCGAAGCGGTACGGGATCTGGTGCGTTTCCTGGAGCCGCTCGATCTCGGTGAGGTCGACTACACCACCCTGGTCAGGGAGGGCATCGCGCCCTCCACGATCGTCGACGTCGCGACCGAGATGCGGCCCGATCTGGTGGTGATCGGCACCCACGGTCGGCAGGGCGCGATCAGGATGCTGCTCGGCAGCGTCACCGAAGAGGTGTTGCGGCGACTGCGTCAGGACATCCTGGTCGTTCCGGTGCGCGACGCATAGCGAGCTGCACTGCAGCACGCAAACGCGCTTGCGGGTGTCGCCGTCCCGTTTCAGACTGAGCGTTGCAATCGGCGCGCCGTCAATCGTCGCCGAACCGAACGGGAGGTCATGATGGGCAGCGCGCGGCTGAAGCATTACGGCTGGGGACGGGAAGGCGAGGGCATGAGCGGGGCCGAGCAGGCCTTCGTGCTCGGCCGCTACCGGCAGAAATTCGGTCGCGACAGCTTCGACACCATCGCGGTGCCGAAGCTCGACGATCTGAAGCTGCGCGAGCCGCGAATCGTGCCGCCGCGCGCGCTGGCGGAGATCTGTTCGATCGACGTCTACAATCGCGCCGCCCACGCCTATGGCAAATCCTATCCCGACTACGTCCGCGGCATGATCGGCGATTATGACGCCGCGCCCGATATCGTCGCCTATCCGCGCAATGAAGCGGAGATCGCCGCGGTGATGGACTGGGCCGGCGGTGCCGGCGCGGCGCTGACGCCGTTCGGCGGCGGTTCGTCGGTGTGCGGCGGCGTCGAGTGTCGCGTCGACGGCAGTCGTTACAAGGCCGCGGTGGCGCTCGACATGCGCCATCTCGGTCGGGTGGTCGAGGTCGACAAGACCTCGCGCGCCGCGCTGATCGAAGGCGGCGCCTATGGTCCGGCGCTGGAGGCGCAGCTCAAGCCGCACGGCATGACGCTGCGGCATTTTCCGCAGAGCTTCGAATATTCCACGCTCGGCGGCTGGATCGCGACCCGCTCCGGCGGTCACTTCGCCAGCCTCTATACCCACATCGACGATTTCGTCGAAAGCATCCGCGTGGTGACGCCGCGCGGCGTCGTGGAAACGCGACGGTTGCCGGGATCGGGGGCGGGGCCGAGCCCGGACCGGATGTTCATCGGCTCCGAGGGCATTCTCGGCGTGATCTCGCAGGCCTGGATGCGGCTGCAGGCGCGGCCGACGTTCCGTGCCGGCGCATCGGTGCGCTTTGCGGATTTCTTCGCCGCGGCCCGCGCCGTGCGCGCGGTGGCGCAGGCCGGCCTGTATCCGTCGAACTGCCGCATCCTCGATCCGCAGGAAGCGTTCAACACCGGCGCCGCCGACGGCAGCGTCGCGATCATGGTGCTCGGCTTCGAATCCGGTGACCATCCGGTCGAGGCGTGGATGGCGCGCGCGCTCGAATGCTGCGCCGACCATGGCGGCACGCCGGAGAAGGCCGATGCCGCCGCGGCGCATCTCGAGGGCGCCGCCGGCCTGTGGCGCAACGCTTTCATCCGCATGCCCTATGCGCGCGAATTTCTCACGCCGGCGGCGCTGATCAACGACACCTTCGAGACCGCGATCACCTGGGATCGCTTCGAATCGTTCCACGACAGCGTGAAGGCCGCGACCGAACGCGCGATCCTCGAGGCGACTGGTATCAAGGGTGAAGTCACCTGCCGTTTCACCCACGTCTACCCGGACGGGCCGGCGCCGTATTTCTCGTTTCATGCGCTCGGCCGCCACGGCGCGCTGCTCGAACAATGGCAGGCGATCAAGGACGCCGCGAGCGACGCGCTGATCGACGCCGGCGGCACCATCACGCATCACCACGCGGTCGGCCGGGATCACCGGAAGTGGTACGACCGCCAGCGCCCCGAATTGTTCGCCGCCGCGCTACGCGCCGCCAAGCGCGAACTCGATCCGCAGGCGATGCTCAATCCGGGCGTGTTGATCGATCCGTAGAGCGGTTCTGCTTTTGATGGAATCGAAGCTCCCGATCCGGCTGCCGCCGTCATCCTGAGGTGCCCATTGGGCCGCGCTGTGCGCGGCCCAACGGGCCTCGAAGGATGGGCCGCAGGCGCCTCGGGTCCGCATCCTTCGAGGCGCGCTACGCGCGCACCTCAGGATGACGACTCTGCACTCGAGAAGGCGGCAGTGCTTCAATAGTCCTTGAAGCGGCCCCGTGATCACGCGCGATCAATTCCATTCACCAGCGCGGGCCGCGCCCGCCGGGCGCGCGCGGCGGGCGTCTGCGCGAAGCGCATAAATCCCTGCGTCACAGTCGCTTTCAGCGGCCATCGGAGGTCGCGCAGGATCCCGGTCATCAATCTTACGACTTTACTAATTTCGTCCATCACATTGCCTCGCTTGGCTTAGTCAAATTTTAAGCCGGCCGGCCTACGTTCACATCACACAGTATGTTGAGTGCTTGAGAGTTGTGAGTACGCCATGACAGAGCCCCACCGTCCGCGGGTCAAATACGTCATCGGGCCCGACGGAAGTCCGTTAACGATTGCGGACCTGCCCGCCCCGGGGACCAAGCGCTGGGTGATCCGACGCAAGGCCGAGGTGGTCGCGGCGGTCCGCGGCGGCCTGCTCTCGCTGGAAGAGGCCTGCAGCCGCTACACCCTGACCGTGGACGAATTCCTGTCCTGGCAGTTCTCGATCGACCAGCACGGGCTGGCGGGGCTTCGGACCACCCGAATCCAGCAATATCGCCAGTAATATTCCTTACCGAAATCTTAACGAATTCGCGAAAGCCGGCCCCGTTTCGGGAAGCCGGCTTTCAGCACATCTGCAGCAATTCCGCGTCCGGTTAAGATTCGTTAACCTTATGGAAACCATCCCATAGGCAAGATTTGCCTAGTCGGCTTTGTCGTGCCGAATCCGAGGGGCTGGTCTTGCAGAGTTTGCTGGGTTTCCTGAAAGGCTTGGGCGCCGCCCGGGTGATGGCCATGATCGCCGTCACCATGGCGCTGCTCGGCTTTTTCGCCTTCGTCATCATGCGCGTGTCGCAGCCGCAGATGACGACCCTCTATACCGACCTCAGCGTCGAGGACTCCTCCAGCATCATCAAGGAGCTGGAGCGCCAGGCGATCCCGTTCGAAATGCGCAATGACGGCGCCATTCTGATGGTGCCGAAAGACAAGGTGACCCGGCTGCGGATGAAGCTGGCCGAGGGCGGACTGCCGAAGGGCGGCGGCGTCGGCTACGAGATCTTCGACAAATCCGACGCGCTCGGCACCACCAGCTTCGTCCAGAACATCAACCATCTCCGCGCGCTGGAAGGCGAATTGTCCCGCACCATCCGGGCGATCGACCGGGTTCAGGCGGCGCGGGTGCATCTGGTGCTGCCGGAGCGGCCGTTGTTCTCGCGCGAGACGCCGGAGCCGTCGGCGTCGATCGTGCTGAGGGTGCGCGGCGCGCTGGAGCCGCAGCAGGTCCGCGCCATCCGCCATCTGGTCGCCTCCGCGGTCAACGGCCTGAAGCCGCAGCGGGTCTCGATCGTCGACGAGGGCGGCCAGTTGCTCGCCGACGGCTCGGCCAGCGCCAATGCCGCCGACGGCGCCGCCGGCGACGAACGCCGCACCAGCTTCGAGAAGCGGATGCGCAACGAGATCGAGGGCATCGTGTCCTCGGTCGTCGGCTCCGGCCGCGCCCGGGTCCAGGTCACCGCCGATTTCGATTACAACAAGATCACCCAGACTTCGGACAAGTTCGACCCCGAAGGCCGGGTGCTGCGCTCCAGCCAGACCCGCGAAGAGCAGGCGCAGACCTCCGCGGCCGACGGCCAGGTCACCGTCAACAACGAACTGCCGGGCAATCAGGCCCCGGGCGGCGCCGGCGCGCGGGACCAGAGCAAGAAGTCCGAGGAGACCAACAATTACGAAATCTCCCGCGTCACCAAGACCGAGGTGACCGAGGCCGGCCGGGTCAACCGGCTGTCGGTCGCGGTGCTGGTCGACGGCAGTTACACCAAAGACGAGAAGGGCGAGCTGGTCTACGCCGAGCGGCCGAAGGAGCAGCTCGACCGCATCGCCGCGCTGGTGCGCTCGGCGATCGGCTTCGACCAGAAGCGCGGCGACCAGATCGAGGTCGTCAATCTGAGATTCGCGGAGGCGCCGCAGGTCGAGAAACTGCCGGAGCCCGCCGGCCTGCTCGGCATGCTGCAATTCACCAAGGACGACATCATGAACATGATTCAGCTCGGCGTGATGTTCGTGCTCGGCCTGGTGGTGCTGTTCATGGTGATCCGCCCGCTGGTCAAGCGCGTGCTCGCCTCCGACCCGGCGTCCGAAGCCAGCGGCCTGCCGGCGCTGGCCGACGGCAGCCTGCCGCAAATCGGCTCCGACGGGCAGGCCGGCACCAGCATGATCGACATCGCCCAGGTGCAGGGCCAGGTTCACGCCCAGTCGGTCCACCGCGTCGGCGAACTCGCCGAGCGCAATCCCAACGAAACCGCAGCCATTGTCCGTCAATGGCTGGCCGAGCCGGCATAAACCGACATGGCCGAGACGCCCGCAACAACACCCGGCACCGAAGACATCGCCAGCGTCGTCGCGACGCTCGCGCAGCGTCAGAACGGCCGCCCCGCCTCGAAGCCGCTGCCCGGCCCGAAGCGCGCGGCGATCCTGATGCTCGCGCTCGGTGAGCAATATGGCGGCAAGATCTGGAGCCTGCTCGACGACGACGAGGTGCGGGAGCTGTCGTCGGTGATGTCGACGCTCGGCACCATCGAGCCGGAGACGGTCGAGGACCTGCTGCTCGAATTCGTGTCGCGGATGTCGGCGTCCGGCGCGCTGATGGGCAATTACGACGCCACCGAGCGGCTGCTGCAGCGCTATCTGCCGGCCGATCGCGTCACCGGCATCATGGAGGAAATACGCGGCCCCGCCGGCCGCAACATGTGGGAGAAGCTCTCCAACGTCCAGGAGGAGGTTCTCGCCAACTATCTCAAGAACGAATATCCGCAGACCACGGCGGTGGTGCTGTCGAAGCTCAAGCCCGAACACGCCGCCAAAGTGCTGGCGATCCTGCCCGAAGACATGGCGCTCGACGTCATCAATCGGATGTTGCGGATGGAATCGGTGCAGAAGGAAGTGGTGGAAAGCCTCGAGCGGACGCTGCGCTCCGAATTCATGTCCAATCTGTCGCAGACCCGCCGCCGCGACGCCCACGAGGTGATGGCGGAAATCTTCAACAATTTCGACCGCCAGACCGAGACCCGGTTCATCACCTCGTTGGAAGAGGACAATCGCGAGGCGGCGGAGCGCATCAAGTCGCTGATGTTCACCTTCGACGATCTAGTCAAGCTCGACGCCGGCTCGGCGCAGACGCTGATGCGCAATATCGACCGCGACAAGCTCGCGATCGCGCTGAAGAGCGCCAACGAGGATGTCCGCGGCTTCTTCATGGGCAACATGTCGTCGCGCGCCGGCAAGATGCTGCTCGACGACATGGCCGCGCTCGGCCCGGTGCGGCTGCGCGATGTCGACGAGGCCCAGGCGCTGCTCGTGAATCTCGCCAAGGACCTCGCCGCCAAGGGCGAGATCGTCCTCACCAAGAACCGCGCCGACGACGAACTGGTGTATTGATGGCCGCTCCCGCGCAGAAATTCCTGTTCGACAACGATTTCGGGGCGCCCGACAAGGCCCGCGAAAAGGCCGCGGCCGCCGACGAGCTGGCGCGCGAGGTCGCCGCCGCCGAACAGCGCGGCTATCAGACAGGATTCGCCCAGGCCCAGCGCGAGATCCAGGCCGAAGCCGAACGCCGCAGCGCCGCGGCGCTGGAGCAGATCGCCCAGGCGATCCGAAGCATCGCCGACGGCATCGGCGCCGTCGAAACGCGGATGGAAACCGAGGCGGTCGAAGTCGCGGTGGCGGTCGCGCGCAAACTCTGTGGCGAACTGGTCGCCGCCGAGCCGCTGGCGGAAATCACGTCGCTGGTCGGCGAATGCTTCCATCAACTGGTCTCGACGCCGCATCTGGCGGTGCGCATCAGCGACTCGCTCTACGAGGCCGCGCGCGAGCGCATCGAGCTGCTCGCCAAGCAGAGCGGCTTCGCAGGACGGCTGGTGCTGTTGTCGGATCCGGAGATCGCCGGCGGCGACTGCAGAATTGAATGGGCCGACGGCGGCGTGGTGCTGGACCGCGCCGCGATCGAAGCCAAGATCGGTGAATTGGTCGGGCGCTACATGGCGTCGCGCCGCTAACGAGTTCGAGGACTGAACATGGGCGACAATGACGGCCAGGTGCCGCTTCCCGATCTGAACGGCGCCGACGCGCCGCCGCTGGCGGATGTCGGTTACCACGAGGAAGAACAGACCTCGCGCGTCGCCGCCGATCTCGAAGCGGTGTTCGACGTTCCGGTGCAGGTCTCGGCCGTGCTCGGCCGCTCCAAGATGGACGTCGGCGAATTGCTCAAGCTCGGGCCCGGCGCGGTGCTGGAGCTCGATCGCCGGGTCGGCGAAGCGATCGACATCTACGTGAACAATCGCCTGGTGGCGCGCGGCGAAGTGGTGCTGGTCGAGGACAAGCTCGGCGTCACCATGACCGAAATCATCAAGGCGGAACGCAGCTAATTCGGAAGCCCGCGTCGGCGCGGCAGGACACAGGATCACAGGAGCGAACCATGCGGCTTCTCATCGTCGGCACCCTGAAGGGCCAACTCACAACCGCGACCAAGATCGCGATCGACAACGGCGCGTCCGTCACCCACGCCGACGACAACGAACAGGCGTTGCGGGTGCTGCGCGGCGGCAAGGGCGCCGATCTGCTGCTGGTCGACGTCGCGATCGACATCCGCGATCTGGTGATGCGGCTGGAGGCCGAACACATCCACGTGCCGATCGTCGCCTGCGGCATCGCCAACGACGCCCGCGCCGCGGTCGCCGCGATCCACGCCGGCGCCAAGGAGTACATCCCGCTGCCGCCGGATCCGGAACTGATCGCGGCGGTGCTGGCCGCGGTCGCCAATGATTCCCGCGAACTGGTGTATCGAGACGAGGCGATGGCCAAGGTGGTGAAGCTGGCGCAGCAGATCGCCGGTTCGGACGCCTCGGTGATGATCACCGGCGAGAGCGGCACCGGCAAGGAAGTGCTGGCGCGCTACGTCCACACCCGCTCGCACCGGGCGAAGAAGCCGTTCATCAGCATCAATTGCGCGGCGATTCCGGAACACCTGCTCGAATCCGAATTGTTCGGCCACGAGAAGGGCGCCTTCACCGGCGCGGTGGCGCGCCGCATCGGCAAGTTCGAGGAAGCGACCGGCGGCACGCTGCTGCTCGACGAAATTTCCGAGATGGACGTGCGGCTGCAGTCGAAGCTGCTGCGCGCGATCCAGGAGCGGGTGATCGACCGCGTCGGCGGCAGCCGCCCGGTGCCGGTCGACATCCGCATTCTCGCCACCTCGAACCGCAACCTGCAGGACGCGGTGCGCGCCGGCACTTTCCGCGAGGATCTGCTGTTCCGGCTCAACGTCGTCAACCTGAAGATTCCGCCGCTGCGTGAACGGCCGGCGGATATTCTCGAACTGGCGCAGCATTTCGCCCGCAAATACGCCGACGCCAACGGCGTGCCGGTGCGGCCGATTTCGGCCGACGCGCGGCGCGTGCTCACCACCAACCGCTGGCAGGGCAACGTCCGTGAGTTGGAGAACACGATTCACCGCGCGGTGCTGATGGCGCAGGGCGACGAGATCGGCGCCGGTGCGATCCTGACGCCGGACGGCGACCGGCTCGATCAGGCCAAGACGCCGCCGGCGGTGGCGCACGCCACCTTCGCGGCCGAGCAGGTGACCCGCGCGCTGGTCGGCCGAACCGTCGCCGACGTCGAGCGCGACCTGATCCTGGAAACGCTGAAGCACTGCCTCGGCAACCGCACCCACGCGGCGAATATTCTGGGCATCTCGATCCGCACGCTGCGCAACAAGCTCAACGAATATGCCGACGGCGGCCTGCCGATTCCGGCCGCCGGCGGCGGCGAACACCGCGCCTTCGTGCAGACGGCGTGAGGGCGCCGCCAACAAGCACACTGTCATTCCGGGGCGCTCACGAAGTGAGCGAACCCGGAATCCATACGCCGCAGCTTCGCTATCGAAGCACGGTGGTCGTCTCGCTTCACATCAAGGTCAGGGGCTATAGATTCTGGGTTCGCGCTTCGCGCGCCCCGGAATGACAAACGCCTATTTCAAGAATATTTCGGCGCGTCCGGATTGCGGAAGATCTTGATCGGCTCACCGGGGGTGAGCTTCGGCGCGGTCAGCACCGTATAAGCGTACAGCGCCAGATACGCGCAGGCGAGCGCGCCGGTCGCGTAGAACAGCCAGGTCGCCAGGCGCCGCATTCCGCCGATCCTCCATCCGCGACAGATGGCGCCGTCATAGCGGAAATCGAGCGTCAGCGAAAATCGATGCTGCGCAGGATGATGCCGGCGGGGTTGCCTTCGAGTTCGGCGGCCGCGAATTTGCGCTCGGCGCGTTGCTCGATCGACGTGCGCAACCGCAAGAATTGCTGTTCGCGCTGCGCGGGCGAGGTCCGTTTGGCGCCGTCGAGGAAGTCCATCGCGTCCGCACTGATCGCGCAGGGCACTTCCTTGTAGCCATCGATCATCGAGAACAGCACCACCGATCGGTCGGTGTCGTAGCCGCGATATTCGCCGCTGGTGAACGTCATTGCGATTGATCCTTGGGTACGGCCGCGCTGCGCCGTGGATTACGGCAGGCTGGCGCCGGCCTCGGCATCTTGGGCGTTGCGCACCGCTTCGGGGTCGATTGCGACCATTTCGATGGCGGTCTGGTGCGGCGGCGCGCAGGGCAGGGTGATCAGGGTCGCGAGCCGGCGAAACACCGGGAACGACAGACCTTCGATCAGTTCTTCGTCGGTGACGATGTCGTAGGAACCTGCCGGCAGTTCGCGCTCGATACCGCGGAGCCGGAAGGGCTGTTGAAAGATGATGGTCTCGCGGCGCGTGCGCGTGGTCATGGATGAGTTCCTCCTGACCTGCGTCACCGTGCTTGCGGCGCGATCATCGCGGATGCTGCGCCTTTTCGCTTGCGATTGCCACCCAAATCGACCGCGGCGTCATCGCCTCCTCACGACATCTTGTTTTCCGGGGTTGCGATCGCCATCTCTCACCAAGCAGCCGGCGATCACTTCCGATCAAGCCCCAAGGTGCGATTGCGGAGACGACTGTCATGAAACTGCGTGTCGGCTATGAAATGCTCTACGATTTCCCGCAGCCGACGCCGATGCTGATCGTGCTGGGAACTCATTTCACGCGCGCCTCCGACGTCATCGTGCCCGACTATCTCACCGTCGACCCGCCGGTCGCGATCACGCCCTATCGCGACATGTTCGGGAATTGGTGCAGCCGGCTGGTGGCGCCCGCGGGCCGGGTGCGGTTCGCGGCGGACGGTATCGTCCGTGATCTCGGTGTGCCGGACCCGGTGGTGCCGTCGGCGATCCAGCATGCCGTCGAGGATCTGCCCGCCGACACCATCGTCTATCTGCTCGGCAGCCGCTATTGTGAGACCGACCTGCTGTCCGATACAGCCTGGAAGATGTTCGAGACCACGCCGCCGGGCTGGCCGCGGGTGCAGGCGATTTGCGATTTCGTCCACAACCACATCAAATTCGATTATCAGCACGCCCGCGCCACCCGCACCGCGCACGAGGCGTTCGAGGAAGGCCGCGGCGTCTGCCGCGACTATGCGCATCTGGCGATCGCGCTGTGCCGCTGCATGAATATCCCGGCGCGCTACTGCACCGGCTATCTCGGCGACATGGGCACGCCCAAGCCCTGGGCCGCCGGCGATTTCGCCGGCTGGTTCGAGGCCTATCTCGGCGGCCATTGGCATACCTTCGATCCGCGCAACAACGAGCCGCGGCTCGGGCGGGTCCTGATCGCGCAGGGGCGCGACGCGGCCGACGTGCCGATCACCCAGACCTTCGGCCCCAACACGCTGGTCAGCTTCAAGGTCTGGACCGACGAGATCGTCGAGACCGCCAACGGCGTCGCCGGCTTGCGCTGAGGCCACGAAGCGCTAGCTTGCCGGCATCGAGTCGCCGCGGGCCATGCCTGCGCGCCTGCTGCCATGAGACCGCATGACCACCTTCACCCCGATCCAGGACGACGCGCTGAAAGCCGTCGCTGCCTGGCTGAAAGCCAAGCCCGGCCGAGGCGGCACGCCGCTGGTGTTCCGGCTGTTCGGCTATGCCGGCACCGGCAAGACCACGCTGGCGCGCGAGATCGCCGAGGGCGTGTCGGGCGAGGTGAAGTTCGCCGCCTTCACCGGCAAGGCCGCGCTGGTGATGCGCAACAAGGGCTGCGACGACGCCTCGACGATTCATTCGCTGATCTATCGCACCAAGGAGTCGGGCGTCGAGCAGCCGAGCTTCGAATTGTGGGACGACGCCCCGGCGTCGAAGGCCAAGCTGATCGTGATCGACGAATGCTCGATGGTCGACGAGGAACTCGGCCGCGACCTGATGTCGTTCGATTGCCCGCTGCTGGTGCTCGGCGATCCGGCGCAGTTGCCGCCGATCCAGGGCGGCGGCTATTTCACCGATTGCGAGCCCGACGTGATGCTCACCGAGGTGCATCGCCAGGCGCAGGACGATCCGATCGTGCGGCTGTCGATGGACGTGCGCGAAGGCCGCCGTCTCGAACTCGGCCGCTACGGCGAGACCGAAGTGGTGACGCGCGACAGCCTCGATCCGCAGCGGGTGATGGACGCCGACCAGGTGCTGGTCGGCCGCAACAACACAAGGCGCGCCTACAACGCCCGCTTCCGCCAGCGCCTGAACATCGAGGACCCGCTGCCGGTCGGCGGCGACAAGCTGGTGTGCCTGCGCAACAACCGCAAGAAGGCGCTGTTCAACGGCGGCCTGTGGCGGGTGAAGTCGCGGGCGCCGACCAAGTCGAAGATCATCACCCTGCGGGTGACGCCGGACGAGGATTTCGGCGGCCGGCTCACCAAGGTGTCGGTCCGCAACGAGTGCTTCGCCGGGGGCATCGAGGACATCTCGTGGGATCAGCGCAAGCCCTATGACGAGTTCGACTACGGCTATGTGCTCACCGTGCACAAGAGCCAGGGCTCGCAATGGGACGACGTCGTGCTGTTCGACGAAAGCTTCGCCTTCCAGGACAGCCGCGCCCGCTGGCTCTACACCGGCATCACGCGAGCCGCGAAGCGGCTGAGCGTGGTGGTGTGATGTGGTGACGAGGGCCCTGAGCCAGCGTGCCACCCTGCGCTTCAGGCCGCCGGCCGCGCCACG
This sequence comes from Rhodopseudomonas palustris HaA2, assembly GCF_000013365.1. Classification (NCBI taxonomy): domain Bacteria; kingdom Pseudomonadati; phylum Pseudomonadota; class Alphaproteobacteria; order Hyphomicrobiales; family Nitrobacteraceae; genus Rhodopseudomonas; species Rhodopseudomonas palustris. Next base: position 1,466,703 of record NC_007778.1, read on the forward strand.
AAGGTCATTCGCCACGGATTGTGGCCGATATTGGTGTCGGCGCGGATGGCCGAGAAGCCCGCTGCGGTGAGCTTGGCCAGCATATCGGCTTCGCTGTAGCGCTGCAGGCCGATCTTGGTGCGGAGTTGGCGGTAGTCGGATAGCGCGGTCCGCGCCAGGCCGACCAGCGCATCCTTCAGAAAGCCGTGCCGGGCCGCGAATTTCAGCAGCGCGGCCACGTCGCGACCCATGCCGACTTCGGGCCGCAGGATGTCGCCGAGCACCAGTTTGCCCGAACGCCGCAGCAGCCGGCGGATCAGCGACAGAGCCTGATCGAGTGCGGCCGGCGTCATGTATTGCGCCACCGAATTCATCACCACCAGATCGACCGAGCCGTTCGGCATCGCCTGCAGGTCGTCGAGCGAGCGCACCTTGATATTGGGATGGTGCGCGAACCGGACGCTCAGCCGGCCGCGGACCCCGGGCGCCGGCTCGGCGAGGATCAGCGTGCCGCATTTTTCGGCGACCGTGGCCGCCGACAGCGCCTCGCCGCAGGAATAGTCGAGCACGGTCGCGTCCGGCGCCGCGATATAGCCGGCGATATCCTTCGCAATCTCGTCGAAATGCACGTCGCGATGGAGCTTGCTGACATAGATCGTGTGGGTCGAGTCGTAGTAGTCGATCCAGTCGTCCATCGATGCCTCGAAAATTGGCAGGGCTTGAATATGGCTCGCGGCTGCGAAGCCAACCGGCGGGCGGACACACGCGCTGAATTCGTTCCATCATTGGAACACGGCGGAATTTGGCGCGTTGTCGCGAGGTCTATCGTGTTTCGCGGGGCCGACCAACGAATTCAATCCAAACATCCAAGAATTCGCGGTTGCGACCTGCTTGGATCGTCCGGATTGAACGATCGCCCCAGCCGACCGATCTTTCGCCTTCGGGCACATCCCTCTCGACAGGACAACCCGCCGTGACCAAAGCCAAATCCGCTTCCATCGCTCCCGACCTCGACACCCCGACCGACCTGCCGCAGCAGTCCGTCGACAAGATTTCCGCCGCGCTGAACACGTTGCTGGCCGATGCGTTCGCGCTGTATCTGAAGACCAAGAACTTCCACTGGCACATCAGCGGCCGGCATTTCCGCGATTATCATCTGATGCTGGACGAGCAGTCCGACCAGATCTTCGCCACCACCGACGCGCTGGCCGAGCGGGTCCGCAAGGTCGGCGGCGTCACCCTGCGCTCGATCGGCCACATCGCCAAGCTGCAGACCATCCAGGACAACAACGAGGACTACGTCCCGCCGCGCGAGATGCTGCGCGAGCTGATGAACGACAACAAGAAAATGGCGGCGGCGATGCGCAAGGCGCACAAGATCGTCGACGAATGCGACGACGCCGCCAGCGCCGGCCTGCTCGAGAATTTCATCGACGAGACCGAAAAGCGCACCTGGTTCCTGTTCGAAGCCAGCCGCCAGGAAGGCGCCAACGAAGAGTGAGCATCATGAGGTGGTGAGTCCGCCCCGAGGCGCAGAGAACTCCCTCGCCCCGCTGTTGCGGGGAGAGGGATCGGAGGGCATCGAAGAAATGTTCAGCCGCTGCCCACGCAACAGTCGTCCCCGCGCAGGCGGGGACCCATAGCCCCTGGCTTTTCTAGTGAAGGAAGGCCTCTGCCACAGCGCTTCAATCGAGGTGTTGCGGAGTATGGGTCCCCGCCTGCGCGGGGACGACATGCGGATAGGCAGAACCCGGATCGCTCATCACACCGGGCGGAAGCTCCGGTGAGTTAGCGGCCTGCTGACGTCAATGCGATGACTTGCCCCACAGCCGCATCAGCGGCCCGTCCTCGCCGGCGACCGGATCGGTCTGCGGCAGCGGCACCTGCGGGATGGTCTTCAGCGCCCGGCGATAATTGTCCGGCGTCGGCCGCATGATCTGCATCTCGGGGCCGGGCGGATAGGCGCCGACCACCTGGAAATCATGCGAGGCGAACAGTCGCTTGTGGCCGGTGCCGGCCGGCAGCACTGCGACATCGCCGGGCGTCAGCTCGATCGCCTCGCCCTGGTCGCCGCCGAACAGCACCAGCGCATGGCCGCGCGCGACGCCGAGCGCCTCGTGCACCGTGGCGTGATAATGCGCGTAGTCGAAAATGCCGTTGCGCCACATCTGGCCCCAGCCGTTGCGGCCGAACAGCGCCTCGATCGCCTCCGCGGGGCCGTCGCGCCCAACCTCGACGGCGCGCTTGTAGATCAGCAGCGGCATCGGATTGTTCGGGATCAGCCCGTCGTCGTCGAAATGATAGGACTGCGGCTTGATCTGGTCGCTGGCGAGCGACATGCGGTCTCCGGCTTTGTTGGTACGCCGGAAACAACGCTACACGGCCGGGCGGGTTCCGGTCGGCAAATCGAACACCAGGCAGGTGGTGGTGGCGTGCGACAGCAACCGGCCGTTGGAATCGGTGATCTTCGCCTCCGCGGTCGCGGCGCGGCGGCCGACATTGAAGATGCGGCCTTCGGTGCGGATCATGCCGGTGTCGGCGCTCATGCCGCGGACGAAGCTGATCTTGAATTCCAGCGTGGTGTAGCCCTGGCCCGGCTGCAGCATGCTCTGCACCGCGAGCCCCATCGCCGAATCCAGCAGTGTCGCCGCGTAGCCGCCGTGCACCGAGCCGATCGGATTGTAGTGCCGCAGCGCCGGCAGCGAGTGCATCACGATCAGGCCCGGTTCGGCGGTGCAGTCGAACGGCTCGATGGTCTGCATGATCGGCGGCTGCGGCAGCCGGCCGTCGAAGATCGCGCGGACGAAGTCCAGCCCCGCCATCGACGCCATGGTTTCGACCGGCGTCACGCCGTAGTCGATCTGATTTTCGGTCCGCGCATCCATGCCGCTCTCCCTTTGATATGATGATTATCATACCAAAGTCGCGCGCGGGATGCCAGAGGGGGCGGAGGCCGAAGGTGGTTGTGATGTCGCCGCAGGCGGCGCGAAGAGGTGTCGCGCCTCAGCCGGGCGACGGCGACGGCACGAAGCGTCCGCGCTGGCGCAGCGTCGCCAGCACCGCGTGCAGATCGGGCAGCACCGCGGCGCATTTTTCGCGCGTGCCGTGGTCCGGCTGCAGCAGATCGGGCACCATCAGGGTGATCGCGCCGGCGGTGAAGGCTGCGGCGACGCCGACGCTGGAATCCTCCACCGCGACGCAGTTCCGCGGCGCACTGCCGATCCGCTGCGCCGCGAGCAGATACAGGTCGGGCGCCGGCTTGCCGCGATCGACGTCGTCGCGGGTGAAGATGGTGTCGAACCGCGCGCGGATGCCGGCCAGCGTCAGATGCAGGTCGGCGGTTTTGCGCGACGACGACGTCACCACCGCCACCTTGCAGCGCGCCTCGCGCAGCGTATCGAGCAGCTCCAGCGTGCCGGCCTTCACCGGCAGCCCACGTGCGAACCGGGCGTCGCGCTTGGCGGCGAAGGCGCGATTGATGGCGGTGAGCGGCAGCGCATCGCCGTAGCGCGCCACCAGCAGCGCCTGGCATTGCGGGCCGGGCAGGCCGATCATGCTGTGGCAGGTGGCGAGCGCGTCGGGCAGGCCCAGTTCGGCCAGCACCTCGGTCAGGCTCTCGATATAGACGCGCTCGGTGTCGACCAGCGTGCCGTCCATGTCGAGCAGCACCGCCTCGATCAGCCAGTCGGTCACGCGCTCACGCCCTGTCCCCGGCCGGCCGGTCCGCCTTGGCAAGTTCGCGCAGGCAGTCGGGGCACAGACAATCCACCGCATCCGACGGCATCGGCAAGCTCACCGGCTCCGCCGCACACCAGCAATCGCCGTCCATCGTGCACGCGAACTCCGTGCCGCATCCGGCGCAGATCAGCCGGCGGGCTTGGGGAGGGAGCGTGTTCGGCTGCGGTTCCATCGCGAGAGTTTAGCGCGGAGGCAGGGGCAACGTAAGCGCAATCCGCGGTGCTTCCGCCCGATTGCTACCCCTTCGTAATCGTATCGATCTCCGCCATCTCCTCGGCGCCGAGCTGCCAGCTCGCCGCCTTGACGTTCTGCTCGATCTGCTCCGGCGAGGTGGCGCCGGCGATCACGCTGGAGACTTGCGGGCGGCAGGCGAGCCAGGAGAAGGCGAGGTCGAGCAGCGACTTGCCGTGCGACTCCGCGAACGCCTTGAGCCGGTCGACGACGACGAGATTGACCTCGGTGAAGTAGCGGTCGCGGATCGCCGGCATCTTGGCGAAGCGGGTGTGCGCCGGCGCCTCGGCGCCGCGCTGATACTTGCCGGTCAGCAGGCCGCTGGCCAGCGGGAAGAACGGCAGCAGGCCGAGCTTGTATTCCTGCGCCGCCGGCAGCAGATCCTTCTCGATGTCGCGGACGACGAGGCTGTATTCGTCCTGGCACGACACGAAGCGATGCGTGCCGAGCGCGCGGGCGACGTATTCGGCCTCGGCAATGCGCCACGCCGGGAAATTCGAATTGCCGATGTAGCGCACCTTGCCGGCGCGGATCAGGTCGTCGAGCGCGCGCAGCGTCTCGTCGATCGGCGTCAGCTCGTCGTAATCGTGCTGCTGGTACAGGTCGATCCAGTCGGTCTTCAGCCGCTTGAGGCTGGCCTCGACGGCGGCGACGATGTAGCGCCGCGACGCGCCCTGCTTGGTGCCGTCGGCGGCCATCGGCTTGCTGAATTTGGTTGCCAGCACGATGTCCTTGCGGCGATCGCCGAGCACGTCGCCGAGCACCGTCTCGGAGCCGCCCTGGCCCGCATAGATGTCGGCGGTGTCGAACAGCGTGACGCCGAGATCGATCGCCTTGTGGATGACCTTGCGCGAAGTGTCGGGGTCGGTGCGCTGGCCGAAATTGTTGCAGCCGAGGCCGACGACGGAGACGCGCAGCCCGCTGCCGCCGAGATTACGAAGTTGCATGAAGGGTCCTGTGCGAAACGCCGAAGCCCGCATTGTGCCGCGCGCGCCGCGCGGCGGCAAGGCGGCCGCGTTCACATCAGCGATGCGGCGTCAGGCCGGCTCGAGCTGCGCGTCCGGCCGCGCGACAGGCGCAGCATTCGGACGCGGCGCGATGGGATCGCGGATGCCGGCGCGCCGCGCGGCCTCGCACATCCGCCGCACCGATTGCTCGGCGTCGCGTGCGATCGCCTTGCGATCGGTCGCCGAGGCCGCGATCGGCTCGCCCCAGCTCACGGTGACGTCGATGGCGCCGGACGACAGCAGACCGACGAAATGCGGAATCAGATCGGCGTCGCCGTACCACGCCACGCGCTCGCGCAGTTCGCGGCCGATCGGCAGGCCGCCGAATCCGGTGTAGGTCACCGCCATCGGCTGCACGCCGATCGCGGCCTGTGCGTCGTCGCCGAGCGCGTGATGCACCGCGCCGATCAGCGCGGAGCGGAACGGCAGCACGCGGCTGCCGTCGCTCGACGTGCCCTCGGCGAACAGCACCACGGCGTCGCCGTCGCGCAGCCGTCCGCCGATCTCGACGGTGGCGTCGCCGGTGCGATGCCGTGCCTGGCGGTCGATGAAGATGGTGCGCTGAAGCTTCGCCAGAAAGCCGAACAGCGGCCAGCCCGCGACTTCGCTCTTCGCGACGAAGGCCACCGGCGCCAGCGCCGAGATCACGCAGATGTCGAGCCAGGAGACGTGATTGGCGAGAATCAGCACCGGGCCATGGCCGTCGCGGCAGCCGACCTCGCGGATCCGGACGCCGATCAGCCTGCACAAAATTCGGTGATACAACCGAGGGATGGTGCGCTGGATGCGCCACTCGTTGCGGAGCGCCAGGAGCTGCAGCGGCAGCAGCGCCAGCGTCAACGGCACCACGCAGGCAATGACAACGGCAAATCGGATCATCGCAATAGCACCCGCTCAAAAAGGTGCGGCCCCGGTCAGACGCGGCGACTGACAGGGACCGCTGGGACGCTGATCGGCGACGGGGGGCCTCGATCAAACGCAGGGACAAATTATCGGTACATTGTTACATAGCGGTGACGTATCAGGGACAATCCCGTTTCTTCCGCTGGGCGTGGTTCGCCCTCGGCATCGCCCATGCATCCGCTTTTGCGGCCCCGCGTCATCGCGTTTGCGTGAAGCCGCCGGAACCGCATCGCGTTCACGTAGTTACCTCCTGGTTTTTCGAAAGGCCTCCAATGCCCCCCAGCTTCATCTCGCCTTATGTGCTGCCGATCCTGCTGCTGATCGGCTCCAATATCTTCATGACCTTCGCCTGGTACGGGCACCTCAAGCACAAGGCCGTCGCGCTGCCCGTGGTGATCATGGTGAGCTGGGGCATCGCGCTGTTCGAATACTGGCTGGCGGTTCCGGCTAATCGCTGGGGCAGCGCGGTGTATTCGGCGGCGCAGCTCAAGACCATGCAGGAGGTGATCACGCTGGTGGTGTTCGCCGGCTTTTCGGCGCTGTATCTGAAGGAGCCGCTGGGGTGGAATCACGCGCTCGGCTTCGCCTTCATCGCCCTCGGCGCGTACTTCATCTTCCACAAATGGCATTGAAGTAGTTCGCCCTCGGCCTCCGCTCGTCCTGCGACTCGCCGCTTTGCAACACGCTGTTGTCCCGTACTTGCGGCGATGCGGCGGGTGCGCTCTGCGACATTATCTCCGCGCGCGCGAGGCTTTGGTCGTTGACGAGCCGGTTTGCGACGTGTTCTGATACCGGCAAAACAACAGACTGAGGGAGAAGCGCGTGCCGAGCTCGAGCAACACGTCGAATCGACGCAGCATTCTGAAGGGCGCGCTCGCCGTCGCGGCGGCTCCGGCGGTGATCGGGCAAGCGCTGGCGCAGGAGAAAGTCACCTGGAAGGTTCAGGCGCATTGGCCGAAAGCGTCGGGCTCGTTCAACGACAGTCTCGCCGTGCTCGCCAAGCAGCTCGCGGCGCGCACCGACGGCCGCTTCAACCTGGAACTGTTCGGCGCCGGCGAGATCGCCAAGGATCGTGAGATCTACAACGTCGTTCGGCGCGGTGTCGTACCGATGGGGACGATTTCTCCGGCGTATATTCTCGGCGAAGCGCAGGCGATGGGGCTGCTCTACGGCGTGCCCGGCACGCTGCGCGAGACCTGGGAGATGATGCATCTGACCAAGAATCTCGGCATCGAGAAGATGGTCAACGAGGAACTGCGCCCCAAGGGCGTCGTCATCTTCGCCGAGAAGGCTTACCCGACCGAAGTGGTGCTCAAACGCAAGATCGGATCGGCCGCCGATCTCGGCTCGCTGAAGATCCGCTCCGCCGGCTCGATGCTGGAATATCTCGCCGCCGCCGGCGCATCGCCGCAGCAGATCGCCGGCCCTGAGATCTATCAGGCGATCTCGACCGGCGTAGTGGACGGCGCGCATTGGGGCGCTGCGGTCGGCGCGCTGTCGATGAAATTCTGGGAGGTCGCGCCGTTCCACATGAAGCCGGCGCTCGGCTTCACCAACGACGCCTACATCATCAATACGGCCGCGCTGGACAAGCTGCCGGCCGACCTGCGGATACAATTGCTGTCGCTGATCGAGGAACGCTATTTTCTCCGCTCGGTGGAATATCTGCATCAGGAGGCCGTCGCGTTGAGTACCGGCAAGACCAAGATGAACGTCGAGGTCGTGCGGTTTTCCGACGACGTGCTCGGCAGATTCACCGCGGCCTCGAAGACGATCCTGCAGAAGGAAACCGCCAAGGGCGCCATCGCGACGAAGGGCGGCGAGGCCCTGACGAAGCTGATGTCCGATCTCGGTTACGGCTGAGCGGCACTGTCGTCGCGCCGATGAGGCCCGCGAACCGAATCGCCGAAACGCCCGCGTCGACGCCGTGGTCCGACCTCCTTGCGTTCGGTTCGCCGCGGCGGGTCGTCTCCGAAGGCCGGCCCGGTCGGCAGCGTCGAGACAGGAAGTGAAGGAATGCTGAAACTCGCCGCGGCGATCACCCGCCTCAACGCCTGGGTCGCCAGAATTGCCGCGTGGTTGATCGTCCCGATCTTTCTGCTGCTGATGGCCGACGTGATCATGCGCTACCTCGTCGGCAGCGCCGCGATCTGGACCGCCGAGTTCGCGCAACTGATTTTCGGCGTCTACGCGGTGGTCGCCGGCGGCTATCTGCTGTCGGAGCGGGCGCATGTCAGCGTCGACATCTTCTACGGCAAATTCTCCCGCGTGCGGAAAGCGAAGGTCGATCTCGCGACCTCTGTTCTGTTCTTCCTGTTCGTCGGCGTGCTGATCTGGCAGAGCGCCGACATGGCGTGGGAGTCCATGGCAAAGATGGAGTCCAGCTATAGCATCTGGAATCCGTACATCTGGCCGGTCAAGCTCGCTATCCCCATCGCGGGCGTGCTGCTGCTGCTGCAGGGGCTGGTGCGTGTCGCCTCCGACATCCGCACCGTGGCCGGATACGAGAACGACCCCGAAACGTTCGGCAAGCAGGCCGGCGACGATCCCTCTCACTGAACGGACGGTCTCGTGTCTGTCGAACTCCTGACCCTGCTGTTCTTCGGTTCGCTGCTGTTCTTCCTGTTCATCGGCACGCCGCTGGCGTTCACGCTCGGCGGCATTTCCGTGGTGTTTCTGTATTTCACCATGGGGCCGGTCGGCTTCTACATCGTCGCGTCGAAATTCTGGGACTCGATGACCAGCTTCACGCTGATCGCGATCCCGATGTACGTGTACATGGCGATGTTGCTCGAGAAATCGGGCGTGGCGCAGGACCTGTACCGGATGATGCACGTCTGGTTCGGCGCGATGCGCGGCGGGCTGGCGATCGGCACGGTGCTGATCTGCGCGATCTTCGCGGCGATGAGCGGCATCAGCGGCGCCGCCGTGGTCACCATGGGCGCCATCGCGTTGCCGCGGATGCTCGAGCGCGGTTACGACAAGCGGCTCGCGCTCGGCGCGATCAATGCCGGCGGCGGCTGGGGCGTGCTGATCCCGCCGTCGATCCTGATGGTGCTCTACGCGCTGCTGACCGAAGTGTCGGTCGGCCGCCTGTTCGCCTCCGGCATCGGTCCCGGCATTCTGCTCGTCGTGCTGGTGACGATCTACATCACCGTCCGCGCCTGGCTGCAGCCGTCGCTGGCGCCGGCGCTGCCGGTCGAGGAGCGCGGCGACTGGGGGCTGAAATTCGCGTCGCTGAAGGCCGTCGTGCTGCCGCTGCTGATCGTGGTGATGGTGCTCGGCGCGATCTTCGGCGGCTTCGCGACGCCGACCGAAGCCGCGGCGCTCGGCGTGTTCGGCGCGCTGGTCGCCTCCGCGGTGCATCGCAAGCTGACGCTGGAGGTGCTGACCGACGCCGCGATGCAGACGCTGCGCCTCACCGCGCTGATCATGTGGATCCTGTTCGCCGCGCACGCGTTCTCGACGGCCTACACCACGCTCGGCGCCAACGAACTGATGAACCATCTGATGACGCTGATTCCCGGCGGCGAGTGGGGCGCGCTGGCCTTCATCCTGCTCGTGCTGCTGCTGCTCGGCATGGTGCTGGATCCGGTCGGCATCATGCTGATCACGCTCCCGGTGTTCATCCCCGTGGTGCAGCTCTACGGCTGGGACCCGGTCTGGTTCGGCGTCGTCTTCATCATCATGATGGAGATCGGCTACATGACGCCGCCGTTCGGCTTCAACCTGTTCTACCTCAAGGCGGTGGCGCCGCCCGAGGTCAGCATGAGCGACATCTACTGGTCGGTCGTGCCGTATGTGCTGGTGACGCTGCTGGGCGTGCTGATCCTGATCATCTTCCCGCAGATCGCGCTGTTCTTCCCGAATCTGTTCTTCGGCGTTGCACGCTAGCGCCGGGGCCGCCGGCTCAGTCCGCGGCCGGCGTCACGCGCAGGATGCGTCCGGCGGCGTTGTCGGTCAGCAGCCACAGCGCGCCGTCGGGGCCCTGGCGGACGTCGCGGATGCGTTCGTTCAGCGCCTCCAGCAGGCGTTCTTCGCCGGTCACCTTGTCGCCGGCGAGCGACAGCCGCACCAGCATCTTGCCGGCGAGCGCGCCGGTGAACAGGCTGCCGGCCCATGTCGGAAACAGCTTGGCGGTGTAGAACGCCATCCCAGACGGCGCGATCGACGGCACCCAATATTTGACCGGCTGCTCCATACCGGACTTCGCGGCCGCCTCGTGGATGGTGGCGCCGCTGTAGTCGATTCCGTAGCCGATCACCGGCCAGCCATAATTGTTGCCGGGCCGAATGATGTTGACCTCGTCGCCGCCGCGCGGGCCGTGCTCGATCTCCCACAACCCGCCGCTCGCCGGATTGAGGGCGAGCGATTGCGGGTTGCGGTGGCCGTAGCTCCAGATCTCCGGCCTGGCGTCGGCGCGCCCGACGAACGGATTGCCGGCCGGCACGCTGCCGTCCGGCGCGATGCGGATGATCTTGCCGAGATGGTTGCCGAGATTCTGCGCCTGATCGCGGAAGCTGAAATGATCGCCGAGCGTGACGAACAGGTGTCCGTCGGCGCCTTGCGCGATCCGGCAGCCATAGTGATTGCCCGAGGACAGCGGGCCGTCCTGACGGAAGATCACGTTCACGTCGTCGAGCCGTGGCGCGTCGCTCTCGACGAGCGCCGCGCGGGCGACGGCGGTGCGTCCGCCGCTGCGGCCGCCCTGGCTGGTGCGTTCAGCGTAGCAGAAATAGATCGTCCGGTTGGCGGCGAAGTTCGTGTCGGTGACGACGTCGAGCAGCCCGCCCTGGCCGGTGGCCCAGACCTCGGGAACGCCCCGGACCGGCGGCGACAGCGCACCCTGCGCCGACACCACCCGCATCCGCCCCGGCTTCTCGGTGACCAGCACGCGCCCCTCGGGCAGGAACGCCAGCGCCCAGGGGCTGTCGAGATTCTGTGCGAAGGTCTTCACCGCCAGCGGGCCCGCGGAGGACTTGAACGAGGCCGGCTCGCCGCTGCTCTTGGTCGCGATCAGGAACGAGGCGATGATCACCGTCGCCACCGTCAGCGTGCCGGAAACCCAGACCAGGAGCGTCTTCATCGCAAGGCCTCCAAGCTTCTGCCGGAGCAAAATGCCATCAGCGCCAGCGCGGCTGCGTAGGCGGAGCGTTCGATCGAGACGGGAGTTCAGTTCGCAAACGGCATCGCCATGCTCGATTGGGTCGAAACGACCGCGAGCGTCAGGATGACGCTGAGCAAGACCACCGCAACCGTCAGCGATGCCGCCACACCGCGGATCAGCCGGGTTGTCCCATCCGGGGTGTAGCGTTGGATGAAGCCGGCCTCATGGCCAGGCAACCGAGTCATGACGAAGCCCTCGCAGGCGTCGGCGAATCGCCGAGCACTCAAATATCCTTGCAATCGCAGGCGTTTATGGGGCAGCACGGGGCCGATCGTGGCAAAATGACGGCGGAATCGGCGCGAAAATACCAGTCGTTCAGGCCTCGGCGGCGAAATCGACGTGGTCGTGCGGCGCCGAATCCGGCGTCCAGTCCATGGTGATGAAGCCCGGCGTCTGCTCGACCCGCCGCAGCCACGCGTTGACCGCCGGGAAGGTCGACAGGTCGAAGTCGCACTGGTCGGCGACGTGGGTGTAGCCGTACAGCGCGATGTCGGCGATGGTGAGCTGGCCGGCCGCCACGAAATCGTGAGTCCTGAGGTGATTTTCCATCACCTGCAGCGCGGCGTAGCCCCGCTCCAGCCAGTCCTCGAGTGCGTGGGTCTGCAAGTCGCGACCGCCCTTCACCAGGCACAGCCAGAAGTAAGCCGATCCGATATTCGGCTCCAGCGCATGCTGCTCGAAGAACATCCATTGCAGCGCTTCGGCGCGATCCATCCGCGTATCCGGCGCCAGCGAAGTGCCGACGGCGAGGTACCACAGAATCGCGTTGGATTCGGCCAGATAGCGGCCTTGCGCGACTTCCAGCAGCGGCACCTGACCGCTCGGATTCTTGGCGAGGAATTCCGGCGTGCGACTCTCGCCGCGCAGGATATCGACTTCGATCGCGCGATAGGGCGCACCCAGAAACGCCAGCGCAAGCCGCGCCTTGTAGCTGTTGCCGGATCGCTGCATCGAATAGAGCTTGTACATCGCGGTCGTTTCGCTCGCCTGTGGTCCGGGCATCTGCCGACCCGAACGCGGCTAAACAATGATGCCGACCGGCAGGCGTCGCAAGCCCCAAGCAATGGAAAGGGTCGAAATCATTTGCCGCAGTGCAACCGCGCGGAAAGATGATCTACAATTGAATTCATCTCGCGTGATCGCGACTGTCGAGCACCTCTGCAGCGCCATGCGAAATCGGCACGCGCGCGGCTGTTGCGCGCATGACTCGCAACACAGCCGGCGAGAAGCCAGTCCTCGCAGCGCTGTTTTCGGCCTGGATTGTCCGTCTTCGCGGCGGCGCGGCCGCCCCGGCGAGCCCGCCGCTGCCGGAGGCCCGAAAAACCGCGCCGCTCCCTGCAATGATCTTGCGATGCAGCGTGCCGGCGCTTAGTGTGGGGCATCCCCGTCAGAAATCGAAGAGTCGCGCCCTCCGCCGGCTCATGACGGCTGCAAGGAGAAGACGATGTCGTTCCTGTCCACCGCGCTCGATCGTGTGAAGCCGTCCGCGACCATCGCGGTCACGGACAAGGCACGTGAGCTGAAAGCGGCGGGCCGCAACGTCATCGGGCTCGGCTCCGGCGAGCCGGATTTCGACACGCCCGCCAACATCAAGCTGGCGGCGATCCACGCCATCGAGGCCGGCAAGACCAAGTACACCGCGGTCGACGGCATTCCGGAGCTGAAGCAGGCGATCATCGACAAGTTTCAGCGCGAGAACGGCCTGACCTACAAGCCCAACCAGATCATCGTCGGCACCGGCGGCAAGCAGGTGCTGTACAACGCGCTGATCGCCACCATCAATCCCGGCGACGAGGTGATCATCCCGGCGCCGTATTGGGTCAGCTATCCGGAAATGGTGGCGCTCGCCGGCGGCGAGTCGGTGCCGGTGGTGTGCCCGGCGGAATCCGGCTTCAAGCTGCAGCCGGCGGCGCTGGAGGCAGCGATTACGCCGAAGACCAAGTGGATCATTCTCAATTCGCCGTCGAACCCGACCGGCGCCGCCTATTCGCGCGAAGAGTTGAAGGCGCTCACCGACGTGCTGGTCAAGCATCCGCACGTCTGGGTGATGACCGACGACATGTACGAGCATCTCGTCTACGACGATTTCGACTTCACCACCCCGGCGCAGATCGAGCCGCGTCTGTTCGATCGCACGCTGACCGTGAACGGCGTGTCGAAATCCTATTGTATGACCGGCTGGCGGATCGGCTATGCGGGCGGCCCGGCGCAATTGATCAAGGCGATGGCGACGATCCAGTCGCAGTCGACCTCGAACCCGTCCTCGATCGCCCAATGGGCGGCGGTGGAAGCGCTCAACGGCCCGCAGGACTTCATCGCCGCCCACAACAAGGTGTTCAAGGAGCGCCGCGACCTCGTGGTGTCGATGCTGAACCAGGCGTCGGGGATCGATTGCCCGCGGCCGGAAGGGGCGTTCTACGTCTATCCGTCCTGCGCCGGCACGATCGGCAAGACCGCGCCGTCCGGCAAGGTCATCGAGACCGATCAGGACTTCGTCACCGAGCTGCTCGAAGCCGAGGGCGTCGCGGTGGTGCAGGGCTCGGCGTTCGGCCTCGGCCCGGCGTTCCGGATTTCCTACGCGACGAAAACCTCGGATCTCGAAGAAGCCTGCAAGCGCATCCAGCGCTTTTGCGGGAACCTGCGCTGAAGGTTCAACCGGCCGTTCATTAAAGATCGGCAAGGTTGGTTAGATTTATTCCGGCATCGTGGAAGCGCCTTGTTTTGGACAAGACGCTTCCTTCTTGTCGCCTCCGCAATCCAAATCCTGAAATGCGGAGTTTCTTTCAATGTCCATCACCAGACTGTTCGGTGTCACGGCTGTCGCGCTGGTCGCGTCGTTCGCGAGCGCGAGTGCGCAAGAGCGACTGCAGGTCGGCGTGCTCGAATGCGCCGGTGGCCCGAACGTCGGCTACGTCGTCGGCTCCACCACCGAACTCGAATGCGTGTTCAACACCGCCGGCCGCCGGCCGGAGCCGTATGTCGCGCGCCTGCAGCGCATCGGGCTCGATCTCGGCTTCACCCAGAACACGGGCATCGCCTGGGCGGTCTATGCGCCGACCCGTCGGCTCGGCCGCGGCGACCTGTCCGGCAGCTATGGCGGCGTCGGGGCCAACGCGTCGTTCGGCGTCGGCGTCGGCGGCAATCTGCTGGTCGGCGGTTCGTCGAACGCCTACGCGTTGCAGCCGCTCAGCCTGCAGGGCCAGACCGGCCTGAACGCCACCGCCGGCATCGTCGACGTGCAGCTCCGCCCGGCCGATCTGCCGCAGCGCAAGTACCGCAAGCACAAGCGCAAGCATCGCCATCACCGCTGATCGCGCCGACGCGCCATCGCTTCGACGGAAGGGCCCGCATTGCGGGCCCTTTTTTTTGGCGACGAGCGTCCGGTTCGACGACGCGTGTCGCGATCGCCGCCGGCGCATTGAAAATCCGGCTGTCATTGAAGATTCGCCGATGCTGTGACTAGATGGGCGGGCGCTCGGTTGCGCTGCGCGCTTGGCTGATCCGCGTCGGCCGCATCGCCACCATCTGAATCAAATGGTCGGGATCGACCGACCTGCATCACATGTCTTGAACCGGAGAATTCTCATGCGCCGCTTTTCGCTTCTGCTCGCTATCGCCGCTTCGCTGGTCGCCAGCGCTGCCCATGCGCAAGAGGGGCGCGTGCGGATCGGCGTGCTCGAATGCCGCGGCGGGGCGAGCACGGGCTTCATCGTCGGCTCGGTCACCAATCTCGGCTGCGTGTTGCGCGCCGAAGGCCGTCCCGACACACCTTATGTCGCCACCATCCGCAAGGTCGGCCTCGACCTTGGTATCACCCAGGAGACCGCGCTGGCCTGGGGCGTGTTCGCGCCGGTCGAGCGCTTCGGCCCGGGCGATCTCGCCGGTAACTACGCCGGCGCGCAGGGTTCTGCGTCGGTCGGCGTCGGCCTCGGCGCCAACGTGCTGGTCGGCGGCTCGGCCAATTCCATCGCGCTGCAGCCGCTCAGCCTGCAGGGCCAGACCGGCCTCAACGTCGCGGTCGGCCTGCAGGAGCTGGAACTGCGTCCGGGCCGCTAACTAACCGCGTTGCGGCGCAATGCGCGCGTCGCAGCGATGATTTGCCGCTGTCCTTGATCCTGCTCAAGGGCAGTCTGCAAGCTTCGTAATTTTTCGCGCTTGCCAAGCGGCGAGGCTGCTGAAAGCATTGCCTCGCCGACCCAATCAAGGGCCGAGCTCCAGACAAGGAGGCGGCGATGGGACAAGACCTCAGAAGTCCCCCAAATACTAAAGAATCGGGTCCCCGGTGCATTGCATTGGTGGGCCCATTCCAAAGCGGAAAAACCACACTGCTCGAAGCGATCCTCGCGCGTACCGGCGCCGTGCCGCGCGCCGGCTCGGTCGATGCTGGTACCTCGTATGGCGACTCCAGCCCGGAAGCGCGCCAGCACAAGATGGGGCTCGGCCTCACCGCGGCGACCACGCAGTTCATGGGCGAGACCTACACCTTCCTCGATTGTCCGGGCTCGGTCGAATTCGCGCACGACATGCGCGCCGCGCTGCCCGCGGTCGATGCCGCCGTCGTGGTGTGCGAGGCCGACGAGCGCAAGCTGCCGCAATTGCAGATCATCCTGCGCGAGCTCGAAGATCTCGGGATTCCGCGCTTCCTGTTTCTCAACAAGATCGATCGCGCCACCAAACGCATCCGCGAAGTGCTCGACAGCCTGCAGCCGGCCTCGCGAATCCCGCTGGTGCTGCGCCAGATCCCGATCTGGAACGGCGACCTGATCGCTGGCTATGTCGATCTCGCGCTGGAGCGCGCCTTCGTCTATCGCGAGCACAAACCCTCCGAAGTGATCGCGCTGGAAGGCGGCGATCTCGACCGCGAGAAGGAAGCCCGCTTCTCGATGCTGGAGAAGCTCGCCGATCACGACGACGCGCTGATGGAGCAATTGCTCGAAGACATTCCGCCGCCGCGCGACACGGTGTTCGACGATCTCGCGCGCGAACTGCGCGAAGGCGTGATCTGCCCGGTGCTGCTGGGCTCGGCGCTGCGCGAGAACGGCGTGATGCGGCTGTTGAAGGCGCTGCGCCACGAAGCCCCCGACGTCGAAGAGACCGCGTCGCGGCTCGGCGTCGCGGCGTCCAAGGACGCGGTCGGCTACGTGCTGAAGACCACCCATCTGCAGCACGGCGGCAAGCTGTCGCTGGCGCGGGTGTTCGCCGGCACGTTGGCCGACGGCGACACCGTGCACGCACCGTCCGGCGAAGCCGCGCGGGTGTCGGGCATCCACACCGCGAATGGCGGCGCCGACAGCAAGCGCTCGTCGGCGGTGGCCGGTGAGGTGGTCGCACTCGGCAAGCTCGACGCGATCAAGACCGGCGATACGTTCGGCAACGGCAAGACCGCGCCCTCGGCGCTGGTCGAGATCGCGCCCGCACCGCCGGTGCTGGCGATGGCGCTGGCCGCCGCCGACCGCAAGGACGACGTCAAGCTCGGCCAGTCGCTGCAGCGGCTTTCCGAGGAAGACCCGTCGCTGACCGTGATTCACGATCCGCAGACCCACGACATCGTGCTGTGGGGGCAGGGCGAAATGCACCTGCGCGTCGCGCTGGAGCGGCTCAAGGAGCGCTACGGCGTTTCGGTGAAGTCGCATCCACCGACGATCGGCTATCGCGAGACCATCCGCAAATCGGCGACGCAGCGCGGCCGGCACAAGAAGCAGTCCGGCGGCCACGGCCAGTTCGGCGACGTGGTGCTGGAGGTGAAGCCGTTGCCGCGTGGCGAGGGCTTCGTCTTCGCCGAGACGGTGGTCGGCGGCGCGGTGCCGCGCAACTACATCGGCGCGGTCGAAGAAGGCGCGGTCGATGGCCTGCGCGCGGGGCCGCTCGGCTTCCCGGTGGTCGACGTCCACGTCACGCTGACCGACGGCTCGTATCACAGCGTCGATTCCTCGGATCAGGCGTTCCGCACCGCGGCGCGGATCGGCATCACCGAGGCGCTGCCGCAGTGCCAGCCGGTGCTGCTGGAGCCGATCCACAATGTCGAGATCGTCTGCCCGAACGACGCCACCGCCAAGGTCAACGCCATCCTGTCGGGACGACGCGGCCAGATCCTCGGCTTCGATACCCGCGAGGGCTGGCCGGGCTGGGACGTGGTCCGCGCCACCCTGCCGGAGGCGGAGATCGGCGATCTGATCGTCGAACTGCGCTCCGCCACCGCCGGCGCCGGCAGTTTCACCCGCAGCTTCGACCATATGGCCGAAGTCAACGGCCGCACCGCGGATCAGATCGTCGCCGCGCGCCGGCAGGTCGCGGCGTGAGCTGACCGGCGGGGTCGCAGACGCAGAGTCGAAAACGGCTTCAATGATGTTTCAAGCATCATTGAAGCCGTTTTATATTTGCGCTAGCCGATAGGGCGGACCTCGAAATCGGATGCTCGCTTGATCACCTCGTCTCAAATGCGCGCCGCACGCGCGCTGCTCGGGATCGACCAACGCGCGTTGGCGAAGCTCGCCGGCGTCTCGGTGCCGACGATTCAACGGATGGAAGCGAGCGACGGCAACGTCCGCGGCATCGTCGAATCGTTGACGCGGGTGGTCGACGCGCTCAACCGCGCCGGAGTCGAACTGATCGGCGAGCGCGCCCGCAGCGAGGACGGCGGCCGCGGCGTGCGGTTGAGGCAGGCGTCGCCGCCGGCAGGGAGGGACGACGCGTGACGCGGGCGATGCATCCCGGCGACGGTCACACCGCCGCCTGCCTGATCGGCTGGCCCGCGGCGCATTCGCGCTCGCCGCTGATCCATCATTACTGGCTGCGGACGCTCGGCATCCCCGGCGGCTATTCGATCGAATCGGTGCCGCCGGAAGGCTTCGCCGAATTCGTCCTGAACCTGCGGGCGCACGGCTACAGCGGCGCCAACGTCACCATCCCGCACAAGGAGCGCGCGCTGCAACTGACGCAGCCGGACGACCGCGCCCGCGCGGTCGGCGCCGCCAATACGCTGTATTACGACGGCGATGTGCTGCGCTCGACCAATACCGACGTCGAGGGCTTCATCGCCAATCTCGACGCCAGCGCGCCGGGCTGGGATCGTACCCCGCATGCCGTGGTGCTCGGCGCCGGCGGCTCTGCGCGCGCGGTGCTGTTCGGCCTGCTGGAGCGCGGCATCGAACGCATCGCGCTCGCCAACCGCTCGCTCGAGCGCGCGCAGGCGCTGGCCGATCTGTTCGGCGAACGCGTTGTGCCGATCGCCTGGACCGACGCGCCGGCGGCGCTGCCGGGCGCCGGCCTGCTGGTCAACACCACCTCGCTCGGCATGAAGGGGCAGCCGTCGCTCGATCTCGATCTCGAGCCGCTGCCGAGCGACGCCACCGTCGCCGATCTGGTCTATGTGCCGCTCGAGACCGAACTGCTCGCCGAGGCGCGCGGCCGCGGCCTGCGCACCGCCGACGGCCTCGGCATGCTGCTGCATCAGGCGGTGCGCGGCTTCGAATTGTGGTTCGGCGCGCGGCCGCACGTCACCGCCGAACTGCGCGCTTTGGTCGAAGCGGATCTGGCGGCGAAGTAGTTCGCCGCCGCAAAGGTCGCGTGGCGCGATCAGTTGTCTCCGCGCCCCGGTCGCGGCCGGTAGCGCGGCAGCGACCAGCCGCGCTGCAGCGCTGCGGCGCGCACGGCCAAGCCGAGCGCAAAGCCGATGCCCGTGCTGATTTCGCGCGGGGCGCCGACCATCGTCAGGAGAACGAAGGCCGCCGCGCCGACCAGCGCCGCCGTGACGTAGATCTCGCGCCGCAGGATCACCGGGATCTCGCCGCCGAGCAGATCGCGGATGATGCCGCCGAAGGTCGCGGTGACCACGCCCATGGCGACGGCCACGATTCCGTTGGCGCCCGCCAGCGCCGCCGTCTCCGCGCCGGTGACGGCGAACAGCGCGAGCCCGATCGCATCCAGCCACAACAGCGCCTTGTAGCGGGAATGCGGAATATGCGCGGTGAAGAACACCACGGCGGAGACCGCGACGCAGGTCGCGAGATAGGCCGGCTCGTGCACCCAGAACACCGGCAGACCGAGCAGGACGTCGCGCAGCGTGCCGCCGCCGATGCCGGTCGCCGTGCCCAGCAGCGCGAAGCCGACGATGTCCATCTGCTTGCGCGACGCCACCAACGCGCCCGAGACGGTGAACGCGACGACGCCGATCCAGTCGAGTATCGTGGTGACGGTCTCGAACATGGTGGCGCCTCCGCTGCCGCGTATCAGCGACCGACGAATTTCGGCTCGCGTTTTTCCATGAAGGCCTTGATGCCTTCGGCCATGTCCTGCGTCTTGAACAGCGGCAGCAGTTGCAGATAGACGTGATGGACGTGATCGGGGAAGGTCTCGTTGAGGCCGATCCGCATCATTCGCTTGGCGGCCTGCACCGCCAGCGGCGCGTTGCCGGCGATCTCCTTCGCCACCGCGCGGGCGCGGCCCATCAGCTCGGAATCGGGCACCACTTCGTTGGCGAGCCCCCAGTCGAGACTCTCGCGCGCGCTCAGCGTGCGGCCGGTGAAGATCAACTCGGCGGCCTTCGCCCAGCCGATCATCCGCGGCAGAAACCAGGTGCCGCCGGATTCCGGCACCACGCCGCGCTTGACGAAGGCCGCGGCGAGCTTGGCGGATTCCGCCATGATGCGGATGTCGCAGCCGAGCGCGGTGTCCATGCCGTAGCCGGCGGCGCCGCCGTTCACCGCGCAGATCGTCGGCTTGTCCATCGCCTGCAGCACGGTCGGCGGGGTGCTGCGCAGATCCAGCGTGGTCGGCGACGACGCCGCGCTGAGCCCTTCGTCGCCGCGCTCCTTGCGCAAATCGAGCCCGGCGCAGAACGCGCGGCCATTGCCGGTGAGGATCACGCAGCGCACGTCGGCGTCTTCATTGGCCCTGAGCAGCAGCGCCGCCAGCTCGTTCAGCATCGGCCCGGAGATGGTGTTCATCCGCTCCGGCGCGTTCAGTGTGATGGTGGCGATGTGGTCTTCGACGGCATAGAGCACTTCGCTCGAAGCAGTCTGTACGGCGCGTTGCGTGTCGGTCATCGGTTTCCTCCTGATTGTTGTTGTTTGTCATGTTGTCGTTCGTCGCCTCCTCGTCATTGCGAGGAGGCGAAGCCGACGAAGCAATCCAGGGGCGCCGTGCACTGCGCTCTGGATTGCTTCGCTGCGCTCGCAATGACGAAGGAATTGTTGCTGGTGCTTACTCCGCCAGCACCTTCTCGTCGATCTGGTTGATCGCATTGACGCCGCACAGGCCCATGGTGGTCGACAGCTCCTTGCCGATGATGTCGATCGCCTTGGCGACGCCGGGGCCGCCATAGGCGCCGAGGCCGTAGATGTAGGCGCGGCCGATCATGCAGCTGCGCGCGCCGAGCGCCAGCGCTCGCATCACGTCCTGGCCGGAGCGGATGCCGCCGTCGAACATCACCTCGATATGTGAGCCGACGGTGTGGACGATCTCCGGCAGCACCTCGATCGACGACGGCGCGCCGTCGAGCTGGCGGCCGCCATGGTTCGACACCACCAGCGCCTCGGCGCCGACCTTCACCGCCTCGCGGGCATCCTCGACGTCGAGGATGCCCTTGATGATCAGCTTGCCCGGCCAGATCGAGCGGATCCAGTCGATGTCCTTCCAGTTCAGCGAGGCGTCGAATTGCGACGCCACCCAGGCCGACACCGATTCCAGATCCTTGGAGCCGGGCAGGTGCCCGGCGATGTTGCCGAAATTGCGCTGCTTGGCGCCGAGGATGCCCTTCACCCAGCCGGGCTTGGTGGCGATGTCGAGCAGGTTCTTCGGCCGGAAGATCTCCGGCGGCACCGTCATGCCGTTCTTGATGTCCTGATGGCGCTGGCCGATCACCTGCAGGTCGACGGTCAGCACCAGCGCGCTGCATTTGGCCGCGATCGCGCGCTCGATCAGCGCCTTGACGAAGCCGCGGTCCTTCATGACGTAGAGCTGAAACCAGAACGGCTTGTCGACATTCGCCGCGACGTCCTCGATCGAGCAGATCGACATCGTCGACAACGTGTAGGGGATGCCGGCGGCCTGGGCGGCGCGGCAGGCGTGGATCTCGCCGTCGCCATATTGCATCCCGGTGGAGCCGACCGGCGCCAGGATCAGCGGCATCGCCGACTTCTCGCCGATGATGGTGGTGGACAGATCGCGCTTGGAGATGTCGACCAGGATGCGCTGGCGGAACTTGATCCGCTTCAGGTCGTCGACATTGGCGCGGAGCGTCTCCTCGGCATAGGAGCCGTGGTCGACATAGTCGAAGAACATCTTCGGCACCCGCCGCTTGTGAATCTGGCGAAGGTCCTCGATGCAGGTGATGTATTTCATGAACGGTGCCGCCCCTGGTGCATTGTCAGCGCGTCGCGTCCTCTAGCACGCCGGCGCGGCCTGCAACATGGTGCGGAACACGGCCGATGCCTTGCCGGGGAACGGCGCGGGTTCCCGTGCGTTCTGCTGCAGACACCCCCATGGAGCAGGAGCCCGTCATGGCCGCCACCAAGACCGTTGAAAAAACCGTCGAGAAGACAATCGACAAGTCCGCCGGCACCCCCGTCGAGCACACCCGGGACGAGAAGGCCGAGCGCGACGCCGAGCTCAACGAGGCGCTCGAGGAGTCGTTTCCGGGCTCCGACCCGCTCAGCGTGACCCAGCCGGCGCCGTCCGAGCCGGACGGAGACAGCAAGCGGAAGGCCTGACGACCCGGCGGAGAAATCCCGTTGTCGCGCTTTATCTCACGTTTTCAACAGTTTATGCCGCGGGTCGAGGCCCGCGGCACGTAATCTTTCTTTATATTTTTTGAAGGGCCCGCCATTAAAATGGTCCTATAAGCGGTCTGGCCATGGCGGCGTGGGCTGGATTCCGATCGGCCGAACGCATGGGCCGTGGCGAGGCGGGGGAAAATTTCATGAGCCGCAGATATTTCGGGACGGACGGCATTCGCGGCCGCGCCAACGGTCTGATCACGCCGGAGCTGGCGTTGAAGGTCGGGCAGGCGGCGGGTCTGGTGTTTCAGCGCGGCGACCATCGCCACCGGGTGGTGATCGGCAAGGATACGCGGCTGTCCGGCTACATGATCGAGAACGCGATGGTGGCCGGCTTCACCTCGGTCGGCATGGACGTGCTGCTGGTCGGCCCGATGCCGACGCCGGCGGTGGCGATGCTGACCAAATCGATGCGCGCCGACCTCGGCGTGATGATTTCCGCGTCGCACAATATGTTCGAGGACAACGGCATCAAGCTGTTCGGCCCGCTCGGCTTCAAGCTCTCGGACGACGTCGAGAAGCAGATCGAGCAGCTGCTCGACGAGCCGATGGACAAGAAGCTGTCGGAGAGCGCCAGCCTCGGCCGCGCCCGCCGCATCGACGGCGTCCACGACCGCTACATCGAATTCGCCAAGCGCACGCTGCCGCGCGATCTGTCGCTCGACGGGCTGCGCGTGGTGGTCGATTGCGCCAACGGCGCCGCCTACAAGGTGGTGCCCGAGGCGCTGTGGGAACTCGGCGCCGACGTGATTTCGATCGGGGTCGAGCCGGACGGCTTCAACATCAACAAGGAATGCGGCTCGACCTCGCCGGAAGCGCTGTGCCGCAAGGTCCGCGAGATGCGTGCCGATATCGGCATCGCGCTCGACGGCGACGCCGATCGCGTCATCATGGTCGACGAGCGCGGCCACGTCATCGACGGCGATCAGTTGCTGGCGGTGATCGCGCAGAGCTGGAAGGAAGACGGTCGGCTGGCACGGCCCGGCATCGTCGCCACCGTGATGTCGAATCTCGGGCTGGAGCGCTTCCTCGCCTCCGAGGGCATCGAGCTGGTGCGCACCTCGGTCGGCGACCGCTACGTGCTCGAGGCGATGTTGCGGGACGGCTACAATGTCGGCGGCGAGGCCTCGGGCCACATCATCCTGTCCGACTACGCGACCACGGGCGACGGCTTCGTTGCCGCACTGCAGATACTCGCCGTCGTGCAGAAGCTGGGCCGCCCGGTGTCGGAGGTCTGCCATCGTTTCGATCCGCTGCCGCAGATCCTCAAGAACGTGCGTTATCGCGCCGGCCGGCCGCTCGACGATGCCGGCGTGCAATCGGCGATCAGCGATGCCGAGAAGCGCCTCAACGGCCATGGCCGGCTGCTGATCCGTCCCTCCGGCACCGAGCCGGTGATCCGGGTGATGGGCGAGGGCGAGGACCGCATCATGGTCGAGGAAGTGGTCGACACCATCGTCGACGCGCTCGGCAATGCCTCGGCCGCAGCCGCGTAGTGATTGCAGTGCGGGACGCGTAGTCCGGCGCATCCGGCCGCAACGCAGCCATCGCGAATTGCGGCTTCCGCCGGCGTCCCCAGCGTTCTAGTTTCATCGCGGCCGGCACGATTGCCGGCCGTCTTTCGTTGTCGGCCGCCCGGCTCGTCCCGGGCGCCGCGAATATCCCGGGAAACGCCTCCGTGAACAAGCCTGTCGCCGTCGATGTGGATGTGGCCGCGCCGGTCACGACGCCGGATCTGGCGTTGCCCAAGACCACCGCGCCTGCGCCGCCGCCCGCCGGGCCGGCCTATGTGGTGCTCGGCGGCATCAGCTTTTCGCATTTCCTCAACGACACCATGCAGTCGCTGATTCCGTCGGTGTATCCGATCCTGAAGGCGAACTACGCGCTCGATTTCGGCCAGATCGGACTGATCACGCTGGCGTTCCAGTTCACCGCCTCGCTGCTGCAGCCGGTGGTCGGCCACATGACCGACAAGAAGGCGCAGCCGTTCTCGCTGGCGATCGGCATGGGCTCGACCTTCTTCGGCCTGCTGCTGCTCAGCGTCGCCCATTCCTACACCGTGATCCTGATCGCCGCGGCGATGATCGGGCTCGGCTCGGCGGTGTTTCACCCGGAATCGGCGCGGATCGCGCGGCTCGCCTCCGGCGGGCGCTACGGTATGGCGCAATCGGTGTTCCAGGTCGGCGGCAATGTCGGCACCGCGCTCGGCCCGGTGCTGGCGGCGCTGATCGTGGTGCCGTTCGGGCAGGGTTCGATCGGCTGGTTCTCGTCGATCGCCTTCGTCGCCATCATCGTGCTGTGGCGCATCGGCCTGTGGTACAAGCCGCAGGTCGCCGCCAAGAAGAAGATGGTGGTCAAGCCGCATCCCGACGCGCCCGGCCGGCGGCGGGTGATGGTCGCGCTCGTCGTGCTGGTGGCGCTGCTGTTCTCCAAGCAGCTCTATATGTCGAGCCTGTCGAGCTACTACACCTTCTATCTGATCGAGAAGTTCCAGGTCTCGACCCAGACCGCGCAGATGTTCCTGTTCCTGTTCCTCGCCGCCACCGCGGCCGGGGTGTTCTTCGGCGGCCCGCTCGGCGACCGCTTCGGCCGCCGCTACGTGATCTGGTTCTCGATCCTCGGCACGCTGCCGTTCACGCTGGCGCTGCCCTATGTCGGGCTCACCGGCAGCGCGGTGCTGACCGTGTTCATCGGTTTCATCCTGGCGTCGGCGACGCCGGCGATCATCGTGTTCGCGCAGGAACTGATGCCGCACCGCTTCGGCATGATCTCGGGGCTGTTCTTCGGCTTCGCCTTCGGCATCGGCGGCCTCGGCGCCGCGGCGCTGGGCGAGGTCGCCGATCACCGCGGCATCGATTTCGTCTATCAGGTCTGCTCGTTCCTGCCGGCGCTGGGCCTGCTCGCCGTGCTGCTGCCGAAGATGCCGCGCCACGCCCATTGAGGCGGCACCGAGGCGCCGGATGACCTCTCCCCGCGCGCGGGGAGAGGTCGCCGCGCATCGCAAGATGCGCGGCGGGTGAGGGGGCGCTTCCGCGCAGCCGAGCCTCAGCGACTCGTCGCTTGCCCCTCACCCCAACCCTCTCCCCGGGAAGAGCGGGGCGAGGGAGCCCGCCTCGTTTCGCCGCGCTGCCTCCGGCCCGAACCCTCCAGAGCAAGTTCCGCCTTTGCTCTCCCGCTGACCGGCCTTTGCGGCCACTGATCATCGTCAACAATTTGTTAGTGACTATGAACGCGCGGCCGACTTGCGCGGCGGGTGCGTAGTACCAAAAGCGATCGTCGTCACCAAATATCAACCTTAAGAATTAGGGTTAAGTCGTGCTTAAGGAATTGCTGGCATCGTTCAACCATAGGTTTCCGGGTGTGGGGCCTCCGTAACTCATCATTGGACCAGAGGACGAAGCCAATGCGTAGCGTGAAAATGATTCTGGCCGCCGGAGCGGCTTCGATGGTTTGTTCGGCGGCCGTGGCCGCGGATATGCCGATTGCCCCGCCGCCGGCCTACGCGCCGCCGCCGGTCGAGGATTTCGGCGGCTGGTATCTGCGCGGCGATATCGGCTTCAGCAACCAGCAGGTCAAGGATCTGCGCTACGGCCGCGAGTCGGCCTATTCGCAGCTGACCTCGTTCGACCAGCAGACCTCGTTCGACGCGGCCGGCATCTTCGGCGTCGGTGTCGGTTATCAGTTCAACAACTGGTTCCGCGCCGACGTGGTCGGCCAGTATCGCGGCAACTCGAACTTCAAGGGCACCGATCGCTTCACCGGCACCGCCGGCGGCGTCGCGTACAACGGCATCGACAATTACGGCGCCAGCAAATCCGAATGGCTGGTGATGGCCAACGGCTATGTCGATCTCGGCACCTGGTGGTGCGTGACGCCGTTCATCGGCGCCGGCGTCGGCGCCGCGCGGGTGACGATGGCGAACTTCACCGACACCGGCATCAACAATCTGCCGTTCTCGACCACCAGCTTCGCCAGCGCGCCGACGGCGTCGAAGTGGAACCTGGCCTGGGCGGTCCACACCGGTCTGGCCTACAAGGTCAATCCGAACCTGACGCTCGAACTCGCCTACAGCTATCTCAATCTCGGCGACGGCTATACCGGTGCGCTCTCGGCCTTCACCGGCGCGACCACGAACAACAGCTTCAAGTTCAAGGACATCACCTCGCACGACGTGAAGGTGGGCGTGCGCTGGAATCTCGACAGCGCCCCGGCCTACTACCCGCCGCCGCTGATGCGCAAGGGTTGAACGAAGTACCCGTCTTAAGATGTCTTAACGGCGCGGGAGTTTCCCGCGCCGTTTTGTTTTGCGCCGAGCCGGCGGCGACAACGATTGATTAAGGTTAACAGCGGATGATCGCTCTCGTGATCGAGAGTTCAAGGAGCGTGGTGATGCGTCGAGTTCTGATTGCGGCGATTGCGATGACGGCGGCGATGCAGGGCGCGCGAGCCGCGGACATGCCGGAGTTCGGTCCGTTGCGTGGAGCGATGGTGGATACGCCGCGCGGCGTCGTCAACTGGCAGGGCTTCTATGTCGGCGGCCAGGCCGGCACCGGCGCCTCCGACATGGATTTCACCAATGCGACACAGGGCGCGGTGGCGACCTTGCTGACCAACACCGTGATCCAGAACACCATGGCGGTGTCGGACTGGCCGGTGCTCGGCAAGTCGTCGTCGCGCGGCCAGGGATGGGGCGGCTTCGTCGGCTACAACGCGCAATGGGACGACGTCGTGCTCGGCATCGAAGCCAACTATATGCACGGCAGTTTCGGCGGCTCCACCAGCGGCTATATGGGACGCATCTTCTCGACCGGTGGGGTCACCTACGACGTCGACTACAACGCCGCCGCCTCGATCAAGGTCAACGACGTCGGCTCGGCGCGGTTGCGCGCCGGCTGGGCCATCGGCAGCTTCCTGCCTTATGCATTCGGCGGCGTGGCACTCGGACAGGCGGACATCGTCCGCACGGCGCGGATCTCCGGCACCCAGGGCGGCACGGCATTCACGCCGCTGGTCTCCAACCTGGTCCAGAACAGTCACTTCATCTACGGCTATTCCGGCGGTCTCGGCGTCGACATGATGCTGTATCGCGGCCTGTTCGTGCGCGCCGAGTGGGAGTACCAGAAATTCGCCGCGCCGATCAACACCGCGGTGTCGACGGTGCGCGCCGGCGTCGGCTACAAGTTCTGATCGCGCCGCGTGTTGACGAGGCGGCTCGCCGCTGATCGACTGCGCCCGCAACAGGAGCGCGGCGGACGATGAGAATCTACGGGGATCTCGCTTCGGGCAATTGCCTGAAGGTGAAATGGCTGTGCGACGCGCTGTCGTTGCCGTACCAATGGGTCGCCGTCGATACGATGAAGGGCGAGAGCCGGACGCCGGAATTCCTCGCGCTCAATCCGGCCGGGCAGGTCCCGGTGGTGGTGCTCGACGACGGTCGGCCGCTGGCGCAGTCCAATGCCATCATCCGCTATCTCGGCCGCGACAGCGATCTCGTGCCGCGCGATCCCTATCTCGCCGCCAGGATGGACGCGTGGTTGTTCTGGGAGCAGTACAGTCACGAGCCCTACATCGCGGTGTGCCGCTATCAGATGCTGTATCTCGGCAAGCCGGCCTCGGCGCGCGATCCGGTCCGTGTCGAGCGTGGCCATGCCGCGCTCGCGCTGATGGACCGCCACCTCGCGGTCTCGCCGTTTCTGGTCGACGATCGCTGCTCGCTCGCCGATGTGGCGCTGCTGGCCTATACGCGGGTCGCGCCCGAGGGCGGTTTCGCGCTCGGCGGCTATCCCGCGGTGCAGCGATGGATCGCCGCGAGCGAACGTGCGCTCGGCCTGCCGGCGGCGGTCTGATCCGGCCTAGACCGGAACTCCGGTTGTATCCCTCGTAGTGATACCAATCTGCGGTTTAACCGGAGGGTAAGCGACTGCCATCCATTGTTTACCGCCGATGAATTAGGAAGCTCCGATTGTTCGGATTGCGGCGCGACGATCACTTCGTATCGTCCCGTCCGCCGGGAGGACGCAAGCAATGGCCAGGCCGCCGATCAAGCCGACAGGCATCGAATGCCCGTTCGACGAGAACGAACTGATCGTCTCGAAAACCAACCTCAAGGGTCACATCACCTACGCCAACGACGTCTTCATGCGGTTGTCGAAGTACCCACGCAACGAGGTGATCGGCGCGCCGCACAGCATGATCCGCCACCCCGACATGCCGCGCACGATCTTCAAGCTGCTGTGGGACACCATCCAGGAGAAGAAGGAGATCTTCGCCTATGTGGTGAACATGGCGCGCGACGGCGACCACTACTGGGTGTTCGCGCATGTCACGCCGACGCTGGACGCCCAGAACAACGTCATCGGCTTTCACTCCAACCGCCGCAAGCCGGACCGCGCCCAGCTCGCCAAGATCGAGCCGCTCTACGCGCAATTGCGCGAGGAGGAAAATCGCCACCGCAATGCCAAGGACGGCATGATGAGCGGTTATGCAATGCTGACGGACATGCTGAAGAAGCAGGGTGTGGGATATGACGAATTCATCTTCGCTGTCTAAGGCGACGCTCGTTCTGATCGGCGCGATCGTCCTGACGGCCGCGCTCGGCGGCCTGCGGGTCGCCTACGGCCCGCTCGGGCCGCTGTGGGAAGCGCTCGGCGCCGCGCTCGGCGTCGGCGCGATCGGCATCGCCCTGTGGCTGACCAGCCGCGCGACGTCCGCGGTCCGCGAGGTCGCATCGGTGTGCGAGAGCGCCAAGCGCGGCGACCTCGAAGTCCGCGTGATGGGCCGCCGCGACGGCGGCGAAATCGGGCGGGCGCAGGCCGGCATCAACGATGCGCTCGACATCATCGACGCGTTCGTCCGCGAAGCCTCGGCGTCGATGGACTATGTCAGCCACGGCAAGACCTTCCGAAAGGTGCTGACCCGCGGTTTGCCGGGCTCGTTCAAGACCGCGTCGATCACCATCAACAACGCCTCGGACCTGCTGGATAAGAAGGTCCAGGAAGTCGCGCGCGAAGCGCAATGCTTCGCGGCCGGCATGGACAACGTCGCCGAAATGCTGGCGACCGCCTCCGACGGCCTGAAAGTCGATGCCGGCTCGATGTCGACCGCGTCGGAAGAGACCAGCCGGCAGTCGATCGGCGTCGCATCCGGCGCGGAGGAGGCATCCGCCAACGTGCAGGCGGTGGCCAGCGCGGCGGAGCAACTGACGGCGTCGATCGCCGAGATTTCACGGCAGATTCAGATGTCGAGTGACAGCACGAACCATGCCGTCGAAGAATC
This sequence comes from Rhodopseudomonas palustris HaA2, assembly GCF_000013365.1. NCBI lineage: Bacteria > Pseudomonadati > Pseudomonadota > Alphaproteobacteria > Hyphomicrobiales > Nitrobacteraceae > Rhodopseudomonas > Rhodopseudomonas palustris. The sequence continues at coordinate 1,495,778 of NC_007778.1, forward strand.
GGCACAGACCACCCTCAAGATCAAGAATTTGGCGGAAGCAGCGCAGCGGATCGGCGACGTGGTCAAGCTGATCAATGCGGTTGCGGCGCAGACTAATCTGCTGGCGCTGAACGCGACGATCGAGGCCGCGCGCGCCGGCGAATCCGGCAAGGGTTTCGCCGTCGTCGCCTCCGAAGTGAAGGCGCTCGCCAGCCAGACGGCGAAAGCCACCGAGGAGATCACCGCCAGCATCGCCGAGATGCAGGCGATCACAGATCAATCGGTCGAGGCGGTGGATGCCATCAGCCGGCGGATCGGCGAGATCAACGCGATCGCCGGCACCATCTCCGCCGCGGTGGAGCAGCAGGGCGCCGCCACGCGCGAGATCGCCGGCAATGTGCAACAGGCGTCGGCCGGCGCCGCGTCGGTCTCGTCGAATGTCATCGGCATCAGCCACGCGGCTTCCGACACCGGCGAGATCGCGGTGCGCGTCAGCAGCGTCTCGGGCGAGATCGCCGGCCAGGTCGACAAGCTGCGCAGCGAGGTGAAGCGGTTCCTCACCAAGGTCGCGTGATCGCGGAATTCGGCTTCACTCATCCCGGCCGGCTGTCGTCGGCGGGATGTTTGTCCGTAATCTCCCGGAGCCGGGACCTCCTTGACTTTGGCCGGCAAACGACTATCCCCAGCGGCGGGAAACCTCTCCCCACCGAGAGGCAGCTATCTGGAAGGATAGATGATGACTGCTACGAAGCCCGCATTGCGGCCCACCACGCCCAATTTCTCCTCCGGCCCCTGCGCCAAGCGCCCCGGATGGACCCCCGAAAATCTCAAGGACGCCCCGCTCGGCCGCTCGCATCGCGCGAAGGTCGGCAAGGCCAAGCTCAAGCTCGCGATCGATCTGACGCGCGACGTGCTCGAGGTCCCCGCCGACTACAAGATCGGCATCGTCCCGGCCTCCGACACCGGCGCCGTCGAGATGGCGCTGTGGTCGCTGCTCGGGCCGCGTCCCGTCACCACCATCGCCTGGGAATCGTTCGGCGACGGCTGGGTCTCCGACGTCACCAAGGAGCTCAAGCTCAAGGACGTCACCAAGCTCAAGGCGGGCTACGGCGAGATTCCCGACCTCTCCAAGGTCGATTGCAACACCGACGTCGTCTTCACCTGGAACGGCACCACCTCCGGCGTCCGCGTCCCGAACGCCGACTGGATCGCCGCCGACCGTGAAGGCCTGACCATCTGCGACGCCACCTCGGCCGCCTTCGCGCAGCCGCTGGATTGGCCCAAGCTCGACGTCGTCACCTTCTCCTGGCAGAAGGCGCTCGGCGGCGAAGCCGCGCACGGCATGCTGATCCTCTCGCCGCGCGCCGTGGCGCGTCTGGAGAGCTACACGCCCGCGTGGCCGCTGCCGAAGATCTTCCGCCTCACCAAGGGCGGCAAGCTCAACGAAGGCATCTTCGAAGGCGAGACCATCAACACCCCGTCGATGCTGTGCGTCGAGGACTACATCGACGCGCTGAACTGGGCGAAGTCGGTGGGCGGCCTCAAGGGCCTGATCGCCCGCGCCGACGCCAACACCAAGGCGATCACCGACTGGCAGGCGAAGACCCCGTGGGTCGACTTCCTCGCCGCCGATCCGGCGATCCGCTCCAACACCTCGGTCTGCCTCAAGGTGGTGGATCCGGCGATCACCGCTCTGTCGCCCGAGGCGCAGGCCGACTTCGCCAAGAAGCTGGTCGCGGTGGTGGAGAAGGAAGGCGCGGGTTACGACCTCGGCGCTTACCGCGACGCGCCCCCCGGCCTGCGGATCTGGTGCGGCGCCACGGTGGAAGCCGCCGACGTCGCCACGCTGACGCAGTGGCTCGACTACGCGTTCGAGACCACCAAGGCCGGCCTCGCCAAAGCCGCCTGATGCCACTTACCCTCTCCCCTTGTGGGAGAGGGTGCCTTCGCGAAGCGAAGGCGGGTGAGGGGGTGATGACCCTCGTTATGTCGCCACCCCTCACCCGTCGCGGACTGCGTCCGCGCCACCCTCTCCCACAAGGGGAGAGGGGAAGAGCGCCTCCCAATTCATTTCAGCAGGATCACATCCCATGACCGCACCCAAAGTCCTCATTTCCGACGCCCTGTCGGAAGCCGCCGTGCAGATCTTCAAGGATCGCGGCATCGACGTCGATTTCCAGCCGGCGCTCGGTAAAGACAAAGAGAAGCTCGCCGAGATCATCGGCAATTACGACGGCCTGGCGATTCGCTCGGCCACCAAGGCGACCGCGAAGATTCTCGAAAAGGCCACCCGGCTGAAGGTGATCGGCCGCGCCGGCATCGGCGTCGACAACGTCGAAATCCCCGCCGCGACCGCCAAGGGCGTGATCGTGATGAACACGCCGTTCGGCAATTCGATCACCACCGCCGAGCACGCCATCACCATGATGCTGGCGCTGGCCCGCGAGATCCCGGCGGCCGACGCCTCGACCCAGGCCGGCAAGTGGGAGAAGAACCGCTTCATGGGCGTCGAGATCACCGCCAAGACGCTCGGCGTGATCGGCTGCGGCAATATCGGCTCGATCGCCGCCGACCGCGCGCTCGGCCTGAAGATGAAGGTGATCGCGTTCGATCCGTTCCTGTCGCCGGAGCGCGCGCGCGATCTCGGCGTCGAGAAGGTCGAGCTCGAAGACCTGTTCAAGCGCGCCGATTTCATCACGCTGCACACCCCGCTCACCGACAAGACCAAGAACATCATCGACGCCGCCGCCATCGCCAAGATGAAGAAGGGCGTCCGCATCATCAATTGTGCCCGCGGCGGTCTGGTCGACGAGCAGGCGCTCGCCGAGGCGCTGAAGTCCGGCCAGGTCGCCGGCGCGGCGTTCGACGTGTTCTCCGAAGAGCCGGCGACCAGCAACGTGCTGTTCGGCCTGCCCAACGTGATCTGCACCCCGCATCTCGGCGCCTCGACCACCGAAGCGCAGGAGAACGTCGCGCTGCAGGTCGCCGAACAGATGAGCGACTATCTGCTCAACGGCGCCATCACCAACGCCGTCAACTTCCCGTCGATCACCGCCGAAGAAGCGCCGAAGCTGAAGCCGTTCATCGAGCTGGCCGAAAAGCTCGGCTCGTTCGCCGGCCAATTGACCGAAACGGGCATCACCAAGGTCACCATCACCTACGAGGGTGAAGTCGCCGAGATGAAGATCAAGGCGCTGACCTCCGCGGTGCTGTCGGGTCTGCTGCGGCCGATGCTGGGCGACATCAACGTCGTCTCCGCGCCGGTGATCGCCAAGGAGCGCGGCATGGTGGTGGACGAGATCGTCCGCGCCGCCGAGAGCGACTACGAGAGCCTGATCACCCTGACGGTCGCCACCGAGAAGCAGGAACGCTCGGTGTCCGGCACCGTCTATGCCGACGGCAAGCCGCGCCTGGTCGACATCAAGGGCATTCGCGTCGACGCCGAATTCGGCCAATCGATGATCTACGTCACCAACGAGGACAAGCCGGGCTTCATCGGCAAGTTCGCGAGCCTGCTGGGTGACGCCAAGGTCAACATCGCCACCTTCAATCTCGGCCGCCACAGCCAGGGCGGCGACGCCATCGCGCTGGTCGAGATCGACGGCCCGGCGCCCGCCGACGTCATCGCCAAGGTGCAGGCGCTGCCGCAGGTGAAGCAGGCCAAAGCGCTGGCGTTCTGAGACTTTCGCCTTAGCAAATCGGCGACAGACGATGAAATCCCTCCCTCGCGGGAGGGATTTTGCGTTCCGCTGTGCGGCAAAAGACACAAGCTGTGCAAAGTAACACTATTAAAAGCATCTGTTGCTACCGTCCTGCAACCTGAGCCGCGCGCCCGCGCGGTGAGTTCGGCGTGGAGACGGTCAGTGAAGTTCAGCAGCCTTCGTATCACCCCCAAGATCGGAATCCTGGTCGGCGTTGCCTTGCTCGGCCTGTGCGCCGCCGGGGCCTATGCCGGCATCATGATGCGTCAGGAATTGCTGAACGCCCGAATCGAACAGGCCAAGTCGATCGCCGAGTCGGCGCGCAGCATGGCGATCGGCCTACAGAAGCAGGTCGATGCCGGCGAACTGACCAAGGACGCCGCGCTCGCCGAATTCACCCGCCGGGCCAATAGCCTCACCTACGACAACGGCAATGGTTATTTGTTCGCCTACACCAATGACGGAGTGACCCTGGCGTCGCCGGACAAGAAGGCGCTCGGCACCAACCGCATCAACACGCCGACCGGCGACCGCTTTCTGGTTCGCGAACTGCGCGACGGCGTGCTGGCCAAGGGCTACGTGCTGCTCAACTATGAATTCCGCAAGCCCGGCTCGGAAGAGTTGATCCGCAAGATGTCCTACGGCGTCGCAATTCCCGGCTGGAACGCTTTCGTCGGCACCGGCGCCTATGTGGACGACATCGATGCCACGGTGAAACCGGTGGTGTGGATGCTCGGAGTCGGCATCCTGGTCATCGGCGCGATCTCGTCGCTGATCGCCTGGCTGATCGGTCGCAGCATCACCAAGCCGCTCGGCGAACTCGGCGCGCGGATGAAATCGCTCGCCTCCGGTGAACTCGAGGCGCCGATCCCCGGGATCGCGCGCGGCGACGAGGTCGGCGAGATGGCGACCACCGTTCAGGTGTTCAAGGACAATGCGCTGCGGATCCGCGGGCTCGAACAGCAGGAGGCCGAGGTCAAGCAGCGCGCCGCTGCCGAACGCGCCGCGCTGATGCAGCAGATCGCCGACGATTTCGAGCGCAGCGTCAACGGCGTGGTGCGCAGCGTGGCGGGCGCGACCGCCGAGCTGCAGACGACGGCGCAGTCGATGACCTCGACCGCGTCGGACGCCAGCTCGCGCGCCGCCGCGGTCGGCTCCGCATCGGATACGGCGTCGAGCATGGTCGGCACCGTCGCGTCGGCGTCGGAAGAGCTGTCGGCGTCGGTCGCGGAAATTTCCCGCCAGGTGCATCAGTCGCGCGAAATCGCCAGCAAGGCGGTCGGCGACGCCGAACGCACCAACGAGACCGTCAAGCTGTTGTCGATCGGCGCCGAGAAGATTGGCGAGGTGGTGCAACTGATCCATTCGATCGCGTCGCAGACCAACCTCTTGGCGCTCAACGCCACCATCGAGGCGGCCCGCGCCGGCGAATCCGGCCGCGGCTTCGCGGTGGTCGCCTCCGAAGTGAAGGCGCTGGCGAGCCAGACCGCGAAGGCCACCGAGGAAATCTCCTCGCAAGTGTCGGCGATGCAATCCTCGACCGCGACCGCGGTGGAGTCGATTAACCACATCACCTCGACGATCGGCGAAATGAACAACATCACCATGGCGATTTCTTCCGCCGTGGAGCAGCAGGGCTCGGCGACCCGCGAGATCGCCCGCAACATCCAGTCGGTCGCGGCCGGGTCGAGCGAAATCAGCAGCCACATCGGCGGCGTCAGCGCCGCGGCGTCGGCGACCGGCGATGCCGCCGCGCAGGTGCTGACGCATGCCCGCGGTCTCGACGGCCAGTCCGGCGCGTTGCAATCCGCCGTCGACGACTTCCTGCACAAGGTCCGTGCGGCGTAGTCCGCCGGTCCGATCCCTCCGTCGCTCCGAGCCGAATGCCATCGGCCCGGAGCGACGATCACCAGCGATCTTGGCGACCCGGGGAGAGAGCAACCGGCGCGCCACACCTCGTGCTTCTACGGGGAGGCATTTAAACGGGTTGGATACCCGATGCCGCTACGCGTTGATGGCTGCGCGATCACCGCGCCGGCTTCGGAGTCGTCCCCGTGCACTTCAGCAATCTTCGCATCACGCCGAAATTGAGCATTCTCGTCGCTGTGGCGATGCTCGGCCTGATTGCCGCCGGTGTGTTCGCCGCATCCATTCTGCATCGCGAGATGCGTGCCGGTCGCTTCGAGCAGACCAAGGCGATGGTCGAGACCGCGCTGAACATGGCGATCGGGCTGCAGAAGCAGGTCGATGCCGGCAAGCTGACCAAGGATCAGGCGATCTCCGACTTCCAGCAGCGCGCCCAGGCGATGACCTATGACGGCGCCAACGGCTATTTCTTCGCCTACAAGATGGACGGAGAGGTCGTGCTGCTGCCGGGGGTGAAGCCCGGCACGAACCGGCTCGACGTCGAGACGGCCGGCCGCAAGATCGTCCGCGAATTGCGTGATGGCGTCGCCGCCAAGGGCAACGTCACGCTGTTCTACGAATTCAAGAAGCCGGGCGGCGACGAACTGCTCAGCAAGGTATCGTATGCGGCCGCGATCCCCGGCTGGAACGTCTTCGTCGGCACCGGCGTCTATCTGCAGGACATCGACGCCAAGCTGAAGCCGATCATGATGTGGCTCGGGCTCGCCATTCTCGGCATCGGCGCCGTCTGCTCGCTGGTCGCCTGGCTGATCAGCCGCAGCATCACCAAGCCGCTCGGCCGTCTCGGTGCACGGATGAAGTCGCTCGCCGGCGGCCAGATCGATGCGCCGATCCCGGGTGTCGACCGCGGCGACGAGGTCGGCGAGATGGCGAAGACGGTGCAGGTGTTCCAGGACAATGCCATCCGCATCCGCGGCCTCGAGCAGCAGGAGCAGGAAGCGCAGCAGCGCGCGGGCGCCGAGCGGCGGGCGCTGATGGAGAACATCGCCGACGATTTCGAGCGCAGCGTCAACGGCGTGGTGCGCAGCGTGGCCGATGCGACCAAGGAAATGCAGGCGACCGCACAATCGATGACCGCGACCGCCTCGGATGCGAGTTTGCGCGCCGGGGCTGTCGGTGCCGCGTCGGAAGCGTCCGCCGGGATGGTCGGCACCGTCGCCTCGGCGTCCGAACAACTATCCGCGTCGGTCCATGAGATTTCCCGGCAGGTGCAGCAGTCGCGCGAGATCGCCGGCAAGGCCGTCAGCGACGCCGAGCACACCAACGAGACGGTGATGCAGCTCTCGGTCAGCGCCGAGAAGATCGGCGAAGTGGTGCAACTGATCCATTCGATCGCGTCGCAGACCAACCTGCTGGCGCTGAACGCCACCATCGAGGCGGCGCGCGCCGGCGAATCCGGCCGCGGCTTCGCGGTGGTCGCCTCCGAAGTGAAGGCGCTGGCGGGCCAGACCGCGAAGGCGACCGAGGAGATTTCGGCGCAGGTGTCGGCGATGCAGGCGTCGACCGCGAACGCGGTGGATTCGATCAGTGGAATCACCTCCACCATCGGGCAGATGAGCGAGATCACCATGGCGATCTCCAGCGCCGTCGAGCAGCAGGGCGCGGCGACGCGCGACATCGCCCGCAATATCCAGTCGGTTGCGGCCGGGTCGAGCGAGATCAGCGGCCATATCAGCGGCGTCAGCGACGCGGCGGCCGCGACCGGCGAAGCCGCGGCGCAGGTGCTCGCGCATGCGGGCGAACTGGACGGCCAGTCCGATGCGCTGCAATCGGCGGTCGATGACTTCCTGCAGAAGGTCCGCGCCGCCTGACGCGACGGCGCGAGGCGCCGCCGTCACGGTCGGCCCCTTCCAACGATGCGAGAACGCGCACTGCAGCGACGGCGCGCATTCTGATCGGCCGGGCGGCGCAGCGCCGCTCCTTGAACCTGTCGCCCTGAAGCTGCGACTTACCTCCTGCTGGGGGCGTGCGCCAGCGAGGCGAGACCAGAGGCGACCGCATGCCCATTCGACTGCAAGGCACCGTCGCCTTCGAACCGGAGTTCGTCGGCAATCTGACCATGCTCACCCGCACGATGATCGCGCGCGGGCTCGATCCCGATTGCTATGTGATTACCAAGGACATTGCCGCTGCGCCGACGCTGCCGTTCGTCGGGACCATCGCCTACGACTATGCGGTCGACACCGGCGAGACCCAGTTCACCGTCACGGAAGCCGATGATACGTGCTTCCTCGGCGCGTTTCTGCAATACATCGGCGATACGGACAGCGATGCCGACACTGCGCCGCCGCTGGCTGCTGACGGCGTGTTCTCGCGGCTGACGCGCTGGATGTCGCCGCAAGCCTGAGAAGCCGCGCGTCGCCGCGTGGCGCGAATTCGGCTCTCTCGAAAGAGAGGGGGCCTTTCGCCGGACCCGTTCGGCGAAAGGCGGGTGAGGGGCTGTGGACCAGGAGTCGCAGCTCCTCACCCGACGTCACGGCGGCTTAATTCGCCTTCAGGAAGTCGGCGACTTCGAGCAGCACGAATTCATTGTCGTCGGCCTTGTTGGGATCGCGGCTCGACGAGAACGGCAGGTTGTTGTCGTTGCCGACGATGATGTGGCGGTCGTCGACCTTGTCGACGTTCTCGATGGTGAAGAACGGGAACGCCAGCGCGCCGTCGGTCAGCGGCTTCTTCGCCTTCTTGTCCGGATCGCGGATCTTCAGCAGGTCGATATAGCCGATCTTGCGCACCGGCTTGCCGACATTGGCGTCGCTGAGTTCGACCTTCACCACCCGCTTGAATTTCGGCAGGTCCGGGAAGCAGTCGGTGCCGCGGGTGCCGGCGGCGCAGGCCTTGTCGGGCGTGCCTTCGCCGTCGTCGCGCTCGATGATCAGGCCATGGCTGGCGTCGATCATGTTGAAGTCGCCGATCGCATTGCCGTTCTGCTCGAACACGTAGGTCCAGAAGCGGCCGGTGAACTTCTTCTGCGCGACGTCGAATTCCAGGATGCGCGCGGCTTCCTTGCCGTCGACCTTCTCCCAGTCCTTCTTCCCGGCGTCCCACAGCGGGCCTTCGAGCAGGCCGTACAGGAACTTGCCGTCCTTGGAGGCAGCGAAGCCTTCGTAGCCCTTGGAGCGCTTCAGGTTGACGGTGGCGTTGTAGCTCGCGCCGGGCGCGCCGGGCGACTGCACCGACCAATGATCCGGCGACTTCACCGGCTTGTCGTCGGCGGTGGTCTCGTACACGCCCAGCACCTTGCCGCTCATGTCGGTCTCGATCAGATACGGGCCGAACTCTTCGCCGATCCAGATGCGGTCGCCGATGATCTGGAAGCCTTCGGTGTCGAAATCGGCGCCGGTCAGATAGCGCTTGTCGGTGTTCTCGTGAACGATGCGGAACGGCACCTTCTTGTCGGGATCGTGCAGGAACACGGTGGCGACGCGGTCGACCTTGCTGCCGGCCCAGTCGATCTTCAGGTGGCTGAGAAACAGCATGGCGTCGGCCGAATTGTAGCGCGAGCCGAAGCCGTTGTCGGTCAGCACCCAAAAGCTGCCGTCGTCCATCTTCTTGATGCCGGAGTTGCCCTGCAGCGGCTGGCCGCTGAACGGCAGCGACAGGCCGGTCGGCCGTTCCTTGGATTTGCCCATCACGGTGCCGGTCGCTTCGACGCGCTTGCCGGTGGTGTATTTGCCGGCGTTCTTGAGGTCGGCGGGCGCATCCGCCGGCGCGTCGATGAACGACGCCGCGGGCATCACCGCGTGACCCGCCAGGGTCGCGGGAAATTCGCCTTCGGATTGCGCAACCGCGGCGGATGACGCCAGTGCCAGAATTGCGGCCGAGCCGAGCAGCAGTTTTCGCATGAGAGTCTCCTGTGAATGATCGCTGCTTTGTGGCGGCGCAGGATCACAGGCGGCTGACGGTTTGGTTAAGCGCCGACGACGATCCCTGCGGCGAAGCGCGCATCGCGAGGCCGCTTTGACAGCCGGGCGAGCCGGGTCTAGAGATATTAGAATCATTCTAAATTGTAATGGAATACAGCAGATGAAGGCGTTTGCCGATCTGACGGAGCGCGAAATCCTGGCGGTGGCGATCGCCGGCGAGGAGGAGGACAGCCGGATCTATCTGGCGTTCGCAGAGGACCTCGCCGAGCGTTATCCCGACTCGGCGCAGGTGTTCACCGAGATGGCGCAGCAGGAGAAGGGCCATCGCCACATGCTGCTGCGGATCTACGAGGAGCGCTTCGGCCCCGATCTGCCGCCGATCCGGCGCGCCGACGTCAAGGGCTTCATCAAGCGTCGTCCGATCTGGCTGACGCGCAACCTGCCGCTCGAGCGCATCCGCAAGGAAGCCGAGACCATGGAGTTCGAGGCGCAGCGCTTCTACGAACGCGCCGCCGAGCGCGCCACCGATGTCGGCATCCGCAAGCTGCTGACCGATCTCGCCGAGTTCGAGCAGCGCCACGAGCAGCGCGCGGCGCAGCTCAGCGACAAGATCCTCACGCCCGACGCCCGCAGCGCCGAGGATCACACCGCGCGGCGGATGTTCGTGCTGCAATACGTCCAGCCCGGTCTCGCCGGGCTGATGGACGGCTCGGTGTCGACGCTGGCGCCGCTGTTCGCCGCCGCCTTCGCGACGCATCAGAACTGGCCGACCTTCCTGGTCGGCCTCGCCGCCTCGATCGGCGCCGGCATCTCGATGGGCTTCGCCGAGGCCTTGTCCGACGACGGCTCGATGACCGGCCGCGGCTCGCCCTGGCTGCGCGGCGGCATCTGCGGCCTGATGACGACGATCGGCGGCCTCGGCCACACGCTGCCTTATCTGGTGCCCGACTCCTGGGCCAATGCGTTCTGGATCGCCACCGCGATCGCCGGCGTCGTGGTGTTCGTCGAATTGTGGGCGATCGCCTATATCCGCGCCAGATACATGGACACGCCGTTCCTGCAGGCGGTGTTCCAGATCGTGCTCGGCGGCGTCATCGTGCTGGCGGTGGGGATATTGATCGGCGGGGCTTAGTTCGCGGATCCGCAGCAAGTCCCCGATCTCATCACACGAGTAGCGCGCTCGCTCCATTCGCGGCGGGAAGAGGTGGCGATCAAATCCGCTCTGTCGCGGCCTTGCCTAAAGTCGCAGGCGCACTGGTAGTCGTACCAGCCGTGAAATTTATAACTGCTTCAGTCAGGGAGGTTAAGAACGCCCCGACCAGGAGGACGTGATGAATTTCTCTTTCCGTGCCATCAAGACCGTGCAGCTCAAGATCGCTCTCGTATCGGGCCTGTGCCTGACCGGCGCCAGCTTGATGCTGATCGTCTACAGCATCGTTTCGGCACAGAGCACCAACAGCTACGTCACCACGGAAGTCATGCAACTGGTCGACAGTCAGACCAAAGAGAGCCTGCTGAACCGCGGCTCAACCGAAGCCGGTTCGATCAAATCGGAGCTCGACGTCGGCCTCGATGCCGCCCGCACCATGGCCCATGCGTTCGCCGTGCTCGCCGACGCCAAGAACAGCGGCACGCCGGACAGCAATCGCCGGGCCCAGCTCAATGCGGTGCTGAACAACACCTTGAAACAGAACCCCGCCTTCAACGGCACCTATTCGGCATGGGAGCCGAATGCCCTGGACGGCAACGACGCGGCCTTCAAAGGCCGTCAGGACATGGGATCCGATACCACGGGTCGCTTCCTGCCGTACTGGACCCGGGGCGCCAGTGGCGCGATCGCGGTTCAGCCTCTCGTCGAATACGACAGCAGCGAACGCCACCCCAATGGTCTGGTGAAGGGGGCGTGGTTCATCAATCCGCAAACCACCGGCAAGGAAAACATCCTGGGGCCGCTGCCCTACATTGTTCAAGGCAAGCAGGTATTTCTCGCGACGATGTCGGTGCCGATCATGATCGGCGGCAAGTTCGTCGGTGTCGCGGGCGCCGACTACAATCTGGATTTCGTGCAGAAGCTCGCCAAGCAGGTCAACGCATCGCTGTATGACGGCAAGGGCAAGGTGGCGATCATCAACAACACCGGCCTGATCGTCGCCAACAGCGCCAATGATGCGACGATCGGCAAGCGCGCGGAGGAGGCCGATCCGCGCTGGGCCGGTAGCCTCGCCATCGTGCAATCCGGCAAGGGCAAGGTGCTCGACGATCCGAAATCGAAGGACGTCGAAGTGTATTCGCCGATCAATGTCGGCAGCACCGGAACGCCCTGGTCGGTGTTGATCTCGGTGCCGCGGGACGTGGTTCTGGCGTCCGCGAAGAAGCTGGACAATTCGCTCAACGACAAGGCGGCGTCGAGCATGTTCTGGCAGATCGGCGCCGGACTTCTGGTCGTCGTCCTCGGCATCGTCGTGATCGCGCTCGCGGCGCGCCGCATTGCCCGGCCGATCGGCAGCTGCGCGGAGTTTGCGGACGGCATCGCCCGCGGCGATCTCGAGCAGAAACTCGCCATCGAGCAGGCTGATGAAGTCGGCATCCTGGCGAACTCGCTGCGCACCATGCAGGGCGAATTGAAGCGCAGCATTGCGCAGCGTGCCGAGGACCAGGCAAATGCCGATGTCACCCGCAAGCGCGCGATGAACGAGATGGCCGACAATTTCGAAACTGCTGTCGGTCGGATCGTCGAAACGGTGTCCGCGGCCTCGAGCGAACTCGAATTGTCCGCAGGCACGCTGGCCTCGACGGCGGAGCGCTCACAGCAACTCACCTCGGTGGTTGCGGCAGCGTCGGAGGAAGCCTCGACCAACGTCCAGTCGGTCGCCTCCGCGACCGAGGAAATGGCCTCATCCGTCAACGAGATCAGCCGGCAAGTGCAGGATTCCTCCCGGATTGCCACCGAGGCCGTTGCGCAAGCGCAGCGGACCAACGATCGCGTCGGAGAACTGGCGAAGGCCGCTGCGCGAATCGGCGACGTCGTCGAATTGATCAATACGATCGCGGGCCAGACCAATCTGCTCGCGCTCAATGCCACGATCGAGGCGGCGCGCGCCGGCGAGGCCGGCCGCGGCTTCGCCGTGGTGGCCTCCGAGGTCAAGGCTCTGGCCGAACAGACCGCCAAGGCGACCGGCGAAATCAGCGCCCAGATCGGTGGCATTCAGACCGCGACCGACGAATCGGTGGTGGCGATCAGGGAAATCGGCGACACCATCGCGCGGATCTCCGAGATCGCTGCAACGATCGCATCTGCCGTCGAAGAGCAGGGCGCCGCCACGCAGGAGATTTCCCGCAATGTGCAGGAGGCCTCGCGCGGCACCGCCGAAGTCACGGCGAATGTCGTCAATGTGCAGCGCGGTGCCAGCGAGACCGGCACCGCCTCGTCACAGGTCCTGGAGGCAGCGAAGTCGCTGTCCGGCGAAAGCAGTCGGCTCAAGCACGAAGTCGGGCAGTTCCTGAATTCGGTCCGCGCGGCTTAGTCTCCGGTTCGAGAGACGGACCTCGCTCCGAGCGAAGCCGACTTTCTCTCCCGCATGTGGGGCGGTGACGGCCGCGCCGTCACCGCCTTGCGGCGATGAACACGCCGGCGACCACCATGGCGTAGCCGGCGAGGTGGAACAGTTCGGGCTTCTCGCCGAGCAGCACGATCGCCATCACCGAGCCGAACACCGGCATCAGGTGCAGGAACGGCGCCGAGCGGTTCGGGCCGATCAGCGCGACGCCGCGGTTGAAGCACAGATAGGCCAATGCCGACGGAAAGATCACCACATAGGCCAGCGACGACGCGGTGATCCAGTCGGCGCTCGGCCGCACCCCGGCGGCGAATTCCGCCACCGCGAACGGCAGCAGCAACAATGCGCCGCCGCCGGTGGTGACCACCAGCAGCGACAGCGGATGCGTCACCGGTCGTTTCGGCATCATTGCCGAATACAGCCCGAACGCGCACAGCGCGCCCGCGACCATCAGGTCGCCGCGGTTGAGGTCGATTCCGGCCAAAGCCAGCAGGTTGCCGCGCAGGATGATGGTGAGCACGCCGATCAGCGACAGCGCGATGCCGATCGTCTGCATCCAGGTCAGCCGCACCCCGAACAGCAGCAGCGACCACAGCGCCACGAACAGCGGCCCTGACGATTGCATCAGCAGCGCGTTCAGCGCCTGGGTGAACTGCAGGCCCCAATAGGCCAGCGCGTTGTTGATCGCAAAGCCGGTCGCCGACAGCACGAACATCAGCCCCCAATGCGCGCGCAGCCGGCGCCAGTCGCGCCGCAGATGCGGCCAGGCGAACGGCAGCAGCAGCAGCATGGCGCCGACCCAGCGCACGCAGGACAGCGTCACCGGCGGCACGTGCCCGGCGACAGCGCGCGCCAGCACGATGTTGCCCGCCCAGAACAGCGAGGTCAGGCTGAGCAGCAGATAAGGCTGGTTGGCGAGCCAGCCGAAGGCCGTGCGGAACAGGGAGATCAAGGGGAGCGATCAGTTCGAGTGAGGCGCAGCCATGCCCGAAAAACCGAGCCCGGCAAAGAGCCGCGGCGGAATGCAGGGCATGCAGGGAGGCGCGCGCGCGAGCCGCTCTCGCCCCACCCCGTCATTCCGGGGCGCGCGCAGCGCGAACCCGGAATCCCGAGCTGTTCATCCTCCGGCACCGCAGATCACCTCGGGATTCCGGGTTCACGCGCCGATGCGCGTGCCCCGGAATGACGGAGGCGGGGGCACTATTTTCAGGTCACTCAGAACATCGTCACTTCTGCGGGCCCGACAGCCGGATGTCGCGTTCGGCGCGGAACACGTTGCTGTACAGGCTGGCGATCCATTGCTGGCCACCGGCGGTGGCGTTGAGGTAGCGGATCGCGGTCTGCACATGCGGCGCGACGCTGTTCCAGTAGAACTGCGGGTACAGGTTGATCAGGTCGGCCGGCGAGCCGTAGCCGAGCCGGCGGTTGAGGCCGGATTCCTCGAACTCGTAGTACAGCGCGTTGGCCTTGCGGATATAGGCCGGGTCGCCGAGCTGGCCGATCAGATCGGCGGCGCGCAGCAGCGCCGCATCCTCTCCGCATTGTTCGCCGTCGGCCGGGACCTGCGGCGGAAACCGCGTGCCTTCGATGGCGCAGGCGATCCGCGCCGCGTCCAGCCCGGCAATGGCGCCGATCCGCTGCGTTACGAACAGCTTCGAGCGGTCGACGTGCCACGGCAGCATCGAGGCGTCCGAGGCGCCGCGCGGCAGCGTCTTTTTGCGGCCGCCGGCGTCGATCACATAGCCGTCCTCGCCGTCCGCCTCGAACAGGCCGCGGACATAGCCGATGTCGTGGGTGAGGCAGCCGATGATGAGGTGCGCGTAGTCCTCGGCCGGCACATGCGTATACAGCGCCCGGCCGCGCAGGATGTGGTGGCCGGCCAGCGTCACCAGCATGGTGTGCTCGACATTGTGATACAGCGCATCGCTGTTGCCGATGCACTCCAGCGTCATCCGCGCCACCGAGGGCACGACCTCGGCGAGATGCGCCTCGGACGCGCCGTAGCGCCTGCGCATGTAGTCGCCGAGAAAGCCGCCGAGCGCATCGGCCGCCAGTGCCGGAATCGTGATCATATCGGTCGTCCGCTGTAAGGCGCGCAGTGTTCCACGATCGCGCCGGCGCGGCAATCGTGGCGATGCCGCAGTCACGCCGGTGCCGCAGTCACGCCGGTGCGGCGTCAGAAATCGCTACCGCGTCGCCGCCGATCGCGGCATGGTTGTCGGCAACAACGGCCGATCGACGCCGAAGGGAGCGACAATGGGCATCGAGCAATTGAACATCGAGGGTCTGAAGGAGCTGGATCGCGAGGACCGCGGGCCGGTGGTGATGGTCAATCTGATGCGGTTCAACGAGAGCGCGCCGGACGGCAGCGGCTCCGGCTGGGACGCCTATCTGCGCTACAGCGTCCTGACCGTGCCGATGATCAAGGCGCGCGGCGGCACGCTGCTGTGGACCGGCAACGCCAAGGCGGTCGCGTTCGGCCGCGACGACGGCCGGCATTGGGACTATCTGGCGCTGGTGTACTACCCGTCGATCGATGCGTTCCTCGAGATGATGTCGTCGCCGGAATATCAGTCACAATGCGATCCGCACCGCCGGGCCGCCTGCGCCGATCATCTGATCATCTGCACCCGCGAAGCCTACAGCAAGTTCGGCATCGCCGCGCCGCGGCAGGAAAATCTGTGATCGTCGCCGCGCGGCTCACGCCGCCGTCGGCTTCGGCGTCCGCGCCGCGACGATGACGCCGGTCAGCACCAGCGCGTAGCCGACGGCGTGGTAGAGATGCGGCCGTTCGCCGAGGAACAGGATCGCCATCGCCGAGCCGAACACCGGGATCAGATGGAAGAACGGCGCCGAGCGGTTGGCGCCGATCAGCCTGACGCCGCGGTTGTAGCAGAGATAAGCGAGGATCGACGGGAAGATCACCACATAGGCCAGCGACGCCACATTGGCGAGGTCGATCGCCGGCGCCGGCCGCGTCGTCAGTTCCCAGACCAGCAGCGGGATCAGGAACAGCGCGCCGCAGCCGAAGCTGAAGGCGAGGAACGACAGCGCGTGCATCGGCGGCCGCCGCTGTGTCAGCGCGGTGTACAGCCCGAACACCGCCAGCGCGCCGAAGAACATCAGGTCGCCGCGGTTGAGATCGATCGCCGCCAGTTGGGCGATGTCGCCGTGCAGGATGATCACCACCACGCCGAGCATCGACGTCATGATGCCGAGCGCCTGCGTCAGCGTCAGCCGGACGCCGAGCACGATCAGCGCCCAGATCGCCACGAACAGCGGCGCGGTCGATTGCAGCAGCAGGATGTTGATCGCGGTGGTGTATTGCAGCGCGGTGTATTGCAGCGTGTTGAAGATCGAGATCCCGGCGATCGACAGCACGATCATCAGCCCGAGATGCCGGCGGATCACGCCCCAGTCGGCGATCAGGTGCCGCGCGGCGAACGGCAGCACGATCGCGAAGGCGCAGGCCCAGCGCAGGAACGACAGCGTCACCGGCGGAAAATGCCCGGCGGCGGCGCGGCCGACGATGGCGTTGCCGGCCCAGAACAGCGAGGTCAGGCTGAGCAGGAGATAGGGCTGGTCGGCGAGGCGTGAGAAGGAGCGGGGCGCGGCGGTCACGATCGTCTGCTTTGCATAAAGGGGAGGCGACTTGTGCCTAAATTTTCCCCTGCCGCAAGTCCGCCCGCCGGATGGATGCCATGCGGGCGCCGTGTTCCGCGCCGGCGGGGATCAGGTCTCCTCGGTCTTCTTCAGCTTGCCGATGCCGAGGATGTCGAGCATCGCCTTCTCGTAGAAGGTGTCACTCTCGCCGCGGCTCATCTTGCGCAGGAAGTACTTCTCGAACGCGATCTTGGCGTTGTGCACCCAGGCGCCGGACGACGACCAGTTGACGTTGCGCGGCGGCAGTTGCGGTTGCGCCACGAAGGCGACGCCGGAATCGCCGAAATCGGCGAGGCACACCGCGTTCCAGGTCGCCTGATGGGTCGGCTCCTGGCCGTCGAGCAATTGGCGGATGTTGTGCGCGGTCGCCGTCACCATGGATTCGATCATGAAGCCGGTCTTCGGCACGCCGCACGCCACCGGCGTCGGCCCCATCGGCGGGATCGCGACGCAGACCCCGATCGCGAACACGTTGCGATATTTCGGATTGCGCTGGTGGTCGTCGATCAGCACGAAGCCGCGCGGATTGACCAGCCCCTCGATGCCGCGCAATGGCGCGATGCCGCGAAAGCCCGGGATCAGCATCGCATAGCCGAACGGCAGCTCCGCGGTCTTCTTCACCGCGCCGTCGTCGGCGATTTCCTCGGCGACGATCTTGCCCGGCTCGACCCTGGCGATCCGGGTGTTGGTCATGAACTTGATGTGGTGCTGGCGCATCTCGCTTTCGAGCAGCGTCTTGGTGTCACCGACGCCATCGAGGCCGAGATGGCCGATATAGGGCTCCGGGGTGACGAAGGTCATCGGCACGCGGTCGCGGATCTTGCGGCGGCGCAGCTCGGTGTCGAGGATGAAGGTGTATTCGTAGGCCGGGCCGAAGCAGGACGCGCCCTGCACCGCGCCGGTGACGATCGGGCCCGGGTTCTTGCAGAACTCCTCGAACGTCTCCGACGCCGCGAGCGCGTGCTCGACGTGGCAGACCGACGACGTGTAGCCGTCGGGGCCGAGCCCTTCGATCTCGTCGAAGGCGAGTTCGGGCCCGGTGGCGATCACCAGAAAATCGTAGTCGACGACGCTGCCGTCGGCGAGCTCGACGCGGTTGTTGTCGGGATCGACTTTGGTCGCCGGCACCGTCTTGAAATCGATGCCGCGGCGCTGGAACACCGGCGCGAGATCGACCTCGATCGCGTCGCGCGTCCGCCATTTCACCGCGACCCACGGGTTCGACGGCACGAAGTGATAGATCGGATCCTTGGTGACGACGGTGATGCGGTCGTCGCGTCCGAGCAGATCCTTCATCTCGTAGGCCATCACGACGCCGCCGAGGCCGGCGCCCAGAATCAGAACATGTGCCATCGAAGCCGTCTCCTTGCGGCCGCGGCAGCCGAGATGCCGCGCCGCTGTGGTTTCCTCTGGTCCGGCGTGTCGCCGCCGATGCTTGTCGTGATCGCGATCCGCTGATGCAGGATCGTGCAATATCTTCATACATTCGTATATTCGAAATATGGCATATATTGCGTGGACCGCAACATCTATTTCCCGGCGGGGCGGGCGTGCGGCGCAGCATCGGCTGTCCGCGGATGCGCGGCGACCGGGTCGGATGTGGCGGGGACGGGCGCTATGCCGCGGGGATTGCGGGGCTGTTGTCGAGCACCGCGAGGGTGGTGTCGCCGATCTGGCGCAGGTCGCTGGTGAAGCGCGCCGCCAGCGCCTGCATCGGCGCGTTGGACTTCAGGCACTGCATCTCGATCCGCAGCACGCCGCGGCGGCGCGCATCGGCGATCATCGCCGCCATCAGCAGCCCGCCGATGCCCTGGCAGCGCCAGTCGCTCTCGACGCTGAAGGCGGCTTCGGCGCCGTGATCCGCGCGGTCGGTTTCGAGCAACTCGCAGGCGCCGCGGATCTCGTCGTCCTCGACATAGCCGACCACGGCGCGGCCGTCGGACAACGCCGCGCCGGCGTGGAACAGCACGTGGAAGTCGGAGACGTCCGCGAAGAACCGCATCCGCCGCGCCGCCGGATCGAGCCGCGCCAGATGATTGCAGTAGCGGTCGGTGTCGGCAGGTCCGAGCGCGCGGACCTGTCCGCGGGGGGCGACCGATGCGGTCATGATGACGTCCTCTGGCGAAGCAGCGCGAATCATAGACCCCGGGCGGCGCGATGCAAACCGGCCGGCGCAAACGCCGCCGAAAACGGCGCGATGCGGCGAGTAACGATTTACCGGCCGGTGCGCTCCCGCCTCGTCAATCCGCCGCGATCGGCTTCGTCACCGCGCCGAGCGCGGTCACCGCTGCGCGCGGATCGATCTCGATTTGCAGCCCGCGCTGGCCGCCGTTGAGATAGACGGTCGCTTCGCTGAGCGCCGCCTCGTCGATCGCCACCGGCACGCGCTTCTTCTGGCCGAACGGCGAGATGCCGCCGACATGATAGCCGGTCAGCCGCTCGGCGTCGGCCGGCTTCATCATCCTGGCGCTCTTGCCGCCGAGCGCGGTCGCGAGTTTCTTCATGCTGACCTCGCGATCGGAGGCGATCACCGCGCAGACCGGCTTGCCGTCGAGCTCGGCCATCAGCGATTTCAGCATCCGCCGCGGCGGAACGCCGAGCGCGGCGGCGGCCGCGAGCCCGATCGACTCAGCGTCGGGGTCGTAGTCGTAGCTGTGCAGCGTGTAGGCGACGCCGAGCTTGTCGAGCGTCTGCGTCGCGCGGGTGGATTTGGACATGGCGGGGCTCGGACGACGTTGACGACGTGCACCCGTCGCGTGGGGCCGCAACGGTCACGGATCCATCGTAGCGCGCAAGTCGGCGTGACACCAATGGCGCTCGACGAGACAGCAGCGTCATCCCGAGAGCCGGGCCGAAAATGCTGCCGATGAAATCGGCCTTTCGTTTCAACTCGTCATGCCCGGCCTTGTGCCGGGCATCCACGTCTTGCAGCCAAAGCCCCAGAAGGGCGTGGATGGCCGGGACGAGCCCGGCCATGGCGGCGCGAATTGCGAAGTGAACGACTTTCAGACGCGGCTGATTTTGCTGCCTGCAGTTTTCGTCAGGCTCTCAGCGCGGAGGGCTCTACTCCTCGTCCCATTCCGGCGAGAACGCCGGCGTGACGAAGCGCTGGTTCTTCGGCAGCTTGGCGATCAGCGCGCGATCGTCCTGGTCGAGTTTGATGTCGAGCGCGCCGAGATTGCTCTTCTGGCTGGCCTCGCTGCGCGCCTTCGGGATCGCCATCACGCCGTCCTGCTCGAGCAGCCAGGCCAGCGCGATCTGCGCCGCGGTGGCGTCGTGCTTGTCGGCGATCGCCTTCAACTCCGGAAACGAGGCGAGCCGGCCCTGCGCCAGCGGCGCATAGGCGGTCAGCGGCATGCCCTTGCTCTGCATATAGGGCAGCAGCTTCGATTGGCCGAGCAGCGCGTGATACTCGACCTGGTTGCAGGCGATCGGCGCATTGATGTCCTCGATCGCCTGTTTCAGCAGCGCGATTGGAAAATTGCAGACGCCGATGGCGCGGGCGCCGCCGTCGTCCCTGATCCGCATCAGCGTCTCCAGCGCGCTTGCGAGATTCATGTCGGGCGCCGGCCAATGGATCAGATAGAAGTCGACATAGTCGGTCTTCAGCTTGGCCAAGCTCTGGTCGAACGCCTTGCGGATCGCGTCGGGGGCGAGATTGGTCCACCACACTTTGGTGGTGAGGTGGATCTGCTCGCGCGGCACCGCGGTGTCCTCGAGCGCGTCGCCGACCGCATCCTCGTTGGCGTACATCTCGGCGGTGTCGATATGGCGATAGCCCATCGCCAGCGCGCTCAGCACCGCTTCGTGGCAATCCTTGCCCTGCAGCTTGAAGGTGCCCAGTCCGAGTCGGGGCACATTCAGGCCCTGCGTGGTCAGTGATTCCATGGCGATCGCCGTCTCCCTGTGAGCGCCGGGTGGCGGCTCTGCTGCGCATCAAGTCAGCCAAGCGGTAACGAAAGTCGCCGTCAAGGGTTGCGCGAGGCCGCCGGATTTTCAGGGGAAATCAATGTGTTGAGCTGCGCGTCCGGGGGATGAAAACGGCCCGTATCGCTTGCGTCGCAGGCCCGCATCCGTTATCCGATGGATCGCCTCGCATGCGAGCGGCCACGGCCGTGTTTTGGCTTGGCGCTCAGGACGATCCGGCCAGCCGCCGACAGGCGCTCGACGATCGTGCTTCATCCGGTTGAGTTGCAGGGGAACTGCTCGAAAATGGCCAATGTCGTCGTAGTCGGCGCCCAATGGGGCGACGAGGGGAAGGGCAAGATCGTCGATTGGCTGTCGGAGCAGGCCGACATCGTCGCCCGCTTCCAGGGCGGGCACAATGCCGGCCACACGCTGGTGATCAACGGCGAGACCTACAAGCTGGCGCTGCTGCCGTCGGGCGTGCTGCGGCCGTCGAAGCTGGCGGTGATCGGCAACGGCGTGGTGTTCGATCCGCAGGCGTTTCTCGATGAGGTCGAGCGGCTGACCAAACAGGGCGTCGCGATCTCGCCGGAGAATCTGCGCGTCGCCGAGAACGTCACGCTGATCCTGCCGCTGCATCGCGAACTCGACGCGCTGCGCGAGAACGCCAGCAAGGCGACCGCGATCGGCACCACCCAGCGCGGCATCGGCCCGGCCTATGAAGACAAGGTCGGCCGCCGCGCGATCCGGCTGATGGATCTCGCCGACATCGACACGCTGCCGCACAAGATCGAGCGGCTGCTGACGCATCACAATGCGCTGCGCCGCGGTCTGGGCCTCGCCGAATTCGAGGCCGGCGCGATCCTGAAGGAGCTGACCGCGCTGGCGCCGAAGCTCTTGCCCTATGCCGAGACGGTGTGGCGGCTGCTCGACATCAAGCGCCGCGAAGGCAAGCGCATCCTGTTCGAGGGCGCGCAGGGCGCGCTGCTGGATGTGGATCACGGCACCTATCCCTACGTCACCTCGTCGAACACGGTGGCGGCGCAGGCCGCGACCGGCACCGGCATGGGGCCGGGCTCGGTCGGCTATGTGCTCGGCATCTGCAAGGCCTACACCACGCGCGTCGGCCAGGGGCCGTTCCCGACCGAACTGGACAACGAGATCGGCCGCAAGATCGGCGAGCGCGGCCGCGAATTCGGCACCAACACCGGGCGGCCGCGCCGCTGCGGCTGGTTCGACGCGGTGCTGGTGCGCCAGACGGTGCGGACCTGCGGCATCCACGGCCTGGCGCTGACCAAGCTCGACATTCTCGACGGCTTCGAACAGATCGAGGTCTGCGTCGGCTATCGACTCGACGGCAAGGAGATCGACCATCTGCCGGCCGGCGAGGGCGCGCAGGCGCGCGTCGAGCCGATCTACGAGACCATCGAGGGCTGGAAGGAACCGACCGCCAATGCGCGGTCCTGGGCCGAGCTGCCGGCGCAGGCGATCAAATATGTTCGCCGCATCGAGGAGCTGGTCGGCTGTCCGGTGGCGCTGTTGTCCACCAGTCCGGAGCGCGAGGATACAATTCTGGTGCAGAATCCCTTCGAGGCTTAATAAGATGTTACCGAAAGGCATCGAAGCTTGAGTCAAGATGGCTGATTACTATCCGCTGATCGCACGCGCCATATCCGGCCTGGACCCCAGTGCTCCGGGCGAGCAGCGCCGTGCGATCTACGAGCGGGCGCGCTCGGCCTTGATCACGCAGCTGCGCGGCGTCCAGCCGCCGCTGACCGAATCCGAAATCACCCGCGAGCGTCTGGCGCTCGAGGAGGCCGTGCGCAAGGTCGAGTCCGAGGCCGCGCAGCGGTCCCGCGACGCCGCCCGCGCCGAGTTGAAGAACCGCCGCCCCGCCGGCGACCCCGCGCGTCCCGGCGATTCGCTGCGGGCGTCGAGCCGCCCGGCGCCGCGTCCGGGCGATCCGCCGCCGCAGGTCTCGCGCGCGCCGCTGCCGCCGACCGCGGCTCAGGCCGACGCCGAGCCGCCGCCGATCCGTCCGCGATCGCAACCGCCGGCGCCGCCCGCGCCGCCGCGCGACGAGCGGGCGCAGCGCAATCTTCGCGTCGAGCCGCCGCCGATTCCGCCGGAGCCGCCGCTGCCCGGCCGCGAGCGCCCGGCGCCGCGCCGGCCCGATCAGGGTCCGGCCGCGAATCAGGGCGCCGACAATGCGGGGCTGCGCGGCTTCCGCGACGTCACCGCCGATCTGGCCGATCTCGGCCAGGCCGCCGCGCAGGCCAACCGTTCGGCGCGCAAGACCTACGCCAATGTGGCGCCCTCGACGGAGTTCGACCGGCTCGAACCGTCGATGGAGAACCGCACCGATCCGGACGCGCCATATTCCTACGACGAATCGGTCGACGAGGCGGCGCGCTACCAGCCGCCGCCGGCCGCGGCGCGGACGCGCGTCGAGCCGGACCGCAAGGGGCCGCCGCGAAAGCCGACCCGCCCGCCGTCGCGTTTTCCGCTGAAGAGCGCGCTGGTGATCGGCCTGGTGCTGGTGCTGGCCGGTGCCGGCATTTTGTGGGGACCGTCGCTGTATACGTCGCTGCGCGCGATGATGAGCTCGGCGCCGTCGACCGAGACCGCAACGCCGTCCGCGCCGCCGAGCTCGACCGAGCGGCCGAAAATCACCGATCGCGTCGGCCAGCCGTCGAGTTCGGAGGCGATCGCCCCGGTGGCGCAGCGCGTCGTGCTGTACGACGAGGATCCGTCGGATCCGAAGGGCAAGCAATATGTCGGCACGGTGGTGTGGCGCACCGAGCAGATCAAGGGCGCCAGCGCCAAGGGCGGCGCCGATCTGGCGGTGCGCGCCGACATCGAGGTGCCCGAGCGCAAGTTCAAGATGACGATGTCGTTCCGCCGCAACACCGACACCTCGCTGCCGGCGAGCCATACGGCGGAGCTGACCTTCATCCTGCCGCAGGATTTCAGCGGTGGCGGCGTGAGCAACGTTCCCGGCATCCTGATGAAGTCGAACGAGCAGGCGCGCGGCACGCCGCTGGCCGGGCTCGCCGTCAAGGTCACCGACGGCTTCTTCCTGGTCGGGCTGAGCAATGTCGAGGCCGACCGCGCCCGCAACCTGCAGCTCCTGAAAGAGCGCTCCTGGTTCGACGTGCCGATCGTCTACACCAACCAGCGCCGCGCCATCATCGCCATCGAAAAGGGCCCGCCCGGCGAGCGCGCCTTCGGCGAGGCCTTCGCCGCTTGGGGCGAGTAGGACTGGGGCTCGCTGAGGCTCGGACTTGTCGAGCGAGGCTGAAGCTTGGCCTTGTCGAAACGCCCCCTCACCCGGCTTGCATCTGGCGATGCAAGCCGACCTCTCCCCGCATGCGGGGAGAGGTGAGGGCGGGCGTCGTGACTGATGCTGAGCCCTTCGGAGCTGACAGCGGAACGTCGGAGCCGAAGCCGGAACGATGAGTCCGCCCCGCGCACGGCGAGCTCCCTCGCCCCGCTCTTGCGGGGAGAGGGTTGGGGTGAGGGGCGACGCGAGTCGCTGAAGCTCGGCCTTGTCGAAACGCCCCCTTACCCCGGCTTGCCCCCCGAATCAAAACGCGCCGCGAAAATCGCGGCGCGTGGAGAGAATGTCCGAAAGCAGAATGCGGCGGCGCTACGGCGCGCCGTCGGCGCCGGCGAGCACGGCGTCGTGCACCAGCGTGCGCGCATCGGTGACGCCGCGCGCGGCGTTCTGCACGATGATCTGCGCCATCATCGCCTTGGTGGCCGGCGTGCGATGCTCCGTCGCGATCTGCGCGACCGCGATATCGAGCACCTCGCGCAGTGTGGCGACGTAAGCGGGATCGAATTTCGGCTGGTCGGTGGCGGTCATCGAGGGTCTCCTTCTTTGCAGTCCGCATCGTTTGCCGATGCAATGCGGCTCAAGTGGGTCGCCTGGATGAAGTTGCGGTGACGCGTCGTGATATTTCGGTGATGGCGATCGTGACGGTTTCTTCATGTATCGGAGAAGTGGCTGCGGCACAGGGTGATTCGTGAATCGGAATCGATGGATCACGGATCGTGCTGCTGGAGAAATTCCAGATCGCGCGGATGCGGCCGTGGCGATGACCGTGTGGTGACAGCGATCGTCGCGATGACGAGGAATCGGACTCGCGGTGTGTCCCGGCTGCACGCCATCGCCGCCGCGGGCGTGTCGTGCGCGTGCGGCGGACACGGTGCGCGTCCCCCGAGTCCCGCCGCCGATCATCAGCCGATCGGCCGGGCGCGGCCTGCGTCGCGCGGGGCACACATGGTCGCGCCGTCGTGAGTTTGCCACAACGCACAACGCCCGCCGAGGTCCCCCCAGGGTCCTCGACGGGCGTCGGCTAGTCGGTGGAAGTAAGTGAGCTTACTTCTTGGCGGCCGGAGCAGCGGCCGGGGCCGGAGCGGCCGGCGCGGCGGCGACGGTGCCACCCTGCCAGTACTTCGGGAACCAGGCGGTGTTGCTGAGCACGGCGAAGTGCACCAGGATCGCGATCACGGTGACGCTGCCGAGCAGGAGCGGCAGGC
The DNA here is from genome assembly GCF_000013365.1 of Rhodopseudomonas palustris HaA2. Classification (NCBI taxonomy): domain Bacteria; kingdom Pseudomonadati; phylum Pseudomonadota; class Alphaproteobacteria; order Hyphomicrobiales; family Nitrobacteraceae; genus Rhodopseudomonas; species Rhodopseudomonas palustris. The sequence continues at coordinate 1,520,918 of NC_007778.1, forward strand.
CGACGGTCGGATTAACGACGGTCCAAATACGACCTTGATTCATGTTCGATACTCCTTAGTGCAGCCAGGGCGAGTAAACATACGCCAGGAAATGGGCCACGATCGCGATCGCGCCGAAGATGCGCGTGCCGTCGATGACGTGCTTGTGGATCTCTTCCGACTCCGCGATCGTCAGACCGGTCGGCCAGACCTTGTTGGGATCGTCTGCCATAGGTAACCTCCTCAGAGACTTCATAAACTTCGTGCTGAACCCGCACGCGAGTGCCGCTCACAGCGACCGGGTTCGAGTTCACCGGTCGACCCGACGCCGGCTGCCCGCTGGGGCCTCGCCGCGTCGTCGACCGAGCACCTGTCCCGGTTGAGACCTCCGCCTCCGGACCCTCCTCCAGCGCGGCTGGTCGGGTGCCGATCACGGCGTTCTCTCGCTTGGTCACATTATCGTGAGACACAGGCTTGTCAACTTGACATGACACATCCGACTGTCCGGTTCATGCCGGACAGTGGCAGGCATTTCACCTCCCTGCGGGATTACCGCCCTGTGATCAGCGGCAGCAGCCGATAGGCCAGCGCGACGGTGAGCGCGATGGCGGCCCAGATCAGCGCATGCTGCAGCCACGCGCCCCTGCCGGCGCCGCCCAGCAGCCCGCGCCCGAGATACACCGTGAGCGCGGAGAGCGCGGCGACGCTCACCACCATTCCGGAGTCGAACAGCCGGCCGTCATAGGCGGCGTCGTTGACGATCGCCGCGCCGCCGCCGATCAGCAGGATCGCGATGAGAAGCCAGAGCATCATCGCCGAAGTGTCGGGGCCACCGCGCCGCGCTGTCAATCCGCCGCATGGCCGCGGGGGCGCGCTGGGATTTGTCCTGGCCGGGCGACAGCGCCGCGCCGCGCGGGCTAGGTTCGTGGCCTCGAAGACGGCGAACCGGGGCTCGGCGAGGCGCGCGATGTCGGTGTGGCGGATGTGGAGCGACTTTCTCACCGGCGGCGCGCCTGCCGGTCCCGGCGGCGCCGAGCTCGACGCGCGCTACGGCATCGAGACCGGTGCCAGTGTCGAGCTCGACCAGCTCACCATCCGGTCGGACAGCCGCCGCTTCGGCGAGCCCTACCAGGCCAGCGATCCGCGCGTGCTGGCCGATTCGCTGAAATATCTCGGGCTCGATCCGCGCGGCCGCGGCTTCGTCGATCTCGGCTGCGGCAAGGGCCGGATGCTGATCGCCGCGGCCGAGCTCGGCTTCGCCTCCTGCACCGGCGTCGAATTCGCCGCCGAGCTGGCGCGCGCGGCGCAGCGCAACGCCGCCGCCTCCGGCTTCCGCCAGATCCGCATCGTCCACGGCGACGCCGGCGCTTACGCGTTTCCGGACGCGCCGTTCGTGCTCTACATGTTCAACCCGTTCTCGGCCGAGATCATGGCGCGGGTCCGCGACAATCTCTCGAGGCTGCGCCGCCCGGACTACGCGATCATCTACAAGAACGCCCGCGAGCGGCACCTGTTCGACGCGATGCCGGCGCTGCACCACAAAGGCTCCCCGCCCCGCCACGGCGGCCTGTGGGCCACGCATCTCTGGGTGACGCAGCGGTGAGGGGGACGAGGCGCTGCGCGGCTCACAGTCCCGCGTCTCCGCTCACCCTCCGCCCGCGACGCTGAATGAGAACGCGGACGCCGCCCCAGCCGCAGTCCGTAGGGTGGGCAAAGCGCAGCGTGCCCACGCGCGCCCTGCGTAGTGCTTTCGCTCGACGTGGGCACGGCGCGCCGCGCCTTTGCCCACCCTACGCTCATACGCCTATGGGGTTGCTCAGTAGCGTGGCCTGCGCGTTCCGACCTCTCCCGTGTACGGGTTTACGTTGCCACGGGTGGTGTAGTTGTCCGTCTGGGTGTTGTTGGGATTTGTCGCGTGGGACCCTGGCACGTAGGTGCCATGGCTGTTGACGTAGGGCGAAACGGAATGGCTTCGGGAACTCGATCCGTACCCGTATTGCGCTTGCGCAGCCGACGTGAGGCCAAGGATGATTGCGCCAACCAGAATAATGCCCTTCATAAAAACTCCTTTTGTCGAATGCACAGAATAACAAGCACAAGGTGCGGTCGGCGTCGAGGGCTTTCGGTAGATCGAAGCTCCGTTAGCGCCGTAGGAGGTGATCTCAGGCCGACCGCCGCAGGGAATGTCAGCGTCGACAGAGCGGTAGCCCGCATGAGCGAAGCGACAGGCGGGGAAGCGTCAAGATCCCGGGTGTCGCTGCGCTCACCCGGGCTACGCTTGCTGAGAATCTCTTTCGCTCGACGTGGGCACGGCGCGCCGCGCCTTTGCCCACGCTACGCTTGCTACTTTTGAACAATCGCCTTGCAGGCCCGATCGCAACATAGTGAGTGTCGTGAGACACGCGCAAGATTGTCGTTGCAGCCTGTAGCGGCAAGATATTTGATGCGAGGATGAAGTTACAATAGGTTATGCGCAGAGGAGCATCTCGTGATTATAGTTGGTATTTTTGTATGGCTGATTTTGTGCTTCGTTATCGGCGCTGCCGCCAGTAACCGCGGCCGGAGTGGATTCGGTTGGTTCTTTCTTGCATTCTTGTTGTCGCCCTTGATCGCCGCGATCCTTCTGATCCTTTTGGGCCCCTCTAGGGAATCAACGCAACTGGTTTCGATAGAGAAGGATGATGATCGTTGGAATAATCTCGTGAATTTTGATCCCGACATTATTGCAGCGATCGAAGCTCTCAGACCTAACGGGGACGCCGCCATTCTTGCGTTTAGAACAATCTATCAAGACGTGGGCGACAAGTCCGCCATCCCGAACATCGTTTCCAGAATCCAAAACGCGTCGTTTGAAGATTGTATGGCGCTGGCCAAGCTCGCGTATAATTCCAAGGTCGAAGGAGCTTCTGTTTACGTGGACAGCGATCGCAATTTCTACGTGGATGGGAGGAGATTTCGATCCGATAGCGAAGTGCGGAGCTATGTGAGGACGCAACGAAAGGCGCAGCGTCTCGGTACGGCCACATAGCTCGATCACGAAGCCACATGTGGGGAAAGCCCAAGGTGTCGCTTCGCTCGTCCCGGCTACGCCTGTTGCGGTGTATAGAGTTTTGACTGCGTGGGGACGACATGTAGGACCGCATGATGCGGTAAGCCAACGGCGCAGCGCGCTAAGTGATTGCAGTGACCCCGTGCAAATACATCACGGGCCGAAATCGATTGAAATTTGCAACGTTTGTCGGAGGGCGATCCGTTTTCTTCTTATTTAGGTTCAGGCCATCGCTGGGTAACTGCCGATGAAAGTGACCACGACAACCGCATATGTTGATCTCGATGGCGACTACGGTTCAGTCGAAGGTGTCGAAGTGACCTGTGATCGGTGCGGGCGCTCTGAGGAGAGCTTCGGCACCGGCGATGCCTCTTTGAAGCGATGTGCATTTCTGCTTCGGGAGAATTGTCCACGCAATGAAAAGAATTATTACCAAGTGAGCGAATAAATAATGGTTGGCGGAGCTAATGGGGTAGGCGGCATGCGGAGAGTGATCGCGGCCACGGATTTTGCTAAGAGTCGATTCGCTTGCTGTCTCGTGTTGGACGGGCGTTGGCCCGGAAGGCAAAACGCCGCCGCCGTCCAGAAGTCAAACAATTTGTGTTGACAAAATTCCTATAGGGTAATATGCCTAGCTTCATCCCGCCCCATCGAGGGGCGCGTTGCCGGGACGCTGGTCGTCGCGGGGCGGGGTGTGGCGCCTGCGGGCGCGGGGCAGACGTTGCCTCGCGCACTCGGGACGCTTCGGGTCGCCGTCCGGCCCCACTACGGGGGTCTGCCACTTGTTAGTTGGCTGGACGCGGCACAGGCGAAGGCGGGAGAAATCCCGCCGGATAAACAGGGTTTAATTACCCGGACCTGTGCCCGGAAGCACGGCCCCGAAGTGAAAAGTCGCCACGGTGGAGCGTCGAAAGGCGTTTCCGCGGCCTCTGATCGCCGGCGATCCGGCGACCATGCTGCGGCACTACTCGAAGTCGCGCCTTTCGGCGCTCCGCCTCCCTCGCTTGGGAGGCCAGGTTCGGGGACGGCCAAGCCGGCGCGCAGCCGACAACGCATCGCCGTGCCCGCAACTCAGCACATCCCGGCACATCCCAATTCAGCACATCGTCAAACCATTGAGGAGAGGCCGATGGCCGTTGATGTCGATGAGGTCGAAGTGATCTGCGACGCCGAATTTCTGGAGCAGCGCGATTTCGAGGCGGCGAAGGCGCGCGTGGCGGCGGAGGCCAAAGCCCTGGACGCGCTGCGCGCCGAGGATCGCGGGCGCAGCAAGCGCGCGGTGCGCCGCCGGATGGCCGATGCGCTGTGCGGCTGGCGCCTCTGCAGGCTGAAGATCTGCCGCCGCGCGCGGCGCTGCCGCACCGACGCGACGCTCTGCGTCGGCGCGCGTCACAACGCCTGGCCGCTCGCCGACGAAGTGGCGGCGATCGACGACACCTACGCGGCGCTGCAGCTCGAGCGCCTGGAGCTGGCGGAAGCGGAGGACGCGGGCCTGCAACAGCGATGAGCACACGCGGCCGCGGCCGAACACTCCGTCGTCATCCTCCGCGTAGGCGGAGGATCCAGTCTTCCAGAGCCTTCGCGTTCAACAACGCGCGCTCTGGGATACTGGGTCGCCCGCTTTCGCGGGCGATGACGGTGGTGGGTGTCGCGGGCGTCGGCGGTTGTGGGGTCGCGATCGCGCGACGCGCGCGTGCGCCGCGCCCCGCTTACTCCTCGTCTTCGTCCTCGGCTTTCTTGCCGCCGATGGTCTTGAGCTTGGCGAACACGGCGTCGAGGTTGAGGTCGTCCTCGCTGCGGCCGGAGCCGGCGGGCTCGAATTCGGCGTCCTTGCGGGTGGTCTCGGAGGCCGGCAGCAGCGTCGCGCCGCCGTATTCCTGGTCGGTCGGCTTCTCCTTGGCGGCGCGCTGCACCTCGAAGTCGAGTTCGATCTGCGAGCACAGGCCGAGCGTCACCGGGTCCATCGGCGTCAGCGTCGAGGCGTTCCAATGGGTGCGGTCGCGCACGCTGGCGATGGTGGTCTTGGTGGTGCCGACCAGCCGCATGATCTGGGCGTCCTTGAGTTCCGGATGATTGCGCACCAGCCACAGGATCGCGCTCGGGCGCTCGTGGCGGCGCGACACCGGGGTGTAGCGCGGGCCCTTCTTCTTGCCGGCCTGCGGCAGCACGACCTTGCTCTCGGCGAGCTTGAGGCGGTGCTCCGGGTCCTTCTCGCCCTTCTCGATCTCGTCGCGGGTGAGCTGGCCGGTCGAGATCGGGTCCATCCCCTTGATGCCCTGGGCGGCGTCGCCATCGGCGATCGCCTGGATCTCCAGCGGGTGCATCTTGGTGAAATCGGCGACCTGGTCGAACGACAACGCCGTGTTGTCGAGCAGCCAGACGGCGGTGGCCTTCGGCATCAGCGGTGCGTTGCTCATGGCAAATCTCCTTTGTCCCTTGCCCCTCTGGTTTCGGAGGCAAGGCGGGTCATCGGCGATGACGGGGAATTGCCGCCTATATATGCCGTTCGGGGCTTGCCGCGCAATGGTCCTGCTAAAGTGCAGCAGCTTGACGCCTTGACAGGGCCTCAAAGCCGTCCCAATTCCTTGGTCAAGACGAACCATCGCAACGCCCGCAGGGCGTTGGCCGCTACCGCCGTTCGCGGCGTGCGGGCAGCCTCCCCGGAACGCGCAAAAATGCTGGCCAAACCGCCTCTGAAGATCGTCCTTTGCTCGCCGCGCGGCTTCTGCGCCGGCGTGGTGCGGGCGATCGACACCGTGGAGCGTGCGCTGGCGCTGTACGGCGCCCCGGTCTACGTCCGCCACGAGATCGTCCACAACAAATACGTGGTCGACAGCCTGCGCGCCAAGGGCGCGATTTTCGTCGAGGAACTGGGCGAGATTCCGGACACCCGGGCCCCGGTAGTGTTCTCCGCCCATGGCGTGCCGAAATCGGTTCCGGAAGATGCGCTGCAGCGGAATTTTTTCTCGGTCGACGCCACCTGTCCGCTGGTCACCAAGGTGCATCGCGAGGCGGCGATCCATTTCAAGCGCGGCCGCGAGATCCTGCTGATCGGGCATTCGCATCACCCGGAAGTGGTCGGCACGCTGGGCCAGCTTCCCCCCGGCGCGGTGACACTGATCGAGACCGCCGCCGACGCCCAGAGCTTCACCCCGAAGAACCCGGACAATCTCGCTTTCGTGACCCAGACCACGCTGTCGATCGACGACACCGCCGGCATCGTGGCGATCCTGCGCCAGCGCTTCCCGAACATCTCCGGGCCGCACAAGGAAGACATCTGCTACGCCACCACCAACCGCCAGGCGGCGGTGAAGAAGGTGGCGCCGGTGGTCGATGCGATGATCGTGGTCGGTGCGCCGAATTCGTCGAATTCGCAGCGGCTGCGCGAGGTCGCCGAGCGCGAGGGCTGCCGGGTCTCGGTGCTGGCGCAGCGCGCCGCCGATATCGACTGGGCGCAATTCGAGGGCATCACCAGCCTCGGCCTCACCGCCGGCGCCTCCGCCCCGGAGGTGATCGTCGAGGAGATCATGGGCGCCTTCGCCGAGCGCTTCGAGCTCAGCGTCGAGACGGTGTCCGCGGCGGAGGAGAACGAGTTCTTCCCGCTGCCGCGCGTGCTGCGCCCGGACGCCGCCGCCGAATAGCGGTGGGGAAGGGGCCGGCCCCGGGGGCCCGCCCTTTCATTGCCGGGCGCGCTGGTCTAGGACACCGCCATCACTCCTCACCACCCGGGACGCCCCCCATGGCGGTCTACACCGACGTCGCCGCCGACGACCTCGCGGATTTCCTCAAATCCTATGAGATCGGCGATCTGTTGTCCTACAAGGGCATCGCCGAGGGCGTCGAGAATACCAATTTCCTGCTGCACACCACGCGCGGCAGCTTCATTCTCACGCTGTACGAGAAGCGCGTCGCCTCCGAGGATCTGCCGTATTTCCTGGCGCTGATGGCGCATCTGGCCGCGCGCGGCGTCAGTTGCCCGCAGCCCGAAAAGACCCGCGACGGCGAGATCTGCGGCGCGTTGTCCGGCCGCCCGGCGGTGATCATCAATTTCCTCGAAGGCGTCTGGCCGCGCCGTCCCAACGCGGTGCATTGCGCCGGCGTCGGCGAGGCGCTGGCCAAGATGCACCTCGCCGGCCTGGATTTTCCGCAGCATCGCGCCAATCCGCTGTCGGTGTCGGGCTGGCGGCCGCTGTTCGACCTCGCCGCCGCGCGCGCCGACGAGATCCAGCCAGGCTTGCGCGATTTCATCGCCGCCGAGCTCGATCACCTCGAAGGCCGCTGGCCGCGGCATCTGCCGACTGGCGTGATCCATGCCGATCTGTTTCCGGACAACGTTTTCTTCATCGGCGACACGCTGTCGGGACTGATCGACTTCCCGTTCTCCTGCAACGACATCCTCGCCTACGACGTGGCGATCTGCCTGAATGCCTGGTGCTTCGAGCCGGACCACGCCTTCAACGTCACCAAGGCGCGGGCGCTGCTGAATGCGTATCAACGCGGCCGCGCCTTGAGCGAGGCCGAGCAGACGGCGCTGCCGCTGCTGGCGCGCGGCGCGGCGATGCGCTTCCTGCTGACCCGGCTGGTCGATGTTCTCGACGTGCCGGAAGGCGCGCTGGTCAAGCCGAAGGATCCGCTGGAATATTTCCGCAAGCTGCGCTTCCAGCAAAATGTCGCCAGCATTCGCGATTATGGTGTCGAAGCTGCGGGAGCGGTGGCGTGAGCGGGGCTCTGAGCGAAGCCGGGGCCGGCCCCCGCCCGGTGGTGATCCACACCGACGGTGCCTGTTCGGGCAACCCCGGCCCCGGGGGGTGGGGGGCCATCCTCAAATTCGGCGACACCGAAAAAGAACTCAAAGGCGGCGAAGCCCATACCACGAACAATCGGATGGAATTGCTCGCGGCGATCTCGGCGCTGGAAGCGCTGACGCGGCCGTGCACGGTCGATCTCTACACCGACAGCCAGTACGTCAAGAACGGCATCGGCAGCTGGATCCACAACTGGAAGCGCAACGGCTGGAAGACCGCCGACAAGAAGCCGGTGAAGAACGTCGATCTGTGGCAGCGCCTCGACGCCGCACTGAAGAGCCATCAGGTGCGCTGGCACTGGGTCAAGGGCCACGCCGGCCACGACGAAAACGAACGCGCCGATCAGTTGGCCCGGGACGGGCTCACCGAGAATCGGATGAAATCGCGGATTGGTTGAGGCGGTATACGTCGTCGTGCCGTCATCCTGAGGAGCGAGCCCGAAGGGCGAGCCTCGTAGGATGCGGAAACGCGTGCAAGCGGCCCATCCTTCGAGGCGCGCGCAACAGCGCGCGCACCTCAGGATGACGAGCGTTGTGTCGTTAGTCCGGTTACAGCTGCCCCAGCAGCGTGTCGCCGCCGGAGACTTCGACTTTGCCGGGATTCGGCTCGAGGTTGAGCTTGGTCACCACGCCGTCGTCGACCAGCATCGAATAGCGCAGCGAGCGGGTGCCCAATCCGAATCCGGAGCCGTCCATCTCCATGCCGATCGCCTTGGTGAAGTCGGAATTGCCGTCGGCGAGGAAGATCGCCTCGTCGCGCTGGTCGGTGTCGCGCTTCCAGGCGCTCATCACGAAAGCATCGTTGACCGAAACGATCGCGATGGTGTCGACGCCCTTGTCCTTGATCGCGTAGGCGTTGAGGAAGATGCTCGGCAGATGCATCTTGTGGCAGGTGCCGGTGTAAGCGCCGGGCACAGCGAACAGCGCGACCTTCTTGCCCTTGAAGATGTCGTCGGTGGTTTTGCTCTGAACGCCGTCCGCGGTCATGACGCGGAACGTGGCCTCGGGCAAACGGTCGCCAACCTTGATGGTCATCTGCAGTCTCTCCCTGAAAAGCTCGGCCCGGTTCTAGCTCGCGATCGGCGAACTGACAATCTGGCGCGGCGGCGAGCGAGTCGATGTTCGCCTCACGCGTGCGTTATCGAAGACGTGCGTTATCGAAGAAACGTGTCCGCGTCATCCTGAGGCGTCGCCGCAGAGCGGCGGCCTCGAAGGATGGGCCGCACGCACACGCGGATGTCATCCTTCGAGGCGCGCAAGGGCGCGCACCTCAGGATCACGGCTGAGCGCCAGCGAATTAAGCCGCCGCCTGGTTCTTCTTCTCGTCGCGCAGTTCGCGGCGGAGGATCTTGCCGACATTGGTCTTCGGCAGCGTGGTGCGGAATTCGATCTGCCGCGGCACCTTGTAGTTGGTGAGCTGGGTGTGACAGAACTTGATGACGTCCTCGGCGGTGAGGTCGGGGTCCTTCTTGACGATGAACGCCTTGACCGCCTCGCTGGTGCGCTTGTCGGGCACGCCGATCACGGCGCATTCCAGCACGCCCGGATGGGTGGCGATCACTTCCTCGACTTCGTTCGGATAGACGTTGAAGCCGGAGACCAGGATCATGTCCTTCTTGCGGTCGACGATCTTGGTGAAGCCGTCCTCCGTCATCACGCCGACGTCGCCGGTGCGGAAATAGCCGTCGGCGGTCATCACCAGCGCGGTCTCGTCCGGTCGGTTCCAGTAGCCGCTCATCACCTGCGGACCCATGGCGCAGATTTCGCCGGGGGTGCCGAACGGCACTTCCTTGCCCTCGTCGTCGCGGATCGACAGATAGGTCGACGGCACCGGCACGCCGATCGTGCCGTTGAATTCGGTGACGGTGGCGGGGTTGCAGGTCAGCACCGGCGCGGTCTCCGACAGGCCGTAGCCTTCGGCGATCGGACAGCCGGTCATCTTCAGCCAGGCTTCAGCGACAGGGCGCTGCACAGCCATGCCGCCGCCGTTGGAGATCTTGAGCTTGGAGAAGTCGACCTTGTCGAAGCCTGGCGAATGCAGCAGGCCGTTGTACAGCGTGTTGACCGCCGGGAAGCTGTTGACCTGATACTTCATCAGTTCCTTGATGAAGCCCGGCATGTCGCGCGGGTTCGGAATCAGCAGATTGACGCCGCCGGCACGCACGCCGAGCAGGTAGCAGGCGGTCAGCGCGAAGATGTGGTACAGCGGCAGCGCGCAGACGATGAACAGCTGATCGACATGCGGCGGCTTCGCCAGCGCCGGCTGCAGCCAGGCGTCGTTCTGCAGGACGTTGGCGACGATGTTGCGATGGAGCAGCGTCGCGCCCTTGGACACGCCGGTCGTGCCGCCGGTATATTGCAGGAAGGCGACGTCGTCGGGGCCGAGTGTCGGCTTGGTGAGCTTGAGGCCGCGGCCCGCGGCGACTGCTTCGTTGTAGGGCACCGCGCTGGGCAGCGAATAGGCCGGCACCATCTTCTTGATCTTGCGCACCACCAGATTGACGATCACGCCCTTGAAACCGAGCATGTCGCCCATGGTGGCGAGGACCACGTGCTTGACGGCGGTTTTGGCGAGCACCTGTTCGACGGTGCTGGCGAAGTTTTCCAGCACGATGATCGCTTCCGCGCCGGAGTCCTTGAGCTGATGCTCGAGTTCGCGGGGCGTATAGAGCGGGTTGACGTTGACGACGGCGAATCCGGCGCGCAGCACCGCCGCGATCGCCACCGGATATTGCAGGACGTTGGGCATCATCAGCGCGACGCGCGCGCCCTTCTGCAGGCCCTTGCCCTGCAGATAGGCGCCGAGCGCGGCCGACATCTCGTCGAGCTCGCGATAGGTGATCGCCTTGTCCATGCAGATGAAGGCCTTGCGATCGCCGAAATCCCTGAAGCTCTCCTCGAGCAGTTGGACCAGCGATGCGTATTGCGTCACGTCGATGTCCGCCGGCACGCCCGGCGGGTAGTGCTTGAGCCAGATCCGCTCCATGGTCTTTTCCTCACATCGCCGGGAGCGCATCGCTCCGCGTTATTGATTGTCGCACATCGCCCCGGCCCCACGAATTGGCCGAAAGGCGCGGCAATTCAATCCTGTTGATTGCCGGTCGAGTATTGAGCGAAGCCGTGGCCGAACGCAAGCTGACCGGCCGCCGCACGCGGTCGCTCCACACTCGGGGTTAATACAGGTAGTCGGCCCGACGAGCCGGATGTCCCTCAGGTGCCGGGCCTGGTCTCGCCGGTCGCGGCTTTCGGTCCCGGCTTGGCGGCCGCCGCCTTGGGTTTGGCCGGGGGCGCCTGCTTGTCGGCCGCGGCCGGCGTCTCGGGCTTGGCGGCTGGCTTTGCGTTGGCTGCTTTGGCGCCGGCAGGCTTGGCATTGGCAGGCTTGGCGGTGGCGGGCTTGGTAGCGGCGGGCTTGGCAGCCGCGGGCCTGGCTACGTCAGGTTTGGCAGCGGCGGGTTTGGGCTTGCTGGTATCGATCGTGACCGTCGTACGGCCGTTGTGCTTTTCGCCGAGGGCGGCATCCTTGACGTCGTCTTTCGGCTTCGCATTCTTCTTTTTGGCGAGCTTCTTCTTGCCGGCGGCGGCCTGGCGCTCGGCGTCGCTGGCGGCGGCCGCGATCAAGGCTGCGCCGGTCCGGGTCGGCCCGGTGTAGACCTGGACCGGTTCGGTCGGGGCGGGCGCGGCGGCGATCATGTCGACCGGGCGCAGCGCCGGCGGCGAGAACATCGACAGCATCGTGTCGCCATTGGCGATGACGCTGGCGACCTGCTCGTCCTCGTCGCTGGCCGGGCGCTTGCGCTTGGGGCCGCACATCTCGTCGCGCAGGTTGGGCGGGGTGGCGTCGATCGGCGCGAGGTTGTCGACGGTGCCGAGCGACGGCGTCAGCCATGCCAGCGTGTTGGCCGAGAAGCCGCGTTCGAGCAGTTGAGCCGCCTTGACCGCGCGGTCCTGCCCGGAATTGGCGCCGAGCACCACCGCGATCAGGCGTCGGCCATTGCGGGTGGCGCTGGCGACCAGATTGTAGCCAGAGGCGCAGATGAAGCCGGTCTTGAAGCCGTCGGCGCCGGGATAGCGGCCGATCAGCTTGTTGAAATTGTGGGTGACACGCTTGCCGAAACGGATCGCCGGGATGTGCATGAAGTGCTCGTATTCCGGCAGGTCGCGCAACACCGCGCGCGCCAGGATCGCCAGATCGCGCGCCGAGGTGACCTGGCCTTCGGCCGGCAGTCCGTTCGGATTGACGTAGTGAGTCTGGGTCATGCCGAGCCGCTGCGCGGTCGTGTTCATCATGTCCGAGAAGCCGTCGACCGAGCCGCCGACGCCTTCGGCCAGCACCACGGCGATGTCGTTGGCCGACTTCACCATCATCATCTTCAGCGCATTGTCGACGGTGATCAGCGTGCCGGGGGCGAAGCCCATCTTCGACGGCGATTGCGCCGCGGCGACCGGCGACACGGTCAACAGCGAGTCGAGCGTCAGCCGGCCTTCCTTCACCGCCTTCAGCGTCACATAGGCGGTCATGATCTTAGTGACCGAAGCGGGATACCATGGATAGGTGGCGTTCTCCGCCTGCAGCACCTTGCCGGTATCGGCCTCGACCAGCAGCAGAGCTTCCGCCGAGGCGATCCGCGGCAGAGCCGTCAGCATCAGCAGGGCGGTGAGGGTGATCCAGAACAGCGAAGGGCTGCGAGGCTGCGCGGTGAAAAATTGCACGATCCGATTCCGGTCCTTTGAGATCCGTCCGTTGCGGACGAGGTCTTTACGGGTTGACGTTCGGGTTCAGGCGTTGGCCCAGCAGACCCGACCCTATACCGGCTTGTGCTCGTCGAATAGAGCTCGCCGGGGTATTCCGTGAGGAAAGGGGCCGAAATTCGACGGTGCTCACGGCCTGACGGACGCGTGATCGGCGGCTGCGGCAACGCTGGCCCGGGCGTCCTCCTGAACCATGAATTGCGCCCGCGCCAGTTCCGCGAAGTGTCCGCGCTGCGCCACCAAGTCATCGAATGTTCCGCTTTCGATCACGCGTCCGTTCTCGAACACCAGGATTCGGGTGGCGTGGCGGATGGTCGAGAGCCGGTGCGCGATCACGAAGGTGGTGCGGCCTCTCATCACCTCGTCGAGCGCGAGATTGACCTTGGCTTCGGTCACCGCGTCGAGCGCCGAGGTCGCCTCGTCGAGGATCAGGATCGGCGGATCCTTCAGCAGCGCGCGGGCGATCGACAGCCGCTGCCGTTCGCCGCCGGACAACATGCGGCCGCGCTCGCCCGCGGCGGTATTGAAGCCGAGACCGCTGCGCTCGATGAAATCCAGCGCCTGCGCGCGCTCGGCCGCCAGCCGCAATTCGGCGTCGGTGGCATCGGGTTTGCCGACGCGCAGATTGTCGGCGATCGAGCGGTCGAACAGCAGCGCTTCCTGAAACACCACGCCGATGTTGCGTCGCAGCCCCGCCAGCGTCAGGCCGCGGATATCCATGCCGTCGATCTTGACCGTGCCGGACTGCGGATCGAACGCGCGGTGCAGCAGCGCGATCGCGGTCGACTTGCCGGCGCCGGTGGCGCCGACCAGCGCGATGGTTTGCCCGGGGAGCGCGGTGAACGACAGATCCTCGACCGCCGGCCGCTTGCCGTCATAGGAAAACGACACGTCCTGGAATTCGACGAGCCCCGACAGCCGCCCCGGATCGATCGCATTGGGCCGGTCGCGGACCGCCGGCACCTCGTCGAGCACGTCGATGAATTCCTGCAGCCGCGGCGCTTCCATCATCAGGCTGTTGACGAAGCTCACCACCTGCTCGAGCCGCTGGATCAGCAGGGTCGCGAACGACACAAACATCACGATCTCGCCGATGCTGGTGAGACCCTGCTGATTGAGGACGATGCCGAGCGCGAAGATCGCCAGCACGGTGATCGTGGTCGAGGCGCGGGTGATGACCGTCACCAGCGCCCACCACGACAGCACCGGCATCTGCGCCGCCAGCAGCTTGTCGGCGACGAAGCGCAGGCCCTGGACCTCGGCGTCGATTCGCACGTAGCTCTGCACCAGCGCGACGTTGCCGAGCGCATCGGAGGCGCGGGCGGACAGGTCGCTGTATTGCGCCTCGACCTCGCTCTGCAGGCCGTAGGTCTTGCGGACCACCAGCGTGGTCAGCACCGTGAACACGCCGCACAATGCGAACAGCAGCATCGCCAGCCGCCAGTTAATGTACAGCGACAGCGGCAACAGCACGAGCAAAGAGAGCAGCGCGGCGAAGTGTTCGCGGAAGAAACCGAGCCACACCCGCCACAGCGCATCGGTGCCCTGCAGCATCACTTTGATCAGCCGACCCGAATGCGTGCCGGTATGGAACGTCGTCGGCAGCTGCAGGATGTGTTCGAAATAGCTGGTCAGCACCGCCTGCCTTTGGCGATGCGCAAGACGGTCGGCGTGCAGCGAGACGGCGGCCGAGCAGAAAATCGTGAACAGGCCGAAGCCGACCCAGGCGGCGAGCAGCGGCCACGGCGAGCGCGCCTCCGGCGCCAGCGCGCCGGTGGCGAGATTGCCGGACATCACATCGACGATCCGGCCGAACAGCACCGGTTCGGCGAATTGCGCGGTGGCGAGCAACAGATTGGCGACGGCCAGCGTCCAGCCGAGCCGCCGCTCTTTGCCGAGCAGCTCGAGCACGCGCGTATAAACACGAAACAGCGACATCGGCGCCCCGCAGCGATGGAACCCGCTAGCGATAGATCATTTTGTCGCGCAGCGAAATGCGGCCGCTGACAGTCTCGGTGGATGGCGAGCGGCGGTCGGGCCCGGTGACGATGTCACTGACTGCCATCCATGCGCATGATCAAGAAGCGGGGCGGCATCGTGCCGCAGCGCAATGCAGCTGTTCGAATCACGTGATGCGCGCCGCCGCCGCGCCGCGGAAAGCCCCGCCGGAGAACGCTTTGCAAGTTCGCAACCCGGTTCCAAGTCGCGGATATCAAATCCGGATTCGGATAGGCGCCGGTGCGGAGCTTGATCGGCGTCAACGGTCCTTGACGACCTGGATGACATGGTCACCATGACGCACGGGCGGTCCGGATTCCAGACGGGTTCGAATCGCGCGCGTTGCTGTTTGCCGTTCGCCAGGAGCCTCGTCGGTGAGTGACTCGATCTTCCCGATCAATCCGGATGCCGCGCTGGCGATCCATGTCGCGCTCTCCGCGGGCATCGTGGCGGCGATCATCGTCGTTGCCGCCTTGTTGCGCGAGAAGCGCGCCGGCGCGCGCCCCGACGTGCCGTATGAGGGCGGCGTGCTGCCGGCCGCGCCGCAGCAGGGGCCGATCAACGCACCATATTTCCTGATCGCTGCGCTGTTCGTCATCTTCGACATGGAAGTCGCGATTCTGTTCGCCTGGGCGGTCGCGGCGCGCGACACCGGCTGGTTCGGGCTGATCGAGGCGGCGGTATTCATCGGCGTGCTGCTGCTGGCGCTGGTCTATCTGTGGGCCGACGGCGCGCTCGACTGGCACAAGGAGCGCAAGCGATGACTGACCTGCCGCCCCATGCGCTTCAGCCGGCCGAGCCGGTCTCCGTCGAACAACACATGGCGCTGTCGAGCCTGTTCACCACGCTCGAGGACCTGACCGCATGGTCGCGCAAGCACAGCCTGTGGCCGTTCAATTTCGGTCTGTCGTGCTGCTACGTCGAACAGGTCACCGCGCTGACGCCGGTCTACGACCAGGCGCGGTTCGGCGCCGAAGTGATCCGCGCCTCGCCGCGGCAGGCCGATCTGCTGGTCGTCTCCGGCACGGTGTTTCACAAGATGGCCGCGCCGCTGCTGCGGCTGTACGAGCAGATGCGGGCGCCGCGCTGGGTGATCGCGATGGGTGCCTGCGCCTGTTCGGGCGGCATGTACGACATCTACTCGGTGGTGCAGGGCGTCGACCGCTTCATTCCGGTCGATGTCTATATCCCCGGCTGCCCGCCACGCCCGGAAGCGATGCTCGATGCGCTGATCATGCTGCAGCAGCAGGTCGGCAGCGAACGCCGGCCGCTCGGCGTCACCGTCGGCAACAGTGCGGGCCTCGGCTTCGATGCGCCGCGCCGGCGCGACGAGCGTCACGACCAACGTATGGCGCAGACCCTTCTCGATCCGCCGGAGACATTGTGAGCGCAACCGACCTCGTCAGCGAACTCGGCGCGCGATTCGGAGACGCGGTGCTGGGCGAGCAGACCACGCGTGAGCGGTTTCCGACGGTGTGGATCCGTCCGGAGGCGTCGGCTGCCGTGCATCGCTATCTGAAGCACGAGGTCGAGCGCCCGTTCAGGATGCTGGTCGATCTGTGGGCGATCGACGAGACCGCGCGCAAACATCGCGAGGGGCAGCCGCCGTCCGGCATCACCATCGCCAGCCATCTGATGTCGCACGAGCGCAACGCCGACATCCGGCTGAAGGTCGGGCTCGACGCCGAGTATCCGAGCGCGAAGTCGATCGCGGGCGTGTACCCCAACGCGGCGTGGTACGAGCGCGAAGCCTATGACATGTTCGGCGTCGAATTCGAAGCCCAGCCGCATTCGCTGCGCATTCTGCTGCCGCCCGGATGGGAAGGCCATCCGATGCGCAAGACCCAGCCCGGCCGCGCCACCGAGCGGCCGCTGTTCAACATGACCGCGGCGCTGTTCGACGCCAAGGAGCACGCGCTCGCCGCCGATCCGGAGAAATTCGGCCTGCCGACGCATCGCGACGGCGTCGAACTGATGATCCTGAACTACGGGCCGCACAGCATGGCGACCCATGGCGTGTTTCGCATCGTGCTGGCGCTCGATGGCGAGGAGATCGTCGCGGCGCGGCCGGACATCGGTTTCCATCATCGCGGCGCCGAGAAAATGGCGGAGCGCCAGACCTGGCACAATTTCCTGCCCTACACCGACCGCGTCGACTATCTCGGCGGCGTGATGGGCGAGATGCCGTATCTGCAGGCGGTCGAGAAAGCCTGCGGCATCACCGTACCGGATCGCGCGCTGACGGTGCGGGTGATGCTGTCGGAAATGTTCCGCATCATGAATCACCTGCTGTTCTACGGCACCATGGCGCAGGACACCGGCGCGATGTCGCCGGTGTTCTACATGTTCGTCGATCGCGAGCGCGGCTACCGGGTGATCGAGGCGATCACCGGCGCGCGGATGCATCCCGGCTATTTCCGCATCGGCGGGCTGTCGATGGACCTGCCGCAGGGCTGGGACAGGCTGGTGCGCGAATTCCTCGACTGGATGCCGGCGCGGCTTGCCGACTACGAAGGCATGGTGTTGCGCAATGAGATCTTCCAGGCGCGGACCAAGGGAGTTGCTGCCTACGACACCGCGATGGCGCTGGACTGGGGCGTCACCGGGCCCGGGCTGCGCGCGACCGGCTCCGCATGGGACGTCCGCAAGGCGCGGCCCTATTCGGGCTTCGAGAATTTCGAGTTCGAAATTCCGGTCGGCCATAACGGCGATTGCTACGACCGCACCGTGGTGCGGGTCGAGGAGATCCGCCAATCGCTGAAAATCATCCGGCAGTGCGTCGACAACATGCCGTCCGGCCCGATCAAGGCCGACCATCCGCTGACCACGCCGCCGCCGCGCGAGCGGATGCTGCACGACATCGAGACCATGATCCATCATTTCGTCGGCGCCAGCTGGGGGCCGGTGCTGCCGCCGGGTGAGACCACCGGGCAGGTCGAGACCGTGCGCGGGCTCACGCAATTCGCGCTGATTTCCGACGGCGAACCGTCGAGCTATCGCACGCGGATTCGCACGCCGTCGTTCCCGCATCTGCAGATGATTTCGGCGGTGGCGCCCGGCATGATGGTGGCCGATCTCGTCGCCTATCTGGGCAGTATCGACTACGTGATGTCGGACGTCGACCGATGAGCCTCAGCCCCGCCATCAGGACCGCGATCGCGCAGGCCGCCGCCCATCACGGCGGGCCGAAGGCCGCGATGCTGGAAGCGCTGAAGTTGGTGCAGGAGGCCGAAGGCTGGGTCTCCGACGCGCATCTGAAGGAAGCAGCAGAGGCGCTCGGCGTGACCACCGCCGAGATCGACAGCCTCGCCACTTTCTACAGCCAGATCTTCCGGAGCCCGGTCGGCGATACCGTGATCCTGCTGTGCGACGGGCTGAGCTGCTTTCTGTGCGGTGGCGACGCCGTGCGCGACGCGGTGATGAGCCGGCTCGGCATCGGCTTCGGCGAGACCACGCCGGACGGCAAGTTCACGCTGATCAACATCTGCTGCGTCGGCGGCTGCGACCTTGCCCCGGTGGCGCTGGTCGGGCCGGAGCGCAAGCTGGTCGGGCCGTTGACGGCGGACGATCTCGACGCGCTGATCGGAGGTGCGCGATGAGCGACAAGCCGCTCACCGGCCGCGCCACGGCCGATCGTCAGCCGCACAGCCTCGCCGCATGGCGCCGGCTCGGCGGCGGCGCTGGGTTGGCGCTGGCCTTGAAGCGCCACAGCCCCGAGGCGATCATCGCGCTGATCGAAGCCGCGGGTTTGCGTGGTCGCGGCGGCGCGGGATTCCCGACCGCCAACAAATGGCGCTTCATGCGCGCCGGTGCCGAGAAGGCCGGGCCGGGCGCGTGCTATCTCTGCGTCAACGGCGACGAGACCGAGCCCGGATCGTTCAAGGACCGCCTGCTGATGGAGGCGTTGCCACAACAACTGATCGAGGGCGCCACGATCGCCGCCTATGCGATGGGCGCAACCGAAGTGATCATCCTGGTGCGCGACGAATATCGCGCCGCCGCCGCCGCGCTCTCCCGCGCCATCGTCGAGGCCGAACAGACCGGCCTGCTCGGCCGCGACATTCTCGGCTCGGGCTTCGATCTGACGATGCGGGTGCACGCCTCGGCCGGCCGCTATATCGTCGGCGAGGAGACCGCGCTGATCGCCGCGCTGGAAGGCGAACGTCCCGTGCCGCGGCATCGCCCGCCTTATCCCGCCGTCAGCGGGCTGTGGGGTCGGCCGACCACGGTCAACAATGTCGAGACGCTGTCGGCGGTGCCCTCGATCGTCGAGCACGGCGCCGAGTGGTATCAGGGTTTGTCGCACACCAACGAAGGCGGCACCAAGCTGTACGGCGTCTCCGGCTGCGTCGCGCGTCCGCAACTGATCGAGGCGCCGATGGGCACCACCGCACGCGAATTGTTCGATCTGTGCGGCGGCATTCGTCAAGGCCGCGCGCTGTTCGCCTTCCAGCCCGGCGGTGGCGCCACGGCGTTTCTGGAGACGGCCGAGCTCGACGTGCCGCTCGACTTCGCGCACACCAAGAGGGCCGGCTCTTCGCTCGGCACCGGCGCGCTGATCGTGCTGGACGACCACGCCTGTCCGGTGGCGGCGATCGGCCGCCACATGCGGTTCTATGCGCGCGAGAGCTGCGGGCTGTGCACGCCCTGTCGCGACGGGCTGCCGTGGGTGGCGAAGCTGCTCGACACGATCGAGGCCGGCAAGGGCACGCGCGGCGATATCGACCTGCTGCACCAGCACGTCGCGCTGTCCGGCCCGTCCGGCCGCTCCTATTGCGACCTCAACACCGGCGCGCTGACGCCGCTGCGCAGCGGCCTCGAACGCTTCGGCGATATCTTCGCTGCCCATCTGCAGGGCTCCTGTCCGGTGGGCCGCGCATGACCAAGAAGATCGAGATCGACGGCCGCATCATCGAGGCCAAGGACGACGAGGACCTGTTGTCGGCATGCCTGACGCACGGGGTCGATGTGCCGTATTTCTGCTGGCATGGCGCGCTCGGCTCGGTCGGGGCCTGCCGGCAATGCGCCGTGAAGGTGTATGCCGGCCCGAACGATACCGAAGGCCGGATCGTGATGAGTTGCATGACGCCGGTCGCGGATGTCGAGCGCGTCTCGGTCAGCGATCCCGAGGCGGTGGCGTTTCGCGCGCAGGTGATCGAGTGGCTGATGGTCAACCATCCGCACGATTGCCCGGTGTGCGAGGAGGCCGGCTCCTGCCATCTGCAGGACATGACAATCGCCACCGGCCACGCCATTCGCCGCTATCGCTTCGACAAGCGCACCCATCGCAATCAGGATCTCGGGCCGCTGCTGACGCACGAGATGAACCGCTGCATCGCCTGCTATCGCTGCACCCGGTTCTATCGCGACTATGCCGGCGGGCGCGATCTCGATGCCTTCGGCGCGCACGACGACGTGTATTTCGGCCGCGCCGAGGACGGCCCGCTGGACAGCCCGTTCGCCGGCAATCTCGCCGAAGTGTGTCCGACCGGCGTGTTCAACGACAAGGGCTGGTCTCAGGACTACGCGCGCAAATGGGACATGCGGGCGACGCCGTCGATCTGCCCGCATTGCTCGCTCGGCTGCAACATTCTGGTCGATCAGCGCGACGGCCGGGTCAAGCGGGTGCAGAACCGCTATCACGGCGCGCTGAACGGCTATTTCATCTGCGATCGTGGCCGCTACGGCCCGCTCCACGTCGTCTCCGACAAGCGTCTCCTGACGCCCTTGATGCAAGGCGAGGCCGCCAGTGAAGCCGACGCCTGCGCGGCGGCGCACGCCGTCGTTGCCGAAGGCGCGATCGGCATCGGCTCGCCGCGCGCCTCGCTGGAGGCGAACTACGCGTTGCAGCGGCTGGTCGGGCCGGAGCGGTTCTTCGCCGGCGTCTCCGACGCCGAGGCGACGATGGTCCGCCGCATCGTCGCGATTGTGCGCGCGGGACCCGCGACCGTGGCGTCGCTTGCGGATGTGGAGCGGGCCGACGCCGTGCTGGTGCTGGGCGACGATCTCACCAACGCATCGCCGCGGCTGGCGCTGGCGCTGCGGCAGACCGCGCGCGGCGCCGAGCGCGACCTCGCGGAACAGAAGGGCGTGCCGCGCTGGCTCGATCCGGCGGTGCGAACCGCCGGCGAAGGCCGCCGCTCGCCGATCGCGCTGGTGACGCCGGTCGCCGATCCGCTCGATCACATCGCGGCGCTTTCTCTCCGGCGCGACCCGCAGGCGATCGCTGCGTTAGGCGCCGGCGTCGCAGCCGCGCTGCGTGGCGAGGCGCAGGGCGATGCCGATACCACGCGCGTCGCCGAGATCCTCGCAGTCGCGCAGCGTCCGCTGATCGTCGCCGGTTGCTCGCTCGGCGTCGCCGACATCATCGAGGCCGCAGCGGCGATCGCCTCGGCGCTCGGCGCCAAGGCCCGGATCGTGCTGCTGCCGCCGGAGGCCAACAGCATCGGCCTGGCCTTGCTCGGCGGCGACGGTCTCGACAGCGCCGCGGCATTGCTGGAGCGCGGCGCGGCCAAGACAGCGATCGTGCTGGAGAACGAGCTGTTCGAACGCGCGCCGCGCGCCAGCGTCGAACGGCTGTTCGCTGCGGCGAAGTCGGTGGTGGCGCTGGATTCGATGGCCAGCGAAACCACCGCGCGGGCATCGGTCGCGCTGCCGGTCGCGCCGTTCACCGGCTGCGCCGGCACTTTCGTCAACTACGAGGGCCGCGCGCAGCGCTTCTTCGCCGCGGTGCCGCCTCAGGACAGCGCGCCGTCGGCGTGGCGCAGACTCGATGCGTTCGGCGCCGGCGATTGGCACAGCCTCGACGCGCTGATCGGCGATCTGATCGTCGAGTGGCCGGATCTGGTCGGCGTCGCCGATGCCGCGCCGAATGCGGATTTCATGATGGCCGACGGCCAGGTCACGCGCGCGCCGCGGCCGTATTCCGCCCGCACCGCCGACGACCGTGCCGGACAATTCGCCGACGCTGTGATTCCGATCGATCCCGACGGGCCGATGACGTTCGGCATCAAGGGCGCACGCGGCACCGCGGTGCCGCCGCCGCTGATCACCAGCTATAAGACCGCCGGCCTGCACTCTGCCAACAACGTCACGCGCTTCATGGAAGAGATCGGCGGCCCGCTGCGCGGCGGCGATCCGGGCGCCATGCTGCTGAAGCCGAATGCGGCTGCGCTGATCGATCCGCCGCCCTCTGAACCCGTCGCAGGCGAAGGCCTGTTGATGGTGCCGCTGCACGATGCGTTCTCGGGTTTCGAACTCAGCCGCGCCAGTGCGCTGCTCGCCGCCCGCGCGCCGGCGCCGCGGCTGCTGCTGCATCCCGACGACGCCGCGCTGCATGGCCTCGCGCCAGGCGCCGCGGTGCTGATCGACGGCCGAGCCTGCGCTGCGACGATTTCGCTCGACGCCTCGCTGCCGCGCGGCTGTGTGGCGATCAGCGCCGGCATCGACGCGCCGCGCGGGCCGCTGCGCCGGGTGCGGCTGGAGGCTGCGCGATGATCGGCCTCATCATCACCGCGATCATTTCGGCCGTGCTGATCATGGCGCTGCTGGTGGTCGCCGGCACGTTTACATGGGTTGAGCGGCGGCTGCTCGGCTTCGTGCAGGAGCGCTACGGCCCCAACCGCGTCGGCCCGTTCGGCTCGCTGCAATGGGTCGCCGACACCGTCAAGATTCTGACCAAGGAAGACCGGCCGCCGCCCGGCGCCGACAAGCTCACTTACATCCTCGCGCCAGCCATCGCCGCGACGCCGGTGCTCGCCGGCTTCGGCGTCGTCGCCTTCGGCGACGGGCTGGTGCTCGCTCCCGTCGATGTCGGCGTACTGTTTCTGCTCGGCATGATGGGGCTCACCGCCTACGCCGCGATGCTCGGTGCCTGGGCGTCGAACAACCGGTTCTCGATGATGGGCGGCATGCGTGCGGCGGCACAGATGCTGGCCTACGAGGTGTTTCTCGGCCTGTCGCTGATGGGCGCGGTGATGCTCGCAGGCTCGCTGTCGATGCACGCGATCGTCGAAGCACAGCGCGACGTCTGGTTCGTGGTGCTGCAGCCGCTCGGCGCGGCGCTGTTCTGCATCGCCGGCGTCGCGGCCGCGCATCGTCTGCCGTTCGACCTGCCGGAATCCGAGAACGATCTCGTCGCCGGCTTCATCACCGAATACACCGGCATGTCGTTCGGCCTGTTCTTCCTCGGCGAATATCTGGCGGTGCTGCTGGTCTCGGCGCTGGCGGTCACGCTGTTCTTCGGCGGTTGGCTCGGGCCATGGTTGCCGGGGCCGATCTGGTTCGGCCTCAAGACCGCGGTGATCGCCGTGGTGTTCGTCTGGCTGCGCGCGACGCTGCCGCGGCCACGTTACGATCAGTTGCTCGGCTTCGCCTGGAAGATCGCGCTGCCGCTGTCGCTGCTCAACCTGCTGCTGACCGGCATCGTCGTGGTGGCGAGGAGCGCGCCATGATCGGCTGGCTGGAAGCGATGTTGCGGGTCGGCCGCAAGCTGTTCGTCAAGGCGGAGACGCAGCTTTATCCGGAAGAGAAGCCGAAGCTGTTTCCGCGCAGCCGCGGCCGCATCGTGCTGACGCGCGATCCGGACGGCCAGGAGCGCTGCGTCGCCTGCAACCTGTGCGCGGCGGTGTGCCCGGTCGGCTGCATCGATCTTTCCAAGGCGGTCGCCGACGACGGCCGCTGGTATCCGGAGCATTTCCGCATCAATTTCGCGCGCTGCATCTTCTGCGGCTTCTGCGAGGAGGCGTGTCCGACCGCGGCGATCCAGCTCACGCCGGATTTCGAACTCGGCGAATGGCGCCGCGACGCGCTGGTCTACGAGAAGCACGATCTGCTGATTGCAGGCGAGGGCAAGGTGCGCGGCTATCGCTACTGGTCGGTCGCCGGCAAGGCGATCGACGGCAAGGACAAGGGCTGCGCCGAGAACGAATCCCCGCCGGTCGATCTGAAGGGGCTGCTGCCATGAGCCTGTGGCTGGCGATCTATGCCGGCGGCTTCGCGCTGGTGTCCGCGGCGATCGCGGTGACGCGGCCGAATGCCGTGCACGCGCTGCTGTATCTGGTGGTGATGCTGCTGGCGCTGGCGGTGGCGTTCTTCGCCCTGGGGGCGGCGTTCGCCGCCGTGCTGCTGATCCTGATCTATGCCGGTGCGATCGTGGTGCTGTTCGTGTTCGTGGTGATGACGCTGCCGATCTCCCCGGAATCGATCACGCGCGAGCGGGCCGGGCTGCGCGGCGCCTGGCCGCTGCCGCTGCTGCTGTCGGTGCTGATCCTCGCGCCGTTCCTGTTCGGGGAGTTCGGCATCGCGGGCAACACCGCCGCCGCCCCGGTGTCGGCGCAGCAGGTCGGCCGGCTGCTGTTCGGGCCATGGGCGCTGGCGGTCGAGCTCGCCTCGCTGCTGCTGCTCGCCGGCCTGGTAGGCGTCCGCCATATCGGCCGCAGCGATCGCTCGCCGGGGGGGCGCCCATGACCGGCTCCGATCTGATCGGCATGATGATCCTCGCCGCCGGCCTGTTCGCGATCGGGCTGTTCGGCGTGCTGGCGCGGCGCGGCATCCTGTTTCAGCTCGTCGCCCTTGAGGTCGCCTTGAGCGGCCCGGCGCTCGCCTTCGTCGCCGCCGGCGCCTATCATGCCGACCCGCAGGGGCAGGGAATGCTCATTCTCGTGCTGACGCTGGCCGCAGCCGAGGTCGCGGTCGGGCTGGCGCTGTTGCTGCGCATCCGCCGCACCGCCGGCAGCGACGACAGCGACGTCATCAGCGGCATGAAGGGATGAGCATGGCCTCGCTGCTCCCCTTCGTTCCGGTCCCGGCGCTGATCGGCTTCGTGGTGCTGTCGCTGATCCCGCTGGCGCTGTCGCGCGCGGTGGTGATCGCGATCGGCGTCGGCGCCGCGGTGCTGCCGGCAATCCTGTTCGCGCCGGTCGCGCTGTCCTGCCTCGACGGCGCCTGCGTCGCCGGCGCGGTGGTGCCGATCCTGACGATCGACGCCGGCATGTTCGTCGCCCAGATCGCGATGTCGCTCGATCCGCTCAGCATGGTCACCGGCGGCACGGTCAGCGTGGTGGCCGCCTTGGTGCTGATCTATTCCGGCGCGTATATGGCCTCCGAGCCGTTGCCGGATCTGCGCCGCTATTTCGCGCTGATGAATCTGTTTCTCGCCGGCATGCTGGCGGTGGTGTTCGCCGCCGACGTCATCCTGCTGTTCCTCGGCTGGGAGACCATCGGCCTGTGCAGCTTCATGCTGATCGCGTTCTACGACAAGCTGCCGAAGGCGGTGTCGGCCGGGCGCAAGGCGCTGATCACCACCCGGATCGCCGACAGCCTGCTGCTCGCCGGCCTGATGATGCTGTTCCTGTCCGCCGGCACCACGCGGCTCGACGGCATGCTGGCCGTGGTGCCCGGAATGGACCCCTGGCGGCTGGCGCCGATTGCCGGCCTGATCGCGCTCGGCGCGCTTGGCAAATCGGCGCAATTTCCGTTTCACACCTGGTTGCCGAGCGCGATGGCCGGCCCGACGCCGGTGTCGGCGCTGCTGCATTCCGCCACGATGGTGGCCGCCGGCGTGATCCTGCTGGCGCGGCTCGCGCCGCTGTTCGCCGCCGCACCGGAAATCTCCGCGATGGTGGCGATGCTGGGCATCCTCACCGCGGCCGGCGGCGCGCTGATCGCGGTGATCCAGACCGATATCAAGAAGCTGCTGGCGTTCTCGACCATGAGTCAGATCGGCTTCATGGTGCTGGCGCTCGGGCTCGGCGCGCCGGCGGTGGCGCTGGCGCACTTCGCGATCCATGCCGCGTTCAAGTCGCTGCTGTTCCTCAGCGCCGGCGTGATGAGCCACGCCTCCGGCGGCTCGACCGCGATCGAGGCGTTGCGCGGCGCGCGCTATCGCCAGCCCTGGGCGTTCTGGAGCTTTGCGATCGGCGCCGCCTCGCTCGCCGGCCTGCCGGTGATCACGGCGGGCTGGTATTCGAAGGAAGCGGTGCTCGCCGCGGTGTGGAGCAGCGGGCCGTGGGGCGTGCCGCTGTGGCTGCTGGCTGCCGCGGCCGCGATGCTGACCGCCGCCTATGCGTTCCGTGTGGTGTTCGTCGCCGGCAGCCAGTCCGCCGATCTCGCCGCGCCGCCCTGGGGCGGGGCCGCGGTGATGATCCCGCTGGTCGTGCTCACGGCGGTTGCCGTGGTCGGTGGGCTGTCGGTGGGTGCGTTGATCGGCTTCGCCGGTGGCACGGAGGACCATCTCCCGCTGCTGCCGACGCTGCTCGGCGCCGCCGCGCCGCTGCTCGGCGTGGTGCTGGCGCGGCAGCTCGTCCGGCATCCGCGGGAGTTGGAGCATTTCGCGAAGCGGCTGCGCCATGTCCGCGCCCTCCGCATCGAGATCCTGTATTACTACTACATCGTCCGGCGCTTCCGGCATCTCGCCACGGTGCTCGGTAACGCCGAAGGCACCGAAGCGGTGGCGCAGGCGGCGGCGCTGCGCCGGGAAGGCGTTGACGCGCCGGGACTGATGGCGGACGATCCGCTCGGTCGCGCGTTCGGGAAAGAGGCGGCCCAGCCTGATTTCATATCGCGTGCGACCGACGGGCAGACCCCTGTGGTGCGTCTCGTCGCCGGAGATCCGGTCGGCCGGATTCTGATCATCGTCGCGCGGGTATTTGTCGGCAGTTTCGTCGCACGGTTCAATCCCGATCAGATCGATCGGGCGTGGATGGGATTCGCAGGCGGCTTTAGTCACGCCTGGGCGCAGGCACGGCGGCTGCAGACCGGCCGCGTCCGCGATCATTCGCTCTGGATCGCGCTCGGCTGCGCGGCGCTTCTACTTTATGCTTGGGGGACGTCATGGCGCTGATCGCGCTCATTCTGCTGCCGGCCATCGGCGGCTTCGTCGCATTCTTCATCGCGGGGCGCGGTGAGCGCGAGCGCTGGGTCACGATCGCGACCTTCGCGCTGATGCTGGTGCTGCTGATGGCGATCGTCGCCGGCGCGCCGGAAGGCCGCTGGTACGCCAAGGTCTCCTATCCGTGGGTGCCGTCGTTCGGTATCTCGCTCGATTTCGCGATGGACGGGTTGTCGGCGGCGCTGATCGCGATATCGGCCGGGCTCGGCATCATCTCGGTGATGGCGTCGTGGTCGGAGATCCGCACCCAGTCCGGGCTGTTCCATGCCTGCCTGTGCTGGACCGTGGCGGCGACGATCGGCGTCTTCCTCTCGTTCGATCTGCTGATCTTCGCGTTCTTCTGGGAAGCGATGCTGGTGCCGGCGTTCACGCTGATCGCGGTCTGGGGCCATGGCGATCGGGAAGGCGCGGCGCTGAAATTCCTGATCTTCAATGCGGTCGCGGGCTTCGGCCTGCTGGCGGCGGCGTTTGCGCTGGCGTCGATGGCCGATCACATGACCTTCAGCGCGTTCGAACTCGCGGAGATGAAGCTCAGTACGTCGGTGCAGGTCTGGATGCTGCTCGGCTTCTCGCTGGCGTTTCTGGTCAAGCTGTCGGTGCCGCCGTTCCACGCCTGGCTGCCTGAGGCGCATACGCTGGCGCCGACCGCGGGCTCGATCCTGCTCGCCGGCATCCTGCTGAAGACCGGCGCCTACGGCCTGTTCCGCTTCGCGCCGATGCTGTTTCCGCAGGGGCTCGAAGCGGTCGCGCCCTACGGCATTGCGCTCGGCGCTGCTGGCGCGCTGTATGGCGGCCTGGTCGCCTGCGGCCAGAACGACGCCAAGCGGCTGGTCGCCTATACCTCGATCGCCCATATGTCGATCGTGCTGATGGGCATCGCCGCGGGCGTGCACTACGCGGTCGCCGGCGCCGCCGTGGAGATGATCGCGCATTCGTTCTCGGCCTCGGCGCTGTTCCTGCTGATTGGGGCGCTGTACGAGCGCACCCACACCCGCGATCTGCGCCAGCTCGGTGGCCTGCAGCAGATCGCGCCGCGCTTCGCTGCGGCCTTCGCGCTGTTCTGCTCGGCGCTGCTGGCGCTGCCCGGCACGGCGAATTTCGTCGGCGAGGCGCTGGTGGTCGTCGGCATCTTCCAGGTCAATTGGGTGTTCGCACTGCTGGCGCTGTCGACGCTGGTGGTCTCGGTGATCTACGCGACGCGGCTGTTGAAGGGGCTGGTGTTCGGTCAGCCGCGGCTCGGCGCGCCGGTCGCCGACCTGACCTGGCGTGAATATGGGCCGGTGCTGGCGATGGGCCTCGCCACGCTGGTAATCGGCCTGTATCCGCAGAGCCTGCTGGCGCTGCTGGAGCCCGCGATCAAGGCCGCTCTGGTGCTGCCGCAGCCATGACCGCAGCCCAGTTCGCCGCGCTTTCGCCGCTCATCGCGCTGGCCATCGCCGCTGTCGCAGCGATGATGCTGGTGCCGCTGGCGCGCATCGAAGCCGCGCAGGCGGCGGCTGCCGCGGGCCTGGTTGCGGCTGTGACGCTGGTGCTGCTGCGGATCGGCGCGCCGTCGGCGCCGCTGGGTGCGCTGTTCACCGACGACGGCATCGCCCGGTTCGGCGTGGCCTATGTCTGTCTCGCCTCGCTGGGCGCGTTGATCTTCCTGCGCACCGGCCACCCCGCCAAGGAGGCGCCGTCGCTGCTGGTGCTGGTTGCGCTCGGCGCAGCGACGCTGGCGGGAGCCGGCCATGCGGCGACGCTGTTTCTCGGCATCGAGATCATCAGCCTGTCGCTGATCGCATTGTTCGCCTACCGGTTGACGCGGCAGGGGCTGGAAGCCGCCTACAAGTTTCTGGTGATGAGCGGGCTGGCCTCGGCGGCGCTGCTGCTCGGCACAGCCCTGATCTATGCCGAGACCGGCGCGCTCGATTTCACCGGCTGGACCGGGCACGGCGCGCTGGCCGCGCTCGGCACCGCGCTGCTGCTCGCGGGTCTTGCGTTCAAGTTCTCGCTGGCGCCGTTCCACATGTGGACGCCCGATGCGTTCGAAGCCGCGCCCGCGAGCGCCGCGGCGCTGGCCGGCGTGGTGTCGAAAGCCGCTGTGGCGCTCGTGTTGCTGCGGCTGTTTCTCACTGCGCACCTGCCGGAGCCGGTGTGGAGCTCGGGCCTCGCCGCGCTCGGCGTCGCCTCGGTGGTGGTCGGCAATCTGCTGGCTCTGCGCCAACCGCAATTGCCGCGGATGCTCGGCTATTCGACCATCGCGCATTCCGGCTACATCGCGCTGATCCTGGCCTCGGGCGCCCCGCGCGTCGCGGAGGCGGTGCTGTTCTATCTCGCCGTCTACGCGCCGGCGATGCTCGGCGTGCTGTGCGTCTCGGCCGCGCTCGGCCGCGCGCCGACGTTGTACGATCTGCACGGGCTGATCAAGCGCCGCCCGCTGGAGGCGATCGCGCTGTCGCTGTCGTTGCTGTCGCTGGCGGGATTGCCGGCCGCGGGCGGCTTCATCGGCAAATTATATCTGCTGCACGTACTGGTCGATCGCGGCCTATGGACGCTGCTGGCGATCACCGTCGCCGGCGCGTCGCTCGGCTTCTATTACTACGCACGGTTCTTCACCGCGCCGTTCTTCGGCCATCTGCACGAAGAGGCCGAGCCGTTGCCGCGGCTCGATCAGGGGCTGATCGCTGTGTGCGTGGTGCTGATCATCCTGTTCGGCGTCGCGCCGGCGGTGCTGATCGATGTGGTGAGGCTCGCCCTGCCTTAACCTCTCCCGCTTGCGGGAGAGGTCGGATCGCGCAGCGATCCGGGTGAGGGCACTCCGCTCCATGCTTGCTGAGTCAGTGCTTGTATCGCCCTCACCCCAACCCTCTCCCGCAAGCGGGAGAGGGAGCGCGCTGTGCTTGGGGAGAGGGAGCGTATATTAGTCCAAACTTACGCCGCCTTGGCGAGGCGTCCCGCGGCGAGGCCGCGCTCCAGATCGACGATGATGTCGTCGATGTGTTCGAGGCCGACCGACAGCCGGACATAGCCGTCCGACACGCCGGTCGCGAGCTGGTCCTCGGCGGAAAGCTGCGAGTGCGTGGTCGTCGCCGGATGGATCGCGAGGCTGCGCGCGTCGCCGATATTGGCGACGTGATACAACAGTTGCAGCGCGTCGATGAATTTGCGCCCGGCCTCGAGGCCGCCCGCGAGCTCGAAGCCGACCAGGCCGCCGAACTTGCCCTTGAGGTATTTGTCGGCGCGCTCTCGCGCGACGCCGCTCAGCTTCGACGGATGGATCACCTTGACGACCTCGGGCCGCTTTTCGAGATAGTCGGCGACCGCCTGGGCGTTCTGCACGTGACGTTCGATTCGCAGCGGCAGCGTTTCCAGGCCCTGCAGGATCTGGAAGGCGTTGAACGGCGACAGCGCCGAGCCGATGTCGCGCAGCAGCGTGGTGCGCGCCTTGATGATGTAGGCGACCGGGCCGATCGGCTTCACCGCCTCGACCCAGACGGCGCCGTGATAGCTCGGATCCGGGGTGTTCAGCGCCGGCTGACGCTGCGGGAATGTCTCCCAGTCGAAATTGCCGCCGTCGACGATCAAGCCGCCGATCGAGGTGCCGTGGCCGCCGAGATATTTGGTCGCTGAATACACCACGATCGCGGCGCCGTGTTCGAGCGGCTTCACCAGCAACGGCGCGGCGGTGTTGTCGACGATCAGCGGAATGCCGAATTTGCGGCCGATCGCGGCCACTTCGGCGATCGGAAACACCGCGAGTTTCGGGTTCGGCAGCGTCTCGGCGTAATAGGCGCGGGTGCGGTCGTCGGTGGCGCGCTCGAAGGCTTGCGGATCGGCCGGATCGACGAAGCGGACTTCGATGCCCTGGTCCTTCAGCGTGTTGGCGAACAGATTCCAGGTGCCGCCATAGAGATCGGTCGAACTGACGACGTTGTCGCCGACGCGAGCGAGGTTCTGGATCGCAAAGGCCGAAGCCGCCTGGCCCGACGCCACTGCGAGCGCCGCGACGCCGCCTTCCAGCGCCGCGACGCGCTTTTCCAGCACGTCGGTCGTTGGGTTGCCGATCCGGGTGTAGATGTTGCCGAGTTCCTTCAGTGCGAACAGGTTGGCCGCGTGCTCTGTGTTGTTGAATTGATAGGACGTCGTTTGAAAGATCGGCACTGCGACCGAGCCGGTCGAAGGATCGGCGCGCCAGCCCGCGTGCAGCGCGAGGGTTTCAGGGTGAAGCTTTTCGGTCATGACGGAATCCTTCGACAAATTTGAAAGGCGAAACCGTCGTGGCGTCGGGTCTGCATCGGGTCGACGCTGAGGTTCGCCGGGACGTCCATCAGGTCGGGGGCGTCGTCCCAAGTCAATTCGTCGCGTGAAATAAAAATCTATGAATTGGAAGAATGGCGGCTTATGACGCGTTCGTTCTTTAGTTCGATGGATCTTTAAGAGAAAATTCTTTCGTGATACGGGGCGCGCGCTCATGCGCGTCGCGTCTCGTCGCAACAAAAAGGCCGCCATTTCTGGCGGCCAATTCCGGAGAGTTGCATGACGCCGGAAACGATGGCGAGGGCCGCCACCGCTTCTGCGTTGAAGCGATCAGGCGTCGAGGTTGCGGAGCTGCTGGCGGTTGCGCAGCTCGATCTGGCGGGCGCCGGAGAAGCCGAGGATGCCCTGGCTCTGCAATTGCGACAGCGCGCGCGACACGGTCTCGAGGGTGAGGCCGAGATAGTCGCCGATGTCGCGGCGGCACATCGGCAACGCCATCATGCCGGCAACGGCGAGGCGGCGATCCATTTCCAGCAGGAAGTTCGCGACCCGCTCCATCGCATTCTTGCGGCCGAGCAGCAGCATGTGGTCTTCGGCGTGGCGCAGCTCGCCGGCGGTCATCGACCACAATCCGCGGGCGACGTGAACGTCGGTGGCGGCGGCCTGTTCGAGGCTGCGACGCTTCAGCAGGCGAACGGTGGTGTCGACGATGGCTTCCGCGGTGAGGCGATGGGTCGGTCCCGATTCCAGCCCGAACACGTCACCGGGGAGATAGAAGGCGCCGATCTGGCGGCGGCCGTCGGAGAGCAGCTTGTAGCTGCGGACCGCGCCGGATACGACCTGGTAGACGTATTCCGAGGGCTCGTCCTCGCCGTAGATTTCCTCTTCCTTCTTGTAGGAAAACTCGGAGGCGATCAGGCCGGCGTGGCCGGTACTTGCAAAGAACTGATCAGCCGGAGAGCAGGAAGGGTCGACCGGAGTTTTGGCGACGGTCGGGGCCCTGAGCGACTGGTTCAGCATCTTGCCATCTCCTATCGGGGTATCTGGATCGGATGGCGTGGTTGTAATGAAGATCGTACAGACCTGGTATTTCGCCCCATATCTTAAGGGGGTTTACCTAAGTAGATTTACGGAGGGCGGCGCCGCTCTCCGTGGCAGATCAGAGAAAATCCAGTGAAATCAAGGGGGCGGCGCAGACCGCTGCACAGGCGGGTCAGGCGGGGGCGCCGCTTCCCTGCAAGGCACCACGGATGTGGAAGACCAGACTCTCTTCCAGATGCGGCTTCAGCACCACATGGCGGACGCCGACGGCGGCGGCGCGGCTCGAAATGCTCTCGTCCGGGTAGCCGGTGATCATGACCACCGGGGTCGTGATCTTGCGGTCACGCAGCCTCTGGGCGAGGTCGATGCCGTTCATCCCGGGCATCTTGTAGTCAACCACGATGCAATCGGCACGGCCGTCGTCGAGCGCATCGAGCAGCGCCGGACCACTGCGAAACGTGCATACTTCGAACCCGTCGGTTTCCAGCAGAAACCGCAGCGATCCGAGCACGCCCTGATCGTCGTCAACGACATAGACAACAGATTTTGGGGATGCGGTGGTCATCAGTTCGTCCCACGCACCCGACCTGACTGCAATTCTTTCATGCAGGGGAGAATAGTTGCTGGCGTGCGAGGCAGGTTGATCTGCCTCAATCCCTGATCACGCCGCCACGCATCGCCATCCGAACCAGCTCCGACAAGCTGCCGGCCTGCATCTTGGTCATGACGTTGGCGCGATAGACCTCGATCGTCCGCGGGCTGATATCGAACTCACGGGCGATCACCTTGTTCGACATGCCGGCGATCAGACCGTCCATCACTTGGCGTTCGCGCGGGCTCAGCGACTGGATCCGCGCGACGATATCCTGCGACACCGCCTCGCTTTTGGCTTCGTCGCCGGCCTGCTTCAGCGCGGTTTCGATCATTCCGATCAGCCGGTCGTCCTCGAACGGCTTCTCGATGAAGTCGATCGCGCCGAGCTTCATCGCCTCGACCGCCAGCGGAACGTCGCCATGCCCGGTCATGATCACCACCGGAAGCCGCGTGCGGTCGTTCTTGAGCTGCTTCAGCAGGTCCATGCCGTTCATGCCGGGCATCCGCACGTCGGAGACGATGCAGCCGAACGGCAGCATCGTCACCTCGTTGAGGAAATCCAGCGCGGACTCGAACAGCCTCACCTCGAAATCGGCAGATCCGAGCAGGAAGTCGAGCGAGTCCCGCATCGCCTGATCGTCGTCGATGACGTACACGTTCCCCCTACGTGGCATCGGCGAGGTCCTCTTGGGCCGCGGCAGGCAACGTGAAGCGGAAGGTCGCGCCCCCCGAGGGGTTTGATTCGGCCCACATCCGGCCGCCATGTGCCTCGATGATCGAGCGGCTTATCGACAATCCAACACCCATTCCGGTTTCTTTGGTGGTGAAGAAGGTCTGAAACAGACTTGATTTCACGTCCTCGTGGAACCCGCTGCCGGTATCGGCGACGGAAATCTCAATCATTTGATCGGCAACGCGGGCGTTGGAGACGACCAGTTCCTTTTTCTCCGAATTGGCCATCGCTTCAAGAGCGTTGCGAAACAAATTGACGAGCACTTGCTGGATCTGAACCCGGTCGACCAGCGCCATGTCGCTCGCCGGATCGAGCTTGAAGCGCAGCACCACGCCCTGTTCGCGGGCGCCGGTCAGGCCCAAGGCACCGGCCTCCTCGACCAGCTTGGCGAGGCTTTCGACCCGTTTTTCGGATTCGCCGCGGGCGACGAAATCACGCAATCGGCGGATGATCTGTCCGGCGCGCAGCGCCTGCTCGGCCGCCCGTTCCATCGCGTGTTCGATCTTGGGCACGTTCGGATCGCTGCTGTCGGCGAGCAGCCGGCGCGAACCTTTCATGTAATTGCTGATCGCGGACAGCGGCTGGTTCAGCTCGTGCGCCAGAGCCGACGCCATTTCGCCCATCGCGGTGAGCCGCGAGACGTGGACCAGTTCGGCCTGCAATTCGTGGAGGCGCGCCTGAGTCTGCTGGTACTCGGTGAGATCGCGGATGAAGCCGGTGAAATATCGCTCACCGCCGGATTCCATTTCGCCGATCGACAGATGGATCGGGAAGGTGGTTCCGTCCTTCCGCTGACCGGTGACGATGCGGCCGATGCCGATGATGTGGCGCTCTCCGGTGGAGTTGTAGCGGGAAATGTAGTTGTCGTGCCGGGATGCGTCCGGGCGGGGCATCAGAACGCTGATGTTCTGGCCGATCGCCTCTTTCTCGGACAGCCCGAACATCCTTTCGGCCGCGCTGGAGAAGAACCGCATGATACCCCGGCCGTCGATGAGGATCATCGCGTCGGGCACGGTGTCCAGAATCGAGCGCAACTGGCTTTGCTGCAGTCGGAGTTCCTGCTCGAGCACCTTCTGCTGATCGATGTCGAGAACGATGCCACAGAGATACCCGGCCGTGCCTTCGACTTTGATCAGGCCGCCACGGGCGCGCAACCAGTGCCTGGGCTGACCACGATCTGCGACCCGGTACATGATGTCGAGATGCTCGCCGCGATCGATCGACCGTTGCAGCGCCTGCGCGACGCGCTCGCGGTCTTCCAGATCGACCAGCGCGATGAAGGCATCGAAATCGATCGGCGTATCGGTGGTGACGCCGTACAGCCGCCGGGTCGTCGGAGACCACGCCAATTCCCGCGTGGCGAGATTGAGTTCCCAACTTCCCACGCCGTATTGATCAATTCCCTGCTGCAGCCGCCGATCGCGCGCCAGGGCTTCCGATGACGATGGGGCTTGATCCGTCACGCGATACCTTCGCAACTCATTGAATTGCTCTTATCATATCGGTGCTCTGGTCCGCAACGGACGCAGTGCACAAACGCAATTCGAAGCAGCAAACCGTCCGTTTGCCGCTTCGATCGGATCTGTCAAGTCCTTGCGCGCCGGCAGGCGGAGTGTGGTCAGGTC
Source organism: Rhodopseudomonas palustris HaA2 (assembly GCF_000013365.1). NCBI lineage: Bacteria > Pseudomonadati > Pseudomonadota > Alphaproteobacteria > Hyphomicrobiales > Nitrobacteraceae > Rhodopseudomonas > Rhodopseudomonas palustris. Next base: position 1,555,619 of record NC_007778.1, read on the forward strand.
GCCGTCTTGGCGGAGCGGTCGTCCTCGGGCGAATTGAGGTAGAAGCCGGACATCGTGTCGACCCAGCACAGATGGTCGTGAACCTCCCGAACTCCGCAAACGTTCTCCGCTGCGACGATCGCGGCCTGGCGCGAACGCTCCTCGGTGATCACGCCGTTGAGGTGCACGACACCGTCGCGAACCAGCACGCTCAGCCCGAACGGCCGCCAGTCGTTGCGATCGATTTCGGCGACGATTTTCTCGCGTATCTTGTCGTCCGCCGTGGTGGGATCCGGCACCTCGCGGGCGAGGTTGGCGACCGCGCGCAGCAGGTTTTTGCGGGTCACGATGCCGACCAGCTGGTCGCCGCGCATCACCGGCAACCTCTTCACGTGGTGCTTCTCCATCGTTCTGACGATGGCCTCGATCGAGGTGTCCTCGCTGATCGTGTGCGGATGATGCGTCATCACTTCGCCGACCTTGCGGCCGTGCTCGTGGACGAAGTCGGCGGCGCAGGTGCCGGGGCCGAGCAGAAGCCTCAACCAGCGGCTGCGCTTGCGCTGTGTGCCGAGCTCGGCGCGGCGGATGAAGTCGCCCTCCGAGATGATTCCGATCAGCCGGCCGCCACCGTCGACCACCGGCAGGCCGCTGACGTGGTGCTCGAGCATGGCATTGGCGGCGTCGACGATCGAGGCCTCGGGGCCGATCGTCACCAAATTGGCCGTCATGATCTGATTCGCACGCATGTTCTGAATCCCTTCGGCACGCGGTGCCTGTCCCTTGTCTTGTCGCCGGTCGGCGGCGGCCGATCGGCGGCTTAGTGCGAGATCAGCGCCGGCAGCGTCAGCGTCTTGAAGATGCCCCGGGTGACGCCGCCGAGGATGAATTCGCGCAGCCGCGAATGACCGTAGCCCCCCATCACCAGCATGTCGGCGCCGATATCGGCCGCCAGCGACAGGATGGTGTTGTGAATATTGGTCGGGGGCGAGGTGAAGTGGTGCGCGGTGGCAGCCAAGTCGTGGCGCAACAGATGCGCCAGCAGGGCGTCGGTCGTCGCCTGTCCGACTTCCTCTTCGTCTTCGTTGACGGCCAGCACGTCGATGGTCTTGGCCCGGCGCAGGAACGGCATGGCGTCGTGGACCGCGCGGGCGGCCTGGCGACCGCCGTCCCAGCAGATCAGCATCCTGTCGAGCCGCATCGGCCCGGAGTGGATGTAGGGCACCATCAGCAACGGTTTGCCGGAATTGAACAGGATGCTTTCCGGCAGTGGATCCTGGTGGCCGGGTTTGGTCCGGTCGGGTTGCGGCACGACGCAGAGATCGTACAGCCGGGAGATCTCGGAGAGCGACTCGTTGGCGAGCACCGGCGTGTCGCAGATGCTGCGTGCGCCATGTGTGATGCCCGCGGCGCGCGCAGCGATCTCGAACTGATCGAGACGCGCCGCCGCCTCGTCGTTGTCGGTGTTGTACTGATTGACGGCGGCGTAGTAGGCCGCCGACGCGCCGACCACGACCGCGGGGTTGATCGGCTGATAGGTGCAGACGATTCCATCGAGATGCGCATCGAAAGCCTTCGCGACGGAGACCGCGCAATCGACCAGGCCATCGGCCGGCCGGTCGGCCGGAACATGGACGACAATATCATTCAGCATGGCGATGCTCCGCGTGAGGCCCGTGACGATCTGCGGCGGAATATACCGGCCTGGGGGTGCCATACTTTGATCTAGCTCATCGTGCCGCGCGACCTCTGCGGCAGAAACAGGGCTAGGTTGCAGAAATGAAAAGTGCCTGGATCACCCGATTAGTTCAGGGTGGCGGGAATCGGGAGGCATCGATGACGTATTCGACACTCATGGTCGCTCTGTCGTGCGATCGGCCGAATGCGTGTCCGCTCGGGATCGCCGCCGAATTGGCGGAGCGGTTCGAAGCCCGGCTGATCGGTATTGCGGCATCCGACCTCTCCCCTCCATTGTACTATACTGCGGGGGGGAGCGCGGAGCGGCTGTTGGAGCAAGGGCTGGCCGATATCCGGCAACGGCTCGGCGAGTTGGAGGCCGAATTCCGCAAGGCGATGCATGGGCGCGCTCGCGAGCTGCTGTGGCGCTCGGCGACCCAGCCGCCGGCCAAGTACATCGTGCAGCAGGCGCGCGCTGCCGACATCGTGGTGATCGGTGCGGCGACCGGAAGCCCCCTCACGGATCCGTTCGCGGTCGCGGATCCGGGCGATTTGGTGATGCAGATCGGGCGGCCGTTGCTGGTTGTGCCGGCCGACGTCTGCCGGATCGATTTTTCGAGCGTGGTGGTGGCCTGGAAGGACAATCCGGAGGCACGGCGCGCCATCGTCGACGCGCTGCCGCTGCTGCGTCAGGCGAGTCACGTCGCCGTGGTCGAGATCGTCGAGGAGGATGGTGATCGCGCCGAAGCGCTGGCGGGAGTGCACGATGTGGTCGACTGGTTGTCGCGGCACCATATCCACGCCATCGGCGAGGTGCCGGTGGCGGCCGGCGACGTCGCCCAGCAGATCGACGCGATCGCGGCGCGCAACGGCGCCGGCATCGTGATCGCCGGCGCTTACGGCCATTCGCGCTTCCGTGAATGGGTCCTCGGCGGCGTCACGCAGTATCTGCTCGAGCAGACCAGCCGCTGCGCCTTCCTCGCGCGCTGAAAGTCCACTGGCGGGGTCTCGGCAGCAGCTCGTGAAAGTCCGCCTTGATCGCCGTCAACGGCCCGCCGTCGTCGGATGCGATGTTTGTCGCCTGGACGGGATGCTACGTCTCTTTAACCATTCGGGAGACACACCGGCTTCCACCGGCGCGTGACCGCGCGATGACAGTTGCGTCATCCTATATGTGGACTGCGCGGGTCTGCCGCGAACCGGCAGTCCGCAGTAGACCCAGCCGACGCGCATGCAATCGAGGTAATGATGCCGCAGACACAGGCCCACGCGCTCCCCGTCGAGTCGCACCCGGCACAGGCACCGGCGAAGCATTCCGCCCCGAACGACAGCGATCGCGCGTTGCATGCGACGCTGGCGCCGCTGACCGGCGGCCTGTCGCCGACGGCACTGTCGCTCGCTTATGCCGACTGGCTGGCTCATTTGTTCTGGGCGCCGGCGCGCCGGCTCGATCTTGCCCACGATGCGTTGCGCCGCGCCTCGCAACTTGCGGAAGCCGCAGTCAAACCCGGGCCGCCCTGGGCGCTGATTGCGCCGCAGCCGCAGGATCGTCGCTTTGCTGGCCCGGAGTGGCTGCAGCCGCCTTTCAACCTCATGGCGCAGGGCTTCTTGCTCACCGAGGAATGGTGGCATGACGCCACCACCGGCATCCGCGGCGTGTCGCGCCAGAACGAGAAGATCGTCGAATTCTCGGTGCGGCAGATGCTCGACGTCTTCGCGCCATCGAATTTTGCCGGGACCAATCCCGAGGTGATCCGTCGAACGCTGGATTCGGAGGGCGGCAATCTGGCCGCCGGCCTGGGCAATTGGTGGGAAGATCTGCGGCAGTCGATGTCGCACGAGACCGACCTGAAGCAGGATTTCGAAGTCGGCCGCGACGTCGCGGTGACGCCCGGCAAGGTGGTGTACAGCAACGATCTGATCGAGCTGATCCAGTACGCGCCTGCGACTGCCGAGGTGCGGCCGGAGCCGATCCTGATCGTACCGGCCTGGATCATGAAATATTATATTCTCGATCTGTCGCCGCACAATTCCCTGGTCAGGTTCCTCGTCGCGCAGGGCTTCACCGTGTTCATGATCTCGTGGCGCAATCCGACGGCGAAGGATCGCGATATCGCGCTGGAGGATTATCGCCGGCTCGGCGTGTTGGCTGCGATCGAGACCGTCGGCGCCATCGTGCCGGACCAGCCGATCCACGCGGTCGGCTATTGCCTCGGCGGCACGCTGCTGTCGATCGCGGCGGCGGCGATGTCGCGCGACGGCGATACGCGCCTCAAGTCGATCACGCTGTTCGCCGCGCAGACCGACTTCACCGAGGCCGGCGAACTGACGCTGTTCATCAACGAAAGCCAGGTTGCGTTCCTGGAGGACGTGATGTGGAAACACGGCGTGCTCGACGCCTCGCAGATGGCCGGCGCGTTCCAGATGCTGCGCTCCAACGATCTGGTGTGGTCGCGGATGGTGCGTGACTATCTGATGGGAGAGCGCTCCGAGCCCAACGATCTGATGGCGTGGAACGCCGACGCGACCCGGATGCCGTACCGGATGCATTCGGAATATCTGCGCAAACTGTTCCTCGATGACGACCTCGCCGAAGGGCGTTATGTCGTCGACGGCCGGGCAATCGCGCTGTCCGACATTCACACACCGATGTTCGTGGTCGGCACCTTGCGTGACCACGTCGCGCCGTGGCGCTCGGCCTTCAAGATTCATCTGCTCGCGGACGCCGAGATCACCTTCTGCCTGACCGGCGGGGGCCACAATGCCGGCATCGTCTCGCCGCCGTCGCCGAAGGCGCGTGGCTATCAGGTGATGACGAAGCAGGCCGACGGTCCCTACGTCGGGCCCGACCATTGGATCGAGCAGGCTCCGCACGCCGAAGGCTCGTGGTGGACCGAATGGGTGCAATGGCTCGGCGCCCGTTCGGGCGAACCGGTGCCGCCGCCGCGGACCGGGCTGCCGGGCGTGAATCCGGACGAGTTGCCGGATGCGCCTGGTCGCTACGTGCTGCAGGCCTGATCGTCGCGCCCCAGCGCCGCCTTGGCGCTGGCCAGCGTTTGGTCTGGCGTGCCGGCGGCGTCGATCTCGGTCCAGCCGACAGCGTCCTGCGCGTAGGCTTGCTGCTGCCGGACGATGTCGGGCGTTGCGTCCGAGGCGTCGCCGACGCGGCGGCTGACGCGATCGATCCGGGTCGCCAGATCGGCGATGAGATACAACCCGAGCATCGCGCACCCGGCGTCCGTCGCAATGGCTTCGATCGCCTGCCGCTCCTCGGCCTTGGCGAACACCGCATCGACGATCACCGAATGCCCTTGCGCCAGAATATGGGCGGCGCGCTCGCCGAGGCCGCGATAGACCTCGGCCGTCACCTCGGGCGAATATGCGGTCGGCGGCAGCCGTTCGGTGTCGCCGACGCCGAACAGCCGCTTGCGTGCGACGTCGGACCGCAGCACGACAGCGCCGGGCAACGGCGGGATACGACCAGCCAGCGCACGGGCCAGCACCGACTTGCCGGTTCCGGACAGTCCGCCGACGGCGAGCAGCCGCGGCTGGGGCGGCGAGATCAGGCGTGCGGCGAGGGCGAAATAGGCGCCGGCGGTCTCCCGGTTGCCGCGCATCGTTCCGGCGTCGTCGGCCGGCCGCGACAGCATCACCTTGGCGCGGATCGCGGCGCGCATCGACAGCATCAGCGGGAGCAGGCCGAACGCGTCGTCGTTCTGTGAGGGGGTGATCGCCAGATAGCGGTTCAGCAGTTCGGCGGCAGCGCCGCAGCGGCCGTAATGGACGAAGTCCATCAGCGGGAAGGCGAGGTCGTACAGCACGTCGACCGAGGCGATCAAAGGATCGAACTCGATCGCGTCGAACAGCACCGGCGCGCTGTCGATCACCACGATGTTGGCCAGATGCAGGTCGCCGTGGCACCGGCGCACGAACCCTTGCGCGCCGCGCTGGCCGAGCAGGCCGCGGTGGCGTTCGAACGCAGCGCGGCTGGCGCGATCGAGCGCTGCGATCTGATCGGCCGGAAAGCCGCCGGATGTGAACGAGGCGGTGTTGTCGGCGATGATCAGCTCGATCGAGGCAATCCAGGGCGCGGTGGCGGCTTCCGGCGCGGAACGATGCGACGCAGCGATCACGTCGGCGATGGCGGTGACGAGATCCGGCGCGAGCGGGCCTGCGGCGGCGAGATGGTCGACCGTGCGGCGTTCGTCGAAACGCATCATGTCGACCGCCCATTCGATCGCTTCGCCGTCCCCGCCGAGCTCGAGCGTTCCGTCGGCCTTGCGGGTGATCGGCAGGACCCGGCGATAGATCTGCGGCGCGAACCGGCGATTGACCACGAGTTCCTGCTCGCAGGCGATCTTGCGCCGCGCCGGCGTCGAATAATCGAGGAACGGGAACCGCACCGCCCGCTTGATCTTCAGCGCGCGGTCGCCGACCAGAAACACCGCGGCGCCATGGGTGTCGATACGTCTGACCGGCAAGCCACCATGCGTCGCCGGGTCGGCGACGAATTGGAGGATGTCCTCCTGTCGGACCGCGCCGGATGCGGGGATCGGTTCTGCCATCATGACTGCCTGGAGAAATTCCGAACTGTCTGGAAGTGGAGCAGAACCGCGAACGCCAGTGGCCGTCATCATGGACATTGTTGCAGGGATAACAAGGCGTCCGGGAAAACGGCGTCGGATTGACCTTGATCAATTCAATTCCACAAAGCTGCGGTCAATTTGCCGGAAAGGGCGATTAGCAGGTGCCTCGACGCACTCTGCCATCGGTCCTGTGATGGAAGCCCGACCGATTGGAATCTGGTCTTGTACAAGTTTCTCGAGGCAACAGTTGCCGACCATATGACGCGTTCGGTAAAGCCCGTGACGCGGGAAATGACGATGCGCGAGCTGGAAGACCAGTTCGAACGCGACGACTACAATGCCTATCCGGTTCTGGAAGGCTCACGCGCGATCGGGCTGGTCACGAAATACGACTTTCTCAATTGTTTCGCGTTTCACCCGACCCAGATGCTGCCGCATTACGACGATCTGATGAACCGCACGGTCGGCGACATCATGACGCCGGACTTCATCTACGTTCATGCCGACACCAAGCTGACGCGGGTGTTGCAATTGATGGTCGAACACCAGACCCGCAGCATCCCGGTGCTGGATGCCGATCGCAGGCTGGAAGGCATCATTTCGCGTGAGGACGTGATCAAGGCGCTGGCGAATTTCACCAAGGTGAAGCCCTAGGCCGGGCCGCGCGGCGCTGGGCCGCGGCCGTTCGGTTGGAAACGCCGCTGCATTTGTACTACAAGGCTGCGTGCAGACTCGGTTCGATGCAGCGTTGGACATCGGCCGCTGGTTGCCCGGTGCCGAGGTGAGATGTCGACTTATCGATTGAGCAATCTCCTGGCACCTGCCGCGGTGGCGGTGATCGGTGCCAGCCCGCGGCCGGCATCGCTCGGACGGGCGGTGCTCGACAATCTGCGCAGCGCCGGCTTCAAGGGCGAAATCGGCGTCGTCAATCCGCGCTATCCCGAGATCGGCGGCTTCAAGACCGTCCGCTCGCTCGGTGAGTTGGCGTTCGTACCCGACCTCATCGTCATCACCGCGCCGTCGCGAACGGTCGCGAAGATCATTACCGAAGCCGGCGAGCGCGGCGTCGCCGGGGCGATCATCATCAGCGCCGAGATGGGCCGCGGCCAGGGATCGTATGCCGACGCCGCCAATCGCGCCGCGCGCAAATCGGGGATTCGGCTGATCGGCCCGAACTGCCTCGGCATCATGGTGCCGGGTTCCAATCTCAACGCCAGCTTCGCGGCGCATATGCCACGTCGAGGCCATCTGGCGCTGATCTCGCAGTCCGGCGCCATCGCGGCCGGCATGGTCGACTGGGCCGCCGTCAAGAACATCGGATTTTCCGGGATCGTGTCGATCGGAGATCAGCTCGACGTCGACATCGCCGACATGCTGGACTACTACGCCGGCGATATCGAGACCCGCGCCATCCTGCTCTACATCGAAGCGGTGACCGACGCCCGCAAGTTCATGTCTGCGGCGCGCGCAGCGGCACGCGTGAAGCCGGTGGTGGTGGTGAAGTCGGGGCGCATGGCGCATGGCGCCTTGGCGGCCGCGACCCACACCGGCGCACTGGCCGGCGCCGATGCCGTGTACGGCGCCGCGTTCCGTCGTGCCGGCATGCTGCGAGTGTTCGACCTGCGCGAATTGTTCGATTGCGCCGAAACGCTCGGGCGCGTCAGCGCGCCGCGCGGCAAACGGGTTGCGATCCTCACCAATGGCGGCGGCATCGGCGTGCTGGCGGTCGATCGGCTGGCCGAACTCGGCGGCATCCCGGCGACGCTGTCGAAGGCCGTGTGCGACAAGCTCGATGCCGTGCTGCCGCCGACCTGGTCGGGTTCGAACCCGATCGACATCACCGGCGACGCCGACGCGGAGCGGTACGCCGTGGCGCTGTCGATCCTGCTGGCCGACCCCGAGAACGATGCGATCCTGGTGATGAATGTGCAAACCGCGATGGCGTCGTCCGCGGAGATCGCCAAGGCGGTGATCCGGGTGGTCGGCGAGGAGCGCGTTCGCCGCAGTTTCTTCAAGCCGGTATTTGCGGTCTGGGTCGGCGCCGACGACGCGGTGACGAAGGCGTTCGACGCCGCCTCGATTCCCAACTATCCGACCGAGGACGACGCGGTTCGCAGCATCATCAATCTGGTGCGCTATCGCGAGGCCGCGCAACTCTTGACGGAGGTGCCGCCGAGCCTGCCCAAGGAGTTCGATCCGGACACCGAAGCGGCGCGTGCGGTGGTCGAGAAGGCGCTGGCCGAGGGTCGCTCCTGGCTCGATCCGATCGAGGTCGGCGCGCTGTTCGCCGCCTATCAGATCCCGATGGTGCCGACGCTGGCCGCGGTCGATGCCGATGCCGCGGTGGCGTGGGCGGAGCCGTTCCTGGCGCAGGGCGTCACCGTGGTGGTCAAGGTGATGTCGCGCGACATCACCCACAAATCCGACGTCGGCGGCGTGGTGCTCAACCTCACCAGCGCCGAAGCGGTCCGCACGGCCGTCGGCGAGATTCTCGCCCGTGCCGCGAAGTTGCGGCCGAAGGCGCGGCTCGACGGCGTGATGGTGCAGCCGATGATTATGCGCCGCAAGGCGCGTGAATTGACCGTCGGCATCGCCGACGATCCGACCTTCGGGCCGGTGATCGTCTTCGGCCACGGCGGCACCGGCGTCGAGATCATCGACGACCGCGCGCTGGCGCTGCCGCCGCTCGATCTGCCGCTCGCCTGTTCGCTGATCGCGCGCACGAGGGTCTCGAAGCTGTTGCAGGCCTATCGCGATGTCCCGGCGGTGAAGGACGGCGCGGTGGCGCTGACGCTGGTCAAGCTGTCGCAGATGGCGGCGGACCTGCCGGAGATCCACGAGCTCGACATCAATCCGCTACTGGCCGACGAGAATGGCGTGGTGGTGATCGACGCGCGCGTCGTTGTGCGCAAGGCGATGCGCAAATTCGCGGGTCTCGGCAACGCCACCTTCGCGGTGAAGCCGTATCCGTCCGAGTGGGAGCGCCATTTGGTCGTAAAGGACGGCTGGCGCGTGCTGGCCCGGCCGCTTCGGCCCGACGACGAGCCGGCGATTCATGAGTTTCTCACCCACGTCACGTCCGAAGATCTGCGGCTGCGGTTCTTTGCGGCGATGAAGGAGTTCAGCCACGCCTTCATCGCGCGGCTGACGCAGATCGACTACGCCCGGGCGATGGCCTTCATCGCGCTCGACGAGGCGACCGGCGAAACCCTCGGCGTGGTGCGGATTCACTCGGACTCGATCTACGAGAGCGGCGAATACGCCATCCTGTTGCGCTCCGACCTGAAAGGCAAGGGCCTCGGCTGGGCGTTGATGAAGTTGATCATCGAGTATGCACGCGCCGAAGGGCTGAAATTCGTCTGCGGTCAGGTGCTGCGGGAGAACACCGCGATGCTGCGGATGTGCCGCCAGCTCGGCTTCGAGGCCAAGACCGATCACTCCGAGCCCGACATCCTCAACGTGACGCTGCCGCTGAGCGACGAGTCCGCCCGCGCCGCTGCGAAGGCGTGAGCGCACCTGTCGGTCGGTCGGGACCGACCTGTTCGATCGGTGAAAGCGTCTACAGCCGGCTCACCGACACGACGCGGAACGTATGCATATCGCCTTCCTCACGGATCGAGACATACTCGCCCTGGACGAACTTTTCGTCGCCGAAGTGATAACCCGCCTCGTCGGGGATATTGGCGGTGGCGTCGTACTGGAACGCCCATGATCCGCCCGGCCGGTGGATCAGATGCCCGAGGCTGTCGGGCTGCTGCGGCCGCTGCCGTGCCACGCGGCAGGCCTCGCGGTGCTTCTTCCAGGTCTCGGCGTCGATGTGGTCGTTTTCGTCGAGCGGCGCGATGATCACATAAGCGATCTGCGATTCGCCGTCGGGATGCCCCGGTTCGCGCGCCAGTTCGAGCCGGATCTGACGGAAGCGCGCGGGCAACGAAGTGTTGAGGATGGCGGACGGAGTGCCCTTGGTCATCGGATCGATCCTGTCGTCGCTGCGGGGGTCGAGCTTACGCAGCGGCGGGGGGCAACAATTGATTTGCATCAATCGCATGTTGCGACGCAAGCTGCGCGCGCGAAGCGGCGGCGGCCGATGGAATAGGACGAGGACTTCGATGACGGCGTTGACGACGGATTGGGAGCGGACGTGAGTTCAGTGCCGGTCTTGAATGCGGTCACTCAGGGCGACGTGCTGCGGCTGCATCCCGGCGGCGCCTGGATCGCCATGCACACCGCCGTGCTGGAGCGGCTGTTCGACGGCGTCGCGTCGCAAGTCGCTGCCGCAAAGGCACTCGAGATCGACATGACCGATGTGGTCGAGATCGACACGATCGGCGCCTGGCTGCTGGAGAAAGTGTCGCGCGACGCCGCGCAGGCCGGCCGCACCGCGCAGTTCGTCGGCGTCGCCGATCGCTATGCCGGGCTGATCGAGGAAGTTCGGCAGGTCAACCGTCGCGGGCCAAAACCACGGCCCAGCGTCAATCCGATCATCGCCCGGCTCGACCAGATCGGCCGCTCGGCGTGGAGCGCCACGCAGGACATCTCGGTGTTTCTCGCCATGCTCGGTGCGCTGGGTGTCGCGCTGCTCGGCGTGCTGCGGCGGCCCCGCTCGCTGCGACTGACATCCCTGACTTACCAGGTCTATCGCGTCGGCTGGCAGGCGATTCCGATCGTCGTGCTGATCACTTTCCTGATCGGCGCGATCATCGCCCAGCAGGGCATCTTCCACTTCCGCAAATTCGGTGCGGAATCCTACGTCGTCGACATGGTCGGCATCCTCGTGCTGCGCGAGATCGGCGTGCTGATCGTCGCCATCATGGTCGCCGGCCGCTCCGGCAGTGCCTATACGGCCGAACTCGGCTCGATGAAGATGCGCGAGGAGATCGACGCGCTGACCACGATGGGGCTGGATCCTGTCGAGGTGCTGATTCTGCCGCGCATCATCGCGCTGGTGATCGCGCTGCCGATCCTGACTTTCATCGGATCGATGGCGGCGCTGTACGGCGGATTGCTGACCGCGTGGTTCTACGGCGGCATGCAGCCGGCGGTGTATATCGCCCGGCTGCACGAGGCGGTGTCGCTCAACAGTTTCGAGGTCGGGATCTGGAAGGCGCCGTTCATGGCGCTGGTGATCGGTATCGTCGCCTGCAGCGAGGGGCTTCGTGTCAAAGGCAGCGCCGAATCGCTCGGCCTGCAGACCACCACCTCGGTGGTGAAGTCGATCTTTCTGGTGATCGTGCTCGACGGGCTGTTCGCCGTGTTCTTCGCTTCGATCGGGATGTAGCCATGGACGCGCTCGCCGATCTCTACGCCATCCGCGTCGCCGATCTCGTGGTCGGCTTCGGCCATCAGACGGTACTCGATCATTTGTCGCTCGACGTCCGCCGCGGCGAAATCCTCGGACTGGTCGGCGCGTCCGGCGGCGGCAAGTCGGTGCTGATGCGGACCATCATCGGCCTGATCCCGAAGCAGGGCGGCCACATCACAGTGATGGGGCGCGACACCGAGCGTGGGCTCGGCCGGGGCACGTCGGTCGCCGCCACCTGGGGCATCCTGTTTCAGCAGGGCGCGTTGTTCTCGTCGCTGACGGCGCGGCAGAACGTGAAATTCCCGTTGCGTGAGACGCTCGATATTTCCGAGAAGCTGCAGGACGAGATCGCGACCGCCAAGCTGGAAATGGTCGGGATCGCGGCCGACGATTGGGACAAGTTCCCGGCGCAGCTGTCCGGCGGCATGACCAAGCGCGTGGCGCTGGCGCGCGCGCTGGCGCTCGATCCGGGCATCGTGTTTCTCGACGAGCCGACCTCCGGCCTCGATCCGATCGCTGCCGGCGATTTCGACCAGCTCATCAAGACGCTGCAGACCACGCTCGGACTCACCGTGTTCATGGTGACTCACGATCTCGCCAGCCTCAACGTGGTCTGCGACCGCGTCGCCGCGTTGGCCGACGGCAAGATCGTGGCCATCGGGCCGATGGCCGACCTGATGCAATCCGAACATCCCTGGGTGCGGGCCTATTTCCACGGCAAGCGCTCGGAGATGCTGCGCCCCAAACAGGACTAGGACGCCCATGGAAACCCGTGCTCCCTTCGTCGTCGTCGGCGCGTTCGTGCTCGCAGCCATTCTCGCGGTGTTCGGCTTCGTGTTCTGGCTGCACAACACCAGCGGCATCGGCGCACGCACCAGCTATCACATCCAGTTTCGCGATCCGGTGCCGGGCCTGCTGGTCGGGGCAGCCGTGTTGTTCAACGGCATCCGCGTCGGCGAAGTCACCGAGTTGGGCCTGGCATCCGACGATCCGCGCCGGGTCAATGCGACGATCGCGGTCGCGACCAATACGCCGGTGCGGCCAGACACCAAGGTCGGTCTCGACTTCCAGGGCCTGACCGGCGTCCCGGTCGTGGCGCTGGAAGGCGGCAAGGACCTCACCGGCTCCGCGATCGCCACCACGCTGATCGCCGAGCCGGGGGCGGGCATGAGCATGACCCAGGCGGCGCGCGAGGCTTTGCGCAAGGTCGATTCGGTGCTCGGCGAGAATTCACAGCCGCTCAAGGAGACGATCGGCAATCTGAAGACATTTTCCGAATGGCTGTCGAGCCGGACCGGCAAGCTGGACGGTATTCTCGGCGGGGTCGAGCGCATGACCGGCGCCGACGAGCCGGTCGTGAAGAAGGTCGTCTACGATCTGCAACCCGCCTCGGGGTTTTCGCCGCCGGTCAGATCGATGAAGGGCCAGCTCACGATCCCCGAGCCGACCACGGTGGTGCTCTACGACAGTCAGAAGATGCTGGTGGCGCCCGGCCTCGACCTGCCGGCCTTTGCCGGTGCGCAGTGGAGCGACAGCATCCCGAAAATGCTGCAGGAGAAGCTGATCCAGAGCTTCGAGAACTACGACATCGCCCGACCGCCACTGCGGCCGAACGATGCGGTGACACCGGACTACCAGTTGCTCATCGACATTCGAAGCTTTCAGGTCGCTGGCGAAGGTGCGCCCAGCGCCGACGTGTCGTTCGGCGCCAAGATCATCGACAAGAACGGTAGGCTGGTCTCGGCGCGGCTGTTTCGACAGTCGGCCAGGCTCGACAGGCCGGAGCCGGCTGCCGCCGTCACGGCTTTCGAGACGGCGTTCGGTGCGGCAGCCAAAGAGCTCATTCCATGGACTGTGGACAGCCTGTCGAGCGGCAGTGCTGTCGAGGTCAAGCCCGCTATTCCAGGCTCTTCAGATATGCCAAAAGGTCGTTGATCTGATCAGGGTCGAGCTCGAACGCCGGCATATCGGAATGTCCGGTGTAGATCCCTTCGGCGAATGCCTCCGCCAGACTCTCGATCGGATAGCGGACATGCAGCGAGCGGAATGGCGGGGCTTGCTTCAATCGGCTGTCGCCGGTGCGGCCGATCGCATGGCAGCGTGCACAATTGGACTCGGCAAAAGCCAGTCCGCGGCGCTCAGCCTTGGTGGCGGCTGAAGCCGTCGTGATCATCGGAAGCAGAATCGTAAGACAAACAGCAATCAACCGCATCGGGCGCTCAGTCTGGAGAAGGCGCAACCGCGCATGCGACCATTGATTGCGCAGGACGGAACAACCTTGATCTGTGTCAAGCCAACTTGACGATTTGGCGACATATTGGCTTTACGGCCGCATGGCGATCAATCGACGGCAATGCGCGGCAAGAATTTGTACGACCGCATGGAGTGATGGATGCCGCACCTCGCTTTTCCGAACTCGACTTGCGACGGGTTTCGTTGCGCGACGCATTGCGCTGTGCGCCCGCTGGCGATCTGCGGCGAGCTCGAGCAGGCCGAACACGAGGAGTTCGAGCGCCTCGCGCAGCATGTTCGCTACGGCGCGAAGGAAGCCTTGTTCTCCGAGGACGAAACCGCCGACGCCGTCTACAGTCTGGTCGAAGGCATCGCCCGGCTCTACAAGCTGCTGCCCGACGGCCGACGCCAGATCATCGGATTCGCGCTGCCGGGCGATTTTCTCGGCATGGCGCCGTCCGCGCGGTACTCATTCTCGGCCGATTCGATCGGCGGCGTGACCGTCTGCAAGTTCTTCCGCGGTCCGTTTCTGCGCTTCATTGAAAACAGGCCGCACATGCTGATGCGAATGAACGAATTCGCGACCCGGGAGCTCAGCCTTGCGCAGGATCAGATGCTGCTGCTCGGTCGGCGTTCGGCCGAAGAGAAGGTTGCAGCCTTCCTGGTCGCCTGGCGGGATCGGCTGGCGCGACTGGAAGGCGTCACAAAGACCGTCAGCCTGCCGATGGGCCGGCAGGACATCGCCGACTTCCTCGGCCTCACGATCGAAACCGTGAGCCGCACCTTCACCAAGCTGGAGCGCGAAAAGCTCATCGTGATCGTGCCGGACGGGGTTCGCGTCCTCGATCCGAAGCGCTTCGACGCCCTCGCTGCGGCCTGACGAGGCTACCTGCAGGCGTGGCCGCCGGGCTATTCAAGGTCCATTGATGCCCGACGTCCGGTCGCTCCACCTCCAAGCCAGACAGTCTGTCTACGAGATCCTGGAGTCGCACGCGCGGAACACGCGCGCCGGACCGATCATCAACGGCGCCATTGTCCTCTTTCTCGTCCTCAGCATCAGCGTCACCGTGCTGGAGTCGGTGCCTGAGCTGCGCGCCCGCTATGACTTGCCGCTCAGGGCGACGGAACTGCTCTGCCTGGTGGTATTCTCGATCGAGTATTCCATTCGGATCTGGATAGCGCCCGAGCATCTCCCGTTCCGGCCGATGAGCTCGTTGCAGGCACGCTGGTCCTACATGGTCAGCCCGCAGGGGATCATCGATTTCCTCGCGATATTGCCACTATGGGTGGCTTTGATCGGTCTCGGCGATTTGCGGGTGCTGATCGTTCTGCGGGTGCTGCGGGTCCTGAAGTTCGCCCGCTATTCGTCCGGCATGCGGTCGCTGCTCGACGTGCTGGCGAGCGAACGTCGCGCATTGCTCGCCTGTCTGGTCATCCTGGCCTGCGCGACCCTGCTGTCCGCGACCGCCATGCATATCGCGGAAGGGCAGGTCCAGCCGGAGAAACTCGGCACCATCCCCGACGCAATGTGGTGGGCGATCGTGACGCTGACGACGGTCGGATACGGCGATGTGGTGCCAGCCACCAATATCGGCCGGATGATCGCCTCGGTCACCATCGTCGGAGGCTTGATCATGATCGCGCTGCCGGTCGGGATCGTCGCCACCGCCTTCACGGCGGTGATTCACCGCCGCGATTTCATCGTCAACTGGAGCATGGTCGCGCGCGTGCCGTTGTTCTCCCACCTCACCGCGGGCGACATCGCCGACATCATGCAATTGCTGAAGGCGCGTCAGGTCGATCGAGGCGACCTGATTTTCCGTCGCGGGGAGCCCGCGACGGAGATGTATTTCATCGCAGAAGGCGAGGTCGAGATCGAGCTAGGCCCGGCCGCGAAGGGGCGGCGGGTCCGGCTGGCCACGGGGCATTTTTTCGGCGAGGTCGCGGTGCTGAAGCGCGTCGAGCGCTCGGCGACGGTGAGAGCCGTCTCATGGGTGCGCCTGCTGGTGCTGGATGCTGCGGATCTTCACGCCCTGATCAGCCGCGAGCCGGGCATCGCGCGCAAGATCAACGAGATCGTCGCGGGCCGGACCGGGGACAATCTCAATCTCGAGATCGCCGACGTCGAGGGGCAGGATGAGGTGGCGCTGTAGACGGACGCCCCCCGTGAACATCGTCTGGAGCTACCGAATGATGTCGGCCTGAGCGGCTCCCTCGGTCGCTGCCGCGGGTGATTTCCGGTTGCGCGGGAACTCGTTGGAGGGGGCAAGCGACTTCTGCTCGGCGATTCGAGCCATCAGGCGCGTCGCGGCTTCGGCGTAGGACGCCCCTAGCGGCAGGCCGAATGCCGAACGAAGCTCCGCCGGCATCGGCTCGGTTTCGGAGCGCAACTCGATCGCCGTCCCCCACCACCAGGCGGCCGCAGGTGCGCGTTGGTTGTCAGGGACGGCGCGCCACGCGCTGAATTCTTGCGCAAGCCGTTTAAACTGGAAGCTTCTTGCCGGATGCACGACCTGCCCTGTCTGGTATTCAGGTCAGTAACAGTCGAGCGGGGAGGAAGTTGCGCGGCCGGGAAGAGAATCCGGCTGCGCCCGACAGCATGGATACCGAGGAGCCATTCTCAATGATGGCCTAATATGTTACCTTTGTTCGATGAGCCACGCCGAGATCGACATCCGCCACTCGACCTGTCCGCATGATTGCCCGTCGGCCTGTGCGCTCGACGTCGAGGTGATCGACGGATCGACCATCGTTCGGGTGCGCGGTTCGAAGCTGCAGACATACACGGCCGGCGTCGTCTGCGCCAAAGTCGCGCGCTACGCCGAGCGCATCCACCATCCCGACCGGCTGACATATCCGCTGCGGCGGTCCGGGCCGAAGGGGTCGGGGCAGTTCGCCCGCATCACCTGGGACGAGGCACTGGACGAGATCGCGGCGCGGTTCGAGGCCGCCGAGACGGAGTTCGGCCCGGAGTCGGTCTGGCCGTACTACTACGCAGGCACCATGGGCCTGGTGATGCGCGACGGCATCAACCGGCTCGCCAATATCAGGAAATACTCGCGGTTCTACTCGACGATCTGCGCCAATATCGCCTGGTCCGGCTATGCCGCCGGCACCGGCAAGGTGGCGGGCGTCGATCCGCGCGAGATGGCGAAGTCCGACCTGATCGTGATCTGGGGCACCAACGTGGTCTCCACCCAGGTCAACGTGATGACCCATGCGGCGCGTGCCCGCAAGGAGCGCGGCGCGCGGATTGCCGCGGTCGATATCTACGACAACGACACCATGAAGCAGGCCGATATCCGGATCATCCTGCGTCCGGGCACGGACGGCGCCTTCGCCTGTGGCGTCATGCACGTTCTGTTTCGCGACGGTTACGCCGATCGCGACTATCTCGCCCGCTACACGGATTGCCCCGATGAGCTGGAGAGGCACCTGGCGACCCGGACTCCCGAATGGGCGTCGTCGATCTGCGATGTGCCTGTGGCCGAGATCGAGGCGTTCGCCCATGCCATCGGTGAGACCAAGCGTAGTTTCTTCAGGCTCGGCTACGGCTTCACCCGCAGCCGCAACGGGGCGGCTCAGATGCATGCGGCGCTGTGCATTCCGGCGATCACCGGCGCGTGGCAGCACGAAGGCGGCGGCGCTTTCTTCAACAACGGCGCCATTTTCGGCTTCGACAAGACGCTGATCGAGGGCCTCGACACGCTCGACCCCACGACCCGTGTGCTCGATCAGTCGAAGATCGGTCGCATCCTCACCGGCGACGCCGAGGCGCTCGGTGGCGGCGCGCCGGTCAAGGCGATGCTGATTCAGAACACCAATCCGATGACGGTCGCGCCGGAGCAAACGTTGGTCGGCGAGGGGTTCGCCCGCGAGGATCTGTTCGTTGCCGTACACGAGCAGTTCATGACCGAGACGGCGGCCATGGCCGATATCGTGCTGCCGGCGACGATGTTTCTCGAGCACGACGATCTGTACTACGGAGGCGGTCACCAGCATATTTCGATCGGCGCCAGGCTGGTCGCGCCGCCCGGGGAATGCCGGTCCAATCACGAAGTCCTGCAGGGACTGGCGACGAGGCTCGGCGTTCGCCATCCCGCATTCGAGATGACACCGCGGGACGTGATCGACGCGACCCTGAAGAAAAGCGGTCGGGGAGGAATCGAGGCGCTCGAGGCGGAGCTGTGGCGCGACCTGCAGCCGGATTTCCGCACCGCTCACTTCCTCGACGGCTTCGCGCATTCCGACGGGAAGTTCCATTTTCGCGCGGATTGGAGACACGTCAACGTGCCGCGGCAGATCAAGCTTGGACCGTGGCAGTCGATGCCGAGTCTGCCCGACCACTGGCCGGTGACCGAGCAGACTGATCACGCCCATCCGTTCCGGCTGGCGACCAGCCCGGCGCGGAGCTTTCTCAATACGACGTTCAACGAGACGCCGTCGTCACGTGCGCGCGAAGGCACCCCGACGGTGCTGATACACCCGGCTGATGCTGAAACGATCGGGGTCGGGGAGGGGGATGCCGTCACGCTCGGCAATACGAGGGGCGAGACCACACTCACCGCCAAGCTCGACGGCGGATTGCGCCGCGGCGTACTGATCGCCGAGTCGGTCTTCCCCAACAGCGCGCATGCCGGCGGTCGCGGGATCAACGTACTGACCAGCGCAGACTCGGTCGCGCCGCACGGCGGTGCCGCGTTTCACGACAATAAAGTATGGGCGAAGAAGACGTTACCGCCGCTCGCGAAGCGCGACTGAGCTCCGAAAATCCGGCAGCAGCCGGGAATCGGCAGTCGTTGATCGCTTCGCGAGGCGGGTTATGCCGGGCTCAGCGCTGGTGGCCGAGGCCGATACCGAGCTTGAGCGCCTTCTGACGCAGCGAGCCGACGGTCCGCTTGGTCATCTTGGCGATCTGCGCGACCGGGGTCCGCGCCTTCGAATGCGCGCGCAACTCCTTGATGTCTTCCTTGGTGTACTCGCGCCGAGTGATCTTCGTCTTCTTGGCGGCCTTGGTAGCGGTTTTCGCTACGGTCTTCGCCTTCTTCGACTTCGCCGCGGTCTTCGCGGTCTTTGCTTTAGCTTTCTTTGCCACGCGTAGGCTCCTTTAGTGAAGCGCCCTTCTACTACACTCGTTTCGTGTCGACAATTCTGAATTTCACGAATTCTAACTCATCGGGCGCGTGTCGGTTAGCATTCGATTAAGGCGTGGTTAGTTGTGATTTTGGCGAAAATCAGCACGGCCCAGGTAGTAAATGCAGGGTTTGTGCGGGTATTCGCGAGCCTGCGCGTCCGTTTTCGCGGAGCGAAGGCCGCTACGCGCGATCACGAGGGTGCGCTGATTCGCCACGACGGAGTTCGGATGCTGCGTGCAAAGTGGTGCGATACGCCCGCATCGCGGGATATCCGTGCAACCAAAGACGTAGTGAGACTAACCGGGGGCGCGAACAGCCGCTCAGCGGCGCGGCTTCATCGGTTGGGACAGCAGCGATCGCGTGCGCGCCAACGTCTGGTCGTAGTACTTTTCGCGGTCCTGACGCAGCTTGATCTGCAAATTTCGGAATGCAGCAATGCGTTTCAGTATCTCGGCTCGCTCGTCGGCCGTGCTTGTCATGATATTGGGAGTTGCATCCGGCGCCGCCGCCTTCACGGTCGGGGATCGGGACTCCGGAACCGTCGCGGGACTGTTCGCCGGCGCTGGGGTGCCGTGCTTGGTATCGGCCGCAGGGGAGGATGCGGCCGATTGCGTCCCCACCGACCGCGGACTCGGCCCGGGCCGGTTCTGGGGCGCCGAGGCGGCCGAGCGGCCGTCGGGCGTTGCAGATCGCGCAACGAGCTCGTTATTTGGTGGCGTCGATGAAGTCATTGTAATCCCCGATTGCATCATTGATTGCACTGCTGCCCGGGCGTCAATCGGCAATGCTGATGCGGTCCTGCAACCGGTGGATAATTCTGCGGTTCGCTTGCGGCGAAAAGCGGTACCCGATAGCCAACGGTTTCAATCGGGAGCACCTATCGATGGCGAAAATCGATCTCGACGCACTCAGCATCGAGGAGTTGGCGGCGCTGCGCGATGACGCGACGCAGAAACTTGCGGAAAAGGTCGCTGCGCGTCAGGCCGAACTGGAAGCCGAACTCGCAGCATTGTCCCGCTACGGCAAGCCGGCCAGGAAGGCCGGCGCTGATCCACGGAGCGATGGAAAGACCAAGGAGAGCGTCGTTAAGGAGCCCGGCACCCGCGAGGCTGCAACGAAGGCCGCATGATACGGCTCTCGGTCCGGCCGAGGCACGGACCGGCCGCCGACTTGCAATCTTCGGCGGCATCGTTCTTATTTGCACCGCAGCGCGGTGCATCCTCCTTTGGGGCGCTGCTTTCATCGATCCTCGAGCAGCTTGCCTCATTGGGAAAACGTCCATGACAGCTCATCACGGTCCCCTGCGGGTCGGCATCGGTGGCCCGGTCGGTTCCGGAAAGACTGCGCTGATGGACCTGTTGTGCAAATCGATGCGCGAGCGCTACGACATTGCCGCGATCACCAATGATATCTACACCAAGTGGGACGCCGAGTTCCTGGTGCGGTCCGGGTCGCTGACGGCCGATCGCATTGCGGGCGTCGAGACCGGCGGCTGTCCGCACACCGCGATCCGCGAAGACGCATCGATGAACCTGGCCGCCGTGGCCGAGATGCGGAGCAAGTTTCCCGATCTGGATCTGGTGCTGATCGAATCCGGTGGCGACAATCTCGCCGCGACGTTTTCCCCCGAACTCGCCGATCTGACGATCTATGTCATCGACGTTTCGGCCGGTGACAAGATTCCATCCAAGGGGGGGCCCGGCATCACCAGGTCGGACCTGCTGGTGATCAACAAGATCGACCTGGCACCCCATGTCGGCGCGTCGCTCGAGAAAATGGACGTTGACGCCCGGCGGATGCGCGGAGAGCGGCCATTCGTCATGACCAATCTGAAGAAACAAGAAGGGCTCGACCGCATTCTGGCATTCATCGAGGCCAAGGGCGGTTTGGTATCGAAGGCTTCCGAAGCCTGAAGGCGAGTTGTCACGGGAACGATCCGAAGCTGGTGACGTTGATGTGCTTCGGGCCCACAGGAAGCTGCAAAGGATGGTTGTCCTCCACGGTACGTGCGACGACATTGCTTGGCCAATCTCGTCGGCATTGGCATGATGATGGATGGCATCGGCCCTCCACTCGTTGATTGAGTAGAAGCTTGATTCGCCTAGTCTCCATCATCGCGCTGATCGCCGTCGTCGGGATGCTGCTGTCCGGCTTCGCGGCATATCGGATCTATGAACAGGAATCGGCGGTCGAGCGGATCGCGCTGGGCCGGGCGATCGACGTGCATGCCAGCCAGGTTCAGGATCGGCTGACCGAGCGGGAACTGCTCGGCAGGGTTGCGTCTGGCTTGTTTCGCACGCCTGCGGTGATCAGGGCGGACATGCTGCAGCCGCTGCGCTCGTCGATTTACGCCTTCAAGGCCGACTTCCTGCTGGCGAGCTGGATCGTCAGGCTGAAGCCCGAAGAGTTCGCTGCCGCGCAGGCCGAACTGGCCAAGGCCGGCTTTTCCGACACCACAATCCGCCATTCCGACGGGACCCCGATTGATCCGTCCACGCTTCGCGATCCGGTCGACGTGGTGATGGACATCGAGCCGCGTAATGCCGAAACCGTTGCGCTGCCGGGGCGATCGCTCGACGACCATCCGGTTCTGGGGCGAATGTTCGCCCGCTCGCTCGAGTCCGGGAAGCCGGAAGCCTCGGACCCATTGCGTCTGGGCGCCGCCGATGGGCCGATCGGTGTGGTATTGGCGGCGCCGGTGATGACCGAAGACGCCTCGGCGGCGGTCGGATTCATCACCTTTTCCTACGATCTCTCGGCGCTGATGCTGACGAACGACGATATGTCGATGTTTTCCGTGGTGCTCGCCGATCCGCGGAAACCCGATGTCGAACTGCTTGCCGACGAGCGCGGCCGGGTGACTGAACGGCCGGCGCACCCGAACGGCGAGAGGCCGATGATGGTCCGGACCATGACCTTCGGTGATCGCGACTGGTCGCTGGCCTACTACGCGCGTGTCAGTCCGTTCGTCCGCGCTCAGCAGGTCGCGGCAATCGTCGCTGCAATCGGCCTGGCGCTCACCTTCATCATCTGCGGCCTGTTCGGTTACGTCAGCAACAGCAACGTCAGGCTGCGGCGCGAAATCGAGATGCGGATCGGCTTCGAGCGACGCCTGACTGCGGTGATCGACGAGCTCAACCACCGGGTCAAGAATATCCTGGCCGTGATCCAGTCGATCGTGACGCGGACGCTGCGGCACGGTTCGGACGTCGACGTCGCCCGCGAACTGCTGATCGGGCGCATCCATGCCATGTCCAACGTCGTCTCGCTGCTGAGCGAGAGCCAATGGCAGGGCGTGATGCTGAAGGGGCTTTTCGAAGCGAGGGCAATCCCGCATGCAGACCGCATCGCGGTCAACGGCCCGGACATCGCGGTGAGCGCGCGTGCGGCGCAGAGTCTGTCTCTGCTGTTCTTCGAGCTCGCTTCGCACTCCGACGAGGGATTGTCGCTGGTCGGCAAGCACCCGCACATCGTTGCGAGCTGGGAAGTGAAGGGCGAGGGGGCCGATTCGGTGTTCAGCTTCCGCTGGGAGGAGTTCAACACCAGCGAGGCGACGCGGCGTCCCGACAGCGAATTCGGGGTCATTCTGCTCGATCGCGTCGCTCCGGAAGCACTCGGTGGCACGTCCAAACGCCATTTCACCGACCTCAGCTATGTCTATGAGCTGACCGCGCCGATGGAAACCGTCGTCGACATCAACGAAAGAGACCGCACCGGCCAGATCTCGGCGCCGCTCCGCCGCTAGAGCTTTTCCGGTCTGCTAGAATTATCACGCGAGCCGGCCCAGCCGCCCCACGCGCAGCAGGGCCTCGATCCCGCAACGTCAGGCCGCAATAACGAAGAGGCCCGAGGGCCAACTTCGCATTGCGTGTCTGGATCGTATCTTGGGTCGTATTTTGGTCGTGTCGCGCTGGGCGTTGCAGACGAAGCTGGTCAGCCGTTGCTGCCGATCACGGCGCGCACTGTGTCGTCGGGTCCGAAATCCTCGGCGCCGTCGACATAGAGCAACGCACTCAGCTTGGACCGCGCGCGGTTGACGCGGCTCTTGATGGTGCCCACGGCGCAGCCGCAGATGGCGGCGGCGTCTTCATAGGAGAAGCCCGAGGCACCGACCAGGATCAACGCTTCGCGCTGATCCTGCGGAAGCTTTTCCAGCGCCGCTCGAAATTCTTCGAACTCCAGATGCGCGTTCTGGCCCGGCTGCGATTTCAGCGTCTTGGCATAACTGCCATCAGCGTCCTCGACCTCGCGCCGCCGCTTCCGATAGTCGGACCGGAACAGATTGCGCAGAATCGTGAACAGCCAGGCCGGCAAATTCGAGCCCGGCTGGAATGAGTCGATATTGGCCAGCGCGCGAAGCAGGGTTTCCTGCACGAGATCGTCCGCGCGATCACCGTTTCCGCTGAGCGAAATCGCGAACGCACGCAAGCTCGGCACTGCCGCCAGAATGTCGTCTCGAAGAGAATCGGTGAGAGGCATTAGTCCCTCCTCTCGCTGTCGGTCGCCGCTGTCGGACCGCCTTGCTGCGGGTCGTCCAGCCGTTTGATCAGATCGGCGAACCGATCCGGTACGCCTTGCCTGACCACGTCATCATACATGGCACGCAGCTGATGGCCGATCCGAGCCTGAATCTCTTGATTCAGGCCACCCTTGCTGCTAGGCGCCGACTTCCTCGTTGTCTGAGCCTTGAAATCTTTCATGACTGATCCAATGTCTTCCCCGTGGTCAAGTCCCCTGAAATCACTGGGGTTTTGCTTGATTTTGAAGGTGTTGCCAGTGTCACTGACAGGCTAATTCGGCCGCAGCGGTAAAGTTCCCGGTCGAATGGAACTTTTCCGCCGCTCCGGCGTAGGTAGGCTCAGGGAGCTCGGCCGCCCTGCCGATACCGGCCGAGACCAGATTCGAGATTGGAGTGGGGATGTCGAGATCGCAGTTGGTTGCTGAGCATTTACCGTTGTTGCGCCGCTATGCGCGGGCTTTGACCGGCAACCAGGCGTCGGGTGACGCCTATGTCGGCGCAATGCTTGAAGCGCTGCTTCAGGATCCGGCGTTGCTCGACGAAAGGCACGGTCCGCGGGCGGGGCTTTTTCGTCTGTTCGCTCAGATCTGGAACTCGGTGGCGCTCAACGACGATTCCGAGGTTCGCTCGCTGCCGATGCCCTCCGAGCGTCGGCTCTCGGCGATCACCCCGCTGCCGCGGCAGGCCTTCCTGCTGCTCTCGCTGGAAGGGTTTTCTGAAGAAGAAGTCGCCTTCGTTCTTCACACCGATGTCGGCGAAATCCGTCAGCTCGCCGATACGGCCGGCCGGGAGATGGCCGAGGAGATCGCCACCGACGTTCTGATCATCGAGGACGAGACCTTCATTGCGATGGATCTCGAAAGCCTCGTCAAGAACCTCGGCCACAATGTCATTGGCGTTGCACGCACTCACGCTGACGCGATCGCCCTGGCGCGCACCAAGAAGCCGGGGCTGATCCTCGCAGACATCCAGCTTGCCGACGGCAGTTCCGGTCTGGATGCCGTCAACGAATTGCTGAAGACGTTCGAGGTGCCGGTGGTGTTCATCACGGCCTATCCGGAGCGTTTCCTGACCGGCGAACGCCCCGAGCCGGCGTTCCTGATCTCGAAGCCGTTCCAGCCCGCGATGGTGTCCGCCGTTGCGAGTCAGGCCCTGTTCTTCCAGCGCAATTCGCGCAACCGGACCCCGAACGCCGCCGCATCCTGACGCGCTACTCGCGTCTCACCATGGGTCGACAGGGAGCCGCTCGCGCCACTGCGCGGGCGGCTTTTGTTCGTTCGTGCGCTGGTTTCCGCCCATCATATCGAACTGCTGCCGAAATCGATGCGGCTTCCGGACAAGGAACAGGGCGCAGCTGGCATCACCACAGCTGCGCCCTGTATCGCCGGTCAATGGGGCAGGGGACTAACCGGCGCCGGCACAATGTCTGATCCGAGATCGAGTTCCGCGACGGCCTCGGAAATATTCACACACTTAGTTGATCGTTCGTCATCGAACCGAGCCCGCGCCCAGGCGATTAACTGGTATGGCGGGCTTGACAAGCCGCCGAAAGGACGAAGCGGCGATCCTGCCGCGCAGACAAGAGCGGCAAAATACCATGTCACAGATTGTGCGGGGAGTTTTGGGCGCCATCGCGATCACGGGCACGCTCGGCGTGGCCCAACTGGCGGTCGGCGGCGACCTCGGTGAGTTGCGCCTGGAGCGAAACGCCGCGGTATCTCAGGACATCAATCGCGGCAACAAGACCGATCGTGCCGCGCCGGCGCAGAAGGTTCAGCCGGGCCAGACCTTCGGCGTGAATCTTGTCGACCAGTCGGTGCTGGTCCGGGTGCCGGATGCGCAAGTGGGACAGGCGACGCGCATTCGCGCTCAGCAGCCGGCACCCACCTCGCCGCGGCGGACGATGGTCGCATGCGAACCCGTCGTCAGCGTCTTGACCGAGGTCGCCAAGCGTCTCGAGCCTGGTCGCTGCGTGACCTGACGGCCCGATAGCCATCCGCGATCCAGCACGCACCCGCCAGTGAGAAATTGGCGGGTGTTTTCGTGTCGCCGGCTCGTCCACGATACCCGGTACCTTTGCGGCTGCACCGCGTGAAGCCGCGCTGCAGCACGGGTTTCAGTCGGTGCGCCCCGGCAGTTGCGGGGTGTCCTCGGCCGTCAGATGCTCCTTCAGCACCAGCCCGACGATCAGCAACGGCGACGCCAGAAACCCGCCCATCGGTCCCCATAGCCACGTCCAGAACGCCAGCGCGATGAACACCGCGAGGGCGTTCAGCTCCAGCCTCCGCCCGATGATGGTCGGCGTAATGAAATGTCCCTCCACGAAGGTCAGGACGGCAAAGCCGAGCGGCGCCAGCAAGCCTTCGCCCATCGTGGGCATGCTGATGATCCCGACCAGTGTCAGGATGACGAACATCACGATCGGTCCGATGACCGGAATGAAATTGAGGGTCGCAGCGAGCGCGCCGAGCCCGGCCGGATTGGGCATCCCGGCAAGCGCGCAAAGGACGCCGGTCGCGGCGCCGTAGCACAGGTTGATGATCGTCACGGTCAGCAGATAGCCGCCGAGGCTCTGCTCGATCTCGTTGAGAATGCGCAAGGTGCGCAGCCGCGCGTCGCGGCCGCCGAAATTCATCACCAGCGCACGGCGAAGATCCTTCCAGCTCGCGATGAACAGCACGAGGGTGACGAGAAACAGCAGGAATTCGGTCAGGGTCGGCGACAGGAATTCGAGGGTCGGCTGCATCCAGTCGATCTGCGGCATCTGGGACGGTGCAGGCACCGCCGGTTCGGTGCCGCCCAGAGCCGATTGAAGTTGCCGCCACAGCCCCATGGGGCGCTCGAAGAAGCTCAGCTTGTCGCGCAGGATCACGCCGAGTTCGGGAAGCCGGCTGGTCCAGTCGATCAGCGGCACCGAGATCAGCGCCACCATGAAGCCGACTCCCGCCAGCGCCAGCGCCACGATCAGCACCGCGCAGACCGCGCGCGGGATCCGCCAGCGCTCCAGATAGGTCGCGGCCGGCGACAGCATCGTGCCCACCACGAAGGCGGTGACGATCGGCAGAAAGAACGGCTTGGCGACGTAGAGGAGCCCGATGACCACGATGATCAGCAGGGCGACCAGGGCGAAGGCGACGATCTCGGTCCGTCGGATCAGAGGCGGCCGCTCGTCCTTGCTGTCGGGAAGCGGGGTGCCGGCAGGTTCGACGGGAAGAGTTCGCACCAGATCCACCCCGCTTCGTTCGCCATCGCTGAACAGAAAGAGCCCACCGCGTGACAGTTGTCGTTCAACCTCACGACGCGGCAGCCCGGACCCACAACATGAACGGTTCGGGAAAGTTCCGGCCGCGACTGAGTTGCACCGGGCGGCTTGTCAAGAGCCTTCCTGCGACGCGCCGGAACCGGATGGTCGACGCCGCGTTTGTTAGCAGCATCGCGACGATGCGACGACATGCGGGGACTGCACCATGATGATTTCGGGTATCGCTTCGAAACGCAATTCGGTGGCGCGTCCACTGATGGCGTTCGCTGCCGCGCTCCTTCTGACGGTCGCGCTACCCGGGACGGCGTCGGCGCAGAGGCTCGGCTACGCGGCCGCGCCTCAGGCCGGCCCGTTCGGCGCCGGCGACCAGGTGCTGTCCTCTCCGCAACAGGACACCGCACCGGATGCGACGGTGACGGACGATGAGGACGCGCAATTGTCCGACCGGCTGCGGCGGCAGGTGGTGGCCTACAATATCAACCAGCCCGCCGGCACCATCGTGATCGATACCGCCAACACCTATTTATACTACCTGCTGGGCGGCGGCCGGGCGATCCGCTACGGCGTCGGCGTCGGTCGCGAGGGTTTCACCTGGGCGGGGACGCAGACGATCACCCGCAAGGCGGAGTGGCCGGATTGGCATCCGCCGGCGCAGATGATCGCGCGTCAGCCCTATCTGCCGCGCTTCATGGCCGGCGGACCCGGCAATCCGCTGGGCGCGCGGGCAATGTATCTCGGCTCGACCGAATACCGCATCCACGGCACCAACGATCCGTCGACAATCGGCAAGTTCGTGTCGTCGGGATGTATCCGGTTGACCAATGAGGACGTCGCCGACCTGTTCAGCCGCGCCACCGTCGGCACACGGGTGGTGGTGCTGCCGAAGTCGGCGCCGAGCCTGGAAACCCGCAAGCCACGACCCGAGCGGCAGGCCATGAACATTGCCGTGTCGTCGCGCGACTGATCAGGAAGGAGGCCGCGATGCGTCGCTCAATGTCAAAAGCCGTCGGGATCGGCGCGGTGGCCATGCTGGCGCTGGCTGGCATGGCGTCCGGCGCGCAGGCGCAGGATTTCTTCTCGGCGCTGTTTCACGGCTTTCAACCTCCCGCGCGCGGCTACGCGCCGGAGCGGGCGTTGCCGTTCGCCAGCGAGGGCGACTACGCGCCACGGGCGCCTCGCGCGGCGCGACCTGCTTCGAGCGGGGGACAAGCCTATTGCGTCCGCACCTGTGACGGCCGCTATTTCCCGATTTCCGCGACCGGAGGCGAAAGCAAGGACGCGACCTGCAACAGCTTCTGCCCGGCCAGCGACACCAAAGTGGTGTACGGCTCCAGCATCGACGGCGCTCGGACGTCAGCCGGAAAACCCTATTCGGAATTGCCTAACGCCTTCAAATACCGAACCGAGATCGTGGCGGGCTGCACCTGCAACGGCAAGGATCAGTTCGGCCTTGCCAAGATCAAGATCGAGAACGATCCGACGGTGCGCAAGGGCGATATCGTCGCCAGCCAGGATGGCCTCAAAGTCGCCGGCCGGCCGGACCGTCGCGAAGGGGCGCTGAATTACTCGCCGGCGCCGGCATCGATCCGATCCGCCTACAGCCGCGTGCCGGTCGTCGCCGCGAACTGATCCCTTCGCCTCGGCGCCTGACCTCTTCTTTCCAAGCCGATGAGGCACCGTCGTCCGGGTGCGGCTCGATTTGCCCAGAGATCCACTCCACGCGGCAATCAGTTCCGACGATGGAACCGAGACGCTGCCACGCCGTTGATCCGGTGCGGGTGGGCCGCGGGCTGAAAGGATCTTGCGATGCTGGTTGGTATTCTTATCACGTTTCTCGTCGTCATTCTGGTGCTGTATCTCATCAACCTGCTGCCGATGGACGGGCGCGCCAAACAGATCGCCCGTGTGGTCGTGATCATCATTGGCATCATTTCGTTGCTGAAATATCTGGCGGTGTTCTAGCGAGCAGGGGAGCCGCACGCGGGCGTGCGGTCCAGACCGGCTTGGAGGGGGCGTGCGCGATGCGTGCGCCCCTTTGCGGTTTCGGCGGCAGCCGATCAGAGTGAGGCAAGTGCTCAGCGCAGCAAAAAGCCCCGGCGAGGCCGGGGCTTTGCTCATCGCGGATCGCGAACGATCAGCGCAGCGTCTTGAACCAGTCGTCGACGTCGCTGCTCACCTTGTCCTTGGCATAGCCGTAGCGCTCCTGCAGCTTGCCTTCGAGCTGGTCGCGGCGGCCGGCGATCTTGTCGAGATCGTCGTCGGTGAGCTCGCCCCACTTCTCTTTGACGTTGCCCTTGAATTGCTTCCAGTTGCCTTCAACGCGGTCCCAATTCATCATCATTCTCCGTTGTAGATGCTCATCAACGGACGGCTATGTCGAAGGTTCCCGGATTGTCTGCGGCAAGCGGTCGCCCGAATCTCGGCGCCAAGTAACAGGTTACCGGACGTAAAAAAGACCCCTCCCTTGCGGGAGAGGCCTTGCTTGTCGGCGGACGATAAGTTTGACCTGATCAGGTCAGGTCCTGCAGATGCGCCGCCTTGGCTTCGCGGCGGCGGATATGCAGGATGAATTCGGTGTAGCCGTTCGGCTGCTCGCGGCCCTTGAAGATCAGGTCGCACGCCGCCTCGAAGGCGACGCCGTCGAAGTCCGGCGCCATCGGCCGGTACAGCGGATCACCAGCGTTCTGCTTGTCGACCACCGCCGCCATCCGCTTCAGCGATTCCAGCACCTGCTCCTTGGTGACGACGCCGTGATGCAGCCAGTTCGCCAGATGCTGGCTGGAGATGCGCAGCGTGGCGCGGTCTTCCATCAGGCCGACGTCGTGGATGTCCGGCACCTTGGAGCAGCCGACGCCCTGATCGATCCAGCGCACGACGTAGCCGAGGATACCCTGGCAGTTGTTGTCGATCTCCTGGCGGACGTCGTCCGGCGCCCAATTCGATTGCGACACCGGGATGGTGAGGATGTCCTCGAGCTTGGCGCGCGGGCCGCCCGTCTTCAGCTCCTGCTGACGCGCCAGCACGTCGACCTGGTGATAGTGCAGCGCGTGCAGCGTCGCGGCGGTCGGCGACGGCACCCAGGCGGTGGTGGCGCCGGCCTGCGGGTGGCCGATCTTCTGCGTCAGCATGTCGGCCATCTTGTCGGGGGCCGCCCACATGCCCTTACCAATCTGGGCATGGCCGGGCAGGCCGTCGATCAGGCCGGTGTCGACGTTCCAGTCCTCGTACGCCTTGATCCAGGGCTGCGCCTTCATCTCGTTCTTGCGGATCATCGGACCCGCTTCCATCGAGGTGTGGATCTCGTCGCCGGTGCGGTCCAGGAAACCCGTGTTGATGAACACGATGCGCTTGGACGCGTTCTGGATGCAGGCCTTGAGGTTCACCGTGGTGCGGCGCTCCTCGTCCATGATGCCGACCTTCAGCGTGTTCTCCTTCAGGCCGAGCATCTGCTCGACGCGGCCGAACAGCTCGCAAGTCAGCGCCACTTCGTCCGGGCCGTGCATCTTCGGCTTGACGATGTAGACCGAGCCGGTGCGGCTGTTGCGGGTCTTGCCGAGTGCCTTGAGGTCGTGGATCGCCAGTAGGCCGGACACCGCGGCGTCGAGGAAGCCCTCGGGGATCTCGTCGCCGTTCGAATCGAGCACCGCATCGGTCCACATGTGATGGCCGACATTGCGCATCAGCAGCAGGCTGCGCCCGTGCAGGGTGACGTCCTTGCCGTCCGGGCCGGTATAAGTGCGGTCGCCGTTCAGCGCGCGGGTGACGGTCTTGCCACCCTTGTCGAAATCGGCCGACAGCGTGCCGTCCATCAGGCCGAGCGTGTTGCGGTAGATCAGCACCTTGTCTTCGGCGTCGACGGCTGCGACCGAGTCCTCCATGTCGAGGATGGTCGACACCGCGGATTCGATCACGAGGTCGGCGACGCCGGCCGCATCGTCCTTGCCGATGGTATTGGCGCGGTCGATCTTGATCTCGATATGCAGGCCGTTATTGACCAGCAGCACCGCGCTCGGCGACGCGGCGTCGCCCAGATAGCCGGCGAACTGCCGGGGGGTCTTCAGGCCGGTGGCGTTGCCGCTCTTGAGTTTTGCCGAAAGCTGGCCGGCGATCACGCTGTAGGCGGTGACGTCGCTGTGGCTGCCGGCCACCAGCGGCGCGGCCTGGTCGAGGAACGCCTTGGCCTTGGCGATCACCTTGTCGCCGCGCGCCTTGTCGTAGCCCTTGGCCTGGCTGGCCTCCTGCGGGATCGCGTCGGTGCCATAGAACGCGTCATACAGCGAGCCCCAACGCGCGTTCGCCGCGTTGAGTGCGTAGCGCGCATTCGACAGCGGCACCACGAGCTGCGGGCCGCACAGCTTGCCGATCTCGTCGTCGACATTGGCGGTCTCGACCGCGACCGTCGGCGGCTCCGGCAGCAGATAGCCGATCTCTTTCAGGAAGGCGGTGTAGGCCGCCATGTCCTGCTTCTTGCCCTTGTTGGCGAGATGCCAGGCATCGATCTTGGCCTGCAGGCCGTCGCGATGCTGCAGCAGCGCGACCGTCTTCGGCGTCAGATCGCGCACGATCGCGGCGAGCCCGGCCCAGAAGGCGTCCGGTGCGACGCCGGTCTTCGGCGCGGCCTCCTTGGCGATGAAGTCGAACAGGACGGGCGCAATTTTCAAGCCGTGGGCATCGATACGATTCATATGAGGATGTCTCGCGAGAAAGGGCGCAAAGCAGCGGCCGTTTCAGGGGTCAAAATGAGCCGACGACCGCGGATGGCGGCCTCGGGGGTGCCTCTTTTAGCGCCAAAGCGGAGCGCATTGGAAGGCCCCTCGCGCCAGCCGCGACCTAAGCCGAAGGATGCTCGTCGCCGGCCAGCCGCTCCAGCAGCATTTTCAGCAGGATGGTGACCACCGCCACCGCCGTCAATGTGGTCGCGGCGGCGAACGCGCCTGCGACATTATAGTCCTGGTACAGCAGTTCGATCTGCAGCGGCAGCGTCGTGGTCTGGCCGCGGACGTTGCCGGACACCACCGACACCGCGCCGAATTCGCCCAGCACCCGGGCGTTGCATAGGATCGCGCCGTACAGCACCGCCCAGCGGATATTCGGCAGCGTGACGCGCAGGAAGGTGGCGAAGCCGCCGGCGCCGAGCGTCACCGCTGCCTCTTCCTCGTCGGTGCCCTGCACCTGCATCAGCGGGATCAACTCGCGGGCGACATAGGGCGCGGTGACGAACATGCTGGCGAGCACGATGCCCGGCAGCGCGAACATCACCTTGATGTCGAGCTGTTCCAGCAGCGGCCCGAACAGCCCCTGCGAGCCGTAGACGAACAGATAGGCGACGCCGGCGACGATCGGCGAGATCGAATAGGGCAGCTCGATCAGCGCGATCAGCAGTGTGCGGCCGGGGAATTCGAACTTGGTCACGGTCCAGGCCGCAGCGAGCCCGAACAGGATGTTCACCGGTACCGCGATCAGCGCGGTGATCGTGGTCAGCCACATCGCGTGCAGCGTGCCGGGATCGCCGAGATTGCGCAGGAACACGCCGACGCCCTGCGCGAAGGCCGAACTCAGGATCACCGCCAGCGGCGCCACCAGAATGAACAGCGTCACCACGGCGACCACGCTCAGCACGACGAAGCGTGCGACCGGCCCGGCGCCGACCGGCGTTACCATCCAGTCTCTCTTGATCGGGGGCTGCGGCTTCGCCATCACCTGTCACCCCGTCCGAGATAGCGCAATTGCCAGGCCTGCACCGCATTGGTCACGAGCAGCATCGCGAACGCCATCACCAGCATCACCACCGCGATCGTCGCGGCGGCCGGATAGTCGTATTCCTCGAGCCGGATGAAGGCGAGCAGCGCGACGATCTCGGTCTTCATCGGCTGATTGCCGGCGATGAAGATCACGGCGCCGAATTCGCCGAGGCTGCGCGCGAAGGCCAGCGACGCGCCGGCCAGCAGCGCCGGGAAGATCGACGGAAAGATGATCTTCGACAGGATCTGCAGATCGCTGGCGCCGAGCGAGCGGCTGGCCTCCTCGACGTCGCTGCCGAGATCCTCGATCACCGGCTGCACGGTGCGCACCACGAACGGAATGCTGGTGAACGCCATCGCGATGCCGATGCCGAGCGGGGTGTAGACGACGCTGACGCCGAGCGGCTCCAGCACGGACCCAAACCAGCCGGTCTTCGAGAACAACGCCGTCAGCGCCAGGCCTGCCACCGCCGTCGGCAGCGCGAACGGCACGTCGACCAGCGCATCGAGCAGCCGCTTGCCGGGGAACTGATAGCGCGCCAGTACCCACGCCAGCAGCAGGCCGTAGACCGCGTTGAAGATCGTGGCGGCGAGCGCCATCGTCACCGTCAGCCTGATGGCGGCAAGCGTCCGCGGCGACGACAGGATCGCCCAGAGCTGGGCCGCGCCGATGTCGGAGGCCTTCAGGATCAGCGCGCACAGCGGCAGCAGCACGATCACGCCGAGATAAAGCACGGTGATGCCGAGACTGAGACCGAAGCCGGGAATGACACTGCGTCGCAAAGAAGTTACCTGTGAATGGATGAAGTAACCGCGAGTGCGGCATGCTCCCTCTCCCCGCGTGCGGGGAGAGGGGTGGGGTGAGGGGGCGTCTCCGCGAGGCCGAGAGGCTCGGCTGCGTCGAGACGCCCCCTCACCCGACCGGCTTCGCTGCGCTCCGCCGGTCGCCCTCTCCCCGCGCGCGGGGAGAGGTTGCGCTGTGCCTGTGACTTATCGTCCTCCGAACAGCTGATCGAGCTTCGCGCCGGAGGCGAGGTGTTCGGCGTTGAGCTTGTCCCAGCCGCCGAATTCGTCCTCGACGCGATACAGCTTGACCTCGGGGAACTTGTCCTTGAATTGCGCGATCACGGCCTTGTCGTGGACGCGGTTATAGGCCTTGGCGAGGATGGTCTGGCCCTCGGGTGAATACAGATATTCGAGATAGGCGGTCGCGAGCGCGCGGGTGCCGTGCTTGTCGGCGTATTTGTCGACGACGCTGACGGGGAATTCGGCCAGCACACTGGTCGGCGGCACCACGACTTGATACTTGTCGGCGCCGGCGAGGTCGCGGATCGCGCTGGTCTCGGCCTCGAAGGTGATCAGCACGTCGCCGGTCTGGCGCTCGACGAAGGTGGTGGTCGCGGCGCGGCCGCCGGTGTCGAACACCGGCACGTTGGCGAACAGCTTTTTAACAAAAGCGTCGGCCTCGGCCTCGCTGCCGTATTTATGCTTGGCGAAGGCGTAGGCCGCGAGATAGGTGTAGCGTGCATTGCCGGAGGTCTTCGGGTTGGGGAAGATCACCTTGACGCCCGGCTTCACCAGATCGTCCCAATCCTTGATGCCCTTCGGATTGCCGGCGCGCACCAGGAACGCCGGCAGCGAATAGTAGGGCGATGAATTATTGGGCAGCCGCTTCGCCCAATCGGCCGGGATCAGCTTGCCCTTGTCGTGCAGCACCTGGACGTCGGTGACCTGATTGAAGGTCACCACGTCGGCTTCGAGCCCTTCGAGGATCGAGCGCGCCTGCCGCGACGAGCCGCCATGCGACTGGTTGATGCTGATGTCCTGGCCGGTCGTCTGCTTCCAGTGCGGGATGAATGCAGCGTTGATCTCGGCATAGAGTTCCCGCGCGATGTCGTAGGAGACATTGAGCAGCGGTGCGGGTGGCGTCTGCGCTTGCGCCGGCATGGCGGTCGCGAATGCGGCGAGGCCGGCGGCGAGGGCGAAAGCAAAGCGGTTCACGACAACTCCTTATTGCTGGCCTATCATCTCGAGCAGCAGCCGGGCGCGATGATTTTCGCGCGCGGTCTCGGCCTTCGACGCCTCGGCGAGGCAGCATCGATCGGCCTCAGATAGTCGAGCTAATCGCGGGTGTGAAGCCGCCGATCGGCGCTCGGTATCGACTCACGACAGGGGCGCCGGGCGATCGGCCGCACCCAGGGAGAATGGTCGTCTCCCGTGCACCGCTTCGAGGGATGGAAATTCCAGATTGGCGCGCGGCGGTGCAAAGGATTGGTTTTCTTTCCGGCAGACTTGTAAGGATTCCAGCTAGAAAATAATTCTGGCGGACCCGAAAGGGTCAACGGAGCAGCGATGCGTTTTCTTCCGGTCTTTCTCGATCTCGCGGCAGGGCCGGTTGTGCTGGTGGGCGCCGGCGAGATGGCGCGTGCCAAGCTGCGGCTGCTGCTGTCGGCGGGCGCCGCGATCCGCTGGCATGTCACCGACGGCGACAATGATCTCGCCGGTATCAGCGAGGCCGACCGCGCGCGCATCACGTTGGCGACGGGGGAACCCGCCGAGGCCGATCTGTCCGGCGCGATCGCGCTGATGTGCGCCGGCGCCGGCGATCTCGCGGCCCTGCTGGCGGCGAGGGCCCGTGCGCTCGGCGTGCCGGTCAATGTGATGGATGAGCTGTCGCACTCCACGTTCATCTTTCCGGCGATCGTCGATCGCGGCGATGTGGTGGTCGCGATCGGCACCGGCGGCTCGTCGCCTGTCGTCGCGCGCCGCGTGCGCGAGATGATCGAGACATTGCTGCCGGCGCGGATCGGCGATCTCGCCGCGCTGATCGGGCGTTGGCGCAAACCGATCAAGGCGCGGATTGCGGAATTTCCGCTGCGCCGCCGGTTCTGGGAGCGCGTCGTCGACGGCCCGATCGGCAAGGCGGTGCTCGAAGGGCGCGGCGCCGAGGCCGAGGATCTGCTCGAGGCAATCACCGATCCCTCGGCCTATGCACGCGATTCTGTTTCAGCGCATACCGAAGGCCACGTCACCCTGGTCGGCGCCGGCCCCGGCGATCCTGATCTCTTGACCATCAAGGCGCTGCGCGCGCTGCAGGACGCCGACGTGGTGTTCTACGACGAACTGGTGTCGCCCGAAATTCTCGACCGGATCCGCCGCGATGCCGCCCGCGTGCCGGTCGGCCGCCGCATCGGCAAGCCCGGGATCGGCCAGGAGGCGATCAACGCGCTGCTGATCGAAGCGGCGCAAGCCGGCCAGCGCGCGGTGCGGCTGAAGGGCGGCGATCCGTTCGTGTTCGGCCGCGGCGGTGAAGAAATCGAGGCGTTGCGCGACGCCGGCGTGTCCTATGCGGTGGTGCCGGGCATCAGCGCGGGCTTCGGTGCGGCGGCGCAATTCGAGGTGCCGCTGACCTATCGCCACGAGGCGCTGCGCATCACATTCCTCACCGCGCACAAGGCCAAGGATGCCGAGGCCGTCGACTGGACGGCGCTCACCGACCAGAAGATGACGGTGGTGGTGTACATGGGCATGGCCGCGGCGCCGACGGTGCGCGCGGGCCTGCTGACGGCCGGCCGTTCGCCGCAGACGCCGGTCGGCGTGTTCGCCCGGGTAACGCGGCCGGACGCCAAGGCCGCGGTGGGCACGCTCGACGATCTGCCGGCACTGGTCGAGCAGGTCGAGGTCGGTCCGGCGATCCTGGTGATCGGCGATGTCGTCGCGCATTCGGCACCGTGGCGCCGGCAACAACTCCAGCAACTCGTGTCGACCTATCAGGTAGCCGCCGAATGACCTCTCCACTGCAACAGAAGATCAAGATTACCGGTCCGTCGGTGGTGACGGCGAACCGCACGGTCGACGGCGTGGTGATCTACCGCACCGCCGATCGCGGCTGGTCGATCGATCTCGCCGATGCCGCGATCGTGCGCGAGGCGGAGCCGGCGCGTGCGCTGCTCGCCGAATCGGTGGCCGACGATGTCGGCGCGGTCGGCGCCTACATCGCGCCGGTGAAGGTCGACGACACCGGCGCCATCCTTCCCGGCAATCTGCGCGAGCAGATCCGCAACAGCGGTGTCACCATCGAACTGCCGGCTCACGCCTGAGGCTTGTGTTTCATGTACGCTTATGACGAGATCGACCAGACGCTGGTCAATGAACGGGTCACCGAATTTCGCGACCAGGTGCGGCGCCGCCTCAGCGGTGAACTGACCGAGGACGAGTTCAAGCCGTTGCGGCTGATGAACGGCGTCTATCTGCAGCTCCACGCCTATATGTTCCGCGTCGCGATCCCTTACGGCACGCTGTCGTCGGCGCAGCTGCGCAAGCTCGCACACGTCGCCCGCAAATACGATCGCGGCTACGGCCATTTCACCACCCGGCAGAACATCCAGTTCAATTGGATCGCGCTGAAGGATCTGCCCGACGCGCTCGCCGATCTCGCCGAGGTCGGCATCCACGCGATGCAGACCTCCGGCAACTGCACGCGCAACGTCACTGCCGATCAATGGGCCGGTGTCGCGCCGGGCGAGGTCGAGGATCCCCGCGTCTGGGCCGAAATCCTGCGCCAGCACACCGCGCTGCATCCGGAATTCTCGTTTCTGCCGCGCAAGTTCAAATTCGCCATCACCGCAGCCGATCACGACCGCGCGGCCATCAAGGTGCACGATATCGGCCTGAAGCTGATCAGGAACGAGCAGGGCGAGACCGGTTTCGAGGTGCTGGTCGGCGGCGGGCTCGGCCGTTCGCCGTTCATCGCCAAGACCATCAAGCCGTTCGTCGCCGGCCGCGACATCCTCAGCTATGTCGAGGCGATCCTGCGCGTTTACAATCAGTACGGCCGCCGCGACAACATCTACAAGGCGCGCATCAAGATCCTGGTCCACGAACTCGGCATCGAGAAATTCGCCGCCGAGGTCGAGCAGACGTGGCGCCAGATCGCCGAAGGTCCGCTGACGCTCGACGACGAGATGATCGAGGACATCCGCGCGCGCTTCGTCTATCCGGCCTATGAGAGGTTGTCGGACGACCCGGCCGAGTTGCGGGCCGCCGCCGATCCGAAATTCGAGGCGTGGCGCAGCAATTCGGTCGCGCCGCATCGCCAGCCCGGCTACGCCATCGTCACGCTGTCGCTGAAGCCGGTCGGTGGCCCGCCCGGCGACGCCACCGCCGATCAGATGGACGCGATTGCCGATCTCGCCGACAGATACTCATTCGGCGAAATCCGCGTCGGCCACGAGCAGAATCTGGCGCTGCCGCATGTCGCCCAGCGCGATCTGCCGGCGCTGTGGAGCGCGCTCGACGCGCTCGGCGTTGCCACGCCGAACGTCAATCTGGTCAGCGACATCATCGCCTGCCCGGGGCTCGACTATTGCTCGCTCGCCAATGCCCGCTCGATCCCGATCGCACAGGAGCTGACGCGGCGCTTTTCCAATCACGAGACCGCCAAGCTGATCGGCCGGCTGCACGTCAACATCTCCGGCTGCATCAACGCCTGCGGCCATCACCATGTCGGCCATATCGGGATTCTCGGCGTCGAGAAGAACGACCAGGAGGTCTATCAGATCACCATCGGCGGCCGCGCCGACGAGCACGCCAGGCTGGGCGAATTGATCGGGCCCGCGGTGCCCTATGCCGAGGTCCCCGACGTCATCGAAGACATCGTCGAGGCCTATCTGGCGTTGCGCGACAAGCCGGAGGAGCTGTTCGTCGACACCGTCAAGCGGCTCGGCGTGCAGCCTTTCAAGGAGCGGGTCTATGCCACTCGTTAAGCACGGCGCGATCGTCGCCGACGACTACGTCGCGGTCGCCGACGACGCCGACCTTCCCGCGGGCGGTGCGGTGCTGGTTTCGGCGGCGCGCTTGTTCGCTGAGGCCGAGACGCTGGCGATGCGCAACACTCCGGTCGGCGTGGCATGGCCCAACAATCGCGACGTCGCCGGGCTGGTGCCCTGGCTCGACCAGCTGTCGCTGATTGCGCTGGTGTTTCCCACCTTCAAGGACGGCCGGGCGCACAGCCAGGGGCGTCGGCTGCGTGAAATCTATGGGTATCGCGGCGAACTGCGCGCTACCGGGCAGGTGCTGCGCGACCAGTTCACCTTCCTGCTGCGCAACGGCTTCGACGCCTTCGCGGTCACCAA
The DNA here is from genome assembly GCF_000013365.1 of Rhodopseudomonas palustris HaA2. NCBI lineage: Bacteria > Pseudomonadati > Pseudomonadota > Alphaproteobacteria > Hyphomicrobiales > Nitrobacteraceae > Rhodopseudomonas > Rhodopseudomonas palustris. The sequence continues at coordinate 1,594,183 of NC_007778.1, forward strand.
GGAGTCCGATGCGCAGGCGTTCGGCGAAGCAACGCATCGCTACACGGAGTTCTATCAGCCGACCGGCGACGGCCACCTCAGCGCCCTGCAGCTGCGCAAGCAGCGGCACAAGGCGGTGGCGACATAGACGCTTATCCCGTCATTGCGAGCGAAGCGAAGCAATCCAGAGGCCCCGTATGCGGCGCTGGATTGCTTCGTTCTTTTGCCCTTCGCAATGACGAAGGAAAAAGCGGATGATCAAACCTATGCTACGCGGGTAGCCCAACTTCCCCCCGCGTGCGGCACGGGCTATCGCACAGGAAAGCACGTCGGACGCTGCGAGGACCACCCTCCCCCTCCAGGGGAGGGTGAAGAAAGCGCCGTGCCGTTGCCCCGCCGTCTTCTCCGACTGCCTGCCACGCGCGGGGGGCGTACTCGTAATGAAGGCCTGCATCCCCCTCTGCATCCTCTTTTACCTTGCTTTGCGGCGGGGCTTGCCGTTCTTTCCGCCACCATGAACCCTGACCTGCTCGACCACACCGTCGCCGAGATCGCCGCAGAGATGGCGCAGCGGCCCGACCGCGGCGCGGTCGCGAGCTACATCCCCGAACTGGCTGGCGTCGATCCGCAGCGCTTCGGCCTCGTCGTGATCGACGCCGACGGCCATGTCGCGGCCGGTGGCGATGCCGATATGCCGTTCTCGATCCAGAGCATCTCCAAGGTGTTCACGCTGACGCTGGCGCTCGGCCTGGCCGGCGACCGGGTGTGGCGCCGGGTCGGCCGCGAGCCGTCGGGCTCGGCCTTCAATTCCATCGTTCAACTCGAGCGCGAGCGCGGCATCCCGCGCAATCCCTTCATCAACGCCGGCGCGATCGCGGTCACCGACCTGATCCTGTCGGGCCACCAGCCGCGCGAGGCGCTCGGCGAGATTCTGCGCTTCATGCAGTTCCTGGCCGGCGACGACAGCATCGTGATCGACGACGCCGTGGCCGCCTCGGAGCAGCGCACCGGCTTCCGCAACGCGGCGCTGGCGAACTACATGAAGTCCTTCGGCGTGCTCGACAATCCGGTCGAGTACACGCTCGGCGTCTATTTCCATCATTGCGCGATTGCGATGAGCTGCCGCCAGTTGGCGCTGGCGGGGCGCTTTCTCGCCCACAACGGCCGCAATCCGTCGACCGGCCACAACGTGGTGTCGACCCAGCGGGCGCGACGCATCAATGCGCTGATGCTGACTTGCGGGCACTATGACGGCTCGGGCGAATTCGCCTATCGGGTGGGGCTACCCGGCAAAAGTGGAGTCGGGGGAGGGGTGCTGGCGGTCGCGCCCGGCAAGGCCTCGATCGCGGTGTGGTCGCCGGGGCTCGATGCGGCGGGCAATTCGCATCTCGGCCGGATCGCGCTCGAGGCGCTGACCAGGCGGCTGGGCTGGTCGATCTTCGGGGTTTGACGGACTCCGGCGCCGAGGCGCGCGTCGCCCGACAAAAGCGAAGGGCCGAACGTCTGAACGCCGGCCCTTCGTCAGGTCTGGACTGTCGCGCCGCGCGGCGCATCGGGCTGTGCGCTCATTGCGGCTTTTTGGTCTGCTCTTCGAGCATCGCGGCCTCGTGGTACCAGCTCGAACTGGTGACGACGGCGGCATGGCCCGGTTCAGTGGCGGCGTTGTCGCGCCGGATTAGGCCGCCGCGACCTCCCAATGGGAATTGATAGATTCTTGCGGATGGCTGGTTCAGAGTAGTCACACGCGATCTCCTTGGCTCCTTTGTGCACCCGACGTTGGTCCAAACGTCGATAGGTCTGCGAATATCGGTTGCGCCCAACGATGGTGCAATATGCTCAAGGAAATATCATCGATTGCTTACAAACGAGGCAATCGTACAACTGCCTTAAGATCAGACAGTCCTTGCTCAACTCCCGCGTCGCCGCATGGTTGCTACACAGCCGCGCGGGCGCGATCAAAGCCTGCGCCGCAGTGGTTAATATTGCCCGACTAACAGGGGTTTGGCCGATTTCCGCCGCGCATATTGACGGCAGAACCCAGCGCCGATCACGCCCGCGCGAATTGTCGCAGGCCGGGCGGCATTTGGCATAACAAATGCTTTCGTGACAGCCGGATGTCGGCCGCCGGGCGCGGTTCCGTCCGCTTCGGGTTCCCACCCTTTGCACTCAACAGAGAGAACCGCATGACCAAGTACAAGCTCGAGTACATCTGGCTCGACGGCTACACGCCGGTGCCGAACCTGCGTGGCAAGACGCAGATCAAGGAATTCGAAATCTATCCGACGCTCGAGCAACTGCCGCTGTGGGGCTTCGACGGCTCCTCCACCATGCAGGCCGAGGGCCGCAGCTCGGATTGCGTACTGAAGCCGGTCGCGATGTTCCACGACGCCACCCGCAAGAACGGCATTCTGGTGATGTGCGAAGTGATGATGCCCGACGGCGTCACCCCGCACGCGACCAACACCCGCGCCACCATCCTCGACGATGAAGGCGCCTGGTTCGGCTTCGAGCAGGAATACTTCTTCTACAAGGACGGCCGCCCGCTCGGTTTCCCGGAAGCCGGTTACCCGGCGCCGCAGGGCCCGTACTACACCGGCGTCGGCTTCAAGAACGTCGGCAACATCGCGCGCAAGATCGTCGAGGAGCATCTCGACCTCTGCCTCGCCGCCGGCATCAACCACGAAGGCATCAACGCCGAAGTGGCGAAGGGCCAGTGGGAATTCCAGATCTTCGGCAAGGGCTCGAAGACCGCCGCCGACCAGATGTGGATGGCGCGCTACCTGATGCTGCGGCTGTGCGAAAGCTACGGCATCGACATCGAATGGCACTGCAAGCCGCTCGGCGACACCGACTGGAACGGCTCGGGCATGCACGCCAACTTCTCGACCAAGTACATGCGTGAAGTCGGCGGCAAGGACTATTTCGAAGCTCTGATGGGGCAGTTCGAAAAGAACCTGCACGACCACATCGCCGTGTACGGTCCGGACAACCACATGCGCCTGACCGGCAAGCACGAGACCGCGCCGTGGAACAAGTTCTCCTACGGGGTGGCGGACCGCGGCGCCTCGATCCGCGTGCCGCATTCCTTCGTCAACAACGGCTACAAGGGCTATCTGGAAGACCGCCGCCCGAACTCGATGGGCGACCCCTACCAGATCGCGTCGCAGATCCTGAAGACGATTTCGGAAGTCCCCACCTCGAAGGCCGCTGCGGCCTGATCCACCCGTCACCGCGAGCGCCTCCTCCTCCAGGGCGCAAGCACACGGCCCGGACGCAAGTCCGGGCCGTTGTTTTTTGGAGCAGGCGTCTTGCCGCGCGTTCGGCGCGACCTCTCCCCGCGTGCGGGGAGAGGTCGGATCGCATCGCCAGATGCGATCCGGGTGAGGGGGCGCTTCCGCGAGGCCGAGAGGCCGTGCCCGCGTCGCCCCTCACCCCGACCCTCTCCCCGCAAGAGCGGGGCGAGGGAGCGCGCCGCGTGCGGGGCAAGGCCGGTGATCCGCCGCGCCCCCCGTCTTCACCTTTCAGCCACTGTTGATGTGCAACAACGGAGCTGCGCGCGGCGGCCGGTGACGGGACCGACATGCCGATGCGCGCATGGGGAACTTCGGATGTTGCGTGGGGTGATGGCCGTTCTCGGCCTGCTGCTGCTGGCCGGGTGCGCCGGCGAGGTCGGTCCGAGCGTCGAGGCGCCGTCGATGTACGCCAGCATGGCGCGCGAGGGCGCCCGTGTCGATGCCGTCGCGGCGGCGACGATGATCTCGCAATATCGCCAGAACAACGGGCTCGGCCCGGTTGCGGTCGATCCGGCGCTCACCAGGCTCGCCGAGGAACAATCCGCCACGATGGCACGGCGCAACAAGCTCGACCACGACGCCAAGGCGCCGCTGGCGCAGCGGCTCAATGCCTCGGCCTATCCGGCGTCCGTCGCGGTCGAGAACGTCTCGGCCGGCTATCACACGCTGGCGGAGGCCTTCTCCGGCTGGCGCGACTCGCCGCCGCATCGTGCCAACATGCTGAAGAGCGGCGTCACCAAGCTCGGCATCGCCGCGAGCTACGCACCGAACACCAAATACAAGGTGTTCTGGACGTTGATTCTGGCCTCCACCGAGCCGCCGCGATAAAGCGGGCGTGATCGGGATTGACGGCGGCGTGATTGACGCGGCGGCCGCGGGACGCCACCGTGCCGGCGTCCTTCCCCCGGCGTTCGAAGCTGATGCAATCTCCTCCCGATCGACCCGACTCCTCCTTGCGTAACGCGCGGCGCGTGCTGGTGCTGCAGGGCGGCGGTGCGCTCGGCTCGTACCAGGCCGGCGCCTATCAGGCGCTGTGCCATCACGATTTCGAGCCGCAATGGCTCGCCGGCATCTCGATCGGCGCCATCAACGCCGCGATCATCGCCGGCAATCCGCGCGAGCAGCGCGTCGACAAGCTCAAGCAGTTCTGGGAAATGGCGTCGTCGCCGGTGCCGTGGCAGCCGATGCTGCACAACGACCATGCGCATTCGCTGTTCAACGAAGCCAGCGCCGCGGTGATCGCAGCCTTCGGCGTGCCGGGGTTCTTCACGCCGCGGTTTCCGCCGTCGCATCTGATGCCGACGGCGGATCCGGAGGTGCTGAGCTATTACGACACGTCGCCGCTGCGCAGCACGCTGGAGCGGCTGGTCGACTTCGACCGGCTCAACACCAACGGCATCCGGCTCAGCGTCGGCGCAGTCAATGTCGTCACCGGTAATTTCGAATATTTCGACAATACGAGGCAGACCATCGGCCCCGAGCACATCATGGCCTCCGCTGCGCTGCCCCCCGGGTTTCCCGCGATCGAGATCGACGGACATTACTACTGGGACGGCGGCGTCGCCTCCAACACGCCGCTCGACTACGTGCTGGAGTCGGAGGACCGCGAGGACCTGCTGATCTTTCAGGTCGACCTGTTCAGCGCGCACGGTCGCTTGCCGCAGACCCTGCTGGAGGCGGCCGAGCGCGAAAAGGACATTCGCTTCTCCAGCCGCACCCGGCTCAACACCGACAAGAACAAGCAGATCCACAACATCCGCAAGACGCTGCGTCATCTGATGGGCCGGCTGCCGGACGAACTGCGCGACGATCCGGCCTATGCGATCCTGCACCAGGCGGCGAAGGAGAACGCCGTGACCTTGGTGCACCTGATCTATCGCAAGCGCGACCACGAGGCGTCGTCCAAGGACTATGATTTCTCCCGTCTCAACATGATCGAGCACTGGAAATCCGGCGAACAGGATGTCTATGTCTCGATGCGCCACGAGGAGTGGCAGAGCGGGCCGCAGGACGGCGAGACCATGGTGACCTGGGACCTCACCCGGGATGCGATCAAATAGCGGCGCGCAGCCGTTTTTGCAGACGATCGAACAGGAGCAGATGATGACGAACCTCACGGGCAAGACCGCGGTCGTGACCGGCTCGACCTCGGGCATCGGCCTCGCTTACGCGCGCGCCTTCGCCAAGGCCGGCGCCAATGTGGTGTTGAACGGCATGGGCGAGGCGGACGCGATCGAAAAGGAGCGCAAGGCGATCGAGACCGATTTCGGCGTGAAGGCGGTGTATTCGCCGGCCGACATGCTGAAGCCCGCCGAGATCGCCGAGATGGTCGGGCTCGGCGAGACGACGTTCGGCTCGGTCGACATCCTGGTCAACAACGCCGGCATTCAGTTCGTCTCGCCGGTCGAGGATTTTCCGATCGAGAAATGGGACGCGATCATCGGCATCAACTTGTCGTCGGCGTTCCACGGCATCCGCGCCGCGGTGCCGGGCATGAAGAAGCGCGGCTGGGGCCGCATCATCAACACCGCCTCGGCCCACTCGCTGGTCGCCTCGCCGTTCAAGTCGGCCTATGTCGCCGCCAAGCACGGCATCGCCGGCCTGACCAAGACGGTGGCGCTCGAAGTCGCGACCCACAAGATCACCTGCAACTGCATTTCGCCGGGCTATGTCTGGACGCCGCTGGTCGAGAAGCAGATCCCCGACACCATGAAGGCGCGCGGCCTCACCAAGGAGCAGGTGATCAACGACGTGCTGCTGCTGGCTCAACCGACCAAGCAGTTCGTCACCTCCGAGCAGGTCGCCGCCCTCGCGGTCTATCTGTGCAGCGACGACGCCAGCCAGATCACCGGCGCCAATCTGTCGATGGACGGCGGCTGGACCGCGGCGTAAGCCGAACAGATAGCGATGGACGTGTGCGAGGGGGCACACGCGTACAACTCGACAAGACGTCATCCTCCGCGAAAGCGGAGGATCCAGTATCCCAGAGCATCGCCTCTCTGGGATACTGGATCGCCCTGTCAAGCCGGGCGACCACCGAGCGGAAGCGGGAAGGCAGTGAAACTCGTCGCTACTCTTCGGGACCTGGCGGACGACGTGAGGTGTGCCGGATGTGCAGGATCTCGATCTGGCCCAGCTGGATCCGGTAGAAAATTCGAAACGGATAGCGGATCACCACGACGGTTCGGACTTTGGATCGCTGTGAAACCCGAGGTGCCGATTCGGGTGCCGTTGCGATCCGCTGAATGACATCCTCGATCCGTCGCCCGATCGATCGGGCCACCGTCGGGCTCGCATTCAAGGTGTAGTATTCAGCGGCCCGAAGCAAATCGGCGATAGCCTGTCGAGAGTAGACGATTTTCACAGCCGAAATTTGGCGAACGCCGCAGCGACCTCGTCGTCGCTCGCCCGCTCACCCCGATCGAGTGAGGCCGTTGCGGCGTCGATCACGCGCAGTTCGTCATCGCTCGCGGAATATTCGTGCGCCTGCAATTCGCCTTCGATCTGTTCGGCGATGGCGGCGAGTTCGTCCCGCGCCGCTTCGGGCCAGTTCTCGGCACGTTCGATCAGGGCTTTGAGATCTGCACTCATAGCGGGCAGACTAGCACGCAAACCCCTTCCGAGCCAGCCGGAGCTTCTCCCTCAGCCCTTCTTCCCGAACGCCAGTACATGCAGGCCGAGGCGTTTGCGGACGATCCAGAACAGCAGCACGGTCTCGAAGGTGAGCGCCGCCGAGGTCGCGGCCGCGGCGCCGTAGCCGCCGAAGCGCGGCACCAGCACGAGGCACAGAATGAGGTTGACCGCGAAGGCCAGCGCATAGGCCAGCGCGCACATGTTCTGGTGGCCGAGCATGTTCAGCAATCGCTCGACCGGGCCGATCGCGGCGCGGACCATCAGGCCGATCGCAGCGACGAACATGATGCCGTAGCCTTGCGTGAATTGCGGGCCGAACAGCCACAGCAACGGCTTGCCGAGCGCCAGCAGCACCAAGGTCGCCGCCAGCGACGGCCAGAACGTCCAGGCGATGGCGTGTTTCACATAGGCCGCGAGACGATCCTTGTCGCCGGCGGCGTGATATTCGGTGAAGCGGTGCGCGGTGGTCGCCGACATCGCGTAGTGGATGAACGACACCAGCGCCAGCGTCTTCACCACCGCGTAGTACACGCCGACGTCTTCCGCCGAGCGAAATTGCTGCAGCACCAGCACATCCGTATAGGACAGCAGCAGATAGAAGCTCTCGACCAGCAGGATCGGCAGCGAGGTGGCGAGCCAGCCGCGGACGTCGTAGGCGCGGGGCCCGCTCGCGACATGGCCGGCGAGCCGGCGGTTCAGCGCGATCATCTGCCCGATCATCGCGAGCCACACCGCCGCGCAGCTCGCCGCCATCGCGGCGACCGCGCCGAGCTGGAAGCCGAGCACGAACAGGCCCGCGGTGAAGCCGATGATCAGCGCCTGGCGGATGATGAATTGCGGCATCAGCCCGAGCTTCATCCAGTCGTGCGAGCGGGCGATGCCGTCCTGGGTATTGGCGACGACGAAGGCCGGCAGCGTCAGGCAGCCGAGATACAGCGGCAGCATGGTCGCGGGGTCGATCGACGACGACAGCGCCCACACCAACGCCGCCAGCGCCAGCGACACCAGGCTGGAGGCCGCCAGCGTTCCCCAACGGCTGCCGGACAGGAAACCCCGCAGCCGGTCGAGGTCGCCGCTGGCGCGGTATTCCGGAATGATCTTCTGCGCCGAGGCGGAGATGCCGAAGTCGAGCATCGAGCCGAGCAGCAGCACCCAGGTCCAGACATAGACGTAGACGCCGTAATCGGAGGTGCCCATCCAGCGCGCCAGCAGGATCTGCGCCCCATAGGCCATCGCGGCGCTGACGACGCGGATCAGGAAAATCGTGCCGGCGAGGCGATTGGTCAGCGAACGTTCGTTCGAACTGCCGAACAGGGCGGCGAGGCGCGCCTTTAGCCCGGCGAGCGGCGATGTTGCCGGTGGAGCATCCATGACAGCCAAAGCGACCCCCGAATGGCCGGGCCGCGGGCGGCCACGGTAGTCTGATCCCTTTAGCAACCAGATGTTAAGATAGGGTTGGGTGGCCCCGCAGCCGCGAACGTGAATAATTCGCAAAATCCGCTAGCTGCGCGTGTAGACTGGAACCGGGAACCGGCCGTTTCGTTGGTTGGCGACCGACAACGACGCCTGTGCTTCGTCGTCGTCAATCACCCAGCGCGCATAGCAGGATATGACTGATGCCCAAGCTTACTCCGAAGACGGTCGGGTTGTTCGCGGCGGCTGGCCTGGCTGCCATCATCGTCGCCGGTGTCGTGAACGCGATCATGCACAAGATGTTCGGTTTCTCGCCGAACGCGGTCCGCGAAGCTGCGCTCAATGTCGCGAGTCTCGTCGTCGCGTTTCTGCTGGTCGCCGGGATTGGCCGTCGGCAGAAGGACGAGCGCTGAGCAATCGAGTCCGGATCATCACAGTGATGTCCGTCGTTTCACGGACAACTTTCGTTGCCGACCACGCGTGAGTAGTAACTTGGTGTGTCGAGTTGAGAGAAATGTGTCGCGATCGGGTAAGTTGCGCATTCATCGAGCGAACTAACTCTTAATTCTCCGGCTCGTATTTATTCGAGGCCGGGACATTGCGTGTCCGGCCCGATGATTTGCAGCCGGATAGTGACCGTGAAACAGATAGCTTCGCCGACCAATGTCGAAGTCTTTTTCGACGCGGACGATATCATCGTCTCGAAGACCGATCTCAAAGGCCGCATCACCTACGCCAACAAGGTGTTCACCGACATCTGCGGGTACAGCGAAGCCGAGCTGATCGGCCAGCCGCACTCGATCGTGCGCCATCCGGATATGCCGCGCTGCGTGTTCAAGCTGCTGTGGGACACGCTGGCGGAAGGCCGTGAGATCTTCGCCTATGTCAAGAACATGACGCGCACCGGCGACTTCTATTGGGTGTTCGCCCATGTCACGCCGTCGTTCGATTCGGCCAAACGGGTGATCGGCTACCACTCCAATCGCCGCGTGCCGGATCGCCGGGTCGTTTCGGCGCTGGCGCCGGTCTACGCCGAGTTGAGCGAGGTGGAAAAGCGTCATCGCAACGGCAAGGACGGGCTCGCCGCCGGCACGCAGCACCTGATCGATTTCGTCAAAGCCAAGAATGTGCCCTATGATCAACTCGTCTTCTCTCTCTAACGCGGCCGTTTGTCTCGGCGGCGTCGTCGTTTCCGCGCTGGCGGCGGCGGCGGGCTTGCTGGCCGATATGCCGCTGTTGCTGGCGGTCGGACTCGTCGCGACGCTCGCATGTGCCGGACTGCTCGGCCTGATGCTGCTGCGGCTGGACCGGACCTTGGCGAATCTGGGCGCGATCTGTCAGCGCATCGCCGATGGCGATTTCGAGGCGCGGGTCATCGGCAGCCGCGAGGGCGGCCGGATCGGTGCGCTGCATCACGCCTTCAACGATATGATCGACCGCTGCGACGCCTTCGTGCGCGAGGCCAGCGCGGCGATGGGCGCCATCCGCGACGACAAATATTATCGCCACATTCTGCCGGCGGGCTTGCGCGGCTCGCTGTTGATCGCGAGCCGGACGATCAATGAGGCGATGCAGGCGATCGAGACGCGGGTCGCCGCCTTCAACGCCAACACCGCGGAATTCGAAGGCACGATCGGCGCGGTGATCGACACGGTGTCGTCGGCGTCGAACAATATGGGCACCACCGCCGGCAGCCTCAACCGCGGCGTCGCCGCGACGCGCGAACGCACGCTCGCCGTGTCGGCGGCCTCGGAACAGGCCTCGACCAATATGGAGACGGTGGCGGCGGCGACGACGGAACTCACCGCGTCGGCCAACGAGATTCTCGGCAGCGTCAATCGCTCGGCCATGATCGCGAAAACCGCGGTCGGCGCCTCGGACCATGCGCGCGAGACGGTCGGCAGCCTGTCGACCGCGACCGAGCGGATCGGCACCATCGTTCAACTGATCGAGGAGATCGCCTCGCAGACCAATCTGCTGGCGCTGAACGCCACGATCGAGGCCGCGCGCGCCGGCGAAGCGGGCAGGGGCTTTTCGGTGGTGGCGCAGGAGGTCAAATCGCTCGCCGCGCAGACCGCCAAGGCGACCCACGACATCTCCGTCAGCATCGCCGAAGTGCAGGAAACCACCCGCGCCGCGGTCGACGCCATCTCCGGCATCGGCCGGAGCATCGGCGAAGTCGACGCCATCACCCGTCAGGTCGCGGTCGCGGTCGAAGCGCAGACCGCGGCGACCAGCGAGGTGGCGCGCAACATCGAGCAGGCCTTCGCCGGCATCCGCGACATTTCGTTCAACATCCAGAGCGTGAGCGTCAACGTCGCTGAAACCGAGGAGCACGCCGGAACCACCTTGACCGCTTCCGGCTCGCTGGCGCAGCAAGCCACCACGCTCGGCGACGCGGTGCGCGATTTCCTGCGATCGCTGCGCCGGGACGAGGCCTCGCGCCGCGCCGCTTGATGGGTCCACGGATCGCCGAGGAGCGAAGGCGCGGGCGAGATGGGGCCGCCCTGCAGCTTACCGAAATGTCACGAAGATGAACCTCTCCGTCAGCCCTCGTTCAGCTGAAACCTCCCATGCTGTCAGCAGTTTAGAGCTGGATTGAAGGAGGTTGATCCGATGACACTCAAGCTTGCCATTGCGGCCGCTGCGACCCTTGGTGCTGTTGCGCTGGCGCCAGGCGTCGCATCCGCGGCGATGCCGAACGGCCTTCCGAATCAGGTCAATGCTGTCGGCAGCCAGTCCGCGAATATCGATCAGGTGCGCTACGTCTGCGATCCTTGGGGCCGTTGCTTCTGGCGCCCGAACTATTACGGCGCCTATGGCTATTACGGCCCGCGGCGGTACTACGGACCTCCGCGTTTCCACGGCGGCCCGCGCTTCTACGGCCGTCCGGGCTGGCACGGCGGCCGCCGTTGGTAACAGCTTTGGGATACTGCACAGATCGCGGGGCCTTCGGGCCCCGTTGTCATGTGCGGACTCGCCTACGGTTGCGGCGCGGCCTGTTCGGCGCGAACTTCGCTGACGTCGACCCATTCGGCGCCGACCAGTTCCGCCATCCGCCGCGGCGCGATCCGCACCGCGCTGTGGGTCGAACCCGCCGCCGGCACCACGACGTCGAATGCCTGCAGCGAGACGTCGCAATAGATCGGCAGCGGATCCTTCAGGCCGAACGGACAGACGCCGCCGACTTCATGGCCGGTGAGATCGGCGACCTCGTGCACGCCGAGCATCTTCGGCTTGGCGCCGAATGCCGCCCTGGCCTTCTTGTTGTCGAGCCGTGCGGTACCGCTGGTCACCACCAGCACGACGCGGTCGCCGACGCGCAGCGACAGCGTCTTGGCGATCTGCTCCGGCGGGACGCCATAAGCCGCCGCAGCGAGCGGCACGGTGGCCGAACTCTTGTCTGATTCTTCGACGGTGATGTCGGGGGCGTATTGCGCGAACCAGGCGCGGACGGATTCGAGACTCATGCGGCTTCCTTGGCCGGCGACGCTCCCGGCAGGCGCGCATTTATGCCGCAACCGGCAGATCGGGCAAACCCCGGTGTCGGCATAGCCTGCGACCTCTCCCCGCATGCGAGGAGAGGTTGGCAGCATCAGATCCCCAGCAGCTTCCGCGCGTTCTGCTTCAGCACCTTGGGGCGGACCTCGTCGCGGATCTCGAGCTTGGCGAAATCGGCGAGCCAGCGATCCGGGGTGATCACCGGCCAGTCCGAGCCGAACAGCATCTTGTCCTGCAACAGGCCGTTGATGTAGCGCACCAGGATCGGCGGGAAGTACTTCGGCGACCAGCCCGACAGATCGATATAGACGTTCGGCTTGTGGGTCGCGACCGACAGCGCTTCTTCCTGCCAGGGGAAGGAGGGATGCGCCAGGATGATCTTCATGTCGGGGAAGTCGACCGCGACATCGTCCATATACATCGGGTTGGAGTATTTCAGCCGCATCCCCATGCCGCCCGGCATGCCGGAGCCGACGCCGGTCTGGCCGGTGTGGAACAGCGCGATCGCGCCGCCTTCCTGGATCGCCTCGTACAGCGGATAAGCCAGGCGATCGTTCGGATAGAAGCCCTGCATCGTCGGGTGGAACTTGAAGCCCTTGATGCCGTAATCGGCGATCAGCCGCTTGGCTTCGCGCACGCCGAGCTTGCCCTTGTGCGGATCGATCGAGGCGAACGGAATCAGCACGTCGGAATTCGCCCGCGTGATTTCGATCATCTCGTCGTTGTTGTAGCGGCGGAAGCCGGTCTCGCGCTCGGCATCGACCGGGAAGATCACCGCGGCGATCTTCTTGGCGCGATAATAGGCCGCGGTCTCCGGCACGGTCGGCGGATGCTTGTTGGGCGAGCCGAAATACTCGGCCATCCGCGCCTGAAAATCGTCGTAGCCGTCGTCGCCGTGGCAGCCGCACGGTTCTTCGGCATGGGTATGGATGTCGATGGCGACGAGATCGTCGGGATTGAGCATCGGGCGTTTCCTTGGCCTTCTTGGCGGGGCGGGAGAATTGATTATGGTCTATAACCATTTTCCGAAGCTGTGAAGCCGCCGGATCGGCGGTTTGCGATGCGGAGGCGCGGGAGGGCTGCGCGGTGCGGCGCGCCCGGCATTTTCCTTGCGGAACTTCCTTGCGGAAACAGGGACTGTCGTCGTCCGGTTCGATTGACAGGCCGGGCTGGCCTCGTTAGAAACCGACCGTCCCGGGCGGAGTGCCGCCGGCGGGAAAGGTATGTTTTACACCTTCGGCCAGTCCCAAACGGCCTTTCAAACAGTCAGGATAGACCCATGAAGGTCCGTAACTCGCTGAAATCGCTGCGTGCCCGTCATCGCGACAACCGCCTCGTGCGGCGCAAGGGCCGGCTCTATGTGATCAACAAGGTGCAGCGCCGCTTCAAGGCCCGCCAGGGCTGATCGCGCGCGGGCGGGCTTTATCCGCCACCGCTGGTTGCTCCATCACGCCTGTGTGACGCGCGCGCTGCTTTGCAGCGCGTTGTCCTGCGTCTAGAGTCCGCGGATGGCCCCTGGATCGACCGTCCGCCGTTTCCTGCCGCGCGTGGCCCTTGTTGCCGCGCTGCTTCCGTTCGCCGCGCACGCTCAGGCTCCTGCGCCGGACAGTCAGCCTCCGAAGCACCACCTCGACAAGCCGCTGGAGCAGCCGCCGGCTCCGCCGGCGAAGCTGCCGCGCGTCGGCGGCGATCAGGTCAAGGGGCTGGATTTTCTGTTCGGCGCGCTGAAGGCGGCGCCCGACGAGGCCAGCGCCAAGCACGTCGAGGCCCGCATCTGGGCGCTGTGGAGCCAGACCTCCAGCGACACCACGGCGCTGCTGATGTCGCGGGCGAAGGTCGCGATGGAGGCCAAGCAATTCGATGTCGCGGTGAAGCTGCTCGATGCCGTGGTCAAGCTCCGGCCCGACTATATCGAGGGCTGGAATCGCCGCGCCACCATCTTCTACCTGCAGAACGAATATGCCCGCTCGCTCGGCGACATCGAGCAGGTGCTGGCGCGCGAGCCGCGCCATTTCGGCGCGCTGGCCGGACTCGGCATGATCATGCAGGAGCTCGGCGACGACAAGCGTGCACTCGACGCGTTTCGCAAGGCGCTGGCGATCAACCCGCATCTCGACAAGGTGCCCGATCTCGTGAAGACGCTGACGGAAAAGGTCGAGGGCCGCGATATCTGAGCGGGACGACGAAACATTCGCGCGCGCACCGCGTAACTCACCCGTGCGAAAAATCTCCCGGGTCCCGTCCATGATCGCAATCGGCGCTGTCGCCATGCTCGCCGCGCTGGCGCTGCTCACGCAGGCCGGCGTGCTGTGGCTGCAGGGCAAATTTCCGCCGCAGGGCGAGCGGATTGCCGTCAGCGGCGGCAAGCTGCACGTCGTCGATCTCGGCCCCCGCAACCTCGCCACGTTGCCGATCGTGATGATCCACGGCGCCAGCTCCAATCTCGGCGCGATGCGCGTGCCGCTCGGCGATGCGCTCGCGCTGCGGCACCGCGTTCTGCTGATCGATCGGCCCGGCCATGGCTGGAGCAGCCGCGAAGACCTCGCCAATTCCTCGCCCGCGATGCAGGCGGAAGCGATCGGCGAGGCGCTCGACGCCCTCGGCGTGTCGCGCGCGATTGTCGTCGTGCATTCGATGGCGGGCGCACTCGGCGCGCGGCTGGCGCTGGATCAGCCGCAACGTGTTGCGGGGCTGGTCATGCTGGCGCCGGTGACGCATCCGTGGCGCGGCGGCGTCGGGACCTACAACAGGGTGATGACCACGCCGGTGCTCGGTCCGCTATTGGCCCACACCATCACGCTACCGCTCGGATCGCTACTCACCGAGCCCGGGGCGCGTTCGGCATTCACACCGCAGACCATGCCGGAGGACTACGTCGACGCCAGCGCGACTCCGCTGCTGCTGCGACCGCGCGCATTCCTTGCCAATAGCTGGGACTTGACCACGCTGAAGGAGGCCGTGGCCGAGCAGGCCCCGCGCTACCCGCAGATCACTGCGCCGACCGTGCTGATCCATGGCGACGCCGACGAGATCGTCTCTGTCGACATCCATTCGCGCGCCTTCGCCGCCGCGGTTCCGCAGGCGAAGCTGATCGTGCTGCCGGACGTCGGGCACATGGTGCAGAATACCGCCCCCGATCTGGTCCAGCGCGAAGTCGAGGCGCTGATTGCAACGGCCGTCACGAAATCGCACGCAGCGATGCACTAGACTTTCATCCCCGACTACTCACCAAAAGCAGGAGCTGCACATGAGCACGACATTCGGTTCGGCCAAATGGCAGGGCGGCATCAAGGACGGCAAGGGCGCGATCTCGACCAAGAGCGGCGCGCTGTCGGACTATCCCTATGGCTTCGCCAGCCGGTTCGAAGGCAAGCCCGGCTCCAACCCCGAAGAGCTGATCGGCGCGGCCCACGCCGCCTGCTTCACCATGGCGCTGTCGCTGATCCTCGGCGAAGCCAAGCTCACCGCCGAGCAGATGGAAACCAAGGCCGACGTCACGCTGGAAAAGCAGGGTGACGGCTTCGAAATCACCGCGGTCCATCTGACGCTGACCGCCAAGATCCCCGGCGCCGACGACAGCACCTTCCAGGAACTCGCCGGCAAGGCCAAGGCCGGCTGCCCGGTGTCGAAGCTGCTGAATACAAAGATCACGCTGGAGGCCAAGCTGGCGGGCTGATCGAAGCGATGGCATCAGGTGCGCTCGCCGATCCGGCGCACCTGAAGCCGCGCCGCGGTTCCCTCGTTGACATGCGGACAAAAATGTCCGAGATTGGTTCTGTCGAGGGATCGGCATGGACAAGCGGGATCGCTTCATCGCCGAACTACGTGCCGAGGCTCGCGCGCTGGGTCTCGGATTTCGTGTCGACTACCGCAAGGGCAAGGGCGGCCACGCCATGGTCTATGTGGGCGATCGTCTCACGACCCTGCCGAGCCGCGAGATCGATCCGAAGACAGCGCGCAAGATCCGTAAGCAGCTCGGTCTTGCCGAATGACGTGCCCGAAGAGGGGCTGACGATGAAGACATACGCCTACGCCGCGGAGTTCGAAGCGGGAGATCGCAAGGGGACGATCGTCGTGAGCTTTCCCGACGTTCCGGAAGCGATCACCCAAGGTGACGATATCGCGGATGCCCGCGCGCAGGCGGAGGAGGCGTTGGGTCTGGCGCTGCTGAGCTATCCGCAGCGCGAACTGCCACTGCCGAAGGTCAAGGCGAAGGGCAAGGGCGCGACCATGATCGCGGTTGCGGCGGACGTCGCTGCCAAGCTCGCTGTGCTCGAGGCGTTTGCGGTCGCCGGCATCAGCAAGAGCGAATTCGCGCGCCGCATGAACAAGGATGAGAAAGAGGTTCGCCGAATCCTCGATCCCAAGCACCCGACCAAGCTACCCGCGATGGTCCAGGCGCTACGTGCGCTGGGCAAGCGCCTGGTGGTCGGGATCGAGGAAGCAGCCTGAATCGGGCTGCGGCCCTCACACATCCGTATCGGTCGGCCCCACATAGGCGATCCGCACCATGTTGGTGGCGCCGGGGGTGCCGAGCGGGACGCCGGCGACGATGATGACGCGCTGGCCGGATTTGGCGAAGCCGTCGCGGAACGCGATGCGGCCGGCGCGGTCGACCATGTCGTCCTGATCCTTGGCATCTTCCGCCACGACGCAATGCACGCCCCACACCGCCGACAGCTTGCGCCCGGTGTTGACGTTCGGCGTGATCGCCACCACCGGCACTTTCGGCCGCTCGCGCGCGACGCGCAGCGCGGTCGAGCCCGAACTGGTCCAGCAGATGATCGCCGACAGGTCGAGCGTTTCGGCGACCTGCCGCGCCGCGCCGGCGATCGCGTCGCCGGCGGTTGCTTCGGGCTCAGGCCGCTGCGCCGTCACCACCGTGCGGTAGATCGTATCGCGTTCGACCTCCTCGCCGATCCGGTTCATCGTCGAGACGGCTTCGACCGGATATTTGCCAGCGGCGGATTCCGCCGACAACATGATCGCGTCGGCGCCCTCATAGACCGCGGTGGCGACGTCGGAGACTTCGGCGCGGGTCGGCACCGGGCTGGAGATCATCGATTCCAGCATCTGGGTCGCGATCACCACCGGCTTGCCGGCGCGGCGCGCCATCCGCGTCATCTGCTTTTGCAGACTTGGCACGCGCTCCAGCGGCATCTCGACGCCGAGGTCGCCGCGCGCCACCATCAGCGCGTCGGAGACGCCGAGGATCTCGTCGAGCCGGTCGATCGCCTGCGGCTTCTCGATCTTCGCCATCACCGCCGCGCGCCCGCGGATCATCCGCTTGGCTTCGGCGACATCCTCGGCGCGCTGCACGAAGGACAGCGCCACCCAGTCGATGCCGGCCTCGCAGGCCGCCTCGAGGTCGGCGCGGTCCTTGTTGGTCATCGCCGACATCGGCAGATCGGTGTCGGGCAGGCTGACGCCCTTGCGGTCGCTCATCTTGCCGCCGATCACCACGCGGGTGACGGCGCGATCCGGTGAGGTTTCTTCGCAGATCAGCCGGACCTTGCCGTCGTCGAGCAGCATCGCGTCGCCGACCTTCAGCGCCGAGAGAATTTCCGGATGCGGCAGGTGGACGCGATCGGCGTCGCCGGGCTCCTTGCTGGAATCCAGCACGAAGGTGGCGCCGTTGTTGAGCTGGATCGGCCCATTGCCGAACATGCCGACCCGCAGCTTCGGTCCCTGCAGATCGACCAGAATGCCGATCGGCCGGCCGTAGCTCGATTCGACATTGCGGATGGTCTTGATCAGCTCGCGCATCTTGTCGTGCGAGGTGTGGCTCATGTTGATCCGAAACACATCGGCGCCCGCCTCGAACAGCTTGCGGATCATCGCGCTGTCTGAAGACACGGGGCCGAGTGTCGCGAAGATCTTGATCCGGCGCAGACGTCTCATGGCTTGGTCCCGGCGTCACCGGGTGGTGCCGTGGGCGTGGCCGGCGCGGTGCGGCCCGGCGTCGGCGACATGCCGGGGATGCCCGCGCCCGGCGGCGGGCCGCCCGGCAGGCCGGGTAGCCTCTGCGGGTTCTGCTCGCTGCTTTCGGTCAGTTGCACGGTCCAGGCGCGCTGCTCGCCGGTGTCGACCTCGAAGAACCCGGTGCGGTCGAAGCCGCGCGCGAGGCAGTTTTCGGTGCCTTTGATGGTGAACTCCTTGTCGCGCGAGCACATGAAGGCCTGACCGGACCACTCGCCGCCGCGGTCGTAGTCGAGCGCGTAGATGTAGTAGTAGCGCGCGACCAGCGTGCCGCGCAGCAGCGTCTCGCAGCTCCGGGACGAGACGTTCCACCAACCCTCGGTGGTCCATCCGTCGGCGTCCTTGTAGCCGAGCGCGATGCCGACCCGGCTCGACGTGTTGTTGCACAGCCGGAAATCCGCCGCCGCCGGGACGCTGGCGAGCATTAGGGCGCAAACCGCCAGCGCCGCCGTCAGGGCGATCGGGGCAGGGCGCGGTTGTGCGATGCGGGGGGGAGAATCTGTGCTGAACATGCCGCCAAGCTATAACAAAACGAGAATGATTTCGCGTGACATGACGGGCCTGTCAACGGGCGCGGCGCCCGGGCGGGCGGCAGATGCGATCGACGCGGCTCCGACAAGCGCGATCTCTGCCGTCGCATTAGCCGCAAGATGTGGCAAAATCCGTCACGCCCCCCATTTCAGCGGGACGATGGCGTGCACGAGAAGGTGAGCGAAATGGACGACAGCACCCGGACCGAACTCGAAGCCGCGGCGTTTCGCCGGCTGGTGGCGCATCTGCGCGAGCGCACCGACGTTCAGAACATCGACCTGATGAACCTCGCCGGGTTCTGCCGCAATTGCCTGTCGAACTGGCTGAAAGACGCCGCCGATGCGCAGGGCGTCGCGATGAGCCGCGACGAGAGCCGCGAAGCGGTTTACGGCATGCCTTACGACACGTGGAAGGCGAAGCACCAGAGCGCGGCGACGCCGGCGCAAACCGAAGCGTTCAAGAAGAGCCACACTCACTGACGCCAAAGTCCAGCACGCAAATCGCGCGGCGCGATTTCTTTGTGCGGTCGCTGTGGATGGGCGCGATGCCCCTTGACGGGGCGGGCCGCTCTGGGGACTGTCCCCCCAAGATGCGGCGCGTGGCGTTCATCCCCGCCGCCTTTTCCGATCATCAAATCCCCAGGAGTGAACGATGGCCACCTCTGCTGCCGCCGTCCAAGACGAGCCCGCGACCAAATTCGCCAAGGACCAGCTCAAGGCCATCATCGAGCGCATCGAGCGGCTCGAAGAAGAGAAGAAGACGATCTCCGACGACATCCGCGACGTCTATGCCGAAGCCAAGGGCAACGGCTACGACGTCAAGGCGCTGCGCACCATCGTCCGGATGCGCAAGCAGGACGCCAATGAGCGCGCCGAGCAGGAGACGATCCTCGAGACCTACATGCAGGCGCTCGGCATGCTGTGAGGCGAAGGCCTCGTGGCGATCGGTTTCGGCAACGCGAAGGTCTTGCAGAGCGGCGGCCTGGAAACCAAGCCGGCGCGCTCTCCACGCGTCGTCACCCGCGCAGGCGGGTGATCCAGTATCGCAGAGCGTCGATCGTGGATCGATGCAGGCGATACAAGCTGGCGCTCTGGAATACCGGGTCGCCCGCCTGCGCGGGCGATGACGGGGGAGGGTGAGGCTGACGCGATGCGCTTCGTTCTACGCCGACAACAACAGCGCCCGCCGTGCGTTCAGCGCAGCGAGGCCGTGGTGAAGCTGGTGGTCGACACCTGGGTCACGGCCGGGCCGGTGAACGCATCCGCATAGAGGCCGGGCTGGGGATCGTCGCAGAACGTCATCGTCACGGCGGTCTCGGGCTTGACGAAATGCTTGGTGAGAAGCGTCATGTCGGCATCGCCGATCGCCGTGGCGCCGGTCGTGACGGCGCTCGGCATCAGGATCATCGCGCGCATCCAGACGTCGCTGTCGCGGCTGCCGGCGGCGGTAATGCGGGCGGAATTGGAGACCAGGCCGCCCTTGGCCTGCGCTGTCTTGCCGACCACCGTGTCGACCTTGGCCGAGACCACCGGATGCCGCGCCAGTGACGACGGCCGGGCGGCCGTCGGGATCGGGGCGCTCGCGGTCACGACATGCCGGTGGGCCGGCTGCGGCTTGGAGACCTTCTCGGTCGAACTGGCGGCGAACGCCATTGCATTCATCGGCGATTGCGGGTCGGCGGCTTCGAGTGCCTGACGAGCGCTGATCGCCGCGACCTGTTGCGGGGTGGCCTGCTTCGGAGCCACCGGGATGTCGTCCCAGAAACCGCGGGCATTGATGATGTCGGCCGGTGTCAGCGCCTTCGGTTCGGACTTGGTCTCGGGCCTGCTGTCGGATTTGGCGGTCTGTTTCGCCGGCTTGGCCAGCGGCACGCTGGTGTCGGCGGATGCGACCTGGATCGGCAGCGCTGGCTTGGCGCGCGGCATCGGGACCGGCTCGGCGCTCACGAGTTTGGCTTCGGCCGGCCTGGCGCTGACGGCTGCGGGCGTCGTGGCAGCGCCGGCGCTTTCGTCTTCGTCGTCCGCAGACTTGCCGCGGAATAGGGCGGTCAGGAAATTGCTCTTGGACGGCGCGGCGTCGCGGCCGTCGCCGCGCTTGCGAATGTCGGCCAGCGCCAGTTCATAGCCCGGCAGCGGTCGGCCGTCGGTCGGCAGATGCACGGTGCGGCCATCCGGGAACACCCGGGCGAGCTGATCGGAGGACATCCGCGGCCAGTGGCGGACACGGCCGGTATCGAGATGGACGAAGGGCGAGCCGGAGGTCGGATAGAAGCCGACGCCGCCGCGTTGCAGCCTGAGCCCGGCGAAGCGGATCTTTTCCAGGGCGACGCCCGGGATGAAGAAGTCCATCGCCTGGCCCATGGTGTGCTGGCTGTGACGGGCCACGCCGGAGGAGCGGCGGCGGAGCATGGCGTTGGTGGCGGGGGAACGGTAGGCGGAGATGATCTGGATCGGCTGCTTGCCGTCGACGTCGCGGTAGACTTCCCAGAGGATGTCGAACAGCGACCTGTCCATCGCGGTCTTGTCCTGGCTGCGCCAGTCCCGCAGGAAATGATTGAGCTTGCCGAGCGCCTCTTCGTCGTAGCGGCCGTTGCGCTTGAAGGTGACGGTGAGGTCTTCGCCGGAATGGGTGTGGTGGAACGAGAGCGTGCGGCTGTCGCCGACGGCGGAGGCGTCATGTACCGTCCCTGCGCCGACCAGCAAAATGGCCGAGGTCAGCGCGGCGCCGTAGCCGAGTTTGGGCAGCGACAGTGATTTCAGACGGCGCGCAAGTCCAGCCAGCACGAAAAGCCCCACCAGAAGGACGACCGAACGGGAGCCTGTCTCAACCCCGAATGCGTGAGACAGGTGATTGCATCGTTCACGGAGCGTTACCGACCGCGACCACGATGCCCGTTTCCCCAAGTCGATCGTCAACCTTAACCTGCGGACTATGGCGAAATCGAGCCCGCTGCCGGCATCCTGATGGACAATGGTTAATGGAAGCGGCTCATCGGGAAACGAGCCGTTGTTCCATTTCAGTTTTTCGTCTTAACGCGGGAACCTCGGGTCAGCGCGTATAGCGCTGCTGGGTGCGGCGCATCGGCTGCGGCTGCGGTGCCGGAGGACCGCCGAACAGCCGTTCGAAGAAGTTCAGCCCGGACGATTGCGACGAGCCGGTGTAGTCACCGGCGATGTTCACGCCGGGCGGCACGTTGGTCGGGCGGCTGTAGTTCGGCTGCGCATGGGCGACCACGGCTTCGAGATTCTTGCCTTTGTCGTTTTTCAGCAGCGCCAGCATCCTGGCATCGCGACCGTAGACGTCCTTGCGGAGCTGCAGCTTGCCGTCGTCGTCCACGAAGGCCGTCTGGTAGGTGATGTTGACCGGGATCGGCGTCGGGAAGTTCAGATTGACCTCGCTGCGGCCGTACATCGAGCGGATCTTCGCCGGGGTGTAGTCCTTGTCCGGCATGGCGATGTTCAGCAGCGCCGCGGCGTATTGATCCGGATTTTGCACCCGCATGCAGCCGTGGCTGAAGGCGCGCTCCTCACGGGCGAACAGGTTCTTGTCCGGCGTGTCGTGCTGATACACCAGGAATTTGTTCGGGAAGTTGAAGCGGATGCGGCCGAGCGCGTTGGCTTCGCCCGGCGGCTGCGAGATGTGGATCGAGCCGTCGCGGTTGCGCGACATCTTCAGGCCCATGCGGTCCAGCACGGTCGGATCCTGCGCCAGCGCCGGCAGGTACTCGTTGTTGATGATCGACGGCGGCACGTTCCAGGTCGGATTGACGGTGATGTACTTCATCGTCTCCGTCAGCAGTGGCGTGGCGTGCTTGCCCGGCTTGCCGATCACCACGCGGGTGGTCCAGACCTGCGCGCCGTTGTGCATCAGTTTCAGCGTGTAGTCCGGCACGTTGAGGATCACATAGGCGTCGCCGAGCGACGCCGCGCCGAGCTGTCGCGGCAGCCAGCGCCAGCGCTCCATATTGACCATGATGGTGTCGATGGTGCGGTCGCGCTTCGGCGTGTTCAGCGCCTTCACGGTGCGGTCGTCGAGGATGCCGGTCGGCTTCAGATCGGCGCCGCGCTGGAATTTGCGCACCGCCTCGGCGACCTTGGCGTCGTACGTGGTGCTGTCGGCGTCCTCGGTGATGCCGAGCTTGGCGCGGAGCTGCGGCACGCGCGGATCGTCCATCGTCACCGCCGCCTGTTTCTTGCGCGCCGGGACGAATTTCAGCGTCTCGCCTTCGGCGATCTTGAGCACCGGGCCGTCACTTTCGCCGCGCAATTCGGCGAGCTTCTTCTTCAGCTCCTTGTAGAGCCTGTGCGGCGGGTTGTAGCTCCCGAGCGCCGCCGAGGCGTCCTTGGCGGTGGTGACGCTGGCGAGAACGTCGGCCGGATCGATCGGATGCTCCGGATATTGGATGTCCGAACCGGCCTGCGACCAGTGCATCCGGCCGCTCTGCGCCTGGCGCGCATAATCCATCATGCTCTCGGTGAGCCGCAGCTCGGCCTCGGCAAGCGTCGTCGGCGACGGCGCGGCGGCGAAATCCGGCACCGGATAGTCGTCCGGGTCGAGGCCGTCGGCGGCGGCGTCCTTCAGCCGCGCGATCACGCCTTTGCCGGCCGCGGTCAGCGCGCCGGCCTTCGTCCACACCGGCGCGTAGTCGCGCGCTTCATAGAATTTCTCGACGGCGGCCCGCTCGACCTTGCGCTCGAAATAGCGCGACGCCTTGGTCGCCAGCGTCTCGCGGACCTTGTCGGCAACCGGCTGATCAGCGGCCGGCACTGTGCTCGCAGCCGTCTGCGGTTCGGCGGGCTGGTCCTTGGTGGCCTGCTCCTTGACCGCTTCGGCGGCTGGCGCGGTTGCGGCGGCGGCAGCCGGGGGCCCGGCGGGCGTCGGCGCGGGCGCCGCGGCGCTGTCGGCCTTGGGCTCGACCTTGGGCTCGACCTTGGCTTCGGCTTTGGGCTCGGGGCTGGGTTCAGTCGACGACGCCGTCGGCGCGGTCGCCGGGGCTGCGATGGAATCGAGCTTGAAATCGCCGATCGAAGGCGGCGGCAGATCGACCGGCTGGGGCACCGGGACGGCGGCATCGATGGCGAGGTCGGCGGGGGTCTTCGGAGCCGATTGCGCGATCACCGAGCTCGCCGAAACGGTCAGGAACGTCGCCGCAACGGCCATCAGCACGCCTTCGAATCCGCGGCGGCCAGTCGAGTGATCTCGCATTCATCTACCCCTTGGAGAAGCTGCCCGTGTGGGGCAGTTCGTGTTCTTGATGTTGTGCTCTCGGCGGTCCCGCCCGACGAGCGACATTGCGTCTCAAACTCAGGACGACAGTCGGACGATACACATGCCCGGTTCGAGCGGCCAGCGCCGGCCGGGTGGATTCACGACAAACTGACCGCGCGGGCTCCGATTTCAACGCGTTAGCCGCATGCTGCTGCTTTTGCCATGTGTTGCCAGCTTTGTCTGTCACCACACCGCAACGGTTCGAATGTTCCCGGCGGGTATTTGGGCGCCGCCTTTGCCGCGGCGCCGCCACAATTCGCTCAGCGTGTGTCCGCCGGCGTCGACGCCTTGGCTGCGCGCGCCGCTTCCATTTCGTCGAGCTTGCGATACAGGGTCGAGCGGCCGATTTTCAGCCGCCTCGCCACTTCCGACATCTGGCCGCGATAATGCGAGATCGCAAAGCGGATGATCTCGTTCTCCAACTCGTCCAGTGCGCGGACGTCGCCGCTGGCGTTCAGCATCTGCAGGCTGCCGTGGGTGCTCAGCGGTGCGATCGGCGCCTCGTTGGCCACGACGAATTGCGCCGACCCCGGCGGCTCCAGGATTAGCGGCTCGCCGTCGGCCTCGCCGGTCGGCACCGTCGAGGGCGCGCTCGCCAGCGGGAAGTCGTCGATGCCGAGCTGATCGCCCTCGCTCATCACCACGGCGCGATACACCGCGTTTTCGAGCTGGCGGATGTTGCCGGGCCAGTCGAGCTGGGCAAGGCGGGCCATCGCTTCGCCGCTGATGCCGCCGATCTTGCGGTTCTCCTCGGCGCAGAACCGCACCAGAAAATGCCGCAGCAGCGGCGGGATGTCCTCGCGCCGCGTCCGCAGCGGCGGCACCGTCAGCGGCAGGACGTGCAGGCGGTAGAACAGATCCTCGCGGAACTGGCCGGCCTTGACCCGGTCGAGCAGCCGGCGATTGGTCGCCGAGATGATACGGACGTCGACCTTCAACGGCTTGCGTCCGCCGACCGCCTCGACGGCGCCTTCCTGCAGCGCGCGCAGCAGCTTGACCTGGGCGGCCAACGGTAATTCGCTGACCTCGTCGAGAAACAGCGTGCCGCCGCTGGCTTCGACGAACTTGCCCATGTGGCGATCGGTGGCGCCGGTGAACGCGCCCTTCTCGTGCCCGAACAGGATCGACTCGACCAGATTGTCCGGGATCGCGCCGCAATTCACGGCGACGAACGGCTTGCTCTGTCGCTCGCTCGAGCCGTGGATGGCGCGCGCGAACATCTCCTTGCCGACACCGGATTCGCCCTCGATCAGCACCGGGATCGACGAGCCCGCGGCCTTCTGCGCGGCGCGCAGCACGGCGGCCATCGCGTCGCTGCGGGTGATGATGTCGGAAAACGTCAGCCGGCCTTCGCGGCTGTGACGGATTCGCTGCAACTCGCCCTTCAGGGCGCTGGCGTTGAGTGCGTTGCGCAAGCTGACCTGCAGCCGCTCGATACCGACCGGCTTGACGACGAAGTCGTGCGCGCCGGCGCGCATCGCCGAGACCACATTGTCGATGCCGCCATGCGCGGTCTGCACGATCACCGGCACGTTCAGGCCGGCCTCGCGGATCTTGCCGAGCACGCCGAGGCCGTCGAGGCCGGGCATCACGAGATCGAGCACCACGGCGTCGAATGCAGCCGTGTCCGGCGCCGTCAGCAGCGCCATCGCAGCGTCGCCGCTGTCGGCCAGCACGGCCTCGTAGCCGCACTTCTGCACCATGTTCTCGACCAGCCGGCGCTGCACCGGATCGTCGTCCGCGATCAGAATTCGCTCAACCATACCACTCTCAAGCCCGCAGTGTCCCGAATTGGTGCACCATGGGCGTGAAAGCGTTAACGACCCGTGAAGACGTCAGAGCATTGCGAATGCGTGCGGCCAGACTTCGAGGGCTCCGCGATAGATCATGTCGAGCGCCACATAGAGAATGATGGCGAGGCCGACATAGGCGATCCAGCGGTGGTTCTGCAGCAGCCGGGCGATGAAGGTCGCGGCGAGCCCCATCAGGGCGATCGACAGGGCGAGGCCGAACACCAGAATGATCGGGTGTTCACGCGCGGCGCCGGCGACCGCCAGCACGTTGTCGAGCGACATCGAGACGTCGGCCAGCGTGATCTGCCAGACCGCCTGGCCCAGCGTCTTGGTCGGCGCCCCGGAGGTGCCGTTCAGGCTGCGATCCTCGTCCGTATCGTCGTCGCTGGCGTGGTTGGTGCGCAGTTCGCGCCACATCTTCCAGCACACCCACAGCAGCAGGACGCCGCCGGCCAGCAGCAGGCCGATGATCTGCAGCAGCTGCACGGTGACGCTGGCGAAGGCGATGCGCAACACGGTGGCGGCGATGATGCCGATCAGGATCGCCTTGTTGCGCTGCGCTTTCGGCAGGCCGGCGGCGGCCAGCCCGATGACGACGGCGTTGTCGCCGGCCAGCACCAGGTCGATCATGATGACCTGCGCCAGCGCAGTCAGGCCTTCGGGCGTGAAGATCGTGAGGAATTCGTTCATCATCGGGCCTCTCCGTGAACGTCCAGTCCGACATCACAGTTCCTGCGAACTGCCAGAGGGGCCCGGTCCTTGGACGTCATTGCTGTGACAGACGCCGGCGGCATCTGCGGGGGTGACTTGACTCAGGTGACTTAGCAGGCAGGCGGCGACAGAAACTTGACGCAATCCGCGCGGGGCATAGCTTCGTCGAATGGGGCTTGTTCGTAGCGGGTACGCGGCCTGCGATCAAGCGGCGTAGGCCGTTCGCTGGCGCGCGGCCCTGTTCCGCGCCCGTTCCGCGGCGAAGCGGCGCCTTGAAACAGCCGCTTGCGGAGGCCACGTGTCGACGAGTAGCGTTCGCAACACAATTCACGCCATGTCGAAAGCTTCCATGTCGAAATCAGCCACCTCCCGAGCCGCCAAGACCTCCCGAACTGCCAAGACTGCCCGTGTCGCCAAGACCTCGCCTGTCAC
Organism: Rhodopseudomonas palustris HaA2; assembly: GCF_000013365.1. Taxonomy (NCBI): domain Bacteria; kingdom Pseudomonadati; phylum Pseudomonadota; class Alphaproteobacteria; order Hyphomicrobiales; family Nitrobacteraceae; genus Rhodopseudomonas; species Rhodopseudomonas palustris. The sequence goes on from NC_007778.1 coordinate 1,620,716, forward strand.
CAAGACCTCGCCTGTCACCAAGGTCTCGCCTGTCACCAAGGCGTCGCGTAAGCCAATGGCGAGCAAGTCGGCGAAGCCCGCGAAAAAGCAGGCGGCCGCGGCGGGCCGGAAGCCGGTCAAGCTGCCGGAATGGAATCTGGCCGATCTGTATTCGGCGATCGATGCGCCGCAGGTCGCCGCCGATCTCGACCGGCTCGACGCCGAATGCGCCGCGTTCGAGGCCGAGTTCAAGGGCAAGCTGGCGGAGCAGGCAGCCGCCGACGGCGGCGGCGCATGGTTGGCCGGCGCGGTGAAGCGCTACGAGGCGATCGAGGATCTGGCCGGTCGGCTCGGCTCCTATGCGGGCCTCGTCCACGCCGGCGACAGCGTCGACCCGGTGAAGTCGAAATTCTACGGCGACGTTTCCGAGCGGCTGACCGCGGCGTCGGTGCATCTGTTGTTCTTCTCGCTGGAACTCAATCGCGTCGACGACGCGGTGCTGGAGCGGGCCATGCAGGCACCCGAACTCGGTCACTACCGGCCGTGGATCGAGGATCTGCGCAAGGACAAGCCGTATCAGCTCGACGACCGTGTCGAGCAGCTGTTCCACGAAAAGTCGCAGACCGGCTACGGCGCCTTCAATCGGCTGTTCGACCAGACCATCTCCGGCCTGCGCTTCAAGCTCGGCGGCAAGGAACTGGCGATCGAGCCGACGCTGAATCTGCTGCAGGACCGTACACCGGCCAAGCGCAAGGCGGCGGCCGAGGCGCTGGCCAAGACCTTCAAGGCCAACGAGCGCACCTTCGCGCTGATCACCAATACGCTGGCCAAGGACAAGGAGATTTCCGACCGCTGGCGCGGCTTCGAGGACGTCGCGGATTCGCGGCATCTCGCCAACCGTGTCGAGCGCGAGGTGGTCGATGCGCTGGTCGCCTCGGTGCGCGCCGCCTATCCGCGGCTGTCGCATCGCTACTACAAGCTCAAGGCCGGCTGGTTCGGCAAGAAGAAGCTGCCGCATTGGGACCGCAACGCGCCGCTGCCGTTCGCGGCCACCGGCAGCATCGCGTGGCCGGAAGCGCGCGAGATGGTGCTGACCGCCTACAGCGCGTTCTCGCCGGAAATGGCGCGGATCGCCGAGCGGTTCTTCACCGATCGCTGGATCGATGCGCCGGTGCGTCCGGGCAAGGCGCCGGGCGCGTTCTCGCACCCGACCACGCCGTCGGCGCATCCTTATGTGCTGATGAACTACCAGGGCAAGCCGCGCGACGTGATGACGCTCGCCCATGAACTCGGCCACGGCGTGCACCAGGTGCTCGCCGCCGGCAACGGCGCGCTGATGGCGCCGACGCCGCTGACGCTGGCCGAGACCGCCAGCGTGTTCGGCGAGATGCTGACCTTCCGCCGGCTGCTGTCGCAGACCAAGAGCGCCAAGCAGCGCCAGGCGTTGCTCGCCGGCAAGGTCGAGGACATGATCAACACCGTGGTGCGGCAGATCGCGTTCTACTCGTTCGAGCGCGCGATCCACACCGAGCGCCGCAGCGGCGAACTCACCGCGCAGCGGATCGGCGAGATCTGGCTCGGCGTGCAGAGCGAGAGCCTGGGGCCGGCGATCGAGATCAAGCCGGGCTACGAGAGCTTCTGGATGTACATCCCGCACTTCATCCATTCGCCGTTCTACGTCTACGCCTACGCGTTCGGCGACTGCCTGGTGAACTCGCTTTACGCGGTCTACGAGCACGCCCAGGAGGGCTTCGCCGAGCGCTACCTCGCGATGCTCTCGGCCGGCGGCACCAAGCACTATTCCGAACTGCTGGCCCCGTTCGGCCTCGACGCCAAGGACCCCAGCTTCTGGGACGGCGGCCTGTCGGTGATCGCCGGCATGATCGACGAACTGGAGGCGATGGGCTAGGGCGGGTCGCCGTCGTAATACATTTGTTGAACGAGGCTTTGGGGCGTGTTATACAGATGTATGACATGCCCCTTTGATTTTTCAGATGAGGATTGAATTTCAACCCGCGCAATTTCGCGCCCCTCAAAGGCTCATCATGAAAATCGAGATCAAGAAGATTGGCAATTCCGATGGTCTGTTGCTGCCGAAAGAACTGATGCAGCGCCTCGATCTGAAGCGCGGCCAGGAACTGCACATCACGGAGCTCGCCGGAGGCGGCTTCCAGGCGATGCCCTACGACCCCGACTTCGAGCGGACGATGGAGATCGCCGACGAGGTGATGGAAAAATACAAGGACACGCTCGCCGCCCTCGCCAAATGATTGGAAGTCCGGATGAGCGACCCCGTCGAACCGCTGTGGATCACCTACGAGCAGGCGATTGCGATGCACGCCCGCCAGCTGCGCCGCTTCGGTGGCGCACCCGGCCTGCGGGACGAGGGGATGCTCCGATCGGCGCTCGAACGCCCGATCAACAAATGGCGCTATGAGTCGTCGGATCTCGCAGAGCTGGCGGCCGCTTACGCCTTCGGCCTCGCCAAGAATCATGCGTTTGTCGATGGCAACAAGCGGATCGCCTTCATGGCGTTGATGGTGTTTCTGACCAAGAACGGCGTCGCGTTCGACCCTTCTGCGGCCCATTCGACCTCGATCATTCTCTCCCTCGCCGCCGGCGAAGTCAGCGAGGCGAGCCTGACCCGCTGGATCAGGGACAACTGGCCGGCTTAGAGCTTTTCAAGCGCAGCGATGCCGTAGCCGGCGTGACGCCCGGCAGACAGAAGCCGGCGGAAATCGCCGGCGCGGGGCTCATCATCAGCGCCAGATCGTCCCTGTGCGCTGCGCAAATTCGGCGAAACGAACCGCATCGCGGAATAATCGTCGCAGTTATTGCAAGCGCCTCCGAAGAGCTTGTCGTGGGACCCGGTTCAGATCACACTGCGGCGTCGCAGGGGCGGCAGCCGAGCTGATTTGGAATGATCCAAACTGGTTAGGTGAGTGCGGTGCAGCGCCGTTGCCCTCGCATAGGGATTGCGCTAATGGCACAGCACTTTCAAGAAAATCGCTCGGAGAAGACGATGGCTGAGAAACACGACCTTGCCTACACCACCGCTTCGGGCAACGACTACGCGGCCCACGAGCAAACCTACGAAGGTTTCATCAAGCTGGTGAAGTACGGCTCGGCGGCGGTGATCGCGATCGTCGCCTTGATGGCGATCTTCCTGACCTGACTTCGACCCTGAGTGCATCGCCGGAAAGCGGTGTCGAGACTGCCAGCTCACGCGCGCGCCAGGCGCCGCAGGAGGCTCCATGAAAATTGCTGTTGCCAAAGAACTCGATGCTTCTGAACCGCGTGTCGCGGCGACGCCCGACACGGTGAAGAAGCTGAAGGCGCTGGGTGCCGACATCGTCGTCGAGCCGGGTGCCGGCATCAAGTCGGGTCTGCCGGATTCCGATTTCACCGCCGCCGGCGCCACCGTCAGCGCCGACGCGCTGAAGGACGCCGACATCATCCTCAAGGTGAAGCGTCCGGAAGCCTCCGAACTCGCCGCCTACAAGCGCGGCGCGCTGGTGATGGCGATCATGGACCCCTACGGCAACGACGCCGCGCTGAAGGCGATGGCCGACGCCGGCGTCACCGCCTTCGCGATGGAGCTGATGCCGCGCATCACCCGCGCGCAGGTGATGGACGTGCTGTCGAGCCAGGCCAATCTCGCCGGCTATCGCGCGGTGATCGACGCCGCCGAGCAGTTCGGCCGGGTGTTTCCGATGATGATGACCGCGGCCGGCACCGTGCCCGCCGCCAAGGTGTTCATCATGGGCGTCGGCGTCGCCGGCCTGCAGGCGATCGCCACCGCGCGCCGGCTCGGCGCCATCGTCACCGCGACCGACGTCCGCCCCGCCACCAAGGAGCAGGTCGAATCGTTGGGCGCCAAGTTCCTCGCGGTCGAGGACGAAGAGTTCAAGAACGCCCAGACCGCCGGCGGCTACGCCAAGGAAATGTCGAAAGAGTATCAGGCCAAGCAGGCCGCTCTGACCGCCGAACACATCAAGAAGCAGGACATCGTCATCACCACCGCGCTGATCCCGGGCCGGCCCGCGCCGCGCCTCGTCACCGCCGAGATGGTGCGCTCGATGAAACCGGGTTCGGTGCTGGTCGATCTGGCGGTCGAGCGCGGCGGCAACGTCGAAGGTGCAAAGCCCGGCGAAGTCGTCGAGACCGACGGCGTCAGGATCGTCGGTTACACCAATGTCGCCGGCCGCGTCGCGGCGTCGGCGTCCGCCCTGTATGCGCGCAATCTGTTCAGCTTCATCGAGACGCTGATCAACAAGGACAGCAAGGCGCTGGCGGTGAATTGGGACGACGATCTGGTCAAGGCCACCGCGCTGACGCGCGACGGCGCCGTCGTTCACCCGAACTTCCAGCCGAAATAAAGGAAAGCCGCCATGGAGCATGTCGTGCAGGCCGTCGATCCGTTCGTGTTTCGGCTGTCGATTTTCGTTCTGGCCGTGTTCGTCGGCTATTTCGTGGTGTGGGCGGTGACGCCCGCGCTGCACACCCCGCTGATGTCGGTGACCAACGCGATCTCCTCGGTGATCGTGGTCGGCGCGTTGCTGGCGGTCGGCGTGTCGCTGGTCGGCAGCGACAACGGTCCGCTGTGGGCGCGTGGCTTCGGCTTCGTCGCGCTGATCTTCGCGTGTATCAACATCTTCGGCGGTTTCCTTGTCACCCAGCGCATGCTGGCGATGTACAAGAAGAAGCAGAAGTGATTAGGGGCCGTCGATGAACGCCAATCTTTCCGCACTTCTGTATCTGATCGCCGGCGTCCTGTTCATTCTGTCGCTGCGTGGTCTGTCGTCGCCGGCCACCAGCCGTCAGGGCAACCTGATGGGCATGACCGGCATGGGGATCGCGATCCTCACCACGCTGGCCGGCCATCCGCCCGCCGACTTCCTCGGCTGGGTGCTCGTCATCCTCGGCATCGCCATCGGCGGCGGCATCGGCGCGGTGATCGCCAAGCGGGTGCCGATGACCTCGATGCCCGAACTGGTCGCGGCCTTCCACTCGCTGGTCGGCATGGCCGCGGTGCTGGTCGCCGCCGGCGCGTTCTATGCGCCCGCAGCCTTCGACATCGGCGTGCCCGGCAACATCCACGGCGCGAGCCTGGTCGAAATGTCGCTCGGCGTCGCCATCGGTGCGCTGACCTTCACCGGCTCGGTGATCGCATTCCTCAAGCTGTCCGGCCGCATGAGCGGCGCGCCGATCATCTTGCCGGCGCGTCACGTGGTGAACATCACGCTCGGTGTCATCATGGTGGTTGCGATCATCGTGCTGGTGATCACCGGCCACGAATACGCCTTCTGGGTGATCACCGCCGTCGCGCTGCTGCTCGGCATCCTGATGATCATCCCGATCGGCGGCGCCGACATGCCGGTCGTGATCTCGATGCTGAACTCGTATTCCGGCTGGGCCGCCGCCGGCATCGGCTTCACGCTCGGCAACTCGGCGCTGATCATCACCGGCGCGCTGGTCGGCTCCTCGGGCGCGATTCTGTCCTACATCATGTGCAAGGGCATGAACCGCTCCTTCATCTCGGTGATCCTCGGCGGCTTCGGCGGCGAGACCGCGGCTGCCGGCGGTGGCGGTGGCGAACAGCGTCCGGCCAAGCTCGGCTCGGCCGACGACGCCGCCTTCATCATGAAGAACGCCCAGAAGGTCATCATCGTGCCGGGCTACGGCATGGCGGTGGCGCAGGCCCAGCACGCGCTGCGCGAGATGGCCGACACGCTGAAGAAGGAAGGCGTCGAGGTGAAGTACGCGATTCATCCGGTCGCCGGCCGTATGCCGGGCCACATGAACGTGCTGCTCGCCGAAGCCAACGTGCCCTACGACGAGGTGTTCGAACTCGAGGACATCAACTCGGAATTCGCGCAGGCCGACGTGGCCTTCGTGATCGGCGCCAACGACGTCACCAACCCGGCCGCCGAAGAGGATCCGACCTCGCCGATCTACGGCATGCCGGTGCTGCAGGTGTGGAAGGCCGGCACCGTGATGTTCATCAAGCGGTCGCTGGCGTCGGGTTACGCCGGCATCGACAACCCGCTGTTCTATCGCGACAATACGATGATGCTGCTCGGCGACGCCAAGAAGATGACCGAGAACATCGTCAAGGCGATGAATCACTAATTCGACGAATCAAGACGCTTCGACGTCTCGAACGACAACGCCCGGCCGCAAGGCCGGGCGTTTTGCATTTGGGACATCGTCGTTGCGAGGAGCACCCGGATCGGCGCTTCGCGTCGTCCGAGTATAGGCTCCACGACGAAGCAATCCAGCTCGACGCCGGTCTAGTCGCGTCGATCCGCGGGCACCCATTGAAACCAAATACGAACCTGCCCGTGATCCGATTCGGCATGCGAGGCATGGGCGACGTGATCGTTGAAGAATTGCATCTCGCGAAACGTCCATAGCCTCTTGTCGGAATAGTCGTAGAACTGTTCCGACACCAGAGCGTGGTCGATTACCTCGCGCACGTTCTTGAATTCATGGGTGTAGTACACGTCACCAAGGCTACGAAGTTGCTGCAGCGTCACGCCGGTATAGAGCCCGGCGTCACTGCGCGCGCCCGCCCTGCTGCCAGCGACGACACGAAACGTCGGCTGGCCCGACAGGATGGACAGAACATTCGAGAACTGGCCATCGTTGACGTCGCCGAGGACGATCGTCGGATCGTCCGTGTCGCGCATAGTGTCGTTCAGGATGATGCGCAGCGCTGCGGCCTCGGCGGTGCGCCGGATCGCCGACAACGCGCCGCCCAGCGCATCCTTGTGCGGACGGATGTCAGGGTCTTTGTACTCTTCGTCGTCGAGAGGGGTCGACAGTTTCGACTTCAGGTGAGTGCAGAACACCTGAATGGGCGGTACGGAAGGGCTCCTCGCGGTGCCGTGCGTCACCGTGACCTGGAGCGGCGAGCGGGAAAACTCGCTGATGGAAACGTCGATACGTTCGTCTTCGTGGCTGGGCCCGAACTCGTCGTTCTCGTCCGGCACGATACTCTCGTCGGCCTGCGGCGGATTGGCCCTAAGCGCCGTCATGGTGTGCTTGCGCTTCTTCAGCCGGAAGCCCTGCGGAAAGGCTTTGTGCCGTTTGACGCCGGCGATCTCCCAGGGCTTGCGCACCGCGGCGGCCACCGCGATGCCGTCCCAGGCTCCCTCCTTGATATAGGCGAAGGCGTAGCGATCGCTCAGCTCTGCGGCCTGGAAGGCGGCCTCAAGGGCCCGGCGATCCCACAGTTCCTGGAAGGCGATCACGTCAGCATCCAGGCGTTGGACCATCGACCCGATCCAGGCGATCTTGGCGTCGTATTGTTCTTGCGTGTACGGCCGGCTTTTCGGGTACATCGGCTGATCGGGAAGCTGCAGATTGTAGAGATTGAACGTGGCGAAACTGATGTTGCGTTGATTGGCGGGCACAGTGAGACCTCGCTGAAATCAAAGAACAAAAACCATGGTGGGATCTGCGGTGAAACTACGCAGTGATAAAATTATGGCGCTGAAATTACTAAGGGTCGCGAACGAATTGAATACCGTCTTGATGTCAGGATGACGTCAACCCGATGACACGTCCGGTCCTGATCGGGACCGGACGTCGTTGAGCATTTGCGAAGCACCGGCGGCGTAGGCGCCGGCTGTGGATCAGGCGGACTTCCCGCTTGCAACGCTGCGGCGCAGCGTGCTCGCAGAACTCACCCCATCCGGTGCAGTGCGCAGATCTTGTTGCCGTCGGGGTCGCGCAGATAGGCGAGATACATCCTGGTGCCGCCCATCTCGCGGACCCCCGGCGGGTCCTCGCAGGGCGTGCCGCCGCTGGCGACGCCGGCGGCGTGCCAGGCGTCGGCCTCTTCGGGGGATTTGGCGAGGAAGCCGATGGTGCCACCATTGGCCGGCGTCGCCGGCTGGCCGTCGATCGGCTTCGACACCGAGAAGGTGCCGGTCTTGCTGCGGTAGAAGACCCGGTGGCGGTCGACCGCGCCCGGGGCGATGCCGAGTGTGCCGAGCAGCTTGTCGTAGAACGACTTCGCCGCCTCGAGGTCGTTGGTGCCGATCATGACGTGAGAAAACATGGTGCTCCCTTAGGTTGTTTTTGATTTCACCCCGAGGGTGATGCGGCGACTATACGCGTCGCTTGCGATTTGGCGAGACGGCGGATGCGGCCGTCCGCGGAGCGGAATTCGGTCACGACGAGGTTGCACAGCCGCATGAGCGGCAGGCCGTGTCCGGGCGATGGCGATGGTGGTATGCGGTTTGCTTGCGTTCGCGCCGATCGTGCCACTGAGGATGAGAATCATGACGCTTGCTGCCCAATCCGAAATCCAGATCGACAATGACGAGGTGCGTGTCACCGAATGGCGGCTCGCGCCCGGCGCCGCCACGGGGCCGCATCGCCACGGCATGGACTATGTCATCGTCCCGGTGGCGGACGCCGAGATGACGATCGTGGCGCCGGACGGCACCCGCTCCATTGCGCAGCTCAAGACCGGCCAATCGTACTTCCGCAAGGCCGGCGTTGAGCACGACGTGCTCAACGAGAGCACCACCGAGATCGTGTTTCTGGAGGTCGAGCTGAAAGCTTAACCGCGTCTTAAGCGTTGTGGACCAGCTTCCCCGAGGGCGCGCCGCGGCGCGCCCTTTGGCATGATCCGATGCCACCGATCCGTCGCAGTTGATCCCTCAATCAGCCTCAAACATCGAGCATCAAGCGTGCGGGGAAGAGGCAGGCAATGCTGAAATACATCACCGAGAAATTGATAGGGCAGATCTTGCCGTCGGTGGTCGCCACCGTGATCGGCGCCTATGTCGTGAACCAGTACATCAACAAGCCGGCCACCCCGGCGTCCCACCATGCCGCCAAGATCGACGATGGCGCCGGCGCGGCGAAGCCCGTCGAGGCGGCGCTGACGGCGCCGCCGCCGGACGCCGACAAGGCCGATTCGTCCAAACCCGACCAGGCCAAACCCAAGACGCAAGCTGCCGAGAAGCCCTCGCTCCGGCATTCTGTGACGCCGCGTGAGAAGGCGGCCGACAAGGCGGCCGCCGACAAGGCCGCTGCGAAGTCGGCCGTCGCCACGGCGGTGCCCGAGCCCGCGAAGGCCCAGGATGATCGTCGCGACGAGCGCCGCGACGCCAACCGCGATCCCAACGACGTGCTCCGCGCCGCCGTCGAGCGGCTGCGCGCCGCGGAGCCGGCGCGGCCTGCGGCGACCGAAATCATGGCGCGCACGCCGGAGTCGGTGAAGGTTCAGGAGTCCTTCAAGGTCCAGGAGACGCCCAAGGTCCAGGAGACGCCCAGGCTCCAGGAGCCGCCGCGCGGCGCCGTGGCGCTGCAGCCATTGCCGCCGCCGGTCAATGTCGCCACGCCGGCTGCCAACGCCACGATGACCACCAGCACGAGTTTCACCGGCTCGGTGCCGCCCGCCGCAACGGCAGATGCCAGCTTCGGCGGCTCGCGGATTGCCCCGCCGGCCGATATTCCCTCGGCCGCCGCGACGCGGGGCGAGGGCGGTGCGCCGGCGCAGAACCCCTCGGTCGCCGAGGACGTGCTGCTGGCAGCGAAATCGGTGTTCCACGCCGTCCTGCCGCGCTGACCTGCTCAGCCGCGGAGGCTGGCCCGTTTCGCGTCGGGCGGGGTGCCATCGGATCGGATTGCGGCCGGCCGTATCGCCGCCCGATCGGCGTATAGCATCACCGTGTCGCCCGGCTGCAGCGACGTGACGCCGTCGCCGCTCAAGCGCAGCCGCCTGGCGCGTCCGTCGATCCGGACCATGCAGGTGCCGTGCGCATCGCGACCGCCGAGATACTCGCCGATCATCGTCAGTCCGTCCTCGGGCTCGGCCGCGCCGAACGCGGCCGCCGGCGCTCCGTCGAAGGCCACCTTGCCATGGTCGAGCCGGATCACCCGATCGGCGAGCCGCAGGATTTCCGCGGCGTCGTGGCTGACCAGCAGCGTCGTCGCGCCGAACCGGGCGTGGAGTTCGCGCAGATCGTCCTGCAGTTTGCGGCGCATCGCCGGGTCGAGTGCCGACAGCGGCTCGTCCAGCATCAGCACGGCCGGGCGCCGCGCCAGCGCGCGGATCAGCGCCAGTCGCTGCTTCTGGCCGCCGGACAGCCGGGTGGGGGGCATCCCGGCAAGGCCGGATAGGCCGACCAGATCGAGCAGCCGATCGGCGTCGCCTGCGCCGCCCCGCGCGCCGAGCGCGTAGTCGACATTGCCGCGCACGGTCATGTTGGGAAAGAGGGCGAAGTCCTGAAACACGAAGCCGATCGAGCGGCGTCGGGTCGGTAGTTCGACGCGCGATTCGGTGTCACACCATGGCGTCGATCCGAGATGGATTTGGGCATGCTGCGGGCGTGCCAGCCCGGCGACGACGCGCAGCAGCGTGGTCTTGCCGGCGCCTGACGGGCCGACGATCGCGACCAGCGATCCGGCCGCGATCGACAGGTCGACGTCGAGATCGAACGGCCCGGCCGGCCCGTCGAGCCGCATCCGGACAGCCACCCGCAGCGTACCGCCGTGTGCCTTCGTCACGTCATTCCTCATCGGCTTCTTCCGATCGTCCACGAGCGTTATATAGTATGATATACAACGAAACCAACCGGTGTTACAGGGGATCAACCTCTCCATGCAAGGCCTGCCGCGATGCCCTCCGCTTTCCTCCGTCCATTCCTGACCGGTGTCGCGCTGGTCGTGCCGCTGGTCGCGGCGAGCGCCGACGAGATCACGCTGGCTGCGGGGGCGGGCTATCGCAGGCCCGTCGCCGAATTGGCTGCGGCCTATGAGAAGCAGTCCGGAGACAAGGTCCTGCAAGTCTACGGACATATGGGCCAGGTCCTGGCGCAAGCTCGCGAGAGCGCCAGGGTGGCGATGGTCTGCGGCGACCGCACGGTGCTGGACAAAGCCGGCGGCATGGCCTTCACGCGGATGGTGCGGCTCGGGACCGGCAGGCTGGTGGTCGCCGTCCGCAAGGGGCTCGAGCTCGGCAAGGCCGAAGACATCGCCGCACCGCAATTCAGGCGGATCGGGATTCCGGATCAGGCGAATGCGGTCTACGGCAAGGCGGGCCGGCAGTTTCTGCAGCGAAGCAAGCTCGAAGCCGAGATTGATCCGCGGCTGATCGCGGTCGCCACCGTGCCACAGGTGACGAGCTACATCGCCAGCGGCGAGATCGACGCCGGCTTCATCAACGCCACGGACGCGCTCGGCGCCGGCGATCGGATCGGCGGTTTCGTCGAAGTCGGCGCCGGATTGTACGACGCGCCGGAAATCGTCTGCGGTATTCCCGCGGCCGCCGACGGCAAGGCGCCGGCGGGCGCCGCAGCGACGGCGGGATTCATCGCCTTCCTCGACACTGCACCGGCGCGCGAGATTCTGACGCGTCACGGCCTCTGAGGCTGGATGATCGACGCCGTCTGGACCGCGCTGACCGACCCGGCTCTGCTGCATCCGGCGCAGCTGTCGCTGCAGATCGCGCTGATCACGCTCGGCCTGCACGCCGTGTTCGGCACGCTGCTCGCTTGGGCGCTGGCGCAGCCATCCTGGCCGGGCAGGACCCTGCTCGATGCGCTGGTGACCGTGCCGCTGGTGCTGCCGCCGATCGCGCTCGGCTTCTTTCTGCTGATCCTGCTCGGCCGCCGCAGCCCGCTGGGGCAGTGGCTGGATCAAAGCGTCGGCCTCAGCTTCGTGTTCTCGGTGGAAGGGGTGCTGCTGGCCTCGTTCGTCGCCGGCCTGCCGCTAGTGGTGAAGCCGACCGAGGCGGCGATCGCCGGCATCTCGAAAACGCTCGGGGAAGCTTCGCGCACGCTCGGCCGCGGCGAGATCGACACCTTCCTGTTCGTGATCCTGCCGAATATTCGCGGCACGCTGGTGGCGGGCCTCGTGCTCGGGACTGCCCGATCGCTCGGCGAGGTCGGCATCACGCTGATGCTGGGAGGCAATATCATCGGCAAGACCAACACGGTCTCGCTCGAAGTCTACAACGCGGTCTTCAACGGCGACTACGCGCGCGCCGCGGTGCTGTCGGCGCTACTCGGACTGGTCGCGCTCGCCGTCCTCGCGGTGATCCGCAGAAGCGGCCGGCCGGCGATCTGAGCCCGTTCGATCCGAGCCCGTCCGGGGCGCGCCCCGCACAAAAACAAAACGCGGGCACCAGGCCCGCGTTTCGAAAACCAGATCTTGAACGCGATGGATCAGCGCGGACCGCGCGGACCTGCACCGGGGCCGCCAGCGCCGGGGCCACCGGCACCCGGACGGCCACGCTCTGCGCCGAACGCCGGCTTCGGCTTCATCGGCAGCAGGCCTTCGCGCTGCAGCTTCTTGCGGGCCAGCTTGCGGGCGCGGCGAACGGCTTCGGCCTTTTCACGGGCCTTCTTCTCGGACGGCTTCTCGTAATGACCGCGGAGCTTCATCTCGCGGAAAATGCCCTCGCGCTGCATCTTCTTCTTGAGCGCCTTGAGAGCTTGATCGACATTGTTATCGCGAACGAGAACCTGCACGCGGCATCCTCTTTGACTGGTCCGATTGAAGTCTGTCGGATTTGAATTTCTGAAGCAGGCGGGGCCGAAAAACGGCCAGGCCCTCAGCCTTAAGGGCGCGGATGTATCAGATCGGGCCGCCGCTGTCCACCTCGGTTGAGGATAAGTTTTTGCGACATTGGTCGGCCGTGGCGCAGCGTTTCCGGCCGGTTCGATCATCGCGCTCGATCATCGTGGCTCGATCACGGTGACGTGGCCCATCTTACGGCCCGGCAAAGCCGTCCGCTTGCCGTAGAGATGCACCGTGGCGCCGGGAACCGTCAGCCAGCGGGCATAATCGTCGACATCGTGGCCGATCAGGTTGGTCATGGTGACGGCGCCGTGGCGTAGCGGTTCCGCCAGCGGCCAGCCGGCGATCGCCCGGATGTGCTGCTCGAACTGCGACACCGAGGCGCCGTCGAGCGTCCAGTGCCCGGAATTGTGCACCCGGGGCGCGATCTCGTTGACCAGCACGGTCGCGCCGCCGTCGCCCGGCACCACGAACATCTCGACCGCCAGCACGCCGACATAGTTCAGCGCATCGGCGATGCTGGTGGCGATCCGCCGTGCCTCGCCGGCGACGGAGTCGCTCACCGGCGCCGGCACCCGCGACACTTTGAGGATGTGGTCGCGGTGCTCGTTCTCGGTGACATCGTAGCACACCACCTGGCCGTCGGCGCCGCGCGCGGCGATCACCGAGACTTCGCGCTCGAACGGCACGAAGGCCTCGAGAATCGCCGCGCGGGTCTCCAGCTTCTCCCAGGCCGCATCGGGATCGTCGCCCTCGCGGATGATCACCTGGCCCTTGCCGTCATAGCCGAACCGCCGCGTCTTCAGCACTGCGGGCAGGCCGAGCTTGGCGATCGCGGCGCGTAGCGTCTGCGCCGAGGTGACGTCGGCATAGGCGGCGGTGCCGATGCCGAGGCCGGTGACGAAATCCTTCTCGGCGAGGCGATCCTGGGTGGTCTCCAGGATCTTGTAGTCCGGCAGCACCGGCTTGCGCGCCGCCAGCACCAGCGCCGCCGAGGCCGGCACGTTCTCGAATTCATAGGTGATGACGTCGACGTCGGCGGCGAACATCTCCAGCGCCTCGACATCGGCATATTCGGCGCAGACGGCGTTCTGCACCACGTCGAAGGCCGGCGAATCCGGGTCCGGCGAGAACACATTGCAGCGCAGGCCGAGCCTTGCTGCGGCCATCGCCAGCATCCGGCCGAGCTGGCCGCCGCCGAGAATGCCGATGGTGTCGCCGGGTTTGAGCACTTGCCGAGCGGGACCGGTCACGCCGCGCCCTCCGGCCGGGCGGCAATTCCATCGGTCTGTTGTTTGCGCCAGGCGCTCAGCCGTGCCGCCAGCGCCTCGTCGGTCAGCGCCAGCACGCTCGCCGCCAGCAGCGCCGCATTGACCGCGCCGGCCTTGCCGATCGCCAGCGTGCCGACCGGAATGCCGGCCGGCATCTGCACGATCGAATACAGCGAATCCACGCCCGACAGCGCTTTCGACTCGACCGGGACGCCGAACACCGGCAGCTCGGTCAGCGCCGCGGTCATGCCGGGCAGATGCGCCGCGCCGCCTGCGCCGGCGATGATGACCTTGAAGCCGGCCGCTTTCGCGCCCCTGGCGAAGCCGTAGAGGCGGTCGGGGGTGCGGTGGGCGGAGACGATCTGCGCATCATGGGCGATGCCGAGCGCGGTCAGGGTGTCGGCGGCATGCCGCATCGTGTCCCAGTCCGACTGGCTGCCCATGATGATCGCAATGGGGGCTGTCATTCGAGCGATTCTTTCGAGAATCCAGAAGCATAAGCGGGGGAATATAGGGATCGCCGCGGCCTCGGCCAAGGCGTCGGGAATGCACTATCCTTTCTTGGTGAAGACCGGCAAGTGTTGTGCTGTGTGTTGTCGTGTTTCTCGCGCGGATTCTGATGAAAAAGACGCCTCCCCGATCTCCAAAGGCATCCCGGACCGGCCACAGGCCCGCGGCACGGCCCGTTGCCGGGAAGCGCCCGCTGGCGGCGTCCGGTCCGACCAAGGCGCTGCTGGTGAAGGCGCTTCCGGTCAAGGCCATGCCGCGCGCGCGCGTCGGTTCCGGCCGGCTGCCGGCGGACGCCCAGGGGAAGATCCGGCGGCTGAAGGCGCAGCTCGCCGCGGCGCTGGCGCAGATCGACGAATTGCGCGCCTCCGCCGAGACCGATTTCCTGCTCGGCATCTCCAATCGCCGCGGCTTCGAGCGCGAACTCGCCCGCGCCCTCGCTTACATCAAGCGCTACGGCGCCGGCGGTGCGCTGATCATGCTCGACGTCGACCGGCTGAAGCCGGTCAACGATACTTACGGTCACGCCGCCGGCGACGTCGTGCTGAAAGCGGTGGTCGACGCGCTGCTCCGCCATGTCCGCTCGTCCGATCTGATCGGCCGGCTCGGCGGCGACGAGTTCGCGCTGCTGCTGTGGAACCTCGGCGAGGCCGACGCCCGGCTCAAGGCCGCGGCGCTGGAGCAGGCGGTGGATCAACTCGCGATTCAATACGGCGCACACACCGTCACCGCCGGAATCTCCGCCGGCGTGGCAATGCTGACGGCGGACATGGATGTGGTGGAAGCGCTCGCCGTCGCCGACCGGGCGATGTACGCCCGCAAGGCCGAGCGTCACGCGCTGTCGGGGCAGCCGGAGCCGCTCAGGCGATGATGTCGGGCGTGATCTGATCTTCGATGAAGGCGATGCGGTCGCGCAGCGCCAGCTTGCGCTTTTTCAGCCGCTGCAACCGCAGCAGATCGGGCGCCGGTGAATGATGCAGAGCCTCGATCGCCGCATCGAGATCGCGGTGTTCCTGCTGCAGCTTCGCGAGCTCGGCCCCGAGCTCGCCTTCGTCTTCGTCGGTCATGACCAGAAACAGCTTGAGTCGGATCGCTGAAGCGCGAACCGCCGCGGGGAATGAAGCATCGATAGCGGGATTATCGCCTCTGCCAGCCTTGCGAGCAAGCGGTGCGGCTCGGCCGTTCGTCGAACCCGACCTTCGACGGGGAATGATTTCGAAGGCGTTAATGATCGGCGCGGGCAGGGTCGGCAATACGCAAAAAGGCGACATCGCGGCAGACCGATGGCGCCGATGTCGACCCGGTAGGAACACGAATCGCTTCGGCGGATCGAGTAATTGTGACGCACGTATTTCAAAGCTACTCGACAGCCGTCATGAGAGATGTACACTCGTACGTCCGGATGGAATCTAGTCTCACTCACAGAGGAGGTTTCGTATGGCACTTCAGGCGCATCTCGTTGAACTGGAACGAAAACACAAAGTTCTGGAATCCGAACTGCACGACGCGCTCGTCCATCCCTCCACGGACGATCTGCGCATTGCCGAGCTGAAACGCCGCAAACTCATGGTTCGAGACGAAATCAACCGGCTGCGACAAGTCTCCAGCACACTCCACTGAAACACGCTGCACTGACAGCTCCTGTCGCAAGGCAATGGAGCTCGCCGCCGTCCTCTCGCACGTGACGGTATAGCGATCAGGTTGCGGGTATCCAGTCGGCGCCGCCTATCCGGGACGCATATGCGTCGGCGCCAAGACTGGCCCCCCACCTGAGAGGCGGAACGTCGAGGCGGAAGGTTGTGTGGCCGATCGAACGCCTCGTGGGTGTGGAAGCGCGCAGCGCAGTCCTCGGACGTATCCGGGAGCGCAGAGATTGTCGGGCGCCTGAGTTGAATCGCTCAGGTGCGGGCCGCCACACAGGCCGATGCATTGTGCCTACGCACTTGCCGCCACATCAGCCGACAAACCGGCCGACACATTGTCGGACAACTGGGCGACGTCCTCGGCGATCGCCAGCGACGCGGTCAGTCCCGGCGATTCGATGCCGAACAGGTTGATCAGCCCGGCGACGCCGTGGACATCCGGTCCCTGGATGACGAAGTCCTGCACCGCGACCGCAGGCGGCACGATCTTCGGCCTGATCCCGGAATAGCCCGGCGCCAGCGCCCCGTCCGGAAGGCCCGGCCAGTATCGGCGAATCGCCGGATAGAACCGCTCCGCCCGCGCCGGATCGACCACGTAGTCGACGGTGTCGATCCATTCGACGTCCGGGCCGAACTTGGCCTGTCCCGCCAGATCCAGCGTCAGATGTACGCCGAGCCCGCCGGGCTCGGGCACCGGATAGATCAGGTGTGAGAACGGTGCCCGCGCATTGCAGGTGAAGTAATTGCCCTTGGCGAGATACGCCGACGGCACCAGCGCAGCCGGCATCGGCGTGATCGCGCGCGCCACCGCGGGGGCCGCGAGCCCCGCGGCATTGATCAGCAGCCGGCAGCCGAGCGTCATCGGCGCCTCGCCGCCGACCTCGAGCGCGAAGCCGCCGGCCTCCGCCGTGGCCCGCAGCAGTGGTGCGTGGAAGGCGAACGCCGCGCCGGCCGCTTCGGCGTCGCCGCACAGCGCCAGCATGTAGGCGTGGCTGTCGACGATGCCGGTCGAGGGCGACAGCAGCGCGGCGACGCAAGTGAGCGCCGGCTCCATCGCGCGGGCTTCGGCGCCGTCGAGCGCGCGCAGATCGTCGACGCCGTTGGCTGCGGCGTGGGCGCGGATCGATGCCAGCTTCTCGGCTTCCGCCGCTGTGGTCGCCACGATCAGCTTGCCGCATTGCCGATGCGGCACACCGTGGTCTCGACAAAACGCATACAGCGCCCGCCGGCCGTCGACGCAGAGCCGCGCCATCAGGCTGCCGGCGCGATAATAGATCCCGGCGTGGATCACCTCGCTGTTGCGCGACGAGGTGCCGGTGCCGATCCCCTCGGCGGCTTCCAGCACGATGACTTCGCGTCCCGCTTGCGCCAGCCGGCGCGCGATCGCGAGCCCGACCACGCCGGCGCCGACCACGACGCATTCAACCTGTTCCATTGTCCCTCGGTCCCCGAACGGGCGCGAGCCCGAAAGCGCCGTGTTATCGCGGCATTAACCATCACAGGTCAATTGATGAAATTCAGGTCAATAGCCACGCAATGCGGCAGCCACGTTTACGCGTTTCGAACAGCTCGCACGTGAGACTCCAACGGCAATTTTCTGGTGTTTCATGGCTTTGAGCATTGTGAAGAAAGGGGCCGGGGCAGCGGAGGTTGTGGCGGCGGCTTTGCTTCTCGCGTCCGGCGAGATTGCGCAGGCCTCCTCCAGCTTCGCGCCGACCAGTTACATTGGTGGATTCGACCCCGAACTGATCTGGGAAGTGCTGATCGGCGGCTTCGTGCTGGCGTCGTTCACCAGCGCCATCGCACTGTGGGCGACCGCGATGCTGCGCAAGCAGCGCCGTCTCCAGCGCCGCAAGAACATGCTGGTCGACTCGGTGCTCAACAAGCTGCAGCAGGGCGTCGTCATCGTCGACGCCAGGAACCGGTTGGTGTTCTGCAACGATCGCTATCTCGAGATGTACGGGCTGCAGCGCTCCGATGCGCCGTACGGCATTCCCGGCGGCGATCTGCTTTCGCTCCGCCGCGCCCGCGGCACGCTCGATGTCAGCAACGAGGAGTTCCTGCGTAACGCCAGGATGCCCGAAGGCTATATCGGCGAACTGCCGGACGGTCGCTTCGTGCAGGTGAAGTTCTCGGCGCTCGCGAACGGCGGCATGATTTCGACCCACGACGATTGCACCGAGCTTCGTCTGCTCTCGAAGCAGCTCGTGACCACCAAGCAGTTCCTGGAATCGGTGATCGATAACATCCCGGTCTGCGTCGCGGCCAAGAACATCGAAGACGGCCGCTACATCCTCGCCAATCGCGCGTTCGAGAAATTGTCGGGAATGCCGCGCGACCGGATCATCGGCGCGACCGCCGAGGAAATCTACTCGCCGCGCACCGCCACCGCGGTGCAGGATGTCGATCGCCTGGCGCTGGATGCCGGCAAGAAGGGATTCCGCACCGAGCTGACCGTCGAATTCGGCCGGCGCGAACTGGTGCTGGAGACCGATCGCGTCGTCGCCTACAACGATCGCAACGAACCGGAATTCATCATCGCGCTGTTCGAGGACATCACCGACCGGCAGGTGCTGGCGCGCGAGCTCGACAAGACGCGGAAGTTCCTCGAACTGGTGGTCGACAACATTCCGGTCGGGCTCACGGTGCAGAGCACCAGCAGCGGCCGCTATCTGCTCGCCAATCGCGGCGCCGAGATCATCCTCAATCGTCGCCGCGAGGACGCCATCGGCCTGACCTGCGGCGATATCTTCAACCCCAAGGAAGCCAGGCTGATCCGCGAGCGCGACGAACTCGCGGTCCGCAAGGGCGACCTGATGGTCGAAGAGCATCCGATCAGCACCCGGAACGGCCTGCGCCTGTTCGTGACCCGCCGCATCACCGTCGCCGACGAGGCGGGGGCGGAGAGCTATCTGATCAAGACCCATGTCGACGTCACCGATCGGCGCCAGACCGAAGCGCGGATGGCGCACATGGCGTATCACGACGGCCTGACCGACCTGCCGAACCGCACCTCCTTCCTGAAGTCGCTGTCGCAGATGATCGAGGCCTGCGACGCTGCGGTGGACGAGTTCGCGGTGCTGTCGGTCGATCTCGACGGGCTGTCCGAGATCAACGATGTGTTCGGCCACGCCATCGGCGACCAGCTGCTGATCGAGGTCGCGTCCCGGATCGAGCAGGCGTCGCAGGGCGGCGTCGTGGCCCGGCTCGGCGGCGACGAATTCGGGCTGCTGATCGACGGCCCGCAGCCGGAAGCGGCGCGCAGACTCGCCGAGCGGGTTTCCAAGGCGCTGGCCCGCGACTTCGAGATCGACGGCAAGACGGTGCGGACCGGAGCCACCACCGGCATCGCGCTGTTTCCGCGCGACGGCAGGGACGCGGCCTCGCTGCTCGCCAATGCCAGCGCGGCGTTGTTCCGCGCCAAGGCGCATGCGCGCGGCTCGATCGGCCTGTTCGCCCCCGAAATGGATATGCAGATCCGCGACCGCAGAGCGCTGCATCAGGATCTGTCGAACGCGATCCGTAACGGCGAGTTGTCGCTGTACTACCAGCCGCAGGCGGCGAGCAAAAGACAGATCGGCGAGGGCGACATCGTCGGCTTCGAAGCGCTGGCGCGGTGGCGCCATCCGACGCGCGGTTTCGTGCCGCCGGGCGAGTTCATTCCGCTGGCGGAAGAAAGCGGGCTGATCGTCGAGATCGGCGAGTGGATCTTGCGCGAGGCCTGCCGTGAAGCGGCGTCGTGGCCGAAGCCCTTGCAGATCGCGGTCAACCTGTCTCCGGCGCAGTTCCTCAACACCGATTTGGTCGCGACCGTGCATCAGGTGCTGGTCGAGACCGGGTTGCAGCCGGGCCGGCTCGAGCTGGAAATCACCGAAGGCGTGCTGATCGACGATTTCGATCGCGGCCTGGCGCTGCTGCGCCGGCTGAAGACCCTCGGGGTCCGCGTCTCGATGGACGATTTCGGCAGCGGCTATTCGTCGCTGACCTATCTGCAGGCGTTCCCGTTCGACAAGATCAAGATCGACCGCGCCTTCATCATGCATCTCGGCCGCAACGTCCAATCGGCGGCGATCGTGCGGGCCGTGATCGGCCTCGGCCACGGCCTCGGCGTCTCGCTGGTCGCGGAGGGCGTCGAGACCCAGGAGCAGCTCGATTTTCTGGTCGACGAGGGCTGCGATGCCGTGCAGGGCTATCTGATCGGGATGCCGGCGCCGATCGATCAATATCCGGTTCTGGTCGGCCTCGCGCCATCACCGGACCCGATGCCGGCGCGCGCCCGCCAGGTCAGCTGATCGGGGCGCTTTCGCCGCTCACGCGCCCGATGGTGCCGCGTCGCCGTCGGACGGTGTCGGGTTCGCCAGGGGCAGAAACAGCCGGATCGTGGTGCCGACGCCGGGCTGGCTGTCGATCGTGACGTGCCCGTCGGACTGTTTCACGAAGCCATACACCATGCTCAACCCCAGTCCGCTCGCGGTGCCGAATTCCTTGGTGGTGAAGAACGGCTCGAACGCCTGGCCGCGGACCCGTTCGCTCATGCCGACGCCGTTGTCGGTGATCTCGACCACGCCGTAGCGGCCGGGCCGGACCTGGTCCTGCCGGTCGCCGAACACGACCAGGCCGGTGACGATCGCGATCCGGCCGCTGTCGTCCGCGACCGCTTCCTGGGCGTTGATCAGGATGTTGAGGATGGCGGATTCGAGCTGCAGCCGGTCGGCGCGGACGAGGGGCCGCGCCGGCTCCAGCACGGTCCTGATCTTGACGCCGCGACGCGCGGAAGCCGCTCCGATCTGGGCGACCGACTGCACCAGCCAGTTCAGATCGACCGCCACCGGGGCGAGGATCTGGCGTCGGCCGAACGCCAGCAAACGCTGGGTCAGTTCGGCCGCCCGGTCACCGGCGCTGCTGATATGCTCGGCCAGTTGCCTCAAATCCTCGTGCGGCTCGAGCTGCTCGCGGAGCAGCTCGGCGTTGCCGACGATCACGGTGAGCAGGTTGTTGAAGTCGTGGGCGATGGCGCCGGACAACCGGCCGACGGTCTCGAGCTGCTGCGCCTGCGCCAGTCGCTCCGTCATCGCCCTGTTCTCGGTGATGTCTTCGAAATAGATGGTGATTCCCCCGATCTCGCCGCGGCTGTCGCGCCACGGCGCCACCTCCCATCTGACCCATCGCTTCACGCCGTCGGCGCGATCGTGGCAGTCTTCGTTGTTGCGCACCACCTCGCCGGCGAGGCCACGCCGATGCGCTTCCCGCCACTCCTCGCGAATGTTCGGAAACACGTCGTAGTGCAATCGGCCGATGACGGATTCGGTCGGGTGGAAGGCGGACAGCCAGCGCGTGCTGGCGGCGAGATAGCGCATGTTGCAGTCGAACATGGCGATCGCGGCGGGCACCCCCTCGACGAAGCGGCGGAGCTGCCGCTCGCTTTCGCCGATCTCGGCGGCTTCGATCAGGCGGGCGTGAAACACGCGCATCGCCTGGGCCATCGCGACGATGACGATGCAGCCGCACAGAAAGACGACGAGCCCGAGCAGGTTGTCAGCGCGGCCGAGCGAAGCAACCATGAGTTGCGTCGATGCCGTCGCCACGATCGTCGCGGTCACTCCGGCCGCAGCGCCGCCGAGCATGGCGGCGGCGGCGACGGCGGGGTACAGGGTGACGAAGGTGAGGCCATCGCCGAGCGAATCGTGCAGGGCGACCCGGATGGCGATCCCGGCCAGCACGATGCACAGCGCCAGGCCGATCCGCCACCATCGCGATTGCGCGTAGCAGAAGCCGATGAGCTCCATCAGTTTGTCTATCGCCGGATGGCGATGAGACCTGTAATGGGAGGAGCGATCAATCAAGGTAATTCATCTGCGGCCGGCTGCGGGCTGCGTTTCGAATCTTGGATGCTGGCCTAGCTTTGGCACATCGGAATCCTGTGCACAACGTGGTGAATAGTAGCCGGACGACCATGCGCGAATTGAGTAGTTGGTGCGTCTACGGTGTAGGTTCGACGGATGATTGAAGCATTGTCGCGGGCGACCGCCCAAACTGATACCAATCCGCCGCTGTTGCGGATCGAGGCGGTCGCGAAGCGGTTCGGCGGCTACACCGCGGTCGATCGGCTGTCGCTGGAGATTGCGGCCGGCGAGTTCTTCGCGCTGCTCGGACCGAGCGGCTGCGGCAAGACCACGCTGCTGCGCATGCTGGCGGGATTCGAGACGCCCGACAGCGGCCGCATCCTGCTCGACGGCGAGGACATCGCCGCGGTGCTGCCGCATCGGCGGCCGGTCAACATGATGTTCCAGAACTACGCGTTGTTCCCGCATCTGTCGGTGGCCGACAACATCGCCTTCGGTCTGAAACGCGCCGGCCTGCCGCGAAAGGAGATCAAGGCGCGCGTCGCCGAGATGGTGGCGCTGGTGAAGCTCGATGGCCTGGAGAAGCGCAAGCCGGATCGGCTCTCCGGCGGTCAACAGCAGCGCGTGGCGCTGGCGCGCGCATTGGCGCGGCGGCCGCGGCTGTTGCTGCTCGACGAGCCGATGGCGGCGCTCGACAAGAAGCTGCGCGAAAGCACCCAGCTCGAACTGATCGCGCTGCAGAAGCGGCTCGGCACCACCTTCATCATCGTCACCCACGATCAGGACGAGGCGATGACGGTCGCCGACCGGATCGGCGTGATGCGCGCCGGCCAGCTCGAACAGGTCGCCGGCTCGCGGCAGCTCTACGAGACCCCGGCGTCGCGTTGGGTCGCGGAATTCGTCGGCGACGTCAACATGCTCGACGGCACGATCACGTCGCGCGACCACGGCCGCCTCACGGTCGCGGCGGGCGGCGCGGGAAACGTCACCGCCGCAGCGCCCCGTCAGCCGGTCGAGGCGACCGCGATCAGCCTCGCGATCCGGCCGGAGAAGATCAAGCTGTCGCGCCGCGGGCCCGCCGCCGACAGCGGCCATGCCGACGCGATCAACCGGCTCGACGGCGAGGTCGTCGAGGTCGGTTACTATGGCGGGTTGACCAGCTACCGGGTCAGGCTCGACACCGGCGCCACGCTGCTGGCGAAGATGGCCAATACCACGCGGCTCGACGTCGACGCCTATCGCGCCGGCGAGCACGTGGTGGCGTGGTTCTCGCCCGACGATTGCGTGGTGCTCGACCGATGAGCGGCGCACGCCGGATCTTCACGCGCCCGGCGCGGCTTGCGGTGATCGCGCCGTATCTGTGGCTGGTGCTGTTCTTCCTGGTGCCGTTCGGCTTCGTGGTGAAGATCAGCCTGTCGCAGAGCGCGATCGCGCAGCCGCCTTACGTTCCGGTGTTCGATCTCGCCGCCGGCTGGGACGCGCTCGCCGCGGCGTTCGCGGCGCTGTCGCTGGACAATTTCCGGCTGCTGATCTCCGACAATCTCTATGTGCTGTCCTATCTGCGCAGCCTCACCGTCGCCGCGGTCTCGACCGCGATCCTGTTGCTGATCGGCTATCCGATCGCCTATGCGATGGCGCGACTGCCGCGCGGCTGGCAGCCCTTCGCGATGATGCTGGTGATCGTGCCGTTCTGGACCTCGTTCCTGATCCGGATCTACGCCTGGATCAACATCCTGCAGCACGACGGCCTGCTCAATCAGACGCTGCTGGCGCTGCATCTGGTGTCGGCGCCGCTGGTGTGGCTGTCGACCGACACCGCGATGTATATCGGCATCGTGTATTCCTACCTGCCGTTCATGGTGCTGCCGTTGTATGCGACGTTGGCGAAGCTGCCGCAGGCGCTGAACGAGGCCGCCGCCGACCTCGGCTGTTCGCCGCGCCGGGCGTTCTGGCTGGTGACGTTTCCGCTGTCGCTGCCCGGCATCGGCGCCGGCGTGCTGCTGTGCTTCATCCCGATCGTCGGCGAGTTCGTGATTCCGGATCTCTTGGCCGGCTCCGCGTCGCTGATGATCGGGCAGACGCTGTGGCTGGAGTTCTTCACCAACCGCGACTGGCCGGTGGCCTCGGCGATCGCGGTGGTGCTGCTCGGCGTGCTGTTGCTGCCGCTCCTGATCTACGAGCGGCTGCAGCGGCGGCAGCTCGAAGGAGAGCGGTGATGGCCGCGCGCGCCGCCCGCCTGTCCCGCTTCAACCTCGTGTCGCTGACGCTGGGACTTGCGTTCCTGTATCTGCCGATCGTCATCATGGTGATCTACTCGTTCAACGATTCGCGCCTGGTCACGGTGTGGGGCGGCTGGTCGCTGCGCTGGTATCGCGAATTGTTGCAGGACGAGGCGATGCTGGCGGCGGCGTGGATGAGCCTGAAGGTGGCGCTGGCGTCGGCGACCGCGGCGGCGGTGTTCGGCACGCTGGCGGCGGTGGCGCTGTCGCGCGCCGGGCACTTTCGCGGCTGGACGTTGTTCTCCGGGATGCTGTATGCGCCGCTGGTGATGCCGGAAGTGATCACCGGCCTGTCGCTGCTGCTGCTGTTCGTGGCGCTGAATGCCGAGCGCGGCTTCTGGACGGTAACGATCGCGCATACCACGCTGACGATGTGCTTCGTCGCGGTGGTGGTGCAGTCGCGCCTGCACGCGCTCGACCGCAGCGTCGAGGAGGCGGCGATGGATCTCGGCTGCGGCCCGGTCGAGGCGTTCTTGCAGGCCACGGTGCCGCTGATCTGGCCGGCGATCGCGGCCGGCTGGATGCTGGCCTTCGCGCTGTCGCTCGACGATCTGGTGATCGCCAGCTTCACCACCGGCCCGGGCTCGGCGACGTTGCCGATCCGGATCTATTCGGAGATCAGGCTCGGCGTGAAGCCGCAGATCAACGCGGTCTGCACCCTGATCATCGCGGTCGTCGCGCTGGCGATCGTGCTCGCCTCGCTGGCGTCGAAACTGTCGCGCGCCAAGGCCGACAGCGCCGCGCCGATGTGAGGCGCGATGTGACGCGCCTGCTCTCCGTCATAGCGAGAAGGCGAAGCCGACGAAGCAATCCAGAGGCGCCATGCACGGAGCGCTGGATTGCTTCGCTGCGCTCGCAATGACGGGAGAATGGCAGTCCGCGCGCGAACGATGGGGCTGCAAGGATGCACACCGTCATCCTGAGGTGCGCGCCCTTGCGCGCCTCGAAGGATGGCCGCAAGGCGCCTTGCGCGCAGCCGCATCCTTCCAGGCTCGCCGAAGTCGGCGAGTTCCTCAGGATGACGACTCCACAAACAGCGAACTGATTAGTTCGCCTTCGGTTGCGCGTCCGGCGCGGCTGCGGCGGGCGCCGCCGGCGACTCCGCCGCGGCGTCCGGCTCGGGCCTGCGGCCGCCGCCGGTGATGCGTTCCAGCACCGAGCGGACCGCGTCGCGGGTCTTCTTGTCCTTCACCGAATCGAGCAGCGGCGCCGAGGCCGGCGAACGGCGGATCAGGCTTTCCGGATCGGGAAAGATCAACGGATCGTCCCACGGTCCTTCGACGATGAACGGCAGATTGAAGCCGGGCGCGCCGGGCGTATTGGCCAGGCTGGCGACGCCCTTGAGGTCGTATTCGCGTGACGGCACCGAGGCGGTGCCGGTCAGCGAGATCCGCGCGGTCGGTCCTTCGATCCGGATGTCGTCGGCGGTGGCGACGCCGTCGCTGAAGCGGACCGCGATGTTGAGCGTCGTGAACGGCGTCTTGCCGTTGCGGAAATTGCCGCCACCCGACAGCGGCCGGCGCTCCAGCCGCTTCAGCAATTGCTCGACGTTGAAGCCGGTGATGGCGCCGTCATGGCCGGTGAGCAGCGCCGAGCCGTCGAGCGATTGCGCCAGCCCGAACGGGCTCGATCCGGACGCCTCCAGCGCGATCGAGAGATTGCCGCGGCCCGACAGATTGCGCACGCCGAGCAGGTCGGCGGCACAGGCTTCGAGGTCGACGTCGTTGAACTGGAACTGGGTCTTGATGTTGGCGATGCTGTCGCGCCGGGTGACGCCGAGCGTGCCGCGGACGATGCCGCCATAGACCTGCGCCTCGCCGACGCTGAGCGCCAGCGCGCCGCCGCGCAGATTGGCGCTGAGCGCGGTGCGGCCGAGCGTCGAGGAGCCGAGCGTGACCTTGGCGGCGGACAGCCGCACGTCGAGATCGACCGGGTTGGCGGCGCCGAGGTCGAATAATTGCCGGTTCCAGTCGCGCGCGCCGCTGGTCAGCAGCCGGATGGTCGACAGGTAGGGCGTGACGTCAATCATGCCGGCGGCGAGCGTCGCCTGCAGGCCACGATGATTGCCGGCGATGGTGTAGGTCATCACCCCTTCGGCGACGTTCTTGTCCAGTTCGATATTGACATTGGTCAGGGCGATCGCCGGCCCGACCAGATTGGCGCGCGCCTTCATCGCGAAGCGGCCGAAGCCGCCGGCGCCGGGCGGCTCCTGGCCGGCCCAGCGCAGTGCGTTGCGCAGCGAGGCACTGTCGGCGCTGAGCGTGCCTTCCAGCACCAGGCTGGATTTGTTGGCGATGGCGCCGTCGAAGGCGAGCTTCAGCGGCGCGCCGGCGAGCCGCAGCTTCAGCCCGGAGCGCTCGCCCGCCAGCGCCGCGATGAAGTCGCCGACGCTGATGCTGCCGTCGAGGCGTTCGCCGCGCCAGTCGAACTGGCCGGCGGCGGCGAAGGTGCGGGAGATCGACGGCCACGCCAGCGACAGATCGATGTCGGAGAGGGTCTCGCTGATCTGGCCGGCGGCGTCGCGATAGCTGAGCACGCCGTCCTGCAGCCGGATCTCGGAGAACGACACCTGGTCGTCGAGCCCGGGCTTCATCGTCCGCGTCAGGCTCTTGATGAACGGCGTCCAATTGCTACCGCCGTCGGCGTCGCGGACGACGCGAATGGTCGGCCTGATCAGCGCGATGTCGGCGATTTCGAAGCGCCGCAGCAGCAGCGGCAACAGCCGCAGATTGGCGGTGAGCGTTTCGACGCCGAGCGCGCTGTCGGCGTCGCCGTCGTCGCTGCCCTTCAGCCTTACCGCCTTGAAGGTGACGTAGCTGAGCGGAAAGATCGCGATCTCGATATCGCCGTCGACCGCGAGTTCAAGCCCGGTCGCGGCGCGCAATTGCGTTTCGACCGCCTGCCGCATCGCGCCGCGGTCGATCAGCAGCGACAGCGCCAGCGCGCCGATCACGGCGAGCGCGATCAGCGCCGCAACCGATATCCCGAGGCGCTTGATTCCTTGGGCCATCGCCAGTGAATGTCCGGATCGAAGGAGGGGGATGAGGGCGGGGCCAGCCGGCCCCTGTTCGCCGCAACTTGATCGGTTTTCTTGTCTCTTTCAAGGCCTTCCGGGCCGCAGCGTGTCGGCGCAATTGACGGCCAGCGCCGATTTTGCTGAATAGACCCACTCGCAGAACAGCCCCTCTCATCAGGTCCCTGCATCATGAACAAGGTATATCCCGACGCCCAATCGGCTCTCGCCGGAATCCTGCGGGACGGCATGATGATCATGTCCGGCGGTTTCGGGCTGTGCGGTATCGCCGAAACGTTGTCGGATGCGCTGCGCGACTCCGGCGTCAAGGACCTCACGGTGGTCTCGAACAATGCCGGTGTCGACGGCATCGGCCTCTCCAGGCTGCTGGAGACCCGGCAGATCAAGAAGATGATCTCGTCCTATGTGGGCGAAAACAAGCTGTTCGCGCAGCAGTTCCTGGCCGGCGAGCTCGAGCTCGAATTCGCCCCGCAGGGCACGCTGGCCGAGCGCATCCGCGCCGGCGGCGCCGGCATCCCGGCGTTCTTCACCAAGACCGGCGTCGGCACGCTGGTGGCCGAAGGCAAGGAAATCCGCGAATTCGACGGCGAGAAATACGTCATGGAGCGCGGCCTGTTCGCCGATCTCGCCATCGTCCACGCCTGGAAGGGCGATACCGCCGGCAATCTCGTGTACCGCAAGACCGCGCGCAACTTCAATCCGATGATGGCGACCGCGGCCAAGATCACCATCGCCGAGGTCGAGCATCTGGTGCCGGCCGGCGAGATCGATCCCGATCACATCCACACGCCCGGCATCTTCGTCCAGCGCATCATCGAAGTCGGCTCCGCCAAGAAGCACATCGAGCAGCGCACCACCCGCAAGCGCCCCGAAGCCGCGGCAACCTGAGGAGAGTTCTGATGGCCTGGACCCGCGAACAGATGGCAGCGCGCGCCGCCAAGGAATTGCGCGACGGTTTCTACGTCAATCTCGGTATCGGGATTCCGACGCTGGTGTCGAACTACATCCCCGACGGCGTCGACGTCGTGCTGCAGAGCGAGAACGGCATGCTCGGCATGGGCCCGTTTCCCTACGAGGGCGAGGAAGATCCGGACCTGATCAACGCCGGCAAGCAGACCGTCACCGAGCTGCCGTCGACCAGCTACTTCTCGTCCGCCGACTCGTTCGCGATGGTGCGCGGCGGCCACATCGACCTGTCGATCCTCGGCGCCATGCAGGTCGCCCAGAACGGCGATCTCGCCAACTGGATGATCCCCGGCAAGATGGTCAAGGGCATGGGCGGCGCGATGGACCTCGTCGCCGGCGTCAAGCGCGTCGTGGTGGTAATGGAGCATTCCGCCAAGGACGGCCCGAAGCTGCTGAAGTCTTGCAACCTGCCGCTGACCGGCGAGCGCGTCGTCGACATGGTGGTGACCGATCTGGCGGTGTTCACCATCGACAAGCACGGCAACGATGGCATGGCGCTGATCGAACTCGCCGACGGCGTCACGCTCGACCAGGTCAAGGCCAACACCGAAGCCGAATTCCGCGTCGCGCTGAAGAACGCGTAGCTCGCTGTGTAGGGTGGGCAAAGGCGCGCAACGCCGTGCCCACGCGACCGCCGAGGTTCGACCGACGCGGGCTTCGCTTCACTCAGCACCACCCTGCGAGTTCGCGTTGCCGGTAACATCCCCAACGCCGTCATCCTGAGGTGCGCGCTCTTGCGCGCCTCGAAGGATGCGGAGACGCGTGCCGATGCCCGCGTGCTCGCGGCCCATCCTTCGAGGCGCGCCGAAGCGGGCGCGCACCTCAGGATGACGATGTGCTTGTGGAGGGTGCCGAAGGCGGCGCGCACCCCGGATCAAGTCCGGGGCAGGCTCTCAGGATGACGGCGGGCCTGTGGGAAGGCTTTTACCTTCGTCCGCCCGAGAACATCGGCGACTCGCCCGGCAGCAAATTGGAGCGGATGTCGCTGTCGACGGCGCCGCCCGGCTGGACGTAGCCGGCCGAGAACGACAGGCTGAGATTCGAGGTCGGGCGGATTTCGACGCCGGCGTGGACCGCGGTGGCGGCGTTGGTGCTGCTCGAGAAGCCTGGCGAGGTCAGCGCGCTGAACACGTCGGGCTGATATTTCAACTGGTCGACGCCGCCGAACAGCGTCACCGGCAGGCCGCCGACGCTCTTGAAATTGTAGCCGTATTGCGAGCTGTCCAGCGCCAGCGCGCCGAAATTGCCGAATGCCCCGGCGCCGCCGACCCCGCCGAAGCCGCGCCAGCCGAGGCCGCTGGCGAAGGCATTGACCGGGGCGCTGTAGCTGCGGGCGACGAAGCCGGTGCGGAAGCCGTCCTCGTCGACGCTACTCAGCGCCGCGAAGCCCGGCACGTCGCTCCAGCCCGCCGTGCCCCAGCTCTCGGTGACGCCGCCGCCGAACCCGAACGGCCCGCCGGGGATCCAGTAGCGCACCGGCCCGGCCTGGGCATGGGCCGCGCCCGATCCGAGGCCCAGCACGATCGCCGCTAAGGCGAGCGTGCGGCGGCCTGCGGGAACAGGGATTCGTTGGACCGTCAGCATGTTGCGAGCTTATACGCCGCGGCGGCCGGGATGGCTATCCCCGCAGGTTGTCGCAGCGGCGGGAGGCGATGGTTCCCGGATGGAACTATCGCGCGTCTGGCCCATTGCCCTGGCGAATTCCGAACGTCAGTCAAGCAAAGGGAGATTGCCCGGTGGGTATCGAATTCGGTGGCCTTCTCGGCCTGATCATTCTCGCTCTGGATATCTGGGCGATCTTTCGTGTGATCCAGAGCGGCGCCAGCACCGGCGCCAAGGTGCTCTGGGTGATCCTGATCCTGGTGCTGCCGGTGGTCGGCCTGATCATCTGGTGGCTGGCGGGCCCGAAATAGCCGCCCGGCCGGGCCGGCGCGCGCTCACTCCGGCAGATCGGAGAACCGCGTCAGCCAGATCACCGGCGGGATGCTGGCGGCGACGATGATCAGCGCGGCGAGGGCGCCTTCCTCGAAACTGCCGCGGCTGGCGTATTGGTAGATCGAGGTCGACAGCGTCTCGACGTTCAGCGGCCGCAGCAGCAGTGTCGCCGGCAGTTCCTTCAGGCAGTCGACGAACACCAGGATCGCGGCGCCGACCAGCGCCGGGCGCAGCAGCGGCAGGTCGATCTTCGAAAGCCTCACCAGCGGTCCGGCGCCGGCGGCGCGGGCGCTGTCGTCGTAGTCGCGCGGGATGCGCTGGAAGCCGGCCTTCAGCATTCCGGTCGGCACCGCGAGGAAGCGGATCACATAGGCGGCGACCACCGCGCCGCCGGAACTCATCAGCAGCAGGCCGGGCGAGGCGAGGCCGATCGCCTGCGCCAGCGCCACCAGCGCGCCGTCGAGCGCCAGCAGCGGCATCAGCAGGCCGAGCGCCAGCACCAGTCCCGGCAGTGCGTAGCCGAGCTGCACGATCGCGGCCGCCGATCGCGCGATCCGCCCGCCACGCCAGCGCGCGGCGAGCACCACGATCAGCCCGAGCGCGAGCGCCAGCACGGTGGCGACCGAGGCCAGCGCCACCGTGTGCAGCGCGTCGCGCGCCAGCGACGGGTCGATCCGCCCGCGGCGCAGGCTCTCGCCGACCAGATACGCCGCCGGCACCACGAAGCCGAGCAGCGCCGGCAGCAGGCAGGCGAGCAACGCGAAGCCGCCCTTCGCGCCGTGCAGCGGCGTGCGCGGCCGCAGCCGCGGATTCTCGGCGGAGAATTCGACGTTGGCATGCCGCCGGCCGATCCGCTCGATGGTGATCAGCAATGCGGCGAAGCCGAGCAGCACCAGCGAGATCTGCGCCGCGCCGGCGAGGCTGCCGCGGTTGAGCCAGGTGGTGAACACCGACACGGTGAGCGTGCGGACGCCGAGATATTCGGACGCGCCGATGTCGTTCAGCGTCTCCAGCGCGGCGAGCGCGACGCCGACCGCCAGCGCCGGCCGCGCCATCGGCAGCACCACGCGGCGCCAGATGGTGAGCCGCCCGGCGCCGAGCGAGCGCGCCGCCTCGATCGCGTCCGCGCTCTGCGCCTGAAACACCGCGCGCGCCGACAGATATACGTACGGATACAGCACCAGCGCGAGCAGCCCCACCGCGCCCGGCAGCGAGCGCAAATTCGGGAGCCACTGCACCGCCTGCGCCGCCGGCAGCAGCAGCGTCAGCGTGCGATGCGCGAGGCCGAGCGGCTCGAACAGATCGACATAGACATAGGCCGACAGATAGGTCGGCACCGCCAGCGGCAGCGGCAGCAGCCACACCAGCAGCGTGCGCCCGACGAAATCATGCGACGACACCAGCCACGCGGTGGCGGTGCCGATCAGCAGCGTCAATCCGCCGACGCCGAGCAGCAGCCAGGCGGTGTCGCGCAGCGATTGCGGCAGCACGTAAGCGAGCAGATGCGGCCAGACGTCGGCGGCCGGCTGCAGTGCGGTCAGCGCCAGGCTGATCACCGGCGCGGCGACGATCAGCGCCGTGAGAACGGCGACGGCGAGTGCGACGAATTCGAGGCGCGATGCTCCACGCGAACTCCTCATGGTGGCGAGGAGACGCGTAAGCGCATGCGACCGGAAGACGCCGCCCTCACGCCGTCATGCCCGGGCTCGTCCCGGGCATCCACGTCTTCGGGCGACGCATCGGGTGTGGCCGTGGATGGCCGGGACGAGCCCGGCCATGACGGCGAAGGGTGGGCGCTGATCAGTTGTCGAACCCGACCTTGTCGACCAGCGTCGAGGCGGCCTTGCGCTGCGCGGCGATCTTGGCGATCGGCAGCGAGTCGGCGGTCAGCTTGCCGTAGCCGGCAATGGTCGGGTTGAGCGGCACGCCGGGGCGGATCGGATATTCGTAGTTGGCGTTGGCGTAGATCTGCTGCGCCTTCTCGCCGAGCAGCCATTCGATCAGCTTGACGCCGTTGGCCTTGTTCGGCGCGTTCTTGGCCAGCAGCACGCCCGACAGATTGACGTGGGTGCCGCCGCCCTCGAAGGTCGGCAGGATCACGCGGGTCGCTTCCGCCCACGGCTTCTTGTCGGGATCGCCGTTCATCATCAGCGCCCAGTAGTAGGTGTTGCCGATGCCGATGTCGCATTTGCCCGCCGCCACGTCGCGCGCCGTCTCGCGGTCGCCGCCCGACGGTTTCTGCGCCAGATTGGCCTTGAGGCCGCGCAGCCAGGCCTCGGCCTTCTCCTCGCCGTGCTTGGCGATATAGGCGGCAAACAGCGCGTTGTTGTAGATGTGCTGGCCAGAGCGGATGCAGATCTTGCCCTTCCATTTTGGATCGGCCAGTTCCTCGTAGGTGATCGCGTCTTGCTTGACGCGGTCCTTCGAGGCGTAGATCACCCGCGCCCGCATCGAGATGCCGGCCCAGTGGCCGTCGGGATCGCGATAGCGCGGCGGCACGATCTCGTCGACCACCGCCGACTGGATCGGCTGGGTGACGCCGGCCGCCACCGCCTCGTCGATCCGCCCGATATCGACCGTCAGCAGCACGTCGGCCGGGCTGTTGGCGCCTTCCGCCTTCATCCGCTGCTCCAGCCCCGAACTCGCCGAAATCACGTTGACGGCGATGCCGGTGTCCTTGGTGAAAGCGTCGAACAGCGGCTGGACCAGCTTGGTCTCGCGATAGGTGTAGACGTTGACCTGTTCGGCTGCGAACGCCTGCGCTGGCAAGACGACAGCGGCGAGGGCGAGGGCAGCGGTGCGAAAGCGGCGGCTCATGCGGCAGGCTCCGATCACGGTTGACACCCGGTGTCAGTAGCTCAGCCGATAGCCCGGGATCCGCGGCGGAATGTCGCAATTAGAGAAATTCCAGGTCGCCGTTTCCTGCGCCGAGCGCGGCCTTGCCGGCGCCGGTCGGCGCAGTCGTCAGCTCAGCGTCTGGCCGTCGTCGCTCTGACAGGACGGGCATTTGCAATTGTGGAAATTGACGTCGGCGACGAGATATTCCTTGCCGCAATGAATGCAGGCGATCCGCAGCCGCGGACGCTTGTCGGCGCTGACGGTGCGGTCGACGAGATATTGCCCCAGCGCATTCTGATCGCCGACGGCGACGTGATAGTTCGCGACCATGGCGTCCCCCGCATCTCGCGCCTGCGAGACAGTCTAGCACATGGCGTGCGGCGAAACGCAAATGCGATAGCTGCAAGCGATTCGCGTTTCGGTGCGGTGCCCTGCAGCGAAGGTATTTGCTGTCCCTTCACGACGCGGTGTCGTCGGGCGTCTGTTCCGCCAGCGCCACGAGCTGATCCGGCGCGCGCAGCACGATGCGCCGTCGGCCGCCCTCGATCAGGCCGCGGCTCTCCCAGCCGGACAGCAATCTGCTGACGGTGTGCAGTGTGGTTCCCGTCATTTGTGCGATATCCTGCCGGCTGATCGGAAAATCGATCTCGACGCCGGTCTCGACCGGGCGGCCGGATTGCTTGGCGAGCCGCAGCAATGCCCGGGCGACGCGCTGCTCGACCTGTTGGGTCGACATTTCAATGACGCGCGAATGGGTTTCCTGCAACCGGGCCCCGACGGTCCGCAGCGTGTTGGTGGCGAGCGCCGGATGGCGCTCGACGAGGCGCGGCCACGCCGCGGTCGGCCATGCCAGCACCACGCTGTCGTCGACCGCGGTCGCCGTCGCCGGATAGCTTGGCAGCCCGATCGCCATCGCGACGCCCAGCGTCTCGCCGGGCGCCACATAGCGCACCACCACCTGCTCGCCGGCCGGCGTCAGCTTGCTGGCGCGGACATGGCCGTGCAGCAGCACGAAGAACGAATGCGCGTCCTCGCCTTGCTCGAACACGTTGCCGTTCTTCGGAACCCGGATCGAGCGGGCCTCCTTGAGGATGGCGTCGAGCTCGTCGGCACTGCAGCCCGCGAACAGTGGCAGTTTCGCAACGAGAGAGGTGTCGATGGTCGCCATGCGATGGTTCTCGATGATGGGCGCGCAGCCAGCTAGATCGCGATTGCGGCGGAGGGCAAGGGGGCGTGGGCGGACCAGCGCGCTGCCCCCTGTGAGCGGCTTCGGCTCTGCTCACTGTCGAGCGGGCTTGCGGGCGCTGTGGCGGATACCGTGGATGACGATCTCCTGCTCCGTCGCCCGATAGAAGATCAAATAGGGATATGGATACGCCACCACTCGGCGCATCCCCCTCACGGTTGGCCGACCCGCGCCCGGGTGTTGAAGGAGCAGGCCGATGACAGCGTGGATGCGCTTCTTGACGTGCAACGCACCCTGCGGTGATCGGTCGTCAATGTAGCTCAGAATCTCGTCGAGTTCGGCAGCAGCGCGAATGGTGAAGCGCAGCTTCACAGCCCATGCTTCGCCCAGATCGCGCGGACCTGTTCGTCGCTGGCGAATTCGCCATGCTCGGCCTGTGCCAGTGATTCATCGAACGAAGCGGCTTCTTCCGGCGTGAGGTCCAGGGTGGGCTGCTCGATCCCGGCGAATTGCAGCAACAGCCGCGCCAACTCATCCTGCCGGTCGGCGGACAGCTCTCGGACGGATTCGATTGCCTGATCGAGAAGTCTGGTCATTTAGATACTATAGCCGATTTCACGATTGTCAGATAGCCTTGGCTCAGGTCGGCAATCCGTTTCGGTCATAGCCGAGAATATCGTCGGGGCTCAGCCCGGTGTCCGGTCGTGCGGCGTAGCGCGCGCCGATCTCCAGCAGCTTTGCGGCGATCTCGGATGGTGCTCGACCGGCCGACGCCGGCGAGGTCGCCGGGCCGTTCAGCGCGTCGGCGTCATCCGTGTGTTGCTCGCGCTTTCTGCCCATGGCGACCTCTGCAACGATGCCGACAAACTCCCCCAGCATGGTGCGGCGACCATGCGGCTCGAACGGCGTCGATCATAGTCCTTGGTCATGACGAATGACACTGCCGCATTGACTGCTGCGGCTCGGGGAGGCGCGCAAAATAGCGATTGACATTTCTTGCGCGTAAAGATTATATTCCCATCACCTCATCCCATCGAGGGGCGTTTCCTGGGACGCTTGGAGATGTGGGGCGGGGTGTGGCGCCTGCGGGCGTGGGGCAGACGTTGCCCTGCGCCTCCGGGAGGCTGAGGGCTACCGTCCGCCGCTACTACGAGCGGCCGCCGCTTTCGTGGCTGGACGGGGGCAGCAGAGGCGGGGCGAAATCCCCGATGCTCCCTGCACCCGGAAGAACGGTCCGACGCCAAAAGTCGCCACGGTGGAGCGTCGAAAGGCGTTTCCGCGGCCTCTGCGGTTCGGCGATCCGGACCACATGCTGCGGCCACTACTGAAGTCGCGCCTTTCGGCGCTCCGCCTCCCTCGGCTTGATGCCGCCGCGGAGGCCCCCGGAACCGGCCGCTCACGCAATCGGATTTGCGGGCAACGCATCGGCGTGCCCGCGCACGATCGCGCTACTTGTTATTTCACTTTCCGCGTGACGTTCACGCCGCGGCGGTCGCGTGCGAAAACACCACTTCGATCAGCGTGCCGGATTGCGGCGCACTCTTGATGTGGAACTGGGCGCGGTTGGCTTCGACCAGCGCCTTGGTCAGCGACAGGCTGACGCCGGAGGCTTCCGAACGTTCGCTCGGCGCCGGCGTACTGAACGGCTGCAGCGCGGCGGCGATTTCGCTGTCGTTGAGGCGATGACCGGTGTCGCGGACGCGCAGCACCACCTCGCCGAAATCGCTCAGCGCGGTCGAGACGATCACCTGGCCGCCGGCATTGGCGAGATGGATCGAGGTGCCGATCAGGTTCAGCACGATCTGCCGCAGCGCCTGCGCGTCGGCGGTGACGCTCGGCAGCGCGTGCGCCAGCGAGCTGCGGATGATGATGCGCTCGCGATTGGCGCGCGGCTGCATCACCGCGACGCATTGCTCGACCAGTTCGTTGAGGTTCTGGCTGGTGAAGGCGAGGTCGAGCTTGCCGGTTTCGATCCGCGACAGATCGAGCAGGTCGCCGACGATGCCGATGACGCGCTCGCCCGACGCGCGGATGTCCTTCAGATAGTCGGCGTAGCGCTCGTTGCCGAGCGCGCCGAAACGCTCCTCGATCATCACCTCGGCGAAGCCGATGATGGCGTTCAGCGGCATGCGGATCTCGTGGCTGAGCCGCGCCAGCACGTCGGCTTTGGCGCCGGCCGCGCGATCGGCGAGCTTGCGCACCTGGTCGAGTTCGACCTCGATCCGGCGCGCCTGCGACAGATCGCGGAACACCGCGAAGTAGTTCGGCCCGTCGGGCTGGGTCCGGCCGATCGTCATCGTCAGCGGAAACAGCCCGCCTTCGCGGACCCGGCCGAGCGCCTCGAGGCCGTGGTCGAGCAGGCTTTCGGCGCTGCCGCTCTTTACGCTGTCGAAATAGGCGCGTACCGCGTCGTTGCTCTCGGGCGCGAACAGCTCGGCGATGCTGCGCTGGACCAGCTCGTCGCCGTCGTAGCCGAACAGCGCTTCGGCGCTGCGGTTGCAGGCGCTGATGCGGCCGCCTGCGTCGAACATCAGGATGCCCTCGGCGGTGGTGTCGAGGATCGCGCCGAGCTCTTCGGCATTGGCGTGGCCGACATCCGACGGCGCATTGGGCTCGGGCGCGATCGAGGCCGCGGCGACGACGTCGGCAGGCCGCTCGGCGGTGCCGTCGAAGATCAGCGCCAGCGCCTGATCGCCGTCCCACTCGATGGTGTGCAGCCGGGCTGCGGTCGGCGCCGAATACGGCGTCGCCACGGTGATCGGCGTGCCGGCTTCCGACGTGCCGCTCGAGCCGCCGACGCCTTCCTCGACATACAGCGCATCGAGGCCGCCTTCCTCCTCGAGCGCCGACAGGCTGGCATGGCCCATCAGCTGCAGGAATGCGGCGTTGGCGTAGAGCAGACGGTCGAGCCGATAGATCAGCACGCCGACCGGCATCAGGTCGAGCAGCACGCGGTCGCGCGTGCTGTCGCCCTTGGCCGGCGTCGCGAGCGGCGCGAGCCAGTCGGCCTTCGGCGCGGCGGGTTCGGAGGGCGCAGCGGGTTCGTCGTTCGACGCGACCGCTTCGGCCGTCGCCGTGTCTTCGGCTGGCGTCGCGTCGGCCGGCGCGTCCGGTGCCTGATCGTTGGCGGCCTGCGCGAACAGCCGCTCGGCGGCGCCCGCGGCGTCGCTCTCCAACCGTTCGGCCAGTTGCCGGGCGAGTTCGTTGAAGGCGCTGTTTTCGACCGGCGTCAGCGCCGGCGAACGGGCGTCCTGGACCGGCCGGAAGGGCAGAACGTTT
The DNA here is from genome assembly GCF_000013365.1 of Rhodopseudomonas palustris HaA2. Classification (NCBI taxonomy): domain Bacteria; kingdom Pseudomonadati; phylum Pseudomonadota; class Alphaproteobacteria; order Hyphomicrobiales; family Nitrobacteraceae; genus Rhodopseudomonas; species Rhodopseudomonas palustris. The sequence goes on from NC_007778.1 coordinate 1,658,019, forward strand.
CTCGGGGTGTCCACGATGATATCCGATGCTTGGTGGTCAGAGGTGTCGGTCATGGGCGCGTGTTCCGCGTCCGCGGCGGGCGTCGCGTCGCGCGGCGTGAAATCCGCCGACAGCGAGCGCGGCGGAGGTTCGTCCGCGCCGTCGTGCCGGCGCAGCATCGCGAGGCGATCGAGGCCGTCGAGATCGCGGCAGACGCCGAAGCCGCGATAGCCGGTGAAATGGCCGTCGCGGTCCTGCACCGGCAGGCCGGACATCTCCAGCGGCAGACGATCACCGCTGCCATCGGCCGGCCAATGCAGCGTGATGCCGCTCCAGGTGTGGCGCGTCGCGATCGCCTGCGCAAAGCGGTCGTCGGGATCGAGCGCGAGCGCCGCGCGGATTTCGGCCCAGGACCGGCCGAACTGCGCGGCCGTGCGCGGGCCGATCAGGCAGATCAGTTCGTCCGACTTCACCGAGAAGCGGCTGTCGCCGTCGAGTTGCCAGACGAAGCGCAGCGGATGTTGGCGCGGCGGCGAAGGCGCGACCGACGTCGCTGCGACGCGCGGCTCCAGCTCGACCGCGAGGATCGTCGCCGGCTCTTCATCTTCAGACTGTTGCTGTGACGGGGCATCGGCGGGCGCGGGCTGATCGGTCGCTTCAGCGTCGTGCGGCTGCGGCGCGACGCTATCCTCAGGAAGAGATTCGGGAGTTGCGGCGGATTCATGCGTGGAAGCATCGGCCTCGGCCGGCGACTCGTCGGCAACCGGCACGACCAGCGGCGAGGGTTCGTCGGCGGTGGCATTGTCTTGCGTCGGCGGAATGTCCGTCTGCGCCTCCGCCAGCGTCTCGCCGAGCCGCGTGAACTCGGCCGGCGCCTCGCTGATGGTGTCGATCGCCTCGTCGTCCGGAACGTCCGATTCCGGCGGCACAGTCTCGCTCGGCCCATCGATCGGGATATCGGACGCAACCGCGGCGGGTTGGCTGATCGGGACCTCCGGCGTGCGGTCCGTTGCAACCGGCTCGCCCGGTTCGAGCAGCGCCACCAGCCCGATATCGCCGCCGCTGCCGACGCGTTGCAGCACCATCCGGCCGATCCCGATCGGCGTCTCGGCGCGGCCGTTCTGCAGCGCCTCGGCGCGGGCCTGATCGAGCCCGGCCTCGGTCAGGTTGCGGAAGCCGAGCAGGGTGCGCGCGGCGGCGCTGGAGCCGATGAACAGGCCGTCGCGGCCGAACGCGGCGATCGGGGTGTCGCTGCCTTCGACCAGCCCGCGCAATCGCTCGACCAGCGGCATCGGCTGGCCGACGGGTTCGACAGCGGCAATCAGTACGCCGGAGCTGCCGTCGGCGAATGTCAGCCGGGCGCAGCCGCAGGTCACCAGTCCGCCGAGACGCGCGCCGAAGCCGCGCAGCCGCTCCAGCCGCGTCGCGCCGTTCGGCGGAAGTTTGCCGGCCAGCTGCATCACCAGCCGGCGATGCGGATCCGCCGGGCCGAAGATACGTGCGCCGAGGGCCTTGCCGTGCTCCGCGCCGAGCAACCGGGCGCCGACCGGATTGGCCCACAGCACACGGGTGCCGTCGACCGACCACAGCCAGACCGGAAGCGCGCCGGTGGCATGAACCGCAAGCCGCGGATCGTCGACCCCTCGCAACTGAAAATCCAAACTCGTCATCGATGCTCGCGGCGGTTCCCGTCGGGTTCGGCGGCCGGTCGCTGGACAGCCGGTGAAGAACCTTAACGATTCATTATCGCTTTCGGCCACGGTCAGGTCCACGATTGCGGACGCGCTGTCCCAAGCTAAGCGCGGATAACCTTAATTTGGCCATCGGGGAGAACGTTGTCGGCCGCGTTTGCGTTGTAAGGTTGCAAAAACTGGTCGTTCGGTCACGATGTGACTGGCTGCCATCAGCCGGTCACACCAACGATGCGAGAGCGCACTAGGGTGGCGGCATAGGGGAGACGGGCCGTCGAGGCCCTGGCGCAACAGGAGTGGATCATGGATCAGGATGGGCGTGACCGTTTCGAAATTCCCAAGGAAATGCGCTCCGTCGCCGAGGCCGGTTTCGACCAGACCCGCAAGGCGTTCGAGCACATAATCGCCAACGCCCAGCAGACCGCCACCACCATCGAGGACCGCGGCGCCACCGTCCGGGCCAACGCCAAGGAAATCACCACGAAGGCCGTCAGCTTTGCCGAACGCAACGTCTCGGCGGCGCTCGATTACGCCCAGCAACTGGTCCACGCCAAGGACCTCGGCGATGTCCTTCGGCTGCACAGCGAATATGTCCAGGGACAGATGAAGGCGCTGGCCGAGCAGGCCGCCGAGCTGGGGCAGGTCGTCACCAAGGCCGCTCAGGACGCCGTCAAACCGAAGAGCTAGGCCCGCCCCCGTCCCTCGCCAATGTGAAGCCTTCGTCCTGTTTCGCCTTCAATGGCGCAGGATATGGCAGTGCAATGCAAATCTATGTTGCATTGCACAAATTTTGTGTTATTATACACGATAGAATGACCAGCGCGGGTCATTCTCACTCAGGCTCGCTCACTCAGGCTCGGCGTTTCGGACCATTTTTGGTCGGGTCATCGCGCGGGCCACTTCGATCTCCCCACCACCGAAGGATGTCCCCATGGCCGATTCGAACGATCCGTTCTCCACCGTCATGCCGTTCCAACTCCCCGAGCAGGTTCGCGCCTTCGCCGAGAAGGGCGTGTCGCAGGCCCGCGAAAGCTACAGCAAGCTGCGCGACGTCGCCGAAACCAACAACGGCGCGATCGAGGCGGTGTTCTCCTCGGCCAGCAAGGGCGCGACCGACTACTCGACCAAGGTGTTCGACTTCGTGAAGACCAACACCAGCGCCAATTTCGATTTCGCCCACAGCCTGTTCGGCGCCAAGACGCTGCCGGAAATCATGGAAATGTGGACCTCGCACGCCAAGAAGCAGGTCGAGGTGCTGACCTCGCAGACCAAGGAACTCACCGAGCTGAGCCAGAAGGTCGCCGCCGAGACCGTCGAGCCGATCAAGGCCAGCGCCTCGAAGATGTTCACGCCCGCCGGCTGATCCAGCGCCGTTCGCGCGATTTCGAAAGCCCGGGCATCGTCCCGGGCTTTTTTGTCGAAACCGACCCACGACATTCGTCGGAGGGCCTTCCGCGGCCTTGCCAAAGCGAGGCGTTGCACCTAGTTTCCGCCCGTTCGCGGCCCCGGCTGCGCCGGATGCAGTTGTAGCTCAGTTGGTTAGAGCGCCTGTCTGTGGAACAGGAGGTCGGTGGTTCGAGCCCACCCAACTGTACCAGCCAATTCAAGACTTTAGCCAGCATGCGGGAAGCCGGCAACGCTGGCCAGCGGTTGGCTGCCTCGGCGATGGTCCTGGCCGACATTCACCGCAGCGGATCATTCCGGGGGCCGACATCACACCACGTCGGCGAAACTCTGCCCGTTCATATCGATGCTGAGGCCTTCCAGCGCGAGGTCGTTGATTTCGCCTCCCATGGCCTTGATGCTTTCCTCGCGGATCAGCGCCATCAGTCCGCGACGGAGTGCCAGGAATTCCGACGACATCATCATCGATTGCTGCCGTGGACGCTCGAGCGGAATCACGATCTCGGCCTTGATCGTGCCGGGGCGCGTCGTCATGCAATAGACGCGATCGGACAAAAAGATCGCCTCGTCGATGTCGTGGGTGACGAACAGCACCGAGATCTTCAGGCGCTGCCACATGTTGGTGAGGATCTGCTGCATGATCACCCGCGTCTGCGCATCGAGCGCGCCGAACGGCTCGTCGCAGAGCAGCACCTTGGGACCGGTCGCCAGCGCGCGCACGATGCCGACGCGTTGCTTCATGCCGCCCGACAGACTATCCGGATATTTGTTCTCGAACGCGGTGAGCCCGGTGATCCCGAGCAGCGTGCGCGCAGCGCGGTCGCGGCTCGACTTGTCGAGGTGTTTCATCTTCATGCCGAACTCGACGTTTCCCTTCACCGTCTTCCAGGGAAACAGCGAGTATTGCTGAAACACCATGCCGCGCTCGGAACTGGGGCCGTCGACCACGACCTCGTCGACCAGAACGTCGCCCGTGGTCGGCTTCAGAAAGCCGGCGACGGCGTTGAGCAAGGTCGATTTGCCGCAACCGGACGGCCCGACGATCGATACGAACTCGCCCGGATTGACGTGGATCGAGGCGTCGGTCACCGCCTCCATCGGCCCGTCGAGCGTCTCATAGCTCAGCCCGAAATTACGGACGTCGACGCGGCCCTTGGTCGGTGTCGGTTTCGGCGCTTGCGTGCTCATTATTTGCTCCATGGCATGACGAGGCGGCCCAGCCCGCGGATCAACATGCTGGAGCCGAGCCCCAGCACGCCGATGCAGATCATCCCCAGCGCGATGTCGGCATACTGCACGAGTGAATAGGCTTCCCAGGTGAAATAGCCGATGCCGAACTGGCCGGAGATCATCTCGGCGGCGATCAGCGACACCCAGGCCACGCCCATGCCGACGGTGAGGCCGGTGAAGATGTGCGGCAGCGAGGCGGGAAAATACACTTCTCGGAAGATCGCAAATTCGCGGGCGCCGAGGCATTGCGAGGCGCGCACCAGCACGGGATCGACCAGTTTCATGCCGTGCAGAGTGTTGACCAGGATCGGAAAGAACGAGCCGAGGAAGGTGATGAAGACAATGCTCTGCTCGTTGGTCGGCCACAACATGATCGCCATCGGCACCCAGGCGATCGCCGGGATCGGCCGCAGCACCTCGCTGATCGGAAACAGCGCCTCGTGGATCAGCTTGAAGCGGCCCATCACCATCCCGAGCGGCACCGCGATCAATGCGGCCAGCGAGAAGCCGATCAGGATGCGGCGGCAGCTCAGCAGGACGTGCATGAAGAACTTCGAATCGTGCATCGCTCGGGTCAGGCTGTCGTAGACCGCGGCGGGCGAGGGCACGTTGGTGAAGCGGACGAAGAACACCACGCGATTGGCGGTGAGCAGGTGCCAGGCGAACAGGAACAGCACCAGCGCGACCGCGCCGATCAGCAATGCGCGCAGGCCGCCGCGGTTGAGCTTGAGCCAGCGCCTGATATACGTCCCCGGCGAAGCCGCGCCGCGGCGCGGCGCGGTCGGGGCCGTGGCGGCCGACGGGAGCCAGCCCACACGGAAGGCAGCGGCCGGCGAGTCCGGCCCCTGCTGGTCGCGCCGCACCGCGGAGCTTTCCATCGTCAACCTCCGCTGACCGCTGACTTGAGGGCTTCGTCGAAATTCAGCACCTTGCCGTTGATCTTGGCGGCATGCGCTTCGGCGTCCTTCTTGAGCAGGAACGGCGACAACTGCGCCTTGTCGGCGCCGACCGTGTAGTAGGCCTGGTCGGCGAACAGCTTGATGCCCCGGGCGGAGTCGAACACATAGGCCATGTTGATCTTCTTGCCCTTGGCCTTGATGTCCGCATAAGCGGCGAGCGTGCAGGCCGCGCTGCTGAACGGCTCGATGCCGTCGCCGTCGACCCAGACCTCGCCGGCCTTGCGCGGCTCGGTGATCGGCTTCTTGCAGAATTTGTCCTCGCCGCTGATTTCGTAGTTCTTGGTGCTCTTCAGCTCGGCGTCGTAGTCGAGCTTCAGTTCGGCATAGGCCTTGCGGATGTAGCTGTCGTCGACCCAGCTCTTCGGATCGAATTCCTTCATGCGGCCGAGATTCTGCAGCACCTTGACGTCGACCGCGGCGGCCTCGATCAGCTGCGGCTTGATCGTCGGATCGGTGGTCATGTTGCCGCCCGGTCCCAGGAAGATGTAGACCACTTCCTTGTTGATGCCGGTCCATTCCTGGATCTTTTCGGCGGCGAGCTTCGGATCGGCGCGCAGCCAGGCATTGGCCGCGATGATCGCCTTGACATAGGCGACCACGACTTCGGGATATTTCTCGGCGAAGTCGGTACGCACCACCACGCCGTGCCAGGTCGGCAGATTGGTCTCGACGCCGTCGAAGATCTTGCGGGCGAAACCGCGGAACGGCAGTAGTTCGGCGAACGGGACGAAATCGGCGTGGGCGTCGATCTTCTTCTCCTGGAGATTGGTCGAGCCGACTTCCGGGCTCTGGCTCACCAGTTGCCAATAGTCCGCGGGCCAGCCGCGATCCTGCATCGCCTTTAGGATCATGCCGTGCGCGGCGGAGCCGAACGGCACGCTCACCAATTTGCCCTTGAGATCGGACAGCTGATAGTACGGGGAGTCCTTGTGAACCACCAGGCCGTTGCCGGAGCCGTCGAGGCTGTAGGCCGCGACCGCGATCAGGCGGCTCTTGCTCTCGGGGTTGCTCTGGAAGGTGAAGCCGTTCACCACCAGCGGATAGTCACCCATGCCGCCGAATTGCAGCTTGTTGGCCATCATGCCGTTGGTGACGGGTGGGCCGGAGGTGAAATTCTGCCAATCGAACTCGAATTTGACGTTCGCGTATTTGCCGTCCTTGGGAAGATACTTCTCCAGCAGCTTCAGCTGCCGAATGACGACGCCGGTGGTCGCGGTGTTGGTGGTGGTGTCCTGGGTGCCGATGCCGACCGTGACGGTGGTCTGGGCGGCGACCGGGGTGCTCGCCATCATCGCGGCGGTGAAGGCGGCGAAAATCAGACGATGTCCAGAAGTACGAACCATGGAAGACCTCTCGGTGAGCGATTACGACTTGGACGTTGGCAGTTGGTGTCAACATCCTTCGTCGGTTTCGCCGAGACGGCAAACGTCGTGGCAGTCGAGTGGTCGATTAGTTGCCGCGATAGAACGGCTGCTCAGCACTTGAGCAGTCTGAGCGTCGGTAGCCGCAACCATAGGCAGGCACGTCAGTCGCCGAGCCCGCGCATCTCCTGCAGCAGATCAGGTCTCAGAATCACGATCTGTGAGCGCCGCGAGGCGACGATGCCCTTCTCCTGCATCCGTTTCAGGCTGATCGTCACCCATTGCCGTGTGGCGCCGACCATGTGGGCGAGATCGGCATGGGTGAAAGCCGCACCGATCAGGACGCCGTCGGCATCGTCGACGCCGTAGAGCTGGGCGAGATGCAGCAGCAGATGCGCCAGCCTTTCGGTGATCGAGCGGGTGCCCAGCATCTGCGCCAGCGCCGAGTAGCATTTGCCCTTGAAGGTCAGCCCCTCGATCAGCCCGATCGCCAGACCCGGAACCTCGACGACCAGCGCGCGCAGATCCTTGCCGGGCAATTGCACGATGTTGGAGTTGCTGGTCGCGACGCCGGACCACTGATGCACGCCGCTGCCGAAGACTTCCGGTCCGCCGACGAAATTGCCCGGATGCCAATAAGCGAGTGTGATCTCGCGGCCGGATGGGGCGGTGTAGAACACGCGGATTCGTCCGGTCTCGATCAGATAGATGCCGTCGTGTTTGGCGCCCTGATTGAACAGCGTCTTGCCGCGATACAGCACCTTGCGCCGGCCGTGCCGCAGCACGATCTCACGCTCGCGATCGGTCAGCGCTGCCAGCAGAGACGGCGGACCGCCCAGCGAACGGGCACTTTCCGTCAGCAGCAGGGAGTGTCCCGCCTGCGATGCGACGGCCGGGCGGGACGCCACCGGATTCGTTGCGGATTTGACTGAGGCGAGAACCTGCATGCGCACTCCGGATTTGACGTGTTCTAAACACGCAGCAAACCTCGTGCCAATCGCTCGCAACTATGCCGTGCGTGGTCGATCGCTTCCCGGTCGCACGCGTGGACGCGGCCAAGCGACCCCGCGAACGCCTCAGCGCAACGGACGCCGAGCTATTCGTCGCCCAGAGCTCGGAGCAGGCTCCAGGGGTAGATGCCGCGATTGTGGCCGTCGGAGAAGGCGAGGTTGACGGCATAGCCGCCGATCGGGGCAACGCCGGTGATCGCCAGGCCGTCGAAGCGTTCCGGGAACACGCCGTCGATCCGCGCGCGGACGCAGAACGCGCACCGGCAGGCCGCTCGCAACGCTCCGGCCGGCAGCCGAAGCTGTTCGCCATGATCGAGAACGAGTTCGAGCGCGTCGAGATCGGCGCTGACGCCGATCCGCGCGGGTGCGACGTCGATCCGAGCGAGTTTGGACGGGGCAACAGACATCCGCGTGTTCTCCTGACCCGATCTCAGCATGCGGCAGCTGGCATCGACAGCAATTTGTTGCCTCGATCGATGCGTGCCGTCGCGTTCGGTCTGGCAATTCCTTGCTTGGCGTCGCATCGCGGCCCGCACACCATCGCGCAACGTCGGCGTCATCAACGGATAGGATCAGATGAGTGCATTCAACAGGGAGCGGGTGCTGTCGGTCCGGCACTGGACCGACACGCTGTTCAGCTTCAGGGCGACCCGGAACTCGGGCTTCCGCTTCCTCAACGGGCAATTCGCGATGATCGGCCTCGAAGTCGATGGCCGGCCACTGCTGCGCGCTTACAGCATGGCCAGCGCCAACCACGAAGAGGCGCTGGAATTCTTCAGCATCAAGGTTCCGGACGGGCCGCTCACCTCGCGATTGCAGCAGATCAAGGAAGGCGACACCATCCTGGTCGGACGCAAGGCGACCGGTACACTCATCACCGACAATCTCATTCCCGGCAAGCGCCTGTTGCTGCTGTCGACCGGCACCGGACTGGCGCCGTTTGCCAGCCTGATCAAGGACCCGGAGGTCTATGAGCGTTTCGAGACCATCATTCTGGTGCACGGCTGCCGCCAGGTTTCCGAGCTCGCCTATGGCGAAGGCTTGGTGACCTCGCTCGGCTCGGACGAATTCTTCGGGCCGCTGATGCGCGAGCAGTTCATCTACTACCCGACGGTGACCCGCGAGCCGTTCCGCAACCGCGGCCGCATCACCGATCTGATCGCATCGGCGCAACTGTTCGACGACATCGGCCTGCCGGCGCTCGATCTCGAAACCGACCGCATCATGCTGTGCGGCAGTCCGGGCATGCTCGAAGAGCTGCGCGATGATTTCGAACGGGGCGGCTTCGTCGAAGGCAGCCACAGCGCGCCCGGGCACTTCGTCGTCGAAAAGGCCTTCGTCGAGCGCTAGGCGCGGCGCGCGTTCCCGATGGGACGCTCGTCCGGGGCAATGGTGGCGCCCTGACAACTAATTGCTATCGCGGTCGGGCCCGCCGTCTATTCTGACAGAAATTCCAGTTCTCCGCGGTGGAATGGAACTGCTGCGAACCCATGAGGAATCGGTGATGGCGATGGACGAAATTCTCGACGACATGTCCGAAGTGTCCTGCGACGTGCTGGTGATCGGCGGCGGAACCGCCGGGCCGATGGCGGCGCTGAAGGCCAAGCTGAAGAACCCGAAGGCCAATGTGGTCCTCCTGGAGAAAGCCAACGTCAAGCGCTCCGGCGCGATCTCGATGGGCATGGACGGGCTCAACAACGCGGTGATCCCCGGCTACGCCACGCCGGAGCAGTACACCAAGGAGATCACCATCGCGAACGACGGCATCGTCGACCAGAAGGCGGTCTACAAATATGCAGAAAATTGCTACTCGATCATCGAGGAGCTCGACTCCTTCGGCATCCGCTTCCTGAAGAACGAGAACGGCGACTTCGCGGTCAAGAAGGTGCACCATATCGGTACCTATGTGCTGCCGATGCCGAACGGCGAGACCGTCAAGAAGGCGTTGTACCGGCAGTTGCGCCGCGCCCGCATCCTGATCTCCAACCGCTACATGGCGACGCGGCTGCTGACCGGCAGCGACGGCCGGGTCGCCGGCGCCGTCAGCGTCAACACCCGCACGGCCGAGATTCTGGTGATCAAGGCCAAGGCGGTGATCCTGTGCATGGGCGCTGCCGGCCGGCTCGGGCTGCCGACCTCGGGCTACATGTTCGGCACCTACGAGAACGCCGCGAATTCCGGCGACGGCTATGCGATGGCGTATCACGCCGGCGCCGCGCTGGCGAACCTCGAATGCTTCCAGATCAATCCGCTGATCAAGGACTACAACGGTCCGGCCTGCGCCTATGTGGCCGGGCCTTACGGCGCCTTCACCGCCAACAACGAGGGCGCGCGCTTCATCGAATGCGATTACTGGTCCGGCCAGATGATGTTGGAGTTCTTCAACGAGCTGCAGTCCGGCAAGGGCCCGGTATTCCTGAAGCTCAACCATCTGCACGAAGACACCATCAGCGAAATCGAGACCACGCTGCACAAGGTCGAGCGGCCGACCCGCGGGCTGTTCCACGAAGGCCGCGGCACTGATTATCGCCAGCAGCCGATCGAGATGCACATCTCGGAGATCGGGTTCTGCTCCGGCCACAGCGCCTCCGGCGTGTTCGTCGACGAATTCGCCCGCACCACGATTCCCGGGCTGTACGCCGCCGGCGACATGGCCAGCGTGCCGCACAACTACATGCTGGGCGCCTTCACCAACGGCGCGGTGGCCGGCGAGCACGCGATGGAGTTCGCCGACAATGCCGATTTCGCCGCATTCGACGCCGCCGACGTCGCGCGCGAGCGAGACCGGGTGATGGCGCCGACCAAGCGCGACGACGGCATTCCGCCGAACCAGATCGAATACAAGGCGCGGCGGCTGGTGAACGATTATCTGCAGCCACCAAAGGTGACGCGCAAGTTCGAGATCGGCCAGCGTCGGCTTGCCGAAGTCCGCGACGACATGGAGAACCGGATGATCGCCCGCAACGCGCACGAATTGCTGCGCGCGCTGGAGACTCAGTCGATCCTGGATTGCGCCGACATGGCGGCGCACGCTTCGCTGTATCGCACCGAAAGCCGCTGGGGCCTCTATCATCTCCGCACCGACTATCCGGAGAAGGACGACGACAATTGGTTCTGCCACACGCTGCTCAGCAAGAAGGACGGCAAAATGGCGAGCGAGAAGCGTGCGGTCGAGCCCTATATCGTTCCGATCGCCGACGACGAGAAGGACCTCTACGACAAGCAGCGCGTGCGCGCCTCCGCCTGATCTTTCCAATTTTCCAGCCTGGAGTTCAAAATGCCGCTCGCCAGTTACGAAACCTCGGTTCCCGTCGTGGTCGACGAAGCCAAATGCATCGCCGACAAGGGCTGCACCGTCTGCGTCGACGTCTGCCCGCTCGATGTGCTGCGGATCAGCGATCTCACCGGCAAGGCCTTCATGGCCTATGACGAATGCTGGTACTGCATGCCGTGCGAAGCCGATTGCCCGACCGATGCCGTGAAGGTCAACATCCCCTATCTGCTGAGGTGACTCATGGCCGAACCGTTCGAAGCCTACGACGATCTCGACGACATCGACGACCGTCTGCATGCCGCCGATGCCGGTGAACGCCGGGTGGCGATCATCGCGCTGGCCAATTCCGGCGATCCCGGTGCGGTGACGCATCTCGACCGCATGACGGCCGATCCCGATCCCGGAGTGCGGCAGCAGGTCGGGCTGGCGCTCGCCGAATTCGACGGCCCGGAGGCGGCGGCTGCGCTCGCCAAGCTGGTGGTCGATCCGGAACAGGCGGTGGCGACGGCGGCGGCCGACGCGATGGCGGAGTTGAAAGATCCCGACAGCGCCGATGCGATCCTGCCACTGGTCGAGCATTCGCACGCTTTCGTGCGGATGGCGGCGCTGCGCGCACTCAAGGAATTGCGACGCAAGGATTCGCTGAAGCCGGCGCTGGATGCGCTGCGCGACATCGACGCCTCGGTGCGGGTGCAGGCGATCGGCGTGATCGGCTTTCTCAAGCTGGAAGAATCGATTCCGGCGCTGACAGCGGCGACTTCCGATCCGGATCCGCATGTCCGGCGCGCCGCAGTCAGCGCACTGGCGTTCTCGCAACTCAAGCCGGCCGCCGACTCCATCACCCGGGCGCTGTCCGACGGCGACTGGATGGTGCGCGAGATCGCCGCCGAGACGCTCGGCACCAATGCCAACGGCCCACAGGCCGCCGACGCGCTGATCGGAGCGGTCGCCGACGAGTTCTGGCAGGTGCGGCTGAAGGCGGTGCGCAGCCTCGGCAAGCTGAAGGTGGCGCGCGGGGTGGCGCAGATCGGCGCGTGCATCGCGCATCAGCAGGCCAATCTGCGCAAGGAAGCCGCCGCCGCGCTCGGCGAGATCGCCGATCCAGCCGGCCAGAAATATCTCGAGCCGGTGATCGACGACGCCGATCCCGAAGTGCGAAAAAACGCCCGCTGGGCGCTGCAGCGCATCGACGCCAAGCGTAGCGCCAGCGGCGGGTGAGCTTCGCGTCTTCGTCATTCCGGGGCGCGCACAGCGACAGCTGCGAGCGAACCCGGAATCTCGCTGCGGTGATTTCGTCAACGTCACGATTCGTCGCGAGAGTCCCGGCTCGCTCGCCTTCGGCTCACGACCCGGAATGACCGCGTGAGAGATTCGTCATTGCGGCGACGCAATCCAGAACTGCAGGTGCAGCCTGCATGTGACGGCCCTGGATTGCCTCGCTGCCGGGCGACGCTTCGCGTCGCCCTCGGCTCGCAATGACGGGTGCTGGCGCGATGCCTCGGCGGAACGCTGCAACGTAACTACTTCACTGCCTGCTGATCGAAGGCGCGCAGGCTTTCGGCGCGGATCAAATCGAGGCAGTCTTTCTTGTAGGCTGCATAGGCCGGCGACAGCACCAGCTCGCTGCTGCGCGGGCGCGGCAGATCGATGCGCAGGTCGCGCAGGATGCGGCCGGGACCGGCGCTCATCAACAGCACGCGGTCGGCCAGGAAGATCGCCTCGTCGATGTCGTGGGTGACGAACACGATGGTGGTGCCGACCTGGGCCCACAGCGCCAGCAGGCTTTCCTGCATCACCGCCCTGGTCTGCGCATCGAGCGCGCCGAACGGCTCGTCCATCAGCAGCACCGCGGGGCGGTTGGCCAGCGCGCGGGCGATCGCCACCCGCTGCTGCATGCCGCCCGACAGGGTGTGCGGATAGGCGTCGGCGAAGCGAGTGAGCCCGACCATCGCGATCAGATCGTCGGCGATCGCGCCGGCCTGCTTGCTCGATTTGCCGGCCATGCTGGGGCCGTGCGAAATGTTGCTGCGCACCGATTTCCAGGGAAACAGATGCGGCTGCTGAAACACCATGCCGCGGTCCGGACCCGGGCCGGTGACCGGCTTGCGGGCGACACGGACACTGCCTTCGAACGGCGTCTCGAAACCCGCGATGGTGTTCAGCACGGTGGATTTGCCGCAGCCGGAAGGGCCGAGCAGGCAGACGAATTCACCGCGCCGGATCTGGAACGACACACGGTCGGCGGCCACCACCTGGCCTTTCGGCGTGTCGAACACGATGCTGACGTCGTCGACGTCGATCTCGATCGGGGCTTGCGTCGTCGCATCGGCGAGGCTCATGCGATTGTCCGCGAGCTGCATCATCGTCATCATCGCCACCACACCAGTCGTTGCGTCAGCGCGGAAAATCCGCGATCGGCCAGAAACGAGATCGCCCCCAGCGCCACCAGCCCGCCCATCACCTGGCCGGTCTGCAAATTCTGCTGCGCGATCTCGATCCGGTAGACGATGCCCGCGAAGGCACCGGCCAGTTCGGCGGCGACCAGCGTATAGAACGAGATGCTGACCGCAGTGCGCAGCCCGACCGCGATGTAGGGCAGCGCGCCGAACAGCACGATCTCGGTCAGCATGCGGCGGCGCGGCGTGCCCAGCATCAAGGCGGCGCGGATCAGTCCGCGATCGATCTTCTGCACGCCGATGTGGGTGGTCAGCCACACGGTGAAGAACACGCCCCAGAACACCAGAAAGATCTTGCCGGTCTCCGACAGCCCGAACCACAGGATCACGATCGGCACGAAGGCGATTGGCGGGATCGGGCGCAAGATATGAAACACCGGCGAGAACAGGCTCGAGATCATCTGGAACTGACCGGTCAGCACGCCGAACACCACGCCGATGCTGGCGCCGAGCAGATAGCCGCTGACGACGCGCGCGACGCTGTAGGCCAGATCGACCGCAAACTCGCCGCTCTTGATCCACTCGCCCATCGCCACCGCCACCACGGTCGGCGGCGGAAACAGAATGATGTTGACGATCTGCGAGCGCGACACCAGCTCCCAGACCAGCAGGAACAGCGGGATCGACAAAATCGAGATCGCCGTATTGATCCGCTGCCGCCGTCCGCTGCTCATGATCGGCCTTCGGGTGCTGGAGGTCGGAGTCACGTGTTTCATCGACAGCTCGATCAGTCTCGGTTGATTACGCCGTTCACCTCTCCCCGGTTGCGGAGAGAGGTCGACCGGCTGAGCGCAGCGAAGTCGGGCGATGAGGGGGCTTTTCACCAAGTCATAACTCGCGGAAACGCCCCTCACGCCGACCCTCTCCCCGCAAGCGGGGCGAGGGAGATCACTAACCGCCCGCAGTGGTGTAGGTGACGCGCGACGGATCGAGTTTCTTCAGGATTGCCGGGGCGAACACCTTTGTGAAATCCGGCATCGTGGCGCCGGGCGGGTGATTGCCGCTTTCCAGTCGCCAGGCCGCATGGGTCTTCAGCACGTCGAGCTGCCGGTCGTCGAGCCGCACCTGATAGACATAGTCGTTCCAGATCGGAGCCAGGTCTTCGCGCTTGATGGCGACGGCCTTGGCGACCGTCGTGATCGCGTCTTCCGGATTGGCCTTCATCCAGGTCTCGGCGGCGATCATCGCCGCCATGAATTTCTCCATCAGCGGGCCGTTCTTCTCCAGATAGTCGCGCATCACCACGATGTTGAAGGTCTCCGAATAGATCCCCTTGGTATCGAGCTCGGCGACGTCGGCGCCCAACGTCTTCTTGGCGTTGGCGATGTGCGGCTCCCAGGTGTCGAATGCGTCGATGCTGCCGGACAGCAGCGCCGGCAGCATTTCCTGCGGACGCAAATTCACCAGCGTGACGTCGTCCTTCTTCAGCCCGGCCGCCTTCAGTAGCGCCAGCGTATAGACCTCGCTGCCGGTGCCGGCGGTGAAGGCGATCTTCTTGCCTTTCAGTCCAGCCTTGTCCTTGATGCCGGCCTTGGTGGCGACCACGGTTTTGAGGTCCGAGTATTCCATCCGCGCCAGGAACGCGATCGGCTGCCCGGCCATCGCCGCGGCGGTGACCGGGGCTTCCGCGGTGGTGGCGATGTCGGCGCCGCCGCCCACAACGGTGTCGAGGCATTGCTTGCCGGAGGTGAAGTTGCTCACGGAGATGTCGAGGCCGTGCTTTTCGAAGAAGCCCTTTTCCTTGGCGACGATGACGATGCCGGAAATCGGCCCGAGATTCTGCGCCAGCCTCGCCTTCAGCATCTCGGCCTCGGCGATCTGCGGCCGCAGCAGCGAACTCAGTACCAGCGCTACGGTGATTGCGGCCGTTCTTGCATGCGACATAGGAGCCCCTCCTTGGTATTCGGTTTGAGACTGCATCCTGGTTCCTGGCGTGGAACGCTCAAGCAATTAATCCACCGCGTCGCGCCTGCCGCAGGGCTGAAAAATCATCAGCCGCTGCCCGTCGTGTAGTCATGTCGTGCCGACTGCGTCAGCTGGCTACAGCCAGCGCCGGCACCATCGCCTGTTCGAAGCCGCGCGCCAGCGTGCGCAGCAACGCGTCGTCGCCGGCGCGGCCGACGAAGCACAGCGACGAGCGCAGGCCGTCGGAGCGGGTCCGGCCGGGGATCGCCACCGCGCACATGTCGAGCGGATTGACGAAATAAGTGTAGGTGCCCATCGCGCTGTTGAGCGCCATCGGATCGGCCAGCATCTGCGCGAT
The DNA here is from genome assembly GCF_000013365.1 of Rhodopseudomonas palustris HaA2. Taxonomy (NCBI): domain Bacteria; kingdom Pseudomonadati; phylum Pseudomonadota; class Alphaproteobacteria; order Hyphomicrobiales; family Nitrobacteraceae; genus Rhodopseudomonas; species Rhodopseudomonas palustris. The sequence continues at coordinate 1,673,646 of NC_007778.1, forward strand.
GGTGAAAATCGTCGGCACCGTCGGGACCACCATGGCGTCGCAACCCGCCAGCAGCAGGCTGGCCTGGCGCTGCGCCTGTTTGATCTCGTACAGCGCCTGGAAGGCGTCGCGGGCGGTGTAGCTGAGGCCGGGCTGCAATGCGCTCCACACTGCCGGATGAATCGCTTCGGGATGATCGCGCACCACGTCGGCGCAGTCGATCAGCCGCTCCGCCACCATCGCGCTTTGGAACACCAGCCGCCCCGCCGTCTCGAACAGTGTGAAGTCGACCGGCTTCAGCCGGTGGCCGAGGCTTTGCAGCACCGCCAGATCGGCCTCGTAGGCGCGGGCCGCCTCGGTGTCGCCGAAGAAAGTCAGCTGATCGGCGCGCGGAATCGCGATGGTCAGCGGTTGCGGCGCACGCGGGCGCAGCTCGATTGCGCCGGCATCGGTTCGGCTCATCGGATCCAGCACGTCGAAGCCGGCGATGTTTTCGAGGATCTCGTAGGCGTCGTCGGCGAATTTGCAGAACACCGGGATGCAGTCGAACGAGCGGTTGTTGTAGACGAGGCCACGCGAGCTCACCAAACCGATGGTCGGCTTCAGCCCGACGATGCCGTTGCAGGCCGCCGGCACCCGGCCGGAGCCGCCGGTGTCGGTGCCGAGCGAGAACGCCACGATGTCGCGCGCCACCGCGACCGCGGAGCCGGAGCTGGAGCCGCCGGGGATGTAGGCCGGGTCGATGGCGTTGCGGCACAGCGGATCCGGGCTGCGGGTGCCGTTCAGCCCGGTGGCGAACTGATCCAGCGTGTTCTTGCCGATCAGCACCGCGCCGGCCTGTTCGAGCAGTGTCACGGCATGCGCGGAGTCTTTCGGCTCGAGCCGCATCGCCGGGCAATTGGAGGTGGTCGGCAGTCCGGCGACATGGATGCTGTCCTTGACCGAGAACGGCAGCCCGAGCAGCGGCAAGACGGCGCCGGCATCGGCGCGCGCCTGCAACTCCTCGGCGCGCGCGATGGCCGCCGCGGGGTCGACCAGCAGCGTGAAGACGCCCTCGCCGGCGGCGGCCTGCGCGCGGCGGCAGGCTTCGGCGATGATCGCGGGAGCTTTGGCGCCGGCGGCCATGGCGCGGCGGATCGAGGCGAAGCTGAAGTCCAAATCGGCCAGAGTCATGCGCTGTCTTCCTCTTGGTGGCGCCGTCTCAGGCGACGGCTTTTTTCCAGACGGCCAGGCTGGCCGTGATGATGGCGATGCTCATCGCCATGGTGAGCAGTGCCAGCGATACCGAGCGATAGATCCGGCGCGGCAAGTTGGCGAAGGTGAGCAACCCCAATCCGCAGCCGACCGCGGCCGCCGGCACCATCAGCAGGCTGACCCACCAGATCTCGGCCGAATAAGCGCCGCGCGCGGCCGACAGCGCGATACCGAAACCGGCGCTCATCGCGATGAAGGCAATCAGCGTCGCCCGCGCGCTCAGCATCGGCATATTGCTGCCGAGCAGCGACACGATCACCGGCGGGCCGCTCATCGCGGTGCTGCCGTTCAGGCAGCCGGACAAGAAGCCGATCGCGGCGAGGTTCGGCGCGCGCGTCGCCAGCACGTCGCGTTCGCCGCGCCAGGCCCGGAACGCCGCCACCGCGACCGCGAGGCCGAGCAGCAGCCGCATGATTTCAGCGGGCACCAGCGTCAGCACGCTCAGCCCGACCGGCGTGCCGACCACCGCGCCCAGCGCCAGCCATTTCAGCACCCGCAGATCGACGTGCCGCCATTCCGACGGCAATGTCAGCAGGCCGATCGCGCATTCCAGCGGAAACACCGACGGCACCGCCGCGGCGGGCGACAGCACCAGCGTCAGGATCGGCATCGCCGCCAGCGCGAAGCCGAACCCGGAATAGCCGCGGACGAAACCGCCGAACAGGCCCGCGATCAGGATGACCGCGATCCGCTGCGGATCTGAAAACTCGAACATGCACGAAGCCGGCGGACTGGTGGTTGATCGGAGTGGGCGAGTTGACGCCGACAAAATCCGGCATTTCCGGATTCATTGTGAGCAATTAATTGTCAGTTCGACGCTGCGGCGGTCGCGTCCGTGATGTCGCGCCGCGGCTCACTCGCCGGCGTGCCGACGCAGCGCGGTGAGGTCGTTGACGACCAGCGTGGTGGCGCCCGCCGAAATCACGCCGTCGTCCTGCAGCCGGGTCAGCGCCAGGCTGATCGACTGCCTCGTGGCGCCGATCATCCGCGCCAGATTGGCCTGGGTGATGCGGCCGAGCGGAATTGGGCCGTCGCCGTCCTGAGCTGCGGCCTCGCACAGCTTCAGCAGCAGCAGCGCCAGCCGCTCGCCGACCTTCTGGCCGCCCAGCGTCTGCGCCAGCGCCGAATAGGCCTCGCCCTTGAAGCCGAGACAGCCGACCAGAGCAACGGCGAAGGCCGGCGACAGCGCGATCAGGCGGCGGATCGCCGGCTGGTCGAGATGCAGCGCCTCGACCCGTCCCAGCGCCCGCGCCGACCAGCTGTGCAGATGATAACCGAGCACATGCGGAGCACCGACGAAGTCTCCTTGATGCCAGGTCGCCAGCAGCAGCTCGCGCTGTTGCTGACCAACATAGGTGCTTTCGACAACGCCGCTCAGGATGATGTGGATGCCGTCGCCCGGCTCGCCCTGCCGCAGCAGATAGTCGCGGTTCTGAAACCAGACGATCCGGCCGGTGCGCATCACCAGGTCGAGGTCGGGCGGCGGTAGCGCCTGCAGCAAAAAGCGATGCGTCCCCGCATCGCTCCGCGCGGCATCCACCGTCTCGATGTCCTCGGTTGCAATGCTTGGTCCCAACACTGCCCTCCAGGTCGTCACCTGAAAGGCTACGGCCTGTTGCCACTATTGGCAATGCGGCAAAGGCGGACGTCGCGGCGGCCTGCATCGCGCCTCTCACGTGCCCCGGACAAAGCGCACCGCGCCGCGTAGCGGCGTGCTGCAGATCCGGGACCCTGGTTCTTGCCGCGCCATCCAGAGCGGGGTCCCGGATCAGCGGTGCAGCGCTGCGCGCCGCACCTTGTCCGGGACACGAAGCTTGCAAGCCCGATGCGGCCGCGTTGCTTACTTGCCGACTACTTTTTCGATATAGCCAGGCACCAGGAAGGCTTCGAAATCCTTGCGCGGCAGCAGTTTCGGGAGCCGCTCCTGCTTCACCAGAAAGTCGCCGGTGGCCAGCAGCGTGTCGACGAACTGGCCTTTCTTGGCCGTGGTGCCGAGATAGGTTGCGGTCAGCTGCTTGTCGCAAGGCACCATGGCGGTGCCGTTCATCATCCGCATCGCGTCTTCCGGCGGCAGCGACAGCTCCTCGGCGATGATCGCCGCGGTCTTGTCCGGGTTCTTGATCCAGAAGTCGATGCCGGCGCATTCCGCCTTGACGAATTTCTCGACATAGTCGGGGTACTTCTCCGCGAATCCGTTCATCACCACGCCGATGTCCCAGGTCGGGTAGCCGCGCTTCTCCATCAGCCCGGACGACATGTAGATGTGGCCGCCGTTCTTCACCGCCTTGTCCAGATTGGGCTCCCACAGCCAGGCGGCGTCGAGATCACCGCGGATCCAGGCGGTTGCGATGTCGGAGGGCGGCAGATCGAGGATCTTCATCGACGACGGCTCGACGCCCTCGTCGGCCAGCGCCTGCAGCAACAAGTAGTGCGTGGTGGAGCCGAACGGCGCCGCCACCGTCTTGCCCTTCAGATCCTTCAGCGACTTGATGTTCTTCGAGGTGCGCACCACCATCGACTCGACGTCGCCGAGCATGTTGAGCACCAGGATGCCCTTGATCGGCAGCCCGCGGGTGATGCCGATCGCGGTCGGCGGATTGCCGAGCCCGCCGAAATCGACGTCGTTGCCGGCGATGCCGCGCAGCATGTCGCCGCCGCCGCCGAATTTGACGTATTTGATCTCGACACCCGGCATCTCTTTGGCCAACAGGCCGAGGTTCTTGGTCACCAACTGGGCGTTGACCAGATTGAGATAGCCGACCGTGATCTTGGCGGGCTTGTCGGCGGCCTGCGCCGCGGTCAGCGCCAAACCGGCGACGGCGAGTGAAGCAATCAGTCTCTTCATGGTCGGTTCTCCTGCGACGGGAATCGGTGAGGGAAGGGGCGCGCGCCCGCGTCGTGCGCCCGTGTCAGCTTCGGTTGGTCCACGGCATCAGCACCCGGCCGACCAGCCGCATCGCGAAATCCAGCGCGACGCCGGTCAGTCCCAGCACGATCAGCCCCATGATCACGATGTCGGACATCAGGAATTTGGCGGCGTCCCAGATCATCCAGCCGAGCCCGGCGGAAGCGGCGACGATCTCGGCGGCGACCAGAACGGTGTAGGTGAAGCCGAGCGAGATCCGCATCCCGGCGAGGATCATCGGCCCGGCGGCCGGCAGATACACCTCGAATAACAAATCGCGGCGCGAGGCGCCGAGCGACTGCGCGGCGCGGATGTAGATCCGATCGATGGTGGTGACCGCCTGGATCGTGGAGATCACGATGCCGGGCAGCCCGGCCAGGAACAGCAGCGACAGTTTCGAGGTCTCGCCGATGCCGAGCCACATCACCAGCAGCGTGTAGAGCCCGAGCGGCGGCAACGGCCGGTAGAACTCGATCATCGGATTGAGTAGCGCACGGGCGTCGCGCGAGGCGCCCATCAGCACGCCGAGCGGAATTCCCACCAGGCAGGCCAGCGCGAACGCCACCAGAATCCGGTACAGGCTGGTGCCGACATGCTCCAGCAGTGTCGAGCCCTGATAGCCCTTGGTCATGGTCTTGACGAAGGCGTTCCACACCGCCTCCGGCTTCGGCAGGAACAATTCGTTGGCCCAGCCCGCATGGGTGACCACCACCCAGGTCGCCAGCAGCGTGGCGACCGACAGCGACGACAGCAGGAAGGATCGCGACGGCCGCGGCCATCTCAGCCGCAGCCCGCTGTCGCGGGCGGGCTCGGCCGGGGCTGCGATCAGTCCGCTGTCGGCGCTCATGCACGCACTCCCAGGATCCGCATGATGGAGAGCGCGTAGATCCGCGTCGCCATCACCGCCTTGGTGATCGAGATGTTTTCGTTGTCGACGGCCCAGCCGTCCTCGCCCGGGCCGAAGGTCACCGCATTGATGCCGGCCTCGCGAAACCGGATGGTGTCGTTGAAGGCGTTCTTGCGGTTGACGCCGGGCTCGGCGCCCATCAACTCGCGATACACCGCGCGCAGCGACACGCAGGGCTCCTGATCGACCGGCACCGGCTCGGTGCCGTTGACGAACAGCGAGCCCGGCACCTGCCGGACGGTTGCGGTGACGTCGTTCACCGAGGCAAAGGTCTGGCGAATGGTCTGCTCGATGTCGGCGATCACACTGTCCAGCGTCATGCCCGGTACCAGCCCGACCGCCGCCACCGTGATGGTGCAGGCGTCCGGCGAAAACTGCATCTCGCCGGGCAGCCCGCCGCGGATTCGCACCACCGAACAGCACGGCGGGGTGTGGCCCATGAACGCCGCCGGCACATGCGTGAACGCCATCGCCTGCAGTTGCGGCAGCAATTTGCCGGCCGCCATGATGGCGTTGACGCTGATGTCGGGCCGCCAGATATGCGACTTGATGCCCTGAACGACGATTTCGATCAGGCAGTGACCCGAATTTGCGACGGACAGGTTCATGCCCCAGTCGCCGGAGACATCGCCCCAGGCGGTCGGCTCCGCGGTGATCGAATAGTCGGCGGTGAGGCCGACCTGCTGCAGCATATAGATCGAGCCCTCCGTGCCGTTGCGCTCCTCGTCGACCGTGTAGCAGCACATCAGCGTGCCATCGAAGCGGACGCCGGCCTCGATCAGCGCCTGGACGGCGAGCAGTGAGGCGGCGAGGTTGCCGCGGGTGTCGGAGGTGCCGCGGGCATAGAGCAGGTCGCCATGCCGGGTCGGCTTGAACGGATCGAAGCCGGTCATGTGCCACTTCTCCGGCTCCACCGCCGGATAGGTGTCGAGGTGATCGTTGAGGATCAGCGACGGCGCATCCTTGCGGCCTGGCAGCACGCCCAGAATGTTCGGTCGGTGCGGCTGCGCCGCATGCTTGGTCACCGCCATGCCGAGCGCTTCGAGCTTGCCGGCGATCAGCATCGCGATCGCTTCCTCCTCGGCGGCCGGCAAATCGGGATCGAGTGGGTTGGTGGCGCGCGGCTGGCCGGTGGTGATCAGTTCACTGGCCAGCGTCAGCCAGCGTTCCTCGGTGATCCGCGACAGCACATCGGCTTCGATGTCGGCGGTGACAGCAGGCAGTATCATGTTCATGCGAGTTCATTCGGTTGCAGCGCGATCGGCGCGGGATGAGGAACCGACTCCTCATTGCACTCCGCGTGCCAATCACCGAAAAACTGCGTTGGGCGAATAGTATCAGCCGTTTCAATGCTCTAACGGCTTCGGGCGGACCGCAAATTTTTGCATTTGAATGCCGCCATGTGTGGTCCTGACCAGCAGCTGCGCAATTTTGCAGCGGCCGATTTGACTGCCGAAAGTGCTGTCGGAAGGGCGCGCACCCGCGACGGTCGATCGTGCCGTCGGCGCCTGCGTCGAGGCAAAGCGCGTAGTCGGCTGTCTTCAGCGCGGGCTGACGCGATACGGAATCAGCGCCGCCACGATCGTCAGCGAAGCCACCGCGAAGATGAGGCTATAGGTCGACGACGCGCTCCAGCCGCTGGCCGTGCCGAAGCCCGCGATGGCGCCGAACGCCCAACTCGCTACCGCGGCGCCCAGGAACACGAACGTGTTCATCACGCCGAGGCCGCGCCCCCGCATCGACGGGTGAAACAGTTTGCGGCCGTGCGCCATCAGGATCGGGTGCAGCATGCCGATGCTGGCGAGCGCGGCCATCAGCCCGACCGCGAGATAAGGGTTCGCCGACGGGAAAAAGGTCAGTGCTGCGCCGGCCAGCAGCGACAGCGTCGACCATGCGCCGATCGTCGGCTTCAGGTCGAAGCGGCGGACCAGGCCCGGAAGCACGAACGCGGTGCAGAACGCGCTGAAGCTCACAAAGGCGAGCCCGAGTCCCCGGACTTCCGCGTTCATGTGAAAGACGTGGGACAGGTATGGACCGCCCCAGGCGTTGCGAAACGCGGTGCCGGCCGCCATCGCGACGCACATCGGCAGCAACGTCCACAGCGCGCGGATCTCGAGCAGCCGCAGGCTGGTCAGGCACATCGATCCCAGCGAGCGGCCTCGAGCTTCGGCATGGCCTTGATCCCTTACCGTGGTCCACACGCCGATGCAGGCGGCCGCCATGCACAAAGCGGCAACGCCCATCGAGACCCGCCACCCGAACTGCATCGAGGCCCATCCGAGCGGCGCGGTCGCGATCAGGGCGCCGAGCATTCCGGTGCCGTTGGAGCGGCTGACGAGCTTCGCATAGTCGGCCTCGTCGAGGATCTCGGCCGCGTAGTGCAGCAATCCCATGAACACCGGCGCGCAGGCGAGGCCGAGCCCGACCTGAGCGATCATGGCTTGCGGGCCGGACGAGGCGAACGTGAACAGCACTGCGGACAGGGTCCCGACCAGCAGCAAGGCCGCCGTCGGCCGGCCGACGCCGAGCCGGTCGAACAGCACGCCGACGGGGATCTGCGCCAGGCCGAAGGAAAGAAAGAAGCACGACGACAGCGCCCCGAATCCCTCTGGCGAGAGGCCGAGGTCGTGCTGCAACTCGGGCGCCATGACCGCGAGACATGTCCGATAGAACTGGCTCAGCGCGAAGGCAAAAGTGAGAAGCGCGATCGCAGTGCGTCGGCGTCGCCGGGATGTGGTCACGCGAAGAGGCTCGGAGGGCGACATTGCCGAGGACACAGGCTTGTGGTCCGTCTGGTCTGAGAGAGCTGTGTGGCGTCCGCGCATGCCGGGAGACCGCCGTTGCGGTGCTCCCGGAGATGCGGTGCAAGAAGCGTCCGCGCAGGCGCGTGGAATTCGCCGATGGAAGAGAAGCGCTATCGCCTCACGTTGCGAGACCTTGGCTCTTCGCCCATGTGTAAGTGTCGTCCAGCGCCTTCGAGAACATCGAGAGCATCAGGTCGATCTCGCTCTTGGTGATGATCATCGGCGGACAGAACGCGAAGGTGTCGCCGAGATTGCGCGCGATCAGCCCGTGTTCGTGGCTGCGCCCGGACAGATAGGCGCCGACCTTGCCGACGGGATCGAATTTGCGCTTCGAAGCCTTGTCGGCGACCAGTTCGACGGCGGCGATCATTCCGTCGCCGCGAACCTCGCCGACCATCGGATGGGACGCGAAGGCGCCGAGGCCTTCACGCATATAGGCGCCGACCTCCTTGGCATTCGCCACCAGGCCTCGCTCCTCGATGATGGCGAGGTTCTCCAGCGCCACCGCGGTCGCGACCGGATGGCCGCCGGCCGTCAGGCCGTGCGCGAAGGTGCCCAACGCGCCGGCCTTGTCGGCGATGCCCTGATACAGCTTCTCGGAAAAAATCACCGCGCCGAGCGGCTGATAGGACGAGGTGATCTGCTTGGACACGACCAAAATGTCGGGCTCGACCCCGTAATGCTCGGAGGCGAACATCGTGCCCAGGCGGCCGAAGCCGGTGATGACCTCGTCGACGACCAGCAACACGTCGTATTTGCGGCAGACTTCCTGCACCCGGGGCCAGTAACCGACCGGTGGAACGATGACGCCGCCGGCGCCCATCACCGGTTCGCCGATGAACGCCGCGATCGTGTCGGGGCCTTCGGCGACGATGGTGTCTTCGAGCTGCTTGATCAGCCGATCGGTGAACTGCTGCTCGGATTCGCCTTCAAGGCCGAAGCGATAATAATGCGGGCATTCGAGATGGATCACCGGGATTTTCGGCAGGTCGAACGCGTTGTGGTTCGCCGGCAGGCCGGTCAGGCTTCCGGACGCCACGGTGATGCCGTGATATCCGTTCTTGCGGGCGATGAACTTCTTCTTCTCGGGGCGTCCGAGGCTGTTGTTGTAGAACCAGACCAGCTTCACGACGGAGTCGTTGGCTTCCGAGCCGGAATTCGAAAACAGCACGTGGCTCAATTGGCCCGGCGCCATCGCGCAGAGCTTGTCCGCGAGCCTGATCCCCGGCGAGTGCGATTTGTGCGCGAACAGATGATAGAACGGCAGCATCGACATCTGCTTCGCCGCGGCTTCGACCAGGCGCGGCTCGCCGAATCCAACCGCCACGCTCCAGAGGCCGGCCAGCGCTTCGAGATAGCGTTGTCCGTTGGTGTCGTAGACGAACACGCCTTCGCCGCGCTCGATCACGACCGGCCCGACCTGCTCGTGCTGGCGAGGGTTGGTGTAGGGGTGGAACAAATGCTGGATATCGAGTTCGCGAAGTTCTTTGCTGAGGATGGTCTCGTTCATGGTGTTCTTTCATTCAGGTCGAAAGGTGTTGAAGCCGGCGGCGCGGCCCGCCAGTTCGTCATGTCGCCAGGCTCGCCACGCCGTCCGGCGTGTCGAAGGCCGAGACCGGCGGTGCCGCGTCGAGATACTTCTCGATGTCGACGAGGCAGGTCTGCGCCGCACAGCCTTGCGAAAACGATGATGCGGCGAGATCGGCCGTGAGCGCGTTGGGGTTGCCGTGCTTCTCCAGCACCTGGTTTCCGCTCCAATCCTGTGGGTCGAACCATGCGCCCGTCGACAAGCGTACCACCCCGCTTACGACATTGGCAGTCACGTTCGCACCGCTCAGGCACGAGCCGCGGGCGTTGAACAGCCGCACGATGTCGCCGGTCCGGATGCCCCGCCGGTCGGCGTCGTCGGGATGGATGTCGACCGGTTCGCGGCCCTGGATCTTCTGAGATCGGCTCAACGGGCCATGATCGAGCTGGCTGTGAAGCCGCGTCGAGGGCTGATCCGATATCAGGTGCAGCGGATAGGTGGTCGCCAGCGGACTTCCGAGCCATTCGGCCGGTTCGAGCCACGTCGCGTGTCCGCCCGGGCAATCCGCGTAACCGAACCCGTCGACCGTCGCCGAATAGATCTCGATCTTGCCGGACGGCGTTCCCAGCGGATGGGCCAGCGGATCGTCGCGGAAGGCCTCCAGCATCACGGTCGGCCGCGAGGGCTTAGGCAGCGCGACGGTCTCGCCGTGCCAGAAGGATTCGAAGTCCGGCAGTGCCACGCCGTCGCCCGCGATCCGCTCGCGCCAGTCGATGTAGAGATGTTCGATCCATTGCCGCGCATCGCGGTGTTCGGAAAACGCCGCGTCGACGCCGAGGCGGTCGGACAAGCCACGGAAGATGTCGTAGTCGTCGCGGGCTTCTCCGACGCGGGGAATCGCCTGCTTCATCGGGGCGATCAGGTGCTCCTTGGGCGAGAAGAAGATGTCCTCCCGCTCCAGCGCGGTGGTGGCGGGAAAGACGACGTCGGCCATCTTCGCCAGCGGAGTCCAGAACTGCTCGTTCACGAACACCGAGTCGGGCAGCCGCCAGGCGTTGACGAGTCGGGTCAGGTCCTGATGGTGATGAAACGGATTGCCGCCGGCCCAGTAGACCAGCTTGACGTCGGGATAGTGATGGATCTTGCCCGAATAGGTGAAAGGCTGCCCCGGGCTCTCGAGCATGTCGACGATGCGCGCGACCGGAATGAAACTGTCGACCGCATTGCTGCCCTGGGGCAGGGTGGGCCCGCTGATCCGCGCATGCGGACTTCCCAATAGATTCTCGGCGCCATAGCCGACACCGAAGCCGCCGCCGGGCGTGCCGATCTGACCGACCAGCGCGGCGAGCGAGATCAGCGCCCAATACGGCTGCTCGCCGTGATGGGCGCGCTGCAACGACCACGCGGCGTTGATCATGCAACGCTTGGCGCCCATCTCCCGGGCCAGCGATCGAATCCGCTCCGGGTCGATGCCGGTGATGCCTCCGGCCCAGTCCGGTGTCTTGCGCACGCCGTCCTTCTGGCCGAGCAGATAGTTCCGGAAAACCTCGAAGCCGACGCAGTATGTCGCGAGGAACGTGGTGTCGTGCAAACCCTCCTCGACCAGCACGTAGGCCAGCGCCAGCATCAGCGCCGTGTCGGTGTTCGGGCGGATCGGCCACCATTCGAAGTCGGCGCCGGTCTCCAGATCTTTCCGGGTCGGGCTGATGTTCACGAATTTGATGCCGGCGCGCTGCATCCGGGCGAGGGCTCCGGGAATACGATGCTCGGCAGTGCCGCCCTGCGAAATCTGGGCGTTCTTGGCCGGCACGCCACCGAACGTCACGAACAATTCGCAGTGCTCGATCAGCGAGTCCCAGTCGTTGTGCGTCATCATCAGCTCGCCGATCGGCGCGACCAGATAGGGCAGCAATGGGTGAGCGACGCCGAGGCTGTACGAATTGAGGTGGCGGACGTAGCCGCCGATGCAGTTGAGGAAGCGGTGGACCTGGCTCTGGGCATGATGAAAGCGGCCGGCGCTGGACCAGCCGTAGGAGCCGCCGAAGATCGCTTGATTGCCGTGCTGCTGCTTCACGCGGCCGAGTTCGCGGGCCACGAGGTCGAGCGCGACGCTCCAGTCGACTTCGACGAACGGCTCGAGGCCGCGTTGGCCGCGGGATGCCGGGCCGTTCTCCAGCCAGCCCTTGCGCACGGCAGGGCGCCGAACCCGCGAATCGGACCGCGCCGTCTCCAGCATCTGCAAGCCGATCGGCGACGGGCTCGGATCCGTCGCGAAAGGATGGATCGAAACCTCGGCCGTCATCGCGTCGCGGATCTCATAAAGGCCCCAATGGGCCGCCGTCAGCGTCTTCGGGTGATTCATCAGGATCCGTCTGAGATACCTACGTGGCCCTATCATGCGGACGGATGTTGCTGTTTCATAAAGCCAGCACCTCCTTTCGGTAAGGCCAGCAGGAAACCCGATGCAATCAGACGAAGACCGGCTGATGTGGAAGGAACTGCTCGGCCGCAGTGCCAAAGAGGGCGTCCAGTTGCAGGCGCAATTGCGCAACGCCTTCGTCGACGCCATCGTCGATGGAAATCTGCCTGCGGGGCGCAGGGTGCCGTCGAGCCGCGAACTGGCGGCGCTCGCAGGCGTGTCGCGGACGACAGCTTCGCTGGTGCTGGAGAAACTGGCCGCGGACAGCTTCCTGGAGGCGCGCCCGCGAGACGGCTTCTATGTGTCGTCGGCGCTGAAGCGGCGTCAGGTCACCTTCGGACGCGCGGTCGGCAACGCCGACCAGCCCGACTGGGCCGCGCGGCTGGTCCACGCCGAGGTCGGATATCCCTGGCAGGAGCGGCCGCGAGGCTGGGAAAGCTGCAAATATCGGTTCGTTTACGGCGAGGTGAACGCCCAGACGTTTCCGTTCACGGACTGGCGGGACGCCAGCCGGTCGGCGCTGACCAGTCCGGCCATCCAGCATTGGGGCCAGGACAGCGGCGGCGAAGACAGCCGGCCGCTGATCGAGCAGATCATCAACAAGATCCTGCCGCGACGAGGCATCGCCGCCGCGGCGGACCAGGTGATGCTCACACTCGGAACGCAACACGGGCTGTATCTGATCGCCCAGACCCTGCTGGGCCCCGGTCTCAAGGTCGGGGTCGAGGAGCCCGGCTACATGGACGCGCGCTTCATCTTTCTCCGCAGCGGGGCGGATCTCCTCTCCATCCCGATCGATGCATTCGGCATGACGATCGACAAGCGATCGCTCGACTGCAACTACCTGTATTGCACGCCGAGCCATCAGGCGCCGACCGGCGTGACGATGAGCACGGAGCGGCGTCTGTCGCTGCTCAATCAGGCGATCGTGCAAGATCAGATCATCATTGAGGACGATTACGAGCCCGAACTGAAATATGACGGCGCCGCCGCGGCGGCGCTGAAGGCGATGGATCGGTCGGGGCGCGTGATCTATCTCAGCAGCCTGTCGAAGCTGGTCTGCCCCGGCTTGCGGATCGGCTATCTGGTCGGCCCAGAAACGCTGATCGCCGAACTCAAATCGCTGCGACGCTTGATGCTGCGGCAGTTGCCGGGCAACAATCTGGCCAGCGCCGCGCAGTTCATTCGGCAGGGGCACTACGACCGCTTGATGACCGAGATGCGGCGCTCACTCGAGACGAAGGCCAAGCTGATCGTCGATACGCTGCGCAGGGAACTGCCGATCGCTGAGTACGAGGCGCCGACCGGCGGCTCCGCGATCTGGATGCGGATCCCGGGATGCCGCAGCCCGTCGAAGCTGCGCGCCGCCTGCTTCGATGCCGGAGTTCTGATCGATCCGGTCGAGCCCTACTTTGCCCTGGCGCCGAAGGAGACCTGGGTGCGCCTCAACTTCGCGTCGATGCCGAGACAACTGGTGGAAGCCGGCACGGTGGCGTTCGCCCGGACTGTGAGCAAGCTGATCCGGAGCGGCGGGTAGCGCGCCGTGCCCTCACTGCGGACCCTGATGTTCCGCAGCGAGGGCGTGCGCGACTGGACTAGTCGTCGTCCTGCAGCGCCGATTTCACCGCTTGGGTGAAGGCGACGACCTCCGCCACCCTGTCGTGCTCGCCGGGGCCGCGGTATCTCGGCTGCGGAAATGCGCCGAGCGTGACGATGGCGAGCTGCTCGGCGCGGTTGATGTAGATCCGCTGCCCGGCGAAGCCCACCGCCGTCATCGCGTCGTCCTCGGCGATCCACCAACTGTAACCGTAGCCGTCCAGCGCCCCCGAACTGATCTGGGGCATCAGGGCCCGGTCGGCATCGGAGAACTTATAGGCCCGGCGGTTGGCGTCGTCGTTCCATCCCGCCGGCAGCAGGCGCGCGCCGTCCACGACGCCGTCGTCGAGCACGAATTGCGCGAACCGGCCGAAATCGCGCAGCGCGATGCCTGCGCGGCTGCCGCCGATCTCCAGTCCGTCCGGCGACTCCAGCGTATAGAACGCGTCGAATTCCATGCCGCAGGGCTGCCAGATCTTGCGCGACATGTAGTCGGCGAGCGGCATGCCGACGGCGCTGCGCAACACCGCGCCGAGCAGGAAGGTGTCGCCCGTGTTGTAGTGCCAGTGCGCGCCGGCTGCGTGCTCACGCGGCAGCGCCTTCAGCAGAGCAAAGACGCCACCGGGCACGCCGTCGGCGAGAGATTTGCTGTAGCGGTTCACGTCCGATTGCTTGTCGGTATAGTCTTCGTTCCATCGGATGCCGGACGACATCGTCAGCAGGTGCTTGACGGCGACGTCTTCGTAGGCGGAGCCTGCGAGCGACGGCACGTAATTCGTCACCGCGTCGTCGAGCGAATGGATCGCGCCGTCCTGCAGCGCGACGCCCACCAGGGTCGCGGTGATCGATTTGACGGTCGACATCGTGCTCCAGCGGTCGGATGGCAACAGCCCCAGCCCGTACTGCTCGATCACGACCTTTCCGTTCTTCAGGACGATGAGGCCGCTCAGCGAATTCCGATCGATGAAATCGTCGAGCGACAACGTCGCTCCGTCGCTTCGGTACTCGATCTGGACGTGCTGCCCATAGCGGAGTGGGCGCGGCGAGGGGCCCTTGCGGATGACGCGGGAGTTGAACAGCTTGTCGACGATCCGATAGCCGTAGGCCTGGACGTTCGGCGGCCACAGCAGAAAATCCTCGGCCCTGGGCAGATGCGCGGTCGGCGTCGCCGGAGTGCCCGACCCGTTCCGCGCCGTCGCCGCGTAGCCGGGCGGCGCGGGCACGTCCATCTCCAGCAGCGCCGAACTCAGCGACTTGCCGTGGCTGTCCAGCGACAGCGATCTGGCGACGCCGCCGCCCAGCGCGTCGTCGAGCACGAAGTTGAAGGCACCGACATTCGGCAAGTCGTAGCGTTCGACGGCGCCGTACACGATGTGGCGCAGATGTTCCTTCACGCGTTCGGCGGTGACGATGTCGCGCAGGTGCTGATAGTGCGACGCATCGTAGGGAATCAGGGAGATGTTCGACCTGTTGCCTTTGTCGCCGGTGCGCGAATGCGCGAGTTCCCGAAGCTTCATCTACGCCTCCAACATGGTGACGACCGGACTCGTCTGGTCGCGCGGGATCAGCACCGATTGCACCGCGATTACCTCGCGGACCAGTTGAACCACGCCGCCGCCGCCGGCCGGACCATTGGTGTAGAGCGACTCGACCTCACGGGCGACGGCCTCGGCCAGCGTCCGGGTCGCGACCCTGGCGGCGACCCGCAGCCGTACTTCGTAGGGATCGCCTATGCCGCCAGCGAGGCGTTGCCCGTGCAGCGAGTCGATGCCGATCAGATCGACCTTCAGTTCATCGACGGCGACGCCGGCGCGCGCCAGCCGCTGGCGCACGATGTCGCCGGCCAGCCGGGCCCTGGTGACCGCGCCACTGCCGCCATACGAGATCTGCCCCTCTCCGATATAGCCGTCCCGGTAGGCGACCGAGACTTTCAGGGTCGCGGGCCGGGGCGATCCCTTGGCGCCGGTCAGACGAACGCGGTCTTGCCCGAGGACTTCGATGCGAACGTCGGAGAAATCGGCGATGACGTCGGGCTGGTAGTACGCACGCGGATCGTGGATTTCGTAGAGCAACTGCTCCTTGCAGGTCGCCGCCGTGACGCATCCGCCGGTGCCGGGAAGCTTGGAGATCACCAGGTCGCCGGTCTCGTCGACCTCGCCGATCGGGAAGCCGAGATTGCCGAGATTCTCCACGTCCTTGTAGCCCGGGTCGGCGAAATAGCCGCCGGAGACCTGACCAGCGCATTCCAGCATGTGGCCGATCAGCGTTCCCCGCCCCATCAGGTTCCAGTCCGTCATCGACCAGCCGAATTCATGCACGAGGGGGCCGAGAAACAGCGCCGGATCCGAGACGCGCCCGCAGATCACGATATCCGCCCCCGCATCGAGCGCCGCGCAGATGCCGGATGCGCCGAGATAGGCGTTCGCCGCGATGATCTCGTGCGATCGGGCGTCGAGCGCTTCGCCCGATTCCAGGAAGCGCGCGGACGAGCCCTTCACCTGCGCGAGCACGTCGTCGCCTTCGAGCACGGCGATCTTCAGGCCCGCGATGTTCAACTCTCCGGCGATCGCCTGCGCCAAGCGCCCGGCCGCCGCGGGGTTGACGGCGCCCATATTGGTGACGATGCGGAAACCTTTCTCGCGCTGGATCGGCAGCACCGCGCGCATTCGCGCCTCGAACATCGGATCGTAGCCGAGCTCGGGCGAGGTCTGCTTCTGCTGTTGGGCAAGCGCGATGGTTCGCTCCGCGAGACATTCGAAGATCAGGTAGTCGAGCTTGCCGTCCCGCGCCAGATCGAGTGCGGGTTCGATGTGGTCGCGCGCAAAGCCTGCGCCCGCTCCGAGTCTGACGACCCGGCGCTCCACGGTTTCCCTGGTGTTCATGCGTCCTTCCCGATCTAGTTTCTTTTTGGAACCGCCGCGATCAATTGTCTGGTGTAGGCCTGGGTCGGAGCGCCCAGCACGTCCTGGGCGGTTCCCTGTTCGACGACCCGGCCGGACTGCATCACGAGGATGCGGTCGCACAGGCGGGCCGCGACCCGCAGGTCGTGGGTGATGAACAACATCGCCAGCCCAAATTGGGCCTGGATCTCTTCCAGCAGGTCGAGAATCTGCTTCTGCACCGAGACGTCGAGCGCGGACACGGCTTCGTCGGCGATCAGCAGCTTCGGTTCGCAGGCCAATGCGCGCGCGATACAGATGCGTTGGCGCTGACCGCCCGAGAATTCGTGCGGATATCGTTTGAGCCCCGCTTCCGGCAGCCGCACGCGGTGCATCAGGTCGCGGGCCCGGTCGACCGCCGCAGCGCGCGGCACGCCGAAATTCATCGGTCCTTCGATCAGCGACTCCAGCACGCTCAGTCTCGGATTCAGGGAGCGGTACGGATCCTGGAAGACCATCTGGACCTGGCGGCGAACCTCCAGTTCTTCCTTCCGGGATCGCGTGGCGACGAGCGGCAGACCGTCGATGAAGATCTCGCCGCTGTCGAAGTCGTTCAGTCGGGCGATGCAGCGTGCCAGTGAGGATTTCCCCGAACCGGACTCGCCGACGACGCCGACGGTTTCGCCTGGGCGGACGAGCAGGCTGATGTTGTCCGCCACCACCGTTTCGCGGCGCTTGCCGAACCAGCCGCCCTGACGGTAGGCGTTGTTCAGCTTGATCACCTCGAGTGCGACCTTCCTGGACGCGCTCGGCTCGGTTCGCATCGGTTCGATCGACGGCACCGCTGCGATGAGCATCCGCGTGTAGTCCGTCTTGGGTGTCTGCAGAGTCTCCTCGCAGCTGCCGCTTTCGACGATGTCGCCAAGGCGCATCACCACCACCCGGTCGGCGATCTGCTCGGCGACGCCGATGTCGTGCGTGATGAACAGGATCGCAGTGCCGGTCTGGTTCTTGAGCTCCACGATGAGCTTGAGGATTTCGGCCTGGGTGGTGACGTCGAGGGCGGTCGTCGGCTCGTCGCAGATCAGCAATGCCGGCTTCATGCAGAGCGCCAGCGCGATCATCACCCGTTGTCGCTGGCCGCCGGAGAGCTGATGGGGAAACGACCGATAGACCCGTTCGGGCTCGGCGAAGTGGACCTGCCTCAGCATGTCGAGCACGCGCGCGCGCCTTTCGGATGCAGGCGCCACGCCGTGAATCAGCAGCAGCTCCTCGATCTGAGCCCCGCACCGCGCCACCGGATTGAGCGCGGTCATCGGCTCCTGGAAGATCATCGACATCCGCTTGCCGCGCAGCTCCATGAGCTTGTCGGACGCCATTGAAGCGACATCGTCTCCCAGCACGCAGATCCGGCCGGACGAGATCGTCAGGGCCTTGGGCAGCAGGCCCATGATGGCGTGGGCGATCACCGATTTTCCGGAGCCGGATTCGCCGAGCAGACAGACGATCTCGCCGGCGGCGATCGACAGGTTCATGCCCTTGACGGCGTGAGACCGGTCGCCGCTGGCGGGCAGGTCGACGACCAGATTGTCGATCTCGAGGACGGGGCTCTTCATCAGCTTTCGACCGGTGCGTATTTGGGATCGAGCACGTCTCTCAGGCCGTCGCCGATCATGTTGATGGCGACGATGGTCACCGCCAGGAACGCACCGGGGATGAGGACGAGATGCGGCGCCAGGTTGAAATTGACACGGCCGTCGGCCATCACATTGCCCCAGGTCGGCACGTCGCTGGTGAAGCCGACGCCGAGGAAAGAGAGAACCGCTTCGACCAGAATCGCCGAGCCGAAAATGAACGTTCCCTGGATCGCGAGCGGCGCCATCACGGCAGGGAGGATGTGTCGCCACATGATCTTCCACCACGGCGTACACATCATCCGGGCGGCCTCCACGAAGGCGATCGTCTTGACCGACAAAACCGTCGCACGCACCACGCGCGCCACCCGGGGAAGGTCGGGAATGGCGATGGCGATCACCAGCGTCGTCAGCGACACGTTCCACAGCGACACGAGGGCGATGGCGAGCAGGATCGAAGGAACCGCCATCAGACCGTCCATGACGCGCATCAACGGGCCGTCGAGGCGTCGGACATAGCCTGCGAACAGGCCGATCAAACAGCCGACGACGATGCTCGCCGCGGCCACAGAGGCCCCCACGGTCAGCGAGATCCGCGCGCCGTAAACGACACGGCTGTAGACGTCGCGACCCATACTGTCCGTGCCGAACACGAAGTAGTGCGCGAACGAGTCGCCGGACAGATCGGTGAAGGTCGTACTCGTTCCGATCGGAATGCTGACCAGCATCGGATCCATCGATGCGGGGTCGATCGTGTAGAGATAGGGGGCGAAGACGGCGATCAGCACGATCAGCAGGAACAGGAGGCCGCCGATCTGGACTCCGGAGTGCCGCAGCAGGCGGCGCAGCGTCCCGCGCCACGGCGCTTCGGCCGACACCGGGGCTGCGTCGGGCGACAATCCGTCTTCGGGGGAGACGATCGAATTCATGCCGGCTCCGCTCAATATCGAATGCGCGGGTCGAGCGCGACGTAGAGGACGTCGACCAGCAGGTTGATGCCGACATAGGTGAACGAGAAAAAGATCACGAGGCCCTGGACCACCGGGAAGTCCCGCGCCAGCACCGAGTCGACGGTCAGTTTGCCGAGCCCGGGAATGGCGTAAACGGTCTCGGAGACGACCACGCCGCCGATCAGCACCGCGAAGGACAGCCCGATGATGGTGACGATGGGGACCGCGGCGTTGCGAACGGCGTGGCGCCACAGAACCCGCTTTGCGGAGGCGCCCTTCGCGTAGGCGGTCTTGATGAAATCCTCGTGCAGGACGTCGATGACCGAGGCGCGCGTTACGCGTGTCAGCAGCGCGATCTGGCCGAACGCCAGTCCGACGGCCGGAAGGATGAAGTATTTGAGTTTCGTCAACAGTCCGGCGTCCGCAGGGCCGGTGCCCTGCACCGGAAGCAGACCCATTTTCAGCGCAAACAGCCAGATCAGGACGTAACCCAGCACGAAGACGGGTATGGAGAATGCGATGACGGCGCTCGCATTCACCATGCGATCGATCGAGCTTCCTTGCCGGGACGCCGCCAGTGCGCCGAGATAGACGGCGATCGGGACCGAGATGAGCATGGTCAGGATCGCCAGGCTTGCCGTCGGAGGCAGGCGCTGGCCGATGAGCGTGGTGACGGGGATGTGGTAGTAGAGGGACTGGCCGAGATCCAATCGGAGCAGCGATTCCCCCCAGATGAGGAATTGCTGCAAAATGCTCTTGTCGAGGCCGAGCTGGGCCCGAAGGGCTTCCAGTTGTGCCGGCGTCGCGCCGTCCCCGGCGATGGCCAAAGCCGGATCGCCGGGGGCGAGCCGCAGAACAAAGAAGATGAGAGCGGCAACGACAACCACCACGGGGATGGTGGACGCCAGCCGTCGCACAAGATAGCTACCCATTCTTGCCCAGCCGAAGTTGGAGCTGCGTGACTTGCCGGTCCGGTTACTTGCCGGTCACCGACACGTTCCAGAACACGGTCGAGGCGATCCGCGGCAGCAGGCCCTCGAGCGAGCCCTTTCGCATCACGCTGAACTGATCCGCCTGGCCGAGCGGCGCGATCGCGCCTTGCTCCAGGATGCGAGTCTGAATCTTGGTCGCGATGGCCTTCTGCTCGGGCAGATCCGGGGCATTGATGAACTGGCCCAGCAGCGCTTCGACCTGAGCGTCTTCGAACCAGCCGGGCCATCCGGCCCTGCCGTTCGCGGTCAGCGGCGCCGAGGAGATCGGAACCGTAAGGTCGTAGGGGGACCAGGCGGCTATGAACAGATTCCAGCCGCCATCCTTGGCGGGCGCCGTGTTGGTCCGCTTCTGCAGCCAGCTCGCCCAATCCAGCGGAAGCAGCTGGGTCTTGAAGCCGGCCTGCTGGAGCAGGGCCGACATCATCGGCGCGGTCTTGCTTTGAACGCGGACCTCGGGCGCATCGAGGATAACGATCGGCGTCCCGTCGTATTTGGCCTCAGCCAGCAGCTTCCTGGCTTCGGCGAAATTCGGTTTGCCGGTGTAGTTGTCCGGCGTGCTCGAATAGATCGTTCCGCAGGGATAGACCGAGGCGCAGCTCTGATAAGCGCCGGGTACGCCGATCTGCACCTTGAGGACGGCGTCCTGGTTGACGGCGAGCATTGCCGCACGTCGCACCCTGAGATCGTTGAACGGCGGCGTCAGGGTATTGAACCGCATCACGAAGGAGAGCGACAGCGGACGGTTGACGATATCGATGTTGGGGTCCTTCTGCAGGTCGGCGACCTGCTCGTAGGAAGGCTGGTCGATGTAGTCGATCTCCTTGTTGCGCAGCGCGTTCACCGCGGTCTGGGCGTCCTTGAGGAAGATCCATTCGACCTTGTCGAGCTTGACCACCTTGCCGCCGGATGTTCCCGACGCCGGCTCGCTGCGCGGCTTGTACGCTTCGTTCTTGACGTACACCGCGCGCTCGCCGGGCTTGAATTCGTTTGCGACGAACTTGAAAGGACCCGACCCGATGATCTTGGTGATGGGCCCGCTGCCGGCCTCGTCGATCACGGCCTTCGGCATGATGAACGGAACGATCGCCGAGGGCTTGCCGAGGGCGGTGAGCATAGGGCCGAACGGCGCTGACAGTTTGATCTGGAAGGTCCGGTCATCGACCGCGGTCATGGCGGTCGTCCGGGCTTTCATCTTGCCGCCGAGGGTGTCCTTCGACTGCCATCGCTGCAACGAGGCGATGGCGTCCGCAGAGGTCACCGGGCTGCCGTCGTGAAAGGCGAGCCCTTCGCGCAACGTGAAGGTCCAGGTCGTGGCGGCCTCGTCGACGGCGTATTTTTCCACCATCTCGGGATGCACCTTCCCCTCGAGGTCGGTCCCGAACAGGGTGTCGTAGACCATGAAGCCATGGTCCCGCGTAATGTAGGCCGTCGTGGACAACGGATCGAGGATCTGAAGCGGCGCGGTCGGAACGACGCGAAGCGTGTCGGCCTGCGCGAAAGTTGCGGTGGTCGCCAGAAGGAGGCCGGCTACGCACGATTTCAGTCTCAAGCTGCTCATGAACTTCCCCGTCACCCCTTGCGATGTGTCGCAAGCTCGTTGTCGTCAGCCCTTGCGGCCAACCTCCAAATACCTGAGCCCTATTGTTGGGCATGCCTAAATATATTACAAATGAATTAGTAGCATCGTTGATTTCGAGAATCGAATTAATGGCTGAACCGACCCTGAAACAGATTCGTATGTTTCTCGCTGTGGCCAGGCACCGCAGTTTTCGTGTCGCGGGCGACCGGGTTTCGGCGTCCCAGTCGAGTATTTCCATTCAGATCAAGCAGTTGGAAGATCGTGTCGGGCTTGCTTTGTTCGACCGCACGACCCGGGTGGTGAAACTGACCCCGGCGGGCTCGGAACTGCTCGCGGATTTCGAGCGTCTCGCGGCCATGGCCGACGAGGTCCGCGTCAAATGTGCGCAATTGGCCGCCGGGCGAACCGGTCAACTCAGGATCGGGGTGCTTCCGTCGATTGCCGAGCATTTGCTTCCCGAGGTGATCGCCGAGTTCAGCCGCGAGCTTCCCGGCGTTCACTTTGAGATCTTTGAAGCCGTCGAGCAGGAATTGATCGCCGCCGTCAAAGTCGGGCGATGTGATCTCGGCCTGACCAGCGCGCGCATGCTCGAGCGTGGCATGACGTTCGAGGGATTGTTCAGCGACGACCTGTTCGCCGTCATGCTGTCGTCGCACCCCCTGGCCTCGCTGGACGAAATTCCAATCGCGGCTCTCGCCGAGCGGCCGCTCATCTTGACGAAATGGGGGACCAGTCTGCGTCTGGCGGCGAGCCAGGCCTTCGAGGACGAGGGCATCGCCATCGTGCCCGCCTATGAAGTGACGAACATGGCGACGGCCCTTGGATTTGCCGCGAAGGGTCTCGGCGTCGCGCTGCTGCCGGCCAGCGCAGTCAGGAACATGCAGAACGTCGCGACCGTCGCGAGGCCGCTGCGGGGGCAGGCTGGTTCGCGCATGATGGGCATTCTTCAGCTCGAAGGCGCCGTCAGCTATCCTCTCCAGCAAAGGTTCATCGCGCTGCTGCGCAGCGTCGTTGCGACAGCCGCGTCGCGACAGGTGCTTGCGCCGGAATCATGAACTCAAGGCCCGCGGCGGTCAGATCGCAGCAGTGCGGAGCGGCTGTCCCGGGGGGGGGGGCGGCTTTATCGCATGGGCGCCGGGATGGGCTAACCGCCGAGCGCGGCCGGCGAGATGCTGCGCTCGATGACGCTGCGCATGACGAAACTCGAATGCAGGCGCGACACCCCAGGCATGCGGGACAGATGCTGTTTGTGGATGCGCTCATAGTCCTGCATGTCGCGGGCCTGCACCTGCACGAGGTAGTCGTCGTTTCCCGACATCAGAAAGCAGGACACCACGTCGGGGCATTTGACGATCTCGCGTTCGAACGCCGACAGCGCATCCTCGCTCTGTTTGTCCAGCGTGATGTGCACCAGCACCGTCATCGTGAAGCCGAGCTCGGCGGCGTCGACGTCGGCCGAGTATCCTCTGATGACGCCGGTCTTCTCGAGTTGGAGCATCCGTCGCGTACAAGCCGTCGGCGACAGCCCGACCCGTTCGGAGAGGACGACCTGACTGATCCGCGCGTCCTGGACGAGATGGCGGAGGATCTTTCGGTCGATCGGATCGGTCTCGGTCGTCATGACGCCAAATCGCCTCTTCTGCAGGAATATCGACTAAATCCGGCGGATTGCGCAGAATTCCGTCGTTGAATGGACGGTTACCATAAAAATTCGCCAACAACCACCGCGCTCTTCCTGACATCCTGTTGCAGGCGACACTGGCAGAGGATGGGGACGTGAGCGTCGAGATGAGGCTGGGGCATCGTCATGCCGGGGCGACGCTGACGATCGATCTGGCGGCCATCCGGTGGAATTATCGCCGTCTGGCCGAGATGGTAGGACCGAAGGTCCGCTGCGGCGGGGTCGTCAAGGCGGATGCCTACGGGTTGGGTGCGCGCCAGGTCGCTCCGGCGCTCTATGGCGCCGGATGCCGGGATTTCTATGTCGCCCATCTCGATGAGGCGCTCGATCTGCGACCGCATCTGCCGCCCGACGCATCGATCGTGGTCCTGAACGGGCTGCCGCGCGGCGGCGAAGACGATTGCGCCGATGCAGGCATCGTGCCCGTCCTCAATTCGCTCGCGCAACTCGATGACTGGTCGGCCTGCGCGCGCAAGGCGGGCCGCGTGCTGGGGGCGATCGTACAGATCGACAGCGGCATGTCGCGGCTCGGGCTCTCGCCACGAGAACTTGACGAGCTTTCGCACGCGCGCCTGCGCGGCATCGATATTCGCCTGGTGATGAGCCATCTGGCCTGCGCCGATGTCGCCGATCACGCGGCGAATGCGTATCAGCGGGCGCGGTTCTGTGCGCTGGCCGATCGCTTCGGAGGGATTCCGAAGTCGCTGGCGAATTCGTCCGGAATCTTTCTCGGCCCCGACTTTCACTACGACGCCGCCCGGCCGGGTGCGGCGCTCTACGGCATCAATCCCACGTCGTCCCGGCCCAACCCGATGCGGCCGGTGGTTCGGCTCGCGGCCGCGATCGTTCAGACGCGCGAGATCGAAGCCGGCGATCACGTCGGCTACGGCTGGGATTTCCGCGTCGAACGGCCGTCGCGGTTGGCGACGCTGTCGATCGGTTATGCCGACGGCCTGCATCGCGCGCTGGGGCGAGCCGGCGCGGTGTACTTCGAGGGCCGCGCCCTTGCGATCGCCGGACGGGTGTCGATGGACAGCATCACCGTCGATCTCGGTGATCTGCCGGCCGAGCGCCTCGGGCGTGGCGCAGAGATCGAACTGATCGGTCCGCATCAGTCGGTCGACGAACTCGCCTCCGCGAGCGGCACCATCGGCTACGAAATCCTGACCAGCCTCGGCGATCGCTTTCGACGGATTTATCGCGATGCCGCCGACCGGCCGCAGGACAGTGACCTCCAAAAAAGAGACGATGCCATGAAAGCGCTGATGCCATGAAAGTTCTGGTGATGGGAGCCGGCGTGATCGGCGTCACGACGGCTTATTATCTGGCCAAGGCCGGCTTCGAGGTCACCGTGATCGACCGTCAGCCCGGCCCCGGCCTCGAGACGAGCTTCGCCAATGCGGGCGAAGTCTCGCCCGGATATTCTTCGCCATGGGCCGGCCCGGGCGTGCCGCGCAAGGCGATTCAATGGATTCTCGATCGCCACGGACCGCTGGTGGTGCGGCCGCAGATCGACCCGGCGATGTGGCGCTGGGTTGTCCAGATGCTGCGCAACTGCACCGCCAGCCGCTACGCGCTCAACAAGTCGCGGATGGTCGGCATCGCCGAATACAGCCGGGACTGTCTGCGCGCTCTGCGCGCTGATATCGGCATTACCTACGACGAGCGCAGCCAGGGCACGCTGCAGCTGTTTCGCAAGCAGTCGCAGCTCGATGCGATCGGCGGAGACGTCGAGATCCTGCGTCAGTACAATGTCCCGTTCGAAGTTTTGGATCGGGCCGGCTGCATTCGCGCGGAGCCCGGACTGGCCGCGGTGCAGAATTCGTTCGTCGGCGGCCTGCGACTGGTCGATGACGAGACCGGCGATTGTCATCTGTTCACGCAGCGGCTGGAGGCGGCCGCGGCCGCGCTGGGTGTGAATTTCGTCTACGAAACGACGATCCGGAGTATCGATGCGCAGGGCGGCGCGGTCGCCGGGGTGACGACCGACAAGGGCAGGTTCGTCGCCGACCGCTATGTGATGGCGCTCGGCAGTTTTTCGCCGTTGCTGCTGCGGCCGCTCGGCATCGATATTCCGGTCTATCCGGTCAAGGGCTATTCGATCACCGTTCCGATCGTCGACGAACCGGCGTCGCCGCGATCCACCGTAATGGATGAGAGCTACAAGGTCGCGATCACCCGGCTCGGCGATCGCATCCGCGTCGGCGGGACGGCGGAAATCGGCGACTACCAGCCGCGCCTGCGGCCGAACCGCCGAGTGACGCTGGATCGGTCATTGACCGATCTGTTTCCCGGCGCAGGTGACCTGTCGCAGGCGACGTTCTGGAGCGGATTGCGGCCCATGACGCCGGACGGGCCGCCGATCATCGGGCCGACCCGCCTCGCAAACCTGCATCTGAACACCGGGCATGGCACGCTGGGCTGGACCATGGCCTGCGGCGCGGCGCGCGTCGCGGTGGATCAGCTTCGGAGCGTCGAGCCCGAGATCGACGCGCGGGCGCTGTCGCTCAGCCGCTACCAATCGGGAGCGGCATCACTTGGCGCATGAGCCTCGAAAGGCATGATGCGGAAACAAGTAGCTGGAGCAGCGTGACGGCTTCGAAGCCGTTGTCCTGCTCCAGCAGCACCCGCGAAGCGGATGATCGGATCGTGCGAAGACGACCGCGACATCCTGGCGGCAGCGGGTCGAGGCTGTTTACTTGGATGCCGGAGCCGCCGCTTGCCCGCCCTGGCGATCGAGCGCCTGCGCCATCTGCAGATGGTGCTTCAGCGCCGGCACGGTGTTGGCCGCCCATTCCTTCAATTCGGCGTTGTCGCCATTGGCCGCATAGCGTTCGAACAACGCGATCGCCTGATTGTGCGCCTCGACCTGCTGCGCAGTGTACAAGGCCGTGAACTCCTCGCCGCGCGCGTTGTTCAGGGCGTCGTATTTGCCCTGATGCGCGCTGTCGAGCTGGCTCGGCACGTCGATGTCGACTTTGCCGACGACGATGAAGCGCTTCAGTTCGGCCGACGTCTTGCCGTGGTCCTCGATCATTCGGTTGGCGAAGGCCTTCTGCGCGTCGGTGCCGCGCGCGAGAGCCAGCCGGGCGGTCGCGAGTTCGAACAGATCCGAGATCGTGACCTGCTGAATGAATTTCTGCGTGTCCGCGCTGATCCTCACGGCAGCGCCGGAGCCGGTCTGATTGGTCGCCGGCTGGGCGGAAACCTGGGTCGGGAGCAGGCATATCTGCGCAGCGAGCGTGAGGCAGCTCAGTGCGATGGCGGCGCGTTTCATCGAGTGTTCCTTTCTGCATCGCGCGGACTGATCGGACGCTGAACGTCGGACGAATCCGCATTGTGCGGCTTCAAACCACGACGAGACGCACGGTTCCTGCGCAGGCGACGGCTGCATCGGACACAATGGCGCAGCCGCGGCCGCCGATCCGCCGTCGAGCGGTTTCGCCGGCGGATCGGAACGACACGCGCTCCGTTCGATTGATCCCGACCCTGGAGGAGCCCGCCATGCCGTCGACCTATCCGAAGCCGCCCTATCCGAAGCAGCAGCAATCGATGCCGGGAACGACCGGCGAGATGAACCCGCGCCCCGATCACGGCGAGACGACTTACAAGGGGGCCGGCCGGTTGGAGGGCATGAAAGCTCTCATCACCGGCGGCGACAGCGGCATCGGTCGCGCCGTGGCGATTGCCTATGCGCGAGAGGGGGCCGACATCCTGATTTCGTATCTGAACGAAACGGAAGACGCAGCGGAGCTGAAAGCGCTGGTCGAGAAGGAGGGTCGCAAGGCCGTTCTGGTCGCCGGCGATCTGCAGGATCCGGCGCATTGCCGGTCGGTCGTGACGCGCGCGGTCGATGAACTCGGTGGTGTCGACATCCTGGTCAACAATGCGGCTCACCAGGCGACGTTCAAGGACATCGGCGACATCAGCGACGAGGAATGGGAGTTGACGTTCAAGGTCAACATCCACGCGATGTTCTATCTCACCAAGGCGGCGGTGCCGCACATGAAGCCCGGTAGCGCCATCGTCAATACGGCATCCATCAATTCGGATGCGCCGAACCCCTCGCTTCTCGCCTATGCGACGACAAAAGGGGCGATCCAGAACTTCACGGCCGGGCTGGCGCAGCTGCTCGCCGAGAAAGGCATCCGCGCGAATGCGGTCGCGCCCGGGCCGATCTGGACGCCGTTGATCCCCTCCACCATGCCGGAAGAGGTCGTCGAGAATTTCGGCAAGAACGTGCCGATGAAGCGCGCCGGCCAACCGGCCGAACTGGCGACGGCCTATGTCATGCTCGCCGATCCCCGCTCGAGCTACACATCCGGGACGACGGTCGCGGTGACGGGCGGGAAACCGTTCATCTGAACGCGCGTTGTCGCGTGCCGCCGCGGGCGAGAGATTTGTGACGAAAAGGAGACGAGGACGTGCAGCAGGCCATCAGCGGAGAATTTTCGACGAGGCGCGGCGCCGAGCTCGCCGTCGAGCAGCTCGTACAGGAATATGGCATCGACCGCGCGGCGATCGCCGTGACGGCGCGGGGCGCGGCGAATAGCTCCGGGTCCGAGGTCGCCGGCGCCGATGCCGAAAGCGGCCATCCCGGCGTCGAGAAGCAGAGCTCGCCGAAATTGAGCGGAGCGATCGACGTGTCGATCAGCTGCAACAAGTCGGAAGAGCCGTCAGTCGAGGCCGCGCTGAAGAAGACCGGCGCACAGCGGATCGTCAAAGGCTGAGACCGGGCCGGCCGCGGGACGGCGTATCGCAACTGGGGAGAGCCACTTCATGGTGGGAAGCGAGCCGAGTGACGAGGCGGTCGCGGTGCTGGCCGATATCGCGCGCACCGCAGGCCGCGATTTGAACGCGGGGCAGCGTCTCGAACTCGACCATCTGGTGTCGCAGGGACTGGTCGCCGTGGTCTCGCCTGGGTCGACGTATCGCAGCTACCAGGTGACGGCCAAAGGGCAGCGCCTTCTCGATCGACGAGGCGTCGGCGCGAACGAGGCGTGACTTGCCCCATCCATCCCCATCGGGAGAGCCTCCGCTGCGCCGCAGCTTGCGCTGTCGGCGCGGTTGCCTCAGACTTCCGCACCATTGTCGGTTCGCGACAATGATCGCGGCTCGAGAACAGCGGGGGGCGCATGATCGGATTTGGACGGGACGGCTGGATTGGGGCTCTGCTGGTGGCGGCGGCCCTGCAGTTCGCATCGACAGGCGCTGTGGCCTATACCGCCGATCAGCAGCAGGCCTGCACCGGAGACGCGATGCGATTGTGCGGTGCGTTCGTGCCTGATGTCGATCGGATCACCGTCTGCATGGTCCAAAACAAGACACGGCTCACGCCCGCATGCCGCGCCCATTTTGGGCCGCCGCCGCGCGCCCGGGCGGCCAAAGCGCCTCGTTCCAATCCAGCTGTCGCCAGGTCGAAACGCGCGCAGAAGCCTGCTCAACGCGAATTCCGCTGACAGCACGAGCCCGGGCGGATGCGGGTTTCCCGCCAAAACTGCTCTGGCAACGGTCCCGCCGGGGCCCTATCTGCTATGGATGAACAACAACCTGAACGACACCGACCATCGTGCTGAACTCGATCGCCATATGGCCTGGTTCGAGTCGAAGCTGCCGCCCAAGCCCGCCGGCTTCGTCGGGTGGCTGCGCAAGCCGTCGTCGAAATATGTCCGGCTGCCCGTCGGGGTGTTGCTGGTCGGAGGCGGCGTGTTCAGCTTCCTTCCGGTGCTGGGATTGTGGATGTTGCCGCTGGGTCTCGTCCTGATCGCACAGGATGTGCCTGCGCTGGAGAAGCCGACCGCGCGCACGCTGGGCTGGCTCGAACGAAAATGGGTGGCGCGGCAACGCAAGAAGGGCGTCGATATCACTCCGTTCGCTGCTGCTCAGGACCCGGACTCCGTCATGACGGCTTCAGACTCTGCCGGCGAATCGCGCGCTAAGGCTTGATACGCCGGCATGGCAAGCGATTAGTGTGACTCAAAAGCCAACCTGCCGATACAATTCGGCGAGGTATGACTCGCTGCATGCAATTTTGTCTTTCACGAATCAGCGTCCTGATTCACCTTTGTCAACTATTGGTGAATGGGAGGCCATCGTATGAATGTCATCGTTTTTGCTTCGCGTAAGGGCGGCTCCGGGAAAAGTACCCTGACCGCGCATCTGGCTGCTCACGTCAACAAAGCGTCGCGCCCGTGTCTGCTGATCGATGCCGATCCTCAGGGGTCGCTGACATTGTGGCACAAGCTGCGTGGTACCAATGAGCCGCCGCTGCGCACCGCGACGCGGTCGGTCGGCGAGATCATCGCATCCGCCAAGCGCGACGGCATCGAATGGGTGTTCATCGACACGCCGCCGAATCTGTCCGCGGTGGTGGAGGACGCGATCCGCAACGCGACGATGGTGATCATTCCGGCGCGCCCGGGCGTGTTCGACGTCAACGCGGTGCAGGATACGATTCAGACCTGTCGTGCCAACCGCAAGCCTTACGCCATCGTGCTCAACGGTGCACCGGCTCTGCGCGGCGAGGGTGAAAGCCGGATCGTGACGATCGCCCGCGATGCGCTGGCCAAGTTCAAGGCGCCGGTCTGGGGCGGCCAGATCACCAACCGCGCCGATCTGCTGATGGCGCTCGGCGAGGGGCAGGGCGCCCGCGAATATGCGGCAGAAGGCCGCGCCGCCTACGAGATCAACCGTCTCTGGGCCGCGATCGAGCGTTCGGTGAAGGCGATCCGTGGGGCCGGCTCGGCCGGCGGTGCCATGCACAAGCAGGCCGCGTGAGTTCACTCGACTAAGGCGCGCGCGGGATCCCGCGCGTTCATCGTTGCAGGTCGGCCGAGCACTGTGCTGTCCGCGCCGTCGTCGATCTGGACAGGCATCCCGCCATCGTCGACGAAACGGGTCTCATCGAGCCGCGGCACGTTCCCCCCAAAAAAAACCGGGCTCGCGAGGGAGCCCGGCTAAGGTCGTGGCCAAGTAGGGCCGACACAATCACCTTCCAAGAGGGATAACTGAGACTCCACACCACTGGAGGAGGGGGACATGCGTAGTGCGAACCCTCAGCGTGGAGCCATTTGATCTGCGAACGCCAGTCGCGGCAAGCAGGGCGCCCGCATGTCAGTCATGCGGGGACCGGGGCCTTCAGCTCGGCCAGCGCTGCGCCTTGTTGACCACGAAATCGCGGAACACCTGCACGCGCGCCACCGTCTTCAACTCTTCCGGATAGACGAAATAGGTGTCGAGCTGGATTGAATCTTCCTCGCCGAACAATTGCACCAGCCGGTTGGGATCTTCGACCAGGTAGTCCGGCAGCGCGGCGATGCCGAGGCCCTGCTGGCAGGCGCGCACCAGGCCGAGAATGTTGTTGACCTTGAAATACGGCTCGCGGGGGCCGGAGCCGTTGCGGCCGGCGTCGACCAGCCAGCTCCGGTTCTGCAGATGCGGCGGCACCTGGCTGTCGCTCAACATGATCAGGCGGTGATTGTCGAGTTCCTCGAGCGTCCGCGGCGTGCCGAAATGCTTGATGTATTCCGGCGAGCAATAAGCGTGGAAGCCGATCGAGAACAGCTTGCGCTGGATCAGGTCGGGCTGGGTCGGCTTGCGGGTCCGGATCGCGACGTCGGCCTCGCGCATCGACAGGTCGAGTTCTTCGTCGGTGACGATCAGCGAGATCCGGATCTCGGGATACAGCGCGGTGAATTCGCCGAGCCGCGGCACCAACCAGTGAATGCCCAGGCCGGGGGTGGTGGTGATCTTGAGATCTCCGCTCGGCCGTTCGCGGCTGTCTGTCAGCTTGGCGCGCGCGGCCTGGAGCTGCATGAACACGTCGTGCGCGGTGCGGAACAGCAGGTCGCCCTGTTCGGTCAGGATCAGGCCGCGGGCGTGGCGGTGGAACAGCGAGACCGAAAGCTCCTGCTCCAGCGCGCTCACCTGCCGCGACACCGCCGATTGCGACAGCCCGAGCTGCTCACCCGCATGGGTGAAGCTGCCGGCTTCGGCGGCGGCGTGGAAGACCTTGAGCTTATCCCAATCCATATCGGTGAACCCGTCGCGGTGTCGAGCCATGTCTACTCCGCCGCCTGGCGTTCGCTGGCGCGCAGGGCGAGGAAGCGTTCGGCTTCCAGCGCGGCCATGCAGCCGAGGCCCGCGGCGGTGACGGCCTGGCGATAGATTTCATCGGCGACATCGCCCGCGGCGAACACGCCGGGGACCGAGGTCGCGGTGGAGTTCGGGGCGACTTCGACGTAGCCCGACGGCTTCAGCCGGAGCTGGTCCTTGACCAGTTCGGTCGCCGGCGCGTGACCGATCGCGATGAAGACGCCGTCGGCGCGAACCTCGCTGAGCGCACCGGTCTTGACGTTCTTCAGCCGGACATGCGTGACCTTGGTCGGGCTGTCGCTGCCGCAGATCTCGTCGACCTCGCTGTCCCACACCACCTTGATCTTCGGGTGCTTGAACAGGCGCTCCTGCAGGATGCGCTCGGCGCGGAAATGATCGCGGCGATGCACGATGGTGACGCTGGCGGCGAAGTTGGTCAGGAACAGCGCTTCCTCGACCGCGGTGTTGCCGCCGCCGACCACGACGACGTCCTTGCCGCGATAGAAGAAGCCGTCGCAGGTCGCGCAGGCCGAGACGCCGAAGCCCTTGTAGGTCTGCTCCGACGGGATGCCGAGCCAGCGCGCCTGCGCGCCGGTGGCCAGGATCACGGTCTCGGCGATGTAGACGTCGCCGCTGTCGCAGGTCAGCCGGAACGGCCGCTGGTTGAGGTCGAGATCGACCACGAGGTCGGTCACGATCTTGGTTCCGACGTGCCGGGCCTGCCGCTCCATCTGCTCCATCAGCCAGGGGCCCTGGATGACGTCGGCGAAGCCCGGATAGTTCTCGACATCGGTGGTGATGGTGAGCTGCCCGCCGGGCTGGATGCCCTGGATCAGGATCGGCTCGAGCATGGCTCGCGCGGCATAGATCGCGGCGGTGTAACCGGCCGGCCCGGAACCGATGATCACGACTTTAGCCTGGACTCGACTGGGCACGTTTCAGCTCCCCAGATTTAGGGCGGCGCGAAGCAGGGATTTGCCTGGCAGGGACATCGCCGTTGCGCGGACGATTCATTCGGAAGTCTATGTCATCTGGGAAGCTATGCAAGATTTGCAACACGTATGTGCAGGATTTCCCACCGTGTTTGGCAAACGAGGTGTGATCATCGCGAAATAAAATTGCGCAAGTTTGGACAAGTGCGTTATGAGGGGGACGATTTGCCGCCCAGACCGCAACACGGGATTTCGCCGCGTGTCCAAGAGCCTCGATCAGATCGATCTCAAGATCCTCCAGGAGATCCAGGAAGACGGCCGAATCACCAATGTCGAATTGGCGAAACGGGTCGGCATCTCGCCGCCGCCCTGTCTGCGCCGCGTCCGGACGCTGGAGGAGGAGGGCTACATCCAGGGCTATCGCGGCCTGCTCGATCCGGCCCTGCTCGGCTTCGACGTCACCGTGTTCGCCTCGGTGCATCTGGCGAGCCAGGCCGAAGCGGATCTGCGCGGCTTCGAGGAATTCGTGCGCAACGAGCCGCTGGTCCGGGAATGCTGGATGCTGTCGGGCGAGGTGGATTTCATCCTGAAATGCGTGGCGCCGGACATGGCGACATTCCAGAATTTCGTCGCGCATCTGACCGCGGCGCCGCATGTGCGCAACGTCCGGACCTCGCTGGTGCTGCGCAATTCGAAATACGCTCCCGCGGTGCCGCTGGAATTGAAGGCGGCGGCGACCTGAGCGGACGCCACCGCAACGCCGTCAGCGCGAGCGGATGATCCTGTCGAGGCTGATCGGCCCGCCGCCCGCCGTCGCCAGATACAGGCAGGCGAAGCAGAACAGAATGGCGGAAGTCCCGCCGTTGAGCAGCGGCAGCCAGACCGGCGTGTCGCCCTTGAACATGTGACCGAGGAAATAGGCGAACGCCATTTCGCCGGACAGGATGAACGCCACCGGACGGGTGAACAGCCCGAGCATCAGCAGCGCGCCGAGGATCAGTTCGAGCGTGCCGGCAGCCCCGATCAGCGAAAACAACTCGACCTTGGCGAAGTAGGGCACGGCCGGATATTTGAACAGCTTCGCCACGCCGTACTGAAACAGCAGCAATCCGGTGATGAAGCGAAACAGGCTCAGCACGAAGGGCTGCGCTTTGGCGGCAAAGTTGTCCATGGTCGGTGAGGCTCCGCTGATCGATGTCGATCGCTGATACTTGGCGCCCCGCGCCGCTGTCCATCCACCCGGGACAGCAACACGGACAAGTGATCCCGATCTCATCGCGCGTGATCAGTCCGGATCCGCGCCGGAAGCCTGCTCAGAACAGCAAAAAGGCCGCCCGCGGCGGCCTTTCAGCACGACTGTTGCTGCCGTACAGCGCGGTCAGCGCCACTCGACCTTGGCGATCTCGTAGGCCTTGGCGCCGCCGGGGGCGACGACCTCGACCGAGGTGCCCTTGGTCTTGCCGATCAGCGCGCGGGCAAGCGGCGAGGTGATCGAGATCTTGCCCTTCTTGGCGTCCGCTTCGTTTTCGCCGACGATCTGCCACACCGCCTTCTTCTCGGTGTCCTCGTCGATCAGCGTCACGGTGGCGCCGAACTTGATGGTGTCGCCGCTGAGCTTGCTGATGTCGATGATGTCGGCGCGCGCCAGCTTGTCCTCGAGCTCGGCGATGCGGCCCTCGTTGTGCGACTGCTCTTCCTTGGCGGCGTGATACTCCGCGTTTTCGGACAGGTCGCCATGCGAGCGCGCCTCGGCGATATGCTCGATGATGCGCGGACGATCCACCGACTGGCGCTTCTTCAATTCGTCCGAAAGCGCGGCGTAGCCGCCCGCCGTCATCGGTACCTTTTCCACCATCTTGCCTTTATCCTTCAGCATTCGTCGCGGGCGCCTTGGTCTGCGCATCCGCGAAGTCGTCAGCTTACATAAGGGGAGCGATCCGCCAAAGCGGTGCCCCGAGAATACTTCCAGCCGTACCCTGGGTCGCCGCGAAACGCCGGATAAAACAATCCAGAAGCTGGCGGGTTCCCGGCCTGCCGGCGTCGTTGCCAATCAGTTTGCCGGGCGCGCCACGCGCCCGGTGATGATCAGGATTCGGAAAAGTAGCTCTGCAGGGTCCGAACCTCAAGGTCTCCGCCAAGATAGGCCCGGATTCCTTTGGCGGCGGCTACGGCCCCGGAAAGAGTGGTGTAATACGGAACCTTATGCAAGAGGGCAGCGCGTCGCAACGACCGGCTGTCGGCCAGCGCCTGCGGCCCCTCGGTGGTGTTGAACACCAGTTGCACCTCGCCATTCATGATGGCGTCGACGATGTGCGGTCGGCCTTCCAGCACCTTGTTGATCTTCTCCGCCGGGATGCCGTGGTCGCTGAGATAGCGCTGGGTGCCCGAGGTGGCGATCACCTTGAAACCGACCTCGTGCAGCAGCTTCACCGCGACGGCGATCCGGGTCTTGTCGCTTTCGCGGACCGACACGAAAACCGTGCCCTTGCGCGGCACCCGCGTGCCGCCGCCGAGCTGGCTCTTGGCGAAGGCGATCTCGAACGAGCGATCGAGCCCCATAACCTCGCCGGTCGAGCGCATCTCCGGGCCGAGCACGGTGTCGACGCCGGGGAAGCGCGCGAACGGAAATACCGACTCCTTGACGCCGACATGGTCGAGCTTGCGCTTCTTCAGACCGAGGTCGGCGATCTTCTCGCCGGCCATGATCCGGGCGGCGAGCTTGGCCACCGGCATGCCGATCACCTTGGCGACGAACGGCACCGTGCGCGAGGCGCGCGGATTGACTTCGAGCACGTAGATCTCGCCGTCCTTGATGGCGAACTGCACGTTCATCAGCCCGACCACGTCGAGCCCGAGCGCGAGCTCGCGGGTCTGTCGCTCGAGCTCGGCGATCATCGGCGCATCGAGCGAATGCGGCGGCAGCGAGCAGGCCGAGTCGCCGGAGTGGATGCCGGCTTCCTCGATGTGCTCCATGATTCCGACGATGAAAGTATCCTTGCCGTCGCACAGGCAATCGACATCGATCTCGATGGCGTCCGACAGATAGCGGTCGAACAGCAGCGGGTTGGTACCGAGCACGGTGTTGATCTGGCCGGTCTTGTCGTTCGGATAACGCGCCTTGACGTCGGCCGGCACCAGCTCCGGCAAGGTGCCGAGCAGATAGTCGCTGAGCTGATTGTCCTCGCGGATGATCTGCATCGCGCGGCCGCCCAGCACGTAGGACGGGCGCACCACCAGCGGCAGGCGGAGTTCGGCGGCGACGAGGCGCGCCTGCTCGACCGAATAGGCGATGCCGTTCTTCGGCTGCTTGAGACGAAGTTTGTCGAGGATGCGCTTGAAGCGGTCGCGGTCCTCGGCGAGGTCGATCGCGTCCGGCGAGGTGCCGAGGATCGGCACGTCGGCAGCTTCCAGCGCCCGCGCCAGCTTGAGCGGGGTCTGGCCGCCGAACTGCACGATGACGCCTTTCAGCGTACCGTTGCTGCGTTCGGTGTCGATGATCTCCAGCACGTCCTCGGCAGTCAGCGGCTCGAAATACAGCCGGTCCGCGGTGTCGTAGTCGGTCGACACGGTTTCCGGGTTGCAGTTGACCATGATTGATTCATAGCCGGCGTCGTGCAGCGCGAAGCAGGCGTGACAGCAGCAATAATCGAACTCGATACCCTGGCCGATCCGGTTCGGGCCGCCGCCGAGAATGATCACCTTGTCCTTGGCCGAGGGGTGGCTTTCGTCCGACGCCGGACCGGCGAACGGCGATTCGTAGGTCGAATACATGTAGGCGGTCGGCGAGGCGAACTCCGCCGCACAGGTATCGATCCGCTTGAACACGGGCCGCACGCCGAGCGCGCGGCGCTTGGCTTTCACCTCGGCTTCGGTAGTGCCGGCCAGCACCGACAGGCGGGCGTCGGAAAAGCCCATCGCCTTCAGTGTCCGCATCCCGAACGCGTGGTCCGGCAGGCCGCTGGCGCGGACCTTGTTCTCCATCTCGACGATGCCGCGCAATTGCGCCAGGAACCACGGATCGATCTTGCAGGAGTTGAAGATCTCGTCGTCGGTCCAGCCGAGCCGCATCGCCTGGGCGACCTGCAGCAGCCGGCTCGGCGTCGGGGTGCCGAGGGCCGCGCGAATGGCGTTCTTGTCGTCGCCGCGGCCGAGGCCGTCGATCTCGATTTCGTCGAGTCCGGTGAGGCCGCTTTCGAGGCCGCGCAGCGCCTTCTGCAGGCTTTCCTGGAAGGTGCGGCCGATCGCCATCACCTCGCCGACCGACTTCATCGAGGTGGTCAGATTGTGCGAGGCGCCGGGGAATTTCTCGAAGGCGAAGCGCGGAATCTTGGTGACCACGTAGTCGATGGTCGGCTCGAATGCCGCCGGCGTGGCGCCGCCGGTGATGTCGTTGGCGATTTCGTCGAGCGTGTAGCCGACCGCGAGCTTGGCCGCGACCTTGGCGATCGGGAAGCCGGTCGCCTTCGAGGCCAGCGCCGAGGAGCGCGACACCCGCGGATTCATTTCGATCACGACCAGCCGGCCGTCGTCCGGATTGACCGCGAACTGCACGTTCGAGCCGCCGGTCTCGACGCCGATCTCGCGCAGCACCGCCAGCGAGGCGTCGCGCATGATCTGGTATTCCTTGTCGGTGAGCGTCAGCGCCGGCGCGACCGTGATCGAATCGCCGGTGTGCACGCCCATCGGATCGAGATTTTCGATCGAGCAGACGATGATGCAGTTGTCCTTCTTGTCGCGGACAACCTCCATCTCGTATTCTTTCCAGCCGAGGATGGATTCCTCGATCAGCACTTCGCTGGTCGGCGACGCATCGATGCCGCTCTCGACGATCTCGATGAATTCCGCCTTGGTGTAGGCGATGCCGCCGCCGGTGCCGCCCATCGTGAAGGACGGCCGGATCAGCGCCGGGAAGCCGATCTCGTCGAGCGCGCGCAGCGCGTCGGGAAGATTTTTGACCTGGCGCGAGCGCGGCGTCTCGAGGCCGATCTTGGTCATCGCCTCGCGGAAGCGCTCGCGGTCCTCGGCCTTGTCGATGGCGTCGGCGGTGGCGCCGATCATCTCGACGTCGAATTTCTCCAGTGTGCCGAGCTTGCGAAGCGACAGGGCGCAATTCAGCGCGGTCTGGCCGCCCATGGTCGGCAGCAACGCGAAGCCGCCGGGGATGACGTAGCGTTCCTTCTCGACGATCTTGGCGACGATCTCGGGTGTGATCGGCTCGATATAGGTCGCGTCCGCCAGTTCCGGATCGGTCATGATCGTGGCCGGATTGGAATTGACCAGGACGACCCGGTAGCCTTCCTGCTTCAGCGCCTTGACCGCCTGGGTGCCGGAATAGTCGAATTCACAGGCTTGGCCGATCACGATGGGACCGGCGCCGATGATGAGGATGGTGGAGATGTCTGTTCGTTTGGGCATCAAATCTCGCTGACGCGGGCGGGAATTTCGGGCACAAAAAAAGGGCGCGCAGCCGCGCGTCCCTTGTTCTACAAGCGCCGGGCTTCCCAGGCGCGCGGCCGTGTCTTAGACCAGTTTCCCGGGCTGCGAAAGGGCTTAGAAGCCGCCGTCAACCGGCATTTCGGAGAGAAATCTGGAGGCCCAGCCTGGACTTGAACCAGGAAAAAAGAGCGTTGCACCGCCCCCGCGTTGATCTTCCGCCACCGGGCCGCGTGCATTGTGGCTCGTTCGCGTGCGACATTCCAGCACGACTCAAGGTTAACCTTACCCTTTCTGCAGGCAGCCCAAACCCCTTCTGCTGGCAGGCATCATCGGGCCTGGGCCCGTGGCCGCAAGCCCGCGCATGTCGCTGCCGCGGCTTCACGCACTCGTGTGCGCCGGCTCGTAACATTCGGCACGGAGCTGCGTATCTTGGACAGCCGCGGGTGGAGCGGCAGGGGCCCGCCCGCCCGCTGCCTGCCCCCGCACCGTCCGTCGAATCCGCGAGGAACCCCCATGCGCTTCATCAGCCGTCTTGCTCGTAGCGCCGCCGCCCTGAGCGCGCTGGCCCTGTCCGCGAGTTTCACGCCCAGCCTTGCCGCCGAGGACGCGGTGGTGATCCCGCCGCCAGCGCTCGACGTCAGTTCGGCGGACGGCACCCAGACCGCGGTGTTCGCGGGCGGCTGTTTCTGGGGCGTGCAGGGCGTGTTCCAGCACACGGCGGGCGTGCTCAACGCGGTGTCGGGCTATTCGGGCGGCAGCCAGGCGACCGCGAACTACACGGCGATTTCGACCGGCGCCACCGGCCACGCCGAGGCGGTGGAGATCAAGTACAATCCGAAACAGATCAGCTACGGCCAGCTGCTGCAGATCTTCTTCTCGGTGGTGCACGATCCGACCCAGCTCAACCGGCAGGGCCCCGACGTCGGTACGCAATATCGCTCGGCGATCTTCACCGTGAACGACGAGCAGAAGAAGGTCGCGGACGCCTATATCGCCCAGCTCGACGCCGCGCGGGTCTACAAGAAGCCGATCGTCACCAAGGTCGGCCCGCTGGACGGCTTCTATGCCGCGGAGGCGTATCATCAGGACTACCTGACGCTGCACCCGACCCAGCCCTATATCGTCTATAATGATCTCCCGAAGATCGAGAACCTGAAGAAGCTGTTCCCGAAGGACTATCTCACCAAGCCGACGCTGGTGAGCAGCGCCAGGGCCACGAACTAGCGGCGATCGCCCACACGTTCAGGAGTTGCCATGACCGATACCAAGACGATACCCGGCAAGGTCGCCAAGAGCGAGGCCGAGTGGCGCAAGGAACTGACCCCGATGCAATACGCCGTGCTGCGCGAGAAGGCGACTGAGCGCCCGTTCTCGGGCGAATATGAGTACGAGACCACGCCGGGCACCTATGTCTGCGCCGGCTGCGGCCAGACCCTGTTCGAGTCCGATGCGAAGTTCGATTCCGGTTGCGGCTGGCCGAGCTTCACCGCGCCGGCGTCCGACGGCCACATCGACGAAGAGCGCGACGTCAGCCACGGCATGATCCGGACCGAGGTGCTGTGCGCGCGCTGCAATGGGCATCTCGGCCACGTGTTTCCCGATGGTCCGGGGCCGACGGGACTGCGCTATTGCATCAATTCGGCGGCGCTGAAGCTGAAGCCGCGGTAGGCTCGCCCTGGGTCAGGGCCCCCAGCCGGGCGGGTCGCAATTGCTGAGATCGGGCGTATCATCCCTCCAGAGCCGGAGCGGCGCTTGCGCGCCGCGTGCCGGCCGGGGAGGGCGATATGTCGATCGCAACCATTCTCATCCTCGTTTTGATCATCCTGCTGCTCGGTGGCCTCAGCCGGCGCTTCGGCGGTTATGGCTACGGTCAGGGCCACGGCCTGACCGGGCTGATCGGCGTCGTTCTGATCGTGTTCCTAGTGCTTCTGCTGCTCGGCAAGGTCTAACGCCGGCGCCGGCCCGTTCCGGGATCGACCTCGGCTGAAGGTCAGGCGCCCCCCGATGGGGTCGCATTTTGCCACAGAGTGCCTATATCAGAGGGTGCATCCGTTGGGCGCTGCCTGGCTGCCCGCAATGGCGCGGCTGACGCGTCCGATTCACCCTTTTCTGTCAGAAGGTTAGTCGCGCCATGGCATTCAGCTTCGAGACTTCCGCCGAATTATTTCCCGCCGCGATCCGCAAGAAGAAGCGTGCCGGCTTCACCTATCGCCGCTTCGACAATGCGGCGGACGCCGTGCGTTTCGCCATTGAGGAACTGCCGGCGGATTCGCTGAATGGCGCCTATCTGCAGGTCGACGAAGCCCGGTTCGACCAGAAGGGCATCCGCTCGCTGTACGAGAGCGAGACCTTCCCGCTCGAGCGCCGGCTGCCGGTCGCCGAGCCCGAGGCCGAGCAGCACGTCAAGGAAGACGCCGCCTAGCGTCTTTCCGGTCCGGATCGATCAGAACGGACTCTGGATGCTGTTGCCGGGTTCTTGACGCGAACACGATCCAGCTCGCTCGAACACGCTCTCGGCGCGATGGCAGGAATCAATCCCGTCGGCCTGACTGCAACGGCACGAACGACTGAAGTTCGCAGCGATCGACGATCGCTGCGAAGCGCGACGAAACCAGTTTCGTATCGCGATAGAATAGGGCGTAGATCTGCCTCGACTGATCTGGCGATGTACTGCGTAGACAGATGATCCACGGCGCCACCGTGGCGGGTTCTGCCTGGATCGGGCCGGCGACTTCGAGAGGTTCGATGAGTTTCACTTCGCCGGCGATCCTCTTGAGGTCGGCGGTTGCCGCCTCGATCGTCGGGGTTTGGCCAGGGGGCTCCGGAAGCGATTCCAGAAATGACGAGCACGCAGTCAGCGGAACAACGACAATAATGGAGGCGAGCCTGTGCATCGATTTGGAGTTTCGAAAGTGAATGATCGTCTCGTCCCTGCGCGCCTAGCCTGGACCGCCAGCCTACATCAATAAACGAGCCGGACAACTTCTAACCCGATCCTGCCTGTTCTCACTCGCTGTGTTCACGATGCCGGCATCAGGATAACGTTGCCCTATGCTGCGAGCCGTCCGCCTCATCCCATTGTTGTTCTCGGCGGCCGTTCTAGGCGGCTGCGCGGTGGACGCGCATATCAACTACGTCCCGGACTTCATGAAGCAGCCGGTGCCGAGCCAGCCCGTCAATCTTCCGCCGGACGTCGGCGAAATTCTCAAGGGCAATGTCGCCGCGGTGTTTGCGCAAGGGGCGTCCCCCACGGCCATAAGCTATTCGTCGCCGGTGCCGGGCAAGTTTGGCGGCTGGGACACTTGCGTTCAGGGCGACGTCGTCGGCGTGACCGGCAAGCCGCTCGGCGTGCAACTCTTCCTGGTCAACATCGATCGCGATCGGATCGGGCGACGCGAGCGGGTCGGGGACGATCATTGGTGTGCGACCCAGGTGTTCAAATCGCTTTGAGGGAAGCGCTCGCGGTCTTGGTGGATCGAAATCAGGGAGCCGCGCGAGGCCCCCAAGCAATTGCCGAAAGCCCACTGACCATCCGGCGAAAGACAGCGAGGCCCTCCGCCTGCTTCAGGTCGAGCGCAATCGCGCGCGTGTTGCGGGAGGTTCTGGAAGTCCGCCGCTCGGCGCGGTCCGTCGGGCCGCACGGCGCCGCGGCCGTTCAGATCGTCTGGTTGTAGGCGCCGACTTCCGGATGCCGGCGCAGCACGACGTTCACCGCCTCGAACATCTCGTGCATCCGCGCTTCCGACACCGGGCTTTCGACGACGACGACGAGTTCGGGCTTGTTCGAGGAGGCGCGGACCAGCCCCCAGCTGCCGTCCTCGCAGGTGACCCGGACGCCGTTGACGGTGACGAGGTCGCGGATCGGCTGTGCGGCGACCTTGTCGCCATTCGCCTGCGCGGCTTCGAAATGCTTCACCACCGCGTCGATCACGCCGTATTTGGTCTCGTCGTCGCAATGCGGCGACATCGTCGGCGACGACCAGGTCTTCGGCAGCGCGTTCTTGAGGTCCGACATCGACTTGCCGGGCGCGCGATCGAGCATCTCGCAGATCGCGATCGCCGACACCAGGCCGTCGTCATAGCCCCGGCCGGGCGGGACGTTGAAGAAAAAGTGGCCGGACTTCTCGAAACCGGCCAGCGCCTTCAATTCGTTGGTGCGGCGCTTCATGTAAGAATGGCCGGTCTTCCAATATTCCGTGCGCGCGCCCTGCGCCTGCAGCACCGGATCGGTGTGGAACAGCCCGGTGGACTTCACGTCGACCACGAACTGCGCGTCGGGCGTGATCGCCGACATGTCGCGCGCCAGCATCACCCCGACCTTGTCGGCGAAGATCTCCTCACCGGTGTCGTCGACCACACCGCAGCGATCGCCGTCGCCGTCGAAGCCGAGGCCGAGATCGGCCTTGTGCTGCAGCACCGCGTCGCGGATCGCGTGCAGCATCTCCATGTCTTCCGGATTGGGATTGTACTTCGGAAAGGTGTGATCGAGTTCGGTATCGAGTGGGATCACCTCGCAACCGATCGCCTCCATCACCTGGGGCGCGAACGCGCCTGCGGTACCGTTGCCGCAGGCGACCACGACCTTGAGCTTGCGCGCGAGTTTGGCGTGCTTGGTGAGGTCGGCGATATAGCGCGCCGGATAGTTCTCGTGAAACACATAGGAGCCGGCGCCGCTGGCGAACTGCGCGTTCAGCACGATCTCCTTGAGCCGGCCCATCTCGTCCGGCCCGAAGGTCAGGGGGCGGTTGGCGCCCATCTTGACGCCGGTCCAGCCATTGTCGTTGTGCGAAGCCGTCACCATGGCGACGCAGGGCACGTCCAGATCGAACTGAGCGAAATAGGCCATCGGCGTCACCGCCAGCCCGATGTCGTGGACCTTGCAACCCGACGACATCAAGCCCGCGATCAGTGCGTATTTGATCGAGGCGGAGTAGCCGCGGAAATCGTGTCCGGTGACGATTTCCTTGGGCTGGCCGAGTTCGGCGATCAGCGTGCCGAGCCCCATGCCCAGCGCCTGCACGCCCATCAGGTTGATCTCCTTGCCGAACAGCCAGCGCGCGTCGTATTCGCGGAATCCGGTCGGCTTCACCATCGGCTCGGATTCGTAGGCGTAGGTATTGGGAAGGAGTAGTGGCTTCGGCGGAGGAAACATGAAAGATCTCTGAGCTTCGCGGATTTGGCTCGCCGGCTGCGATAGCGCGGCGAGGCGCCATCGTCGGCGCCTGCGCCCGTCCGGTGCTCTCGGATCAGGCGCGTTGATAGTCGTCTTCGATTCTGACGATGTCGTCCTCGCCGAGATAGCTGCCGGTCTGGACTTCGATCAGCTCCAGCGGAATCTTGCCGGGGTTCTCCAGCCGGTGGGTTGCGCCGATCGGGATGTAGATCGATTCGTTTTCGTGAATAGTCTTGAAGCTGTCGTTGATCGTCACCAGCGCCGCGCCGCGCACCACGATCCAGTGCTCGGAACGATGGTGGTGCTTCTGCAACGACAAGCGTTCTCCAGCCTTGACGATGATGCGTTTGACCTGGTGACGATCGCCGTTGTCGAGCGACTGGTACGATCCCCAAGGACGGTGGACCTTGAGGTGGTGATCGGTCACTTCGGGGGCGACCGTCCTGAGCTTCGCGACCAGCCGCTTGAGCCCGTTCGCGTCCTTTTGACGAGAAACCAGAACGGCGTCCTGCGTCGCCACGACGACCAGATCATCGACGCCTTCGAGCGCCACCAGCGTGCCGTCTGTCGAAACGTTGCAGTTGCGGCAGTCCTCGAACACGGCCGTGCCTTGCGCGGCGTTACCGCTCTCGTCCTT
Organism: Rhodopseudomonas palustris HaA2; assembly: GCF_000013365.1. Classification (NCBI taxonomy): domain Bacteria; kingdom Pseudomonadati; phylum Pseudomonadota; class Alphaproteobacteria; order Hyphomicrobiales; family Nitrobacteraceae; genus Rhodopseudomonas; species Rhodopseudomonas palustris. The sequence continues at coordinate 1,717,025 of NC_007778.1, forward strand.
CTGCGACAGTTCCCACACCGCGTGCCAGGAGCCGACGTCGGACCAGCCGCACGACACCGGGACGACCGCAGCGAGCTTGGTCTTCTCCATCACGGCGTAGTCGATCGAGATCGATTTGGCCTTGCCGAACGCATCCGGTTCGAGCGTGACGAAGCCGAGATCCTGTCCCGCCAAGGATACTGCGTCGGAAATCGTCTGCACGCTTTCGGCGTCGAGGTTGCGATACTCGTCGAGCAGGATGTCCGCGCGAAACATGAAGTTTCCGCTGTTCCAGAGATAGCCGAGCCGGAAATAGTCGGCCGCCGTCGCGGCGTCCGGCTTTTCGACGAATCTCTCCACGGCGCGGACATCGTCGGCGATCGCGTCGCCTGCGCTGATATAGCCGTATTCCGTCGCGGCACGATCGGGGTTCACGCCGAAAGTGACAATCCGCCCGGAATTGGCCGCCGAAAGACCCTTGCGGCAAGCCTCGACGAATGCCGGGTTGTCGCGAACGACGTGATCTGCGGCGAGCGCCAGGACGACCGCGTCGGTGTCTTGCTGCTGCGCGAACACGGCGCCCGCGGCGATTGCCGGGCCGGAATCCCGCCGCGAAGGTTCGAGCAGGACATCGGCGTCGAGGCCGAGCTCCGCGAGCTGCTCGCGAACCATGAACCGATAGGCCACGCTGGTGATCACAATCGGTCGTCCGAACAAGGTCGAATCGGCTACCCTGAGCAGGGTATCCTGAAAGGTCGAACGTGGTCCGAACAACGGTAGGAATTGCTTGGGGCGGACCTCGCGGGAAGCCGGCCACAATCGTGTTCCGGCCCCGCCACACATGATAAGGGGGGTGATCTTCTTGGTCATCGTCCCATTCCTGAGGCGACCCTGAATAGCAACTGCGAATAGGCAAGGCAAACTCAATCGGGTGCGTCCTCCCTATTTGATTGATCGAATGGGGGCATGCTAAGTCTTCGGCCTTCTTTCCAGAGAGTGGTCTCTGGCGGGCGGCTTGCAGCCCCTCGCGTCGGCGCAAGAGGAGTTAATTTGGCTAATCCGAGTTCGAAACGAGTTGCGCTCATCACTGGGGTCACGGGGCAGGACGGCGCATATCTTGCCGAATACCTGCTGGGGCTCGGTTACACCGTCCACGGGGTCAAGCGTCGATCATCCTCCTTCAACACCGGGCGGATCGATCATCTTTACCAGGACCGTCACGCGGCCAATGTGCCGTTCCTCCTCCACTACGGAGACATGACCGACGCCACCAATCTGATCCGTCTGATTCAGGAAATTCAGCCAGACGAAATCTACAACCTGGCGGCGCAGAGTCATGTTGCGGTGAGTTTCGAGAGCCCGGAGTATACCGCCAATTCCGACGCAATCGGCGTCCTGCGCTTGCTGGAGGCGATCCGGATTCTCGGGATGGAAAAGAAGACGCGCTTCTACCAGGCGTCCACGTCCGAGCTCTACGGGCTCGTCCAGCAAATTCCTCAGACGGAGAAGACGCCGTTTTATCCGCGCTCGCCCTATGCGGTCGCGAAATTATACGGCTACTGGATCACGGTCAATTATCGAGAAGCCTACGGAATGTTCGCCTCGAACGGCATCTTGTTCAATCACGAGAGCCCGATCCGGGGCGAAACATTCGTGACGCGCAAGATCACGCGGTCGATCGCCCGCATCGAACTGGGTGTCGAAAATTGTCTGTATCTCGGAAACCTCGATGCGAAGCGCGATTGGGGACATGCCAAAGACTATATCGAGGGCATGCACAAGATTCTCCAGGCGAGCGAGCCGGACGATTTCGTGCTGGCGACGGGCGAGACCCGGTCGGTGCGCGAATTCGTCGAAGTGGCGTTCTCGGAACTGGGCCGCAGCATCGAATGGCAGGGCCAGGGGTTGGACGAGATCGGCATCGACAAGGCGTCGAACAAAGTGGTCGTTCGGATCGACGCGAATTATTTCCGGCCCACCGAGGTCGAGCTGCTGATCGGCGATGCCACCAAGGCTCGTGAGAAACTCGGCTGGACGCCGAAGACGACTTTCGCCGAGCTGGTGAAGGAGATGGTGGCGAGCGATCTGGCGATCGCCCGACGAGAGGCCGAGAATGGCAAATCTGCCGTTTGAGCTGAAGGGCAAGCGGATCTACGTCGCTGGTCACGCCGGCATGGTCGGGGGCGCTTTGATGCGTCGTCTCGAGCAGGAAGACGTGGAAACGCTCGTCGCGGCGAGGGCCGAACTGGATTTGCGGGATCAAGCGGCGGTCAATGGCTGGTTCGCGAGCCATCGTCCCCAGGTCGTGTTCCTGGCCGCGGCGAAAGTCGGCGGCATTGCCGCCAACGACGCGCTGCGCGGCGAATTCATCTACGACAACATCATGATCGCAGCCAACGTGATCCACGCTGCGCACCGCGTCGGCGTCGAGAAGCTGATGTGTCTCGGGTCATCCTGCATCTTTCCGAAGTTTGCGCCGCAGCCACTTCGAGAGGAGGCGCTGCTGACGGGACTGCTGGAGCCGACCAACGAACCCTATGCGATTGCCAAGATTGCCGCGATCAAGCTGGTCGAGGCCTATCGAAGTCAGTTCGGCTCCGATTTCATCAACGTCATGCCGACCAACGTGTACGGTCCGGGGGATAATTTTCATCCCGAATACAGTCATGTCGTGGCTGCATTGATCCGACGCTTTCACGAAGCAAAGATGGCCGATGCCACCAACGTGCTGGTCTGGGGATCGGGAACGCCGCGTCGCGAGTTCCTGTACGTCGACGATCTCGCGGACGCCTGTGTGCACCTCATGAGGAATTACTCCGATCCACAGTTCATCAATGTCGGAACCGGAACCGATCTGACGATCGCCGAATTGGCGAAGGTCATCGCATCGGTGGTCGGGTATGCCGGTGAGATCAGCTTCGATTCCTCTCGTCCGGATGGCACCCCACGGAAGTTGCTCGATGTCAGCCGGCTCACCGGCCTGGGTTGGCGCGCGCGGACGTCACTGCAAGACGGAATTCGACTGGCCTACGAGGCGTTCATCGATCGGCCTGCGAGCAGGGCATGACCGGATCTCCGGATCGTTCGCCCGATCGGCTGGTGGTGTGAGCATGACGTTGCGAAGGCCTAATCCGGGATCGGGAACGCGCATTCGTCGAACCGCGCCGCGCCCTGCGCGTCGACAGTTTCACGAGGATGGATCAAGACAACCGAAGGGACTCTCCAAGGATGGATAGCTCAAACTCTTCGGGCCCTCGGCAACTCGACGTCATGTCCGTCGAGCGGGCCGATCGTCCCCGCCATGTCGGGACGGTGCGTCGGCAGGTCGTTCGGGTGTCATGGCTTCCGTCCGTGGTGGTCGATCTGCTGCACGATTTCGGGACGGCACTGCAGAAGGTCGCGAACGTCCTGAGGTTCGAACGGTTCTGGACCGAGAAGGTCAGAAACGACGATCGCGTCGTCGTGGTGCCGACCTTCAACAAGCAGCTCGGCAAGAAACCAATCTGGAATGCCGCGCTGAATTGGATCAATGCGAATTCGACGTCCGGTACAATTCTCGAGTTCGGTACCAATAATGGCGGCTGGCTGAAATACTTCACGGATCACCTGCCGGAGAAGTTTCACCTGGTGGGCTTCGATTGCTTCGAGGGACTGCCGGAGGCATGGGACGGTCTGCCGGCGGGGTCGATCAAGGGTTTCGGCGCTCCGGTGGAGCTTTGGGCGGACGATCCAGCGGCGCGCGCCAAGGTGATCGCCGATGCCGCCGCGGGCATTCGATTTCCGCCGCCGCCGCAGCCGAACGTCTCGATCGAGTCGGGCCTGTTCAGCGAATCGCTGCCCCGCTTCCTCAGCGCCGGCTGGCCGCACGATCTGCGTCTCGTGCACTTCGACGCGGATCTCTACATTTCGACGCGTCCGGTTCTCGATACGCTCTGTGGATCGTTGAGGCATCGTTATCTGATCCTGTTCGACGAGTTCTATTCGGTCAATCACGAGTTCAAGGCGTGGTACGAGTTCGTTGCGTTGTACAAGTTGCGCGACTGGCGGGTGATCGCGACCAGCGAGGACGGCTCGCAGGTTCTGATCGAGGTCAATTCCCGCTCCGCCGTCGATGTTCCGGACGTCGGCGCCACGTCGTGAATCGGGAATTTCAAGCGTCTGGCGTCAACTTGTGTCCCATGTCGTTGATGCCTATAAGATCGATCTTGCGAGCGCCCGCGGCCGGTCGAAACCGTCGAAGAGGCGCAATGGAGTTGATCCTCAATGGCAGGTTTAGCCTTTGATCTGACGGGCCGCCGCGTCTGGGTGGCGGGCCATCGTGGCATGCTGGGATCCGCGTTGGTGCGACGGCTTTCGCGTGAGAATTGCGAGATTCTGACCGTCGGACGTGATGAACTCGATCTGCGCCACCAGACCAAGGTGCAGGAGTGGTTCAGCTCCGAACGCCCGGACGTGGTGATCCTCGCCGCAGCTCGGGTCGGCGGCGTCCTCGCGAACAGCAAATATCCGGCCAGCTTTCTCTCCGACAATCTCTCGATACAGGACAACGTCATTCAGTCCGCCGCCGCGGCCGGAGTGAAGAAACTGCTGTTCGTCAGTTCGTCCTGCGTCTACCCGCGACTGGCGAGCCAGCCGATCGAAGAAGATGCGTTGCTGACCGGAGCCCTGGAGCCCACCAATCGGTGGTACGGCGTCGCCAAGATCGCCGGCATGATGCAATGCGCGGCCTACCGCGAGCAATACGGCTGTGATTTCATCGCGGCCGTGCCTGGAAACCTCTACGGGCCGGGCGATTACTTCGACAAGGAGAATTCCCACGTCATCCCCGCGTTTCTCCGGCGCTTTCACGATGCGGTCACCACGGGAGCCGACGAGGTCGCGGTCTGGGGCAGCGGCACCGCGCGGCGAGAGTTCGTCTTCGTCGACGAGTGCGCCGACGCGTTGGTGTTCCTTCTGCGCTCCTATTCGTCCGGCGAGATCGTCAACATCGGAAGCGGAGTCGATGTCTCGATCAGCGAACTCGCGCACCTCGTCGCGGATGTGACCGGCTTTCGGGGGCGCATCGCGTTCGATACGTCGCAACCGGAAGGAGCGCCCCGGCGCCTGCTCAGCACGAAGCGGCTCGGTGAGCTGGGTTGGCAATCGCAGATGCAATTGCGGGAAGGCCTGAGCAGGACCTATCAGTGGTTTCTGGACAATCATTCGGCGGGAACGGTGCTGCGCGGCTACGAGACGGCGGACACCAGCCGAGACGTCGATACGATCAGGACGCGCTGACGGATTGCGGTTCGCCGATGGTCGCTGTCGTCATCGCGGCGCGACGAGGTGGGACGTCACTCTCGCCATGAAATCGCCGGCGGCGCGGTCGGGGTGAAAATTCTCGCGATATGCGCGCTGGCCTGCCTCGCCGATGCGCCGGGCCCACGCCTCGTCCTCGAACGCGCGTCGCATGCGCGCGACGAACGCGTCGCCGTCGCCGGCCAGCGCGGCCGTTTGATCGTCGACCAGAGCCGGGTTTCCGAGCGCGACATTTCGATGCGCGATGACCAGCGCGCCCTGACTCATCGCGTAGAGCACACGAGTCCTGTTGCCCACAGGTACGTCGATCGGGACCAGCACGCCGTGGCAGGCCATCAGCGTCGCGGGCAGGTCTTCGACGAAACCGACCTGCACGAACTCCGGCTTGTCGGCGATCGCGGAAGCGAACCACGAAGGGATGTTGCCTCGGCCGGCGATCAGAATGCGGAATCCGTTCGGTCCCCAATGTCTGATCAATTTCGGATAGGCCTTGGCGATCATGAAATGCAACGCGGAGCGCGATCCCAGTCCCACCAGGTTGCCGAAGAACATGAATGTCGGCACCGCCGGCTTGGCATGCGGTGCAACCGGCGCGTCGTTCACCGGCCAAGGGTAGGGGCGGTAGCTGTGGTTGCTCAGCCCGAGGCCGGCGATCTGCTTGACGGACGATGCGGCTGATACCAGGACCTCATCGAACTGCGCCAGCACATCGGCATAGACCCGTCGCCAATTCCGAGCGGCGAGCCAATATTTCGCGAAGGTCACGATCTGCCAGGGATGTTCCTGCAGATTGTAGAGGCCATGGTAGTAGGTCGTCTCGAAGTTGAGATCGCCGAGCCACACCAGTTTGCGTGGCGCTGTGATGGTCGTCGCGAACCAGGCCGGGAGGATATCGAAGGCGATCACCAGATCCGCTTGGAACGCGTTGGCGGCGGCATGTGCATCTTCGGTTCCCGCGCGGTTCAGCCGATGCGAGGTGGCGCCTTGCGTAACCAGCTTCGCCGGCCGGGCGACCACTATCTGGAAGTGATCGTTGCCGGCTGCGGCACGATACGCGTCGCAGGCCTCCTCGCTCTTCGGGTCGGCGTCGAGCAGGACGACGTGCAGTACATCGACGTCGGCGTGACGAATTGGTGCGATGAAATTGTGGATGATAACCAGGCTTGCGCCGTCCCGCTCATCCGGAACGCCGAAGGTGCACAGCACGATGCGCTTACGTCGACTCAAACGACAATCCTCCGCTCGCGCAGGACATGCCGGGCTGTCGCCGAGCCACTCTTCCGCGGCGCATTTTGCTTGATATCCGAGGGATTGTTTGCGAAGAACAGCTGCCTGAAATCAGCCCCGACAGTCAGCGCAGCCTTCATTTCCAGCCACTATTACACGGTTCAGCCGAAATGAATCAAGCCATAATCGTCACGTCGATCAACGCGCCGAATCCGGTGATGAAGGCGATCGCCAAGGATGCGAACCCCGCGGGATTCGATTTCATCGTGGTCGGAGACACCAAGACTCCCGACGGCTTTGCGATCGACGGATGTCGATTTCTGAGCATCGACGAGCAGCTTTCGTCCGGCTTGAAGTACGCCAGGGTCGCCCCGATGGCGAGTTATGCGCGCAAGAATGTCGGATACCTGTCGGCGATCAGTCGTGGCGCGCAAATGATCGCGGAAACGGACGACGACAACTTTCCGCGGCCGGCATTCTTCGAGGAGCGCCGTCGTCGTCAGACCGTGCCGACGGTTGCCGGCGCCGGATGGGTCAACGCCTATCGGTATTTTTCAGACAGCAACATTTGGCCCCGAGGTCTGCCGCTCGATCATATTCAACGGGCCGTTCCGGAATGGGAGGCGTTGCCGGTCGGCGACGTCGACAGTCCGATTCAGCAGGGGCTCGCCGACGAGAACCCCGACGTCGATGCGATCTACCGGCTCGCCCTGACGCTGCCGCAGAATTTTCGCACCGATCGGACCGTGGCGTTCGGCGAAGGGGCCTGGTGTCCGTTCAACAGTCAGAACACCAGCTGGTGGCCGGACGCATTCCCGCTGATGTATCTGCCCGCCACCTGCAACTTCCGGGTGACCGACATCTGGCGCAGCCTGATCGCCCAGCGGATCGCGTGGCAGAACGGCTGGCACATTCTGTTTCACGGCCCGACCGTGTGGCAGGATCGCAACGAACACGACCTGATGGCGGATTTCGAGGACGAGATCCCGGGCTATCTCAACAATCATCGCATTCGGCTGATGCTGGAACAGTTACCGTTGCAGGGTGGCGTGGCCAATATCGCCCACGATCTGCATCGGTGCTACGAAGCGATGCTCGGTCTCGGTCTCGTGACCGCCGCTGAAATGACGTTGCTCGAGGCCTGGATCGAAGACATCCAGCGCGTCGGGTGAGCCGATCGGTGATGTCGAGCGCCAATCTCTGTTCTGCAATCTGAGAAGTGAATCCGATGGGCTCGATCAATTGGCTGGACCGTCTGAGAACCGCATTGCTGCCGGCTTACCGATTGTTTCCCGACAGCTGGAAACCGCTCGTGCGCGATACGTTTCGGATGCTGCAGATATCGCGGCTGTCGGCGCGCGGAAGGTGGTTGCGGACCTATGCGAGGCATATCGACGCCGAACGCGAGTACCTGTTCCTGTGCATCGCTCGTTTCGCGAACGTCAATCGGCCGATCGAAGGTTACTACATGGAATTCGGCTGCTTCTCGGCCAAGACCATGCGGCTCGCTTACGACAGCTTCCATCATCTCTTCGATTGGCAATATATCGGCTTCGACTCGTTCGAGGGCCTGCCCGAGATCGCCGCGATCGATCGGCAGGAGGCCTGGCAGAAAGGGAAGCTGGCGACCGCCGAGGAGAACTTCGTCCGGATCTGCCGTCGCCACGGAATCCCGGCCGAGCAGTTGCGGACGGTCAAGGGGTTCTATTCGGAATCCCTGACGCCGCGCCTTGCCCAAGAGCTGCTACCCAGAAAAGCCGCAGTCATCTATGTCGACTGCGACCTCTATCTGTCGACGGTTCCGATTCTGTCGTTCGCGGTCGATTTTCTGCAGGTCGGCACGATCATCGTGTTCGACGACTGGAATTGCTTCGTCGCCGATCCGGACCGCGGTGAACGGAGAGCCTGGCGGGAGTTCCGCGAGGCTCATCCTCGGTTCCGGTTCGAGCCTTTCGTTCAGACGGGGATGCAGATGTCTTTCGTTTGCGTCGGGACGTCCGACGCCGCAGCCGATCCGGCGCGGTGAGACTGATCGCCGCGATCCGCGGCCGCTTGGCCGGCCGCATGATCGTGTTTCTGATCGCGACCTGCGTTCAGGTCGTTCTCGCGATAGCGCTGCTGCCGCTGACCACGGTGGTGCTCACCGCGGCCGATTTCGGCACATACGCCCTGCTGATGTCGGTCGCCGCCTTCGCCAATGCGCTGGGCGACGGCGGCGGCAGTCTCGCGTTGCCGGCGCACTACGCTGTGGAGCCGGCCCACGAGCGTCGCGCGATGCTGGCGAGCTTCTTTGTGGTGTCGTTTTGCCTGAGCTCGGCGGTGGCGATTGTCTTCGTCATCGCGGCGCCGCAGCTCGGCGCTTTCCTCGGCGACGCCGACGGCAAGGGTTTCGCGTGGTCGATCGTCGGGTTGACCGCCGTGCTGATTCCGTTGCGCGCCGCGTCCGCGCTCGCAACCACGGTGTTTTCGGTGAGCGGTCGCGGCAACGCGATCGCGGCGCAGATGGTGGCGCAGGCGATCGGGACGTTTGTCGGCACGCTTGTCTGTCTGTTCGGGCTGCATCTGGGTGTGGTTTCGCTGTTCGGCGGCGCCGTGATCGGGCAACTCGCCGCGCTGTCGGTTTCGGTCGCAGCACTCGGCGCACAGCCGTGGGCTTCGCCGACGAAACGTTGGCTGCGGGTCGTCCGGCACAACGCGCCCACCGCGGCCTTTGCCGGTGTGACTGACGGCGCGCGCGGGATCGGCGAGAATGCTCTGATCGGAAGCCATCTCGGTCTGGCGGCGGTCGGCATCCTCAGCCATGCGCGATTGTACTACGGCATGTTGCTCAGCGCGTCGAACGCCGTTGCTCATAACGTCTGGTCGGTTTCGCTGGCGGAATCACGCGAGGACGGCCGCGCCTTCGCGAGGACGGAGGCTGCCTGGACGCCGGTGCACATGGCTTTCACGCTGTTCGGCGTCGGTTTCGTGTGTGCCGGAACGGAATTTGTGTCGATGTTGACGAACGATCGTCTGACGCCGGCTGCGCTGTATGTACCCTGGCTGGTGATTGTGCTTCTCGTCCACATATCGGGGCGCGCGCAAGCCGCGGTGCTGTATGCCCGCGGCGCGGCCCCGCTCGTGAGCCGTACGCGTGCCATCCTTTCGCTGGCAATTCTGGCCGCGCTGCCGTTCGTGATCGGCAGTTTCGGCGGTATCGGTCTACAACTCGGACTGTCTGGCGCGGTTGCCGCGCTGATCCTGGAAGCCGCGCTGTTTCGCGGCTATCTGCGCTGGAAATCGGGCAAGTTCGCCGGACCGATGGTTTTCCAGGATGGTTGGGCGTTCGGCGGAATTGTCTTGATCGCCTTGTCGTGGTTACTGTCAGCCGCGCTGCAACCCTCGTTGCCCGTTCGTGCGATATTCTTTGGCGTTGTCGTGGTTGCGACGATCGCGGTCGAGCGAAAGCGGCTTGCCGAAATGCTCAATGCGCTCCACAGGCTCTACAAAGCCGCCCATTCGTGAGTCCGGCGGGACCATCTTGCTCCGAGAATGACGTCATGATCGATGTGAAGAAAGATACGGAATCGGCGCTTCGCGATGCGGCGGAAGTGACGGCAGAACTCGTGCTCAATGGCTATGTCGAGAAATGGGTCGAGGGAGCGATCTTTCCGAGTGAGATGGCGTTCTTCCTCGCAAAATGCATGGTGGAAGGCGTCACGACCGTGGTCGAGTCGGGTCGTCAGGACGGCTACTCCACGGAAATCCTCGGAGATTGGGCGAGCCGCGATGGCCGTCGGATCATCTCGATCGATCTCGAGGATGACGCGGCGCGTGCGGCCGCGTGCCGGCGGCGGCTGTCGCCCTGGCCGATCGAGCTCATCAAGGGAAGTGCGTATGAGCAGTTCGGGCGCTGGACGAAGAGAACGCCGGATGGTCCGGTCGGCTTCCTGGCTGACGGCCCGAAAGGTTGGCCGGCCATCTCGATGATGGCGGCGGCCACCACGGATCGCGTTCGAGTCGTCGCGTTGCATAATCTGACGATCGGTAGCGGCGAGCGCGCTCTGTTCGAGCAGATTGGCGGCAAGCAGGCGTTTTACGAGCATGCGATCGTAGCGCCCGGGCCGCGCTGGACCGAACTGCGAAACCGCGAGATGAACTTCGCCAGCGCAGCCGATGCACAACGATCGCTGGATGTGTCGTCACTCGGCGTTCTGTCTCTGGATGCGGATCGGAGGGGGATGTTCCGGGGGCTCTGGCGTCCGGAGTTCGGCCTGCATCAACCGGCCGCTGTCAGAACGCTCTGGAACCTCGGTTTGGCGGTCGCGAGTACCAAACTATACGGGCTGTCGTTTCGCCTGTTGGGGCGCTGAGCAAGGGGGCGGCGCCGCGCGTTCCGGGACCGCCGCCCGCCCTTGATTGAATCTTCGCACTCCGGTATGCCCACATCGGGCTCCAAGGAGTACATCCGCCTAGAAAGCTTGAAAGCATGCCCGCAACAAGTAATCCGTATATCATTGCGGAAATCGGTTCGGTTCACGACGGGTCGTTCGGCAATGCCTGCCGTCTGCTCGAGACCGCCGCAGAATGCGGGGCGGATGCGGTCAAGTTTCAGACCCATATCGCAGAGGCGGAAACGCTGCCGAACGCGCCGTCGCCCTCCTACTTCTCGGCAGAGCCGCGCACTGCCTATTTCAAGCGGACCGGGTTCTCGCCCGAGCAGTGGCGCGCGCTCGCGGCGCTCGCGAAATCAACGAAGGTCGACTTTTTGTCCTCGCCGTTCTCGCTCGAAGCGGTGGATCTGCTCGAAGACGTCGGTGTCGCCGCCTACAAGATTCCCTCCGGCGAAGTCAGCAATATTCCCTTGCTCAGCCGCATCGCGCAGACCGGAAAGCCGGTCTTTCTGTCGTCGGGCATGAGCAATTGGGAAGAGCTCGATGCGGCGGTCGGCGCCCTGCGCGGATCGGCGCTCACCTTGTTGCAATGCACCTCCAAGTATCCCTGTCCGCCGGAGCAGGTGGGACTGAATGCGATGTGCGTCATGAGAGAGCGCTATGGCATCCCCGTCGGCTATTCGGACCACACGCTCGGATTTGCGGCGCCAATCGCCGCCGTCGCCCTCGGCGCCACGGTGATCGAAAAGCACTTCACATTCTCCAAGCTGATGTACGGCAGCGATGCGAAGAACAGCATGGAGCCGGACGAGTTTCGGCGGCTTTGCCGAGAGCTCAAGGAGACCGCCCGGATCATCGCCAGCCCGGTCGACAAGGACGATTTGTCGTCGCTGTCCGACATGAAGCTGATCTTCGAGAAGAGCATCGTCTCGGCGACCGATCTGCCGGCCGCAACCGAAATCGAGATGCGTCATCTGGCTTTCAAGAAGCCGGGCGACGGGATCTCTGCGGCAAAGTACAAGGACGTGATCGGGCGACGCATCGTTCGGGCGTTGCCGCGCGACCACAAGTTCGCATACGAGGACTTCGAATGACCAAACGGAAAATCTGCGTGGTCGTCGGGTCGCGTGCCAATTACAGTTCCATCAAATCGGCGATGCGTGCGATCCAGGATCATCCTGCGCTCGAACTGCAATTGATCGTCGCCGCCTCCGCGGTCCTCGATCGATACGGATCGGTGGTGAACCTGATCGAGAAGGACGGCTTCCGGCCGCACGCGCGGGTCACCATGCTGATCGAGGGCGAGACCCCCGCGACCATGGCGAAATCGACCGGGCTCGGGCTCATCGAACTTCCGACTTTGTTCGAGCAACTCGGGCCGGACGTCGTGCTCACCGTGGGCGATCGTTTCGAAACGATGGCCACGACGTTGGCTGCCGCCTACATGAATATTCCCGTCGCTCACACCATGGGCGGTGAAGTCAGCGGTACCATCGACGAGAGCATCAGGCACGCCGTCACCAAGTTCGCTCATATCCATTTCCCGGCGAGCCAGGGCGCGGCCGAACGCATCATCAAGCTCGGCGAACTGCCTCGGCACGTCCATATGGTCGGCTGTCCGCGCATCGACCTGGTTGCGGAAATCCTCGGGCGTTCGAGCGGCGGACTCGATGCCGGTCTGTTTGATCTGGGGGTCGGCCAGCAGTTTTCGGTCGATGAGCCCTTCGCTCTGGTTTCCCAGCATCCCGTGACCACCGAATACGGAACCGGCGAGGCGCAGATCACGCTGACGCTCGAGGCGGTTCGCGAACAGGGCCTCGCGGCCATCGTGCTGTGGCCGAATGCCGACGCGGGGTCCGACGATATCTCCCGTGGTATTCGGAAGTGGCGCGAGCGCAAGCTGGACGACCGAATGCACTTCTTCAAGAATTTGCCGATCGAGACCTACGTCAATCTGATGCGTTCCGCGGCGTGCCTGGTCGGCAATTCGAGCAGCGGCATCAGGGAGGGCGCCTATATCGGCACTCCGGTCGTCAATATCGGCACCCGGCAGCACATGCGTGACCGCGGCGACAACGTGATCGACGTCGGCTACGACAAGAAACAGATTTCCGATGCGATCGCCAGGCAAGTCGAGCACGGCCGCTACGCGATGGATCCGATTTACGGAGACGGAACCGCGGGCACGAAGATCGCCGACATACTCGTCACGGAGAGGGTGGACGTCCAAAAGTGTATCACCTATTGAGTCACGGCCTCCGGACGCGGACGCTGGTGAGATGACGCTCGCTGCTGTCATCCCGGCACGCGGCGGGTCGAAGGGCATCCCGCGTAAGAATCTCGCGCTGTGCGGCGACCGTTCGCTGCTCGCCTGGACCGCGCAGGCCGCGCTGGAGTCGCAGGTGATCGACGTCGCCATGCTCTCGACGGATGACGATGAGATCGCCGACGCGGGCAGGGCGCTGGGGCTGGACGTGCCGTTCAGGCGACCGGCCGAGTTGGCCGGGGACGCGGCCCCGATGCTCGGGGTGATGCAGCACTGCCTCGCCCATCTGCGCCGTGACGGCACGGACGTCGAGGCGCTCGTCTTGCTGCAGCCGACGTCGCCATTCCGCCGCGCCCATCATGTCCGGGAAGCAGTCCAGAGATTTCGCGCCGGCCAGGCGGCGACCCTGGTCAGCCTCGTGAGGGTCCCCCATCGCTTCGTGCCCGAAGGTCAAATGCGCGAGCAGGGTGGCGAGGTGGTCCCGTATTTCGGCGGCGATATCGGAAAGACGCGACGTCAGGACAAGGAGGTGCTGTTCGGTAGAAACGGGCCGGCCATCCTGATCGTGCGCGCATCCGTTCTCGACTCGGGCAGTCTCTACGGCCATCCGACGATCGGCTTTGAAATGGACGAAATTTCGTCGATCGACATCGATGCGCCGGAAGACCTCAGGCTCGCGGATCATCTGTTGCGAACGGGCTATGCGTGATGTCGCGATTGTTCGAGATGCTTCGCCGCACGCCGTTGGCCGGTCCGGTTGCGGACATCGCCAGCGTCGTGAGACCACCCCATGGCGGGCTGAAGCTGTGGCAGGACGCGCGAACGACGTATCGAAACGCCGCCTTTGCGCGTGACTTGCCCGCGCCGGCGGCGGATGCTCCGCTGTTGCTGGTGTTGAGCATGTCGAACAACACCTACGCCACGAAGCTGGAATGCATGCAGGCGCTGGCGCTGCGCCGGCGGGGCTGGCGCGTGAGCGTGTTGACCTCGAATCTCTACTCGCATGCCAAACGGATTTTCCGGGCTTACGGGATCACCGATTTCGTGGCCTTCGAGGACCTCGTCGCGGGACAGCGGGCGCGCAGCGCAATGGCTGCCGAGACGGAACGTCGGGCGGCGTCGCCGATGGATTTCCAGTCGGTGATGGCCTGGACGTATCGCGAAGCGTGGATCGGTCCGCAATTGCTGTCGTCGGTCTCGCGCCGGCAGTTCGACGGGGCGCCCGATCCGCGCGATCCCGAGATTCGTGAGGCGTTGCTGAAACTGCTGGCGCAGTCGGTGTGCTTCGTGCACGCCGCCGAGGATTATCTTGCGCGGGCCAGGCCGGCGCTGATCCTGGTCAACGAGCCGAACTACCACGTGCTCGGTCCGTTCGTGGATGTCGCCATTGCGCGGGCCATCCCGACGATTCACTTCACGCAGCCGTCCCGTGAGGACGCCCTGGTGCAGAAGAAACTGACGCCGATCACGCGTCGGATTCATCCGAATTCGATCACGCCCGAGACGCTGGATCGTTTGATGCAGCAGCCGTGGGGCAGCGAGCAGGATCGCAGGCTCGATCTGGAATTCGAGCAGCGCTACGGTGGCGCCTGGAAAGTGCAGGCGCGCAATCAGCCGGGCACGGTCGATATCTCCGCGGACGAGGTCGCCGCACAGCTCGGTCTCGATCCGTCCAAGCCCACGGCGGTGCTGTTTTCGCACGTGTTGTGGGACGCCAATCTGTTTTACGGCAAGGACATATTCGAGAACTACGGCGAATGGTTCATCGAAACCGTCAAGGCCGCGGTCGCCAATCCGCGGCTGAACTGGCTGGTCAAGCTGCATCCGGCCAATATCTGGAAGCGCAAGCTCTCCGGCACCACCGACGAATACGGCGAATTGCGGTTGATCCGCGAGCACATCGGCGCATTGCCGGACCATGTCAAGATTCTGCCGGCGGACACCAAGATCAGCACGATGTCGCTGTTCAGGATGGTCGACGTCGGCATCACGGTCCGCGGCAGCATCGGTTATGAGCTGCCGTGCTTCGGGGTGCCGGTGGTGACTGCTGGAACAGGGCGCTATTCGGGATTCGGATTCACCGAAGATTGCACCAGCCGCGCGCAATATCTGGACAGACTGGCGCACCTCGAAACCATCGAGCGGCTCGATCCGGCGCAGGTCCGCCGCGCCAGGGTTCATGCGCACGCGCTGTTCGCCCTCCGGCCCTGGATATACCGAAGTTTCAGGACGGTGATCGGCGCCGACCCGGTCGATCCGCTGTTTCAGAATCTGGTGCCCACCGTCGCGACCGACGGCGAAGTCGCCGCGAACGCCGATCTGGACGACTTTGCAGCTTGGGCGGAACAGCCGGCTGCGATAGATTATCTCGCCCCGCTCGAGCAGCCCGCCGTCTCGTGCTCGGCGAAAGCCATGGATTGATCATGCCAGCCACGCCACGTCCGACTCCGCTGCAATGGGACAACGAGACGTTGTCTCGTTTTTGGGGTTATCATTCGCAGTTTCCCGAGAACTACTTCAGCTATCAAAAAGGTCGCGACGTCGTCGGATATGTCAGCAGCGGACTGCCGACAGGGGCGACCGTGCTCGACTACGGCTGCGGTCCGGGTCATCTGCTCCCGCATTTGCTCGATGCGGGATTCGTGGTGCAGGGCGCCGATATTTCGCTCGAAACGATGGGCTCGGCGGTCGAGCTGGGATCGCGGCAGAACTTCCTGGGCTTTGCGACGATCGATGATCTCGTCAAAGGAGCGCGCCGGTTCGACGCCGTGTTCTTGCTCGAGGTCGTCGAGCATCTGGACGACCGCTGGCTCGACCTGACGTTGAAGCAGGCGCGGGAGCTCCTCAAAGAGAACGGCCAGCTGATTGTGACGACGCCGAACGAGGAAGTGCTCGAGGACAGTGTGGTCTATTGCCCCGTGTCGAATGTCGTCTTTCACAGGTGGCAGCATGTGCGGAGTTGGTCGTCGGCCTCGCTCAGCGAGTGCCTGTCGGCGCATGGTTTCCGCGAGGTGAAGACCGAGGCCAGGACATTTTCGCAGCCGCGGTCGCCGGACGTTTCGATGCTGCGCTACCGTGTCTCCGGCCTGCTCAACCGTTTTCGCAAGCCACAATCGCTGATTTCCATCGCGCGCAAGTAGCATGGATCGTTCCTCGTCATGAAGCCGCTCTCGGTGGTGCATCTGGCCCAGTCCGACAGCGAGGGCGGAGCGAACAAGGCGGCCTATCGCATCCACAAGAATTTGCAGACGCTCGGGCTTCGCTCGACGTTCCATGTCGGTCGCAAGCTTCGCGATGATCCGTCGGTCGTGCCGGCGCATTGGCCCGGTGTCGGCAGGCTTGGCAGCGACGTGGTCGCCTATCTCAATGCGCGGACGCTGAGGAGCTATCCGCACCGGCTCGGAACGCCGTTTTCGCCGTCGTGCCTGCGCTATGGGCACCTGGACCGTGGGCTGATCGCCGGCGCCGACGTCGTCTGCGCGCACTGGATCGCCGGCGCCTTTCTGAATTTCGGGCAGTTGAAGGGCATAGCAGCACCTTTGGTCTGGAGGCTTTCGGACATCTGGCCGTTCAGCGGCGGGTGCCATTATCCCGGGGGCTGCTCCGGCTTCGAGCGGGCCTGTGGGGGCTGTCCGCAGCTCGGCAGCACCGAGGAGCACGATCTGTCGCGGAGGGGCCTGCGGGCGCGGGAAGCCGCCTATGGCGACCTCGATCTGACCATCGTCGCCCCGAGCCGCTGGATCGCCGGTCTGGCGGGCCGTTCCAGCCTGTTTGGCGGCCGGCGGATCGAACATATTCCGACCGGTGTCGATCTGCAGGTGTTTCGGCCGCGCGACCGGCTGGCGGCGCGCCACACGATCGGACTGCCGGAGAGCGGTACGATCGTCCTGTTCGGCGCTCTGAGCGCGACGGACGATCCGCGCAAGGGCTATGCGCATCTGCTGCGGACGATCGAGAACCTCGCGGCTGCCGGCCGCAGGGATCTCTCGCTGGTCGTTTTCGGCGGCGCCACCCAGGGGGCCGCCACCTCGATCGCCGGTTACCCCGTCCATCACCTCGGCAGCATCGGCAGCGAGGAACGGCTGGCGGAGATCTATTCCGCCGCGGACGTGCTGATCGCGCCGTTTCTGGAAGACAACCTGCCGAACGTGGTGCTGGAGGCGGTCGCCTGCGGGACGCCGGTCGCCGCATTTGCCGCGGGCGGTATCCCGGATGCGATCGACCATCAGGTGAACGGCTATCTGGCATCGACGGGCGACGATGCGGAGCTCGCGCGGGGGGTGGCCAGCCTTCTCGATCGCCCCGATGCTGCACACGTGCGGAGCGCCGCACGCCGGCTTGCGGAGACCCGATTCGACCTGCTGGACTGTGCGCGACGCTACATCGCCCTGTTCGAGGAACTCGCCGAGGCGTCTCGTTCGCAAATTGACAAGACCGCCGGGCGACGACATTGATGGATGCAAATCGGCCGGGCCACCGATCCGGCGACGGAATTGATCCGAAGCCGTCCGTGACGGACGACGCTCCAACCACTCGACCGGCCAGAAATTCCGCGCAGCCCCCCATGCCAGTTTCAGTCGCGCACGTCCTGCGAACCTATGGCGTCCATGGCGGCGAGCGTCAGCTGGCGCGGCTGTTCGCGGCCGAGGATCCCGCCCGCTATAAGATCACCTTCCTCTCCATCTACAACAACCCCGAATGCGAGGACTACTTCGCGCGAATTCCGGGATTGCGGCAGAAGATCGTGCTCGGATTGAAGGCGCCGGTGTTTCCTGCGCTGCGCAGCGAGATGCTGCTGCTGCTGTTGGTGCTTCCGGTGCTTCAGGTGCGAATGCTGTATCTGCTGGCCGCGGGTCGGCATCGAATCTGCGTGGCGCACGGCATTCAGGCCGCCGCCGCGTGCTGGCTCGCGGCATGGTTCATGCCGCGCATTCGCTTTGTCTATGTCCACCGCGGCACCAAGTCGGAAGCCGGATCCCATCCGATCTTCAAGCTGCTCTACAGGCCGTTCGACGTCGTCGCCGGCGTATCCGTGGCGACCGCCGCGTCGCTGACGTCGCTGGTTCGCGGCGGGAGGGTGCTGACCCTCGAGAACGGCATCGATTGGCAGGCCTTTGTCAGCGCCGCGGCCGATTGCGAAAGGCATCATCCGCCCGGGATCGTGACCCTGATTTCGTCGGCACGGCTGCTTCCACACAAGGCCCAAGCGTTTCTGTTGCAGGCGTTCGCCGTGCTGGTGCGCGAACGGCCGAATGTCGAACTGATCGTCGCCGGCGACGGACCGGAGCGGGACAATCTGATCGCCCTGGCGGGGCGGCTGGGCATCGCCGACAAGGTCCGGTTCCCCGGCCACGTCACCGACATCAATTGCCGTATCGTCAACAGCGATATCTTCGTTCATGCCTCCGAGGTGGAGGGGATGAGCAACGCCGTCCTCGAAGCCATGACGCTGGGGCTGCCGAGCGTCGTGGTCGATGCGCCCGGCGTCTCCGAATGTCACATCGAGGGCGACACCGGATTCATTGTCGAGCGGAATCCGAATGCGATGGCCGCCAGGCTGATCGCGCTGATCGACGATGCCGAATTGAGGGCCAGAATGGGTCGCCGGGCGCGGCAGCGCGTTGAGGAGCAGTATTCGATCGCGGCGAATGTCGAGCGATATCACGCGATGTATGCGGAACTGTTGGCGGGCGCCTGATGTGTGGATTGGCGGGCGGCATCTGGCGCGACGACAGACTGCTGGCACCATCGATCGGCGCCGCTGCGCTCGCCGCCCTGGCGCATCGCGGGCCCGACGCCGAGGGAGAACACCGCGAAGCCGGCGTCTTTCTGGGGCACCGGCGGCTCAGCATCATCGATCTCGATCCCCGATCGACGCAGCCGATGCATCTGGGGCCGCTGAGCATCGTCTTCAACGGGGAAATCTACAACTACCGCGCGCTGCGTGCGGAGCTCGAGCGTGGCGGCTGTGTATTCCGCACGGAATCCGACACGGAAGTTCTGCTCCAGGCCTTCGCGCGCGACGGACTCGATTGCCTGCAGACCCTGGAAGGGATGTTCTCGTTTGCGATCTGGGACCGCAGCGCGCGGCGCCTGACGCTGGCGCGCGATCGCTACGGCGAAAAGCCGATGGTTGTGTTCGAGGATGGCGAGAAGCTGCTGTTCGCGTCCGAGATTCCGGCGATCGAACGGCTGGCGGGCGACGGCGATCTCGTGATCGATCGGGCCGCCTTGCCGCTGCTGTTCCGCTTTTCCTATTTGCCGGCGCCGTTCACGCCGTTCGAGCGGATGAAGCAGATCAAGCCCGGCTGCTGGCTGCAACTGACCGTCGACGACTGGACGATCCGCGAGGGCTCCTACTACCAGCTCACCACCGGCGGCGCCCCGCTCCGGAAGGCCGAGCCGTCGTTCGACGCCGCGAAGACGCAATTGCGGCGGCTGCTGACCGAATCCGTCGAACAGCGCCTGGCGGCCTCGGACGTCCCGATCGCGACCTTTCTCAGCGGCGGGCTTGATTCCTCGATCATCGCCAGCATTGCGGCCGGGATCGCCGGCGACCGGATGACGGCCTATTCGATCGGATTTCCCAACGATCCCGCGTTCGATGAAAGTCCGTATGCGCGATTGCTGGCCGCCCGCTATCCCCGGATCGACCATCGGGTGATCGACGTGACCGAGGAACGGCTCGCCGATTTCACCGACCGGACCCTCGGGCTCCTGGGCGAACCCTATGCCGATGCATCGCTGATTCCGACGGCCTTTCTGTGCTCGCATGTCGGCGAGAAGGTCATTCTGGGAGGCGATGGCGCCGATGAGCTGTTCGCCGGATACGGCGTGTATTCGGCCATGCAGGTGAGTGCGCGCATCCCGGGCTGGATCAAGCGGGTGCTCCGCCGCCTGCCGACACACGGCAATCCCGCCAGCATCGGCAACTCGAAGTTGCGGGCGGCGGCCTTCTTCCGCATGCATATGCGGGATACCGCGGGCGAGGAATATTTATCCTGGCGCTCCTACGCGTCGCCGGAGCAGTTGCAGTCGCTCGGGTTTTCGAACGCCGATGCGTGCGCGCTGCCGGGCGATCTCGTCGACCTCGACCTCCACACGCTGCGCGACATGCTGGTGACGGACATCCGCTTCAATCTGCCGGCCGATATGCTGAAGAAGGTCGATCTGGCGAGCATGCAGCACGGACTCGAAGTGCGCTTGCCCTTTCTGGACTCGCGGCTGGTGGCGTTTGCGCTGGGGCTTCCCGACAAGTTCCTGATCAACGGCGGGGTGCGCAAACACATACTGCGCGAGAGTTTCCGCTCCGACCTGCCGCCCGAAATCCTGACCCGGGGCAAGAAGGGATTCCTGCTGCCGATCCGCAAATGGATGAGGGATGGCCGTATCCGCGACGAGCTTCTGGACCTGGCCGCCCGCCAGACCACGCTGGATTCGCGGGCCATCGAGCGATTTGCGACCGAGCACCGCGAATTGCGAGCCGATCATTCCCAGCTGCTGTGGGCGTGCTATGTCTTTCTGAAATGGACGGGCAGGCGAAACGGCAACCGGTCCGATCGGGGATCGATCAGCTCGGAGATCGCTGGATAAAATTCCGCAGCAGAGTATCGCATGGAATTCCAGTCGAGATCACCGCGGCACGACGAGACGCCGCCCCCTGATCCGGTCTCTCAGTCTCGACATCGGCCCCTCGACCAAGACCTGCAAGACGTATGATGCAACGATTGATATCGCCACCGTGAGAATTTGAACGATCGGGTTGGGCTCCGGAAACAAAGAATAGGCCGCAACCAAGACGGCATAGTGATTCAGATACAGCGGGTAAGTCAGATCGCCCAGCGATTGATCGAGCTTTATCCAGTTCGCAGAAAGACGAATTGTCGATATCCATGCGAGCAGGAACGGCACAGCCAACATTGCCAGGGTGGGGATGAACACGACGGGCCGAACCGCGCCGCTCCACCAGTCGACGTGCAGCGAAAGCTGACCCTGCGTGTAGCGAAGAAAGTGGATGGCGATCAGAATATAAGAAACGACCATCACCCCGCTGGCGAGCGTATCGCGATACACCTTGCGCAGATAGATGCTCGTGCCAAGAACGAAGTAGGGAAAAAAAGCGAAGCTCGTGTGAAGGTGACGAACGTACTCGCTGAAAACATGCAGGCCGATGGCCCCGGCCGCGATCGAAGCGAGATAGGCTCGCATGCCGACGATTCTTCTCGCGATCGGCCAAAGGGCGATGCAGATTGCGACGCAATAATAAAATACGAACTCGACGAAAATGGCCCAGGCAAAGCGAACGAAGTAGTACCATTCCTCCCGCGGGAGAAACTGGTTGACATTGAAGATCGGGAATATTCCGGTGATCTGGACTGCGAGATTGCGCATGTCGAACATGTTGCTCGGGTTCGACGAATAGTCCGGCAATCTCAGCGTCCAGGCATTCAACAACGCCCAGTGCACGGCAATCGAGAGGGCGGCGGCGACCCAATAGGGAGGCGCCAATCTGAGAAACCTGTTGCTCAGGAACGCTGCCGGACGATCTCGATAGAAGAAATCAACCGCCTCGGAGATGATGAACCCGGACAGCACGAAGAAGCCCATCACCGCGACGTTGCCGATCCCGAGGTCCTGAACGAAGCGTCTGTCCGTGAAGCTCAGAAACCAAGTGTGACTCAGCACGACGGCAGCTGCTAGAGCGAAGCGGAAGCCGCCCAGCGCTCGGTATGGCGCGTCTTTCATGCGGTCGTCCTAGAAAGGCGGCAAGCTGGGTCTCGCGCGAGGCTTCGGTCTAAGGCTGGAATAGTTCTGTCCGTGAACTGCATGGTGCATGTCGTCCTGGCCCTCCCGCTGCGGTCTCGCGCGGATTTCGCTGTTTCGCAGGCCCGCGACCGAAGCATATCGGATGTTGCTGCTGCCCGACAGAACGAGTATAGCGCTGCAAGGGAATTTGGGCCAAGCAGTGGACACGAAAAGAATCGATGCGCGATCCTGGTCAAGCGCCTAGCCTTTCGATCGTGACGGTGACGTACAACAGCGCGGCCACCCTGTCCGACACTCTGAACAGTGTTCGCAGCCAGACCTTCCGAGACTTCGAGCATATCGTCGTCGATGGCGGATCGACGGACGGGACGCTCGACATTCTGAACGCCGCGGGCTCTTCGGTGCGCTGGATTTCCGAACCCGACAAGGGCATCTACGATGCGATGAACAAGGGCATCGGGATGGCGCGTGGCCGCTGGATTCATCTGCTCAATTCGGACGATTACTACGCGTCGGACGATGTGCTGGCCCGCATCGTTCCGAAGCTGAAAGAGGATGCAGTCAACTATTGTGACCTCATTCGGGCCGACGCAAATGGTGGACGAGTCGTCCAGCGCTTCCCGTTCCGAAAATGGCCGCTGTATTTTTCGGCTTACTTGCCGCATCCGTCTCTCGTCGTCTCGGCGGCTCAGTACGGGGCGGTCGGAACTTACGACGTCGGCTTCCGGGTCGCCGCCGACCACGATATGATTTTGCGACTGGTCGACCGCTTTCCTGCCAACCATATCCCGGTCGAAATGACCGTGATGCGTCAGGACGGAGTGTCGGCGACCAATCTGGATCTGAGCATGCGGGAGTTCGGGATGGTGTTGCAGAAGCACCGGCTTCCCGAACCGCTGATCACGGCCATCATGGCGATCCGACGGATTTGGTGGAGGTTGAGATCCAATGAACGATCCTAACAGCTTGGCAATTCGCGATGGTGTCAGCAAGAGGATCGTCGATCTCTTCCCCGACAAGCATGCCCGCATCGCCGATCTCGGTTGTGGCGAAGGTGAGTTACTGGTTCGTCTCAAGGAGTTGGGTTTCGATTCCTTGACCGGCGTCGGCTGGAAGGTCCAGGTGCCGCCGCAAGTCAGCAGGGTCGAAGAAATCGACCTCAGCCAGGCCGGTTGGGCGGATCGGCTGGGCGGCGCGACCTTCGATGTGCTGACCGCGACTGAGGTACTGGAACACTTGGTCAATCCGTACGAATTCCTCACTCAGGCGCGCCGGCTGACAAAGCCGGGCGGCCGATTGATCTTGACGTTTCCGAACGTGCATAATTTGCGCAGTATCATCGGCTATGCTGTGGCCGGGCGGTTCAGCGGGTTCTTTGGTCCAAATTGGAACACCAACCATCCCTTGCATGATCAGCATATCTTTGTGCCAAACCACGAGCTCGTCGGTTACTTCCTGAAGCTCGTCGGGTTCGAGGTTGTCTCGATCGATTACTTGCTGGGGCGTGGAAAGCTTTTCGGGACGACTGCTCTTTTTGATTGCAGGGCGGTGTAGGGCCATCGTATCGTCCATCGCAATGGAAATTCGTCGACGTATCTGAACGAGGCGGGCTAGCGACCTCGATTTCCCTTCGGGATCGGTCTGGGGAACTCCATTGCAGCGGTCAGGACAGTTTTTCGCGTCGGAGTTTCGGCTTTCGTTCCCTCGGTGGTTTCGCGTCACCGATATTTCGATCAAGTATTCAACGATATCTTGGCTGGTGGCAGTCTCGTTCGTCTGGGCGGTGGTCCGCTCGAGCTATCTCGATTGGGGTAGCGGTGAATTTTCCGAACTCGATATTCCACTCTGGGTCAGAGCATCGATCTTCGCGGCTTTCCTGCTGCCGACGGTCGCCTTGCTGGTGCAGGGAAAGTGGACCTACTGGCTCTTGGGGGTGTCCGGAGCCATCGGGGTCGTTCCGAAGCTTCCCTTGCTGCCGTTCATCCAGGAATACGCCCACCTGGTGATCGTGCTCACCGCGATCTCGCTCGTGGTGACCGGCCCCAGGTCGAGAAGCTTTCGCGATTGCGGCGCGGTCAAGATCTACGTCGCGTATCTCGCCGTGTGTGCCGTTTCGACCACCCTGAACTGGTTCCTGTTCCAGAACCTCTGGCAACTCAAGGTCGGGCTGGCGTTTCTGATCCTGTTCGGCGCCTTCGCCGTCGTTCTCGTGACGACTTCGGGCGCAGCAGAGCGGCGCGAGAAGGCCTTCGCGGATATGCTCGAAGGCGCGGTCGGAGGTTTTCTCGCCCAGGGCCTGATCTGCCTCGTGACGATCCCGCTTCTGTTCCTGTTTCAGTCACACGAAGGCAACGACACCGTTTTCGGCCTGGCGTTCTACGAACGCATCAAGTCCACTTTTCCCGGACCGGTGAATTTCGGGATGTTCCTGCTGATCAGCGTACCTGTGGCGCTGCTGTGGATGCATCGAAACAGGATCAGGTCGACGCTGGTCATGTTGTATCTGCAATTGGTGCCATGGCTGGTGGTGATGTCCGGCAGCAGATCCGCGCGGATCGCGGGCGCGGTGATGCTGCTGGCTCTGCTGTTGCGACGAGAGATGCGATGGCGGACCGTCGCCTTGCTTCCGTCGACGATCGTCGCCTCCTATGCCGGGTTCTTCTACAACTCGTTTCCGGCGGCGATCCGTGCCCTCTTCGGCGATCAGGAGGCCGCCACGCTGAGTTTCAAAGGCCACTTCTTCGACGTGCACGACCGTGTCGGATTGATCGCCGAGACCATGGGCGCCGCTCCTTTCCTGTCCTCGATCGGGAACGATCTGAGAGAGCAATCCGGCAATTGGGTGCCGTGGGCGCAGTGGCTGCAGACGTTGTCCAAGGTGCTGAATTCGATGTTCGGCTACGGGGCGGGTGTCGGAGGCTACTCGCAAAGCAGCTTTCCGTCGCCGCACACCATGTTTCTCAACGCGCTGGTCGATACAGGAATTCTGGGGCTCGTATTGCTCGGCCTGTTCCTGGCGGTGTTGGCGGTGCGGCTCCTGCTCAAGGCCCTGTACGCCGCCACCGATGCCGATTCGTTGACCTATTGGCTGTGTGGTCTGGCGTTCTTCCCGGCCTTGCTCGTCAATATTCCCTACGTGCCACAGATATGGGGATTCTATCTGACGACGATCATCTTGATATGTGTCGTGGTCGCGGGACCCGTTGCGCCGAACGGCAAGACCGGCGAGCGGAAGTTCACCCGGCTGATTTTCGGCGTTCAGCGCCGGCCGACGCCGACAACCTGAGCGGGTGCGCGCCGACGCGCGGGCCGTCGGCAGCCGCCGTGCAAATCCCGATGGCGCAAGTTCCGCCGCCTCGTTCGCGGCGCCTTCGTTTCCGCAATGCCGTCAGCTGGTTGCAGACCAGCTTGTTCTCTCAGGGATAGGACCTTATAGGGTTCGCACCCTGGCATTCCCCTCCGGGAACGGCGCCAAAGCTGATGTCGATCACCTCACTCAAGGCCGCTGCAATGACCGATGCGAATATTGCCCTGGTGTCGCCGTCGGCATTTTTCGCCTGGTGCCTGCATTCGGTGGATCAGGATCAAATTCCCTTTCGCGCGAATTATCCTCAATATTTCCAGGCGTCGGGTTCGAGCGATTATCTTTGGCGCACCTATGATCGGCGGCTTTCGGACGTGATCGGATTGGTCCGTCCCGGTCTGCGGGTGTTGGAGATCGGCTGCGGAATCGGTTCGGATCTGCATTGGCTCGCGCTGCACGGCGCCAGGGTCACCGGCATCGACGTGAAGTCCGAATGGACCACCGCGGCCAAGCTGCTCACGAAACACGTGAGCGCTCGGATAGCGCCCGTCGAGGTCGATATTCAGCGCATCAATCTGCTCGACCTTCCCGACGCGCAATACGACCTGATCTACATGAAGGACACCTTTCACCATCTCGAACCACGCGACGAGATCGTCGCAAAGATCGCCCGCCTGCTGGCGCCGGGCGGGTCTCTGGTCATCGTCGAGCCGAATGCCTGGAATCCGCTGATCCAGTGGAAGATGTTTCGCATCCGCGGCTTCAGGACCATCATCGACAAGACCGACAAGGCCACCGGTGAGCGGTTCGTCTACGGCAACGAGCGACTGGTCACGGGCGGCGCGATCGTTCGCAGCTTTGCTCGTCATGGCGTCAAGGGGACGTCGCGCTTGTTCAGACTGGTGCCGACAGCGTTGGCTTCCAATCGATGGATCGTCGGAGCGGCGGACCTGCTCGAATCCGTGCGAATAGAGGCCGGTTTGATTCCGGTCTGCATTCACTGCGTGTATCGCGGGACGAAAGCATGAGCGCCGGGTCGTCACCGAGCGAGGGCGCGGCAGGCGTGTCGGCGGCGCGGGGGACAACGCGCCGCAACGTGATGATCTGGCATTGGGGGCGCCGCGGCGGCGGCGTGCGCTACACCTACGAACTGGTGAGGGAATTGCAGAAGGATCCGGGGCTTCGACTGCATCTGTCGTTGTCGAAGCAGGGCGATATTTTCCCGGATCTCGACGGCCTCGGTCTGCCCGGCTTTCATATCGATACGTACAACAGCATCCCCACGGCGTTACTCTCGCTCGCGCGGCTTCCACTGATCCGAGCGCAATTCTGGAAATACGTCCGCGAGCACGATATTTCGGTCGTGGTCTGCACGATGAGCCATCTTTGGGATGTGCCGGTGTTGTGGCGCAAGCCGAAGGATGTCGTCTATCTGTTGGTGCTGCACGACGCGCTGCCTCATGCGGGCGACGATGTCGCTATCCGCAAGCGGATGCTCGACAGCGAAATCGCATCCAGCGACGGCATCATTGCATTGACCGAGAACACCCGGAAGCTGGTCACTGAAATGAGCGGTTATCCCCGCGACCGCGTCTGGGTGATCCCGCTCGGCGTGTTTCCCTATGCGGTGCGGGGCGTGTCCGCGCAGGCCCGGACAGACGCACCGCTGCAACTGCTGTTCTTCGGCCGGCTGCTGCCATACAAGGGGCTCGACCTGCTGCTCGAGGCCTACCGGCTCCTGAAGGGCGAGGGCAAGAACATCGCCCTGCGGATCGCCGGGCCCGGCGATATCGTGCAGTATCGCGCTCAGCTCGACGGACTGGCGGACGTCAGCATCGACAACCGCTGGATTCCGGAAGAGGAGGTTGGTGCGGTCTTCGAGGACATCGATATCGTCGTCGCGCCCTATCGCGGCGCCAGCCAGTCCGGTGTGCTGGCGACATCCGGAGCGGCGGGAATTCCCGCCGTCGTGACGCCGGTCGGCGGTCTTGCCGAGCAGGTGCTGCACGAACAGACCGGTATCGTCGCCGCGGACACCAGTCCCGCCGCGATCGCGGCGGCTCTCGGCCGCCTCATCGACGACGACGAACTGAGGTCGCGTTGCGCCGAGGGGGCCAAGAGGCACGCGACCGAGGTGCTGGCGTGGTCCGCCATCGCCGCGCAGTTTTCGCCGATATTGAAGACGATCTCGTCGCGCCGCCGGGCTGGACCGACATAATGTGCGGTGTCGCCGGCGTCGCGAGTGCCCGGGGAGTCCGGGTCGAGTTCGAGATCCTGAAGCGGATGACCGATGCGCTCGCGCATCGCGGCCCGGATGGAGAGGGGCACTGGCTGTCCGAGGACGGCGAGGTCGCGCTCGGGCACCGACGGCTGTCGATCATCGATCTGTCCTCGCACGGCGCTCAGCCCATGGTGTCGGCGTCCGGCAGATTCGCGATGTCCTACAACGGCGAAGTCTACAACTACCTGGAGCTGCGCGACGAGCTGCTGCGCGCCGGCTATCCGTTCCACGGCCAGTCGGACACCGAAGTCATCGTCGCGGGTTTCGACCATTGGGGAATCGAAAACACCATATCGAGGCTGGCGGGCATGTTCGTGATCGCGGTCTGGGACCGGCGCGACAAGACCTTGTCGCTGGTCCGCGACCGCATCGGCATCAAGCCGCTGTACTACTCAGTGATCGACGGTGCGCTGGCTTTCGCATCCGAACTGCGGCCGATCGTTGTTTGGCGAGGCAGCCTTCCGGAGATCTCCCGTCGCGGCCTCTCGGAATTCCTGCGGCTCGGATACGTTCCCTCGCCACTGAGCATTTTCGAGGGGGTTTTCAAGCTTCCGCCGGCGACGATCGCCACCTTCAGCGGTGGGCATCTGTCCGAACCGAAGCCTTACTGGTCGGTCGATGCAACGGTTGCACGCGGTTTCGCCAATCTGAGGATGGACGAGACCGAGGTTCTCGATCAGCTTGATACCCGGTTGGGGGATATCGTCGCCCAGCATATGGTTTCCGATGTTCCGCTGGGCGCCTTCCTGTCCGGTGGCATCGATTCCAGCGTCGTGACCGCGCTGATGCAGGCCAGAAGCTCGTCGGCCGTCAAGACGTTCTCGATCGGTTTCGACAGTGCCGCTTACAATGAGGCCGGCTACGCCGCCGAGGTTGCGGCGCATCTCGGCACAGATCACACCGAACTCTACATCACCGAAGCGGATGCGCTGGCGGTGGTGCCGTCGCTTCCCGACATCTACGATGAGCCTTTCGCAGACATCTCGCAAATTCCGACCTTCCTCGTCGCCGAGCTGGCGCGCCAAAAGGTCACTGTGAGCCTCTCGGGCGACGGCGGCGACGAATTGTTCGGCGGCTACAATCGCTACATGTTCGTTTCGAACTACTGGAGCCGGCTCAGCAAGATTCCGCTCCCGCTGCGACGCGTGGCGGCGTCGGCCATCGCCGCGCCGTCGTCGGCCGGCTGGGACAGGATATTCGACCTGCTTGGACCGATGTTGCCTGGGAATGCGCGCCCCGCATTGCCTGGACAAAAGATGCAGAAGATCGGTTCGGTGCTGTCGGCGGCCTCCCTGTCCGAGTTGCAGGGGCGGCTGATCGCCCAATGGCCCCATCCAGAAGCCGTCATGGCGCAGGGCTTTGGTGCAGGCTCGGCGCTGATGCTGCCCCCGGCGTCGCAAGTTCCCGATCTTCCCGCCGCGGCGCAGCAGATGGCATGGGATACCAGCAGCTATCTGGTCGATGATATTCTGACGAAGGTCGATCGTGCCACCATGCGGGTGGGTCTCGAGGCTCGCGTCCCGCTATTGGATCACCGCCTGGTCGAGTTCGCCTGGGAGATTCCGCTGGACATGAAGTTCCGAGACGGGTCCGGCAAGCACATCCTGAAGCGGTTGCTCGGTCGCTACGTTCCGCGCGCGATGTTCGACCGTCCCAAGATGGGGTTTGGCGTTCCGGTGGACGACTGGCTCAGGGGGCCTCTCAGGGAATGGGCGGCGAGCTATCTTGCCGCGGCTCGTCACGGCGATGACTATCTCGACCGCGGCGTCATCGCGGCGACGTGGAAAGAGCATCTGAACGGCAAGATCAACCGCGGCGGACAGCTTTGGACAATCCTGATGTTTGATATCTGGCACCAGAGAATTCGCCAATGGGTGTGATCTCGCGGTTGCCCTGGTGGGTGAAACTGGGCGCGAAACTCGGGCTGGCGCGCCTTCCCGTCCCCTATGGATTCTGGAAACGTATCGGCATTTTCCGCCACGGCGAGATGATGGTGCCCGAACGGGCGATCGCCGCGTTCGAAAGTCACTTCAAGGACGCGCAACTTCGGCACGAGATGCCGGCGCAGTTTCAATCGCTCGAACTCGGCCCCGGCGATTCCGTGCTTTCCGGCTTTGTCGCCCGGGCCTTCGGCGCCCGTCGTGCGTGGCTGGTCGATGCCGGCGCATTTGCCGAAACAGACGTTCAGAACTGTCGCGAGGCGATGGCGATCCTGACATCGCGTGGCATGCCGGCGCCGTCTATCACCGGGGCAACGATCCGTGAGGCGATGGATCAGGCCAACGTGGTCTACCTCACGGAGGGGACCCGATCGCTGGCCGCGATTCCGGATGGCTCGGTCGATTTCTTCTGGTCTCAGGTGGTGCTCGAGCACGTCCCGCGGGCGGATTTTTCCGCGCTGATGCAGGAGCTTCGGCGGGTGGCCGCGCCCGACGCCATCGGCGTCCACAGCATCGATTTCCGCGATCATCTCGGAGGCGGCTTGAACAACCTCCGCTTCTCGGACGCGATCTGGGAATCCAAGGCATTCAGCGGCAGCGGGTTCTACACCAACCGGCTGCGCCCGCGCGAAATGATCGACCAGATGAAGGCCGCGGGATTCGCCGTCGAGGTGGTGTCGGAGCAGCGTTGGCCCGCGCTTCCGCTGCCGCGCGCCAAGATGGCCCCGCAGTTTCGTGCGTTTGCGGAGGAGGATTTCCTGGTCTGCGATTTGCGCGTCGTGATACGGCCGCTCTAGCCGGAGGTCCGCTGTGCCTGTCAAGAAGCGGCTGATGTTCGTGGTCACGGAGGACTGGTATTTCGTCTCGCACCGGCTGCCACTGGCCCGCGCGGCGCGCGACGCCGGATACGACGTGCTCGTCGCGACACGGCTGGGAGATCATGCCGAACTCATCGCAAGGGAAGGTATCACGCCCATCGGATTGCGGAGCATGCGGCGCGGTGGGCGCAATCCGATCGGCGAACTGGCGGCGATAGCCGAACTGGCCGCGCTGTACCGACAGTACAAACCGGATATCGTCCATCACATCGCGATCAAGCCGGTGCTGTACGGTTCAATTGCCGCGCGTATGGCCGGCGTCCGTGGCGTGGTCAACAATCTGGCGGGTCTTGGTTTCGTATTCTCCTCCAAGACCCGAAAGGCGGCGTTGCTGCGTCCCGCGATCAGGGCATTGCTGGCGATTGCCCTGAAGCGAAGGGGCACGCTGACAATCGTGCAGAACTCCGACGATGCGAACGTGCTCGCCACCAATATCGGGATTCCCGCGGACCGCATTCGCCTCATCAAGGGATCAGGCGTGGATATGCAATTGTTCGCAGAGCAGCGCGCCGAATCCAGTCCGCCTATCGTGATCCTGGCGTCCAGGATGATCTGGGACAAGGGAATCGGCGATTTTGTGAAGGCGGCGTCGCTGCTGAAAGCAGACGGCGTCGCCGCCCGCTTCGTCGTTCTCGGAGCGCCGGATCCGGGCAATCCCGGGTCGATCCCTCAATCGGTGCTGGAGGGGCTCAACAACGAAGGCATCGTGGAGTGGTGGGGGCATCGCAGCGACATGCCCGCGATCATCGCCGGCGCGGCACTGGTCTGCCTGCCGACGACGTACGGCGAGGGCGTGCCGAAGATCCTGATTGAAGCCGCGGCGGGTGGCTGCGCCATCGTCGCCTATGACGTTGCGGGGTGCCGCGAGATCGTCACCGATGGCGACAACGGCAAGCTGGTTCCGGCCGGCGATATCGGCCAACTGGCAGCGGCGATCAAGGTCCTGCTGGAGGATCCCGACCGGCGGGCGGCGATGGGATCGAGAGGCAGGAAGCGCGTCGAAACCGAATTCGCTCTGGAGCATGTCGTCGCCCAGACCCTGAGCGTCTACCGCGGACTGGAACCGACGTGAAGGTCCTGCTGGTCGGAGCGTCGGGATTTGTCGGCCGGCACCTGGTGCAGCGCCTTGTGCGGCAGGGCGTATCATTCCGGGCCGCGGTTCATCGCAACGAGCAGGGGCTGCCGCCGGGAATCGACCTCGTGCGTGGGACGCGGCTCGATCGCGATTTCGATTGGGGGCCGGCATTGCAGGGGTGCGACGCCGTGGTCCACCTCGGCGCGCGAGTTCACGTCATGAATGACGGCAGCGCGGATCCGCTCGCGGAGTATCGGCTCACGAATGTCGAGGGCACGATGAACCTCGGACGCCACGCCGCCGCGCATGTGCGCCGCTTCGTGTTCGTCAGTTCGGTCAAGGTGAACGGCGAGGAAACGGCACCGGGCCGTTCGATATCGGAAACCGACGGGCCTGCGCCCGTCGACCCGTACGGGATCTCCAAGCTCGAGGCCGAGATCGGATTGCGGACGCTCGCTTGGCGAGAGCCGGGCCTCGTCATCCTGCGTCCTCCGCTGGTCTACGGTCCGGGCGTTCGTGCGAATTTCCGGACCATGATGCGCTGGCTGCACCGCGGAGTCCCGTTGCCGCTGGGCAGCATCGAGAACCGGAGAAGCCTGATCGGCGTCGACAATCTGGTGGACGTCATCATGACCAGCCTCGTTCACCCGGCGGCCGCCAATCAGACCTTTCTGGTGAGCGACGGCGAGGACCTTTCGACGCCTGCACTGCTGACGCGGCTGGCCGCGGCGCTCGAAGTCCGGGCGCGGCTGCTGCCGTTTCCGCCGGTTTTGCTGGAAAGGCTCGCCAGGCTCGCCGGTCAGGGAGCCGCGATCAGCCGACTCCAGAACTCGCTCTCGCTGGAGATCGGCAAGGCCCGGCAGCTTCTGGAATGGACGCCGCCGGTCTCGGTCGACGAAGGGCTGCGCAGAACGGCCGCGGCGTTTCTGTCGGAGCGCTCAGGCGGAAGCGTCGTGCCGTAGACTCAACTCGGCTTCCGAAAGTCTACGCACCACCTCTTCCATGGTCACGGTTGCTTCCCAGCCCAGCACCCGCTTGGCCTTCTCGGGGTTTCCCGCGCTGGTCACGATTTCCGTCGGACGCATCAGGCGATCGTCGATCTCGACATGGCGGCGCCAATCCAGACCGAAAAATGCAAACGCCTTGTCGACAAAGCTCTCGAGCGAGTGCGTTTGTCCCGTTGCGATGACGTAGTCTCCGGGGCTGTCCGCGCCCAGCATCATCGCCATTGCTTCGACGTATTCCGGCGCCCAGCCGAAGTCGCGCGCGACATGCAGGCTGCCGAGCATCAGACGGTCGGATTTCTTCTCGGCGATATCGGCCGCGCCGGCGACGATCTTGCGCGTGACGAACCGACGGGGACGCAACGGCGAGTCGTGATTGAACAGGATGCCGGAGCAGGCGAACAAGCCGTAAGCATCGCGATAATTGGCGACGGTCCAGAATGCGGCCGCCTTGCCGACGCCGTAGGGACTTCGCGGATTGAACGGGGTCTGTTCGGTCGCCGCCAGCTCGGTATTGCCGAAACACTCACTCGAGCAGGCGTTGTAGAGCCGCGCATCGAGCTTCAGAAGCCGGATCGATTCGAGAATGTTGAGGGGCCCGAAGATCGTGGAATCCAGGGTTTCGACCGGCTGTTCGAACGACAGGCTGACCGACGATTGCCCCGCCAGGTTGTAGATCTCGCTGGGGGCGGCGTCGGCGACGACCTGCAGCACGCTGCGGAAGTCCGTGAGGCTGGCGGAATACAGCCGAACCCGATCCTGAATTCCGACACGCCTGAGGTTCGCGAAGCTCGACAATTCCTTGTCACGCGACGTGCCATGGACCTCGTATCCGCGCTCCAGCAGATGCAGCGCAAGCAGGGCGCCATCCTGTCCGGAGATCCCGAATATCAGTGCGGTCTTGGCCATGAACTCGAATCCTGAATGTCAGCGCGCGACTGTACCGGAAGCGCCGCCCGCTGCAAAATACGGGCGTTCCGGTCGCCCGGCGGGGCGCGGAGCCGGTTGCAATTCGCCGGATCCGGCGCGGAAAATGCGCCCGATTTGATCGATCATCACGGGTTTCGGCGCGCAGATTGCTATTGCCCTCGCCGCGGCACAAAGGCTAACGATGGCAGCGTTTTGGCCGTCATCGACGGCCCCGCGGCTCGGAGTTTGATCGAATATGCGGAAGATTGCGGTCGTCGGTCTCGGATATGTGGGCTTGCCAGTTGCTATTGGATTTGCCCGTTCGTACCAGGTGGTCGGCTTCGATGTCGATCGCGTGCGGATCTCCGAGCTGAATGAAGGCTTCGACCGAACGCGCGAGGTCGAGCCGGACGCGCTGCGCGGCGCCTCGATCAAGTTCACCAGTGTCGTCGCCGAATTGTCGGGATGCGATTTCTACATTGTGGCGGTCCCCACGCCGCTCGATGACGCGCGTCGGCCCGACCTCGGTGCGATGTTGTCCGCCTCGCGCGCGGTGGGGTCGGTCCTGAAGAAAAACGATATCGTCGTCTACGAGTCGACCGTCTATCCGGGCGCAGTCGAAGAAGAGTGTCTTCCCGTTCTCGAGCAGGCGTCGGGACTCCTGGCGGGAGTCGACTTCAAGGTCGGATACTCGCCGGAGCGGATCAATCCCGGCGACAAGAACCACAGGTTCGAAACCATCACCAAAGTCGTCTCGGCCCAGGACGCCGAATCTCTCGACATCGTCGCCGACGTCTATGGTTCGGTCGTCACCGCCGGCATCTACCGGGCGCCCTCGATCAAGGTCGCGGAAGCCGCCAAGGTCATCGAGAATACTCAGCGCGACCTCAACATCGCTTTCATGAACGAGCTGGCTCTGATCTTCCAGTCTCTGGAAATCGATACCGATGACGTTCTTGCGGCGGCGAGAACGAAATGGAATTTCCTGCCGTTTCAGCCCGGACTGGTGGGTGGACACTGCATCGGCGTGGACCCTTACTATCTGACCTTCCGGGCGGAAAAAGCAGGCTATCATCCTGAAGTCATCCTGGCGGGTCGCCGGATCAACGACGCCATGGGAGCGGAGATTGCCCGTCAGTGCATCCGCCGGATGATGCGGTGCCGATATCGGAGCGAAACCGTGACGATCCTCGGCCTGACGTTCAAGGAGAACGTTCCCGACATCCGCAACACCAAAGTGGTGGACATCGTGCGTGAGCTGGAATCGTTCGGCGTTGCAGTTCAGATCTGCGATCCTTGGGCGAACCCCGGCGACGCTTCGCGGGAGTACGGGATCGAGCCGGTCGATCTGGACAAGCTGCAGCCGGCCGACGCCGTGATCGTTGCTGTTGCTCACGACGATTTTCTGCAACTCGGGTGGCCGCGGATCCAGACATTGCTTCACGGCGGCAAGGGCATCGTGTTCGACGTCAAGGCCAAATTGGATCGAAGCGCAAAGCCCGCCGATATCGAGCTGCTGCGGCTCTAACGAAAGCGTCATTCATGGGAACTCCGCCCGTTCTGGTGACCGGCGCTGCCGGCTTTATCGGCTTCCACGTCACGCAGCAATTGCTGGCCAAGGGAAGCAAGGTCGTCGGCCTCGACGTTCTGAACGACTACTACGATCCGGCGCTGAAGCGGGCGCGGCTCGACATCCTGCAGCGCAATCCGGATTTCACCTTCGTGAAGCTCGATCTCGCGGATCGCGGGGCGATCAAGGCGCTCTTCGCAGAGTACCGGTTCGCCGTGGTGATTCACCTCGCAGCGCAGGCCGGGGTTCGCTACTCGATCGAAAATCCCTATGCCTATATCGATTCCAACCTCGAGGGTTTCATCAACGTGCTCGAGGGCTGTCGGCACAACGGATGCCGGCATCTGCTGTATGCGTCGTCCTCGTCGGTCTATGGGGCCAATACGAAGCTGCCGTTTGCGGTCCAGGACAATGTCGATCACCCGATCAGTCTGTACGCGGCCACGAAGAAGGCCAATGAGCTGATGGCGCATGCCTACAGCCATCTGTATCGAATCCCGACCACCGGGCTGCGGTTCTTCACCGTTTATGGTCCGTGGGGGCGGCCCGATATGGCGATGTTCATCTTCGCCAAGGCCATTACGGAAGGCGCCCCGATCAAGCTGTTCAACCGCGGCATGATGCGCCGCGACTTCACCTATGTGGACGACGTGAGCGAGGCCATCGTCAGGCTGGTGGACAAGCCGCCACAAGGCAATGCGGCTTGGTCCGGCGATCATCCGGATCCGGCGAGCAGCACCGCGCCGTGGAAGATCTACAATATCGGCAACAACAACCCGGAAGAACTGCTCCACGTGGTTTCGCTGCTGGAGAAGGAATTTGGGCGTCCGGCCCAGAAGGAGATGCTGCCGATGCAGCCCGGGGACGTGCCTGCAACCTACGCCGACGTCGAGGATCTGATGCGGGACATCGGATTCCGCCCGTCGACGACGATCGAGCGTGGCGTCGCCGCATTCGCGGCGTGGTATCGAGCGTATCACAAGCTCTGATCTGTCGAGGCGAACCTGTCTCGACGGCCGCATCGGCCGGCGCGGCCGACCGATCGAACGCGCCGATGTCGCGTGCCGGATCTCTTTGCATCGAGCGGTCGTCGCCGATCCCCTAGAGCCAGCGCTTGCGTCGCTTGAAGCTCTTCAGATTCTTGAAGCTCTTCCTCTGGTCGCCGGCGCCGCCGAGGTAGAACTCCTTGACGTCCTCGTTGTCGCGCAGCTCGTCGGCGGTGCCGTCGAGCACGACCTTGCCCTGTTCCATGATGTAGCCGTGGCTGGCCACCGACAGCGCGGCGCGGGCGTTCTGCTCCACCAGCAGGATGGTGACGCCGAGGTCGCGGTTGATCTGCTTGATGATCGAGAACACTTCCTTCACCAGCAGCGGCGACAGGCCCATCGACGGCTCGTCCATCAGGATCATCTTCGGCCGCGCCATCAGCGCGCGGCCGATCGCCAGCATCTGCTGCTCGCCGCCGCTCAGATAACCGGCGAGCCCGGTACGCTCCTTCAGCCGCGGGAAGTAGTCGTAGACCATGTCGATGTCGGCGGCGACGTTACGGTCGCTGCGGGTGAAGGCGCCGAGCCGCAGGTTTTCCAGCGAGGTCATGTCGGAGACGATGCGGCGGCCCTCCATCACCTGAAAGATGCCGCGGCGCACGATCTTGTCCGGATCGGTGCCGTCGATCCGCTCGCCGTCGAACAGGATCTCGCCGCGGGTGACCTCGCCGTCCTCGGTCTTCAACAGGCCGGAGATCGCCTTCAGCGTCGTCGACTTGCCGGCGCCGTTGGCGCCGAGCAGCGCCACGATCGCGCCTTTCGGCACGTCGAGGCTGAGGCCGCGCAGCACCAGGATGACGTCGTCATAGACCACCTCGATGTTCTTGACGCTGAGGAGGGGGGCGACTGCGGGGGCGGCGGCGGGGCGGTTAGCAATTTCGGTGTTCGTCTGCACGAGCCTTGCTCCCAATTGAATCTTGCGAACGCGGCTCTTGCTAACCTCTCCCCGCTTGCGGGGAGAGGTCGGAGCCTGAGCGTAGCGAGGGATCCGGGTGAGGGGGCGCCAGCGTCAATCTCCGACGCCCCCTCACCCGACGCGACAAGCTTCGCTTGT
Source organism: Rhodopseudomonas palustris HaA2 (assembly GCF_000013365.1). Taxonomy (NCBI): domain Bacteria; kingdom Pseudomonadati; phylum Pseudomonadota; class Alphaproteobacteria; order Hyphomicrobiales; family Nitrobacteraceae; genus Rhodopseudomonas; species Rhodopseudomonas palustris. The sequence goes on from NC_007778.1 coordinate 1,753,995, forward strand.
CGCGTCACCCTCTCCCCGCGCGCGGGGAGAGGGTGATCGCGCGCGTGTCGTCAGCTCACCAGCCGAACCATTCCGGCTTGCGCGGCAGGTCGACGGTCTTGACCTTTTCGAGCTTGATCGTGCCCTTCGCGATCAGGTCCTTGAGGTCGCCATCGGTCGCGCCCGACACCTTGGCGCGATACAGGTCGATCTTCATCGTGCCGCGGTGGTCCTTGGCGGTCCAGGTCGACGGGTTGCAGACGCCCTCCATCCCGGCCGGCACCCAGTCCTTCTTCTGGTAGAAGCCCTTGGCGACGTTCTCGCCGGTGGCGCCGCCGTTCTTGGCGGCCCAGTCGAGCGCTTCCTTCATGTACATCGCCGAGCACACCGCGGCGACGTAATGCACCGGCCGATACACATTGCCGGACGGGTCCGACATCTTGGAGATCGTCTCCACCGTCTTCATGCCGGGCGCGTTGCCGCCCCAGGCGACCGCAGTCCGCAGCGGGAAGATCACGCCATCGGCGGCGTCGCCCGCGGCCTTGGCGGCGTTCTCGTCCATGCCCCAGACGTTGCTCATGAACTGCACGTCGACGCCGGCGGCCTTGCAGGCCTTCATCACCGAAATATTCGAGGCCGCGGTGTTGCCGAGATAGGCGTAGTTGGCGCCCGAGCTCTTCAGGCTGAGGCACTGGGCGCTGTAGTCGCCCGGCGACAGCGCGAACACCAGCGGCGGCAGCACCTCGAAGCCGAGCTCCTTGGCGAGCGCTTCGCCGGCGGCCTTGGGCGCGTTGGGGTAGGGATGATTGGCGCCCATGTGGACGAATTTCGGCGCGCCGGTCTTGCCCTTGGCCTTCCAGTCCTCGGCGGCCCACATCAGTTCGGCGCGCACCGCATCGGAATAGGACGGGCCATAGAAGAAGTTGTACGGCGCCGGCTTGGCCTTGCCGCTGGTGCCTTCGGGGTCGGTCAGCGCCGCGGCGTAGGAGCCCGACATGTCGGGGATCTTGTCCTGGGCGAGGAAGCCGGTCAGCGCCTCGGTGTCGGCGGTGCCCCAGCCCATGATCGCCGCGACCTTGTCGCCGCCCGACCATTTCTTGTACAGCGCGATCGCGCGCGGCACCTGGTAGCCGTAGTCGTTGGTGTCGACATTGAGCTGCTTGCCGCCGACGCCGCCGTTCTTGTTGACCCAAGCGAAGGTGTCGGCGACGGCCTGGCCGTAGGGCGTGCCGACGTCCGAGGTGCCGCCGGAATAATCGGCGAGATGGCCGATCGCGATCTGCGCCTGCGCGGTGGCCGACGTCGCGGCGATCAGCAGCGCCAGCGACGCCGTGCTCAACAGTGATTTCATCGTCATGCTTGGTTCTCCTCCTGTGGTTCTTGTCGAGTTTTTGGTGGTGTCGTGTCGTTCCGGCCTCAATGCGAAAACGGGTAGAGTTTCCAGTACGCCTTGATCTGCCGCCAGCGGTGCGCCAGGCCGTCCGGCTCGAACACCAGGAAGGCGATGATGATCAGGCCGATCGCGATCTCGCGCAGGAAGGTCAGATTGTTGTTGAGCTGCAACGCGCGGTCGATGACGCCGCCCTTCAGCTCCATGCTGATCCATTCCATCGCTTCCGGCAGCAGCACGACGAAAGCCGTGCCCATCAGCGTGCCCGAGATCGAGCCGATGCCGCCGATGATGATCATCGCCAGGAACAGGATCGAGCGCTCGATGCCGAAGCCTTCGTTCGACACCACGAGCTGGTAATGCGCGTACAGCGCGCCCGCGATGCCGGCAAAGAACGCGGCGAGGCCGAACGACAGCGTGCGATATTTGGTGAGGTTGATGCCCATGATCTCGGCGGAGAGATAATGGTCGCGCACCGCCACCAGCGCCCGGCCGTCGCGGCTCCGCATCAGATTGGTCACCAGCAGATAGCTGACCAGGAGATAGACCAGCACGACGTAGAAATATTGCTTGTCGCCGCGCAGCATGTAGCCGAACAGCGAGAACGGATTGGCCGAGGCCGGCACCGAGCCGCCGGAGAACCATTCGGCGCGGGAGAAGAAGTCGATCAGGATGTATTGCGCCGCCAGCGTCGCGATGACGAGATACAGCCCCTTCAGCCGCGCCGCCGGCAGCCCGAACACGAGGCCGACCAGGGCGGTGATCACGCCGGCGAGCGGGATGGTGAAGAATACCGGGATCGGCAGATTGTTGTTGAGATAGGCCGAGGTGTAGGCGCCGAGCAGGAAGAACGCGGCGTGGCCGATCGAGATCTGCCCGGTGAAGCCGACCAGGATGTTCAGGCCGAGCGCGGCGATGCCGAAAATGCCGATCTGGATCAGCACGCTCAGCCAGTAGCCCGACAGCACCAGCGGCGCGAACGAGATCAGCACGATGCCGAGGATCGCCGCGTTGCGGCTGGTCCTGGTCGGGAAGATCGTGGTGTCGGCGGCGTAGCTGGTGCGGAAATCGCCGGCGGGAATCAGTGACGGGCTTGCCATGTCAGATGCGCTCGATGTCCTTGGTGCCGAACAGGCCGTAGGGCTTGATCATCAGGATGATGATCAGCACGTAGAACGGCGCGATCTCGTAGAGATTGCCCCAGTGCAGATATTCGCTGTCGATGTATTGGGCGAGGTTTTCCAAGAGGCCGATGATGATGCCGCCGAGCACGGCGCCGCCGATCGAGTCGAGACCGCCGAGGATCGCCGCCGGAAACACCTTGATGCCGTAGGCCGACAGCCCCGACGACACGCCGTTGACCACCGCGACGACGACGCCGGCGACCGCCGAGACGGTGGCGGAGATCGCCCAGGCCATCGCGAACACGCTCTTCACCGAGATGCCGAGCGACTGCGCGACCTGCTGGTTGAACGCGGTGGCGCGCATCGCCAGTCCGTATTTCGACACTTTGAAGAACCACGCCATGCCGATCATCATCGCCACCGAGACCACCAGACTCATCACATAGACGGTCTGCAGCTGGAAGCCTGCGAACGACACCGACTGGGTGGTGAAGATCTGCGGGAACGGCTGCGGGTTGACGCCGAAGATCCATTTCAGCGTCGCCTGGAACACCGTCGACAGCGCGATCGTCACCATGATCACCGAGATGATTGGTTCGCCGATCATCGGCCGCAACACGATGATCTGGATCGCGATGCCGAACGCGAACATGAACACCAGCGTCAGCGGCATGCCGACATAGAACGGCACCTGATACTTGGCGAGCAGCGCCCAGCACACCCAGGCGCCGATCAGCAGCAATTCGCCCTGCGCGAAGTTGACGACCTGCGTGGCCTTGTAGATCAGCACGAAACTCATCGCCACCACGCCGTACAGCGTGCCGACGACGAGGCCGTTGACGAGAAGCTGGAACAGAAGCTGTGTGTTCATGCGGCGGCTCGATGCTGACGGAAACCTGAAAGCGCGCTAGGTTTGCACCTCTCCCCGCGTGCGGGGAGACGTCGGGTCACCGCGAAGCGGTGATCCGGGTGAGGGGGCGCCTCGACATGCGAGAAGCCAGAGAGCATCAAACCAACCGGGCTCGAAACCTGCGCCGGAACGCGACGGATGCCGAGAATGCGCTGTGGCAGCGGCTTCGATCCCGGTCGCTGCTCGGCTTCAAATTTGTGCGGCAAGAGCCGATCGGCCCCTACACGGTGGATTTCCTGTGCAGGGAGCTCCGCCTCATCGTCGAGGTCGATGGCGGGCAGCATGCGGAGAGTAAGGGAGATGCGGTGCGCGACCACTGGCTGCGCGAGCACAATTACCGCGTCGTGCGATTCTGGAACAACGATGTCCTGCATAACATCGAAGGCGTTTTGGAAGGCCTCGCCGCTGTGCTCGCGGAGGCGCCCCCTCACCCGGATCGCTGACGCGATCCGACCTCTCCCCGCAAGCGGGGAGAGGTTAAGCTCCGGCGCTCTGCCTTCAGAAATGTCCCCGAGCAGTGCGCACCTCTCCCCGCGCGCGGGGAGAGGTCGGATCATCGCGAAGCGGTGATCCGGGTGAGGGGGCGTCTCAACGCGGCCGAGCTGGCGTGCCAGACAATCTTTCCGAGGCCGACAACTCATTCCGCCGCCTCCGCATGCGCGTGGCCGCTGGCGAGGTCGACCACCTTCAGCGTCGTTCGGATGCGTTGGGTGGTACCGTCCTGAAACTGGATCTGGGTGTCGACCGGGATCTCGCTCCGGCCGCCATAGATGCCGTCGATGATGTCGGCGTATTTCTCATTGATCACCGAGCGGCGGACCTTGCGGGTGCGGGTGAGTTCGCCGTCGTCGGCGTCGAGCTCCTTGTAGAGCAGCAGGAAGCGGGCGATCCGCTGCGCCGGCGGCAGCGTCGCATTGACCGATTCGACCTCGCTGCGCAGCATCTCGTAGACCTCGGGCCGCGACGCGAGGTCCGAATAGGTGGTGAAGCCGATCCGCTTCTTCTCGGCCCATTTCGAGATGATCGAATAGCGGATGCAGATCATCGCCGCGAGCCGGTCGCGGCCGGCGCCGAGCACCACGGCTTCGGCCACATAGGGCGAGAATTTCAGCTTGTTCTCGATATATTGCGGCGAGAATTTCTCGCCGTGCGAGGTCTCGGCGAGATCCTTGATGCGGTCGATCACCACGAGCTGGCCGGCCGCGTTGAAATAGCCGGCGTCGCCGGATTGCATCCAGCCGTCCTGCATGTCGGCTTTGGATGCTTCCTCGTTCTTGTAGTAGCCGAGATACATGTTGGGGTGGCGCACCACGATCTCGCCGATGCCCTGGACATCGGGGTTCTCGACCTTGATCTCGATCTCGGCGCCCATCGCCACGCCGGTGGTGTCGGGATCGACCGCGTCCGCTCTGTGCAGCGTGTAGGCGCCGAGCAGTTCGGTCTGGCCGTACAGCGTGCGCAGCGGCACGCCCATCGCGCGGAAGAACTTGAAAGTATCCGGGCCGAGCGCCGCGCCGCCGGTCGCCGCCGAGCGCAGCCGCGTGAAGCCGAGCCGGTCGCGCAGCGCGCGGAACAGCACGGCGTCGGCGAAGGCCGAATGCTTGCCCTCGGCGAGCGCCGCGAGCCCCGCTTTCATGCCGGTCTCGTACAGCCGCTGTTTCAGTGGCGAGGCGTCCATCACCCGCGCGCGCACATCCGCGGCGATGCCTTCCCAGACGCGCGGCGCGAACAGCACGAAGGTCGGCGCGATCTCGCGGAAGTCGTTCATCATGGTGTCGGGTTCTTCGACGAAATTGACTTTCATCCGGCACAACAGCCCTTTGCCGAGCGCGTAGACCTGCTCCATGATCCACGGCAGCGGCAGCACCGAGACGTATTCGTCGTCCGGCCCCTTCGGGTCGAAGCTGAGATACGTCGCGCAATGTTTCAGCACGCGCCCCGCGGCCAGCATTGCCAGCTTGGGATGCGCGGTGGTGCCCGAAGTGGTGCAGAGGATCGCGACGTCCTCGCCGCCCGTCGCATCGACCAGGCGATCGTAGATCCCCGGCTCGCGCGCCGCGCGGGCGCGGCCCATCGCCGCCAGCGTGTCGGCCGGCAGCAGCCGCGGGTCGTCGTATTTGCGCATCCCGCGCGGATCCGAATAGACGATGTGCTTGAGGTTCGGCACCCGCTCGGCGAGCAGCAGCAGCTTGTCGACCTGCTCCTCGTCCTCGGCGAAAACCAGCTTGGCCTCGCCATAGGTCAGGAGATAGGCGGCTTCCTCGTCGAGCACGTCGCGATACAGCCCGAGGCTCATCGCGCCGATGGCGTGCGTGGCGATCTCGGCGGACACCCAGTCCGGCCGGTTGTCGCCGATGATGCCGATGACGTCGCCGCGACCGAGCCCGAGCTCGATCATGCCGAGCGCGAAATCGTGCACCCGGCTCTGGTAGTCGGCCCAGGTGAAGACACGCCACAGTCCGAGCGATTTTTCGCGCAAGGCGATCTGTTCGCCGAACTCTCGCGCATTCAGCCGCAGCAGCTTCGGAAACGTATCGGCTGCCGCGACGCGGCCGGCATAGTCCATCATGCGACATGCTCCGCAGTGCTCGGATGGCTGGGCATGTCGTCCGGATCGACCAGCACCTCGTCCTCCTCGCCGAGATAAGCGCGCTTGACGTGCGGATCGGCCAGCACCTCGGCCGGCTCGCCCTCGGCGATCTTGCGGCCGAAATCCAGCACCACCACGCGATTGGAGATGTCCATCACCACGCCCATGTCGTGCTCGATCATCACCACCGTCATGCCGAACTCTTCGTTGAGGTCGACGATGTAGCGGGCCATGTCCTCCTTCTCTTCGAAGTTCATGCCGGCCATCGGCTCGTCGAGCAGGATCAGCTTCGGCTCCAGCGCCATCGCGCGCGCCAGCTCGACGCGCTTGCGCAGGCCGTAGGAGAGGGTGCCGGCGGTCGCCTTGCGCACCGACTGCAGGTCGAGGAAGTCGATGATCTCCTCGACCTTGTGGCGATGTTCGAGTTCCTCGCGCCGGGCGCCGAGCCAGTACAGCGCGCCGGTGAAGAAGTTGTTTTTCAGAAGGTGATGGCGCCCGACCATGATGTTGTCGAGCACGCTCATGTGGTGGAACAGCGCGAGATTCTGGAAGGTGCGGCCGATGCCGAGCGGGGCGCGGGCGTTCGGCTTGAGGCCGGTGATGTCGCGGCCGTGGTAGAACAGCTGGCCTTCGGTCGGCCGGTAACGGCCGGAGATGCAGTTGACGATCGAGGTCTTGCCGGCGCCGTTGGGGCCGATGATGGAAAACAGCTCGCCGTCGTTCACGGCGAAGCTGACCTCGCTCAGCGCGCGGACGCCGCCGAAACGCAAGGACACATTGCGCACTTCCAACGCGTGTTCCAAACCCGTTCCTCCCCCGGTCACCCTTCGCCCCAGCATTGCTGTGTGGTGGCGGGATGCCCTTGCGTGCCTTTGCCGGCTTTTTCGCAGTCCAACCCTATAACAGGCGGGTTGCCGAAGATATGCGACTATTTTAATCTGAAAAACAGCCTCGGGCGCAAGACGGGAGAGCGCGAACACGTTTGAATGTCGGGTTGATCTCGCTCGGCGTGCAGCCCGACGAGCGTTACCGCACGCTGTGACGTGCGATTGCGCTGCACATGCAGAGCCGATCGGCCAGCCGCCTTCACGTCCGCAGAGTTGAAATGCCACTTTCAATGGATTGCAATCGTCGCCGATCGGCGTGCCGGGGCGCGGCCGCCGCCGGCTGCATCGGGCGTCCGTCGCCCCGAGCAACGATGCCCGTCCGGAAACAGGCGAACCGATGACCAGACGATTCATCATCACAGGCGGCGCGGGCTTCATCGGCTCGGCGGTGGTCCGTCGTCTGATCGAGACGACCGGCCACGAGGTGCTCGTCGTCGACAAGCTGACCTATGCGGGCAATCTGGAATCGCTCGCCCCGGTGTCGTCCGATCCGCGCTTTCGTTTCGAACGCGCCGACATCGCCGATGCCGGCGCGATCCGGCGGATCGTCGCCGACTTCTCCCCGGATGTGGTGATGCACCTCGCCGCGGAAAGTCATGTCGACCGCTCGATCGACGGTCCGGCCGAGTTCATTCAGACCAACGTCGTCGGCACCTTCGTTCTGCTGCAGGCGGCGCTGGCGCATTGGCGCGCGCTGCCGGCCGATCGGAAGGCCGGTTTCCGCTTCCACCACATCTCGACCGACGAAGTGTTCGGCTCACTCGGGCCGACCGGCTATTTCGACGAGCAGACGGCCTACCAGCCCAATTCACCCTATTCGGCATCGAAGGCCGGGTCCGACCATCTGGTGCGCGCCTGGCATCACACCTACGGCCTGCCGACGCTGATGACCAATTGCTCGAACAATTACGGCCCGTATCAGTTTCCGGAAAAGCTGATCGCGCTGACGATCATCAATGCGCTGGAAGGCAAGCCGCTCCCGGTCTACGGCGCCGGCACCAATGTGCGCGACTGGCTGCATGTCGACGATCACGCCGAAGCGCTGCTGCTGGTCGCCGCCGAGGGCGCCGTCGGCGACAGCTACAACATCGGCGGGCACAACGAGCACACCAATCTTTCGGTGGTGCGCGACATCTGCCGCATCGTCGACGAACTCGCGCCGGACAGCGCCATCGGTCCGCGCGAGCAACTGATCGCATTCGTCGTCGACCGGCCGGGCCACGACCTGCGCTACGCCATCGATGCGAGCAAGATCGGTCGCGACCTCGGCTGGCGGCCGCGCTACGATTTCGAGACGGGGTTGCGTCGGACCGTGCAATGGTATGTCGCCAATGTCGACTGGTGGAAGCGGGTCCGCTCCGGCGCGTACCGGGGCGAACGCCTCGGGCTCGCGGTCTGACGACGGCCCGGGAGAACATTCGTGCTGACAGTGACGCCGACCGCGATCGAAGCCGTCAAGATCATCGTTCCCAAGGGCTTCGCCGATTCGCGCGGGGTGTTCTGCGAAACCTACAATCATCGCCGCTTCGTCGAGTACGGCGTTTCGTTCGATTTCGTGCAGGACAATCAGTCGAGCTCGGCCCGGGCCGGCACGATCCGCGGCCTGCATTTCCAGAGTCACCCGGCGGCGCAGGACAAGCTGGTGCGCGTGTTGCGCGGCCGGATTCTCGACGTCGCCGTCGATCTGCGCCGCACGTCGCCGACCTATGGCCGATGGGTGGCCGAAGAACTCTCCGCCGACAACGGCAAGCAATTGCTGGTGCCGGTCGGTTTCGCGCACGGCTTCTGTACGCTCGAGCCGGAGACGTTGGTGCTCTACAAGGTGACCGGGTACTATGCGCCGGCGCACGATCTCGGGGTGGCTTGGAACGATCCGGATCTCGCGATCGACTGGCCGGTCTCCGCCGACCAGGCGGTGCTGTCGGAGAAGGATATGCAACTGCCGTCGTTCCGGTCTCTCCCGGCTTACTTCGAGTAGCTCATGCGCCTTGCCGTCACAGGCCGTCACGGCCAGGTCGCCCGATCCCTGCTGGAGCGCGCGCCGGCCGATATCGACATCGTCCCGCTCGCCCGTCCCGAGGTCGACCTGCAGCAGCCCCGCGCCGTCGCCGAGGCGATGGCCGCAGCGCGGCCCGATGCGGTGGTCAACGCCGCGGCCTACACGGCGGTCGATCTCGCCGAAACCGAGGCCGAGCTGGCTCACCGCATCAACGAAGCCGGCGCCGGTGCAGTCGCCGCCGCGGCTGCGCGCCTGGGCATTCCGGTGGTGCATCTGTCCACCGACTACGTGTTCGACGGCAGCCTGTCGCGTCCCTATCGGGAGGACGATGAGACCGGCCCGCTCGGCGTCTATGGCGCCAGCAAGCTCGCCGGCGAACGCGCGGTGGCGGCCGGCAATCCCGATCACGCGATCCTGCGCACGGCCTGGGTCTACAGCCCGTTCGGCAAGAACTTCGTTCGCACCATGCTGACACTCGCCGAGACCCGCGACGAACTCTCTATCGTCTGCGACCAGCGCGGTGCGCCGAGCTACGCGCTCGACATCGCGGACGGCATCTTCACGGTGGTTCGCAATCTGCTGGCGCGTCCGGACGACGCGGCGCTACGCGGCGTGTTTCACATGACCGGCCGTGGCGACACCGACTGGGCCGGCTTCGCCGAGGCGATCTTTGCCTGCTCGGCCGACGCCGGCGGTCCCGCGGCGCGGGTGAAGCGGATCGCGACCTCCGACTATCCGACCGCGGCGCGCCGGCCCGCCAATTCCCGCCTCGACACCGCACGGCTGGCCGCGCGCCACGGCGTGCGGCTGCCGGATTGGCGGGACTCGCTGCCCTCCTGCGTCGACCGGCTGCTGGCGGCGCGGCGCGTCCACCATTGAGACAGGCATCGCCATGACCACCGTTTCCAAGGGCATCATTCTCGCAGGCGGCAGTGGGACGCGGCTGTATCCGATGACGGTGTCGGCCTCTAAGCAGCTGCTGCCGATCTACGACAAGCCGCTGATCTACTACCCGCTGTCGACGCTGATGATGGCGGGCATCCGCGACATCCTGGTGATCTCGACCCCGGCGGACCTGCCGCGATTCCAGCAATTGCTCGGCGACGGCGCGCGCTGGGGGATGTCGTTCAGCTACGCCGAGCAGCCGCGCCCCGAAGGGCTGGCGCAGGCCTACATCATCGGCGCCGATTTCGTCGCCGGCGGGCCCTCCGCGCTCGTGCTCGGCGACAATCTGTTTTACGGCCACGATCTGATTCCGCTGCTGCGGAAGGCGGCGGGCCAGTGCGACGGCGCCACCGTGTTCGCCTATCAGGTGCGCGATCCGCAGGCCTACGGCGTCGTCGAATTCGACGACAACCAGACCGCGCTCTCGATCGAGGAGAAGCCGGCGACCCCGCGATCCAACTGGGCGGTGACCGGCGTGTACTTCTACGATTCACAGGCCGTCGAAATCGCCGCCGGGCTGAAACCGTCGGCGCGCGGCGAACTCGAGATCACCGATCTCAACCGGGCCTATCTCGAACGCGGTCAACTCCGCGTCGAAAAGATGGGGCGCGGTTTCGCTTGGCTCGATACTGGGACGCCGGACAGTCTGCTGGAGGCGGCCGAGTTCGTGCGCATCCTGGAAAAGCGGCAGGGCCTCAAGATCTGCTGCCCCGAAGAGATCGCCTTCCATATGAAGTGGATCGACGCCGATCAGCTCGAAGCTTTGGCGAAGCCGATCGCGAACAGCGGCTATGGCCGCTATTTGCTCGCTATCGCGCAACGCTGAGCCGCAGCGCGCCCGCAGCCGCCTCAGCGCCGCCGCCAGATCGTCGCCTGCGCCTGTTGGTCCGGCAGGTCGTAGCTCGGTCCACGGGCGTAGCGGGTCTGATCGTTCATGGCGTCCAGGATGCCCGCCATTTTCGGATAGGTCCAGCCGACGGCAGGCAGTTCGTAGCGGCCGGTCGGCGCATCGATGGTCACGATGATGTCGGCGGTCGATCGCGCGATCCTGTCGGCCGTCACCCGGCGAACGTCCTCGCGCGAGGCGAGGTCCGCGATGAACGGATCGGGCACGAGCCGGTGGCAGCGGCAGTGCTCGCGGATCACCCAGGCGAACAGCTTGCTGGAGCCGAAGGTGGTCAACACCGTCACCTCGCGGGCGCCGTCCAGCTCCGCGAGATAGGGACGGACCAGACCGAGATCGGTCGGGCCGCTGTCCGGACGGGGGTGGATCGCGGAGGCGTAGGCCACCTCCGGAATGGCGTGGCCGACATTGACGACCAGCAGCGACGCCGTGGCGGCGACGGCGACGATGCCGCGCACCCATGGCGACAGCCGTCTCCGCAACCAGAAGAGCGCCAGTCCGGCGCCGGCACCGGTGCAGATCCACACCGCGAACAGCCAGGTCGACAGGAAGCGACCCTGGTATTGCGGATGGATCAGCACCCCGATCCACGCCAGCAGGGCGAACAGAAACACCACGCGCGCGCCGGGCGCGAGACGCCGGATGCCGAGCGCCCCGATCACCGCGAAGCCCACAGCGGGGATCGCCAGCCCGGGTTGGGTATGGAAGCCGTCCGCGAAGACGTGCCAGTAGAACTGAGCACTGTGCGCCAGATCGGTGCTGGGCTGCGGACTGTTGGCTGGCCCGACGAACCACAGGAAGCGCGACAGCCGGTGCGGCAGCAGGAACGAGATCGCGATCGGCGTGACGTGCCAGTACAGCAGCGCGCGGCCGGGCACGCCGAGCGCGGCGTCGATCGCGGCCTTGTGGCGCCACCAGAACAGCGCCCACCACAGGAAGACCAGCGCATAGGCGAGGGTCGTCAGGTTCTCCGGCGGATACAGCGACACGGATTTGCCGAACAGCTCCAGCGCCGTCGGGCCGCGCGCGTAGATGAAGCCGACCAGCGCCGCCACCAGCGCGGCGAGGATCAGCAGCGGTTGCCGGAAGGGGGCTGCGATCGCTGCGCCGACCTTGATCCGGCCGATCGCGCGGGCGACCGCCAGGGTGGCGCGCCAGCGTTCGGACGCGAAGGCGATCGCGATCGGCGCCAGCAGCAGGCCCCAGTAATTGCCCTTGTGGAAGAACAGCACGGTGAGCAGCACGGCGAGCAGCCGCCACCGCGCGGCTTTCTCGGGTTCAGCGGACGCGCGCAGATAGGCCCACAGCGCCGCGGCCGAGAGGCCGGCGCCGAGACCTTCCAGCATCACGTCGGCGCTGATCAGCCGGAACGCCGGGCTGGCCATGGTCAGGATGCTCGCGACCGCCGCGGCGAACAGGCCCTCCATCCGGCCGGCGAACAGCCGGCGCGCGATCAGCCATGTGAAGGCGATCGTCGCCACCCAGCCGATCAGGCTCGGCACGATGCCGAGGCGAACATCGATGCCGCCGATCAGCAGCACGACGCTCAGCACCAGCCCGTGGAACGGCGGCCAGACCTTGGCCTTTTCCAGCTCGGAGAAGAACCACGCGGGATCGAGCTGCCGCATCGCGAGCGCAAGGTCGAGGCCGAAGCTGTAGTGCGAATTGCGGTCGTGGTAGAAATAGCGCCACAGCAGATCCGGCGCGCGATAATAGTCGGCGAACATCGCCCCCGCGATGGCGATCGCCGCGCCCAGCACGACGAGGAAGGCGAACAGGTCGAGCGCGCTGCGGCCGGCGGAATGCGGGTCTGGTCTCAGCATCTCGGTTCGCCTCGCGCCGCCGCCCTGTTCAAGGTTTGCCGCTGTCGGCCGGATCGGTGAACAGGCCCGAAAACACGATTCCGATGAAGATCGAGATCATCGCGGCGCTGATGGCGTTCATCGAGAACAGCGCGGCGTAGGCGTCGGGCTGGTAGGCGTGCGGCGGCGCGCCGTAGCGATCGTGCAGAAAGAAATAAGCGGCCACCGGCAAGCCGGCCAAGGGCAGCATCAGCAGCCGCTCGCTGCGGCGGAACAGCAGGCTGGACAGCGTCGCGCAGGGCAGCAGAAACAGTTCGATCCCCGACGGCACGCCGAGCAGCCAGGTGCAGAACACGGTATTGCCGGTCGCGGTCAGCGACAGCGCAATCCGCCCGAGCAGCGAATGGGTACGGGCGAGGGCGGGAACGAGCGCGAACAACGGAAACGACAGCAGCGTCAGCAGCAGCCACGGCATTCCGCCCGTGCCCGCGACGACCGCGACATAGATCGGATAGAACGGCGTATTGCCGGCCAGCACCAGCGCGACCAGATTGCCGGTCGCCGCGAGCGGGTCGGGATTGGCGGCGTAGTCGGCGAGCCAGGTTCGCGTTCGGTTCAGGGTAGAAAGCATCGAGGCTCACGAATCGGAGACGCGGATCGGCTCGGCCAGCAATTCTAGTCCGGAACGATCAGCTCAGGAAAGTGCCGGAGCGTCGGCCGCTGTCGGCGTCTACGACGCGCTGGGCACGCGCGGCGCGCGCCTTCCGGTCGTCGGTCGACGATCCCGGAAGGCGAAAACGCTTGTCATGCCGCGGGCGCCTGACCGGATGCCGTGCGCGCGGCGAACACGTCCCTGGCTGCGAACAGGCCGTTCAGCGCCGCCGGGAATCCGGCATAGACCGCCATCTGCATGATGATCTCGATGATCTCGGCGCGGCTGAGGCCGACATTCAGCCCGGCCTCGATATGGACCTTGAGCTGCGGCGTGGCGTTGCCCATCGCGGTCAGGGCGGCGATGGTCGCGATCTCGCGGGCGCGCAGGTCGAGGCCGGGGCGGCTGTAGATGTCGCCGAACGGAAACTCGATCACATAGCGGGCGAAATCCGGCGCGATCTCGGCCAGCGAATCGATCACCTTGTGGCCGGCGTCGCCGTCAATCGCCGCGAGCGCGCGCAGCCCGCGCGCGTACCTTTCGTGCTGGTCGGTTGTGAGTTGCGTCATCGTCCGTCTCCACCTTGCTGGCGCCGGCGGCATAGCCGGCGATCTTGGTGTCGAGGACGGTCAGGCAGGCTTTGAGTTCGGCGACATGCGCCTGCACCTTGTCGCGGTGCTGCTGCAGCAGGACGCGTCGGGCGTCCTCCGTCGCAGCCCCGCGGGCGCGTAGTTTCGCGTAGCGCAGCATGTCCCGGATCGGCATCCCGGTGGTCTTGAGGCGACCGAGAAACGCGATCCAGACCAGGATCGAGGCGTCGTAGTCACGCTGGCCCGACGCATCGCGCGAGGCGCGGGGCAACAGCCCGATCCGCTCGTAATAGCGCAGCGTATGGGCGGTCAGCCCGGTTCGCCTAGCGAGGTCGCCGATCTTCATGGCCTGCTCTGTCCGTCACGACGCCCTGTTGCTACAGGTTAGAGCGCGCTCGAAGTCAAGCGCAAATCGGGACGGTAGAGGATGGGCGCCCCCGGCCGGCGGCTCAAACCTCGAGCCACTCCTTGCGCACCGCGGCGTTGTCCTTGAGGTCGGCGGGGCTGCCCTCGAACACGATCTGGCCGTGGCCCATGACGTAGACCCGGTGCGAGATCCGCATGGCGATCGACAGCTTCTGCTCGACCAGCAGGATGGCGACGCCGCGGCGGGCGATTTCGGCGATCAGATCGCCGACCTGCTGGACGATGATCGGCGCCAGCCCTTCGGTCGGCTCGTCGATCATCACCAGTTCGGGGTCGCCCATCAGCGTCCGGCAGATCGTCAGCATCTGCTTCTCGCCGCCGGACAGCACACCGGCTGGCGTGTCGGCGCGCTCCTTCAGGTTCGAGAACATGTCGAGCATGTCGTCGAGCCGCCATTTGCCAGGGTTGCGCGGATTCTTGACGCCGAGCATCAGGTTCTGCCGGACCGTCAGGCCCGGGAAGATATCGCGATGCTCGGGCACGTAGCCGAGGCCGAGATGCGCGATCTTGTGGCTCGGCAGGCCGGCGATGTTCTTGCCCTTGAAATTGATCGTGCCGTGCGGCGGCACCTCGCCCATGATCGCCTTGACGGTGGTGGAGCGGCCGACGCCGTTGCGGCCGAGCAGGCTGACCACTTCGCCGGCGTCGATATGCATGTCGACGCCCTGCAGAATGTGGCTCTTGCCGTAGTAAGCGTGCAGATCCTTGACCTCGAGCATCATCAGGCCGCCTCCTCACCGAGATAGGCTTCCTTGACTTTCGGGTTGCCGCGGATTTCCTCCGGCGTGCCCGACGCGATCACCTGGCCGTAGACCAGCACCGAAATGCGATCGGCGAGGCCGAACACCACGCTCATGTCGTGTTCGACGATCAGCAGCGTGCGGCCCTCGGTCAGTCGGCGAATCAGCGCCACCGCGCGCTCGGTCTCGGCATGGCTCATGCCGGCGGTCGGCTCGTCCAGCAGGATCACATTGGCGCCGCCGGCGATGGTGATGCCGATCTCCAGCGCGCGCTGCTCGGCATAGGTGAGAAGGCCCGCCGGGATGTCGCGCCGTGAGGTCAGATGGATGTCTTCGAGGACCTGCGCGGTGCGCTCGCGCACCTCGGGCAGATTGTCGACGTTCTTCCAGAACGAATAGCGATGGCCGGTCGCCCACAGCACGGCGCAGCGCAAATTTTCCCACACCGTCATGTTGGCGAACACGTTGGTGACCTGGAACGAGCGCGACAGTCCGCGGCGGTTGATCTGGAACGGGCGCAGGCCGGAGATTTCCTCGCCGCGCAGCAGGATGCGGCCGGAGGTCGGCTTCATATAGCCGCTGATCAGGTTGAACGTGGTGGATTTGCCGGCGCCGTTCGGTCCGATCAGCGCGTGGCGTTCGCCCTGGGCGATGCTGAGCGTGATGTTCTGGATCACCTTGGTGATGCCGAAGCTCTTCTCGACGCCGTGCAGTTCGATGGCGTTGCTCATAGGGCATGCACCTTGGCGCGGGCGGCGGTGAGGGTCTCGTCCCAGGTCTGGCCGACGCGGGCCCAGGCCATCCGGCACAGCCAGAAGCCGCCCACGATCAGCGCCGCGGAGATCGCCCAGGTCAGCGGGCTCGCCGCGTCGAACGGGATGCCGAACGCCTTGCGGTAGGGATCCTCGTGGGGATTGACGGTGTAGTGCACGATGGTCTCGATCATCAGCATCAGCCCGGTGACCAGCGCCAGCGTCGGCAGCGCGGCGATGAGATAGCTCGGCAGCATCCGCGACAGCATGCCGGCACGGATCAGCGGCCGGTGCATCATCAACAGGCCTGTGATGCCGCCGGGCGCGTACAGCACCACGGCGATGAAGAACAGGCCGAAATACAATTGCCAGACCTGGGTGAGGTCGGACAGGCCTAGCGACAGGATGGTGACGAAGATCGCCCCGACGATCGGGCCGATGAAGAAGCCGATGCCGCCGATATAGGCCGCGAACAGCACGGTGCCGGACTGCACCGCGCCGAGATAGGCCGAGTTGGCGATCTCGAAATTGATCGCGGCGAGCGCGCCGGCGATGCCGGCGAAGAACCCCGCAAAGCAGAACGCCAGATAGCGCACGACGTGTGGGTCGTAGCCGACGAACTGCACGCGCTCAGGATTGTCGCGGACCGCGTTGCACATCCGGCCGAGCGGCGTCCGGGTCAGCGCGTACATCGCGATGATCGCGATCAGCGTCCAGGCGGCGACCAGATAATAGATCTGGATCTGCGGCCCGAAGGACAGCCCGAACACCTTGAACAGCTTGGTGCGGTTGGCCGAGATGCCGGCCTCGCCGCCGAAGAAGGTGCGCAGGATCAGCGCCGAGGAGGCGACCAGTTCGGCGAGGCCGAGCGAGATCATCGCGAACGCGGTGCCCGAGCGCTGCGTCATCACCCAGCCGATCAGGGCCGCGAGGAACAGCCCCGCCATGCCGCCGATCAGCGGCACCAGCGGCAGCGGGATCGCCCATTTGTTGGCGCCGAGCAGATTGATGGCGTGGATCGCCAGGAAGCCGCCGAGGCCGTAATACACCGCGTGGCCGAACGACAGCATGCCGGTCTGGCCGAGCAGGATGTTGTAGGACAAGGCGAAGATGATCGAGATGCCGACCAGGCTGAAGGTCGTCAGCGATCCGCCGGATGAGAAGATCTGCGGCAGCAGCAGCAGCGTCAGCGCTGTGGCGATCCAGACCCCGTAGAATTTGAGGCGATCGGACAGCGCCGGTCGCGGCGGCGCGACGCGGGAAGCGAGGTCGGTCATGTTTCGCGGGTTCCCAACAGCCCCATCGGCCGGAAGATCAGGATCAGCACGAGCAGCAGATACGGCATGATCGGCGCGATCTGCGCGATCGTCACGTTCCAGATGTCGCTGAGCCAGGATTGCGCCAGGTCGGGTCCGAGCGGCCCGAACACCGAGGCGAGCGAGCCGTTGACCGACACGGCGAAGGTCTGCACCAGCCCGATCAGCAGCGAGGCGATGAAGGCGCCCGGCAGCGAGCCGAGGCCGCCGACCACGACGACGACGAACAGGATCGGGCCGAGCATCGCCGCCATGTTAGACTGCGTCACCAGCGACGGGCCGGCGATCACGCCGGCGACGGCGGCGAGCGCGGTGCCGACGCCGAACACCAGCATGAAGATGCGTTCGACGTTGTGGCCGAGATGACCGACCATATGCGGATGCGTCAGCGCCGCCTGTACGATCAGGCCGATCCGCGTGCGCTTCAGCACCAGCAACAGGCCGATGAAGATCACGATCGAGATCGCCAGCATGAACATCTTGTAGGCGGGGTAGTTGGTCGAAAAGATCGTGAAGGCCGGAAAGTCGAGCAGGGCCGGTGGGCGGAAATCGACCGGGACCTTGCCCCAGATGATCGATACGATCTCCTCGATCGCGAACGCCAGGCCGAAGGTGAACAGCAACTCCGCGACATGGCCGTTGCGATGGACGCGGCGCAGGCCGAAGCGTTCGACCGCGGCGCCGATCGCGCCCGCCAGCAGCGGCGCGAAGATCAGCGCCGGCCAGAACCCGAACCAGCGGCTGATCTGGAAGCCGAAGAACGCGCCGAGCATGTAGAAGCTGGCATGGGCGAAGTTCAGCACGCCGAGCATGCTGAAGATGACGGTGAGCCCACTCGCCATCAGGAACAGCAGCATCCCGTACAGGACGCCGTTGAGGGTGGAAATGACGACCAGCTCGAGCACGTGTCTGCCTGCAACTGAGGGGAGGGCCTGCGATCACCTCTCCCCGCGCGCGGGGAGAGGTCGGATCAGCGCGAAGCGATGATCCGGGTGAGGGGGCGTCTCGACAGAACGCGGAGCCCGCGTCTTGTGGAGGCGACCCGTCACCCCAGCCCTCTCCCCGCAAGCGGGGAGAGGGGGGAGCAGCGCTTCAAACGTTGTTACGGCCGGTCCATCTTGCAGGTGGTCGGCAGCATGGTCTGGGCGGTGTCGATCTTGGCGACCTGCTTCCAGCCCCAGCCGGTCTTCTCTTCGTCGAACTGGCCCGCCGGGATGTCGCCGAACGACGAGACGTAGATCGGCTGGAAGAACTGGTGGTCGTCCTTCCGCATTTCACCCTGGCCGCCGTTGAACACTTCGAACTTCATGCCCTCGAGCGCCTGAGCGACCTTGACCGGATCGACCGACTTGGCCTTATCGGCCGCGGCGGCGAACATCCGCATTTCGTTGACGGCGCGCGGGTACCACAGGCTCAGGTCGACCTTGGCGCGGAACGCCTTTTCGAAGTCCTGCGATTCCTTGTGGGCGACGTTGGCGAAGCCTTCGGTGATCTGGAACACCTGGTGGTTGAGGCCGGTCTGCTTGATCGCAGTCGGGCCGCCGGCGCCGCCGGCGTAATAGGTGTACCAGCTCACCTTGAGGCCGGCATCGGCGGCGGCCTTGAGCAGCAGCGCGATGTCCTGGCCCCAATTGCCGGTCACCACGGTGTCGGCGCCGGACGCCTTGATCTTGGCGATGTAGGGGGCGAAGTCGGTGATCTTCAGCAGCGGATGCAGTTCGTCGCCGACGATCTGGATGTCCGAGCGCTTCTTGGACAGCATCGCCCGGGCGGTGGTGCGGACCGACTGGCCGAACGAATAGTCCTGATTGATCAGATAGACTTTCTTGATCGAAGGCTGATCCTTCATGTAGTTGGTCAGCGCTTCCATCTTGATGTCGGAATTCGCGTCCCAGCGGAAGTGCCAGAAGCTGCACTTTTCGTTGGTCAGCACCGGGTCGACCGCGGCGTAATTGAAGTACAGCACTTCCTTGCCGGGGTTGCGCTCGTTGTATTTGGTGACGAAGTCCGCCAGCGCGCCGGCGACCGAGGAACCGTTGCCCTGGGTGATGTAGCGGACGCCGGAATCGATCGCCTTCTGCGCCTGGATCAGGCTTTCCTGCGGGTTGGTCTTGTTGTCGAGCGGAACGATCTCGACCTTCTTGCCGAGAATGCCGCCCTTGGCGTTGAGCTCGTCGGCGAGATACTGGAAGGTCTTGAGGCCGCCTTCGCCGACGCTGGCGCCGCCGCCGGACAGCGGATCGATATAGCCGATCTTGACGGTTTCCTGGGCCAGCGCCGCGGAGCCGAACATCGGCAGCGCAATCACCATGGCAGCGATCAATCTTTTCATTCTGTTTCTCCCTAAATCCCCTGAGGGGCTTCTTGATCTTGCAAGGGTGTTAGCGCAGATCGGTCGGAAGTTTCAACCCGCCGATTGCGCTTCTGCAAAAATGATACTGTCGGGGCGCCGCATTCCAGCAAGATCGCCTTCGTCGCACGAGACTTGTCCGGATGTCGGACGCGGCGTTTCCACCTTGTCGTGCCTGCACGGGCGGGCGGGACGCGGCTGTCGCCGTCGTATCGAGGTATGGAGGGCGGTTCATTCGGCCGCCTGGCGGGCGCCGCCGCTCTTTTTGGCAGTCGCCACTCGCCCGATCACGCCGCGATCGTGCAGGTCACCGATCTCGGCCTCGGTGAGTCCGATCTCCCGCAGCACCTCATGATTATGCTGGCCGAGGGTGGGAGCCAGCCGTTCGATCGGGTAGGGCCGTTCGGCGAAGCCTTCGCGATACGACACCGACGGCAGCAGATGCGGCCCCATGAACGGCCGCACCACCGGCTGCCAGTGCCCGGTCGCGAGCAGATGCGCATCGCCGACCAGATCGACCGGCAGCCGCGCGACGCCGGCGGCGATGGCGGCCTCCTGCAGCGTCACCATCGCCAGTTCCGGCCGGACGGTCGAGGTCCAGTGCCGGACCGCGACCTCGATGCGATCCTCGTCGGCGCGGCGGCCATCGGCGGTGGCGAGCGCGGGATCGTGGGCGAGATCCGGCCGGTGCATCACCCGGCACAGCGCCGCCCATTGCGCGTCGCTCTGCACCACCAGCGTCACCCACTGATCCTCGCCGGCGCAGGGGAAGCAACCGCTCGGCACGAAGCGCGGATGCCGGTTGCCGAGCCGCGGGCCGGTGTGTCCCGTCACCGATTGTTCGATGATCGAGGACGCCAGCATCGGCAACATGCATTCGACCTGCGACAGATCGATGTGCTGGCCGTCGCCGGTGCGCTGTTGATACGTCAGGCCGAGCATCAGCGCGGCGGCGGCGTTCAGTCCGCCGACCGGATCGCCGAGCGCGGCGTGCTGCATCGTCGGCGGATCGCCGTCGCGGCCGGTCACCGACGGCAGCCCGGACGCCTGTTCCAGCGTCGAGCCATAGGCGCGGGCGGCGCTCCAGCGGCCGGTCAGGCCGAAGGCCGGCATCGTCACGATCACCAGCCGCGGATTGATCGCCTGCATCGCGGCGACGTCGAGGCCGAGCCGCGGCAGCACGTCGGCGGCGTAATTGTCGATCACCGCATCGGCGCCGGCGAGTAGTTTCGTCAGCGCCGCGCGGCCGTCTGCGGTGGTCAGATCCAGCGTGATGCCGCGCTTGTTGCGGTTCATCGTCTGGAACCAGTAGGTCTTCTCGTAAGTGCGTTCGGGATGATACGGCCCGCGCGGATCGGTGCCGCGGAACCAGTCCGGATACTGGCACGACTCCACCTTGACGATATCGGCGCCGAGATCGCCGAGCTGGCGCACCGCCGATGGCCCGGCCCAGCCCATGGTGAGATCGACGATGCGAATGCCTGACAGCGGCAACGCCTCGCTCGCGCCTGCTGCGCGATCTGCGATCCGCCGATGCGGCGACAGCTCCACGCCATCGTGCTCGCCGCACAGCGGCGCGCGGCCATTGGGCTTGCCGGGCGATGCCGTCAGCCGCTGCGGCAGCACCGGCGCCTCGAACGACGCCGTGCCGATCTCGACGGTGGCGAAGGCGCCGCGTTCGCGCATCACCGGCTGCGCCAGCAATTGCGCCATGTCCGGCACCAGCGCCAGCGGCAGCCGCAACGCGAGGCCGCGCTCGAACCAGTCCATCGCGGTCCTGTGCATCAGCACCGGCCGGATGATCGAGTTGAGTTCGTCGGCATGGATGAAGCGATCATTGGTCGCCGAATAGCGCGGATCGGGGCCCAGCTCCGGCAGGCCGATCATCGCGCAGAAGCCGAGCCATTGCGCCGGCGTCACCACGGTGACGCCGAGCCAGCCGTCCTTGGTCGCGTAGTTGCCGACCGGAAAGCCGCGGCCGAACCGGTTCAGCCCGATCCGCGGCCGCGTCGAGCCGGCCTCCAGCGCCAGCGCGATGTCGAATTCGGCGATCTGCAGCGTCGCCTCGAAGGCGTTGACCGCGAACCGGCGCGCGCCCTGATCGGCGCGGGCGAACAATCCGGCGAGCGTCGGGATGAAGGCGGTGAGGCCGGCGATCACCGCGGTCTGGCCGTCGCGCGGCAGCACCGGTGGGCCTTCCGCCGGGCCGACCAGTTTCACCAGCCCGGCGAGGCTGCGGCAGACCGCATCGGTCGCCAGATAATCGCGATACGGGCCGTGTTCGCCGAACCACGACAGCGCGGTGATAGCGAGGCCGGGCTGCGTTTCACGCAGACGGCGATGCGACAGCGTCGAAGCCTCGATCTCGACCGGATGCCGGGCGTCGAGCAGCAGGTCGGCGTCCGCAAGTAAGCGTTCGATCCGCACCACACCGGCCGGATCGTCGAGCTTCGCGGTGACGCTGCGCTTGTTGCTGTTCAGCCAGGCGAAGCTGGCGCTCTCGCGCCCTCCGCCGCGCTCGACCCGCGGTGCGACCTGCCGGTCTGGATCGCCGCCCGGCGGCTCGACCTTGACGACCTCCGCGCCGAAATCGGCGAACAGCTTGCCGCAGTATGCGAGCGCGTCGCCGGATCCCAATTCCACGACGCGCAATTCCGACAGCGGCAGCGCCTGCATGTCCACCCGACCTTGTTTTTCGTTGCCCGCATCTTGGCGGCGCGAACGAAACCGTCAAGTCACGATGATGGTGCAGTGCGCGACGCTCGGCGGTTCAGCGAGGTGATCATCGCGCTGATCAGCGGCTTCATGAAGAACGCGCCCTCCGGCGGCGTGATCGCCGGCGTGAGGCCATAGTGCCGCAATTCGTCCGACACCACCGGGCCGACCGACGCGATCGGCGTCGCGTCGAGGCCCTCGCGCAGGCGCGCCTCGTAGCCGCGCGCCGTCGCGACATCGAACAGTCGGCGGAGCTGGTTGGAACTGGTCAGCGCGATCGCGTCGACGCGGCCCTGCGCCATTTCCTCGATCGCGGTGACGACGTTCTCTTCCGCGGCGCGGGCGTCGTAGGCGTAGGGCAGCACGGCATCGACGACCGCTCCCTGCGCCTCGACCGCGCCGATCAGCGCGGCGTGATCCTTGTCGGGATAGAGCTGCAGGCCGACGCGGTGATCGCGCAAATCGGACTTCGCCAGCGTCGCGGCGATGCCCTCGGAGGTCGGCGTCTCGGTGGTGACGTCGGCGTCGAGCCCGATCTCGCGCAGTGCGCGGCCGGGCTTGGGGCCACGCGCGAACCGGCGCGTCTTGCCGATCGCGTCGACGAAGTCGCGCTCGCGATCGAGGCTGCGCGCCAGCCTGGTGAGCCGGCGCAGGCCTTCGCCGGTGGTCAGCACCAGATCGTCGAACGGGGCCGCGATCAGCCTGTCGATCCAGGCCGCGACCGGGGCGGGGTCCGGGGCGTCGACGATCGCCACCATCGGACATTGCAGCACCTCGGCGCCCTGATCGGCGAGCAGGCGGGAGAACTGCGCTTCCTCGCGCGTCTCCAGAATCAGGATGCGGGTGCCGTCGAGCCGTCCAGCCATGAAAACTCCGCCGATCGCCGTTTGTTTGATCATCTTGCGCCTTTGATCGGGATTGGCGCAAGCCTCGCGCCGATGCTAGAGCAGGGGCCCGAACCGAGCGCGCCGCCGCTGCTATCAAGATCGCCCATGCCGCATCATCAATACGTGCTGACCCTGTCCTGCCCCGATCGCGTCGGCATCACGGCCGCGGTGACGACGTTCCTGTTCGAGAACGGCCAGAACGTGCTCGACGCGCAACAATACAATGACACCGAGAGCGGTCATTTCTTCATGCGCGTGGTGTTCAACGCCGCCGACCGCGTGGTGCCGCTGGCGGAGCTGCGCACCGGCTTTTCCGCCATCGCCCTCAAATTCACGATGGGCTGGCACATGCGCGACCGCAGCACCCGCCGGCGGGTGATGCTGCTGGTGTCGCAGTCCGATCACTGCCTCGCCGATATCCTGTATCGCTGGCGGATCGACGAGTTGCAGATGATCCCGACCGCGATCGTCTCCAACCATCCGCGCGACACCTTCAGCGGCTTCGATTTCGGCGAGATCCCGTTCTACCATCTGCCGGTGACCAAGGACACGCGGCGGCAGCAGGAGGCAGCGATCACCGCGCTGATCGCGCAGACCAAGACCGATCTCGTGGTGCTGGCGCGCTATATGCAGATCCTGTCGGACGAGATGGCGGGCCGCCTCGCCGGGCGCTGCATCAACATCCACCATTCGTTCCTGCCCGGCTTCAAGGGCGCCAAGCCCTATCACCAGGCGTTCGACCGCGGCGTCAAGCTGATCGGCGCCACCGCGCATTACGTCACCAGCACGCTCGACGAGGGCCCGATCATCGATCAGGACGTCGAGCGCATCAGCCATCGCGACACCCCGGCCGATCTGGTGCGCAAGGGGCGCGACATCGAGCGCCGGGTGCTGGCCCGCGCGATGCACTATCACCTCGACGACCGGGTGATCCTCAACGGCCGCAAGACCGTGGTGTTCGTGGACTGATCGCGGCGGGTGGCGAGCGCTCAGCGCACCGCCGACGGCTCGGCGGGCTGTTGTCCGGTCTCGGCCGCCTTGGCGGCCTCGATCTTCTGCCGCTCGGCCGCCGGCATGTTCCGCAGCCGCTCCTGCTCGCGCATATAGGCGTCGTATTTGGCCGTGCCGGGGCGCGGCGGCGCGTTGGCCGGCAGGCCGCCGGCCCATTGCGGGACGTGGTCGGCGAGCCCGACGGTCAGTTGTTCATTGATGGTGCCGCAGCCCGCCAGACCGCTCAGCACGACCCCCATGGTGGACGCGACCGTCAGACGCAACAAACTCGCTCTCATGGATTCCTATAAGTCCCGGTTGATCGCCGCCCCGCGTCTGGCGGTCCGGCGCGCTGGCGCGAAAGCCTGTCGATGGCGCCGAATGGTCTTTCTGCTATCCGATTGTGGCATACCTGATATTGCTCCCATCATCCCGGCTTCCATGGCAATGATATGGCCGATCCGCCGATCAAAGCCGTGGATTCAGAGGTCGAAGACTGGGGGCCTCGCACCCTTCCGTAGCACGAGACCCTTGGCAATTGGTTGCCGTGGGAGCCGCCGTGACCGGCGAGGTGCGATCGCCACGCGTCGAACATCCTCGCCGGATGGAAGCGCTCCAGCCTGCAAGACACAGCGGCGCCATCTCGGCTAGGATACGGACCGGGGCAAAGCCCTCGGGACGAGACGCACAGGGGACAAGAGGAAACACTCATGCTGATGGGCAGACGAACACTGCTGCAGGCCGCCTGCATCGCGCTCGCAACCGCGGCTCCGATCGCTGCGGCGCAGGCTCAGGAGACCTTCAAGGTCGGCCTGATCGTGCCGATGACCGGAGGCCAGGCCTCGACCGGCAAGCAGATCGACAACGCGATCAAGCTCTACATCAAAAAGCACGGCGATACCGTCGCCGGCAAGAAGATCGAAGTGATCCTCAAGGACGACGCCGCGATTCCGGACAACACCAAGCGGATGGCGCAGGAGCTGATCGTCAACGACAAGGTCAATGTGATCGCCGGCTTCGGCATCACCCCGGCCGCGCTCGCCGCGGCGCCGCTGGCGACGCAAGCCAAGGTGCCGCAGGTGGTGATGGCCGCCGGCACCTCGATCATCACCGAGCGATCGCCCTACATCGTCCGCACCTCGTTCACGCTGGCGCAGTCCTCCACCATCATCGGCGACTGGGCCGCCAAGAACGGCATCAAGAAGGTCGCGACGCTGACCTCGGACTACGCGCCGGGCAACGACGCGCTGGCGGCGTTCAAGCAGCACTTCACCGCCGGCGGCGGCGCGATCGTCGAAGAGATCAAGGTGCCGCTCGCCAATCCGGACTTCGCGCCGTTCCTGCAGCGCATGAAGGACGCCAAGCCGGACGCGATGTTCGTGTTCGTGCCGGCCGGGCAGGGTGGCAGCTTCATGAAGCAGTTCGCCGAGCGCGGCCTCGACAAGAGCGGCATCAAGGTGATCGGCCCCGGCGACGTGATGGACGACGACCTCCTGAACAGCATGGGCGATGCGGCGCTGGGCGTGGTCACCGCGCACATGTATTCGGCGGCGCATCCCTCGGCGATGAACAAGGAGTTCGTCGCCACCTACAAGAAGGATTTCGGCCAGCGGCCGGGCTTCATGGCGGTCGGCGGCTACGACGGCATCCATCTGATCTACGAGGCGCTGAAGAAGACCGGCGGCAAGACCGACGGCGATTCGCTGCTCGCGGCGATGAAAGGGATGAGCTGGGAAAGCCCGCGCGGCCCGATCTCGATCGACCCGGAAACCCGCGACATCGTCCAGGATATCTACATCCGCAAGGTGGAAAAGGTCGACGGCGAACTCTACAACATCGAATTCGCCAAATTCGACGCCGTGAAGGACCCCGGCAAGACGAAGAAGTAAGGCGGAGCTCCGCGTGCTGAGGTCGATACTCCCCGCCACCCCATCGACGTCGTGCCCGGGCTTGTCCCGGGCATCCACGAACTGCGGTGCATGGGGCTCGTGGATGGCCGGGACGAGCCCGGCCATGACGGGCGGCGAGTTGGTGGCTCCACAAATCGCGGCCGTCATCCTGAGGTGCGAGGGCGAAGCCCGAGCCTCGAAGGATGACATGCTCCGGCAGAACATCGCCGCCGCCCTTCGAGGGCCGCGAAGACGCGGCCACCTCAGGGTGACGGCGCCCCCCCGATCGGCGCGCCTCTCATGACCTTCCTCACCATCCTGTTCGACGGCGTGGCCTACGGCATGTTGCTGTTCGTACTGGCGTGCGGGCTGGCGGTGACGCTGGGGCTGATGAATTTCGTCAACCTCGCCCACGGCGCCTTCGCGATGGCCGGCGGCTATGTCTGTGCGGTGCTGGTCAACACCAGCGGCTGGCCGTTCTTCGCGGCGCTGCCGATCGCCTTCCTCGCCAGCGCGCTGATCGGCGCGGTGTTCGAACGGCTGCTGTACCGCCACCTCTACGACCGCTCGCATCTCGACCAGGTGCTGTTCAGCGTCGGTCTCGTCTTCATGTCGGTCGCCGCGGTCGATTTCATCATGGGATCGTCGCGGATCTTCATCAAATTGCCCGACGCGCTGCAGGGCCAGATCGACCTGTTCGGCATCGGCATCGGCCGCTACCGGCTGATGATCATCGTGATCTGCGGGCTGCTGACGGTGGCGCTGCAATTGACGCTGGCCAAGACCCGGTTCGGCAGCCGGCTGCGCGCCGCGGTCGACGATCCGCGCGTCGCAGCCGGCCTCGGCATCAACGTGCCGCAGGTGTTCGCGCTGACATTTGCATTCGGGTGCGGGCTGGCCGGCTTCGGCGGCGCGCTCTCCGCCGAGATCCTCGGGCTCGATCCGTATTTCCCGCTGAAATTCATGATCTACTTCCTGATCGTCGTCACCGTCGGCGGCTCGTCGTCGATCACCGGGCCGTTCCTCGCCTCCTTGCTGCTCGGCATCGGCGACGTCGCCGGCAAGTACTATTTTCCCAAGCTCGGCCCGTTCGTGATCTACACCATCATGATCGTGATCCTGATCTGGCGCCCCAACGGCCTGTTCGGCCGCACCGCGGCGCGGTGACGGCATGACCGCGCCCGCAGATAATGTCGGCTTTCACGCCCGCCGCACCGCTCGCTGGCATGCCGGCGAGTTCGTGTTCTGGATCGCGCTGATCGGCTGCGGCCTGCTGTTTCCGTCGCGCTATCTGATCATGACCGAGATCCTCCGGATCGGCCTGTTCGCGCTGTCGCTCGACCTGATCCTCGGCTATGCCGGCATCGTTTCGCTCGGCCACGCCGCGTTCTTCGGCGTCGGCGCCTATGCGGCCGGCCTGATGGCGCTGCACGGCATCGTGGGCGAGCCGGTGCTGGCGCTGTTGGTCGCCGGGCTGGTGGCTGCCGTGCTCGGCTTCGCCACCAGCTTCCTGGTGATCCGCGGCGTCGATCTCACCCGGCTGATGGTGACACTCGGCATCGCGCTCTTGATGGAAGCGCTGGCGGAGCGGTTCTCCGACATCACCGGCGGCTCCGACGGCCTGCAGGGCATCGTGATGCAGCCGATCCTCGGCCTGTTCGAGTTCGACATCTTCGGCAAGGTCGCGTTCTGGTACAGCGTCGCGGTGCTGTTCGTGCTGTTCCTCTTGGCGCGCCGCGTCGTGCATTCGCCGTTCGGGCTCAGCCTGCGCGCGATCCGCAACAATCCGCTGCGCGCCTCCGCGGTCGGCATTCCGGTGAACCGGCGGCTGGTGATGGTCTACACGCTCGCCGCATTCTATGCCGGCATCGCCGGCGCGCTGTTCACCCAGACCACGCAACTCGCCTCGCTCGACGTGTTTTCGTTCGAGCGCTCGGCCGATCTGGTGCTGGTGCTGGTGCTCGGCGGCACCGGCTATCTCTATGGCGGGCTGATCGGCGCCGTGATCTTCAAGATCCTGCAGGAGTTCTTCTCCACGCTCACGCCGCAATACTGGCTGTTCTGGATCGGCCTGGTGCTGGTGACGATCGTCCTGATCGGTCGCGAGCGGCTGCAGAACTGGGTGCTGTTCGTGCCGCGCCAAGTGATGCGCGCGCTGCGCCGCGCCGGCCCGAGCGGAGGCGCGACATGACGCTGGCGCTGCAGACCATCGGGCTGGACAAGCATTTCGGCGGGCTCCACGTCACCCGCAGCCTGTCGCTCAACATCGAGGCCGGCGCGCGCCACGCGCTGATCGGCCCCAACGGCGCCGGCAAGACCACGGTGATCAACCTGCTCACCGGCGTGCTGAAGCCGGATGCCGGCCGCATCCTGCTGGAGGGGCAGGACATCAGCACGATGCCGGTGCACAGGCGCGTGCTGAGCGGGCTGTCGCGCACCTTCCAGATCAATCAGCTGTATGCGGACCTGACGCCGCTCGAGACCATCGGCCTCGCGGTGTCGGAGCGCTCCGGCCATGGCGGCGATTGGTGGCGGCGGATGGGCACCCGCGCCGACATCAACGGCGAGATCGCCGAGAATCTGGCGCGCTTCCATCTGCTCGACGTCATGAACGAGCCGACCGGGCGGCTGCCTTATGGCAAGCAGCGGCTGCTGGAGATCGCGGTCGCGATCGCCACCAAGCCGCGCGTGCTGCTGCTCGACGAACCCGCCGCCGGCGTGCCCGAAAGCGAGCGCCACGACATTCTCGCCGTGGTGGCGAACCTGCCGCGCGACGTCACCGTGCTGTTGATCGAGCACGACATGGATCTGGTGTTCTCCTTCGCCGACCGGATCTCGGTGCTGGTGTCGGGCGCATTGCTGGTCGAAGGCCCGCCCGCCGAGGTCGCGCGCGATCCGCAGGTCAAGGCGGTGTATCTCGGCGAGGACGCCCATGCCTGAGCTTCCAATGCTTGAGCTTCCAAATGTCTGAGCTGCTGGCGATCGACAGGCTGCGCGCCGGCTATGGCGAGGCCGTGGTGCTGCCGGAGCTGTCGCTGCAGCTCGACGAAGGCCAGGCGCTGGCGCTGCTCGGCCGCAACGGCACCGGCAAGACCACGCTGATCAACTCGATCGTCGGCGTCACGCGGCGGTTCTCCGGCCGGATCGTGCTCGATGGCGTCGACATCACCGCACTGCGGCCCGATCAGCGCGCCCGCGCCGGGATCGGCTGGGTGCCGCAGGAGCGCAACATCTTCAAGTCGCTCACCATCGAGGAAAATCTCACCGCGGTGGCGCAGCCGGGCCCCTGGACCGTGGCGCGGATCTACCAGATGTTTCCGCGGCTCGAGGAGCGCCGCGGCAATTTCGGCAACCAGCTCTCCGGCGGCGAACAGCAGATGCTGGCGATCGGCCGGGCGCTGATGCTCAATCCGAAGTTGCTGCTGCTCGACGAGCCGACCGAGGGTCTCGCCCCGATCATCGTCGACGAGCTGATGACCGCACTCGGCGCGATCACCCGGGCGGGCGGAATCTGCTCGATCATCGTCGAGCAGAATGCGCGAAAAATCCTCGGGCTCGCCGATCGCGTTGTGATATTGGAGCGCGGAACCATCGTCCATCAGGCGACCAGCGCGGCGCTGAAGGACGACCCCGCCACGCTGGAACGCTATCTCGGCGTCTCTGGCGCCGCCGGTACCAAACACTGAACTTGTTAGGGAGTGAAACGATGCAAAGAACCAAAGCCCCGTTCCGAGCCGACGAGGTCGGCAGCCTGTTGCGGCCGCAGAGCATCAAGGAGGCGCGCGCCAGGCTGGAGAAGGGCGAAATCTCCGCCGCCGATCTGAAGAAGATCGAGGACATGGAGATCGAGAAGATCGTCCACAAGCAGTCGGCGATCGGCCTCAAGCTCGCCACTGACGGCGAATTCCGCCGCTCCTGGTGGCACTTCGATTTCCTGGCCAAGCTGACCGGCTGCGAACTCTACCATCCCGACACCGGCATCCAGTTCGCCGGCGTGCAGACCCGCAATGATTCGATCCGGGTGATCGGCAAGCTCGACTTTCCCGACGACCATCCGATGCTCGAGCATTTCCGCTTCCTGAAGAAGCACGCCGACGTCGCCCATGTCACCGCCAAGATGACGATCCCGTCGCCGGCGGTGCTGCATTTCCGCGGCGGCCGCAAGGCGATCTCCAAGGAGGTCTATCCCGATCTCGACGGCTTCTTCGAGGATCTGGCCAAGACCTACCGCAAGGCGGTGAAGGCGTTCTACGACGCCGGCTGCCGCTATCTGCAGTTCGACGACACCGTGTGGGCTTATCTGTGCTCGCCGGACGAACTGGAGAAGGCCCGCGCCCGCGGCGACGATCCGGACAATCTGCAGCAGATCTACGCCCGTGTGATCAACTACGCGATCGCCGAACGCCCGGCCGATATGGTGATCACTACCCACGTCTGCCGCGGCAATTTCCGCTCGACCTGGATCTCCTCCGGCGGCTACGAGCCGGTGGCCGAGACGCTGCTCGCCGGCATCAATTACGACGGCTATTTCCTGGAATACGATTCCGAACGCGCCGGCGGCTTCGAGCCGCTGCGGTTTTTGCCGAAGGGCAACAAGGTCGTGGTGGTCGGCGTCATCACCTCGAAATTCGGCGAGCTGGAAAACAAGGACGACATCAAGCGTCGTCTGGAGGAAGCCGCCAAATTCGCGCCGCTGGAGCAGCTCGCACTGTCGCCGCAATGCGGCTTCGCCTCGACCGAGGAAGGCAACATCCTCAGCGAGCAGGAGCAGTGGGACAAGCTGCAGCTTGCGGTCGAAGTGTCGCGCGAGGTCTGGGGCAAGTAGGCCGCACCCTCGTCATTGCGAGGTGCGCAGCGACGAAGCAATCCAGGATCTTACGCTCGGCGCACTGGATTGCTTCGCTTCGCTCGCAATGACGGCGATTGGGCGTTGATTTTGCGGCCTGTATTGTCGGTCGGACTCTCAGGCGCACGATAGGACCGCGCATCGCGCGGTCCCCATTGCTCCGCTCGACTGGCCGCTCAGTTCAGCTCAGCCGACCGACGTTCAGCTCGGCCGCCCGACGCTGTGATACACGAAGCCGTGCTCGGCCATCTGGTCGGCGCGGTAGACGTTGCGCAGGTCGACGATCACCGGCTGCTGCATCGCGGCCTTCAGCCGCGGCAGGTCGAGCGCACGAAACTGCACCCATTCGGTGACGATCACCAGCGCGTCGGCGCCCGCGGCGCACGTATAAGCATCGTCGCAATAGGTGATATCCGGCAGCTCGGCCTTCGCCTGCGCCATGCCGACCGGGTCGAACGCCCGGACCTTGGCGCCCATGTCCATCAGCCCGGTCACCAGCGGGATCGACGGCGCCTCGCGCATGTCGTCGGTGTCCGGCTTGAAGGTGAGGCCGAGCACCGCGACGGTCTTGCCGCGCAGGCTGCCGCCGAGCGCGTGTGCGACCTTGCGGGCCATCGCGCGCTTGCGGTTGTCGTTGACCGCCAGCACCGCCTCGACGATGCGCAGCGGCACCTCGTGGTCGGCGCCGATCTTGACCAGCGCGCGGGTGTCCTTGGGAAAGCACGAGCCGCCGAAGCCCGGGCCGGCATGCAGGAATTTGGGGCCGATGCGGTTGTCCATGCCGATGCCGCGAGCGACGTCCTGAACGTCGGCGCCGACCTTTTCGGCGAGATCGGCCATCTCGTTGATGAAGGTGATCTTGGTCGCCAGGAACGCGTTGGCGGCGTATTTGATCAGTTCGGCGGTGCGCCGCGCGGTGTACATCAGCGGGCCCTGGTTGAGCGACAGCGGCCGATAGATTTCGCCGAGCACTTTCCGCGCGCGCTCGTCGGAAGTGCCGATCACGATCCGGTCCGGGAACTTGAAGTCGCGGATCGCTGCGCCCTCGCGCAGGAATTCCGGATTGGAAGCGACCGCGGCGTCGGCGTCCGGATTGGTCTCGCGGATCAGCCGTTCGACCTCGTCGCCGGTGCCGACCGGGACCGTCGACTTGGTCACCACCACGGTGAACCCCTTCAGCGCCGCGGCGATCTCGCGCGCCGCCGCATAGACATAGCTGAGATCGGCATGGCCGTCGCCGCGCCGCGACGGCGTGCCCACCGCGATGAACACCGCGTCGGCCTCGCCCACCGGCGCCGTCAGATCGGTGGTGAAGCCCAGCCGGCCCGCCTTGACGTTCGCGGCCACCAGTTCGTCGAGTCCCGGCTCGTAGATCGGAATCTCGCCGCGATGCAGCGCTGCGATCTTGCCGGCATCCTTGTCGACACACACCACATCATGGCCGAAATCGGCAAAGCAGGCCCCCGACACCAGCCCCACATAGCCGGTTCCGATCATCGCTATTCGCATTTCACGCTCTTTTGGCTGCAAACCGGCAGAACGCCGGCGTCGATGCCTCTTAGCAGACCGAGTCCGGTTTAAAAATAACACGAGCCCAGATGAGTGGGTTATACTATTTTCGCGGATTTAGTATAACCAGACTTTCCGCGAGCTTCATTCGCGCTATACTGTTTTCGCGAAAATAGTATAACGAGGTTCCCATGGCGGCATCCGCCGCGCTCGATATCTCATACCAGACCCTCTACTCTGAACTCGTCCAGCGCTGCATGGACGGTAGCTTCACGTCCGAGTTTTCTGCCCACGGACGCTTCGTCGCCGTCGAGGTAAAGAACAGGAAATACTGGTATTTTGACACCCCGAATCCTGAATCTGGCGCACAGAAACGGCGATACATCGGTCCCGTCGACGATCCGGACATCACTAAACGCGTCGAAGCGTTCAAGGATCTCAAGGCGGACCTGAAGGGGCGCCGGCGTCTGGTCGCCACGCTGACGCGCGAAGCCTATTTGCCCCGGCCGCTGATGACGAGCGGCCAGGTGGTCGAGGCATTGGCGAAGGCCGGCTTCTTCCGTCTCCGCGGGGTCTTGATAGGGACCGTTGCGTACCAATGCTATTCCGGCGTGCTCGGCCGCCGCCTCAACGCTACCGCGATGCAGACGGGCGACGCCGATTTCGCGCAGTTTCACGAGATCTCGGTGGCGGTCGGCGACAGCCTTCCGCCGATCCTGGACGTTCTTCGCAGCGTCGACGACACCTTCCGCGAAATCCCCAGCCAGATGGATGGGCGCGTCTCCACGCAGTTCGTCTCGCGCAACAACTTCAAGGTCGAATTTCTGACGCCGAACCGCGGTCCGGACGATTTCGCAGGCAAGCCGGTCCGAATGCCGGCATTGGGGGGCGTCGCAGCGTCACCGCTGCGCTTTCTCGACTTCCTGATCCGTCATCCGGTTCGGGCCGTGCTGCTGCACGGAGCTGGCGTGCCGGTTCTCGTTCCGTCCCCCGAACGCTATGCCGTGCACAAGCTTATCGTCGGATCCTGCCGAAGGGAGGATCCGGACACCGCGAGCAAGGCGGCCAAGGATCGCCTGCAGGCCAAATCCATCATGGAGGCGATGATCGCCAACCGGCAGCAAGACGATCTGGCCGCCGCCTATATGGAGGCCTGGGACCGCGGTGATCATTGGGTCGCCGCGATCCGCACCAGTCTGGCGACCTACGACGATCAGTTCCGCAGTTTGCTCGCCGAGGAAATCGGCAAGGGAATCAAGAACAACGACGCCGAGCCAAGCGACTACGGCCTGGGCGGCGAACCGAAGGAAGCGATCTCGCCGGGGCCGAGATAGAATGGATGGCTGGCCGCGTCGAAGGCGGCTGGCCGGTCGGTATCGCGACGATCCTCGCCGACGGAGGTCAATCCGGTTGAGCGGGTGGTTCCGTCGAACCGTCCCGATATTGCATTCCGGCGGTGGGCAGGTCATGGTGCGGCCCCGACCTGAAAGCCATCTGCCCACCGCCGGATCATGAAGAACGACCCGCTCCTCGGCCGGATTTCCGACTATTGCCGCCAGGCGGGGATGGCCGAGACCACGTTCGGCCGCCGCGCGGTCAATGACGGCAAGCTGGTGCAGCGGCTGCGCGAGGGCAAGCGCATCACCGTCGACACGCTGGAGCGGATCGAGGCCTTCGTCGCGGCGGGGCTCGGCACCGCGCCGCCGCCACGCGGGCTGGTGGTGCCGCCGGAGCGGCGCGACCCGCGCAGCAATTTCCGGTTTTTCGAGAATCGGCAGAAATATCTGCTGTTCGTCCACACCTGCAGCGAAAAGCGCGTGGTCGCCGATCGCGTTGCGCTGGAACTGGGCAGCATCCATCCGCGGCCGCCGGCGCTGCGGGTGTTCGACGCCGGCTGTGGCGACGGCACCGTGCTGGCGCGGGTGCTGCGGGCGATGCACGGCCGGTTCCCGCACATGCCGTTCTACGTCGCCGGCAAGGAACTCAGCGTCGAAGACGTCCGGCTGACGCTGGACAAGGTTCCGGACCGGCTGTTCGAGCATCCGGCGACCGTGTTTGTTCTCACCAATATGTACTTCGCCGAAGCGCCCTGGCTGACGCCGGCCTCGCCCACGGCGGCGGCCGGGATGATCTGGCACGAGGTGGCGCTGCGCGGCGCCTCGTCGGGCGAATTCGAGACCCAGATCGCCGAACTGGCGCCGTTTCTGCAGGACAATTGGCGCGCCAGCGTCTCGCCGCGCACCGGGATGCCGGTCTATGAGCGGCCGGCGGCGATCGTGCTGTATCGCGAGGACCACCGGTTCCTGCTCGATTCGGTGATCCCGCGGGCCGGCCGCACCGAGGCGAATTTCGACCTGATCATCGCCTCGCAGCCCTATCGGGCCAAATCCAGCGTGAATTTCCGCGCCAAACGCATCATTGCGCCGCTGGCGCGGGCGCTGCGGGCGGGCGGGCGGCTGATCGGAATCCACTCCCATGGGGGCGACCCGGGGCTGGAAATCATCCAGTCGGTCTGGCCGGAGGAAAATCCTTTTTCGGTGAGCCGGCATGAGTTGTTGCGCGCGGTCAAATACGAGCTGGGATCAGCCGGTAGAGATCTCAATTTTAACGCTTATGCGGATAGCCGGTCGATCTTTCGTTATGATATGGAAGCGCTGCCAAACGAGGTCACCGGGTCGATCGGCAATTCGACCGCCTTTGCAGCCTGGAATGCGGCGGTGTATGTCGCCCAGATCGAGGACGATCGACTGACGGAAACGACCCAGGGCGGCCAATATCTCGATGCCACCAGAGAGGTTCTGCGCAAGCACAGCGGGCTCTGGTTTTACGACGAATCCTACGTCATCTCGCGCCGGCGCGACTGACACTTCAGGGATATCATTCACGAAAACGCCGCCGGGGTCCGGCGGACAAGGGGTTGGTGATGCGCGCGTCTTATCTGTTCACGAGTGAGTCGGTGTCGGAAGGTCATCCGGACAAGGTCTGCGACCGGATTTCCGACGAGGTGGTCGATCTGTTCTTCCGCGAGGGGCCGAAAGCCGGCATCGATCCGTGGGCGATTCGGGCGGCGTGCGAGACGCTCGCCACCACCAACAAGGTGGTGATCGCCGGCGAGACCCGCGGTCCGGCCTCGGTCACCAACGACCAGATCGAGAGCGTCGTCCGCGCCGCCATCAAGGACATCGGCTACGAGCAGGAAGGCTTCCACTGGGACACCTGCGACATCGAGATCCTGCTGCATCCGCAATCGGCGGACATCGCGCAGGGCGTCGACGCGCTGCAGCCCGGCACCAACAAGGAAGAGGGCGCCGGCGACCAGGGCATCATGTTCGGCTACGCCACCAACGAGACGCCCGATTTGATGCCGGCGCCGATCTTCTACGCCCACAAGATCCTGCGGCTGATCTCGGAAGCCCGCCACTCCGGCAAGGAGAAGGTGCTGGGCCCCGACAGCAAGAGCCAGGTCACCATCCAGTACGAGAACGGCAAGCCGGTCGGCGTCCGCGAGATCGTGGTGTCGCACCAGCATCTGGTCGAGGACATGACCTCGAACCAGGTCCGCGAGCGGGTCGAGCCCTATGTCCGCCAGGCGCTGCCGGACGGCTGGATCACCGACAAGACGATCTGGCACATCAATCCCACCGGCAAGTTCTACATCGGCGGCCCGGACGGCGACACCGGCCTGACCGGCCGCAAGATCATCGTCGACACCTATGGTGGCGCGGCCCCGCATGGCGGCGGCGCGTTCTCCGGCAAGGACCCGACCAAGGTCGACCGCTCGGCCGCCTATGCGTCGCGCTACCTCGCCAAGAACATCGTCGCGGCCGGCCTCGCCGACCGCTG
Source organism: Rhodopseudomonas palustris HaA2 (assembly GCF_000013365.1). Lineage (NCBI taxonomy): Bacteria > Pseudomonadati > Pseudomonadota > Alphaproteobacteria > Hyphomicrobiales > Nitrobacteraceae > Rhodopseudomonas > Rhodopseudomonas palustris. The sequence goes on from NC_007778.1 coordinate 1,790,030, forward strand.
CACCCTGCAGCTCGCTTACGCCATCGGCGTGGCGCGGCCGCTGTCGATCTACATCGACACCCACGGCACCGGGAAGGTTTCGGAAGACAAGCTGGAGAAGGCGGTCGCCGAGGCGATGGACCTGACGCCGCGCGGCATCCGCAGCCATCTCGACCTCAACAAGCCGATCTACGCCCGGACCTCGTCCTACGGCCATTTCGGCCGCACCCCGGACGCCGACGGCGGCTTCTCCTGGGAGAAGACCGATCTTGCCGACGCGCTCAAGCGCGCGGTTTAACTAGACCGAACAGCCTCTCCCGGTCTTGCCGGGGGAGGTCTCGCCGTCATCCTGAGGTGCGAGCCTCTTCGGCGAGCCTCGAAGGATGACCCGACGAAGTGCCTGCAGCCATCCTTCGAGGCGCGCACGAGGGGTGCGCGCACCTCAGGATGACGCTGAGCCTGCAGGACCGCCTCGAAATGCCCCAATCAGTTTGTAGTGCTCAGTTCGACTGACACAGACATCAGGAAACCCATCCGCATGACCGCCAAGTTCACCGATTACATCGTCAAGGACATCGGCCTCGCCGAGTTCGGCCGCAAGGAGATCTCGCTGGCCGAGACCGAAATGCCCGGCCTGATGGCGACGCGCGAGGAATACGGCCCCAAGCAGCCCCTGAAGGGCGCGCGGATCGCCGGCTCGCTGCACATGACGATCCAGACCGCGGTGCTGATCGAGACGCTGGTCGCGCTCGGCGCCGACGTGCGCTGGGTGTCGTGCAACATCTATTCGACCCAGGACCACGCCGCCGCGGCGATCGCCGCCGCCGGCATTCCGGTGTTCGCCATCAAGGGCGAGAGCCTGGAAGACTATTGGGACTACACCGCCCGGATGTTCGACTGGCACGGCGGCGGCACCCCGAACATGATCCTCGATGACGGCGGCGACGCCACCATGTACGTCCATCTCGGCCTGCGCGCCGAGAACGGCGACACCGCCTTCCTCGACAAGCCCGGCTCCGACGAGGAGGTGATCTTCTTCGCGCTCTTGAAGAAGCAGCTCAAGGAGAAGCCGAAGGGCTACTTCGCCGAGATCGCCAAGAACATCCGGGGCGTCTCCGAAGAGACCACCACGGGCGTGCACCGGCTCTACGACATGCAGAAGGCCGGCACGCTGCTGTGGCCGGCCATCAACGTCAACGACTCGGTCACCAAGTCGAAATTCGACAACCTCTATGGCTGCCGTGAGTCGCTGGTCGACGGCATCCGCCGCGGCACCGACGTGATGCTGTCCGGCAAGGTGGCGATGGTCGCGGGCTTCGGCGACGTCGGCAAGGGCTCGGCCGCCTCGCTGCGCCAGGCCGGCTGCCGTGTGATGGTGTCCGAAGTCGATCCGATCTGCGCGCTGCAGGCGGCGATGGAAGGCTATCAGGTCGTGACCATGGAAGACGCGGCGCCGCTCGCCGACATCTTCGTCACCGCCACCGGCAACAAGGACATCATCACCATCGAGCACATGCGCGCGATGAAGGATCGCGCCATCGTCTGCAACATCGGCCATTTCGACAACGAGATCCAGATCGCGCATCTCAAGAACCTGAAGTGGGACAACATCAAGCCGCAGGTCGACGAGATCACCTTCCCGGACGGCAAGCGCATGATCCTGCTGTCCGAAGGCCGCCTCGTGAACCTCGGCAACGCGATGGGGCATCCGTCCTTCGTGATGTCGGCCTCCTTCACCAACCAGACGCTGGCGCAGATCGAACTGTTCGCCAACAACAAGGACGGCAAGTACAAGAAGGAAGTCTACGTCCTGCCGAAGTCGCTGGATGAGAAGGTCGCCCGCCTGCACCTCGCCAAGATCGGCGTCAAGCTCACCGAACTGCGCAAGGACCAGGCCGACTACATCGGCGTCAAGGTCGAGGGGCCGTTCAAGGCGGATCATTACCGGTATTGAGATTCATCGTAATACGGAAATGGCCGGGGGATTCCCCGGCCATTTTTTTTGCTAGCATTTCTCTATTTTCAAGTGTGATTGCGTCTGGGTGCAAATTCAGTCCGTATTTCGCAAGACGGGGGCGATATGAGGGCAGAGGATTTCAAAGCTTGGCTTGAAGCTGGGGGCGCACTTACAGAAGGTGGACGCAACACGCGAGCTAATGCCGTAGCCACGATCGAGAGAAATCTCGCTGCCTTGGGGTCGCCCAATGCTGATCTCGAAGAAGCATGGAACTCCGATCGATTTGAGCATCTGCGTCGCAGACTGAAAGAACTGCGCGAGGAACTCGCGGCGGGCGGGACGCAATATCACGTCCTAATGCCCCAGTCGGAAAATCCTGAAAAACGACTATCAAGCTGGCGCGCTTGGCTCGGCCAATATGGCCGCTTCTTGAGCGGCGAAATACGTGAGCATCGTGATGCTGATCGGATTCGCCGACACGTACTTGAGAACTACATCGAGCCGGCCAGGGAACGCGATGAAGAAACGGTGGATGTCCTAGTTCGGAGGGTCAATGACGTACTAGGCCTAAATGAAGCATGGCCTAATATCTGCCAAGCCCTCCAAGGCAAGAAATTTCGGGAACTGGCCGACTTAGAGGCGCCTGAACAAATCGGTGCGGACCAGAGCCCGGCGACGATCTTCCGATTTCACTTGGATGAAACTTTCAGGGCTGACGACAATCTCAACTATGCTCGACTGTTTGTCTTATATGATGCCGAGGGAGCTGCGTTCGAGCCGGTTAAGAACAGAAATCGCGAAACAAATCGCCTAGCGTACCGCATCAAGCCGCGAGGCTCGGGCAACGAGGCGCGCGATGCGGTCGAAGTCGATACGCTCCAGCAGGTTGCGCGTGCAATGCTCGTTGACCACCTTGCTGCACGTGTCAAATCCACTCGCGGCGGCGCTGCTAATTATGCCGTCTACGGAAAAGAAAAGATAGTACGTTACGAACTTGATCCGAGCATTGCATTGGAAATAGGGGTTCCTCCGAATGGCGAGATTGGTCAGAGCAATGATCCCAGCAGCAATCAAGCCCCGCAACTTCCAAGCGATAAAGAGGATGGGCTTTTGGAGCAGCCTCACGCAACAAACTTAATTCTCTACGGACCTCCCGGCACAGGAAAGACCTTCACGACCGCATTAGAGGCGCTCAAGCTTTGCGGTGAACCTGTTCCCGACAGTCGAGAGCACCTAATGGAAGCCTATCGTCGCCTGTCGGATGCTGGTCGTATCGAATTCGTCACGTTCCATCAATCAATCTCCTACGAAGACTTTGTCGAAGGGCTGAGGCCAACGCAGTCAGGCGAGGACGGTGCGGCGGGGTTCGGACTGAAGCCCGAGCAAGGAGTATTTCGCAGAATAGCGCGCCGCGCTGAGACGAGCACCGGCCCGGGTGATGCCTCCTTCTCGATCAATGGTCGGCAAGTCTTCAAGATGTCGATTGGTGAGGCTGCTAACCCAGATGATGCCCATCTGTTCGAGGAGGCCGTCGCCGGTGCCTACACGCTGCTTGGCTTCGAAGATATTGACTGGAGCGATGATCGTTTCGCTACTCGCGACGCAATCATACAGGCTGTTAGGGCTATCCAAAGCAAGGATCAGGACGAGCCGAGCGCGATGAGCGGACGCGTTCAGATGCCCTTTATCTTTCGTAACTGGGTCAGGATTGGTGATATTGTCGTCGTGTCGAAGGGCAACAGCTCATTCCGCGCAATTGGTGAGATCACTGGCGAGTATCAATTTGCTCCGCGTGAAGGCGGCGACTACGCACACCGCCGTGCGGTTCGGTGGCTTTGGGTGGATCGTACAGGCGTTCCAGTTAGCGAGATCTATGCGCGAAATTTCACGCAAAAGTCAATCTACCTCTTGACTGAAGCCGACCTGAATGTCCCAGCGCTGGAGCGCTATATTGCAAGCCAGCAAGGCACGGGCGGTGGTGCGCCAGAATCGTTTGTTCTTATCATCGACGAAATCAATCGCGCAAATATCTCAAAAGTGTTCGGCGAACTAATTACATTGCTCGAACCGGATAAGCGCATTGGTCGGCCCAATGCTCTTAAAGTGCGGCTTCCCTATTCTGGGGATTTGTTCGGCGTTCCGGCAAACCTTCACATCATCGGTACGATGAACACAGCAGATCGCTCGATCGCATTGCTTGACACAGCTCTCCGGCGCCGTTTTGAATTTCGGGAACTAATGCCCGATCCTTCGCTGCTCGGTATCGTGGACGGTGTTGATCTTTCCCGACTGCTCGCTACGATCAATCAACGAATTGAATATTTGTTCGATCGGGAGCATCAGATAGGCCACGCCTATTTTATCAGCTGCAAATCTCGTGCCGATATAGATGAGGTGATGCGTTGCAAAGTGATTCCATTGCTGGCCGAATATTTTTATGAGGATTGGTCGAAGGTTGCCGCCGCGTTGGGTGACGGTGACGACAGCGAGGTCGACCTCGAAGGACATTTCATTGATCGCCAACGTTTGAAGCCACCCAAGGGCATAAGCAGCGATGGAGATGGAGCGGTGCGCTATCGCTGGACCATCCGACGTGCCTTTTCATATAGCGAGTTCTCGGCAGGATGATTCGTCGAACCATCCTTGAGTGGGAGACGATACGTTACGGTGATGCGGCTGATGAAATCCCTGCCGATGCCGCTGATCGGATTGCAGCGGTGGCGTCGGCATCCCCGCTTGCTGGTCGCGGTGGCCTCGGTGTCTTAGAACATGGCCGTAAGGGACTACGCGCGAGAGGGGTCGTCGGCGTAGTTGCTGCAGAGTCGGGTGCGCTGGAGATCCTGCCTAAGATTGACTTCCCAGGTGTAGATCGCGAGGAGGAGGCTGGTCGCATTCGCCGCCGCCTCATTCACATGCTCGCTGTTGTGCTGGACCTCAAGATCGATGCGGGGAAAATCACTGCGCTCGATTGGCAGCGTGACACTTTGCTTGAAATTCTGATTCGCTTGTTTTCGGACAAGTTAGCTGATTGTGTCCGGCAGGGTATGCCCCGAAGATACGTCGAGCATGATGAAGATCTATTTGTATTGCGCGGCCGAATCGACGTGAAGCGACAGTTCACGAGTCTTGCCGCAGATGGCTCGCGTCTTGCCTGCCGCTATGATGTGCTGACTCCGGACATTGCATTGAATCAAATCATGAAGGCGGCTGTCGCCCGGCTCCTTCGCGTCACGCGAGCGAACTTCAACCAGCGTAGGTTGCGCGAATTGGCTTTCGCATATGCTGATATAGCCGATGTGCCGGTCTCGATGCTTCGCTGGGATCAAGTCATGCTTGATCGCACGAACAGCCGTTGGCGTGAATTGCTCAACTTGGCGCGCCTATTACTGGGTGATCGGTTCCAAGCAACTTCCGCCGGTAGCAGCAACGGGTTTTCTCTCTTGTTCGAGATGAGCGTATTGTTTGAGGAGTACATCGCGCGGGTTTTGAAGGCGTCGCTAGTTGATACGGACCTTCATATCATCAGCCAAGGAGGGAGGATCTATTGTCTTCAAACCGAAGATCGTCGTGGTCTTTTCCAAACCCGTCCAGACATCTTGGTAAAGCGCGGCGGAGATGTTGTGAAGATCATTGATACTAAGTGGAAGCGGATCTCTGCGCGAATAGACGATCCCAAGCAGGGTGTGTCGCAAGGGGATATTTATCAGATGATGGCGTACGGTCAGCTTTACGGATGCGACAGGCTCACACTTCTCTATCCGCACCACGCATCCATGAATAGCAGCGAGGGTGTGCACTCAGCGCATCGAATCGCCGGTTGTGACCGTCGGCTAGAGATGGCAACAATTGATATTGGTCGCAGCGAGTTCTTTCGTGAGCGTTTGAGGGCGATCACCGTTCAATCGGAATGTTGACGCTCCAACGCTGCAAACGCGGGGAGGGGATTGCATCCCCTTGCTACGCCTTGCCAAACGGATCGACCACCGCCACCCCCGTCGGCACGAAATCCGACACATTCCGCGTCACGACGGTCATTCCGTGCTCCAGCGCGGTGGCGGCGATCAACAGGTCGGCGCTGTCGTTGCCGAGCGCGGCGCTCTCCGCGCCCCAGCGCCTCGCGGCGGAGATCGAACGGGACGATCCGCTCGCCACAGCAAGCGTAGGGTGGCAAAGGCGCTCGCGCCGTGCCCACGCGCGGCGCGGGGATCGGCGATGGTGGGCACGCTGCGCTATGCCCACCCTACAAACTCCGCCGGCGTCAAACTCGTCGTGAAAAAGCCGGCGATCGGTCGCTCAGCGATCCATGCCACCATGAAGGATCGCTTCGCGCCGCGTTTCGGGGAGGTGGACTCCGCCGAGCGCCGCGAACCGCTCATGGATGGCTTGCGCGAGATTGCGTGCCCGCGGCGCGTCGGTCGACAGCGCCGCGCGCAGGATCGCCCGTGCCTCATCCTCCATCGAGCGCCCATTGACGGCGGCGCGGACGCGAAGCCGCTGCTCGATCGCGTCGTCGATGTTCCGGATCGTCAGCACCGCCATGCCAGCCTCCAACTGTGAATGACTAGAGCAGTTCTGGTTTTGATGGATCACCGGCGTCATCCTGAGGTGCCCGGTGGGCCGCGCCTCGCGCGGCCCACCGGGCCTCGAAGGATGAGCCGCAAGTGCCTTGGCCGCATCCTTCGCGGCTCGCTGCGCTCGCACCTCAGGATGACGAATCCGCACGAGAATGACGCGTTGCTTCGATCAAGCGATGACCTGCTCTAGCGAGAGGTCGGGAGCGCGCCCGGCCGCCGACCTGCGCGCCTCGTCTCCCCGTTACTTCTTCTTGCCGGTCCCGCCCTGCGTCGGCTGCCAGCCGCCGGTCTTCTGGCTCGGCGCGGCGGCGATGGTCTTGGGTTTTTCCTTCTTGGGTTTCTTGGTCTCGCGATTACCCTTTTGTTCGCCCTTGGCCATGGTGGTCTCCTGTTCGATTGATTGGCGGAACTGACGTGGTGCCGATCCCGGCGGGAGCGGCCGCGCGCGGCGACTCGTGGGGCGCCGGCGTCGATCGCGCCACCGTGCGCCCTTCGCGGCGCAGGCGCCACGCAATTCGCACGCGGCGTGGGCGCAAGGCTGCGCGCGCCTCTTGACAAAATTCCTAGAAGGATTATAGTCCGCGCATCCCGCCCCGGTGAGAGGGGCGTTCGCGATCGTCACGATCGTGGGGCGGGTGGCGGTGGCGACGCCGCGGTGTTCGAGTCCGGGGATTGCGCGAAGGTAACGACGCGTGCTGAACCGGGCTGACGACCACACCGCGGCGATGCGGTCCAAACCGCGAGGTCCCGGCGCGAGGCCTCGCGCCAGGAGGCAGGGCCACGTCCATCCCTTGGCGGGGATGGCTCCGGGGTTCGTCAGTCCTCCACAACGGCGGCCCTACGCAAGGGTCTAGCCGCCGGGGGCCCCGTTCGCGGAGCAAGCCGACAAAAGCCGCCGCGCGCGGAACGCCGGATGTTTCCGGTGTGACCGTGGTTTCGAACTCGTGTGCTTTTTACTTTTGCACACGAGGCCGCGGGTGCATCGGGCACCCGGCGTTCCGCGCGCCCTCTTCTCGAAGAGGGCGGAACGGACCCGCCAAGACTCGGGCGCTGCGCGCCGCGAGATCGCGAAGGCATGGTTATGCGAAAGCTCGGCTGTGCGAAGGCTCGGTAGTTCGCCGACGACTTGTTCGCGCCGGATCGCGCCGGTCAGCGAACGAGCGTGTCGGCGCGGCTCGGAGCCGGCTCCCCGCCGCGCCACGACAGCCCGGCCGAGACCTGCGCCGCAGCCAGAAACGCCACCATGGCGACCGATAGAAGGACGAAACGCCCGATGCCCGAGACCATGAAGACGGCTCCCGACAGACCTCAACTGACCGCCTGCGATTAGCTCCCGCCCGTCGCAAACGCCACCCGACCAAAGGTCGATTCAGACCATTGTCGAGCTATTCCAGATCGGCCGGTCGCGAGAACAGGGTAGTCAGGTCGGCTCGCCGATCGTCACGCGGAGCGTGCCGATGCCGTCGATGCCGCAGTCGACCTCGTCGCCCGGCACGAGCGCCGCGACGCCCGCAGGGGTACCTGTCATGATGATGTCGCCGGCGGAAAGTTCGACCTGCAGCGAAAGTTTGGCGATGATCTCGGCAGTGTTCCAGATCATGTCCGACAGGTCGCCGCTCTGCCGCTCCGCGCCGTTGACCGACAGCCAGATCTTGCCCTTGGCCGGATGGCCGATCTCCGCCGCCGGCCGCAGCGCGCCGCAGGGCGCGGAAGCATCGAACGATTTGCCGATCTCCCAGGGCTGCTCCTTCTTGCGCGAGATCGTCTGCAGATCCCGCCGCGTCAGATCGACGCCGACGCCGTAGCCGAACACGTGATCGAGCGCGGTGTCGGCCGAAATGTTCAGCCCGCCGCTCTTCAGCGCGACGACGAGCTCGACCTCGTGCTGGAAGTCCTTGGTCAGCGTCGGGTAGGGGATCGTGGCGCCGTCCGGCGCGATCATGTCGGCGTGCTTGGCGAAGAAGAACGGCGGGTTGCGCTCGTCATTGCCGAGCTCGCGGATGTGCTCGAGATAGTTGCGCCCGACGCACCAGATCCGGCGCACCGGAAACATCTTGCTGTCGCCCTGCACGGCGAGCGCGGGCTGCGGCAGCGGAGCGATCACGTAAGTAGCTTGGCTCATGACGGACTTCCGAAGGCTTGGACAGCGGGGCGGGAGGCCGTTGCGGCGGCGCGCCGCCCCGGCCGGCGGAGTGCTAGATGGCGGCGTCGACGGGGGCCAGCGGCGCGGCGTGGCGCTGCTGCAGGCGGAAGAACGAGGCGTAGCGGCCGCTGCGCCGCAGCAGATCGTCGTGGCGGCCCTGCTCGACGATGGTGCCGCCTTCGACCACCAGGATGGCGTCGGCGTGCATGATGGTGTGCAGGCGGTGCGCGATCACGATGGTGGTGCGGTTCAGGCACAGCCGCTCGATCGCCTCCTGCACCAGCTTCTCGGATTCGGAATCGAGCGCCGCGGTGGCCTCGTCCAGCAGCACGATCGGCGCATTGCGCAGCAGCGCGCGCGCCACGGCGATGCGCTGGCGCTGGCCGCCGGAGAGTTGCGCGCCGTGCTCGCCGACGGGGGTGTCGTAGCCGAGCGGGAAGCCCATGATGAAGTCGTGCGCGTACGCGGCCTTGGCGGCGGCGACGATCTCGTCCTCGCTGGCGCCGATCTTGCCGAAGGCGATGTTGGCGCGGACGGTGTCGCGGAACAGATAGACGTCCTGTCCGACATAGGCGGTCTGCTGCCGCAGCGAGCGACGCGAGACGCCCGCGATCGACTGGCCGTCGATCCGGATGTCGCCGGAGCCGGGTTCATACAGCCGCAGCAGCAGCGCCAGCACCGTCGACTTGCCGCCGCCGGAGGGGCCGACCAGGGCGGTCATCTTGCCGGGCTCGGCCGTGAAGCTCATGGCGTTGAGCACAGGCTCGTCGGGCCGATAGGCGAAGCCGACATGGTCGAATTCGACACGCGCTTCGGTCAGCGCCAGCGCCGGCTTGTCGCCGTCGTCGGGCTCGCTCTGCGGGCTGTCGACGATCTCCAGCAGCATCCGCGCCCCGACCAGGCCGCTGTTGAGTTCGATGTTGAGCCGCGCCAGCCGTTTCGCCGGCTCGTAAGCGAGCAGGAAGGCCGTGAGGAAGGAGAAGAACTGCCCCGGCGTCGCCCCGGTCGCGACCACGCGGTAGCCGCCATACATCAGCGACGCCGCCACCGCGAAGCCGCCGAGCGTTTCCATCAGCGGGCTCGAGCGATTGGAGACGCGCGCCATCTTGTCGGCGTTCTTGCGGACCGCCTCGATGCTAGCATTGATGCGGTCGCGCATCGTCTGTTCGAGCGAGAACGCTTTCACGGTGCGGATGCCCTGCAGCGATTCCTGCATGGTCTCGAGGATCTCGGCGTTGCCGGCGAACTGGGTGTAGGCGAGTCCCTTCACCCGGCGCACCAGCTTGCGCAGCACGAACACCGCCGGCGGCGCGATCAACAGGCCGAACAGCGCCATGAACGGATCCTGCGAGACCATCACGATCACCAGCGCGATCAGCGACAGCAGATCGCGGCCGACGGCGTTGATCAGTAGGTTGAGCACCTCGGTGACCGAGTTGGCGCCCGCGGTGAGGCGCGCGAGGAATTCCGAGGAATGCCGCTGCGAGTAGAACGCCAGGTTCTCGCGCATCAGCTTGTCGAACAGACGGCGCTGATTGTTGGCGAGGATCGCGTTCTTGATCTGGGTCAGGATCACCGACTGGCCGTAGGTCGCGACACCCTTCACGGTGAAGATCGCCAGACTCACCACCGACAGGATCATGATGCCCTGCAGGTTGCGATCGACATAGGCCTGGTTGATCACCTGCCCGAGCAGATAGGCCGACAGTGCGGTCGCGGCGGCGGCGATGGCCATCAGGCCGAAGGCCAGCAGATAGCGCCGCCAATACACCGACGCCTGTTCCATCACCAGCCGGCGGACGAGTTGGGCCGCGCCATAGGGATCGTCGGTTATCTTGCGTGGGGTATCGGTCATCCGCGTTCCATCAACGGCGTCGAACAGGTCGCGCGCGTTGGATCGGCGTGCGTAATGACGCCTCCTTGCCCCCGATGGGCTGGGTTTTCAAGCCAAAAGCTGGCGAGCCGGAGCCGACTTAAGCTGGAATCGCTTGCCGATCAAAGCCTTGGCGCTGGGCGAGCAGCTTGCGCTCCCAGCGCAGCGCATCCGCGGCGATGGTTTCGAGGTCGTCATGGCGCGGGGTCCAGTCCAGCGTCGCGCGAATCCGGCGCGTGTCTGCAACCATCGCCACGATGTCGCCGGGCCGGCGGGCGGCGGTGGACACGGCGAAGTTGCGCCCCGCGACGCGGCGCACCGCCTCGATGGTTTCCAGCACCGAATAGCCGCGGCCGTAGCCGCAGTTCAGCGTCACCGGCGCGCCGCCCCGGCGCAGATAGGCGAGGGCTGCGACATGCGCCTGCGCGAGGTCGCTGACATGGATGAAATCGCGAATGCAGCTTCCGTCCGGCGTCGGATAGTCGGTGCCGTAGACCTCGATCTGCGCGCGTTGGCCGGTCGCGGCTTCCACCGCGATCTTCAGCAGGTGCGTCGCGCCGATGGTCGCGAGCCCGATCCGCGCCTGCGGATCGGCGCCGGCGACGTTGAAGTAGCGCAGCGCCACGTAGTTCATGCCGTTGGCCGACGCCGTGTCGTGCAGCATGATCTCGGTCATCAGCTTGGAGCAGCCATAGGGCGACAGCGGCCGCGTCGGCGCTTCTTCCGGGACTGGGGTGCGGTCGGGATTGCCATAGACCGCGGCGGTCGACGAGAAGATGAAATTGTTCACGCCGCACGTCACTGCCGCGCTCAGCAGATTGCGCGAGGTCATAGTGTTGTTGCGATAGTAGCCAAGCGGATCGCGCATCGACTCCGAGACGATCACCGAGCCGGCGAAGTGAATGATGGCATCGACGCCGTGGGTTCTGATCACGCCTTCGACCAGATTCTCGTCGCCGGCATCCCCGATGAACAATGGTATGCCTTCCGGCACGAAGCTGGAAAAACCGGTGCTCAGATTGTCGATCACCACCACGCTCTCGCCGGCTTCGACCAGCGCCAGCACGGTGTGGCTTCCGATATAGCCGGCGCCGCCGGTCACGAGCACGGTCATGGAAGGCTCCTCGGTGGGCGCTGCGGGTCCGTCCCCGCGCCGTCGGCCTCAGTCTTTCGTCAAACGATGGACTTGCGGTGTAGCCAAGCAGCCAAACCGCACGGTTTTCCAGCGTTCCACAGGGGGAATCGACAATATGGTTGCCGAACTGTAACGAGTGCCGGTTGTTGTGGCGGCCATCGGCGGCGATGTCGGACATTCTCATCATCAAGACTTCCTCGCTCGGCGACGTGGTGCATCAGATGCCCGCGATGACCGATGCCGCGCGCGCGGTTCCAGGGTTGCGACTGTCCTGGGTGGTCGAGGAGGCGTTCGCGCCATTGGCCCGTCTCCACCCAGCGGTCGCCGATGTGATTCCGGTGGCGACGCGGCGGTGGCGATCGCAACTCGCGTCGCGCGCGATCTGGCGCGAGATCGGCGATTTCGGCACACGCTTGCGCGAGCCGGATTTCGACAAGGTGATCGACACCCAGGGTCTGATCCGCTCCGCGGTGATCGCGCGCCTCGCGCAAGGCGAGCGTCACGGCTACGATGCCGGCAGCATCCGCGAGCCGCTGGCCGCGCGGGTCTACAATGTCCGACACACCGTGCGTCGCGATCTGCATGCGGTGACGCGCAATCGTTTACTCACCGGCTTCGCGCTCGGCTATCAGCCGTCGGCCGAGATCGACTATGGCCTGATCCGCCCGCCGCGCGCGGATGACGGCGCGTACGCCGTGCTGCTGCACGGCACGTCGCGCGTCTCGAAGGAGTGGCGTGCGGAGGACTGGATCGAGACCGGCCGCTGGCTGCAGAGCCGCGGCGTGCAGGTCGTGTTGCCGTGGGGCACCGAAGCCGAGCGGCAACTCGCAGAACAATTGTGCAGCGCCATCGCCGGCAGCCGCGTGCTGCCGCGGCAGCGGCTCGATCTCACCGCACAGGTGATCGCCAATGCCGCGCTGGTGGTCGGCGTCGACACCGGGCTGATGCATCTCGCCGCCGCCTATCGCGTGCCACTGGTCGGCATCTATGTCTCGACCGATCCGGGGCTGACCGGCCCGGTCGGCAGCGGTCCGATGCGCGTATTGGGCGGCAAGAGCGGCGCGCCCTCTGCGCGGCAGGCGATCGAGGCCGCCGAACGGCTGCTCGATTAGTTCTGCGCTGCGTCGCTGCGCGCCATCGTGTCGAGGACCTTTGAGACGAACGCGTCGATATCGTCGCCCTCGAACAGAAAGCCCTGAATACCCGCCGCCGTTGCGGCTTCGATATCGCTGTCGCTGTCGCCGATCACGAAACTGCCCTGCAGCGACACCGGCCAGGCGCGCGCGAGATCGAGGATCATGCCGGGCTTCGGCTTGCGGTCGTCGCTCGCCCGGCGATACGCCTCGACGATGCCGTCGGGATGATGCGGGCAGTAGCGGATGTCGTCGATCCGCGCGTTCTGCTCGCGGAGTTCGTCCAGCATCCAGCGATGCAGCGCCTGGACGTCGTCCTCGCTGAATAGGCCGCGGGCGACGCCGGACTGGTTAGTAATGACGAAGACGTAGTAGCCGGCTTGGTTGAGACGGCGGATCGCCGATGCGATCCCCGGCATCCAGCGAAACCGGTCGCGGCTGCCGATATAGTGATCATTGTAGTTCACGACGCCGTCGCGATCGAGAAACGCGGCGGGACGCAGCGGCGTGGTGGCGCTCGCCGTCATGCCCCGGCTGCCAGCGCGCCTTCGATCTCGTCGCAGATCGCGTGCGCGGCCACCAGATGGATCTGTTGCACCAGAGCGGTTTCGGCGCCCGGCGCCACCAGCAGATGATCGCACAGCGCGCCCATCGCAGCGCCGTTCGGGCCGGTCATGCCGATGGTGACGAGGCCGCGCTCGCGGGCGACCGTCAAGGCTGCGAGAATGTTCGGCGAGCGGCCCGACGTGGTGATGCCGATGAAGACGTCGCCGCGCTGGCCGAGCCCTTCGACCTGTCGGGCGAACACGCGCTCGAAGCCGTAATCATTGGCGATCGCGGTCAGCGCCGAGGTGTCGGTGGTCAGCGCGATCGCCGGCCACGCCGGGCGGTCCTGCTTGTAGCGCCCGATGATCTCGGCGGCGATGTGCTGGGCATCGGCGGCGCTGCCGCCATTGCCTGCGATCAGGATCTTGCGGCCGTCGCGCAGCGCCTTGATCGACGCCGCCGCAATGGCGCGCGACGCCGACAGCAGCGTCTGGTCGCCCGCGGCCGCGGTCATCGCGGCCAGCGAATTGTGGAAATGGGCGGCGATCCGGTCCTGGCTCAATTCACACCTGAAAGCTGATGGGTCGGCACTGGTTAAGCGCAGCGCAGGGGCGGGTGCAAGTCGCGCGGTCTATCGCGCCGGGGCGAGGCCGGCCTTGCCCAGCGCTTGCTGCGCCGCCGCCATCACATCCTCGACCGGAATGTCGCGCATGCATTTGTGATGTACCATCCGGCACACCGGTTTGTGGCAGGGGCGGCAGGGCACGTCGGTCCTGGTCTCGATCACCGCCTCGATCGGGTTGAGCGGCGCATAATGCCAGGCGCTGGTCGGGCCGAAGATGCCGATGGTGCGGCTGCCGATCGCTGCTGCGACGTGGAGCAGGCCGGAATCGTTGGAGATCACCAGATCGGCCGCCGCCAGCGCCATGATGCCGTTGCGCAGGTCCGTGCCGGTGAGGTCTCGCGCGCGTGGACCGGCCGCGGCGACGATTTCGGCGGCCTTCTCGCTCTCGCCGGGGCCGCCGATCACCCAGACGTCCAGACCGCGGTCGGTCAGCGCTTTGGCCGCCTCGGCATAATAGGTCCAGCGCTTCGACGGGCCGACCGCGCCTGGCGCCAGCGCCACGGCAGTCCGGCCCTCCAGCCCGTTGGCCCGCCGCCAGGCGGCGATCTCGGCTGGCGGCACAACGAGTTGCGGCTCCGGCCAATCCATCGGCAGGTCGATGCCGGCCGGCAGCGCCAGTGCGGCACAACGGTCGATCATCCGCGGCAGCGCCTTCTCGCCGCGCCGCCAGTCGTTGAGCAGGCCGAACCGGACCTCGCCGATGAAGCCGGTGCGGTTCGGGATACCGGCGAGAAACGGCGCAATCGTGGATTTGAACGTCCGCGGCATCACCAGCGAGGCGCCGTAGTGCTGCTCGCGGAGCTTCGCCGCCAGCGCCCGCTGCTGGTCGAGCGCCAATCGCTTGCGCGGCAGGTCCCAGACGACGCCCCGGCGCACGCCGGGCATGTAATCCACCAAAGGTGCGCAAAGCGTCGTGGTCAGGACATCCACCGGCCGGTCCGGCCAGCGGTCTTTCAGGACCCGCACGACCGTATGGCAGCGCACGAAATCGCCGATCCACATATAAGGGATCAGCAGCACCGGGCTGGTTTCCGCGCGGTCAGCCGCTACGGCCAGGCTCATTTTGAGTGAATCGTAATTCATTACGCTGTCTGGCGGAGGCTGATACCCCCGAGTTGAACGCAGTGATGCCGGTTAGCGCTTGCGCCGCCCGGCGTCCAGCCGGGATTTCGGCCGTGACGCTGGTTCCCGTTGTGCGGAAAGTCAGCCGTTGCCTGCCCGGGCGGACTGGGGCAAAGGTGACCGCGCAAATTGGGGCGGGGGACTTATGCTGCTGGTAACCGGAGGCGCCGGCTTTATCGGATCGAACATCGCTGCGGCGCTGAACGATGCGGGGCGCAGTGATGTGGCGGTGTGCGACTTTCTCGGCCACGAGGGCAAATGGAAGAACCTCGCCAAGCGCCAGCTCGCCGATGTCGTGCCGCCCGCCGAACTCTCGGAATGGCTGAGGGGTCGCCGGCTCGACGCGGTGTTTCACATGGGCGCGATCTCGGAAACGACCGCGACCGATGGCGATCTGGTGATCGACACCAACTTCCGGTTGTCGATGCGGCTGCTCGACTGGTGCACTGAAAACCGGGTGCCGTTCATCTATGCCTCCTCCGCCGCCACCTATGGCGACGGCGCGCAGGGCTTCAGCGATGATCCATCGCTCGCCGCGCTGAAGCAATTGCGGCCGATGAATCTCTACGGCTGGAGCAAGCACCTGTTCGATCTCGTGGTGGCCGAGCGCGCCGCACGCGGCGAGCGGCTGCCGCCGCAATGGGCCGGGTTGAAGTTCTTCAACGTGTTCGGCCCCAACGAGTATCACAAGGGGACGATGGCGAGCGTGCTGGCGCGGCGCTTCGACGACATCAGGGCCGGGCGCGTGGTGCAGCTGTTCAAGTCGCATCGCGACGGCATCGCCGATGGCGACCAGCGCCGCGATTTCATCTATGTCGACGACGTGGTCCGGGTGATGATGTGGCTGTTCGCGACGCCGTCGGTGAGCGGCCTGTTCAATGTCGGCACCAGCCACGCCCGCAGTTTCCGGGATCTGATCCTCGCCGCCTATTCGGCGCTCGGAACCCCGCCGCAAATCGACTACATCGACATGCCGGAACAGATTCGCGGCAGCTATCAGTATTTCACCGAGAGCGAAGGCGACCGGTTGCGCGCCGCAGGCTACAATGGCGGCTTCACGCCGCTCGAAGATGCGGTCGCTTGCTATGTCAGGGGGTACCTTGACGGCAGTGATCGCTTCCGCTGATGCCGCTCCAACCGCGTCGAGTTCGATGAACAATTTCGACACCCTGCTGCAATCGATCGCCCGGACGACCGTGGTGTGCGTCGGTGACCTGATGCTCGACGAGTTCGTCTATGGCGAGGTGTCACGGATCTCGCCCGAGGCGCCGGCGCCGGTGATCGCGGTTCAGCGCAGCGAGATCAATGTCGGCGGCGCCGGCAACGTCGCGCGCAACATCGCTGCGCTCGGTGCGCGCTGCATCTTCGTCGGCCTGATCGGCGACGACGAGGCGGGCCGAACGCTGAATGCGGAGCTCGCGAGCGAAGCCCGGATCGAGCCGCTGCTGGTGTGCGACCCGGCGCGGCCGACCACGCGCAAGGTGCGCTTCGTCTCCGAGCATTTCTCCACTCACATGCTGCGTGCCGATTGGGAGACTGCGGCGGCCGCGTCGGCCGAGATCGAACAGCGCCTGCTCGACGCTATCCTGTCGCAACTCGAGCGCGCCGACATCGTGTTGCTGTCCGACTACGCCAAGGGCGTGCTGACGGTCCGCGTGATCGCCACCGTGATCGAGGCCGCGCGAAAACTCGGGAAGCGGGTGATCGTCGACCCCAAGAGCGCCAATTTCGCGATCTATCGCGGCGCGACGCTGCTGACGCCCAACCGCAAGGAATTCGTCACCGCGACGCGCTGCGCGGCGGACTCCATGGACGAGATCGCCACGGCGGCGCAGGAAGCGATCGCATTCGCCGATTGCGAGGCGATGCTGGTGACGCAGAGCGAGCACGGTATGACGCTGGTGCCGCGCGCCGGCGAGCCGATCCACGTGCCGGCGATGCCGGCGAAAGTGCGCGACGTCTCCGGCGCCGGCGACACCGTCGCCGCCGTGCTGGCGGTGGCGCTGGCGGCTGGGGCCGATTGGGGCACCGCGATGCGGGCGGCGAGCGCTGCGGCTGCCGTTGCTGTCAGCAAGAACGGCACCGCGGTGGTGACGCCGGCGGAGCTGCGACGCAAGATCCTGCCGCACGCCTCGCTCGCGGCCGAAGACAAGATCATCGGCAGCGACGCCGAACTCGATCTTCGCCTCGCCGAGTGGCGCCGCGACGGGCTGCGGGTCGGCTTCACCAACGGCTGCTTCGACATTCTGCATCCGGGCCACGTCAAGGTGCTGACGGCGGCGCGCGGCGCCTGCGACCGGCTGATCGTCGGCCTCAACAGCGACGCCTCGGTGCGCCGGCTCAAGGGCGAGAGCCGTCCGGTGCAGAACGAGCGCGCCCGTGCCGAAGTGCTGGCGGCGCTCGAGGCGGTCGATCTGGTGGCGATCTTCGAGGAGGACACGCCGCTGAAGCTGATCACCCGAATCGAACCGAGCGTGCTGGTCAAGGGCGGCGACTACACCCGTGAGCAGGTGGTCGGCCACGAGATCGTCGCGGCCAGGGGCGGCGAGGTGCTGCTGATCGACGTGCTGCCGGGTTTCAGCACGACCTCGCTGGTCGAGAAGGCACGCGAGGGGACGTCGTGAACAATCTCAGGTTCCAATCGGGGAATAGTCGATGCTGACTGGGATCCGTTCATTTTCGTATCGCAACTGGATGATCGCAATTCACGACGCCGTTGCGACCGCGGTTGCGGTTCTGCTGAGTTTTTTCCTGCGCTTCGACGGCGAAAATCTGCTGGACCGGCTGCCGTTGCTGCTCTGGATACTGCCTTACTTCGTCGTCTTCAGTTTTTTCGTTTGTTACGCCTTTCAGCTGACCACGACGAAATGGCGATTCATCTCGATTCCCGATCTGCTCAACATCATACGGGCGGCAAGCGTTCTCACGCTTGCGCTGCTCGTGATGGACTACATCTTCCTCGCCCCGAACGTTTACGGTTCCTTCTTCCTGGGCAAGACGACCATCGTCATCTATTGGGTGCTCGAGGTCTTCCTTCTGTCCGGCTCGCGGATCGCGTATCGCTATTTCCGCTACACGCGCACGCGCAACAAGGCCCACCAGTTGGACGCCGCGCCGGCGGTGCTGATCGGCCGTGCTGCCGACGCCGAGGTGCTGTTGCGCGGGATCGAAAGCGGCGCCGTCAAGCGGTTGTGGCCGGTCGGGATCCTTTCGCCCGCCAGATCGGATCGAGGGCAAACCATCCGCGGAATCCCCGTGCTGGGCGGGATCGACGATCTGCCCAACGTGGTCGAGGACTTCGCTCATCGCAAGCGGCCGATCGAGCGCGTGGTGATGACGCCGTCGGCATTCGAGGCCGACGCCAAGCCGGAAGCGGTGCTGATGCGGGCACGCAAGCTGGGGCTCGCCGTCAGCCGTCTTCCATCGCTGGGGGAAAGTCGGGACACCCCCCGCCTCTCGCCGGTGGCGGTGGAGGATCTGCTGCTGCGGCCCAGCGTCGATATCGACTATGGTCGGCTCGAGAATCTGCTCAACGGCAAATCCATCGTCGTCACCGGCGGTGGCGGCTCGATCGGATTGGAGATGTGCGATCGGGTGACCACCTTCGGAGCCGCGCGCCTTCTCGTGATCGAGAACTCGGAGCCGGCCCTGTACGCGGCGATGGAGGCGCTCTCCACCAAGATCACCAAGACCAAGATCGACGGCCATATCGCCGACATTCGCGATCGCGCGCGGATCTTTCAGCTCATCATCGAATTCCAGCCGGATCTGGTCTTTCACGCCGCGGCGCTGAAGCACGTCCCGATCCTCGAACGCGACTGGGGTGAAGGCGTCAAGACCAACATCTTCGGCTCGGTGAATGTCGCGGATGCGGCACGCGCCGCCAACGCCCAAGCGATGGTGATGATCTCGACCGACAAGGCGATCGAGCCGGTGTCGATGCTGGGTCTCACCAAACGATTCGCCGAATTGTACTGCCAGGGAATCGATCGTGAACTCTCCGGCGCCGCGGGCGACGAGCCGGCGATGCGCCTGATCTCCGTGCGCTTCGGAAACGTCCTGGCATCGAACGGCTCGGTGGTACCGAAGTTCAAGGCGCAGATCGAAGCCGGCGGGCCGGTGACGGTGACGCATCCCGACATGGTGCGTTACTTCATGACGATCCGCGAAGCCTGCGATCTGGTGATTACCGCCGCCACCCACGCGCTGAATCCGCAACATGCCGACGCTTCGGTATTCGTTCTGAGCATGGGGCAGCCGGTGAAGATCGTCGATCTCGCGGATCGGATGATCCGGCTGTCCGGCCTGCAACCGGGCTACGACATCGACATCGTCTTCACCGGCGTGAGGCCGGGCGAGCGGATGCACGAGATCCTGTTCGCCGAGCACGAATCCTTCATCGAGATCGGGCTTCCCGGTGTGGTCGCCGCACGACCGAAGGAATTGCCATTGAAGACGCTGCGGCAATGGCTGACCGAACTTGAGAAGGCCACAACCGAAGGGCGCTACGACTGCGTCGTTGCCATTCTCAAGGACGCGGTTCCGGAGTATCAGGCCGGCGACGCCGCCCAGGACCAGAACAGCAGTGCGTCAGGCAAGTTAGCTTTGTGATCGCCGCGGCCGGGCAAAGCGAGTGAGCAGAACCGCCACGAGACCGACTCCGCAGACCAGCGCGACAGCGTCCGCGGCCGGCGACGACAGGACGACAGAGGCGATTGCCAGCGCCGCCAACGCGAGGTTGGTCAGGAAAACCCGAACCACGACGTCGATGACCGAGTAGCCGTTGTCGGTGGCGCGTTGATAGAAATGGGAGCGGTGGGCGCGCCAGAAAGCTTCACGCCGGACCAGCCGCCTCAGCAAAGTGATCGAACTGTCCGCGAGATAATAGAGCGGAAGCAGGAACGCTGCCGCGATGTGTCCGTCGAACGCCAGTTGCAGCAAGCACCAGCCCAGCAACAATCCGATCGGTAGGCTTCCGACATCGCCCAGGAAAACCTTGGCCACGGGCCGATTGAACGGCGCAAAGCCCAGCATCGAGCCGGCGAGCGCAGCTGCGACGAGAATCCCGGTGGAAGGTGAGTCGAGCAGCAGGCCGATCGCCACCAGCGTCAGAGAGACCGGAACGATCTCGGCCACCGTGATCAGATCCAGGCCGTCCATGAAATTGACGAGATTGACGAACCACAGGCCGGCGACCAGAAGCACGATGCGCTCCACGACGACCGGCAGCAACGGGACCAGTTGCAGCTGGTCGGGAAGGGCGAAGACGACGGCGCCGACGGAGAACGCCTGAAGCACCAGCCTTGGAAGCACCGGCAACGGCCTGATGTCGTCGATCGCTCCCACCACAGCGATGACCACAGTGGAGAAGAAGAGCAACAGCGGGAGCTGCGTCGACGGCGTGCCGACAGCAATCGCCGATCCGGCGACCGCGAGGGTCGCGCAAACGACTGCGATACCGGCGCCCTGCGGAGTCGGAGTGCGGTGGGACGAGCGTGCATTCGGACGCGCCAGTGCGTATCGGCGAAGCAGGGGCATCGTCGCCACGATGAGCGCCGCGCAGCACAACGAAGCCGTCGTGAGCACTACGAGCGCGAGCAACCCGGGCGACAGAGTCATGGCGCGGCGCTCGTCGCGCGATCCGGCGATGGCAGCGCTGCGATCATGGCTTCACTCCCGAACCTCGATCGCGACGTCGCCCTTGGCGGCCTTCTCTGCGCTGACCACCCAGATCAGCCCACCGATCGCGCCGACCACGAAGTACACCGCGCCGAAAAGCAGCGAGACGTTGACGCCTTCGTTGGAGCCAAGGCCCGCATAGGAGAAGGCGAGTCCCATACTGGCTTCGCGGAGCCCCCAGCCGGCGATCGAGATCGGGATCATGGTGATCAGCATCACCGGTGGAATCAACTGGAGCAGTTGACCGAAGTCCGCGGGCGCATCGATCGCGCGCGCGACGCACCAGGCGATCACCACGGCGAGCACATGGATCAGCAGCGAGATCGCAGCGACCATCGCCCCTTGGCGTCGCTTGAACAGGATCCGGCTCGCGATCTGCGAGCAGCTGTAGAAATGCCGTGTCGCCCAGACACGCGTCAGCAATTCGAACGGCAGCAGGTGCAGTAGCAGGAACACCAGGCCTGCCGCGAGTGCTGCTGCATCGAGCAGAACCAGTCCGAGCCGGCCTTCGGGATTGGCGATCAGGTTGAGCGACCACGGCAGCGCGAACAGGATCAGCGCCGCGAGTGCGATCAGGCCGATGGCGCGGTCGACGAACACGGAATAGGTCGCGGCGCGCCAGCCGGCGCCGGCCCGGGCGACCAGCCACAGTCGCATCGCGTCGCCGCCGATCGCCGAGGGCAGGGTCTGGTTGAAGAACGACCCGATCATGTTGTAGCGCATCGCCTGCATCTTGCTCAGCGGAGCGCCGCAGTCGGCGCCGACCGCGCGCCAGCGCAGCGCGCCGGCGAATACCTGCAGGACCGCGACCGTGACCGCAATGGCGAGCCATCCGGCGCTTTCGGCGTTGAGCCGCGCGGTCAGATCGGCAAAGTTGGTCTCGCGCAGCGCGAAATACAACAGCGCCACCGAAACCAAGATCTTGGCCGCAGAGAGTAGAAGCCGGCGCATGGGGGCCCGTGGAGTCGGGGGTTGCAAGACTGGCGTACAGCTCGGTGAACGCGGCGTGGAGGTCGCTGCCTTGGTATGGTTTCGGGTGGAATCTTGCAAGTGCAGTGCACTCGGCGCGCCAGCCGCAGGTCGGTCGGACGAACTGATGCCTGTCGTCATCCTGCTTCTGCAGCAGCTCTGCCGCGCCGCGCGACGAGTTTTGTTGCTGATTCAGCCGGACGACGTGCCTGAAACGTTCGTCGGTGTCGGCGACTTGAACCGCGACGTCGGGTTCAAGCAGGAAACCGCGATTGACGACGGAATCAGGGCGTTCGTGGCCTGGTACCGCGCCCATCAAAACGTCTAATGTGTCCCGCGGGGCTCGCAATCTCGTTGTAATTCTCTGAATCAAAACGTGTTTGGGCAATTTCCGGGGCTCATCGCCACATCTGTGGCGGCATGCTAGGAAGCCGCATCCGCAATTTCCGAGGCATCACGCCATGACGTCCCCATCTGATTCGGTCACGAAATCCCCGCTCCGGGTCGGCGTCATTGGCGCCGGCGTCATGGGAACCAATCATGGGCGGGTGCTGGCCGGATTACCGGGGGTGACGCTGGTCGGCATCGTCGATCCGCTGGACGAGCATCGCAACCGGGCGGTCGAGTTGATCGGCTGCAAGACTTTCGCAACGGTGGACGAACTGTTGCTCGCGGGCGTCGACGCGGTGACGATCGCGGCGCCGACGCATCTGCATCACGAGATCGCGCTGACCTGTCTCGGCCGCGGCATTCATTCGCTCGTGGAGAAACCGATCGCCTCGACCGTCGCGGAGGGGCGCGAGATCGTCGCCGCCGCCCGCAAAGCCGGCGTCACGTTGATGGTCGGGCACGTCGAGCGCTTCAACCCGGCGGTCGCGGCGATCAAGCAGGCGATCCGCAATGAGGACATCCTGTCGATCGGCATCACCCGAGTCGGGCCGTTTCCGCCGCGAATGTCCAATGTCGGGGTCGTGATCGATCTCGCCGTGCACGACATCGACCTGATCCGCTGGTTCACCGATTCCGAGATCACCGAGGTTCAGCCGCAGCTCTCCAGCGCGATCGCCGAGCGCGAGGACATCGCGCTGCTGCAGTTTCGGACCGCCTCGGGCGTGCTCGCCCACATCAACACCAACTGGCTGACGCCCTTCAAGGCGCGCACCGTGACGGTCGCGACCCGCGGCAAGTATGTGATGGGCGATCTGCTCACGCGGCAAGTGACCGAGTGCTTCGGCTTCAAGGCCGACGGCAGCTATTCGATGCGGCATCTGCCGGTCGGGCACGACGAGCCGCTGCGCGCCGAATTGATCGCCTTCCTGAACGCCGTCCGTAGCAATGGCGTGCCGGCCGTTACCGGCGAGGAAGGGGTCGCCAGCCTCGAGATCGCCATCCAGTGTCTGGAGCAGCCGCCGAAAGTCGCCGCGGGCGGCCGTAAAGAGCCGCTGCGCGCCGCCGGCTAGGCGCCGCCCACTCATCGCGCGCCGCCAGGCGCATTGTCGTTCCGATTCATCAAGCCGAGTGCCATGAACCAGCATCTTCGTACCGATCCCGTGCCTTTCGTCGACATCGGCGCCCAGCGCCGCCGGATCGGCCAGTCCATCGACGATGCCGTCGGTCGCGTGCTGGCGCACTGCCAGTTCATCGGCGGACCGGAAGTCGCGGAGTTCGAGGCCAAGCTCGCGGCCTATACCGGCGCCAAGCACGTCATCGGCTGCGCCAACGGCACCGATGCGCTGCTGATGGTGTTGATGGCCAAGGGCGTCGGCCCTGGCGATGCGGTGTTCTGCCCGTCCTTCACCTTCTGCGCCACGGTCTCGCCGGCAGCGCGCACGGGCGCGACGCCGATCCTGGTCGACGTCGACGAAGCCACGTTCACCATCGACATCGCCTCGTTGAAGCGTGCCATCGTCACAGCCAAAAAGCTCGGCCTCAGGCCGAAGGCGGTCATCCCCGTCGATCTGTTCGGCCAACCCGCGGACCACGCCGCGATCGCCGCGATCGCCGAGGCCGAGGGCCTGTTCGTGCTCGACGATGCGGCGCAAAGCATGGGCGCCAGGTACAAAGGCAAGCGCCTCGGCACTTTCGGCGCGGCGACGACGACCAGCTTCTTTCCTGCGAAGCCGCTCGGTTGCTATGGCGATGGCGGCGCGATCTTCACGGACGACGACCAGCTCGCCGCCGATCTGCGCAGCATCCGCGTGCACGGCCAGGGCTCCGATAAATACGACAATATCCGCCTCGGCCTGACCGGTCGGCTCGATACCATCCAGGCCGCGGTGCTGCTCGAGAAGCTGAAGATTTTCGAGGACGAGATCGTCGCCCGCAACAAGGTGGCGGAACGCTATGCGCAAAGCCTCGGCAACATCGTGACCGTGCCGCGCGTTGCCGATGGCAATACGTCGATCTGGGCCTGCTACACCATCCGGCTGCCCAGGGGCACGGACCGCGACGCCTTCGCGGCAACGCTGAAGGCGCAAGGCGTGCCGACCGCAGTCTACTACGGCAAATCCGTGCACATGCAGTCCGCTTACGGCATGTTCCCGGTGGCCGAGGGTGGCCTGCCGGTGTGTGAGGCGCTCTCTGCGGACGTCATCAGCCTGCCGGTTCACGCCTATCTGGACGAGGCCACCCAGGATCGCGTCATCGCGGCCGTGCGAAGCGCGGTGGCAAGCTAAAGCACCGTCATTCCGGGGCGCTCGCGAAAGCGAGCGAACCCGGAATCTGAAACCCGCACAATCGCGGGATTCCGGGTTCGCGCCTTCGGCGCGCCCCGGAATGACTGCGGGGAAGCTGGCTCTCGGCACTCATTCCCGGTTTTGCGGTCTCGCCACTTCCTGTAGAAGCGAGCCTATGCTCAGGCGCATTTTCACCGTCGGCGGCTTCACCCTCCTGTCGCGTGTGACCGGCTTTGCCCGCGACATCCTGCTCGCGGCGATTCTCGGCGCAGGCCCGATCGCCGACGCCTTCTTCGTGGCGCTGCGGCTGCCCAATCATTTCCGGGCGATATTCGCCGAGGGCGCCTTCAATGCCGCCTTCGTGCCGGCCTATGCCCACGTCCACGGCGAGAAGGGCGAGACGTCGGCGAAGCTGTTCGCCGACCGCATCTTCACGCTGCTGTTCGCGTCGCAGCTCGTGCTGTTGGCGGTGGCGCTGGTGTTCATGCCGCAACTGATGAGCGTCCTGGCGCCGGGCTTCACCGACGATCCGGCGCAGCGCGCGCTGGCGATCGAGCTGACGCGCATCACCTTCCCCTATCTGCTGCTGATCACGCTGGTGACGCTGTATGGCGGCATTCTCAACGTGATGCAGCGCTTCGCCAGCGCGGCGGCGGCGTCGATCTTCCTGAACATTTCGATGATGGCGACGCTGGCGCTCGCCGCCTTCTTCCCGACCGCCGGCCACGCCGCCGCCTGGGGCGTGCTGATCTCCGGCTTCCTGCAGTACTTCTTGCTCGCCGGCGATCTTTCGCTGCATGGCGGGCTGCCGCGCTTCGCCCGGCCGAAGCTCGACGTCGATGTCCGCGCCTTCTTCCGCGCATTGGGACCGGCGACGGTCGGTTCGATGGGCACGCAGCTCGCGCTGTTCGCCGACACCATCATCGCCACCTTCCTGCCGGTCGGCGCGCTGTCGGCGCTGTACTACGCCGATCGCCTCAACCAGTTGCCAATCGGGGTGATCGGCATCGCCATCGGCACGGTGCTGCTCCCGGAGATGTCGCGGCAGCTCACGGCCGGCGACGATGCCGGCGCCAAGGCCTCGCAGCGGCGCGCCTTCGAGTTCACGCTGCTGTTCTCGGTGCCGTTCGTCGCCGCGTTTCTCACGGTGCCGGACGCGATCATGCGAGCGATGTTCGCGCGCGGCGCCTTCACCCGGGCGGACGCGATCGCGGCCGGGGCGACGTTGGCGGCCTATGCGATCGCGCTGATTCCGTTCGTGCTGATCCGCAGCGCGGTGGCGCCGTTCTACGCCCGCAAGGACACCGCGACGCCGGTGAAGGCGGCGCTCACCGGCGTCGCCGCCAATGTGGTGCTGAAGGTGCTGCTGATGGGGCCGCTGGCGCAGGTCGGGCTCGCGCTCGCCACCGCCGCCGGCGCCTGGATCAACCTGCTGCTGGTGATCTTCTTCTCGGTGCGCGCCGGCTATCTCGAATTCGACCGCGCGCTCTCTTCGGCGATCGTCAAGTTTCTCGCGACCGGCCTGCTGCTCGGCGCGGCACTGTGGGCGACCGCATGGTTCGCCGCGCCGTATCTCGCGCAATTGCCGTCGCTGCGCGACGAGGCCGCGCTGCTGCTGCTGATCGGCGTCGGCGCCGTGGTTTACGGCGCCGCGATTCTCGTGTTGTTCGGGCCGCGCTGGATCAAGGCGCTGCTGCGGGGTTGATCAAACCTCAACCCACCCGCGTCGTCGAGCGCACCAGATTGGCGACGTCGGAATAGACTTCAAGCATCGGGTTGATGAAACGGTGCGCCTTGTTCTTCGACACGATGGTGTCGTGCATCACCAGATGGTCGATGCCGGTGGTGAGAAAGCAGGCCATCGCGTCGCGCGGCGTCTCGACGATCGGCTCGCCCTTGATGTTGAACGAGGTGTTGACCAGCACCGGCACGCCGGTCAGGGCCTCGAATTCCTTCAGGATATAGTAGAGGTCCGGGGCGGTCTCTTCGTCCACCGTCTGCACCCGCGCGGTGCCGTCGACATGGACCACCGCGGGGATCTTGTCGCGCCAGGCCGCGGCCACCGGCTTCGCCAACAGCATGAACGGCGAGTCGCCTTTGCCCTCGAAGATTTCGTCGGCGCGCTCTTTCAGCACGATCGGTGCAAACGGCCGGAACGGCTGGCGATGTTTCACGCGGCTGTTGAGGATGTCCTTCATCTCGGCCCGACGCGGGTCGGCGAGCAGGCTGCGATGGCCGAGCGCGCGGGGGCCGAATTCCGAGGAGCCCTGAAACCAGCCGATCACCTTCTGATCGGCGAGCAGTTTGGCTGTTTCCTTGTAGACGCTGTTGCTGCGGATCACGTTGACCTGCGGCTTGACGAAGAACCGCTTGGTCGCCTCCTCGACTTCGCCGTCGCTATAGGTCCGGCCGATGAAAGCGTGCTTCATCTCGAAGCTGCGAGGCTTCTGTTGCACCGCGAGGTGACCGTAGTAAGCGCAGCCGATCGCGATGCCGTCGTCGCCGGCGGCGGGCTGGATCCAGACGTTCTCGAAGCCCGCCTCGCGTGCGATCCGGCCGTTGGCGACGCAGTTCAGCGCAACGCCGCCGGCGATGCAGAGATTCTTCGCCCCGGTGGTCTCGCGCAACCAGCGCGCCCGCTCCAGCAGCACGCGCTCGGTGTCGTCCTGCACCCGCCAGGCGAGGTCTTCCCAATGCTTCATCGACGGATGGCTCTCCCACTTGCCGGGCGAGTCCATGATGTAGGGCTGGTTGAGCTCGGGGGTCCAATGCGGCACCGTGAGCACATTGTTCTCGATCTGCAGCATCGGCGGAATTGCGCCGGGGCGGCCGTAAGGCGCCAACCCCATCAGTTCGCCGCATTTGTTCCAGTCGCCGAACACATAGGTCGAAGCGCGGCTGTAATACGCGCCGAGGCCGGGCATGTTGTAGAATTCGTCGCTGAGGAAGCCGCGCTCGGGCTCCATCCAGACCTTCTTCAGGCACTCCAGCTTGCTGCCGCTGAATTTGTAGTAGCTCTCGGATTCGCGGGCGAGCGGCGAGGCGCTGTCGCCGGGAAATTCCTCGTCGACATCGGAGCGATAGCTGCCGACGCCGTCCACGATCATGACCACGCCCTCTTCGAACGGGCACACCGCGAACGCGCTGTAGGCGTGCGCGAGATGATGCGAGATCGTCATCACCTTGTTCGAATTGCTGCGGAACAGCGTATGCTGGCCGGCGTCGCCGCGCTCGTATTCCGGCAGGAACGCCGGCATGTCCTGATACATCAGCCGGTCTTCCATTTCCTGGACCGGCAGGATGTAGCAATTGCGCACCACCAGATCGACGTCGGCCATGGTGATGCCTTCGGCCGTCAGAACATAGTCGATCACCTCCTTGTAAAAGCCGCTGGCGTGCTTCTCGCGGGTGATGCGCTCCTTCAGGATTCCGAAGGCGATCTCGCCATCGCGCAGCAGCACGGCGCTGACATCGTGATCGTAGGTGTTGAGGCCGAGGATGTAGGTGTGCTGATTTGCCATTGACCGTTTTTCTGGAGGTCGGGCCCGCCGCGGACATCGCGACGTGCATCTCATGTTGAAGTCGATCCGGACAGGGTCGCGGTTCAGGGGCGGCGCAACCGGTCGTCAATATAGCGTTTGGCTTGTCCTTGAACACGTCTTAGACTGCGCTGACCGAAAAGGACTCGGCATGGAATCCTGACATCGAATTGCCGCAGTGCACCAATGAACTTGTTGCGGTTGAAACCGTTTCGCATCCGCGGTCAAGTCCTTGTTCGATGAAGCGGAACTGTTGAACGCGGCTTGACCGAAACAGTTGCTTGCTCCTAAGCTTGCATTCCTGAGGCCGCAAATATCGGTTTATCCACGCGCATTTGAACCCGCACGCCCGACCCACGCACCAATGCGGGTGAAGTCGTGTTCAAATAGCTCAACGACCGGGAGAAAAACGTAGATGGCTCAAGAAATTTCGAAAGCCCGGAAGGGCATGCTGGCGCGGGTTCTCGCGGCGGTGGCGTTGACCAGCATCTATTGCTTCAGTCTGGTTGGTACCTCGGCTGTGTTCCTCACGGCCAGCACCACCAACGCCGATGCGCAGCGCGGACGTGGTCGTGGCGGTGGTCGCGGGCGTGGCCGTGGCGTCGCACGCGGCCGTGGTCGTGGCGGTGGGTTCTACCGTGGCCGTGGGCGCGGATATTATGGCCGCGGCTGTGCGTTCAACCCGATCTACGGCCGGGTGATCTGCTACTAACGCTGCGATCAGGTCCAAACCGGACGGCAGGACGACTGGAGAAAGTCGGGCTCGGTCGGTCTGCGCTTGGAGAATAACCAAGATCAACGAAGGTGCATCGGACAACCGGTGCACCTTTTTCGTATCGGAATTTCTGTTGTCTCGAGTCGATGCGGAATGGGATTATGGCCGCACCCCATTCTGCTCGTGTGGTGCGGTGTACGCTTTTGGCTTGGTTAGTGCCGCCACTGAGCAATGGCGTTTGCACCGATCCGCGATCCGCTGCAAGATGCACCACCGCATCCAATGAGGTGATCGATGGCTCCTACCAAATTCGGCGTCGGCCAAAGCGTGATGCGCAAGGAGGATGATCCCCTGATCCGCGGCAAGGGCCGCTATACCGACGACTACGCGCCGCAATCCTCGGCGCACGCGCTGGTGCTGCGATCACCGCATGCGCATGCGAAATTCAGGCTCGACGCGACGGCGGCGCGCGGCCTGCACGGCGTGCTCGCGATCCTCACCGCCGAAGACGTCAGCGATCTCGGCGGGCTGCCGTGCCTGTTCAACCTACCCGACAATCCGTTCAAGGGGCCGGACTACGCGATCCTCGCCGGCGGCGAGGTGCGTCATGTCGGCGACGCAGTGGCCTTCGTGGTCGCGGATACGGTGGCGCATGCGCGCGACGCGCTGGAGGCGATCGCGGTCGAATGGACGCCGCTGCCGGCGGCGATCGGCGCGGCCAATGCGATCAAGCCCGGCGCGCCGCAGGTGTGGCCGGACCACGCCGGCAATCTGCTGTTCGACACCGCGATCGGCGACAAGGCCGCAACAGAGGCCGCGTTCGCGAAGGCTCATGCCGTCGCCGAGATCGCCATCGTCAATCCGCGGATCATCACCAACTACATGGAGACCCGCGCCGCGGTCTGCGAATATGACGCCAAGCGCGATCATTTCACGCTGACGATCGGCAGCCAGGGCAGCCACCGGCTGCGTGATATCCTGTGCCAGAACGTGCTGAAAATTCCGGTCGAGAAGATGCGGGTGATCTGCCCCGATGTCGGCGGCGGCTTCGGCACCAAGCTGTTTCCGTATCGCGAATACGCGCTGCTGGCGGTCGCGGCTAAGAAGCTCGGCAAGACCATCCGCTGGGCGGCCGACCGCTCCGATCATTTCGTCGGCGACTCGCAGGGCCGCGACAACATCACCACGGCGCGGATGGCGCTCGCGGCGGATGGCAAGTTTCTCGGCATGGACGTCGACCTGATCGGCGATCTCGGCGCCTATCTGTCGACCTTCGGGCCTTACATCCCGTATGGCGGCGCCGGAATGTTGCCGGGGCTCTACGACATTCAGGCGTTTTACTGCCGCATCCGGACGGTGTTCACCCACACTGTTCCAGTCGATGCCTATCGCGGCGCCGGTCGGCCCGAAGCGGCCTATGTCATCGAACGTCTGGTCGATGCCTGCGCGCGCAAGCTCGGGATGTCGCCGGATGCGATCCGGCGCAAGAATTTCATCGCGCCGCGCGCGATGCCCTACAAGACTGCGACCGGCAAGGTCTACGACTCCGGTGATTTCGCCGCGCATCTGAAACGCGCGATGGACATCGGCGAGTGGAAGGAATTTCCGAAGCGCGCCAAGGCAGCGACGAAACTCGGGCTGGTGCGCGGCATCGGCCTGGCCTCCTATGTCGAAGTCTGCGGCACGATGGGCGAGGAGACCGCCAAGGTCGTGCTCGATCCCGACGGCGACATCACCGTTCTGATCGGCACCCAGTCGAGCGGGCAGGGCCATCAGACCGCCTATGCGCAGATCGTCGCCGAACAGTTCGGCGTGCCGCCGGAGCGCGTCCGCGTGGTTCAGGGCGACACCGACAGGATTGCGACCGGGCTCGGCACCGGCGGCTCGGCATCGATCCCCTCGGGCGGCGTCAGCGTTCAACGCGCGACGCACCAAATCGGCGAGCAGATTCGCGAGTTGGCCGCGGACGCGCTGGAAGCCGGCGCTGCGGATCTCGAAATCAGCGACGGCATCGTCCGCATCGCCGGCACCGACCGCTCGATCTCGTTCGCCGATCTCGCCAAGCGCCCCGGCCTCGATCCGGCCAAGCTGAATGCCAGCGCGACGTTCTCCAGCGCCGACGGCACGTTCCCAAACGGCACGCATTTGGTCGAAGTCGAGATCGATCCGGCGACCGGCAAAATCCGGATCGTCAACTACGTCATCGTCGACGATTTCGGCGTGACGCTGAACCCGCTGCTGCTCGCCGGCCAGGTTCATGGCGGCACCATCCAGGGCATCGGGCAGGCGCTGATGGAGCGGGCGGTGTACGATCAGGACGGCCAGCTCGTCACCGGCACCTTCATGGATTACGCGATGCCGCGCGCGGAGGATGCCGCGCCGATCATCTTCGAGACTCACAACGTGCCGTGCACCACCAACCCGATGGGTGTGAAGGGGGCCGGCGAGGCCGGCGCGATCGGCTCGTGCCCGGCCGTGGTCAATGCGATCATCGATGCCCTGTGGCGCGAGTACAAGATCGACCACATCGACATGCCGGCCACGCCGGAGCGGGTTTGGATGGCAATCCGCGAGCACCATCGGCAGCACAGTCTCTAGAGCCGCAGTTGGATCGGACCAGTCGAGCCGGTATTCACTTCGATCGACGACGCGTGCTTGTTGACGATTGCGTGATCGGAGAAGCGCCATGGTACGATCGTGCGGGATTCCGTGGGTCTGCGGTGAGAGATCGCACCCGACGTGCTGTCATCTCTCGCGTGATATGGAATAATTCTATCCAGTCGGTGTTTGCAGGAATCGGGTCCGGCCGTCGGCCGGATCGGCCTCGTTTTTCGACTAGAGCCCGTGGGGAGATGGTGCATGTTGCGAGCAGTGGTTGTGGCCGGAGCGTTGTTGCTGAGCGTGAATGCCGTGGTGGCACAGCAGGACCTCGTCGACAGAACGCAGAAGCTGATGAAGGACAACGGCCGGAACGTCATGGCGCTCAGCGCGATGGTGAAGGGCGACAAGCCCTACGATCAGGCCACGGTGGATGCGGCGCTGAAGCAGTTCGATGAAACCGCGAAGGAGATGCCGAAGCTGTTCCCGGAGAGCGTGAAGGGCCTCAAGGCGTTCGACAGCCAGTACAGTTCGTCGCCGAAGATCTGGCAGGAGCGCGCCAAGTTCGATGCCGAAATCGCGACCTTCGCCAAGGCGGTGAGCGACGCGAAGAGCAGCGTCAAGGACGCCTCGACCTTGAAGGCCTCGTTCCCGGCGATCGGCAAATCCTGCGGAAGCTGCCACGAATCCTTCCGCCTCAAGGACGGCTAGTCGTCGCATCGGGCGGCGCAGCGCCTGCCCGCCTGACCCTGCGAACCGGCCGTTGCAGCGACGGCCGGTTCGATACTCTTTTGATCCGCCAGCCTGCACGAGTCCGGCTTCACCGGTTCGCCTTCGCATAAAGGAGCCGCAGTGGTTCGACGATTTGGTCCAGCCGTCGTTGTGATCGCGATCATCGTTGCCGCGGCATTGTGGTTCCTGACCGCACCGGAAACGATCGCCGCCAGCGCATTGCCATCGCGGACACCGGATCTCGCGAACGGCAAGACCGTGTTCGATGCCGCAGGCTGCGCCTCCTGCCATGCCACGCCGAATCAGGACGATCGCACCCGACTCGGCGGCGGACTGGC
The DNA here is from genome assembly GCF_000013365.1 of Rhodopseudomonas palustris HaA2. Taxonomy (NCBI): domain Bacteria; kingdom Pseudomonadati; phylum Pseudomonadota; class Alphaproteobacteria; order Hyphomicrobiales; family Nitrobacteraceae; genus Rhodopseudomonas; species Rhodopseudomonas palustris. The sequence continues at coordinate 1,822,362 of NC_007778.1, forward strand.
GATGCCGTCGCCGTTCGGCACCTTCCACGTCCCGAATATTTCGCCCGATGCGAAGGACGGGATCGGGCAATGGCGCGAGGCGGATTTCGTCACCGCGGTGATGAAGGGCACGTCACCCGACGGGGCGCATCTGTATCCGGCTTTCCCATACCCGTCTTACGCGATAGCGCGGCTCGACGACGTCCGTGACCTGTTCGGCTATATCAAGACCCTGCCGGCGGTGTCCGGGCAGGCGCAGCCGCACGACCTGCCGTTTCCGTTCAGCCTGCGCCGTGCCGTCGGGCTGTGGAAGCTGCTGTTCTTCGACGATACGCCATTCACGCCGGACCCTTCGCAGACCGCGCAATGGAATCGCGGTGCCTATCTCGTCAACGGGTTCGGCCATTGCGCCGAATGCCACAGCCCGCGCAATTTCCTCGGCGGCCTCGTGACGTCGCAGCGCTTCGCCGGCGGGCCCGATCCGGAAGGCAAGGGCTGGGTGCCGAACATCACCCGGAAGGGCCTGGACTGGAGCGAGAGCGACATCGCCTACTTCCTCGAAAGCGGCATGACGCCCGAGGGCGACAGCGCCGGCGGCTCGATGGCGCGGGTGATCCGCAACACCTCGCAAATGAGCTCCGAAGATCGCCGTGCGATGGCCGTCTATGTGAAGTCGCTGCCGCCGGTCGACGGGCCGTCACGGCCGCCGCGGACGAAGTGAGGCGTCGACGCTATTTCGGGCCGAAGGCCTTGAAGGTGATGATGGTGTGGGTGTCCTTGATGCCCGGGATCACCTGAACCTTCTCATTGACGAAATGGCCGATGTCGGTGGCACGGTCGACATAGAACTTCACCAGCAGATCGTAGTCGCCGGCAGTCGAATAAATCTCCGATGCGATCTCGGCCTCGGCGATCGCGTTGGCGACCGCATAGGATTGGCCGAGCTCGCATTTGAACTGAACGAAAAACGGGACCATTGCTTGTCTCTCCAAGGACTTGGCGGGTCCATCAAGCCCAAAACGGCTGTTGTGGCAAGCCGGTGGCAAACTTGCGGCAACTCCGGCGGCAGGCTACGACCGGTCCGGAACGGGCCGGCGCAGCGCCGGCTGGCTCTGGAATGACGACGAGTACGAGCATGGCAATTCCGATCGCACTGACGATCGCCGGATCCGACTCCGGTGGCGGCGCGGGGATCCAGGCCGATCTCAAATCCTTCGCCGCCAATGGCGTCTACGGCGCCTCGGTGATCACCGCGCTGACCGCGCAGAACACGCTGGGCGTGAGCGCCATCCACGACGTGCCGGCCGCGTTCGTCACCGCGCAGATCGATGCTGTGTTCGGCGATCTCGCGATCGCGGCTGTGAAGATCGGCATGGTGTCGCAGCGGCCGGTGATCGATGCGATCGTCGCTGGTCTCGACCGTTGGGCGGCGCGCAATGTCGTGCTCGACCCGGTGATGGTGGCGACCTCCGGCGACCGGCTGATCGCGGACGACTGCGTCGAGGCCTTGCGCGGCGCGCTGATCCCGCGGGCCCGGATCATCACCCCGAACCTGCCGGAGGCGGCGGCGCTGCTGGGCGAGGCGGTGGCGGCCGATCAGGCGGCGATCGAAAGCCAGGGAAGGCGGCTGCTGGCGCTGGGATGCGGCGCGGTGCTGATCAAAGGAGGCCACGGCGTCGGGCCGACCAGCACCGACTATCTGTTCAGCGCGGCCGGCATGCTGACGCTGGCGGCGCCGCGCGTCGACACCAGGAACACCCACGGCACCGGCTGCTCGCTGTCGTCCGCCATCGCGGCGAATCTGGCCAAGGGCGAGGAACTCGACACGGCGGTGGGGCACGCGAAGGCCTGGGTCAGCGAAGCGATTGCCGCGGCCGATCGGCTCGACGTCGGCAAAGGCCACGGCCCGATCCATCATTTCTACGCGTTCCACTGAGGCCGTCGCCGACCTGCGGCCCGCAGAGCGCATGGCACCTCTCGCCCGCAGGCAAGAAAATTCGGGCACCAATCAAAGGCGAGCGCGTTGGTGGCATCCAGGGAGCCACGATGACGCCGCCGAGTTTAGAAGACGAGTTTCGCAATTTCATTCACGCCGCCGACTTTCCATGCGTCGGGGCGAAATCTGCGCTTTCGAAGGGAACGCTGCATGTTCTGGTCGCGCGGGACATCCGGTCCAATTGGGACGATCGACGCATCTACGACGGCATCACCCGCGTCGTACGCGATTATCGGGAGAATCGCGCGCTGTTCCAGAGCTTTGCCGTGATCTTCGAGGGACCTACCGATATCGACGAACAAGCGTTCGAAAAATTTCTGTGGGCCCGGGCGGAAAGTCTCACCAACAAGGATACCTGGCTCGGCAGGCCTCACGACGAGCGTGTCAGCAGCGATCCGGGCGACCCGCATTTCTCGCTCTCGTTCGGCGAGGAAGCGTTCTTCATCGTCGGTCTGCACCCGAATGCCAGCCGCCCCGCGCGTCGGTTCGAGCGGCCGGTGCTGGTGTTCAACCTTCACGATCAGTTCGAGCAGTTGCGCGAGATGGGGCGATACGAACGGTTGCGCGCGAAGATCATCGAGCGCGACGTGGCTTTGGCCGGCTCGCCGAACCCGATGCTCGCGCGACACGGCGAGACTTCGGAAGCCCGTCAGTACAGCGGTCGCGCCGTGGCCGAGCAAGAGTGGGTGTGTCCGTTCAATCCGGTGGACCGCGTATGACCGCTCCGACGACGATCCCGCCGCGGTCGGGCACTGCGTTCCGGCTCGCCGAGGGACAAGTCCTCACGGTGATCGATCCGCAGGGTGAGCAGGTGTCCGATCTCGTCGCGTTCAATGCGCACGACCTCGGCGAGGCCATCTCTTCCGGCCGAAGTCTCGACTACGCCAGCAAACTGTATCTGACCGCCGGGGATCCGATCTATTCCAACCGCAGCAACGTGATGCTGCGCATCGTCGAGGACACGGTCGGACGCCACGATTTCCTGCTGACGCCGTGCTCGAAGGAGACCTTCAAGATCATCTACAACGACGAGAATCCGCATCACGGATGTTTCGGCAATCTCGAAATCGCGTTGGCGCCGTTCGGGATCGGTCCGGATTCGATCCCGGTCGCCTTCAATTGTTTCATGAACGTGGTGATCGCACCAGCGACCGGCGCCTTCACCGTCGAGGCGCCGCTCAGCCGCGCCGGTGACTTCGTCAAGTTTCGGGCGGAGATGGACCTGATCATCGGCCTGACGGCTTGCTCGGCGCTGCAGTCCAACAACTACGCCTTCAAACCGATCGACTATCGGGTCGATCGGGCAGGGTGATGATTCAGGCGCGCAAGTTGTTGAGCTGTCCCGCTCCGGATCCGGCCCTCCGGAACCGGCCCTCCGGAACCGGCCCTTTCGTGTCAGTGCGAATCCGAACCGCGGCGGCAGACGAATCGCCTGGTGGAACACGCCACATTTCCACGCCTTCGACTAACGGCCGGGGGCTGCCGGGCGCATTGTCGCAGCACCGTCGCACTCCGCTGCTAATCGGGATTCACTGAAGAATTCCAGATTCGCGACGGACCAAGATGACGCCTGATCTCGACAAATCCCTGGTTGAAACCGCCTACGCCCGCTGGGCGCCGATCTACGACGCGGTATGCGGGCCGGTGATGGTCAAGGGGCGTCGGGCGGCGGCCGCCGAGGCGCGCGCGCAGGGCGGCAAGATCCTCGAAGTCGGCGTCGGCACCGGGCTGTCGTTCGACGATTACGACGCCTCGACCGAGATTACCGGGATCGATCTCAGCACGCCGATGCTGGAAAAGGCCCGCGCCAAGATGGCGACCGGTCGCTATCCGTGGGTCAAGGACGTGCGCCGGATGGACGCGCACGCCATGGAGTTCGCCGACGCGACCTTCGACTGCGTCGTGGCGCAGTTCGTGATCACGCTGGTCGAAAACCCCGAACAGGTGCTGTCGGAGTGCCACCGCGTGGTCAAGCCGGGCGGCCGTATCATCCTGGTCAATCATTTGTATTCGGAAGTTGGCGTCGCCGCCGCGGTCGAGCGCTGGGCGGCGCAGAAGACGCGCGGATTGGGGCTGCGCCCCGAGTTTCCATTCGCGCGGCTGCAGGCCTGGGCGCAGGCCAACAGCGACGCGATCCTGGTCGAGCGGCGCAAGATCAAGCCGTTCGGTATCTACACGCTGGTGTGCTTCGAACGAGCCGGCCCCTCGCTGGCGGCGTGAAGCCACCACATTGTCATTCGCTGCCGCGGGCAGCCTGGCATGGGACATAGACCGATGAGCGACGACGGTCCGGAACGGCGTTTCCGTACACTTTTCATTTCAGACGTCCATCTCGGCGCGCGCGGCTCGCAGACGCATCTGCTGCTGGATTTCCTCCGCGTTCATGATGCCGATACGATCTATCTGGTCGGTGACATCATCGATGGTTGGGCGCTCAAATCGAGCTGGTACTGGCCGCAGTCGCACAACGACTTCGCCCAGAAGCTGCTGCGCAAGGCGCGCAAGGGCGCGCGCGTGATCTACATTCCCGGCAATCACGACGAGTTTCTGCGCTCCTATTACGGCACGCATTTCGGCGGCATCGAAGTTGCGGAAAGCGCGATCCATACCGGCGTCGACGGCCGCCGCTACCTGGTCATCCACGGCGACATGTTCGATCTCGTCGTGCAGAACGCGCGCTGGCTCGCCCATGTCGGCGACAAGGCCTATGATCTCGCGATCCGGCTGAACCGCATCGTCAATGCGTTACGGCGCTGGTTCGGCGTGCCGTATTGGTCGCTGTCGCAATGGGCCAAGCACAAGGTCAAGAACGCCGTCAACTACATCGGCGCGTTCGAGCAGACGCTGGCGCAGGAAGCGCGCCGCCACGGCACCGAGGGTGTGATCTGCGGCCACATCCACACCGCGGCGATCCGCGACGATCACGGCATCCGCTACATGAATTGCGGCGACTGGGTCGAGAGCTGCACGGCGCTCGCCGAGAACGAGGATGGCCGGTTCGAGATCATCACCTGGACCGATCCGCTCAAGCGCAATCTGCCGGTGCCGACGGTCGCGGCGCGTGCCGCCTGATGCGCATCCTGATCGCGACTGACGCCTGGCATCCCCAGGTCAACGGCGTGGTGCGAACGCTGACCATGATGGCCGAGGCGGCGAAGTCGCTCGGCGCCGAGGTCACGTTCCTGACGCCGGAGACCTTCCCGACGGTGCGGCTGCCGAGCTACCCGGATCTGCGGATCGCCATTCCGAGCCCGGCGAAAGTCGCGCGGATGATCACCGCCGCGCAGGCCGACTGCATCCATATCGCGACCGAAGGGCCGATCGGCCTGGCGGCGCGGCGCTATTGCCGCAAGCGCGGCCTGCGCTTCACCACCAGCTTTCACACCCGGTTCCCCGAATACGTCTCGGCGCGGGCGCCGATCCCGGAGTCCTGGGTGTGGTCGCTGCTGCGCTGGTTTCACGGTGCCAGCCATGCGGTGATGGCGGCAACGCCGGCGCTGGCCGAAGAACTGCGCGGGCGGCGCTTCCGCAATGTGGTGCTGTGGCCGCGCGGCGTCGATGCCGGGCTGTTCCATCCGCGCGACGGCGCCGATCTCGGGCTGACGCGGCCGGTGTTCCTGTCGGTCGGCCGGGTCGCGGTCGAAAAGAACCTCGAGGCATTTCTGGCGCTCGATCTGCCCGGCACCAAGGTCGTGGTCGGCGACGGACCGGCGCGGGCGGCGCTGCAGCGCGACTTCCCGCAGGCGGTGTTCCTGGGCGCCAAGCAGGGCGAGGCGCTGGCGCAGGTCTATGCCGCCGCCGACGTGTTCGTGTTTCCGAGCCAGACCGACACCTACGGGCTGGTGCTGCTCGAGGCGCTGGCGAGCGGCGTGCCGGTCGCGGCGTTTCCGGTGACCGGCCCGCGCGACGTGATCGGCGATGCCCCGGTCGGCGTGCTCAGCGACGATCTGCGGCAGGCCTGCCTCGGGGCGCTGAATATCTCGCGCGATGCCTGTCTGGATTTCGCCGCGGACCACACCTGGGCCGCTTCGGCGCGGGCCTTCATCGACAACGTCACCCGGGTCTGGATGATGGATCCCGGTGCGGCGCTGGCCGAATCCGACGCGAAGGCGCGCCGGCTGGTCGCCTGAGCAGGCGAGTCGCCGTGCCTCAAGGCAACGTGCATTGCCGGGCCGCGCGGGGCTGCGGTATTGTCGCCCCATGATGGATTCAGTCTCGTTCCCGATCACCGCCGCAGATATCGACGCGGCGGCCGATGTGCTCGCGCCCTATGCGGTGCGCACGCCGCTGCTGACCTCGCCGGCGCTCGACGCCGCCACCGGGGCGCGCGTCTTTCTGAAGCCGGAGATGCTGCAGCGGACCGGCTCGTTCAAATTTCGCGGCGCCTTCAACAAGCTGTCGTCGATCCCGCAAGCGGCGCGCGGCGGCGGCGTGGTGGCGTTCTCGTCCGGCAATCACGCCCAGGGCGTCGCCGCGGCGGCGCAGATCCTCGGCATGCGCGCCACCATCGTGATGCCGGCCGATGCGCCGGCCTCGAAGCGTGAGCGCACCAAGGGCTACGGCGCCGAGGTGGTGCTGTACGATCGCGACCGCGAGGATCGCGAGGCGATCGCGCGCGGCATCGCCGGCCCCCGCGGCGCGACGCTGGTGCCGCCTTATGACGATGCCAAGGTGATCGCGGGGCAGGGCACCGTCGGCCGCGAGATTGCCGCCGATCTCGCCGCGCTCGGCGTCACGCCGGATATCGTCGTCGCGCCGGCCTCCGGCGGCGGGCTGGTCGCCGGCATTGCCGTCGCGGTGACGACGCGCTTCCCGGAAGCGGCGGTGATGTCGGCGGAGCCGGAGGCGTTCGACGACCATGCCCGCTCCATCGCCGCCGGCCGCCGTGAGCCGCACAAGGCCGAAGGCCGCACCATCTGCGACGCGCTGATGGCGTCGATCCCAGGCGAACTCACCTTCGCGATCAATCAGCAGCTTCTGACGCGCGGCGTCACCGCCTCCGATGCCGAGGTGACCAAGGCGGTGGCCTTGGTGTTTCGCGAGCTGAAGCTGGTGGTCGAGCCCGGCGGCGCGGTGGCGCTGGCGGCACTGCTGGCAGGCCGCATCGATGCGCGCGGCAAGACCATCGCGATCGTACTGTCGGGCGGCAATGTCGACGCCGATCTGTTCGCGAAGCTGATCGCTTAGTGCAGTCCTGCTTTTGATGGAATCTGAGCTCGCGATCCGATTGCCGCCGTCATCCTGAGGTGCCCGCTGGGCCGCGCTGTGCGCGGCGCGGCGGGCCTCGAAGGATGGGCCGCAGGCACCTCGGGCCGCATCCTTCGAGGCGCGCTACGCGCGCACCTCAGGATGACGACTCTGCACTCGAGCTGGCCGCATTGCTTCAATCAGTCGACGAGGCGCGCGAGTCTCGTTCGCAGCGGGAAACGATTCGAAAGCGTCATCCCACCCCCGGCGAGGCGCGGCTCAGGAGAAGAAGGCGATCTTCTCGGCCTGGCTCATCCGTCGCAGCGGCGCCAGCGCATCGCTGTGGGACTGCACAGGCTGGCCGACAACGCCGCTCGCAAGCAGAGCAGCGCCGAGCGACGGCGATGCCGCTGCAGCCGCGGGCCCGGCGCTCGCAGCCATCATTGGCGCGGGCGCGACCGCGTGAGTCGTTGCGGGCGCCGCCATCATCGCTTCTGTCATCTGCCGCGGCGTATCGAGGAGCTCGCCGCGCTCGCCGATCTCGAGGCTCGACAGGTCGATCGACGGGGCTTCGATCGGGGCGGTGTCGCTCGACGGCGCTTCGGCTGCCGCGGGCAGATCGGCGTCGGGGGCCGCGTGCGGCAGCGCCACCGCGGCAGCGATCGTCTCGAGCTCGGAGTGTTCGCCGGCTGCCGGGCTGGCGTCCACCGTCTGTTCGGCCTCGGCCTGCGCGGCGGCGATCGCGGCTTCGAGTTCGCCGGGCTCGGGCGGCTGCGGCGCCGACATCTCCATCGCGACCAGATCCAGCATCGCGTCGACATCGGCGGCCGGTTCATCGGCCGGCTCGGCAGCCTGAGGCTGATCGGTCGAATTAAGGGCGACGGGGGGCACAGCGACCGGGGACTGATGAAACGAGGCCTGATCGTCCGGAGTCTGATCGACCGCAACCGCCGCCTCGACGTCGTCCGCCGGCGGCTGGTCCCATGGCTCTACGAATTCGACTCCGTCGGTCTCCGCCGCAGCCACGATCGTCACGCCGGCCTCGGCCTCCGCCTCCGGCGCGGCCGGCTCGGTCGCGACCAGCTGCGGATGGGTCTCCAACGCCGGCTCGGTCACGACCGCTTCGGTCTGTGGCGGCGCTGCGGCTTCCGCCATGTCGCCGTCGGCGCTGGGGGCCACCATCTCGTCCCGGTCGGCGGGCCGAGCATCGTCACGGGCCTCGCGCGCGACCCCTGCGAGGTCGTGCAGGCGGTCGAGCAGGCCGTCGAACGCCGCCGTCACCGCCGCTGTGTCGATGTCCTCGACCAGCCGGTGGCCGGCGTCGATCGCCGTCACCTGGGTGTCGATCAGATTGCAGATCCGGATATCGGCGCCGCATTCGCGCAGCGTCCACGACACCTCGCGGATGATGCGCGCGCCGTCACGCGCCGCTGCCAGCACCGCCTCGTTCTCCAGTCCGGCGATCGCCCGGGCGACGCCGGCGCGCGCCTCGCCGACGATCGCCCGGATCGCGACGAGTGATTCGCCGAAGGACGGGCCGCCGGCCTGCTTCTGCGCGGCGAGATTCTGCTCGATCCGCGCCACCGCATCCAGCACCATGCGGGTGTCGGCGTTGCGGTTGCGCTTGGCGTATTCGCTGAGAAACCAGCGTCCCCGCGAGGTTTCCATGAAGGCTTCGCGGATCGCATCGTAGTCCGCGTCGTTCGGCATCGCCGGGCGTGCGGAGATCGGCGACAGTGCGAATGCTTCTTCGGCCATCAGGGACTCATTGCGCAAATCGCTGCGCGTCACGATAACGATCACCACGAACCGTGCTGAATCGCAATTGAATTGATGTCTCCCGAATCACAAATCCCCACCAGAACAAGGGCTCCGAAGCGATTCGCGATCGGGCTCGCGGTATTCTATGCGACGGTGTTCGGCGTCGTCGGGACCTATCTGCCCTTCTTCACCGTATGGCTGAAAGCGATCGGGATCGAGCCCTTCTGGATCGGCGTGATCGTGGCGATGCCGGCGATCACCCGCTTCACGGTGCTGCCGTTCATCACCGCGGAGGCGGAGCGGCGCCACGCGCTGCGACCGGCACTTGTTATCACAGCCATCGTCACCACGCTCGGCTTTGTCTGCCTCGGGGTGCTACGAGGCCCGCTGGCGATTCTCGCGGTGTTCGTGGTCACCGCCTGTGCCTGGACGCCGATGGTGCCGCTGACCGACGGCTACGCGCTGAAGGCGGTGAGGCGGTTCGGCCTGAACTACGGGCCGCTGCGATTGTGGGGCTCCGCCGCCTTCGTCGTCGGGGCGGTGGTGAGCGGCGTGCTGGCCGACATCATCGCACCCGAGCATCTGATCTGGGTGATCGCGGCCTCCGCCGGACTCGGCGTGATCGCCGCCTTCGGATTGCAGCCGCTCGACGCCCCGGGCGCGCACCCGGCGCCGCCCGCGCGCCGGGTGGCGTTGCTGCGCAACCCGGCCTTTCTGGCGATCATCATTGCCGGCGGGCTGATCCAGGGCAGCCATGCGGCGTACTACGCGTTCGGCTCGATCGTCTGGCAGGGGGCGGGCTACAGCGGCATGACGATCGCGAGCCTGTGGATCCTCGGCGTGCTCGCCGAGATCGTGGTGTTCGCGCTGTCGCCGCGCATCACGCTGTCGCCGGCGCTGATGATGCTGGGCGGCGCGCTCGGTGCCGTGCTGCGCTGGCTGATCACCGCGCAGGATCCGCCGCTCGCCGTTCTCCTCCCGGTGCAGTTGCTGCACGGGTTGAGCTTCGGGCTGACGCAACTCGGCACCATGGGGCTGCTGGTGCGCCACGCCCCGGGTCATCTCATCGCCCGGGCGCAGGGCTACTACGCGGCCTGTTCAGGTCTGGCGATGAGCAGCGCCGCGATGCTCTCCGGCCTGCTGTTCGCGCGCTGGGGCCTCGCCGTCTACGATCTGATGGCGGCGGTGGCGCTGATCGGCGCGGTGGTGGTCGTTGCGATGCGTCGCCGCCTCGACACGCACGATCAGCCCCACAACGAGGGCTCCGGCGGATAGACGATGCTGCCGTCGTAGCGCAGGCCGTCGTCGCGATCCTTCGCCAGCAGCAGCGGGCCGTCGAGATCGACGAAGCGGGCGTGCGGCGTCAGCAGCATCGCCGGCGCCATCGACAGCGAGGTCGCGACCATGCAGCCGACCATGATGTCGAGGCCGAGCGCGCGCGCCGCCTCCGCCATCGCCATCGCCTCGGTGACGCCGCCGGTCTTGTCGAGCTTGATGTTGACGGCGTCGTAGCGGCCGCGCAGGGCATCCAGCGAGGCGCGGGCGTGGACGCTCTCGTCGGCGCAGACCGCGATCGGCCGGCGGATTTGCGCCAGCGCCTCGTCGCGCCCGGCCGGCAGCGGCTGCTCCACCAGCGTCACGCCGGCGCCGGCGCAGGCGGCGAGGTTGCGGGCGAGATTGTCCGGCGTCCAGGCCTCGTTGGCGTCGACGATCAGTTCGGCTCGCGGCGCGGCGCGGCGGACCGCGGCGATCCGGGCATCGTCGCCGTCGCCGCCGAGCTTGATCTTCAGCAGCGGGCGGGCGGCGGCTTTCGCGGTCGCCTCCGCCATCGCCTCCGGCGTGCCCAGCGAAATGGTGTAGGCGGTGGTCGCCGGTTGCGGCGCGGCGCTGCCGAGCAGCTCCCAGGCGCGGCGTCCGCTCAGCCCGGCCTCGAGGTCGAGCAGCGCGCAATCCAGCGCATTGCGCGCCGCGCCCGGCGGCATCGCCGATTGCAGGCCGGCGCGGTCGAGCCCCTGACGCAGCGGCGCGCGCATCGCCTCGATCGCGGCGACGGTGGTCTCCGGCGTCTCGCCGTAGCGGGCGTAAGGAACGCATTCGCCGCGGCCGGCTTGTCCGTTACGCCTGATCTCGGCCGTCACGACCACCGCTTCGGTCTTGGCGCCGCGGCTGATGGTGAAGGCTCCGGCGATCGGCCAATGCTCGATGCGTGCAGTCAATTGGGTCGGATTGATGGACGTCATTGGGATTTCTGGCAAACTCAAACCGAGGGTTGCCCGGCGCAACTAAGTATGGCTGGTAGTGCACCTTCCTCACAAGTCGTATTGAACTCCGGATTGGCTCAAAATGGCACAGCAACTGGCATTGGACGGTGGTCCGACGCTCGAACGGATCGCGCGGGGTGACGGGCTGGCGCTGTGCGCCGCCGGTTCCTGGACGGCGAAGTTCGCCCCCGTGCTGGAGCGCATCGTCGCAGACGCCGAGCAACTGACCGGCACGCGGCCGAACATCTTCATCGATGTTTCCGAAGTTGTCCGGCTGGACACGTTCGGCGCCTGGCTGATCGAGCGGCTGCGCCGCAACCTCGCCCAGGACGGCATCGAGGCGAAGATCGCCGGTCTGTCGGCGAACTATGCGAGCCTGGTCGACGAGGTCCGCCAGGTCGAGCCGGTCCCAGCGGATACGTCGCGGGGAGGCGGGCTGCGGGCGCCGATCGAGAAGCTCGGCCGCACCATGTTCGCGTTCGGCGACGATATCGTGGCGCTGATCAGCATGCTCGGCGCGGTGCTGGCCGGGGTGCTGCGGGCGATCCTGCATCCCTCGACCTTCCGGCTGGCGTCGACGGTGCATCATCTCGAGCAGGTGTGCTGGCGTGCGGTGCCGATCGTGGTGCTGATCACCTTCCTGATCGGCTGCATCATCGCGCAGCAGGGCATCTTCCATTTCCGAAGGTTCGGCGCCGACGTGTTCGTGGTCGACATGCTCGGCGTGCTGGTGCTGCGCGAGATCGGCGTGCTGCTGGTGGCGATCATGGTCGCGGGCCGCTCCGGCAGCGCCTACACCGCGGAACTCGGCTCGATGAAGATGCGCGAGGAGATCGACGCTCTGCGCACCATGGGGTTCGATCCGATCGACGTGCTGATCGTGCCGCGGCTGCTCGCGCTGCTGCTGGCGATGCCGATCCTGACGTTTCTCGGCGCGATGGCCGCGCTGTATGGCGGCGGGCTGGTGGCGTGGCTGTACGGCGGCGTCGATCCGGAGGCGTTCCTGCTGCGGCTGCGCGACGCGATCTCGATCAATCATTTCACCGTCGGCATGATCAAGGCGCCGGTGATGGCGCTGGTGATCGGCATCGTCGCCTGCGTCGAGGGGCTGGCGGTGCGCGGCAGCGCCGAGTCGCTCGGCCAGCACACCACGGCCTCGGTGGTGAAGGGGATCTTCTTCGTGATCGTGATGGACGGCGTGTTCGCGATCTTCTTCGCCTCGATCGGAATCTGACGATGGCGGAGCAAGGCAGCGATCCGATCATCCGGGTCCGCGACGTCTCGGTGCAGTTCGGTGCCACCAAGGTGCTGGACAATCTCGATCTCGACGTCCGCCGCGGCGAGATCCTCGGCTTCGTCGGCCCGTCCGGCGCCGGCAAATCGGTGCTGACTCGGACCATCATCGGGCTGGTGCCGAAGCTGAGCGGGCGGATCGAGGTGTTCGGCATCGACCTCGACGCCGCCGGCAAGGCCGAGCGACGCGGCATCGAACGGCGCTGGGGCGTGCTGTTCCAGCAGGGCGCGCTGTTCTCGTCGCTGACGGTGCGGCAGAACATCCAGTTTCCGGTGCGGGAATATCTCAAGCTGTCGCAGCGGCTGCTCGACGAGATCGCCATCGCCAAGCTGGTGATGGTCGGTCTCAAGCCGGAGGTGGCCGACCGCTACCCGTCAGAGCTGTCGGGCGGCATGATCAAGCGCGTGGCGCTGGCCCGGGCGCTGGCGCTCGATCCGGAACTGGTGTTCCTCGACGAGCCGACCTCCGGCCTCGACCCGATCGGCGCCGGCGAGTTCGACGAGCTGGTCCGCACCCTGCAGCGCACTTTGGGTCTCACCGTTTTCATGGTAACTCACGACCTCGACAGCCTGCACACCGCGTGCGACCGGATCGCCGTGCTCGGCGACGGCAAGGTGATCGCGGCCGGCTCGATGGCCGAGATGCAGGCGTCGCAGCATCCGTGGCTGCGGTCCTATTTCCACGGCAAGCGCGCCCGTGCGGTGGTCGGTTAAATGATCAGTCCGGATCTGTTTCGGAGTATTTCAGGGGTGTGCGCCGCTTTGAGTCCGCAATTCGCGCGCAAAGCGTGCGGGCGGACGGCGCCGGACTGGGTTGGAGTTGGTTGAATGGAAACGCGGGCGAATTACTTCCTGATCGGCGTGTTCACCCTCGCGGTGATCGCGGCGGCGTTCGGGTTCGTGCTCTGGTTCCAGAGCCTGCACTCCACCAAGGCGCGCAGCCCGCTGCGGGTGGTGTTCGAGGGCTCCGCGACCGGCCTGCGCAACGGCGGCAGCGTCAATTTCAACGGCGTCCGGGTCGGCGAGGTGATTTCGGTCAAGCTCGACAATCCGAAGCGCGTGGTGGCGCTGGCGATGGTCGAGAACACCGCGCCGATCCGCAAGGACACGCTGGTCGGCCTGGAATTCCAGGGCCTCACCGGCGTCGCCGCGATCTCGCTGAAGGGCGGCATGGAGACGGCGCCGCCGGTGCCGCTCGACGAGGACGGCGTGCCGGTGCTGACCGCCGATCCCGACCTGCTGATGGACATCTCCGAGTCGGTGAAGGCGACGCTGCGCAACGTCAACAAGGTGGTGGCCGAGAACGCCGAGACGGTGAAGGAATCGCTGTCCAATCTGCAGGTGTTCACCTCGAGCCTGGCGCGCAGCTCGGACAAGATCGACAGCATCATGGCCAAGGTCGACGGCGTAATCGGCAAGACCGACAGCGTGATGCAGGGCATCGACGCGCTCGCCGGCGGCAAGGACGGCGGCGAACTGTTCCAGGCGGTCAAGTCGTTCCGCGAACTCGCCGACAATCTCGACAAGCGCTCCAGCGCGCTGATCATCGACGGCCGCCGCACGCTGGCCGACATCAGCCGGGCGATCAACAATTTCGACCGCAATCCGACCCGCGTGCTGTTCGGCCCGAGCAACACCGCGCAGCAGGCGCCGCCGCCACCGCCCGCCGAACCGCCGCGCCCGCCGCGGCGACGGACGCAGTAGGCGTCGAACGCAGCCGCCTCACGTGCCCCGGACGCTGCGCAGCGCAAGACGCGATGACGGGATCTATATCAATCGCGACACCGTGCAACGCGCGACATCGAAGCCTTCGCGCTTCAGCTGCCGCTACACCTTGCGCAAGCCGTAGACTTGGAAGTTCTCCTCGAACATGCGCCGAACTTCGCTCGTCGGCGCGGCATCCTGTCTGGTGCGCGCCGACAGCTTGGCGGGAATGCGCCGTTTGGCGACGTGAGCATGGTAGGTCGAGGGGGCGATCGGCAGCGGCTCGACCCCATGCGCCCCACGATGATCCCGGATCAAGTCCGGGACCAATGAAAGCGATCATGGCTTGGAGCGGCGGTCGAGCTCCGCCGTCGCAAAATAGGCGCTGGCCTTGCGCAGGATCTCCTTGGCCTGCCGGCGCTCGTGGTTCTCCCGCTCCATCGTCGGAAACGGCGAAAGATCGTCTGGACGGCCGATTCTAGGCCTCGGCCCACCGCCAGCATGTTCCGCGCGAAGCCAAGTCCCGGCCGATTGGACGGACGACCTTGCCGGGCGTGCGTCGCTTCATGTCACCGCGACACGGCTTCCGATTGCTCCGGCCTGTCGTTCCTGCGCTTCGCGAACCAACCGCTCCATGTCCGCACCCAAGGCCTCCTCTTGCGCGGCGATCGATTGTACGGGCACGCTGAGTTGCCGGGCCGGCGCGGCGCTGGGGGCCGGTTTGGCCGCTGCGATCGGGGGAATGGTGGTCTCTGCCGGCTGCGCCGGCCGTGGCGGCGGGGGCGACCGCAAGGGTTGAACGGCAGCACCCGCTGCGGTTGGACCAGATTGTGCCCGGGCCACGCCGACGGTGCCCACCGGCCGTGCCGCCACCGCAGGAGTGACGGTCAGGCGCGGCGCGACCGGCGGCCGGCGCGCCTCAACGGGAGGCGCCTTCGGAAGCTGAGAACTCAGACGATCGCTGCTCACCCGGGCCTGAACCCGCGCCGCGTAGCCGCTGGGCGGTGCAAAGAACATCTTCGCAAGCACCGGGACCACCTCGAGAAAAATCACGAACAGCTTCGTCATCCATGAAAACAGTACGATTGTGGAGCCGTCGTCGGCATCCTTCTTCATCTCCTGATACGCGGTCATGCGCGACAGCGGATCGTTCTTTGTTCGTGCCTGAAAGTGAGAATTCGTCATCACCTCTCGCCGGAACGCATCGATCCTCGCCTCCTTGCGGGCCTCGACCTGCCGCAGATCCGCCCGCGCTTCGTCGATCTGCCGCTGCAGCGATTCGCGTTTTGATTTGGCTCCGGCGATTTGCTGTTCGCGAATGACGGCAGCTTCCGACGTGATGCGCGCTTGCGCGGATCGCAATTCGTCGCGCTTGGCGTTCAACTGCGCGACCTCGCTCAGCCGCGAATCGCGCTGTCGTTCGAGACTTTCACGCTGACGCCGAGCGAACTGGTACCGCGGACCGATTCCTGATTTCCCGCTGTTGGTCTCGCTGATCTTTTGACCGGTCTCTTCCGCGTTCTCTTCTGCCGCGTATCTCAGGATGCCCTTGTCGATTTCTTTCAATTCGGCGCGCAATCCCTGTTCTTCGGCATCCAAGGCTTTGATGCGCTGCTCGAACTCGTCCGAGCGGACGCTGACGGACTGGTCGACCGCAGGAGCCGTCACAAAGTCGTTGCGCAGCGCCGTTTCCATCGCTTCGATACTGGTCCTGCGGCGCTCGATTTCAGCGGCGAGCTGGGCCTCGAACAGTTCGACCTTCTGCACAATCGGTACATTGGCGGCGACGCGATTTTGTTCGATCCGTTCGCTGATCGAATCGGAGAAGATCGCCAGTTCCAAGAACGTTGCAATGACCCAGGCGAGGCCGAAGGAAATCGTCAACCGCGCCGAGACGCGCAGCAACCGCCACAGCGTCTGCCCCCAACTGCGCTCGGTCTCGATGCCGTCTTCACTCCTTCGCAGCAGACCTTGATAGAACCAATCCGACTGGTACAGCGCGCGGTCGAACATGAACACGACTGTGGCGATCACCAGCGAGGTCGCGACCTGCAACCCGACATCGGCGATCATGTATCCCATCGCGTGGAAGCTGATGCCGAACACCACGATGAACGAGATGCACAGCATTGCGCCGAGATGCGCGGCCCAGATCCGATCCGTCGGCGGACAACTCGCCAGTGTCTCGTGATCGACGCCCGCAATGGAGTTCAGGACACGCTGGAACATGATCACTCCGCGAAGTCGGTGTCGTGGTTAACAATACGTAACTGATGAAACCTATCAGTCTCTCGCCGCAGCCAGAAGGCGCCAGTTCGGCAAACGTTCCGCACAGTTAATCGCGCCAGGACGGAGCCGCACGACGAAGCCGGGACGCTCTGATTGTGCGATCGAAGGCTACGGATCTAGGAATTGTGGGTCTCGGCGTCGCCCGATCTCGGCTCACCGCGTGCAATGTGAAGGTCGCTGAAGGACGCCGAGGTCCGCTCGACTGCGCGCCGGCGATCGGAACGATAACGTTGCCGCGAATATAACATTCGTCTCACTCTACAGTCGCGGCTGTTCGCGCGCTGAATCGTCGCCTTTGTCCATCGCGGAGCCTGCAAATTATCCTGTCTCACGAAATTCAGACGGCGATTCGGATAGATAGCCGTCATCCGGCGGCAAAGTACTGGTACTCCTTCATATTTTACCGGCGACAAGTCCCAATGAGCGGGGGCTGCGCGTCACTCGCCTTGAATGATATTCTATGTTATATAGAAAAGCGCATCTTTTCAGTGGCTTGTCGGATTCAGTCGCGGTTTTGCCACACAGGATAACTTTCATCGCCGGCGGTAGTAACTTCATTGCGAGTCAACTGTTGGTTTGTTAATTGTTAGATATGCCTTGGAATGTTCGCACTTTTGCTGCCGTAGCATTGATCGCCCTCGGAGCCGACCCTGCCGGGGCTGCCGAGCCATTCACGATTTTAGATGCGATCAATCAGGCGGTTAAGACCAATCCCGGGGTGGGGGAAGCCGCTGCCAACCGGCGCGCGACCGAGGCCGAACTGCGCCAGACGCAAGGCACGTTGCTCCCCCAGGTTCGCCTGCAGGCCAGCGCGGGACCTGAGAAGCTGCGGCAATACGATGTGGCAACTCCGAACAACGACGAGTACCTACGCGGGCGCCAAGGATCCGTCGTGGTTCGTCAGTTGCTGTTCGATGGCTTCGCATCGATCAACGAGGTTTGGCGGCAGGCGGCCCGCGTCGACGCAGCGGCTTTCCGGGTGCTGGAGCGCACCGAGCTGATCGGTCTCGACGCCGCAGAGGCCTACATCGATATGGTGCGCTACACCAAATTGGTGGCGCTCGCTCAGCAGAACCTCAAAGTACATCTCGAATTGCGTAAGAACGTCCTTGCCCGCTTCCAAGGCGGTCGAGCCGGGGAGGGTGACACCCAGCAGGCAGAAGAGCGGGTTGCAGCTGCGGAAGCCGTCGCTGCGGAGTTTCGCCTCAGCCTGGACTCTGCACGCGCGAAGTATCGCAAGGTCGTCGGGCTCGAGCCCTACAATCTGCGCTTCCCGGGCCGACTGTCGGATCTGCCGCAGACCAAAGAGGAATCGCTCGAGGTCGCCTACAAGTTCAATCCGACCATTCGAGCCGCTGGTGCCGACGTGGTAGCCGCCAACCGCGCTTTTGACGCCACCACGGGCGCATTCCTTCCGACGCTCGCGCTGGAAGGTCGCGCCACGCGTGGCAAGGAAACGATCCTGTACAACAACCAGTACGACGAAGTCAGCGGCAAGCTGGTGATGTCCTGGGACATCTTCAACGGTGGCCAGAGCAGCTGGAGGCGCAACGAAGCCGCCGAGCGGATGATCCAGGAACAGCAGAAGCTCGCGAGGTTACAGCGCGACGCTCTCGAATCGCTGGATAAGGCCTGGGCGGCGCGAACCATCACGAACGACCGAGCTGCGGCCCTGGTCCGCGATGTCGAGGCCGCCCGCCGGACCTTCGCGGCCTATACCAAGGAGTATGAACTCGGTCAGCGCACGCTGGTCGATCTGCTGAATTCGCAGAACCAGTACTTCAACGCCAGTGTTTCGCTGGTCTCCGCGCGCGGCGTTGCGGTTTTTGCGGACTATCAATTGCTGGCGACGATGGGGCAGCTGCTTGAATATCTCAAGACTGGTCATCCGCCGGAGATCCAACTGGTCGACGTTCACCCGAGCGGATTTATCGGTTTCGCTCTGGCGCCGGTGCGTCTTCGTCCGCCCGGCCCTGGTCCGGAGCCCGTGAATGCGGCGGGACCGGTGAGATATTTCGAATCACCCTTTGAAACCGCCAAGCTGCCTCGGGTGATCTCATTCGATGACCGCTGGGCATCGGGGCATGCCACCAATGCCAACGCTTCTGCGATATTCCCCGGACCCTATGCGGCCGCAGGAGCGAGGTATTGAAGCTCGATCGGTGCGACAGCGCCGCCCGAACGACGTCAAGGCGCGGATTTGGATCTGCTAAGGGCATACGCCGGGCGCCATCGACCGAGTTCAAGTGCGACTGGATTGACGAGTTGATGGACGCTCGTGAGCGGCTCTGGTGTCGGTCCATAGCAGCCGACTGCAGTCCGAGGCGTAGTTGAACGTTCGTTCCGTCAAGGTTGGCCCGGAAGAGGCGTTGCCCGTCGAGCAAGTCAGCGCCGATGTGCCGCCGGCCGATTCGCTCAGCGACAGTCTGCTGTACCTCGCAGCACATCATGGTCGCGCATTGAGCCGCAGCGCCCTGCTGTCGGGACTGCCGCTCGAGCGCTACGGCCTCGGCCTCAGCCTGTACGAGCGGGCGGCGCAGCGGGCAGGGCTCGAAGCGCAATTGGTCGAGCGGCCGTTGCACGAAATCCCATCGCTGGTGCTGCCCTGCGTGTTGCTGTTCCACGACGGCTCCACGCGCGTCATGCTCGCCATGGATGAGGCGGCCGGTCGCGTCAGCATCGTCGACCCCTCCCGCGGCAACGGACCCGCGACTGCGCCGATCGAAGCCGTTGCCGCGCGGTATGTCGGCTTCGCCTATCTCATTCGACCGGCCGGGATGGCGGATGCCCGGACGGGGGCCGCTGGCGATCTTCCGAAGACGCACTGGTTCTGGTCGGTGGTGAGCCGGTTCGGCGCCAATTACGGCCTCGTTGCGATTGCGGCCTTCATCGTCAATATCCTCGCCCTTGCGGCGCCGCTGTTCATTATGAGCGTGTACGATCGCGTCATTCCGAACGGTGCGATCCCGTCCCTGGTCGCGCTGGGGGGCGGGCTTGCGCTCGCGATCGGCTTCGATTTCTTGCTCAAGGTGGTGCGCAGTCGCATCATCGATATGACCGGCAAGCAGATCGACGTGGTGCTGGCCGCCGACATCTTCGAGCACATTATGGCGCTGAAGATGGACAAGCGTCCGCCTTCGGTCGGCATCCTGGCCAACCAGATGCGCGACTTCGACTCCGTCCGGGAGTTTTTCACCTCGGGCACCGTGGTCTCGGCCACCGACATGCTGTTCGCGATCCTGTTCATCGCGGTGCTGTTCATCATCGCGGGACCGATAGCCTGGATTCCGCTTCTGATGCTGCCGATCATGATCGGTGTCGGGCTTCTCATTCAGCGGCCGCTCGACCGCGCGATGCGGCGCATGCAGGCGGAATCCGCGGCCCGGCACGGCATTCTGGTGGAGGCGTTGAACGGCATCGAAACCGTGCGTGCCGTGGGAGGTGAGGGGCGCGTGCAGACGGTGTGGGAGCGCTCTGTTGCGGCGACGGCGCGCTCGAGCGAGGAGGTGCAGTTCTGGGCCTCGCTGGCGCTCACGACCGCAAGCGCGGCCAGCCAGCTGTGTAGCTTGCTGTTGGTGGTCGCGGGCGTGTTCTTGATCCTCGACGGCAAGCTGTCGGTCGGCGCTCTCATCGCCGCCAACATGCTGTCGGCGCGGATCCTCGGACCGATCGCAGGAATCGCTGCGGTGATGACCCGGGCGACCCAGACCACCTCGGCTTTGCGGTCGATCGATCGCCTGATGGGATTGGAGCGCGAGCGACCGCCGGAAAAGATCTATGTGGCGCGCGAAATCAAGGACGGCCGCATCCAGTTCAAGGACGTCAGTTTCTCGTATCCAGGCAGCCAGGCCAAGGCACTCGACAACGTCTCGTTCGAGATCAAGCCGGGAGAGAAGGTCGGCATCATCGGCAGGGTGGGATCGGGCAAAACCACTGTCGGACGGCTGGCGACCGCATTCTATCCGCCGAGCGAAGGCACCATCCTGATCGACGGCATCGACATCCGACAATACGACCCTGCCGATCTGCGGGCCGGGATCGGCTTCGTGCTGCAGGACACGGATCTGTTCTACGGCAAATTGCGCGACAACATCGCGCTCGGCCGTCCGGCCGCGACCGACGAAGAGGTGCTGGAGGCCGCGAGGCTTGCCGGCGTCGAGAGCTTCATCGCCGGCCATCCGCAAGGCTACGAGATGATGATCGCCGAGGGCGGCCGCAGCCTGTCCGGTGGCCAGAAGCAGGCGATTGGGCTCGCGCGGGTGCTGATCCGTAAGCCTCGCGTGCTGTTTCTCGACGAACCGACCGCGCATTTCGATGTCCGTAGCGAGGGCGAGTTCCTGGACCGGCTGAAGGCGCTGGCCAAGGAGGAGATGACCATCATCGTGTCCACCCATCGTCCCTCGTTGCTGTTGCTGGTCGATCGGATCCTGGTGTTCGACTCCGGCAAATTGATCGCCGACGGTCCGACCCAGCAGATCTTGACCAAGTTGCGTCCACCGTCGTCGTCCGCGGCGCGAAGATAGTGCTGGGCCAGGGCGTTCTCCTATTTCGCAGTCTCCAAGGAGTTACGCGCAGCGATCGAACCGCGGAGGCCGAAGGCTGCGCGGATGCTGCCATTCGCGTTGCCCGGCAATATTTCACCTTGGCACCGTTCAACGGCGAATTGGGACGTCCAGTTCCTCCTGACGTTCGACGTGGTTCGGCGCGACGACGGTTGCCGCGCCCTTCGGAAAGCAAACTGGTCGCCAAACCGGGCGCACGCCCATGAGGGCGACCGTGATCCAGCGCTGTCGGCCGCTGCCGACGCGATTCTGCGACTGACAGTCAGACTTTGACCCTGACGCTGGCACGCTGCAGGGACGAGAGAAAGCGTCTTCCCGGCCGTTCAAATACTTGTGTGGGCCGTGTTTTTGGGGTCTTAATAGTGCAGGAAACGGATTGGCACTGGGGGCTACGGTGAACATCAAGAAAGCAATACTTGGCGGGCTTCTGATTCTCGCGGGCTTTGTTGCGGCAGGCGGACGCGCTGACGCTCAGACCGTTGTTCCGGGTGCCGACTTTTCAATCTCTTGCGAAAATGGCGGCAATTACACTCTACGGTCGGGCCCGGTTCTTGCACCCGGTCAGATCGTCGTCGCGAGTTTGCATCTCAGCCCCCGACACGTTGTTCCAGTTCGCCTGATCCCGATGGGCGACGGCTATCGCTATGCGGGCCGCGGCGTGTGGCTCGACGGCATTCGAGACCATGCGTTGTTGTACTTGAACAAGTACAATCCGACCGCTTGCCTGGTGGGGCGGATCTAGCATTTCTCCACTCCCGCAATGTCCGCCTGCGATTGGCGCAGGCGACGACCAGCGGTCGAGAAGAGGTCGACGGGTTTCAAACGGTCGACGGGACTATCCGGATGTTGCATGCGCCGCGCGGCACTGGGAGGCCACGCATTACCTTCACCTTCGCCGTGTGAATTTTGTCGGGCGTCGCCATCATGATACCGCCGACAAGGGTGACCCCTGTCGGCGAAGCGAGTGATGCGCGCCCGCTAGCTGCGACTAGCCTAGTTGTCGCGGTGAAACGTCGTGATGCGGAACTCGAATTCCTGCCGGCATTGAAGGTCTGCGGGATCCAATTTTTCCCATAGCGCATCGAGTTGCAGAACGATCTCTGCAACCGTTTCTCGCAGCCGATCATTCTCCGTGAGTAACGCCTGTTTGCTGTCGCGAGAAGGCGATGCCAATTCAGGCGGCGCGCGTTTGAAAAGATCTGGCATGGACCGAGTCCCCGTCGGATCGTTGGCGCGGTTGTTGTGTGAATTTCTCGCCAAATGTTAAGTCAACGAATGCGGCTGCTAAAATGGGTTGGCGCGATCTTGCTAACAATTAGACATAAATACGATTTCAATTTCATGGCTAAAAACACGATTGATGAGCGTATTGCGAGCAATTATCGAATTCAAGTGACATTCACAAATGCTGCCGGTATGTGCATATACTCCATGCATGTTGTGTGACTTGGAATGGGTGCCTATACTAGTATTTGCACGAGGTAGGTCAGTCGAGAGAATGAAGCGGCACGGAACCATCCAGATTGCGTCGAAGCTGCGTCTTGCGCGCGAGCTCGCCGCGCGGGGCAAGACTCAGGCTGAGATTTGCAAAGAATTGGGCATCAGCGTGATGACATTTCACCGGTGGAGGAAGATGGTGCCCGAGCCGTCCGCTGCGACTCCCGAGACGCCGACGGCGCCTGTGCTGGATGCCTCCGAGCGCAGCAGTACCAAGACCGAGGATGAGCTCTTGGATGAAAATCGTCGCCTCAAGCGGATCATCACTGACCTGTTGCTGGACAAGATGAAGCTCGAGGAATTGATCGAAGCCCAATCCCTCGGTCGCAAGCGCAACTGACGCCGACGTAGCGGCCTCGAACCTTCCGACAGAGTTAACCGCGTGGCGGGTTTGGATTTCATCCTGCACGCGTGATCATTGCCGCGCCCCGCAATTGTGCGGGCTTCCGTCGCGCGACGATTGCGAGTCCCAAAGCTCTCCCCTTTCGCCTTGGCGCCACCGCCGCTCCCATGCATCGACTTTCGTCGATGGCCTGACGCGCTTCGATGTCTCCCTCGTCATCTCTGAGCGCTGCTCTGCGAATCGAGCCGGCGCAGACGATTGCCGATTCAGCGATCGAATCAATGTTGTGCAGTCGTATCGACGGCGCAACCGCAGTGTTTATGACAGAAGCGCCGTCGAATTATTAACATATACCATAACGATGCGACATTTTTTAACGCCCGGCTTTGAGATTGACCCCTCAAATCCTTTACAATAGGTTATCGCCAAAATATCAAATCAATCAGAAATTAACACATTTTCTAACGGGGGCGAGGCCGATGAACGCGCTGATCAAGATGGCCCAACTGCAATTGTCGGAAGCGACGACCAGCGCGGTTGGTCTGAAGACGTTCAAGGTCTCCAAGCCCGAAACGGGGCAAGCTCTCGCGATTCAACTCGATGGAAAATCCGTCGTCGATCTGACGAGCTTCGCCGACGAGAAGATCACGCTTGTGCGGCTGGGCAATCGGCTGGTCATCCTGTTCGACAACCAGTCGACCGTCACGATCAATCCATTTTATGACGCGCTCGGCCGACCGATCGCTGATGTCTCGCTTCAGGTGTCGCAGGGGCAGCCGATCAGCGGCGCCGAATTTGTGGCTTCGTTCCCGATCTCGACGGACCAGTCCATTCTGCCGGCCGCGGGAGCTGGTGGTCCCGCGCCGGTGGCGTCGAGTGCAAGCTTCTCTGACATCACTATCGATCAGCTCAACCCGTCAGGAAATGGAATTGGTTCGCGCGCTCCGGTCGAGACCGGAGTGGTGACAACCACGATCCGTGACGTCTTTGAGCCAGGCAGTGGATCTCCGTTAGGTGATACCAACGACGCAGCTGTCATCACCGGAACCAGCACGGCGTCGCTGCTCGAGGCCGACGTGGTGCTGGGCACCGGCGGCACGCTGGTGGCGAGCGATCCCGACAGTTCGAACGCCTTCGTGCCGCAGGCCGCGGTGGCCGGTAGCAACGGTTACGGCAACTTCAGTATCGACGCTGCGGGGGTGTGGACCTACGCCATGACCACCCCTCACAACGAGTTCGTAGGCGGCGTCGATTACACCGACAGCGTGACGGTGGCGACAGTCGACGGCACCACCCAGGTCGTCACGGTGACCATCACCGGCACCGACGACGCGACGGTGATCACGGGAGCGAGCACGGCGACGCTGATCGAGGCCGACGTGGTGCTGAGCACCGGCGGCACGCTGGTGGCCAGCGATCCCGACAGTTCGAACGCCTTCGTGCCGCAGGCCGCGGTGGCCGGCAGCAACGGTTACGGCAACTTCAGTATCGACGCTGCGGGGGTGTGGACCTACGCCATGACCACCCCTCACAATGAATTTGTGGGTGGCGTCGACTACACCGACAGCGTGACGGTGGCGACCGTCGACGGCACCACCCAGCTCCTCACCGTGACCATCACCGGCACCGACGACGCGACGGTGATCGCGGGGTTCAGCACGGCGACGCTGACCGAGGCCGACGTGGTGCTGAGCACCGGTGGCACGCTGGTCGCCAGCGATCCCGACAGTTCGAACGCCTTCGTGCCGCAGGCCGGGGTCGCCGGTAGCAACGGTTACGGCAGCTTCAGCATCGACGCCGCCGGGGTGTGGACCTACAGCCTGACCACCGCCCATGACGAGTTCGTGGGCGGCTTCGACTACACCGACAGCATGACGGTTGCGACGGTGGATGGCACCACGCAGCTCGTCACGGTGACCATCACCGGCACCAACGACGCGGCGGTGATCACGGGGACCAGCACGGCTTCGCTGGTCGAGGCCGACGCCGTGCTGACTACTGGCGGCACCCTGGTCGCGAGCGATATCGACAACTTGAACGCATTCGTGGTGCAGACCGGGGTGGCCGGCAGCAATGGCTACGGCACCTTCAGCATCGACGCTTCGGGCGCGTGGACCTACAGCATGACCACCGCCCACGACGAGTTTGTGGAGGGCGTCGACTACACCGACAGCATCACGGTTACGACGGTCGACGGGACCACGCAGCTCGTCACGGTGACCATCACCGGTACCGACGACGCGACGGTCGTGTCGTCGGCCGATGTGTCGGTTGCTGAGGGCAATGCGCCGATTTCGACCGGCGGCACGCTCACGATCAGCGACGTCGACAGCGCGGTGACCTTCGTGGCGCAGCCCGGCACGCCCGGAGCGCACGGCATTTTCTCGATCGGGACGAATGGCGCCTGGACCTACGTGGCGAACGACGCGTTCGACGGCCTGAATGTTGGGCAGAGCGTGAGTGACACCTTCTCGGTGTCGGCAGCGGACGGCACGCTGACGTCGGTGCAGGTGACGATCACCGGGACCAACGACCTGGCGTTCGTGTCGTCAGCCGATGTGTCGGTTGCGGAGGACAATGCTCCGATTTCGACCGGTGGCACGCTGACGATCAGTGACGTCGACAGCGCGGCGACCTTCGTGGAACAGTCCGGCACGCCCGGAGTGCACGGCATTTTCTCGATCGGGACGAATGGCGCCTGGACCTACGTGGCGAACGACGCGTTCGAGAGCCTGAGTGTCGGGCAGAGCGTGAGCGACACCTTCTCGGTGTCGGCAGCGGACGGCACGCTGACGTCGGTGCAGGTGACGATCACCGGGACCAACGACGCGCCGGTGATCACGGTTGCGAGTCCCGACAGCTCGTCCGCATCGCTGACGGAAAGCGACGCTGCATTAACTGCCTCAGGCACACTGACAGTGACGGACGTCGACGTCAGCAACACCGTCACCGCCTCGGTGCAGAGCGTCGTGGTGGCCGGCCCAAGCGGTGGCCTTAGCAGTGCGGCTCTGCTGGCGATGCTGGCAGTGCCGGGCGCCGCGATCGCGGCGGACCCGACCGACGCGCATAATCTGGCCTGGACGTTCAACTCGGCGCCGCAGGCGTTTGACTTCCTTGCGCAGGGTGAGACCCTGAGCCTGACCTATACGGTCGGAGTGCAGGACGGCGCTGGCGGCTCCGACACGCAGACTGTGACCGTAACCGTTGCGGGCACTAATGACACGCCGGTTTTGATCACGGGTCCTGGCTACAGCGAACCGGCTTCGCAAATGACCGGGGCGGTCACCGAAGATGCGGCGGCCAATCAGGTCCGCGGCATCGTCAATGTTTTCGATGCCGATAACGGCCATGGTCTGACTGCCGTCATCGATAATCCGAACGGCACTTACGGCACGCTCGCCCGGGACACCTGGGTGGACGGCAATGGTGACACCCAGGACGGCTGGGTCTACACGCTCGACAATACGCGGAGTGCGACGCAGGCCCTGAAGGAAGGCGAGGTTCAGACAGAGACCTTCACCTTCAAGGTGATGGACGAGCACGGCGCGATTGACACGGAGACCGTGACCATCACGGTCACCGGCAATAACGACGCGCCGATAGTCGCGCATGCCATCACCAATCAGACGCTGCTGGAGGATCACGCCTGGACGTTCCAGGTTCCGGCAGACACTTTTGCCGACGTCGACGGTCCGCCGCTGGAATATTCGGCGTTCCTCGCGAATGGTGATCCGCTGCCCGATGGCATGCATTTCGATCCGGCGACTTTGACGTTCACCGGCACGCCTCCGCTGAACGAGACCCATTCGCCAGATCTGAAGGTTGTGGCGTGGGACGGCGAGTTTTCGGCCGAGGCGTACTTCACGCTGAATATCACGCCGGTTAACGATGCGCCGGCGGGCACCAACGGTGCGGTGACGACGCTGGAAGACATCGCCTACACCCTCACGCTTGCGGATTTCGGGTACACCGACGCGAACGACGATCCGGCGAATACTCTGCTGGGCGTGAAGATCACCACGCTGCCGGGCGCCGGAACGCTGGCGCTCGACGGCCATCCGGTGACGGCGGGAGCAACGGCGTCGGCTGCGGATATCTTGGCCGGTAAGCTGCAATTCGTGCCGGCGGCGAATGCCAACGGCAGCAACTATGCGAGCTTCACGTTCCAGGTGCAGGACGATGGCGGAACCGCCAATGGCGGCGTTGACCTCGATCCGTTAGCCAATACGCTGACCATCAACGTCACACCGGTCAACGATGCGCCGGTGCTGTCGGGTCACGAAAATCCGAGCGCGATTGCAGAAGACAGCGGCGCTGCTGGTGCTGCCACGACGGTGGCGCACCTTCTCGGCCTCGACGACGTCAATCCGGCGAACGACCATGCCATCGATGTCGATGCCGCGTCTCTCGGCATCGTCATCACGGCGGTCGATGACTCCCACGGAGTCTGGCAGTTTCAATCCGGCGGCGGCACGTGGACCGATGTTGATCTCGCCCCGGGCGAGGGGCTTCATCTGGCGCAGACTGATGCTCTTCGCTTTATCCCTTCGCGGAACGTCCAGACAACCGATGCCACGCTGTTCGATGCGTCGGGCAACCCGGTCCTGGGGTCGACCAACCCCTCTTTTGTTGCCGAGCCCCCCGGCCTCACCTTCCGTGCCTGGGATATGTCCAATGGTATCGCCGCAGGAATCACCGCGCTGGTTGTGGGCTTCGGCGGGACCTCGGCCTATAGCGCCACGGCCGAGACGGCATCGCTGGTTGTCACCGGAACGCTGGATCGTGTCTTCACGAACGGAGACGATACGGTCGACCTGACGGGTCTGTCGAATGATCCGGCGGTCGACGCTGTCTGGTTCGAAGACCAGAACTTCTTCGATGCAGGGGAGGGTGACGATAACATCGTGCTGCCGCGCATGGCGGGTCCGCCGGGTCCAGATCCGCTCGCTCCCGTGTACCAAAACCAGACGTTCCATTTGGGGGCAGGCGACGATACCGCAGACGCGAGCGCGACCATCGGCATGACCATTCTCGGCGGCGACGGTGCGGATCGTACGATCGCTTCGGCCGAGACCACCGATCTTGCCTTTGCGGGCGGGGGCGACGAATCGACCGATGTCTTGCAAGTCGACGCGATTGCCGACGCGATCGTCGACAAGACCGGCACACTGAGCGGCAACTACAATGCATTCGATGTCGGTTGGAACGGTTCGCGTCATGTGGTCGCGACGGAGATCGAGCATATCGAAATCTCCGGCACCGGCGCGGGTTCGACCCTGACGGTGTTGGCCGATGATTTCGATCCCGATCCCGTACAGCCGCATGACGAACGAATCGCGGTCACCGACCAGAGCGTCGACGGCTTTACCGTGGAGTTCGCCGAGAGCCTGGAACAGGTGCGGGGCAGCGGTTACGGCCGGCTGCTGATCGACGGCCGCCGTGGCGACGACAGCATTGATTTCACCGGGCTGAAAGCCGGCGGCACCAATGGTCTCAATGACGACATCAGCGCCCTCGAAGTGCGCGGCGGGGAGGGCGAGGACCAGTTCGTGTTCGGCGTCGACAGCGTCGCCGCGACGGTGGTCGGCGGTCTCGAATCGGATCTGTTGCGGTTCGGTGGCGATACGGTGATCGCCAAGCAGGTCGGCGACGCCGTCGTCGACAAGACCGGCACATTGAGCGGCAACTACAACGCGTTCGACGTCAGTTGGAACGGCTCGCGTCATGTGACCGCAACGGAGATCGAGCGTGTCGAAATCTCCGGCACCGGCGCGGGCTCGACCCTGACGGTGCTGGCCGATGATTTCGATCCCGATCCCGCACAGCCGCAGGACGAACGAATCGAGGTCACCGACCAGAGCGTCAACGGCTTCACCGTGGAGTTCGCCGAGAGCCTGGAGCAGGTGCAGGGCAGCGGCTACGGCCGGCTGGTGATCGACGGACGCCGTGGTGACGACAGCATCGATCTCACCGGGCTGAAAGCCGGCGGCCTCAATCGCCTCAACGACAGCATCGACGCCGTCGAATTGCGCGGCGGTGAGGGCGAGGATCGGTTCGTGTTCGGCGTCGACAGCGTCGCCGCGACGGTGATCGGCGGCGTCGAAACCGATCTGCTGCGGTTCGGTGGCGACACCGTCGTCGCTCAACATGTCGGCGACGCCATCGTCGACAAGACCGGCATGCTGAGCGGCAACTACAATGCATTCGACGTCAGCTGGGGCGGTTCGCGCCAGATCACCGCGACGGAGATCGAGCGTATCGAGATCTCCGGCACCGGCGCGGGATCGACCCTGACGGTCCTGGCCGACGATTTCGATCCCGATCCAGGACAGCCAGGCGACGAACGAATCGAGGTCGCTGACGACGGCCTGAGCCGCTTCACCATCGGGTTCGCCGAGAGTCTCGAGCAGGTGCAGGGAAGTGACTACGATTACCTGGTGATGGACGGTCGCGGTGGCGACGACATGTTCGATCTGTCCAAGCTGACGGCGGCGTCGGGGCTCACCTCGGTCGAGCTGACCGGCGGTGACGGCAGGGACGAATTCATCCTCGGTTCGGCGAATCCGTTGATCAAGATCACCGATTTCGGCGTCGGCGCAACGCCCAACGATCTGCTCGATCTTTCACAGCTCCGCGCCGCGGGCGTCGATGCTGACGACATCATCTTCGACGACGGAAGTAACGAGATCAGTCTCGGCGATCTACTGGGAGGCAGTACGACCAATTTGTCCGGCACCGTCCAGGTGCTCGACGCCAGCGGCGGCAGCAACGTCGTCGTCGCAGAGTTCAATATGGTGGGTAGTACCATCAATCAGGACATGATGCAGCTGGTGTGGCAGCACGTCGAAACAATCACCGTCTAGCATCGATCATTCAACCATTTTTCATTTTAATGCGTAGGAGTGCTTAGTCATGGCCATCATCAACGGAACCAACGGCAACGACAATCCCCTGGTCGGCTCGACCGGGGCGGATACCATTCATGGTCTGGATGGCGATGATCTCATCCGAGCCGGCAACGGCAACGATACCGTGTTCGGTGATGCCGGTGACGATATCCTCGACGGCGGCACCGGCTTCGATGTCTTGACCGGAGGCGCCGGCAACGACGCTCTGCTGGGCGGAAGCAATCTGGGCGGGCTGGACATTGCGGCCTATTCGGGCAAATGGTCCGACTATACGATCACCGTCAACGCAGCCGGCAACTACACGGTCGTTGACAGGCGCGCGGGCAGTCCGGACGGCACGGATACGGTCAGCGGCGTCGAAGCGTTCCGCTTTGCCGCGCCGGACGGCAACGGCACCGTCGACTTTCTGCTGGCTGATCTTCTGAACGCGCCGCCGGTCGCGGGGGCCGACGTCGGCACCGTCGCCGAGAGCGCCGGAACGCCAACGAGCGGCAACAGCGTCTTGGGCAACGTGCTCGGCAACGACAGCGATCCGAACGCGCCCTATGACGTGCTCTCGGTGTCGGCGATCGCGGGCGGCACCATCGGCTCGGAATTCGCCGGCAGCTTCGGCAAGATCACCCTCAATGCCGACGGCAGCTACACCTATGTGGTGAACGAAGCGGCGGTCGACGCGGCCGACGCGCCCGCGCCGGGCACCACCCTGACCGACCAGTTCACCTACACACTGAGCGATGCCGGCGGCCTCACCCAGACCGCGACGCTGACCATCACCATCACCGGCACCAACGACGCGCCGGTGGCGCAGGCGGATACGCTGTCGAGCTTCGTCACCAACGGCGCGGCGCGCACCATCGCGTTCAGCGAATTGACGGCGAACGATTCCGCCGGCCCGGCCAACGAGGCGGATCAGACCTTTACGGTCACCGGCGTGAGCAACGCCTCGGGCGGCACCGTCACGATCAATAACAACGGCACCGCCGGCGACACCAGCGACGATTTCATCCAGTTCACGCCCGACGCCGGCTTCAACGGCACCGCCTCGTTCGACTACACCATCACCGACAATGGCACGACCAACGGCGTCCCGAATCCGCTGACCAGCACCGGCCACGTGTCGTTCTCGGTGACTTCGCCGAACCACGCCCCGCAGGGTGAGGACGCCGTGGTCACCATTTCGGAAGATGGCGCGCACACCTTCCAGGTCTCCGATTTCGCCTTCAGTGATGCCGACCTGCCGGCCCAAACCTTGAACGCCGTGATCATCACGTCGTTGCCGGCCGCCGGCAGCCTGACGCTGAACGGCACGCCCGTGACGGCCGGCCAGGTGATCGCGGCCACCAGCATCCCGGGTCTGGTGTTTACCCCGGCGCCCGATGCCAATGGCGCCGGCTACGCCTCGTTCACCTTCCAGGTCCGCGACAGCGGCGGCACCGCCAATGGCGGCGTCGACACGGATACGACGGCTAACAGTTTCACCTTCAACGTCACGCCGGTGAACGACGGACCGGTGGCCGCGAACCCGATCGCAAACCAGTCCTCGCCCGAGGACCAGCAGTGGACCTTCCAGGTTCCGGCCGATGCCTTTAGCGATATCGACAGTCCGTCGCTGAATTATTCGGCGACGCTGGGCAATGGCGACCCATTGCCTGGGACACTCGTTTTCGATGCCTCGACGCGGACGTTCTCGGGCTCCCCGCCCCAGGATTACAACGGCACGTTCTCGCTGAAGGTGACGGCGTCGGATGGGACGTTGTCGGTGTCGGACATATTCGAGTTGACGATCACGCCTATGAACGACGCTGCGATCATCAGCGGCGACGTGGCGGGCGCGGTTGACGAGGATACGGTTGCGACGGCGACCGGGACGCTGCTGGCGTCGGACGTCGACAACGCGACGAACGCCTTCCAGGCGAATGCTGGATCGACGACCCATGGCAGCTACGTGGTCAACGCGGCTGGCGTGTGGACGTACACGCTCAACAACGCCGACACGGCGGTCGATGCGCTGAACAATCTGGACACGCTGAGCGACAGCTTCACGGTCCTGTCGGCGGACGGCACGTCGCAGGTGGTGAGCATCACCATCACCGGCACCAACGACGCCGCGATCATCAGCGGCACTGCGACGGGCGCGGTTGACGAGGATACGGTTGCGACGGCGACCGGGACGCTGCTGGCGTCGGACGTCGACAACGCGGCGAACGCCTTCCAGGCGAATGCTGGATCGACGACCCATGGCAGCTACGTGGTCAACGCGGCTGGCGTGTGGACATACACGCTCAACAACGCCGACACGGCGGTCGATGCGCTGAACAATCTGGACACGCTGAGCGACAGCTTCACGGTCCTGTCGGCGGACGGCACGTCGCAGGTGGTGAGCATCACCATCACCGGCACCAACGACGCTGCGATCATCAGCGGCGACGTGGCGGGCGCGGTTGACGAGGATACGGTTGCGACGGCGACCGGGACGCTGCTGGCGTCGGACGTCGACAACGCGACGAACGCCTTCCAGGCGAATGCTGGATCGACGACCCATGGCAGCTACGTGGTCAACGCGGCTGGCGTGTGGACCTACACGCTCGACAACACCGACCCGGCGGTCAATGCGCTGAACAATCTGGACACGCTGAGCGACAGCTTCACGGTCCTGTCGGCGGACGGCACGTCGCAGGTGGTGAGCATCACCATCACCGGCACCAACGACGCTGCGATCATCAGCGGCACTGCGACGGGCGCGGTTGACGAGGATACGGTTGCGACGGCGACCGGGACGCTGCTGGCGTCGGACGTCGACAACGCGGCGAACGCCTTCCAGGCGAATGCTGGATCGACGACCCATGGCAGCTACGTGGTCAACGCGGCTGGCGTGTGGACCTACACGCTCGACAACACCGACCCGGCGGTCAATGCGCTGAACAATCTGGACACGCTGAGCGACAGCTTCACGGTCCTGTCGGCGGACGGCACGTCGCAGGTGGTGAGCATCACCATCACCGGCACCAACGACGCTGCGATCATCAGCGGCGACGTGGCGGGCGCGGTTGA
The DNA here is from genome assembly GCF_000013365.1 of Rhodopseudomonas palustris HaA2. Lineage (NCBI taxonomy): Bacteria > Pseudomonadati > Pseudomonadota > Alphaproteobacteria > Hyphomicrobiales > Nitrobacteraceae > Rhodopseudomonas > Rhodopseudomonas palustris. The sequence continues at coordinate 1,855,193 of NC_007778.1, forward strand.
CGAGGATACGGTTGCGACGGCGACCGGGACGCTGCTGGCGTCGGACGTCGACAACGCGACGAACGCCTTCCAGGCGAATGCTGGATCGACGACCCATGGCAGCTACGTGGTCAACGCGGCTGGCGTGTGGACCTACACGCTCGACAACGCCGATACGGCGGTCGATGCGCTGAACAATCTGGACACGCTGAGCGACAGCTTCACGGTCCTGTCGGCGGACGGCACGTCGCAGGTGGTGAGCATCACCATCACCGGCACCAACGACGCTGCGATCATCAGCGGCACTGCGACGGGCGCGGTTGACGAGGATACGGTTGCGACGGCGACCGGGACGCTGCTGGCGTCGGACGTCGACAACGCGGCGAACGCCTTCCAGGCGAATGCTGGATCGACGACCCATGGCAGCTACGTGGTCAACGCGGCTGGCGTGTGGACATACACGCTCGACAACGCCGACACGGCGGTCGATGCGCTGAACAATCTGGACACGCTGAGCGACAGCTTCACGGTCCTGTCGGCGGACGGCACGTCGCAGGTGGTGAGCATCACCATCACCGGCACCAACGACGCTGCGATCATCAGCGGCACTGCGACGGGCGCGGTTGACGAGGATACGGTTGCGACGGCGACCGGGACGCTGCTGGCGTCGGACGTCGACAACGCGGCGAACGCCTTCCAGGCGAATGCTGGATCGACGACCCATGGCAGCTACGTGGTCAACGCGGCTGGCGTGTGGACATACACGCTCGACAACGCCGACACGGCGGTCGATGCGCTGAACAATCTGGACACGCTGAGCGACAGCTTCACGGTCCTGTCGGCGGACGGCACGTCGCAGGTGGTGAGCATCACCATCACCGGCACCAACGACGCTGCGATCATCAGCGGCACTGCGACGGGCGCGGTTGACGAGGATACGGTTGCGACGGCGACCGGGACGCTGCTGGCGTCGGACGTCGACAACGCGGCGAACGCCTTCCAGGCGAATGCTGGATCGACGACCCATGGCAGCTACGTGGTCAACGCGGCTGGCGTGTGGACATACACGCTCAACAACGCCGACACGGCGGTCGATGCGCTGAACAATCTGGACACGCTGAGCGACAGCTTCACGGTCCTGTCGGCGGACGGCACGTCGCAGGTGGTGAGCATCACCATCACCGGCACCAACGACGCTGCGATCATCAGCGGCGACGTGGCGGGCGCGGTTGACGAGGATACGGTTGCGACGGCGACCGGGACGCTGCTGGCGTCGGACGTCGACAACGCGACGAACGCCTTCCAGGCGAATGCTGGATCGACGACCCATGGCAGCTACGTGGTCGATGGGACGGGCACCTGGACCTACACGCTCAACAACGCCGACCCGGCGGTCAATGCGCTGAACGATCTCGGCACGCTGAGCGACAGCTTCACGGTCCTGTCGGCGGACGGCACGTCGCAGGTGGTGAGCATCACCATCACCGGCACCAACGACGCTGCGATCATCAGCGGCACTGCGACGGGCGCGGTTGACGAGGATACGGTTGCGACGGCGACCGGGACGCTGCTGGCGTCGGACGTCGACAACGCGGCGAACGCCTTCCAGGCGAATGCTGGATCGACGACCCATGGCAGCTACGTGGTCAACGCGGCTGGCGTGTGGACCTACACGCTCGACAACACCGACCCGGCGGTCAATGCGCTGAACGATCTCGGCACGCTGAGCGACAGCTTCACGGTCCTGTCGGCGGACGGCACGTCGCAGGTGGTGAGCATCACCATCACCGGCACCAACGACGCTGCGATCATCAGCGGCACTGCGACGGGCGCGGTTGACGAGGATACGGTTGCGACGGCGACCGGTACGTTGACGGCGTCTGACGTCGACAACGCGGCGAACGTCTTCCAGGCGAATGCCGGATCGACGACCCATGGCAGCTACGCCGTCACCGCGGCTGGCGTGTGGACCTACACGCTCGACAACACCGACCCGGCGGTCAATGCGCTGAACGATCTCGGCACGCTGAGCGACAGCTTCACGGTCCTGTCGGCGGACGGCACGTCGCAGGTGGTGAGCATCACCATCACCGGCACCAACGATGCTGCGATCATCAGCGGCACTGCGACGGGCGCGGTTGACGAGGATACGGTTGCGACGGCGACCGGGACGCTGCTGGCGTCGGACGTCGACAACGCGGCGAACGCCTTCCAGGCGAATGCTGGATCGACGACCCATGGCAGCTACGTGGTCGATGGGACGGGCACCTGGACCTACACGCTCGACAACACCGACCCGGCGGTCAATGCGCTGAACGATCTCGGCACGCTGAGCGACAGCTTCACGGTCCTGTCGGCGGACGGCACGTCGCAGGTGGTGAGCATCACCATCACCGGCACCAACGACGCTGCGATCATCAGCGGCACTGCGACGGGCGCGGTTGACGAGGATACGGTTGCGACGGCGACCGGTACGTTGACGGCGTCGGACGTCGACAACGCGGCGAACGCCTTCCAGGCGAATGCTGGATCGACGACCCATGGCAGCTACGTGGTCGATGGGACGGGCGTGTGGACGTACACGCTCAACAACGCCGACACGGCGGTCGATGCGCTGAACAATCTGGACACGCTGAGCGACAGCTTCACGGTCCTGTCGGCGGACGGCACGTCGCAGGTGGTGAGCATCACCATCACCGGCACCAACGACGCTGCGATCATCAGCGGCGACGTGGCGGGCGCGGTTGACGAGGATACGGTTGCGACGGCGACCGGGACGCTGCTGGCGTCGGACGTCGACAACGCGACGAACGCCTTCCAGGCGAATGCTGGATCGACGACCCATGGCAGCTACGTGGTCGATGGGACGGGCACCTGGACCTACACGCTCGACAACACCGACCCGGCGGTCAATGCGCTGAACGATCTCGGCACGCTGAGCGACAGCTTCACGGTCCTGTCGGCGGACGGCACGTCACAGGTGGTGAGCATCACCATCACCGGCACCAACGACGCGCCGGTGATCGACGGTGATCCGGATGTGACCGGCGTGCAGCCGATTCCGACCCAGACCGTGGCCGAGGACGGCACCGTGGCGGCGCTGGCCGCGCGCGTGCAGCAGCTGATCGCCGGCGGCATCAGCGACGTCGACGGCGAAGCCGTGACGCTGACGCTGACGCTGACCTATCCGGCGGGCAGCGGCATTGCTTCGCAGCAGATCCTCGTCAATCCGGCGGTCGACTTCACCTGGACTCCGCCGACGAACTTCAACGGCACGATCCAGGTCGACCTAGCGGCGTTCGACGGAACGGCCACCACCCACGCCGGCTTCGACCTGGTGGTGACCCCGGTCAACGACGCGCCGGTTCTGACCGGTTCGGCGGCGACGCTGGCTGCGGGTGTCGAGGACACCACTTACACGGTGTCCGCCGCGGACTTGCTGGCGGGCTTCACGGACGTCGATGGCGATACGCTGAGCGTTGCGGATCTGTCGGCGAACCATGGCGTCGTGACCGACAACGGCGACGGCACTTACACGATCGCGCCGACGTCGAACTACAATGGTCCGGTGACCCTGAGCTACAATGTCGTCGACGGCCAGACCGGTGTGACCGCGGCGACGCAGACCTTTGCGCTGGCTGCGGCCCCCGACCTCGACACGGTCCTGACCAATGCGGCGCTCGATCCCGACGTGCTCGACGCCAACGGCAATCTGCACTTCGGCAGCGGCAATGCCGGCACCGGCTTCGCCGTGGCGACCGACGCCGTCGACGCACCCGGCGTCGAACTCGGCCTCAGCGCGGTGCTGCGCTACAGCGGCACCGCTCCGATCGACCTGACGCTCGACCCGACCGGCCACACCTATGTGGTCCCGGCCGGCACGGCCGGCGGTACGCCGCAGGACGGTGCGGGGTCCGCCGACGACAACTGGGCGCGCTGGAACTTCAGCTTCTCGATCGGCGCCGATGCCGATATGAGCGGCAACGAAACCATCGGCGACCTCGACTATCGCTTCACGATCAGCAGCATCGGTGAAAGCGGAGCGCTCACCGAGCTCCTGTCCTACACCGTTGCCCAGATCGCGGAAGCATATGACTTGCTGTATGGACCAGGAGCAGGGGCGGCCTTCCTGAACCAAAGCATCTATCAGGACACGATCAACCTTGAATGGGCGCACATTCTCGGCTCGGATCCAAACCATCCGTTCGATCCGAACCTGCCCGGCTACTACCAGATCGACCTGGTGGCCTCGAAGGACGGCTCGACGCTGGTCAGCGACTACATCAAGGTCCGCGTCAATTCCGCTCCTGATGCGCAAGATGACGTCAATGGACTCGAAACGCTGAAGGAGGCGGGCGTCGCTGCCGGCGATGCGGCGGCGACCGGCAATGTGCTGACCAACGACGCCGATCCGGACACGCTGCCGACGCCGGACAAGCCCCTGCTGGTCGTCACCCAGGTCGGCGTCACGGCGGTGGCCTCGACCGGCACCACGATCGACGGCACCTACGGCACCCTGACCATCGCGGCCAACGGCGCCTGGAGCTACGCGCTCGACGACGCGCTCCCGACCACCCAGGCGCTGCAGGTGGGCCTCAATGGCACCGAGACCTTCACCTACACCGTCGCCGATCGCTTCGGCGTCACCGACACCGCGACCCTGACGCTGTCGATCGACGGCAGCAACGACGCGCCGGTGGCGTATGTCGTGCCGGCGTTCCCGTCGATCGCCGAGGACGCTTCGTTCTCGGGCACGGTCGGCCTGAACTTGCCGGTGGCGCTGTTCGCCTCCGACGTCGACAACGCCCTGAATCCGTCTTCGCTGACCTTCACCGGTGCGACGATCACGATCGGAGCAACGGTCATCAACGTCAGCGACCTCGCCGCCGCCGGCATCGACTACACGCCGGGCAGCGGTGTGTTCCACTTCAACGGCGCCGTCGCGGCCTATCAGTCGCTTGGGGTCGGCGATAGCGCGGAGGTGGTGGTGTCGTTCACCGCCACCGACGGCAGCGCCGTCAGCAATGCCGGCTCGGTGAGCTTCACCGTCACCGGCACCAACGACGCGCCGACCACTTCGGCGGTGACGCTGACGTCGGTCGCCGAAGACAGCGGCGCGCGTCTAATCACGCAGGCCGAGCTGCTGGACAATGCCGTCGACATCGACGGCGACATCCTGACCGCGACCGGCCTCACCATCGCGTCCGGCAAGGGGACGCTGGTCAACAACACCGACGGCACCTGGAGCTATACCCCGGCCGCCAACGACGACACCGTGGTGTCGTTCAGCTACACCATCGTGGACGGCCACACCGGCTCGGTTGCCGGCTCGGCCACCCTCGACATCACGCCGGTCAACGACGCCCCCACGCTCGGATTCCGTCAGGGCTTCGAGGACGATAGCGCGGGCATCATCGACGGTCTCGCCAGCAACGGCACGACTTACGGACATCTGGCGATCGTCAACACTTTCCAATCCGCAAGCGGAACGGTCTCCGCGGCCGACGGCGGCGACTTCGCCGTGTTCACCCAGGCAGGACCGCTCAATGACGAGTCCGGCCCGTTCACCCGGTTCGACGGCTACCGCTCGGAGTTCGTCGACGGTCTCACCACCAGCGTGAAGGTCTATCTGGACACCAACCTGGCGTCGGGCGAGGGCTTCGACTATTCCGTCGCGGCCAACCGCACCAATGGAAATCACCTTCGCGACTACATCTTCCATGTCACCAAGGACAGCTCGACCGGCCAATTGCTGGTCGGCGCCTCCAACAACACCAACTTCAACCCGCGTGAAGACCTCGACACGCTGGCCAACCACGGCACGATCACCAGTTCGGGCTGGTACACGCTGCAGTACGTGTTCCGCGACAATGGCGGCGTGCTGGCGGTCGAACTCTCCGTGCTCGACAGCGCCGGTGCGGTCGTGTTCACGCAAACGCTCTCGAGCCCGTCCGATCTCATCACGGACGTTGGCGGCAACCGCTACGGCTGGTTCACCAATATCGACGTGACCGAGGGCATCGCGGTCGACAGCTTCACGCTGGGCGATTTCACCGGCAAGGTGAGCGAGCTGGCGGGCACCAAGGACGACTCCGCCACCATCCACAGAGACAGCGGCATCATCCCGCTGCGCGACGTCGATCTCGGCGACAGCCATACCGTGACGTTCCTGTCGCAGGCGGACGGCTATCTCGGCAGCTTCTCGCTGGCGACCGCCGACAGCACCTTCGACGGCGAGGGCAAGGTGACCTGGACCTTCCAGGTTGCCGACAGCGCGCTCGACGCGCTCAAGGCCGGCGAGGTGAGGACGCAGTCCTACACCGTCACCGTGGACGACGGCAACGGTGGCACCGCCTCGCAGGTGGTCTCGGTGACCCTGACCGGCGCCAATGACGGCGCCGTGGTCGGCGGCACCGTGGTCGGCAGCGTCACCGAAGACGGCGACGGTCTCGCCGCGTTCCAGACCACCGGCGGCACTCTCACCGTCGACGACAAGGATGCCGGCGAGAGCTTCTACCAGGAAGCGGCGGCGAACACCGCCTACGGCTCGTACACGCTCGCCGCCAATGGTGAGTGGGTCTATACGCTCGCCAACGGCCACGCGGCCGTGCAGAGCCTGGCGGCCGGCGAAAGCCTCACCGACAGCTTCACGGCCAGGACGATCGACGGCACGCTGCAGACCGTGACGATCACCATCAACGGCGCCAACGACATCACCAGCACGGTGAGCGGCAGTGTCGATAACACGGCGACCAAGGGCGGTAGTGGAAACGAACTGATCGTCGGTACGGGCATCCCGGCCAGCGGGTTTGGGCTGGTCAACCAGACCGATTTCGGCATCGAGCTTGGTTTGCAGGTGATCTACCGGCAGGGTCCGACCGTCGCGCCCACCGACGTCGATGGCTACGGCGACGGCGTCCTGCACTTCACCGTCAATGACGGCGCGCAGGAGACCGCCAACGGTTCGGGCAGCGACAACGCCGCCCGCGCGGCCTGGAGCTTCAACTACTCGATCGCGACCGGGCTGAATGGCGAAAGCAGCAATCTCGGCGCCTTCACCTTCAAGCTGCTGTACGACGTCGACCCGACCGAGAGTGCCAACTACAAGACCTTGACGATGGTCTCAAAGGTCGGCGGCGGTTACGAATGGCTGGACGAGCAAGGCCACTCCATCATTTCGGATGACGGCGGCAACGCCAATGTGGCGCAAAACTCCGAGAACTACGCGTTCTCGCTTGCGCAAGCCTACCTGGCCAATGTCTATGGCCCGGCCAACAACTTCGACGGCGATGCGCGGTTCGACATCCAGTTGCAGGCCTATTCGGGCGCGACGCTGCTGGCCACCAACCACATCGCGGTCGACGTGATCGAGTCGAATACGACGCCGGTCGCGGTGGCGGACAGCAACGCGCATGATCAGGTGATCGAAGGCGGCGTCAGCCAGGCCAGCGATATCACTGCCACCGGCAACGTGCTCACCAACGACGTCGAGCCCGACATCGGCGACACCAAGACGGCGACGCTGCTGAACGGCGTGGCTGTGGGAGCAACCGGCACCGTCGCGTACGGCACTTACGGCAACGTAGTGCTCAATCGAGACGGCGGCTGGACCTATACTCTCGACCCGAACAAGTCCGACACCCAGGCCCTGGTCGACGGCGCGACCGCGACCGAGGTCTTCACCTACACGATGACCGACCTCGACGGCGCGACCTCGACGTCCACGCTGACCATCACCATCACCGGGTCGAACGACGCGCCGGAGGTCGCCGGCACGATCTCGGGTGAAAGGGCTGAGGGTACCTCGGCCTTCACCCTGAACCTGCTGCAGGGTGCCAGCGATCCGGACAGCGGCGACACGCTGAGCGTGACCAACGTGCAGTATGCGGTGGACAACGGTACGGCCTCGACCACGGTGCCGACGGGCCTCGTCCTGACGGACGCGACCTTGTCGGTCGATCCGAGCGATGCGGTGTTCAATAGCCTGGCGGTCGGCCAATCGAAGGTGATCACCGTCACCTACGACGTCACCGACGGCCACGGCGGAACGGTGGCGCAGACGGCGACTGTGACCATCACCGGCACCAACGATGCGCCGGTGATCGCGGGCGGCCCGCAGAGCGGCAAGGCATTCGAGGCGGGCGACCTCCACAACATGATCGAAGCCGATGTGGCGGCGGATCACAAGTTCGAGCCCGTCGTGGTGCTCGACGACACGATCCAGACCCTGATCAACACTCACCCGACCGCGATGAATGTGGTGCTGCAGGGCGTCTTGACGGCGCTTCAGGTGACCAATCCGTCCGCGACGCTGGCTGACGCGATCGCTCAGGTCTGGGACAATCTCGACGACCACTACACGGCGACGAACTACTACAACACCAGTGTCAACGAGCAGTTCATCCGGCTCGGTGTCGAGTACGTGAAGTATCTCGAGGCCGGCGGTCATCCGCTGGTCGACGTCGTCGCCAAATACGAGCCGGACGTCAGTGGAAACGGCGTCCCGGATCGTGTTCAGTCGATGCACGACAATCTGCTGGGCAATCTCAATCACACCGACTTCGACAGCCGGTTCAGTGGTCAGTTGAAGATCGACCTGGAAAACCTGATCAAGACGATTGATCCAAATCTCGATCTGCTGACGCGACAGGTCTCGGAAGTGCACAGCGGCAGAGAGAGCAATGCCGCGAACAAGCCCCTGGCCGTCGCCTTCGACCAGGCCCACGGCCTGCTGCCGGTGGCGTCCGGCCAGTTCACGGCGACCGACGTCGACAACGGCGACACGCTGACCTGGACGATCGACAGCGCCAACGGCGTCACAGGCGCCAACGGCACCTACGGCACGCTCACGCTCGATGGCACGGGCAAGTGGTCCTACACACTCGACGACAGCCGGACCGTGACGCAGGCGCTTTCCGAAGACGACACCGCGACCGAGACGTTCATCGTCAAGGTGTCGGACAACCATGGCGGCTTCGACACCGAGACCGTGACCATCACGGTGAAGGGTGCCAACGACGCCGCGGCGATTACCGGTACCTCGACGGCGAGCCTGACCGAGACCAACGCGGTGCTGACCGCGGCCGGAAACCTCGACGCTACCGACGTCGACGGCGCGGGGAGCTTCACGGAGCAGAGCGACGTCGCCGGCTCGAACGGCTACGGCTTGTTCTCGATCGACGCCTCGGGCGCCTGGACCTACACGACAAACTCGGCGAACGACGCGTTCGTCGCCGGCCAGACCTACACCGACAGCATCACGGTGGCCACGGACGACGGCACGAATCAGCTGATCATCGTCACCATCACCGGCACCAACGACGCGCCGGTGGTGACGGGCGGTGTCACCACCAGCGCGACCGAGGATGGGTTGCCCGTCACGGTCAACGCGCTGGCGAATGCCAGCGACGCGGACGCGGGTTCGGCGCTGCTGGTGGTGCCACCGGCAGTCCTGCCGGCCGGCGTCACCTTCATCGCTCCGGGCGCGGCGCAGACGATCGATTTCGAGAGCTATGCGCTCGGATCGGTGGTCGGCCAGAACGGCTGGACCGACGCCTCGCCGAACTCGCCGGCCAACGCGATCGTCGATGTCGGCGGCACCCACAACCAAGTGCTCCGGTTGGCCAACGACCCGTCGTCGGGCGATTTCGGCGGACCGTACACACCCGCGCTCGCTGTTGCGGCGGGCGAGTCGGCCTCGGGTGCTGCGGTCGACCAGTTCGTGCTGTCGTTCAACTTCAAGGCAGTGCAGAACATGGCGGACGGCTCGCGGATCGAGATCGGTCTGGCGAACACCGCGAGCAACGACCGCAACAACTTCATGGTGCTGGAATACACCGGCGAACCCGGTGTCGGCTTGCGGCTGGCGATCAACTCGCCGCTCGCGAACGCTAATGAATGGAGCAACAACTCGTTCGATTTCGCGACAGGCAACGTGACGCTGGCCGCGAATATCGATCCCAACGCTTGGCACACTGTGAAGGTTGTCGCGAAGTTCAACGACGGCAGCAACAACGATGTGCTGCAATACTACCTCGATGGTGTCTATATCGGCTCGGGTGGTTCGTTCGAGAACTACTTCGAATACGCGCGTGGCAACAGCCACGATGCGTCCGTGTACGCCGTTAACAAGGTGTTGTTCCGGGCGGGAGAGCCGGCAGGCAACCCGTTCGCTGCCGACGGTTCTGGCGGCAACCGCCAGGGCTTCTACATCGACGATATCTCGACGCAGGCGGCGAGCAGCACGGCGGGCTTCCAGCTCGACCCGACCCATGCGGACTATCAGCATCTCGCCCAGGACCAGACGCAGATCGTCACTGTCAACTATGGTGTCTCCGACGGCATCACCACCACGCCGACGACCGCGACCTTCACGGTCACGGGCGTCAACGACGCGCCGGTCGCGGCCGCCGATACGGCGACTGCAACGGAAGACGGCGCGGTGGTCATGGCGACCGTCGCCAGCAACGACACCGACGCCGACCAGGGTCACGTTTTGACCTACACGCTCAATGAGCCGGTCGACGGACTGACGCTGAACGCCGATGGCAGCTACAGCTTCGATCCCACGCACGCGACGTATCAGTCTCTCGCGGCCGGCGCCCAGATCAATGTGGTCGCGAACTACACTGTGAAAGACCAGTTCAATGCGGAATCGCACGCGACTCTGACCATCAAGGTGACCGGCACCAACGACGCCCCCACCATGGCGGATCTGACGCCCATTTCGATCAACGAAACGGCGGACTACGACTACTTCGACGCAATCGAGGGAGCGATCGTCGCGACGGACGCCGATGCCAATTCGACTCTGAGCTACGGCATCAACACCGGCAGCGGGACCGTCAACTCGCTCATGGGCACCTATGGAACCCTGACCGTCAATGCGAACGGCACGTATTCGTACGCGCCCAATGCAATCGCGATCAATGCCCTGACGGGACCCGCGTCGGAGACGTTCGACGTCACGGTGAGTGACGGGATTGCGACGACGATGAAGCCGTTGACGATCACCATCAACGGCGTCAACGACGTGCCGAACGATATCGTGTGGTCGGAAACGATGGGCGGCGTGAACCCCAACGTGGGCGCACCCGTGGTCGCCGAATTCTCCCGCGTCGGCTATGCGATCGGCCAATTGCGGGCGGAAGACCTTGCCGAGCCGTCGCAGACAGTGTCGTTCCAATTGGTGGGCGACGCCACCGGCCTCACGGCAAATACGGATGGCGTGATCACGGTCGACAGCGCCGGCCTGGTCAAGCTTCTGGATCCGACGAAGCTCAGCGTCGCCGCATCCGGCTACGATCCGGACAGCCCGATCACCGAAGTGTTCCCGGGCGTGCTCGGCTACTCGTTCTTCGTCAAGGTCACGGACAGCGTCGGGGCGAGCGTGGTGGTGGAGCAATACGTCACCGTCGCCGAACAGACCAAGTTCGACGGCTCGACCGTGCTGGCCCAACTCAACGGGTTGGACAACGAGTTCGATCTGACGGCGACCAGTGGACCGACTTCGTTCGCTGGCGGTGCGTTTGCCGCGGCCGACAATTTCGTCGATGGCGGTGCGCGCAACGACATATTGACGACGGGCAGCGGCAACGACGTGCTGGTCGGCGGCAGCGGTGACGACACACTCAATGCCGGCAACGGCGTCAATCAGCTCGACGGTGGCATCGGCAATGACGTTCTCACCGCTGGCACCGGCGACGACTGGTTCGTCGGCGGGACTGGCAATGATACGATCACCACGGGCGACGCTGTCGATATCGTCGATGCATCGTCGCCGGAGGTCGAACACGACCACGACGTGATCCAGTACAATTGGACCTCGTCCAGCGGCCTGCTGAGGAACGACGTCTTCACGCAAACCGCTCCGACATCGGGGATCGCCGGAGCCAATGTCACCAACTACGCGGACACGATCATCGACTTCACGGACGGGTCGGACAAGATCGCCTTCACGGCCGGCACCAGCGAACACTCATTCGGCCTCGGCGGGGTGGGCCAGCTGTCGGCGAGCAAACTGGTGATCTACGCCGGCAAGGGCGGCGATGGCTTAGCGGGTACCGCGGACGACGTGTTGGCGAACAACGTGATCGCCGGTTCTCAAGCCGACGGCGCGCAGCTCAAGTACTTCCAGGATAGTGGCGAGCTCTGGTACGATCGTGACGGTGATACCAATGTTGGCGTGACCGACATCGCCAAGGTCGCCACGCTGACCAATCATGCAGCGTTGACCCACAGCGACATTCTGTTGGTCTGATCGTCCAGCAGCGGAGGCAATAACAGAAGGCGGGCTCCCCGTAGCCCGCCTTCTTCACGTTGTGGCCGTTAAGCCGAGCCGGCAAGTGGATAACAATCACACGCGAGTTGCGAGCCGTTCGCGCAGCTTGAGCCCTCAAATTGCCGTTAGCCCTCAAATCGCCCGTTTCGAGCCTGCATTCGCCCGGCCGCCATTAACGCAATCCTATCGAAATGGTCGCGGTGCGTTGGTGAATGCGGTATAAAACGATAGGTTAATAAATCGTTACGCGTGGAGTATTTGAGTATGCAATCCCCGGCCGTTGTGACCGCGCGAACATTGCTCCGCCAGTGCGGATATGGCGCAAAGTATGTTTTCATCACCAGCCTGTTCATCAACGTGCTGGTGCTGACCTCGCCGCTCTACATGCAGCAGGTGTTCGACCGCGTGGTGCAGACCCAGCACTACGCCACACTGGTCTATCTGACGCTGATTTCGGTTTTCGCGCTGGCGGTGATGGGGGCGCTGGATGCGCTGCGCGGCATCGGGCTGTCGCGGCTCGGCCGCTGGATCGACGACTCGCTGCGGTCCGAGGTGATGTACACGGCGCTCCACCACGCCCGCACCGAGGGCCGCCTCAACAGCCAGGTGATCGGCGATCTCGCTACGCTGAGGGGGTTTGCCGGCGGCCAGCAGATCGTGCCGTTCTTCGACGCGGTGTGGATGCCGATGTTCCTGTTGCTGATGTTCGTCCTGCATCCCTGGCTGGGGGTGATCGGTTTGTTTTCCGCGGTGCTGCTGTTCGGGCTGGCGGTGTGGAATGATATCGGCATGCGGCATCGGCTGGCCGGTCTGTCCGCCGCGCAGGCCAAATTGTCGGCATTTTCGTCGACCGCTTTGCGCAGCGCCGACGTGATCCACGGCATGGGCATGTTCGACGCCGTGATGAAGCGCTACAAGACCGACGCGGTCGAGATCGCGGAGAAATCCCAGGCGGCGAACGATTTCGGCGCCAAACTCGGCGGTCTGTCGAAGTTCGTGCGGATCACCGTGCAGGTCGCGGTGCTGTGCGTCGGCGCGTTGCTCGTCATCAACAGCGAGATGACCAGCGGCGCGATGATCGCAGCCTCGATCATCTTGGGGCGGGCGCTGGCGCCTGTGGAGCAGTCGATGGCGTCGTGGCGCTCGTTCATCGCCGCGCGAGAATCCTATCGGCGGATCAACGACCTGATCACCAAGGCCGAGGCGCGCTCGGTTGCGACCGCAAGATTGCCGGAGCCGAAGGGCGTCGTGAGCATCGAGAACCTATCGTTCAAGTTCGGCGGCACCGACCGTCCGGTGCTGAAGAACGTCAATCTGACCGTGCCGGCGGGATCGGTGCTGGCGCTGGTCGGTCCTTCCGCCAGCGGCAAGAGCACCCTGTGCAAGATGATCGTGGGGTCGTGGTTGCCGGGTGGCGGTTCGGTGCGGCTCGATGGTGCGCAGATTCAGCACATCGATCGCAACCAGGTTTCGGAATGGATCGGCTATCTCCCGCAATCGATCGAACTGTTCAACGGCTCGGTGCACGACAACATCGCCCGGTTCAAGGAGGCCGGCGATGACGCCGTGGTCGCTGCCGCCAACCTCGCCGGCTGCCATGAACTGATCCTGCGGCTTCCCGACGGCTACGCCAGCGAGCTCGGCGAGAGCGCCGGCAATCTGAGCGGGGGGCAGAAGCAGCGGATCGCGCTGGCGCGCGCGGTGTTCGGCAATCCCAAACTCGTGGTCCTCGACGAGCCGAATTCAAATCTCGATTCCGAGGGCGAGGCGGCTCTGGTCGCCGCGGTCGTCGCGCTGAAGAAGCAGGGAGCGACGGTCATCCTCGTCAGTCATCGCCTGTCGATCCTGTCACCGGTCGATTTCATCGCGGTGATGCGGGACGGCACCATCGAAATGGCCGGCGAGCGGGAAGAGGTGTTGCGCGAACTCTCCAGCCGCGCCGCGCGCAGCGGAAACGATCAAACCATGCCGGTGCCGGCCCGCGCGTCGGGTGCCGCGCCGGCTCACCAGTGACGGGAACGACTGCCATGCAATCCGCTCAATCGGAAGATCTCGCCGTCCAATTGAAGTCTCAGTTGCGGCCTGTGGTGTGGGGCGCGACCGTCGTGATCGGGGTGTTTCTGTTCGCGATGACCGCCTGGAGCGTCGGCGCGCCGATGTCGAGCGCCGCGATCGCGTCGGGGGTCGTGAGCCCCGATGGTAGCCGCAAGACGCTCCAGCATCTCGAAGGCGGCATTGTCCGCGAATTGCTGGTGCGCGAGGGCGATCACGTTCAGGCCGGGCAAGTCCTGATGCGTCTGGACCTGACGCAGGCGAGGGCGAATTTCACCGCAAAGCGCGACGAATGGCTCCGGCTGCAGGCGATCAGGGCCCGCTACGAATCGCACGGGCTCAATCTCGAAGAGATGCGAATCCCGCAGGTGCTTCTCGACGACAAGAGCGAAGAATTCACGGCCTTCATCGAGAACGAAAAGAAGCTGTTCGAAGGCCGCCGGCTGGAAGTGATCGCGCGAGAGGACATCTACAATCAGCAGATCAAGCAGATCGAAGCCGAAATCAACGGGAAGCATCTCGAGCGGGAAGGCCTCGACAAGATGCGAGGCTTCATCAATGAGGAGATCGGCGACAAGAGCGGGCTGCTGTTGCAGAACCTGGTGCGCAAGCCAGAGGTCTTGGCGCTGCAACGCACCGAGGCGGAACTGACCTCCAAGATCGGGGTCAATCTGTCCGACATCGGGCGTGCGGAGCAGAAGATCAAAGAGGTGCTGCTCGCCATGCGCGCCGTTCAAACCAAGTTCCGCGACGAGAATTCGGAACAGTTGATGAAGGTGACCCGCGACATTGCCCAGATAGAAGGATCGCTGACGAATACCGGCGACATTCTCAGCCGGACCGACCTGATAGCGCCGGTGTCCGGAACGGTCTTGCAGTTGCGCTTCAAGACCGTAGGCGGTGTCGTCAAGGCCGGCGACCAGATTCTCGACATCGTGCCCGATGACGATGTGCTGGTGATCGATGCGAAACTCTCACCCACGGACATCGATGTGGTGCGGGTGGGCATGCCGGCTCAGGTTCACTTTGATGCCTATGTCTCGCGTCGGACGCCGATGTTCGAAGGTGTCGTCAATCACGTGAGCTCGGACGCCATCGTCGATCAGGCGGCAGCGAACGCGCTGCAGCAGCGCTACTACCAGGTAAAGGTGCAAATCGACCGGAAGCAGATCGATCAGTACAAGCACATCACGCTGGTGCCCGGCATGCCCGCGGAAGCGTTCATCATGACCGGAACGCGGACTTTGTTCGAATACCTGACTGCGCCGATCCTCACGTCGTTCCGAAGGGCATTCCGCGAGGACTACAATTGAGTTCCTCATGAGTTGGTTCGACTGGCCGTGACGATGCCCCCAGCGCCATAGCGCGACGGTGCGCATTGCCTCGTTCCGATGGCCTGCCCGCCGTCCCGGCGCTCCTGTAAGGCATTATGTCGATAATCATGGACGAATAAACGGGCATTTATTCCATATGACGGCCTACTGAGGCCAATATTCATTTGATTGTCATGACGTCGTCATCTAATTCGTCGAGAATAATCGACAGATTGGATGGGGTCATGCTGGCGTCGAGCAACACAACACGCGAAACGGACGCCGTCGAAGGCTTCGGATCTCTGGCGCAGCCGACCCGGCTCGCCGCGGTCCGGCTCCTGTTGTCGGCGTATCCAGCATCGTTGTCGGCTGGAGAGATCGCCCGGCGATGCGACGTGCCGCACAACACGATGTCGACGCATCTCGGCATCCTGCAGCGCGCCGGGTTGATCGGCGTCGAAAAGACCGGCCGCTCGATGAACTACCGCGCCGACCCCGCCGGCTTCCGCAGCCTGATCGCGTTCCTGGCCCGCGACTGCTGCAGCGGCCGCCCCGACATCTGCGCCGACATCTTCGATGTTACCAAGCCCGCACCTCCCCTGCCGATGGAGACGTTCATGACTCCCGCCTTCAACGTCCTGTTCCTTTGCACGCAGAATTCCGCGCGCTCGATCATCGCCGAAGCCCTGCTGGAGAAAGTCGGGCAAGGCCGCTTCCGCGGTTACTCGGCAGGCTCCGCGCCGGCGCAGCAACCGCTGCCGCAAGTGATCGAGCGCCTGCAGGCGCTGGGTCACGATGTGACGCGGCTCCATTCGAAATCCTGGGACGAATTCAAGCGGCCGGATGCGCCGCGGATGGATTTCATCATCGCGCTTTGCGATACGCCGAGCGGTCAGATCTGCCCGGATTTCGGTGGACAATATGTCACCGCCGCGTGGCCGCTGCCCGATCCGGCGCAGTTTTCGGGCTCGGAGGTCGAACGCACAACGCTGCTCAACGAGCTTTACGCGATGATCCGCAGGCGTCTCGAAATCTTCACCAGCCTGCCGTTCGAGTCGCTCGACCGAATGGCGGTGAAGGCCCGCCTCGATGAAATCGGCGACACCAACCTCGTCAAGCCCTGAAGGAACTCCCATGAAGGTCGGCATCAACGGCATGGGCCGGATCGGACGATTGGCGCTGCGCGCGGCACTCGGCGGAATTCGGCGACCTGACAACGATCCGCGCGGGGACAACCGCCTGGACGTCGTCCATGTCAACGAACTCAAGGGTGGCATCGCCGCCACCGCTCATCTGCTCGAATTCGATAGCGTGCACGGGCGCTGGCACCAGCCGATCGCGGTGGAATCCGACCGCGTGATAGCGCTCGGCACCCAGCGGATCGGTTTCAGCGAGCACGCTGCGCCCGCTGACGTCGCATGGGGCGATCTCGGATGCGATGTGGTGTTGGAATGCACCGGGAAGTTCCTCACGCCCGCTCAGTTGCAAGGCTATTTCGACCGCGGTGTGAAACGGGTGATCGTCGCCGCACCGGTCAAGGACGAGGCCGCCCTCAACATCGTGGTCGGCGTCAACGACAAGCTCTACGAGCCGCAGCGGCACCGGCTGCTGACAGCGGCCTCCTGCACCACCAATTGCCTCGCGCCGGTGGTGAAGGTGATCCACGAATCGATCGGAATCCGGCACGGCCAGATCACGACCATTCATGACCCGACCAACACCAACGTGGTGGTCGATGCGCCGCACAAGGATCTGCGTCGCGCACGCTCTGCGATGCTGTCGCTGCAGCCGACCACGACGGGCAGTGCCACCGCGATCGCATTGATCTATCCCGAGTTGAAAGGGAAGCTGAACGGCCACGCGGTCCGCGCGCCCGTTCTGAATGCCAGCCTGACCGATTGTGTGTTCGAACTGAACCGGCCGACCTCGGTCGAGGAGGTCAACGCCCTGTTCAAATCGGCGTCGGAGGGCGTGCTGGCGGGCATTCTCGGCTATGAGACACGACCGCTGGTGTCGGCCGACTACACCAATGATTCCCGCAGTTCGATCGTCGATGCGCTGAGCACCATGGTGACCGACGAGACGTTGCTGAAGGTCTATGCCTGGTACGACAACGAGGTCGGCTATGCCTGCCGGATGGTCGACCTCGCCGCCATCGTGCAACGCGCGGGCGTCTGACCATGGTCCGCAACTACGTCATCGTCACGGCCTCCTATTGGGGCTTCACGCTGGTCGACGGCGCGTTGCGGATGCTGGTGCTATTTCACTTCTTCCGACTGGGCTACACCCCGTTCACGCTGGCGTTTCTGTTTCTGCTGTATGAGGCAGCCGGCATCGCGGCGAATCTGGCGGGTGGCTACTTCGCCTCTCGATTCGGCATTCCGCGGATGCTGGCCATTGGTCAGGCGCTGCAGATCGCCGGCCTGTTGATGCTGTCGGCGCTCGATCCGGCATGGACCGTGGCGGCCTCGGTGGCCTGGGTGGTGGCGGCGCAGGGCATCGCCGGCGTCGCCAAGGACCTGACCAAGACCGCTTCGAAATCCGCCATCAAGGCGACCTCGGCGGAGGGCAGCGGGCAGTTGTTCCGCTGGGTGGCCTGGTTCACCGGATCGAAGAACGCGATGAAGGGCATCGGCTTCTTCCTCGGTGGCCTGTTGCTCGACCTCGTCGGCTTTCGGCCCGCGCTCTGGCTGATGGCTGCGCTGCTCGGGGTGATCTTTGTCGCTGGTCTGGCTCTGCTGCCGCGCCAGCTCGGCAAGGCCAAGTCGTCGAAAACGATACGCGAACTGTTCGGCAAGTCGCGCGGCGTGAACCTGCTGGCCGCCGCCCGCATCTTCATGTTCGGGGCGAGGGACGTCTGGTTCGTCGTCGGCCTTCCTGTGTTCCTGTATGCCAACGGTTGGCGCTTTCTCGAGGTCGGCGGATTTCTGGCGGCGTGGACGATCGCTTATGGCGGCATCCAGGCAATCGCGCCGAGCCTGGTGACGCGGAGCGACGACGGCCTCAGCCGCGAAATCCCAGCGGCGCGACTATGGGCCTTGCTCCTCGCCGCGGTGCCGATCGTGTTGGCCGTGGCGATGGTCGCAGTCCCGATGGTGCGCCCGGATCTGGTGCTGGTGATCGGTCTGGCGCTGTTCGGCGTGCCGTTCGCGGTGAATTCGTCGCTGCATTCCTATCTGATCCTGGCCTATGCCGGATCGGAAAAGGCCGCCGAGGATGTCGGCTTCTACTACGCGGCGAATGCGGCTGGGCGGCTGCTCGGGATCATTCTGTCGGGCGCGCTGTACCAGCTCGCGGGCATCACCGGCTGTCTCATGGGATCTGCGGTCATGCTGCTGCTGTGCTGGCTGATCACGCTGGTGTTGCCGGTGACGGCTAGTCCAACTCCGATCCGACAGCAGCCGATCTGAATCCCCTCGACCGTTGTCCAAACACATCCGGCCCGAGCGGCCGTCTCAGAAAGCCGTATGAGATTGAGATGGATCAATACATTATGCGTATATGCGCATATACGCATTTTTTCGGCGGAGTCTTGAACGGCGCGCAGCGGGGCGAGGATGGATCCGATCGATATCTTGTCGGCGCTGGCCGAGGAAACGCGGCTCGAGGCCTTGCGGCTCCTGTGGGACGGGCAGGAACACTGTGTCTGTGAACTGATGAAGAGGCTCGGTGCCTCCCAATCGCGGATGTCGCGGCATATGGGGGTGCTGAAGGTCGCCGGTCTGGTGATCGATCGCCGCGACGCGCAGTGGGTTCGCTACCGGCGCAATCCAAATCTGGATCCGAAAATTATCGCCGTGGTCGAGGCCGTGCTGGCGCTTCCGGCGCGCGACAGGAGGGCGGCCGCATGACGACTTTAGAGAGCAAAGTCGGGCAGGAGCCACGGACCGCCGTCTGGCTGGCCGGAACGGCGGCATTTCTGGTGGCCTGGGGCCTGATCTACGCGCAACTGCAGCCGTTCTCCAAATGGGCGGTCGGCCTGCTTCCGCTCGAATCCGGCAGTCATGCGGCGGAGGCTATCGAATTCTTCGTCTACGACACTCCGAAGGTGTTGATGCTGCTGACCCTCGTGGTGTTCGGTATGGGCGTGCTGCGGAGCTGGTTTTCGCCGGAGCGGACCCGCGCGCTGCTCGCCGGCCGGCGTGAAGGTGTCGGCAACGTCGCCGCCGCCGGGCTGGGCATCCTCACGCCGTTCTGCTCCTGCTCGGCGGTGCCGCTGTTCATCGGCTTTGTCAGTGCCGGCGTGCCGCTCGGGGTGACCTTCTCGTTCCTGATCGCCGCGCCGATGATTAACGAAGTCGCGCTCGGATTGCTGTTCGTTCTGCTGGGCTGGAAAGTGGCGCTCGCCTATCTGGGCTTCGGGCTCGGCATTGCGATCGTCGCGGGCTGGGTGATCGGGCGCTTCCACCTCGAAGGCTGGCTGCAGGACTGGGTCCGCAACGTCCGTTCAAGTGCCGCCGAGATCCCGTCGTCGACCGTGACGTTGGTCGATCGTCTCCGGGCGGGGATCGAGGCCGTGGTCGACATCGTCGGCAGGGTCTGGATCTGGGTCATCGCCGGCATCGCTGTCGGCGCCTTCATTCATGGCTATGTGCCCGCCGACCTGCTGGCCTCGATCATGGGGCGCGACGCGTGGTGGTCCGTGCCCGCGGCGGTCTTGCTCGGCATTCCGATGTATTCCAATGCCGCGGGTATCATTCCGGTGGTCGAGGCGCTGATCGGCAAGGGCGCCGCACTCGGCACCGTGCTGGCCTTCATGATTAGCGTCATCGCGCTGTCGGCGCCGGAACTGATCATCCTGCACAAGGTGCTGACCCCCCGACTGATCGCCGTGTTCGTCGCTGTCGTGGCGGCCGGCATCCTGGCGGTGGGGTTCCTGTTCAACGCATTGTTCACGTAGGAGCGCGTCGTCATGAAGGACGTCAAGGTACTCGGTCCCGGCTGCAAACGTTGCGTCACGACCGCCGAGATGGTGCAGGGGGAGGCCGACAGGCTCGGCGTCGCGGTCACGATCGAGAAGGTCACCGACTACGCGGCGATCGCCGGTTACGGCATCGTGTCGACGCCGGGGATCGTGATCGACGGCAAGGTCGTCCACGCCGGCGGGCTGCCGAAAGCCGAAGACATCGCGCATTGGCTGGCGTGAACGTGCGGCGCCGC
The DNA here is from genome assembly GCF_000013365.1 of Rhodopseudomonas palustris HaA2. Classification (NCBI taxonomy): domain Bacteria; kingdom Pseudomonadati; phylum Pseudomonadota; class Alphaproteobacteria; order Hyphomicrobiales; family Nitrobacteraceae; genus Rhodopseudomonas; species Rhodopseudomonas palustris. The sequence goes on from NC_007778.1 coordinate 1,875,977, forward strand.
CAATCCGGGGCGTCAGATCAGTAGCCGCGTGCGCGGTCGATCGCGTGCGGTGGCCTTCGCCCGGCTCGGATCGCGTTGGCGGTTGCGACCAGCGTCGCCGCAACGGAGTCGACGCTGACGTCGCTGGCGTCGTGCGGCGTGACGACGATGTTCGGATGACGCCAGAACGGATGCGTGGGCGGCAGCGGCTCCGCGGCGAACACGTCGAGTGCGGCGCCTGCGAGCTGGCCGCTGTCCAGCGCCGCCAGCAGGTCTTGGTCCACCAGATGTTCGCCGCGTCCGACATGAATGAGGTAGCCGCCGCGGCGCATCCGGTCGAATAGCTCACCGTCGAGAATGCCCTGGGTCTCCTGCGTCAGCGGCAGCAGATTCACCAGCACCTCGGTTTCGCCGAGCATGGCGGCGAGGCCCTCGCGCCCATGGAATCCCCTGATCGCGGCCGGCGTCGACTTTGGCGACCGGCTCCACACCATCACCGGGAAACCGAGCGCAGCGAGATCCGCGGCGACCTTCTGGCCGATCTCGCCGTAGCCGAGAATGGCGACCGGCACCTCGCGCGGATTGCGTTGACGAATGCGTTGCCAGACCGCATCGCGCTGCTGCGCCAGATAGGTGGCGAACCGCCGCTGATGCCAGATCACATGCCAGAGCACGAATCCCGACATCATCTGGGCCTGCGCCGAATCGACGATTCGAACGACGTCGATGTCCGCCCGCAGGCTCGGGCAGGCGGTGATATTATCCACGCCGGCGCCGATCGAGCAGACAGCCCGGAGGTTGGGATAGTGCGCGAAGGCGTCGTCCGGCGGATACCAGGCGACTGCCAGGCGGATATCCGCGTTCGCGCCGTCGGTGCGATGATCGACGAATTCGATGCGATCGGCGATGCGCGCGAAATCCGTCCCGAGAAAGCCGCGCAGATCGAGACGGTCGCTGACGAGGGCGCAACGCATCGGTCAGGCGGCCTTGGAAGCGGCTGTCTGGCCGGGCACCGCGGCGAGCAGCTCGCGCGTATAGGGATGCTCCGGAGCGGAAAACAGCGCGGCGGTCGGCCGCATTTCAACGATGCTGCCGCGCTGCATCACTGCGATGCGATCGCAGATCTGCGCGGCGACCCGGAGGTCGTGGGTGATGAACAGCATCGAAAGGCCGAGCCGTGTCTTGAGATCCTCGAGCAAATCCAGCACCTGCGCTTGCACCGACACGTCGAGCGCGGACACCGCCTCGTCTGCGACCAGAACTTCGGGATCGAGCGCCAGTGCCCTGGCGATTCCGATGCGTTGGCGCTGGCCGCCGGAGAATTCGTGCGGAAACCGCTCCATCGCGCTCGCGTTGAGGCCGACCAGGCCGAGCAGTTCGCCGGCGCGCAGCCGCGCGGCGGCCGGATCCGCGCCGTGCGCAATCGGCCCGTCGGTGATGATATGGCCGACCTTGCGGCGCGGATTGAGCGAGGCGAACGGGTCCTGAAAGATCATCTGGATTCGCCGGCGCTGCTCGCGCAGCTCCTTTCCGCCGGCCAGCGTGAGATCGGTGTCGCCGAGACGGACCGTGCCGCGGTCAGGCTCGATCAGGCGCATGACGAGACGCGCGATCGACGACTTGCCCGAGCCGGATTCGCCGACGAGACCGAGTGTCTCGCCCTGAAGGATATCGAAACTCACCCCGTTCGCGGCCTGAACGCTGCGCACCGGGCGGAACCAGCCTCCTCCGCTGATATACGTCTTGTCGAGGCCGACGACCTCGACCGCCTTGCGACGGTCAAGCAGGGCGGCCCGCGGCGGCGGATGCATCGTCGGCACCGCGGCGAGCAGGGCCTGCGTATAGGGATGCTGCGGGCGCAGCAGCACGTCGTCCGCCGCGCCTTGCTCGACCACCTTGCCGTGCTGAAGCACGACGACGCGATCGGCGATGTCGGCGACGACGCCGAAATCGTGGGTGATGAACATCACCGCCATGTTGCGGCGGCGCTGCAGGTCGCGGATCAGCTTGAGGATCTGCGCTTGCGTGGTGACGTCGAGCGCCGTCGTCGGCTCGTCGGCGACCAGCACGGCCGGCTCAAGCGCGAGCGCCATCGCGATCATCGCGCGCTGGCGCTGGCCGCCGGACAGTTGGTGAGGATAGGCGCGCGTCGCCTGCTCGGGGTTAGGCAGGCCGACTTCGCGCAGCAGCTCGACGGCCTTCTGCCGTCGCTGTTTCGGCGTCAGCAGATTGTGCGCCTCGAACATCTCGGCGATCTGGTCGCCGATCCGCATCAGGGGATTGAGCGCCGTCATCGGCTCCTGGAACACCATGGCGATGTGACGGCCGCGCAAAGCGAGCCAGGCGCTGTCGCCGAGCGTCAGGAGGTTCTGTCCCTCGAACACGATCTCGCCGGCCTCGGCGATCACGCTGTCGGGTAGCAGCCCCATCAGCGCGTGCGCGCACATCGACTTGCCGGAGCCGGATTCACCGACGACGCAGAGGATCTTGCCGGCGGTGAGATCGAACGACACGCCATCGACGGCGTGCGCGCGATCGCCGCCTGCTGGCAGCGCCAGCTTCAGGTTCCTGATCGATACGGCGGCTGCGGACATGCTCAGCGTCCATCCTTGCTGAGGCGCGGATTGAGCGCATCGTTGAGACCTTCGCCGATCAGGTTCAGCGCCAGCACCGAGACCAGAATGGCGATGCCCGGAAACACCGTGATCCACCAGGCCTGACGGATCACGGTGCGGCCGGCGCCGACCATGTAGCCCCACGACATCAGGTTGGGATCGCCGAGGCCGAGAAACGACAATGACGATTCGAGCAGGATGGCGGTCGCGACCATCAGCGACGCCAGCACGATGACCGGGGACAGCGCGTTGGGGAGAATCTCGCGCCAGATGATCCAGCTGTTGGTCTGCCCGGTCACGACCGCTGCCTGAACGTATTCACGGGTCCGCAGCGACAGCACCTCGCCGCGCACCAACCGCGCCACCGGCGGCCAACTGACGATCGCGATCGCGATGATGATCGACACGATCGAGGGCTGCAGCACGGCCACCAGCACGATCGCAAGCGCGAAGCTCGGAACGGTCTGGAAGAATTCGGTGAAGCGCATCAGGGCATCGCCGATACGGCCGCCGAAATACCCGGCCATTGCGCCGACCGGAATGCCGACCGCAAGCGCCACCAGCGTGGAGACGAGTCCGACCAGCAGCGACACGCGGGTGCCGTAGATGATCCCGGCCATCACGTCGCGACCGAGCGCGTCGGTCCCCAGCGGCAGGCCGGCCATCGTGAAGGGCGGCAGAAACGGCCGCTGCACCATGCGCCAGGGCGAGGTCGGGAACAGCAGCGGGCCGATCACGGCGACCGTGATCACGACCAGCAGGATGATCAGCCCGATCAGCCCGCCGGGGTTGCGTACCAGCAATCGCCAGAATTGTTTCATGCCGCGTACTCGATACGGGGATCGACCGAGCGGTAGATCAGGTCGGTGATCAGGTTGAACACCAGCACCATCGCCGAACACACCACGAAGACGCCGAGCAACAGGTTGTAGTCGCGTTGCAACAGAGCCTCGTACATCAGCCGGCCGATGCCCGGCCAGGCGAACACGGTTTCGGTGAGCACGGCGCCGCCGACCAATGTGCCGGCCTGCAGGCCGGCGAGCGTCACCACCGGCAGCAGCGCGTTGCGCAGCACGTGGCGACGCTGGATCACGGCGTCGCGCAGGCCCTTGGCGCGCGCCGTCTTGACGAAATCGAGCCGCTTGACCTCGAGCATCGAGGCGCGCGTCATGCGGGCATAAGTGGCCATGAAGAACAGGCCGATCGTCGTCGCCGGCAAGATCAGGTGGGCTCCGACGTCGAGGACGTGGGCGAGACCGGTGTAGTTGGCGCCGACCGTCTTGTAGCCGAAGCTCGGCAGCCATTCCATCGTGACCGAAAACAGCAGGATCGCCATCAGCGCGATCCAGAACAGCGGCGTGGCGTAGAAGATCAGCGCCAGCACGGTGATCGCCGTGTCCGCCCAGGTGCCGGCCCGCCGCGCCGCCAGCGCGCCGAACATGATGCCGAACGCCAGCGAGATCGCAAAAGCCGTGCCGGTCAGCAGCATCGTCGCCGGCAGCCGGTCGAGGATCAGCTTTGACACCGGCATCTGCTGGCGGAAGGAATAGCCGAGATCGAAACTGAGGATTCCCTTGACGTATAGAAAGAGCTGCACCGGCATCGGCTTGTCGAGGCCGAATTTCTCGCGGAGCTGGGAGATGAAGAGCTGATCGCCCGCGCCGGCTTCGCCGGCCATCACCAATGCCGGATCGCCGGGCGCAAGGCGGATCAGGAAGAAGTTGAGCACGACGATCGCGAGCAAGACGACCACGGCCTTGCCGATTCTCTGGGCAATGAATGCAAGCATCGTCGGTTTCCATTGCGTTCGAGATTAGGCTTCGGAAGTCAACCGGCGGCGGCACGGAGCGCCGCCGCCGGCTTGTCGGGGAAGTTACTTGTCGAGCCAGGCGTCGCGGAAACCGTCGTTGACGCCGATCGCGGTGGTGACGAGGTTCTTGACATTGCAGCGGGTGATGGTCGGAAATTGCAGCTCGAGCAGCCATGCGACCGGCACGTCTTCGACCAGGATCTTTTGCGCTTTGGCATAGATCTCGTCGCGCTTGGTATCCGGGAAGGCGACCGCGCCCTCGGCGAACAGCTTGTCGACCTCCGGATTCGAGTAACCTTCGACGTTGTTGAACGGCGAGCCCTTGGCGATCTGGCTGCTGACGTAATTGCGGCCGACGCCGAGCGCGGGGTCGCCGTACTGATACAGATAGGTGAAGGCGATGTCGTAGTCCCAGTCGGAGACTTTCTGGTTCCAACCGGGGACGTCGGTGGCGATCATTTCGACATTGATGCCGACGTCCTGCAGATTCTGCTTCACCGCTTCGGCCCAGCGCTGCCAGGTTTCGCCGTAGGGCAGCGGCAGCATCCGGACTTTCTCGCCTTTGTAGCCGGCTTCCTTGAGCAGGGCCTTGGCCTTCGCGGGGGCGAGATCGTATTTCGGCACGGCGCTGGTATAGTATTTGATCGCGGAGCCGGAGGGGCCCGTCGCGACCTTGCCGAGGCCGTTCCAGATCACGTCCCGCGCAAAATTGCGGTCGATGGCGAACATCAGCGCCTGACGGAATTTCGTGTTCGCCGTCGGCCCGGAGCGGTTGTTGAGCCACAGCCAGGAATGCGGGCTGAAGAATTCCCAGCCGGCGCCGGTGACGCAGACGTTCTTCAGTTTGCTCAGGCGCGGTACGTCGAAGTTTTCCACCGAGCCGCCGGGCAGCACGTCGATCTTGCCGGTCTCGAACGCCACCGACCGCGCCGCCGCGTCGGGAATGACGTGCCAGTAGATCTCGTCGATGTGGGGCTTGCCCTTGATGTAGTAGTTCGGATTCTTCACCAGCCGGATGAACGAGCCCTTCTGCCATTCCTTGAACATGTAGGGGCCGGTGCCGATCGGCGTGTTGTTGGCGGGATTGGCCTTGAAATCCGTTCCCTCGTAGATGTGCTTCGGAATCATCGGCATCGAGCCGACTTCGAAGATGCCGAGGAACGGCCCGAACGGCTCCTTCAGCGTGAACACGACGGTCGAGGCGTCGGGCGCCTCCACCTTGTCGAGCGTGGCGAGGTTGCCACGGGCGCGGGCGTGGGTCTGCTTGAGGAATTCGATCGAGAACAGCACGTCGGCGGACGTGAACGGTTTGCCGTCGTGCCAGGTCACGCCGCTCCTGAGCTTGAAGGTGTAGACCTTGCCGTCCTCGCTCACCGTCCAGCTCTCGGCGAGGCCGGGCTGCGGCTCGAGTTTCGGACCATAGCGTAGCAGGCCATCATAGATGTTGCCGGAGATCATCTGGGTCGGGCCGTTCTGGACCAGACCCAGCATCAGGCCCGGAGGCTCGGGCTGAATCACGGCATTCACGACGCCGCCTACTTTCGGCTCCTCCGCCACGGCCACGGCGTTCAGACCGCAGACCAGGGCAAGCCCAATCAAAGTGCGCTTCAGCATGGCATCTCTCTTTCTCGATGTCCTGATCCGCGCGTTGGAATGGACATGGGCGCGGTCTAGTTGATGAAGTCGGGATCGGTGCGGCCCAGCATCCGCTTGAAGGCGGCCCATTCGCTGTCGGGCTGTCCCCTGAGTTCGATGCTGTCGTAGAAATTCGCGTATTGGCCCGCGGTCTTGCGGGCGACGGCGGCGGACAGCGGGCTGATCTCGGCGCCGGACGCCTGCACCGCGAGCTGGGCGCGGCAGGACCGCTCCAGATTGTGCATCAGCTTGAAAGCCTCGGCGACGGATCGTCCGCAAGTCAGCATGCCGTGATTGCGCAGAACCATGACGAACTTGTCGCCGAGATCGGCGACGAGACGCGCGCGCTCGTCGAGATCGAGCGCGATCCCCTCGTAGTCGTGATAGGCGAGGCGATCGGTGAACTGCAGCGCCCATTGGTTGAGAGGCAGCAGCCCCTGGCGTTGGCAGGACACCGCGACGCCGGCGACGGTGTGGGTGTGCAGCACGCACATCGCATCCGTCCGCGCGGCGTGAACCGCGCTGTGAATGGTGAAGCCGGCGGGATTGATGCCGAGGCCGAGCGGATCGTCGACGATGTTGCCGTCGATATCGACTTCCACCAGGTTCGACGCCGTCACCTCTTCGAACCGCATCCCGTAGGGGTTGATCAGGAAACGGTCGTGCCGGCCGGGCAGCCTGACCGAGATGTGGGTGTAGATGCTGTCGTCGAGCCCGAGCCGGTGGATCAGCCGGTAGGCAGCCGCGAGATCGATCCGGGCCTGGCGGGTCTGATCGAGTATGGCCGCCGGCGGTACGTGAGCTGTCATCGTTGCAGTTCCAATTTTGATCTGGATCAATTTTTGATGCGACAAAGACGCAACCGCAAGGCTAAACTGTCGACAATCGGCGCTTAAATATTGTCCACCACGCCGAAACGGACCGTTTCATGCGCACAATGTCCCCTCCGGTCGGATTGCCCGCTCTCGCTGCGACGGACCTCGTCGGCCAGGTCGCGCGTGCGCTGACGCTCGCCATTCTGCAGGGGCGGCTGCCGCCCGGCTCCAAAGTTGTCGAGGCCGGGATCGCCCGGGAGCTGGGTGTCAGCAGGGCGCCGGTGCGCGAAGCCGCGCGGCTGCTGGAAAGTCAGGGCCTGCTGGTGGCGAGCCCGCGTCGCGGCTTCTTCGTGCGGCAATTTGCGGCCGATGACATCGACGACATCTTCGATCTGCGCCTGTGCGTGGAGCGGCACGCCGGCGTGCTCGCCGCGCGCAAACTCACCCCTGCGACACGCGATGCGTTGCGGCGGCAGATCGACGTCCTTCACCAGACCGCAAATCTCGACGACCCGGCCCGGCAGGTCGAAGAGGACTACCGGTTTCATCGGCTGATCTGCGAGATCGCCGGCAACCGACGGCTGTTGCGCCTGTTCGACGATCTGGCGTCCGAACTACGCATGGTCATCGGTCTGATCGGCCGACTGTACGACGACCCGCACGAAATCGCGCGGACGCACGAACCGGTTCTCGCTGCGATCGAGCAAGGCCACCCCGAAAGGATCGTGGCGCATATCGATTATCACATCGGTCATGCCTGGCGCGAGGTCGCGAAACTGGTGCGGGAGATTCCTCCCGCGACTGCCGGCGGCAAAATACGATCCGTGTGATGCCGACGAACGCCCGACGATTGATCATCAAGCCATGGGAGTCTCTGCGTGAAGGCCGTCTACAGCGAACTGCATCGAAGCCACGACCCGCAATTCTTTCTGGTTCGCGGGATCGTCCAGCGCACTACCGAACAACCCGAACGTGCCGACCGGCTGCTGGCGGGACTGAAGGCCGGCGGTCATTCGCTCGTCGAGCCGACGGCGTTCGGACAGGGCCCGCGCGCCAGGGTGCATAGTCCGGAGTATCTCGGCTTTCTCGCCGAGGCCTGGGACGCCTGGGCGGCGCTGGGCAATTCCGGCCCCGAGATGATCGCCAACATCCATCCCGTCCGCAACGAGGCGACGTATCCGACGCACATCGTCGGCCGCCTCGGCTGGCACACGATCGATACGTCCTGCCCGATCGGACCCGGCACCTGGGCCGCGGTCTGCGCCGCGACCGATGTCGCGACCTCGGCAGCCCAACTCGTGATGGACGGGGAAGACGCCGCCTACGCGCTGTGTCGTCCGCCGGGGCACCACGCCTATCGCGATCTCGCCAGCGGCTTCTGCTTTCTCAACAACAGCGCGATCGCGGCCGCCCATCTGCGGCTGAAGCACGAGCGCGTCGCGATCCTCGACGTCGACGTTCATCATGGCAACGGCACGCAGGGCATCTTCTACGAGCGGCCCGACGTGCTCACCGTTTCGATTCACGCCGACCCGACCTTCTTCAACCCCTTTGTCTGGGGCTACGCGCACGAACGCGGCGCGGGTCCGGGGCTCGGCGCCAATCTGAACATCCCGCTGGCGAAGGGCACCGACGATGACGGCTATATCGAGGCGCTCGGTGTCGCGGAAAAGACGATTCGCGCTTTTGCGCCCGGCGCTCTGGTCGTCGCGCTCGGCCTCGATGCATCCGAGCATGACCCGCTTGCGGGGCTGGCCGTCACGACCGATGGATTCCATCGCATCGGTGGCGCCATCGCGCGGTTGGGGCTGCCCACCGTGTTCGTTCAGGAAGGCGGATATCTGTCGGAGATTCTCGGACCCAACCTGACGTCGGCGCTCGCCGGCTTCGAGCAGGTTCGCTAGGTAGCGGGCTTCCGACATCGACGTGACCTCGAGAACCCCGGTCCGCGACCGGGGTTTTTTGCTATCGGGCGGATCGATCGCCGCGGTGGTGCGGACCCGCAGTCCTGCGCCGAAGGCACGCTGCGATGGCGGCGTCGTCGCGCCACGCGAACGTCGGCAACTTCGCGCAAACTGCGGAGCCGATAGCTTAGATGGATTGTAACTCCGTCAGATTGCAGAGCCGCGCGAAGAACTCTAATCGTATCTTGATACATCAGCCGGGGACCGCTCGTCCTGGCGGCTCGCCGATGCCGCGTGGCGCGGCAGAGGCCAGGTCTTGCGTCGTCTGCATGTCGTGCCGGCGGTGAACTACACATGTCTGCGACTCGAGCCGATCGGCCGTCGCGACAAAGATTGTGGGGGCGTGGCGGCTCGGCGGAGCTTGCGATGCAGGAATGCCAGTGACTGCGCATCAATTTTTGCCATGATCGGCCGCGCTTTTTGACGGGGCGGGTCGAACGAAAGAGGCGTTTCGGAATGAATGTTGTGATGCGGCGGTTCGCTTTGGGGGCGATATTCGTGCTGGTCCATCTGCCGGCCGCAGCGCAGGAGGCGACCCCGGCCGTCGAGGCGCCGGTGCCGCTGTCTCCGCCGGCGATCGCGGTGCCCACCAACTTGCCGCACGATCTGTCACCCTGGGCGATGTTTGTTGCCGCCGACAATATCGTCAAGGCGGTGATCATCGGGCTGGCGCTCGCCTCGCTGGCAACCTGGACGGTGTGGCTGGTCAAGGTCATCGAACTGACGAGCGCGCTGCGCAAGGCGCGTAGCGCGCTGCGCAAGCTGCAGCGCGCAGACAATCTGGCCGACGCAACGCGCGAGATCGAGGCCGAGTGGACCAAGGACGGTCCCGTCGCCGATCTGGTTCAGGCAGCACTGCGCGAGACCGAGCGGTCGGTCGATCTCGCGGCCGACGGCGTGAAGGAGCGGCTCGCCATCGCGCTGTCGCGGATCGAGGCCAGGGCCGGCCGCGACATGGCACGATCGACCGGGCTGCTCGCGACCATCGGGGCGACCGCGCCGTTCATCGGCCTGTTCGGCACGGTGTGGGGTATCATGAATTCGTTCATCGGCATCGCGCAGTCGAAGACCACCAATCTGGCGGTCGTGGCCCCGGGCATCGCCGAAGCGCTGCTCGCCACCGCGATCGGCCTGGTCGCGGCGATTCCGGCGGTGATCATCTACAACGTGTTCGCGCGTGCCATCGCCGGCTATCGCGCGCTGTTGTCGGATGCGTCCGGCGAAGTGCTGCAGCACCTGTCGCGCGATCTGGAACGGCAGCAGAAGCCTGTCGTCAGCCGCGCCGCGCCTGCGCGCTCGCGCTGGATGGCGGAGTAGCCGACCATGGCGGTGACGCTGAAGGATCCGCACGACGGCGACCTCGCCGAACTGTCCGAAATCAACGTGACGCCGTTCATCGACGTGATGCTGGTGCTGCTGATCATCTTCATGGTGGCGGCGCCGCTGTCGACGGTGGATGTCGGCGTCGATCTGCCGACCTCCAATGCGCAGCCGCAGCCCAGGCCCGACAAGCCGCTCTATCTCACCGTCAAGCCGGACCTGTCACTGGCGCTCGGCAATGAGGATGTGGCGCGTGAGGCGTTGCAGGCCGCGCTGGATGGACAGACCTCCGGCGATCGCGAGCAGCGGGTGTTCCTGCGCGCCGACGGCGTGGTGCCGTATCGTGACCTGATGGCGGTGATGAATCTGCTGCGCGGGGCGGGCTATCTCAAAGTGGCGCTGGTCGGCCTCGAGGACACCGGGCAGGGCAGTGCGATCGCGGCGACGCCGCGGCCATGAGATTCGGCTGGCACGATCCGGACGCGCGGCCTGCCGGTTCGCCGCGAGGGTCCCGTGCGCGCTGGCTGCTTGCGGCGGCGACGGTCACCGGACTTCATGCGGCCGCGATCGTGATTGGGCTGAACCGGAAGCCCGCCGAGGCGGCGGGCGAGCCGCCGGCGGCGCTGATGCTGGAGCTTGCGCCGCTCGCCGTCGCGCCCGACGTGCCGCAGCAGGATCTGCCGCCGGGTCCGCTCCTCGCCGAGGCGCAACCCGAAGCCGAACCGGAGCCTGAAACCCCGGTCGAGGAGAAGGTGCAGGAGATCGAGCCGAAGCCGGAAGAAACCTCGATCGAACCGCCGCCGGCGCCCGTGATGCCCTCCGCCGCCGTGCTGCCGCCGCCGCCGAAACCGAAACCGGAGAAGAAGCCGCAACCGAAGAAGAAGCGGGCCGCCGATCGGACCAAGCCGATCAACCCGGACCAGCCGAAAATGACGCAGACTTCGGCGCCGCCGAGTGCACAGCTGGAACGATCCGATCAGATGGCTGCGCCGCGGGCGGGCGCTGCGATGCCGTCGGCGGCTTCGGTCGCCTCGTGGCGCGGCAGCCTGATGGCGCATCTCAACCGTCACAAGCGGTTTCCACCCGGCGGCGGCATGGGCACCGCGTCGGTTGCGTTCTCCATCGATCGGTCAGGCCAGGTGCGCTCGGCGCGACTGGTCGGATCGTCCGGCGACGCCGCGCTCGATGCCGAAGCCGTCAGCCTGGTTCGCCGCGCCAGTCCGGTTCCGCCGCCGCCAGCCAATGTCGGCGGCTCGTCGATTTCACTGTCGGTCCCGATCCGGTTCAGCCGCTGAGGTCGACCTCGCGGGTCGGTATCCGTGCGGTGACGCTGGCGGGCCTGAAGCCGTGGAAGCTGACGCCGCGATGCTGCGCCCACGCTTCGGATACATCGGCATGATCCGGTTTTCGGCCGCCGGAGCACTACTCGGGAAAGGCCGCGCCCGATCGCAATGCTGAAGTGCGATCATCTCCGGTCTCGCCTGCCAGATCGCGCGCGGCGCGTACCAGCGCGCCGTCGGCTCGGCGCAGCTCTGCCAAAATCGAGAAGTGATTGTGCCCCGCGATCGGCAGCAGCCGCCCCGGCGCGCCCGCGGCGCAGCGACGCTCGTAGAAGTTGATGGAATCCAGCACCAGCGTCGGCAGTTCATGATCGCCATAGGCGAGGTCGAGACGCTTGTCGATCACCGGCAGTCGCAGCGGCGACAGCGTTTCGATCTCGGCATCGGTCAGTTTGAGCGCATCGTTCAGGCCGGTGTCGCGGAGCGGCGCCAGATCGAACACGCCGGAGATCGAAAGCCCGGCCGCGACCAGCGGATGGTCGAGCGTCATCGCCACGAGATGGCCGCCGGCCGACCAGCCCGAGGTGATCATCGGACCGGCGACGCCATGGTCCGGCGCATGCGCGGCGAGCCAGTCCAGCGCCTGCCGCACCTCGTCGACGATTTCGGTGAGCGATACTTCGGGCGCCAGCGAATAGCCGGGGATCGCCATCGACCAGCCATGCGCCGCGACGCCTTCGACCATCATGGCGAACAGTTCGCGCGAATTCTTCTGCCAGTAGCCGCCGTGCAGGAACAGCAGGCAGGGCGCATCCGGGTCGGCCGCCGGATAGAGGTCGATCTTGTTGTTCGTGCGAGGACCATAAGGCAGGTCGAGCACTGACCGCAGCGTCGCGCGCGCCTGCGCAGAGGCCACGTTCCGTTCGGCGATCAAGGCCGGGCTGTCGGCGACCGCGGTGTTGTTGTCGTAGGCGGCGTCGCGCTCGCTCCGGGAGAGCCGTGCCCAGTCATCTCTCGGATCGGCAGGTCGGTTCGCCGAAGGTGCGTTTGGGTGAGCCATGGCTATTTCAATCGTTCGAGCAGGCTGAGGAACAGCGTGCGCTCCTCCTTCGCCAATGGTGACAGCGTGGCCTTGGTGATCTCGTGCGCCACTGGAATCGATCGCTCGGCCAGGGCCGCACCTTCGGGCGTCAACGCCACGAGCAGGCGGCGTCCGTCTTCCGGATCCGGGCTGGTCTCCAGCAATCCGCGCTTCACCAGGCGCTCGACCACGCCCTTGATGGTGGCGGCATCCATCGCCGTGTGCCGGCCGAGCAGGTTCTGCGAGCACGGCCCGAGTTCGAGCAGCTTCGACAAGGCGGCCCACTGAGTCATCGTCAGATCCTCGCCCATGCGCCCCACGAAGATGGTGGCATGACGCTGCAGCACCTGACGCAGCACGAAACCGACCTGGGCGTCGAGCAGATAGTGCGATGTGGACTTGCTCTTGCCGCGCCGCTTGTCCGTTACTTTCTTCTTACTCAACTCATGGCCCCGCTGCCCGTCCTGGTCACACCGCGAGATAAGCATCCCGGATTTCGGGGTGCGCCTCGAGTTCGTCGATGGTGCCGGAGAATCGAATTCGTCCCTTCTCGATAATATAGGCGCGATCGCAGATCAGCTTGGCAAAATGCAGATTCTGCTCGGAAATGACGATGCTGAGCCCTTCGCGCTTCATCGCCAGAATGGCGTCGGCCATCTGCTCGACGATCTTGGGCGCGAGCCCTTCGGAGGGTTCGTCCAGCAGCACGAGCGAGGGGTTTCCCATCAGCGTGCGGCCGATACTGAGCATCTGCTGTTCGCCGCCGCTCATGTCGCCGCCGAGCCGCTTGCGCATTTCGCCGAGATTGGGAAACAGCGTGTAGATCCGCTCCGGCGTCCAGGCGGCGACGCCGGGGCGGGCTTTCTGGCGGCCGACTTCGAAATTCTCCTCGACGCTCAGTTCGGTGAAGATCCGCCGGTCTTCCGGCACATAGCCGAGCCCGCGCCGCACGATCTCGTAGGACGGCAGCCGCGAGACGTCCTCACCTTCGAACGTCACTTTTCCCTCACGACGGGACACCAGCCCCACCACTGATCGGAAGGTCGTGCTCTTGCCGGCGCCGTTGCGCCCGAGCATGGCGACGACCTCGCCCTCGCCGACCGCGAAGCCGACGTCGAACAGGATGTGGGCGGGCCCGTAGAAACTGTTCAGCTCAGAGACTTCGAGCTTCATTGCACGGCCTCCTTGCGATGCTTGGGATCGTAGAGCAGGCCGTCGCCGAGATAGATCGCCTGCACGTGCGGATCGTTGCGGACCTGCTGCGGCGTGCCGCGCGCGACCAATTGCCCACGGTTCAGCACCATCACCTCGTCGGCGTGCTCGAACACCACATCCATGTCGTGCTCGGTGAACAACACGCCGATGTCCTTGTCGCGGGCGATGCCGGCGGTGAGGCGCATCAGCTCGACGCGCTCTTTCGGCGCCATGCCGGCGGTCGGTTCGTCCATCAGCAGCAGCCGCGGCTGGTTGGCGAGCGCCACGGCCAGCTCGAGCCGCTTCAGATCGCCGTATGCGAGTTCGCCGCACGGCCGCTCGGCCTGCTCCTGCATTCCGACGAGGGCGAGGAGTTCGTTCGCTTCGTCGCGATGGCTCGCACCCGCATAGCCGACCATCGACCACAGCCGGCGGTGAAACGACAGCAGCGCGACCTGAATATTCTCGCGCACCGTCATCGACGAGAAGGTCGCAGTGATCTGGAAGGTGCGGCCGACGCCGCGCCGCCACACCGTGCGGGGCGGCAGGCCGACGATCTCCTCGCCGGCGAGCTTGATCGAGCCCACATCGGGCCGGATCTGGCCGTTGAGCATGTTGAAGCAGGTGCTCTTGCCGGCGCCGTTGGGGCCGATCAGCGCCAGGATTTCGCCGGGGCGCACGGCGAAGCTGACGTCGCGCACGGCATGAACTCCGGCGTAGGACTTCACCAGTCCTTTGACTTCGAGCAACGCGGTCATTCGGCGGCCTCCATCTTGGCGATCCCGAGCGCGTCGGATTTGCCGGCCGGCTTCGGCCCGGCGCCGTTCGGCGCCGGCGGCCGGCGATGCCGCCAATCCTCGATGAAACCGACGATGCCCTTGGGCGCAGCCACCACCAGCAGCACGATGATCGCGCCGAGCACGAGCTTGGAGAGGTCGGTCTGGCTCATCAGCCAGATCGCCAGCGCCTTGTAGACGATCGCGCCGACCACCGCGCCCGACACCGTTTCGATGCCGCCGAGCAGCACCATCACCAATCCGTCGACCGAGATCGGGATCGCCAGCGATTCCGGAAACACCGAGCCCTTGAGGAAGGCGAACAGCGCGCCGGCGACGCCGGCGAAGGTGCCGGCGACGATCAGCGCGGCCCACTGCACCGACTTGCGGTCGATGCCGATCGCCTCCGAGCGCAGCGTATTGTCGCGCGTCGCCCGCAGACCGAAGCCGAACGGCGAGAACACCAGCATCCGCAGCAGTGCGACGCCCGCGACGACCACGCCGAGCGTGAGCCAGAAGAAGCCTTGCGGGGTCGACGCCCAGGCCGAGGGCCAGATCCCGAGAATGCCGTTGTCGCCGCCGGTCACCTCGACCCACTGGAACGCGATCGACCAGATGATCTGGGCGAAGGCCAGCGTCAGCATGGCGAAATACACACCCGACAGCCGCACGCAGAACCAGCCCGACACCACCGCGCCGAGCAGGCCGAACAACGGGCCGACGAGCAGCGCGACCTCCATCGGGGCGCCGAGAAACTTGACGGCGAACGCCGCGCCATAGGCGCCGAGGCCGAAAAACGCCGCGTGGCCGAACGATGCCAACCCGCCCACTGTCATCATGAAGTGCAGGCTGGCGGCGAACAGCACGAACACCAGGATCTCCGCGCCGACGCTCAACAGATAGTTGCCGGCGACCAAGGGCAGGCAGGCCGCGATGACGACGACGACCGCGGCGCCGATGCGCTCCCATTGCGACAGCGGCTTCCAGGGCCGGAACGAGATCCCGGCGCTGGCGCGGGCGCCGCGTTCGGCCTTGCCGAGCAGTCCGTAGGGCCGCACCACCAGCACCACCGCCATCACCAGGAACACGGCGATCAGCGAGATCTTCGGCAGCACCAGAATGCCGAGCGCGTTCAATTCCGACACCAGAACCGCGGCGATGAAGGCGCCGGTGACCGAGCCGAGCCCGCCGATCACCACCACCACGAACACCTCGACGATGATCGACAGGTCCATGTAGTGGGTCACGGTGGTGCGCGGGATCTGCAGCGCGCCGCCGAGCGCGGCGAGGAAGCAGCCGAGTGCGAACACGCTGGTGAACAGCCACTTCTGATTGACGCCGAGGCAGGCGACCATGTCGCGGTCCTGTGTCGCGGCGCGCACCAGCACGCCCCAGCGGGTGCGGTGGAACAACAGCCACAATGCGCCGAGTACGACCGGACCGAGCACGATCAGCAGGATGTCGTAGGTCGGCACCAGGCGTCCGAACAGGCTGAAGGCGCCGGCGAAGCCGGGCGCGCGCGGCCCCATCAGATCGTCGGCGCCCCAGATCAGCACCACGATGTCCTGTACCATCAGCGTCACGCCGAAGGTGGCGAGCAATTGGAACAGCTCGGGCGCGTGATAGATGCGGCGCAGCAGCACCATCTCCATCAGCGCGCCGAGCACCGCCACGATCAGGCTGGCGGCGAGCAGTCCGCCCCAGAAGCCGAGCGGGCCGGAAAAGCGGTCGGTCAGCGTGAAGGCGACATAGGCGCCGAGCATGTAGAACGCGCCGTGCGCGAAGTTCACGATGCGCGTGACGCCGAAGATGATCGAGAGCCCGGATGCGACCAGGAACAGCGACGCGGCGCTGGCGAGACCGCTGAGGGCCTGGACCAATATCAGTTCCACGGCGACGCCTTTCGTGCTGGAGGAGGAGCGGGTTGGGTCTGGTGTCCGCCGCTGATGTCAGCGGCGGACGTTCGCAAGAGAGGAAGCAGCCGTGCGGGCGGCCTCATGCCGCCCCGGGCCTCAGTTCGCCGGACGCAGCTTGGCGGCCTCGGCCTCGGGCGGTAGATAGTCGGCGCCCTTCTTGAACTTGATGTCGGTCATGATGCCCTTGCCGTCCTTCTGCGTGGTCTTGCCGACATAGGCGCCCATCGTCGACTGATGATCGCCGGCGCGGTAGACGACCGCGCCGAACGGGGTGTCGACCTTCAGGTTCTTCATCGCCTTGACCAGGCCGTCGGTGGAGTGATCGTCGGTGGCGGTCAGCACGGCGGCGATGGTCTTCACGGTGGCGTAGCCGACCACCGAGCCGAGCCGCGGATAGTCCTTGTTGAGCTGTTGGTAAGCGTCGAGGAAAGCCTGATGCTCCGGCGTGCTGATCGCGTACCAGGGATAGCCGGTGACGATCCAGCCCTCCGGCGTTTCGGTCTTCAGCGGGTCGAGATATTCCGGCTCGCCGGTGAGATAGCTCACCACCGCGCGATCCTTGAACACGCCGCGGGTATTGCCCTCGCGCACCAGCTTGACCAGGTCGCCGGCGAAGGTGGCGTTGAGGATGGCGTCGGGCTTGGCGGCGTCGATCGCCTGCAGCACCGGGCCGGCGTCGATCTTGTTCAGCGGCGGCCATTGCTCGGCGACGAACTCGACGTCGGGACGCTTCTTGCTGAGAATCTCCTTGAACGCGGCGACGAACGACTGGCCGAATTCGTAGTTGGGCGCAATCGTCGCCCACTTCTTGGCCGGCAGCTTGGCGGCTTCCTCCGCCAGCATCGAGGCCTGCATATAGTTCGATGTGCGCAGCCGGAAAGTATAGTCGTTGCCCTTCGACCAGACGATGGCGTCGGTCAGCGGCTCGGCGGCGACGTAGAGCACCTTCTTCTGCTTGGCGAAGTCGGACAGCGCCAGGCCGATATTCGACAGGAAGCCGCCGGCGATCATCACCACGCCGTCGCGCGACACCAGCTCGTTGGCGGCGGTCAGCGCGTCGCCCGGCTTGCCGCCGTCGTCCTTGGTGATGACGACGAGCTTCTTGCCCTTGATGCCGCCGGCATCGTTGATCTGCTTCAGCGCCAGTTCCATGCCCTTGCGGTATGGCTCGGTGAAGCCGGGGAGTGCCGAATAGGAGTTGATCTCTCCCACCTTGATCTCGCCTTGCTGCGCATAGGCAGCGCCGGAGGCGAAAAGCAGTGCCGTCAAAGCCAGTCGTGCGACGTGTTTCATACGCTCATGCCCTCTGTTTGAACCAACCTCAGCCACTCGTCGTCTAGATCCGTCGTCTTCACGCGAAGCGGTCGCCACTTCGCTCGAAAACGCAGTTTCTTTCAGCGCAATCCGTCTTCGCCCTTGATCTCGGCGGTCGTCAGTCCGCCGACGCGCGGCAGCGGTCGGCCGGAATCCGTGATGGCCACCGCCACCACGATCTCGTTGGCGCGCGGCGCATCCGCCACGCTCACCTGCATGCCGTCGAAATGGCTGCGGACGAAGGCCGCGTCCTTGTGCCCGAGCGGAATGTCCAGCTCGGCGCCGAGGCCGCCGCGTCGCTTCGACGAGGGGATCAGCGCCGCGCCCTTGCCCAGCACCTTGCGGACCGGCGCGCCCATTTTCGGGTGCAGCAAGGCTGCGGCGTGTTCGAGCTCGCCGTTCTCGCCGACCAGCGCGGCCTTGCCGTAGCTTTCGGCCTTGCCGCCGTCGATGCCGAGCGCGTCCACCGCCTTCTGCGCGAGCAACTCGCCGAGTTCTTCCCCGATCGCGATCAGCTCCGAGAGGTCCTCGACATAACGGCCGGCGAACGGATTTTCGATCACCGCGACCGCCGCCGCGCGCCGCGTCGGCGGCGTCACGGAACGTCCCATCTCCGTCAGCGTCTCTTCCACGACGACGACGATCTTGCGGATTTTCGCGCTCATCGCAGCCCGTCCTCGCCCTTGATCTCCGCCGCGGCGAGTCCGCCGACGCGGGCGTGGACCCGCGGACCGGAGCTCATCACCAGCACCAGCGCGATCTCGTCGGCCTTGGGGCCGTCCGGCACGCCGACTTCCATCGCGTCGAAATGGCTGCGCACGTAGGAGGCGTTGACATGGGTCACCGGCACGTCGAGCCGTGTGCCCGGTCCGCCGACCTTCTTGGTCGATGGCACGATCGCCTTGGCGTCGCCGAGGATCTCGCGCATCGCGTAGCCGCCCGGGACGTGCCAGAGCGCGCCGTGCTCCAGTTCGCCGGCGGCGCCGACGATGGCGCCTTTGCCGTAGCCGTCGATGGATTTCGCGTCGCCGCCGAGCGCCTGCAGCAACTCGCCTGCGAGCGCCACGCCGAGCGGGGTCAGATCATCCATGAACCCGGCGATGTCCTGCACATAGCGGCCGGCGAACGGGTTCTCGATCACCGCGATGATCGCGCCGCGCTTGCGCGGGGTGGCCGCCACCGGGCCGCCCTCGTGGAAGATCTCCTCGGTGATCAGGAGCTTCTTGCGGATTTTGACCTCAGGCATCGGGTTGCTCTTGTTGTGGTTCGAAGGAAAGGAACGCCGCTGTGTCGCCGACGCTGGCGGTCTCGCCCTGCAAATGCAGGGCCGCGGCACAGATCAGTCCGCGCGACAGCAGCGCGCGTGCCACCGTCACGCCTGCAACCAGCGCTGCGTCGCGCTCGGCCGGGCCGAGGCGTGGCACATGCCGGGTGACCTGCAGTGTACCCAGATCGCTGTCCGGTTGAAGCTCGTTGGCGGCTTCACGAACAATACCGCGATGGCCGGGCAGGTCGACCGCGTTGGCGACCACGGTCGCGGCAGCGTCAGCCATCGCGGCGGTGGGCGCGAGGATGGTCACCGCGTCGGCGATGCCGAGCGAGAAGCTGCGCCCGTGCCAGCCGCTGGTCGCCACGCCGCGCACCGGGCTGCTGGCATCGATCTCGGCGCGGCCGATCAGGCGCGGCTGGTCCGGGCGGTCGATCAACCCGACGGTGAAGCTTGCATCCTGCGCCAGATGCACCGCGATATCGCCGCCATTGTTGACATAGGCGCGGGTGATGCCGGGGCAGACCAGCGCTTTCAGGATCTCGTCCGCGACCGCGCCCGCCACCGCCGCCATCGGCGTGATGAAAACTTCATCGGCGAACGGTGCCACCGCATCGGCCATGCGCTGTGCGACCGGGTGGGCCAGTGGCAGCGCGTCGCGTCCGGCGGGCTTTCGCAGCGCAGGCAGTTCGGCGCACAGCGCATCCAGCAGGCCGGCGAAGCGCTGCGCGGCGGCGGCATAAGCGTGCCGGACGGCGCGCGGGTCGCCGGTCGCCTCGATGATCAGGTCGATCGGGCCGTCCTGTAAGTGCAAGCGCCGGCCGTCCGCCAGCATCGCCGCCTGCGCTGCGCGTCCTCGGGTCGGGGTGAGGAGGTGCGGGGCGGCCATCGATCAGCCGAAGAAACGCTTGGCCGCATTCGGAGCGAGCGGCCACGGGTTGTCGGAATGAGGCCCCACGGTCTGCAGGCCGTCGTTCAGAGCGATCGACGACACCGGCCGAACCTCGGCCATGTGACCGCCGAGCTCTTCGTAGTCCGACAGCCGCAGCGTGAACTCGATCGGCGCCACGAGAGCGGGCGTCGGCACATAGCCGAAGGCGTTCTCCGGCATCTTGGTGACGTCGACCATCAGGGTGATGCCGCCGCCGGGATAGACATAGACCGGCGCGCCGCCGCAGGTGACATAGGTCAGCGCGTCCTTCACCGAATGCGTCAGTCGCACCGGATTTTCCGTGACGCCCGCGCGCAGCGAGCCGCCGGCGCCGGCCATGAACAGCACGGTGGAGAGCGCCGGCTCGCAATTGTCCTTCACGCGCTGCGACAGGGCCGCGAGCTCCGCAGGCATCTCCTTCTGGCGGGGAGAGAGCGTTTCGTCGAGTTCGTAGTAGGCCGCGTGTTCGCCGGTGGTCGAGATGAAGTACAGCCGCAGCCCGGGCCAGGCGACCTTGCGGTCGAACGGGCCGAGGATCGACAGTGGATCGGAAATGTTGGTGCCGCCCCAGCCGGTGCCGGGCTCGGCGACCTGGAAGTAGCGGCCGGGCGTCGAACGCCGGCCCTTGATCTTGATGCCGGTGTCGGGCACGCCGAGCACCTTGCCGGCCTGGTGTTCCGACAGCACGCCGGTGATGTGATCGTCGACCACCACCACGTCGTCGACGAGGCCGAGCCATTGCTTGGCGAACATGCCGATCGTGGCGGAGCCGCAGCCGACCCGCATCCGCTCTTCCTTGACGCCGTTGACGATCGGAGGCTGCCCGGCCTGCACGACGACGGTCGAGCCGCCGTCGATGGTGAGTTCGACCGGCTTGCCGTTGCACAGATCGAGCAGGGCCTCGCAGGTGACGCGGCCTTCCTTCTTGCTGCCGCCGGTGAGGTGATGCACGCCGCCGAGCGACAGCATCTGCGAGCCGTATTCGGAGGTGGTGACGTGGCCTACCGCTTCGCCCGACGCGCGCACCGTGGATTGCTCGGGGCCGAGGAAGCGGTCGGTGTCGATCTTCACCTTGACGCCGCAATAACTGAAGATGCCCTCGGTGACGACCGTGACCATGTCGACGCCGTCGACTTCAGAGGAGACGATGAACGGCGCGGGCTTGTAGTCCGGATAGGTCGTGCCGGCGCCGATCGCGGTGACGAAGGTCTCGGGCGGCGCGATCAGTTGGCCGTCCCAGGAGCCGTCGCGGTGAAACGGAACGACGGTACCGCCGTGCGCCAGCGCGCGATCGAGCACGATGTGCGGATCGACGCGAACCAGGTCGCCGTCGTGATTGGCGTAGCGATCGCAGGCGCCGCTCATGCCGGGCTTGATGTAGCACATCACCGGACAGGCATCGCAGCGAATCTTGGCGTCGCTCGCTTTGTCCGTCCCGGGAATGGTTTCGTCGGCCATGTGGCTCTGCTCTTCGCTCCGCTCGCCGGTCCGACATTGCGTCGACCGTCGCAGTTTGTATGTATACTAATGAAAAGCGGGACCCGATCCAAGTCAAGCATAAGGAATGGGCAGCGTCTGCCCAAACCATCATCGCACTGCAAAACGGCGCTTGACGTATTTTATTGGTGTAGAAACAATCACGACAGCGAGGTTGCCACGAATGCAGGTATCGGACGTGCCGGGACGAACTGAGTTTGCAGTGCACACTGTCCGAACCGGTCACGTGCCGTTTGCTGCAAGGCACAATTGACATGGCGTCTTCGGCTCTTACCGGCGAACCCGTGGTGCTGACCGTCAACGGCACGACGTGCAGTGTCGATCTGCCCCGCGACACCAAGCTGATTTATGTGCTGCGCAATGATCTCGGTCTCAACGGTCCGAAGTTCGGCTGCGGGCTCGGCGAATGTGGTGCGTGCACGGTGCTGATCGACGGCGTTGCGGCGCGCTCCTGCGTGGTGACGCTCAGAACCGTCGAGGGGCGCTCCGTCACGACGCTGGAGGGCTTGGGCGAACTCACTGCATTGCACCCGGTGCAGGCCGCGTTCATCGCCGCGCAGGCGGCGCAGTGCGGTTACTGCCTCAACGGCATGATCATGACCACGGTGGCGTTTCTCGCGCGCAACCCGGCGCCGACGCTCGAGCAGGTGCGCGAGGCGTTGCGCTACAATCTGTGCCGCTGCGGCACCCATGTGGAAATCATGCGCGCCGTCATGGCCGCCGCCGGCGTGCGCGCGATCGAGGACGGCGTCGGCGCAGATGATGTCGCGATGAGCGCTCCGCGATGAGTGAACCGACGCCGGCGCCGAAGGACCTGCTTGCTCGCACGGGCACGCTTGCCGTGTTGCGGCCGTCGCAGCACGTCAAGGGCCTGGTGCCGACGGCGCCGCCGCCGGAAGGCGCGCTCGACCTGTTCCTGTTTCTCGACGATTCGGGTCGGGTGCTCGCCTTCAACGGCCATGTCGATCTCGGCACCGGCATCCGCACCGCGCTGGCGCAGATCGTGGCGGAAGAACTCGACGTGTCGTTCGCCGCCGTCACCATGGTGCTCGGCCACACCTCCGGCACGCCGAACCAGGGCGCAACCATCGCCAGCGACAGCATCCAGGTCTCGGCGCTGCCGCTGCGCAACGCTGCGGCGCAGGCGCGGCATCATCTGATCGCCCTGGCCGCGGCAGAACTCGAACTGCCGCCGAACGATCTGGCCGTCACCGACGGCGTCGTGCATCCGCGCGGCGGCGCCAATATCGGCGTGTCCTATGCGTCGTTGCTGCAGGGCCGCACCGACCGGCTGTTGCTCGCCGAGGGTGTGGCGGTGAAGCCGGTGGCCGAGCATCGCATCGTCGGTCAGCGCATCGCGCGCTCGGATATTCCGGCCAAGGCGACCGGCGACTTCGTCTATGTGCACGACGTGCGCGTCCCCGGCATGTTGCACGGCCGCGTGGTGCGGCCGCCTTATGCCGGAATCGATGCCGGCGACTTCATCGGCGCCAGCCTGATCGGCGTCGACGAAACCTCCGTCGCGCATATTCCGGGTGTGGTCGCGGTCATCAGCATGGGCGACTTCGTCGGCGTCGTCGCCGAGCGCGAGGAGCAGGCGGCCGAAGCCGCGCGCGTGTTGAAGGTGGAATGGAAGCCGCCGCCGCCGCTGCCGGATCTCGATGATCTTGCCACGGCGCTGCGCGCCAACCCGGCGACCACGCGGACGCTGCACGACAAAGGCGACGTCGATCGCGCCCGCGCCGACGCCGCGGTGCCGATGGACCGCAGCTATGTCTGGCCGTATCAGATGCACGGCTCGATCGGCCCGTCCTGCGCGGTGGCGGACGTCCGCGACGGCGCCGCCACGATCTGGTCCGGCACGCAGAATCCCTATCCGCTGCGGCTCGATCTCTCGGTGCTGCTCGGCATCCCCGAGTCCGATATCGAGGTGCTGCGGTTTGAAGCTGCCGGCTGCTACGGCCGCAACTGCGCCGACGACGTTTCTGCGGATGCGGCGCTGCTGTCGCGCGCGGTGGGGCGGCCTGTCCGCGTCCAACTGACCCGCGAGCAGGAGCACGCCTGGGAGCCGAAGGGCGCGGCGCAACTGATGGAGATTTCCGGCGGGCTGAACGCCGACGGCAGCCCGGCCGCGTATGATTTCGCCACGCGCTATCCGTCGAATGCGGCGACGACGCTGGCGCTGCTGCTGACCGGGCGCGTGCCGGCGAACAATCCGGTGTTCGAGATGGGCGATCGCACCGCGATCCCGCCTTACGCCTACGACAACATCCGCGTTAAGGTGCACGACATGGCGCCGATCGTGCGCGCGGCGTGGCTGCGTGGCGTCTCGGCGCTGCCGAATTCGTTCGCGCATGAGAGCTATATCGACGAACTCGCCGCCGCGGCCGGGGTCGATCCGGTTGAGTATCGGCTGCGCTATCTGCACGACCCGCGCGCGGTCGATCTGGTCAAGGAAGTCGCCGCGCGCGCCGGCTGGGCGCATCGCACCGGCCCGCGCCAGGAAGTCGTCGATGGCGACGTCGTGCGCGGGCAGGGCATCGCCTATGCGCTGTACGTCCACTCCAAATTCCCCGGCTACGGCGCGGCGTGGTCGGCGTGGGTCGCCGATGTCGAGGTCAACAAGGCGACCGGCGACGTCGCGGTGAAGCGCGTCGTGGTCGGTCAGGATTCCGGGCTGATGATCAATCCCGCCGGGATCGAGCATCAGATCCACGGCAACGTCATTCAATCGACCAGCCGCGTGCTGAAGGAACAGGTGAGCTTCACCGGCACCGCGGTGGCCGACAAGGAATGGGGCGCGTACCCGATCCTCACCTTCCCGGACGTGCCGGTCATCAACGTCGTGCTGATGCCGCGCCCGAACGATCCGCCGCTCGGCAGCGGCGAATCCGCCTCGGTACCGTCGGCGGCGGCGATCGCCAATGCGATCTTCGATGCCACCGGGGTGCGGCTGCGCGAGCCGCCATTCACGCCGGAGCGGGTGCGGGCCGCGCTGGGCCATCCGATGCTGCCGCCGCCGCCCGCGCCTGCGCCGAAGAAGCGGTCGTGGTTGGCGCTGGCCGGCGCGGCGCTGGTCGGCGCGCTCGGCATGGCGACGGTGGCGCTGCCGATCCGCGGTGCCATTGCGCCGATCGCGCCGCCCGATCCGGCGAGCTTCTCCGCCGAGATGATCTCGCGCGGACGGCAGCTCGCCGCGCTCGGCGGCTGCGCGGTGTGCCACACCGAGATCGGCGGCGCGACCAATGCGGGCGGCCGCCCGGTCGAGACTCCGTTCGGCACGGTGTACTCCACCAACCTCACGCCAGATCCGGAAACCGGCATCGGCCGCTGGTCCTACGCGGCGTTCGAGCGCGCGATGCGCGAGGGCATCGCCCGCGACGGGCGCCATCTCTATCCGGCGTTTCCCTACGCCTCGTTCACACGCACGAGCGATATCGATCTGCAGGCGCTGTACGCCTATCTGATGACGCAGACGCCGGTGAAGGCGCCGACGCCCGAGGCGCGGATGGCGTTTCCGTTCAATCTCCGGCCGCTGATGGCCGGCTGGAATGCGCTGTTTCTGCGCACCGGCCAGATGCAGGCCGACCCCGTCAAAGCGCCGCAATGGAATCGCGGCGCGTATCTGGTCGAGAGCCTCGGCCATTGCGGCGCCTGCCACACGCCGCGCAATGCACTCGGTGCCGAACAGGCGCGGACCGCGTATCTCAGTGGCGGCGTCGTCGACGGCTGGCACGCCCCGGCGCTGAACGCGCTCTCCAGTGCGCCGATTCCGTGGACGGAGGCCGAGCTGTTCTCTTATCTGCGCACCGGGTTCTCGCAGTTCCACGGCACGGCGGCCGGGCCGATGGCGCCGGTGGTGGAGCAACTCGCCGCGCTGCCGGATGCCGACATCCGCGCCATGGCGACCTATCTGGCGTCGTTCGCGCCGCCGGCCGACGAGGCGCCCGCCGCCCGCGCCGCCGCGCTGCAGGCCGCGGCGACGGCGACGCTGCGGCCGCTGGATTCGCTCGGCGGCAGGCTCTACGAGGGCGCCTGCGCCTCCTGCCACAGCGACGACGGGCCGACCCTGTTCGGCGTGCGCCCGGCGCTGGCGCTCAACACCAACGTTCACGCCGCGGACCCCGACAATCTGATTAGGGTCATTCTAGACGGAATACCTAGTCCGGCGGCGGCCGAACTGGGGGATATGCCCGGGTTCCGCCACAGTTTCGACGATAACCAGATCGCGGCGCTGGTGACTTATCTCCGCGCCTCCTTCGCCCCCCAGGCGCCCGCCTGGGGCGGCGTGGAACAAACGGTGGCGCGCCTGCGCGCCCACCGAGGCTCCCACTGATCGTCGTCTTTCCCTTCAGGTTGCCCGATAAATCGGCGCGATGTGCCTGAAATGTCCGCGCGGCACGGGCGCTCGCCGCGTTGACAGGGGGCGGGCTGCGATCCTATTTTCATTCGTGTACAAACAATCTGCCGCCCGCTGGCGCCCCGTCTCGTTTCTCGCGCGTCCGCGTTCGGCCGATCAAACACCAACTCCGGAGTTCTCCCGTGAGCAATCTGATGGAAGAGCGCGTTCTCTCCGTTCGCCACTGGACCGATCGTCTGTTCAGCTTCACCACCACCCGCGAGGCCGGCTTCCGGTTCAGGAACGGTGAATTCACCATGGCCGGCATCAGGGTCGACGGCCGCCCGCTGCTGCGCGCCTATTCGGTGGCGAGCCCGAACTACGAAGAGACGCTGGAGTTCTATTCGATCAAGGTGCCGAACGGGCCGCTGACCTCGCGCCTGCAGCATCTCAAGGAAGGCGACACCATCATCGTCGGACGCAAGGCGACCGGGACCCTGGTGATCGACAATCTGCGTCCGGGCGCGACGCTGTATCTGCTCGCGACCGGCACCGGGCTCGCTCCGTTCCTGTCGATCATCCGCGATCCCGAGACCTACGAGCGGTTCGAGAAGATCGTGCTGGTGCACGGCTGCCGGCAGGTGGCCGAGCTGGCCTACGGCGAGTCGATGGTGGCTGCGCTGCAGGACCACGAGTTCCTCGGCGACGACGTCAAGGCCAAGCTGATCTACTACCCGACCGTCACCCGCGAGCCGTTCCGTCATCAGGGACGGATCTCGAAACTGATGGACAGCGGTCAGCTCTACAGCGACATCGGCCTGCCGCCGCTCGACAAGTCGCGCGATCGCGTGATGCTGTGCGGCTCCACGCTGATGATGGGGGATTTGAAGAGCCGTCTGGCCGAGCTCGGCTTCGAGGAAGGCAACCACGGCGAGGCCGGCGACTTCGTGCTCGAGAAATCCTTCGCCGAACGCTGAGTGATTTCGGCGACACGACGTCAAAGCTGTTTTCAAGCGCCGTGCAGCCGCCTACAATTCGTTAGCTTGCAAACGAACGAGCCCACCTTATTCGGAGAAGTCAGACATGGCTCACGACGCCGCCGCGCCCACGGGACCGACCAAGCTCGTCATTCGCAACATCGGCCTCTTGATCAGCGGTGACCTCGACAAGCCGATCCTCGATGCCGACACCATCGTTGCGGAGAACGGCAAGATCTCCGCGATCGGTCGGCTGAAGGACGTCGACACCGAAGGCGCGACCACCACCGTCGATGCGGGTGGCGCTGCGGTCACCCCGGGCCTGATCGACAGCCACGTCCATCCGGTGGCGGGCGACTGGACGCCGCGGCAGAGCCAACTCAACTGGATCGACTCCTCGCTGCACGGCGGCGTCACCACCATGATCTCGGCCGGCGAGGTGCACTATCCCGGCCGGCCGCGCGACGTCATCGGCATCAAGGCGCTGGCGATCACCGCGCAGCGCAGCTTCTCCGCCTTCCGCGCCAGCGGCGTGAAGGTCCATGCCGGCGCTCCGGTGATCGAGCACGAGATGGAAGAGAACGACTTCAAGGAACTCGCCGCGGCCGGCGTCAAGCTGCTCGGCGAGATTGGGCTCGGCGGCGTCAAGGACGGACCGACCGCGAAGAAGATGGTGGCGTGGGCGCGCAAATACGGCATCCAGTCCACCATCCACACCGGCGGCCCGTCCATCGCGGGCTCCGGGCTGATCGACAAGGACGTGGTGCTGGAAGCCGGCACCGACGTGATCGGCCACATCAACGGCGGCCACACCGCGCTGCCCGACGGGCAGATCCGCTGCATCTGCGAGGGCTGCAAGGCCGGGCTCGAGCTGGTCCATAACGGCAACGAGCGCTCGGCGCTGTACACGCTGCGGATCGCGCGCGAGATGGGCGATCTCCATCGCGTCATTCTCGGCACCGACGGCCCGGCCGGCTCCGGTGTCCAGCCGCTCGGCATCCTGCGGATGATTTCGCTGTTGTCGTCGCTCGGCGATCTTCCCGCCGAACAGGCGTTCTGCCTCGCCACCGGCAACACCGCGCGGATGCGCGATCTCGACTGCGGCCTGATCGAGGTCGGCCGCGTCGCCGATTTCGTGATCATGGACGCGGCCCAGCACTCGGCCAGTTCGTCGCTGCTGGAAAGCGTCCGCCTCGGCGATCTGCCGGGCATCGGCATGACCATCATCGACGGCATCGTGCGCAGCGAACGCTCCCGCAACACCCCGCCGGCGACGCGACTGCCGAGCATCGTCAAGGCCTGACGCGCCGCTTCCGCATCGCCGCGGCGCGACGGCGGGCGGAGTTGATCGTTCGGCGGTGTTTCTGCTCTAAGTCCGGGCCGGTGGCCGAGACCGGCCGGGCCGTGGCAGGCCTGCTGACCGGGGCGCGGGACCGAACGTCGTTGGAGTGCATCGCTTGAAATCGCTCGGCATCATCGTTCTGTTTGCGCTGGCCGTGTTCGCCTATGGCTTGTACACGGACATCACGATGACGCGCTGCGTCCGCGGCACGGTCACGGCGATGCTGGGCCTGTGCGCCAAGGGCGACTGATACTGCCGCGCCTGCAACCTCGGGCGATGACCGCCGTATCTGCTCTGGCGATCGACCGGGAGAGGTCTGCGACGATGGACGGAAGCGACAGCGGCGCGTTCTATGACGGCGTGACGGTTTTCCGCGGTTTTCGCAGCGTGATGGACCCGGCGCTGTATTCGGCGCTGCCCGACGACTGGTTCATCGGCACCGCCGACATCGTCGAGTCGACCAAGGCGATCGCGGCGCAGCGCTACAAGGCCGTCAACATGGCCGGCGCGTCGGTGATCGCCGCGGTCACCAACGCGCTCGGGGGCCGCGACTTTCCGTTCGTGTTCGGCGGCGACGGCGCGAGCTTCGCGGTCGCGCCCGGCGATCTTGCCGGTGTGCGCGAAGCGATGGCGGCCTCCGCTGCCTGGGTCAGGGACGAACTCGAATTGACGATGCGCATCGCGCTGGTGCCGGTCGCCGCTGTCCGGGAGAAGGGGCTCGATGTCCGCGTCGCCCGGTTCGCGCCGTCGGCGAACGTGTCCTACGCGATGTTCTCGGGCGGCGGGCTCGCCTGGGCGGAGGCGGCGATGAAGCGCGGCGAATTCGCCGTCCCCCCGGCGCCGCCCGGAACGACGCCGGACCTCACCGGCCTGTCCTGCCGGTTCGAGGAGATTCCCTCGGTGCAGGGCGTGATCCTGTCGGTGCTGATCGTGCCCGCCGCCGGTGCCGATCCGGCCGCGTTTCGCCGCCTGATCGAGGAAGCGGTCGCGCGCACCGAGCGTAGCCCCGATGCGGGCCGGCCGGTGCCATCGCACGGCCCCGCCTTGCGATGGCCGCCCGCGGGGTTCGACCTCGAGGCGCGCGCGGCGCGCGGCGGTCCGCTGATCAAGCGCCGCATCGTCGTGTTGCTGTACACGCTGTTCGTGTATGTGGTCATGCGCTTGCGCATCAGCGTCGGCGGCTTCGTGCCGCGAACCTATATCGCGGAGGTCGTGGAGAATTCCGATTTCCGCAAATACGATGACGGCCTGCGCATGATCCTGGATTGCACGCCCGAACTCGCCGATGCGTTGGAGCAGCTCCTCGCCGCCGCAGCGTCCGCCGGCGTGGCGCGCTACGGCTTGTTCCGGCAGGAGGCCGCGATGATGACCTGCTTCACGCCGTCGCTGACGCGCAGCGATCATGTGCATTTCATCGACGGCGCCGGCGGCGGCTATGCCTCCGCGGCGATCACGCTGAAAGCCATGCAGGCCTGACGGCAGGGGGGCCGCTCAGCGGCCGGCGAGCGTCCAGGTCTCGCCGCCGCACAGCGTGCCGACGCAGCCCTCGACGTACAGCGTCGTCGGCCCGGTGTGCGAGATGCTGCTCTGATAGGTCTTGCCGTCGTCGGCGTTGTAGATGTGGCCCGACCATTTGCCCTGGGACACCGGTCGCATGTCGCCGAAGATCTGCAGCCCGAGCACCGGCCGCGCGGCGCGGGCGGGGTCGGGGTTCTTGTCGTCGACTTGCGGATTGCCGGTGTTCGGATCGATCGGCTGCTTCAGCCAGACGATGCTGCCGCACAGCGCCGCGCCGCAGCTCTTGATCCGCACCCTGGCGTCGCCGGCCTGCGTCAGCCAGGTACCTTGTGGACCGGATGCCGATTGCGCATTGGCTGCGGCGGGCGCCAGCGCAGCGAACAGCACAGCGGCAACGAGAGCGGTTCGGGTCGTCATACGTCCTCCAGAAAGATCGTTCGGCGCCGCGCCAAATCTGCTGCGTCGCAACGCGTTGAATAGCAGAGCACGAGATTCGCGCCAAAGGTATGGCCGCCGCGGCGGTGCGGCGGGATTGCGATTCACTTGACCCAGCGTGTCAGGTGGATCGCGGCGGCGGTTCCGAGTCCGTAGACCACCATCGCCACCAGCACCAGTGCGAACAGCGCCGAGGCCGGGGCGCCGGACGTGATCAGCGCGGTGCCGCCGATCGCGACCAGCAGCAGTCGCGCCGTCGCCGCGAGCACCGGGCCGCCGACCTTCGCCGCGCCCTGCGAGGCGAAATACAGCGTCACGCCGAGGCCGAAGAAAGCGAAGCCGGGACCGGCCCAGTTGAAATAGGAACTCGCCGCCGCGGCCACCGCGGGATCGCTGGTGAACAGCGCGACCCACAGCGACGGCCAGATCGCCAGCACGAGCCCGACCAGCCCGAGGATCAGCGCCGAGACCGCCCCGGCGATCCAGGCCACGCGTCGCGCCCGCGCCACCTGACCGGCGCCGATCGCCATGCCGACCATCGGGATCGAGGCGACGCCGAAGGCGAAGGCGATCGGGATCAGCAGGAATTCCAGACGCGAGCCGATGCCGTAGCCGGCGAGCGTCGCGACCCCGTAGCTCGCGATGATTTTGGTGAAGATCAGGATCGTCAGCACCGATTGCAGCGGCGAGAGGCAGGCCATCGCGCCGAACTTGAGAATGTCGACGAACATCGGCCGCTGAAACACGAACGACTTGACCCGCAGCGTCAACCGTCCGTGGCCGCTCGCCATGTAGACCAGCAGGAACAGCGCGCCGAGCGAAAACGCGATCAACTGGCCCGACGCGACGCCCGCCATGCCGAGCCGCGGCAGGCCGAACAGGCCGAGCCCGAGTCCGCCGCCGATCACGATCTGCAGCGCCGCGACGCCGAGCAGCGTCGCCGACGGCAGCACCATGTCGCCGGTGCCGCGCAGCACCGACGCCAGCGTGTTGACCAGCCAGATCGACACCGCGCCCGAGAACAGCACCACCGAATAGCTGCAGGCCTGTTCGAGGACTTCGCCGCGCCCGCCGAGCAGCGCGTAGAGCGACCGCCCGAACAGCAGCATCAGCAGCGTGAAGACCAGCCCGGCGGCGATGCCGATGATGATCGCGTGCAGCGCCAGCACTTCGGCGCGTGTGCGGTCTCCGGCGCCGAGTGCGCGGCTGACGGCGGAGGACACCCCGCCGCCCATCGCGCCCGCCGACATCATCTGCGTCAGCATCGCGAACGGGAACACCAGCGCGATCGCCGCCAGCGGCTCGGTGCCGAGACGGCCGATATAGGAGGTTTCGGCGATCGCCACCACCGCGGTGCCGACCATCGCGATCACGTTCGGAATCGCCAGCCGGATCAGAGTCGGCAGGATCGGCGCGGCGAGCAGTCGCTCGGCGGAAGCGGCGGGGAGCGGCCGGTCCGCCGGCGCGTCGATGGTCATGCGATTTCCTGCCCGTGCGGACCGCTCACGGGCGGCGGTCGATGATTGAATTATGATCAACATATGATCAGTGCGCAAGGCGGAGGGTCTGCGTCTCGCGCAGCCGTCACCGCGGCAAACCGCAGAGGTCCCGGTCGGGCCGGCGCGTGCCCGGATGCGCGATCACAGACCGTCGCGGTCGACCCCACCCCTGCGTTCCGTGCAGAACCCCGATACCGGCCGCAAGGATGGTCAAACGCCGCATTTCAGGGCATGAGTATTCTCAAAATCGCGATGCGAGAGGAAACGATCCCATGAAGGCAGCCCAGCTCAGCTCGTTTCAGCGCTGGTCGATTCTGATCGGCGCGTCCGTGCTGCTCAGCCTCGCAATGGGCATGCGGCAGAGCTTCGGGCTGTTTCAGCCGTCCGTGATTCGCGATATCGGCATCACCAGCGCCGACTTCTCGCTGGCGACGGCCCTGCAGAACATCATCTGGGGCGTGACGCAGCCGATGGTCGGGCTGCTCGCCGACCGCTACGGCACCCGCTGGGTGATGCTCGGCGGCGTCGTGGTCTATGCCGCCGGTCTGGTGCTGATGATGGTTGCCGAATCGGCGCTGGTGTTCACGCTCGGCGCCGGCGTCTGCGTCGGCATCGCGCTGTCCTGCACCGCCTCCAGCATGACCATGACCGTCACGTCGCGCACGGTGTCGGCGGCCAAGCGCAGCGTCGCGATGGGCGCGGTGTCGGCGGCCGGATCGCTCGGCCTGGTGATCGCCTCGCCGCTGGCGCAGACGCTGATCACCACCGCGGGCTGGCAGATGGCGCTGATCGGCTTTCTCGGCCTCGTCGCGGTGATGCTGCCGTCGGCGCTGTTCGCCGGCCGCGCCGACAAGATCGAGATCGAGAAGGCCGACGATCTGCAGCAGTCGGCCGGCGAAGTGGTGCAGAGCGCCCTCGGCCATTCCGGCTTCATGGTGATGGCGATCGCGTTCTTCGTCTGCGGGCTGCAGCTCGTCTTCATCACCACGCATCTGCCGAACTATCTGGCGATCTGCGGCCTCGATCCGTCGCTCGGCGCCAGCGCGCTGGCGGTGATCGGATTGTTCAACGTGATCGGCTCCTACGCCTTCGGCTGGCTCGGCGGGCGCTATCCCAAACAATATCTGCTCGGCGGCATCTACATCGTGCGCTCGCTGGCGATCGCGGCGTATTTCTACTTCCCGGCGTCGGCGACCACCACGCTGGTGTTCGCCGCGGTGATGGGCACGCTGTGGCTCGGGGTGATTCCGCTGGTCAACGGCCTGGTCGCGCAACTGTTCGGGCTGCGCTACATGGCGACGCTGACCGGCATCGCCTTCCTCAGCCATCAGGTCGGCTCGTTCATCGGCGCCTGGGGCGGCGGCGTGATCTACGATCATCTCGGCAATTATGATCGCGCCTGGCAGGCGGCGGTTCTGATCGGGCTGATCGCAGGCACCGCGCAGATGCTGATGAACGTTCGCCCGCCGCAGCGGCGGGAGGGCCTCGCGGTGCCGGCCACGGCGTGAGCCGGCAGCCGCTAAGCCGTTCAGGCGTCGACGGTATCGGCACACGGGGCGCGGCCGTGACACACTGTTGCAATTCAGAATAGATATTGGGTCCGTAGTCGGAACCTTCTATAAGGGGGCTCGTTAAGTCGAAGTCCCCCACCATTGTGGAAATGATGACCCATGACCTTCACGCTTCCTGAATTGCCCTATGCCTACGACGCGCTCCAGCCGTACATGTCGAAGGAGACGCTCGAATATCACCACGACAAGCATCATCAGGCCTATGTCACCAACGGCAACAACCTGCTGAAGGGCACCGAATTCGAGGGCAAGTCGCTCGAGGAGATCGTCAAGGGCTCGTTCGGCAAGAACGCTCCGCTGTTCAACAATGCCGGCCAGCACTTCAACCACATCCATTTCTGGAAGTGGATGAAGCCGAATGGCGGCGGCACCAAGCTGCCGGGCGCGCTGGAAAAGAAGATCAACGAGGACCTCGGCGGGCTCGACAAGTTCAAGGCCGATTTCGCCGCCGCCGGCGCCGGCCAGTTCGGCTCGGGCTGGGCTTGGCTGTCGGTCAAGGACGGCAAGCTCGAAATCTCCAAGACCGCCAACGGCGAGAATCCGCTGGTGCACGGCGCCACGCCGATCCTCGGCGTCGACGTCTGGGAGCACTCCTACTACATCGACTACCGCAACCGCCGGCCCGACTATCTCAAGGCCTTCGTCGACAATCTCATCAACTGGGAATACGTCGAGGAGTTGTATTCCAAGGCGGTCTGATCGGGGGCTGATCAGGCTCTCGGGTTCACGATCCGGAAATCGAAGGGCGGCCGGCCAGCGGCCGCCTTTTTCGTCTGCGATGGCGATCGCAGCGCTGTTCGCCGGCCCCGCGCCGATCCGCGCGCCTGACCCGGCTCAATCCCGCTGCGCCATCGTGTGCAGCAGGAACGTCAGCGCGGTGTTTGCGAACACGTGCATGTTGTCGAGCCGGTTGCTGCTCGCCGTCTCCAGCGTCATCACCGCCTGCGTGGGGCCTGCGACCGCGATGCAGGTGTGGCCGGCGGCGTCGCCGTAGCGGTTGCCGCCGGGGCCGGCCGCGCCGGTCTCCGACAGCGCCCAGTCGGAGGACAGGCGCGCGCGCATCTGCCGCGCCAGCAGCTCAGCATAGGGCTCCGACGACGAGCGCAGCCCCTTCATCTGCGGATCGGGAATGTCCATCAGGATGCGCCGGGCCTCGCGGGTATAGACCACCGCGGAGCCGAGGAAATAGGCCGACGCCCCCGGCACTGCGAGCAGCGCCGCGGCGATCAGCCCGCCGGTCGACGATTCCGCCACCGCGATGGTCTGCTTCTGCGCGATCAGTCGCAGCGCGACCTTCTCGGCGAGGGGAACGAGATCCTGCATCATCGTTTGTCTCCAGCTGTGCCCTCGCCACAGCAGCCGCGGGTGTTGGTCGATCGCCGCGCCGCCATGATGACCATGGCGGCGCGTGCTGCGAGCGCGATCTAACTCACGAACGCCGGTGGGGCTTTGAAGCCGCCGAATTCGCGCTCGATCAGTTCGGCGAGTTTCAGCGGCGTGCGATCTTCCAGCCACGGGCCGACGATCTGCACGCCGATCGGCAGACCTTCAGCGGACATGGCGATCGGCAGCGCCGTCGCCGGCAGGCCGGGCAGCGTGGCGATGCCTGGCCAGACCAGCTGATCGACGTAAGGGTAGGGCTTGCCGTCGATCTGGATCCGGCGCTCTTCCTGCGGCTCGTGATGGTCGTGCGGATAGGCCGGCGTCGGCATCAGCGGACAGATCACCGCGTCGAACTGCTTGAACAGCTCGTGCCATTGCGCGCGCAGGCCGGTGCGGCGGCCATCTGCGATCACCCAGTCGCGATGGCTCAGCACCATGCCGCGCAGCCGCTCGGCGGGGAGGCTGTCGTCTGCGGCATCGAGCCCGGTCACGGCGCCCTGGACTTCGGCGAGAATCTCAGGCGGGAAGCCCGCCGCGAGGAACGACAGCAGCATCCGCATATAGACGCGCGAAGTCTCGGCGAGATCGGGCAGCAGCGGCGTTGTGCGCGTGACGCGGACGCCGGCCTTGGTGAGTCCGGATTCGAGCGCCGCGATCGCGCCGCGCACGCTCGCGCCGGTCGGCAGCAGCGGATGGCTGTCGAGCAGCAGCACGCGAAAATCCTTCAGCGCGGCATGGCGCGGCGCGGGCAAATCGAGCTTGTAGCCGATGCCGTCGAAGAGCGGATCGGGTCCCGCCATCACCTCGAGCAGCAGCGCGAGGTCGGTGGCCGAGCGTGCCATCGGCCCGATCACCGACAGGTCGCGGTTGGAGGGCAGCGGCGGCAGCGGCGGCGGCGTGTGGCCGCGCGCCGGGCACAGCCCGAAGGTCGGCTTGTGCGCGTAGACGCCGCAATAATGCGCCGGCACCCGCAGCGAGCCGCCGATGTCGGAGCCGAGCGACAGCGCGCCGTAGCCGGCCGCGAGCGCGGCCGACGATCCACCGGAAGATCCGCCCGGGGTGCGGCCGAGGTCGAACGGATTGTTGGTCGTGCCGTAGATCTCGTTGGTGCTCTGCCAGTCGCCGAGCGCGACCGGCACGTTGGTCTTGCCGAGGATCACGCCGCCGGCGGCCTTGACGCGCTCGATCGCCAGTGCGTCGTCCTGCGCCACGAAATCCTTGTGCGGGACGAAGCCCCACGTCGTCGGCAGGCCCGCGACATTGAAGCTCTCCTTCACCGTCATCGGAATCCCGAGCAGCGATCCGCGGCCGCCGCGCGACAGCGCGAGGTCGGCGGCGCGGGCGGTCTGCAGGGCCCGGTCGAAGTCGCGCACGCAGATCGCGTTGATCTGACCGTCGTGCCGCTCGATGCGGGCGATGGCGTCCTGCGTCAGTTCGACGGAAGAGACCTTCTTCGCCTTCAGCGCGGCGCTGAGTTCGGTGGCGGTCGCGAAGCTCCATTGTGATGCGGTCAAAGCCGGACTCCCTTTGTTGCGGCGGCGCATCATGACGACGGCGGTACGAATTGCAATTCGGCGGGGCACGAGCGGTGCAAAGCGAGAAGCGGCCGGCGACATTTTGATAGCGAATCCCGCGAGACGGGATATTGTTGACGTGCATCAAGGATGCATTCCGCGCCGGATGCTCTGATTGCGCGAGTTTCGGATTCCGACCGGATGGATCGGTCGGTTCGTGTCTCCCTTGACTTAAAGCTCCGGCGGTTCCGGAGCTTTCTTTATGAGGGGCTGTATGAGGGCCTGCGCGCCCGGCGTTGCCGCCGGTGCGTCAGCCGATGCGGTCGTGATTTCCAGACGCGATGTCCTAGCCGCCGCGGAAATCCTGCGGCGTGAAGCCGATGTCGAGCAATTTCCAGTCCTTGTACTTGTCGTTGGGCAGCATGGCGTAGGGCTGGCATTTGACCAGCGCGTCGATCGCGCCCTGCATCAGCGCCGGGCCCTTCGTCGAGGCGCTGGCCTCGATCAGGATCGGCTCCTGGGCCAATCGTCCGTCCGGCAACAGCGCGACCCGCAGCACGATCCGCACATTGTCGGACGGCCCGACCGAGGCCGGCAATGCCGCGCAGGATTTGATGCGCTGCCGCAACGCCGCAACCGCGTCAGCGCTGATATCGGCGGCGATCTCCGCCGGCCCGTCGAAGGCGGGATCGGTCGGCAGGCCAAGCGCCACGGAGTATTTCACCGTGAGGTCCGGCTCCTGAGCGATCGCGGGGGGGAACGGCGCAGGCGTGGGCGGTTGGGCCTGCTGCTGCGCTTGCGGTGTCGGCGCTGGCGGCGGCGGCGGCTCGGCTTTTGGCGGCTCCGGCTTGGGTGCGGTGGCCTGCTTCTGGACAGGCTCCGGCTTTGCGGGTTCTGGTTTGGCGGGTTCCTGCTTCTGCGCGGGTTCGGACTTCGCCGGCGGTTGTTGCGCAGCCGGTTCGGATTCCGCGGTCGGTTTGAATTCGGGCAGTTCCAGCGCCGGCTTGGTCTTTGCCACCGGCTCCGGAGCCGGGGGCGCCTCGTCGGCGGTGACGACGTCGACTTCGATGCGCTGCTCAGGCACCTCCGCGAACGGCCGAACCTCCGCGAACAACAGCACCGCACCGACCAGCCCGAGATGAGCCAGAACGGACGCGGCGACGCCGGCACGGATCGGAAAACGCAACGTCATGGGAACCGGAGCGACCAAGGGAGCCGCAGCATAGCGCGCCCCGCGCGCCCGCGGGACTCGTTATCTTGGTCGCAGCCCCGACCTTGCGCGGTCCGGTGCGGCAGCGCCGTTCCCGCGACGATTCATCGAGGGAGCGCGCCGATTAGGCCATCGCGGCCTGCTTCTTCGGCCAGTAGCGATCCTTCAGATGGCGCTTGACCAGCTTGCCGGTCGGCGTGCGCGGCAGCTCTGCTTCGAAGTCGATGGAGCGCGGACATTTGATCGCGGAGAGCCGGTCGCGGCAGAAGCCGATCAGTTTGGCCTCGAGCTCCTTGCTCGGCGTGACGCCGTCGCGGGTCTGCACTACGGCCTTGACCTCCTCGCCCATCTCCTCGTTCGGCACGCCGAACACCGCGACGTCGGCGACGTCGGGATGCGTCAACAGCACGTCCTCGGTCTCCTGCGGATAGATGTTCACGCCGCCGGAGATGATCATGTAGCTCTTGCGGTCGGTGAGATAGAGGAAGCCCTCGGCGTCGAGATAGCCGACGTCGCCGAGCGTGGACCAGCCCTTGTCGTTGTAAGCGTTCTTTGTCTTGTCGGGATCGTTGTGATAGCTGAACGCCGGCGCGTCGGCGAAATACACGGTGCCGATCTCGCCGGTCGGCAGCTCCTCGCCGGCCTCGTCGAGGATCTTGATCACTCCGACCACGGCCTTGCCGACCGTGCCGCGATGGCTGAGCCATTGCTGCGAGGTCGACACCGTGACGCCGTTGCCCTCGGAGCCGGCGTAGTACTCGATCAGGATCGGTCCCCACCACTCGATCATCTTCGCCTTGACGTCGACCG
This sequence comes from Rhodopseudomonas palustris HaA2, assembly GCF_000013365.1. NCBI lineage: Bacteria > Pseudomonadati > Pseudomonadota > Alphaproteobacteria > Hyphomicrobiales > Nitrobacteraceae > Rhodopseudomonas > Rhodopseudomonas palustris. Next base: position 1,913,969 of record NC_007778.1, read on the forward strand.
GGCAGGGAGCGGCCGCATGGATCGCGCCCTTCAACGACGAGACGTCGTAGCGGGTGCGGACCTCGTCCGGCAGCTTCAGCATCCGCACGAACATCGTCGGAACGAGTTGCGACTGGGTCACCTTGTACTTCTCGACCAGCGCCAGGAACTGCTCGGCGTCGAAATGCTCCATGATCACCGAGGTGCCGCCGAGCGTGGTCGCCATCATGTTGAAGCGCAGCGGAGCGGCGTGATACAGCGGCGCCGGCGACAGATAGATGCTGTCCTGGTTCATGCCGCACATCCGCTCGCACAGCAGACGCAGAAACGGGCTCGGCACGTCGATGGCGTTGCCTTCGAATTCGCGCTTGATGCCCTTGGGGCGGCCGGTGGTGCCGGACGAATACAGCATGTCGTAGCCGGCGACTTCGTCGGCGATCGGCGTCGTCGGCTGCGCGCCGGCCTCCTTGTCCCAGGAGCGGAAACCCGGAGCGGGTTCATCGACCATGAAGAAGGCGACGCCGGGCAGGGTGCTCACCAGCGGCGCGATCGCGTCCGCGCCCTGCGGCGAGGTAATCACGACACGGGCGCCGCAATCCTGCACGATATAGGCGATCTCGTCCTGCTTCAGGTAGCGGCTGATCGCCGTGTAGTAGAGGCCCGCGCGCTGCGCCGCCCAGCAGATCTCCATGAAGGCGAGGCGATTCTCCATCAGCAGCGCGACGTGATCGCCGGCCTTCAGGCCGAGCGTGCGGAACAGTTGCGCGCCCTGGTTCGAGAGCTCGTCGAGCTCGCGATACGTAATCGCCTTGCCGGTCGAGGCCATCTGATAGGCGATCTTGTCGGGCTGGGTGCGGGCGTGAATCGACGGATGGGTCATGGCGTGTCCTCGGTGGTGATGCGGCGGATTTTTCCGCTCATTTTGACTTGGTGCGACGCCTCATGGTGAGGAGCGCGCCTGTTGGCGCGCGTCTCGAACCATGAGGATGATCAACTCATCCTTCGAGACGCGGCGAAAGCACCGCTCCTCAGGATGAGGGCCGACGCTTGTCGCTTACAGCCGCTCGACGATGGTGACGTTGGCCATGCCGCCGCCTTCGCACATCGTCTGCAGGCCGTAGCGCTTGCCGGACTGCTGCAAGGCGTGCACCAGCGTGGTCATCAGCTTGGTGCCGGAGCCTCCCAACGGATGCCCGAGCGCGATCGCGCCGCCGTTGACGTTGAGCCGTTCCGGATCGGCGCCGGTCGCCTTCAGCCACGCGGTCGGGATCGAGGCGAAGGCTTCGTTGACCTCGAACAGGTCGATGTCGTCGATGGTCATGCCGGCCTTCTTCAGCGCCCGCTCGGTCGCCGGCAGCGGCGCTTCCAGCATGATCACCGGGTCGCCGCCGATCATCGTCATGTGGTGAATGCGTGCCATCGGTTTGACACCGAGTTGCCGCAAGCCTTTTTCGTTCACCACCATCACGCCGGAGGCGCCGTCGCAGATCTGGCTCGCGGTCGCGGCGGTCAGCCGGCCTCCTTTTTCGTTGATCAGCTTGACGCCCTTGATGCCGTCGAGCGTGACGTCGAAGCGGATGCCCTCGTCGATCGCGTGCGTATCGGTCGAGCCGTCGGCGCGGGTGATCGGCAGCGGGATGATCTCGTCCTTGAACTTGCCGGCCTGGGTCGCGGCGATCGCCCGCTGGTGGCTCTGGTAGGCGTATTCGTCGAGCTGGTCCTTCGACAGATCGTATTTGTGGGCAACCATTTCGGCGCCGGTAAACTGGTTGAACTGGATGTTCGGGTAGCGCTGTTCCATCTGCGGGCTCTTGTAGGTGCCCATCCCGGCCTTGGCGGCGAGGATGCTCGGCGAGCCCATCGGCACCCGCGTCATGCTCTCGACGCCAGCCGCGATCACGATGTCCATCGAGCCGGCCATCACCGCCTGTGCGGCAAAATGCAGCGCCTGCTGCGACGAGCCGCACTGCCGGTCGATCGAGGTGCCGGGCACGCTTTCCGGCAGTTTCGAGGCCAGCACCGCGTTGCGGCCGATATTGACGGCCTGCTCGCCGCCCTGGCCGACGCAGCCCATGATCACGTCCTCGATCTGGTCCGGCGCAGCGCCGGAGCGATCGACCAGCGCGTTCAGCACGGACGCGGCCAGATCGGCCGGATGCCAGCCGGCGAGACGGCCTCCCTTGCGGCCACCGGCGGTGCGTGCGGCGGCGACGATATAGGCCTCGGCCATGCGTTTTCTCCCTGTTTCGTGTTTGTTTGGCGGGGCTGATGGGCGCGGATTTAAGGGGTGGGGAGCGATTTAGTCAATCAATCAATTAACGCTTGAGCCCGGCTTCGGGATGGGCTAATTGCGACGGCGATGGCAGCGCAACCGAACCCAGTTCTGGCGACCCGACTCCCGGCGGTGAAGAATTCCACCGCCGACAAGCTGTTGGTCGCCGCCGGCGAATTGATGATCGAGCGCAACTCGGTCGAGATCTCGCTGTCGGACATCGCGCAGAAGTCCGGGGTCAACGCCGCGCTGGTGAAATATCATTTCGGCAACAAGGACGGCTTGCTGCTGGCGCTGCTGGAGCGCGATGCCGCCACCGAGATGACCAATCTCGATTATTTGCTGGAACAGCCGCTGTCGGCGACCACCAAGATGAAGCTGCACATCGCAGGCATCATCAAGGCGTATCACCAGTTTCCGTATTTGAACCGGCTGATCCACTATTTGCTGCACGGCAGCAATCGCGAAGCCGCCGACGAGGTCACCAAGTTCTTCGTCGGACCTCTGCTCGATTTCCATCGCCGGCTGATCGCCGAAGGCGTCGCCGCGGGCGAATTCCGCAATGTCGATCCGGTGCTGTTCTACACCACGCTGATCGGCGCCTGCGATCACCTGTTTTTCGGACGGCAGACAATGATGCGCGCGGCCGGTGTCGGCCCTGTCACCGACGAGGTGTGCCGCGCCTATGTCGGCCATATCGAACTGATCATCCTCGGCGGGCTGCTGTTACCCAAGGGCGGAGCGAAGCCCAAGCAGACCGCCGCCGGATAGCCGGACAACAACAAGAAGAGCCGGACAACGAGCTAACAACAAGAAGAAACGACCCCCAAGCAACTGAGAGACCTTCAAACAAGCCCGGGACACGCCAAAGAGAATCCGAACAACAAAAACAACGCCCAAGGATCAGTTCACGGAATCTGCCCGGAAGAGGCAGGCGGAACGGAACATCAGGCACCCCGGGACATCGTTTGAAGAATTCGACCAAAACAAGAAAATCATCAGGAAACGCCCAAGCTCCTGTTTTCGGGATTGCGATGCGGCAGCGGACGAAGGACTGAGTGCGCTGCCATTGCCGAACGAGACGCTTCGGCCGGATCGCCAGGCCGTCGTCGGTTGCGGTCGCTGGAGAAAGTCGCTGGAGAAAAGCGACAGGGAAACGGCCCGAGGGCCGTTGAACATTCCGGCTCGAAAGCGCAAGAAGATCACGCCGAAGGACCCGTCCGAGGTTCGTTGAACAGTTCAGGAAACGCCCAGGGACGGGCCCAAAGACAAGCTTCAAGAAGCGCCCAAGGAAAGGATTTACGATGCAGTTGAAAGACGTCTCCGTTCTCATCACCGGCGGAGGGTCGGGGCTCGGCGCCGCGACGGCGCAAGCGATGGCCGCCAAGGGCGCCAAGGTCGCGGTGCTCGACATGAACAAGGACAATGCCGAGAAGGTCGCGGCCGAGATCGGCGGCGTCGCCTGTGTCGGTGACGTGTCGCAGGAAGCGCCGGTCAAGGAAGCGATCGCCAAGGCCGAAGCCGCGCACGGCATCGTCCGCGTGCTGGTGAACTGCGCCGGCATCGGCGGCGCAGTGAAGACCGTCGGCAAGAACGGCGCCTATCCGCTCGATCATTTCTCGCGCATCATCAACGTCAATCTGATCGGCAGCTTCAACTGCATCCGGCTCGTCGCCGAGCGGATGCAGAACGCGCCGACCATCGGCGAAGAGCGCGGCGTCTGCATCAACACCGCCTCTGTGGCGGCGTTCGACGGCCAGATCGGCCAGGCGGCTTATTCGGCGTCGAAGGGCGGCATCGTCGGCATGACCTTGCCGGTGGCGCGCGACCTCGCCTCGATGAACATCCGCGTCATGACGATCGCGCCCGGCCTGTTCCTGACGCCGCTGCTGATGGGCCTGTCGGAAGAAGCCCGCAAGAGCCTCGGCTCGCAGGTGCCGCATCCGGCCCGCCTCGGCGATCCGTCGGAGTACGCGTCGCTCGCGGTGCAGATCGTCGAGAACCCGATGCTGAACGGCGAGACCATCCGTCTCGACGGCGCGATCCGCATGGCGCCGCGGTAGTCACTTCAACCCTCTCCCCTCGTGGGGGAGGGTGGCGGCCGAAGGCTGCCGGGTGAGGCGCGCGGCGAGTTCCGCCCCCTCTCCCTGCAGCACGCGACGTCGACGCAAGGCATGCCCTCTCCCACAAGGGGAGAGGGCACAATAACGACCGCTGCGATCCGCGGACAAAACAAGATACGGGAGTGATTGCGTGCCCCAGGCGCTGCTGATCGAGCACACGGACGGCGTTGATTGGGTGACGCTCAATCGCCCGGACAGCCTGAACGCGCTCAACCCCGAACTGATCGACGCATTGAACGTCTATTTCGGCCAGCTTCAGCGCAACCGCGACACGCGCGTGGTGGTGTTGAAGGGCGCCGGCCGCGCGTTTTGCGCCGGGCTCGATCTCAAAGACGCGATGGAGCGCCGGGGCACCCAACAGGAGCCGCCGGGGGTAACCGAATCTCTCGACTCGCAGCGCCGCATCGCCGACATCGTCATGCTGATGCGGCGTTGTCCGCAGCCGATCATCGCGCTGGTCCACGGCGCCGCTGCCGGTGGCGGCTTCGCGCTGGCGCTGGCGAGCGATATCCGCATCGCCGGCCGCAGCGCGCGGATGAACTGCGCCTTCATCAAGCTCGGGCTCGGCGGCTGCGACATCGGCACCAGCTACTTCTTGCCGCGCCTGGTCGGCGTCTCGGTCGCATCCGAACTGATTCTCACCGGCCGCTTCATCGAATCCGAGCGCGCGCTGATGACCGGACTGGTGTCCGAACTGGTCGAGGACGACCAGCTCGCAACGGCGGCGCAGCCTTATGTCGACGCCATGCTGGCGGCGTCGCCGATCGGTCTGCGGCTGTCGAAGGAATGCCTCAACATGGCGGTCGATGCCGGTTCGATCGAGCAGGTGATCGCGATGGAAGATCGCAATCAGGTGCTGTGCTCGCGTTCGGAGGATTTCGGCGAAGGCATCAGCGCCTTTCTGCAGAAGCGCAAGCCGGTTTATCGTCGACGCTAGCGCGGCAAGAACATCACGGCCCGGGAAGAGGCCAGGAAAACGGGAGAATCAACGATGACTTCAAGCGCCGCCGCCGTGATGACCAAGCCGGCCTTCCGCAAGGTCAACTGGCTGCCCCGCGAGATCGAGGTCGAGCGCCGTGCCGACGGCGTCGTGGTGATGAAATCGCGCTTTCCGCTGATGGACCACGATCCGCATCTGCCAATGGCGCTGGCGAAATGGGCCAAGCAGCGCCCCGACGACATCTGGCTGGCGCAGCGCAAGGGCGAGGCGCGGCAGTGGCACAAGGTCAGCTACGCCGAGGCCAAGCGCATCGTTGATTCGCTCACCCAGGCGCTGCTCGACCTGAGGCTGCCGGAAGGCCGGCCGCTCACCGTGCTGTCCGGCAACTCGATCGAATTCGCGCTGATGATGATGGCGGCGATGCAGGCGCGGATTCCGACCGCGCCGGTGTCGCCGGCCTATTCGCTGATGAGCCACGACCACGTCAAGCTGAAGTACCTGTTCGACCTGGTGAAGCCGTCGGTGGTGATGGTGCAGAACGGTGCGCCGTTCACCAAGGCGCTGCACGCGCTGGATCTGACCGGCGTGTCCGTGATTCATGTCGACGGGACGGCCGACGGCATCCCCAGCCTGTCGTTCGCCGACATGGCGGCCACCAAGGTGACCGCCGACGTCGAGGCCTCGATCGCGAAGATCACGCCCGACACCGTCGCCAAGTTCCTGTTCACCTCCGGCTCGACCGGGATGCCGAAGGCGGTGATCAATACCCAGCGCATGATGTGCGCCAACGCGGCGATGATGATGCAGGTGCGGCCGCGCGATCCGAACGGTCCGCCGCCGGTGCAGCTCGACTGGATGCCGTGGAATCACACCATGGGGGGCAACGCCGCGTTCAATCCGCTGCTGATCGAAGGCGGCACGCTGTACATCGACGACGGCCGCCCGGTGCCCGGCCAGATCGAAGAGACGCTGCGCAACTTGCGCGAAATCTCGCCGACCTACTACGCCAACGTACCGGCCGGCTACGCCGCGCTGGCGAGCGCGATGGAGAAGGACGACGCGCTGTGCCGGTCGTTCTTCAAGGACATGCAGCTGATGGCCTATGGCGGCGCCCGGCTGCCCGACGATCTGTACGAACGGATGCAGGCGCTGGCGGTGCGCGCCACCGGGCATCGGCTGGTGTTCTACACCGGCTGGGGCTCGACCGAGACTTCGCCGACTTCGACCGGCACTTATTGGGACACCGAGCGCGTCGGCCTGATCGGGCTGCCGTTCCCCGGCGTCGAACTGAAGATGCTGCCGGTCGGCGACAAATACGAATTGCGGCTGCGCGGCGTCAACGTGATGCCGGGCTATCACGGCCAGCCGGATCTCACCGAGAAGGCGTTCGACGAAGAGGGCTTCTACAAGATCGGCGATGCCGGCGTGTTCGTCGATCCGAACGATCCGGTGAAGGGTATCATCTTCGCCGGCCGGGTCGCCGAGGACTTCAAGCTGATGACCGGCACCTTCGTCCACGTCAGCACGGTGCGCACCGACGCGATCGCCGCGGCGAGCCCGGTGATCCAGGACGCGCTGGTGGCGGGGCAGGACCGCGCTTATATCGGCCTGCTGGCGTGGCCCAACCTCAATGCCTGCCGGGTGATGATCGGCGATCCGGGCGCGACCTTCGAGGACGTGGTCAGGCATCCGGCGGTGCTCGCCGCGCTGAAAGCCGGCCTGGAGAAGCAAAACCGCGAGGTTGAAGGCGCCAGCTCGATGCGGATCGCGCGCGCGATGCTGATGGTCGAGCCGCCGTCGATCGACGGCAACGAACTCACCGACAAGGGCTACATCAACCAGCGCGCAGGCCTCGAGCGCCGCGCCGCGCTGGTCGAGCGGCTGTACGCCGAGCATCCCGACCCGGACGTGATGGTGCTGCAGTGAATCAACTGACGGCCCAATCTGCACAGCGCAACCTCTCCCCGCCCTGCGCGGGGAGAGGTCGACCGGCGCATCGCGCCGGTCGGGTGAGGGGCCTGGCACGGACTCCGTCACTAACTCGGCATGCGCGGGCGCGCCCCAGCCCCTCACCCCGACCCTCTCCCCGCAAGAGCGGGGCGAGGGAGCGCGCCGCGCTCGGCGGCGTTTCCATCACCTTCCGTCATTCCGGGGCACGCGCAGCGCGAACCCGGAATCTCGAGATTCCGGGCTCTCGCCTGTCGGCGAGCCCCGGAATGACGGTGCCGAAGACCAACACCTAACAACCAACGAGACACGCCCATGAATTTCGATTTCTCCGACGACCAGAAGCAACTGCGCGATCAGGCGCGGCGGTTTCTTGCCGAGAAGTGCCCGCCGAAGGCGGTGCGTGCCGTGCTCGAAGGCAAGGCGGATTACGACCGCGACCTTTGGAAGGGACTCGCCGAGATGGGCTTCCTCGGCGTCGCGATTCCGGAGGAATACGGCGGGACCGGCGCGGGCCATCTCGAGCTCTGCGTGATCGCCGAGGAGCTCGGCCGCGCGCTGGCGCCGGTGCCGTTCTCGTCGACCGTGTACCTCGCCGCCGAGGTGCTGCTGCTGGCCGGCTCGGAAGAGCAGAAGCAGAAATGGCTGCCGAAGATCTCGTCGGGCGAGGCGATCGGCACGCTGGCGCTGTTCGAAGGCACCGGCAATCCGTCGCCGCAGGCGATCAAGGTTGCGGCTGCGAACGGCACCCTCACCGGCACCAAGAAGCCGGTCGCCGACGGCGCGATCGCCGACTTCGCGATCGTCGCGGCGCGTAGCGGCAACAGCGGGCGTGAGACCGATATCTCGCTGTTCCTGGTCGATCTCAAGGCCGGCGGCGTCGACGCCAAGCCGCTGCAGAATGTCGATCCGTCGCGGCAGCAGGCCGAACTGACCTTCGCCGGCGCCAAGGCCGAGCCGCTCGGCGCGGCGAACGAAGGCTGGAGCATCCTGTCGCGCGTGATGGACCGCGCCGCGGTGCTGATCGCCTTCGAGCAGGTCGGCGGCGCCGACCGCGCGCTCGAGATGGGCCGCGACTACGCTCTCGATCGCATCGCCTTCGGCCGGCCGATCGGCTCGTTCCAGGCGGTCAAGCACATCCTCGCCGACATGTACGTCTCGGCGACGCTGGCGCGCTCGAATTGCTACTACGGCGCCTGGGCGCTCTCGACTGATGCCGGTGAACTGCCGGAGGCAGCCGCAGCCGCGCGGATCAGCGCGACGCAGGCGTTCCAGCATTGTTCGAAGCAGAACATCCAGGTCCACGGCGGCATGGGCTTCACCTGGGAGTTCGACTGCCACCTGTACTATCGCCGCTCCAACGCGCTGGCGCTGGCGCTGGGCAGCCAGTCGTACTGGGAAGACCAACTGATCGACCGCATGCGGAAGAAGAACGCGGCGTGAGGAAGCCCCTCATCCTCAGGAGCCCAGCGTAGCTCGCAGAGCGAAGCCGGACGTCTCGAAGGATGAGGCTGTCCATCCTCATGGTTCGAGACGCGCGCAAGGGCGCGCTCCTCACCATGCGGTTCTGAATTTGCCTCGCTTAGAAAGGCTCGAACAGATGAATTTCGACGACACCCCGCAGGAAGCCGAATTCCGCGCCAAGGCGCGTGCCTGGATCGACGCCAACGCGCCGAAGCAATATGAAGAGGAACTGCGCAAGGCCTCGCTCGGCCGCGTTCAGCTCAAGGGCGCCAACATTCTCGAGGTCGCCAAGGCTTGGCAGAAGAAGAAGGCCGACGCCGGCTGGGCCGTGCCGCATTGGCCGAAGGATTACGGCGGCCGCGGCGCGACGCCGATCGAGCGGGTGATCTGGCAGCAGGAAGAGGGCGTCTACGGCAAGCTCGGCGCGCTGTTCATCATCGGCCAGGGCATGTGCGGGCCGACCATGATGGCGTTCGCCTCGGAGGACCAGAAGCGATACTATTTGCCGCCGCTGGCGTCGGGCGAGAACATCTGGTGTCAGTTGTTCTCGGAGCCCGCCGGCGGTTCGGACGTCGCCGGCCTGCGCACGCGCGCGGAGAAGGACGGCGACGACTGGATCATCAACGGCCAGAAGATCTGGACCTCCGGCGCGCATTATTCGGACTACGGCATCCTGATCACCCGCACCGACCCGACCGTGCCCAAGCACAAGGGCCTGACGATGTTCTTCCTCGACATGAGGAGCAAGGGCGTCGAGATCAAGCCGATCAAGCAGGCCAACGGCAATTCCGACTTCAATGAAGTGTACTTCACCGACGTGCGGATTCCGGACAGTCAGCGGTTGGGCGCCGTCGGCGACGGCTGGAACGTGTCGCTGACGACGCTGATGAACGAGCGGATGTCGATCGGCGCCAATGTGGCGACTGGGTTTCCGGAGTTGTTCGAGTACTGCAATTCGCTGATGCTCGACGGCGGCCCCGCGATCGAGGACCGAGCGGTGCGCAGTAAGCTCGCCAACTGGGCGGTGCGCGCCAGCGGGTTGAAATACACCAGCTTCCGCGCGATCTCGGCGCTGTCGAAGGGCGAACGCCCGGGGCCGGAGAATTCGATCGGCAAGCTCGTCGCGGGTTCGATGATTCAGGACGTCGCAATGTATGCGCTCGACCTGCAGGGCGCCGGCGGCGTGCTGAGCGGCCCCGAGGATGCGGAAGCCGCCGGCAAGTTCCAGGCGATGCTGCTGCGTTCGCCGGCGACGCGTGTGGAAGGCGGCACCGACGAGATCCTGCGCAACATCATCGCCGAGCGCGTGCTCGGTCTGCCCGGCGACATCCGCGTCGACAAGGACGTGCCGTTCAACCAGATCCCGACGCGGGGGCGGGCCTAACAACGTAGGAACAGTCTGAGTAGTTGATGGGTATCGCCGGAACTCAACACATCCTACGAGTTTCGCCGTCGCGGACCGTCACCCTGAGGTGCTCGCCGTCTTCGGCGAGCCTCGAAGGGCGACGGCGTCGCAGGCAGAGTGTCGCTGAACAGCATCCTTCGAGGCTCGCCGGCCCGCGCCGGGCGCTGCCGGGCGAGCGCCTCAGGATGACGTGGGAATAGGTGGCGGCCTTCCGTGGAAGCGCCGCCGAATACAGAACAGGAGTGAGCCACCATGAATTTCGACGATACCCCGCAGGAAGCCGAATTCCGCGCCAAGGCTCGCGCGTGGATCGACGCCAACGCGCCGAAGCAGTACGAAGCGGAACTGACCAAGTCCGGCCTCGGCCGCATCAGCCTGAAGAACGCCGACATCGTCGAGGTCGGCAAGGCGTGGCAGAAGAAGAAGGCCGAGGGCGGCTGGGCCTGCCTGACCTGGCCGAAGGAGTATGGCGGTCGCGGCGCCACGCCGATCGAGAAGGTGATCTGGCAGCAGGAAGAGGGCGTGTACGGCAAGCTGACGCAGCCGTTCCAGATCGGCGAGGGCATGTGCGGCCCGACGGTGATGGCCTATGCCAGCGAGGACGACAAGCGCAACTATCTGCCGAAGCTCGCCTCGGGCGAGAACATCTGGTGCCAGTTGTTTTCCGAGCCGGCCGGTGGCTCGGACGTCGCCGGGCTGCGCACCCGCGCCGAGAAGGATGGTGACGACTGGGTGATCAACGGCCAGAAGATCTGGACCTCGGGCGCGCACTACTCCGACTACGGCCTGCTGATTACCCGCACCGACCCCAATGTGCCCAAACACAAGGGCCTCACCATGTTCTTCCTCGACATGAAGAGCGAAGGCGTCGAGGTCAAGCCGATCAAGCAGGCCAATGGCATGCAGGAATTCAACGAGGTGTTCTTCACCAATGTGCGGATTCCGGACAGCCAGCGGCTCGGCGCCGTCGGCGACGGCTGGAACGTGTCGCTGACCACGCTGATGAACGAGCGGATGTCGATCGGCGCGCGGCTCGCCACCGGCTTTCCGGAGATCTTCGATCTCTGCTCGAACCTCGTCACCGCCGACGGCCTTGCGATCGACGATTCCGCCGTGCGGAGCAAACTCGCGAACTGGGCGGTCAAGGCGAGCGGGCTGAAGTACACGTCGTATCGCTCGATCTCGGCGCTGTCGAAGGGCGAACGGCCGGGCCCCGAGAACTCGATCGGCAAGCTGGTCGCGGGGCCGATGCTGCAGGACATCGCCGCGTTCGCGATGGACCTCGAAGGCGCGGCCGGAATGTTCACCGATCCCCAGGAGGCCGAGGCCGGCGGCAGCTTCCAGGCGATGCTGCTGTCGTCGCCGTCGATGCGGATCGCCGGCGGCACCGACGAAATCCTGCGCAACATCATCGCCGAGCGCGTGCTTGGCTTGCCCGGCGACATCCGCGTCGACAAGGACGTGCCGTTCAACCAGATCCCGACACGGGGGCGCGGTTAAGGACCCTGCGTCCCGGACGCGGCGCGGCATTCTTCATGCCGCTCCGCAGATCCGGGACCCCGGTTGGGGCGCCGGCAACATCACCGGGCCCCGGATCGGCAGCGCACTACGCCGCAAAGCTGGCCGCTGCACCGCATCCGGGACACAATCAGTCCGACCTTCTCCAGAAAGATGGCGTTGCCGATGACCGAAAGTAATCAATCCGCCCCGATCAATGTGCTCGAAGAGTTGATGGCGGCGCGCTATTCGTGCCGGGCATTCAAGCCAGATCCGGTCCCGCGCGACACCATCGAGCGGGTATTGGCCGCGGCGCAGAAGACCGCGTCATGGTGCAACAGCCAGCCCTGGCAGGTGCTGATCACGTCGGGCGAGGCGACGAAGAGATTTCGCGACGTCATCTACGGCGTTGCGGCCAGCGGCGCGCCGTCGAGCGGCGATTTCGAATTTCCGCGGGAGTACCGCGGCGTGTATCTCGACCGCCGGCGCGAGAGCGGTTTCCAGCTCTACAACACGCTCGGCATCGCCAAGGGCGACAAGACGGCTTACGCCAAGCAGGCGCTGGAGAACTTCAATTTCTTCGGCGCGCCGCATGTCGCGATCATCACCACCGACGAGGCGCTCGGCGTCTACGGCGCGATCGACTGCGGCGGTTACGTCACCTCGTTCATGCTTGCGGCGCAGGCGCTCGGCCTCGCCACCGTGCCGCAGGCGGCGCTGGCGTTTCACTCCGGCGTGGTGCGCGAGCATTTCGGTCTCGGCGACGGCCGTCGCGTGGTGTGCGGCATCTCGTTCGGCTTCGCCGATCGCGAGCACAAGGCGAACAGCTACCGCACCAACCGCGCGCCGATCGGCGACGTGGCGACGTTCGTGGAGTGAAGGGAGCCGCGACGTGTTCCGGCGAGGGGCGTGGCTCGACCTCTGCCCGTCATTCGGTTGCGCGCCATCGGCTCGGCCTTTGGCCGGCCCGATCATGGGCTCCGCGCGAACCCGGAATGACAAATTGAGAGATTGTGATCCGCACCCCCCTCAGAACCGCGCTGCGCGTTTCTCCTTGTACGCGGCGATGCCTTCTTTGATCTCGTCGCCGCGCATCGAGGCGCGGGCGCGGGCGTCGGCCGCTTGCTCGTCGAGCGCCTGTCGCGCGAATTCGTTGAGCGCGCGCTTCATGCCGGCGACCGCATTCGGCGCATTGCCGGCCAGGGTTGCCGCGAGGGCGTCGACCTCGCGGTCGAGCCGGTCCATCGCCACCATCTGCGTCAGATAGCCGATCCGCAGCATTTCGGCGGCATCGATCCGCTGGGCGGTGAGAAACAGCCGCTTGGCATTGTCGACGCCGAGTCGGGTGACATAGCGTTTGATCCCGGATGGGTAGTAGTGCAGCCCGAGCCGGGCCGCCGGCATGAACATCTCGGCAGTGTCGACGCCGATGCGGAAATCGCAGGCCAGCGCCAGGTCGGTCGAGCCGCCATAGACGCCGCCGTTGAGCCGGCAGATCGTCGGCACCCGCAGATCCTCCAGCCGGTTGGCGACGACTTCGAACGCGGAACCGGACGACTCGCTTTCAACCTCGCTTGCGGCGCGTTCAGCGACCTTGCCGAGGTCGAATCCCGCCGAGAATGCCCGGCCGGTGCCGGTCAGGACCAGCACGCGGATGGAGAGGTCGCTGTCGATCAGCGCGAATTGTGCCAGTAGCGTCGCCAGGTCGTCCGGCTGCAGCCGGTTGAGATGGTTCGGCCGGTTCAGCCGGATGGTGGCGCGCGGGCCGTCGATGCCGAGCACCGGCGTGGTGGCGCTCTCCGTGTCCGACATGGGTGGTCTCCGAGGGGCTCGCGTGGTGACGGCGTCGGGAACACGGAAGCTCCCGGAAACAGTCCGGCTGAGGGGTGTGTCGTCGGGCATGACGACCCCTGCAAACTGCCCGTGTCGGTTGCGGCCGTCAATGTGGCCGCCAACCACACCGGAGACCGTTCGGGCCGGCCGGCCCAGGCCGGTGGTGTTCCGGGCCTCGGATTGTTTATAATCCCGTCGGCTTAAACGTGTATGGCGTGCAGTCCGTGACGGCGATCACCGATCGCCGTTGCCGCATCTTGTCGGTGTCGACGTTCGCATCTCGAAGGCAGGTTGATCCTCATGGACATGTCCCACATCGCTCAGCACGCCGGCACTGCGGGCAGCCTGTTCGCGACGATCTTCGTGGTCGCGACCGCCACGATGCGGACGATGATCCCGCTGCGCGTGTTCGGCATCCTGGCCAATGTCCTGCTGATCGCGGTGTCGATCCCGACCCACAACTATCCGACCATGGCGCTGCATGCGGTGCTGCTGCCGCTCAACGTCTGGCGTCTGCACCAGATGCTGCAACTCGTCCGTGACGTGAAGAAGTCGGTCAACGGCGATCTGTCGATGGAGTGGCTGAAGCCGTTCATGACCGAGCGAAAATGCGCGGCCGGCGAGGAGCTGTTCTACAAGGACGAGAAGGCCGAGCACATGTACTACATCGTCAGCGGCCGCTTCCGCCTGGTCGAGTCCGGCATCGAACTGCCGGTCGGTGCGATCGTCGGCGAGCTCGGCATGCTGTCGCCGTCGAATACCAGGACGCAGACGCTGGAATGCATCGAAGCCGGCGTCGTGCTGGGCGTCAGTTATCGCCAGGTCGAGGAACTCTACGTGCAGAATCCGGAATTCGGCTTCTACTTCCTGCGTCTCGCGAGCGCGCGGCTGTTTCAGAACATCGAGACGCTGGAAGCGCGGCTGGCGCAGGCTCATCTGCCGGTGCCGGCCCAGGTCGTCAGCGATACGGCCTAGCGGCGAGGACGGGGCGGTGGCAGGCTATATCGATGCGATGCGCTCGACGCTCGCCGAAATCATCGGCGAGCGTGATCGCGTGGTCCCGCTCGATCTGCCGGACGGGCTGTCACCAACGCTCTCGGCTGTGGTGAGCGATGCGGTCGAACGGTTGATCGTGTATCAGGGCCGTCGCTATGCGCGGCTGTATCTCGATCGCGTCCGCCGCTTCGCCGGGCGCCGCGACGTCGGCGACGATCTGTCGATCCGGATCGCGCAATTGATGGCTGAGCGGATGGCCTATGAGGATCCGATCCGGATTGCGCAACTCGCGCTGATCGAAGCGGCGATCGATCCGAGCGGCGTCGCTACCGTCCGCGTCGACCGCAAGTGCCGGTTTCGAGTCGACGAGATGGTGTCGGCGCTGCCGATCGTGGTGGCCAATCCGATGCTCAGGGTGCTGGGCGCCTTCGGCTGGCAGCATATGCACGTGAAAATGCGCTTCAACGCCACATGGTGGCTCGGCATTCGCCGGCTGAAGATGGAGGCGTGGCTGCGGCGCTGGCGGATGCTATCGATCCGCTACCCGGGAGAGCGGATCTGGGTCGAGCGCTGGCTGCATATGATCGATCGCTGCCTCGCCAAGCGGCCCGAGGCGGTGTGGACGATCGTGGAGAGCGCCACCATGATCCGCGGCTACGGCGACACCTATCGCTACGGCATGGCGAACTGGACCTTGATCATCGACAGCCTGGTCAAGCCGGTGTTCGCCGGCACGCTGGTGCTGGACGATCTTTCGGCTGCGATCGCGGAAGCCCGCGCGGCGGCGTTGCCTGACCGCCGACAGACGGCGTTGAAACGCACCATAACCGCGATCCGCACCCAGGCCAGTGCCGGCACGGTGCCGGCGTCGGCGATGCCCTGAGGGATTTCAGGCTACTCGGTTACCGCGCAATTGATCGGTCATTCCCGCCGGTAGTCCGGCCACGTGCATTCCGAAGTCAGGAATGTCATAATGGAACACTGGCCGGTCCTGGCCGGTTGCGATGCTCAGCGCTCGCACGGGAAATCCACGACATCGACCGGCGCGCCGCCGGTCGATGTCGTGATGCCCCCGTCGGGCCCAGGCAAAGGGCGTGAGCTTGATCCTTCCCCAATTGTCGTCGACGGTCGCCGTTGGTGCGCTCACCGGATGGATGCTGATACTCACCGTCAAGCATGTCTTCGCGGATTTCTATCTGCAGAACGCCTGGATGGCGCTCGGCAAGGACAAGAAGACGGGATGGGCGCTCCCGCTGCTCGCGCATTGCGCCGTGCATCTGGTCCTCACCACCGCGGTGATGCTGATCCTCGCCCCGCGCTACTGGTTCATCGGGCTGATCGATTTCGTCATCCACCTCGCGATCGACCGCGCCAAGGGCTTCACCGTTGCGACGTTCGAGATCACACCGGAAAGTCGATGGTTCTGGTGGCTGATCGGAACCGATCAGGCGTTGCATCACCTCACCGGCTTCGGCCTGTCGGTGTTGCTGGCTGCCAATGCGTAATGGGCAGCGGTCGGAGGCCTTGCGGCAGAGTGCCGCAATCGACGCCCAGGTAACTGTACCAGGAGCAAAATTAACCGTCGGATGAGCTGCCACGCGTAGCTTGTTACCGACGGCGGCCGTCAATGCTCATAGGTGTCCGAGCGTCAGGCCGAGCTCAGGGACCGATGGCCAGCTATCTCGAAACCCAGCTCGATTTCATCTATTTCTTCTACGGTCTGGCATTCATCCTGCTGGGCGCGATGAGTTTCGTCATCGCCCGGGTGCGGCCCAATCTTCGCGACGCCCGCCTGATCGGTCTGTTTGGTTGCTCGCACGGAGTGACCGAATGGATGGACATGACCACGCTGATCTTCGGGGATTCGAACGAGTTCGCGATCTTCCGTTCAGCGATGATGACTCTGTCTTTCATTCCGCTCGCCGAATTCGCGCGCAGGGGCGCGGTGAAACTCGGCGTCTGGATGCCTGGGGCCTGGATCTATCTGCCCGTCCTGGGGGTGCTCGGAGTCGTCGGCCATGTCGACGGACTCGACGCCGCCAGGGCTCTGGCGCGCTACGCTCTGTGTGCGCCGGGCGCGCTCGGCACGGGTCTCGTGATGCTGGCGCGGCGGCACAAAGTGCGCGAGGCGGGCTGGTCGATTGCGGTTGGGCTCGCAATTGCGTTCTCGCTGTATGGTTTGGCTGCCGGCGTCGTCGTCGAGCCCGCCCCGTTCTGGCCGGCCACGATCGTCAACCAGGCGTGGTTCGTGGGAGCGACAGGCGTCCCGATCCAACTCGTCCGCGGTCTGATAGCTCTGGTGCTGGCGGCTCTGATCTGGGGGGCCTGGGGTCGGCGGTTGATCCATGCCTTCGATTGCCCGCGCTACACCGCCTATCTGCAGCGACAGTTCTACAGCGTCCTCGCCGCGATGGCCGCGATCCTGATCTTCGGCTGGGTCTTGACGAATATCCTCGGCGGCATTTTTCGCACCGAAGTCGAGCGGGAGGCGGCGAGCACTGCCAGCTTGCTCGTCAACAGCATTGCCGACGCGGTCGGTACGGCCGACGCAGTGGTCAGGGTGCTGGCCGCCTCGCCCGTGATCGCGCCACTGTTGGTGAGCCCGGAGCGAGCCAACCGCGACCTCGCCCGCGCCGTCATCGATCTCCATGTCGAGACCGCCGGTGCGTCACGTGGTTTCATCCTCGATCGCAATGGCCACATCGTCGAGACCACCGACCGGCACGATTTCGACGTGCTGGGTGCTGCCTCCCACAAGACCACGGTCTGGTTCCAAAGCTCGATCGGCGGTCGGACGGGGCGCAATCTCCAGATCGATCCGTTCAGCGGCAGGCAATCCTATGTGAGCAGTCTTCCGCTTCACGACCCGGCCGGATCAATCATCGGCGTAGTCGCACTCGAGGTCTTGCTCGAGAAGCTGGATGCCAGGCTGCGCGGTTTCGAGCAGGCGTTCTTTCTGCTCGATGCGCGTGACGTCGTGGTCCTGACCAGTCGTCCCGCCCAGCTTTCGCGTACTCTGTGGCCTCGGCCTGACATGGTGCCGGCGGCGCCGGAGCAGCCGTCTTCGACACCTCACTCCGAACCGCTCCGTCATGCCGTCACCGGCGGCGAATGGACCCGCTTCGGCGGCCGCCGCTCTTATGTTCTGCGCAGCGTCGTGGAGGGAACGCCGTGGTCGGTGGTGCTGACACTGCCGGTCGCCGGGATCACGGCCAGCCGCCTGCTCGGGATCATCATCACATTGCAACTGGCCCTCACGGCGTTGTTCTATTTCTTCGGCCGTGAGCGCGGCGTGCGCGACCGCGTGCAGCAATTGCTTCGGTCCGAGTTGCAGGAACGCGCTGCGGCGTTAGCGCGTCAGGCGACCACGGATCCGCTGACCGGCCTCCACAACCGGCTCCGATTCAACGAAGGTCTGGCTCAGGAACTGGCACGCGTGCGCCGCACCGGCCAGCCGCTTTCGCTGGTCATGTTCGATGTGGATCACTTCAAGGAGGTCAATGATCGCTACGGTCATCCGACCGGAGATCAGGTGCTGATCCGGCTATCCCAGACGGCGGCCGCCCAGCTGCGCCAGACCGACCTGTTGGCCCGCTGGGGCGGCGAGGAATTCGCGATCCTGCTGGTCGACGCCGACCTCCACGCGGCCGTCGAAGTCGCAGAAAACCTGCGGCGGCTGGTCGCCCGAACCCCGTTCGATCAGATCGGCTCCGTCACGGCGAGTTTCGGCGTCGCCGAATGCCGCCCGGATGAGTCCGCCGATAGTCTGCTGGAACGTGCCGACGCCGCGCTGTACCGCGCCAAATCCAACGGCCGCAATCGGGTGGAAATCGATGCGCCGGTCATCGAGGAGACTGTCGCGCTTTCACCAGCGGAGTCGGGCGACGAGCCACAGCAACGCTCCGACCATAAAAAGCCGACGCGCGCATGACTGGTCATGGGCGCTGTTATTTACGATGCGCGGCAGTCAGGCGCTCAGGCGATCATCCGCTTCCGGAGGCGGCGCCTCGGCCTTTGAGGTGTGCGGCAGATGCGGCGCCAGCCGGGCATTGGCTTTGAGGAATTGTTGCTGACAGGCGATGCCGTCTTCGAGCACCCGTGCGGCCGCGCCGCTCAGCCAGTCCTGATACTCGCGCACCGCATCGAGTGGCGTTGCCGCTTCGCTCATCCGACGCGCGGTTTCCAGTGCGGCGTGGGTTCCAATCCGCCGACGCTCGAACCAGCCGTCCGCGAACTCCTTCATGCCCGCCAGAATGGCTTCCTCGCCCTCCCAGAACTTCACTCCGACGGGGCCGTAAGTTCGAGCTGCGGGCAACAGGTTGGGGAATAACGTCACAGGATCGCTCATCTGAAATCTCCGTGGTGACCGGTGAAATCAAATCGCTAAGTCGCACTTGGAGCAATAAACGCCGATTGCGGCACGGGAGTGATCACAACCCGATGAACGAAAAATTTGTGCTCGCGTTTTCGTTCCATGCGAATCGTGCAATGCGTCGGAGAGGTATCAGAAGGCATAGTTAAGTGCTCATTAATGAGTTCGGCCGCATCCTCATCATCGAAATCGCCTCGGAGTAACGCCGATGTTGTCGAGCCGTGAAGCCTTCGAAAATGACCTCTGCCCGGTCCGGGACGATCTCCTCGGTGCGATGTATCGTGCCAACGAGAACGGTCTGCCGGCCCTGGTGGAAAGTGTATCGTCCGACGTTCGTGCTCAGCTCGCGCTGTTCTGTTACCGCCGCGCCCATCTTCACGCGCTTGCGCTGACGATTGCCGCGAGCTGTGACGAGCGCGATCTGGTCCGGCACGGCGGGCGGGTCGGTTCCGTGCTAGTCGCGCTGTCGCGCGAAACGGCGGGACCTCGCCACCGGCCTGCGGCGGTCAACTGCAGTCATCGCAAGGCGATCACGCTGTCGACCAAGCCGCTATCGAGCATCGCGCCGCTCGATCAGGGCGATATCGATGACGATGAGACCGTGCCGGTGTCCAACTAGTAGTCTAGTCGGACTTCGAGCCCGTCGGACTCGCGACCAATCCGACTTGTCGGTGGCCGCCGTCTAACAGCGGCGGAAGCCGGTGCCTCCGCCGCGCCATGATGCATTCCGGATCACCCGGCTGGCACTCGCGGCAGACCTCCGGGCGCAGTTCATAGATCGTGCAGGCGGTGGCTTGCCCGATCGCCCCGCTCAGCGCGCAGCAGCGCTCGCCCTCACAGCGCATCCCGCTCAGCCGCGCATTGACGAGTTCCGCCGGAATCGCGTCCAGAGCGGCGTCGTCCTCCACGGTGAAGCGCGGCCAGTTCGCCGAATAGGCACAGCACGCGCCGCAACCCTGGCACGGACTTTCCGGTTCCATCGGAGAGGGGAGGGGCATGGTCCCCCCTTTACCGCGATGTGGTCGTTCGCGAAACCACCTTCCGGCGATCCATGCAGCCTCAGCCCGGCGCGCGGACCGCCGCCAGTTCGGCTTCGAGTTCCGCGATCCGCGCGTCACGCTTGGCGAGCGCCTCGGCGACATCGGCGGCGTCGAATTTCTGCGGAATATGCTGCGGACAGTTGGTGTCCCATGCCTCGACCTTGAACAGGATCGCCTGCTCCGGCCGCGCCTTGTAGCCCTTCGGCATCAGCGATGCGATCAGCGCCGGGTCGTCTTCGATCACCTGGGCGCGGCCCCAAATCTTGATCCGGCGGCGATGCGCGTAGTCGATCACGAAGATATACGCCTTCGGGTTCTCGGCGAGATTACCCTGAGTGATGTACTGCTTGTTGCCGGTGAAGTCGGCGAATCCGATCGTCTGGTCGTCGAGGACGTGCAAAAAGCCCGCTGGCCCGCCGCGATGCTGGATGTAGGGCTGGCCGTCGGCGCTGGCAGTGGCGAGCAGGACGCTCGTCTGCGCGCCGAGAAACTCCGCCAGGTTCTCGTCGATTCTGCTGCGCCATCCGCCGCCCTGTTCAACCCGGGCATACGCGACGCGTGAGCCCTTGCGGGCCTGGATAGCCTTGACCTGCGGGGTGAAGGCGATGTCGCTCGAAAACTGCAGGGTGTCGGTCATCGCTTTGGCCTCCCATTGTCTGAATGCCAGGCAAAGATGCGCTGCTTCCTGTTTTGCGACAATGATATGAATTGACACTATATTGTTGCGTATGGTGAAATAATGCCATGGACCGTCTCGATGCCATGGCCGCCTTTGTTGCGGTCGCAGACCTCAATGGCTTTGCGCCTGCCGCACGCAAGCTGGGGCTATCGCCTTCGGCGGTGACGCGGCTGGTCGCTGCGCTGGAGCAGCGTGTCGGCGCGCGTCTGCTGCAGCGGACGACGCGCTCCGTCGCGCTGACCGATATCGGCGCGCGCTATCTCGAGCGCGTGAAGCGGATCCTGTCCGACGTCGAGGAGGCGGAAGCTTCGGCCTCCGCCGAACGTATCGATCCTTCGGGACGCCTGGTCGTGTCTGCCCCGGTCGGGTTCGGCCGGCTGCATGTCGCCCCTCTGATGTCGGACTATCTGCTGCGATATCCCGATGTCGCCGGGGAGCTGCGGCTGTCGGACCGGATCATCAATCTGGTCGAGGATGGAGTCGATTGCGCCGTCCGCATCGGGCCGCTCGCCGATTCGAGCCTGGTGGCGCGACAGCTCGGGACGATGCGACGGATCGTCGTGGCATCGCCGGACTATCTCGGCGCACGCGGCGTGCCGATGGTTCCTGCCGAGGTTGCTGCGCACGACACCGTCCATTTCGGCGCCATTACGTCCACGGTGACGTGGCGTTTCGTCGTGGATGGACGCGACGTCCGGGTGGCCTGCACACCTCGTTTCGCCACCAATGCTGCCGACGCAGCGATCCTGTATGCCGAGCGCGGCGGTGGTCTCACGCGCGTGCTCGCCTACCAGGCCGCCGAGGCGATCCGCACCGGGCGGCTTCAGGTCGTGTTGGCAGACTACGAAGCGCCGCCATTGCCGATCACGATCGTGTATCCGACATCGCGATTATTGTCGGCCAAGGTCCGCACGTTCGTCGATCTCGCGGCGGAGATTTGCGACTGGCGGTTCGGCGCGGGATAGCATCGTGAGGAAAGGGAGTGCGCCTTTGGCGGCCGATCTATTCGAGAATCTGTTCGATGGCCCGAGGCGCGAGGACATCGCTCCGGGCGCAGCGCTGCTGCACGGCTTCGCGCGGGCGCAGGAGCTCGAATTGATGGCGGTGATCGAGGCCGTCGTCGCGCGCGCCCCGTTCCGCCACATGATGACGCCGGGTGGCCATACGATGAGCGTGGCGATGACCAGTTGCGGCCGTGCCGGCTGGGTCACCGATCGTCGCGGATATCGCTATGCCACCCACGATCCGGCGAGCGAGCTGCCATGGCCGGAGATGCCGGACGTGTTGCGCGAACTGGCGGTCAGCGCGGCGGCGGAAGCGGGGTTCGCGGCCTTCACGCCCGATGCCTGCCTGATCAATCGCTATGCGCCGGGTGCCAAGATGGCGCTGCATCAGGACAAGGACGAGCAGGATTTCGCCGCCCCGATCGTCTCGGTGTCGCTCGGCCTGCCGGCGGTCTTCCAATTCGGCGGGATGGCGCGCAGCGACAAGCCTCGCCGTTTCGAATTGCGCCACGGCGACGTGCTGGTGTGGGGCGGCGAGACCCGGCTGGTGTATCACGGCGTGCTGGCGCTGAAGGACGGCGAGCACCCGCTGCTCGGCCGACAGCGCATCAACCTGACGTTTCGCAAGGCGCTGTAAGTGCGGCAGATCACTTTGACCGCACCGCAATCTCCTCTATCCTGACGGCGGGAGAGGGCTGATGACCGAGCTTGCAATCGACGATGACAATTCCGCCAGCGGCGCCCGCATCAATCGCGCCGGCGTTTACGTCGCGCTGCTGCAATTGCTGTTTGCGCTGTGCTGGACCATCTATGTCGTCTTCCTGCCGAAGCTTGCCGCCGAGGTGGGCATCGCGCCGGGCGCGGTGATCCTGATCCTGATGCTCGACCAGGCGATCTTCACCATCGCCGACACCGCAATGGGCATCGCCGCCGACAAAGTCGGGGCGCTCACCAGCCGGATCGGCCTGTTCGTCGGCATCGCCACCGCCGTGTCCTGCGCGGCGTTCGTTGCGCTGCCCTTTGTGACGTCCGGTGGGCCGTCCGCGCAGGTGGCGTTCATCGGCCTGATCGTGGTGTGGGCGGCGACGTCGTCGGCGCTGCGCGCGCCGCCGCTGACGCTGTTCGGCAAATACGGCGCGCGGCCGTCGCTGCCGTGGCTGTCGGCGCTCACCATGCTCGGCTACGGACTCGCCGGCGCGGCATCGCCCTATCTGGGCGTGGTGATGAAGAACATCGACGCGCGGCTGCCGTTCGTGATCTCCAGCGTCGTGTTGCTGATCACCACGCTGGCGCTGTCGCGGGTCGAGCGCGGACTGTCGGGAGCGCAGCCCAAGCCGAAGCCACGCGACCCCGGCAAGGCGCTTGGACCCCTGCCGGCCCTGTTCATCGCGGCGATGGTGCTGCTCGCGCTCGGCTATCAGATGCATTTTGCCCTGAACAGCGCGCCGATGTTCTTGCGCTTCGCCAAGCCCGACGATCTGCAATGGCTGATGCCGGTGTTCTGGATCGGCTTCAACATCGCGTTGTTTCCGGCGAGCGTCGTGGTCAAGCATCGCGGCGGACTGATCGTGATGGGCGCCGCCGGCCTGCTCGGGGCGCTGGCGGTGGCCGGTGCGGAATACGCCGGAAACTTGAACATGCTGATCGCGGCGCAATTCCTCGCGGGCGCAGCGTGGGGCTGCATGCTCATGAGCGCTGTCTCGGCGGCGCTGGCGATCGGACAGACCGGCGCCGAGGGCCGGCTCACCGGGCTGGTGTTCTCGGCGCTGGCGCTCGCCACCTTTGCCCGGATGGCGGCGGTGGCCGGCGGGCTGCAGAAGCTGCCGGACTACGCGCCGCTGCTGTACTGGGCACCGGTCGCGTGCTGGTCGGTCGCGGGCGCCGGATTGCTGGCGCTGGCCGCATCGCGGCTGCGCAGAGCGGAAACAGTCACAGCGACGAGCTGATTGGAGAGCTCGTCATTCCGGAGCGCCGCGCAGCGGCGACCTCGGAATTCTCCCGGGGCCTCACACCATGATGGGCCGTGCTCACGGCTTCGCCGGATGGATGAACGGCCAGGGGCTGGCTTCGCTGTCGCGCGGAACGTCGATCGCGATCAGATACGGCCCGCCATGCGCCAGCGCCTTCTCCAGCGCGGCGCGGAAGTGATCGGGCGAGCCGACCCGCGACGCCGCGACGCCGAAGGATTCCGCGAGCTTGACGAAATCCGGATTGACCAGATCGGACGCCACCACGCGGCCTTCGAACTGGGTGACCTGGTCGCGCCGGACGTTGCCATAGGCCGAATTGTCGAACACCAGCGTCACCACGCCGATGTTGAACTGCACCGCGGTGGCGAGCTCCTGCACAGCGAACATGAAACCGCCGTCGCCGGTGATGGCGACGACCGGCTTGTCGGGGCAGGCGACCTTGGCGCCGAGCGCGGTCGGGAAGCCGGAGCCGAGCGTGCCCTGATAGCCCGATGTGAGAAAGGTGCGGGGCTGGTAGATCGGGAAGCCGTACCACGAGGCGAATCCAACCTGCGACAGCTCGTCGGTGACGATGGCGTCGTCCGGCAGCACCTCGCGCAGGATCTTCAAATAGGCCATCTGCGGCTGCACCGACTGGATCGCTTCCAGCGTGAGCGCGGTCGCCTCGCGAATGGTCGCGCGCCGCCCTTGGGTCTTGTTGTAGCCACGCTTGCTCACCGCGTCGACCAGCGCACGAGTGCCGGCCTTGGCATCGGCGACGATCGAAGCGTCCGGCGAAAAGCGGCGCATCTCGGCGGGATCGATGTCGATCCGCACCGACTTCTGGCCGTCCGGCCGGAACGGCCAGCGGAACGTCGTCGGCAGTTCCATCCGCGAGCCGATGCCGATGATCAGATCGGTCTGCGGCCACAGCCGATAGGCGGCGGCGAAGGTCAGGCCGAGGTCGTGCCGGTTACTGACAATGCCGCGGCCGCTGCGAAATGCGACGACCGGCGCGTCGATCGCTTCGGCCAGTTCGAGGATCTCGTCGCCAGCGTCGAGCGCACCGGAGCCGACGAAGATCATCGGCGTCTTGCTCGCGGCGATCAGCTTCGCGGCGGCGGCGACGCGGTCCGGGTCGGGCTGCGGCGGTACGACCGGATCGAGCTTGATCGCCGCTGCGGTCTCGGCGCGCTGGGTGAACACCTCCCAGGGCATTTCCAGCGCCACCGGGCCGCGCCGGCCGCTCATCATCTCCTGGAACGCGCGCGCGACCAGCGCCGGCGCGTTGCCGGGATACTCCATGCGCTCGGCCCATTTGATGAAGCTGCGCAACGTCGCGAGCTGATCCGGCATCTCATGCAGGTGACCACGGCCCTTGCCGAGATAGGCGCTCGGCACCTGACCGGTGAGGCACAGCACCGGCTCGTTGCAGCCGAAGGCGGTGAGCAGCGCCGCGCCGGCATTCAGCACGCCGGGGCCGGGCACGACGCTGAACACGCCGGGGCGGCCCGAGGCGCGGGCATAGCCGAACGCCATGTAGCCGCAGGCCTGCTCATGGCGCGCACCGACGACGCGGAGTTGCGCCTTTGCGAAGCCGTCGAACAACCCGTAGATCTGCGCGCCGGGCAGGCCGAACACGGTGTCGACGCCGTGCGCGACGAGGGTCTGCACGATCGCTTCGCCGCCGGTCATGATGCTCATTTTGGGTCTCGTTGTTGGATTGGAGCTAGTCGGCTTCGTCGACGACGCCATTGCGGAGCACGCCGATGCCGTCGGCCTCGACCTCGATGATATCGCCGGGCTTCAAGTACACCGGCGGGTCGGAGCGTGCGCCGGCGCCGGCCGGCGTGCCGGTGATGATCAGATCGCCCGGCACCAGCGTGGTGAAGGTCGAGATGTAGTGAATCAGATAGCGGAAGCCGAAGATCATCCGGGAGGTGCGGTCGTCCTGCCGGATATCGCCGTTGACGCGGGTGGTGAGACGGATGTCGGCGATTTGCGCTTCGTCCGTGAACGGCAGGATCCACGGGCCGAGGCCGCCGGTGTGATCGAAATTCTTGCCCTGCGTGACGTTGAACTTGGCATGACGCACCCAGTCGCGGATCGTGCCTTCGTTGCACAGCGTGATCGCGGCGACATGGTCGAGCGCATCGGCTTCCGCGATGTGGCGGCCGGGCTTGCCGATCACCAGCGTCAGCTCGCCCTCATAGTCGAGCAGCTTCGACGCTTTCGGCCGCACCAGCGAGGCGCCGTGGCCGACGAAAGAGCGGGCCGTGCGCATGAACATGCTCGGGAATTTCGGCGCCTCGGTGTTGTCTTTGTATTCGGCGTTGCGCTCGGGATAGTTGACGCCGACGCAGATGATCTTTTCGGGCTGCGGAATCGGCGGCTGAAACACGACCTTGTCGCGGGCGAAATCGGGCGCGGTGTGGTCGGCCTCGTCGACGATCCGCTGGAGCGCACCGGCGGCGATCACCTCGCGCAGCGTCGGATAATCGTTGGCATGGCGGGCCGACAGATCGACCACCCCATGATCGCACACCGCGCCATAGCGGGTGAGGCCGTTGACGGTGAAGGTGGCGAGGCGAGGAGTGGTCATAGCGGCTTTCCTTTTGATCGAGGCGTCATCACCCGCGACAGCGGGTGACCCAGTATTCCAGAGCGGTCATGGTTCGAACCAGCGCTCTGCCATACTGGCTCGCCCGGACAGGCCGGGCGATGACGGCGGTCAATCCGCAATCATCACATCGGCCACGAATGCCGGCTCGCGAACCGTCTCGCCGAGGAAATCCGAGCCCTGCTCGAACCAGGAGCGCGGCGCCGGCGCGCCCCACAGCGTCTGCCGGCGCGGGTCGCGTAGCGACCAGCGCAGCGGGGCGTGGTCGTGGTCCATGGTCTGATAGTCGCTGCAATACAGCTCGATACGATGGCCGTCGGGATCGCGGACGTAGAGAAAGAAGGCGTTCGAGATGCCGTGGCGGCCCGGGCCGCGCTCGAGGCCGAGCCCCCGCGACGCCATCACGTCGCAGAGATGGATGATGTTGAGCGGACCGGGCACCCAATAGGCGAAATGATGCAGCCGCGGGCCGCGGCCGTTGGTGACGGCGAAGTCGTGGACGTTGCCTTTGCGATGCATCCAGGCCGCGGCGATGCGGCCGTTGTCGCCGTCCTCTTCGGCGTATTCGGTGAGGCGAAAGCCGAGCCGGGCGTAGAAGTCGATGGTCTCCTGAGTCTCGGCCGCGAAGACGTTGAAATGGTCGAGCCGCTGCGGGTGACAGCCTTTGTACAATTCGTAGCGGCGCAGAAGATGCGGCCGCTTCTCCATGCTGGCGCAGAACTCGAGCCGGAAGCCGAACGGGTCGGTGACGTGCAGCGTGCGGCCCTGGAATGGGCGATCGACGAAGCTGTAGATCAGCCCATTCTCGGCGAAGAAGCTGCCGGCCTTGTCGAGATCGGCTTCGGTGCCGACGCGAAAGCCGAGCCGCGCCGCGGCCGGCTTGTCCGCCTGGCGCAGTACCACCGAGTGATGCTGATGCTCCTCGCTGCCGCGTAGATAGGCGGTGGCGTCGTCGCGATCCTCGACATGCAGGCCGATGATGTCGGCATAGAAATCGACGCTGGCGGAAAGGTCGGTGACGTCGAGCACGACGTGACTGCAACGGATGATGTTGAACGGCGGGTCGAATACGTGCTGCGGCACAGGCATTGGCGAGGTCCCCAGTGATCTTGGTGTAAATTCAGCAACGTCATTCCGGGGCGCGAGCGGCCCGAACCCGGAATCCCGAGATGATGGACACGAGCGGTGCGCGCGGCCAGATTCCGGGTTCGCTCGCTGGCGCGAGCGCCCCGGAATGACTCGTGGGAAGGCTTGGCACTACATAACCCCCAGTCTCTGAATCTTGTGCGTGCCGCGGGCCAGCGAGACGTGCTTGGTTTCCATGTAGAACTCGAACGAATAGTCGCCGCCGTCGCGGCCGATGCCGGATTGCTTCATGCCGCCGAACGGGGTCGGCAGATGCCGAACGTTTTCGGAGTTCAGCCAGATCATGCCGGCCTCGAGCGCGTCGGCGACGCGCAGCGCGCGGCCCATATCGCCGGTCCAGATATAGCCGGTGAGGCCGTAGCGGATGTCGTTGGCGATCGCGATCGCGTCGGCCTCGTCCTTGAACGGGATCACCGTGAGAAACGGGCCGAACACTTCGTCTTGCGCGACCCGCATGTTACTGCGCGCGCCGGTCACCAGCGTTGGCTGAACGTAGTTGCCGCCGCCGGGGCCATCGTGGCGCGCGCCACCGACGGCGACGGTCGCACCTTCGTTCTTCGCAATGTCGAAATAGGAGCACACCTTGTCGAGATGGCGCTGATGGATCAGCGGGCCGACTTCGGTGGCCGGATCGAGCGGATGGCCGACCTTGAGCGCCCGGACGCGGGCCGCGAGCTTGTCGATGAAGGCGTCGGCGATCGATTGCTGGATCAGCAGCCGGCTGGACGAGGTGCAGCGCTCGCCGTTGAGCGAGTAGATCATGAACACCACGGCGTCGAGCGCGCGGTCGAGATCGGCGTCGTCGAACACGATCACCGGGTTCTTGCCGCCGAGTTCGAAATGCACCCGCTTCAGCGTCGGCGCGCCCTGCGCCATGATCGCCGCACCCGTGGCGGTCTCGCCGACGAAGGCGATCGCCTTGATCGCCGGATGTTCGGTCAGCGCCTTGCCTGCTTCTTCGCCGAAGCCCTGCACGGTGTTGAGCACGCCGTCGGGCAGGCCGGCGTCCTTGCAGATTCGCGACAGCAGATCCGCGGTCACCGGCGACCACTCGGCGGGCTTGTGCACGACGGTGCAGCCGGCGGCCAGCGCCGGCGCGATCTTCCAGGTCGACAGCATGAACGGCGTATTCCACGGCGTGATCACGCCGACCGGGCCGATCGGCACCCGGGTCGAAACGTTCCAGTGCTCGTCGCTCGGCGTGTTCAGCCCGTCGCGCGCCTCGGCGCATTTGTCGGCGAAGAACCGGAAATTCTCGGCGGCGCGGATCGCGGCCTTGGCCATGAAGCGATGTGCTTGCCCGGTGTCGATGCATTCCAGCACGGCGATGTCGTCGGCGCGTGCTTCTATCGCGTCCGCCACCTTGTGCAGCAATTTGCGCCGCGCCGATGCCGCCATGTCGCGCCACGCCGGAAACGCGCGCTTGGCTGCCTGCGCCGCGCGGTCGATGTCGTCAGAGGTGCCGCGCGCCACTTGCGCCAGCACGCAATTGTCGATCGGCGAGGTCGTCTCGAAAACCTCGCCGGACGACGATGGCACGATCGCGCCGTCGATCAGGTGGCCGATGCCGTCGGCTTTCAGCGTCTTCAGCAGCGGCGCGGTGCGGTCGAGATTGGCCTGAAATGCCGCGGCCGGATCGGCTTTGGTCTTCGGTGGAGCGGCATCAGCCATGGCGCGCCTCGGCAATCAGAAGATCGTGGATCGAGTTTCGCTTCCAGGAGGTCTCTTTGTCGTTGATCTGCATGTCGAACGACAGCGCGAAACCTTCATCGGCGAACAGCGGGTCGAGATAGCGCGACAGCTCGGAAAAGATGTGCTCGCCGGCGCGCTTGCGTGCGGCGAGGTCGCGGCCTTCGCCGAGCCGCAGCAGCATCGCGAGGAAGGCGAAGCCGGCGCGGCCATCGGCGATGGCGTAGTGCTCGCAGCGGATCGCGCGGACACGCACGCCGCCGACCGGAAAGATCCCGGTCTCGATCGCGGTGCCGCGGACCAGTTCGACGACGGCCGCCATCTCGACGCGGTCCTCCAGATTGGCGGAATATTCGATGGTGAAATGCGGCATGGTCGCTCTCGCTCAGATGGTCAGCCGAAGTAGCAACTCACGGTGCCGTAGGGACCGTAGTCGGCCTGAATCGTGTCGCCCTTGCGGCATTCGATAGCGCGGATGAACGATCCTGCCAGCACGGTCTGCCCCGGTTCCAGCGCCAGCCCCGAGGCTGCGATCTTGTTGGCGAGCCATGCCACCGCGGTGGCCGGATGGTTGAGCACGCCGGCGGCGAGCCCGGTCTCTTCGAGTTGGCCGTTCCTGCTCACCAGCGCGCCGATCCAACGCAGATCCGTGTCGAGCGGTCGGATCGGCCGGCCACCGAGCACGATGCCGGCATTCGCCGCATTGTCGGCGATGGTGTCGTAGATCTTGCGCGTCGCCTTGGTGTCCGGATCGACGCGCTGCACGCGGGTATCGAGAATTTCCAGTGCGGGAACGACGAAGTCGGTGGCGTTGAGGACGTCGAAGATCGTGCAATTCGGGCCTTCGAGGCGATGCCTGATGACGAAGGCGAGCTCGGCCTCGATCCGCGTGGCGATGAAATGGTCGGTGGGTACGGTGCCGCCGTCGGCGAAGAACATGTCGTCGAGCAGCACGCCGGAATCCGGCTCGTCGATCGAAAGCTGGCTCTGCATCGCTTTCGAGGTCAGCCCGATCTTGTGGCCGCGAATTGTGCGACCCTCGGCGCGCTTGAGATCAATCCAGGCGTGCTGGATGGCGTAGGCGTCGCCGATGTCGATCGCCGGATGGTCGAGCGAGAGCTGCCGGATCTGAATTCTGGTCTTTTCGGCCTGGTGCAGCCGTTCGGCTGCGGCGCGAATCTCGTTCGTCGACAACGCCATGTTCGGCTTCCGCCTCGATTTCCGTCCCTGAGCCGGCGTCCACGAAAACGCTCGCGCGAGAATTGATTAACATGTTAAATGATCGGGCTCAAACCGAAACCGTGCTTGTTGCGATGCAAAAATCTCGTCCCTCGTCATTGCGAGCGAAGCGAAGCGATCCAGCGCCGCGACCCGAGGCTGGATTGCTTGGGCGCGAACCGCCTCGCAATGGCGAGGAGAAATCGGCTGAAAACAAGGCGCCGATGCGCAGGTTCTCGCGCTCCCTGCCGATGGCGCTGCTGCGCGGACGCGAGGCGGTGATGCGGCATTTCCGGCCGCTACTGCGGGCTCATGGCCTCAGCGAGCAACAATGGCGGATCCTGCGGGCGCTCACCGAGGTCGAGGCGATCGAGGTCACCGAATTGGCCGACCGCGCTTTCCTGCTCGGGCCAAGTCTGTCGCGGATGCTGCGCGATTTGGAGGCGCGCAAGTGGATCGCGCGGAAGCCGGCAAAGGACGATCAGCGGCGCAGCCGGGTGTCGATCACGCCCAAGGG
The DNA here is from genome assembly GCF_000013365.1 of Rhodopseudomonas palustris HaA2. Taxonomy (NCBI): domain Bacteria; kingdom Pseudomonadati; phylum Pseudomonadota; class Alphaproteobacteria; order Hyphomicrobiales; family Nitrobacteraceae; genus Rhodopseudomonas; species Rhodopseudomonas palustris. Next base: position 1,944,659 of record NC_007778.1, read on the forward strand.
GCTGAAACTGATCGAGACCGTCGCACCGTTTTCCGAGCAGATCTATGCGGACATCGCTCGTCATTTCGGTGATGCGAAGCTCGCTGCGCTGCAGGACATGTTGGGCGCGCTGGAAGCCGATTTGACGAGGATGCCGGTGCGGCATGCGGCCGATGCGGTGGACAGCGGACCGGATTTTCGGTCAACTGTACGGAGCAAACGACGGCCGGCGAAAAGCACGGCCGCAAAGGGAGGGCGACGATGATCGGGCAGCGCCGGGCAGCGCGGCAGGGCCGCGGCCGCAAGGTCACTCTCCGCGAGCGTGCACCAACATGGTGACAATCAAGGTCGACCGACTGATCGGTTTCGTCGCCGAAGTGTTCGAGCGCGCCGGCTCCTCGAAAGAGGAGGCGCGCCGGATCGGCAGCTATCTCACCACCGCCAATCTCACCGGCCACGACAGCCACGGCGTGATCCGCGTGCCTGTCTATATCCGCTGGCGCAATGCCGGCGCTGTGCATCCGGATCAGGTCGTCGGCGTGCCGGTCGACCTGCCCTCGCTGGCCGTGGTCGACGGCAAGTACGGCTACGGCCAGACCGTCGGGCCGCAGGCGGTGCGGATCGGCATCGACAAGTGCAAGGCGCAGGGGCTTTCGGCGGTCGGCCTGAAGAACGCCGGCCATATCGGCCGGATCGGCGACTGGGCGGAGATGGCGGCGGCCGAGGGGCTGGTGTCGATCCATTTCGTCACTGCGGCTGGTTCGATCCTGGTCGCGCCCTATGGCGGCGTCGAGCGACGACTGTCGACCGCGCCTTATTGCGTCGGCGTGCCGCGGCCGGGCGCTCCGCCGGTGGTGCTCGATTTTGCGACCTCGATCGTCGCCGAGGGCAAGGTGCTGGTCGCGGCGCGCGGCGGCAAGCAACTGCCGAAGGGCGCGCTGATCAATCCCGACGGCACCTTCAGCGAAGACCCCGCGACGCTGTATGGCCCGTTCGAGAAGGACGGTCCAATCAATCACGTCAACGGCGCCGGAGCGATCCGTGCGTTCGGCGAGCACAAGGGCTCGGGGCTGGCGCTGATCTGCGAATTGCTCGGCGGCGCTTTGAGCGGCAACGGCGCCACAGGGCCGGACCGGCCGTTCGCCAACGGCATGTTCTCGATCTATGTCGATCCGCAGCGGATCGATCCCGAGCACGTGTTCGACGCCGAGGTCACGCGCTACATCGATTACTTCAGGAGTGCGAAGACCACAGCCGGCACCGAAGCGGTGTTGATCCCCGGCGATCCGGAATTGCGCACCCGTGCCGAGCGCACCGCCAACGGCGTGCCCTTGTCCGACGACACCTGGGCCGCCATCGTCGCCACCGCGCGCGAAGTCGGCGTCGCCGAGGCTGCGATTCAGGCGGCCGTGGCGTGATTTTCCGTCATTGCGAGAAGTGCCCGGACGGCGCAAAGCGCCGATCCGGGTGCTTCTCGCAATGACGGAGAGAGGATCTCGATAACTCATAACTGACTGCGGCAGGAAAGAACTGGCAATGGCAAACAAGGTGAAACAGCTCTGGGCCTCCGGCAAGGCGGTGGTGAATGCGTGGCTGGCGATCCCGTCCGGCTTCTCGGCCGAGGTGATGGCGCAATGCGGCTTCGACAGCGTGACCGTCGACATCCAGCACGGCGTGCAGGACTATCAATCGATGGTGGCCTGTTTTCAGGCGATGAACGGCCATCCGGTGACGCCGATGGTGCGGGTGCCTTGGAACGAGCCGGGCATCATCGGCAAGGTGCTGGACGGCGGCGCCTATGGGGTCATCTGCCCGATGGTGAATACCAAGGAGGAGGCCGAGGCATTCGTGCAATCTTGCAAATATCCGCCGCGCGGCACCCGTAGTAACGGGCCGATCCGCGCCGGGATGTATGGCGCCGGTGGCAGCTATCAGGACACGGCCAACGTCGAGACGCTGTGCATCCCGATGATCGAGACCCGCACTGCGGTCGAGAACATGGAGGCGATCCTCGACGTCGAAGGCATCGCCGGCGTCTATGTCGGGCCGAGCGACCTCGGCTATTCCTACGGGCTGGTGCCGAAGCTCGACCGCGAGGAGCCGGAGATCCTGAAGATCTACGACAAATTGCTGAAGGAATGCGACAAGCGCGGCATCTACCCGGGCATCCATTGTTCGGGCCCGGCCGGCGCCGCCAAGAACATCGCGATGGGCTTCAAGCTGGTCACGCTGCTCAACGACAGCGGCATCATGGCGACCGCCGCGAAGCAATGGGTCGGCGAGACGCGGCAGAATTCGGGCGGCAAGGCGTAGCTGCTTCGCAACAGTGGTCATCCTCCGCGAAAGCGGAGGTTCCAGTATCCACAGCGCGACCGGATAGCCCGAACACCGGCGCTGTGGATACTGGGTCGTCCGGTCGAGCCGGACGATGACGGATGGGGCAGGGGCGCGGCTTTGCCCGACAACGGTTTGCCGAAGGTCGCGCTTCCGCGCCAAATCAGCCCTTACATCGCCCCATCGCTGGGCATCCCTTGCCCTTTGTTAGCGCTTGATCCCCCTCGATTCCGGTGTTCTGCTCAAAATGAATGCTGGAGTTGCCCTGTGTCGATCTTCGTCGCCCTACATCACGTCACCCACTATAAATATGATCGCCCGGTCGACATCGGCCCCCAGACCATTCGGCTCCGGCCTGCGCCGCACACCCGAACGCCGATTCTGTCGTATTCGCTGAAGGTGACGCCGGCGAACCACTTCATCAATTGGCAACAGGACCCGCAGGGCAATTGGCTGGCGCGATTCGTGTTTCCGGAGAAGGCCAACGAGCTCAAGATCGAGGTCGATTTCACCGCGGCGATGACGGTGATCAATCCGTTCGATTTTTTCGTCGAAAGCTACGCCGAGACCTTTCCGTTCGACTACAGCAATGACCTCATGACCGAACTCGCGCCGTATCTGGCGACGACGGAGCCGGGGCCGCTGTTCAAGGACTATCTCGCGAGCATCCCGCGCGAGGCGGAGAGCACGGTCAATTTCCTGGTCGATCTGAACGCGAAGCTGCGCGAGCGCATCCGCTACATCATCCGGATGGAGCCCGGCGTGCAGACGCCGGAGGAAACGCTCGCCGCGGGCGCGGGCTCGTGCCGCGATTCGGCGTGGCTGCTGATCCAGACGCTACGTCATATCGGTCTCGCCGCACGCTTCGTCTCCGGCTATCTCGTGCAGTTGCGCCCCGACATCGATCCGGTCGAAGGGCCGCGCGAGGTCGAGACCGACTTCACCGATCTGCACGCCTGGTGCGAGGTGTATCTGCCGGGCGCCGGCTGGATCGGCTTCGACGTCACCTCGGGAATGCTCGCCGGCGAGGGCCACATCCCGGTCGCCGCCACGCCGCATTACCGGACCGCGGCGCCGATCTCGGGCGTGGTCGGCTTCGCCAATGTCGATTTCAATTTCGAGATGAGCGTCAAACGCATCCGCGAGGCGCCGCGGATCACCAGGCCGTTCTCGGACGAATCCTGGGCGCGGCTCGATGCGCTGGGCGACAAGGTCGACGCCGATCTCGTCGCCGGCGACGTCCGGCTGACAATGGGCGGCGAGCCGACCTTCGTCTCCATTGACGACATGGAATCGCCGGAGTGGAACGTCGCCGCGGTCGGCGGCGCCAAGCGCATGCTCGCCGACGATCTGATCCGCCGGCTGCGGACGCGGTTCGCGCCGGGCGGCCTGCTGCATTTCGGCCAGGGCAAATGGTATCCGGGCGAAAGCCTGCCGCGCTGGGCGTTCGGCCTGTACTGGCGCAAGGACGGATTGCCGATCTGGAAGAACGCCGATCTGATCGCGCCGGTGTTCGGCCAGCGTCCGGCGCGCGTGGAAGAAGCGGAGCAATTCGCGCTCGGCACCGCCAAGCGGCTCGGCATCGACACCGATTACGTGTTGCCTGCGTTCGAGGACCCGAGCCATTGGCTGCAGAAGGAAGCGACCCTGCCGCCCAACGTCGATCCGCTCGACAACAAGCTCGCGGACCCCGAAGAGCGCGCGCGGATGGCGCGGATCTTCGATTCCGGCCTGACCACGCCGAAGGGATTCGTGCTGCCGATTCAGGCCTGGAACGCCGAAGTGCCGACGCCGAAGAAGCGCTGGCGCAGCGAGCGCTGGAAGCTGCGTCGCGGCAATCTGTTTTTGGTCCCCGGCGATTCACCGATGGGCCTGCGGCTGCCGATCGCGTCGCTGCCGCACATCCCCGAGGAGGACTATCCGTTCGTCGTCGAGCGCGATCCGCTGGACGAACGCGACGCGCTGCCGAGCTATGTGGCGCCGGCCTATGCGCCGCCGCCCGCCGCGGAACTCGACCAGCTTCCGGTCTACGAGCAGGCGGCCGCATCGCCCACGGCCCCACATCAAAATGTCGAGGAGCAGAAGCTGCGCAAGGGCGGCGTCCGCACCGCGATGTCGATCGAAATCCGCGAGGGCGTGCTGTGCGCCTTCATGCCGCCCACCGAGACCATCGAGGACTATCTCGAATTGGTCGCGGCGGTGGAAGCGACCGCCGAGGAGATGCAGCTCCAGGTCCACGTCGAAGGCTATCCGCCGCCGTTCGATCCGCGTATCGAGGTCATCAAGGTGACGCCCGATCCCGGCGTGATCGAAGTCAACATCCACCCCGCCCGGAACTGGCGCGAGGCGGTGCAGACCACATTCGGCCTGTATGAAGAGGCGGCCCGGGTGCGTCTCGGCGCCAACCGCTTCCTGATCGACGGCCGCCACACCGGCACCGGCGGCGGCAATCATGTCGTGATCGGCGGCGCCAAGCCCGCGGACTCGCCGTTCCTGCGACGGCCGGATCTGCTGAAGAGCCTGGTGCTGTTCTGGCAGCGGCATCCGTCGTTGTCCTATCTATTCTCCGGCATGTTCATCGGCCCGACCAGCCAGGCGCCGCGGATCGACGAGGCGCGGCACGATTCGCTCTACGAGCTGGAGATCGCGTTGGCGCATGTGCCGCCGCCCGGCGTCAAAGGCCCGCTGTGGCTGGTCGACCGGCTGTTCCGGCACATTCTGGTCGACATCACCGGCAACACCCATCGCGCCGAATTGTGCATCGACAAGCTGTATTCGCCCGACAGCCCGACCGGGCGCCTCGGTCTGGTCGAGTTTCGCGCGCTGGAGATGCCGCCCGATCCGCGAATGAGCCTGGCGCAGCAGCTTTTGATCCGCGCCCTGATCGCGATGCTGTGGAAGCAGCCGCTCGACGGAAAATTCGTGCGCTGGGGCACCACGTTGCACGACCGCTTCATGCTGCCGCATTTCCTGTGGGAGGATTTTCGCGACGTGCTGGCCGAGCTCGGCCGTGCCGGCTACGCCTTCGAGCCGGAATGGTTCACCGCGCAGCTCGAATTCCGCTTTCCCGTCTTCGGCAGCGTCTATCACGGCGGCGTCACGCTGGAGCTGCGCCAGGCGCTGGAGCCGTGGCACGTGCTCGGCGAAGAAGGCAGCGCCGGCGGCACCGTGCGATATGTCGACAGTTCGGTGGAGCGGCTGCAGGTCAAGGCCGAGGGCTTCGTCGAGGGCCGCCACGTCATCACCTGCAACGGCCGTCGGCTGCCGATGACGCCGACCGCGCGCTCCGGCGAGGCGGTGGCGGCGGTGCGGTTCAAGGCCTGGCAGCCGGCGTCGGGGCTGCACCCCACGATACCGGTGCATTCCCCGCTGGTGTTCGACATCGTCGATACCTGGAACGGCCGCTCGCTCGGCGGCTGCGTCTATCACGTCGCTCACCCCGGCGGGCGGTCCTACGAGACCAAGCCGGTCAACTCCTACGAGGCCGAGGCGCGGCGGCTCGCGCGCTTCCAGGATCACGGTCACACCCCCGGGCGGATCGATCCGCCGCAGGAAGAACGTTCATTTGAATTCCCCCTGACCCTCGACTTGCGCACGCCGCTGCTGCATTGATGAGCGTGCAGGGGAGTCGAGATATTGGCGGAGCAGAGCAGTCAGTCGAAACGCGTCCGTCCGCGTGACCGGAAGGTCGCGCAATGGACTCGCGACTATGCGCGACTGCCCGGCATTCCCGACGAATTCATCGGCGACGACGGCGCGCCCCGCGCGGTGTGGAGCCGTTACTTCGACGCCTTCGCGGGCCTTGCGCCCGACGAGATCGAGCGTCGATTCCGCGCTGCAGACCGCCATCTGCGCGACGCCGGCGTCACCTATCGCGCGCCGGGCGACGCCACCGAGCGCGCCTGGCCGCTGAGTCACGTTCCGCTGCTGATCGACGATGCCGAATGGCAGCAGATCGCGGCCGGGATCGCGCAGCGTGCGACGCTGCTCGAACACGTGTTGCAGGATCTCTACGGCGACGGGCGATTGATCGCGGAGGGGGCGGTGCCGGCTGCGGCGATTGCCGGCAGCCCGGAATATGTGCGCGCGATCTGCGGTGTGAAGCCGCCGGGCGGCCGCTATCTGAATCTCTACGCGGCCGATATCGGCCGCGGTCCGGACGGCCGCTGGTGGGTGCTCGGCGATCGCACGCAAGCGCCGTCGGGCACCGGTTACGCGCTGGAAAACCGGCTGGTGCTGTCGCGCGCCTTCACCGATCTCTACAAGTCGATGAATGTCGAACGCGTCGCGCCGTTCTTCGAGGCGTTCCGCGACAGCCTGCGCGCCAGTGCGGACCGCGACGAGCCGCGGATCGGCGTGCTGACGCCGGGGCCGTTCAGCGAGACCTATTTCGAGCACGCCACGCTGGCGCGCTATCTCGGCTTCCTGCTGGTCGAAGGCGACGACCTCGCGGTCTCCGGCGATCGTGTCCACATCCGCACCGTGGCCGGGTTGAAGCGGCTCGACGTGCTGCTGCGCCGGGTCGATTCCAATTCGCTCGATCCGCTCGAACTCGACGCCTCGTCGCAACTCGGCGTGCCGGGACTGATCGACGTGCTGCGCAAGAGCGGCGTCGTCGTCGCCAACATGCCCGGCGCCGGCGTGATCGAGGCGCGGTCGCTGCTCGGATTTCTGCCGAGTCTGAGCCGCCGCCTGCTCGACCAAGATCTGGCGATGCCGCACATCGCCACCTGGTGGTGCGGTCAGGCGCGGGCCCGGGACGAGGTGCTGTCGCGGCTCGACGACTTCGTCATCGAAGGGGCCTATGGTCCGACCGTGCCGGGCTTCTCCCACAGCGGCGCCGTGCTGCCCGCGGAATTGCCGCCGGCGGTGCGCGACCGGCTCCGCGATGCGATCGCCACCCGCGGCATCGACTACGTGGCGCAGGAACAGGTGCGGCTGTCGACCACGCCGGTATGGGACGACGGCAAGCTGGCGCCGCGGCCGTTCGTGCTGCGGGTGTTCGCCGCGGCGACCGAACACGGCTGGACGGTCATGCCCGGCGGCTTCTGCCGGATTGCCGAGCGGCTCGACTCGCGTGCGGTGTCGATGGGCGAGGGCGCCCGGGCCGCCGACGTGTGGGTGGTGTCCGATCATGCGGTGTCGACGGCGTCGCTGCTGCCCGCTGTCGACAACGTCCGGATCCGGCGGATCACCGGCCTGCTGCCGAGCCGCGCCGCCGACAATCTGTTCTGGCTCGGTCGCTATCTCGAGCGCGCGGAAGCGACGCTGCGGTTGGTGCGCGCGCTCAGCGCGCCGCAGCGCGACCCCGGCAAGGGGCCGCTGCATCACGCCATCGAACGCATTCAGCGGCTGCTGATCAGTTGGGGCGCGACCTCGCTCGGTGCGCGCGCGCAGACCGCGAAGATCGCCGCCGACGCGCTGCAGAGCGAGGAGCAGTTCGGTTCGGCGCTGTCCCTGATCCGCGCCGCGCAACGCAACGCATCGTCGTTGCGCGAGCGGCTGTCGCCCGATGCCTGGCAGGTGATCACGCAGACCGAGGCGCGGCTGGCGAAGCCGGCCGAGGACGAGGATGCGGTGACGGGGCTGGCGGAAATCACCTTGCAGGAACTGGCGAGCTTCTCCGGCCTGTCGCAGGAAAACATGAACCGCGCCGCCGGCTGGCGGTTCCTTCGGATGGGTCGCCGGATCGAGCGGGCCGTCAATACGGCACGGTTCGCGCGGCAGTTCGCCCCCGACGACGCCAGCGCCGAAGACCTCGACGTGTTGCTGACGTTGGTCGATTGCCAGATCACCTACCGCTCGCGCTATCTGCTGGCGCCGTTGCTGGCACCGGTGCGCGATCTCGCGGTATTGGATCCGTACAATCCGCGCTCGGTGGCGTTTCAGGTCGAGGAACTGAACGAGCACATCGCCAGCCTGCCGTCGCTGAAGGAGGGCGGGCTGATCGAGCGGCCGCAGCGTCTCGCGGTGGCGCTGCAGGCGACGCTGACCACGGCCGAGGCGTCCGCGCTCGACGCGCGGTGGCTGTTCGCGGTGGAGCAGGATCTGCTGTCGCTGGCCGATGCGATCGGGGCGCACTACTTCCCGCACGGCGCCAGCGCGACGCGCCCGGAAAAGCTGACGGGGTTGGCTTGATCTACGACATCCGCCACGTCACGTCCTACAGCTACGGCAGTCCGGTCAGCTACGCGCGCTGTTCCCTGCGGCTGAAGCCGATGAGCGACGCCAGCCAGAAACTGATCTCGCACAGTATCGAGATCAAGCCGAAGCCGGCGACGCGCACGACACGGGTCGATTTCTTCGGCATTCCGACCGACAGCATCGTGATCGAGACGCCGCACAAGGTGTTGCGGATCGACAGCCGCTCCCGCGTCGAAGTCGATCGCAAGCCCCCGGCACGCGACAGCGGCAGCGCGGCGTGGGAAAGCGTGCGCGAGGCGGCGCTGGATTGCGCCAGCCTCGATGCGGACGCGCCGGTCGGCTACGTGTTTCCGAGCTCGCTGGTTCCGATCCAGCACGCCGTCACCCGCTACGCGGCGAAGAGTTTTGCGCCGGCGCGCGGCATTCTGGCCGCAACTGCCGATCTGATGCGCCGCATTCACAGCGACTTCAAATACGACCCGAAGGCGACGGTGATCTCGACGCCGCTCGCGGAAGTTTTCGAGAAGCGCCACGGCGTCTGCCAGGATTTCGCACACGTGATGATCGCTGGCCTGCGCGGGCTCGGCGTGCCGGCCGCCTATGTCAGTGGTTATCTGCGGACCTATCCGCCGGAAGGCCAGCCGCGGCTGCAAGGCGCCGACGCCACCCACGCCTGGGTCACAGTGTGGTGCGGCAACGAGACCGGCTGGGTCGGGTTCGATCCGACCAATGATCTGCTGATCGGCAACGACCATATCGTGCTCGCGGTCGGCCGCGATTTCTCCGACGTCTCGCCGGTCGACGGCGTGATCGTCGGCTCGCGCAAGCAGAAATTGTCGGTCGCGGTCGACGTCATTCCGATCGAGTAGTCCGGTAGGTTCCCGAGGACTGCATCCATCGACGGCCAACTAATTAGTATCGTCGTACCTGTTGCGACCTCGGATTTGTCCCAGGGTCGTTCTTTAACGACACGTTCGCGATTGGCTGAGAGGGTGGTGCCGCCGCCCACCTCGGGCTTCTGATCATCCAGGAGGAGATCCGCACGTGCGCACAAAATTCATATTGGCCGTCGCCGCCGCAGCGACGGCGCTCACTATCGTTCCGGCCGCCGCCGGCGCCAGCAAGGACGATGCGATCGCGATGGTGAAGAAAGCCGTCAGTGCGATCAAGTCCGACGGCGCCGACAAGACCTATCCGCTGATCAGCGACAAGGCGGGACCGTTCGTGAAGGACGATCTCTACGTCGTGGTCTATCAGCTCGACGGCAAGGTGCTCGCCCATGGCGCCAATGCCAAGTTCGTCGGCAAGGACATGATCGACGCGCAGGACGTCGACGGCAAGCTCTACGTCAAGGAGCGCGTCGAACTCGCCGGCAAGCAGCCGTCGTTCTGGCAGGACTACAAGTTCGTCAATCCGGTCAGCAAGAAAGTCGAACCCAAGGAAATGTATTGCGAACGGGTCGACAACACCGCGGTCTGCGCGGGCGTCTACAAACTCTAGAGCGCGGCATTGCGTCGTCGCCGGCGAGAACCGGCGACGATCCGACACTCGGGGACTTTCCTGATGGGACGTGGGATCGCTAATATCGGCCTTTCATGGAAGGTCCAGCTCGCTCCGGCACTGCTCGCGATTGCGCTGATAGGTATCGGGGTCTACGCGTTGCAGGCGTTGCGCACCAATCAGCAAAGCGTCGACGCGCTGGTATCGGGTCCCGTTCGGTCGTCGGAACTCGCCGCCGACCTCAACAACGCCGCGTGGACCGCCCACGCGAAGCTCTATCGGCTCGCCGCCACCGCCGCCAACGAGACCGACGAAGCCAAGCTCGCCCAGGTCTCCAAAGAGGCGATCGCGGCTATCGCCCGAATTCCGCAAGCCCTGGCAGACGTCGAAAAATCGCTCGGCGGCGACTCGGCGATCCAAAAGCTGAAAGCGGCGGTCGCGGGCTACCAGAAGCAGGCGAAGAACGCGATCGAGATGGCCGACGGCGACGCCGGCTCGGCGCTGCTGTTCATCAAGAGCGCGGAGAAGAGCTTCACCGAAATCGATGCCCTCATCAGCGACCTGATCGTGTCCAGCAACGACGCGCGTGACCGGCAGATCGCGCAGGCCGGAATCGCGCTGGATCGCCAGCAGTGGATGCTCGGCGCCGTCCTGGCGGTGATTTCGCTGATCGGCATCGCCGTGTCGTTCCTGATCGGCAGAGGCATCGCTCGTCCGGTGGTGGCGATGTCGGGCGCAATGCATGAACTGGCGAGCGGCAATTTCGACGTGCGACTGCCCGGGCTGGAACGTGGCGACGAGGTCGGCCGGATGGCGCGGGCCGTCGAAGCCTTCAAGGTTCAGGCGGCCAGCAAGGCGGAGCGCGAACACGCCGAGCGCGAGGCGCTGGAACGCACGGCGGCGGCCGCCCGCCGCGCCGAACTGCATCAGCTCGCCGACGGTTTCGAGACCGCGGTCGGCCAGATCATTGAAGCGGTCGGTGCCGCTTCGCGCGAGCTGGAGGAATCGGCCGACGCCTTGGCCAAGGGCAGCGCCGTGACGCTGCAGCTCTCCAATGTCGTCGCGACGGCGTCCACGGAGACGTCCAACAACGTGCAGTCGGTGGCCTCGGCTGCCGAACAGATGAACGCGTCGGTCGGAGAAGTCGGACGCCAGGTCCGCGAATCGCGCAGCATCGCCGCCGAAGCGGTGACGCAGGCCGAGCAGACCGATGCGCGGATCGCCAAGCTGGCACAGGCGGCCACCCGGATCGGCGACGTCACCCAGCTCATCACCACCATTGCGGCGCAGACCAATCTGCTGGCGCTCAACGCGACCATCGAGGCCGCGCGCGCGGGCGAGGCGGGCCGCGGCTTCGCCGTGGTCGCGCAGGAGGTCAAGGCACTGGCCGAACAGACCTCGAAGGCCACCGGCGAAATCAGCGCACAGATCGCCGAGATCCAGTCCGCGACGCGGGAGTCGGTGGTCGCGATCAAGGAGATCGGCGGCACCATCGGGCGGGTCGCCCATATCGCTTCGGCCGTCGCCGCCTCGGTCGACGAGCAGGGCACTGCCACGCAGGAGATTTCGCGCAGCGTCAGCCAGGCCGCGGTCGGAACCAACCAGGTCGCGTCCAGCATCGCCGACGTCAATCGCGGTGCTGCGGACGCCGGGGCGGCGTCGTCGCGCGTCCTCACGTCTGCGCAATTATTGTCCAACGAAAACGGCCGATTGCGCGTCGAAGTGCAAAAATTTCTCGCAACCGTCCGGGTCGCTTAGCGTCCTGGTCGATGCTAGCTTGCATCTCGTGGGTGCCCGCAAATCCTGCGGGCCTCGACGGGAATGCCATGCTCTATCGTCACGCTATCGGTAACGTCGCTTACGTCTTCGACAATCTGCGCGACCTGCTCGCCAGAGCCACGCCCCCTCGATCCGGTGACCGGCTCGCCGGCGTCGCCGCCGACAGTGCCGAGCAGATGGTCGCGGCGCGGATGGCGCTCGCCGAGGTGCCGCTGCGGCAATTTCTCAATGAGACCGTCATCCCCTATGAAGACGACGAGGTCACAAGGCTGATCGTCGACAGCCACGACGCGCAAAGCTTTGCTCCGATTGCCGCGCTCACCGTCGGAGGTTTCCGCGACTGGCTGCTGTCGGATGCGGCGACGCCCGCGACGCTCGCCGCGATCGCGCGCGGCGTCACTCCCGAAATGGCCGCCGCGGTCAGCAAGCTGATGCGCAACCAGGATCTGATCCTGGTCGCCAAGAAGTGCAGCGTCGTCACCCGTTTCCGCAACACGATCGGCCTGCCGGGCCGGATGAGCGTGCGGTTGCAGCCCAATCACCCGTTCGACGATGTTCGCGGCATCACCGCCTCGACGCTGGACGGCCTGCTGCTCGGCGCCGGCGATGCCTGTATCGGCATCAACCCGGCGAGCGACGATCCGGCGGTGCTTGGGCAATTGGTGCGGCTGCTCGACGACGTCATCACGCGGCTGGCGATCCCCACCCAGAGTTGCGTGCTGACCCACGTCACCACCTCGCTGCGATTGATGGAGGAGGGAGTGCCCGTCGATCTGGTGTTCCAGTCGATTGCCGGCACCGAAGCCGCCAACCGCAGCTTCGGCATCGACCTGTCGATCCTGAAGGAGGCGCACGACGCCGGGCTCTCGTTGAAGCGGGGCACCGTCGGCGAAAATGTGATGTATTTCGAGACCGGGCAGGGCTCCGCGCTGTCGGCCGACGCCCATCACGGCGTCGATCAGCAGACCTGCGAGGCGCGAGCCTATGCGGTGGCGCGGGCCTATGCGCCGCTGCTGGTCAACAGCGTCGTCGGATTCATCGGCCCCGAATATCTCTACGACGGCAAGGAGATCATCCGCGCCGGGCTGGAGGACCATTTTTGCGGCAAGCTGCTAGGCCTGCCGCTCGGCGTCGACATCTGCTATACCAACCACGCCGAAGCCGACCAGGACGACATGGACACGCTGCTGACGCTGCTGGCCACCGCCGGCGTCAGCTTCATCATGGGCGTGCCCGGCGCCGACGACGTCATGCTGAACTACCAGTCGACCTCGTTTCACGACGCGCTCTACGTCCGCGAACTTCTCGGTCTGAAGCGAGCCCCGGAGTTCGACGACTGGCTCGTTCGCACCGGGCTCTCCCAGGCCGACCTCCGTCTGACGGCCGCCGATGGGCGGCTGCCGGACTTCGCCGCCCGGCTGATCGCCTGAGCCGCCGCTCGCATGCCCAGATCACCACCGAAGAATTCGGTGGCCGGGCGGATTTTGCCGTGATTAGATCGCCTTGACGCCTCGCAAACGGGATTGCTCGCGCCAATTTGGAACCAGGTCTGCGGTTTGGAAGTTATGCCAGACGGCTTGAATCATGCCCGTCGTTCGAACCGTTCCGGGCATCCGGTTCACATAACCAAAGACGGTTTCCAAGAATAGTTCCCCGAGGGAGTCTGATGAGAGCTGAATCCGGCCAGAGCAGCCGTCGCATTCTGTGCGTTTTTCCGCGCTACACGAAGTCCTTCGGCACCTTCCAGAACTCCTATCCGCTGATGGACGGGGTCGCGGCCTTCATGCCGCCGCAGGGCCTGCTCGTGATCGCCGCCTATCTGCCGGAAGACTGGTCGGTGCGTTTCATCGACGAGAATATCCGGCCTGCCACCGATGACGATTTCGATTGGGCCGATGCGGTATTCGTCAGCGGCATGCACATCCAGCGGCAGCAGATGATCGACATCTGCCGGCGCGCGCACGCTTACGATCTGCCGGCCGCGATCGGCGGTCCGTCGGTCAGCGCCTGCCCGGACCACTACCCGAGCTTCGACTATCTGCACGTCGGCGAACTCGGCGATGCCACCGATCAGCTGATCGCCCGGCTTGCGCACGACGTGGCGCGGCCAGATCGACAGATCGTCTTCACCACCGAAGATCGCCTCGACATGACGCTGTTTCCGATTCCGGCCTACGAGCTGGCGGAATGCAGCAAATACATGCTGGGGAGCATCCAGTATTCCAGCGGCTGCCCGTACCAGTGCGAGTTCTGCGATATCCCCGCGCTCTACGGCCGCAATCCGCGGCTGAAGACCCCGGAGCAGATCATCATCGAACTCGACCGCATGGTCGAATGCGGCATTCGCGGCTCGGTGTATTTCGTCGACGACAATTTCATCGGCAACCGCAAGGCCGCGCTCGATCTGCTGCCGCATCTCGTCGAGTGGCAGAAGCGTACCGGCTTCGCGCTGCAACTCGCCTGCGAGGCGACGCTGAACATCGCCAAGCGTCCGGAAATCCTGACGCTGATGCGGGACGCATACTTCACCACGATCTTCTGCGGCATCGAGACGCCGGATCCGACGGCGCTGAAAGCGATGCAAAAGGACCACAACATGATGGTCCCGATTCTCGAGGGGGTGCAGACGATCTCGAGTTACGGTATCGAAGTGGTGTCCGGCATCATCCTCGGCCTCGACACCGATACGCCGGAGACCGGTGAATTCCTGATGCAGTTCATCGAGCAGTCGCAGATTCCGCTGCTGACGATCAATCTCCTGCAGGCGCTGCCGAAGACCCCGCTGTGGGATCGACTGGAGCGTGAAGGTCGGTTGATTCACGACGACGGCCGCGAATCCAATGTCGACTTCCTGTTGCCGCACGATCAAGTGGTGGCGATGTGGAAGGACTGCATGGCGCGCGCCTATGAGCCTGAAGCGCTGCTGAGCCGCTACGAATATCAGGTCCGCCACGCTTACGCGACGCGACTCCATCCGAATACGCCGCAGCGGGCTTCGAAAGCCAACGTCAAGCGCGGCCTGATCATGCTGCGCAACATCATCTGGCGTATCGGCATTCGCGGCGACTATAGGTTGGCGTTCTGGAAGTTTGCGCTGCCCCGGCTGATTCGCGGCGACATCGAGAATCTGCTTCTGGTGATGGTGGTCGCACACCATCTGATCGTCTATGCACGCGAGGCGTCGCGCGGTCAGGCCAATGCGTCGAACTATTCGATCCGGCTGCGTGAGGCCTCGGTGCCTGCGGAATAGGATTTGTCGCTCGACGTCCCTCGCGTCCCCTGTGCGGCCCAAAAGGGTGAACTATGACTTCGTCTCCGACTGCTCCGCCCGCGCTCAGCGATCTGCGCCGCCTGACCCCGGCCAGGGTCGCGCTCGGCCGGGCCGGCGTCAGCCTGACCACCGATGCGCTGCTGGATTTCACGCTGGCTCATGCCCGTGCCCGGGACGCGGTGCATGCCGCGTTCGACGCCGCCGCGGTCGCCGCAGAACTCGGCGCGCTCGGCCTGACGCCGTTGCAGGTGTCGAGCCGGGCACAGTCGCGCCGGGATTATCTCGCGCGGCCCGATCTCGGTCGCCAGCTCGACCCGGCGTCGCGGGCAATGCTCGAAGCTCATCCGTCCACCGCTGATCTCGCTCTGGTGATCGGCGACGGGCTGTCGCCGGTGGCGGTGGCGGCCCAGGCGGGCGAGGTGGTGCGCCGGCTGCTACCTCGGCTTGCAGCGTCGGGGATCGGCGTCGGGCCGGCCGCCGTCGTCACCGGCGCCCGGGTGGCGCTCGGCGACGAGATCGGTGCGCTGCTCGGCGCGCGGATCGTGCTGGTGCTGATCGGGGAGCGGCCGGGCTTGTCGGCGCCGGCCAGCCTCGGCGCTTATGTCACTCTCGGTCCGAGACCCGGCCGCACCGATGCCGACCGGAATTGCGTGTCCAACATCCATGCTGCCGGCATCAGCCCCGACGAGGCGGCGTTCAAGATTGCGTGGCTGGTACGTGAATCGATGGCGCGCGGTGCCTCCGGCGTTGCCTTGAAGGATGAAAGCGGCGAGGGTGGCTCCACACCGGCGGAGCTGCCCGGGCCAGGATGATCACGCTGGCGCGGTTCGCGTCGGTGCTGCGAATCTGGTGAACTGTGCCCCCGGCGCTCCAGCTGCGGAGCCACCGGGCCGGTAAATCAAGCAAACGATGAACTCCATCACATTTCGGCACGGATGAACCTTTCCCGGGCGCGGCGGTGTCGCAATCGTGCCGGATATCTCGGTTCATCGCGTGACCGCCAGAACGGAACAGCGCATGCTGGATAAGAACGTCAAAGATGCCGAAGTCGACGAACTGAATCGGCGCCGGGTCAGCATCGCCTTCGGGCTGGAGCGGATGGGGCTGATCGCGATCCGCGCACCGATCCTGTCCTGCATCGTCCTGGCCGTGCTGATCGTGGCGGCGATCTTCGGCATCCAGCGCATCAAGATCGACGATTCGCTGAGCCAGCTGTTCCGGTCCGACACCAAGGAATTCCACCAATACGAGCAGGTCACCAAGCGCTTTCCCTCGTCCGAATTCGACGTGCTGGTGGTGGTCGAAGGCAAGAACCTGCTCGCGCGCGACAATCTCGAGAAACTGCGCGATCTGGTCACAGATTTGCAACTCGTCGACGGCACCCGCGGTCTGATCTCGCTGTTTTCGGCGCGGCAGGCGCCTGAGCCCGGAAAGCTGCCGGCGGCCTTGTTTCCCAACGAACTGCCGGAAGGCGAGGCCTACGACAAGTTCATCGAGACTGTGAAGAGCAACGAGATCATCCGCGGCAAGCTGATCTCGGAGGACGGCACGCTGGCGCTGATCGTGCTGTCGCTGGAGCCGGAGATCGTCGGCAACAACAAGCTGTCGGAGACGATCGCCGAAATCCGCAAGGTGATGGCCGAGGACCTCGAAGGCACCGGCCTGTCGCGGCAATTGTCCGGCGTTCCGGTGATGCAGCTCGAGATCCGCAACGCGGTCGAGCGCGACGGCCTGATCTACAACATCGCCGGCATCCTCGCCGGCTGCATCATCGCGATCCTGTTCTTCCGCAAGATCTCGTTCATGATCGTGGCGGCGTTTCCGCCGCTGCTGGCGATCCTGCTGTCGCTCGGCGTGCTCGGCTGGACCGGCTTCAGCCTCAACATGTTCCTCAACGTGATGACGCCGCTGATCATGGTGATCAGCTTCGCCGACTCGATGCAGCTCACTTTTGCGGCGCGCGATCGGTTGATCGCCGGCGAGGACAAATACACCGCCTTCAGGAACGCCGTGCTGGTGGTCGGCCCGGCCTGCGTGCTGACCCACGCGACCGCCGGCATTTCCTTCATCGCGCTGCAGTTTTCCGACTCCGACTTGATCCGCGCGTTCGGTGAGGCGGGCCTCGTCGCCACGGTGATCGCGCTGATCGCGGTGCTGTCGCTGGTGCCGGTGTTCGGCGTGCTGCTGGTGCGCAACGAGCAGGCGTTCGCCGCCAAGTTCCAGAGCGCCGATCTCGGGGTCAATGCGCTGCGCCGGTTCTGCGCCTTCATCGCGGTGCGGATGGTCGGCCGCCCCGGGCTGTTCAGCCTGCTCGCGCTGCTGCTGGTCGGCGGGCTCGGCGTGATCTACGCCAATCTCGAGCCCCGCTACCGACTCGCCGATCAGGTGCCCGACAAGCAGCAGGCGGTGCAGGCCAGCGATCGGCTCGACGCCAAGCTCACCGGCGCCAATCCGATCGACGTGCTGGTCGAATTCCCCAAAGGGCAGACGCTGTATTCGCCACAGACGCTGCAGACCATCGCCGATGTCCACGCCATGGTCGAGAAGCAGGCCGGCGTCGGCAACGTCTGGTCGCTGGAGACGCTGCGTCGCTGGCTCGCCGAGAAGGCGCATACCGACGACGTCGCAACGCTGAAGGAATATGTCGACGTCATCCCCGAGCATCTGGTGCGCCGGTTCATCTCCGCGGACCAGACCGCGGTGGTGGTGTCCGGCCGCGTGCCGGATCTCGATTCCAGCGAGATTCTGCCGGTGGTGCAGAAGCTCGACCACGCGCTCGATGCGGTACGCGCGAAGCACCCGGGCTACGAAGTCGCGGTCACCGGCCTGTCGGCGATTGCGGCGCGCAACAGCGCGGACATGATCTCGAAACTCAACCACGCCCTGACCATCGAATTCGCCTTGGTGGCGATGTTCATCGGGCTGGCGTTCCGTTCGGTGGTGGTGATGCTCGCTTGCATCCTGCCGGGAATCTTCCCGGTGGTGCTGTCGGGCACGTTGCTGTGGGGGCTCGGCGAGGGGCTGCAGTTCGCCAGCGCGGTCGCGCTGATCGTGTCGTTCGGCCTCGGCCTCAGTGCGACGATCCACTTTCTCAACCGGCTGCGGCTGGAGAGCTCGCCGGGGACCAGCGCCGCGGCCGCGGTCGAGCGCGCCACTGTGCTGGTCGGTCCGGCGCTGATTCTCACCACCGTGGTGCTGGCCTGCGGGCTCGGCGTCACGGTGTTCTCCGACCTGCCGTCGCTGCGGCTGTTCGGCTGGCTCAGCGCGTTCGCGATGGTCGCAGCCTTGATCGCCGACCTGTTCATCCTGCGGCCGACTGCGATGTGGTTGATCAGCATGGCCGAGCGGCTGCGCCGCAACCGCAAGCCGGGGCCGGTGGTGTAGAGCATTACGGGCGGAGTGGAAGTTGGAAGGGACGCGTCTGCAGATCGTTCGTCGCGACGCGGTTCAAATGAAAAAACCCCTCGGACCGGCCGGTCCGAGGGGTTTTTGATCGACGATCGAGGATCAGCCCTTGGTCATGCTGATGTTGACGCCGCGGATGTCGCCCTTGGAGCTGATCGCGACCGACTGCTTGTTGCCGCGCGTCGTCAGCGAGATGCTGGCGGCGAAACCGGCGGCCTCGACGAAGACTTCGATATTGCCGCCGCCGGCCTTGCCCTGCAGATTGCCGTTGATGTTGCGGCTGGCCTCGCTCCAGTTGCCGGAGATCCGGTCGCCGTTGCTGGCGACGTCGGCGGTCAGGTCGAATTTGTAGCTGTCGCTTGCGCAGCGCAGCGTCTGCGCGAGCTGGTTGCCGCCGCCGCCGACCTTGTAGGTCGCCTTGCAACGGATGCGCTCCTTGGAGCCGTCGGACAAGGCGACCGTGCCAGTGCCCGACCATGCACCTTCAAATCCGGCGAACGGTCCTTCTGCGTAGCTGGCCGAGGCCGACAGCAGCATCGCCGCCGCGACGCCGGCGGCCTTCAAGGCATGAAGCGAAGATGATGACCGAAGCAGTTTCATTCTTGTTGACCCCTGAAAATTCGTGCCGAAACGACGCTCCGCCGCATCAGCCTGTTAGTGTCGTCGAGCAACGACAGGTTCAAATCAAATAGTATCTCGGTTTGTTCTCCGCAAACCCGGACGCGCGCGGAGAGCCGTCGGTTGTGCCCCGATGGACACTTTCGCAACGACGAAACCCTTGCCCAATTGTCTCAAATTCGCAACGCTTCGCGAAGAAATGTGTCACGGTTTCGGCCATATTTGAAACATCGTCGCAACCGTCGCAGTATCGGCGCGAATTTGGCCGCATTTGAGCGGCCAGATGGCGGCTTGCACATCCGTGTCGATCGAGGCTTGACGGCCTGTCCAGGCGTCGCTTTGACGTTGATCGGACGGAGACCGAATTCCCCAACATCTCGAAGGAAGAAAATGCAGAAGACTTTGGTTGCGCTCACGCTGCTGCTCGTCCCGATGTCGACCGGCGCCTTTGCCCAGCAGCAGCAGCGCAGCGGGACGCCCGAGGAGCAGGCCGCCTGCTCGCGCGACGTGTCGCGTCACTGCCGCGCGTTGATGGATCAGGGCGACTTCGCGATCCTGGCCTGCCTGAAGGAGAATCGGCCGAAGATCAGCCGTGCCTGCAACCAGGTGCTGCTCAGCCACGGTCAGTGATCGACCGCGCCGGCCGGGGGAGGGTGTTCCGCCATCCGCCGCGCCGGTGATGCCGTGATCCGGGGCCGTCGCGGCTCTGGACGATCGGCGTCAATATCGTTGGTTTAACCGGCGATTTTCCCTTATATGGCGTCGCGAACGGACCTGCCCGGGATGCCGGGCGGGTCCGTTCGCGACGTTTCCATGCCTGAAATCCCGATCGGAAATGTCCATGTCCGAAACAAGCGTTGGCCGGTGCCGATGACGTCTGCGAGTGAACTGCGATCCGGCAAGACCCACCGGGACGAGAATTTTCCGGTCGCGTCGTGGATCATCCATCCGCGGCATCGCGAGCTGATTCTGGCGTTCTAC
Source organism: Rhodopseudomonas palustris HaA2 (assembly GCF_000013365.1). Taxonomy (NCBI): domain Bacteria; kingdom Pseudomonadati; phylum Pseudomonadota; class Alphaproteobacteria; order Hyphomicrobiales; family Nitrobacteraceae; genus Rhodopseudomonas; species Rhodopseudomonas palustris. The sequence continues at coordinate 1,964,670 of NC_007778.1, forward strand.
AATTTCGTCCGCACCGCCGACGACATCGCCGACCACGCGATGCTCGACGCCGCGACCAAGCTCGACTACCTCGATCTGCTCGAGGCCGAACTGCTCGGCCACGGGGCGACCCAGCCGGAGGCGGTCGAACTGCGGCGCGCGCTGGCCGAGCGGGGCATGCCGCCGCGCCACGCGCTGGATGTGCTGATTGCGTTTCGAATGGACGTCACCAAGCTGCGCTACGAGGATTGGGACGAGGTAATCCATTATTGCCGCTATTCGGCAATGCCGGTCGGCCGTTTCATGCTCGACGTCCACGGCGAGAGCACCTCGACCTGGCCGGCGTCGGACGCGCTCTGCGCCGGGCTGCAGATCAACAATCACCTGCAGGATTGCGGCAAGGATTATCGCAACCTCAACCGGGTCTACCTGCCGCGCGACGCGCTGGATGCGGCTGGCGCCAAGGTCGAGGACCTCGGCCATCTGACGTCCTCGCCGGCGCTGCTGCGCTGCCTGCAGGGGCTCGCCGTGCGCACCGATGTGCTGCTCGGCGAGGGCCGCCCGCTCGCCGCCGAGATCAAGGATTTCCGGCTCGGCCTCGAAGTCTCGGTGATCCAGGCCTTCGCCGATCGAATCGTGGCGATGCTCAAGGTGCGCGACCCGCTGAGCGAGCGGGTGCACCCGAAGCCGATCGAATTCCTGCTGTCCACGATCGGCGCGGTCGGATCGGAAATCGCCCGTCGCACCTTTGGAAAGGGGCCGGTCTCGAAGCCGGCGCCGCGCGCATGACCCTGCAATCCACCTCCGAACCCGCCGAGCATCAGGGCGCCGCGGTCGGCAGCTCGTTCTACGCCGCGATGCGCATCCTGCCGCGTCCGCAGCGCGAGGCGATGTTTCAGGTCTACAGCTTCTGCCGCTACGTCGACGATATCGCCGATTCCGACGAGCCACGCGACCTGCGGGCTGCCGGTCTGCAGCGCTGGCGCGACGACATCGACGCGCTGTATCGCGGCGCGCCGCCGCCGCGGCTCGCGGATTATCAGGGCTCTGTGCAAGCCTTCGGTCTGAAGCGCGAGGATTTCCTCGCGATCATCGACGGCATGGAGATGGACGTCACCGCCGACATCCGCGCGCCGGAAGACGCCACCCTCGATCTTTACTGCGATCGCGTCGCCAGCGCGGTCGGGCGGCTGTCGGTGCGGATCTTCGGCCTGCCCGAGCAGGATGGCATCCTGCTCGCGCACCATCTCGGCCGCGCGCTGCAGCTCACCAACATCCTGCGCGACATCGACGAGGACGCCGGCCTCGGCCGGCTGTATCTGCCGCGCGAAGGCCTGCTCGCCGCCGGCATCACCAGCGTCGATCCGGCGACTGTCGCCGCCGATCCGGCGGTTCCAAATGTCTGCGCGCCGCTGGTGGCGCGCGCGCTGAAGCACTTCGACGCCGCCGACGAGGTGATGAGCCGCAATCCGCGCCGCGTGGTCAAGGCGCCGCGGATCATGGGCAAGTATTACTATTCGATCCTTCAACTGCTGATCGCGCGCGGCTTCGCGCCGCCGCGGACGCCGGTCAAGCTCGGCAAGGCGGCGAAGATCGCCATCCTGCTACAATACGCGATCGTCTGATGCCGAAAACCGTTCACATCATCGGTGCTGGAATCTCCGGTCTCGCGGCCGCGACGAAGCTCGCGCGCGCCGGGCTGACCGTCCACGTCCACGAAGCGATGCAGCAGGCCGGCGGCCGTTGCCGCTCGTATTTCGACGCCCAGACCGATCTGGTCATCGACAACGGCAATCATCTGCTGCTGTCGGGCAACCACGCCGCGCGCGACTATGCGCGGTCGATCGGCACCGAGGCCGGGCTGGTCGGGCCAGAACGCGCCGAGTTCGACTTCATGGATGTGAGATCCAACGCGCGCTGGAAGCTCGACCTTGGCAGCGGCCGGCTGCCGTTCTGGCTGTTCGATGCCGGTCGCCGGGTGCCCGACACCGCGATCCGGGATTATCTGGCGCTGGCGCCGCTGCTGTGGGCGCCGACCAGCAAGCTGATCGGCGATACCATCCCCTGCCGCGGCCCGCTGTATGACCGTTTGGTGCAGCCGCTGCTGCTGGCGGCGCTCAATGTCGACCCGCCCGAAGGATCGGCCGGTCTCGCCGGCGCGATCGTGCGCGAGACGCTGCTCGCCGGTGGCAAGGCCTGCCGTCCGCTGATCGCCCGCGACGGTCTCAGCGCGGTGCTGGTCGAGCCGGCCGTCGAATTGCTGGCGCGCAGCGGTCCGGGGGTGCGGTTCGGTCACGAATTGCGGACGCTGACGCCATCCGGCGACCGGGTCGCTGGTCTGAACTTCGGCGGCGAAGACGTCGTCACGGTCGGGCCGGAGGACGCGGTGGTGCTGGCGGTGCCGCCACGGCCGGCGGCTTCGCTGCTGCCGGGGCTGAAGACGCCGCAGAATTATCGGGCGATCGTCAACGCCCATTTCAATTACGCGCCGCCGGCGGGGATGCCGGCGCTGACTGGGGTGATCGGCGGGGTGGTGGAGTGGCTGTTCGCCTTCCCGAACCGGCTGTCGGTGACCATCAGCAATGCCGACCGGCTGGTCGACGCCCCGCGCGACCAGCTCGCGGCCGCGATCTGGGGCGAGATCTGTCAGGTGGCCGGTATTTCGGCGAATTTACCGCCGTGGCAAATTGTCCGCGAGCGCCGGGCGACCTTCGAGGCTACGCCGGCACAACATGCCCTGCGTCCGGGGCCGGTCACTCTGTGGAAAAACCTGTTCCTCGCAGGCGATTGGACTGATACGGGGTTGCCGGCCACCATCGAGGGGTCGGTGCGGTCCGGGAACCGGGCCGCCGACCTGGTGCTGGCGCTGGGTCAGGCCTGAGCGCGAGCGCCGGCCGACAAGCACGGAGACTAGCAATTCAATGACTTCCGGTACGACCATTCTGGGCGCAGAGCGCGGCAGGACGCTCGACGCCTCGATCGATGCGGCGCGTGCCGCGCTGCTCGGTTATCGCCGCGACGACGGCCATTGGGTGTTCGAGCTTGAGGCCGATTGTACCATTCCGGCCGAATACGTGCTGCTGCGGCACTATCTCGGCGAGCCGGTCGATGCCGCGCTGGAGGCCAAGATCGCGGTCTACCTGCGCCGGACCCAGGGCGCGCATGGCGGCTGGCCGCTGGTGCACGACGGCGAGTTCGATGTCAGCGCGACGGTAAAGGCCTACTTCGCCCTCAAGATGATCGGCGACAGCATCGACGCGCCGCATATGGCCAAGGCCCGCGAGGCGATCCTGGCGCGCGGCGGCGCGATCCACGTCAACGTGTTCACCCGCTTCCTTCTGTCGATGTTCGGCATTCTGACCTGGCGCAGCGTGCCGGTGCTGCCGGTCGAGATCATGCTGCTGCCGATGTGGGCGCCGTTCCACCTCAACAAGATCTCCTATTGGGCGCGCACCACGATCGTGCCGCTGATGGTGCTGGCGGCGCTGAAGCCGCGCGCGGTCAACAAGCTCGACATCGGCCTCGATGAATTGTTCCTGCAGGACCCGCAATCGATCGGCATGCCGGCCAAGGCGCCGCATCAGAGCTGGGGCCTGTTCACGCTGTTCGGTTCGATCGACGCGGTGCTGCGGGTGATCGAGCCGCTGATCCCGAAAAAGCTGCGCAGTTATGCGATCGGCCGCGCGGTCGCCTTCATCGAGGAGCGGCTGAACGGCGAGGACGGGCTCGGTGCGATCTATCCGCCGATGGCCAACACGGTGATGATGTACAAGGTGCTGGGCTATGGTGAGGACCATCCGCCGCGCGCCATCACCCGACGCGGCATCGACCTGCTGCTGGTGGTCGGCGAGGAGGAGGCCTACTGCCAGCCCTGCGTCTCGCCGATCTGGGACACCTCGCTGACCTGCCACGCGCTGCTGGAGGCGGGCGGCGCCGAGGCCGCGCTGCCGGTGCGCAAGGGGCTGGACTGGCTGATTCCGAAGCAGGTGCTCGACCTCAAGGGCGACTGGGCGGTGAAGGCGCCCAACGTCCGCCCCGGGGGCTGGGCGTTCCAGTACAACAATGCCCATTACCCCGATCTGGACGACACCGCCGTGGTGGTTATGGCGCTCGACCGCGCCCGCCGCGATCAGCCGAGTGCGGCCTACGACAATGCGATCGCGCGCGGGCGCGAGTGGATCGAGGGGATGCAGAGCGACGATGGCGGCTGGGCTGCCTTCGACGTGAACAACACCGAGTATTATTTGAACAACATCCCGTTCTCGGATCACGGCGCGCTGCTCGACCCGCCGACCGAGGACGTCACTGCGCGCTGCGTCTCGATGCTGGCGCAGCTCGGCGAGACCGCGGAGACCAGCTCGGCGCTGGCCCGCGGCGTCGCCTATCTGCGCAAGACCCAACTCGCCGAAGGCTCGTGGTACGGCCGCTGGGGCCTGAATTACATCTACGGAACCTGGTCGGTGCTGTGCGCGCTGAATGCGGCCGGGGTCGCCCATCAGGATCCGGCGATGCGCAAGGCGGTGGCCTGGCTGGCATCGATCCAGAATGCCGATGGCGGCTGGGGCGAGGATGCGGTCAGCTATCGCCTGGACTATCGGGGCTACGAAAGTGCACCGTCCACGGCGTCCCAAACGGCATGGGCCTTGCTTGCCTTGATGGCTGCCGGGGAAGTCGATCATCCGGCGGTGGCGCGCGGGGTTGAGTACCTAAAAGGCACACAGACCGAAAAAGGCGTGTGGGACGAGCAGCGCTACACCGCTACAGGCTTTCCGCGGGTGTTTTATCTGCGGTACCATGGCTATTCAAAGTTCTTTCCGCTCTGGGCGCTGGCGCGGTATCGAAATTTGAGAGCCACGAACAGCAAGGTCGTAGGGGTCGGAATGTGATTCTGGGGGCTAGGGGCGACGCGGCCGCGGAGCGAGATCCGCGACCGGTTCTGATTGTAACGGGGCTGATCCAGGAAGCGAAAATCGCCGAAGGGCCGGGTCTTACGGTCATCTGCAGCAGTAGCGATCCGAAGCAGTTGCGCCGGATGATGGCGAGCTTCGATGCGTCGTCGATTCGCGGCGTGATCAGCTTCGGCGTCGCCGGCGGGCTCGACCCGTCGCTGCGATCCGGCGACATCGTGATCGCGACCAACGTGACGGCGGGCGATCGCCGTTGGCAGTCCGAAACCGCCCTCAGCGACGAATTGCTGCGCAGCGCGGGTCTGCTCCGGCAGCGCGTGGTGCGTGGCGGCCTGGTCGGCGTCGAGCAAGTGGTCGCGGCCCGTGCCGCGAAGGCGGCGCTGCATTCGCAGACCGGCGCGGCGGCCGTCGACATGGAAAGCCACATCGCCGCCGATTACGCCGCGGCAGCCAGGCTGCCGTTCGCGGCGCTGCGCGTGATCAGCGATCCGGCCAGCCGCAGCCTTCCGCAGATGGTGTCGACCGCGATCAAGCCGAACGGCGATGTCGATCTGCGCAGAGTTCTGCGTGGACTGGCGCGTCACCCGACGTCGATCCGGTCGCTGGTCTCGACCGGAATCGATTTCAATCGGGCGCTCCGCAGCCTACGCGGCTGTCGAAGCTTCGTGCTTGACGCCGTGATTGGCGGCGGTGGTGGTGTGGTCGCCGAGGCTTGAGGGCGATCTGAGGGACATGTGTCGCGGCTGAACGGCCGCAACCGACGTCGCCCTCAGACACAACTCGTGATCGCCCGGCCCGACCGGGCGACCCAGTATTCCAGATCGTTGGCGATCATCCGCAAGGCTCTGCGATACTGGATCCCCGCTTTGGCGGCGGATCTGAGCTGAGCGTCTACCTGTCGATTATTCGGTCACCATTCCAAAACAAAAAGCGCGGCTCATCGGCCGCGCTTTTTCGTTGGTGACGCGGTGAGCCCGCAGCTTAGGCCGCGGTGGAGGCCTGCGGTTGCGGCTGACGTTTGGCGGCAGCAGCAGCGGCCTCGTCGCGGCGGATCTCTGACAGCGTCTTCTGAACCTGCTCGGTGAAGATGTACTGAGCCGGACGTTGGTTCGACAGATCGATCTCGGGCGCCATCGGCCCCGAGGTCCGGATGCCGCGCAGCGCGACCCAGGCCGCCTTCAGCGGATTGTTCAGCGACGCCGTCGCCGCGGTCGGCTCATAGCCGCAATGCGCCATGCAGTCGGCGCACTTCTCGTATTTGCCGGTGCCGTAGGAATCCCAGTCGGTGGTCTCCATCAGCTCCTTGAAGGTCTTGGTATAACCTTCGCCGAGCAGATAGCAGGGCTTCTGCCAGCCGAAGATGTTGCGCGCGGGCATTCCCCACGGCGTGCATTCGAACGACTGGTTGCCGGCCAGGAAGTCCAGGAACAGGCCGGAATGCATGAAGTTCCACTTCTTGCCCTTGCCGAGTTCGAACACCTTGCGGAACAGGTTCTTGGTGTTGGTGCGGTTCAGGAAGTGCTCCTGATCCGGCGCCCGCTCATAGGCGTAGCCCGGTGACATCGAGACGCCGACGCCCAGCTCCGCGGTGAGGTCGAGGAACTTGGCGATCTCTTCGGCCGGATGGTTGTCGAAGATCGTGGCATTGACGTTGACGGTGAAGCCCTTGGCCTTGGCCGCCTTGATCGCCTTCAGCGCGCGGTCGAACGTGCCCGGCTGCGACACCGCCTTGTCGTGGTGCTCCTTGAGGCCGTCGAGATGCACCGAGAAAAACAGATAGGGCGACGGCTCGAACAGATGCAGCTTCTTTTCGAGCAGCAATGCGTTGGTGCACAGCGACACGAACTTCTTGCGCGCCACCAGGCCACGCACGATCTCACCGATCTCGCGATGGATCAGCGGCTCGCCGCCCGGGATCGCCACCATCGGTGCGCCGCATTCCTCGGCCGCGTCCCAGCACTCCTGTGCGCTCATGCGGCGATCCAGGATCGCGTCGGGATAGTCGATCTTACCGCAGCCGACGCAGGCGAGGTTGCAGCGGAACAGCGGCTCGAGCATCAGCACCAGCGGGTAGCGCTTGCGGCCCAGCAGCTTCTGCTTGAGCAGATAGCCGCCGATCACCAGCTCTTTGTGAAACGGTATTGCCATTACGGGTTCTTCTCTTTCGTACAAATCATCACGATGCGGATCGGACGTCGGCGATCAGGCGGTGACCAGCTCCGCGGGCAGGACGAATTCGATGTTCTCCTCGCGGCCCGGCAGCACCGACACGCTGACCGGAACGATCCGGCGCAGCGCCTCGATGACGTCGTCGACCAGGACTTCCGGGGCGGACGCGCCGGCGGTGATGCCGACGGCCTTCTTGCCTTCGAGCCAATCCGGGTTGAGCTCGCTGCCGTCCGAGATCAGATAACTCGGAATGCCGGCTTCGGTGCCGATTTCCCGGAGCCGGTTGGAGTTGGAACTGTTGTTGGCGCCGACCACCAGGATCAGATCGACCAGCTTGCTCATGGCCCGAACTGCAGACTGTCTGTTCTGCGTTGCATAGCAGATATCGCGGGTGTCGGGGCCCTGGATATCCGAGAATCGCTTTGAAAGCGCCGCGATGATGTCCCGCGTGTCGTCGACGCTGAGCGTGGTCTGGGTGATGTAGGCGACCGGGGTATCCGACGGCAGCGTCAGCGCGGCGACATCGTCGAGATTTTGCACCAGCAGCACCGGGCCGGGAACCTGTCCCATCGTTCCCTCGACCTCGGGGTGGCCGGCATGGCCGATCAGGATCAGGGTGCGGCCCTTGGCGGTGTAGCGCTTGCCCTGGTTGTGCACCTTGGTGACCAGCGGGCAGGTGGCGTTGAGCACCGGCAGGCCGCGAGAAGCGGCCTCTTCCTCGATGCTGCGGGCGACGCCGTGGGCGCTGAACACGGTCACCGCCTTCGGCGGCACCTCGGAAAGCTCCTCGACGAAGATCGCGCCCTTCGCCTTCAGGCTCTCGACCACATATTTGTTGTGCACGATTTCGTGCCGCACATAGACCGGCGGGCCGTATTTCTCCAGCGCGCGCTCGACGATCTCGATCGCGCGGACGACGCCGGCACAGAAACCACGGGGCTGGGCAAGAAAGACTTCGAGAGGGCGAACGTCAGACAAAGGGCACCACACTCATGATTGTTCCGTCTCCTGACGTATTATGGGCAATTCCCGTACCATGATCTAGCTGGTATGAGGACACCCGCAAGAGCAAGGGTCGCAGGGTTCCCATGGGCGGCGTGCAAAACGCCCTTGGCAATCCAGCCTAGTGAGATTACTTCCGGCCACGACACCCCGCGGGCCTCATGGGTTATTTCGCAGTCTTTGGTCGCTGGAAGGTAGAAACCAGTTCGATCGACTCGATACCCGTCGGAGCCGACGCATTCTAGGCAAGCCGATAGCAATAGAAAGAGCAAATGTGCTGAAAAGTGCCATCGTTTCCATTGTGAAAGCCAGCACCCGTTTTGCGTCTTTTACTGTGCTGATCGGGGTATTGCTCGCGATCGCCAGCGGCTTCTATACTTACCAGAACTTCGGGATCAACACCGATATCAATCATTTGATCTCGTCCGACCTGGATTGGCGCAAGCGCGATATCGCCTTCGAGAAGGCGTTCGATCAGGAAAGATTGATCCTGGCGGTGGTCGAGGCTCCGACGCCGGAATTTGCCAACGCTGCGACGGCCGCGCTGACAGAGAAATTATCAAGCAATCACAAGAACTTCGACTCGGTTAAACGACTCGGCGGGGGCGAATTTTTCGACCGGCACGGGTTGCTGTTCCTGCCGACCGACGAGGTCGCCAAGGTGACCGGCCAGTTCCAGTCGGCAGTTCCGCTGATCGAGATTATGGCCGGCGACCCCAGCATTCGGGGCCTCACGGCCGCGCTGGAGACCGGCCTGCTCGGCGTGACCCGCGGGCAGATTACGCTCGACGGTGCCGCGGCACCGTTCAACACCATCAGTCAGACCGTCGAGGACGTCCTCGCCAAGCGCGCGGCGTTCTTCTCCTGGCGCGGTCTGAGCAGCCCCGAGCCGCTGACCGACGGTGACAAGCGGGCGTTCATCGAGGTCAAGCCGATCCTCGATTTCACCGAACTCGAGCCGGGCCGGGCCGCTACCGACGCGATCCGTGCAGCGGCGACCGAGCTCAATCTGGAGCAGCAATTCGGCGCCCGGGTCCGGCTGACGGGCCCGGTGCCGATTGCCAACGAGGAATTCTCCACGGTCAAGGAAGGCGCCATCGTCAACGGCATCGGCACCGTGGTGGTGGTGCTGATCATCCTGTGGATGGCGCTGCACTCCTCGAAGATCATCTTCGCCGTCGCCGCCAACCTGTTCATCGGTCTGGCGATCACCACGGCGGTCGGGCTGATGCTGGTCGACACGCTCAATCTGCTGTCGATCGCCTTCGCGGTTCTGTTCGTCGGTCTCGGCGTCGATTTCGGCATCCAGTTCAGCGTTCGCTACAGATCCGAACGCCACAAGACCAACGACCTCAACAAGGCGCTGATCCAGGCGGCGGAGTATTCCGCGGTGCCGCTGTCGCTGGCGGCGATGTCGACCACCGCCGGTTTCCTGTCGTTTCTGCCGACCTCCTACAAAGGCATTTCCGAACTCGGCGAGATCGCCGGCGCCGGCATGGCGATCGCGTTCATCTCCAGCATCACGGTGCTGCCGGCGCTGATCAAACTGCTGAACCCGGCCGGCGAGAAAGAGCCGCTGGGCTACGCGTTTCTGGCGCCGCTCGATCGCTTCCTGGAGGTTCATCGCGTCGGCGTGATCGCCGGCACGATCGGTGTCGCATTGGCTGGTCTGCCGCTGCTCTACTACATGCATTTCGACTTCAACCCGATCAATCTGCGCAGCCCGAAGGTGGAGTCGATCGCGACCTTCCTCGACCTGCGCAAGGATCCGAACACCGGCGCCAACGCCATCAACGTGCTGGCGCCATCCGAACAGGCCGCCAAGGACATCCAGGCCAAGCTGGCGAAGGTGCCCGAAGTGTCGCGGACGCTGTCGCTCGACACCTTCGTGCCGGCGGATCAGCCAGCGAAGCTGAAGCTGATCCAGGCCGGCGCCAAGGTGCTGGAGCCGGCGCTGAACCCGGAGCAGATCGACCCTCCGCCGACCGATCAGGAAAACATCGAGGCGCTGAACAGCTCGGTGGCGGCGCTGCGCAAGACCGCCGGCGACGCCACCGGTCCCGGCGCCGAGGCTGCTCGCCGCCTCGCCACGGCGCTGGGGGCGCTCGCCAAGGTCGACCAGGCGACCCGCGACCAGGCTCAGGCGGTATTCGTGACGCCGCTGAAGCTCGCCTTCAATCAGCTCCGCAGCATGTTGCAGGCGGAGCCGGTGACGCTGGACAACCTGCCCCAGGACATCGTGTCCTCCTGGAAGGCCAAGGACGGTCAGATCCGCATCGAAGTGCTGCCGAACGGCGATCCGAACGACAACGAGACGCTGCGCAAATTCGCAGCGTCGGTGCTGCAGGCCGAGCCGAATGCCCTCGGCGGGCCGGTGTCGATCCTGAAGTCCGGCGACACCATCGTTGCCTCCTTCATCCAGGCCGGCCTGTGGGCGCTGCTGTCGATCTCGTTGCTGCTGTGGCTCACGCTGCGGCGGATCTCGGACGTGCTGCTGACGCTGGTTCCGCTGCTGGTCGCCGGCGCCGTGACCCTGGAAATCTGCGTGCTGATCGGCTTGCCGCTCAATTTCGCCAATATCGTCGCGCTGCCGCTGCTGCTCGGCATCGGCGTCGCATTCAAGATCTACTATGTGGTGGCGTGGCGCGCGGGACGCACCAATCTGCTGCAATCGGCGCTGACGCGGGCGATCTTCTTCAGCGCGCTGACGACCGCGACGGCGTTCGGCAGCCTTTGGCTGTCGAGCCACCCCGGCACCGCCAGCATGGGCAAGCTGCTGGCGCTGTCGCTGCTGACCACGCTGGGCGCGGTGCTGCTGTTCCAGCCGGCGCTGATGGGCAAGCCGCGCCATATCGACGAGACCGGCGATACCGACCTCTGAGACCAGCGAGGCCGCCTGCCACCCGAGGCTGGCGTGCGGCCGCGCTCGACGCGGAGGCCACACCGCGTCAGTTCTGGCTGCCTCACGCGGGCAGCACTGGCGCCGAAGCGGCAGATCGGCTTATACCGCCTGCGGGCAGGGCGTTGCGCCGGCGTTCATCTCGGCACTGCCACAGGTTTCGCGCGGCGGCCGTAGCCTCCGTCTCGACGCACGGGTCAAAGCGCCGCAACCCGCGTTTTGGGTTGACGACGCGCCCAACAACCGACGTAAGTAGCCAATGCCATATCCCCATATCGACGTCGCCGCGCTCTTCGCCGACCGCGAGTCCGAGCGGAGCGCAATGCATACGCGCAACCTCAACGAGCAGCTCGTGCGCGTGCTCAAGACGATCGGCTACGATGTCGGGTTCCAGAAGGGAAGCGGGCAGTATCTTTACGATCGGGACGGTGCCCGTTATCTCGATCTGCTCAGTGGCTTCGGCGTTTTCGCGCTCGGCCGCAATCATCCGGCGCTGCGCGACGCGCTGAAGAGCGTGCTCGACGGCGAACTGCCGAACCTGGTGCAGCTCGACGTCTCGACCTTGGCCGGCGTGCTCGCCGAGCGCCTGTTGGAGCTCGTGCCCTATCTCGACAAGGTCTTCTTCGCCAATTCCGGAGCCGAGAGCGTCGAGGCTGCGATCAAATTCGCCCGCAACGCCACCGGGCGCCAGGGCATCGTCAACTGCGACCACAGCTATCACGGCCTGACCTATGGCGCGCTGTCGCTGACCGACGACCAGAATTTTCAGGGCGGCTTCGGGCCGCTGTTGCCCGGCGTTACCACGATCCCGTTCAACGATCTCGAAGCACTGGAGAAGGCGCTGTCGACCCGCGAGGTCGCGGCCTTCATCGTCGAGCCGATCCAGGGCAAGGGCGTCAACATGCCCAGCGACGAGTTCCTGCCGGGTGCGGCGGCGCTGTGCAAGCGCTACGGCACGCTGTTCGTCGCCGACGAGATCCAGACCGGCATGGGCCGCACCGGCCGCTTCCTCGCGGTCGAGCACTGGAACGTTGAGCCCGACATGGTGCTGTTGTCGAAGGCACTGAGCGGCGGCCATGTCCCGGTCGGCGCGGTGCTGACGCGCAGGGCGATCTTCGACAAGATCTTCAACCGGATGGATCGCGCCGTGGTGCACGGCTCGACCTTCGCCAAGAACGATCTGGCGATGGCCGCCGGCATCGCTACGCTCGACGTGATGAAGCACGAGAAGCTGATCGAGGCCGCCGCCAAGCGCGGCGCCGAGCTGCGGCTGGCGCTCAGCGGCATGATCCCGGGCTACGAACTTCTCAAAGACGTCCGCGGCAAGGGGCTGATGATCGGCGTCGAATTCGGCCCGCCGAAATCAATGCGGCTGAAGGCGTCGTGGGCCATGCTGGAGACCGCCAACAAGGGTCTGTTCGTTCAGCTGATCACCGTGCCGCTGTTCAAGGATCACAAGATCCTGACGCAGGTCGCGGGCCACGGTTTGCACACCATCAAGCTGCTGCCGCCGCTGACGATCACCGAGGACGACTGCAAGTGGATCGTGCGCGGCTTCGACGAAGCGATCGCCGCCAGCCACAAGGTCCCCGGCGCGATCTGGTCGCTCGGCAAGACCTTGGTCGACAACGCGGTGCGCAAGTCGGCGTGATCTGAAACCCGCCCACGCGGGCGCGTCAGGGCGCCGCATGCGGCCTGCGCAGCTTGACCTGAAGCAAGTCTGTCGCGATCTGTTCTGCCTATCTTCGCTCGGGCGTCGCGCGACGGCCGGGCTCCAACAATGGCGAGCGGAATGTCACTCAGATCATTGGTCGTCTTCGTCGATCCGACGGATGTCTGCGAAGCGCGGATTCGCTATGCCGCGCGCCTGGCCGTGCAGCACGGCGCGCATCTGATCGGCGCGTTCGTCATGCCGAACGCGTGGCAGAACGACCGTTCGAGTTCGTTCATCCAGGGTGGCGGCGCAATTCGCGAGATGCTGGAACGTCACGGCCTCGCCGAACGCAAGGCGCTGTCCGACGCGAGCCAGCGCTTCGAGACGCTGGCCGGACGCGACCATTCGTCATTCGAGTTTCGCGTCATTCGCGACGACGAAGTCGCCGATCTCGCGCAGCTGCATTGTCTGCACACCGATCTCGTCGTGGTCGGCCACCCCGCGCCGGGAGGACTGCCTTCGGCATGGTCGCCGGAGCGGATGCTGCTGTCGTCCGGCGTTCCGCATCTCATCATCCCGCAGGGCTGGCGCGATGGACCGGTCGCGAACAACGTGCTGCTGGCCTGGAATGCCAGCCGCGAAGCGCGGCGCGCGATCACCGACGCGCTGCCGATCCTGTCGGCGGCGGCTTCGGTGGCGGTCGTCGTCGTCGATGCCGAGAAGAACCCGCTGCATGGCCACGAACCCGGCGCCGGCATTGCGCATTTCCTCAGCCGCCACGGCGTGAAGGTTCGCGTCGAACAGTTGCAATCCAAGGGCGCGCCGGTCGCCGACGTGATCCGCCGCTTCGCCGCCGAAGATCAGTCCGATCTGATGGTGCTCGGCGCCTACAGCCACTCCCCGAAACGCGAGTTGTTGTTCGGCGGCGTAACGCGCTCGCTGCTGAGTGCGGTGACGATCCCGACGCTGATCGCGCATTGATGTGAGAGACTAACCGGTATCGTCATCCTGAGGTGCCCGCCGTCTTCGGCGGGCCTCGAAGGATGCGGGCACGGGTGAAAGCGGCGATCCTTCGAGGCGCGCAACAGCGCGCACCTCAGGATGACGGCGTCATTGCGGCGAGTGCACCTGCCTCGGCGCTATTCGCATATCGAATTCACCGCTTACTTCCCATCCTCCAGCATCATCGTCGCGCCTTTCTCGGCGATCATCGCGGTCGGCGTATTGGTGTTGCCGGAGGTGATCGTCGGCATCACCGAGGCGTCGACGACGCGCAGGCCGTCGAGGCCGTGCAGGCGCAAGCGTTCGTCGACCACCGCCATCGGATCGCTGGCGAGGCCCATCTTGGCGGTGCCGACCGGATGGAAGATCGTGGTGCCGATGTCGCCGGCGGCTTTCGCCAACGAGGCGTCGTCGTCGCCCACCGCGCGGCCGGGCAGATACTCCTCGGGTTGATACTTCGCCAGCGCCTGCTGTTGCATCAGCCGGCGCGTACAGCGGATCGCGTCGGCGGCGACGCGGCGGTCGTCGGCGGTCGTCAGATAATGCGGCGCAATCGAGGGGGCGGCGTCGAGCGCGGTGGATTTCAGCTTGATCTCGCCGCGCGAGGTCGGCCGCAGGTTGCAGGCGCTGACGGTGATCGCCGGGAAGCGGTGCAGCGGGTCGCCGAATTTATCCAGAGACAATGGCTGGACGTGAAACTGGATGTTGGCGCGCTCCTGATGCGGATCGGAGCGGGTGAAGATGCCGAGCTGCGATGGCGCCATCGTCAGCGGGCCGCGCCGACGCAGCGCGTAGTCCATGCCCATCCAGGCGCGCCGCGGCAGCGAGTGATAGATCTCGTTCAGGGTGCGGCCGCCGCTGACGCGATAGATCGCGCGCTGCTGCAGATGGTCCTGCAGATTGCGGCCGACGCCCGGGCGATCGAGCACCGGATCGATGCCGAGCGGGGTGAGCCATTCCGCCGGCCCGATGCCTGAACGCTGCAGCACTTGCACCGAGCCGATCGATCCCGCGCACAGCACCACCTCGCGCCGCGCCCGCGCCTCGACCACGCCGCCGCCTTGCTGGAACCGCACGCCGACGGCTCGGCCGTTCTCGACTATCACGCGGTCGGTGACGACACCGGTTTCCAGCCTCAGATTCGGCCGGTGCAGCGCCGGCTTGAGGAAACCGCGCGCCGACGACCAGCGCCGGCCGCGCTTCTGGTTGACGTGGAAATAGCCGACGCCCTCGTTGTCGCCGGTGTTGAAATCGGCGCTGCGCGGGATGCCCATCTCGCCGGCGGCGTCGGCCACCGCGTCGAGGATCGGCCAGGACAGCCGCGCCGCCTCGATCCGCCAGCCGCCGCCTTTACCGTGATGCTCGCTGTCGCCGAGGAAGTGATCCTCCAGCCGCCGGAACACCTGGCGAACGTCGTCCCAGCCCCAACCGGACAGGCCGAGCTGGCGCCAGTGGTCGTAATCGGCGGCCTGGCCGCGCATCGAGATCATCGCGTTGATGGCCGAGGAGCCGCCGATCACCTTGCCGCGCGGATAGGCCAATGACCGACCATTGAGGCCGGGCTCCGGCTCGGTCCTGAACATCCAGTCCGAGCGCGGATTGCCGATCGCGAACAGATAGCCGACCGGGATGTGAAACCAGATCCAGTTGTCGCGGCCGCCGGCTTCCAGCAGCAGCACCCGACAATTCGGATCGGCCGACAGCCGGTTGGCGACGATGCAGCCGGCAGTGCCGGCGCCCACCACGATATAGTCGAATTCGCCCTCGATCTGCGTCATCCGTCCCGTTCCACGTGTGGTTTGCCACGACATCGCGGTTGCGCAGACGCTTAGCCCCGCGGCGGGGCGGTGTACAGTTGCCGCCGGGCGGCAGGCCGGCTAGCCTGCCCGATCAGAATACGAAACCAACTTCCGGAGCCTCGTCAGCCACATGCCCTTGATCAACCGCGTCGCCGACCTGCAACCCGATATCATGGCCTGGCGTCACGACCTCCATCAGCACCCCGAACTGATGTACGACGTCGACCGCACCGCCGATTTCGTCGCCCAGCGCCTGCGCGAATTCGGCTGCGACGAGGTGGTGACGGGACTCGGCCGCACCGGCGTGGTCGGTGTGATCCGCGGCCGCAAGCCGGCGAGCGGCGACCTCAAGGTGATCGGGCTGCGCGCCGACATGGACGCGCTGCCGATCGAGGAGGCGACCGGTCTACCCTATGCCTCCAAGGTGCCCGGCAAGATGCACGCCTGCGGCCATGACGGCCACACCGCGATGCTGCTCGGCGCCGCGCGCTATCTCGCCGAGACCCGCAATTTCGCAGGCAGTGTAGTGGTGATCTTCCAGCCGGCCGAGGAGGGCGGCGCGGGGGCCGCGGCGATGATCAAGGACGGGCTGATGGACCGCTTCGGCATCGAGCAGGTCTACGGCATGCACAACGGCCCCGGCATCCCGGTCGGCTCCTTCGCCATCAGCCCGGGCGCGATCATGGCCTCGACCGATTCGGTCGACATCCGCATCGAGGGCGTCGGCGGCCACGCCGCGCGGCCGCATATGTGCGTCGACTCGGTGCTGGTGGGCGCCCAGCTCGTCACCGCGCTGCAGTCGATCGTGTCGCGCACGGTCGATCCGCTGGAATCGGCGGTGATCTCGATCTGCGAATTCCACGCCGGCAACGCCCGCAACGTCATCCCGCAGATCGCCGAACTGAAAGGCACGGTCCGCACCCTGAAGGCCGAAGTTCGCGACCTGGTCGAGAAGCGCATCCACGAGGTCGCGGCCGGCGTTGCGCAGTCGACCGGCGCCAGGATCGACATCGTCTACGAGCGCGGCTACCCGGTGGTGGTCAACCATGCCGAGCAGACCGAGGTGGCGCAGCGGATCGCCCGCGACATCGCCGGCGAGTCCAACGTGACGTCGATGCCGCCGCTGATGGGCGCCGAGGATTTCGCCTATATGCTGGAAGCGCGGCCGGGCGCGTTCATCTTCCTCGGCAATGGCGACAGCGCCGGGCTGCATCACCCGGCCTACAACTTCAACGACGACGCCATCGTCTACGGCACCTCGTACTGGATCAAACTGGTCGAGAACCAACTCGCGGCGTGACGCCGTCGCCCGGATCGGCTGCGGCCGGTCAGTAGCTCAGCGTGGTGCGGATGCCGAGCACCACCGCGTCCCTGATCCGCCTGGTCCCGGCGGGATCGAACGGATCGGTCGCGCCGCCGGCTGGATGCATCACGTATTCGATCACCGGCTGGACAGCGAAATTGCCGGTGATTTGCGCCAGATAGGTCAGCTCGATCACGGCCTCGAAGTCGCGGACCGGCGACGCGATGCCGCTCCAGCGCCGCACGTCGCGATCGAGCGCGCGTGCCGCATCCGAGATCCGGGCGTAACTGATCGCCACGCCGAACTTGTCGTCCGGGCGCGACGGGCTGAAGCCGGTGAACAGCAATGCCGCATCGACATAGAAGCTGATCAGGTTGCGGTCCGACGGGCTCGCCAGCACGCGCGCGACCAAGCCGGTGCCTTTGGCCGGATCGGCGGCGCTGTGGGACAGCGGCTGCTCGTAGACTGCGAACACGCCCTGATCGCCGCGCAGCCTGGCCGGCAGCCCGGAGCCCGCGGGATCTGCGACCGAGGAGCCCTGCGCGGTGAAGCGCTGGCTGTCGAACGTGCCGAAATGATACCAGGCACCGGCGGTGATGCCGGAAGGCATTCCGTTGCCATTGCCGAAACCGTATTTCACTTGTCCGATCAGCCAGGCCGGGTCGTGCACGCGAAACAGCAACCCGTTCGGATTCCTGCTCTGCGGATCGCCGGGACCGGGCGGCGCGGCATCGCCGTCGAACACCGCGACCGAGGCGGTGAGCTTGTCGCCGAACCGCGCCTTGATGCGGACACCCGGCACCGCCAGTGGCGGCGACGGCCCTCCGCTCGGCAGCACGACGCCGGTGAGACCGGGCCAGCCCAGGGCGGCGTTGACGAACATGTCGAGATAGCGGCTGTCGACGAATTCGGTGTCGGCGGATTGCTGCCCGACCTTGATGGACAGCGCGCCGCCGAGCATCGATTGTTCGATCCAGGCCTCGTAGAGCCGGGTCGCCGGCAGCGATTCGATGCCGCTCACCAGCAGCAGATTGCCGACATAGTTGCGCGACAAATTGTTGCCGTGGATCTGAAACAGGTTGGCGTGAAAGGTCGCGCCGTGCCAGCCGAACAGCCGGTCGAGATCGACGGTGGTGCCGAGATCGAGACGACCCGCATAGATCGTCCCGCGTCTCATGCCACCGGACACGTCGGCCAGCGTTTCGCCGATGTAGGTGGCGCTGAACTGGACACCCCAATCGGCCAGCGCCCGGGGTGGATCCGCGGCCGGCGCGCCGGCCGGTTCCGCCACGCTGCTGGTGGCGTGCAGCCCCAGCCCCAGCAATGCGATCACGCAGGCCGCTATCCGCGGCGTTTTCGTGATGATCGGAAGCATGCCCTGGCTACCTGATCAGGCCGATACGCTTCATCAACAGCCAGGCCCCGAACGACGACATCGCCATCGCCAGCAACGCCAGGACGAACCCGCCGTCGCCTTCGGCGAACGGCAGCCCGCGCAGGTTCATGCCGAACATGCCGCTGACCAGCGTCGGCGGCATCAGCAGCGCGGTGAGCATCGACAGCACCCGCAGGTTGCCATTGCCCTGTTCCTCGATCTTCAGATGCAGCTCCTCCTGCAGCAGCCGGCTGCGCTCGCGCATCTCGACCACCGAATGGTCGAGCCCGTCGAGCCGTTGCGCCAGCTTGCCGGCGCGCGGCCGCAGCGCCGGCGCGAGGTCGGCGCTGTCGTTGCGGTCGAATCGGTGCAGCACGATGCGCAGGCCGGACAGGTGGCGGTGCAGCCGGACGCAGGTCCGCCGCACCCGCCCGAGCCCCTGGCGCAAATCGTCGGTGTCGTCCGACAGCAGCTTCTCCTCGATCTTGTCGAGGGTCTCGAAGACGTCGTCGGCGATCTTCTCCATCGCGTCGGCGACGTTGTGGACGATCATTTCGAACAGCGCCGCACAGCTTTCGACCCGATGCCCGCGTTCGAGCGCACGCCGGGCGGTGTCGACCGCGCACAGAGCCTGATAGCGGGCCGTAATCAGCAGCTGCTCGGTCATCACGAAGCGCAGGAAGCCGGTGTCCTCGGTGACGTCGGCGATGTCGCGCATCAGATCGGCGATCACGCCGTAGACGCAGCCGTCGAGGCTGTGCATCTGCTGATAGGTGTCCCTGGATTGCAGCAGCGTCCGCACCGGCGCGGGCAGCTCGATTTCGGCGAGCGATTGGTGCGCACGGGAATCGGCGAGGTTGAAATGCAGCCAGTAACGACCGTGGCGCTCGAAGCCGAGCGGTGCGTCGTCCGGCAGCGATTGCGGGGTTCCGTCAGGACCGAAGCTGAATCCCCAGACCAGTCCGGGGATCGCGGGATCGCAGCGAGGGGCATCGGTCATGGAAATCGGCGCCGGATCGCGCGCTCGTCAGCACGCACCGGCCGGCCCCGACCCGACGGCCGACACTGGCGTTTGCGCGACGCCGATCGCGCTCGTGGGCGCGCGCCTGGGTGCACTTCGTATCGTCGTTCGCTGTGTCAGGGCGGTCATCCCGGCATTCGAGTGATCAATGACGACCCTGCCGGATCGATTTGAAAACTGGATGACACCAGGCGATCGTCAGGAACAATCGTTCGAAGGCCGCGTTGGGCGCAGGTCCGAGACCACGCACACCAACCGGAGACCGCCATGGCTGTTGCCAAAGACAAGAATCTCAACGATCTCTTCCTCGACACCCTCAAGGACATCTACTACGCCGAAAAGCAGATCCTGAAGGCGCTGCCGAAGATGGCGAAGGCCGCCACCTCGGACAAGCTGCGCGCCGCGTTCGAGAAGCATCAGGGCGAAACCGAAGGCCAGATCGAACGGCTGGAGCAGATCTTCGAACTGCTGGACAAGCCCGCGCGCGGCAAGACCTGCGACGCGATCATGGGCATCCTCGACGAGGGCAAGGAGATCATGGACGACTACAAGGGCACCGAGGCGCTCGACGCCGGGCTGCTTGCCGCGGCGCAGGCCGTCGAGCACTACGAGATCTCACGCTACGGCACGCTGAAGCAGTGGGCGACCCAGCTCGGCATGAAGGACGCCGCCAAGCTGCTCGACCAGACGCTGCAGCAGGAAAAGACCACCGACGTGACCCTGACCAAGCTCGCCGAGAGCGCCGTCAACCTCGCCGCGGCGGCCTGATCGTCGCGGCTCCCCACATTCTCCGTCGTGGCCGGGCTTGCCCCGTCCATCGACGGACGAAGAGACGGACGAACAAAAGCCCCGGGCGCGGCGCGTCCGGGGCTTCGTTTTGTCGACGCTCGGCGAGGCGGGCTCAGCCGCCGACGTCGGCGCTGATCACGTCGCCGAACAGCTCCCACTTCTCGCCCTTGAAGCGCATCAGCTGCAACTGGCTGATCGGCGCGAAGTCGGTCGCCGAGGTGTTGATCTTGATCCCGGGAAGCAGCACCTCGGTGCGGAAGTCCTTCAGGCTCGCGGCCTGCTTCATCACGTTGGCGCGGGTCAGATCGTCGCCGCTCTTCTTCAGCACTTCGACGAGCGTCTGCGCCACGCCGTAGCCGACGATGGTGCCGCCATCGAGCTTGTTGCCTTCCGGAAATTCCTTGTCCATGAAGGCCAGGAACTCCTTCATGCCCGGGTCGTCCTTCCACTGCGTGTCGGAGACGTCCTTCATGTAGGCGGCGGAGATGATGCCCTGCGCGTTCTCGTAGCCGGCGGGCTTGATCACGCTGCCGACCGAGGCCGAGACGTTGTTCAGGAAGTGGGTCGGCTTCCAACCGACTTCATTCAACTTCTTGATCGCCTGGGCGGCGAATTTCGGCGTGGTGATGTTGATGAAGACGTCGGCGCCGCTCGACTTCAGCTTGACGATCTGGTTGTCGATCGTCGGCGAGGAGATCTCGTAGCTCTCCTTCATGACGATCATCGACGCGCCCTTGGCGCCGAGCCCGTCCTCCAGGCCCTTCAGATAGTCCTTGCCGTAATCGTCGTTCTGATACAGCACCGCGATCTTGGCGGTCGGCATCTCCTTCATGATGTACTTGGCGTAGATCTGGGTCTCGCTCTGGTAGTTGGGCTGCCAGCCCATCGTCCAGGGGAAGTCCTTGGGATCGTTCCACTTGGTCGCGCCGGTGGCGACGAACAGCTGCGGCACCTTCTTGCTGTTCATGTATTTGTGGATCGCCGAGTTCGGCGGCGTGCCGAGCGAGTTGAAGATCAGCAGCACCTCGTCGCTCTCGACCAGCTTGCGTGCCTGCTCCACGGTCTTCGGCGGCGAATAGGCGTCGTCGTAGGTGATGAAGTTGATCTTGCGGCCGTTGATGCCGCCCTTGTCGTTGATCATCTTGAAGTACGCGGCTTCGGTTCTGCCGATCACGCCGTAAGCGGAGGCGGGTCCGCTGTAGGGCATGATGTTGCCGATCTTGATCTCGGTGTCGCTTGCGCCGGAATCGTATTTCTTCTGCGCGAGCGCGCCGCTCGAGGCTGCGAGTGTCACCGCGAGCGCAGCCGAGATGGCAGCCGCGTGCGAACGGAGTGAAGGCATTTCGGACTCCCTTTTCTTGATGTGTGATTGTTGTGTTTGATCGCGGGACTCTTGGTGGCCCCTGTGGATATTCAACACCTTTCGGCGGTTAGCAGCAAGGAAAAGCCCATGCGTGAAAGCCGCAGGCGCTTGCTGCGGTGCGAAGTAATTGCTGTTCGTGTGTGCTGCGGTGCGAAGTGCGGTTTCCGGAGTGCCGCGTTCGCCAGCCGGCCGGGGCGGCCTGTGAGGCGAGGCCGCAGCCCGGATTGGGGCGGCCTGGCGCAAACCGGCAAACAAAAACCCCGGCAACCAGGTTGCCGGGGTGATCGTTCGGATCGGAAGGCGTCCGGATCGGGGCCGGACGCCGATGCCTTACTGGGTGATGTCGCCGGAGATGATCTCGCCGAACAGCTCCCACCTGTCGCCCTTGAAGCGCATCATCTGGAGTTGGCTGATCGGCGCGAAGTCGGTCGCCGAGGTATTGATCTTGACGCCGGGCAACAGGGTGTCCGGCTCGAAGTCCTTGAGGCTGGCGGCCTGCTTCATCAAATTGGCGCGGGTCAGGTCGTCGCCGCACATCTCCAGCACCTTGTGCAGCGTCTGGGCGGCGCCGTAGCCGTAGACCATGTTGCTGTCGTTCTTGTTGGAGCCCGGCATGTATTTCTCGACGAAGGCGTGCCACTTTTTGAACTTCGGATCGCTGTCCCACTGCTGGTCGGTCGGGTCCTTCGCGTAGTTCGCCGACAGCACGCCCTGGGCGTTTTCGAAGCCGGCGGGCTGCATCACGCTGCCGACCGAGGCCGAGACGTTGGTGAGGATCACCAGCGGCTTCCAGCTCAGTTCGGCGATCTTCTTGATGGTCTGCGCGGCGAATTTCGGCGTGGTGTAGACCAGCACGACGTCGGGATTGGCCGACTTCAGCTTGACGACGTTGCTGTCGATGGTCGGCGCCGAGATCTCGTAGCTCTCTTCGGCGATGATCATCGAGGCGGCCTTGGCGCCGAGGCCGTCCTTGGTGCCCTTCAGATAGTCTTTGCCGAAATCGTCGTTCTGATAGAGGATGCCGATTTTGGCGTCCGGCTTCTCTTTCAGCAGGTACTTGGCGTAGATCTGCGCTTCGCTCTGGTAGGACGGCTGCCAGCCGATCGTCCAGGGGAAGTTCTTCGAATCGTTCCACTTGGTGGCGCCGGTGGCGACGAACAGTTGCGGCACTTTCTTGGCGTTGAGATATTTCTGGACCGCGGTGTTGGACGGCGTGCCGAGCGGGTTGAACACCGCCAGCACTTCGTCGCTCTCGACCAGCTTGCGGACCTGTTCGACCGCCTTCGGCGGCGAATAGGCGTCGTCATAGCTGATGAAGTTGACCTTGCGGCCGTTGATGCCGCCGTTCTCGTTCACCATCCGGAAGTAGGCTTCTTCGGTCTTGCCGATCGTGCCGTAGGCCGAGGCCGGGCCCGAATAGGGCATGATGTTGCCGATCTTGATCTCGGTATCGGAGGCGCCGGTGTCGTATTTTTTTTGAGCGAAGGCAGCGCCGTTGAACGCTGCGAGGCTGACCGCGACGGCTGCTGAAAAGACGAGCGCGCGCGAAGGCGAAGTTGGCATTGCAGAAGGCTCCTTGGTCGTGGGTTTTTTCTTGTTCGAACTTCGTTGAGTTCGAAACGAATTGAACACGTTTCTCGCGCGTGCAGCAAGAGTCGCCCGACGACATCGGCGCCGGGGTTCGCTGGTCGATATCCCGCGTCGCGGATTATGCGGTCGATCAGTTGCGCAGGTCGGCGTCGATCACCGGTCTGAACAAGCGCCAGTGGTCGCCCTCGAAACGCATCAAGCGCAGCTGTTCGATCGGATGAAAGTCGTTCGCCGCGGTGGTGATGGTGATGCCCGGCAGCAGCGTGTCGGGCGCGTAGCCTTCGAGACTGGCCGCTTCGCGCATCACATTGGCGCGCGTCAGCGTGTCGCCGGCACGGCGCAGGACCTCGACGAGGCATTGCGCCGCACCGTAGCCGTAGATCACCGAATTGTCGCCGCGGTTGACGTCCGGCGCGTAGGTATCGAGGAAGGCATGGAACCGCTTCATGCCGGGGTCGTCGGTCCATTGCGGATCGGCGGCGTCCTTGTTGTAGGCCGCGGAAATGAGTCCCTGCGCGTGGTCGAGCCCGGCCGGCCGCAGCACCGCGCCGATCGAGGCCGACACCAGCGCCTGCAGATACAGCGGACGCCATTGCATCTCGGCGGCCGTGCGGATGCTCTGCGCCGCGAATTTCGGCGTGGTGATGCTGACGAACGCGTCGGCGCCCGACGCCTTCAGCCGGGCGATGTGGTTATCGGCGGAAGGCTCGGCGACTTCGTAGCTCTCCTCGGCGACGATCTGCGTCGCGTGGTCGCCGAGCCCGTCCTTCAGCCCCTTCAGCAGGTCGCGTCCGAGGTCGTCGTTCTGATACAGCACCGCGATCCGGGCCTCGGGCCTGCTGGCGAGGATGTATTTGGCGTAGACGCGGCCCTCGACCTGGTAGGGCGGCTGCCAGCCCATCGTCCAGGGAAAGCCCTTCGGGTCGCCGAACCGCGTCGCGCCGCTCGCGGCGAACAGTTGCGGGACGCCCTTGGCGTTGAGATATTTCTGGATCGCGGTGTTCGAGGGCGTGCCCATCGCGCTGAACACCAGCAGCACCTCGTCGCTTTCGACCAGTCTGCGCGTCTGCTCCACCGCCTTGGCCGGGCTGTAGGCGTCGTCATAGGAAATGAACTCGATCCGGCGGCCGTTGATGCCGCCCTGGTCGTTGATCATCCGGAAATAGGCCTGCTCGATGCGGCCGACGATGGCATAGGCCGAGGCCGGGCCGGAATAGGGCATCAGATTGCCGATCCGGATCGCGGTGTCGCTGGCGCCGGGATCGTAGCGCTTCTGGGAAAGCGCCGGCGACGCAGCGACGACGGCGAAGAGAACGGTGAGCAACGCGGTCCATCGCGTGCACCGGAAGGCATCGGAAAGCATGATCGGGTCTCGCATCGGGCCGCGTGGCGCGGCGGAATCCGCCCTGTATATGCCGGATCGCGCGCCGAGGCCCATCTTCCGATCGTGGGGCCGCGTGGTCGGCGTGGGCCGGCAGCTGCCGACGCGAACGCCGAGACAGATGATGCGGTCGCAAGAAAAAGCCCCCTGCGAAGGTCTCGCAGGGGGCCAGGCTGTCGCGTCCGTCAAGCGGGACGGATCATTTTCTCAGTTTGTGGAACCAGCCCTGAACCGTGTAGGCGATCTGGCGCGAGCCGTGCGGCAGCACGAAGATGATCAGCACCAGGATGAGGCCGAACACCGCGCCGGACAGGCCCTTGGAGAAGTGCTCGGCGATGTTCGGCACGAACACGATGAAGGCCGCGCCGACGATCGAGCCCGGCAGCCAGCCGACACCGCCGACCACCATGCCGAGGAACAGCGCGATGGCGAGCTGGATGGTGTAGCTGTCCGGCGCCACGAACTGCACCGCGATGGCGCCGAGACCGCCGGCGACGCCGGTGATGCCGGCCGAGACGCCGAACGCCAGCGTCTTGTACAGCGCCACGTCCACGCCCATCGCCGACGCCGCGATCTCGTTGTCGCGGATCGCCATCATGGCGCGGCCGGAGCGCGACTTCAGCAGGTTGACCGAGGCGACGTAGATCGCCATCGAGACCACGAGCACGAAGTAGTAAAGCCACATGTCCTGCGAGAGCGGCAGTCCGAACGGCGCGTCCGGCTTGGTGATCACCAGGCCCTGCACACCGCCAGTCCATGCCTCGAAGTAGTGCAGCTTCAGCAGTTGCGGCATCGCGGTGGCGAGCGCGAAGGTCGCGAGCGCCAGATAGATGCCGGAGAGCCGCAACGCCGGCAGGCCGAACAGATAGCCCGCGATGAAGCAGATCCCGCCGGCGACCGGCAGCGTCAGGGCGTAGTTGACGCCGAAGACCTCCATCAGGATCGCGGAGGTGTAGGCGCCGAGCGCATAGAACGCGCTCTGGCCGAGCGAGAACTGGCCGCTGCCACCGGTCAGGATGTTCAGCGCCAGAACGGCGATGGCGTAGATCAGGACCATCGTCATCTGGAAGATGACGAAGTTCTTGGCGATCAGCGGTGCCGCGCACAGCAAGACCACCACCACGACCGAGGCGTAGGTGCCCAGCGCCATGTACTTCTTCGGCGTGGTCTCGATCGGCGGGGTTTCGACGATTTCCTGCAAGGCGCTCATGATCAGACTCGCTTGACGATGGCACGGCCGAACAGGCCGGTGGGTTTGACGACCAGGACGGTGACGATCAGCGCCAGCGCGATCGGGAGTTTCAATTCGTTCCCGACGCCGGGGATGTAGGTCCCGGCCAGGTTCTCGAACACGCCGACCAGGAACCCGCCGATCACCGCGCCGAGCGGGCTGGACAGCCCGCCGAGAACCGCCGCGGCGAACCCGTAGATCAGCACGCCGCCCATCATGTTGGGTTCGAGGAACACCACCGGGGCGATCAGCATGCCGGCAATCGAGCCGATCGCCGCCGCCATGCCCCAGCCCAGCGCCACCATCCACGAGGTGTTGATGCCGACGAGACGCGCGGACTCCGGCTGAGCCGCGGCCGCGCGCATCGCCAAGCCGATGCGGGTGAACTGGAAGAAGAAGTACAGCAGCAGCAGCAGCACCAGCGTGACGCCGATCATGCCGGCCTGGTGCGTCGAGATCAGCTGGCTGCCGAGGAAGGGCGACGAGCCGAACGGCGACGGGAACTGCTTGATGGTGAAGTCCCAGGTCAGGCCCGCGACCGAGTTGACGATCGCGAACAGCGCGATGAAACCCGCGACGTGGGTCAGCACCGGCGCGTTGCCGAGCGGCTTGAACAACGCCCGCTCGATGACGATGCCGCCCGCGAAGGAGAGCGCCAGCGTCAGCACGAAAGCGCCCCAATACGGCACGCCCCATTGCAGCATCTGCCAGGCGATGAACGTGGAGAACATCGCCATTTCGCCCTGGGCGAAGTTGAGGTGGTCGATCGCCTGATAGATCATCACCACGGCCAGCGCCATACATGCGTAGATGGCGCCGGTGGCGATACCTGCCAGGACCTGATTCAGCAGAAGTTCCATGGCAAGTCTCCTCAGTATCCGAGATACGATTTGCGGACGTCTTCATTGTTGGCGATGTCGTCGGCCTTGCCCGACATCACGATGCGTCCTGTTTCGATCACGTAAGCCTTGTCGGCGAGCTCCAGCGCGAGCTGCGCGTTCTGCTCGACCACCAGGATGGTGACCTTGTCCTCGCGATTGATCTTGCCGAGGATCTTGAACAGATCGCGCACCACCAGCGGCGCGAGACCGAACGACGGCTCGTCGAGCAGCATCAGCCGCGGCCGAAGCATCAGCGCGCGGGCGACCGCGAGCATCTGCTGTTCGCCGCCGGACAGCGTGCCGGCCTGCTGGGTGTGACGCTGCTTCAGCACCGGGAAGTGCGCATACATCCGCTCGATGTCGCCGGGGATCGCCTTGCGGTCCTTGCGGCTGATCGCACCGAGCTCGAGGTTCTCGTGCACGGTGAGCGTCGTGAAGGTGCCGCGGCCCTGCGGCACGTGGGCGATGCCGAGCCGGACGATCGATTCGGTCGAGCGGCTGGACAGCTTGGTGCCCTGGAATTCGATCGAGCCGGTCGAACGCACCATGTTGCAGATCGCGCGCAGCGTCGTGGTTTTGCCGGCGCCGTTGGCGCCGAGCAGGGTGGTGAGGCTGCCTTCCTGCAGGTCGAATTCGAGACCGTGCAGCGCCTGGACCTGGCCGTAATAAGCGCGCAGGTCGCGAACGTTGAGCATCGCCGTCATTGGTCCTTGCTCCCCAGATAGGCCTTGATCACATCCGGGTCGTTCTGCACCTGCGTGGGCGTTCCCTCTGCGAGCTTGCGGCCGAAATTCAGCGCGACGACGTGGTCGGCGATCGACATCACCAGACCCATGTGGTGTTCGACCAGCAGCACGGTGATGCCGCGGTCGTCGCGGATCTTCCGGATCAGGTCGCCGAGGATGTAGACCTCCTCGTGATTGAGGCCACCGGCCGGCTCGTCGAGCAGCAGGATCTTCGGCTCGGCGGCGAGCGCGCGCGCCAACTCGACGCGCTTCTGCGTGCCGAACGGCAGGCCCGACACCACGGTGTGCGCGACGCTGCCCAGCTCGAGATAGTCGAGGATGGCGTGGACGCGCTTGTTCATCGCCTTTTCACCGTTGCGGATCCAGGGCAGGCGCAGCGAGTCCGAGACGATGTCGCTGTTGGTACGCGAATGCGTGCCGACGCGGACGTTGTCCAGCACAGTCAGATTCGGGAACAGCGCGACGTTCTGGAACGTGCGGCCGATGCCGACTTCCGCGATGCGGTGCGGCGGACGGGTGAGGATGCTGTCGCCTTCGAGCAGGATGTCACCCTTGCTCGGCTGATACAGCCGCGACAGGCAGTTGAACAGCGTGGTCTTGCCGGCGCCGTTCGGGCCGATCAGTCCGAGGATCTGGCCCTTCTTCATGTCGAATGAAATGCCGTTCAAGGCGACGATGCCGCCGAACACGACGCTGACGTCGCGCACCGCGAGCAGCGGTGACGCGGTTTGTCCCGAATGTGCCTGCATCATTTGCTGCTGCCCTGAACCGGGCTGCTGAGCATGATCATCGGCGACGCTTCGCGACGATGGATGCTACCTGATCCCCTCGACGACACGCGCAACTTTCCCTCCTGACTTAGTTTTCTTGTTGTCGGATTTGTCTGGTCTTCTTGATTGCGGCGCCGCTGTCCCACCGAGCGCCGCTTCGATTTTCCTTACCATCGCCACGAGACGAGGTCCAATGTCGTTGAGAAGACGATCTTCCGTGAAGCGGAATGCGGGCGCGCCGCAGTTGAATGCGTAGGGGCCGGTGCCATCGTTCAACGTCAGCGCGACTCCCGCAGCGTGCACGTCGTCCTGCCATTCGCCGACCGAAATAGCAAAGCCGTGCTTGGCGACCATCTCTTCGGAGCGTTCGATTCCTTCCTTGATGCGCGGCCAGCGGCTGCCGTAGTGCTCGCGCATGTCGCGCAGCAAGGACGCACGTTCGTCGCCTTGCAGTGCACACAAGTAAGCGCGGCCCATCGCGGTGGTCGCGATCGGAATCCGCGAGCCGACGTCGAGTTGCACGCCCACGGTGAGGCTGGAGCGCGCCTGGCCGACATAGATCATGCTGATCCGGTCGCGCGCGCCGACCGCGACCGCGCCGCCGGTCTGCTGCATCAATTCGTCGCGGAACGGCTGCGACAGGTGACGGACGCCGAGATTGGCGAGCGCCGCATAACCCAGCGACATCGCTGCCGGCGCGAGCTGATACTTCTCGAATCGCGGCACCTGGGTGAGATAGCCGAGCTTGGTCAGCGTGTAGGTCAGCCGCGAGATCGTCGGCTTCGGCAGTTTGGTCCGCGCCGCGATTTCCTGATTGCCGAGCAGGCCGTCATTAGGGCCGAACGCACGCAGGACTTCGAGGCCGCGCGACAGCGCGACGACGAAACTGCGATCGGTCGCGGCTTTTTTCGGCGGACGTTTCATTCCCGGCACGTTTGATTGATTATGGTCGTCGTTGACAAGCGACGCTCTTCAAAATATCCCTCGCTGTCAAGATGTGAAACTAAATTTCGCACTGCGAAATAGATTTAGATCAATCAAGAAACGTAGCCCGAGGAGAATGCAATGAGCGAAGTCGTCACGCGCGAACGGCACGATGGTATCGCGATCGTCACCGTCGACAGCCCGCCGGTCAACGCGCTCAGTGCGGCTGTTCGCCGCGGCATTCTGGAAAACGTCAACGCGGCGGTCGCCGATCCCGAAGTGCAGGCGATCGTGTTGACCTGTGCGGGGCGCACCTTCATCGCCGGCGCCGACATCACCGAGTTCGGCAAGCCGCCGCAGCCGCCGGCGCTCAACGACGTCATCGCCGCGCTGGAGAACTCGCCGAAGCCGACCATCGCGGCGATTCACGGCACCGCGCTCGGCGGCGGCCTCGAAGTCGCGCTCGGCTGCCATTTCCGCGTCGCGGTGAAGGAGGCCAAGCTCGGCCTGCCCGAAGTCAAGCTCGGTCTGCTGCCGGGCGCCGGCGGCACGCAGCGGCTGCCGCGCGCGGTCGGCCCCGAACTCGCGGTGCAGATGATCGTCGGCGGCAATCCGATTGGTGCCGCGGAAGCGCTGAAGCACGGTCTGATCTCCGAGATCGTCGAAGGTCCGGCCTCCGGCGGCGAGGCGTTCGCCCGCAAGGTGCTGGCCGAGAAGTTGCCCGCGCGCCGGCTGCGCGACGACGACTCCAAGCTCGCCGCCGCCCGCGCCGATCGCTCGATCTTCACCAACGCGGTGGCGGCGATGACCAAGAAGGCGCGCGGCCTCGAGGCGCCGTTCGCCTGCGCCGACGCGATCGGCGCCGCGATCGACCTGCCGTTCGAGGAAGGTCTGAAGAAGGAGCGCGAGGGCTTCATGAAGCTCGTGGTCAGCGACCAGTCCAAAGCGCAGCGCTACGCCTTCTTCGCCGAGCGCGAGGCCGCCAAGGTCGACGGCGTGCCGGACGGCACCAAGCCGCGCCCGGTGTCGCGCGTCGCGATCATCGGCGCCGGCACCATGGGCGGCGGCATCGCGATGTCGTTTGCGAACGCCGGCATTCCGGTGACGCTGATCGAGACCGGCAAGGAGCAGCTCGATCGCGGCATGGGCATCATGCAGAAGAACTACGAAGCCACCGCGGCGCGCGGCGGCATCCCGGCGGATGCGCCGGCCAAGCGGATGGGCCTGATCACCGGCATGGTCGGCCTCGACAACGTCAAGGACGCCGATCTGATCATCGAGGCGGTGTTCGAGACCATGGCGGTGAAGAAGGAAGTCTTCACCGCACTCGACGCCTACGCCAAGCCCGGCGCGGTGCTGGCGTCGAATACGTCGTATCTCAACGTCGACGACATCGCGGCGACCACCAAGCGGCCGCAGGACGTGCTCGGCATGCACTTCTTCTCGCCGGCGAACGTGATGAAGCTGTGCGAGATCGTGCGCGGCGCCAAGACCGCGCCGGACGCGCTGCTCACCGCGGTGTCGATCGCCAAGAAGATCGCCAAGGTGCCGGTCGTCGTCGGTGTCTGCGACGGCTTCGTCGGCAACCGCATGCTCGCGGCCCGCTCCAAGCAGTCCGAGAAGCTGCTGTTCGAAGGCGCGCCACCGCAGCAGGTCGACGCCGTCGTCACCAAATTCGGCATGCCGATGGGCCCGTTCGCGATGGGCGATCTCGCCGGCCTGGACATCGGCTGGCGCTCCCGCAAGGACCGCGGCATCAAGTCGGAGATCGCCGACGCGCTGTGCGAGGCCGGCCGCTTCGGCCAGAAGACCGGCAAGGGCTACTACAAGTACGAAGCCGGTTCGCGTTCGCCGCTGCCTGATCCCGAAGTCGAAACGCTGATCAACGACACGCTGACCAAGCTCGGCCTCAAGCGCCGCGAGGTCAGCGACGAGGAGATCCTCGAGCGGATGATGTATCCGATGATCAACGAGGGCGCGCGTATCCTCGAGGAGAACATCGCGGCGCGGCCGAGCGACATCGACGTGGTCTGGCTGTACGGCTACGGCTGGCCGATCTATCGCGGCGGCCCGATGCACTACGCCGACGGCGTCGGCCTCAAGCACATCGCCGAGCGGCTCAGCTACTACGCCAAGGCCACCAACGACCCGTCGCTGGAGCCCTCGCCGCTGCTGAAGAAGCTCGCCGCCGAAGGCAAGACCTTCGCCTCGCTCGGCCAGCCCAACAAGGCGGCGGCGTGAGCCGCCACCCCAGACCTCTCCACGAGTCATTCCGGGATGCGCCTCTTGGCGCAGACCCGGAATCCATAACCCCTGAGCTCTATATTGGGCACTGCGCTGCAGCGTTCTTTGTGAGGCGCAAAGCCAGGGGCTATGGAATCCGGGTTCGTGCTGCGCACGCCCCGGAATGACGAGCTGTTAGTTCTGCTGTCATTACGATTGTGAACCCATGACCCACCCCGGTGAGCAGTACTATCCGCCCGGCGTTCGCTGGGATGCGGAGATCGCGAAGGGCACGTTGCCCGATCTCCTGGCGAAGGCGGCGACCGACTACGCGGCGCGGCCGGCGCTGGAATTCCGCGACGGCCAGATAAATTACGCCGGGCTGCAGGAACGCGCCGACATCGCCGCCGCAGCCCTGCTGCGCGCCGGCTACGGCCCCGGCGCTTCGGTCGCTCTGTTTCTCGGCAACACGCCGGATCACCCGATCAACTTCTTCGGCGCGCTGAAGGCCGGCGCCCGCGTTGTGCATCTGTCGCCGCTCGACGGCGAGCGGGCGCTGTCGCACAAGCTCAGCGATTCCGGCGCGCGCGTGCTGATCACCACCGATTCCGCAGCATTGCTGCCGATGGCGCTGAGGTTCCTCGACAAGGGTCTGCTCGATCGCCTGATCGTCTGCGCCGACTCAGATTGGGGCGCATCGGCCACGCCGCTCGCCCCATTGCCGGACGATCCGCGCGTGATCCGCTACGCCGACTTCATCGAAGGCCCTGCGAAGCCCGCCGCATGGCCGCAGATCTCGCCCGACGACATCGCGCTCCTGCAATACACCGGCGGCACCACCGGCCTGCCCAAGGGCGCGATGCTGACTCACGCCAATCTCACCTCGGCGGTGTCGATCTACGACGTCTGGGGCCTGGTGCGCGCGGGCGAGGGCGGCGCGCATCGCGTGATCTGCGTGCTGCCGCTGTTTCACATCTACGCGCTGACCGTGATCCTGCTGCGCTGTCTGAAGCAGGGCGACCTGATCTCGCTGCATCAGCGCTTCGACGTCGCCGCGGTGTTCCGCGACATCGAGGAGAAGCGCGCCACGGTGTTCCCCGGCGTGCCGACGATGTGGATCGCGCTCGCCAACGATCCGTCGCTGGAGAGCCGCGATCTGTCGTCGCTGACGATGGCCGGCTCCGGCGGCGCGCCGCTGCCGGTCGAGGTCGCGCGATTGTTCGAGCGCAAGACCAATCTCAAACTCAAGAGCGGCTGGGGCATGACCGAGACCTGCTCGCCCGGCACCGGCCATCCGCCGGACGGGCCCGACAAGCCGGGCTCGATCGGGCTGATGCTGCCGGGGATCGAACTCGACGTCGTCGCGCTCGACGATCCGAAGAAGGTTCTGCCGCCCGGCGAAGTCGGCGAGATCCGGGTCCGCGGTCCCAATGTCACCCAGGGCTACTGGAACCGGGCGCAGGAAACCGCGGAGTCGTTCGTCGGTGACCGTTTTCTCACCGGCGATATCGGCTATATGGACTCCGACGGCTATTTCTTCCTGGTCGACCGCAAGAAGGACATGATCATTTCGGGAGGATTCAACGTCTACCCGCAGATGATCGAACAAGCGATCTATGAACATCCGGCGGTGCAGGAAGTGATCGTGATTGGCATCCCCGACGATTATCGCGGCGAGGCGGCGAAGGCGTTCGTCAAGCTGCGCGACGGCGCGAAGCCTTTCAGCGTCGAGGAGCTGCGCGATTTCCTCAAGGGCAAACTCGGCAAGCACGAGCTGCCCGCCGCGGTCGAGTTCGTCGACGAATTGCCGCGCACCCCGGTCGGCAAACTCTCGCGCCACGAACTGCGCAATCAGCTACCCAAATCCACCAACCAGAGCCAACAGCAAACCGCACAGGGAGTCCGCCCATGACCGACGCCGTAATCGTTTCCACCGCGCGCACGCCGATCGGCAAGGCCTATCGCGGCGCCCTCAACGCCACCGAGGGCGCGACCTTGCTGGGCCATGCGATCGAGCACGCCGTCAAGCGTGCCGGCATCGACCCGAAGGAGGTCGAGGACGTGGTGATGGGCGCCGCGATGCAGCAGGGCGCCACCGGCGGCAACATCGCCCGCAAGGCGCTGCTGCGCGCCGGCCTGCCGGTCTCCACCGCCGGTACCACGATCGACCGGCAATGCGCCTCCGGCCTGCAGGCGATCGCGCTCGCCGCGCGCTCGGTGCTGTTCGATGGCGTCGAGATCGCGGTCGGCGGCGGCGGCGAGTCGATCAGCTTGGTGCAGAACGACAAGATGAACGGCTTCCACGCCGTCGATCCGGCGCTGCAGGCGATCAAGGGCGACGTCTACATGGCGATGCTCGACACCGCCGAAACGGTGGCGAAGCGCTACGGCATCTCGCGCGAGCGCCAGGACGAGTATTCGCTGGAGAGCCAGCGCCGCACCGCTGCGGCGCAGCAGGGCGGCAAGTTCGCCGACGAGATCGCGCCGATCGCGACCAAGATGGGCGTCGTCGACAAGGCCACCGGCGAGGTATCGTTCAAGGACATCACGCTGTCGCAAGACGAGGGCCCGCGGCCCGAGACCTCCGCTGAAGGTCTCGCCAGCCTGAAGGCGGTGCGCGGCGAGGGCTTCACCATCACCGCCGGCAACGCCAGCCAGCTCTCCGACGGCGCCTCCGCCACGGTGATCATGAGCGACAAGACCGCGGCGGCGAAGGGCCTGAAGCCGCTCGGCATCTTCCGCGGCATGGTCTCGCACGGCTGCGAGCCGGACGAGATGGGCATCGGCCCGGTGTTCGCGGTGCCGCGTCTGTTGAAGCGCCACGGCCTGACCGTCGACGACATCGGCGTCTGGGAGCTCAACGAAGCCTTCGCCGTGCAGGTGCTGTACTGCCGCGACAAGCTCGGCATCGATCCGGAGAAGCTCAACGTCAATGGCGGCGCGATCTCGGTCGGCCACCCCTACGGCATGTCGGGCGCCCGCCTCGCCGGCCACGCCCTGATCGAAGGCCGTCGCCGCAAGGCGAAGTACGCGGTGGTGACGATGTGCGTCGGCGGCGGCATGGGCTCGGCCGGCCTGTTCGAGATCGTGCACTGAGGAAGTAACAACGGGCACCGACTAAACCTCTCCCCGCGTGCGGGGAGAGGTCGACCGGCGAAGCCGGTCGGGTGAGGGGGCGTTTCAACAAGGCCGAGCGACCGTGCTCGGCTCGCCCCTCACCCCAACCCTCTCCCCGCAAGAGCGGGGCGAGGGAGGATGCTGCCGGTGTCGCGGGCGACGAGTTGAAACTGATTTGATTGACCCAAGGAGGATCCGATGGATCTGAACTTCAGCAAGGAAGAAATCGCGTTTCGCGACGAGGTGCGGCAGTTCTTCAAGGACAACGTGCCGGCGAAGACGCGGCAGAAGCTGGTCGAGGGCCGGCATCCGTCGAAGGACGACATGGTGGAGTGGTATCGCATCCTCCACAAGAAGGGCTGGGGCGTCACCCACTGGCCGAAGGAATATGGCGGCACCGGTTGGAGCAGCGTGCAGCACTACATCTTCAACGAGGAGCTGCAGGCCGCCCCCGCGCCGCAGCCGCTCGCTTTCGGCGTGTCGATGGTGGGACCTGTGATCTACACTTTCGGCAGTGAAGAGCAGAAGAAGCGCTTCCTGCCGCGCATCGCCAGCGTCGAGGATTGGTGGTGCCAGGGCTTCTCCGAGCCCGGCTCCGGCTCCGATCTCGCCTCGCTCAAGACCAAGGCCGAGAAGCGCGGCGACAAGTGGATCATCAACGGCCAGAAGACCTGGACCACGCTGGCGCAATACGCCGACTGGATCTTCTGCCTGTGCCGCACCGACCCCGCCGCCAAGAAGCAGTCGGGCATTTCCTTCATCCTGGTCGACATGAAGACCAAGGGCATCACGGTGCGCCCGATCCAGACCATCGACGGCGGCAAGGAAGTCAACGAAGTGTTCTTCGACGACGTCGAGGTGCCGCTCGAAAATCTGGTCGGCGAGGAGAACAAGGGCTGGGACTACGCCAAATTCCTGCTCGGCAACGAGCGCACCGGCATTGCCCGGGTCGGCATGTCGAAGGAGCGCATCCGCCGCATCAAGGAACTGGCCGCCTCGGTCGAATCCGGCGGCAAGCCGGTGATCGAGAACCCCAAGTTCCGCGACAAGCTCGCCGCGGTCGAGATCGAGCTGAAGGCGCTCGAACTGACGCAGCTCCGCGTCGTCGCCGATGAAGGCAAGCACGGCAAGGGCAAGCCGAACCCGGCGTCGTCGGTGCTGAAGATCAAGGGCTCCGAGATCCAGCAGGCGACCACCGAGCTGTTGATGGAAGTGATCGGCCCGTTCGCCGCGCCCTACGATGTGCACGGCGACGACGACAGCAACGAGACGATGGACTGGACCGCGCAGATCGCGCCGAGCTACTTCAACAACCGCAAGGTGTCGATCTACGGCGGCTCGAACGAGATCCAGCGCAACATCATCACCAAGGCGGTGCTCGGGCTGTAAGCGCGACGCGCGCTCCTTCACCTCTCCCCGTGTGCGGGGAGAGGTCGCCCGGCGAAGCCGGGCGGGTGAGGGGGCGTATCAGCGCAGCCGAGAGTCAGCGACGCGTGTCGCCCCTCACCCCAACCCTCTCCCCGCAAGAGCGGGGCGAGGGAGCACGCCAACCGAATTTCTGAAGGAAAGCCATCACCATGGATTTTGATTTGTCGGAAGAGCAGCGGCTGCTCAAGGAAAGCGTCGAGGGTCTGTTGAAATCCTCGTACGATTTCGACAGCCGCAAGAAATACGCCAAGGAAAAAGACGGCTGGAGCCGCGACGTCTGGGGCAAGTTTGCCGAGCAGGGCCTGCTCGGCCTGCCGTTCTCGGAAGAAGACGGCGGCTTCGGCGCCGGCGCGGTCGAGACCATGATCGTGATGGAAGCGCTCGGCCATTCGCTGGTGCTCGAGCCGTATCTGCCGACCGTGATCATCGCCGGCGGCTTCCTGCGCCGCGCCGGCTCGGCCGCGCAGAAGGCCGCGCATCTGCCGGGCATCATCGACGGCAGCAAGACCTTCGCGTTCGCCCAGCTCGAGAAGAATTCGCGCTGGGATCTCGGCGACGTCTCCACCACTGCCAAGAAGAAGGGCGACGGCTGGATCCTCGACGGCGAGAAGTTCGTGGTGCTGAACGGCGAGGCCGCCGACACGCTGGTGGTCACCGCGCGCACCGCGGGCGGCCAGCGTGACCGCAACGGCGTCGGCGTGTTTCTGGTGCCGGCCGACGCCAAGGGCGTGTCGCGCAAGGGCTACCCGACCCAGGACGGCCAGCGCGCCGCCGACATCACCTTCACCGGCGTCGAGATCGGCGCGGATGCAGTGATCGGCGATCCGGCCAACGGCCTGCCGCTGATCGAGCAGGTGGTCGACGACGCCCGCTCGGCGCTGTGCGCGGAGGCGGTCGGCGCGATGGATGAATCGCTCACCACCACGGTCGAGTACATCAAGACCCGCAAGCAGTTCGGCGTGCCGATCGGCAGCTTCCAGGTGCTGCAGCATCGCGCCGCCGACATGTTCGTCGCCGCCGAACAGGCCCGCTCGATGGCGATGTTCGCCACCATGGCGGCGGATTTCGACGACGCGAAAGAGCGTGCCAACGCCATCGCGGCGGCCAAGGTGCAGATCGGCAAGTCGGCCAAGTTCGTCGGCCAGCAGTCGATCCAGCTGCACGGCGGCATCGGCATGACGATGGAAGCCAAGATCGGCCACTACTTCAAGCGGCTGACCATGATCGAACAGACCTTCGGCGACACCGACCACCACTTGGCGCGCGTCAGCGAAGCCGGCGGGCTGATCTGAGCCTCTCAACGAGTCATTCCGGGGCGCTCACGCAGTGAGCGAACCCGGAATCTCTGTTTCCAAGAACCGCGAGATTCCGGGGAGCGCGCCTGCGGCGCGCATCCCGGAATGACTTGTATAAACGTCATTGCCGGGCTTGACCCGGCAATCCATCTTCTTCGGAAGAGATGGATGCGCGGGTCAAGCCCGCGCATGACGGCCAGAATGCGGAATAACCGCAAACAACAACCTTAGGGAGCGCGCTACCATGACCGCCAACCCGTTCGATCTCACCGGCAAGGTCGCCGTCATCACCGGATCGTCGCGCGGCATCGGGCGGGCGTCGGCGGAGCTGCTGGCGAAGCTCGGCGCCAAGGTGGTGGTGTCGAGCCGCAAGGCCGACGCCTGTGAAGAGGTGGCGCAATCGATCCGCAAGGACGGCGGCGACTCGCATGTGATCGCCTGCAACATCTCGCGCAAGGCCGAGGTCGAGGCGCTGATCGACGGCGCCAATGCGAAGTACGGCAAGATCGACATCCTGGTCTGCAACGCCGCGGTGAATCCGTATTACGGCCCGCTGCTCGACATCGCCGACGAGGCGTTCGACAAGATCATGGCGTCCAACGTCAAGAGTAA
This sequence comes from Rhodopseudomonas palustris HaA2, assembly GCF_000013365.1. Classification (NCBI taxonomy): domain Bacteria; kingdom Pseudomonadati; phylum Pseudomonadota; class Alphaproteobacteria; order Hyphomicrobiales; family Nitrobacteraceae; genus Rhodopseudomonas; species Rhodopseudomonas palustris. The sequence goes on from NC_007778.1 coordinate 2,002,130, forward strand.
CATCTGGCTGTGCGCCCGCGCGATTCCGCAGATGGCCGAGCGCGGCGGCGGCTCGGTGGTGATCGTCTCCTCGATCGGCGGCCTGCGCGGCTCGACCGTGATCGGCGCCTACGGGATTTCGAAGGCCGCCGACTTCGCGCTGTGCCGCAGCCTCGCCGGCGAGTGGGGGCCGAGAGGCGTGCGCGTCAATTGCATCGCGCCGGGCCTGGTCAAGACCGACTTCGCCCGCGCGCTGTGGGAAGACGAAGCCAATCTGAAGCGCCGCACCGCCTCGACCCCACTGCGCCGGATCGGCGAACCGCACGAGATCGCCGGCGCGGTCGCTTATCTGGGGTCGGACGCCGCGACCTTCATGACCGGCCAGACCATCGTCATCGACGGCGGCGTGACGACGGCGTCGGTGTAGTCCGCTTTCGCGATACGCAACGCACGAGAAGGTCGAGGCGGTCGCCCCATGCGGACCTCTCCCCGCGCGCGGGGAGAGGTCGGATTGCGCAGCAATCCGGGTGAGGGGGCGCCTCCGCGCAGCCGAGCCTCCGTGTGCGCGTCGCCCCTCACCCCACCCCTCTCCCCGCGAAGAGCGGGGCGAGGGAGCAGGCCGGCGCAAGTTGTTAGTTCATCAGACCGTCTCGCCCACCTTCGCCCCCGCCACGATCTTGCGCAGCTCCGGCAGGCACGAGCCGCAATTGGTGCCGGCGCGCAGGTGCCTGCCGATGTCGTCGACGCTGATCGCGGCGGCGCTCTCGATCGCGTCGCGGATGCTGGTGAGGCCGACGCCGAAGCAGGCGCAGACGATCGGTCCGGTGTCGGCGACGCCGTCGGTGGAGCGGCCGGACAGCACGGCGCGGCGCTGCCGATCGGGCAGCGCGTCAGCCTCGAACAGCGTCTTCACCGCGTCCCATGTCGGCGTCGCCTCGGCCGGGCCGACGAACAGGCAGCCGATCAGCCGACCGTTCTCGAACGCCGCCGCGCGAAAACTCTGGCGCGGTGCGTCGAGATACTCGGCGAGCTCGACGCCGTCGCCGAACAGCGTCGCGGCGCGACCGCGCCACGCGGAGGCGGGTTCGTCGCTCGCGATCAGCAGGCCCGCGCCGTTGCGCACCGCGACGCGTGCCCACCAATCGTCCCCGGACAGCGTCAGCGGTTGCCGCGACAGCACGAAGCCGCGCAGCGCGTAGTCGACTCGCGCGATCGCGGCCGGCGTCGCCTTGGCTTCCGGCTGACCCGAGAACGGATCGGTGACCGGCGCCACCAGCGCGCCGACGCGCGCCGTCGCCGCGGTCTCGCCGCTCCAATGGATCGGCGCGAACAGCGAGCCGCGGCGTTGACCGGCACTGACGATCACCTTGAGGATGCAAGCGCCGTGCGTCGTCGTGATGCGCGCGAAGCCGCCGTCCTTCAAGCCGGCCGCTGCCGCATCGTCCGGATGCAGCTCGACGAACGGCTCCGGCAGATGCGCGCCGAGCCGCGGGCTGAGGCCGCTGCGAGTCATGGTGTGCCACTGGTCGCGAACGCGGCCGGTGTTGAGCAGCAGCGGGAACGCGGGCGAGGGCGCTTCGTGCAAGGCTGGCATCGCCGGCGCGATCAGCCGCGCGCGACCATCGGGCGTGAAGAAATGCCCGTCGGCGAAGAATCGCGTGTCGGTCGCAGGCTTGCCCGCGCGCGCCGGCCATTGCACCGGATCGAGCGCGTTGAAGGCCTCGTCACTGAGGTCGGCCAACGCGCCGATGTCGAAATCGCGGCGGCCGTCGTTCTCGAAAGCCGAGAGTGCGGCGTGCTCGCGAAACACCTGCGCGGCCGAGTGATAAGCGAAAGCGTCGCCGAATCCCATGCGCTGCGCGACCTGCGCGACGCTCCACCAATCCGGCTTCGCCTCGCCCGGCAGCGGCAGGAACGCCCGTTGCCGCGAGATCCGGCGTTCCGAATTGGTGACGGTGCCGTCCTTCTCGCCCCAAGCGGCCGCCGGCAGCAGCACATGCGCGCCGGCGGCGACGGTGTCGTTGCTGATCACGTTCTCGGAGATCACCAAGAGGTCTAGCTTCCGCAGCGCCTCCTGCACGACGTCGGCGCGGGGCAGCGACACTGCCGGGTTGGTGGCCATGATCCACAGCGCCTTGATCTCGCCGCGGTCGATCGCCTCGAACAATTGCACCGCCTTCAGCCCTTCGCGCCGCGCCATGTTCGGCGCGCGCCAGAACCGGCCGACGCGATCGATCGCCTCGGCGTCGAAGCCCATATGCGCGGCGAGCTGATTGGCGAGGCCGCCGACCTCGCGACCGCCCATCGCGTTGGGCTGCCCGGTGAGCGAGAACGGCCCCATGCCGGGCCGGCCGATCCGCCCGGTGGAGAGATGGCAGTTGATGATGGCGTTGACCTTGTCGGTGCCTTGCGCCGACTGATTGACGCCTTGCGAATAACAGGTCACGACGCGCTCTGTGGCGCGGAACAGCGCGAAGAAGCGCGCGATGTCGGCCGCGTCGACGCCCGTCATAGCCGCCGTCGCGGCGATGTCCGGCGCGATCTCCCGAGCGCGCACCAGCGCCTCGGTGAGGCCGGTGGTGTGGGCCTCGAGATAGGCGTCGTCGAGCGCCAGCGTATCGGCGAGATGTACGAGCAAGCCGCTGAACAGCACGGTGTCCATGCCGGGCGCGACCGGCAGGTGCAAATCGTCGTCCTCGACGCTCGCGGTGCGGCGCGGATCAATCACCACGATTGTCGCACCGCGCGCGCGCTTGTTGGCGATGATGCGCTGATACAGCACCGGATGGCACCAGGCGGCGTTGGAGCCGACCAGCACGATCAGGTCGGCCTGATCGAGATCGGCGTAGGTCCCCGGCACGGTGTCGCTGCCGAAAGCGCGGCGATGGCCGGCGACCGAGGAGGCCATGCACAGTCGCGAATTGGTGTCGACATTGGCCGAGCCGACAAAACCCTTCATCAGCTTGTTTGCGACGTAGTAATCCTCGGTGAGCAATTGGCCCGACAGATAGAACGCGACCGAGTCCGGGCCGTGCTTGGCGATGACATCCGCAAAGCCGTTCGCAACCGTGTCCAGCGCATCATCCCAGGACGTGCGTGCCATTGCGCTGTCGGCGCCGCGTCGCATCGGATGCAGCAGCCTTGTGTCGAGCGCCAGCGTTTCGCCGAGCGCCGAGCCCTTCGAGCACAGCCGGCCGAAATTCGCCGGATGCTCCGGATCGCCGGTGATTGCTGCGCCGCCTCGTCCATCGGGCTTGGCGAGCACGCCGCAGCCGACGCCGCAATAGGCGCAGGTGGTGCGCACCGCGGGCGGGTGTTGCGTCGGTGCGTTCATCAATACACGTCCTGCTGGTAGCGGCCCTGCTTCTTCAGCTCGGAGACGAAGGCGGTGGCCTCCGCCGGCGTGCGCGCGCCGTGCTGCGCGACGATGTCGACCAGCGCTAGCTCGACGTCCTTGGCCATCCGCTTGGCGTCGCCGCAGACATAGATGTTCGCGCCTTCGGTGAGCCAGCTCCACAGATCGCGGCCGACCTCGCGCATCCGGTCCTGCACGTAGATCTTTTCGCCGCTGTCGCGCGACCATGCCAACGACAGTCGCGTGAGGAGACCGCTGCGCTTCATCGCGTTGAGTTCGTCGTCGTAGAAGAAATCACAGGCCGAGCGCTGATGGCCGAAGAACAACCAGTTCTTGCCGGGCGCGGCCACCGCCTGCCGCTCGTGCAGGAAGGCGCGGAAGGGTGCGACGCCGGTGCCGGGGCCGATCATGATGATCGGCTGGTTCGGATCGGCCGGCAGCGCGAAATTGTGCGCCTTCTGCACATAGACGCGCACGGTGTCGCCGGGCGTCACGCGTTCGGCGAGGCCGGTCGAGCAGACGCCGAGCCGTTGCCGCTTGCCGATGGTGTAGCGCACGCAATCCACCGTCAGCGACAAGCGGCCGGGAGTCGTCTTCGGCGACGACGAGATCGAATACAGCCGCGGCTGCAGCGGATCGAGCGCCTCGACGAAGGCTTCCGGATCGGGGCGGATGCCGGGAAACTTCTCCAGCGCCGCCAGCACGTCGAGCGTCGCGGCGTCGCCGTCCGGATCCTCGCCATTGGCGAGCGCGCGGGCTCTCTTCCGCTTGTCGCCACCGGTGATGTAGCTGATCAGCTGGAACAGCATGTCGGGCGCGGGCGCCAGCGACACGCTGTCGATCAGCGCCTCGCGCAGCGTGCGGTCGCCGATCGGGAACGTCGCGGGGGCGCCGAGCGCCTTCAGTACCAGCTCGACCAGCCTGGGATCGTTGCCCGGAAACAGCCCGAAGGAATCGCCGACCTCGTAGGCGAGGCCGTCTTCGAGGTCGAACTCGATGTGCCAGGTTTCCTTCTCGGAGCCGTCCTTGTTCAGCTTGCGGCGCGACAGCACTTTGGCCGTGGCCGGATTGTCGCGCGAGGTGCCGCGCGGCGGCAGCGCCACGGCGGGCGCCGCATCGGTCGCGAGCGATCGCGCGTTGTCGGCCTTCGGTGCGCTGCCGATCTGCTCGGCCAGCGTCTTGACCATGCGGGCGGTGTCCTTGCCGCCAGGGGCGCATAGATTCAGCCGCGTCTCTTTCCCTTCGAAGATCGCCGCCGAGTAGTTGCGGCAATCGTAGCCGCATTGGCCGCAATCCTGCTGCGCCATCGCGGCCATCAGCTTCCAGCGTAACGGCTTGCCGTCGGCGAGCTGCATCCGCTCCCCGATCGGCAGCGTCTGGTCGTGCCACGGCGCGCCGCCATCGTCGTCCTCCGCGGTGGGCGCCGGGCCGCCGGCCAGCAATGCGGCGGCCTGTTCGCTCGATAGCGCGGTGACGCCCGCGTCATCGAGCGAGACGAGGCCGGCGAAGAAACCGTTCAGCCAGGCGCGCTGCTCGTCGGAGAACGGCGCGGTCTCCGGGACCAGCATGGGGATCGGCGGCGGCATATTCTGGCTCATGCACCGGTCTCCAGAGCGAACAGACGTTGCAGCGTCGGGGTGTCGTGGCGGCGCGCGAAGGCGAGGAAGGTTTCGTCCGGCGAAGCGCGTTGCGCGAGATACGTGCTCAGCATTTGCGCGATGACACGCGGCGCGTCGTCCTGTCTGACGTCGCGCAGCACTTCGGCGCCGATCGCGGCGCCTTCGCCGAACGCACCGCCGACATGGATGTGGAAGCCCTCGACGGTGTCTTCGTCGGAGATCGCCACCTTGGCGCCGATCAGGCCGATGTCGCTGATGTAATGTTGCGCGCAGGAATGATGGCAGCCGGTGAGGTGGATGTTCACCGGCGTGTCGAGTGGCACCCGCGGCTCGCAATAGCCCGCGATGGCTTCGGCGGTTTCCTTGGTCTTGGCGGCGCCGAACCGGCAGCCGGTGGCGCCAGTGCAGGCGATCAGTCCGGCGCGGATCGGACTGGCGTCGATCGCGAGGCCGAGCGCGACGATCGCCGCACTTGCGTCCGCGACACGCGCGTCCGGAACGCCGGAGATCAACAGGTTCTGCCACACGGTCAGCCGGATATCGCCGTCGCCGAAATTGTGCGCAATCTCGGCGAGGCCGCGCATCTGCGCGCTCGTCAGCTTGCCGAGCGGCAGCCGCACGCCGATCCAGTTCAGCCCGGCCTGCTTCTGGCGATGGACGCCGATATGCGCGGCGCGATCCTGCGCCGGCCGTGGCTGCGCGGCCTCCGCGGGCACGCGCACCAGCTTGCGTCCGAGCCGCCCCTCGACCCGCCTGAGAAACTCATCGAAGCCGAAACGGTCGAGCACGTATTTCAGCCGCGACCTGGCCCGGTCGGTGCGGTCGCCGTGCTCGATGAACACCCGCACGATCGCGTCCGAGACTTCGGTCGCTTCATCCGGCGGCACGATCACGCCGGTGTCGCGGGCAAAATCCTTGTGGCCGGTGATGCCGCCGAGCGAGAGCCGGAACCACACGCCCGGTTCGACGCCGTGGCCGTCGCCGATCGTCACCGCCTGGAACGCGATGTCGTTGGTGTCCTCCAGCGTCGGGATCAGCCCGCCACCGTCGAAGGCGACGTTGAATTTGCGCGGCAGGCCGTACAGCGCGCGCTCGTTGAGGATGTGGAAGTGCCACTCGCGCGCGTAAGCGCGGGTGTCGAGCAATTCCTGCGGATCGATGCCGGCGGTGGCCGAACCGGTGACGTTGCGGATGTTGTCGGCGCCGGCGCCGCGCGCCCACAGGCCGAGCGACTCGATGCCTTCGATCAGAGTCACGGCGTTCTTCGGCGCGATCTCGCGCATCTGCAGATTGGCGCGCGTCGTCACGTGGGAATAGCCGCCGGCACAATTGTCGGCGATGTCGGCGAGGCCCTGCATCTGCCACGACGTCAGCACGCCATTGGGAATCCGCAACCGGCACATATAGGAGCTCTGGGTCGGGGCGACGTAGAACAGCCCGTAAAAGCGCCAGCGGAAATTGTCGGCCGGCTTCGGCGGCGTATTTGTCTTGGCCTGCTGCTTCAGCCGCGCATAGGCGTCGAACGGATGCTCCTCGCGCTTCCACTTCTCCGCTTCGGCGAGTTTCTTGCCCGCGGCAGTGTAGCGATCCTGCGCGGCGATGTGGATCGCGTCGGGGCCGGAGGGCTGCGCGCTGCCGGCGGCGGGCAGGGCGCCGCGCTGCACCCGCGCGGCGTTGATGCCGGTGGCGAAGCCTTCCAGGTATCGCTTCTGGTCGATCGTGAATTCGCTTCCCATCAGGTCCTCAAGCGGCAACGGATTTGCCGGCGCGCGCAGCGAGCGCACGGCCGAACATCATGTCGTGGCGAATGGCGTCGATCGATTGGCCGGAGCGGATCAGGTCGAGATACCAGAGCCCGTCGGCCGTATCGCCGAACAGCACGCAGCCGGTCAGCCTGTCTCCCTTGATCACCAGCTTCTTGTAGCTGCCGAGGCCCGGGTCGGTGAGCACGATCTCCTCGGTGCCCGGGCTGCCGAGGAAATCGCCGGCCGAGAACAGATCGACGCCCGACACTTTGAGATTGGTCGCCAGCACGCTGCCGCGATAGGCGCCGTCGCGGCCCGCGAGATGCGAGGCCAGTGCGCGCGCCTGCTCGTAAGCCGGCTCGACCAGGCCGTAGCAAGCGCCGCGATGTTCGGCGCATTCGCCGATCGCGTAGATGTCGCGCTTGCTGGTTTGCAGATGATCGTCGACCAGAATGCCGCGGCCGATGTCGAGGCCGGCGGCGCGCGCCAGTTCGACATTGGGGCGGATGCCGGCGGCGACCACGACGAGATCGGCGGCGAGGGTGCGGCCGTCGGCGAGCTGCACCGCCTCGACGCGGCCGTCGCCGATGATCGCCGCGGTGTCGGCGGAGAGTTCGACAGTGATGCCCTTGCGCTCGACCGCGCGCTTGAGCATCGCGGCGGCGGTCGGATCGAGCTGGCGCTCCATCAGCCGGTCCATCAGGTGTACCACGGTGACCTTTGTGCCGGATTTGGCGAGGCCGTAGGCGGCCTCGAGCCCGAGCAATCCGCCGCCGATCACCACGGCGCTGCGGCCACCGGAGGCGGCCTGTTCGATCGCCGCGACGTCGGCGAGATCGCGGAAGGTGAGCACGCCCGGCAGCTCCATGCCGGGCACGTTCAGCCGGATCGGCTTCGAGCCGGTGGCGATCACCAGTCGGGAGAACGGTAGCGTCGCGCCGGTGGCGAGCCGCACCCGGCGGATCGCGGGATCGATCGCCTTCGCTGCGGCGCTCTCGCCGTACAGCAGCGTGACGCCGCGGTCGCGCCACCATTGCGCCGGCCGCAGCTCGATCTCGGTGGCCGGGATTTCGCGCGCCAGCACCGACGACAACAGCACGCGGTTGTAGGCGAGCCGCGGCTCGTCGCCGATCACCGCGATGGCGTAGCGGCCGAGCGCGGTCTTGGCGAGTTCCTCGACCAGCCGCACCGCCGCCATGCCGTTGCCGATGATGACGAGCGGCTCGCTCATCGGCGGGCCTCGCCAATCCTTCCTTCTCCCCTTGTGGGAGAAGGTGGCGCGGACACCGTCCGCGCCGGATGAGGGGTGCCACGCGCAAGGCGCCGGCGTCCGCGCGACCCCTCACCCGCCTTCGACGCTGCGCGTCTCAGGCACCCTCTCCCACAAGGGGAGAGGGAAGGGGTGCGTGCCGTATCGCGCGCTGACTTCCTCATCACGCCGCCACGCCATAGGCTTCCGCGATCATGTAGTTCGACAGCGTTGCGTAGGCCGCGGTCCACGCCTCGGCGAGGTCGGGCGTCCAGGCTCCGCCCAGCCCCTGTTCGAGCGTCCACAGCAGCGCGGCGCCGACCGGCGCGTAGTGCGTGGGCTGCACGCCGTAACTGACATGCAGTTTGGCGAGCCGGCTCGCCGCCGGCAGGATCGCCGGCAGATCGGTCAGCCCGCCGACCACCACCGCGAGCGTGCCCATCAGCTTCTTACCCTGGTCGCGGATGTCCGCCTTGGCGAACAGCGGCTGCACCTCGGGCGCGATCTCGAACAGCCGGCCATAGAACAGGCTCGCCGCCTGTTCGGAAATCGGTGCGACCTTGGCGAAGCTCTGCTGAACCAGGGCGATCTGTGCGGGGGTCATCGGACCTCTCCTTGCTGCGTGAGGGGAGGTCGTATGTCTTTGCGGGCCGCGATCGGTTCACGTCCCGCGACGTGCGCGAGGCACGTCAGGCGTAGGCGGCAGCGATCATCCGGCCGGACAGAAACACGTACAGCTTGGTCCAGGCGTCCTCGACGGCCGGCGTCCAGTGCGTGCCGAGACCTTCGCGCATGCTCCACAGCAGCGCCTCGCCGACCGGCGCATAATGCGACGCTGTCACGCCGTAGTGCACGTGATCCCTGGCGAGCTTGTCGGCGACCGACAACAGCCCGGAGAGATTGTCGAGACTGCCGACGATCACCGCGAGGGTCGAGATGAACTTGCGCTTGAGGTTCGCCATGTCGTCGCGAAACAGCGGCCGCGAGTCCGGCACCAGTTCGAACAACCGGTCGTAGAACAGGTCGACCATCACGTTCGACCGCGGCCACATCCGGTCGAACGAGTTCTGAATCTCGGCGACTTCCGCCGGCGAAAGACCGTGTGAGCGAGACATGGCGCGCAGTAATCCGGAAATGCGGGGACGCATTCATGCGATTTGCCCTCGAATGTCAAGTGTCATCGATTTGTCATCGAGCGTGCTAAGCGGCCTCGATGTAGCGATGACGCTCGTAGAGGAATTCGAGCACGCGCTGACGGCACTTGAGATAGGTCGCGTTGGTGGCGAGCTCGAGCCGCTTGCGCGGGTGCGGCAGCGGCACGTCGAGCACTTCGCCGATCCGCGCCGACGGCCCGTTGGTCATCATCACGATGCGGTCGCTGAGCAGCACCGCCTCGTCGACGTCGTGGGTGATCATCAGGATGGTGTTGTTCAGCTTCTGGTGCAGCGCCATCACCGAGTCCTGCAGATGCGCGCGGGTCAGCGCGTCGAGCGCGCCGAACGGCTCGTCGAGCAGCAGCACTTTCGGCTCCATCGCCAGCGCGCGGGCGATGCCGACGCGCTGCTTCATGCCGCCGGAGATTTCCGACGGCCGCTTGTCGGCGGCGTGCGCCATCTGCACCAGATTGAGATTGTGCAGCGTCCAGTCGTGGCGCTCGGTTCGCGACTTGCTCTTGGCGAACACCTTGTCGACGCCGAGCCGGACGTTCTGATACACGGTCAGCCAGGGCAGCAGGCTGTGGTTCTGAAACACGACGGCGCGGTCCGGCCCCGGCGAATTCACCTCGCGGTCCTCCAGCAGCACGCCGCCGATCGTCGCCCGCGTCAGCCCGGCGACGATGTTGAGCAGCGTGGACTTGCCGCAGCCGGAGTGGCCGATGATCGAGACGTATTCGCCGCGGTCGATCGTCAGGCTGATATCCTTCAACACTTCGGTGGTGGCGGCGCCGCGGGTGAAGGTCTTGTCGATGTGATCGAGCTTGAGATAAGCGGTCATGTCGCGCGCTCCCTTAACCTGCAGAGGTGCCGTGGGTGACGATCCGGCCGAGCCCCGCGATCATGCGGTCGAGCACGAAGCCGATGATGCCGACATAGAACAGCGCCAGAATGATCTCGCTGATATGCGAAGAATTCCAGGCGTCCCAGATGAAGAAGCCGATGCCGACGCCGCCGATCAGCATCTCGGCGGCAATGATCGCCAGCCACGACAGGCCGATGCCGATACGCAGGCCGGTGAAGATGTAGGGCGCCGCCGAGGGCAGCATCACCTTGGTGAAAAACTCCAACGGATTGAGCTGCACCACGGCGGCGACGTTGCGATAGTCCTGCGGAATGTTGCGGATGCCGACAGCGGTGTTGATGATGATCGGCCAGATCGAGGTGATGAAGATCACGAAGATCGCCGAGGGCTGGCCGTCGCGGAAGGCGGCGAGCGCCAGCGGCAGCCAGGCCAGCGGCGGAATCGTGCGCAACACCTGGAAGATCGGATCGAGTCCGCGCATCGCCCACACCGACTGGCCGACCAGCACGCCGAGCGCGATGCCGACGATCGCCGCCAGCGAGTAGCCCAGCGCGACACGCTGCAGGCTGGCGCTCAGATGCCAGAACAGCCCCTTGTCGAGGCCGCCGCGATCGAAGAACGGATCGAAGATCAACTCCTTGGTGTCGCTGTAGACCTTGGACGGCGGCGGCAACGCCGAACCCGCCTGGCGGCAGACCAGCTCCCAGAACACCATCAGCAGCGTGAACACGATCAGCGGCGGGATCACCCGGGCCGCGGTCTCGCGCGCCGCCTTGATGTATTTGTCCGCGCGCGGCTGCAGCTTCGGTCGCATCGCCACCACCGCGGAAGGTGGCGGCGCGAGCACGGTGATGGTCTCGGTCTCGGATTTGATGGCGGTCATCGACATCGGCGTGGCTCTCCGTCGTCAGAAGGGGAGGGCCGCGCCTGCGCGCGGCCCATGGTGGCGGTTACGCATCGACGCGCTTGATCGACAGCGACTTCAGGTACGCGGCGGGATCTGCCGGGTCGAACACCTTGCCGTCGAAGAACGTCTCCTGGCCGCGCGAGGTCGAGGCCGGCAGCGCGCTGACGCCCAGCGCCTTGGCGGCGTCCTTCCACAAATCCTCGCGGTTGACCTTGGCGATCAGCGCCTTGCTGTCGAAGCCCGGTTCGTACTTGCCCCAGCGGATGTCCTCGGTCATGAACCACAGATCGTGGCTCTGATACGGGTAGGAGGCGAAGTCGTCCCAGAACTTCATGATGTGCGGCGAGTTCTCGACCACCTTGCCGGTGCCGTAGTCGAACTTGCCCTTGACCCGGTCGGTGACATCGTCGACCGGGCAGTTGATCCACTGCCGCTTGGCGCAGATCGCCGCGACCTCGTCGCGGTTCTCCGGCCTGTCGCACCATTGCTGCGCTTCCAGCACCGCCATCAGCAGCGCCTTGGCGGCCTTCGGGTACTTGTCGACCCAGGCGGCGCGCATGCCGAAGGATTTTTCCGGATGCTTGTTCCAGAGTTCGCCGGTGGTGATCGCGGTGTAGCCGATGTTCTGGTGGATCAGCTGCAGATTCCACGGCTCGCAGACGCAGAAGCAGTCCATCGTGCCGACCTTCATGTTGGCCACCATCTGCGGCGGCGGCACCACGATGGTTTCGATGTCCTTGTCGGGATCGATGCCGCCGGCCGCGAGCCAGTAGCGGATCCACAGATCGTGGGTGCCGCCGGGGAAGGTCATCGCCGCCTTGATCGCCTTGCCGGAGGCCTTCTTCTTCTCCAGCGCGACTTTGAACGGCGCGGTGTCGAGACCGACCTTGATGTCGGCATATTCCTTGGCGACCGAGATGCACTGGCCGTTCAGATTGAGCCGCGCCAGTATGTACATCGGCGTCGGCACGTTGTTCTGCGTCACCTTGCCGGCGCTGATCAGATAGGGCATCGGCGTGAGGATGTGCGCGCCGTCGATGCCGTTGCCTTCGGAGCCGAGCACGAGGTTGTCGCGCGTGGTGCCCCACGACGCCTGCTTCAGCACTTCGACGTCGGGCATGCCGTATTTGGCGAAGATGCCCTTCTCCTTGGCGACGAACAGCGGCGAGGCGTCGGTCAGCGCGATGAAGCCGAGCTTGGCGCCCTTCACCTCGGGGCCGCCCTCCTGCGCGAAGGCGCCGCCGGGCAAGTTCAGCTTCGCTGCAGCGAGCAATGCGGCTGCGCTGCCACCGGCCTTCAGGAGTTGGCGGCGGCTCACTCTGCTTCCGGTGCGGTCCTTGCTGATCATCGTTGCCATGTTCCCTGCTGGGGTCGCGCGACCCTGTTTGTCGGTGATGCGGACGCCTTCGAAAAATCGGCAAAAAAAAGCCGCCGCCTGGCCTCGCTTGCACGAGCCAGGACAGCGGCATTGCTGTCGGAGTTTTCGATGGACGCCGGGGCACCCATCGGTGACCCGTACTAAGCATTGCGAAAACCGTGCCAACTGATCGCGGTGGGCGTTACGTCAGTCTTTGCAATTAGTTGACGTTTGCGCCGGGGAGTGTCCGAGGCGGCGCGCGGCCGCCGGCAGCGCAGCGGGCTTGTGCACATTGGCGAGGAAATGTGCAGCGCAGCAGGGCACCGCAGGTGCCGCGAGCACGACCAGCTCCTTCTCCCCGCGCGCGGGGAGAAGGCTGGAATGAGGGGGCGCCTCAAGTCACCCGCCCCTGGAGGGGGAGGGTCGCTCGCGTAGCGAGCGGGGTGGGGTGGCGAAGAGTTCATCCGCCGTGCCTGCGGCTCACCCCACCCCGTCCCGCATCCCGCGATGCGGGCTGCGCGCCGACCCTCCCCCTCCAGGGGAGGGTGAACAGAGAGGTGACCACGCCTCAGCGCCGGATCGTCAGCGCCGACAGATAGCCGGCGATGTCGTCCGGATCGAAATGCGTGCCGGTGCATTCGCCGATGCCGTCGGCGGGCGCGATCGGCAGGATCGGCGGCGTGCCGACGGCGGCGTCGTAGAGGTCGGGCCGGAACACAGCCTTGGCGGCGGCGAGCAGTTCGGCCGACAGCGGCGCCTGGCCCCAGCGCACCATCTGCGCGTAGTTCCACGCGCCCTGCACCGGATCGGGCCGTGCCGCGGCTTCGCGGCCGACCAGCAGATAGCGGCCGGTCTCGCGGATGCGGCCTTCGGGCGAGACTTTGAGGCGGCCGTCCAGGGTGCGGCGGATCAGCTCCGGCGTCACTTCGATCCGGCCCGGCGCGGTGAGAATCGCGCAGACCTCGTCGCGATTGGGTTCGTGCTCGATGAATTGCGCGGCGCGATCGTGCGCCCGGATCAGCCGCGCCAGCGTCTCCGGATGTCCTTCGGCCCATGAGGCGCGCACCGCCAGCATCTTCTCCGCGGCGCGCTGGAACAGCTCGCAGGAGAAATGCAGGATGTGGCCGATGCCGAGATCGATCGCCACCGAATTCCACGGCGCGCCGACGCAGAAGCCGTCGAGATGTTTGTTGGCGAGGCTCTCGACCATGTAGGGCGGCGGCAGCACCACGAGGCGGACGTCTTCGTCGGGATCGACCCCGCCAGCGCCCATCCAGAACCGCAGATCGTAATTGTGGCTGGAGAACGGGAAGGTCATGCCGAAGATCAGCGGCTCCAGCCCCAGCGCCTTGCGCTCGGCGACGACGCGCGCCAGCGCCCGCGCCGACACCAGCGGATCGGCGACGTCGCCCTCGGCCATCGCCGCGATCGCAGCCTGCAGATCCGGCGACACCGTGATGGCGTTGCCGTTGACGCCGAGGCCGAAGCCGGAAATCACCGGCACCTTGATGTGGCCGATGCCGAGGCTGGAGGCGACCGCCATCGGCGCCAACAGATGCGCGGCGTCGAATAGGCCGATGTTGAATTTGTCGCGGACATTGGCCCAGGAGATTTCGCGCACCAGCTCGACGTCGAGCCCCTCGGTGGCGCAGAACCCCTTGTCGACGGCGACGATCAGCGCCGCGGCGTCGGCCAGCGGGATGAATCCGATGCGCAGGCGCTCGCTCATTTCAGCATCTCCGACGCGGTGACCACCGACTGGGCGATCTCGGCGATTTTCTTCTTCTCGTTCATGGCCGTCGTCCGCAGCAGCACATAGGCCTGCTCTTCGGTCAGGCCCTTGGCCTTCATCAGAATGCCCTTGGCGCGGTCGATCACCTTGCGATCGTCCAGCGCGCTGCGGGCGCGGTGCAGTTCAGTCTCGAGATGGGCGAAGGCGTTGAAGCGCGAGATGCACAGGTCGAGGATGTGCTTCATTCGCTCCTTTTTCAGCCCGTCGACGATATAGGCCGAGACGCCGGCGTCGACCGAGGCCTGGATCGAGGCGGTGTCGCTCTGGTCGACGAACATCGCGATCGGCCGCTTCACGATGCGGCTGACCTGGAACATCTGCTCCAGCATGTCGCGGCTTGGGTTCTCCAGATCGATCAGGATGACGTCGGGGTCGATCTCGTAGATCCGCGCCAGCAGGTTGGTGGTCGCGGCCAGATAGGTGATCTGCGACATCCCGGCCTCGCGCAGCCCCTCGGTGAGAATCCCGGCACGCACCGGGTTCTCGTCGACGATCACGATTTTCAGCAGCGGGTCCATTCGGGGCAGCGGTGTCTCGGTCGGTCGCACCTGGTCGACAAACCACAGTCCGGCGGCCAATTGAAGGAGATTCGGTGGGCGGCGCGCAAGCCGGGCTGCCGATATTGACGCCGCAGGCGTGATCGGGTGGTGTGCGGCGAAACCCTTTCACACTCTGCAAGCCGGGATGAACGCTCATGCCTTTCGTGATGGCCATCGATCAGGGCACCACTTCGTCGCGCGCGATCCTGTTCCGTGGCGATATTTCGATCGCGGCCTCGGCGCAGCAGGAATTCCCGCAGCATTTCCCCGCCTCCGGCTGGGTCGAGCACGAGCCCGAGGACATCTGGGCCTCGACGCTGGCGACCTGCCGGGCCGCGATGGAGAAGGCAGGGGCCACCGCCGCCGATATCGCCGCGATCGGCATCACCAACCAGCGGGAGACCGTGGTGGTGTGGGACGCGGCGTCCGGCAAGGCGATCCACCGCGCCATCGTCTGGCAGGATCGCCGCACCGCGGAGGTCTGCACCCGCATGAAGGCGGACGGCTATGAGCCGATGATCACCGACAAGACCGGGCTGATCATCGATCCGTATTTCTCCGGCACCAAGGTCGCCTGGCTACTCGACAACGTGCCCGGCGCGCGCGCCCGCGCCGAGCGCGGCGAACTCAAATTCGGCACCATCGATTGCTGGCTGCTGTGGCGGCTGACCGGCGGCCGCGTCCACGCCACCGACGCCACCAACGCCTCGCGCACGCTGCTGTTCAACATCCACACCGGCGATTGGGACGACGAGCTGCTGCAGCTGCTGCGCGTGCCGCGCTCGATGTTGCCGGAGGTCAAGGATTCCTCCGCGCATTTCGGCGACAGCGCCTACGAACTGTTCGGTGCCCCGATCGCCATTCGCGGCATCGCCGGCGACCAGCAGGCCGCCACCATCGGGCAGGCCTGTTTCTCGCCGGGCATGATCAAATCGACTTACGGCACCGGCTGCTTCGCCCTGCTCATCACCGGCGCGACGCCGGTGAAGTCGCACAACAAGCTGCTCACCACCATCGCCTATCAGCTCGGCGGTAAGCGTACCTACGCGCTGGAGGGCTCGATCTTCGTCGCGGGCTCGGCGGTGCAATGGCTGCGCGACGGCCTCGGCATCATCAAGCACGCCAGCGAGACCGGCCCCCTCGCCGACAAATCCGATTCGATGCAGAGCGTTTATCTGGTGCCGGCCTTCGTCGGCCTCGGCGCGCCGTACTGGAATCCGCGAGTGCGCGGCGCGCTGTTCGGCATGACGCGCAACACCGGCCCGGCCGAGCTGGCGCACGCCGCGCTGGAGAGCGTCTGCTATCAGACCTACGATCTATGGGCGGCGATGCGCGCCGACTGGTCGGGCGCCGACGCCGCGCCGCCGGTGCTGCGCGTCGACGGCGGCATGGCGGCGTCGGACTGGACCATGCAGCGCCTCGCCGATCTCCTCGACGCCCCGGTAGACCGCCCCGTGATCCAGGAAACCACCGCGCTCGGCGCCGCGTATCTCGCCGGCCTCTCAGCCGGCGTCTTCCCCGAGCCGCAGAAATTCGCCGACAACTGGCGCCTCGACCACCGCTTCAGGCCGGCGATGAGCCAGGCGACGCGCGAGAGGAAGCTGGCGGGATGGGGCAGGGCGGTGAAGGGGCTGCTGGCGAGTGATGAGGGGGAGGGGTAGGCAACGATCGCTCTCTCTCTGGAGAGAGACCGCCTTATGAGTCGCGCCCCGATACCCTCCCGTCGTTCGTCATTCCGGGGCGCGCGAAAGCGCGAACCCGGAATCCATATCCCCTGGCCTCGCGTTGAGGCATAGCGCTGCCAGGCCGTGATACGACCACCGGGTTCAGGGAGTATGGATTCCGGGTTCGCGTAGCTCCGCTCCGCGCCCCGGAATGACGAGAGGGATGGAGGCCGTGTCGAACCAGCAACGCGTGCTCCGTCATCCTGAGGTGCCGCCGCGCAGCGGTGGCCTCGAAGGATGGGCCGCGGGCACCCGTCGCTGTCATCCTTCGAGGCGCGCCAAGGCGCGCGCCTCAGGATGACGGCTGTACGTGTTGCGGCAGGCTGTTGCGTGGCGGCAGACGCCGTGGGCACGCTTCGCTTTGCCCACGAGCTTGTTCAGAACGCCGGCGAAAGCGACAGCGCCTACTTCGCCCCGACCGCCGTCTTCCGCCACATCAGATGCACCGCGCAGTTGCAGCCGGCGGGGTGGGCGGCGAGGGCGGCGTCGTTCGCGGTGAACGCCGCATCGGCGGGCGGCTCGGTCGGCAGCAGGTCGCCGGACGGCGCCAGCGGCGGCATCGGCTCCTGGGCGCGGGCACCGGCGGGCTGCGGCTCGGGGATGTAGTTCAGCACCGGGGCGAGCCAGCGCTCGGCCTCGGTGACGCTCCAGCCCTTGCGCAGCGCGTAGTCCTCGACCTGGTCGCGCTCGATCTTGCCGACGCCGAAATAGGCGCTCTGCGGATGGCTGAAATACAGCCCCGACACCGACGAGCCGGGCCACATCGCATATGACTCGGTCAGCGTCACGCCGGCATTGACCTCGGCTTCGAGCAGCTTGAACAGCGTCGCCTTCTCGGTGTGGTCGGGCTGCGCCGGATAGCCCGGCGCCGGGCGGATGCCCTGATACTTCTCGAGGATCAGCTCATCCACCGACAGGCTCTCGTCCGGCGCGTAGCCCCAGAATTCGCGGCGAACGCGGGCGTGCATCCGCTCGGCGAAGGCCTCCGCCAGACGATCGGCCAGCGCCTTGACCATGATCGACGAATAGTCGTCATTGTCGGCCTTGAATTTGTCGGCGATCACGTCCTCGCCGATCCCGGCGGTGACGACGAAGGCGCCGATATAGTCCTGCACGCCGCGCGGCGCGATGAAATCCGACAGCGCCGCATTGGCGCGGCCCTCGCGCTTGACCAACTGCTGGCGCAGCGTGTGCAGCGCGCCGATCGAGGCGTCGCGGTCGTCGTCGGCATACAGGATGATGTCGTCGCCGACCGCATTCGCCGGCCAGAATCCGATCACCGCCTTGGCGGTGAACCAGTTCTCGGCGACGATCCGCTCAAGCATCTTGCGGGCGTCGGCATAGAGCGAGCGCGCGGCCTCGCCGACCACCTTGTCGTCGAGGATCGCGGGGAAGCGCCCGGCGAGCTCCCAGCTCTGGAAGAACGGCGTCCAGTCGATGGTCTCGGCCAGTTCGGCGAGTGGATAGTTGATGAAGCTGCGGACGCCGAGGAACGACGGCTTCACCGGCTTCGCCGCCGACCAGTCGATCTTCGTCGCATTGGCGCGGGCGTCTTTCAGCGCGACGCGCTTCTTGTCGGCCTGCGCGCGCAGATGCGCCGCGGTGATCCGGGCGTAGTCGGCGCGGATCTCGGCGGCGTAGGCCGGGCCGCGCTCGCGCGACAGCAGCGACGATGCGACGCCGACCGCGCGGCTGGCGTCATTGACGTGCACGACGCTGCCGGCCGGATAGGACGGGTCGATCTTCACCGCGGTGTGGACCCGGCTGGTGGTGGCGCCGCCGATCAGCAGCGGCATGTCGAGGCCGTTGCGCTGCATCTCGGAGGCGAGGAAGCTCATTTCATCGAGCGACGGCGTGATCAGGCCGGACAGGCCGATGATGTCCGCCTGCTCGGCGATCGCGGTCTCGATGATCTTCGCGGCGGGCACCATCACGCCGAGGTCGATCACCTCGAAATTGTTGCACTGGAGCACGATGCCGACGATGTTCTTGCCGATGTCGTGGACGTCGCCCTTGACGGTGGCGAGCACGATCTTGCCGGCGGTGGCGCGCTCGCCGGTGTGGGTGCCGGCGGCAAGCTGGGCGGCCTTCTCGGCTTCCATGAACGGCATCAGATAGGCGACCGCCTGCTTCATCACGCGAGCGGATTTCACCACCTGCGGCAGGAACATCTTGCCGTCGCCGAACAGATCGCCGACGACGTTCATGCCGGCCATCAGCGGGCCTTCGATCACGTGCAGCGGTCGTTCTGCTTTGGCGCGGGCTTCCTCGGTATCGGTCTCGATATATTCGGTGATGCCGTGCACCAGCGCGTGGCTGAGCCGCTGCTCGACCGGCCACGAACGCCAGGCGAGGTCCTGCTCCTTCACCGCCTTGCCCTGGCCGCGATACTTTTCGGCGAGCGCCAGCAGCCGCTCGGAGGCGCCCGGGTCGCGATTGAGGATGACGTCCTCGCAAGTTTGGCGCAGTTCGGGATCGATGTCGTCATACACGATCATCTGCCCGGCATTGACGATGCCCATGTCCATGCCGGCCTTGATGGCGTGATACAGGAACACCGAGTGCATCGCCTCGCGCACCGGCTCGTTGCCGCGGAACGAGAACGAGAGATTCGAGACGCCGCCGGAGATATGCGCGTGCGGCAGGTTCTGGCGGATCCAGCGCGTCGCCTCGATGAAGTCGACGCCGTAATTGTTGTGTTCTTCCAGCCCGGTCGCGATCGCGAAGATATTCGGATCGAAGATGATGTCTTCCGGCGGGAAGCCGATCCGCTCGACCAGAATGTCGTAGGCGCGTTTGCAGATCTCGGTCTTGCGCGCGTAAGTGTCGGCTTGGCCCTGTTCGTCGAACGCCATGACGACGACCGCGGCGCCGTGGCGGCGCGCGATCCTGGCCTCGTGCAGGAACTTGTCCTCGCCTTCCTTCAGCGAGATCGAGTTCACCACCGGCTTGCCCTGAACGCATTTCAGGCCGGCCTCGATCACGGCGAACTTCGAACTATCGACCATCACCGGCACCTTGGCGATGTCCGGCTCGGCGGCGACCAGGTTGAGGAAGGTCACCATCGCGGCTTCGGAATCCAGAAGCCCTTCGTCCATGTTGACGTCGATGATCTGCGCGCCGTTCTCGACCTGGTCGCGCGCCACCTGTAGCGCCGCGGCGTAGTCGCCGGCGGTGATCAGCTTGCGGAATTTCGCAGAGCCCGTGACGTTGGTGCGCTCGCCGACATTGACGAACGGAATAGCTTGGGTGAGTTCGAACGGCTCGAGCCCGCTCAATCGCAGCCGCGGTTCGATCACGGGCACGACGCGCGGCTTGTGCGGCGCCACGGCCTTGGCGATCGCCGCGATATGCGCCGGCGTGGTGCCGCAGCAGCCGCCGACGATGTTGACGAGGCCGGCCTCTGCGAATTCGCCGACCAGCGATGCCATGTAGTCCGGGCTCTCGTCGTACTGGCCGAATTCGTTGGGCAGGCCGGCGTTGGGATAGGCGCAGACCAGCGTATCGGCGACGCGGCCGATATCGGCGATGTGCGCGCGCAGATCCTTGGCGCCGAGCGCGCAGTTGAAGCCGATGGTGATCGGCTTGGCATGTCGCACCGAATTCCAGAACGCTTCCGGCAATTGCCCGGACAAGAGCCGTCCGGATTTGTCGGTGATGGTGCCGGAGATCATCACCGGCACGTCGATGCCGCGCGCCTCGCTGATCTCGGCGATCGCGTAGAGCGCCGCCTTGGCATTGAGCGTGTCGAAAATAGTCTCGACCAGCAGCAGGTCGGCGCCGCCGTCGAGCAGCCCGTTGATCTGCTCGCCATAGGCGATGCGCAGATCGTCGAAGGTCACCGCGCGATAGCCCGGATTGGCGACATCGGGCGAGATCGAGGCGGTGCGGTTGGTCGGGCCGATCGCGCCGGCGACGAAGCGCGGCTTGCCGTCCTCGGCCTGCACCGTGTCGGCGGCGTTGCGGGCGAGGCGGGCGCCGTCACGGCTCATTTCATAGGCGATCTCGGACAGGTCGTAGTCCGCCTGCGCGATCGAGGTCGAGGAGAAGGTGTTGGTGGCGACGATGTCGGCGCCGGCGCGCAGATATTGCGCGTGGATGTCCTCGATCGCCTGCGGCTGGGTCAGGATCAACAGGTCGTTGTTGCCGCGCAGGTCGCGATGGAAATCCTTGAAGCGCTCGCCGCGGAACGCAGCCTCGTCGAACTGCAGCGCCTGGATCATCGTGCCCATCGCGCCGTCGAGCACGAGGATGCGCTCGCGGGTCAGCGCCAGCAGTTCGGTCCGCTTCGGGGATGTCGGCTTGGTCATGGAGTTCATGCGGCTTTCTGCGCCGCCTGCGGCCGAAGGCCGAGCAGGTGGCTGATCGCGAACACCAGGTCCGCGCGGTTCATGGTGTAGAAGTGGAAGGTGTCGACGCCGTGCTTGGCGAGCTTGTGCACCTGGCCTGCCGCCATCGTCGCCGCCACCAGCTTGCGGGTGTCGGGATCGTCGTCGAGGCCTTCGAACTGCTTCGCCAGCCAGTCCGGCACGGTGGCGCCGGCGCGCGTGGCGAAGCTCGACGCCTGCTTGAAGTTCTGCACCGGCAGGATGCCGGGCACGATCGGAATGTCGATGCCGCGGGCGCGGACGCGGTCGAGGTAGCGGAAGTACAGATCATTGTCGAAGAAGAACTGGGTGATGGCGCGGGTCGCCCCGGCATCGACCTTGGCCTGCAGCATGTCGAGATCGGCGTCGAAGCTCGCGCTCTCCGGATGTTTCTCCGGATAGGCCGACACGGTGACGTCGATGTCCGGATGCTTGCGCTTGATCGATGCGACCAGATCGGCCGAACTGCGATAACCCTGCGGATGCGGGGTGTAGGCGCCGCCGAGGCCGCTGGTGGGATCGCCGCGCAGCGCCACGATATGGCGGACGCCGATCTCGTGATAGCGCTCGACCACGTCGTCGACATCGGCGCAGGGCGCATCGACGCAGGTGAGGTGGGCGGCCGGCGTCAGGCTGGTCTCGCGCAGGATGCGGGCGATGGTCGAATGGGTGCGCTCGCGGGTCGAGCCGCCGGCGCCGTAAGTCACCGAGACGAAGCGCGGATGCAGCGGCGCCAGCCGGCTGATCGCCTGCCACAGATTGCGCTCCATCTCGTCGGTCTTCGGCGGGAAGAACTCGAAGGAGATCGCCGGAATGTGCTGCAGCACGTCGGTCATGTCGGGTCATCCAGACTGAGGGTCTCGCGCACGGGCGCGCCGCGGATCGTCGGCCGCGCGCAAGGCTGTGCCATTCGCTGAAAGGCTGCGCCCATCCGCTTAAATTAGGCTGATCGGCCGCGCTCAACCAGCCCACTTTCCGCAATGCGTATATGGGAAATTGCCCACTATATCGTCTGAACGTCGGAATTTTGGACGAGCAGAATCTGCAAGTGGGAAGCCAGCCTCAGAGGAGAACGGAAAAACTCGTGAAAATTCGCAAATTTCAGCTGCTTCGGCCGGGGGCGGCGCGAATCGGCGCCACGTTGCTGGAAAGTGGCTGTGGTGCCTTTCACGTTCTGCCCACTCGGCTTTACGATCGTCGTCTAAGGCGAATTTCCTAGCCGCTTACCTTTGCGCCACTCGTGGTTGAGCATTACCTTAACCGGATGTTACCGCTCTCGATCCTCGACCTGTCCGTTGTCACCACCGGCACCCCGCCGGCGGCGGCGTTGCGCAATTCGATCGACCTCGCCCGGCATGCCGACAAGCTCGGCTATGTCCGCTACTGGCTGGCCGAACATCACAATCTGCCGTCCGTCGCCAGTCCCGCGCCCGAAATCATGATCGGCCAGATCGCGGCGGTGACCGAGCGCATCCGTGTCGGCTCCGGCGGCGTGATGCTGCCGAACCACGCGCCGCTGATGGTCGCCGAGCGCTTCAAGATGCTGGAGGCGCTGTTCCCCGGCCGCATCGATCTCGGCATCGGCCGCGCGCCCGGCACCGATCAGGCGACGATGCATGCGCTGCGCCGCAGGCTCGATGTCCGCGAGGGCGACGATTTCCTCGAGCGGCTGCAGGAACTGATGCTGTGGGAGACCCGCGGCTTTCCGCCCGGCCATCCCTACAACAACGTCATGGCGATGCCGAACGACGCGCCGCTGCCGCCGGTCTGGCTGCTCGGCTCCAGCGACTACAGTTCGGAACTGTCGGCCCAGGTCGGCATGGGCTTCGCGTTCGCGCATCATTTCGCGTCCTACGACGCGGCCGAGGCGCTGACGCATTATCGCGCCGCTTTTCGGCCGACACGCTGGCGCAGCACGCCGCACGGCATCCTCGCGGTGGCGGCGGTGATCGCCGAGACCGACGAGGAAGCCGAGCGTCTGGCGATCTCGATGGACATCAACCGGCTGCGCCGCGACCGCGGCCAATACGTGCCGCTGCCGAGCGTCGAGGAGGCGCAGGCCTATCCCTTGACCGACGCCGACCGCGCCTCGATCGCGCGCAATCGCTCGCGGCTGTTCGTCGGCAGCCCGTCGACGGTGCTGCAGGCGCTGCAGCCGCTGATCCGCGCCAGTCAGGCCGACGAACTGATGGTGATCACCGCCACCTACGATCACGACGCGCGCAAGCGCAGCTACACGCTGCTCGCGGATGCGTTCGAGCGACACAAGGCAGCGGCGTAGAAGCCGCCTTCCCCGGACGCCGAAGCGCGACTCATTGCTTGTTTGGGCATGATCTTGTCCGAAAGCCGGTATCCGCTTTTCGGGACCATGCTCTAGTTTTGCGTGTATCCCTGATAGCCGCTTTTCTTGCAATCGAGGGTGAAAGCGGTGCTCTGACTCGCCGGAGCGGTTAGCTGCCAAGTCCAGCTCGCCGACGTGCCCGAGTTATTTTCCGTCCGATAATTGCAGACCGGCTTGATCTCGTGCTCGATGTTCGAGTTGCAGATGCCCGCCGCGGAGTTTGTCTGGCACTCGCCTTGACCATCGTTGATCATGTCAGAACACGTCGTTGTCAGCACAGGTGGATTGAAGTTCTTGGGAATGCAGACGACGTTGCCGATATTCTTGGGAGTGGTCGTGTTACTGTTAGACGCGGTGCACGACGAGTTGCTACCTTGGATTTCGCAGTAGATATATTCCGCTCCCAGATCAGAGGTGCGTGTCACGGCTACCATTCCCCGCGCCGTGATGCCGGTGGGCAGGCCGCTGGCTTCTACCGTTGCCGTGACCAATTGGTCGGCTTTGGCCGGCTGGAATGCCACAATCAAAGTGGCGGTGATCGCGGCTGATAAGCCGAGTGCTTTCCGCATCATCGTCTCCTGAAATCATTAATTGAGCAATCGTCGATACTAAATCTAAAGTTGTGAAATCCGCAAGCTCTCTTCGCGTCGCGCTGCGACGGGGTCTTGCGCCAACTCGGTCATGAACTCGGCTTCGGATCGTTTAGGACCGACTACCGCTCCGTAAACGTCGCCCGGAACGGGTGGCCCGGATAGACGCCCACGATCCTGAATTCGCGGGAGAAGAACTTCAGCTCGTCGAGCGCGAAGGCGAGGTTGCGGTCTTCGGGGTGGCCGTCGACGTCGGCGTAGAACTGCGTCGCGAAGAAATTGCCGTCGACCATGTAGCTTTCCAGCTTGGTCATGTTGACGCCGTTGGTGGCGAAGCCGCCCATCGCCTTGTACAAAGCGGCCGGCAGATTGCGCACCCGGAACACGAACGTCGTCACCAGCGGTCCCGAGCCCTGCGCTGCCCAGCGCGGCTCGCGCGCCAGCATCACGAAGCGGGTGGTGTTGTGGGTTTCGTCCTCGATGTCCTCGGCGAGGATGTCGAGGCCGTAGATCTTCGCTGCCAGCCGCGACGAGATCGCCGCACAGCTCTTGTCGCCGCGCTCGGCGACGATCCGCGCCGAGCCCGCGGTGTCGCCGGCGACGATCGGCCGGATGCCGAATTTGCGGATGATGCGCCGGCACTGGCCGAGCGCATGGACGTGGCTCTCGACCGTCTTGATGTCTTCGAGCTTGGCGCCGGGCACCGCGACGAGCTGATGCCGGATCGGCAGAAACCATTCGCCGACGATGAACAGGCCGGATTGCGGCAGCAGATGATGGATGTCGGCGACGCGGCCGGCGACCGAATTCTCGATCGGGATCATGCCGAGATCGGCCTCGCCCGAGGTGATCGCGGCGAGCGCGTCCTCGAAGGTGGCGCAGGGCAGCGCCTCGGCGGTGGGATAGGCGTCGCCGATCGCGATATGCGAATTCGCGCCCGGCTCGCCCTGGAATGCGATTTTCATGGTCTTGGTCATGGGTTCCTGCGTGTTGCCGCGCGTTCTAGCAGCCGCAGCATTTTTCGCCAGTGGGCAGGCTCACCCGGCCAGCACCCGGCGTGCGGTCTCCAGATCGGCCGGGGTGTCGACGCCGCGCGGTACGCTGTCGACGATGCCGACGTCGATCCGCATCCCGGCTTCCAGCGCGCGGAGCTGTTCCAGTTTCTCGCGCTGTTCGAGCGGCGAGGGCGGCAGCGCCACGAAGCGCTCCAGCGCGGCGCGGCGATAGGCGTAGAGACCGATATGATGATAGCGCGGCCCGTCGCCCCACGGCGCGGTCGCGCGGGTGAAATACAGCGCGCGCAGCCGGGTGGTGCCGATGTGCGAGCCGACCACCTTCACCACGTTGGGGTTGGTGCTTTCTTCCTCGGTATGGATCTCGGCGGCCAGCGTCGCGATATCGACCGCCGGATCGTCGAGTGGCGCCAGCACCGCGCCGATCTGCTCCGGCCGGATGGTCGGGAAGTCGCCCTGCAGATTGATCACCGTCTCGATCGTGCGCTGCGGATCGAGCGTCTGCAGCGCCTCGTGAATGCGGTCGGAGCCGGACGGATGATCCGCCCTTGTCATCACCACCTCGCCGCCATGGGCTCTGACGGCGTCGGCGATCGCCGGCGTATCGGTCGCCACTGCGACCCGGCCGATGTTCGCGGCCAGCGCGCGTCGCAGCACATGCACGACCATCGGCACGCCGCCGATGTCCAGCAGCGGCTTGCCGGGCAGCCTGGTCGCGGCCATGCGCGCGGGGATCAGGACGAGTGTGCGGGGTGCGGTCATCGGGATGCGGGGTCGGGCCCGTGCGGTGGAAAATGGGCCCATCGCGCCTCGATCGGGACGGTATCAGGCTGTTGGTACGTCGGGGTGTAAAGCACTTATACGGGTTGCCAGAGCATGGGCAAACCGTTATCTCATCACAACTAAAGTCTATTTGAGAATGACAACAATAAACAATCCAGACTCGGTCTGACAGGAAACGCGAGCGAACCATGGATTCTTTCGAGCTCAACAAGATTCTCGGCGCGGTCCTTGCGACCTGTCTCGTGCTGCTGCTGTCGAATTTCGCCGCGCAGGCGATCTTTGCGCCGGACAAGGTGGAAAAGCAGGGCTGGGCCATCGCCGTGAAGGAAGCCGAGCCGGCCCCTGGCAAGGATGCCGCGCCCGCCGCCGCCCCCGAGCCGATCGAAAATCTGCTGCAGACCGCCTCGGTCGAGAAGGGCGTCTCCGCCGCCAAGAAATGCGCCGCCTGCCATACCTTCGAGAAGGACGGTCCGAACCGCGTCGGCCCCAATCTTTACGGCATCGTCGGCGAGAAGAAGGGCGAGGGGCGCGGCTTCAATTTCTCGGCGGCGATGAAGGCCAAGGGCGGCGAATGGACGTTCGACGACCTCAACAAGTTCCTCGCCAGCCCGAAGGGCTACATCCCGGGCACCGCGATGGGCTTTGCCGGGATTTCGAACGACAAGGAACGGGCGGATCTGATCGCCTATCTCAACAAGAATTCCGACACGCCCGAGGCGATCCCGACCGCCGCCAAATAGCGGTCCGGCGCCAGCGCCATCGACGATCTCGAACGGCCGGGTCTTCCCGGCCGTTTTTGCGTGCGCCGATCATTCGCCATCACGCTGTGCTGATCGGGACGTTTCGCCGCAACGGTCCCGGCCGCTTGATGCTATCCTGCCGGAAATCCGGCATAATCGGTCGAATCCTCGCCTCATATTGCGGTTTGAGTGCCAGACTTGATGTCCAAATCTTAAGAACCAAGTCCTGAAAACATGTGCTGAAATCAGGCCCTGAGACCAGCACCATCGTCCCAGTCCGACGCCAACAGGAATTCCAGACCGTGAAGCTGACCCGACGACACCTTCTGCAAGCCGGCGTAGCGGCCGCGGCCACCCCGGCTTTCGGTTTAGGCTCCGGCCTCCTGACCGGCGCGCCGGCGTTGGCCGAGGGCGCGGTCGACAAGCCGACATCCGGACTGACTTGGCGGCACGGCCTGTCGCTGTTCGGCGAGGTCAAATACCCGGCCGGCTTCAAGCGGTTCGACTACGTCAACCCGGATGCGCCGAAGGGCGGCGCGGCGCGGCAGATCTCGCTCGGCACCTTCGACAGTTTCAATCTCGCGGTCGCCGGCGTGAAGGGCAACATCGCTCCGGCGGTGGGCTATCTGTACGAGACGCTGATGACCCAGTCGCAGGACGAGGTCGGCACCTCCTACGGCCTGCTCGCCGAGAGCGCGGCGCATCCCGAGGACTATTCCTGGGTGGTGTATCGGCTGCGCGCCGATTCGCGCTGGCACGACGGCAGACCGGTGACCGCCGACGACGTGGTGTTCTCGTTCGACTCCCTGAAGAAGTTCAGCCCGCGCTACGCCTCGTATTACAGCCACGTCACCAAGGCCGAGAAGGCCGGCGAGCGCGAGATCCGCTTCACGTTCGATGGGCCCGGCAACCGCGAATTGCCGACCATCGTCGGCGAACTGATGATCCTGCCGAAACACTGGTGGGAAGGCACCGACGAGCAGGGCCGCAAGCGCGACATCTCCGCCACCACGCTGGAGAAGCCGCTCGGCTCCGGCCCCTACCGGATCAAGGACTTCGTCGCCGGCCGCTCGATCGTGCTGGAGCGCGTCAAGGATTACTGGGGCGCGAAGCTGCCGGTGCGCGTCGGCCAGTACAATTTCGACGAACTGCGTTTCGAATTCTTCCGCGACAACACCGTGGCCCTCGAAGCGTTCAAGGCCGATCAGGCCGACTGGATCGCCGAGAACTCCGCCAAGCAATGGGCGACGGCCTACGATTTCCCCGCGGTCACCGACAAGCGGGTGGTCCGGGAGGAGTTTCCGATCAACGATTCCGGCCGGATGCAGGCCTTCGTGCTCAATCTGCGCCGCGACATGTTCAAGGACGCCCGGATCCGGCGCGCCTTCAACTACGCGTTCGACTTCGAGGAAATGAACAAGCAGCTGTTCTACGGTCAGTACAAGCGGATCAACAGCTACTTCGAAGGCACCGAGCTCGCCTCCAGCGGGCTGCCGCAGGGCGACGAACTCGCGATCCTCGACACCGTGCGCGACAAGGTGCCTGCCGAATTGTTCACGAAGGCCTACACCAATCCGGTCGGCGGCAATCCGGAAGCGGTTCGCGCCAATCTGCGCGAGGCGATGAAGCTGGTGAAGGAAGCCGGCTTCGACTTCAAGGACCGCAAGCTGGTCGATCCCTCCGGCAAGCCGGTGACGGTCGAGATATTGGTGCAGGACCCCTCGTCGGAGCGGATCTCGCTGTTCTACAGGCCGTCGCTGGAGCGGCTCGGCGTCACCGTGTCGATCCGCGTCGTCGACGATGCGCAGTATCAGAACCGCATCCGCGCCTTCGACTTCGACGTCATCACCGATCTGTGGGGCCAGTCGCTGTCGCCCGGCAACGAGCAGCGCGATTATTGGGGCTCGGCGGCGGCCGATCAGCAAGGCTCGCGCAACACCATCGGCATCAAGAATCCCGCGGTCGACGCGCTGATCGACAAGGTGATCTTCGCCAAGGACCGCGCCACGCTGGTGGCGGCGACACGCGCGCTCGACCGCGTGCTGCTGTGGAATTTCTACGTCGTGCCGCAATTCACCTACGGCTTCTCGCGCTACGCGCGCTGGGACCGTTTCAGCCGCGCCGAGTTGCCGAAATACGCCCGCTCCGGCCTGCCGGCGCTGTGGTGGTACGACGAAGCCAAGGCCGCCAAGATCGGCCGACGCTCTTGAGGACAGGCTCGCGTATGGCGCAGCTCAACCGCCGCGAAGTTCTCGTCCTCGGCGTCGGCGCCCTGGCGGCGGCCCGGATCAGCCCCGCATCCGCGGCCGACGGCGAGACCACAGCCCACGGCATGTCGGCGTTCGGCGACCTGAAATACAAGGCGGACTTTCCGCATTTCGACTACGTCGATCCGCAGGCCCCCAAAGGCGGGCTGTTCTCGACCATCCCGTCCAGCCGCGCCTTCAATCAATCGTTCCAGACCTTCAACTCGCTCAACGCCTACATCCTCAAGGGCGACGGCGCGCAGGGCATGGGTCTCACCTTCGCGTCCTTGATGGCCCGGGCCGGCGACGAGCCCGACGCGATGTACGGCCTCGCGGCCGCGAGGGTCGCGATCTCCGCCGACGGGTTGAGCTATCGCTTCACCATGCGTCCAGAGGCGCGCTTCCACGACGGCAGCAAGCTCACCGCGCGCGACGCGGCGTTCTCGCTGAACATCCTCAAGGCCAAGGGGCATCCGCTTATCACCCAGCAGATGCGCGATTTCATCGAGGCGAAGGCAGTCGACGATTCGACGCTGTTGGTGACGTTCAAGCCGAAGCGCGGCCGCGACGTGCCGCTGTTCGTGGCCGCGCTGCCGTTGTTCTCCGAGGCGTACTACGCCAAGCGGCCGTTCGACGAATCGACCATGGAGATCCCGCTCGGCAGCGGGCCCTACAAGGTCGGCCCTTTCGAATCCGGCCGCTTCATCGCTTTCGAGCGCGTCAAGGACTGGTGGGGCGCGGCGCTGCCGGTCAATGTCGGGGCGTTTAATTTCGACACCGTCCGGTTCGAGTTCTATCGCGATCGCGACGTCGCCTTCGAGGGCTTCACCGGCCGCAACTATCTGTATCGCGAGGAATTCACCTCGCGGATCTGGAACACGCGCTACGACTTTCCGGCGATCCATGAGGGCCGGGTCAAGCGCGAGACGCTGCCCGACGAGACGCCGTCCGGCGCGCAGGGCTGGTTCATCAACACGCGGCGCGACAAGTTCAAGGATCCGCGGGTGCGCGAGGCGCTGGGCTGCGCGTTCGACTTCGAATGGACCAACAAGACCATCATGTACGGCGCCTATGCGCGCACGGTGTCGCCGTTCCAGAATTCCGACATGATGGCGGTCGGGCCGCCGTCGGCCGACGAACTGGCGCTGCTCGAGCCGTTCCGCGGCAAGGTGCCCGACGAGGTGTTCGGCGCGCCGTTCGTGCCGCCGGCCTCCGACGGCTCGGGGCAGGACCGCGCGCTGCTGCGCCGCGGCGGTCAGTTGCTGACAGAGGCCGGATTCGTCGTCAAGGACCGCAAGCGCCTGATGCCGAACGGCGAGCCGATGCGCGTCGAGTTTCTGCTCGACGAGCCGGCGTTCCAGGCCCACCACATGCCGTTCGTCAAGAACCTCGCCACGCTCGGCATCGAGGCGACGGTGCGGCTGGTCGACCCGGTTCAGTCGCGGGCGCGCCGCGACGATTTCGACTTCGACATGGCGATCGAGCGTTTCAGCTTTTCGACCGTGCCGGGCGAGGCACTGCGCAATTTCTTCTCGTCGCAATCGGCCGCCATCAAGGGCTCGAACAATCTCGCCGGCATCGCCGATCCGGCGATCGACGCGATGATCGATCGGGTGATCGCCGCCGACAGCCGTGCCGACCTCGTCGTCGCCGCGCGCGCGCTCGACCGGCTCGTGCGCGCCGGCCGCTATTGGGTGCCGCAGTGGTTTTCGTCGTCGCATCGGCTGGCCTATTGGGACGTGTTCGGCCATCCGCCGAACCTGCCGAAATACACCGGCGTCAGCGCCCCGGACCTGTGGTGGGCGAAAAGCAATCCCGCCGCCGAGCGAAGCGACCCGAAGGGCGAGGGGAAGTAGATGTCCTCCTATATTCTCCGCCGCGTCCTGCTGATGATTCCGACGCTGCTCGGCATCCTGTTCGTGTCCTTCGTCGTGGTGCAGTTCGCGCCCGGCGGGCCGGTCGAACGGGTGATCGCGCAGCTGTCCGGCGCGGACACCGGCGCCGCCTCGCGCGTCTCCGGCTCGTCCGGCGGCGATTTCGGCGGGCGGCCGCAGGCGGGCGCCTCGGCCGACGCGGTCAATTCGAAATATCGCGGCGCGCAGGGGCTCGATCCGGATTTCGTCAAGAGCCTGGAGAAACAGTTCGGCTTCGACAAGCCGGCGCCCGAGCGCTTCGCCATCATGCTGTGGAATTTCGCGCGGTTCGATTTCGGCAAGAGTTATTTCCGCGACGTCAGCGTGCTGCAACTGATCAAGGAGAAGCTGCCGGTCTCGATGTCGCTCGGCATCTGGATGACGCTCCTCACCTATCTGATCTCGATTCCGCTCGGCATCCGCAAGGCGGTGAAGGACGGATCGAAATTCGACACCTGGACCTCGGCGGTGATCATCATCGGCTTCGCGATCCCGGGTTTCCTGTTCGCGATCCTGCTGATCATCGTGTTCGCCGGCGGCTCGTTCTTCAGCTGGTTTCCGCTGCGCGGCCTGACCTCCGACGGCTGGAGCGCGTTTCCCTGGTACTGGAAGATCCTGGATTATTTCTGGCACCTGACGCTGCCGCTGATCTCGATGGTGCTCGGCGCCTTCGCCACCATGACGCTGCTGACCAAGAACTCGTTCCTCGACGAGATCCGCAAGCAATACGTCATGACGGCGCGCGCCAAGGGTTGCAGCGAAACCCAGGTGCTTTACGGCCACATCTTCCGTAACGCCATGCTGATCGTGATTGCCGGCTTCCCTGGCGCCTTCATCGGCGCGTTCTTCTCCGGCTCGCTCCTGATCGAGACCATCTTCTCGCTGGACGGGCTCGGCCTGCTCGGCTTCGAGAGCGTGCTGAACCGCGACTATCCGGTGGTGTTCGGCACGCTGTTCATCTTTTCGCTGGTCGGGCTGGTGGTGAACCTGATCTCGGATCTGGCCTATATGTGGATCGATCCGCGGATCGACTTCGAGGCGCGGGAAGTCTGATGACGTTGATCGCACGCGAGCCGATCGAAAGCACGACGCAGGCCCCGCTCGGCGAGGCGGTGCCGCCGACCCGCCATCGTCTCTCGATCTCGCCGCTGAACAAGCGGCGCTGGCAGAATTTCAAGGCCAACCGCCGCGGCTACTGGTCGTTGTGGATCTTCCTGGTGCTGTTCGGCGTGTCGCTGTTCGCCGAATTCATCGCCAACGACCGGCCGCTGCTGATCAAGTTCGACGGCCATTATTACGTCCCGGCGGTGGTGAGCTATGCCGAGACCACCTTCGGCGGCGATTTCGAAACCGCCGCCGATTATCGCGATCCTTACTTGCAGAAGCTGATCGCCGACAAGGGCGGCACCGTGATCTGGGCGCCGATCCGCTATTCCTACGGCACCCACAATCTCGATCTGCCGACGCCGGCGCCGTCGAAACCGACCTGGCTGCTGACCGAGGCGGAATGCAGGACGGTGGTCGAGAAGAAGGGCCTGAAGAGCTGCAGCGATCTCGAATACAACTGGCTCGGCACCGACGATCAGGGCCGCGACGTCGTAGCAAGGCTGATCTACGGCTTCCGCATCTCGGTGCTGTTCGGCCTCAGCCTGACGATCATCTCGTCGGTGATCGGCGTCGCCGCCGGCGGCATCCAGGGCTATTTCGGCGGCTGGGTCGATCTCGGCTTCCAGCGCTTCATCGAGGTCTGGACCGCGATCCCGTCGCTGTATCTGCTCTTGATCCTGTCGTCGGTGCTGGTGCCGGGCTTCTTCGTGCTGCTCGGGATCCTGTTGCTGTTCTCTTGGGTGTCGCTGGTCGGGCTGGTGCGCGCCGAATTTCTGCGCGGGCGCAATTTCGAGTACATCATGGCGGCGCGCGCGCTCGGCGTCTCGAATGCCAAAATCATGGTGCGGCATCTGCTGCCGAACGCGATGGTCGCGACCATGACGTTCCTGCCGTTCATCGTGTCGTCCTCGGTGATGACGCTGACGGCGCTCGACTTCCTCGGCTTCGGCCTGCCGCCCGGCTCGCCCTCGCTCGGCGAATTGTTGGCGCAGGGCAAAGCCAACGTCCAGGCGCCGTGGCTCGGCTTCACCGGCTTCTTCGCGGTGGCGATCATGCTGTCGCTGCTGATCTTCATCGGCGAAGCCGTGAGAGACGCGTTCGACCCGCGCAAGACGTTCAGGTGAGGATGTGGTAGGGTTCCAAGTCGCGCTGGAGACGTGCCATGAGAACGAAACTCATCAGGATCACGACGACGAACTATCCAGTTTCCCGGTTACCGCCTGATCTACGGGAAGGTCTCGATCCGACCGCTACCGTGACGGTAGTTATCGAGCACGAAGAAGAGCTTCCCGACTGGTTCGAATACGACAACGCGGACAAAGATTGAATGGACGCCCTCAACCAGCCTCTGCTCTCCGTCGACGATCTCTCGGTGGCGTTCCATCAGCAGAGCGGCACCACCACCGCGGTCGATCGCATCTCGTATCAGATCAGGCGCGGCGAGTGCGTGGCATTGGTCGGCGAGTCCGGGTCGGGCAAATCGGTCAGCGCGCTGTCGATCCTGAAGCTGCTGCCATATCCGACGGCGTCGCATCCGACCGGGCAGATCCGGTTCAAGGGCCGCGAGCTGCTCGGCATGTCGGAGAACGACATCCGCGCCATCCGCGGCAACGAGATTTCGATCATCTTCCAGGAGCCGATGACCTCGCTCAATCCGCTGCACACGATCGAGGCGCAGATCGGCGAGATCCTGCAACTGCACGGCGGCCCGCGCGGCGCCAAGGCGCGGGCGCGCATTCTGGAATTGCTGACGCAGGTCGGCATCCCCGAGCCGGAAACGCGGCTCGCCAGCTACCCGCATCAACTCTCGGGCGGCCAGCGCCAGCGCGTGATGATCGCGATGGCGCTCGCCAACGAGCCGGACCTCCTGATCGCCGACGAGCCGACCACCGCGCTCGACGTCACCGTGCAGGCACAGATCCTGGCGCTGCTCGCCGACATCCGTGCCCGGCTCGGCATGAGCCTGTTGTTCATTACCCATGATCTCGGCATCGTGCGGCGCATCGCCGACGTCGTCTGCGTGATGAACAACGGCAAGATCGTCGAACAGGGCCCGGTCGAGCAGGTGTTCACCGCACCACAGCACGCCTACACCCGCGCGCTGCTCGCCGCCGAGCCGAAGCCCGATCCCGCGCCGCCGCGGCCCGAGCAGCCGGTGGTGATCTCGACCGACAATCTCAAGGTCTGGTTTCCGATCAAGCGCGGGCTGATGCGCAAGACCGTCGGCCACATCAAGGCGGTCGACGGCGTCACGCTCGAAGTGCGCAAGGGCGAGACGCTCGGCGTGGTCGGCGAGTCCGGCTCCGGCAAGACCACCCTCGGTCTGGCGCTGCTGCGGCTGATCTCGTCCGAAGGTCCAATCGTTTTTCTCAGCAGCGATATCCAGGGCCTGAAGTTCAAGGAGATGCTGCCGTTCCGCCGCGACATGCAAATCGTGTTTCAGGATCCGTTCGGCGCGCTCAGCCCGCGCATGGCGATCGGTGATATCGTCGCCGAGGGCCTCAGCGTGCATCAGCCGCATCTGTCGGAAGACGAGCGCGAGGCGCGGGTGATCAAGGCGCTGACCGACGTCGGCCTGGATCCGGCGACGCGCTTCCGCTATCCGCACGAATTCTCCGGCGGCCAGCGCCAGCGCATCAGCATCGCGCGTGCGGTGGTACTGGAGCCGAATTTCGTGGTGCTCGACGAGCCGACCAGCGCGCTCGACATGCTGTTCCAGGCGCAGATGGTCGATCTGTTGCGCGAGCTGCAGCGCAAGCGCGATCTGACCTACATGTTCATCTCGCACGATCTGCGCGTGGTGGCGTCACTCGCCAGTCATCTGATCGTCATGAAGCAGGGCAAGGTGGTCGAGGAAGGTCCTGCGGCGGAGCTGTTCAAACACCCGAAGACCGACTATACGCGTGCGCTGTTTGCCGCCGCGTTCCGGCTCGAGACCGCTCCGGGCGGCGGCGCCGCGCCATAGGTGTTGGATGGGTTTGATCGACGGGACCGGGCTGCTCGCGGATCGCGAGGCCGATGTCACCGTGTCCGAGGCCGAGCTGATCGGCCGCGGCTTCATGAGCTACGAGCGCTACGAGGTCTCGCTGCGGCGCGACGGCGAGCCGCCGCTGCTGCAGCGGCGCGACGTGCTGCGCGCCGCCCGCGTCGCGGCGGTGGTGCCGATCGATCTGGCGCGCGACGCGCTGGTGCTGATCCGGCAGTTCAGGTTGCCCGCGCATTTCGCCACCGGCCGCGGCGACATGGTGGAGATCGTCGCCGGCCGCGTCGAGTCCGGCGAGGCGCCGGCCGCCGCGGCGCGGCGTGAGTGCATCGAAGAGATCGGCGTGGCGCCGGAACGGCTCGTCGAACTCTACAGCGTGCTGGCGACGCCGGGCTTCACCGACGAGCAGATCGTGTATTTCGCCGGGTTCGTGGATTCCAGCGCGGCGCTGCAGCGCGGCGGCCTCGCCGACGAGGACGAGGACACCCAGCCCTTCGTGGTGTCGATCGACGAGGCGCTGGCTGCGCTCGAGCGCGGGCAGGTCGCCAATGCGCTGCTGGTCGGCGCGCTGCAATGGCTGGCGCTCAACCGATCCCGGCTGCGGGAGCTGTTCGACCGAGCCGCCTGATCGCGGTGAGCTCGCTGCCGCTTGCTGCGATCCGCGCGATCGCCGCGTGCACAGGCTCGATTGCGGTCGCCATCGCATACGCATTGGCGTGGACAATGCTGCCCTGGTCGCGCACGATCGCGACGTGGCCCTTCCAGAACAGCAGATCGCCGCGCTGCAGCCTGGTCTGCTCCGACAGCACCAGCGGTTCGCCCAGCGCCGCCTCCTGCATGTCGCTGTCGCGCGGCGCTTGGATGCTGCAGGCAGCGAGGGCGGTCTGCACCAGGCCGGAGCAGTCGATGCCGAGGCTCGAGCGGCCGCCCCACAGATACGGCGTGCCGACGAAGCGCTCGGCGACCGCGACGAAATCGCTCTCGAACCGATCGATCGGCTCGACATGTCGGCGCGGCACGTACCAGCCCTCTTGCGTCACCGCGAAGCTCGCGTCGTCGCGCACCACCGCCAGCCGCGCGCCGAGCGGCAGCGTCTCCGCCGGCGGCAGTTTGATCGACGGGCCTGGAAAGGCAAAGCTGCGCAGCGCCGTCACTCTGTGGGTCGGCTCCGCGCCGGGCCGGTACAGCGCGAGGTCAGGCAGCCAGCCGACATAGCCGTCGGTCATGAGCTGGCCCCAGGCCCAGCCTTCCTCGTCGCGGTCGTAGACGGTGACGCGCTCGCCCTTAAGCGCTTCGGTCTGCAGCATCGCCCCGGAAAACGGCTCGCACCGCACCGGCGCCACGCCGTAGCTGATCTCGAAGATTTCGCCGTCGACGAAACGGTCCGCGCTCACCCGGCCTTCGAGATGTTTCGCCGCGAGATCCGGCCGCGCCGGCGTCAGCCGCGGATCGAGCTTCAGATCAGCCATAGCGTTCGCTCAGCAATGCGAAGATCGCGCGCGCGGCCTGGCACTCGCCGCCTTCGGGCCGCGCCGGCTTGGCCTTCGGCGTCCAGCCGTAGATGTCGACATGCAGCCAGCTCTTGGCGGACTCGACGAAGCGCTGCAGGAACAGCGCACAGGTGATCGAGCCGGCAAAGCCGCCGGAGGGCGCGTTGTTGATGTTGGCGACCTTCGAGTCCAGCCAGGAATCGTAGGCTCCCCACAGCGGCAGCCGCCACAGCGGATCGTTCTCGGCCTTGGCGCAGCGCGCCAGGTCGAGCGCCAGCGTCTCGTCATCCGTGTAGTAGGGCGGCAGATCCGGACCGAGCGCGACGCGCGCGGCGCCGGTCAGCGTGCCGAGATCGATCAGCAGATCGGGCGCCTCCTCGTCGGCGTAAGCGAGCGCGTCGGCCAGCACCAGCCGGCCCTCGGCGTCGGTGTTGCCGATCTCCACCGTCGGGCCCTTGCGCGACGGGAAGATATCGAGCGGCCGCATCGCGTTGCCGGCGACCGCGTTCTCGACCGCGGGGATCAGCACGCGCAGCCGCAGTTTCAACTTCGCGTCCATGATCATCGCGGCCAGCGCCAGCACATTGGCCGCGCCGCCCATGTCCTTCTTCATGATCAGCATCGCGCTCGACGGCTTGAGGTCGAGGCCGCCGGTGTCGAAGCAGACGCCCTTGCCGACCAGCGTCACCTTCGGATGTGCCGGATCGCCCCAGGTGAAATCGATCAGCCGCGGCGCGCGCGTCGCCGCCATGCCGACGGCGTGGATCAGCGGGAAGTTGCGTGTCGTCAGCTGTTCGCCGACGACGCAGGTGAAATCCGCGCCGAAGCGTTGCGCCAGCGCCTGCGCGGCGTCGGCGAGTTCGGCCGGCCCCATGTCGTTCGACGGCGTGTTGATCAGGTCGCGCGCCAGCGTCGCAGCCTCGACCGCGCGCGCGATCGCGGCGACGTCGATGCCGTCCGGCGGCACCAGTTTGACGGCCGGCGGCTCGGCGGTGCGATAGCGGCCGAATTTGTAGACGCCGAGCGCGAACGCCAGCACTGCGAGCCGTGTGTCGTGCGGCGCGTTGGCGAGGCGATACACGCCGGGCGGCAGCAGGCCCGGCAATTGCCCGGCGCGAAACGGATCGTGCCCGCGCGCGTCGGGCTCGTCGAGGCCGAACAGGACATGACCGATGTCGCCCTCCGGCGTCGGCAGAGCGAGGAACTGCCCCGGCTTGCCGCTGTAGCCGTGCGCGCGCGCGAATCGCTGCGCGGCCTCCGGCAGCGTCGCGCACAGCACCTCCCAGCCGGCGCGGGTGACGAAGGAAATCGGAATGGCGGTCGGTTCCGGGGCGGTGGCGAACAAGGAGGACATGCGGGGTCTTTCGAGTCGATTCGAGGCGAGGGGAGGGATCGCGGTGATTAACCGGACATTAGGGTTAACGCTCTATTGCTGGGCTCCTGTTGGAATTTGTCCGGTCGGCTTCGTGAGTAAAGTTGCCATGCGCCAGCTGTCTTGTCTCGCCCGGTTTCTCGCCTCCGCGGCCGTGACCGTGGCGATGGCGACGGCGCTCGCCGGCTGCCAGACCGCCGGCATGTCCGGCATCACCGGCTCGCTCGGCGCCCGCGCCGAGGCACCGGCCGATCCCGGCCGCGCCGCCGAGATCGCGGGCGAGCGCTACCGGTCCAATCCGAAGGATCCCGGCGCGGCGCTTGCCTATGGCCAGGCCTTGCGCGCGATCGGTCAGCGCGCCCAGGCGGTGGCGATGCTGGAGAAGGCGACGCTCGCCAATCCCGGCAACAAGGCGGTGCTCGCCGGCTATGGCCGCGCGCTCGCCGACAACGGCAATTTCAGCGCAGCGTTCGAGGCGCTGTCGAACGCGCACAGCCCGGACAATCCGGATTGGCGGATCCTGTCGGTGCAGGGCGCCGTGCTCGATCAGATGGGCCGCAGCGACGAGGCGCGGCGCTATTACGCCAGCGCGCTCCGGCTCGCGCCCGGCGAGCCGTCGGTGCTGTCCAATCTCGGCCTGTCCTACATGTTGACCAAGGACCTGCCGAAAGCGGAGGCGACGCTGCGCCAGGCCTATGCCAGCGGCCGGGCCGATGCGCGGGTGCGACAGAATCTGGCGCTCGTCGTCGGGTTGCAGGGCCGCTTCGCCGAAGCCGAAGGAATCGTGCGATCCGATCTGCCGCCCGACGAGGCCGCCGCCAACGTCGCTTATCTGAAGCAGATGCTGGACGGCAAGGGCGACCCGCGCGGCCGCGGCCGCGGCGTGCTGGCCTCCGGCGACTGATCATTCCCCACCGCCAGCACGACCATCACGCTCGTGTCGTCGTGCGACGCAGCGTTCACTGCATCGCTGCGACCCTGATCCCGGTCGGCCCGAGGATCACCACGAACAGCACCGGCAGGAAGAACAGGATCATCGGCACCGTCAGCTTCGGCGGCAAGGCCGCGGCCTTCTTCTCGGCCTCGTTCATCCGCATGTCGCGGTTTTCCTGCGCCATCACCCGGATGCTCTGGCTGAGCGGCGTGCCGTAGCGTTCCGACTGCTGCAGCGCCAGGCAGACCGATTTGACGCCGTCCAGCCCGGTGCGCTTCGCCAGGTTCTCATAGGCCTGTTTGCGGTCGGGCAGATAGGACAGCTCCGCCGTCGTCAGCGTGAATTCCTCCGCCAGCGGGATCGACTGGGTGCCGATCTCGACCGCGACCTTGCGGAACGCCGCCTCGATCGACATGCCGGATTCGATGCAGATCAGCAGCAGGTCGAGCGCGTCCGGAAACGCACGCCGGATCGAGAGCTGGCGCTTGGTGATGGCGTTCTTCAGGAACAGCATCGGCGCCTGCATGCCGAGGAACACGCAGCCGATGCAGATAGCGACCTTGATCGGCGTCGACTGATCCATGTTCGACAGCACGAACACGTAGAGCGCCGCCGCGAGGCCGAACGCGATCGGCATCACCATGCGGAAGAACAGGAAGGTGATGTAGGGCGCCTGGCCGCGATAGCCGGCCATCACCAGCTTGTCGCGCGCGCTTTCCTGCGCCACCCACTTGCCGAGGTTGAGGTCGTCGACGATCTTGGCGACAAACTGCTTGGGTGCCTGCCGCAGCGACACCCGTTCGGCCTTGGCGAGCCGGTCGCGCTCGCGCTGGCGAAGCCGCTCGCGCTCGCTGCCGACCGCTTTCATCCGCTTGGCCAAGGTCTCGCCGACGAGCAGCGGCATCACCAGCGTATACACTGTGGCGCTGACGGCGATCGCCGCCAGCAGCATCGTCATGAAGCGGGCGTCGTGAAATTTTTCGATCAGCAGGTCGATCATCGCAGCCGCCTTCAGAAGTCGAAATTGATCATCTTCTTCATCACCAGGATGCCCGCCGACATCCACACCACGCAGCCGGCCAGCATCAGCCGGCCGGTCGGGTGGGTCCACAGCAGCGCGATGTAGTCCGGCGTCGACAGGTAGACGAGCAGCATCACGATCGGCGGCAGCGAGCCGATGATCGCGGCCGAGGCCTTAGCCTCCATCGACATCGCCTGGATCTTCTCGGCCATCTTCTTGCGGTCGCGCAGCACCTTGGAGAGGTTGCCGAGCGCTTCCGACAGATTGCCGCCGGACTTCTGCTGAATCGAGATCACGATGCCGAAGAAGTTGGCTTCCGGCAGCGGCATCCGGTCGTACAGCCGGGCGCAGGCCTCGCCGAGCGGCATGCCGATCGCCTGGGTTTCGATGATGGCGTTGAATTCGCTCTTCAGCGGCTCCGGCGAATCCGCCGCGACCACCTTGAGCGAGTCGAACAGCGGCAGGCCGGCCTTGATGCCGCGCACGATGACGTCGACGGCGTCCGGCAGCGCATTGATGAATTTCTTTTCACGGCGCTTCTTCAAAAAGCCCAGCACCCAGCGCGGCAAGCCGAAGCCGGCCGCGAAGGCCAGTCCGACCGCCGCGAGCAATCCGCCGCCGAGGATCATGGTGGTGGCGAACGCGACGGTGCCGAGCCCCGCCGACACGCCGATGAACTTGTTCGGCGTCCAGTCGAGCCCGGCCTGGGTCAGTTTGGTGCCGAGCGAGACGTTCTTCTGCTTCTGGCTGCGCGCCTCGATCTCGCGCAGCGATCCTTCGACCTGCTCGCGGCGCGACCGTTGCGATTTCTCGATCTGTCGCACCGCCGGCGTCGTCCGCGCGACCGAGGTGCGGCGTTGTTCGGCCTGCTTCTCGCCGGACAGCAGCGGATAGATGAAGACCCAGGCCAGCCCGCCGACGGAGACGGCGGCGAGGAAACCGAGGGCTAGCGATTGCATCTCCATGGATCGCTCCCTCAGGTGACGGCTGCGACTTCGGCGGCGTCGAGCGCCGCGGCGAGCCGCTTTTCCTCGCCGTAATAGCGCGCGCGTTCCCAGAACCGCGGCCTGCCGATCCCGGTCGAGCGATGCCGGCCGACGATGTGGCCGTTGGCGTCCTCGCCGATGATGTCGTAGATGAACAGATCCTGGGTGATGATGGTGTCGCCTTCCATCCCCATCACCTCGGTGATGTGGGTGATCCGGCGCGAGCCGTCGCGCAGCCGTGCGGCCTGGATGATGACGTCGATCGAGGCGCAGATCATCTCGCGGATGGTGCGCGAGGGCAGCGAGAAGCCGCCCATGGTGATCATGGACTCGCAGCGCGACAGCGCCTCGCGCGGGTTGTTGGCGTGCAGCGTGCCCATCGAACCGTCGTGGCCGGTGTTCATCGCCTGCAACAGGTCGAACGCCTCCGGTCCGCGGACTTCGCCGACGATGATCCGTTCCGGCCGCATACGCAGGCAGTTGCGCACCAGTTCGCGCATCGTCACCTGGCCTTCGCCCTCGATGTTCGGCGGCCGGGTTTCGAGGCGCACCACGTGCGGCTGCTGCAGCTGCAGTTCGGCGGCGTCTTCGCAGGTGATGATGCGCTCGTCGTCGTCGATGTAGTTGGTCAGGCAGTTCAGCAGCGTGGTCTTGCCGGAGCCGGTGCCGCCGGAGATCAGCACGTTGCAGCGGGTGCGGCCGATGATCTGCAGGATCTGCGCGCCCTCCGGCGTGATCGCGCCGAATTTGACGAGCTGGTCGAGCGTCAGCTTGTCCTTCTTGAATTTGCGGATGGTGAGCGCGGGGCCGTCGATCGCCAGCGGCGGCACGATGGCGTTGACGCGGCTGCCGTCGGCGAGGCGGGCGTCGCAGATCGGCGAGGATTCGTCGACGCGCCGGCCGACCTGGCTGACGATGCGCTGGCAGATGTTGAGGAGCTGCTGATTGTCGCGGAAGCGGATGCCGGTGCGCTGGATCCGGCCGGCGACTTCGATGAACACCGTGCCGGCGCCGTTGACCATGATGTCGGAGATGTCGTCGCGCGACAGCAGCGGCTCCAGCGGGCCGTAGCCGAGCACGTCGTTGCAGATGTCGTCGAGCAGTTCCTCCTGCTCGGAGATCGACATCACGATGTTCTTGATCGCGATGATCTCGTTGACGATGTCGCGGATTTCTTCGCGCGCGGATTCGGCGTCGAGCTTGGCGAGCTGCGCCAGGTCGATCGCCTCGATCAGCGCGCCGAAGATCGTCGCCTTGACCTGGTAGTAATTGTCGGAGCGGCGGGCTTCGGCCTGGGGCGGCGGCGGCGGCGCGCGGTTCGGTGCGAGCGGCGGCGAGGCGACCGCGGACGGCGCCTCGGGCGCGCGTGACATCGGCTCCGGAGCCGGGCTCACCGGCTTCGAACGCACCTCTTGATCTGAACCGCTACGCTTACCGAACACGACGATACTCCGATGGGCGACTTATTTCGCCCGCAGCTTCTCCAGGATCGGCGACAGGAATCCGCCTTTCGGCTTCTTGGCTTCGCCGCGTCCCGTCAGCCGCTGGGCGATCTGCAGGAACATCTCCGTGGTCTTGTGGCTCGCCGCGATCTCGGCGATCATCTGGCCGTTGTTGGCGGCGGCGCCGAACATCTGCGGGTCGAACGGGATGCTGACGATCGGCGGGCTCTCGATCGCCTTGGC
Organism: Rhodopseudomonas palustris HaA2; assembly: GCF_000013365.1. Taxonomy (NCBI): domain Bacteria; kingdom Pseudomonadati; phylum Pseudomonadota; class Alphaproteobacteria; order Hyphomicrobiales; family Nitrobacteraceae; genus Rhodopseudomonas; species Rhodopseudomonas palustris. The sequence continues at coordinate 2,043,986 of NC_007778.1, forward strand.
GAATTCGCCGGAATTGATCTCCGGCCGCTTCGGCACGCCGACCTGGTTCAGGCAGTACAGCGGCGGCCGGTCGTTCGGGCGCGCCGCCTTCAGCAGATCGTACAGGTTCTTGGTGTTGCGCAGGTTGGCGAGGTCCGGCGTCGCGACGATCAGGATGTCGTCGGCGTTGATCAGCGCCCGCTTGGTCCAGCCGGTCCATTGATGCGGCACGTCGAGCACGATGCAGGGCATCGTCGAGCGCAGCGTATCGAAGATCGTATCGAACGCTTCGGTGCCGAAATCATAGACCCGGTCGAGCGTCGCCGGCGCCGCCAGCAGGCTGAGATGGTCGGTGCATTTCGACAGCAGGCGGTCGACGAAGGCGGTGTCGACGCGGTCCGGCGAGAACACCGCCTCGGCGATGCCCTGCGGCGGGTCCTGGTTGTAGTCGAGGCCGGCGGTGCCGAACGCGAGATCGAGATCGGCCACCACCGAATCCAGCGCCAGATCGCGCGCGATCGCCCAGGCGATGTTGTGCGCGATGGTCGAGGCGCCGACGCCGCCCTTGGCGCCGACCACCGCGATGATGCGGCCGACCGCCTTGGCTTCCGGCGCGGAAAACAGGTTGCAGATCGAGCGCACGATGTCGATCGGCGACACCGGCGCGATCGCGTAGTCGCTGACGCCGCGGCGCACCAGTTCGCGATACAGCGTGACGTCGTTGACCTTGCCGATCACGATGACGCGGGTGCCGGGATCGCACACGGTGGCGAGTTGGTCGAGGCCGGCGAGAATGTCGCTGCGCGGGTCGGTCTCCAGGATGATGACGTTGGGGGTCGGGGCCGAGCGATACGCCTCGATCGCCGCGACCATGCCGCCCATCTGGATCTTCAGATGCGCCTTGGCGAGGCGGCGGTCCTCGCCGGCGGACTGCACCGCCGCGGCGGTGTCGACCGACTCGCAGAAGGCCTGGACCGAGACCCGGGGCGCCGGCGCGATGTGCTCGTCCGGCGTGGCGGCGCCGATCGGCGCGCCGTCCGCGGGCTCGTCCTGGTTCTGGCGTCCGTAGCTGATCATGGTCCGACGTTGCTCACTTGGGCCTTGGCGGTGGCTTCGGGCTTGGTGGTCCGATAGGTCTCGAAGGTGACGCCGCGGCGCGCCGTATAGGCCGGCGTCTCCGGCCGCGGTTGCACCAGATCCGACGGATTCTCCACCATGGCGGCGAGGTTGCGCTGATTGGCGCAGCCGAAATTCCAATAGGGCTTGTTGTCCAGATAGCCCTTGTTCTTGATCGACGGCCCGATGTCCTCGGGCCACAACCCGCACGGACCGGCGACCGCGGCGACCTTCGGATAGAGCAGGCGGATCGCGGCGAAGCTGCGCGGATCGGCGGGCTGATAGGGCTTCACGATGACGCCGCGCGCCGGCACACCGCCGGAGGTCAGCAGCGACTGGATCTCGCGCATCGTGTCGCTCGCGGCGCGGGCGTTCGGCGTGCCGGACGGCACTTCGGCGATGATCGAGCCGGTGCCTTCGCGCAGCCACTCCTTGCCGAAAGCGGCGACGTCGGCGCGTTGCGTCGCGGTCAGGCCGCCGCGGCCGTTGCCGACGAACACCACGACGCTGCGATCCGCTTCCTGGATCGCGATCGGGTGGCGCTGACGGTAGTCGTTGGGAACGCTCGCGGTGACCTCGTCATTGGCGCTGGTGTGGGTGCATGCGCCCATCGACAGCGAGACGGCGACCAAAGCGGCCCCACAGGTGAGGCCGCGAATGGCGCGGGCGGGTGTGCTGGATGTCATCGTCCTGTCCTCGTCCCGCTCAGTCGGTGATGAAGCCGAACCGGCCCCGGTAGGTCTGGCTCTGGCCGGTGCGGCCGGGGACGCCATAGATTCGGTTGATGCTGCCGAGCAGATCCGATTGCGGATCGGAGGCGTCGGCGAAGCCGTCGTCGGGCCGCGACAGATCCTTCGGCGCCACGGCGCGCACCACATAGGGCGTCACCAGCACCATCAGCTCGCTCTGGCGGTTGATGTAGTCGCGGCTGCGGAACAGCGTGCCGAGAATGGGAATCTGCGTCATGCCCGGCATGCCGTTGATCGCCTGCTTGGTCTGTTCCTGGATCAGGCCGGCCATCGCCAGCGAGCCGCCGGAGGGGATTTCCACCGTGCTGTCGACGCGGCGGGTCTTGATCGACGGCACCGTCGTCCCGCTGATAGTGACCGAATTGTCGCTCGAGACCTCGGACACTTCGGTCGCGACTTTCAGGCTGATGCGGCCTTCGGACAGCACCACCGGTGTGAAGTTGAGCAGGACGCCGAATTTCTTGTAGCTCACCGACGGCGTGCAGACGGCGTTGGTACAGGTCACGCCGCTCGGCACCGGAAATTCGCCGCCGGCGAGGAAGCTCGCCGGTTCGCCGGAAATCGCCGTGAGGTTCGGTTCGGCCAGCGTCCGCACCACGCCGGCGCTTTCCATCGCCTTCAGCGTCGCGGTGATCGACGGCCCGTTGCCGAACGAGGTCGTCAGGGCGTTGCCCGAGACCAGCGCCTGGCCGGATTGCGTGAACGGATTGGTGTTGGTGAAACTCACCACCGAGGTGCCGTAGCTCAGATTGGCGGTGAGATCGACGCCGAGCTGCTTGACGATGTCGCGTTGCACTTCGGCGACGGTGATCTTCAGCATCACCTGGTCGCGGCCGCGGATCGCGATGTTGTTGACCACCTTGCTGGCATCGCCGGCCAGCCGCGCGGCGAGATCGGCCGCCTGCTGCGCCTCGATCGGCGTCGCCACCGAACCCATCAGGATCACGCCGTCGCCGAGGCCCTCGACGCGAATGTCGGCATTCGGGATCGACTGCTGCAGCGCGGCGCGGATGCCGTTGAGATCGCGGGTCACCGCGATGTCGTAGGCGGCGATCTGCTGGCCGGTGGAGTCGAAGAACACGATGTTGGTCTGGCCGACGGCGGCGCCGATGATGTAGGCGCGCTGTGACGAACGCACCACGGCGTTGGCGATCTTCGGATCGGCGACGAGGACGTCCTTGATGTCGCGCGGCAGGTCGATCACCACCGATTTGCCGATGCCGAGCGCGAGCGGCCGCGCGTTCATCCCGCCGCCGGTCTGCGTCGTGGTGGCGCGATAGTCGCTGGCCTTCACCGGCGTCCAGGGCGGCAGCATCGTCAGCGCGACGACGGCGGAGACCGCCATCGCCGTGCCCGTCAGCGTCCGGATGAATCGGTGGTTGGTGCCGCAGCTCATATCGATCCCCTGATCACTTCGGCGTCGTCGTTTGCGTGGAAACGCCGAAGCGAATCACGTTGATGCTGTCGCGCTTGCCGCCGATCTCCTCGGTGCGGGCCGGTGCGTTGGCGTCCGCGAGGCTGCGCAGCGCCAGCGACAGGGTGCCGCTCTGCCGCGCACGCGCCAGGAATTCCGCCTGATCGGGTTTCAGTTCGAGCGTCGCGGTCTTGCCGACCACGACCTTCTGGCCGTTCTTCTCCTCGACGGTCTGGTCGATCGCCAGAATGCGGATATTGCTGAGGATGATCTCGGAGTTGACGACGTCGCCGCCCTTGACGCGATCGGGATTCTGGTCGCGCTTCGACAGGATGACGTCGACGCGATCGTTCGGCAGGATGAAGCCGCCGGCGCCGGTTTCCGGCGAGATCTCGGTCGAGATCGCGCGCATCCCGGTCGGCAGGATCGCGGCCATGAAGCCGGAGCCGTTGGACTTCACCAGTTTCTGTTCGCGGATCGGTTCGCCGGCGATGAAGGGCGACCGCGCGATCGAGCCGGCGAGCTGGACGCTGGCGTCGGGGCGCTCGCTGCGAAGGATGAAATTCGAGCTGGCGGTGGCGGCCGGCCAGGTCTGCCACTGCACGTCCGAGGGCCCGACCGGCTGGCCGAGCGGGATGTCGGACTTCGCGACCAGCACTTCGACCGTCGCCAGTTGGGCGACGGGCGCGGTCGGGCCGGCCGTCTCCTGTCCGCCGATGCCGCTCGCCAGATAGGCGGCGACGGCGCCGGCGCCGACGGCAATCACAAGAACGACGATGCGCGCGGTATTCATACGCTTTACTTTCCGGGTCACTCGCGACGAGCCGCGTCGCAGTACCGGGAGTTGACCAGCTAATCGTCAAAGCATGGTTAATGAGGCGTATCTAAATCGCGTTAACGAGAACTTCCCGTACCGTCACAGCGCGAACCGGCCGAGGTCCACCGCTTTGATCCACTCCGTTTGCGGATACACCGCGAGTGCGCCGATCGCGAGCGCGATGCCGTAGGGGATGCCGGTCTCCTTGGCGTGGAGCCGCAGCAGCCAGCTCTGGCCGGCGAGCGGATAAGGCAGCGGCCATTGCCGGAAGCCGAGCAGCAGCAGCGTCAGCGCGCCGCCGAACAGCGAGGCGTAGAGCAGAAAATCCATCAGATGGGCGAAGCCGAACCACAGCGCCGCCGCCGCCGCGACCTTGGCGTCGCCGCCGCCGATCCAGCCCATCGCGAAACATCCGAACGCGATCGCCAGCACCGTCATTCCGGCGCCGAGATGCAGGCCGAAATCGGCGAGGCTCATTCCCGACATCGGCGCGAGCGCCAGGAAGCCCGCCACCAGCAGCAGCGACACGCGGTTGGAAATCGTCATCGTGAACAGGTCGCTCGCCGCGGCGAACGCCATCAGCGCGGGAAACAGCAGCAGGCGGAGGATGTCAGCGATCATGATCGGGTCTCGCCGAAGCGCGAGGAAGAGGCGACCGCGACCGCCGCGGCACCGGCGGGGCAGGTTAGCCCGCAGAAGTGAACGATCGGACAACGCCGAAGGCGGCTCACCAGATCGCGGCGATCCGCACCGCGATCGCGAGGATGCCGAGCGCGAGCGCCGCGCAGACGGCTTGACGGGCCGCGATGTCGCGGATCGCGTGGCGGGCCTGGTCGGCCGCTGCAGGATCGAACCGGTTCATGTCACGCAAACTCGATCGCCGGCGAGCGGCGGAAACGTCGGGAAATAAAAAAGGCCCCGGCATGCCGGAGCCTTTCTTGAAGAGGCCGCGACCGCTTACTTGAGCGCGGTGTTGATGCTCGTGAAGGCGGTGTTCAGCTTGGTGCCCATGCCGTTGATGACGGCGATGATGGCCAGCGCGATGCCGGCGGCGATCAGGCCGTATTCGATGGCGGTGGCGCCGGATTCGTCCTTAACGAAACGAGCGAAAATGGTCTTCATCGGAGTGCTCCATGTACACGTGGCTGTCGAACTAACTGTGGTCTTTCCGGCGTTCTCGGCACCGCGACCATGGCGTCACCCTAGGATCGGGAAATTGCAGCGCAGTTAATTCGATTGCTGAAACATGCGGTTCTCGGCCACTTCTTGGGTACAGTAAATGCCGGATTAAACTGATGAAAAGTCGATCGATCACGGCAACGGACTACCCATCCTGATTGCATTCGCGCAGCCGTTGCCTCGTATTCGGACAGACTGTCGCAAATTCGACGGATGGCGTTTGCGGTTCGTTCATCAATTAACGGCACCTTCGCCATGTCGGGCGCCGGCTCCGCTGCGTATCTGCTTTTGCCGGCTTGTTGATGCCCCGGAGTAAAATATGTCGACCAGCTTCCCGCGCCGGATGCGCGCAGCGCTCGTGATGTCTTCATTCGTGTTCGGTCTGACGTCCCTGTCGGTCGCATCGGCGGGCACCGAAGACACCATTTCCGTCAGCGTCGATCAGGCCAAGCTGATCAGGCTTCCGCAGAACATCTCGACGCTGGTGGTCGGCAATCCGCTGATCGCCGACGTCGCGATGCAGCCCGGCGGCATGGTCGTGGTCACCGGCAAGGGCTACGGCGCCACCAACGTGATCGCGATGGATCGCAAGGGCGCGGTGATCGCCGACCGCCTGATCCAGGTCGAGGGCCCGATGGACAAGGTGGTGACGGTGTATCGCGGGGTCGATCGCGAATCCTACAGCTGCACGCCGCTGTGCCAGCGCCGGATCACGCTCGGCGACGCCGAGGGCTATTTCAAATCCACCATCGATCAGGCCGGCAATCTCAACACCCAGGCGACCGGCGCCGCGATGGGCCCCAGAGGCAACTGAGGCGGGCCGGGCAATCGGGTCCGGTCGCAGCGCTATTCGTGATCCGATCGAGTAGGCCGCTATTATATAGAGAGTGACCAGCCGGCGGCGGCCGCGAAGGGCGGTCGGGCAGCGTCGCGTGCGTCGTGGTTAATCACGCCCTAACGCCGCGGTCGATTTTGTTCAGATCGGGCGAAACACTTCCACAATCAGTTTCGACTAGCCTTCGTCGCAGTCCGGTTCGGTTGATGTCGAGAGTCCGTCGATGATGTCGTTGTTGCTTTCGCGCGCTGTGCTCTTGGCGCGGCGGTTCAGTCGCAATCGCCGCGGGTCGGCTGCGATCGAATTCGCGATGATCGCGCCGATCTTCATCGCATTGCTGTTCGCGATCATCGAGACCGCCTTCGTGTTTCTCGCCAGTCAGGTGCTCGAGACCGCGGTGCAGGATTCGGCGCGGTTGATCCTCACCGGACAGGCGCAGGCGGCGTCCTATACGCAATCCCAGTTCAAGACCGATCTGTGCAACCGGCTCAAGGCGCTGTTCAGCTGCGACGGCGTCTATGTCGACGTGCAGAGCTACGGCAGCGATTTCTCGACGGTGAGCATCACCACGCCGATCGACTCCAGCAAGAATTTCGTCAACACCATGAAATACAGCCCCGGCGCCGCCGGCGACATCGTGGTGGTGCGGGCGTTCTATCAATGGCCGCTGTTCGTCACCGGGCTCGGCTGGAACATCGCTAATCTCGCCGACAGCAAGCGGCTGTTGAGCGCGACCGCGGCGTTCCGCAACGAGCCTTACAGCAACTAGGATCGACCGATGAAAGCGCTGGTGCAGATCTGGGTCGATGCGCGCCGTTGCAGCATGCGGCTGGCGAAGGACCGCAGCGGGCTCGCGGCGACGGAATTCGCCTTCATCGTTCCGCTGATGCTGCTGATGTTCTTCGCCACCGTCGAATTGTCGGCGGGCATCGCAGTCGACCGCAAGGTGACGCTGGTGTCGCGCACGCTGTCGGATCTGGTGTCGCAGGCGACGACGGTGACCGACAGCGACCTGAAGAACGTGTTCGCCGCGAGCTACGGCGTGCTGGCGCCGTACCCGACCAGCACCGCGGATGCGACGATTTCCGAGATCTACGTCAACGATGCCGGCGTCGCCAAGGTGCAGTGGAGCAAGGCCGCGACCGTGGCGCAGAGCGGCAGCACCGCCACCGCGACGCTCGCCACGTCGAGCCGCAAGCAGGGCGACACGATCACCATCCCCGACGGTCTCAAGGTCGCCAAGACCTATCTGATCTTCAGCGAAGTGAAATACAAATACGAGCCGGCCGTCGGTTACTTCGTCGCGAAGGCCGGCATCAACCTCACCGACCAGACCTACACCCGGCCGCGGCAATCGACCTGCGTGCTGTACGGCACCGCGAGCTGCCCGACCTACTGACGCGCCGATACGACCGCGCCGTCGGAGTTGCGTCGCCGAAACCGAACCCGGTGAAACTGAAAGGCCGCAGGGCTGCGGTGCTGCTGAAATTGGAAAGGCCGCAAAGGGTGCGGCTCTGTTCAAATTAAAAAGGCCGCGCTGTGGCGCGGCCTCGGGGTCTTCGTCCAGACGGTCTGCTTAGCTGGCAGCGCGCAGATTATCGGCAGACGACTTGCCAGAGCGGCGATCGGCGACGATTTCGTAGCTGATCTTCTGGCCTTCACGCAGCGTGCCGAGGCCCGCGCGCTCGACGGCGCTGATGTGAACGAACACGTCGTTGCCGCCATCATCCGGCTGGATGAAGCCGTAGCCCTTGGTCGCGTTGAACCACTTCACGGTTCCCATGCTCACGGGGGTAGTCCCTTCTCAATATAGACAGTCGGAGCCCATCTGATGACCAGGCGGGCTGGTGAGATCGAATTTTGGAAGGGTCGTCAGCGTTCTGAACCGGCTGTACCGGTAGTAGCTAATGTCGTCCGGCCGAAAATCGATTAACCGATATTATGCGAACCCTGCGCTCAAAACAATCCTGACATGCGCGATTTTTTGGTGCGGCGTTTCGCATCGGTGGACGTGAAGCGCTTTGCCGGGGTCGGCAAAGCGCGCATTGATGAGGAATCGACCGGCGGCCTATCGGCGCCGGAACTGACCCCGCGGCGGGCCGCTGCGCGGTGCGCCGGTCCCGCCCGGACGCTCGTCCTTGTGGCGGAAGATAAGCCGGCCCTTCTCCAGATCGTAGGGCGACATCTCGATCGTGACCCGGTCGCCGGCCAGCGTCTTGATGCGGTTCTTCTTCATTTTGCCTGCGGTATAGGCAACGATCTCGTGTCCGGCGTCCAGCTGGACACGATACCGCGCGTCGGGAAGGATTTCGGTCACCAGTCCTTCGAACTGGATCAGCTCTTCTTTAGCCATCGTGATCTCCAGATCGGTCTTGATCAGCGTTGCGGGCGTTGATTGGTGGTCTTTGCGGGGCGATCATTCTTGCGCTGCAAAAATGCGACGCCCTGCAGGCCTTCGGCCTGTCCGCCGTGCTGGGGCCGTACCGCCGGTTCGTGCCGGGCCGCGTCCGGGTTGCGTCCGGCATTCGGGCCGCCGGCGCGTCGCGGGCGGCGCGGGTCGTTCGATCCGGGAGCAGCGTCGCCGCGGGCCGCGTGCGGTGCGGCGCCGTTGCGCTGGCCGCCGCTGCGCTGCTGGCCATTGCGCTGCTGGCCGTTGCGCTGGCCGCCACGCTGCGGCGCGGTGGACGGCGCGGGCTTCGCGCCCGGGGTGCGATGGTCTTCCTTCGGCAGCGCGATCCGGATCAGCTTCTCGATGTCGCGCAGATAGCCGGTCTCTTCGCCGCCGGCGCACAGCGAGATCGCGGTGCCCTCGGCGCCGGCGCGCGCGGTGCGGCCGATCCGGTGGACGTAGGTCTCGGGAATGTTCGGCAGGTCGAAATTGACGACGTGGGAGACGCCGTCGACATCGATGCCGCGGGCGGCGATATCGGTGGCGACCAGCGTGCGCAGTTCGCCGGTACGGAACGCCGCGAGCACGCGCTCGCGATAGTTCTGCGATTTGTTGCCGTGGATGGCGTCGGCGGTGATGCCGGCGCGCTGCAGGCCCTTCACCACCTTGTCGGCGCCGTGCTTGGTGCGCGTGAACACCAGCGCCTGGTTGACGCCGTCCTGCTGCAGGATGGTGGCGAGCATCGCCGGCTTGGCGGAGTGATCGAGATGGATCACGCGCTGGTTGATGCGCTCGACGGTGGAGGCCACCGGCGTCACCGCGACGCGGGCCGGATCGCGCAGCATCTGCTCGGCGAGGTCGGCGATGTCCTTCGGCATGGTGGCCGAGAAGAACAGCGTCTGGCGCTTGATCGGGAGTTTCGCGACGATCTTCCGGATGTCGTTGATGAAGCCCATGTCGAGCATGCGGTCGGCTTCGTCGAGCACCAGGAACTCGACCTGGCCGAGGCGCAGCGCGTTGCTCTGCACGAGGTCGAGCAGGCGGCCCGGGGTGGCGACCAGCACTTCCACGCCCTGCATCAGCGAGCGGACCTGGCGGCCCATCGGCACGCCGCCGATCGCCAGCGTCGCGCTGAGGCGGATGTGGCGGCCATAGGCGTTGAAGCTGTCGAGGATCTGCCCGGAGAGTTCGCGGGTCGGGCTCAGCACCAGGACGCGGCAGGTCTTCGGCTGCGGCTTGATGCGGTTTTCAAGGATGCGGTGCAGGATCGGCAGCGCGAAGGACGCGGTCTTGCCGGTGCCGGTCTGGGCGATGCCGACGACGTCGCGACCGGCGAGGGCGAGGGGAATGGTCTGCGCCTGGATCGGCGTCGGGACGGTGTAATTTTCTTCCTGAAGCGCACGGGAGATGGGATCGGCGAGGCCGAAATCCTGAAACGAGGTCAAAAGATTGGTTCTTTCCATGGTGAAAGCAGCCGCCCGACGGCTTTGGTCGGGTGCTGCGCAAACCGGGACGCTCGCGTGTTTGGAGCGTCGGCTCTAATCGGCTGAAAGACGAGCCAGAAGCCGAACTTCGATATCGAGATCATCGATATCGAAAACACGGGGATCAGAACACGCGGCTCGCGGCGACCTGATGATTCTCAAGGTCTTGGAACACATATGGAACATCAAAGCGGCGCTTTCAAGGTCAAATCGCACAAAGGTGGCGTTCGCTGCCGAGCAGAATTTAGTCAGGTTCCATTTCGTGCACGCAAGATGGGCGGATTGTTTAATGGCGCGGCAAAAATTATGCTCATTTTTTGATCATTCTGACTCATGCGGCTTTTTCATCACGTCGTTTTCCGGATGATTATCAACTAGTTAACTGCCACTCCGGGCATGGCACGCTTCTTGCGATTCCTTCTGATGCAGACGGCCGTGGGGCCGGGGCAAAACATTCTGCGTCAGGGAGATAATACCGCATGCGTATTGGATCAAAGCATCATCAGGCGACGCCGGTCAGCCGGCGCAAATGGCTGGCGGCCGCCGCCGGTCTGGCCATCGGCCTGTCGACCTTCGCGCCCGCCAAGGCTGCCGACGACACCATCAAGGTCGGCGTGCTGCACTCTCTGTCCGGCACCATGGCGATCAGCGAAACCACGCTGAAGGACACGGTGCTGTTCCTGATCGACGAGCAGAACAAGAAGGGCGGCGTGCTCGGCAAGAAGCTCGAGGCGGTCGTGGTCGATCCGGCGTCGAACTGGCCGCTGTTCGCCGAGAAGGCCCGCGAGCTGATCACCAAGGACAAGGTCTCGGTGGTGTTCGGCTGCTGGACCTCGGTGTCGCGCAAATCGGTGCTGCCGGTGTTCAAGGAGCTGAATTCGATCCTGTTCTATCCGGTGCAGTACGAAGGCGAGGAGAGCGAGCGCAACGTGTTCTACACCGGCGCCGCGCCGAACCAGCAGGCGATCCCGGCGGTCGATTATCTCGCCAAGGAAGAAAAGGTGCAGCGCTGGGTGCTGGCCGGCACCGACTACGTCTATCCGCGCACCACGAATAAGATTCTGGAAGCCTACTTGAAGTCGAAAGGCGTCAAGCAGGAAGACATCATGATCAATTACACGCCGTTCGGTCATTCCGACTGGCAGACCATCGTCGCCGACATCAAGAAGTTCGGCTCGGCCGGCAAGAAGACCGCCGTGGTCTCGACCATCAACGGCGACGCCAACGTGCCGTTCTACAAGGAACTCGGCAACCAGGGCATCAAGGCCACCGACATTCCGGTGGTGGCGTTCTCGGTCGGCGAAGAAGAACTCGCCGGCATCGACACCAAGCCGCTGCTCGGCCATCTCGCCGCCTGGAACTACTTCCAGTCGATCAAGGACCCCGAGAACGAGAAGTTCATCAAGGCCTGGCAGGCCTACACCAAGAACCCGAAGCGCGTGACCAACGACCCGATGGAAGCCACCGTGATCGGCTTCAACATGTGGGTGAAGGCGGTCGAGAAGGCCGGCACCGTCGACGCCGACAAGGTGATCGACACGCTGCCGGGCACCAAGGCGCCGAACCTGACCGGCGGCACCTCGGAAATGCTGCCGAACCACCACATCACCAAGCCGGTGTTCATCGGCGAGATCAAGGGTGACGGCCAGTTCGACGTGGTCTGGAAGACCCCGGGCCTGGTCCCCGGCGACGCCTGGTCGAAGGAGCTCGACGGCTCCAAGGACCTGATCGGCGACTGGGTGACGCTGAAGTGCGGCAACTACAACACCGTGACCAAGAAGTGCGGCGGCCAGGGGACCTGATCAGGCACCTGATCGTCCGCTGACAGACTCACCAAGAGGAGAGGGCGGCGACGCCGGTTCCGCGCCGCCCTCTCGCCCTTCGACGCTACGCCTCGTTTCTCCGACGCACCGCACCTTCATCCTTGCCGGGACATTTCAGTGCCGTTGATCCATTTGCTGCGCCCCTTGCTGTCGCGCCTGTTATTCGCCGCCGTCGCGCTCGTTGTGCTTCATGTCGCGACCCAGCCGGCGCTGGCCGGTCCCTATGAGGATGCCGTCGCGCAGTTCGCCGCGGGTTCGTTCTCCGACACCGAGGAAGCGATCGGCAGACTGGTCGCGTCGGCACATCCGCGCGCCGCCACCATCATCGTCGCGCTGCAGGACGGTCGATTGTTCGCCGACCCCGACGCCAAGACCGTGTTCATCAAGGCCGGGGACGGCGCGATCAGCAATGCGGTGACCGGCGAGGCCGTTGCCGCGCTGCCGGCGAAGGCCGAGGCGGTTCGCCTCAACAACAAGCTGCGTCGCGCGGTGTCCGGCGCGATGGCCGGGCTGACGCTGCTGTCGCCGGATCTGACCAAGCGCATCCAGGCGGCGCAGTCGGTGTTCAAGACCCACGACGAGACCATGCTGCCGACGGTCGAGACCGCGCTGCAGGCCGAGAAAAACGCCGCCGCCCGACAGGCCTTCGCCGAGGCGCGCGCGTCGATCCTGCTGTTCAAAACGGACGCCTCCGACGTCGACAAGCTCGACGCCATCGCCACCCTCAAGGCGCGCGGCGATCAGGAGGCGATGGCGCTCCTGACCGGTGTGCCGGGCGGGCAGAGCGCGGCGGTGGCGAGCGGCATCGCATCCGCCAAGGCCGCGATCGAGCGCAATCTGGCGCTGTGGTCGATGGTGCAGAACGCCTGGTACGGGCTGTCGCTCGGCTCGGTGCTGCTGCTGGCCGCGATCGGCCTCGCCATCACCTTCGGGGTGATGGGCGTGATCAATATGGCGCATGGCGAGATGGTGATGCTCGGCGCCTACACCACCTTCGTGGTGCAGGAGACCATCCGCACCTCCTATCCGGCGCTGTTCGACTATTCGCTGCTGATCGCGGTGCCGCTGGCCTTCCTGGTTGCGGGCGCGATCGGCGTGCTGATCGAGCGCAGCGTGATCCGCTTCCTCTACGGTCGCCCGCTGGAGACGCTGCTGGCGACCTGGGGCCTGTCGCTGATTCTGCAGCAGGCGGTGCGCACGCTGTTCGGCCCGACCAATCGCGAGGTCGGCAATCCGTCCTGGATGAGCGGCGCGTTCGAGCTCGGCCAGATTACCATCACCTATAACCGGCTGTGGATTCTGTGCTTCACGCTCGCCGTGTTCGTCATTCTCTTGGCGATGCTGCGCTACACCGCGCTTGGCCTCGAAATGCGCGCGGTGACACAGAACCGCCGGATGGCGGCGTCGATGGGCATCGCCACCTCACGGGTCGATGCGCTGACCTTCGGATTGGGTTCCGGCATCGCCGGCATCGCCGGGGTGGCGCTGTCGCAGATCGATAACGTCAGCCCCAATCTCGGCCAGAGCTACATCATCGACTCTTTCATGGTCGTGGTGTTCGGCGGCGTCGGCAATCTGTGGGGCACGCTGGTCGGTGCCTTCACGCTCGGCATCGCCAATAAATTCCTGGAGCCGGTCGCCGGCGCGGTGCTGGCCAAGATCGCGATCCTGGTGCTGATCATCCTGTTCATCCAGAAACGCCCCCGCGGCCTGTTCGCGCTCAAGGGCAGGGCGGTGGAGGCATGAGGATGGTTAGTTCGGTGCCATTGAGAATCTGCGAGTCGCAGCCGAACTCCCTCTCCCGCTTGCGGGAGAGGGCTGGGGTGAGGGCACTTGCCACGAGCTCCGTGCCCGCGGACCCCCACCCCCGACCCCTCCCCGCAAGGGGGAGGGGAGCGCGCCGTGCTCGGCGGGACTCCACGTTGCTTCACGGCACAGCCGTCATCCTGAGGTGCCCGCGCGGCGCGCGGGCCTCGAAGGATGACAGCCGCGGGGGCCTGTCATGACCCCGCACATCCTCACCCGCTCGCTCAATCGCAGCGCGACGATTTTCCTGCTGGTGCTCGCCGTGGTCGGCGTGCTGCTGCCGCTGTCGAATCTGCTGCTGCCGGAAGGCTCGCTGCTGCACGTGCCGACCTATCTGATCTCGCTGTTCGGCAAATATGTCTGCTACGCGCTGCTAGCGCTATCGATCGACCTGATCTGGGGCTATTGCGGCATCCTCTCGCTCGGCCACGGCGCGTTCTTCGCGCTCGGCGGCTACGCCATGGGGATGTATCTGATGCGCCAGATCGGCGATCGCGGCGTCTATGCCAATCCGGTGCTGCCGGACTTCATGGTGTTCCTGAACTACAAGGAACTGCCGTGGTACTGGCACGGCTTCGACATGTTCTGGTTCGCCGCGCTGATGGTGCTGGTGGTGCCGGGCCTCTTGGCGTTCTGCTTCGGCTGGCTGGCGTTCCGCTCGCGCGTCACCGGCGTGTATCTGTCGATCATCACCCAGGCGATGACCTACGCGCTGCTGCTCGCGTTCTTCCGCAACGATTTCGGTTTCGGCGGCAACAACGGCCTGACCGACTTCAAGGACATCCTCGGCTTCAACGTTCAGGCCGACGGCACCCGCGCCGCGCTGTTCGTGCTGAGTTGTCTCGCGCTCGGCATCGGCTTCCTGATCTGCCGCGCGGTGGTGACCTCCAAGCTCGGCAAGGTGCTGATCGCGATCCGCGACGCGGAATCGCGCACGCGGTTCCTCGGCTACCGCGTCGAATCCTACAAGTTGTTCGTGTTCACGCTGTCGGCCTGCATGGCCGGCGTCGCCGGCGCGCTGTATGTGCCTCAAGTGGGGATCATCAATCCGGGTGAATTCGCTCCGGCGAACTCGATCGAGGCGGTGATCTGGGTCGCGGTCGGCGGCCGCGGCACGCTGGTCGGCGCGGCGCTCGGCGCCATCGTGGTCAACTACGCCAAGACGGTGTTCACCTCCGGCCCCTTGGCGCCGTACTGGCTGTTCATGCTCGGCGCGCTGTTCGTGCTGGTGACGCTGCTGCTGCCCAAGGGGATCATCGGCACCTTCAACGCCTGGTGGGAAGGCCGCAAGGAGGAGGGCGCGGAGAGAGACAAGGCGCAGCGCGACAGCGGGATCGCCGCCGCAGCCGACAGTGCTGCGCGCGAGGACGGCGTGATCGAACCGACCATGGTGAAGCGATGAGCCTGCTGGAAACCCGCACCACCTCGGCGATGCTGTATCTCGACGGCGTCCACGTCTCGTTCGACGGCTTCCACGCCATCAACAATCTGTCGCTGACGCTCGAGCCCGGCGAGATGCGCGCCATCATCGGCCCGAACGGCGCCGGCAAGACCACGATGATGGACATCATCACCGGCAAGACCAAGCCGGACAAAGGCGAGGTGGTGTTCGACGGCACGGTGGATCTGACCAAGCTCGACGAGACCCGGATCGCCACGCTCGGCATCGGCCGCAAATTCCAGAAGCCGACGGTGTTCGAAAGCCAGACCATCGAGGACAATCTGCTGCTGGCGCTCAATGTCGATCACCGCGTCCGCGGCACGCTGTTCTGGCGGCGCAGCGAGCCCGAGAGCAAGCGGATCGACCGCGTGCTGGAGATCATCAAGCTCGGCGACGCGCGCGACCGGCTCGCCGGCTCGCTGTCGCACGGCCAGAAGCAATGGCTCGAAATCGGCATGCTGCTGGCGCAGGACCCGAAACTGTTACTGGTCGACGAGCCGGTGGCCGGCATGACCGACGTCGAGACCCATCAGACCGCCGAACTCCTGAAAGAGATCAACAGCCACGACAAGACCGTCGTGGTGGTCGAGCACGACATGACCTTCGTGCGCGAACTCGGCGTCAAGGTGACGTGCCTGCACGAAGGCACCGTGCTGGCGGAAGGAAGCATCGACGACGTCTCGGCGAACGAGCGTGTCGTCGAAGTGTATCTGGGGCGGTGAAGGATGAGTATTCCTAGGATGTTTTACGCGACGCTGCCACACGCGCTCCCCGTCATCGCCCGCGCAGGCGGGCGACCCAGTATTCCAGAGCGTTCCATGCTCACCGAGACGCTGCGGCGTACTGGATCCCCCGCTTTCGCGGGGGATGACAACGGTGATGGGATTGCCGCCGTCCGCCGAACACAGTCTGAGGCAGCCCGATGCTGAACGTGGACAACATCAGCCTGTATTACGGCGCGGCGCAGGCACTCCGCGGGGTGTCGATCGCCGCCGAACCCGGCAAGGTCACCTGCGTGCTCGGCCGCAACGGTGTCGGCAAGACCAGCCTGTTGCGCGCGATGGTCGGCCAGCAGCCGATCGCGTCCGGGTCGATCACCTTCGACGGCGCCGACATCTCGCAGCTGAAGCCTTATGAGCGGGCGCGGCGCGGCATCTCGCTGGTGCCGCAGGGGCGCGAGATCTTTCCGCTGCTCACCGTCGAGGAAAATCTCAAGACCGGATACGCGCCGCTGAAGCGCGCCGACAAGTCGATCCCCGACGACGTGTTCTCGCTGTTTCCCGTGCTGAATTCGATGCTGGGCCGGCGCGGCGGCGACCTCTCCGGCGGGCAACAACAGCAATTGGCGATCGGCCGCGCGCTGGTGATGCGGCCGAAGCTGCTGTTGCTCGACGAGCCGACCGAGGGCATCCAGCCCTCGATCATCAAGGACATCGGTCGGGCGATTTCCTATTTGCGCAGCCTCGGCAACATCGCCATTGTGCTGGTCGAGCAATATCTCGATTTCGCCTGCGAACTCGGCGACAGCTTTGCGGTGATGGATCGCGGCGCAGTGAAATACACCTGCGACCGCGCCACCCTCGACCCCGCCGAGATCAGCCGGCAGATGGCGTTGTAGGACGACTTTGACTCATCAGCTCCGGCATAACCACGCGCGCCCCTCTTCACCTCTCCCCGCGCGCGGGGAGAGGTCGATCGGCGTCGCGCAGCGATGCCGATCGGGTGAGGGGGCGTCTCCGCATAGCCGAGAGTCCGTGACGCGCGTCGCCCCTCACCCCACCCCTCTCCCCGCAAGAGCGGGGCGAGGGAGCGCGCTGTGCGTGTGGCGAACTCATCGATCGATCGGAAGCGCCGCGTTCACCTCTCCCCGCGCGCGGGGAGAGGTCGGATCGTCGCGCAGCGACGATCCGGGTGAGGGGGCGTCTCCCCGCGGCCGAGCCTCGAAGATCTGCGCCGCCCGGATGCGATCGAGCCGAGAGTCAGCGACGCGCGTCGCCCCCACCCCAACCCTCCCCCGCAAGAGCGGGAAAGGGAGCGCGCTGCCGTTGGCGCTATTCTGCGGCGACAACGCATGATCCAGGCCGAAACCAGTGCGGCCGACTCCGCGGTGTTCGCCGGCAACCGCGCGCAGGGCGCGGTGCGGTTCGACGTCCGCGCCGTCGACGGCGTCACGCGGCGCGGGCAGTTGCACGAATCCGGCTCGCTGCGCGTCCGCTTTCCGTCACCCGAGCAGCAGGGCCTCTCGGCCGTGCTGGTCAATACCGCGGGCGGCATCGCCGGCGGTGATCGCTTCGGCGTCGACATCGCGGTCGGCGAAAGCGCGCGGCTGACGTTGACCACCGCCGCCGCCGAGAAGATCTACCGCTCGCACGGCCCGGCGGCGCAGCTCGACATCGCGTTGCAGGTCGCCGAGGGCGGTCATCTGGCGTGGCTGCCGCAGGAAACCATCCTGTTCGACCAGGCCCGGGTCGAGCGCCGCATCGACATCGATCTCGCCGCCGGCGCCTCGCTGCTGCTGTGCGAATCCGTGATCTTCGGCCGCTCGGCGATGGGCGAGACGATGCGCAGCGGCCGTTTCACCGATCGCTGGCGGCTGCGGATCGGCGGCAAACTGGTGTTCGCCGAAACCGTTCGGCTCGACGGCGACATCGGCGCATTGCTGGGCCGGCCGGCGGTGGCGAAGGGCGGCGTCGCCATCGGCACCGCGCTGATCGCGCCCGGCGATGCCGCGCTGGTCGCGCGGCTGCGCGAGGATGCGGACGGCTTCGGTGCAGAGGTCGGCATCACCGCCTGGAATGGAATTGCAATGGCGCGGTTCTGCGCTCAAGATGCGGCCAAGCTGCGCGCCGACATGATGGCGGTGCTGCGCCGCGCCGCCGGCCGCGCGCTGCCGCGGCTGTGGCTCGGTTAGTTCGCTCCGCCCAACGACCTCTGCAATCGATCGAGTGCCTGCATGAATCTCTCCCCCCGCGAAAAGGACAAGCTGCTGGTGTCGATGGCGGCGATGGTGGCGCGCCGCAGGCTGGAGCGCGGCGTCAAGCTCAACCATCCCGAGGCGATCGCGCTGATCTCCGATTTCATCGTCGAGGGCGCCCGCGACGGCCGCACCGTCGCCGAATTGATGCAGGCCGGCGCGGAAGTCATCACCCGCGAGCAGTGCATGGACGGCATCGCCGAGATGATCCACGACATCCAGGTCGAGGCGACGTTCCCGGACGGCACCAAGCTCGTCACCGTGCACCAGCCGATCAGGTGAGTCGGGTACGACATATCAACTCGTCATGCCCGGGCTCGACCCGGGCATCCACGCGCCGCCTGGCACTGAAGACGTGGATGGGCGGGACAAGCCCGGCCATGACGAATAGCAAATCAATGAGGTCGCGATGATCCCCGGTGAACTGTTGATCGAAGACGGCGAGATCGAACTCAATGCCGGCCGCGCCACGGTGACGCTGAGCGTCGCCAACACCGGCGACCGGCCGATCCAGGTCGGCTCGCATTATCATTTCTTCGAAACCAACCCGGCGCTCCGCTTCGACCGCGACAAAGCCCGCGGCATGCGGCTCGACATCGCCGCCGGCACCGCGGTCCGCTTCGAGCCCGGCCAGACCCGCGACGTGCAACTCGTGGCGCTCGCGGGCAAGCGCGTCGTCTACGGCTTCCGCGGCGACGTGATGGGCAAGCTGTAGATGACCGACCTCGTTCTCGTCTCCCGCGCCGCCGATTTCGCCGCGCGGTGCCATGCCGGGCAGCGCCGCAAGGGCGCGGCGAAGGAGCCCTACGTCAATCATCTCGCCGAAGTCGCCGAGCTGCTGGCGGTGGCGACCGACGGCTCCGACGCAGCGCTGGTCGCGGCCGGCTGGCTGCACGACACCGTCGAGGATTCCGGCACGACCCGCGACGAATTGATCGAGCAGTTCGGCGACGACGTCGCCGCGCTGGTGATCGAATGCACCGACGACAAGACGTTGCCGAAGGCCGAGCGCAAGCGGCTGCAGATCGAGCACGCGCCGCATCTGAGCGGCCGGGCGCGGATGGTCAAGCTCGCCGACAAGATCAGCAATCTGCGTTCGCTGATCTTCTCGCCGCCCGACGATTGGGAGCGCGAGCGGCTGATCGACTATCTCGATTGGGCCGACCGGGTCGTCGCCGGCTGCCGCGGCGTCAACGGTTATCTCGAACGCATCTACGACGAAACCGCCTCGTCCGGGAGGGCCGTGTTGTGAGCACCAGAATCTCGCGTTCCGTCTATGCCGACATGTTCGGTCCGACCACCGGCGACCGCGTCCGGCTCGCCGACACCGATCTGATCATCGAGGTCGAGAAGGACTACACGACCTATGGCGAGGAGGTGAAGTTCGGCGGCGGCAAGGTGATCCGCGACGGCATGGGGCAGAGCCAGGTCACCAACAAGGACGGCGCCGCCGACACGGTCATCACCAACGCGGTGGTCGTCGATCACTGGGGCATCGTCAAGGCCGACGTCGCGATCAAGGCCGGCATGATTCATGCGATCGGCAAGGCCGGCAATCCGGACATCCAGCCCAATGTCGATATCATCATCGGGCCGGGCACCGATATCATCGCCGGCGAGGGCAAGATCCTCACCGCCGGCGGCTTCGACAGCCACATCCATTTCATCTGCCCGCAGCAGATCGAGCACGCGCTGATGAGCGGCGTCACCACGATGCTCGGCGGCGGCACCGGCCCGTCGCACGGCACCTTCGCGACGACGTGCACGCCGGGGCCGTGGCACATCGGCCGGATGATTCAGTCGTTCGATGCCTTTCCGGTCAATCTCGGCATTTCCGGCAAGGGCAACGCGGCGCTGCCCGGCGCGCTGATCGAGATGGTCGAGGGCGGCGCCTGCGCGCTGAAGCTGCACGAGGACTGGGGCACGACGCCGGCGGCGATCGACAACTGCCTCACCGTCGCCGACGATCACGACGTGCAGGTGATGATCCATTCCGACACGCTGAACGAGTCGGGCTTCGTCGAGGACACCATCAAGGCGTTCAAGGGCCGCACCATCCACGCCTTCCACACCGAAGGCGCCGGCGGCGGTCACGCGCCGGACATCATCAAGGTCGCCGGCCTGGCGAACGTGCTGCCGTCGTCGACCAATCCGACCCGGCCGTTCACCCGCAACACCATCGACGAGCATCTCGACATGCTGATGGTGTGCCACCATCTCGATCCGTCGATCGCCGAAGATCTGGCCTTCGCCGAGAGTCGCATCCGCAAGGAGACGATCGCGGCGGAGGATATTCTTCACGACCTCGGCGCGCTGTCGATGATGTCGTCGGACAGTCAGGCGATGGGCCGGCTCGGCGAAGTCATCATCCGCACCTGGCAGACCGCCGACAAGATGAAGAAGCAGCGCGGAAGCCTGCCGCAGGACTCGTCGCGCAATGATAATTTCCGGGTCAAGCGCTACATCGCCAAGTACACCATCAATCCGTCGATCGCGCATGGCGTGTCGAAGCTGATCGGTTCGGTCGAGACCGGCAAGATGGCGGATCTGGTGCTGTGGTCGCCGGCGTTCTTCGGCGTCAAGCCGGATTGCATCATCAAGGCGGGCATGATCGTGGCGGCGCCGATGGGCGATCCCAACGCCTCGATCCCGACGCCGCAGCCGGTGCACTACCAGCCGATGTTCGGCGCCTATGGCCGCGCGCTCACCGCGTCGTCGGTGGTGTTCACCTCGCAGGCCGCCGCGGCCGGCCCTCTCGCGCGCGACCTCGGCATCGCCAAGGCGCTGTATCCGGTCAGCAATGTCCGTGGCGGCATCTCGAAGAAGAGCATGATCCACAACGACGCCACGCCGACCATCGAGGTCGATCCCGAAACCTACGAAGTCCGCGCCGACGGCGAACTCCTGACCTGCGCCCCCGCCGAAGTGCTGCCGATGGCGCAGCGCTACTTCATGTACTGACGGCGGCGTCCGAACTGCCGCAGCGCCGCCCGCGCGGGCGGCCCGGCGAAAAAATCCGGAAAGCAGTTGTCGGCCCGGCGGTCCACGCTTCGTCATTGAAGCAGACGAACCGCTGGAGCAGCTCTGGTTTTGAGGGAATCCCCGCCGTCATCCTGAGGTGCCCGCTGGACCGCGCATGCGCGGCCCAGCGGGCCTCGAAGGATGAGCCGCAAGCACCTTGGTCGCATCCTTCGAGGCGCGCAAGAGCGCGCACCCCGGATCAAGTCCGGGGCAAGCTCTCAGGATGACGACTCCGCACTCGAGAATGCCGCGCTGCTTCAATCATTCGATGAAGTGTTCAAGGAGAACCGACCATGCGATTTATGATGCTGATGATTCCGAAGGGCTACGAGACCGCGGCGCCGGGCGAGATGCCCGAGGCCGATGCGGTCGCGGCGATGATGAAATACAACGAGGCGCTGCAGCAGGCCGGCGTGCTGATCACCTGCGATGGCCTGCATCCGCCGTCGATGGGCGCGCGCGTCAGCTTCGCCGGCGGCAAGCCGCTGGTCACCGACGGGCCGTTCGCCGAGGTCAAGGAAGTGCTCGGCGGCTACTGGATGATCGACGTCGCCTCGCGCGACGAGGCGATCGCCTGGGCCAGCCGCTGCCCGGCCGGTCCGAACGAGATCATCGAGATCCGTCAGGTCCAGGAGATGGAGGATTTCCCGGCCGATGTGCAGGCGGCGGCGAGAGGATTCGAGACCATGCAGGGCCGCGCCTGAGCATCTCTCGGTCGAAATTTCGATGGCGCCGTGCCCCGGATGCCGCGCAGCGCGCCGCCTCTTTGCGGCGTGGTGCGCGTCTGATCCGGGGGCCCGGTGACGTCGGCGCTCGACCGGGGGCCTTGCAGCGGAGCGGGGCACTGCGTGCCGCACCGCGCCGGAATTTCGCCGCAAGCAGTTCCGGTGCTCGTTGCGCGTCGACGCCGGCGCCGGCCCGCCGTCGAAAGCCGTGACCTTTGCATCCCGCTGATGTAAAAGCCCTTCACATGAGCTGGCGCAAGGAAGAGCGCCGCGCCGAGCGCGGCTATCATCACGGCAATCTGAAGGAGGCGCTGCTGCAGGCGGCGCTCGGGCTGATCGCGGAGAAGGGGCCTGCCGGCTTCACCTTCGCCGATGCCGCGCGGATGGCCGGCGTCAGCCCGGCCGCGCCGTATAGGCACTTCCGCGATCGCGAGGAATTGCTCTCGAACATCGCCTACCGCGGCTTCGAACTGTTCGAGCAGGTGCTCGCCAAGGCCTGGGACGACGGCCGTCCCGACACGCTCACGGCGTTCAAGCGGGTCGGCTCGGCCTATCTCGCCTTCGCCCGCAGCGAGCCGGCCTACTACTCGGCGATGTTCGAATCCGGCGTTCCGGTCGACGCCAATCCGCTGCTGATGACGGCGTCGGAACGCGCCTTCAATGTGATTCGCGCCGCCGCCGAACGGCTCGCCGCGCTCACGCCGCCGGGAGTCGCGAGGCCGCCGGCGCTGATGATGGCGCTGCACATCTGGTCGATGTCGCACGGCATCGCCTCGCTGTTTGCCCGTGGCGATGCCGCGCGGCGCAAGCTGCCGATGGCCGCGGAAGAGCTGCTGGAAGCCGGCGTGCTGATCTATCTGCGCGGCCTGGGATTCCCGGCCGACCTTCGGTCACAGCCGGAAAAGCCTGCAGAACCAAAGCGTTCCGGACCGTGGGGCGCGGCCCCGCAATAGTCGCGCTCACCACGATGTGAGCGCCGCGCGAAATTGTCGCCCCGACCGGAACCCGCTCTGGCTTGACAAAACCGTAGATTGGCTTAGCTATGTAAATGTTATTTACATTCACACCGGCGGTTGCCGGTCATGGAGAGGCAAATGGCGAACGCCGCTGACTACAATCGATGGGGCCCGACCCAACAGCGCTATCAGCCCGCGCCGCGGTCGTCCTGGAGCCCGGGTTGGATCCTGCTGACGGTGGCCGGCTTCATCGTCTGGTGGCCGATCGGATTGGCACTTCTCTTCTACACACTCTGGAGCAGAAACATGGGTTGCTGGGATCGCGGTGATCGCTTCTCCAACAAGATGGAGCGGATGCAGTACAAGATGGAGCGGATGCGCGAGCGCATGGACCGCGGCGGCTTCGGCTTCGGCCCGCCGTCGAGCGGCAACCGCGCCTTCGACGAATATCGCAGCGAGACGCTGCGCCGGCTCGAGGAAGAGCAGGTCCAGTTCAAGGACTTCCTCGAGCGCCTGCGCCACGCCAAGGACAAGGAAGAGTTCGACGCCTTCATGGCGCAGCACCGCACCAAGCCGGCGGCGTCGCCCGACGCGCCGCAGCAGGGCTGATCGTCTCGTCGAAGCAGTGACTTCCATCGCCATCGCCGCCCGCCTGTGACCCAGGCGGGCGGCTTTGTTTTGCGGCGTTTCCGAAATAGTCTCGCGGCCATGTCACAGCGCCCGGTGCCGTCTCGTCCTGTCCTCAGTGAACCGCAGGAGAGACCGATGAAGCCCCGCCTGAACCCCGCCGCCGCCGCGCCCGACGCCTACAAGGCGATGATCGCGCTCGAGACCACCATCAAGGCCAGCGGCCTCGAACCGAGCCTGATCGAACTGGTGAAGATGCGCGCCTCGCAGATCAACGGCTGCGCGTTCTGCCTCGATATGCACAGCAAGGACGCCCGCGCCCATGGCGAGACCGAGCAGCGGCTGTATCTGCTGAACGCCTGGCGCGAGTCGCCGGCGTATACGGATCGCGAGCGCGCCGCGCTGGCCTGGGCCGAAGCGCTGACGCTGGTCGCGCAGACCCACGCGCCGGATGCGGACTACGAACTGCTCACGCAGCATTTCAGCGCGGCCGAGCAGGCCAATCTCACCATCCTGATCGGCGCGATCAACACCTGGAATCGGATCGCGATCGGCTTCCGCCTGATCCATCCGGTCGCACCCGCCCTCCATGCCAAAGCCTCCTGAGCCCACGATCAGCGACGACGCCGCAGCGAGCTTCGCAACGCTGCGCGCGCGGCTGGTCCGCGTCGCCTATCGCATGCTCGGCTCGGTCGCCGAGGCCGAAGACGTGGTGCAGGACGCTTACTTGCGCTGGCACCGGACCGATCGCGCCGAGGTGCGCGATCCCGCGGGGTTTCTGACCCGGACCGTGACCCGGCTGTGCCTCGACGTGCTGAAATCGGCGCGGCTCAGGCGCGAGACCTATATCGGACCATGGCTGCCCGAGCCGCTGATCGCCGATCCGTGCGAGGACGAGGGCGACGACATCACGCTCACCTTGATGCTGGCGCTGGAGCGGCTGTCGCCGCTCGAGCGCGCGGCGTTCCTGCTGCACGACGTGTTCGGCCTCGGCTTCGACGAGATCGCCCGCACCCTCGACCGCGACGCCGCCGCCTGCCGCCAGCTCGCCGCGCGCGCCCGCGGCCATGTCCGGGCCGAGCGGCCGCGCTTTCCGGTGTCGGAGGAGCGCGGCCAGGCGATCGCCGGGGCGTTCTTCGAGGCGTCGCGCAGCGGCGATCTGAAGGCGCTGACCGCGCTGCTCGCCGACGACGTGGTGTTCTACGGCGACGGCGGCGGCAAGCGCCCGGCGACGCTGAACCCGATCTTCGGCCTCGCCAAAGTGGCCCGGCTGTTCGAAGGCCTCGCGCGCAAGCATGCCCCCGGTGCGTCGGTCGTGGTCTCGACCGGGCGCATCGACGGGCTGCCCGGCTTCGTCACCACCGAGCCCGACGGGCTGATCCAGACCACCGCGCTCGCCATCGAACACGACCGCATCGTCGCGATCTATGTGGTGCGCAATCCGGACAAGCTGCGCCATCTGCTGGCGCTCTCGGCCGTCCCCGCGCGGCCCTGAGCGGTGAGCGGGCGACCCCGCAGCGCCGCCCTGCTCGGGTGATCACGGGTATTTTCCCGCCGATCGTAACCGCTTCTTAACCCTGATTAGCGTTTGGTTAGGGGCGTCAAGATGCGCTGTCAGCCCTCGTTTTGACACGTTGGCAGGGGATTGAGGGCCCGGCTTTGGACGGGCCATCCCAACTGACAACGCGAAACTCTGGCGGCAGCGCTTCTTGCCAGAACGGCGCATGGCTGCGGGGAACCGGGGCCGGCGCCAGATCGGCTCCCGCCGCACCCCTTGCGTGAGAGGATAATCGACATGAACCCGGCCGACGTGACTCAGTCAGCCATGCCGCTGGTGTCCGCCGACATGTCGCTGATCGGACTGTTCTGGCAGGCCCACTGGATCGTCAAATCGGTGATGCTGGGACTGATCGGCTGCTCGGTCTGGGTCTGGGCGATCGCGATCGACAAGCTGATCCTCTATTCCCGCACCAAGCGCGCGATGGACCGCTTCGAGCAGGCGTTCTGGTCCGGCGAGTCGATCGACGATTTGTACCGCACCCTGTCGGCCAAGCCGACGCATTCGATGGCGGCCTGCTTCGTCGCGGCGATGCGCGAGTGGAAGCGGTCGTTCGAAAGCCATTCGCGCTCCTTCGCCGGCCTGCAGATGCGGATCGAGAAGGTGATGAACGTCTCGATCGCGCGCGAAGTCGAACGGCTGGAGCGACGGCTGCTGGTGCTGGCGACGGTCGGCTCCGCCGGTCCGTTCGTCGGCCTGTTCGGCACCGTCTGGGGCATCATGTCGAGCTTCCAGTCGATCGCCGCGTCCAAGAACACCTCCCTGGCGGTGGTCGCCCCCGGCATCGCCGAGGCGCTGTTCGCCACTGCCATCGGCCTGATCGCCGCAATTCCGGCGACAATTTTCTATAACAAGTTCACGTCCGAGGTGAACCGCCAGACCCAGCGGCTGGAGGGTTTCGCGGACGAGTTCTCGGCCATCCTGTCGCGGCAGATCGACGAGCGCGCATGAGCCGGATGAAGGTGAGCGCAAGGTGAGTCCCAGACCATGTCGATGAACCTAGCGGCAGGCGGCGGAGGCGGCGGCAGACGTCGCCGGGGCAAGCGCCCGGTGATGGCGGAGATCAACGTCACGCCGATGGTCGACGTGATGCTGGTGCTGCTGATCATCTTCATGGTCGCGGCGCCGCTGCTCACCACGTCGATCGACATCGACCTGCCGGTCGCGCGCGGCGGCGCGCAGATCCAGTCGAACACGCCGCCGCTGACGCTGTCGGTGAAGCGCACCGGCGGCGGCTGCAATTCGCAGGTCGAACTCTATGTCGGCGACAGCCCGGTCGCGCCGGCGGAGATCGAGGCGAAGATCAAGGCGATCCGGACGACGCGGTCGGAGACCGACAACGTGG
The DNA here is from genome assembly GCF_000013365.1 of Rhodopseudomonas palustris HaA2. Lineage (NCBI taxonomy): Bacteria > Pseudomonadati > Pseudomonadota > Alphaproteobacteria > Hyphomicrobiales > Nitrobacteraceae > Rhodopseudomonas > Rhodopseudomonas palustris. The sequence continues at coordinate 2,070,224 of NC_007778.1, forward strand.
TCTATCTTCGGGGCGACAAGGACGTCTGCTATACCGACATGATGAAGCTGCTGGGCCAGATCCGCACCGCGGGCTTCAAGGCGAATATCGTGATCGTGCCGGAGCAGGGCTCGTAACCCGAGGATGAGGCGAGGCATCCGCCGCCGGTGAGGATGGAGCAGGTATCCTGAAGCTGAAGATCGACAAGACATTGGCGGCGTCCGTGGCGTTGCACGTTCTCGTGCTCGGCTGGGCCATGCTGTCTTTCTCGTCGAAGGCCTTCGAGCTCGAGCCGCAGGATTCCGTCGCGGTCGATACCATCTCGGAGGATCAGCTCGCCAAGGTGATGGCCGGGATGCGCTCCGGCAAGAAGGAAAACCCCAAGCCGCTGGTCGAGAAGGTCGCCGAGGCCAAGCCGGTCGAGGACACCGTCGGCAAGATCAACGACAAAAAGCCGCCGGTGGTCACCGATACCTCGCCGCCGCCGCAGCCCAAGACCGAAGAAAAGCCGGTCGAGAAAAAGCCCGATCCGCCGAAGCCGGTGGTCAAGGAAGAGCCGAAGAAAGAAGAGCCGAAGAAGGCCGAGAAGAAGCCGGAGCCGGCGAAGGAAGAAGCCAAGGAAGCCGAGAAGAAGCCGGAGCCCAAGGTCGATCCGATCGCCGAAGCGCTGAAGAAGGAAGAGAAGAAAAAACCGCCGCCGAAGCCGGCCGAGGCCGCCGCCAAGCCACCGGAGCCGGTCAAGCCGAAGGCCGAGCGGGTGTTCGACCAGTCGAAGATCGCTGCCTTGCTCGACAAGCGCGATCCGACGCGGCAGGCGGTCGCCGGCGACGCGCTGAATTCGAACGCGGCGCTGGGGCTATCGAAGGGCAGCGCGGCGAACAATGCCGCAACCTGGGGCGCGATGTTCCAGTCGCAGGTCGAGCGCTGCTGGAAAAAGCCGTATGGCGGCATCGAGGCGCAGCGCGCCGAAGCCGCCTTCGTGATCCGGCTGAAGCGCGACGGCACGCTGGAGTCGATGCCGCAGCCCGAGGGCCATCCGGCGACGCCCTATTTGCGCGTGTATCAGGAGAGCGCGCTGCGGGCGATCATCGAGTGCCAGCCCTACAAGCTGCCGCCGGCGTTCTTCGAGGAATGGAAATACTTCGCGCCCGTGTTCACCGACCGGCGGACCTGATGCGAAGCTTGCTGACGATCGCCGGCGCTCCGCCGCGTGCGACATCCGACTGACCGATGGATTGCCCGAACATGCCGCTCCACATCAATCGTAGACAAATGCTCCTCTCCGCCGCGACTGCCGCGGGCGCGCTGGCGCTCGGACCGGCGCGCGACGCGTTCGGCCAGGCCCGCGTGCAGATCACCGAGGGCAACGTCGCGCCGCTGCCGATCGCGATCCCGAATTTCGTCGCCGGCACGCCGTCGGACAATGAAGTCGGCGGCGGCGTCGCCCAGGTCATCACCAACAATCTCAAGCGCAGCGGCCTGTTCGCGCCGATCGACCAGGCCGCCTATGTCGAGAAGATCACCAACATCGACGTGCCGCCGCAATTCAAGAGCTGGACCAGCATCAACGCCCAGGCGCTGGTGACCGGCCGGATGACGCGGCAGTCGGACGGGCGGCTGAAGGCCGAATTCCGGCTGTGGGACGTCGCCACCGGCCAGCAGCTCGCCGGCCAGCAATACTTCACCTCGCCGGAATATTGGCGCCGCATCGCCCACATCATTTCCGATCAGATCTACGAGCGGCTGACCGGCGAGAAGGGTTACTTCGACAGCCGCGTGGTGTTCATCGACGAGAGCGGCCCGGCGGACCGCCGCGTCAAGCGGCTGGCGCTGATGGATCAGGACGGCGCCAATGTCCGCTACCTCACGCGCGGCAGCGACCTGGTGCTGACGCCGCGGTTCTCGCCGTCGACCCAGGAAATCACCTATATGGAGTTCGGCCAGGGCGACCCGAAGGTCTATCTGTTCAACATCGAGACCGGGCAGCGCGAGATCGTCGGCAATTTCCCCGGCATGTCGTTTGCGCCGCGCTTCTCGCCGGACGGCCAGCGCATCATCATGAGCCTGCAGCAGGGCGGCAATTCGAACCTGTTCGTGATGGATCTCCGCTCCAAATCGACGACGCGGCTGACCGACACGCCGGCGATCGACACCTCGCCGTCCTACTCGCCCGACGCCGCGCGGATCTGCTTCGAGTCCGATCGCGGCGGCAAGCCGCAGATCTATGTGATGCCGGCCAGCGGCGGGCAGGCGCAGCGCATCTCGTTCGGCGACGGCAGCTACTCGACCCCGGTGTGGTCGCCGCGCGGCGACTACATCGCCTTCACCAAGCAGGGCGGCGGTCAGTTCGCGATCGGCATCATGAAGCCGGACGGCTCCGGCGAGCGCATCCTGACCTCGGGCTTCCACAACGAAGGGCCGACCTTCGCCCCCAACGGTCGGGTGCTGATGTTCTTCCGCGATCCCGGCGGCAATGCCGGCCCGTCGCTGTTCACCGTCGACGTCTCCGGGCGCAACGAACTGCGCGTTCCGACGCCCGGCTACGCCTCGGACCCGGCCTGGTCGCCGCTGCTGTCGTAAACGTTAAGGTTTTCTTGACGTCTTCACGCCGGCCGTTTCGGTGTTCGGGAGCGCGATCGTAACGCCCTAAAAAGCCGAAGTATTTTGGGGTTTCGCGGAGTCGCGTAACGTCTCGCTAATCATCTTCACTCAGAAAGAGTTCATCTGCTCGGGATATAACGGGGCTGAAAGGACCGCTTGCGCCTGATGCAGCTTGCCAGCCAAAAACACGACGCCGATCCTGAGATGTCGCCGGCTATCCACGCCGGGCTGGTCGAGTCGCTATTCATGAATCCGGCGCCGATGATCGTCGGCGCGTTCGGGCCCGCGATCGCCGGATCGGTGATCGGGTTCGTCACCGGCAATGTCTGGAATTGGCTCTGCGTTCCCCTGTTTGTCCTGGTCGGTATCGCGCGCGCGATGCAGATGCGCCGCTACCGCGAGCGGAACGCGCCGCTTTCGCAGCACGATGCCGATGTCTGGGAAAAGCGCTACCGGCTTGGCGCGATCACGCACGGCATTTCGCTCGGCATCTGGTCGTTGGTGGTCCTGCTGGATACGCAGGACACCGGCGCGCACATGCTCTGCATCACCACCGTCGTGGCCTACACATCGGCGGGCGTCGGCCGCACCTTCGGACGGCCCAAGATCTTTCATCTCCAGGTGCTGTTGAGCTGCGGACCTTTGATCATCGCGTTGATCATGGTCGGTGGCATCTACTATCTGGCGCTGGCTCTGCTCAGCACGGTGTTCTTCATCGCCATCCGGCAGGTGACGTCGAGCTTGCAGCGGATCTATCTCGACGCCTGGATCGGTCGGGAGCGGGAGGCGGCGCTGGCACACCAGTTCGATACGGCGCTGAACAACATGCCGCACGGCCTGTGCATGTTTCGCGCCGACGGGCGGCTGGCGGTGATGAACAATCGCTTCGCTGAAATGATGAAGCTCGGCGGTGCGCTGGCCGAAGGCTCCCCGAGCGCGACCGAGATCGTCGCGACCTGCGTGACGGTGGGCGCCATTTCGGCGTCGAGCGGCCGCCTGATTCTGTCCGAGATCGACAATTCCCTGGCCGGTGAGATCGTCACCGTCGGCGACGAGCCGGCGCCGCGCTCTTTGTCCTGGACATTCCAGCCGATGCCCGGCGGCGGCACGGTGGTGCTGGTCGAGGACATCACCGAACGCCGCAACGCCGAAGCGCGCATCGTGCATCTGGCGCGTTACGACGAACTCACCACGTTGCCGAACCGGGTGCAGTTCCGTGACGAAATCGAACGGATCCTCTCGCTCGAGCACGGCCACGGCAAGACGCGGCTGTCGGCACTGCTGTTCATCGATCTCGATCAGTTCAAACAGGTCAACGACACGCTCGGCCATCCCTTGGGCGACCGGCTGCTGTGCGCGGTCGCGGACCGGTTGCGCGACATGCTGCGGCCGGAGGACTTCGTGGCGCGGTTCGGCGGCGACGAGTTCGTCGTTTTCCAGCAGAACGTCCGCTCCGACGAGGACGCGGCCGTGCTGGCGCGGCGGATCGTCGAGCGGCTCAGCGACCGCTATCTGATCGAGCATCACGTCGTCGAGATCGGCGCCTCGATCGGCATCGCGATGACCTCGCCCGGCATTCGCGCCGACATCCTGCTGAAAAACGCCGACATGGCGCTGTATCGCGCCAAGGCCGACGGCCGCGGCACCTTCTGCTTTTTCCGCGAGGAGATGGCGCACACCGTCGAGGCGCGCCGCATTCTCGAACTCGATCTGCGCAAGGCGCTCGCCAACGAGGAGTTCGAGCTCTACTACCAGCCGCTGGTCAATCTCAAGACCGGACGGATCACGACCTGCGAGGCGCTGCTGCGCTGGAATCATCCGGTGCGCGGCACCGTGTCGCCGGTCGACATCATCCCGGTCGCCGAAGAAATGGGCCTGATCGTCGATCTCGGTCGCTGGATCCTGCGCAAGGCGTGCATGGAATGTATGATGTGGCCGAAGCAGGTCAGCGTTGCGGTCAACTTCTCCTCGCAGCAATTCCATCAGCGCGATATCCTCAACGAGGTGCGCTACGCGCTCGAGGTGTCGGGCCTGCCGGCCAGCCGGCTCGAAATCGAGATCACCGAGTCCTCGCTGCTGCGCAACACCCAGTTCACCCACGACGCGCTCGCGCAATTGCATGGCGAGGGCGTGCGGATCGCGCTCGATGATTTCGGCACCGGCTATTCGAGCCTGAGCTATCTGCACACGTTCCCGCTGCAGAAGGTCAAGATCGATCGCTCCTTCCTCGAGGGCATCGACAGCGACCGGCCGCTCACGCTGCTGCGTGGCGTGGCGCGGTTGAGCGCCGATCTCGGCATGTCCGTGGTGGTCGAGGGCATCGAGACCAACGAGCAGCTCGAGCTGATCAGTGCCGACGGCACCGTCACCGAAGCGCAGGGCTATTTGTTCAGCCGCCCGGTTCCCGCTGCCCGCGTCCGGAAGCTGCTGACCGCCTCGCACGGCGAGCGTCAGAAGGACGGCAAGGTGCTGTCGATTCCGCTCCGCTCCATCGCCTGATCCGACCATCGATCGCCTGAGCCGCGCGGAGATTTCGCAGGTCTGATTAACCCTAACGTTTCAAATGCTTTGCTTCGTCATTAAGGGGCCGTTAACGTTCGTTAATACGATTTCAGGTACGGTTTTGGGTTAGGGGAATCGACATGGATGCCGCCCGGCAGGGACAGCAGGAGGGCCGCGTTGCCGTCCGCCGACGTGAGTTGCTCGACAAGGTCGAGTATCGGCTGGCCGAGACGGACGCCGAGCGCGCCGCGATCTACCGACTGCGGTACCGCGCCTATCTGAAAGAGGGCGCGATCGATCCGAACCCCCAGGGCATCGTGTCCGATCGCTATGACAACCTGCCGAACTCCTGGATCTTCGGGATCTTCTTCGAGGGGGAGCTGACCAGCTCGCTCAGAATCACGGTGGCGTCGCCGGACAATCAGGCTTGTCCGTCGATGGACGTGTTTCCCGATCTGCTCGAGCCTTGGCTTTCGGACGGCAAGGTGATCGTCGATCCGACCCGGTTCGTCTCCGATCCCGATCGCACCAATCGGGTGCCCGAGCTCGCTTATCTGACCTTGCGGCTGGCCTATGTGGCTTGCGAGCACTTTCGTGCCGACATCGGGCTGGCCTCGGTGCGCGCCGAGCACCAGGCTTTCTATCGCCGCGTGTTCATGAGCGCGGTCTGCCCGCCGCGGGTGTATCCTGGCCTGAAGAAGCCGATCGGGCTGATGGAGATCGATTTCCCCGTCACGCATATGAAGGTGTTTGCGCGCTATCCGTTCTTGCGCTCGACGGCCTTCGAACGACACAAGCTGTTCACGCGGACGACGGCGCGATCCGCGTCGCCCCGGCTCGCCGAGGTTCCCTTCGCCACGATCGACCACCAGCACATCTAGAGCAGTTCTGCTTTTGATGGAATCACCGCCGTCATCCTGAGGTGCCCGCTGGGCCGCGCCATGCGCGGTCCAGCGGCCTCGAAGGATGAGCCGCAGGTGCCTTGGCCGCATCCTTCGAGGCTCGCTGCGCTCGCACCTCAGGATGACGACTCCGCACGCGAGAATGCCGCGTTGCTTCAATCAAGCGATGAAGTGCTCTAGACGGCCTGTCTTGCGAACGTTGATCCCGCGCCGCGCAGCTTCGGAGCTGTGGCGGCCGGTGCATCGTCGCTTGCGCAGGTGCGACTCGACGATGGCTGCGGCCATTGCCAGGCGGGGCGGAAGGCCGCCCAATGGTCATTCGGGCGTACCCGATCCCCGAAGTGTCATCGGACCGCGCGCCCGGCCTTCACCGTCGCGCCACATTTACACCCCATTAACCATTGCGATTGCTTTTCGCCGATCGGGGGCTTTTGATCGGAGCCGGCAAGGTCTCGTCAAGGTTGACGGAACGTTCGCTTAACCATCGCCCTGTAGACCGGATGACAGTCCGAATATCGCGAGCGTGGAGGCTCCGGAATGACACATCAGAAGCGAATCCTCCAGGGATTGAAGCTGGCCGCGGTGCTCGCGGTGGCCCTGTCGATGGGGGCTTGCGCCAATAACAAGACGGGTCTCGGTGCCGACGGCGCGATGGCCAGCGCGGCGAGCCCGGGAAGCCAGCAGGATTTCGTGGTCAATGTCGGCGATCGCGTGTTCTTCGAAAGCGATCAGACCGATCTGTCGCCGCAGGCGATCGCGACGCTCGACAAGCAGGCCCAGTGGCTGCAGAGCTACAACCGGTACTCGTTCACGATCGAGGGCCATGCCGACGAGCGCGGCACCCGCGAGTACAACATCGCGCTGGGCGCGCGTCGTGCGCAGTCGGTCCGCAACTATCTCGCCTCGCGCGGGATCGACCCGTCGCGGATGCGGACGATTTCCTACGGCAAGGAACGTCCGGTCGCGGTCTGCAACGACATCTCGTGCTGGTCGCAGAACCGCCGCGCGGTGACGGTCCTCAACGCCGGCGCCTGAGCGCGACCGCGTTCGAACAGATGCAACGGCGCCTTCGGGCGCCGTTTTTGCTTGTGATTGCGAGATGCCTGCGACCGTCCGCCGTTCCGCCAGTCACATTTTTGGCGTAGTCCAGCGGTCAATCCGGCGCTACTAATCTGGCGCGCCATCCCCAACCGTCGGGCCCCGATGTCACCCATTCATGCCCTTTCTGCGCGCAGCCTCGCGGTGTTCGCGATGCTCGCTTTCGCCGCTCCCGCGCTGGCCCAGCAATATGGCGGCGAGGTCGATCCCGAAATCCGCATCCAGCAGCTCGAAGAGCGGTTGCGCACGCTGACCGGGCAGAACGAGGAGCTGCAGTATCGCAACCGCCGGCTGGAAGATCAGGTCCGGCAATTGCAAAGCGGTGCAGGGGTTCAGCCGGCCGCACCCGGCAACGCCGCGCCGCCGCCGGCTGCCGCTGCGCAGCAACCTTCTGTCTACGGCCAGCCGCCGCAGGCACCGATCGTGCAGGATCAGCCGGTGGCGCCGCCGGCGACCGGCCGCCGCCGGGGCGATGCGTTCGATCCGAGCCAGAACCCGAACGCGCCCGGCGTGCCGCGGGCGCTCGGCGGCGGACAATTGCCGGTCCCGGCCGAGCAAAGCGGGGTGGCGGGCGCGCCGCTCGACCTGTCGAACAATTCGGGCGGTCGCTATCCCGACGCCGGCGCGCCGCCGCAACCGGCGCCGAGCGCTGCGGCCGGGGGCGGGCTGACGACGCTGCCGCCATCGGCCAGCCCGCGCGACGAGTTCGATCTCGGCATCGGCTACATGCAGCGCCGCGACTACGCGCTCGCCGAGGAGACGATGCGCAACTTCGCCAGCAAATATCCCAACGACGCCCTGACGCCGGACTCGCAATACTGGCTCGGCGAGAGCTTCTTCCAGCGCCAGATGTATCGCGACGCGGCGGAAGCCTTCCTCGCGGTCACCAGCAAATACGACAAGTCGGCGAAGGCGCCCGATGCGCTGCTGCGGCTCGGCCAGTCGCTGTCGGCGCTGAAGGAAAAGGAAGCCGCCTGCGCCGCGCTGGGCGAGATCGGCCGCAAATATCCGAAGGCATCGGCCGGCGTGAAGAAGGCGGTCGACACCGAGCAGAAGAAGCTTAAGTGCTAGGCTGACGAGAGCCCCGGCCGCGCCGGGCTCGATTCGAGGCTTGCGCTGCCGATGTCCGGGACTGACGAAGCGCCGATTTCGGCGCGCGAGGCTTCGAGCCTGTTCGCCGATTGGAAGGCGGTGCCTGCGATCGTGCTCGCGGTCTCCGGCGGGCCGGACTCGCTGGCGCTGATGTGGCTCGCCGCGCGCTGGCGCAAGGCGCGCAAGCGCGGGCCCGCGCTGTTCGTCGTCACCATCGACCACGGCCTGCGGCCGGAAGCGGCCCGCGAGGCGCGGTCGGTCAAGCAGTTCGCGCGCACGCTCGGTCTGCCGCACCGGACGCTGCGCTGGACCGGCGACAAGCCCGCGACGGGCCTGCCGGCGGCGGCGCGCGCGGCGCGCTATCGGCTGCTGGCCAAGGCGGCGAAAGCGGTCGGCGCGGCGCATATCATGACCGCGCACACCCGCGACGATCAGGCCGAGACCGTGCTGATGCGGCTGTCCCGCGGCAGCGGCATCGCCGGCCTGGCCGCGATGCCGCGCGAGACGGCACGCGACGGCGCCGTGCTGGTCCGTCCGTTGCTCGACGTGTCGAAACAGCGCCTGGTGGCGACGCTCGACAGGGCGAAGATCGGATTCGCGGTCGACCCGAGCAATGCCGATCCCCGGTTCACCCGCCCCCGTCTGCGCGAATTGATGCCGCTGCTGGCCGCCGAGGGATGCGATTCGCGCAATTTGGCGCGGCTCGCCGCCCGCGCCGCCCGCGCCGAAGCCGCGCTGGAGCTGCTGGTCGATGGCGCGGAGCGATTTCTGGCGGTGCGCAGCGCGGGCCATCCGCCACAGAGCTTCGATGCCTCGGTATTCTACGCGTTAAACGCGGAAATCCGGATTCGGTTGTTGCTACGTGCGATCGGCCGCGTCGGCCGGGAAGGCCGGCCTGAACTCGGCAAGGTCGAGGCATTGGCCGCCGCGCTTCAATCGGCCGCCGCCAAGCCGGCCGCCAAACCGGGGCAAATCAAGCTGAAACAAACGCTTGCCGGGGCCATCATCACTTTGACACCAGTTTGCCTGAAGTTTGCCGCAGCGCCGATGCGGCGGCGGAAGACGGGCTGATCCCGATCGCATTTGCGTTCCGGCGGCTGTCTCATCGGCCGAACTCTCTGTGATTTGAGCCGCGGGAGCGCCGAAATGCGCTAAATAGTCCTGAACGGTTCTCTTGGCAGGCGACCGTGTGACACCTAGATTGTGCATTGGCCGGTCCGAGGACAGTCTCGCGGCACCCGGGCCAAAGGATCGCGATCCGCGCGACCGATAAGGAAGATCGATGAACGCCAATCTGCGGAATTTCGCCCTCTGGGTCATTATCGTCTTGCTGCTTTTGGCGCTGTTTACGCTCTTCCAGAATCCCGGCCAGCGCGCCGCATCGCAGGACATCTCGTTCTCGCAGCTGCTCAGCGAGGTCGATCAGAATCACGTTCGCGACGTGGTGATCCAGGGCCAGGAAATTCACGGCACCTTCACCAACGGCTCGAGCTTCCAGACCTACGCGCCGAACGATCCGTCGCTCGTTACCCGCCTGTACAACGGTAAGGTCGCGATCACCGCGAAGCCGCCGGGCGACAATGTGCCGTGGTTCGTGTCGCTGCTGGTGTCGTGGCTGCCGTTCATCGCGCTGATTGGCGTCTGGATCTTCCTGTCGCGGCAGATGCAGGGCGGCGCCGGCAAGGCGATGGGCTTCGGCAAATCGCGCGCCAAGATGCTGACCGAGGCGCACGGCCGCGTCACCTTCGAGGACGTCGCCGGCGTCGACGAGGCCAAGCAGGACCTGCAGGAGATCGTCGAGTTCCTGCGCGACCCGGGCAAGTTCCAGCGGCTCGGCGGACGGATTCCGCGCGGCGTGCTGCTGGTCGGTCCGCCTGGCACGGGTAAGACGCTGATCGCGCGTGCGGTCGCCGGCGAAGCCAACGTGCCGTTCTTCACCATCTCCGGTTCGGACTTCGTCGAAATGTTCGTCGGCGTCGGCGCCTCTCGGGTGCGCGACATGTTCGAGCAGGCCAAGAAGAATGCCCCCTGCATCATCTTCATCGACGAAATCGACGCGGTCGGTCGTCATCGTGGCGCCGGTCTCGGCGGCGGCAATGACGAGCGCGAGCAGACCCTCAACCAGTTGCTGGTCGAGATGGACGGGTTCGAGGCCAATGAGGGCGTGATCCTGATCGCGGCCACCAACCGGCCCGACGTGCTCGATCCCGCGCTGCTGCGTCCCGGCCGTTTCGACCGTCAGGTCGTGGTGCCGAACCCGGACGTCGTCGGCCGCGAGCAGATCCTCAAGGTGCATGTCCGCAAGGTGCCGCTGGCGCCGGATATCAACCTCAAGACCATCGCGCGCGGCACGCCGGGATTCTCCGGCGCCGACCTGATGAACCTCGTCAACGAAGCGGCGCTGATGGCGGCCCGGCGTAACAAGCGCATGGTCACCCAGGCCGAATTCGAAGACGCCAAGGACAAGGTGATGATGGGCGCCGAGCGCAAGTCGCTGGTGATGACGGAGGAGGAGAAGCTTCTCACCGCCTATCACGAGGGCGGCCACGCGATCGTCGGCCTCAATGTTCCGGCCACCGACCCGATCCACAAGGCCACCATCATCCCGCGCGGCCGCGCGCTCGGCATGGTGATGCAGCTTCCCGAGCGCGACAAGCTGTCGATGTCGCTGGAGCAGATGACCTCGCGCCTCGCCATCATGATGGGCGGCCGCGTCGCCGAAGAAATGATCTTCGGCCGCCAGAAGGTGACGTCGGGCGCTTCGTCCGACATCGAGCAGGCGACCCGATTGGCCCGCATGATGGTCACGCGCTGGGGTCTGTCGGAAGAGCTCGGCACCGTGTCGTATGGCGAGAACCAGGACGAAGTATTCCTCGGCATGTCGGTGTCGCGCACCCAGAACGCGTCGGAAGCGACGGTTCAGAAGATCGACGCCGAGATCAAGCGGTTGGTCGAAGAGGGCTACAAGGAAGCCGAGCGTATTCTCACCGAGAAGCGCGCGGACCTCGAAGCCCTCGCCAAGGGTCTGCTCGAGTTCGAGACGCTGACCGGCGACGAGATCACCGATCTCATGAACGGCAAGAAGCCGAACCGCGAGTCGGTGCTGGAGCCCTCGGGCCCGCGCACCTCGGCTGTCCCGCCGGCCGGCAAGCCGCGGCCGCGTCCCGATACTGGCCTGGAGCCGCAGCCCCAGGCGTAACCGCCGGCCGATCCGAGAAACTGCAAAACGCGGCGGAGACGCCGCGTTTTGTCGTGTGTGGACAGGTCTGCGCCGGAAGCATCGATCGCCTGGCGGCCTGAATTTTGCCTGAGCTTGTGCGAGGATTTCTGGCCGCGCTCCGGAGACCGCCATGCCCCGCGATCGTTGTGACCCGAGCTTGGCCCCGCTGCTGGGGTCGGCATTGCTGAACATCTATGCGCTCTCGCGCGGCACCGAAGTCGGCCGGTTTCAGCAGGCCGCTTTGCAGCGCGTGGCCGAAGACCTTCCTTTCCATTCTGCATGGTGGGGCATGGCGCAGGCCCAGCCCGGTGGCGGTTTTGCCCTGCACAGTTCGTTTCGCTACGCGCTCCCGGAACATTTCGTTGCGAGTTGGGAGAAGGTTGCGCTGGACGACGACGTGGCGCGCACGGTCGCGGCGAGGCCAGGCGCGACAGGGCGATTTTCGCGGGATGATCTCGGCCGCACCCGCGGTTTGGCGCAGATGTCGGAGCGGTACGATATCGGCAGCATTCTCTCGACGGTCATCTTTGATCGCCGGCTCGGCGTCGCTACTTTTCTGTCGCTGTATCGGCGGGTGACGGCGCCTGGCTTCGGCGAGGCCGAGCGCGACTTCAAGGAGTTGCTGATGCCGCATCTGACCGCGGCGTGGCACGCCAATTGGCTACAGCATTTCGACGGGCTGCGAAGCATCGACGAGCATCGCGGTGCCGGCTTGGCGCTGGCTGATCGTCGCGGCATTCTGCATATCGCCGACGCCAGCTTCGCCGAACTGATGCGCTGCGAATGGGCGGGCTGGAACGGGCCCGCATTGCCGCCAGCCGTGCTCGCCAGTGCCGGAGGCGAGGCTGCGTATCAAGGGCGCGGGCTCCGCGTCGGCAGTTCGCGTGAGGGTGATCTGATCGTGTTCCACGCCCGGCCGCGGACGCCACTCGACCTCCTGTCCACGCGAGAGGCCGAGATCGCGGCGTGCTACGGGCTCGGACTATCCTACAAGGAAATCGCCGCCCGCCTGGCGTGCTCGCCCTATACTGTGCGTCATCATCTGCGCGGCATCTACGACAAGCTCGGCGTCTCCAACAAGGCGGCGCTCGCCCGCCTCGCCGGGCAGATCGCGGCGCAGCCCTCGGCGGGTGGAACATCTGACCGATAGTCCCGCGGGTCCTTCTGCCTAGCATTCGCAAGAAGCTGCCAAGGCGGCGGCGATTTGCGGAGGCGAGGGAATGGCTCTGACATTGGACGAATATGCGGCGCAGGACGGCCTCGGGCTCGCCGCGCTGGTTCGCAGCGGCGACGTCAGCGCCGCCGAATTGGCCGCCACGGCGCAGCGGGCGATCGCGGCGCTCAATCCCACCATCAATGCCGTCATCGGCGAGGTGCCCGCAGCGTTGCATGCGCCGGCTGCCGAAACCGAGGCCGCTTCTTTTCACGGCGTTCCGTTCCTGATCAAGGATCTGGTGATGCACGCCGAAGGCGTCGCCTGCGATATGGGGAGCCGCTTCGTGCACGGCAGTTTCGTCTCCCCGCACGACACCGAACTGATGCGGCGCTTCAAGGCCGCCGGGCTGATGACGCTCGGCCGCACCAACACGCCCGAGATGGGCTTCAGCATTTCGACTGAGCCGGTGCTGTATGGCCCGACCCGCAATCCGTGGGACCTGACCCGCTCGGCCGGAGGCTCCAGCGGAGGATCGGCCGCAGCAGTGGCCGCCGGTCTCGTCCCAGTGGCGCATGCCAATGACGGCGGCGGGTCGATCCGTATCCCGGCAGCCTGTTGCGGCGTGGTCGGCCTCAAGCCGACGCGCGGCCGGACGCCCACCGGGCCCGAATTCGGCCAACCGCTGAAAGGCATGGGCATCGAGCATGTGGTCACCCGCACGGTGCGCGATTGCGCCGCGCTGCTCGATGCGGTGCAGGGGCCCGGCGTCGGCGATCCGTTCGAAATTCCGCCGCCGGCGCGTCCCTATCTGCAGGAGGTCGGCGTCGAGCCGGGCCGGCTGCGGATCGCCTTCTCGCTCGCCGGCGTGATGCAGGCCAAGATCGACCCGGAGATGCGCGACGCGTTGCTTCAGGTGGCCAAGCATCTCGAGCAGCTCGGCCATCACGTCGAAGAAGCTTCGCCGGTGTTCGACGAGGCGCAGTTCCACACCGCCAACCTGACCTATTGGTGCGGCTTCCTTGCCGCTGGCATCCTTGGCGTGGGTCAGTTCAACGGCCGGACGCCGTCGTCGGAGCTGCTCGAAGCGACGACGCTGGCTTGCTACGAGCGCGGCCTCGCTCTGACGTTGGTCGACGGCGAAATCGCCGACGCCTTCACCAACATGGTGTGCCGCAGCGTCGCTCCGTTCTTCCGCCAATACGACGTCCTGCTGACGCCGACGATGGCGGCTGCGGCGCTCCCGCTCGGCTTCGCCAATGGCGACGACGCCTCGCTGGGCGCACAGGGCTGGTACGATCGTCTGTTCCGCCACGCGCCGTTCACCGCGCTCTACAACATGACTGGCCAGCCCGCGATCAGCCTGCCACTCTGTTCCGATCGCGAAGGGCGTCCGCTCGGCATGCAGTTCGTCGCGCGTTTCGGCGCTGAGGACCTGCTGATCCGGCTCGCGGCGCAGCTCGAGCAATCAATGCCCTGGAAGCAGCGACGGCCCGGCGTTTACGTTGGAGCGGTGTGACGCGACTAGGTCGGTTGGACCGGGGCCGAAAGGTCCCGGCCTTCGCATCGCGTGTGGGTCACGATTTCGATTTGCCGCCCGCGCGGAACAGATCCATCACTTCGCTCGACAGACGCTCCGGCTCGGCTTTCTTGGTCTTCGAAGAAGCCTTGGCGGCTTTGGCCTTCTTGGCAGGCTTCGCCGGAGGCGAAGACGGCTCGGCGGACCCATCGGCGAGCGCCGCCAGATGCTGACGCCGCCAAGCCGCAGTCCCGGATTTCGCGTCCGGATGGTGCTTGTCGAGCTTGGTGACGATCGACTTGACGTCGGCGTCTTTCAGTCCCTCGACGATCAGCGAGAAATCCTCGCCGAGCGATCCGGAAATGTCGCGCAACGCCGTCACATCGAGCGACTTTGTCTTGAGCGCCTTGATTACGAGGCTCAGCGCGACCTTGTCGACCTCGGCGCGAATCGGCCGGAAGATCTCGGCATTCTTGCCGATGCGCTTGAGAACCTGGAAGCCGTCAGCGGCGATGGCCATGCAGCACCTCTTCTACTTCTTTGACGAGATCGGCGAGAAGCGGGGTAACGACCTGACCCCATTTCTGCGAAAAACTCGGGAACTGCGTGATCTTGCCGAGCGCTTCAGAAACCGCCACCGCCTCTGGAATCTCGGTCTCGAACATCCGGAACGCGGGTTTCGCCGCGGTCTCCTCGTTGCGAAGTTTATTCGCGGTTTCGTCGTGGACTTTGACCTTGCGGCGCCGCGTGATCAGCACATGAGGCTGCTTGTACTTCGCCGCTTTCTTGGCGCCGGACGAAAGTCCGCGATCCGACAGCGTGATACAAAAGTTCTGCAGGCCGAACGTCGATAGGAAGTCGGCGATCGTAGGCACCATCACTAAATCGGCCAACCGAATGCTCACTTCGGTCAGCACCGAAATTCCTGGCGCGCAATCGATCAGGATGTAATCGAAATCCTTCCGCGTTCGGTCGAGTTGTCTCTTCATCACGGCGAACAGGCCATCGACAATCTGCTCCCAGCTCCATTTTTTGCCGGTAAGTTCGTAGATGATCCGTTGCTCGAAATTGCGCAACTCAGGGCTTGAAGGCAGCAGCGAGATGTTCAGCTGCTCACCTAGATGGGTAACGTTGCTGATGTTGTTGCGGATCGCATCCGTGAAAGCCATCGACTGTTTGCCGAGCAGGTTGTCGGCGAGAAATCCCTCGATCGTTGCGCCGCGCGACATCAGCGTCGCGAGCATCGAGTCGCCCGCGATGCAAATCGATGCATTCGCCTGAGCATCGAGGTCGATGACCAGCACGCGATGACCGCTCGCCGCCAGCGCTTCACCGAGCGATACCACCGTCGTGGTTTTCCCCACGCCGCCCTTCATGTTGGCGACCGCGATGATTTTCGCGCTCATGGCCGATCTCCGTCGAGCGCTCTCAGCAAGGTCATGCGTTCGTGCTCATCGAGCCGTTGCTCCAGGAAGCCGTCGACTTCTGCTGGAGGCGTCGCTTTGCGCACCGGATCGAGCAGCGTCTCAAATGCCTCGTCGCTGTCCGGGTCGTGGATGCGGATCAGGCCAACGCCATGCTGGCTGCATTGCGCGGTGATCTCCGGCAGCCTGGCTTCGGCCTTCGATGTCTCAGGCAAGTGCCAGACCAGATAACCGAAATGGGTAAAGCGGGTTTGCGCGAGGGCCTCGTAGACCGCCAGATCGGTGGCGCCGTGCTCGGCCTTCAATTCGAACGAATAGACATCGAGCTGCGCGCCCGGCATGAACCGGAAACGCATCGCCGTCACCAGGATGAAATCCGGGCGGGCCCAGCGCGCCAGCGGCGGGCCGAGTCGAGACGTATCCTTGATCAGTGATGCGCCATGGTCGGGGATGTCGAGTTCCCGCACGAACGCTCCCCTAAGATAGCGCCCGAGCGGCGCCATCAACTCGGCCTCGGTGCGGGCGGAACGGGTGTCGGGCTTTTCCTGGGGGCGACCGAGTTCGCTCTTGGCGAGAAATATCTGTCCGCCTTGGCCGCGAACCCGCCCGATCTGCCCGGCCGCGAACAGTTGGTCGCGCGCCTGCTCGTAGATTTCATCGTCGATCGATCGGCCGAGTTCGCGAGCCAACATCACCCGCAACACCCGGTTCAGCACCGGAGTTCCATCTTTCGGCAGTAACGTCTTGAGCAACTCTGAAACCGCCCCGACCGATGACGCTCGCATTCCATCCCCCGTCCGACCACAACCTTAGCGCGCGCACGCAAGGGCTGTAAATCGCGACGTGGGGCTCCCAAATGCGAGACGAAGAGAAGAGAATGCGGAGTTTTCACTTGCTTGACGTAACCGCGCGCAACTTGCACGCAGGGTCCGTAATCCGGACCCTGCCATGACCACTCACATCCCCAAGGCCCCGGCCTATTGGTCGCGTGATGCGATCTTCCCCGGCATTATCGCGATCGGGCCGATGCTGCCGGGCACGCTGGCGTTCGGCATGGCGTTCGGCGCACTGTGTGCGCAGAAGGGTTTCACGCTGGCGGAAGTCGAAGTGATGATGGCCACGGTGTATGGCGGGCTGTCGCAATTCGTCGCCGTGCAGTCGTGGCCGGCGACGCTGACGCCGTCGACGATCGCGACGCTGGCGCTGCTGACGACGACGGTCAACATCCGCTTCTTCCTGATGACCGCGTCGATGCGGCCGTGGTTCGGCACGCTGCCGCCTTGGCAGGCCTATCCGGCGATGCTGCTGGTCACCGACGGCGGCTGGCTCGCCGCGATGCGCTATCGCGAGCACGGCGGCGCCAATGCCTGGTTCTATGTCGCCGGGGGCATCGTGCTGTATTTCGTCTGGCTGCTGTCCGCGATACCCGGCTATCTGCTCGCCGAGCAATTGTCCGATCCGAGGAAGTTCGGCGTCGATCTGGCGATGCCGGCGTTCTTCGCCGCGATGCTGGTGCCGGCCTGGAAGGGACCGCGCCGCGCGATCCCGTGGGCGGTCTCCGGCGCGGTCGCGCTGACCGTGCATTGGCTGGTTCCAGGCTACTGGTTTATCATCGCCGGCGCACTTTGCGGCGCGCTGAGCGCCGCGCTAATGGACGAGCCGCCGCCACGGCCCGAGCGCGCGGCATGAGCGAGGTCTTGCGCAGCGACGTGATGATGGCGTTCGCCGTGATGACGGCGGTCACGGTCGCTTCCCGGCTCGGTGGCTTCTGGCTGATGCGCTATGTCGACGTCACGCCGCGGGTGCGGCGGATGCTCGACGCGCTGCCCGGTTCGATCATCGTCGCGGCCGCGCTGCCGGTCGCGGTCAATGGTGGGCCGATCGTGATGTTCGCGCTCGCCGCTGCGATGGCGGTCAGCATTGTCCGCCGCAACGACTTCATCGCGGTGATCACCGGTATGACCGTAGCGGCTTTAGCGCGGGCGCTCGGGTTGGGCGGCTAGTTGCAGTTTGCTGTTCACTTCATTGCGGTAAGTGCCAGGCTGTAAGGGCTTGCCTTCGTCTCTGAATAGGTGTTCACTTTTTTCACTGATTTGGGCACGGCGTTTCGCTACGCCGATGTCCCAAGATCTTGATGAGCGGCCACTTTCCGATCCCGTCCGGAGTCGGAACGCTCGATCCCGAGACGAGTGCATCATGGTGTATCGGCGGACCAATCAGGTCGTAAAGCGGCTGGCTGCACGCCGCAGCGCCATCCTTGCTGCGGCGCGCGAGACCGCGGTCGAAGGTGGCATGGCTGCGGTGCAGATTGCCCCCGTGGCGAGCCGCGCGAACGTCGCTGCGGGAACCGTGTACCGTTACTTCCCGTCCAAGGCCGACCTGATTTCCGAACTGATCGCAGACGTGTCGCGCGACGAACTCGCCGCGATTCGCCGCGCCGCAGATGCTGCGCCGGGCCCGTCCTCCGCGCTCGCCGCTGCGGTGACCACGGTCGCGGTGCATGTGCTGTCGCATCGCAAGCTCGCCTGGGGCATTCTCGCCGAGCCGGTCGATGTCGACGTCTCAGCGTCGCGGCTCGCCAGCCGCCGGGATATCGCCGGCGAGATGGAATCGCGGATCGACGCCGCGGTGCGCGCCGGCCATTTGCCCGCGCAGGACACGGCGCTCGCAGCGACCGCGTTGCTTGGTGCGGTGCATGAATCCCTGGTCGGGCCGCTGGCCCCCGACAATCTCGACGACCCGGCCAAATTGCGCGATGCGGTGCAAACCGTGACGCTGCTGGCGCTGCGCGCCGTCGGCGTGATGGACGCGCGGGCCCGCGGGCTTGTGGTGCAGGCCGTGGTGCCGTCCCGCATTCTGGTCGGCGCCTGAGACTTTCTGACGGCCGAATCCGTTTGCCGAATGGAATTGCTCTCAGTAAGGGTTGAGGGCGTACCCCGATCCCGGCCTGTTGCGCTGTTGCGGCAGACGCGCCAGCCACGCTCGACGAATCAGCGGGCCGCGCAGGAGTATCTCGCATGACGATTCTGATGCCCGAGCCGGACCAGGCCGTGCTGGCGCGCCGCGACGAGATCGTCGCGAGCCTGCGCAAGATCGTGCCGGGCGAGGGCGTGATCTCCAGCGCCGCCGAAATGAAGCCCTATGAGTCCGACGGGCTGATGGCGTATCGGCAGCCGCCGATGGTGGTCGTGCTGCCCGACACCACCAAGCAGGTTTCCGAAGTACTGCGCTATTGCCACAAGAACGGCATCAAGGTGGTGCCGCGCGGCTCCGGCACGTCGCTGTCCGGCGGCGCGCTGCCGCTCGCCGACGGCGTGCTGCTCGGCCTCGGCAAGTTCAAGCGGATCCGCGAGATCGACTTCGACAACCGCGCCGTCGTGGTCGAGCCCGGCGTCACCAATCTGGCGATCAGTCAGGCGGTCGATCATGCCGGCTTTTACTACGCGCCCGACCCGTCGTCGCAGATCGCCTGCTCGATCGGCGGCAACATCGCCGAGAATTCCGGCGGCGTGCATTGCCTGAAATACGGCATGACCACCAACAACGTGCTCGGCTGCGAGATCGTGCTGATGACCGGCGAGATCCTGCGCATCGGCGGCAAGGCCGCCGAATGCGCGGGTTACGACCTGATGGGCGTGATCACCGGCTCCGAAGGCCTGCTCGGCGTCATCACCGAAGTCACCGTCCGCATCCTGCGCAAGCCGGAGACGGCGCGGGCGCTGATGGTCGGCTTCACCGACGTCGAGGCCGCCGGCCGATGCGTCGCCGACGTGATCAGCGCCGGCATCATTCCCGGCGGCATGGAGATGATGGACCGCCCCGCGATCCACGCCGCCGAAGCCTTCGTCCACGCCGGCTATCCGCTCGACGTCGAGGCGCTGCTGATCATCGAGCTCGACGGCCCGCAAGTCGAGGTCGACGAACTGATCACCCGCGTAGAGGCGATCGCGCTCGGCTGCGGCTCGACCACCTGCCAGATCTCGACGTCGGAACAGGAGCGGCTGCTGTTCTGGTCCGGCCGCAAGGCCGCGTTTCCGGCAGTCGGCCGGATCTCGCCGGACTATCTGTGCATGGACGGCACCATTCCGCGCGCGCAACTGCCGCTGGTGCTGCGGCGGATGACGCAGATGTCGGAAAAATACGGGCTGCGCGTCGCCAATGTGTTTCACGCCGGTGACGGCAATCTTCACCCTCTCATCCTGTACGACGCCAACAAGCCCGGCGAGCAGGACAGGGCGGAGGCGTTCGGCGCCGACATCCTGCGGCTGTGCGTCGAGGTCGGCGGCGTGCTGACCGGCGAGCATGGGGTCGGCATCGAGAAACGCGACCTGATGCCGGAGATGTTCTCCGATATCGATCTCAATCAGCAGCAGCGATTGAAATGCGCGTTCGATTCCGAGGGCCTGCTCAATCCCGGCAAGGTGTTTCCGACGCTGCACCGCTGTGCCGAGCTCGGCCGCATGCACGTCCACGGCGGCAAATTGCCATTCCCGGATATTCCGCGGTTTTGAACCTGGTAGTTTGATGGTCGATGGACGAAGCACAACCTTTCAACGTCATTGCGAGCGAAGCGAAGCAATCCAGCGTCGTGCACCGGCTGGATTGCTTCGTCGCTTCGCTCCTCGCAATGACGTGGCGTTGGCTATCTGAAATCCAATGAAGGACGCATGTCGACCGTGGATACGTTGAAAGTACGCGACGCGCAGGAGGTCGAGGACGCGGTGCGCGCCGCGATCGCGGGTGAGCAGCCGCTCGAGATCATCGGGCACGGCACCAAGCGGCGGGTCGGCCAGCCGATGGCGACCAATGCGGTGCTGGAGTTGTCGGCGCTCAACGCGGTCACGGCCTACGAGCCGAACGAACTGATCATCACCGTGCAGGCCGGCGCGCCGGTCGCCGACGTGCTGTCGCTGATCGACTCCAAGAATCAGCAGTTCGCCTTCGAGCCGATGAACACATCGCTGCTGCTCGGCACGGTCGAGACCGAAGGCACGATCGGCGGCATGATCGCCGCCGGGCTCGCAGGCCCGCGCCGGATCAAGTCCGGCGGCGCGCGCGACCATCTGCTCGGCGCGCATGCAGTGTCGGGTTTCGGCGAGAGCTTCAAGGCCGGCGGCAAGGTGGTGAAGAACGTCACCGGCTACGATCTCTGCAAGTTGCTGGCGGGCTCCTGGGGCACGTTGGCGGTGATGACCGAAGTGACGCTGAAGGTGACGCCGCGGCCGGAGAGCGAGCGCACGCTGCTGCTGCGCGGGCTCGACGACGTCACCGCCAACAAGGCGATGACGCAGGCGGTCGGCTCGCCCTATGACGTCAGCGGCGCGGCGCATCTGCCCGGCTCGGCGCTGCGCACCACCGGCGGTGCGCTGGCCGAACTTGCGCAGCCGGATCAGGCGCTGACGCTGCTGCGGCTGGAGGGCATCACCTCGTCGGCGAGTCATCGCGCCCAGTCGCTGCGCGAGGCGCTGAAGAGTTTTGGCGCGACCGAGTTGATCGAGGACGAAGCCTCGGCCGCGCTGTGGCGCGCTGTGCGCGACGTCGAGCCGTTCGCGGCGTCGGGTCCGCGTGCGTTGTGGCCGGTTTGGCGGATCGTCTGTCCGCCGGCGTCGGGCGGCGCGTTCGGGCAGGCGCTGCAACGCGAGAGCGGCGGCGAGGTGATCTACGATTGGGGCGGCGGCTTGATCTGGGCCGCGCTGCCGCCGGCGGCAGATGCACAGGCCAAGGCGCTGCGCCAGCGCGTCGCCGCGATCGACGGCCACGCCTCGCTGATCCGAGGCAGCGACGAGGTTCGCGCGGGCATCGACGTGTTCCATCCGCAACCGCGCGGCCTCGCCGCGCTCGGGCAGCGGGTCAAGAACAGCTTCGATCCGAGGAACGTTCTCAATCGCGGCCGGTTGTCGCGAGGACAGCCAGCATGAAAACCGAATTCAGCCTCGCCCAGCTCGCCGATCCGGACATCGCCGAGGCCGACAAGATCCTGCGGGCCTGCGTGCACTGCGGATTCTGCACGGCGACGTGCCCGACCTATGTGCTGCTCGGCGACGAACTCGACTCACCGCGCGGTCGAATCTACCTGATCAAGGAGATGCTGGAGAGCAACAAGCCGCCGACCGCGGACGTGGTCAAGCACATCGACCGCTGCCTGTCGTGCCTCGCCTGCATGACCACGTGTCCCTCCGGCGTGAACTACATGCATCTGGTCGATCAGGCGAGGGCGCGGATCGAGAAGGACTACACGCGGCCGTTCTGGGATCGGCTCATCCGCGAAGCGCTGTCGTGGATGATGCCGCATCCCGGCATGTTCCGGCTCGGCATGTGGGCGGCGCGGATCGTGCGCCCGATTGCGGGGCTGCTGCCCGGCTCGCACGATCTCGCCCATCCGACGTTCCTGAGCCGGGTCAAGGCGATGTTGGCGCTGGCGCCGAAGCATCTGCCGGAGCGCGGACCGGACTCCGGAACCACGTTCCCGGCGATCGGGACAAAGCGCGGGCGCGTCGCGCTGCTGCACGGCTGCGCCCAGCAGGTGCTGGCGCCGCGAATCAACCGGGCCGCGATCAATCTGCTGACCCGCCACGGCATCGAGGTCGTCCTCGCGGCCGACGAGGCCTGTTGCGGTGCCCTGATCCATCACCTCGGCCGCGATACCCGCACGCTCGAATATGCCCGCACCAACATCAAGGCGTGGCTCGCCGAGATCGAGCGCGGCGGCCTCGACGCGATTCTGGTGACGACGTCGGGCTGCGGCACGGTGATCAAGGACTACGGCTACATGCTGCGCGAAGACCCGGCGTTCGCCGCATCGGCCGCGAGGGTCTCGGCGCTCGCCAAGGATATCAGCGAATATGTCGGCGATCTGGAGCTGTCGGTGCCGCGGCCGCAGCGCGATGTCGTGGTCGCTTATCACTCCGCCTGTTCGCTGCAGCACGGTCAAAAAGTCACGCGGCTGCCCAAAGAATTGCTTTCCAAGACCGGATTCGTGGTGAAAGATATCCCGGAGAGTCATTTGTGTTGTGGTTCGGCGGGCACGTACAACATTCTCCAGCCTGACATCGCGACCCGATTGCGCGACCGCAAGGTCGCCAACATCGCTGCCGTCAAGCCGGACATGATCGCCGCTGGGAACATCGGCTGCATGGTGCAGATCGCCAGCGGAACGGAAGTCCCTGTGGTGCACACGATTGAACTTCTCGATTGGGCGACAGGCGGTCCCCGGCCTGCGAGTACCTGACTGCGCTGCAGGCCTGCTGGCGGAGAGCGTGATTGCCCACAGGCGATCCGCACAACAGGAGGACGACGATGGCGAAGGACAAGAAGTCCAAAAAGAACAAGGCAGACAAGAAGGCCAAATCAAAGAGCGACAAGTCGAAAAAGGCCAAGCTTCCGGTGACGGCGAAGACGTCCAAGAAGGGCGCCAAGTCGGCTTCGACAAAATCCGCAAAGGCGGCTGCCAAGAAGACGGTGAAGGCCGGCGCGAAGAAGACTTCCGCCAAGAAGGCTCCCAAGAAGGCCGGGAAGGCCGCCAAGACGTCCTCAGCCAAGACGTCCTCAGCCAAGACCTCCAAGGCCAAGGCCTCCAAGGCCAAGGCCTCCAAGGCCAAGGCTTCAAAGCCCAAAACTTCCAAAGCCAAGACTTCCAAAGCCAAGACTTCCAAAGCCAAGACTTCGAACAAGGCGGTTGCCAGCAAGCCGCGTGCTGCCAAGACGCCGGCCAGGACAGCCGGCAAGGCCGCCGCGCCGAAAAAGGCGGCGCCGAAGGCGTCGACCAAGGTTTCGTCGGCCAAGCCGTCGCCCGGGAGATCGTCGCCCAAGAAGGCTTCTCCGCGCCGGGCCACGCCGAAGGCGAGCCCGCCGGCCGAGCTTCTCGCGCAGGTCGATGCGGCCGCGCCCGCCGAAGCGCCTGCTGCTGTCGAAGCCGCTCCGCCGCCGAAGCCCGTCAAACCGCGCAAGCCGCGCGCCCCGAAGCCCGCAGCCGTTGCTGCACCCGAGATGGACGAGCCGAGTTCCGCGTCGCTATCTTCCGAAGGCGAGTCTGTCCCCGCCGAGGCCGAATTCTCCGAGCCTGAATCCGTCGAGGCTGAAACGCCGGAAGCGGATCTGTCCCGATCGCCGGCTCCGGAGCCGTCCTTCGAGGACGCCGACGCCCCGGCCGAGCCGTTTCCCGCAGCGGCCGAGTCCAGCCCCGAGGAGAATGTCCCGGTCGAATCCCCGCCGCCTTCCGCGGAGGACGACGCCGATATCGAAGGCGATCGCGATCATCCCCATCACCGGACGCCCGATTCGATGTGACTACGGTCGCCCGGATTGCGGCGCGAGATCATCCGAAGGCCGCGGCAACCGCCGCGGCCTTCGCCTTTTGGCGAGGGTCGCGCGCCGATCGCGCCTGTCGGTCCGGCCGCAGCGCAGCCGAATCGCGCCATCCGATCGGGCGCCCTGCCTCGTCACGGTTCTGTCGTATTGGTCGAAAGTGTTGCTGGCGGAGCCAGATTCAGCGACTGGTATTCGGAGTGAGTCCCAAAATAGTGGTCGAACTGCAACACTCGCGAACTACTCAACGCAGGATGGTCGTAATTGCTCAAAAAAGCGGCAGGTGCATGTGTTTTTTGCTTCACGGTTCCTCGTCTCAGCCGCAGATTGTGCGGGAGTTACTTCACAGGTCGATATCGCGTCTCTGGACTTCGGGTCGGGCTGGTTTCAAATCGATGGGGATCATCATGAAGAAAACAATTCTGTCGGTCGCGGCTGTGCTCGCTGTCGGCGTTACCTCCGCCTCCGCCGCCGACCTGCCCGCCAAGGTCTACACCAAGGCTCCGCCGATCGTGGCGTTCGACCCCTGGGACATCGCGTTCGGCAGCGCGATCATGAGCGACTACGTGTTCCGCGGCATCACCCAGTCGAACCACAAGCCGTCGGTGAACGCCTATTTCGAGCCGCGCTACAACGTCACCAAGGACCTGCAGCTCTACGTCGGCACCTCGTTCTCCAGCATCTCTTTCCCGAACCGCGCCGCTGCTGAAGTCGATATCTACGGCGGTATCCGGCCGACCTTCGGCGCCTTCGCCTTCGACTTCGGTGTGTTCGGCTATCTGTATCCGGGCGGAACCTGCCAGTTCGGCGGCACCGGCACGGACAACACCGGCCGCTTCTGGGGCTCCGACTGCGCGACCAACGCGATCTTCAACGGCAACGTGATGAAGAAGGACGCGAGCTTCTTCGAGGGCTACGCCAAGGTGATGTGGACCGCGAACGAGATGTTCTCGTTCGGCGCCAACGAATACTACTCGCCGAACTTCTTGAACACCGGCGCCTGGGGCAACTACGCATCGGTGACCGCCAAGTACACCGCGCCGGCCACGTATTTCGGCGGTGGCGTCGGCATGTACATCTCGGGTGAATACGGCCATCAGTGGTTCGGCACGTCCGACTCGTTCTACGGCGTTCCGGCTTCGCCGTTCGGCATCAAGTACGCCGACTACAACACCTGGAACGTCGGCATCGGCTTCAACTACAAGGTGTTCACGCTCGACCTGCGCTACTCGGACACCGACCTGTCCAAGGCGAACTGCAACGCCTTCACCAGCGACTACACCGCCACTCCGAGCGGCGACTTCTCCCCGATCAATCCGTCGGGCGTCGGTTCGAAGTGGTGCGGTGCCACCTTCATCGCCAAGCTGTCGGCTGACCTGACGCTGATGAGCAACATCAAGTAAGCGATCCCTTCTGGGATACGACGGGCGGCAGAGCGATCTGCCGCCCGTTTTGTTTTGCGGAAGGGTCGATTGTCTGCCGACACGCCTCTCGTCCGCCGAGCCTCCTTGCGCTGCAGGCGCAACCCGCACCGACGTCATCCTCCGCGAAAGCGGAGGATCCGGTATTGCAGAGCGTGCGTGGTGAGCCCACTGCACAGCAACGAATGCTCTGGAATACTGGGTCGTCCGGTCGAGCCGGACGATGACGGCTGACAATGAGACGAGCGCTGGGACCATCTCGGCGCCGTCATCCTGAGGTGCTCGCCCGCAGGGCGAGCCTCGAAGGATGCGGAGACGTGGGCCGTGCGTGCGGCCCATCCTTCGAGGCTCGCTGCGCTCGCACCTCAGGATGACGCTGTGCGCGTTGATTGCGATGTCAAACAGCCACGACGAATTGACCTCGCGGCTCCGCTGAGCCCGAGGTTTGCACCCGTCGCTGTCACAGCGAGGGGTGGGGGCGCGCCGGTCGGCGCGGGTTGGTGGTGGTTCTCGCGATCACTTCTTGCGAAGGATCGCGTAACGCCTTCCGGCGCGCCCACCGCGGCGCTTTCTGTCTTCGGGCCCGTGCTTCCGTTGACAGGCAAGGGTAATGAAACCCCACGGTCCGGCGGATTTCGCCGCCTTCGCCTGCCCCCGTGCAGCGAACTAACAAGTCGCAGAGCCTCGTAGTAGGCCCGGACGGGTCCCCGAAGCCTCCCGGACGCGTGCTTGCGAGGCACGACGCGCAGGACGCCGCGTCCATCCGGCTTTGCTGACCAGCGTCAGCTCGGCCGAACCATCGTTCCAGGCTGGTTGCCCAGCCCGCCGATCTGTCCCGCTTGTACGACGCCTCGCGAAGCGCCCCTCACGGACAGGACAGGGCGGACTATAATCATAATAGGATTATTATCAAGAAGTGTTATGTCTCGCGTCCCGGACGCGCTGCTGCACGGAGTGCCGCTGCGCAGAGCCGGGACCCCGGTTCGCGGGCTCACAACACTTGCTGGCTCTCGAGAAGAATCGGGGTCCCGCATCAGCGGCGCAGCGCTGCGCGCTGCACCGCGTGCGGGACACGGGCCTGAAGAGGCGGAGCGCCCGGCTTCGCTACGCTGCGCGATGTTCCTCTCCATGAGGGTCGAGACTGAGCGCGTTTCGCGCCGAACTTCCCGTCAGCTCTGTGCCGGCGCGACGGTGCGCACCTTGTCCTGCAACGTGAAACTGTCGCCGGAGCGGCCCAGCACGGCGTCGCGGTCGTGGAAGGCGTTGAGCGTCGAGCGGTGGCCGATCGAGACGATGGTGGTGTCGGGCAGCTTCTGATCGAGCAGGCGGTACAGCGCCGCTTCCGATGGCTCGTCCAGCGAGGCGGTGGCCTCGTCCAGAAACAGGTAGTTCGGCGCGTGCAGCAGTGCGCGCGCGACGCCGAGCCGCTGCTGTTCGCCGAGCGACAGCGTCCGGTTCCAATGGCCGTGCTCGCCGAGCCGGTCCGCCAGCGCCGGCAGCCCGACGTCTTTCACCACCTCGGCCACCTGCGCGGCGCTGAACGCCGCGGTCTCCGACGGATAGACGATCGCGGCATGGAGTTCGCCGACCGGAAAGTAGGGCCGCTGCGGCAGCATCATGATCGTCGCCCCGGCGGGGATCGCGATCGCGCCCGAGCCGAACGGCCAGATCCCCGCGATGGCGCGGAACAGCGTCGACTTGCCGGAGCCGGACGGCCCGGCGATCAGCGTGCGCTGTTTGCCGCTGATCCGGAAATCGTCCGCACGCATCAGCGGCTGCCCGGCGGGCAAAGTCAGCTCGAGATCGTCGAGACCGATCGCATCACCGGACTGCGCGACCACGCGGCTGATGCCGGGATTGGCGCGCTGCGCGGTTGCGTTCCGGATCGAGGCCTCGAAGCCGTCGAGCCGGGCGACCACCGATTGCCACTCCGCCAGGGTGCGGTAGGCGGTGACGAAGAACGACAGCGAATCCTGGACGCTGTTGAAGGCCGATGCGGTCTGCATCAGGCCGCCGAGCTGAACCCTCTGGGCGAAATAAGCCGGGGCCACCAGGATGTAGGGAAAGATGATCGAGGCCTGCGAGTAGCTCGCCGTGAACGCGGTCAACTTCTTGGTCCGGGACATGATCCGCATGAAATTATCGGCGACCAGCCCGAACCGCGACGACAGCTTGCCGCGCTCGGCGGTCTCGCCGCGCAGCAGTGCGATCTGCTCGGAGTTTTCGCGCGCCCGCACCAGGTTGAAGCGGAAATCGGCCTCGAAGCGCTGTTGGCGGAAGTTCAAATCCGCCAGCGGCGAGCCGATCCAGTGCGTCAGCGCGGTGCCGATGGTCGCGTAGATCAGCGCCCCCCACACCAGATAGCCCGGGATCGGAACATCCTGGCCGAACACGTGCAGCGGCGCTTCATTGGAAAGGCCCCAGAGGATGACGACGAACGAGGCCAGCGTCACCACCGAATTCAGCAGGCCGATACCCAGCAGCAGCGTGCGCTCGACGAACATCTGGGTGTCTTCGGCGATGCGCTGATCCGGGTTGTCGGCGGCGTCGCCCTGGAGCTGCATCTGGTAGTGGTTGGAATCGTGCAGCCATTCGCCGAGATAACGCTCGGTCATCCAGCGCCGCCAGCGGATCTGCAGCCACTGGTTGAGATAGAGCTGATAGACCTTGAGCGCGATGAAGATCGCCGCGAGCACGCAGAAATAGCCGAGCTGATAGGCGAACACGTTGTAGTCGCGCTCCTGCAGCGCGTTGTAGAAAACGTTGTTCCAGCGATTGAACAGCACCGCGAGGCCGACCACGGCGAGTTCGATGACGACCACCGTCGCCAGCAGGATGCGGCCCATCCGGCGGTCTTCGGATTTGAAATACGGCACCGCGATGCGCCAGACGGTCGCCAGGGTGGATCGGATGTTGGTCACGGATGAACGTCTCCGGGTGCGAAGCCCTCGGGCGAGGGCCGTTCGACAGAATTGTAGGTGTACGACCTACGGCGCGCGCCCACGTGTCGCACCCTAGCATGACGGCCACGGCGCGGAACCGCATCCGAGCCGTTTCGCGAGTTTGTGAGCATCCGCAGGCTTTGGTTCAATTGCTCGCGGGGGAACCGGTGAGACCGGCGGCGCGTTCGGTCGGGCGATCGCTGGCCAAGCCGGCCGCATCCGCGATAGACAGCGCCATCATCTCCAACAACAGACGAGGCAAGATGCGCTCTTCTCTGCTGACAGGCGCCGCGCTGGCGGTAGCCGTCGTCGCCGCCACGATTGGACCGGCCAAGGCGCAAGCGACCGGCGAATTTCCGTTCGGTCTCGAGATGACGCTGGAAGCTGCGCCGAAGCCGGGCTCGAAGCGGATTCCGAATCTCGAGATCGGCGACAAGGGCGAGGTCCGCCTCGAATTGTGGTGCAAGGGCGGCAGCGGCCAGTTCTCGGTCGCGGGCAACACCGTGATCTTCGTGCCCGGCGCGCTGGAGGATCGCAACTGCCCGCCGGATCGCGCCCAGGCCGACGACGCGCTGGTCGCAGCGCTGACGGCGGCCACCGGCTGGAGCCGGCAGGGCGACTATGTGACGTTCTCGGGCGGCGAGACGCTGCGGTTCCGGCTCAACAGCAACTAACTCGTCGGGCCGTCGCGCAGGATGGCGTCGGCACATGCCGCCGCCGCCTGCACCACGCCGCTGTAGCCGCCGAGGCCCGCATAGGCGGACGACAGATACAGCCCCGGCAGAACCGTGCGCGGCGACCGATACGGCGCGCCGCTGTCGTTCGGCGGCAGCGGCGCGAAGCCGTAGACCGAGCCCTGCGGCACGTTGAGATATTGCTGCACCGACAGCGCGACGTTGAACGAGGCCGCGGTCACCGCGCCGGCCAATCCCGGATAGTTTCGGTCGAGATGGGCGACGATCGCCTGCTGCCAGCGGCCGCGCTTGGCGCGGTAGTCGTCCTGATCGAGGCCGCTCCAGTTCGCGATCTGGTCGGGCCCGACCACCGACAGCACAAAAGGCGGCGACGGCACGCCGGAGTCGATCGCGGCGTAGTCGGCGATCGCCAGCGGCGGCATCCGCTCGGCGGGCTCGCCGGCCATCAGCGCCTTGCCGTCGGCGTAGCAGGCGAGCGTCTCCATCCAGTCCGGCAGCAACTGCGTCGAGTAGCTGGTGACGCCGAAGTCGCGCGGCGGCTGGGACAGGCCCAGCGTCAGCGCGAACAGCGACAGCGACAGCGTCCGGCCGGCATAGCTCTCGGTGAGCCGCTGGCCCTGCGCATCGGGCATCAGTGCCGCGAGCGCGCCCGGCGCGGCGTTGCCGATCACCGTCAGCGCTTCGACCGATTGCGGATCGCTGCCGTCGCGCGCGGTGTGGGCGATGCGATGGATCGCGCCGGGCTCACCCATCGCGATGCCGCTGACGGCGCGGCGCAGCATCACATCGCCGCCGCCCTTGCGTATCGCGCGGGCGAGGGCGCTCGACAGCCGCTGCGAGCCGCCCTGGACGTAGCGCGCGCCGGTCAACAGGAAGCTGCCCTGCATCAGCGCGAACGGAACCCACCACAGCGTGGCGGGGTCGTCGTGGAAGTAGGAGAGGTTGCCGGCGATCGCGCATTTCAGCGCTTCGTCGTCGCCGAACAGCGCCTGCAGCTTGTCGGCCAGCGACGACGACCAGTCGGGAAATTCCGGCGCCAGCGCGAACACGGCGTCGAGCCCGCCGTCGCCGGCGGCCGAAGCCAGCCGCTGCATCTCGCCGAGGAATTGTTCGATGCCGCGGCGAGCGTCGGGAAACCGCGCCAGCAGCGCCATGCGGGCGCCGGCGAAATCATCCGGCAGCACGAAGGGCTGCGCCAGCGGCCCGCCGCGGATCTCGTACAGCGCGCCGGCGGGAACGAATGCCACCGCGTCGCGCACGCCGGCGCGGCCGAGCGCGGCGTGCTTGGGATCGCGCGGATGCAGCGGATCGCCGGTGATATGCAGCGAGCCCTCGACGAACAGATCGCCGACCTTGTAGCTCGACGCCGCGCCGCCGACCGAATTGCCGCGCTCCAGCACCAGCACCTTGCGGCCCTCGTGCGCGAGGATCGCGCCCGCGGTCAGGCCGCCGAGGCCGGCGCCGATCACCACTACGTCAAAGCGCGTCATTCAACCGAACATCCTGCCGCCGGAGGGAAGCGCTTCATTGCCGCAATGCAGCGGCATGTCAAATCGCGCTCCTGCGGCAACGGTGGCCTCTCACCTCTCCCCGCACCGCGCGGGGAGAGGTCGACCGGCGAAGCCGGTCGGGTGAGGGGCGAGGCAGTGCCGATCCAGCAGCGTCGGTATCTGCGGGGAGGCCGCAGCCCCTCACCCCAGCCCTCTCCCCGCGAAGAGCGGGGCGAGGGAGCAGGCTGCGGCCGTCGAGAGGTGGTCACGAAGCGCCAGACTTGGCCGTGGCCTTGCTGTGACTGTATTCTTGGCGTGAGGAGCGGGACGGTATTACTGCCAGGTCGCGCTCTCGGAATCCCAGCGCTGGCCCTTGAGTTCCTTCGCCAGCGCCGCGACCGCGCCGCCGTCGCTGCGCGGCTCGGCGCCCTCTTCGCCGGTGGCGTCGTCGTTGATGTTCAGCTTCGGGCCGGCGCTGTCGTCGGAGGTGGTATCCGAGGGATTGCCGAGCCACAGCATCAGTCTGTCGGTTGCGCCCGGTTTGTCGGCGCTGACCATCGCCTCGATGTCGATGGTTTGGGTGAGCTGCAGCGAAGGCACCAGATCGCTCGGCCGCTTGAAGCTGAGCTTCAGCTTGCCGGTGTCGTCGTTCCAGGCCGACGCGGCCAGCGTCGCGCCGAGCGTCTGCGACAGCACGCCGGCGACGGTGGAGGCGAGCTTGTCGCGGTTCAGCCTGTCGCCGTCGCGCCAGCCGGCGGCGGGGAACAGGATGGTGCGGTCCATCTCGATGATGCCGTTGGTCCAGCCCGCTGCGAGCACGCCCGGAAACGTCTTCGCACGGGCGATCACCGCAGCGGCCCGCGCCGGGTCGGTGGTGAGGTTGATCAGCAGCGTGCCGGCGCGCAGCGCATCGCAGCCGACGCTCAGGCTCGACAGCGACACTTGCAGATTCTGCCCCTTCAACGTCTTCAGAAAGTCCGCCGCGGCTTCGAGATTGACCCGCACGCCGATCGCTTCGGGCGACACTTCGGTGAAATCCTTCGGCGCCGTCGCGATGCTGTCGTCGGCGCTCTGGTTCTCCAGATATTCCTTCTCGCTGAGGTCCGAATTGTCGCTCGAGGTGATCTCGTACATCGTGGTGCCGACGCTGATTTCGCCCTTGAAGTCGACGGTTTCGCCGTTCGGCTTGCGCGTCAGCTTCACCGTCACCGGCGCCTTGTCGCCGGTCGTCTGCGTGGTTCCGGTCAGATTCTGGCCGCTGACCTGCAGATTGGCGACGAACCGCTCCTTGTGGTCGGACCCCTTGGCCGGCGAGTAGCAGACGTCGAGCACGGCGCCGGTCACGGTCTTGCCCTGCCGGGTTTCCTTCAGGATGACGTCGGCACCGTCGAGGAAGCCGTCGACGGCGGTGAAGTAGCGCGTCTCGCTCGTCGGCGAGGCCGCCTTCGGCGCGAGCTTGCTCTGGGCCCATGCCGGTTCGATCGCGGGCAGCAGCATCAGCAGGCTGAACAGGAGCGGGCGCATCGGGGATTTCCTCGCAGGATTTGCAATTTTCGCAGCCTTGTCGATTCGAATTGAATCCGAACCAAGGCCTGACTAGCAAATCCGCCGGGCGGGCGCCAAAAAACAAGGCCGCCCGGAGGCGGCCTTGCGTGATCGATATCGGTGGGAGAGGCGAGGCGCGAGGGCTCAGAAGCCCATGCCGCCCATGCCCCCCATTCCGCCCATGCCGCCGCCACCCGGCATCGCCGGCGCGGCTTCCTTCGGCAGTTCGGCGACCATGGCTTCGGTGGTCACCAGCAGCGCCGCGACCGACGAGGCGTCCTGCAGCGCGGTGCGGACCACCTTGGCCGGATCGACGATGCCCTTGGCGAGCATGTCGACATAGTCCTCGGTCTGGGCGTCGAAGCCGAACGTCTCCGACTTGTTCTCGAGGATCTTGCCGACCACGATCGAGCCTTCGACGCCGGCGTTCTCGGCGATCTGGCGGATCGGAGCTTCCAGCGCCTTCAGCACGATGTTGATGCCGGCCTGGACGTCGGCATTGTCGTTGTGGATGCGGCCGACCGCCTTCTTGGCGCGCAGCAGCGCGACGCCGCCGCCCGGGACGATGCCTTCCTGCACCGCGGCGCGGGTCGCGTTCAGCGCGTCCTCGACACGGTCCTTCTTCTCCTTGACCTCGACCTCGGTGGCGCCGCCGACGCGGATCACCGCGACGCCGCCGGCGAGCTTGGCCAGACGCTCCTGCAGCTTCTCACGGTCGTAGTCCGAGGAGGTC
The DNA here is from genome assembly GCF_000013365.1 of Rhodopseudomonas palustris HaA2. Lineage (NCBI taxonomy): Bacteria > Pseudomonadati > Pseudomonadota > Alphaproteobacteria > Hyphomicrobiales > Nitrobacteraceae > Rhodopseudomonas > Rhodopseudomonas palustris. The sequence continues at coordinate 2,102,844 of NC_007778.1, forward strand.
TCCTCGATCTGCGCCTTGATCTGCTGGACGCGGGCCTCGATGTCCGGCTTCTTGCCGGCGCCGCCGACGATGGTGGTGTTCTCCTTGTCGATCACCACCTTCTTGGCGCGGCCGAGCATCTTCAGCGTGACGCTCTCGAGCTTGATGCCGATTTCTTCCGAGATCAGCTGACCGCCGGTCAGGATCGCGATGTCTTCCAGCATCGCCTTGCGGCGATCGCCGAAGCCCGGCGCCTTGACGGCCGAGACCTTGAGGCCGCCGCGCAGCCGGTTGACCACCAGCGTCGCCAGCGCTTCGCCTTCGACATCCTCGGCGATGATCAGCAGCGGCTTGCCAGACTGCACCACGGCTTCGAGCACCGGCAGCATCGACTGCAGGCCCGACACCTTCTTCTCGTGCAGCAGGATGTAGACGTCGTCGAGCTCGACGGTCATCTTCTCGGCGTTGGTGACGAAATAGGGCGACAGGTAGCCGCGATCGAACTTCATGCCCTCGACGATGTCGACTTCGGTCTCGAGCGACTTGTTCTCTTCGACGGTGATGACGCCCTCGTTGCCGACCTTCTGCATCGCCTGGGCGATCATCTTGCCGATCGGCGCGTCGCCATTGGCCGAGATGGTACCGACCTGGGCGATCTCGGCCGAGGAGGCGACCGGACGGGCGCGCTTCTGGATGTCCTTGACCACGGCCTGGACCGCGATCTCGATGCCGCGGCGCAGATCCATCGGGTTCATGCCGGCGGCCACCGACTTGGCGCCTTCGCGGACGATCGCCTGGGCCAGCACGGTCGCTGTGGTGGTGCCGTCACCGGCGAGGTCGTTGGTCTTGGAGGCGACTTCGCGCAGCATCTGCGCGCCCATGTTCTCGAACTTGTCGTCGAGCTCGATCTCCTTGGCGACGGTGACGCCGTCCTTGGTGATGCGGGGAGCGCCGAAGCTCTTCTCGATCAGCACGTTCCGGCCCTTCGGGCCGAGCGTGACCTTGACCGCATTGGCGAGGATGTCGACGCCGCGCAGCATCCGATCGCGCGCGTCTCCACCGAATTTGACGTCCTTGGCTGACATTCAATTTGCTCCTGATGTCTGTTGCGAGGTGATCAGCCGACCACGCCCATGATGTCCGACTCCTTCATGATCAGGAGCTCCTGGCCGTCGAGCTTGATCTCGGTGCCCGACCATTTGCCGAACAGCACGCGGTCGCCGGCCTTGACGTCGATCGGGATCAGCTTGCCGGCTTCGTCGCGGCCACCCGGACCGACGGCGACCACTTCGCCTTCCTGCGGCTTCTCCTTGGCGGAGTCCGGAATGATGATGCCGCCTTTGGTCTTGGTTTCCGCGTCGATGCGCTTCACCACGACCCGGTCATGGAGTGGACGAAAATTGAGCTTAGCCATGGCTGGTCCTGTGCTGTTGCTGGAGGAGATCGGCGTCGAATGCCGGGCGCTGTTCGCGGATGCGGTTGTCGCCCGCGCTGCTGGCAATCGCGCTGCGAGAGTGCTAATTGTTGGTTCCGGAATATGGCTTGACGCTGGTCCTGTCAAGTTGAGGGCTTAATAGCTTGGTGAAGCTGTTGTAGGATTCTCGGCAAACAGATCGGGGCACCGGCATCTTCGCCCGCTGCATTGCCTGCGGCGGCGTTTTGCGCTTGTGTGACCTCAAGGGGCGCATGGGGATGTTCTCTCGGGGAGACGTTATGATCAGTACAAGCAACGCACGCGCGCCGATGAACCTGGTGATGGCGTCCGTGATGGCGCTGGGCCTGGGTGCGTGCGGCAGCTTCGGTGGGTTCGGCGGCTCGCAGCCGGCCCAGGTCGCAGAGCCTGCGCCGCCGCCGGAAGTTCCGGCGACGATTCGCGCCGACGAGATCGTCGGCCGCTGGGGGCTGGCGTCGTTCCAGAATCCGGCGGACCGCGCCCGCACCGAAAAGGCGGCGTTGTCGCAGTGCAAGAATCCCTACGTGATCGGCGCCGGCGCGAGCGGCGGCGTCATCATGCATCTGGCCGATCAGGCCACGCCGCAGGAACTGCGGCTGAAGGGATCGCCGGGCGGCAAGAACTATATCGGCCCGGCCGGCCCGATCGGCGAGCAGGATCGCGAAATTCTGTCGTTCGACGGACGCACGCTGGTGACCCGGTTCCTCGACAAGGATGCCGCCAATCGGTATGGAAATATGGTCTATGTGCGCTGTTCCCCGCGCGCCTGACGTTTGAGACCATCGAGTCGAGCTGACGCCATGCCTTCATGACCGCGCTGCGTAATCTCGGGTTCGGCCCCGGACGCGCGGTCGTCGTTCTGGCGTTCACCCAGATCCTGTGCTGGGGAATCCTGATCTATCCCCCCGTGCTGACGATGCCGCATCTGACCGCGGATCGCGGCTGGTCGCTGACCTTCGGCATGGCGGGATTCTCGCTGGCGCTGGTGATCTCCGGGATCATGTCGCCGATCGTCGGCGGCCTGATCGACCGGCACGGCGGCAATGTGGTGATGGCGCCGGGCGCACTCGCCGGCGCGCTCGGGCTGGCGCTGCTCGCCACCACCGATGCGCGGCCGATGTACTTCGTCAGCTGGGCGCTGATCGGCCTATCGATGTCGTCGAGCCTGTACGATCCCGCCTTCGCGACGCTGGCCCGGCTGTTCGGCAGCTCGGCGCGGCGGCAGATCACCTTCGTCACCTTCGCCGGCGGCTTCGCCTCGACCGTGGGCTGGCCCGCGACTCATCTGTTGCTCGAGCATGTCGGCTGGCGCGGCACCTATCTGGTGTTCGCCGCCGTGATGGCGTTCGTCGTCGCGCCGCTGCACGGCTTCGCGTTGCCGAGGACGCCGTCGCCCTCTCACGGCGCGGTGGTGTCCGGACCGCATCCGGTGCCGGAGGAGCCGCTGCGGCCGGAAGGGCGGCCGTTCCTGTTGCTGGCGATGGCGTTCGCGCTGCATGCGCTGATCCTGTCGGGCGTCACCTCGAACCTGCTGTCGATGTTCGAGCGCGGCGGACTCAGCGCCGCCACGGTGGTGACGCTGGGCGCGCTGTTCGGCCCGGCTCAGGTGGCGGCACGGCTGATCGATTTTCTGCTGGCGGGCCGCACCCATCCCTTGTGGATCGCGCGCGGCGCGATTGCCCTGATGGCGCTGTCGTTCGCGGTGCTGGCCTTCGTCGGCGTGTCCGTCCCGGTGGCGGGGCTGTTCTGCATCGCTTTCGGCGCCGCCAACGGGGTGATGACGATCGCGCGAGGCAGCCTGCCGCTGCTGATGTTCGGGCACGCCGGCTATGGCCGGGTGATCGGGCGGATCGCGCGACCGGCGCTGTTCATCCAGGCGTCGGCGCCGTTCGTGGTCGCGGCCGCGGTGGAGCGGTTCTCAGACGCCGCGGTGATCGAGGTCGGGATGCTGGCGGCGCTGGCCGGGCTCGGCTGCTTCCTGCTGATCCGGCCGCCGCAGCCGGCGTCGCGGCGCTGAGGCTCACCGCGGCGGCCGAAACAAAACGCCCCGGTCCTGATCTGAACCGGGGCGCTTGAAAGCCGTGGCGAGCGAAGCGTGCGATCAGTTGAACATCGCGTCGATGTCGTCCTGCGAGGCGTGTCCCTCGTCGTCGAGCTTCGGCCCGTTGAGCAGCCGGTCGTCGCCTTCGCGGGTGTCGACGATCGGCGGCGCGTGCGCCTTGATCGCGTCGACGCCGCCCCAGATGTCCATCATCGTGATGATGTGATGTTCGATGAACTTCATCGTGGTCATCACCTTGCTGATGCGCTGGCCGGTGAGGTCCTGGAAGTTGCAAGCCTCGAAGATCGCGATGACGCGTTCCTGGATCTCTTCGCTCAGCGCCTTCTGCTGATCGACAGAGGTGACCTTGCCGAGCGCGGTGGCCGCCTGATCGATCGCTTCGGCGGCCTCGAGGATCTGCTGGGTGGCTTCCTCGGTGCCGCCGACGACGGCGCCGAGTTCGCCGTTGACCTTGGCCATCTCCTCGCCGTTGAAGCTCTTGGTGTGCAGCACCGCGATCTCGCGCTTGGTCTGGTCGATCGCGTTGTGGATCAGGTCGAGTTCGACCCTGAGCTTCTCGAACTGTTCGATCTGAGCGCGGTAGGTCGCGAGCAGTGCCTTGGCTTCCGCGGCCTCTGCGGCCGCGGCCGCGTTGATCTGCTGCGTGCCGCTGCCGGTGGCGACGGCTCCGCCTCCGCCGCCGACGATCTGCGAGCGGATCGCGCGCAGCTCCGCCATGATGTCGTGGTGAGTCGGCCCCGCTTCACAGTCGATCGGTGCGAGCGGGGGCGCGCTGCCGAGCGTGAGTTCTTCGATCCGGAAGCGCTTGCGTGGAAGTGACATCGGCTCATCCTGTTTACAGGCCATTGCGTCTTTGTAGTACCATCTGTTTAACGGTGCGTTGCCAGTGCGGAACCTGCAGACGATTAGTCTGCTCGGCGCGGATACTTCCGATTAACCATCGCGTCGCGGATTCATCCAAAATAAACGCTGTGCGCAAGAAGCGCCGCGATTGTCGACGTGGTGAATCCAAAACGCGTCGGCGTTTACCAAACCGATCCGGTTTTGGTTTCTGATCCGTTGCGTTCACCGGCGCCTTCGGGCGCGTCCCCGACGAAACAGTTCAGAGTACGTCGATGTTCAGGAAAACCACCCTCGCTTTGCTGACAAGTGTGTCCTGTGTTGCCGCCGGACTGCCGCAGGCGGCGGCCTACGAGACCCCGCCCGCCCCCGAGCCCGCGGTGATCTACGGAGCCCGCCAGGCGCCGCAGCCCGTGCCGGTCCGCACCGTTTCGGCCCAGCGCTCCAACATGGGCGGCGGCTTCATCGAGTTCCTGTTCAGCGACGGCGGCGAGCGGCCCAACTCGGGTTACTACGAGCAGCCGTCCGACGATCAGCAGCGGCGCTATCTGCCGCCGATGGATCCGCAGGCGCCGATGCAGATGCGCCAGCAGGAGGCGATCGATCCGGCGCGGCCGGCGTTCGATCCGCGTTACGAAAAGCAGATCGTCGATTACCAGGGCAACGAGAAGCCGGGTACCATCGTGGTCGATACGCCGAACAAGTTTCTCTATCTGGTGCAGGGCGACGGCCGCGCGCTGCGCTACGGCATCGGCGTCGGCCGGCCGGGCTTCACCTGGTCGGGCGTCAAGACCATCTCCGCCAAGCGCGAGTGGCCGTCCTGGACGCCGCCGAAGGAAATGCTGGCACGGCGCCCCGACCTGCCGCGCTTCATGGAGGGCGGCCCCGAGAATCCGCTCGGCGCCCGCGCGATGTATCTTGGCTCGTCGCTGTATCGCATCCACGGCTCCAACGAGCCGTGGACGATCGGCACCAACGTCTCGTCCGGCTGCATCCGGATGCGCAACGAGGACGTCATCGACCTCTACGGTCGCGTCAATGTCGGCGCGCGGGTGGTGGTGATCTGAGCCGCTGCGCCACTCACGACAACGGCCGCCCGTGGGCGGCCGTTTCAGGTCGGGCTGTGGCGAACCCGGGCGGCTCAGGCGAAGTCGCTGTCGCCGCCGCCGTCGAAATCCGAATCCAGATCCATGTCGTCCTGGTCGTAGCCGGCGTCCGCGACCTGATCGCGATCGCCGTTCGATCCCGGATCCATCGCGCTCTGGCGCGACGAACCGCCGTCGTCGACGCCGCCGCGCTGTGAGCCGATGTCGCCCAGGCCGGCCTGTTGCGCGAGGTTGCCGCCCGAGGACTCGCCGCCCCACGGGCTCTGGGTGCCGCCGCCGAGGCCGGACTGATCGGCCATGCTCTGCTGGCCGCTGCCGCCGCCCATCATGCCGCGGATGCTCGACAGCAGCAGCGAGCCGCCGACCACGCCCGCTGCCGCCGCCGCCGCGGTGCCGAGGAACGATCCACCGCCACCGCCGGCCGGAGAAGGCGCGCCGCCACCGAACGGACCACCGAATCCGCCGCCCTGCTGCGGCGCGTATTGGCCGGGGGAAGGTTGCCCCATCTGCTGCTGACCCAGCACCTGCCCGGTATTCCAGGCCGGCCGGCCGCCGCCAGTGCCGGGAGGCGGCACGTTCGGGACCGAACTGCGCTGCTGCGGCTGGCTTTGGCCGAAGATCGTATCCCGCATCGTGTCGAGGAAGCCGCCGCCGCGATGGGCCTCGGTTTCGTTCTGGCCTTCCAGTTCCTGGATGCGGTCGTGAGCGCGCTTCAGCGCCTCGTCCTGCACCAGCACGGTCTGCACCAGCCCATAGATCGCGTTGGGCGCAATCCGCTGGCCCTGGGCGATCGCCGCGGCTGCGTCCGGATCGCGCGGCGCGGATTCGAGGCGGGCGAGCCTTTCGAACAGATCGTCCACAAGCTGGCGCTCTTGCGGTGTCATGATGGTCTCCCTCAGGATCATCGTTGCTCCGCGCGACGCAGCCCGCCGGATGCGGCGCGACGCGCGCGAGTGCTGAAAAATGTAGGGAGCGGGCCGGGCCGCAATAAGTCCCGGGCGGATTAATTTTCGGTAGGAGAGGGCGAGGCGGCCGGTCGCGCCAGCGTCACATTGTGCTCCGCCAGCAGCGGCAGGAAGCGGTCGCCGGCGAGAAAGGCGTGTTCGCGCTCGCGCTGATCGGTGAACGGATCGAGGCTGATCAGCACATCATCGACGAAGCCGGGGTGACACATCACCAGCCCGCCGTCCGGCAGGCCGTCGAGAAACGAGGTCAGGAGTTTCTCGAAGTCGGTCTCGCGGGAGAAATCATAGGCGCCGGCAAAACCCGGATTGAAGGCGAGGCCGGCTTGCGCCGCGCGTTTGCGGAACGGGGCGCTCAGCACATCGAGCAGCAATGGTTTCGGCGCGCCGAGCCGCTGCGCCAGCGGCTGCGCCCGGCCGCATTGCCGGACCCAGGCGTGCGGCGCCAGCGCCTGAACCACGCCGACGAAGGCGTCGCGGACCTGCGGAAACAGCTGCACGTGCTGGTGGCCGTCGACGTAGTCCGGCATCCGCCCGAAGCGTTCGGCGAAGGCTTCGAGCTGCGCCGTCAATTCGGCGGCGATGACGTGCCGGTCGTGCCGGCGCAACAAGGTGCCGCGCAGCTTGCGGCCGAGCGGCAGGAAGATGCCGCCATGCAGCGGGTGGTAGTGCATCGTCAGCGGCGAGAACGGCGCGGTCAGCGTCGCATGCAGGCCGATGGCGCAATCGGGATTGGCCGTGGTCGCATCCAGCAGCGCGCGGACGTCGGCGCGGCCGATCGCGGGCCCCACCATCATCACCGAGGTGGCGTTGATGCGGCGGCGCTCGATCAGGTCGAGGATGGCGCGGTTGACGCCGGGGCTGAGGCCGTAATCGTCGGCGCACAGCCAGATCCGCCGCGGCGCCACGGCGCTCATTCGGCGGCGGTCTGCTTGGCCGGGCCGGCGTCGGCGCTCGGGTCGGATTGCCGGACGCTGTGCTCGGCGACGAAGTAGATCGGCCGCGCCTTCAGCTCGGACAGGATCTTGCCGATGTATTCGCCGACGATGCCGATCATCAGTAATTGCACGCCGCCGATCGTCATCATGCCGACCATCAGCGATGGATAGCCGGGCACCGACTTGCCGCCGACCCAGGTCTCCCACAGGATCGACAGTCCGAACAGGAAGGCGCCGAACGCCAATGCCGCGCCGAGCAGACTGGCGATCCGCAGCGGCGCCACCGAGAACGAGGTCAGGCCTTCGATCGACAGGCCGATCAGCCGGCCGGCGCTGAAGCTGGTGAAGCCGTGGGTGCGCGGCGCCGGCTCGTAGTCGACCCGGAACTGCTTGAAGCCGATCCAGCTCGCCAGCCCCTTGAAGAAGCGGTTGCGCTCGGGGAGCAGCTTCAATGCGGTCGCCGCGCGCGGCGACAGCAGGCGGAAATCGCCGGCGTCTTCCGGGATCTTCTGCCGCGCGCCCCAATTGATCATCGCGTAGAAGCCGCGTACCGCGGCGCGGCGCAGCGCCGGCTCGTTGTCGCGATGCGCCTTGGCGGTGTAGACGACGTCGTAGCCGTCGTCGATCCAGTGCGACACCAGCGTCTCGACCAGCTCCGGCGCGTGCTGGCCGTCGCCGTCCATGAACAGCACGGCGCCGCGGCGGGCATGATCGAGGCCGGCGAGCAGGGCGGCTTCCTTGCCGAAATTGCGCGACAGCGACACCACCTGCACGTCGATGCCGACGGCGGGAAGATCGCGGGCGATGCTCAACGTCGCATCGGCGCTGCCGTCGTCGACATAGACGACCTCGCAGGCGAGCCCATAGCGCTGCCGCAGCGTGGCCGCGAGCGTCGTGAGCCGGTCGTGCAGCGCCGGCAATCCGGCGGCCTCGTTGAACGCCGGAACGACGATCGACAGTCCCAGCGCGACGGAACTCGCACCGGCATTCAGGCCTGACAGGTCGTTCCCCAGTCTCATCGGTCGGTCCCGGCTTCGCTTGCTGCGTTGTTAGTTCCGCACCGTGCCCGCGATCAGATGCGGCGTCGGCACTGTCGCGATGCCGGGCGGAACCATAACCAAGTATTATTGCCGCAGGAATGCTGCAAGTTTGCTGAACAGCGGATTGTCCTTGTCGAACACGTAGTCGAGCGAGGCGACCGACACCGTGTCGGCGCCGTGCTCGCGCAGGAAGCTGCCGAGCCCGTAGATCTGCGCTGGCGGGCAGTGCAGCGTCAGCATCCCCGAGGAGGTCGGGCCGCCGAACGGCGACACCACGCCGAACCGCTTGTGCGCCTCGGCGAGCAGCGCCTCGTTGCAGCCCGCGAAGCGGGTGCGGACTTCCTTGTACTTGCTGGCGCGGGCACGCGAGGCAATCTGGTCGAGGATGACGCGCGCTGTCTCCCGCACCTCGTCCGACCAATCGGCGTCGCGCGAGGCGACCAGATTGGCCTGGCTGCGCAGCATGATTCCGTCGTCGAGCACCTTGAGGCCGTTGGCGGCGAGCGTCGCGCCGGTGGTGGTGATGTCGACGATCATCTCGGCGGTGCCGACTGCGGGCGCGCCCTCGGTGGCGCCGGCGCTCTCGACGATGCGGTAGTCGACGACATTGTGCTGGGCGAAGAAGCCGCGCGTCAGGTTGATGTATTTGGTCGCGACCCGCATCCTTCGATTGTGCTGGGCGCGAAAGCCGGTGGTGACGTCGTCGAGATCCGCCATGGTGCGGACGTCGATCCAGGCCTGCGGCACCGCGACCACCACATTGGCGTAGCCGAAGCCGAGCCCGTCGATCAGCAGCACGCGGCGGTCGGCGTCGGCAATGCTCTCGCGCAGCAGATCCTCGCCGGTGACGCCGAAATGCACCGAGCCGCGCGCCAGATTGGCGGCGATCTCGCTGGCCGACAGATAGGCGACCTCGACATTGTCGAGGCCCGCGATGGTGCCGCGATAGTCGCGGGCGCCGCCGGGCTTCGACAGCGCCAGGCCGGCGCGGGCGAAGAAGGCTTCGGCGTTTTCCTGCAGGCGGCCCTTGGAGGGGACCGCAAGAACGAACGGTGCGGTCATGACGCGCTCCCAATGTTGGCGGGGCCGGACTGCGTCATCGCCTCGATCCAGATCGAGAACCCGACCGCGGGGATCGGGGCGCTCGCGCCGAGCTGGCTCATCAGCCCGTCATAGCGGCCGCCGGCGACCAGCGGATCGTCGCCATTGCCGGCGCGGTGCAGCTCGAATTCGAAGCCGGTGTAGTAATCGACGCCGCGGCCGAACGAGGTCGAGAACCGGGTCTTCGTCAGGTCGATGCCGCGCGCCGCCATGAAGCCGATCCGGCTCTCGAACTGATCGATCGCCGCATCGATCGCGAGCTGAGCGTCGGCGGCGAGCGCGCGAAGCTGCGTCAGCGCGTCCTGCGGAGCGCCACTGATGGCGAGAAAGCGCTTGATCTTCTGCAGCGCGTCGCGCGGCAGGGCGCCGCTCTTCAGCGTCGACTGTTCGAGGAAGCGGTCGGCGATCTCGGAGACCGCGCGACCGCCGAGCGTCGTGGCGCCGGCGATCGACATCAGGTCGGTGACCAGCGCCAGCGCCGCCTTGCGGTCGGAGCCGGCCAGCGCCGCCAGCACGCCTTCGTATTCGTTGGCGCTGGAGGTCGCGAGCGTCAGCCGTTCGATGTCCTGCGCCAGGCTGGCCTGGCGGTTGAAATCCTTCATCAGCCGCCGCCGCCACACCGGATACAGCCCGAGCGCATCGATCAGCGCCGAGAACAGCGCGACGTCGCCGGTGCGGATGTCGACCTCACCGAGGCCGAACGCGCTGGTGGCTTCCAGCCCGAGCGCCAACATTTCGGCATCCGCGGCGGCGCGGTCCTGGCGGCCGAAGGATTCGATGCCGGCCTGCAGGAATTCGCTCGGCTTGCCGCCGCGCTGGCGGAACACCGGGCCGAGATAGCAGAACCCGGCCGGCTCGCCGGCGATAGCCGAGGCGAGATAGTCGCGCGCGACGGGAATCGTCAGGTCGGGGCGCAGGCACAGCTCTTCGCCGCTGGAATCGGTGGTGAGATAGAGGCTCTTGCGGATGTCCTCGCCGGAGAGGTCGAGGAACGGGTCGGCCGGCTGCAGGATCGCCGGCTCGGCCCGGACATAGCCGGCCTGGCCGAAGGATTGCAGCAGCGCCTCCGCCCACTCGGCGGATCCGGTCGCGCGAGCGGCGGCGGTCTTGGTCATGGTCGAATTTCCAGCAGTCCCGGGCAGGGAAGGGGCAAAGGGTTGTCGGCGCAGCCCTTAACACGGCCGAATGACAGTTTCGACCGTCATTCAAGAGATGCGTCAAGGCCATCCGGCCGATCCGCGAACGGCCTATTGGCCGGTCCAGTCCCCCGCCACCGCCTGCACCAGCGCCAGGGCCGCGACCGCGGCGGTGTCGGCGCGCATGATGCGGGGGCCGAGCGCCAGCCGCAGGATGTTCGGCTGGCGCAGCAAAACGTCGCGCTCGTCGGCGGCAAAGCCGCCTTCCGGGCCGACCAGAAGGTCGATTCCCTGCGCCGCCGCGGGGCGGGCGCCCTGCAGCGCGGCCACCGGATCGGCGACCTCGGCGTCCTCGTCGCAGAACACCAGCAGGCGACCGCTTTCGGCCCGGGTCTCGAGCCAGCGCTCCAGCGCGACCGGTTCCTCGACACCGGCGAGGCTGAGGATGCCGCACTGCTCGGCCGCCTCGATCACATTGGCGCGCATCCGCTCGGTATTCAGCCGGTGCACCTGGGTGTGCCGCGTCAGCACCGGCTGCAGCCGCCCGGCGCCCATTTCGACGGCTTTCTGGGCCATATAATCCAGCCGGGCGTGTTTCAGCGGCGCAAACGCATAGGTCAGGTCGGGCAGGCGGTCCTGCGGCCGGGTTTGTTCGGCGACCTCGAGTTCCTCCGGCCGCTTACGGCCGGCGAGCACGGCGCGCCACTCGCCGTCGCGGCCGTTGAAGGCCAGCACCGGCGCACCGGAACTGAGCCGCAGCACATTGCCGAGATAATTGCTCTGGTCGCGGTTCAGCGGTACCCGCGCACCGGCGACGAGCGCAGCGTCGAGAAAGAGGCGGGGACTTCGGAATTCGTATCGGGACATGGGATCGCTTCCAGTGACCGGCTTTTAGTCCAAAGGTCCAGCAAAATCAGCAGGTAAACGTGGCGAACCGCCGCGCTGCCGCCCTATTCCACGGGTTGTTAAGGGCATTCGGGAATCGTAAAAGGCCGAGGCGACGACAGCATCGTCGCAGTTGAAGGGCGTTTGGGGATTCTTGGGACCATCGAACCTTTGCCGGAGGAGCAGCCTTGATCATCCGACGTTTGATTGTGCCGACGGTCGCCGCCGTCTTCACTTTGCACGCCATGCAGGCGAATGCGCAAAGCGCGTTTCCCGCGCCATTGCCGAACCAGGCGTCCACGCCCGCCCAGTCGACGTCCTCGACGTCGGCCTTTCCGGCGCCGCTGCCGAACCAGTCGGGCGCGGCCGCGGCTCAGCCGTCACCGTTCCCGCCCGTGAGCGGCGGCGCATTCGGCGCCGGCGCAGCACCGCTGGCCGGTGGTGGCGGCGGCTTCGCTCCGCCCCCCCAGGCCGCGCCGGTGGGACAGCAGGCCGGCGGAGAGGCCTGCATGAACGATTTCCTCAAGCTGCGCGAGGAGGCCGAGAAGCGCGGCGCCGCGATTCAGGCCGCCGGCAAGCGCAAGGCTCCGGCATCGGAGGCCTGCAAGCTGATCATGGCTTTCGCGGCATCCGAAACCAAGATGATCAACTATGTGGTCACCAACTCGAAGAAATGCGGCATTCCGGGCGAGATCGCCGACCAGCTCAGGAAGGGCCACCAGAACACCACGGGCATGCAGAAGAAGGTCTGTGATATCGCATCCCAGCAGCAACAGCGTGGCCCGGCCGGCCCGAGCCTCGCCGACGTGCTCGGCTCGTCCACAGCGGCGCCCGAGGTGAATACGTCGGCCAAGAAATACGGTGGCACCACCTTCGACACGCTGAACGGCAACGTGCTGCAGAGATGACCGGCGTCCCGATCAGCGGCGCGACGGCGCCGGTTGCCGACTCGACCGGCAACTGGGTCGACCGCCACGCGCCGGAATGGTCGCGGCCTTATCTCCGCCTCGCCCGGTTCGATCGTCCGATCGGTTCCTGGCTGCTGCTGATGCCATGCTGGTGGTCGGCGGCGCTGGCGGCCGGCATGGCCAAGGAGCTCGGCCAACTGCCGCTGTTCTGCGCGCTGTTCTTCGTCGGCGCCTTCGTGATGCGCGGCGCCGGCTGCACCTGGAACGACATCACCGACCGCGATCTCGACGGCAAGGTCGAGCGCACCCGGTCGCGGCCGATCCCGGCCGGCCAGGTCACCGCCAAGCAGGCCGCCGCCTTCATGGTGACGCTGTCCTTCATCGGCCTTGCGGTTCTTCTGCAGTTCAACAATTTCACCATCGCGACCGGCATCGCCTCGTTGATCATCGTCGCCGCCTATCCGTTCATGAAGCGGATCACCTACTGGCCGCAGATCGTGCTCGGGCTCGCGTTCTCGTGGGGCGCGCTGATGGGCTTCGCCGGCACGTTCGCGCGGCTCGATCTGGTGGCGTTCGTGCTCTATGCCGGCTCGATCGCCTGGGTGGTCGGCTACGACACGATCTACGCGCATCAGGACGCCGAGGACGATCTGATGATCGGCATCAAGTCCACCGCGCTGCTGTTCGGCGACCGGACCCACGCCGCGCTGCTGGTTCTCTACGGCCTCGCGGTGACGCTGCTCGGCACCGCCTTGCTGCTGGCGGACTCCGGCTGGTTCGGCTGGATCGGGCTCGCCGCCTTCACGGTGCATCTGGTGTCGCAGATCGTCCGGCTCGACATCCACGACAGCCCGCTGTGCCTGAAGCTGTTCAAGTCCAATCGCGACGCCGGCCTGTTGCTGTTCATCGGCCTGGCATGCGATGCCGTCGCCCGGACGATGACCTGACGGCCGGCTGGCGCAAGCCTGCGCCAGCGGTTTGATTTTGATCAATTCCGACCAGTCGGGCACCGGCCAGATCGGGCCTCGATGCTCGCGCAGCAAGGGCCGACCAACATGAACATGACGCACTACATGGAATTGCTGGCGAACAACCAGCCGTGGAACCTGCTGCTGTTCATGGCGATCCCGATCGTGCTCGCCGAGACGATCGCGGTCACCGAGCTGTATCTGCTCTACACCCGTAACTATCACGGTCCGGCGCGGGCCTTGAACCGGGTCTGCAGCATCCTGGTCGGGTTCTATTTCGCCGGCGTGTTCGTCTATCTGCTGACCACCGCCGTGGTGCCGATCACCGCGGACAACGCCTGGCGCGGCATCGCCGACATCGTCGCGGTCGGGTTCTACCTGCTCGGCGTCGTGCCGCTGGTCGGGCTGGCGCTGGTCGATCTCAACATCATCGGCAAGAACCGCGACGCCCACGGCAAGATGGGGATCCATGCGAGCTTCGTCGCGATCTTCCTGATCGTCGGCCACATCGCGATGATCTTCGGCATGATGGACCCCGCCGTGCTCGGTGGCGGAATCGCCGGGAACGTTCATCACCACTGACCGGCCAGCCATCGCTCGCGGCAGCGGAAGGGCTGTTCAGTTGCGGGCGATGATTTCGCGCTCGCCGGCGTAGTTGCGCGGCGCGTCGAGCAGCGCCCCGGTGCGCCGGCGCATCAGGAAGCGCGGCCGGCGACGGCTGATCACGCTGTGGCGGCGGCGACGCTGCGCGGGGTCGCGCGGCGTGTCGTCGGGTAGTTGCGGCAGCGCGAAGATCTCGCTCCACAGCGCGCGGGCGCGTTCGATCTCGTCGTTGTCGTCGCTGATACACAGCGGCACCGACAGCGACGGATCGCGATGCACCAGCATCAGCATCCGGCCGTCGTCGAGACCGCGGCAGGCGATGCCGCGGAAGTCGCTGACGCGCACCTTGATCGCCATCCGCATGCCGGCCACGGCGCGGTGCAGGATCACGCGTTCGCGATGCAATTCGATTTGCCGGATGCCGCCGTCGGCACGCACGTCGTGCGCGTCGAAGCGGATCGGCAGTGAGAGGGGGTCGAGCCGCAGAGCGCGGCTCGACCCGACGGGATTGCTCCCGCCTGTTGCTGTTTGACGCCTCACGGCTTTGTTCTCCCCGCCGGATTTATCTGTCCGGTCGATGGGTGAAGCTTGCCAGAGCGGCGTCCGGAATCGCTTAAAAAGGCTGGTTAATCGAAGCTTGCGCGGCTTGCTTCGATCCGCATGATTGACAGAAGCTTGGCCGGCATGATTGACGGAAGCTTGCGGCAAAGCCGACAATGATTTGTTCCCGCGCCGCGCAAAGTGCTTGCAGTCCGCGCCGAGCAGGCACATCTGTGAAATCTCGGGATGCGTTTCCGGGCTCGCCGTCATTGCTTTCAGCCTCAGGATTTTTGTTTGTGAACTCTTCACCAAGCATTCGATCGCCGTCGTCGCCTTCCAAGGATCAGGACCTGTTCGATCAGTCGGCGTTGAGCGAACTGGCGCAGCGGCTGGTCGAGGCGGCGTTGCGCGCCGGCGCCGATCAGGCCGACGCGGTCGCGGTGCGCGGCGTCTCGCACGGCGTCGAACTACGCGATGGACGGATGCAGGAATCCGAGCGCTCCGAGGGCGACGATGTCGGCCTGCGCGTGCTGGTCGGCCGCCGCCAGGCGGTGGTCTCGACCAACGATATCACCGGCGACGGCGTCTCGAAACTGGCCGAGCGCGCGGTGGCGATGGCCCGGGTCGCGCCCGACGACAAATATGTCGGCCTCGCCGATCCCGCGCTGCTCGCCCGCGATTTTCCCGATCTCGACATGCTCGATCCGCAGACGCCCTCGACCGCCGAGCTGGAGCGTCGCGCGCGCGAAGCCGAAGCCGCGGCGCTGGTGGTGAAGGGTGTCACCAAATCGGGCGGCGCCTCGGCATCGGCGGGCATCGGCGGCATGGTGCTGGTGACCTCGACCGGCTTCCACGGCGCCTTCTTGCGCTCCAGCCAGAGCGTCTCGATGACCGCGATCGCCGGCGACGGCACCGGCATGGAGCGCGACTACGAATACACCACGGCGCCGCACGCCGCGGATCTGATGTCGCCGGAGACCGTCGGCCGCGTCGCCGGCGAGCGCACCGCGGCGCGCGTCGGCCCGCGCAAGGTCGAGACCTGCAAGGTGCCGGTGATCTTCGATCCGCGCGTCGCCGGCTCGCTGGTCGGGCATCTGGTCGGCGCGGTCAATGGCGCCGCGATCGCGCGCAAGACCTCGTTCCTGAAGGATCGGCTCGGCGACAAGCTGTTTCGCGACGGCATCCGCATCGTCGACGATCCGCTGCGCAAGCGCGGGCTGCGCTCGCAGGCGTTCGACGCCGAGGGCGTCGCGGTGAAAGAGCTTGCGATCGTCGATGACGGCGTGCTGACCAGCTGGCTGCTCGACTGCGCCACCGCGCGCGAACTCGGGCTCACCACCACCGGCCACGCGCATCGCGGCGTGTCGTCGTCGCCGTCGCCCGGGCCCTACAATCTGCATCTCGAAGGCGGCACGATGAGCCGGGCCGAGCTGATGAGCGACATCAAGCAGGGTTTCTACGTCACCGACCTGATCGGCTCCGGCGTCAACGGCGTCACCGGCGACTACAGCCGCGGCGCCGCCGGGTTCTGGATCGAGAACGGCGAGTGCACCTACGCGGTCAGCGAGGTCACCATCGCCGGCCATCTGATCGAGATGTACAAGACGCTGACGCCGGCCAATGATCTGACCTTCCGGTATGGCGTCAACGCGCCGACGCTGCGGATCGAGGGGCTGACGATTGCCGGACGCTAGTCCCGATACGCGACACAGCGGGGCCGGGTCGCGCGACGCGATGCTGCTGGCCGAGACGGTCCGGGACGCCGGTGGCTTGGCGCTGTCGATGTTCCGCACCGAGCTGCGCGAGTGGACCAAGGGCGCTTCGTCGCCGGTGTCCGAGGCCGATATCGCCGTCAACGATCTGATCCGGGATCGACTGCAAACCGCCGTTCCCGATTACGGCTGGCTGTCGGAGGAGAGCGCCGACGATCCCGCACGGCTGGACAGGCGGCGGGTGTGGATCATCGACCCGATCGACGGCACCCGCGCCTATCTGGCCGGACGCGAGGACTGGTGCGTCTCCGCCGCATTGGTCGAGGATGCCCAGCCGATTCTCGCGGCGGTTTTCGCGCCGGTCAGCAACGAATTCTTCTTCGCGGCCCGCGGCGGCGGCGCAACCCTGAACGGCGTGCCGATTCGCGCGAGCCGCGGCGTGGAACTGGATTGCGTCAAAGTCGCGGGACCCAAGCCGCTGATCGAGCGGCTGTCGCTGCCGGCAGGCGCTCACATTCTTCCGCGGATCGGCTCGCTGGCATTGCGATTATGTGGCGTCGCCGATCGCCGGATCGACATTGCGTTCGCAGGTGGGCAAAGCCGCGACTGGGACCTTGCAGCGGCCGATTTGATCGTGCACGAAGCGGATGGTACACTAACAACCCTCGCGGGCGAGCCCATCGTCTACAACCGTCCCGAGGTCACGCACGGCGTGCTGTTGGCCGCGGGGCGCGATCGTCATGCTCGCATCGTCGAGCATTTTCGCAATCGTCCTGTGAATTGAGCCTGCGTCCGCCCGTTTGCCGCTGAGGAACCTTGATGCCCGACACTGCGCAGCAATTGCTTCATCTCGTCATCGGCGGCGAGCTCGAAGATCTCGAGAACGTCACCTTCCGCGACCTCGACAAGGTGGACATCGTCGGGGTGTATCCGAGCTACGCGTCGGCCTTCGCGGCGTGGAAGGCCAAGGCGCACCAGACCGTCGACAACGCCCATATGCGCTACTTCATCGTTCATCTCCATCGCCTGCTGGATCCCGGCCAGGACGCAAAGCTGGTAAGTTGACCAGGCTTGCAGTGCGATGACGAGCGCGTCACCTCCGCGGTGGCAGACGGGGCCTTTGCTGGCCGAACCGTTGCCGATGACGCTGCGCGTCTATCAGCAGCTCACCGCTGGTATCTCCCCGCTCGCCCCGCTGCTGATCCAGCGGCGGCTCAAGCAGGGCAAGGAAGAGCCGGCGCGGGTCGACGAGCGCCGCGGTGTCGCCGCGCATGTGCGGCCACACGGACCGCTGGTGTGGATCCACGGCGCCAGCGTCGGCGAGGTGCTGGCCGCGGCCGGACTGATCGAGCGGCTGCGCGCGCTCAACCTGCGCATCCTGCTGACGTCCGGCACCGTGACCTCGGCAGCCGTGGTGGCGAAACGGTTTCCGCCCGACATCATCCATCAGTTCATCCCCTATGACGCGCCGCGCTTCGTCGCGCGCTTCCTCGATCACTGGCAGCCGTCATTGGCGCTGTTCGTCGAATCCGACCTGTGGCCGAATCTGATCCTCGCCTCCGCGGCGCGGCGGTTGCCGATGGTGCTGATCAACGGCCGGATGTCGCAGCGCTCGTTCCCGCGCTGGCGGCGCGCCGCAGCGACGATCGGCACGCTGCTCGGCAAGTTCGACATCTGCCTCGCGCAATCGCGGATGGACGCCGAGCGGTTCGCGGCGCTGGGCAGCCGCAACGTCATCACCACCGGCAATCTCAAGATGGACGTCGACCCCCCGCCGGGCGATCCGGCGCGGCTGGAACGGCTGATGGCGGTGACGCGCGGCCGGCAGGTGATCGTCGCCGCCTCGACCCATCCGGGCGAAGAGGAGATCCTGCTCGACGTCCACCGCAGGCTTGCCGGGGCGTTCCCGGCGCTGCTCACCGTGATCGTGCCGCGGCATCCGCATCGCGGCGAGCAGATCGCTGGCCTGATTGAGGCCTCCGGCCTGCACGCGGCGTTGCGCTCGCGCGAGCAACTGCCGACCGCGGCGACGGCGATCTACGTCGCCGACACCATGGGCGAGCTCGGCCTATTCTACCGGCTGGCGCCGATCGTGTTCATGGGCGGCTCGCTGATCGAGCACGGCGGCCAGAATCCGATCGAGGCGGTCAAGCTCGGCGCCTCGATCGTGCACGGACCGCACGTCTCCAATTTCACCGACGTCTATCGCGCGCTCGACGACGAGGGCGGTGCCTTCACGGCGGCCGACGCCGACGCGCTGGTGCGGCGGTTCGGCCAGTTGCTGTCCGACAGCAATGCGCGCCAGACCTCGATCGATGCCGCCACCCGCGTGGTCGATCGGCTCGGCGGCGCGCTGGACCGCACCGTCGCGGCGCTGGAACCCTATCTGCTGCAATTGCGCATCGAGCAGGGCGCCGCCGGTGCGTGAGCCGGGCTTCTGGCACAGGCCGCCTTCTTGGCTGTCGCGTCTGCTGCTGCCGCTCGGCGCCGTGTATGGCGAAATCACCTCCTGGCGAATGCGCAAGACCGGCGTCGAGGCCGGCGCGCCGGTGATCTGCGTCGGCAATTATCATCTCGGCGGCGCCGGCAAGACGCCGACGACGCTGGCGCTGGTCCGGCTGCTTCGTGACCTCGATGAACAGCCGATCGTGCTCAGCCGCGGCTATGGCGGCCGGCTGAAAGGGCCAATCCTGGTCGATCCGCAACGTCACGACGCGGCGGATGTCGGTGACGAGCCGCTGATGATGGCGCGCCGCGTGCCGGTGGTGGTGGCGCGCGACCGCGTCGACGGCGCCGCGCTGGCGCGATCGCAGGGCGCGAGCCTCCTCGTGATGGACGACGGTTTCCAGAATCCGGCGCTGGTCAAACACCTCTCGCTGATCGTGATCGACAGCCGGCGCGGCGTCGGCAATGGCTGCGTGTTCCCGGCCGGCCCGTTGCGCGCGCCGCTGCCGCTGCAGATCGAACGCACCGACGCGCTGATCATCATCGGCGACGGCACCGCGGCCGATGAAGTCGCCGCTGCGATCGCCACGCGAGGCGGCGTCGTTCTGCGGGCGCGGCTGCGGCCCGACGCGGCGTCGGTGGAGCGGCTGAAAGGCCAGCGCGTGCTGGCCTTCGCCGGCATCGGCGACCCGGCGCGGTACTTCGCGACGCTGCGCGCCAGCGGCATCGACGTCGCGGATCAGCGCGCGTTCGCCGATCATCATCCGTTCACGGTGGCCGAGCTCGAGAGTCTCGCCGAAACCGCGCGCCGCGAAGGCCTGACGCTGGTGACGACCGAGAAGGATCTGGCGCGCATCGGGGCCGCCGCGGCAACGCTCGGCAGCGCCATCGTTCCGTTCGCGGTGACATTGGCGGTCGAGGACGAACCCAGCTTGCGGTTGTTTCTGCTGGAGCAGATCAATCGCGCGCGCACCAAGCCGCGCGCCGGATAGCGCGCGTATCAGCCCAGCGGCTTTGCCGCCGCTGGAAAATGCCGCTGCAGCACCGCGATCGGCGTGGCGTAGGCTTCCTTGAGATCGACGCTCCAATATTTCAGCTCGTCGAGCGGAATCTGCACCCCGGTGACCGCGCAGCGCACATAGGTGCCCGGAGAGATCACACGGAAATCTCCATCCAGATACTGCACCTGCGCCTCGCCCGAGCCCGAGGGGCCAAATTTGTTCAGCACGGCTGATCTCCTGAAATACCCGTATGCGATGGCTGTTGCCCCGGCCGCATGCGGTCGATATCTCCCACAGATAGAACGGATGAGCCACGTTGCAAACCACCGACTTGTGATGAAATCGCCGTTCCGGCGCATGATATCCTGAATAGTGGGAGGCGCTGGCCGGCCGACCGGGATCATCGCCTGGACCTTAGCAATGCGCCTGCCTTTGTTTCTGTCGATTGCCATTCTGCTCGCCGCGGGACGGGCGGCCACCGCGGCGCCCGCGCCCGAAATGGTCGATCTATCGGGGGCGGGGAGCAGGCTCAGCGCGCTCCTGTTCAGACCGCGCGGCGATGGTCCGTTTCCGGTCGTGATCGGCCTGCACGGCTGCGGCGGGCTGGTCGGCGCGGCCGGGACGATCAGGCCCCGCTATGCCGATTGGGTGGACAGGTTGCTGGCATCGGGCCACGCCGTGCTGCTGCCGGACAGTTTCGGCTCGCGCGATCTCGGACCGCAGTGCCACGCCCGGAACCGCCGCGCATTGGCGCGGCGCGAACGCCTGGCCGACATCGGCGCCGCGCGGCACTGGCTGGCGGAGCAACCGTTCGTCGCGCGCCATCGCATTGGCCTGATCGGCTGGGACAGTGGCGCGAGCGCGCTGCTGTGGGCGGTGCGCCCGCAAACCGCGCTCGCCAAAGGCGATCCCGAGTTCCGCTCGGCGATTGCGTTCTATCCGGATTGCCGGGTTTCGGCGCGGCTCGGATGGAGCGCGCGGGTACCGACGCTGGTGTTGATCGGCGGCGACGACGACATCAGTTCGGCCTCGGCCTGCCGCGCGATGATCGACGGCGCGCGCGGCCGCAGCGCGCTGGCCCGGATCGTGGTCTATCCGGGCGCGGTGCACGATTTCGACGCCGCCGGCGTGGCGCTGCATCTCACCAGAGGCGACGACCCTGAGGAGCCGGCGCAAGGCCATCTCGGCTTCGATGCGGGCGCACGCAATGACGCCGAGCGGCGGGTGATGCACTGGCTGGGACGGTAGAGCGCAGGCCGGCCGGAGTTCTAAAACAGCGAGCCCTGATCGATCGGCTTCGACACCCGCTTCGGCGCCGGCTTCGCTGCTGGCGTGGCGGGCTTGGCAATGTCCGGTCGCGTCGCGCCGCCGCCATCGGCGGTGACGCCGACGCGGCCGTCGGCGAATTCGACGCTGAGCCGCGCCCCCGCACTGACCGCCGCCGCCGCATGGAGCGCATGGCCGTCGGCGTCGCGCACCAGCGCGAAGCCGCGTGCCAGCACGCCGCGATACGACAGGGCGGTGAGCAGCTTGCCGGATTGAACAAGGCGCGCCTGCTGGCGATCGCGCAGCGTCGCCCACGCCCGCCGGGCGCGCTCGGCGAGCCGCAGCATCCGCTCGCGCTCGCGCGCGATCCGCATCCGCTGCGCCTGCTCGTTGGCGAGCTTCGAGGCCTGCAGCCGGATCGCCAGACTCTCGAAGCGGTCGCGACGATGGCGCAGCGTGGCGCGGGTGCAATGCTTCAGCCGCTCGCCGGTGCTGCCGAGCCGCTGCGCGCTGTGGCTGACCTGGGCGCGCAGCACATTCAGCGTGATGCCCGACGCGGCCTTGGCGTAGCGGCGGTGATGGGCGTGGGTGTTGGCGCGCAGCGCGCGGGGCAGGGACGACGCCGCGCCGTCGAGCCGCTGCCGCGGGATCGCGAGCAGTTCGCCCGCAGCGGGCAGCGCGCGGGCGGCAGCGCGTAGTTCGTTGCGGCGTGAATCCTGGCCACGCGACCAGCACAGCATCATCCGCCGCGCGTAGCTCTGCACCTCGACGAACAATTCGGCGCGGACCGGCACCGCCATTTCGGCAGCGGCGGTCGGCGTCGGCGCGCGCTTGTCTGCGGCGAAATCGATCAGCGTCACGTCGGTTTCGTGGCCGACCGCAGAGATCAGCGGGATCATGCTTTCGGCCGCGGCGCGGACAACGATCTCCTCGTTGAACGACCACAGATCCTCCAGCGAACCGCCGCCGCGCGCGACGATCAGCAGGTCGGGGCGCGGGATCGGGCCGCCTTCGGGCAGCGCGTTGAAGCCGTGGATCGCGGCGGCGACCTGTTCGGCCGAGCCTTCGCCCTGCACCTTCACCGGCCACACCAGCACGCGGCGCGGGAAGCGGTCTTCGAGCCGATGCAGGATGTCGCGGATCACCGCGCCGGTGGGGGAGGTGACGACGCCGATCACCTCGGGCAGATACGGCAACAATTGCTTGCGCGCTTCGTCGAACAGCCCTTCGGCGCCGAGCTTGCGCTTGCGCTCTTCCATCAGCGCCATCAGCGCGCCGACGCCGGCGGGCTCCAGCGCCTCGATCACGATCTGATATTTCGACGAACCGGGATAGGTGGTGAGCTTGCCGGTGGCGATGACCTCGAGGCCTTCCTGCGGCTTGAACCGCATCCGCCCCGCGACGCCCTTCCAGATCACCGCCTCGATCTTGGCGCTCTCGTCCTTCAGGGCGAAATAGCAGTGCCCGGATGAATGCGCGCCGCGGAATCCGGAAATCTCGCCGCGCACCCGGACGTGCCCATAGCTGTCCTCCACCGTCCGCTTCAGCGCCTGCGACAGCTCGGAGACGGTGAATTCACCGACATTGGCGAGGGTTTCGGGGGCGAGCAGTCGGGCCATGCGATTCGGTATCCTGGTTCGCCGGCAAATTAGGGATTTGCGTCCCGCTCGCCAATCAACCCTTGCTGAGCGAAATACTCTGTATTACAGAGTTCTCTGTGAATTCATCAGCAGGAGGCTGGCATGGCATTGATGCGAAGAGCGGCGCGCTTGGTGGGCTGGGCCGTGAGTGTCGCCGGGGTCGTCGTCCTGGTCTTCGCGGCCCTGATCGCGGTGCCGGTGAGCAAACCGCCGGCGCTGGCCTCTATCGCCGAGACGGCCAGCGCGGTCGATCGCAGCACCATGCCGGCGCTGGCGCGGTTCCACGGGCGCGACGGCACCGAGCTGGCCTACCGGCGCTACCCGGCGCAGCAGGGCGGCGTCCGGCAGGTCGCTATCCTGGTCCACGGCTCGTCGGGCTCCAGCATCGCGGTCCATGCACTGGCGCAGGCGCTCGCCGCCCGCGGCGTGGAGACGTTCGCGCCGGATATCCGCGGCCATGGCGGCTCGGGCACCCGCGGCGATATCGGCTATCGTGGCCAGCTCGGCGATGACTTTGCCGATATGGTCGCGATGGTGAAAGCCGCGCGCCCGGCAGCGCCGTTGGTGCTGATCGGCCATTCCGCCGGTGGCGGCTTCGCGCTGCGGATGGCGGGATCGGCGACCGGCAAGGAGTTCAGCCGCACCATTCTGCTGGCGCCGTTCCTCGGCTATCGCGAGCCGACCAACCGCGACAAGGGGGGCGGCTGGGCGTCGCCGGACATCCCGCGCATCATCGGCCTGTCGGCCTTGCAGGCGCTCGGCGTGGCCTGCTGCGACCATCTGCCGGTGATCGGCTTCGCGGTGCAGCCGCACTCCGAAAAATACGTCGTCGCGACCTATTCGTTCCGGCTGCTGATGGACTTCGCGGCCAGCCGCGACTTCCGCACCGACCTTGCTGCCGCGACCAGCCCGGTCACCGTGTTCAGCGGCGAGACCGACGAACTGATGGCGTCGGACAAGTATCAGGCGACGATGGGCGACCGCGTCCGGGTCAAGATCCTGCCCGGCATCAACCACATGGGCATCGTCGGCAATCCGGCCGCCGTGTCGACGATTGCGGACGATGTCGCCGGCGTGGGCGCCGGCACATGACCGGTATCGACGCCAGGCAGGCCGCGCAGGCGCTGTCGGAGATCGACGGCGTGGTGCGCCGGGTCCGCCAATCGCGGATCTACGACATCGCCAGCCTGATGCTGATGCAATGGGGCGCGCTGGTGGTTGCCGGCTATCTCGGCTCCTATGTCTGGCCGCGTGCGGCCGGCTGGTTGTGGGTCGCGGTCAATGTCGTCGGCATTGCCGGCTCGTTTTCGATCGGCGCCTTCGTCCGGCGGCGAACCGGCGCCGGCGGCTTCGATCTGCGGGTGCTGCTGGCGCTGTTGCTGTTCTTCGCCTTCGGCTATTTCACTTGCGTGCTCGGCCATTTCGGCCCGCGTGAACTGGGCGCGTTCTGGGCGCTGTATTTCATGCTGGTCTACACCATCGCCGGCTTGTGGGTCGGCCGCGCCTTCGTGGCGATCGGGCTCGGCATCGCGGCGTTGACGCTGCTCGGCTACTTCTTTGTCGGCGTGTGGTTCGAGCCGTGGATGGCGGTGGTCAATGGCGGCGGTTTGATCCTGGGCGGCCTCTGGATGCGTCGGGACTGACGATGGCCGCGTTCGACGACATCATCCACCAGCCGCTGCGGCTGAAGATCATGGCGGCGCTGAATGCGCTGCCGGATGCGCAGGGCATGGAATTCGCCCGGTTGAAGAAGCTCACCGGCGCCACCGACGGCAATCTCGGGGCGCATATCGAAACCCTGTCCAAGGCGGGCTATGTCGCGGTCGACAAGACCTTCGTCGGCAAGAAGCCCCAGACCACCGTGACCGCGTCCGCCGCGGGGCGCGCTGCCTTCGCCCGTCATGTGGCCACGCTGCGGGAAATTATCGCCGGGGCCGTGCCGGGCGGCGGCTGACGACATATCCACATCCGCGGCGACGCCCGCGTTGCCCGGAGCCCCGGCCGTGTTACACCTCGCGCACCATCCTCGGGGTACGGTCAGGCTTGCGATGAATATTCTGTTGCTCGGCTCCGGCGGGCGCGAACACGCGCTGGCCTGGAAGATCGCCGCCTCCCCGCTGGTGACCAAGCTGTTTTGCGCGCCGGGCAATGCCGGGATCGCGCGCGAGGCGACCTGCGTTGCGCTCGACGTCACCGACCATGCCGCGGTGATCGATTTCTGCAAGGCGAATGCCATCGAACTGGTGGTGGTCGGGCCGGAGGCGCCGCTCGCCGCCGGCATCGTCGACGATCTCGCCGGCGCCGGCATCAAGGCGTTCGGCCCGACGCAGAAGGCCGCGCAGCTCGAAGGCTCCAAGGGCTTCACCAAGGATCTGTGCAAGGCGCACGACATTCCCACCGCCGCCTATGAGCGCTTCAGCGATCCCGCCGACGCCAAGGCCTATATCCGCGTGCAGGGCGCACCGATCGTGGTCAAGGCCGATGGGCTCGCGGCCGGCAAGGGCGTCGTGGTGGCGATGACGCTGGCCGAGGCCGAAGACGCGGTCGACATGATGTTCGGCGGCGCGCTCGGCGACGCCGGCATCGAGGTCGTGGTCGAGGATTTCATGATCGGCGAGGAGGCCTCGTTCTTCGTGCTGTGCGACGGCGAGCACGCGCTGCCGCTCGCCACCGCGCAGGACCACAAGCGCGCCTTCGACGGCGACAAGGGGCCGAACACCGGCGGCATGGGGGCGTATTCGCCGGCGCCGGTGATGACGGACGCGATCTGCAAGCAGGCGATGGAGCGTATCATCGGCCCGACGCTGAAGGCGATGAAGGCGATGGGCGCGCCGTTCAAGGGCGTGCTGTTCGCCGGGCTGATGATCACCGAGGACGGTCCGCAACTGATCGAATACAATGTCCGCTTCGGCGATCCGGAATGCCAGGTGCTGATGATGCGGATGATGTCCGACATCGTGCCGGCGCTGCTCGCCTGCGTCGATGGCCAACTCGCCCACCTCACGCTGCGCTGGTTCGACGAGCCGGCGCTGACCGTGGTGATGGCGGCGAAGGGCTATCCGGGCGGTTACGAAAAAGGCACGCGGATCGCCGGCCTCGACCGCGCCGAGCAGATCCCCGGCGTGCAGATCTTCCACGCCGGCACGGTCGCGTCGGGCGACTGGGTGCTCGCCAATGGCGGCCGCGTGCTGGCCGTCACCGCCTCGGCCAAGACGGTGGCCGAGGCGCAGCGCCGCGCCTACGAGGCGATCGGCGTCATCAACTGGCCCGAAGGCTTCTGCCGCCGCGACATCGGCTGGCAGGCGGTGGCGCGGGAACGCCGAAAGAAGTAGTTCAGTTGTTCGACATTCGCCCAGGCGCTGGACTGCTCCCTCTCCCGCTTGCGGGAGAGGGTTGGGGTGAGGGCGAGCCGAGCACCGAGCCCGCGTAGTTCGGAGACTCAGCTTCCCCCACCCGGATCGCTGGCGCGATCCGACCTCCCCCGCAAGCGGGAGAGGTTGCGCCGTGCCAGCCGGCCCTGGCATGCGAAAAGTATTTGGGATGCACGAGTAAGAATTGGAGGAGCTCCCGATGCCCGATCTCGCCGACTTGTTTCCGGGCTTCGGCTCGGAATGGATCAACACCTCGTCCGGCCGCATCTTCGCGCGCACCGGCGGTGACGGGCCGCCGCTGCTGCTGCTGCACGGCTTTTCCGAAACCCATGTGATGTGGCACCGCGTCGCGCCGCTTCTCGCCGAGCGCTTCAAGCTGATCATCGCCGATCTGCCCGGCTATGGCTGGTCCGACATGCCGGAGAGCGATGCCGAGCACACGCCCTACACCAAGCGGGCGATGGCCGCGCAACTGATCGAGGCGATGGAGCAACTCGGCCATGTGCACTTCGCGCTCGCCGGCCACGACCGCGGCGGCCGCGTCAGCTATCGGCTGGCGCTCGATCATCCCGGCCGGCTGTCGAAGCTGGCGGTGCTCGATATCCTGCCGACCTACGAGTACTGGATGCGGATGGACCGCGCCTATGCGCTGAAGATCTATCACTGGAGCTTCCTCGCGCAGCCCGCACCGCTGCCGGAAACGCTGATCGGCGCCAGTTCGGATTTCTATCTGAAGAACAAGCTCGCGAGCTGGGCCAAGAAGAAGGATCTGTCCTGCTTCGATCCGCGCGCGATGGAGCACTATCTCGCGCCGTTCCGCGATCCGATGCGGCTGCACGCGATGTGCGAGGATTATCGCGCCGGTGCCAACGCCGACTTCGCGCACGACAAGGCCGACCATGATGCCGGCAAGAAAATCCCGGTGCCGATGCTGGCGCTGTGGGGCGATGCCGGCATCGCCCAGTCCGCGGCGACGCCGCTCGACACCTGGCGGAACTGGGCGAAGGACGTGCAAGGCGGCCCAGTCGATTCCGGCCATTTCCTCACCGAGGAGGCGCCGGAGCAGACGGCGCAGGCGCTGCTCGATTTCTTCACGGCAGGCTAGGCGCATCGAGCGGCGTCTCGCGACGGGCTTTGCACGCGCCCGCCCAACGCCTAATGTCCGCCCGGCGTTGTCGCCGATAAAAACCACCGGGAGGAATATTCGTGATCTATGTCGTCGCCACTTTGACCGTGAAGCCTGAAATGCGTGCCGAACTGATTGCCGGAGCGAAAGACTGCATCGCCGAGACCCGCAAGGAACCGGGCAACATCGCCTACGACATGCACGAGAGCGTCAGCGATCCGACCAAGATGGTGTTCGTCGAGCAGTGGGAGAACGCCGAGGCGCTGGGACCGCACGGCAAGGCCGAGCATTTCAAGGCGTTCGGCCGGATCGCCGCGAAGTGCCTGTCGGCGCCACCGAAGATCGAGATCATCACGCCCGAGAAGGTCGACGTGAAGTAACAACAACAAGAAAAGGGAAACGCCATGATCTACGTCGTCGCCACCACGCAGGTGAAACCGGAATCCCGCGAGGCCTTCATCGAAGGCGCCAAGGCCTGCATTGCCGAGACCCGCAAGGAGAAGGGCTGCATCGCCTATGACAGCCACACCAGCATCAACGATCCGAACATTTTCGTCGTGGTCGAGCGCTGGGAGAGCCGCGACGACCTCAACGCCCACGCCCGCGCCCCGCATATGAAAGCGTGGCGCGAACTGTCCAATCCGCTGAAGGCCGCGCCGACGGTGATCGAGATCATCAGCGACGGCAAGGTCGAGACATTCTAGGCGCGTCGTCCCGCGCCGAAAGCCGAAGAGTATCGTCATGATCCGAGCGAGCAAGGTCCACGGGCAATATCACTGGAAGGAGCCGGCGGCCGACACCGTGGTGCTCGATTTCGACGACCGGCATCGCCGCCGCATGGCGATGACCGGCACCCGCGGATTGTCGTTCCTGCTCGATCTCGAACACGCCACGGCGTTGCGCGGCGGCGACGCGCTGGTGCTCGACGACGGCCGGCTGATCGAAGTGGTCGCGGCGCCGGAGCCGTTGCTGGAAATCCGCGGCCGCGATCCGCAACACCTGGTGCGGCTCGCCTGGCACCTCGGCAACCGCCATCTGCCGACCCAGATCATGGCCAAGGCGCTGCGCATCCGCCGCGATCACGTCATCGCCGACATGGTCAGGGGGCTCGGCGGCAAGGCGGTCGAGATCGAGGCGCCGTTCGATCCCGAAGGCGGCGCCTATGCGCCGGCGCACGAGGGCGCCGCGCATCATGATCATGGCGGCCATGAGCATCGGCACCATGACCATGGTCATCATGACCACGCCGATCATGAGCACGATCACAAGCACGATCACGGCAAACACGATCATGCCGGGCATGATCACGCCCACGATCACCACGTCCATGACGAGCATTGCGGCCACGATCACGGGCACGGCCATTCCCACAAGCATGACCACAAGTAACATGCCGGAGGCGACCGCCGGGCCGCTGTCGGCGGAGCAGGGCGCGTCGCTGTATCGGCTGATGACCTGGCTGTCGCCGGCGTTTCCGGTCGGTGCGTTTTCCTATTCCAGCGGCCTCGAATGGGCGGTCGAGGCCGGCGACGTCGCCGACGCGGCGTCCTTGCGCGACTGGCTCGGCGCGATGCTCGAACACGGCGCCGGCTTTTGCGACGGTGTCTTCCTCGCGCAGGCCTATCGTGCGGTCGAGGCCGGCGACGACGCGGCGCTGCGCGACGTCGCCGAACTTGCGGCCGCGATGGTGCCCTCGGCCGAGCGCCATCTCGAAACCACGGCGCAGGGCAAGGCTTTCATCGAGATCGTGCGTCACGCCTGGGCCAGCGACGGCCTCGCCCGCGCGGTGGGCGCCTGCAACGGCGCGCTGGCCTATCCGGTCGCGGTCGGCCTCGTCAGCGCGACGCATCGCGTGCCGTTGGCCGCGACGCTGCACGCGTTTCTGCATGCGGTGGTCTCGAACTGGATTTCCGCCGGCGCGCGGCTGGTGCCGCTCGGCCAGACCGACAGCCAGCGCCTGCTGGCCGCGCTCGAACCCGCCGTGATCGCCACCGGCGACCGCGCGTTGCGCGCCTCGCTCGACGATCTCGGTGGCGCCACCTTCCGCGCCGACCTCGCCAGTCTGCGCCACGAGACGCAGTACACGCGGCTGTTCAGGTCGTAGCGGCTTCGATGTGCCTTACGCCCGTCATTCCGGGGCGCTTGCGAAGCAAGCGAACCCGGAATCTCGAATTGTTTGCGTGTCCGATTCCGGGTTCGCGCCTTACGGCGCGCCCCGGAATGACGAATGAGGGGATCGTGGCCTAACCCACCATCCGGTCGCGGCCCTTCCAGAAATCGGCGCGCAGCACCTTCTTGTCGATCTTGCCGACGCCGGTCATCGGCAGTTCGCTGACGAATTTGATCTGCTTCGGCGCGTGCGCGGAGCCCTTGCGGCTCTTCACCAGTTCGATCAATTCCTGCTCGTCCGGCTTGCTACCTGCGCGGGCGACGACGATCGCGGTGACGGCTTCGCCCCATTTGTCGTCGGGAACGCCGACGACGGCGACCATCGCGACGTCGCGATGCGTCGACAGCACGTCCTCGACCTCGCGCGGGAAGATGTTGAAGCCGCCGGACACGATCATGTCCTTCTTGCGGTCGAGAATGTACATGTAGCCGCGATCGTCGCGCCGCGCGATGTCGCCGGTGTGCAGCCAGCCGTTCTTCAGCGTCTCGGCGGTCTGCTCGGGACGCTTCCAGTATTCCGCCATCACATGCGGCGCGCGCACGCAGATTTCGCCGGACTCGCCGGTCGCGACCTCCTGATCGTTCTCGTCGAGGATCCGCGCGTCGCAGGCGGCGATCGGAAAGCCGCAGGACAGGAACAGCTCGGGCTGCTTCGGATCGTGATCGGCCTTGCGCAGCACCGACACCGGGTAACACTCGGTCTGGCCGTAGAGCTGCGAGAACACCGGGCCGATTCGTTCGATGCCTTCGACGAGGCGCGTCGGCGACATCGGCGAGGCGCCGTACAGCACCAGCTCAAGCGAGGAGAGATCGGTGCTCGCCAGCTTCGGATGATCGAGCAGCACATAGACCATGGTCGGCACGAACAGCGTGAAGTTGATGCGCTCGCGTTCGATCGTGGCGAGGACCGCCTCCGGATCGAAGCCCTTCAGCATGTGCACGGTGCCGCCGCGCATCAGCGCCGGCAGCACCTTGGTCCCGGCGACATGGCTGATCGGCGCCACCGTCAGATAGCGCGGGTCCATTGGGATCTCGAAATCGGCGAGGATCGCTGCCGCGAAGCCGGCGTTCTCGCGATGCCGACGCAGTGCGCCCTTGGATTTTCCGGTGGTGCCGCCGGTGTAGTTCAGCACCGCGACGTCGTCGATCCGGGCGAAGTCGCGCGGCGTTGCGGAGCCCGCCTTGTCGATCGCGACCAGCAGGTCGACGCCGTAGTCGGCGCGCCCGAGCGTGAAGACGTGCCGCAGCTTGCTCGCTTGCCCGGCAAGCTCGCCGCCGCGCTGCAGGAACGCCGCGGCGTCGATCAGCAGGATCGCCGCCTCGGAATCGTCGATCTGGTCGAGCTGGTCCTGCAGCGAGCCGAGCGGATGCAGCCAGGTGATCGCAAACCGCGACAGCTGCGCCGCGACGCCCGCGCACCAGCTCTCGGCGCGATTGGCGGTGAGCAGCGCGACGCGCGTGCCGGGCTCCATGCCGAGCCCCATGAACACCTTCTGGATGCTGCCGATCATGTCGATCGCGCCGCGATAGCTCATGCTGCCGCCCGGCCACGCGAAGGCATTGCGCGACGGATAGCGCGACAGCGCACGCAGCGTCTGCGTGCAGGCGGTGGGGAAGGCGTAGAGGGCGTCGGTCATGGGCGTTCTCCCGGATCTTTGTCATCGGCCATTGCGCGTGCCAATGTTAGGCGACGAACCTAGCACGCCGCTGCGCGGAAGATGCAAACAGAGCAGGAGGAACTGCCGTGGAAATGTCCGATCGTCTCGCCCGGTTTCGCGGCCGGCTCGAGCTTCCGTTGATCGCGGCGCCGATGTTTCTGGTATCCGGCGTCGATCTGGTCGCCTCCGCATGTAGCAACGGCGTGATCGGATCATTTCCGACGGTGAATTGCCGTAATACGGAACAACTCGAAAGCTGGATCGGCACGATCGCGCAGCGGTTGGCGGACCACGAGCAACGGAGCGGCCGTCGCGCGGCGCCGTGGTGCCCGAACCTGATCGTGCATCGCTCCAATGCGCGGCTCGCCGACGACCTCGCGGTGCTGCTGATGCACAGGCCCGAGATGGTGATCACCAGCGTCGGCTCGCCGGAGGCCGTGATCCAGCCGCTGCACGATGTCGGCGCGATGGTGCTGGCGGACGTCGCCAGCATTCGCCACGCGGAACGCGCGGCGGCGGCGGGCGCCGACGGGCTGGTGCTGCTGACCGCCGGCGCCGGCGGGCAGACCGGCTGGCTCAATCCGTTCGCGTTCGTCCGTGCCGTGCGTCGGTTCTTCGACGGCGTGATCGTGCTGGCCGGCGGAATCGGCGACGGCGTCGCGCTGCGTGCGGCGATGACGCTCGGCTGCGATCTCGGCTACATGGGCACCAAGTTTATTGCGACGCAAGAGAGCGCCGCCGACCCACGCAACAAGGCGATGCTGGTCGAGTCCTCTGCCGACGATATCCTGCTGACGACGGCGTTCACCGGCCTGCAGACCAACATGCTGCGGCCGTCGATCGTGGCTGCCGGACTCGACCCGGACGATCTGCCGGTACGCGGCGCGATCGACATCGGCAAGGACATCGACGTCGGCGCGCGCGAGAACCGGCCGCAACGCTGGCGCGATATCTGGAGCGCGGGACATTCGACCTCGGGCGTCGGCGGCATCGTGCCGGTCGCGGAGCTGGTCTCGCAAACCGCGCAGGAATTCCGCACTGCAGGATGAGCGCATTGTCGCGCCAGTCGACGGCTGTGCTGCGCCATGTCATATCTAGACGATAAGAAAAATCGGGGAGACCACGCCATGAAGAGCTTTCGCGTCTCGGGCTTCGGCCAGCCGCTTAGCGAAGACAACCGGCCGACGCCGGAATTGACCGGCACGCAGGTGCTGCTGCGCGTCAAGGCCGCCGGCATCTGCCACAGCGATCTGCACATCTGGGAGGGCGGCTACGAACTCGGCCACGGCCGCAAGAAGCTGTCGCTGGCCGATCGCGGCGTGGCATTGCCGCTGACGATGGGGCACGAGACCGTCGGCGAGATCGTCGCCGCAGGACCCGACGCCAAGGATGCGAAGATCGGCGATGTCGCGCTGGTGTATCCGTGGATCGGCTGCGGCCAATGCGCGGTGTGTCGCGAAGGCGACGAGAACATGTGCCTCAAGCCGCGGTTCCTCGGCGTGTATTGCGACGGCGGCTATTCCGACGAACTGATCGTGCCGCATCCGCGCTATCTGCTCAGCCTCGACGGGCTCGATCCGGTGACCGCGGCGCCGTATGCGTGTTCGGGCGTCACCACCTACAGCGCGCTGAAGAAGCTGGAATTCGCCTTCGACGGTCCGATCGTGATGTTCGGCGCCGGCGGGCTCGGGCTGATGGCGCTGTCGCTGCTGAAGGCGATGGGCGGCAAGGGCGCGATCATGGTCGATATCGACGCCAGGAAGCGCGAGGCGGCGGAGCAGGCCGGCGCGATGGCGACGGTCGACGGCGCGGCGCCCGACGCGCTGGAGCAAATCGCCAAGAAGGCCGGCGCGCCGGTGCGTGGCGCGCTCGACCTCGTCGGCAATTCGCAGACCGCGCAACTCGGCTTCGACTGTCTCACCAAAGGCGGCAAGCTGGTGATCGTCGGCCTGTTCGGCGGCGGCGCGCCATGGGCGCTGCCGTTCATCCCGATGCGCGCGATCACGATTCAGGGCTCGTATGTCGGCAATCTGCGCGAGACCCAGGAACTGCTCGATCTGGTGCGCGCCAACAAGATCGCGCCGATTCCGGTGACGCCGCTGCCGCTGCCCAAGGCCAACGAGGCGCTGATGGATCTGCAGAAGGGGCGGTTGGTCGGCCGCGCGGTGCTGACGCCGTGATCGCCGTCGTCAGTCCGGCTCGCGCATGGCGAGCCCCTCCGCCTCGGCGAGGTCCTGCGGCGTGTTGGCGTTGAAGAACGGATCGGCCGGCTCGACCGGCCATTCGGCCATCGCGCGCGGATAGCGCGCGGTGAAGCGGTCGACCTTGCGGATGTCGTCGGCGAGCAAGGCGCGGCGCAGGTCGATGCGCAGGCCGACGGGCCACAGCGCGATCACCGGATGCGAGCGGCCGGCCGATGCGGCGACGGCGATGTCGGCCTGCTGATCGATCCGCGCCTGATGCAGCCGCGCGACCAGATCGCGCGGCAGAAACGGACAATCCGCCGGCGTGCTCAGCATCCATCGGGCGGCGGGCCGGTGCTCGGCGACCCAGTCCAGCCCGGCGAGCACGCCGGCGAGCGGACCGCGAAAACCATCGACCGGATCGGCGATGACCGGCAGGTCGTAGTCCGCGAACCGCGCCGGGTCGCCGTTGGCGCTCAGCGCCAGGATGTCGCATTGCGATGCCAGGCGGTCGATCACCAGCGCCAGCAGAGTTCGGCCGCCGACCATGCGCAGCGCTTTGTCGCCGCCGCCCATGCGCTGCGCCAGGCCTCCGGCGAGGATGATTGCAGGTGGGGCGGGGGGGTCGGCCATCGAGCGTCTTCCGAACATTTCGGGGCACCTCATGGTGGTACAGGCGGAGGCGCTCGTCCGCAATAAGGCGAACGGCGGAGTGATTGACGCAGGCCACGCGCTTCGCCATCGTCCGCGGCGATGACAACGATCAAGCTCGACCTGACCGGACTGAAATGTCCGCTGCCGGTGCTGAAGACGCGCAAGGCGCTGACCGCGCTGCGCGGCGGTGACCGGCTGGAAGTGCATTGCACCGATCCGATGTCGCTGATCGATATTCCGGTGCTGATCCGGCAGACCGGGGATCAGGTCGACAGCGCGACACGATCCGAAGCGGCGATCGTGTTCGTCATCACCAAGGCCGCTACCGCCGATCGCGCCGACGACTGAAGCGGCGCGGTCGGGAACCAATGATCATCTCGGACGATTGATCTTTGTTTCCATGGGAGGAATTGATGGCCAGAAAATATGCGAAGAAAGCGTCGGCCAAGGTCGCGCGCGCGATGAAGAAGCGCAAGTCCGGCACGCTGAAGAGCGGCGGCTCCGGCAAGACGGTGAAGAGCCGCAAGCAGGCGATCGCGATCGGCCTGTCGGAAGCGCGCGCCGAAGGCAAGAAAGTGCCGAGCAAGAAGGGCGCGAAGAAGACCGGCACCAAGGCCACGAAGAAGACGACCAAGAAGTCGGCGAAGACGACCACAAAGAAGACGGCGGCGAAGAAGGCGACCAAGAAGTCGTCGAAAGAGAAGACGAAGAAGACGGCGGCCCGCAAGTCGGCGACGGGCCGCAAGCGCACGCCGTCGAAGAAGGGTTGAGCTCCGTCGACAAACGCCCTCGCTACAAACGTCCTAGAGCCCTTCATCGAATGATTGAAGCAACGCGGCATTCTCGCGTGCGGTGTCGTCATCCTGAGGTGCGAGCGCAGCGAGCCTCGAAGGATGCGGCCAAGGCGTTTGCGGCTCATCCTTCGAGGCCCGCAGCGCCGCGCATGGCGCGGCCCAGCGGGCACCTCAGGATGACGGCGGTGATTCCATCAAAACCAGAGCTGCTCTAGCGTTCGTCATTCCGGGGCGCTCGCGCAAGCGAGCGAACCCGGAATCCATAACACCTACGCCAACTGGCAAGACGTACTCGATCGCCTTCCTCGCTCAAATCCGAGCACCGGGGTTATGGATTCCGGGCTCGCGCTACGCGCGCCCCGGAATGACGAACGATGGATCGATTGGTAAAGGCGCCTCAGCTCGCCTTGCGTGAACGCGCCGCCGAGCGGTGGGCCTTCTTCGCCGCGCGGCTACCGCCGCGTGACGCCGCGCGCCGCGGCGCAGGCTTGCTGCCCTTCTTGCCGCCGAGGCTCTGCTTGAGCGCATCCATCAGGCTGACGACGTTGTCGGACGTCTCGCGCGGCTCGGGGATCTTGATCGACTTGCCGGCGGCCTTGCGCTTGACCAGCGCCTTCAGCGCGGTCTCGTAGTCGTCCTTGAAGGTCGACGGATCGAAATGCGCCGCCTTGGTGTCGAGGATGTGCCCGGCGAGTTCGACCATGTCCTTGGAGATTTTCGGGCTCTTGATGCCGTCGAAATAATCCTCGGCGTCGCGCAGTTCGTAGGGATAACGCAACGTGGTGCCGAGCAGGCCCTTGCCGAGCGGCTCGATCGCGATCACATGCTCGCGGTTGGTCAGCACGATCCGCCCCAGCGCGACGCGGCCCTTGTCCTTCATCGCGTCGCGGATCACGGCGAAGGCGTCTACCCCGGCCTTGCCCTCCGGTGCGATGTAGTACGGATGGTCGAGGTAGCGCTTGTCGATCTCGTCGGCGGGCACGAAGCTGTCGATCTCGATGGTGTGGGTACTCTCGATCTGCACCGCTTCGAGCTCGTCCTTCTCGATCGCGACATACTTGCCCTTGCGGACTTCGTAGCCGCGGCCCTTCTGCTGCTTTTCGACCACGTCGCCGGTTTCCTCGTCGATCATCTGCTGCTTCAGCCGGTTGCCGGTCTCGGTGTTGATCATGTGAAAGCGGGTCTTCTCGACGCTGGTCGAGGCCGGATACAGCGCCACGGGACAACTGACCAAGGACAGTTTCAGCGAGCCCTTCCAGTAGGCGCGGCGCGGGGCCATGATGCTCTCCGATGACGGGGGATGCGGGGCGACCGGACGGCGGCGTCCGATCGGGAACTTCAACCCAGCGGTGGGGTTTTGGTTCCGGTGCTCGGCGACATGCGCACGAGCGCTGCGAGGCGGAGACGACCATGGCGGCCAGCAAGACCCTCACCCTGTATCGCAACAAGCGCGACTTCGAACAGACCGCCGAGCCGCGCGGCGATGCCGAGGTCGTGCCGTCGAAGCGGCGGCGCTTCGTAATTCAGAAGCACGACGCGACGCGGCTGCACTACGACCTGCGGCTCGAATATGACGGCGTGTTCAAGTCCTGGGCGGTGACGCGCGGCCCATCGCTCGATCCACGCGACAAGCGGCTCGCGGTCGAGGTCGAGGACCACCCGCTCGACTACGGCGACTTCGAAGGCACCATTCCCAAGGGCCAGTACGGCGGCGGCACGGTGCAACTCTGGGACCGCGGCTATTGGGACTGCGATGATCCCGAGCGGGGGTTCAAGACCGGCGATCTGAAATTCACGCTCGACGGCGAGAAGGTGCACGGCAGCTGGGTGCTGGTGCGGATGCGCCACGACCGCAACGGCGGCAAGCGGACCAACTGGCTGCTGATCAAGCATCGCGACGACGACGCCCGCGAGGGCAAGGCCAACGACATTCTCGACGAGGATCGCTCGGTGGCGTCGGGCCGGACCATGAAGCAGATCGCCGAAGGCAAGGGGCGGGCGCCGAAGCCGTTCATGACAGGCAAGGTGGCGCGGGTGAAGGCCGACGCGGTGTGGGACTCGAACAAGGGGCTGGCCGCGGACGCGCGCGCGGCCGACGACGCCGGAAAGGCGGCGAGACCCAAGCGCGCCGCGGCGAAGAAGGCGCCGAAGAAGGCCGCAGCGAAGTCCCGCACAACGAAGACGACGTCGAGGGCCACGCGCAAGCCGGTGAAGGTCGCCGCAATGCCGGACTTCATCCCGCCGCAGCTCTGCACTTCGGTCGAGCGTCCGCCCGGCAGCGACGGCTGGCGCCACGAGATCAAGTTCGACGGCTATCGGATGCAGTTGCGCATCGCGCACGGCGAGGCTGCGCTCAGGACCCGCAAGGGGCTCGACTGGACCGCGAAATTTCGGGCGATCGCCGACGAGGCTGCGGGCCTGCCGGATGCGATCATCGACACCGAGATCGTCGCGCTCGATCATCACGGCCATCCCGACTTCGCGGCGTTGCAGGCGGCGCTGTCGGACGGCGACAGCGACAAGCTGATCTGCTTTGCGTTCGATCTGCTCTATGCCGACGGTGAGGATCTACGGTCTTTGCCGCTGTCCGAGCGCAAGCAGCGCCTGCAAGATCTGCTCAAAGCCGCGCGCGGACGTCGCAAGGAAGGCCTGATCCGCTATGTCGAGCACTTCGAGACCGGCGGCGATGCCATCCTGCAATCGGCCTGCAAGCTGTCGCTCGAAGGCATCGTCTCCAAGAAGCTGGACGCGCCGTATCGCTCCGGCCGCAGCGACAACTGGACCAAGGCGAAGTGCCGTGCCGGGCACGAGGTGGTGATCGGCGGCTGGAAAACGACGGCCGGCAAATTCCGGTCGCTGATGGTCGGCGTGCAGAGCGACGATCGCGCGGGGAATCATCATTTGGCTTACGTCGGCCTGGTCGGCACCGGATTCGGCCAGGACGTGGTGAAGCGCATCCTGCCCGAGTTGAAGGCGCGCGCATCAAAGGACAATCCGTTCGCGGGCGAAAACGCGCCGCGCAAGACCAGCGACGTGAATTGGGTGACACCGGACCTGGTCGCCGAGATCGAATTCGCCGGCTTCACCGGCGCCGGCATGGTGCGGCAGGCGGCGTTCAAGGGGCTGCGCGCCGACAAGCCGGCGGACGAAGTCGTGGCGGAGAAGCCTGCCCAGGTCGGGATCGCGCGGCCGAAGCCGAAGCGCGGGACGAAAGCAGCCCCGGCTGTGCGGAAAGTCGCGTCCGCCGCCAGCCGCGCCGAGGTGATGGGAATCTCGATCTCCAAGCCGGACAAGGTGCTGTGGCCGGCGAGCGAGATCAGCGAGGCGATCACCAAGCTCGACCTCGCACATTACTACGAAGCGGTCGGCGACTGGCTGATCGCGCACATCAAAGGGCGGCCGTGCTCGATCGTGCGGGCGCCCGACGGCATCGACGGCGAGCATTTCTTCCAGCGCCATGCGATGCCCGGGATGTCGAACCTGATCGACCTCGCGAAGGTCTCCGGTGACCGCAAGCCCTATGTCCAGATCGATCGTGTCGAAGGGCTGATCGCGGTGGCGCAGATCGGCGGCCTCGAACTGCATCCGTGGAACTGCGCGCCCGGCGCCTACGACGTACCAGGGCGGCTCGTGTTCGATCTCGATCCCGCCCCGGATGTCGGCTTCGACGACGTGGTCGCCGCGGCACGCGAAATGAAAGACCGACTGGAGACGATCGGACTGTCGACGTTCTGCAAGACCACCGGCGGTAAGGGACTGCACGTCGTGGTGCCGCTGCAGCCGAAGGACGACGTCGACTGGAAGCAGGCCAAGATATTCGCGCAGACGGTGTGCGCGCAGATGGCCGACGACAGTCCTGAGCGTTATCTGCTCAACATGTCGAAGCAGCAGCGCAAGGGAAAGATCTTCCTCGACTACCTGCGCAACGACCGGATGTCGACGGCGGTCGCGGCGCTGTCCCCCCGGGCGCGCGAGGGAGCCACTGTATCGATGCCGGTGACCTGGAGTCAGGTCAAAGCGGGCCTCGATCCGAAGCGGTTCACGCTGGGTACGGTGCCGGCCCTGCTTCGCAAGACCAAGGCGTGGGCGGACTACGACGAATCAGCGGCCCCGCTGAGGGCGGCGCTCGAGGCGCTCGCATCCAGCGGGGCTTGAAGGCGTCGCAGAGGGATCAGATCTTGCCGAGCAGGAGCAGGATCACCAGAATGATGATGATCAGGCCGAGGCCGCCGCCGCCATAATAGCCGGTGCCGTAGAACGGTCCGCCGCCGATGCCGCTGAAACCGCCCAGCAGGGCAATGATCAGAATAATCAGTATGATTGTGCCGATAGACATCTCGCTCTCCTTGTCGCGACGGGTCGCCCGAATGCTCCGCCTCTGTCAGAGCGGAAACACGCGGCGAGAGTGAAGGTTCCATAGATTGAACCGGCCGCATGCCCTGTTATTTCCGGTGGAGCGCCCTAAATACCGATCGACGCAACACCCCGATGACGGAAGGAAGTACGGATGTCAGCTCCGCTTGTCGTATCGATACCTCATCGGCTGGGACGTGACGAAGCCGCGCGCCGTCTGAAGAGCGGGTTGGGCCAGGCGGCGGTCAGCGTGCCTATGCTGAAGCTCGACGAGGAGATCTGGCAGGGCGACCGTATGATTTTCAGAGTGCGCGCGCTGGGCCAGGTCGCGGCCGGCCACGTCGATATCGCCGACGATCACGTTCTGCTGGAAGTGCGATTACCATGGCTGCTGCAGAAATTCGCCGACGTCGCCCAGCAGACGATCCGCAAGCGCGGACACTTGCTGCTTGAGAAGAAGTAACGCGTATCGCCGCATCGCGACAGGGATGCGTGTTGCTACGCAACAAGCAAGTCATCGAATCTTTTGCATCTGCGTCTTAAGGCTCGCGTAACCGCTGGCTGAAATCATCGCGAAGCGGAGGAGGGAACCGATGACCAATCGGCACGAGATCCGCCAAGCCGTCCGGCGCGAGATCCCGGACGGCTTTGCTCTGTAGTCTCCCCGCGACCGCGATTCAGGCGCTTGTCTTTCGGCGTGGCCGAGCCGGGCCGGCGAGATTGCTCAGGCGCGCCTGACGGACCGCGACCGGCAGATTGCGAAACAGCTCGGAGAGCTTCACGTCGCTTCCGGTCGTGCCTTCGACGGTGAATCCGGAAACATCCACTGTGGCGTCGAACGCGTCGCCGCGCGGCCATCGCCGGCCGTTGTCCGACAGCGGTGCGAAGTTCTTTCCAACTACCACGATCACGGCCTGAGCGCCGCGGGTGCGGGCGAAAGCGATCGCATGGTCGCGATGCGGACCCGAGATCGCGAGCGGCCGATAATCCCCGTCGGTGAACACGCTGCGGAGTTCGTTGCGGATCGCGAGCAACTGCCGGGTCCAGGCCAGCTTGACGCGGCCGTCGCTCCAGTTGCGCAGCAGCGCGTCCCAGTCCGGCTCGGCAAGCGCTGCGAGCGCCTTTTCGCGGGCGGCAAAATCGACCGGGCGGCGATTGTCGGGATCGACCAGAGAGAAGTCCCAGAACTCCGTGCCCTGATACAAATCAGGGACGCCGGGCATCATCGTCTTCAGCGTGACCTGGCTCAGCGAATTCAGCGCGCCGATCACGGAGACGCGCTCGGACGCGCGCTGCAGCGAGTCGAGGAACGCGCCGGACTGGGCGGGGTCGAGAATGCGGTCGACGAAGATGCGGATGCCTTCCTCATAAGCGAGGTTCGGGTTGATCCAGTTGGTCTCTTCTTTGCCTTCGCGCGCGGCCTTCAGCGCGTAGCCCTGAATCCGGTCGGTGAAGTCGGCGTCGGGTTCGAGCGGCCAGGCGCCGAGCAGGCCCTGATACAGCATGTATTCGAACGTCGCCGACGGGGCCCGCATCGCGCCGTCCGTCACCAGATGGGCCGCGTTCAGCAGCTTCCATTTGGCGACCAGGCTGGCCCATTCGCCCGGCATCTCCGCCAGCGCCAGCAGCCGCGTCCGCGCGTCTTCGCCGCGCTTGGCGTCGTGGGTCATGGTCGCGGTCATGCCGTGCGGCCAGTCCTGCGCCCGCTGCGTCATCAGCTGATGGAAGGCATCCGGCGCCAGCGCGTGCGCGGCGGGTTCGCCGCCGACCTCGTTGAGCGCGAGCAGGCGATGGTAGCGATAGAAGGCGGTGTCCTCTAGCGACTTCGCCATGGTCGGCCCGGTGAATTGCTGGACCTTGAGCGCGAAGCGGCGCACCCGCGGCTTGCTGTGCGCGGCCCGGCCCTTCAGCAGGTCCATCGTCAGCGCGTCCTGCAGGAAGTCGAAAATGCCGTCGTCCGCGCCGAACCAGTCGGCGCGCGCCTTCTCGATGGTCTGGGCGATCAGTTCGCGATCGGGTCCGTTCGGGCCGGACCCGCTGATATAGGTGCGATACACCGGGAAGTGCAGCACGTAGAGTTCGAACACCTGCCGCAGATTGTCGGCGGAGAAATCGCGCGTCGAATAGTGCCCGCTGGCGATCCGGGCCAGCAGCCGCGTCAGCACGGTGAATTCGCTGAGCAGCAGCGTCTCCAGCACGCGGCGCTTGGCGCGCATCAGCACCGGCGGAAAATCCGGCGAGGTGTTGCTCACCTGCCGCCAGACCTCGTCGAGCGGCTGCAGGCCTGCGCCGTCGACCAGCGCCTGGGTGATGACATTCAGCCATTCGTAGCCGGTGGTGCCGTGGACACCGGCGAAGCGCCGCAACGGCTCGCCGTCGCCGAGGATCTTCTCGATCACCATGTAGAGCGGCGGCGCGGCAGGCCCCTGCGCCTCGCGGGTGAGCCGGCGCAGGCGCTGGAAATATTGCGCAGGGTCGCGCAGGCCGTCGATGTGGTCGAGCCGCAGGCCCTGTAGCTGACCGTTGGCGATCAGCCGCTTCACCAGCGTGTGGATCCCCTCGAACGTGCCGGCGTCCTCGACGCGCAAGCCGGCGAGGGTGTTGACGTCGAAGAAGCGGCGATAGTTGATCTCGCTCGCGGCGAGTTGCCAATGGCCGAGCTTGTAGTGCTGGCGTTCGAGCAGATTGTGCAGCGCCTGAATCTGCGTATTGCGGCCTTCGCCGGCCCGATAGGCGGCGAGGCCCTTGTCGATCAGGTCGGCGCTGCCCGGAACAGCCTTCAGCGCCGC
This sequence comes from Rhodopseudomonas palustris HaA2, assembly GCF_000013365.1. Classification (NCBI taxonomy): domain Bacteria; kingdom Pseudomonadati; phylum Pseudomonadota; class Alphaproteobacteria; order Hyphomicrobiales; family Nitrobacteraceae; genus Rhodopseudomonas; species Rhodopseudomonas palustris. The sequence continues at coordinate 2,144,526 of NC_007778.1, forward strand.
CTTGAAGTCCGGCGCTTCCTTGCGATCCGGGTGGCGCAATCCGCGATAGCGCGCGGCGAGCGCGAGGATCGCCTTGCCGGCGGGATGATCGGTGGCATCGGCCTCGCGTACGATCGTACGCAGGATCTCGCTGTAGCGCTGCGGCGCGATCGGCAACCGGTGTTCGAAGTACCAAGCCGAGAAACTGCCGTCGCCGGCGTCGTAGCGTAGCCCGATCTCGCCGCTCTCCAGCGCCTTGCCGTAGGAGGTTCCGATGATCGGCAGCAACACCCCGCCGCGGTTGCGGAACGGCAGCATCTCCCAGTCGATGTCGAACGAGGCGGCATGCGGCGATGCCGGGCCCCATTCCAGAACGTCCAGCCACCATGGATTGTCGGCGAAGTGAACGCCGACATGGTTGGGGACGAAGTCGAGGATCAGGCCGATATCGTGGCTCTTCAGCGCCGCGGACAGTCGCGCGAACGCCTCTTCGCCGCCGAGTTCGGGGTTGAGCGTGGTGTGATCGACGATGTCGTAGCCGTGGGTCGATCCGCGGCGCGCCTTGGTGAAGGGCGACGCGTAGAGATGCGAAATCCCGAGCGCCTTGAGATACGGCACGATCGCGGCCGCATCGTCGAAGCCGAAAGCGGCGGTGAGCTGGATACGGTAAGTCGCAGTCGGGATCGCGGGAGGCATCAGGACTCTTCGAGGCGCCAGGTCACCGCCCACGGCGGAATCATCCCGTTCCAATCGTCGCCCCACACATTAGTTCCATCGGGCGGTGCCTTGAAGGCGACGTCGTGGTCCGACAGATTGGCGACGAGCTTGAGCGTGGCGCCGTCTCCGAGCCGCCAGCGGGCGCGGAGCAGGCCGTCCTCGGCGATCTCGGCATTGCCGAAGCGGGCGCCTGGCAGGCGCGGCACGAGAGTGTTGCGCCGGATGTCGAGCAGCCGCTTCACGAGCGCCAGCCGCGCTGCGCCGCGGCCGTCGTCGCGCTCGCTCCAGTCGATGACCGCGCTCTTGAAGGTCGATTCGTCGAGCGGGTCGGGGACCTCGTCGCCGTATGTCTCGTAGGCGCCGGCGAATTCCTTGCGTCGACCCCGGCGGACGGCATCGGCGAGTTCGCCGTGGAAATCGCAGAAGAACGGAAACGGCGCCTGCGATCCCCATTCCTCGCCCATGAACAACATCGGGATCGTCGGCGCCAGCAGCGTGATCGCGAGCGCGGCTTCGACCGCCTTCGGCTTCGCCAGGCTTTCCAGCCTGTCGCCGAGCGCGCGATTGCCGATCTGATCGTGGTTCTGCAGGAAATTGACGAAAGCGAGCGGCGGCAGCTTGCCGCTGGGCTCGCCGCGCGGCTGACCGCCGCGATGCCCGGACGGCTCGCCCTGATAGACGAAGCCCGAGCCCAGCGCGCGGGCGATGGCGTTCAGCGGCGCGTCTGCATAGTCGGAATAGTACCCCTGCTTCTCGCCGGTCAGGGCGACGTGCCAGGCGTGGTGATAGTCGTCGTTCCATTGCGCGCGATACTGTCCGCGCGGGGGATCGACGACAGGATCGAGGACGGCGGCGATGTTGTCGTCGTTTTCGAGCACCAGGTGGATGTGGCGGCCGGTCTCTGCGGCGAGCTTGCCGACTTCCCGGCTCAGTTCGTGCAGCATCGGGATTTCGCCCTGATCCGGGATGGCGTGCACGGCATCGAGGCGCAACCCGTCGAAATGATATTCGCGTAGCCAGTACACGGCATTCTCGATCGCGAAGGCCCGGACCTGTTCGACGTCGTAATTGATCCCGTTGCCCCACGGCGTGTGCGAATCCGAGAAGAACGGCGGCGCGTATTGGCCGATGTAGTTTCCTTCGGGGCCGAAATGATTGTAGACGACGTCGAGGAACATCATCAGGCCGCGCTCGTGCGCCGCGTCGATCAGCGCCTTGAGATCCTCCGGCCGCCCATAGGCGCTGTCGGGTGCGTACCACAGCACGCCGTCATAACCCCAATTGCGGCGCCCGGGAAAATCCGCCAGCGGCATCAGCTCCAGCGCGGTCACGCCGGTGTCGACCAGATGATCGAGCCGGTCGATCATCGCGCGGAACGTCCCCTGCGGCGTGAAGCTGCCGACATGCGCTTCCAGCAGCACCGTCTCGTGCCACGGCCGACCACGCCATTCGCCGGCGCGCCACGGATAGGCCGCATGATCGATCACTTCGCTCGGGCCCTGAATATCCTCGGGCTGGAAGCCGGATGCGGGATCAGGAACGTCGGTCGTATCGTCGATGCGGAAGCGATAGCGCGTGCCGCCGCGCGCCCCGTCGATCTCGACCTTGAACCAGCCGTCCTTGTCGCGTTGCATCGCATGCGGACGATCGAGCACGACGTCGACGCGCGTTGCGTTGGGAGCCCACAGCCGGAATTCGGCGCCGTTCTCGGTCAGCCGCGGGCCGAAGCTCCGCCCCTTCATGCGCCCGCTCCGGAAAACGCCAGCACCGAGCGCGGCGGTGCCGACGTTTCGCTGCCTGCCGGTAGCGGCGCGACCTGGACGCTGTCCTTGGTCGTATCGAACAATTGGTGCCAGTCCTGATATTCAGGCAATTTCGGCAGCTGAAACCGGATCTTCTCGGCGCCCGAATTGAGCACGATGAAGATCGCTTCGGCACCCGGCTCGGAGGGGCTCAGCACGTAGGCGAGAAACCGTCCGTCCGGAAACGCCCAATCCTGCTCCGTCATCTCGGTGGCCGATGGCGTCAGCCACAGTACCCCATAGGACCCGTCGGCGCGCCGGCCGTCGAGCCATCGACGCGAGCGGATCTGCGGAAAGCGGCGGCGGATCTCGCTCATCAGGCCGACGAAATCGACCATGTCGTCTTCGCGATTGAGGCCGTCCCAATTGACCCACCCGATGTCGTTGTCCTGGCAATAGGCGTTGTTGTTGCCGTTCTGCGAGTTGCCGACTTCGTCGCCGGCGAGCATCAGCGGAACGCCCTGGGCCAGAAACAGACAGGCCAACTGGTTCTTGCGGAGCTGGCGGCGCAGCGCGACGATCGTCGGATCGTCGGTCGGGCCCTCGTGGCCGCAATTGTTGCTGTGATTGTCGTTGGAGCCGTCGCGGTTGTCCTCGCCGTTGGCGAGGTTGTGCTTGTCGTTGTAGCTGAACAGATCCGCGAGCGTGAAACCGTCGTGCACGGTGACGTGGTTGATGCTGGCGCGCGGCATCCGGCTGTCGTGGTTGAAGATGTCGGACGAGCCGGTCATCCGTCGCGACACTTCGCCGATCAGGCTGCCTTCGCCGCTCCAGTAGCGTCGCATCGCGCTGCGATAGCGGTCGTTCCATTCCGACCATTGCGACGGGAACGCGCCGACCTGATAGCCGCCCATGCCGAGGTCCCACGGCTCGGCGATCAGCTTCACCGAGGCCAGCACCGGGTCCTGACGCAGCGCGGTGAAGAACCCGGAATTGCGCTCGTAACCGTTCGGTCCACGCGCCAGCGTGGTGGCGAGGTCGAAGCGGAAGCCGTCGACGTGGCAGACCTCGACCCAGTAGCGCAGACTGTCCATCACCATCTGCAGGACACGCGGATGATTGAGATTGACCGAGCTGCCGCAGCCGGTGAAATCATCGTAGAACCGCGGATTGTCCGGCATCAGCCAGTAATACGAGGCGTTGTCGATGCCGCGGAAGGACAGCGTCGGGCCGAGATGATTGCCCTCGGCGGTGTGGTTGTAGACGACATCGAGGATCACCTCGATGCCGGCGTCGTGCAGCCGCGCCACGGTTGTGCGGAATGCGTCGAGCGGATTGTCCGGCGCGTAGCGCGGTTCCGGCGCGAAAAACGAAATCGTATTGTAGCCCCAGTAGTTCACCAGCTTCTTCTCGACCAGCACGCGATCATCGATAAGCGCGTGGACGGGAAGAAGTTCGATCGCGGTGACGCCGAGACGCTTGAAATGATCGATCATCGCCGGCGCGGCGAGCCCGCCGAAGGTGCCGCGCAGGCCGGGCGGCACGTCTTCGCGCAGCTGCGTCAGGCCCTTGACGTGGGCTTCGTAGATGATGGTGTCTTCCCAGGGAATGTTCGGCCGGCTCTCGTGGCGCGAGAAGCCGCCGGTCTCGTCGACCACCACCGCCTTCGGCATGCCGCGGGCGTTGTCGCGGCGATCGAACGACAGATCCTCGCGAGGGCTGCCGGCGCGATAGGCGAAGTGCGCATCGCTCCACACCAGCCGGCCGGACAGCCGCTTGGCATAGGGATCGAGCAGCAGCTTGTGGGCGTTGAAGCGATGGCCTCGCTCGGGATCGTAGGGGCCGTGCACCCGGTAGCCGTAGAGCTGGCCGGGCGACACGTCGTTGAGATAGCCGTGCCAAACGTCCTCGGTGCGCTCCGGCAGCTCGATCCGCTCCAGCTCGCGGCGGCCCTGGCTGTCGAACAGGCACAATTCGACCTTGTGGGCATTGGCCGAGAACAGCGCGAAATTGGTGCCGCGGCCGTCCCAGGTGGCGCCGAGACGGGAGCAGCTTCCGGCGGTAAGGCGCATGCTCAATCTTCCGGCTTCAGAAAGATCGCGGCCAGCGGCGGAATGTTCAGACTGAGCTCGGGCACCAATCCCTCGAGAGTCCGAACCTCGCCGGCGTTGCCGACATTGCTGCCGCCGTAAATCGCGGCGTCGGAATTCAGCACCTCGCGCCAGCGGCCGGGGAAGGGCACACGGACGCGGTAGTCCTGATAGACGTTCGGGGAGAAATTCACGATCACCAGGCAGCGCGCCCGGGTGTCGTTGCCCTTCCGCATCCAGGCGAACACGTTGCGCGCGGCGTCTTCGGTGATGATCCATTCGAAGCCGAACGGATCGCAATCGAGCTGATGCAGCGCCGGCAAGTCCCGGTACAGTCTGTTGAGGTCGCGGACCAGCGCCTGGATGCCGGCGTATTTCGGGGTGTCGAGCAGGTGCCAGTCGAGTGAGCGATCGTGATTCCACTCCCGCTCCTGGCCGAATTCGCTGCCCATGAACATCAGCTTCTTGCCCGGATGCGCGAACATGAAGGCGTAGTAGGCGCGCAGATTGGCGAAGCGCTGCCATTCGTCGCCCGGCATCCGGCCGAGGATCGAGCGTTTGCCGTGCACGACCTCGTCGTGCGACAGCGGCAGGATGAAGTTCTCCGAGAATGCGTAGTGCAGCCCGAACAGGATCTGGCCGTGGTGATATTTGCGGTGGATCGGATCCTTGCTGATGTAGTTCAGCGTGTCGTGCATCCAGCCCATGTTCCACTTGTAGCCGAAGCCGAGCCCGCCGAACTCGACCGGGCGCGACACCTGCGGCCAGGCGGTGGATTCCTCGGCTGCCGTGGTGGCCTGCGGGAATTTGGCGTAGACCTCGGCGTTGAAGCGGCGCAGGAAGTCGATCGCCTCGATGTTCTCGCGGCCGCCGAACTTGTTCGGGATCCAGCCGCCCGCCGGCCGGCTGTAGTCGAGATACAGCATCGAGGCCACCGCATCGACCCGCAACCCGTCGATGCGGTAGCGTTCCAGCCAGAACAGCGCGTTCGACACCAGGAAGTTCACCACTTCGGTGCGGCCGTAATTGTAGATCAGCGTGCCCCAGTCCAGATGCCGGCCCTGCAGCGGGTTGGCGTGCTCGTACAGCGCGGTGCCGTCGAAATTGCCGAGCCCGTGCGGATCGTCGGGGAAGTGGCCGGGGACCCAGTCGAGCAGCACGCCGATGCCGTGCTCATGGCAGGCGTCGATCAGCGCGCAGAAATCCTCCGGCGTGCCGAACCGGCTGGTCGGCGCAAACAGCCCGGTCGGCTGATAGCCCCAGGAGCCGTCGAACGGATGCTCGCTGACCGGCAAAAATTCGACATGGGTGAAGCCCATGTCGCGGACATAGGCCGGCAATTGCTCGGCGAGCTCGCGATAGGTCAGCCACTGCTCGCCGTCCTTGCGGCGCCACGAGCCCAGATGCACCTCGTAGATCGACATCGGCGCGCCGAGCGCGTTGATGTTGTCCGGCGCCGGGCGTGGCAGCGGCAGCCGGGTCTGATCCACCACGATCGAGGCCGTCTTCGGCCGCATCTCGGCGGCGAACGCCATCGGATCGGACTTTTGCGGCAGCGTCTCGCCGTTCGGCCCGGTCATGTCGAATTTGTAGTGATCGCCGGCGGTGGCGCCGGGGATGAACAGCTCCCAATAGCCGTTGCCGCGCACCCGCATCTGGTGCCGGCGCGGATTCCAGAAGTTGAAGTCGCCGACCACGCTGACGCGGCGGGCATTGGGCGCCAGCACCACGAAGCCGACGCCTCTGACGCCTTCCAGCACCATCGGGTGCGCGCCGAGCTTGTCGTACAGCCGCTGATCGGTGCCTTCGCCCAGCAGATACAGATCGAACTCGGTCAGGATCGGGGGAAAGCGATACGGATCTTCGAGATCCACGGTAGTGTCGCCGAACCGGGCGCGGAGCTGATAGCGATGTGAGCCGTTCGGCAGCGGCCCGGCGAACAGACCGGCATCGTGAACCCGCTCGAGGATGGCCGTCTCGCCATGCTCGCCGACCGCCTCGACCGCGGTCGCATCCGGCAACAGCGCCCGGACGACGACGCGGTCGTCCTCGGGATGCGGGCCGAGATAGCGAAACGGGTCCGCGTGGCGGCCTTCGAGCACCGCATAGGCGTCATCGGTCAATTGGACGGTCATGAATTCTCCTCGGGCTGCCGAGTCAGGATGCGAAGAATGCCAGCCAGCGGCACGCGGAGCCAATCGGGACGATAGGCGAGTTCGTATTCGATCTCGTATAGCGCCTTTTCGATCAGGAAGAAGTCCAGGATCTGATCGGCTGCCGCACGATCCACGGGCCACACCGGGCTGTCGGCCATCGTCTCGCGATAGGCAGCCAGGAACGCCTCCGTCGAGCGCGTCCGCCAGACATCGAGCGCGGCCGCGATCTTGCCGGACTCGTCCACCAGCGCCTTCTGCGCGCGCTCCAGCGCCGCGGTCGTGGAATAGTCGATCGAGCGGATCAGTCCGGCGACATCGCGCGCAGCCGGCGCCTTGGCCCGCCGCTCGGCCTGGGACCGCCGCGGTTCTCCTTCGAAGTCGATGATGAAGATGTCGTCCTTGACGATCAGCATCTGGCCGAGGTGGAAGTCGCCATGATGCCGGATCTTCAGGCCGCCGGCACTGCCGAAAAGGCCACGGAGCCCCTCCGACAGGCCGTTGCGCTGCGCCAGCAGATCGTCGATCAGGGCCCTGTCGGCGTCCCTGAGACCGTCGCGCTTCCGCGCCAGTTCGTCGAGCACGCGTCCGGCGTTGGCCGTCACGGCCTCGGTCCAACTCCGCGCATCGTCGTCCGCAATCGGGACCGGCGCGAAATCGTCGACCTCGGGATGGCCGGCGAGGGCGATGTGCATCTCGGCGACGCGCTTGCCGGTCTGCTGCATGTAGCGCAGATACGGCGCGAGTTCGTCGCTGGCGCTATCTTCCTCGGTATTGATCAGCAGTCGCTGGTCGTCGACATAGCGGTCGAGATAGCCGGACGTCACGGTCCAGCCGTCGCCCTGATTGGCGACGAAATCGTGCACCACCGCGATCGCGCTGACCTTGTCGCCCTCGACCAGTTCGACACTGCCGAGCAACGACGGGGTGTTGGAATAGCCGGCGACCTCGGAGAGGAAGCGGCCCATCTCGATCTCGGGATTGATGCCGCTCTCGAGCCGGCGATACAGCTTGACGACGTAACTCTCGTCGACCAGCGCCGTCGAGTTCGACTGCTCGGTGTCCACCGCGCGAATGTGGTTGTAGGGACCGGCCGGCTTGTCGGCGAGTCGGGAGCCGGGCCTGAATTCCAGCCGGTCGCCGTCGTTCTCGACGACGAGCGATTCACGCAGATTGTCGAGCAGCAGCGTGGTGAATTCGGTGTCGGCGGCGACGTCGAGCAGCGTTCCTTCGCGCGCGCCCTGGCGGACCGCCGCGAAGGCGCGCGGATTGTAGCGCTCGCGATCGAAGCGGACCCAGTCGATCTGCATCGGCAGCACGTAGCGGGTGTTTACGCCGCGCACGGTGGCTTCGAAGAACGTCAGCCAGGGCCGGTTGTCATGCGTGATCGAGAAGGGGATCGCCGAGGTCAAATGCGGCTGGATCGCGCGCGGCGAACGTTCCGGAAACCATCGGGTTCGCGACAGATAGGCCGGCAGCACGTCGCGCTCGAACACGCCGCGGGTCCGCGCCAGTGTCATCCAGGTCGAGCCCAGCGGCACCACCAGGGTCTCGAACTCAGGCACCGTCGCGGCGGGCGCGACGTGCTCAGATGTGTCGCGCTCCTCGAGCTTGAACCAATAGAAGCCGTAGGGCGCGAGCGTGATCATATAGGGCAGTTCGCCGATCGCCGGAAATTTGGTGCGGCCGAGCATCTCCTGCGGCACGCGATCCTTCCACGGCGACAGGTCGAGCTCGGTGGCCTGCGCCGAGCGCGACAGATTGGCGACGCAGAGGATCACCTCGTCCTCGTACTGCCGGACATAGGACAGCACCGAACGGTTCACCGGCCTGATGAAGGTCATCGTGCCACGCCCGAAGGCGAGGGTGGATTTGCGGACCGAGATCAGCCGCTTGGTGGCGCTCAACAGCGACGACAGGCTGCGCGCCTGGGCCTCGACGTTGACCGAAGCATAGCCGTAGACCGGGTCCATGATCGGCGGGGCGTAGAGCCGCGCCGGATCGGCTCGCGAGAAGCCGCCGTTGCGATCCGACGACCATTGCATCGGCGTGCGCACGCCGTTGCGGTCGCCGAGATAGATGTTGTCGCCCATCCCGATTTCGTCGCCGTAGTAGATGATCGGCGTGCCGGGAAACGACAGCAGCAGCGAATTCATCAGCTCGATCTTGCGGCGGTCGTTGTCCATCAGCGGCGCGAGCCTGCGGCGAATGCCGACGTTGATGCGCGCGCGCGGATCGGCCGCGTAGGTGGTCCACAGATAGTCGCGCTCGACGTCGGTGACCATTTCAAGCGTCAGCTCGTCGTGGTTGCGCAGGAACATCGCCCACTGGCAGTTCGCGGGAATTTCCGGGGTCTGCCGCATGATGTCGGTGATCGGGAAGCGATCCTCCTGGGCGATCGCCATGTAGATCCGCGGCATCAGCGGGAAGTGATAGGCCATGTGGCACTCGTCACTGTCGCCGAAATATTCCTGCACGTCCTCCGGCCACTGATTGGCCTCGGCCAGCAGCACCTTGCCCTTGGCGTAGGCGTCGAGCTCCGCGCGCAGCGTCTTGATGACGGCGTGGGTCTCGGGGAGATTTTCGTTGTTGGTGCCGTCGCGCTCGCACAGATAGGGAATCGCATCGAGTCGGAAGCCGTCGACGCCGGTATCGAGCCAGCGCTTCATCACCTTGACGACCGCGCCGACGACGTGCGGATTGTCGAAGTTGAGGTCGGGCTGGTGCGAGAAAAAGCGGTGCCAGTAGTACTGGCCGGCTTCCGGATCCCAGGTCCAGTTCGACTTCTCGGTGTCGGTGAAGATGATCCGGGTGCCCTGATATTTCTGGTCGCTGTCGCTCCAGACGTACCAGTCGCGTGCGCTGGAGCCCTTGCCGCTGCGTCGCGCCCGCTTGAACCAGTCGTGCTGGTCGGAGGTGTGATTGATGACGAGTTCGGTGATGACGCGCAGATTGCGCTTCTTGGCCTCGACGATGAAGCGGCGGAAGTCCTTCATCGTGCCGAAGTCCGGATTGATCGAGCCGTAGTCGGCGATGTCGTAGCCGTCGTCGCGCTGCGGCGAGGGGTAGAACGGCAGCAGCCACAGCGCGGTGACGCCGAGGTCCTGGAGGTAATCCAGCTTCTCGGTGAGGCCGGCGAAGTCGCCGATGCCGTCATTGTTGCTGTCGGCGAAGGCCTTGACGTGGAGCTGGTAGATGATCGCGTCCTTGTACCAAAGCTCGTTGGTGGCGTCGGCTTGGGCGCGGGAATCGGTCGAGTCGATCGGCGACATCACGTTCATGGTTGCGCTCCTCACGCCAGGCAGCGGAAAAGCAGCGCAGGATCGCGTTGCGGATCGATCCGTAGCGTGAGGCCGCCCCATTCCACGGCGTGCCGCTCGCCGGTGAGCAGATTCTCGACCGCCACGACCGGGCGGCGCTCGCCGCCGACCTCGACCTGGGTGTCGCCGAGCGGAAACCAGAATTCATGGAAATCGCGCGACAGCGCGATCGCGACGGCCACGACGTTGGTCAGGTCCGTTGAGTATTTGACGAAGCCGGTCACGTTGGGATCCTGGATATCCACGAAGCGAAGATTGCTCGTCTGCTGAAGCGCCGGATTGTTGCGGCGGGCCTGATTGATCTCGCGGATATAAGGCTTGATATTGCCCGGTCTGTCCCAGTCGCGGACCTTGATCTCGTATTTTTCGGAATCGAGATACTCCTCCTTGCCGGGGATCGGCGCGTGTTCGATCAGCTCGAAGCCGTTATAGATGCCATAGGTCGATGACAGCATCGCGGCGAGCGCAAGGCGGGATTTGAACATCCACGGCTCGCCGCCCTGCAGATGGTAGGGGAGGATGTCCGGGGTATTGACGAAGAAATTCGGGCGGTAGAAATCACGCTCCGGATAGCCTGTCAGTTCGCGCAAGTATTCCTCGATCTCCCACTTCTGCGTCCGCCAGGTGAAGTAGGTGTAGGACTGGCTGAAGCCGAGTTTGGCGAGCCCCTTCATCAGCTTCGGCCGGGTGAAGGCCTCGGCGAGAAACAGCACGTCGGGGTGAGCGAGCTGAACCTCGTGGATCAGCCATTCCCAGAACCGCAGCGGCTTGGTGTGCGGGTTGTCCACCCGAAAGATCTTCACGCCGTGGTCGACCCAGAACAGGATCACGTCGCGCAGCGCATTCCACAGCGAGCCGGCGTCCTCGCAGGTGAAATCCGGATTGACGATGTCCTCGTATTTCTTCGGCGGGTTCTCGGCGTATTTCATCGAGCCGTCGGGACGGCGCTTGAACCAGTCCGGATGCTGCTTCAGCCACGGGTGATCCGGCGAGCATTGCACCGCGATGTCGAGCGCGATCTCGACGTTCACCAGCTTGCAGGCTTCGACCAGCGCGTGGAAATCGTCGAGCGTGCCGAGCTCGGGATGCACCGCGTCGTGGCCGCCTTCCTCAGCACCGATCGCATAGGGGCTGCCCGGATCGCCGGGGTCGGCCTTCAGCGAGTTGTTGCGGCCTTTGCGATTGACGCGGCCGATCGGGTGGATCGGCGTGAAATACAGCACATCGAAGCCCATCGCCGCGATGTCCGGCAACCTTGCGATGCAGTCGCGGAAGGTGCCGTGCTGGCCGGGCACCGTGCTCTGGCTGCGCGGCACCATCTCGTACCACGCTCCGCAGCGGGCGCGTTCGCGGTCGATCATCAGCGGCAGCAGCGCGGAGCGGGTGACGTCCGGCCGCGCCTGGCTTTCGGCCATCGCGTCGCGCAATTCGGGGGTGAGCAAAGGCGCCACGTCGCCGGTCTGCAGATAGTCCTCGCATTGCCGCTGAATAACGGTCAGCGCTTCGTGCCCGCCGTTCAGAGCTTTGGTCAGCATCCCGGCGCCTTCCAGCGCGTCGAGTGCGACGTCTTGCCCCGCCTTCTGCTTCAGCTCGATGCCGTGCCGCCAGGTCGCGAATTCGTCGGTCCACGCTTCGATCGCATAGACATATCGTCCAATATGATCGGGCACGAAGGAGGCGGTCCAGCGATCGTTGACGACGTGACGCATCGGGACGCGCTGCCAATCCTGATCCTGCTCGCGCCGCCAGACCAGCGCCGCAGCGATCACCTCGTGACCGTCGCGATACACGTCCGCCCAGATCTCGATGGGCTCGCCGACAACCCGCTTGACGGGAAATCGGCCGCTGTCGATGATCGGGAAGATATCTTCAATTTGGAAAGCGCCGCCAGCCGAGACGGTCTGGAATGCTTGAGTCGATCTGTTCACGTGATGCGATAGGACCGTAGCCCTATTTCCCTGGAAGTCGAACAACGCCCGGTCGTCTCGTAACAAAGCCTCAGGAACGGCAAAGTTCCCGGAACTCACTCTACGCAATCGCGTTGCAGACGACTATCCTCTTCGGAATTGGCGGATTCGCCGCGCACCCCGCGCGGCGACGCAGACAGCGTGCCTGATGGATTTATTGACCAAAGCTGCAGAACTCGGAATTCAAACCGAATTCTTCGATGGGCAGGGGCAGCGCCACGTCACTCCGCCCGACGCCCTCAAGATCGTTCTCGATGCGATGCCGGTGCGGTCGACGCATCGATTGCTCGACCGGATCGCCGTTGTTCGGGCCGGGGAAGAGGCTGCTGCAGATCTGAGCGATGCAGCGGTCTTGCCGGTGGCGTGGAAAATTGTCGCAGGCGACGCCTGCGTGGCGGAAGGGACGACCCAGCAGCGCCGCGTCACCTGGCCGTCGCATTTGCCGGTCGGCAGCTATCGTCTGCATCTTTCAGACGCGGGCGGTCACACTGAGGAGGCGCCGCTCCTGGTGACGCCGCCCACCGCCTTTCGCGGCGAGTTCGATCGCTCCTGGATCATCGCGGTGCAACTCTACGGACTGCGCTCCGCGCGCAATTGGGGCATCGGCGACTTCACCGATCTGGCGCGATTGATCGAGATTGCGGCCGGATGGGGCGCAGGCGGCATCGGCCTCAATCCGTTGCATGCGCTGTTCGACGATCGGCCGGGCGACTGCAGTCCGTATTCGCCCAACAGCCGCATGTTTCTCAACCCGCTGTATATCGATGTCGAGCGACTGCCCGAATTCAAACTCGCCGATCTGCCGGGCGCCGCGGACGCGCTCGCGCCGCTGCGCGACGCGGAACTGATCGACTATCCGAAATCGGCCGATCTCAAATGGCGTGCGCTACGGATGGCTCACGCGGCGTTTCGCGCCGCGCCGGCGCCGGATCGACGCGCCGCGTTCGAGGCCTTTCGCCGCGAGCGCGCTCCGCTGCTGACCCGGTTCGCCTGCTTCGAGGCGCTGAGGCATCGGTTCGCCAAGCCGTGGTGGGAATGGCCGGATGAATGGCAGCATCCCGACGATGTCCGTTGCGCCCGCTTGCGTGACGGTGCCGACGGCGCCGAGATCGAATTCATCGAATACGTCCAATGGTGCGCCGACGATCAGTTGCGCGCCTGCCACGACCTCGCTGCCGCGCGCGGCATGGATGTCGGGCTTTATCTCGACGTTGCGGTCGGCGTGCAGAGCGACGGCTTCGACGCCTGGAACGAGCAGGTCGCGATCTCCCGGCATCTGTCGGTCGGCGCGCCGCCGGACCAGTTGAACTCGGCCGGGCAAAACTGGGGCCTCGCGGGCTTCAACGCCGCGGGGCTCGAACTCACCGGCTTTGCGTCGTTCCGCGAGATGCTGCGCGCCTCGATGCGCTATGCCGGCGCGATCCGGCTCGATCATGTTCTCGGCTTGAACCGGCTGTATCTGGTGCCGCACGGCTACGCCGCCGACAGCGGCGTGTATGTGCAGATGCCGTTCGAAGCGCTGCTGGCGGTCACCGCGCAGGAGAGTGTCGCCAATCGCTGCGTGGTGATCGGCGAGGATCTCGGCACGGTGCCGGAAGGCTTCCGCGAGCGCCTGGCGGCGTGGGGCGTGTGGTCGTATCGCGTGATGATGTTCGAGCGCGACTTCCATCAGGGGTGGTTCTTCGGCGTCGATCATTATCTGCCGGAGGCGCTGGTGACCTTCAACACCCACGACCTCGCGACCTATTCGGGCTGGCGCGCCTCGACAGACCTGCAGTTCAAGCATTCGGTGGGGATCGATCCCGGCGAGAGCGACGATGCCAGGCGATACGCCTTCGCGATGCTCGGCGACGTGCTGCGGCAGCAGGGCATCGAACAGGAGGATATCTATGCGGTGCTCACCTTCCTGGCGCGAACCCGGTCGCGACTGCTGGCGATCTCGCTCGAAGATCTGCTCGGCGTGATCGATCAGCCCAACGTGCCCGGCACCGTGTTCCAGCATCCGAACTGGCGCCGTCGCCTGCCGCGCGCGCTGGACGAGATCGCGTCGGCGATCAATCAGCAGGCGCTGTCCGCCGCGACGCGGGAGCGCCGGTCCGCGGTGACATCCGTTGCCGGGTAGGATCGAAGACTATGCGCTGATCGGCGATTGCGAAACCTCGGCACTGGTCGGTCGCAATGGATCGATCGACTGGCTGTGCTGGCCGTCGTTCGATTCCGACGCCTGCTTCGCAGCTTTATTGGGCGATGAAAATCACGGCCACTGGCAGATCGGCCCGTCGCAGGAGCTCAGGACGACGACGCGGCGCTATCGCGGCGACAGTCTGATCCTCGAGACGCAATTCGAGACCGACACCGGAACCGTCACGCTGATCGATTTCATGCCGATCCGCGGCAAGGCGTCGGACATCGTGCGCCTGGTCCGCGGCGACGCCGGAAAAGTCGAGATGCGCATGCATCTGGTGCTGCGCTTCGGCTTCGGCGTCAACATTCCGTGGGTCAAGCGCGGCGAGAAGCCGGGTGAATTGCTGGCGATCTGCGGTCCGGACATGACGGTGCTGCGCTCGCCCGTGCGCACCCACGGCGAAGGCCTGACGACGGTCGCTGAATTCGTGGTGAGCGAAGGCGACACGGTGCCGTTCGTGATGACCTACGGCGCGTCGCACCTGCCGTTGCCCGGCACGATCGATCCGATCGCCGCACTGCGCGACACCGAGGAGTTCTGGTCGGACTGGACCGGCCAATGCACGTACACCGGCGAGTATCGCGATTTGGTGATGCGGTCGCTGATCACGCTGAAGGCGCTGACCTTCGCGCCCACCGGCGGCATCGTCGCGGCGCCGACGACGTCGCTGCCGGAGCAACTGGGCGGCGCGCGCAATTGGGACTATCGGTTCTGCTGGCTGCGCGATGCGACCTTCACGCTGTTCGCGCTGATGAACAACGGCTACACCGCGGAGGCTGCGGCCTGGCACGGCTGGCTGCTGCGCGCAGCCGCCGGCGCGCCGGCCAAATTGCAGATCATGTACTCGATCGACGGCCATCGCCGGCTGCTGGAATGGCAGGCCGACTGGCTCCCCGGCTACGAGGGGGCGCAGCCGGTGCGGATCGGCAATGCGGCCCACGCGCAACTGCAGCTCGACGTCTACGGCGAGCTGATCGACGCCTTCCACCAATGGCGGATGGCTGGGATCGAACTCGACGGCGATTCCTGGGCGATGGAATGCGCCGTACTCAAGCATCTGTCGACGATCTGGAGTCAGCCGGACAGCGGCATCTGGGAGCGCCGCGGCCCGGCCAAACATTACGTCTTCTCGAAGGTGATGACCTGGGTCGCTTTCGATCGCGGCATCAAAAGCGCGGAAAAATTCGGCCTCAAGGCGCCGCTGGCGGCATGGCGCGCGCTGCGCGACGAGATTCATCGCGACGTCTGCGCCAAGGGCTTCGATGCGAAACAGAATGCCTTCGTCGATCACTACGGCGCCGACGTGCTGGACGCCAGCGTGCTGTTGATCCCCGCGGTCGGCTTCCTGCCGCCGGACGACCCGCGCGTGCGCGGCACGGTCGCGGCGATCGAGGCCCACATGATTCATGATGGATTCGTGCTGCGCCACGATCCGCGCGAAACCCCCGACGAACCGCTTCCGGTCGAAGGCGCGTTCCTCGCCTGCAGCCTGTGGCTGGCCGACGCCTATGTGTTCGACGGCAGGATCGACCAAGCCAAGGTGCTGTTCGATCGCGTCGTCGGCATCGCCAACGACGTCGGCCTTCTCGCCGAGGAATATGATTCCGTTGCCGGCCGGCAGACGGGCAATTTCCCGCAGGCGCTCACTCACATCGCGCTGATCATCACCGCCAATAATCTCAGCGCGGCGAAGGCCGCAACCGGCAAGCCGGCGGTGCAGCGCTCGAAATAGGCGCCCGCCCTCACATCTGCGCGTTGCGGGCGAGGATGAAGTCGATCGCCGCCGCGAAGCCGGCGTCGTCGTTCGTGGCGGTGACGTGCGACGCGAGCCGCTTGACGTCGTCGGTGGCGTTGCCCATCGCGATCGGAAGGCCCGACACGCGAAACATCGCCAGATCGTTCTGCATGTCGCCGAGCGTGGCGATCGCGTCCGTCGCGATCCCGAGCCGCCTCGCCATCGCCTGCACGAAGGTGCCCTTGCTCTGACCGGGTGGGGTGACGTCGAGGTAGTAGTCCTGCGAGCGGATCGCCAGCGCGGCGTCGCCGAGCGCCGCCTGCAATTCCTGTTCGCAGCGCGCCACCAGCGCGAAATCCGGACTGGCGCCGACGATCTTGCAGGCCTTGTCGGCCAGCGGCGCGAAGTCGTCGAGCCGGGTCGGATCGAACCGGATGGTGCGCTGCTCGTGCGGCACGTATTTGCCGTCGTCGCGGCGGATGTACCAATTGTCGTTGGTGAAGAGCCAGGCGTCGATGCCGTAGCGCTCGAGCAGATCGAGGCTGGTCTTCACCGCCGCCGCGGGAATGAGGTGCTGCTCGATCACCGCGAGCGACGGCTCAACGATCGAACTGCCGTTGAACGGCCCGAGCGGCAGCGTGATGCCGAGCGGATCGCTGAACATCCGCATCCCGACCGGCGGCCGGCTCGACGTCAGCGTGAAGCCGAGGCCGGCCTGCCGCAGCTTCGCCACCGCGGCGCGGGTCTGGTCGGTGAGGCGCTTGTCGGATGTCAGCAGCGTGCCGTCGACATCGGAGATCACCAGTGCGATGCGGCTCATCGGTTCAAGGCCTGTTGCTGAGGGAGTTGGACGACGATGGCGTCGACGATTTGCGCGACCGACGCGTCGATGGTCACCGTGATGGCGCGCTCGTCGGGGGTGGGCTTCTCGAGCGTCGCGAACTGGCTGTCGAGCAGCCCCGCCGGCATGAAATGATCCTTGCGTGCCGCCATCCGCTGCGCGATTAGCTCGCGGCTGCCGTCGAGATAGACGATGCGGACGTCGTTGCGGCCGTGCACGAGGATATCGCGATACGCCCGCTTCAGCGCCGAGCAGCCGAACACGGCATGGTCGCCGCTGTCGGCGATCCGATCGATGTCCGCCGCGATCGCGCGCAGCCACGGCCATCGATCGTCGTCGGTCAGCGGCTGGCCGGCGCTCATCTTCGCGACATTGCCCGGAGGATGGAAGTCGTCGCCGTCCTGATAGGCCCAGCCGAGCCGCTCGGCGAGCCGTTCGCCGATGGTGCTCTTGCCGGAGCCGGACACGCCCATCACGATCAGGACGCGGGCTCGGGGATCGTCAGCGCTCACGAACGGTCTCCGGCAGCGCGTCCTCGGTGATCAGCCACACCGTCTCGCCGTTGGATCGGGCGCGGCTGGCCGGCAGATCGGCGCCCGCGAAGATGCGGCCGACGATCTCCCGCTTGGCCGCGCCGTGGACGAGGAACAGCATCTCGCTACACGACGCCAGCGCCGGAAAGGTGAGGGTGACGCGCGGCACGAACGGCGCGACATGCGCCGTGTCGACCCCAGCGGCCCAGCGATCGGTCACCTCGAGCTGCGGCCAGCCGGGAAACAGCGACGCGGTGTGGCCGTCCGGGCCGACGCCGCCGAGCACCAGATCGAACAGCGGCCGCTTGGGATCCAGCGTTGCCGCGCCGTAGAACGCCTGCAAGTCGCGCGCGTAGCGCTGCGCGGCCTCGTCCGGGGTGGCGCTGTCGTGCGCCGGAATGGCGTGGATGTTCTGCGGCGGCGCGCGGCCGTCGAGCAGCACGCGCTTGATCGCGCCCATGTTGCTTAGCGGGCTATCGAACGGCACGAAGCGTTCGTCGCTGATGAACCAGTGCACGCGCGGCCATGGAATCCGATCGGCGAATTCGCCCGCGAGCAGTTCGAACATCCGCTGCGGCCCGGAGCCGCCGGTCAGGCAGATCGCCGGGCGCTCGTGATGCAGCGCGATGCGGGCGATCAGCCGCTGCGCCGCGACCCGCGCCAGCGCTTCGGCATCGGCAGCGGTGACGATCTGGCGATGATCGCCGACCTTCATCTGGCCGAGCCGCGCCAGTTGCGGCCGTCGCGGGCGAGCAGGGTTTCGGCGTCCTGCGGGCCTTCGCTGCCGGCTTCGTAGGTCTGAAGCCCGTTGGCGCCCGCCCTCTCCCAGGCATCGAGGAACGGCTGCACCGCGCGCCAGCCGGCCTCGACGCCGTCGGCGCGCTGGAACAGGATGTTGTCGCCGATCATGCAGTCGTGCAGCAGCGTCTCGTAGCCGTTGCTCGGCGCGACCTTGAAGTAATCCTTGTAGCGGAAGCTCATCTCGACGCCGTCGATCGCGATCGTCGGGCCGGGAATCTTGGTGTTGAACTGCAGTGAAATGCCTTCGACCGGCTCGATCCCGATCACCAGATAGTTCTGCGACAATTGCTCCACCGGCGTGCAGCGGAACATCGCGAACGGCGCCTGCTTGAACTTGATCGCGACCTCGGTACGCTTGGCGCCGAGCGCCTTGCCGGTGCGCAGATAGAACGGCACGCCGGCCCAGCGCCAGTTGTCGATCGTCAGCTTCAGCGCCGCATAGGTTTCGGTGGTGCTGCCTGGCGCGACATCCTTGACGCTGCGATAATCAGGGATCTCGGTGTCGCCGACCTTGCCGGCGATGTATTGTGCGCGGACCGAATTGCGCAGCGCTTCCTCTTCGTTCTGCACCTGAATCGCGGTGAGCACTTCGGCCTTGGCCGAGCGCACCGAATGCGCGTTGAAATGCGCCGGCGGCTCCATCGCCACCAGCGACAGCAACTGGAACAGATGGTTCGGCACCATGTCGCGTAGCGCGCCGGTCTTGTCGTAGAAGCTGCCGCGATGGCCGACGCCAAGCTTTTCGTCGACGGTGATCTGGATGTGGTCGATATGATCCCTGTTCCAGATCGGCTCGAACATGCCGTTGGAAAAACGTAGCACCAGGATGTTCTGCACCGTCTCTTTGCCGAGATAATGATCGATCCGGTACAGATCGTGTTCGGCGACGATGCCGAGCAGATGGTCGTTCAGCGCTTTGGCGGAGGCGAGGTCGGTGCCGAACGGCTTCTCGACGATCAACCGGCGCCACGCCTGATCATTGCCCTGCAGCAGGCCGGCACGACCGAGTTCGGTCGCGATCGGCGCGAAGGCATCGGGCGGTGTCGCCAGATAGAACAGCCGGTTGCCGCCGGTGTTGCGATTGGCCTCGAGCTTTTCCAGCCGCTCGCGCAGCCGGTCGAACGAGGGCGGGTCGGACGGATCGGCGCTGACCGCCGTCACGCAGTACAGCAGCTTGTCGGCGACATCCTCGTTCACCGGCCGCGTCGCGAATTTACGCAGGCCGTGCATCAGGCTGGCGCGCAGGTCCTCGCTCGACATCTCCGAGCGAGTGATGCCGACCACGCAGAATTTCTCCGGCAGCAGATCGGCTTCGGCGAGATTGTACAACGCCGGAACCACCAGGCGGTGAGTGAGGTCGCCGGTGACGCCGAAGATGACGAAGGCGCAGCCGTCCGGAACCTGTGGATTCGCCTGAGTGGTCACGCGCGCTCCGCTTTCGGCTTGAGGATTTCCGGCGCGGCCTGATGCGCGGCGTCCGGGTGCTGTTGCGGCTCCTTGTGCCCGCCGAATCCCGCGCGCATCGCCGACAGGATCTTCTCCGCGAAGGTGTGCTGCTTGCGCGAGCGGAAGCGCGCATACAGCGCCGAGGTCAGCACTTCGGCGGGCACGGCTTCCTCGATTGCCGCGTTGATGGTCCAGCGGCCCTCGCCGGAATCCTCGACGAAGCCGGAGTAAGTGTCGAGCTCGCCGTTGCGCGCGAGCGCGGAGGCGGTGAGGTCGAGCAGCCAGGACGGGATCACGCTGCCGCGCCGCCACACTTCGGCGATGTCGGCGATGTCGAGATCGAACCGGTGCTCGCTCGGCAGCGCGTCGATATTGGCGTTCTTGAGAATGTCGAAGCCTTCGGCATAGGCCTGCATCAGGCCGTATTCGATGCCGTTGTGCACCATTTTGACGAAGTGCCCGGCGCCGACCGGGCCGGCATGGATGTAGCCCTGCTCGACGCGCGGGTCGCGGTCGTCGCGGCCCGGCGTGCGCGGGATGTCGCCGATCCCCGGGGCGAGCGTGGCGAAGATCGGATCGAGCCGGTCGAAGACCGGTTTGTCGCCGCCGATCATCATGCAATAGCCGCGCTCATAGCCCCAGATGCCGCCGGAGGTGCCGACGTCGACGTAGCTGATGCTGTTTTCCTCGAGCGTTTTGGCGCGGCGGATGTCGTCCTGCCAGAAGGTGTTGCCGCCATCGATGATCACATCACCCGGCGCCAGCAGCTTGCCCAGCGCTTCGATGGTGGTCTCGGTGATGTGGCCGGCCGGCAGCATCACCCACACCGCGCGCGGCGCGTCGAGCTTGCGGACCAGATCTTCCAGGCCCTGGGCGCCCGTCGCGCCTTCGCGCGTCAGGGCGTCGACCGCTTGGGGGTCCCGATCATACACCACGGCGTGGTGGCCATCTTTCATCAGGCGGCGAACGATGTTGCCGCCCATTCGTCCGAGGCCGACCATGCCGAGCTGCATGAAGGATCTCCTATGTGTCCGGGCTCCGCTTGAATGCGGAGCCTCGTTGTCGTCGTTCAGTCGTTAGTTCAGTGCGTCGCGGATCGCCTTATCCAGCGACTTCAGTCCGGCCCCGAGGTCGCCCTTGAGATGGACGCGGAGCGCGCGACGGCCACGTTCCGTGAGCACGTCGAAATCGCCGCGGGCCTGCGCAGCCTTGATCACGCCGAAGCTCGCGCTCTGGCCCGGGACGGCGAGATCGTTCGCATCGTCGGCGGTGATCTGCAGGAACACGCCGCTGTCCGGCCCGCCCTTGTAGGCCTGGCCGGTGGAGTGCAGGAAGCGCGGGCCGAATTCGGCGCAGGTCGCCAGATGCCTGGCGTCGCGCACCGCGAGGCGCATCGACTGCAGCGTGTCGATATGCGCCGCATTGCGTTCGATATAGGCCAGCAGCGCCACATAGTCGCCGCTCTGCGTGCGGGCGAGATGCGCCTTGATCCACGAATCCAGCGTGCCGTCGGCCCCGGCCTTGCGTAGCGCCGCGACGTTGGACTCGTCGGTGTAGAGATCGGCGTCCGCCGTCGTCAGAGCCGGCTTCTCGGGCGGAAGGACGCCGGAGGTCTCGAACGCCGCGGTCAGTTCGCGGGTCTTGATCTTGGCGGATTCGACGTCCGGCTGGTTGAACGGATTGATGCCGAGGATCGCACCGGCCACCGCGGTGGCGAGTTCGAAGCGGAAGAACTCCTGGCCGATCGCGTCGGCTGATTTCAGCACGATCCGCACCACCGGATGGCCGGCGTCCTCCAGTGCTGCGAGCTTGGCGTCGTGCGCGGCGTCGCTCTCGCCGTCGGTGCGCAGATCGATGAACAGCCGGTCGTTGCCGTAAGTCGACGGCGCGGCCAGCGGCTCGCCGTCGATCGGAATCAGGCCCTTGCCGTCCTTGCCGGTCGATTCCGCGATCAGTTGCTCGGCCCAGGCGCCGAAATCGGCGATCGCCTTCGACGACGTGATGGTCACCTTGTCGCGGCCTTCCAGCCCGGCGCAGCCCATCGCGAGGCCGAGCTGCACGCCCGGGTTTTCCTGCGGCGGCACGTCAGGCCCGCAGGAGCGGACCATCGCCATTGTCAGGTCGAGCAGTTGGCCGAGATCGATGCCGGCCGCGGCGGCCGGCACCATGCCGAACGGTGACAGCACCGAATAGCGACCGCCGATGGTCGGATCGCCATGGAAGATGCGGGCGAACTTCGCTTCGGTCGCGACCTTTTCCATCGACGAGCCGGGATCGGTGACGGCGACGAAATGCTGTCCGGCCTTGTCGGCGCCGACGGTCTCGCCGACGCGGGCGAAGAAGTAATCCTTCATCACGTTGGGCTCGGTGGTGCCGCCGGATTTCGACGACACGATGAACAGCGTCGTTCCGAGCGTGACGCTGTGCTCCAGCGTGCGCACCTGCGCCGGATCGGTGGAGTCGAGCACATGCAGCTTCGGGAAGCCCGGCTGCTGCGCGAAGGTGTGGGCGAGCACTTCGGGACCGAGGCTCGATCCGCCCATGCCGAGCACGACGGCGTCGGTGAAGCCGCGCGCCTTCACCCATTTGGCGAATTCGGTGTAGTCGGCGAGCTTCGCCTTCTCCGCCGCGGCCGAAGTCAGCCAGCCGAGCCATTTGTCTTCGTCGGTGCCGGTCCACACCGATTTATCACGATCCCACAGCCGACGGATCTTGCCGGTGTTGCGCCAGTCCTCGCCATGCTCCTTGACGGATTTGGCGAGATCGTCGGCGAGTGCGAGCTTCTGGGTGTCGATGCCGCCGGCAAGCACGGTTTCGCGCTTGAACGCCACCGCGCCGAGCAGCTTGTCGAACGAATCCGCGAACAACTGCACTGCTTCGGTGACCAGCCTGTCGGTGATCGCATCGAGCGAGACGCCGACATTGGCGAGATCCTTCAGCGCCGCGCGGGCGTCGTCGACGTGTTCTTCCAGGCTGGCGCGCGGCTTGCCGTGATCGCGGAAGGCGTCGAGCGTCGCCGGCGGCACGGTATTGACGGTGTCGGGGCCGATCAGCTCCTCGATATAGACGACGTCGCTGTAGGCTTTGTTCTTGGTGCCGGTCGATGCCCACAGCAGTCGCTGCGGCTTGGCGCCACAAACCTGCAGCTTCTTCCAGCGGTCGCCGGAGAACAGCCGCTTGTAGTCCTGATAAGCGATCTTGGCGTTGGCGATCGCGATCTTGCCCTTCAGCTTCTCCAGCCGGGCCTTCTCGGCCGGATCGTTGGCGGTGGCGATCTTGTCGTCGAGTTCCTTGTCGACCGCGCTGTCGATCCGGCTGACGAAGAAGCTGGCGACGCTGGCGACGTGTGACGGGTCGCCGCCGTTCGCGATCAGCGCTTCGAGCCCGGAGAGATAGGCCTCCGCGACCTCGACATAGACCTTCTGCGAGAACAGCAGCGTGACGTTGACGCTGATGCCCTTGGAAATCAGCTGCTTGATCGCGGGCAGGCCCTGCCGTGTGGCAGGGACCTTGACCATCAAATTCTCGCGCTTCACCGCGGCCCACAGTCGCTCGGCTTCGACGATCGTCGCCTTGGTGTCGAGCGCCAGATAGGGCGAGACCTCGAGGCTGACGAAGCCGTCGCGGCCTTCGAGCTTGTCGTAGGTCGGGCGCAGCACATCGGCTGCGTGCTGAATGTCCTCGACCGCGACCGCCTCGTACAATTCGCCGACCGAACGGTCGCCCTGCGCGAGAGCGGCGCCGATCGCGCCGTCATATTCGTCCGAGGAGCCGATCGCCTTTTCGAAGATCGATGGGTTGGAGGTGACACCCTTCACGCCGTCGGCGTCGATCAGCTTCGTCAGGTCGCCCTTGGCGATAAAGCCGCGGGCCAAGAAATCCAGCCAGATTGCCTGGCCGTGTTGTTCGAGCGCTTTGACGGGGTTCATGTGCCTGGTCTGTTCATTCTGTGCGGATGAGGCCTCGCGGGCATTTCCGTCCGGGAGCGGAGGCTTGTCAACTCATCCTCAGTGTCAGCTTGCTCGGTGCCGGCTTGCGTGCGCCTGCCAGTGTGTCAGCCGATCCCGCTGAGGGTAAAATACGTTTGAAATGCCAAACGGTTCCGGGCCGATGTCTATCGCAATCATGTGATGCTGGAATTACAGCACCGTCCGGGTCAGTCGCCGAGATCGCTTTTCGACAGGTCCCACAGCAGTTTGTAGATTCCGGCGCTGACCACCGCCGATCCGTTTTCCACGATGCTCCGCTCGAAACCGGCCGTTGCAGTTCGCACGGCGTCGACGCCGGTGCCGTCGATCAGGACGAACCAGTCCAACGCCCCGGGACTGACCACGCCGGGCGGGTCGGTCAGCGGCCTCGACAAGGCCGGATCGTTTTCCAGAAGATGCATCGAAATGAGGCCGTCGAACGGCAGCGGATCGAGTCGCTCGGCGATGGCCGCGCGCAACGTCGCCTCGCTGCCGAGAGCGGGCCTGATCCGGACCAGGCCGAGCACGGCGCCGCGACCCTGGCCGCGGCTCGCGGTGATCCGCGCCACGCCGCGGATCATGTTCTGGAATTTGGCGATATTGCGGTTCGACCATTCGGTCTGATTGGCGAGCGCCGCGCGATAGGCCGGGCTGCTCAGCACGTCGAACGTCCGGGTCGAATACAGGCCGAGATATTTCGGCGAGGCGTCGTGCGCGACGTAGCGCCGGGCTTCGAGAAAGCCGTCGATCGCGACGCGCTCGGCGATGTGTTCGCGGTCGTACCAGCGATTGAAGTCGGCCTCGTCGGCCGGATCGACGTCCATTGAGGTCAGCAGCATTCCCTGTCCGGCGAGCGGCATCCGCCAATGTCCTTTACGTTGTTATCCTGCCTGCGACGTCGTCGATCGCGGCGATCACCGCGTCGCGAATCCCCGGGTCGTACAGAAGATGCCCGGCGGCATCGACGATGCGGAGCTCGGCGTCCGGCCACGCCGCGATCAGCCGATGCGCGGTGGCGGGCGGGCACAGCAGATCGTAACGACCCTGCACAATGATGCCGGGAATGCCGGCGAGCGCGCGCGCTCCCTGCAGCAACTGATCGGGGCGCATGA
This sequence comes from Rhodopseudomonas palustris HaA2, assembly GCF_000013365.1. Lineage (NCBI taxonomy): Bacteria > Pseudomonadati > Pseudomonadota > Alphaproteobacteria > Hyphomicrobiales > Nitrobacteraceae > Rhodopseudomonas > Rhodopseudomonas palustris. The sequence continues at coordinate 2,169,115 of NC_007778.1, forward strand.
AGCAGTCATGCGCGAAGTAGTGCGCTTCCATGAACGGTGTCGACGGCATCGGCCGGCTGTTGTTCTTGTCGAAGACCTCGAGGCGATGTCGCTTCGGTGCGATCTGCGACATGATCGATTCGGTTTCGCCCCAGGCCCGCGCCGCGGGGCCATGCACCGCCGGGTCTGGATCGAGGATTCGGCGCCAATAGGCGTCGAGCGGCGCCGCGCGCTCGGCCTCCGGCAGCATGCCCAGAAAATCAGCAGACAGTTCCGGATAGAAACGCGGCAGGGTGGACAGAAACGCCTCCTCGAGCTCGGCGCGGGTACCGAGGAAGGTCGCGCGCAGCACGATGCCGCTGACGCGTTGCGGATGTGCCTGCGTATAGGCCAGCGCCAGCGTCGCCCCCCACGAGCCGCCGACCACAAGCCAACGTTCGATCCCGAGCGTGGTGCGGATCGACTCCATATCGGCGATCAGATGCGGCAGTGTGTTCGCCTCACGCCCGCCTTTCGGCCGGCTGCGGCCGGCGCCGCGCTGATCGAACAGCACGGCGTGAAACCGCCGCGGATCGAACAGCCTCCGGTGGTCCGGCTGACAACCGCTTCCCGGGCCGCCATGCAGATAGACCGCGGGAAGACCGTCGGCGTTACCGTTGGTTTCGACATAGATTTCATGGCCGTCGCCGACCGCGAGCATTCGAGAGCTGAGCGGCGCTGCGGCCTTGGTGCTGTCGTCGGACCGGATCTCGGATTTTGCGTCGGGTGCCATCACGTTTCGTTACAGGGAAACCTTCACCGATGCGAGCAGCCGATGAAGCGTCATGCGGGAGACAGGGTTGCGCATCGCGCAACTTGCCCTCACCTTTGCGGAGGACAAGACGGAAGCCATGGATGCCGAGATATTTCTTCAATACACGGATCGGTGAGGAACTGATCCCAGACCCGGAAGGCGAGGATCTGCGCGATGCGGATCACGCCTGGCAAGTCGCGCGCGCGACGATCAAGGAAATCGTCAAGACCGAGGCCGCTCAGGTCGATCTGATCCGCGCCAGCCTCGAAGTCACCGACGAGGACGGCGACGTCGTGCTGGATTTTCCGTTCAGCGAAGCGCTGATCGATATGCCGCCCTTGCCGCGGAACAGGCATTGATGCGGGTGGATTCACGGTAGCGCCGCATCGGGGGCCGCGCTATCACGTCATTGTCAACCGAGGGGAACATGCAGGAAATCTGGCGATTGTCCGCGGCCGACCTGGCCGCATTGATCCGTGCCCGCAAGGTGTCTGCGCGCGAAGCAGCACAGGCGGCGCTGGATCGGCTCGATTCCGTCAATCCGGCGATCAATGCGGTGATCGACCATCGCCCCGACGTGACGCTGGCGCAAGCCGACGCGGTCGACGCCGCGCTTCAGCGCGGCGACGACGCTGGTCTGCTGGCCGGCGTGCCGGTCACGGTCAAGGTCAATGTCGATCAGCAAGGCTTCGCCACGACCAACGGTCTGACGCAGCAACGCGACCTGATCGCTGCGTCCAACAATCCGGTGGTCGACAATCTGCGCAAGGCCGGCGCCGTGATCGTCGGTCGCACCAATACGCCGGCGTTCTCCTATCGCTGGTTCACGTCGAACAAACTCCACGGCGAAACGCTGAACCCGCGCGATTCCTCGATCACGCCGGGCGGCTCGTCGGGCGGCGCCGGCGCGGCGGTCGCGGCCGGCATCGGCCATATCGCGCACGGCACCGATATCGCGGGCTCGGTCCGCTATCCCGCCTATGCCTGCGGCGTTCACGGCCTGCGGCCGACGCTCGGGCGGATCGCCGCCTACAATGCCTCGTCGCCGGAGCGTCCGATCTGTCCGCAGATCAGCGCGGTGTCGGGCCCCTTGGCGCGGACGATCGGCGATCTGCGGATCGCGCTCGCGGTGATGTCGCAGCCGGACGCGCGCGATCCGTGGTGGGTGCCGGCGCCGCTGGACGGCCCGCCGATGCCGAAGCGCGCCGCGCTGTGCATCGCGCCCGATGGACTCGAGGTCGTCCCCGAGGTGCGCGACGCGGTGGTCGACGCCGCGCGCCGGCTGGAGCAGGCCGGCTGGAGCGTCGAGGAATTGCCGAACACGCCGCCGCTGCGTGAGGCTGCCGATCTGCAGGCGCGGCTGTGGCTCGGCGACGGCTATCAGGCGATGCTCGCGGCCGCCGAGCGCGAGGGCGACGAGGGCGCGCTGGCCTGCCTCAACGGCAATCGCGACCGGGAAATTCCCGATGCTGCGGCATTCTCCAAACTCCTGGTGCGCAGGGCGACGCTGACGCGCGACTGGCAGCTTTTCTTCGAGCGCTACGCGGTGCTGCTGATGCCGGTGTCGGGCGAATTGCCGTTTCCGCAGCGGCTGGATCTGAAGGACGAAGCCTCGTTCAAGCGGGTGTGGGCGGCGCAGATGCCCCAGGTCGGCATCCCGTTCATGGGTCTGCCCGGACTGACGGTTGCGACCGGGCTGGTCGGCCGGGTACCGGTCGGCGTGCAACTGGTCGCCGGCCGCTATCGCGAAGATCTGTGCCTGCTCGCCGGCGAGGCGATCGAGGCCGGCGGCACGCCGGCGTCGCCGATCGATCCGGTGCGGTAGGGCGGCGACGATGGCGTCGATTTATGATTTTTCGGCCAGGACGCTTGCGGGCGAAGAGCTGCCGCTGAAGCGGTTCGAGGGGCAGGTGCTGCTGATCGTCAACACCGCCAGTGCCTGCGGATTCACGCCGCAATACAAGGGCCTCGAAGCACTACAGCAGAAATACGGCGCGCGCGGATTTTCGGTGCTCGGCTTCCCCTGCAACCAGTTCGGCGCGCAGGAATCCGGCAGCGAGGCGCAGATCGCGCAATTCTGCTCGACCCATTACGGCGTCAGTTTCCCGATGTTCGCCAAGATCGACGTCAATGGCGCGCAGGCGCATCCGCTGTACACATTTCTCAAGGACGAGAAGGGCGGGTTGCTCGGCTCGGCGATCAAATGGAATTTCACCAAATTTCTGGTCGATCGGTCCGGCCATGTGATATCGCGGCACGCGCCGACGACCACGCCGGAGTCGCTCGCAAAGGATATCGAGACCTTGCTATGACCGATAAAACCACGACCGCTGCGCCTGCTATCGAATTCCCGGACCGTCTCTCGATCGAGCCGAACAGCCCGTACTACAATGAAGCGATCCTCGAACTCGACGTTGGTATCCGCTTCAAGGGGCAGGAAAAGACCAACGTCATCGAATATTGCATCAGCGAGGGTTGGGTCCGCGTCGCGGCCGGAACGGCGAAGGACCGCTTCGGCAATCAGCTCGCGATCAAGGTGCACGGCCCGGTCGAGCCCTATATCCGTCCGCGTAGCTGACGCACTGAACGCGTGACGCGCCGGTGAGATTTGTTACTGATCGCGTCTTGATGACTGTGCTGCGACAATCTTGTGCTGTTTTGGCCGCAAAGCTGCGGCATTTGCGCAACTTTGCGATGGTCAATTGAAGGTTCGGGCCGGAGCCTGCCGATTGGGCTTGCGGCCGCGCGTCGTTCCCGGCAGCATCCGGCCGAATTCGTTTGTTCTCCGCCCGTCAGACTTCGTGTCACGACTGCATTTGCAGGAGGATAGCTGGTGTCGATCGCCGAGAGCCGGCCGAAGCGGCGTTTTCAACTGCTGCTGATCAAGCCGTCGCACTATGGCGAGGACGGCTACGTGATCCGCTGGTGGCGCGCCACGATCCCCTCGAATTCGCTGGCCAGCGTCTACGGCATCGCCCAGGAAAGCGCTGCGCGCCAGGTGCTCGGCCCTGATGTCGAGATCGACATCGAGGCAATGGACGAGTTCAACACCAGGATCGATATTCCGAAGCTGTTGAAACGGCTCGCCGCGCACGGCAATTTCGGCATGGTCGGCCTGATCGGCGTGCAGTCGAACCAGTATCCACGCGCGCTCGACATCGCGAAGCCGTTCCGGGACGCCGGCATTCCGGTCGCGATCGGCGGTTTTCACGTCTCGGGTTGTTTGTCGATGCTGGACGGCAAGGCGGTCGATCTCGACGCCTGCCGCGACCTCGGCGTGTCGATCTTCGCCGGGGAGGCGGAGGGCCGGATCGATCTGCTGCTGCAGGATGCGGCGAAGGGCCGATTGCAGCCGCTGTACAACTACCTCGACGATCTGCCCGGCATCGAAGGCACGCCGGTGCCGTTTCTGCCGATCGCCAACGTCAAGCGTACGCTCGGCCTGTCGACCTCGTTCGATGCCGGCCGCGGCTGCCCGTATCAATGTTCGTTCTGTACGATCATCAATGTGCAGGGACGCAAGTCGCGCTACCGATCGGCCGACGATGTCGAGGCGCTGGTGCGCGCCAACTGGCAGCAGGGCGTCTCCAAGTTCTTCATCACCGACGACAATTTCGCCCGCAACAAGGATTGGGAGGCGATCCTCGACCGGCTGATCTGGCTGAAGGAAGAGCAAGGCATCCCGCTCGGCCTGATGATCCAGGTCGACACGCTGTGCCACAAGATCCCGAACTTCGTCGAGAAATCCAAGCGCGCCGGCGTCACCCGCGTCTTTCTCGGCCTCGAAAGCATCAACCCGGAGAATCTGCTGCAGGCCAAGAAGCGGCAGAACAAGATCACCGAATATCGCGCGATGCTGCTGGCCTGGCGGGCCCAGGGCGTGATCACGCTGGCGGGCTACATCCTCGGCTTTCCGGCCGACACGCCGCAGAGCATCCTCGCCGATCTCGATATCATCAAGCGCGAATTGCCGATCGACATTCTGGAGTTCTTCTGCCTGACGCCGCTGCCGGGCTCGGAAGATCATCAGACGCTGTGGAAGGCCGGGATCGCGATGGATGCCGACCTCAACAAATACGATATCGAACACGTCTGCACCGCCCATCCGAAGATGTCGCGGCAGGCGTGGGAAGATATCTATCAGCAGGCCTGGCGGCACTATTACGAACCTGCACATATCGAGACGCTGCTGCGCCGCGCCGCAAAGAGCGGGATCAAGCTCGGCAGCATGGTCAAGCTGCTGCTGATCTTCTCGCTGGCGGTGTCGCTGGAGAATGTTCATCCGTTGCAGAGCGGTATCTTCCGACTGCGGCATCCGTCGGAACGGCGGCCCGGCCTGCCGGCCGAACATGGGCTATTGTTCTGGCCGCGGCTCGCGCTCGAACTGGCGCGCAAGAGCGGCGTGGTCCTGTCGACCGCGTTCGGGCTGAGCAAGGTCGCCTACCGGGTGGCGCGCGACCCGATGCGTCATGACTACACCGATGCGGCGCTGACGCCGGTATCGGACGACGACGAGACCGAACTCGAGATGTTCACCCAAACCACCGCTGCAAAACAGGCGGTGGCGCACCGGAACAAGGTGCTGAGCCTGACCCGCGGCGCGGCGTAGCGCGGACCGTGGGCTGCGCCCGCAGCCAAGCGTCTGGCCCTAATTCACGATCGCGGTGCGACGGCGGCGAGCGGCGCAGCGCATTCCCGGCCATGTCCAGAACGCGCGCTGATCTGCCACGTCCCCCTGTGCGACGAAATCACCCTGAAACAATCGATCGTTAAGCACGGGCTCGTTTCGGCTCGGCCTGATGCCTGCGGCCCGAGCTGCGACGGGTATTCTGGAGCAAATGATGGCGAACGCCACGCTGACGATCAGCAGCAGGAACTACTCATCCTGGTCACTGCGAGGCTGGCTTCTCACCAAATTCGCAGGGCTCGATTTCGACGAGATCGTCGTTCCGCCGGATGACGCCGCGGCGCGGGCCGAGATCCTGCTGTTGTCGTCCTCGATGCTGGTGCCTTGCCTGCGCCACGACGGCGCGGAGATCTGGGATACGCTGGCGATTGCGGAGTATCTCAATGAGGTCAGGCCCGATGCCGGATTGCTGCCGGCGGAGCGGATCGCGCGGGCGCATTGCCGCTCGATCTGCGGCGAGATTCATTCCGGCTTCACCACGCTGCGCGCCTCGCTGCCGGTCAATCTGAAGGGACATTTTCCCGGTTTCAAGATTTGGCCGCGCGCGCAGGCCGATATCGACCGGGTCTGCACCATCTGGCGCGGCTGCCTGAGCCGATCCGGTGGACCGTTCCTGTTCGGCGCGCGGACAATGGCGGACGCGATGTACGCGCCGGTGGTGACGCGGTTCGTCACCTACGACGTCGCACTCGAGCCGGCGCTTGGGGCTTACGCGGGGACGATCATGGAGATGCCGGAGATGCGCGAATGGATCGCGGCCGCGCAGCAGGAGCCGGCCGAGATCGAAGAACTCGCGGTTTCACAGTGAACGTGGTCCGGCAAATGTTAACGTTTGGGCGCTTGCAGCGGTGGTAAGGTAGGGAGGTCGCCATAGATGTCGTGCCCCTGCACGCAGCCTCGCCGAGATCTGGGGCGTGAACGCGCTGATCCCCCGATTCGCAGTGATTCGTCGGCGTTTCGTTCCGTCACTGTTCCAGATCTTAAGATCAGTCAGGGAAACTGTCTCAACACGGGACAATTATCCTGCGCGGCCGTCGGAGACCGCGGCGGCTGCGAAACGCAGCGAAGAGTTCCCATGGCCGCACTGCTGTTAACGATTTGGAGAGCCGGCCGCGTCGGGCGCGCGCGTCGGCCGTGGGATGTTGTGGGCCGACGAGCGAAGCGTGCCCAGATCTGGGGCGTGAACGGTCGGAACGGGCGACTCGCAGTGATTCGGCCATGATCCGTTCCGGCCGCGTTCCAAACGTTAAGACGGGTCAGTAATCCTGTCGCAAACCGGCACAGCGCGTCCGTCCGGCGCCTGGGCTTCAGCCTTTCAGGCCTCGCGCCTTGGCGGCCAGGCTGCGGCGGAAGGCGCGGTCGCGCTTCAGATGCCATTCGCGGCTCATCGCCTCGCGGCGGCTGGTGAAGCGCTCGCTGTGGATCAGCACCCAACGTCGGCCGCGGGTCGATCGCGCGCCTGTGCCGGCGTTGTGCTGCGACAATCGGCGGTCGAGATCGAGCGTCCAGCCGACATAGGTCAGATAGCGGTTCGGGCCGGCACAGCCGAGCACATAGACGAAGCACTCTTCGACGCCTGGGTCCTGCATCGGGCGAAACTTGCACGCAGCGGTGAGTCCGGCAATCCGCCGCGGCCTCGGCGCGTTGACAGCCGCGTGCCGAACCCGCTTGCTGGTTCGATCAAGGATGGAGATCAGGATGACCCGCCGAACGATGACGATGGCGATGCTGATGACGCTCGGTTGCGGCGGCGTGGCGGCGGCGCAGGACGTGCCCGGCATCGAGATCTGCACCGCCGAGAAGACCATGGAGCGCCGCACCAGTTGTCTGCAGAGCAACGTCGAGTTCCTGCACAGATCCCTCGACAAGACGCGGCGCGATCAGCAGCAGAGGCTCGACGCCGCCAATCGTCAGATCGAGGCGCTAAAATCGGCGCTGGCCGAGATGCAGACGACGCTGACCGCGTTACGGGCCGCGCCGAAGCAGCCCGAGCCCGCAGCCGCGGCGGCCAAGGACTCGGCCCCGGCCAAGAACGCCGCGCCGAAGCCCGATGCGAAGTAGTGCGCAACGTGCGCGCGTTTCCATTCTGCGGAATTACGAAGTGCCGCGCGGGTTGGCAATGCGCGCCGACATGACCTAACATCCCCGTCAATCAGCAGCGCGTGCGCGACCTCGTCCGCCCTGCGATAATAACAACCATCGGGAGGAACCATGTCCGACATCCGCGTGCTCGCCACCGACCTGGCGTTTCCCGAAGGCCCGGTGGTGATGCCCGACGGCTCGGTGGTGCTGGTGGAAATCCGCGCGCAGCAGCTCACGCGGATCTGGCCCGACGGCCGCAAGGAGGTGGTCGCCAGGGTGCCGGGCGGTCCCAACGGCGCGGCGCTCGGCCCCGACGGCAAGATGTACATCTGCAACAATGGCGGGTTCGGCTGGTTTCCCTCGCGCGGCACGATGATGCCCGGCGCGCCCGAGCCGCACGAATATATCGGCGGCTCGATCCAGCGGATCGATCTGGTCAGCGGCAGGGTCGAGACGCTGTTCGACAAATGCGGCGAGCATCCGCTGAAAGGGCCGAACGATCTGGTGTTCGACAGGCATGGCGGGCTGTGGTTCACGGACCTCGGCAAGCGCCGCGCCCGCGACATGGATGTCGGCGCGGCCTACTACATCAAGCCCGGCATGACCGAGATCACCGAACAGGTGTTCGGCACCCTGCCGCTGAACGGCATCGGCCTGTCGCCCGATGAGGCCACGATGTACGCCGCCGAGACGCCGACGGCGCGGCTGTGGGCCTTCGACATCGTGTCGCCCGGCGAGGTCAAGCCGCGCGACGTGATCTATCGTGGCGAGAAGGGCAAGCCGATCGCCGGGCTCGGCGGCTACCAGATGTTCGACTCGCTCGCGGTCGAAGCCAACGGCAATGTCTGCGTCGCGACGCTGGTGTCGGGCTGCATTTCGGTGATCGCGCCGGACGGCACGCTGGTCGAGCAGGTGCCGACCGGCGACCGCGTCACCACCAACATCGCGTTCGGCGGCCCCGAGCTGAAGACTGCCTACATCACGCTGTCAGGCAAGGGCGAACTGATCGCGATGGACTGGCCGCGGCCTGGTCTGCCGCTGAACTTCCTGAACAAGTAGTCACGCCGTCGAGGGGACAAACCGGGCGGCGGCGCGCCGGGGCTTTGGCCTGAGGTAAGCCTATTGTTTCAGCAAATCGCTCCTGAATTCACCGTCGATGACCGGGACAAGCCCGGCCCTCGCGGAGTAAGGGAGAGCGGAAAAAGTCCACCAAGGAAAATGGCAATGCCCTGGCTCGAACCGATCACCCTCAGCGGCCCCCACGCGACGTTGGAGCCGCTTCAGCCGGCGCATCGCGACGGGCTGATCGAGGCGGTGCAAGACGGCGAGCTGTGGAAACTTTGGTACACGGCCGTGCCGTCGCCGGAGAAGATGGACGCCGAGATCGCCCGGCGGCTGGCGCTGCAGGCGCAGGGCGCGATGCTGCCCTGGACGGTGAAGGACGCCGACGGCCGGATCGCCGGCATGACCACTTACATGAACGTCGATGCCGCCAACCGCCGGGTCGAGATCGGTTCCACCTGGTACGCGCGGCGCGTGCAGCGGACCGGGCTGAACACGCAATGCAAGCTGTTGCTGCTGCAGCACGCCTTCGAGGCACTCGACTGCATCGCCGTCGAGTTTCGTACACACTTCTTCAACCATCAGTCCCGGCGCGGGATCGAGCGGCTCGGAGCCAAGCAGGACGGCATTCTGCGCAATCATCAGATCGCATCCAACGGGACGTTGCGCGATACCGTGGTGTATTCGATCGTCGCCGCCGAATGGCCGACCGTGAAGGCTCATCTTAACTATCAGCTCTCCGGCAAGCCTCGGCCGGAAGCAGCAGGCGCCCGTTGATATCGATCAAGTTCCGACCTGCTATCAGCTTGCCGGTCGAAAGAATGATCGGCCAAATCGCCTCTGTTTGATCTACGTCATTCTGTGACCTGCATAACACCGCCATCATGCAGCCATGCCGTTTTATCGCTTCCACGTCCGTGATCCGATCAACCGCGTCGATGGCCCGGGCCACGACGGGGCGGCGCTGGCTGACGATATCGACGCCACCCTGTTCGCGGCCGGTGTGATCCAGCGGCTGGTGCAGTTGCAGCCGACGGTGCCGCTGACCTGGGCGATCGAGATCATGCAGGATCAGCGCACGGTCTGCGCGCTGCCGTTCGACAAGGGCTGCCAGGTGATGCTGCGGCCGGAGTGGGTCTGCGATCAGCCGACCGACGTGCATGAAGGCTGGCGCTGAGTCGCAGGTTGGCGGTTCTCGTCATTGCAAGCCGAAGGCGAAGCAATCCAGGGGCTCCAAGCACGGGGCTCCTGGATTGCTTCGTCGGCTTCGCCTCCTCGCAATGACGCGAGAGATGCGCTGCTACGCCGCCGCACCGGGCAACTGATCCGGCCGGTACAGCGTATCCACCGTCACCGTGCCGCGGGCGCGTGACACGCAGGCACACATCTTGGCGCTGGTCTGCTTTTCATGCGCGCTGAAGAACACGTCGCGATGGTCGATCTCGCCCTCGACGGTGGTGACGTCGACGGCGCAGACGCCGCATTCGCCGCGCTGGCAGTCCGAGATCACCTCGTAGCCGGCGGCGTTCAGGGCGTCGAGCATCGAGCGGTCGCGCGGCACCATGATCTCATTGCCGGTCGAGGCGATCCGCACGCGGAAGTCGCTGGTCGGCAGCCGGCCGCTGGAGCCGAACGTCTCGAAGCACAGGTCGGTCGGGCGCCGGCCGGCGTCTCGCCAGGCCTGCCGCGCCGCGTCCAGCATCCGCAACGGGCCGCACACAACGGCGATCGCATCGGCGGGGAGGGCGCGGAAGGTGGCGTCCAGATCGAGCCGCTTCCCGACATCCGCAGCGTGCAGCAACAGCCGGTCGCCCAGCAGGTCGGCGAGTTCCTCATGCAACGCGGCGTCGGCTCGCGATTTCACCGCGTAGTGCACGATCGGATCGAGGCCCTTGCGCGCCAGCGCGGCGGCGATGCCGAGCATCGGCGTGACGCCGATGCCGCCGGCGATCAGGCAGTAGGTGTTGCGGCTCCAGTCGATCTCGAACAGCGATGTCGGGTTGGTGATCTCCAGCCGCTGGCCCGCCTGCAGCGCCCACATTGCGCGCGAGCCGCCGCGGCTGTCGTCGGCAAGCCGGACGGCGATCCTTAGCGTGCCCTCGACCATGGATGGCACCAACGAGTAGCTGCGTCGCTGCGGCCGCCCGTCCACCAGCACGGCGATGTTGATGTGGCTGCCCGGCGGCCAGGTGCCGACCGGCGCATCCGGCTTCAGCACGATCTCGCGGATGGTCGGGGCAAGATCGCGCGTCGCCATGACGGTTGCGAAACTCCAGTGTTCGGCGAAGCGCATGCGGGCCTCCGTTACTTGTCGACCGACGCCGTCGCCAGCGCCAGCGCCGGCAGCAGGTCGAGATGCGTGCGGTTGCGCAGCGCCAGCCGCAGATTGCGTACCGCGAGCCGGGCGTGTTCGCGCATCACCGCTTCGGCGCGGGCGCCTTCGCGGTTCTCGATGGCGTCGACGACGGTGCGGTGATGGTCCTGCGCGATGACCAGGATCTGGTGGGCCTCCGGCAGCGCCGACTGCGCCATCACGAAGGCGCTCGGCGACGCGAAGGGCAATGCGGCGACGCGGTCGATCTGCCGCATCACCGGCGACGAGCCGGACAATTCGTTGAGCAGCGCGTGGAATCGGGCGTTGAGCGCGACGTAGGACGAGAACGCGTCGACCGAGACCGGATCCTGTTGCACCAGCTGATCGATGTCGCCGAGGCACTCCTTCAGCGGTTCGAGTTGTCGGGCGCTGACGCCGCGCTCGGCGGCGAGCCGTGCAGCGAGGCCCTCCATCGTGCCGCGCAGCTCGATCGAGTCGAGAATGTCGCGCTCGGAAAACGCCTTCACCATGAAGCCGCCGGACGGGATCGCCTGCAGCAGGCCTTCGTCCTCGAGCCGCACCAGCGCCATCCGCACCGGGGTGCGCGACACGCCGGTGATATCGACCGCCTGTAATTCGGAAATCCGCTCGCCGGCGCGGAGCTGGCCGGACAGCACCATGTCGCGCAGCGCGAGCTGCGCCCGCACCGTCTGCGACATTGAGCGGTCGGCGATCTTCTCGTTCATCGCTTACTCCGCCGCTTGCAGCCGCGGCGCGGCTTCCTTCGCGACCATGCGGTCGATCAGCTTGCGCGACCACATCGCGCCGGCATCGATATTGAGATTGTAGAACACGCGGTCCGGGTTTTCGCTGATGGCGCGCTGCTGAGCTTCGAGAATGATCTCGTCCTCGCCGAAGATACCCGACACGCCTTCGCGAATTTCAGTGGTGAGGCGCTGGTCGCCGAGCCGATAGTTGCGCACGAACGCCCAGAAGTAGTGGCAGGTCGTGTCGGTCTCCGGCGTCATGGTGTTGAGTACGAAGCCGTTGACGCCCTGCGAGCGGTCGCCTTCCGGCGCCCCGCTGCCGGCGGGCGCGACCCCAACGTCGATCGTCACGGTGCCGGGCGCCTCGAACCGGATGATCTGCCAGCGATCGACCGGACCCGGCTTGCGCAGCTGCGCCGCCCAGAACGGCGGCGCCTCGATGCCGCGCATCCACCGCGTCACGGTGACGGTGCGGTCGCCATGGGTGACGTCGAACGGCGCTTCGGCGACGGCTTCGTTGCCGATCGACGAGCCGTGGACGTAGGTCTCGTGGGTGAGGTCCATCAGATTGTCGACCACCAGCCGCCAGTCGCATCTGGCGTGGATGGTCTTGCCGTCGCCGGCCCAGGCCGGGTCGTCGTTCCAGTGCATGTCCGGCACGAGTGCCGGATCGGCCAGCGCCGGATCGCCCATCCACAGCCAGACGAAGCGATGCCGCTCGACCACCGGGTAGCTGCGCACGCAGGCCGACGGATTGATCGTCTCCTGCGACGGCATGTAGGTGCAGCGGCCCTGCGGACTGAATTTCAGCCCGTGATAGCCGCAGACGACGGTGTCGCCTTCGAGCCGGCCCTTCGACAACGGCACCAGCCGGTGCCAGCAGGCGTCCTCGAGCGCGGCGACGCTACCGTCGGCCTTGCGATACATCACCACGTGCTTGTTGCAGATCGTGCGCGGAAACAACGCGTGCTTGATGTCGGCGTCCCACGCTGCGGCGTACCAGGCGTTGAGCGGAAAGGCGGGCATCGTGGCCTCCCTGAAGATTATCATTGGGTTCAGACTGTATACATTAAGAGGTCACATGCAATAGAATTTCAAAAATCTGCATCATGAGATCCTAAGCTGGTATACCGAACTCCTATTGATCTCACGGACGGGAAAATCCTGACTGGACTGTTCGCTCTTTGTTCCGGTAGCCTCTGGTTCGCATCCGGGGGGCGGGGCATGAACGAGCTGGATGAACGATCCGATACTGAATTGCTGCAGGCGTGGCTGGACAGGGTCCGCGTAACCGGCGCCGTCGAGCATGTCGGAGCGTTCAATCGTCTCCAAGCTGAACTGGCAAGGATCGAGCGGGAACTGATCGCGCGCGGTCGCGGCATTGAACAGCTTCGCTCCTTGCTGACATACACCGACCCGGAGATCACCCGGAGTGCCGAGCTGGCGCTCGCCAGGGCGGAGGCATCCGCAAGCGCGGCGCGCGGCGGATGCCGTGCGTCCAGCGGGTGCGACGACGCGCACTCAGCGGCCGCGGGCCGACCGGCAGGCGCCGGCATCCTCGATGATCATCCGATATTCTGGCCGGCGCGACATCCGCCCCCAGCGGCGATGGAGCTCTCCGAGATCGCGCAGCGCCTCATCGCCGCGTTGCCGCTGGAGGCCGCGGCGCTGCTGCGCCAGCTTCGTCCCGCGATCGGGCTGTGGCCGCAGGCGGCGCGCGCCGACGCGCCGATCGACGGTTCCCGGCTCGGCGGCATGCCCTGCGCACCGCCGGATTGGCGCTGGCCGGTCGCCGCGACCGAGCCGATGCTGTTTCTCGGCCAGATCAACTGCGCCGACCTGCGCGGTCTGCCGGGCGCGGAGGCGCTGCCGTCGCAAGGCCTGCTGTCCTGCTTCGGCGACCACGACACGGTGATGGGGTGTCTGTTCACCGGGCAGGGCGGCGCCTTGTACCATTGGCCGGACACAGAGCATCTGATCCCGGCGCAGCCGCCGCTGGAGATGCTCACGGTGTTTCCTCGCGCCGAATTGTCGTTCCGGCCGATGTGGGACCTGCCGGACCCGGACAGCAGCGTCGTCACGGCGATCCTGCCGGATCGATCGCGCCAGGCGCTCTACAAAAGCCTGCACAGCGACTTGCGGCGGCACGGCCTTCCCGCCGTGCTGGACTATCCGTGCAATCGCAGCAAGCTGCTCGGCTGGCCGGATCTGCTGCAGGGTGAGAGTTTCGAGTTCACCCTCGATCAGCCGTTCGATCAGTACCGATTGCTGCTGCAGCTCGACGGCTACACCAACGGCAGCGAGATCGCCGACTGGGGGCCGGGCGGCTTCCTCTACTACTTCCTGTCCAAGCAAGACCTCGCCGGACGGCGGTTCGAGACGGCGGAACTGGCAATCCAGTTCACGTGAGTTGCGGTGATCGCCGTGGCCTGCAGGTCGCGAAAACGGCAATGCCCGGGGCCCGGGCATCGCGAGCTTAGTTCGAAACCGCGAACGAGCCGGCGGCTGCGCGCCTCACACCTCGCGGCGGCTGAGAAACGCCAGCCGCTCGAACAGGTGGACGTCCTGCTCGTTCTTGAGCAGCGCGCCGTGCAGCGGCGGGATCAGTTTGCGCGGGTCGCGTTCGCGCAGTTGCTCCGGCGACATTTCCTCGTTCAGCAGCAGCTTGAGCCAGTCGAGCAGTTCGGAGGTCGACGGCTTCTTCTTCAGGCCCGGCACGTCGCGCACCTCGAAGAAGATCTTCAGCGCCTCGGCCACGAGCCGTTGCTTGATCCCGGGGAAGTGCACGTCGACGATCGCCTGCATAGTGTCGGCGTCCGGGAACTTGATGTAGTGGAAGAAGCAACGGCGCAGGAACGCGTCGGGCAGTTCCTTCTCGTTGTTCGAAGTGATCATCACGATCGGGCGCTTCTCGGCCTTGACGGTCTCGCCGGTCTCGTAGACGTGGAATTCCATCCGGTCGAGTTCGAGCAGAAGATCGTTCGGAAACTCGATATCGGCCTTGTCGATTTCGTCGATCAGCAGCACCGGGCGCTGGCCGTGGGTGAAGGCTTCCCACAGCTTGCCACGCTTGATGTAGTTGGAAATGTCGGAGACGCGCGGATCGCCGAGCTGGCTGTCGCGCAGCCGTGACACGGCGTCGTATTCGTAGAGGCCCTGCTGCGCCTTGGTGGTCGACTTGATGTGCCAGGTCAGCAGCGGAGCGTTGATCGCCTTGGCGACTTCCTCGGCCAGCACGGTCTTGCCGGTGCCGGGTTCGCCTTTCACCAAGAGCGGCCGTTCGAGGACGATCGCCGCATTGACGGCGATCTTGAGATCGTCGGTCGCCACGTAATCCTTGGTGCCGGTGAATTTCATGCGTTTTCTGCCTCGTCTGGATCAGGCGCGCGCGCCCGTTGTTGTTGCTTTTGTCGTGAGCGCGCGGCCGCGGACGGCGGCCGCACATCGCTGCGATCTTCGGTATCAGGCTCTGCGGATCATGGCCAGCAGCACCAGGACGATCACCGCGCCGATCGCCGCGTTGATGATCGCGCGGAAGATGCCGGTGCCGAGATTGACGCCGAGGAACGGCAGCAGCCAGCCGGCGACCACGGCGCCGACGATGCCGATCGCGATGTTGCCGATCAGGCCGAAGCCGCCGCCGCGCACCAGCAGTCCGGCGAGCCAGCCCGCGATCGCGCCGACCAGCAGCCAGACGATGATGGAATCGATCCCCATGACAACCCCCAGGTCATTCGAGTGCTCAGCCCGCCGAGTGGGTGGCCGGGCCGGGCGACTTTAGTCGAAAAACCCGCGAGGTCTAGGCACCGGCGCCGGCGGATGGCGTGGCCGATCAGGCCGGCGTGCCGGTCCGGGTGGCGACGTCGGGGACCAACGATCCGGCGTCGCCGACAAAGGCAGGGGCCGCAACGCTGCAATCGCGGCCGCGCCGCTTCGCCTCGTAGAGCGCGATGTCGGCACAGCGGAGCAGCGTGGCCGGGTCGCAGATACTGGCGATCTTGTCGGCGATGCCGATGCTCACGGTGAGTCTGCCGCGCGCCGCGCTGGGGTTGACGATGCCGAGCGCGCGGATGGCTGCCTGCAGCTCTTCGGCGAAGGCGATCGCGACGGCCTTCCCGGTGCCGGGCAGGACGATGGTGAATTCCTCGCCGCCGTAGCGCGCAGCGAAACCGCCTGCGCCGGCCGCAGTCCCGGCCAGCAATCGACCGAGTTGCCTGAGCGCGTCATCGCCGGCGTGGTGGCCGAGACGGTCGTTGAAGCCTTTGAAGTCGTCGACGTCGATCATCAGCACCGACAGGTCATGGCTCGCCTCGAATTCGCCGGCGATGAAATCGTCGAGCGCACGGCGGTTCGGCAAGCCGGTGAGGGCGTCGGTCCTGGCCATTTCCGCAAGGCGGGAATTGAGTGCCTCGACTTCGTCCTCCATCTCCTTGCGGCGGGTGACGTCGCGCAGCGTGCAGACGATACTGCGCCCCGGCCGGCCATCCTGGCGGGTGAACCTGAAATTGGCCTCGAGCCAGACCATCGTGCCGTCGGCGCGTTCCATCCGGAACTCGGCGCGCAGCCCGTTGGGGACGTCAGGCAGACGCTTGCCCATCGCCTGGAGGCCCGCGACGTCGTCGGGGTGCATCATGTCGAAATAGACGCGGCCCAGAACCTCCTCCGGCCTGAAACCGAGCACGGTCTCGATCGACATCGACACGAAGGTGACGACGCCCCGGCCGTCGAGCACGACGACGACGTCGCCGATGTTCGCGTCGATCAGACGGTGACGCGCGTCACGCTCGCGCAGCAGCCTCTCGAAGCGCTCGCGGTTGCGCAGTTGCACCGCGAGCCCGGCCGCCAGCAGCACGATGCAGGCGAGCGCCGCCGTCGCCACCACGGCATCGGAGCGGACCGCCTCGCGCCAGTCGGCCAGCACCGACACCTCGGTGCGCGCGACCGTGACGACCAGCGGATAGCGCGATAGCTGCTCGTAGGCATAGTATTTCTGAAGGCCGTCGAACGGCGAGATTGCGAGATTGTATCCGACCGGGCTGCGCGGCAGCATTCTCTCGAAAAGCCGGCTCTTCGACAGGTCGCCCGCCGCCGTCGGCCAACGGACCAGGATATGGCCGTCGCCGCCGGACAAAGTGATGCCGCTGCCGGCGCCGAGATCGAAAGTCTTGTAGAATTCGGTGAAATAGTCGCTCTCGATGGTTGCGACGACGATGCCCGCGAAGCCGCCGTCTGCGGTTTCGAGTCGTCGCGTCACTGCAATCACCGGTTGACCCGAGGCGCGCGAGACGATCGGGCCAGTAATCCGCAGCTTCGGGTCGGCATGATCGCGGTGGTAGACGAAGTAGTCGCGGTCGGCATTGTTGATAGCGGGAGGCGGCGTCACCGACGCATGGTCGACGTCGCCTTTCGCGTCGAGGGTCGCGAGTTCCTTGATCTGGGGCAGCTTCTCCGAGACCTCGCGCAGCCGCGCGTCGAACCGAGCGCGATCGGGAAACGGCTGGAACCGGATGAAGGCGACGAGATCGTCCATCACCACGTCGGCCGATTGAATCGTGTGGGAGGCGTGTTCCGCCAGCGAATGCGCCAGATTGCGCATCTCCGTCTCGCTCTGCGCGAGCGCATTGCGTCTGGCGTCGTAGCCCTTCCAGACCACGAGCGCGAGCACGCAGGCGCTCATCGCCAGCACGAACATTGTGACGATCAGCGCCGGCGTCGACAGTCGGGCGATCGGATTGGACGATGGGAGGATGCGGGATTTCATCGGCCTGCGGGGGGCTTCGTTGCGCGCACAGCAGTGCACCGCCTTTGCTTACCCAACCGATAATCCGATCGCTGCGATTGATGGCATCTGCGGTTCCTGCGGAGTTTTCAACAGTCCCTGCGAAGGGATTGCACCTTGACGGGCGCGCAGGGTCGGGCAATCTGTCGGGCATGTTCCTTCAATTCTTCACGTCGCTGCGCGACGCTCAGGTCCCGGTCACGCTCCGCGAATATCTGACGCTGATGGAGGCGCTCGACGCCGATCTCGCGGATCAGAGCGTGGAGAATTTCTACTATCTGTCACGCGCCGCCCTGGTGAAGGACGAGCGCAATCTCGATAAGTTCGATCGGGTGTTCGGCAGCGTGTTCAAGGGGCTGGAGAATCTGCTCGACGCCATGGAGAAGGCGGAGATTCCGGCCGAGTGGCTGAAAAAGCTGGCCGAGAAATATCTCACCGAGGAAGAGAAGAAGCAGATCGAGGCGATGGGCTGGGACAAGCTCATGGAGACGCTGAAGAAGCGCCTCGAGGAGCAGAAGAAGCGACACCAGGGCGGCAACAAGTGGATCGGCACCGCCGGAACCTCGCCGTTCGGCGCCGAGGGCTACAATCCGGAAGGCGTTCGGATCGGGCAGGAGAAGAGCCGCCATCAGCGCGCGGTCAAGGTGTGGGACAAGCGCGAGTTCAAGGATCTCGACGGCAATGTCGAGCTCGGCATCCGCAACATCAAGGTGGCGCTACGCCGCCTGCGCAAATTCGCCCGCACCGGCGCGCCGGACGAACTCGATCTCGACACCACGATCCGCGAAACCGCCAATCACGGATATCTCGACGTGCACATGCGGCCGGAACGGCGCAACGCCGTCAAGGTGCTGGTGTTCTTCGACATCGGCGGATCGATGGATTCGCACGTCGCCCAGGTCGAGGAGCTGTTCTCGGCGGCGAAGAGCGAATTCAAGCACATGGAATATTTCTACTTCCACAACTGCCTCTATGAAGGCGTGTGGAAGCAGAACAAGCGGCGCTTCACCGACCGCACGCCGACCTGGGACGTGCTGCACAAATTCCCGCACGACTACAAGGTCGTGTTCGTCGGCGACGCCTCGATGTCGCCTTACGAGATCATGGTGCCGGGCGGCTCGGTCGAGCACGTCAACGAGGAGGCCGGCTCGGTCTGGCTCGACCGGGTACTGCGGACCTATCCGCACGCCGTCTGGCTCAATCCGGTGGCGCAGCGGCATTGGGACTACTCGGAATCGACCACGATCATTCGCCGCCTGTTCTCGGATCGGATGTATCCGATCACGATCGAGGGCCTGGAAGGCGCGATGCGGGAGTTGGTTCGCTAACCCGAGCTGCTATCAATCAAGAACGAGGGATCCGAGGGAATGCCCCAGACCATCACGCGCGGCATCAAGGCGCTGCTCGACGAGGCCAACGCGCAGATCGAGACGATCGGCATTGCCGACGCGGTCGCGCTGCACAAGGCCGGCCCGGCCAGCGACGTGGTGATCGTCGACATCCGCGATCCGCGCGAGATCGAACGCGACGGCCGCATCCCGGGATCATTCGCCTGCACCCGCGGCATGCTGGAATTCTGGATCGATCCGGAAAGCCCCTATGCCAAGCCGGTGTTTCAGGGCGACAAGAAATTCGTGTTCTATTGCGCCGGGGGCCTTCGCTCGGCGCTGGCGGCGAAGACCGCGCAGGACATGGGGTTGAAGCCGGTGGCGCATATCGAAGGCGGCTTCGCCGCCTGGCGCGACGCCGGCGGGCCGGTCGAGGCCTGGGTGCCGAAAAAGCCGAAAGGCTGAGCCGCGATCGGCGCGCGCGGACTTGACCGGCGTCGCTGTTTTCTCAATGACGATGCCGCGCCGCAGAGTTTCCGGCGATGTTGTGTTTCATTCGCCTGCGGCGGAGACTTCCCGATGACTGCCATTGAAGATCCGTTGGTCTCCACCGATTGGCTTGCCGCGCATCTCGGCGATCCCCAGGTCAAGGTGCTCGACGCCTCGTTCAAGATGCCGGGCGTGCTGCCGCGGCCCGGCGACGATTATCTCGCGGCGCACATTCCCGGCGCGGTGTATTTCGACGTCGAGGAAGTCTGCGACCGCGCCGATGCGCGGCCGCATATGTATCCGGACGCGGCGCAGTTCGCGCGCGACGTCGCGGCGATGGGCGTCTCGTCTGGCGATACCGTAGTCGTCTACGATGCCGGCGGCTGGGTCGCAGCGCCCCGGGCGTGGTGGATGTTCCTGTCTTTCGGCCACGCCGACGTTCGCATCCTCGAGGGCGGCCTGAAGAAGTGGCAGGCGGAAGACCGGCCGACCGAGTCAGGAAAGCCGTCGCCGAAGCCGGGCGTCTTCACCGCAACGCTCGATCCGACCTATCTACGCAGCAAGGAGCAGTTGGTCGCCAATTTCGACAGCGGCGCCGAGCAGGTGATCGACGCTCGTGCCGCCGATCGGTTCGAGGGCCGCGTGCCGGAGCCGCGCCCCGGCCTGCGCGCGGGCCATATCCCGGGCAGCCGCAATCTGCCTTACAACGAACTGTTCGACGCCGCGACCGGGCTGATGAAGTCACGCGATGAGTTGCGGAAGGCTTTCGTCCGGGCCGGCGTCGATCTCGACGGCCCGATCGTCACCAGTTGCGGCTCGGGCGTGTCGGCGCTGGTGTTGACGCTGGCATTGTACCGGCTCGGCGTCCGCGGCACCGCGCTGTACGACGGCTCTTGGTCGGAGTGGGGGATGCCGGATGGTCCGCCGATCGCGACGGGGCCGGCTTAGGCCTAGCCCGCCTCAGGTCGGCGGCAGGCCGAACGGCGATTCCTCGGAAGACGGCCGGGCGACGACCGGACGCCGGCGCCGCTCCTCGGCCTGACGGCGCCGATTGATCTTGCTCCTGGTCTTCGCCGGCTTGTCGGCCTTCGGCTGCATCACCTTCGGCTGTTCAGCTTTCGATGCCGGATCGCCGATCGACCCGGTCGATTCCGGGTCGGCTGGCTTGGCGGCCGGATCGACAGTCGCCGCGGAGCCTGACCCGGCCGGTTGACCGGGTGACTGTACGATCGGTTTGATGGTGGGCCGCGGGTCGCGCTTCGGCGTCGGGATCGGGCCGGTGAGCGCGGTGACCTGCGGCAGATCATTCGCTGCGGGGGCGCTGTCGGCCGGCTGCGGCGTCGCGGTTTCGACGGAGGCGGCGGCTGGGAGCTGTTCGGTCGCCGTTGCAGTGGGCTTTTCAGCTTCCACCCTGGCGGCTTCCGAGTGGGCGGGCTCGGGCTTCGCCGCGGTGTCGATGGCGCTCGCGGTTGCAGACGGCTCCGACGTTGCCGCTGGCGCCATTGCAGGTTGTTGGTTGGCGCCTGGCTGTGCGTCCTGCTCGGCCACGACCGATCCTGCCGCCGGCCCGGCGGTTTGATCGGGGGCTTTGTTGTCTGGAGCCTTCAGTTCGGCCGCGGGCGGCGTCGCGATCGTGGTGTCCGGCGTAGCCGTCTCGGCGGATTCGGGCACGCTTGTCACGGCGGCTTGTGGCGCCGACTCGGTGGCCTGAACGGGCGGCGCCGCAATCGACTGTTCGTCGGGCACGACCGGTTCAGCCGCCGGAGGTTCGACCCGCAGCAGGCTGAGGGTCGGCATCGCCGGCTCGGCCGGCCGGAGGGCGAGCGCGATCTGGGCCGGCCGGCTCGACCGGCCACTGGCGAACTGCTCATGCGCGGCGCGCAATAACGCCGCGGCGCCAAGCCCAAACACCAGCATCGAAACCGCAAGCACGACCGCCGCGAAAAGGAACCGGACTCCGGGAAGCATCTCGGGTTCATTCCGTCTTCGGCGACCATCGCGCGAAGACACTTGAGCAACACCAACGCGGTGACCACACGGGCTCTGTTCGACGGTAACGCGATGCGCACTGCGAATCAGAGCAGATCGAGAATAGCGCAATGGATTCACAGTGCCGTGCGAAAATTTCAGGGACTCGTCTTGTCGCTGCGCGATCGTTTGCGATGCGGATACAGCGACCACGGCGCTGCCGCGCGCGGGATCCGGCCCGGATATCGCTCGTGCGGCGGAGGCGCCGAAATATCGCGCAATAACCGGAAAGCCTGCACAAAGCGCCCCGCGGATTGGACCTCGCCGCATCGAAGACGCGACAAATGCAGCACAGACCTTCAAATACCGTCGAATTTGGCGTGAATGTGCCGGTCTTGTCTTGAATGTGCCGCGATCCTGCGGCATCTGCCCATGAGCGATCCGGTCTCGGCTGCGGTTTACAAACGGGCGATGATGAACAATCGAATCTTGACGTTGTTGGCGACGGTTGCGGCGATCTCGGCCGGAACGTCGGTGGTGCACGCGCAAAACTATCCGTCTGCGCCCGGATCCTATGTAACGCCGGCGCCGGGCGATTATCGCCAGGAGATGCCGAATTTTGACAATGTCGACGACGAGGATGGCATCGGATCCTCTGCGGCGCTGCCGCCGCCGGGTTTGGTGACCTCGCCGGACGATCCGCGCTACGGACGTCCCTCGAGCGCGCCGGTCTATTCCGATCGCGCTCCCGTGCCGCAGGGCCCGGTGATGTCGCCGGACGACCCGCGCTATGGTCGCCCGATGGGCGCCCCGCCGGTCTACTCGGAGCGCGCTCCGGTGCCCCAGGGGCCGGTGATGTCGCCCGATGATCCGCGCTACGGCCGGCCCGCCGGTCCGCCGTCGGTGATCTACTCCAATCGCGGCGACGGTTCGCTGCGCCCGCCCGAGGGTGTTGCCGGCGCCGGACAGCCGGGCGTTCCCCAGGTCGCGACCGGCTCGGTCCCAGCGGCTCCGCAGATCGGCGCCGACGGCCGGCCGCTTCAGGTGGCGGCGCTGCCGCCCGAGGAGCAGCCGGACGCCGATCAAGAATTCCAGTTGCCGCAACATCTGCGCCGGCAGGAGGTTGCGTTCCCGACCAAGGAGCCGGCCGGCACCATCGTGGTCGATACCGGCAACACCTATCTGTATTACATACTCGGCAACGGCCGCGCCATGCGCTATGGCGTCCGCGTCGGGCGCGACGGTTTCACCTGGAACGGCGTACAGAAAGTCAGCCGCAAGGCGGAGTGGCCGGATTGGCATCCGCCGACCGAGATGATCGAGCGCCAGCCCTATCTGCCGCGCTTCATGGCTGGCGGCCCCGGCAATCCGATGGGCGCGCGGGCGATGTATCTCGGCTCGACGGTGTACCGAATCCACGGCACCAATCAGCCTTCGACCATCGGCAAGTTCGTGTCGTCGGGCTGCATCGGCATGCTGAACGACGACGTCAGCGACCTGTTCGAGCGCGTCAAGGTCGGCACCCGCGTCGTCGTGTTGCCGGGCGGCGCGCCGCCCACGCCGACCGCGAGTGCCCAGTCGCCGCAGCCGGTTGCATCGGCCCAGCCGCCGCAGCAATCGCTGCAGATGTCCGTTCCCGGAACGCAGCCGACATCGGTGGCGCCGCTGCCGCCCCCCGTGACGATCCGCTGACATCGAGAAGCTCGCCAAAAAGCCCGCGCAGAGCGATCTGCGCGGGCTTTTTGCTGAGGTCGATCGGCCGGCTTCGCGGTGAGCTTCAGATCTGGCGCGGCGGTTTGCCGTGGCCGTGCTTGGCACGCCAGGCTGGACCGGGGCCGCGCATGTAGTGCAATTCGGGGCGATAGGGTTTGAACGCCTGGACGAAGAACTGGCCCCAGAATTCGCGGATCTCGCTGATCCATCCGTGGCGGCGCGGCTCGCCGATGGCTTCGCGCTGGACAGGCGCTTGCGATGTGAGGCTTGCCATGGGGCTCCCCCTGCGGTCTGCCATTGCGGCGGGAAGGGCGCACCGGCGCATCCTTCACGGCCAGTGTTGGCCGGGGTCATTAAGACTTTGTGCGAATTGTCCTGATTTGGGCTCAATGGCGCGGGCAGGCTGAATCATTGCTTAACGTCGCGCCTGCTCGGGTTGCCCTTTGCCGGACGCACCGTTACATCAACCTCGACCAATTCCCCCGCACGCATCGCTTTCAAGGACGCCGATGGCTCGCCAGTTCGTTTACTTCATGCAGGGCCTGACCAAGGCCTATCCGACCCGCAAGGTGCTGGATAACGTCCATTTGTCGTTCTATCCCGACGCCAAGATCGGCGTGCTCGGCGTCAACGGCGCCGGCAAATCGACCCTGCTGAAGATCATGGCGGGGATCGACAAGGAATACACCGGCGAGGCCTGGGTCGCCGACGGCGCCCGCGTCGGCTATCTCGAACAGGAACCGCAGCTCGATGCCGCGCTGAACGTGCGCGAGAACGTCATGCTCGGCGTCGCCAAGCAGAAGGCGATCCTCGATCGCTACAACGAGCTGGCGATGAACTACTCCGAGGAAACCGCCGACGAGATGACGGCGCTGCAGGACCAGATCGAGTCCGCCGGGCTGTGGGATCTCGACAGCCAGGTCGATCAGGCGATGGACGCGCTGCGCTGCCCGCCGGACGACGCCGACGTCACCAAGCTGTCGGGCGGCGAGCGCCGCCGCGTCGCGCTGTGCAAGCTGCTGCTCGACCGGCCCGAACTGCTGCTGCTGGACGAGCCGACCAACCATCTCGACGCCGAGAGCGTGTCGTGGCTCGAGAACCATCTGCGCAATTATCCGGGTGCGATCCTGATCGTCACCCATGATCGCTACTTCCTCGACAACGTCACGTCCTGGATCCTCGAACTCGACCGCGGCAAGGGCATTCCCTACGAGGGCAATTACTCGTCCTGGCTGGTGCAGAAGCAGAAGCGGCTGCTGCAGGAGGGGCGCGAGGACGCGGCCCATCAGAAGACGCTGGAGCGCGAGCAGGAGTGGATCGCCTCATCGCCCAAGGCTCGGCAGGCCAAGTCCAAGGCGCGCTACCAGCGCTACGATGAACTGCTCGCCAAGGCCAGCGAGAAGCAGACCCAGACCGCGCAGATCATCATCCCGGTGGCCGAGCGGCTCGGCAACAACGTCGTCGAGTTCGACCACCTGACCAAGGGCTTCGGCGACAAGTTGCTGATCGACGATCTGACCTTCAAGCTGCCGCCCGGCGGCATCGTCGGCGTGATCGGCCCGAACGGCGCCGGCAAGACCACATTGTTCCGGATGATCACCGGGCAGGAGAAGCCCGACGGCGGCACCATCACCGTCGGCGAGACCGTGCATCTCGGCTATGTCGATCAGTCGCGCGACAGCCTCGACGCCAAGAAGACGGTGTGGGAGGAGATTTCCGGCGGCAACGAGCAGATCCTGCTCGGCAAGAAGGAAGTCAATTCGCGCGGCTATTGCTCGTCGTTCAATTTCAAGGGCGGCGACCAGCAGAAGAAGGTCGGCTCACTGTCGGGCGGTGAGCGCAACCGCGTCCACCTCGCCAAGATGCTGAAGTCGGGCGCCAACGTGCTGCTGCTCGACGAACCGACCAACGACCTCGACGTCGACACGCTGCGCGCGCTCGAAGAGGCGCTGGAGGATTTCGCCGGCTGCGCCGTGATCATCAGCCATGACCGCTGGTTCCTCGACCGCATCGCCACGCATATCCTGGCGTTCGAGGACGACAGCCATGTCGAGTGGTTCGAGGGTAACTTCCAGGACTACGAGAAGGACAAGATGCGGCGGCTGGGGCAGGACGCCATCATCCCGCACCGCGCGAAGTACAAGAAGCTGACGCGTTGAGGCGCGTCAGTCCGGCGTGATCAAAGCAACGTCCGGGAAGTAGCTGTGGTAGCGGCCGGTATCGCGCGTCAGGATGGGAATTCCCGCGGCAGACGCGTGCGCGCCGATGAAGAAATCAGCCAGAATGCTGGTTCGAACGCCGCCGGCGCGGCGATAGTCGCTGAACACCCGGCCGGCGATATGCAAAGCCGGTTTGGAGAGCCACTCGAAGTCGAGGTCCAGATTTTCGACAACGGCATCGAGCGCGCTCTGGCTCGCATATCGGCTCGCCAGTTCAGCGTAGATGATCTCGTTGATCAAGAGTGGGCCGTGCTGAGACTGCTGTCGGAGCGCCTTAGTCGACCACAGCTGCCAAGTCTGATCCATCGACAGAATATCGATCAGAACATTGGTGTCGACCAGCGTCACTTCTTGTAGTCGTCCGCGGGATCGCCGCGCAATTCGCGCATAATCTCGTCCGTGTTGCCGCGGATCGGATAGCGCTTCGCGATCGATTGCAGTTTTGTCAGGTACTCACGCTCCGAGCCGGATTTTCCAATGTAGATCCCGCCCGACGCGGTGTTGCGGATTTCGACCTTGTCACCGGGTTTGATGCCGGCTGTATCCCGCACCTTTTTCGGCAGAGTGACTTGCCCCTTGATGGTGACGGTCGAACTCATGCTGAACCTCGTATTACTCTTTGCAAAAAAGTAATACTCAAGCGCCGGACTGTCAACTCGGCTTTCCAAGGGGGCCTGGGCAGATGCGCAGCCTCAGTTGCAAAATCCCGCCGGATCAATAGGTTTCCAGCCACGCGGGGGCGCGAGGGTGGAGTGGATGGCCGACTGGAGTGCCGAGCAATATCTGAAATTCGAGGACGAGCGCACCCGCCCGGCGCGTGAGTTGCTGGCGCAGATCCCTGTGGTCGCGCCCGGTAAGGTCGCCGATCTCGGTTGCGGGCCGGGCAATTCGACGGAGCTCCTGGTCGAGCGTTGGCCCGATGCGTCCGTGATCGGCGTGGATACCTCCGCCGACATGCTGCGCCAGGCCCGCGAGCGGCTGCCGCAGCAAAAGTTCATCGAGGCCAATGTGGCGCATTGGGCGCCGCCGCCGGGCACCGAGGTGCTGTTCGCCAACGCGGTGTTCCAGTGGGTGCCGGATCATCTGAAACACCTCAAGCGGCTGATCACGGGACTCGACGAAGGCGGCGTGCTCGCAGTCCAGATGCCCGACAATGTCGACGAGCCGTCGCACGTGATGATGCGCGAGGTCGCATTTCAGGAGCCGTGGCGGCACCAGCTCTCTCAGGCCGCCGAGCTTCGCGACCTGCTGCCGAAACCGGGCGCCTATTACGACGCCCTGCGGCCGCTGTGCAGCCGTCTGGATATCTGGCACACGGTCTACAACCACGTGCTCGACGACGCTGCGGCGATCGTTGAATGGGTCAAGGGCACCGGCCTGCGCCCGTTCATCGACCCGCTCGACCTGCACGAGCGCAAGGCGTATCTGGCCGCCTATACCGCGCGGGTCGCGGCCGCTTATCCGCCGCAGTCCGACGGCAAAGTTCTGTTACGCTTCCCGCGTATTTTCATCGTCGCGATCAAGTAACGGCCCGCGCATTCGCGAATCGCCAGCTGCGGTTAATCGCCGCTCCCCGGCGTCTCGACAGAATCGCACGGAGTTCCCACTTGAGAGGTCCCCGATTTCCCCCGCCTGGAGCTTCCCCCATGTCGATGACGCCCGAGACGCCGCTGCCGCCGAAAGGCGTGGGGCTGCGCCCGATTCCCATGCTGATCTTCGGCTCGCGCTGGTTGCAGCTGCCGCTCTATGTCGGGCTGATCGTCGCCCAGGGCATCTACGTCGTGCTGTTCCTCAAGGAGCTGTGGCATCTGTTTCAGCACTCGTTCGATTTCAGCGAGCAGCAGATCATGCTGGCGGTGCTGGGGCTGATCGACGTGGTGATGATCTCCAACCTGCTGGTGATGGTGATCGTGGGCGGCTACGAGACCTTCGTGTCGCGGCTCAACCTGCAGGGGCATCCCGACGAGCCGGAATGGCTCAGCCACGTCAATGCCAGCGTGCTGAAGATCAAGCTGGCGATGGCGATCATCGGCATCTCGTCGATCCATCTGCTGCGCACCTTCATCGAGGCGGGGACCCTCGGCGCGCCGGGTCGGGCCGGCGGCTACACCGAGACCGGTGTGATGTGGCAGACCATCATCCACACCATCTTCATCCTGTCGGCGATCGGCATCGCGGTGGTCGACCGGATATCGAACCAGGCGATCGACGAAGCGAAGACTCATTCCGGGAAACATTGACGATGCGGGTCGTCGCCGCTGTCGCCGCGATTGGCGCGGCGCTGTGGTTGACGCTGGTCCCGGCCGCCGCACAGGCGGCCGATGCCGGCTTCACGCGCTTCGTCGCCTCGCTGTGGCCCGAGGCGCAGCAGGCGGGCGTTTCCCGCGCGACCTTCGATGCCGTAACGGCGGGGCTCGAGCCGGACTACAAGTTGCCGGACCTGATCCTGCCGGGACGGCCGAAGACCGGGGCGCCGTCCCAGGCCGAGTTCGTGCAGGTGCCGGCCGACTATCTCAAGGAAGCGCGGATCGAAAGTCTGGCCGCATACGGCCGCGGCCTGCTGCAGAAATATCGCCCCACGCTCGCCGCGATCGAGCAGCGCTTCGGCGTGCCGGCGACGGTGGTTCTGGCGATCTGGGGTCGCGAGACCGATTTCGGCCGGCACAGGCTGCCCTATGATGCCGTCCGCGTGCTGGCGACGCAGGCCTATGTCGGACGTCGCAAGGAGCAGTACCGCCTCGAGCTGATCGCGGCCTTGAAGCTGATCAGCGACGGCGTGGTGACGCGCGCCGACATGCGCTCGTCCTGGGCCGGCGCCACCGGGCTGACGCAGTTTCTGCCGACCGAACTCGACAAGCACGGCGTTGATTTCGATCGTGACGGCCGCGTCGATATCTGGCGCTCGGTGCCGGATGCGCTGGCGTCCGCCGCGCAGCAACTCGTCAACAAGGGCTGGAAGCCGGGCGTGCGTTGGGCTTACGAAGTCCGCGCACCGGCCAATGCCGATTGCACCCGGGGCGTGCCCGAAGTCAGCCAGCCGATCGGGCAGTGGCTGCGCGAGGGATTTGCGCTGGCGCGCGGCGGCAAGCTCGGCGCCGGCGAACTGGCGGAGCCCGCGTCGCTGCTGCAGCCGGAGGGCATCTACGGTCCCGCCTTCCTGACGACGAACAACTATTTCGTCATCAAGCAGTACAATTTCTCCGACCTCTACGTGCTGTTCGTCGGCCATCTCGCCGACCGCATCACCGATCCGCGGCCGTTTGCGACGCCATGGGCGGCGACGAAGCAGCTCCGCACCGCCGATGTCGAAACGATGCAAAACGAGCTGACGCGGCTGGGCTTCTACAACGACAAGATCGACGGCAAGGCCGGGATGCTGACCCGCGCCGCGCTCGGCGCCTATCAGAAGTCCGCGCGACTGAAGCTCGATTGCTGGCCGAGCGAAATGGTGCTGCGTTCGCTTCAGACCGCGCGGTAACCGCCGCGGTCAGATGATCGCCCGGCGGACTTTCGCGGTGATCCATTCGCTGACGACCACGGTGGAGAGGATCATCAGCAGGATCAGCGAGACCTGCGGCCAGGCCAGGGTGTTGAGCGAACTCTCCAGCGCCAGCCCGATGCCGCCGGCGCCGACCAGGCCGAGCACGGTGGATTCCCGGATGTTGATGTCCCAGCGGAACACCGCGATGGTGGCGAAGGCCGGCAGGATCTGCGGCCAGATCCCGTAGCTGATCACCTGGCCGGGACCCGCGCCGGTGGCGCGGATCGCCTCGACCTGGGTGTCGTCGATTTCCTCGATCGCCTCGTACAGCAGCTTGCCGATGAAGCCGATCGAGCGCAGCGCGATGGCGATGATGCCGGCGAGCACGCCGGGGCCGAGCACCGCGACCAGCAGCAGGCCCCAGATCAGCGCGTTGATCGAGCGCGAGCCGACGATGATGAACAGCGCCAGCGGGCGCACGAAAGCCACGCTCGGCGTGGTGTTGCGCGCCGCCAGAAAGCCCAGCGGCGTCGCGATCACGATCGCGATCAGGGTGCCGAGGGTGGCGATGTTGAGCGTGTCCCACAGCGGTTTCCAGAGCTGGCCGGCATAGCTCCAGCGCGGCGGCAGCATCCGGCCGAAAATGTCGACGGCCTGCTGCGGGGCATTCTCGACAAACGCCCAGATGGTGTCCGCGGTCATGATCCGCCAGCACAGCACCGCGACGGCGACCAGCGCCAACCAGCCGAACCAGCGCCAGCGCTGTTCGTCGGGCGTCAGCCTGCGCCAGTGTTGTGCGCCGTCGGCGCCGATCGTCACCGCCATCTCAGGCCACCTTCCTGCGGATCCAGCCGGAGGCGTATTCGCACAGCAACACGATGGCGATGATGATCAGGAGGATCGCCGCGGCGCTGTCGAATTCGTAGCGATCGAGCGCGGTATTGAGCGTAGCGCCGATGCCGCCGGCGCCGACGATGCCGATCACCGAGCTTTCGCGAAAATTGATGTCGACCTGATAGGCGGTGAGGCCGACCACGCGCGGCGTCACCTGCGAGGCGACCGCGTAGTCGATCACCTGCCAGAAGCCGCCGCCGGTGGCGCGGATCGCCTCGACCTGCGCGGGGTCGATCTCCTCGATGTCGTCGGCGATCAGCTTCGACAGGAAGCCGATGGTCGACAGCGACAGCGTCAGAAAGCCCGCGAAGGTGCCGAAGCCGAACATCGCGACGAAAAGAATCGCGACGATGATCTCCTGAAACGACCGCGCCAGCGCGATCACCGCGCGGCAGACGCCGTAGAGCCACACCGGCGCCAGGTTGCGCGCGGCGCCGAGCCCGATCGGCAGCGCCAGGATCACGCCGAACACGGTCGCGCAGACCGTCATGGTCAGGCTTTCGATCAGGCCCTGCTGAATGTCGCTCCAACGCGACGTGAAGTCTGGCTGCAGGAATCCCGCGAACAGCCGCGCGGCGCGCGCCATCCCCTCGACCACGCGGGTCCAGTCCACGTCGACGCTCGACAGCGCCAGCCAGAGATAGCCGAGCACGGCGGCGGCGACGGTGATCCGCAGCCAGCGGTTCTCGATGAGTTGCGGCCGGTGCCAGACCGGCGCCGGTGATCGGGCGATGGCGTCCATTACAGTCGCGCCAGCGCCGGATCGAGCTTGAGCGAGGCGGGCAGGTCGGCGGCGCGCGGTGGCGCATCGACAGAGTCGGCGTCTTCGTCGGAGGTTTTCGACCAATCCTCTTCGCCATAGATGCGGGTGAGGACATCGGGCGTGAGGCCGGAGGCGGGTCCGTCATAGACCACTTCGCCGGCGCGCAACCCGACGATGCGCGGCAGAAACAGCTGTGCCAGCGCGACGTCGTGGATGTTGACGATGGCGGCGAGGCCGCGCTCGGCGCAGAGTTCGGTGATCAGCCGCATCACCTGCCGCGAGGTCTTCGGATCGAGGCTGGCGGTGGGCTCGTCGATCAGCAGCAGTTCCGGATCCTGCGCCAGAGCCCGCGCGATGCCGACGCGCTGGCGCTGGCCCCCGGACAGCGCGTCGGCGCGCTTGTCGACCTGTTCGCTGAGCCCGACCCGGGCGAGCAGTGCGAAGGCGCGCTGCACATCGGCCTGCGGAAACCGCCGGAACCAGCTCGCCCAAAAGCCGACATAGCCGAGCCGGCCGGACAGCACGTTCTCCATCACGGTGAGGCGCTCGATCAGCGCGAATTCCTGGAAGATCATTCCCATCCGGCGCCGTGCCTTGCGCAGTTCCGTGCCACCGAGTCGGGTCAGTTCGGTGTCGCCGAGCCGGATCGAGCCGCCGGTCGGCTGCACCAGCCGGTTGACGCAGCGGATCAGGGTGGATTTTCCGGCACCGGAGGGGCCGATCAGGCCGACGATGTCACCCGCGCCGATGCTGAGCGAGACGTCCTTCAGCGCCCGATCACCGGTCTTGTAGCGCTTGTCGAGGTTTTCGATTCTCAGCACGGTGATTTCCCCGAATCGCATTGGCCGGCGCCCGACATGCGTCGCGCCGCCCGGATTTCAATCCGGACGGCGCCGCTCGGCAAGGGGGGTGTTACTTGCAGGCGTAGCTGACGCCCATCGCCTGATCGATCTGACGCACCACCTGCCACTTGTCCTTGAACGAGATCTCCATGAACTTCTGCTGCGGCGGATCGGACTTCTCGAACTCCTTCAGGAGTTCGGTGCCTTCCCACGGGTAGGAGAAGAACGCCTGCTTGATCTTGGCCTGCAGTTCCGGCTTCAGATTGTAGACCATCCCGTAGCCGGTGGTCGGAAACGGCGCCGAGGCGTAGATCACCTTCAACTGATCGGCCTTCACTACGTTGCGCGCGATCATCCGGTCCTTGACCGAGGAGGCGATCGCGGCGGCTGGATAATCCTTGTTGGCGACGCCGAGAATCGAATTGTCGTGCTTGCCGGAGAACACCGGCTCGTAGTCCTTCTGCGCTTCCATCTTGAACTGATCGCGCAGCAGGGCCGAGGGCGCCTTGTAGCCGGAGTTCGAAGTCTCCGAGGTGAAGGCCATCTTCTTACCCTTGATGTCCTCGATCTTCTCGATGCCGGACCCCGGATAGGTGATGATCTCCATCTTGTAGCCGAACTCGTCCTTGTTCGACGCCATCATCGCGAACGGGCGGAAGCCGGCGCAGTTCACCGCGATCGGATTGGACCCGGTGTTGAAGCCCGCGACATGCAGGCGGCCGGCGCGCATCGCCTCGATCTGGGCGGCGTTGGACTGCACCGGGAAGAACTGCACGCGTTTGCCGGTGACCTGCTCCATATGCTTCAGGAAGCCTTCCCAGACCTTGGCGTAAACGGCGGGGTCTTCCACGGGCGTGTAGGCGAACACCAGCACCGGGGGATCGATCTGCTCCGACGCGTTGGTCGGAACGTCGGCCAACAGGTCGCCGTCGGCATCGGTGAAGCGGGGATCGAGGGCCCACGCGCTGCTCGACAGAGACATGCCGACAGCGGCGCCGAGGGCCAGGGTCCGAAGAACAGAACGGATCACGAATTTCTCCTGAGGGTCGAGGGGAATGAAATGTCGGTCCAGACGGACCGCGACGATGCGGTCGACGAGAGGACAACGAAGGATCGGCCCGGAGGTGCAACCCAGAGACAATCCACGGCATCATGGACCGAAGGCGCGATGGTTATGTGACAGTCCGTGCGAGACTTCCGGTGGGGGGCCGAGCGAGATCGCCCTGCGCCGGGAGTGCAGCCAAAAAGAAACCGGCCGAAAAATCGGCCGGTTTGCAGATATTCGGAACGCTGGATCGTGCGATCGACTAGCGCAATCGCAGATCGATCAATCGCAGACTTCGACCGGGCGCGAGCGCCAGACGCCGCGATAGTCGTCCCAGAAGCGCTGGCGAACGATGCGGCAGGCCGGTTCCTCGACATACACCGGCGCGGGCGCCGCATAGGCGGGACGGCTGGCCGCGATTGCGCCGCCGAGCAGGGCGCCGCCGATCAGGCCGCCTGCAACACCGGCCGCGATCCGGCCGCCATCGGCCTTGGCCTGCGGAACGGCGATGGCCAGTGAACCGGCGAGGGTCGCGACTGCAACCAGGATCGAAACAGTCTTCTTCATTTGTCTCTCCAGAGTAGCGCCGCGACCGGCGCGCGTTGATATGAACTCGCAAGGCCAACCGCACAGCACCAAAAAAGCGCAATGCCGTCAATCGTCGCAGATCGGCTGCCGATCACTGTCCCTCAAAAGCGGTCTTTTTCGGGCCACCCAAGCTCAGGCCCCAAGGCTTCTCCGTCCGGTCAGGACAAGGGGAAGACTGGTTAGTCGGCGCAGGAGCCCGAAGGTTCAATCCTATTCGCAGACGCGCACCCGGCGGATTCGCCAGGCATAGCCGTCCCAGAACCGCTGGCGCTGCCAGTAGCAGTCGGCATCGTAGCCGGGTCCGACGACATAGGCCGGCGCGGGCCGGTAATAATAGCCGGGACCGTATCCGTAATAGCCCGGATAGCCCGGACCAGCCACCGCGCCGCCGACGATCGCGCCGCCGAGCAGCCCGGCGGCGAGTCCCACGCCGAAGCCGTCATGCGCCTGTGCCGGGGCCGGCGCGCCAACCGCTGCCACTCCCAGCGCCGCCGCTGCGGCCAGCACCATCAATGGTTTCCTCATGGCGTCACCTTCGCTTCCCGCCCGTCCGTGACGGGCCCTCTGCTCCAACGTCGCGGGGAAGGTTCCACGATACTGTTGAACGATCGATGAATGGAGACGTCCAAGAGTTGCCATGTTCACAGGTCGCCGCTGCCCAGCGCCGAGTTCAGACGTCGCGATGGTTCACCAGACCGCCCCGATTCACCTGCATTCGCTGCAGCGCACCGTGTTGCCGCCCGGGTCGAAATCGGTCGACTGCGGAACGCGACGTCGAACAAGATACGTATCGCTACCGAACTAACCGGCCGCCAGCGTCCAGGGCGGCGCGCGCTTGAGCGAGATCAAACCGGCTCACCGAGTTTGGAATAGCTTCAAAACAGCCGTTTTCCTTTTGCTTTCGACCTATCTCCTGACTATCCAGAGTTTGCACCGCCATCATTGGGACTGCTGAAATTCCATGATCGTCTGTTCCTGCAACGTCCTCACCGATCACGACGTCCGAAGCGCGTTGAATCCCGATGGCGGGAACGCACGCAGCGCCGGAGAGGTCCATCGATGTCTCGGCTGCAGCCGCCAGTGCGGCCGCTGCATGCATACGATTCGGAAGATCATGAACGACACCGGCTGCTCGGCCGCCCACGCTCACGCGCACGCCCACGTCTCCTGAGCCCTCAAATGCAGCCCTCCCTCGCGATCGCGGGGATTGCGAGTCGTTGGGATTCTGATCTAGAATTATTCCAATTCTAATCTGGAATTCCCGCGCCGGTGAATCGCCGGATGCGTGGCGTGCGACAGGAGAAGTCATGAAGGGCGATGCCAAGGTCATCGAATATCTCAACCGCGGTTTGCGGAGCGAGTTGACGGCGATCAGCCAGTATTGGTTGCATTATCGTTTGCTCGACAATTGGGGGCTGAAGGACCTCGCCAAGGTCTGGCGCAAGGAATCCATCGAGGAGATGGAGCACGCCGACAAGCTGACCGACCGGATCATCTTCCTGGATGGGTTCCCGAACATGCAGGTGCTGGATCCGTTGCGGATCGGCCAGAACGTCAAGGAAGTGCTGAATTCCGACCTGCAGGCCGAGATCGGCGCGCGCGAATTGTACCAGGAAGCGGCGACCTACTGCCACAGCGTCAAGGACTACGTGTCGCGCGACCTGTTCGAGCAGCTGATGAAGGACGAGGAACATCACATCGATTTCCTCGAGACCCAGATCGAACTGGTCAGCCGGATCGGCGTCGAGTTGTATCAGCAGCACCACATCGGCGAACTCCACGACTGATGTGAGCGCGGCGCGCCTCTGAACGGGGGCGCGCCGATCTCCCGTTGCGGCTTGATCGAGCGACGGTCTCGAGGGCTGCTATGTCGTCCGGCGCGCCTGCGTCGTTGTCAGCGGGCAGGCCGCATAGGCCGCCTCGAGCGCCGGCTCGGCGCCGGCGACCTTGAACTCCACCGAACTGACCCCGGCATTGAGCGAGCGGATCCGGACGTAGAGCCGGGTCGAACCGCGCAGATCGTCGATGAACTGCTGCAAGGCGGCGGTGTCCTCGATGACGATCACCCGATAGCCGAGCAGAACGCGGGACTCGACCGCATCGCGGCCGGGCTTGTCGTCGAAGCGATAGCCGAGACTGGTGTTGCGGTCGGAGCCGATCTTGAACTCGAAGGCGATCTTCGCGATCGGACGATTCTCGAAGCAGGTGAGTTGCAGGAGGGCGTTGCGGATCACCCCGTCGTTGCTGTTGGTGGCGCCCCAGACCCGCGTGATCGCGCCGGCGACCGGGGTGCCGGTGATGCGGTCCGGCTTCTGATCGATCAGCCAGTTGCCGGACCGGGTGGTGCCGGCATCGGTGACGCACCCGGCCAGAACCATGGTCGCCGCACCTGCCGAGACCTGCATCAGGATACGCAACGAGCGATGCAACGCAGCCTCCCATCTTGGTTCCATTCTGCAACCGTGACGGGTAGCAAGCAAGAGAATTTGCAACCTGGTCGTATCGTCCGCGCTGCGTCAGGCGCGTCGGCGCCGGAACGGCCAGTCCACAACGCCGGCGGCATACAGCGATGCCCAGATGATCAGCGGCTGCGCCGCGAGCCGCGGGCCGTGATACCACCAACTACTCGGCAGCCCCGGAATTTCGATGCCGTCTACCGCGTGCATGATATTCGCCGGCCACACGCACAGCGAATACAGCGCGAGCGCGACGCCGGCCCACCAGCGTAGCGGCCGCGTCACCAGCGCAGCCGCGCCGGCGAATTCGCACAGGCCGGTGAGCAGGATCACCTGCGGTGCGAACTGCACCCAGCCGGGCGTCATCGCGAGCAGCTTGTCGGGCACGGCGAGATGCGCCACGCCGGCTGCGACGAAGAACGCAGCGAGGATCCAGCGCAAAACGGCGCGCCACGGATTCGACGAGTGGCCGCCGCTCTGCGCCGCCTCGCTCATCGCGCCGTCACCGTCACCGCGGCTTCGTTGCGGCGCAGAAAGGGAATCGTGAAGGGGGCGTCGTAGAACAGGCCGTAGGGCGCGCCGGCGGGCTGCCATCGCGAATGGTCCAGCGCCGCGATCAGTTGCCGCTGACGTTCGGCGAGGTCGCGGCCGGTCCAGGTGAAGCGCAGCGTCGCGATCGTTTCCTCGGGCACGGTGACGATCCTGACCCGGTCGTCGGCCGGCGTCGGCGCGGTATCGGGCGTGAGCGTCGCCGGCAGGAAGAACCGCATCCGGACGGCGCCGTTGTTGCGCTCGGTCTGCACCGGCGCGGTCATCGCGATTTTCTCGGACCGCGCGACATCGACCGGCGTCGTCATGGCGACGCGCTCCGATTGTCCCGACGCGTTGCGATTGGCGCCGGCGATGTAGTTGAACAGTAGCCTGAAGGCCTGGCCGTCGGCGCGGTCCTCGCGATCGAGCGCGACCTCGGCGGCGACGCGCGGCGCATAGCGGCGGATTTCGACGGCGTCGGCGGGGCGGTCGAGCACCGTATAGGGCGGTTGTTCGTAGATCCGCAGCCCGAACACGCCGATCACGGATTCGAACACCAGCACGGTGTAGTACCAAATCGCCGACATGTACGTCCTCGCAGCGGGTGACCTGCAGCCTCAGCTAAGCACAGGGACGGCGATCACAAGAGCTGCGTGCGAGATCGGTTCCACATTGCGCGCCCGGCGTTCGGCGTTACGCTCGCACGCGAGCGTACCAATGTCGGAGGTCGAGCATGTGCCGGAATATCAAGACGCTGTTCAACTTCGAGCCGCCGGCGACCGAGGATGAAATCCGCGCCTCGGCGCTGCAATTCGTCCGCAAGCTGTCGGGGTTCAACACGCCGTCGCAGGCCAACGCAGCGGCGTTCGCGCGCGCGGTCGACGACGTCGCCGATGTCGCGCGGACGTTACTGGCGTCGCTGCAGACGCAGGCCGAGCCGCGCAACCGGGACGTCGAGGCAGAGAAGGCAAGAGAGCGCTCGCGCGCGCGATTCGGTTAGCGCGCGCGGCTTCACTCAATCCTTGTGCTTGCGCTTCTTCTTTTTCTTGCCGTCGGGCCGCTCGTCGTCGTCGTCGCGTTCATCGTCGTCGGCGTGCTCCGACTCGTCGAGCGCAGCTGCGACCTCGCGCTCGGCGGCTTCGCGTTCGATCGCTTCGCGCAGCTCCGTGGCCTCGCGCTCGGCGCGTTCGCGCGCCTCCTGTTCGCGCTTCGCCTTGTAGTCCTCATAGGCGTCGAAGATCAGGTGCAGCCAGGGCATCACCTGCTCGATCGAGGGGAGGGCGCCGGCAGGGCCGGGCTCGCCGCGCGGGCCCTGATCGCCGCGCAGTCCCTGTTCGCCACGGGGGCCCTGGTCGCCGCGGGGACCCTGCGGTCCCGGCTTGCCTTCGGGCCCAACTGGACCAGCCTTGCCGTCGGGGCCGGGCTTGCCTTGCGGGCCCTGCGGGCCCTGCGGGCCCGGTTTGCCGTCGGCGCCGGGCTTGCCCTGCGGGCCGGCCTTGCCTTGCGGACCGGGTTTGCCGACCGGCCCCGGCTTGCCGCGCGGGCCTTCCGGTCCCGGCCGTCCCGGATGTCCCTGCGGTCCGGGACGTCCCGGTTCGCCCGGACGTCCACGCGGTCCTTGCGGTCCCGGACGTCCACGGCGGGTTACTTCTGTATCGGCCACACGCGCCCCCAAACGATTCCTATCCCCCCACCTTTAGCAGAGGTGAGGTGACGGCTTCAATTCGGCGCTGCGCTGTTCCAGACGACCGGCAGATTGAGCAATCCGCGAAACGCCCAGCCGCCGATCCGCACCGGCTCGCGCGGATCGAGCCGCAGATCCGTCAGCCGCGCGAACACGCCCGGCAGCGCGACGTCGGCGACCATCGCGCGGGAGGCGAAGGCGCCGGCGCAATAATGCGGCCCGGCACCGAAGGCGATGCTCTTGGCGTGATCGCGGCCGACGTCGAACACATCCGGATCGCTGAAGCAGGCCTCGTCGCGATTGGCCGAGCCGAACATGAAGAACACCCGGTCCTCCGGCTCGAAATCGACGCCGCGATAATGGAACGGCTGCGCCACGCGGCGCGGCGACATCCCGATCGGCGCGATCCAGCGGGCGTATTCCTCGAACACGTCGAGCCAGCTGGCTTCGCCCGCGACCACCCGGGCGTATTCCGACGGATGGGTCAGCAGCGCCCAGACGCAGCCCGAGATCGCGTCGCGCGGCTCGTTCTGTCCGCCGGAGATCGCGAGCTTGATATTGGCGCGGATCGAATCCATCGCCATGCCGGCAGCGATCAGCACGCTCAGCATCGAGTGGTCGGGATGCTTGCGCACCACCGGGGCCATGTCGTCGATCGCGGCGTCGATTCCCGCGGTCGCGGCGTGACAACGATCCTCCACCGCTCGGTCGCCGGTGTAGTTGGCGATGCCGTCGATCATCGCCTGCGACCACGCATCCATCTCGTGATAGCTGATATTGGTGAGGCCGGTGACGTCTTTGAGACATTCGCCCGACAGCGGCAGCGCGAACGCCTTGACCAGATCGGCGGCGCCCCGCGGCGCGAGATCCTCGAGGATGCGATCGGCGTGGGCCTGAAACTGCTTGCGCCAGACCTCCTTCACGGTGCGCGGCGACACCGCGGGAAACATCGCGGTGCGTTCGGCGAGGTGCGCGTCGCCGTCCTTGCGCATCATGTTGTGGCCCATCAGCCGGTTCATCAAACCGGCTGGCTGATGCGACGAGAACACGTCGATGCGCTTCTCGTTGACGAAGATGTCGTCGCGCCGGGTGAAGATGGTCGAGCCGAGCTGCGGCACGAAGGCGATCGGCGCTTGCGCGCGCATCTTCGCCAAGGCCGGATAGGGATCGGCCCAGAACGCGGCGACATTGATCTCGAAGTGGGGAGCGTTGCTCATGCGATGATCTGCTGCAGTGCGGGAGAAGTTGCGAGGCGACTGCAAGCGTGATGAACCGGGCTGCGGCTGTCAAATACAAATGCTCGTGCCGACGGCGTGATCCATGTCGCCCATTGTTCGAAGGGGATCGGTTTCACCGATTGCGGAGCACATATTTCAAACTCGGAGAATTGCCATGGAAGCGAAAGACGTCGCAACGATGAATGCGTTGCCCCAAGCGAGTTCGTGCCGGCTGATCGACTTCGACGAAGTCGTCGTGGTCCCCGGGTTCGTACCCAAGACCTTCATCCTGATCGTCAGCGGCACCAAACCGTGGGTCACGATGACGGTCGAACTTCGGCCGCTGGTCTACATTCGACAGCCGGAATACTGGGGAATCGAAGTTGTGGGCTGTCAAAGCGGAATCGGATTGCCGCAGACGGCGCCGTACTCCGTCACCCTGGATATCACCTCGGTGCTCGGGACAAAGGGGATCGAGGTGATCGGCGCGACGGGAAAAAAGAAGGTCGACGTTTCGTAGCAGGCCGCGACGGGCCGTTGCAATCCCGACGGCTCGTTCGCTACTACTCGGCCGCGTCGCTGCGCGACGGTGCCGCGGCCGGAGCGCTGCTTGCGGGCAGGAACACCAGGCCGTCGTCCTTGCGGCAGATGCCGTAGGTGCCGGCGCTGTTCGAGGTCAGCACGATCGCCGGCTCGCTGCAGGTCTCGCACACCAGGCTGCCGGCGGCGTTGAAATGGCCGGGCAGGCGGTCCTGCTTGCTGATCAGCGTGCATTCCTGCCCGAGCGGATCGATCGAGACCTTGGCGCCGCAAGAGAAGCAGAACCGCGTCTCCGAATGCTGCTTGCCCTGGTCGATATTCGCCGGGATCTTGCTGGCGCAGACCGGGCAGCTCACCGACACCGCGCGGGTGAATTGCGAGGCGCCGGGCATCCGCAGGAAAATGCCGCCGGTGGTCGAGCGGTGGGCGTGGAAGCGCTGGCCGCAATGCTGGCAGGTCGGCTTGGCGCTGTCGCCGGGGAGGCTGCCGATCTGGAATTCGACCGGCTTCTTGCAGGCCGGGCAGTTCTCGGTCTCGGTGGCGAGCTTGCGCTCCGGGGCGCGGGCGTCGGTGATATGCGCCTCGATATGCAGCGTGTCGCGTGCGGTCAGCATCTCGATCACGTCGAACGGCAATTGCCGGCCGGTGATCTCACCGATCTCGTGGGTGACGCCGATCAGATTGTCGATGCACTGTTCGATCTGGGCGAGATACACCGCGGAGGGCAGCGACTCGTCGCGGCCACCCTTGACCGATTTGTGGATCTGGCTGATCGAGGTCTCGAGCTGGCGCGCCAGCACGTTGAGATGGGCGGCGGTGCGCGCTTCGGCGGCGCGCTGGCGCACCGTCCACACGATGGCGAGGGTGGTGAGGCTGGCGCCGCAGATCGCCGAGACCTGGCCCCAGAACCAGACCCAGCCGGTCTGGGTGCCGAGCGCGAAGCCGAGCACGATCATGAACAGACCGGTGCAGGCGGCGATGGTCTCGACCGGATGGGCCGAGAACACTCTCATGAAAGCTTTGCGCAGCACCGCTAATCCCCACATCATGGTTGCCAGCCTACCGCCAAACAACCGCCGCCGAAAGCCGGACCTGTGGCGGAGCATGGGTTTTACCCACCGATCATGGCCATCGGGCACGCGAAAATGGTTGAGCGCAGCGAGCGACTTTGACCGGTATCAAGGACGAAACGGTACCGACGTCCGCGGTGTCGCGATGCGCGATTCGACCAGCCAACAGCCACGCGCCATCCGTCTCGCGGCTCACTGAGCCCGAGTTGTGCACCCGTCGCTGTCACAGCGAGGGGTGGGGGCGCGCCGGTCGGCGCGGGTTGGTGGTGGTTCTCGCGATGACTTGCGAAGTCATCGCGCAACGCCGTCTCGGCGCGCCCACCGCGGCGCTTTTTTGTCTTCGGGCCCGTGCTTCCGTTGACAGGCAAGGGTAATGAAACCCCACGGTCCGGCGGATTTCGCCGCCTTCGCCTGCCCCCGTGCAGCGAACTAACAAGTCGCAGAGCCTCGTAGTAGGCCCGGACGGGTCCCCGAAGCCTCCCGGACGTGTGCTTGCGAGGCACAGCGCGCAGGACGCCGCGTCCGCCCGACTTCGCCGACAAGTGTCGGCTTCGCCGGGCCATCGTTCCGGGCTGGTTACCCAACCCGCCGATCTGTCCCGCTTGTACGACGCCTCGCGAAGCGCCCCTCACGGACAGGACGGTGCGGATTATAATCTCAATAGGATTATTGTCAAGTGGCGCTCTGGCGCAACGCGGCGACGATCGCGCCTCGCGATCGGCCGGGCGACCGCGGATGGCCGTCACGACCCATGAGCAGGTGCGCGTCGCGATTGTGTCCGACGGCCGTGATGGCCGCCGGCGGCGTCAGAACCGATAGTTCACGCCGGCCTTCACCAGGCTCACGCTGGTCTTGACGTCGAAATTCGACGTGCTGCCGCCGTCCGCCAGATTGGTGAAGGTATAGGTCCTGGTGCCGAAATCCATGTAGTTGTATTCGCCGAACACCGACCAATGCGGCGCGAACGCCCATTCGAGACCGACGCCGACCGTCCAGCCGGCGCGGGTGGTGGTGACGTCGCTGAATGGGACGATGCCGGCGGCGCCGAAATCGGCGAAGCCGCCATGGACACTGTGAATCCAGGCGGCGCCGCCCTTGCCGTAGGCCAGCAAATTGCCGAAGGCATAGCCGACCCGGCCGGTCGCGGTCGCGTACCAGTCGGTCTTGGCCTGGGTGTGAACCTGCGCGCCGGGAACGAGAAGGCTGGCGGTGACGGTATCGACCTTGGCGCTGGTCCAGGAGAAATCGCCGGCGATGCCGATCACCCAGTTCTGGATCTGGTAATTGTAGCCGGCCTGCACGCCGCCGAGGAAGCCGCTGTGATCGATCGGGTACGAGGTGCCGAGCGGATCGATCAGATTGATCGACGTGCTGCTGACGAAGGTGGCGGTCTCGTCGACCCAGCCGCCGCCGAGATGGCCGCCGACATAGAGGCCGGTCCAGCTGGGGGAGGGCGCGTAGGGCACCGCCTTCACGGGCGCCTTCATGGCCATGTCGGCCGCGAGCGCCATCGAGCTGCCGAGCCCGCAGGCGACGACGAGGACGGCGAAACCGTAGCCAAGCTGAGCCATTGAAAATCGATCTCCATCGAGTATGTGCGAAAGAGAACACAGTAACGGGTTCCACCCAAGACGTTTATAGTGAACTACGTGCGTTTCCGGGGCATTGTTGCTGCGATGCCACATCGTTGCCGTCGCCGCCTGCAGGGACATCTCCGTGCCGCGC
The DNA here is from genome assembly GCF_000013365.1 of Rhodopseudomonas palustris HaA2. Taxonomy (NCBI): domain Bacteria; kingdom Pseudomonadati; phylum Pseudomonadota; class Alphaproteobacteria; order Hyphomicrobiales; family Nitrobacteraceae; genus Rhodopseudomonas; species Rhodopseudomonas palustris. The sequence continues at coordinate 2,211,131 of NC_007778.1, forward strand.
CGAACGAGCGGCGCCTCATGTTGTTGCGCCGATCGTGCGTTGCGGCATTGCCTGGTCTGCTATGGTCGCGGCATCGAATCGCCGCGCTGTTGGCGCGCGACGGCCGGCTGCGAGGCCGCGCGCCGATTGGGAGGAGACAACCATGCGTCGACTGTTCGGAATTGCGTTTGCCCTGATCCTGGCCGCGACCGCCGGCGCCGGCGCGGCGCGCGCCGCGGAGGGCCGGATCGCGCTCACCATCTTCAAGGGCGGCTGGATCATCGGCGGCTCGGGCGGCTCCGGCACGTTGAGCTTCAACGGCCGTCGCTACCCGCTGTCGATCGGCGGGCTGTCCTACGGGCTGGTGTTCGGCGGCTCCAAGGCCGAACTGGTCGGCCGCGTCAGCAACATCCGCAGCGCCAGCGACGTCGCCGGCATCTACGGCGCCGCCGGGGCGGGCGCCGCGATCGGCGTCGGCGCCCGCGCCATCGTGCTGCGCAACGAGAAGGGCGCCGTGCTCGAACTGTCCGGACGCCAAGTCGGCCTGATCGCCAACCTCGACCTCAGCGGTCTGGCGATCGGGCTGCGCTAGGCGAGGCGCGGCGGAACGCAGGCGAGCGCATACTGGGGCGGGCGCTAGCGTGGCAGGGGGCATCGTCACGCCGCGGTGCCTCGCAATTCGGCGAGCCGCGCATCCTGCACGATGATCGCATCGTAGATGGCGAACGCCTCCGCGGCGAGCGGGGTGCCGATCACCTCGGCGCGCAGCAGCGTTCGCGTTACCAGACGATCGAGCCCGCCGCGTATCGCGGCGTCCTGCACCATCACCCCGTCCGGGTTCACGACGTGATGCAGCCGCACCACGCAACGATCCGCCGCGCTGGTGCCGTCGCCCCAGCGGCCGATGATCAGGTCGAGATCGGCGCCGACCTCGGCGACGTGGCCGACGCTCCAGTGCACGTAGTACGCGGCGAGGCCTGCATCGTCGGTCGACACGGTGCCCCACACACAGCGGCTGACTCTGCCGCAGCAGGCGCAACGGCCGGTGACATGGTCGCCCTCCGGCGTCACGATCAGGGCGGTGGCGGCGTTGCTCATCGCGGCGCTGCGGATGGTGCGTCGTCGCAATCGAGGCCGAATTGCTCGCGGGCGATGCGGCGGTCCTCCGGCACCGAGGCGGTCATGGCGCACAGCGTAGCGTTGCCGATCATCCGGTCGCCTTCGAGATAGAGCCAGTCGGCGATCTCGTCGCGCTTGAACACCAGATAGCCGCCGCGTTTCAGGTTTGGCACCAGCCGCGGCTCGTTATCGACCACGCCGATGAAATCGTCGCCCTGGTTCGCGAAGCGCGTGACCCACAGGAATTCGCTGCGGCCATCGGTGAGCCTGACCTCCACCTTCAGCGCGAAGGCGCGCTGGTTGATCCGCGGGCGCGCGGCCTTTGCCAGGAAGTCGGGCAGGGCGGCGCGGGCCTTGGCGATCGCCGCCTGCATCACCGGGTCGTCGTCGGGCACGTAGCGAAGTTCGTCGCGCTCGACCCGCTCGAGCAAATTGCCCGCACCGGCAGGCGGGAGGGCCGAGAGCAGCAGCCCGACGGCCGCCAGCGCAAAAGTCCGGCGCGTCATGGCGCCCTCCAGAAACAAGCAACAACAAATGCATCAAGGAACTGCTGCTATTTTGTTTCCGATTTGTTCCTGTCGTCAAGTCGGTCATTCCCCGGACTTCTTGATACCGGGCCGGTTGCCTCGCCGGTCGTGGCTGGCTACAGCAAGTCGCAATCAGAAGCAGGTTGGGGCGTGCTCATGAGCGACAAGGTCATCATCGCCGGCGGCGGCATCGGCGGGCTGGCGACGGCGCTGACGCTGCATCAGATCGGCGTGCCCTGCGTGGTCTATGAGGCGGCGCGCGAGATGCGGCCGCTCGGCGTCGGCATCAATCTGCAGCCCAACGCGGTGCGCGAGCTCGGCGATCTCGGCATCACCGAGGCCGATCTCGACCGCGTCGGCCTGCCGGCCAAGGAATGGGCGCTGGTCGGCCTCAACGGCAACGACATCTACGCCGAGCCGCGCGGCCGGGACGCCGGCTATGCGTGGCCGCAATATGCGGTGCATCGCGGCGCCTTCCACATGTTGCTGCACGACGAGGTGGTGAAGCGGCTTGGGCCGGATGCGGTGCGGCTCGGAAGCCGCGTCTCCGGCTATCGCAAGACCGCCCACGGCGTCGCTGCGACCGTGGAGCAGGCCGATGGCGGCCGCGCCGAGGTCGACGGCGCGCTGTTGATCGGCGCCGACGGCATCCACTCCGCCATCCGCGCGCAGATGCATCCGGATCAGCCGCCGATCCATTGGGGCGGCGCGGTGATGTGGCGCGGCACCACCTGGGGCAGGCCGACCCGCTCCGGCGCCTCCTTCATCGGCCTCGGCACCCATCGCCAGCGCGTGGTGATCTATCCGATCTCGCATCCCGATCCTGCGACCGGGCTGTCGATGATCAACTGGATCGCCGAAGTGACGCTTGATAACAGCGAAGGCTGGAAGCAACAGGGCTGGTTCCGGCAGGTCCCGACCAGCGACTTCGCGCATCATTTCGACGGCTGGGTGTGGGACTGGATCGACGTGCCGGCCTTGATCCGCGAATCCACCAGCGCATTCGAAAATCCGATGATCGACCGCGACCCGGTGTCGACCTGGCGCGACGGCCCGGTGCTGCTGATCGGCGACGCCGCGCATGCGATGTATCCGACCGGCTCCAATGGCGGCAGCCAGGCGATCATCGACGCCCGCGAACTCGGCGCCGCGATGGTGGCGCACGGCGCGAACGAAGCCGCGCTCGCGGCGTTCGACGAAAAGCTCTGCGGCCCGATCTCGCAACTGATCCTGCGCAACCGCGGCGCCGGGCCATTCGGCCTGTTGAACCTCGTCGACGAGCGCTGCGGCGGCACGTTCGAGAACATCGACGACGTCATCCCGCCGGCCGAACGCGCCGCCTTCATGGCCGGCTACAAGGCCGCGGCGGGCTTCGCCATCGAGAAGCTGAATGCGTCGCCGCCGACGATTGCGCCGGGCGCGAGGGTCAAGGAGCGGGTCGGGGTGTAGCGACGCGACCGTCGCCCGCAAGCCTGTAGCAAGCCGGTAGCCCGCATGAGCGCAGCGATATGCGGGGGCTGCCACAAAGCAACAACCTGGGTGTCGCTTCGCTCACCCGGGCTACACCTTGCGACCAGCTGATCGTTACCGGCTCGACGTCTTCGCTGCATCGTGGCTCGCGCTCTGGTCATCGCGATCCGCCGCCGCTTCGGCGTCCGGCTCCAGCTGCGCCAGTCCCCGCCGTCGGCCGTTGACGCGAAACAACGTATGCACCTTGCTACCAACCGTCGCGCAGCCGCCGCGCATGTTCGGCATGATCAGAAGCGCTTCGCTCATCGTCTGCTCCTCGTCGCTGTCGAGGCGATAATTAAAATGCAAGCGATCAGTTCGGTGCCGTTGCGGGCTTGGTTAACACCTCGTGAAGGGAACGCGAATGGTGGGGGGGCGGTCGAACGCCAGCCGCGTCCGACCAGTGTCCTCCCGATGCTCACTCGCAATCGATCCCGTATTGGTCGCGGAACGCGGCGCGCTGATTTGCCGGCTCGCGCGCGATCAGCACACAGGCGGTGAAATTGCCGATCACGCGATCGTCCTGCTTGTAGGACCAGTCTGCGATGTCCTTGCGTTCGAAGGCGAGGCGGTCGCCGTATTTCAGTTTGGCGATGTTGCGCGGCGTGTTGACGACGCGGCCGATGAAGCCGTCGCCGTCGCGAACGAACGGGCGCAGCCACAGATACTCCGCATTGGCGCCGAGCGGGACTTTCACCTTGACCGCGAAGTCGCGCTGATTGCCGGCCGGATGATCGGCGCGGGCGAGAAACCCATCGAGCCCGGCGCGCGCCTTGGCGATCGCCGCGGCCATCTCCGGATCGCCGCTCTTGACGCGGGCGATCTCGTCGCGCGCGGCCTTGTCGATCAGCGACTGCGCCCGACTCGGCGCGGCGACAACGGCAAGTAACGAAATCAGCACCCACAGCAACATCGACGCCTCCAAGAAAAACTTCGTTTGAAAACTTGCCAAGCTAATTGTTCATGATATGTTCCGATTGTCAAGAAGGGCGAGTAGTTAAGAATTTTACCGTTTTGCGGGTGTCGCCGACGTCATCGCTCGGCGGCAGGCCGCGCATCGCCGGACCGCGGTCGCGCGCCGCCGATGCGGATCAGGAGCAACCGACATGTCGATGGAAATCTACGTGTTCTCGGACCAGAGACTGACCACGATCGAGGACTGGCAGCAGGCGCTCGATCGCCGCGGCGCGCCGCTGCGTCTCTCCGCCGCCCGGCCGTTCGCGGAGCTCAACGGCGCGCTGCCGGCGGTGCTGCGCGATCGACCGACGGCGTTCGAATGCGATCATTTCGACGCCGGTGAACTGATGGACGAGGCGGAGGACGTCGCGTTCGACCATCGCTGGCGCCACGCGCTGGCGTTCCGCTGGGGCGCCGATCTGGCGGCCGGCGAGGCGGCCTATCTGGCGGCCGCCGCCTATGCCGACGCCACCGGCGGCTGCATCTTCGACTGCGAAGAGGGCGCGCTGATCACGCCGGATCGTGCCACCGAAATCGCCGCCGAGCTGCAGAAGAGCGGACCGATGATCGAGGAGGTGATCCGTCGGACGCAACAACGCTTCGGCGAGCCGTGAGAGCGTCGCGTCGTCGCCTGCGTGGAGCGAAGCGAACGCGCGGGTGGGCGCGGCGGTGGGGAACTCGCGCAGCACCGCAACGGCATCGCACGGAAACAATCCAGGCCGTCGCATCGGCTGATGCCGGCGGCGATGCTCGCTGGGGGATGGCATGACGAAGAGCTTCTCGGTGATTACCGGCGGCCGCGACGGACAGGACCGTATCGCGATGTCCATCGTTCATCCGCGCGAGCGGATCGATGTCGCGCTGGACGAGGTGCTGGCGATCGAGGCCGTGGCCGAGCACACCTTCGCGGTGTCCGATGGCACAACCATGACGGTCGCCGCGCCTCACGTTCAGGTGACGCTGGCCCCGAACATCGGCGCGCGCCTGTACCGGCTGACGTCGCACATCATCGATGAAGCGGCCGACTACGTCGTAGGCGGCGAGATCGTCTGCAGTCCGATCGTCCGCGAACCGATCGGCCTGCGCGGGACCTTTTTCATCAGCGCGAGTAGCCTCGCGGAGGCCGAAGCCCTGGCGGCGAAACTGCGCCAGGGCTGGGTCCGGCCGCAGCTGCGGGTGGTGTGAGGGCGCGCAGCGACCGGCATGCTATGCTCCCGGCGACGCTCGCTATCGCGGCAGCTCGGCGATCAGGATCGCCTCGACATCGGCCGGCAATTCGGTGCGGCGGATCAGTTTCGGCCACAACTCCAGCGGCGGCTCGGCGATCAGTTGCGGCGACAGCGTGACGTCGTGCAGATCGTCGTTGAGATGATTGCGGGCGCCGCAATGCTGTGCGCGACACAGCATGCGCGTGTGGCATTCGCGATAGTGGCAGATGCGGCCGAGATAGACGCCGTCGTCGCCGGCCAGAAACACCTCGCCGCCGAGATTGACTCTGTTGGCCTTGCCCTGCATCTGCCGGCCGGTGCGCGCGAGATCGTCGAGATCCATCGCCGCGTCGATCGTCACCAGCAGGTCGATGTCCTTCGGCGCCGGCTTGTCGGTCACGAGCGAGCCTATCAGGGCGATGCGCCGCACGCCCTCGATCTGCGCCGCCGCCCGCACGAAATCCCGCGCCGCCGCCAGCAGCACCGGGCGCGGCGCGGCAGTTGAGGGGCGGGGACCGTAGTCACGGGTGCGTCGGCGCATGAGCGGGGCGGTGGCTGGGATGGATATTCATGTGTAGCGCGAGCGGAGGGCGGGACGCAAAGCAGGTTCTCTGGCGTGAGCTGGACCGTAGGGCGGGTTAGCCGAAGGCGTAACCCGCCGAGCGACTGAGCTTGTGCCGGAGAAAAGGCGGATGACGCTGCGCTGATCCGCCCGATGGGCTGCAGGACGCGCGGGTCACGCGAGGGTGGGTTGACCCAGATCGACCGCGACGAGATCGGCGGGGCGACGCCGGCCCGTCGGATCGCTGCGACCTTCGGCGAGCGTGCACTCAGATCAATGCCGCGGCCGGCGGCCTTGCTAGGTTGCCGCCGCTGTCTCGGATTCGGAGGGTGTGATGATCGCGCGTCGTCGTCTGTTTGGCTTGGCTGTCGCGCTGCCGGCGCTGGTCGCGGCGGCGCTGGCGCCGTCGTCCCCGGTGCGCGCCGGGGACGGGCTGGAGCCGTACGCGCCGCTTCTGGTCGAACTGCCGGGCTGGAAAGCCGGCAGGCTCGGCGGCATGGCGATGCAGGACGGCGGCAGCCGGATTGTGGTGGTGCAGCGCGGCTACGCGCGCGGCGAGATCCATGTCAGCGTCCAGTTGCTCGCCGGCGCGCCGGCGCAGAGCCGGCTTGCGGCCGGCGGCACCGGGATGAAGACCGAAGCCAGCCACGGCCCGGCCACCACCGCGACCATCGACGGCTTCAAGCTGACGCGAACGTTTCAGGCCAGCGACAAGTCCGGCACCATCCTGATCGCCCTCGGCCCCGCCGCCGCGCTGTCGCTGGCGTTCAAGGGGCTGGGCGAAGACGAAGCGCTGGCGACGGCGAAGAGTTTTGACTGGAAGGCGATGCGGGCGGCGGTGAAGTAGCGGGGGACCCGCATGAGCCAAGCGATATGCGGGTTCTGAGGTCACCAGCTACGCGAGCCATCGTGTAGGATGGGTTGAGCTCTTGCGAAACCCATCGCCGCACCACGGGCCTTTCGATGACGAATTATCGGCGTAACGCCATCGCCGGCGGCCGCTTCTTCTTCACCGTCAATCTCGCGGAGCGCCGGCTGCGGTTGCTGACCGATCACATCGATCTGTTGCGCGCTGCCTTTCGCGAGACGCGGCAGCGCCATCCGTTCGTGATCGATGCGATCGTGGTGTTGCCCGACCACCTTCATGCGGTCTGGACGCTCCCCGATGGCGATCGCGATTTCGCCGCGCGCTGGCGGCTGATCAAGGCTGCGTTCTCACGCGGCCTACCGACGGGCGAACGGATTTCCGAAAGCCGCGCGCGCAAAGCCGAACGCGGCATCTGGCAGCGGCGCTATTGGGAGCATACGCTTCGCGACGACGACGATCTCGCGAGGCATATCGACTACATTCATTTCAACCCTGTGAAACATGGCCACGTCGCCCGCGTCGCGGACTGGCCGCATTCCTCGTTTCATCGTATGGTCGCGCGCGGCGTCTATTCGATCGATTGGGCTGGCGACATGGACGCCCCAAGCGACGCGTTCGGCGAACGATCGTGAAGCGCCGTAGGATGGGTTGAGCCCTTCGCGAAAACCATCATGATGTGCAGCGATCGGGGCGATGGGTTTCGCAAGAGCTCAACCCATCCTACGGGCTGGCGAACCACGCCGGCCGGCGATATCGAATTGAATGGAATTTATTGTCGGCCAGTGTGCTAGTAGGTGACAGCAAGTCCTTTCATCGTGTGCTTTTCGGTGGATCTCGATATACCGCCGAGGCCGCTTTCGGTTTCCTCGATTGTCTCATACTCATGAGTGAAGTCGATAACTCTGAGACCATGCGGTTTCAAAGAGGCGGGCAGCGCTTCTCGCATCCCCTCGAGCGACTGATTCCATTCGACAGAGATCGTATTGATCTTCTTGATAAGCGCCGACCAAAGGAAATCTGTAATATCTAGCGGCCGCTTATCTCCAGCAGAGATCCGGCGTCTCAAGTCCTTGAGTAAGGAGTTGATGAAATCAGGATCGGTGCAAAGTGAAACGCCGGCCGCATAGGCGGCCTTCTCGCGAGACAGCTGCTCCTCCTGTTCTCGTCGTCTACGGAGCACGGCAGCTTCGACCCTGCGTGCTTCTTCTTGCCTACGTTTGATCTCGGCTTGCAGCTCAAGCTCACTCCATTCCGACGATCCCGACAAACGAGATTCTGTTGCTATCAAAGGAGCCGAATCTTGAGGGTCGACCGGTCTATTTCGTTTCCACCAGGCCACCATTGCACCCCTTGGAGATTTGTAGCGAACGGACCGTATTGTAAGTGGTTTCGTTTTGAAAGAGAGTCAAACGCTCGATGGTAATATTGTAGTTAGCGAGTCTACCAAAGACCAAAAAACAAAGGGCAGCACTTCAACCGGAATGGTTGGTGCGCGAAAACAGGATGTCCGGCAGGGCCACCGCCTTTTCGAATAGCTGCCTCCAGCGCCGTAGGATGGGTTGAGCCCTTCGCGAAACCCATCATGATGTGCAGCGATCGGGGCGATGGGTTTCGCAAGAGCTCAACCCATCCTACGGGCTGACGACAGTGCGTTACATTCGACGAAATGTGGCTGAGTTGCACGCTGTCTTATGATGCCGGAGAAGAGAGAATGAGTGGAGTTTGGCAGCGATGCGCATGGTACGATGTTGTGTCATGGAAAAATCCACATCTGATCTCTTGCATTGTTTCTAAGGGTATTGAATCATCACTAACTGATCGATCAACCAAGGCTGTACGATAATCCTTGTCGCTGTTTATTTCTTCGCTGAATGTGATTGAAGTCTCGTTCGTGCGTCCAAAGCAAAGTGGAGCATTGTTGAGATGGGCAAGGAAGAGGAATTATCTAATAGCAATGTGAGCCGACTAAATGAGGGTTTAGATTTATCGAAAATAGAGAAACAGGGAGAATCTGAGACGGTTCTGAAGCCGGCAATTCACGGCGCGGCGAAGGGGGTAGCATTGGCTTGGCTGTTGGTCGAATAATTAGCAAGATTCTAAAATAGTCATGGGGTCGATAGGGCAATGGCGAAGTTCTTCCACTACAAGGGCACCGTTTATGGGGGCGCGATCCGACGGGAGAAAAGCGGAAACGCAATCTACAAAGTGACCTCATTCTTCCTGCAGCGAGGCGGGAACCTCAGCGACACCGAGATAACGCTTTGGGGCTACCAAGTCCCTATAGCTAACGGTCAGGAGGTAGCTGTCGTGTATGGCAAGGCAAACAACAAAGATAGTGGCCCCCCGTTGTTCTATTACAACTACAACTTGCGAAAAGGAATCAAATTTACTGACAACATAAAGAAATTAAACCGTCAAGAATCCGGATGGCTAAGTTACGATACTCACGTTGATAGAGAGTTAGATGCGTACTTGAAGAATATCTGAAAGAGGATCAGTCATGTCATGTGACTTTCATTCTTTGGACATACTGTGTGTGCAGTGAGAGTAAGGAACTGACAGCCCGTAGGGCGGATTAGCGCAGCGTAATCCGCCGACTGATCGCGTGGAAGAGGCGGGTTACGCCTTCGGCTAACCCGCCCTACAGGTGTCATTAACAAAACAGCCGGGCTTTCGCCCGGCCGTTTGTGTCAGATGGATGCCCGGGTCGAGCCCGGGCATGACGTTTGTGGCGTGGAGAGCCGCGCCGCCCTACGACAGCGCCTTGTTGCTCTCCTTCACCTTCTCCGCATCGAGATACAGCTTCTCCCCCATATCCCGAAACTTCTCGCTCATCTGCGCCATGCCGTCTTCGATGACGCCGGACATCGTCATGCCGACGCTGCCGAACGAGCCGGCGCCGGCGAGGTTCAGCGCCGCCTTCTCGTTGTCGCCCAATCCCGCCGCGTAGTCGCGCACATCTTGCGTGATCTTCATCGAGCAGAATTTCGGGCCGCACATCGAGCAGAAATGCGCGACCTTGTGGGCTTCCTTGGGCAGGGTTTCGTCGTGGAAGGCTTTCGCCGTATCCGGGTCGAGGCCGAGGTTGAATTGGTCCTGCCAGCGGAAGTCGAAGCGGGCGCGGGACAGCGCGTCGTCGCGCAACTGGGCTGCGGGGTGGCCCTTGCCGAGGTCGGCGGCGTGGGCGGCGATCTTGTAGGTGATCACGCCGGTCTTGACGTCGTTGCGGTCGGGCAGGCCGAGATGTTCCTTCGGCGTGACGTAGCACAGCATCGCGCAGCCGAACCAGCCGATCATCGCGGCGCCAATGCCGGAGGTGATGTGATCATAGCCCGGCGCGATGTCGGTGGTCAGCGGGCCGAGCGTATAGAACGGCGCCTCGCCGCATTCCTTGAGCTGCTTGTCCATGTTGATCTTGATCTTGTGCAGCGGCACGTGGCCGGGGCCTTCGATCATCACCTGGCAGCCCTTGGCCCAGGCGATCTTGGTGAGTTCGCCGAGCGTCTCCAGTTCGGCGAATTGCGCGCGGTCGTTGGCGTCGGCGATCGAGCCCGGGCGCAGCCCGTCGCCCAATGAGAACGACACGTCGTATTTCCGCATCAGGTCGCAGATCTCGTCGAAATGCGTGTAGAGGAAGCTCTCCTGGTGATGCGCCAGGCACCACTTCGCCATGATCGATCCGCCACGGGAAACGATGCCCGTGACGCGATCGGCGGTGAGGTGGATGTATTGCAGCCGCACGCCGGCGTGGATCGTGAAGTAATCGACGCCCTGTTCGGCCTGCTCGATCAGCGTGTCCTTGTACAGCTCCCAGGTGAGCTTGACCGGATCGCCGTCGCACTTCTCCAGCGCCTGATAGATCGGTACGGTGCCGATCGGGACCGGCGAGTTGCGCAAAATCCATTCGCGGGTGGTGTGGATGTTGCGGCCGGTGGAGAGGTCCATCACGGTGTCGGCGCCCCAGCGGATCGCCCACACCATCTTGTCGACTTCCTCCTCGACCGACGAGGTCACCGCCGAGTTGCCGATGTTGGCGTTGATCTTGGTGAGGAAGTTGCGGCCGATGATCATCGGCTCGAGTTCGCCGTGATTGATGTTGGCCGGGATGATGGCGCGGCCGCGCGCGATCTCGTCGCGGACGAATTCCGGGGTGATGAACGCCGGCACCGCGGCGCCGAAGCTTTCACCGTCGGCCAGCGCGGCTTCGGCGCGCTCCAGTTGCTGCTTGCGGCCGAGATTCTCGCGCTCGGCGACGTAGATCATCTCCTTGGTGATGATCCCCTTGCGGGCGAATTCGTATTGCGTGATCGGCGCGTCGCCGACGCCGCGCAGCGGCTGGTGATGCGCGGTGAACGACTTCGCCGCATGGGCTGCGCCGACATTGCCGTTGTCTTCCGGCTTGATGTCGCGGCCTTCATATTGCTCGACGCCGCCGCGCTGCTTGACCCACTCCGTGCGGGCGCGCGACAGGCCCTTGTTGACGTCGATGGTGACGCCGGGATCGGTGTAGGGGCCCGAGGTGTCGTACACCGGCAGGTTCGGCTCGCCGGCGCCTTCGCTCAGCATGATCTCGCGCAGCGGCACGCGCAGATCCGGCGCGGTGGCGGGCACAGCATAGATCTTGCGCGAGGAGGGCAGGCCGCCGGTGGTGACGGCGGGACGCGTGGTGTCGGGATTGGAGCGGATATTCATGCCATCCTCCTGTTTGTGTTGTTATCGGGCCGCTTGGTTGGTCCGTCATCCTGAGGTGCGCGCCCTTGCGCGCCTCGAAGGATGACCGCAACGAATTCAGTGCTCCCGCCGTCGCCCTTCGAGGCGAGCCGAAGACGGCTCGCACCTCAGGGTGACGGCGACATCCTTTGTGCCGCGGCTCACGCCGTCTCCGCGACGAAATCGAGCCAGGCGCGGACGCGGGCGTCTGGATCGGGGTTCTGCGTCACGTCGCTCACCACCGCGATCGAGTCGGCGCCGGCGGCAAAGATCTCTTCGGCCTGTTCCAGCTTGATGCCGCCGATCGCCACCAGCGGGATGCTGCCGACGCGCTGCTTCCAGTCGGTGATCTTCGGGATGCCCTGCGGGGCGAAGCGCATCGATTTCAGCGTGGTCGGAAAGATCGGGCCGAGCGCGATGTAGTCCGGGCGCGCGGCCAGCGCGGTTTCGAGTTCGGCGTCGTCGTGGGTCGACAGGCCGAGCGTCAGCCCGGCGGCGCGGATCTCGTGCAGATCGGCGGTCGCGAGGTCTTCCTGGCCGAGATGCAGATGCTGCGCGCCGGCGACGATCGCGGCGCGCCAGTAGTCGTTGATGATCAGCCTGACGCTGGTGCCTTTCACCGCGTCGAGCGCGTCGGTGACGAGCTGCAGCGCGGCGCCGTCGTCGAGGTCCTTGGCGCGGAGTTGCACGGTGCCGACGCCGAGCGCGGCGAGGCGTTTGACCCACGCGATGCTGTCGACGACGGGATAGAAGCGATCAGGATACGGCATGCCAGAACGGGGTCCCAATCACGGGGGTTGAGGGGGAGGCGAAATCGCGGGCGCCCATCAGCCCGGCCTCGAATCCGGTGCGGCCGGCTTCGACCGCGAGCTTGAAGGCGCGGGCCATCGCCACCGGATCTTCGGCTTTGGCGATCGCGGTGTTGAGGAGGACGGCGTCGTAGCCGAGCTCCATCGCTTCGGCCGCGTGGCTCGGCGCGCCGAGGCCGGCATCGACGACGAGGGTGATATCGGGCAGGCGGTCGCGCAGCAGCTTCAGCGCGTCGCGAGCGACGATGCCGCGCGCGCTGCCGATCGGCGCCGCCCACGGCATGATGACGCGGCAGCCGGCATCGACCAGCCGCATCGCCACCGACAGATCCTCGGTGCAATAGGGAAACACCTCGAAGCCGTCCTTGGTCAGGATTTGCGCCGCTTCGACCAAGCCGACGACGTCGGGCTGCAGCGTGTCGTTGTCGGCGATGACTTCGAGCTTGATCCATGCGGTGCCGAACAATTCGCGCGCCAGCTTTGCCGTGGTCACCGCCTCGCGCACGCTGCGGCAGCCGGCGGTGTTCGGCAGCACGGTGACGCCGAGCTCGCGGATCAGCGACCAGAACTGATCGCCCGCCTTGCCGCCGGCGGCCTCGCGGCGCAGCGACACGGTGACGATGTCCGCGCCGGATTCGCGGATGGAATCCTGCATGATCGCCGGCGACGGATACAGCGCGCTGCCGATCAGCAGGCGCGAGGAGATCTCGCGGTCGTAGAATTTCACCATGCGTGGGTTGCTCCACAAAAGGCCGTCATCCCCGCGAAAGCGGGGATCCAGTATCCCAGAGAGTTAGCGGCTGAACGCCGGCGCTCTGGGATACTGGGTCGCCCGGACGGGCCGGGCGATGACGTCGATATTCGGGGCGAGGCCATCCTCATCCTCATCCGCCCTGCCGCGGCGTGAGGATTTCGATTTCGTCGCCGGCACTCACGGGCGTCTCGTCCCATTTGCCGCGGGGGACGACGTCGTAGTTGATCGCGACGGCGTAGTGGCCGCCGGTGCAGTCGAGTTCGCTCATCAGCGCGGCGACGCTGGTGGCGTTCACCTCGCGCTGTTCGCCGTTCAAGGTCACAAGCATCGCATCACCTGATTGTCGACGACGCCGCGCTCGACATAGGCCAGCATCTTCTCGGCCAGCGCCGGCGCCAGCAGGAAGCCGTGGCGGTACAGGCCGTTGGTGGCGATGCGGCGGTTGCCGATGGAAATGCGCGGCAGATTGTCGGGGAAGGCCGGGCGGAGGCCGGCGCCGATCTCGACGATATGCGCCTCGCCGAACGCCGGATGCACCGCATAGGCGGCGCTGAGCAGTTCCAGCGCCGAGCGCACGGTGACGAGTTCGTCCTCGCTCTCGATCGAGGTGGCGCCCAGCATGAAGTGATTGTCTTCGCGCGGGATGACGTAGAGCGGCCAGCGCGGATGCATCAAGCGGACCGGCCGCGACAGCGTCACCTCGGTGGTCTTGATCACCACCATCTCGCCTTTGACGCCGCGCAGTTCCGGCGCCTTGTCGCGCGCGGCGAGGCCGCGGCAATCGATCACCAGGCCGTCGAGTTCCTCCGGCGTCATCTCCGATTCGAAATGGATCGCGCCGCCGGCCTCGACCAGCCGCTCGTGCAGCCGCGCCAGCACCAGCCGCGGCTCGACATGGCCCTCGTCGGGGAAGTACAGGCCCTCGCGGAAGCGGCCGGCCAGCGCCGGTTCCAGCTCGGCGACGCCGTCGGCGTCGAGCCGCTTGTGGCCCGCGGTCATCTTGGCGAAGCGCTCGAAATCGGCGCGGTCGCGCGCATGCGCCACCACCAGCGAGCCGTTGAACGCGGTCTCGGGGAATTCCTTGCGCCACATCTCCAGCGAGCGCAGGCCCATCAGCCCGACCATCGGTTCGGCGGTCTCGGCCTCGCAATACGGCGCCAGCATGCCGCCGGCCCAATGGCTGGTGGCCTGGGTCATTTCGCGGTCGCCGCGCTCGTACAGCGTGACGTTGCGGCCGGCGCGCGCCAGCAGCAGCGCCTGCCAGGCCCCGGCGATGCCGGCGCCGATCACCGAGACCGGCGCGTCCTTGCGCAGGTCCGGCGGCGTGCCGCGCAATGCGGCGGCGTCGGCAGGAGCGGCGTCGTCGGGCGTGATTGATGCAATAGCAGCGTGATGAGCGGAATCGGCCCCGCTCTGGCCTTCGATAGTCTGATACATCCCTGTCCCTTCGCCGGCATGACCCGGATCAGGTTCAAAGGGTCACCGCGGTCCTGCTCAGAATGCGGTCTGATACGACCAGCATCGGCAAGCTTGCGGTATCTCAGCTCCTCGTCGGAGCCCCCCTCGGAACGGACTCAATGTAGGCCGATCACCCCCGGTGTCAACGTGCCTTTCGGCGGGAGCTTGTTCCATCGGCCCGACAGCGCGGCCGGTTTACTTCAAATTATCCGGCCGCGTGTTTGATCGGCGTAGCTTCAGCCACGACCGGACACCGCCGATGACGATCCTCACCGCCGATTCGAGCGACCTCGCCGGCGCACGGCACAGCGCCGCGCTGCCGCTGTGGATCGGGGTCGCGGTCTACGCCTTCCTGCTGGTCTCCGGCGACCGGCTGCTGAACGATCCCGATACGCTGTGGCAGGTCACGCTGGGGCAGTGGATCATCGACCATCGCGCGGTGCCGCAGGTCGACGTCTATTCCTTCACCATGGCCGGGCAGCCGTGGATCTCGACGCAATGGCTGTCGCAGGTGCTACTGGCGGCGAGCTACCAACTCGCCGGCTGGGCCGGGCCGGTGGTGCTGTCGGCCGCGGCGCTGGCGGCGACCTTCATGCTTTATGCGCGCTGGCTCGGCCAGCGGCTGCGCGGCAGTACCGCGCTGGTGTTCGTCGCCGCGGCGGTGGCGCTGATGGCGCCGCATATGCTGGCGCGGCCGCACGTGCTGGCGATGCCGGTGATGGTGGCATGGGTCGGCGCGCTGATGGCGGCCGCCGATCGCCGCGCCGCGCCGTCGTTCTGGCTGCTGCCGCTGATGGTGCTGTGGGCCAATCTGCACGGCGGCTTCGTGCTCGGCATCGCGCTGGTGGCGCCGATCGCGCTCGACGCGGTGCTGGCGGCGGCGCCGTCGCGCCGCGTTTCGCTGCTGCTGCGCTGGGGTGCGTTCGGCGTCGCCGCGCTGATCGTGAGCTGCGCCAATCCGTACGGCTGGAACGCGATCCTGGCGTCGCAGCGCATCCTGTCGCTCGGCGCGGCGCTGGCGACGATCGGCGAATGGGCGCCGGTGAATTTCTCGCGGGTCGGGGCGTTCGAGGTTGCGCTGCTGGGAGGTCTCGGCCTCGCTTTGTGGCGCGGCGTGACGCTGCCGCCGGTGCGCATCCTGCTGCTGCTCGGCCTCGTGCACATGGCGCTGAGCGCCAACCGCAACATCGAAGTGCTGGCGCTGCTCGCGCCGCTGATCATCGCGGCGCCGCTGGCCCGGCAGATCGGCGGCGCCGAAGCGCGCGGCGAGGCGCCGGCGCGCCTCTCGGTCGGCGCGGTGGCCGCGGCGATCGCGCTCACGCTCGGCGGCACGCTGGCGTTCGCCTCGCTGCATCGCTTCGCGCCGCATCCGGCGAATTCGCCGGCGGCGGCGGTGGCCGAGCTGAAGACGCTCGGCGTGCAGCGGGTGTTCAACGATTACGATTTCGGCGGCTACCTGATCGCCAACGGCGTCGCGCCGTTCATCGACGGCCGCACCGAACTGTACGGCGAGGCCTTCGTGGTCGAACAGAATTCCGCGGTGCGGCTGAAGCCGCCGGAGAAACTGTTCCGACTGCTCGCGGACTACGACATCGACGCCACGCTGCTCCGCACCGAGGACGCGGCCACCCATCTGCTCGATCACATCGACGGCTGGCAGAAGGTGTATTCCGACGACGTCGCGACCATCCATTTGCGCCGGCCGGGCGCGCTGCACGGCGCCGCGCCGAAGGTCACGCCCGCGAACTGATCGGGACGCCGGCTCACGCGGCGCCGCTGTCCTGCTGCTGTCCGGGGAGGTCGAGCCGCACGATCAGGCCGTGCGGCTTGCGGTCGCGCAGCGTCAGTTCGCCGCCGTGATTCTGCACGATGGTCCGGGCGATCGAGAGGCCGAGGCCGAAGCCGGAGGTCTCGTCCATGTTGCGCGCATCGTCGCCGCGCACGAACGGCTCGATCACGTCGGCCTTGCAGGCTTCGGGAATGCCGGGGCCGTCGTCTTCGACCTCGATCGTGACGCGCCCGGGCGACGCTTCCAGCCGGACCAGGATGTCCTTTCCATAGCGAACTGCGTTGTCGACCAGATTGGTGACGGCGCGTCGGATATCGTCCGGCCGCGCCAACAATTCGGCATGTTCAGGCCCCAGATAAGTCACCTTGTGGCCCAGATCGGTGAACTGATCGGTGATCAGTTGCAGCGTGCTCGCCAGATCGATCCGCGTCATCGGTTCCAGCGCGCGGCCGGTGCGCAGGAACGACAGCACCGCGTCGAGCATCGAGCGCATCTGGTCGAGATCGCGCAGCATGTTGTCGCGCTGGGTGGCGTCCTCGATGAATTCGCTGCGCAGCCGCAGCCGCGTGATCGGGGTGCGCAGGTCGTGGCCGATCGCAGCCAGTGTCCGGGTGCGGTCGTCGATCAGCGCCGTGATCCGGTTGCGCGACCGGTTCATGGCCCGCGCCAGCGAGCGGATTTCGTCCGGCCCGCTCTCGGCCAGCGGCTCGTCGGTGCCGTCCAGCTTGAAGTTTTCCGCCGCGGCAGCGAATTCCGACAGCGGCGTCGACAGCGCCCGGTCGGCCCACAGGCCGAACATCGCGAGGCTGATGATCACGCCGGCGAACGCACTCATCCACGGCCCGTTCGAGATCGGAGGCCGGCCTCGCATCTCCGGAATCGCGGCGGCGATCGCGGTCCCGTCCGGCAACGCAATGCCGACTTGCGGCGGCTCCGCGCCGGGCAGCGCGAACACCCTCGCCAATGGTCCGAGCGTGCGCGCGACGTCGCGAATTTCCGGCAGTTCGCGGTCGGACCGCGGCGGCACCGCGGCGGCGTCGAGCAGGCGGAGTTCGAGGTGAGGGAATGTCCTGGTGATTTGTTCGACGAGCTGCGGCCTCTGCTCCTCGGGAGTCGCCGCGATCAGAAGGACCGCGATTTCGAACTGCTCGCGCCGATGTTCGGGCGGACCGAAGCGGTCCGGCCCGCGCAGCAGGAAAGTCGCCATGATCAGCAACTGCGTCCCGATGAGCGACGCCAACACCAGCACCGCGATCTGGCTGCGGATGCCGCTGAATCGAAACCTGCCGAGCCGCTCGAGCATGAAGCCTCCGGCCGCAGCGGCCTCGATCAAACCGTTTCGACGGCGGGCGTGAACATATAGCCGCCGGAGCGCACCGTCTTGATGATGCTGACGCTCTGCGGGTCGGGCTCGATCTTGCGGCGGATCCGGCTGACCAGCACGTCGATCGAACGCTCGAACGAGCCGGCGTTGCGGCCGTGGGTGAGATCGAGCAGCGCTTCGCGCGACAGCACCCGGCCGGGCCGTTCGCAGAACGCCTGCAGCAGGTCGAATTCGGCGCTGGTCATCGCCACCAGGGCGCCATCGGGGTTGCGCAGTTCGCGCAGCCGGAAATCGATCCGCCAGCCGAGGAAGGTGAGCGCGGTCGCGCCGGACGTGGCGCTGGCGGTCTGGGCGAGCGACTGGCGGCGCAGCACCGAGCGGATCCGCGCCAGCAATTCGCGCGGATTGAACGGCTTGGCGAGGTAGTCGTCGGCGCCCATCTCCAGGCCGAGGATACGGTCGACGTCCTCGCCGCGCGCCGTCAGCATGATGATCGGCAGCGGCGAGCTCGCCCGCACGCGCCGGCACAGGCTGAGGCCGTCCTCGCCCGGCAGCATCACGTCGAGCACGACGAGGTCGACGCGCTGGTCGGAGAGCCGGCTGTCCATCTCGCGGCCGTCCTGCGCGGTCACGACATGACATTCGTTGTTGCGAAGGTATTTCGCGATCAGCGCGCGGGTTTCCCGGTCGTCTTCGACGACGAGGATATGGGGCGGGGCGGTGCTCATGACGCCGTTTACCGAAATTCCGCGCGAAGCTGAAACGAGTTTTTTGTTTCCCGATATGTCTCGTGGAAACGCTGCAACATTCCGCAATCAGGCCGTGTGGGGCGGAAAGGTCTCGTTAACTCTATCAATCACATCGTGAACTGCGATCACAGCATCCGGAGCTTCTCATGACCTCCATCTCCGCGACAAGCAGTTATCTCTCTCCCCTGCAGCAGCTTCAGAAGGAGCTGGCGGCCGAAGTCTCCGCCGGCCAGGTCAGCTCGACCGATGCGACGGCGCTGTCGTCGGCGCTGACCGAAATCGATTCCAGCCTGCAGAGCAGCCGGACGAGCGGCTCCAGCAGCAGCACGCAAACGTCGCCCGAAGACATGAAGTCCAAGATCGACGATCTGATCGACGAGCAGGTGTCGAGCGGCAATCTGACCAGCGAGCAGGCCGAAGAGCTGAAGAGCGTGTTCGAGAATGCGTTCGCCGGCGGGCCCGGTGGCGCCGGCGGTCCGCCGCCCGGTCCGCCGCCGAGCGACAGCTCGTCGTCGACGTCGACCGATTCGACGACGAGCACGTCCAGCTCCGGCACCGACATCAGCGAGGCGCTGCAGGAATTCCTGAAGCTGCTCCAGGAGCAGCAGTCGTCGACCGCGAGCAGCTATGGTTCCAGCGGAACCAGCAGCGCCAGCTCGGGATCGTCGTCTGCGATGGTGGTCAACTATCAGGCCTGACCATCCGACGCCCTCGGGACCGGCGCGCCTCCGCGCCGTCCCGTGGCAGGTGCCGCGTCGTGTCGTCACGCGATGGAACCGGCGCGTCGGCCGACTCGATTTCGTCATGTGTAGTCGACCAATAAAAGCGATCCAGCTTCGGAACTGTGCGCTGACTCCCTCGTTTGTCCGGGACCATTCGACAAACATGGAGGGTCCTACACAATGAAAACCAATACCGTTCTGGCCGGCCTGCTCGGCACCACGCTTCTCGCGACCGCCGCGTTCGCGCAGTCCCCCGCCACCACAGACAATTCCACCTCGATGTCGAAGTCGACCACGGTGCCGTCGCCGGCCTCCGACACCGGCCAATGGCGGACGTCGAAGCTGATGGGGCTCGACGTTTACAACCAGGCCAACGAAAAGCTCGGCGACATCAACGAAGTGCTGATCGACAATTCGGGCCGGGTCCAGGCCGTCGTGATCGGCGTCGGTGGCTTCCTCGGCGTCGGCGAGCGTGACGTCGCGGTGTCGTTCGACAAGATGAAGTTCGTCAACACCCCGGTATCCGGCAATACCGCGATGAACCGGACCAACAACAACATGGCGTCCGGCACGACGGCCGCTCCGGGAACGGCAGCCGCTCCGGCGACCACCACCACCACCACCACCGGCTCGGCGGCGAACACGGCGAATACGGCCGATCGCTGGTATCCCGACCACGCGGTGTTCAACGCCACCAAGGATCAGCTCAAGTCGATGCCGGAATTCAAGTACAACAAGTCGTAACGGCATGATCTGACAGAGACCCGAACGCGACGACGCGTTCGGGCGGCTGTCTGGGATGTCTTGTGGTGAAATTCGCCTGGTGGCACGAGCCGCCGGGCGAATTTTGTTTCGAGCAGCCGGGGTCTCATGCAGGAGACGGAGTCACGCTGCCGAGAACGTCGCAGATCAGCGCGGGACTCAGGGCGCCTTCAGCTTGGTGATCGTGACTTCGAGAATGCCGTTGGCCTCTGCGGTCACCCGCAGCATGGTGGAGTCGAACGCCACATCGGTCAGCCGCAGGCTGGAGATCTCCGAGGAAATGCGCAGGCCGTCCTCGTTGCGCTGATACGCCGCGATCACCGCGCCGATCCGGCGCTGCACGTTGAGCGATTCCGGCTTGAGATCGATCACCGCCCGTTCGGCGATCGCCTTCTGCAGATAGGGCACGGCGGCGCGCGCCGCCTCGCCGAGCAGGCCGAACGCCGCCTCGGATTCCACCGCGAGCTGCATGTCGGACAGCCGCAGCGTCTGATCCTCCTGGTTCAGGACCGGCCGCCCCCAGATGTGCAGCGTGGCTTCGCCGCCGAAGCTGAACAGACTCTTCTGGCCTTTGGCATCCACCAGCATCGAGATCAGCAGCCGGTCGCCGCTGGCGGCGACATTGACGCGCTTCACCGTGATCGCGGCGGCCCCACCGTTTTCAGGAAAGGTGCGGCCGACGAATTGCGGCTCGATGACGCGATCGAGCTCCTTGAACGGAATATCGATCGGCACCGCGACTTTGACGCCGGTGCTGTCGGGCGCGACCATTTCGAGCTGCGCGGGAAACGGACATTCCGGCTTGGTCGGCGCCGTGGTGATACGGCTGTCGGCGACGATCCCGAGCGTCAGCGCCACCGTCGCGCCGTCGATCTGCGGCTGCGCGGCCAGCGCCTTGGTCGGACGCAGTTCGAGCCAGAAGCCGTTCGGCACGCCGGCGCCTTGCAGCGGAATCGAGCGGCAGATCCGCGCCCATTCGCGCCGCGCGCTGCGCTCCAGCGCGCCGTCGTCGCGGATGGTCCGTTGCAACTGGGCGATCTGGTCGTTGACGGCCTTGTCGATCACCGGCTTGACCTGCGCCGGCACGTTGATGCGCGCGCCGCCGATCGCGACATTGGAGTCGGACAGGATCACCTGTGCGGTGAGGTTCGGGTCGACGTGCCAGTCCGGCAGCACTTTCGGACGGGCGGTGATCGCGATCATGCCCTTGATCTCGCCGCTGGCGTTGAACGACTTGATGTTGACGCCGACCTGCTTGGCGACCTTGTCGCCGAACAATTTGCCGAGCGTATCACCGACCTGGTTCTGGGCGCTGCTCGAGAGCGAGCCCCGGGCGGAGAGGGTGCCGATCAGCGGGGCGGTGACGGTGACCTGCTCGGGTGCGCCCTTGGTCGCGACGGCGCCGCGCGCCACCGTCCAGCTGATATCGGCGTTCTGCACGAGCTGCGGCATCGGATTGTCGGCCCTGCCGGAAAAATTGCGCGGCGCGCTCCGGTCGACCAGATCGCGGATCGCGGTCAGCGGCACGCTCACGGGCACGACGACCGAGGACTGTCGGATCGCCGGCAGCGGCGGCAGGGCCTGCAGCGTCAGCGGGCTGACGGCGCGCGGCGACAGCCAGTCGAACGCCTTCAGCGTGACACCGAACGAGAGTGCTATGATCGCCAATGCGATCAGGATGGTCTTGAAACGCATCAAATCCCCGGGGGCAAACGAGCCGGACCATACAGGCCCGGGCCCGGCGGCGCCAGCAGGGGGCTGGGCGCGAACCGGGCAAAGCCCCTGAAATCGCGGCAATGTCGCCGCGCCGCCGCCGCCGTTGTGTCACAACGGACACGCCGGCAACGATACGACACAAGAAAACGGCGCGGTCGCCCGCGCCATTCGTCCTCGAGTGCGTTGTCGGTCGTCGTTCGCTAACCGCGGCGGCCGCTTGAATTGTCGGCGCGGCGGTTGTCGGGCAGCACGATCACCTTGGCGCCGACATTGACCCGGCCATACAGGTCGGTGACGTCGTCATTGGTGAGCCGGATGCAGCCGGACGAGACGTGGGTGCCGATCGTCGACGGCGCGTTGGTGCCGTGGATGCGATAGATCGTGCCGCCGAGATACATCGCGCGGGCGCCGAGCGGATTGCCGGGGCCGCCGGCCATGTGGCGCGGCAGATAGGGCTGGCGGGCGATCATCTCCGGCGGCGGGGTCCAGTCCGGCCACTCCGCCTTGCGGGTGATCGACTGCACGCCCGACCAGGTGAAGCCGTCGCGGCCGACGCCGATGCCGTAGCGGATCGCGCGGCCGCCGCCGAGCACGTAGTAGAGATAAGTGTTCGGAGTATCGATCACGATCGTGCCCGGCGCCTCGCGGGTGGCGTAGCTGACGATCTGGCGCTTCAGACGCGCCGGCATTTCGGCGGCGGACGCGTCGTCGTCCTCGTCCTGCGGCACGGCCTGGACCTGCGGCGCCAGCGCCGCCGGCTGCAGCGCGGCCGGCTGCGGCAGCAGCGGCAGGAACGGGAAGGGCAGCGGCTGGGCGGCCTGGGCCGCTCCGGTCAGGGCGACGGCCCCGATCGCGAATGCAGCGATCGCGGCAGTGCGGCGGATCAGCTGGAAATGGGTCATGGTCGGTCCCCTGTTTGAACGCCCTGTTTGTTCGCCAGCGCCTGTTTCGGCGACTTGTTGGCGACATCAGTACCCGCCCAACCGTTTCAGGACGTTTTCGTGGAGCGCCGAATTTGGTTTCGTCGCGGTAGGGATTTGTTTCGCCTACGGGCCCCCTGCACCGATTGTTAACGCTGCCGAGCGGCTGGATTGATCTGGCGCAATTGAGATTCCGGCGCTCCTCGATAAGCCCGAAGCCCTCGCGTGGTGCGGGTTGGGGAGTACGCGGTATGGCGACGGTGAAGTTCTACGGCAACGAGACGGTGCCGCTCGAGATGCACAAGGTGCGGATCGTGCAGAAGCTCAGCCTGCCGCCGGTCGAACGCCGCCTCGAGAAGATCACCGAGGCCGGCAACAACACCTTCCTGCTGAAGAACGACGACGTCTTTCTCGACATGCTGACCGACTCGGGCGTCAACGCCATGAGCGACCGCCAGCAGGCGGCGATGCTGGTCGCCGACGACAGCTACGCCGGCAGCGCCACCTACACCCGGCTCGAGGACAAGCTGCGCGACATCTTCGGCATGCACTACTTCCTGCCGACGCATCAGGGCCGCGCCTGCGAGCACATCCTCGCCAAGGTGTTCGTCTCGCCCGGCAAGGTGGTGCCGATGAACTATCACTTCACCACCACCAAGGCGCATATCACGCTGCAGGGCGGCTCGGTCGAGGAACTGGTGACGGACGCCGGCCTCGAAGTGGTCAGCGTCAATCCGTTCAAGGGCAACATGGACATCGCCAAGCTGCGCGCGGTGATCGGCCAGCACGGCGCTGGCAACATCGCGTTCGTGCGGATGGAGAGCGGCACCAATCTGATCGGCGGCCAGCCGTTCTCGCTCGCCAACCTCGCCGAGGTCAGCAACGTCTGCAAGGAGCACGGCGTGCCGCTGGTGCTCGACGCCAGCCTGCTCGCGGACAATCTGTATTTCAACAAGACCCGCGAGGATCACTGCAAGGCGATGTCGATCCGCGAGATCACCCGCCGCACCGCCGACCTGTGCGACATCATCTACTTCTCGGCGCGCAAACTCGGCTGCGCCCGCGGCGGCGGCATCTGCATCCGCGACCGCGCGCTGTTCGAGAAGATGCGGCCGCTGGTGCCGCTGTACGAGGGCTTCCTCACTTACGGCGGCATGTCGGTACGTGAAATGGAAGCGCTCACCGTCGGTCTGGAAGAGACCATGGACGAGGAGATGATCAATCAGGGGCCGATGTTCATCGGCTACATGGTCGAACAATTGCAGGAGCGCGGCGTGCCGGTGATCACGCCGGCCGGTGGGCTCGGCTGCCACATCGACGCCAAGCGCTTCGTCGACCACATTCCGCAATCGCAATATCCGGCCGGGGCGCTGGCCTCGGCGCTGTACATCGCCTCGGGCATTCGCGGCATGGAGCGCGGCACGCTGTCGGAACAGCGCGAGCCCGACGGCAGCGAGATTTTCGCCAATATGGAGCTGGTGCGGCTGGCGCTGCCGCGCCGCGTATTCACGCTGTCGCAGGTCAAATACGCGGTCGACCGCATCGCCTGGCTGTACGACAATCGCCACCTGATCGGCGGGCTCACCTTCGTCGAGGAGCCGGAGGTGCTGCGGTTCTTCTACGGCCTGCTCGAGCCGGTGTCGGACTGGCAGAACAAGCTCGTCGCCAAATTCCGCGAGGATTTCGGCGACAGCCTGTAAGCTTCGTCATTGCGAGCACAGCGAAGCAATCCAGCCTCGCGCACGAGCTGGATTGCTTCGTCGCGGAGCCTGTGCCCGGACGGCGCGAAGCGCCGATCCGGGTGCTCCTCACAAAGACGGATGGCGGGACGTTGCCTGTCACGCGGTGATTCGTTCCACGGTGCGGCACAATTTTCCGGAACCCGCGAATCCTCCATGCGTTGCCCCGTCGGCAACAACAGGAGGACACGATGGCTGCGAAGAAGACCACCACGACCAAGACGGCGCGCGGGCGGAAACAGGATCGGGCCAGAGTCGCCGGCGGCCAGAAGCACGAAGTGAGTTACGAGGCCAAGAAGACCGGCCGCTCCGCCACCGCAGTGAAGAAGGCGGTCAAGAAAGTCGGCAACGCCCGCAAGAAAGTGGAGAAGCGATTGGCGAAGAAGGGTTGATCGCTCGTTGTGTCCGCGCCGGCCCCGTCGCGCGGCGAGGTCGTGGTGCGTGACTGGCGCGCCGGTCGCAAGATCGGCGCGCCGTCGCGATGATCACGAACTGGAACAGCAGCCGCCGGCAGTCGCCCCCGGCTTGGTGGCGCGGACGAAGCCGCTGAAGAATTTGCCGTCGATCTGCGGCGCGATCGCGTCGACGTCGAGGCCGCGGCCTTCGAGGAAGTCGCGGGCGTCGTCCACCTTGTAGATCCGGGTCGGCTCGATCGACACGTCGCGGAAGCCGACGGCCGCGAGCTTCGCGGTGTAGTCGGCCTCGTCCAGCGCGCCGGCGAGGCAGCCGACCCACAGCAGCACGTCGCTACGCAACTGTTCGGGAATCTCGCCGCGCGTCACCACGTCGGAGACGGCGAAACGGCCGCCGGGCTTGAGCACGCGGAAGGCTTCGCGCAGCACACGGTCCTTGTCGCCCGACAGGTTGATGACGCAGTTCGAGATGATGACGTCGACCGAATTGTCCGGCAGCGGGATCGCCTCGATCTGGCCCTTGAGGAATTCGACGTTATCGGCGCCGGCCTTGCGCTGATTGTCGCGCGCCAGCGCCAGCATCTCGTCGGTCATGTCGAGGCCGTAGGCCTTGCCGGTGGGGCCGACCCGGCGCGCCGACAGCAGCACGTCGATGCCGCCGCCGGAGCCGAGATCGAGCACCGTCTCGCCGGGCTTCAGCTCGGCCAGCGCGGTCGGATTGCCGCAGCCGAGCGAGGCCAGCATGGCTTCGGCGGGCAGCCCCTCGGCCTGCGCGGCGTCGTAGAGATTGCTGGTGATCGGGCTGACATGGTCGAGGGCAGGGGCGCCGCAGCACGATCCGGCGCGGGTGGCGGCCGCGGCGTATTTCTCACGGACGATTTCGGTGATCTCGGTGGTCGACATGGCGGTTCTCCTCGTGGTTGTTCGGCAGAACGACGGACAGTTTCTGCTAATTCGATCGAACTAGAATGATCGAATAAACGGGCCTGACGACGTCAGGCGGCGGACTTGGTATCCTTGGGCACGGTGGCGTCGGCGCAGCACTCGGCGACCATGAAGTCCAGCAGGCCGCGCATGACGTCGTAATTGGCGTGGCAGTTCAGCGTGGTCGCGTCGCGGACCTGGCGGATCAGTCCGGCCGCGACCAGCGTCTTGAGATGATGCGACAGCGTCGAGGGCGCGATCTTCAGCCGCTCCTGCAGCCGGCCGACCGGCGTGCCGGCCTCGCCGGCGCGCACCAGCGCCCGGTAGATCTTGAGCCGGGTCGGATTGCCCAGCGCCTCGAATTTGGCGGCGACGTCGTCGATCTTCATGGCCGCAGGATGCGGTCGGGTGGTCCGTCTGTCAAACGATATTTCCAGCAGCATCGAAATAGTCGAGCTGCGGGCCTTGACTCGGCTCAGAATATCGATAAATCTCGATATATGGATTCCGAAAACGCAATTCTCGCCCTCGGGGCGCTGGCGCAAGCGACCCGGCTGGAGGCGTTCCGGCTGTTGGCCGCGCACGAGCCGGACGGCATGGCGGCCGGCGCGATCGCCGACGCGCTGGCGGTGCCGCAGAACACGATGTCGTCGCATCTGGCGATCCTGGCGCGCGCCGGGCTGATCAGCGCGCGCCGCCACAGCCGCTCCATCGTGTATCGCGCCGACCTCGCGCGGTTTCAGCAGATCGCGCTGTTCCTGATCAAGGATTGCTGCGGCGGCAGCCCCGAACTATGTGCGCCGCTGATCGCCGATTTGCAGCCGCGCTGTGCGCCGCCAGCGAAGACCGCCGCGCGCAGCCGCGCGCGCGCGGCATCGCGTTGAGAGGCCCCAAGATGGACGTCGTCATCTACCACAATCCCGCCTGCGGAACCTCGCGCAACACGCTCGGCCTGATCCGCAATACCGGGATCGAGCCGCATG
The DNA here is from genome assembly GCF_000013365.1 of Rhodopseudomonas palustris HaA2. Classification (NCBI taxonomy): domain Bacteria; kingdom Pseudomonadati; phylum Pseudomonadota; class Alphaproteobacteria; order Hyphomicrobiales; family Nitrobacteraceae; genus Rhodopseudomonas; species Rhodopseudomonas palustris. The sequence goes on from NC_007778.1 coordinate 2,237,632, forward strand.
TGATCGAGTATCTCAAATGCCCGCCGAGCCGGGCGATGCTCGAACAGCTGATGGTTCGCGCCGGGCTGACGCTGCGGCAATTGATCCGCGAAAAAGGCACGCCGTATCACGAGCTGAAGCTCGACGACCCCGAGCTGAGCTATGACCAGCTGATGGATGCCGTGACGGCGCATCCGATCCTGATCAATCGCCCGCTGGTGGTGACGCCGAAAGGCGTGCGGCTGTGCCGGCCGTCCGAAACCGTGCTCGACCTGCTGCCGCCGCAACGCGGCGAATTCCGCAAAGAGAACGGCGAACTCGTCGTCACCGCCACCGGCCGCCGCATGGCGACGGTGTAACAAGCGCAGACCGGTGATGGCAGACCAACGATGAAGGCAAGGCGAAGCAACGTTGCACGACGTCATCGCCCGGCTTGAACGGGCGACCCAGTATTCCAGCGCGCTTGCGGCGAACGCTCCGCCAGAACGCGGGCGCTCCGGGAAAGTGGAGTCCCGCTTTCACGGGGATGACGGCGGTGGATTGGGTCGCTTCGTTTGCAAGACAAGACGCTTTTTCGAGCGGCGCGACGCGGCGCGAAGTGATCAAAGAGGTCCTCAATGTCCACCTTCGAACGCTATCTGACGCTGTGGGTCGCGCTGTGCATCGCCGTCGGCATCGGGCTCGGCCATGTCGTGCCCGGCCTGTTCCAGGCGGTCGCCGCCGCCGAGATCGCCAAGGTCAATCTGCCGGTGGCGGTGCTGATCTGGCTGATGATCATTCCGATGCTGGTGAAGATCGATTTCGCCGCGCTGGCGCGGGTGCGCGAGCATTGGCGCGGCATCGGCGTGACGCTGTTCATTAACTGGGCGGTGAAGCCGTTCTCGATGGCGGCGCTGGCCTGGCTGTTCATCGGCTGGCTGTTCAGGGATCATCTGCCGGCCGATCAGATCAATTCCTACATCGCCGGGCTGATCATTCTGGCCGCGGCGCCGTGCACCGCGATGGTGTTCGTGTGGTCGAACCTGATCAAAGGCGAGCCGCATTTCACGCTGAGCCAGGTAGCGCTGAACGACACCATCATGGTGTTCGCCTTCGCGCCGATCGTCGGCCTGCTGCTCGGCCTGTCGGCGATCACCGTGCCGTGGGACACGCTGATGATCTCGGTGGCGCTGTACATCGTGGTGCCGGTGATCATCGCGCAAATGCTGCGGCGGCGGGTGCTGGCGGCCGGCGGCGAGGCGGGATTGCAGCGCTTGCTCGGCGCGGTTCAGCCGCTGTCGCTGGTCGCCTTGCTGGCGACGCTGGTGCTGCTGTTCGGCTTCCAGGGCGAGCAGATCATCCGGCAGCCGCTGGTGATCGCGCTGCTCGCGGTGCCGATCCTGATCCAGGTGTATTTCAACGCCGGGCTCGCTTATCTGCTCAATCGCCTGAGCGGCGAGCAGCATTGCGTCGCGGGTCCCTCGGCGCTGATCGGCGCCAGCAACTTCTTCGAACTCGCGGTGGCCGCCGCGATCAGCCTGTTCGGCTTCGAATCCGGCGCGGCGCTGGCCACCGTGGTCGGCGTGCTGATCGAGGTGCCGGTGATGCTGACGGTGGTGTGGATCGTCAACCGCTCCAAGGGCTGGTACGAGGGCGAGGCGCGCGCCGCCGTCACGACCCGGCCGGGTTAGCCGGCCCGCAGCGTCAGCCCGGTCGCGGCCTCGAGCTCGGCGATCGCCTGATCGGCGCTGACCACCTTGATCGTGGTCATCCCCAACTCGCGCGCCGGCTTCAGGTTGACGCCGAGGTCGTCGAGATAGACGCAGTTGGCCGGGTCGACGCCGAGCGTATCGGTCATCATCCGATAGATCTTCGGATCGGGCTTGCGCAGCCCGATCTTGGCGGATTCGATGACGTGATCGAACAGCGCCATCACCTCGGCGACGTACAGCGTGCGGCCCGACGCCGAGCCGATCGCGTTGGCGGGCAGATTGTTGGTGATGCAGCCGGTCTTGCAGTTCGCCTTGATCCGGCGCAGCGCCTCGATCATCTCGGGCCGCAATTCGCCGGACAGCAGCGGGATCACGTCGCGGCCGCGAACCTCGGCGCCGAGCGCCAGCGATTCCGCCGCAAACAGCGCGTCGAAGGTGTCGAGATCGACTTCCGCGCGCTCGAACTTGGCCCAGGCGTTCTCGAAATGATTGGCCGCATTGGTGCGGCGGATGATGTCGATCGGCAGCCCGCGCTCGGTCTCGAACCGCGCGAACGCCTCGAACGGCGAGGTCGTGAGCACCCCGCCGAAATCCCAGATCACCGCCTCGACCATCGCGTTTCGTCTCCCCGCTGTTGTTGCGGGGAGGGCTAGCACGCGGCTGCGGCCGGGACCAGCCCGGCCGGCGCGGGATCGGGCTGCATCGCCTTCACCATGGTGTCGCGCAGCCATTTGTGGCCGGGGTCGTCGGTGTTCTTCTCGTGCCAGATCATGTGATAGTCCTGCGGCGAGATCGGGATCGGCGACTCGAAGATCTGCAGACCGAATTTCGGCGCCATCAGTTCGGCGAACCGGCGCGGCATCACGGTGACCAGGTCGGTGCTGCCGACGACGCCCGGCATCGACCACACCTTGTTGACCATGTAGGCGATCCGCCGGTTGCCGCCGCGGGTGGTGATGTCGCGATCGATGTTGGTGTGGCCGCGCAGTTCCGGGATCAGCGCGACCTGAGCCAGTGACAGGAAGGTCTCGGCGTCCAGCGTGGCGCCGATCTTCGGGTGGCCGCGGCGCGCCACGATGACGTGGTCGCACGGGCAGATGGTCTTGAACACCAGTCCCGGCGCGCTGACCGGAAAGGTGTAGCAGGCCAGATCCAGCGTGCCGGCGATGATAGCGTCGGCGACATTGGTGTTCCATGGCGGCCGGGATTCGATCGTCACCTGCGGCGCGTGCGCGCTGATCTCGCGCAGCATCGTCGGCATCAGCATGGCTTCCAGGGGATCGACGATGACGATCCGGAAGGTGCGCTTGTAGGAGCCGAGGTCGAGGCTGCGGTCGCCGTCGAATTGCTGGCGGATCAGCCGCAGCGCTTCGCGCACGGGTTCGATCATCTGCTGCGAGCGCAGCGTCGGCTTGACGCCGCGGCCGGCGCGCACGAACAGCGGATCGTCGAAATGCTCGCGCAACCGCGTCAGCGCGTTCGAGACCGCCGGCTGGCTCAGCGCCAGCTGCCGCGCGGCGTGGCTGATATTGCCGGTGGCATACACCGCGTCGAACACGATCAGCAGATTGAGATCGACATTACGCAGATTGATCGTCGCCATCGGCCCCGCCGTCCCCCTGTCGCCTTGATCTTGCAAGGCAAGCTTCAATCATTCGCGCGGCTGATAGATAGATCAGCGGCGGCCCGCCCACCATGACGAATTGTCGCAGCCGGCCCCGATCATCAGCATGGGAGCGCGGCCCAAACCATTCACCGGCGCTATGGTCGGCATTCAAAGACACAATTTTTCATCCCGTTGCCGCGCTCCTAGTGTTCCCCCGGGGGCGCGGCGAACGCGCATGCGGCGGTGTCGCAAGCGGCCGAGCTACACGCATCGATGAAGACAAGACCCGGCCGGCGCGCCCGCGCGTCGGAACGGCAGCGCTTCGGGGAGACGCGACGATGGACGTGCCGACGGTGATGGGTGGCAGGATTGCGAACGGCAGGGTGCGGATCGCGTCCGTCGCCGCTGCACGGATCAAGCAATTGCTGCTGTCGACCGCGCTGGTCGGCATCGTGGTCTATCCGCAGGCGCTGCAGGCGCAATCCTGGAACGGCGCCGTCGACAGTGACTTCTCCAACGGCGCCAATTGGAGCACCGGCGTCGCACCGACCTCGACCGACGTCTCGACGATCGCATCCACGCCGACCACCCCGGTGGTGGCCGCGACCACGGCGAATGCCGGGCAGATCACGATGACCGGCGCCACCCTCGGCATCAATGCCGGCGCGACGCTGGTCTTGAACACCCTGACTGTCGGGAGCGGGTCCACCGTGACCGGGGCGGGCGCCATCGCGACGAATTCGTTGTTTCTCGACTCCGGCTCGGTCGCGCCCGATGTCGCGCTCGGGATCCTGGCGACCATGGGGGGCGGCACCATCAGCGGCGCGATCAGCGGCGCCGGCCAGATGTTCGTCTCTGGCGGCTTCAACTACCTCACCGGCGCCAACACCTACAGCGGCGGCACCGAGATCAACACCAACGCGTTCCTGACGGTCGGCGACAGTGGCACCCTCGGCTCGATCACCGGCAACGTCCTGAACAACGGCACGCTGACCTTCACCCGCTCCGACACGACGAGCTATGGCGGCGTGATTTCCGGCGCCGGCGTTGTCATCAAGAACGGCATCGGCACGCTGGTCCTGTCCGGCGCCAACACCTACAGCGGCGCGACGACCATCCTCAATGGCACGCTGCAGACCGCCGTCGATTACGTGCTCAGCAGCGCCTCGGCGCTGACGATTGCCGCCGGTGCGACGCTCGATCTCACCAATACACAACAGACCGTGGCGTCGCTGGCGGGCGCCGGCAATGTGAATCTTGGAGCTGGCCACACCTTCAGTTTCGGTGGCGACAATGCGTCCACCAGCTTCACCGGAAATTTCATTGGCACGCTAAGCGCCATCAAGGAAGGCACCGGCACCTTCAGCTTCAGCGGTACCGGCCCGAGCGCTGGCGCCATCCAGATCAATGCGGGTACGCTGGCATTGACCGGCGCGGCCGACTTCAGCGGTGCAGGCGTCACCTTGCAGGCCAATACGACGCTGGACATTTCCGGGGCCAACGCCGGCATCTCGATCAAGAGCTTGCAGGGCCAGAACGGCACGGCGGTCCATCTCGGCAGCCGCACGCTGACGGTCCAGCGCACCGACTTTGTTTTCGGCTCCAACTTCAGCGGTGTCGTCGACGGCAGCGGTGGCCTGACCGTCGGGCAAAATTCGTCGCTCAGGTTGTTCGCCGCCAACACCTATAGCGGCCCGACCACGCTCAACTCGGCGTCGGCTACGCTGGACCTCCGACATGTCGGCGCCATCGCCACCTCCAGCGAGGTCAATCTTGCCGCCAGCGGCGCTACGCTGGATATCTCCAACGCCGGTGGAGACGCCACGATCCAGGCGTTGCGCGGCGTCGCTGGCAGCATTGTCACCCTGCGCAACAGCAATCTGGTGATCACCAACGCGGCGTCGGAATTCGCCGGAATCATCAAGCCAGCGTTTGGAACGCCCACCGGCGGCGTCATCCTCAATGGCGGCCACCAGACCCTGTCCGGGATCAACACCTATCTGGGCGCCACCACGGTCAATGCCGGGACGCTCTCGGTCAACGGCTCGATCGCAACCTCGTCGCTGACCACCGTGAATGCCGGCGGCACGCTCGGCGGCACCGGCACGGTGGGTACCACGCTGATCGACGGCGGCGCGCTGGCGCCGGGCAATTCGATCGGCACGCTGAATGTGAACGGCAACCTCGTCTTCACCGCGGCCTCGAGCTACATGGTCGAGGTGTCGCCGACCGCCGCCGACCGCACCGACGTCACCGGCACCGCGACGCTCGGCGGCGCGACGGTCAACGCGATCTTCGCCAGCGGCAGCTATGTCGAGAAGCAGTACACCATCCTCAATGCCGCCGGCGGCATCGTCGGCACCTTCGGTTCGGTGGTGAACAGCAATCTGCCGTCGGGCTTCAAGTCGAGTCTGGGCTACGATGCTAACAACGCCTATCTCAACCTGGTGCTGGACTTTACGCCGACACCGACTCCAACACCCACGCCGTCGCCGCTGCCGATCAACAGCGGCCTCAACGGCAACCAGACCGCGGTCGCCAACGCGCTGAGCGGGTACTTCGCGCGGACCGGCAGCATTCCGATCGTGTTCGGCGCGCTCGGGCCGGCCGGGCTGAGTGCTGCGGCGGGCGAGACGCCGACCGGCGTTCAGCAGACCACGTTCAACGCCATGAACATGTTCATGGGCGTGCTGACCGATCCGTTCAGCAATGGCCGCGGGCGCGGGGCTCAGACGCCGGTCGCGATGTCCTACGCGGGCGGCGGCTCCGTGCGCGATGCCCACGCGATGATCACCAAAGCGGTGGTGAAGCCGCCGTTCGAGTCGCGTTGGGTCAGTTGGGCGGCGGGCTTCGGCGGTTCGCAGACCACCGACGGCAACGCGACGCAGGGCAGCGCCACGTCGACCAGCCGGCTCTACGGCATCGCGGCCGGCGCGGACTACTGGCTGTCGCCGCAGACCGTCGCCGGCTTCGCGATGGCCGGCGGAGCGACCAGTTTCGGTCTGTCCGGCGGTCTGGGATCGGGACGCTCCGATCTGGTGCAGGTCGGCGGCTTCGTCCGCCATAGCGTCGGCGCCGGCTATCTCACTGCCGCGGCCGCTTATGGCTGGCAGGAGATCACCACCGAGCGGACCGTCGGCATCGGCGGGGTCAATCAGTATCGCGCGACCTTCAATGCCAATGCCTATTCGGCCCGTGTCGAAGCCGGTCACCGCTGGATCGCCCCGGCGCTCGGCGGCGTCGGGCTCACGCCCTATGCGGCGGCGCAGATCACTGCGTTCGATCTACCGGCTTATGCCGAGCAGACGGTGAGCGGCACCGGCGTGTTTGCGCTCGACTACGCGTCGAAGACCGCGACGGCGACGCGCAGTGAACTCGGCCTGCGCGGCGATCGGTCGTTCGCGCTCGATGGCGCGCTGCTGACGCTGCGCGGCCGGGCGGCCTGGGCGCACGACTTCGACACCGAGCGCTCGATCGCGGCGACGTTCCAGGCGCTGCCCGGGGCGAGTTTCGTCGTGAACGGCGCGCGGCCGGCGCGGGATGCGGCGCTGACCACGGTATCGGCCGAGGTGAACTGGCTGAACGGATTCTCGGTCGCGGCCAGCTTCGAGGGCGAATTCTCCGACGTCACCCGCAGCTACGCCGGCAAGGGCGTGGTGCGCTACGCCTGGTGATCTTCAAAGCGCCGATCGCTGCGCCGCCCGGCGGCGGCGCCGATCCCGCACCTCGTCAATGCATGGTCTTGCTGCTCTTGAGGAACGGACGGCGGGCGGATTCGTGCTTCTCGTAGAGTTCGAGCCAGCGCCGGTCCTCGGGCCGGTACCATTCCTCATTGCCGCCCGGTGGCGGTCCGCTCTTGGCGATGATCTCGTCCAGCCGGAAGAACTCGGCGGTTTCTTCCGACGAGAGACCGATCAGCACCCGGTTTCCCGAGGAATCCAGTTCGTAGTCGTCGTCCTTGATCATGCCGCCAATTGACCATCGGCGCCGGCGCGGTCAACGCAATTGCGCGCTTAACCTAACTGATCAACCTTACCCGGCGTCCCTGTGTCGGGTTTGATGAATAGCTGTACGGAATACTTAACTCGTTAATACAATGTTTTACCTCTCGAATTACAGAATGCTGGCGTATCGGCCGGCGCGGCGGCGTTCGGTGCCGGGTAGGGGGACTTTCAATGATGAGATCGATTTCGGCGCGGATGATCGTCGCCATTACGCTGGTGGCGATCGGATCGTGCGCCATGCTGGCAGGCTTCAGCTTCTGGCGGCAGCAAGCGACCATCGACGTCGCGCTGGAGCGCGAACTTCGCTCGGACTACGCCAATCTGTCCGGCGCGATCGAGGCCGAAACCCGCACCACGCTGGCCCTCAGCGAAACCCTCGCAGCGATGCAATCGATCAAGGACTCGATTCGCTCCGGCGATCGCGACGCCACGATCGCGCTGATGAAAGAGGCTCACGGCAAGCTCGCCCCGCGCGGCCTCAACCTGATCACCATCCAGGTTCCGCCGTCCACGACATTCGCCCGCGTCCACAAGCCGGATGCGTTCGGTGACAACGTCGCCAACCGTCGCAAGATGGTGGTGGATGCGCTGGCCAATTCGCGCTCCGAAGGCGGCATCGAGCCCGGCCGCGACAACCTCACCGTTTTCGGCACGGCGCCGATCGTCGACAGCAAGGGCCTGGTCGGCACGATGGATATCGGCGCGCCGTTCGGCAAGAATTTCGTGGAGCGGATGAAGTCGCGGTTCGGGGTGGACGTCGCGATCCTGCAGCCGGCGGGCGACAAGACCAATGTCGTTGCCTCGTCGATCTCCGGGCTGACACCCGACGCCGATGCGGTGCGCCGTGCGATGACCGGCGAATTGGTGATCCGCAAGGGTGAGGACGGCGGCAAGGCAACCGGCGTGAGCTTCGGGCAGATCAAGAATTTCTCCGGCAATCCGGTGGCGGTGCTGCAGATCGTGCGCGACGCCAGCGCCTATGAGGCGTTGACGGCGAGCGCGATGCAGTGGCTCGGGCTGGCGACGCTCGGCGCGGCGCTGGCCGCGATGGCGATCGCGTTCTGGCTCGGCCGCGGCATGGCCAAGCCGATCCAGGCGCTGGAAGGCGCGATGCGCGAGATCAGCCAGGGCAATCATGCGATCGAAGTGCCCGGCTGCGGTCGGCGCGACGAGGTCGGCTCGATGGCCCGCACCGTCGAAGTCTTCAAGGAAAGCCTGATCGAGACCGAACGGCTGCGCGCGTCGCAGGACCAGCAGCGTATCGCCAACGAGAGCGAGCGGCGGCAGGCGATGCTGGAACTCGCGGCGCGGTTCGAGTCGAATGTCGGCAGCGTGGTCGAACTGGTGAGTTCGGCGGCCACCGAACTGCGGGGCACCGCGGATTCGATGGCGGGGACGGCCAAGGAATCCGAACAGCGCATCGTGGCGGCCACTGCCGCCTCGTCGCAGGCGACCTCGAATGCGCAAGCGGTCGCGGCGGCGGTCGAGGAACTCGACGCCTCGATCAACGAAATCGGCAAGCACGTCGATCAGTCGGCGCAGGTCGCCAGCGAGGCGGCCAGCCAGGCCGGGCGCACCAATGAAGAAGTGAAGGGGCTGGCGGAAGCGGCGCAGAAGATCGGCGAAGTGGTGACGCTGATCAGCGACATCGCCGCGCAGACCAACCTGCTGGCGCTCAACGCCACCATCGAGGCGGCGCGCGCCGGCGACGCCGGCCGCGGCTTCGCGGTGGTCGCGGCCGAGGTCAAGGCGCTCGCCGAACAGACCTCCAAGGCGACCGACGAGATCTCCTCCCAGGTCGGATCGATCCAGACCGCCACGCAGAGTTCGGTGACGGCGATCGAGGGCATCACCACGATCATCGGCCGCGTCAACGAGATCGCCACGGCGATCGCCAGCGCGGTGCGGGAACAAAGCTCGGCGACACGCGAGATCGCCCACAATGTCGCCGAGGCTGCGCGCTCGACCACCGAAGTCTCGAACAATATCGGTGGCGTGCACGATGCGGCGCGCGAAACCGGCATGGCCGCCGGTCATGTGGTCGATTCCGCGACGGAACTGTCGCGGACCGGCGAGACCCTCAAGTCTCAGGTCGATACCTTCCTGCGCGAAGTCCGCGCCGCCTGATCGGCTGATCGCAGATCGTTGACGAGCGGCAATGCGGGGGCTTCGGCCCCCGCTTTCGCATGGTTAGGCGAAGCTGAATCGATACCGTTCAATTCTCTTTAATCAGATTGGGCGACTGTGCGCGGATGACGCGCGGAGTTCGTTTGTATCTCGTCGGCTCCTTCGTCCTCGTGTCGCTTGCCGGTTGCGGACGCGGTTTGTTTCAAACCGCCGAGCGTGAACCGTGGCGGACCGAGGCCGAGGTCGCTTGTCTGAAATCGGGCGCCGTCAAGGAAGGCCCCGAACTGGTCCGGGTCGATCCGATCTCGGGCCCCGGCGTCTGCGGCGCCGAGTTTCCCCTCAAAGTGGCTGCGCTCGGCGAGAGTGGCGCGATCGGCTTTGCCGACGATTTGCGTCCGCCAGCGGCGATCGGAGGTCGCGCCAGCCAGCCGCGCTGGCCGGGGGCGCAGCCGTCTTATGCGGCGCCGGCGCGCGGCTATCCGCAACAGCAAACCGGCTACGGCGCTTCGAATCCTCCCTACGGCAGCAACAATGCTCCGGTGTCGCTGACCGCGCCCGGCGTCGGCCCCGCGGGCCGGGACATCGATCTGCCGGACGAGGGCGCGCTGCCGCCTGCGGATCGTCCGCCGGCCGAGCACGTCACCGGCTATTCGCGCGATCCGAGCTACGCACCGGCGCCCGCCGGTCGTGCGCCGGACGACGCGCGGCGCCCATTGCCGCGGCTCGGTCCGGCGCAGCAGGGCAACATCACCGGCTCGGTCGGGCCGGTCGCGATCAAGCCGGTGGCGACGCTGGCGTGTCCGATCGTCTCCGCGCTGGACCGCTGGCTGGTGGAATCGGTGCAGCCGTCGGCGATGCGCTGGTTCGGTGTCCCCGTCGTCGAAATCAAGCAGATCTCGGCCTATTCGTGCCGCGGCATGAACGGCAATCCGAACGCGCACATCTCCGAACACGCCTTCGGCAACGCGCTCGACATCTCCGCCTTCGTGCTGGCCGACGGCCGGCGCGTGACGGTGAAGGGCGGCTGGAAGGGATTGCCGGAAGAGCAGGCGTTCCTGCACGACGTGCAGAACTCGGCGTGCCAAATGTTCAACACCGTGCTGGCGCCGGGCTCGAACATCTATCACTACGATCACATCCACGTCGACCTGATGCGCCGCAAGAGCCAGCGCAGCATCTGCAAGCCCGCCGCGGTGCCGGGCGAAGTGATCGCGCAGCGGCTGCAGGGGCGCAATCCCTATGCGTCGGGCAATTGGAACGGCGTCACCGGCTCGATCGGCAAAGTCCCGGCGCGTGCGAAGGCGGTGGATCGCGACGAAGCCGAAGACGATTAGTCAGCGGCGTCCGGCTTCGCCCGATAGGCGGCGAGGAACATGCGCGTCGCGCTGTCCACCACCTCGGCGATCCGCGCCGGCGAGGGCGTCTCGGTCATCTGGAAGATGAACGGCAGAAACAGGGTCGCCTGGCACAGTTTGGTGAATTGCGCGGCGGCGAGTTGGCAGTTGCCGATCTCCAACTCGCCGGACTGAACGTGGAGTTCGAGATAGCGCGCGAACCGCCCGAGCGAATTGGCGATCACCCGCTCGTAGTAGCGCTGTCCGATTTCCGGCATGCGTTCGGCGATCGCCATCACCGTCCGGATCGCCGACGCCCCGCGCGGATTGCACAGCGCCTGGATATAGGCGGTGCCGAAGGCCTTGAGGGTGGCTTCGACCTCCCGCTCCGGGGTGAAGTCGAACGCCAGCATCCCCTGGGCGAGGCTTTCCTGCTCCATGATCTCGCAGAACAGCGAATTCTTGTCGGCGAAATAGACGTACAGCGTCCCCTTCGAGACGCCGGCGGCGCGGGCGATCTCGCCCATACTGGCGCCGTCGAAGCCCTGTTCCAGAAACACCGCGCGCGCGCCCTTGACGATCTGACGGCGCTTGACGCTGTCGTCGTCGGCATGAGGCGCCTGGGCGGTGGTAGCCGGTGCAACCATTGGTTCAGCGTGTCCATAAATTCCGGCGGTCGCTATCACAAAGATGGGACCGCGCTGCTAAGCTTCGCATAGAAATCTATCTTGACCGAACCGTTCGGTCAATTTATTTGAGAATGGCTGTCAGGACGGGTGGTCCGGACAAGCGCTCATCCTTGTGAGCCAGTCAGGAGAAAGCCCGATGTCCGGTCGCGACCAAGCTGCACGCGTTCTGAGGTCCGAGCCCGCCCAAGAGGCGGACCCGCGTGCCGCCGTGCCGCCGCAAGCCGCGCGCCCGTTGCCGGACGATCCATCGACGCTGAAGCGCGCCGAGCCGGTGCAGCCCGACACCAAGTCCGAGCCGGTCGCCCCGGCGACGGAGCCCGCGGCGGCGGCGAAGAAGCCGGGCCGGAAGCGGCTGGCGCTGATCGCGGTCGGCCTCGCGGCGCTGGCGGCAGGCGCTTATTTCGGCACCGACTACATGCTGGTCGGCCGCTTCATGGTGTCGACCGACGACGCTTATGTGCGCGCCAACAACACCACGCTCGGCGCCCGCGTCGCCGGCCATATCGCCGCGATCGTCCCGCGCGACAACACGCTGGTGAAGGCCGGCGACGTGGTGTTCCGGATCGACGACGGCGACTATCGGATCGCGGTCGATACCGCGCGCGCCAAGATCGCCACGCAGCAGGCGACCATCGAACGGATCGGCCGCCAGGTCACCGCGCAGGAAAGCGCGGTGGAGCAGGCGCAGGCGCAGCGCGAATCCGCCGAAGCCTCGGCCAGGCGCGCCACGCTCGATTTCGACCGCCAGCAGGCGCTGAGCACCAAGGGCTTCGCCTCCCGCGCGGTGTTCGAGACCTCGCAGGCGAGCCGCGACCAGGGCACCGCCTCGGTCGCCGCCGCCAAGGCGGCCTATGACGCCGCGCGCGACAATGTCGAGGTCACCAAGGCGCAGCAGAACGAGGCCCGCGCCCAACTCGTCGAACTGCAGAGCTCGCTCGCCAAGGCCGAGCGCGATCTCGACTTCACCAATGTCCGCGCGCCGGTCGACGGCGTGTTCTCCAACCGCATGGTCAATACCGGCGATTACATCAACGCCGGCCAGCGCCTCGGCAACATCGTGCCGCTCAGCGGCGTGTACATCGACGCCAATTTCAAGGAAACCCAGCTCGCCCGCCTGAAGCCCGGCCAGACCGTCGACATCTCGGTCGACGCTTACTCCGGCCGCAAGATCGAGGGCACGGTGGACAGCCTGTCGCCCGCGGCGGGGCAGGTGTTCACGCTGCTGCCGCCCGACAACGCCACCGGCAATTTCACCAAGGTCGTGCAGCGCGTGCCGGTCCGCATCCGCGTGCCCGCCGAGGTGGCACGCGAGGGCCTGCTGCGCGCCGGCATGTCGGTCTATATCCGGGTCGACACAAGGACCGGGAAGTAAGCGAAACCAATCACCGTCATTGCGAGGAGCGAAGCGACGAAGCAATCCAGCTCAGCGCACCGAGCCCTGGTTTGCTTCGCTTCGCTCGCAATGACGGATAGAACATTGCAGGTTGGCCTCTAAGGAACTGCCGATGTCGGCATCCACCACAGCGACCGCCGGAGCGGTGCCGCAGGCGCCGTCCGAACACGTGCCGGCCAGCCGGCTGATCGCGTTCCTGATCATGGTGTTCGGGATGTTCATGTCGATCCTGGACATCCAGATCGTCTCGGCATCGCTGTCCGAAATCCAGGCCGGCCTGTCGGCGTCATCGTCCGAAGTCTCCTGGGTGCAGACCTCGTATCTGATCGCCGAAGTGATCGCGATCCCGCTGTCCGGCTTCCTGTCGCGCGCGCTCGGCACGCGCAATCTGTTCGCGATCTCGGCGGCCGGCTTCACCTTCGCCAGCCTGATGTGCGGTCTCACCTCGTCGATCACCGAGATGATCGTGTGGCGGGCGATCCAGGGCTTCCTCGGCGCCGGCATGATCCCGACCGTGTTCGCCTCGGCCTACACGGTGTTTCCGCGCAGCAAATTCAACCTGGTCGGGCCGATCATCGGCCTGGTGGCGACGCTGGCGCCGACCATCGGCCCGACGGTCGGCGGCTACATCACCGACCTGATGTCGTGGCACTGGCTGTTCTTCATCAACGTCGTCCCCGGCATCGGCATCACCATCGGCGTGCTGATGCTGGTCGATTTCGACGAGCCGCATTACGAACTGCTCGACCATTTCGACTGGTGGGGGCTGCTGTTCATGGCGGGCTTCCTCGGCTCGCTCGAATACGTGCTCGAGGAAGGCCATCGCAACGACTGGTTCAGCGACGAGTCGATCTTCATCTTCGCGATCGTCTGTGCGGTCTGCGCCGTGGGGTTCTTCTGGCGGGTGCTGACCGCGCGCGAGCCGATCGTCGACATCCGTGCCTTCACCAACCGCAATTTCGCGTTCGGTTGCCTGTTCTCGTTCTGCGTCGGTATCGGCCTGTACGGCCTGACCTACATCTATCCGCGCTACCTCGCCGAAGTCCGCGGCTACAGCGCGCTGATGATCGGCGAGACGATGTTCGTCTCCGGCATCGCGATGTTTCTGTCCGCGCCGCTGGTCGGCCGGCTGATGACGCTGGTCGACATGCGCATCCTGATCGCGATCGGCCTTTTGCTGTTCGCCGCCGGCACCTGGCTGATGACCGGGATCACCCGCGACTATGATTTCTACGAGCTGCTGTGGCCGCAGATCTTCCGCGGCGTCGGCATGATGATGGCGATGGTGCCGGTCAACAACATCGCGCTCGGCACGCTGCCGCCGGAGCGCGTCAAGAACGCCTCCGGCCTGTTCAACCTGACGCGCAATCTCGGCGGCGCGCTCGGGCTGGCGCTGATCAACACCATCCTCGACGGCCGCACCGATTTCCACATCTCGCGGCTGCACGACAAGGTGAATTGGGGCAACGCCCAGGCGGTCGACTTCCTCAACATGCTGACGCAGAAATTCCAGGGCATGGGCGACGCCTCGCTGATGGCGCTGAAGCAGTTCAACCAAATCGTCCACCGCCAGGCCGTCACCATGAGCTTCGGCGACGCGTTCTTCCTGCTGACGATCTTCTACGTTGGGCTCAGCACGCTGGTGGTGCTGGTGGCGAAACCGGCGAACCCGGCGGCAGCGGGGGGCGGGGGGCATTAGAGGCCCGTGCGAACTGCGGTGACGACGAACGGGCGCCGTGATAGACTGCAGTTATGGCATCAGACGATCACGATCAGAAGCCGCCGGCAGAGCAGGGATTTGTGCTCGGCGCGGAGCACTTCGAAAAGATCAGCGCCGTGGAGGGCATTGAGCTCTCAGACGCGATGCATCGGCGTGCGAAAGAATCGGAACGTCTGGGCCACTCCGCGGAAGAGCGGATCGCTCACATCAAGCGAGCTTACCGCAAGGGCTAGCATGTATGATGCGGTTGCCGATCCGTATTGCTATCCCGGCACCGCCGTTCTGAAGAACCTACTCGATATTCGGGATCAGGCTACGCTCGATCAGTACGAAGCTGAAGTGACGGCAGCCAGGGCCGAACAACCATTTCCTTCTGGGAAGCTCGATACGGTGCACTATTGCCGTTTTCACCACCATTTGTTTCAGGATGTGTTTGAGTGGGCTGGACGATATCGCACTGTCCGGATTGCTAAAGGCGAGAATTACTTCTGCTATCCCGAGTACATTGCCGTGCAGATGAATCGTCTGTTTTCCGATCTGCGCCGCAGCAATTTCTTCCAGGGCCAGTCCGCTACAAAGTTCGCCGATACTGGAGGACACTTTCTAGCAGAGCTCAATTCGATCCATCCTTTTCGCGAAGGCAACGGACGCGCGCAACTCGCGTTCTTCGCCCATCTTGCAGATCACGCGGGTCGCCCCCTGCAGTTGAAGCGGTTAGACCCGGATGTCTTTATGACGGCGATGATTGCGAGCTTCCTCGGTGATGAGGCCCCTCTAACGGAAGTGATCGCAGACCTTCTGTAGGGAGAATGGCGAAGGGCCCGGCGCATCACGCCGAGCCCTTCATTCAACAAGTATCAGTCGGCCTGTAAGCCGGGTTCTGGAGGGCACCGCTCGCCGTGAGGCGGAGCGATACGCGACGGCCATTCCTCTGGGACGCTGTTTGCACAGCGCCTCGAGCAACCTACCCGGACGGCGGGTTTGACATCACCCTGCGGAGTTATCGCCCGAGAGCGAACTGTCCGCGATGCCGTCCCTATTCGGTTTTGCTCCCGGTGGGGTTTACCATGCCGTCTCCGTTGCCGGAGACGCGGTGCGCTCTTACCGCACCTTTTCACCCTTACCCCGCTTCGCCTTGCGGCTTCGCGGGGCGGTTCGGTCTCTGTGGCACTTTCCCTGGGGTCGCCCCCGCCGGACGTTATCCGGCACCGTATGTCGATGGAGCCCGGACTTTCCTCCCCCGCAGCCTTTCGGCCGGTGCGGGAGCGGCCGTCCGGCCGACTGACGGGCAAGCCATGCGGGCTGCGCGCGGCGGCGTCAAGCTGCGCCGGGGCTGGCGCTCCGCCTCCACACGACGAAATCGTGACAAGATGACGCAGACGGCCGGTTGGGAAACAATTGCAACGGTACGGCGCCGCTCCTAACGCTTGCGGGTTCCATTGTTCCCGAACGGCTCCGCCCTTCTTTTTTCTCCCCGCTCGCGGCGGTGCTTCCGATCTGATTCCTTCGAGAAAGGACGTTTCGATGACCGCTTCGCGAATTGCAGCGCGGCTGACCCTGCTGATCGCTGTTGTTGCCGTGGTTCTGCCGACCCAGGTCGGCGCGCAGTCGATGTTCGGTGCGCGGCCGATCGCCGGGCCCAGTGACGTTGTCCAGGTGCGCGACGGCTGCGGCCCGGGGATGCGCTTCAGCGAGCGCCGCCAAGCCTGCGTCGAGGATTTCGACCGCGCCCCGCCGCCGCGTTACTACGAGGAGCGCCGCTACGTGCCGCCGCCGCCTCCGCCGCGCCGCTATGTCGATTGCGGCCCCGGCAAGCGGTTCAGCGAACGCCGTCAGGCCTGCGTCTGGATCGATGGCGCACGCCAATCGGACGACGGCGCGGCGGCTGCCGCCATCGCCGGCGGATTGCTCGGCGCGGCGATCGGCGCGGCCGCGGCATCGGGCAATCGCGGCGGCGATCGCGACGTGCGACGTGGACCGCCGCCGCGCGGAGCCGGGCCCGCCCCGCAGGCGGTGCGGACGGCTCCCGCCGCCAGGCCGGCGCAAAAGGCGGCTCCCGCCGCTACACGGCCGGCCGCTCCCGCGGTCGGACGGATCGGTGGCTGACAAGCCATAACGCCATCGCCCTGCGGGCTCTGATCGCGTCAGAGCCGGCAGGGCGATGATCTGGCTGGTTGTTGGGCCTGCGTCGCTCAGCCCAGCGCAGCGGCGGTGCGGACCTCGACCGGCAGACCGCCGAGCAGCGCGTGCAGCGTTGCCAGCGTCGAGCCGTCGGCGATGCCGTCGACCTTCTCGGGCCGGAAATGGCGCTGGAAGGCGGTGACGACCTCGAAGGTCGCGTGGTCGAACTTGCCGTTGATCGCGATGCCGTAGCCGTAATCGGCCAGCGCGCGCTGCAGCACCTGGACCGGTTCGCCCTCGGCGCCATGGCGCAGCACCGCGCCGGCATCGATCGGCGCCGGCTCGACCCAATGCCCGACGCCGGAGGAGGCCAGCGCCCGCCACGGAAATTTCTCGCCGGGGTCCTTCTTGCGCGCGGGGGCCACGTCGGAATGGCCGAGCACGCGATGCGGCTGAACGTTGCGGCGGATGATGATTCCGCGGCACAGCGCGATCACCGCGGCGATCTGGCGAAGCGGATAGTCCGGATAGCCCCAATCATGGCCGCGATTGATGATCTCGATGCCGATCGAGCAGGAATTGATATCGTCCTCGCCGGCCCAATGCGCCACGCCGGCGTGCCAGGCGCGCTTCGATTCCGGCACGCATTGCAGGATCCGGCCGTCCTCGAGCACGACGTAATGCGCCGACACTTCGGTGCCGGCCTTGCACAGCCGGGTCAGGGCGCCCTCGACGTCGGGCATGCCGGTGTAGTGCAGCACGATCATGTCGGGCTGGCGCGCCTTGTTGCGCTCGCCGAAATTCGGCGACGGGATCACGTCGGAAACGACGGATGAATCGGGTGTAAAAGTCTGCATGGCCACGATGCCCTTGGGCAGTGGGACGGCACGTCGACGCTTCGACTCTGAGCCTGCAGACGCGAACGAACCTGACAACATCAGACGATCCAAACCCGGCAGGAGAACGGCGGAGGCGCGAATGCAGCCAGCCGCAGCGCCTGCCCACTATCCGTGTGATGACCGTCGGTCGCAACTCGGCTGTTTCACGATTTTGCCATTTTCTGTGGACTGTGGGTGATCCGCATCATTCCAATACCGCCCCGCCAGCCGCCTGAAATCGCGGCTGTTCCGTCGGTCTGCGCGGACTCCGTCAACGTTTTCTTAAGGCTAAGGGACGTTACTGAGGGGTGAAGAGCCGAACCGCCGGGACCGGCCGGAACCACCTCTGCAAACCCTCAAGCCGATGGAAATCCAGCCGATTTCAGCCGGACCGTCGGGGGCGCGGGGAGCGGTCGCCGACGCGCCGGTTGGACCCGCCGTGGAACCGGGAGTTTCGAACGACGATGCGCCCGTTGCCGCCGACATCGCAGCCGAACTGTGCCGAAGCCGGTCCCCGCACGCCGCGGACCGGTCGGACAGCCGCGCCGTCAGGGCAGGGCGCATGAGCGAAGCGCGCCCGCGCCATATTCCCGTGCTGGGCCCCGAAGCGGTGACGCTGCTGGCGCCGCGCGATGGCGGAATCTATCTCGACGGCACCTTCGGCGCCGGCGGCTATAGCCGGCTGATCCTGGAGGCGGCCGCGACGCGGGTGATCGCGATCGATCGCGACCGCAGCGCCATCGCCGGCGGCTTCGACCTGGTCCAAGGCGCCGGCGGGCGGCTGACGCTGGTCGAGGATCGGTTCTCCAATCTGGCCGAGGTCTGCGCGGCGCAGGGTGCGCCCGCCGTCGACGGCGTGGTGATGGATATCGGCGTGTCGTCGATGCAGGTCGATCAGGCCGACCGCGGCTTCTCGTTCCGGCAGGACGGCCCGCTCGATATGCGGATGGGCACCGACGGGCCGACTGCGGCCGACGTCGTCGCGCGCGCGTCCGAAACCGACCTCGCCAACATCATCTACATCTTCGGCGAGGAGAAATTCTCGCGCCACGTCGCCCGCGCCGTCATCGCCGCCCGCAAGGAGGCGCCGATCACGACCACCAAGGCGCTGGCCGACATCGTCGCCTCGGTGGTGCGCGCCAAGCCGGGACAGATCCACCCAGCGACGCGCACGTTCCAGGCGCTGCGGATCTTCGTCAACGAAGAGCTCGACGAATTGTATCAGGCGCTGGCGGCGGCGGAGCGGGTGCTGAAACCGGGCGGGCGGCTCGCGGTGGTGACGTTCCACTCGCTGGAAGACCGCATCGTCAAGACCTTCCTCGCCGAGCGCAGCCGCGTCGGCGGCGGCTCGCGGCATCTGCCCGAATTGGCGCAGGCAGCTCCGAGCTTCACCGTGCTGACCAAGCGGCCGACGACCGCCGGCGACGCCGAGGTCGCCGCCAATCCGCGCGCGCGCTCGGCCAAGCTGCGCGGCGGCGAACGCACTGCGGCGCCGGCGCACCGGCCCGACGATCTGCCGGGATGGCCGACGCTCGCCGGTGTGATGAAGGCGGGCGTGACGAGGGCCGGCCGATGATGCGCCTCATTCATGTCGTGGTGATCGGAATGCTGGTGTTCGCCGCGGCCTATGTCTACCGGATCAAGATGGAGTCGACCGCGCGCACCGAGAAGGTGCTGCAGCTCCACGCCGAAGTGCGCAAGGAGCGCGAGGCGATCGCGCAGCTCCGTGCCGAATGGGCCAAGCTCGACGCGCCCGGCCGGCTGCAGGGCATCGCCGAGCGGCACCTCAAACTGAAGCCGATCACGGCGCGCCAGTTCGACCAGTTGAAGAACCTGCCGGCGCGGCCGCCGAGCATCGTCAACCCGAACGATCCCGACCCGATCGCCTCGATGATCGAGAAGATCGATCCCGACATCGTCACCGGCGCGCTGCCGGCCAGGGAGGCCGCGCAATGACCGAACCGTCGGTGCCGCTCGTCGGCCATCACGTCAATTGGCGCCAGCGGCTGGTGCGCAGCCTGATCTACGGCCGCGACGTCGATCGCGACGCCAAGGCGCGCGCCCGCGTCGGTCTGGCGATGCTGGCCTTCGCCGCGGTCTATGGCGTGATCGCGTTCAAGCTGACCTTCATCGCGGTGGTCGGCGACAGCCACGGCACGCGGCGCACCGCGTCGCAGGACGCGATCGCCACCGCGCGGCCCGACATCGTCGACCGCAACGGCACCATCCTGGCCACCGACGTCAAATCGCCGTCGCTGTTCGGCGAGCCGCGCCGCATCATCGATCAGGATGAAGCGGTCGAATTGCTCACCGCGACGCTGCCGGACCTCGAGACCCCGGAGGTCCGCGAGCGGCTGGCCTCGAAGAAGGGCTTCGTCTGGCTGAAGCGAGAGATCACGCCGCGGCAGCAGGCCGACATCAAGAAGCTCGGTATTCCCGGCATCGGCTTCCTGCGCGAGAACAGGCGCATCTACCCCACCGGCACCGAGGTCTCGCACCTCATCGGCCTCGTCAATATCGACAACCAGGGCATCGCCGGCATCGAGAAGTGGCTCGACCACAACGGACTCGCCGATCTGCATCGCGCCGGCTTCGCCTCCGACCGGCTGCAGAAGCCGGTGGAGCTCGCGGTCGACATCCGCGTCCAGCACGCGCTGCGCGATGAATTGCTGAAGGCGAAGGACAAGTACAAGGCCAAGGCGGCGTCCGGTCTCGTCTCCAACGTCAACACCGGCGAGATCGTCGCGATGGTGTCGCTGCCGGATTTCGATCCGAACAATCCGCGCGAGGCCAACGACCCGGACCGCATCAACCGGCTCACCACCGGCGTCTACGAGATGGGCTCGACCTTCAAGACGCTGACGCTGGCGATGGCGCTCGACTCGGGCAAGGCGACGCTGAATTCGATGTACGACGCCCGCGGCGCGTTGCGCTACGGCAAGTTCGCGATCCACGACACCCATCCGCTCGGCCGCGCGATCTCGCTGTCGGAAGTGTTCACCTTCTCGTCCAACGTCGGCGCTGCACGGATCGCGCTGTCGATGGGCGTCGACGCGCACAAGGCGTTCCTCAAGAAGGTCGGCCAGCTCGACCGGCTGCGCACCGAACTGCCCGAGAGTGCCTCGCCGATCGTGCCGAAGCGCTGGGGCGAACTCAACACCATCACCATCTCGTTCGGCCACGGCGTCGCGGTGGCGCCGCTGCAGGCGGTGATGGGCATCAACGCGATGGTCAATGGCGGCTATCTGATCCCACCGACCTTCCACCGGCGCAGCGAAGACGAAGCGCAGAAGATGGCCAAGCGCGTGGTCAAGAAGGAGACCAGCGACAAGATCCGCTATCTGATGCGCCTGAACGCCGAAATCGGCACCGCCAGGACGGCGGATCAGATCGCCAAGGGCTACTACATCGGTGGCAAGACCGGAACCTCGGAAAAGGTGATCAACGGCCGCTACGCCAAGAAGCAGGTGTTGAACTCGTTCACCGCCGTGCTGCCGGCCGACCATCCGCAATTCCAGGTGCTGATCATGCTCGACGAGCCCAAGCCGCTGCCGGAAACCCACGGCTTCATCACCTCGGGCTGGAACGCGGTGCCCACCGGTGGCAAGGTGATCGAGCGAATCGCGCCGCTGCTGGGGATCGAGCCGCGGTTCGATCTGCCGCCGCCCGACCGCCTCATTCTTGCGTCATCGAGGGCGGCCCAGTAGGTCGCGGGCCACGCGGGGCGGCAATGCGTCAGTCGTGTTGCACCGGGGCGCGCTTGCGCTAAAAGCCCGGTCTGCGTGCGAACTCCCTTCGGACCGACCGACCGGACTCGAGGACCATGAAGCTCCGCGACCTCTTCAGCGACGACACGGCGATCACGGTGCAGGCGGCCGCTCTCGATGTCGGCGGCCTCGCGGTCGACAGCCGAGCGGTGAAGCCGGGCGATGTGTTCTTTGCGCTGGCCGGGGCGAAGACCGACGGGGCGCGCTTCGTCGCCGCTGCGATCGAGGCAGGCGCCGTCGCGGTGGCTGGCGATCATCCGCCCGCGGGCGACCTCGCCGTGCCCTTCGTTCGCCTGACCAATCCGCGCCGCGCGCTGGCGCTCGCCGCCGCGCGGATGTTTCCGCAGCAGCCGCAGACCATCGCGGCGGTCACCGGCACCAGCGGCAAGACTTCGGTGGCAGCGTTTACGAGGCAGATCTGGCAGCGGCTGGGTCATGCTTCGGCCAGCATCGGCACCATCGGTCTCGTGACGCCGACGCGCAGCGTCTACGGCTCGCTGACCACGCCGGATCCGATCGCGCTGCATCGCTCGCTCGACGCCATTGCGCGCGAGGGCGTCACCCATCTGGCGCTGGAAGCTTCGTCGCACGGGCTCGACCAGTTCCGCCTCGACGGCGTCCGCGTCGCGGCGGGGGGATTCACCAATCTGTCGCGCGACCATATGGACTATCATCCCGACGTTGCGCACTACCTGAACGCCAAGCTGCGGCTGTTCCGCGATCTCGTGGTCGACGGCGGCGCCGCGGTGATCTCGGCCGATCACGACTGTTCGGCGGAAGTGATCGATGCGGCTCGGGCGCGCGGGTTGCGGCTGATCAGCGTCGGCCGCAACGGCGACGCCGGCGCGGGCATCCGGCTGATCGCGGCCGCGGTCGACGGCTTCGCGCAGCGGCTCACGCTCGACCATGCCGGGCGTAACTATCAAGTCCACCTGCCGCTGGTCGGCGAATTCCAGATCGAGAATGCGCTGGTCGCGGCCGGGCTGGTGATCGGCACCGGCGGCGATCCGGCGGCGGTGTTTGCCGCGCTCGATCATCTCGAGGGCGCGCCCGGCCGGCTGGAGCTGGTCGGCGAACGCAACGGCGCGCCGGTGTTCGTCGACTATGCGCACAAGCCAGATGCTCTGGCCAAGTCGCTGCAGGCGCTGCGGCCTTATGCCAAGCGCAAGCTCGTTGTGGTGTTCGGCGCCGGCGGCGATCGCGACGCCGGCAAGCGGCCGCTGATGGGCGCGATCGCGGCCGAGAGCGCCGACGCCGTGATCGTCACCGACGACAATCCGCGCCGCGAAGACCCCGCCACGATCCGCGCCGCGATTCTCGCAGCAGCGCCGGGCGCGCGCGAGATCGGCGACCGGGCCGAGGCGATCCGAACAGCGATCGGCGAATTGCAGCCGGGCGACGCGCTGGTGATCGCCGGCAAGGGCCATGAAACCGGGCAGATCGTGGGCGACACGGTGCTGCCTTTCAGTGACCACGAAGCCGCCGCGGCGGCGTTGTCAGCGAGCGCCGCATGAGCAAACAACCGCTATGGACGTCCGATGCGATCATCGCGGCGATGGGCGCGGCGGTGCAGGGCACGCCGGCCCGCGACGTGTTCGGCATCTCGATCGACAGCCGCACGCTGGCGCCGGGCGACGCTTACTTCGCGATCAGGGGCGACGTTCACGACGGCCATGATTTCGTCGAGGCGGCGCTGAAGGCCGGCGCCGCCCTGGCGGTGGTCGAGACCGCGCAGCGCGGCAAATTCGCCCCCGATGCGCCGCTGCTGCTGGTCGACGACGTGCTCGACGGCCTGCGCGACTTGGGACGCGCGGCGCGGGCGCGGCTCGACGCGAAGGTGATCGCGGTGACCGGCTCGGTCGGCAAGACCTCGACCAAGGAGGCGCTGCGCGGCGTGCTCGGCGCGCAGGGCGAGACCCACGCTTCGGTGGCGTCGTTCAACAATCATTGGGGCGTGCCGTTGACGCTGGCGCGCTGCCCGGCGAGCGTGCGCTATGCGGTGTTCGAGATCGGGATGAACCACGCCGGCGAAATTGAACCGCTGGTCAAGATGGTGCGACCACATCTGGCGATCATCACCACGGTGGAGCCGGTGCATCTCGAATTCTTCTCCGGCATCGAGGCGATCGCCGACGCCAAGGCGGAAATCTTCTCAGGGCTGGAGCCCGGCGGCATTGCCGTGCTGAACCGCGACAATCCGATGTTCAAACGGCTCACCGCGAGCGCCCGCAAAGCCGGAGTCGAACGCATCGTCTCGTTCGGCGTCCACGCCAAGGCCGATGCGCGGCTGCGCGACATTGCGCTGCATGCGGATTGCTCAGCGGTGGATGCGAGCATCCTCGGGCACGACGTCACCTACAAGCTCAACATCCCCGGCCGCCACATCGCGATGAACTCGCTCGCCGTGCTGGCCGCGGCGGACCTGGTCGGCGCCGACCTGGCGCTGGCCGCGCTGGCACTGGCGCAGGTCGAGCCCGCGGCCGGGCGCGGCGTTCGCCGCACCCTCGAACTCGGGCAGGGCGCGGCGACGCTGATCGACGAGAGCTACAACGCCAATCCGGCGTCGATGGCGGCGGCGCTGGGCGTGCTCGGCAGCGCCGAGATCAGCGGGCAGGGGCGGCGAATCGCGGTGCTCGGCGACATGCTGGAACTCGGTCCGGCCGGGCCTGAGCTGCATCGCGGCCTCGCCGGAACGGTGCAGAGCAACGCGGTCGATCTGGTGTTCTGCTGCGGCCCCCTGATGCACAATCTGTGGGATGCCCTTTCCTCGGGCAAACGAGGCGGCTATGCAGAGACTGCGGCCGCGCTCGAATCGCAGGTGGTTGCGGCAGTCCGGTCCGGCGACGTGCTGATGATCAAAGGCTCGCTCGGCTCGCGCATGAAAACGATTGTCACCGCGCTCGAGAAGCGCTTTCCCGGCAAGGCCGCGCTCGACGACGCTGCGGTGTGAGGCGGCTTCAATGCTCTATTGGCTGATCGATTTTTCCAGCTCGTTTCCTGCTTTCAACGTCTTCCGTTACATCACCTTCCGCACCGGCGGCGCGGTGGTGACCGGCGCGTTGTTCGTGTTTCTGTGCGGGCCGTGGATCATCGACAATCTGCGACTGCGCCAGGGCAAGGGGCAACCGATCCGCGCCGACGGTCCGCAATCGCATCTGGTGACCAAGCGCGGCACGCCGACGATGGGCGGCCTGATGATCCTGTCGGGCCTGACGGTCGGCACCGTGCTGTGGGCCAATCCGCTCAATCCCTATGTGTGGATCGTGCTGGCGGTGACGCTCGGCTTCGGCTTCGTCGGCTTCTACGACGACTACATGAAAGTCACCAAGCAGACCCACGCCGGCATCTCCGGCCGCACCCGGCTGCTGATCGAATTCGCGATCGCGGGCGCGGCGTGTTTCGCGCTGGTGTGGCTCGGCCGCGGCTCGCTGTCGAGTTCGCTGGTGATCCCGTTCTTCAAGGAAGTGGTGCTCAATCTGGGCTGGTACTTCGTGATCTTCGGCGCCTTCGTGATCGTCGGCGCCGGCAATGCGGTGAACCTCACCGACGGCCTCGACGGCCTCGCCATCGTGCCGGTGATGATCGCGGCCGCGAGCTTCGGCATGATCTCCTATCTGGTCGGCAACGCGGTGTTCGCCGAATATCTGCAAATCAACTACGTCGCCGGCACCGGCGAACTGGCGGTGCTGTGCGGCGCGCTGCTCGGCGCCGGCCTCGGTTTTCTGTGGTTCAACGCGCCGCCGGCCTCGATCTTCATGGGCGACACCGGCTCGCTGGCGCTCGGCGGGATGCTCGGCTCGATCGCGGTGGCGGTGAAGCACGAGATCGTGCTGGCGGTGATCGGCGGGCTGTTCGTGCTCGAGGCGGTGTCGGTGATCGTGCAGGTGGCGTCGTTCAAGCTGACCGGCAAGCGCGTGTTCCGGATGGCGCCGATCCATCACCATTTCGAGCAGAAGGGCTGGACCGAGCCGCAGATCGTGATCCGGTTTTGGATCATCGCCGTGATCCTGGCGCTCGCCGGCCTGTCGACGCTGAAGCTGCGGTGAAGTTGGATATGTGCGCCGTCAGCCTTCACGCCGATTGCAGCGTCATCCTGAGGTGCGAGCCCTTGCGAGCCTCGAAGGATGGCCACGGGCACGCGCGGCCATCCTTCGAGGCTCGCCGAAGGCGGCGAGCACCTCAGGATGACGCCGTGTCGGTTGTGCGCGAGGTCCTTGTGGCCGGAGCAATGCAATGATCCCCGTCACCTCTTTCGCCGGGCAATCCGTCGCGGTGTTCGGGCTCGGCGGCTCGGGGCTGGCGAGCTGCCACGCGCTGCGCGCCGGCGGCGCCGAAGTGATCGCCTGCGACGACAATCTCGACCGCATGGTCGAAGCGGCGCAGGCCAATTTCATCACCGCCGATCTGCGCAATCTGCCGTGGATGAATTTTGCCGCGCTGGTGCTCACGCCGGGCGTGCCGCTGACGCATCCGACGCCGCATTGGAGCGTGCTCAAGGCGCGCGAGGCGGGCGTCGAGGTGATCGGTGACGTCGAGCTGTTCTGCCGCGAGCGGCGGCTGCACGCGCCGAACGCGCCGTTCGTCGCCATCACCGGCACCAACGGCAAGTCCACCACCACGGCGCTGATCGCGCATCTGATGCGGCAGGCCGGCTACGACACCCAGATGGGCGGCAATATCGGCACCGCGATCCTGTCGCTGGAGCCGCCGCGCGCCGGCCGCGTCCACGTGATCGAGATGTCGTCCTACCAGATCGATCTGACACCGTCGCTCGATCCGAGCGTCGGCATCCTGCTCAATGTCACCGAGGACCACATCGATCGCCACGGCACCATCGAGCACTATGCCGCGGTGAAGGAGCGGCTGGTTGCCGGCGTGCAGGACGGCGGCACCGCGATCATCGGCGTCGACGACGGCTTCGGCCGCGACGCCGCCGACCGGCTGGAGCGCGCCGGCAAGCGCGTGGTGCGGATTTCGGTGAAGCAGCCGCTCGCCTCGGGCATCACCGCGGATCGCGAGACGATCGTGCAAGCCGACGGCGGCGCATCGCATGAAGTCGCGAAGCTCGACGGCATCGGTTCGCTGCGCGGTTTGCACAACGCGCAGAACGCCGCGGCGGCCGCCGCCGCAGCGCTGGCGCTCGGCGTCGGCCCGGACGTGCTGCAGAACGGCCTGCGCAGCTTCCCGGGCCTCGCGCACCGGATGGAGCAGGTCGGACGCCAAGGCACGACGCTGTTCGTCAACGACTCCAAGGGCACCAATGCCGACGCGACCGCGAAAGCGCTGTCGTCGTTCGGCGAGATCTTCTGGATCGCCGGCGGCAAGCCGAAGACCGGCGGCATCGACAGCCTCGCCGAATACTTCCCGCGCATCCGCAAGGCCTATCTGATCGGCGAGGCGGCGCAGGAATTCGCCGCGACGCTGGAAGGGCGTGTGCCCTACGAGATCAGCGTGACGCTGGACAACGCGGTGCCGGCCGCCGCACGCGACGCCGCATCGTCGGGGCTGCCGGAGCCGGTCGTGCTGCTGTCGCCGGCCTGCGCCTCGTTCGACCAGTTCAGGAATTTCGAAATCCGCGGGACGAAGTTCCGCGATCTGGTGACGGCGCTGGATGGGGTGAAGCCGGTGGCCTAGCCACGGCCAACCACGTCATCGCCCGCGCAGGCGGGCGACCCAGTAGTCCGGAGCGCAGGTGCTCAGCCACGAACGCTCTGGGATACTGGATCCCCGCCTTCGCGGGGATGACGGCTTGGCAGGGCTTGGCAGGTCGGCGTTCACAACCTCAACTCTTCCCCTTTCCATTAACTTTCTGGCAACCACGACGGCGCACCAATAAGCCGACCTCTGGCCCAGGATCGCCGATGATTTCCCGTGAGCAACGCACCCCGTTCAGCGAATGGTGGTGGACCATCGACCGCGTGCTGCTGGTGGCGCTGATCGCGCTGATGCTGGCGGGCGTCATCCTGTCGCTGGCGGCGTCGCCGCCGGTCGCGACGCGGATCGGGCTCGACCCGTTCCATTTCTTCAACCGCCATGTGCTGTTCCTGGCGCCGTCGCTGATCGTGCTGATCGGGGTGTCGTTCCTGTCGCCGCGGCAGATCCGGCGTGCCGCGCTGATCGTGTTCGCGCTCAGCATCGTGCTGATCGTCGCGACCCTGTTGTTCGGCCCGGAGGTGAAGGGCTCCCGGCGCTGGATCACGCTGCTCGGCCTCAATATTCAGGCCTCCGAAATCGCCAAACCGTCCTTCGTGGTGCTGGCGGCGTGGCTGTTCTCGGAAGCGGCGCGGCGGCCGGAAATGCCGGCGACCTCGATGTCGCTGGCGCTGCTGCTGACGCTGGTGTCGCTGCTGGTGATGGAGCCGGATTTCGGCCAGACCATGCTGGTGCTGATGGTGTGGGGCGCGCTGTTCTTCATCGCGGGGATGCGGATCGTCTGGGTGTTCGGGCTGGCCGGCGTCGCCGCAGGCGGCCTGTTCGCCGCCTATCTGTTCGTCCCGCACGTCGCCGGCCGGATCAAGCGGTTCATGAACCCGGCATCGGGCGATACTTTCCAGGTCGACATGGCGAGCGAGGCGTTCAGCAACGGCGGCTGGTTCGGTCTCGGGCCCGGCGAGGGCATCGCCAAGCGCAGCCTGCCGGACAGTCACACCGACTTCGTGTTTGCCGTGGCCGGCGAGGAATTCGGCATCATCCTGTGCCTGGCGCTGCTGGCGCTGTTCACCTTCATCGTGATGCGCACGCTGTCGCGCGCCTACAAGTCGGACGATCTGTTCGCGCGCTTCGCCGCGTCCGGGCTGGCCATCCTGTTCGGCATCCAGGCCGCGATCAACATGTCGGTCAATCTGCAACTGATCCCGGCCAAGGGCATGACGCTGCCGTTCATCTCCTATGGCGGCTCGTCGATGGTGTCACTTGCCTATGGCGTCGGCATGATGCTGGCGTTGACCCGGCTGCGGCCGAAGACCGAGGTCAATGCCATGGGTGCCGCGGCTGCGGGCTACGCGTGACGCCATGAGCGACGCGCCCCTCATCCTTCTCGCGGCGGGCGGCACCGGCGGGCATCTGTTCCCCGCCGAGGCGCTCGGCGTGGTGCTGATGAAGCGCGGCCTGCGCGTGCGCCTCGTCACCGACAGCCGCGCGATGCGCTACAGCGGGTTGTTCTCCGCCGACATGATCGACGTGGTGCCGAGCGAGACGGTGCGCGGCAGGACGCCGTGGGCGCTGGCCCGGACCGGGCTGATGCTCGGTGCCGGAACCGCGAAGGCGCTCGCGCTGATGCTGCGGCTGAAGCCCGCCGCAGTGGTCGGCTTCGGCGGCTATCCGACGCTGCCGCCCTTGTTCGCGGCGCGGGCGTTGCGGATTCCGACGCTGATTCACGATTCCAATGCGGTGATGGGCCGCGCCAACCGGCTGCTGTCGAAGGGTGTCACGGCGATCGCGACCTCATTGCCCGGCGTGCTCGACCGCGATCCGACGCTTTCCGCCAAGACCACCACCACCGGCACGCCGATGCGCCCGGCAATCCTCGCGGCCGCCGCGGTGCCGTTCGCGCCGCTCGCCGCGGAGGGGCCGCTGCGGCTGCTGGTGGTCGGCGGCAGCCAGGGCGCGCGGGTGATGGCCGACATCGTGCCCGGCGCGATCGAGCAGCTCGATCCGGCGCTGCAGCCGCGGCTGGTGCTGACCCAGCAGGTCCGCGAGGAGGACATGGCGCGGGTCCGCGCCGTCTACGACCGGCTGAAGATCACCTGCGAGCTCGCTCCGTTCTTCAACGATCTGCCGGCGCGGCTGGCCGCCAGCCAATTGGTGGTATCACGTTCCGGTGCTGGCACCGTCGCCGAACTCGCCGCGATCGGCCGGCCGTCGATCCTGGTGCCGCTGCCCGGTGCGCTGGATCAGGACCAGTTCGCCAATGCCGGCGTGCTCGCCGACGCCGGCGGCGCGATCCGGATCGTGCAGGCCGACTTCACCCCCGAGCGGCTCGCCGACGAGATCGCCGCGCTGGCCGCCGATCCGCAGAAACTCACCGCGATGGTCACCGCCGCCCGCACCGTCGGCCGGCTCGATGCCGCGGACCGGCTGGCGGATCTGGTCGTCAAGGTGGCGAACATCTGAGATGGTTGTGCGATGCCCGATCTGCTGATCCATTCGGTTGCTGAATTTTCCGACCTGATCCTCGAGGCCCTGACCCTGGCCGAAGCCCGCACCATCGCGGAGATCGGCAGCGAGGCGGGCGGCATGTCGGCGCTGCTCGCAGATTACAGCCGCGCGCGTGACGGCGCGTTGACCTGCATCGACCCGTCGCCGCAGCCGGCGTTCACCCAATGGCTGGCGCGCCATCCCGAGGTGTGCCACCTCGCGGTGGCGAGCCTCGACGCGCTGGCGACGATGGCGGCGCACGATGCCTGGATCGTCGACGGCGATCACAACTGGTACACGGTGTATCACGAGTTGCAGTCCATCAAGGCGGCCTGCCGCCGCGACGGCAAGCCGGTGCTCGCCTTCCTGCACGACGTCGGCTGGCCGTGCGCGCGCCGCGATCAGTACTACGCGCCCGAGCGGATCCCCGCGGCCTATCGTCTGCCCTGCAGCTTCGAGGGCGGCGTCGTGCCGGGCGATCCTTCGATCGTCGAGGGCCGCGGTTTTCGCGGAAACGGCCAGTTCGCTTTGGCGCAGGTCGAAGGCGGTCCGCGCAACGGCGTGATGACGGCGATCGACGATTTTCTGCGCGAGGAGCTCGCGGAAGGCCGGGCCTACGGCTTCGCCGAGATCCCGGCGGTGTTCGGCCTCGGCGTGCTGTTCGACACCGACGCGCCGTGGAGCGAGGCGCTCGCCGATCTGCTGCTGCCGTATCATCAGAACAAATTGATCCGAACATTGGAGCACAATCGCCTGCGCAACTATCTGCGCGTGATCGAACTGCAGGACCAGGCCGCGCGCGCAGGATAGCGCCGGCGGCGGCGTAAGCCTGTCAAGTGCGATCCGCGTGACGGCGCAATGCGCCATAAGAACGCGCAAAATGGCCTTGTCAGGGTGCGACAGGCGGGGCATCCAAGGGGAGGCAGGCCGCCCGGGCCGCCTGCGCCGTTCTGCCGTCCGTTCCGGACGATGATTTCAAGGACCATGCCATGAGACTGCCGCGCGAGATCGGACCCATTCACTTCGTCGGGATCGGCGGCATCGGCATGAGCGGCATCGCCGAGGTGCTGTGCAATCTCGGCTATACGGTGCAGGGCTCCGACGCGTCCGAGAGCGCCAACGTCAGTCGTTTGCGCGAAAAGGGCATCCAGATCCACGTCGGCCACAAGGCCGACAACGTCGCCGGCGCCGACGTGCTGGTGGTGTCGACGGCGATCAAGCGCGACAATCCGGAACTCTTGGCGGCGCGGGCGCAACGCATTCCGGTGGTCCGCCGCGCCGAGATGCTGGCCGAACTGATGCGGCTGAAGAGCTGCGTCGCAATCGCCGGCACCCATGGCAAGACCACGACGACCTCGATGGTCGCCGCCTTGCTCGACGCCGGCGATTTCGATCCGACCGTGATCAATGGCGGCATCATCAACGCCTACGGCACCAATGCGCGGCTCGGCGCCGGCGACTGGATGGTGGTCGAAGCCGACGAAAGCGACGGCACCTTCCTGAAGCTGCCGGCCGACGTCGCCATCGTCACCAATGTCGATCCCGAGCACCTCGATCACTTCAAGACTTTCGACGCCGTGCAGGACGCGTTCCGCAACTTCGTCGAGAACGTGCCGTTCTACGGCTTCGCGGTGATGTGCATCGATCATCCGGTGGTGCAGGCGCTGGTCGGCAAGATCGAAGACCGCCGCATTATTACTTACGGCGAGAACCCGCAGGCCGATGCGCGCCTGCTCGAGCTGAAGCCGTCCGGCAGCGGTTCGACCTTCAAGGTCGCGTTCCGCGACCGCAAGGCCGGCACCGCGCACGAGATCGCCGAGCTGATGCTGCCGATGCCGGGCCGGCACAATGCGCTGAACGCAACGGCAGCCATTGCGGTCGCGCATGAACTCGGCCTGTCCGACGACACCATCCGCAAGGCGCTGGCGGCATTCGGCGGCGTGCGGCGGCGCTTCACCAAGACCGGCGACTGGAACGGCGTCACCATCATCGACGATTACGGCCATCATCCGGTCGAGATCGCCGCGGTGCTGAAGGCGGCGCGGCAGTCGACCGACGGCCGGGTGATCGCCGTGGTGCAGCCGCATCGCTTCACCCGGCTGCAGTCGCTGTTCGAGGAATTCTGCACCTGCTTCAACGACGCCGACAGCGTGATCGTCGCCGACGTCTATCCGGCCGGCGAGGCGCCGATCCAGGGGATCGATCGCGATCACTTCGTGCTCGGCCTGCGCGCCCACGGCCATCGCAACGTGATCCCGCTGCAGGATTCCGCATCGCTGGCGGGAGTCGTCGCGGGCGTCGCCAAGAGCGGCGACTACGTCGTCTGCCTCGGCGCCGGCAACATCACCCAATGGGCCTACGCACTGCCGGGCGAATTGAAGGCGCTGGGCGGCTGAAGCGAGAGGAGGCGCCGATGGCTGTCCTGAGCGACGAGACCTGGAAGCGGCACGCCAATCCGTGGAGCGTGTGGACGCGCTACGCGGCATTTCCGGTGCTGATCGCGGCGATCTGGAGCCGGGCGTGGCTCGGCTGGTGGGCGCTGGCGCCGATCGGCCTCACGATCGCGTGGCTGGCCTATAATCCGCGGGCGTTTCCGCCGCCGGCCTCGACCGACAATTGGGCGTCGAAAGCCGTGCTCGGCGAACGGATCTGGGTCGCTCTGCAGCGCGACGAGGTGCCGGCCCGGCATCGCATCGTGCCCGGAGTCGCCGCCGGCATTTCGATGGCGGGCCTGCCGTTTCTGGCGTGGGGACTGATCGCGTTCGATCTCGCCATCACCGCGTTGGGCGCAGTGGTGGTGATGCTCGCGAAGACGTGGTTCGTCGATCGCATGGTGTGGCTGTTCGAGGACATGAAGGATCAACGGCCGGAGTATCGCTCTTGGCTGTACTGATGTTTCCCGATCTCGCCGCCGACCTCAAAGCCGCGATGCCTGATTTGCGCGGCCGGCTGCTCGGCAACGAGCCGCTGGCGCCGCTGACCTGGTTTCGTGTCGGCGGCCCGGCGCAGGTGCTGTTCACGCCGGCCGACGAGGATGATCTCGGTTACTTCCTGTCGCTGCTGCCGGCGGAGGTGCCGGTGCTGTGCATCGGCGTCGGCTCCAATCTGATCGTGCGCGACGGCGGTTTGCCGGGCGTGGTGATCAGGCTGGCGCCGCGCGGCTTCGGCGAAGCGCGCAGCGACGGCGAGACCGTCCATGCCGGTGCGGCCGCGCTCGACAAGCGCGTCGCCGAGACCGCGGCGGCGGCGCAACTCGGCGGACTCGAGTTCTATTTCGGGATTCCCGGAACGATCGGCGGCGCGCTGCGGATGAACGCCGGCGCCAATGGCCGCGAGACCAGGGACGTGCTGATCGACGCCACCGCGGTCGATCGCGCCGGCCGCCGCCACGTCATCGATCTTGCGGGGATGCAGTTCAGCTATCGCAGCTCCGGCGCGGACCCGTCGCTGATCTTCACCTCGGCCCGGTTCCGCGGCACGCCGGCATCGCCGGACGCGATCCGCGCCAAGATGAACGAGGTGCAGGCGCACCGTGAACTGGCGCAGCCGATCCGCGAGAAGACCGGCGGCTCGACGTTCAAGAATCCGCCGGGCCACAGCGCCTGGAAGCTGATCGACGCGGCGGGCTGCCGGGGGCTGCGGATCGGCGGCGCGCAGGTGTCGGAGATGCACTGCAACTTCCTGATCAACATCGGCGACGCCACCGCGGCCGACATCGAGACCCTCGGCGAAACCGTGCGCGAACGCGTCAAGGCGCAGTCCGGCATCGAGTTGCAGTGGGAGATCAAGCGGATCGGCGTCACCGCCGGGATTGCCGGCTGAGCTGTTACTTCGGCGCGGCGGACGGCGGAGCCGTCGCAGGCGCCGGGGCGGGCGCGACCGGCGGCGCCACCGTGTCGGATAGCGACAGCAGCCGCTCGATCGGCGTCGACGACACCCGAAATACGCCGCCGAACGGATCTTCCTGCAGCGCGATCATCCCGAGCGCGACGATCGCGCCGGTGGCGAACACCGTCAGCGCCGCGAGCATCGCGCGCGGCTTGTCGAGATGCACCAAGGTCAACGCCACCTGCGTGATCACGCCGAGCAGCAGCACCGAAATCCATTTCAGGTCGCTGGTGCGATCGGTCGACAGGCTGAGCCTTGCGTTGCGCGCGGTGCCGACCCGCACCGCTGCGCTGAGCATCGCCACGTGGACCGCGGCGCTGGCGTCGCGACTGATCGCGGGATCGCTGAGTTCGCCGAGCAGGGTGTCATAGGCCGCATTGGTCCGCGGCGCGCTCTCGCCATGCGCGGCCGGCCATTCGTCGTGCAGCACGGACGCGGCATAGCCCTTCAGCGCGATGCGGATATCGCGCATGTCGGTGACGGAGGCGACGCTGAGCGTATACAGATTCTGCAGTTCGCCGGCCTCGGCCTGCACCGCCCGGGACGCCTGGCGATTGCGCTCGGTGACGTCGTAGCCGAGGAAGCCGGTGAGCAATCCGAACAGCACCGCAACCGAGGAGAAGAACGGCGCGACGACCCCGTTCAGCTTCGAGACCGGCCCACGCAGCGGCGAGGCGCAGGTCAGGACGACCAGCGTCAGCGCCACGCCGTAGTACAACAGCGCCAGCGTGACGAAGGTGCCGTAAGTGGGAAGGTCGAGCCACGCCCTGATCATCATTGTTCCCGCAGTATCGATCGCTGTGTCCCCGGCGCCACGGTCGCAGCCGAATCGGCGAGAGGAGTGGGCCTTGTGCGGCGGACCTTGACCCGTTCTGTCGTGTCCGTCCACCGAGCCGGGGGCCGACCGCCGCACGGCTCTGGCCTCTTTACAAGCGTCGCGAAGGCTGGCCTGCTGCGGGCTCTCTCGTCCCCGACGTACACGGCCAGCAACACACTCGCCATGGTTCCGCCCCGCAGGGGTGCAAATCACGCCCAGGATTCGACCGGAGCGTCTCGTTGCAACGACAATTCGCGCCGCGATTGCGGCAATTGCACTGGTACGAGATCGCGCTGATCGCCGCCGTCGCGCTGGCGCTCTGCATCTATCTGCCGATCGTGGTGAAGCGCTCGGCGGTGCACGGGTTCGGCGACGTCCAGGTGTTCTTCCGCGCCGGCTGGGCGGTGTGGACAGGCTATCCCCTGTATGAAGTCGCCGATCATCACGGCTGGACCTATCACTACCCGCCGTTCTTCGCGTTGCTGATGGGGCCGTTCGCCTATCCGCTCGACGGCTATCCCAAACCGGCCTGGGCGCTGCCGCTGCCGATGTCGGTCGCGGTGTGGTACGCGCTCAGCGCCGCCGCCGTGCTGATCGCGATCGACTGGTGGGCGAGGGCGCTCGAACGCGGCGCTCCGCCTCTGCTCCAGGAGGCCGGCTGGAACGGGTGGTGGATGCTGCGGATCGGGCCGCTGGCGACGCTGCTGCCGTTCATCGGCGACGGTTTCGGCCGCGGGCAGCCGAGCGCGCTGGTGCTGCTGACGATGGTGGCGTTCCTCGTGCTTTACGTGCAGGGCCGGATCTATGCGGCGGCGTGCGCGCTGGCGATCGGCTTCACCATCAAGCTGTTTCCGATCGCGCTGCTGCTGTTTCCGATACTGCGGCGGGACGTGAAAACGGTGCTGGCCACCGCCGGCTTCAGTCTCGTCTTCCTGTTCGTCGTGCCGACGCTGTGCCTCGGGCCGGCCGAAGTGATCAAACTCTACACCGCGATGTGGACCGAGCATCTCAACGGCATCCTCACCGGCGTGCCGAACGCCAAGATTGCCGCCGAAATCACCTTCACCTCGTACGACATGCTGAGCATCGCCGCGATGCTGGCGCGGATCGGCGCTGGCGGCCTGCCCGCGGCCGACACGCTGCCGGGATTCGCCACCGCGGGACAGATGGCCTTCAACGCCGCGTTCGCGGCCGCGCTTCTGTGGATCGGCCACGGCCGGTTCTGGCGCCTGACCGGGCCGCAACCGCCGCCGTCCGAAGCGCTGCTGATCGGCGGCGCCATCCTGTGCGCCGCGCTGCCGGTGATGCTGTCGGTGTCGCAGCCGAACTACGTGGCGTTCGTCGCGCCGTTGGTCGCAGTGGTGCAGGTCGACGCGTGGCGACGCAGCGGCGAGGTCAGGGTGGTGCCGCTGCTGATCGCCTGGGCCGGCGTGATGTGGCTCGGCATGGTCGCGACCGAAGGCGGGGTCTGGCAGCCGCTGCGCGTGATCGGGCTGGCGACGCCGGCGATCGTGGCGCTGCTCGGCTGGGGCCTCGTCTGCCTGCGGCGGGCGCGATAGCGGCGGCTTCTCCGAATCAGCCAAATCGGGGAGATTGCGCCCGCGCCGGCCCGCGCGTTTCACGGACCATTCGATCGAGCAGGGACCCGCGCGGCGGACCGAATTCATGCGACAGACAATTCTCTTCGGCGGCACCAGCAAGGAGCGCCTGGTTTCGGTCGCCTCGGCGCAGGCGCTGCACGCCGCGCTGCCCGATGCCGAATTGTGGTTCTGGAACGACGACGACAGCGTCCACGCGGTGACCGCGGAGGCGCTGCTGGCGCATGCGCGGCCGTTCGAGGAGGCGTTTCGGCCGGCTGGCGAAAACATCGGTCCGCTGGAGCGCGCGCTCGATCGCGCGGCGATCGAACAGCGGCTGCTGGTGCTGGGTCTGCACGGCGGTGTCGCCGAGAACGGCGAGTTGCAGGCGATGTGCGAGATGCGCGGCGTGCCGTTCACCGGGTCGGGCGCGGCGGCGTCGCATCTCGCCTTCGACAAGGTGGCCGCCAAGCGGTTCGCCGCGATCGCCGGCGTGCGCGCGCCGGCCGGCATCGCGCTGGCGGAGGCCGAGGCGGCGCTGGCCGCCCACGGCCGGCTGATCGCCAAGCCGGCCCGCGACGGGTCGAGCTACGGCCTGTTCTTCATCAATGCGAAGCAGGACCTGGTCGCGGTGCGCGACGCGGCGAGGTCCGAGGACTATCTGATCGAGCCGTTCGTCTCCGGCATCGAAGCGACCTGCGGCGTGCTGGAGCAGGCCGACGGCTCGCTGCTGGCGCTGCCGCCGATCGAGATCGTGCCGGCCGACGGCGGCTTCGACTACACCGCGAAATATCTCGCCAAATCGACCCAGGAGATCTGCCCCGGCCGGTTCGCGCCGCAGATCTCGGCGAGGATCATGGAGGATGCCGTGAAGGCGCATCGGGTGATGGGCTGCCGCGGCTATTCGCGCTCCGACTTCATCGTCGTCGCCGACGGTCCGATCTTTCTCGAGACCAATACGCTGCCCGGACTGACCAAGGCCTCGCTCTATCCCAAGGCGCTGCAGGCGCAGGGGATCGCCTTCGTCGATTTCCTCCACGGCCAGATCGCGCTCGCCGAACGCGGCGCCCGGCGTTAACGACTTTGGTCGAGTTCCCGGTTTCGGCGCTGCAAAAATGCCGCTGGCGGCCGCAAATCTTTCAGGAAACGTAACAATTCCGGGGCCGAACCGAGCGCCTTTACTTTTTGTTTACCAGGAGAGCCGAAGGTTAACGCTGGCCGCGCATTCTGACGCTCGGCTGACGCGGCGTGACCGGGCGGATTCTCCGCGGCGCGATCCCGTGCAGCATCGAGCCGTCACTTGCGCCTGAGCCCGGTTGGTTGCGGGCACAACGAGTATGAGCGCAAGCAATGCATGGTGGAGGGCGCCTCGCCAAGTCGTCGCGACTGTCGGGGATTCAGTCTGATCTGAAAGCGGTCGCCGTCGCGGCCGTCGCGCTGCTGCGCCATCGGATGGCCCGCCGCAACCGGCCGCAGCCGCGCCCGACCAAGCGGCTGGCCCGGCCCGAGCCGCAGCACGGCGTCATCGCGGTGCTGGAGAAGTACACGCCGCGCCGGATCGGCGTTTTCGCCACCGCGCTGATCCTGCTCGGCAGCGCCGGTCTCGGCATCGTCAAGGGCGGCCATGTCGACGAGTTCGTGCAGGGGGTGGACGACGCCCGCAACGCGGTCGCCAACATCGCCGGCTTCCGCATCGAACGGGTCGCGCTCAGCGGCCGCAAGCAGTTGACGCAGGACGAGATTCTGGCGATCGGCGGGGTCACCGGGCGGTCGTCGCTGCTGTTCCTCGATGCCGCAGCGGTGCGTGACAAGTTGAAGGCGAACCCGTGGATCGCCGACGCCACGGTTCTGAAGTTCTATCCCAGCGAGTTGCAGATCGACATCGTCGAGCGCACCGCCTTCGCGCGCTGGCAACTCGACGGCCGCACCTCGGTGATCGCCGAGGACGGCGCCGTGCTGGAGCCTTATGTGGCGCGCCGCTTCCTGTCGCTGCCGCTGGTGGTGGGCAGCGGAGCGGGCAGTCGCGCCAAGGATTTTCTCGCGCTGCTCGGGCGCTATCCGCAGATCCAGTCGCAGACCCGCGCGGTCGCGCTGGTCGGGGAGCGGCGGTGGAACGTCTGGCTGACCAATGGGCTGGTGATCCGGCTGCCGGAGCACGAGGTCGGCAATTCGCTGGCGATGCTGAGCAAGCTCGATCAGGACGACAAACTGTTTTCGCGCGACATCACCGCGATCGACATGCGGCTGCCCGATCGCCTGACCGTGCGGCTGTCGGACAACGCCGCCAAGGCGCGCGAAGAGCAGTTCAGCAAGGACAAGAAGTCCAAAAAGAAGGCTGGTGACGCGTGACCGGCTTCGACCGCACCCAGACGCCGAAGACACGCCCGATGCCGCCGCATCGCACCGCGATGGTGGCGTCGCTGGACATTGGCACCAGCAAGATCGCCTGCATGATCGCGCGGCTCAAGCCGTGCCCGCCGAAGGACGCGCTGCGCGGCCGCAGCCACGCCGTCGAACTGGTCGGTTACAGCCAGATCCAGTCGCGCGGCGTCAAGGCCGGGGCCGTGGTGGATATGGTCGAGTGCGAGAAGGCGATCCGCCACGCCGTGGCGCTCGCCGAGCGGATGGCCAAGGTGCGGGTCGAATCCGTGCTGCTGTCGGTGTCGGCCGGCCGGCTGCAGGGACAACTGATCGAGGCCGCCGCCGATATCAAGGGCGGCGCGGTCACCGCCGACGATGTCAGTCGCGTCACCTCGACCGGCATGCATCACGCCACCGCGCCCGGCCGCGCCGTGCTGCACGCGCTGCCGGTCGGCTACACGCTCGACGGCGTCAAGGGTATCCGCGATCCACGCGGCATGGTCGCGCGTCAGTTCGGCGTCGACATGAACGTGGTCACCGCCGACGCCACCGTCGCCAAGAACCTGATGCTCGCGGTCGAGCGCTGTCATCTCGAGGTCGAGGCGATGGCGGCGAGTCCTTATGTCGCAGGCCTGTCGGTGCTGACCGACGACGAAGCCGATATCGGCGCCGCGCTGATCGAGATGGGGGCGGGGACGACCACGATGGCGGTCTACTCGGCCGGCCGCTTCGTCCACGCCGGCGGATTTGCGCTCGGCGGGCATCACATCACGATGGATCTCGCGCGTGGATTAGGTGCCTGCATTGCGGATGCCGAGCGAATCAAGACGTTATATGGCACGGTGCTAACTGGCGGTTCTGATGCGCGCGAGCTGATGTCGATCCCTGCCGCCGGGGACAATGAGCGGGATGCTCCGCAAGTGATCTCCCGCGCGACGATCGCGAACATCATCCGGCATCGCGCCGAGGAGATTTTTGAGATGGTCCGGGACCGGCTGGCGGATTCGCCGTTTGCTGCAGAGCCGCGCGCGCGCGTGGTGCTGAGCGGCGGCGCGTCGCAGCTCACCGGCATTCCCGAACTGGCGACGCGGATTCTCGGCCGTCCGGTGCGGGTCGGCCGTCCGCTCGGTTTCGGCCGGCTTCCCACCGAGGCCAAGAGCGCATCCTTCGCCGTTCCCACCGGCCTGCTGGTGTATCCGCAATACGCTCATCTCGAACACATCGAGCCCCGACACGCCCGGCAGGTCCGGAGTGCCGATCACGCCGGCTACTTCGGCAAGGTCGGCCGCTGGCTGCGCGAGGGTTTCTGATGACTCTATTCCGCCCCCTTCCGCTTTCACAGATCGCCCAGGCCCATCGCCCGGGACTTCACGAACCAACGCTCGCGTAATCGAGAGGCAACCATGACGATCAATCTCAACGTTCCCGACATTCGCGAGCTGCGGCCCCGGATCACCGTGTTCGGAGTCGGCGGCGCCGGCGGCAATGCGGTCAACAACATGATCACCGCCGGGCTGGATGGCGTCGACTTCGTCGTCGCCAACACCGACGCGCAGGCGCTGACGATGTCGAAGGCGCAGCGGCTGATCCAGATGGGCACCCAGGTGACCCAGGGTCTCGGCGCCGGCTCGCAGCCCGATGTCGGCTCCGCCGCGGCGCAGGAAGTCATCGACGAGATTCGCGATCACCTCACCGGCGCCAACATGGTGTTCGTCACCGCCGGCATGGGCGGCGGCACCGGCACCGGCGCGGCGCCGGTGATCGCCAAGGCCGCCCGCGAGATGGGTATCCTCACCGTCGGCGTGGTCACCAAGCCGTTCCACTTCGAGGGCGCCCGCCGGATGCGGACCGCCGAGTCCGGCATCACCGAACTGCACAAGGTGGTCGACACTCTCCTGATCATCCCGAACCAGAACCTGTTCCGCGTCGCCAACGAGAAGACCACCTTCGCCGACGCCTTCGCGATGGCCGACCAGGTGCTGTATTCGGGCGTCGCCTGCATCACCGACCTGATGGTGAAAGAAGGCCTGATCAACCTCGACTTCGCCGACGTCCGCGCGGTGATGCGCGAGATGGGCAAGGCGATGATGGGCACCGGCGAAGCCTCCGGCGAGAAGCGCGCGTTGACCGCCGCCGAAGCCGCGATCGCCAATCCGCTGATCGACGACTCGTCGATGAAGGGTGCGCGCGGCCTGCTGATCTCGATCACCGGCGGCAAGGACCTGACGCTGTTCGAAGTCGACGAAGCCGCCACCCGCATCCGCGAGGAGGTCGATCAGGACGCCAATATCATCGTCGGCGCCACCTTCGACGAGAGCCTCGACGGCATCATTCGCGTCTCGGTCGTGGCCACCGGCATCGAGCAGGCGCAGTTGTCGCGGAACGCAGCCGCGGCCGGCGCGGCTGCCAATGCTGCGCCGGCTGACAGCCGTCTGGCTGAACTGACCGCCAAGCTGCGCGCCGACAATCTGCGCATCGCGGAAGCCGCCGCCGCCCGCGCGGCGCAGGCTGCCGCTGCGCCGGCTCCGGCCGCCGCTGCCCCGGTGGCCCGCGCCGCCAATGTCGAGCGTGCGGCGCTCGCCGCGATCGCTGCCGCCGTCAGTAACGAGCAGATGCCGGCTCAGGACGTCGCTCAGGCGCCGGTGCAGTCCGCGTCCTATGGCGACGTCACCGTCCGTCCGATCCCGCAGAAGCCGTCGCTGTTCCCCGACGTCGAGCCGACGCGCGCGACGCACGAGGAGCCCGAGACTCCGGACGCCTTCATTCCGCAGCAGCCCGACCGGGCCGCTCTGCGCGCGCCGCGGATGCCGCGGTTCGACGAATTGCCGGTGCCCGCCCAGAACGAGATCCGTCAGGCCGCCCGCAGCGAGTTCGACGACGAGCCGCAGAAGACCCGGCTGTCGCTGCTGCAGCGTCTCGCCAACGGCCTCAGCCGTCGCGAAGACGAAGCCGAGCCCGCGGCTCCGGCGCGCGGCGTCGCCGCGCCCGCAATGCCGCAGATGCCGCCCCTGCCGGAACGCCGCCCGCAGCGCAGCGTCGCCGAGCAAATGGGCGGCCCGGACCCGGTGTCGGAATACGCCAAACGCCCGGCGCCGCAGGGCCTCGACATCCATGGGCGGCCCGCACCTGTTGCGCCCCTGCCACAGGGGGACGACCATCTGGATATCCCCGCCTTCCTGCGGCGGCAGGCGAACTGATCCGATGCCTCATTTCTGACGATGACAAGACCCCGGAAGCTAGCTTCCGGGGTCTTTGTTTGACACGCTGCGGAGCTCGTAGATATCCAGTAAGTCTATGTTTCCATTTGCTAAATGGGTTTTCTGCAGAAGCGGGAACGATTGCGATGGCGCCACGATTGAGTCCGAATTCGAGGAGCCGGCGGCGGTAATGCGGCGGAGTTGGGGTAACAATTCGTAAAAAAGCGTGAGTTGGCGCTCTTTGAGGCAGTGCTATGGTTTCTTGGACTTGGGGACACACGGTCGAGTCGCCTGGACGTTATGTCCGGGAAACGACGGACTGGTGGTCATTGGTGGGCACTAGCGCATGAAATTCAGCCGGCAGACAACGCTGCGATCGCAAGCCACGGTCACTGGCGTCGGTGTCCACTCCGGTCGTCCGGCCACGCTCTCCATCGGACCCGCCTCCATCGACGCGGGTTATATTTTTGTCCGCAGCGGTCTCGACGGCGGTGACCGCGAAATCCAGGCCAATGCCAAATCGGTGGTCGCCACCGAACTCGCCACCGTGCTGGGCGATAGCGACGGCCCGCTGGTTTCGACGGCCGAGCACGTCCTTGCCGCGCTGCGCGGCATGGGCATCGACAATGCCACCATCGAAGTCGACGGCCCCGAAGTGCCGATCATGGACGGCAGCGCCGCGCCTTTCGTTGCCGCGATCGACCAGGCCGGCATCCGCGAGCAATCGGCGCCGCGCCGCTTCATCCAGGTTCTCAAGCCGGTCCGCGTGTCGCACGGCGACTCGTTCGGCGAGCTTCGCCCCTATACCGGTGGTTTCCGCGTCGAGGTCGACATCGACTTCGCCAATCCGGTCATCGGTCAGCAGAATTACAGCCTCGGCGTCGAGCCGGAAGCCTTCCGCCGCGAAATCGCCCGCGCCCGCACCTTCGGCTGCATGAGCGACGTCGCCCGGCTGTGGGAAATGGGCTACGCGCTC
Source organism: Rhodopseudomonas palustris HaA2 (assembly GCF_000013365.1). Classification (NCBI taxonomy): domain Bacteria; kingdom Pseudomonadati; phylum Pseudomonadota; class Alphaproteobacteria; order Hyphomicrobiales; family Nitrobacteraceae; genus Rhodopseudomonas; species Rhodopseudomonas palustris. Next base: position 2,279,893 of record NC_007778.1, read on the forward strand.
GGCGCGTCGTTCGAGAATTCGGTGGTGTTCGACGACGAGCGGCTGCTCAACGCCGAAGGCCTGCGCTATGCCGACGAATGCGCCCGCCACAAGCTGCTCGACGCGATCGGCGATCTGGCGCTGGCGGGTCTGCCGATTCTGGGCGCCTATCGCTCGATGCGGGGTGGCCACAAGCTCAACCATTCGGTGCTGACCGCGCTTCTGGCCGATCGCACCAACTTCCGAGTGATCGAAGCCGAGCCGGCGCGCCGCGCGGTGCGGGGCCACGCCGAAGCCGTCACCCGCCTGGCCGGCGGCATGGTCGCCCCGGCCTACGGTCCGGATATGTCCTGATCCGACGGGGCACGACATCGACCGCCTTCGCGACCACGACTGGCGGCCCGTCATCTCCATATCCCGCCGCTTTTCCCCGTCTGCCAGCCGCCGCCGCCCGATCGCCTTATTCCCGGCGAAATGCCTGCGTACCCGGTTGGTCCAGTAACCTTTTTCGGCTACACAGCCGGAGGTCGACTCCATGCTTCGGGGGCAGGTCGGTGGCTTTCGCCATGGCGGCCTGATCGGATGCCGGGGCGCACCGTTCTCCAGTATGTCAGGTTGGAATTGATGTCGGCACAGCGGCTCGGACTGCGAAACAGGCTGATCTTGCGCGGAAGCGATCGGTTTTGGCGCAGCCTTCCTTTGGTCGCCAGCCTGATGCTGCTGGCGCTGCCGCTCGGCGGCTGCGGCACCGGCGCGATCTGGGACAAGTTCCTGGCCAAGGACGAAGACAAGTTCAACGACGAGCCGGCTGACAAGCTCTACAATGAGGGCTTGTACCTGATGAACAAGGAAAAGGACCTCAAGGGCGCGTCGAAGAAATTCGAGGAAGTCGACCGGCAGCATCCTTATTCCGACTGGGCGCGCAAATCGCTGCTGATGTCGGCCTATTCGTTCTATCAGGCCGGCGACTACGACAGCTGCATCGGCTCCGCCACCCGCTACGTGACGCTGCACCCCGGCAGCCCGGATGCGGCCTATGCGCAATATCTGATCGCCGCGTCGCATTACGACCAGATCCCGGACATCTCTCGCGACCAGGGCCGCACCGAGAAGGCGATCGCCGCGCTCGAGGAAGTCATCCGCAAATATCCGACCTCCGAATACGCCAACCAGGCCAAGCAGAAGCTGGAAGGCGCCCGCGACCAGCTCGCCGGCAAGGAGATGGACGTCGGCCGCTTCTACATGGAGAAGCGCGATTACGCCGCGGCGATCAACCGCTTCAAGACCGTGGTGACGCGCTATCAGACCACCCGCCACGTCGAGGAAGCGCTGGCGCGTCTGACCGAGGCCTATATGGCGATCGGCATCGTCGGCGAGGCGCAGACCGCCGCCGCCGTGCTTGGCCACAACTTTCCTGACAGCCGCTGGTACAAAGACGCCTATACTCTTGTAAAGTCCGGTGGACTCGAACCCACCGAGAACAAGGGCTCCTGGATCAGCAAGTCCTTCAAAAAGCTCGGTCTCGGATAGGACCATTTCCTCATGCTTTCGCGCCTGTCGATCCGCGATATCGTGTTGATCGAGCGGCTCGATATCGAGTTCTCCCGTGGCCTCGCCGTGCTCACCGGCGAGACCGGGGCGGGCAAATCGATCCTGCTCGATGCGTTTGCGCTGGCGCTCGGCGGCCGCGGCGATGCCGCGCTGGTCCGCCACGGCGCCGAACACGGCCAGGTCACCGCGACCTTCGACCTCGCCAAAGGCCATCCCGCCTTCGGCATTCTGTCCGCCAACGGGCTCGACGACCGTGAGATCGAGGATTCCGGTGAGCTGATCCTGCGCCGGATCCAGCTCGCCGACGGCCGCACCCGCGCGTTCATCAACGACCAGTCGGTCAGCGTGCAGACCCTGAAATCGGTCGGCGCCACGCTGGTCGAGATCCACGGCCAGCACGACGAGCGCGCGCTGGTCGACGCCGCCACCCATCGGCGGCTGCTCGATGCCTTCGCCGGGCTGGAGAAGGACGTCGCCGCGCTGGAGACGCTGTGGGAGGGTCGCCGCAGCGCCCGCGCCGCGCTCGACGCCCACCGCGCCGGGATGGAGCGGGCCGCGCGCGAGGCGGATTATCTGCGCCACGCCTCCGACGAATTGAAGAAGCTGGCGCCGCAGGACGGCGAGGAGACCGTGCTGGCCGAGCGCCGCTCCGTGATGATGCAGGGCGAGAAGATCGCCTCCGATCTGCGCGAGGCGCAGGACGCGGTCGGCGGCCATCATTCGCCGGTGGCGGCGCTGGCCGCCGCGGTGCGCCGGCTGGAGCGTCGCGCCGGCTCCGCGCCGCAACTGGTCGAGCCCGCGGTGCGGGCGATCGACGCCGCCATCAATGCGCTGGAGGAAGCCGACCAGCATCTCAACGCCGCACTCGCCGCCGCCGATTTCGACCCGCTCGAACTGGAGCGGATCGAGGAGCGGCTGTTTGCTTTACGCGCGGCAGCGCGGAAGTATTCGACGCCGGTCGATGGGCTCGCCGCACTCGCTACGCAATACGCCGCCGACGTGGCGCTGATCGACGCCGGCGCCGACCGGCTGAAGGCGCTGGAGAAGGCCGCCGGCGACGCCGATGCGCGCTACGGCGCCGCCGCGGCGAAGCTCTCCGCATCGCGCAGCAAGGCCGCCGACAAGCTCAACAAGGCGGTCAATGGCGAACTCGCGCCGCTCAAGCTCGAGCGCGCCAAATTCATGACCCAGGTCGAGGCCGATCCGGCGACGCCGGGGCCGCAGGGCATCGACCGCGTCGAATTCTGGGTGCAGACCAACCCCGGCACGCGGCCCGGCCCGATGATGAAGGTCGCCTCCGGCGGCGAGCTGTCACGCTTCCTGCTGGCGCTGAAAGTGGTGCTGTCGGACAAGGGCTCGGCGCCGACGCTGGTGTTCGACGAGATCGACACCGGGGTCGGCGGCGCGGTCGCCGATGCGATCGGCGGGCGCTTGGCGCGGCTCGCCACCAAGGTGCAGGTGATGGCCGTGACCCACGCCCCGCAAGTCGCCGCCCGCGCCGACCAGCATCTGCTGATTTCCAAAGCCGCGCTCGACAAGGGCAAACGCGTCGCCACCCGCGTCGCCGCCCTGGAACAGGACCACCGCCGCGAAGAAATCGCGAGGATGCTGGCGGGCGCCGAGATCACCGCCGAGGCAAGGGCGGCGGCGGACCGGCTGATCAAGGCGGCGGGGTGATCTCATCCTCGCTCCGCGCGGGGCAGGGTGATCGCATCTGAAAGTTCGCGCTCGCGACGTGCATCACCCTCCCCTGGAGGGGGAGGGTCGCTCGCGTCAGCGAGCGGGGTGGGGTGGCGAAGAGTTCATCCGCCGTGCCGCGGCTCACCCCACCCCGTCACGCATCCCGCTACGCGGGCTGCGTGCCGACCCTCCCCCTCGAAGGGGAGGGTGAAGCGAGCCCGGTGCAATAGCTTCGAATTCCATGCGATTGCCCTGCCGCGCGCGGGGAGTGGTGAGCCAGCCCCGCTTTCATCACCAGGTCCTTCATTGTATCCATTGCGCATGACAAAAGCGCCGAAGCCCGCCCCCGACATCGCCACCCTCACCAAAGCGAAAGCCAAGGTGGAGGCGATGCGGTTGCGGCTCGAGATCGAGCGGCACAACAGCGCGTACTACCAGCACGACGCGCCGACGGTTTCGGACGCGGAGTACGATGCGCTGCGGCGCAGGCTGGAGGCGATCGAGGCGAAATTCCCCGAGCTCGTCAGCGCGTCGTCGCCGACACAGACGGTGGGCGCGGCGCCGGCGCGTGGTTTCGCCAAGGTGCAGCACGCGGTGCCGATGCTGTCGCTCGGCAACGCCTTTGCCGACGACGAGGTCACGGAATTCGTCGAGCGCGTGCAGCGTTTCCTCCGGCTCGATGCGGTGCCGTCGATCGTCGCCGAGCCGAAGATCGACGGGCTGTCGCTGTCGCTGCGTTACGAGCACGGCGAATTGATGCGCGCGGCGACGCGGGGCGACGGCTTCACCGGCGAGGACGTCACCGCCAACGTCCGCACTATCGCGGATATTCCGACCACGCTGAAGGCGAAGACGATCCCCGCCGCCTGCGAGCTGCGCGGCGAAGTCTACATGCTGAAGCAGGATTTCCTCGCGCTCAACAAGCGGCAGGAGGAGGCCGGCGACACCGTGTTCGCCAATCCGCGCAATTCCGCCGCCGGCTCGCTGCGGCAGAAGGATGTTGCGATCACCGCGTCGCGGCCGCTGAAATTCTTCGCCTATGCGTGGGGCGAGATGAGCGACTACCCGATGGACGAGCCGACCCAGTTCAAGATGCTCGGCTGGCTGAAACAGGCCGGCTTCGTCGTCAATCCCGAGATCACGCTGTGTACCAGCGTCGACGACGCGCTCGCATTCTATCGCCGGATCGGCGAGCAGCGCGCGGCGCTGCCCTACGACATCGACGGCGTGGTCTACAAGGTCGATCGGCTCGACTATCAGGAACGCCTCGGCTTCGTCTCGCGCAGTCCGCGCTGGGCGATCGCGCACAAATTCGCCGCCGAGCAGGCGACCACGGTGCTGGAGAAGATCGACATCCAGGTCGGCCGTACCGGCGCGCTCACTCCGGTGGCACGATTGCAGCCGGTGACGGTGGGTGGCGTGGTGGTGCAGAACGCGACGCTGCACAACGAGGACTACATCAAGGGTCTCGGCAATGACGGCTCGCCGCTGCGCGACGGCGTCGACATCCGCGAGGGCGACACCGTGGTGGTGCAGCGCGCCGGCGACGTGATTCCGCAGATCGTCAGCGTCGTGCTCGACAAGCGGCCGGCCGACGCGACGCCCTATCACTTCCCGCACAAATGCCCGGTGTGCGGCAGCCACGCGGCGCGCGAGGAGGGCGAGGCGGTGTGGCGTTGCACCGGCGCGCTGATCTGTCCGGCGCAGGCGGTGGAGCGGCTGAAGCATTTCGTCTCGCGGCTGGCCTTCGACATCGACGGGCTCGGCGAGAAGCAGATCGTGCTGTTCCACGAACGCGGATGGGTGAAGGAACCCGCCGACATCTTCACGCTGCAGGCGCGCAACGCCGCGCTGAAGCTCGAAGATATCGAAGGCTATGGCGAGACCTCGGTGCGCAATCTGTTCGCGGCGATCGACGCGCGGCGCACCATCGAGCTGCATCGCTTGATCTTCGCGCTCGGCATCCGCCATGTCGGCGAGGGCAATGCGAAGCTGCTGGCGCGGCACTACGGCACGCTGGATGCCTTCCTGGCGGCGATGCGCGCCGCCGCGGAAGGGCAGACTGAGGAAGGCAATACGTCGGAGGCGTATCAGGATCTCGACAATATCGCCGGCATCGGCGAGGTCGTCGCTGCCGCTGTGGTCGAGTTCTTCGCCGAGCCGCGCAACGTCGCGGCGCTCGATGCGCTGCTGGCCGAACTGAAGGACGTGCTGCCGGCCGAGCAGGCGCGGCGCGACACCGCCGTCGCCGGCAAGACCGTGGTGTTCACCGGATCGCTGACGAAATTCACCCGCGACGAAGCCAAGGCGGCGGCGGAGCGACTGGGCGCCAAGGTCGCCGGCTCGGTGTCGAAGAAGACCGACTACGTCGTCGCCGGCGCGGACGCCGGATCGAAGCTCACCAAGGCGAAAGACCTCGGCGTCGCGGTGTTGACCGAGGACGAGTGGCTGGCGCTGATCTCTTGACGCGTCATTCCGGGGCGCGAGCGCAGCTCGAGAACCCGGAATTCCGAGGTGCTCTGCCGATCGAGATTCCGGGTTCGCTCACTTCGTGAGCGCCCCGGAATGACCCGGGGAGGGGCGTGCCTGGCCAGTCCGGACGTCATCCTGAGGCGCCGCCGCGGAGCGGCGGCCTCGAAGGATGGGCCGCTTGCGCGCGTCGCCGCATCCTTCGAGGCGCGCCGAGGAGGGCGCGCACCTCAGGATGACGATGCTGTGCGTGAAACGGCGCAGGCAGGCCGCCCTCACATCACCGGCGGCTCTTCGCCTTCTGCCTTCTCGATCAGCTCTTCGCTCGCGATGAGGTTGCTGCGTGGCACCAGGAAGATCATCGAGGCGGCGCAGGCCAGCGCGAGGGCGGCGACGGCGATGTTGAGCGGCAGCGGCGTGGCGAAATGGCCGCCGAGATACGCGCCGAACTGCGAGCACAGCGCGCCGATCCCGAATTGGGTGAAGCCCATCAGCCCGGAAGCGGTGCCGGCCACCTGCGGCCTTATGCTGATCGCGCCGGCGGTTGCATTGGCCATCACGAAGGCGTTGCCGAACATGATGATCATGTGGGTGGCGAACAGCCAGCTCGGCACCTGATTCCAGCCGAGCACGCCCCACGCCAGATTCAGCGCCGCGCCGCCGATCTGCATCGCCAGTCCGAACCAGATCAGTTTGTCGAGCGAATAGCGCGGCGCGAACCGCACGCAGAACAGATTGCCGAGCAGATAGGCGAAGCCGGAGCTGGCGAACCAGGCGCCGTATTCGGCCGAACTGCGGCCCATCTGCGTCACCACGACGTACGGCCCGCCGCCGGCGAAGGTGAAGATGATCGCCGAGGCCAGCACCTGGCAAAGCACATAGCCGATGAAGGCGCGGCTCCTGAACAGGCCGCCGACATCGCCGCGGAAGCCGCCCGGTGCGGCGGGACCGAGGCGGCGGCGCGTCTCGGGCAGCGCCAGCGCGATCGTCGCCGTGACGGCGATCGCGCCCGCCGTGACGACGTAGAAGATCGCGCGCCAGCCGAGCGCGGTTTCGATCACGCCGCCGAACAGCGGGCTCAGCATCTGCGCGATCATCATCACGGCGATGACGAGACTGAGCATGCCGCCGACGCGGTCGCGGCTGTACAGATCGCGGATGATGGCGCGGCTGATCACCATGCCGGAAGCGCCGCCGAGCGCCTGCAGGAACCGCGCGGCGATCAGTTGCGGCAGGGTCTCGGCGAAGATGCAGCCGACGCTGGCGGCGACCATCAGCGTCAAGCCGCCGAGCAGCACCGGGCGGCGGCCAAACCGGTCCGACAGCGGGCCCATGATCAGTTGCGAGCACGCCAGCCCGACCATGTAGAGCGACACCGTCATCTGCGCGACCGAGATGTCGCCGCCGAGATCGCTGGCGAGCACCGGCAGCGCCGGCACGAAGATGTACAGCGCGATCGGCGCCGCGCCGTTCATCAGCACCAGCAGGAGCAGCAGCAGTTTCGACGGCGGCCGGTCGATCCGGCCGGGGTCGATCGCGAAGGTTCTACCGGTCTTGCCGTGCATGCGGGGGCGGTTCCGACCGGTCAGCAAATGACGATGTGCGGTGTGCACTCGACTGTAACGTGCCGCGGGATCACTAACAGGCCGTTTTCGGCATAAGGCCATGCGGGGAGCGGGAGGGGTGCGAGACTTCTGGCACAGGCAGTCATTCCGGGGCGCGCGCCACCGTCCTCTCGTTCGTCATTCCGGGGCGCGCGAAGCGCGAACCCGGAATCTCTCTTCGCAACAACCTCTGGATTCCGGGTCTGCGCGCCGGCCGGCGCGCATCCCGGAATGACGGTGACATTACGGCGATCAGCGCTCCAGCGGCGCGGTCGCGGAGTCGAGCCAGGCTTGGGTCGGGCCGTCGAGATGCGGCCTCACTTCGGCGCGGACGCGGGCGTGGTAGGCGTTCAGCCAGGCCAGTTCCTTCCGGCTCAGCATGTCCGTGTCGATCAACCGGCGATCGATCGGCGCCAGCGTCAGCGTCTCGAATCCGTTCATCGGCTTCTCGGCGCCTTCAACCAACTTCTCAACAACCAGTTCGAGATTCTCGATCCGGATGCCGAAGCCGTCGGCCTTGTAGTAGCCGGGCTCGTTGGACAGGATCATGCCGCGCTTCAAGGGCGTTGTGCCGAGCTTGGAGATCCGCGCCGGGCCTTCGTGCACCGACAAATAGCTGCCGACGCCGTGGCCGGTGCCGTGCTCGAAATCGATCCCGGCCTGCCACAGGAACTGCCGCGCCAGTGTGTCGAGCTGTGCGCCGGTGGTGCCGTCGGGAAATACCGCGCGGGCGATGGCGATATGGCCGCGCAGCACCCGGGTGAAGCGGTCGCACATCTCGGCGGTCGGCTCGCCGATCGCGATGGTGCGGGTGACGTCGGTAGTGCCGTCCTGATATTGCGCGCCGGAATCGATCAGCAGCAGGTCGCCGGGCTGGATGCGGCGGTTGCTCTTGCGGGTGACGCGATAATGCACGATCGCGCCGTTCGGGCCGGTGCCGGAGATGGTGGGGAAGGAGACGTCCTTGAGCGCGCCCGTGTCGCGGCGGAAGCTCTCCAGCGCCTCGACGGCGTCGATCTCGGTCAGCGATCCGTTCGGCGCCTCGCGATCGATGAAGGCGAGGAAGCGCGCCAGCGCCACGGCGTCGCGGCGATGCGCGGTCTTGGTGCCTTCGATCTCGGTGGCGTTCTTGACGGCCTTCAGTAGCGCGACCGGATCGGCGCCGCGCAGCGGCTTGCCGCCGGCATCCCTGACCAGCCGGGTCAGCGCATCGGCGGCGGTGGCGCTGTCGAGCGCGATCGACGCGCCCGAGCCGGCCAGCGCCTGCAGCGTGGGCGCCAGCTCCGCGGGCTCGGCGACCTGGGCAGTCTGTTCGAGATGGTCGCGCGCCGCGTTCGACAGCTTGCGGCCGTCGATGAAGATGGTCGGGCGGCCGTCCTTCGGCACAACCGCGTAGGACAGCGGCAGCGGCGTATGCGACACGTCGGCGCCGCGGATGTTGAAGGTCCAGGCCACCGCGTGCGAGTCCGACAGCACCAGCGCGTCGGCCTTCAGCCGTGTCAGCTCGCCCCGGATGCGCTCGAGCTTGGCCGCCTCGCTCTCGCCGGAGAATTCGAGCCCGTGGATGCTGACCTGGCCCAGCGGCGGCGCGGGTCGTTCGGTCCACACCCCATCCACCGGATTGCTCTCGACCGCGACCAGCTCCGCGCTGGCCTTGGCGCAGGCCGCCTGCATCCGTTCGACTGCCGAAGAAGTGTGCAGCCACGGATCAAATCCGAGGCGGTCGCCGTCTTTCAGATGCGCTTCCAGCCAGCGCTCCGGCGGCGGTTCCACCAGCGACTCGATCGTCCAGGCCTTGCCGTCGACCTGCTGGGCGGCCTGCAGCGTGTAGCGGCCATCGACGAACAATGCGGCCCGATGCACCAGCACCACGGCCATGCCGGCCGAGCCGGTGAAGCCGGTGAGCCAGGCCAGCCGCTCGTCGCAGGCCGGCACGTATTCGTTTTGCTGCTGATCGGCGCGTGGAATCACAAAGCCGGTGAGCTGGCGCCGGACCATCTCCTCGCGAAACGCCGCGAGCCGCGCAGTGAGGGCAACGCCGCTTTCCGGCTCCTCGAACGTCTGGAAATGCGCTTCGAACATCGCTGCTGGTCCTCATGGTCCGCGAACGCGCCGGCCGCCCGCGAAAAGCTTTGCTTATGGCACGAGTTATGCTTGATTTATCAGGCCTGCAAGCGACAGGCGAGGGTGCGTCGGCATTCTGATAACGCGTCCGGGAGAACCCGGGAGTGTCTCAACTCAACGATGAGGGGATACACATGGCTGCTTTTTCCTTCGAGAAGATTTCTCCGCCTGCTCGTCCGAATCCACATCCGAACCCATCGGCGACCGGCGATCCCTCCGAAAAGAAGCAGCGCGGCGTCATCACTCAAATGCTGGATCGGCTGGCCGAGGCGCGCGGCAAGCGCGCGGTGCCGAAGGACGGCGTCTATGTCCGCTTCCCCAAGCCGCCCGGGAAGTAGTCCTCAGAACGTCTTCGCCATCAGAACGTCTTGGCCAGCAGCAGGCTGCTCCAGCCCTCGATCACGATCTGCCGGAGCAGCACGCAGCCGCGCGCGCGATAGGCCGCGATCACGCTCTGCGCCTGCGGCTGCAGCAGGCCGGACAGGATCACCAGCGCCGACGGCGCCAGATGCTCGGACATCGGCTGCGCCAGCGCGCGCAGCGGGTTGGCCAGAATATTCGCCAGCACCAGGTCGAACGGCGCATGGGCGGCGAAGGCCGGCGAGGCGAAGCCGGTGGCCCATTCGGCGTGCACCAGATTGCCGACGCCGTTGAGTCGCGCGTTCTCCCTGGCGACGGCGACCGACTGCCGGTCGATGTCGGTCGCCAGCACCGGCTGGCGCAGCGCCTTGGCGGCAGCGATCGCCAGCACGCCGGTGCCGGTGCCGAGGTCGAGCACGCTGCGCGGCGGGCCGGCGCGCAGCACCAGATCGAGCAGCGTCAGGCAGCCGCGGGTGGTGCCGTGATGGCCGGTGCCGAAGGCCAGCGCCGCCTCGATCTCGATACCGAGCTTGTTCGGCGGGATGCGGGCGCGGTCATGGCTGCCATGGACGATGAAGCGGCCGGCCGGGACGGGGACCAGCCCTTCGAGGCTGGCCGCCACCCAGTCCTTGGCCGCGATGGTCTCGACCGTCATGGCGGCCGAAGCGGCGTCGCCTGCCACCTGCGCGACCAGCGCGCGGATGCCGTCGAGATCCGGCCCCTCGCCGAAATGCAGGCTGACCTCCCAGGCGCGATCCGGGCGCTCGAACGCCGCGATCGCCAGTTCGCCCTCGCCCAGTCTCTCGCCGAGCAGATCGGTCATCCGGCGCGCGGTGGCCTCGTCGCCGATCACGAAGCTGGCGCGGGTGGTGGGGGCGGGATCAGGCATGGCAGGTCCGATGGTTGGCAGGGGAGCGTCGTTGATGTGATGGACAACCCAATGTCCCCAGTTTCTGCGCCCGAAAGGCAGGGTTTGTCCACGACTTACCCACAGGGTTGAAGATGCCGCTTGCGGTAGCTTGGGAGTGGTCACCGAGGATTTGGCCGTTAAATTGAGATACGGCTGGTAACCAAAAAGCCATATTTGTGTCCCAAGGGACACAGAGTGGGGATCGGCCTGACGATTCCTGCTTTAAGAACCCCCGGAGGAGTGGTGCGGACTGGGCCAATGACGTGCCCGTGTCCATGACTGCTGGATTGAGCATCGGCGCCCCCTCCGCGCTCGGCAAGAGCGCAACCCAACGTGAGGGCGAATGATCAATACCGGCGAAGTAGTTTCATTTTCGAAGTCGACCCGCAGCGGCGGCATCTACGCGGTCGTTGCGGTGTGCCTAGCCGGCTCCTTTGCCGGTACGGTCGAAGCGGTCGCGGAACAGCAACCGTCGTACCAGCCGCTGTCCTTGCAGCAGCAGCAGTCCTTTGCACCGCCCGCGACCACCGTCGATTGCGCCACCGTCCGCTACAATGTCGCCGAACACGGCAAAGCCAAGTCGATCGCCTGGGCGGTCAAGAACGGCTATTCCTGGGCCCAGATCAACCAGGCGCGGCGGTGTCTGAAGGGTTGAGGGCGCGAACTGCCCGTTCCCGAGCCGCGGATTGAGGCCCTCGTTCGCGGCAGCCATCCACAGCTTGTCCCCGCGATTGAAACTGCGCTTCAACAGATTCGCGCACAGCTTTAACCACGACTTTTCCACAGCCTATCCACAGGCTTACGCACAGCTTTATCCACGCTTTGTGAACAGGCTGCGGTGATCGTTGAGGATCGCGGCTGCGGCGTTGTGGCCGGGGGCGCCGGTGACCCCGCCGCCGGGATGGGCGCCGCTACCGCAGTGGTAGAGGCCCTTCAGCGGCCCGCGGTAGTCGGCATGGCCGAGCATCGGCCGGGCCGAGAACAGCTGGTTCAGGCTCAGCGCGCCGTGAAAAATGTCGCCGCCGAGCAGGCCGAAATCGCGCTCGAGATCGAGCGGCGACAGGATCTGGCGGCCGAGCACGCTGGCGGCGAAGCCGGGGGCGTAGCGGTCGACGGTGGCGATCATTAGATCGGCGACCTCGTCGCGGCGGTCGTCCCAGGACACGCCACCGGGCAGTTGCGGCGCGACGTGCTGGCAGAACAGGCTGGCGACGTGCCGGCCGGGCGGGGCCAGGGATTCGTCCAGCGTCGATGGGATCAGCATCTCGACCACCGGCTCGCGGCTCCAGCCGTGCGCGCGTGCGTCGCTCCAGGCGCGGTCCATGTAATCGAGGCCGGGGGCGATGATGATGCCGGCGGTGAGATGGTCGCCGGTGCCGGGCAGCGCCGTGAACGAGGGCAGGCCGGCCAACGCGACATTCATGCGGAAGGTGCCGGAGCCGTTCTTCCACGCGGTCATGCGGCGGTGGACATCCCCCGGCAGCGCATCCTTCGGTAGCAGCCTGGTGTAGAGCAGCTTCGGATTGACGTTGGCGGCGACGTATTTCGCCCGCAGGCCGCGGCCGTCGTCGAGCGTGACGCCGACCACCCGGTCCTTCTCGACCAGCACCTCGCGGACGCCGGCCGAGGTTTCGATCTCGGCACCGGCGGCGCGGGCTGCGGCGGCCATGGCTTGCGAAATCGCCCCCATCCCGCCGACCGCATGGCCCCAGACGCCCTTCCTGCCGTTCACCTCGCCGAAGGCGTGGTGCAGCATGACGTAGGCGGAGCCGGCGGCGTAGGGGCTGGCGTAATTGCCGACGATGGCGTCGAAGCCGAACAGCGCCTTGACCAGATCGTGCTCGAACCGCGCGTCGAGCATCTCACCGGCCGAGCAGGTGAACAGATCGAGCAGCAGCCGCTGCTGCTCCAGCGTCAGCGCGCGCAGCCGGTTGGCGGCGCCGAGCGCGGCGAGGCCCTCGCGAACGGCGCCGACGCCGAAGCGCTCGACCAGATTGGGCGGCGCCCGCAGCACGAAATGCCGCAGCACGTCGGCGATGGTCTCCAACTCGGCGGTGAAACCGTCGATCTTGCCGGCGTCGGGCTTGCTGAGATGCGCCACCGATCTGGCAGTGTATTTGGCCCCGGTCAGCAGATATTTGCCGTTCGGGTCGGGCAGGAAGTTCTGCGCCCGGCGCTCGACGATGCGCAGCCCGTGCTCGGCGAGCTTCAGGTCGGCGATCACCTTGGGGTTGAGCAGGCTGACGGTGTAGGCCGCGACCGAATTGCGGAAGCCGGGATGAAATTCCTGAGTCACCGCGGCGCCGCCGACCACGCTGCGGCGCTCGACGACCTTCACCGTCAGCCCGGCCTGCGCCAGATAGGCGGCGCAGGTGAGGCCGTTGTGACCGGCGCCGATGATCAGCACGTCGGAATCGGACATGGCTGTTCCAGGAGGGGCGGGCGGCGGCTCCTGCGCCGCGGCGGCCACACGGAGTCCACACTCCGTCATCAGGGATGGAATATCAAAGACCGGCCGATCGGCACAAGGGCCGCGCCCAGCCATGGTCCACGGGCCGCTCAGCAGCCATGGTCCACGGGCTGCTCCGCAGCCATGGCACCATGGTCTGCTCCGCAGCCACGGCACAACGTCGCGGTGGCGTGATCCGAGTGGATGGCGGCCTCCGGTTCTGCGATGGTCGGCGGCGGCGTCGCATCGGGCCCGCTTGCCGGGGGCGTTCGCGTCGCCGTGACGTCCAATGTTCTGCGCCGGCATCGCCGGATCATCCAGGCTGGAGACCGTATGACCGAGTCGATGCCGCCCGTTGCGGCTCACAATTCCGAAGCGCGCAATCGGGTGATCCTGATCGTCTACACCGCCGCGATCTTCACCAGCGCGCTGCTGCTGTTCTCGGTCCAGCCACTGTTCACCAAGATGGTGCTGCCGCGGCTCGGCGGCTCGCCGGCGGTGTGGTCGGTGGCGATGGTGTTCTTCCAGTCGCTGCTGCTGGGCGGCTACGCCTATGCGCATTACATCAGCCGCTTCGGCCATCGCGCCGTTCCGGTCGCGATCCATCTGGTGCTGCTGGTCGCGGCCCTGCTGACGCTGCCGCTGTCGATCGCGGCCGGGTGGGGCGATCCGCCGGCGAGCGGCTATGCGTTCTGGCTGCTCGGGCTGTTCGCGGTGTCGATCGGCCTGCCGTTCTTCGCGCTCGCGGCCAATAATCCGCTGCTGCAGGCGTGGTTCGTGCGCACCGGCCATCCCAACGGGCCGGACCCGTATTTCCTCTACGCCTCGTCGAATATCGGCAGCTTCCTCGCACTGTTGTCATATCCGGTGCTGCTCGAGCCGGCGCTGACGCTGCGCGCGCAGAACATCGTCTGGACCGGCGGATACGGCCTCCTGATCCTGTTGATCGCCGGCTGCGGCTATCTGCTGCTGCGCTCGCCGCAGATGGACATCAACGCCAGCACCGGCGCGGACGATGCGGGCGCGGTCGCGCCGTCGTGGATGATGCGGGCACGCTGGGTGTTCCTCGCCGCGGTGCCGTCCGGCCTGCTGATCGCCGTGACCGCCCACATCTCGACCGATGTCGCGGCGGCGCCGTTGTTGTGGGTACTGCCGCTGTCGCTGTATCTGCTGACCTGGGTGCTGGTGTTCCAGTCGCGGCCATTGCTGCCGCACAAATGGATGCTGGCGGCGCAACCGCTGGCGATCGCGGTGATCGCGGTGCTGCTCGCCTACACCGGCACGCCCAATCTCTTGGTCGTGCTCGGCGGCCATCTGCTGTCGTTCTTCATCATCGCAATGGCCTGCCATGGCGAACTGGCGCGGACGCGGCCGGATGCGCGCCATCTCACCGGCTTCTATGTCGCGCTGTCGTTCGGCGGCATGGTCGGCGGCCTGTTCGCGGGGCTGGTGGCGCCCTACAGTTTTTCCTGGATCGCCGAATATCCGATCCTGCTGGCGCTGGCGGTGCTGTGCCGGCCGCAGGCCTCCGAGCGCGTTCCGGCCTGGACGCGGTGGTACTGGGCGTTTCTCGCCGCGCTCGCGGTGGTGCTGATCGCGCCGGCGTTCAGCTCCGGCCGCGTGTTCGAATGGCTCAGCATCAACCGCGTGCTGCTGGTCGGCGATGTGGCGGCGGTGGCGGTGTTGGCGGCGCTGGCGCTGCGCGCCAACCGCTGGAAGGTGTTCGCCACCGTGGTGCTGGCGTTGACGCTGACGCGGCTGTATCCGGCGGACGACGGCCGGGTCGAGACGGTGCGCAGCTTCTTCGGCGTCCACAAGATCCAGGTGACGCCGAACGGCCAGTATCACGTGCTGCTGCACGGCACGACGATCCACGGCGCCGAGAAGATGCTGAACGACGACGGCACGCCGGTCACTGGCCGGCCCGAGCCGATCACCTATTACGACAAGGACGGCGGTATCGGTCGCGGGATCGCCGCGATGCGCGCCCGCAAAGCCGGGCCGCTCCGGGTCGCCGTGATCGGGCTCGGGGCGGGATCGCTCACCTGCGCTGCGCAGCCCGGCGAAAGCTGGCGCTTCTTCGAGATCGACCAGTCGATGGTCGATACCGCGCGCGACCCGAAATATTTCACCTATGTCAGCAAATGCGCCCCAGACCTCGATCCGGTGATGGGCGATGCACGCCTGACCTTCGCCGGCGAGCCCGCCGGCGGCTACGATCTGATCATCGTCGATGCCTATTCATCAGATGCGATCCCGATCCATCTCGCCACCCGGGAGGCGATGGCGATCTACAAATCGAAGCTGGCGCCGCAGGGCGCGGTCTTGATGCACGTCTCCAACCGGCATCTCGAACTCTCGAGCGTCGTGGTCGGCATCGCCGCCGCCAACGGCCTGAAGAGCTGGACCTATGGCGACGATCCGGAGCGCGATGCCGAGTACATCTTCGCCACCTCGGTGGTGATCTCGGCGCGCGAACCTGAAGATGTCGGTGTGATCGCGTCCTCGCCGGACTGGAAACTGACGACGCCGCGCCCGCATCAGCGGGTGTGGACCGACGACTATTCCAACGTCCTCGGCGCCGTGTGGCGCCGGCTGCGGGAAGGCGACGAGTAGACGAGGAGCTGACCGACACAGCGCGCGTCACATCGGCTCAATACGCCGAGTAGCCGCCGTAATAGCCGCGCGGCTGGTAGTAGCGCTGCGGTTGATAGACCTGGGCCGCGTAGGCGTCTTCATCCGAGTGCTGATACTGCGGCTGGGCGTAGCCGCGGCGATAGCCGGGAGGAGCCGGGTAGCGGCGGCTGTCGCTGCCGTCGGCCGGATAGATGTAGCCGTCGTCCACGACCTGCGGCGCGACCACACGTGGCTGCGCGCGCGGCGCCAGTTCGACCGGCTCGCCGGCGCTGTCATAGACCGGCGCCGGAGCGCGGCGCGCCGCCGCGGTGGCCGTCCGGTTGGCCGGCTGCCGCGCCAGCGCCACGCGCGACGATCCGGTGAGGGTGACGGTGGTGTTGAGCACGCCGTCCTTCTCGACCAGCGCATAGAGCTTCGACGCGTTCTCGCGCGACAGTCGCACGCAGCCGTGCGACACCGGCACGCCGAGCTTGCCGGCGGCGTCGGTGCCGTGGATGGCGTGGCCGCGCTTGGTGAAGAAGATCGCGTGCGGCATCGGCGCATCGTCGAACTCCTTCGAATAATGATCGGGCTCCATCCGGAAGGTTTGGAACGATCCGTTCGGCGTTTCGTGCGACGGGTTTCCGGTCGAGACCGGCCAGCGATAGCGCTCGACGCCATCGACCGCGACGGTCATTTGCTGATTGTCCTTGTCGACGGTGATCGCGACTTTCGCCTGCGCGGTGCCGGCGGTCGCCAGCAGGATCAGGCCGGCGAGGGAAACGAGATACGAACGCATGCTTGACGGCCTCCTCGGCCCGATCCTTCGACTTCACGCCCCGTCCCCGACGGTAATATGCATAGTGGCCCGCGCAGTTTCCAGTGCCGGCCGCGCCGCAGGTCGAAAACCGTGGGCATCGTTAATTCGCCGCTGCGCCGGGCGGGGCCAAGACCGAGCTGCGGCAAAATCGGGGCTGGATGGAACCGAACCGGTCGCTGCGAGTTGATGTGCGGCAAGTCTGCTCCGACGATCGATCGGGGGACAATCCCGAAGGATTCACATCAATGAGAACGAAAACCAAGACGCTCGCCATTCGCGCCGACCAGTCGTCGCTGAAGGCGATGCTGGCCGCAGCCGCGCTGGCGCTGGCGCTGCTGGCGATCCCGACGATCGGCCATGCCCAGGGCATCGTCCGCGGCGCGCAGGAAGGCTCGCGCGAAGGCAATCGCGCGGCTGGGCCGGTGGGCGGTGTGGTCGGCGGCGCGATCGGCGCCGGCGTCGGCGGCGCGGTGGGTGCGGTCAACGGCGTGCTCGGTCTTCCGAACCGCGGCGTGCGCTATCATCGCGGCCATCGCTGCAAGGGCTACTACACCCGCAGCGGCAATTTCCGCTGCTATCGCCGCTGATCCGGCGAAGGTTTCCAAAGAAGGCGCGGCCGTTCGGGTCGCGCCTTTTTCTTTGTCCGATCGCTCGGCATCCGGACCATCAGGCCTTCAGCCGGTAGCCGGTCTTGAAGATCCACCACACCACGGCCATTCCGGCGAGTAGAAAGCCGCAGGTCGCGGCGACGCTGATGCCGATATCGACGTCGGAGATCTCGTAGAAGCTCCAGCGGAAGCCGGAGACGAGATAGACCACCGGGTTGAACAGCGCGATGGTCTGCCAGATCGGCGGCAGCATCGAGATCGAATAGAAGCTGCCGCCGAGAAACGTCAGCGGCGTGATGATCAACAGCGGCACGATCTGCAGTTTCTCGAAGCCGTCGGCCCAGATCCCGATGATGAAGCCGAGCAGGCTGAACGCCACCGAGGTCAGCACCAGAAAACTCAGCATCCACAGCGGATGCGCGATCTTCAGCGGCACGAACAGCCAGGCGGTGGCGAGGATGATCAGGCCGAGGATGATCGACTTGGTCGCCGCCGCGCCGACATAGCCGAGCGCGATTTCCAGGAACGACACCGGCGCCGACAGGATCTCGTAGATCGTGCCGGTGAATTTCGGGAAGTAGATGCCGAACGACGCGTTCGCCACGCTCTGCGTCAGCACGCTCAGCATGATCAGCCCGGGCACGATGAAGCTGCCATAGCTGACGCCCTCGATCTGATCGATCCGCGAGCCGATCGCCGCGCCGAACACGATGAAATACAGCGAGGTCGACAGCACCGGCGAGACGATGCTCTGCATCAGCGTCCGCCAGGTCCGCGCCATCTCGAACAGATAGATCGCCTTGATGGCCCGATGGTTCATGCTCACGCCCTCACCAGGCTGACGAAGATCTCTTCCAGCGACGACTGGCTGGTGTCGAGATCGTGGAAACGGATGCCGGCGGCGCGGATGTCGCCGAGCAGCGCGGTGATGCCGGTGTGCCCGGCGCGGGTGTCGTAGGTGTAGACCAGCTTGCGGCCGTCGTCGGCGAGCGCCAGATCGTAGGCCGCGAGCTGCGGCGGGATCGCGCCGAGCGGCTCGTCGAGATACAGTTCGAGCTGCTTCTTGCCGAGCTTCCGCATCAGCGCGGCCTTTTCCTCGACCAGGATGAGTTCGCCGTTGTTGATGACGCCGACGCGGTCGGCCATTTCCTCGGCTTCCTCGATGTAATGAGTGGTGAGAATAATGGTGACGCCGGTCGCCTTCAGCGCGCGCACCACCTCCCACATCCCCTTGCGCAATTCGACGTCGACTCCGGCGGTCGGCTCGTCGAGGAACAGGATCTGCGGCTCGTGGGACAGCGCTTTGGCGATCATCACCCGGCGCTTCATGCCGCCGGACAGCGTGATGATCTTGCTGTCCTTGCGGTCCCATAGCGACAGGTCGCGCAGCACCTTCTCGATATGGGCCGGGTTCTTCGCCTTGCCGAACAGGCCGCGGGAAAACGTCACCGTGTCCCAGACCGATTCGAACGCGTCGGTGTGCAGCTCCTGCGGCACCAGTCCGATCATCTCGCGCGCCGCGCGATAGCCCTCGACGATATCGTGGCCGTCGACGCTGACCTTGCCCTCGGTGGCATTGACGAGGCCGCAGATCGTGCCGATCAGCGTCGTCTTGCCGGCGCCGTTGGGCCCCAGCAGCGCGAAGATCTCGCCCCGCATGATGTCGAGGTCGATGCCGTTCAGCGCCTTGCGGCCGGTGCCATAGGTCTTGCTGAGATTGGAGATGGAAATGATCGGGGCCATGGGGCTCGCAGGCTGGGACGCTGAACAAGAGGCTGCGGGCACAGCCTGTCACGCGGGTCGGTTACATAAGGACGCAGGCGGGCGGGCGCAACCGACAGGTGGCGCCAAATGCGCCAGCAATCCCTGCGCCGCGGCGGCTCCTATTCGGCCGCGTGGGCGCGGGCGGGGTATTCGATCAGGGCGACGATGTAATTCCGGATGTCCTCGGCCGCTTCGGGATCGGCCTTCAACTCGGTCAGCGTGCGCGGCTTCGGCAGCGGTTTGCCCTCTTGCTCGACCTCTTCGAGATATAGCGCCAGCGCCTCGGGCGCATTGCGCAACGCCTCGTCGACATCATCGCCCGCCGAGACGCAGCCCGGCAGATCGGGAAACCAGACACCGACCGCGAATTCCGGTCCGGCTTCTTCGATGATGGCGATGTAGTGGGTCATGGCGAACCTCAATCGGGCTTCCAGCCTGCGCCCTTATAAATGGCACGAACAAGCCCCTTTCCCAAGTCCTTCTTGGGATGCGGCACAGTTACGATATCCTTGCGATCCGGATGCTTGAAAACGTGATGCGATCCGGTGATGCGGACGCAGGTCCAGCCTTCACGTTCAAGACGGCGGACAATGTCGCGGCTCGTTGCAAGCACGGGTCATCTCCTGTGATTCGATGACCTCCGAAGCTAAAGCCATGCAGAGCACGTCAACCGACGAATCCCCAAGAAAATTTTTGGCATCGCGCAAACCAAGCGGCTTTGTCGAAAGTGATATCCTCTCCGAAGCATCTATTCCGCCGCGTGGGCACGGGCGGGGTATTCGATCAGGGCGACGATTGCGTCCTTGCTGTCTTCGACGAAGGCGGGGTCTTTGCGCAACTCGTCGATCGTGCGTGGCGGATTGAACACGGTCGAGCCATCCGGGTTGGTCCAATCCTCGGCCGCGAAGACGAGCACCTCGGCGGCTTCTTCCTTCGCCTCTTCCAGCGTCTCGCCGGCGGTGACGACCCCGGGGATATCGGGAAACGACACGCTGTAGCTGCCGTCAGCGTCCTGGTGGATCAAGGCGACGTAGTGAACCATCGTGGCCTCTACACCCGCTGCACGAAACTATCGACCACCTTCTTTTCGCCGGCCTTGTCGAAGGCGATGGTGAGCTTGTTGCCGTCGATTTTCGTCACTTGGCCGTAGCCGAACTTTTGATGAAACACCCGGTCGCTGACGGTGAAGTCGGAGTCGGTGCCGGTGGATTTGGCGACCAGTTCGCCTTCGATGGTGAACGGGGCGCGGCGGGGGCTGGATGAGTAGGACGCGCCGCTTTCGCTGAAACCGCCGCCGCCGCTGCGGCCGCCGCCGTTTTTACGTTGCGCCTGGGCGCGCTGCCAGCCCGGCGTCGAGTAGCTGGAGCCGAACGATTCGACATTGTCGAAGCGCGACGGGCCGTAGCCGCTCATGCCGCCCCAGCCGGAGCCGCCTTTCGACTCGGTGATCTCGACATTGGCCTGCGGCAGTTCGTCGAGAAAGCGCGACGGGATCGTGGTGTTCCAGGTGCCGTGGATGCGGCGGTTGGTGGCGAAGTACAACTTCGCCCGGCGCCTCGCCCGCGTAATGCCGACATGGGCGAGGCGGCGTTCTTCTTCCAGCCCGGCGCGGCCCTGATCGTCGAGCGCGCGCTGATGTGGAAACAGGCCTTCCTCCCAGCCGGGCAGGAACACCGTCTCGAATTCCAGGCCCTTGGCGGAATGCAGCGTCATCACGCTGACGGCGTCCTCGTCGGCGGCGCCGTCGCGGTCCATCACCAGCGAGATGTGTTCGAGAAATCCTTGCAGGTTCTCGAACTCCTCCATCGAGCGGACGAGTTCCTTCAGGTTCTCCAGCCGGCCGGCGGCGTCGGCGGAGCGGTCCTTCTGCCACATCTCGGTGTAGCCGCTCTCGTCGAGCACGATCTCGGCGAGTTCGGTATGCGACAGCGCGTTGCGCTGCACCTGCCAGCGCTCGAAATTCTCGATCAGCCCGCGCAGCGAACTGCGCGCCTTCGGCTTCAGCTCGTCGGTCTCGACCACCAGCCGCGACGCTTCGAACAGCGGAATGCGGCGCTTGCGGGCGTGGTCGTGCAAGAGCTGCACGGTGGCGTCGCCGAGGCCGCGCTTCGGCACGTTGACGATGCGCTCGAAGGCGAGATCGTCGGCCGGCGAATTGATCACGCGCAGATACGCCAGCGCGTCGCGGATTTCGGCGCGCTCGTAGAACCGCGGACCGCCGATGACGCGATAGGGCAGGCCGAGGGTGACGAAGCGGTCTTCGAATTCGCGCATCTGGAACGAGGCGCGCACCAGGATGGCGATCTCGTTGAGCTTGTGGCCCTGGCGCTGCAGCTGCTCGATCTCCTCGCCGATGCCTCGGGCTTCTTCCTCGGAGTCCCACGCGCCGGTGACGGTGACCATCTCGCCGTCGACGTCCTCGGTGCGCAGCGTCTTGCCGAGCCGGCCTTCGTTATGGGCGATCAGATGCGAGGCGGCGGCGAGGATGTGGCCGGTCGAGCGATAATTGCGTTCGAGGCGAATGACCTTGGCGCCGGGGAAATCGTGGTCGAAGCGCAGGATGTTGTCGACCTCGGCACCGCGCCAGCCATAGATCGACTGATCGTCGTCGCCGACGCAGCAGATGTTTTTGGGGGGCGAGGAAGGCGCAGCGACATCGCCGCTTGTTCTGTCGTCATCACCGGGCCGACGCGAAGCGTCGCGACCCGGTGATCCATCTTCTTGAGAAATGATGGATTGCCGGGTCAAGCCCGGCAATGACGACGAGGAGGACGACGGCGCCTGCGACAGCAGCCGCAGCCAGAGATACTGCGCGACGTTCGTGTCCTGATACTCGTCGACCAGGATGAACTTGAAGCGGCTTTGATATTGCCGCAGCACGTCGGGGTGCTCGCGGAACAGCCTTATGTTCTCCAGCAGCAGATCGCCGAAATCGGCGGCGTTCAGCACTTTCAGCCGCTCCTGATAGGCGGCGTAGAGCTTGCCGCCGCGGCCGTTGCCGAAGCTCGCGGCTTCGCCGGCGGGCACCTGCGACGGCGTCAGGCCGCGGTTCTTCCAGCCGTCGATCAGCCCGGCCAGCATCCGCGCCGGCCAGCGCTTGTCGTCGATATTGTCGGCGGCGAGGAGCTGCTTCAGCAGCCTTATCTGGTCGTCGGTGTCGAGCACGGTGAAGTTCGAGGTGAGCTGCACCAGTTCGGCGTGATAGCGCAGGATGCGGCCGCCGATGGAATGGAAGGTGCCGAGCCACGGCAT
This sequence comes from Rhodopseudomonas palustris HaA2, assembly GCF_000013365.1. Taxonomy (NCBI): domain Bacteria; kingdom Pseudomonadati; phylum Pseudomonadota; class Alphaproteobacteria; order Hyphomicrobiales; family Nitrobacteraceae; genus Rhodopseudomonas; species Rhodopseudomonas palustris. The sequence continues at coordinate 2,302,079 of NC_007778.1, forward strand.
GCCCTCGACCGCCTGGCCGAGCATCTGCCCCAGCCGCAGCTTCATCTCGCGCGCGGCCTTGTTGGTGAAGGTCACCGACAGGATCTCGGCGGGGCGGGCGCGGCCGGTGGAGAGGATGTGGGCGATCCGCGTCGTCAGCACCCGGGTCTTGCCGGTGCCCGCGCCGGCCAGCACCAGCACCGGGCCGTCCAGCGTCTCGACCGCCTCGCGCTGCTCCGGATTGAGCCCCGACAGATAGGCCGGCGCCGCGGAGGCGCGCGCCCGCGCGGCGATGCCGCCGGCGGCGGGCTGATAGCCGGAGAGGTCGGGATTGGCGCGCTTGTTCGGTTCAGTCATGCGAATCGTCTTTGACCCACGTTGGCACCGCGGGCTTGCGATGGGGAGCCTTCATAGCAGGATTATCCGGCGATATGGGGTCTGCGAGCCCGAAACGACAGGTTGTCCCGCGCAAGGCGGCCCCGCAAACACAGGCGTCCACGAATTTTCGTTCCGCAAACACGCTGCAAATTATGGCCCTGCGCGCACGGAAACGCGCCGGAACTTTCGTTCCGGCGACGGATTGGTTCGCCAGACGGCGCGGCTGTTCGCTCGCCGAGCCAAGGTCCTCAGGGACGTCCCGCGCGGACAAGTCCCAAGCGAAACGGAGATGGTCTCATGCTGGGTTGGGTTGTCACTTTTCTGGTCGTCGCGTTGATCGCGGGTCTGCTCGGCTTCGGCGGCATCGCCGGCGCCTCGATCGAAATCGCCAAGGTGATCTTCTTCATCGCGATCGTGCTTTTCCTAGTCTCCGCGGTGGTCGGCCTGGTTCGCGGCCGCACGCGAGTCTAGCGCACCGGCTCCGCGCGCTTCGAGGGCATTGCGATGCTTCGTCCGATGCCCTCGGGCCGCGGCGCCGCGCGATGCGCCTCGGCGACGCGCTCGATCCGGGCGCGGATGTCGGGCGGAAACGGCGCGACTTTGCGGACGCCCATGTCGACATGCATCGTCATGTTCTCGGACGTCGCCGACAGCCAGCCTTCCTCGGCGTGGCGCAGTTCCTCGAAGGTGTGAATGCGTTTTTCGTCCGCTGCGATCAGGTAGACGTGCACCCGCACCGGGTCGCCGAGATGCACCTCGCGCAGATAGCGCACGTGGCACTCCGCCGTGAAGGTCGAGCCGCCGCGGGTTTTCAGATAGTCCGGACCAATCCCCAGTTCGAGCCACATCTGATCGATCGAGCGATCGAACAGCACATTGTAGTAGGCCATGTTGAGGTGGCCGTTGTAGTCGATCCAGGCCGGTTCGATCTGCATCACGGTGGTGACGAACGGCGCGGCGATGCTGCCGGCGTCGACGTTGCGATCTGCTTCCAAAGTCAAATGCTCCTCCCTTGACCCCTCCGGTATCCTTTGCCACGGTCGATCCGATCCGGAGGATTTTTATCGTGGGCCTGACCATCACCAACACGCCGAAGCGCGCCGAGCCGCAGGCCGTGGCCAGCGCCATTGAAGCGCTCGCGGCGCGGTTCGGCAACCGTCTCGTCACGTCGCTCGCGGTTCGCGAACAGCACGGCCACACCACCACCTGGCTGCCGAACCAGCCGCCGGACGCGGTGGTGATGGCGCAGGAGACGGCGGACATCCAGGACGTGGTGCGCATTTGTGCCAAATACCGCGTGCCGGTGATCGCGTTCGGCACCGGCACCTCGCTGGAGGGCCACGTCAACGCCCCGGCTGGCGGCATTTCGATCGACCTGCGCGACATGAACAAGATCCTCAGCGTTCATGCCGAGGATCTCGACTGCGTGATCCAGCCCGGCGTCACCCGCAAGGCTCTGAACGAGGACCTTCGCGACCAGGGCCTGTTCTTCCCGATCGATCCGGGCGCCGACGCCTCGATCGGCGGCATGGCGGCGACGCGCGCCTCCGGCACCAATGCGGTCCGCTACGGCACCATGCGCGACAACGTGCTGGCGCTGAAAGTCGTTCGCGGCGACGGCGAGATCATCACCACCGGCACCCGCGCCAAAAAGTCCGCCGCCGGCTACGACCTGACGCATCTGTTCGTCGGCAGCGAGGGCACGCTCGGCATCATTTCGGAACTGACCATCAAGCTGCGCGGCATCCCCGAGGTGATCGCGGCGGCCTCGTGCTCGTTTTCGTCGGTCACCGACGCCTGCCAGGCGGTGATCCTGGCGATCCAGACCGGCATCCCGCTGGCGCGGATCGAGCTGCTCAGCGAGTCCCAGGTCAGGGCCGTCAACGCCTATTCCAAGCTGACGCTGCCGGAGACGCCGCTGCTGCTGCTGGAATTCCACGGCAGCGAGGTCGAGGTCGGCGAGCAGTCGAAGAATTTCGGCGCGATCGCCAAGGATTGCGGCGGCGGCGACTTCACCTGGACGACGCGGCCCGAAGACCGCAACAAGCTCTGGCAGGCCCGGCACGACGCCTATTGGTCGGTGCGGGCGCTGCGGCCCGGCGACGGCGTCGGCGTGGTCGCCACCGATGTCTGCGTGCCGATCTCCCGGCTGGCCGATTGCGTCGCCGAGACTGAGCAGGACATGGCGCGGCTCGGCCTGCTGGCGCCGATCGTCGGCCATGTCGGCGACGGCAATTTCCATTGCTCGCTGCTATGCGACGTCAACGACGCCGACGAGATGGCGCGCGCCGATGAGTTCATGCACCGTCTGGTCGAGCGGGCGCAGGCAATGGACGGCACCTGCACCGGCGAACACGGCATCGGTCAGGGCAAGCAGAAATATCTTCAAGCCGAACTCGGCATCGAGGCGCTGCAGGCGATGCGCGCGATCAAGCAGGCGCTTGACCCGCAAAACATCTTCAATCCCGGCAAGATCCTGCCGCAAGGGCTTTGAAGTGTTGATATTTCCGCCTCACCCTGATGTGCGGCGGAAATTGCTGTGAGTTCGCCATCATTCGTTGTTATGCGTTGATAAGACGGAGCTAATGATCGTTGGCCGGGGCAGGCTGATCGCCCGGGGGGACACACGCGTTGCAGACGACCTTGCTCGGCCTGGCCATCGCGCTGATTGTGGCGCTGCTCGCCGCCCTGGTCGGGCCTTTCGTGGTCGACTGGAATCAGTTCCGCGATCAGTTCGAGACCGAGGCGACGCGGCTCGCCGGCGCGCCGGTCCGGGTCGCGGGCGACCTCGACGCGAGGCTGTTGCCGACGCCGACGCTACGGCTGCGCGACGTCACCATCGGCGGCGCTAACGATCCCGGCCGCATCCGCGCCGCCAAGCTCGATGTCGAATTCAGCCTCGGCGCGCTGATGCGCGGCGAATGGCGCGCCGACGAACTCTCGGTCAACGGCTTTGCGCTCGACCTCGGGCTCGATGCCGACGGCCGGCTCGACTGGCCGGCCTCCGGCCTGTCCGACCTCGCCGCGCTGTCGATCGACCGGCTCAATCTGACCGGCCGGATCGCGCTGCACGACGCCGCCAGCCGCTCCACGCTCGAACTCAGCGACATCGCTTTCGCCGGCGATCTGCGCGCCCAGGGCACCTCGCTGCGCGGCGACGGCAATTTCCTGATGCACGGCACGCGCTATCCGTTCCGGCTGTCGGCCGGGCGGGCGGCGGCGAGCCAAGGGACGAGTCAGGCGACGAACGATGGCACGCGACTGCACCTCACGGTCGATCAGGCCGGGCGTGGCGTGACGGCCGATCTCGACGGCGTGCTGGCATTCGCCGGCCGCTCGCCGCGGTTCGAGGGCACCGCCATGCTCTCGGCGACGGCCGCGCCCGACGGCTCGCGCACGCCGTGGCGGATCTCGGCGAAGGTGAAAGCCGATCCCGCGCTGGCGGCGCTGGATCAGCTCGACGTCAGCTGGGGGGCTGAGGAGCGCGCGCTGAAGCTCGCCGGTTCCGGCGACGTCCGGTTCGGCGCAGCGCCGCTGCTCACCGCCAGATTGGCGGCGCGCCAGCTCGACGGCGACAGGCTGCTGGCCGCGGAGGGCGACGACCCGGCGGGCTGGCTGCGGCAATTGCGCGACCGCATCGGCATGACGCCGCAGCCGCCGCTACCGATGCGGCTCGTGCTCGACGCCGAGCAGATCATGCTCGGCGGCCGGCCGCTGACCGAAATTGCCGCGGAGCTGCGCTCCGACCGCGCGATGTGGCGGATCGATCGCTTCGCCCTGCGGGCGCCCGGCGGTTCGCGGCTGGCGCTGAGCGGGGGTGGCGGGCCGGCCGGCGCGTCGGATCAGTTCAACGGTACGCTGACGATCGAGTCCGCCGATCCCGATCTGCTCACCGCGTGGCTGCAGGGGCGCGCGCCGACACGGGTCGGTCCGGCGAAGCCCTTGCGGATGCAGGGCCGCGTCGCCGCGTCGACCGACGCGGTCACGATCGATCCGCTGACGATCGAGGCGGATGGCGGCACGCTGCGGGGCCGCATCGCCACCAGCCGGACGGTCGATCGCGGCGGCCGGATCGAGGCCGTGCTGGCGGGCGACCGGGTCGATCTCGATGCCGCCACCGAATTGTGGCATTCGCTGGCGGGTCCGCGCGACAACTGGCCGGAGCAGGCGAGCGTCGCGCTCGATCTCGAAGAGGCCACATCCGGCGGCCAGATCTGGCGGCCGTTGCGGACGAAGTTCGGCTACGGACCCGGCACCGTCTCGCTCGATCAGCTCGAGGCCCGGAGTGCAAGCGGCGTGACGCTGCAAGGCGACGGCCGGCTCGATCGCGCCAACGCCATCGGTCGGCTCAATCTCGCGGCGCTCGCGCCGTCGCTGCGCCCGATCGCCGACGCGCTCGATCAGGTCGCGCCGACCATCGCCGCACGGCTGAAGACCATCGGCGAGGGGCCCGGCGCCGCGCCAGGCGATGCGCGGATTTCGATCGCGCTGACACTCGAGGCCGACAAGGCGAAGGCCGGGCAGGTCAATGCGGGCGCGGTGGCGCAGATCGACAGCCGGCCGCTCAAGGGTACGGTAACTCTGAAGGCGACGCCGAGCGGCGCCGACATCGGGGATCTCAAGGCGGACGCGCTCAGTCGCAGCAACATCAGCCTGAGCGGCAAATTGTCGGCCGAGCGCGGCGTCTCGTTGTTGACCTTGCTCGGGCTCGATCGGGCGATCGCCGCCGGCGAGGGCGGCGGTACGCTCGACCTCGCCGCGTCCGGCGCGTGGGGCGGGCCGCTGAAGGTGAAGGCGCATCTGACGAGCGCAGCTCTCGACATCGCGGCCGACGGCCCGGTCGAGCCGTGGGCGGCCGAACCGAAGGCGACGCTGTCGCTGAATGCGCGCCGGGTCGATCTGGCGCCGCTGTTCGACCTTGCTGCGGCGGGCGGCGATGCAGCGAGGATCAGCGCGACCTCGCGGCTCGCGGTCGCCGGCCGGCAGTGGAGCTTCAACGAGATCGACGCCGGCCTCGGCGGCGCGCGTCTGCGCGGGCGGCTGGCGCTGACGCTCGGCGACGAGATCGGCGTCGATGGCGAGGCCGGTCTCGATGCGCTGGCGCTCGGGCCGGCGCTGCAGCTGGCGCTCGGCGTCACCGGCCACGATCCGGCCGAGCCGCTCGGCCGCGGCCTGCTGCATGGCTGGCGCGGCAAGGTCGCTTTCCAGGCGCTGCGCGCGACGCTGCCCGGGGGCGCCGAGCTGCAGCCGTTCGGCGGCCTATTGCGCCACGACGGCCGGACCCTGACGCTGGACGCCAAGGGCAAGCTCGGCGGCGGCGACGCCAAAGTCGTGCTGCACGCCAGGCCGGGCGATGCCGGCGTCGCGTTCGACGCCGATGTCGGGCTGGCAGGTGCGGATGCGTCGGCGCTGCGTTACGGTGAGCAGGCGATGCCGGCGGCCAAAGCGTCGCTGCAGATCACGCTCGACAGCGTCGGCCGCAGCGCTTCGGCGCTGGGCGGCGCTCTGGCCGGCGGCGGCACGCTGACGCTGGAGCGGGCGCAAATCCCTGGGCTCGATCCCAAGGCGTTCGAGGTCGCGATGCGGGCCGGCGAGTCGCCGACACCGATCGACGAAGCCAGCCTCGCCCGGATGGTCGAGCCGGTTCTGTCGGGTGGAACGCTTGCGGTCGACAGCGCGCAGTTCCCGCTCAGCCTCGCCGACGGGCGTCTGCGGGTCGCGGCCACGCCGCTGACCGCCAAGGGCGCGCGGGCGGTGATCTCGGGCGGCTACGACATCCCGGCGGGGCAGGCCGATCTGCGCGCCACGCTGGCGCTGACCGGCACCGGCCCGGGGCTTCCGCCCGACATCCGGATTTTCGCAGCCGGCCCGCCGGAGCGGCTGACGCGCAACGTCGATCTGTCGGCGCTGTCGTCCTGGTTGACGGTGCAGCGGATCGATCGCGAGACCAAGAAGCTGGAAAGCCTGGAGCAGGAGGCGAAACCGCCGGCATTGCCGGCGTCGCGTCCGGCTTCCGACGGAGCGGCGCCGATTGCCGCAGCGAATCCGGCGCAGAACAGCCTTGCACCAGCAGCGCCGTCGAAGGCAGCGCCATCGAACGGGCCCGCGCCGACCGAGTCGCAGCAGGGCGCGGCCTCACCGCTGGTGCCGTTGCCGGATGCCGACCCGCGCCGCGCGCCGTCACAGCCGTCGCCATCGCAGCCATCACCACGGGCCGCCACGCCGAAGCCTGTGCCCGTTGCACCGCTGCCCCAAGCCGTGCCGCCCCGAACCGCGACGCCCCAAGCTGGGCCGCCCCAAGCCGCGACCAGCGACAAGCCCGGCACACGCGAGAAGCTAGCGCCGCTACCGCCGGCTCTGGAAATCAAACCCGCACCGGGCGACGCGCGACCGTCCCGGTCGCGCCCGCCTTTGGTTCTCACGCCCCCGAACAATTCGCGGGCGGCCAACTAACTGCGCACCAACCGACGAAGTCGATCAGTGCGCCACGATGCTGCTATCGACCTTGGCTTCGACCACGGGCTGTGGCTGCTGCGGTTGCTGCATCGCGCGGCTGCGGAAGTAGTCCAGCACGAACAGGCGAATCGCCGACGACAGATTGCCCTGCTGACGATTGCCGTCGATTTCACCGACGAGCTCGGACAAAGTCATGTCCCGCACGCCGGAGATCTCCTTCATGCCGTTCCAGAACGCCTCTTCGAGGCTGACACTGGTCTTGTGGCCCGCGACCACGATCGATCGTTTGACGACCGGCGATTTCATGACGCGTCCTCGCCACCGATTACATGTTGATCCAGCAGTTCATTGGCGCGACCGACCCGATGCTCGTCGCTCGCACGCTGCGATTTGGTCCTGCCAAATCGCGCACGATTGACGTCGGCGAGCTTCGCGGCTGCTTCCCGCTCCGCCCGTTTCTTGAAACGTCTCAAATTGACCACATCCACCATTACGAACACCCATTATCGACTAATCGGCAACGGGCGTCGCTCAGGGCCGGGCACGAATGCACGAAGCCATAGGCGGCTCGATCACCATCAAGAATACAGTCCTCACCGCTGCAGGTTGCTGCTAATTCCGGCCCGCCGACGGCGGATTAAAATTACCAAATCACAACGCTGCGAGATCAAGTTGATCAATCCGCACGAGCAAGGGATATGATTTACATCAATTTCCAAAATGGCATTTTTGGTCAGTCTGCGCGACGGCACGGCTCATCCAGGATGCGTCATATTGTCCGGACGGACCAGCCGGTCGAACTCGGCTTCGCTCACCAGGCCGAGCCGCAACGCCTCCTGTTTCAGGGTGGTGCCGCGCTGATGCGCGGATTTGGCGATCTTCGCGGCGTTGTCGTAGCCGATCTTCGGCGCCAGCGCGGTCACCAGCATCAAGGAGCGCTGCATCAGTTCGCCGATCCGGACTTCGTCGGCGCGAATGCCGTCGACGCAATGGGTGGTGAACGACCGCGCGGCGTCGGCCAGCAGCCCGACCGACTGCAGCATCGCCTGCGCCATCACCGGCTTGTAGACGTTGAGTTCGAAGTGACCCTGGCTGCCGGCGACGGTGATGGTGGTGTGATTGCCGAACACCTGGCAGCACACCATCGTCAGCGCTTCGCATTGCGTCGGGTTGACCTTGCCGGGCATGATCGAGGAGCCCGGCTCGTTCTCCGGCAGGATCAGCTCGCCGAGTCCCGAGCGTGGCCCTGAGCCGAGCAGGCGGATATCGTTGGCGATCTTGAACAGCGCGGTCGCGGCGGCGTTGATTGCGCCGTGCACCGAGACGTAAGCGTCGTTACTCGCCAGCGCCTCGAATTTGTTCGGCGCGGTGACGAACGGCAGCTCGGTCAGCGCGGCGGCGCGCTTGGCGAACGCCTTGGCGAATTTCGGGTGGGTGTTGAGGCCGGTGCCGACCGCGGTGCCGCCCTGCGCCAGCGGATACAGTTCCTTCACCGCGAGCTTCAGCCGGGCCAGGCTGCTCGCGACCTGCGCGGCGTAGCCGGAAAACTCCTGGCCGAGCGTCAGCGGGGTGGCGTCCTGGGTATGGGTGCGGCCGATCTTGACGATCTTGGCGAAGGCTTTCTCCTTGGCGCGCAGCGCGTCGTGCAGCATCGTCAGGCCGGGGATCAGATCGGCGACGATCGCCTGCGCGGCGGCGATGTGCATCGCGGTCGGGAACGAGTCGTTCGACGACTGGCTCATGTTGACGTGGTCGTTGGGATGGACCGGCGTCTTGCTGCCGCGCTCGCCGCCGAGCAGCTCGTTGGCGCGGTTGGCGATCACCTCGTTGAGGTTCATGTTGGTCTGGGTGCCGGAGCCGGTCTGCCACACCACCAGCGGGAAGTGATCGTCGAGCTTGCCGTCGATCACTTCGCGTGCCGCGCGGACGATGGCGCCGGCGCGGCGCTGGTCGAGCAGGCCGAGTTCGCGATTGGTCTCGGCGGCGGCGAGCTTGACGATGCCGAGCGCGTGCACGAGGCCGATCGGCATCCGCTCCCGGCCGATCCGGAAGTTCTGCCGCGAGCGTTCGGTCTGCGCGCCCCAGTAGCGGTCGGCGGCGACCTCGATCGGACCGAAGCTGTCGGTTTCGCTGCGGGTCGCCCCCAGCTTGGGGGCATCGGGCTTACGGGCCATCGCGGTCGTCCTGTCGGTCAGCGGGGGAATCGTAAAGAACCCCGCAGGCCGCGCCGCGGCCGGCGGAGGGGGCGCGACGGCTGCGCGAAACCCTATTTCTTGCGGAAGCGATCGAGCCGCACCACTTCGGCGCCTTCGGATTTGACCGCCTCGTCGGCGGCAATTTCGGCAGGCCCGGAATCGGCCGCGGCGGGCAAAGCCGGGCTCGGAGCCGGGGGGGCGATCTCCGGGGCGTCGGTGTCGGCAGCTTCAGCGGCGCCGTCACCGGCTTCGAATTGCAGGCCGAACTGCACCGACGGATCGAAGAAGCTCTTGATCGACGAAAACGGCACCACCAGCCGCTCCGGAATGCCGCCGAACGACAGCCCGACCTCGAAACGATCCTCGGTCACCACCAGATCCCAGAATTGATGCTGGAGGATGACGGTCATCTCCTCCGGATATTGCGCCAGCAGCCGTGGCGACAGCTTCACGCCATCGGCCTTGGACAGGAAGGTGATGAAGAAGTGGTGCTCGCCGGGCAGGCCGTGCTGAGCGACGTCGGTCAGGACCTGCCGCAGCACGCCGCGCAAGGCTTCGCGCGCGAGGACGTCGTATCGGATGTGATCGGTGGCCATGACCTGTCCTGTGCCCGCCTCGTGCTGTGCTCGCTGGTCCCGTCGCCGGACGTTTCGACACTGATCACCATCGGCATCAGGGCCCGACTCGCGCCGACCGGACGGATCGTAACCCGGCAAAGGCCCGGGGTCAGCAGGCATCACGTTGGAATTATTGTGCTCCCCGGCGTCGACGGAAGGCACCAGGGGAGGTGGAGGAAAAGTAAAGTGGAGGCTTCTGTTGCCAGGTGCCTCCGAACCCCGCCAAACGGAGCTTAACCCGTCAGGACTTCAGACTTGGTCTTTCAAACTGCGTTACGCAGCCTGAGCAACCGGAGCATAGTTGTCGTTGGCAACTATTGCATAGCCCGATAACGGCGGAACAATACCGGGAAAAAGCAAGCCCTTTACGCCCTCGTCGATCCTGTTTCGCCCCCGCCGAAGCCCGCGCTTCCAACTCGAAACAGGCGGGCTTGGGTGGAGGCGCCGGGTACTGCCCCCGGGTCCGAATGGTTTATTACGACGGCCATTTATTTCCATAGTCGGGTTGCCCCGACCTTCCCAATATAGGGGGCAATGGCTTGGGGCGGAAGGGCGTTCGCCGGCAAAACGTAAGTTATCCGGTCAGCCCGGCCGGAGGGGAAAAGGCAGCCGGCAAGAATGCCGGTGGTCGTTGGTAGGGAGCCGTCTGGCCGCGACATTCGCCCGGATGTCGCTGTTCGCGATCGGCGCCAACGCCGCGGTGCCGGAGATCCATCGCATCGTCGTCGAGGTGCCTCACGCCGACGTTCAATTCGCCGACGCCTATGCGATCGCGCGATCGTCTCCGGCATCCCCAACGTCCTGATCGTCACGTTGATCGGCTATCAGGTCGCCGGAATCGCCGGTGCGAAAGTCGCGACGCCGGCGATGTGCCGTCCGACCGCGCTCGTCACCGCGGCCGCCGCAATGCTCACGGCGGCAACACGGCTCAATCCGCTGTGGCTGTTGATCGCCGGCGGCGCTCTGGGTTTCGCTGGCGTTGTCTGACGAAACTGAGTAGGCAGGACGGCCACGCCGCCGATAACAAAAACGGGCGACGAAGCCCGGCAACGGGGAGGACACGATGAGCGACACGCCGAGCGGGATCTCGGACAAATCCCTGTTTCCGAAATGGATTCGCGGACCGCAGGATTTCATCGGCGGCCTCGCTCTGGTGGCGGTGGCTGCCTTCGCGCTGTGGGCATCGAGCGATCTTCAGGGCATGCAGGGCTTTTCGTTCGGCGCCGGCACGGCGCCGCGGATCTTCGCGCTGCTGCTGCTCGGGATCGGCATCGTCCTCACGGTGACCGCCGTCCTCGTCGACGGCGAACCGATGGCGAAATTTCACTGGCGCGGACCTTTGTTCGTCGGCCTCGCCATCCTGTGTTTCGCCGTCTCGATTCGCCCGCTCGGACTGATCATCTCCGCCTTCGCCAGCTTCCTGATCGCCGCGCTCGGAACCCCCGAGACGCGTTGGAAGGAAACCGTCCTCGTCGGCATCGCGCTGACGATCGGCTGCAGCCTGCTGTTCCCCTATGCGCTGGGGCTGCCGATGCCGCTGTATCCGTCTGTCCTGATCCGGTGAGCGCGCGCGATGCTTGATCTGTTCTCCAATCTCGCGCTCGGCTTCCAGGTCGCGGCCTCGCCGATGAATCTCGGGCTCTGTCTCGTCGGCGCCCTGGTCGGCACGCTGATCGGCGTGCTGCCCGGCATCGGCACCATCGCCACCGTGGCGATGCTGCTTCCGATCACCTTCGGCCTGCCGCCGATCGGCGCGCTGATCATGCTCGCCGGTATCTATTACGGCGCGCAATATGGCGGCTCGACCACATCGATCCTGGTCAACATTCCGGGCGAGGCGACCTCGGTGGTCACGACCCTCGACGGCTTCCAGATGGCCAAGCAGGGCAGGGCCGGTCCGGCGCTGGCGATCGCTGCGATCGGCTCCTTCGCCGCCGGCTGTTTCGCCACCGTGCTGATCGCGGTGCTGGGCGCGCCGCTGACCAAGCTGGCGCTGGAGTTCGGGCCGGCAGAATATTTTTCCCTGATGGTGCTCGGTTTGATCTTCGCGGTGGTGCTGGCGAAGGGGTCGGTGCTCAAGGCGGTCGCGATGATCGCGCTCGGCCTGCTGCTGTCGATGATCGGCTCCGACATCGAAACCGGCGCGTCCCGCATGACCTTCGGCATTCCCGAACTCGCCGACGGTCTGGGCTTCGCCACCGTAGCGATGGGGGTGTTCGGCTTCGCCGAGATCATTCGCAACCTCGACGGCGGCACCGAGGCCGATCGGCAATTGGTGCAGCAGAAGATCACCGGCCTGATGCCGACCCGGAAGGATCTGCGCGACGCCGCGCCCGCGATCGCCCGCGGGACCGTGCTCGGCTCGATTCTCGGCATCCTGCCGGGCGGCGGCGCCGTGATCGCGTCGTTCGCGGCCTATACGCTGGAAAAGAAGATCTCCCGGACGCCCTACCGGTTCGGCCGGGGCGCGATCGAAGGCGTGGCGGGGCCGGAAAGCGCCAACAATGCCGCTGCGCAAACGTCTTTCATCCCGCTGCTGACGCTCGGCATTCCGCCGAACGCGGTGATGGCGCTGATGGTCGGCGCAATGACCATTCACGGCATCGTGCCGGGACCGCAGGTGATGCAGAATCAGCCGGAACTGGTGTGGGGCATGATCGCCTCGATGTGGATCGGCAATCTGATGCTGCTGATCATCAACCTGCCGCTGGTCGGAGTCTGGGTACGGTTGCTGCGCGTGCCGTACCGGCTGATGTTTCCGGCGATCGTGGTATTCTGCGCCATCGGCATCTATTCGGTGAACAATGCGCCGATCGACGTCGTGATGGCGGGTATTTTCGGACTGATCGGCTATTGGCTGGTCAAGCACGATTTCGAACCGGCTCCGCTGCTGCTCGGAATGGTGCTCGGACCGCTGATGGAGGAGAATCTGCGCCGGGCGCTGCTGATTTCGCGCGGCGACGCGACGATCTTCGTGACCCAGCCGCTGTCGGCGACGTTGCTCGCGGTAGCCGCAGGACTTCTGGTGCTCGCGGTGCTTCCGTCGCTGCGCAGCAAGCGCGACGAGGTTTTCGTCGAGTCCGAGAACTGATCGATTTGCGCGACGCAGACGTCAGCGTCGTGAACTGTCTGATATACTCGATCGGGTCATTCGCTCCCGATCATCTCGATATTGGCAAGGAATTTCTGCCGGAGGCGGAACATGCATTGCATCGCGCGCGCGATCGCGTCCAGGCGCGTCGTCGGTCTCGTCATCGCGGTTTCGGCGTCGCTTGCGGGCGAGCCGGCGGTCGGTCAAACAGCGGCCGACTATCCGGCACGTCCGCTCACCGTGATCGTTCCGTTCGCAAAGGGCGGCCCGACCGACGTGGTGGCGCGGATCGTCACTGCCGAGATGTCGAAGACGTTGGGCCAGCCGATCGCGATCGAGAACGTCGTCGGCGCCGGCGGCACCACGGCGACCCAGCGCGCGGCGCGGGCCGCGCCCGACGGCTATACGCTGATCGTCGGTCATATGGGGACCCATGCTGCGGCGGTCGCGCTGTATCCCAAGCTCGGCTACGATCCGGATGCCGATTTCGCACCGGTCGCGCTGCTGACACGAATGCCGGTGCTGCTGGTGGCGCGTCGGCATTTCCCGGCGGCCGATTTCGGCGAATTCGTCGCTTACGTGCGGGGCCACACCCACGTCCTCAATATGGCGCATGCGGGGGTCGGATCGGTGTCCTATGCCTCGTGCACGCTGCTCAATCATCTGCTCAGGATCGATCCCACCGGCGTTCCGTTCAATGGAACGAAGCCGGCGATGGATGCTCTGGCGGCGGGGCAGGTCGATTATATGTGCGACCAGATCGTCAACGTGGTGCCGCCGCTGCGGGAAGGCGCGGTGCGGGCCTACGTCATTGCCAGTCCGGAACGTGATCCTGCCGTGCCGACCGTGCCGACCGCCGCCGAGGCCGGTCTGCCGGCGTTCCAGGTCGAAGCCTGGAACGCGATGTTCGTGCCGAAAGGCACGCCGGAGGCAATTGTCGGCGTCTTGAACGCTGCGGTGATGCGGGCGCTGGACCGGCCCGAGGTCCGCGATCCGCTGATCGGCCTCGGCGGCATCGTTCCCCCGCCGGACCAGCGCACGCCGGACGCGCTTCACGCGCACCTGCGGACCGAGCTGCAGAAATGGGGGCAGGTGCTGAAGCGAGCCAGCGACTGACAAAACGGTTGAAGACAGCTGACCTGCCGCGATCAAACCTTGTTGTTTCGACCGGCAGGGGTATTTTCGGCATGAAATCCGAAGATCCGCAGCCTCGCGCAGCGACCGCTCCCGGCGGACGCCACGCCGGCGCCATTCCGGACACCGCCGACCGATGATTCCGTACCACGACCTGCTCGAACGCATCCTGAGCGACGGCGCCGAAAAACACGACCGCACCGGCACCGGCACGCTGTCGGTGTTCGGCCATCAGCTTCGGTTCGATCTCGCCGCCGGTTTTCCGATGCTGACCACCAAGCGGTTACCGCTCAAGGCGATCATTCACGAGCTGCTGTGGTTTCTGCAGGGCGACACCAACATCAAATATCTGCACGACCACGGCGTCACGATCTGGGACGAATGGGCGGACGCCAACGGTGACCTCGGCCCTGTCTATGGCGCGCAATGGCGCTCGTGGCCGACCGCGGACGGCCGCAGCATCGATCAGATCGCCCATGTCGTCGACATGATCAGGCGCAACCCGGACTCGCGTCGGCTGATCGTCACGGCGTGGAATCCGGCGGATGTCGAGAAGATGGCGTTGCCGCCGTGTCATTGCCTGTTCCAGTTCTACGTCGCGAACGGCAGGCTATCGTGCCAATTGTATCAGCGCTCGGCGGACGTGTTTCTCGGCGTGCCGTTCAACATCGCGTCCTACGCGCTGCTGACGATGATGGTGGCGCAGGTCACGGGGCTGAAGCCCGGCGACTTCATCCACACGCTCGGCGACGCGCATCTGTATTCCAATCATCTGGAGCAGGCGCGGCTGCAACTGACCCGCGCCCCGCGCGCGCTGCCGGCGATGGCGATCAATCCCGCCGTGACCGACATCTTCGGCTTCCGCTACGAAGACTTCACCCTGCACGGCTACGATCCGCACCCGCACATCAAGGCGGAGGTGGCGGTGTGAGTAGCCCGGGAGTTAGCTCGCGACTGTCGATCGTCCTCATCGTGGCGGTTGCCGACAATGGCGTGATCGGGCGGGACAACGCGATTCCGTGGCGGCTGAAATCCGACCTGCAGCGCTTCAAGCAACTGACGCTGAACAAGCCGATCATCATGGGTCGCAAGACCTATCAGTCGATCGGCCGGCCGTTGCCGGGACGAACCAATATCGTGGTGACCCGAGACCCGACCTTCCATGCGGACGGCGTGGTGGTCGTGCCGTCATTCGACGCCGCGGAGCAAGTCGCATGCGGCGATGCGATGCGGCGTTTTGCCACCGAAATCGCGGTGATCGGCGGCGCGGAAATCTATGCGCACTGGCTGCCGCGCGCGACTCGGATCGAATTGACCGAGGTACATGCGAGCCCGCCGGGCGATGCGACTTTTCCCGCGCTCGACCCGTCGCAGTGGGAGGAAACGGCTCGGACGCATCACGCAGCCGGCCCCCAGGACAGCGCCGATGTCTCGTATGTGACCTATCGACGCTGCACTGCACGTTAACCTTGAGCACCGCGCGATCCACATTGACAAAATTGCGGCAGGGCTTAGCTCGCGACAAGTGACGACGCGCGTTGTGCCTGCCGGGCCCGTCCCCTATAAAGCCGTTCACGAATTGGGGTCCGCACGATCGCCGGACCGCTGAGGAGACTTTTGATGCCGTGGAAGAATCAAGGCGGAGGACCGTGGGGTTCTGGTCCGAAGGGGCCATGGGGCTCCGGGCCGCAATCATCGGGATCGGGGCCGCGGCCGCCTGACCTGGAAGATCTGCTCCGTCGCGGCCAGGACCGGCTTCAGCAGTTGCTTCCCGGCGGTTATTTCAGCGGTCTCGGCATCGCCATCGCGGTGCTCGGCGCGCTGACGATCTGGGGCCTGTCCGGGTTCTTCCGGGTACAGTCCGAAGAACTCGGCGTCGTGCTGCGCTTCGGCAAGCATGTCCGCACCGTTCAGCCGGGCCTGAATTATCATCTGCCGTATCCGATCGAGACCGTACTGCTGCCGAAGGCGCTGCGCGTGTCGACGATCAGTATCGGCATGACGATGATCAACGACCCCGCGCGGCGCGGCACGACGGTGCGTGACGTTCCCGAAGAGAGCCTGATGCTGACCGGCGACGAGAACATCGTCGACGTCGACTTCGCCGTGCTGTGGCGGATCAAGCCCGACGGCGTCGGCAATTTCCTGTTCAACATCCAGAACCCGGAAGGCACCGTGAAGGCCGTCGCCGAAAGCGCGATGCGCGAAGTGATCGGCCGCTCCAACATCCAGCCGATCCTGACCGGCGCCCGAACCACGATCGAGGGCGGCGTCCAGGAACTGATGCAGAAGACGCTCGACGGCTACGGCGCCGGCGTTCTCATCCAGCAGGTGCAGATGCAGAAGGTCGACCCGCCGCTGCAGGTCATCGACGCGTTCCGCGACGTGCAGGCGGCGCGCGCCGACCTCGAGCGGCTGCAGAACGAGGCGCAGACCTACGCCAACCGGGTCATCCCGGACGCCAAGGGTCGCGGCGCCCAGATCATCCAGGCCGCCGAAGGCTACAAAGGACAGGCGGTCGCCGAGGCCAAGGGCCAGAGCGCGCGCTTCCTCGACGTCTATGAAGAATACAGGAAGGCGCCCGACGTGACCCGTCAGCGGATCTATCTCGAAACCATGGAGCGTGTGCTCGGCCCGGCCGAGAAGCTCGTTTACGATTCGGGGTCTGGCCCCGGGGGAGGCCAGGGCATCGTGCCGTATCTGCCGCTGAGTGAGTTGAGCCCGCGCCGCACGGCGCCGGCTACACCGACGCAGCCGCAGAACCAGCAGACCCAGGGCGGAGGCAGCCGATGAAGACCGGAATCGCAGGTATCGTCGCCCTGATCGTCCTCCTGGTCGCGATCATCGTCGGTTGGTCGTCGCTGTTCACCGTCCGCCAGACCGAGCAGGTGCTGCTCGTCCGGCTCGGCGAGCCGGTGCGCGTCGTCACTGAACCGGGCCTGCATTTCAAGGCGCCGTTCATCGACACCGTGATCAGCATCGACAAGCGGATTCTCGATCTCGAAAATCCGTCTCAGGAAGTCATCGCGTCCGATCAGAAGCGGCTCGTGGTCGATGCGTTCGCGCGCTATCGCATCAACAATGCGCTGCGCTTCTACCAGAGCATCGGGTCGATCCCGGCCGCGAACATCCAGCTCACGACGCTGTTGAACTCGGCGCTGCGCCGCGTGCTCGGCGAGGTCACCTTCATTCAGGTGGTGCGCGACGAGCGTGAGGGCTTGATGCAGCGGATTCGTGCCCAGCTCGACCGCGAGGCGGAAGGCTACGGCATTCAGGTCATCGACGTGCGTATCCGCCGTGCCGATCTGCCGGAGCAGAACAGCCAGGCGGTGTATCAGCGGATGCAGACCGAACGTCAGCGCGAGGCCGCCGAGTTCCGCGCTCAGGGTGCCCAGAAGGCCCAGGAGATCCGTTCGAGGGCCGACCGCGAGGCGACCGTGATCGTCGCCGAGGCGAATTCGCAGGCCGAAGAAATCCGCGGTTCGGGCGACGCCGAGCGTAACCGCCTGTTCGCGGCCGCCTACGGCAAGGACCCGGAATTCTTCTCGTTCTATCGGTCGATGACGGCCTATGATCAGTCGCTGAAGAGCTCGGACACCCGCTTCCTGCTGCGGCCCGATTCGGAGTTCTTCCGCTTCTTCGCCAATTCGTCCGGCAGGCCTGCGATACGGCCGGCGACTGCGGCGGCTCCCGCGCCGGGCGGGACGGGGCAGGCAATGCCTGAACCGGCCGCCGCGCCGCGCTAGCGTTTCCGGTTCTGATCGAAACCAGAACCGGGCACCGGATCGCCGTCGTGACGGGTCGTCATGACCCGATCCGGTGCCCGTTTCCCGCGAAACCATTTCGCGCGAAACCGGCGTCAACGGTATCTTTGCGAGCGGATCTCGATATTGGAATGCGTTTTGCGTTCCCCGATCGGCTGGACTAAAACAGACCCGAATTCAGAAGCGCAGGCTTGGGCCTGCGCTTTCGTCGATAATGGCTGTCGGGCAAGTCTCCCGGCCGGGAGGATACAGTCGTATGGGGTCTTTCGCGTTCGCCGACCTCCTGATCGGGGTGGGTGTGTTGTTCGTGCTGGAAGGACTGATCTTCGCCGCGAGCCCGAACTGGATGCGGCGCGCGATGAAAAGCGCACTGGCGACTCCGGACAATATCCTGCGCGTGGTCGGCATCGTCTCGGCCGTGCTCGGCCTGATCCTGATCTGGATGGTCCGGCGCTGACCCGCGGACAGGATCGGCCGGTTTTCAACGGCATCGTGAGCACGGACGTCCGTTTTTCGCCGCAATCGGTGCAGCGGATGGGGTAGCTTCGATCGATTCCGATGCGTGCGCCGGTCCCCGGATCGGGCGCAGAGTTTTCAAGCGGCTGCGCCCAATTTGCCCGGCCTCGATGCAGGAGATGTTCCGATCATGCCCGTTGCGATCACCGCCTTGAGCTTCCGGTTCAAGCCTCTGCTGACGGCTTTGTGCCTCGGCGCGGCTGCCGCCTTGACCGCGGCGCCGGCGCAGGCCCGCGGCCCCGAGGGCATCGCGGACGTCGCCGAGAAGGTCATCGACGCCGTGGTCAACATCTCGACCAGCCAGACCGTCGAGGCCAAGAGTGCGCCCAGCGAGGGCAACAGCGCCAAGCCGAATCTGCCGCCGGGGTCGCCCTTCGAGGAGTTTTTCGAGGACTTCTTCAAGAACCGCCGCGGCGAGAAGGGCGGTGGCGGCCCGCGCAAGACCAACTCGCTCGGCTCGGGCTTCATCGTCGACACCGCCGGCATTGCCGTGACCAACAATCACGTCATCGCCGACGCCGACGAGATCAACCTGATCATGAACGACGGCACCAAAATCAAGGCGGAGCTGGTCGGCGTCGACAAGAAGACCGATCTGGCGGTGCTGAAGTTCAAGCCGCCGGCGAACAAGCCGCTGGTGGCGGTGAAGTTCGGCGACAGTGACAAGCTGCGGCTCGGCGAATGGGTGGTGGCGATCGGCAACCCGTTCTCGCTCGGCGGCACGGTCACCGCCGGCATCGTCTCGGCGCGCAACCGCGACATCAATTCGGGGCCGTATGACAGCTACATCCAGACCGACGCCGCGATCAATCGCGGCAATTCCGGCGGCCCGCTGTTCAACCTCGACGGCGAAGTCATCGGCGTCAACACGCTGATCATCTCGCCGTCCGGCGGCTCGATCGGCATCGGATTCGCGGTGCCTTCGAAGACCGTGGTCGGGGTGGTCGATCAGCTCCGCCAGTTCGGCGAGCTGCGCCGCGGCTGGCTCGGCGTGCGGATCCAGCAGGTCACCGACGAGATCGCCGAAAGCCTCAACATCAAGCCGGCGCGCGGCGCGCTGGTCGCCGGCATCGACGACAAGGGCCCGGCCAAGCCCGCCGGCATCGAGCCCGGCGACGTCGTCGTCAAGTTCGACGGCAAGGACGTCAAGGAGCCGAAGGATCTGTCGCGCGTGGTCGCCGACACGGCGGTCGGCAAGACCGTCGACGTGGTGATCATCCGCAAGGGCAAGGAAGAGACCAAGCAGGTCACGCTCGGCCGCCTCGACGACGGCGCCAAGCCGCAGCCGGCCTCCGCGAAGTCGCAGCCGGAGCCGGAAAAGCCGGTGACACAGAAGGCGCTCGGGCTCGACCTCGCCGCGCTGTCGAAGGACCTGCGCGGCAAGTACAAGATCAAGGACAGCGTCAAGGGCGTCGTCGTGGTCGGCGTCGACACCGGCTCCGATGCCGCCGAGAAGCGGCTGTCGGCCGGCGACGTGATCGTCGAAGTGGCGCAGGAAGCGGTCACCAGCGCCGCCGATATCAAGAAGCGGATCGATCAGGTCAAGAAGGACGGCAAGAAGTCGGTGCTGCTGCTGGTTTCGAACGGAGCCGGCGAACTGCGCTTCGTGGCGCTCAGCCTGCAATAGACGATGGCCGCGGCCGGCCGATCTGCGCTCGCCATCGACTTCGTCGGCGGCGCGGTCGGTTACAAATTGCGCTCCGGCGCCGCCCGCAGCCACGCGCTGCTGAAGGCGACCGGCATGGCGCCCGGCCGCGCGCTGCAGGTCATCGATGCCACCGCAGGACTCGGCCGCGATGCCTTCCTGCTCGCGTCGATGGGCGCGAGCGTCACGTTGATCGAGCGGTCGCCGCAGGTGCACGCGCTGCTCGCGCAAGGGCTCGCCGCGGCGCAGGCGGAGAGCGCCGAGCTCGCCGGCGTCGTCGCCCGGATGACTCTGATCCAGGGCGATGCGCGCGACCTGCTTCCGACCCTGCAGGCCGATGTCGTGACCGTCGATCCGATGCATCCGGAGCGGACCAAGACGGCATTGGTCAAGCAGGAGATGCGGCTGCTGCGCGATCTGGTCGGCGCCGATCCCGACGTTTGCGAATTGATGCAGGCGGCGCTGTCGGCGCGCTGCGGCCGGGTCGTGCTGAAATGGCCGTTGCGTGCCGAGCCGCTCGCCGGCGTGCGCAAGCCGTCCTACCAGATCGCCGGCAAGACGGTGCGCTACGACGTGTTCGTGCTGCCGCGCGGTGCTGCGGAAGAGCGCGCGCCCGGCGCCGATGCCGCGCTCAATCCTTGAGCGGCTTTTCCAGATAGATCTGCGTCGGCACGAAGCCGACGCGGGCCAGCACGCCCTTCATCGGTTCGTTGGTGGCGCGGGTGCGGAACACCACATGATCCAGCTTCTGCGCCTTGCACCAGTCAAACACCGAATTCATCAAGAGGTTCGACAGGCCGGAGCCGCGCTGCGACGGGTCGATGTAGATGCTGTGATAGTCGCCGTAGGGCTGCTTGGTGATGAAGTTGCGGCGGATGCTGACATAGGACCAGCCGACGATCTCGCCGTCGCGCTCGGCGACGAAGGTCGCGGCTTCCTTGTCGCCGAACAGCTTCTCCAGCTTCTTCACATAGAAGCCGACATCGGTGATCGGATCGTCCGGGAACGAGATCTTGGCGATCTCGGCTTCCATCCAGCCGATCTTCTCGAGATCCGCGCGCTCCAGCGGGCGCAGCGTGTGCAGGGGCTTGTCGGTCATCGTTCAACTCCAGAATTCAGCCGCCGCGTTCGCACGAACCGCTGCGGCGGGCAAGTCCGTCTTTCCGCGGGTTCAGCCGCCGGTCTTGCGGCGGAAGCTGTGCCCGCCGCAATTCGCGCATCCCTGATCCTTCAACGCCTCGATCGTCTCCGGCGTCGAGCCGCGCCCCAGGACGGCCTCGCGGCCGCATGACGTGCAGACATAGGCGCGGATCCGCGGATTGATCTCGGCGGTGTACAGCGGTCCCTGCCACGCCGGCAATGCGGCGGCGGCCGGGCCCGCGGCGGCGAGTTCGATCAGTTGCCCGACATTGCCAAGCACGGTGGCGCCCGCATAGGCGTTGAAGCCCGGCCGGATCGTCTGCACCGCGAGGCCGAGATCGAGAAACACCCGCTGCAATGCCAGCATCTGCCGCGGCGGCCATTGCGCGAACGAAAAGTAGCACAGCCCGTCGCCGGCCAGCGCCTCGCGGCCGCGCGTCAGAAACAGCTTCGCGCCTTCGAGCGTGTAGGGCGGGTCGGTCTCGATGGTGTCGAACGCGCCCTGCAACTCGGCCGGCAGCGGCTGGCGCAGATCGTGATGCAGCGTGCGCAGCGCGATGCCTTCGCGGGCAGCATTCTCGCGCAGGAAGGCGAGCCGGCGCTCGTCCGCGTCGACCACCACCACGCCGCGGGTGAGGTCGGCCTTGCCCAGCGCCTGGCCGACGAGGCCGATCGCCAGTGACACCGAATCGTCGTCGCCGAGCAGCAGCACCCGGCGGCCTTCCAGCGCGCCGGCCTGCAGCATCAGAAGCGCACGCAGCAGCGACGTCTCCGGGGTGCACGGCGCCTGATCCAGCGTGACATCGACCGATGGCGCCTGCGCGATGATGGCGGCGAGCCGGCCGACCTGCGCCTGGAAATCCGCGGGGATCACCACGCCATGGCCGGCGCAGGCCGGGCAGGTGACGTCGATGGTGATGCCGAGCCCGAGTTCGCGCTCGACGAAGTCGCGGCCCTCGGGGCTCAGCGCCAGGCCCTGCTTGCGCTCCAGCAGCCCGGCCTTCTCCAGTTCGCGGCGGACGGCGGTGGCAATCGGCATCGGCAGCCGGGCCTCGCGGGCGACGTCCTGCAGCCGCAGCGAGCCCGAGCGATACACCGCACGCAGGATCGCCTCGACGCCGGCCGGGCCTTCGCGCAGCCGGGTCGCCTCGGCGATGGTTTTCAGGATTTCGGGGTCAGCCATGGCCGACGGCTCCGCAAAACAACGGGCAGCGCCGCGGTTGGCCCGCGCCGCCATCCGTGCCAAACAGGCGCTGAAACTGAACCGCCATTGAGGACCGATCGCCGATGTTGATGACCCACGCGCTGGCGGAACTGTACGACTGCCTGCCGGTGATCGAGGATGAAGCCGCCTTGGTAGCGGCCGCGCGCGCCGCGGTCCAGAGCGTCGGCGCGACCATCATCGGCTCCTACGAGGTGCGCTACGTCCCGCATGGGCTGACCATCGCGCTGTTCCTCGCCGAGTCGCACATTGTGCTGACCACCTGGCCGGAATACCGGCTGCTGCTGCTCGACGTGTTGCTGTGCAATCCGGAGATGGATTTCAACCGCGTCCTCGCCGAGGTCAAGCGCAGCGTCTGCCCCGACGGCGAGATGACGGTGCACCACGTGCCGCGCAAGATCGCCGCGCGGCCCTGAGCGGCTCGAATCCGGTCGATCGGCTCGGCACATCCGCGCCCGCGGTTGACGGCGGTGCGTCGCGCCTGCATTGCGCCGTCAACGGCTGTGGGGTGGCCTGGTCCCGCGACTGATTCAGCTTCCGGCGTCGGCGGCGGATTGTCGATCGGACTTCCCGGTCTGGCGTGGCGTCAAGCCAAAGCGTTTCCGATAGCAGGTCGAGAAATAGGACTGGCTCGTGAACCCGCATTCATAGGCCACCTGACCAAGATTGATGGTGGTGGTGGCGCCATGTCTTGAAATGACGTAATGCGCACGCTGCAATCTGAGTTCGAGGAGGCGCTGGCCGAACGAGGTGCCGTGAAAGTGAAACACCTTGTGCAGGTAGCGGACCGAGATCTTGTGCTCTCGCGCGGCGTGATCGGGCGACAGGTCGCAATCGTGCAGGTTGCGCTGCAGGTAAGCATCGATCCGATGGTACAGCGACGAGGCCAGCGTCTGCCTGATGAAGGTCTTGTCTTGTGCCGATTCCCGCAAGTCCAGCATCAGGCAGATCAGGTCGATCACCGACTGCTGGAGTCGGTCGGCGTGCTCTCCCGGCGGAAGATTGAGCAATTGCGCGCCGAGCGTTGTCACAACCGGAACGAGTTGTGAGTTGGCGATATTCATCGAGGCGCACAGGCCGTCGATCCCTTTGACCCGATCGATCAGAAGGCGGCGGTCGACCTTGATCGTGATGTTTTCGGACCCGTCCGGAACGTCGATGACGTAATTTTCGGCAGAGTTGAGGAGAAAGACGGTTCCGGGCATGGCTAGCCCCGAGCGTCCCCGCTGCTCGTATTGCAAGCCCTTTCGGATCGGAAACAGAAAGACGAAGTCTTCGGACCCGTCGATCTTCGCGGACTCCTTGCGCCTGATCACCCGTTGCGCATCCGCCTTGAAGTTGGACAGTCCCAGCGAGCCGAGTTGAACGTCGATCAGTTCGCCGACCACGCGGTCATCGTGGCGGGCCTGAATATCGAGGCGATAATACACTTCAGCCATGGCCTGCCGCCACGCTGCAATGCTTTCAGACCCGGTTAGCGCGGCCGTCGAATAGTGATTCCTCTGATTCATCACAGCGACCCCGATTGATCGGCACGTCCCGATCGGCTCGATACAAACGCCAGACATACAAATGCGAGAAATACAAACGCAAGAAGTGTGCCGTTTCAACGGGGCTTTGCCGCTGCGGCGTCGATCAGCAGTGCGCTGGCCTTGTAGAGAAGGTGCCCTCCAGTGAAAGACCGGACTTTGATCGGCTACTTATGATGCGGACGTTCTGAAACATGAGCGCCCGCCGGGACGCTCGTCAGGGAGAGGTCTATGGTCAGCAAGGTCTCGCGTCGAAAACTGCTTCACATGGCGTCAGCAGGCACGGCCGCTGCCGCTTTTCCCGCCCCATTCGTGTCCGGCGTCACGCGTGCGGCATCGGCAGATCCGATCCTGCTCGGGGTTCCGACGGCTCAAACCGCCCAGGCGGGCGTCGCGGATCATCAGGACTATCTGAACGGGACGACGTTGGCCCTGGAAGAAATCAACGGCGCCGGCGGCGTGCTCGGGCGTCAGGTCAAAGCCGTCGTGGTCGATATCGACCCGCTGTCCCCGGAAAGCGGGCAGGTTGCAATCAACAAGCTGATCGACGCCAAGGTGCACGCGATGTCCTGCGCCTTCGTGTTCACGCCGGTCCCGGTGGCGGACGTGTCGGCGCGCTACAAGGCGCCGTTTCTGTGGGGCCTCACTCAGCGCAACATGACCGATCTCGTCGCCAAGCAGCCCGACAAATACTCGCACGTGTTTCAGACTGACCCGTCCGAGGTCCACTACGGGCACACGTTCCCGGTGTTTTTGAAAGCGATGAAGGACCAGGGGGTGTGGAAGCCGCTGAATAACGGCGTGCACATCGTCCAGGAACAGATCGCCTACAACCAGACGATCTCGAAGGCGCTGCAGGCGTCGCTCCCCAAGAGCGAGTTCAAGCTCGCCGGCATCACCGACATCCAGTATCCGGTGCAGGACTGGGGCACAGTCATCCAGGAGATCAAGAAGGTCGGGGCCGGGGCGGTGATGATCGACCATTGGGTCGCCGCCGAATACGCCGCCTTCGTCAAACAGTACAGCGCCGATCCGTTGAAGGGCGCGCTCGTCTATCTGCAATACGGACCGTCGCAGCCCGAGTTCCTCGAACTGTCGGGGCCCGCCGCTGAAGGCTTCGTCTGGAGCACCGTGCTCGGCGTCTATGCGGACGAGAAGGGCAAGGCATTCCGCGCCAAATACAAGAAGCGGTTTCCCGGCATCATGGGGCTTTGCTACACCGGCAACGGTTACGACACGACGTATTATCTCAAGGCCGCCTGGGAGGCCGTCGGCGATCCGTCGAACTTCAAGGGCGTCAGTGACTGGATCCGCAAGAATTCCTATCGCGGCGTCTGCGGCTTCATGAGCATGGACAATCCCTATCAGGAATGTGCGCACTATCCGGACACGGGTGATGCGATCGGAGCCGCTGAGCTCGAGAAGGGCATGGCGCAACTGTTCTTCCAGGTCCAGAACAACGAGCACAAGATCATCTATCCGGACGTGCTCGTCGAGAACAAGCTGCAGAAGGCGCCGTGGTGGTGACGCCGGGTCGATGACGATGGCCGCATCCGCGATCTTCTCCTGCGATCAGATCGGTCTCGATCTCGGCGGACGTTCGATCCTGCGCGGCATTTCGCTCGACGTGAAGCCGGGCGAGGTGCTGGGGATCATCGGGCCGAACGGCGCCGGCAAGACCAGCCTGTTCGAAGTGCTGTCGGGGCGCATCTCGCCCAAGAGCGGAACGGTCGCCTATGGCGGCCGCGAGATCACCGGCCTGCCGCTGCACCGGCGGGCGCGTCTCGGCATCGGCCGTACCTACCAGACCCCGATCGTGCCGGAAGACATGACCGTCGCGCAGGTTCTGAAAGCGGCGCGGCAGGCGTATCGGCCGTATCTGACGCCCGACGACGCCGAATGGGGCGCGGGGCTGGTCGGCTTCCGGATTCCGGGCGCGATGATGGCGGATCGGCTCGACACGCTGAACCGCCGCAAACTGCTGATTGCCTGTCTGCTGATGCGGCGGCCGTCGGTGCTGCTGATGGACGAGCCGGCCGCGGGATTGATCAATTCCGAGATCGACGAACTCGACGACATCATGCGGGTGCTCGCCAAGGAACTGAACATCGCGATCGTGCTGATCGAGCACCGGATGGAGCTGCTCGATACGCTTGCCGATCGGGTGCTGGTGATGGATGCCGGCGAGACGATCGCCGAAGGATCGCTTGCGGAGATCCTGCTCAACCCGCGCGTCAAGGCTGCGTATTTCGAGACCGATGCCGGCGGGGGGCTGCATTGATGAGTATGCCCGAGACGGCCACGGCGCGCCCCGCGGTGCTCGACGTCAAGGGACTATCCGCCGGCTGGGGACCGATGCGGGTGATCCACGACCTCGATCTCACCGTCTTCGCCGGCGAGCGGATCGGTCTGGTCGGCCTCAACGGCCACGGCAAGTCGACGTTGTTTCAGGCGATCGCCGGGCTCACCGGCTGGCAGCGCGGATCGATCAAGCTCAACGGCTATGAGGTCGGCCGCACCCGCAGCCAGGGGCCGGGCCGCTACACGCATCTAATTGTGCGGAGAGGTCTGGCGCTGATCCCGCAGGGCGATGAGATCTTTCACGGCCTGACGGTCGAGGAGCATCTCGACAGCGGCGCCTTCACCAAGAGCGCCTGGGCCGAGCGCGGCATCCGCAAGAAGCGAATTCTGCAGATCTTCCCGCCGCTGGAGAAGCTGATGAAGATTCCGGTGGGCCGCCTGTCGGGCGGCGAGCGACGGATGGTGTCGATCGGCCGCGGCCTGATGTCCGACGCCGAACTGTTCCTGGTCGACGAGCCGTCGCTCGGGCTGGCGCCGAAGATCGGCCGCTCGGTGGTCGATGCCTTGATGGCGGTCGAGCTCGGCGGCTCGGCGATGGTGATCGCCGAACAGAACGTCGCGCTGCTCGAAGGCAGCGTCGATCGCATCATCGGAATGCACGCCGGCAAGCTGAAGGGCGAGGCCTCGGCCTCCAAGTCCATGTCGACGGAGCGCAGCTGATGAATTGGGGTTTCATCGTCACCAACGCGATCACGCTGGCCTGCATCTACGGGACGCTGGCGATCGGGATTTCGGTCACCTGGTCGAGCCTCGGCCTGGTCAATATGGCCTACGGCTTCATCTTTGCGCTGTCCGGCTACGGGGCGTGGATGGCGAGCGTGTATATCGGCCCGTATCCGGTCGTCGTGATGGCGGCAGGGATCCTGACCGGCGCGCTCGGCGGGCTGATCGTCTGTCTGCTCGCCTTCATTCCGATCCACGACAAGCCGAACTTCCCGTTGCGCGCGCTGATCGCCACGCTGGCGATCAGCCTGGTCGGCAATCAGATCCTGCTGTGGTGGTTCGGACCCCGGGCGAAATCGCTGCCGCGGCTGTTCGGCAACTGGAACGCCGACATCCTCGGCGTCGTCGTGACCTCGGACAAGCTCGGCGCCTCGCTGTCGGCGATCCTGCTGCTGACCCTGATCCTGCTGTGGATGCGCTCCAGCCGCCGCGGCCTCGAAATTCGGGCGATGATGATGAACCCGCACGCCGCCTCGATCGTCGGCATCGGCGTCCGCCGCACCAGCATCTACGTGATGGCCTTGACCGGGTCGCTCGCCGGACTGGCGGCGGTGCTGCTGGCGCAGACCTATTACGTCGCGCCGTTCAGCGGCATCACGCCGATGATCAAGGGACTGAGCATCGCGCTGGTCGGCGGCCTCGGCAGCATCCCCGGAGCGATCATCGGCGCCATCATGCTGGGGGTGAACGAGTCGCTGACCTCGACCTTCCTCGGCGGCCAATACGTTCTGATCACGCAGTTCCTGCTCATCATCGTCGTGCTTCTGATCCGCCCGCGCGGGATCTCCGGAATTCTCGACAAGGCGCGCGAGGCATAGCCGATGTCCGACACCACCGCTCCGATCTGGATCGACCCGACCGACTCGCAGCATCCGGAGACTCCGGCGCGCGAGGTGGCGACCAACCCATTCCTGTCGCATCAGGTGACCTGGAACGAAACCACGCGGTTTCGGCCGAAGATGTATCCCGTCGGCCGGCTGCGCTACTACTACAAGTGGCCCGGCCACGGCGGCGCGCTGTGGACGCGGACGCGGTACTGGCCGACGCGCCGCCGCGTACTCGACATCCGGGGCGAGTACAACCCCAAGACAATGCGGCGCGAGAAGACGATCGTCGACAAGCGGCCGATCTGGTGGATGCTGGCGCTCGCCGCCTTCTTCATCATGCCGCTGTTCGTGCCGGGAAGCATGTGGAATACCGTGATGTCGGCGGCCTCGGTGTTCGCGATCTACGCCGCCATCAACCTGTGCTGGATGCTGGTTGTGGGCACCGCGGGCATCTTTTCGCTCGCGACCTATGCGGTGGTCGGTGCCGCCGCTTATGGCACCACCTATATGGCGATCACGCTGGGGCTGCCGTGGTGGGTACTGCCGTTCGCGGGGATGCTGATCGGGCTGGCCTTCGGCGTCCTGATCGCGCTGCCGGCGATGCGGCTCGACGGGTTCTATTACGCGCTGCTGACGCTGGGTGTGGTCGAGCTGTGCCGCGTCTATGTGGTGCAGTCGCGCCAGTTCGGCTCGGCGACCGGCGGCCTGTACGGCGCGCCCAGCTATCTGCCGGCGTGGCTGTCGCAATCCAACCGGCTGCTGCTGGGGTACTACGTCGCGCTGTTCGTGATGATCCTCGCGCTGGCGCTCTACCGCTTCGTCGACGGCAAGCGGCTCGGCCGGCTGCTGCGGATGGCGCAGGAGAAGAAAGAAGGCTTCGCGCAGGCCTGCGGCGTCGATTTCATCCGCGCCCGCATCATGGTGTTCCTGATCTCGTCGGCGGCGCTCGGCTTCATCGGCGGCTTCTACGCCGTCCATTTCGGCGGGGCGTCGCCCAATCTGTTCTCGTTCGACACGCTGCTGCTGTCGCTGGCGATGCTGGTGATCGGCGGGATCGGGCGCGCCGAGGGCGCGGTCGCCGGCACGCTGATCGTGGTGTTTATCGATCGCGTGCTGATCGATCTCGGTCCGCTGCGCTTCGTCCTGATCGGCGCCATCATGCTCGGCGTCGTACTGTTCCTGCGCGGCGGCATTTTCGGCATCAAGGCGCAGTTCCGAGCCTGGCGCGACAAAAAGAAGAGCGAACGGCGATCGACCCGAGCCGAGAAAGGAGGCGAGATGTTGCCCGAAGAGGCCACCGAAGTCGAAGACAAGGACCAGGTGTATTTCCGCCGCTTCGACAAGATGCAGCGGGATTTCCTCAAGCGTCTTGTGTCGGACGCAGTGATCGCGGAGCACAAGTCCAAGCCGCTCGGCCAGCACAGCGAAGCGCTCGAACGCCTGCTGATCTACTTCCGCCGCCAGGGCCAGATCGACAAATACGCGATCATGGTGCTGGAGGAATTCAAGGCCTATCGCATCGTCGCGCTATCGGGTCATCGCGGCACCGCGCCGCGCATGGTCGAGGACCGCAATTACGAGACGCCGGACGAAGCCTATCACGCGCTGTTCCTGCGTCGCGTCCAGGATCTGCTCGAAACCTAATCCGCTCTGTCAGTCGCTGGAGAAGCCTGAGGCCATGGCCGAAAAGAAAGTATTTGGATACGCGGACAAGATTTCGGTCAAGCCCGGCGACGACATCTCGTTCTTCGTGCACGCCGATGGCACCGACGTCGTCGACGCGCAGCTGGTGCGACTGATCCATGGCGACGCGCATCCGGCCGGACCGGGCTATCGGGAGGAGGAGATCGCCTGCGAAGCCAACGGGGTGTGGCGGGTTCGCAAGCAGTTCACCCAGGTCGGCTCGTTTCTCACCGTGGCCGATCCGGAACAGCGCCTCGCGCCGAACGGCAGCTTCAGTCTCTGTATCTTCGTGCATCCGAACAGCCCGGGCGGCGGCCGACGGCAATGCCTGCTCGGCAAGTGGGACGCGTTCGGCAACCGTGGCTACGGTTTGTGGCTCAACCCGGACGGCTTTCTCGAATTCGGCTTCGGCGACGGCCACGAGGTCGACTATCTCGACGCCGAAGTGCCGGTTCTGAAGAACAACTGGTACTTCGTCGCGGCGACGTTCGACGCAACGACCGGCGTGGCGACGCTGTATCAGGAGGGGGTAGCGACCCGCTATAACTCGCTGCTGAGCAAGGTCGCCAATGTCGACTTCCGCTCGCATGTGCGCGAGACGTTGCGATTCCGCCCGGTCAATCCGCCGGACGTGCCGTTCCTGCTCGCGGGCGCGCGGGATCATCACACGCTGCGCGGCGATTTCGTCACCCAATGCCTGAACGGCAAACTGGACCGGCCCGCGGTGTTCGATCGGGTGCTGACGCATGACGAACTCGACCGCTATCGCGACACCGGGCTGGCGCCGCAGAATGGCCTGCTGGCCTATTGGGACACGGCGCAGGGCTACACCGCGCAGGGCATCGGCGATCGGGTCATCGATGTCGGGCCCTATGGATTGCACGCCGAGGGCTACAATCGCCCGGTGCGCGCGCAGACCGGGTTCAACTGGCAGGGCCGCGACGACTGCTTCCGGCTCGCGCCCGAGCAATATGGTGGCATCGAGTTTCACGACGATGCCATCATCGATTGCAAGTGGGAGCTGACGCGGTCGATCAAGCTGCCGGATCTGCGCAGCGGCGCCTATGCGTTCCGGCTGCGCACCGGCGACGCCAAGGGCATGCGCGAGGAATACATCGTGTTCTTCGTCCGCTCCGTCGCGCCGAAAGCGCCGATTCTGTTTCTGGTGCCGACGGGCAGCTACCTGGCCTATGCCAACGAGCATCTCAGTTTCGACGCTGAGATCATGCAGCCGCTCGCCGGACAATCACCGATCCTCTCCGAGGTCGACATCGAATTGTACCAGACCGCCGAGTTCGGTCTGTCGCTGTACGACCATCACGCCGATGGCGCAGGCGTCTGCTACAGCACCTATCGCCGGCCGATCCTGAATATGCGTCCGAAGGCGCGGATGTCGTCGATGGGCGTGACCTGGCAGTTCCCGGCGGATCTGTCGATCATCGCCTGGCTCGAGCACATGGGCTACGACTACGATTTGACGACCGACGAGGATCTGCATCGGGAGGGGGCCGATGCGCTGAAGCCGTACAATGTGGTGCTGAGCGGGACGCATCCGGAATACACCTCGGAAGCGATGCTCGATGCCACCGAAGACTACATCGCCGCCGGCGGCCGGTTCATCTATCTCGGCGGCAACGGCTTCTATTGGAACGTCGGCTACCACAGCGATGATCCGTGGTGCATGGAAGTGCGGAAGCTGAATTCCGGCATGCGGGCATGGCAGGCGCGCCCCGGCGAGTACTATCTGGCGACGACCGGTCAGAAGAGCGGCCTGTGGAAGGATCTCGGGCGGCCGCCGCAGAAGATCTTCGGCGTCGGCTTCATCTCGGAAGGTTTCGATTCGGCGCGGCCGTTCCGGCGGATGCCGGATAGCTGGCATCGCCGCGTGTCATGGATTATGGACGGCATCGAGGGCGAGATCATCGGCGATTTCGGTCTGGCGCAGGGCGCCGCCGGCGGCATCGAGATTGATCGCTACGATCTGACGCTCGGCACCCCGCCGCATTCGCTGATCGTCGCCTCTTCCGGCGGACACAGCGACAACTATCAGACAGTGGTGGAGGAGGTGCTCTATCCCTATCCAGGGCTGTCCGGATCGCACGACTATCGTGTGCGGGCCGACATGGTCTATTTCACGGCTCCGAATGACGGCGCGGTGTTTTCGACCGGATCGATCGCCTTCAGTCAATCTTTGCCGTACCAGAATTTCGACAACAACGTATCGCGCCTGCTGGCGAACGTCGTCACGGCATTCAGCAAGCCGGGGAAACTGCCGGGTTGGGCGTGGTCGGCCGAGGAAAAGCAATGGCGATGAGTCCGCCGGGCCGGTGAATTTGGGGAGTTGCGGTGGCGTACTCCGCCGCAAACAGCGGCGATCTGTCGCGCGAGGCAAGGGTCGGTCGTGTTATCTCAGTCGACTGCACTGCCGTTCGCGGCCCGTGTCGCGCTGATGCCCAATGCCTTGATCCGCGACGCCAGCGTCGTCGGCTTGAGGTCGAGCATCGCCGCTGCGCCGTCGTCGCCGAACACTTTGCCGTTGCACGCGCGTAGCGCGGCGACGATGTTGGCGCGCTCGAGATCGCGCAGCTCCGCGGCGGTCATCACCGCGGGTCGCGTTTCGGATTTCTGCCGGCCGGCGTTCGGCGCGGGATGGTGGCCGGACGGCTCCGGCAAATCGATCCGCAGCCGCCCGTTCTGTGCCAGGATGGTGGCGCGCTCGATCACGTTCTGCAATTCGCGGACGTTCCCCGGCCACTCGTAGCGCATCAGCCGCCGCACGTCGCCCTGCGACAGCCGCAGTCCGGATTTCAGCTCGCGCCGCTCGCTGGCGAGGAAGTGCTGCGCCAGCAACGGAATATCCTCGCGGCGATCGCGTAGCGGCACCGACTCGATCGGAAACACGTTGAGCCGGAAGTACAGATCCTCGCGGAAACGGCCGCGCTGCACCTCCTGCTTCAGGTCGCGATTGGTGGCGGCGATCAGCCGGACGTCGACATTGCGGGTGCGCTCGTCGCCGACCCGCTCGAAA
Organism: Rhodopseudomonas palustris HaA2; assembly: GCF_000013365.1. Classification (NCBI taxonomy): domain Bacteria; kingdom Pseudomonadati; phylum Pseudomonadota; class Alphaproteobacteria; order Hyphomicrobiales; family Nitrobacteraceae; genus Rhodopseudomonas; species Rhodopseudomonas palustris. The sequence continues at coordinate 2,334,367 of NC_007778.1, forward strand.
TTGCCCTCCTGCAGCACGCGCAGCAGCTTGCCCTGCAGCTCCAGCGGGATCTCGCCTATCTCGTCGAGGAACAGCGTGCCGCCGTCGGCCAGCTCGAACCGGCCGATGCGGTCGCGCACCGCCCCGGTGAAGGCGCCGCGGGTGTGGCCGAAGAATTCGCTCTCGAACAATTCGCGCGGAATCGCGGCGCAATTGACCCGGATCAGCGGCCGGCCGCTGCGGGTGCTGGCGTCGTGGATGGCGCGCGCGATCAGTTCCTTGCCGGTGCCGGATTCGCCGGTGATCAGCACCGCGGCGGTGGTCGGCGCCACCAGCTTGACCTGGCGCAGCGTGGTCTGGATCGCTTCGCTCTGGCCGATGATGCCGCGCGGATTGGTCTCGATCCGGATCTCTTCCTGCAAGTAATCGTTCTCGAGCTGCAGCCGCTCGCGCAGCCGGTCGACTTCGGCGAGCGCGGCATGCAGCTTCTCGTCGGCCTCGCGGCGCTGGCTCACGTCGCGAAACACCACGACGGCGCCGACGATCACGCCGCTGCGGTCGCGGATCGGCGTCGAGGTGTACTCGACCCACACCGGCTTGCCGTCCTTGCGCCAGAACACTTCGCCGTCGACGGTGTGCACCGCGCCGTCGCGGAACGCGGCGTAGATCGGGCAGTCGTGGTCGGCGTAGGGACGGCCGTCGTGATGGGTGTGGTGCATCACGGCGTGGATCGACCGACCGACCAGCTCCTCGGCCGACCAGCCGAGCATCCGTTCCGCCGCCGGGTTGACGAAGGTGGCGCGGCCCTCGGCGTTGACGCCGTAGATGCCTTCGCCGGCAGCGCGCAGGATCAACTGGTTCTCGCGCTCGATATCCTCGAACACCCGCTCGACCCGCTGCCACGCCGGCAGTCCGTCGCGCATGTAATCGTCGGCCGCTGCGTCGATATGGCGGCGGCGGCGCTGCTCGAGGTCGCTCATCGTCAGCAGCAGCAGTGTGCGCCCGCGAGATTGCAGCGCCCGGCCGGCATATTCGACCCGCAATGGCGTGCCGGCGCCATGGTTCGGCGTCAGCGCGTGGGTCCAATAGCTGCCGCGGTCGAACACCGCCTGGGTGAATACGATCAGCGCCGGGAATTGCCGGTCGTGCAGCGCGCTGATCCGGGTCTGCAGCAACGTGGCGCGGTCGTAGCCGAGCAGGGCGCAGGCCGCGGGATTGACCTCGAGGATCTGGTCGGCGGCCGGATCGAGCAACAGCGCCGCCTCGATCAGCCCGTCGAAGGCCTCCGCGCGCAGATCGGTGTCGGTTGCGGAAAAGGGTACCGGCAGATCCACCACTTGCTCCGAGATCTCGTAATTCGACTCCGAAAAATCGTATACTACGAGATTTCGTAGCAAACAAGTCGGCGAGCCTGTCGCCGTTTGAAGGCGAAGGTCCCGAAAGCCGAGCTGGCATGCTCCTTGCGTTAGATCTGATCAAACAGCGCAGGAGGTCTCATGTCCACGTTCGACAATCCGTTCGATCCCAACCGTCGCCTCACCGCAGGCGGATGTAGCTGCGGCCGGCACGTCAACGAAGCCGAACATGCGGCGGATCCGTCGTCGGCGCTGCAGCCGACAATGCTGGAGAGCGACGACAAGAAGTTCGAGGGCGTGGTCGCCTCCGCGGTGATGCGGGCGATGTTTCCGCAAGACGCCTCGCGGCGCGCCTTTCTGAAATCGGTCGGCGCCGCAACCGCTCTGGCGGCGATCTCGCAGTTCTTTCCGCTACAGACCGCCACCGAGGCGTTCGCCTCCGGCGGTCCGCTGGAGAAGAAGGACCTCAAGGTCGGCTTCATCCCGATCACCTGCGCCACGCCGATCATCATGGCCGCCCCGATGGGGTTCTATTCGAAATACAGCCTCAACGTCGAAGTCATCAAGACCGCGGGTTGGGCGGTGATCCGCGACAAGACCATCAACAAGGAATACGACGCCGCGCACATGCTGTCGCCGATGCCGCTCGCCATCACCATGGGCGTCGGCTCGAATCCGATCCCCTACACCATGCCGGCGGTCGAGAACATCAACGGCCAGGCCATCACTTTGGCGATGAAGCACAAGGACAAGCGCAATCCGAAGGATTGGAAGGGATTCAAATTCGCGGTCCCGTTCGACTATTCGATGCACAACTATCTGCTGCGCTATTATCTCGCCGAACACGGCCTCGATCCCGACGTCGACGTGCAGATCCGCGCGGTGCCGCCGCCGGAAATGGTCGCCAATCTGCGCGCCGACAATATCGACGGCTATCTCGCGCCCGACCCGATGAACCAGCGCGCGGTGTATGACGGCGTCGGCTTTATCCACATCCTGACCAAGGAGATCTGGGACGGCCACCCGTGCTGCGCCTTCGCCGCGTCGAAGGAATTCGTCACCACGATGCCCAACACCTACGGCGCGCTCTTGAAATCGATCATCGAGGCCACCGCCTACGCCCACAAGCCGGAGAACCGCAAGGAGATCGCCGCCGCGATCGCGCCGGCCAACTACCTGAACCAGCCCGCGATCGTGCTGGAGCAGATCCTCACCGGCACCTATGCGGACGGCCTCGGCAACATCATCAAGCAGCCGAACCGGATCGACTTCGACCCGTTCCCCTGGCAGTCCTTCGCGGTCTGGATCATGACCCAGATGAAGCGCTGGGGACAGGTCAAGGGCGACGTCGACTACAAGGCGATCGCCGAGCAGGTCTATCTGGCGACCGACACCGCGAAACTGATGAAGGAAGCGGGCCTCACCCCGCCGACCACGACCTCGCGGTCGTTCTCGGTGATGGGCAAGTCGTTCGACGGCTCGAATCCGGAAGAATATCTCGCGAGCTTCAAGATCAAGAAGGCCTCGTGATGGCCGGGGATGCGCTCCCTGCTATTCCAGCACGCGCGCGCGGACGATTCCGCGCGGTGAGCCGGGCGAGGGGGCGCATCCTCGTTGCGAAATCATCGTTCCATTCCTTCATGCCGCCTCTCTCCCGGCGAGCGGGAGAGAGCAGAGAGTCCTCATGACGAAGTCCCTTCGCATTCGTGCAGCCGTGGTCTCGCTGGTGATCTTCGCGGCCTTCATCGGCGCCTGGCATCTGGCGACGCGCGGCACCGGCGCCGTGGCCCAGATGAGTCCGGAATACGCCGCGCTGATGGGCGCGACAGCGACCCAGGGCAAATCGGCGATGCCGGGTCCGCTCGACGTCGGCGCCAAGCTCTGGGAGCACATCCAGCGGCCGTTCTACGACAACGGCCCCAACGATAAGGGGCTCGGCATCCAGCTCGGCTATTCGATCGCGCGGGTGGCGATCGGCTATCTGATCGCGGTCGCGGTGGCGATCCCGCTCGGCTTCCTGATCGGGATGTCGCCGCTGATGAACAAGGCGCTCGACCCGTTCATTCAGGTGCTGAAGCCGATCTCGCCGCTCGCCTGGATGCCGCTGGCGCTCTACACGATCAAGGATTCGAGCCTGTCGGCGATCTTCGTGATCTTCATCTGCTCGGTGTGGCCGATGCTGCTCAACACCGCGTTCGGCGTCGCCTCGGTGCGCAAGGAGTGGATCAACGTCGCGCGCACGCTGGAAGTCGGCAACGTGCGGCGCGCCTTCACCGTGATCCTGCCGGCGGCGGCGCCGACCATCCTCACCGGCATGCGGATCTCGATCGGCATCGCCTGGCTGGTGATCGTCGCCGCCGAGATGTTAGTAGGGGGTACGGGTATTGGGTACTTCGTCTGGAACGAATGGAATAATTTGTCGATCGTGAATGTGATCATTGCGATCCTGCTGATCGGGGTGGTGGGGATGCTGCTCGACCAGATCCTGGCGCGGTTCACCCGCATGGTCACGTTTCCGGAGTGAGCGCGATGATCGACAAGTTCATTTCGATCGAGGGCATCGCCAAGCGCTATCCCGGCGCGGCCGGCGCCGGCGACACCACGATCTTCGAGAACCTCTGGTTGTCGCTGCCGCGCGGCGAGTTCGGCTGCGTCATCGGCCATTCCGGCTGCGGCAAGACCACGGTGCTCAACATCCTCGCCGGGCTCGACGCGCCCAGCGAAGGCGCGGTGATCGTCGACGGCCAGGCGATCGAGGGCACCAGCCTCGACCGCGCGGTGATCTTCCAGAGCCACGCGCTGCTGCCGTGGCGCACGGTGATGGGCAACGTCGCCTATGCGGTGAGTTCGAAATGGCGCAAATGGGACAAGGCGCGCGTCCGCGCCCACGCCCAGCAATTCATCGACCTCGTCGGCCTGACCGGTTCGGAGCACAAGCGGCCCTCGGAACTGTCCGGCGGCATGAAACAGCGCGTCGGCATCGCCCGCGCGCTGAGCATCACGCCGAAGATCATGCTGATGGACGAGCCGTTCTCGGCGCTCGACGCGCTGACCCGCGGCTCGCTGCAGGACGAGGTCCGCCGGATCTGTCTGGAGACCGGCCAGACCACCTTCATGATCACCCACGACGTCGACGAGGCGATGTATCTCGCCGATAAAATCTTCCTCATGACCAACGGCCCCGGCGCCGTGGTGGCGGAGATCGTCGAGAACCCGCTGCCGAAGGATCGCGCAAGGATCGATCTGCACCGGCATCCTTATTACTACGCGCTGCGCAACCACATCGTCGACTTCCTGGTGACGCGCAGCAAGACCTTCGCCGCCGCCAATCCGAACCACGATCCGCTCGCCGTGCCGGTGGTGCGCCCCGGCCTCGGCGAACCCGCTCTGGTGCCGGCCGCGAACGGCGCCGGCGCGTCGGCTCCGGCGCAGCTCCGCGCGCGCTGACGCCATCCTCTTTCATCATCACCACCTCACGGAGAACTCATCATGAAGCGTGCGCAACTCACCGAAAAGCTCGTCGATCTCAAGCGCGAGAAAGGCTGGACCTGGAAGTACATCTGCGAAAAGATCGGCGGCCATTCCGAAGTGCTGGTGGTCGGCGCCATCCTCGGCCAGATGAAGCTGACCAAGCCGCAGGCCGCCGCCGCCGGCGAATTGTTCGGCCTGTCCAAGGTCGAGATCGCGATGCTCAACGAGGTGCCGATGCGCGGCGAGGGCATCACCATGCCGCCGACCGATCCCTTGATCTATCGCTTCTACGAACTGGTGATGATCAACGGCCCGGCCTGGAAGGCGCTGATCGAAGAGGAATTCGGCGACGGCATCATGTCGGCGATCGATTTCGACATGGTGATGGACCGCCTGCCCAACCCCAAGGGCGACCGCGTCAAGATCACGATGTCGGGCAAGTTCCTGCCCTACAAATACTACGGCGCGACCGGCAACAACCAGGAATACGGCTTCAAGGAGGAGTGAGGCGGACTCGCTGCGTCGCGACCGACCACAGTTCAATGCATCATGCCCGGCCTCGTGCCGGGCATTGACGTTTTGGCCTTGCAGTGCAGTAAGGCGTGGTGGCCGGGACGAGGCCCGATGACGGGTTGATGGAGACGGGCGCCGACAGCCCACGGCGGGCCACCTCGACCTCTCGGCTCTCGTCCTTGCGAAAATCGCATGCCGATGCGACGCCGAGCCCACATCTCGGTCGCGGCCGGACATGTATGGTCGCCGGCAGAATCTCGCCGACTCCCCATCGTGGACAGCCATGACAACACCGACCGGGCCGCTCGCCGGCATCCGCATTCTCGATCTGACCAGCGTATTGTTCGGCCCCTATGCGGCGCAGATTCTCGGCGACTGGGGCGCCGACGTGATCAAGGTCGAGTCGCTGGCCGGCGACATGTGGCGCTACTCGGGCGCGTTCCGCCATCGCGGCATGGGCGGCCAGTTCATGGCAGTGAACCGCAACAAGCGCAGCCTCGCGCTCGACCTCAAGCATCCGCACGGCAAGGCGGCGCTGCGGCGGCTGATCCCGGGCGCCGACGTGCTGCTCAGCAATGTGCGCCCCGCCGCGATGGCGCGGCTCGGATTCGGCTACGAGGACTGTTGCGCGTTGAACCCGCGGCTGATCTATGCGGCGGCGACCGGCTTCGGTCAGGACGGGCCGTGGGCGGCGCGGCCGGCGTTCGACGAGATCATCCAGGCGGCGTCGGGGCTGGCGTCATCGATCGGCTCGGACGACGAACCGCATTTCGTGCCGAGCCTCATCGGCGACAAGATCTGCGGCCAGGCGCTCGCCGGCGCGGTGTCGGCGGCGCTGTTCAGTCGCGAGCGAACCGGCCGCGGCCAATTCGTCGAAGTGCCGATGCTGGAGACCATCGCCGGCTTCAACAGCATCGAGATGCTCGGCGGCTATGCGTTCGATCCGCCGATCGGCCCCGCCGGTTACAAGCGGATGAAGGAGCGCAGGCCGGTCCGCACCAAGGACGGCTGGATGACGATGCTGCCGTATTCCGGCGACAATTGGTGCGCGTTCTTCACCGCGGTCGGCCGCGCCGAACTGATCGACGAATTGCAGGTGCGCGATCCGGTGGCGCGCGCCGAGAACATCGACCGGATCTACGCGGCGATGAACGAGATCGCGCCGAGCCGCACCACCGCGGAGTGGGAAGAGCTGCTGCTGCGGCTCGACGTGCCGCACACTTCGTTTGCGAGGATCAGCGAGGTCGCCGAGCAGGAGCACCTCAAGGCGGTCGATTACTTCGCCGCGATCGACCATCCGAGCGAAGGCCGGATCCGTCAGGCGCGCCCCGCGACTAAATTTTCCGAAGAGCCCCCCAGCCTGCACCGCCCGACCCCACGCCTCGGCGAGCACTCGCGCGAGGTGCTGCTGGAGGCCGGCTACAGCGATGACGAGATCGATGCGCTGGTCGATGCCGGCGCGGTCGGGGAGGGGTGAGCGAGTAAGTTACCACGACCGACCATTCAGCCGCCGCATCCGCAACGAGTCGTCCCCGCGCAGGCGGGGACCCATAACCCCCGGCTTGGCAAGCTAAAGATGGCCTCAGCCGCAGCGGGCAATGGAGACGCTGCGGCGTATGGGTTCCCGCCTGCGCGGCAGCAATCGCCTATGGAATTCGAGGCTCTTGCACCGGGCTCTCTTCACCCTCTCCTTCGAGGGGGAGGGTGATGCGCGCCGCGAGCGCGAACGTTCAGATGCGATCGCCCTGGCCTGCGCGGGGACCACATGCTCGATCTCCACGAGGAAGGGCTGGTGCTGGCGGAGATCGATCTCGGCCTGATCGCATTCGCCAAGGCCTCGGTCGACCCCGTGGGCCACGATGCACGGCCGGACGTGACCCGGCTGCTGTTCAACAACAAGCCAGCCCGCCACGTCGAATACTTCTCGGTGCCGGCGAGGCGGGGCCGATGGCGGCGCTCGATCCGGCCGCCGGTTAGGAGAGGGCGGCGGCGCGCACAACGCCATGCGGCGCGCCAGCGCTCCTCACGCACACTGAGTATGGCGATCCCGCCGCGTCATCAGATGAAATGGAACCAGGGTGACCCCTACGCGCCGCCTGGCCAGCATCATGACGAGATTGGCCGAAGGTCCCTTGGCGTATAGAAAAGGTATGTTACAGTTACGGCGCTTTGACGGAAGTGATACTCGGAAATTTTTCTTACGATTGTTTTGTTCAGCGAAAGCACCTTCGGAAGAGGTGCCGCCCCAACTACTCCGCGAAGAACGCTCTGCGAGAGACCGTTACGCGACCGTGATGAAAGTCACGATCGTCGACCCGTCGTCATGCAGACACTCAACATCAGGGAGGTGGGAATGAATTCGGATATCAAGCTGGACTCCGAGGGAACCGGGTGGGTCACCATCGAATCCAACGTGCTGAAGGTGAACGCGAGTGATCTGATGTTGGACAGCAGCGCTCGCCGCAGCAGCGCGGAAGGACACCGGCGCGCGCTGGTCCACGACGAAAGCGACGGCCTCACCCTCAATTTCGCCGGCGACTATCCGGGCAACGTCACGATCGAAGGCGGCGCCAATATTCGTGGCCCGACCAGAATCAAGGGTGACGGGCGGATTGAAGGCCGCGCCCAGATCGACGGCGGATTGAGCGTCCGTGGTCGACTGCGGCTGCACAGAATCGACTCTCCCGACAACGCGTTGCCGCGCACCGGCAATGTCGGCGACATCATCGTCGTTCAGAATGCAACGATCACGCCGGAGGCCTTGTTGAATGATGTCAGCCTCTGGATCTGTATCGGAAAACGTATCGGGCTGGGCCAGGGCGACGAAGTCTACTGGCAGCCGCTGTCCGCAGGCGCACCCGTCGCAGGAACGCGTGATGACTGATGCGAGATCACCGATCACAACCATTGGATTGAAGATCTGGACGGAGGACCAAGATGGCTCTCTTCGGTTTCCGGTTGCAAACGCTTGCGACCATTTCACTCCGTAGCCGCCACACCGATGACGATATCATCACGTTCGCCGTCGCCATCAACGAGGTGGTGCGTGGGCAATGCTCTGGCCGATCGGCGGCGTTCGGAGGCGGCACCATCGACATGGCGTTCGTCCCCGCAACGGTCGGTACTGGAAGTTGGGATCGCGATTTTCTCGTCGGACCTTTCGATATCGAGCCCGAGGACAGCATCCGCGTGTTCTATTCGGTGACCAATATCGGAGACACGCAGATTCCCGATCCGAAAGCCGAGAAGCTTCAGATCGAAATCATGGACAAAATGTTGGTCGCGGCGGTCGGCTTCGTCGCCGGCCCGGCTGGTCTCGCCTTGGGCGTGATCGGCGAAATACTGGGAAAAGCGCTGGGACTGATTCCAAGTCCGATCGCGACAGCTCTCGGTTGGAAGCCGAACGGGCCCTGCAACGGCGTCGTGCTCGGCGGCGGCGTGGACTTCACTGGCACGGGACTCGGGCAACTCGAATTCGTCGATCGCCCATCTCTTCCTTCGGGCGTCGGGCCGGAACAGGCCAGCAAGGTCACCCGTCACTACGACGACGAGGCCACCCACGACATCGAGAAGTGCGGAGCGATCGCGCAAACGGATCTGACGTTCGAAGTGATGAAGTTCGCCCGCGTGGTTTCGGTCCGCGCCCACGCATCACGTCGAAGGCCGACGGCTCCGCAACTTCGTGACGGGCTTCGCCAGTTGCGGCCGAACGCCGGCCCGGTCGGCGTGCGTCAGTTGTTGGGACTGCAGGCGATCTAAGAGTAGCGCGCGCCGGATGCGCCTGGGCCACGCGTGGCCGAACTCCGTTTCGGTGCGCGGCGCGCTCCGGCGAGACATTATTCGAAGTCCCGTCGCCGCTTCCGCCGCCCCCTGCCGCTATAGCCGAGGTCGGTTTCCTCCGCCGGGCGTTTCGCGGCCGTCAGCAGGTCCATCGCCTCCTGCGGGATGTGTTCGAGGTCGACGCCGCCGCGGCGCATCTCCTTCAGGGCGGTGCGGATGGCCTCGTCTTCCGACAGCCAGTCGGCGATGGTGCGCGTCCGGTCAGCGGGCTCGCGGCGGCGGCGCCGGCGGCCCATCGCTTCCAGTCGCGCCATCTTCAGCACCTGCAACGCCTGCATCAGCCGGTCGACATCGGTGCCGGCGTCGGCCTCGAGCCTGACGACCATCTGCTCGGCGAGCTGGCGCAGCCGCTCGGCCAGCGTCCGCAATTTCAGCTTCTGGCTGGCGCGCGCGGTCGGCATTCGGTCGGTGGCGCGCGGCGCGAAGGGCGGGCGCGTCCAGGCGCCGTCGCGGCTCCAGCGGCTGATGCTGGCGCGGCCGACGCCGGTCCTGGCGCTGATCTGGCTGTAGGTCAGCTCGGTCTGTTCGATCAGCCGGCGCACCTCCGCCGCCTTGGCGTCGGTATGCGGCCGCCGCGATCCGCGCGGGCGCCCGCCGGGGATCGGCGGCGGCGAATCCGACTTCGGGTCGGGCGTGACGCGGAGACGGATGATGGAGGGTTCGAATGGATATCGCATAACAAGGAATATAAACCTAGTTCGTGCGCTTGGCAAGTCCGGCTGACGTGCGCCGCGCGTTTGCGGCCGGACGCGGTCCGCGTGTGCCGCACAGAAACACTCTTTCAAGTTGTGCAATTTCGAGTTATACAATCATGGGTTGCATCATCGACCCGCGCAAACTCATGGAGGACACGATGTCTGGCAGTGCGGAAGAAGGCGTGCAGATCGAACGGTCCAAGGAGCATCTCGAGGGGCTGCAGCAATTCCATTCGGCGCTCGAGAAGCTGCACACCGCCGAAGCGGAGCTGGCGCGCCTGCGCGTCGACCTGCTGTCGCGCGGCGTCGACCTCGACGTCTGCGACGAGCTCCACTGGTAGGCGGGCTCGCCCGCCCGCGGCGCCACGCGCCGGCCGCCTCTCGCGTGCGGGCGGTGGCTGCGGGTGGCGCCGCGCCGGGCCGCGCGGCCGCGGGCGATGATCAAGGCCCGCCGAGCGCGATGATCTCACCAACGACGCGCCGTCCGACATTGCGGAGGAGTTCGTCATGCCGAGCCGTGTCCCGTCCAACCCGCATGCGCCGCTCAGGCTCGCCATCTATCTCGGCGCGATCGTTGCGCTGCTCGCGGCGATCGTCGTCGTGCCGGGGACGGCGGCCGGGATCGCAGCGGCGCTGCTGCTGGGGATCGTCTACGCCCACGGCCTCGAACTGCAGCACGAGACGCTGCACGGCATCTTCCTCGCGACCGAGGCCGGCAACCGGCTCGCCGGCTCGCTGCTCGGCCTGCCGATGCTCACCACCTTCACCGACACCCGCGTCCGCCACCTGCATCATCACCGCTATGTCGGCACGCCGCAGGATGTGTTCGACCGCAGCTGCGCGGATTTCTCGAACCGGCGCGCGCTGCTCGGCCATGTCTTCGCGGCGACGCGGCTGCGCGATTTCATCGGCGCCACGGCGACGCTGCTGTCCGGGCGCCGGCACGATGTGCTCAAGGCCCCTGCGCGCGATCGGGCGAGGACCGAGTTCGTCGCCACCGCGCTGATCCTGCTCGCGCTGCTCGCGCTCGCGGCGCTGATCGATCCGCGGCTGTTGCTGTGGGGCTGGATCGTGCCGGCGCTGATCGTCGCGCCGGCCGTGCACTTCCTGATGACGGTGCACGAACATATCGGCCGGCCGCGGCTGACGCGCCGGATCACCGAGAATTCGCGCAGCTACCGGGCGCCGGCGTGGTGGAACTATCTGGTCCACTACGACAATTATCACATCGAGCATCATCTGGAACCCGGCCTGCCGTTCCCGCAACTGCCCGCCTTCCACGCCGAGCGTCGCCGCGCCGGCGCCGACAGCCTGACCTTGTCGCAGGCGATGGCCGAGACGGCGCGCGGCATCGCCGCGTGCCTGCGCGCATCCGCATCCACCGCAACGCGAACGGAGCCGCCGCGATGTGCGCCATAGCCGGACTCGTCTCGCTCGATGCGCCGCCGCACGTGCGGCCGATCCTCGACGCCATCCGCCATCGCGGCCCGGATGGGCTCGGCACGCATCGCGACGGCGCCTGCGAGATCGGCGCGGCGCGGCTCGCGATCGTCGATCCCGAACGCGGCGCGCAGCCGATGCGCGATCCGCTGTCGCAGACCGCGGTCGCGTTCAACGGCGAGATCTACAACGCCGACGAATTGCGCCGCATGCTGATCGCGCGCGGGCACCGCTTCGCGACGCGCTGCGACACGGAAGTGGTGCTGCGCGGCTTCCTCGAATGGGGGCTGGATCTGCCAACGCATCTGTCCGGCATGTACGCGATCGCGGTGCTGGAACGCGGGCGGCTGACGCTGATCCGCGATCCGCTCGGCATCAAGCCGCTGCGCTATGCGCAGCGCGGCGCGCAATTCGCGTTCGCCTCGGAGGCCAAGGCGCTGCTGCGCTGGTTCGGCCCGCCGCGTCTCGACGAGACGGCGTTGGCCGATTTCATCGCGATCGGCTATCCGACCGGCCGCCACACCTTCTTCGCCGGGATCTCGACGCTGCCGCCCGGCCATCTGCTGACGGTAAACTGGGGGCAGGGGCTGCACGTCGCCGAGCCGCGGCCGTATCAACTACGCACCCCGCCGCCGCAGTTGCAATTGTGCGAGGACGAGGCCGAACTCGCTTTCGTCGACGCGCTGCTGGCGGCGACGAACAGCCATCTGCAGGCCGACACCGAGGTCGTGGCGGTGCTGTCCGGCGGCATCGATTCCGCGATGCTGGCCTGCACCGCGGCGGAACTGTCGGGCCGCAGGCTGCGCACCTTCACCGTCGCCGACACCGCCGAGCATCCCGACGCCGTCGCCGCCGCGCGCGTGGCGCGGGCGATCGGCGCCGATCACACGCTGCTGACCTTCGGCTTCGACGATTACCTCGCGGCAATTCCGGCGACCATCGCGGCGGTCGAGGCGCCCGATCTGCATGCCGGGCCGTTCTTCCATCTGCTGTGCCAGGTGATCGGCGGCTGCGCCAAAGTCTGCCTCAACGGCGAAGGCGCCGACGAGACGCTCGGCGGCTACTACGATCCGGCCGGGACGATCGCCACGCTCACCGACGGCCAGGCGCGCGCGCAGGCCGCGGGGCTCGTTCCCAGCGACCGCGCCTGCGCCATTCGCGACGGCCTGCTCGAAGCCGCCGCGAAAGGCGCCGCCGGCATCCGCGCCACGCTCGACATTTCGCTGCAGGATCTGCTGGAGCGCGCCCAGCTCGATCCGGTGGATCATCTGTCGATGGCCGCGGGCGTCGAGATGCGGGTGCCCTATCTCGACCCCGTGGTGCAGGCGGTGGTGCGGCGCGTGCCGCCGGGCGAGATCGTCGATACGTCGCTCGGCATCACCAAGCGGCTGCTGCGCCGCGCCGCGGTGCGCCGCCACGGCGCGCATCTGCTCGACAGCGCGCTGCGCGCCAAGATGATGATGCCGCACGCCTCCGGCGGCCACGCCGCGCGCTTTGCCCAGGCCTGCGATCACGCGGTGCCCGACGACGCGCTGCGTCGTCTGCCGTTCGGCGCGGGCTTCGCCAGCAAGACCGATGTCGTGCTGTTCGAACTGTTCCGCCGGATCCATCTCGACGGCGGCGGCGCTGCAGTGAAAATCGACGACGTGTTCGCCGAGATCGCCGGATCGTCGCGCGCCGGCGCGAGCGCGATCGCGCAGGCGGCCGCGTCATGACCGCGGTGCTGTTCGATCTCGACGGCGTGCTGATCGATAGCTGGCAGGCGGTGGAAGCCGCCTTCCTCGCAGCCGCGGCCGACCACGCGCTCGACGGCCGCGCCCGGCTGTCCGACTTTCGCGCGCGGATGGGAATGCCGCTGGAAGCGATCGTCGCCGAGTTCGGCTTTCCCTCGGGCTTCCCCGCGGCGTTTCGCGCCGCCGCGCGTCTCCACGATCCCAAGGCCCGCGCATTTCCCGGCGTCGTGGCGATGTTGCAGCACATCCGCAGCGCCGGATTGAAGCTCGGCGTGGTGACCGGGAAGGATCGGCCGCGTACGCTGTCGATCCTCGCCGCCACCGGCCTGATCGAGCTGGTCGACGCGGTCGTCACCGCCGACGATGCGCCGGGCAAGCCCGCGCCCGACGGGCTGTGGCTGTGCGAGCGCCGGCTCGGCGCCGGCGCGGCGCTGGCCTTCGTCGGCGACACCGCGATCGATCTGGCCGCCGCGCGCAATGCCGGGCGCATCGCGATGCTGGCGCATTGGGGCGGCGGCCCGCAGGTCACGGATCGCGCCGGCGTTATCGAGGTCGCAACGCCCGGCGAGGTCACCGACCTCGTCGTCGCGCTGGCGCAGGAGGCCCGCCGGCTGGAGCCGGCGCGATGACGGCGCCGCTGCGGCAGGAACCGCTGCGGCTCGGCCTGTGCGGCTGCGGCTGGGTGATCCGGCATTGCTATCAGCCGGCGCTGGCGGAGCTTTCGGCGCTGTTCGAGGTCGTGGCGGTCTTCGATCCCGATCCGGCCGCGCTGCAGCGGGCCGCACATGCGTGGCCGGCGGCGCGGCGCTGCGATTCGTTCGAGGAGTTGCTCGCCGCGCATCCGGATGCGGCGGTGATCGCCTCGCCGAACGCCTGTCATCTCGACCACGCAACCGCATTGCTCGCCGCCGGCATCTCGTGCCTGGTCGAGAAGCCGGTGGTGCGCGACACGGCCGACGCCGCGCTGCTGCAGGCTGCGGCGCAGAGCGGCGCGGCGCTGGTCAGCGGCGTCGCCTGCCGCTTTCGCGATGATACACGACTGTGGCTCGATCAGGTCGCGTTGCTCGGTCCGCTCACCGAACTCGATCTGGTCTGGAGTCGCGAGCACGGCGTGCCGTCGGCGCCGTGGCATCTGCGCCGCGCGGACGGCTGGACCGGCGTGTTCGCCGATCTCGGCTATCATCTGCTGGACCTCGCCGGCGCGGCGCTGCGCTGGCGCGCCGAACGCATCGACGTCGCCATGGTGCAACGCGCGTCACAGCGTCGTGGCGCGGGCGCCTCCTGGTATGTCGAGGGCAGCAAGGTCCGTGCCGGGTCGCTGGCCTACGACACCGACGATCGCTTCGGCGCCACGCTGGCGGTCGACGGCTGCCGGATCGGCCTGCGCGTCGCCTGGATCGACAGCGCGCGCGGCGATCTGGTGCGGCTCGAGGCGCGCGGTGCGCGGGGCGAAGCCGTGCTCAGCGGGCTGTTCGGATTTTCCGACAACCGCCGTGAGCGCGATCAGCAAGTGGTGCTGCGGCTGCACGGCCGCGACAAGATCCGTACCACATTCGAAACCGGGCCCGAGTTGCAACTTTGCGCCTTCGCGACCCTGCTGCGACATTTTCATCGCTGCGTCCGCGCCGGCGCGGACGAGGAAGCCGCCGCGCTGCGGTTCGCCGCCGCGCTCGGCGGCGCCTTGCGGGAGGCGGCGGCATGAGCGCGATCTTCGCCGTCGATCTAGGGGCCACCTGGCTGCGCACCGCGCGGGTCGCGCCGGACGGGCGATGGATCGACCGCAAGGCGCGGGTGCCGACGCCGGACGGCCCAGCCGAGGCGCGCAAACTGATCGAGACCGCCTGGCGGCGTGCCGGCTGCGCCGAAGCGGTGGCGCTGGCGACCGCGCCGGAACTCGACAGCGATGGCGTGGTGCGGCGCTGGCCGAACCGGCGCGACTACGAAGGCGCGCCGCTGTTGACCGATGCGCTCCGCTGCGTCGCGAGGCTCGCGCTGTTCGACGACGCCACCGCGGCGGCGCTGTCGGCGGATGATGTCGACGGCGCCGCGGACGCGATCACGCTATGCCTGAGCATCGGCAGCGGCATCGGCGGCGGCGTCGTCATCGCGGGGCGGCCGCTCGTGGGCGCGCATCACGCGGCGATGGATGCCGGCCACATGCCGGTGCCGTCCGCCGCCGGCCTGCGATGCGCGTGCGGCCGCGACGGCTGCCTGCAGGCGGTCGCCTCCGGCGGGGCATTGCAACGGCACGGGGGCGGCGCTCTGTTCGGCGATGCGCGCGCAGAGCCGGCCTTGCATCGCGCCACCGCCGCGCTGGCGGAGGCGTTGGCGATCCTGCAGGCACTATTCGATCCGGAACGCGTGGTGATCGCGGGCGGCCTCGGCCTGTCGCCGCTGTTCGACCGGATCGCGGCCGAATTGAAAAGAAGCGGCGTCGCGCTCGCGATCGCGCCGCATCATCATGGCGACGATGCCGCGCTGGTCGGCGCGGCGATCGGTCTGGCGCGGGGCCTCGCGCCGCGCGCGTCAACCTCGGCAGCAATATCCCCACCAGCAGCGAGAGGCGATCCACGATGCAAGGTCAGTTCTCCGAACGGATACCAGCCTGGCCGCGTTTCGACGACGCGGACGAGCGGCGCCTGATCGAGGTGCTGCAGTCGCGCCGGTGGTGGCGCGGCAACGGCGGCATCGGCGACGCGTTCGAAGCCGCCTTCGCGGACTCGCTCGGCGCGGCGCATGTCCGTGTCGTGGCCAACGGCACGCTGGCGCTGGAACTGGCGCTCGATGCGCTCGGCGTGCAGCCGGGCGACGAGGTGATCGTGCCGGCCTGCACCTTCATCTCGACGGCGTCGGCGGTGCTGCGGATCGGCGCCTGGCCGATCCCGGTCGATGTCGAGCGTGACACGCTCAACATCGATGTCGACGCAGTGGCGGCGGCGATCACGCCGCGCACCCGCTGCATCGTCCCGGTGCATATGGCCGGCCATTCCTGCGACCTGTCGCGCCTGATCGCGCTCGCCCGCAGCCACGGCCTGGCGCTGCTCGAGGACGCCGCCCACGCGCATGGCGCGCGCGCGTTCGGCAAGGCGCTGGGCACGTTCGGTGATGCCGCGATCTTCAGTTTCCAGTCCGGCAAGCTGATGACGTGCGGCGAGGGCGGCGCGATCGCTACGGACCGGCCCGATCTCGCCGCGCGCAGCTTCGCGCTGCATTCCTGCGGCCGGCCGAAGGGCGACACCGACTATCGGCATCTGATGCCCGCGACCAATATGCGGCTCACCGAATTCCAGTCGGCGCTGCTGCACGGCCAGCTCGCGCGATTGCCGGCGCTCGGCGCCCAGCGCGAGCGCGCGGCGCCGTGTTTCGAGGCGCATCTGCGCGCCGCCGGACTGACGCCGCTGGCGCGCCGGGACTATGTCGAAGCCCACGGCCGCTACATGACGATGGCGTGGTTCGATCCGGCCGCGTTCGGCGGCCGCGACGCCGGACAATTGGCGGCGGAGCTGCGCGGCCTCGGCATTCCGGCGTATCGCTGCTTTCCCGAGATCCACCGCACCGGGATGTTCGATCCGCCGGCGTTGCAGCGGTTGCAGCGATCGTCCACGCCGCCGCCGGACTACGCGCGGATCGCGACGCCGGTCGCCGCCGCCGCGTCGCGTGCGGCGATCTGGTTCGCGCATCCGATCCTGCTCGGCGACGACGAATTGTTCGCCGACATCGCCCGCGCGATCGGCGAATTGCGACAGCCGCAACGCGCCGCGACGCCCCTGTCGCTGTCGGAGACGGCATGAGCGCGCCGCGCCGCATCGATGATCTGATCGCGTTGATCCGACGCGGACGGGTGCTGCTGCCGGACGGCCGCGACGTGACGATCGCGGAGGCTTGGCACGACGCCGAGACCGATCCGGCGGCGCGATGGATCGCGCCGGGCGACCGCGTGGTGTTGTCCGAGCCTGCCGGCGCCGATCTGGTACGCGCCACGCTCGCGGTGTGGGCGCAAGGCGGCGTTGCGGTGTTCGGCGTCGATCCGCATCGCTGCGGCGACTGGCCGGCCGATGTTCGCGTGCGGAGCTGGCCGGACGGCGCGGTGCTGCACGATGCGTCGCCGCGCACCGACGCTGTGGCTGTGATCCATACGTCGTCGGGAACGACGGGGCGGCCGAAGCTGGCGCGCAGGTCGTTCGAGAGCCTCGCGGCCGAGGCGGAGCGCTATGCCGCGTGCTACGCGCCGGCCGCCGGCGCGCGCGCTTATCTGGCCGCGCCGATCACGCACTCGTTTGCATTCGGCGCGATGCTCGGTCTGCTCGCGGCCGGCTGCGTGGTGCAAGTCGCGCCGGTGTTCCGGCCACGCGCGCTGGCGGACGCATTGCGCGGCGGCGCCGACATCGTCGTGCTGACGCCGCCGATGGCGCGGCTTGCGATCGAGGCGGCGCAGGAGCGCGATCAGCCGCTGCGGTGCGCGCCGCAGCTGGTGATCGCCGGCGCCGGCGCCGTGCCGGGCCGGCTCGACGCGGAGTTTCGCCGCGCATTCGGCTGCGGCCTCGCGCGCAACTACGGCGCGTCGGAAACCGGCGCGAGTTTCGGCGCGGCGCAGTCGCTGCCCGAGGGCTGCCTCGGCCGGCCGTTCCGCGGCGTCCGTGTCGTGTCGCCCCGGCCGGGCGACCACATCGGCGAACTGATCGTCGATCTCGACCACCCGATCCTCAGCCTCGAAGGCAAGACCGCGACGCCACCAATGCAGCGCGGCCTGTGGCGCAGCGGCGATCTCGCCGAGGTCGACGACGATCAACGGGTGTGGCTGCGCGGACGGATCGACGATCGCGTCAAGATCAACGGCCATCTGATCGATTGCGCCGCGCTGGCGGCGCAGGCGCGGGCGGCGCCGGGCGTCAGCGATGCGGTGGCGCTGGCGCTGCCACGGCCGCAGCGCGGCGAGATCCATGATCTGGTGCTGATCTGCGAGTGCCGCGATGAGGCTGTGTCGGCGGCCGATATCAGCCTGGCTGCGATGCCGCAGACGCCGATGATCGTGCTGACCCGGACCGAATTTCCGCGCACGGCGGCGGGCAAACCGGATCGCGACCAATTGCGCAGCTTCGCCGAAGCGCGGCTGCGCCGCGGGGCGGCGCGAGGCGAGATGCAAGGCGAGCCGCGATGAACGCAGCCGGGCGCAGCATCGAAATCGATCGCTGCGCGCGCGACGCGGTGGCGCTGCTGCCGCATGTCGTGCCGCATCGTGACGGCCTGCAGACGCTCGGCGGCCGAGTGATCGCGCTGCCGGCGCCGGCCCGCGCGCTGGTCGCGCGCTTTGCCGAGGGGCATGAATTCGACGACGACGAATTGTCGGACAGCGAGCGCGCCGCCGCGCGCGATCTGATCGAGGCCGGCTATCTGCTGCGTCTGCCGCCGGCCCGGCCGATCGATCGCGCGGCGCCGGTCGACGTGGTGCTGTCACCGCATATCGACGACGCCGCATTGTCACTCGGCGGCACCATCGCGCAGGCACGACGCCGCACGCTGGTGGTCAACGCGTTCACCTCGCAATCCTATCAGACCGGGCTGCGCGTGCCGCCCGAGCGGCTCGATGCGGTGGCCTGCGCCGAGGATCGTTTGGCCGGCCGTCTGCTCGGCTACGATGCCGTCTCGCTCGGCCTCGCCGGCGCGCAGGACCGGCATCGGCTCGGCCTGTCGGCGACGATGGGGTGGCCGCCGCGCGATGTCGCCGATCGGTTTGCGGGCGAGATCGACGCCGTGGCGCAGCGCGCCGTGGCGGCGATCCGCAACGCGCTCGGCCGAGCAGCGATCGGCAGCCTGTACGCGCCGGCCGCGATCGGCGGCCATCTCGATCACGTGGTCGTCGCGCTGGCGGGGCCGGCGATCGCGGCGGCGCTCGGGCTGTCGCCCGGCGCCGTCGCTTACTACGAGGATTTGCCTTACGCCGCGGCCGGCTGGCGCGGTGGCGTCGAGCTGCGCGAGCGCGCGCCGCGTTTCCGCGATATCTCCGCCGCGCTGGAGCGCAAGCGCGCGGCGCTGGCGATCTTCAAGACGCGGCTGCGCGCGCCGCAGATCGAACTCTGCATCGCCCACGCCGCACGGATTGCGCAGCGCGGCGCGGTGGAGCGTTGCTATCGGCGCAGCGGCGATGAAGTGCAAGCGGAGGATGGCGGATGAAGCATCTGCTGTATCACGACCTGATCGTCGCCGGAAACTGGTGCAACCTGAAATGCAGCTATTGCACCAGCGTCGCCGACGCCGACGATTACGGCGCCGTCACCTCGGCGTCGCGGCGCGGCAGGGGCGCGACCATCGCGATCGCCGAGGTGCTGGCGATGCTCGACGGTTTCGCCGCGCAGGTCGACGCGCCGCTGATCAAGCTGAGCGGCGGCGAATTGTTCCTGCTCGCCAACGCCGCCGAGCTGATCGCCGAGCTGGCGCAGCGCTACGCGCATGTCCAGGTGCTGACCAACGGCACCGAACTCGACGCCGCGACGGTGCAGCGCATCGCGCGGCGCGGCAACGTCTCGTTCAACCTGTCGCTCGACGGCCATAGCGCGGCGATGAACGCGATGCGGTGGCGCTCGCCGCGGATCGGCGCCCGGGTGATGGCGGCGTTCGCGGCGATGGTTCAGGCGTGCGAGACGGTCGAGATCACCAGCGTGATCAGCGCGGCCAATGCCGAGGGCTTTCCGGCCTTTCTCGACGTGCTGGCAGCGCAGCCTTGCCGCATCGTCGCGGTGCCGATCCCGGTGCGCGGCGTCACTGCCGCAGTGCTGTTTCCGGCCGAGGCGCGCCGCGCCTTCGCGGCGACGCTGCGGGCCTGCGTGCGGACACATCCCGACGTGCTCGGGCCTGCCGCTTACTACACGACGCTCGCGGATTTCCTCGACGCCGGCGGCGCGCAGCGCGAGCGGCGCTGCCATCTCGTCACGGCCGCCGTGCAACTCTTCGACACCGGCGCGGTGACGCCGTGCCCGGTGGGCTGGACCGGTGCAATCGGCGATCTGCGCAAAGAGGGCGCCGCATCGGTCGCGGCGCGGGTCGGCACGCACAAGATGTACGACCTGCTGACGCGCGAGCGGCCGCGGGTGCCGGTCTGTCGCAACTGTTTCAGCGCCGCCGACATGCTCAATCTGTATCTCGACGGCGAGATCGAGCTCGACGCGCTGGCGCGGCTGCCGCTGTATCACTCCGCCGCGGCCCGGGCGCGGCTGGTCGAACTACGCGAAGCCGCCGTCAGCCGCTTGACGGCGTCGATCGTATCGCAACTCGGCAGCAGCGAGATCAGCAGCAGATCGGCCAGCGCCGGCGGATCGGCGTCGCCGATGGCGATGCCGGCGCGCGCCGCGACCTGAGCCGCCTGCGCCTGCGCGCCGGGCCAGTCGTGCGCGAGGCAGGCCTGCAGCGCCGCCGCGAACGCCGCTTTGTCGGCGAGCCAGCCCTCGGTCGCGGCGCCGAGCCGGCGCAGCCGGTCGCGGGCTTCTGGCGCGCAGAGTTCGGCATGATCGGCTTGCGCGGAGTTGTCGCGCAAGGCCGCGACCGATGCGGTGGCGGCGACCAGCCGGTCCAGCGATGTCGCCGGCGCGAGCTGCTGGGCGACGAACAGTCGCGTCCGCGGCGTCAGCGCCGCGCGCGGGTCGATCAACGCGGCGATCCGCTTCAGCGAGGCGCGGCGCAGCGCATTGGCCGCGAATGCATCGGGCACCTCGAACGGCAGATAGGCGAGCGCCAGCGCGAAGCCGGCTTCCTCGGTGTTCAACGTCGGCGTTGCCGCACGCAGCATCGCGCCCGCCGATCCGGCATCACCCTCGCAACGCAGCAGCCGGCGCAGCGCCTCGCCGTCGCAGAGGCCGTCGTCGATCGCCCGGATCGCGGCGGCGAGCGCGCGGAGCTGGCGCATGTCGGCGGTGCCGATCGTGGCGCCGAACATATGCGCCATCGGCACCAGCTGCTGCTTGGCGGCGAATTCGCGCAACATGCTGCGCCCCCAGGCGCGGTTCTCGTCGATCAAGTCGGACATGGGCCTCTGCCAGATCGGCGCGCAGCGACGCGTCGATGAATACAACCAATACGGGAAATCAGATTGACAGAAACCGTATAAGTTGCAAAGCTGGCGCTGTTATCACAGAAGTTGCGCCGCTTGCGGCGCCGGCAGGGAGGTCGCAGCCATGGTCCAGGCCCATCCGACGAGCCTCGCGACGCCGCCCGACACGCGGGCGGACACGCTCAGCGAAGCCCTGACCCGCATTCTCGGGGGCATTCTCGCGGCCAAGGGTGGCCTGCCGGACGATGTCGATCTGTCGACCGCGACCTTCACCTCGCTGGATTTCAACTCGGTCGACTATCTGGAATTCGTGCTGAACGCCGAGGCCGATCTCAATCTGGATATTCCGGACGAAGCCGTGCTCGATCCGTCGCTGTGTTCGGTCGCCACCTGGGCCGCATGGCTGGCGGCGCACGCCGATGAGCTCGCGACGCCGGCGATCGGGTCGGCCGGCGCATGACCGGCGCCGCGCGCGCGCCGCTGCGGGTGGCGCTGGTCGGGCCGCGCGAACAGCCCTTCGCCGGCGATCCCGATCGCGAGCATCGCGAGACGATGCTGCGCAGCTACGCGGAGATCTGCGACAGCGTCGCCACCTTCGGCTCGGACTTCACGCTGTCGCGCGAATTTCTCGGCATCGAATATCTCGCGGCGACGCTGCGGCGCGACGGCCGCATCGTCCGCGTGCTGTCCGCCGCCAATGAGGGGCTGGACGACGATGCGCTGCTCGCCGAACTACTGGCCTTCGCGCCGCGCATCGTCGGCCTCTCGGTGCTGTACGATCTGCAACTCGGCAATGCGCTGGTGCTGGCGCGGCGGCTGAAGGCGGCGCGGCCCGGTCTTGCCATCGTGTTGGGCGGTCCGCTCGCCACCGCGCTGTCGCAGGAACTGCTCGGCACCTTCGCCTTCGTGGACTACGTCGTCGAAGGCGAGGGCGAGGCGGCGTTGAGCCGGCTCGCTGATGCGATCGAACGCGGCGAGGCGCCGAGCGACGTGCCGGCGCTGGCGCATCGCGGCCCGGGCGGCATCGTCCGCAATCCGCGCGGCGCGCCGCTCGATCTCGACCGCCTGCCGCATCCGGCGCGCGACGGCCTCGCGTCGATCCGCGCCCGCGGCCTGCCGGCGCCGAGCGCCTATCTCACCACCTCGCGCGGCTGCAAGGCGTTCTGCACCTTCTGCACTGTGCCGGGCAGCGTGCGGAGCCTGAAGAGCGGCGTCTACCGGATGCGCGATCCGGTCGACGTGGTCGACGAGATCGAAGAGTTGGTGCGCGATCACGGCGTCAGCCGCTTCTACATGGCCGACGACAATTTCCTCGGCTATGGCGAGGACAGCAACGCGCGGATGCATCGCTTCGCCGACGAGATCCTGCGCCGCCGGCTCGCGATCCATTTCCACGCCGAATGCCGCGTCGACTCGCTGATCCCGGAGACTCTGGTCAGACTGCGCGCCGCCGGCTTCGACCAGATCCTGTTCGGCCTGGAATCCGGCTCGGCGCGGACGCTGAAGCGCTGGGCCAAAGGCCAGACGGTGGCGCAGAACGAGGCCGCGATCGCGCTGGCGCGGCGGTTGCGCATCGAGATGATGCCGAGCCTGATCCTGCTCGACTGGGAGTCCGACCTCTCCGAGATCGAAGAGACGATCGGCTTCATCGAGCGCAACCAATTGTGGCGCAGCGGCCAGCCGCTGTGGCTGGTCAACAAGCTCAAGGTCCATTGCGGCACCGCCGCCGCGCGCCGCTACGACAGCGTGCACGGCCGGCCGACGCCGCCCGCGGTCGGCTATTCCGACGCCGATATTCATCGTTGGTGCGAGACCGTGACCTATCAGCACGTCGGCATCGACGATGTCTATGTCGCGGCGTTCTGGCGCGCGCTCAACGCCGCCGCCAATCGCTGGTCGGTGCTGATCGACGAGGTGCTGCCGCCGTTTCTGAAGAGCCTGCGCAGCGAGGCGCGCCGCGGCGACCGGACCGATCGCCTCGAACTGGTGCGCCGGCTCGCCGCGTTCCGCCGCTCGATCGGGGCGTCGCTCGCCGCGCTGATGCGGCTGCTGATCGATCAGGCGATCGCGATGCAGCAGGCGCGCGCGCCGCAGCCGGATCTGCGCGGGCTCGCGCTGGCTCATGTCGAGGCGCAGGAGCGCCGCTTCTTTCCGGAGGGTCTGCATGTGGCCTTGCAGGATACCGGCCGCCGCCGCGCCGTTGCTGGTCATGCCATCGGCGCGCGGCTGGGCGAGATCGTTTCGACCGCGTGATGGCGATGTCGCAGCCGCCGGCGATCTCGATCATCATCCCGACCCGCGACAAGCCGGAGCGGTTGGTGCTGATGCTGTATGCACTGCTGTGCCAGCGCAGCGGCAATGCACGCCGCATCGAGACCATCCTGGTCGATGACGGCAGCGCCGCGCCGATCGAACCCTTGCTGGCGCCGCTGCGCGCGCAGGGTCTCGAGGTCGAATTGATCCGGACCGCAGGCATCGGCCAGGCGGCGGCGCGCAATCGCGGCGCGGCGGCGGCGCGCGGCGAGTTGCTGCTGTTCGTCGACGACGACGTGCTGCTGTCGCCGGACTATGTCGCGCGTTGCGTGACGTTGTGCGGCGGCCGTCCCGATCGCGTCGTCCGCGCGCCGGTGTATCAGCTGCGCTATCTCGCGGCGTTTCGCGATCCCGAGCGCGGCCTGCGCTACGACGGCCGCGCGGCGGACGCGCGGCTTTTCGGCGAGCGCATCTCCCGCGCGATGATCACCGATGACTGGCCCGCCATCACGCGAAAATGCCGGCATCGCAATCGCTTCGAGCGGCTGGTGTCGGCGGCGCTGGCGCAGCGGCCGCCGCGGTTTCCATGGCTCGGCTATTCCGGCTCCGGCGTCGCGCTGTCGCGCGCGCTGTTTATGCAGAGCGGCGGTTATGACGAGGCATTCGGCCTGCGCTGGGGCGCCGAGGCGATCGAGCTCGGCTACCGGCTGTGGCGCGGCGGCGCGCGCTTCGTCGAGGCCGACGGGATCTACTCGGCGCATCTGGATCATCCGCGTGGCGCCTCGCTGTCGAGCTTCGACGACAGTTTCGATCTGTTTTTCGCCAAGCACCGCGACCCCGCGATCCGCGAGGTGCAGGCGCTGATCCTCGCCGACGACCGGCGCCCGGCGCTGTCAGCGGCGGGCTGACGCGGCGTCGAGGAAGTGCGCGAGACGATCGACGCCGCGTTCGAACATGTCGGGCTCGGCGGCGCAGGAGACCCGGACCCAGAAGTCTGTCGAGGAGGCGTCGTCGTGATCGGCAAACACCGTCTCGGTGTAGAAATCGGTGCCCGCCTGGTCGAAAGCGGCGGTGACGAAGTCCCATTCGGTCATCCCGGTCGCGAGCCGGACACAATGGTTGAAGCCGGACTGCAAGGCGATGCGGTGCGCGAGATACGGGCCGATCCGCTGTTCGAAGTCACTCCAGTTGGCGCGGCAGGTCGCGCCGATGGTGGCGAGGTCGGCCGTGTAGCTCTCCAGCGCCGTCGGCCAGTCCAACTCGCCGTCGAGAAAGCGCCAGATCCCGTCGAAGCGGGCGAAATCGTCGGAGAACGGCGCGAACAGTTCGAGATAGTGCCGGGCGTCGCGCGCGGTGCGGGCGACGATGCGCTGCGCGTCGCGGCCCGGCGAGCGGCGCAGCCGCCGCGCCATCACCCGCAGGATCATGTCGGCGGTCAGCGCGCTGGAGCCGGCATTGACCGGCGACCAGGATTGCCGCTCATTGTGCTTGCGGACGAAATCCACCACCGGCTGCGCCGCCAGCAGATAGCCGGCGCGCAGGCCGGCGAGGCTGCGCGATTTCGAGTAGCTGCCGATCCAGATCAGCCGCGGCGGAAACGTCGCGAGCGTGTCGTCCGCAAGCGGCGCCGGCAGATCGTCCTCGTCGGCGGCGGCGAGCGACGGCACCTCGTCGAACACCAGCCAGCCGCCGGCCTGCGCGACGGCGTCGACGACACGGCGCAATTCGCCGGAGTCGTAGGTCTCGCCGGACGGATTGGTCGGCTGCGACAGCACGACGACGTCCGGCCGCTCCGCGGCGATCCGCGCGCAGGCCTCGTCGGCGGTCGGCAGCAGGCGGTCGCGCAGCTCGGACCGCGCGATGCGATAGGCGATGCCGACCTCGTCGCAGACGATGGAGAAGAAGCTGTAGTTCAGCCCCAGCACCAGCGCGCTGCGGGCACAGACTTCGTCTGCCAGATAGCGGAAGGCGCCGGCGAGCGCGCCGGTGGCGCCGACGGTGAGGCAGACATTGGCGGGCGCGATCGCACCGCGGGCCGGGCGGCCGAGCCGGTCGTGCATCTCGAAGGCGATCGCCGCGCCGATGCCGAGCGCGCCGCCGGGCGCGGTGTAGTTCTCGATCAGCCGCCGCTCGCGCAATTCGCGCGCGGCGAGATCGAGCAGCACGCGCGGCGTCTGCAGATGATTGACGCCCGAGGACAGATAGCCGACGCCGCCATGGCGCGCGATCACCGCGCGGCGCCGCGCCGGATCGTAGAAGTAAGCGTTGGCGCGTTCCAGCGAGCGATAGGTCATCGCGACGATCCGGGAGAGCGGACGACGCTTGCGGTACGCGCGTCGATGAGGAAATACTCGCAAAGATTGTGCAGATGCGCAACTTCAATCGCGATGATCGCAGCATGATCCGCGCGTCGTGTAGCAGCGGAGACGAACTGCTGATCGAAGTGCGCGGCGCAGGTGTAGCTCGGCCCGACGCAGGCGACATCGTCGCCCTCGGCGACGAGGCTGTGTCCGCAGCGGCGCTGTATGCGGAGCTGACGGGTCGCCGATACATGGTCACGACGACGGCCGGCGCGGATGCGCTCGCCCGCTGCAAGGTCATCGTCGCGCTGACCGCGCGGATCGACGACGAAATGATCGACGCGCTGTACGGTGAACGCCGCGACGCCTATCCGGGCCTGATCATCGGCGCGACGCCGGAGCGGCTGCGCCGCCGTTTGCTGAGCTGCGCCGCGGCGCTCGCCGCCGGCGGCGAGGATCGGCCGCATCGGGTCGAGCTGATTCCGGGCCTCGACATCGAGACCATGACGGCCGCGGACTCGACGCTGCTCGGGCGCAGGTCACGCCCCGACGAGATCCGCACCGCGCTCGGCCGCGGCGACAGCGTGGTGCTGATCCACGGCCATGGCGACGGCATCGACGGCGATCTCGGGCCGCTGATCCTGTGCCCGGTCGACGACGTGTGGCGCGCGCGGCCCCCCGACGCTGCGCCGGTGTGCCGGATCACCGCGCGCTGCTATCGCAACCGGCACCACCTCGGCTCCGATGCGCATCGCGCGGCGCAGCTCACCGTCTCGCAGATCGCCGCGCGGGTGCTGATCTGGAACACCTGCATCGGCTTTCCGTCGCAGCACGGGCTGGTCGGGCGGGTGTGGGGCGCGGGCGTGCTGCTCGCGGAAAGTCCGTCGATCGCGGCGCTGCTGACGACATGGCGGATCACGATGGCGCCGGCGACGCTGCCGGCCGCTTTGCTCGATCGGCTGATGGCGGGTGCGACCGTCGGTGAGGCGCTCGCCGCGGTCAATGCGCGCGCCGATGCGCAGCGCGCGGCTTATCAGCTCTGTCTGTTCGGCGATCCGGATCTGCGGATCGCGCCGCTGCGCACTGAGGCTCCGCAGCCGCGGGCGGCGCGGCCCCGCAGGCCGCCGCGCGGCGTGCAGCTCGCCGCCGCCGATCCGGCGGCGCGTCTGATCGAACTCTGCGTGCGCGACGGGCCGGTGTCGCAGATGCTGCCGAAGCCGGCGCGGCGTGAGGCGAGCCTGCGGCGATATCTGCGCAGCGCGCTGCAGGGCTATCGGCAGTCGCAGGATGCGGCGACGCGGGCGCGCCTGCGCCGCGCTTGCGTTGCCTACGCCGCCGCCCGCGGCAGCTTGCGCGATCTGTGGATTCCACACGCCACCATGGCGGCGGACGGCAAGGAGGCCTGTCCGCATTGCGGCGCGCCGGCGCTGCGATTTGCGGCGGACCTCGATCATCTCGGCATCGCGCCGCGCGTGCTGCTGAATTGCGGCCGCTGCGAGATCGTGGCCGATCGTCCCGCGGCGCTACCCGTCACCGCGACCGTGACGCATGACGGCGTCGCGCTGCGCGCCGAGGTCGAGGCCGGGGGCTGGGACGCGATGCTGGTGGCGTCGTCGCGCTGGCCGGTGGCGCCGCGAATCCGTCGCTGGCCGGCGGCGGCCGACGGCGGACCTGCACCGTTTCTGTCGCTGGCGGATTGGCGCTGGCCGTATCCGTCCGAAGTCGCGGTCGTGGTCGCCGCCGGCCTCGACATCGCCGTGCTGGCGCGCACGCTGCGGCTGCGGCCCGGCGACGAGCCACCGCGATGAGCGCCCCGGCCGCGTTCGATCCCGATCGGGTCGCGACGCTCGCCGCGCGCCACGGCACGCCGCTGTTCATCTACGACGCGCCGGCGATGCGCGCCGCCGCGGCGCGATTGCAGGAGGCGCTGCCGCCGGGCGCGCGATTGTTCTTCGCGGTGAAGGCCAATCCCGCGCCCGATGTGATCCGGCTGTTCGCCGGCGAGGGCCTCGGCGCCGAAGTGGCGTCGGGCGGCGAATTGCGGCTCGCGCTCGCCTGCGGCGTCGCGCCGGATCGCATCGTGTTCTCCGGCCCGGCGAAGACCGCGCCGGAGCTGCGCTGCGCGATCGAGGCCTGCATCTTCGCGGTGCAGGCGGAATCCGTCGCCGAGCTCGACACGCTGCAGGCGCTGTGCGTCGCGCGCGGCGCGACGGTGCGCGTCGCCCTGCGCGTCAATCTCGGGCCGGGCGGCGAACGCCGCGGCGGCTGGGGCGGGCCTTCGCCGTTCGGCATGGATACCGACGCGCTGGACGAGGTCACAGCGCGCGCCGCGCGGCTCGATCGTCTGCGCATTGTCGGCCTGCACAATCACCAGGCGTCGCAGACGCTCGATCCGGCGAAGCTGATCGCGCGGTTCGACGCCTTTGCGCGCGTGGCGGCGTCGCTCGGGTCGCGCTTCGATCTGCAGTTCGTCAATTTCGGCGGCGGCTTCGGTGCGCCGTTCTACGCCGACGACGCGCCGCTCGATCTCGCGCCGGTCCGCGCGTGTTTCGCCGCGCTCGCCGGCGTGTTCGGCGACCGGCCGCTGCAGTTCGCCGCCGAATCCGGGCGCTATCTCGTCGGGCCCGCGGGCTGCTACGTCGCGCGCGTGGTCGATGTGAAGCGGTCGTTCGGCGTGCGCTACGCGCTGCTCGACGGCGGCATTCATCACGTGCTCGGCCTGTCCGGAACGATGCGGTCGCTGCGCCGGCCGGTGGCGGTGGCGCGGGTCGGCGCGCGATCGGGGGAGCCTTGCGAGCCGACCGAAATCGCCGGGCCGCTGTGCACGCCGATCGATCGCCTCGCCGGCGCCGCCGAGCTGCCGTGCGATCTCGCCGCCGGCGACCTGCTGGCGTTCGCCAATTGCGGAGCCTATGCCAAGCACGCGAGCCCGCTGAACTTCCTCGGCCACGACTGGCCGGCCGAACTGATGATCGACGGCGCGCGCGTCATCGTCCTGTCGCCGCAAATTGCATTCGGGCCGGCGCTGTGGCAATCACGCGAGGTACTCCAGCGATTTCGATGCGATGGCAAAATCCCCACGAGCTCCTGATCGCGGCGCGGTCATCTACAAGGCGTTGTGGCACGCCATCATCGAGCAGGCGCTGCAGCCCGGCGCCAAGCTTCCCGAAGACGCGATCGGCGAGAAATTCGGCGCCAGCCGCACCATCGTCCGCGCCGCGCTGGGCCGGTTGGCCGCGGAAGGGCTGGTCGAACTGCGCCGCAATCGCGGCGCCGCGGTCGCGACCCCGAGCTGGAACGAGGCGCGCGACATCTTCGACGTCCGGATCGGGCTGGAGCGGCTGGTGGTGGCGCGGCTCGCCGGCCGGCTGACGCGCGAGCAGATCAGGCAACTCGAGCAGCATGTCGACGCCGAGCAGCAGGCGAGGGGCAGCAATGTGCCGCTGTCGATCCGGCTCGCCACCGCGTTCCATATCCGGCTCGCCGAGATGACCGGCAATCCGGTGCTGGCGCGCTATGTCAGCGAGGTCGCCTCGCGCTGCGGACTGATTCTCGCGCTGTACAGCCGGCCGCATTCGGCCGATTGCGCCGTCAGCGAGCATCGCGCCATCATCGCCGCATTGGCGTCGGGCGACGCCACCCGCGCCACCGCGCTGATGGATCATCATCTCGACGCAGTGGCCGAGCGCGCGCTGATCGTGCCGCACGCCCCGGAAGCGCGCGACATCCAGGACATCCTGTCGCCCTATGCGAAAGAGGCCGCGTTGCCGAAGACCAGGAAAGCCGGCGCGAAGAAGCGTTGAGCCGCGCCAACAGCGTCATGACTTCGCTTCGCTCGCAATGCTTACGCCTCGATGCCGTGCCGGGTCAGCAACCGCTCGGCGCTGTCGTTCCAGACGTCCATCTTGACGATCTTGCCGTCGCGCACCACGAAACGGTCGACATAGCGATTGCCCTCGAACGGCGTGCCGTCGGGCCATTCGCCGTACAGCGTGCCGGTGTTGTAGACGATGGTCTCGCCGTTTCCGGGCGCGACGTCGGTGCGCTCCATCTTCTTCTTCACCCATTTGTAGCGGCCGGCGTTGAACGCGGTCGCCTCGCGCGGATGCTGGAATTTGCGGCCGCCGGTGAAGGTGATCGCCACGTCGGGAGCCATGAAGGTGCCGGCCGTCTCGGGGTCGGGAACCATCGACGCCACGAGAAAACGTTCGACCAGCGCCGCGGCTGCGGCGGTCTGATCCATGGACGGCGCGGTTTCGGCGCGGGATGATGACACGGGAATTCTCCTGAACATGCGACAACGGGCGGGGCGGTCCAAGCAAGCCCGGTGCCAGATATCGTATCCGTTTCCAACAAAAATTGTATACGATTTGTGCGGGCGCTGTCTGGATAATGGGCAGCGGTCGCGAAAAACGGCGGTCTCAGTGGGCTTTCTCGCGAATTCCGGCGGCTTGGCGCCGATCTCCGGGATGGCACAGCGCTTGCTAGCCAGGATGCGATCTTTCATCCTGCGAGGAGCCCGTGATGAGTTTCGCTTCCCATATTTCGCGTCGCCTGTTGCTCGCGGCCGGCGCCGCGTCGCTGGCACTGATCGCTGTCGGGCCGGCATCGGCCCAGGAGACCCTGAAGGTCGGCCTGGTGGCGGCGATGTCCGGCCAGTCGGCGAAGTCCGGCGAGGCCATCGTCCGCGGTCTGTCGCTGGCGCTGGACGAGATCAACGCCAAGGGCGGCGTGCTCGGCAAGAAGCTGGAACTGGTGGTGCGCGACGACGAGAGCAATCCCGCCAAGGGCGTGATCGCCGCGCGCGAGCTGGTGCAGCGCGAGAAGGTCGCCGCTTACTTCGGCGGCATCGATACGCCGGTGTCGATGGCGATCGTGCCGTTCGCCAATCAGTCCAAGGTGCCGTTCATCGGCGTCTGGGCCGCCGGTACCAAGATCACCCGCAACGGCGCGCCGGAGAACTACGTGTTCCGCGTCTCCGCGGTCGACGAACTGGTCGACATCGCGCTGGTCGACTACGCGGTCAAGAAATACGGCGCCAAGAAGCCGGGCATGATCCTCATCAACAATCCCTGGGGCGAATCCAACGAGGCCGGGCTGAAGAGCGCGCTCGACGCCAAGAAGATGACCGCCGCCGGCATCGAGAAATTCGAGACCGGCGACGTCGACGTCGTGCCGCAGCTCACCCGGCTGAAGGACGCCGGCGCCGACACGCTGTTCATGGTCGCCAATGTCGCGCCCTCCGCGCAGGTGGTGAAGTCGCTCGACCGGATGGGCTGGAGCGTGCCGGTGGTGTCGCATTGGGGCCCGGCCGGCGGGCGTTTCACGGAGTTGGCCGGCCCCAGCGCCGAGAAGGTCCACTTCATCCAGACCTTCAGCTTCTCCGGCAACACCAGCCCGAAAGCCGTGGCGCTGTTCGACGCGCTGAAGAAGAAATATCCCGAGGTCAAGACGGCCGCCGACGTCACCCCCGCGGTCGGCATCGCCAATGCCTACGACGCCATGCATCTCACCGCGCTGGCGATCGCCAAGGCCGGCTCGACCGAAGGCCCGAAGGTCCGCGAAGGCTTCTACCAGATCGGCAGCTATGACGGGCTGATCAAGACCTACAACAAGCCCTTCACCGCCGACAATCACGACGCGCTGTCGCCCTCGGACTATCTGTTCACCTACTTCAAGGGCGCCGAGATCCTGCCGCTGACGAACTGACGGCCCTCTTCCCTCTCCCCGCTCTTGGCGGGGAGAGGGTGGCTCGAAGCGGCGAAGCCGGTTCGAGTCGGGTGAGGGGCCAGGCACGGCGCCGACCGATCGGATAGCTTTCGGGTCGGATGGTGCGCAGACCGGGTGACCCGAGAGACTGGTTGCAAGGCGGCTTCGTGCCTGGCCCCTCACCCGACCGGCTTCGCCGGTCGACCTCTCCCCGCAAAGGGCGGGGAGAGGTTGGTACCAAACGTTCTCTCCTAAGGATTCCCATGCTCACCTCCGCCATCATCTCGGGCATCGGCCTCGGCAGCATGTACGGGCTGATCGCGCTGGGCTTCCACATCACTTACGTGGTGTCCAATACGGTCAATTTCGCGCAGGGCTCGGCGATGATGCTGGGCGCCGTGCTGGGCTACACGTTCGGGGTCAGATATGGCTGGCCGATGCCACTGGCGATCGTCGCGGCGCTCGGGGTCTGCGCGCTGTTCGGCCTGGTGGTCGAGCGCATCCTGGTGCGGCCGTTCGTGGTGCGCGGCTCCAATGCCTGGCTGATGGCGACCGTCGCGGCCGGCATCGTGCTCGACAATGCGGTAATGTTCACCTTCGGCAAGGAGCCGCGCGGCTTTCCCTCCGACTGGGCGAGCCAACCGATCCGGCTTTTCGGCGCCGGCGTGTATCCGCTGCAACTGGTGATCCCGCTGGTCGGGATCGGCGCCGCCGCGGTGATGCATCTGCTGCTGCGCCATACGCGGCGCGGCAAGGCGTTGCTGGCGGTGGTGCAGAACCCCGACGCCGCGCGGCTGATGGGTATCAACGTGCATCGCACGATCGCGATCTCCTTCATGGTGTCGACGGCGCTCGCCGGTCTCGCCGGCCTGCTGATCGCGCCGTTGTTCAGCGTCAGTTCGGAGATGGGCACGCTGTTCGGCATCAAGGCGTTTGCGGTGGCGATCCTCGGCGGCATGGGCTCGGCTTGGGGCGTGGTGATCGCCGGTCTCGCCTACGGCCTGATCGAGGCGCTGGTCACCTCGTTCCTCGGCTCGGTCTACACCCAGATCGTGGTGTTTTCGGTGGTGATCCTGGCGCTGGCGCTGCGGCCGAACGGCCTGTTCGGCCACGCCGCGATCAACAAGGTCTGACGATGACGCTTCCGACGAAATTGCGCAGCTACGCGATGCCGGCGACAGTGCTGATCCTCACCGCGATCGCCGCGCTCTACGCCGCGCGGGCGGAAGGCTATTTGCCGTTCGTGCTGGCGATGGTGGCGCTCACCTGCATCGTAGGCGTCGGTCTCAATGTGCTGGTCGGGCTCACCGGGCAGATCTCGATCGGCCATGTCGGCTTCTACGCGATCGGCGCCTATACGGTGGCGATCCTGACCCTGCAGGGACTGAGTTTCTGGCTGGCGCTGCCGCTTGCGGGCGTGATCGCCGGCGCCATTGGTCTGCTGCTGTCGCTGCCGGCGCTGCGCGTCAGCGGGCCTTATCTCGCGATGATCACCATCGCCTTCGCCTTCATCGTTCAGCATCTCACCATCGAATGGCGCGGCCTCACCGGCGGCTCCAACGGCCTGATGGGGCTGCCGCCGCCGACGCTGGCCGGCACCATGTTCACCGAGCGCGAGATCGCCCTGCTGGCGATCGGGCTGGCCGGTGCTTCGACCTATCTGTTCTATCGGCTCGCCGGCTCGGCCTGGGGCAAGGCGATGGTCGCGGTGCGCGACGCCGAGATCGCGGCACGCTCGATCGGGCTCAATCCGGTCAGCGTCAAGGCGGCGGCGTTCGTGCTGTCGGCGGCGCTGGCGGGCATCGCCGGTGGCATCTTCGCGGCGCTGATCGCCTTCGTCGCGCCGGACTCGTTTCCGTTCTCGCAGTCGATCCTGTTCCTGTTCGCCTGCATCGTCGGCGGCGCCGGATGGGTGCTCGGCCCGGTGGTCGGCGCCGCCATCACCGTGGTGCTGCCGGAGATGCTGTCGCAACTCGCCGAATATCGGCTGCTGTTCTTCGGGCTGCTGCTGCTGCTGGTGCTGTGGCTGGCGCCGGAGGGTATCCTCGGCACGCTGGCGCGGCTGGTGCGCCGGATCGATCCGCGGCCGGCGCAGCCCGGCGATGTCGCCGCGTTTCTCGCCGCGTCGCCCGAGCGCGGCGCGCTCGAGGTGAGCGGCATCGGCATCAGCTTCGGCGGCATCCGCGCGGCCTCGCAGGTGTCGTTCATCGCCGAGCCCGGCATGGTCACCAGCGTGATCGGCCCGAACGGCGCCGGCAAGACCACCGTGCTCAACATGATCGGCGGCTTCTACAAGCCCGACGCCGGCAGCATCCGGCTTGGCGGGCAGGAACTCGCCGGCGAGCCGGCGTGGAAGGTGGCGCGCGCCGGCATCGGCCGCACCTATCAGACCACCAAGCTGTTCGAGACCATGAGCGTGCGCGACAACGTGCTGATCGCGATGCGCCGCGGCCGGCTCGGCTCGATGCTGGCCTTCGCCGCCAACGACGCCGACGAGGCCGCGGCCGAAGCGCTGATCGATTTCGTCGGCTATCGCGGCGCGCTGGCCGCGGTCGCCGGCGATCTGCCGCATGTCGATCGCCGGCTGGTCGAGATCGCCCGCGCGCTGGCGATGCGGCCGCGCGTGCTGCTGCTCGACGAGCCCGCCGCCGGGCTGATGGCGGCCGACAAGGACGCGCTGAGCGGCCTGCTGCGCCGGATCGCCGATCTCGGAATCGCCGTCATTCTGGTCGAGCACGACATGCGGCTGGTGATGGGGATTTCCGACCACGTCGTGGTGCTCGACGCCGGCACGCCGATCGCGGCCGGCACCGCCAACGTCATCCGCCGCGATCCGAAGGTGCTGGCCGCCTATCTCGGCGGCGCCGAAATGCGCGCGCGCGGCCGCGAGACGCCGTGGGACGGCTCGCGCGACGCGGTGCTGGACGTGATCGATCTGGTCGCCGGTTATGGCGCCGCGCCGGTGCTGCAAAAGGTCAATCTGCAAGTGCGGCCCGGCGAGATGGTGGCGCTGATCGGCGCCAATGGCGCCGGCAAATCGACCATGATGCGCGCGCTCTCCGGCCTGCTGCGCCCGGTGCAGGGCGACGTCATTCTCGACGACGAACGCATCGAGACGATCGAGGCGCATCGTATCGCCGCGCGCGGCCTCGCGCTGGTGCCGGAAGGCCGCCAGGTGTTTCCCGAACTCAGCGTCTACGACAATCTCGAACTCGGCGCCAACACGCGGACCAACGTCGACTACGCCGCCGAGATCGAAGCCGTGCTGAAGCGGTTTCCGCGGCTGCGCGAACGGCTGAACAGCCGGGCAGGGCTGTTGTCCGGCGGCGAGCAGCAGATGCTGGCGATCGCGCGCGGCATGATGGCGAAGCCGCGCATCCTGCTGCTCGACGAGCCGTCGCTGGGGCTTGCGCCCGCAATGATCAACGAACTTTACGACGTGCTCGCCGATCTGCGCGACGAGGGCATCACCATCCTCCTGGTCGACCAGATCGCCGTGCTGGCGCTGGCGGTGTCCGACCGCGGCTATGTGATCGACAGCGGCCGCATCGTCCGCGACGACAGCGCCGCGGCGCTCGCCAGCGATCCCGAGGTCGAGGCCGCTTATCTCGGCCATGCCGAAGCTGCGCAGTGACGCGCGCCCGTTCTTGTTCAGGAGTCCTTCCGTGACGTTCGATCTCATTCTCCGCAACGCCGCCGTCGTCGATCGTCCCGAGACGGCGCTCGACATCGGCATCAAGGCCGGACGCTTCGCCGCGATCGAGGCGGGCCTGCCGGCGACCGGCGCGCCGGAGCACGATTGCGGCGGCCGCCTCGTCGTGCCGGGCTTCGTCGAAACCCATATCCATCTCGACAAATCCTGCCTGCTCGGCCGCTGCAATTGCGAGAAGGGTACGCTCGACGAGGCCATCGCCGAAGTGGTGAAAGCCAAGCGCGGCTTCACCGAGGAGGACGTGTACCAGCGCGCGTCGCAGACGCTGGAAAAGGCGATCAAGAACGGCACCAATCAGATGCGCACCCACGTTGAAGTGGACCCGCGGGTCGGGCTCACCAGCTTTCGCGCGCTGAAGCAATTGAAGCTGGACTATGCCTGGGCGATCGATCTGCAGCTCTGCGTGTTTCCGCAAGAGGGCCTGCTCGACGATCCCGGCTGCGACGCGGTGATGCTGCAGGCGCTGCGCGAGGGCGCCGACGTGGTCGGCGGCGCGCCCTATATGGACAAGGATTCCCACGGCCAGATCGGCCGCATCTTCGAGATGGCCAAACAGTTCGGCGTCGATATCGACTTCCATCTCGATTTCGGCCTCGACCCGGCGCATCTCGATCTCGACGAGGTCTGCCGGATGGCGGACGCCACCGGCTGGGGCGGCCGCGTCGCGATCGGGCATGTGACGAAGCTGTCGGCGATGCCCAAGGCCGCATTCGACGCCGCGGCCAAGCGCCTTGCGGACGCCGGCGTCGCCGTCACCGTGCTGCCGGCGACCGATCTGTTTCTCACCGGCCGCGACGCCGAGTTCAACGTGCCGCGCGGCGTGACGCCGGCGCACTGGCTGCGTCATCACGGCGTCAATTGCAGCATCTCGACCAACAACGTGCTCAACCCGTTCACGCCGTTCGGCGACTGCTCGCTGATCCGGATGATCAATCTCTACGCCAACATCACCCAGGTCGCGGCGACCGCCGATCTCACGGGCTGCCTCGACATGGTGACGTCGGGCTCGGCGAAGCTGATCAACCGCGCGGATTACGGCATCGCCGTCGGCCATCCGGCCGATCTCGTGGTGCTGGATTGCGCCACCAAGGCGCAGGCGGTCTGCGAGATCGCGCAGCCTTTGTTCGGGCTGAAGCGCGGCCTGCGCACATTCGACAAGCCCGCCGCAATCCTGCACAAGCCGAACTGATCTCGCCGCGCGGCGACAACAAGAAACTCACGGAGATGACGATGCCGGTCGACGACAATCTGAACGCGTTCTGCACCCATGGCCGGGGCGATCGGCGGACGCAGGACAGCGGCGCGCTGGCCGGGCTGACCTTCGCGGTGAAGGATTTCTTCGACGTCGCGGGTCTGCCGACCGGCGCCGGCAGCCCGGAATGGCTGGCGACCCATCCGGTGCCGACGCAATCCTCGCCCGTGGTCGACCGGCTGTTCGCCGCCGGCGGCACCATGGTCGGCAAGACCCACACCGACGAGATGGCGTGGAGCCTCAATGGCGAGAACGCGCATTACGGCACGCCGATCAATCCGGCCGCGCCGGGGCGGATTCCGGGCGGCTCGTCGAGCGGCTCGGCCGCGGCCACCGCCGGCGGGCTGGTGGATTTCGCGATCGGCTCGGACACCGGCGGCTCGGTGCGGCTGCCGGCGAGCTATTGCGGCGTCTACGGCATCCGCACCACGCATGGGCGGATTCCGCTCGACGGCGCGGTGCCGCTGGCGCCGAGTTACGACACCGTCGGCTGGTTTTCGCGCAGCGCTGCGCTGATGGCGCGGGTGGGTGAGGTGCTGCTCGACGGCGTCCGCGCGCCGCGGCGGCCCAAGCGCGTGCTGATCGCGCGCGATCTGTTCGCCGCGCTCGAGCCGCGCGTCGTCGAGGTGTTGCAGCCCGGGCTCGCGCAGCTCGCCGCGATGCTCGGCGAGCCCGAGCCGGTCGAGGTCGCGGGCGATCAGCGCCCGGCATGGCGCAATGCGTTTCGCGTGCTGCAATCCGCCGAGGCCTGGGCGGCGCATGGCGCGTGGGTGAACGCGGTGAAGCCGGCGTTCGGCCCCGGCGTCAAGGAACGCTTCGCCGCCGCCGCGGTGCTCGATCCGGCCGAAGTCGTCGCAGCGAAAGCGCTGCGCGACACCATCACGGCGACGATGCGGACGCTGCTGCAGGACGACGCCGTGCTGATCGCGCCGACCGCCCCCGGCATCGCGCCGCTGCGCAACAGCACGGGCGAGGCGCTGGAAACCTTCCGCGCCCGCTCGCTCGAACTGCTCTGCCCCGCCGGCCACGCCGGCCTGCCGCAACTGTCGCTGCCGCTCGCCACGCTCGACGACTGCCCGATCGGCCTCTCGCTGATCGGCGGTCGCGCCTGCGACGAGGATCTGCTGGCGCTCGCGGCGGAGCTGGAGGCGGGGAGCACGAAGCCGCGCTGAGGCCGGCGTCGCGCGTCTCACCGCTTCGCCGCGCACCGCGTCGGCCTCGCGCGCCGCTTGACTCGATAAGAACATAGTGTGAACAATTTCGCCGCGCAGTCAGGCCCGGAGGGCGATTCGATGGCCGATCTCACCTACTACGTGGCGCTGCCCTTCGCTGCGGCGGACGACGGCGTGGTGCCGGGTGAGCCGGCGGAGTGCCAGAGCGCATCCGCTGCCATCCGCAGGGCCGAGGTGCTGGCGCGGACCAGCGGCAATGCCGGCGCAGTCGCGTTCAGCCGCACCGGCGATCCCTTGATCGGCGAGTTTCACGACGCGGTGCTGCTCAAGGCGTTCGGCGATGTGCCGAGCGATCTGTCGGAGCTGTAGGGAGAGCGGGTGATTGCGCTGAGGTGGAGCCGGCGGGTACGTGTCGTGTGGTGCTGGCCGCATCACGGGGCGGCTGGCCCTGCAGTGACTCACGAAAACCTCTCCGGTCGATCGCGGCCACGGCCGGGTGCTGAATGCGTCGAGGCGGCTGCTCGATCCGGAATGGCTGGGGAACTAGGATTCGAACCTAGACAAACAGAGTCAGAGTCTGTTGTGCTACCGTTACACCATTCCCCACCGGAAAATGCCTCACGAAATCAGGCATTTACGCTGGTGCCGGGGCGCGGGCTGAATCGATCTGCCGGGCGCCTCGGATGTGGGGCGACTTCTAACGGGCTCGGCCGGTCCCCGCAAGGGCTTCCTGATGGCGAATGCCGGCTCGGCTGTGCAGAGGCGGGCGCCTCCCTTCGCCGCCAGCGCGACCTCGGCCGACAGGGGCGACCGTGGCAGTTGAGAACTCTTCCAATTGTCTGCAGGGCCGCGCTCGGTCATATCCGCCGCAGCGGGTGTGGCCATTTCGTCGCCGCGGCCCCTCGGAGCGCTGTATGGAAGAGCTGAACGGGCGAATGATCGCGTGCCAGATTCTGATCACCGGCCTGATCGCGCGGGTCGCCAATGATCAACCTGACCCGCTGCGCTTCCTCAGCGAATTTCGCGACGAGATCCGCGCGGTGGTGAGCGGAATCAGAATCGGCGGAGCCCTCGATGCCGACCGCGTCCGCATCATCGCGCAGCAGACCGTCGACGAATTGTTCTCGCTGATGAAGCCGCCGAGCCCGCCGTCCGAGTGACACCAGGCCT
Source organism: Rhodopseudomonas palustris HaA2 (assembly GCF_000013365.1). NCBI lineage: Bacteria > Pseudomonadati > Pseudomonadota > Alphaproteobacteria > Hyphomicrobiales > Nitrobacteraceae > Rhodopseudomonas > Rhodopseudomonas palustris. The sequence continues at coordinate 2,373,002 of NC_007778.1, forward strand.
CACTATCCGCGCACCGCATGCCGACGCGCAAGGATTGCGCAAATGCTTGTCTGTTCGGCACAATCCGATTTTTCGGCCGGTCGTCTCCGGATGTTTGCGGAGGTGTTTGTTTAGAACCATTTTGATCTTGAGTGATTCCAATGCGACAAAGGCGCGCGCAAGTTGACCCTCAAAATGGCGGCCGATACCACGGGAAGCTGCAGGTAATTAGCAACTGCACTTTTCGGGGGCGATGGGCGATATGAATGGGGCAAAGGCGCCGAGATCGTTGCGCGCGGAAGCATCGATCCGGACTTTCAACGACGAACTCGACAATCACTACGGCCGCAAAGTGTCGGCCGTCGCCGGCATGATCGCGGTGGCGTCGATCGGCGGCGCCGAGGCGCAACAATCCAGCCTTCCGGCGGTCACCGTCGACGCCCCGGTGGCGCGACCGCGTCCGGCGGCGAAGCCGACGCCCGACCAGGTCCGTGCCCGCACCGCGCTGCGTCGCGCGGCGCGGCGGGCTCAGCCGGCTCAGGTGGCGCCGGTACCGTTCCCGAATGCCGGCGCGCTGTCGGCGGATCGCAACCCCTATGCCGACGCGGATGCGCCCTACAAGGTCGACCGGCTGTCGGGCACCAAGTTCACCGAGCCGCTGCTGAACACGCCGCGCACCGTGACCGTGCTGAGCAAAGAGATCCTGGAAGACAAGAACGCCACCTCGCTGCGCGACATCGCGCGCTCCACCGCCGGCGTCACGCTCGGTACCGGGGAGGGCGGCAACGCCTTCGGCGACCGCTTCTTCATCCGCGGCTTCGATGCCCGCAACGACGTGTTCATCGACGGCATCCGCGATCCCGCGATCTCGATCCGCGAGAATTTCTTCACCGAGCAGGTCGAGATCCTGCGCGGCCCGGCCTCGACCATGGCCGGCCGCGGCACCGCCGGCGGCGCCATCAACATCGTCACCAAGCAGGCCACCACCGCCGGCAATTTCACCAAGGCCGAGACCACCTTCGGCACCGACGCCACCAAGCGCGTCACCGTCGACGTCAACCAGGTGATCAGCCCGACGCTCGCGGTGCGGTTCGACGGCCTGTATCAGAAGGCCAATGTCGCCGGGCGCAACTACGTCTATGACGACCGCTGGGGCACGCTCGCCGCGGTGAAGTGGACGCCGACCGACGCCGTCAAGGTCACCGCCAACTACGTCCACACCGATCTCGACGGCCTGCCGGATTTCGGCGTGCCCTACAACACCACGCTGCGGAAGCCTTCGACCAGCGTCAACGTTCCGCGCGACACCTATTACGGCTTCATCAATCGCGACTTCCAGAAGGCGCAGCAGGATTTCGGCACCGTGATCGGCGAGTTCGCCATCACCCCCGATCTGACGCTGAGCAATCGTTCGCGCGCCGGCCGTTCGGTGCTCGACTACATCGGCACACTGCCGAGCAATCCGACCGCGACCACCGTGCAGCTCGCCTCGCAGAGTCGCTATCAGGTCACCAACGTGCTCGCCAACCAGACCGACCTGACCTACAAATTCGACACCGGTCCGGTGAAACACGCGCTGATCGGCGGCGCCGAAATCTCGCGCGAGAGCGTGATGCGCGACACCTATGCGGGGCTGACCTCGGAACTGACCGGGTTCCAGACCGGCGGCCGCATCACCGTGCCGCTGCTGTCGCCGCCGAACGAGTTCGAGTTCGCCAGCACGCCGCAGCGCGCCTACAACCCGACCTTCATCACCGTCGACACCAAGTCCGCTTACCTGATCGAAACCGCGAACTGGAACGATTTCGTCATCCTCAACGGCGGGGTGCGCTACGATGACTACAGCATCACCGGCCACACCGCGAGCACATCGACCGGCGTGCAGTCCGGGATGTGGAACTACAATGTCGGCGGCGTGGTCAAGCCGCTGCCTTACGCCAGCCTCTACGCCGCCTACGCCACCTCGAGCAATCCGGTCGGCGCCGAACTCGACGCTTCGGGCACCGCCTATGGCGGCCTCGTGGTCAACAACACCACCTTCCAGGCGCTGTCGCCCGAATTGAACAAGGCGGCGGAGGTCGGCACCAAATGGGAACTGTTCGATCGGCACCTGCTGGTGACCGGGGCGCTGTTCCAGACCGAGAAATCGAACGCGCGCGAGACCCAGGGCAGCACCATCCTGTCCACCGGCGTCTATCGCGTGCGCGGCATCGACCTCGGCGTCTCCGGCAAGCTGACCGAGCGCTGGAGCGTGTTCGGCGGTCTGGTGCTGATGGAGAGCGAGGTGCTGCAATCGATCGATCCGACCCAGGTCGGCGCCAAGCTCGCCAACATCGCGCACCAGTCGTTCAACGTGCTCACCAAATATCGCATCGGCGAGCAGTGGGAGGTCGGCGGGCAGGCGACCTACGCCTCGAAGATCTACGGCGGCACCTTCGGCGCCATCAACGGCAACGTGCTGCCGGAGCATTGGCGGTTCGACAGCTTCGTCGAATTCAAGGTCGACAAGCACCTGACCGCCAAGCTGTCGGTCAACAACATCTTCAACACGACCTATTACGACGCGTTCTATCGCAGCAACTCGCCGTTCGTGTTCATCGCGCCGGGCCGTTCGGTCTGGCTCAGTTTGCGCGCCGCGCTCTGACACGCGCGTCGCCACCGGAGCTGCCATGCTGGTTTGCATTCCCGATGTGTTGTCCAGGCATGAGGTGGCGGAGTTCCGCCACGTCATGGATGCCGCGGATTGGGAAGACGGCCGTTCCACCGCCGGCGCGCAGTCGGCCATGGTCAAGCGCAACGAGCAGCTTCCGCCCGACGGCGAGCTCGCCCGTGCGCTCGGCCGTCGCATCATCCAGGCGCTGACCGCCAATCCGAAATTCGTTTCGGCGGCGGTGCCGCTGCAGATCTTCCCGCCGCTGTTCAACCGCTATGCCGCGGCGGGCAATCATCATTTCGGCATTCACGTCGACAACGCGGTGCGCGGCGATCCGCTCACCGGGCTGCGGATCCGTACCGATCTGTCGGTGACGTTGTTCCTCTCCGAGCCGGACGAATACGACGGCGGCGAACTGGTGATCGAAGACACCTACGGCTCGCACGAGATCAAGCTGCCGGCGGGAGATTGCGTGCTGTATCCGTCGACCAGCCTGCACATGGTCACGCCGGTCACGCGCGGTGCGCGGGTCGCGTCTTTTTTCTGGCTGCAGAGCATGATACGAGATGCCCATGCGCGCAGCATGATCTACGACCTCGACGGGGCCATTCAGGCTCTCGTCGAGCGGCTGGGACGAGATGACCCTGAAACGGTCAAATTGACCGGTATCTATCACAACCTCATCCGCTACTGGGCCGAAGTATGAAACTGTCGAAAATTCGATCGATCACCGTCGCATTGGTTGCCGCGATCATGCTCGCGCCGATGGCGTCGGTGTTTGCGCAGCCGGCGCCCGCGCAACCGTCTCCGGCGATGTCGACGCCCTCCGCCGCACAGCCGGCGGCCGCCCCGGAGAGGACGACCGCGCCCGAGACCACCGGCGCGACCCAGGCCGCAACCCAGGCCTTGCCTGCCTCCGGGACCACGCCGAACGGCAGCGTGGCGCCGGGTCTCACGGAACTGTCGCCGTGGTCGATGTTCCTGCAGGCCGATATCGTCGTGAAGGCGGTGATGGTCGGTCTGGCGCTCGCCTCGATGATCACCTGGACCATCCTCATCGCCAAGAAGATCGAACTCGGCCGCGCTCGCTGGCGGCTGCGCTCGGCGCTGAAGCAGATCGCCGACGCGCGATCGATGTCCGAAGCGCAGCTCGCGCTCGGCGACAAGACCAGCCCGGTGTCGATGCTGCTCGCGGCGGCGCTGCGCGAGGCGCGGGTCTCGGCCGGGCTCGCCAGCGACGAGGGCATCAAGGAGCGCGCCGCGTCGAGCTTCAGCGAAATCGTCCGCGCCGAGTCGCGGCACATGCGCCACGGCATGGGCTTCCTCGCCACCATCGGCGCGACCGCGCCGTTCATCGGCCTGTTCGGCACGGTGTGGGGCATCATGAACAGCTTCATCGGCATTTCGAAATCGCAGACCACCAATCTGGCGGTGGTGGCGCCCGGTATCGCCGAGGCGCTGCTCGCCACCGCGATCGGCCTGGTCGCGGCGATTCCGGCGGTGATCATCTACAATCACTTCTCGCGCGAGATTAAGGTCTATCTCGAAATGGTGGCGCGGGCGTCGGGCGCGGCGTTGCGGCTGTTGTCGCGCGATCTCGATCGCAGCCACGGCACCGGCCGGCACGCGCGCGCGGCGGAGTAGGCGATGGCGGTCTCGCTCAACGATTCCGACGGCCTCGACGACGATTTCGACGAGACCCACGAGATCAACGTCACGCCGTTCATCGACGTGATGCTGGTGCTGCTGATCATCTTCATGGTCGCGGCGCCGCTGTCGACGGTGGATCTGCCGGTCAGCCTGCCGACCTCGACCGCGACGCCGCAGAAGCGCCCGGACAAGCCGACCTATGTCAGCATCAAGCCGGATCTGGCGGTGGCGATCGGCGAGGAGCAGGTCAAGCGCGTCGATCTGGTGCGGACGCTGGATGCGATGCCGGATATGACCAAGGACCGCTTCATCTTCCTGCGCGCCGACCGTGCTGTGCCGTATGGCGAACTGATGGACGTGCTGGAAATGCTGCGCACCGGCGGCTACGCCAAGATCAAGCTGGTGGCGCTGGAAGGCGTGCCAGGGCGAACTCCGGAGGCGCAGTAGCGCATGACCGAGTACGATTTCTCCCACCAGTCCTCGCGCACGCTCTGGCTGATCGCCGGCGTCGCCGCGGTCGCGCTGCATGTCGGCGGCGTCGCGCTGGCGATGGCGAATCGGGATGTGGAGGTCGACGACGACGCGCTCGGCGCGCCGGCGATCGAGGTCGGCCTCGAGATGATGTCGCCGAAGCACGAGGCGACCGATCTGCCGCCCGGTCCGGACACCGATGCGTCGGCCGCGTCACCGGCGCTCAACGAGCAGAAGGCCGAGGTGCAGGAAACCGACCTGCCCAAGGACGTCCCGCAGGAGACCGAAGAGGCCGATCGGGTCGTCACCACGCAGGAGGTGAAGAAGCCCGACGAGGAGGTCAAGGAAAAGGCCGTGGTGCAGCAGCAGGCCTCGACCGAGTCGGTCGCCGCCGAAGCCACCGCGATGCCGAGCAACGAGACCGCCAAGGAAGGCCCGCGCTCGGTCGCGCCCGCCCAGGGCGTCGGTCAGGCCGCGCAGCGCATCCGCGCCACCTGGCAGAAGGAGCTCGTCGCCTATCTCGACAAGCACAAGCGCTATCCGAAGGACGGCAGCCAGAAGAACGTGCGGATCGTGGTCAGCTTCGAGCTCGACCGGGTCGGCCACGTGCTCTCGACCCGGATCGTCGAAGGCTCCGGCGACGCCGCCTTCGATCAGGCCGCCCTCGACATGATCAAGCGCTCCGACCCGGTCCCAGCCCCGCCGCCGCTGATCGCCGACGAAGGCCTGACCTTCAGCCTGCCGGTGATCTTCAGGACGAAGGGCAGGGGGTAGTTCGACCCGTTCCCCTGACGCGCCGTACCGCGCCCCGCACAACACTTGATCTCGTTCGTCATTCCGGGTTCACGCCAGCTTCGCTGTCGTGCCCCGGAATGACGAACGGTTGGTCGTACAGCCTTCGTTCAGTACGTCGCCCGGCCGCCCGAAATGTCGAACACCGCGCCGGTCGAGAACGCGCAGTCTTCCGACGCTAGCCACGCCACCATCGCGGCCAGTTCTTCCACCAGCACGAAGCGGCCCTTGGGGATTTTCGACAGCATGAAGTCGATATGCTGTTGCGTCATCTGATCGAAGATCGCGGTCCGCGCCGCCGCCGGCGTCACCGCGTTGACGGCGATGTCATAGGACGCCAGCTCCTTGCCGAGCGATTTGGTCAGCGCGATCAGCCCGGCTTTCGAGGCCGAGTAGTGCGCCGCGTTGGGGTTGCCTTCCTTGCCGGCGATGGAGGCAATATTGACGATGCGGCCGTATTTGTGCGCGATCATCAACGGCACGATCGACTTGCAGACGATGAACGGACCGTCGAGATTGATCCGCAGCACCTTACGCCATTCCTCGTAGTCGGTGTCCCACACCGTCTTGTTGATGCCGGCGATGCCGGCATTGTTGACCAGAATGTCGATCTTGCCGAACGCTGCCATCGTCGCGTCGCGCGCCTTGTCGACCGCGGCTGGATCGGTGACGTCGACCTGATAGGCGGTGACGACATCGTCGCCGATTTCCTTGGCGGTGGTCTCGGCCAGCGCGATGTCGTGATCCCAGATCGCCACCCGCGCACCCGACGCCGCAAACCGCTCGGCGATCGCCCGCCCGAACCCCTGCGCGCCGCCGGTGACCACGGCGCAGCGATGGTTGAGATCGATGGTGTTCATGGTTGACGCGCCTTTCTGTCCAATTCTCAGTATCTCTCCGTCATTGCGAGCGAAGCGAAGCAATCCCGCGGCACGTGCTCGGCGCTATGGATTGCTTCGTCGCTTCGCTCCTCGCAATGACGGTCTCCAATCATTGAGAGAGCCTTACAACGTCCAGCCGCCGTCGATGATGTGCGCGACGCCGGTGGTGAAGGCGCTTTCGTCGCTGGCGAGATACACCGCGAGTGCTGCGATTTCCTCGGCGGTGCCGAGCCGACCCATCGGCTGGCGCGCCACGAACATCTCGCGGCCCTGAGGGCCCGCGGCGGCGGCGCGACCGAGCATCGACGGCGTCTCGATCGTGCCCGGGCAGATCGCGTTGCAGCGGATGCCGCGGGTGATGAAGTCGGCGGCGATCGCGCGCGTGAGTGCTGCGACCGCGGCTTTGGTCGCGCCATAGACGTAGCGGTTCGGCGCCGCCTTGAAGACGCCGGCGGCGGACGAGATGTTGACGATCGAACCGCCGCCTTTCTCCAGCATCCCCGGCAGGAACGCGCGGATGGTGCGGTGCATCGACTTGACGTTGAGGTCGAACGAAAAGTCCCAATCGGCGTCCGAACAGTCGAGCACGGTGCCGTGATGCACGAAGCCCGCGGCGTTGAGCAGGATGTCGACGGCGCCGACCTGCTTTGCGATCGCGGCCACCGCGTCGCTGTCGCGTACGTCGAGTTTCGCCGCTTCGCCGATGCCTTCCTTGGCGAGCGAGGCGAGCCCGGCCTCGTCGATGTCGGTGGCGAACACCTCGGCGCCCTCGCGCACGAACGCGATCGCCGACGCCCGGCCGATCCCCGCCGCCGCTGCCGTGACGAATGCGCGCTTGCCTTTCAGTCGGTCGGACATGGTGTTTCCTCTCGTGCATTTCTTGCTTGAGCTAGGTGTTGGCCCTCGCCGCGCATGAGGTGCGCTCCCTCGCCCCGCGTGCGGGGAGAGGGCTGGGGTGAGGGGGCGTCTCGGCGAGGCCGAGCGGCTCGGCCGTGTCGAAGCGCCCCCTCACCCGGAAGTCGCGCTGCGCGCAACTTCCGACCTCTCCCCGCACGCGGGGAGAGGTTCGGCTGCTACGCGAGGAGAGGTCCTTCGTCAGCACGGGCGCATCAATGATTATGCCGCGCCACGCCGACCGTGCCGGCGATGTCGTGGTAGCGCGTCGCGAGTTCGAGGCAGGCGCCGGTGGCCTGTTGGCCCACGGTCTGGCGATACAGTTCCTGCCACGGCGTCTGGTGCTTCGGGTAGGCGAAGCCGCCATGCGCCTCGAGTTCGGCGCGGCGCTGCTTCAACTCGTCGTCGCTGATCAGAATATTGGCGCTGCCCGTGTTCAGATCGATGCGGACGCGGTCGCCGGTCTTCAGGATCGCGAGCCCGCCATTGGCGGCGGCCTCCGGCGTCGCGTTGAGGATCGACGGCGAGCCCGAGGTGCCGCTCTGGCGTCCGTCGCCGATGCAGGGCAGGGAGTGAATGCCGCGCTTGATCAGCGCCGCCGGCGGCTGCATGTTCACGACTTCGGCGCCACCCGGATAGCCGATCGGCCCGGTGCCGCGCACGAACAGGATGCAGTGCTCGTCGATCTTCAGCGCCGGATCGTCGATCCGGTCGTGATAATCCTCCGGCCCCTCGAACACGATGGCGCGGCCCTCGAACGCGTTGGGGTCGTTCGGGCTGGACAGATAGCGCTCGCGGAATTCGAGGCTGATCACGGATGTCTTCATGATCGCGGACTCGAACAGATTGCCGCGCAGCACCAGGAAGCCTGCGTCCTGCACCAGCGGTCCGTCGTAGGACTTGATCACGTCGCCGTCGGGCGCGGGCGCGCCGGCACAGTTCTGGCCCATGGTGAGGCCGTTCACCGTCAGCGCGTCCGTGTGAATCTTGCCGTGCTGCATCAACTCGCGCACCACCGCCGGCACGCCGCCGGCGCGGTGATATTCCTCGCCGAGATAGAATCCCGCCGGCTGCATGTTGACCAGCAGCGGAATTTTGTGGCCGATGCTCTGCCAGTCGTCGATCGAAAGCTCGACGCCGATGTGGCGCGCCAGCGCGTTGAGATGGATCGGCGCGTTGGTCGAGCCGCCGATCGCCGAATTGACCACGATGGCGTTTTCGAACGCCTCGCGCGTCAGGATGTCGGACGGCTTCAGATCCTCCCACACCATCTCGACCGCGCGCACGCCGGTGGCGTAGGCGATCTGGCCGCGCTCGCGATACGGCGCCGGGATCGCGGCGCAGCCGGGCAGCGACATGCCGAGCGCTTCGGCCAGCGAGTTCATCGTCGACGCGGTGCCCATGGTGTTGCAATGGCCGACCGACGGCGCCGACGACGCCACGATCTCCATGAATTCCTCGTAGTCGATCTCGCCGGCGGCGAGACGCTCGCGTGATTTCCACACCACCGTGCCGGAGCCGGAGCGCTCGCCATTGTGCCAGCCGTTCAGCATCGGCCCGCCGGACAGCACGATCGCCGGGATGTTCACGGTCGCCGCCGCCATCAGGCAGGCCGGCGTGGTCTTGTCGCAGCCGGTGGTGAGCACCACGCCGTCGAGCGGATAGCTGAACAGCACCTCGACGAGACCGAGATAAGCCAGATTGCGATCCAGCGCCGCGGTCGGCCGCTTGCCGGTTTCCTGGATCGGGTGCACCGGGAATTCCATCGCGATGCCGCCGGCGGCGCGGATGCCTTCGCGCACGCGCTGCGCCAGTTCCAGATGATGGCGGTTGCACGGCGACAGGTCGTTGCCGGTCTGGGCGATGCCGATGATCGGCTTGCCGGACTGCAGTTCGCCGCGCGTCAGTCCGTAGTTCAGATAGCGCTCGAGATACAGCGCGGTCATCGCCGGATTGTGCGGATCGTTGAACCATTCGCTGGAACGCAGTTTGCGTCGGGCGGTCCCCGGGGTGATCTTGGTCATCGTTTCTCCCGCAGCGCACACGCCCGTTGTTCGGGCGTCTCGAGCTTATTGATGGTGATTCATTCGGCGGCGGCGCATGCTGACATGCCGTGTGCGGCTCCGCAATTGGCGGAGATGCCGATGGCGCGAGTTAATTTGTCGGCGCGACAGCTCTGCAAAAGTCTGGTAAGAGCTTCGTCAACAAACATCCGGCCTGCGGCAACGACCGCATTCAACAGGCCGGCCCGGGAGGTGACGTATGGCGTCGGTGCAGATTCACGACGTGCGGAAATCATTCGGCGGCTTCGAAGTCCTGCATGGCGTGACGGTTCCGATCGAGGACGGCGCCTTCGTGGTGCTGGTCGGCCCTTCGGGCTGCGGCAAGTCGACTTTGCTGCGAATGCTCGCGGGGCTGGAAAAAATCACTTCCGGGACGATCTCGATCGGCGACCGCATCGTCAACGACGTGCAGCCGAAGGAACGCGACATCGCGATGGTGTTCCAGAACTACGCGCTGTATCCGCACATGACCGTCGCCCAGAACATGGGCTTCTCGCTCAAGCTGCGCGGTGCCGACCAGAAGGCGATCGACGACAAGGTCAATCGCGCCGCCGACATTCTCGATCTGCGCAAACTGCTCGACCGCTTCCCGCGGCAGCTCTCCGGCGGCCAGCGCCAGCGCGTCGCGATGGGCCGGGCGATCGTGCGCGATCCGCAGGTGTTCCTGTTCGACGAGCCGCTGTCGAATCTCGACGCCAAGCTGCGCGTGGCGATGCGCACCGAAATCAAGGAGCTGCATCAGCGGCTGAAGACCACGACGGTGTACGTCACCCACGACCAGATCGAGGCGATGACCATGGCCGACAAGATCGTGGTGATGCAGGACGGCATCGTCGAGCAGATCGGCGCACCGCTCGATCTCTACGACAACCCCGCCAACAAATTCGTCGCCGGCTTCATCGGCTCGCCGGCGATGAACTTTCTCGACGGCACGCTGACGGTCGATGGCGGCCAGCCCTTCGTCGAGACCGCGAACGGCGCGCGGCTGCCGATCACCGAGGCGCCGGCGGGCGGCAACGGGCGTCCGATCACTTACGGCATCCGCCCCGAGCATCTCGACTTCGCCGACACCGGCATCGCGGCGGAGGTGGTGGTGGTCGAGCCGACCGGATCGGAAACCCAGATCGTCGCCCGCGTCGGCGCGCAGGAGATCATCGCGGTGTTTCGCGAGCGGCACCGGGTGCAGCCCGGTGACGTCATCCATCTGCAGCCGCGGCCGCAGGTCGCTCATCTGTTCGACAGGGAGACCGGCGCGCGGCTCTGACCGTTCCGATCGAACGGCGTTCCGGATCGACGAAGGAAGTGACAAGACGAGTACGATCGCAATCAGGACCAAATAAGCAATACAGAGGAGTGAACGGACGATGACTGACTTCACATTCGATCGCCGCTCGTTGCTGAAAGGTGGCGCGCTGACACTGGCCGCGGCGGCGACCATGTCGGCGGATCAGTTGCTGGGCTACGCCAAGGCCTGGGCGCAGACCTCGCCGTGGAAGCCGGAAGCCGGCGCTAAGATCAATCTGCTGCGCTGGAAGCGCTTCGTCGAAGCCGAGGACTTGGCTTTCATGAAGATCGTCGACGCGTTCCAGAAAGCCAACAACGTCACCATCAACGTCTCCAACGAATCCTACGACGACATCCAGCCGAAAGCCTCGGTTGCGGCCAACACCGGGCAGGGGCTCGACATGGTGTGGGGGCTGTATTCGCTGCCGTTCCTGTTCCCCAGCAAATGCGCCGACGTCACCGACGTCGCCGATCATCTCGCCAAGAAATGCGGCGGATGGACGGAGTCGGGCAAGGCCTACGGCATGTACAACGGCAAGTGGATCGGCATTCCGGTCGCCGCCACCGGCGGCCTCGTCAACTACCGGATCAGCGCCGCCGAGAAGGCCGGCCACAAGGAATTCCCCAAGGATCTCGCCGGCTTCTCCGACCTGATGAAGGCCATGAACAAGAACGGCACGCCGGGCGGCATGGCGCTCGGCCACGCCTCGGGCGACGCCAATGGCTGGGTGCACTGGGCGCTGTGGGCGCATGGCGGCAAGCTGATCGACAAGGACAACAAGGTCGTCGTCAATTCGCCGGAGACCGCCAAGGCGCTGGACTACGTCAAGGGCCTGTACGAGAACTTCATTCCCGGCACCGCGTCGTGGAACGACGCCTCCAACAACAAGGCGTTCCTCGCCGGCCAGCTCTATCTCACCGTCAACGGCATCTCGATCTACGTGGCGGCGAAGAAGGACAACAAGGAGATGGCGGCGGACATCGGCCACGCGCATCTGCCCGCCGGCGTCAGCGGCAAGACCCGCGAGCTGCATCTCGGCTTCCCGATCCTGATCTACAACTTCACCAAGTTCCCGCAGACCTGCAAGGCGTTCACCGCCTTCATGATGGAGCCGGAACAGTTCAACCCGTGGGTCGAGGCGGCGCAGGGCTATCTGTCGCCGTTCCTGCTCGACTTCGAGAAGAACCCGATGTGGACCGCGGACCCGAAGAACACGCCGTATCGCGACGTCGGCCGCACCGCCTCCACGCCCGCCGGCGACGGCCAGATGGGCGAGAACGCGGCGGCGGCGATCGCCGACTTCGTCGTCGTCGACATGTTCGCCAACTACTGCACCGGCCGCGAAGACGTGAAGACGGCGATGAGCAGCGCCGAACGCGCGGCGAAGCGCATCTTCCGGGCTTAGGGGAGGCGTCATGGCGAGCGCAGCGAAGCAATCCAGAGCCACGCGTAACGAGCCCCTGGATTGCTTCGTCGTGGAGCCTGTGCCCGGACGGCGCGAAGCGCCGATCCGGGTGCTCCTTGCAATGACGGGTTAAGAACGCACCGTCATGGCCGGGCTTGTCCCGGCCATCCACGGCAACGGGCATGGCGACTCAGTACGTGGATGCCCGGGACGAGCCCGGGTATGACCAAGAGCAACAACGGGTCGGTGATGATGAACCAGCCTAGTCCGCCACCAGAAAGAACCCCGCGATGACCAGCATCCAGACATCGGTGCCGGCGCGGTCGCAGGGGAGCGCGTCCGCGTGGCAGCGGCTCTCGACCAACCGCAACTGGCTGGCGCTGTGGTTCATGATGCCGGCGGCGGCGTTCCTGATCCTGTTCCTGGCCTATCCGTTGTTCCTCGGCGTCTGGATGAGCTTCACCGACGCGCGGATCGGCCGCGACGGCGTCTATGTCGGCGTCGAGAACTACGAATGGCTGTGGGACGATTCGATCTTCTGGCTGTCGGTGTTCAACACCATCCTCTACACGACGGTCGCCAGCGCCATCAAATTCGCCGTCGGGCTGTATCTGGCGCTGCTGCTCAACCGGCACATGCCGTTCAAGGCGATGATCCGCGCCGCGGTGCTGGTGCCGTTCATCGTGCCGACCGTGCTGTCGGCGATCGCGTTCTGGTGGATCTACGATTCGCAGTTCTCGATCATCTCCTGGTCGCTGATCAAGCTCGGCCTGATCGACCAGAACATCAATTTCCTCGGCGACCCCAATTGGGCGCGCGCATCCGTGATCTTCGCCAATATCTGGCGCGGCGTGCCGTTCGTGGCGATCACGCTGCTGGCAGGTCTGCAGACGGTGTCGCCGTCGCTGTACGAGGCGGCGACACTCGACGGCGCCACCGCGTGGCAGCGCTTTCGCTACATCACCTATCCGCTGCTGACGCCGATCATCGCCGTGGTGATGACGTTCTCGGTGCTGTTCACCTTCACGGATTTCCAGTTGATCTGGGCGCTGACCCGCGGCGGGCCGGTCAACGCCACGCATCTGATGGCGACGCTGAGCTATCAGCGCGGCATTCTCTCCGGCCGGCTCGGCGAGGGCGCGGCGATCGCCACCGCGATGATCCCGTTCCTGCTGGCGGCGATTTCGATCTCCTGGTTCGGCATGCAGCGCCGCAAGTGGCAGCAAGGAACCGACAATGATTGAGGCGCGCCATGACTGAAACCACCGCCTCCGACCCGCGCCTCGCGGTCAAGGCCGCGACCGTCGCCCGGGACGACGACAGCGAGGGCATGAGCTATCTGGAATCGCTGCCGCGCCGGCTGGTGACGCTGTATTTGCCGCTGTTCATCATCGTCGTGATCCTGCTGTTCCCGTTCTACTGGATGGCGCTGACCTCGATCAAACCCGACGAGCAGCTGATCGACATGGACACCTACAACCCGTTCTGGGTGGTCAAGCCGACGCTGAAGCACATTTCCAAGCTGCTGTTCGAGACGCAATATCCGCGCTGGCTGTGGAACACGATGTATGTCGCCGCCGCCGCGACGACGTTGTCGATCGTCGCCAGCGTGCTCGCCGCCTATGCGATCGTGCGGCTGCGGTTCCGCGGCGCCGACAGCGTCGGCGGCGCGATCTTCCTCGCCTATCTGGTGCCGCCGTCGATCCTGTTCATTCCGCTGGCCTCGGTGATCCAGGCCTACGGCCTGTTCGACTCGCCGCTGTCGCTGATCCTGGTGTATCCGACGCTGCTGATCCCGTTCTCGACCTGGCTGCTGATGGGCTATTTCAAGACCATCCCGTTCGAGCTCGAGGAATGCGCGCTGATCGACGGCGCCTCGCGCTGGCAGATCCTCACCAGGATCATCGTGCCGCTCGCTGTGCCCGGGCTGATCTCGGCCTTCATCTTCTCGTTCACGCTGTGCTGGAACGAGTTCATCTACGCGCTGACCTTCCTGCAGTCGACGCCGAACAAGACCGTGCCGGTGGCGATCGTCAACGAATTCGTCGACGGCGACATCTACAAATGGGGCTCGCTGATGGCCGGCGCTCTGGTCGGCTCGCTGCCGCTGGTGATCCTCTATGCGTTCTTCGTCGAGCACTATGTGTCGGCGATGACCGGCGCGGTGAAGGAATAGTCGCTCGTGCAGAACATGCCGCCGCCCTTCGAGGCTCGCCCGAGCGGGCGAGCACCTCAGGGTGACGGCTCCAACCACAGCGTCATCCTGAGGTACGAGCGCAGCGAGCCTCGAAGGATGGTGACGAGTCACCAAGGCATGATAAGTACGCCCAGCATCTCAAGCCGTCATTCCGGGGCGCGCGCCGCGCGAACCGGGAATCTGACACGAGCACACTAGCATCTCTCCCCGGAAGAGATTCCGGGTTCGCGCTTCGCGCGCCCCGGAATGACGAACGATAGGGAAACATCAACCTTGCACATCCTCATCCTCGGCGCCGCCGGCATGGTCGGGCGCAAACTCACGGAGCGGCTGCTCGCCGACGGTCGCCTCGGTGATCGCGAGATCACCCGGATGACGCTGCAGGACGTGGTCGCGCCGGCCACGCCCGCCAAGGCGGCGATGCCGATCACGACGATCGTCAGCGATCTCGCCGAGCCGGGGCAGGCGGCGGCGCTGGTGGCGCATCGGCCGGAGGTGATCTTCCATCTCGCCGCGATCGTCTCCGGCGAGGCCGAGGCCGATTTCGACAAGGGCTACCGCATCAATCTCGACGGCACGAGGCATCTGATCGACGCGATCCGCGCGGAAGGCGACGACTATCATCCGCGGCTGGTGTTCACCTCGTCGATCGCGGTGTTCGGCGCGCCGTTCCCCGAGAAAATCGGCGACGAATTCCTCTCCGCGCCGCTCACCAGCTACGGCACCCAGAAGGCGATCTGCGAACTCTTGATCGCCGACTATACCCGCAAGGGCTTTCTCGACGGCGTCGGCATTCGCCTGCCGACGATCTGCGTCCGCCCCGGCACGCCCAACAAGGCGGCCTCCGGCTTCTTCTCCAACATCATCCGCGAGCCGCTCGCCGGCCACGAGGCGGTGCTGCCGGTCTCCGACGACGTGATGCACTGGCACGCCTCGCCGCGCTCCGCGGTCAGCTTCCTGATCCATGCCGGCACGATGGACACGCAGGCGATCGGCCCGCGCCGCAATTTGTCGATGCCCGGTCTCGCCGCCACCGTCGGCGAACAGATCGCGGCGCTCGAACGCGTCGCCGGCAAGGGCGTCGTGGCGCGGATCAGGCGCGAGCCCGATCCGGTGATCATGGGCATCGTCGCCGGCTGGCCGCGCAATTTTGCGACCGACCGCGCGCTCGCGCTCGGCTTCACCACCGCGGAACAGAGCTTCGACGACATCATCCGGATTCACATCGAGGACGAACTGGGCGGGAATTTTGCCGCCTGACTAACGCACAGGCGTCATCGCCGGGCTTGACCCGGCGATCCAGCTTCTTCGTGTGATGGATGCCCGGGTCAAGCCCGGGCATGACGAGTCTTTATGCGTCCCACGGGGGGATGCTTTTGGCTGACGGTCGTCCTATATTCCGGCCAAACCAGCAACCCGATCGAGGAGAAACGCCATGACCGCCAGCATCGTTGGATGGGCGCATATGCCCTTCGGCAAGTTCGACGCCGAGACCGTCGAGAGCATGATCGTCCGCGTCGCCAATGAGGCGATCGCCGATGCCGGCATCGCCGCCGGCGATGTCGATGAAATCGTGCTGGGGCATTTCAACGCCGGCTTCTCGCCGCAGGATTTCACCGCCGCTCTGGTGCTGCAGGCCGATCCGGCGCTGCGCTTCAAGCCCGCCACCCGGGTCGAGAACGCCTGCGCCACCGGCTCCGCCGCCGTGCATCAGGGCATCCGCGCGATCGAGGCCGGCGCCGCCAAGGTGGTGCTGGTGGTCGGCGTCGAGCAGATGACGCGGACGCCGGGCCCGGAAATCGGCAAGAACCTGCTGCGCGCCTCCTATCTGCCGGAAGACGGCGAGACGCCCGCGGGCTTCGCCGGGGTGTTCGGCATCATCGCGCAACGATACTTCCAGAAATACGGCGACCAGTCCGACGCCCTCGCCATGATCGCCGCCAAGAACCACCACAACGGAGTGGCCAATCCCTATGCGCAGATGCGCAAGGATTTCGGTTTCGAGTTCTGCCGCGCCGAGGGCGAGAAGAACCCGTTCGTCGCCGGCCCCCTGAAGCGCACCGACTGCTCGCTCGTCTCCGACGGCGCCGCCGCGCTGGTGCTGACTTCGGCGGAGAACGCCAAGACCATGGGCAAGGCCGTCAACATCCGCGCCCGCGCCCATGCGCAGGATTTCCTGCCGATGTCCAAGCGCGACATCCTGCAGTTCGAAGGCTGCACCGTCGCCTGGCAGCGCGCGCTGGCCGACGCCGGAATCACGCTCGATGATCTCTCCTTCGTCGAGACCCACGATTGCTTCACCATCGCCGAACTGATCGAGTACGAAGCGATGGGGCTGACCACGAAGGGGCAGGGCGCCCGCGCCATCAAGGAAGGCTGGACCCAGAAGGACGGCAAGCTGCCGATCAATCCGTCCGGCGGCCTCAAGGCCAAGGGCCATCCGATCGGCGCCACCGGCGTGTCGATGCACGTGCTGACCGCGATGCAGCTGCTCGGCCAGGCGCCGGAAGGCATGCAGATCAAGGACGCCAAGCTCGGCGGCATCTTCAACATGGGCGGCGCCGCCGTCGCCAACTACGTCTCGGTGCTCGAGCCGGCGAAGTAATCCAACGCGATGGCTCTCTCGCCCGTCATGCCCGGGCTTGTCCCGGGCATCCACGCCTTCGGCGGTGGACGCGGCAAAGACGTGGATGGCCGGGACAAGCCCGGCCATGACGGCAAGCGGGCCGGCAGTCGCGTCCCCATTGAACACTCGATTTGCGGGGGCTTGCGATGAATCTGTCCGAATGGCTCGCCGCGAGCGCACGGCTGCGGCCGTCCGCGCCGGCCTTGCTCACCGGCACCACGATCGAGGCGGACTACGCGACGTTCGCGCAGCGCGCCGCCTCGTTCGCTGCAGCGCTGCAGCGCGACTACGGCATCGTCTCCGGCGACCGCGTCGCGCTGTTCGCGCATAATTGCACGCAATATCTCGAGGCACTGTACGGCATCTGGTGGGCGGGCGCGGTGGCGGTGCCGATCAACGCCAAGCTGCACGGCAAGGAAGCGGCGTGGATCTGCAGCAATTCCGGCGCCAAGCTGGCGCTGATCTGCGACGACACCGCGGACACTTTCAACGAGGCCGCGGGCGAATTGCCGGCCCGCATGGCGACGCTGGCGCTCGACAGCGACGCCTACATTCGCGCCCGTAGCGGCGACGGGCCGGCGGCGCCGGCGGCGCGCGAGGACGGCGATCTCGCCTGGCTGTTCTACACCTCCGGCACCACCGGCCGGCCGAAGGGGGTGATGCTCAGCCACGGCAATCTGATCGCGATGTCGCTGTGCTATTTGGCCGATGTCGACACGGTGTCGTCCGATGACGCCGCGCTCTATGCCGCGCCGATCTCGCACGGTGCCGGGCTCTACAACATGATCCACACCCGGTTCGGCGCGCGTCACGTCGTGCCCGCCTCCAAGGGCTTCGACCCCGACGAGGTGCTGACGCTCGGCAAGCAGCTCGGCAACGTCGCGATGTTCGCCGCGCCCACCATGGTGAAGCGGCTGGTCGAGGCCGCAAGGCGCCGCGGCGAGCGCGGCGAGGGACTGCGCACCATCGTCTACGGCGGCGGCCCGATGTATCTCGCCGACATCCGCGACGCGCTCGACGTGATGGGCCAGCGCTTCGTGCAGATCTACGGCCAGGGCGAATCGCCGATGGCGATCACGTCGCTGAAGCGCGAGTTGCACGCCGATGTCGATCATCCGCGCTATCTGCAGCGGCTGGCCTCGGTCGGCACCGCGCAGAGCGCGCTGTCGGTGCGGATCACCGGGCCTGACGGCGAGGTGCTGCCGGCCGGCGAGACCGGCGAGATCGAGGCCAAGGGCCCGACCGTGATGCTCGGCTACTGGAACAATTCGGACGCCAACGCCGAGACGCTGAAAGACGGCTGGCTGCGCACCGGCGATGTCGGGCGCCTGGACGAGGACGGCTTTCTCACGCTGTCGGACCGCTCCAAGGACGTGATCATCTCCGGCGGCACCAACATCTATCCGCGCGAAGTGGAAGAAGCGCTGCTGACGCATCCCGCGGTGCGCGAGGTCTCGGCGATCGGCGTCGCCGATCCGGAATGGGGCGAGACCGTGGTCGCCTGTGTGGTGCTGGCGGACGGATCGGAGCCCAGCGACACTGCGCTCGACGCGCATTGCCTCGCCGCCATCGCCCGCTTCAAGCGGCCGAAGCGCTACGTCTATCTGGAAGCGTTGCCGAAGAACAATTACGGCAAGGTGCTGAAGACCGAGCTGCGCAAGATGGTGACTTAGTCTCCGCCGTCATTGGGGCAGCGGCCCAGCCTATCCACGAGCGTCATCCTGAGGTGCCTGCCACGCCGCGTCGCGGCGTGGCAGGCCTCGAAGGATGAGCCGCAGTCCCTGTCACCGCATCCTTCGAGGCTCGCTACGCTCGCACCTCAGGATGACGGCTGCGGACGGGAGTCACTCTGGAGTAACAGGATCAACGCATCACGCCCACCATCGCCGGCCGTTCGTCGCCGTCGACCCACAGCGCGAAATCGTCGCCGTCGTCGCCCGCGGCCTGCCGCAGCGTGACGGCGCGGCCGTAATACACCGGGCCTTTCAGCCACAGATCGAGCTGGCGCGGCGGCGCCTGTGTCGGCGCGAGGTGCCCGAGGCATTGCGCGGCGATCCGCTGCGGATGCGCGGAGGCCGCGGCGAAGCCGGCCCGGCGCGCATAGGCGTCGAGCAGATGCAGCGGATTGGTATCGCCGGTGAGCCGCGTGAAGCGCAGCCGCTGGCCGCCCTCGACCGTCCAATGCGCGACCGGCGGCAGCGCGGGATCGACCACGGGCGACGCGGACGGCGCACCATCCGCTGCGCCGCGCGAAAACAGCGGCGTGAAGCGGCCGCGATAATAGAACGTGGTGATGCTTTCCCAGGGGCAATCGGCGCCCTGCAGCAATCGGGCGTGGACGTCCAGTTCGATGCCTTTGCCATGGACGCGCCAGGCGATCGCCCGCGCGATCAGGTCGGACGGGAACGCGACCTTGACGTCGCCATGACGGATCATCCGGTTGCGCAATTGTAGTGCGCGCCAGATCGGGATCGGCCAGCGCGGATGCATCAGCATCGCCAGCGTCAGGCGGAATCCGGTGACGTGCGGCGCCAGCAGCAGCAGCCGCTCGGTGGTGACGTCGTCGTTGCGCCCGGCGAGGCGCTGCAGCACGTCGAGCGCCTGTCGGCTGATGCGGTAGTCGCGCCAGATGAAGCTGAATTCGGGGAAGCCCTGCTCGGCGTGCCAGCCGGACGACGGCCACAAAGCGCCGAGGCCCATCGCCGGCAAGGACGGCGGCGCGAGGAACGTCTTGTGGTGCGTCGTCATCTGGCGGTCTCTGGCGGTGTGGTCGCGCGGGGGCCGGACCGCTCAATGCAGACATCCGCCGTCGCGGTCAATGTCCGCACGCGATTCCGTGTCGCGGAACATCGCCGGCCGGCTGGGCGCCATGCGGCCGGGCGCGCTTGATCTTCGCGCGCGCTCCACGCTACACGGGAACGACGGCGCCCCGAGAGCGCCGCTATCCGCACCGGGGAGCGATCGCGACGATGGGGCCACTCGCAGGCGTGACGATCGTCGACATGACGTCGGTGCTGATGGGGCCTTACGCGACCCAGATGCTGGGCGATTACGGCGCGGATGTCGTCAAGATCGAGTCCCCCGACGGCGACGTCACGCGGCAGATCGGCCCGGCGCGGAATCCCGGCATGGGACCGGTGTTCCTCAATGCCAACCGCAACAAGCGCAGCATCTGCCTCGATCTCAAACACGCCGCCGGCCGCGACGCCGCGCTGCGGCTGATTGCGGGCGCCGACGTGCTGGTGTACAACGTGCGTCCGCAGGCGATGGCGCGGCTGCGGCTCGGCTATGACGAGGTCGCGGCGATCAATCCGCGGCTGATCTATGCCGGGCTGTTCGGCTTCGGCCAGGACGGACCCTATGCGGCCAAACCCGCTTATGACGATCTAATCCAGGGCGCGACAGCGCTGCCGGCGCTGAACGCGCGTATCGGTGACGGCACGCCGCGCTACGTGCCTAACGCGCTGGTCGACCGCATCGTCGGGCTCACCGCGGTCGGCGCGATCTGCGCCGCGCTGGTGCATCGCGACCGCACTGGACAGGGGCAGCGCGTCGGCGTCCCGATGTTCGAGACGATGGCGGGCTTCGTGATGGGTGATCATCTCGGCGGGCTCACCTACGAGCCGCCGCTCGATCGCGGCGGCTATGCCCGGCACCTGTCGCCGGACCGCCGGCCGTACCAGACCGCCGACGGCTACATCTGCGCGATGGTGTACAACGACAAGCAGTGGGGCAGCTTCCTGCGCGCGATCGGCCGCGACGATCTGCTGAGCGACGAGCGTTACACGTCGTTCGCCAAGCGCGCCGTGAACATCGACGTGGTCTATGCCGAGCTGGCGCGGATCTTCCTGACGCGCAGCACGGCGGAGTGGACGGAACTGCTCGATGCCGCCGACGTGCCGGCGATGCGGATGCACGATCTCGAAAGCCTGCTCGACGATCCGCATCTGGTCGCGACCGATTTCTTCCCCGTCGTCGATCATCCGAGCGAAGGCCCGATCCGCGACATGAGAGTCTCGGCGACCTTTGCGGCGACGCCCGTCGCGCGCCAGCGCCTCGCGCCGCGCTTGGGCGAGCAGGGGGCGGAGGTGCTGCGCGAGGCCGGCTACAGCGACGACGAGATCGAGGCGCTGGCTGGATGCGGCGCGTTGAAGCTGCCGGCGGCGGGCAAGGTGGCGAGTTGAATCGATGCGCGTGATCGCTGACCATCGCAGACACCCTCTCGTTCGTCATTCCGGGGCGCGCGTAGCGCGAACCCGGAATCCATACTCCCGGCGGTGGCTATGGATTCCGGGTTCGCGCCAAGGGGCGCGCCCCGGAATGACGAAAGTGAGGATGATGCCAAGCGTCGGACGTTCATCATGAGCTACATCACCGGCGTCGGCCTCACGCCGTTCGGCAAGATCGATGGTTCGACGACGCTGTCGCTGATGCGCGACGCTGCCGAGCAGGCGCTCGCCGATGCGGAACTGACCCGCTCCGACATCGACGGGCTGCTGTGCGGCTATTCGACGACGATGCCGCACATCATGCTGGCCACCGTGTTCGCCGAGCATTTCGGCATTCGTCCCGCCTACTGCCACGCCGTGCAGGTCGGCGGCGCCACCGGGATGGCGATGGCGATGCTGGCGCATCAGCTGGTCGAGAGCGGTGCGGCGAAGAACATTCTGGTGGTCGGCGGCGAAAATCGCCTGAGCGGGCAGAGCCGCGACGCCTCCGTGCAGGCGCTGGCGCAGGTCGGCCACCCGGTCTACGAAGTGCCGCTCGGCCCGACCATCCCCGCGTATTATGGCCTGGTCGCGTCGCGCTACATGCACCAGCACGGCGTCAGCGAGGAAGACCTCGCCGCATTCGCCGTGCTGATGCGCGCGCACGCGGCCCTCCATCCCGGTGCGCAGTTTCACGAGCCGATCAGCATCGCCGAGGTGATGGCGTCGAAGCCGATCGCCACGCCGCTGAAACTGCTCGATTGCTGTCCTGTGTCCGATGGCGGCGCGGCGCTGATCGTCAGCCGCGAGCCGACCACGACTCATCGTATCAAGGTCCGCGGTTGCGGCCAGGCGCATACCCATCAGCACGTCACCGCGATGCCGGCGGACGGCCCGTCCGGCGCGGAGCAGTCGATCGCGCGTGCCAAAGCTGCGAGCGGCGTGGCACTCGGCGATATTCGCTACGCCGCGGTGTATGACAGCTTCACCATCACGCTGCTGATGCTGCTGGAAGATCTCGGCCTCGCGCCCCGCGGCGAGGCGGCGGCGCGCGCCCGCGATGGTTACTTCTCGCGCGACGGCGCGATGCCGCTCAACACCCATGGCGGGCTGTTGTCCTACGGCCATTGCGGCGTCGGTGGCGCGATGGCGCATCTGGTCGAGACCCATCTGCAGATGACCGGTCGGGCCGATGATCGCCAGGTCCGCGACGCCTCGCTGGCGTTGCTGCATGGCGACGGCGGCGTGCTGTCGTCGCATGTCAGCATGTTCCTGGAGCGGGTGCGATGAGTGAGCCGGCGATGATCTCCGACTGGACCGCCGGCGACGAGGCCATCAGCGATCAGCGCTGCACCGCCTGCGGCGGCGTGCAGTATTTCCGCCGCGACTTCTGCGCCGCTTGCGGCAGCAACGATCTCGCCACGCTGCGCGCCAGCGGCGAGGGCGTCGTCCACGCCGCGACGCTGGTGCATCGCGCCGCGACGCCGGAGGCGCGTGAACATGTGCCCTTCAAGATCGTTCTGATCGACACCGCGGAAGGTTTCCGCATGATGGCGCACGGCGCCCAAGATCTCGCCATCGGCGACCGGGTGCGCGCGCGGTTTGCGCGCTTCACCGGCCGCCTCGTTCCCTATTTCGAAAGGACCTCTGCATGAGCCGTCTCCGCGCCGCCCTCGATCCGAAATCCGTGGCCATCATCGGCGCCTCGGACAATCCCAACAAGGTCGGCGGACGGCCGGTGCATTTTCTCGGCAAGTTCGGCTTTGCGGGCAAGATCTATCCGATCAATCCCAGCCGGCCCGAAATCCAGGGCCACAAGAGCTACGCGTCGCTGCAGGATCTGCCGGAAGCGCCCGAGATGGTGATCGTCGCGGTCGCCGGTGACAACGCCATCGCCGCGGTCGAAGATTGCGCGGCGTTCGGTGTCAAGATCGCGGTGGTGATGGCGTCGGGCTTCGGTGAGGTCGATGCGGGCGAAGGCAAGGCGAAAGAGCGCCGCATGGTCGCTGCCGCGCACAAGGCCGGGATGCGCATCGTCGGTCCGAACTCGCAGGGCCTCGCCAATTTCGGCACCGGCGCGATCGCGTCGTTCTCGACGATGTTCATGGACATGGACCGCGCCGCGGAGGACGCCAAGGGCCACGTCGCGATGCTGAGCCAGTCCGGCGCGCTGTCGACGGTGCCGGTCGGCTTCCTGCGCCAGAAGGGCATCGGCGTCCGCCACACCCACGCCACCGGCAACGATTCCGACATCACCGTCGGCGAACTGGCCTGCGCGGTCGCCGAGGACTCCGAAGTCAAGCTGATGCTGCTGTACCTCGAAAGCATCCCGGACAAGCGCTATCTCGAAGAGCTGGCGTCGATCGCACTCGATCGCGACCTGCCGATCATCGCGCTGAAGTCGGGCCGCACCGACGCCGGCAAGGCGGCGGCGCAATCGCACACCGGCGCGCTCGCCAACGAGGACCGCGTGGTCGACGCGTTCTTCGAACATCACGGCATCTGGCGCGCGCCGGACATGCGCGGCCTCGTCGAGGCGACCGAGCTGTATCTCAAGGACTGGAAGCCGCAGGGGCGGCGGCTGGTGGCGATCAGCAATTCCGGCGCCGTCTGCGTGCTCACCGCGGATGCCGCAACCTCCGTCGGCATGCCGATGGCGAAGCTGGCGCCGCAGACCGACGCGAAGCTGAAAGGCATCCTGCCGAGCTTCGCCACCACCACCAATCCGATCGATCTCACCGCGGCGCTGCTGTCGAACAGCGCGCTGTTCGGCGACATTCTGCCGGTGATCGCCGAGGACCCCGCCGCCGATGCGTTCCTGATCGGCGTGCCGGTGGCGGGGCCGGGCTACGACGTCGAAGCGTTCTCGCGCGATGCGGCGGCGTTCGGCAAACAGACCGGCAAGCCGCTGGTGGTGGCGGCGACGCAGCCGAGCGTGGCGCAGGCCTTCGCGGCGAACGGCACCTCGGTGTTTCCGACCGAAGTCGAGGCGGTCACCGCGCTGCATCAGTTCCTCGCGCATCGCGAACTGATGGCCAAGACACGCGCGCGCCGCACGGCGCTGGCGCCGGGCGAGGCGCTGATCGCATCGCCCGCCGCGGAGACCACGATGCTGAACGAGGCGGACAGTCTCGGTCTGCTGGCCGCGCGCGGCATTCCGGTGGTGCCGCATCGGTTGTGCCTGTCGCGCAACGAGGCGATCGCGGCGTTCAACATCATCGGCGGTCCGGTGGTGGTGAAGGGCTGTTCGGCCGATATCGCCCACAAATCCGAACTCGGCCTGGTGCGGCTCGGCGTCAATTCGGCCGATACCACCGGCGACATCTTCACCGAGATGGAGCAGATCATCGCGAAAAACGGCTCGCGCTTCGACGGCGTCATCGTCGCTTCGATGGCCGGCGGCCGCCGCGAGATGATGATCGGCGCGCATCGCGATCCGGTGTTCGGGCCGGTGGTGGTGGTCGGCGACGGTGGCAAATATGTCGAGATCGTCAAGGACACGAGATTGCTGCTGCCGCCGTTCACGGCGCAGGATGTGCGCGACGCATTGCAGTCGCTGCGGATCGCGCCGCTGTTCGCAGGCGTCCGCGGCGAGCCGCCGATGGATCTCGACGCGCTGGTCGACGCAGTGGTGAAGGTCGGCGCATTGATGCGCGATCCCGCCGCGCGCGTCGCCAGCCTCGACCTCAATCCGGTGATGCTCGGCAGCGAAGGTCAGGGCTGCGTCGTGGTCGACGCCGTGGTGTTCCACGGCGTCTGACGTGGCGGCGCGCCGGACGGACGACGCGCCGCAATCTCCGTCGTTACCCGAACCAGACCCGCACGATCCGTTCGGTGGTGGGCGACAGTTCGATATTGGCGCGGTCCGGCCGATAGTCGAGCGTCAAGATGTCGCCGGAGTGATACACGCGCAGCGACTTGCCGGTCAGCCCGCAGTCGGACGACCGGCCGGGCAGCAACCACGGCCATGGCGTGGCGTCGCCGCCGAACAGGGCGACCGCCTGCATGGCCTTGTCCGAGGTGTCCAGTAACGCCTCCTTGGCGTTGCCGCGGGCGTGGATGCGGACGCCGCGCAGCGGCTGGCCCGGCCCCCAATAGTCGGCCGGATCGCGCGGGATGGTCGTCTCGGCGACGACCGTGGTGATCACTTCGAGCACGATGCCGCCCGGCTCCTCGGCGACGAAGTCGAAGTCCTGAATGCCGTCGTCCGGCGGGCGGACGTAGAACCACGGCGACAATTCGGGGGTCTTCCATCCCGACGTCGGGACGGTGCCGTGGGCGACGATGAGGATTTGCGGAGGCTTGGTCTTGACCAGGCTGATATCAACCGAAGTCACTTCCATTATGCGCTGCATTGCAAAACTCCCGGCTATGAAATGCCGAGATGCTCCGCCGACGGCCCGAGGCTGTCCAGTGAAATAATCGCGAAAATCTTCACCGCAGCGACGGACTTGCGATATTTCGCGATCGTCCGCCGCGCCGCACCAGCAGCAGCGCGATCAGTACGGTCGGCGCGAGGATGCACAGCCCGAGCCCGGTGATCTGCGTCTGCGACAGCGGGTTGATGCCGCCGCCCGGCGTCGCCAGCACGAAGCCGCCGATCACCAGCGCCACGCGCAGCGGCCATTGCAGCGCGCCGGCGCGGCGCAGATCGCCGATACCGACCTGATAGCCCTGGATGCCGCCGCAGATGAACAGCGTGCCGAGCGCCGCCAGCGCCATCAGGCCGAGCGCGGCGGCATAGGGGTCCGGTCCCTGCAGCACCAGCGCCGGGTTCATCACGAAGAAGAACGGGATGAAATAGATGATGCTGCCGACCCACATCGATTCCCAGCCGGTCTTCATCGCCGGCGAGCCGGCGATGCCGGCGGCGGCGAAGGAGGCGATCGCCACCGGCGGCGTGATCGACGACAGCATGCCCCAGTAGAAGATGAACATGTGCACCGCCATCCGGTTCAGCCCGAGCTTCTCCAGCGCCGGCGCCACCAGGATGGCGAGGAAGATGTAGCAGGCGGTCGTCGTCAGGCCGAGGCCGAGGATGAGGCTGGTCACCGCGCACATCACCAGCAGCAGGAACACGTCGTCGCCGGCGATCCGCAGCAGGTCGCCGGCGAGGCTGGAGATCACGCCGGTCATCGAGAACGCGCCGATCAGCAGGCCGCAGCCGGCGAGAATGCCGATCAGCTCGACGAAGGTTCGGCCGTTGACCTCGAAGAACCGGGCGATCGTCGCCGGCGTCCAGCGCGTCTCGCGGGAAAAGATCTGGTTGAGCACCAGCAGTAGCGCGGTGGCATAGAACGGCGCGTGGCTCTCGCGCTTGAAGTGCAGCAGCATCACCACCAGCAACGCGATCACGAAGACGTAGTACCAGCCTTCCTTCAGCGTCTGCCCCAAGGCAGGCAGCTCGCTGCGCGGAATGCCTTCCAGCCCGTGCCGCGCGGCGTAGGAGTCCACCTGCATGAACAGGCCGATATAGAACAGAGCGGCCGGGATGATCGCGGCGAGCGCGACCTCGGCGTAGGAGACGTTGAGGAACTGCGCGATGACGAAGGCGGTGGCGCCCATCACCGGCGGCGCCAGCACCGCGCCGGTCGAGGCGCAGGCCTCGATCGCCGCCGCATAGGAGGCGCGGAAGCCGCTCTTCTTCATCACCGGAATGGTCATGGTGCCGGCGGTCAGCACGTTGGAGATGATCGAGCCGGACATCATGCCGAGCAGGGCGGAGGCGAAGATGCAGACCTTGGCGGCGCCGCCGCGGAACGTGCCGCAGATCGCGAACGACAGGTTGATGAAGAATTTGCCGGCGCCGGTCATCATCAGCGCGGTGCCGAACACCAGAAAGCCGATCACGGTGTCGGCGAAGGCCTGGATCGGGATGCCGAGCAGGCTTTCGCCGGACAGCACGTGATAGGCGGTCGCCTGTTCCAGCGTCGATTGCGAGCCGCCGAGCGGGCCGAGCCATCCGGCGCCGGCGAACAGCGGATACACCGTGAACGGGAACACGCAGAGCACGAGGCTCCAGCCGCCGGTGCGGCGCAGCGCCTCCATCAGCAGCGCCCACATCACCAGCCCAGCGACGAACACCTGCGTCGGCGCGCCGCCGAACTCCCAGCCGGCCTCGGCGGCCTTGCGGACATAGGCCATCAGCACCAGCGCGGAGACGGCGGTCAGCGCGAACAGCACGATATCGTACCACGGCACGCGGTCGAGCCGGGCCCGCGCCGAGCCGGGGAAGATCAGGAAGGTGAACGGCAGCATCAAGGCGATCAGGAGATAGAAATACTCGGTGTTGAGCTGGGTGTAGCCGACGAAGAACCGCAGCGAGAATTGCTGGTTGATGCACAGCAGGATCGTCGCCGCCGCGGCGGCGATCAGCGCCCAGCGCCAGGCGCCGCGCAGGGAGCGGACCCGCGTGACTTCGGCTTCCTGCATGTTGTCGACCGAATGCGGATCGTCGAACACGATCCGCTTGGTCGGCCGCGAGGCGTGCTGGTCTCGGCGCATGTGGCCCCCGTCGATGTCGGGGCGGCTACTGCGCGAATCCGTTCGGCATCTTCGCCTTCTGCAGCGCCGCGGCGCGCGCGGCCGTCCAGCCGTCGACGAACTCCTTGTCGCCGGACGGCGCGGAGGCGGTATAGTCCTTCCATGCTGCGGCGAGCACGGCCTGGCGCTTGATCAGGGCGTCATTGTGCGCCTGATCCTCGGGGCTCCATTGCCCGGCCTCCTGCAGCGCCTTCACCGCGCCGGGGTGGAACGGCACCACCCATTTCATGGTCTGGGTCTTCACCGCGAGGCCGGTGGCGCCCGGGGCGCTGTCCTTGTAGACGTCGTAGTTCACGATCATCGCCTTGGTGATGGCGTGGACCTGATCCGCCGGCTGCGTCGCATAGACGGTCGCGATCGGGTAGGGGTAGTTCGACAGTTCGATCGGCTTGCCCGGCTGATGCGCGGCGCCACAGGTCGACATGTGCGGATTGAAGAACGGCGCGACCTTCTTGACGCGCTCCCACGCCGCCTTGTCGGCGTGCGGCATCGGCGGCCAGATCAGCCCGCGCGGCGAGTTCTCGGCTTCCTTCGCCGGCCCGGTGATGGTGGTGCCGAAGGCGGCGTCGACGTCGTTGTTGACAAGGCCTTTCCACATCGCGCCGTAGCTGGCGAATTCGACGATCTTGACGTCCTTCTGGGTGAGATCGCCGAAGGCGATGATGCCGAGCGCGTTCTGGTTCAGCGCCGGCGAGCCGACCACGAAGCCGACGCGCTTGCCGCGCAGGTCCTTGATCTCCTTGACGCCGGCGTCCTTGGCGACGCCGAGCGACGAGCCGTTGCAATCGACCACGCTGAGGGTGATCTGCAGCGGCTGCGGGCCCCATTCCTTGGCGCCGAATTCAAACACGCCTTCCTGCGCGAAGTAGGTGCCAGATCCCATCCACGCCAGTTGCGCGCGGCCGGCGCGCAGCGGCGCGAGGCGGGCGACGTCGTTGCCGGCCGGCAGCACGCGCACGTCGGTGGCGAGCTTGTCCTTCATCATCTTGCCGACGGCGACCGCGATGTTGAAGCCCGCGGTACCGGTGTCATAGGCGGTAAACGCCAACGTCGCCGGCAGTTTCGCTTCGTCGGCACGCGCTGGAGTTGCAATCACAGTCGCGCACGTGACGGCGATGGACGCCAGCGGACCGAACCGTCGGATCATGTTTCTCTCCCCCTCATGCATTCGCTCGGGCGAATTGCGTTTCGACGATCATGTCACTGCGGATTCGCGATAGCAACGACGCAGCGCGAACGGTGCGCAGCGGCGCGTGGCGGATCGCCGTCTGGCGATGCGGCAATAGGTCGCCGCCGCGGCGACGGCGGACGCCAGCGGGCATTCGGCGCGGACGCCCGCCGCCGACCAGCAGCACGGCGAGAGCGACGGCGGCGACGAAGCGGCCGAATGCCAAGTCGATCGGCGACGCCGGCGGGGCGCCGGCCGGATCGCGGGTTTTTCCGCTTCGCGGCATCTGCCGAAAATCTTGCGTCGAGTAGCTGCAACGCCGTCGAACTGCGGAACGAGTTGAGGTTGTCGTCGCTGATCGGCTGATGTAGCTTCGTCCGTAAGTGGAATTTCATTCCGCAGAGTGAAATCAAAAAATGTGCATCGTGGCGGGGCTGATGGGCGCTTCCGTCATGGGGCATTCGGCATCAAGAACCACGCGGGAAAAACAAAAATGGGACGACGCTCGGAACGGCTCTGCAGACAGGCCAGCGGTGACCCCGCCGGCGAAAGCGATGTGATTCAGGTGGTGTCGCGCGCCTTCGACGTGCTGCGCTGCTTCGAGGGGGCGGAGACCCGCCTCGGCAATCTCGAAATCTCCAACCGCTGCGGCTTGCCGCGCTCGACGGTGTCGCGCCTGACCCACACGCTGACCCGGATGGGGCAGCTGGTGTATCTGCCGCGCGACCAGAAATATCGCATCGGCCCGAGCGCGGTGGCGATGGGCACGGCGATGATGCGCGGGCTGCAATTGCGCAATCTGGTCCGGACGCGGCTGCAGGAAGTCGCCGAGCAGATCCCCGGCACGATCGGGTTCCTGATCCCCGACCGGTTTCATCTGGTGTACTTCGAATACGCCCGCGCGCCGCATGCGCTCGGCCTGCATTCGACCACCGGCAGCCGCATCGCGATGGCGCAGACCGCCGGCGGCCACGCCTACACCGCGGCGCTCGACGAGGATGTCGCCAACGCGTTGCTGACGGAGATGAGCCGCGAGTTTCCGCAGCACGCGCCGCTGCTGCGCGATCGTCTCGAGGCCAACCGCGCGATGCTGCGCGAACGCGGCTACGTGGTCTCCTGCGGCCTGTTCAGCCCGCATATCAACGGCATCGCGGTGCCGATGTGGTCGCCGCAGTACCAGACCTATGTGGTGGTCAATATCGGCCTGCTGGCGGCGATGTATGACGAGCAGCGTATCCACGACGAGGTCGCGCCGGTGCTGCTGCGGCTCAGCGCGGCGATCGATGCCCTGATCCAGAACGCCGATGGCGGCCTGATGACGGTCGGCACCGCCGGCAAGGCGACCAGCCGGCCGCGGCCTGCGAGCAGTCTGGCCGCCGACGTCCGGCCCGACGTCCGGCCCGCCGGCCGGGCGCGCGAACTGGGCGCGGCGGAACCCCGACGGCAAGGTCAACCGGCATAGCCGGGCAGGCTTCGGGCGCCGCGGGCAAGGCTCGCGCGCGCCCGCGCGGCCTTGCGCTGCTCGCTCAGGCCGCCGCCGGCCGCGGGTGCTTGCTGATCGTCAGCACGATCAGCGCCGCGACGATGCACAGCGCGCCGGCGACGAAGAACGCCGGCAGGTAGCTGAGCAGGACGGTGCGGGACAGTCCGGCGCCGAACGCCGCGGTGGCGGCGCCGAGCTGATGGCCGGCGAAGATCCAGCCGAACACGATCCCGGCGCGCTCCGGGCCGAATTTCTGCGCGGTGAGCCGCACCGTCGGCGGCACCGTGGCGATCCAGTCGAGCCCGTAGAACAGCGCGAACAGCGACAGCCCGTAGAAGGTGAAATCGCTGAACGGCAGGAACAGCAACGACAGCCCGCGCAGGCCGTAATACCAGAACAGCAGCCAGCGATTGTCGTAGCGGTCCGACAGCCAGCCCGACAGGATGGTGCCGACGAAATCGAAGATTCCCATCGCCGCGAGCAGCCCGGCCGCCTGCACCTGCGGGATGCCGAAATCGGCACATAGCGGAATCAGGTGCACCTGGATCAGGCCGTTGGTCGATGCGCCGCAGATGAAGAACGTCGCGAACAGGATCCAGAACACCCGGGTCTTCGCGGCGTCGCGCAGCGCGCCCAGCGCCGCCGCCATGATCGGGGCATTGGCGGGCGGCGGCGGCGGCAGCGGCTCGCTCCCGGTATCGCCGAACGGCCGCAGCCCGAGATCGCCCGGCCGGTCGCGCATCATCAGCAGCACGCCCATCGCGGCGACGCCGAGGCCGCCGCACAGCAGCAGCAGCGCGACGCGCCATCCGTAACGTTCGGTGAGGCTCGCCAGCATCGGCAGGAACACCAATTGCCCGGTGGCGACGCTGGCGGTGAGGATGCCGACGACGAGGCCGCGGCGATGATTGAACCAGCGTGCCGCCACGGTGGCGCCGAGCACCAGTGCCGTCAGGCCGGTGCCGATCCCGACCGCGACGCCCCACAGCAGCACCAGCTGCCAGACCTGGCTCATCGCCACCGAGCCGATCAGGCTCGCGGCGATGATCACTTGTCCGGCGAGCGCGACATTGCGCAGGCCGTAGCGGTTCATCAGCGCCGCCGCGAACGGCGCCATCAGCCCGAACAGGATGAAACGGATCGACAGCGCCGAGGAAATCTCGGCGGTGGTCCAGCCGAATTCCTGCTGCAGCGGCAGAATGAAAACGCCCGGCGCGCCGACCGCGCCGGCCGAGACCAGCGCCGTGAGGAAGGTCACGCCGACCATCACCCAGCCGTAATGAATGTCGCGGCGGGCCAGGGCGGCGGACAGCCAGGTCGAGATCATGCGTCGGGTCCTGATGGATGGGAGGCGCTGCAGCGGCTCGCGGGCGAATGTATGATGCGGATCATATAATCCCACGCCCGCATTGCAAGGCGTCACCGCGCAACACGGCGTGATGAGATCAGCGTTTGCGTAATGTTGGAGCGGAATGGCTCATCTTCAAATCTTTATCCCGCTCCAGCTTCTCATCGGGCACGATCTTTTCCGAATCCAGTCGTCACTTTTCGGGACCATGCTCTGCCGCTTCCGATCGAGAAAGGCCATCAGCGTTTGCTGCTTGCGGGTAAAGCTGCTCTAGAATCTTAGTTTAAAAACCTGTTGCAACTTAATCGCGAATAGATAATCTCTTTCATATTTTAAGGAACGCATTTCAGTATTGGAGGCGTTGCAATGAAAAGATTTGCCGTTTTTGCGGTATCAGTGATGTTTGTGAATTCCATCTCAGCCGCAGTCGCAGCAGGGGACAAAGCTTGCCAGGTTGGAAAGCTTGCCGAATGGCAACGCAACGTCGTGATTGCCGGGACCGACCGCGCGATTTTCATTGAAAAGAACAAGCTAAAGGCCGGCGAGAAAGCGGAGGATTTCGATTTCTCTTTCGGCGCAACTATCGGACAGATTTTGAGATCCGCCAATCAGTCCGACAGCAAGGCCAACAGGGTAGCCGTCGTCAAGAGTCTGATCGACAGTTTCAAGCTCACCAAAGCGCCGCACCCGCTCGGTAGTCGCGAGGTGGCGATATCACCTCGACTCAAGGAGTCTTCGATCGATCCGGCAAAGCTGCTCGACGAGAGCAGTCCTGAAGGACTGCATCCGATCGGTCTTTTCAACCGTTTCGATCAGGCTCCTGAGGATTGGCAGTATTGCGGCGAACATCGCATCGTGTTCGCCCAGGGCCAGCGCGGTGCTGATGGACTGCTGACGGGGCCGCTCGGCACACTCAATCGGTTTTTTCTGATTTTCGAAGCGGCGGTCGCCAATCCCCGTCCGGATCTTCAGAAAGAGGGATGTCGACCGGCGGCGGATCTCTGGTTAGGCTTGAAGCAGTTAGGAACCGATACGCACAAGGTCGCCGAACGGCTCCATCGGTTCTATTTCAAGGGCCTCAGCGCGCCGAATGGCGTCGTTATTCCTCCGGTGATCCACGCAAGGCACTACGGCAATCCATTCGGGCAGGTTCGCGGCAACACATTCAAGCAGCTCCCTTGGGAATTGCGAGAGTGGCACGTGGAATTGTCGACCGGGAAGTTCCTGCCGGCTCCGGTGGGAACCAATCCCCAGCCGGCGTTCTACACCCCGCCGGAGACGAATGTTTCAGGGATTGATCCCGCAGTGAAGAAGGCATTCCAGGAAGTGTTTGTAAAGAGAGTGGTCGCAGATGCGGTTGCATCGAACCAAGGTTTGGCCGACCGGCCCGCAGACGAGCAGCAGACTCATCTCGTCAACCGCAATGGGGTGCGTGGCAATTTGATCGCCGCTTTCAACGATTTTGTCAGCGATGCTGGCCCGCCACCACGCAACGATGATCCGAACCAAAGCGAAAACCGTACTGGCGCTTTTCGGGAAGCGGTCAAGAATAAGATTGATGAGTTGAAACCGCCGACGGCCGGTGGCTCGGCCTCCGGGGTCAGTATCGATGAGGTCATGAACCGCGTCGGCGCGACATCGTGCGGAGGCTGTCATCAGTTTTCGGCGAAGCAGCCGGCGAATCCGGCGGATCAAATCGGGACGAGCAGCGATAACAAGCCCATTGTATGGCCTCGAAGTCTCGGCTTCGTTCATATCGATGAGACAAGCCGACTGTCGCCGCTGCTCACCGATTTTTTCCTGGCAGACCGCTGCGAAAACTTGAACGAACTGTTTGGGAAACCGGCTCCGCCTTTCGACGAGCTGGCAGCCCGGACCCTATTCTTGACCGAAAGAACCAAGTTGCCGACTGAGATTCTGCAGGAGTTTGCCAAGACGGTGCCCAATCTCAATCAAAATCAAGTCCGCGCGCTCAACTCTGCGACCTCTCAGTTGAACAGGGATGCGCGCCAAGATGACCGCGCGCGTTTGGGCGCCTCGGGACGTATCCGACAGGCCGATTGAGGTTCTGAACCGATGACGTTTCATGTGCTGCGATCATCCGCGACGCGTGCGATGCGAGGCGCAGGAATCCGGTTCTGATCGCCTACGTCAACTGTTGCGCTTCATCGGGCGCGGTGGCTGACGTAGACCGAGCGGCTGAAGATCCGCCGTCGCCGCCTCGCCGCTTCCGGTTGAGGAATTCGCCCATCAGCCTCTGCGGTTCGCCGGTGAGGTAGGATTCCCCGAACACCTTGACCGAGAGTTCGACCGACTCGCGCAGTGGCATATCGTGCCACGCGGTCAGCAGCGCCTTCTGCGCCCGAAGCGCCTGCGGCGCGCCGGCGAGCAGCGAGGCGACCAGGCTCTCGACGGCGTCGTCGAGCGCGTCCGGCGGCGCGATCTTGTCGATCAGGCCCCAGCCCAGCGCGGTCGGCGCGTCGATCGTGTCGCCGGTCATCAGCAGCCAGCGGGTGCGGCTCCAGCCGATCAGCCGCGGCAGCAGCGCGGCGTGGATCACCGAGGGAATCCCGACCCGCACCTCCGGCATGGCGAATTTCGCGTCCGCGGTGGCGACGCGGAAGTCGCAGGCGGCGGCGACTTCCAGCCCGCCGCCGAGGCACCAGCCCGGGATTCGCGCGATCACCGGATACGGCACGGTGCGTATCGTTTCGCACAGATCGGCGAGCCCGGTGATGAAACGCTCGGCGGAGGCCTGATCCAGCGTCGCCATTTCCTTGATGTCGGCGCCGCCGATCATGCTGCGGCCGCTTTCGCCGGCGAGGATCAGCACGCGGTTCGACGCATCGGCTGCGAGTTGCGCGACACCCTGGCGCACCGCGTCGATCACCTGCGAATTCAGGATGTTGAGCGGCCCGGCGTCGCAGATCGTCAGCCGGACGACGCCGCGATCGTCGGCGGCCACGCCGCAATGGGAGTTGATCATCCGCATGGCTTTTTGGCTCTTCTCACGTTTCCCCGAGGCGCATGTCCCGGCGAAGCCGGCTGTTTGTCAAGCGCAGCCGCCCGGTCGGCGGTTTCGGCGGTGGCGTTTGCGCCGAACCGCGCTATGATATGATCAGGAACATCTGATCGGACCCGATGCGCTATTCCAAGGAACACAAGCTCGAGACCCACGCCCGCATCGTGCGGAAGGCCTCCGTGCGGCTGCGCGAGAAGGGCGCCCACGGCATCGGCGTCGCCGACCTGATGAAGGACGCCGGCCTCACCCATGGCGGGTTCTACGCGCATTTCGCTTCACGCGAGCAATTGGTGATCGAGGCGTTCGCTTACGCGATGGACCGCGCCAACGAGCGCTGGCGCAAGCTCGCCGAAGACACGCCACCGCGCGAGATGCTGGCGATCGTCGTCAACAACTACCTCTCTGCGGCACATCGCGACGACCCCGGGCGCGGCTGCGCGGTGCCGGCACTGGGCGCCGAGATCGCCCGCGAGAGCCCGAAGACGCGCCGCGCCTTCGCCGCCAAGCTCGAGCAGATGATCGCGACGATGGCGACGCGGTTCGACGACGTGCCGCCGAAAATTGCCCGCAAGCAGGCGATGGCGACGCTCGCCACCATGATGGGGGCGCTGCTGATGTCCCGTGTCGCCGGCACCGGGGAACTGTCCGACGCGATCCTCGAAGCCGGCCGTGACGCCGTGCTGGGCCGGGCGACGCCGGCGAAACCGCGCCCGGCGCGGAAGCCGGCGGCGACGGCGGTGTCCCGAACCCGCAGCAAAGCCGCTTCACCGCGCTGATCGCCGTCCGTCCCGCACCGGGATGCCGCCACTGTGCGGGCGCGGCAAGCGTTGCATTTTGGCAGGCGTCGGGCGCGCGCAGGCTCTTCCCAAAGCCCGAAAAAGCCTGTTCAAGGAAGTCCAGAAAACAGCGTTTCAGGAGGAATGGATGCGCACCATCGGGCACTTCATCGGCGGCAAAGAGGTCGAGGGGAAGTCGGGCCGTTTCGCCGACGTGTTCGAGCCGATGACCGGCGAGGTCAAGGCCAAGGTCGCGCTCGCCACCAAGGCGGAGATGCGCGCCGCGATCGAAAACGCCAAGGCCGCGCAGCCGGAATGGGGCGCCACCAACCCGCAGCGCCGCGCCCGCGTGCTGATGAAGTTCCTCGACCTGGTGCAGCGCGACTACGACAAGCTCGCCGAGTTGCTGGCGCGCGAGCACGGCAAGACCATTCCCGACGCCAAGGGCGACATCCAGCGCGGCCTCGAAGTCGCCGAATTCGCCTGCGGCATTCCGCATCTGATGAAGGGTGAATACACCGAGGGCGCCGGCCCGGGCATCGACATCTATTCGATGCGGCAACCCCTGGGAGTCGTCGCCGGCATCACCCCGTTCAACTTCCCGGCGATGATCCCGATGTGGAAGTTCGCGCCCGCCATCGCCTGCGGCAACGCCTTCATCCTGAAGCCGTCGGAGCGCGATCCCGGCGTGCCGATGGCGCTGGCCGCCCTGATGCTCGAAGCCGGCCTGCCGCCGGGCATCCTCAACGTCGTCAACGGCGACAAGGAAGCGGTCGACGCCATTCTCGACGACGCCGACATCCGCGCCGTCGGCTTCGTCGGCTCGTCGCCGATCGCGCAATACATCTACGAGCGCGCGGCGGCGACCGGCAAGCGCGCGCAGTGCTTCGGCGGCGCCAAGAACCACGCCATCATCATGCCCGACGCCGACCTGGACCAGACCGTCGACGCGCTGATCGGCGCCGGCTACGGCTCGGCCGGCGAGCGCTGCATGGCGATCTCGGTCGCGGTGCCGGTCGGCAAGTCGACCGCCGACAGGCTGATGGAAAAACTGATCCCGCGCGTCGAGGCGCTGAAGATCGGTCCCTCGACCGATCCGTCCGCCGATTTCGGCCCGCTGGTCACCAGGGAAGCGCTGGAGCGCGTCAAGACCTACGTCGAGATCGGCGTCCAGGAAGGCGCCACGCTCGCCGTCGACGGTCGCGGCTTCAAGATGCAGGGCTACGAGAACGGCTTCTACATGGGCGGCTGTCTGTTCGACAACGTCACGAAGGATATGCGGATCTACAAGGAAGAGATCTTCGGTCCGGTGCTCAGCGTGGTCCGCGCCCACGACTACGCCGAAGCGCTGGCGCTGCCGTCCGACCACGACTACGGCAACGGCGTCGCGATCTTCACCCGCGACGGCGACGCCGCGCGCGACTTCGCCGCGAAGGTGAATGTCGGCATGGTCGGCATCAACGTGCCGATCCCGGTGCCGATCGCCTACTACACGTTCGGCGGCTGGAAGAAGTCCGGCTTCGGCGACCTCAACCAGCACGGCCCGGATTCGGTGCGGTTCTATACCAAGACCAAGACCGTGACCTCGCGCTGGCCCTCCGGCGTCAAGGAAGGCGCGGAGTTCTCGATCCCGCTGATGAAGTGAGGTATGGTTCCGGCTGGATCGCAAACGCGATCCGGTCGGGTTTCGAGGAGACCTGCGATGGCCGATGCCAAAACGCGTAGTCGCGTCGCTGAAATGGAAGCCGCCTTCGAACGCCGCGCCCGTGCCAACGGACGGACGTTCGAACAGGAGGTCGAATTTCTGATCGAACGCCAGCAGCCGCTCACGCCCGAGGAGCGCGTCGCGACCATTCGCTATCTGCATTCGCGGTGTAATGGCATTCAGCCGTCCCTGACGCTCGACGAAATCAGGGAAGGTTTGATGTGACGACGTTGGTTGTCGATGCCAGCGTCGCCGTCAAATGGCTTGTCCCCGAAGAATGGTCAGATCTGGCGAGAGAACTGTCCGGCGTTCCGGACCGTCTCGTCGCACCTCGGCTGATCATGACCGAGGTGGCCAATGCGCTGGCCCGCAAAACCATGCAAGGTTTGCTCGATCGTCAGGAGGCGGCGTATCACTATCACACCTTAGCGGTCATGCTGCCCGACCTGATCGCCGTCGACGACCTGATCGCGCCAGCGTTGAACAACGCCTGCGCTCTGCGGCATCCGATCTACGACCTGATCTATCTTGAAACGGCGCGCAAGCTGGATGCCCAATTGGTCACCGCGGACCGCCGCTTCGCCGCCAAGCTCGCCGGCACCGAACACGCCCGCTACGTGACTCTTCTCTCCGACTGGCAACCCGCATGACAATGTTCGACCTCAACGAAGACCAACGCGCCATCCGCGACATGGCGCGGGATTTCGCGGCCGAGAAGATCGCGCCGCACGCGCTGCAATGGGACGAGGACAAGCACTTGCCGCTGGACGTGATCCGGCAGGCGGCGGCGCTCGGGATCGGCGGCATCTACATCCGCGATGATGTCGGCGGCAGCGCGATGACGCGGTTCGACGCGGCGCTGATCTTCGAGGCGCTGGCGGAAGGCTGCCCGGCGATCTCCGCCTTCATCTCGATCCACAACATGGCGGCGTGGATGATCGACAGCTATGGCTCCGAGGCGCAGCGGCAGCAATGGCTGCCCAAGCTGTGCAGCATGGAGCTGATCGCCAGCTATTGCCTGACCGAGCCGGGCTCGGGCTCGGACGCCGCGGCGTTGCGCACCCGCGCGGTGATCGACGGCGATCATTACGTGCTCAACGGCCAGAAGCAGTTCATCTCCGGCGCCGGCGCCAACGATCTCTATGTTGTGATGGTGCGCACCGGCGGCGACGGCCCGGGCGGGATCTCGACGCTCGTCGTCGACAAGGACACCCCCGGTCTCAGCTTTGGCGCCAACGAGCGCAAGATGGGCTGGAACGCGCAGCCGACGCGCGCGGTGATCTTCGAGAACGCCCGCGTGCCGGTCGCCAACCGGCTCGGCGACGAGGGCATCGGCTTCAAGATCGCGATGGCCGGGCTCGACGGCGGACGGCTCAACATCGGCGCCTGTTCGCTCGGCGGCGCCCAGGCGGCGCTCTCCAAGGCGCTGGACTACATGAAAGAGCGCAAAGCCTTCGGCAAACGTCTCGACGAATTCCAGGCGCTGCAGTTCCGGCTCGCCGACATGGCGACCGAGCTGGAAGCCGCGCGGACGCTGCTGTGGCGCGCCGCCGCCGCGCTCGACCGCAAGGATGCCGACGCCACCAAGCTGTGCGCGATGGCCAAGCGCTTCGCCACCGACACCGGCTTCAACGTCGCCAACGACGCGCTGCAGATGCACGGCGGCTACGGCTATCTCGCCGAGTACGGCGTCGAGAAGATCGTGCGCGATCTGCGCGTGCACCAGATCCTCGAAGGCACCAACGAGATCATGCGGCTGATCGTGTCGCGCAAGCTGCTCGAGGAGAACCGATGAATATAGCGGTCACTGAGCCGGACCTGATCGTCCGGCGCGAGGGCGCAGCCGGCGTGGTCCGCCTCAACCGGCCGAAAGCGCTGAATGCGCTGACGCTGGAGATGGCGCGCGGCCTCGACGCCGCGTTGACCGAGTTCGAGGCCGATCCGGCCATCGCGTTGATCCTGATCGAAGGCGCCGGTGAGCGCGGCCTGTGCGCCGGCGGCGACATCGTCGGGCTGTACAACAGCGCGCGCGAAGGCGGCGATCTCGGCAAAGTGTTCTGGCGCGAAGAATACGTCATGAACGCGCGGATCGCGAAATTTCCCAAGCCCTATGTCGCCTATATGGATGGCTTCGTGATGGGCGGCGGCGTCGGCATCGCTGGTCACGGCAGCCATCGCATCGTCACCGACAAGACCAAGATCGCAATGCCGGAAGTCGGCATCGGCTTCTTCCCCGATGTCGGCGGCACCTGGCTGCTGTCGCGCGCGCCCGGCGAGATCGGCACCTATTTCGGCCTCACCGGCGAGACCATGAACGGCGCCGACGCGATCCACACGAGGTTTGCGGATGCGTTCGTGCCGGCATCCGCATGGCCTGAACTCCGCGCCGCGCTGACGACGGCGTCGGCCGACGCCCACGCCGACAATGTCCGCGGCATTCTCGCGCGATTCACGATGACACCCGAAGCCGGGCCGGCGCAGCGTCACGCGCAGCAGATCGACCAATGGTTCGCCCACGATACCGTCGAGGCGATCTTCGCGGATCTCGAGCGCGACCGCTCGGACTTCGCGCAGGCGACGCTGAAAGCGCTGCGGGCCAAGTCGCCGACCAGCCTCAAGGTCGCGCTG
Source organism: Rhodopseudomonas palustris HaA2 (assembly GCF_000013365.1). Taxonomy (NCBI): domain Bacteria; kingdom Pseudomonadati; phylum Pseudomonadota; class Alphaproteobacteria; order Hyphomicrobiales; family Nitrobacteraceae; genus Rhodopseudomonas; species Rhodopseudomonas palustris. The sequence goes on from NC_007778.1 coordinate 2,412,779, forward strand.
AAGCTGTTGCGGATCGCGCGTGACGCGGCGTCGCTCGAAGACTGCCTGGTGCACGAATATCGCGCCGCGCTGCAGGTGTTCGTGAGCTATGATTTCGTCGAGGGCATTCGCGCCGCGGTGATCGACAAGGACCGCGCGCCGAAATGGCGGCCGGCGACGATCGAGGAGGTGACGCCGGACATCGTGGCGCGCTACTTTGACGATCGCGGCGACGACGAGCTGAAATTGCCGGACTGAAGAGCCGGGCCCGCCGACAACAAGAAGGGGAGGACTATGACGACAATCGCATTCATCGGTCTCGGCAATATGGGCGGGCCGATGGCCGCCAATCTGGTCAAGGCCGGGCGCACCGTCACCGGCTTCGATCTGTCGGCCGACTCCTGCGACGCAGCCAAGGCCGACGGCGTCGCGATCGCGAATTCCGCGGTCGACGCGGTGCAGGGCGCCAGCGTGATCGTCACCATGCTGCCCGCCGGCAAGCACGTGCTCGCGGTCTGGAACGAAATCCTGCCGCATGCGGCCCCGGGCTCGCTGATCATCGACTGCTCGACCATCGACGTCGAAAGCGCCGTGCAGGCGCATACGCTGGCGGCGAAGGGCGGCATCGCCTCGATCGACGCGCCGGTCTCCGGCGGCACCGGCGGCGCCAAGGCGGCGACGCTGACCTTCATGGCCGGCGGCAGCGAGGCGGCATTCGCCGCGGCCAAGCCGGTGCTGGAACAGATGGGCAAGAAGATCGTGCATTGCGGCGGCGCCGGCGCCGGGCAGGCGGCGAAGATCTGCAACAACATGATCCTCGGCATTTCGATGATCGCGGTCGGCGAGGCGTTCACGCTGGCCGAAAAGCTCGGCCTGTCGCATCAGGCGCTGTTCGACGTCGCCTCGACCTCCTCGGGGCAGTGCTGGTCGCTGACGACCTATTGCCCGGTGCCCGGCCCGGTGCCGACCTCGCCGGCCAACAACGGCTACAAGCCCGGCTTCGCGGCGGCCTTGATGCTGAAGGATCTGAAGCTGGCGCAGGAGGCCGCGCAGACCTCCGGCGCCGCGACGCCGCTCGGCGCCCACGCCGCCGAGCTCTACGCCGCGTTCGAACAGGCCGGCAACGGCGGCACCGATTTTTCCGGGATCATCAACTACCTGCGCGAGCAGGGGCGGAAGTAATTGGTCGCTGCCGCTACCACTGAATCGTCATCCTGAGGTGCGAGCCCGTTTGGGCGAGCCTCGAAGGATGCGGAGAAGAGTGCAGGCGGCCCATCCTTCGAGACGCCCGGCCTCGCTCTGCGAGCGACGCCAGGCTCCTCAGGATGACGCCGGTTTGCGTAGCAGATGCTGTCTCCTTGCGACGAGGGCGCCATGACGACATTCCAACAGGCCCGTTCCTTCCTGCTCGACCATCGCACCGACTACTCCGCCGCCGTCGCGGGTTTCCGCTGGCCCGATCCGGTGCCGTTCAACTGGGCGCTCGACTGGTTCGATGCCGAGTTGGCGACGTCCGGCAGCCGTAACCGTCCCGCGCTGTGGATCGTCGACGGCACCACCGGCCGGGAGGAGAAGCCGAGCTTCGCGCATCTGTCGAAGCGCTCGAACCAGGTCGCGAACTATCTGCGTGCCAAGGGCCTGAAGCGCGGCGATCACCTGCTGCTGCTGCTCGGCAACGTCGTGCCGTTGTGGGAGGTGATGCTGGCGGCGATCAAGCTCGGCCTCGTCACCATCCCGGCGACCACGCTGCTGACGCCGGACGAGTTGCGCGACCGGCTCGAGCGCGGCCGCGCCAAGGCGGTGGTCGCTGCGCCCGACCAGATCGCCAAATTCAAGGGCCTCGGCGGCGACGATCTGCTGCGCGTCGTGGTCGGCGACGCCCAGGACGGCTGGCTCAATTACGACGGAACCGCGCTGCAGCCCGACGTCTTCACGCCGGACGGGCCGACGCAGGCTGACGATCCGATGCTGCTGTATTTCACCTCCGGCACCACGGCGAAGCCGAAGCTGGTGCGGCACAGCCAGCGCAGCTATCCGGTCGGCGCGCTGTCGACGATGTTCTGGCTCGGGCTGCAGCCCGGCGACGTGCATCTCAACATCTCGTCGCCGGGCTGGGCCAAGCACGCCTGGAGCTGCTTGTTCGCGCCGTGGAACGCCGGCGCCACCGTGTTCGTCGTCAACCAGCCGCGGTTCGACGCCAAGAGTCTCTTGGCGACGATCGGCCGCTGCGGCGTCACCACGCTGTGCGCGCCGCCGACGGTGTGGCGGATGTTCATTCAGGAGAAGCTCGCGGACTATCAAGTGTCGCTGCGCGAGGTCTGCGGCGCCGGCGAGCCGCTCAATCCGGAAGTGATCGATCAGGTCAAGGCCGCCTGGGGCCTCACCATCCGCGATGGCTACGGCCAGACCGAGACCACCGCGATGGTTGGCAATTCGCCGGGGCAGGCAGTGAAGATCGGCTCGATGGGCCGGCCGATGCCGGGCTACGTCGTCAAGATCACCGATGCGGACGGTCATCCGGCCAAGGAAGGCGAGATCACGCTGGCGCTGGGCGACGCGCGCCCGGCCGGCCTGATGCAGGGTTATCAAAGCGAGGGCGGCAAGCTCTCGGGCGCCGACGGCGACATCTATCGCTCCGGCGACGTCGCCTTCGCCGACGACGACGGCTATCTCACCTTCGTCGGCCGCACCGACGACGTGTTCAAATCGTCGGACTATCGGATCTCGCCGTTCGAACTGGAGAGCGTGCTGCTCGAACACGATGCCGTCGCCGAAGCCGCGGTGGTGCCGAGCCCGGACCCGATCAAGCTGGCGATCCCGAAGGCCTATGTGCTGCTGACGGCGGACGCGGAGCGCTCGCGCGACACCGCGCTGTCGATCTTCCGCCACATGCAGGCGCGGATGGCGCCGTTCAAGCGCATCCGCAAGCTCGAACTGGTCACCGAACTGCCGAAGACGATCTCGGGCAAAATCCGCCGCGTGCATCTGCGCCGCATCGAGCACGAGCACGACCAGACCGACTCGTTGCGCGGCGTCGAGTTTCGCGAAGAGGATTTCCCCGAGTTGAAAGCCGCGCCGACGCAGGAGGGGTGAGGGCGGAGCGTACGTGCACCGTACTCTCGTTCGTCATTCCGGGATGCGCCCGCAGGGCGCAGGCCCGGAATCCATAACCCCCATCCTATCGTTTTGATCAAAGTGTGCCACCGCCATGCCTCACCGCCACTGCTGCGGCGGATGGATTCCGGGCTCGCCGCTGCGCGGCGCCCCGGAATGACGGGGTGAGGTGTCACTAGCACGGCGAGATTCCGGGTTCGCGAGCTGGCGCTCGCGCCCCGGAATGACGGCGATTGTTGCCGGTCCGCTCGATGAGCGCGCTTGCCGCTTACTTGTATTCCCGTTCGTCCCACCACGGGAAATACGCCGGCATGTCGCTCGTCACCTTGTTCTTGAACTGCGCCGGGCGTTTCTCCAGGAACGAGCTGACGCCTTCCTTGACGTCGTCGGAGCGGCCGCGCTCGTAGATGCCGCGGCTGTCGATCTTGTGGGCTTCCATCGGATCGTCGGCGCCGAGCATCCGCCACATCATCTGCCGGATCAGTGCCACCGACACCGGCGCGGTCTTGGCGGCGATCTCCTTGGCCAGCGTGCGCGCGGTCGCGAGTAACTGATCGGCCGGCACCACGCGGCTGACGAGCTTGCCGTCGAGCGCTTCCTGCGCCGGGAACACGCGGCCGGTGTAGCACCACTCCAAAGCCTGAGCGATGCCGACGATGCGCGGCAGGAACCAGCTCGAGGCGGCCTCCGGCACGATGCCACGCTGCGAGAACACGAAGCCGAACCGCGCGGCTTCGGAGGCAATGCGGATGTCCATCGCCAGCTGCATGGTGACGCCGATGCCGACCGCGGGGCCGTTGACGGCCGCGATCACCGGCTTCAGGCATTTGAAGATCCGCAGCGTCACCTGGCCGCCGCCGTCGCGCACCTGCGGGTCGGCGTAGTCGACCGAACCGTCGGCATTGCGCCGCACCGGGCCGCGGCGGGCGTCGCGATCGAAGGTGTCGGCGCCGGACGACAGATCGGCGCCGGCACAGAACGCACGGCCTTCGCCGGTGACGATCACGGCGCGAATATCGTCGTCGGCATCGGCCCTGTCGAACGCCTCGATCAGCTCGCGCTGCATCGCCGGGTTGAACGCGTTGAGCTTCTCCGGCCGGTTCAGCGTGATGGTGAGAATCTGCTCGGCGACCTCGTATTTGATCGTCTCGAACGGCATCTGGTTTCCTCCAGCGTGTTCTTGTTTATGAATCGTCATGGCCGGGCTTGACCCGGCCATCCATCCTTTATGAAGGAGATGGATGCGCGGGTCGAGCCCGCGCATGACACCGTGCGTGCGGCGAAACGCGTGCCTAGCGCGGCACGGTCGGCCACGGCTTCTGCGCCTCGCGCAGGCCCTCGAACGCCTTCGCCATCCGCAGCACGCCGAGATCGTCGAAGCGTCGGCCGACGATCTGCACGCCGATCGGAAAGCCGTTCGAACTGTAGCCGCCATTGATCGACGCCGCCGGATTCTCCGACATATTCCACGGCACGGTATAGAGGATGTGGTCGAACGGAATCTCCGGATCGTCGAGCGGCGAGGGCAGCTCGGCAGGGAAGCTCACCACCGGCGCCACCGGCGAGATCAAATAGTCGATCTCGGCGAACAGTTTCGCCGCCATCGCCCGCACCGCCATGGTCTGGTTGAAGCCGCGCATCACCTCGACGCCGCTGAGCGTCGCGCCGCGCTCGGCCCAGCGCACGATGTAGGGCAGCACCTGCGCGCGCTGCGCCTCGCTGAGCTTGGAGACGTCGTCCCACATCCGCGCCCGCCAGAAATTGTCGAGCCCGTCCATCATCTCGCGGGTGAAGCCGAGCGACACCTCGCGCACGATCGCGCCCTGCGCCTCGAAGGTTCGCGCGGCATCGGTGACGACGCGGCGCACCTCGTCGTCGAGCTTCATGCCGAAGCCGAGATCGGTGACGAGGCCGATGGTCTTGCCGCGCAGATCGGTCGCCAGATCGTGCCAGGCGAAATCGTTCGGCGGCAGGTTCATGCCGTCGCGCGCATCGGGCAGCGACAGCACGCTCATCATCAGCGCGGAATCGTCGACGGTGCGTGTCATCGGCCCGGCGCAGCGGCCGACATAAGGCGGATCGATCGGCACGCGGCCGAGCGACGGCTTCAGCGCGAACAGGCCGCACCAGTTCGCCGGCAGCCGCACCGAGCCGCCGATGTCGGTGCCGAGATGCAGCGGCCCGTAGCCCGCAGCCCCCGCTGCGCCCGCGCCGGAGGACGAGCCGCCGGTGTTTTGCGTGGTGTCCCACGGATTGCGGGTGACGCCGTGGAAGCTCGACAGGCCGGACGACAGCATGCCGAAATCCGGCATCGTCGTCTTGGTCCAGAGGATCGCACCGGCCTCGCGCAGCCGCGCCGCCGGTGGCGCATCGACCGACGCCGGCGTCGGCGCGGTGACCGGCACGCCGAGCGGAATCGGCACGCCCTTGGTCGCGACGTTCTCCTTGATCGTCACCGGCACGCCGTCGAGCACGCCCTGCGGTTCGCCCTTGTGCCAGCGCTCGGTCGATTGCTTCGCCGCGGCGCGGGCGCCGTCCGGATCGAACGCATACAGCGCGTTGAGATGCGGCTCCCAGCGCTGCGCCTGGGCGATGACGTCGTCGATCACCTCCGACGGCGAGAACTGTTTGGCGTAGTAGCCGGCCAGCAGTTCGGTGGCGCTGAGGTCGTGCAGCGCGGTGGTCTTGCTCGTCAAACCGTCAGACATTGGCGGCCACCGGCAGACGGGTTTCGATGATCCGCGCGAACATCGATGCGCCGATCGGCAGGATCTTGTCGTCGAGCACGTAGCCGGGATTGTGCACCGGCACGTCGCCGTCATGGCCGACCCAGAAGTAAGCGCCGGGGATCGCCTGCAGCATGTCGGCGAAATCCTCGCTGCCCATCTTCGGCTGCGAGCGGGTGATGACATTGGCCTCGCCGACCACGCTGCGCGCGACTTCGGCGACCACCTCGCTCTGCGCCTGCTGATTCACCAGCACGCTGAAGATGTCGCGGATCTCGACCTTGATTTCGACGTCGAACGCCGCCGCGATGCCGGCGGCCAGCGCCCGCATCCGCTCGCGCACCAGCTTGCGCACGTCGTCGGAGAAGGCGCGGACGGTGCCGGCGAGCCGCGCTTCGCCGGGGATGACGTTATAGGCCGAGCCGGAATGGATCTGGGTGATCGACAGCACCGCCGATTGCAACGGATCGACGTTGCGGCTGACGATGGTCTGCAGCGCTTGCCCCAGCGTCATCGCGATCACCACGGGGTCCTTGGAGCGCTCCGGCATCGCGCCGTGGGCGCCGTAGCCCGAGATGGTGATGTCGAAGAAGTCGGCTCCGGCCATTGCCGGCCCGGGCAGGATCGCGATCTCGCCATGGGCCAGGTCGGGGGCGTTGTGCAGGCCGTAGAGTTCGTCGCAGGGGAATTTCTGGAACAGCCCGTCCTTCAGCATCGCGCGCGCGCCGCCGAGGCCTTCCTCGGCCGGCTGGAAGATGAAATGCACGGTGCCGTCGAAATTGCGGGTCTCGGCGAGATACCGCGCGGTGCCGAGCAGCATGGTGGTGTGGGCGTCATGGCCGCAGCCGTGGAAGCGGCCGGGAATGGTCGAGCGCCACGCCAGATTGGTGTGCTCCTCCATCGGCAGCGCATCCATGTCGGCGCGCAGGCCGATGCGGCGGCCTGCCGAGCCTTTGCCCTTCAGCACGCCGACCACGCCGGTGCCGCCGAGCCCGCGATGCACCTCGATGCCCCATTGGTCGAGCTTTTCGGCGACGATGTTGGAGGTGCGGACCTCCTCGAAGCCGATTTCCGGATGCATGTGGAGATCGCGGCGGATCGCGGTCAGTTCGTCGGCGAAGGCATCGATACGGTCGATGGTCGGCATGTCGGGGGTCACCTTTGGGGTCGCAGATGTGAATCGCGGGTTGCTGCGCAGCGTGCGGCCGAGAGCGGCTGCGGCCTGCATGCAAGGATCGGGCAAAGCGCCGGAGGCGTCCCGCAATCGAAGCGGGACGCCGGCCCGGCGCGGGGGACGACGGCCGGCATCTCAGCCGATAATGCGGGGCAATGTCAAAACACGAGGGCGGCGCAGCCACGGCGCCGCTGCAACCCCGCTTTGCGTTGCGCCGCGCCCTCGACTATGAATGCGGCGCTCTGGCGCGCAAGCAGGCATCGCGGCCACCGCGCGGGGCAGGCCTTCGGCGTGATGCGCTGCGGCGTCGAACGTTCGGGACCGGCGTCACGCCGCCCGCCGCGAACGATGTCGCCGGCGTTCCTCGCAGCCCGAACGGCCCAAAGCGGACGTGGCGAAACTGGTAGACGCAAGGGACTTAAAATCCCTCGATGGCAACGTCGTGCGGGTTCGACCCCCGCCGTCCGCACCAAAGACGTATGGCGGTGTGATCAGTCCAGCTTCAGGTGATAACGGCTATAGCGCAGTTCACCCGTCCGGGTGAGGGCTTCCTTTGCAACGAGGTCTTGCAGATCACGCGTGGCGGTGGAGCGGGTCGCCTTGGTGATGGTGATATAGTTCTCGGCGCTCATGCCGCCTTTGAAGCCTTCGATCCCTTCCTCGAACATGCGCGCGATGGCCTTCTCTTGTCTGTCGTTCAATTGGCCGCGCAGGCGCTCGTAGAATCGAGTCTTGGCCAGGGAGAAATCGACCCGCTTGTTGGTGTTGTCCTGAGCTTCAAGGACCGTCTTCCCGAAATAGACCAGCCAGTCGGTGGCCTCGGTCGACTTGTTATTGTGCTCCAACGCGTCGTAGTAGGCTTTCCGCTTGCGTTGGATGGTGTAGGCGAGGGCGATGAGCGTCGGCTGGTTGAGGTTTTGGGCCAGTGATTTTTCAGCCAAGGCACGCCCGATCCGTCCGTTGCCATCTTCAAACGGGTGAATGCTGACAAAGTAGAGGTGAGCAAGCCCGGCGCGTGTGAGCGCGGGCAGCGCTTGGGGGCCATCGGGAGCGGTTTCGTTGAACCAATCGATGAAAGCCGTCATCTCCTCCGTCACGCGCTCAGACGGCGGTGCTTCGAAGTGGACTCTACGATGCGCGATCGGTCCCGACACGACCTGCATGGGATCGGTGTGAGTCCTGTAGGCGCCAACCACCCGAATCGAGTTCGTTCCCGCCATGAGCATCTGGTGCCACCCGAACAGCGTCTCATGGGTGAGAGGCTCGGCGAATCTGCGATACAGATCGGCCATCATCTCAGCGATGCCGCGTTCGGCCGCTGGCACGTCAGGTCGATCCTTCGCGAGGCCGAACTGATAGCGAAGCGAGGACTGCACGCTATCGCGGCTCAGGATCTCCCCTTCGATCTCGGAGGTCTTGAGGGCTTCCTCGCTGATCAAGTCGATGCGGAGGTTGGTCTGTTCATCCTGGCTGACATGTTTGAAGGCTCCGATAAACTCTCCGGAGCGCAAGAGAAAATCGCTTTCAAACTTCTCTAACCCTCTGGCTTCGTAAGAAAATACGGGCCAGTTCGGGTCCTCCCAATTCCAGGGCATGAGCTATAGAACTCCTTTCTATAGCCCAGTATTGGAAGGAAAATGAGTTATAGCAAGGCATTCTATGCCTCATCCGGCGAGCGAGCGCGTTCCGGCTCGCTATCCGATCCCCTTCACCATATGCACCACCCTTGCCCCGTTGGCGCGGGTCTCCAGCCGCTCCCGTGCGTAGCCGAGCGACGCGTAGAGCCGGACGTTCTCGTCGAAGCGCTCGTTGGTGTAGAGCCGCAGCGTGTCGCGGCCGGCGGCGCGGGCGAGTTGTTCGGCGAGCGCCAGCAGGCGGCGGCCGTGGCCGCGCTTCTGGGCGTCGGGGGAGACCGCGACGTTGACGATCAAGAGGTCGTCGTCGCGCAGCTCGGTCTCGATCAGCGCCGCCAGCACACCGTCGGACTCCAGCAGATCGAAGCGATGCTGCGTGATTGCCACCGCATAGTCGGCGAGCATCGGCAGCGGCGCGTAGCCGATCAGTGCCTCCCATTTGGCATAGGCGCGCATGGTGAGATCGGTGATCGCCGCCACGTCATCGTCGGTGGCGCGCCGGATCAGGTCGGACATGCGATGCCTTTCGCCGGGTGCAACTCATCGTGCGGCCGGAGTCGCCGCCGAGCGCTCCGCCGTCCCGAACACCTTCTCCAGCACCGGCAGGATCGAGGTGTCTTCCTCCGCATTCATGTCTTTCTCCGCGGCGAAATGCCAGTCGCTGTCGCGCGGCACCGGCGTCGAGGCGTCGCCGCGCTGGATCTTGGTTTGCAGGTCGGACAGCGAGCGCGACCAGTAATGGTTGAGGCGCAACAGGTCGAGCACCGGGCGGTCGCCGTCGAACGGGCGGCCCTGCGTATCGATGGTTTCGCCGTGCCAGTATTTGTAGAGATGCACGTTGCGGATGGCGCGGATCCAGCGCGGATTGGCGATGGTCTTGGCGGAGATTTTCGACAGCGGCGATCGCCGGGTGAAGGCGCGGGTGATCGGCACCGGCGGGCGCTGCTCGTGCCCGGCCGAGCCGAAATAGGGCGAGAACACGCCGACCGCCGGCGCGCCCGCGAACCGGCCGAGCACGTCGGTGACCTTGTCGGCGGCGGGCGAGAACAGAAACTCGTCGATGTCGATGAACGCCATCCACTTCGCATCCAGCCGGTGCCGCCTGATGCAATGGCGATACGCCGGCAATTGCCCGACCTCGACCGGCCAGTCCGTCAGCGTCACCAGCCCGCGCGCGATCCACGGCGCCAGCACCTCGCGGAAATCGTCGGTGCTGAAATTGTTGTAGAGATAGAAGTGGCCGACACCGACGCCCTCGTGAAACCGCAACCACTCGTCGAGGAACGGCGCTTCCTCGCGAAAGATCGCGACCACCGCCAGCGTCGGCACGTCGCGCCCGGCGACGGCACGATCGAGCGCCCGGGCGCGCCATACGAACGGCGCCCGCAACCACGTCTTGAAATCCGGCATTGGCGTCCCCCACGGGCCGGCCCATCGATATCGGCAACGCGAGTCCGAGGGCCGTTCGGCGCGTGTTTCAGATCGCCGATCTTGCCAAGTCGCGTGCGCTGCCGCAATCGTTTAACCGCGTGTGCTCGCGCGCTTCCGAATTGCGGCCATAGCGCCGCCGGGCACCGCGCCTCATTCCCGCCACCGCCGCCTGATCTTTCCGGAATCGCAACGTTGTTCTGCTATTCCGAGTGCCATGATCGATCGTGAAGCTGTCGTGTCCCGTCTGCGCCTCGGCGCCGCTGCTGCGCTCGTCGTCGCGGCCGGCGGGCTGTCGGGCTGTGCCGCGATCGGCGACAGCGCGATGTCGCAGGCCTTCGTCGATCCGGCCAAATACAGTCTGTTCAATTGCGAGCAGCTCGGCACCGAGCGCAAGGAGCTCGACAAGCGACTGGACGTACTCACCGGGTTGATGCGCAAGGCCGAGACCGGCGTCGGCGGGGCGGTGGTGTCCGAGGTCGCCTATCGCAACGACTACATCAATTTAAAGGCGCAGTCGCGGCTGGCCGAGCAGACCTGGCGCGACAACAAATGCGTCGAGGCGCCGGCTGCGGCGCCCGCGCCGGCCGGCTTCGGACCCGCCCCACGCGCTCCGGCGCATCCGGGCCGCGGCGCGCGCTGACGCGTCGTCGGAATGCGCCGCGGCTTCACGGCCGCCAGTCGTAGACCCAGCTTTGCCGCGCCAGCAGCCGCTGGCTGCCGAGCGCCTGCATCGCCAGATCGCGCGCCAGCGCCATCGGCCCGGTGAGGTGGTAGATCTTGCCGTTCTGCCGCGCCAGCCGCTGCACCTTCGCCACCCGCGCGCGGCGCGCCTGCGCATAGCGCTGCAGCGCCGCCGGCACGCTACCGCCGGCGTCTGCGCGGTGGCTGTCGCCGAGGCATTGCGCCAGCACCGCGGCGTCCTCGATCGCCATGCCGGCGCCCTGGGCCGCGAACGGCAGCATGCCGTGCGACGCATCGCCGAGCAGCGCCGTCGTGCCCGCGCTCCATGCGCCGCCGTCGGGCATCGCGAACAGCGCCCAGCGCTTCCAGATATCGACCGCGCCGATCAGCTTGCGCGCCGGGGTCGCCCAGCCGGCCGCCTCGAACCGGCTCCTGATCTCGCGCGCCTCGCCAGGGGCGCTCCAGCCCTCGCGATGCCAGTCGTCGGAGACGATCGCGACCAGGTTGATCCGCCGCCCGCCGGAGATCGGATACACCACCAGATGCGCCTGCGGTCCCATCCACAGCTGCACGCCCAGGGGCGCGGCTTGCGGCAGCGCCCGGGCGTCGACCGTGCCGCGCCACGCGATCAGCCCGCTGAAGCGCGGCTGCGTCGACGGAAACATCTGCCCGCGCACCGTCGACCAGATGCCGTCGGCGCCGATCAGCGCCAGTGCCTGTTGCTGCCGGCGCTCGCTGCGGCGGCGATAGCCGACCGTGACGCCGCCGCTGTCGCTGCTGAGATTTTCGAATGCGGAGCCGAGTTGCAGATCGATCGAGCGGTGCGCCTTCACCTCGGCCTCGAGCGCGGATTGCAGATCGGCGCGGTGGATCACCCAATACGGTGCCCCGGCGCGCGCCGCCGCGGAGTCGCCGAGCGGCAGCCGCACCGTGGCACGGCCGCTGCGCGCGTTCATCACCGTCACGGCGTCGGGCACCACGGCGCGCTGCGCCAGCCTGGCGCCGAGGCCGAGATCGATCAGCACGCGGCTGGCATTGGGGGAGAGTTGCAATCCGGCGCCGGCTTCCTCGAGCCGTTCGGTCTTTTCCAGAACGACGACGCGGAAGCCGCGCGCCGCGAGCGCGAGCGAAGCTGTTAGTCCGCCGATGCCCGCGCCCGCGATGACGATGGTGCGCGAAGCCGGCACTGCGCGATCAGGCGACCTTGTCCTTCAGCACGCATTCCGGCGGCCGCGCTTCGCCGGGACCGAGGTCCGGCGCGTAGCGATACAGCGTCGAGCAATACGGGCAGATGATCTCGTTGTCGTTGCCGAGATCGAGAAACACGTGCGGATGATCGAACGGCGGATTGGCGCCCACGCACATGAATTCCTTCGAGCCGATCTCGATCATGGGAACGCCGGCTTCGTTCTGGAAATGTGGAACCACGTGGTCGGACATTCGGCTCACCTTAACTCGCGGCGGAGAGGGCAATCATCACGGTGCAGCGCACCATACCGGCGTCGGCTCCTGATTCCTAGAGCGCGCAGACACGCTTTGCCTGTCGAAATTCGACACAATCCCATGATGTTGGAGAAGCCCTTCTTTCGTTGCATCGGTTGTGTCCAAGTCATGACACCCCACATTAAGGACACAACAAGGGCCGCACCGAATGCGTCTGAAATTGGGCATGGCCAGGAGTTATATGGCCAGGACTAATATGGCCAAGGCGGGCATCGCACTCTGCGCGGTCGCGCTGGTGCTGATGTGGCCGCATGCCCGACAGAGCGCGGCGTTTCTCGCCGCACAGGACGATCCGGCCCGGCTGTCGGACCTGCAGATCGGGGCCGCCTTGCAGCGCGACCCGGACCTGATCACGCGCCATATCACCGATGCGCTGGACGCCCGCGATCCGGATCTCGCCGACAGCCTGGTGCAACTTGCCGCTGCACGAAATATCACGCTTCCCGTCGAACTCACCACGCGCGTCGCCGCGGCGGTGGCCGCTGAGCAATCGGCCGCCGGCATCGCCACCCGCTTCGCGACCGGCCTCGTCACCGGCGAGGCGAAGGACGGCGCCAGCCTGTCCGGCACGGTGGCGGGCGATCTGTTCGTGTTCGGCGACATCCGCGACGTGGTCCGCGAGGGCACCAATCTGGCGACGGGCGCCGACGCCGACCGGGTCGTGCTCGGGCTCGCGGCCGCCGGGATCGCCATCACCGCGGCGACCTATGTCACGCTGGGCGGCGCGGCGCCGGTGCGCGCCGGGCTGACGCTGGTCAAGGATGCGCGCAAGGTCGGCCGGCTCGGCGGGGGGCTGGCGACATGGACCAGCCGCTCGGCGCGCGAGGTGGTCGATGCGCCGGCGCTGCAGCGCGCGGTTGCGGGCTCCTCGTTCAGCCGCCCGGCAGAGACGCTGACTGCGGTCAAGGCGGCATTCCGCGCCGAGAAGGCCGGCGGGCTGATGCGGCTCGCCAAGAATGTCGGCCGCATCGGCGACAAGGCCGGCACCCGCGGCGCGCTCGATACGTTGAAGATCGCCGAAGGTCCGAAGGATGTCGCCCGCGCGGCGCGACTCGCCGAGGCCAAAGGCGGCCAGACCCGCGCCTTCCTCAAGGTCCTCGGCCGCGGCGCGCTGCTGCTCACCACCGGCGCATGGAATTTCGCCTGGTGGATCTTCGGCGCGCTGATGACGCTGTTCGGTCTCGTCACCTCGCTCAAGGCCGGCGTCGAGCGGATGACGCAAGGCTGGATCGATCGCGGCAAGGCGCGGCGCGCGAAGCGGCTGCTGGCCGAGGCGAAGCGGGCGCAACGCGCGCAAGTCAATCCGTCTCCGGTCGCAGCGGCCCTGTCGGTTTCGTAGTTGTCGGGCGACGTCGTGACTCTCTATCCTGCCGCTGTCCACACGACGACCTCACCATCTCCTTCAACAACTCATCGGACGGTCGATGCCGAGCTTTGATCACGGCGGAGTCACTATCGCGTATCTCGACGACGGCGAGGGCGATCCGATCGTGCTCGTGCACGGCTTCGCGTCGAACAAGAACGTCAACTGGGTGTATCCGTCGTGGCTGTCGGAGCTGAAGCGCGCCGGGCGTCGCGTCGTCGCGCTCGACAATCGCGGCCACGGCGAATCGTCCAAGCTGTACGATCCCGCCGATTACGGGCTGACCACGATGGCCGGCGACGTGATCGCGCTGATGGATCATCTGGCGATCGATCGCGCCGATATCATGGGCTACTCGCTCGGCGGCCGCATCACCGCGACGCTGGCGCGGCGGCATCCCGAGCGCGTCCGCGCGGCGATCCTCGGCGGTATCGGCAGCGGCCTGGTGGTCGGCGGCGGGCCGGGCGAGACCGTGGCGCTGGCGCTCGAGGCGCCGTCGCTCGACGACGTCAGCGATCCGGTCGGCCGCACCTTCCGCGCCTTCGCCGATCAGACCCGCTCCGATCGCAAGGCGCTGGCCGCCTGCCTGCGCGGCTCGCGGACGCTGATGAGCGAAGACGAGGTCGCGCAGATCGCGGTGCCGGTGCTGATCGCGGTCGGCACCGTCGACGACGTCGCCGGCTCGGCGCATCAGCTCAGCGGCATGATCCCCGGCTCCGAAGTGCTCGACATCCCGCGCCGCGACCACATGCGCGCGGTCGGCGATCGCGTTTTCAAGGAAGGCGTCGTCGATTTTCTCGGGCGCCGGCCGTGACCGGCCGGGCGGTGGCTTCGCCGGCAGCTTGAACCCGGCGATGCGCTCCCCATGTCGAGTGTCGCAACACCGACAAGGGCAGCCGCCGGCCGGATGAATGTTCGTTGGTAACAATGGGTTAATGGCCGAGCCCGGGATCGCTTGCAGCCGCGCAAGGCGGCGGGACAGCATCGTCGCCGGCGTGCTATAGTGATCGCGGCAGACCAGATCGAGAGAACCGCCATGGTGATGCATCAGATCAATCCGCAATCCGCGAAACTGACGACGCTCGATCCGATCTGGGAGCGGGTACGCACCGAGGCGGAGGACGTGGTCCGCCGCGAACCGGAGCTGGCGTCGTTCATCTACGCCAGCGTGCTGCATCACGACCGGCTCGAAGACGCGGTGGTGCATCGTGTCGCCGAGCGGCTCGATCATGCGGCGCTGTCCGGCGATCTGATCCGCCAGACCTTCGAGGAAGCGCTGCGCGATACGCCGGACATCGGCAACGCGTTCCGCGCCGACATGGTGGCGATCTTCGATCGCGATCCGGCGACCGCGCGCTTCATCGATCCGCTGCTGTACTACAAGGGCTACCACGCCATCCAGACGCATCGGCTGGCGCACTGGCTGCTGCGCCACGGCCGCAAGGATTTCGCCTACTACCTGCAGAGCCGCGCCTCGGCGGTGTTCCAGACCGACATCAATCCCGCCGCCACGATCGGCCGCGGGATTTTTCTCGACCATGCGACCGGGCTCGTCGTCGGCGAGACCGCGGTGATCGAGGACGACGTCTCGATTCTGCACGGCGTGACGCTCGGCGGCACCGGCAAGGAGCACGAGGATCGCCACCCGAAGATCCGCCACGGCGTGATGATCGGTGCCGGCGCCAAGATCCTCGGCAATATCGAGGTCGGGCATTGCGCGCGAATCGCCGCGGGCTCGGTGGTGCTGAAGTCGGTGCCGCACAACATGACGGTCGCCGGCGTGCCGGCCAAGGTGGTCGGCGAGGCCGGCTGCGCCGAGCCGTCGCGCACCATGGATCAGATGCTCAACGCCATCGGGATCTGATCCGCGGGCGTTCTCCCGGCGACTTTCGTCTCGCTGCGATTGCGGTTCGAATCGCGACGTCGGGGCTTGCGGGGAGCGGCCCGAGAACGTACTGACGGCGGCCTTGCTTGCCGCGATCGGCGGCGGACTGCGTGTCCGCCGCGCCCTCGCGCCTTGTTGTCTAGACTGGATTGGAGATCACCGTGGACGTTCAGGAAGTCAGAAAACTCGATGCCTATCTCAAGCGGGTGTTCGGCAATCCGAAAATCCGCGTGGTGCCGCGGCCGAAGAAGGACGATTCCGCCGAAGTATATATCGGCGAGGAATTCGTCGGCGTGCTGTTCGTCGACGACGAGGACGATGATCGCTCGTTCCAGTTCCAGATGGCGATCCTCGAAGAGGATCTCGCCGACCTCGGCTGAGATTACGGCGCGCGCTCGCGCAGTCGATTTGTCAGGAGGCCGCTCAACTCCGTCATTGCGAGGAGCGAAGCGACGAAGCAATCCAGGTCGGTGCTCGGCACTGGATTGCTTCGCTACGCTCGCCATGACGAGCGCGGACGGTGCTAATTGCGCACGGCGTGGAGCTGCGCGGTGAGGCGCTCGATCGCGATGGCGACGTCGCGCCATTGCGTCAGCCATTGCCGGGGAAACCGGAAGGTGAGGTCGGCGCCGTCGATCCGCCGCTCGCTGATACACATTCCCGGGGTCTGCCGGTCGCGGGTGCAGCGCGCCGCGAGCGGCGGCTGTTCGGCGGTGACCAGATCCTCACTGCCATAGGGCGAGCCCTCGGCGAATGGACGAAGCATCAGCCCGTCGTCGGCCGGCTGCGGCGACGGCGTCAGATAGCGCGGATAGATCGTGCGCAGCCGCATCTGCGGGTCGAGCGTGTCGCGATGCGCGGCGATCGACACGAAGATGCGGTCGATCGGATGAAACTCCTCGACGTCCTGCGGCGACGCCCGCTTCGGCCGCTCCGGCGGCGCCAGCGAGGGATACAGGAAGGCGAGATCGACGCGTTCCTGCGGTCCGGAATGGCGCTGGAACTTCACCCGGAACGCCTTGGTGGGGACGTTGAACAGCGTCTCGCCGATGCTCACCGGGGTGCGGTCGGGGTCGCCGACCGGCTGCGCGCGCCAGGTCGGCCACAACAGATACGCCACCGCGGTGATCGCGAGGAGCGAGATCGTGCTGCCGATCGCGACCGGGATGCGATGGCTGCGCCGAGCCGCGGGATAGGCGCGGCGGCGGTAGGAAGCTGACGAAACCGAACTCATTTCAATCAAAACCCGAACGAAATCACATTGAGAGCCATGTGGCAGCGCAGCGACGAATGCTGTCGCGGCGCGAGCGCTATCCCTCGCACGGTCGCGTTAACCCAAACTTAACGATGCGCTGGCGGCCGGGGCCGCATTTTGCGACACTTTTCCGGTGGGGTTTGCGTGAGTGAGACAGTGCCGATGTCGCCGGATGCGTTCAACAATCTGTTCTCGCTCTTGATCGGCTTCGCCGTCGCCGGCGCACTGAGCAGCGGCTATCAGGCGATGCTGCGGCGGCCGGCCGGTTTCGGGCTGCTGCAGCAGGGCGTGGTGGCGCAGAGTTTCGCCGCGATCCCGTTCCTGGTGTTCGCCGCGCCGTTCATCATCATGCGCAACATTCTGCTCGGCCCGCGCACCGAGGGACGCCGCCGCGCCGAATTCGTGATGCTGGCGACCGTGCTCGCCGGCACCTGGAGCATGATGTCCGGCACGGTGCTGCTGATGGCGCTGCACGCCGTCGGCGTGATCGCCTGAAAGCCATTGCCCTTGCGCGCTCGCGTTGCCATGAAAGCTGCGGCAACAGGAGACCGACATGGCGATCTACGAGCTGGACGGGCAGCGCCCTGATCTTCCGCAGGACGGAAACTACTTCATCGCCGACACCGCCACGGTGATCGGCAAGGTGCGCCTGAAGCCGTCGGCCACCGTCTGGTTCGGCGCGGTGTTGCGCGGCGACAACGAGTGGATCGAGATCGGCGAGGGCTCCAACGTGCAGGACGGCTCGACCTGCCACACCGATCCCGGGTTTCCGCTGACCGTCGGCCGCAATTGCACGATCGGCCACAATGTCATCCTGCACGGCTGCACCATCGAGGACGGCGCCCTGATCGGGATGGGCGCGATCGTGATGAACGGCGCCCGCATCGGCCGCGGCTCGATCGTCGGTGCCGGCGCGATCGTCACCGAGGGCAAGTCGTTTCCGGAGAATTCGCTGATTCTCGGCGCGCCGGCCAAGCTGGCGCGGACGCTCGATCCGGCGCAGGCGGCCGCGATGGAGCGGCCGGCGATGTTCTACGCGGCCAATGGCCCGCGTTACGCCAAGGGCCTCAAGAAGATCGGCTGACGCTGCGCTGCATCCGGCCGTGCGAGGTCGGATGCGGCGACGTCAGGTCCCCTCGGATTCGCGGGCCTGCATCGCCGTGGCGACGCGTTCGTGGCCGGCGGCCCACAGCGCATACTCCTCGCTGCCGTCGTGATACGGATTGGCTTCGGCGGGGATGTTCTGCTGCGCGGCGCGCTCGCCCTGGTCGAACGGATCGTCTGCCATCTGGCTGCTCCTTCACTGCTTGCGTTGCGCATTCGACGCTGCCGCGCTCTTGCGCAGCGCGTCGTTCAGATCGATCGGCACGCCGTGCTTCTTCAACAGATCGGCGAACGCCTCGTCGGCGAGCTCCTGCAGCGTGCCCATCCGATCGCGGCCGAGCTGCTTGAGCTTGTCGAAGGTGTCGTCGTCGAATTGGATCAGCTTGCGCATGGCGCGATGTCTCCGCGCAGACAACCCGTCGCCGGCCCGGATCGTTCCCCCGATGCCGCGCACGCCTCAGTCGCGCAGATTTGAATCCGGCCGATCGCCGATCGCCCAACATCCTGCGACAGCCGGGCGCATGCTGCGGCCGGGGCGACTTTGTCCGGATGGAGTGAACGATGTTTGGCAAGGCGATCGTTGCGTTTTCTGTTGCGGCGTTGGTGGCGCTGGCGGCGCCGACCGCGGCTTCGGCGCGCGGCGGCTTCCATGGCGGCGGTGGTTTCCACGGAGGTTGGCACGGCGGCGGTGGCTGGCATGGCGGCGGCTGGCGCGGCGGCGGCTGGCGCGGGCCGGGCTTTGGCATTGGCATTGGGGCCGTCGGCGTCGGTCTCGGACTCGGGCTGGCAGCGCCCTACGCCTGGGGCGGCTATGGCTACGGCTACCCGGCCTATTACAACGGCTACGGCTACAGCGATCCCTACGCCGTCGGCTATGACGACGACTGCTATCTGAGGACGCGGCGGGTGTGGACGCCCTATGGCTGGCGGCTGCGGCGCGTGCAGGTCTGCTACTGATCGATCGCCCGCGACGGTGCGTGGTCCGTGATCGCGCGTCGCTCGATCGAGCCCTTGAAACAGGAGAACCTCCGGCGGGGCATCGCCGGAGGTTCCTGGAGGTCTACATCAACCGTTGAGTTGTGGCTTAGAACGTGCGCTGAACGCGAACGGCGCCCACCACAGTGTCCTGGTCCTTGAACTCATAACGCGCCGACGGCTTGGTGGCGGCCGGCGAGACGTTGCCGGCGGTCACGCCGGAGTAGTTCTGGTCGAGGTGCATCCACATCACTTCGCCCGAGAAGCTCAGGTTCTTGACCGGAGTCCACACGGTGCGGAGGCCGATCTGAGCGATGTTGAAGTTCGGGTTGCCGGTGTAGGTGGTGCCGAAGCCCGGAGCCGCTGCGTTGAGGCCCGCATTGTAGAGCGCTGCGCCGGCGCCGCCGAAATCGACCGACGAGTAGGCACCGAACAGCGAGCTCGCCCAGTTGGCGTTCCAGTTGTGGTTGAACGCGCCGCGGATGCCCCAGGCCTTGACGGTCTGGATCTGACCGCCGGTGCCGAAGACGCCGTCCGGAGAGGACGCGAAGGCGACGCTCTGATACGCGCCGACGGCGCTGCTGCTGCCGTACATGGCGAACGCGTTCGGGCTGGTACCGCCGATCACGTAGCGGGTCGCGCCGTCAGCGTAGGTGGCATCGAGGTTGATCGAGTCACCCTTGCCGGTGGGCAGGTTCTTGAGCGACAGAGCGGCGAGGACCGCGAAGCCCCACTTGTCGTCCGGATGACCGGAGGTCTCGAGGGTCGGGACGTAGTAGCTGGCGCGGATCTGATGCGCGGCGGCCGAAACCTGGAACAGACCCCAGGCCTGATCGACGCGGATTTTGCCGACGATGTCGGGGATCTGCGTGCCGGCGTAGTTGTTCAGGCCCGAACCGTTGCCTGCGAAGTAGGTCGAGGCCGAGCCCGCGAAGATCAGCGGAGTGGCGCCGTTGACGTTGTAGAGCTGCGAAGTGCGGTAGGCGCTCTGGTCTTCGAGCGAGACCGAGCCCGACACGCCGTTGCCGAATTCGGCGGTGTAGCTGACCTGGTTGATGCCGGTCGAGGTGTCGTCGCCGCCGAGCAGGTTCGACGTGATGTTGCCCGGACCGCCGTGCCACGGCGTCGAGAACTGCGAGACCGCCTTACCGAAGGTGAAGCCGGCGAACTGGATGAAGGCGAAGTAGACGCCGAGGCTGCCGCCGGCGACGCTGTCGCTGCCGGTGGTCCAGGTGAAGGTCGAATCGAAGAAGGTGCGCACGACGCCGTATTCGGTCGCGGTGCGGGTGTCGATGTTCACATCGGCGCGCGAACGCATGATGGTGTTGTTCGACAGCCGGTTGCCCTGACCGGCGTTACCGGACCAGGAGGGCGTTTCGGTCATGCCGCCGGCATTGAACGCGTACTCGGCGCGGATGTAGCCGCCGAGCTTGATGCAGGTGTCGGTGCCCGGGATGTAGTAGAAGCCCGCGCCGTAGAGCGAGCAGACCTTCACGTATTCGACCGCCTTCGCCTTGAGCGGAAGATCGGCGGCTTGCGCCGAAGTCGCCATCAGGACGGCCGTGCTGCCCAGCATCAGGCCTTTAACGAAATTCATGTGAAACCTCCAAGTTTGCCGGTTGGGCAATGCCGAGGGGTTTCCAGTATCGGCCCCACGGCGCTGCCCGCGAACCACCCTGAGAGCGCCCGCTGATCCTGCGATGCCGCTCGTCGGGTAGGGACGACTTCGAGGTGCCCCCCTCCGTCGATGACTGACTCGATACATAACAAAGTTAGCTATTGGAAGGACCAAACCACGATGTTGACCCAGCTGCGGCAAACATGTGGCCTTGTCGCAACACTACGTCATGATTCTGTCACGATGTATGATCAGGCATGGCGGACAAGATACAACTCGGTCAAAACCGAGGGACGACGGTGAATTGGCTGAACTCTGAAACAGTTATGGCCATCGCGAGGCGATAGCGCCGGGCGGCCCCTGCAAATGTCTGCAGCAGCCGGTCGACTTTAGTCGTGGTGATCCGCCGCGAATGCCTTATGAAATAACATTCTTCCCTTCGCTAAAGGCGTGGGGGCGAAACAGACGCACGGGGAAACGGCGCGCGATCGGAGGTCCATCGAATGCCGAATCGGCAAAATGCTCGAAAGCTCGCAGCGGCTGACGCGGCGCCCGCCCGGGCGACAGCGGAGAACGATCATCGCCTGTCCTATCAGGTGATCTGGGACTTCGTGTCGATCAGCAACAATCTCGAGGACATGCGCCGCGCCTGGGCGAAGCTGTTCGGCATCAGCGGCTCGCAATGGCTGATCCTGATGGCGATCAGCGACCTCGATCAGGGCAACGGCGTTTCGGTCGGCGACGTCTCCGACAAGATCCACGCGGTCTCGACCTTCGTGACGACGCAGACCAAGATCCTCGAGCGGCTCGGCCTGATCAACCGCGTCAGCTCGACCACCGACGCCCGCGTCGTGCTGATGTCGCTGTCGGAGACGGCGCAGACCAAAATGACCGAACTGAAGCCGCGCTGGGAGGCGCTGCACGAATACATCTTCCGCGACTTCGACGCCGAGGCGCTGCACGACGTCAAGGCCAAGCTCGACATGCTGAAGCGTCGCACCAAGGTCGCGATGCAGCGCGTCGCGGACGACAATTAGCTCTTCCGCTCGTTGCACCGCCGTGTCGCGTTCGCGTCACCGCGCGTGATGAGCGACCGGTCGTGACTTCCCCGAACATCTTGTGTGTGACGACGCTTGCGACCGCCGTCGAACGGGCGCGGGCGCTGCGATCCTGCACGAGTGTGCTTGCAGCGCACGCAGAGCGTCCATATTGCTCGCATCCGCAGGCGTTGCCGACGACGATCGGCTCGTCGAGGTGATGATCGTCACGTCATCCGCCCCCTATGAAAACCAGGATCGGCGCTGTTGGCCTCACCAGAACCGAACCTGCGGTCGCTTTGCGATTGACTGTTGCGTTCCGGGTACGGCCGGTTGGGCCGAAATGAGCTAGTGTTTTC
Organism: Rhodopseudomonas palustris HaA2; assembly: GCF_000013365.1. Taxonomy (NCBI): domain Bacteria; kingdom Pseudomonadati; phylum Pseudomonadota; class Alphaproteobacteria; order Hyphomicrobiales; family Nitrobacteraceae; genus Rhodopseudomonas; species Rhodopseudomonas palustris. The sequence continues at coordinate 2,434,617 of NC_007778.1, forward strand.
TCGAGATGGAATCACTCGACCCTTGGTTCTGATGGAGGAGGAATTGGCATTGAAGACGTTTCTGTTCGGTACGGCGGCGGCACTCGTGATGATGAGTTCAGCCTCGGCGGCTGATCTGGCGGCCCGGCCCTACACCAAGGCGGCACCGATCGTGGCCCCGGTGTTGACCTGGAACGGCTTCTATATCGGCGGTCAGGGCGGCTATGGCTGGGGCTCGAGCGACGAGACCGTCTTCGCCGCCGCCAACACCCCGGCGTTCTTCGGCTCCCAGAAGTACGACACCAGCGGCGGCTTCGCCGGCGGCGTGGTCGGCTACAACTGGCAGAGCGGCGCCGTCGTGTTCGGTCTCGAAGGCGATTACCACTGGGCGGACATCAACGGCACGTCGTCCGTGATCAATGTCGGCCCGCCGAATCTCGGCGACACCTATTCCACCAAGCTGCGCGGCTTCGGCGACATCAAGGGCCGTCTCGGCTATGCGGCCGGTCCGGCGCTGTGGTTCGTCAGCGGCGGTGCCGCGGTCGGCGACCTCCAGCACCGCTATGACGGTGGCGCTGCCAACACATTCGTGCAGAACAAGACCAAATGGGGCTACACGGTCGGTGCCGGCGTCGAATACATGTTCGCGCCGAGCTGGTCGGCCAAGCTCGAATACAACTACATCGATCTCGGCCGCAGCACGATCCAGTACACCGCCGCGCCGACCAACCGCTCGGAGTGGAAGGACACCTTCCACACCGTCAAGGTCGGCATCAACTATCACTTCAACTGGGGTGGCCCGGTCGTCGCCAAGTACTGAGGTGACCAAGTACTGAGGTGGCCAAGTACTGAGGTCGCCAAATACTGAGCCAAGCCGTCATCGACTGAGCAGGTCGGTCATCGACTGAGATTCAGCCGTTCTGTTGCAGAAAAGCCCCGGCAATCCGTCCGGGGCTTTTTTGCGTTTGGTGCCTCTGAGTACAGGCGGTCTCGACATGGGCCTCGCAGAGCGAGACGACGCAGCCATTCTCGCCCCCAAAAAAGTTGCGGCCAGCCTTGGGGGAGGCTGGCCGCGCACGATCCGATCTGGGACGGGGAGGGGTGGGGATTTGACCGGATCGTGTGTCCCTGTGTTGGTGTTGCCTTGTTGCTGTCGGCGCCTCAGCGTTGCGAACTGGCGGTGGCGACGGCCGGGCGGGAATCGCCGAGTGCGACCCATTCATTGGCGTCGGTCTGCGACTGCCGCTTGACGAAGCGGTAGCCGGTCTCGGTCCAGGCGACGACCTCCTCGTTCTGGTTGTCGAGGACGAACTCGCCCTTGTCGGTCTTCACCGTCAGCACCGCGTGGCCTTCGTTCTTCTTGTCGCGGACCACGGTGATCAGCAGTGCCTCGCGCGGCCAGCCGGCGGCGATCAGCATCTTGCGCTTCAGCAGCACGTAGTCCTCGCAATCGCCGTAGCCGTCACTGGGCAGCGACCATTTCTCGATCACGCCCCAATGGTCCATGTCGGTCAGCGGCTTGATGGTGTCGTTGACCCAGCTGTTGACCTTGAGCAGATCCCGCCACGCGGTCTGCGTCAGGACGATGTCGCGCGCCTGGCTGCGTCCGCTGCGGCAGTCGCCGGGATTGTCGGCGCAGAATTCGATCCAGCCGATCGGTGCGCGCGTCGTATCGCCGATGCTGGCGTAGCGAACCTTGTCTCCCGCTTGTGCCGCTGCCGTCATGGTGACGACCGCCGCGGCAATGATCAGTCCCGTCCGCAATCCCCTGCTAACAAACATTGTGGCCCCCGTTTTCTTGTTGGGACCATCTTTTCCACAAACGATTTGCGGGGCCGCTAAATCAACTAAGTAAAGTCGAGGCGAATACTAATCAAACTGAGGGCGTATTCGATTTATACTTGAATCGAATTTGTATAAAATTCGACACGACTGCAATTGATTCAAATTTGAACGATTAAGCCGGAAGTCGCCGCGGCGCCGGGGTTTTCGCGATCGGCATGGCGGCGGATTAACCATCGCGGCGCGCCGGCGTGCGCAGGCGTACGGCGGCGAAAGCCGCGTTGGGAGGCGGTGGCGGGCGATCAGGGGGCGGCCGGAGCGCCGCGGGCGTTCACTGCGTAGTAACGCTGTCTTCGAGCGTGTCTTCGTTCTGCTCGTGGACGAACTCCAGCGCGAAGCCGTCGTCGAGGTGGCGGACGACGCGGGCCGCGACCCGGCCGAGCAGCACCTGCGTGTCGGTCGGCGGCCGCTGCTCGGCGGCGATCGCAGCTCCCGAGCGCGACATGTCGATGATCCGGCAGGTCATGCGGCTGCCGTCTTCGAGCGTGAGCACGGAGATCGGGTTGCGCGGCACGATGCGGTCGTGGCGGCGGTCCTCCGGCAGATTGAGGATGTCGCGATTGGCGAGCCAGGTGAGCTGCGCCGCGAGCTTGTCGCGCTTGCGCGGCGTGGCGCCGACGGTCATCGCGAAGCCGTTGTCGATGATTCGCGTGATCTTGCCCTCGACGCGGCCGATATGGTCGAGATAGGCGATGACGCGATCGCCGACATTGCCGATGCCGGGCGCCAGCATCGCCAGCCCTCCCGGCGACATGTTGATCACCTGACAGGGGAACTCACGGCGGTCCGGCAACATGTAGCGGCCCAGCAGGTGGATTTTGACGCGCTGGAATCGACGCCGCTCGGCGGTTGCCGGCTGTATGGTTTGCTTTTGCAACAACACGGGAGTCCGCTGTCCGGCCGGAAACGAAATATTCCGCAACCGTAGGATGCTCAGGGTTAACGACCCGTTAGCATTCGCGGCAGATGGCAGCCGGCGGCGAGGATTCGACCACCTCGCGCAGCTTTCGCGCGAGGTCCGCCTTGCGGTACGGCTTGGTCAGGATCGCCAGATGCTCGCGGCCGTGGCTCCGCCCGGCGATCGTCTCGAGCGCGTAGCCGGAGGTCAGCAGCACCCTCAGATCCGGCCGTCGGCGCGACGCGGTCTCGGCGAGCTCCCAGCCGCTGATGCCGCCGGGCATCACGACATCGGTGAACAGGATGTCGAAATGGGTGTCGTCGTCGAGCGTCTGCAGCGCGCCTGCGCCGTCGGATGCGGCGATCACGCCGTAGCCCAGGCTGCGCAGGCACATCACCGCGTAGGACCGGACGAACGGATCGTCCTCGACGATCAGCACGACTTCGCCGCGCGACGCGAGGCGCTCCACGGAGTCCGGCCGCTCCGGGCCGGTCGGCCGGCCGGCGGCGACCGCGGGGAGATACAGTCGCACCGTGGTGCCGAGCCCGGGCTCGCTGTAGAGCGAGACGTGGCCGTTCGACTGCTTGACGAAACCGTACACCATGCTGAGTCCGAGGCCGGAGCCCTTGCCGACCTCCTTGGTCGTGTAGAACGGCTCGAACACGCGATCGAGCACCTCCTTCGACATTCCCGAGCCGTTGTCGGTGATCGCGATCAGCACGTAGTCGCCGGGACGGACGTCCTGGTTGAGCGATTGATACGAGGCGTCGAGCGTGACGTTGGCGGTGGTGATGCTGAGCCGGCCGCCGCCGAGCATCGCGTCCTGCGCGTTCAGCGACAGGTTGAGGATCGCGGATTCGAGCTGCGCGGGATCGGCGAAGGCGGCGCAGAGCTCGGCCCCGAACGCGATGTCGATGACGATGTCTTCGCGCAGCGTCCGGCGCAGCAGATCGTGCATCGACGAGACCAGCTCGTTGCAGTCGACCGCGACCGGCTTCAGCGTCTGCCGGCGGCTGAACGCGAGCAGGCGCTGCGTCAGTTCGGCGCCGCGCTGGCCGGCGCGGCTGATCTCGCAGGCCAGCCCGCGCAGATCCTGCCGCGCCTTGAGCTGGTCGGCGAGAAATTCGGCGTTGCCGACGATCACGGTCAGCAGGTTGTTGAAGTCGTGCGCGATGCCGCCGGAGAGCTGGCCGACGATCTCCATCTTCTGCGCCTGCGCCAGTCGTTCTTCGGTGTGCTTGCGGTCGGTGAGGTCTTGGATCGCGACCACGAACACCGGCTCGCCGTCCTGCACGGTCGTGCCGGCAGACAGCTCCATCGGAAACGTCCCGCCGTCGCGGCGCAGCCCGGTCATGCCGCGGACGGTGCCGATCCGGCCGTGCTCGTCGGCCTGGTTGCCGCGGCGAAGGAGCGATTGGATCGCGTCGGCGTTCGCCGCCGGGGCCAGCATCGAGATGTGCCGGTCGATCACCTCGTCGGCCTGGTAGCCGAACAGCCTGCGGCAGGCGAGGTTGAAGGTCTTGATCCGGCCGAGCCGGTCGGTGAGGATCACGCCGTTGTCCACGGTCTGGATCAGCGTCGCGACGCGCGCGTCGGCCTCGCGGATCGCGCGTTCGGCGCGACTCTGCTCGGTGATGTCGCGTTCACGCACCGTCGCAACGATCGACGCGGCATCGGCGGCCGAGGCGGCCGTGGCCAGCGTGACGGTCAACGTGGTGCCGTCCCGGCGCCGGGCCTGCACCTGCGACCGGAGTGCCGGCTGCTGCCGCCAGTCCGGAATCAGCGTGGCGACGTCTTCGCCGAGCGCCTCGCGGGCCGACCAGCCGAACAGCCCCTCGCAAGCGGGGTTGAACAGCGCGATGCGCTGATGGCGATCGACCAGGAAGATGCCGTCGGGGGCCGCATGAACCAGCGCCCTGAGGAGTGAAGCACTGGCATTGTCGAAGCTCATCGTTTCGTCATCGCGTCTGTGCGGGTGGACTTCGCGTGTCTCGCGACATTGCGTGCTTGTCGGCGTCATGTGCGTATCGCGTCGTGTGTGTCGCGTCGTGTGTATGTCGCGTCGTTGTGGTGGCGCTTCGTTCAAATCGATAAAAAAATACAGCGTCGCCTGCGTGTCGACGCGGAGGGTCGGAAATATCGACCAGCAATCACGGCCGCCGCTGCGTGCACGAATCTGGTCTCGGTACAGACTTCGTCACTTGTCGAGACATGTCTGCCACAATTGCGGAATAAGCAAGCTGCTATCCCCGATTGTTATCAGAACGGCGAATATCAGCATCGTCACGAGAGCAAGTTGATACTTGCGAGCATTGCGGATCAGACGGCGAGGATGCGTGAGGCGCGTCGGTTTGACGCTGATCGGTTCCCGCTCGTCGGAACGGTGGCCCGGCTTCGGTGATCCACGCGCAGCGGGTTGTTTGCGTTGCAGCAACGGGACCACCGGCGCGGCCGACAACCTGGCACAACGGAACCAATCGGCGCCTGCATGTCCTGGTCGAGACCCCGGATCATCCGCTGCTGCGCCGAGGCGTGGGCAGCGACAAACTGCCGCTGACACAGGACGGCTCGCGTCAATGTGCGGCGTGCGGCGCGGGAAACGTGGCGCCGACCGCCATCGCCGGTGCCGGGCAGGGTTGCCCGGCCCCCGCCAGGACTGTTACAAATCTCTGATATCGAAAGACTAATCGATTGCGCGACGGCGGCGTCGCGGACCGCGGACAGCTGTGCTGGCCGCGCCCGGCCCTCGGTTCCGAAGGGCGCGATGCCGCGTCGCCGGTTCGGATTTTTTTTCGACTTGAGCCAGATCAACGCTGCCATTGGCTCGTTCGATATTGCACACTCGAATTAGGAGAGTCCTCATGGCACACAGCGACGACAGCGGATCCTCGCGCGCCGACCTCGCCAAGCAGGTCGATGCCGAAGAAGAAATGCGCGTACTCACCGCTCTGATCGGCTGCATCATGGTCGCCGAGGATGCCGGTGGTCGAGATGATGGCCGAACCTCGCTGCGGCATCTGACGCCGCCGATGGCGTCGCGCGGCCTCGGTTCTCCGGTCAAGCGCGCTCGCGCGGCATCGTGAGTAGTCGTACGAACTGGACTTTACCGCTCAACGGCTCGAAGAGTTGTCAGGCTTGCTCCCCCCGAACGGGACGGCGCGGAACTTGGGAACTCATCGGCCGGACCGTGTGATCGAGCGCGGCGTCTCGGCCTTGCCGGGGCGGCTGTGATGGTGACAAGTCTCCAATCACCGAACGATCTGCTGGCCGCGCTGCCGTCGGCGCAGTTCAATCTGCTGCGGCCGTATCTGCGCACGATGGTGCTGGATTTCGGTCAGGTGCTGATCGAGGCCGGCGCTCCGGTCAGGCAAGTGATCTTTCCTCACAGTGGCATCGTGTCGACGCTGGCCCGGCTGCAGCGCGGCGAGACCATCGAAGTCGGCGTGGTCGGGCGCGACGGCGTGGTCGGCGCAACCAGTGCGCTGTTCGGCGTGCCGTCGTCGTGCGCGGCGGTCGTGCGATTTTCCGGCGCGGCCTCGGCGATCGACGCCAGCCATTTTCGCGCCGTCGCCGAACTCAGCCCCGCATTGCGCGAGGCGTTGTTGCGCGATCAGTCGAGCCGCACGATCAAGGCCGAGCAGACCGCGGCCTGCAATGCCGCGCACACCGCGGAGGCGCGGTTGTGTCGGCGGCTGTTGCAGTCCCGCGAGATGGCCGGCAGCGACTGCATGCTGCTCAGTCAGGATCTGATGGCGCAGATGCTCGGCGTGAAGCGCAACACCATCTCGCTGATCGCGCATGGGCTGCAGCAGCAGGGTCTGATCCGTTACAGCCGCGGCCGGATGGCGATCCTCGATGTCGAGGGGTTGATCCGACGCTCGTGCGAATGCCGAAGCGCGGACCGGGTGCCGGTCGCGGTCCTGCCGCTCCGGAGCAGCGCGACGGTGGTGATGCAGCGGCCCGCACCCGGGTCCGAATTCGGCCAGGCTCAGCGCAGCCCTTCATAGACGATCAGCCCGCGCGCCACTTCCCATTTGCGCAGCACCCGCGGCCGCAGCCGGCGGGACTGCCGGCCGAGCGTGCGCCAGGTGGTCAACCGCAGCGCGCCGAGTTCGCCGGCGCTCCGGGGTCCGAGCGGCGCCAGCAGCCCGGTCATGGTCAGCGGCGTGTGCAGCCGGGGCGCGAACGGCAGCAGCAGCAATTCGAGATGGGCGACCGCGCCGGTGGGCGACGACGACGTCACGCCGGCGACCAGCGCCAGCGACTCGTCGGCGACGACCCCGAGAATGTCCTCGCAGTCGCGACGGCTGTCGACGCCGAACAGGCCGGGCAGGCTTTCGCCTTTGAGATCGCGGCCGAGCAGGGCGTTGAGCCGGGTTCCGGCGACGCGGAACGGGTAGCCGGCCGCGGCATCGCTGGACAGCACGAAGATGTCGCCGAGCAACTGGCGGACGGCGCCGGGCTCGACATCGCTGCGATCGGGCGCCGGCGCGTCGCCGCGCTGGCTGTCCCAATATGCAAAGAATGCGCGGCTCGACGGATGCTTCATGCCTGTCCCTGACCCGCGCCGGGCGCGTCCCGGGACAGGTCTGTCCCGGTGCCGCGCGTCGCGGGCCCCTGAATTGTTGTGCAGGAGGGGCAGTGCAGCGTCCATGCCGGAAGCCGGCGGCGCCGCCGTTAACCCCCGCTTTGTCGCGTTAAGGTTAAATTAACTATGCGGTTGTGGTCGGCGGCGGCCGGGCTAGAGTGGGAACGTTCTTGGCGCGCGGGTGTTCTCCAGGCATCCGGGCGATGAGTTACGGGGTGGCTGCCAAAACAGACCGGTCGTCGCGGGGATCACCGCCGACAGCACCGGCAGGATCGAAGGGAGGGCTTCTCGGGCCCTCCCTTTTTTCGTGGCGCTGGCTGCAAGTCCTGGCTGCCGAGTTCTGGCTGCAAGTCCCGGCTCACAAGTCCCGGCTGACAGGTCCTGGCTGACAGATCCCGCCGGCGAGGGCCGCCGGACGGCGGCGCGGCGACGCCCGGCTTGCACCGTCTGGCCAAGCCGCTTATGGGATCGCATCGCCTCCGGGCCGCGCCGCGGCCGGGCGCTCGTAGCAGGTCGTTCACGTTGGATTCGTCGCCCGAAACGCAGCCGCTGCCGCCGTCGCCGCCGGAGCCGCCGCGCGAACCGATCCTCAACCTGCCGCGCGCGCTGACCGCCTATGTGGCGCTGCTGGCGGTGATCCATCTGCGCGTGCTGCTGCCGCCGGACATCGACTACTGGACCATCGAGATGTTCGGCTTCATCCCGAAGCGCTACGACGCCACGCTGCTGTCGGCGCCGTTTCCGGGCGGCACCGGCGCCAAGATCTGGACCTTCGTCACCTATTCGCTGCTCCACGCCAATCTCAGCCACATCTTCTTCAACGTGCTGTGGCTGCTGCCGTTCGGCAGCGCGCTGGCGCGGCGGTTCGGCGCGGCGCGGTTCTTCCTGTTCATGGCGGTCACCGCGATCGGTGGCGCGCTGGCGCATCTTCTCACTCACGCCCACGAGATCGCGCCGATGATCGGCGCCTCGGCTTCGGTGTCGGGCGCGATGGCCGCGGCGATCCGCTTCGCCTTCGCCCGCGGCAGCTTCCTGTCGTTCCGCAGCGGCGACGCCGACGCCGCGGCGCGGGTGCCGGCGCAGCCGCTGCTGCGGGCGCTGCGCGATCCGCGGGTGATCGCCTTCCTGGCGATCTGGTTCGGCATCAACATCATCTTCGGCGTCGGCTCGATCGCGGTCGGCAACGAAGGCGCCAGCGTCGCCTGGCAGGCGCATATCGGCGGCTTCTTCGCCGGCCTGCTGCTGTTCTCGCTGTTCGACCCGGTGCCGCGCCGCGCGCCGGCGGTGATCGATCCGAACTAATCGTCCATCCGCGACCCTCGACCGTTGCACTGCGGTCGCTTTGCTGCGCTGCAAGCAGCACGGCGCGGATTCGCCTCATTTGTTAGTTATGATTTGCAACTGGCTCGGGCCGGGCGCAACGTCGGCGATGCCGTCGTGATCGAACCACGCTGACTGCTGATCGAGTTACCAAACAGAGCCGCCTTCCAACAGAGGCGCGCCATTCGGGAGGCGACAATGACAGTGCGAGCAATCCTGGAAGCCAAGGGCCGTTATATCTACAGCGTCGAGCCGGACGAGCGATTGTCCGCCGCGATCAGGACGCTGGCCGAGCGGCGCGTCGGCGCAGTGCTGGTGATGCGTGGCGCCCGGCTCGACGGCATTCTGTCGGAGCGCGACATCGTCAAGGTGCTGGCCGATCGCGGCGCCGATGCGCTGGACGGTCCGGTGCACGCGGTGATGACCCGCGAGGTCGTGACCTGCGCGCAGGGCGACACCGTCGGCGAAATCATGGAAGTGATGACGTCGCAGAAGTTCCGGCATCTGCCGGTGCTCGAGAACGAGCGCGTCGTCGGCCTGATCTCGATCGGCGACATCGTGAAATGGCGGCTCAACGAATACGAGCACGAACAGCAGGCTCTGCACGATTACATCAAGAGCGCCTGATTTTTTTCGCCCGTCATTCCGGGGCGCGCCTGCATCCCGGGGGGCGCCTGCAACGCTCCACGGTCATTCCGGGGCGCGCCGCAGGCGCGAACCCGGAATCTACCGTGTCTCCTGTCAAGTCAGTGATGCGCCTTTCCATGGCTGTCCGGACCTCAGAACGGCATTGGCGAACACGACGAGCCGGCGGAGCACGGCGATGAGCGCAACCTTCACTGGCTTGCCGTCGGCGATCAGGCGTTCGTAGAACGGTCGCAGGATTTTGTTGTGCCGGCTGGCGGCGACGGCCGCCATGTAGAGGATGTGTCGGACGGCCGCGCGGCCGCCGCGGATGCGGGCCGGAGCGGTCATCGTACCGCTTTGGCGAACGAACGGCGCCACGCCGACCAGCGCTGCGGCGGCTTTGTTGTCGACCCGGCCGAGCTCGGGCACCATGGCGATCAGGGTCGTCGCCGAGGTGACGCCGATGCCCTTGATGGTGGTGAGGAGGCGTTGGGCCGCGATCAGGTCGGCGCTCTGGCGGAGCAGGGTCTGCATCCTCTGCTGGAGCAGTTTGTCTTCGGCCCGAAGCATGTCGAGGTGCTGCTCGATCGCCTGCCGGATCTCGGCGAGCCGCGTCGTCGCCAGCCGGCAACTCTCGGCGTGGATCATCTGTTTGAGTTGGTCACGGCGGCTGGCGCATTCATGAAGCGCCTCTCGGACTGGATTTTCCTCGAGTTCGACGTGATCGGACTTGCGACCACGGATTTCGTCGGGACTCGCCGCATAGGCAGCGAGCAGGCGCGCGTCCGACGTATCCGATTTGGCCTTCTGACCGATCAACGTGCGATACGCCGCAAACCGCGAGGTGTGCACAATCTCGACCGGCAGACCCGCTTGGCGCAGCGCCTTGACCAGCGGCTTCTCGTAGCCGCCGGTCGGTTCGACCGCGATCCGCGTCAACTGCGGCCCGGCGACAAGACGCTGAACCAGCTCTGCGATCGCGTCCGGGCGGTTCGCGTAATGAGCGCGACCGCCTCGATGCCATGCCACGTCGAGGCTCGCGCCGCCGACGTCGATGCCGATGAAGATGTTGTCCGATGAGGGGGAGGCTGTCATGATGTCCCTGCCTTGTTCCACGAGGCAAGGCCGGCGCCTGGATCGTCTATCGTGCGGCCAGCACTTACTACCGTCCGGGTGTCCGGCCTTTCCGACCAAACGAGGCGGGGAACGAGATTCCGACGGTCGCCAACGACCTTCCCGAGAACTCGTTACGCCCGCCCCAAGACCTCTTAGGCTATCCCGAGGTCACCCGAGACTTACGATCCCGAGATTCAGGCCGCCGATTGTCGGCGATCCCCCGCGGCGAGATTCCGGGTTCGCCCGCTGCGCGAGCGCCCCGGAATGACTCGTTGTTGGCTCGGTGTCACGGGACGCCGGTCATGCGCGCCTGCAACGCTCCACGGTCATTCCGGCGCGCCGCAGGCGCGAACCCGGAATCCGAGATTCAGGCCGCCGACTGCCGACGATCCCCCGCGGCGAGATTCCGGGTTCGCCCGCTGCGCGAGCGCCCCGGAATGACTCGTTGTTGGCTCGGTGTCATGGGACGCCGGTCATGCGCGCCTGCAACGCCACGGTCATTCCGGGGCGCGCGCAGCGCGAACCCGGAATCCCGAGATTCAGGCCGCCGACTGCCGACGATCCCCCGCGGCGAGATTCCGGGTTCGCTCGCTGGTGCGAGCGCCCCGGAATGACTCGTTGATAGTTCGGTGTCATGCACCCCGGTCATGCACGCCGGTCATGGCCGACGGTTTGCGGACCGCCTGCGACGAGCGCCTCACGTCTCGCGAACGCCTCACGTCTCGACCGGCACGTCCACCTTGGCGCCGTGCGGGGCGGCTTCCTCGATCGCTTCGCGGATCGAGTCGATGGCGCGTTCGGCGGCGCGCGCGCCGTGGGCGATCATCTCGTCGGCGCGGTGGAAGTCGAACCAGCCGATCCGACCGACCCGCGGCGAGATCAGCATGTCCGGCGGATCGCCGGCGAGCCTTGCGCGGGTGATGCGGTCCTGCATGATGTTGAAGGCGTCGACCATCACCTTGGAGATGCCGGGACGGTTGCCGCTGCCGAAGATCTCCTGCTTGATCAGCTTCTCCGGCGAGAAGAATCGTCCGAAGCCGCGTTTCGGCTCGGGCTCCGGCGCCGGCTCGATCACCTCGTCGACCGCGCCGTGCGAGAAGATCGTGGTGCCGTGGCCGAACACGTCGCTCGAGACGTTGGCGGCGATCACGATCTCGGCGCCGAGCGCGCGCGCCGCCGACACCGGCACCGGATTGACCAGCGCGCCGTCGACCAGCCAGCGGTCGCCGATCAGCACCGGCGAGAAGATGCCGGGCAGGGCATAGGAGGCCCGCACCGCGTCGACGATGCGGCCATGCGTCAGCCAGATCTCGTGGCCGGTGCGCACTTCGGTCGCCACCGAGGCGAATTTCTGCTTGAGGTCCTGGATCAGGGTCTGGCCGAGCGTGGCTTCGAGCTGGGCGGCGAGCTTGCTGCCGCCGATCAGGCCCGAGCCGTTGAGGCGGATGTCGAGATAGCCGATGATGTTGCGCGGCTGCAGTCCGCGCGCCCATTCTTCCAGCGTGTCGAGATGGCCCGCCACATAGGCGCCGCCGACCACCGCGCCGATCGAGGTGCCGACCACCACGTCCGGGGTGATGCCGTGGTCCAGCAGGGTGCGCAGGATGCCGATATGGGCGAAGCCGCGCGCCGCGCCGCCGCCGAGCGCCAGGCCGATCACCGGCCGCCGGATGGTGTCGAGGCCGACCTTGGCTTGAAGCGGTCCTTGGTTGGGCGGGCTGCTCTGCCCGCGACCGATCAGATTTTCCAGCATGGTTGCCTCCTCGAACCGCTCCGGCCTGGCTGACGCGGCCGGTGCCTGCGCGGTGTAGCCCAGTGGCGATTGAAGCGCGATCAAACGATCTGCCCAAATCGCTTCGCAGTGCATGATTAATGTCTGCGGATGCCCCGACTAGGGGAAAATCGTGACAATGCCGCGAAAATCATCGTGATCTCGCCGCGGCCCGGCGTCGCTCCGGTCGCGCGACGCGCAGGCTTGAATTCGCCGCGTTTTCAGTGAAAACCAACAGCCATGATTTGCAGGGGTAAAACCGGCCGGGCAGGGCCACGCGGGAGGCTGACGCTCGCCTGCGCGTCGGTGTGGCTGGCCGTGGTGCTGGCGCAGCCGGCCTCGGCGCAGTTCTTCAGCGATCGGCCGCCGCCGGTACCGCCGGCCTCGGTGCCGGAGCCGCCCGCGGGCGGTGCCATCAGCCTGGCGCCGTCGACCGGCCCGGCCGCGGTGCCGACCCTGCCGGCGCCGTTGACCCAGCCGCCGGTGGCCGCCGTCACCCCGCCGGTGGTGTCGCCGCTGCCGCCGGCCGCATCGCCCGCGCCGGCCCAGGGCGTGCTGGCGCTGACCGCGCGTTACGGCAAGGACCTGCCGGCGATCAACGCCGGGCTGGTGTGGCGGGTCTATTCCGACCGGCCGGACGACAGCGGCGCGATCAAGCTGATCCGCGAGGAGCACGGCGCCACGCCGAACATCGTGTTGCCGCCCGGCAATTACGTGGTCCATGTCGCCCACGGCCTGGTCAGCGCGGTGCGCCCGGTGACGCTCAAGACCGACACCGACCGCGAGGCCTTCATCCTGCCGGCCGGCGGGTTGCGGATCGAAGGCCGCGTCGGCGGCACGCGGATTCCGCAGAACCAGATTTCGTTCTCGATCTACAAGGGCAGCCAGTTCGAGAATTCGCAGCGCCCGCCGCTGGTGCCGAACGCCGCCGCCGGCGACGTCGCGCTGGTGCCCGAAGGCACCTACTACATCGTGTCGAATTACGGCGACGCCAATTCGGTGGTGCGCTCCGACATCCGCGTCACGGCCGGCAAGCTGACCGACGTCACCGTCACCCACCGCGCCGCCGTGATCACGCTGAAGCTCGTCTCCGACAGAGGCGGCGAGGCGCTCGCCAACACCGCTTGGTCGGTGCTGACGCCCGGTGGCGACGTCATCAAGGAATCGATCGGCGCGTTCCCGAAAGTGGTTCTGTCCGAGGGTGAATACCGCGCCATCGCCAAGAACGAAGGCAAGGTGTTCGAGCGCGGCTTCAACGTCGTCAACGGCGTCGACGGCGAAGTCGAAGTGCTGGCGCGCTGACGGCGTCGGCGCGGCACAGCCGCCGGTGCGAGTTCCATTATCGGAACTAATCGCTCGGTTCCATACGCGAGCCCCATGTCGTTGCGCTTTCAATCATCCCGCGATCGATTCTCAATCGACATTCGACGGTATTTGTGTGCAGTCTCGCGCATCACCTTGCTGCCATCGGCATCGACGGGTGACTGAGAGCGCGGTTTGCTCCCGCCTGGTTCCGCAGGGGAGATGCTCATGCAAAATTTCATCCGCGATGAGAACCTGAAGCTTTACCGCGCAGCCTTGGCGCAGAGCACCGACGAAGATCAGCGCAGAGTGTTGCGGGAGTTGCTCGGGCTGCTCGGCGACAAGCCGTCCCAGGCCGGCGGCCGTCCGCAGCAAGCAGCGCTCGCCCCCGATCGAAGCGTCTGATCCGTCCGCCGACGCCGCATCTTCGCGCGGTGCGGTGATATCCGGTCTCCTGCATTGGATTGGCTGCCGACATGGCGCTAGCGGACGCGATCATTGTGCCGACGGACGACTGCAGTTCGTGGCTGGAGACGCATTTCGATTTGCTGGGGAACGCCGCTGCGATTCGATCGAACACGCAGAGTTTCGCGAAAGGCGAACGAATCTACACCAGGAACGAGACGGCGCATCACGCTCACGCTGTCCTTGAAGGTGCGGTTCGGGCCTCGCATTGTCTGCCCGATGGACGCCGTCATCTGAGTGCGTTTCATCTTCCGGGGGAAATCTTCGGGCTCGACTCCGGCGCATTGCGCAGTCACGAGACCGAAGCCCTGGTGAAGACGACCACGCTGGCGGTGCGGCTCGATGATCTCGACCGGGAGGCCGGTATCGATCCCGGCTTGGCCTGGGGGCTCTGCAACCTCGTCGCCGCCGAGTTGCGGAAGGCCCGTGAGCACATGGTGTTGCTGGGACGCAAGTCGGCGCTGGAACGGGTCGCCGCGTTCCTGCTCGAGATGGATCGCCGCCTCGCAACCACGGGCGCCATGAGCAAGGGGGGCATGAGTCTGCCGATGTGCGAGCACGACATGGCCGATTATCTCGGGCTGAGCAGCGAAACAGTCTCGCGCTGCCTGACCAAGCTTCAAGCGTCGCGCATCATCGTCATGAGCAAACGACGGACTGTGCGGTTCCTCGATCGTGCCGGCCTGCACGAGCTCGATGCGTCGTGAAGACGCCGGCCGCCACCTGGTAATTCATGCGTCCGATCCCTATCTGACACCTATCGTCGCACACGGTTGTCCCGGGCATCGGCGGCTGAGAGACGCGATCGCGCTCCCGCCCCAAAGGAGAAGCCCCGTGCGTGCCATGATCGCCCCCGTTCGCGTGTCGCGAAGCCTGTATCGTCGTCCCGCCGTCCGGGTGGGCGTGTGAACGATCCGCGACGCTCCAATCCGCTCGGAACCGATTCCTGTGTGTGCGGCCAGGCCGTGGTCGCGCCCAGCCGCTCCAACTATTCCGCCTCCGCGGTGGTCAACGAGTGGCATTGCACCGCCTGCGGCCGCTCCTGGAAAACATTCGCCGACAGCGCTCAACCCGAAGGACAGACGACATGAACCGAACGTTCGCCGAATGGCTGGTGCCGCCGGTTCTCGTCCCGGTGTTTCTGATGCTGATGGTCGGCGTCGCCGCATGGGTCCGGTGGTGAGATCCGGCCGCCGCGCACAGCGCGGCCCAGCGGGCACCTCAGGATGACGGCGACCTCGGACAGCCAACTCCGATTCCATCAAAAGCAGAATTGTTCTAGTCCTGCGGCGTCGCCATCAGCGACGCCAGCGGCGCATCCAGCCGATAGGCGAAACCGGCGGTCTCGTAGCTGAGCGCCACTTTGCCGTTGAGTTGCTTGCCCAGCATTTCGATCAGACGCGTGCCGAAGCCTTGATGGTCCGGAACGCGCGCCGGCGGCCCGTTTCGTTCGCACCAGCTCAATTGCATCGCCTGCGTCGCGGGATCGAGCGTCCAGGTGATCTCGACACGCCCGTCCGCGGCCGACAGCGCCCCGTATTTCATCGCGTTGGTGCAGAGTTCGTTCAGCGTCATCGCAATCGCAATCGCAATGACGGCGCCGGAGGCCATCCTGAGATCCGGGCCCTCGATCGCGATCCGGGATGCCTGCGGATTGTCGAACGGCATGATGGCGCCGCGCACGATCTGACCGAGATCGGCGTTGCTCCAGCGCTCCTGCAGCAGCAGATCGTGCGCCTTGCCGAGCGCCATCAATCGCCCCTCGATCGCCTGGCGGGCGTGCTCCGCCTCGGTGACGCCGCGCAGGCTTTGCGAGACGATGGCGAGCACGGTCGCCAGCATGTTCTTGATGCGGTGATGTAGTTCGCCGACGATCAGCTTGTGAAGCTGGTCAGCGTCTGCGCTCGCCTTGGCATCGGCGTTGGACTGCGAATACAAGTCCCAGGCATCGAGCCTGGCCTGGGACAGCAACAGCCGGAGGCTGTCGTTCTCGGCGGACAACAGATCCTCGGGCGCCGCTCGGGCGAGCGGCCGGCGCAGGAGTTCGTGCGATCCCTCGGTCTGTGCCATCCGCGAGTGTATTGCCTCCGGCTCGCGAATTGCAATTGCTATCGACCGGTCCCGGATCGCTCTGCGATCAGAACTAATAAAATGCGATTCGATTTCAGGTAATGCGACACATCCGTCAAAGCCTAACGAGAACTAACCATCAGACGACATAAAACCTTCATAATACTCGGTTTTGCGGCCAATCGGCGCGGCGTTTACATCGTCTTAATCGGGAACACGTCGAGTGCGGCCGAATGTTCGAGGCGCGGGGACGCGATACGTGACGGCCGTCAGAATGAAACGGGAGAAGCTGGCCAGTCAGCTCTCCGCAGACCTCGCTGTGCTTCAGCGGAAATGGCATGCGGCGGTCCAGTCCGGGCAGGCGTTGCCGAGCTACGAGGAGGTCATGCTCGGCAGCCTCGGCCGGCTCGCCGACAACATGGCGCTGCTGGAACTCTCGGTGGCGAGGCCGGGTGTGACGCGCACCGGCCGCTACGTCCAGCAATGGCTGGGCGACGAGCGCTGGGACATTCCGCTCGACACGCTGTCGCCGGATTGCGCGATGGCGCTGGTGCAGGTGGCGTCGAGCGCGCTGCAGAACAAGCGGCCTTATCTCAGCACGGCGCATTTCGTGCGCGACGGCATCGTGCAGAAATACGTGCTGCTGGCGCTGCCGACCGCCTCGCGCTGGGGCAACACGCTGGTCGGCGTCTACGTCAACGAGGACGGCCTGCGCTACAATCTGCTCGACGCGATCTTCTCGTCGACCGACGACGGCATCGTGTCGCTGACCGCGATCCGCGGCTCCGACGGCCGGCCGTTCGATTTCCAGATCGTGCATCTGAACGAAGGCGCCTCGGCGCTGCTGCAGCAGTCGGTCAATGCGCTGCAATGGAGCCTGCTGTCGGGCGGGCGGAACTTCCTGTGCGAGCCGGCGGTGATGGCGCGCCTGCTGGCGCTGGTCGACAGCGGCGGCCAGGATTCGCTGTCGATCGACACCGACAACCGCAATCTCAGCCTCGGCGTCACCGCGTTCGGCGACATCGTCTCGTTGACGATTTCCGACATCACCTCGCTGAAGAAGCGCGAGGAATCGTTCCGCCTGCTATTCGACGGCAATCCGATGCCGATGTGGGTGTTCGACGCGGCCACCACCGAATTCCTCAACGTCAACGACGCCGCCGTGCAGCATTACGGCTACGATCGCGACGCCTTCCTGCGGATGACGTTGCGCGAGATCTGGCCGCGCGACGAATGGGCCGCGCACAGTCTGGCCCTGCTGCAGGTCGGCGACAGCTATCAGTCCGGCGGCAATTGGCGCCACCTCAAGGCCGACGGCACCGAGATCCAGGTGATGACCTTCGGCCGCCGCGTCGTCTTCAACGATCGCGAGGGCTTTCTGGTCGCCGTCGTCGACGTCACCGAGCGGCGCAAGGCCGAGGCCAAGATCGCCCATATGGCGCATCATGACGGCCTCACCAATCTGCCCAACCGCGCGCTGTATCAGGAGCGGCTGCAGCAGGCCCTGGAGCAGGCGCGCGGCGGCGGCGGACGCGTCGCGGTGCTGTGCATCGATCTCGACCTGTTCAAGAACGTCAACGATTCGTTCGGCCATCCGATGGGCGACCGGCTGCTGCGCTGCGTCGCCGACCGGCTGCGCGCGCAGATCGGCGGCAACGATCTGGTGGCGCGGCTCGGCGGCGACGAATTCGCCGTGGTGCTGGCGTCGGTGGCCTCGCCGAACGAGGCCAGCGATGTCGCCGCGCGCCTGATCGAGCTCGTCAGCGCGCCCTACGACATGGACGGGCTCGAAGTGGTGATCGGCGCCTCGATCGGCATCGCGCTGGCGCCGGGCGACGGCGACGATTGCGACGTGCTGATGCGCAGCGCCGACATGGCGCTGTATCGCGCCAAGGCGGCGGGCGGCGGTTGCCATCATTTCTTCGAAAAGGAGATGGACCGCCAGGCGCAGCGCCGCCGCGACATGGAGCGGGACCTGCGCCACGCCTTCGCGCGCGGCGAGTTCGATCTGCACTATCAGCCGCTGATCGATCTCGCCGAGGACCGCGTCAGCGGCTTCGAAGCGCTGCTGCGCTGGCACCATCCCGAGCGCGGCATGGTCTCGCCGGCCGATTTCATTCCGATCGCCGAGGACATCGGCCTGATCGTCGGCCTCGGCGAATGGGTGCTGCGGCAGGCCTGCCTCGAGGCGGCGCGCTGGCCGAACGACGTCAAGATCGCGGTCAATCTGTCGCCGGTGCAGTTCCGCAGCCGCAATCTGGTGCAGGTGGTGATCTCGGCGCTGGCGCAGTCCGGGCTGTCGCCGCGCCGGCTCGAGCTCGAGATCACCGAGTCGCTGTTCCTCGCCGACAGCGAGGCCAATCTGGCGACGCTGCATCAGCTCCGCAGCCTCGGCGTGCGGATCTCGATGGACGATTTCGGCACCGGCTATTCGTCGCTCAGTTACTTGCGCAGCTTCCCGTTCGACAAGATCAAGATCGACCGCTCCTTCGTCAAGGATCTCACCGAGCGCCCGGATTGCCTCGCCATCGTGCGCGCCATCGCCGGCCTCGGCCGCAGCCTGAACATCACCACGCTGGCCGAAGGCGTCGAAACCGTCGAGCAGCTCGACGCGCTGCGCGCCGAGGGCTGCCACGAAGTGCAGGGCTTCCTGTTCAGCCCGGCAAGGCCGGCCGCGGAGATCGCCGGCCTGCTGATGAAGTTCGGCCACGCCGCATCAAAGGCGGCGTGAGCGGGCATTGGCGGCCCGGCCCTGTTCGGTCTATCGTCGCACCGGCGGTGAGGAGAGATCGCGGCGATGGAACGGGCAGTGCGGCTGCTGCTGGCGCTTTTCATGATGGCGTCGTGTTCGGCGGCCTGGGCCGAGACCCGGGTTGCGCTGGTCGTCGGCAATTCTGCCTATCGTCACGTCACCGCCCTCGACAATCCGATCAAGGACGCCGCTCTGATGGTCGAGACGTTGAGGCGTCTCGGCTTCAGGCTTGTCGGTGGCGGCGCGCAGCTCGACGTCGACAAGGCGCGGTTCGACACGCTGGTGCAGCAGTTCGGCCGCGACGCCGCCGGCGCCGATGTCGGGCTGTTCTACTATGCGGGCCATGGCGTGCAGATTCGTGGCGTCAATTATCTGGTGCCGGTCGGCGCCAACCCGACGCGCGAGGCCGACGTCGATTTCCAGATGCTCGATGTCGGGCTGGTGCTGCGGCAGATGGAGAGTGCCGGCACGCGGCTCAACATCGTCCTGCTCGACGCCTGCCGCAACAACCCGTTCGGTGGTCGGGGGCTGCGCGCCGCCGGCGGCGGTTTGGCGCAGATGCAGGCGCCCGAGGGCACGCTGATTTCTTACGCGACCCAGCCCGGCAACGTCGCCCAGGACGGCGACGACGGCCACAGTCCCTATACGCGGGCCCTGGCCGAGATCATGACGCGGCCGGGGCTCGACATCTTTCAGACCTTCAACCGCGTCGGGTTGGCCGTGAAAAAGGCGACCGCCAGCGCTCAGCAGCCGTGGCTGTCGTCGTCGCCGATCCAGGGCGACTTCTATTTCTCCGGCCAGGCTGCCGCTGCGGCCGCCGCGCCGACGTCTCCTCAGACAGCCGCGGTCGCGCCGCCGGAGTCACCCGGGCTTTCACCCGCGAGGCCGGCCGAGCCGGTCACGGCGCCGAATCCGTCGCCCTCGATCTCGTCGTCGCCGCCGCCGCGCCGGGGTTTCCGCGTGCTCGATAGCGTCTCCGAAGGCATCCTCAACATGCGCTCCGGGCCCGGCACGGGTCATCCGATCGTGGTTGCGATTCCGGCTGGCAGCACGGGCGACTCCAAGGGGAACTGCCGTGCGCCGGATGATGGCGGCCGCCATCCTTGGTGCGAGGTCGAATGGCGCGGCCGCACCGGCTGGGTCTCGAGCCGATCGATCGTCGAGACACGCCGCGACGAGGCCGCACCGCCTCAAGCAAAGTCGCGTGCGCGGCCTGTGTTCCGCGTGCTCGGCAGCGTGTCGCAAGGCATCCTCTATGTGCGCGCCGGCCCGGGCACGGGTCACCCGGCCTTGTTCTCCATTCCGGCCGGTGCGTCCGGCATCCAGCTCGGGCGCTGCCGCAGCTCCGAAGACGGTGTGGGCGCGCCGTGGTGCGAGGTCGAATGGGGCGGGCGCGCCGGCTGGGCCTCGGCCTGCTGCATGGTCGATGCCGCGACCGGCGCCTTCGCAACGGTGCGGGATTGATCGGCGGTGCGGGATTGATCGGCGCGGATCGGCTGATCGCAGATCGGTCGCGCACGGACGAAGCGCGATCCGATCAATCCTGCTGCGCGCGTCGGCGAAATGTCAGAACCGCGTCACGATCTCCGCCAGCGCCGGCCGCGGGCGGTCTTCGTTCGCCCGGGTGCGGGTGCCGATGTGGATGAAGCCGGCGAGCTTCTCGTTGTCTTTCAATCCGAGGCCGGCGAGCACGTCGCGGTCATAGGCGATCCAGCCCGAGAGCCAGTTGGCGCCGTACCCGAGCGCGGTCGCTGCGGCGACGATGTTCATGCAGCTCGCGCCGGCGGACAGTTCCTGCTCCCAGGCCGGCACCTTGGGATGCGGCTTCGGCGCGCTCACGACCGCGATCACCAGCGGCGCTTCGCTGAGCCGGCCGCGCTCCGCCGCGATCTCCTCCGGCGTCGCGTCCGTCTTGTTGCGCGCGAACGCCTGCGCGATCACTTCGCCGGCGCGCGCCCGCGCCTCGCCTTCGAACACGATGAAGCGCCACGGCGCGATCTTGCCGTGATCCGGCACCCGGGCGCCGATGGTGAGGATGGTCTCCAGCTCCTCGGGCGAGGGGCCGGGCCCGGTCATCTCGCGCGGCTTCACGGAACGGCGGGTCTTGAGGAAGTCGATCGGGTCGGAAATGGCTGCTCTCCATCTGTTCCGGCGCCGCCCGCGGCGGCGATCCGCGGGCGCTCGCTTGGTGCCGGCAATCTATCGCATGTCGGCGCAAGGTTCGATCAGAACCATACCAATCCGGCGCGCGACCATCGCGCTTCGCCATAGGAATAGGAAAAGCTTGCCGCCACCGGCAATTTGCGCCGCGATGCCGGCCGGGAGCGCCACGCGATCGTGTTGATCGGACAAGGCTTCTTCGTGGCGCGAAGTTTGCAATTCATTTCCAGAGCGAATCTGCGATGGGGCGCGCACCATGAACAACATCACCGACCGACAGGGCCATGTGCTGACGCCGTATGCGCATGTGACGAAGGCGGTGTCGGAGAGGTCCACCGCCAGCAGCGGCATCAGCTTCGAAGGCGACGTGTACAGCTTCGCCGATCTGATGAAGGCGCATCCGGAAGCGGTCCGGAAGGCGACGTCCGCCGAAGTCGATGACGTCGCCCGGATCTGGCTGCAGCAGCAGGAGACGGCGCCGCACGGCCGCTCCGACAACGAGCCGGACGACGTCTACGCCACCGTCAAGGTCGGCAATCAGGTGGTGGCGAAGCTTTACAATGGCGGCATCGCCGAGATGAGCGGCGCCGCCGCATCCGCCGTCAGCGGTCTCGAAGAGCCGTCGCTGGCCGGCCCGGCGCTGGCGCAATGGCGGGCGGAGACCTACGCCAGGCTGCTCGGCGGCAAGGTCGAGATCGCCGACACCGCCAAGACGCAAAGCGAATGGACGCCGCGCTCCGGCGCCACGCCGCAATACACCCGCGCCGAACTCGACGCCGCCATCGCCGCGATGCAGAAGGCCGTCGCGCAATCGGCCACGGTCGACCGCAACGCTTGAAGCCGCGCGCGACTTGGGCGCAGGCGAGGCGGCCTGAGGCCGGCGCGTCGCGATTACGCCGCCTGCGCTCGCATCCGCCGCACGTCCGGCGGCGTCGCCTCGTCGACCAAAGCGGCGATCGCCTCTCGATCAGGTCTGCACATTTCCGTCGTTACGAAGCGCGCGACGGATTATGTCAAACAATTCGTGCTCGTTCCATTGCCTGCGTGCTATCCGCTCGACACAGCGCATGCTGCGGTCGAGTACAACGAGATCGAGCCGATGATGATTGACCGTGGTGGCGCCGTAGCCGACGCCGAGATCGAGCCATCGCCGCACCGGCTCGAAATCGCCGATGGTCCGCAGCATGCGGTTGAACCGGTCGAAGCGCATTCCACGCGCCTCGCCATAGGTGCGCAACCGATGCGGCAGATCGAACGCGCCATCATAGCTGATCGCGGCGACGTTGACGACCTCGGGGAGGCCGGCCTCTGCGATCAGCGTCTGCAGTTGCGCAAGCTTTTGGATCGTCAGCGAGCATTTGTTGGGATTGGCGCAACGCGTGTAGAAGAACGTCAGCACGCTCGGCCGGCCGCGAAATATCTCGCCGAAGCTTGCGACCGAGCCATCTTGGTCCTGTAATGCGATGGCGGCGACATCGATGTCGGCATCAGCGGGTACGCTGTTGTCGTGCGGCAGCACGAGCGGCGCCGGCGCGCCGCAGCAAGATGGCGGCGCCGACTCCGCCGCGCTGCGGATCGCGCCGAGCGCGAGCCGGCCTTCGCGCCGCACGGTGTCTGACAGCATCGCCTGATCGTGCGACAAGAGTTCGGCGAATGGTGCCGCGACCCCCGCGGCGCGCGGACCGAGCCAGCGCAGCGTCCGGAACAGCTCGGTCAAAACGGTCACGGGCGCAGCCGCATCGGCCGGCGCGAGCGTGACGACGTCGTCGGCGCCGCGCAGCCTGCGGATTGCCGCGAGCAGCAGCGCGGGCAGTTCAGCCGGAGTCGTGGATGCGCAGCGGACCGCCCGGGCGGCGGCGGCCACGACGAACGGATCTATGCCGCTCTCCAGCTCCTCGCAGACGATGCTCATCGCCGCGTCCGGCAATCCGCAGGTCTCGAAGGCGGCGAGCACATAGCCGCGCAGCCGCGCCGCCTGGTTGCTGCTGCGGCCGGCGAACAGCGGCGACTGCTCCGCCAGCAGCGCGACCAACGCGTCGCGTCCGGACGGGTCGGCGCGGAGCCGGTCGATCGCCGCGTAGCCGGCGTCGAGCGACCCCGCCTCGCTCGACGCGATCGGTGGCGTCGCGGCCACCGTCATCGCTGCAGGAAGCGGTTGGCGGCGGCGTTGAGATTGCCGAGTTCGTTCTGCGCGCCGAGCGTCCTGATCTCGTCGACGAACGATTTGTCCTCGCGCAGCGGCTCGTGCGCGGTGTTGGCGAGCGCGCCGAGCGCCGAGGCGCGGATATCCTCGAAGTCGGAGGTATCGGTGACGAGCGTCTTGGCGACATCGGCGAACCGCGCCGGATTGAGGACGTTCAGCCCGGTCGCGCTCAACGCCCGCAGGCTGCGCGCTTGATCCTTGTCGGTCAGCACGTCCTGCAGCAGGTCCTGCGACTTGGGATCGGTCGACAGCACCCGCAGCGCGGCCTCCTTGGTGGAGAGGTCGTCGGTGTCGCGAAACACTATTTCCGCCAGCGGCGCGACGTCGGCGTGATCGTTGAGGCTGAGAATCTGCAGCGCTCGGAGCGGCGACACCAGCGCCAGCTTGTCGTCGAAAAGCCCGGCGCGCAGTTTCTCCTCGGCGCTGGCGTCGTTTTCCGCCGACAGCGTCGCCAGCGCGCTCTCGCGCAATTCCGCCGGCGTCTCCGGGCGCGCGATGTCGCGCAGGGTTTGCAGAAATTCGGCGCGATGCGCGTCGAACCCTTCGCTGGAGAACCGCGCGATCTGCAATTCGTCCAGGGCGTTCATCCGCGCCGCAGCCGGTGCCTCGGCGTTCCTCAGGATCGTGAGCTGGGCACCGAGATCCGGGCCCCGCGCCTGGGTGGTGGCGTCCACGACCGGCGCGCCAGGGAGAGCCGTCCGCAGCGAGAACAAGCGAGAATCCGCCGCGGTGTCGGCCTCGGCCGCCGCCAATCGGGCTTCGTAGTCCCTTCGATATTGTTCGACGTCCATCGCAATGGCTCCGCGTTCGAGGCGCTTCGGCTCGGCCGTCTTCGGTTCACGTAGTCAGGCTAGGCATGACCTGCAACCACGGTCGGCGGCAGCTGGAACGGCACGTCGTCGTAGGCGAAGCCGAGCGGATCGGGCGCCTTGAGCGCCATCGCATCGAGCATGTCGCTGACCCTTGGCGTGCGGCCCGGCGCCGGCGTGGTACTGGTCGGAGGAAACGGTCCGCCCGGTGCAGTCGGCGGCCGCGGATTGCCGTGGATGCCATTCCACGGCCACATCGTGTCGCCGCGCTTGGTGCCGGCGCGCGTGCCGTCGCTGTAGGCGAGCCGGTCGGAGCTGTCCGTGCGGTGCTTGATCCACTGCCATTTCGTCCACAGCCGGTCGACATTGCAGTGGAGCAGGAAGAACAAAGGATCATAGACGGCGAGGGCGGGGTACCTGAGCGGGCTGGGGGCGGCAAAGCTGTTGTGCGCCTGACCGTGCGGCCCGCCCTCCATTTGCCGAAACAGGGCGAAATCGGCTGTCGCCCCGCCGAGCCTGATCGTATCGTCTTCGCTGATGACCAGCGCCGGAGCGTCGGACGCAAATCGCGGCACGCGGACGATCCCGGGCGTATCCTTCGCCACCCAGTGCTCGAGCGAGTGCCCGGGCCGGAAAACGACGTGGCCGGATTCGTCGGATCGTCCCATGTAGTCGATGGTGAAGAGCACAGGCGCGGGCGCGTCGAACTGCCAATAGGGCAGCGTCACCACCGGGTTGATCGCCTGGAGCGCGCGCTCGAGCCCGAGCACGTAGGCGCGGTGCCACGGCAGGAAGCCTTCGTTGCGATGGATTTCGAGATCCGAATCGGCGTCGTGCATATCGCGAACGATACGATAGGGACCCTGGCCGCGCGCATTCAGGGTGCCGAGCGCGGCGAGGAAGTCGTCGCGCTCCTCCTGGCTCAACGTGACCGCATTTTTGCGGATGCGCACCATCACCGGCTTGCTGGCGAGCGGGGCGCCGCTGGCCTTGTCCTTCACGGCGATGGCGGCGTCGCCGTAACGCGAACTCGGCTTGAGGAATTCGCCCGCGACGAAGAACGTCACCGGCCGGCCGTCACCCGGCAGGCCGAGCGTCAGGCGCGAGCCGCCGTTGTGCGTTCGCGCCGTATCGAACACCAGCCCGCCGACCGCGCCGGCGCTGCTGATCTCGACGTCGACGGAGCCGGCACCTGGACCCTGCAACAACCGGGCGCTGGCCTGAACGGGCGTCCAGCCGAGAAACACGCGACCTTGGGCATCTTCACCGGGAATATCGATTTGGACCTGCATGTCGCGGTTCTCCACGCGCAAGCGGCTGAAAATAATCGCGAGGCAATCGAACAAGGTAACAGGTCGCGGATTTTCCGCGACGCACACATAAGCGCAGCAATTTGATCGTCAGAGTAATATCGGCAGACTACCTCATTAGAAGTCATCCTGCAATCGATCCCGATCGCCGGACGATTGTGGCGCGGCGGCTTCACCGCGCCACGAACGCCTCACGCCGCCTGCGCTCGCATCCGCCGCACGTCCGGCGGCGTCGCTTCGTCCACCAAAGCGGCGATCGCCTCGGCGGTCGGCATCACCGTCTGGCCGTCGCTGCCGAGCCGTCGCACCGAGACCGAATGCGTCTCGGCTTCCTTCTTGCCGACGACGAGCAGCGCCGGGACCTTGGCCAGCGAATGCTCGCGCACCTTGAGGTTGATCTTCTCGTTGCGCAAATCGATGTCGACGCGTAGTCCCGCGCGCCGCGCCGCGGCGACCACCTGCTTGGCGTACTCATCGCCCTCGGAAGTAATGGTCGCGACCACCAGCTGCACCGGCGCCAGCCACAGCGGGAAATTGCCGGCGAAGTGCTCGATCAGGATGCCGATGAAGCGCTCCATCGAGCCGCAGATTGCGCGGTGCACCATCACCGGCGCCTTCTTGGCGCCGTCGGCGTCGATGTAGAACGCGCCGAAGCGTTCCGGCAGGTTGAAGTCGACCTGCGTGGTGCCGCATTGCCAGTCGCGGCCGATCGCGTCGCGCAGCACGTATTCGAATTTCGGCCCGTAGAACGCGCCTTCGCCCGGATTGATCTCGGTCTTGATCCGGTTACTACCCTGCGCCTTGATCTCGCTGAGCACGGTGGCCATCACCCGCTCGGCGTGATCCCACATCTCGTCGGTGCCGACGCGCTTGTCCGGCCGGGTCGAGAGCTTGACGGTGAGTTCGCCGTCGAAGCCGAAGTCGGAGTAGGTCGACATGATCAGGTCGTTGATCTTCATGCACTCGTCGGCGAGCTGCGCCTCGGTGCAGAACACATGGGCGTCGTCCTGGGTGAAGCCGCGCACCCGCATCAGCCCATGCATCGCGCCGGACGGCTCGTAGCGATGCACCACGCCGAATTCGGCCATGCGCAGCGGCAGGTCGCGATAGCTCTTCAGGCCGTGCTTGAAGATCTGGACGTGGCCCGGGCAGTTCATCGGCTTCAGCGCGAACCAGCGCTTGTCCTCGGCGTCCTCGCCGGCGGATTGCGCCGCGAACATGTTCTCGCGGTACCACTCCCAGTGCCCGGAGGTCTCCCACAGCACCTTGTCGAGGATCTGCGGCGCGTTGACCTCGTCGTAGTCGCCGGCGAGGCGGCGGCGCATATAGCCGACCAGCGACTGGAAGATGCTCCAGCCCTTGGCATGCCAGAACACCACGCCGGGGCCTTCCTCCTGGAAGTGGAACAGGTCGAGTTCGCGGCCGAGCTTGCGGTGGTCGCGCTTCTCGGCTTCCTCGATCTGCTTCAGATACGCGTCGAGGTCGTCCTGCTTGGCGAAGGCGGTGCCGTAGATCCGGGTCAGCATCGGGTTGTTGCTGTCGCCGCGCCAATACGCGCCGGCCACCTTCATCAGCTTGAAGGCGGTGCCGATCTTGCCGGTCGAGGTCATGTGCGGGCCGCGGCACAGGTCGAACCAGTCGCCCTGCTTGTAGATCTTGATGGTCTGGTCGGCGGGGATCGCATCCACCAGCTCGACCTTGAACATCTCGCCATTGTCGGCGAACACCTTCTTGGTCTCGTCGCGGCTCCAGATTTCCTTGGTGAAGGGTTTGTCGCGCTGGATGATCTCGCGCATCTTCTTCTCGATCGCGCCGAAATCCTCAGGCGTGAACGGCTCGTTGCGGAAGAAGTCGTAGTAGAACCCGTTCTCGATGGTCGGGCCGATCGTCACCTGGGTGCCCGGCCACAGGCTCTGCACCGCTTCGGCCAGCACATGGGCGCAATCGTGCCGGATCAGCTCCAGCGCGCGGGCATCGTCGCGGGCGACGAAATCGATCGCGGCGTTTTCCTCGATCGGATCGGCGAGGTCGGTCAGCACGCCGTTCAGCGCCATCGCCACGGTGCGCTTGGCCAGCGACGGCGAAATTCCCTTGGCGATGTCGAGCCCGGTGGTGCCGCGCGGATAGTCGCGGGTCTTGCCGTCCGGGAAGGTCACGGTGACCTGTTCGGCGCTCACCGCCGGCTTGAGATTGGAGAGGGTGAATTGAAAGCCGGAGGCCGGCGGGGCAGGGGTCTTGTCGGTCATGTCGTTCTCCTGTGGCTCACTCCTGCACACGAGCGCAGGTAAGCGGACGAGCGATATAGCAGGCGATTCCGCCGATGCAACCAAGCCGTGGGGGTTTTTGGGGCCCCGGCTGCGGCAAATGACGGGGCGAGGGGGCCTGGTTGAATGCAAAGGCATTGAACTGGGCGGCGAGGGGCAATGCGCCGCCTGCTGCCGTCCGCCGTCAAGCTCGCGACCTCGCCGCGCCGGCAGGCTGGCCAGGGCGCAGGCGATGGCCGTGTCAGTGGGCGACGAACAGGAACGAAGTCGCGCCGGACGGGTTGTTCGATAGGTCGTCTGCCGATCGAGCCGATTGGTGCCGTTCGGGCGCAGCACATTGAAGGCGCGTGACTGATTGGCATCTCCCGATGCGAATGCGCGCCAGACTCAGTTTCCGTTCGTTTCGCAGCGGGTCGACGACGACCCGCCGTTTCCACGCGCGGTGGGCGCCCGGTTCGGAGTCATGGCTGATCGGCCCAGCCCGGTCCGGAAAGAGACGATCAGCCATGGCGAGTGAAATCGTGCAATCAGATCTGGACTATTCGATTTGCGACCGCGAGCCGATCCATATCCCCGGCGCGATCCAGCCGCACGGGGCCTTTCTCGCCGCGCGGGTCGACACTTCCGTGGTCACGCATGCCAGCGCCAATCTGGACGAGATGCTCGGCATTTCCGCCGGCGCCGCGTTGGGACAAACGCTTCGGCAGTCGATCGGAGCGCTGGCCAGCGGCACCATCCTGGACGCGATTTCCCGCGACCACAGCGCGTTGTATCAGTTGTCCGGCTGGTACGGCAAAGACCTGCATCTGACTGCGTACCGGGTCGGCCCGCAGGTCTGCATCGATGTCGAACCTGTTTCGCCGAGCGTTGCGCCGATCTCGCCGGTTCACCGGGTCCGCGCCGTGCTGGACGCGTTCAGGTCCGCCGAGGGGCAGCGCGAACTCTGTGCGCTCGCGGTGCGCAGCCTGAGAGAGATCACCGGATACGACCGGGTGATGGCCTACCGCTTCGACACCGACGGCCATGGCGAAGTGATCGCCGAGGCTCGCGGTTGCGAGATGGATCCGTATCTGGGGCTTCACTATCCCGCATCGGACATTCCGCCTCAGGCCAGGCAGCTCTATCTGCGCCAGCGCGTCGGCGCGATCGTCGATTCCCGCTATCGGCCGGTGCCGTTGCTCACGGACCGGACGCTCGATCACGGGACGCCGCTCGATCTGACCTGCAGCACCTTGCGCAGCGTCTCGCCCTATCATCTGGCCTACATGCAGAACATGCAGACCGCGGCGAGCTTGACGATCGGACTGGCGGAGGGGCCGGAGCTGTGGGGCATGTTGGTGTGTCACCATCGCACGCCGCGAAATCCGGGCCCGGAGCTGCGCGCGGCCGCCGACATTCTGGGGCAGTTCGTCTCCACATTGCTGGGGCCTCTGGGTGAGGCCGAGGCCGCCAGGAAGAGGGTCGAGCGC
The DNA here is from genome assembly GCF_000013365.1 of Rhodopseudomonas palustris HaA2. Taxonomy (NCBI): domain Bacteria; kingdom Pseudomonadati; phylum Pseudomonadota; class Alphaproteobacteria; order Hyphomicrobiales; family Nitrobacteraceae; genus Rhodopseudomonas; species Rhodopseudomonas palustris. The sequence continues at coordinate 2,463,562 of NC_007778.1, forward strand.
AACGCCACCATGATGCGGCTCGCCGAGCAGTTCGCGTCCGCGCCGACGATGCTCGAGGCGTTCGCCGCGACCGAATCCGAGTTGCTTGATCTGGTCGATGCCGCGGGCGCCATCATCAGTTTCGCCGGGGTGGTTCGCTGCATCGGACGGACGCCGCCGCCCGGCCAGGCCGAGCGGGCGCTCGCGCGGCTGCGTGATGAATCCGCCGGCGAATTGCTGGCGTGCGACGACCTCGGCTTGCGCCATCCCGAACTGTCCGCGTGTAAGCGGGGCGGCAGCGGCGCGCTGCTGCTGCCGCTGGTGGGCGCGGACGACGCGATGTTGTGGTTTCGCCCGGAACAGTCGCGCACGACGCGCTGGGGCGGCAACCCGGCCGAACCCGCCTTGGCCGATGCGGCCACCGGGCTGATATCGCCCCGCGCGTCCTTCGCCGTCTGGATCCAGACCGTGAGCGGTCATTCCGCCCCTTGGAAGGAAGGCGATATCGCGATCGCGCACGAATTCCGGAAACTCATTGAAGGCGAGACGGCCCGGCGAACGAAGGCCGAACTCACACAGCTCCGTCTGGCTCGTGAACAGGATCAGATCGTCCAGGCGGCAAGGCTGAAAGTCGCACTCGAGAATCTGCGCGACGGCGTCGCGATGTTCGACGCCGACAGTCGGCTGGTGATGTGCAACAATTTGTACGCCAAACTTTATCGCTTGCCGGAAGCGCTGCAACAAGTCGGCACGCATATCCGGGACATCGTTCAGTCCTGCATCGCGAACGGCGTCGTTGCGGATGATATCGGAAGTCAGGAGGAATGGCTGAAGCTGTATGTTCTTCCGACCGATACCTCCAGCCGGATCCAGCAACTGTCCGATGGGCGGCTGATCAACCTGACCCGGCAGCCTCTGCCGGAAGGCGGCTGGGTCAGCACCCACGAGGACATCACCGAGCAGCAGCGCCGCGAGGCCGAAATTCTCTTTCTCGCGCACCACGACCTGCTGACCGGACTGGCCAATCGCGCGGCGTTTGATGAAACCGTCGAGACGGCGGTGGCGCGTCTGCAGCGGAACGGCGAGCCGTTCACCTTGTTCATGCTCGATCTCGACCGGTTCAAGCAGGTCAATGACACGTTCGGGCACCCGGCGGGAGACCAGTTGCTGCGGGAAGCTGCGCAACGGCTCAGATCCTCCGTCCGAAAGACCGACATTCTCGCTCGCCTCGGCGGCGACGAATTCGCGATCGTTCAGTTCGGCGCAGGGGACCGCTTCAAGGCCGCGAAGGGGCTGGCCGAGCGAATCGTCAGGTTGATCTCGCAACCCTTCGACCTCGGCGGGGCGCAGGTTTCGGTCGGGATCAGCATCGGGATTGCAATAGCGCCGCACGCCGCAACGGATGCGGCGGCGTTGCTCAAGATGGCCGATGTTGCGCTCTATGCGGTGAAGTCCGAGGGCCGGAATGGATTTCGATTCTTCGAGCCGGAGGCGTGATCGCGTCGGCGGTCGGACCGGGCTGAACAGGGCGCGGCCGTTGCCGGTTTCGCGCATGGCGGCGCCGCGCGGACCGTCCGCAAATTTTAATGCACCTGCATTGAAATCCTGCTAGACCCCTCGGCGTGTCCCGCTCTTTCGCCCCCTCCGCCCTGATGCTCGGCAATTTCGTCACCGGAACCGCGGTTCTGGCGCCGGCCGGCATGCTCGGCGAATTGTCCCAGGGCCTCGGCGTCAGCATCCGCGACGCCGGCCTTCTGATCACCTTCGGCGCGGTGGTGCTGTGCATCGGCTCGCCGCTGTCGGCGTGGCTGACCTCTAGGATCGACCGCCGGCTGCTGCTGACGACGACGCTCTTGGTGCTGGCGCTCGGCAATCTCGCCTCGGCCTTGGCGCCGAACTACGCCGTGTTGCTGGCCCTGCGGATCGCGATGCTCGCGGTCGGGGCGCTGTATACGCCACAGGCGGCCGGCGCGGTGGCGCTGCTGGTGGCGCCGGAGAAGCGCGGCGGCACCATGGCCTATGTGTTTCTCGGCTGGTCGCTGGCGGTGGCGCTGGGGGTGCCGATGGTCGCCTTCGTCGCCGGCCATTTCGGCTGGCGCGAGGCCTATGGCCTGCTCGGCGCGATCGGCCTGATGTCGTTCGTGCTGCTGTGGGCGCGGCTGCCGGGCGGGCTGCGCGCGACGCCGGTCGATCTGTCGACCTGGGCCGCGGTCGGGCGCAACCGCCGGGTTCTCAAGCTGCTCGGCGTGTCGTCGCTGCAGACCTCCGGGCAGTTCGTGGTGTTCACCTATTTCGGGCCGCTGCTGACCGGGCTCACCGGCGCCGGCCCCGCCGAGATCGGGCTGGTGTTCGCGCTCTACGGCGTGTTCGGCTTCGTCGGCAGCGTGATCGCCAGCCGGATCGTCGACGGCTGGGGCTCCTACAACACTTCGGCGCTGTTCACCGCCTTCATGCTCGCCGGCATCGCCGGCTGGACGTTCGGCGCCGGCCATTTCGCCGTGATGGCGGCGTCGGTGGCGATCTGGGGGCTGGGCTTCGCGGCGGCGAATTCGATGCAGCAGGTGCGGCTGCTCACCGCCGATCCGGCGCTGGCGGGCGTCACCGTGTCGCTCAACACCTCGGTGCTGTATGTCGGCCAGGCGATCGGCTCGGCGATCGGCGGCGCGCTGTTCGCGGCCGGCCTGATGCACGTCAACGGCTACGTCTCGACCGCGGTGATGACCTGCGCGCTGCTCGCGGTGCTGTTCGCGACGCGGGAGACCAATCGGTAATCAATAACCGTTTCGGCCCGGCATACCGTTCCAAAAATTCCTAGTTTACAGCTTTGGGTTGCTTTACTCTCTGGCTTAGTAAGCTGCGATACGCGCGGCCGGTTCCCAAGTCGTGATGGAATCATGTGGGCATTTTCGGTGGGATCGCCTCGGTTTGCTGATGAGAGACTAGCGTCGATCTCAGTCGACTCGTCAGCAAACTTGCTGAGTGAAAACGGATTTGGAATTTTCGTCGCTTTGTGGTGCGGGCGAATCCGCGAACGAATCGAAGTGAATGGTCAGGTCCAAGGGGTTACATTTGGCTTTTTGTCTGGTGAACTGATCGTGGAACCAAGTTGCGGTCGAATTAGCAACGAGGGCCGCTTAGAAGTAGAAGCGGGCCGATTCAAGATCACTCAGAACGAATCGGACCAGACTAAAAAGGACGCGGCTGCTGGTGCTGATGTAGGTTTCGACATAGGTAAGATCTTTGGTTTGTCCAGAGTAGCAGTTGCTGCTGGAGCTCATTTAAGCAGAACGATTTCCAAGACAGAACAGAAAGATGGTGAGTACTATCAGGTATACTGGCGGGTAGCAGACGCTGGGCACAACTTCTGGCGGGTCCACGGTATTGGACTGAATGCCGACGGCGTTCTTGAAAATCGCATAATTGGGGGAACCCCATTGTGTTTCATCGTTTCTGACAGTCAAGACCCCATCGAGATTTCGGTCAGTTATCGTTGTGATCTCAGAGATCTTTGGTTTCAGCGAGACGAATTCGCCTATTTCACCACTGACGCTCGTTTCGAGCGAGATCAGGAAGAAAGGAATCGGGCTGCTGTAGCAGGCCGCGTAGTTGCGATAGCGCTGAATCGAAGGAGCGGTCAGTCATCGTTGAATTCCATTGGTCAGATCGTGACTCTCGCTCGCCAGAAGGTGAGGGCGGAGAAGAATACTCTGGGTGCCTCTAATGGTTGAGGAATATTCGCAATTTCTATGCGACGATGAGCGCGATCGAGTCGCCGCTGTGTTTCGATGTCGCTCGGCGTCGTTTTCGGATCTGGTAAAATCCGCAAGACTAAGTCCATCGGAAGATTTTCGTGGGGCGAATCTTGCTGGTGTAGATTTTCGCGGCTCTGATCTCCGAGGATTTGACTTCGCAGGTGCCAACCTGGCGGAAACAAGTTGGTTAGGCGCTGTTTGGGACTCAACTACCAATTTTGCTGGTGCCGAATTTTTGGGTGCTCGAGGTTTTCGGGCGGAGAGACTGGAGGATCGTTCCGGCGCTTTCTTAGGTCGAGTGGATCGTAATCTGAGAGTGGTCGTGATTGGCGTCGGTGGTGCAGGTGGCAATACGATCAACTATATGATCAATTCTGGTCTTAGTGGGCCTGAATTCATTGCCGCGAACACAGATGCGGAGGCGCTAAAGAGTTCGAAGGCGTCGATGCGGATTCAAATGGGTGTCCGGAGGACGGAAGGTCTCGGTGCCGGCTCGCAGCCTGATATTGGAGCAGATGCAGCGCGAGAGGCCATTGATGAGATCCGAGATGCTCTTAGAGATACGAGTGTGTTATTCGTAGTGGCTGGAATGGGCGGCGGTACTGGCACCGGCGCAGCCCCGATAATCGCCGAAGCAGCGCGCGAGATGGGCATCCTCACCATCGGCGTCATCACCAAGCCTTTCCATTTTGAGGGTGCCCGCCGTATGCGGACTGCGGAGTCCGGCATCACCGAGTTGCGCAAGGTCGTTGACACGCTTCTGATCATCCCGAACCAGAACCTGTTTCGGGTCGCGAACGAGAGGGTTACGTTTGTCGACGCGTTCGCGATGGCCGATCAGGTGCTTTGTTCGGGCGTTGCCTGCATCACTGACCTGATGGTGAAGGAAGGCCTGATCAATCTCGATTTTGCCGACGTCCGAGCCGTGATGAGCGAAATGGGCAATGCAATGATGGGCACCGGCGAAGGATCCGGCGAGAAGCGCGCATTGATCGCCGCTGAAGCTGCGATCACAAGTCCTTTGATCGATCGCTCTTCGGTGAAGGGGGCCCGCGGCCTCCTGATTTCGATCACGGGCGGAAACGACCTGACTCTTTTCGAAGTCGACGAGGCCGCCACCCGTATCCGGGAGGAAGTTGACCAGGATGCCAACATAATCGTCGGCGCCACCGTCCAAGTAGCCCTCGAAGACAACATCCGCGTGGCGGTTGTCGCCACCGGCATCGAGAGTCCACGCCCGCCACGTAATTCGGAAGACTCGGCCGTGTCTTTCCGCGGAACCGGACGTCTCCCTCTGAAGACAGTTCGGCGACCCATGCACGGGTCTGTTCCTAGTTCCGAACTCCCCAGTTCTGTGGAAGGGATGGAGGTCGGCACATTTGGGCCGCCTCAGTTTGGAAACACCTCTGGTACGGAGTTGCTGCAATCGGCCTCAGAAGTCACGCCGGGGTCCCGAGAGACACCGGAACCAAGGAACGAGGCGAACTCTGTTAGCCCTATAGACCGTTGATTAAACTGCGCACCTAGATTGGGTTCGCGATTGATCAGATGTTTGATGACCAACTTGCCATTAACCCTGCGGGGGGACGTCGACTATCTGTGCGAGAGTTGAATCGGTAAGGGCGTCTGAAGACAGGTTGATGCGACGTCACTGGTGCTCGCCGAAAAGCGGTGGATGACCATGCGATTGGTGCGGCAACGCGTGGCTATCAACTCTGGATCTTCGTCGATCCGCCGCGTTCGATGATCTGTGAGAACGCAAGTTTGATTTCCACAGCAAGCGTTTCAGCGAGCCGAGCCTCACCAGATCCTCGTTGCGCCTGTGGCCCATGCCACTGCGGTCGCCGCCGTGCTATGCGGTCTGTCGAGACTCGTCGATGGGGCTGGGGGCCAGGATGTTGCGCCTGCTGATCGGATGCACTGTCGCGGCGACGCTGGCCGGGTGCGCCGCGCTGCCGGCGCCGGCGTGTCTGCCGCCGTCGCGGCCGATGCTGAGTGCGGAACTCGCCTTCGGCCGCAACATCGGCGATCGGCCGGGCGTCAGCGACGCCGACTTCAGGCGGTTCGCCGCCGAGGAGATCACGCCGCGATTTCCGGATGGCTTCACCGTGGTCGACGGCGCCGGGCAATGGCGCGATACCGAGCGCGGCCGCGTCGTCCGGGAAAAGGCCAAGCTGGTGACGATCGTGTTCGCCGAGGATGCGGGCAAGCGCGCGGCGCTGGGCGAGATCGCCGAACTCTTCAAGCGGCGCTTCAGCCAGCAGGCGGTGATGGTGTCGGTGCGGCCGAGCTGCGTCAGCTTCTGACGGCGGCCGCCTTGCCGCGGTCGGTAATCTGATAGAACGCCGATTTGGACTCCAGCGGGGGCGAGCGCTTCAGCCAGCCCAGCACCACCAGGTCTTCGTAGCGTTGTTGGTCGCGCGGGTTGAACACCTGCTTGCGACCGCCGGCGTCGCGGATCTCGCGGATCAGTCTGAAGTCGTCGGGCACGGCCATGGTCAACTCCAGACGGAACGGGTTCGAACGGCGGCCGGAACGAGCGTCTCCGTTCGATCAGCTTGTCTCGGCGATCAGGCTTTCTTGCGCGATTTCTTCTTCGCCGGGGGGGCATTCTCCGCGGCGGTCTGGGCGTCGCTCTCGGCCTGGGCTTCCTTGGCGAGCCGCAGCGCCCTCAGGCGCTCCATGTTCTTGCGCACATTGACCGCTTCGGTCTGGAACTGCGCCATGGTGCGCGCGCCTTCTTCGCTGGCGAGCAGCTTCTTGCGGGCACGGTCGATGCTCGCGGGGGATCGTTCGCTGTCGTTCTTGCCGACCATCTCAGGATCCTCGCTCTCAACGCGGCGCCTGTCGACGCGACGCTCTTGAATGACGCGTCTGCAGCCTCTTCAGCCGGATCCGGTGAACCAGGAGATGAGCCGACTGCAGACATGGCGACGCCCGCCCAATCGCAAAGGATCGAGCGGGTCACACCTACCGTTTCAGTACATCCGTGAAACGGAGCGAGCTGGATCAGACCAGCTCGAGATTTTCCGCGCTCGTCTTACCGCGCATCTTGTCGGTCTTGAGCTCGAAATTGACCTTCTGGCCTTCGGCGAGGCCCGAAAGCCCGGCGCGCTCAACGGCGCTGATGTGCACGAACACATCGTTGCCACCGTCGTTCGGCGCGATAAAGCCGAAGCCCTTTTGTCCATTGAACCACTTCACGGTCCCTGTCGGCATCTTGTCTTCTCCAAAGCATATAGACGCGTGACGATCACACGCCGTCGTTCAACTAATCGATGTCTTTGGGAAGGAGCCCGCGGGCGCGTTCAGAAAGTTCAGCGGCTAATCGAATTAAAGGACCTTAACCGAAATGGCCGGCCAACACAAGCGGCGTATCTGTCGCAGCCGCGGGGCGAAGCAGCGCTCACAATGCGTTCGCAATGTGGCGCTGCCGACGTCGGTCATCGCGATGGCGCGCGCGGGGGAGCGTAGCAGCAAACAAGGTCGGCGGCGCATCGACGGAACTCAATCTTTACCGTCGATTGCTACACAGCCGCGCGCAACGCGAACGTCTCGGTGACACATGACGAAGATGACGACGATGACGATGACGACGAAGAAGATGACAGCCCTGGTTCGGATCGGTGTCGTGTTGGCGGGCGCAGCGCTCGCCGCGTCTCCCGTCGCGGCGCAACAGCCGTCGCGCGAACCTGTGCAGGTCGCCTCCGGCGTCTCCTATCAATATCTCGATCGCTGGGACGTCGATCGCCTCAACAAGATCCTGACCACCGACACGCCGAAATTCGCCGGCATCAAGGTGACCTACACGCCCGCCACCAACGCGGTGAAACTGTATCGCGTGACCTATTCGTCGGTAGTGCCCGAGCGCGGCAACAAGCCGATCGTCGCCACCGGACTGATCGCGGTGCCCGATACCAAGACGACGTCGTTTCCGATGGTCTCCTATCAGCACGGCACGGTGTACGGAAAGCAGGAGGTGCCGTCGTTCCCGGAGCAGTCGCCCGAGACCCAGCTGATGATCGCGCAATTCGCCGGGCAGGGCTATCTCGTGATCGGCGCCGACTACTTCGGCATGGGCAGCTCGACCGAGCCGGAAGGCTACATGGTCAAGGGCAGCCATCAGCAGGCGACCTACGACATGGTCGTCGCCAGCCGCGCCGTGCTCGCCGATCTCAAGCTCGCCGACACCAAGCTGTTCCTCAGCGGCTGGTCGCAGGGCGGCTTCGTCACCCTGGCGATGCTGGAGAAGCTTGAAGCCGCCGGCATGAAGGTGAATGCGGCGGCCACCGCCAGCGCGCCGGCCGACGCTTTCGCCGCGTTCGAGGGCTTCCTCGACTTTCCGCGCAAGATCGACGCGAGCTGGATTCCGACGATCTTCATCCTGACCGCGTTCTCGTTCGAGAACTACTACGGCGTGCCGGGTCTCGCCCGCTCGCTGCTGACCGAGGACACGTATGAGAACGCGCGCAAGGCCTATCTGCGCGAGCCGTTCGACCAGGCCGCGATCCCGACCGATCTGAAGAAGCTGATCCGGCCGGAATATTTCGACACGCACTACTTCGCCAATTCGGCCTATGGCCGCATCGTCGCGCAGACGCAGTCCTATCGCTGGGTGGTGAAGACCCCGGTGCGCACCTATTACGGCCTGACCGACGAGGCGATCCGCACCGAGCTCGGGCAACTGCCGATGACCTGGCAGAAGGCGATGGGCAACGACAAGATCGAGGCGGTGCCGACCGGCGACACCAGCCATCGCGGCACCTTCGCCACCGCCGTGCCGCAATGGAAGGCGTGGTTCGACGGCAAGTAACCGCCGGCGCGGCGACACCGGACGCTACACCGCGCCGACCGCAAGCAGCGCGCCGGCGAGCGCGCTGCCCGCCACCACGACCAGCGGCGGCGCGCGCCACGCCGTCAGCAGCACGAAGCCCGTCAGCGCGATGCCGACATCGACCGGGCCGTGCACGCTGCTGGTCCACACCGGATCGTACAGCGCCGCGCCGAGCAGCCCGACCACCGCGGCGTTGACGCCGCGCATCGCCGCCTGCGCGGCCGTGAACCGCCGGAACGCATTCCAGAACGGCAGCACGCCGAGCAGGATCAGCAGGCCCGGCAGGAAGATGCCGACCAGCGCCAGCGCTGCGCCGGCCGGCCCGTGCGGCTGCGGGCCGACGATGGTCCCGAGATAGGCCGCGAAGCTGAACAGCGGGCCGGGCACGGCCTGCGCTGCGCCATAGCCGGCGAGGAAGGCGTCGTCGCTCACCCATCCGGGCGTGACGAAGGCTTCGCGCAGCAGCGGCAGCACGACATGGCCGCCGCCGAACACCAGCGCGCCGGCGCGGTACACCGCCTCGAACAGCGCGACGCCGGCGGCGGCGGTCCAGTTCGCCAGCAGCGGCAGCCCCGCCAGCAGCACGGCGAATGCCACCAGCGCCGCCACGCCGACGCCCCGCGACACCGGGAAGACCAGCGGGGCCGACGGCGCGGCGGCGCCCTCCCGGCACAGCCACCATCCGGCCACGGCGCCGAGCGCGATCGCCGCGATCTGCATCGCCGACGAGCCGCCGAGCAGGACGACCAGGAAGGCGACCAAAGCGATCGAGGCGCGGCTGCGATCCGGGCACAGCGTCCGCGCCATGCCCCAGACCGCCTGCGCCACGATCGCCACCGCCGTCAGCTTCAGCCCGTGCAGCAGACCGGCCCCGACCGGGCCGTCCAGCGCGGCGGCCCCATAGGCGAACAGCACCAGCAGGATCGCGGACGGCAGAGTAAAGCCGGCCCAGGCCGCCAGCGCGCCGAGCGGGCCGGCACGGATCAGGCCGATGGCGAATCCGACCTGACTGCTGGCCGGCCCCGGCAGGAACTGGCACAGCCCGACCAGCTCGGCATAAGCGTGTTCGTCGATCCATGTTCGCCGCATCACGAACGCGTCGCGGAAATAGCCCAGATGCGCGATCGGCCCGCCGAAACTGGTCAGCCCGAGCGCGAGAAAGATCCGGAACACCTCCAGCGCCGAGCCGGTGCCGGCCCGATCGGCCGGGGCCTCGGCGTCTGACGGCGCGCTGTTGTCGGAGTTGGTCACGATCGATCCGCGTCGAACGAAGGCCGGGCTGATGCCGATAGCCGATGTCGGCCGCGCGGGCCAGCCTCGCCGCGCGCGGAGCTCGCAACCGCGCTAGCGCAGCTCTGGTTTTGATGCGATCACCGCCGTCATCCTGAGGTGCCCGCTGGGCCGCGCCATGCGCGGCGCTGCGGGCCTCGAAGGATGAGCCGCAAGCGCCTTGGCCGCATCCTTCGAGGCTCGCTGCGCTCGCACCTCAGGATGACGACTCCGCACGCGATAATGCCGCGTTGCTTCAATCATTCGATGAACCGCCTCAGCGCGACGGGAAGCGCTCGATCGTGGTCACGATCCGCTTCGGCGTCGCGGCGTCGCGCGAGGGCGGCGCGGGGAAGCTGTCGGCGCTGAGAAAGCGATCCTCGAAATCGTCCTGCGGCCCCGGGAAGCGCTGCCTGAAGCTGGCGGCCTGGGCGGCGGTCGCCACCGTCCCGCCGCGCGACGCGACCGGCGTCGCGACCGGCGTCGAGGAGGCTGGCGTCGAGGTCGGTGTCGGCGCGTCGCAATGCGCCAGCGCCAGCGGCGCGGTCAGCGCCAGCAGCCGCAGCAGCCACGCGCACAGCCCCGCGCGCGCGGCCCGGCCGTGCTGATGGTGCTGCGCTGCTTCGATCATCCGCCCCGGTCCGACGTCCCCGCCGCCACCCCGCAGCGGGAACCCGCCGACCGTGCCGCGGTTGTCTGCGTCGCACCAGCCTGGGGCGATGACGAGGTGGTTTGCAGTGGGTAACGGCGTCGCAGGGCCAGCCGCTGGCGGGGAGGCGCATGCAACCTATATCGACCCCATCCGTTCTATCAGCTCCTCATCCCGCACAGACCCTCGTGAGACGCTTCGTGATCCTGCTGCTGCTGCTTCTGATCGTGCCGATCGCGGTGTCGGCCGGCAAATACGCGCTGGGCGATCGCAGCGTGTCGTGGCAGGCGGCCGACCGCTCCAGCGCCGGGCTGCTGCCGCCGGCGGCGGCGCATCCCGAGCCGCTGGTGCGGGTGTTCGCGGCGCGCACGGTGCGCTGGCGCGGCATCTTCGCGGTGCATAGCTGGATCGTGGTCAAGCCGGCGAACGCGACGCGCTACACCCGCTACGACTACACCGCCTGGGGCGACCCGGTCCGGGTCAACGGCTTCGTCGCCGACGGCCGCTGGTTCGGCGACGAGCCGCAACTGATCGCCGCGGCGGACGGCGAGGCGGCGGCCGCGATGATCCCCAAGATCGAGGCCGCGATCAAAAGCTACAAGCTCAACGCCTATGGCGATTATCGCGCCTGGCCCGGGCCGAACTCCAACACCTTCGTCGCCGCCGCGCTGGCCGCGGTGCCGGAACTGCGCACCACGCTGCCGCCGACCGCGATCGGCAAGGACTATCCGTGGGACGGCGGCTGGATCGGCTGGACGCCGTCCGGCACCGGCATCCGCGCCACGCTCGGCGGCTATCTCGGGCTGACGCTGGGCTGGATCGAGGGCATCGAACTGAACGTCTTCGGCGCCGTGCTCGGCCTCGATTTGCGCCGCCCCGCGATCAAGCTGCCCGGCCTCGGCCGCATCGGGCTGAGCCCGATCTGAGCAAAGAAGGTAGGGTGGGCAAAGCGCAGCGTGCCCACGCGTCTCCTTGATAAGCATTGCAGCCTAGCGCGCTTCATCGCTTGATTGAAGCAACCACGGCATTCTCGCGTCCGGAGTCGTCATCCTGAGGTGCGAGCGCAGCGAGCCTCGAAGGATGCGGCCAAGGCACCTGCGGCTCATCCTTCGAGGCCCGCTGGGCCGCGCATGGCGCGGCCCAGCGGGCACCTCAGGATGACGGCGGTGATTCCATCAAAGCCAGAGCTGCTCTGGCGCATGGGCACGTCGCTTCGCGACTTTGCCCATCCTACTCATCATGATGTCCGCAGCCACAGTCCGGCCCGTTGACGCCGCGCCAGCGGGCGTAGCGCCAGGGCAGGTACCAGCGCGCGCCGGGCGGCGGCGTCTCGGGGACGTTGTCGATCCCCGAGGTGCCGTAGGGATTGCAGCGAATGAGCCGCGCCAGCGTCATCCAGCCGCCGGCCCACAGTCCGAACCGGCCGATCGCCTCGTCGCCATATTGCGAGCAGGTCGGCAGATGCCGGCAGTTCGAGCCGACCAGCGCCGAGAAGCTGTGGCGATACACCCAGATCAGGCCGCGACCGGCGTTGCGCGGCAGGCGGCTGAGCGCCTGCAGCAGGTCGGCGGCATGGGTTGGAAGCCGGCTGTGCATCTTGCCTCGTATCCGGTCGCGGAACTGCCGGGTTCCTGTGCGGGGAACTGTTCTACTACTGCAAATGCGCAACAGACACGGAAATATCGCACTTTGTTGACTGCAGTGCAGCGTCGACCGGACCGATTGCGATTGATCAACGCCGGATTTTCCATGAACCTTAGATAACGTAAGCGTGACGGATTCGACGATATTCACCGGAACCTTTCGCGCATCTGCTGACGGAGTTGAAGTCCGCCGAGTTGAAGTCCGCCCGAGTTGAAGCCAGCCCGGAGTTGAAGACCCGGAGTCGAAGGAGCCACGGTGAACGCCGCTGTTCTGTCCCGCTTCGCCAGATCGACGCTCACACGCGTCGCCGCGCTCGGCTTTGTGCTGCTCGGCGCCGCGGCGGGGCCGACGCCATCGGCGCAGGCCGGCGGCAGCCTCGAGCAGCGTAAGCTTCCGATGCGGTTCGACTGGGTCGCCTGCGAGCCGAACTGCACCGGCTGGATCAGCGCGGTCGGCATCGTCACCGCCGACACCCCGAAGGAGTTCGACGAATTCGCCCGCAGCCGGCCGCTCGACGGCGCGGCGCTGGTGCTGGATTCCAGCGGTGGCTCGGTCAACGACGCGATCACGCTGGGCCGGCGCTGGCGCAAGATGGGGCTGATGACCACGGTCGGCGCCAGCGTGCGGACGCAGACGCCGTCCGGCGTTCGCGCCGGCATCGCGCCGCAGGCCTATTGCGAGTCGATGTGCGTGTTCCTGCTGCTGGCCGGCAAGACCCGCTACGTGCCCGAGGGCGCCCGGGTCCGGGTCCACCAGATCTGGATGGGCGACCGCGCCGAGGACGCCCGCGCCGCCAGCTACACCGCCCAGGACCTCACCATCATCGAGCGCGATATCGGCCGGCTCGCCAAATACACCTTCGAGATGGGCGGCACCGGCGACCTGCTGGCGCTCGCGCTCAGCGTGCCGCCCTGGGAGGATCTGCACCAGCTGTCGCCGCAGGAACTGCGCGACGCCAATCTGGTCACCGCCCAGGCTTTGGCCGAGCTGCTGCCGCCGAAGCGCGAGGGCAGCGCGACGCCGGTCGCCGCCACTCCTGTCGCCGCGGCAAGTCCCGCCACCGGCCCCAAGCCGGTGCAGGACCGCTTCGTCCAGGTGCCCACCACCCCGACCAAAACCGCCGAAGCCGCCCTGCCGACCGGCGGCACCGCCCCGGCCGCGCCGCCTCCGCAATAAGCTCCGCGCCCGACCCTCGCGCCCCGGACCCGCGTACCCCGGACCCTCGTGCCCCGGACGCAGTGCAGCGCGCCGCGTTTTCGCGGCGTGATGCGCTGCAGATCCGGGGCCCCGGTTTTCGGCATCAGAACCGAGCTCGGATGCGCGCCGCCAGCAACCGGGGTCCCGGATCAGCGCAGCGGCACGGCGCGCCGCATCGCGTCCGGGACACGGAAATCTGCGGCTTGAATGAAGCCGCTTACGCGCTGGCACCCGCCCCGGCGCGTTGCGCCTCGATCTGGCCGATCGCGTCGACCACGGCGTCGAAGGTCAGCAGCGTCGAGGCGTGGCGGGCCTTGTAGTCGCGGACCGGCTCCAGCATCGCGATGTCGGCCCATTTGCCGTCCGGTGGTGCGCCGTTTTCCTTGAGCATTTTCCGCACGCTTTCGCGCAACGCTCGCAGTTCGCCTGAAGTCGAGCCGACGACATGGCTGGCCATGATCGCCGACGACGCCTGACCCAGCGCGCAGGCCTTCACCTCGTGGGCGAAGTCGCTGACCACATCGCCGTCCATCTTGAGGTCGACCTTGACGGTCGAGCCGCACAGTTTCGAATGCGCGGTGGCGGTGGCCTGGGCGTCGGGGAGGCGGCCGATCCGCGGGATATTGCCCGCCAGCTCGATGATCCGCTTGTTGTAGATGTCGTTCAGCATCGCGAAAGGGTCCGGGCCGTTCCGCCCGCCCGCCGATGGATTCGGAGGGGCTGCCTTGGCGGTTCCGGCGTATCATCTTATATAGGAGGCGAGGCGGCGAAACACAGTCCGCCGCGCGGCGCTGAAACCGCCGTCCGTATCTTGTGAACCCCCATGCGCCGAGGATGTTGCGCGGCGGGGTTCGCTGAAGGGATCAAGACGACCGGCGGCTGGCCGCCCGTCTGCCCGGTGACACATCCGGCCCGCAGGGGCCGGTCGAACGGAGAGAAGATGGACGCCAAGATCAAGCCGCTCCGCGCCGGCAAGTCCGCGGACGCCCGCACCGATTTTCAACCCGCCGAGCTCGACCCGTCGGAATTCCTCGCTGCCGCGGTGCAGCCGGATCAGCCGCGGCCGTCGCGCGCCGAAGCCGAGGCGGCGGTGAAGACGCTGCTGTCCTATATCGGCGAGAACACCGAGCGGGAGGGCCTGCTCGACACCCCGCGCCGGGTGGTCGAGGCCTATGACGAACTGTTCCAGGGCTATCACCAGTGCCCGGCCGAAGTGCTCGACCGCACCTTCGGCGAGACGGCCGGCTACGACGATTTCGTGCTGGTGCGCGACATCTCCTTCACCTCGCATTGCGAACACCACGTCATGCCGTTCTACGGCAAGGCGCATATCGCCTACACGCCGGTCGAGCGCGTCGTCGGCCTGTCCAAGCTGGCGCGGCTGGTCGAGATTTTCGCCCGCCGGCTGCAGACCCAGGAGCACCTCACCGCGCAGATCGCCGCGGCGATCGACGAGGTGCTGAAGCCGCGCGGCGTCGCGGTAATGATCGAGGCCGAGCACACCTGCATGTCGGTGCGCGGCATCGGCAAGCAGGGCGCCTCGACCTTCACCAGCCGCTACACCGGCATGTTCCGCGACAATCCGGCGGAGCAGGCGCGGTTCATGTCGATGATTCGCAACCGCGGTTAAGCCGCAGGATTGCGAGAGGAAAACGCTCGTGTGCTCATCTGCTGCCGCATCGCCCGCGCTCGATGATATCGAGGAGGGCATCGCGCTGCGTCCGAAATTCGACGCGGCCGGCCTCGTCACCTGCGTCACCACCGACGCGGGTTCAGGCGATGTCTTGATGGTGGCGCATATGAACGCGGAAGCGCTGGAGAAAACCATCCAGAGCGGCGAGGCCTGGTACTACAGCCGCTCGCGCAAGCGTCTCTGGAAGAAGGGCGAGAGCTCCGGCCACGTCCAGCGCGTCTTGGAGATGCGCATCGATTGCGACCAGGACGCGGTCTGGATCCGGGTCGACCAGGCCGGCGGCGCCGCCTGCCACACCGGCCGCAAGTCCTGCTTCTACCGCCGCATCGACCGCGACGCCTCCGGCGAGCCGCTGCTGACCATGGTCGACGCCGAGCGGCAGTTCGACCCGGACAAGGTCTACGGCAAGTAGCGCCACGCGCTTCTTCCCGTCATTCCGGGGCGCTCGCGCAGCGAGCGAACCCGGAATCCCGAGCTGTTCATCGCGCGGCATTCCCAACCTCGAGATTCCGGGTTCGCGCCTGACGGCGCGCCCCGGAATGACGGTGCTTAGCGAGAGGCACTCGCCAGCCTTATTAACCCCTCATTAACCATACCGGCCGCACCGTGGCAGCCGGTGTCACGCGCGAGTCTCACCGCAGCTCGGGGAGCAGGGTCCTCCATCATGTCGGCCGAAATCGCCAGTTCCGCGGTCAGCCTCGTCGATCCGGCGCGGGCGAAGATTGCCGGCGCGATCAAGCAGGCCTCGGGCTCGACCGGCGCCAGCTTCGAATATCTGCTCACCACCGCCAAGATGGAATCGAACTTCAATCCGCAGGCCGCGGCCTCGACCTCCTCGGCGAAGGGACTGTTCCAGTTCATCGACCAGACCTGGCTCGGCACCGTGAAAGAGGCCGGCGGCCAGCTCGGCTATGGCGACTATGCGGATGCGATCAGCAAATCGGCGTCCGGGAGCTACTCCGTCAGCGATCCGGCGACGCGCCAGGCGATCATGGATCTGCGCAACGATCCGGTGGTGAGTTCGGCGATGGCCGGCGCGCTGACGCAGTCCAACAGCTTCAAGCTGACCGGCGCGCTCGGCCGGCGGCCGTCCGACTCCGAACTCTACATGGCGCATTTCATGGGCGTCGGCGGCGCGTCCAAACTGATCAGCGCCGCGCAGGACACGCCCAACGCCAGCGCCGCGGCGATGTTTCCCAACGCCGCCGCCGCCAACCAGTCGATCTTCTACGACCGCTCGGGCAACGCCCGCAGCGTGGCGCAGGTCTACGACAATCTGAACAGCCGCTACAATGCGGCGGCGAATTCGTCCGCGACGCAGACCGCGCTGGCCTCGGCCGGCGGGACCGCCTCCGTCAGTGGTGCGGCGATGGTGCTGGCCTCCGCGCGGTCGGTCGACAACGCCGCCTATCTGTCGAGCTTCCCCGACGCCCGCACCGTCGAGGCGGTCGGCGCGGTGTCGTCGGTCGATGCGACGGCGTCGTCGACCCGACAGTCCGCCGAGCCGATGTTCCGCACGCTGTTTCTCGGCGGCGACCGCAGCGAGCCGGTGTCGCCGGCGGTGCGCGAATTGTGGAGCAACGCCACCGGCGCATCGAGCACCTCGACCGACGCCGCCTCGCGCGCGGCGACGTCGGGCGCCTCCAGCACCACGATGTCCTACGCGCCGGCCGCCGCGACCGCGCCGACCGATTTCGGCCTGGTGGATCCATCCGCCGCGCTGTCCACCACCCCCAATATCCGCCCGCCGCGCACCCTCGATTTGTTCAGCGACCGCAACGGTACCTACGCGAGCTGATCGCAGCAGCAGCGGCGCTTCATCTGAATTCATCGCCGCACGCACCGAGCGAACCTCTCCCCGCGCGCGGGGAGAGGTCGGCGCGCATCGCCAGATGCGTGCCGGGTGAGGGGGCGTCCCGACGCGGCCGAGCGATCGTATCGAACCAACGACCGTCCGCGCCGCAGCCGCCGCAGCCCCTCACCCCAACCCTCTCCCCGCAAGAGCGGGGCGAGGGAGTTCGCTGTGCGCGGGGCGAGGCGTTCGTTCAGCTTCGAAGCAGGACGCCGCGTCCTGCACCTCTCCCCGCGTGCGGGGAGAGGTCGGCGCGCATCGCCAGATGCGTGCCGGGTGAGGGGGCGTCTCGACGCGGCCGAGCGCTCGCCTTGAACTAACAACTCCCGCGCCGCAGCCGCCGCAGCCCCTCACCCCAACCCTCTCCCCGCAAGAGCGGGGCGAGGGAGTTCGCTGTGCGCGGGGCGAGGCGTTCGTTCAGCTTCGAAGCAGGACGCCGCGTCCTGCACCTCTCCCCGCGCGCGGGGAGAGGTCGGCGCGCATCGCCAGATGCGTGCCGGGTGAGGGGGCGTCTCGACGCGGCCGAGCGATCGTATCGAACTAACAACTCCCGCGTCGCAACCGCCGCAGCCCCTCACCCCAACCCTCTCCCCGCAAGAGCGGGGTGAGGGAGCTCGCTGTGCGCGGGGCGAGGCGTTCGTTCAACCGCGAACTGACGAGCGCTGATCCGGGTGAGGGGGCGTCTCACCGCGGCCGGGCGCGCCAGCAACTAACAACTCGCTTCAGCTCATCGAGCGACCAACTCGCCTCATCGTCATCCTGAGGAGCCCGGATTCGCTCGCAGAGCGTAGCCGGGCGTCTCGAAGGATGGCCGCGCGCTACCGATCGTTCGACGCGCAACTCATCGTCGCAACGAACGCCCTCGATCGCCTGCCGACCGGCGTGCGCGGATGTCCGAACGTTTCCGCCGTTAACGAAACAGCAACAAACCCAACCAGTTATGGTGAACCCTTTGTTAAGCGTCATGGTTTAGAAAGTGTGACGTTGGCATCGCGTCACGATGTCGTCGTTGCGTAAGCCGGAATGCCCATGATCGTTCGGCAGTTCATCAGTTGGATACGTCACGCGCCCGCGGGCGAGCGTGCCGAGGCGACCCGGGCGCTGGCGCGGGCGTTTCTGGTCTCCGATCTTTCTCCCGCCGATCGCGCCGCCGCCGAAGGCGCGCTGCTGCTGATGCTGGACGACGTCTCGGCGCTGGTGCGCCAGACCATGGCGCAGGTGTTCTGCCGCAGCGCGCAGGCGCCGGCCGCGATCATTCGCGCGCTCGCCGCCGATCAGCCGTCGGTGGCGCTGCCGGTTCTGGAATTCTCGCCGCTGTTGATCGACGCCGATCTGGTCGACATCGTCGCCACCGGCGACGATCAGGTGCAATGCGCGGTGGCGCGCCGGGTGCGGCTGCCGGCCGCGGTGTGCGCGGCGATCGCCGAGGTCGGCACCGCCGCCGCGGCGCTGGAGCTGATCGAAAATCCGCACGCCGAGCTGGCGCCGTTCTCGTGGGACCGCATCGTCGAGCGCCACGGCCATCTCGCCGCGATCCGCGAGTCGATGCTGGTGCTGGAGGATCTGCCGGCGGCGACGCGGCTGGCGCTGATGGCGAAACTGTCCGACACGCTGCAGCAATTCGTCGTGGCGCGCGGCTGGCTGACGGCCGATCGCGCCGCGCGCGCCACCACCGAGGCGGTCGACCGCTCCACCGTGGCGCTGGCGGCGCGCGCGCGCGGCGACGACATGGTCGCCTTGATGCGGCATCTGCGCGCCACCTCGCAGCTCACCGCCGGGCTGATCCTGCGCGCGCTGCTGTCCGGCAATCTCGATCTGTTCGAATGCGCTCTGGTCGAACTGTCCGGCCTGCCGCAGGCGCGCGTCGCGGCGCTGCTGCACGAGCGCGGCGGCCCTGGCCTGACGGCGCTCTTGGCGCGCGCCGGGCTGCCGGAGAGCACGTATCCGGCGTTCCGCGCCGCGCTGGAGGCGCTGCACGAGATCGGCTTCGTCGGCACCGAGCGCAACGCCGCGCGGCTGCGCCGGCTGATGGTCGAACGCGTGCTGACGCGCTGCGAGACCGGCGCCGATGCCGCCGCGCCGCTGTTGATCCTGCTGCGCCGCTTCGCCACCGAATCCGCCCGCGAAGACGCCAACGCCTTCTGCGACGATCTGATCGCCGAGCAATTCGTCCAGCGCCTCGAGCGCATGGCGGCGTAGCTGTTCGCAACGAGGCGCGGCCGCCGTCACCTCTCCCCGCGCGCGGGGAGAGGTCGGCCGGCGTAGCGGAGCGAAGCCGGGCGGGTGAGGGGGCGTCTCGCCGCGGCCGAGCGCATCACTTGTGTACCAGAGCCGAGAGTCAGCGACTCGCGTCGCCCCTCACCCCGACCCTCTCCCCGCGAAGAGCGGGGCGAGGGAGTTCGCCGTGCGCGGGGCGAGGTGATCGTTCAGCTTCGGAGGATGGCACGGTCTCCTTCACCTCTCCCCGCGCGCGGGGAGAGGTCGTCCGGCGTAGCGGAGCGAAGCCGGGCGGGTGAGGGGGCGTCTCGCCGCGGCCGGGCGCATCACTTGTGTACCAGAGCCGAGAGTCAGCGACTCGCGTCGCCCCTCACCCCAACCCTCTCCCCGCGAAGAGCGGGGCGAGGGGGCGCGCCGTGCGCGGGGCGGACCGACGTGGTACCACCGCGCTGCGCGCGTCCCGGAAGGGCGGGCTTGGATGTCGGCGCGCGCCGGACTACTCCCCCGGCGCCAGGCTCGGCGACAGCACGGCGTCGAGGTGGTCGGGGCGGTCGCGGTTGACGGCGGCGAGGTAGTCGTCGGCGACGCTGCGCAGCTTGCGGTTCAGCGCGCGCTGCAGCTCGGCCTTGTCGGCGGCGGCGCCTTCGCGGACCATCGCCTGGATGGCGCGGACGTGGTTGGCGATCAGTTCGTCGGGCACCGCGGCGAGGTCGGGCGCGTGTTCGATCACCCGGCACAGGCTGAAGGCGGCGGCGGCGACCGCCGGATAGCCGAAGGTGGCGGCGTCGCCCTTGATGTCGTGCGCGGCGCGGAACAATTCGGCCTTGGTGTCGGCGGTGACGCCGGCCTGCGCCAGCGCCGCATGAGCGGCCGACAGCCGGTCGCATTCGACCCGCATCCATTGCGCGAATTCGGAGGCGAGCTGCGCCAGCGCCTGCTCGGCGCGCGCCACCGAATCGTCGAGATGCGCGCCGTCGACGCGGCGCATCACCTTGCGCAGCGGGTTGGCCTGGGTGATCACCTGATGGTCGGGAAAAGTCGCGACCTGGATGTCGTCGGGGCGTTTTCGGCTCATGGCGTCAGCCTGCGACCTTGGCCTTGTCGAGCAGCGAGGCCTGCTGGATGATGTCGGCTTCGCCGTGGCCGCGGCGCTCGGGGCCGATATAGCCGCCGCCGACGCTGCGCCGCCGGTCCGGGCCGAAGTAATTGCGGGTCTTGATGAACGGCCGCGGGCTGGCGACGACGTTGAGCACGCGCTGATACAGCCCCTTCGAGGAGATCGGCTTGACCAGGAATTCGGTGACGCCGGCGTCGCGCGCCAGCGTGACGCGGCGCTTCTCCGAATGCGAGGTCAGCATGATGATCGGCACGTAGGGATTGGCCTTGGAATCCGGCTGGCGGATCATCTGCGCCAGTTCCAGCCCGTCGAAGATCGGCATTTCCCAATCGGTGATGACGATGTCGGGCGCGGCGTGGCTGAAGGTCTCGAGCGCGGTGGCGCCGTCCTCGGCCTCGTAGACTTCGCGCGCGCCGAACGAATGCAGCAGCGTCCGCAGGATGCGGCGCATATGCGGATTGTCGTCGCACACCAGGAAGCGCAGCTTGTTGAAGTCGATGCGGAACATGAAACAGCGGGCTCGGCCGGACGAGGATACACCTGGCGTTAACGATAGGCGGACGTCGTTAACGAAGCGTTGCCGCAGCGCGCGCGTCGCCCAGGGTGCGAGACGCCCGCCGCAGCCGCCGGGCTCCACACCCCGGGGGCCGGCTGCGACGCGCCGCTGCGGCGATTATTTCGCGGCGGGTATCGCGCTGCTTCGTGCGGCGCCGGGCGCCCGACTAACCTCGGATCGTTACTGATTCGGAGCGCGTCGATGACCACCCCCCCGAGCTGCCCGCGTTGCAACCAGACGCTCGAACTGATCGGCAACCGGCCGCTGGTGCCGGGCTATCAGCTGCGCGAGTATCAGTGCCCGAGCTGCGAAACAAGGACCCGGCACGCGGCGCATTGGGACCATTCGCTGACCGAGCCGCACGGCCACTTCTATCACGAGTAGCACGCCGCCGCCGCCGGGCCGCGCCGATCGATTTTGCGCTGCGGCGCAGCAAGGCGCGCTTAAGCAGCGATTAGCCATCGCGCGCGATCGAGGCAGCTGCGCGCGGCGGAATTGTCGACGGTCATTGCCAACGCCCCCGACACGCCTACGATCGACACCGCGGGGCCGCACCGAGCCGCCGCCGCGACGGCGAGCCGGGCAGGGGGCGATACGATGACCGAGGAATTCACCGCGTTTCTGATCTTCATCCTGGCCTGCAGTGCCTTCTTGATCGGCCTGATGGCGAACTACGCGCGCCGCATCAACCGGCTGCGCGCCATGGTCGACCGCTTCAGCCCCGTCCACGAGCTGGTCCCCCAGCGCGCCCCGGCGCCGCGCAAGCGCGGCTGAACGGGCCGGGCGGGGCGGCGAAGCCGCGCGCCACCTGCGATGTCGTCCTGAGCAGCGCGCACCTTCGCCGTCATCCTGAGCAGCGCGCCACCTTCGCCGTCATCCCGAGGCGCACCACCTTCGACGTCATCCTGAGGCGCCCGATCGGCAACGCGAAGCGTTGCCGATCGGGCCTCGAAGGATGGGCCGCGGACGAACGCGCCAGCCGCAAGTCCCGCCGTCCCCCCGTCCTTCCGGGGCGGGCGCAGCGAAGCTGCGCACGAGCCCGGAATCCCGAGGTGAGAGGCGCTGGCGCTTCGGCAATGTCGATGGCCATTGCGCGACGCGGCTCACCCTCCCCTGGAGGGGGAGGGTCGCTCGCGCAGCGAGCGGGGTGGGGTGGCGAAGAGTTCATCCGCCGTGCCCGCTTCTCACCCCACCCCGGCGTGCACCGCGCTGCGCGCGCTGCCCGCCGACCCTCCCCCTCCAGGGGAGGGTGATGCTCGCAGCAACCGCCGACTTTCATACGCGATCGCCCTGTCTTGCGGGGAGGGTGATCGAGGCCGAGGCGGGGGCGCGCGGCGGCGCGCTTACGCCACGCGCCGCAGCGCGTAGTGGACGCCGTCGGCGGTGGCGACGTAGCCGAGCCGCGCCAGCGACGCCAGCACCTCGGCGACTTTCTTCTCGGTGGTCTTGGTCCGCCGGAATTCCGCCGCGAGCGCCTTGGCGTCGCGCGGGCCGGGCGCCGCGGCCAACGCCGCGAACACCGCGGCGGTCTGCTCCACCGCGCCGGCCGGGAACGACGGCTTCTGCTTGGTCTCGCCGAGATCGAGGGAGGCTGCGATCTGCGCGCCGTCCTCCGTCGCCGCCTGGCCCCGGGGACGACGCGTCGCGGCAGCAGGGGCCGGCCGTGTGATCCGGATGCGATCACCCTCGCCCGCGCGGGGAGGGGCTGCGGACCCAACGCAGCATAGCCACGCCAGCAATGGACAACTGGCGCAGCGTCCAGCGGACCCAATTGCATCACCGCGTGCACAAATCCGCGCTTAACACCTGCTATTGTGATGCGTCGCGAAGCCACGCACCAGATAGAGAGGCATGGCTCGCCAAATCAGATGGGCCGTCCAAGATCAAATCCCATCACCGCGTGTGCCTTAGGGCAAAAAAAGATCAAAATCCCCTGCGTGCTAGGGTAATTTCCGATAATGGGGAATCACGCGATGCAACGAGAAGTGCCGTCGAGGATTGTGGCGGTCGACCTTTTTTGCGGGGCCGCTGGCCTTTCATTGGGCTTGAAGATCAGCGGGATAAAGGTCGCAGCCGGAATTGATCTCGATCCGGCATGTCGTTTCCCTTTCGAGACCAATATTGGAGCCATGTTTGTTGAAGCGGACGTTTCCAGCCTGTCGGGGAAGGCCGTAGATAGCCTATTTGGCGATGCCTCGATTCGAGTTTTGGCCGGATGTGCACCGTGCCAGCCGTTCTCAGGATACACGACAAAGCGACGTTCAATTGATCGTCGGTGGGAACTGCTACTAGAATTTCTGCGCATAGTTCGTGAGTCAGATCCGGACATTGTCACCCTAGAGAATGTGCCTCGCCTCGCGAATCTCCCGCTTTGGCAAGACTTCGTTACAGACCTCAAGTCGCAAGGTTACTTCCTGAATTGGGATGTACTGGATGTCTCCAAATTCGGAGTGCCCCAGAATCGTCGGAGACTGGTACTCTTGGCGTCCAAATTTGGAGATATTCGACTTCCCGAGCCGATTGGAACACCGCCGACAACGGTGAAGAAGGCAATCGGCAAGCTTTCCCCTGTGAAAGCGGGAGAAGCCAATCCTGTCGATCCGCTTCATGCGTCTCGCGCTTTGACGCCGCGCAATCTGGCACGAATTCGCCAATCAAGGCCGGCGGGCACCTGGCGGGAATGGCCAAAGCGTATGCGTGTCGCATGTCACAAGACTGGGTCTGGAAAGACCTATCCGTCCGTGTATGGACGTATGTCATGGGACAAACCCTCACCGACGATTACAACTCAGTTCTACGGCTTTGGGAATGGTCGCTTCGGCCACCCGGAGCAAGATCGTGCGATTACTCTCCGAGAGGGAGCCATTCTGCAATCGTTTCCTCGAGATTTTCAGTTTGCTCCGACTGGGAGTCGTGTGAATTTTCGAGGTATAGGCAGATTGATCGGAAATGCTGTGCCGCCGGCCCTTGGCTTGGCAATCGGTAACGCCATTCTAAATCACGTTACTGCGCTAAAACGCACTGATAGAGGCTGAATGTCGAGCGCGATTGGTGGCAATTCCAGATAGCGCTCGTGTTCCAAATAGTATGCGACATTGCTCAATATTCCGTCCATATATCGCATTGATCGTCGTGACAGAAGAAGTAGTTCGGGGGCAGTGTGGTCTCTCCCGATCTCCTCAAACGTCTTGCGCCCGTGCGCGAGGTCATTTCGATTTCGTTTGATCGTTACCAGGTCGCTTCCATCGCGCGTGGTGCGGCTATCGGTTCGATGCGAAAAACCATAACATTCGCAAATTACACGAATTGCTTTCGCATCTACATTCCCGGACAGTTTTATACCGTTCGCCAAAGCGATTGCTACGAACGCAGAAGAGAAGTCATCCATCGAGCAGTGTGTCGCTGGATCTGCCTCTTTCTTAAACAGGCGAATGATCTCTTTCTTTAGAGGAGTGGTTAGTAGATGGAAAGGAATCTCGCTTGTTATGATTTTGTCGTGGATCGTTTCGAGCGCGCCGCGTGTCGATGCCTCAATGAGGTTATAAAGGATGAGGAACGTTCCTGCTCTAAGTGTAAGAAGCCGTCCGTCTTGAACGCGCGATGCGCCAAGTCCCGTCTCTCGTTCTGCTTTACTCACAACTGCGAGATAGTGGCGAACTTGCCTTTTGCGGTCTTCAAAATCGGATAGAAAAGTATAGGTCATCGGCCTAGCATTTTGTTACGGACAAATTCGAGGCGTCCTACAAGATTCGATTTGTTGTTCGAGGCGTCACTGGTGGTCCATTCTTTGAATTCGTCACTTTCAAGCCATTCATCAATGTTGTCTATGTGGAGAATCTTAAAGCTGTCTCCGTCGTCCTTAAGTGCTCTTATCGCTAATCCGATGCCCACTGCGATTGCCTCGAAACGTACCCGAGGAACCTTGCGGCCGGGGCCGCGCTTCTTGAAGCCGTCGGGGAAATAGCCTCGTACTACCTCTAGCATTTCGTGCCATTGGCGCTTCATTTCTTCAGCAATTCTGTCGCCTTCTGGAGAGCTTAATTTCTTGTTCGTGTCGCGTACATAGTTGAGCAAGAATTCGGAGACGACCTTTCCTCCTTTCCCGTAGTCTTCGTAACGGTAAAGAAATGCGAAAAAGCGAGTGACTAATTCTTCATACTCAAATCGCTTTCGAAGTCCGTCCGAAATTGGCGCTAGTTGGTGTAGGAGGGGGGCTGCCGCGAGTTCGGTAACAAGATCAAGAAATGGGCCGCGTTGCATCCCCCTTCTGACTTCGACCGCTTTTAGGTTGACTGATCCGCTATTGATCCGGTCGAACATCTCACGACGCACGTCTTCGGTAACGGCCTCTGTCAGTTCAATCAATCTGAGTGTAGCTCTGCGGAAGCGTCGCTGTCTGGAAATTGGAAGATCATTGAAACGAAAACCGTTCAGACGATCAAGGCGATCAAGACAACTTAGTGTTAGCCTGCCGGTTAGGAATTCCGCAAGGGTTCGAATGCGTTGGACGCCGTCAACGATTTCTAGTCTGCCAGCTTTGTCTGGATCTTCTTCGTCCCCGACGTCTGCAACGAAAAGAAAAGGGATCGGGAGTCCAATCAAAAGGGACTCGACGAAGCGAGATTTGTGTCTCTCCGACCAGATTAGGTCTCGTTGATAGTCTGGCACATATATTTCGTTGCGATCTTCGCTTCTACCGCTTAGGTACATTTGAACTACGACTTCGATCGGATATTCGCGAACTACGTATCGTACGTCTCGCAACTGGGCGACAATTTGGCTCTCTGCGGCTTCGATCTCTCGTTGCGTACGGTGCGGTTTCTCTGTCGTAAAAAAAGTGAGCTGCTCTTCGCAGTCATCATTATCATTCGCCATTAGTATGAATCCCTTCTTGCCTGTTGGAGACTAGCAAAGATGTTGGCGGGCTGCCCATCGCTTTTCCGACGAAGGACGCTCAAGCAGGTTATGAAATGCTGAGAAAGTGTTCGATCGCACGATCTAGGCGATGATCTCGACAAGAGGATGGAGCGCAATTATCATGGTCTAGCCGGCATTGGCCGTTCGCAGGCAGCCAACGCGGGTCCACCTTCTCGACCTCCCCCCGGCGCGAGGGGAGTCTGCGGTGCGAAGCATTTGCATTTGCGCCGACCCGCCGACTGTGGCGATCGCGCCACGACAGATCAGGAATATTGTCCGATCACCTGTGTCCCCCTGGTCACGCCGGGCGCAGACCCGATCCCGATACCGCCCACCGCGCCCCGGGCGTCGCCGCCACCATCCGGCCGCAAGCCGGATTCGGCGCCGCGCGTGCGTGCCACAGGTTTGTCACCGGTTTGCCGCAAGACGTCGATCGGAATTCCCGAATGATTTCAACGGTCGCCGCGGCGGCCGGCGGCGCTGCCACAGGTTTGCCGCAAGACCCACTAGGTCAGGCGCAAGTGCTTGATCTGTCGACTGAAAAAGCCCGTCGCGGCGGCGCTCGCCGTCAGGTGCCGAACTGCTCGCTGAGGATGCGTTCCTCGAGGCTGTGGCCGGGGTCGAACAGCATCCGCAGCGCGATGGTCTTGTCGGAAATCACCTCGACCCGTCGCACGTCGCGCGCCTCGTCGTGATCGGCCACCGCCGCCACCGGGCGCTTGTCGACTTCCAGCACTTCGATCACCACGAAGGCGTTGTCCGGCAACAGCGCGCCGCGCCAGCGCCGCGGCCG
Organism: Rhodopseudomonas palustris HaA2; assembly: GCF_000013365.1. Lineage (NCBI taxonomy): Bacteria > Pseudomonadati > Pseudomonadota > Alphaproteobacteria > Hyphomicrobiales > Nitrobacteraceae > Rhodopseudomonas > Rhodopseudomonas palustris. The sequence continues at coordinate 2,490,031 of NC_007778.1, forward strand.
GAACGCCGAGATCGGCGTCAGCGCAAGTAACTGCGCGTTGATCGGCAGGATCGGGCCCTGCGCCGACAGATTATACGCGGTCGAGCCCGCCGGCGTCGCGACCAGAATGCCGTCGGCGACGAGCTCGCTCATGCGCTCGCGCTCGTCGATGATGATGCGCAGCCGCGCCGCCTGATGGCTCTGCCGAAACAGCGAGACCTCGTTGATGGCGTGGTGGATGTGCACCTCGCCGTAGATGTCGGTGGCGCGCATCAGCAGCGGATGGATCACGGTCTCGCGCGCGGCCTCGAGCCGTCCGCGCAGATCGTGGATCGAATATTCGTTCATCAGGAAGCCGACCGTGCCGCGGTGCATGCCGTAGATCGGCAGGCCGCTGCGCATCTGCTGATGCAGCGTCTGCAGCATCAGCCCGTCGCCGCCGAGCGCGACCACGACGTCGGCCTCGGCGGCGTCGTGATCGCCGTAGAGCGACACGAGTTGTGCCTGTGCGGCTTGCGCTTCCGCGCTCTGGCTCGCGACGAAGGCGATGCGGTCGCGGCGCGGGGAGGGAGTCATGCGGCGAAGCTCTGCGCGGGCGTGGACGGCGCGAAACCCGCCGGGAGGCGGGCTTCGCCGGGCTGGTCTATACGCCCTTTGCCGGTTTTGTCGAGCCGCCCGCGGGCGGCCGCGCGAGGCCGGTCAGTACGATCCGCCGGCGCCGCCGGCGATCGCCTCGGCGAGCGATGTGTATTCCGCGCACGACGTGTTGCCGCACAGCGCGGCGATGCGGTCGAGATGATAGCGCGCGCGTTCGCGGTGGCCCTGTTCGACCTGCCACAGGCCGTAATACTGCCAGGTGCGGACGTGGTCGGGGTCGGTCTTCAGCGCGCGCTCGTAATACGCCTGCGCCAGCTTCATGTCGCCGAGCTTGCGATAGGAATAGCCGATCAGGGTGGCCACCGAGGCGTTGTCGTCGCGGCTCAGCGCCTTCAGCTGATCGATGCCGGCGGCGTAGTCGGCGCGGTCGTAGATCGTCGCGTAAGCCGCGCGGTAGCCGTCCTGGAAGCGCTGCTCGGACTTGCGGTCGTCTTTCTTCTTGCCGGACTTGGCGTCCGATTTCGGCGGCGGCGCCGGGTCGGAATCCGGCGCGGCGAACGCCGGCGGCGCGATCAGCGCGGCCGAGAGCAGGGCGAAGGCGAGCAGTCGCGAAGCTTTGGTCATCAGCAATCCCTCCATTGTCGACCCATCCAGGGCGACGCCCTGATCGAAACACCGCGCCTCGCCGGACATTCCCGGCCGCGGCCTCGAACCCTTTGCCGCGCCGTGCCGGCCAATGGTTCATACGCAGGCGCGGCGGCAGCGGTTTCACTGCGCCGCATGATCGGAAGCGCCGCGGCGTTTGGCAACAGGCTTGCCGCCGAAGCGCGCCGCGCGCGATCACATGCCACGGCGGAATCGTTGATTTCCGCGGCGAACCGGCTATGGCTTGGGCGTCCCGCCGCCGATTCATGAGCCCGCCGTGTCCGCTTCGATCCGCCGCATCGCGCTCGCGCTGCTCGTCGCAGTCCCGCTCGGCGGCTGCGTCACCAGCGCCGGGCCGGGCGACGGCGGCGCCGCGGTGCAGCCGTTTCCGGCGAATTATCGCAGCGAGATCCCGGCGTTTCTGCGCAGCTATCTGAACAACCCGGCGGGACTGCGCGACGCCGCGATGGCCGAGCCGGTGCAGCGCCCGCTCGGCGGGCAAGTGCGCTACGTGTCCTGTCTGCGCTTCACCCCGCCCGCCGCCAAGCCGCAGCAACTCGCGATCGTCCATGTCGACGGCCGGCTCGACCGCGTCGCCGCCAACCCCCAGGAGCTGTGCGCCGGCGTCGTCACCGCGCCGTTTCCGGAACTGGAAAAATTGTCGCGATAGACCCGACCAAATCGCAATCCGCCGCGACTAATCTGTCGACCGGCGCTTCTTACGCGCGAGTTCCCGAGCGCTATGTCGCCGTCACAGTCGCGCTCGATCCTCGCTGCGGCTTCGCCGCCGTGCAACCAAACTGGCGCCACGTTGTTTGATTAGATCGGACGAGACCGAACGCGGGACGATATCGAACGTGAGACGGGATCGAACGCGAGACGACGAGGGACGACGATGAAGAAGTTTCTGCTCAGCGCAGTCGCGCTCGGCGCGCTCGGCGCACCGGCTTTCGCCGCCGATCTCGGTCCGCGGCCGGCCTACACCAAGGCGCCGCCCGCCACTGCGCCGACGGTGGTCTACAACTGGACCGGCTTCTATATCGGCGGCAATGTTGGCGGCGCCTTCGCCGGCAGCAACAACCTCCAGAGCGATTCCGGCCGCTTCATGGGCGGCGTGCAGGGCGGCTTCGACTATCAGTTCGCGCCGAACTGGGTGGTCGGCCTCGAAGCGCAATACAGCTGGATGGCGTCGAACAACACCGGCGTGATCTTCCCGGCCGGCAGCACCGCGACCGAGAACACCCGCGGCCTCGGCTCGGTCACCGGCCGGATCGGCTACACTTGGGGCCCGGCGCTGCTGTACGCCAAGGGCGGCTACGCCTTCCGCGATTCCAGCCTCGGCGTCGCCACCGCCGGCGGCATCCCGGCGGCGTATTCGACGTCGGGCAGCCGCAATGACGGCTACACGGTCGGCGCCGGCCTCGAATACATGTTCGCACCGAGCTGGTCCGCCAAGGTCGAGTATCAATACTACAAGTTCGACAACACCGCCTTCACCAGCGGTCCGGCCGACATGGTCGGCACCACGTTCCGCAACGACGACCACACCGTCAAGGCCGGTATCAACTATCGGTTCGGCTGGGGCGGCCCCGCGGTCGCGAAGTACTAGGACACGAAGCGCTTTTCCGACCGAAATCCTAGGACGAAAGGCCGGCCACGCGCCGGCCTTTCGGCTGTCCGGGACAGCGCGGCGTTGGCGGGAATCGAAGGTTAACGAGTGTTAAATCCGGCGGAAAATATCGCTCGGGACTCCGCGGCCAGAATCGCCCGATGGTCCGGCCATGACGACGATCTCCAAAACCCGCATCGACGGGATGCCGATCGGCCTGACGCTGGCGCTGCTGCTGGCTTGCGCGGTCAACCTCGCCGTGCTGGCCCGCTGGCTCTGATGCCGGCCGGCCGTCGCGGCGTTTGACCGGCATCAAGGCCGGCCGGGGCGGGGCGTGCGGATATCGCCCGCATGCACCATAGAGGACGAGTCCCATGGCTCAGATCGATGTTCTGGTGATTGCCGCCGCCGCTTTATCGACGCTGGTGATCTGGCTCGGCGTGGTCGTGCAGGGCCGCATCGCCGCCGCGCTGGCGTCGCGGCGCTAGCGCTCGCCGCGGCGGTCGCGGCAGCCCGCAGCGTCAACCGAACAGCATCCAGGCCGCCACGCCGAGCAGCGGGATCACCGCGACGGCAATCATCAGCAGCGGCGCCGGCTCGTTGCCTTTGCGGCTCGGGTCGTCGAATTTGTCATTGCCCATGGCGCGACAAAGCATTGGCGGGCGATCCGTTCCTGGGCGTCAGCTGATCTGCAGCACGCCGCCGCGCAGCTTCGAATCCGCTGCAAAGTCCGGTCCCGGACTTGTCCCGATCGCCCCGCGCTGCTAGCTGTCTCGCGCCCCCGTGGCGACGCCGGCGTAGCACAGCGGTAGTGCAGCGGTTTTGTAAACCGAAGGTCGGGAGTTCGATCCTCTCCGCCGGCACCAGTCTCCTCGACATCGCGGCGCCGACCCAGCCGCCGTTAACGATTCGCTTGGCACGACAGCCGATGGAACTCGGATTCTGCGACGTGCGTTAGGCTTATCGGAAGTCCGCCACCGCGCCTTAACCCATCCGCCAGGCTTTTCGACTACCCTCGGGTCATGTCCATGAAACGCCCCACGCTGCGCGTTGCGCAGGCGATGCTGCTTCTGTCCCTGACCGCGGCGCCGGCGCTCGCCGACAGCGGCGGCTTCGCCATCGTCGTTCCGGGCCGCCCCGGCGTGCCGATCATCATCAACGGCCGCGACGTGTCCTATTCGGTGGTTGAAGGCGATTGGGGGCTGGAGCGCGGCGTGCACCGGCAGCCGACCTTCTACGGCAGCCGCCCGGTCCGCCTGCCCGAGGTCGGGCACTATTATCCCGGCTCGAACCGCTTGCCCGGCTATGGCCGGCTCGAGGTCGAGCCGCCGGCGAACCGGCCGCTGCCGAAGCCGGCCGAGAGTTTCCGTCAGTCCTGGGAAGTGGAATCGCGTCCGCCGCAGCCCGCCGCGGCGCCGCTGCCGATGGATCCGCCGCAGGTGATCATCGCGCCGCCGCTGGACGAACGCGGAGGACGGCCGCCCTACGAGCCGAATTTCCGCGGGCCGCGCGGCTAGATCGCGCGCTGCGGACTGCGTCATTTCAACGTGACCTAACCAAGAAAAGACACCCAACAGGAGAGACACATGCGTCAGATGATCTCGGGACTGGTGGCGGCGATGGCCGTCGTGACCGTCAGCGCCGCGCCGGCGCTGGCTTGTGGCGGCGGCCTGTACGCGGGCGCCTGCGCGCCCTGCGGCGCGGTCAGCAGCTGCGGCTCCGCGGCCTATGTCCCGTATGATTACGGCTATGGTTATGGCTACGGTTCCGCGGCGTTCGAAAGGCTGCCGGATCCGACGCGCTATTACTACGTCGATCAGGGCCCGACCTATTCCGGCCCGGGCAATTTCGCGCCGGCGCCGTATTACGACAACCGCGCCATCTCGGTGTGGCGGACCGGCACCGCCTACAATGGCGGCGTCTATGCGAACGCGATGACGCATCAATATGTTGGCGCGCCGGCGATGGGCCCGGTGGTCTACAGCTACGGCCGTCGCCACGTTCGGCATCATCACCGCTACGGCATGCAGCACGGCGCCTATCACCGCGGGCATTACGGCGTGCCGCGCCATGTTGCCCACGGACCGCGCGCGCATCATCGCCACCACGCGCCGCTGCGCCGCTATTACTGATCGCCGTCCAGGCGAGGGCAGGGCGCCCGTCCGCAGCGATGCGGGCGGGCGTCGACGCTTGCAGGCTACCGCATCAGCCCGAGCCGGCTGGCGCCGATATACAGCGCCAGCGCCGCGGCGTTGGAGACGTTGAGGCTCTTGATCGCGCCCGGCATGTCGAGCCGCGCCACGACGTTGCAGGTCTCGCGCGTGAGCTGCCGCAGGCCCTTGCCCTCGGCGCCGAGCACCAGCGCCAGCGGCTGCCGCAGCTCGACTGCGGCGAGGTCGGCGCTGCCTTCGCTGTCGAGCCCGACGGTGAGGTAGCCGCGGTCCTCGAGTTCGGTCAGCGCGCGGGCGAGGTTGGTGACCAGCACCAGCGGCACCAGCTCCAGCGCGCCCGAGGCGGATTTGGCGAGCACGCCGGTGGCCTCCGGGCTGTGCCGCGCGGTGGTGACGATCGCCTTGACGGCGAACGCCGCGGCCGAGCGCATGATCGCGCCGACATTGTGCGGATCGGTGATCTGGTCGAGCACCAGCACGATGCCGTCCTCGGGAAGGGTGTCGATCCGCGGCGACTCCAGCGGGTCGACTTCCGCCAGCATGCCCTGATGCACCGCGTCGGGCCCGAGCCGCTGGTCGATCTCGCCGGGACGCACGATGTCCGGTGTGATCCTGGTGTTGATGTTCTCGTCGGCGAGTTTGCGCGCCGCGTTCTCGGTCAGGAGCAGCTTGCGGATGCGGCGCGCGGGATTGGCCAGCGCGGCGGTGACGGTGTGCCAGCCATACAGGATCGCCGGCCCGTCGGGATCGCGCTCGCGCGCGCCATGGCGCCCGCCTGATCCCTGCGGTCGGCCACGGTCCCGGTCGTCGCGGCGCTGGAACCGCGGATTTCGCTCTTTCGGACTCATCGCGCGGTTGTCCCACGCGGCCGCGCCCATGGCAATTTGGTCATGCCGCCGATTGGCCCAAGAAATTGTCATGTGATTGGTTGACTTGAGGGGGGCGCATCGCCCATAACCGCGCCGCGTTGCAGGCCCGCCCGCGGGCTCGCTGCGGCTGTCCGGTTCCGGTTTTGCCTGCCAAAGGCGTTCGGCCGGCGGCACGGGCGGGGGAGTGTCCCGAGTGGCAAAGGGAGCTGACTGTAAATCAGCCGCCTTATGGCTTCGCAGGTTCGAGTCCTGCCTCCCCCACCATCCAACAAATAATTGAAAAGATTAACGAATAGACGCGCCGCACCGGTCGCCTGTGCAGGCCTTGATGGCTTGGCCGACGGCCGCCTCGAGATCGGCTGCCTGGGCCTCGAGATCGGCTTCAAACGGGACCTGGGGGCTATCGGTGGCTTTGGCGGCCTCGGTCGTCTCGGCGATCTCGGATTGACTGTGAATCAGTTCGCTCTCGTTTCGTCAACGGAGGATTGGAGAAGGACGACGGCTGGCCATTTGGGTTCCTCACGGAGAACCAGGCGGGGTCGAGGCAATGAGCCGGCGCTCCGCCGCGGCCGACGAGGAGCCTGGGGGCGACAGTGCTGTCCGACCGAAGGGCGCAGGGTGGCGGGGATGGAGGGCGCTTCAGTGTGACCTCCGGCCCCGCTTCGAGTAAAGCGGTCAGCGCATTGCGTCAGGAGGCACTTGGTTGGGCAACTCCTGCGGAGATGACATTCCAATGTAAAACGGCGTCGCTATGGTGGCCGTTCTCTCTTATGATTGCATCGCTCCAGCCTCAGAACATCCCGTGTCGCAGTGCCGAGTGTCGTGAGATTTCAGATCCTCGTGGTTCTCTGGGGCGCCATCGTGTTTGCTGCGCCGAGTGCCACAGCTGCAGATCCCCACGTCGAGTTCAATATTCCAGCGCAATCGCTCGATGGCGTGCTGGATGCGTTCGGCACCGCGACTGGCAGCATTGCCGTCTACAATGGCAATCTTACGATCGGACTTCGGTCTCAAGGCCTGAAGGGGCGTTTCACTCCTGCCGAAGCGCTCAAGCGCCTGCTGCTGCACACCGGCCTTATCGGCGAATACACGAATGACAATGCATTTGTGGTTCTGGCGGTGCCGAGCTCGGCTGCGTCACTAGCGACGGCCTCGGCAATCGCGCAGGCCGCATTGTCGCAGCAAAATGTCGACGAGCAACGCTATTCCGGCCTGTTGCAGGAGACGGTCGTAAGGGCACTCTGTCTGCGTCCCGAGACGCAGACCGGGGGCTATCGTGCGGTCATCAGCTTCTCGGTCGACGCGTCGGGCGAAGTCGTTCGTCCCAGATTGCTGAGTTCGACGGGCGATCAGCGGTTGGATGCTGCGATTCCCGAAACCCTCGGCGGCATCGTGGTCGGCCGGTTGCCTCCACCGCGGATGGCGCAACCGTTCACGATGATCGTCCTGCCGCAGACGACCTCGACGGCTGGCTTCTGTCCACCGAGGCTTGCGCGCGGATCGCGCGATGAGTAGAGCTCCGTGCAATTCGGATGGGACCGCGCATGGTCTCGGAGAGGCAGTTCCTGTCTTGCGTGAATCTTTCGGCCAACGGAGTCTGTTGACGGTCATGGTCGATCGCTACGGCGATCTGCGACGCCGTCTGACACGTCGATTGGGATCTGCCGACTGGGCCGACGATGCGTTGCAAGATACTTATGTGCGCCTGAACGGCAGCGAAGTCGTCGGCGAGGTGCGCAACCCCGTTGCATATTTGTTGCGCGCGGCCTTCAACAACGCGTTGAATCTGCGGCGGGCGGAAACCAGACGCCTGAGCGCCGATGAAGTCGACGCGTTGCTGCACATTGCCGACGACGCCCCCGACGTCTTGCGGATCATCGAGGGGCGCTCCGACATCGAGAGGCTGAAGCGGATCATGACGGAGTTGACGCCGCGCCAGCGGGAGATCCTGCTCGCAGCCCGCGTCGACGGCCTGTCGCGGCATGAGATCGCCGACCGGTTGGGGATCTCGGTGAGTCTGGTCGAGAAAGAACTGCGACGCGCTCAAGAATTTTGCATGTTACGCTTCCAGCAGAAAACGCCGCGGTAGCGAATTGTGATGAGAATATGCGGGAGCGGCCTACGAGACGTGTCTGCTACATGATTGCCGCATGTCGCGACGGCGGAGCGTCGCTTCGGCAGCGGGAAACGGATTTCCACTGATTCATGATCGACAACGACCAGCAAGACCGCGAACTGACGCCGATCGAGCGTGAGGCGCATGCGTGGGTCCGGCGGCTCACGTCGGGGCATGCGAGCGCCGCCGACGGCGCTGCGCTGCGTGAATGGTGCAGCCGAAACCCGGGCAACGCCGCGGCCTTCTCGGAGGCGAGCCAGTTCTGGACCGCGCTCGGTTCGGCGGGGCGGTCCTTGCGGGAGGATGCGGGAGCACAGAAGCGCGGTCCTGCGTCGCGGCGCCATGGCGTCGTCACGACGCGCCGGGCGGTCCTGGCCGGGGCGCTCGCAGCATCGGCAGCCGGGGTGATGATCGTCCGGCCGCCATTGGAACTGTGGCCCTCGCTGTCCGAGCTCCGGGCGGACTATCGCACGGGGCCCGGCGAACAGCGCCAAATCTCGCTTGCCGACGAAGTATCGGTGCAGATGGACAGCAAGACCAGCCTTGCCGTCGCGCCCGCTGGCGGCGCCGCCGGTGTCGAACTGATCGCTGGCCAGGCGTCGTTCAAGTTGCCGGAGCAAGGCGTAGCGCCGTTCAGAGTGATCGCAGGGCAAGGACGCAGCTCCGCGGTCAAGGCTCATTTTGACATCCGTCTGGCCGGAACGTCGGTCTGCGTGACCTGTCTGTCGCACCAGGTCGACATCGACTATCGCGGCCAGCGAGCGGTGCTGCAGGAGCGACAGCAGGTGTTCTATGGCGAACGCGGACTCGGCGCCGTGGCGACGATCGATCCGGCGGTCGTCTCGGCGTGGCAGACCGGCCTGCTCATCTTCAACATGACGCCGCTCCGTGAGGTGATCGACGAACTCAACCGATATCGGTCCGGACGCATCATCCTGCTGGCGTCCCGGATGGCGGGAAGTCCGGTCAAGGGCCGGTTCAGGATCGATCGTCCCGACGAGGCGCTGGCGCAGATCCAGCGTGCGTTTGACGTCGAGCGCCGCGATCTGCCGGGCGGCATTGTACTGCTGAGCTAGCCACCGGAGATCGCACGGCCTCACCGGCGCAGCGGCCGAGAAGTTGTGCGCATGCCGATGCGCTACAGGCTGACACGTAACCTTCACAAAAATCCTTTGAGGCTTGGTGCTGCGGCGCGTGTCAAAGACATGCGTGGGGTGATGAACGATCTCAGTCGTTCTGCCGCCGCGCGTGTTCGCGATCGAGAAAGTCGTCAATGTCCTTCAACCGCTCGTCCCGCCCGCGCCGTTCCCGTCAGATGTCGAAGCCTCGGCCGCTCGCCGTGCTGCCGCTGTCGCGCAAGACGCTGTTGCACGGCACGAGTCTGCTGGCTCTGTTGCTGTTGCCGACGATTGCGGCCGAAGCCCGCTCGCTCGGTGCGAGCGCGACGTCGTCGGCGACGGCGATTGCGGCGGATGCAGCGGCGCAGGCCGCGGCGCAGGCCGCATCCGCGGCGGCGCAGGGCTCGGCGTCGCTATCTCGGGCGACGGCAGCGCTCCAGGCCATGCAGGCGGCGCAAGCCGCGGCGCGCGCGGCGGCTGGTAGTGCGGCCGGCGTGCCGAACGGCCTGACTGTCGGCGGTCTGGTGCCGGATTCCGGCCTCGCGGCGGCCGGTGTCGCGCGTCCGGTGGTGAGCTGGACCAACGCGCGCACGCCGGTGCAGAGCGGACCGACGGATTCGCCGACCGTCAAGGTGCAGCAGACCGGCGCGCAGGCGATCCTCAACTGGTCGAGCTTCAATGTCGGGGCGAGCACGAGCCTCGTGTTCGACCAGCAGGGCAATTCGAGCTGGGTCGCGCTCAACCGCGTCGGCGCCTCGTCGTCGCCGAGCCAGATCCTCGGCAACATCAAGGCCGACGGTTCGGTCTACATCATCAACCAGAGCGGCATCATCTTCGGCGGCGGCAGCCAGATCAATGTCGGCAGCCTGATCGCCTCGGCGGCCGGGATCACCGACGCTCAGTTCCTGACCTACGGAATCTTCTCGCCGCAGAGCGGCAGCTACACGCCGTCGTTCACTGCGGCGGGCGGCAAGATCGTCGTCGAGTCCGGAGTTCTGATCACCACGGCTGCGCCCCTGGCGGTGACCAGCGGCGGCGGTTCGGTGATCCTGCTCGGCACCGAGGTGCTGAATGCCGGCACCATCACCACGCCGAAGGGCCAGACCGTGCTGGCGGCCGGCGACAGCTTCATTCTGCGCGCAGGCTACAGCACCGACGGCAACGCCACGTCGACCACCCGCGGCGTCGAAGTCGCGCCGGTACGAGCCGCCAACAGCCCCAACGGGGCGGTGAGCAACAGCGGTCTCGTTTTCGCTCAGCAGGGCGACATCACGCTGGCCGGCCATGCGGTGACGCAGAACGGCCTCCTGATCTCGACCATCTCGGTCGATCAGCGCGGCACGATCCATCTTTTGAACTCGCGCAGCGATGCGACCGGCAGCGTGACGCTGACCGGCGACGCCATCACCGCCGTGTTGCCCGAGCTCGACAACACGGCGACTGCCTTCAACAGCCAGCGCGACGCTTTGATCGCCGACTCGGCGAAGCAGAACGCCAACCGCTTCAACGCGGGGCTGCCGCAGTTCGACAATCTCAGCCCGATGAACGACCGGCAGGATCAGTCGCGGATCGAGATCGTCTCGGGCGGCTTGGTCGACTTCAAGCCGAATTCGCTGACGCTCGCCCAGGGCGGCCAGATCTCGACCTACTCGACCACGCGCATCCTGGTCGAAACCGGCGCTACGCTCGACGTGTCCGGTACCGCCGGCACGGTGCTGCCGGCCTCGGCCAACAGCCTCAAGATCAACGTCCAGCCCAACGAGCTGCGCGACAGCCCGATCAATCGCGACAGCGGCGTCCTGATCAACAAGGACGTCTGGATCGACGCCCGCGATCTGGTGCTGGTGCCGGCCGGCACCGGCGGCTACGCGTCTGATCGCTATTACACCAAGGGTGGGCTGCTCGAAGTCGCCGGCTACGTCGCCAACACCGGCCACACCATCGGCGAATGGACCGCGGTCGGCGGTACCATCACGCTGACTGCGCCGAACGTCACGGCGCGCAAGGGCGCGTTGTTCGACCTGTCGGGCGGCATGGTGACCTACGCGGCGGGCGACATTCTCACCGCCATTGTGATCGGCGCCGACGGGCGCGCCTACAGCATCGGCGACGCGCCGGCGAATTTGCCGATCATCAGCTACGGCAGCGGATTCACCCGCGAACATCCGCGCTGGGGTCAGAGCGAGACCTGGACCAGCCCCAATCGCGGCGCGACGCGCATCGTGCATCAAGAATCCTACAGCGTCGGCCGCGACGCCGGCCTGCTGCAGATCTATGCGGGCACGTCGGAGATCGAGGCGACGATCGAGGCGCAGGTCTATGACGGCGAGCGCCAGACTGCGGCGCGGCCCGCGTCGACCGCCGACGGTTACAAGCTTGGCCAGACCCAGGTGCCGCTGGCGGGCCGGCTAGGGCTCGGATTCTACGAGACCGCCACGGGCATCTATGGCGACGCGCGGTCTTCCGTCGTATTCACCGATGCGCCGCAATCGGCTGGCGCGCAAGGTGCCGGCCATGTGTTCGACAGCGCAGCGTTGTCGAGCTATCAGCTCGGCGGCATCAGTGTTTCGACGACGTCGACCATCGATATCAAGGGCGACCTGACGCTGGCGCCGGGCGGCGTGCTCGATCTCAACGCCCAGGGTAAGATCGACGTCGCCGGCAATCTCACCGCGCCGGCCGGCCGCATCGCCCTCACATCGTCGGGCGGCAGCCTGACCGTCGAAAGTGGCGTGGCGATCGACACCCGCGGTCTGTGGACCAACCTGTCGCTCGATCCGCTCAAGTCCTACGGTCTCGGCTATCTCAACGGCGGCGCGATCTCGCTGTCCGCAACCAACCTGACGCTTGCGGACGGATCGTCGCTCGACGCCTCCGCCGGCGGCGCCATCCTGGCCAACGGCAAGACCAAGGGCGGCGACGGCGGCGACATCACGCTGCGCGCCACCGGCGCAATGACGCTCGACGGGGAGTTCGCGTCCTACGGCTTCGGTAAGGGTGGCAAACTCAATATCATCACCCAGGGGCCGATCTCGATTGGCGGAAGACTGGCGGACGGCGGCGTCGTCGCCGCGAACCAGAGCTTCCTGATGGACCTCAAACTGGCCAAGGACACCGTGTTTCCGGCGGGCAGCATATTGCCGTTCGCGACGACCATAACGACGCCAAGCTTGTATTTGCCTGGGCAGACGGTGGTCGGCACTGCCGAATACAGGGGAGTCGATCGGTACGAATCCGTCCTCATCGGTCCAGGCGGCTGGACGGTCCCGGCCGGAAGCAGAGCGAACTACACGGACCCGGATACGTACGACACCACGTGGTACCAAGCCGGCGCCATCATCCCAGCTGGAACCCAGATCAACTATATTTATCTGAACGCTCCGTCCGGATTTCTCGTCAGCGCGAGTGCTTTCCCGAACGGACTTCCGGCCGAGCCGTCGACGCAGAGCGTCGCTGCCGGCACACCGATTCCCAGCGCCTACACGGCGCTCGCCGGCACCGTCATTCCCAAGGACACGGTGCTGCAGCAGGCCGTGGCGGTTCTGACGGGGCCGCAGATCGCCGACGCGGCGACGTTCTTCAGCCGCGGTTTCTCGTCTTACGGCCTGACCAGCCCGGGCGGCGTGTACGTGCTGCCGGGTGCATCGATTCAGGTGACGCAGCCGGTGTTCCAGTTCACCACGGCGAGCCTGACGGCGCCTACGGGCAGCAATCCGGCCATCGTCGCGCCCGTGGTCCTGCCGCCATTGTTCACCGAGGATGCCGTTCGCGGCACGATCACGCAGCGCGCCGGCGCCGATCTGGTGATCGGCAATCCCAACGACATCAATGTAACGCCGGGCTCGATGAACAGTTCGAGCGCGAGCCAGGGCGACTTCGTGCTCGGCCGCGGCGCGTCGATCACGGTCGATCCCGGCCGCTCGGTCAGCGTCGGCAGCTCCGGCCAGATCACCATCGACGGCAGCATCACCGCCCGCGGCGGCGCGATCACCCTCGTCAACAATGCGTGGCAGCCACAGGTGCTGTCGACTGCGCCCTATGTGTTGAGCGGCCGCTCGGTGTGGATCGGCAGCGAGGCGCGGCTCGACGTCTCCGGTCTCGCCTATACGGCGTTCGATCTCAAAGGCCGTGCATACGGCTCTCTGAGCGCCGGCGGCTCGGTGGTGCTGGGCGCGCTCAACGTTACGCCGGCGAGCTATGGGCTGCGGTCCGGCAACGCCTTCGTGGTGATCCGCCCCGGCGCGGTGATCGACGCCTCCGGCGCCAGCGCCACACTCGACATGCTGTCGTCCGACAACCCGGCCGACGCCCGTCTCGTCGCCAGCGACGGCGGCCTGATCGCGCTGGCATCGCAATGGGGCATCTACAACGACGGCCGCCTCAATGCCCGCGCGGGCGGTGCAGGGGCCAGCGGCGGCACGCTGGTCTATACGCTCGAGACGCCGCCGATCGCTTTGGAATCCTTTCAGGACCCAATCGCCCTGCTGCCGGTCGATGCGCGCGCCGCGCGGGTGATCACGGTGGCGCAGACCTATGGCGCGAGCAGCCTGTCGAGCAACCTCGTCGCCGGTGCGACCGATACGGGCCTTCGGCTCGGCCAGGCCCGGCTCGGCGTCGATCAGATCCAGGCCGGCGGCTTCGGCTCGCTGTCGCTGTGGGCGCGGGGCGCCATCCTGTTCGACGGCAATGTCAGCCTGGCGATGTCGCGCAGCGTGACGCTGCGGCAGGGTCCGCTGATGAACAGTTCGGCGACCGGCCAGGCGTCGGTGTCGGCGCCGTACGTTCTGCTCGACGGCATGACGGTGATGGGGGATGACAGCTACCAGTCTGTCTATCTCCCGAACGAACGCGCGGCCTATCCGACCGGCGCCGCGCTGACCATCTCGGGCGATCTCGTCGATGCCAGAAACCGGGTGCGGACCACTTATCGCGATACAAACGTGATCAGCTCCGGCGATCTGCGCTTCCTTGCCGCCACTGCCGCGACGGAAGTCGGCCAGAACGGCACCGCCACCTCCGGCCGGGTCACCACGCTCGGCGCCAGCGGCAATCTGACGCTCACCGCCGCGCAGGTCTATCCGGCCTCCGGCGCGCGCGCGGTCGCTGCCGCTGGCGTGACGCAGACCACTTGGCAGGGCGCCCTGACCTATGGCGCAACCGGCTCGGTGCTGACCATCCGCCGCAACGGCGACACGCCGGCGATGCCGTATTCGCTGTTCGGCTCGCTCGAACTCTATGCGGACAATATATATCAGGGTGGTGTCGTTCGCGCGCCGTTCGGCTCGATCATCGTCGGCCGCAGCGATTTGAATGGGGGGAAGGCTCCGACCCAGGTCGAATTGCTGTCCGGCAGCATCACCTCGGTGAGCACCGACGGGCTGGTGATGCCCTATGGCGGCTCAAGCGACGGCGTCAACTATCTCGTAGACGGCGCCGCGGCGGTGTTCGCGGATCTGGGAGGCGCCTTCGCGCTCAAGGACGGCACGCGGGCGAGTATCGGCATAACGCTTAATGGCCGGCGGCAGACGGTCGATGCGGGCGCGCTGCTCGATCTGTCGGGTGGCGGTACGCTCACCGGAGCGGCCTTCCTCACCGGCCGCGGCGGCTCGGTCGACGTGCTCATGACGCCGCTCGCCAACGCCAATCCCGGCAACACTTACAGCTCGGCCCGCAATTCCGTTTATGCGATCGTTCCTGGCGTGGTGACGGCACCGGTCACTGGCGGCTACAACACGGCGTGGACCGGATCGACGCCCGGCATCGGTCAACAGATCACCGTTCCGGCCGGTGTTCCCGGCCTGCCGGCCGGCACCTACACGCTCTTGCCGGCAAGCTACGCGCTGTTGCCCGGCGCCTTCCGTGTCGAACTCGCGGCCACGACGACCACGCGGCTGCCGAACGTGGCGACGCTTGCCAACGGCTCGACCATCGTCCCGGTCTATCGGGGTATCGCCGACACCTCGATCGTCAATGCGCTGCCGACCCAGGCCATCGTCACTCCGGCGCCGACGGTGCGGAAATATTCGCAATACCAGGAGCAGAGCTATACCGGCTTCGTGCTGGCCCAGGCCGCTCAGTTCGGCAACATCCGCTACATGATCGAGGCGGACGCTCACACCTTGACCGCCAGCGTGCGCTCGACCGCGGCGGATGCCGTCAACAGCGCCTTTATGTTCAGCGGCAAGGCGGATTTCACCGCGGACACCGGTGGGCTGTCCGGCGTGTTTGTGCTGGCGCCGGCGCGCGGGATCTACGACAACGCCACCACGGATCTCGTGATCACGGGCGATGCTTCTCAGGCGGTCAACAGCGCCAATGTAACGACGGTCTCGGCGGCGGCGATCGCGGCCGTCGACGCACCGAACGTCTCGCTTGGCAGCAGTGTCTACAGCTTGGGCAGTCTCAACGGCAACACTGACCGCAATGTCTATATCACCGCCGCCGCCCGCAGCCTCACGCTCGACGCCAACGTCCACCTGACGGCGGACTCCATCTTCCTCGGCGCGGTCAATACCGTCACGCTGTCGGAGGGGGTGATCGTCTCGACGCTAGGCCACGGCTACTCCTGGCTCAATACCGCCACCGGCCTCAAGTTGGGCTACATCAACGGAGGCGCTGTGCTTGGCGCCTCCAATGACACATTCATCATCGGCACGCCCACCGGCTCGACCACCTCGATCCTGATGAAGAACGGCAGCGGCCTCTATTCGGAGGGCAGCATCGGATTCTTTGCCGATCGCGGGCTGTCAACGCAGGGCAGCATCGGCCTCGGCACCCGGCGGCTGGCGCTCAACGCGGCGTCGCTCAACATTGGCACCGAGGCTTCGCTCGCCGCGGTTTCGAGCGTGCTGCCGGCCGGGCTCAATCTCACCCAGACATTCCTCAACACGCTGTTCGCCGGCGGCGGCGTTCCCGGCGCGCCGGCGGTCGAACAATTGACGCTCGGTGCCCGCAACGGCGTCAATTTCTTCGGCGACGTCACCCTCAGCACCATCGATCCCGCGACCGGCAAGTCCCGTCTCGCCGAGCTGGTGCTGGCCGGTCCTTCGATCTACGGCTACGGCACCTCGGCTGACACCGCCCGGATCGTCACCGACACGCTGGTCTGGCAGGGCAATTCGCAGCCCGTGGCGCGCATCGCCGGCCTCGGCAACGCGGGCGCATTCGCGGTCGACGCCCGGCAGATCCTGTTCGGCACGCCGAGCAACGTCGCGCCGGTGAGCGGCGCGAACTACAATCGCCTGATGCTCGGCTTCGACCGCGTCCAGTTCGGCGCCTCCGAGCGCATCAGCGCCAATGGCAGCGGCACGTTGTCGGTCTATGGCAGCGGGCCGGCGGTGACGTCGAGCTTCGATCCCGCGACCTATCGCGGCACCGGCAATGCGCTGAGCTTGCAGACGCCGCTGATGACGACCGAATCCGGCGCGACCTTCAGCCTCTACAGCAACGCCATCGACGTGACGGCGCCTGCGGGCAGTTCGGCCGGCGCAGCCGGCAGCCTCGGCGGCACACTGTCGATCAATGGCGACAGCCTCACGGTGGCCTCGGCGATCGTGCTGCCGGCGGGCCGGCTCAGCCTGACCGCGCGCAACGGTGATCTCGTTCTCACCGATGCGGCGCGGCTCGACGTCGCCGGTCATGCTATCGATTTCAACGGCGTGCTCAAACAGGCTTGGGCGGGCGACATCTTGCTGACCAGCCAGACCGGCAACGTGATAACGGGGCAGGGCTCGGTGATCGATCTGTCGTCGGAGGGCAGCGACGCCGGCAATCTGACCATCACGGCGGCGGGCGCCGCGCGTCTTGCCGGCGCCCTGAAGGGCTCGGGCGGCGGCAACGGCGCGCGCGACGGCGCGTTTAACCTCACCGCCGACTCGCTCGGCGGCGATCTCACCGCATCGTTCGCGGCGCTGAACCAGGCGCTGAACGGCAGCGGTTTTGGCTACAGCCGCGCCTTCACCTTCGCCAGCGGCAGCCTTGTGGTCGGCAACGACGTCCGCGCCCGCAACGTGGCGATCGCGGTCAACGGCGGCAGCCTGACCGTCGCCGGCCGCATCGACGCCGCAGGCCGCGGCACCGGTTCGGTCCGGCTGTCGGCGCGCGACGACGTGCGGCTGACCGGGAGCGCCGTGCTTGACGTCCGTGGCACGTCGCTGGTGCTGGACAGCTATGGTCAGGTGATCGAGGCCTCCAACCGCAACAGCGTCGAGATCAACACCGGCGCGGCCGGCTGGCTGCGCCTCGATGCCGGCGCCACCATCGATACCTCGTCGCCCGACGGCGTCGCGCGCGGCCGTGTCGACCTCAACGCCCGCCGCAGCACGGAGACCGGCGGCGACATCCAGATCGACGCCTCCGGTCCGCTCAATCTGCGCGGCATCGGCAGCCTCGCCGTGAATGCCTACTGGACCTACAGCCCGAGCGATGCCAACGGCTCGATCGTGCAGGACAACACCACGACGGGAGTTCCGACCGGCGCTGTCGGCTTGAAGCAGATCGACGCCACCAACCAAACCTTCTACGCCAATGCGCTCGGCAATAGCGGGCTGCAGACCCGTCTCACCGGCCTGAAGACTGCGGCGGGCGCCGCCTATCACCTGCGGCCGGGCGTCGAGATCGTCTCCAGCGTTGCCTCGGGCGGCAAGCTGACGGTGCTCGGCGATCTCGATCTCGCCGGCTATCGCTACGGGGCGGACGCCGACCGCAACTCGGCTTCGGTCACCTACGGCTTCGGCGAGCCGCTCGCGCTCGCCATCCGCGCCAGCGGCAATCTCGATATCAAGGGCTCGATCACCGACGGCTTCGGCGTGCCGAAGACCAGCCCTGACGAGAACAACTTCCGCGACCGGACGATCTCGACGACCTCTACGATAGACATGGGATTATTTCCCGGCGGGTTTACCGTGGACGATGGCGACACATCGCACGACACGACAGCCGGCTATTTCGACGCCGACAATTGGTGGGCCTATGTGTACCCGCAGCCCATGACCCTCGTCCACGATTGGACGAACACCGAATGGACAGCGATGAAAGACAGCACCGGCCGCACTTACGCGCCGGGGACTGTGGTGCCGGCAGGCACCACATTGGTCGGATATGTCGGAGGCTATCCACTCCATTTCAACGTCGGCACAGTCGTTCCCGACTTCCGGTTGATCGTCACCACCCTCTCCAAGGGCAAGATCTACGCGATCGCGCCGATGCTGGCGCCGGGGGCGATGTCGGCTTCGATCCGGCTGGTCAGCGGCGCCGATCTCGCCTCGGCCGACAGCCGTGCCTTGCTCTCCGCCACCGCTCTGGCGGGCGTGGGCAACATGACTCTCGACGACTACCACACCCACACGCCGTCCGGGTCCGGCGGCGACAATCAGACGTCGCAGATATCGAGCGTGATCCGCACTGGCACCGGCGATCTCGATCTGCTGGCCGGTGGCTCGCTGGTCACCAAGTCGCTGTTCGGCATCTACACCGCCGGCACCCAGAGCGCGCCCCGCTCCGACGATAGCGACTTCACCACCAAACTCCCGGCCGGGTCGTTGTCGACCCCCGCTTTGATGGCGACGCTGAACGACCGCATCAGCTACTATCCGGAGCATGGCGGCGACCTGCGCGTCGTCGTGCAGGGCGATTACACCGGCTACCAGACCTTGCAGACGCTGAATGCCGGCAACTGGCTGATTCGCCAGGGGGCCAACGAGATCGGCCAGAAGACCGCCTGGTCGGTCAATTTCGGCAAATACTATAATAGCGGCTCATCGATCTCCGTCGATGCGATCAACGGCTTCGGCACCTTCGGCGGCGGCAACGCGGCCGTTACGATCGGCGGCAACGCCGGCGGCATCGCGCCTTATGATTATTTTCTTCAGAAATACACCGGCCTGATCGTCACCGTCGCGTCCACCGGCCGGGTACTCGGCGGCGGCACACTGGTCGAGACCGGCGGCGGGACGGTCGATATCGCCGTCGCCGGCAAGCTCAATGAGAAGTCGAGAGGCGGCTCGATCGTCGATCTGCGCGGCGCCGTCACGCTCACCGCCGGCCAGATCGGCGCCCTGTCCAAGACCTATAACACAGTGACGATCGGCGATCCACGTCCGAGCTCGCCACTGGTGGCTGGCGGGTTGGACAACAACGGTACCTTTGCTGGCCCTGGCTTGGGCCTCGGCGATGCCATGGCCACCGTGCGGTCGCGCGGCGATATGAATATGAGCGGCGCCGGCGATCTTGGCATCCTCGACAGCGCGACGACGGGCGACATCGCCAGCCCGACCACCGGCAGCACGGTCGCGAGCTGGTTCTCGCTGATGCGGGCGTCCACCGCGGTCGACATCATGTCGCTCGGCGGCGATCTCGTCACATCCATTGGGATGTCCCCGATCTACACGGCGGCGGCGGCCAGCGGCAGCATCTACTACATCAACGGGAACGGGATAAGTCAGGAGCCGGCACCTTTGGCGCAGATCGAGCTGCTCGCCCGCAATTCGATTTACGCCTCCGGACAATCTATTGGCGGGATGTCGCCGGCCGATCCGGCGCTGCTGCCGACGCCGTTCCACCCGGCCTTCGTCGAATGGACGAATAGCGTGATGTCGCGCACCAATACGCTGACGACGTACGATGCCTTCACCGATATCTACACTCCAACCTTCGGTCTCTACGCACTGGCTCCGAACGTCGCCACCAGCGATCTGCACGCCGGCGATCCAAACCCGGTACGCATCTATGCGGTGAACGGGGATATCGTTGGGCTGCAGCTTGCGACCGCCAAGCGGCTCGAGATGATCGCGGCCGGCGACATCGTGCTTCCCGGCACCAGTTTCGCCGCCGGAATATCCATCCTCCATGCCGACGCCAAGGACGTCTCCGTGATCCAGGCCGGTGGCAAGATCATCTACCCGAACGTCCGCATCGCCGGCCCCGGAACACTGTCGATGACCGCCGGCGGCGACATCAACCTCGCCGACAAGGGCAACATCGTCAGCACCGGCCCGGCCTATGCGGCCGATCTGCGGCCGGGGGCCTCGGTCGCGCTGCTCGCCGGCGCCGGCAGTACCGGCGCCGACTATGCCGCGGTGGCGTCGCTCTATCTCGACCCTGCCAATCGCGCCGTCAGCGGTACGCCGCTGGCCGATCAGCCCGGCAAGGTCGCCAAGACCTACGAGGCCGAGCTGAAGGATTGGCTGGCGCAGCGTTACGGCTACGCCACCCGCGACGACGCCGACGCCCGCGCTTACTTCGGCGGGCTCAAACCGGAGCAGCAGAACATCTTCCTGCGCCAGGTCTACTTTGCCGAGTTGAAGGCCGGCGGGCGCGAGTACAACGACGCCTCCAGCCCGCGCTACGGATCCTATCTGCGCGGGCGCCAGATGATCGCCACGCTGTTCCCAGACCGTGACGCGCTCGGCGGGCCGATCACCTACGACGGCGACATCTCGATCTTCTCCTCCGTCGCAAGCAACGGATTCCAGAACGGCGGCGGTGTGCGCACTATCGGCGGCGGCGACATCGCGCTGCTGACGCCCGGCGGCCGCCAGGTGATCGGCGTCGAAGGCGTGACGCCGCCAGCCGCCTCCGGCCTGATCACGCAAGGCGCCGGCGACATCAACCTCTATAGCAAGGGCTCGATCCTGCTCGGCCTGTCGCGCATCATGACCACCTTCGGCGGCAGCATCCTGGCCTGGTCGGCGGAGGGCGACATCAACGCCGGCCGCGGCTCCAAGAGCACGCAGATCTACACGCCGCCGAAGCGGATCTATGACAAATACGGCCATGTCGTGCTGTCGCCGCAGGCGCCCTCGACCGGCGCCGGCATCGCCACGCTGAATCCGGTGCCGGGCACCACCGCCGGCGACGTCGACCTGATCGCGCCTGAAGGCACCATCGACGCCGGCGAGGCGGGCATCCGGGTCTCGGGCAACATCAACCTCGCGGCGCTGCAGATCGTCAATGCCGCCAACATCCAGGTTCAGGGGACATCGACAGGCTTGCCGACCGTGCAGGGCCCGCCAGTCGCGGCGCTGACGGCTGCAAATAACGTCGCAGGTGCCGCGACGCCAGCCGCCTCCGGCCCGTCGCAGAACAACGACCGACCGTCGATCATTCTGGTTGAATTCCTCGGCTTCGGCGGAGGCGACGGCAGCGGTCAGCCTGGGTCTGGCAATCAGGGCCCAAAAGACAACTCACGCGAGCAGCACAGCTATAACGTCAACAGCCCGGTTCAACTCGTCGGCAATGGCCCGCTGACTGAGGCGCAGATGAGCGCGCTGACCGCCGAAGAGAAAAGGAACCTCGAGAGTCGCTGAGGGCGGACCCTGTTGCCCTGCACAAAGCGGCAGCGCATCGCTGCGACGCTAGGCGCGAGGGTTGCGTGCGCCTCGTTCGGCAATCGCCATGACCCCATCATCACCGGGCTCATTCGCAGCCGGAGCAGATGCCTGGGACTACACCATCGTCGCGGGAAACGGTCGTCAGCGAAGCGGGGACGCTACTCAAATCAACGCAAATCGCTGAGCTGGAGGCTCAATCCCTCGGTCAACTGCTCAGCCCTCTGCCGTCGCAACTGAGCGCGAAAGTCGCGTTCGCGGCGCTCGAACAGATCCAATTCGTGTCGAACGGCGGAAAGATACTGATCTTGTTTCGACACTGTTTCGAGAGCTTCGTTCGCCACAAAGTCCTCATCAGAGTTGGTCATCGATTGTTTGAACATATTGCGACAGACACGCCGCCGCAAGCCTGTCAGGACAGTGCCGATCGGGGGGGGGGGGGCATCGGATTCGAACTCGCGCGCGCTCGGTATGCGGTCCGCGACCCGGCGGCCGGATGTTGCGAATGAGAATTGCGATTGACAGCGACGATGGTGCTCGTCAGTAGCTGGCAGCTCACTCCAACGGTCACGCTACGAGACATGTTGCGCCGATGCTTCGAACCACGCTTCTGATCGCTGGATGGACCGCCGCCGGCTTGTTGCCTGCGATGGGCCAGTCGTTGCCAAGCAGCATTGCCGAACGCGGACGAGAGCTGTCGCAGCAACCCGACCGGCTGTCGCACACGGCAAGATCAGTCAGTTTCCGGCGCGAGCTGAACGGGACTGCGTTTTTTGTCGATGGAGCCGGACACATGCTGACGGCTCGCCATGCGGTCGAGGATTGCGCGCGCGTCGTGATTGCCAAGGAGGGGCGGTCGTTCGCGGCACGGGTGGTGGCGCTGTCGCCGCGTGAGGATCTTGCGCTGCTCAAGGTGCCGAAGACGCTCGGCCTGGCTGCCGTGTTCCCTCGAAATTCGTCCCCCGCAACCAGCGATCTGATGTTCGCGGCGTCCTATGACAATCTGCCGGGCATGATTGCAGGCGGCGGGACGCTCGCCAATGCGGTGGTTGCGGATCGCCGGAACGGTAGCGGGACGCTGGAGCTCGAATCCAATGCCAGCTTCGGAACAAGCGGCGCGCCGGTTCTGAACAGCCGCGGTCTGGTCGAAGGCGTCGTCAGTCGGCGCCGCATGATCAACCGCGTGCAGGCGGTCGGGACCACCGAAGCGAAGGCGTTCCTCGCCAGTCACAGCGTCAGGCCGTCCGAGGACGACCGGCCTCAAATTGCCGGGGGCGGCTCGCGCGCCCATCGCGCGGCATCGATTTCCGCGCGGGTCACATGCCTGCAAAATTGAGCGGCGATGTTCGGGCGTCGGATTCGGCCGACCGGGGAGACATAGAAGTGGCGGTGTTCGCGATCAATCGGCTGGGTGTGCGAAGTTGCGTCCTCGCCCTGTGCCTGTTTTCAGTCTGCGCGGGTGGCATGAAGACGGCTGCAGCACAGTCGATGGATTATCGCAGCCCGGCTGCGGCGCCGCCGTCGTGGACACAGTTCGCCAAGCTGGTCCAGTACCGTTTCGAATCCTGGATCAGCGACGACGAGGAGATCGCCAATCGGTTTCGCGCCCATGTCGTCGAGCGGGCAGGGAAGCCCGGCGGGCTCCCGCCGACGCTGGTGGTGCGGGCCTGGCTCAATCCCGACGGCACTGTCGAGAAGATCGCGTTTCCGGCTCTGAACGATGCGCGGGCCGAAGCCGATTTGCGGACCATCCTGATGCGCGGCAATGTCGGCGAACCCCCGCCGCCCGAGATGCTGCAGCCGTTGAACCTGCAATTCTCGCTCAATCTGAAGAAGTAAGCGAGGCGACCGGCGCAGGCCCATGCGCCCCGCGGCAGAGATGGGGCGGCTCCGAAGGTGCTCCACCCAAGCGCGAGCAGGCGCGCTTCGCGGGGTTTCGTGGTCAAATTGTCACAATTCCTCACTACGAGACGAGGCGTTGCCCGCGGATCAACGTGTCAGCTCCATCCGCCCGGCGACTGGATGCAGATGGATGGGCCAGGCAGTCTTGCGATGTCGGCGAACCGCTGCATTATTGGCGCTGTGCCTGACAGCGAATGTCCCATGCCCCGTTGCTGCGGAGCAGGCCGATCCCGTGCAACGTGGCACCAGCAGCGCCGCGGCGCGTCCGCTGCCGTTCGACATCCCGGCGCAGCAATTGGGGGCGGCATTGGAAGCCTATGGGGTGATCTCCGGCTTCCAGGTGATCTATGACGCCGCGCTGGCCAAGGGCCGGCAGTCTTCGGATGTCCGCGGCGCGCTTGCACCGGACGTGGCCCTGCGCCGGCTGCTCGCCGGTACCGGCCTCGTTCCGCGTTACATGGCGCAGGATGGGGTCGTCCTCGAACTCGATCCGGCTGCGTCAGAAGCCCATTCGGTGCTGCGGAGCGCCGTGATCCGCTACTACGGCCGGATTCAGGCTGGCCTTCGACAGGCATTCTGCGGCGATGCGCGTCCGTCAATAGTGCCACATCGGATTGCGATCGGGCTTTGGATCGCGCCGTCCGGCCTGATCGCGCGCTCGGCGTTGCTCGACACCACCGGCGACGTCGACGGGGACGCGGCGCTGGAGGCGGCGCTTCAGCGGATCCAAATCGGTGAGCCGCCGCCCGCCGGCTTCGCTCAGCCGGTCATCATGACGGTGTTGCCGGATATGCAGAATGATTGCCGGACGCTTCAGCGGCAGCGGCAGCGGGTCGAGCGATGACGGAGGCGGGTTGGGCAGCGCTGCAGCAACGCCTGCTGCTGCGCTACGACGATTTCAAACGGCGCCTGACACGCTATCTCGGGTCGTCCGAACTGGCTGGCGACGCATTGCACGATACCTGGCTGCGCTTGCAGCGCGGCGGCCAGATCGATGCTGTGCGCAGTCCTGACACCTATCTGCTACGCATCGCAATCAATATGGGCCGCGATCATCTGCGTGCCGAAAACCGTCTGGTGTCCACATCCGATGCTGCGACCTTGCTCGGCATCTCCGACGACGCGCCGGACGCCGAACGCGACGCCGAGGGACGCTCGGAATTGCGGCTGCTCACCGCCATCATGGCCGAACTCCCGCCACGGCAGAAGGCGATCCTGATCGCCGCCCGTGTCGAAGGTCTGCCGCGCGGCGAGATCGCGCGGCGTTACGGCGTTTCCGTGCGCTACGTGCATCGTGAGTTGCAGGCCGCTCACGATTATTGCGCCGAGCGTCTCGAAAAAATGACGGCGGACCTGTACCGATTGGCGCCGCGAGAAACGTCTCTTCCAGAGAGACTTTCATCACCGCTCCCGGGCGGGCCGCACATCCTGGCTGCGCGCGATGATTAGATCCGACGGGGGCGAAAGAACCGAATTGAGAACCGACGCACGCCGGCTGATCACGCATCTGCTCTCCGGAGAAGCCAAACGCTCGGATTTCGATGCCGCTGACCTCTGGCGCCGGCAGAGCCCCGCGCACGAGCGAGAGTTCGCCGAGGCGGCAAGGTTGTGGCGCAATCTCGGCGCCGCGGGGCGAGACTTGGTGGCCCAGGAGGGCGTCCCGGTCTGGCCGTCGCCAGCGGCGCCGATGAGTCGGCGTGCGATGTTGGTGGGCGGTGGTGCGCTCGCCGCCGCTGCCGCGAGCGCCGCGGTGGTGATGCCGCCGCTTGGCTTGTGGCCGTCGCTCGACGAGCTGCGAGCCGACTATCGGACAGCCACCGGCGAGCAGCGACGCCTGATGTTGCCGGGCGACGTAGCGGTGCGGATGAACACGCAGACCGCGATTTCGGTGCCGGTTTCCCACGGCGATCTGGACCAGATCACGCTGATTGCAGGCGAGGCGTCGTTTGAAGTTCCGGCGCAGGCGGCGAGGGCGCTCGTGGTTGCGGCCGACAGCGGGTTGACGATCGGCAGCGTTGCCCGGTTCGACATCCGCAACTTCGGAAACAGCGTCTGCGTAACCTGCTCCCAGGGCAAAGTGCGTGTCGAGAGCGGACCGCACGTCGCCACACTCGGCGCCAATCAGCAGCTCCGTTATGACCGCGCCGGGCTCGGCCAGACGGTGTCGGTCAATCCGAACGACGCCGCAGCCTGGCTCGACGGGGTGTTGATCTTTCGCGACACGCCGCTCGCCGATGTCATCGCGGAGTTGAACAGGTATCGACCCGGCAAGATCGTCCTGATGCGATCTGCGCTGGCGAACAGGACCGTCAACGGCCGTTTTCGCGTCGATCGCATCGATGATGTGTTGACCTGGCTGGCTCAGGCTTACGGCGCCAGGACCCGGTCTCTGCCGGGCGGCGTCATGCTCGTAGTCTAGCCGTCGTCCCACCATGATAAAAAATCTTCACAAAAATTAACGCGTCGTCAGGTTCAGACTCGCTTCGCGGCAATCGTCTCTCTCGGACGCATCGATCGTGCTGGGCACGATCGATGCCAGCCGTGTCGCCGATCGAACTGAGAGAGACCATGCCCGTTGCCAATGCCGCCTCCCGTATGCTCTTTGGTTCCCCCGGCGCAACCCGTCGACTCGCCGCGCATGCCGCGTTGCTGGTCACGGTAAGCGCGAGCGCTCTGCTGCTTTGCGCGCCGCCCGCGTCGGCGCGTTCGTTGGGCGGCGGCGCAACGCTGTCGGCGCCGACTCTCGCCGTAGACGCGGCGGCGCAAGCCGCCGCGCAGGCGGCCTCGGCTGCGGCGCAGGGGTCGGCGTCGCTGACGCGGGCAACCACTGCGATCCAGGCCATGCAGGCGGCGCAAGCAGCCGCACGTGCCGCCGCGAGCAGCTCTGGCGGCGTGCCGAACGGCCTGACCGTCGGCGGACTGGTGCCTGATTCCGGCCTCGCGGCGGGTGGTATCGCGCGTCCGGTGGTGAGTTGGACCAACGCGCGCACGCCGATGCAAAGCGGTCCGAGCGATGCGCCGACCGTCACGGTGCAGCAGACCGGCGCGCAGGCGATCCTCAATTGGTCGAGCTTCAACATCGGCGCGAACACCAGCCTTGTGTTTGATCAGCAAGGAAATTCAAGCTGGGTCGCGCTCAACCGCGTCGGCGCTTCAAGCTCGCCCAGTCGCATTCTCGGCAGCATCCGGGCTGACGGCTCGATCTACATCATCAACCAGAACGGCATCATTTTCGGCGGCGCCAGCCAGATCACTGTCGGCAGCCTGATCGCCTCGGCGGCGAGCATCACCGACAATCAGTTCCTCACTTACGGCATCTATTCGACCGCCATCAACAAAGTGTACAACCCGTCGTTCACGGCGGCCGGCGGCACCATCGTGGTCGAGGCCGGCGCGTCGATCGCCACCGCGGCGCCCAAGACCGTCACCAGCGGCGGCGGCTCGGTGATCCTGCTCGGCACCGAAGTGCGCAATGCCGGCTCCATCTCCACGCCCAAGGGCCAGACCGTGCTGGCCGCCGGCGACAGCTTTATTCTTCGCTCGGGCTACGCCACCGACGGCAACACCACGTCGACGACGCGTGGTGTCGAAGTCGCTCCGGTTCGGGCCAGCAACAGTCAGAGCGGCGCCGTGGGCAACAGCGGCCTCGTCTTCGCGCAGCAGGGCGACATCACGCTTGCGGGTCACAGCGTCACCCAGGACGGCATCCTGGTCGCGACCACTTCGGTCGATCAGCGCGGCACCGTGCACTTGCTCAATTCAATCACCGACCCCACCGGCAGTGTGACTGTGGCGGATGGCGCGCTCACTGCCGTTCTGCCCGAGCTCGACAGCAAGGTCACCGCGCTCGACAGCCAGCGCGACGCGCTGATCGCCGATTCGACGAAACAGAACTCCGGCCGCGCCGCCGCTGCGAACGACGCGCCACAATTCAACAATCTCAGCCGGCTCGACGACCGCCAGGATCAGTCGCGTGTCGAGATCGTCTCGGGTGGCCTCGTCACCTTCAGGCGCAATTCGCTGACGTTGGCGCAGGGCGGTCAGATCGCGGTGTCGTCGGTGAGCGACATCCGGGTCGAAACGCTGGCGACCCTCGATGTCTCCGGCACCACGGGCACGGTACTGCCGGCCTCGGCCAATAATCTGAAGGTGAACATCCAGCCCAACGAGATGCGCGACAGCCCGGTCAACCGCGACAGTGGCGTGCTCGTCAGCAAGGACGCCTGGATCGATATCCGGGACCTCGTGCTGGTGCCGGCCGGCACCGGCGGCTACGCATCCGACCGCTACTACACCAAAGGTGGCTTGCTCGAAGTCGGCGGTTATCTGGGCAACACCGGTCACACCATCGGCGAGTGGACCGCGGTCGGCGGCACCGTGACGCTGGCAGCCGGCAGGAAAGTGATCGCGGAACGCGGCGCGTTGATCGATCTGTCCGGCGGCATGGTGAACTATGCGGCGGGCGACCTCCTCACCACAATGGTGATTGGTGCCGACGGCCGTATCTACAGCATCGGCAACGCGCCGGCAGACATGCCGATCATCAGCTATGGCAGCGGTTTCACACGCGACCACGCCCGTTGGGGGCAGAAGGAAACCTGGGGCGCTCCCGCGCACGGCGCTGTGCGCAGCTTCCACCAAGACGCCTACAGCGTCGGCCGCGACGCCGGATTGCTGCAGATCCTCGCGGCGACGTCGGATTTCAAGGCGGATATCGACGCCGCCGTCTATACGGGCGAGCGTCAGACGACATCGCGGCCGTCCACCAAGACCGACGGCTACAAGCTGACTCAGACGCAACCCGGCTTGCCCGGACAGCTTCTGGTGGGAACTGTCGATATCGGACTTGGAAACGGCGGCACGCAGACGAGCGGCATCGTTTTGTTCGCCGGACCCGGGGCCACACAAGTCACCGCGCCGAGCCATGTCTTCGATGCGGCGGAAATCAGCGCCATGGGGCTCGGCGGGCTGAGCGTTTTCGGCAGCTCTGAAATCGAGGGCGATCTGACGCTCGCGCCCGGAGCGATCGTGTCGCTCAGCGTCAACCATCTGGGCGGCAACATCACCGCGCGTGGCGGCAGTGTCACCCTCTCGGTGTCTTCGTTTGATCCGGGCGTTACTGTCGACACCCGCGGGCTTTGGACCAATGCGCTGCTCGACCCGACGCGCGTGTCGGGGCTTGCTTACCGCAATGGCGGTGCCATCACGGTCAGCGGCAGCCCGCTCAACGGCTACGATCTGGTGATCCCTGCGGGCGTGCGGCTCGACGCCTCGGCCGGCGGCGCAATCCTGTCGACCGGGAAATTCTCCGGCGGCAATGGGGGTGACATCACGCTGGGAGGAAACTCGCTGGCGCTGAACGGCGAGGTGGTCTCGAACGGCTTCGGCAAGGGTGGCAAGCTGGCCCTGTCGACGTCAGGCGCGATGGTGATCGGCCCGTCGCCGCTTCCCGGCGGCACGCTGGCGGCCGGCGAGGCGGCACCGGTCTTGCTGGTGCTGGCGTCGCCTGTGACACTGGCCAGGGGCACGGTTGCACCGTTCTCGATCACCATGACGATTACCTCGGTCGCGGGCGGACAGTTGGTGCCGGCAGGCGCCCAGGCGCAGGTCTCGAGCACCGCCGTGGTGACCGTCGGCAGCGCCGGATGGACGGTCCCGGCCGGCATTTTCTATGCCATGGATACCACCTTCCATTATTACTACCCCGGCAGCACGGTGCCGGCCGGCACCATTCTGCAGACGATGGCCGGCAATTTCAGCAGCGGCTACGTGCTTCCGCCGAACTCCTTCACGACCCCGCTCAGGCTCTCTCCGATCAACGTGAACTTCGCAGCCGGAAGTGTGCTGGCCTATGACGCGGTTCTGTCGAAGGGCTACGTCCTGCCGGCCGGAGCGGTTCTGCCGCAGTCGGTCGAGGTGGCGCCGGTGCTGGCGCTCGACCCATCTCTGTTCCAGAAGGGCTTCTCTTCCTACGCAATCAGCAGCGGGCTCGGCATTACGGTCCAGCCCGGGCTGCAAATCGAAGTCGTTGAGCCAACCTATCAGTTCTCCCGAGCGCTGGTCGATCTGCCGACCGGCGGCAGGGTCGACACGGCGGCATCGCTCGCGCTGGCGCCGCTGTTCGCCGAGGACGCGCTACGTCGAACCTTGAACCAGCGGCCCGGCGCCGACCTGGTTCTCACCGCGCGCGCAGCGGGATTGTACTCCAGCGTAGCGCTTGCCAACGAGCATGCCGCGGCTCCGATCACGATCGGGAGCGGAGCGTCGATCAGCGTCGATCCAGGCCGTAGCGTCAGCCTCTTCGGCGACGATCAGATAACCATCGAGGGCGAAATCACTGCGCGCGGCGGTTCGATCAGCGCGTTCAATCTCACGCCATCCGCTCCCCTCACGGCCAACTCCAGCTTCGGACGTTCGGTCTGGATCGGCAGCAATGCGGTGCTCGACGTCTCGGGCATCGCCCATGCGGCGACCGACAGTCGTGGCCGACGCTACGGGAC
The DNA here is from genome assembly GCF_000013365.1 of Rhodopseudomonas palustris HaA2. Lineage (NCBI taxonomy): Bacteria > Pseudomonadati > Pseudomonadota > Alphaproteobacteria > Hyphomicrobiales > Nitrobacteraceae > Rhodopseudomonas > Rhodopseudomonas palustris. The sequence continues at coordinate 2,519,863 of NC_007778.1, forward strand.
GGTCACCGATGGTGGTTCGATCGTGCTCGGCACCGACGAGACGCCGACCACCGACGGGATGAACTCGGGCAACGCGTTCGTGGTCATCCGTCCCGGCGCGCTGATCGATGCGTCGGGCGCGAGCGCAGTCCTCGACGTGCTCGGTGAGGGGCCGGCGCTGGTCGCGGGCAACGGCGGATCGATTCGACTCTCCAGCCTGTGGGGGTTTGCTATAGACGGGACGATGCGGGCCGCGGCCGGGGGCGTTGGCGCCAGCGGCGGATCGCTCTCGCTGACTCTGGAATCGCCGATCGTCGCTATCGGCGCTGGCGCCTCATCGACTCTCGTCCAGGCTGCGACGGCCGGTCGCGTGATCGCCATCACCCAGGACACGACACCGACCGGATTGACCGACGGTCTCGCGCCCGGCGTCGCGGACGCCGGGCTGGTCCTCGGCAGCGGCCGCCTCAGTGCCGCGCAGGTCAAGGCCGGCGGCTTCGACTCGCTTTCGCTGTGGGGACGCAGCGCGATCGCCTTTGACGGTGATGTCAATCTGTCGCTCGGCCGCAGCCTCGTTTTGCAGCAGGGTAAAATCGTCAACACCGCCGCGACAGGCAAGGTCACGCTCGCCGCGCCCTATGTATTCATCGATGGTCACACGCTTCAGGCCAACACGCTGCATCCGGAATGGACGACGATGTTCGCGGATCGGCTGCCGGTCTATGCGAAGGGAGCTTCGTTCTCCGTGTCGGCCGACCTCGTCGATATCCGCAACCTGGCGTCCCTCGCTTACGAAATGGCCAGCGTCGCCAGCTCCGGCGACATCCGTTTCCTGAAAGCCACGGAACGCGCCAACGCCCGCCTTGTCGATTACGTCACGATACTCGCGGCGGGCGGCGATCTCGATCTCACGGCGGCACAGATCTATCCGGCCTCCGGCGCGGTCGCGCTCGCTGCCGCCGGCGGCATCGAAACGGCGGGCGACACGTTCGGATTCACGAGGTTCAACGATGCCGGCTCGCGGCTGACGGTGCATGGAACGGGCGCGGTGCCCGACATGCCATATTCGGTGTTCGGCAATCTGACGCTGCTCGCCGAGACGATCGAGCAGGGCGGCGTCGTTCGCGCCCCGATGGGGCAAATTCAGTTCGGCGATTTCGCCACGCCCGCCGGCCGGGCAGTCAATACCACGCGTCTTATCGAGTTCATGCCCGGCAGCATCACCTCGGTCAGCGCCGACGGACTGATCGTCCCTTACGGTGGCACGGCCGACGGCATCCGCTACACGGTTGATGGCGGAGCTCCGGTGACGCCGTCCCTGGTCAACGGCCTGTACAGGACCGGCGCATCGGGATCGACGTCCCTTTATGTCGGCGTCGGCGTCGCCGGCATATCCGTTCAGACCGACGCCGGCTCGCTGATCGATTTGTCGGGCGGCGGCACGCTCGCCGGCGCGGCCTTCATCTCCGGGCGCGGCGGGTCGGTCGATCCGCTGCTGACGCCGCTCGCCAATGCGGGAATCCACGGCTTCAGCAGTGCCGGCAACAAGGTCTATGCGATCGTGCCGGGCACCTTCACCGCGCCGGCTGCCGGTGGATACAACAATCTTTGGACGGGCGGCGTACCGACGATCGGCCAGCAGATCACCATCCCGGCCGGCGTACCGGGCCTGCCGGCCGGCACCTACACCTTGTTGCCGGCCAACTACGCGCTGCTGCCGGGCGCCTACCGGGTCGAACTCGGCGCCAGGACGGATCAAGCCGTCAACCCCGTCGCGCTCGCCAACGGCTCCTACGTCCTGACAGGCCATCAGGCCGTGGCCCACACCAATATACAGGATGCGCTTGCAACCCGGCTGGTGATCACGCCGGCCGATGCCGTGCGCAACTATGCGCAGTTCAACGAACAGAGCTACGGCGACTTCGTGCTGAGCACGGCCGCGCAGTTCGGCACGCGGCGCACGATGGTCGAGGCCGATGCCAAGTTCCTCACGATCGACCTCGGGCTCGATGCGACGGTCGCAGCGAACAGCGCCCTCAAGGTCAACGGCATCATAGACTTTGCCGCCGCAGCAGGCGGCATCGACGGCTCGTTGTTCCTGACCACCGGAGATGCGCTGCACAAGGGCGCGCTGGTGATCACGGCACCGGGCAGCGCGACCGCCAACACCGCGAGCAGGACCACGGTGAGCTCCAGCACGCTCGCCGCCGTCGGCGCACCGAACCTCGTGCTTGGCGGACGGCCATACGATAACAACACCTATGTGAGTGTCGACAGCGGCAATCTTGCCCTCGTCGACTCGCTGACGATCGAAGCCGGGGTCCGGGTGTCCGCCTCGCAAGTTCTGGCCTTCGCCGGGACCACGATTACCCTGCAAGCGGGGGCCGAAATCAACACGCTCGGCCGCGGCTTCTCGGGTCTCGATTCGCGCTCGGGACTTGCGTTCGGTACTGCGCCGCAATCTTATCCGAGCCTGTACACCCTGCTGGTCGTCTCCAACGGCTCGATCATCCTGAACGCCAATACTGGCCTCGGCAGCGGCGGAATCGTCATGAACGACGGCGCCGCGCTCTACTCCGAAGGCACGATCGGATTCTACGCGCCCACCGGGCTGCAGACGAGCGGCAGCATCAAGCTCGGCACCCGCAACCTGGCGCTCAGCGTTGCCTCGTTAAACATCGGTTCGGCAGAGGCGCTTGCCGCTGTGCCCAACCTTCCGGTCGGGCTGCGGTTCGACCAGGGCTTCCTCGATACGTTGTTGTCGGGCGGCGGCGCGGCCGGGGCGCCGGCGGTCGAGCATCTGGTCATGACGGCCGGCCAGTCGATCAACTTCTTCGGCTCTAGCGATCTGTCGACCTTCGATCCGCTCACCGGCCGATCGCGGCTGGACGAGCTGGTTCTGGCGAGCCCCGCTATCTACGGCTATGGCTCCGGTTCGGACAGCGTGCATCTCGCCACCAACCGGCTGGTGTGGACCGGCGGCAGCGTGTTCGATCCCGTTGCCACCGGACCTAGCAGCACCCCGCAGTTCAAGAGCGCGACGCCTCCCGAGCGCCTCGCCGGTCTCGGCAACAGCGGAGCCTTGGTGGTCGATGCCCGCGAAGTCGTGTTCGGCTATCCGGCCGAGGCGCAGTCCGACTCCAATCTCGTATTCAACCGCCTGATGCTCGGCTTCGATACCGCGGTCTTCAACGCGGCCGAACGGGTCACGGCGAACAACAAGGGCACAGTGTCGGTCTATGCGGGCGGCCCCGCGATCGGCGGCAGCTTCGATCCGGCCAGCTACCAGGGGGTCGGCGGCACGCTCGTCTTCAATACGCCTGCGATCACTGGCGATGCCGGCGCCAACCTCGCGATCTACGGCGGCGCGGTGACGCTCACGCAAACCGGAGCCGTGGCAGGTCCCGCCGGCGGCCTCGGCGCGACGCTGTCCGTCACTGCCGACACGCTGCGGGTCGATACCGCCGTGCTGCTGCCGGGCGGCGCGCTGACGCTGACGGCGCGGCAGGATCTGCTGATCGATTCTCGGGCGAGGCTCGATCTGTCCGGGCACGCCGTCGCCATCGGCCAGGCGGTTAGCCAGGTTTGGGCCGGCGATGTGACGCTGGTGAGCCTGAACGGCAACGTCACGTTGGCGGCCGGCTCGATCGTCGACCTGTCGTCCGACGGTAGCGACGCCGGCACGTTCAAGCTGCGCGCCGCCGGCGCGGCGCGGTTCGCCGGCGCGCTGCTGGCGAGCGGCGGCGGCAACGGCGCCCGTGACGGCGCCTTCGATCTCGCCGCGGATTCGCTCGGCGGCGGCAATCTGAGCGCCGACTTTGCCGCGCTGAACCAGAGGCTGAATGCGGAGGGATTCGCCTACAGCCGCGCCTTTGTGTTCGGCAGCGGCAACCTGGCGGTCGGCAGCGACGTGAAGGCTCGCAACGTGACGATCACGGCCGACGGTGGCAGCCTGACGGTCGATGGTCGAATCGATGCCAGCGGTCTGCGCAGCGGCGCGATCCGGCTCGCCGCGCGCGACGACGTCGTGCTGACCGGCAATGCGGTGCTCGACGTGCACGGCACTCAGCTCGTCGTCGACAGCTACGGCCAGGCGATCGAGGCCTCCAACCGCAACTCGATCGAGCTCGGCACCAGCCAGGGCTGGATCCGGATCGGCGGCGGCGCGACATTGGACACGTCGTCACCGGACGGCATTTCGCGCGGCCGGGTCGAGATCAACGCTCGCCGCAGCTCCGAGACCGGCGGCGATGTCAACATCGATGCGCCGTCGCCGCTGAACCTGCGCGGCATCGCCAGCCTCGCTGTCAACGGCTATTGGACTTACAGCCCGACCGATGCCAACGGAACCATCGTGCAGGACGATACAGCGGCCGGCGTGGTGTCCGGCGCGGTTGGTTTGGCGCAGATCGATGCGACCAACCAGACCTTCTACGCCAATGCGCTCGGCAATAACGCTTTGCAGGCGAGGCTTGCCGGCTTGAAGACCGTCGGCGCCGCCTATCACTTCCGACCCGGCGTGGAGATCGTCTCCAGCGCGGCGTCGGGTGGCAAACTGACGGTCGTCGGCGACCTCGATCTCGCCGGCTTTCGTTACGGACCGAACGCCGACCGTAACACCGCCTCGGCGACCTATGGCTTCGGCGAGCCGCTCGCGCTGATGATCCGCGCCAGTGGCAACCTCACCATCAAGGGCAGCATCACCGACGGATTCGCCGAGCCTAAATCGAGCCCCGACGAGGTCAATTTCCGCGACCGGCCGCAGAACGGCGTCGTCACGGTGATTCCGGCCTATGCCCCGCCTTACGATGATTACACGCCGACAGAAGATATGACTCTCGGCGAGGATTGGGTGCTCCCTTATTATTGGTACGATGGCGAATCCAGATTGTATGTCAGTACCGACCGTGGTTACTTCTATTCGGGTGACCTAATTCCCGCCGGAACGAAAATTCTGTGGACCGGTGACACCTATTTCTACTTCGGCGGGGATCAGCTTGTGCCGGCAGCCGCCGATATCGTCCGTCTGTCGCAGGGCAAGATCTATGCGATCGCGCCGATGCTGGCGCCGGGCGCCATGTCAGCGTCGATCCGCCTGGTCGGCGGCGCCGATCTCGCCTCCGGCGACAGCCGCGCGCTGCTGCCCGCCGATCGGCTTGGCAACTCCGGCAATATCGTGCTGGACGATTACCACACCCACTCGCCGACCAAGATGGGAGCGGACGTGCGACAAACCGAAATCGCCAGCGTGATCCGCACCGGCACCGGCGACCTCGATCTCCTGGCCGGTGGCTCACTGACCGAGCGCTCGCTGTACGCGGTCTACACGGCGGGCACGCAGCAAGATCTCGCCAGCGGCAACAGCGCCTACATCATCAACCAGCCTTCGATCCAGTTGCCGAGCGGCACCGGGCTCGAGTCCACCTTCAACGATCGCGCGAATTACTTCCCGGATCACGGCGGCGATCTGCGAGTGACGGTCCAGGGCAATCTTGCCGGCTACAACGCCCAGCTGAGCCTGATGCGCGACGGCGGTGAGTGGCTGATGCTGCAGGGTGCGCCGGATCTCGGACAGGCCACCGGCTGGTCCGTCAATTTCGGCAACTACAAAGGCGCGGTTTACGTCAGCGGGCCTCTCGGCTTCGGAACTTATGGCGGCGGAAATGCCACCGTGGTCGTCGGTGGCGCTGCCGGTGGCATCACCACGACAAATATCTATGCGGCCAATCGGGTGACCACCGGCCTGTCGGTTGCGGTCGGTGCCACTGGCCGCGTGCTGGCCGACGGCACGCTGATCGAGACCGGCGGCGGCGATCTGTCCATCCAGGTCGGCGGGCGGTTGAACCCGCTCAGCGACGGCGGCCAGATCACCAATCTGCGCGGCAGCATCACGCTACAAGCGGCGGAGATTGGCAGTCGAGGCAAGGTCTATGCGACGTCGATCGCCGGTGATCCGCGCCCGGCGGAGTTCACGAGCGGCGCCAACATCGCTTATTCGTTCGCCGGTCCGTCGCTGCGGCTTGGCGACGCCGCAGCGAGCATCCGCACGCTTGGGACCGCCTGGCTCGGTTCGGTAGGCGAAATCGGCATTAATCAGGCAATGAACCCGAATGCATATGGCGATGTGGCGGGTCCGGCCAACACTTCGATCGTGACCTGGTTCTCGCTCTTCCAGCCCTCGACGGCGGTCGACATGGTGTCACTCGGCGGAGATCTGGCTCCGTTTTCGGCGAATTCCGGGGACGGCCTCTATCTGCCGCCGCAGTTCACGGCGGCGGCGCTCAGCGGCAACATCTACGCCAGCGCCGCTAGCAAGCAGGTGCCCGCGGCACGGGCCGGCTTCGAATTGCTGGCGCAGGGCTCGATCTACGGATACGGCAGCATCGTGATGTCGGCGGCCGATCCTGCGCTGCTGCCGACGCCGTTCCATCCCGCCTTTGCGCAAGTGCGGAGCTACTCTGTCTTCTTGACCAATGCGACCTCCCAAAAGAGGGGAGATCTGTTCGCCTTCGCCCCCGACCAGCCGACCTCCGACGTTCACGCCGGCGATCCCGAGCCGGTGCGGATCTACGCCGCGAATGGCGACATCGTCGGACTTTGGCTGACGACCGCCAAGAGGCTCGACATGGCGGCCGGCGGCGACATCGTGATGACCAAGGACTCGCAACTCTCCAGCAGCTTGACGATCACCCATGCGAACGCCACTGACGTCTCGACGGTGACGGCCGGCGGAAAGATCATCTATCCGCGTATCACGGCGAAGGGGCCCGGTGAGGTGTCGATCACCGCCGACAGCGACATCTTCCTCGGAGATCTCGGATCCATCGTCAGCACTGGACCGGCCTATGCGGCTGACCAGAGGCCGGGCGCGTCGATCGGGCTGCTCGCCGGTGCCGGCGCGGCGGGGCCGAACTACGCGGCGATCGCAACGCTCTATCTCGACCCTGCCAATCGCGCGGTGAGCGGCACGCCGCTCGCAGATCAGGCCGGAAGGGTCGCCAAGACCTACGAGGCCGAGCTGCGGCAATGGCTGGCCATACGCTACGGCTACGTCGCCGCCAGCGACGCCGATGCCCGCGTCTATTTCGGCAACCGCGCCCCCGAGGAGCAGGCGATCTTCCTGCGCCAGGTGTATTTTGCGGAGTTGAAGGTGGCGGGCCGAGAATACAACGATCCGGCGAGCGTTCGCTACGGTTCTTACTTCCGCGGCCGGCAGGTGATCGCGACGCTGTTTCCGGACCGCGACGCAAGCGGCGAGCCGATCGCCTATGACGGTGATTTCGTGATGTTCGGCGACAGCGGTGTGCGCACCATCGCCGGGGGGGACATCACAGTCTTGACGCCGGGCGGCCGCCAGGTCCTCGGCGTCGAGGGTAAGGTGCCCGCGGGCACCGCCGGTGTCATCACCCAGGGACAAGGCGACATCAGCCTCTATTCCAAGGGCTCGATCCTGCTCGGCCTCAGCCGCATCATGACGACTTACGGCGGCAGCATCCTGGCCTGGTCGGCGGAAGGTGACATCAACGCCGGTCGCGGCTCCAAAACCACGTTGGTCTATACGCCTCCCAAGCGTATCTACGATCGTTATGGCAAGGTCACGCTGGCACCACAGGTCCCGTCGACCGGCGCCGGCATCGCCACCCTCAACCCGGTGCCCGGCACTACGGCGGGTGATATCGACCTGATCGCGCCGCTCGGCACCATCGATGCCGGCGAGGCCGGCATCCGGGTCTCGGGCGATATCAACTTGGTGGCGCTGCAGATCGTCAATGCCGCCAATATCCAGGTGCAGGGGACCTCGTCAGGGCTGCCGACCGTTCAGGCGCCCCCGGTCGCTGCGCTCACTGCGGCTGGCAACGTCGCTGGTGCCGCCACCCCGGCGGCTGTTGCTCCAGCCCAGGCCAACGACCGGCCGTCGATCATCCTGGTGGAGTTTCTGGGCTTCGGCGGCGGAGACGGCGGCAGCCAGCCCGCGCCACCGCTGCCGCGAGATCGCCGCAACGATCAGGATCGCCAGAGCTACGACCCTGACAGCGCATTTCGCGCAGTCGGCCATGGCCGCCTGACTGAACAGCAACGCAGTCAACTCACTGCGCGGGAACGCGCCAAGCTCGACGAGTTAATGACGCGGGCGGAGGTGCGCTGACCGCCGGTCGCCTTCGCGCCCGGCGCATCCATCGGAACGTCCGTCGCGCCCCAAGCCCGTACGGGCAACCCCGCGTTGATGGCCACACGGACACTTCGCGCGGTCAGTGCGTGCCGAGTTGATTGTGCCCGCATGTGTTCGTGATGCACAAATCCCCAACGAGGCGCATCCAACTGACATCGCAGTGTCGGCTCTTGCGGTTAAATGCAGGGCCACAATAGCGGTCGATCGACCGCCGCCGTCCGGCGCAGACGTGGTCGGCCGACCGTTGTCTCTTGAATGTCATCGAACTGACATAGGAAGCGACAATGGAGCTCTGGCGACCGACGCGTCGGACACGGCGGTGGGGCCGGGGCTGGCGCCGAGGCGACATGGCTGCGGAGCGACGTAGAGTGAGGCCAGTTTGACGAGTGTCAGTGTAGGGTTAATGGGGCGATCGAGCTGGTTGCCGGTCGGCCGACTGATCGCTGCGATGGCGTTGATGCTGAGTGTGGCCGTGGCGACCGGCGAAGAAGCTGCAAGTCCCGCCGGCCCGATGACGTTCCGGATTCCAGCCCAACCGCTGATCGGAGCGCTGCAAGCTTTCAGTCAACAGAGCGGCGTGCAGGTGATGTTCGAGACCGCGGCCGCGGCCGGCTTCAACGCGCCTTCGGTCGAAGGCGAGTTTACGCCGGATATGGCACTGCGGTTGTTGCTGGCGGACACCGATCTCAAGATCCGCTACAGCCGGTCGCGCGCCATCACGCTGGCGCCGGTCACCGCCCCAGATCCCGATCTGCCGCCACCGCTTTCGCTCGGCGCCACCGATTTGGCACTCGAGACCTTGCATGTCGGCGGCCGCGACGCCGCCGACGCCAACCGGCTGGGCGAATACGTCGCGTCGGTTCAGTCCGACATCCAGAAGGCGATGAGACGGGTCAACCGGGCCCAAGGCGGCGAATACCGATTTGCGGTTCGATTGTGGGTCGATCCAGCGTCGCGCGCTATCGCTCGCGCCGAACTCGACGGCTCGACCGGCGACCCCGCCCGAGATGCCAGGATCGCCGATCTGCTGCACACCATGACGCTGAGCCGTCAACCGCCGCCGAACGTGCCGCGGCCGATCCGGTTCTTGGTTTCGATCAAAACGCTGTAGTCACGAAGGTCGACGATCGCCATGTGGGACAGTCCAAACCGTGCCGCGCCGCCGTCCAGTGCGGCCCCCGATTGGCGCGCGACTGCGACCGGGCTCGAACTGCGCTGGTTCGCTGTCGCCGCAGTGGCCGTGCCGCTGCTTCTCGCCGCGGGCGTGTATTGGTTGCACCGGCTGCCGCCTGGTCCCAATCTTCGCGGCGACGAAAATCTCATCGAGGTCCGGTTGATAGGTCCGCAAAACGCCGGACCTTTGAACCAGGAACGACCCCAAGCCGCGCCGGCAGAACGGGCCCAGGCAGAGTCCCCGGCGGACTCGCCAGCGCGACCGCTGCCCGAAGTCGCATCGATCCCGGATCCAGCGCCCGCCGAGCAGGTCGACCCGGCGCAAGCCCCGCGGACCCGGGCGACCGCACCCCCGGTCTCGCGCATCGCCCGTGAACAGAAGGCCGCCACGTTTCAGCGGACGCTGCTGTCGCATATCGCCCGGTTCCGCGAATATCCAGACGCGGCCAAGCGCAGTCAGACCCAGGGCGTCGTGCGACTGCTGTTCGCAATGCGGCGTGACGGCAGCGTCGGCCGCATCACGATCAGGGCCAGCTCCGGGTCCGCGATCCTCGATGGCGCGGCGATGGCGACGCTGCGAAGAGCGCAGCCGCTGCCGAGAATTCCGGATGACTTGCCGGACAACCTGAATATTCTTGTGCCGGTCGCGTTCGATTTGTCGTACTGAATCGTGCAAGGCTCTACAAACAACCGTCACGAGGTTGTCACTGACCGCCGATACCTACCGATGCGGTCATTCATGGCAGTTTGTAAGCACGTCAGTGCGGGCAGCGTAAAAAAGTGTTCGATCGCAACAGTAAATCGCTCCGTGAGGCACTGGCGGCAGACTATCAGGGACTTGCGAAACGGCTGACCCGCTGTTTGGGCTCTGCCGACGTCGCCCACGAAACGCTGCATGAGACCTTCCTCAAGGTAGATCGGGTCTCGGACGCCGTGGAAATCCGCAGTCCGGTGGATTATCTGTTTCGCATCGCCCTCAATGTTGCCAAAGATCGCAACAAGAAGGATCGGCATCTGCTGAGCGCCGGTGAGGTCGCCGCGATCATGGACGTTGTCGATGATCGGCCCGATCCGGCGATTGTGGCTGAATCTCGCATGGAGATCGCCGAGTTCCAGAAAGCGCTCGGCGAATTGCCGCAGCGTCGGCGTGAGGTTTTCATCGCTGCTCATCTCGAGCAGATCCCGCATCGTGATATTGCCCAACGTTTCGGAATCAATATTCGGACTGTCGAATTCGACATTCAGCACGCCATGGAGTATTTGAGCCGCCGACTAGGCCGCCGGGTGGTTCGTCGCTACGGTCCCCGCCCGAAACCGCGAGCGGTCGACTAGCCGCAGATCGCTTGGATCCGGGCGTTTCTGCCGGGCGGAATTTACCGCCGGCAGCCTGAAAGCAGGTCACGTCGCTTGAACTTACTTACGAGAACCGAAGGTTGTCGGGATTGCGCGACGATCCGATTCGGTCTCCAGCATCGCGAATCGTCTTAAGATCAACGCGAGTTCTGCGTGCCTGCGGGCGAGCAGGTCGCGGGTGGAGATAGTCGAAGTGAGCGACCGATCTTGAGCACTGCCGACCAGATGCCCGAGCTCGATGCCGTGCAGCGTCAGGCGCTCGCCTGGGTAATCCGGCTGAATTCCGGCGGCGCGACGTCGGACGACGCTGCGGCATTGGCGCTGTGGCGCAAGCGCGGGCCGGAATACGAGGATGCATTTCGAGAGGCAGTCCAATTTTGGCGAACTTTCGGCGAGGCGACCCGCGAATTGGTCGGCCGGAACGAGGCGCGCGCGATGCCTCCGGTTCGGTCGCGGCCGGTCCTCAGCCGCCGGCTGCTGATCGGTGGTGGCGTCGCCGCAGCCGCTTCACTCGGCGGCATCTACGTCTCGAAGCATCCGCCGCTCGGGTTGTGGCCTTCGATCGAGGAGCTTGCGGCCGACCACCGCACCGGCAAAGGCGAGCGCCGCAAGATCGAGGTGGCCAAGAATGCGGTCATGACTCTGAACACGCAGACCGCGGTGTCGGTGCGGTCCGCATCGGCGACACCTCGCGTCGCGCTGATTTCGGGCGAAGCGGCGGTCGATGTCAGCCGTGATGTCGGGGCGATGGTGATCGACGCGGCGGGAGGACGGATCGAGGCGCAGCAGGCCAGCTTCAACGTCCGATGCGTCGACCAGAGCGTCTCGGTGGCGTGTTTCACTGGCGACGTGCAGGTCGAATGGGAGGGCCGGCGAGCGGTGCTGGCTGCGTCTCAGCAACTGACGTATTCCGAAGAGAGCGGCCTCACGGCGGTTGCGCCTGCCGATGCCGAACAGGCCACGGCGTGGCAGCGCGGCCTGTTGCTGGTTCACGATTGGCCGGTCGACCGATTGGTCGCCGAAATCAACCGCTATCGGCCCGGTCGTATCGTGATCATGAACAGCAATCTTGGTCGCCGCATGATCTCCGGGACGTTCTATCTCGACCATCTCGACGATTTCGTCGCGCAGGTCCACGGACTGTTCGGCGCCACTGCGCGAACGCTACCGGGCGGAATTTTGCTGCTGAGCTGACGCGGTAATCGTCTTTCCATTTCAGCGAGGTCGTCGGACCGAACTGATGCTCGGGCCTCTCACCCCGGCGGCGCCGTCGCGCGATCGGCCCGGCAAATCATTGTTCCTGCCCCGAGAGAATATTTCTTAATATATGATTCAGTGTCCGGCCGAGCCAGTCGTCTTCTGAATCGAGATACCGTGAACGCGGCCGCCCGCCGTGTCGTCATGTGCGTGTCCGGGAGACGAGCGAACCCGTGCGATTCGAAATTAGCTATCAGCGTCGCGGCTCCACGGCCGCGCGCGCGGCGGTGTTTTGCCTGAAATCGGCGACGGTCGGACTGGCCGCAGTCGGCCTGGTGAGGCCGGCTGACGCCCGCGAGGTTGCCGTCTCGGCCGCAGCGCAGCCGGCCGCGGCGCAGCCGTCCAATCCGGCCGCTCAACCGCAGCCGGCGCAACGCTTCGACATCGATGATTTCGCAATCCAGGGCGCCGACAAGTTGCCGCAGATCGAGATCGAAGAGGCGGTCTATCCGTTTCTCGGACCGAACAAGACGGCGGATGACGTCGAGAAGGCGCGGGCCGCGCTGGAGAAGGCGTATCACGACAAGGGATTTCAGACCGTCAGTGTGGCGGTGCCTCCACAGAATGTCGGGCGCAAGGTGGTGGTCCTGAAGGTCACCGAGATGAAGGTCGGCCGGCTGCGGGTGAAGAATTCGCGTTATTTCGACGTCGACAGGATCAAGCAGACGGCGCCGTCGCTGAAGGAGGGCACGGTTCCTAACTTCAAGGACGTCACCAAGGACATCGTCGCGCTCAACCAGTGGCCCGACCGCCGGGTCACACCCGCGCTGCGAGCCGGCGTCGCACCGGGCACGGTCGACGTCGACCTCAACGTCGAAGACAAGGCGCCGATCCACGCTTCCGTCGAAGTGAACAATCGCCAGTCGCCGAGCACCACGGCGACGCGTCTGAACGCCACGGTCCACTACGACAATCTCTGGCAGCTCGGGCATTCGGCGAGCTTCACCTATCAGGTCGCGCCGGAGCGGCGGCAGGATGCCGAGGTGTTCTCCGGCTCGTACCTCGCGCGGCTGCCCAATCTCGATTGGATCAACCTGCTGATCTACGGCGTGTCGTCGAGTAGCAGCGTCGCCAGCGTCGGCGGTACCAACATCGTCGGTCCCGGCCAGATCATCGGCACGCGTGCGATAATGACGTTGCCGGGGCGCGACGGCTTCTTTCACACGCTGTCGGCGGGCCTCGACTACAAGCATTTCGACCAGACGGTGGCGCTCGGCGCAGACGCCTTCTCGTCGCCGGTCACCTACTATCCGGCAGTCGCCAGCTACGGCGCGACCTTCCAGGGCGAAAACTACACAACGCAGTTCAACGCCTCGGTCACCTACAATCTGCGAACCCTGTCGAGCAGCGCCGCCGATTTCGACGCCAAGAGATATTTCGCATCGCCGAGCTTCACCCATTTCAACGCGGATGTGTCGCATACCCAGGAATTGCCTGAGGGATTGCAGCTCTGGGGCAAGGTCGCGTCGCAGGTCGCGGACGGACCGTTGGTGTCGAGCGAGCAGATCAGCGTGGGCGGCATGGACACCGTGCGCGGCTATCTCGAATCCGAAACGCTCGGCGACGACGGCGTCGTCGGCAATTTCGAACTCCGTAGTCCGGACATCGGTGCCTGGCTGCAGAAGGAGATGAAGGACGAGACCGGGCAGGGAACACCCCGCTTCACCACGTTCAACGAGTGGCGGGTCTTCGGCTTCGCGGACGCGGGCCACGCCAACGTTCAGCGGCCGTTGCCCAACCAGATCTCGTCGTTCGACCTGTGGAGCTACGGCGTCGGCTCCCGGTTCAAAGTGTTCAGCACGATTAACGGGGTCGTCGTGCTGTCGGTGCCGATGAAGGACCAAGCCTACACCCGCGCGGGTGATCCGCGCTTCAATTTCCGTGTTTGGGGCGAATTCTGATGACAATCGAGAAAGACGACGTGCGCGGCGCCGGACGGAGGTGGTCGCGAGGCACCAAGGCTTTGACCAAAGTCGGCTTGCTTGCTGCGCTCGCCGGCATGTTGCTGAGCGCGACGCCGGCGAACGCGTGGTGGAACGACGATTGGCAACTGCGCAAGAAGATCACGATCGATACCAGCGCCGCCGGCGCCAACATCACGGATCCAATCGGCACCACGCCGGTTCTGGTCCGTTTGCACAGCGGCAACTTCCGCTTCAATACCACCAAGGAAGACGGCAGTGATCTGCGCTTCGTTGCCGGCGACGACAAGACTCCGCTGAAGTATCACGTCGAGAAATTCGACGCGCTGCTCGGCGAAGCGTTGGTCTGGGTCTCCGTTCCTGATCTGCAGCCGGGCGCCAAGACCGATTTGTGGCTGTACTACGGCAACAAGAAGGCGGCGGCGACCGCGGATTCGAAGGGCACCTACGACGCCGACACCCAGCTCGTCTATCACTTCAGCGAGCGCGGCACCGTGCCGCTCGACTCGACCGTCTGGGCCAACAACGCACAGAGCGTCGGCCAACCCGCCGAAGGAGCTATCATCGGCACGGGCTTGCGCCTCGACGGGCGTGCGCCGCTGACCCTGCCGTCATCGTCGGCGCTGGCGCTGGCCGGTAGCGGCGGCTGGACTTGGTCGGCCTGGGTAAAGCCGGCGTCGTCGCAGCCCAACACCGCTTTGTACAGCCGGCGCGACGGTGGCAACGCGGTGGTGATCGGTCTGGACAACGGCGCGCCGTTCGTCGAGGTCGCCAATGCGGGCGCAGTTCAGCGCACCGCGACGGCCGCGCCGGTCGCGCCCAACAGCTGGCATCATGTCGCTGTCGTCGCCGGCAATGGCCGGGTTACGCTGTATCTCGACGGCAACGCTTATGCCGTCCTCGACGCCGCTCTTCCGGCGCTCAACACCCTTGCTTTCGTCGGTGGGGACGCACTTGCCTCCAGCGCGCCTCCAACAGCGACGCCTGCCCAAACTTCGGTGCCGCTGGCCGACGAAAGCACTCCTCCGAGCGCGGCGACGGGCGATGCACCCGCGGCCGATGCCGCGGTGGCCGCCGCCCCGGCGGCGATGGCCGGGTTCACCGGAGATATCGACGAACTCGAAATCAGCAAGGTGTCTCGACCGGCCGGGTTCGTCCGTGTCGCGGCGATCGGCCAGGGGCTCGACAAGGGCAAGTTGCTGGCGTTCAGCGTCGACGAAGAGTCCGGCAGCTGGTTGTCGGGATATTTCGCCGTGATCCTGAAATCGGTGACCCTCGACGGTTGGGTGGTGATCGCCATCCTGATGGTGATGGCGGTGATCAGCTGGATGGTGATGGTCGACCGTGCGTCGTATCTGCGGCGTCAGGCCCGGGCCAATGCGCGGTTCATGGCTTGCTACAATGCCGTCGATTTCGACCTCCGGTTGCTGGGCTACGGCTCGCCGGAAGACGTGGCGACGCTCGGAGGGCGGCTCGACAACAAGGACGCAGCGCTGATGCGGTCGTCGTCGTTGTACCGAATCTACCATATCGCCGCCGACGAGATCCGGCGTCGGTCGGGGCAGGGCGGCGTGCCGACACTCTCCTCGAACTCGGTCGCGGCGATGCGGGCGGCGCTCGACGGCGGCGTGGTTCGTGAATCGCAGCGCCTCAACCGGTTGATGGTGATGCTGACCATCGCGATTTCCGGCGGTCCGTTCCTCGGTCTGCTCGGCACCGTGGTGGGCGTGATGATCACCTTCGCGGCAATCGCCGCTTCCGGCGACGTCAACGTCAACGCCATCGCACCCGGCATCGCCGCCGCGCTGGTCGCCACCGTCGCCGGCCTCGGCGTCGCCATCCCCGCGCTGTTCGGCTACAACTACCTGATCTCCCAGATCAAGAACCTGACCGCCGACGTCCAGGTGTTCGTCGACGACGTGGTGACGCGCATCGCCGAACTCTACACCTCAGACCTGCCGGCGCCGCTGCGCCGCGATCAGGCGGCGGAGTAAGGAGATGCAGGTCCAAGACGACTCCAAGCCGTACGACGACATCAACATCACGCCGATGTTGGACCTCGCCTACGTTCTGCTGGTGATCTTCATCATCATGACCACGGCCACGGTCCAAGGACAGAAGGTCAATCTGCCGAAGGCTTCCGCGGCGCCGAGTCTGGCTACGCAGACCACCAAGGCGATCACCGTCGGCAACGACGGAAAGCTCTTTCTCGATACCGTGCCGGTCACGTTGTCGGAATTGGAACAGCGCCTCGTGCAGCAGAAGGCTCTCACCCCCGAGTTTCCTGTAGTGCTGCGCGGCGACGCGCAAGCCCAGTATCAGAGCGTTATGGATGTCCTCGATCTTCTGGGCCGGATCGGTCTCAGCCAAGTTGGTCTTGCGACCAAGCCGCTGGTGAAGTGACGAGGTCATGATGCTCATGTCGTTTCCAATCGCGGCCCGCGCCGCTTCGGCGGCTCAGGACGGCGTTCTGGTGCAGATGCGCGACGCGTTGCTGCGGTGGGCCGGACGGCCGGCGGAGCCGCCGATCGCTCACAACGTCGTTCCGGAGCGGAACGAAACCGACGGCAATGACGTGCTGGCGTTTCCGATCCGCGGTGAGGCGCTGCTGGTCAATCTCGCGCGCATGCTGCGCGATCGGCCGGCGGCGGCGGGGCAGGCCGACGACCCGTTCTGTCTGACACTGTCGAGCGGTCGGCGTCTGCGGCTGTCGATCGATCGCGACGCCTATGTCGAATACCATGCCGAAGACGCCAGCTTCCAGCTCAGGATCGACACGGCGCCGTCGCGCCTGACACTGGAGACGACCGATTTCGCCATGCTGGTGAAGTTCGTCTCGCAATATCGCGTCGAGCGTAGTGCCGCTCGCGGACCCTGCGGGAGCGCGTCGTGAGCAAGCTCGGTGACGATTGGAAGAGTGGTCAGGCGGCTGACGAGGATGACGTCGTCGGCCGATCGGGCAGGCGGTCAGCGCTTCGTTACGGGGCGGCGCTGGCGATTCTCACGGTGCTTTTCGTCGGCGGCTACCGCTTTCTGTTTGATGGCGACGACCTGCCGCCGCCGCGTCAGGTCCACGAGATCACCATCGTCAACCTGCCGCCGCCGCCACCGCCGCCTCCGGCCCCTCCGCCGCCCGAGCAGAAGATGATCGAGCAGCCGAAGATGGCGGAGCAGGAGTTCAAAGAGGAGCAGCCGATCGAGAAACCGCAGGACGAGCCGGTCAAGGAAGCCAAGAACAGTGAGCCACCCGGACCGCTGTCGCTCGACGCCAAGCCGACCGGCCCCGGCGACCTGTTCAACCTTGGCGGCAAGCCCGGCGGCAACCCTTATGGCGGTGGGGGCGGCGGAGGCAGCCGCTGGGGCTGGTACGCTTCGATCGTGCAGTCGCAGATCGAAAGCGCGCTGCGCGGGAACCAGCGGACGCAGCGGGCGGTACTCCAGGTGCAGATCCGCTTGTGGGCGGACAGCACCGGCAAGATCAGTCGCGTGCAACTGGTGTCGTCGACCGGCGACGCCGAACTCGACCGCATCATCCGCGACGACGTGCTCGGCAGCCTGACGTTGCGCGAGCCTCCGCCCAAAGACATGCCGATGCCGATGGTGACGCGCGTGACCGCGCGTCGGCCGAGCTGACACAACTGACAACGACGACGAGTAGAAGGACAGGGGACGATGTTTGACTTCAATCCGAACGCACGCCGGCGCGCATATCTGCTCGCCGTTTCGCTGGCTGCGCTCGCGACCGCAGCGCCGGCTTTCGGCCAAAGCGAGGATCGCACGGCCGACAAGGGCGAGGCCCAGCGGCCCAGGGTGTCGAATGCCAAGCCGGTCGCGCCGAACGCCACCGTCAACCTCCTGAACCTGATGGTGAAGCGAAAGCTGCTGACGCAAGACGAGGCGGACAGTCTGATCCAGCAGGCCGACACCGAGGCCTACGTCTCGCGGCAGGCCGCCAAGGACGCGCGCGTCAAGGCCGACGAGGCCGCCAAGGTCGCCTCCGAAGCCGCCTCCGCCGCCAATCCGCCGGGAACCCGCCACGTCACTTACGTGCCGGAAGTGGTAAAGCGGCAGATCCGCGACGAACTGAAAAAGGAAGTGATGGCGAAGGCGCAGAAGGAGAACTGGGCATCGCCGGGCGCGTATCCGGAATGGGCACAGCGCATCCGCTTCTACGGCGACGTCCGCAGCCGCTATCACGGCAGCTTTTTCCCGAAGGGCAACGCCCAGGCCGACGCGATCAACTTCAACGCCATCAACAGCGGCTCGCCTTACGACCTGTCGAGCGTCACCAATCCGTACAATTGGCCCACTTACAACAGCACGCAAGATCGCAATCAGGTGCGGCTGCGGGCGCGGCTCGGCATGGAAGCCGATCTCGCCTACGGCTTCAACGCCGGCATCCGCGTCGCTACGGGTGAGAGCAACTCCCCGGTGTCCACCAATCAGACGCAGGGCGGCAGCGGCTCGAACTTCTCCAAATACTCAATCTGGCTCGACCGCGGCTATCTCAAATACGAAGCGTTCGAGCGCGACATCGTGCTGTCGGCGGGCCGTTTCGACAATCCGTTCTGGTCGCCGACCGATCTGGTCTGGTATCGCGAACTCGCATTCGACGGTTTCGCGGCGCAGGGCCGATATTCGGTAACTCCGGACTTCTCGGTGTTCGGCGTCGCCGGCGCGTTCCCGATCTTCAACACCGACTTCAATGCCGGGACCAACCTTGCGATCGAACAGTCGAAGTTCCCCAGCCACGACAGGTGGCTGTTCGGTGCTCAGCTCGGCTTCGCGCAGCGCTTCGCGCCGGTCAGCGAGTTCCGATTCGCGACAGCGATCTACGATTTCCAGAACGTGCAGGGCCAGACCTCGGAGACGTGCTACGTGGCCAATTCAAGTAACGGCTGCAATACCGATCTGACCCGCCCGCTGTTTGCCCAGAAGGGCAATACCTATATGTCGCTTCGCAACCTCGGATCGCTCGGCACCAGCAACAATTTCGGTGCGGAACTGCAGTATCAGTACTTCGGCCTGGTGCAGAAATATCGACCGTTGGTGGTCTCCGGATCGCTCGACCTCGGCGAGTTTCATCCCTTTCATATCGTGCTCGACGGCGAATTCGTCTGGAACACCGCGTTCAACCGCTCGCTCGCCATGAACGGTGTCGGCCTGACGAGTCTGCCGGGCAATGTCGGCGGCTATGTCTACAACAACCGAGGTCCGACATCCGACGGGACGCTGGGTGCGTATGACGGCGGCGACAAGGGTTGGATGGGGCGTGTCACTGTCGGCAACCGCGAGATCAAGCATCTGGGCGATTGGAACGTGCACGCAGGCTACAAATATCTGGAATCGGATGCGACGCTCGACGCCTTCGCCGACTCTGATTTCGGCCTCGGCGGAACCAACCTCAAGGGTTACTTCATGGGCGCCAATCTCGGACTTAGCGACAACGTCTGGACCTCCGTCCGCTGGCTGAGCGCCAACAGTATCGCCGGTCTGCCCTATGCGGTGGACGTGCTGATCGTCGACCTCAACGCGAAGTTCTGACCATGAAGATCTCGATCCTGCTCCTGACGATGGGCGTGCTGACCTGCTCGGCGACCGGTG
Organism: Rhodopseudomonas palustris HaA2; assembly: GCF_000013365.1. Classification (NCBI taxonomy): domain Bacteria; kingdom Pseudomonadati; phylum Pseudomonadota; class Alphaproteobacteria; order Hyphomicrobiales; family Nitrobacteraceae; genus Rhodopseudomonas; species Rhodopseudomonas palustris. The sequence continues at coordinate 2,539,321 of NC_007778.1, forward strand.
CGTCGGCCGACAGCGATACCGACAAGCTGCGCGAGGCGCTTCGCGCCGCGACGCTGCAGACGCGGCAACTGGAAGATCAGCGCGCCGCGTTGCAAGCCAAAGTTGCCGAGGCCGAGCGCGAGAAGGCTGCTGCGAAGGCTGTCGCCGATGCCGCGAAGGCGGAGACGAGGGAGGCGAAGAAGCAGTATCGCGAGGCGGTCGACGAGTTCAACCGCCGCCTCGCCGAGCGCGACGAGACGCTCGAGAAGTGGAAGGTCGCTTACGAAGAGGCGGCCACGGTCGCGCGTGACAAGGATGCGGCACGCGCCAAGTTCGAAGGCGAGGCCAATGCCTACAAGGCCTCGACGAAGAGCTGCGTCGTCAAGAACAAGCAGCTGATCACGGCGGGCAAGGAACTGCTGCATCGTTATCAAACTGTCACCATCGGCGATGCAATTGTCGCGCAGGAGTCGGTGCTCGGATTCAGACGCGTGGAAATCCAGAACAGCATTCAAGAGACCGGCGATAAATTTCTCGATCAGAAGGTGAGCCCATGAGTAACAGCATCGTCGATCGCATCCGACAGGCGGCACTTGTCGGCGTCGCGACGCTGGTCCCCTTGGTTGCGGTAGCCCAGACTGCGCCGAATCCGCCCGTGCAGAGAGCTCCGCAGGCTGCACCGCGGTCGGCCAAACAGGAACCGTCGGCGACTCAGGCGGCCGCGCCGACGGCGACGACGAGGCCCGCTCGGGCGGCCGAAAGAATCCCGGATACGCGAAAGGCCGACGACATCATCGCGCGTGTCGGATCGACCAACATCTCCGCCGAGGAAATCCGCGGCTACGTCGCCGCCCTCGGCGAGCGCGATCTGGCGGCGCTGCGTCAGGATCCGAACCTGCTCAGCCAGGCGGTGCGGATGATGCTGGCCAATCGCCTGGTGATGCAGGAAATCGCCGCCAAGAAGTGGGATCAGCAGCCGAGTGTCGCCGAGAAGCTCGATCGGGTCCGCGAGAGCGCCGCGGTCGAATTGTATCTGCAGACGGTGTCGACACCGCCGGAGAGGTTCCCGAGCGAAGACGATCTGCAGAGAGTCTACGACGCCAACCGCGCCGCGCTGCTGATGCCGCGCCAGTTCGAACTGGCGCAGATCTTCGTGGCGTTGCCGAAGGACGCCGACAAGGCCGCGGAGGACAAGGCGAAGAAGAGCGTCGAGGATATCCAACGCAAGTTGAAGGCGCCCGGCGTAGATTTCGCGGCGGTGGCGGCCGAGGCGGGCAACGCCAATGGCGGCGCGTTGGGCTGGGTGGCCGAGAGCCAGATCAGGCCGGAAATTCGCGCCAAGGTGATGGAACTGTCCAAGAACGCCGTGTCGGATCCGATCAAGCTCGATGACGGCTGGCACTTCGTCAAGGTGCTGGACACCAAGGCTCCCTACACGCGGACCCTGCCGGAAGTTCGCGACGGGCTGATCGCTCAGATCCGGACAGAACGCGCCGCCGCTTTGCGCCGGGCGTATCTCGCCGAGTTGTTGAAGCAGCAGCCTCCGGTGATCAACGAACTCGCCTTGGCGGGAATGCTGAACGAGCGTAGCCCGGCGGCGCGCTAATCGAAGTCCGGAGCCACCGGCCCGGCGCCGCCATGTCCGATTTGCAATTGGAGTATTCTCATGTCCGACACCCTCATCAGCAAGCTCGATCTTGATGGCTTGCGCGAACTGTTTCAGGCCGCGGGCTATCGCGTCGAGACCGCGTCTGATCCGGTCGCGAGCCTCACTTATCTGCGTTCTGCCACGAACGGCCTTGCCTTCGACATTCGCCCGGGTAACCGTCTTTCGGACGGACAGGGCATCATCGATATCGCACTGGTCGCCGTGATTCAGGTGCAGGGCGAACTGCCGCTCGCCATCGTCAACCGCTGGAACGCGTCGCGGCGGTTCGGGCGGCTGCAACTGAGCGGCCCGTTCCTGGCATTGTCGCTCGACCTGCTGCTCGCTGGTGGCGTCAGCCGTGATCACCTGCGTGCCGAGATCGAGATCTGGGATCACCTGGTGCAGCAACTCATCGTGTTCCTGCGCGAGGAGCTCGCCGGGTTGGCGCAGCCGACGAACGCCAATGGCGGTGGCGCTGCCGCTTCGCCGGCGGTTGAGCCCGGCCCGTCGCCAGCGGCGACGATGCAGTAAGTATCAGCGACCGGCAGACGCGATGATCGCTGGAGGACGGGCGATGCGGTTCGGCGGCGAATGGCGTTCCAGAGTGGCGCGATGGCTCGGCCGCCCGCTCGCAGCGGCCGTCCGTTCGTCGGGATCTCCGGACGGGGTGATCGCCGTTCGCGAAGGATCGTCCGTCATTCCACCGGACTGGATCGAGTTCGCCTCCCTGCTACAAGAGCGGATCCAGCTCCGCCTGAACTCGGGCGATGCAGTCGCAACCCGGCTACAAACGGCGATGTGGAGCCAAGCCAGCGAGACCGGCGCTCCGCCCACGATCGCGCTACGCGTCTGGGTCGGTCCCGGTGGCCGCGTCGAGTGCGTCGAGGCTGAAGGGATGCAAGGCGACTTGGAAGGCGACTTGGATTGCAGGGGGCTGACGGTCGCGCTCGGAAACGATGGTGACGTCGCGCGGGTGCCGGCTGGCATGCCGCAGCCGCTGCGAATGCGCCTCCTCGTGAAGTCGGCGGAGACGTCTCCGTGAATCGGGCTGAAAATCGACGCAAGCGATTGCGCATATACGGCGTCGCCGCAGCGGCGCTCGGCGTCCTGATCGTCGTTTCGGCCCGCGCTGAGCCAGTCGCATCGGCTGCGGCCGGGACATCGGCGACGGGTGCCGCCAGCGCGCCCAATTCAGCCGCAGCCAGAGTGGCCGCGGCGGAAGCGCCGCCGGCGCTGGTGACATCGGGGGCAACCGCTGCGGCCGTCCGGCTGAACGGCAACTCGGCGTATCGCGCGCTGATTGTCAGGGAGGCCGAGCGGCACGGTCTCGCGCCGGCAATCGCCGAGGCAGTGATGCACGTCGAGAGCGGCTTCAATCCCGACGCCGTCGGCAGTTCCGGTGAGATCGGATTGATGCAAGTCATGCCGCCGACCGCGCGAATGCTCGGCTTCGCCGGGAGCAATGCCGAACTCGCGGTTCCGGAAACCAACATCAAATACGGCGTGACCTATTTGGCGCAGGCGTGGCGCCTCGCCGGTGGTGATATCTGCACCGCGACGATGAAGTATCGCGCCGGCCATGGTGAGACGCGGTTCTCTCAGCTGTCCGTCCAGTATTGCGTTGCGGTGCGCGCCAAATTGGCTGCGCTCGGGTTTCCGGTGACGGGTCAGGTCCCGGTCGCAACCTTCGGTGCCCCGGGTAGGGGTGGGATCGGCGCAGGCAACTGCGGGCGTCGCTGTTTGGCGGGGAACACGATCGGACGCGTCAACCTCGCCGCGCTGAACGCGCAAATGAATACGCTGGTGGTGCAGGTCCGCGCCGGGAGGTGAAGCAAATGCCGGTAGCGACATATCGCCGGACGACATCTCGCAAAGGCGCGAACCCGGCGACGGCTGTTGTCGCGGTCGTGGCCGCCTTGGCGATCGCTTCGACCTCGGCGCTGGCGCAGGCGCCGATCCCGAACAGGCTTCCGCCGGTCACGATCGAACCCCCGCCACCGAGTTCTCTGCTGCCGGCTGCCCCCGTCACTGCGCCGCCCGCGCTCGACCTGGGCATCGCCGGGCGCGGCGCTGGCGGGCAGGGTGGTCCAGAGCGGTGCGGCGATGGTGCGGTCGGCAACGATCGCGCGTTGAGCTGCCTCAACCAGAGGCTCAAGCGCACCGTCGATCAGGTCAACCCGGTGATGAACACACCCCCGATCGATGCGAGATCGTCGGACCTCAAGGTCGGCACGGTGAACATCCCGGCGGTGCAACAGCAGTACGGAAGCAATTTCGGCATTTCGGTTGTGCCGTATCGCCCGAATTTGAGCTTTCCGTCGCCTCGCGGGCGGTGACGACATTCGACGCAGGCTGACGCTGTCGAACGATGCAGCGCGGGTGCTGACTGACCGAGGCACGCGGCGGAAACCTGAGCCGATCGCCCGATCGGTGATTCGCCTGGACATATGAGTGTTGCAAACATCCCATAGGCATTTGCTTGAGGAAATCGGCTGCATCAATGCAATACCGAGAACGACAAGTTATCGCTCGCCGTGGTTGATCAAGGTGTCATCCTTCGCGTGTTGATGCTTGCTGTCATCTTGCTCTCGAACAGTCCTGCGCGCGCCGCGGACGATCCGCAGAAGTTCGACATGCCGTCGCGGCCCCTCGCGGAAGCGCTCGTCGACTTTGCGGATCGGACAGGGATAGCCGCACTCATCGATTCCGAAACAGCGAGGGGCAAGACGTCCTCGGCCGTTCGAGGAACTCTGACGCCGGCGAACGCCTTGCGAATTCTGCTCGCCGGTACCGGCCTATCGTTCAGGCGGGTCGGCGAGGCCGGATTTGCGGTCGGACCCAACACACGGGAGCCGGACTACGTCCATCAGGCGGGGCCGCGGGGCGGCGCTGGCCTGGAGGGCTATTTCGCGCGCCTTCAAACGGTGGTGGTGCAGTCGCTGTGCGTCAACGCCGATCTTCGCGCGACGCGATATCGCTCGGCGGTTCAAGTGTGGATCGGGCAGACGGGTGAAATCGACGCAGTCCACGCGCTCGGTTCGGCGGGCGATGCGCGGCACGATGCTCAGATCGTCGATGCGATCGCCACGGTCAGGGCGCCGCCGCCGCCGATCGGATTGCCGCAGCCGGTGACGCTGCTGCTGCAGCATATCACCGAAGACGTGACGACCTGCCCGCCATGAGCGTTGTTTCGAAGCTTCGTCTGCGGGCACTTCTCGAGGCCAATTATCAGCAGTTTCGCCTGCGGTTGCGGCGCCGGCTCGGCTCGGACGCGATGGCGATGGAAGTGCTGCACGACACCTGGCTGCGGCTCGACCGCATCGGCGACGCCAGTGCGGTGCAGAAGCCCGCGGCCTACCTGTTCCGTATGGCCCTGAACGAGGCCAGCGACCGGCGCGAAGCGGATGCGCGCAAGCTATCGGCGGCCGAGATCGAAACGTTGCGTCATATGTCGGACCAGATGCTGGATCCCGAGCAGATTGCGCAGGCGCGTCGGGAGGTCACGCAGCTCGCGGCGGCCCTCGACGAACTGCCGCCGCGGCGCAAGGCCATCGTTCTGCTCGCACGCGTGCACGAGATGAAACACACCGACATTGCGGTTCATTTCGGGATCTCGCCGCGCATGGTGGAGAAGGAGCTCGTCCAGGCCTTGGAGCATTGCGCGCGACGTCTCGAAAGAAAAGTCGTCCGTCGGTTCGGTCCTCGCTCGCAGAAGCCGTCATAGTGTCCGGCTCGCGATCAGATATGGAAGAGGACGGCAATCCGGTGGCAGATGCGGCGGGGTATCCGACGTTGCGGTTCGAAGCGCGGCGCTGGCTGGTTCGGATCACCTCCGGCGAGGCCACGGCCGTGGACGCCGACGCCCTGAAGCGCTGGTGCGCGCAGAGCCCGTCGCATGCACGCGCCTTCGCCGAGGTCAATCTCCTCTGGGATAACGTCGAGGTGGCCGCGCATTTGCCGTCGGTCGCCGCGTCGTCCCAAATCGCGGTCCGGGGCGAAGCACCCCAATCGCGGCGCTGGGTCCTCGGCGCGATGGCGGCATCCGCTGCAGCGGCGGCGGGCGCTTTCGCCGTCGATCCCCCGTTCGGACTTTGGCCGTCGTTGCCGGAACTCGGCGCCGACTATCGCACTTTAACCGCCGAACGTCGCGACATTGCGATGCCGGACGGTGTCAAAATCGAACTCAACACACGCAGTAGCCTGAACATCGTCGCGGGCCAGTCGGGGCAGCAGATCGAGCTGATTGCCGGCGAGGCGGCGATTTCGTGTCCGCATCAGACGGTGCTGTCGGTGCTCGCGGGCGGCGGCGTGGTGCGAGCCGCGGACGCGCAATTCAACATTCGCAGCGATGCGGCAGGATCGATCGTCACCTGTCGACGCGGCGTGGTGTCGCTGAACTATGCTCGACGATCCGTCAGCGTCCGAGAGGGGCATCAGGCGTCTTACGTGGACGGCCGGGTCGGCCCGGTCATCGCGGTCGAGGCCGCTGCAGTGATGGCTTGGCGCGAAGGTCAGTTGGTGTTTCGGCGGACCCCGCTGGCGGAGGCCGTCGACGAGGTCAATCGCTACCGCAGCGGCCGTATCGTTCTGATGAACGAGACGCTCGGTCGTCGTCTGGTCGATGCCAAAATTCCGATTGATCGCGTCGACAGTTTGATCGCGTTGATTCAGCAGGCCTATGGCGCCAAAGTGATATCCCTGCCGGGTGCAATCGTCCTCATCTCATGACGGCTGCGGAGTTCCGGTCGGCCGGCTCCTCGATGAAATTTTCATGACGCGGTTCAGTCGGGCGCCGGGTCGACCGTCTCATCGTTCACAAGAAGAGACCAGGTTCAGGTGCGTCAGTCCTTCGTGGCGGCGGTCGGCTATAATCGACAGCAGCGTGCGAGGCGATGTCGTCCCTTGAGGTTCCTTCGATCAGGCAGATGCAGCGCGGCTCTCGTCGTGCCGTGAGGGGAACAATGATGGCGTCGAACGGCAACCTGCGTAGGACTTTCTCGCGTCGCGGAGTATGGCTCACCACGGTCAGCGCGGTCGCGATGTTGCTGCTTCCCGCGGCCGGTCAGGCCCGATCGCTGAATGGCGCGGGTTCCGAAGTCCAATCGGCGCCGAATGTCGCAGCCGACGCGGCGTCGCAGGCGGCACAGCAGGCGGCGGCGGCTGCGCGGCAGACCGGGGACTCGCTGGCGCGTGCCGCACGGGCTGTCCAGGAAATGCAGGCAGCGCAGGCGGCGGCTCGCGCGGCTGCAGCCGTCGCACAGGCATCTGCGGTCGTCCCGAACGGGCTTGGCGTGGGAGGTCTGCTGCCGAACGTCTCGGCCGGATGGAGCGGAGCCAAGACGCCGACGCAGAGCGTCGACGCAGATGGCCGGACCCAGGTCGGCATCGAACAGACGTCGCAGCGAGCGATCTTGAATTGGCAAAGCTTCAACGTCGGCGCGCGGACGACGTTGACGTTCGACCAGAAGGGCAACGCGAATTGGGTCGCGCTCAATCGCGTCGACAGCGCGACGGCGCCCAGCTTGATCCTCGGCAATATCCGGGCCGACGGCCAAGTCTATGTGATCAATCAGAGCGGCATCATTTTCGGCGGTGGCAGCCAGGTCAACGTCGGGGCGTTGATCGCGTCGGCTGCCGGCATCACCGACAGCCAGTTTCTCACCAAGGGCATCTTCAGTAGCCAGAGCGGCGGAGCTTACGCGCCGAGCTTCACGGCCTCCGGCGGCAAGGTGGTGCTGGAAACTGGCGCGACGATTAGCACACATGCACCGGCCTCGGTGACCTCCGGCGGTGGCTTCGTACTGCTGATCGGCTCCGAGGTCGCCAATGCCGGCATGATCGGCACGCCGAACGGTCAGGCTCTGCTCGCCGCAGGCGACAGCTTCATCCTGCGCCCCGGCTTCGGCACCGACAGTAACGTCACATCGACGACACGCGGCATCGAGATCGCACCGGTGATCGCACAGGGCGGCACCGCTGGCGGCGTCGTCAATAGCGGGCTGATCGTGGCCCAACAAGGCGACATCACGCTGACCGGTCGCACCATTACCCAGGCCGGGGCGCTGGTGTCGACGACCTCGGTGAACAGTCGCGGAACCATTCATCTGCTCAATTCGGCCAGCGACGATACTGGAACTGTTACGCTCGCGGGCGGCAGCCTCAGCGCGATCCTGCCGGAGCTCGTCAGCACCGACACGGCGCTGGACGCCCAGCGCGACGCGCTGATCGCCGCATCCGCCGCAAACCTCGCGCGGCCGAGCGGCGCCACTGGCGTGTTCGACAATCTTTCCAGTCTCGCCGACCGTCAGGATCAGTCCCGGATCGAGATCGTCACCGGCGGGACGATCAACTTCAAGAACGGCTCCTACACGGCGGCGCAAGGCGGCCAGATCGCTGCGAGCGCGGGAAAGCGCATCTTCGTCGAGGACGGCGCCGCGCTCGACGTCTCCGGCGTCCGCCACGTCGCGGTGGCGATGGCGTCGAACAATATCAAGGTCAACGTCCAGGGCAACGAGCTGCGCGACAGTCCGCAGAATCGCGACTCTGAAGTGCTCAAGAACAACGACGTCTGGATCGACATCCGAGACCTCACGCTGGTGCCGGCGGGCACCGGCGGCTATGCGTCGGACCGTTACTACACGGCCGGCGGCCTGCTCGAAGTCGGCGGTTATCTCGGCACCACCGCCCACAGCATCGGCGAGTGGTCGGCGCTCGGCGGCAGCATCACGCTGGCCTCCGCTGAAGTGATCACACAAAGAGGATCGTTGGTCGATATTTCGGGCGGTTCGCTGGACTACGCGGCCGGCTGGATCCGTTCGACAAACTTGATCGGAAGCGACGGCCGCAGCTACAGCATCGATCAGGCGCCCAGCGACCTGACGTTCACGAGCTTCGGCGGAAGTTTCTCGCGCCGCCATAGCATCCAGGGTAAAACGGACAACCGCCTGACCGAAATCTGGGGCTCCGTCTCGGGGCGCGGGCGTGATTCGTATCGTTGGGAGGAAGGATACAGCGTCGGCCGCGATGCAGGCCGGCTGACCGTTTTCTCGCCCACCGTGCTGCTGGATGGCGACATCGTTGCCGATACCATCGTCGGCGACCGGCAGGTGAGCAAACGTAGCGCCGGCGTCGCCGATGGCTACAAGGCGGCGCAGACCACCGTTGCGCAGGCGGGCGGCCTGGTGATCGGCCGCAGCAACGGGATCGATGAAGACGGTGCTTTCGGCACGCCGATCGTTCTCGCCCAGGTCGGCCCGACCACCTCGGAGCTGACCGCCGATGCCAGCCTTTCGACTCAGGCGACCAATCAAATCCAGCTCGATGCCGCCCGGCTCAGCAGTTTTGGGCTCGGCTTGCTGAGGCTGACCTCGTCCAGCTCCATAACGGTTGCAGCTCCACTAACTCTCGCCGATGGCGGATCGTTGCAACTGATCGCGCCGGATGTCGGCATCAACGCCAACGTGACGGCGCGCAGCGGTTCGGTGTCTATCGGCAACGTCGCCCCGGTGTCCAAGTCGGCTTCGAGCGCTGCGACGCCGCTGTTCGTCGATGGCACCGCGAACTTCACTTTGGCCAATGCGGCCACGATCGACCTCCGCGGCGTTTGGACCAACAGCTCGCTCGAGCGTGACGAGCCCGATCAGGCCGCTTATGTCGATGGCGGTAGCCTTGACGTGCGCATGACGCACGGCTCCGTCGTCGTCGAATCCGGGACTACGATCGACGTCACCTCCGGCGCAACGCTGACGTCGAAGGGCAGACTGATCGGTGGTCGTGGCGGCAGCGTAAGCTTGGTCGCCGGAGCCGATATCGTCGAGGGCGTCTCCGACTCAATTCCGGCATCGGCAAAGCTCGTGCTCGACGGAACGATCCGGGCCGAGGGCGTCGTTGGTGGCGGGACGTTGACTCTGCGCGCGCCGCAGGCCGTGACGTTCGGCGGAAATGCGATCCTCGCCTCGGGTGTGCTGCCGCCCGGCGTGCCGTTGCCGGCCTCGGTGCAATTGACTGAAGGCTTTGTGCTGCCCGCCGGAACGGTGATGACCTTCGCGGCGACGCGGACGCTCGACGTGTTTGCGCCGGGCGCGCCGATTCCGATGGGCGCACGGCCGCTGAACGGCGTTCCGACGATCCTCGCGGATAGCTGGACCGTTCCGGTCGGCGTGGGCGGCACCGCGAACGGCAACACTCCGCTCGTCGCCGGACGGGTGATGCCGGCGGGGACGTCGGTCGTGCTGTACAGCATGCCGGGCGGCTATGTGCTGCCGGCCTCGGCGTTTCCGAATGGACTGCCGGCACAGCCTTACACGGCGACCCTGATGCCGGGCGATCGCTTGTTGAAGGCGGTGCGTTTCGAAGCCGGCGAGATTCTGCCGCAAGGCGCGGTGCTGACACAGGCGATCTCGTTCAAACCGGCGCTGACGCTGGATCCGGCGATCCTGGCGACGGGATTCTCGAATTACAGCATCGCCAGTCTCGGCGGCATCGCGATCGGCGACGGCGTCGCGCTGCGGCCGATCGTTCCGACACTGCGGCTGTCAGAGGGCAGCGCGGCTGCAGCCAGCGGAACCGATCCGGCTCGCGCGCTCGAGAGCTGGCAGCCGTCGGTTTATCTCGACTCCCCGAACGACGCGGTCATCACGCAGCGCCCCGGTGCCAGCATCGCACTGGCGGGGGCCAGCATGGCGCTCGGCCGGGGGGCGGTCATCGAGGTCGATCCGCTGCAATCCATCAGCCTGACGACCAACCAAGCAACCGTCGACGGCTCCTTGATCGCGCATGGCGGCCGGATCGCGCTGCTGCCCGATCTGCAGCGTCGGTTCTTGATCGGCTCGCTTTGGATCGGAGGCGATGCGGTTCTCGACGTTTCTGGTGAAGCCGTCACCGCGCGCGACTCGCGAGGTTTCCGCTATGGCCTGGTGCAGGACGGCGGATCGCTGTTGATCGGGCTGGCCGACGCGACGCCGGCCAGCAACGGCTATCTGGCCGCCACGGCATCGCCCGTCGTCATCCGCCCGGGCGCGCGATTGCTCGCCAATGGCGCGAGCGCGATCATCGATGCCGATCGCGCTGACGGCCCAGACTTCTCGCGGTCGGCCACCCTGGTGGGGGGCGACGGCGGATTGATCCGGATCGGATCGCTTGCGAGCATTCTGCTCGATGGAACGCTGCAGGCGCGCGCCGGCAGCCTACAGGCCGCAGGCGGAACCTTGAACATCGCACTCGAAAACTCGACGCTCGCCGATCAGGCGAGTGTTCTGCGCACCATCACTCTGGCGCAGGAACACGTCGGGTCGGGACTGCCGTCGGACGCGACCGCCACCTCCATGGGCCGACTGCCGGTCGGCGTCGCGCGGCTGTCCGCGGCGGACATCACGGCCGGTGGTTTCGGTACACTCGATCTGTGGGCGCGCGATGTTCTCGCCTTCGGCAGCGACGTCTCGCTCCAGATGAGCGAGGCGCTGCTGATCCATCGCGGTGTCTTCACGGTCGCCGCTGCGGCGGGCGCGCCCGACATTCGGCTTTCGGCGCCCTATCTGTTGCTCGACGGCAAGACGCCGAACCTGGTCGATGGCGGCGCGATCCCGCCCGGCTTGGGACTGAATGATTATCTGGGTGACTTCGCCGCCACCAATGTCGGCCATTTGACGCTCACGGCTGATCTCGTCGATGTCCGTAATTCGGTTCAGTTCGGCATGGTCGGCAGAGTGTTCACGCTGAGCGCCTCGGAGACCGTCGAGGTTCCGGGGTTCGCCCATGTCGCGGTGAACAGCTCGGGTGACGTTCGCTTTACCAACGGTGAGCTGATCTCGAACGGGCCGGACCTGACCATCACCGCGTCGCAGCTCTATCCGACCACAGGCGCCACAGGAAACGTGCGCGTGGGCCCGCTGCGCAGTCCGCTGCCGGGCGATCCGGACTGGACCCTGACCATTCGCGGCCTCGGCGATGCGCCGGCGGTTCCACTCTCGGTATTCGGCTCGCTCACGCTGACAGCTCCGACCATCGATCAGGGCGGCATCGTGCGTGCGCCGCTCGGTCTCATCACGTTCGGCGTCGTGCCTCGCAGTTTCGGGACCACCGCTCAGTATCTTTCTGAGGTGTCGCTGAAACCGGGAAGTATCACGTCGGTGAGCGCCGATGGGCTGACGATGCCCTATGGCGGCACGTCGGACGGGCTGGCCTATCTCTACAACGGACACAGCGTTGCGTTTGTCGATCTCGCCGATTTCAACAGCAACAACAATTTCGTCGAGACGACGATCAATCGTGGCATCGTGTTCGGACAGGCGACTCTGACTGCCGATCAGGGGGCGCGGCTGGATGCGTCCGGCGGCGGCCGTTTGACGGGCGCCGGCTTCTTCACCGGGCGTGGCGGATCCATCGACGTGCTCCGCACCGCGCTGGCCAATGCCAATCCGGCTAACATCTTCAGCAGTAGCGGCGCGCAGGTCTATGCGCTGGTACCGGGCGCTGCGGCGGCCGGCTACGCACCGGTGACGCCCGATGTCAGTGCTCCCGCCATCGGCCAACAGGTCACGCTCGATCGAGCAGTCGGTGATCTCCCGGCCGGAACCTACACACTGATGCCGGCAACCTACGCGTTGCTGCCGGGAGCGTACCGGATCGAGCTAGGCGCCGAGACGAGCATCGGCGTCAATGTGACCCGGCTGGAGAACGGTTCGTACCGTGCGAGCGGCTATCTCGGGACCGCCAACACCGCGGTTCGCGATGCGTTACCGACGGTGCTGACGATCACGCCGGCGGCGACCGTTCGCACCTATTCACAGTACAACGAAACGAGCTACGCTGATTTCGCGATCGCCAATGCCAATCTGTTCGGTGCGGTGCGGCCGCGTCTCGAACGTGACGCTTCCGCGATCCATTTCGATTTCGGCCCGGCAACAGGCCAGGTGCTCGATTTCCGCGGCGTCGCCGATCTCGCCCCCGCTGCCGGAGGCAGGTCCGGAACGCTGTTCGTCTCGAGCCGTGCCAATATCGAAGTTCGTGCAATCAGCTCTGATGCGGCGGCGGCCGGCTACGCATCCATCGTTGCCGACGACCTGAACCGATTCAACGCCGGCGCGCTGGTCATCGGCGGCCTCTATAGCCTCGTTCAGGCGCTGGACGGTGCCGGTGTCGCGCTCGGCCCCCAGGTGGCTTTCTTAAGTGCGGGCAACGACACGGTGGTGCGAAGCGGCGCCGTCATCAGCGCCGGTCAGGTGTTTCTGGTCGGACAGTCAGTCCGGGTCGAGGGCGGCGGCGTGGTCGATACGCGAGCGGGCAGCAACGATGTGATCGATTCAGCGCTCGGCTATGTCTTCGCAGCAGGCTCTGGCGCCGTGCTCGGCGTCGGCAATGGACGCCTGGATTTTCTCGGACCCACCGGCGGCTCGAACCAGCCCGCGAACACGATCGTGGTCGGTGATGGCGCGTCGTTGCTCACGCAGGGCACGATCAGCCTGTCCAGCAGCGGCGCGCCGCAGCTCGGCGACGTCAACCTTGCGGCGCGCTACGTCGCGCTCGCGGCGTCGACCTTCGATGTCGGAACGGACGCGGATATCGTCGCCGGCGGTGGCTCAGGCGTGCGTTTGACCCAGCATCTGATCGATCGGCTCCTCACCTCGGCGACACCCGTCGAGCGGGTGACGCTGGCTGGCGGCAGCTCGATCAATCTGTTCGGCAACGCCACGCTGAACCTGCTCGGGCAGGTTGGTGCCACTCCGACTCTGGTGCTCAACACCCCCGCGATCTACGGCTGGGGCGCGTCGACGGATCGCGCAACGATCTCCGCCGACACGGTGGTGTGGAACGGTCTCGCCACGGGCGTGGGCTCGGCGAGCAGTCCCTACGTCAGCGTTGCTCCCGGGGCTGTGGCGCCGGGCGGCGCGGGGACCGGTTCCGGCAATCTGACGATCAGCGCCAGCCACATCGAGTTCGGCTATGGCCCGGGCACACGACCGCAAACCCAGACCGCGCTCGACCGATTGGCGCTCGGCTTCACGACCGTTGATCTCGTCGCAAGTGATCGGATCACGGCCAACAGCCGTGGCACGCTGTCTGTCTATGCGTCCGGGACATCCTCTCAAACCTACGCCGGCGGCGATCTCAACATGTTGACGCCGCTGCTGACCGGGGAGGCCGGCTCGGCGATGAGCTACACCGCCGGTGGCCGCATCACATTGACGGCTCCTGCGAGCGGGGCAACGAACACTGCTGCGGTCGCGGCGCTCGGCGCTGAGATCAAGCTCAACGGTGCCAGCGTGATGATCGACACCGCGGTGGCGCTTCCGAGCGGCCGCTTCGCGATCACCGCGGCGCAATCGATCGTACTCGACCAACACGCGGTGGTTGATCTGTCGGGTCGCGCCGTCCAGTTCTTCGACGTGACGAAGTACAGCTGGGGCGGCGACCTTGTGATGGAGGTGACCGATGGCGCCATCGTGCAGCGGCCGAATGCGCTGATCGATGTTTCGGCGACCCACGCGAATGCCGGCACGATCAAAGCGACCGCGACCGGTGCGAGCGGGCTTGTCGATCTTCGCGGCAGGTTGCTGGGCCAGGGCGGCGACGGCTTCGTCGCCGGTGGCTTCGATGTTCGCGTCACCAGCTTGCCGGATTTCGCCGGCCTCAACGCCAGTCTGAACGCCGGCGGCTTCTTCGACGCGCGCAGCTTCGTCATCAAGACCGGCGACCTCGTGATCGGCAACGAAGTGCGCGCCAACCGCATCTCGGTTTCGTTGGACGGCGGTGCGCTGACCATCGACGGCAGGCTCGATGCGTCCGGCGCCAGCGTCGGAACGATCTCGCTGGCCGCCCGCGACGATCTGATCCTCACCAACAACGCCGTTCTGGATGCGCACGGCAGTAGCGTCGTCCGCGACGGCCGCGGTGTCGCGATCGACGCGTCGAACCGGGCCGTCGTCGAACTGACCAGCGTCGCCGGCGTGGTCCGCATCGGCAGCGGCAGCATCATCGACCTTCGGGCGGGCGACGGCGTCGCCCGAGGGCAATTGGAAATCAACGCGCCGCGGGTCGGCAGCGACGACGTCGGCATCGACGCTGCCGCGGGCCTGACGGTGCGCGGCGCTGCCAGCATTTCTCTCAACGCCTTCACGAGCTACATGCCGAGCGGGGGGATCATCGATCAGGGGTTGCTCGATCTGATCCATGGCGACAGTACGGCGTTCATGGCGGCGGCCGGCGGCAACGCCGCGCTGGCGGCGCGGTTGACCGGGCTGTCGAATTATGGCGATGCGTTCCGGCTGCGACCCGGCGTTGAAATCCGCAGCGCGACGTCGGACGGAAATCTGATCATCACCGGCGATCTCGATCTGTCCGGCTATCGCTACGGCAACATCACGACGGGCGTCCGAGGATCGGGCGACGCAGGCACGCTGGTCATCCGCGCCGGCGGGTCGCTCACCGTCAACGGAAGTATCAATGACGGCTTCGCGCCGCCCTCGGTCACGCCCGACGACGGGAACTGGTACACGCCAAACACCGTTGTGCGCCCGGGCCTGGCCGCAACGGCAGACGTGACCTTCACGCCGCCGTTCGATCCGAATTATTTCGACAACGTCTACGTGTTCCCGAGCGCCAATGAATTCAACAATCCGGATTGGCCGGTCGTCGTCAGCGGATCGATCACCGATTCGACGAGGACGTACTATCAGGGCGACGTCATTGAATTCGGCGTCCTGTACGGCCAGATCACGATCACACAGGGCACCACGCTGTCGGCGCGGAATCCTGCCAACGCGACGATCACCCAGCGAGAGCCGCGCGCGGGCAGCAATTGGGCAGTGGCTCCGATGCTCGATCCGGGCATGCAGTCGTGGTCGATCCGGCTGGTCAGCGGCGCGGACCTCGGGTCGGCGAGCAGCAGAACGTTGAGCGCGGCCTCCGCGCTGCACGGCCGCGGCGACATGGTGCTGGATGCGCCGGGACTCGCCGGTCCCGAGATGGCCAGCCCGCTGATCGCGGTCATCCGCACCGGCACTGGTTCGCTCGAGCTGCTCGCCGGCAGTGACTTCAAGCAGCAGTCACTGTTCGGCATCTACACGGCGGGGACATCGGTAGCCGGGACGGACGCGTACAATCTGGACCGCGCGCCGAGCAGCGACGGCACCGTTCTCGGCGCCGGCAATTCGGCCTACGAAGACACGCTGAATCCGCAGCGGATGTACTTCGCCGATCACGGCGGCGATCTGACGCTGACGACGCAGGGCGAGCTGCGCGGCTTCACCAGCTACGGCAATAGCTCGTCGAGCGGGGAGATCGGCAACTGGCTGTGGTTGCAGGGCAACGCGTCGCGCGGCGAGACGGCGGCGTGGGGGATCAATTTCGGTCAGTATCGTTTCGACGGGGCGCTGAACTACGGATCCGGCGGCGTGACGATGTCGGGCTTCGCGGGCATCGGCACGTTGGGCGGCGGCAATGTGCGGGTGACGGCCGGCGGTGACGCCGGCTCGACCACGAACTTCAACCTCCTGGCCGATCCGGCGCTGACGTCGAACCAGTCGTTTTCCGTTGTGGTCGGCAGCAGCGGCTATGTGACCGCCGACGGCAATCTCGTGCAGTTCGGCGGCGGCGCATTGCGGCTCGATGTCGGCGGATGGATCAACACTGGATTGTCGAACGACACCGAGCTTGCGACAGGAAGCGTGGTCAATCTGCGCGGCGACACGCGGGTCACGGCAGGATCGATCGGTCAGGTGGGCGAGACCGGCTACGGGGTGGTCGCTGCCGGCGATCCGCGCGCGCCCGACGTGACGCGACCTCGCGACCGCGTGGTGTTCTCGCCGCTCGGATTGGCGGTCGGCGACGGCGCGATCTCGTTGACCACGCGCGGAGACCTTGGGCTGTTGACTGCGACCGATCCGGGACGGCAGACCCCGCTGGGCTCCGGCACCGCGACCAACGATGCCGGCGATCCGACGCTCGGCAGCAACACGGCATTCTCGCTGTGGACCGACCGCAGCGGCTATACGGTGTTCTCGGGCGGCGGCGACATCGTGCAGGTGCCGCGCACCTTGTCGTCGACCACGACGGCCTTCCGACTGTACGATCCCGGTCAGTTCACAGCGATCGCGCCCGCGGGGTCGATCACGACGCAGATCGTTCTTGCCCCGAGCCGCGCCGGAACGCTCGAACTGTTTGCCGGCGGCAGCCTGTTCGGACAGGCTTCGATGTCCAGCGGAGCGGCAAGTTCGCTGGCGATGCCGTTCCAGCCGCTGTGGGTCGAAGGCGATCTGGCATGGGCCAGCTCGCCTGCCGCGACTACAAGCAACGGCTTCCAGATCACGAACGTCTGGGGTGGCACGGTCGGATTCTCGCTATTCGCATTCGCGTTTGATGCGGCCACCAATCTCCACGCCGACGCGTCCGACCCGATCCGCGCCTACGCACGCGGCGACGTCATGATGCAGATCGGCAGCGTCATCCAGACCGATCCGTACAGCAATCCGGATCTGTTCACGCTGGTGGCCGCCAAACCGGTCGACATGCGGGCGGGGCGCGACGTCCTCGCCAGCGGCTTCATCCTGAACACCTCGCCCAACGATATTTCCAACGTCGCGGCCGGTCGCGACCTGCTGAACACGACGCTGAAGATCTGGGGGCCGGGACTTCTGCAGGTCTCTGCCGGACGCAACATCTATCAGGCGCTCGGCAGCAAGATCGTTCGGATCGATCAGCTCGACAGCACGATCAACAGCTATGGGCCGATCGTGTCCGGCGACCGGCAGCCTGGCGCCGGCATTTTGCTGACCGCAGGCGCGGGTCCGCAGGGGCCGTCTTATGCCGATTTCGCGGCGCGCTATCTCGATCCACGCAATCTCGCCGATCCGGCCTTGCCGTTGCTCAGTTCAGCCAATGCCGGAAAGGTGGTGAAAACCTACGACGCGGAGCTGCAAGTGTGGCTGCGCGAGCGCTTCGGCTATCAGGGAAGCGCGGCTGATGCGCTCGCGTACTTCTGGGCGCTGCCGATCGACCAGCAGAACGTCTTTGTGAGGATGGTGTATTTCGATGAGCTGAAGGCGGGTGGTCGCGAATACACAGATCCGACGGGGCCGCGGTCCGGCAGCTATGTCAGGGGCCGTGCAGCGATCGCAGCGCTGTTTCCGGCGCAGGCAACCGGGGCCGGTTCGGTGACGTTGTTGAACAGTGCCGGCATCCACACCGAACGCGGCGGCGATGTCCAGGTGCTGGCGCCGGCCGGCGGCCTGACGCTCGGGGTCGAGGGTGTGGTGCCGCCGTCGACCACCGGTTTGCTGACTCAAGGTGCCGGCGACATCCAGGTCTTCACCCGCGACAGCGTGTTGCTCGGCTTGAGCCGCGTGTTCACCACGTTTGGCGGCGACATCCTGGTCTGGTCCGAAGTCGGCGACATCAACGCCGGCCGCGGTGCGAAAACCAGCTTGGTGTTCACGCCGCCCCTGCGTGTCTACGACGATTACGGCAACGTGACCTTGTCGCCGCAGACGCCGTCGTCCGGGGCGGGTATCGCCACCTTGAGCCCGATTCCCCAGGTTCCCGCGGGCGATATCGACCTGATAGCTCCGCTAGGCACGATCGATGCGGGCGAAGCGGGCATCCGCGCGTCCGGTAACATCAACCTGGCCGCCTTGCAGATCGTCAATGCGGCGAACATCAATGTGCAGGGCACCGCGACCGGCCTTCCAACCGTGCAGGCACCGAATATGACGGCAGGACTCGCGAGCACGAATGCAACGTCGGCTACGCAGCAATCGGCAGCGCCGACGAGCGCCGGCAACGAGCCGCGGTCGGTCATCATCGTCGAATTCCTCGGCTTTGGAGGCGGCGATCGAGATGGCGACGATGACAAGGAGCGTCGCCGATCCCAAACCAAGCCTGACGAACGGGCGACGCAGGATCCGAGCAGCCCCGTTCAGGTCATCGGCGCCGGTTCACTCGATCAGGCGGCGATGGAACGGCTGAGGCCGGAGGAGCGTCAACGACTGGTGCGTTAGAGCAGCGTCGCTTTCGATCAAATCTAAACTAAGGTTCTAAACAGGCACAACTTCAGAGCGAGGCGGCGGCGCGAGGAGCCGCCTCGATCCGAGCTCCGCCAAGCTGTGCGTCTTCGCGATCCTGCCTCGCCGGTCATCCTTCAGGGTGAGGAATTCATGCGTTCGGGGGACGAGACTGCCGACTTTGGCGGGCGATGAGGTCGGCAGGTGTTGAAATCATAGACTATTCGACAGCCGGGCGGACGTGAGCGGGCGGATCGACCGACCCGTCAGCCGACAAGGCTAGTCCCGCGACAGCGCCGCCAGCGGGTCCAGGAACGACGCCTGGCGGGCCGGCAGATAGCCGAACACGATGCCGATTCCCGTCGAGCAGACAAATGCGGCGGCGATCGAGGTGCCGGACAGGCTGAGCGGAAACATCGGCACCACCAGGTTGAACAGCGCGGCGAGGCCGAAGGCGACGCCGACGCCGAGCCCGCCGCCGATCAGGCAGACCACCACCGCCTCGATCAGGAACTGCTGCAGGATGTCGCTGCGCCGCGCGCCGACCGCCATGCGCACGCCGATCTCGCCGACCCGTTCGGACACCGACACCAGCATGATGTTCATGACGCCGATGCCGCCGACCACGAGCGAGATCACCGCGATGGCGGCGATCATCAGGGTCAGCGTGCCCGTGGTGCTGGTGATGGTCTTGCGGATGTCGTCGGTGTTCAGAATCACGAAATCCTTGACCCGGTGCCGCAGCGTCAGGAACCTTGTGACGTCCTGTTCGGCGTCTGCGGTCGCGACCGTATCGCTGACCTTGAGCAGAATGCTGCGCAGCGACGAATTGCCGAGGAAACGGGCCTGTACGGTGGTGTAGGGCAGGTAGACCGAGAGGTTCTGGTTGGAGCCGAAGCCGCTTTGCTGCTGCTGCATCACGCCGACGATCCGGCACGGCACCTTGCCGATCAGGATCACCTTGCCGACGGCGCCGCCGGCCACGTCGGCGAAGAATGTCTGCCGGGTCTTCTCATCGATCACGACGTCCTGCACGATGTCACGCAGCCCGCTCGCGTCGAAGAATCGGCCAGAGGCGAGCTTGGTGCCCTTGACGTCGAAGTACTGATCGCCGACGCCGTTGACGAGGGCGTTGGCCTCGAGCCCGCCGTAGCGCAGCGTGCTGGTGGTCGAGACCGTGGGCGTCACGCCGTCGATGTAAGGCTGCTGCGCCAGCGCCCGGGCGTCGGCGGCGACCAGGGTCTTGATCTTCGAGGAGCGGACGTCGCCCATGTCCTTGCCGGGAAAGATCTCGATGGTGTTGGTGCCGAGGCTGCTGATATCGGCCAGCACCTTGCGTTTGGCGGCGTCGCCGACGGCGACGACGAACACCACCGACGCGATGCCGATGATGATGCCCAGCATCGTGAGGAAGCTGCGTAGCCGGTGCGCCGCCATCGCCAGCACGGCGATCCGCGTCGCTTCGGAGATCCGGTCGTATTCGCGCCGCCAATTCCAACGCGGCGTCGCCGGCGGCTGTCGGGTGGGCGCGTCGCCGGCGCGGCGGGCCGCTTCGGGCGAGGTGAGGCGATCCGCGACCACGACGCCGTCGCGCAGTTCGATCACCCGCTTGGCGCGCGCGGCAACCGAGGCGTCGTGGGTGACGATGATGACCGTCTTGCCGTCGCGGTTCAGCTCGTCGAGGATCTGCAGCACCTCGGTGCCGCTGCGCTGGTCGAGCGCGCCGGTGGGCTCGTCGGCGAGAATCACGTCGGCGCCGTTCATCAAGGCGCGCGCGATCGACACCCGTTGCTGCTGGCCGCCCGATAGTTGATTGGGGCGATGGCCGCTGCGGTCGGCGAGGCCGAGCCGCGCCAGTAGTTCACCGGCCCGGGCGCGTCGCGCCTCTCCCGGCTGGCCGGCGTAGATCGCCGGGATCTCGACATTGCCGAGCGCCGACAGTGCCGGCAGCAGATGATAGCGCTGGAAAATGAAGCCGAAATGCTCGCGCCGCAGCGCCGACAATTCGTCGGCTTCGAGCGACGAGGTCTCGCGGCCGGCGATCCGGTAGCTGCCGGAGGTCGGCCGGTCGAGACATCCGAGGATGTTCATCAGCGTCGATTTGCCCGATCCGGACGCTCCCATGATCGCGACCATCTCGCCGGGCTCGATCGTGAGATCGAGATCCTGCAGCGCGACGACCGTCGCCTCGCCGGAAGGGAATTCGCGGCGCAGGCCGCGCAACTCGATGGTCGAACCGGCCATCGCTCACATTCCGGGCGGCGGGCCGGGGGGACCCGACGATTGCTTCGTTTCGGGCGCGGCCTTGCGCACCACGACGTCCTCGCCCACCGAGAGGCCGGAGCGGACCTCGGCCGTCAGCTTGTTGTTGATGCCGATCCGGATCGCGCGCGTCGCTGCGGCGCCGGCGGCGTCTTTGACCTCGACCTGATAGCTGCCGTCCGGGTTGCGCTGGGTCAGCGCCGCCGACGGGATCGTCATCACGCCTTTCGCCTGCGCCACGACGATATGGACTTCCGCGGTCATGTAGGTGCGCAGCAGGCCGTCCGGATTGGGCGCGCTGAAGATGCCGTTGTAGTAGATCGCTGAGGTCGAACTGCTCGAGGACGATGAACTGCTCGACGTCGTGCTGGTCGAACTGAAGCTGCTGTCGTTCTTGATCGATTCCGGTGCGGGCTCGATGAAATCGAGCCGCGCATCGTAGCGATGGTCGGGGTCGCCGAGGATGTTGAAATAGACGTCCTGGCCGGGCCTGATCTTGATCACGTCGACTTCGGAAATCTCCGCGCGGATCGTCATCGTCCCGACCTCACCGAGGATCACGATGGTCGGCGCCGATTGGACCGCATTGACGGTCTGGCCTTCCTGGGTGACGACGGCGAGCACGGTGCCGTCGATCGGCGCGATGATCCTGGTGTAGTCGAGATTGACGCGTGCGTTCTCGACCGACACGATCGATTCCGTGATCTGTGCGTCGAGCGCCGCGATCTGCGCGCGGGTTTGTTTCACGGTCGCTTCCGCGCTCTCGAAGTCGGCGCGCGAGGTCGCCTTCTGGGCGAAGGTGACGTTGTGCCGCGCCAGCGAGGCCTCTGCCAGCGCCAGCGTCGCTTCCTTCTCGGCGCGCTGCGCGCGCATGTTCTGCAGCGCCGCTTCCGCCGTGCGCAGATCGTTCTGCTTGGTGACAGGATCGATCTGCGCGATCTGGTCGCCGAGCCTGACCCTGTCGCCGACCCGGACCTTGAGCGATGTGACTCGACCGGAGACCTGCGCGCCGACCGCCACCATCTTGATCGGCTTCAAGGTGCCGCTGGCCAGTACGGTGTCTTCGATATCCGCGATCTGCACCGGCGCCGTCGTCAGGGTCTCCGTAGGCCTCCCAGACAGCCTGTCCTTGATCAGCCATCCCGCAATCAATGCAATCAACACCGCGCCGGCAACGGCGACGCGCTTCACTGTGAACATCGGTGGTCGATCCCTCGGGCCGGCGGCCCTGGTGAAATATCCGCACCGCCCGGCTTCGTGAACCGGGCCGCTGCGGCGAGACTTCATGGCTGAAAACGCGGCTTAGTAAAGGGGGGCGTTGTGGTCGAAATCGGGTTTGTTGATTCTGGTTGTTGCTGATTGTTTCCGACGACGAAGAATAGTCGGGATCGTACCAGCTAGATCGGATCAGCGTGGACGGATACCGTTGAGAAACACCGAGATGAAGCGTCGAATGTGTCTGGCGAGGTCGACAGTCCGCGATTGGCTCGATTCGTTGAAAGGCTTGAAGGCCAATGCGCCGAACATCATGTCCATGAGCAGCCAGGCCGAGTGCATTGCGTCGCCGATGTCGATGGCCTCCTGCTTCGATCGACGCTTCAACCATCCCGCCAGCTCGGCATGGGATCGCTCGGCGCCGTGTCGGCGCAGGATCTCGTTCAGTTCGGGGTATTGATGGGCCTCGACCATCACGAGCCTGACCAGAGCCATGCGCTCGTCGTGCGCTGCTGGCTCGATGTCGATGTTGAAGATCCGCTCCAGCGCCAGGTCCAGTGGCAGAGCATCGTAGTCGCCCGGCAAGGCGAGCATGCTGTGCCGGTGGCGATCGACGATCGTCGCGAACAATGCCGGCTTGCCCGGAAACAGTCGATACAGCGTCTGCTTGGAGATCCTGCAATGCGCGGCAATATCTTCCGTCGTGGTGCGGCCGTAGCC
The DNA here is from genome assembly GCF_000013365.1 of Rhodopseudomonas palustris HaA2. NCBI lineage: Bacteria > Pseudomonadati > Pseudomonadota > Alphaproteobacteria > Hyphomicrobiales > Nitrobacteraceae > Rhodopseudomonas > Rhodopseudomonas palustris. The sequence goes on from NC_007778.1 coordinate 2,562,139, forward strand.
CTTCTTCAGAAACAGCCGCATCGCGCAGTCGGCAATCCGCGCGCGCTGCTCCTCGTCGGATTGCAACTTCGGGCGCCCGCGGGGCGCAGCAGACTGCGGCGGAGGCGTCTTGTCGGTGGTGCTCAAGGGGCATTGCTCGCTGTTGGCGGTCGTCGCCATGTCGATCAATTCAGGTCCAACCGCAAATGTTCATTTGACATCCGATCCGATCTGGAAATAACAGTACCGATGCGTACTGTAAATATGATGAGGATCGCTTGACTGCGACATTTGCGGCCCCGAGCCGGCAGGAATGGCCGTTCAAACGCGCACGCTTGGCGATCCTGGGCGTCCCCTTGGTGGCGGCGCTGCTGCTCGCCGGCTGCGGGCAGGATCAGGCCGCGGCGCCGAAAAACGCGGGTCTTCCCCGGCCGGAGGTGAGCGTCGTCACGCTGCATCCGCGGTCGGTGGCGATCACCTCGGAATTGTCGGGGCGAACGACGGCGTCGCTGACGGCGGAGGTGAGGCCCCAGGTCGGCGGCATCATCAAGTCGCGTTTGTATGAAGAGGGCGGCGAAGTCTCGGCCGGTGATGCGTTGTATCAGATCGACCCGGCGAGCTATCAGGCGACCTACGACAGCGCTGTGGCCGCTCTGGAGAAATCCGAAGCCGCCGTGCCGAGCGCGGCGGCGAAGGTCGAGCGCTATCAGGGCCTGGTGAAACAGAACGCGGTGTCCAAGCAGGACTACGACGACGCCGTGGCGACGCTGGCGCAGGCTAAGGCCGACGTCGCCTCCGCCAAGGCGAGCGTCGCGACCGCCCGGATCAATCTCGACTACACCAGGATCGTCGCGCCGATCGGCGGCCGGATCGACAAATCGTCTCTCACTCCCGGAGCGCTGGTGACGGCGGGCCAGACCACGCTGCTGACGACGATCCGGACGCTGGATCCGATCAATGTCGACGTCACGGAATCCAGCACCAACCTGCTGAACTGGCGCCAAGCGGTCGATGCCGGTCGCATCAAAGCGACCGGCCCGGATGTCAGCATCAAATTGAAGCTCGACAATGGAACGACCTATCCGCTGACCGGCAAGCTCGCCTTCGTCGAATCGAACGTCAGCGAGACCACAGGCACCTTCGCGCTGCGCGCGCAGTTTCCCAATCCCAAACGTCTGCTGCTGCCCGGCATGTATGTCCGCGCCATCATCGAGCAGGGGATCGCCGAGAACAGCTTCGTGGTCCCGCAGCGGGCCGTCACGCGCAACACCAAAGGAGAAGCCGTCGCGACGATCGTCACGGCGGAGGGGAAGGTCGAGCAGCGCGTGCTGACGGTGGGCAACAATGTCGGCAACAACTGGCTGGTCAGCGCTGGCGTCAAGGATGGCGATCGCGTGATCGTCGAGGGCATTCAGATGGTCCGTCCGGGGCAGGACGTGACCGCCGTCGAGGTGACGATCGACGAGAACACCGGTCAGGTCCGCGACCGCAAGCAGGGATCGCTGTCGACCCCGGATCCGGTGCGGTTGGCCGATCGCGACGCCGATCCGAACGCCGGCGTGGTCGGGAAATAGCATGTCGCGTTTTTTCATCGAACGGCCGGTGTTCGCATGGGTGATTGCGATCACCATCATGCTCGGCGGGCTGCTTGCGCTGCAGACGCTGCCGATCGCGCAATATCCCCAGATCGCCCCGACCACGGTGCGCATCACCGGGACCTATGCCGGCGCCGACGCGCAGACGGTGGAGAATTCGGTCACCAAGGTGATCGAGCAGGGCATGACCGGGATCGACCATCTCGACTACATGACCTCGACCTCGACCTCCACCGGGCAGTCGCAGATCACGCTGACCTTCACCGCCGCGGCCGATCCGGACGTGGCGCAGATGCAGGTGCAGAACAAGCTCCAATTGGTGACCGCGCTTCTGCCGCAGATCGTCCAGAACACCGGTCTCTCGGTCACGAAGTCCTCCACCGGCTTCCTGATGGTGATCGCCTTCGTTTCGACCGACGGCAAGCTGACATCGATCGATCTCGCCGACTACGTCAACAGCACGCTCAACGATACGCTGAAGCGGATCGAAGGCGTCGGCGACACCCAGTTGTTCGGCTCCGGCTATGCGATGCGGATCTGGCTCGATCCGGACAAGCTGGCGAAATACGCGCTGATGCCGAGCAACGTCGCGACTGCAGTCGAGGCTCAGAACACCCAGGTCTCGGCCGGCCAGCTCGGCGGTCTTCCATCCCGCAAGGGGCAGCAGCTCAACGCCACGGTCACCGCGCGAAGCCGGCTACAGACCCCCGAGCAGTTTCGCAACATCATCCTGAAGAGCACGACCGACGGCTCACTGGTGCGCCTCAACGACGTCGCCACCGTTGAATTGGGCGCCGAGAGCTACACGACGACGGCCGCCTTCGACGGCATGCCGGCCGCCGGTCTCGGCGTGAATCTCGCGACCGGCGCCAACGCCCTCGATACCGCGAAGAACGTCCAGTCGACGATCTCCCGGCTGTCGGCGACGTTCCCGCAGGGCGTCTCGGTGGTCTATCCCTACGACACCACGCCGTTCGTTCGACTGTCGATCGAGGAGGTCGTGAAGACGCTGATCGAGGCGATCGCGCTGGTGTTCGTCGTGATGTTCGTGTTCCTGCAGAACATCCGTGCCACTCTGATTCCGACCATCGCCGTCCCTGTCGTGCTGCTCGGGACGGTCGGTGTGCTGTCGGCGTTCGGCTATTCGATCAACACGTTGACGATGTTCGCGATGGTGTTGGCGATCGGGCTGCTGGTCGACGACGCCATCGTCGTTGTCGAGAACGTCGAGCGGGTGATGCAGGAAGAGGGGCTGTCGCCCAAGGAGGCGACCCGCAAGTCGATGGACGAGATCACCGGCGCGCTGGTCGGAATTGCCACGGTGCTGTCGGCGGTGTTCATCCCGATGGCGTTCTTCGGCGGCTCTGTCGGTGTGATCTACCGGCAATTCTCGGTGACCATCGTCACGGCGATGGTGCTGTCGGTGATCACCGCCCTGGTCCTGACGCCGGCGCTGTGCGCGACGATCCTGCGACCGCCGCAGGCCCATGCGACCGGCAAAGGGCTGTTCGGCTGGTTCAACCGCACGTTCGATCGCAGCGCGCAGGCCTATCGGAATGGCGCGCAGGGCGTGATCGCGCGATCCTTGCGGTTCGGATTGCTGTTCGTGGCGATCTCGGTAGGCGTGGGACTGATGTTCATGCGCATTCCGAGCTCGTTCCTGCCGCAGGAGGATCAGGGCGTCTTGATCACCAGCGTGCAACTGCCGGTCGGCGCCACGCAGGACCGCACGTTGCGCGCGCTCGAACAGGTTCGCGAATACTACGCGACAAAGGAAAAGGACGCCGTCGACAGCGTCTTCTATACGGCGGGCTTCGGCTTCTCCGGCCAGGGCCAGAATATCGGCATCGCCTTCGTCAAGTTGAAACCTTTCGATCAGCGAAAGTCGGCGGCCTTGAGTGCGCAGGCGGTGGCCGGTCGCGCGATGATGGCGTTTCGGCAGATCAAGGACGGCATGGTGTTCGCGTTGGCGCCGCCGGCGATCCAGGGCATGGGCAACTCGAACGGATTCGATTTCTACCTGCAGGACGTCAACGGCGCCGGCCATGCGAAACTGATCGAAGCTCGCAACCAGTTGCTGGGCGCAGCGTCCCAGAGCAAGCAACTGGCGAATACACGGCCCAATGGGCAGGAGGACGAGCCGCAATTCTCGGTCACGATCGACCAGGAGAAGGCGAGTGCGCTCGGTGTCGGCCTCGCGGATATCAACACCACGCTGTCGACGGCATGGGGCAGCGACTACGTCAACGATTTCATCGACCGCGGCCGCGTCAAGAAGGTCTATCTGCAATCTGACAGGAATTTCCGGATGCAGCCGGATGACATCGGCCGCTGGTACGTGCGCAACTCGTCCGGCGTGATGGTGCCGTTCTCGGCCTTCGCATCCGGTCAGTGGAGCTTCGGATCGCCGCGGCTGGAACGCTACAATGGATCGGCGGCGGTCGAGATTCAGGGCGAGGCTGCCGCAGGCGTCAGCTCCGGAACGGCGATGGACGAGATCGACACGCTGGTCAAGCAACTGCCCTCCGGCTTCGGCCACCAATGGACCGGCCTGTCGGCGCAGGAACGGTTGTCGGGCAGTCAGGCGACGTCGCTCTATGCGATCTCGACATTGGTGGTGTTTCTTTGCCTCGCCGCGCTGTACGAGAGCTGGTCGATCCCGCTCGGCGTGATGTTGGCGGTGCCGATCGGCATCTTCGGCGCGTTGCTGGCGGCGCTGCTGTTCGGCCAGACCAACGACGTCTATTTCAAGGTCGGTCTGTTGACCACGATCGGCCTGGCGGCGAAGAACGCGATCCTGATCGTCGAGTTCGCGATCGAGCGGCAGGCTGCGGGCCAGCCTTTGGTCGAGGCGACGCTGGAAGCGGCGCGACAGCGGCTGCGGCCGATTCTGATGACGTCGTTCGCCTTCATCCTCGGCGTCACGCCGCTCGCGATCGCGTCGGGTGCGGGCTCTGGCGCCCAGAATTCCATCGGCATCGGTGTGATGGGAGGCATGATCGCGGCCACCGTGCTCGGCATCTTCTTCGTGCCTTTGCTGTATGTCGGCGTGCGCCGGCTGTTCGATCGCAAGTCGGCGACGGACGAGACTTCCAAAAGCGATCCGGCGAAGGGGACGACGGGATGAGTTCAGATCGGATCGTTCCGATATGCGTCGGTACGCCGTCGACGCGTCGTGAAACCTCGCGGCGACCTGTTCGGTGCCGGGCGTCGCATATCGCAGTGCTGTTGCTGTGCGCAACCGCGCTGTCCGGCTGTGCCGTCGGCCCGGACTATGTCGTGCCCGGAATCGAGCTGCCGACCGCCTGGCGCAACGCCAGACCGCCGAAGACACCGCCCGCTGTCCCGCAATTGAGCGAGTGGTGGCGGCGTTTGAACGATCAGTTGCTGAACCGGCTGATCGAGGAGGCGGTGGCGAGCAATCTCGACGTCGCCAGCGCGAAGGCGCGGATCCGGGAAGCGCGTGCGACCCGCCGACAGGCGATCGGCGCGTTGTTTCCGACGCTCGATGGGTCCGGGTCGGCGACGCGCAATCAGGTCAGTGCGAGCTCCACATCCGGCGGTTCGGCGATCACGACCTACAACCAGTTCCAGGCCGGGTTCGATTCCAGTTGGGAGCTGGACATTTTCGGCGCCAACCGCCGCAACGTCGAGGCGACGACTTACGGCGTCGACGTCGCCGAGGACGATCTGCGCGCGACCTTGCTGACGCTGATCGGTGACGTCACGTCCTACTACGCGCAGGCGCGCGGCTATCAGGCCCGCATCGCTCTGGCGCGCCGGACGGCAGCCTCGCAACGCGAGACGGCAGCGTTGACGCAGCGCAAGTTCGACGCCGGCTCCTCGTCGGCCGTCGACGTCGCGAAGGCCGCGGCGCAGGCCGCCTCGACCGAAGCCAATATTCCGACCTTCGAGATCTCGTATGCGGAATCGGTTCACCGGCTCGGCGTGTTGCTGGGCCGTGAGCCGTCTGCGCTGTCGCCGCTGCTCGCCGGCGTCAAGCCGATCCCGGCGCCGCGTTTGCCGTTGCCGAAGGGCATCCCCGCCGACGTGCTGGTGATGCGGCCGGACGTGCGCAAGGCCGAACGGCAACTGGCGCAATATACGGCGTTGATCGGCAAGGCCGAAGCCGCGCTCTATCCGTCGGTGAGTCTGACCGGTTCGGTTTCGACGACCGCGCTGAAGATCGGCGACCTCGGCAAGAACTCGACGATCGGCTGGTCGATCGGGCCGAGCCTGAGCGTGCCGATCTTCAACGGCGGACAATTGCGCGCCGCAGTCGAGATCAGCGAAGCCCAGCGCGATCAGTACTATGTCGCCTGGCGCGCGGCGGTGCTGTCGGCGTTGGAGGATGTCGAGAACGCGATCGTCTCGCTGTCGCAGCAGCGCAAGCGGATCGGCAATTTGTCGGAATCGGCGCGGCGCTACGCCGAGGCGGCCCGTCTGTCGCGCTCGCTGTACGAAACCGGGTCGTCGAGCTTCCTCGACGTTCTCGACGCCGAACGCTCGCTCTACACGGCTGAAGATTCGCTGCTCGACACCAGGGTCTCGGTCGCGACCAGCTACATCGCTCTCGCCAAGGGGCTCGGCGGCGGCTGGGACGGCATGATCGACAGCTCGGTCCCCGAGGTTGTGGATCTCAACACCGGCCCGCATCTGGCCGGGGCGCGGCTCCGCTGACGGCGAGGCGATCTGCGGGCTGAGTCGGTGTTGGCCCTTTAAGTACGCGATTCGGGTCAAGGGATCCGCGGAGGAGCGTTCCGTTCGGATGCGAAGATGGTCACAGCCCGGCGCTGGAGGCCAACAGGGATCTCATTTTTCCCGTCAAAGGTGAATAAAAGCGCCTTCACAATCCACCTTGAGCTCTGAATTCATAATGTCTCTCAATGGCTTGAAGGGGCGAGTCGCGCTTTTGCCACACCTCGACCTCATTTCGCCTCATCCCCGCCGCATCCATTGCGTGTGGGTTCCAAGCTTGTTAGCACTTACTCCATGTTGAAAAGCGCTCAGATTGCCATTTTTGCAACCGTCGTCGGGCTGGTTTCGAGCCCCGCCGCTCTTGCGGCGGAGCCGTTCACGATTTTGGACGCCATCAACCAGGCGGTGAAAACCAACCCCGGCGTCGGCGAGGCGGCAGCCAACCGTCGCGCGACGGAGGCCGAGTTGCGGCAGAGTCAGGGGACCTTGCTACCGCAGGTTCGGCTCGAAGCCAGCGCTGGCCCGGAGATGCTGAAGCAATACGTGTCTCCAGCGCCGCTCAACAACGACGTCTATCTGCGCGGACGTCAGGCCGGTGTCGTGGTTCGGCAGCTGCTGTTCGATGGGTTTGCCTCGATCAACGAAGTCTGGCGGCAGGCGGCTCGCGTCGACGCCGCGGCGTTCCGGGTGTTGGAGCGCACCGAACTGATCGGGCTCGATGCCGCCGAAGCTTATATCGATGTGGCGCGCTACACGCGGCTGGTTGGACTCGCCGAACAGAATCTCAAGGTCCATCTCGAATTGCGCAAGAACGTGTTGGCGCGCTTCGAGGGTGGTCGGGCCGGCGAGGGCGACACGCAGCAAGCGGAAGAACGCGTCGCTGCAGCGCAGGCCGTGGCGGCGGAGTTCCATCTCAGCCTCGAGACGGCGCGCGCCAAGTTCCGCAAGGTCGTCGGCCTCGAGCCGTACAATCTGCGCTTCCCCGGCCGTCTCGCGGATCTGCCTAAGAACAAGGCCGCATCGCTCGACATCGCCTACAAGTTCAATCCGACGCTGCGCGCCGCGGGCGCCGACGTGGTCGCGGCCAAGCGCGGCTTCGATGCCACAACCGGCGCGTTCCTTCCGACGCTGTCGCTGGAAGGCCGCGCCTCGCGCGGCAAGGAGTCGATCCTCTACAACAATCAGTACGACCAGGTCAGCGGCAAGCTGGTGGCGTCCTGGGATATCTTCAACGGCGGCCAGAGCAGCTGGAAGCGTGAAGAAGCTGCACAGCGGATGATCGAGGAGCAGCAGCGTCAGGCTCGGCTGCAGCGCGATGCGCTGGAATCGATCGACAAGGCCTGGGCCGCGCGGACCATCACCAACGACCGCGTCGCAGCGCTCGTTCGCGACGTCGAGGCCGCGCGCCGGACCTTCATCGCCTACAATAAGGAATACGAGCTCGGCCAGCGCACGCTGATCGATCTGCTCAACTCGCAGAACCAGTATTTCAACGCCAATGTGTCGCTGGTTTCGGCGCGCGGAGTTGCGGTGTTCGCCGACTATCAGCTTCTCGCCACGATGGGGCAGATGCTGAACTATCTGAAGACCGGTCATCCGCCGGAGACCGAGTTGGTCGACGTGCATCCGAGCGGGTTCATCGGCTACAAGCTCGCGCCCATCCGGCTTGCGCCCCCGTCGCCCGGTCCGGAACCGCTCAGCACTGTGCCGCCGGTGCCGCTGTTCGGGTTCTTTTTCAACGGCCCGCCGAAATTGCCGACCGTGATCAATTTCGACGATCGCTGGGCGTCTCATGAGGTCGCCGAGAGTAGCGCGCTGTTCGTTGCAGCCGGAACCTACGGTCGCAGCGCGCAGGCCGGCGCCAAGTAAGGGCCAGCAGGCCGCAGGCCTGCTGGACGCGAAAACCCCGCGATTTACCCTAACGCCAGTTCGACACGCGCCGGGCGATCGAGACGGGGTGCAAACCTCAATTTTCCGCTAATACAGGTAAATAGCGATTGTGCTGGCGAGGGCCTTTGGGGCGGGCCCTCTGACATCCGAGGCGTCGGTGAACATTCAGTCCTCGAACTTCGATCTCACTGGAGCAGCGCCCGTGACGCCTCCGAGTGCGCCGGCGCCGCACCCGGACCCGTTGAGTGACAGTCTGCTGTATCTCGCCGCGCATCACGGCCGCGCGCTCAGCCGAAGCGCGCTGTTGTCCGGCCTGCCGCTCGAACGCGGCGTCCTCACTGTCGGGCTCTACGAGCGCGCGGCGCAGCGAGCCGGACTCGAGGCCCAGCTCGAAGAGCGTCCGCTGCACGACATTCCGGCGCTGGTGCTGCCCTGCGTGCTGATGCTGCACGACGGCTCGACCCGGATTCTGCTGAGCATCGACGACGCCGGGCGTCTGGTCGTGGTCGACCCCTCGCGCGGCGATGCCGAGGCTGCCGAGCGCCTCGATGCGGTCGCCGCGCAATATTCCGGCTTCGCGTATTTCGTGCGGCCGGCGACCGTGGCCGATCCGCGCGCGGTGGCGAGCGGCGATCTGCCGAAGTCGCATTGGTTCTGGTCGGTCGTCAGCCGGTTCGGCGCCAACTACGCCCATGTCGCGATCGCCGCCTTCATCGTCAACATTCTGGCGCTGGCGGCGCCGCTGTTCACGATGAGCGTGTACGACCGGGTGATCCCGAACGGCGCGATCCCGTCGCTGGTCGCGCTAGGCATCGGGCTCGCCCTCGCGATCGCATTCGACTTCCTGCTCAAGGTGGTGCGCAGCCGCATCATCGACATGACCGGCAAGAAGGTCGACGTGGTTCTGGCGGCGCGGATCTTCGAGCACGTGATGGCGCTGAAGATGGATAAGCGGCCGCCCTCGGTCGGCATCCTCGCCAACCAGATGCGCGACTTCGATTCGGTGCGCGAGTTCTTCACATCCGGCACCGTGGTGTCCGCCACCGACATGCTGTTCGCGATCCTGTTCATCGCGGTGCTGTTCATGATCGCCGGACCGCTCGGCTGGATTCCGCTGGCGATGCTGCCGGTGATGATCATCATCGGATTGCTGATCCAGCGCCCGCTGGATCGTGCGATGCGGCGGATGCAGGCGGAGTCGGCGGCGCGCCACGGCATTCTGGTCGAGTCGCTGAACGGCATCGAGACCGTGCGTGCGGTGGCCGGTGAGGGACGGGTGCAGACGGTTTGGGAACGTTCGGTCGCGGCGACCGCGCGTTCGAGCGAGGACGTGCAGTTCTGGGCGTCGCTGGCGATGACGGCGGCGAGCGTCGCAAGCCAGCTCTGCAGCCTGTTGCTGGTGGTGGTGGGCGTGTTCCTGATCCTCGACGGCAAGCTGTCGGTCGGTGCGCTGGTCGCGGCCAACATGCTGGCCGGCCGTGTGCTCGGTCCGATCGCGGGAATCGCCGGGGTGATGACCCGCGCCACGCAGACGAGCTCCGCGCTGCGTTCGATCGACCGGCTGATGTCGCTGGAGCGCGAGCGGCCGCCCGAGAAGATCTACGTCGCCCGGGAGATCAAGCAGGGCGCGATCCAATTCAAGAACGTCAGCTTCTCGTACCCCAACAGCCAGGCCAAGGCGCTCGACAACGTCTCGTTCCAGATCCGGCCGGGCGAGAAGATCGGCATCATCGGCCGCGTCGGCTCCGGCAAGACCACGGTCGGTCGGCTCGCGACCGCATTCTATCCGCCGAGCGAAGGCACCATCCTGATCGACGGCATCGACATCCGTCAGTACGACCCGGCCGACCTGCGCGCCGGCATCGGCTTCGTGCTGCAGGACACCGATCTGTTCTACGGCAAGCTGCGCGACAACATCACGTTGGGCCGCTCCGGCGCGACCGACGCGGAAGTGCTCGAAGCCGCCCGGCTGGCCGGCGTCGAGACCTTCATCGCCGGTCACCCGCAGGGTTACGACATGATGATCGCCGAGGGCGGCCGTAGCCTGTCCGGTGGCCAAAAGCAGGCGATCGGTCTGGCGCGGGTGCTGATCCGCAAGCCGCGTGTGTTGTTCCTCGACGAACCGACCGCGCATTTCGACGTCCGAAGCGAAGGCGAATTCCTCGAGCGACTGAAAAAGCTCGCGCACGGCGAGATGACCATCATCGTCTCGACCCATCGGCCGTCACTGCTGTCGCTGGTCGATCGGATCCTGGTGTTCGACCAGGGCAAGATCGTCGCCGACGGACCGACCGAGCAGATCTTGACGAAGCTGCGTCCGCAACCGGCCGCGGCTCCGGCCGCTGCCGGGCGAATCTGAGGGCGAAAAAATGGCGCAAACCGATTTCGCCTTTTCCAACGACGTCCGCGCAGCCGTCGAGCTACGCACGCCGAAAACGGCGCGGATGTTGCTGTCTGCATCTTTGGCGCTGTTCTTCACCTTCTTGGCCTGGGCGCATTTCGCCGTGCTCGACGAGGTCAAGCGCGGCAACGGCAAGGTGGTGCCGTCGCGGCAAACCCAAGTGGTCCAGTCGCTCGAAGGCGGCATCATCGCCGAACTGCTGGTTCAAGAAGGTGCGATCGTCGACAAGGATCAGCCGCTGGCGCGCATCGAGGACACCAACTTCGCGGCACAGTTCGGCGAGATCCGCGAACGTCGTGGCGCGATGGGGGCGCGTGTCCTGCGGCTCGAGGCCGAGACCGAGGGCCGCGCCAGCGTCGTGTTTCCCGCCGAACTGATGCAGGTCGCGCCGCGCGCGGTCGAAGCCGAGCGTCTGGTGTTCGAGGCGCACAACCGCAAGTTGGCGCAGGATATCGACGTCGTCCAGCAGCAGGAGATCCAGAAGACCAAGGAGATCGACGAGCTGCGCGCCAGCGAGAAACGCTTCTCCGAGACGCTGACCCTGCTCAACCGCGAGATCGCGCTGACCCGCAAGCTCTACGATCAGAAGGTGGTGCCGGAGATCGAGATGCTGCGAGCCGATCGGCAGGCCACCGACATGCGCGGCCAACTCGCGGTGGTGCAGGCGACCATCATCAAGACCCAGGCGGCGGTTCAGGAGGCGCGGTCGCGCCGGCTCAACATCACCACGGCGTTCCGCGCCCAGGCCGAGGACGATCTCGCCAAATCCCGCGGCGATCTCGCCGTGCTGGACGAGAACATCAAGTCGGCGAAGGATCGCGTCCGCCGCACCGAGCTGCGCTCGCCGGTGCATGGCGTCGTCAACAAGCTGAATATCACCACGATCGGTGCCGTCGTCGCCCCCGGCGCGAGTCTGATGGAAATCGTGCCGCTCGACGACACGCTGCTGGTCGAAGGCCGCATCCGCCCGCAGGACATCGCCTTCATTCGCCCCGATCACGAGGCGGTGGTGAAGCTGAGCGCCTACGATTCATCGGTCTACGGATCGCTGCACGGCCGCGTCGAGCGGATCAGCGCCGACACCATCACCGACGAAAAGGGTGACAAGAACGAGCGCGGCGAGACGTTTTACCGGGTGATGGTGCGGACCGAGAAGAACCATCTCGGCACCAATGAACAGCCGCTGCCGATCATTCCGGGCATGGTGGCCACGGTCGAGATTCTCACCGGCAAGAAGTCGGTGCTGGACTATCTGATCAAGCCGGCGCGCACCCTGCGAGACGAAGCGCTCCGCGAACGCTGAGGCAGCGCAGGCGGCGACGGCATCGTCAACAAATCCTGAATCGGTAAAATTCGACGCGATCGGGTGGTACGCGATTAGTTGCGTTCCCAACTCGGCGCAATTCCTTGCCGTGGTTTAACCGCGTTGAAGCGGTGCCGGCCTTATTCCTGATCCCACCAGATCCGGGACGGGGATCGACGCGATGACGTCGGCCGACGCTCCGGACAAAACGGGGCGTCAGGTATGTTGCGGATCGATCAGCCGCGGGTTTTCCCGCGCGCGCTGGGGCTTGCGCTTGCCCTCTCGGTTGGGACCCTGCTCGGCGGTACGTCGCCGGCGGACGCCCGAACCAAAAGGCCGTCATCCGAGCCAGCGATCGACAGTTCGCTGCCGATGACCGCGCCGCACGTCCGATTCTTTACCATCAATGCGGTGCTCGCCAAACACGATGGCATGCGAAAGTCGGCTTCGGGCCCGGTCGAACTGGCTTCGACCGATCCGGCGTCGCGTTCGGCAGTCGCCAGCGACGCGCCGGTCTTGCCGGCGATCGAGGCCCCCACCGACGAGCCGTTCGGTCTGATGACCTTCCGCGCCCCGGAGGGCGTGTTGTGGACCAAGTGGCGCGCCGTCAAGGCTGCGATGGATGCGGATGCCGGATCGATCGTCCGCTGCAATAGCGACGACTCCCGCTGCTCACCATCGGAACGTCGTTTCACCGCGTTGATGCGCGGCGCGCGGGACGCAAGTGATGCGAGGGCTCGCGCCGAGCTCGTCAACCGCGCCGTCAATCAAGCGGTGCGCTACGTCAACGACTATCAGCAGCACGGCGTCGCCGATCTGTGGACGTCGCCACTGCAGACGTTGCGGAGCGGCATCGGCGATTGCGAGGACTACGCCATCGCCAAATACGCGTTGCTGCGCTCGGCGGGCGCCGACGAGGCCGATCTGAAACTGGTGCTGGTGCGCGACCTTGCCGTACGCCAGGACCATGCGGTGCTGGCGGTGCGGCTCGACGGCCGCTGGCTCGTGCTCGACAATCGCCGCTCGTCGCTGCTGGAAGGCCGCGATCTGCAATCCTTCATGCCGTTGTTCGCGATCGATCATCGCGGCGTCAGCCTGTTCGCCGCGCCATACGCCGCGCGCCCGCACCACGAGAGCGAGAGCGATATGGCGCCGGCGGCGGATGTCGAGGTGGCCGGCGGAAGCTCCTCGTTGCCGTTTCAGCTTTGACAAGGCGGGAAAGCTGCGCACGGCTGCCTACCCCGCTTGTACTCGCTGCTGATTTGCGGTCTTAATTGAACGCAGCGCGGTATCCGGGCAGGGGGAGCCAAGATGAATTTCAAACAAGCGATTGTTTGCGGGCTGTTGGCGCTGCCGGTTGTGGCAGCGGTGGGGTCGGCAAAGGCCGAGATCATCCTGCCGGGCGCCAGTCTGTCGGTTTCATGCGCCAACGGTGGCAACTACATCTTGCAGTCGGGTCCTGTGGCCGCGCCGGGCGAAATCGTCACCGCACGCCTTTACCTGACGCCGGACCGGGCGGTGCCGATGCGCCTCATTCCGATGGGCGATGGGTATCGTTATGCCGGCCGCGGCATCTGGCTCGACGGCATTCGCGACCAGGCTTTGCTGTATCGCAGCAAATACCAGCCGACCGCTTGCGTGATCGCCCGCAACTGAGCAATCCGATACGCGCGTCTGCCGCGAAGATGAGCGCCGCTATCCGCAAATACTTCCCGGCTGCAGCGGCGTAAATCGGGCTATTCTGCGACTGGATCGCGATGTGCCCCCTGATCAATATTGATCTCCAAAGTATTTACCCCTCGTATAAACCCGCAGTTTTCTGGTCTATGCGCGGCAAGATCGGATTGAATACTAGTCTATCGATCTGGATGACTGCGGAACCTTAAGTATACATGATGAGGAGCCGGCTCCCTCAACGCTCTTAAACTTTTCTGCACTTAACCAATTTCGCTAAAACTAGATGAAAAGAAGCGGCAATTATTGACCAATTACAGGCTTTAAGACTATTTTAACCTCATGAGCGAGCCGCCACGAATGTGGCTCGTCGATGGAGGTTGTGGTCTATGAATGCTCCCGTCCTGCTGGCACAGCTGTCTGGCTCGTCTCCGGATTCATCGGCCATCTCCAAGCCATTGAAGCTTGCAAAGCCCCAGAGCGGGCAGGCCGTGACCGTCCATCTCGACGGTGCAACCAAGATCGACTTCAGCGCCATTTCGAGCGAGAAACTGACGTTCGTTCGCATCGGCGATCGACTGATCATCCTGTTCGACAACCAGTCGACGGTCTCGATCGATCCGGTGTTCAGCAACACCGGCGCGCCGCTGCCGGAAGTGTCGTTCGATATGGGCCTGGACCGCGTGCTGAACGGCACTGCGTTTGCCGAGCTGTTTCCGATTACGACCGATCAATCAGTGTTGCCGGCGGCGGGCACGCCCGGCGCGCCGTCGTCGCCGTCCGGTGCCAATTTCGGCTCGTTCACGATCGATGCGCTGTCGGGCGGGACGCCGCTGGATCTGCTCGGCGCGGAAGCCGCCGGGACGCAGGCCGTCGCCAATCAGCAGACCGCGACGTCGACGCCGATTCCGGGTGGGGCCGACACCATCATCCTCAATGAAGACGGTCTGTTCGAAGGCCAGCCCGGCGGTCTCGGCGACACCGGCGGCACGCTGACCAGCTTCACCGGCTCGCTCAATATCGACTTCGGCACCGACGTCATCGGCCGCAGCCTGGCCTTTGCGGCGGCGCAGCCCGGCCTGGCCGGGCTGACCTCGGGCGGGCAGGCGGTGAACCTGCAGTTCACCACCATCGACGGTCAACCGGTGCTGATCGGCTACACCGGCAGCGATCCGTCGGTCACGGCCAACCAAGTGTTCATCGTCTCGCTCGACGTCAACTCGACGATCCAGGGCAGCTACACCGTCACGCTGCTGCGTCCGCTCGATCATCCGATCGGCGGAACCGAAGACACGCTCAACCTGACGATCGCCGTCATCGCCACCGACGGCAGCGGAGACTCCGCGCCGCTGTCGATCGTGATTGGCGTCAATGACGATTCGCCGGTGGCGTCGACCGTGGCGTCGACCACGCTCGTCGAGCAGACCGGAGAGGGCAATACGTTCGTTTCCAGCGCCGTGACCGCGTCTCTCGGCATCGGCTGGGGTGCCGACAGCGGCAACAGTAGCATCGACGGTGGTTCGAGCGGTGCGGTGGCGCTCGGCGATCGGTCGCTGGTATTCGCCGACTCGACACTCGCCGCGCTCGCATCGCTCGGCCTGACCTCGAACGGCGAAGCGATCAGCTACGCGCTGTCGGCCGACGGCACCTCGATCGTCGCTAGCGCGGCCGGCGGCCGAGCCGTATTCACGGTGGCGCTGTCCGACACCGATAGCGGCAGCTACACCTTCACGCTGCTCGACAATCTCGACCATGTCGGCGCCAATGGCGCGACCCAGCCGCTGACCTTCGCGGTGGTCGCGACCGACGCCGACGGCGATCCGGTGGCCTCGAGCTTCATCGTCGACATCACCGACGACACGCCCGTGGCGAATCCGGGCACCGCGTCGACCGTCGAGGACGAGTCACTGCCGGGCGGCAACAACGAAGGTGACGGGCTGCTCGCCGCGGTGAGCGGCGTGTCGCTCAACATCGACTGGAATTCCGACGACGCCAACAGCAATGCCGGGCAGCCCGGCGACCGCTCCGTCGCCTTCACCGACGCCGACGTCACCGTGTCCGGTGCTTATGGTGAGACGCTGACGTCGCTCGGACAGGTGGTACGGTTCACGGTTTTGTCGACCGGCGAACTGGTCGGCTACACGGGGGAATCCGTGCCGACCTCCACCGGCGCGGCCAATGTGGTGCTGTTCGCGTCGTTGTCGGACATCAACAACGGCGAATACAGCTTCACGCTGGTGAAGCCGCTGGATCATGCGGCGGGCAGCGACGAAAACACGCTGTCGCTGACCTTCAACTACACCGCCACCGATTCGGACGGCGACAGCTCGTCGAACAGCTTCACCGTCAGCGTCGTCGACGACGTCCCGGTCGTCGGCACGCCCTATCAGGACGGCGTGGTCGAGGAAGAACAGCCGATCGTCGTCGGCGCCGGCAACGAGGATTTCGGCGGCGCCGGAGATGCCGACGGCGGCATCACGGTGGTCGGGGTTCCGATCGTCCTCAACGACCGCACCACGCAGTCGACCGGCGGCACGCTGGCGATCGCCTGGGGCGCCGACGACGCCAATGACGGCAACGGCCAGCCCGGCGATCGCGCGGTCGCCTTTACCGTAGAAGGTATCGCCGCGCTCGAGGCGCAGCAGCTGACCTCGCGCGGCCAGGACATCCACTACAAGGTCTTCACTGTGAATGGCGGCCAGGTGTTGGTCGCCTATACCGGCAGCACCGAACCGACGTCGGTCCCGTCCAACACCAATGCGGCGATCGCCGCAAATGTGGTGTTCACCGTCAGCCTGTCGGACTCTGGTTCGGGCTCGTATCAGTTCACGCTGATCGACACGATCGACCATCCGGGCGAGGTGCAGGGCGAGGAGTCGCTGGCACTGCAGTTCCAGTTCACCGCGACCGACAGCGATGGCGACACCACCGCGCCGGCATCGTTCAGCGTCAAGGTGATCGACGATTCGCCGGTCGCGGTCGGGACGATTCTCACCCGCACGGTCGAAGAGGAGCAACTCGCGGGCGGCAACGAGGACACCCGCGGAACTGGCGACGGCGATTTCACGCTGTTCGGCTTCGCCGATGTCACGACCGCGTCGGCCGGCGGCCCGCTCAACATTTTCTGGGGCGGCGACGATTCCAACGTCGGCGGCAGCAACGGCTACGCCGGCACGCAGGTCGCGGGCGACCGCTCGATCGTGTTCGGCGGCAGCGCCGGCGCCTACGTCGCGGACGGCGTGATCAGCGCGGCGGTCGCGGCGCAGTTCATCGGCGTCAGCGGCGGCAATGGCGCGATCAATCTCGCCGATTTGACGTCGGGTGGCCAGGCGCTGGTCTACACGCTGTCGGCTAACGGCACGGTGCTGACCGCGACCGCGGGCAATCAGACCGTTTTCACGGTCACTCTGTCGGACCAGGGCTCCGGCGGCGCCTACCTGTTCAATCTCAGCGGCGTGCTCGATCACCCGGTCAGCGGCAGCAGCGCGTCGCAGGAAGACGCGCTGTCCTTCACCTTCACCTTCACGGCGCGCGACGGCGACGGCGACATCGCCCGCAGCAGCTTCACCGTCAACGTCGTCGACGACAGCCCGGTGGCGAACACCGGCACGGCGTCGCGGGTCGAGGACGAATCGCTGGCCGGCGGCAACAACGAGACCGAAGCCCCCAATCTCGGCGCATCGGTGAGCAACGTTTCGCTCAACATCGCCTGGGGCGCGGACAGCGCCAACGACGGCGACGGCCAGCCGGGCGACCGCTCGGTGGCGTTCAGCAACGCCAATGTCGCGGTCTCGGGCGCCTATCAGGGCACGACTCTGACGTCCCGCGGCGTCGCGGTTCACACTACGGTTTTGTGGGACGGCACTTTGGTCGGCTACACCGGCCCGACGGCACCGACCTCTACGAGCGCGAGCAACGTGGTGTTCTTCGCCACGCTGTCGGACGCCGACAGCGGCGCTTACAGCTTCACGCTGGTGAAGCCGCTCGACCATGCGGCGGGCAACGGCGAGAACACGCTGGCGCTGACCTTCAACTACACCGCGACCGATTCCGACGGCGACACCGCGTCGAACAGCTTCACCGTCAGCATCGTCGACGACGCCCCGGTGATCGGCACGCCGTTCCAGGGTGGCGTGGTCGAGGAAGAGCAGTGGATCGTGGTCGGTCCGGGCAACGAGGACACCTCGGGCGCGGCCGACGGCGATTATTGGGGCAGCTTCTTCGGCATCCCGTATTTCGTTGACGCCACCACCGAAACCACCGGCGGCACGCTGGCGATCGCGTGGGGCGCGGACAACGCCAACGACAACAACGGCCAGCCCGGCGATCGCACGGTGTCATTCACCGCCGCCGGCATCGCGGATCTCCAAGCACAGCTGCTGACCTCGCGCGGCGAGACGATCCACTACAAGGTCTTCACCCTCAACGGCGCCGAGGTGCTGGTGGCCTACACCGGCGATACCCCGCCATCGGCGGTGCCGTGGAGCACCGGCGCGGCGATCGCCGCCAACGTGGTGTTCATCGTCGGGCTGTCGGATTCCGGCAACGGCTCCTATGCGTTCACGCTGATCGACACCATCGACCATCCCGGCGCGGTGCAGGGCGAAGATGCGTTGCCGCTCACCTTCGGATTCGCCGCCACGGATTCGGACGGCGACACCGTCACCAGCAGCTTCACGGTCAAGATCGTCGACGATGCGCCGGTGATCGGCCGGCCGGACGACGAGACCGTGCGCGAAGTCGATCTACCGACCACGAATTACGACACCACGCACCCCGACTATCCGACTTCGACGGTGCAGACCGGCGACCTGGACATCTCCTGGGGCGCCGACGACAACAATTCCGGTGCGATCAGCAACCGCTCGGTGGCGTTCACCACCGCAGCCGGCGCGACCGGGCTGACCTCGGACGGCTCGCCGATCAGCTATTCGATCTCCGCCGATGGCACCACGCTGACCGCGGTCACCGCCGACAGTCGCGTCGTGTTCACCGTCCAACTCTCCGACAGCGGCGACGGTCGCTACACCTTCACCCTGTTCGACAATATCGATCATCCGTCGTCCGGCCCGAACGACGACAGCCTGCCGCTGACCTTCGGCTTCCAGGCGACCGACGGCGACGGCGACACCGCAACCAGCAGCTTCACCGTCACCATCCGGGACGATGAGCCGACGGTGGGCCCGAACACCACGGTGCGGCTGGATGACGACACTCTCGGTGGCAACCCCGGCGGCAATGGCGATGATGCAGACGCGATCGCTAAGACCGGCACGCTGGTGCACAATGGCGGCGCCGACGGCACCGCATCGGTGCTGTGGTCGACCGCCGGTTTGACGCTGCCCTCTGGCTTCTGGTTCGAGGTCTCAGCGGACGGCACGGTGATGACGATCACGCAGGATCAGGGCAACGGCTATGTGCCGGTCCTGACCATGACGATCACCAATACGACGACGGGCGCCTACTCGGTCGCGCAGGTGGCGCCGATCGATCACCCGCAAGGCACGATGCCGGGCTACGAGGACAACGTCCAGTTCACCGTCTCCTATATCGTCACCGATGGCGACGGTGACATCAAGACCGGCACGATCAGCGTCAATGTCGACGACGATACCCCGACGGTCGGTGCCAATGCGCTGATCCAGCTCGACGACGACGCCTTGCCGGGCGGCAATGCCGGCGGCGTCGGCGACGATGTCGAAGCCACCGTGCTGACTGGCGTGCTGTCGCATAGCGGCGGTGCCGACGGCACCGCGTCGGTGCTCTGGGCGCCCAACGGACTCACCCTGCCGTTCGGCTTCTGGTTCACGCTGTCGCCCGACAGCAAGACGATGACGATCACGCAGTTGCAGGACGGCACCTATGTCGGCGTGTTCCAGGCCACCATCACCGACACGGCGACCGGCGCCTATCAGATCACCCCGCTGGCAGCGGTGAGGCACAACACGCCCGGCATCGAGGACAATGTCGAGATCTCGTTCCAGTACCGCGTCACCGATGGCGACGGCGACGTCGCAACCGGCACGCTGAGCATCAATGTCGATGACGATACCGCGACCATCGGCGCCATTGCCACCCGGACGGTCACCGAACTGACCGCCTCGGGCTTCTCCAACGCGTTCCAGGCCCAGAGTCTGTCCGAAGTTTCGCTGAACATTTCCTGGGGCGCGGATGATGCGAACCCGACCGCGGGCGCGGGCGCGGGCGACCGTTCGATCGCCTTCGCCGCGTCGCTGGCGAATGCGGTGCCGGCTGGCGTCACCTCGAACGGTTTCGATCTGGTCTATCTGCTGTCGGCGGACGGTCAGACCCTGACCGCGTATCGCTACGAGAACGGCCATTATCTCAACGGCGCCGGCGGTGATCTCGGCTCCGCGCCGTCGACCGGCGCGCGGGTGTTCTCGGTCTCGCTGTCCGATAGCGGCAGCGGTTCCTACAGCTTCACGCTGTACGACAACCTCGACCACGCCAGCGGCGCAGGCGCCAATACGCTGCCGCTGAATTTCGGCTTCACCGCGACCGACAGCGACGGCGACGCCACCAGTGGTTCGTTCACGGTCGCGGTGACTGACGACGTGCCGGTCGCGACCGGCGCACCGGATCTCGGCGCTGTGACGGAAGTTGCGCTGGATGGCGGTCTGTCGCTCACAACCGGCGCGCTGAACATCGACTGGAACGCCGACGATTTCGGCGGCCGCCACCTTGAATTCGTCACCTCCGGCGGCAATCCGGTGATCACGCCGGGTCTGACGTCGGATGGGGTGCCGCTCGTCTATGTCGTCCGCGCCGCCAGCAATGGCTTCGATCAGGAACTGATCGCCTACAAGACCGGCGACGCGCAGATCGATAGCAACGCTGTCTTCATCATCGCTTTGAATTCGCCATCGAACCCGACCTACGTATTCACGCTTTACCAGAATCTCGATCACACCGGCGTCAACGGCACGACGCTGCCGGTGACGTTCGAGGTGCGCGGCGTGGACGGCGATGGGGACACGGTCGACCAGACGGTGACGGTGAACGTCGCCGACGATACACCGACGCTGACGCAGACCTATCGCTACAACGACGTCTACGAGGCCCAGCTCAGCGGCGGCCCCGATGTCGACGGTCACAACTTCGCGGTGCAGTTCGGCGCCGACGGCTACGGCGCGACTGCTTTCACCGGGGCGATCAAGCTCGATATCGGGCCGGGGCTCGCCGGCAATGTCAGCTTCGACCTGTCCGCGGGGGCGCACCGCGAGCCGCTGCTGACGTCAGAGGGGCGGGCGATCACCTTCGTCAAGGTCGACGCCAACACCATCCGCGGCTATGTCGCGTCGGCGGACAATGGCGGCAATGCCGACGAAACGATCATCGAGATCAAGCTCACCGACACCGATGCCAGCGCGACCACGACCCTTTACGGGGTGATCGACCACATCGCCGTGCAGGACGGGTCGCAGATCGAGGGCATCCGGGTCGACGCCACCGTGGCCTTCAGCGACGGTGACGGCGATGTCGTCACCGGCATCATTCGGACGACCATTCACGACGACGCGCCGGTCTCGACCGGCGCCATCACGGCCTCCACCGTTCTGGACGACGACGCGTTCGCCGGCAATGCCGGTGGCGCCGGAGACGTTCTCGATGCAACGACCGTGAGCGGCGCGGCCAGCGCACTGTTCACGATCGGCGCCGACGGCCTCAAGAGCGTGGTGCTGGGAGCGACCACGGCCTTCAGCGCGATCTACACCGACGGCAACGGCGTCTCGCAGACCGAACAAGTCACCTGGGGCAATCCGACCGTCGTCAGTGGCGCGACCACCTGGATCGCATCCGGGGTCCACGGCGATGCGGCGACGCTGACGATCAACGCCGACGGGTCCTACACCTTCACGGTGCTCAAGCCGCTGGCGCATCCGACCTCCGGCGCGACCGAAGAGACGCTGACGCTGACGTTCAACTACACAGTGACCGACGGCGACAACGACGTTGCCGCCGGTTCGCTGACCGTCGAGGTCAACGACGACACCCCGACGCTGGCGCAGGTCTATCGCTATAACGACGTCCATGAGTCGCAGCTCGGCGGCGGTCCGGATGTCGATAGTCACAGCTTCGCGGTGCAATTCGGCGCCGACGGCTACGGCGCGACGGCCTTCACCGGCGCGATCAGGCTCGATATCGGGCCGGGGCTGGCCGGCAATGTCAGCTTCGACGTGTCGACGGGGGCGCACCGCGAGCCGCTGCTGACATCCGAGGGGCGGGCGATCACCTTCGTCAAGGTCGACGCCAACACCATCCGCGGCTACGTCGCGTCGGCGGATAACGGCGGCAACCCCGACGAAACGATTATCGAGATCAAGCTCACCGACACCGATGCGAGCGCGACGACGACGCTTTACGGGGTGATCGACCACATCGCCGTGCAGGATGGTTCGCAGATCGACGGCATCCGGGTCGACGCCACGGTGGCCTTCAGCGACGGTGACGGCGATGTCGTCACCGGCATCATCCGGACGACGATCAGCGACGACGTTCCGACGGTCGCGGTGATCGCCAACCAGTCGGTGACGGAAACGACCGCCTCGGGCTTCTCCAACGTGTTCCAGGCCCAGAGTCTGTCCAACGTCTCGTTGAATATTTCCTGGGGTGCGGACGACGCCAATCCGACCGCGGGCGCGGGCGCGCACGACCGCTCCGTCGCCTTCGCCGCGTCGCTGGCGAATGCAGTGCCGACCGGCGTCACCTCCAACGGCTTCGATCTGGTTTATCTGCTGTCGTCGGACGGCCAGACCCTGACCGCCTATCGCTACGAGAACGGGCACTTCCTGAATGGCGCCGGTGCCGATCTCGGCACGTCGCCGTCGAACTCGGCGCGCATATTCTCGGTCTCGCTGTCGGACAGCGGCAGCGGCTCCTACAGCTTCACGCTGTACGACAATCTCGACCATGCCAGCGGCGCCGGCGCCAACACGCTGCCGCTGAACTTCGGCTTCACCGCGACCGACAGCGACGGCGACGCCACCAGCGGCTCATTCACCGTCGACGTCGTCGACGACGTGCCGCTGGTCACGGCCAACGCCGAGGAAGGCGCGGTCGATGAGCGCTATCTCGACGGACCCCATCCGAGCACGTTCGGGAACCTCGCGATCGATTGGAACGCCGACGACCGCAACGTTCATCTCACCTTCACCAGCACGACGGTCACCGACGACCTCGGCAACGTGCTGGCGCTGACCTCGGGCGGAGTCGCGCTGAAATACGCCATCGTTTCGGCCGACGGCAGCACCAATCCGCTCGATGAGAAGTTGATCGCCTACAAGGACGGCGACACGCCCGACAACCCGGTCTTCACCGTCAATCTGATCGCCGCCGGCAACCCGTCCTACCAATTCGTGTTGTACCAGGCGCTCGATCATACCGGGACCTACGACGACACACTGACGCTGACCTTCGGCGCCACCGGCCACGACGGCGACGGCGATGCGGTGACGCAATCGTTCACGGTGACCCTCGAAGACTGGGCGCCGCAATCGAAGGACGTCGACGCAAAGACCATCGAGGAGGCGGCGGGCAGCGTTTCAACCGGCAATGTCGATATCGAGATCGATTTCGGCGCTGATGGCGACAGCGCCGGTGCGTCGGTCACGTTCGTCTCGGCCGGGCCGCTCACCGTCAAGACCCAGGACGGCAACGCCGTCTCGCTGACCTCGCTCGGCGTCGGCTTGAGCTACGTCCTTTCGGCCGACGGCGCCACGCTGACGGCGTATCGTTTCAACGGCACCGATTACATCAGCGAAACCGGCGTCTCGCTCGGCAGCGACCTCGCCAATGCCTCCGACGCCGCGGTGTTCACCGTGACGCTGTCCGACTCCGGCACCGGCTCGTACAACTTCACCCTGCTGCAACCGCTCGACCATCCGAGCGCCACCGGCAGCACGCAGCAGCTCACGCTCAATTTCGGCTTCCGGATCGAGGACGCCGACGGCGATGATGACTTCACCAATAGTTTCAGCGTCATCGTCGACGCTGCGGGGGTGGTCTCGACCGGTTACACCGCGCCGGACTCGGCGGTGTTCGTCAACATGAGCGAGACCTCACAGACCGTCGATGGCCAGACCGTGGCCGCGCACAGCGTCACCGACCGGGCTTCCGTGACCGACCGGGTGGTCGGACTGGATCGTCTCGGCTCCATCACGATGGCCGATGGCGGCAGCGCCGACGACATCCTGGTCGGCGGGGTGGGCGACAACAAGCTGTTCGGCAACGGCGGCAACGACACCCTGATCGGCGGCGGCGGCTCGAACACCATCCAGGGCGGCGCCGGCAACGATACGATCATCTACAACGTCGGCAGCGGCGGCGTCGACACCGTCGAGGGCGGATCGGACACCGACACCCAGATCATCGTCGGCACCGGCGGCGCCGAGACGTTCAACATCAACGCCGTCAGCCTCGGCGGCATCAGCCATGTCGCGGCCAACATCGGCGCCACCGTCGAGTTGGCGGACGGCGCCAACTACGAGGTCGCCACCACCGCGGTCGAGGAGTGGGTGGTCAATGGCGGCGGCGGCGGCGACACGTTCAGTGTCACCGGGGCTCTGCTCGGCACCGGGCTCGCCACGTCGACGCTGCACATCGACGGCGGTGACGGCAACGACGTAGTCGATCTGTCCGGCTATGCCGGCGACATCCGCGTCGTCTCGGACGGCGGCGCCGACGCCGACCGCGTGCAATTCGGCTTCGACTACAACGAAGCGACCTACGCCAAGGTGTTCGCTCTGGACGGCGTGACGCTGATCGGCGTCGATGTCACCTACAACGGCGTCACCAGCACCTTCACCAACTACGAAAGCTTCGTCTTCACCGACGGCACGCGGCTGCTGCCCGCGCTGTTCAATACGGCGCCGGTCGCGCAGGACGACACGATCATGGCGTCCGAAGACGCGCCGCTGACCATCGACTCGCTGCTCCGCCTGCTCGACAACGACAGCGACATCGACGGAAACACGTTGACTGTGACCGGCGTCGCGAACGCGACGCACGGCACGGTGTCGCTGAACAACGGCAATCCGATCTTCACCCCGGACGCGAATTTCTCCGGAGTCGCCGGTTTCGACTACACCGTCAGCGACGGCAACGGCGGCAGCGCCACGGCGCACGTCACGGTCGACGTCGCGCCGAAAGCGGATGCGCCGGTGCTGTCGATCAGCAGCACGAATCCGACCACGGCGGAAGAAGGCGCGATCGACCTGGCGGTCGGCGCGGCACTGGCCGATCTCGACGGCTCGGAGACCATGACCGTCTCCCTCGGCGGCGTGCCGAGCGGCTTCGTGCTGACCGACGGACAAGGCCATTCGGCGCTGTCGACCGGTGCCGCGATCGTCGTCACCGGCTGGACTCTGTCCACGCTCAGCCTGACCCCGCCGTCGAACTACAACGGCGCGTTCACCGTCCAGGTCAGTGCCACCGTCACCGACAGCGCCGTATTGTCGGATGGCCAGACCCACACCGACGTCCGAACCGAGGTCCAGTCGATCAATGTCGTCGTGACCCCGGCCAACGACGTCCCGGTCGCGGGGGCCGACGCGCTGTCGTCGGTCAAGGAGGACAGCGGCGTCCGGATCATCAGCTTCGCCTCGCTGCTCGGTAACGACTCCGCGGGCCCGGCCAATGAATCCGGTCAGAGCCTGACCATCACGGCGCTGTCGAACGTCGTCGGCGGCACCGCGACGATCAGCGGCACCAACATCCTGTTCACGCCGGCCGCCAATTTCAACGGCACCGCGTCGTTCGACTACACCGTTCAGGACAACGGCCAGACCGCCGGCGTCGACGACTTCAAGTCCAACGTCGGTCATGCCTCGTTCACGGTGACGCCGGTGGCCGATGCGCCGGTCGGCACCAGCAACACGGTGACCGCGACCGAAGACGGCGCCCACGTTTTCACGGCGGCGGAATTCGGCTTCACCGATCCGCTCGACAGTCCGGCGAACAACTTCACCGGCGTGGTGATCTCGACGCTGCCCATGGCAGGCACGCTGACCAATCACGGCGTCGCGGTGACGGCCGGATCGATGGTGTCGATCGCCGACATCAATGCCGGCCATCTGGTGTATACGCCGGCCGCGAACGGCGCCGGCGACGACTACGCGTCGTTCACCTTCCGGGTGCAGGACGACGGCTCAGTGTCGGGGCAGGGCGTACGACTCGAGTTCCAACTCGCGTCTGGTTGGACCGGCACCTCGGGCACCAACTACGGATGGGGAACCGCGACACAGGCGCCGGGCCTCTCACCCAATCAAACCGCGGTTGCCTTCGCAGAGAGTGTGACGGGCAGCACGATCAGGACGGACGCGTCCGGGCAGCCCAACGCGATCGCCACGACGGGTGCGACCTATCACCTGACGTTCGATCATCTGCAATACGTCGGATACGGCGCAGGGACGATCACGATCGACGTCTACGCAGGTACGACGCTGATCGGGCACTTCACCCACAACTTCAACGCCGCGAATCCGACCGTGAGCTACGACACGACGACGGCGGTCCCAGTCGGAGAAGATGGAAACAGCCTGAGCGTCGTATTCACCGCAAACAGCACCTTCGCGCTGGACAACGTCTCGCTCAGCCAGGTTGTCAGTCCCGGTGTCTACGGGGCTAACCTGCTGGTCAACGGCGACTTTGGTTCCGGCAGCTACTACATCGGCGACAATGTCGACGACACGCCCAAGACGATGACGATCGACGTCACGCCGGTCAACGACCTGCCGGTGGCGGTGATCGACAACCCGTCCGGAAGCGCGCCGGGCTACACGATCACTGAAGACACCATTTGGGCGACCTTCAATGCGATCGGCAATGATACGCTCGATCCCGACGCAGGCGCGCCGAACAATATCACCATTACCGCGGTCACCATCCCGACCAACTATATCGGCATCACCGACAGCGATCTTCGCGTGACGGTCGACCCCGACAACAAGATCAGGGTCGAACTGCTCGGCGCGGATTGGCAGAAGCTCGGCAGCGGTTCGTCGCTGGTCATCCCGATCAGCTACACGCTGCATGGCGACGGGACCGATGTCTCGACCGCGCAGATGATGGTCCGCGTCACCGGCGTCAACGATGCGCCTGTACTTGACGTCTCGAAAGCGCCGGCGATCACGCTGGCCGAGGACGCCGGAGCTCCGAGCTTCGCCGGGAAGGTGCAGGTCTCGTCGCTGGTCGGCTTCGCCGGGACGGCCGGGATCGGCAATGTTACCGACGATGGATATATCGTGGGCATCGCCATCACCGGCGCCAACGCGGCGAACGGAACCTGGTCGTGGTCGATGGACGGCATTAACTGGTCGCAGATCAACGCAGCCAGCCTGTCGGACAGCCACGCGCTGCTATTGTATGGCGACTACTACGTCTATTTCCAGCCGGCTGCCGGCTTCGACGGCACTGTCAGCAATGGGCTGACGATCCGCGCCTGGGATCAGTCCGCGGGCACGCCTGGCAGCTATGCCAACACCACCACGAACGGCGGCAGCACGGCGTTCTCGTCGGCGACCGACACGGTGGTGGTGAACGTCACCGGCGTCGATGATCCGACGATGATCAGCGGCGACACGGCCGGGACCATCC
The DNA here is from genome assembly GCF_000013365.1 of Rhodopseudomonas palustris HaA2. Classification (NCBI taxonomy): domain Bacteria; kingdom Pseudomonadati; phylum Pseudomonadota; class Alphaproteobacteria; order Hyphomicrobiales; family Nitrobacteraceae; genus Rhodopseudomonas; species Rhodopseudomonas palustris. The sequence goes on from NC_007778.1 coordinate 2,589,293, forward strand.
GGGAGTTGGGCGGTATTGCCAACAGTCAGAGCGATCCGCTCAACGGCGTCGCGCGCGGGGACCTCAACTCCGTCGATCCAGACAGCGGTGCCGGCAACGATCTGTGGCAGTTAGTATCCGTCACCGGAAGCGACAACGGCTATGGCTGGTACCAGATCACGGCGGACGGCCAGTGGACCTACAGTCTCAACGACGCGCTGCCGGCGATCCAGGCGCTGAAGGAAAACCAGGCCACCTTGACCGACAGCTTCACGGTCTATACCCAGGACGGCACCGCTCAAACCGTCACCGTGCAGATCCTCGGCAACAACGACGCGCCGACGCTACAGACCGCGCTTGCCGACCAGACCTCGGCCGAGGACCAGCCGTTCGGCTTCACCATCCCGGCGAACACATTCGCGGACGCCGATGGTCGGCTCGACGGCACGTCGAATCCGCTGACCTACGAGGCGGTGCTGAGCGACAACAGCGCGTTACCGGCCTGGCTCAGCTTCGATCCAGCCACGGGCACGTTCAGTGGGACGCCGCCGCAGGACTTCGTCGGCTCGATCGATGTCAAGGTCTACGCTTCGGACGGCGAGTATGCTGCGTCGGAAGGATTCACGCTGACCGTCACGCCGGTCAACGACAAGCCGGCGCTCGACCTCGACGGTAACGACAGTTCGGGCGAAACCGGTAGCGACTATCAGGCCAGCTACACGATCGGTGGCGTAGCGAAAGCGATCGCGGACGTGGATTCGCACCTGGGCGACGTCGACACCACGACGATGGCGTCGGCGATGATCGTCCTGACCAACGCGCAGGCCGGCGACGCGCTCAATCTGAATACGGCGCTGCTCGATGGCCTCGGCATCGTCACGCACACAGTGGACACATCGGTGGCCGGCAAGATCACCGTCACCCTCGGCGGATCGGCGTCGCTTGCTGCCTATGGGAGTGCGATCGAGTCGGTGACGTTCTCCAGCACCGGCGCGAGCGGCGTCGACCGCACCGTCACCGTCACCGTGAGTGACGGCTCTGCGTGGTCCGACGTCGCCACCACCACCATCGACGTGACGCCTGCCTCTTCGACTGCGGTCGCGCAGGGCGACACAATTTCCTTGGTACCGACAGGCTGGACCTGGCTGTCCGATAACGGCCACATCTACAAATTCGTCGGCACCTCGACGTCGTGGGATGCGGCGGTTTCGTCCGCTGCTTCGATGATCGCAGGTCAGTCCTATCTCGCGACCGTCACCAGCGCGGGCGAGGACGGCCTGATCGACTCCCTTGTCGGTTCCGGCAACCGCAGCTATCTCGGCGCGTCCGATGCGGCCACAGACGGCACTTGGGTCTGGGCGACCGGTCCGGAAGCGGGGCAGGTGCTGTACATGGGCGGTCTTGCCGTCAACGGCGCCTATACGGACTGGAGCGGCTCCGGACCGAGCGGGACTTCGCCGGGCGGGTTTGAAGAGGACTACCTGGCGACCGATCTCAGTCACTTCTGGAACGACGTCTCTTTGAGCGGCAGTTCCAATACGATCGGCTATACCGCGGAAGCGGGCGGCGGAGGCACAACCTACGCCGCGATCACCGAGGACGCGCCGTTCTCGTTCTCGCAGAGCTGGTTGCTGAGCAACGACAGCAACGCGCCGGCGGCGATCGCGTCGGTGTCGTCGACCAGCGCCAAGGGCGCGGCGGTCAGCTATGACGCGCTGACAGGACTGATCACCTACAATGCGTCCGGTTCGACGACGTTGCAGCATCTCGCTGCGGGCGAAGCCACGACCGATACCTTCACCTACACGATCGACGACGGCAACGGCGGCACCTCGACCGCGACCGTCACCGTGAACGTGCAGGGCGTCAACGACGTGCCCACTGGCACGAACGCCTCGCTGACGGTCAGTGAAGACGTCACCCGCGTGCTGATGCTGGCCGACTTCGGCTACGTCGACGACGACGGCGATGCGATGAGCGGCGTGACGATCACGTCGCTGTCGGCCAACGCCGGGCTGGGTCAGTTGCTCTACGGCAACGTCGCGGTCACAGTCGGTCAGTTCATCTCGGCGGCCGACATCGCCGCCGGCATGCTGAACTTCGCGCCCGTGGACAATGTTTTCACCAATGTCGGCAGTGTCAGCTTCGGCTTCGAGGTGATGGACAGCACCGGCACCAGCGACGCCACCGAGAGGACGATCACCATTGGGTTCGGCAACGCGAACCAGGGGGACTTCACGTCACCCAACTACGACAGTCTCGTTGACGTGGTGCAGAATGCTGGTGTTTATTCCTATAGTGACGCTGGCGGTAGCGACACATTGCGAATCCCGAACTCCAATTTTGCGACGCTGACGTCGCTGAGCTTCCTGCGCAGCGACAACAACCTCGAGATCGGATGGGCGAGCTACGGCAGCAACGGCTACGCCACCGTCCTTAATCAATATGTCGGCACAAACCAGTTCGAGAACTTCCTGTTCCAGAGCAATGCAAGCTACGGGGGCGTCGCCATTGCGGGGCTCTATACTCTTGCGCAAAGCCTCGACAACACGGGTCTGTCCGGGTCGAGGATCATTGCCGGCACCGAGGCCAGCGACAGTATCTATGGTGGCGTCAACACCGATCTCATGTTCGGCAATGGCGGCCACGACACGCTGTACGGCAATGCCGGCAACGACCTGCTGATCGGGGGACTTGGCAATGACCGGCTCGAAGGCGGCTTGAACGACGACACCTATCTGTTCAGCCTCGCCGACGGCAACGACACGATTTTCGATGCCGGCGGAACCGGCGACAGGATCGTCATCAAGACCAACGGCGCCGACCTGACGGGGCTCAATGCCCACGACACCAGTTCCGCGGCAGGGACCGGCCATCTGATGATCCAGTTCAATGGTCAGTCGGTCGATGTCGAAGCCCAGTACGACGGCACCGGCTATGCGGTGAACACCATCAACTTCGACAATGGCACCGTGTACGGCTATACGCTGGGTGATTACACCTTCAACGGCTCGGATCCGGCGACCGACGCGGACGGCTTCCGCACCGTCAGCGTCTCGACCGGCAATAACTTCATTGCCGGCGAAATCGAAGCGGCCAACAAGATCACCGGTGGCTCGGGTGCGGACCTGATCTTCGGCGGCGATCTGGCCGATACGCTCAACGGCGGCGGAGGCAACAATCTGATCGTTGGCGGCAAGGGCAACGACACGCTCAGCGCCAGCACCGGCAACGACGTGTTTGCGTTCGGCATCCAGGACGGCACCGACACGATCACCGACAGCAGCGGAATTGCCGACGCGATCTTCATCGACACCAACGGCGCGGCGTTGTCGGGCCTCTCGGCTTACGACAACAACAACGGGACGTCGTCCGGCAGTCTGGTGATCCAATACAACGGCCAGCAGATCACCGTGGTCGATCATTTCGGCGGCAAGGCGATCGAAAGGATCTCGTTCGATGGCGGCTCGGTCGACGGCTATGACCTCGGCACATCGATCTACACCGTGCGGACCGACGATCCGAATTCGAGCGGTGGTGCGCGCACCGTCGATCTGTCGTTCACTTCATCGGACAACTTCATCGCAGGCGAGGACGGCAGCGCCAACGCCATCACCGGCGGCAGCGCCAGGGACCTGATTTTCGGGGGCGGGCATGACGACTTCTTGTCCGGTGGCGAAGGAAGCGATCTGCTGATCGGCGGCGGTGGAAACGACTTGCTAGCCGGCGGCTCGGGCAACGACACGTTGCGTGGCGGCGCGGGGGCCGACACTTTCGAATTGTCCAATACGGGATCGTCCAATTTCGATACTATCCTCGACTACAGCAGCGCCGAGGGCGACACGCTCGATCTGTCGGCTCTGCTCGATGCGGCGTATGGCCCCGGCAACAACGTCGATGCCAGTTTCGTTAGGCTGGTGAATGAGGGCAACGACGTGAAGGTCCAGGTCGACGTCGACGGTGCGACCGGCGGCCAGAACTGGGCGGATGTCGCGTTGCTGCAGGGCTACCACACGGCAGGCAACACCGTGCTGGCGCAGTTCGAGAACACCACTCACACGCTGACCGTCGCGGCCTGAGCCTCGGCAAAAAGTCAAAGACCCGCCGGTGATCGCCGGCGGGTCTTTTCATTTCGGTGCATCGTTGTCTGCGTCGTCGTCAGTGGCTCAGATCTTCTGCCCGCCCGGTCCGACGCCGACCGTCACGGTGATGCGCTGCAGTTCGATGCGGCCCTGCGGGAATTTGACTTCCAGCGTCACGGTGTCGGTGCCGGCGAAGTCGGCCTTGCTCTGGTAGAACGCGACGAAGCCCGGCACCTCAAGCGCCAGGCATTGCTTGTAGTTGGTGGCACTGATCTTGCCGCGCTTGATCTGCACCGTGCCGTTGCCGGGCGGGCTGACCAGCCGGATCGAGGGCAGCGGGCCGGAGCTGCAGTCCGGCTGGACGTTGACATAGACCCCGACGCGGACCGGTTTGCCGGCGGCGGCGCGGGCGTTGCGCTCGACCGTGGCGGTGGACGGTGGAGCCGGGGAGGGCGCCGGCGACTGGGCGGCGGCCGCAGTCAGTGTGGCCGTCATTGCGCATGCGGCCAGTGCAGCGATCGTGCCCTTGCGCCTGGTTCTCGGTCCGTCGATCGTCGCCCGCATCGGTCGCTCGCTGTGGTCGCTGCCGGCGGCACCTTGCCGTAGTCCGTTGACGACTTCAACGATCCTGAGGTGGTCGCGCAGAAGAGGTTCAACGTTCGGCGCGGATCGGCGGACTCGCGTACCTCAAGCGTTGCCGGTCAGCCGCAGGATCGCCTCGACGACGTAGCGGCTGGATTGCGCGATCCATTGCGTCGCGCCGCCGAGGCCGGCGAGCGGCATCAGAAAGACCAGCCCGATCAGGATCAGCATGCCGTACGGCTCGAGACGCGCCAGCGGCCGTCCCAGCACGCGCGGTAGCAGGCCGACGGCGATCCGGCCGCCGTCGAGGGGCGGGATCGGGATCAGGTTGAAGATCGCCAGCACGACGTTGATCAGCAGCGCATTGGCGAGATTGCGCATCAGCCATTCGCCGGTCTCCCCGGGCAGGTCGATCAGGCGGATGGCGATCGCGGCGATCAGCGCCAGCGCGAGATTGATCGCGGGGCCGGCCGCTGCCACCAGGATCATGTCGCGCCGCGGGTTGCGCAATCCCCGAAAATTCACCGGCACCGGCTTGGCGTAGCCGAACAGGAACGGCGACTGGATCGCCAGCAGCAGCAGTGGCAGCAGCACCGTCCCGAACGGATCGATATGCTTGATCGGATTGAGCGTGACGCGGCCGAGCATCCATGCGGTGTTGTCGCCGCAGGCCCGCGCCACGTAAGCGTGCGCCGCCTCGTGAAAGGTGATCGCGATCACGAGCGGCAGCGCCCACACCGAGATCACCAGCATCATGGTGGAAAGAGGGTCCGACATCGATCGTCCTGATGGCGCCGGCGCCATCCGCCGTTGCTGGTTCCCGATATAGGACCTTGATCCGACCCGCGCCACCGCCGCGCGCGCCGCGGAGCGCATCATGGCCGCGAATTCATGTTGGTTCGGCGGCTGTCCGTCACCGGGGTGGAACCCCCGGACATCGCCGGGCATTATGCAGCGGAACTCGTCGGAACCCGATCTGCGTTCCGATGAGATGCAAGGACCGAACGATGCCCCCATCCGTCCCGCCGACCAGGCCTCCGCCCGATCCGCAGATCCGCCGGGCGCAGCGCACTGACCTGCTGCTCCGAGCCGCCGTGATCTGGCTGTTGTTGCTGGCAACGGCCTGGGTCGCGCAGCCTTATCTCTCGTCGTTGTGGTTCTCGGTGTCCGGGCCCCGGACCGTCACCGCCCGGGGTGATCTGGCCCCGGCGGAGACCGCGACCATCGAGCTGTTCAAACGGGTGTCGCCGTCGGTGGTGCACGTCTTTGCCCAGTCGAGCCGGCGCTCGCCGTCGCTGTTCGAGCAGCAACAGGAGGGCGGGGTGCAGTCCGGCTCCGGTGTGATCTGGGACGCCGCGGGCCACGTCATCACCAACAACCACGTCATCCAGGGCGCAACTGCACTGGGCGCGCGGCTGTCGACCGGCGAGTTCGTCACCGCGCGCGTGGTCGGCACCGCGCCGAACTACGACCTCGCGGTGCTGCAGCTCGAGCGACCGCGCGCCGAGCTGCGCCCGATTGCGATCGGCAGTTCGTCGGACCTGCAGGTCGGGCAGTCGGCGTTCGCCATCGGCAGCCCCTATGGTCTGGAGCAGACGCTGACCACCGGCATCGTCAGCGCGCTGCAGCGGCGGCTACCGACCGCGGCTGCCCATGAAGTCAGTGGCGTGATCCAGACCGATGCGGCGATCAATCCCGGCAATTCGGGCGGCCCCTTGCTCGACAGCGCCGGCCGCTTGATCGGCTTGAACACCGCAATCATTTCCGGATCGGGCGCTTCGGCCGGAATCGGCTTCGCGATCCCGGTCGATTCCGTCAATCGGATCGCCACCGCGCTGATCAAGACCGGCACCGTGCCGGTGCCCGGCATCGGCATCATCGCCGCCGACGAGAACGAGGCCGCCCGCCTCGGCATCGACGGCGTCGTCGTCGTGCGTACGCTGCCGGGCTCCCCGGCGGCACGCGCGGGGCTCACCGGCGCCAGCGAGACCGGCATGGTCGAGGACGTCATCGTCGGTGCCAACGGCCAGGAGATCCACAGCATGTCGGATCTCGCCGCGACGCTCGAACGCGTCGGCATCGGCAACGAGGTCAAGCTGCAGGTGATTCGCGACGGCCGCGCCCGGACCATCAACGTCGAGGTCACCGATATTGCCCGATTGCGGCGCAGCTAGCCCCGGTCGCCGGCGCTCGGTCGCATCGAGGAAGCTGCTCGGCGCGAGCGAAGGGTGCAGAATGTGAGTAGTTCGAACGGCTTCGGGGCCCTGAACTTTCGGCTATCCGTAGTCCTACCAGTTCCAGCGTTAACGAGCTACTTAGAGCGCCGCTCTATCTTTTGCGACATCAAAGGATGGTCGCAATGCTCAAGCTCAATCGAATCGGAAACAAACTCGGAATCGCCGGCCTGATCGGTATTTCTCTCGCGATCGGCATGGTGGTCAACCAGTCCATCACCGAATCGAAGGTGAAGGAGGCGACGCGGATCGCCGATGTTGAGGCGCAGGTTTCGGAGAAGGCGCTGATCGCCGAGTCGGAAATGCGCAACATGCAGCTCGCCGTGCGCGGCGTGCGGCTCTCGCGATCGCTCAAGGAACTCGATCAGCGCACGAGCCAATTCAATGAGGCCCGGGATTCCCAGGTCAAGCTGCTGGATGCCGCCATCTCGCTCGCGATTCTGCCGGGCGACAAGGACATGTTCACCGAACTCAAGAAGATGAACATCGAATATGCCGCCGGAGCCGGCGAGCAGGCCGAGCAGCATCGCCGAGGCCTTGATCTCAACCTCAAACGTGCGTCATTGGCCACCGAGTGGGACAAGAAGGTCGCGGCGCTGAAACCGGTGCTCGGCCCCGGTGCGGCGCTCGGAAATCTGCGCGAGGCGGACGGGGATTTCGCCGCCATCCGCTCGATCGGCTGGAAGTACTTCGTCGTCGACGAGAAAGACTACAAGGCCAAGATGGACGGGAAGATTTCGGAATCAGCCGAGAGTCTGAAGCGCGCCGCCGAGCAGGCGACGGACGCCGGTTCCAAGGCTGCGCTGCGCGACCTCGAGGGCCTGCTCGCGACCTATGCCAAGACGACGAGCGAAGCATTTGCTGCCGATACGTTGAAGAACAGCATCAGTCGCGACCGGACTGTTCCGATCGCCAACAAAGCCGCAAAGATGCTGCGCGGGGCGGTGGAGAAGTCGCAACAATCGGTGGCGGAAGCCAAGGCGCGGACGGCTGCGGAGATCGGCTGGTCGGGGCGGCTCAATCTCGCTTTCGGCGCTGCGATCATTCTGGTGCTGATCGGCTCCGCATTGTTCTCGTTCCTCGGCGTGGCCCGGCCCTTGACGCGGTTGAACGGCGCGCTCGGCGAGATCGCGGCGGGACGGCTTGACGTGAAGATCGTCGGCGCGGAACGCGGCGACGAGATCGGCGACATCGGCAAGACCGTGGGCGTGATCCAGGCCAACGCGGAACAGAAAGCCCGCGACGAAGTCGCGGCCAAGGCCGAGCTCGACCGCGAGCTCGCCCAGAAGCGCAAGCAGGACATGATCCGGCTCGCCGACGAATTCGAAGGCGCGATCGGCGAGATCGTGGACACGGTGTCCGCGGCCTCGGAAGAATTGGAAGCGTCCGCCACGTCGTTGACCACGACCGCGGAGCGGTCGCAGTCGCTCGCCACCACGGTGGCGTCGGCATCGGAAGAGGCCTCGACCAACGTTCAGTCGGTGGCGTCGGCGACCGAGGAAATGAGTTCTTCGGTCAATGAGATCAGCCGCCAGGTGCAGGAGTCGGCGCGGATCGCCCAGGAGGCGGTGGATCAGGCCCGATTGACCAACGACCGGGTCGAAGAGCTGGCTCAGGCCGCTGCACGGATCGGCGACGTTGTCGAACTGATCAACACCATCGCCGGGCAGACCAATCTGCTGGCGCTCAACGCTACCATCGAGGCGGCGCGTGCCGGCGAGGCCGGCCGCGGCTTCGCCGTCGTCGCCAGCGAGGTGAAAGCGCTCGCCGAGCAGACCGCCAAGGCGACCGGCGAGATCAGCCAGCAGATCAACGGCATCCAGTCCGCGACCGAGCAGTCGGTCGCCGCCATCAAGGAGATCGGCGGAACGATCGGGCGAATGTCGGAGATCTCGTCGACGATCGCTTCGGCGGTCGAGGAGCAGGGCGCCGCGACTCAGGAGATCTCACGCAACGTCCAGCAGGCCGCCTACGGCACGCAGCAAGTGTCGGCGAACATCACCGACGTGCAGCGCGGCGCGACCGAGACCGGCGCCGCGTCGTCCCAGGTGCTGCACGCCGCACAATCGCTCTCCGGCGACAGCAACCGTCTCAAGCTCGAAGTCGAGCGGTTCCTCGGAACGGTACGCGCCGCCTAGGGCGCCGCGCGCCGTCATCCCACCTTGGACAGCGTCCACTGCGCGAGCAGGCCGCCCAGCGCGCCTGCGAGCGCGGTGAGCGTTGCGCCCCAGGCGATATCGGTGAACACCATCGACCAGTCCCATTGCCGCAGGATGGCCATGTTGGTGAGTTCGTAGGTCGCGTAGCAGACCAGGCCGAACAGCGCGCCGTAGAGCGCGTTGTGCTGCCAGTCGCCGGGCGCGGCGCCGTTGACGAAGATGACGATCCCGGCGGCGAAGAGCAGATAGAACGCGATCGCCGGAGCGACGCGAGGGCTGCTCAACATCAGGTCGCCAATGTGCTGCTCGAACATCTTCTTGCCGACGCTGCCGAGAAACAGAAAATCCAGCGGCAACAGCACGACGAGAGTGGCGAGGTAGACGACCGCGTAGCGCTTCATATCGATCTCCGGTGAAGGTTCCGGGCTCAACGGCGGTGGTGCGGCTCGGTTCCCCAGGGAAACCGGGGGCGTCTGACAGCCGGAACGAACAGTCGTGGCGGTCATTGTCGACAAAACCGCGATCGTTCACCAAGGAGGCGCGACATGGGCAAGGCTTACTACGACGTCATCGGCAGCGACGACAATTGGGGCATCCGGCACGACGACGATCCGATTGGCGAATACGCCAGCAAGGAGGCCGCGTTCGAAGCGGCCTGCGCCGCGGCGTCGAACGCGATCAAATTCGGCCACGAGGTGCGGATCACCGTGCCGGGCCAGGACGGGTCGGGCAACGCGCTGGGGACGGCCAGCAACTGATCGAACGAAGACCGCGATTGGCCGGGTTCGTCCCGGCCCCGTTCGTCTGCTCCGCAGCATTCATCGACACGATAATGCCCGGCGCCAGGCCGGGCATTCTGGCGTCGATCGTCGTCTATGCAGCCTACGCCACCTTCGACAGCCGAGCCTGGTGTTCGGCCGCCGGTTGTTCGGTGACCTCGTGGGTGATCACTTCGAACTGCAGCAATTGCGCCGTTCCGAACGAGGTCGAGATTGCCACGTCGGCAGCGTCGCGCCCGCGCGCGATCACGATGCGGCCGATCCGCGGATGGTTGTGGCGGGCATCGAAAGTGTACCAGCGGCCTTCGAGATAGACCTCGAACCACGCCGAAAAATCCATCGGCGCCGGATCCACCGGCACGCCGATGTCGCCGAGATAGCCGGTGCAGTAGCGCGCCGGGATGTTCATGCAGCGGCACAGCGTGACGGCGAGATGCGCGAAATCGCGGCATACGCCGATGCGTTCGGAGTGCCCCTCCGACGCCGTGCGGTCGTTGCGGGCATATTGATAGCCGAATTCAATCTGATTGTGCGTGTAGTCGACGATCGCCTGCACCCGCTCCCAACCCGACGTGATGCCGCCGAACAACGACCAGGCGAGGTTCGACAGTTTGTCGGTGTCGCAATAGCGGCTGCCGAGCAGATAGATCAGTGCATCGTCGGGCAATTCGGCGATCGGCAACTGCCGTGCGCCCGGTGCTGCCGGGTCGGGAAGGCCGGAATCCTCGATCAGGAAATCGTTGCTGATATCGATGCGTCCTGCCGGCGCGACGATGCGGGTGCAGATGTTGCCGAACATGTCGGTGAAGTCACGCGCCGGAACTTCCGGCGCGAACCGGATCTTGTGCTCGCCAATGATGTGCTGCTGCCGGGACGGATGAACGCTGAGCAGCAGGTTCATCGGGGTTTCCTGGAGGCACTGGAAGGCGATGTTGTAGCCCGCTCGAATCTTCACCGCTGTCTCCGTCATTGTGCGTCGATCAAAGAATTGATCATCGACAATCCCGCAGGGCTCCTTCGGTTCCTGTCTAACCATCTGAGCCCTTGCGCAAATTTGCGGCAGAGTGGGCGTTTCCTCGCCATCGAAGGAACTGGCAGCGGCCCGCGGGACGAAGCGCCTTCGAGCTGAAGTTCCGGTCTGACGACGAGAAGCGGAACTCTACTCCACCAATCCGAACAGCAGGACCGATCGCGCCGTCACCTGATACGCAGCTCCGCATGCGAACTGTTCGCCGGCGGCTCCGTCCGGAAGATTGGTGTCGATCAGCAACTGCCATTTCGAGCCGTGCGGAACCTCGGGCAGGTTGAAGTCGACCACGCCGTCGAAGGCGTTGGTGATCAGCAACACGGTGTCGTCCTCTGCGTGCCGGCGTATGCCGGTCTTCTGCGCGCGGCCGTCCAGCAACATGCCGAAGCATTTCACGTTGCCGTCTTCCCAGTGCTCGGTCTGCATCGGACCACCATTGGCGTTGATCCAGGTGACGTCGCAGACGTCGAGCGCCTCGTCGTATTGGCCCTGCAGGAAACGGCTGCGTCGCAGCGTCGGACAGGTCCGCCGCAGTTCGATCAACCGTTTGGTGAAGGTCAGGAGATCCTGCGCGGCTGCGTCGTGGTCCCAATGCACCCAGGAGATCTCGTTGTCCTGGCAATAGGCGTTGTTGTTACCCTGCTGGGTGCGACCGAATTCGTCACCGGCGAGCAGCATCGGGGTGCCTTGCGCCAGCAGCAGCGTCGCCAGCATGTTGCGCTTCTGGCGCTCGCGCAGCGCGAGGATCGCCTCGTCGTCGGTCGGTCCCTCGGCGCCGCAATTCCACGACCGGTTGTCGGAATGACCGTCCTTCCCGTCCTCGCCGTTGGCAATGTTGTGCTTCTCGTTGTAGCTCGCCCAGTCGTTGAGCGTGAAGCCGTCATGCGCCGTGATGAAGTTGACGCTGGCCCAGGCTCGGCGGCCCTGCCGATTGAACACGTCGCCGGAGGCGGCCAGACGTGGCGCGAGGGCCGACACCGAAGCGTCGCCGCGCCAGTAGTCGCGAATCGTATCACGGAACTTGTCGTTCCATTCCGCCCAGCCGGGCGGAAATCCACCGACCTGATAGCCGCCTGGTCCGCAATCCCACGGTTCTGCGATCAGCTTCACCGAGCTCAGCATCGGGTCCTGATTGACCGCCTTGAGGAACCCGCTCTGGTCGTCGAAGCCGTGAACCTCGCGGGCCAGGATGGTGCCGAGATCGAAGCGGAATCCGTCGATGTGCATCTCGCCGGCCCAGTAGCGAAGCGAGTCGGTGACCATCTGGATCACGCGCGGATGCGTGAGGTTGACGGTGTTGCCGGTGCCGGTGTCGTTGATGTAATAGCGCTCCTGCTCCGGCAGCAGGCGATAGTAGCTGGCGTTGTCGATGCCTTTGAATGACAGCGTCGGGCCGAGTTCGTTGCCCTCGGCGGTGTGGTTGTAGACGACGTCGAGGATCACCGCGAGGCCGACGTCGTGCAGCCGCGCCACCATCTCCTTGAATTCGCGCAGGCTGTTCGGCACGTCCGCCGCGTAGCGCGGATCGGGCGCGAAGAAGCCGATGGTGTTGTAACCCCAATAGTTCACCAGCTTCTTGTCGAGCAGATAGCTGTCGTTGACGAAGGTGTGGATCGGCAGCAGCTCGACGGCGGTGACGCCGAGTGCGGCGATGTAGTCCACCACCGGCTGGCTGCCGAAGCCGGCATAGGTTCCGCGCAGATGTTCCGGCACCTCCGGATGCAGCTTGGTGAAACCCTTGACGTGGGTTTCGTAGACGATGGTCTGATCCCACGGCACGAATTTGCGGCCGGGCTCGCCCTTCCAGTCGAAGCCCGGATCGACGACGACGCATTTCGGCACGAACGCCGCGGAGTCGCGTTCGTCGAAGGTGGTGTCGTCGCAGGTTTCCATCTGATAGCCGAACACCGCCGGGTCCCACTTCAGCTCGCCGGCGTGCGCGCGTGCGTAAGGGTCGAGCAGCAGCTTGTTCGGGTTGAAGCGGTGACCGTTCTCCGGCTCGTAGGGGCCGTGCACACGATAGCCGTAGAACGTGCCGGGGCCGATATCAGGTATGTAGCCGTGGAAGACTTCGTCGGTGTACTCGGGCAACTCGATCCGGCGCTCGGTGTCGCCGTCGAACAGGCAGACCTCGACCTTGGTGGCGTTTGCCGAGAACAGCGCGAAGTTGGTGCCTTCGCCATCCCAGCAGGCGCCGAGCGGGTAGGGCAAGCCTTCGCGTACGTTGCCGGTCTCGTTGATGATCTTGTAGGCCGGCGCGGGTTTCGGCGGCTGCTTCGATTCGGCGGTCGCCGCAGTGGTCGGCGGCGGCGGATCGAGAGTGTCGGTGGTCATCGTCGCGCCCCCGGATGCTGCCGCGTTGTCACGCAGGCGGCCGTGTGCGCCGCCGATGCCGATCGATCTCTCATGATGTCGTCCCCCATTCTGTCGACCGCGATAATGCCGCAGCCCCGCTTCGGTTCCATGACTCACGGACAGGGAGGATCCGCGCAGATACCAGACATCAAACGGCCCGGCGCCGCATCGCGGGCCGGGCCGTTGATCGAGAATGCGTGTGGCTTACTTGCTGGATTTCGAGGTGGTCGTGCTGTGCTGCTTCTCGAGGTTCTGCGCCATGTCGAGGTGGTGCTTCAGCGCGGGCAGGGTCTGGCCGGCCCAGTTCTTCAGTTCGGCGTTCTCGCCGCCGCGCGCGTAGCGGTCGAACAGCGAGACGGCGTCCTTGTGGGCGCCGACCTGCTGGTCGATGAAGGTCTCGCTGAACTCGGCGCCGGTGGAGGTCTTCAGCTTCTCGAGTTTGCTCTGATGGGCGTCGTCGAGCGCGGTCGGCAACTGGGCCGTGACCTTTCCGCCCGATACCAGCGACTTCAACTCGGTGCTGGTCTTGGTATGGTCGGCGACCATCTGCTTGGCGAAGGCCTTCTCGGCGGCGTTGCCCTTGGCCTCGGCAAGCTTGTTCGACTGGATTTCGAACATATCGCTGATCGCCGCCTGCTTGACGAAGTCGGCGGTGGACGGCGCGACGCCGAGGACGGAGTTGACGCCGGTCTTCTCGGTGATCGATTGCGCCAGGGCCGGCGAGGCCAGCAACAGGCATCCAAGAATGATTGCGGTGCGTTTCATCGAATGATCCTTCAGCTTGCGGCCTTGCGATTGACGCCCTTCCGGAGCGCCACGGTGTTGAGCTTGGTGTTGGCCGCTTTTTCCTCGTTCAGATTCGTGGTCAGGAAGCGGACGATGTCGTCGTGGCCGAGTTCTTCGGCCCAGGCGATCAGCGTGCCGTAACGCGCGATCTCGTAGTGCTCGACCGCCTGCGCATTGGCGACGATCGCGGCGTCGAGCACGCTCTTGTCGGCGATCTCGCTCGAGGTCGCGTTGGCCTCCTTGATCAGTCCGTCGATCGCCGGGCAATCGGTGCCCGACGGGGTCTCGCCCAGCTTCTTGAACGCCTGGTCGAGCCGCTCGATCTGCTTGTGGGTCTCTTCGAGATGCGCCTTGAGGCCCTGCGAGAGATCGCGGTTGGTCGCTTGCTCGATCATCGTCGGCAGTGCCTTGATGATCTGCTGCTCGGCGTAATAGATGTCGCGCAGGCCATGCAGCAGCATGTCGTCCATGGTCTGGATATCCTTGGTGAACAGGCCCATCGTCGCCTCCGTCTGGGTTTGGGAGCTGGTTTCCTGCACAACTGGAACGGGACGTTTCGGTTCCTCGCGCCGCGCCGCGCCGCGCGGGTGTCGGCGTTCGCGTTCGACCGCCGCGGCGGCGGCCCGGGACCGACGCGCGATCGGCCGAATTGACCCGGCGCGGGGTGTTGAGGCCGGCCGGCGAGCATGTTAGGGAACGGCTGCGCGGGTGTAGCTCAATGGTAGAGCAGCAGCCTTCCAAGCTGAATACGAGGGTTCGATTCCCTTCACCCGCTCCAGTTTTCCACCCGCTCCAGTTTAAATCGGCGATTTGGCGGCCATCGATCGCGGTGGACAGCCGGCCCGAGCGATATCACCCGAGCGCGAAGCCGAGCAGCAGAGCGACCAGCAGCATCACGCTGCTGCCGCCGATCGGCCCTGGGGCGGCACGATGGCACCGGGCGGGGTGCGGGTGAATCCCGCGCCGGACGCATGTTCGTCGACCACGGCAACCGACGCCGCTGTCGCGCGACCGGCGGTGCCGAGCTGACTGAGCTTGGCATTGAAATTGAATCATCTCTGCGAGTTGAAGGAGCCTCTGCGTCGTCCTGACGCAACGCCGCGAGCTGCATAAGACTCGTGGCGTCGGAAACAAGCAGGGATGGCCTGCTATATCTCGCAGCCGGCAGATTCGCCGATCGGAGCATGTTTATGAAAGTCGCGGTATTCAACACCAAACCCTACGATCGGCAGTTTCTGACGGCGGCCAACACCAAGGACGGGGACAGGCACGAATTGCGCTTTCTCGAGCCGCGGCTCGGTCTGGATACGGCGCAACTCAGTGGCAATGCCGATGCGATCTGCGCTTTCGTCAACGACGGGCTCGACCGATCGATTCTGGAAAGGCTGAAAGACAACGGCGTCCGATTGGTGGCGCTGCGCTGCGCCGGCTTCAACAATGTGGACCTGTTGGCCGCGCGCGATCTCGAGATCACGGTGGCGCGGGTGCCGGCCTATTCACCGTCCGCCGTGGCGGAGCACACGGTCGCGCTGATCCTGTCCCTCAACCGCAGAATTCACCGCGCCCATGCGCGCGTGCGCGAAGGCAATTTCGCCCTGGATGGATTGCTCGGATTCGATCTCAGGGGACGCAGCATCGGCATCGTCGGCACCGGCAACATTGGCCTGTGCCTGGCCGGCATCATGACGGGATTCGGCTGTCGCGTGCTGGGCTTCGATCCCCGGCCCAATCCTGCCTTCGAGGCGCTCGGCGGGCGTCTCGTCGGCCTGGAGGAGTTGCTGTCCGAGTCCGACATCGTCTCGCTGCATTGCCCGCTGACCCCGGACACCCGTCACATGATCGATGAGACCTCGATCGCCAAGATGAAGCCGGGCGTGATGCTGATCAACACCGGACGCGGGGCGCTGATCGATACGCGGGCGGTGATTCAAGGATTGAAGAACAAGAAGATCGGTTTTCTCGGACTCGACGTCTATGAGGAGGAGAGCGATCTGTTCTTCGAAAACCTGTCCGGGCAGATCATTCAGGACGATGATTTTGCGCGATTGCTGACATTTCCCAATGTGCTGATCACCGGTCACCAGGCCTTCTTCACGCAGGAGGCTTTGATGGAGATCGCCGATACGACGATCCGGAATATCTCTCAATTCGAACTGACTGGACAGGCGGCGCATCCGATCTCGTTGGAATTGCGTGTCTGAACGTGACCGAGCTGCTCGCGCTGCTTCCGATCCTGATCCTGCTGCTGTGCATGGTCGGATTTGGCTGGACCGCGGCCCGTTCCGGCATGATCAGCGCCGCCGCGGGTCTCGGTGTCGCATCATGGGCGTTTCAGCCGGCACCCGGCATCATGGCGGTCGTCGGCCCTTTGGCAGAAGCGGTGTTCACCGCCGCGACGATTCTGTGGATCATCTTTCCGGCGCTCGCGCTGCACGAATTCCAGATGCGTTCCGGCGCGTCGGACCGGATCGGCGCCTGGCTCGTGTCGATTTCGGACAAGCGGGAAGTGCTTGCGCTGCTGCTGGCCTGGTTCTTCGCCTTGCTGCTGGAAGGTGCGGCCGGGTTCGGCACGCCGGTGGCCCTGGTGGCTCCGATGCTGGTGACGCTCGGCTTCTCGCCGGAGCGTTCGCTGCTGCTGGCGCTGATCGGCCATGCGGCCGGGGTATCGTTCGGCGCGGTCGGCACTCCGATGCTGCCGCTGTTGGAGGTGCTCACGGTCGATCCAAAACTACTCTCAGGCAGCATCATGCTGATGCACGCCGCGCTCGGCTGGATACTGACGCTGGTGGTGTTTCGGCTGGCTGCGTCGGCGAGCGGCGGAGCGATCTGGCTCGCCGTGCCGACGGCGGCGGGGCTCTTTCTGCTGCCGGCGCTGGCGCTCGCCTGGCTGAGTGGGCCTGAACTTCCCACCCTGGGCGGCGCCTTGATCGGGCTGTTGATGTTCATCGGCCTGGCGAAGTGGCGATGGTCGACGGGCAGCCGGGCTCCGTCGGGCGCAAACGAGGGCGTGCTCTCGGCTATCCTGCCCTACGGGCTGGTCCTCGTTGCGATCCTGGCCACACGAACGGTGCCGTCATTGGCCGCATGGCTGCAGTCATTCACGCTGGAATGGACGCTCGGCGACCGCTTCTCCGGTTCGGTCAAGCCGCTCTATCATCCGGGCACGATGCTGATGCTGGCCCTTGCTGCTGCCGCCATGGCGAGCCAGCGCAACCGCGCTGTCATCCTGCCGGCGGTGTCCAGCGCAGCCCGCCGTCTGCCGCTGGTGGCGCTTGCTCTGGTGTCGGTGCTGATGCTGGCGCGGATCATGGTTCACAGCGGGATGATCGACACTTTAGCCAACGCCGCAGCGGTCCTTCTTGGATCGGCTTGGCCGGTGGCCGTGCCGATGGTCGGCGCGCTCGGCTCCTTCGTGACCGGATCGGCGACCGCGTCCAACGTCCTGTTCGCGGGCTTTCAGGTGGCCGCGGCCGAGGCCGTCGGATTTGCACCGATGGCGGCGCTGGCCGGCCAGAGCTTCGGCGCCGCGATCGGCAATGTGATCGCTCCGCACAACATCGTCGCCGGGGCCGCGACGGTGGGCCTGATCGGTCGCGAAGGCGCGGTTCTCAAAAGGACGCTGCCGGTGTGTTTCGTCTATGCGCTGCTCGGTGGCGGATTGCTGATCGCATTCGCGGGGCTTCGGTAACGCCGACGATACCGACGCAGGCGGCAAGCCTCCCGTCGCTTGTGCGCGGATGCTGCACGCGTGGACGATCGACCGTGTGGACCTTGTCCATGCCGCTCACGTTCATCGTTCGCGGCGGGCAGGGGCCTTGGCGGCTGCGGAGGGCTTCGGCGCGGTCAGTGCCAGCGCCGCCACGTTCACCACGCGCGCGATCGCGCCGTCGACGTCGTTGAGGTCGCAGGCGCCGTCCGACAGCCGCAGCAGCCGCTCGCTGTCGCGCACCGTCTGGTGCGCCATGGCGAGGGCGAAGTGCAGGCCCCAATAGATCTCCACGTCCGCCGTGCCGGGCAATGAGCGCCGCAGCGCCGCGGCGAATTTCCGCAGATGGTCGATCTCGCGGGTCTTGATCTTGCGGATCGCCGGGATCGCCTCGATCGAGGCGCGGATCATGAAGCGCGCGGCATCCGAGCGCTGGCTGTCCGGGCCGAGGCATCCGCGCATGGTCGGGCCGACCAGCGCGCGCAGCACGTCGTCCACCGGCGCGCGGCCGCCGCCGGCCGCCTCCACCGCCTTCAATTCGTTCAGCCGTTCGCGATTGGTGGCGATCGAGCGCGTCACGAACAGTTCGGTGATCAGCTCGTCCTTCGAGCCGAAGTGATAGTTCACCGCGGCGAGATTGACCTCGGCGGCAGCGACGATGTCGCGCAGCGTGACGTCGCCGAAGCCGCGCTCGGCGTAGAGCCGCTCGGCCGCCCGGAGGATCGCTGTGCGTGTGGTGTCGGTGGACATGCCATGCCGTGGAAAATCGTCGAACTTGCATTTCAAACGCTTGTATGAAACTATCGTTTCATTGCCGAAAGTCAATGCGTTCGCGCCTGCGACATTCGGCAACCCACCGGCTCGCCGCATGCGCGTCGCGCTCCCGCGCCGCAGCGCGCAACGCAGAATAGGCTTGCGGAGGCGGAGCGGTGGGGAGACAGTGCCGGCAACCCGTCGGCCGAACAGGGAAAACAGTGAGGATCGCCTGATGGATTTCACGATGTCCGATCGCCAGCGCGAATGGCTGGACCGCGTCACCGCCTTCATGAACACGCATGTCCGGCCGGCGGTGCCGATCTACAAGCAGCAGGATGCCGAGGGCGACCGCTGGAAGGTGATTCCGATCCTCGAGGATCTGAAGAAGAAGGCCAAGGCCGAGGGCCTGTGGAACATGTTCATGCCGCCGTCGTCGCACGAAGACGACGAATTCCGCGGCGCCGGCCTCACCAATCTCGAATACGCGCTGCTGTCCGAGCAGATGGGCCATATCAGCTGGGCCTCCGAGGTGTTCAACTGCTCGGCGCCCGACACCGGCAACATGGAAGTGCTGATGCGCTACGGCTCCAAGGAGCACAAGCGGCAGTGGCTGCGTCCCCTGATGGACGGCGAGATCCGTTCGGCATTTCTGATGACCGAACCCGCCGTGGCGTCGTCGGACGCCACCAACATCGAGACCCGGATCGAGCGCGACGGTGATCACTACGTCATCAACGGCCGCAAATGGTGGTCGTCGGGCGTCGGCGATCCGCGCTGCAAGATCGCGATCGTGATGGGCAAGACCGATCCGAACGCGGCCAAGCATCAGGCGCAGTCGCAGATCCTGGTGCCGCTCGATACCCCCGGCATCACCATCGAAAAGATGCTGCCGGTGTTCGGCTTCGACGACGCGCCGCACGGCCACGGCCAGGTGCTGCTCAAGGATGTCCGCGTGCCGGTGTCGAACCTGCTGCTCGGCGAAGGCCGCGGTTTCGAAATCGCGCAGGGCCGTCTCGGTCCGGGCCGGATTCATCACTGCATGCGCACCATCGGCAAGGCCGAAGAGGCGTTGGAGAAGATGGTGCGGCGGCTGCAGTCGCGCACCGCCTTCGGCAAGAAGATCATCGAATACTCGATCTGGGAACAGCGCATCGCCGAGGCGCGGACCGACATCGAGATGACCCGGCTGCTGTGCCTCAAGGCCGCCGACATGATGGACAAGGTCGGCAACAAGACCGCCCAGCTCGAGATCGCGATGATCAAGGTTGCGGCGCCGAACATGGCGCTGAAGATCATCGACAACGCGATCCAAGCGTTCGGCGGCGGCGGTGTCTCCGATGAAGCCGGCCTGGCCAAGGATTACGCCAACATCCGCACGCTTCGGCTCGCGGACGGCCCGGACGAGGTGCACAACCGCGCCATTGCCCGGCTCGAGATGAAGAAATACGCCAACGCGGCGCACTGACCGCGCAGGCCGCATAAAAACATCATCGCCGGACTTGATCCGGCGATCCATCTCTTGAAAAGATGGATACCCGGGTCAAGCCCGGGTATGACTGTTTCTGGATTGTCGGAACGCGCGGCGCGTAACGCGCGAACAAGAACAAGGGAGCGTCACGTTGGTCGGGATACGGAAAGACGACGAGTACACCGGCACAAAGCCGGTCGAGGAGCGGCATCGCGTCGACGAAGCCCGCCTCGCGGAATGGATGCAGCAGAACGTCGAGGGCTATGCCGGCCCGCTCGAGGTTCAGCAGTTCAAGGGTGGCCAGTCCAACCCGACCTATCGGCTCAACACGCCCGGCCGCTCCTACGTGATGCGGCGCAAGCCGTTCGGCAAGCTGCTGCCGTCGGCGCACGCGGTCGATCGCGAATTCCGCGTCATTGCGGCGCTCGGCAAGCAGGGCTTCCCGGTCGCTAAGGCTTACGCGCTGTGCACCGACGATGCGGTGATCGGGGCGGCGTTCTACATCATGTCGATGGAAGAGGGCCGGGTGTTCTGGGATCCGACGCTGCCGAGCCAGACTCCGGAGGCGCGCCGCGCGATCTTCACCGCCAAGATCGAAACCCTTGCGAAGCTGCACTCTTACGATCCCGAGGCGATCGGCCTCAGCGATTTCGGCAAGCCGGGCAATTATTTCGCGCGCCAGGTCGATCGCTGGACCAAGCAGTACAAGGCCTCCGAGACGCAATCGATCCCGGAGATGGACCGGCTGATGGAATGGCTGCCGAGCACGGTGCCGGATCAGCAGCGGGTCTCGGTGGTCCACGGCGACTACCGGCTGGACAACATGATCTTCCACGCCACCGAGCCGCGGGTGCAGGCGGTGCTCGACTGGGAACTGTCGACGCTCGGCGATCCGATGGCTGATTTCACCTATCTGCTGATGCAGTGGGCGATGCCGGGCCTCGACGGCGCAGATCTGAAGGCGCTGAACATCCCGACCATCGAGGAGGCGACCGCGATCTACAACCGCGCCGCCGGCATCCCCGAAGTCGAGGACATGAACTGGTACTTCGCCTACAATACCTTCCGCCTCGCCGGCATCACCCAGGGTATCGCCGGCCGCATTCGCGACGGCACCGCCGCCTCGGACAAGGCCAAGGACTCCGCCGCCCGCACCGTGCCGCTCGCCAAGGCGAGCTGGGCCTACGCGCAGAAGGCCGGCGCGAAGTAAGCATTTCACATAGAGGCGAGACCAGGGCGCGGCCAGTGAGGGCCGCGCCTTTTTGATGTGAAGCCATCGCGGTCCGCATCTGCCGTCATCGTCCGGCTTGACCGGACGACCCAGTATTCCAGAGCCGCGCAATTAGCCTAGCACGATGGCGCAAGCGCTTCGTTTCGCCAGGAACGCTCTGGAGTACTGGATCCCCGCATGCGCGGGGATGACGACCATCTGAGAACGCTGTCGCTCGGCTCAGATCGGCTTGCCCGCATAGGGCATCGACGCCGTCAGGCCGCCGTCGACCGGGAAGGCCTGGCCGTTGACGTAGGAGGCTTCGTCGCTGAGCAGGAACAGCCCCATGGTGGCGAGTTCGTGCGGCTGTCCGGCGCGCTTCAGCGGATTGAGCTGGCCGATCTTGTGATCGGTGCCGCGGGCGCGGGCACCGTCGAACACCGGCTTGGTCATGCCGGTCTCGATCAGGCCGGGGCACACCGCGTTGATGCGCACGCCGGTGCCGGACAGCGAATAGGCGGTGGTCTGCACCAGGCTGATGACGCCGGCCTTGGAGGCCGCGTAGGGATGCCCCGACGCGCCGCTCTTCAGGCCTGCGACGGACGCCGTGCAGACGATGGCGCCGTGGCCCTGTTTGATCATGTGCGGCATCGTGTGCTTGATCGCCAGGAATGGCCCGATCAGGTTGATCCGCAGAATTTCCTGCCAGTGCTCCGGCGTCTGCTCGGGCAGCGGCACCAGCCCGCCGCTGATGCCGGCATTGGCCCAGACGCCGTCGAGCTTGCCGTAGGCTGCAACCGCCTTGGCGACGAACCCCTTCACGTCGTCCTCCGCGCCCGCATCCGCGATCACCGCTTCCGCGGTGCCGCCGGCCTTGCGCACCTGCTCCACGGTTTCGTGCACGCCGTCGGTGCGATCGACCGCGATCAGTTGCGCCCCCTCCTGGGTGAACAGCAGCGCGGCCGCGCGGCCGATGCCGCTGCCGGCGCCGGTGATGATGACGGATTTGCCTGCGAGGCGGCCCATGCGTTGCTCCCTGATGATTGCGGCGATTGCCGTTTGACGGAATTCGGCCGATCGATTGAACGGTCCGCATCGCCTGCGGACACACAAGTGACTTGAGGCGATGCGAGGTCTGACGTACAGCGACTTGAAACGGGAATGAAGGATTTTCTGCATGTCGAATGCGCCGCCTTCCAAGGACGACAAGCCCTTCGTCGCCCAGCACTCCGTTCCCACGGGCGTCACCGCGACGCGGTGGTGGTGGGTGCGCCACGCGCCGGTCCGTAGCGACGGCGGCAACATCTACGGCCAGATCGACATCGACTGCGACTGCAGCGACAAGGTCGTGTTCGACGCGGTCGGGCGGGTGCTGCCGCGCCATGCGGTGTGGTACGCGAGCCAGTTGAAGCGCACGCATATGACCGCGGATGCGATCTTCGCCGCGGGCTTCCCGCGGCCGCCGTTGATCACCCACGATGCCGATCTCAACGAGCAGCATCTCGGCGACTGGCAGGGCACCAACCGCGCCGCGTTCTTCGCCAATCTGCCGATCAACCTCGACACCTTCTGGTTCGCGCCGATCGACCAGCGCGCACCGAACGGCGAGAGCTTCATCGATCTGTACGAGCGCACCAAACGCGCGATCGCGCGGATCACCGCCGCGCATCCGGGCGGGGACATCGTCGCGGTGGCGCATGGCGGCACCATCAAGGCCGCGATCGGCGTGGCACTGCGCGACCAGCCCGAGCGCGGGCTCGCCTTCACCATCGACAATTGCTCGATCACACGGCTCGACCACATGGTCTCGTCCGACGGCCAGGAGGGCTGGCGGATCCCGATGATCAATCAGCAGCCCTGGATCGCCGATCCGTCGCACGCCGCGATGCATCAGCCGGCGGGGCCGGAAGTGGCAACGAGCACTACGAAGTTGGCGTGACCGTCATTCCGAACGAAGCCTCTCCGTCATTGCGAGCGAAGCGAAGCAATCCAGACCTGTGCACTGCGCTGGATTGCTTCGTCGCTACGCTCCTCACAATGACGGATAGGTCATCGACACACAACAATTAACAACGGGAGAGAAACATGAGCTTGTTCGACCTGAGCGGAAAAGTCGCTGTGATCACCGGATCGTCGCGAGGCATCGGCAAGGCGATCGCCGAGCGGATGGCCGAGCACGGCGCCAAGGTGGTGATCTCGTCGCGCAAGCAGGACGCCTGTGACGCCGTTGCCAAGTCGATCAATGATGCGCGCGGGGCAGGGACGGCACTGGCGATCGCCGCCAATATTTCCAGCAAGACCGACCTGGAGCGCCTCGCCAACGAAGCGACCGCGGCGTTCGGCAAGATCGACGCGCTGGTCTGCAACGCCGCGTCGAATCCGTATTACGGCCCGCAGTCGGGCATCAGCGACGATCAGTTCAGGAAGATTCTGGACAACAACATCGTCGCCAATCACTGGCTGATCAGCGCCGTTGCGCCGCAGATGATCGCCCGCAAGGACGGTTCGATCACCATCGTCTCGTCGATCGGCGGCCTGAAGGGCTCGACCGTGATCGGCGCCTACTGCATCTCCAAGGCCGCCGACATGCAGCTGGCGCGCAACCTCGCCTGCGAATATGGCGAGCACAATATCCGCGTGAACTGCATCGCGCCGGGCTTGATCAAGACCGATTTCGCCCGCGCGCTGTGGGAAAACCCCGAGACGCTGAAAGCCTCGACCGCGCGCTCGCCGCTGCAGCGGATCGGCGAGCCAGACGAAATCGCCGGCGCCGCTGTGTTCCTCGCCTCCGCCGCGGGCAGCTTCACGACGGGGCAGACGCTGGTGATCGACGGCGGCGCGACGATCAGCTGAACGGTTCGCCACGCGAACCGACGTCATCCTGAGGCGCTCGCCGTTTTCGGCGAGCCTCGAAGGATATGCGACGGGTCCATGCGGCTCATCCTTCGAGGCGCGCAAGAGCGCGCACCTCAGGATGACGCTGTGCTGGTCGGATGTAGCAGTATGCAGCGCTACTCCACCGCCGCGTACACCAGATTCCGAACCAGCGTGCGGAAGTACTCGCGCTGGCCCGGCCCTTGCGACATGAACACCGCGAACAGGTCTTCCGCCGGATCGATCCAGAAGAACGTGCCGGCGATGCCGCTCCAGTAGAACTGGCCGACCGAGCCCGGGAACGGCGCGATGCCGGGTTCGGTGCGCACCGCGAAGCCGAGGCCGAAACCGTGGCCCGGCGGCAGGATGTAGTTGTCCGGCGGGATGTGCGGCTCGAGGTGGTTACTCGCCATCAATTGCAGCGTCTTGCGGCCGATGATGCGGGTGCCGTCGAGCGAGCCGCCACTCAGCAGCATCTGGCAGAACCGCGCGTAGTCCATCGTCGTCGATACCAGCCCGCCGCCGCCGGATTCCATCGCCGGCTTCTCCAGCATGTTGAACAGCGCGACCGGATCGCCGGTCCACGGATCGGTGGGGAAGGGCTCGGCGAGCCGGCCCTTGTTCTCGGCGCCGGTGTGGAAGCCGGTCTCGGCCATCTGCAGCGGGGCCAGAATACGCTCGGTCAGGAACGCGCCGAGCGTCTTGCCGGAAATCACTTCGACGACGCGGCCAAGGATGTCGGTGGAGCGGCTGTAGTTCCAGGCCGCGCCGGGCTGGCACACCAGCGGCATCGCGGCGATCAGGCCGGCGTGCTCCTCGTTGGTGATCTTGCGGCTGCGGATACGCGACTCGCGATACATCTTCTGGATCGGGCCGTCGCTGACGTGGTCGTAAGTAATTCCCGAGGTGTGGCGCAGCAGGTCTTGAATCGTGATCGGCCGTACCAGCGGCACCAGATCGAGCTTGCCGTCGCGCACCGCGCCGACGCTGGTGTTCTCGAATTCGGGAATGAACTTCTGCAGCGGATCGTCGAGCTGCAGATGGCCGTCCTCGACGAGCTGCATGATGCCGATCGAGACGATCGGCTTGGTCATCGAGAAAATCCGGAACAGGCTGTCGGGGCGCATCGGCGCGTCGGCCCCGGGTGCCTGCCGGCCGAGTGCCTCGAACCAGCCAATATGACCACGGCGTGACACCAGAACGGTGACGCCGGGGATGCTGCCCTTGTCGATCTCGCGCTTGAAGGCGTCCGACATGGCCTGCAGGCGGGCCGGGGACAGCCCGATGGTCTCGGGCTTCGCCTCGGCAAGCGGTGGCGTCCGGGGGGCGGCGGCGGATTTGGCGGCGGCGTGGGCGGTCATGGCGTCTCCCGATTGATCTTTGCCGACGAAGCCTTACATGGGCATCCATGCGGCCTTTCTCGGTTCGGCGCGGCGAGATTGGCCCAGAACTTCCGGCTTGAACAGAGTGCTTTTCCGCAGTAACCAGCCGCGGGTTTCGCCGCATGTGTGCTGCGCCGACAAGGATGGATATCGATGGCCAAAGCAAAATTCGAACGTACCAAGCCGCATTGCAATATCGGGACGATCGGTCACGTCGACCATGGCAAGACGTCGCTGACGGCGGCGATCACCAAGGTTCTGGCGGAGACGGGCGGCGCGACGTTCACGGCCTACGACCAGATCGACAAGGCGCCGGAAGAGAAGGCGCGCGGCATCACGATTTCGACGGCTCACGTCGAATACGAGACGACGAACCGCCACTACGCGCATGTCGACTGCCCGGGCCACGCCGACTACGTGAAGAACATGATCACCGGTGCGGCGCAGATGGACGGCGGCATTCTGGTGGTGTCGGCGGCCGACGGCCCGATGCCGCAGACCCGCGAGCACATCCTGCTGGCGCGCCAGGTCGGCGTGCCCGCTCTCGTCGTGTTCCTGAACAAGTGCGACATGGTCGACGATCCGGAACTGCTCGAACTGGTCGAGATGGAAGTGCGCGAGCTTCTGTCGAAGTACGACTTCCCGGGCGACGACATTCCGATCATCAAGGGCTCGGCGCTGGCCGCTCTGGAGAACTCGGATCAGAAGCTCGGCCACGACGCGATCCTGGAACTGATGAAGGCGGTCGACGCCTACATTCCGCAGCCGGAGCGCCCGATCGACCAGCCGTTCCTGATGCCGGTGGAAGACGTGTTCTCGATCTCGGGCCGCGGCACGGTGGTGACCGGTCGCGTCGAGCGCGGCATCGTCAAGGTCGGTGAGGAAATCGAGATCGTCGGCATCCGCGACACCCAGAAGACGACCTGCACCGGCGTCGAAATGTTCCGCAAGCTGCTCGACCAGGGCCAGGCCGGCGACAACATCGGCTGCCTGCTGCGCGGCACCAAGCGCGAGGACGTCGAGCGCGGCCAGGTGCTGTGCAAGCCGGGTTCGGTGAAGCCGCACACCAAGTTCAAGGCCGAGGCCTACATTCTGACCAAGGAAGAGGGCGGCCGTCACACCCCGTTCTTCACCAACTATCGTCCGCAGTTCTACTTCCGCACCACCGACGTCACCGGCGTCGTGCATCTGCCGGAAGGCACCGAAATGGTGATGCCGGGCGACAACATCGCCATGGAAGTGCACCTGATCGTGCCGATCGCGATGGAAGAAAAGCTGCGCTTCGCCATCCGCGAAGGCGGCCGCACCGTCGGCGCCGGCGTGGTGGCCTCGATCATCGAGTAACGTTGCGAAAGCAATCCTCAGGGCCGCGAGTACGCTGGGTCGTGCTCGCGGCCTTTCTGTTCGGACAGCCGTTGTTGACGGCTCAGGCGGCCTGTCCCGATCGCCCGCCGTGCAAAGGTTGCGGCTGCAAGGGCGGCACCGGCTATCGCGCCCCGGATGGGCACTGCGTCGGCTTCCGGGACCTCGACGAGGTCTGCGGCGCGCCGCCGACGCGCTGCGTGTTCGAGAATGCGCCCGGCACGGGCGCCAACCGGGCGTGTGCGCTGGCGCCCCGATCAAAGCGGAAATCGGACGGGCCGACGGACGCCGCGGCGGAATAGACCAAAGCCTAATCGCGCATCCCACTTGCCAGAAGGGCACCGCTTATGCTTCAACCGCGCAAATCGGCGGCAACGTCGATCGTAGGAGTGTAGCTCAATTGGTAGAGCACCGGTCTCCAAAACCGGGGGTCGCAGGTTCGAGCCCTGCCACTCCTGCCAGCGGCTAAAGTTTCAAACATTTCAATCGGTTAACAGGTCCAACCGCGCTGCGACGGGTTGGTGCGAGGTCCGTTCTGTCGCGCTCGCGAGTTCCGCTTCGCGCCCCGGCCGCCGCTTTGGCTCGAAGTCACATCACCAAAGGCCGGACATCTTCGGCCATGCGTTTCAGCGGCGGCAGAAACCGGTCGATCATTTCGCCGGTCGTGATCCGGTCCACATGGGCGCCGATATTGGCGGCGGCGACGATCATTCCATCGTAGCGGCGAACAGGCACGGCGATCGAGCGGAATGCCGGCTCGGCCTCGCAATCGACCAGTGAATATCCCTTGGTCCGATCGGCGATGATGGTCGCCACCAATGTCGGCTTGTCGATCAGGGTCGTGTCGGTCTGCTTCGTCAGCGTCATCCGGTCGATCGTCGCGGCGAGGTCGTCATTGCCGAGCCGGCCGAGCAGGACCCGGCCGACGGACGTGCAGAACAGCGGCAGCCGATAGCCGAGATCGATGCCGGCCGAAAACACCCGCGCCGGACTCGACCGTGCGACGAACACCGCGTCGTCCCCATCCCAGATCGCCAGCGAGCAGACCTCCTTGGCCTTGTCCGAGACCAGATCCATCGCCGGCTGCAGCAGGGTGCTGATCTGGTTCGAAGCCAGATACGCCGATGCAAGCCGCAGTACGCGCGGGGTCAATTCGAACAGCCGCTCGTCGCTGGTGACGAAGCCGGATTTCTGCAGCGTGAGAAGAATGCGCCGCGCCGTGGCGCGCGGTAGGCCGCAAGCCTTCGCGACATCGCTTAACGTCATGGGGCGCCGTTCGGCCCCGAACACCTCGATCAGCCGAAGGCCGCGCGCCAGGCTTTCGATGTGCTCGGTATCCGGCAGTTCGCTCTCGTCGCGTTTCAGTTTCGGCATCTGGGGACATTGAAGACAGCGGGTTGGTGATCCTAAGCGTGTTCGTTGTGCGAACACAAGGGCGTCAGACGGATTGTTCATTAATGCACATCGGTATCCGGAACTTGCCTGCACCTCTGTTGGGCAGTTTTGGGACACAAAATGGGCTTGCAGGCTTCGCTCCTAAGAGGCATTCTTATTCTAATCGAACGAATGTTCGTCTATTGAACAAACAAAACGGGCGGCAGTCTGTTCCTTTTTCAGACAAGCTGCTCCTCGACCTGCGAAGGAGGCCACCGCCATGATGAGTCAAGAACAGAACGATCTGATCACCCGGATCGGACCCGCCACGCCTTGCGGCAAGCTGATGCGGGCGTATTGGCAGCCGGTGGCTCTGGTGGACGAGCTGGAAGGGGAGCGACCGATCAAGCCGGTGCGGCTGCTCGGCGAGGACTTCGTGCTGTTCAAGGACGAGACGGGTCGCTATGGGCTGATGGATCGCGATTGTCCGCACCGTGGCGCCGATCTCGCTTTCGGCCGGCTGGAAAACGGCGGTCTGCGCTGTGCCTTCCATGGCTGGCTGTTCGACGTCGACGGCAAATGTCTCGAAACGCCCGCGGAGCCCGGCAATTCGGTGCTGTGCCAGAACATCAAGCAGCGCGCATTCCCGGTGGT
Source organism: Rhodopseudomonas palustris HaA2 (assembly GCF_000013365.1). Classification (NCBI taxonomy): domain Bacteria; kingdom Pseudomonadati; phylum Pseudomonadota; class Alphaproteobacteria; order Hyphomicrobiales; family Nitrobacteraceae; genus Rhodopseudomonas; species Rhodopseudomonas palustris. The sequence continues at coordinate 2,618,062 of NC_007778.1, forward strand.
CGCCAAGGGCGGCATGCTGTGGACCTATCTCGGCGCCGGCGAGCCGCCGGCATTCCCGGAGATCGACTGCTTCGTTGCCCCGGACAGCCACGTCTTCGCGTTCAAGGGCTTGTTCGAGTGCAACTGGCTGCAGGCGCTCGAGGTCGGGATCGATCCGGCGCATGCCTCGTTCCTGCATCGCTTCTTCGAGGACGAGGACACCTCGCAATCCTACGGCAAGCAGTTCCGCGGCGCCTCCGCCGGCAGCGAATTGCCGATGACCAAGGTGCTGCGCGAATACGATCGCCCGATCATCAATGTCGAGCATACCGAATACGGCTTGCGGCTGATCGCGCTGCGCGAGATCGACGACGAGCGCACCCATGTGCGCGTCACCAATCAGTTGTTTCCGCACGGCTTCGTCATTCCGATGAGCACCGAAATGACGATCACGCAGTGGCACGTTCCGGTCGACGACAACAATTGCTACTGGTATGCGATCTTCACCAGCTACACCAAGCCGGTGGACAAGGTGAAGATGCGCGACCAGCGGCTCGAACTCTACGAACTGCCGGACTACAAGTCCCGCCGCAACAAGACCAACGACTACGGCTTCGATCCGCACGAGCAGGCGACCGCGACCTATACCGGCATGGGCGCCGACATCAACGTGCACGACCAGTGGGCGGTGGAGTCGATGGGGCCGATCCAGGATCGCACCCGCGAGCATCTCGGGCAGAGCGACAAGGCGATCATTCAGTATCGCCGGCTGCTGCGCCAGGAGATCGCCAAGGCCGAAGCCGGCGGCAAGCCGCTGCTGGCGCTCGACGCCGCCAGCGCGCGCGGCATCCAGGGGCCGGCGACGATGGACGGCATCGGCCCCAGCCGCGGCTGGGAGACCTATTGGATGGAAGTCGACGTCAAGCGTCGCCGCGGCGCGCCCTGGGCCGCGCCGGTGCCGGCGGAGATCGCCGCCAAGGTGCCGCATCTGACGGCGGCGGAATGAACGTGGGCAAACGACACGGATCGAGGATCGAGCGTTGAGTCTGGTTGAGAAGTACGGGCTCTGGTCCGACGAACAGATCGAGGCTGCCGCGAGGATGCGGCAGACCGCCGAGGAGCATGGTCTCGAGACCATCCGCTTCTCGTTTCCCGATCAGCACGGCATCCTGCGCGGCAAGACGCTGGTGGCGTCCGAAGCGCTGAACTGCCTCGAATCCGGCGCCTCCATCACGACGACGATGCTGGCCAAGGACACTTCGCACAAGACGGTGTTTCCGGTGTTTCAGGCCGGCGGCGGCTTCGGCATGTCGGAGATGCAGGGCGGCGCCGACGCCATCATGCTGCCGGATCCCACGACATTCCGCGTGCTGCCTTGGGCGCCGAACACCGGGTGGGTGTTGTGCGATCTGTATTTTGCCAATGGTCGCGCCGTTCCGTTCGCGACGCGCGGGCTGTATCGCTCGGTGCTGCAGAAACTCGCCGATCGCGGCTACGACTACATGGCCGGGCTCGAGGTCGAATTCCACGTCTTCAAGGTCGAGGACGGCAAGATGCGGCCGGAGCACGCCGGCCAGCCCGGCGAGCCGCCCGAAGTCAGCCTGTTGTCGCACGGTTATCAGTATCTCACCGAGCAGCGCTACGATCAGATGGAGCCGGTGCTCGAACTGATCCGCCGCGATATCGTCGCGCTCGGCCTGCCGCTGCGGTCGATCGAGGTCGAGTTCGGCCCGAGCCAATGCGAGTTCACCTTCCAGCCGACGGTGGGCTTGATGCCGGCGGACCTGATGGTGCTGTTCCGCAGCGCGGTGAAGCAGATCTGTCGGCGCCACGGCTATCACGCCACCTTCATGTGCCGCCCGCGTATTCCGAACGTGGTGTCGTCCGGCTGGCATCTGCACCAATGCCTGATCGCGCGTGACGGCGGCCACAACGCCTTCGTGTCGGAGACGGATGTGCTGTCCGACTTCGGCCGTCACTACCTCGCGGGGCTGCTGCAGCATGCCCGCGCCGCGACCGTGTTCACCACGCCGACGATCAACGGCTACAAGCGCTACCGCTCCTATTCGCTGGCCCCCGATCGCGCGATCTGGGGACGCGACAATCGCGGCGTGATGCTGCGCGTGCTGGGTGGACCGGGTGATCGCGGCACGCGGATCGAGAACCGGGTCGGCGAGCCTGCGGCAAACCCGTATCTTTACATGGCCTCGCAGATCCTGTCGGGTCTCGACGGCGTCGACCGCGCGCTCGATCCCGGGCCGTCAGCCGACACGCCCTACGAGACCAAGGCGGATCTTCTGCCCAAATCGCTGCGCGAGGCGATCTTCGCGCTGCGCGACGATCCGTTCTTCCGCACCGCGCTGGGCGACGAGTTCGTCGACTACTACACGTTCATCAAGAATGCTGAAATCGAGCGCTTTCAGGCCGAAGTGACGGAGTGGGAGCAGCGCGAATATTTCGAAATGTTCTGAAGCCGAAATCACGAATTCGACAATCAACAGTGAGGAGAGACGTATGGGTTGGGGATTGCGATCTGTTTATGCACTCGCGGCGGTCTCGTTGATCGCCACCGGCGCGCGCGCCGACACCATCAAGGTCGGCGTCATCGGCACGATGTCCGGGCCCTATGCGCTGTTCGGCAAGAACTACAAGATGGGCATCGACGCTTGGGTCGCCGAGCACGGCAACAAGGTCGCCGGGCACACCGTCGAGTTCGTGTACCGCGACGAGGTCTCGCCGAATCCGGCGCAGTCGAAGGCGCTGGCGCAGGAGCTGATCGTCAAGGAGAAGGTGCAGTATCTCGCCGGCCTGTATTTCACGCCGAACGCGATGGCGGTGGCGCCGCTGTTGCAGGAGGCCAAGGTGCCGATGGTGGTGATGAACGCGGCGACGTCGTCGATCACCGAGAAGAGCCCTTACATCGTCCGCACCTCGTTCACGATGTTCCAGAACACCGTGCCGGCGGCGAAGGTCGCCAAGCAGAAGGGTGCCACCAAGGTCGCGATCGCGGTCAGCGATTACGGTCCGGGCATCGACGCCGAAACCGCGTTCAAGAAGACGTTCGAAGCCGAGGGTGGCAAGGTCGTCGAGGCGGTGCGGATGCCGCTCAGCACCACGGATTTCGGACCGATCATGCAGCGGATCAAGAATTCCGGCGCCGACATGATCTTCACGTTCTTGCCGGCCGGGCCGCCGACGCTCGGCTTCGTCAAGGCCTATATCGACAACGGGCTGAAGGCGGGCGGCGTCAAGCTGATGTCGACCGGCGACGTCGTCACCGAGCCCGATCTGCCGAACATCGGCGAAGCCGGCCTCGGCATCCTGTCGACCTATCACTACGCGGTGTCGCACGACTCGCCGGAAAACAAGGCCTTCCTGGCCCTGCTCCAGAAGGGCGGTGCCAAGCTCGACGAAGTCACCATGACGTCGGTCGCGGCCTATGACGGCGCGCGGCTGATCTACAAGATGATCGAGGCGACCTCCGGCAAGAGCGATCCGGACAAGGCGATCGCGGCGGTCAAGGGCATGAAGTGGGTGAGCCCGCGCGGCGAGGTGTCGATCGATCCGGAGACCCGCCACATCACGCAGAACGTCTATCTGCGCGAGGTCGAGAAGGTCGACGGCAAGCTGATCAACAGGGAGCTGGAAACCTTCAAGGCGCAGCCCGACTGGGGCCTCGCCAAGCAGTGATCTGGACCGCCCGCCGCACTGGAATGCGGCGGGCGTTCTCTGTAACAGGGGCGGGCGGCCACGCGGCCGCTCCGACAGCACCAGGACGAGGGCCGGGTTGTGAAGGCTGAGTTTGACACGTCGACATCATCGCAGTCCCGGGGCCGTCGGTTCGTCACGCCGGCTGTGGCCGCATGATGCGGACGGTTTTCGGAATTCTGCCGGACGCGCTCGCTTACGGCATGGTGCTGTTCACCATCTCGATCGGCCTGTCGATCATGATGGGCTTGATGCGCGTCGTGAATCTCGCCCACGGCGCATTCGCGATGATCGGCGGCTATCTCGCCTCGTTCGCGCTGGTGTCGCTCGGCGTCTCCTATCCGGTCGCGATCCTGATCGCGGTGATCGGGGCGGTGATCATCTCCGTCCCGTTCGAGTTCCTGCTGTATCGCCGGATCTATCGCAAGTCCGACGAACTGACCCAGATCCTGCTGACGATCGGCATCACCTTCTTCATCGTCGGCGTCGCCAACTACATTTTCGGTCCGACCTCGAAGCCGATCCCGCTTCCCGAACTGCTCAAGGGGCCGTTCGATCTCGGCGTCCGCATGATTCCGACGCACCGGCTGTTCGTGATCGGCTGCGGAGTCGTGACGGCGGTGGCGCTCTGGCTTCTGATCGAGAAGACCGAATTCGGCGTTCGGCTGCGTGCCGCGGTCGACAATGGCGACATGGCGGAAGCGCTCGGCATCCGCACCCAGATCGTCTATTCGGCGACGTTCGCGCTGGCCGTCGGCCTCGCTGCATTCGGTGGTGTCGTCGGCGCCGAGCTGTTGCCGGTCGAGCCGTTTTATGCGCTGCGCTACATGGTGACGTTCCTCGTCGTCGTCTCGGTCGGCGGCGCCGGGTCGGTATCGGGCGCGCTCGCCGCGTCGCTGCTGCTCGGTCTCGCCGACACCACCGGCAAGTATCTGGCCCCGGAATTCGGCGAGTTCTTCTTCTACGTTGCGGTGATCGTGATCGTGTACATCTTCCCCCACGGCCTGTTCGGAAGGGCCCATTGATGACGCCTGCCTCCGACACGGCCGGACCGGTCGCCACCGCCGGCCTGCGCAACGACCTGATCGCAGCCGCGGCGATCGCCGGTCTCGGCGCGATCGGCTATTTCGTCTTCCCGGACGATCTCGCCTTCCTCACTCGCGTCATCGGTCTCGCATTTCTCGTCATCTCGCTCGATCTCGTCACCGGCTATTGCGGCGTCGCGACGCTCGGCCACGCGGCGCTGTTCGGCGTCGGCGCCTATGCGGCCGGCAACGCCTGTCTGGCCGGCGTCACCGATCCGATCCTGATGCTGCTGGTCGGCATCGTCGCCGGCACCGCGACGGGGCTGATCTCCGGCGTGCTGGTCACGCGGTTTCGCGGCCTGCCGCAACTGGTGCTGTCGATCGCCTTCGGCCAATTGGTCGCCGCGCTCGCCAACAAGCTGTCGTCGATCACCGGCGGCAGCGACGGTCTCGCCGGGATATCGCCGGGCCCGGTGTTCGGCATGTTCAATTTCGACATGTTCGGCCGCACCGGCTACGTGTTCTCCGTCGCGGTGCTGCTGATCGCGATGGTGGTGCTGCTGCGCTTCGCGCGCTCGCCGTTCGCGCTGATGTGCCGCGCGATCAAGGACGACACGTTGCGCGCGCGGATGATCGGCGTCGCCGTCTATCCGCGGCTGGTGGTGATGTATTGCGTGGCCGGCGCCGTCGCCGGCCTGGGCGGCGCGCTGACGGCGATCAACACCGGCGTGGTCGGCCTCGACAGCGTCGGCTTCGAGCGCTCGGCGGAAGCGCTGATCATGCTCATCCTGGGCGGCGCCGGCAATCTGTGGGGCGCTCTGATCGGCGCCATCCTGTTCGAGCTGTTCCATCACTACGTATCCGCCGCCAGCCCGTTCCATTGGATGATCCTGATCGGCCTGCTGCTGATCGTGGTGGTGCTGTTCTTCCCCAAGGGCCTCGTCAACGAGGTCGTGCGGCGGGTCGGCGAGTTTCGTCAGGCGAGGGGCGCGCGATGACCGCCTTGCTCGACGTGCAGCAATTGTCCAAATCGTTCGGCGGCCTGCGGGTCACCGACGACGTGTCGTTCACGCTGTCGAGCGGCGATCGCGTCGCGCTGATCGGCCCGAACGGCGCCGGCAAGACGACGCTGGTCAACCTGATCTCCGGCGATCTGCCGCCCTCCAGCGGGCGGATCCTGCTCGCCGGCGAGGACGTCACCGCCGCGTCGATCCCCGAGCGGGTGCAGGGCGGACTGGTGCGGACGTTCCAGGTCACGCGGTTGTTCACCAGTCTGACGGTGGCCGAGAACGTCGCGCTCGCGGTGATGCAGCGTCGCGGGCTGACCAAGCGGATGTTCTCGTCGGTGATGGAGTCGGCGGAGGTGCGCGACGAATGGCAAGGCGTGCTGAGCCTGCTCGGCATCGCCCACCTCGCGGCCATGCCGGTGACCAAGCTGGCCTACGGTCAGCAGCGGCTGCTGGATCTGGCGATCGGGCTCGCGATGAAGCCACGGGTCCTGGTGCTCGATGAGCCTGCCGCCGGCGTGCCGCACGACGAGTCGCCGCGGATTCTCGAAGCCATCGCCAGGATGTCGCCGGAGATCGCGATCCTGATGATCGAGCACGACATGGATCTGGTGTTCAAATTCGCCAAACGCGTGCTGGTGCTGGCGAATGGCGCCCTGATTTTCGAGGGCACGCCGGCGGAAGTGAAGCAGAACGACGCCGTCCGTCAGGCCTATCTGGGAAGCTATGCCGATGCCCGCAGCACGTCTTGAAGTCGAGCGCCTGAGCGCCGGCTATGGTTCAGTCGGCATCCTGAGCGAGATGAGTCTGGTCGTGCCGGCCGGCGGCCGATTGACCGTGCTCGGGCGCAACGGCGTCGGCAAGACCACGCTGCTCGCCACGATCATGGGCCTGACGTCGCACCAGGGCGGTGTGATCCGCGTCGACGATCGCGATGTGACGGGACTGAAGACCTACGCCCGTGCCGCCGCGGGCCTCGGCTACGTGCCGCAGACGCGCGACGTGTTCCGGTCGCTGACGGTCGAGGAAAATCTCTTCACCGGCCTCAAGGGCCGGCCGCGCTCCGAGCTCGACGAGGTCTACACGATTTTTCCGCGGCTCGCCGAGCGGCGGCATCACAACGGCGCCCAATTGTCGGGCGGCGAGCAGCAGATGCTGTCGCTGGCGCGCACGCTGCTGGGCAAGCCGTCGGTGCTGCTGCTGGACGAACCGCTCGAAGGGCTCGCCCCGGTGATTTGCGACCGGTTGATGGAAACGATCGTCGACCTGGCGCAGTCCGGAGAAATGACCGTGGTTCTGGTCGAGCAGCAGATCGAGCGGGCGCTCGATTTCGCCGACGACGTGATCGTCATCGAGCGTGGCCGGATCGCCTGGAGCGGGCGGACCGAACGCCTGCGTGGCGAGCGGGAACTGGTCGACGCCCTGCTCGGCGTCGGGATCGGGTGAAACGTCGCATCGCCACTGCGGTCGCGGGTCGCGATCCCGGATTGTGGCGGTCTGCCAAGTCTCTGGCAGAAAGACGGTTTTTCGCGCGTCGCGGACGGCCGGAGTGCTGCCTTGGGAGCCTCGTCGGGCCGCGGCCGGCTTGACGTTCGGCCGGACTCGCCATAAAAGGCCTCACTCGCTGCCGGCCCGTTTTGCGGATTTCCGGCGCGGCTTGATTTCCCGAAAACAGAGCCCGGTTGGCGGCTCATCCCCGGCGGAGCCGCCGGGGTTGGGCGCAACAGGGCTGTCTGGTTTTCGCAAACCCCGACATTCGACCGACCGATCTGGATCACATGATGGCCTTCAGCCCGTTCAAATTCCTGCAGGAAGTGCGGAGCGAGACCGCCAAGGTGACCTGGCCGTCGCGCCGTGAAGTCACGATCACCACGATCATGGTGTTCATCATGGTGGCGCTCGCTTCGATCTTTTTCTTTGCCGCCGACCAGGTGATCAGGATCCTGATCACCTTCGTGCTCGGCGTTTAACGGCAGGCCCCTCGACATGAGCATGCGCTGGTACATCGTCCACGCCTATTCGAACTTCGAAAAGAAGGTCTCGGAATCGATCCGCGAGCAGGCCAAGCAGCGCGGCCTGGAGGATCTGTTCGAACAGGTGCTGGTCCCGACCGAGAAGGTCACCGAGGTGCGCCGCGGCCGCAAGGTCGACGCCGAGCGCAAATTCTTCCCGGGCTACGTGCTGGTGAAGATGAACCTCACCGACGAAGCCTTTCACCTGATCAAGAACACGCCGAAGGTCACCGGCTTCCTCGGCGCCGAGAACAAGCCGATGCCGATCTCGGAAGCCGAGGCGATGCGCATCCTGCACCAGGTGCAGGAAGGCGTGGAGCGCCCGAAGGCGTCGGTGTCGTTCGAGATCGGCGAGAACGTCCGCGTCGCCGACGGCCCGTTCGCGTCGTTCTCCGGCGTGGTCGAGGAAATCGACGAGGCGCGGTCGCGCGTGAAGGTCGCGGTGTCGATCTTCGGTCGCGCCACGCCGGTCGAACTGGAATTCGGTCAGGTCGAGAAGGTCTGATCGGGCAAGTGTCATTGCCGGGGCCTGGCTCCGGTTATGGCGTCATTGCCGGGCTTGACCCGGCAATCCATCTTCTTCGAAAGATGCTTCTTGCGAAGAGCGATGGATGCCCGGATCAAGTCCGGGCGTGACGGGAGTGAGCGAGGCGAAGGCTTTGCTCTGAACTGACGTGGGAGGCCGATGACGATCGCCAGTCGTCGCAGGCCCCACCACGAAACCTGAAACCGCCGGCTGTGCCGGCAACAGGAGAAGAGTATGGCAAAGAAAGTGACCGGATACCTGAAGTTGCAGGTGCCGGCCGGTGCGGCGAACCCTTCGCCCCCGATCGGTCCCGCGCTTGGTCAGCGCGGCCTCAACATCATGGAGTTCTGCAAGGCGTTCAACGCGCAGACCCAGAAGGAAGAGAAGAACACCCCGATTCCGGTGGTGATCACGATCTACGCCGATCGTTCGTTCACCTTCGAGATGAAGACTCCTCCGATGTCCTTCTTCCTGAAGCAGGCGGCCAAGATCCAGTCCGGATCGAAGCTGCCGGGCCGTGACTCGGCCGGCAAGGTGACCTCGGCGCAGGTGCGCGAGATCGCCGAGAAGAAGATGAAGGATCTGAACTGCGACTCCATCGAGTCGGCCATGCGCATGGTCGAGGGCTCCGCCCGTTCGATGGGCCTCCAGGTCGAGGGGTAACGGACATGGCAATCGGTAAGCGTCTGAAGAAGGCTCGTGAAGGCATCGATCGCACCAAGCTGTATCCGCTCGACGAAGCGGTGAAGATGGTCAAGGAGCGTGCCGTCTCGAAGTTCGACGAAACCATCGAGGTCGCGCTCAATCTCGGCGTCGATCCGCGTCACGCCGACCAGATGGTCCGCGGCGTGGTGATGCTGCCGAACGGCACCGGCCGCACCGTGCGCGTCGGCGTGTTCGCGCGCGGCGCCAAGGCGGACGAAGCCAAGGCGGCGGGTGCCGACGTCGTCGGCGCCGAGGATCTCGTCGAGCAGGTCCAGGCCGGCAACATCAACTTCGACCGCTGCATCGCTACCCCCGACATGATGCCGCTGGTCGGCCGTCTCGGTAAGGTGCTCGGTCCGCGCGGCATGATGCCGAACCCGAAGATCGGCACGGTGACGATGGACGTCGCCGGCGCGGTCAAGGGCGCCAAGGGCGGCTCGGTCGAGTTCCGCGTCGAGAAGGCCGGCATCGTCCAGGCCGGCGTCGGCAAGGCCTCGTTCAGCGAAGAGAAGCTGGTCGAGAACATCAAGGCGCTCGCGGACGCGGTGACCAAGGCCAAGCCGACCGGCGCCAAGGGCACCTATATCCAGCGCGTCGCGGTGTCGTCGTCGATGGGCCCGGGCGTCAAGGTCGAGCCGGGTTCGGTTCACTAAGCCCGTCGCAGCCTTGCGGCAAACTCGAGGCAAACCAGGGGCGGATGGGGCAAACCCGTCCGCCCCTTTGTCTTTGCTTCCAAGATCAAGAAACGAGCGAAGGAGCCCGGTGTGACGGACAAGGTTCTGGTGTTTTCGCGGTTCGCGAAGTCGATGCTGACGCGGTTCGGCGAGCGGTTCGAACTGCTCGAGACCGGCGGCAAGCCGGCCGACGAAGTCTTCAGCGCGACCGAACTCGCCGGCGTTCGCGCGCTGCTGACCATGGGCGCGCAGCCGCTCGGCCGCGACACGATGGATCTGTTGCCGTCGCTCGGCGCGATCGTCTGCTACGGCACCGGCTATGACGGAGTCGACCTCGACGCCGCCGCCGAACGCAACATCCTGATCGGCAACTCGCCGGCGGCGAATGCCTCGGCGGTCGCCGATCTGGCGATGACGCTGCTGCTCGGGCTGATGCGACGGGTGATTCCGGCGGACGCTTACTTACGCAGCGGCGGCTGGTCGGGAGCGAGGCCGTCGCCGCTGCTCAAGCCACCGCGCGGCCTGACCGGCGCCAAAGTCGGCGTCTACGGCATGGGCGAGATCGGCCGCAAGATCGCGGCGCGGGTGGCGTCGTTCGAGACCGAGGTCGCCTATCACAGCCGCAGCCGTCACGACGTGCCGTATCGCTATGTCGGGAGCTTAAGCGAACTGGTCGACTGGTGCGACGTGCTGCTGATCGCGGTCCGCGCCGGCCCGGATACGCAGCGCATCATCGATGCGGAGATGTTGAAGCGGCTCGGCAAGGACGGCGTGGTGGTCAACATCTCGCGCGGCTCGGTGATCGACCAGCCGGCGCTGATCGCGGCACTGGCCGACAACACCATCGCCGGCGCCGGGCTCGACGTGTTCGAACAGGAGCCTTACGTGCCGGATGCGCTCAGCGAGTTCCCGCACGTGGTGCTGACGCCGCATATCGGCGGTCACACCCTCGATGCGCATGTCGCGATGCAGGATTGCGTGATCGCCAACCTCACAGCTTACTTTGCAGGCAGGCCGCTGCCTTATCCGGTGGCGTAGTTCATCGCGCAACTGTCATAAATCAGTGCGTAGCGCGCATCGATGATGCAGCCGCTGACGGCGCGTGGCATCACACGAGCCTGATTGTGTAAACACATACGTTGGATTGCCCGGACGCAAAATCTTGTGATTGTCGTTGCGAGCTATTCTTATGTATGATCTCCGTCATATCAAACGGGGGTCGACATGGCCGCGTACGCACTCAAGATCAACGGACGCACTCACACCGTCGATGTCGATCCCGACACCCCGCTGCTGTGGGCAATCCGCGACGGCGCCGGACTGATGGGAACTAAGTACGGCTGCGGCGTCGCGCAATGCGGCGCCTGCACGGTTTTCGTCGACGGCAATACGGTGCGCTCGTGTTCGCTGCCGGTGTCGGCGGTGGGAACCAGCGAAGTCACGACGATCGAAGGCCTTCGCGGCAGGGAAGGCGCTGCGGTGCAGCAGGCCTGGGTGGCGCTGGACGTGCCGCAATGCGGCTATTGCCAGTCCGGCCAGGTGATGAGCGCGACCTCCTTGCTGTCGAAAAATCCGAAGCCGACCGATCGGGACATCGATCTGGCGATGACCGGCAACATCTGCCGCTGCGCCACCTACGTGCGGATCCGCGCCGCGATCCACCAGGCCGCCAAGTCGCTGGAGGGCTGAGCATGACCATTCATGACACGAAGCTGTCGCGCCGTTCGCTGCTGAAGGCCGGCGCCGGCCTCGTCATCGGCGCCTATGTCGTTCGCGGCGGCAAGGCGTTTGCGCAGTCGCCCGCCCCGAGCGCCCCGAACATCGCGCCCAACACCTTTCTGATCATCGGCGCCGACGACACGGTCACCGTGCTGTGCAAGGGCATCGAGTTCGGGCAGGGCCCGTTCACCGGCATGGCGACGCTGGTCGCCGAGGAACTCGACGCCGACTGGTCGCAGATGCGGGCCGATCATGCGCCGTCGAACCCGGCGCTCTACAAGAACCTGGCGTTCGGTGTGCAGGGCACCGGCGGCTCGACGCAGATGGCGAATTCCTACATCCAGATGCGTCAGGTCGGCGCCGCCGCCCGCGAGATGCTGGTGGGCGCCGCCGCCGAGTCCTGGAAGGTGCCGGCCTCCGAGATCACCGTCGACAAGGGCGTGATCCGTCATGCCTCCGGCAAGCAGGGCCGGTTCGGCGAATTCGCCGAGCAGGCGATGCTGCGCCCGGTGCCGAGCGCGCCGAAGCTGAAGGATCCGTCGCAGTTCAGGCTGATCGGCAAGGAAGGCGTGGTGAAGCGGCTCGACAGCGCCGCCAAATCCGACGGCAGCGCGCTGTTCACCATGGATATCCACGGGCCCGACATGCTGACCGTGCTGATCGCGCGGTCGCCGAAATTCGGCGGCGCGGTGAGGTCGTTCGATGCGACCAAGGCCAAGGCGGTCGCCGGTGTGGTCGATATCAAGCAGGTGCCGACCGGCGTGGCTGTCTATGCCAAGGGGTTCTGGCCGGCCAAGACTGCGCGCGAGCTGCTGCAGATCGAGTGGGACAACAGCAAGGCCGAGACCCGCGGCACCACGGAAATCCTGACCGAGTTCCGCGCGCTGGCGAAGACGCCGGGCAAGGTGGTGACGCAGCACGGTGACGTCGACGGCAGCTTCGCCAAAGGCGGGCAGGTGATCGAGGCGGAGTACGTGTTTCCGTATCTCGCCCACGCCGCGATGGAGCCGCTGAACGGTTATCTCAAATGGGACGGCGACACTGCCACCGCCAAATATGGCTGCCAGTTCCCGACGCCCGATCACGCCGCGATCGCCCAGGTGCTCGGCCTCGGCATGGACAAGGTGAAGATCGACACGATCCTCGCCGGCGGCAGCTTCGGCCGCCGCGCGCAGCAGACGACGCATCAGGCCATCGAACTCGCCGAGGTCGCCAAGGCGATCGGACCCGGCAAGGCATTGAAGCTGGTGTGGACCCGCGAGGACGACATGCGGGGCGGCTATTATCGGCCGTTCGGCGTGCACCGGATGCGCGGCGTGGTGCGCGACGGCAGGATCGAGGGCTGGACCGACACCATCGTGGGCCAGTCCATCATGAAAGGCTCGCCGTTCGAAGCGATGACCTTCAAGGACGGCATGGACGCCACCGCTTATGAGGGCTCCAACGAGCCGCCCTACGAGATCGCCAATTTCCGCTGCGACCTTCACCAGGTCGATCTCGGCGTGCCGGTGCTGTGGTGGCGGTCGGTCGGCCACACCCATACCGGCTATGCGGTCGAAGCCTTTGTCGACGAGTTGCTGACGGCGACCGGGCAGGATCCGGTCGAGGGCCGGCTGGCCTTGATGGGCAATCGCAAGCCGCGCCACGCCGGCGTGCTCAAAGCGGTCGCCGAATTGTCGAACTGGAAGGGCGCCAAGCCGGAGGCCGGCCGCGCTCGCGGCGTCGCGGTGGTGGAGAGCTTCAACACCTTCGTGGCGCAAGTGGTCGAACTGTCGATGAGCGCCGATGGGCCGGTGGTGCACAAAGTGTGGTGCGCGGTGGATTGCGGCGTCCCGGTCAACCCGGACATCATCCGCGCCCAGATGGAGGGCGGCATCGGCTTCGCGCTCGGCCACATCCTCTATGCGCAGCAGCCGATTGAAGCCGGCGCGCCGGTGTCCGGCAATTTCGACACCTATCGCTCGCTGCGGATCAACGAGATGCCGCAGATCGAGGTGACGATCATTCCCTCGACCGAAAAGCCGACCGGTGTCGGCGAGCCGGGCGTGCCGCCGCTCGGCCCGGCCGTCGCCAACGCCATGGCGAAACTGGGTCTGCCCCGTCCGCGGAAATTGCCGATCGTGCCGGGAGCCAACGCATGAGCCGGCTCCGTCATCTTGTACTGGCCGGTGCCGCCGGCATCCTGGCGGCGTGTGTGCTGACGATCGCCGGCCCCGTGCTGCAGGGCGAGGCCGACGCCGCGAATCCGCCGGTCCCTGGCCGCGCGACGCTGCGGCCGGTCTCCGACTTCGCCAAGATCGGCGACAAGGACGCGCGGGCGGTGGCGCTGTTCGAGGAGGCCGGCAAGGTGATCGCCTCGCCACGCTGCATGAACTGCCATCCCGCCGGCGACCGGCCCACCCAGACCGATACGATGCGGCCGCACGAGCCGCTGGTGGTCCGAGGCGAGGGCGGGCACGGCCCGGTCGGCGGACTGGCCTGCAACACCTGCCACCACGACACCAATTTCGATCCGGCCCGCGTCCCCGGCCATCCGAAATGGGCGCTGGCGCCGCTGGAGATGGCCTGGCAGGGCAAGACGCTCGGCCAGATCTGCGTCCAGATCAAGGACCGAACCCGCAATGGCGACATGGACATGGCCAAGCTGGTTCATCATATGGCGGAGGATGATCTGGTGGGCTGGGGCTGGAACCCCGGCGCCGGCCGGACGCCCGCGCCCGGCACGCAGAAGGAGTTCGGTGCGCTGATCAAGGCTTGGGCCGATTCGGGCGCGGCCTGCCCGAAAGGGTGATGTGGCCCGACCGAGCGACCGGAACAGTCCCTTGCAGCGCCCTGCAGCAAAGTCTCCAGTATCAAAGTCTCCTGCATCAAGGCCCCTTGCATAAAAGATGCCGTTTTCCTGACAACGGGCTTGGCAACTCCGTTCAGACTCGTTAAACAGTTCCTTCCGGGCGTGCTGGCTGGTGCTGGCGCGCTCTTGCGCGCATTCCGTTCACCGGTACCGATAGGAGACCAGTCCTTCAAGTCGTCCATCTCAGGATTGCTCGAAGGAAGGGCCGATGTCGTTTCGGAGGAGTGCGGGCAGGGAGTCGCAGGAAGGTTCGTCCGGTTCGCCGGACCTGGCTTCCGATCGACTCTGGTCCTGTCCAAGACTGCAGGCGCTGACGTCGAAACTCTACGTTTCTTCTGAGGCTTAATCGCATGGCCTGCATAGACGGGTGAAGACCGGATTTTGTGTCCTGCCGCGTGCGGTGGGCACGGATAGGGTTCGAACCTCGACACCCCGTGAGGGCAGCGGCTTCGGCTGGCGTCCGATCGGGAGGGCAGGCTGTTCAAGATCGTCTTGCCCTTGGTGTCTGAAGACCGTGTGTCTTGAGGTCAGGTGAGGGCAGGACGGTGGGTGCAACCCGGCGGTCCTGTTCGCAGAGGCCGCCAACCGGAAAGAGCTTGCTGTGGAAAGAGCGGCAAAAAAAGAGGCGGTCGAATCGCTGAACGGTCTGTTCCAGACCACCAGCGTTGCGGTCGTCGCTCATTATTCCGGCCTCACCGTGGCCCAGATGCAGAAGCTGCGTTCGCAGATGAAAGCCGCTGGCGCTTCCGTGAAGGTCTCGAAAAACCGTCTCGCCAAAATTGCTCTTGAAGGCACCGACGTCGTTGCTATCGGCTCCCTGCTGAAGGGGCCGACCGTGATCGCGACTTCCGACGATCCGGTGGCGGCGCCGAAAGTTGCCGTCGAATTCGCCAAGGCGAACGAGAAGTTCGTCATTCTCGGCGGTTCGATGGGCAAGACTGTCCTGAACGTCGACGGTGTGAAGGCTCTGGCCTCGCTGCCGTCGCTCGATGAACTGCGTGGCAAGCTGGTCGGCCTTCTGGTCGCGCCGGCCACCAAGATTGCGCAGCTCACCACGGCTCCCGCGGCCAAGGTCGCGCGCGTGGTTCAGGCCTATGCCTCCAAAAGCGAAGCGGCCTGACGCTTCACCTCATTCAACCCTGGTTCGAACTGATACCCGTAAGGAACTGATTCAATGGCTGATCTGCAGAAAATCGTCGACGACCTGTCGAGCCTGACCGTGCTCGAAGCCGCCGAACTGGCCAAGCTTCTCGAAGAAAAGTGGGGCGTGTCCGCCGCCGCCGCCGTGGCGGTTGCCGCCGCTCCGGGCGCTGCCGCCGCCGCCGTCGAAGAGAAGACCGAGTTCACCGTGATGCTTGCCGCCGCCGGCGACAAGAAGATCGAAGTGATCAAGGAAGTGCGCGCGATCACCGGCCTCGGCCTCAAGGAAGCCAAGGACCTGGTCGAGGGCGCTCCGAAGCCGGTCAAGGAAGGCGTCAACAAGGAAGAAGCCGACAAGCTCAAGGCCCAGCTCGAGAAGGCCGGCGCCAAGGTTGAGCTCAAGTAACCACAGGTTACTCAGGCGAAATCCCCGGGCGAGCGTCAGCGAGACCCGGGGATCTGCCCAGAACGTGGATGGCCGGGACACGCCCGGCCATGACGGAGCGGGCAGGGCGACTTCAGCGGTTGGGGCCGGTTCGCCGGCCCCGGTCGCGGCGGTGGTGGGGCGGCGAAGGCGCCGGCCCGGACGGCCGTCACAGGAATGTGTGGGGATGCGCGGGGAAAACCCCTCGAATCTCCACATTGTCGACCCATATTGGTTCGGCAGCACGAAAGCGCAGGCGCGATGGACATGGTAACATTCCGCGCAGCCTCTAGGAGAATCAGCAATTTCGGGCTTTTTCGGTCTGTGACGAGATGGTTTTGACGGGCGGGTGCGCAAGCGCCCCGCACGTCGTTTTGCGTTCGGGATCAGTGTTGTACGGATTTAGGATTTAGTTCCTGAAATTCGACTTCAGAATTTCGGATGTACGTAATTCAACCCGGGGGCGATGCGGATCGCGCTTCGGAAGGTTCGCCCCACCGGGCGACGACATGAGAGGCCACGATGGCGCAGCAGACGTTCACCGGTCGCAAACGCGTTCGCAAGTTCTTCGGTCACATCCGGGAAGTCGCCGAGATGCCGAACCTCATCGAGGTTCAGAAGGCGTCTTACGACCAGTTCCTGATGGTCGCCGAGCCTCCCGGAGGCCGCGACGACGAGGGCCTGCAGGCGGTGTTCCGGTCGGTGTTTCCGATCTCGGACTTCTCCAACGCCTCGATGCTGGAATTCGTTCGCTACGAATTCGAGCCGCCGAAATACGACGTCGACGAATGCCGCCAGCGCGGCATGACCTATGCCGCGCCGCTGAAGGTGACGCTGCGCCTGATCGTGTTCGATATCGATGAGGAAACCGGCGCCCGTTCGGTCAAGGACATCAAGGAGCAGGACGTCTACATGGGCGACATTCCGCTCATGACGATGAACGGCACCTTCGTGGTCAACGGCACCGAGCGCGTCATCGTCTCGCAGATGCACCGCTCGCCGGGCGTGTTCTTCGATCACGACAAGGGCAAGACCCATTCGTCGGGCAAGCTGCTGTTCGCCGCCCGCGTCATCCCGTATCGCGGCTCCTGGCTCGACATCGAGTTCGACGCCAAGGACATCGTGTTCGCGCGTATCGACCGTCGCCGCAAGATTCCGGTGACGTCGCTGATGTTCGCGCTCGGGCTCGACGGCGAAGAGATCCTGTCGACGTTCTACAACAAGATCCTCTACAAGCGCACCAAGGAAGGCTGGCGCGTGCCGTTCGACGCCAGCCGCTTCCGCGGCTACTCGACCGTCAACGACCTGATCGACGCCGACACCGGCAAGGTCGTGCTCGAGGCCGGCAAGAAGCTGACCGTGCGCGCGGCGCGACAGCTGCAGGAGAAGGGCCTCAAGGCGCTGCGGCTGTCCGACTCCGAGCTGGTCGGCAACTACCTGGCCGAAGATCTCGTCAACCCCAAGACCGGCGAGATCTTCGCCGAAGCCGGTGACGAACTGACCGGCAAGCCGATCAAGGGCGACGACAAGGAAATCGAGCTGTTCGTCGGCGCCACGCCGATGAAGGCGATCTTGGAGCAGGGCTACAAGGAACTGCCGCTGCTCGACATCGACCACGTCAATGTCGGCCCCTACATCCGCAACACGCTTTCGGCCGACAAGAACATGACGCGCGAAGACGCGCTGTTCGATATCTACCGGGTGATGCGCCCGGGCGAGCCGCCGACGCTCGACTCCGCGCAGAACATGTTCCAGTCGCTGTTCTTCGACGCCGAGCGCTACGACCTGTCCGCGGTCGGTCGCGTCAAGATGAACATGCGCCTCGACCTCGATGCGCCCGACACCCATCGCACGCTGCGCAAGGAAGACATCCTCGCGGTGATCAAGACCCTGGTCGGTCTGCGCGACGGCAAGGGCGAGATCGACGACATCGACCATCTCGGCAACCGCCGCGTGCGCTCGGTCGGCGAGCTGATGGAGAATCAGTACCGCATCGGCCTGCTGCGCATGGAGCGCGCCATCAAGGAGCGGATGTCGTCGGTCGATATCGACACGGTGATGCCGCAGGACCTGATCAACGCCAAGCCGGCGGCCGCCGCGGTGCGCGAGTTCTTCGGTAGCTCGCAGCTGTCGCAGTTCATGGACCAGACCAATCCGCTGTCGGAGATCACCCACAAGCGCCGCCTCTCGGCGCTCGGCCCGGGCGGTCTGACCCGCGAACGCGCCGGCTTCGAAGTCCGCGACGTGCATCCGACCCATTACGGCCGGATCTGCCCGATCGAGACGCCGGAAGGTCCGAACATCGGTCTGATCAACTCGCTCGCGACCTTCGCGCGCGTCAACAAATACGGCTTCGTCGAGACCCCGTATCGCAAGGTCAAGGAAGGCCGCGTCACCGACGAGGTGGTGTATCTGTCGGCGATGGAAGAGGGCCGCTACGCGGTCGCTCAGGCCAACATCTCGCTCGACGCCAAGGGCCGCTTCACGGACGATCTCATTGTGTGCCGCGCAGGCGGGACGCGTGACGTCGTGCTGATCCCGGCCGACCAGGTCGACTACATGGACGTGTCGCCGAAGCAGCTCGTTTCGGTCGCCGCGGCGCTGATCCCGTTCCTCGAGAACGACGACGCCAACCGCGCGCTGATGGGCTCGAACATGCAGCGCCAGGCGGTGCCGCTGGTTCGCGCCGAGGCGCCGTTCGTCGGCACCGGCATGGAAGGCGTGGTCGCGCGCGATTCGGGCGCGGCGATCGCCGCGCGCCGCACCGGCGTGATCGACCAGATCGACGCCACCCGTATCGTCATCCGCGCCACCGAGGATCTCGATCCGACCAAGTCGGGCGTCGATATCTACCGGCTGATGAAGTACCAGCGCTCCAACCAGTCGACCTGCATCAACCAGCGCCCGCTGGTGAAGGTCGGCGACAAGGTGGCCAAGGGTGACATCATCGCGGACGGTCCGTCGACCGACCTCGGCGAACTCGCGCTCGGCCGCAATGTGCTGGTCGCGTTCATGCCGTGGAACGGCTACAACTTCGAAGATTCGATCCTGCTCTCCGAGCGGATCGTGAAGGAAGACGTCTTCACCTCGATCCACATCGAGGAATTCGAAGTGATGGCCCGCGACACCAAGCTCGGCCCCGAGGAAATCACCCGCGACATTCCGAACGTCTCGGAAGAAGCGCTGAAGAACCTCGACGAAGCCGGCATCGTCTATATCGGCGCCGAAGTCCGCGCCGGCGACATCCTGGTCGGCAAGATCACGCCGAAGGGCGAAAGCCCGATGACGCCGGAAGAAAAGCTGCTGCGCGCCATCTTCGGCGAAAAGGCCTCGGACGTCCGCGACACCTCGCTGCGGGTGCCGCCGGGCGTGCAGGGCACCATCGTCGAAGTCCGCGTCTTCAACCGGCACGGCGTCGACAAGGACGAGCGCGCGCTGGCGATCGAGCGGGAAGAGATCGAACGCCTCGCCAAGGACCGCGACGACGAGCAGGCGATTCTCGACCGTAACGTCTACGGCCGTCTCGCCGACCTGCTCGACAACCGCCAGGGCGTCGCCGGTCCCAAGGGCTTCAAGAAGGACACCAAGATCACCCGCGCGGTGCTCGAAGAATATCCGAAGTCGCAATGGTGGCTGTTCGCCTCGCCGAACGACAAGCTGATGGCCGAAATCGAGGCCATGCGGAAGCAATACGACGAGTCGAAGAAGGGCCTCGAACAGCGCTTCCTCGACAAGGTCGAGAAGCTGCAGCGCGGCGACGAATTGCCGCCCGGCGTGATGAAGATGGTCAAGGTCTTCGTCGCGGTGAAGCGCAAGATCCAGCCTGGTGACAAGATGGCCGGCCGCCACGGCAACAAGGGCGTGGTGTCGAAGATCGTGCCGATCGAGGACATGCCGTTCCTCGAAGACGGCACCCATGCCGACATCGTGCTCAACCCGCTCGGCGTGCCGAGCCGCATGAACGTCGGTCAGATCCTCGAGACCCATCTCGGCTGGGCTTGCGCCGGCATGGGCAAGAAGATCGGCCAGACCATCGACGCCTATTATCAGAGGCAGGATCTCAAGCCGCTGCGCGAGACCCTGAAGAAGATCTACGGCGACGACGAGACCATCAAGTCGCTCGACGACGGCGAACTGATCGAGCTCGGCCGCAACCTCAGCCACGGTGTCCCGATCGCCACGCCGGTGTTCGACGGCGCCAAGGAAGCGGACATCGAGGAGATGCTGAAGCTCGCGGGCTTCGACGCCTCCGGCCAGTCGACCGTCTATGACGGCCGCACCGGCGACGAGTTCGATCGCAAGGTCACGGTCGGCTACATCTACATGCTGAAGCTGCACCATCTTGTCGACGACAAGATCCACGCCCGGTCGATCGGTCCGTACTCGCTCGTCACCCAGCAGCCGCTGGGCGGCAAGGCGCAGTTCGGCGGCCAGCGCTTCGGCGAAATGGAAGTGTGGGCGCTCGAAGCTTACGGCGCCGCCTACACGCTGCAGGAAATGCTGACGGTGAAGTCCGACGACGTCGCCGGCCGCACCAAGGTGTACGAAGCGATCGTGCGCGGCGACGACACGTTCGAGGCCGGTATCCCGGAATCGTTCAACGTGCTCGTGAAGGAAATGCGCTCGCTCGGCCTCAACGTCGACCTGCACAATTCCAAGCTGGGCGTGCCGCCCCCGGCCGAGGCGGCCGAGTAACAAACTGCGTCAGGCCCGGCGGGACGCGCGAATTCATCTTCGCGCGCACCGGCCGGGCGTCCTGCCGCGCAGACGCGATGCGCGCGGTCGGGAGCGACCTAAAGAAATTCGAATTTGCTGCCGGTGACGATCGGTACGCGAGGAGAAGACGATGAACCAAGAAATCATGAATCTGTTCAATCCGACGACGCCGGCTCAGGTCTTCGACCAGATCCGGATCTCGATCGCGTCGCCGGAGAAGATTCTGTCGTGGTCCTACGGCGAGATCAAGAAGCCGGAAACCATCAATTACCGCACCTTCAAGCCCGAGCGCGACGGCCTGTTCTGCGCCCGCATCTTCGGGCCGATCAAGGATTACGAGTGCTTGTGCGGCAAGTACAAGCGGATGAAGTACAAGGGCATCATCTGCGAGAAGTGCTCGGTCGAAGTGACGCTGTCGCGCGTCCGACGCGAGCGCATGGGCCACATCGAGCTGGCGGCACCGGTCGCCCACATCTGGTTCCTGAAGTCCTTGCCGTCGCGGATCGGGCAGTTGCTCGACATGACGCTGAAGGACCTCGAGCGGATTCTGTACTTCGAATACTACGTCGTGCTGGAGCCGGGCCTGACCGACCTCAAGGAGCGTCAGCTGCTGTCGGAGGAGGAGTACCTCCGCGCCCAGGATCAGTACGGCCAGGACAGCTTCACCGCCATGATCGGCGCCGAAGCGATCCGCGAATTGCTGAAGGGACTCGAGCTCGAGAAGATCGATGCGCAGCTGCGCGTCGAGATGGCCGAGACCGACTCCGACATCAAGCACAAGAAGCTCGCCAAGCGGCTGAAGATCGTCGAGGCGTTCCGCTTCTCCGGCAACAAGCCGGAGTGGATGATCCTGACCGTGGTGCCGGTGATTCCGCCGGACCTGCGGCCGCTGGTGCCGCTCGACGGCGGCCGGTTCGCGACCTCGGATCTGAACGACCTGTATCGCCGCGTCATCAACCGTAACAACCGGTTGAAGCGGCTGATGGAGCTGCGCGCGCCGGACATCATCATCCGCAACGAAAAGCGGATGCTGCAGGAAGCCGTCGACGCGTTGTTCGACAACGGCCGCCGCGGCCGCGTCATCACCGGCGCCAACAAGCGTCCGTTGAAGTCGCTCGCCGACATGCTGAAGGGCAAGCAGGGTCGGTTCCGTCAGAACCTGCTCGGCAAGCGCGTCGACTATTCGGGCCGTTCGGTCATCGTCGTCGGCCCCGAGCTGAAGCTGCACCAGTGCGGCCTGCCGAAGAAGATGGCGCTCGAACTGTTCAAGCCGTTCATCTATTCGCGGCTCGACGCCAAGGGTCTGTCGACCACGGTGAAGCAGGCGAAGAAGCTCGTCGAAAAGGAGCGTCCCGAGGTCTGGGACATCCTCGACGAAGTCATTCGCGAGCATCCGGTGCTGCTGAACCGCGCCCCGACGCTGCATCGCCTCGGCATCCAGGCGTTCGAGCCGGTGCTGATCGAGGGCAAGGCGATCCAGCTTCACCCGCTGGTCTGCGCCGCGTTCAACGCCGATTTCGACGGCGACCAGATGGCCGTGCACGTCCCGCTGTCGCTCGAAGCGCAGCTCGAAGCGCGCGTGCTGATGATGTCGACCAACAACATCCTGCATCCGGCGAACGGCCAGCCGATCATCGTGCCGTCGCAGGACATCGTGCTCGGCCTGTACTACCTGTCGATCCTGCGGGAAGGGCTGCCGGGCGAGGGCAAGGTGTTCGGCGACCTCGCCGAGCTGGAGCACGCGCTGTTCTCCAAGGTCATCCACCTGCACACCAAGATCAAATATCGCTGGGACTCGCTCGACGACGAGGGCAAGCCGTACCAGCGGCTGATCGAGACCACCGCCGGCCGCATCCTGCTCGGCCAGGTTCTGCCGAAATCGGTGAAGCTGCCGTTCGAGGTCATCAACAAGCTGATGACCAAGCGCGAGATCTCCAGCGTGATCGATCAGGTCTATCGCCACTGCGGCCAGAAGGAGACGGTGATCTTCTGCGACCGCATCATGGCGCTGGGCTTCTTCAACGCGTTCAAGGCGGGCATCTCGTTCGGCAAGGACGACATGGTCGTGCCGGCCTCGAAGTGGAAGATCGTCGACACCACGCGTACGCTGGCGAAGGATTTCGAGCAGCAGTACAACGACGGTCTGATCACCCACGGCGAGAAGTACAACAAGGTGGTCGACGCCTGGTCGAAGGCCACCGAGGAAATCGCCAAGGAGATGATGAAGGAGATCTCCGCGGTCCGGAAGAACGCATCCGGCGCGGAGACCCAGGTCAACTCGATCTACATGATGGCCCATTCCGGCGCGCGTGGTTCGCCCGCCCAGATGCGTCAGCTCGCCGGCATGCGCGGCCTGATGGCCAAGCCGTCGGGTGAGATCATCGAGACGCCGATCATCTCGAACTTCAAGGAAGGCCTCTCGGTTCTCGAGTACTTCAACTCGACCCACGGCGCCCGTAAGGGCCTCGCGGACACCGCGTTGAAGACCGCGAACTCCGGCTACCTGACCCGCCGTCTGGTCGACGTGGCGCAGGACTGCATCATCACCCAGGATGATTGCGGCACCTCGCTCGGCATCAAGATGCGGGCGATCATCGACGCCGGCACCGTGGTGGCGTCGCTCGGCTCGCGCATCCTCGGCCGCACCGCGGGCGAAGACGTGCGCGATCCGCAGACCAACGAGGTGATCGTCAAGAAGGGCCAGCTGATGGAGGAGCGCGACGTCGAGGCGATCCACCAGGCCGGCGTCCAGGAAGTGAAGATCCGCTCGGCGCTGACCTGCGAACTGGTCAACGGCATCTGCGGCAAGTGCTACGGGCGCGATCTCGCCCGCGGCACCCCGGTCAACCACGGCGAGGCGGTCGGTGTCATCGCCGCGCAGTCGATCGGCGAACCCGGCACGCAGCTGACGATGCGTACCTTCCACATCGGCGGCGCGGCGCAGATCAACGAGCAGTCGGTGATCGAGTCGAACTTCGAGGGTAAGGTCGTCATCAAGAACAAGGCGATCGCCCGCA
The DNA here is from genome assembly GCF_000013365.1 of Rhodopseudomonas palustris HaA2. NCBI lineage: Bacteria > Pseudomonadati > Pseudomonadota > Alphaproteobacteria > Hyphomicrobiales > Nitrobacteraceae > Rhodopseudomonas > Rhodopseudomonas palustris. The sequence continues at coordinate 2,641,565 of NC_007778.1, forward strand.
ACGGCGAGAACCACAGCGTCGCGATGGTTCGCAACATGGTGGTTGCGATCGTCGATCCGGACGGCACCGAACGGGCGACCCACCGCATCCAGTACGGCGCGCGCATGCACGTCGACGAGGGCGACACGGTGAAGCGCGGCCAGCGCATCGCCGAGTGGGATCCGTACAGCCGCCCGGTGCTGACCGAGGTCGAGGGCACGATCGATTTCGAGGATCTGGTCGAAGACCAGTCGATCTCGGAAACGCTCGACGAATCCACCGGCATCGCCAAGCGTATCGTCATCGACTGGCGCTCGACCCGCGGCGGCGCCGATCTGCGCCCGGCGATCGTGGTCAAGGGCAAGGACGGCAAGGTGCTGAAGCTGGCGCGCGGCGGTGACGCCCGCTACATGCTGTCGGTCGACGCCATTCTGTCGGTCGACGTCGGCGCCAAGGTGAAGCCGGGCGACATCCTCGCGCGTATCTCGACCGAGAGCGCGAAGACCCGCGACATCACCGGCGGTCTGCCGCGCGTCGCCGAACTGTTCGAGGCCCGCAAGCCGAAGGACGCGGCGATCATCGCGGAAATCGCCGGCACCATCCGGTTCGGCCGCGACTACAAGAACAAGCGTCGGATCTCGATCGAACCGATGGACAGCGAAGAAGAGGCGCGCGAGTACCTGATCCCGAAGGGCAAGCACATCCACCTTCAGGACGGCGACATCGTGGAAAAGGGCGACTTCATCGTCGAAGGCAACCCGGCGCCGCACGACATCCTGGCGATCAAGGGCATCGAGGAACTCGCTGCCTATCTGGTCAACGAAATCCAGGAGGTCTACCGGCTCCAGGGCGTGTTGATCAACGACAAGCACATCGAGGTGATCGTTCGCCAGATGCTGCAGAAGGTCGAGATCACCGACCAGGGCGAGACCGACATGATCTCGGGCGAACAGATCGACAAGATCGAGTTCGACCAGCTCAACGCCAAGGCGCGCGACGAGGGCAAGAAGATCGCCACGGGAACGCCGGTTCTGCTCGGCATCACCAAGGCGAGCCTGCAGACCCGCTCGTTCTTCTCGGCGGCGTCGTTCCAGGAGACCACCCGCGTGCTCACCGAAGCCGCCGTCAACGGCAAGGTGGACCCGCTGGAAGGCCTCAAGGAAAACGTCATCGTCGGCCGGCTGATCCCGGCCGGCACCGGCGCCTCGATGGCCAAGCTCCGCGAAGTCGCGATGAAGCGGGATCGCATGATCCTCGACGAACGCGAGAAGCAGGCGACCATCGTGCCGCCCGCGGCCCCGGAAGCCGAGCCGCTGGCGCTGCCGCCGGTCGAATAAGGCGGCTTCTGCAAAGCAATCTGAAAAAGGCCGGCGCAAGCCGGCCTTTTTTGCGTCTGGCCGACTTTTCGGGCTACGCATTACGGTCCGTTCATGTTTCCTTCAGGTGAAAGCCGCCTTGCTGTCCAGGAACGATGCGATCCTTGCTCCGGGGGCGCGGATTCCGCGCCAAAATCAGCGTTAAGTCGTTGAACATAAGCTGATTTTCGCACAGAATCGGTCTGCCGGGCGCCGGCGGAGCGGATCGGGTATGGCTGCGCGCGGCTGGACGGCCTGCGCCGATGTGTTGAAAGAACCAGATGTTTGACCTTGCGATCGTTGGTGGCGGCCCGGGCGGACTGATGAGCGCCTGGTACCTGAAGAAGAAGCTGGGCCCGCTGTGCCGGGTGACGATTTTCGAGGCGTCCGACCGGCTCGGCGGCAAGATCGTGTCCCGCACCTTCGACACCGCGCCGGCGCTGTACGAGGCCGGCGTCGCCGAATTGTACGACTACTCGATGACCGGGCCGGACCCGCTGCGCGAACTGGTGCAGCATTTCGGGCTGCAGACGATTCCGATGGACGCCGAGCAGGTCCAGCTCGACGGCGAATTGCTCGACGACGTGCCGGGGATGCGCCGGAAGTACGGCGACAAGACCGCCGACGCCATTCTCGCCTTCCGCAAGACCTGCAGCGAGATGGTGACGCCGCTGGAGTACTACGAGGGCGTCGGCGCGCACGACAACGAGCATCCCTGGGCCTGGACCAATTGCGAGCAACTGCTCGACAAGGAGATCGACGACCCGGTCGCCAAGCGTTTCTTCAAGGTGATGGCGCGGTCCGACATCGCCACCGAGAGCCACAACACCAACGGCCTCAACGCGCTGAAGAATTTCGTGATGGATATCGACGGCTATATCGGCCTGTATTCGATCCAGAACGGCAACGAGCAACTGATCGAGGGGCTGCGCTCCGAGGTCGACGCCGAGATCCAGCTCAACCACCGCATTCTCAAGGTCGGCAAGACCGCGAGCGGCCGCTACGAGCTGAACATGATGAACGGCAAGGGCCCGGAGACGCGCGACTTCGATCTCGTGCTGATGTGCCTGCCGCACAACTGGCTCGCGACGCTCGGCTGGGGCGACGAGCAGCTGCGCAAGGCCATGGTCAAGCACGTCGCCTATTTCGACCGGCCGGCGCACTATCTGCGGATCTCGCTGCTGTTCGACAGCCCGTTCTGGGGCGACAAGATCCCCGGCGCCTGGTTCATGTCGGAGGCGTTCGGCGGCTGCTGCGTCTACAACGAGGGCGCGCGCCACGACGTCGGCAAATACGGCGTGCTGAACTTCCTGGTCGCCGGCTCCGACGCGCTGGCGTTCTCGAATCTGACCGACGGCGAACTGACCGACCTGGCGCTGAAGTCGCTGCCGGCGGCATTCGGCGACGCGCGCGAGCATTTCATGGAAGGCAAGACCCATCGCTGGCTGTCGTCGGTGAATTGCATCCCCGGCGGCCTGCCGGTGCGCGACGTGATGACCAATCACCGGCCCGAGCCGAAGAATCATCCGGGCTTCGTCGTGGTCGGCGACTATCTGTTCGATTCGACGCTGAACGGCCTGCTGGATTCCTCCGACGCCGCCACCGACATCATCGTCACCGAGACGATGAAGCTGCGCCGCGCCCGCGCGCTCGCGGGCCAGCCCGGGTCGGACAAGATCGACGCCTCGTATTTTGCCAATTATCGCAACCAGGGGCCGTATGCCGAGGTCTGGAGCCGGTTCACCGACCCCGACTATCTGCTGGCGATGATCAGGACGGTCTGGGACGTGCCGCAGGGCGTCAAACTGCTGGTCGCGGGCTCCGCCAGCGGCGAGCTGGTCGGCGCGCTGCGCGAGCGCGGCATCGATGCCTGGGGCGTCGACAACAATCGCGGCATTCTCGCCAAGACGCCGGAGGCGCTGAAGCCGTTCAACCAGTTCGGCTCGATCGTCGACCTGCCGTTCGAGGACGCTTCGTTCGACCTCGTGTTCGAGACCAGCCTGTGCCACGTCCCGGAGAACCGCGTGGTCAAGGCGATCCGCGAACTCAACCGGGTGACGCGCACCGGCCTGGTGTTCGGCTCGGTGACCAGCGACATGGAACCCATCGTGATCGACGACTACGATCTGCTGCGCGGCGTCAAGAAGCTCGGCACCTGGTGGGAGTGGTCGGAACTGTTCTTCAGCAACGGCTTCGATCTGTCGATGCATCGCAACGACGTCAGCGACAAGCTCTGGGAAGCGACGCTGAAGGCCGGCAAGGGTCCGGGCCAGTGGTACGGCGACGCGGACAGCCTGCGCTACTCGTTCTTCGACAAGGTCGACGACGACGAAGACGACGAAGACTGAGCGCTTTGCCCGCCCCGAGATGATAGCTTAGGATACGCCGCGGCTCGCGAGTCACGGCGCTCGTCATTGCGGTCGTACTGGCCGTCCACCAACGGTTCGACCCCCGGTTCGATACATGGCCCGAAAGCCGCCTGCCAAGCCACCGACCGATCCGGCCGCCGCGCCGACGGCTGATCAATCCGCCGTTCCCGACGCGAAACCCGGCGAGGGCGATGCCGCCGCGTCGCCGCTCGACGAGAAATTCGCGATGCCGGTCGGCAAGACCGCCGCCGTGGTTCCCGGCACCAAGCCGCCGGTGAAACAGCTCGTTCAGGACAAGACGCCGCCGGCGCCGAAGGCCGCGGCGGACGACGACGACGACGAAGAAGACGACGAAGACGGCGAGGGGGAGGACGACGACGAGGACGACGAGGAACTCGTCGTCTTCACCGCGCGCGAGGCCGCCGGCGCGCTCGCCACCATTGCGCGGTTCGTCCGGCCGATCCTGCCGAACTACAGGAAGATGGTCGCGATCGTGGTGTTCGGCGTTCTCGTCGAGACGCTGTTCAACGTCATCATGCCGCTCAGCCTGAAGTTCCTGATCGACGATGCGCTCGGCGAGGAGGACTTCCAGGAACTCTACAAGATTCTGTCGATCCTCGCGGTCGCCGGCGTGATCACCTCGATCGTGGCGATCTGGTACGAGCGCTGGGACGCGCGGCTCGCCGCGTCGGTCATCAGCGACGTGCGCACCCGGCTGTTCGACCACGTCCAGCGGCTGCCCGCCGGCTACTTCGCCCGCACCAAGCGCGGCGAGACGCTGTCGCGTTTCTCGATCGACATGGCGGCGTTCGAGAACGTGGTCGAGATCTTCGCCAACACCGCGCTGCTGCCGCTGCTCGAACTGGTGGCCGGCATCATCCTGATGCTGTTCCTGAACTGGCAGCTCGCCGTGGTCGCGCTCCTGATCTTCCCGATCACGCTGATCGGGCCGCGCATCCTGACGCCGAAGGCGGTGAAGGCCAATTACGAGCAGAAGGTCCAGGAGGCCGGGCTGCTCGGCATGGTGCAGGAGAACGTCGGCGCGCAGGCCGTGGTCAAGGCATTCAGCCTGCAGCGCAAGATGTTCGGCTTCTTTTCGCTGCGCAACAACACGACACGGAACAAGATCGCCGAGGCGATCTTCCTGCGCACGATGGTCGAGCGCTCGGTCACCGTCGCGGTGCTGCTGCTGCACATCGTGGTGCTGGCGATCGGCGCCTATCTGGCGACCAAGGGCCAGATCACGGTCGGCACCTTCGTCACCTTCGAGAGCGCGTTCTGGGAGGTGTCTTACAACATCGCGCATCTGATGCAGTTCATCCCGGTCGCGATCCAGGCCGCCGCCGCGGTCCGCCACATGGAGGAGATGCTCGACGAGCCGACCCCGATCGCCGACCGGCCGGGCGCCGCCGAATTGCCGCGCATCACCGACAACATCGCCTTCGAGCGGGTGACGTTCGGCTACGAGGGCGCGGAGCGGCCGGTGCTCGACAATCTCAGCCTCAGGCTGCAGGCCGGCAAGACCATCGCCATCGTCGGCCCGAGCGGCTCCGGCAAGAGCACGCTGCTCAACCTGATCCTGCGGCTGTATCAGCCCGACGAAGGGCGCGTCACCGTCGACGGCGTCGACGTCCGCAAGGTCACGATGGACTCGCTGCGGCAGAGCATGGCCGTGGTGTTCCAGGACAACATGCTGTTCAACATGACGATCCGCGAGAACATCCGGCTCGGCAAGGAGGGCGCCACCGACGCCGAGGTCGTCGCGGCGGCGAAGAAGGCGGAGATCCACCGCTACATCATGAGCCTGCCGGACAAATACGACACCCAGGTCGGCGAGCGCGGCGATACGCTGTCCGGCGGCCAGCGCCAGCGCCTGGCGATCGCCCGCGCCATCGTGCGCGACCCGGCGGTGCTGCTGCTCGACGAGGCGACCTCGGCGCTCGACCAGACCACCGAAGCGGCGATCAACAAGACGCTGCTGAAGCTGGCGCGCGGCCGCACCATGATCTTCTCGACCCACCGGCTCGCCTCGGTGGTCGAGATGGACGAGATCATCGTCATCTCCAACGGCCAGGCGATCGAGCGCGGCTCGCACAAGGAACTGCTGGCCAAGGACGGCGTCTACCGCAAGCTGTGGGACGACCAGACCCACGGCCGTCACGGCAGCCGCAATGACGACGATGATGATGAAGAGGACGACGACGAGTGATACGTGGCGACGCCGGGTAGCGATCTCGCTGGTGGCTTAGCGGACTTGCTTCACGTCCCAGCGTCATCCTGAGGTGTGCGCTGGGCCGCGCTAAAGCGCGGCACGGCGCGCCTCGAAGGATGAGCCGCACGCACCCCTTGCCGCATCCTTCGAGGCGCGCAACAGCGCGCACCTCAGGATGACGACGTCAGGATTGCTGCGAGTGACTGAGTGAGGAGAAATGGCCGCGCAGACCTCGTCATTGCGAGCGAAGCGAAGCAATCCAGAGCGACGAGTGCCTGATGTTGGATTGCTTCGTCGCCTCGCTCTCGCAATGACGTGTTCTGAGCTGGCGTCAGTTCTTCGTCAGATACAGCGGCGTCCGCAGGGTCAGCTGATAGGCCGGCTTCGGCGTCCAGGCGATCTGCGCGGTGACGCCGAACAGCCGGTTGTCGTCGTCGTCCATCCGGTCGAGATCGAACCGCAGGATCGGCTGGGTGAACGGGTCGAGCGGCGTGAGATTCAGCAACTGCGCGCCGCCGAACGACTGCACGCCGGCGCGGCCCGTCACTTTCCAGTTGGTCTCCCACTGATAGAAGCCGCCGAGCCAGCCGACCCAGTTCGGCCGGATCTCGGCGCGGTCGGCGTCGATCGCCGTCAGTGTCGATTGCACGCCGACCAGAATCCCGCGGGTTTCGTCGGCGTCGAGCGCGTAGCTTGCCTCGAGGATGGTGTTCAGCGACGTGGTGGCGAGCGGCCCGGACGGCACTGCGCGGGTCAGCGTGGTTTGCAATGTCAGCGTCGGGATCGCGCCGCCGTTCTGCTGATGGAGGTCGGCCTGCACGCCGAGGTTCCAACTCGTGATCGCGACCGCGCTCCAGTCGAAATCGCCGGCCTTCGATGCCGTCGCGCTGAAGCCGCCATACAGCGAGACCTGCTCATTGACGTCCACCGTCAGCGGCACGTCGAAGCCGACGCCCTGGCTCGCCGGCAGCGACAGGCCGGGCAGGGACGTCCGCGTGGACAGGGCGGTCAATTGCGACAGCGCGCTCCCCGTGTTGGCGAAGCCGATCGCCAGCACGCCGGCCGGGACCCGCGAATAGGTGCTGCGCAGATCGAGATAGACCTGCGGCGCAAACGGCTTGGCGACGTCGTCATCGTCGTCGGCGTGGTTCGCGACATCCTTGACGACATCCTTGACGACATCCTTGGCGAAGGCGAAAGCGGGGAGCTGCAGCGCGATCAGGGTCGCCAACGCGGAACGCGAAGCGAGGCCCACGCGCCGCGACCTCGCGCCGCCTGCGGAGCGCCTGCTCACCTGGTTGCCCCCCACGCCGTCACGGATCGGACTGCCTCTCGCACCGACGCGCTCGAATGACGCCGGAGCGGATCAGTAAGCACGCGGGCCGGCGCGGTTGCAATCCCGGCGGGCCGCGCCTTGGAGTCCCAATGAATGTGCGTGCATTGTATAAAAAGACACCTCATACGTGCATCGCCGTCCTTCTCCGCAACAGGCCGGGCCGTGGGAAGGCGCGCGCGGGCACGAATCGTTAACGCGACTCATGCTGCCGCATGTTGCGCGGATACGACGAAGACGTGACCGATTCTGTTCGAACCGTTCCGGCGTCCGCTGAATCCGGCGCTGGGCCGGCAGCGCCCCGCGCTGGAAGGCGGCCCTCGACGAGCGCGGCGACCGCACGAAAACCCCTTTATGGCGGGCATTTACTGCACGCGCGGGAGCGACGCGCGAGTTGCGCCAGAACGACAGCCGCCGCGTGGTTTTGCCTTGACTTGAGAGGGTTGCGCCGATAAAACCCGGCCACTTCAAGACAGGCGGTGAGCTTCGCCAACGTCGGAACGGACCACCCGGACGTCTTCACGGACTTCGGGCACCAACCTCGACCCAAGACGCTCAGACGCTGTCTCTAAAGCCAGGCAATGCCAGGACGTTCATCGTTCTCCGGAGAGTTTCTCTCCTGAGGACTGTTTTGGAAGCATGACCTCGGTACGAGGACGGTCAGCCGATGCTGATCGGACTTTGCTGCGGTCCTCTGTTGCATGGAAGCGCTTTCCGCTCAGCAATGAGTGGCTGGCGCGATTTCGCTTTGCGTGATCGGACTTGCTCCAATCCTGCGAGGCGGCCGCTGGGGCGGGTGCCCCGAACGAATTTGCGAAACCCCACAAAGGTTTCGCGTGAAGCCAAGGGTGAAGGCGAAGATGCCGACGATCAACCAGCTGATCGCACGTCCGCGCGTTGTGCAGAAGTCGCGCAAGAAGGTTCCGGCGCTCCAGCAGTCGCCGCAGAAGCGCGGCGTGTGCACCCGCGTCTACACCACGACGCCGAAGAAGCCGAACTCGGCTCTCCGCAAGGTCGCCAAGGTTCGGCTGACCAACGGCTTCGAGGTGATCGGTTACATTCCGGGTGAAGGCCACAACCTTCAGGAGCACTCGGTGGTCATGATCCGCGGCGGCCGCGTCAAGGATTTGCCCGGCGTGCGCTACCATATTCTCCGCGGCGTCCTCGATACCCAGGGCGTCAAGAACCGTAAGCAGCGTCGTTCGAAGTACGGCGCGAAGCGTCCGAAGTAAGCGGGAAGCTCAACCATGTCTCGTCGTCATGCCGCCGAAAAGCGCGAAGTTCTGCCGGATCCGAAGTTCGGGAACATCGTCGTTACCAAGTTCATGAATTCGGTGATGTACGCCGGCAAGAAGTCGGTCGCCGAGAGCATCGTCTATGGTGCGCTCGACCTCATCGAGGCCAAGACCAAGCAGGCTCCGCTGACCGTGTTCGAGCAGGCGCTCGAAAACGTCATGCCGGCCATCGAGGTCCGGTCCCGCCGCGTCGGCGGCGCCACCTATCAGGTGCCGGTCGAAGTCCGCAGCACCCGGCGCCAGGCGCTGGGCATCCGCTGGCTGATCACGGCCGCCCGCGGCCGCAACGAGAAGACCATGACCGAGCGGCTGTCGGCCGAATTGCTCGACGCCTCGAACAACCGCGGCAATGCCGTAAAGAAGCGTGAAGACGTGCACAAGATGGCGGAAGCCAACCGCGCGTTCTCGCACTATCGCTGGTAACGGCGAAGCAACGGAAGCAAGGAAGACGTCATGCCCCGCGTTCACGCCATCGAGGACTACCGCAACTTCGGCATCATGGCCCACATCGATGCCGGCAAGACCACGACGACCGAGCGCATCCTGTTCTACACCGGCAAGAGCCACAAGATCGGCGAAGTGCACGAAGGTGCCGCGACGATGGATTGGATGGCGCAGGAGCAGGAGCGGGGCATCACGATCACCTCCGCCGCCACCACCGCGTTCTGGAACGGCAAGCGCCTCAACATCATCGACACCCCCGGCCATGTCGACTTCACCATCGAAGTCGAGCGTTCGCTGCGCGTGCTCGACGGTGCGGTATGCGTGCTCGATAGCAACCAGGGCGTCGAGCCGCAGACCGAGACGGTCTGGCGTCAGGGCGACAAGTATCGGGTTCCGCGCATCGTCTTCGCCAACAAGATGGACAAGACCGGCGCCGACTTCTTCAAGTGCCTGCAGGACATCGTCGACCGCCTCGGCGCCAAGCCGGTGGCGATCCAGCTGCCGATCGGCTCGGAGAACAACTTCAAGGGCCTGATCGATCTGGTCCGCATGAAGGCCGTGGTGTGGAACGATGAATCGCTCGGCGCCAAGTTCGAAGACACCGACATTCCGGAAGATCTGCTCGAGCAGGCCAAGGAATATCGCGAGAAGATGATCGAAGCCGCCGTCGAGCTCGACGACGACGCCATGGCCGCCTATCTCGACGGCAAAGAGCCCGACGAGGCGACGCTGAAGCGGCTGATCCGCAAGGCGGTGCTGAACGGCGCGTTCTATCCGGTGCTGTGCGGTTCGGCGTTCAAGAACAAGGGCGTGCAGCCGCTGCTCGACGCCGTGGTCGACTACCTGCCGTCGCCGGTCGACGTGCCGGCGATCAAGGGCATCGACGAGGACGGCAACGAAGTCGTGCGCAAGGCGGACGACAGCGAGCCGCTGGCGCTGCTCGCGTTCAAGATCATGGACGACCCGTTCGTCGGCACCATCACGTTCTGCCGCATCTATTCCGGCGTTCTGCAGAGCGGCACCGGCGTGGTGAACTCGACCCGCGAGAAGAAAGAGCGCATCGGCCGCATGCTGCTGATGCACGCCAACAACCGCGAAGACATCAAGGAAGCCTATGCCGGCGACATCGTCGCGCTGGCCGGCCTCAAGGAAGCGCGCACCGGCGACACGCTGTGCGATCCCGCCAAGCCGGTGATCCTCGAAAAGATGGAATTCCCAGAGCCGGTGATCGAGATCGCGATCGAGCCGAAGTCGAAGGCCGACCAGGAGAAGCTCGGCGTCGCGCTGGCGAAGCTCGCGGCCGAAGATCCGTCGTTCCGGGTCTCGACCGATATCGAGTCGGGTCAGACCATCCTCAAGGGGATGGGCGAACTGCATCTCGACATCAAGGTCGACATCCTGAAGCGCACCTACAAGGTCGATGCGAATATCGGCGCGCCGCAGGTGGCGTTCCGTGAGCGCATCACCAAGAAGGCCGAGGTCGACTACACCCACAAGAAGCAGACCGGCGGTACCGGTCAGTTCGCGGCGGTGAGCTTCATCGTCGAGCCGAACGAGCCAGGCGCCGGCTACGAGTTCATCTCCAAGGTCGTCGGCGGTTCGGTTCCGAAGGAATACATCCCCGGCGTCGAGAAGGGCATCGAGAGCGTGCTCGGCTCCGGCGTGGTCGCGGGCTTCCCGGTGGTCGACGTCAAGGTGACGCTGGTCGACGGCAAGTATCACGACGTCGACTCGTCGGCGCTCGCCTTCGAAATCGCCTCGCGGGCTGCGTTCCGCGAAGCGCTGCAGAAGGGCAAGTCGGTTCTGCTCGAGCCGATCATGAAGGTCGAATGCGTCACCCCGGAAGACTACACCGGTTCGGTGATCGGCGATCTCAACTCGCGGCGCGGCCAGATCCAGGGCCAGGACATGCGCGGCAACGCCAACGTCATCAACGCGATGGTGCCGCTCATGAACATGTTCGGTTACGTGAACAACCTGCGCTCGATGAGCCAGGGTCGCGCGACCTTCACGATGCAGTTCGACCACTACGCGGAAGCCCCGGCCAACGTGTCGGCGGAAGTCCAGAAGAAGTTTGCCTGATTGTCGCCGGCGTAAGCCGCGACTGAACGGAGAAGAACGATGGCCAAAGCAAAATTCGAACGTACCAAGCCGCATTGCAATATCGGGACGATCGGTCACGTCGACCATGGCAAGACGTCGCTGACGGCGGCGATCACCAAGGTTCTGGCGGAGACGGGCGGCGCGACGTTCACGGCCTACGACCAGATCGACAAGGCGCCGGAAGAGAAGGCGCGCGGCATCACGATTTCGACGGCTCACGTCGAATACGAGACGACGAACCGCCACTACGCGCATGTCGACTGCCCGGGCCACGCCGACTACGTCAAGAACATGATCACCGGTGCGGCGCAGATGGACGGCGGCATTCTGGTGGTGTCGGCGGCCGACGGCCCGATGCCGCAGACCCGCGAGCACATCCTGCTGGCGCGCCAGGTCGGCGTTCCGGCGCTGGTGGTGTTCCTGAACAAGTGCGACATGGTCGACGATCCGGAACTGCTCGAGCTGGTCGAGATGGAAGTGCGCGAGCTTCTGTCGAAGTACGACTTCCCGGGCGACGACATTCCGATCATCAAGGGCTCGGCGCTGGCCGCTCTGGAGAACTCGGATCAGAAGCTCGGCCACGACGCGATCCTGGAGCTGATGAAGGCGGTCGACGCCTACATTCCGCAGCCGGAGCGCCCGATCGACCAGCCGTTCCTGATGCCGGTCGAAGACGTGTTCTCGATCTCGGGCCGCGGCACGGTGGTGACCGGCCGCGTCGAGCGCGGCATCGTCAAGGTCGGCGAGGAAATCGAGATCGTCGGCATCCGCGACACCCAGAAGACGACCTGCACGGGCGTCGAAATGTTCCGCAAGCTGCTCGACCAGGGCCAGGCCGGCGACAACATCGGCTGCCTGCTGCGCGGCACCAAGCGCGAAGACGTCGAGCGCGGCCAGGTGCTGTGCAAGCCGGGTTCGGTGAAGCCGCACACCAAGTTCAAGGCCGAGGCCTACATCCTGACCAAGGAAGAGGGCGGCCGTCACACCCCGTTCTTCACCAACTATCGTCCGCAGTTCTACTTCCGCACCACCGACGTCACCGGCGTCGTGCATCTGCCGGAAGGCACCGAGATGGTGATGCCGGGCGACAACATCGCCATGGAAGTGCACCTGATCGTGCCGATCGCGATGGAAGAAAAGCTGCGCTTCGCCATCCGCGAAGGCGGCCGCACCGTCGGCGCCGGCGTGGTGGCCTCGATCATCGAGTAAGGCGAATAGCGAATAGAGAGTGGCGGACGGATCCCCGCTCGCCACTCACTACTCACCATTGGCTCACTGAAGAAAGATACGGCAATGAACGGCCAGAATATTCGCATTCGCCTCAAGGCGTTTGACCATCGGATTCTCGATACGTCGACGCGTGAGATCGTCAACACCGCGAAGCGAACCGGTGCGCAGGTGCGCGGGCCGATTCCGCTGCCGACCCGGATCGAGAAGTTCACCGTCAACCGTTCGCCGCACGTCGACAAGAAGAGCCGCGAGCAGTTCGAGATGCGCACTCACAAGCGCCTTCTCGACATCGTCGACCCGACCCCGCAGACCGTCGATGCTTTGATGAAGCTCGACCTCGCTGCCGGCGTCGACGTCGAAATCAAGCTCTGAGATTGGACCGTCCGGTTACTTAACGGACAGAAAGAACAGGAAGCACGCCGATGCGCTCCGGAGTGATCGCACAGAAGGTCGGGATGACGCGGGTCTTTACGGAGACCGGCGAACATATCCCCGTGACCGTGCTGAAGCTGGGCAACTGCCAGGTGCTCGCCCATCGCACCACTGAAAAGAACGGCTACGTCGCGCTGCAGCTCGGTTCGGGTGCGCGCAAGACGGTGTACATGCCGAAGGCCGAGCGCGGTCAGTTCGCCGTCGCCAAGGTCGAGCCGAAGCGCAAGGTCGCCGAGTTCCGCGTGTCCGAGGACGCGCTGATCCCGGTCGGCGCCGAGATCCAGGCCGACCACTTCGTCGTCGGCCAGTTCGTCGACGTCACCGGCACCTCGGTCGGCAAGGGCTTCGCCGGCGGCATGAAGCGCTGGAATTTCGGCGGTCTGCGCGCCACCCACGGTGTGTCGGTGTCGCATCGTTCGATCGGTTCGACCGGTGGCCGTCAGGACCCGGGCAAGACCTTCAAGAACAAGAAGATGCCCGGCCACATGGGCGTCGATCGCATCACCACGCTGAATCTGCGCGTGGTGCAGCTCGACGTCGAGCGCGGCCTGATCCTGGTCGAGGGCGCCGTTCCCGGCTCCAAGGGCGGCTGGATCTCGGTGCGCGACGCCGTCAAGAAGGCGCTGCCGGCCGACGCGCCGAAGCCGGGCAAGTTCCGGCTCGCCAACGGCGGCGAAGAAGCAGCGGCTCCGGCTGCCGAGCAGGAGGGTGTGTGAGATGGAATTGAAAGTCACCACTCTCGAGGGTCAGGAAGCCGGCTCGGTCCAGCTCTCCGACGCCATCTTCGGTCTCGAGCCGCGCAACGACATTGTGCAGCGCTGCGTGATCTGGCAGCTCGCCAAGCGTCAGGCCGGCACCCACAAGGCCAAGGGCCGCGCCGAAGTCTGGCGCACCGGCAAGAAGATGTACAAGCAGAAGGGCACCGGCGGTGCTCGTCACGGTTCGCAGCGCGTGCCGCAGTTCCGCGGCGGTGGCCGTGCGTTCGGTCCGGTGGTGCGTTCGCACGCCATCGACCTGCCGAAGAAGGTCCGTGCGCTGGCGCTGCGCCACGCGCTGTCGGCCAAGGCCAAGGGCGGCGGGCTGATCGTGATCGACAAGGCCGAGCTTGAAGCCGCGAAGACCAAGGCTTTGGTCGGAGCGTTCTCCGGCCTTGGTCTGACCAACGCGCTGATCATCGACGGCGCCGAGGTCAACACCGGGTTCGCCACGGCGGCCCGCAACATCCCGAACATCGACGTGCTGCCGATCCAGGGCATCAACGTCTACGATATCGTGCGCCGTCGGAAGTTGGTTCTGACGAAGGCCGCTCTCGATGCGTTGGAGGCGCGCTTCAAATGAAATCGATCGATCCGCGCCATTACGACGTGATCGTCTCGCCGGTCGTGACCGAAAAGGCCACGATGGCGTCCGAGCACAACAAGGTCGTGTTCAAGGTGCAGAGCGGCGCGACCAAGCCGCAAATCAAGGAAGCCGTCGAAAAGCTGTTCGACGTCAAAGTGAAGAGCGTGAACACGCTGGTGCGCAAGGGCAAGTCGAAGTCCTTCCGCGGCACCTTCGGCACGCAGTCGGACGTCAAGCGCGCGGTCGTGACCCTGGAAGAGGGTCATCGCATCGACGTGACCACCGGACTGTAAGGCGGGACCGACCATGGCATTGAAAAAATACAATCCCACGACGCCGGGCCAGCGCCAGCTGGTGATGGTCGATCGTTCGGCGCTCTACAAGGGCAAGCCGGTCAAGACGCTGACCGAAGGCAAGCACTCGAACGGCGGCCGCAACAACACCGGCCGGATCACCGTGCGGTTCCGCGGCGGCGGCCACAAGAAGACCTATCGTCTGGTCGACTTCAAGCGCACCAAGGTCGACGTTCCGGCCAAGGTCGAGCGCCTGGAATACGATCCGAACCGCACCGCGTTCATCGCGCTGATCAAGTACGAGGACGGCGAGCAGGCCTACATCCTGGCGCCGCAGCGCCTCGCGGTCGGCGACACCGTGATCGCCGGCGCCTATGTCGACGTCAAGCCGGGCAACGTCATGCCGCTCGGCAACATGCCGATCGGCACCATCGTGCACAATGTCGAGCTCAAGATCGGCAAGGGCGGGCAGATCGCGCGTTCGGCCGGCACCTACGCTCAGCTCGTCGGCCGCGACCATGACTACGTCATCATGCGTCTGAATTCAGGCGAGCAGCGCCTGGTCCACGGCCGCTGCACCGCCACCATCGGTGCGGTGTCGAACCCGGACCACATGAACATCTCGATCGGCAAGGCCGGGCGTACGCGCTGGCTCGGCTGGCGCCCGCACAACCGCGGTGTCGTCATGAACCCGATCGACCATCCGCACGGCGGCGGCGAAGGCCGCACCTCGGGCGGCCGTCACCCGGTCACTCCGTGGGGCAAGCCGACCAAGGGCAAGAAGACCCGCTCGAACAAGTCGACCGACAAGTTCATTCTCATCAGCCGCCACAAGCGGAAGAAGAAGTAAGGAAGCCGGACATGGTTCGCTCAGTCTGGAAGGGCCCGTTCGTCGAGGGCTCGCTGCTGAAGAAGGCGGATGCCGCGCGTGCGTCGGGCCGTCACGACGTCATCAAGATCTGGAGCCGCCGCTCCACCATCCTGCCGCAGTTCGTCGGGCTGACTTTCGGCGTCTACAACGGCCAGAAGCACGTGCCGGTGGCGATCAACGAGGAAATGGTGGGTCACAAGTTCGGCGAGTTCTCGCCGACCCGCACGTTCCACGGCCACTCCGGCGACAAGAAGTCGAAGAAGGGTTGAGGACCAAGCCATGAGCAAACCCAAGCGCGAACGGGTCCTCCCCGATAACGAGGCCAAGGCCGTTGCCCGGATGCTTCGCGTCAGCCCGCAGAAGCTCAACCTGGTGGCCCAGCTGATCCGTGGTCGCAAGGCCGCGGCGGCGCTGGCCGACCTGCAATTCTCGCGCAAGCGGATCGCGGTCGACGTCAAGAAGTGCCTGGAATCGGCGATCGCCAATGCCGAGAACAACCACGACCTCGACGTCGACGCGCTCGTCGTCTCCGAGGCCCATGTCGGCAAGGGCATCGTGATGAAGCGCTTCTCGCCGCGCGGCCGCGGCCGCTCGGGCCGTATTCTGAAACCATTCGCGCAGCTGACGATCGTCGTTCGTCAGGTCGAAGCCGAAGCAAGCGCTTAACGCCAGGGCGCGGGAGACTTTCGATGGGTCAAAAGATCAATCCGATCGGGCTGCGGCTGGGCATCAACCGGACGTGGGATTCCCGTTGGTTCGCCGGCAAGAACGAGTACGGCAAGCTGCTGCACGAGGACGTCAAGATCCGTGAGATCCTGCACAAGGAATTGAAGCAGGCCGCGGTGGCGCGCATCGTGATCGAGCGCCCGCACAAGAAGTGCCGGGTGACGATCCACTCCGCGCGCCCGGGCGTCGTGATCGGCAAGAAGGGCGCCGACATCGACAAGCTGCGCAAGAAGGTCGCCGACATCACCGCGTCGGACGTCGTCATCAACATCGTCGAAATCCGCAAGCCGGAGCTCGACGCCACGCTGGTCGCCGAATCGATCGCGCAGCAGCTCGAGCGCCGCGTCGCGTTCCGCCGCGCGATGAAGCGGGCGGTGCAGTCGGCGATGCGTCTCGGCGCCGAGGGCATCCGGATCAACTGCTCGGGCCGTCTCGGCGGCGCCGAAATCGCGCGCATGGAGTGGTATCGCGAAGGTCGCGTGCCGCTGCACACGCTGCGCGCCGACATCGATTACGGCGTCGCGACCGCGTTCACCACCTTCGGCACCTGTGGCGTCAAGGTGTGGATCTTCAAGGGCGAGATCCTCGAACACGATCCGATGGCGCAGGACAAGCGTATGGCCGAAGGCGACAATTCCCGCCCGCGCCGCGACGCTGCCTGATCTTCTGCTGAATAAGGTTTGAGGGCGTAAGCCATGATGCAACCAAAGAAGACCAAGTTCCGCAAGGCGCACAAGGGCCGCATCCACGGCGTTGCGTCGTCGGGCGCGACGTTGGCGTTCGGCCAGTTCGGCCTGAAGGCGATGGAGCCGGAGCGCGTCACCGCGCGCCAGATCGAAGCCGCCCGTCGTGCGCTGACCCGCCACATGAAGCGCGCCGGCCGCGTCTGGATCCGGATCTTCCCGGACGTTCCGGTGTCGAAGAAGCCCGCCGAAGTCCGCATGGGCTCCGGCAAGGGCGCGCCGGAATTGTGGGTCGCCCGCGTCAAGCCAGGCCGGGTGATGTTCGAGATCGACGGCGTCAATCAGCAGACCGCCAAGGAAGCGCTGACGCTCGCCGCCGCCAAGCTGCCGATCAAGACGCGCTTCGTCGCGCGCATCGCGGAGTAAGTGTCATGGCTGAGATGAAGAGCGGCGACATCCGCGCGATGAGCGAAGACCAGATGGACGACGCCATCCTCAATCTGAAGAAGGAGCGCTTCAACCTGCGCTTCCAGCGCGCCACCGGCCAGCTCGAGGACACCTCGCGGCTGCGCGAAGCCCGGCGCGACATCGCCCGGATCAAGACCATCGCCGCGCAGAAGCGCGCCGGCAAGACGAAGTAAGGACCACAGAGATGCCGAAGAGGACCCTGCAGGGCGTGGTCGTCAGCGACAAGCAAGCCAAGACCGTGGTGGTGCGCGTCGACCGTCGCTTCACCCACCCGATCTACAAGAAGACGATCCGGCGCTCGAAGAACTACCACGCGCACGACGAGAACGATCAGTTCCATCCGGGCGACATGGTGTGGATCGAGGAGAGCAAGCCGATCTCCAAGTTGAAGCGCTGGACCGTGGTCCGGGGCGAACCGAAGAAGACCGCCTAAGCGCATTTGCGCGTCAGTTGAGAGCGCATCAGCGCATTAGAGAGAGGACGAGGTGCATCAATGATCCAGATGCAGACCAACCTCGACGTGGCCGATAATTCCGGCGCACGCCGTGTCATGTGCATCAAGGTGCTCGGGGGCTCCAAGCGCCGCTATGCCACCGTGGGCGACGTCATCGTGGTGTCGATCAAGGAAGCGATTCCGCGCGGCAAGGTGAAGAAGGGCGACGTCATGAAGGCCGTGGTGGTCCGGGTCCGCAAGGACATCCGCCGCCCCGACGGCTCCGTCATCCGCTTCGACCGCAACGCCGCCGTGCTGATCAACAATCAGTCCGAGCCGGTCGGGACCCGTATCTTCGGGCCGGTGCCGCGCGAGCTGCGTGCGAAGAACCACATGAAAATCATTTCGCTGGCACCGGAGGTGCTGTGATGGCCGCCAAGATTCGTAAGGGCGACAAGGTGATGGTGCTGAGCGGGCGCGACAAGGGTCGCACCGGCGAAGTGTTCGAGGTCCGTCCGGCCGCCGGTGTGGCGCTGGTTCGCGGCATCAATATCGTCAAGCGTCACCAGAAGCAGACCCAATCCCAGGAAGGCGGCATCATCTCGAAAGAGGCGCCGATCGACCTGTCCAACATCGCGATCGTCGGCAAGGACGGCAAACCGACCCGCGTCGGTTTCAAGATCCTGGCGGACGGCAAGAAGGTTCGTATTGCCAAGAGCTCGGGAGCAGAGATCGATGGCTGAGACCGCATACGTTCCGCGCCTTCGCGCGGAGTACGACAACAGCATCCGCACCCAGCTGACTGAAAAGTTCGGCTACGGCAACGTCATGCAGGTTCCCCGGCTCGACAAGGTCGTGCTGAACATGGGCGTCGGCGAGGCGGTCAACGACCGCAAGAAGGCGGAGCAGGCGGCCGCCGACATGGCGCTGATCGCCGGCCAGAAGGCTGTCGTGACCTATTCGCGGGTCGCGATCTCGACCTTCAAGCTGCGCGAGAACCAGCCGATCGGCTGCAAGGTGACGCTGCGCAAGGCCAAGATGTACGAGTTTATCGACCGCCTGATCACCGTCGCGCTGCCGCGCGTCCGGGATTTCCGCGGCCTGAACCCGAAGAGCTTCGACGGCCGCGGCAACTATTCGCTCGGCATCAAAGAGCACATCATTTTCCCCGAAATCGACTTCGACAAGACCGGCGAGTCGTGGGGCATGGACATCACCGTCTGTACGACCGCGGGCACCGACGACGAAGCGCGCGCGCTGTTGACCGCATTCAATTTCCCGTTCCGGCAGTGAGACGCTGACAGCCCCGAGCTGATCTGTCTCAAACGCGGAAACCCAGGAGCCTGGCATGGCAAAGAAGAGTTCGATCGAGAAGAACAATCGTCGGAAGAAGATGACCAAGAACGCGGCGCCGAAGCGCGCGCGTCTGAAGGCCATCATCGCCGACAAGGACCTCCCGATGGAGGAGCGTTTCGCGGCGACCCTGAAGCTCGCCGAGATGCCGCGCAATTCGTCGGCCACCCGGATCCGCAACCGCTGCGAGATCACCGGCCGTGCGCGCTCGGTCTACCGCCTCAACAAGCTGAGCCGTATCGCGATCCGCGATCTCGGCTCGAAGGGCCTGGTTCCCGGCCTCGTCAAGTCGAGCTGGTAAGGAGGGTCGTCAGATGTCAACGCACGATCCGATCAGCGATCTCATCACCCGCATCCGCAACGCGCAGATGCGTTCGAAGTCCAAGGTCTCGACTCCCGGCTCGAGAATGCGCGCGAGCGTGCTCGAAGTGCTGAAGAGCGAGGGCTACATCCGCGGCTACGCCAGCGTCGAGCATCCCTCGGGGCGCAGCGAGCTCGAGATCGAGCTGAAATATTTCGACGGCGAGCCCGTGATCCGCGAAATCGAGCGCGTGTCGCGTCCGGGTCGTCGGGTCTACGCCTCGGTCAAGAATTTGCCGCGCGTCAACAACGGCCTCGGCATCTCGGTGCTGTCGACCCCCAAGGGGATCATGGCCGATCACGATGCCCGCGACGCCAATGTCGGCGGCGAGGTTCTGTTCACGGTGTTCTGAGCGAAGCGTGGCCCGCCGCACGATGCGGCCGGGACGCGCCGAGAGAACGGGAATTGGCGCATCTTCCGCGGCGTCGTTACGCCGGATGATGTTTGGTTAGGAAGGATCGACCATGTCACGCGTTGGCAAGAAGCCCGTCACGGTCCCGTCCGGGGTGACGGCGTCCGTCGAGGGTCAGACCGTCAAGATGAAGGGGCCGAAGGGTCAGCTTCATTTCGTCGTGCACGACGACGTCGACGTCAAGTTCGAGGACGGCTCGGTGAAGGTGGCGCCGCGGTTCGAGACGAATCGCGCGCAGGCGTTGTACGGAACGGCGCGCGCCCAGATCGCGAACCTGGTGGAAGGCGTCACCAAGGGCTTCGAGAAGAAGCTCGAGATCACCGGCGTCGGCTATCGCGCCGCGCTGCAGGGCAAGAAGCTGCAGCTCGCGCTCGGCTACAGCCACGACGTGATCTACGACATCCCGGAAGGGATCACCATCACGGTGCCGAAGCCGACCGAGATCAACGTCGTCGGCATCGACTCGCAGAAGGTCGGTCAGGTCGCGGCCGAGATCCGCGACTATCGTCCGCCGGAGCCCTACAAGGGCAAGGGCGTGCGTTATTCCGACGAGTTCATCTTCCGCAAGGAAGGCAAGAAGAAGTAACGGAGCCGGTCATGTCGAAGTTGAATGTCACGAATGCCCGGCGCAAGACTCGGGTCCGGATCGCGCTGCGGCGCACCGCCAACGGCCGTCCGCGGCTGTCGGTGTTCCGCTCGTCGAAGCATATTTACGCCCAGGTGATCGACGATCTGAAGGGCGAGACCCTGGCCTCGGCGTCGTCGCTGGAGAAGTCGATGCGCGAAGCCGGCAACACCGGCGCCAACATCGACGCGGCGAAGGCGGTCGGCAAGCTGCTGGCGGAGCGCGCGGTGAAGCAGGGCGTCAAGGAAGTCGTGTTCGACCGCGGCGGCTATCTGTATCACGGCCGCGTCAAGGCGCTGGCGGATGCGGCGCGCGAGAGCGGCCTGAGCTTCTAAGTTTCGGTTTGAACGGATACAAGGATCGGGGCGACAGCCTCGCAGAGATTGGAAAACACCATGGCAGCTGAACGCGAACGCGGTGGACGCGAACGGAGCAGGGATCGCGAGGAGCGCGACAGCGAGTTCGTCGACAAGCTCGTCCACATCAACCGTGTGGCGAAGGTCGTGAAGGGCGGCAAGCGCTTCGGCTTCGCGGCGCTGGTCGTGATCGGCGACCAGAAGGGCCGGGTCGGTTTCGGCCACGGCAAGGCGCGCGAAGTTCCGGAAGCGATCCGCAAGGCGACCGAAGCGGCGAAGCGCAACCTGACGCGGGTGGCGCTGCGCGAAGGTCGCACGCTGCATCACGACATCGCCGGCCGTCACGGCGCCGGTCGCGTCTATCTGCGCGCCGCCCCGGCCGGTACCGGCATCATCGCCGGCGGCCCGATGCGCGCGGTGTTCGAGACGCTCGGCATCCAGGACGTGGTGGCGAAATCGATCGGCTCGTCGAACCCCTACAACATGGTTCGCGCGACTTTCGATGCGCTGAAGCACGTCGACTCGCCGCGTTCGGTCGCTGCCCGCCGCAACATCAAGGTGTCCACCCTGCAGGCCCGCCGCGTCGGCGGCGATGCGGAAGTGGTTGCCGAATAACGGCGTGATCACGCGATCCCGCTGACAGAGACAAGACGCGATCCGGAGTGAAGACGATGGCCAACGCCGCAAACATGATCAAGGTCGAGCAGATCGGCAGCCCAATCCGCCGCCATCACTCGCAGCGCGCGACGCTGGTCGGCCTCAAGCTCAACAAGATCGGCCGGGTCACCGAGCTTCAGGATACGCCTGAAGTTCGCGGCATGATCGCCAAGGTGCAACACCTCGTTCGCGTCGTCGACGAGAAGTAAGAGGGCAGGGCGATGAAGCTCAGCGAGATTTCCGACAATCCCGGCGCACGCAAGAAGCGCATGCGCATCGGCCGCGGTATCGGCTCCGGCAAAGGCAAGACCGGCGGCCGTGGCGGCAAGGGCCAGACCGCGCGCTCCGGCGTACGCATCAAGGGCTTCGAAGGCGGCCAGATGCCGCTGCATCGGCGCCTGCCGAAGCGCGGCTTCAACAACATCTTCCGGCTCGAATTCGCCGAGATCAATCTCGACCGGCTGCAGGATGCGATCGACGCCAAGACGATCGACGCCGGCGCGGTGATCAACGCCGAGTCGCTGGTCGCGGCCGGTGTGCTGCGTCGCTCGCGCGACGGCGTGCGGCTGCTCGGCCGCGGTGAGCTCAAGGCGAAGCTCACGATCGAAGTCCACGGCGCCACCAAATCGGCGATCGAGGCGGTCGAGAAGGCCGGCGGATCGGTGAAGATCCTGGCGCCGAAGAAGGACGAAGGCGAAGCCGCGTAACATTGCCGTCATCGCCCGCGAAAGCGGGCGCCGGCCTTGCCGGCGGCGGTGGAATTGACGACATTCGCACACCAAATGATGCCCGGCGCTCCCTCGGCGGCCCGCATCCGGCGGCACCACGGGACGAGTAGCGCGGGAGAAAGCCGGACATGGTCTCTGCAGCGGAACAACTCGCGGCCAACCTCAATTTCTCGGCGCTCGGCAAGGCCGAAGAGCTGAAGAAGCGGATCTGGTTCACGCTCGGCGCGCTGCTGGTCTACCGGCTCGGCACCTACATCCCGCTGCCCGGCATCGATCCCACGGTGTGGGAGCAGGTGTTCAAGTCGCAGGCCGGCGGCATTCTCGGCATGTTCAACATGTTCGCCGGCGGCGGCATCCACCGCATGGCGATCTTCGCGCTCAACATCATGCCGTACATCTCGGCATCGATCATCGTGCAGCTCTTGACCACGGTGTCGCCGCAGCTCGAGGCGCTGAAGAAGGAAGGCGAATCCGGCCGCAAGACGCTGAACCAGTACACCCGCTATCTCACGGTGATCCTGGCGGCGTTCCAGTCCTACGGCATCGCCGTCGGCCTGCAGGGCGCCGGCAATGTGGTGTCGGAGCCCGGCGCGTTCTTCCTGCTGTCGACGGCGATCACGCTGACCGGCGGAACCATGTTCCTGATGTGGCTGGGCGAGCAGATCACTTCGCGCGGCATCGGCAACGGCATCTCGCTGATCATCCTCGCCGGCATCGTCGCCGAGTTGCCCTCGGCGCTCGCCAGCATGCTCGAACTCGGCCGTCAGGGCGCGCTGTCGACCGCGCTGATCCTGCTGGTGCTGGTGATGTCGGTCGTCGTCATCGCCTTCATCGTGTTCATGGAGCGGGCGCAGCGCCGGCTGCTGATCCAGTATCCGAAGCGCCAGGTCGGCAACAAGATGTTCGAGGGCCAGTCCTCGCATCTGCCGCTGAAGCTCAACACCTCCGGCGTGATCCCGCCGATCTTCGCCTCGTCGCTGCTGCTGCTGCCGACCACGATCGCGAGCTTCAATTCGGGCACCGGCCCGGAATGGTTCCAGTGGATCGTCACCCAGTTCGGCCACGGCCGGCCGCTGTTCCTGGTGTTCTACATCGCGATGATCGTGTTCTTCGCGTTCTTCTACACCGCGATCGTGTTCAACCCGACCGAGACCGCGGACAATCTGAAGAAGCACGGCGGCTTCATCCCGGGCATCCGCCCCGGCGAGCGCACCGCGGAATACATCGACTTCGTGCTGACGCGCATCACCGCGGTCGGAGCGATCTATCTGGCGATCGTCTGTCTGATCCCCGAAGTCCTGATTTCCTACGCGGCGGTGCCGTTCTATTTCGGCGGAACTTCGCTTCTGATCGTGGTCAGCGTCACGATGGACACGGTCGCCCAGGTGCAGGGCTATCTGCTGGCGCATCAGTATGAAGGCCTGATCCGGAAGTCGAAGTTGAGGGGCCGTAAGAAATGAGACTGATCCTTCTCGGGCCGCCGGGGGCGGGCAAGGGAACGCAAGCGGCCCGCCTGGTTCAGCAATACGGACTGGTGCAGCTTTCCACCGGAGACATGCTGCGCGCCGCGGTCGCGGCCGGCACGCCGGTCGGGCTGAAGGCCAAGGACATCATGGCGAGCGGCGGCCTGGTGCCGGACGAGGTGGTGATCGGCATCATCTCCGACCGCATCGAGCAGCCCGACGCCACCAACGGCTTCATCCTCGACGGCTTTCCGCGCACCGTGCCGCAGGCCGAGGCGCTCGACGCGCTGCTCAAGGACAAGAAGCTCGGCCTCGATGCCGTGGTCGAATTGCGGGTCAACGAAAGCGCGCTGCTGGCCCGGGTCGAGACCCGCGTCGCGGAGATGCGCGAGCGGGGCGAGGAGCCCCGCGCCGACGACAACGCCGAGGCGCTGGCGAAGCGCCTGACCGCGTATCGCCTGCAGACCGAGCCGCTGGTCGAGTATTATTCGGACAAGCGCAAGCTGCTGACCGTCGACGGCATGATGACCATCGACGAGGTCACCCGCGAGATCGGCCGGATCCTTGAGGCGCTCGGCGAGGCCAACGCCAAGAAGGCTGCCAAGACCGCCGCTGCCAAGCGCGCGGTCAAAAAGAGCGCGAAGCCGGCCAAGGCTTCCGGCAAGCCCAAGGCTTCCGGCAAGGCGAAAGCTCCCGGCAAGGCTCCGGCCAAGAAAGCTTCGGCCAAGAAGGCAGTTAGCGGAAAATCTTCGAGCAAGGCGGAATCCGCCAAGACGGCTTCGGCCGGTCTGAAGAAGCCGGCGAAAGCCACGAAGAAGACTGGCAAAAAGGCCGCCAAGGTCGCGAGCAAGGCGCCCGCCAAGGCGGCCAAGACGGCCGGCAAGAAAGCAAACAAATCGAAGGCCAAATCGGCCGCCAAGGCGCCGAAACGCGGCGCCAAGGTGACGAAGAAGGCGGCCAAGAAGGCGGGGACGCCCTCCGCCCAAAAGGCCAGGAAAGTCAACAAAAAGCGAGCTTGAACCTGGATTCGGTTGACGAACAGAAACGGAATCCTTTAATAAGGCCCGATATCCCGTC
This sequence comes from Rhodopseudomonas palustris HaA2, assembly GCF_000013365.1. Classification (NCBI taxonomy): domain Bacteria; kingdom Pseudomonadati; phylum Pseudomonadota; class Alphaproteobacteria; order Hyphomicrobiales; family Nitrobacteraceae; genus Rhodopseudomonas; species Rhodopseudomonas palustris. Next base: position 2,666,164 of record NC_007778.1, read on the forward strand.
GGATAGGTTTCAGACGATGCCGGGCCCCAGAACGACCGAGGGGATGGCGTCGTGTTCGCGTTTGTGAACGCCAGCCCGAGATAGCAAGAATCAGCCGGCCGGTTGCGGTCGGTGACAGGAGAGAAGTCTGTGGCCCGTATAGCCGGCGTGAATATCCCGACCAACAAGCGCGTGCTGATCGCGCTCCAGTACATCCATGGCATCGGCCAGAAGAACGCCGCCGAGATCATCGAGAAGGTGAAGATCCCGGTGGATCGTCGCGTCAATCAGTTGAGCGACGCCGAGGTTCTTCAGATTCGCGAAGTCATCGACCGCGACTATCTGGTCGAGGGCGATCTTCGTCGCGAGACCGGCATGAACATCAAGCGCCTGATGGACCTCGGCTGCTATCGCGGCCTGCGCCATCGTCGCGGTCTGCCGGTGCGTGGCCAGCGCACCCACACCAACGCCCGCACCCGCAAGGGTCCGGCGAAGGCGATCGCCGGCAAGAAGAAGTAATTTTGCGAGTAGCGAACGGCGAATGGCGGGTAGGGGCTTCCCCTATTCGCCGCTCGCTTTTCGCCATTCGCCGTTTCGGTGGAGCCGCTGGTGTTACGGCGGCGTTGAGATCACTCAGAAAGGTAGACCATGGCTAAGGAAGCCGGCCGCATTCGCCGCCGCGAGCGCAAGAACATCGCCTCTGGCATTGCGCATGTGAACTCGTCGTTCAACAACACGACCATCACCATCACCGACGCGCAGGGCAATGCGATCGCCTGGTCGTCGGCCGGCACGATGGGCTTCAAGGGCTCGCGCAAGTCGACCCCCTACGCCGCGCAGGTCGCGGCCGAGGACGTCGCCAAGAAGGCGCAGGAGCACGGCATGCGCACCCTCGAAGTCGAGGTCGCCGGTCCGGGTTCGGGCCGCGAATCGGCGCTGCGCGCGCTGCAGGCGTCGGGTTTCACGGTGACCTCGATCCGTGACGTCACCACGATCCCGCACAACGGCTGCCGGCCGCGCAAGCGGCGTCGGGTCTGATTTTTTCTGTCGCGGGTGGTGTCGAGCCGCCCGCGGCTTTCGATACTTTGGCGCGGATTGATCCGCAGTTTCCATCGCCAGTGACCGCGCCCTTATTTCGGCGGCGATCGACCGGCCAGGAAGGTGACACAGTGACGATCCAGAAGAATTGGCAAGAACTCATTCGACCGAACAAGCTGCAGGTGACTGCCGGCAGCGATGCCACCCGGTTCGCGACGCTGGTCGCCGAGCCGCTCGAGCGCGGCTTCGGCCAGACACTCGGCAACGCGCTGCGGCGCGTGCTGCTGTCGTCGCTGCAGGGCGCGGCGGTGCAGTCGGTGCACATCGACGGCGTGCTGCACGAGTTCTCCTCGATCGCCGGCGTGCGCGAGGACGTCACCGACATCGTGCTGAACATCAAGGACATCTCGCTGAAGATGCAGGGCGAAGGCCCGAAGCGGATGGTCGTCAAGAAGCAGGGGCCGGGCGTCGTCACCGCCGGTGACATCCAGACCGTCGGCGACATCGTCGTGCTCAATCCGGACCTGCAGATCTGCACCCTCGACGAGGGCGCCGAGATCCGCATGGAATTCACCGTCAACACCGGCAAGGGCTACGTCGCCGCCGAGCGCAACCGTCCGGAAGACGCGCCGATCGGCCTGATCCCGGTCGACAGCCTGTACTCTCCGGTGCGCAAGGTGTCGTACAAGGTCGAGAACACCCGCGAGGGTCAGATCCTCGACTACGACAAGCTGACCATGACGGTCGAGACCAACGGCGCGCTGACCCCGGACGACGCGGTCGCCTTCGCCGCCCGCATCCTGCAGGACCAGCTCAACGTCTTCGTCAACTTCGAAGAGCCGCGCAAGGAAGTCACCCAGGAGATCATCCCGGATCTGGCCTTCAACCCGGCCTTCCTCAAGAAGGTGGACGAACTCGAACTGTCGGTGCGTTCGGCGAACTGCCTGAAGAACGACAACATCGTCTACATCGGCGACCTGGTGCAGAAGTCGGAAGCCGAAATGCTCCGCACCCCGAACTTCGGCCGCAAGTCGCTGAACGAGATCAAGGAAGTGCTGGCGCAGATGGGCCTGCATCTCGGCATGGAAGTGCCGGGCTGGCCGCCGGAGAACATCGACGAGCTCGCCAAGCGCTTCGAAGATCACTACTGAGAACGACGACGGGATGGCGGACAGCGCAGGCTGTTCGCCGTTCCCGTTTCCGGGCGAACGCAGGCAGCCCACCTGCAACTCCGACGAACCGTCGGGACATTGAATTAGAGGGACTACTCACATGCGTCACGGCAAGGTTCATCGGAAGCTCAATCGCACCGCCGAGCATCGCAAGGCGATGTTCGCCAACATGTGCGCCGCGCTGATCAAGCACGAGCAGATCGTCACCACGCTGCCGAAGGCCAAGGAATTGCGGCCGATCGTCGAGAAGCTGGTCACGCTCGGCAAGAAGGGTGGCCTCGACAAGCGCCGCCAGGCGATCAGCGAGATGCGCGACCTGGACCAGGTCCGGAAGCTGTTCGACGTTCTGGCCAAGCGCTATGCCGACCGTCAGGGCGGTTACACCCGCATCATCAAGGCCGGCTTCCGCTACGGCGACAACGCCCCGATGGCGGTGATCGAATTCGTCGACCGCGACGAAGACGCCAAGGGCAAGGATTCCGGTCCGTCCCAGGACGGCGCTGCCGAAGCGGCGTAAGCGGCTTCTGCAACACCCGAGTTTCCAAAGGCGGTGCCGCAAGGCGCCGCCTTTTTCGTTGGGCGTAGGCCGCTGGGTTCGCACCACCATCGACCGTCATCCCCGCGCATGCGGGGATCCAGTATGCCAGCGCGCCCGCGTTCATCACCAGCGCTCTGCAATACTGGGTCGCCCGGACAAAGCCGGGCGATGACCTCCGAATATGCAGCAAGCGCTGCACACGAAATCGCGTCTTGCGCTCACGACCATCGCTTCCGACGTTACGTCAGCTATCGCGCCGAGCAATGTAACGAGGAGCAACCACATGCACATCAATCTCTCCGGCAAGACCGCGCTGGTCACCGGCTCGACGGCGGGCATCGGCCACGCCATCGCCAGGGGGCTCGCCGCGGCCGGCGCCGAGGTCGTGGTCAACGGCCGCAGCCAGGCCAAGGTCGACGCCGCGCAGGCCGCGATCGACAAGGCGGTGCCGGGCGCCAAGCTGTGCGGCGTCGCCGCCGATGTCTCCACCGCGGAGGGCTGCGCCGCGCTGCTGGTCGCGATTCCGCGCGTCGACATCCTGATCAACAATGCCGGCATCTTCGAACCGAAGGGCTTCTTCGACATTCCGGACGCCGACTGGCAGCGCTTCTTCGACGTCAATGTGATGAGCGGCGTGCGGCTGTCGCGCGGCTACATGCCGGGGATGCTCGAGCGTAATTGGGGCCGCATCGTCTTCATCGCCTCGGAATCCGCGCTCATGATTCCGAAGGAGATGATCCACTACGGCATGACCAAGACCGCGCAGCTCTCGGTGTCGCGCGGCCTCGCGGAGATGACCCGCGGCACCGCGGTGACGGTCAATGCGGTGATGCCGGGACCGACGATGAGCGAAGGCGTGCAGACCTTCGTCGCCGATCTGGCCAAGCAGAACGGCCAGTCGGAGGCCGAGGCGGCGGCCAATTTCGTCAAGCAGCATCGCCCCGGCTCACTGATCCAGCGCTTCGCTACCGTCGAGGAGATCGCCAACATGGTGGTCTATGTCAGCTCCAAGGAAGCCTCCGCCACCAACGGCGCCGCGCTGCGCGCCGAAGGCGGGCTCTTGCAGACGATCGCGTAGTTCGTCGAGCTTAGTTCATTGTCTCAGTGCTCGGCTCGCCCTCACTCCAACCCTCTCCCGCAAGCGGGAGAGGGGGCGCGTTGCCGCTTGGATAAGCGCATTGGGCCGAACAAACTCCGCTCGCGATGACGAGTCTGAATCGCATTGGTCCGCGGCCCGCACAGCACGCACAGCCTGCTCCCTCTCCCGCTTGCGGGAGAGGGGTGGGGTGAGGGCGACGCGGGCACGGCGCGCGCCGACTACCACCCCTCCAGCACGATCTTGCCGACCGATTTGCCGCTCTCCAGCAGCGCGTGGGCGCGTCTCAAATTCGCGGCATTGATCGTCCCGAAGGTCTGGTCGAGCGTGGTGCGCAGCACGCCGGCGTCGATCAGGTCTGCGACTTCGTTCAACAGGTCGTGCTGCGCGATCATGTCGGGCGTGGTGTAGGTCGAGCGCGCGAACATCGCCTCCCAATGCAGCGACGCCGATTTCGGCTTCAGCAGCATCGGGTTCAGCGTCGCCGGGTCGTCGATCAGCGCCACCTTGCCCTGGGGCGCCAGGATCTCGACCAGCGCCGGGAAATGCTGATCGGTGTTGGTGAGGCTGGCGATCAGCGCCACCGGCGGCAGCTTCAAGGCGTCGATCTGCGGCTGCATCGCCCGGCTGTGATCGATCACCGCATCGGCGCCGAGCTCGCGGCACCAGGCCTGCGTCTGCGGCCGCGACGCGGTCGCCACCACGGTCAGCGCGGTGAGCCGGCGCGCCAGCTGGATCAGGATCGAGCCGACGCCGCCGGCGCCGCCGGTGATCAGCAGCGTGCGCGGGTCGTGCGCCTTGCCGGGCCGCACGCCGAGCCGGTCGAACAGCAGTTCCCACGCGGTAATCGAGGTCAGCGGCAGCGCCGCCGCCTGCGCGAACGACAGTGTCGTCGGCTTGCGGCCGACGATGCGCTCGTCGACCAGATGCAATTCGGCATTGGTGCCCTGGCGGCCGATCGAACCGGCGTAGAACACCTCGTCGCCGGGCCGGAACAGCGTCACCTCGCTGCCCACGGACTCGACCACGCCGGCGGCGTCGTAGCCCAGAATCTTGATCTGGCCGGCCGGCGGCGCGGCGCGCTTGCGGACCTTGAAGTCGACCGGATTGACCGAGATCGCCTTCACGGCGACGCGCAGGTCGCGCGGGCCTGGCTCCGGCCTGGCGACGTCGACATCGATCAGCGCGTCGGCGTCGTCGATCGGGAGGGATTTGGCGTAGCCTACGGCCTTCATGAACGGTGCTCCTGTGCTGACGGCGCTTGCGTCCTCTAGGTGTCACGCCCCCGGTCAATTGCAAGCGTCGCGGCCGGCGAGGTATAGTGCCCACACGCATGATTGACCTGCCGGCGCTGCGCCGGAAGGCTACAATCCGCCGCTTTTGACCGCTTCGATTCGCGCAGGCTGCGTCGATCACGCGGCCGCTTCAACTCTGGAACATCGCCTCATGTCCGCTGTCCGCATCTTCACGGCCGTCCTGCTCTCGCTCGCGGCGTCGGCCCCGGCGACCGCGCAGGAGCGGCGGCTGCCGGCGTCGCAGGCCGAGATCAAGCTCAGCTACGCGCCGATCGTGCAGCACGCGCAGCCGGCGGTGGTGAACGTCTACGCCGCCAAGGTGGTGCAGAACCGCAATCCGCTCTTGGAAGACCCGATCTTCCGCCGCTTCTTCGGCGGCGGCCCGCAGCCCGAGCAGATCCAGCGCTCGCTCGGAAGCGGCGTGATGGTCGATCCGTCGGGCCTCGTCGTCACCAACAATCACGTCATCGACGGCGCCGATCAGGTCAAGGTCGCGCTCGCCGACAAGCGCGAGTTCGAGGCCGAGATCGTGCTGAAGGACAGCCGCACCGATCTCGCGGTGCTGCGCCTCAAGGATACCAGGGAGAAATTCGCCACCCTCGAACTGGCCAATTCGGACGAGCTGCTGGTCGGCGATCTGGTGCTGGCGTTGGGCAATCCGTTCGGCGTCGGCCAGACCGTGACGCACGGCATCGTCTCGGCGCTGGCGCGCACCCAGGTCGGCATCACCGACTATCAGTTCTTCATCCAGACCGACGCGGCGATCAATCCCGGCAATTCCGGCGGCGCGCTGGTCGACATGACCGGCAAGCTGGTCGGCATCAACACCGCGATCTTTTCGCGCTCCGGCGGCTCGCAGGGCATCGGCTTCGCGATCCCGACCAACATGGTGCGGGTGGTGATCGCCTCGGCCAAGAGCGGCGGCAAGGCGGTGAAGCGGCCGTGGCTCGGCGCGCGGCTGCAGGCGGTGACGCCGGAGATCGCCGAGACGCTCGGTCTGAAGCGGCCCAGCGGCGCGCTGGTGGCGAGCGTCACCAAGGGCAGCCCGTCCGACAAGGCGGGGCTGAGACTGTCCGATCTGATCGTCGGGGTCGACGGCTTTGCGATCGATGATCCCAACGCGTTCGACTATCGCTTCGCCACCCGCCCGCTCGGCGGCACCGCGCAGATCGACGTGCAGCGCGGCGGCAAGCCGCTCAAGCTCAGCATCACGCTGGAGACCGCGCCGGACACCGGCCGCGACGAGATCGTGCTGACCGCGCGCTCGCCGTTCCAGGGTGCCAGGATCGCCAACATCTCGCCGGCGATCGCCGACGACCTGCGGCTCGACCCCAGCGTCGAGGGCGTGGTCGTGACCGATCTCGCCGACGGCGCCACCGCGGCGAGCGTCGGTTTCCAGAAGGGCGACATCATCGTCGCGGTCAACAACAAGCGCATCGGCAAGACCAGCGACCTCGAACGCATCACCAACGAGTCGTTCCGCCTGTGGCGCATCACCGTCGTTCGCGGCGGCCAGCAGATCAACGTCACGCTCGGCGGATGAGCACGACCGCAGCGCTGCTCCCAACCTCTCCCCGCGCGCGGGGAGAGGTCGCCCGGCGTAGCGTCAGCGAAGCCGGGCGGGTGAGGGGGCGCTTCAGCAAGGCCGAGCTTTTGTGTCTGATCCAAGCCGAGCCGCTCGGCCTCGTGGAGACGCCCCCTCATCCCACCCTTCTCCCCGCACGCGGGGAGAAGGAGCAGGCGGTGCGTGGGGAAAGGGAGCGGGCCAGACGATGAGTCCCAAGCGCCCGACGCCATCGTCCAATCTGTTCGCTGCCGCCGGCCTCGAGCGTGAGGCGCCGCGGCCGTTGCCGGATCGGCTGCGGCCGCGCGTGCTCGCCGACGTCGTCGGCCAGGACCACATCCTCGGCCCCGACGGCGCGCTGACGCGGATGCTGGCGACGCGGACGCTCGGCTCGCTGGTGTTCTGGGGCCCGCCCGGCACCGGCAAGACCACCGTCGCGCGGCTGCTGGCCGACGCCACCGAGCTGCATTTCGAGCAGATCTCCGCGGTGTTCTCCGGCGTCGCCGATCTGAAAAAAGTGTTCGACGCCGCCCGCGCGCGCCGCGAGATGGGCCGCGGCACGCTGCTGTTCGTCGACGAGGTACATCGCTTCAACAAGGCGCAGCAGGACTCGTTTCTGCCGGTGATGGAAGACGGCACCGTGGTGCTGGTCGGCGCGACGACGGAGAACCCGTCGTTCGAGCTCAACGCGGCGCTTCTCTCACGCGCGCGCGTGCTGGTGTTCCAGTCGCTCGATGCCGCGGCAATCGAGAAACTGTTCGCCCATGCGGAAGCGGCCGAGGGCCGGAAGCTGCCGCTCGATGCCGAGGCGCGCGCGGTGCTGGTGCGGATGGCCGATGGCGACGGCCGCGCCTCGCTGACGCTGGCCGAAGAGGTCTGGCGCTCGGCGCGCGACGGCGAGATCTTCAATGCCGCGCAGTTGCAGGACATCCTGCAGCGTCGCGCGCCGATCTACGACAAATCCGCCGACGGCCACTACAACCTGATCTCGGCACTGCATAAATCGGTGCGCGGCTCCGATCCGGACGCGGCGCTGTACTATCTGTGCCGGATGTTCGACGCCGGCGAGGACCCGCTGTTCCTGGCGCGGCGCGTGGTGCGGATGGCGGTCGAGGACATCGGGCTGGCCGATCCGCAGGCGCTGGTGATCTGCAATGCCGCCAAGGACGCCTACGACTTCCTCGGCTCGCCCGAGGGCGAACTCGCGATCGCGCAGGCGGTGATCTATCTCGCCACCGCGCCGAAATCCAACGCCGCCTACACCGCCTACAAGGCCGCGATGCGCGCGGCGAAGCAGGGCGGCTCGCTGCTGCCGCCCAAGCACATCCTCAACGCCCCGACCGGGCTGATGAAGTCCGAAGGCTATGGCGGCGGCTACCAATACGACCACGACACGCCCGAGGGCTTCTCCGGCCAGGAGTATTTCCCCGACGCGCTCGGCCACCAGACGTTTTACGATCCCCCCGACCGCGGCTTCGAACGCGAGATCCGCAAGCGGCTGGACTATTGGGCGAAGCTGCGCGCGGCGAAGGACAACTCGTAGGGTGGGTTAGGCGCTCTTGCGCCGTAACCCACCGTCCTCGCGCGGAGAGATGAGTCGGTGGGTTACGCGCTGCGCGCGAACCCACCCTACAGACTGAAGACTGCGCGGCCGCACCGGAATGACCGCGCGGGGGGCGAACTACCCCGCCTGCCGCTTCGCGGCCGGCTCTTCGTCGAACCCGACGAACACCGCCGCTTCGCTGACCGGCTTGCGCTCCGACACCACCGCGTTGGCGGGAAACGTCTCGTCCGGCCAGCCGAGCGCGATCGCCTTCATGATGATCTGATCGTCGGCGATGCCGGCGTGTTCGCGCACCACCGGCGACTGCATGATGCCCTGGCTGTTGATGACGCAGCCGAGCCCGCGCGACCAGGCGGCGTTGACCAGCGCGGTCGTCACCGCGCCGCAATCGAACGGCGTGTCGTCGCTGCCGTCGAGCACGCGGTCGTAGGTGACGATGATGCACACCGGTGCGTCGAACTGGCGGAAGCCGCGCAGCACCCAGTCCTGCCGCGCGTCCTTGTCGTCGCGCGCGATTCCCATCGCGCTGAACAGCTGCTTGGCGACGCCGACCTGGCGGTCGCGATGCGCGCCCGCGAACGGCTGCCCAATGCGGAATTCGCGGCTGTGCGGCACGCCGGCCAGATTGCGCTCGGTGTTGCCGGCGCGGATCCGGTTCAGCGGCTCGCCGGTGATGACATAGAAATTCCACGGCTGGGTGTTCATCGACGACGGCGCGCGCATCGCCAGCGTCAGGATTTCCTCGATCAACTGTTTCGGCACGGGATCGGGCTTGTATCCGCGAATGCTGCGGCGACCGAGGACGACGTCATCGAACTGCATTTGTCTGGTTTCCCCCACGACTTATCATCTGCCACGTGTTGGACCGGATCATCGCGGTTTCGCGCGCGCCGCGCAAGACGACCGTGCGAGACGCCATTCCGCAAGACGGGATGGCGGCGCTGTGACGCGCGCGCCGAGGTGGCGCCGTGCTATGCTGGCACCGACAGAACGGGACATTCTCGATGCGATATCCTTCGACGATTCCGATGCTTTCGCGCAGTGCGCGCGCTCCTTGCCGGTTTGCGCTGCTCGCGCTGGCGCTGCTGTTCGTGGCATCGCCCGCGTGCGCCGACAGCGTCGAGGTCGCGCCCGGCGTGCAGGTCACGCGCAAGAGCTACAGCGGCCCCACCAATCAGCAGCCGTTCTTCGGTTTCGCCGCCAAGACGCCGGAGCAGCGCGCCGCCGACGAGACATTCGTCAGCGACATGGTGGCGGCCACCGGCTCGCGGCAGAAGGCGTTCGACGCGGCCAGCCTGCGCGGCTGGCGGGCGATCAGCAAGGGCAATGCCCCGGAAGCCGCGTTGCGCTTCAACCAGGCCTATCTGCTCGCGCCTGAACAGAGCGCGGTCTATCACGGCTTCGCCATCGTGACGATGATGCGGTTTGGCGACATCGACTACGCCGACGAATTGTTCAAACGCGCGCGCCTGCAGCCGCATCCGCTGAAGCCGCTGGCATCCGATCACGGCCGCGCGTTGCTGATCGGCAAGCGCCCGCAGCAGGCGCGCGCGGTGCTGGAGCAGGCGGTCGTCGACGCCCCGGACCTCGCCGATGCGTGGTCCAATCTCGGTTTCGCCCGGCTGCAGACCGGCGACGCCGCCGGCGCCTGCGTCGCCGCCAATGAGGCCGCGACGCGAAAACCGTCCAGCACTGTCAGCAGCGATCTGGCGCAGTTGCGTAGCAGCGCGAAGTGCAAGTAGCTGTGCGGACGGACAATCGCTGTGGCAGGGTCGCGGCGCGAAACTAGAGCACGTGATCGCTTGATTGAAGCAACGCGTCATTCTCGCATGCGGAGTCGTCATCCTGAGGTGCGAGCGCAGCGAGCCTCGAAGGATGCGGCCAAGGCACTTGCGGCTCATCCTTCGAGGCCCGGTGGGCCGCGCGAGGCGCGGCCCACCGGGCACGCCGGTGATTCCATCAAAACCAGAACTGCTCTAGCGGCCGATCTGATGTTTCAGGGAGGTGAGGCCGAACAGCGCCTTCTGCGCGTCGTCGAGATGGCGGCCTTTGAAATACACCGCATCGATCACCGCGCCGAGCGCGAACAGAAGGGCAAAGACCACAAGGCCGCGCATCGCTCGATCCAACCTCGCCATCGTGCTGCCGCCGCCGACGGTCGGCGCGCGGTGGACGGCGGGAGCCTACATCGACGCGGGCGTGCCGCAAAGCCGCGACATTCGGCTGAGATCGTCCGCCGAGCCCGCCCGCTTAGATGAGGCTCCCTCAGTGCTTGTCCGACGGATGTTTCGGCGGCTGCACCGACCATGCCGCCGGTTCGTCGTGGGTGTCGGCCTTGGCCGCCGCCGCCGTCGCCTGCACCTTGCCGGGCGCGTGGTGGGCGGGTGCGTAGATCGTATAGAGCTGCATCGGCGTCGTCCCGGTGTTGGTGACGTTGTGCCAGGTCCCCGCCGGGACGAGCACGCACCAGCCGTCCGACACGTCCCGTTCGAAACTGAGCCTGTCCTTTGTGGCGCCCATCTGCACCCGGCCATTGCCCGCGTCGAGGCGCAGGAACTGATCCGTCTCCGGATGGGCTTCGAGGCCGATGTCGCCGCCGGGCGGAATCGACATCAGAGTCAATTGCAGATAGCGCCCGCTCCAGGCGACGGTGCGGTAATTGATATTGTCCTTGGTCGCGCCTTCGATGTCGAAGGATTGCGGCTGCGGCCCGATGTCGTGGATGAGGTGTTGGCTTGCGACGGGAATGGTGTCGGCAATGGTGCTCACGACGTGTCTCCTCGAATATGCTGCGAGGGTCCGTCTCGCATCCGGTTGAACATGGGCAAGTCATGCTGATCGAAACAGTTCCGGTGCGACACGCCGGCGTCGCGTTATTCGACGATCACGGCAGCCGCGGGCGCCGGCTTGCGAAGCGCTCGCAAGCTCGACGATCGCGCGCCCGCAGCGCAGGATCGCTGTGGCGCGATGACGTTTCCAGAGAGTAGCAACCGGTTCGGACAGGACGAGAAGGGGATACGCATGAAATCCTACCGTAAGGAACTGTGGTTCGAGACGCCGGGCCGCCGCGCCTTCATCAACATCACGCGGCAGATCGAGGCCGTGCTGAAAGACAGCGGCGTGCGCGAGGGACTGGTGCTGGTCAACGCCATGCACATCACCGCGTCGGTGTTCATCAACGACGACGAGAGCGGCCTGCATGCGGACTACGAATTGTGGTTGGAAAAGCTCGCGCCGCACGAGCCGGTGGCGTCCTATCGCCACAACCGCACCGGTGAGGACAACGCCGACGCCCACATGAAGCGCCAGATCATGGGCCGCGAAGTCGTCGTCGCCATCACCGACGGCCGCCTCGATTTCGGCCCGTGGGAGCAGATCTTCTACGGCGAATTCGATGGCGGACGGAAGAAGCGGGTGCTGGTGAAAGTGATCGGGGAGTAGCCGCGGATCGCGATCCGGGAGCGCCCGGCGCATTCGCCTCAAACTTGAATCAAACCGGGTCGGAGCTTTCAGCGGCCCGGAAACGCTGTTCGTGGTCGCGCCGTCGCCGGCATTTCCGAGGAGGGAGCCTTCACCACCGCTTAAGCAGTCGCAGGAAATGGTGGCGCTAGCGGCTATCGATAGCGATTTGCCGCTAGTCGATGCGATCGCGCCCGGGCCCTCCGGAACGTCTCGCCATCGTCGGATGGGGCGTCCTCGATGTCGGCTTGGGGTCATTCAGCGGAATGGGGAGCGGGACGGAGCGGCGAGGCGGTTCGCGGCCGTCCGCACGACGGGTTGCGGTTGCGGCCGCTGCTGGTGTTCGACGACCCCGCCTATGAGAGCGACTTCGTTCGCTACTACAACAGATTCTACTATCGCTACGCGCAAGTCAGCCTGATCGTCGGGATGCTGCTGGTGTCGGCCGATTTCCTCGTCGACCTGCTCGCATCCAAGGCCACGCCGGCGAATCTCGATCGCCTACTGCTCTGCGTGCCGCTGCTCGGCCTCGGCCTCGTCGGCTCGTTCGCCGACTACGCGCGGCGCCACTGGCAGCCGGTGATGTCCGGACTGATCACGGCGATCGCCGGCAGCCTGTTCTGGGTGCTGCTGGTGATCGACAACCAGGGCGGCATGGGCATGACGTCGTGGGTCGGCATCCTCAACTTCGTATTTCTCGAATTCTATTGCTTCGTCGTTCTCGGCGTCCAGTTCAGGTATGCGCTCGCAGCGGGTGCGATCGTTCTGGCGATGTTCGAACTCGCATTGCTGCGCGCGATCGGCGCGGACAGCGGCGCGTTTCTGTACTTGTCGTATCATGCGGCGACTCTGTTCATCCTGGCCGCGGGCATCGGCTGGTGGCGGGAATTCCTGCTGCGCAAGGGGTTTGCGGCGCAGACCAGCCTGAGGGCGGCGCAGAACGTCCTGAGGAACCAGAACGGCCATCTCGAGCTCGAGGTGGAGAAAAGCACCCAGCGGATTCAGCGCACCCAGGACGTCACCATCGAGATCCTGACCTCGCTGGCGGAGACCCGCGACAACGAAACCGGCAACCACATTCGCCGGACCCAGCATTATGTCAGGGCCCTGGCCCGCCGCCTGCAGTCGCACCCGGCCTTCGCGGCCTATCTGGTGGAGGCGCAGATCGACATGCTGTTCAAATACGCGCCGCTGCACGACATCGGCAAGGTCGGCATTCCCGACAGCATTCTGCTCAAGCCGGGCAAGCTCGATCCGCACGAATTCGAAATCATGAAGACCCACACCACGCTCGGTTACCAGACCATCGTGAACGCCGAAAAGCGGCTCGGCACGCCGGTGGCGTTTCTCGCCTGCGCCAAGGAGATCGCGCTCAGCCATCACGAGCACTGGGACGGCAACGGCTACCCGAACCGGCTGGCGGGCGAGGCGATTCCGATCTCGGCCCGGCTGATGGCGGTGGCCGATGTCTACGACGCGCTGACCTCGCGCCGGGTCTACAAGGACGCGATGCCGCACGATCGGGCGGTCGCGATCATCAAGGACGGCAGCGGCCGGCAATTCGACCCCGACGTGGTCGACGCGTTCGTCGCCATTGCCGCCGATGAATTCAAGACGATCGCGGCCCGCTACGCGGACTGAGCCGGCCGGGCGGCCATATGCACCGTCACAGCGCGGCAGCCTGCCTCTGCCTGCTACGCCAATTGTTAAATAATCAAAGGTAGCATTCGCCATCCTCGTGGATCTACTGGGGGCGGCCGTGATCAGATCGTATTTCGAAGCCCATTGGGTGGCGGCGGCGCTGTGCATGGGCGTGGCGCTGCTCCTTCTGCTGCCATTGGGCGTACCCGGCGGCGACCGCGCGTTGCTGCTGGTCTATCTGGCGTCGCCGATCTACATGCTGCACCAGGTCGAGGAGCACCTCGGCGACCGCTTCCGCACTTACGTGAACAGCAAAGTGTTCGGCGGCGTCGAGGCGCTGACGCCCGGCGACGTGCTGCTGATCAATCTGCCCGGCGTGTGGGGCATCAACCTCGCGGCGTTGTATGCGGCGTATTTCATCGGCCCCGGCTGGGGCCTCGCCGCGGCGTATCTGATCCTCGTCAACGGCCTCACCCATGTCGGCATGGCGGCGCATCTGCGCGGCTATAACCCCGGCCTCGGCAGCGCCGCGCTGGTGTTCATCCCGTTCGGCCTGTTCGCCTTGATCGAGATCCCGGCCACGGCCCTGCAGCACGCCGTGGGCCTCACGATCGCCATCGCCATCCACGCCGCGATCGCGCTGCACGCGCGGCAGCGGGCGATGGCGGGGCGGGGGGTGGCCACCTCAATGGCTTGAAGCCGTCGCGGATCAGAGATCGTAGGGCGGGTTAGCCGAAGGCGTAACCCGCCATTGTGAGGCTTCGACCGAATTGCGGTGACCGAATTGGCGGATGACGCTTCGCTAATCCGCCCTACGGGCTGCGTCTCAGTCGCTCGCCGTCCAGGGATCGATCACGGTCAGGCCGGCCGCGTCGAACGCACTCGCGTCGCGCGACGCGACACTAAAGCCGTGTGCGGCGGCGATCGCGGCGATATAGCCGTCGGGCGTGGGGAAGCCCTTTCCGACCGCGCGTGCCTTGACGGCGAGATCGGCATAGCACCGCGCCGCAGGGATATCGAAGTGCAGGACACGGCGGTCGAACTGGTCCAGCAAGCCGTCGATCCGAACCGCCAGCAAGTTCTTTCGCTTGCCGTCCGGCATCGCGCCGACGCCGAAGAGAAGTTCGGCCACGGTGATGCTGGACAGAAACAAGGTCTCGGCCGCCTGAACGTCGAGCCAGGCGAGAACCGACGGGTGAGGTCCGGGTTTGATCGCTTCCGAGACGACGTTGGTGTCCAGCAGGATCATTCGAGGCACCAATTCCGCGTCAGGTCATTCAAACTTCATCGGCTCGGCCGGACGCGTGTCGCGGACCTGTTCGAGCGCTTCGATATCGGCATTGGTGAGACCCATTTTCCGGCTTATGTCCGACAAGGCGGTGCCGAGCCGCACGCGGCCCTCGGGGCGCACGGCGGCTTCCAGAATGGCGCGCATCTCTGCCTCCGCGCTGCGATTATGCTGCGCCGCGCGGACCTTCAGGGCGCGATGCGCCTCGTCGGAGAGGTTGCGAATGGTGACGGCGACCATGCTGGCGTCCTCCGCGGGATGACTGCGATGCTATCAAACTAGGAAAAATGATAGCATCTTTCAAGGGTGGTGCTGCGCTCACCTAGGCGGCCGAACCTCTTGGAAGGAAGCGGGGCAAGTGCGATCACGCTGAAGGAATCCGCCAGCGCATCAGCCCAAGGCCCCCTCCGCCTCACGCGACGAGCGAGCGCGGCCCGTAGGGTGGCGCTGAGCGCCTCGTCCGCCATAGCTCAAAGAGCGACGGCGGAAGCGAAGCCCACGCGGAGCACCGCACAGCGCGCGTGGGCACGGCGCTGACGCGCCTTTGCCCACCTTGCGCTTGCTTCAGCTCGTAGCCCGTAGGGCGGATAAGCCGAAGGCGTCATCCGCCGATACCGCTATCGCCATGAACGCTGGCGGATGGCGCTTCGCTTATCCGCCCTACGGGAGGTAATTCGCTTTCAAGTGGATTCGCTTGACGCCGATATCGCAGGGCGGGTTAGCCGAAGGCGTAACCCGCCATTACGGCGAATCCCAGTGGATAGATTGGCGGATTACGCTGCGTTAATCCGCCCTACGAGCTAATCTGTAAGGGCTGGATTTCATAGAGTGATAACCTGGCATAATCCGGTCACAGTCCCGTTCGTGCGGTTCCCGTAAGTGCGGCGGTGGCTGTATTGGACAGCAACAGGCGAGAACAATAGATCGTAACTAAAGGGCCATGTTTAGTGGTTACCCACGCCGCGCATTAATGTGTAGGACGGGATAGCCGGGCGACCCGCCGAGCCCGCCGGCGGATTGAGAAAAGCAAGGGCGTGGACGAATACGAACTGCGTTTCGCTAATCCACTTACATGTGGGTCCGTCCGTTATATTCGAGGTTTACAGATGTCTCATCCTGATTCTGAAGCAGAGATTATTTCCCCAATTGATCCAGAGCGGGCGGCAGTTGTTTTGCCTTGTGAACCTCACCAGTTTCGGGAGTTCATCTCAGGTCTGCTTGGTAAGCCGCAGGTGATCGATCGAACTATATCAGGGCCCTTCTGTGTGGCGAAGAGCGACATTGAAGACTTGTTCATCTTGTTAGATCAGAGGGTGTCATCTCAGAATGATTCCACCCTTATTCAATTCACGGCGCGGATATTCTACAAAGACAATTCTTCTGTGTTGCTGAATTCGTTTTCTGATTTTGCGAGCTACAAGGAGGTCAAGCCTCTTGTCTCGACTGCGGTCCAACTAGGATGGACCTATCTTATCAAGTTCAGAAACAAGAATGTGCACGAGAAGCAGCAGATAGATGTTGGCTTTTTGGGGGATCCGCATCGAAGACTCGATCTCGACGAGTTTCGATTTAGGTCGATGGAGTTTCGGAATTCTGGCTTTATATCGTTGCGGATAAGTCATACTGATCGGACCTGGGGGACGGATATTGAAGCTCTTCTCTCGGGGCATCTGACGCGCTTAGTGCGCCAGCAATCCCCTTTGCGATCATTCGCTCGGCGCTATTCTACTCAAATTGGGTTTTTGACTTTTGCCGCCCTGATTTGCTCGTTTCTCTACGGAGGTTGGATTGCTTTAGATGATTACAAGGATCAAGTGACGCGGGGAGCTCGTGAAGTCCTTAGGATGGATTTTAGTCAGACAGCGACAATAGCAAGTGCGACCAAAGAAATTCTACAGCGCTTAGTCGACAGCCCGAACGAGCGATTGATCGGGATTTCATTGTTTGGCTTTTTGCTAGCGCTAGGGGTTAGTGCAATTCTTGCGACAATGGTGGGCGAATATGCAAGCGAACGAAAGCCGAGCTTTGTTGCGCTTACCGACAAGACTATCGAGTTGCGTGATGCGACGTTGTCGCGTGATTGGGACAATTGGTTCTTTTTCGTTTGCTCTATTCTCGGTTCGATTATTCTTTCAGTATTGGGAAATTACGCGTTTTATCTCATTGTCAAACGATTCTTGGAGTGAGCCAATCTAGACAGGGCCTCAAAGTCGCCCTTGACAAAATTCCCATAGGATCATATACCCACGCCGGTCCCGTCCACGAGGGGCGCTTCTAGAGGCGTCTTGGAGTGGGGCGGGGTGTGGCGCCTGCGGGCGGGGGGCAGACGTGTTCTCCGCACTCGGGACGCTTCGGGTCGCCGTCCGGGCCCACTACGAGGCTCTGCCACTTGGTAGTTGGCTGGACGCGGCACAGGCGAAGGCGGGAGAAATCCCTCCGGATCAACAGGGTTTCATTACCCGGACCTGCGCCCGGAAGCACGGCCCTGAAGCGACAAGTCGCCACGGTGGAGCGCCGGAAGGCGTTTCCGCGGCCTCTGATTGCCGGCGATCCGGTGATCACGCTGCGGCAACCACGACCAAGGTGCGCCTTTCGGCGCTCCGCCGCCCCTCATCGTCGCGAGGGGCGGAACGTCCGCACAACTCGGGCGCCGGTTGCGCCGCGAGAACTCGGACGTTCGGCCGGGGCCGGTGTCGCCGAGGCGGCAGCGCCCGGGTCCGCAGTCCAGCCGGCGCAATCCGCGCCGGGTTGCGCGCTCCGAGCCGCGGCTCCGCGCCGCGCGGCGGTCCCGGATGTCGCTGCGCTCATCCGGGCTACGGGGCTACCGGGCAGGCCACGCGCCGAGCGCGCCGCATTCCGGCCGTGACCCGATGGCGCTTTTGCGCTAGGCACAGCCTCAACCCCGGAGCTTTCATCCTATGAGCCGTCGTACCAAGAAACCCCTCGCCAAGCGCGGCCCCGGCGGCGATCGCCCCAAAGCCGGCCGGCCCGCCGCGAAGCGGGGGCCGGCTGCCAGCGGGCCGGTGCGCGGCAATCGCGGCGAGGACGGCCGCCCGATCTCGGCGCGGCCGCAGCGCGAGCCGCGTGGCGAGCGCGCCGAGCGGCCTGCCACGAAGCGTCCCGCCGCCGAGCGACCCGAACGTCCCGCGTCCGATCGCCCGCAGAGCGCGCGTCCCGGCCGTCCGCCGGCGCGGTTCGGCGCGTCATCCGCCACGCGGCCGCCGCGTGCGCAGCGTCCCGAGGCCGCAATCGAGCCCGAGAAGGCCGCCAAGCCCGACGCGCCGCTGCCGACCAAGGTCGAGACCGTGGTCGTCACCGCCGACGAGAACGGCATGCGGGTCGATCGCTTCCTCGAGGGGCGGTTTCCGGGTCTGTCATTCTCCCACATCCAGCGCATCGTCCGCAAAGGCGAGCTGCGGGTGAACGGCAAGCGCGCCGATTCCAAGGACCGGCTGGAGGAGGGCCAGAGCGTGCGGATTCCGCCGCTCAAGCTCGACACGCCGAAGGCGCCCGGGCATCTGTCGGAGGCCGAGCAGAAGACGCTGGCGGCGCTGAAGGCGATGACGCTGTACGAGGACGCCGACGTGCTGGTGCTGAACAAGCCCGCGGGCCTGGCGGTGCAGGGCGGCAGCGGCACCACCAAGCACATCGACCTGATGCTCGAGGTGATGCGCGACAGCAAGGGCCAGAAGCCGCGGCTGGTGCACCGCATCGACAAGGAGACCGCGGGCTGCCTGCTGGTGGCGAAGACGCGCTTCGCCGCCACCGCGCTGACCGGCTCGTTCCGCCACCGCTCGGCGCGGAAGATCTACTGGGCGCTGGTCGCCGGCGTGCCGAAGCCGAAGCAGGGCCGGATCTCGACCTATCTGGCCAAGGAGGAGAGCGAGGACGACAGCATCATGCGGATCGCCGAGCACGGCGACGAGGGCGCCAGCCACGCGGTGACCTACTACGCGGTGGTCGAGACCTCGGCACAGAAGCTCGCCTGGGTGTCGCTGAAGCCGGTGACCGGGCGCACCCATCAGCTCCGCGCCCATATGGCGCATATCGGCCACGCCATCGTCGGCGATCCGAAATACTTCAACATCGAGAACTGGCAATTGCCGGGCGGCCTGCAGAAGCGGCTGCATCTGTTGGCGCGACGCATCGTGATTCCGCATCCGCGCGGCGGCACCATCGACGTCTCGGCGCCGCTGCCGCCGCACATGCTGCAGAGCTGGAACCTGCTCGGGCTGGAGCACGACCGGTTCGATCCGATCGAGCATGCGCCGGAAGAATGAGCGCGCAACGCGCCGGCCCGGCTTGCGGATTTGCGGCGCGATGCCGACATGTTGCCGATGAAACGGATCGTGCCTTGGCTGCTCGCCGCAGCGCTTCTTGTTCCGCCCGGCGCCGCGTCGGCGCAGATCATTCTGGGGACGCAGCCCTCGCTGCTGCCGCCGCCCCCGGCGCCTCCGCCGCCGCCGCCGGTCTACGTGCCGCCGGTGCCGCAGCTCGGCGACCCGCCGCCCACCCCCCGGGCGCAGCTGCCGAACCAGCGCCGCTCGTTCGGCGACCGCATCACCGATTGCCTCACCGACGGCAATGCGGCGCGGTTGTCGCCGAACGACCGCGCGGCGTATTCGCGCGGCTGCGCCAATCAATGACCAACGGACCGATCGATGCGTGAATTGTTCGACGACGTCGCAGGCCAATCGATGCTCGACCCTGAAGAAGCGGTGCGGCGCACGACGCGTACGTCGCTGCCGAAGCGGTTCTACACCACGGCCGCGATCAGCGAAACGCCGGACGGCTTTGCGATCACGCTCGACGGAAGGCCGATCAAGACGCCGACGCGCAACGCGCTCGCGGCGCCGAGCCGCGATCTCGCCGAAGCGATCGCCGCCGAATGGCAGGCGCAGCAGGAGCTGATCGATCCGATCACGATGCCGCTGACGCGGCTCGCCAACAGCGTGATCGACGGCGTCGCCGGCCGGATCGACGAAGTCACCGACGACATCGCCAAGTACTTCGGCTCCGATCTCTTGTTCTATCGCGCCGGCCATCCGGAGGAACTGATCGCGCGCGAGGCGCAGCATTGGGACCCGGTGCTGTTCTGGGCCGCGGAGGAATTCGGCGCGCATTTCATCCTCGCCGAGGGCATCATCCATGTCGACCAGCCGGAAACCGCGATCGCCGCCGCGCGCGCGGCGCTGCCGCGGCATCCGTGGTCGGTCGGTGCGCTGCATGTGGTGACCACGATCACCGGCTCGGCGCTGCTGGCGCTGGCGCTGGCGCACGGCCGGCTCGATCCGGAGCAGGTCTGGGCCGCGGCGCATGTCGACGAGGACTGGAACATCGCGCGCTGGGGGCTGGACGACGAAGTCGCGGCGCGGCGGGCGGCGCGGCAGGTCGAGTTCCAGGCCGCGGCGCGGGTGCTGGCGGCGCTGTCGCCGCGTGCAATCGCGCCTGGAAGTTAACGAGGGGTTTACGGCCGTCGGATAGCTTGACCGGACACGCGCGGGGCGAAGGCATCTCGATGGCGATCTCGGTCAATCCGAACCTTCCGGTGCTCGCCCTTCAGGGCGTGACCGCCGATGTCGCGCTGCAGCCCGGCACGGTGGTGCAGGCCAAAGTGCTGTCGATCCTCGACAACAACCAGGTCCGGATCGCGATCGGCGGCCAGACCGTGGAGGCCACCACGCAGATTCCGCTGCAGCCCGGGCAGAGCCTGCAGGTCGCGGTGTCGCAGACCGATCAGGGCATTCGCCTCGCGGTGGTCAACCAGCCGGCGACGGCGTCGGTCACGACCGCCAATCTCGCCGCGTCCAGCGCCGCGCTCGACACCGTCACGCTGGCGCCGCAGGCGATCACGCTCACGGCGCAAGCCGCACCCAGCATCGTGCCGTCGGCCAATGCGCTGACGCCGCAGCAACTCACGGCCCTGACGACCGCGGCGCAAATCGCCGCCACGCAGCAGACCGGGCTGTCGTCGCTGTTCGCCAATCTCGACGCGGCGACCGATCTCGCCAGCCTGCCGCAAGCGGTGCGCGCGGCGGTGGAGCAGGTGCTGGCGCAGCGCGCCAATCTCACGCCGGCGCTGACCGGCGCGGATATCCAGCGCGCGTTTCAGGGGTCGGGCATCCTGCTCGAAGCGTCGCTGGCGACCGGCGCGCAGCCGGCGACCGCCGGCACCGATCTCAAGGCGGCGCTGATCGTGCTGCGCCAGGTGCTGAGCAGCGCGCTCGGCGGCAGCGCGACCGCCGCGCAAGCGGCGTCGACAGCCACGACCACGCCGCTCCTTCAGAGCGGGCAGGGCACGCAGTTACTTGCTCAGGCCGCGCTGCTCGCCACGCAGGCCGAACTGCCGAACGCGACAGCGCCAACGACCGCGCAGGCGACGACGCCGTTCGCGACCGCCGGCCTGGCGACCGCGACGTCGCAGATGCTCGCGTCGCTCGGAATCTCGGTCGCCGCCACCTCGGGTGCTGCGACCGACGCGGCCGAGCAGGCGCTGGTCCGCAACGTGATCAATCAGCTCACCAACGTCAACGCGTCGGCACCGGCATCGCCGACCGCGGCGGCCGCGACAGCAGAGTCCGCCGCGGCGCTGAGCGCGCTGCAAGCGGCGATCCAGGCCAATCCGCAGACCGCGGCGCTGCTCGCCAAGGCCGGCTTCGCCAACAACGCGCTGCTGCTGTCGCTGCTGCCGGCGGTGGCCGGCGGCGCGCGCGCGGGCAAGGTCGACGACAATGCGATCGCGCGCACCAACACGCCGCCGCCGCCGATCGGCGGCGCGCTGCCGGCGGCACAGCCGGTGATGCCGGCGAATCTCGATCCGCACGCGCCGCTCGACGCCACGCTGCGTCGCATCCTCACCGAGACCGAAGGTTCGCTGGCGCGGCAGACGCTGTTGCAGGTCGCCTCGCTGCCGGATCGGACCGAACTCGCCGCGGCGAAATTCGACGCGCCGCAGCCGCGCTGGAGCTTCGAGATCCCGTTCACCACGCCGCAGGGCACCGCGGTGGCGCAATTCGAAATCTCCCGCGACGGCGACGACGGCCAGACCGGCGCCGCCACGCACCGGGTGTGGCGGGCGCGTTTCTCGCTGGACGTCGAGCCGGCCGGCCCGGTGCACGCGCTGATTTCGCTGCAGGGCGAGAAGACCTCGGTGCGGATGTGGGCGGAGCGGCCGTCCACCGCGACGCAGCTCCGCGCCGGCGCCGCGCAACTCAGCGCCGCGCTCAGCCGCGCCGAACTGACGCCGGGCGACATCGTCATTCGCGACGGCGCGCCGACCGCGCCGCCGCCGGCTGCGGCCGGCCATTTCCTGGATCGCGCGCTGTGACCGTCAGTATCAAGAACCAGATCGCGGTCGCGCTGTACTACGACAAAGGCGGCGCGCCGCGCGTCGTCGCCAAGGGCAGGGGCACGATCGGCGCCAAGATCATCGAGGTCGCGAAGGAGCACAATGTTCCGATCGAGGAGAACGAAGTGCTGGCCGGGGCACTGTCGCATGTCGAACTCGGCGACGAGATCCCCGAAGAACTCTACAAGGCGGTGGCCGAGGTGCTGGTGTTCGTGCTGAAACTGTCGGGCCGGACGCCGGGCTAAGCTTCTCGCCGTCATTGCGAGCGTAGCGAAGCAATCCAGCGCCGTGCATGGAGCCGCTGGATTGCTTCGTCGCTGCGCTCCTCGCAATGACGGTGAGGTTGATAGCTCGACGGCCATCGTTTCACCACGAGCCTCGCGCATCGTCCGCGCTTTATCCATCCTCGAGGATCATCCATTGCTCACCCGCCGTTCCGCCCTCGGCCTCTGCGCCGCCGCCCTGCTACCCACCCCCCGGGCGTTTGCGGAGGTCGCGCCGCCGCGCAGTGAAATCCGCGCCAGCCTCGCCAAACGTTTCACCGACGAGGGCACGGCAGGGACTTTCGTCGGCTACAAGACCGACGACTACCTGATCATCGCCAGCGATGCGCAGCGCTCCGGCGAAGCGTTCCTGCCGGCCTCGACCTTCAAGGTGCCGAACTCGCTGATCGCGCTCGAGACCGGCGTGGTCGGCGATCCGGACAAGGATGTGTTCAAGTGGGACGGCGTCACCCGCGGCATCGAGGCGTGGAATCGCGACCACACGCTGCGCAGCGCGATCGCGGCCTCGGCGGTGCCGGTGTATCAGGAGATCGCCCGCCGCATCGGCGCCGAGAGAATGCAGAACTACGTGAATTTGTTCGACTACGGCAACCGCAACATTGGCGGCGGCATCGACCGGTTCTGGCTGACCGGCGATCTGCGGATCGACTGCATTCAGCAGATCGACTTCCTCGACCGGCTGCGCCGCCGCGCGCTGCCGATCGGAAAGCGCAGCCAGGATCTGGTCGTCGACATCCTGCCGGTGACGAAAGTCGGCGATGCGGTGATCCGCGCCAAGACCGGGCTGCTCGGCGCCGAGAAGGGCCAGCCGTCGCTCGGCTGGCTGGTCGGCTGGGCCGAGAAGGGCGATCGGCAGACGGTGTTCGCGCTCAATCTCGACGCAAGCGAACCGCGCCACGCCGCGGCGCGGATGACGCTGGCGCAGAAGTGTCTGGCGGATATCGGCGCGATCTGAACGCTTAGTTCGCCTCGGCGGGACCGGCAGCGACGGGCTTGCGCTTGCCGAGCCGGCCGAGATGGGTGTCGTGGAAGCTCGATCCGTATTTCAGGCCGAAGCCGAGCATCCGGTCGAAGCCGATATGGGCGAACCAGATCAGCGCCAGCGTGCCGGCCATCGGCCACAGCACGAGAAGGCCGGCGATCGCCAGCACCAGCGGCGCGACCGTCGTATGCAGCGCGTTGTAGACGATCGCGCCGATCCGCTGCCCGGCGAGATAGCCGAGCATGCCGAGATCGGGCGCGAAGAACAGGATCGCGTACAACTCCCAGGGCGCGTCCGAGATCAGATAGAACAGCGATGCGCCGATGAACAGCGCAGCGCCCTCGGCGCGCATCAGCGAGGCCAAGCCGCCGCGCACCGCGCCGGGATTGGTGGGTTCAGTGGTGGCCTCGGTCATGCGGTGCTCCTGCGCGGGACACGCGATATAGGGCGGTTTGCGCGGCAACGCCATCGCGCTTTCGCATCCGGCCGATGCAGTTTTGAAGGCGGTGGCCGGCTGCCGGCCGGGTCGCGTCCGGCGCAGCCGCGCCGCGGACCGTTGGAACGCGCCGAAAGGGTTATTCCAATCCGTCCCGAGGTGGTTTCCTCCTTCCGAAGCCCCGTGCTAGAAGGCCTTGATTATCGCGGCGATCCGGGGGCACAAATCCGGCACGCCATGCGGCGGGACAACGACATCAAGAAGCGCGGCTCAACCTCATGAAACACATCCTTGAAGCACTCGACGAACGCCGGGCGGCGGCCAAACTCGGCGGCGGCGAGAAGCGCATCGACGCGCAGCACGCCCGCGGCCGGCTCACCGCTCGGGAGCGCATCGACCTGCTGCTCGACAAGCATTCGTTCGAGGAGATGGACATGTTCGTCCAGCACCGCTCGACCGAATTCGGGATGGAGAACACCAAAATTCCGGGTGACGGTGTGGTCACCGGCTGGGGCACCGTCAACGGCCGCAAGACCTTCGTGTTCGCCAAGGACTTCACCGTGTTCGGCGGCTCGCTGTCGGAGACCCACGCCGCCAAGATCACCAAGATCCAGGACATGGCGCTGAAGGCCCGCGCCCCGATCATCGGCCTGTACGACGCCGGCGGCGCGCGCATCCAGGAGGGCGTCGCGGCCCTCGCCGGTTACTCTTACGTGTTCCGCCGGGTGGTGCAGGCCTCCGGCGTGATCCCGCAGATCAGCGTCATCATGGGCCCCTGCGCCGGCGGCGACGTCTACGCCCCGGCGATGACCGACTTCATCTTCATGGTGAAGAACACCAGCTACATGTTCGTCACCGGCCCCGACGTGGTGAAGACCGTGACCAACGAAGTCGTCACGCCGGAAGAGCTCGGCGGCGCCTCGGTCCACGCCACCCGCTCCTCGATCGCCGACGGCGCGTTCGAGAACGACGTCGAGACGCTGCTGCAGATGCGCCGGCTGCTCGACTTCCTGCCCGCCAATTCGTCGGACGGCGTGCCGGAATGGCCGAGCTTCGACGATATCGAGCGCGAGGACTTCTCGCTCGACACGCTGATCCCGGACAATCCGAACAAGCCCTACGACATGAAGGAGCTGATCCTGAAGGTCGTCGACGAGGGCGACTTCTTCGAATTGTCGGACGCCTTCGCCAAGAACATCATCACCGGTTTCGGCCGTATCGCCGGCCGCACCGTCGGCTTCGTCGCCAACCAGCCGATGGTGCTGGCGGGCGTGCTCGACTCGGACGCCTCGCGCAAGGCGGCGCGGTTCGTGCGGTTCTGCGACAGCTTCAACATCCCGATCGTCACCTTCGTCGACGTGCCGGGCTTCCTGCCCGGCACCGCGCAGGAATATGGCGGGCTGATCAAGCACGGCGCGAAGCTCCTGTTCGCGTTCTCGCAATGCACCGTGCCGCTGGTGACGCTGATCACCCGCAAGGCCTATGGCGGCGCGTTCGACGTGATGGCCTCCAAGGAAATCGGCGCCGATATCAACTACGCTTGGCCGACCGCGCAGATCGCGGTGATGGGCGCCAAGGGCGCGGTCGAGATCATCTTCCGTCAGGACATGAACGATCCCGACAAGATCGCCGCCCGCACCAAGGAATACGAAGACCGCTTCCTGTCGCCCTTCATCGCCGCCGAACGCGGCTACATCGACGACGTGATCATGCCGCATGCGACGCGGCGGAGGATCGCGCGCGCGCTGGCGATGCTGCGCGACAAGCACGTCGACCTGCCGCTGAAGAAGCACGACAATATGCCGTTGTGAGGGAAGTTTGAATCCTGAAGAATTGGCTCGTTATTTGGTGGATCGGCTTGAAGAAGCGCGTAGCGAACGCCTTCAGGCGTTGCTTGACGAGTCTTTTGTTTGCTATTCAATTGGCCGGCATCTGGTCCCACAAGGATTTTCAGTCAAATCTGAGGCTAGCTTGCAGAGCATCCTTAGTAGCGTTGGACAGCAGCAGAGTGGTTATTTGGCGTATGACTTGACAGCAGTCCCTGATGGCAATTCCAGTAGTCTCAGAAACTTGGTGTTCGAGGTCAGCTTCTTGAGAGAAGGGAAGGGATGGCGAGCTTCAAAAATCTATCGTGATCTTATGCGGCTTTGCTATCTTCAGTGTGGGAATTGGTCCCACTTTCTGGTGGTGTGCTACACGATATCATCTACCCCTAAGCTTCCATTGCTCGAGGCGGGCTCGGAGGTGTCTGTCCGGTTTGACCAAGCGTTGGGAGGCGAGGCGAATGAGGCGGCCCACTTTTTTCTGATGAATTTCGGAACGGCCAACGCCAAAAGTTTGGTTGGATTCCTCTAGGGTGCTCAGTCCTTCGAACGGTCGTGTCGAAAGGAATCTTTGTGGCCGCCGTATTATCTGTCGAGCCCTATCGAGCCGCGCAACAAGAGTAGATAGATTGCAGCAACCGTAGGTTTTGTAAACACGGGGCGTGATGCGTATAGTCATCTTCAGGCTATGACATCCAATTTATTGCATCACATTCTTTACGCCGCCTGCGCCTTTCTCGGCCTGATCCGCTTCAGCTCTTCAGCGCTATTGTCTTCCGCGACCCCGAGATCGAACTGCGCCTGCAGCTTCATCCAGAAATTCGGTGTCGTGCCGAAGTACTTCGCCAGTCGCAGCGCGGTGTCGGCTTTCACTGGCGCTTCTTGACGGGCTAGGCGCTCGATGCGGGTTCGCGGCACGCCGCAGGCTGCGGCGACCGCGTAGGCGACAGGTTCATCGGCAGGAGAAACTCCTCGCGCAGAATCTCGCCGGGATGAACAGGGGGAAGCTTCTTCGTCATCGTCGCCTCGCGCTAATGATAGTCGACGATCTCGACATCGTCCGGGGCGGTGTCTCTCCAGCGGAACACGATCTGCCATTGATCGTTGATCCGGACCGAATGATAACTCGTTCGACATTCTGGCTCGCCGGTCGCTTCGTATCAATCCTATGCCCGCCGCGTGGGTGTTGTTCGCGGCCCCGCACACGGTATTTTCCGCGCTTCATCCGCCGTTAGTTGTAGCGCTGCCTCCGCAACTTCGCTGGAAATGCTCCGCGAACCGGGACAAGATCGCCGCCTGAGCGCAACGCCTCCGCGGCATTTGTCGTCGCGGCCGATGGCGTGGGCGGCTCCGATTTTGAGACGAAACTGATTGCTCAACCCTGGAGGGCCGAACCATGCGTGCCCTGGTGATACTTCTTTTGATCGCCGCGGCGGCCTTGGCGGGCTGGCTGTATTTTCACGGCTCGTTCGACAGCTACCGGCAGAAGACCGGCGAAGCCTTCATCCGGGTCGGCGATTTTCGCGCGGCGCATCTGCCGTCCGCGAACTATGCCGGGCATTATCTGCCTTACGCGCTGTTCGCGCTGCGGGCCTATGATCCGGCCGGACCCGGCGGTTCGCCGAAGCTGAATGCGTTGCTGGAGCGGCCGGCACCGGACGATCCTGCGCGGAGCCGGATCACCGCCGAACTGCGCGGCGGCTGGCTCGGCGACTGGGCGTTGATCGAGCAGGGCGAGGGGCCGTTGCCGTGTCCCGACGGCGACGGGCAGTGCGGCGGCCGGGCGCTCGGCGGGCTCGGCTACAAGGTGTTCAGCTCGCAGGCGCGCAACGAGATCGTCGTCGCCTTCCGCGGCACCGACTTCAAGGAGGCGCATGACTGGATCGCCAATCTGCGCTGGGTGACGCGGTTTCTGCCGTACTATGATCAATACGCGCAGGTGCAGCGCCACATCGGGCCGATCCTCGACCGGGCGCTGGCGGCGCACAAGCTGGCTGATCCGACGATCGTCGCCACCGGGCATTCGCTCGGCGGCGGGCTGGCGCAGCAGGCGGCCTACAAGGACGGCCGCATCCGCGCGGTCTATGCGTTCGATCCCTCGACCGTCACCGGCTATTACGATCCCGGCGTTCCGGGCAAGGAGAATTCGGTCGGCCTGCTGATCGATCGGGTGTATCAGCGCGGCGAGGTGCTGGCCTATCTGCGGTTCCTGATGACGCAGCTTTATCCGGTGGCGGCCTTCAATCCGCAGATCCGCACCGTGCGGTTCAGCTTCGGTGCCGAGGGCGGCGTCGTCGCCAGGCACAACATGGCGGATCTCGCCGCCGGCCTGCTCGAAACCTCGGGAACGCCGGAGGCATGGGCCGCGCGCGCCCTGCCGCTGCCGAATGCGCCCGGCAGCGACCCCGGCGAGACCTGGATCTATCGCCTCGTCGACTGGATCAACCGCAAGTAATTGAACCGGCCGGCGGTCGGCGACGACCAAGGCGATCGGGCAGGTCCGACGCAGGCCGCGTGGCCGCGATGCCGGCCCGGTCCGCGATATTGTAAACGGCCGCGGTCTCGGGCAGAGTTTCGTCGTCCCGCCGCAGGTTCGCCCTCATGCATCGTATCGTCGTCGCCGTCCTCACCTTCGCCGCCGTGCTGGCGCCACTCGCTTCGGCCGAGGCGCTGGAGCAGATGCTGCTGAAGCCGCCGAAGGGCTTCAAGGTTGTGGCCGAGTCCAAGACCGACACGACGAGCACGGCGGTGATGGTTCCGGACGGCCAGAGCGTGGCGAACTGGACCGAGAAACTGACGACGCAGGTCCTGTTCAAACAGGCCGAGCAGTCGCCCTCCGCCTATCGGACGCGCTCCGAGAAGGCGGCGGCAGCCGAATGCCCCGGCGCGACCTTCGAGACGATCAAGGACGGCACCGAGAACCTGTATCCGATGGTCGCCTGGACCGAGACCTGTCCAAAGGCGAAGGACGGCGGCAAGCCCGAAATCACCTGGTCGAAGGCCGTGCGCGGCCGCGAGAATTTCTATCTGTTGCAGAAGGCGCACCGGTTCGAGCCCGATGCCAAGCAGCGCAAGGCGCTCGTCCGGCTGTTCGATGCGTCGAGAGTGTGTGACACCCGCGTGCCCGGCCATCGCTGCAAACAGAAGTGAGCCGCTTGCGCGACCAGCCGCGAGCGCCTGACGACAATGCGGCGACCCTGCGCCCGGCGCTCAGTCGATTTCGGCGTGGCGGCGTGTCCGCGTCGAGCCTATAACATCCGGACTGCAGCCATCATGGCATCGCGCGGCTAATCGACATGACCGTTCCGTGGCACCTCGTCGGGCTTGCTTTCCTGATTTGCCTGGCCGTTTCCGCGCCGGGCTTCCGGCGGGTCTATTACTTCGTCAGCCTGTGCTATGCGGGCGCCATCGCGGCGCAGAGCCTGGCGTTCGGGCTGGTGTTTCACGACACGGTGGGGGGATGGACGCTGCTGCAGCTCGCGCTGCTGCTCGTCTACGGCGTCCGGCTCGGCGGCTTCCTCGCGATTCGCGAGCGCAATTCCGTGTATGCGAAGGAACTCGCCGGCGCGGAGCGGCGCACGGCCGATGTGAAGCTCTGGCAGAAGGTCGCGATCTGGCTCGGCGTCAGCCTGCTGTACACGCTGCTGTTCCTGCCGGCATTGCTGACGCTGTCGCTGCAAGCCGCGGGCGTCTGGCCGGCATCGACGCCACTCGGCGTGATGGTGATGTTCGCCGGCCTGGTCATCGAGGGCGTCGCGGACTGGCAGAAATATCGCTACAAGCAAGCCAACCCGTCGCATTATTGCGACGTCGGGCTATACCGCATGGTGCGCTGCCCGAATTATTTCGGCGAGATGCTGTTCTGGTTCGGCGTCTGGCTGTCCGGCCTGTCGGCCTATGCGACGGTCGCGGCGTGGCTGCCGGCGACGCTGGGGATGCTGTATATCGAGGTGCTGATGATTGCGGCCGCCGCCGGCCTCGAGCGCAAGCAGGACGAGCGCTACGGCGCGCAGCCGGACTATCAGGACTACGTCCGGACCGTGCCGATCCTGTTTCCGGCCACCGCGATCTATTCGTTGCGCAAGCTGCGGCTGGCATTCCGCTAGCGAGGCGTGTCCGGCGATCGATGCTCGGTGTCGCCAACGAAAAAGCCCCGCGCGAACGGGGCTTCGTCGATGCGGTGTCGATCCGGATCAGTAGCGGCGCAGGCAGCGGCCGGCACGCCAGAAATAGCCCGGCGGGCAGACGCGCGGTGCGACGACGCGCGGCGGGACGACCACAACCGGCCCACGGCGATACATCGGACGGCAGCGGCCCATCGGACCGCGGGCCCAACCCGGGCCGCAGCCCTGGGCGACCTGAATGATGTCGGCCGGAGCGGACGAGGCGAGCGGCGCCAGCGGGATCGCGCTGGCTGCACCTGCGCCGACCAGCGTGGCTGCGAACACGGTCGCTGCGAAAACGGCTTTCATAATGGACTCCTCTGTTGCCTCGGCGCGGCGCAACACGCGTCCGTGCCCCGACGCCTACCTAGGCGAGTCGCCGTGAATAGGCCATGAACGCCGCGTTTCGAAGAGAGCGCCGTGCGGCCAGGATCGATGCGCAGCGCATGGAAATGCAGCGGATGCATCGCTGCACCCGCTGCTCAGGTCGATCCGCCGATCATGACTGTGTGCTACTTCGTTCCTTGGGACCCGGCCGGGCCGGTCGGCGATGTCGTGCCATCCGCCGTCGGCGGCACTGGCGGCGCCGCATTGTCGCGCGACGGCGCGGCTCCGGTGGTCATCCCCGGCTGCCGATTGATGCCCGGCGTCGCAGCCGGCGCAGCCGGATCGGTGGCGGGCGAGGTCTGCGCAGTCTGGCCTGCGGATGTTTCCGGCGGATTCGGAATCACGATCGCCTCGTCCTTCGGATCGAGAGACGACGTATTCAGGCCGTAGAACACCGCCGCGAACACCACCACGATAGCGACGGCAAACGCCG
Source organism: Rhodopseudomonas palustris HaA2 (assembly GCF_000013365.1). Classification (NCBI taxonomy): domain Bacteria; kingdom Pseudomonadati; phylum Pseudomonadota; class Alphaproteobacteria; order Hyphomicrobiales; family Nitrobacteraceae; genus Rhodopseudomonas; species Rhodopseudomonas palustris. Next base: position 2,696,654 of record NC_007778.1, read on the forward strand.
CAATCCGACCTGCGGTGGCCGGGCCTTGCTTCAATTCGGGATCGGCCTGAAGTTCGTGATCGAACTGCGACGGAGCCCGCCGATCGTCGGCCTGGACGCCGGGCCGAAGAGGATCGTTGGGATTGCGTGGCGCCATGAAGTCCTCCTTTCATTGACAGGGAATCAATCCAGCGCGTCCTGATCCGTTCCCCGCCGATTGCAATCGGCCCGCCTCGGGCGTTGCCGTTCCTGTTGCAGCGCGTCGGACACGATCGTTCGCGCCGAGCCGGTTCCGCGACGTTATCTGCAAGCCGAGGCCGCGCGGAAAGGAACGAAACTGCGAAGATCGGAGCGCCTGACGTTCGCCGTTTTTTGTGATGCGCCAGCCACATAAACCGGCATAGACTGATTCCAAAGACCGCAAGAGCGGCCGGATGGTTGCGCGGTCCAACGCCTTATGAGGGCCGTATGGGAATCGACCAGGGACCGATCAGTCTCGATCAAAAATACACCCAGCATTCCGGGCATATTTTTCTCACCGGCATTCAGGCGCTGGTGCGGCTGCCGATGGCGCAGGTCCGCCGCGATCGCGCCGCGGGGCTGAAGACGGCGGGCTTCGTCACCGGCTATCGCGGCTCGCCGCTCGGCGGCTACGACCAGCAGCTCGTCGCGGCGCGGCGGCATCTCGAGCAGTACAACGTCAAGTTTCAGCCCGGTGTGAACGAGGACCTCGCGGCCACCGCGATCTGGGGCACGCAGCAGCTCAATCTGTCGCCCGGCGCCCAATACGACGGCGTGACCGGGATCTGGTACGGCAAGGGACCCGGCGTCGATCGCTGCGGCGACGTGTTCCGCCACGGCAACGCCGCGGGCTCGGCCAAGAACGGCGGCGTGCTGTGTCTGGCCGGCGACGATCACGGCGCCAAGTCCTCGACGGTGCCGCATCAGTCCGACCACGCCTTCATCGCGGCCTTGATGCCGTATCTGTATCCGTCGTCGATCCACGAAATCATCGAGATGGGTCTGCTCGGCATCGCGATGTCGCGCTATTCCGGCTGCTGGGTCGGGATGAAGGTGATCACCGAGACGGTGGAGACCACCGCCGAGATCAATCTCGCCGACGAGATGACGCCGTTCGTGATCCCGACCGATTTCGAGATGCCGCCGGGCGGCCTCAATCTGCGCTGGCCCGACGATCGCTACGATCAGGACCGCCGGCTGCAGGACTACAAGGGCTTCGCGGCGATCGCCTTCGCCCGCGCCAACAAGGTCAACCGCATCACGATGGATTCGCCGAACGCGCGGTTCGGCATCATGGCGTCCGGCAAGAGCTACGAGGACGTGCGCCAGGCGCTGCGCGAGCTCGGCATCGACGAGCAGGTCGCAGCACGCATCGGCCTGCGGCTGTACAAGATCGGCATGCCGTGGCCGCTGGAGCCGGAAGGCGTGCGCGCATTCGCGCACGGCCTCGAGGAGATCTTCGTCGTCGAGGAGCGCCGCGAGATCGTCGAGAACCAGCTCAAGCAGCAGTTGTTCAGCACCCGCGACCGGCCGCGCGTGATCGGCAAAATGGACGAGCACGAGCATCGCTTCCTGCCGTTCGCGCAAGAGCTGAGCGTCGCCAAGGTCGCGACCTCGCTGGTCGACCGCCTGCTGGCGATGGAGATCGACCCGACCATCGCCGAGATGCTGCGCGCCAAGGCCGACTGGTTCCACGGCCGTGACGCCTCGCAGGTGCAGAACGTGGTGCCGATCGCGCGCACGCCGTATTTCTGCTCGGGATGCCCGCACAACACCTCGACCAAGGTGCCGGAGGGCAGCCGCGCGCTCGCCGGCATCGGCTGTCACTTCATGTCGCTGTGGATGGACCGCAACACCGAGACCTTCACGCACATGGGCGGCGAGGGCGTGCCGTGGGTCGGCATCGCGCCGTTCACCGAGGAAAAGCACATCTTCGCCAATCTCGGCGACGGCACCTATTTCCATTCCGGCTCGCTGGCGATCCGCCAGTCGATCGCCTCCAAGGCCAACATCACCTACAAGATCCTCTACAACGACGCGGTGGCGATGACCGGCGGCCAGCGCCACGACGGCGATCTGTCGCCGCAGCAGATCACCTATCAGCTGCACGCCGAAGGCATCCGCGCGATCTATCTGGTGTCGGAGACGCCCGACGCCTATCCGGCCGACAGCATCGCGCCGGGCACGCATCTGCGTCATCGCGACGAGCTCGACGCCGTGATGAAGGAGTGCCGCGAGATCGAAGGCGCCTCCGCGATTGTGTTCGTGCAGACCTGCGCCGCCGAGAAGCGCCGCCGCCGCAAGCGCGGCACGCTGGAGGATCCGCCGCGCCGGGTGATGATCAACGCCGCCGTGTGCGAAGGCTGCGGCGACTGCTCGGTGCAGTCGAACTGCATCTCGGTCGAGCCTCTGGAGACCGAACTCGGCCGCAAGCGCAAGATCAACCAGTCGACCTGCAACAAGGACTATTCCTGCCTCAAGGGCTTCTGCCCGTCCTTCGTCACCATCGACGGTGGCGCCTTGCGCAAGCGTGCGCCGGTCGATCTCGGCGACCTCGGCGCATTGCCGGAGCCGGCGGCGCGCCCGGGCCTCGACAAGCCCTACAACATCGCGGTCGGCGGCGTCGGCGGCACCGGCGTGCTGACGATCGGCGCGCTGCTCGGCATGGCGGCGCATATCGAGGGCAAGGCCTCGATGATCCTCGACATGTCCGGGCTGGCGCAAAAGGGCGGCGCGGTGCTCAGCCACGTCCGGCTGTCGGACAAGCCCGAGGACGTCACTTGTTCGCGGATCGTCACCGGCACAGCGGACGTGCTGATCGTCGCCGACGAGGTGATGGCGATCTCCAAGGAGACGATCTCGCTGTGCGAGCCGTCCCGCACCCACGGAATCGTCAATACGCATCTGATCCCGATCGCGGACTTCATTCGCAACCGCGATTTCGATTTCCAGACCCGCAAGGTCAACAGCGTGCTGGAAGGCGCGTTGCGCAGGGACTCCGCCTTCCTGGATTTCACCAAGGCGGCGGAAACGTTGCTCGGGGATTCGATCGCGACCAACATGATGATGATGGGCTACGCCTATCAGCAGGGCCTGCTGCCGCTGCAGGCGGCGTCGATCCAGCAGGCGATCGAATTGAACGGCGTGTCGATCAAGATGAACACCCAGGCGTTCAATCTCGGCCGGCTCGCCGCCGCCGATCCGGTGCGGCTGGCGTCGCTGCTGCAGGGCGCCGGCCAGACAGTGGCCGCGAAGACCCAGGGCGAGATGTCGCTCGACGAGATCATCGCGCATCGCAGCGCGATGCTGACCGACTACCAAAGCAGGCGGCTGGCGAAGCGTTACGGTGATCTGGTCGAGACGGTGCGCCGCGCTGCGGATGCCGGCGGCTATGGCGACGAGCTGCCGCGTGCCGTGGCGATCAACTACGCCAAGCTGCTCGCCTACAAGGACGAATACGAAGTGGCGCGGCTGCTGACGGAGCCCGCATTCGAACAGCAGATCCGCGATCAGTTCGAAGGCGACTACAAGATCAGCTTCAACCTCGCGCCGCCGATCCTGCCGGGCGTCGACGTCACCGGCCGGCCGAAGAAGCGGCAGTTCGGCGAGGGCATGCGGCCGGTGTTCCGCACCTTGGCGAAGTTGCGGGCGCTGCGCGGCACGCCGCTGGACGTGTTCGGTTATCACCCCGAGCGCAAGCTCGAGCGCAAGCTGATCGCCGACTACGAGGCGGATGTCGCCAGCGTGCTGCAGTCGCTGTCGCCGGCGACGATCGACACTGCGGTCGAACTGCTGTCGCTACCCGATCTGATCCGGGGCTACGGACCGATCAAACAGAAGTCGGTCGACGACACCGCGCCGCGCTATGCCGAGCTGCGCGCCAATCTGCGCGACCCGCAGCCGGCGCCGCCGCGGCAAATGGCGGCGGAGTAGGTTGCCGATACGTTTCCACGTCATTGCGAGCCGAAGGCGAAGCAATCCAGAAGCCCAGTGCATGACGCTTCTGGATTGCTTCGTCGCTGCGCTCCTCGCAATGACGGAGGAGACGCCCGAGCAACTCTGGAACATTCCGTGACGTGGTAATTTCGCCTGCGCGCGAACACGCTTGCCAAGGTCGTTCCGAGCCGTCACAAAAAACCGTCCGACCAAACGCCAGCGGAGAACTGCGTTGACAATAAGAGGCAAGGCTTTCATTGCCGGAATTTACGAACACCCCACGCGCCACGCGCCTGACAAATCCATCGCCCAGCTCCACGCCGAAGTCGCCAAAGGCGCGCTCGAAGACGCCGGCCTGACCAAGGACGACATCGACGGCTATTTCTGCGCCGGCGATGCACCGGGCGGCGGGATGGCGATGGTGGATTATCTCGGGCTGAAAGTCCGCCACCTCGACACCACCGACACCGGCGGCTCCTCCTATCTGATCCTTCTCGCCCACGCCGCGGAGGCGATCGCGGCCGGCCGCTGCTCGGTGGCGTTGATCACGCTGGCCGGCAAGCCGCGGACCGGCGCGCTGCCGCCGCGTCCGGTCGGCGCCGAGGGTGATTTCGAGCTGGCCTATGGCGCGACGACGCACAATGTCTATGCGATGTGCGCGGCGCGCCACATGCACGACTACGGCACCACGTCGGAGCAGCTCGCCTGGATCAAGGTCGCGGCCTCGCATCACGCGCAATACAACGAGCACGCGATGCTGCGCGACGTCGTCACTGTCGAAGACGTGCTGAACTCGCCGCTGATCGCCGACCCGCTGCATCGGCTCGACTGCTGCGTCGTCACCGACGGCGGCGGCGCGCTGATCGTCACGTCCGAGGCGATCGCGCGCAGCCTGAAGCGGCCGCTGGTGCGGTTGATCGGCGCCGGCGAGGCGGTCAAGGGGCCGCGCGGCGGGCAGAAGCTCGACCTGACCTATTCGGCGGGCGTGTGGTCGGCGCCGCCGGCCTTCGAGATGGCCGGCATCACCCCGAAGGATATCAAATACGCCTCGATCTACGACAGCTTCACCATCACCGTGCTGATGCAGCTCGAAGACCTCGGCTTCTGCAAGAAAGGCGAGGGCGGCAAGTTCGTCGCCGACGGCAATCTGATTTCCGGCGTCGGCAAGCTGCCGTTCAACACCGATGGCGGCGGACTGTGCAGCAATCATCCGGTGAATCGCGGCGGCATGACCAAGATTCTGGAAGCCGTGCGCCAGCTCCGCGGCGAAGCGCATCCCAAGGTGCAGGTGCCGAACTGCGACCTCGCCATCGCCCACGGCACCGGCGGCATGCTCGGCATCCGCCACGCCGCATCTACCTGCATTCTGGAGCGCGTGTGATGAACAGCCCCGTGAAATATCCAGCGCCGCAAGGCAATCCGGAAACGAAGGCTTTCTGGGATGCGGCGAGCGAAGGCAAGCTGCTGATCAAGCGTTGCCAGGCCTGCGGTGAGGCGCACTACTTTCCGCGCACGCTGTGCCCGTTCTGCTTCTCCGACCAGACGGTGTGGGAAGAGAGCAAGGGCGAGGGCGAGATCTACAGCTTCAGCCTGATGCGGAAATCCGCCACCGGTCCTTACGCCATCGGCTATGTGACGCTCAAGGAGGGCCCGTCGGTGCTGACCAATTTCGTCGATTGCGATTTTGCGGCGCTGAAGATCGGGCAGAAGGTCAAGGTGGTGTTCAAGCCGAGTGACGGCGGCGCGCCGCTGCCGTTCTTTACAGTGGTCTGATTACTTCCCTCTCCCCTTGTGGGAGAGGGTGCCTGTGCGCAGCACAGGCGGGTGAGGGGTCGAAGCGCGCGATGCCGCTTCCGCTCACCGGACTGCAATCGGCGCGACGTCAGTGCAGCCCTCTCTCACAAGGGGAGAGGGCGCAGTCGCAGGCGCAACACGAATAACAACAATGGAGAAGCCGATGTCGGCCCGTTACGACGAACTCATGGCCCTCGAGGCGATCGGCCAGAACTACGCCTACACCGATCGCGACGTGATGCTCTATGCCTACGGCATCGGCATGGGCGCCGATCCGATGGATGAGCGCGAACTCGCCTTCGTCAACGAGGCGACCTACACCGAGCGGCCGCTGAAAGTGGTGCCGACCTTCGCCTCGGTCGCGGCATGGGGCGCGGGCCCCGGCGAGATGAATCTCAATCGCCTGCTGGTCGTCGACGGCGAGCGCGACATCACCTTTCATCGGCCGATGCCGGTGGCTGCGAAGATCACCGCCGATTCAACCGTCGTGCAGGTCTACGACAAGGGCAAGGACAAGGGCGTGGTGATCCGTCACCAGACCATCCTGCGCGACGAGGCCGGCGCCGAGCTGGCGACGCTGCTGGCGTCGCGCTTCGCCCGCGGCGACGGCGGCTTCGGCGGCCCGGCGCTGGAGCAGCCCGAGCCGCACAAGATGCCGAGCCGCGCGCCGGATCGCTCGGTCGATATCACCACCCGGCCGGATCAGGCGCTGATCTATCGGCTGTGCGGCGACCGCAACCCGCTGCACTCCGATCCGGAATTCGCCCAGAAAGCCGGGTTCCCGCGGCCGATCCTGCACGGCATGTGCACTTACGGCATCACCTGCCGCGGCGTGCTGCAGACCTATGCGGATTACGACGCCTCGGCGTTCCGGCAGCACGCCGTGCGGTTCTCGTCGCCGGTCTATCCGGGCGAGACCGTCACGATGGATTTGTGGAAGGACGGCAATGTGATCTCGTTCGAGGCCAAGGTGAAGGCGCGCGACGTCACCGTGATCAAAAGCGGCCGGAGCGTGCTGGGCTAGGGCAGCTCGCGCCACAGAATCCGGTTCCAACCTCGATGCACTGTCCCGGTTCCCGGATTGTCGGCGGGACACGGCCATGCGAGGGCGGGGGGGATTTTGGCCGGGGATGATGTTATCGAGTGGCCGATTGGATTGAATTCTCGACCACGACTGGACAAAGGCTGCCCCGATGAAGCTGACCCCCGACGCCGCCGGCACTTTCGCCATCGCTCCGACGCCGTTCCATCATGACGGCAAGATCGACGAAACCTCGATCGACCGGCTGACCGATTTCTACGCCGAGGTCGGCTGCGAAGGCGTCACGGTTCTCGGCATCCTCGGCGAGGCGCCGAAGCTCGACGCGGCCGAGGCCGAAGCGGTGGCCGTGCGGTTCGTCAAGCGCGCCAAGGCGATGCAGGTCATCGTCGGCGTCTCGGCGCCGGGCTTCGCGACCATGCGTGCGCTGGCGCGCGCGTCGATGGAGGCCGGCGCTGCCGGCGTGATGATCGCGCCGCCGCCGTCGCTGCGGACCGACGAGCAGATCACCGGCTATTTCCGCCAGGCCGTGGAGGCGATCGGCGACGATATTCCCTGGGTGCTGCAGGACTATCCGTTGACGCTGTCGGTGGTGATGACGCCCGACGTGATCCGGCGGATCGTGATGGAGAACCCGTCCTGCGTGATGCTGAAGCACGAGGACTGGCCGGGTCTGGAGAAGATCACCAGGCTGCGCGAATTCCAGAAGGACGGCTCGCTGCGGCCGCTGTCGATCCTGACCGGCAATGGCGGACTGTTTCTGGATTTCGAAATGGAGCGCGGCGCCGACGGTGCGATGACCGGCTATTGCTTCCCGGACATGCTGGTCGATGTCGTCAAGCTGTCGAAAGCGGGCCAGCGCGATCTGGCGCACAATCTGTTCGACGCGCATCTGCCGCTGATCCGCTACGAGCAGCAGCAAGGCGTCGGGCTCGCCGTGCGCAAATACGTGCTGAAGAAGCGCGGCATCATCGCCTCGTCGGCCCAGCGCAAGCCGGGCTCGGTGTTGAGCGAGACCGCGCGCGAGGAGGTCGACTATCTGTTGTCGCGGCTCGCCCGGATCGACAAACGGGCCGATCTCGAGCTGCGTTCGAGCGCGGCGGAGTAGGGCGAATGTCGAGCGAAACCCCGGTCGCGCGTCCCGCGTCCACCATCATGCTGCTGCGCGACCGTCCGGACACCTTCGACGTCTTCATGATGGTGCGGCACTATCAGATCGAGTTCGCTTCGGGTGCGCTGGTCTTCCCCGGCGGCAGCGTCGATGCCGGGGATCGCGACATCATCGGCCGGCCGGAGCTGTATTGTTGCGCGGACGCCACCGCCGAACCGGCGCTGGATTTCCAGATCGCGGCGATTCGCGAGACTTTCGAGGAGAGCGGCATCCTGCTGGCGCGTCCGCTCGGCAGCGATCAACTCGTTGCGGCGTCCCGCGCCGCCGAGATCGAGGCCTTGCACCGCACCGCACTGTGCGAGAGCAGGATCTCGTTCGCGCAGATCCTCGCCGATCACGACCTGGTGCTGGCGCTCGATCTGCTGGTGCCTTATGCGCGCTGGATCACGCCGGAGAAATTGCCGAAGCGTTTCGACACCTGGTTCTTCCTCGCCGAAGCGCCGCCCGAACAGCTCGGCATGCACGACGGCAAGGAGTCGACCGATTCGATCTGGCTGTCGCCGCAGGAGGCGTTGGACGGCGGCGACAGCGGACGCTTCACGCTGCCGTTTCCGACGACGCGCAACCTGATCCGGCTCGGCAAGCAGCCCAACGTCCGGCAGGCGCTCGCCGACAGTCGCGGCAAACCCATCGTGACGGTGATGCCGATCATGAGCCGCGACGGCGACAAGAGAACACTGCGGATTCCGGCCGAGGCCGGTTACGACGGCGAAGTGTTCGAGTTCACCGGCAGTTAGGCAGTTAGTTCACGACCGCTTCGCGCGCTGCGCTGCGGCGAACGCGCGTTGCGGCGCGTCATGCGATACAACTCGTAGCACGTGCGTCCTTGGTTGACGCTCGCATCAACGCGCGCAACACTCCCGGCCAGGCCCGTCAGAGGCCATAGGGAGCGAAGCATGAAACAGCCTGCCGTGTCGGTGTGGTTTGCGCACCGATTCCTCCGCGACAACGCGACATCACGATCCGCAACATCCACAAAGAGAGACCTGAAACTCGGTGCCGCCGCGCTGATCGCCGCGGCACTGTTTCACGGCGGCGCGTTCGCGCAGAACGCGAAGGGCTCCGCCGATCATATCCGCGCCGCGACCGGCGCGATCGACAGCGCCGCCATCATCGCCAACGCCAAGACCACCAACGACTGGCCGAGCTACGGGCTCGACTACGCGGAGACGCGCTTCAGCAAGCTCGACCGGATCAATGTCGACAACGTCAAGCAGCTCGGCCTGCAGTGGAGCTACAGTCTTGGTTCGGATCGCGGCGTCGAGGCGACACCGGTGGTGGTCGACGGCATCATGTACGTCACCGCGTCGTGGAGCGTTGTTCACGCGGTCGATACCCGGACCGGCAAGAAGCTGTGGACCTACGACCCCGGCGTCGACCGCTCGAAGGGCTATCGCGGCTGCTGCGACGTCGTGAACCGCGGCGTCGCGCTGTACAAGGGCAAGGTGTTCGTCGGCGCCTATGACGGACGCCTCGTCGCGCTGGATGCCGCGACCGGCAAGGTGGTCTGGGAAAAGGACACCGTGATCGACCACGGCTATTCCTACACCATCACCGGCGCGCCGCGGGTGTTCAACGGCAAGGTGGTGATCGGCAATGGCGGCGCCGAATACGGCGCGCGCGGCTACGTCACCGCTTACGACGCGGAGACCGGCAACCAGGCCTGGCGCTGGTTCACGGTGCCCGGTGATCCGTCGAAGCCGTTCGAGGACGCCTCGATGGAAGCGGCGGCCAAGACCTGGGATCCGGCCGGCAAATGGTGGGTCAATGGCGGCGGCGGCACCGCGTGGGACAGCATCACCTTCGATCCCGACCTCAACATGGTCTATATCGGCACCGGCAACGGCTCGCCCTGGGCCCGGCATCTGCGCAGTCCCGCCGGCGGCGACAATCTGTATCTCGGTTCGATCGTGGCGCTGAACGCCGACACCGGCAAGTACGTCTGGCACTATCAGGAGACGCCCGGCGACAATTGGGACTACACCTCGACCCAGCCGATGATCCTGGCCGATCTCACCATCGACGGCCAGCCGCGCAAGGTGGTGCTGCACGCGCCGAAGAACGGCTTCTTCTTCGTGATCGACCGCACCAACGGCAAGTTCATCTCGGCCAAGAACTTCGTCGAGGTGAACTGGGCGACCGGCTACGACGCCAACGGCCGGCCGATCGAAAATCCGGAAGCGCGCGACCCGACCAAATCGTTCGACAGCATTCCGGGCCCGTACGGCGCGCACAACTGGCACCCGATGTCGTTCAATCCGCAGACCGGGCTGGTGTATCTGCCGGCGCAAGGCGTACCCATCAATCTGACGGGTGAGAAAGCGCTGACCCAGAACAAGATGGAGCCGTTCAAATTCGGCAGCACCACCGGCTGGAACGTCGGCTTCACGCTGAACGCCGTGCCGCCGAAGAACCTGCCGTTCGGCCGGCTGCTGGCGTGGGATCCGGTGCAGCAGAAGGAGGTCTGGCGCGCCGAATATGTCGCGCCATGGAACGGCGGCACGCTCACCACCGCGGGCAATCTGGTGTTCCAGGGCACCGCGGACGGGCGCTTCGTCGCCTACAACGCCAAGACCGGCGAGAAGCTCTGGGAAAGCCCGCTCGGCACCGGCGCGGTGGCGGCGCCGGCCACCTACATGGTCGACGGCGTGCAATACGTCTCGATCGCGGTCGGCTGGGGCGGCGTGTTCGGCATCAGCCAGCGCGCCACGGAGAAGGAAGCGCCGGGCACGGTCTACACCTTCGCGGTGGGCGGCAAGGCGCCGATGCCGGAATTCACCAAGTATCAGATGGGCAATCTGCTGACCGGGATCGAATACGATCCGAAGGACGTGCCGGAAGGCACCGCGATCTATGTCGCGGCCTGCGCCACCTGCCACGGCGTGCCGGGCGTTGACCGCGGCGGCAACGTCAAGAATCTCGGCTACACGTCGACCGAGAACATCGCCCATCTGAAGGACATCGTGTTCAAGGGCCCGTACCGCGACAAGGGCATGCCGGACTTCACCGGCAAGCTCACCGAGGCGGATGTGGTCAAGATCCAGGCCTTCATCCAGGGCACCGCGGACGCGATCCGGCCGAAGAAATAGCGGCGCGCCCCTGTCGGCCGGGAGCGCCGGCCGACAGGCAGGGCTGTCGAAGCCTCGACCTGTCGGCGGGCCTGTCCAGGCGGGCCCGCCGATCGCCGTTGTTGTCGGCGGGCGGACGCGATACCCTTCACGGCGAATTCGTGGGACGATGTTCGCCCCGACCGGAGCAGCGGTTTCGCCAGCATGCCAAACGCCATTGCAGCGTTCATCCAGAGCGTGAGGTCGCGCACGCTTTCGATCGGACAGATGACGTTCGGCAGCTTCCTGTTGCTGCTGACCATCATCGCCATGACCAGCATCGGCAGCGTGGTCGCGATCCGTCATATCGACGCCACCTTCGCCGAATTGCAGCGGCTGCAAAGTGTCGGCGATCTCGCCGAGGAGATCGAGCGCCGGATGAGCGATCTCCGCTTTGCGGCGCGCCAGGTCGTCAGCGAACCGAGCGCGCAGCCGGCCGGGCGGGTGTTCGAGGCCGCCTCGACCCTGACCGCGCTATTGAAGAAGACGCGGCTCGAGCTCGATGCCGATCAGCGCGAGATGATCGACGGCGTCACCGATCGGCTCACCAATTATCGCGACGGGCTGGAGCGGATCACCGCGCTGATGCCGCGGCGGGCGGACATGGTCGCCACCGTCCCGCCGCTGCGCGAGGCGTTCGAGGCGGTGGTGGTCGGGCTGCAGGACCGTTCGCTGGCGGCGGCGCTGCACGGCGAGCACAGCAAGATCGCCGCTGCGCTGCTGTCGCGCGATCTGATCGGCGCGGGGGAGGCGGCGCAGCGGATGCGCGCGATCCCGATCGGAGATGTCGCCGCCGCGACCGCGGTGCGCGACTATGCCGACGTGATCATCTCGACCACGGCGGTCGAGCACGAGATCGCATCGCTCGATCGCAACGTGCTCGGTGCGGAAGGACGGTCGATCGCGCGTGTCACCGAGCTGCTGCGTGATGTCGCCGCGCGGCGGGGCAGGGTGCTGTCGCGCGATCTCGCCCGGACGCTCACCGAGGACAAGTGGCAGAGCATCGTGCTCGGCTCCGCCGGCGTGCTCGTCGGCCTGTTGGCGGCGGCGTTCGTCGTGCGCCGCACCGTCGGTCCGCTCACCGCGATCACCAAGGCGATCCGCCAGCTCGCGGCCGGCCAGCAATACACCGCGATTCCGGCGATCGAACTCAAGAACGAGATCGGCGACATCGCCCGCGCGGCGGAAGTGTTCCGTCGCACGCTGGTCGAGGCCGACAGCGCGCGCGAGGCAGCGGTGCGGGCGCTCGCCGAACAGCGCCTCGCCGAGGAGAGCTACCGCAAGCTGTTCGAAGGCTCGATCGACGGCATCTATGTGACGACGCCGGACGGCGCGCTGCTGAACGCCAATCCGGCGCTGGCGCGGATGATGGGCTACGACGATCCGGCCGACCTGATGCGCGCCACCGGCGACGTCTCCAACTCGATCTATCTCGATCCGCGCAAGCGCGACGCCTATCGCGCGCTGATGCAGCGCGACGGCATGGTGCGCGAGTTCGAGTATCAGGCGCTCAAGCGCAACGGCGACGTGCTGTGGCTGTCGGACAGCGCCAGCGCGGTGCGCGACGAGACCGGCGCGGTGATCCGCTACGAGGGCGCCGTCCGCGACATCACCGACCAGAAGCGTGCGGAGACCGCGGTCGCCGAGGGGCGCCGCCTGCTGCAACAGGTGATCGACACCGTTCCGGCGGTGATCAACGTCAAGGACACCGAGCTTCGCTATCTGTTGATGAACCGCTACATGGCGACGATCTTCGGCATCGATCCGAACGACGCGATCGGCCGCACCACCGCCGACCTGATGTCGCGCTACGGCTCGCACAAGACCGACGCCAACGACAAGAAGGTGCTGGCGACCGGCGAGGGACTCGGCTTCTACGAAGAAGAATATCAGGACGCCACCGGCGCGATGCGGCAATGGCTGGTCAACAAGATGCCGCTGAAGGATTCGCAAGGGAATATCGAGCGGATCGTCACGGTCGCGCTCGATATCGGCGAGCGCAAGCGCGGCGAACTGGAAATGCGCAAGGCCAAGGATGCCGCCGAGGCGGCGCTGCGCAATCTGCGCGAGACCCAGCAATCGCTGATCGAGGCGGAAAAGCTCGCCGCCCTCGGACGTCTGGTCGCGGGCGTCGCCCACGAGGTCAACAATCCGGTCGGGATCAGCCTCACGGTCGCCTCCGCGCTGGAGCGCAAGACCTCGGTATTCGCCGCCGAAGTCGAGCGCGGCGATCTCAAACGCTCGCGGCTCAACGAATTCCTCGCCACCAGCCGCGATGCGGCCTCGCAGCTCGTCGCCAATCTCAACCGCGCCGCCGAGCTGATCCAGTCGTTCAAGCAGGTCGCGGCCGACCGCAACTATTCGGATCAGCGGCCGTTCGATCTCGGCGACCTGACCGAGCAGGTGGTGATGAGTCTGCGGCCGGGCCTGCGTAAGCACAATCTGACGCTGGATGTCGATTGCCAGCCCGGTCTGACGATGAATTCCTATCCCGGCCCCTACGGTCAGGTACTGACCAACCTGTTTCTAAACTCGGTGGCGCACGCATTTCCGAATGGCCGCCCCGGCACGGTGGAGATCAAGGTCCGTGCCTCCGGCAAGGACAATGTCGAGGTGATCTACGCCGACGACGGCTGCGGCATGAGTCTGGATGTGCGCAGGCGGGCGTTCGACCCGTTCTTCACCACGCGGCGGGATCAGGGTGGCACCGGGCTCGGCCTGCATATCGTCTACAGCATCGTCACCAACCGCCTCGGCGGCCGGCTCGATCTCGATTCCGCGCCGGGCAACGGCACGCGCATCCAGATGATCCTGCCGCGCGTCGCGCCGCGCGACGTGGTGGACGAGCCGATGACCGCGCAGGCCTGAGCCGGGCGTTCCCGCCGCGGGCTCAGTCGGCCTCTGCCAGCCAGCGCAGAGTTGCCCGGAACAGCTGGCTCGATTTGCCGACCAGCGCCGTGCCCTGCATCACCGCCGAGGTCTCGGTCCAGCTTCCCGAAACGCCGATGCCGACGGGTTCTTTCTGACCGCCGAACAGCGGATTGGCGTCGGGGCTCGGCGTGTGCTGGCTGACCGTGACCTCGCCCTTGAAGGTGTCGCCGGTGGTGACGTAGCTGCCGGTGTAGAACAGATACGCGTCGCCGCCGAGGATCTTGCCGTTTCGGAACAGAGCGACGCCGCTGCCCTTGCCGGAGCGGCCGTCCAGCAGATCGGCGTGGATCGAATACAGACCGTTCCTCATCACGTCCCCCCGCGCCGTATCGCCGAAAGGCGCTGCTCACTTATGCCAAAGCCGGCCGATCGGCGTCAACGTGACAGGATCACGCGAAGGCACTGGCGGGGCGTTGTAAAGTTGGTCGCGCAACGAGACACGAAGAGGCCGCGGGGCAGTGCCGGATGGCGGCACGACTCCACGGCCCGATGGTCGCAATCTCGATGTGCAGGTCGAAAAGCCCGGCTCCATGCGGAGCCGGGCTCTGTCGTCGTTACGCGGCGCGGACGGTGCTGAGGAATTTGCCCACTTCGCTCCGGAGGCGGTTGCTGTCGCTGGAGAGCGTTTGGGCCGCCGAGAGCACTTGCGCCGAGGCCGAGCCGGTTTCGGTGGCGCCGCGCTGCACGTCGGTGATGTTGGCGGAGACCTGCTGCGTGCCTTGCGAAGCCTGCTGCACGTTGCGGGAGATCTCCTGCGTCGCGGCGCCCTGTTCTTCGACCGCCGAGGCGATGGTGGAGGCGATCTCGGACAGTTTCTCGATGGTGCCGCTGATATCCCGGATCGCGCCCACCGAGTCCTGGGTGGCGGTCTGGATGCTGGAGATCTGCTGACTGATGTCGCCGGTCGCCTTGGCGGTCTGCTCGGCCAGCGCTTTCACTTCGGAGGCGACGACCGCGAAGCCGCGACCGGCTTCACCGGCGCGCGCCGCCTCGATGGTGGCGTTGAGCGCGAGCAGGTTGGTCTGGCCGGCGATGGTGTTGATCAGTTCGACGACGTCGCCGATCCGGGCGGCGGCCTTGGACAGTTCGCCGACGCGATCGTTGGTGGTGCGTGCCTGGTTGACCGCCTCATTGGCCATCCGCGCCGATTCCTGCACCTGACGGCTGATCTCGTTGACGGAGGACGACAGCTCCTCGGTCGCGGAGGCCACCGACTGCACGTTGGTGGAGGCTTCCTCAGAGGCCGCCGCCACCATGGTGGTGAGTTCCTGCGAGCGTTCGGCGGTCGACGTCAGCGTCGAGGCCGAGGCTTCGAGCTCGGTCGAGGCCGACGACACCGTGTCGACGATCTCGCCGACGGCGGCTTCGAAGCTGTCGGCGAGCTGGATCATATCGGCCTTGCGACGCTGCGCGGCGATCTGCTCCTGCTTGGCCTGGGCTTCGGCTTCGTCGCGGGCCTTCTGTTCGGCGTTCTTGCTGATCACCACCACGGTCTTGGCGATATCGCCGACTTCGTCGCCGCGGGTTGCGCCGGGAATATCGGCATTGAGTTCGCCGGCCGCGATCCGGCCGAGCGCGTTGTTCAGCAGGGTGAGCGGGCGGGCGACGCCGATGAAGGTGAAGATCACCGAGCCGATCAGCGCCAGCATCACGGCGACGGCAGCCATGAAGCTGATCCGGTTGGCCGACTCGAGCTCGGCTTCGGCGGTCTCCTTGGCGGTGCGGAAGCTGTTGCTGGAGGCGTCGACGGCTTCCCGCATCAATGGGCCCATCTGGTCGGCGATCGTCAGCATCGAGGCCGACTGCCCGTTCCTGGTGCTGTCGAGCTTCACTGCGTCATTGGCCATCCCGACAAAGGTCTTGGCGTCGGCCGAGAGCTGGTCGGCGGCTGTGGTCAGCGCCTTGTCGTTGGAGATATTGCGCAGCCGGGCCAGCGCATCGTTCAGGGCGGTGGCGCGGAGTTCGATGACCTTCCTCTGGCTGTCTTCCCCGCTCGCGGTAAACCGCCAGTTCGCCGCGCGGATCGCGTTGAAGTGCGAATCCGCTTCGTACATCGCCCGCTCGACCTCGAGGCGGCTCGCGGCGATCGCCGGAGAAGCCTTCAGGGCTTCGAAGGCCTTGCCCCAGTCGCTCGTCACTTGGCCCCGCTTGGCGGCCATCGCGAACGCTTGCTGGATGGTTTTGACCTGCGCCGATGCCTGCGTTTCGTAGTCCTTGGCGAGCGCCTTGATTTTCTCGAACCGTTGCTTGGTCTCCGGCCGCGCGGCGCGCGCAGCGGCTGCTTCGAGTTCTTTCTGGGTGCGCGCCGCCATCTCCGCCAGGGCTGCGACCGGCTTCTCGAGCTCGGCGGGAGTCTTGGCGAGCCTGATATCGCGCACCGCGAGCTGTATCCGCCGCAAGGCGATGTTGGCTTCCAGCGTGTGTTCGTTGATGTATTGCTGACGCTCGGCGAGCGTGTTGGCCGCCGCGATCTTTTGCTCGGCCATCATCTGGTTGACCAGCATGCCGCCGGCCAACACCACACCCAGCAAGCCTGCCAGGCCGAGCTTGTTACCAATTCGATCGAATTTCATCATCGCGCAGAATCCCAGGGTTGACGTCGACGTTCGGAGGGAGTCCGAATAATAGCGGGGTAACTATGTTGATCATCGCCTTAGAGATTGATGAAACTTGCGCTACGTAAGACTACCAGTCGTCTTTTTGATATCGAGCGGTGGCGCTGACGGCTGCCGAGTCGAGTTGCTCAAATGCGTGGCGCCCGGTGCCGCGAATTCGATCAGTGTGACGATTTGCGGTCGAAGTACAATGAGAGTCATTCGCACGATCCGCGCCGGCGCTGTGGTCATCGGGCAGAGACGACAGGAGATATCGTGTGAGCCTTCGGACTCATCTCGTGGTGATCGATCCGCAGAACGACTTCATGGACATCGGTGCGGAGGCAGGGGAGTCGGTTAGCCTCGCGCTGCCGGACGGGACGGGCTTTCGGTCGGCCCTTCCGGTGCCCGGTGCGCTCGCCGACATGGATCGCCTCGCGACCACGATCGGCCGGCTCGGCGGGCGGCTGGCGCGAATTCACGTCACGCTGGATTCGCATCGGGTCATCGACGTCGCGCATCCGGCGTTCTGGCGCGACAGCGACGGCCGTCCGCCGCCGCCCTTCACGATGATTACCACTGCCGAGATTGAAGCCGGCATCTGGGCGCCGCGCAACCCGGCCTGGCGTAACCGGATGCTGGACTACACGGCCGAGTTGCAGCGCGCCGGCAAATTCGTGCTGATGATCTGGCCGGAGCATTGCCTGATCGGAAGCTGGGGCCACAACATCGTCGACAATCTGCGCGCCGCGATGGCGCGCTGGGAGCGTGATCAGTGCGCGACGGTCGACTACATCATCAAAGGTACCAACATGTTCACCGAGCACTACGGCGCGCTGCTGGCCGAGGTGCCCGATCCGGCCGACCCGGCGACGCAACTCAACCGCGACATCGTTGCGGCGCTGGAGGAGGCCGACATGATCGCGATCGCCGGCGAGGCGTCGTCGCACTGCGTGGCGGCGACCATCCGGCAGATCGTCGACCACATCGGTGACCGGCATCTGCCGAAGATCCACATCCTGACCGACTGCATGTCGCCGGTGCCGGCGTCGCCCGGATCGCCGGATTTCCCGGCGCTCGCCGCGCAGTTCGCCAGCGACATGGCCGCACGCGGCCTGGTGCTGACCACGTCGGACGCATTTCTGGCCTGAGCCGGCCCGTCCGTTCAGCGGCCGCCTATGCGTCGCGGACGCGGGCCGGCATATAGGATTCGTTAACGCGGCAGCCCTAGTCCTTGGGTACGCAGATAAGGTCGTGGAATGTCGGATCGCCGATGAGGGAAGACCCTGCTGCCTCGGTGTCGTCGGACGAGGTTCGCTTACGGCTGTATGATCAGGCCCTGAATGCCGCTCGCATCGGCGTCTGGGAATGTGACATCGAGACCGAGCGTCTGAGCTGGACCTCGGGCGTCTACGAGATCTTCGGCTATCCGATGGCCAACCCGCTGCGGCGCGCCAACATCGTCGACCTCTACATCGATGAATCGCGGCGGAACATGGAACTCGCGCGTGCCGAGGTGATCCGGAGCGGGCGCCCGGTCTCGCTCGACGCCGAGATCAGAACCTGGCGCGGCGAAAGGCGCTGGATGCGCCTGTGGATCAACGCGATGCGGGAGGGCGAGCGGCCGGCGCGGATCTTCGGCTGCAAACAGGACGTCACCTCCGACCGACACGTGATCGAGAGCCTCCGGCAGCAGGCCGAAACCGATCCGCTCACCGGGCTCGCCAATCGGACCATTTTCCAGGTGCGCTATCGCGAGGTCGTGGACGACAGCCTGAATCACGGCTTCGCGTCGGCGCTCGTGCTGATCGACCTCGATGGCTTCAAGGATCTCAACGATACGCACGGCCATCTGGCCGGAGACGCCTGCCTGTGCGAGGTCGCGCAGCGGCTGCGGCGGGCGTTCCACAATGCCGGCCTGGTCGGCCGGCTCGGCGGCGACGAATTCGCCATCATCCTGCGGGCGCCGACAGCTCCCGCGCGGATCGCCGAGGTGCTGCAGCAGACCCTCGTGATGTTGAGCCGACCGATGTTCTGGAACGGTCTTCGCATCGAGGTCAGCGCCTCGATCGGCGCGGCTCTGGTCGGCCGACCGCATCGGCGGCGGATCGCCGACCTGTTCGCGGAAGCCGATGTCGCGCTGTACCGGGCCAAGGCCGCCGGCCGCAACCGGGTCCATCTGGTCGGCGACGACGCGCAAAGCCGGGCGGCTTAGCGCAACAACCTTGCTGACCGTGGCGCGCTCGGAAGGATTCGAACCTCCGACCCTCGGAATCGAAATCCGATGCTCTATCCAGCTGAGCTACGAGCGCCTGGCCACGTCGACCGGCCGCAAACCGGCCGGTCACGTGCCGATTACCGCATTTTTGCCGGGATTTACAAGGGGGTGCGCAGAGTTGCCCATGTTTTCGCCGGAATGCGGTGTTTAAGGATTTCCCAACCATGTGACGCCACATTGGGGAGCCCGGCGGAGCCGGCCGTCGTTTCCTCCCGACCATTCCGGTTACCGACCGATCCATGCGAAGATTGCTTGCCGCGCTGCTGCTGCCTCTGCTGCTGATGGTGTCGCCGGCGCATGCCGATCTGCGCATCACCCGCGATCACGGCGGCTACGTCACCGAGTACAAGGCCAAATACGAGCGCATCCGCGAGCGACGCGAGCGGGTGATCATCGACGGCATCTGCAATTCGGCCTGCACCATGGTGTTCGGCATCGTGCCGCTGAACAAGATCTGCGTCACCCCGCGCGCCAGCCTCGGCTTCCATCTGGCCTATTACGACAAGGCCTTCACCTTCGGCATCAAGGTCAACAGTTCCGAGGGCACCTCCGAATTGATGGGGTATTATCCCCAGCCGGTGAGGGACTGGATCCGGCGCAATGGCGGCCTCACCAACGAGATGAAGAAGATCAAGAACGGCGTCGATCTGTGGAAAATCGTCGACCCGTGCCCCGAGGACTTCTGATCGCGCAGCCTCGCTGAGCGCTCGCGCGGGCCGCTCCGCGCATTCGAGATTGCCGCCCGCGCGCGGATCGGGCACTCAAGCTGCCATGACCTCACCCTCCGACCATCTCGCCGCGCGCGCGGCGCCGGCGATCTTCGTCGTGCTGTGGAGCACCGGCTTCGTCGGCACCAAATACGCGCTGAGCGGCGCCGAGCCGCTGACCTATCTGGCGATCCGGATGGTGCTGGTGGTGGCGCTGCTGGCGATCATCGCCGCGATCGGCCGGCCGCGCTGGCCGAACCTCGCCGGCATCGGCCACAGCATCGTCGCCGGCCTCCTGGTGCACGGCGTCTATCTCGCCGGCACCGCGATCGCGATCGCACACTCCGTGCCGGCGGGATTGTCGGCGCTGATCCCGGGATTGCAGCCGATCCTGACCTCGACGCTGGCGAACCGCTGGCTCGGCGAGCGCGTCACCGTGCAGCAATGGGCCGGGCTGGCGCTCGGCCTCGGCGGCGCGCTGATGATCATGCACAACCGCACCATCAGCGGCGACGCCGGCTGGGGATGGTTCGCCTCGGGATGCTCGCTGGTCGCGATCACCGTCGGCACGCTGTATCAGAAGCGGTTCTGCGGCGGCATCGACTGGCGCGCCGGCAACATCGTGCAGTATCTCGCGGCGCTGGCGTTCTTCGCCGCGGGCGCGTTCCTGTTCGAAACCCGCGAGGTCAACTGGACCGCCGAGTTCGTGCTGGCGGTGAGCTGGCTCGCGGTGGTGCTGTCGATCGGCTCGATCGGCCTGTTGTACTGGCTGATCCGCCGCTCGGCCGCGACCTCGGTGGCGAGCCTGTTCTATCTGGTGCCGGCGGTGACGGCGCTGATGGCCTTCGTGCTGTTCGACGAGCGCCTCGACGCGGTGGCGATCGCCGGCATGGCGACCTGCGCGGCGGCGGTGTTCTTGGTCAACCGCGCGAAGGTGTAGGCAAGGCGAGCGCCGCGTTGGGCTCGGGATGCAGATTGATGTCATTGCCGGGCTTGACCCGGCAATCCATCTTCTTCACGAGATGCATCGATCAGCGCGCTTCGCGCGCGATGGATCCGCGGGTCAAGCCCGCGGATGACGGCGGTGAGTGTAGCAGTCGCCATCCCCTGCCGCGATCTCCGATTCAATTGTCAAACAGCCACGGCTCTTCGTTCTCGCGGCTCATCGAGCCCGAGGTTTGGACCCGTCGCTGTCACAGCGAGGGGTGGGGGCGCGCCGGTCGGCGCGGGGTTTGGTGGTTTCTCGCGATGGCTTGCGACCATCGCGTAACGCCTTCCGGCGCGCCCACCGCGGCGCTTTCTGTCTTCGGGCACGTGCTTCCGTTGACAGGCAAGGGTAATGAAACCCCACGGTCCGGCGGATTTCGCCGCCTTCGCCTGCCCCCGTGCAGCGAACTAACAAGTCGCAGAGCCTCGTAGTAGGCCCGGACGGGTCCCCGAAGCCTCCCGGACGCGTGCTTGCGAGGCACGACGCGCAGGACGCCGCGTCCGCTCCGGCTTCGCCGACAAGTGTCGGCTTCGCCGGGCCATCGTTCCGGGCTGGTTACCCAGCCCGCCGATCTGTCCCGCTTGTACGACGCCTCGCGAAGCGCCCCTCACGGACAGGACGGGGCGGACTATAATCATAATAGGATTATTGTCAAGAGGCCTTCCGCCTTCACGACCGTCATCACCACGACCGTCATCACCCGCGCAGGCGGGTGATCCAGTATCGCAGGGCGCCACGGCGGATGCACAGCGGACCCGCAGACGCTCCGGGATACTGGGTCGCCCGCCTGCGCGGGCGATGACGGTGGATGTGGTGAGGGGAATCGCGCCCCTCAGATGCAGCAGCAGCGTTCGCGTGGGCACGTCGCTGCGCGACTTTGCCCACCCTACGCGCTGCTTGATCAGCAGGAGAAACCGGGGTCCCGCATCGGCGGCGCAGCTCTGCGCGCTGCACCGCGTGCGGGACACGCGGATCATCGTCGCGTTCTTCCGAATTGAAGATGGCCGGGCCCGCTCGACCAACGCGAGGCGGAGCACCCGGCGCCGCTGCGCTCCTCGCCATGACCGCACGGTCGACGATCGAGGAGGTGGGACGCGCCGCACAGCAAAAAGCCTCCGGCGATGATCCGGAGGCTTCCGCTTGCCGAGGCCGAAAGGCTCAGCGCTTCGACTTCTTGGCCTTCTTGGCGGCCTTCTTCGGGGCCTTCTTGGCCGCCTTGGCGACCTTCTTGCCGGCCTTCTTCACCGACTTCGGGGCCTTCTTGGTGGTCTTCTTCGCCTTCTTGGCGACGCTCTTGCCGGCCTTCTTGGCGGATTTCTTCGCGGTCTTCTTGGCGGGGGCCTTCTTGGCTTTCTTCGCCTTCTTGGCGGTCGCCTTCTTGCCGGTCACCTTCTTGGCGACCTTCTTGGCCGCCTTGGTGGCGGCCTTGCGGGCCTTCTTCACCACCTTCTTGGCTTCGTCGGCCGCGTTGCTGATGGCGTCCGTCACCTGATCGATCATCGGCTTGTCGTCGTCCATGTCATTCCCCGAGGTTCACTAGATGGGTTTACAGATGGAATCGACGATAGCCGATTCGCGTCAGTTAGTAGTGGTGCTAACCGCAGTTGTTCAACTCTGACGCAGTTCGGCGTAAGCGGCAAGCGCGCGCGCGCGTCCGACCTTGTGATCCACGATCGGCGCGGGGTAATTGCCGCCGAGCGCAACGCCCGCCGCGGCGCGTTCGAGCAGCGTCGCGGTCCATGGCTGGTGGATGAACTTGTTCGGCAGGGCCGCGATCTCCGGCACCCAGCGGCGCACATAATCGCCGGCGGGATCGAACTTCTCGCCCTGCAGGATCGGGTTGAAGACGCGAAAATACGGCGCGGCGTCGGCGCCGGAGCCGGCGACCCACTGCCAATTGCCGGGATTGCTGCCGGGATCGGCGTCGACCAGCGTGTCCCAGAACCATTCTTCGCCGAGCCGCCAGTCGATCAGCAGATGCTTCACCAGGAACGAGGCCACCACCATACGGATGCGATTGTGCATCACGCCGGTGTGCCAGAGTTGGCGCATCCCGGCGTCGACGATCGGATAGCCGGTGCGTCCGCGCTGCCAGGCGGCGAGCGCCGCATCGTCGCGCGTCCACGGAAAGGCGTCGAACGCCGATTGCAGATTGCGCTCGGCGAGATCGGGGTGGTCGTGCAGAAGGTGCCGGCAGAACTCGCGCCAGCCGAGTTCGCTGAGGAATTTGTCGATGTCGGCGGCGATCGCCGGCCGCTTTGCGGCGGCAAAGCGCGCCGCGTACCAGAGCTGCCGCGGACTGATCTCGCCGAACCGCAGATGCGGCGACAGCAGCGAGGTGGCGTCGCGATCGGGCCGGTCGCGGTCCGCGGCATAGCCGGGCAGGCGATCGAGGAAGGCGGTGAGCAGGTCGTGCGCGGCGCGTTCCCCCGGCGTCCAGCTCGCGCGCAGTCCACCGGCCCAATCCGGCGCGGTCGGCTCCAGCTGCCACGTCGCCGGATCGTCGCTTGCAATGTCGGGTCCAGCGCGCAGCATCGCCGGCGCCGGCAACGGCTTCGGTGGATCGCCGAGGCCGAGGACGCGGCGCCAGAACGGCGTGAACACGCGCAGGCCGCGGCCGTCCTTGGTTCGGATTTCGGACGGGGCCACCAACAGGTCGCCGGGGTGGCGGTGGTGATCGATCCCGGACATGCTCAGCGTTTCGGCGAGGTCGTCGGCGATGGCGCGATGCGGTGCGATCTCGATCTCGTTCCAATGCACGGCGGCGGCGTCGACCTGTCGGGCGAGTTCACCGACGATCGCAGCGGCAGGGCCGCGGCGCAGGATCAGTCGCGCGCCACGCTGCTCGAGCTCGGCGGCGAGCGCGCGCAACGACTGCGCCAACCACCAGCGCGCGGCGCCGCCGATCGGCCGCGCCTGCGGCGGACGCAGTTGCGGGCTTTGTTCGTCATGGACGTAGATGCAGATCAGCGGGCTGCCGGAGGCCGCAGCTGCGTGCAGGGCCGGATGGTCGGAGAGCCGCAGATCGTCGCGGAACCAGACGATGACGGGGCGGGGAATGTCGTTGCTCATCGGAAGATGCAATCCGGCAGGAGGGATTTTGATCCGTGGCGAGGGTTGCGGGCTTGAAACCGGAAAAGAAGTAAAGCGTATTGAGAACGATGCGGATGATAATTGGAGGTTGATTTGAAGCGGTATGGCGTTCTTTACCTGGCGACGTTCATCATTCTTATCCCGCTGGATTTCCTGTTTCTCGGATTCATTGCGAAGGACTTCTTCGCCAGCCAGGTCGGCGAGATGCTCGGCCCGGTCCGGCTGCTGCCGGCGGTGCTGTTCTATTCGCTCTACGTCGTCGGCATCATGGTGTTCGTCAATGGCGCGGCGACCGCGACCTGGAAATCGGCGTTGCTGCTCGGGGCGCTGTTCGGCCTGTTCTGCTATGCGACCTTCGAGCTCACCGCGCTGGCGGTTCTGAAGCACTGGACCTGGCCGATGGTCGCCGCCGACATCTCGTGGGGCACCTTCGTCACCGCGGTCTCCGGGTCGCTCGGCCTCGTGATTGCAGACCGGTTGTCGCCGCGCTGATTTTCAGACGACGGGGATAGCTGGCGGGGCGAGCTGGTAGGCGGCGCGCGAGCGCCGCCCGACCATTGCGCGGGTGGTTGTTTCGGGTGTCCCGGCACCACCGGCGATGCTGCGACATTTTGGGTGTCCTGCTGCCTCGATAAAGCCTTTGCTGCGCCGCACCGCCGCCGGAGCGGCCTGCGATCTCATTGTCCGTGACCCGGGTCACTGCGACAAATCCGCAACCCTCTTAACGATGATCGAGGGTGATGCGCGAACCTCGCAAGCCCGGCTGAAGACTTAACCAAGCGTTTACGCCGGCGTGGAAATGCTGGCCGGCAACCAACATGAAGAGCAAGGACCCATGACTGCCGCTGCCCTGGCCGACGAGATCGGCATCGAATCCACCCGTATTTCGGACCGCTACACCGCCGCTATGGCGCTCGGTGTCGTGCGCGATGGCGTGATCACCGGAGAGGGCCCGACGACCCGCGGCAGAGTTCATTTCTCGCGGACGCTGGACGACGCCGACGTCGCCTGGTGCGCGCGCATTCTTACCGCCGCCGCGGTGGAGAACGAGCCGATCAGCCGTGCCGAAGCCGAGGCCCTGTTCGAGATCAACGCCGCAGCAGCCGAGCGCAAGGACGGCGGTCGCTTCGACGATCTGTTCGCCAAGGCGGTGGTGCACCATGCCGCCGCCGCGTCAGGGCTGCCGGTGCCGTCGCGCAGCGTGGCGCTGGCGCCGGATACCGACATCGAATCCTGGGCACCGACCAAGGCGGTCGGCGTCGACACCGAGGTTCTGGAGTGGATCTCGCGTCAGATGCGCGGCAGCGCGCGCCCGAACAATCGCACTTTGATGCGGATGGTCGCGACCCTGGTCGGCGTCGCCACCCTGCCGTTGATTCAGCTCCCGACGGTATTCGACCTCGGCATGTAAGCAACTCTCTCAGGCTGAGCCTCCGGGCGGCGGGATCATGTCCCGCCGCCCTTTTCGTTGTGCGGACGCTGATGCGGCCGAGTCCGCCCGTCGGTCTGTTCATCCAAGATGTCGTCCGATGGCGCGAGGTTATTGTCTGCGATGCGGAATTTCGTTGTTCGCGGCCATGTCGGCCGGGCCCGGCCCAGGGCGTCGTGGCCGCGGGGGCGGGTGAAATCAGGTTGCGGCTTTGGCCGTTCTGGGCGACATCGGGCGGCCGACGGAGAATGGACCCGCGCAAGCGGAGCGAGGGAGGAACGCGCGTGCACCCGGCGACGGGCGGCGAGGCACCCCTTCGCAATAACTAGTTTTCCTCGGCGTCAGAATTGTTACAAGCACACGCACGCCGATTGCCGTCCCTCGCCGGGAGGGCAGAACCACTCCCAAGGTCGCAAGCAACAAGAACATGTTCAAACGTATTCTGATCGCCAATCGCGGCGAGATCGCCTGCCGGGTCATCAAGACCGCCCGCCTGATGGGAATCGAGACGGTCGCCGTCTATTCCGAGGCGGATCGCGACGCGTTGCACGTCGAGATGGCCGATGAAGCGGTCCTGATCGGACCGGCGGCGGCATCCGAGAGCTATCTGGTGATCGAGAAGATCGTCGAGGCCTGCCGCAAGACCGGCGCCGAGGCGGTGCATCCGGGCTACGGCTTCCTGTCCGAGCGCGAATCCTTCCCGCGTATCCTGGCCGACGCCGGCATCGTCTTCATCGGTCCCAACGCCGGCGCGATCGCCGCGATGGGCGACAAGATCGAATCCAAGAAGGCCGCCGCCAAGGCCAACGTCTCGACCGTGCCGGGCTATCTCGGCGTGATCGAGGACGCCACCCACGCGGTGAAAATCGCCGACGAGATCGGCTATCCGGTGATGATCAAGGCCTCGGCCGGCGGCGGCGGCAAGGGCATGCGGATCGCGCATTCGACCAGTGAGGTCGCCGAAGGCTTCAACCTCGCCAAGGCGGAGGCGAAAGCCTCGTTCGGCGACGATCGCGTCTTCATCGAGAAATTCATCGTCGACCCGCGCCACATCGAAATCCAGGTGCTCGGCGACAAGCACGGCAACGTCATCTATCTCGGCGAGCGCGAATGCTCGATCCAGCGCCGCAACCAGAAGGTGATCGAGGAGGCGCCGTCGCCGCTGCTCGACGAGGTCACCCGCCGGAAGATGGGCGAGCAGGCGGTCGCGCTGGCGAAAGCGGTGCAGTACGATTCCGCCGGCACCGTGGAGTTCGTGGCCGGTCAGGACAAGAGCTTCTACTTCCTCGAAATGAACACCCGCCTGCAGGTCGAACACCCGGTCACCGAAATGATCACCGGCATCGACCTGGTCGAGCAGATGATCCGTGTCGCGGCCGGCGAGAAGCTCGAGCTTGCGCAGAAGGACGTCAGGCTGAAGGGCTGGGCGGTGGAAAGCCGGGTCTATGCGGAAGATCCGTTCCGCAACTTCCTGCCGTCGATCGGCCGCCTGGTGAAGTATCGTCCGCCGAGCGAGAGCTCAGCCTCCGGCGTCACCGTGCGCAACGACACCGGCGTGCAAGAAGGCGGCGAGATCTCGATCTTCTACGATCCGATGATCGCCAAGCTGGTGACGCATGCGCCGTCGCGCGCGGCGGCGATCGAGGCGCAGGCGCACGCGCTGGATGCGTTCTATGTCGATGGCATCCGCCACAACATCCCGTTCCTGTCGGCGCTGATGACGCATCCGCGCTGGCGCGAGGGCAATCTCTCGACCGGCTTCATCGCCGAGGAATTCCCGCAGGGCTTCGCCGCGCGGCTGCCGGAGGGCGACGTCGCCCGCCGCATCGCCGCGGTCGGCGCTGCGATCGACCGCGTCGTCGGCGAGCGCAAGCGCAAGATTTCCGGCCAGATGATCGGCCGCGCGGTGATCCGCGAACGCCGCCGCTGCGTCTGGCTCGAACGCAGCGAGATCGCGCTCGATGTGATCCGCGAGGGCGAGGGCTTCGTGGTGCGCTTCGTCGAGGCCGACGGATCGCTGGGGCAGTCGCATCAATTGCTGTCGTCGTGGATTCCCGGCGACCCGGTGTGGCAGGGGACCATCAACGGCAAGCCGGTCGCGGTGCAGGTCCGCTCGATCCCGAACGGCGTCCGGCTCGCGCATCACGGCTACGAAGTCGCGGTCAACGTCTTCACCGAGCGCGAAGCCTCGGCGGCGCGCTGGATGCTGGAGGGCAACAAGGCCGACACCGGCAAGAAGGTGCTGTGCCCGATGCCGGGTCTGGTGGTCTCGATCGCGGTGGTCGAAGGCCAGGAGGTCAAGGCCGGCGAGACGCTGGCGGTGGTCGAGGCGATGAAGATGCAGAACGTGCTGCGCGCCGAGCGCGACGGCACGGTGAAGAAGATCCACGCCGCGGCGGGCGCCACACTCGCCGTCGACGCGCTGATCCTCGAGTTCGCGTAGCCGCGATGGCCTGGCGCGACCGCCGCGGCGCGTTGCGGGCGATCCTCGAAGGATCGGCCTGCGTGCGCCCGGCGTCGGTGTATGATGCGATCTCGATCCGGATCGCCGACGATCTTCGCTTTCCGCTCGGGATGTTCGGCGGCTCAGTGGCGTCGCTGGCGATCCTCGGCGATCCCGATAGCGCGCTGATCACGCTCACCGAACTCGCCGAGCAGATGCGGCGGATGGCGCGCGCTGCTGCATTGCCGGTGCTGGTCGACGCCGATCACGGCTACGGCAACGCGCTCAACGTCCGCCGCACCGTGCAGGAGCTGGAGGCCGCAGGCTGTGCCGGCCTCACCATCGAGGACACGCTGCTGCCGCAGGCCTATGGCGAAGCCAAGCCGCAACTGATCTCGTCGGAGGAGGGGCTCGGCAAGATCAACGCCGCACTCGACGCGCGGCTCGATCCGTCGCTGGTGATCATCGGCCGCACCGGCGCGTGTTCGATCAGTTCGCTCGACGATGCGATCGAGCGCGCGGTAGCTTACGAGGCGGCCGGCGTCGATGCGCTGTTCTTCACCGGCGTGAAGGCGCGCGATCAGTTGCAAGCGATCAGCGCCGCGACGCGGCTGCCGATCGTGCTCGGCAGCCCGCCGGCGGAACTGGCCGATTGGGAGTACCTCGCCGCGCAGCGCGTGCGCATCGCCGTGCAGGGCCACGCGCCGATCGCTGCGGCGACCGAGGCGGTGTTCAGGACGCTGTCGGCGCTCCGCGACGGCGCCGCGCCGCAGCAGCTCACCGGCCTCGCCACGCCCGAGCTGATGGACCGCGTCACCCGCGCATCGCTGGTCGACGAGCGCGGCGCCCGGTTTCTGGGGCTCGCACGCGAATGAGCAGGGCGGTCCGGCAGGTGATCGTTCGCGGCCATGTGCAGGGGGTCGGCTATCGCGCCTGGGTCGCGACGACCGCGCAGGCGCAGGGCCTCGAAGGCTGGGTCCGCAACCGGCGCGACGGCAGCGTCGAGGCTTTGCTCGCCGGCGTGAGCGCGACCGTGACCGAGGTGATCGCGGCCTGTTACCACGGCCCTTCGGCCGCGCGGGTCGATGGGGTGTTCGCGGAAGATGCGGGACCGGACGCGCTCGATCAGCGGAATCCCGGCGAGCGGTTTTCGATCCTGGCGACGGTGTGATGTGAGTCGGCGCTGCAGCGCCGCGTCATGCTCTATCCGCGCGGGCCCCACAGGATGATCGCCGCGCCGGCGAGGCAGACGCAGGCGCCGCTGACGTCCCAGCGGTCCGGACGCACGCCCTCGACGCTCCACAGCCAGGCCAGCGACGCGACGATGTAGATGCCGCCATAGGCCGCATAGGCGCGGCCGGCAGCCTCGCTCTCCACCAGCGTCAGCAGATAGGCGAACAGCGCGAGGGAGAGCAGCCCGGGCGCCAGCCACCACACCGGCTTGCCGAGCCGCAGCCAGCCCCAGAACGCGAAGCAGCCGGCAATCTCGGCGATCGCCGCGCCGACATAGATGATCGCTGTGTTCAAGCCGGCGACCTCGCGCCCGCATCGACAGCCGGATCGACTTGCGGCGCATCCACGGTCGCGCCGAAGATCTCGGTGAAGGCCGCGCGCAGCGCGATGTCGGCGTCGGCCATCGTCACCGGCAGGCCGAGATCGACCAGGCTGGTGACGCCGTAGCGCGGGTCGCTGATGCCGCAGGGCACGATGGCGGTGAAGTGGCTCAGATCGGGTTCGACGTTGATGGCGATGCCGTGCAGCGACACCCAGCGCTTCAGCCGGACGCCGATCGCGGCGATCTTGTCCTCGTGGTCCGCGCCCTTGTCGGGCCGCGCCACCCAGACGCCGACGCGGTTCTCGCGGCGCTCGCCGCGCACATTGAAAGCGTCGAGCGTCGCGATGATCCACTGCTCCAGCGCGGCCACATAGGCGCGGACGTCGGGGCGGCGGCGCTTGAGGTCGAGCATCACATAGGCCACCCGCTGGCCGGGGCCGTGATAGGTGAGCTGGCCGCCGCGCCCGGTGGTGTGCAGCGGAAACCGCGGGTCGAGCAGGTCGGTGGACTGGCCGCTGGTGCCGGAGGTGTAGAGCGGCGGATGTTCGAGCAGCCAGACCAGCTCGGCGGCGTCGCCGGCGGCGATCGCCGCGGCGCGTGATTCCATCGCCGCGACCGCGTCGGGGTAGGGCACCGGAGCTTCCGAGATCAGCCATTCCACCGGCCGGGCGTCGGCCTGAGGGCGAAAACCAGCCAAATCGAGCGTCTGACGGGCATGAAGCGGCGCGTTAATCATTGAATAACCATAACGTGGTCAAGTTCGCACACTTTCATTCACAGCCTGCCGGTCCGGGTCCCAGTGCCAACACTCGATAATGTTTCGGTCGATCTCATGGTGGTGCTCGGCACCACCTCGATGCCCATTCACCAGGTGCTGCGGCTGTCCCGCGGCGCCATCATCGAACTGGACGCCACCGAGGCCGACGAGGTCAAGATCCTCGCCAATAACATGCCGGTGGCCAGCGGCGTTGTGCTGGTCGATCGCAACCGCATCGCGGTCGAGGTCAAACAGATGTTGACGCGATCGCCCGATCGACGATGACGGCCTTGTACCCCCATCATTGATTTGTTAAATGGGCGCCGTCGATCCGGTCGGGCGCCCAGCCTGAACCGATCCCAAGCGCTCGTGGCGGAATTGGTAGACGCGCTGCCTTGAGGTGGCAGTGAGTAAAATCGTGGGGGTTCGAGTCCCTCCGAGCGCACCAAGCAATGCCTGATTGACCGAAATCAGGCCATTCTCTTCGAACATGCACGGTCCGGCCTCCCGCGAATTGGCGGGAAAGCAGCCCAGCCGGCGCGTGTCGTCCACCCATCCTCACCGAGTCGCCGCCGACCTATCCTGCGAACGTCACCGTCGCGCGCAGACCGCCTTCGGGCCGGTTGGCCAAGGCGATGGTGGCGCCGTGCGCCTGCAGAATGGCGCGCGCGATCGGCAGGCCGAGACCGGTGCCGCCGGTTTCCCGCGACCGTGAGGTCTCCAGCCTGACGAACGGTTCGAACACCCGCGTGAGGTCACTGTCCGGCAGACCGGGGCCGCGATCCTCGATCACCATTCGGACTTCGGTGCCGTCTTGCTCGACCCGAACCTCGGCGCCGCCGCCATAGCGCTGGGCGTTTTCCAGGATGTTGCGCAGCGCGCGCCGCAGCGGCACGCGCCGCAGCGGCAGCACGATCGGGGTTGCCGACGTGATCCGGATCGGTGGTCCGATCGCGCTCAGCTCGGCGGCCAGCTCCGACGCCAGCGCGGCGAGGTCGACAGGTTCGGTCGGCTGGTCGGTCGAGACGCCGCGGGCGAAGGCCAGCGTGGCTTCCACCATCTGCTGCATCTCGTCGAGCGTCGCGATCATCCGCTCCTTGTTCTCGGCGTCGTCGACCATTTCGGCGCGGACGCGCAGCGCGGTGATCGGCGAGCGCAGATCGTGGCCGAGCGCCGCCAGCATCCTCGTGCGCTCTCCCAGCATCCGCGCCAGCCGCTCGTGCATCCGCGCCAGCGCATCCGACAGCGCACGGACTTCGCGCGGTCCGCCGGTCGGCATCCGGGGAGGCGGGGCGTCGAGGCCGAACCCGTCGGCCGCCGAGGCGAGCTGATCGAGCGGCCGGGTGACGCGCCGCAGCGCGAACCACAGCGCCGCCAGCACCAGCGCCAGCGAAACCAGCGTGGTGCCCATCACCTGCGGGGGCAGTTGAATGGCCGGCCGCTCGAAGCGCGAGGTGACGTTGAGCCACTGCGCGTCGCGCAGCGGCAGCGACAGCTTGAACGCGACCGGTGCCAGGTTGGATTTCACGAGCCGATCGCGGAACCGGGGTGGCGGATCGCTGAACCGGCCGCCATCACGCGGCGAAACGAAGTCCTCTTGCATCCGCAGTCCCGCGGGCAAGCCGAGATCGGCGCAATCGCGCTGGCCGCAATCGGACCCGAGCAGGTCGACGGGCCGATCGACGGTCGGTGCCGTGGCCACCTCGAACCGTGTCGAGCGTGAACTGGCCGCTTCGAGCAGGTCGTCGCGCGCCGTCGCCGGGGCCTTGTCCAGCAATGCGGCGACGGCGGCGACGCGTTCGACCACCTCGATGCGCTGGGCGACGCGAATCCGCTTGGCGTGGTCGGCTGTGAACAGCCAGAAACTGACGAACTGGGCGACGAGGAGCGCTGCGAAGCTGAGCAGCGCCACCTGGGTGAGAAGGCTGCGCGGCCTGCGGCGGCTCATGGCAGCTCCCGGACGTCGGCGGCGAGGCTGTAGCCGCCGGAGCGAACCGTGGTGATGATCTTCGGATGCGCCGGATCGTCCTCGATCTTGCGACGCAGCCGGCTCACCTGGTTGTCGATGGTGCGGTCGAACACGTCGGCGCTGCGGCCGCTGGTGATGTCGAGCAACTGCTCGCGCGTCAACACGAACCGCGGCCGTTCCAGAAACGCCACCAGCAGCTTGAACTCCGCCGTCGTCAGGGCGATTTTCTCCGCGCGGTCGGCGTCGCGGACGAGGTCGCGGGTATCGGTGTCGAGCAACCAGCCGGCGAAGCCGAGCTTGCGGCCGCCCAGCGTCCCGGCGAGCGGCTCGCGCCGTTCGCTCCGGCGCAGGATCGCCTTGATCCGCGCCAGCAATTCGCGCGGGCTGAACGGCTTGGCGAGATAATCGTCGGCGCCGATCTCCAGCCCGACCACGCGGTCGGTCTCGTCCGACAGCGCGCTCAGCATCAGCACCGGCGGGCCGCCGCCTGTGCTCAGCCGCCGCGCTGCCGACAGCCCATCCTCGCCGGGCATCATCACGTCGAGGATGATCAGGTCGAACCGTCCGGCCTTGAGCTGAGCGTCCATCTCGACCGTGTTGCTGGCGGCGCTGGCGCGCATGCCGTTGCGCTCGAGGTATTTTGTCACCGCCTCGCGGATCTCGCGGTGATCGTCGACGACCAGGATGTGCGGCAACTGTGGTTGATCGGCCATGTCTTGATCTAGCCCGACTTGCCCCGCGCCGGAAAAGACTTCTGTCGCAAATCATCGCAGGCCGGCGTCTTGCGACAGACCGATACAAATCTCCAAGCGGCCGACAAGCTGCTGCGACAGGACGGGCCGATCTTCGCTGCATCCAATCTGGAGCAAGAGGAGATCACGACATGAAACGCAGCACAATCCTGGCGCTCGGCGCCGTCGCAGCGGTGGTGGCCATCGGCGCCGTGGCGATCCCGGCGATCGCCGGCGGCGGACCGTTCGGCCATTGCGGCCCGCACGGCTTCGGGCAGATGGGCAATTGGGGCCCGGGCATGATGCAGTTCGCCCAAGGCGGCTGGGGCGGTCGCGGCGGCTTCGCCAACAATCCGCTGATCAAGACCCTCGACGCCAATGGCGACGGCGTCGTCTCGCCGGAAGAAGCCAAGGCCGGCACCGCGGCGCTGCTGAAGAAGCACGACGCCGACGGCAACGGCACGCTGTCCAAGAAGGAATTCGGCGACATGGTCGCCGAGATGTCGCGCGGCTTCGCCGAGCGCCCGTTCGCGATGCTCGACGCCGACAATGACGGCCAGGTCAGCATCGTCGAGATCAACGCCCCGGCGCAGATGATGGCGCGGATGCACGCCTGGCGCTACGGCGCGTCGAAGCCGGACGCGGCGCCGCAGAAGCCGTGATCGCAACCGCGACGGCGCCCCGACAGGGCGCCATCGTTCGATCCCAACATCACGAGGACACGTCGATGAACTCTCCCGCAGGCTATTCGCGCGCTCAGATTGCGCTGCACTGGATCGTGGTGGCGCTGGTCGCCGCGCAATACATCTTCAAGGATTCCATCGCCAATGCCTGGATGGCGTGGCAGCAGGAACTGCCGTTCGCGTTCGACCCGCGCATCCTCGCGCATATCGTCGTGGGGATGCTCATCCTGCTGCTGATCGGCTGGCGTCTGGTGCTGCGCGCCAAGCTCGGCGCGCCGTCCCCGCCGGAAGACGAGCCGGCGCCGATGCGGGCGATCGCCCAATTCTCGCACGCCAGCTTCTACGTGGTACTCGCCGCAATGTCGGTCAGCGGCGCCATCGCCTGGTTCGGAGACTTGGTCCCGGCGGCACAGATCCACAATCTGCTCAGGCTGGTTCTGCTCGGGCTGATCGCGCTGCATGTGTTCGCCGCGCTGCTCCACCACGTCGTCCTGAAGACCGACGTGATGCGGCGGATGGTTCGGCCGCAAGCCTGAGCGATCGCAGGCGCTCATCCAGGCTCGGCTCGGCTGTCGGTCGCCCGGATCCTCAGTGATTGAGCGGTCGCGGCCGTGCCGTGACGGTGATCGGGCCGCGTTGCAGGGTGGCGGGGGCGATTGCCGCGCTGCCGGAAATCGGACGGGCGGCAGCGCTGATCTCGATCGCACGCGGCTCCGTCTGCGCGGTCTGCGGAGCGGTGTCGTGCGCGGCCCGCTTCCCGGGCTGGCGAGTCATTGCGCGGAATTCCGGCTGGGATTTCTCGGGAATGCTGAACAGCGATGCGGCCGGAATCGGGAAGGTGATCAGATTGGTCGAGGTCTCGGCCGACCGCTGGCGCGGCCACGGCGCGGGTTTCGGCAGCGGCACCTGGCCGCGTGCGAGATGCCGGAGGCCATCGAACGGCTCCGGCACGCGGCCGATGTCGAGGCCGAGATCGGCGATCGACGGCCCCGGCAGCATCTCGGCGCTGGCATAGCTGAAGCGCGGCACCTTCGGCCAATGCGAGATCGCGACCTGCTCGGTAACCGGGTGCAGGCGCCATTGCGACGGCTCGGTCGGCGTCTTCGGGCGATCCGGCGTCGCCGGCACGACATGCACGATGCGGAAGCCGCGGGCCTTCAGCTCGTGCAGGATGTGCGGCAGCGCCGCCACCGTGCGCGGCTGGATGTCGTGCAGCAGCAGCACGCCGCGGCCCTTGGCCTGCAGCCGGCTCAACGCCAGGCTGTAGACGGCCTCGGGCGAGATGTGCCGCCAGTCGTCGGCGGGGAAGTCGGCGCTCCAGGTCTGGATGCCCTGCGAGCCGAGATAGGATTCGACGGCTTCGGCCCGCAGCAGGCCGGGAATGCGGAAGAACGGTGCGATCGCCGCGCGGCTGCCGAGCGCGGCTGCGACCGAAGCGATGCCGTCGTCGACTTCCTGCTTGGCCTGCTCGGCGGTCATCCGGTTGAAACTCAGCGGATGGTTCTGGCTGTGGGTGCCGATGGTGTGGCCGGCATCGCGCATCCTGCGGACGCCTTCCGGATAGGCCTTCGCCATCCGTCCCACCACGAAGAACGTCGCCTGGACGCACTCCCTGGCGAGGATCTCGAGCACGGCATTGCTGTAGCGCGGCAGCGGGCCGTCGTCGAAGGTCAGCACCACCTCGTGGTCCCGCAGCGGCAGCGTCTCGGCATATTGCATCGTGCCGATCCGCGGATGCTCGCGCGGATCGACGACCAGCGTGCGGGAGGTGCCGAGCGCGCCCGGATTGCCGGGGCAATCCGCGGCGAGGGCGGGGGCGGCGGGGAGGGCGAGTGCTGCAATCACACAGGCGATACCGAGCAGGGACCGGGTCCGGGCTCTCCGTCGAAACAGTTCACTTGCCATCACGTGACCACGCACTCCGGACCGCCCAATCAGTCGCTTCTCACCGTAAGTCAGCAGCCTGAACAGCAGCTTAACTGTGGCATTGATCACGGTTTCTCAGCCGGCGCCAGCCTGCGATCAGCGCGTCGCATGAGAGCCGGCGGCGACCACCGGCGGCCCGGCCGGTGGCGGCACGGCATGCACGACGCGATACTGATTGTCGCGCAGCCAGCGCAGGAAAGCCGGCATCATTTCAGCGGTTTGCGCGCGGGGGTCGTGAAACAGGATGATGCCCTTGCCGGTCGTCTTCAGCCGATCGGTGATCAGCTTGAGCTGCACCTCGGGCGTCATCACGTTCCAGTCGCTGGCCCAGAGGTCGGCGCCCCACACCACGATCCCACGCGCTTGCAGCGTGTCGAGCAAGGCAGGCGTCGATTCGAAATAGGGAAAACGGAAGAACTTCGTGGGCGACACCGCGATGCCGTTGCGGCGGAGGATCGCCTCATCGGCGGCGATGCCGCGGTCGATCTCGGCCAGCGCGTCGGCATAGGTGAGACTCGGCAGATGTTTGTGCGTCCAGGTGTGATGCGCGACGGTGTGGCCCTCGGCCGCGATCCGCTTGACCAGGCCGGGCGTTTCGGCGGCCGGCTTGCCGACCAGGAAGAACGTCGCCTTGACGCATTCGTCGGCGAGCGCCTTCAGCACCTTCGGTGTCGTCGCCGCAGGGCCGTCGTCGAACGTCAGGACGACCTCGTGGTCGTCCAACGGCAATGTCTGCGGAAAGCTCTTGGTCCCGATGCGCGGGTATTTCGCGGCGTCGACGACCATGGTGCGCGCGGTGCCGAGCGCCCCGGGGCGGGCGCAGTCGGCGGCCTGCGCCGCGGAGCCGAGAATGCCGAGAGTGACAATCGCGGCCAGTGCTGTCGATGCGTTCATGACACCCTTTCCGGCCGATGATTGATCGCGGGTGTCACGAAATTCATTGCGCCGTACATCACCGATTGAGTATTGCCAAAGTCGTTCGATCCGCCGATCGACAGCGCATCTTGCCCGACGGCGCACGAAATCTGCAACCGATAAAACCCGCGGGGGGCGCCATGGCCGACGAACTCGATGCGGTCGTGCGAGCCGACCAGACCATGCCCGATCATCTCTCGATGCGGGACGAGGACGGCGAAATCAGGGCCGACTTCGTCGCGGCGATCTCCCGCGCCATCGCCGAGGAGAATGCGCCGTTCCTGCGCGAAATCGTCTCCGACCTGCACGAGGCCGACGTCGGCGACCTGATCGAGGCGCTGGATTCCGACGAGCGCGTCCGGCTGGTGGAACTGACCGGCGCCGATTTCCACTTCTCGGCGCTGAACGAGGTCGACGAGACCGTCCGCGAGGAGATCCTCGAGGAACTCGAGCCCGAGGCCGTCGCCGAAGGCGTCCGCGAGCTCGATTCCGACGACGCGGTCGAACTGCTGCAGGTGCTCGACGAGGACGAGCAGGACGAGATCCTCGGCAAGCTGCCGCAATCCGAGCGCGACGCGCTCGAGCGCAGCCTCGACTATCCGGAAAACTCCGCCGGCCGGCGGATGCAGACCGAATTCATCGTGGTGCCGCGCGACTGGAACGTCGGGCAGGCGATCGACTTCATGCGCGAGACCCCGGATCTGCCGGACCGGTTCTACGAGATCTACGTCGTCGACGGGATCAACCGCTGGCAGGGCGCGATCGCGCTCGACGCGCTGCTGCGCTCGCATCGCGACGTGCCGCTGGCCGATCTGATCGACGAGGACCGCCGCAAGGTCTCGGTGCTCGACGACCAGGAAGAGGTGGCGCGGCTGTTCGGCAAGTACAATCTGGTCGCGGCGCCGGTGGTCGACACCGACGACCGCCTGGTCGGCGTGATCACCATCGACGACGTCGTCGACGTCATCGAGGAAGAGGCCGACGAGGACCTCAAGGCGCTGGGCGGCGTCTCCAGCGGCGAGGAACTGTCCGACCGGGTCTGGACCATCGCCCGCAGCCGCTTCAACTGGCTGCTGGTCAATCTCGCCACCGCATTCCTGGCCTCCTCGGTGCTCGGCCTGTTCGAAGGCGCGCTGGAGCAGATGGTGGCGCTGGCGGTGCTGGCGCCGATCGTCGCCAGCCAGGGCGGCAATGCCGCGACCCAGACCATGACGGTGGCGGTGCGGGCGCTGGCGACCCGCGAACTCGGCTCCAGCAACGCCTATCGGGTGGTGATGCGCGAACTGCTGGTCGGTCTGGTCAACGGCATCGGCTTTGCGATCATCACCGGGCTGGCCGCCTATGCCTGGTTCCGGGTGCCAGGGCTGGGCGTGGTGATCGGATTGGCGATGGTGACCAATCTGGTGGCGGGCGCGCTCGGCGGAATCCTGATCCCGATCGCGCTGGATCGCTTCCGGGTCGATCCCGCCGTCGCATCGGGGACGTTCGTCACCACGGTGACCGATGTCGTCGGCTTCTTCGCCTTCCTCGGCATCGCCACGTTGTGGTTCGGGCTGAAGTAACGACTGGGGAGCAACCGCGTCTTCATCGGCTGTTAACGTCGAAGGTCGACCATCGCCCGATGGTCAATCAGTTGCAGCGGCTGCGCCTGAAGGCGGATGGACGGATCGTCGAACTGCGCGACGGGCAGGAATTTCCGCTGTCGCCGGCGGCTCCGGAGCCAGCGACGCCCGCGGTGCGCGATCTACGCCGGCGCGCCCGATTGACGCAAACCGAA
This sequence comes from Rhodopseudomonas palustris HaA2, assembly GCF_000013365.1. Lineage (NCBI taxonomy): Bacteria > Pseudomonadati > Pseudomonadota > Alphaproteobacteria > Hyphomicrobiales > Nitrobacteraceae > Rhodopseudomonas > Rhodopseudomonas palustris. Next base: position 2,734,477 of record NC_007778.1, read on the forward strand.
TTCGCGGACCGGCTCGGCGTTCCGGTCGATACCATCCGGAACTGGGAGCAGGGCAAGCGCCTGCCGCGCGGTCCGGCGCGGGCGCTGCTGTCCGTCATCGCGCATGCGCCCGATACGGTATTCGCGGCGCTGGCGGGAGCCGGCGCTGCGGATTCGACGGCCTCGTAATCGCGGCGATTGGCACGGCGGCAATCCCGGGACATACTGCGCAGACGGATCTGCGTTGCGACTGCGAGAGCACCGATATGCAGTTCGTTGAAGCCCATGGCGCGAAAATTCCCGCGATCGGACTCGGCACCTGGGAGCTGAGCGGCCATTCCTGCGCCCGCATCGTCGAGCAGGCGATCCGGCTCGGCTATCGCCACATCGACACCGCGCAGGTCTACTACAACGAACGCGACGTCGGCGAGGGCATCCGCAATTCGCACATCAGGCGCAGCGAGATGTTCGTCGCCACCAAGGTCTGGACGACGCATTTCGCGCCCAACGATCTGCTCCGCTCGACCAAAGAGAGCCTGCACAAGATGCGGCTGTCGGAGGTCGACCTGCTGATGCTGCACTGGCCGAACGCGCATGTGCCGCTGAACGAAACGCTCGGCGCACTCGCGCACGCCAGAGAACTCGGCATGACGCGGCATATCGGCGTGTCGAATTTCACCGTGGCGCTGCTGAAGCAGGCGGTCGCGCTCTGTCCGGAACCGCTGGTGTGCAATCAGGTCGAGTATCATCCGTTTCTCGGCCAGAGCAATTTGCTGGCGGCCTGCGCCGAACTCGGCATCGCGATGGTCGCCTACAGCCCGATCGCCAAGGGCACCGCGCGGCAGAGCGAGGTGCTGACCCGGATCGGGGCAGCGCACGGCAAGTCGCCCTCGCAGGTGTGCCTGCGCTGGCTGGTGCAGCAGAACGTTCCGGCGATCCCGCGCACCTCGCGGATCGAGCGCCTCTCGCAAAACATCGACGTCTTCGACTTCGTGCTCAGCGACGACGAGATGCGCGAGATCTTTGCGCTGGGCAGCCCCGAGGGCCGGCTGGTGCATTCGGTCACCGAGCCGGATTGGGACTGAGCGACATCGCGGCAGATTGACCCGGCCGGCGAAATCACGCACCTCGCGGGGCATGGCCTCGCTGCGCGGGTGATCGATGTTCTTCGTGCTGTCCAAAATCCTCGGCTTCTTCATCCACCCTTCCAACACCATCGCGGTGATCTGCGCGGTCGGCGTGCTGATGTTGCTGACGCGGTGGCGGCGAGCGGGCGCGCGGGTGCTGGGCGTGGGCGTCGTGCTGCTGCTGATCGCCGGCTACTCGCCGCTCGGCAGCGTGCTGCTGCTGAGTTTGTCGGAGCGCTTCCCGCCGTGGCAATTCAGCGGTCGCGCCCCGGACGGCATCATCGTGCTCGGTGGTGCGATCGACTCCGAGGTCAGCGCCGCGCGCGACGCGGTCGAGCTCGATTCTTCGGCGGAGCGCGTCATGGCCGCGCTCGAACTGGCGCGGGACTATCCGCAGGCGCGGATCGTCTACAGCGGCGGCAGCGGCAATCTGATCCAGAATTCGGTCGCCGAGGCGCCGATCGCGGCCGATCTATTCGCGCGCTTCGGCGTCGCGCCGGATCGTTTCGTAGTGGAGAGCCGATCGCGCACGACGGCGGAGAATGCCAGCTTCACGCGCGAGCTGGTCTCGCCGAAGCCCGGCGAAGTATGGCTGCTGGTGACCTCGGCGTTCCACATGCCGCGCTCGATCACCGCGTTCCGCGCCGCCGGCTTCGACGTGACGGCTGCTCCGGTGGATTGGCGGACGCGGGGCTGGGGCGATGCCGCACGGCCATTCGACCGGCTCAGCAGCGGTCTCGCGCGCACCGACGTCGCCGCCCATGAATGGGCGGGGCTGTTGGCCTATCGGCTGAGCGGCCGGACCACGAGCCTGCTGCCATCGCCGTAGCGCGACGAGCAGGCGCGCTTAGTCGTGGCGCGGTAGGCCGAGACGGTAGACGCCGCGAAAGTCGGCCGGGTCGGCCGGCTTGCCCTTGCGATAGATCACCAGCCGGCCGGCCATCGCGAGTTCGACGGCGGTGCGGCGGATCGGCATCAGCAAACCGTGCCAGTCGCCTTCCGGCGAGATCGCATGCGCGATTTCCGGGGCGCTCAGCGTGCCGGGGCTGGCCTTGGTCAGGATGGAGAGGAGGGCGTGTTCGAGCGACGCGGGCGCGGTGGTGGTCGAATCCTGGATGTTCATCCGTCACACCTGCAGCATCGCGCCGAGGATCGCAACCGCCACGCGCGCCTCGGTTCTGACCGACGCGTTGTCTTGATGCCAACCTGAGCCGCCTTCGCTCGAAACGCCCTGATTGACAGCCGGCCCGGCGTTGCGATGATTGTGCCGCAGGCCGGGTGGAATCGGCTGTTTCTGGAGTTCATCGATGGCGCGCACGCTGGTGATCGGCAACAAGAACTACTCGTCCTGGTCGATGCGGCCGTGGCTGGCGCTGAAGGCGACCGGCATCGCCTTCGACGAAGTGCTGATCCCGCTCTACACCGGCGACGCGGACAAGCGGCGCATCCTCGCGTTCACCGATTCCGGCAAGGTGCCGGTGCTGATCGATGGTGACGTCACCATCTGGGACTCGCTGGCGATCATCGAATACGCCGCCGAGCGTTTTCCCAAGGCGCAACTCTGGCCCGATGATGTCGCCGCCCGCGCCCATGCGCGCTCGGTGTCGGCGGAAATGCACTCCGGCTTCGCGGCGCTGCGCAACGAATGCGGCATGAACATCCACCGGCCGGTCGGTCCGAAGGCGCTGTCCGACGCAGCGCTGGCCGACATCGCCCGGGTCAAGCAGATCTGGACCGACTGCCGCGAGCGCTACGGCCGGTTCGGGCCCTATCTGTTCGGCGGTTTCAGCGGGGCGGATGCGATGTACGCTCCGGTGGTGCACCGGTTCCGAACCTATGCGATCGAGCTCGATCCGATCTCGCAGGGCTATGCCGAGGTCATGCAGGCGCTGCCGGCCTTCCATGAATGGACCGAAGCCGCGCTCGCCGAGACCCTGGTCATTGCGAAATTCGAGGTCGATTGAGCGGGTTCCCTAAAACCCCGTCCGCGGTTGCCGGAAACGCTGCGACGATCTGGCCTACCTCGCTGAAAAAGCTGCAAATTCGATGCGGACCTATGCCCTCTGATCGCTGGTCATTTGAGGCCCTGGCGTGCTATATGGAAACAGGGTTTTGGCCGGCATGCGCTGGGGATCATCGGCTGCCGGCGTTTTCGTGGCGCATGGAGTAGAGCGTTGAAGCACAAGTTCGTGGTTGGTGAAAACGTGTATTTTACCGCCAGCAACGTTGCCCGCCCGGCAGCGAGCGGTATCTACGAGGTCATCCGGTTGCTCCCGACCGACGGCCAGGATTGCCAGTATCGCATCAAGAGTTCGTCCGAAACCTTCGAGCGCGTCGCCAAGGAAAGCCAGCTCACGGTTTGCTGACGTGGCATATCGGCAGGGCCGGCGGCAAGACGCCGGCAGCCGATCGACCGACGGCTCGACGGAACCAGGGTTGAATGACCCGCCCACGACGCTCGCGCGTATTTTCGTCGCAAATCCCGTGTTGATTTGAACCGGGTAGGCGCAAGGGGACAACGCGCATGGAGTGGGCCTCATGGTCGGCGGCAGCCGACCGCATTCTGCATTCGCCGAATTTGCCGATCTGGGCCGCGATGGCCGCTGCGGCTGTTTTCGTCCTGATTCTCGTCATCGCGCTGGTGCGGGCCGACAGATCGGTGGCGAATGCCGTGCTCGGCGTCATCACGCTGCTCGCCGTGGGCGTTGCCGGCCTCGCATCTTGGCGGCTGTTCGTCGACAGCGCGGGTCCGGTGGTGCGCAACGCGGACGCGGGGCGGGCCATCAACACCATGCCGGCGCTGGCCTGCGTCGACGACCTCGCCGGCGATGCCGTGCAGGCCGCATGCGAACGCGCGCTGTTCTCGTCGCCCGAGACGGTGGCGGCGGCGGTGTCCTATGCGTCGGCGCGAATGGCGCAACTGACGGCGCAGGGCGATGTCGCTTCGGCCAGCAAGCGGATGACGCCCGAACTCGACCGGCTGCGGCGTTCGATCGAGCGTGACCGCTACGGCCTGATCGCCTATGTGCTGACGGCGCAGGATCGTTGCGTGCCTGATCAGTGCGCCGCCTTCCAGTCGCTCACCGATCACAGCCGGATCGCGGCCAACATGAACGAACACGTCTACGAGACCACCGTCACCCGGGCAGCGCCCGCGTGGGGCGCGGGAAGTGGGCCGCTCGCAGCGGCCGCTCCGGTGCCTGGCGGCGTGCTCGGCGTCGCCGAGGCGCCGAGCGGCAAGCCGGTCAATATCGATTTCGCGACCTCGTCCTCGATTCCGCCGATCTCGATCATGAACGAGCCGGCGCCGGCCGCGCCGAAGCCTGCCGCGACGGCCGCCGGCAATGCCGCCGGTCACGCGGCGCCGTCGGCCGCCGCCAAGCGGCCGCCCGCAGCCCCGAGCGCCCAGGCTCCGGCCAACGGCCAGGCAGCCGCCGCCGGCGGGCAGGCTCCGGCGAATGCCCAGGCTGCGGTCAGGCGACCGCCGCCGCCGCCGAAACCGAAGCCGCCGGTGGCGGCGCCGGTCCAGCTTGCGCCCGCGGAGGCAAATCCGGATAACTGATCGCGACCCTCTCCCGCATCAGGAACGATCCGAACCAATGGCGCTCAATCTGATCAAGCTGGCGGTCGGCTGCGAGTCGGTGAAGGACCTGACCAGCCGCGTCGCCGAGCGCGCCAAGCTCGCGCGCCAGCAGGGGCTGCCGCGCCAGCATGTCCACATCACCCGGATGGTGCCCAAGCGTGACGCCGAACTGCTCGACGGCGGTTCGATCTACTGGGTGATCCGCGGCGAGATCGCTGCGCGCGAGAAGCTGATCGGCATCGAGCCGTTTCGCGACGGCGACGGCATCGGCCGCTGCCGGCTGATCATGGAGCCGAAGGTGCATGCCGTCAGCCCACGGCCGATGCGGCCGTTTCAGGGCTGGCGCTATCTCACCACCGCCGACGCGCCGCCCGACCTCGGCAAGGCCGCCGAGAGCATCGCCGCGATGCCGGAGCCGATGCGCCGCGAATTGCGCGAACTCGGATTGCTCTGACTACACCGCGACGTTGTCGATCAGCCTTGTGTTGCCGAGCTTGGCGGCGACCAGCAGACGGATCGGGCCATCCTTGATCGATCCGACCGGCGCCAGCGACTCGGCATGGCGAGCTTCGAGATAGTCGAGCGCGAAGCCGGCGTCGGTGATCATCTTCGCGCCCGCTGCCAACGCCGCTTCCGCGCTCCTGCCGGCTTTCAACAATTTGGCGGTCTCCTTCATCGCGCGATACAGCGTCGGCGCCACCTGGCGCTGCTCCGGCGTCAGGTAGACGTTGCGCGACGACATCGCGAGGCCATCGCGTTCGCGGATCGTCGGTGCGCCGATCACCTTGACGCCCAAGTCGAGGTCGGCCGCCATCCGCGTCACGACGCGGAGCTGCTGGAAATCCTTCGAGCCGAAGATCGCGACGTCCGGCCGGACCTGCAGGAACAGTTTGCCGACGACGGTGGCGACGCCGCCGAAAAAATGTGGACGGAAACGATCCTCGAGCCCGGCGATCGCGGGGCCATCGACTCCGATCCTCGTCGCGAAGCCCTCTGGGTACATCGTCTTGACATCGGGATTCCAGATCAGGTCGACATTCTCGGCGGCGAGCTTGGCGACGTCGGCCTTCCAGGTCCGCGGATAGGAGCCGAAATCCTCGTGCGGCGCGAACTGGGTGGGATTGACGAACACCGACACCACGACCTTGGCGGCGCGGCGCTTCGCCAGCCGCACCAGCGACAGATGGCCGTCGTGCAGGGCGCCCATGGTCGGAACCAGCGCCACGGTGGCGTTGCGGCGCCGCAGATCGTCGAGCGCGCGGCGAAGGGCGGGGAGGGTGCGGGCGACGACGGGAGGACGGGGCATGGGGGCTCGCGGGCGTGAAGAGAGCCGCCGGATGGCGGCGTCGAGGATTTCGATCTTATCAAAGCCCGCGTTCCGCCGCCAATCCCAAGCCAATCCCAAGGCGTTTTCCGACGCCCGGAACCGGAGCCGCCGAGCTTAGGATTCATGATGAAGCCGCAAGGCGATTGATCCGGCAGCGCTTTCACGCAATTTGCTTGACCGCGGAGGTCGCCGCTTTGAAGATATCCACAAGGGGAGATCGATGCTGGTTCAGGCTCCGCAGGCACAGTCCGGCTCGGCGCGCGTCGTTGTCCTCGGCAACGAGAAGGGCGGCTCGGGCAAATCGACGCTGGCACTGCACATTGTGGTGGCCTTGCTGAAGGCCGGCCAGCGCGTCGCGACCATCGACCTCGACTGCCGGCAGCAGAGCCTCACCCGCTCGATCGACAATCGCCGGAGCTGGGCGCGGCATACCGGCCTCGAGCTCGAGCTGCCGCAGCATTGCTGCATCCGGCTCGGCGAGACGATGCACATCGCCGATAATGAATCGGCCGAGTTCGCGCAATTCGCCGACGCGGTCGCGGCGGTCGAACTCACCCACGACTTCATCGTGATCGATACGCCCGGCGCCGACAGCTATCTGATGCGGCTGGCGCATTCGATGGCCGACACGCTGGTGACCCCGATCAACGACAGCTTTCTGGACTTCGACGTGCTGGGCTGCGTCGACCCGGCGACATTCTCGGTCACCGGGCCGGGGCACTATGCGTCGATGGTGCTCGATGCCCGGCGCAGGCGGCGCCAGCTCGACGGCGTCGATACCGACTGGATCGTGGTGCGCAATCGGCTGTCGACGATGGGGTCGCGCAACAATCAGCTCGTCGCCGGCAGTCTGAAGGATCTGGCGATGCGGATCGGGTTTCGTCCGCTCGACGGTTTCGCCGAACGGGTGGTTTACCGCGAATTCTTTCCGCGCGGGCTGACTGCGCTCGACGATCTCACCGAGGCGACGCTGGGGACCCGGCCGAGTATGGGGCACGTCACCGCGCGCGAGGAAGTCACCGGGCTGCTACGGCAATTGAAGCTGCCGCTCGACGAGCGCGGCCGCCGCCGCGCCGCAAACCGCGCCGAATGGTTCGCCCGGGCCGACACGCCGCTCGAACTACACGACATCGTCGGCGCGTAGCAGGCTGACAGCCGTCCCGTGTCTTGGTGTCGGTCGTTTCGCAGCCGGTCGATCGTCGCATTGTTGCAACACGCTGCATGGATCGTCGCGCTTTGTCGCTGCATTGTGCATTTGCACAAGCTGCGAGCGGGATTCTCCTAATGTTTGATCTTCCCGTCATATGGCCGTGACTTATAGTTGCGGTATCGGCGTCCGAAGCCCTGGGCATGGGGCAATGCGCCGAACCAGGATGGATCATGACGCGCGGAATTGCCGTTCTGCTGACGCTGTGCATCGTATCGGCCGCAGCTTATTTCACCGCTTCGAAATGGGCGATCCGTCACGAGACGCTGACGTTCTTCGATGCGGCCCGCAACCGGCCGGTGGCCGTCGATATCGCGGTGCGGCGCGACAAGGAGCTGCAGGCCGAGGCCGGCCTGATCGAACTGCCGGTCGCGCTCCTCAATCACGGCAATACCGTCCGCTTTACCGAGTACTCGTTCCTCGCCAATCTGTTCGCCGCGCGCGGCTACATGGCGGTGAGCATCCAGCACGATCTCGACAGCGACGCGCCGCTGGTGACGAAAGTCGGCGAGCCTTATGTGGGACGGCTTCCGGTGTATCAACGCGGTATCGCCAACATCGAATTCGCTGTGAAGCAACTCGCCGTATTGCAGCCGAACGCCGATTACGAACACTTGACGATGGTCGGTCATTCGAACGGCGGCGACATTTCGATGTACTACGCCAAGCTGCATCCCGACCGGATCAGGAAGGTGGTGACGCTGGACAATCTGCGGGTGCCGTTCATGATCGATGGCAAGTTCAGAATTCTGTCGTTCCGCTCCCAGGACCCGGTGTTCAAGCCCGATCCCGGCGTCGTGCCGGACCAGGAGATCTGCGACAAGGCCGGCATCACCGTGGTCAACACCGGCTTCCAGCATGTCGACATGAGTGATCGCGGTCCGGACGACGTCAAGGCGTCGATCAGCAGCGCGCTGGATCAGTTCCTCGACACCGAGGGAGTCAGGCCGGGGCCGGTCAAGGCGCGGCCTGCGCCGAGCTCGGGCGCCATGGCGCAGGTGAGGTGAGCCGCGGACTTCGGCAGTCGCTGCGCTCCCGGCATTGACCGTCGCCGGGGTAGACGCCACATAAGCCGCGTGATCACGCGCGAGCTTCGATGCCTCACGATCCGACCAAATCTTCCCAACGACCGCTGACGGACGCTGCCGATCGATCGGTGCGGACCGGCAATTCGTCGGACGAAATCGCCGCCTTCGTCGCCAAGGCGCGGGCGATGACGCCGGGGGCGACCGGCGCGCGCGGCCGGCTGGTGTTTGCGCTCGATGCGACGATGAGCCGGCAGCCGACCTGGGACATGGCCTGCGCGCTGCAGGCCGACATGTTTCGCGAGGCGGAGGCGATCGGCAGCCTCGACATCCGGCTGGTGTATTATCGCGGCCTGAGCGAATGCCGCGCCAGCGGCTGGATCTCGACCAGCGACGAACTGGCGCGGCTGATGGGCCGGATCGACTGCCGCGGCGGCCACACCCAGATCGGTCGGGTGCTGTCCGACACACGCCGCGAGGCGATCGCCTCGGGGGTGCGCGCGGTGGTGTTCGTCGGCGACGCCATGGAAGAATCGATCGACGATCTGTGCGCGAAAGCCGGCGAACTCGGCATGCTGAAGGTGCCGGTGTTCGTCTTTCAGGAGGGTTACGATCCGGTCGCCGAGCAGACCTTCCGGGAGATCGCGCGGCTGACCGGCGGCGCCTGGTGCCGGTTCGATCCGGGCGCGGCGGCACAGTTGCGCGAACTGCTGCGCGCGGCTGCGGCCTATGCGGCCGGCGGCCGCGACGCGTTGCTGCGGCTCGCCCGCGGGGGCGGGGGTGCGGCACTGCTGCTCGGGCAGATGAAATAGCCGCGGCGATGCTTTTTGCCGGCACCCATCCTATATGGCATCCATGACTCTGATCGTCGGCGTCGTCGCCGTTTTCGTTCTCTACATGCTGCTGCAGATGGTCCGGACGGCCAACCCGGCCGTGCTGGCGCGCGCGATCAAGGTCGCCGGCGGCATCGTCACGCTCGCGGCGGCGCTGTTCACCGGCGTCAAGGGACAGCTGGCTGTGGCGATCCCGCTCGGCCTGTTCGGCGCCGGCCTGCTCGGCTGGGCGCCGATGGGCAATGCCGGCTTCGGCAGGCTCGGCGGCGTGTTCGGATCAGCGGGACGGCGCTCGCCCGGCCAGACCTCGCAGGTGCGATCGTCGGCGCTGGAGATGACGCTCGACCACGAGAGCGGTGCGATCAACGGCCGCATTCTGACCGGCGCCCATGCCGGCCGCTCGCTCGACGCGTTCGATCTTTCCGAACTCGCCGCGATGATGGCCGGCTTCGACGCCGAGAGCTGTGCGCTACTTGAAAGCTATCTGGACCGCCGGTTTCCCGCCTGGCGTCAGAACGCGCAGGGAGACGCGGCAGGGCGGCGTGGAAGCCAGCCGTCGGGCAGCAAAATGACGACCGAGGAGGCCTATGAGATCCTTGGCCTGAAGCCGGGCGCGGGGCCGGACGACATCGGCCGCGCTCACCGCGCCCTGATGAAGAAATTGCATCCCGACCAAGGGGGGTCGACGTACCTTGCCGCCCGTGTAAACGCGGCCAAGGATACTTTGCTTCGCACGCATCGCAGCTGACTCCGGCAACGCAACTCAACGCTACAGACTGCGAGTGCTTCTCTGATCTCTGATTGACGCCGACTGCCCGCCCTTTCGGCGTGGCTGTTGTTTCCGTTTTTATCGCGCAATGATTGACGAGTGGTTTCACCGCGCAGCGCACGGCTGCGATCCCTTCGTCGCAAAGGACGGTGCACTAACGAAAACGGCCGGACGCGTGTCCGGCCGTAGATCACGTTGCGTCGGAGGTGCGTCAGTTCTTGATGGTGAAGCAGGAGATGTCCGAGCGCTTCAGCTTGCGGCACACCGCTTCGGCTTCATCGCGACCGAGCCCGGCGAAGCGGGCGCGATACAGCTTGCGATCGCCCTTGGACACCACCGTCTCGGTGAACGGATCGGCCTTGCCGAGCATGCCGCGGGCCTGATCGCGCGCGGCTTCGAGCCGGGCCTTGGCTTCGCTCTCGCTCTCCAGCGCGCCGACCTGGATGATCCAGCCGGTGTGGGTCACCGACTTGATCGCTCCGTTCTGCTGAACCGCGCTGGACGTCGGCGCGGGCGTCGGCTCGACCGCGGCCATCGCCTGGGCGTTCGACGGCGCCACTCGGGATGCCGGCAGGACGCCGAGGATGCCATTGCCGGTGCCGTGATTGGCCGGCTGCTGCACCAGCTCGGCCCTGGTGATGGCGGCGGTGGAGGTTTCGGCGATCTCGCGGCGGGCCGGCGGGATGGTGTTGGTCACGGGCGGCGCGGCGACGGCGGAGGCGAGCTTGATCGGCGCCGATTTGACCTGAACGGTCTTCACCCGGACCGGCTTCATCGGCTCCGACGACCCCGGGATCAGCGACAGCGGCTTGGTCTCGATCGTGCCGCTGTTAAACGGGCCGGGCTCGGGCTTCTCGGGCCGCGTTGCGATCGCGCGGGTGATCGGCGCGGGCGGGGCCGGGCGGGCGACCGTCTCGATCGGCTCCGGCGCGGCCGATGCGACCTGAACGGCGCCCTGGACCTGGACGGTCGGCGATGGGCGGCTGTCCGGCATGTCTTCTGCGACCTGCGTCGACGACGGCGAGCGTTCGACGATCGCAGCGACGGTGCGCCTTGTCGCGCCCTTCTCCAGATTTTCAGCGAGCAGGTTGCGCATGATCGCGTCGCGCGAACCACCGCTGCGACCGCCCAGCACAACGCCGACGAGGAAGCGGTTGCCGCGGTGCATCGAGGTGACGAGGTTGAAGCCTGACGCGCGGGTGTAGCCGGTCTTGATGCCGTCGACGCCTTCGACATTGCCGAGCAGGCGATTGTGATTTCGGATCGACGCGCCACGGTAGTTGAACGTGGTGGTGGCGAAGTAGCGGTAATAGCGCGGGAAGCGGTCCTGGATCGCGCGGCCGAGGATCGACTGGTCCCGCGCGGTAGTCACCTGGTCGTCGTTCGGCAGGCCGTTGGAGTTGCGGTAGACGGTCCGGGACATTCCGAGGGCGCGCGCCTTCCGCGTCATCATCCTGGCAAACTCGGCTTCGCTGCCGCCGACGGTTTCGGCGATCACCACGGCAGCGTCGTTGGCGGAACGGGTGACGAGGGCCTTGATCGCGTCTTCGACGCGCAGCGTCTGGCCGGGGCGCAGACCGAGCTTGGTCGGCGCTTGCGACGACGCATGCGCCGACACCTCCATCTCGCTGTCGAGCGACAGCTTGCCCGCCTCCAGCCGCTCGAACAGCAGATACAGCGTCATGATCTTGGTCAGCGACGCGGGATGGCGCACGGCGTCGGGATTGGTCGCGCTCAGCGTGGCGCCGGTATTGGCGTCGACGATGATCGAGGCGAAGGCCGGATTGTAGCTGTTGCGCTCGACGTGATGTCGACGGTGTTTTCGCCGTGCGTCGGCCGTGTCGGTGGTGGCGATGACCGCGCCCGCGATGGTGGCCAGACCGAGTACGCATACTCGCAAGACCCGCGAGCTGACATAGGTGTTGCGGTGCATGAACGTCCCCGTCCGATCTTTCATCAATCACCGGACCGTGAGGCAGAATTATGCCCATCACGGCGGCGACGCCTCCCGGTTCGGCCTCGAGTTCAGCCGCGGAAGCCCAACCCATCGAGTCGAGGACGAGCGGTCGAGATTAAGCGGCTGAGTTTACGCGGCTTTTTCTCAAGAGCGCGAACAATCAGAGGCAGAGGTTAGGGGAGGCGCGTTTCCAAAAGGTTAAACGTCCGTTGCGGCAATCCCGAGGATTTTGGTCAATTGCGCGATGTGACCCCGCGCGTGATGGTGCAGTGCGAGGGGAATCGTCGACGATTCGCGGCGGGGACGCCCGGTCTGGCGCAGCCGACGATGCCGCCCGACAAGGTCGGAGCGGCTGACCTTCAGGCGATGCGGATAGCGCCGGCGCGGCCGGCAGCCTATTTGGCGATGCGCAGCTTGGACAGGGAGGCGCCAATCTGGGCGAACGCGGTGCTGATGCCGGACGCGGTGGTGGTGGCGAAGAAATTGCCGCTGTCGGCGCAATATTTCAGGACTTCCGATTCCGGATCACCGTCGGTGTTGACCTGGATGGTGTAGATCACGGTCTTCGTCGTGCTCGCGGCCGATGCGGCGCGGATGTTGTCGCACAGCAGCTTCTGTCGGGCGTCGACATCCTTCGACCAGCTCGAGCCGTTGCCGTACCAGCGGTCGATCGTGTTCATGCCGTCCGACAGCAGGATGATCGCGTCGGTGTACTTGTAGTCCGCGTCCTTGGCCGGCGTGTTGAGCGGAGCGCCATCCTGCAACGACATCCACGCCCAGTGCATGCCGATCGGCTGGTTGGTGCCGCCGTTCGGAGAGAGGGCGTCGATCTTGTCCTTGATCGTCGTCGCGTTACTCGACGAATACGCCGACGTCATCGGCAGGATCTGTTCGGGGCAGGCGCTGTAGTTCGCCGCGGGAAAGCGTGTCGCCGCCGTCGTCGGCGCATCCTTGGTCGTGTCTGCCGGCTGATCGCGATCGGTGACGCAGCCGCCCCATTGGCTTTGATTGGTCGAGCTCCAGGTCCGGCCCGCACTTTCGCAGCTCGACTTGGTCGTGAGCCACCACCAATTGCAGCTGCCGGTGGTGTCTTCCCAGTAGTCCCATTTGATCCAGCTGGCGTTCTTGTTGCTCTTGCCGACGTTGACCATCTGGGCGAACGGAATGATGGAAATATAGAGATCGTCAGCGGTCTGGGCGTTGGCGCGGAGATTGTCCACCAGCGTCTTGGCTGCAGACTGCATCGCCGGCATCTTGCCGGCGGATGCCATCGACCCGGTGACGTCGAGCGCTATCGCGACGCGCAGCCTCGTACCGCCCCAGGTCGCGGTGGCGGCGCTGCCGATCCCGAGCGTCGGGAAGCCGAACATGTTCATGAATTCGGTGCTGATATCGCCGGTGCCCTTCAGCAAGACCGTCGACGAGCCGGTGCTGTCCTTCGCCGTGTAGGTCGCGGTGACGGTGATGTTGGGGGCCTCGGTGTTGTTATAGAGGCTGGCGAAATAGCTCTGCGCCTTCGCCGACACCTGTCCGGCGGTGATGACGCCGGACGCCAGATCCTTCGACACCATCAGGGCGGCCGAATCGAGCGCCGCCTGCATCGAGGTGCGCGCCTTGTTGGCGCGGGAATAGTCGATCGCCGCGCCGATGAAGCCGATCATCGGCAGCAGCGCGATCGCGAAGATGATGGCGACGTTGCCTCCGTCCGTCTTGACGAAACGGCTCGAAACGTCCCTCGACCAAGGGGCTATGGACGTCATCGGCATCTTGCGAAATCCCGGCCTGATGAGAAGATGGCCGGGATGTTCCATTCTACCACTGAACGGCGAGTAAAGCCGATCTTCGAAACTCGCTAAATTGCGTGCTAAATGCTCCGGGAGCCGCGCCAGGGTAAATCCCCGGCAAACGGCGCGGCCTGAATTGCGGACGAATCGGGAAGGGTGGGTTAACCGTCGACGTTCCGGTGGGCGGAACGCTGTTTGGACAACCTCCGGAATTTACGCGCTTGCGGCGCACGGCGTGTCGACCCATATTTGCGGTACCCGGTCCTGTCGGATCGGCCCGCCGGGGTGGCGGACAGCCGGAGCTGAATCGTCGATCACATTTTGTGCGCGCTGCGGTTCCGGTAAAGATGAGTTCCCTGGGGATTCGAATACCTGAGCCATGCTGCAACGATTTTCATCTTTCGACTCCGTCCCCGCGTCCGTCGGGCTATCGTATCGTGCGACCCGCATGGCGGGCGACGGCGGCCGTGCCGGCAGCGGCAGCCCGACGACGTCGGTCATCACCAAGGTCAAGCCGAAGACCAAGCGGCCGAACCTGTATCGCGTTCTGATTCTGAACGACGACTACACGCCGATGGAATTCGTCGTTCATGTGCTGGAAAAGTTCTTCCAGATGGATATCGAGGCCGCGACCAAGGTGATGTTGCACGTGCATCATCACGGTATCGGCGAGTGCGGCGTGTTCACTTACGAGATCGCCGAGACGAAAGTGACGCAGGTGATGGACTTCGCGCGAAAGCACCAGCATCCCCTGCAATGCGTGATGGAAAAGAAATAGGCGGGGTGAGGTCGCCGAACCCGGAACGGCTCTTGCATCGTTTCTGCTAGCGGGTTTTCCCGGACTTGCTTGGTGTGCTGCCCGACGGGGAAGGAACGGGGCTTTCGTCGGCGGGTTGCGACACTATATGTCGAAAGGTTGTTGTTGCGCGACGTTGCAGCGGCGATCATGATGAGCGGGGGCCACAGAGGACGAGATGCCGACATTTTCGCAAAGCCTTGAGCAATCCCTCCACCGCGCGCTCGCGATCGCCAACGAGCGACATCATCAATACGCCACGCTCGAGCATCTCCTGCTCTCTCTGGTCGACGATTCGGATGCGGCCGCGGTGATGCGCGCCTGCAGCGTCGATCTCGACAAGCTGCGCGCGAGCCTGGTGAACTACCTCGAAACCGAGTTCGAGAATCTCGTCACCGACGGTTCCGAAGACGCCAAGCCGACCGCCGGTTTCCAGCGCGTGATCCAGCGCGCGGTGATCCATGTGCAGTCGTCGGGGCGGGAAGAGGTGACCGGCGCCAATGTGCTGATCGCGATCTTCGCCGAACGCGAGAGCCACGCCGCGTACTTCCTGCAGGAGCAGGACATGACGCGCTACGACGCGGTCAACTACATCAGCCACGGCATCGCCAAGCGCCCCGGCGTGTCCGAGGCGCGGCCGGTGCGCGGCGTCGACGAAGAGACCGAGACCAAGAGCGGCGAAGATTCCAAGAAGAAGGGCGACGCGCTCGAGACCTATTGCGTCAATCTCAACAAGAAGGCGCGCGACGGTAAGATCGATCCGGTGATCGGGCGCAACGCCGAAATCAACCGCGCCATCCAGGTGCTGTGCCGCCGGCAGAAGAACAACCCGCTGTTCGTCGGCGAAGCCGGCGTCGGCAAGACCGCGATCGCCGAAGGCCTCGCCAAGCGCATCGTCGACTCGGAAGTGCCGGAAGTGCTCGCCGCAGCCACCGTGTTCTCGCTCGACATGGGCACGCTGCTCGCCGGCACGCGCTATCGCGGCGACTTCGAGGAGCGTCTGAAGCAGGTGCTCAAGGAGCTCGAAGCGCATCCGAACGCGATCCTGTTCATTGACGAGATCCACACCGTGATCGGCGCCGGCGCGACCTCCGGTGGCGCGATGGATGCCTCGAATCTACTCAAGCCTGCCTTGGCTTCAGGCACGATCCGCTGCATGGGCTCGACGACTTACAAAGAATACCGGCAGCACTTCGAGAAGGACCGCGCGCTGGTGCGGCGTTTCCAGAAGATCGACGTCAACGAGCCGACGGTCGAAGACGCGATCGCGATCCTCAAGGGCCTCAAGCCGTATTTCGAGGACTATCACAAGCTCAAATACACCAACGAGGCGATCGAATCGGCCGTCGAACTGTCGTCGCGCTACATCCATGACCGGAAGTTGCCGGACAAGGCCATCGACGTGATCGACGAATCCGGCGCGGCGCAGATGCTGGTGGCGGAGAACAAGCGCAAGAAGACCATCGGCATCAAGGAAATCGAGGCCACGGTCGCGACCATGGCGCGGATCCCGCCGAAGAGCGTGTCGAAGGATGATGCAGAGGTGCTGAAGCACCTCGAAACCACCCTGAAGCGCGTGGTGTTCGGCCAGGACAAGGCGATCGAGTCGCTGTCCGCCTCCATCAAGCTCGCCCGTGCGGGCCTGCGCGAACCGGAGAAGCCGATCGGCTGCTACCTGTTTTCGGGCCCGACCGGCGTCGGCAAGACCGAGGTTGCCAAGCAACTGGCCTCGACGCTCGGCGTCGAGCTGCTGCGCTTCGACATGTCGGAATACATGGAGCGCCACACCGTCTCGCGCCTGATCGGCGCGCCGCCCGGCTATGTCGGCTTCGATCAGGGCGGCCTGCTGACCGACGGCGTCGACCAGCATCCGCATTGCGTCGTGCTGCTCGACGAAATCGAGAAGGCGCATCCCGATCTGTACAACGTGCTGCTGCAGATCATGGATCACGGCCGGCTGACCGACCACAACGGCAAGCAGGTCAATTTCCGCAACGTCATCCTGATCATGACGACCAATGCCGGCGCCGCCGATCTGGCGCGGCAGGCATTCGGCTTCACCCGCAACAAGCGGGAAGGCGACGACCACGAGGCGATCAACCGGCAGTTCGCGCCGGAGTTCCGCAACCGTCTCGATGCGATCGTGTCGTTCGCGCATCTCAATGCCGATGTCATCGGCATGGTGGTCGAGAAGTTCGTGCTGCAGCTCGAGGCGCAACTCGCCGATCGCGACGTCACCATCGAGCTGACCGACGAGGCCAAGGCCTGGCTGGTGCAGCACGGCTATGACGAGCAGATGGGCGCGCGGCCGATGTCGCGGGTGATCCAGGAGCACATCAAGAAGCCGTTGGCCGACGAGGTGCTGTTCGGCCAGCTCAAGGGCGGTGGCCACGTCAAGGTGGTGCTGGTCAAGGACGAGGCGGTCGCCGGCGTCGAGCTGGAGAAGATCGCCTTCGAATTCCTCGACGGCCCGGTGACGCCGAAGCCCGAAAATCTGCCCAACGCGCGCAAGCGCGGCGCGGCCCGCAAGCCCAAGCCGGGCGGCCCGAAGGGATCGGCGAAGGATCCCTTGGTCAAGGCCTGAGCGGACTACGCTTGATCAATTGAACGAGGCCGGCGAGCGATCGCCGGCCTTTTTCGTTTGGGGCGAGTCGTCATCCTGAGGTGCGAGCACAGCGAGCCTCGAAGGATGCGGCGGCGAGGACGGCATTTGCGGCCCATCCTTCGAGGCCCGTCGAGCCGCGCTGTGGCGCGGCTCGACGGGCACCTCAGGATGACGTTGAGACTCGTGGCGAGGGTTGATGAAGAATTCCGTCTAATTACTTCGCCGGCGCCGGTGCCGGCGCCTGCGGTGGATCGCCTTCCGGCGCGATCATCGCCCAGCCATAGGCTTTCAGTTTGCCGCGGCCGAGCGGCAGCACCATGGTGCCGAACACCGGCGTGCTGCTGCCGAGCGTGCCGCGATAGGGCGCCGGGATTTCGTCGGTGCGGGCGAATTCGTCGGTCGACCACACCACCAGCGTGCCGGATTGCTTCAGCCGTTGCGGCGTGATCCACGGGCTCTTGGCGAAGTCGGCATCGATGAACACCGATGGTCGCGGCGAGGCGTCGAATGCGACGAAGCCGGCTTGGCGGGCACTCCCGGTGACGCTATCGAGCGGCCGGGTGGTCCGGCTTCTCCACGCCGCCTGCATCGCCTGCGACAGCGCGCGAGCCGGATACAGCTCGGTCGGCGGCGGGCCGTCACCATAGGCTCTGGCGTAGATCGATGCCGTGGTGGCGATCGGAACGCCCACCAGCACCAGCAGCCACGCCACCACCGCGAGGCGCGGGGCGCGTAGCACCAGCCGCCGCGGCAGCAGCAGGAGCAGCGCCAGCCCCGATAGCGGCACCAGCGCACTGCCGGTGTAGGCGCCGATCGTGAACCAGTCCGGCACGCTGCCGACCGCAACCAGCATCGACGGCACGAAGGCGGCGGCGAGGATCAGCGAGCGATCGAAGCTGCTCGGCGTGTCGAGCTCGATCGTTGCGGGGGCGCCCTGCAGCGGCAGTCGCGGCAGCACCGCCAGCACCGCGATCAGGATCAGCCCAGCGTGCAGCCCGACCTGGCCGAACACGAAGGCGAAGGCCGCGCCGATCCGTGGCAGCAAATCGGCCGACGCGCCCGCTGCGGCGGACGCCGATGCATTCGCCTGACCGAGCCAGATCAGATGCGGCAGCAACACGACAAAGCACACCACCGCGGCGATCGGCGGGCCCAGCGTCCCCAACTGCCGGCGACCCTCGCGCGTCAGCAGCAGATGGCCGAGCAGCACCAGGATCAGGGCGAAGCCGGCGTGATTGGCATTGCCCAGCAGCGCGCAGACGACGCCGAGGCCGATCCAGCTCGACCGCGCTTGCCCGAGCACCGCCTGCCGATACAGCAGCACCGCCGCGACCGTCAGCGGCAGGCCGGCGATGGCGGGATCATAGCCGGTGACCTGCGGGCCGAAGCAGCCGATCAGGATCGTCAGCGCGACCGCCAGCGTCGCACCGGCTGCGCCGACGATGCCAGCGCCGAGCCGCCACAGCAGCACCAGCGTCGCCAGCGCTGAGCCGATCGAGAGCAGGAGCTGCGATCCGCTCCACCCGCCGGTCAGCAGCGAGGCGATCTCGGTCAGCCAGGGCGCCAGCGGCGGATACTTCCAAGTGCCCGCCTGCAGTTCCTTACCGAACAGCGCCATCTCGTAGCTGATCGCCGGCAGGCTCGGGAAGCTGAAGGCTGTGACGAACCACAGCCCGCCATAGATGCCGAGAATCCACAGCAACAGCCGCCGCGGCTCGCCGCGCAGGATCTGCAGCACCACGTCGCAGGCGCGCAGCAGCAGACCGGGGGCCGCACCCCCGGGCATCGTGACCGCAACGGCGTCAGGTGACGGTGGTGCAGTCGGCTGACCGGGCGATGTCTTCGAACTGGATGGCTTCGGCGGCGCTGTGGGCCGCTTTGAAACGTGGGGAGCCGGGCGGGGCGGCGCGCCCTTCGTCTCGACGGCGGGCGTCGGGGGAGCGACCGGAGCGGGCGCAGTGACCGGGGTCGTGGCGGTCTCGGCAGCCAGATCGGAGCCGGCCGAATTCGCGGCCGCAGCCGGACGCGCGCCGCTCTTGCCGCCCTGGCGCTTCTTGTTCGGCCGACGGTATTTCGACGTGTTCCTGGGCTGCTTGCGCTTGATGGTGCGTCGTCCTCTGCAGATCGGCGACGCTGCCATCGAAGGCCGGGCCGATCATGAAGTCAGGACCGACGTTGTAGTCCATCCGGCCGCCGAGGCAATTGCCGGAAAGGCGACTTGCGGAGAACCGGATACTGCGGCGGCGCGCGCCGGCCGCTCAGGCCTCTCCGAGCAGAACCTTGATCTTGCGCTGCAGCTCGCGCTTCTTCCGCTCGCTCTTGCGCAGGCGCTCGCCGAGGTCCGAGCCGTCGGCCGCCGCGCTGAACGCCAGTCCGACCGTATCGCCGCGGCGCCAGACGATCTTCGACGGATAGGTCCGGGCCTTCCTGGCGACGGTCAGCGCGATCTGGTCCGGGACGCCGGCCGCGCTGCCGAACTCGACCGTGGCGCCGTCGTCCGAGATGTTGCGGACCACGCAGTTCCGGGTCGCGCCACGCGCATTGATCGCGGCGACGCCGCCATACACAACCTTGTCCCGCCGGGATTTCCGCCGATCGTCCATCGAACCCTCCACGCGTGAGCGGCCGATTGTAGGCGGCTTCGGAAGGTGCGGAAGGGCGCGTGTGAACCGATCGCGGATTAACCTGAATCGATCGTGTGCTCGATCCGCCGTTCGCGAGATCAGGGAGCGCGGCGGTGTCGATCTGCGCGATCACGCGGCATTGGACGTTCAGCGAGAAGGAACATCCTTGGCGATCGTGCGATAATAGCGCAGGTCGCCGTGTCAGGATCGGGACGTCCGGGGCGCGCAGGATGGCGGTTGCGCTGGTCTCGACTACTCGATCAGGAACTTCGCGTGAGGATCCGGATGCTCATCGGCATGCTGCGCGGCATCGCGGTCGTTCTGCTCGTCGCGCTGACAGCGCCAAGCTTCACGCGCGCCGAGGAGGCGCAGCCGTCGAAGCAAGGCGAGATGCAGAGCAAGCCCGAGCCGCAGGCGAAGTCGGACCCGGCGGAGCCCGCGGCAAAGCCTGTCGAGCAGCCCGGAGAGAAACCCGCCGACCGCGACACCCGCGAGTCGATCTGCCTGATGATCGAGTCGGCGGCGAAGGCGCATGATCTGCCGCTGGAGTTCTTCGCCCGCGTGATCTGGCAGGAGAGCCGGTTTCAGCCGGACGCCATCGGACCGGTGACGCGCAACGGTCAGCGCGCCCAGGGCATCGCGCAATTCATGCCCGGCACCGCGACGGA
This sequence comes from Rhodopseudomonas palustris HaA2, assembly GCF_000013365.1. Lineage (NCBI taxonomy): Bacteria > Pseudomonadati > Pseudomonadota > Alphaproteobacteria > Hyphomicrobiales > Nitrobacteraceae > Rhodopseudomonas > Rhodopseudomonas palustris. The sequence goes on from NC_007778.1 coordinate 2,754,761, forward strand.
ACGCAGCCTGCTCGATCCGTTCGACCCGGTGCAGGCGCTGCCGAAATCCGCCGAATTCCTCAGCGAGTTGCGCGGTCAGTTCGGCAATCTCGGACTGGCGGCGGCGGCATACAATGCCGGTCCGCGCCTGGTGCAGGAATGGATCGCCGGCACCGGCCCGATGCCGCAGCAGACCCGCGACTACGTCTATGCGATCACCGGCACCTCGGTCGACGACTGGGCCGCCGCCGGCCGCAAGACCAAGCCCGCGACGCAAGCCGCCGGCGATTGCCGCACGCTGATGGCGCTGCTGCGGCGTGCGCCGAACCCGTTCGTGACGCAGCTCGAAGCGCGGGTGAAACTCGGCGCCGACAAACCTTGGGGCGTGCAACTCGCGGCCGGCTTCAATCGCGACCGGGCGCTGGCGATGTATGCGCGCGCGATGGCGCGGCTGAGCGCGGTGATCGGCGATCACGATCCGAGCCTGTCGAGCGCGGTGTTCCGCAGCCGCGGTACGCGGCCGTTCTATCAGGTGCGGATCGGTGCCGAGACGCGCACTGAAGCGAACGATCTGTGCAGCCGGATACGCCGCGCCGGCAGCGCCTGTCTGGTGCTGCGCAATCGCGGCTGAGCAACACGGTGCGGATCAGAATTCGGACCGCAGTTGCGCCAACCTGGCGCGCAATTGCACGTTGACGCGCTCGGTGGCCCGGATGCGCAGCGCGAGGTCGAGCGGCAGCTCGGAGGGTTGTCGCCGCGGCGCGTCCAGCCAAAGACCGGCGCGGTTTTCACGCCGCCAGACGATCCGGCCGCGATAAGCGATGCTCTTGCGCGCGATCACCAGGTCCACGCGGTCCGGCACGGCGGCCGGATTGTCGAACTCGATCTGGGCTCCCTCCGCCGACAGATTGCGGACGATACAGTCGATCGTTGCTGTTCGGGCCTGGAAGGCGAGCCGTCCGCCGTAATAGACCCGTCGTCGTGAACTGCTGCGCCGTTCGAACATCGTCAGCCCCTCGCTTTGGTTGTGGGATGCTATCAGGGGTAGTGGCGAGGCCGGAATTCGACTGACGGTCAACCGATTGTTAAGGTAAACGGGCAGCGGGACCGCGCGAGATTCGCCGCGATGGTCAAAGGTGTTTCAGTACGAATGGCGCTTCCTCCCCATGACTCCTCGCGCTGGCAGAGCCCGATGCGCGCCTTCCTGCTGGGGCTGCGGGCGGTCGCGACCTCGGTCCTGTCGATGGTGCTGTTCGCCACCTTCATCGGCATCGGCGCGCTGGCGCATGACAGCGGCTTCAGCCTCGGCTGGGTGCTGCTCGGCACGCTGCTGGTGTGGGCCGGGCCGGCGCAGATCATCCTGATCTCGACGCTCGGCTCCGGGGCCACCGTGTTGCAGGCGGCGATCGCGGTGACCGTCAGCGCGATCCGGCTGTTTCCGATGGTGGTATCGGTGCTACCGATGCTACGGACTCCGACCACCAAGCTGCGCCATCTGGTGCTGCCGGCGCATTTCGTGGCGGTGACGATGTGGGTCGAGTGCTTCCGGCTGTTGCCGCAAGTGCCGCGCGAACGCCGGATCGCTTTCGCCAATGGACTCGGCACCGGGCTGATCTCGGTGTGCCTGATCGCCAATCTGATCGGCTATCTGCTGGCCGCCAATCTGCCGCAACTATTCGGCGCCGCGGTGCTGCTGCTGACGCCGCTGGCGTTTCTGTTGTCGACCGCGCGCAACTGCCGCGAACTCGCCGACATCGTCGCGCTCGGGCTGGGACTTGCGCTGTTTCCGCTGGTGGCGATGTTTCACACCGGGGTCGACGTGCTGATCAGCGGCGTGGCGGCCGGTACCATCGCTTACGGCGTGCATCGCTTTCGGCGGAGACCGGCATGACCGACTTCATCGGCGATTGGCAGGCGCTCGTGGTGCTGGTGCTCGCGGGTTTCCTGCCCAACGAGATCTGGCGCATGCTCGGGCTGTGGCTCGGCGGCGGCATCGACGAAGGCTCCGAGCTGCTGATCTGGGTGCGCGCGGTGGCGACCGCGATCCTCGCCGGCGTGATCGCGCAGATTCTGGTGCTGCCGCCGGGCGCGCTGGCGGGTGTGCCGGCGCTGCTGCGCTACGGCGCGGTGGGAATGGGGCTGCTGGTGTTTCTCGCGGCCGGCCGCTCGATCCTGTTCGGCGTGCTGGTCGGCGAGGCGGTGCTAATCGCCGGGCAATGGGCGCTCGGCTGAGTTCACCTTTTGCGGTGGTTGCCAGACGCCTCTATCCCGCTAGGCTGGAATCGATTTCGGCACAGACTCCGGGAAATCTCCATGATTGCCACCGATGACATCCGCGAAGGTGAAGTCACCGTCACGCCGCCACCGCCGACCGACGCCGGTCTGGTGTTCATCGGCCGGATTCGCACGCCGTGGAGGTCGCGCGGCGAGACGCCGCGGCAGGGCAGTCCCGACGGTCCGGTGTGCCGGCTGGAGATTTTCGAGCCGTGGACCGCGGCGCTCGCCGGCCTCGATAGGTTCACGCAGGTGCAGGTGGTCTATTGGCTGCACCAGTCGCGCCGCGATCTGGTGATCCAGCGCGGCCACGGCATCGACGGCCCCCGCGGCACCTTTGCGTTGCGCTCGCCGGTGCGGCCGAACCCGATCGGGATTTCGTCGGCGGCTCTGGTCGGGATCGAGGGATCGACGGTGCTGGTGCGCGGGCTCGATTGTCTCGACGAAACGCCGCTGATCGACCTCAAGCCCGACCGCTGCGTGCATTCGATGGCGAAGTAACCAGACAAGGCCGTGATGGCCGGATGCTTGTTGTCTTGATTGAGCATGATCCCGAAAACCGGCATCCGCCTTTCGGGATCATGCTCTAATACGATTAGTGTCGGGCACGCCATTCACGCCAACTGATGACGACAAGGGTCAACCCGCACAGCGGAAGAACGACGGTGCCGAGGACGAAGCCATAGGTCGAGAGTCCGTCGTGCTGCTGTGCCGCCATCACCAGGTAAACGGTGTAGGCGACGTAGAGCGCCAGAAACAGCCCGCCTTCCCACCTGGCGATCAGGCTGCCGGTGAAGAAGATCGGCAGGCAGGCAATCGCCACCGCGACCATCACCGGGATATCGAACGCCATCATGGCCGGAGCGATATTAAGGCCGTCCGGCGCCACCCCGGCGGACAGGCCGAGCACGCCGAGAATGTTGAAGGTGTTGCTGCCCACCACATTGCCGACGGCGATGTCGCGCTGACCGCGGATGGCCGCCATGATCGAGGTCGCGACCTCGGGCAGCGAGGTGCCCGCCGCGACGATGGTCAGACCGATCACCATTTCGCTGACGCCGAACAGTTTCGCGAACGTGACGGCCGCCTCGACCAGAAAGGTCGCGCCGATCACCAGCAAGATTAGGCCTACGATGATCAGCGCGATTTGCACCGGCAGCTTCGAGTCCCACCCCGTTCCCGCGTCGGCGGTGGTCGGTGCCGCCTCATCCGAGGCCGTTTCCTGACGACGGCTCTGCACGATCAGGAATGCCGTATAGGCGGCCATGAGGCCTATCAGGATCAATCCGTCCACGCGCGACAGATTGCCATCCCACGCCAGCGCGGCCAGCAGCAAGGATGCTCCGACCATGATCGGAACCTCCTGGCGGATCAGTTGTCGGTTGACGATCAACGGCGTGATGAGCGCCGACAGACCGAGGATGAAGAGCACATTCAGAATGTTGCTGCCGACGACATTGCCGATCGTAATGTCGGCCTGGTTCGACATCGCCGCCTGAATCGAGACCGCCAGTTCCGGAGAGCTGGTACCGAAGGCCACCACCGTCAGGCCGACCACCAGCGGCGATATTCCGAACGTGAGCGCCAGTTTGGAGGCCCCTCGGACCAGCAATTCTGCGCCGACGACAAGAGCGACAAGTCCCAACAGAAAACTGAGCAGGGTCAGCATTTTTCTCGACTCGCTATCGGGATCGCGGGAGGCTAACCCTGCGCCAGAGCCGCCTTCAGTTTCTCGGCGTGGCCTTCCAGGACGGCGGTGTCTTCCTTCTTAGTGGCCGGCGGCAGCAGCGGCACGCCGTCATGGCGCGGCATCACGTGCATGTGCAGATGATACACGACCTGGCCGGCGGCCGGTTCGCTGAACTGCTGCACCACGATGCCGTCGGCCTTGAAGGCTTTCATCGCGGCGTGGGCGATCTTGTGCGCGCCGCGCGCGACATGGGCGAAGTCTTCGGCGGTAATATCGAGGATGTTGCGCGCCGGCGCCTTCGGGATGACCAGCGTGTGCCCGGGCGAGCGCGGCATGATGTCGAGGAAGGCGAAGACGTGGTCGTCCTCGTAGATCTTGTGGCAGGGAAACTCGCCGCGCAGGATCTTGGCGAAGATGTTCTCGGGATCGTAGGCGGTCATGGGCGCTCCGGCTGTTCGCTCGCGTCATCTTTCGCCGCGGCGAACCAGCCGGTCAAGCCGGATCGGCGGCGTCGCTCTTGCGGAACGGGCCGGCCTCGGTCAGTTCGCGGCCCATCTCGTCGACGACCATCCGCTCGCGCTTCAGGTAATCCGCAATCGCGCGGCGCAGCGCGGGATCGGCGATGTAGTGCGCCGAGTAGGTGGTCTGCGGCAGGTAGCCGCGGGCGATCTTGTGCTCGCCCTGCGCGCCGGCCTCGACGGTGGCGAGGCCGCGGGCGATGGCGAAGTCGATCGCCTGGTAGTAGCAGACCTCGAAATGCAGAAAGGGGTGGTGCTCGACCGCGCCCCAGTGCCGGCCGAACAGCGTGTCGCCGCCGATGAAATTGATCGCGCCGGCGATCCAACGGCCGCCGCGCTTGGCCATCACCAGCAGCACGTCCTGCGCCATGCTCTGCCCGATCAGCGAATAGAATGCGCGGGTGAGGTAGGGCCGGCCCCATTTGCGCGAGCCGGTCTCCATGTAGAATTCGAAGAACGCGTCCCAGGCGTCTTCGGTGATGTCGCGGCCGGTCAGGCAATGGATGCTGATGCCATTGGCCAACGCATCGCGGCGCTCGCGCTTGATCGCCTTGCGATGCCGCGAGGCGAGGGTGGCGAGAAAGTCGTCGAAGCTGCGGTAGCCGGCATTGTGCCAGTGGAACTGCTGGTCGGTGCGTTGCAGGAAACCCTGCGCGGCGAGGAAGCGCCATTCGCTTTCGCGGGCGAAGGTGACGTGGGCCGACGACGCCTTGGAGAGCCCGCACAGCGCCACCAGCCCGCCTGCGAGCGCGGTCGCGACCTGCGCGGTGTCGCCGCCGTCGCGGATCAATAGCCGCGGTCCGGTCGCCGGCGTGAACGGTACCGAGACCTGCAGCTTCGGATAATAGCTGCCGCCGGCGCGCTCATAGGCGTCGGCCCAGCCGCGGTCGAACACGTATTCGCCCTGCGAGTGCGATTTCAGGTAGCACGGCACGAGGCCGACAATCCGTCCGTACTGCTTGGCCACGAGATGCCTGGGTCCCCAGCCGGTTCGCGCGCAGGCTGAATTCGATTTCTCGAGCGCGGCGAAAAAAGCGTGCGACAGGAATGGGTTGTAAGCCGTTTTCGAAGCTGCGCAGGAATTGGCTGAGAGACCGGATATAGTCGCGTCGGGTAGCAAGGCGGCACGCGCGCAGGCGTCCCACTCGCTCGCCGGGATGGCGTCGACCGAGGGGACGGCTTCCAGAACGATGTCGGATGAGCTCGTCAATCAGCTGACCGGGGCGCTGCGGCGATCAAGACGGGTGAGCGGCATTCCCACAGATTGTGCATTTTCGCGGCGCGCCGCAAGAGCGCCAGCGTTCACGGTTCCGGAACGAAGCCTTCGAAGATCATCTGGTCGGCATGACGGGCGGCGCGGCTGCGCTGATCCGGGGTGCGCACCGTCCAGGCCAGCAGCGCGCAGCCGAAGACGTTGCGGGCGATCCAGGGGGGCGGCGCGGGCAGATCGTCGACGCGGTAGGCGACGAAATGCGGCCGGGTGCGCAGGCCGTGGCGCAGCGCCAGCATCGGATTGCGCTGGGCCTCCGGCAGCTTGTCCCAATAGGCGTCGTCATAGCGCCGCTCGGCGGTGATGCCGCGTGGCAGTTTGGGCGCGAGCTGGCGCAGCGCCAGCACCTGGTCGGGATCGAACGACATCGCCGCGACCGGGCCGCGATAGGCCGCGAGCGCTTGCGTCAAACGTGTGGCAAGCTTGCGGTCGCCGTCGAAATGGCTCTTCAGCTCGATCACCAGCGGCACCCGGCCGCCGACCCGGTCGAGCAGACCGCCGAGCGTCATCATCCGCTCGGCGGTGTCGTGGAAGCGGACCTGCTTCAGCTCGGCCGCGGTCAGGGCGAGCAGCTTTGCGCTGCCGTCATTCAGTCGACCGAGCGTGTCGTCGTGGTGCACCATCGCTTCGCCGTCGGCGGTGAGCTGGATGTCGACCTCGATGGCGAAATGGCCGGCGACCGCGGCGTCGATCGCGGCCGGCATGTTCTCGAGCACGCCGCGGGCGCGGTCGTGCAGTCCGCGATGCGCGATCGGACGAGCTGTCAGCCAGTCGGGAGCGCGCATCGCCGTCAGTCCTGCAATCAGGCGACTTCGAACAATCCCTCGACCTCGACTGCGGCATCGGCCGGCAGCGAGGCGACGCCGATCGTGGTGCGGGCGTGGCGGCCCTTGTCGCCGAACGCGGCGACCATCAGGTCGGAGGCGCCGTTCATCACCTTCGGGCCGTCGGTGAAATCCGGCGTCGAGTTGATGAAGCCGCCGAGCCGCACCACGCGCACCACCTTGTCGAGGTCACCGAGCGCGGCCTTGAGTTGCGCCAGCAGATTGATCGCGCAGCCGCGCGCGGCGGCGTTGCCGTCTTCGATGCTGACGCCGGCGCCGAGCTTGCCCTTGGCGATCAGCTTGCCGTCGCCGTCGAAGCAGAGCTGGCCGGACACCACCAGTAGATTGCCGGTGCGCACGAAGCCGACGTAATTCGCGACCGGGCTCGCGGGTTCGGGCAGGACGATGCCCTGCGCGGTCAGTTTCTGTTCGATCACTCCGGTCATAGCAGTCCCCAATTTTGTTCGTCAGGCGTTGTGTTGGTCACGTCCCCAGCCGGCCATGCGTCCGGGCCGGCCCTGTTTGGCCGATTGCGCCGGGTCTGGCAAGCAAGCCGGGCGCGGGGTGTGAACAGCGGCGACGGCGCAATGATCGCCCGCCTGTTCCGGGGCCATCATGCAAGTTTGACCGAATTGCTCCGCGAATTCACCGCAATCCGGTGTTCCATCGGCCGGCGGCGTTGCGGCGCGCCCGGCCGCTTACTATCCTCAATTGCATGTCTTCAAGGAGATCCACCCGCATGTCCCGACCGACGAGCCTTCGCGCGAATATGCTGGCGATGACGATGTTCGGCGCCGCGGCGCTGTCCGGCGCGCCCGCGCTCGCCGCTCCGAACGTCTCCTTCCTGCCGCATCAGGCGCTGTACGATCTCAGTCTGCTGAAGACGCGTAACAACGCCTCGGTCAGCACCGTGCGCGGTCGCATCCTGTACAATTTCTCCGGCAATTCCTGCGAGGGTTACACCTCGGATTTCCGTCAGGTCTCCGAGATCGAGAGCGGCGAGGGCAAGAACACGCTGAGCGACCTGCGCTCGTCGAGCTGGGAGGACGCGGCCGGCAAGAGCTATCGTTTCAAGATCGACACCAAGATGAACGATGCCGATCCGACCGACGTTGACGGCATCGCGGAGCGCACCGGCGACACCATCACGGTGAAATTGAAGCAGCCGGTGCAGAAGACCTTCACGCTCGATGGCAAGACGGTGTTCCCGACCGAGCAGATCGAACGCATCATCGCCGCGGCGCGCCAAGGCAAGACGCTGCTCGAGCTGCAGGTCTATGACGGCTCCGACAACGGCGAGAAGGTCTACAACACGCTGACCGTGATCGGGCAGCCGATCCAAGGCGACCGCGCGGCGTCGTCTCCCGATCCGTCGACCTCGGACGACGCGATGAAGTCGCTGAAGCGCTGGCCGGTGACGGTGAGCTACTACGATCACGCGGCCAAATCCAATTCCGGCGAGCAGACGCCGGTCTATGCGATGTCGTTCGAATTGTATGAAAACGGCGTGTCGCGCTCGCTGGTGCTCGACTACAACGACTTCGTGCTCGCCGGCGCCATGGGCAAGTTCGACGTCAAGTCGAACAAGCCGTGTCAGTAGGTCGAGCGAGCCGTCACCCTGAGGAGCGGCGCAGCCGCGTCTCGAAGGGCGACGGCGTTTCCGGCCCGTCCTTCGAGGCTCGCTGCGCGAGCACCTCAGGACGACGCAAGCCTCGCGGCGGCGACGATGCCAACTAACAACTTTTGTCATGGCCGGGCTCGTCCCGGCCATCCACGTCTTGGGCCTGTCCACGTAACAAACACGTGGATGCCCGGGACAAGCCCGGGCATGACGGTGGTTGTTGATGTCTCGGCGCTAAAGACGAAAGTGAGTCATCCCCGCGGCTTGTCCGGGCCGTCGTAAGCGAGCCCCCTGATCACCGCGGCGGCGCCGAATTTCTTGCGCAGATCGTCGATGGCGCGCTCGGCTGTCGCGGAGCGGCGATCGATCATGTCGGTGTCGCCGGCCGTGGAGCCCGGCGCCAGTGCGCTGACGCCGGTGCCGATCAGGCGGAACGCGGTGCCGTCGATTTCCTTCGCGAGCATGTCGCGCGAGATCGCGAAGATTCGTCCTGCGAGCTGGGTCGGCGCGTGAATCGTCTGCGAGCGGGTGCGCTGGCGGAAGTCGCCGGTTTTCAGCTTCAGGGTGATCGTCGAGCCGGCCAGCGCTGCGCCTTTGAGACGCGACGACACCTTCTCGGACAATCGCCACAGGATCCGTTCCAGCGTTTCGAAATCGCGGATGTCGGTCTCGAACGTGGTCTCGTTGGAGATCGACTTGGCGCCGCGATCCGGCACGACCTTGCGGTCGTCGATGCCGCGGGCGAGCCGCCACAGCCGCCGGCCCTCGTCGCCGAACTGCCGCATCAGCTCGATCTCGTCGGCCTTCTGCAGATCGGCGATGGTGCGGAAGCCATGCTGCGCGATCCGTGCCGCGGTCGCGGGTCCGACGCCGAAGATGAAGCCGACCGGGCGCGGGCCGAGCATCGCCCGGGCGTCGTCCTGATCGAGCGTCGCAAAGCCGCGCGGCTTGTCGAGATCGGAGGTGATCTTGGCGAGGAACTTGTTGCAGGACAGCCCGACCGAGACGGTGATGCCGACGTCGCGCTCGATGTCGCGGGCGAACCGCGCCAGCACCTTGGCGGCGATGGTGCCGTGCATCCGTTCGGTGCCGGACAGGTCGAGAAACGCCTCGTCGATCGACAGCGGCTCGACCAGCGGCGTGAGCTGCAGCATTGCCTGGCGGACCTCGCGGCCGACGCGGACGTATTTCGCCATGTCGGGCCGGACCACGGCGGCCGACGGGCACAGCGCCAGCGCCTTGAACATCGGCATCGCCGAGCGCACACCGAAGGTCCGCGCGATGTAGCAGGCCGCCGAGACCACGCCGCGTTTGCCGCCGCCGATGATCACCGGGCGGTCGGCGAGTTCCGGATTGTCGCGCTTCTCGACGGTCGCGTAGAACGCATCGCAGTCGATATGGGCGAGGGTGAGCGCCGGAAGCGCACGATGCCGGGCCAGCCGCGGGGAACCGCAGGCGGCGCAGCGCCGCGCGGCCGTCGCGTTGTCGGCGAGGCAATCGCGGCAGAAGCACAGCGGTCCGGGCGGCGAGGCCGAATTCACGGCGTGTCGCGCTCCCAGGGTTTGTCTTCCAGCACCTGCAGCGCGGCCGCGACATTCGTCGGGTCGAGCTCGACCGAATTTGCGAACGCCTTCACGGTCGCGTCATCGCGCATGATGAAGTTCAACACGCTGATCAGGAACTGCGGATCGGCGGCCGACTGCCGCAGCGTCTCGGGGCCGATCCCGCTCTCGGCCAGGAACAGGCCCAGCCGTTCGGGGTCGGAGGCGATGAAGGACAGCGCCTGAATCGCCACGATTTCAGAAACTTGTCTGGCATTGTGAACACGCTTTGGCATCGCTGATGTTTGCCTTTCCGTAACTTCTGGTCTCTATTTTATTCAATCATGCCCGAGTCTTGCATGCTTGAGTCTCGAGTTTTGCGGCTTGTCGGACAGTCACGCTCGTCGCAGACGCGGGCATTCTCGTATCAGGATTGGAGGGCGGGATGGCCAAAACCGTCCTGATCGTCGAGGACAATGAGCTCAACATGAAGCTCTTTCGCGATCTGCTGGAAGCCCACGGCTACCAGACCGCGGGAACGAGCAATGGCCATGAAGCGCTCGCCCTCGTTCGCAAGCTGCATCCCGACCTGATCCTGATGGACATCCAGCTGCCGCAGGTGTCTGGTCTGGAGGTCACCCGCTGGATCAAGGACGACCCGGAACTGCGGCACATTCCGGTGGTCGCGGTCACGGCGTTCGCGATGAAGGGCGACGAGGAACGCATCCGCGAGGGCGGCTGCGAAGCCTATCTGTCGAAGCCGATATCGGTCGGCAAGTTCATCGAAACCGTGCGCCGTTTCATCGGATAGGAGAACGCGATGTCCGCACGCATTTTGGTGGTCGACGACATTCCGGCCAACGTCAAGCTGCTCGAAGCGCGGCTGTCGGCGGAGTATTTCGACGTCGTCACCGCGGCCAACGGCGCGCAGGCGCTGGAGATCTGCGACCGCGCCGAATGCGACATCGTGCTGCTCGACGTGATGATGCCGGACATGGACGGATTCGAGGTCTGCCGCCGGTTGAAGGCCAATCCGAAGACGCATTTCATCCCGGTGGTGATGGTGACGGCGCTCGACAGCCCGGCCGATCGGGTGCGCGGGCTCGAGGCCGGCGCCGACGATTTCCTCACCAAGCCGGTGTCGGATGTGGTGCTGATCGCGCGGGTGCGTTCGCTGACGCGGCTGAAGATGATGACCGACGAATTGCGCATGCGCGCGATCACCTCGTTCGAGATCGGCGTGCAGGCGCCGGAGCGCGAGGCGGTCAACGATCTCGGCAAAGGCGGCCGCATCCTGCTGGTCGACGACCGGCCGTCGTCCTACGAGCGGCTGGCGCCCTTGCTCGCCGCCGAACACGACATCGACGTCGAACCCAATCCGTCCGAGGCGCTGTTCCATGCGGCCGAAGGCAATTACGATCTGCTGATCGTGTCGCTCGGCCTGGAGAATTTCGACGGGCTGCGGCTGTGCAGCCAGGCCCGTTCGCTGGAGCGGACACGCCACGTGCCGATCCTCGCCATCGCCGACGCCGACAACAATGCGCGGCTGCTGCGCGGGCTCGAGATCGGCGTCAACGACTACCTGCTGCGGCCGGTCGACAAGAACGAACTCTTGGCGCGCGCGCGCACCCAGATCCGCCGTCGGCGCTACACCGATCATCTGCGCGACAACGTGCAGCATTCGATCGAGATGGCGATCACCGACGGCCTGACCGGGCTGCACAATCGCCGCTACATGGAGAGCCATCTCGCGACGCTGGCCGAACAGGCGGGGTCGCGCGGCAAGCCGCTGGCGCTGATGATCCTCGACATCGACTTCTTCAAGGCGATCAACGACACCTACGGCCACGATGCCGGCGACGACGTGCTGCGCGAATTCGCGGTGCGGATCAAGAAGTCGATCCGCGGCATCGATCTGGCCTGCCGCTATGGCGGCGAGGAGTTCGTGATCGTGATGCCGGAGACCGACCTGCAGGTCGCCCAGATGGTGGCGGAGCGGCTGCGCCGCGCCATCGCCGGCGAACCGTTCGCGATCGAGAAGGGGACGAAGCGGATCGCCGTCACGATCTCGATCGGCCTGTCGACGCTCGAACGCAAGGGAGAAGCGGTGCGCGATCTCCTCAAGCGCGCCGACACCGCGCTGTACCGCGCCAAGCACGACGGCCGGAATCGGGTGGTCGCGGCGGCGGCGTGAGCACTGGCACCCTCTGCATCGAAACACGCGCCGCCGTCATCCTGAGGTGCGCGCCGTCCTTCACGGCGCGCCTCGAAGGATGGCCGCGCGTGCCTGCCGCCCATCCTTCGAGGCGCGCAAGAGCGCGCACCTCAGGATGACGCTGCAGGTGTGGGGGCGCAGGAGCGGTGAGGAATTGCAAAAACAAACGGGGCCCGAGGGCCCCGCGAAACGCCGTCAGCAAGCGTGACGCTTACTTGATCTTGGCTTCCTTGAACTCGACGTGCTTGCGCGCGACCGGGTCGTACTTCTTCTTGGTCATCTTGTCGGTCATGGTGCGCGAGTTCTTCTTCGCCACGTAATAGAAGCCGGTGTCGGCCGTGGAGACGAGCTTGATCTTGATGGTGACCGCTTTGGCCATGTCGGAACCTCGGATGTCGGGAATCAATCAGCGAGGTCGAACGTCAGGACCCGCGTTTGGCGCGCAAACTAGCCGCGAATGATCGAAAGTCAAGGTTTTCGGCCAAACTCGCGTCACCGCGGCGGTCGACCCCGGTTTTCGGGCCGGTTTCGGGCCGGCCGTCGCCAGAATATGGGCGATTTCGACAAGACGGCAGGCATTTGCATCGCAGATCCTTGCTGAACCGCTCTCGACAAGGGGCCAGCGTGCCCCATGTTCGCAAGCCGCGCCGAATCTCAACGAAAGTCGAACAATGACCGCAATCGAACCGAGCCTGAGGGTGGTGGACGACCAGCGACCCCAGCCGCCGCCGCGCAAGACCGGCGGGGAGGGCGCGCCGTCGGCCCCGGCAATGGGGTTCGCCCTGACATGGGCGATGGCCGCTGCGTCGGGAATCGCGGTGGCCAACATCTATTACAACCAGCCGATGCTCGGCGTGATCGAGCGCGACCTCGGCTCCCCGTCGCTGACCGGCCTGATTCCGACCGCGACCCAGCTCGGCTATGCGGTCGGCCTGTTCCTGCTGGTGCCTCTCGGCGATCTCACCGACCGGCGCCGGCTGATCGCGTGGCAATTCGTGCTGCTCGCGGGCGCGCTGGTGCTGGTGGCGTTGGCGCCATCGGCTGGGCTGATGATCGTCGCCTCGCTGGCTCTCGGCGCCTGCGCCACGGTGGCGCAGCAGGTGGTGCCGTTCGCCGCGGCGCTGGCCGAGCCGGCGCGGCGCGGCAAGGTGATCGGCGCGGTGATGGCGGGGCTGCTGTGCGGCATTCTGCTGAGCCGCACCGTGGCCGGCTTCGTCGCCGGCCATACCGGCTGGCGCGAGATGTTCTGGCTGGCGGCGCCGCTGGCGCTGGTGGCCGCCGCGCTGATGGCGTGGCTGCTGCCGCGCAACCACCCGCATCTGACGATCGGCTACGGCGCCGCGCTGAAATCGCTGCTGGCGCTGTGGCGCGAGCAGCCGAGCCTGCGCCGCGCCACTTTGGTGCAGGCCGCGCTGTTCGGATCGTTCAGCGTGTTCTGGACGGTGCTGGCGCTGTATCTGCAGGAGCCGCGCTTTGGGCTCGGCCCCGACGCGGCTGGGTTGTTCGGGCTGGTCGGTGTGGTCGGCATTCTGGCCGCGCCGATCGCCGGGCGCATCGCCGACCGCAGCGGGCCCGGTCCGGTGATCACGATCGGCGCGTTGCTGACGGTGGTGTCGTGGGGGCTGTTCGGCCTGTGGGGCAGCCTGGCAGGGCTGGTGCTGGGGGTGATCGTGCTGGATTTCGGGCTGCAGAGCGCGCTGATCTCGAACCAGCACATCATCTACGCGCTGGTGCCGGACGCGCGCAGCCGGTTGAACACCGTGTTCATGACGGGCACCTTCATCGGAGGCGCGATCGGATCGGCCGGCGCGGCGTTCGCGTGGGGACAGGGCGGCTGGCCGGCGGTGTGCGTCTTCGGTGCCGCGCTGGCCGCGGTCGCCCTGGTGCTGGAACTGCTGGCCCGCAGGGCGGCCCGATAGGGCACGAGCCGTGCCGGGCCCTCAGGCGCCCGGCAGCAGGTCCTTCTGCATCTTGCCGCCGTAGAAATGGAAGAACGGCACCGGCGCGTCGTGGCGGAGCGGGCCGGTGGCGAGGCGGCGGTGCAGCTCGCCGAGCACGTTCTTGGTCATCGCATGCAGATCGGCGAGCGGGCTGGAACCGAGCTCGACCCAGACCAGTTCGACCAGTTCGGCATCGGCATGGACGACACCCTCGACCCGGTGGGCGATCGCCGAGGCATCGGCGGTGAAGAAACGGGTGTCGAACCGGCGCACCCGGCCGGGCGGGGTGATGGCGCGGGCGATCAGGTACAGGCCGGACGGGTCGGGCAACAGCCCGGCCTCGGCGAAGGGTTGCCATGGGCCATCGAGATTGGTCTTGGCGCCGTCCGCCTTGCAGCCGAGGCACAGGCCGGTCTCCTCGCAAGCCTCGCGGATCGCCGCGATCGCCAGCGCGCGGGCGCGGGCGGGGGTGATCCTCGGGCTGCCCTTGAGCAGATTGGCCTCGAGCTCCGGCGGAATCTGCGCTGCGACCGGCACGCGGTTGTCGAACTTGTCGACCCGGCCGCCGGGGAACACGAACTTGCCGGGCATGAACACCACCTTGTCGTGGCGCCGGCCGACCAGAACCTTCGGGATACTGCCGCTGCGATCGACCAGGATCAGCGTCGCGGCGTCCTTGGGACGGAAATAGGGATGGTGATCGGCTTCCTTCTCGCCCTGTTCGACCGTGTGCGCAGCCTGCGTGACCGTCTCGCTCATCTCGTTCCCATCCCCCGTCTCTTTTTGTTGCGGCTTGACGCCGTCACTTCTCAGGATTGTTCTCGTCGAAGCCGTGCATCCGGAACGCCCATTGCAAGCCGACCACCGCGCCCTTCACCGGCTGCAGTAGCGCCAGCGATGCGAACAACGTGATAGGCAGATAGATCGCGAGCTGCAACATCACCGGCGGCGAGAAATTGGTCTCGATCGACAGCGCGATCGGAACCACGATGTGGCCGACGATGACGATCACCAAATAGGCCGGCAGGTCGTCAGCGCGGTGGCCGGTGAAATCCTGACCGCAATGCGAGCAGTTGTCGGCGGTCTTCAGGAAGCCGCGGAACAGCTTGCCTTCGCCGCATTGTGGGCAGCGGCCGCGAAAGCCGCGCCACATCGCCTGCCAGACATTGCGATCTTCGGCGGGAGCGTTGTCCGACGGCCAGACGATCGGTGCACGATTCACAACGGTCTTCATCGCGTTCCCTTTCCGGGCTTGTTCGCCTTGCGCTTCGACGGCTTCGCAGCCTTCGGCTTGCCGGCCTTGCTTCGCGCGCTGCGCCCGATTTTGGCGCCGCCCTTTGCCGGTTCCACCGCCTTGGCGCGACCCTTGTACGCTCCCTTGCGTGGCCCGCGCGCGACGCTTCGCGATTCACTTAATAGCTCGAACCGCAACGCGCCAGCCACAGGGGCTGCTTCTACCAGACGGACGTCGACGACGTCCCCCAGCCGATGCATGGCACCGCTGCGCGAGCCGATCAGCGCGTGGCGGGTTTCGTCGTAGTTGTAATACTCGTCGCCGAGCGTGCGGATCGGAATCAGTCCGTCGGCGCCGGTGTCGCTCAGCTTGACGAACAGGCCGGCCTTGGTGACGCCGGAGACGCGGCCCTGGAAGGTCGCGCCGATGCGGTCGGCGAGGTGATGCGCGATCAGCCGGTCGACCGTCTCGCGCTCGGCCTTCATCGCGCGGCGTTCGGTCAGTGAGATCTGGGCTGCGACTTCGGCCAGCGTTTCCACCGTCTCGGTCTGCGGCAGCGCGCCGTCGCCGAGGTTGAGCGCGCGGATCAGCGCGCGGTGCACCACGAGATCGGCGTAGCGGCGGATCGGCGAGGTGAAATGCGCGTAGCGGCGCAGGTTCAGGCCGAAATGGCCGTAATTCTCGGAGGCATATTCGGCCTGCGCCTGCGAGCGCAGCACCACTTCGTTGACCAGCGGCTCGGCGTCTTCGCCTTTGACCATCGCCAGGATGCGGTTGAACTGCGCCGGCTTCAGCGCTCCGCCCTTGGCGAAGGACAGATCCAGCGTCTTCAGGAAGTCGACGAGGTTGTGGACCTTCTCCACGCTCGGTTCGTCGTGCACCCGATAGATCAGCGGCAGCGCTTTCTTTTCGAGCATCTCGGCCGCGGCGACGTTGGCGAGGATCATGAATTCCTCGATCAATTTATGCGCGTCGAGCCGCTCCGGAACGATGACGCGGTCGACGGTGCCGTCGGGCTTCAGGATGATCTTGCGCTCGGGCAGATCGAGATCGAGCGGATCGCGCTCGTCGCGGCCGCGCTTGACGATCGCATAGGCGTCGTAGAGCGGCTTCAAAATCGTGTCGAGCAGCGGGCCGGTGGTGTCGTCGGGCCGGCCGTCGATCGCGGCCTGGGCCTGCGCGTAGTTCAGCTTCGCGGCCGAGCGCATCAGCACGCGATGAAACGAATGCGAGCGCTTGCGGCCGTCGGCGCCGATCACCATGCGGACCGCGAGAGCGCCGCGGGGCTCGCCGGGCTTCAGCGAGCACAGATCGTTGGAAATCCGCTCCGGCAGCATCGGCACGACGCGGTCGGGGAAGTACACCGAATTGCCGCGCCGTAGCGCGTCGCGATCGAGCGCCGAGTCCGGCCGCACGTAGTAGGCGACGTCGGCGATCGCGACGTGCAGGATCACGCCGCCTTTGTTGTTGGGGTCGGGATCCGGCTCGGCGTGGACCGCGTCGTCGTGGTCCTTGGCGTCGGGCGGATCGATCGTCACCAGCGGCAGCTCGCGCCAGTCCTCGCGGCCCTTCAGCGTCGCCGGCTCGGCGGCTTCGGATTCGCGCAACGCGGTCGTCGAGAATTCCTGCGGGATGTCGTGGGAGTGGATTGCGATCAGGCTGACGGCTTTTTCGGTCGCGAGCGAGCCGAGCCGTTCCTTGACGCGGCCGGACGACAGGCCATAGCCGCGGCTGCGGATCAGGTCGACGCTGACGAGGTCGCCGTCCTGCGCGCCGCCGGCATCGTGCGGCGCGATGTTGAGTTCGCGCCCGGCCTGCTTCTTGTCGACCGGGACAAGCCGGCCGCCGCCCTGCGGCGTGGCGCGAAAAATCCCCAGAATGCGCGGCTTGCCGCGATCGAGCACGCGAATGACGCGGCCGACATAAGCGGGACCTTGCTCGGGCGCCTCGGCCGGCTCGACATGCAGCAGCGCGCGGTCGCCGAGGCCGGCGGCGGTGCCGGGCTTGGGCCGGCGCGGGGTGTGGATGCGGATCTTCGGCGGCTCGCCGTCCTGCTCGTCCCATTCAGACGGGGTGGCGATCAGTTCGCCGTCGCTATCGCGCGCGGTGATATCCGCCAACAGCGTCGGGGGCAGGGTGGCCGGCTCGGCGACCTTGCGGCGGCCGCTCTTGCGGATCGCGCCGTCGTCGGACAGTTCCTTGAGACGGCGCTTCAGTTCGGCACGATCGGCATTCTTCAGGCCGAACTCGCGGGCGATCTCGCGGGTGCCGACCTTGCCGGGATGCGCGCGGATAAAGGCGAGGAGCGTGGCCTTGTCCGGGAACTTGTCGTCGCGCGTCTTGCTCACATCTATCCGTTCTTGGCCGCGCTCTTTTTGGCGGGTGATTTCGGCTTGGCTGCCGCGGCTTTAGGCTTGGTCGTTGACGTCTTGGCTTTCACCGGCGCGCGCGCCGGGCTTGCGGCGGCGCCCTCGGCTTTCGGCTTCTTGGCCGCGGCTTTCTTCGCCGGCTTGGCGTCGCTCTTGGCTGCGGCTTTCTTGGCCGGCGCCTTCTTCTTGGCCTTAGCCCCACCGCCCTTGGCGGCGCGCTCGTCGATCAGCGCGATCGCTTCGGGGAGCGTGATGGTGTCCTGGGTCTTGTCGTTCGGGATCGTGGCATTGACGCCGCCGGCGGTGACATAGGCGCCGTAGCGGCCGGCCTTGACGGCGACCGGGCCGAGCGACGGATGATCGCCGAGCGGCTTGCCGGGATCGGCGCCAAACCGGCGCTTGCTCGGACCCTTGGCGATCTTCTCGGCGATCAGCGTGACCGCGCGATTGAGCCCAATGTTGTGGACGTCATCGCCGGCCTCGAGGCTGGCGTAGGTCTTCTCGTGCTGCACATAGGGCCCGAACCGGCCGATGCCGGCCTTGATCGGCTCGCCGGTCTCGGGGTGCTTGCCGACTTCACGCGGCAGCGCCAGGAGCCGCAGCGCGACGTCGAGCTCGACGTCGGACGGCGAGGTGCCCTTCGGGATGCCGGCGCGCTTGGGCTTTTCGCCCTCCGCGTAGTCCTTGGCGTCGCCGAGCTGGATATAGGGGCCGAACCGGCCGGATTTGACCGCGACTTCGAAGCCGGTGTCGGGATCGAGGCCGAGCACGCGATCGGCATCGGCGCCGCCGCCATCTGCAGCAAGCGGGCGGGTGTGGCGGCATTCCGGATAGTTCGAGCAGCCGACGAAGGCGCCGAACTTGCCGGCCTTGAGGTTGAGCCGGCCAGTGCCGCAGCTCGGGCACTGCCGCGGATCGCCGCCGTCCTCGCGGGGTGCATAGATGTGCGGGCCGAGCATCTCGTCGAGCACGTCGAGCACCTGCGCGACGCGCAGTTCCTTGATGTCATTGACCGCGCCGATGAAGTCGGTCCAGAAATCGCGCAGCACCTGCTGCCAGGAGATTTCGTTGTTGGAGATGCGGTCGAGCTTCTCTTCCAGCGCCGCGGTGAAGTCGTATTCGACATAGCGGGCGAAGAAGCTCTCCAGGAACGCGATCACGACGCGGCCCTTGTCCTCGCCGTGCAGCCGCTTCTTTTCGAGCTTCACATAGCCGCGATCCTTCAGCACCTGCAGGATCGACGCATAGGTCGAGGGCCGGCCGATGCCGAGCTCTTCCATCCGCTTCACCAATGAGGCTTCCGAGAAGCGCGGCGGCGGTTCGGTGAAATGCTGCGTCACCGCGAGCGCTTCGCGCTTCAGCGCCTCGTTCTCGCTCATCGCCGGCAGCCGTCGCGAATCCTCGTCTTCGGAATCGTCGTCGCGGCCTTCCTGATAGGCGGCGAGGAAGCCGTCGAACTTCACAACCTGGCCGGTGGCGCGCAGCTCCAGCACGCGCGATCCGGCCTTCGCCTCGATGTCGACGGTGGTGCGCTCCATCTCGGCCGATTCCATCTGGCTGGCGACGGTGCGGACCCAGATCAGCTCGTAGAGCCGGGCCTGGTCGGAATCGAGCCGCTTGTTGACCTCGGACGGGCGGCGCGACAGGTCGGTCGGGCGGATTGCTTCGTGCGCTTCCTGGGCGTTCTTGGCCTTGGCCTGATATTGCCGTGGCGAGTCCGGCACATAGGCGCTGCCGTAATCCTCGGCGATCACCTTGCGCGCTTGCGTAATGGCGGACGGGTCGATCTGGACGCCGTCGGTTCGCATATAAGTAATGAGACCGGTGGTTTCGCCGCCGATGTCGATGCCTTCATACAGCCGCTGCGCGATCCGCATGGTGTGCGCCGGCGCAAAGCCGAGCTTGCGGCTGGCTTCCTGCTGCAGCGTCGAGGTGGTGAACGGGGCGTAGGGATTGCGGCGGGCGGGCTTGGCCTCGACGCTCGACACGTTGAAATTGGCGGTCTCGATCGCCTGCTTGAAGTCCTCGGCCTCGGCGCCGGTGCCGATGTCGAGCCGCTGGATCTTCTTGCCGTCGGCGCCGACCAGGCGGGCCTCGAAGGCGTCGCCGCGCGGCGTCGTCAGCGTCGCGATCAGCGACCAGTATTCGCGCGCGACGAACTTCTCGATCTCCATCTCGCGGTCGCACACCAGCCGCAGCGCGACCGACTGCACGCGCCCGGCGGAGCGGGCGCCCGGCAGCTTGCGCCACAGCACAGGAGAAAGAGTGAAGCCGACCAGATAATCCAGCGCCCGGCGCGCCATATAGGCGTCGACCAGCGCGCCGTCGATCTCGCGCGGATGCTGCATCGCCTCGGTGACGGACTGCTTGGTGATGGCGTTGAACACCACGCGCTCGACCTTCTGGTCCTTCAGCGCACGCTTTTGTTTGAGCACCTCCAGCACGTGCCAGGAGATCGCCTCGCCCTCGCGATCAGGGTCGGTGGCGAGGATCAGCTTGTCGGCGCCCTTGAGCGCCTTGGCGATGTCGTTGAGCCGTCCGGCGGCTTTCGGATCGATCTCCCAGATCATCTGGAAATTGGCGTCGGGATCGACCGAGCCATTCTTGGCCGGCAGGTCGCGCACATGCCCGAACGAGGCCAGAACCTCGTAGGACGAGCCCAGATATTTGTTGATCGTCTTGGCCTTCGCAGGCGACTCGACAATGACGAGATTCATCGGATTCCAATGGCTTAGCTTAGAGAAATGCGCCGTTTTCGCGAGACTCGCGCCAGCCGCATGGCTCGGAACATGGGTTCTGGGACGGGCGCTGTCAAATCGGCTCACCGATACCACCGAGCCCTTTGGTGCAAAATAGGGATGAATCCCAACACAAAATAAACCTAGAGTTGTACAACTTAGAGTAGTAATTACGTCTATGAACTATCATTGGAGGCGGTTGCCTCCTTCTGAAAGGGCCACAACATGGCGCTACGAAGTGGCAACAGCTCGTCCGATCGCGATGGCGGCCCCGTCGAAGCGGCAGGTTACCTTTCGGAGGCAATCTCCGAGCTGATCCAGATCGCCCAGGTCCATCGGCTGGATATGCTGTGTTATTTGCTCGATATGGCGCGCCTGGAGGCCGGCGAAATCGTGCGGCTGCGCGCCGGATGCTGTGCGCAACGCAGCGAAACGGTTCATGCCGGGTATGAGCGGAGCGGCCCAAATCCGCATCCGGTTTCGGCTTTCCAGGATCAGGGGGCGGAGCGCCGGGTCCACCGTGGTCCCGGCGGAACCGACTGAGGCTTTACGTCTTATTAACCGAACTGGTTCACGATTCGAAATAAGCGGGAGGCGGGCCGGATGTACGTCCGCCTCCGAGATGGCTCGAAGTGTCACCACTTCGGGCCGTTGCTTTTTGTGGCGCAGCCCGGTCTCACAGCAGCGACACCAGCCCGCCGCCATGGCGCTCCAGCCGGCCGGCGAGTTCCAGCTCCAGCAGCACGGTGCGCACCACCGCGGGAGCGATACCGCTCAGCCGGATCAGATCGTCGATTCCGACAGGGCTCGGCCCCAGCAGGTTGACGATCCGGCTGCGGTCGCTGGGATCTGGATCGCTTGCCGGCGGCGGGTGGTCGGGTTCGCGGCCGGGCAGCTCGATCGGCCGATCGAGGATCGGCGCCACCGCCTGGATGATGTCGGCGGCGCAGGTGATCAGCGTCGCGCCCTGCTTGATCAGATCGTTGGTGCCGGCGGCGCGCGGATCGAGTGGCGAGCCCGGCACCGCGAACACCTCGCGGCCCTGATCGGCGGCGCGCCGCGCGGTGATCAGCGAGCCGGAGCGATACGCCGCCTCGATCACCACCACGCCGACCGCGGCGCCGGAGATCAGCCGGTTGCGGCGGGGAAAATCCTTGCCGCGTGGGACATGGCCGAGTGGCATTTCCGAGATCGCCGCGCCGCGCGCTTCGATAATGTCGAGCAGCAGATCCTCGTGCTCTGCCGGATAGATCTTGTCATGGCCGCCGGCCAGCACCGCGACGGTGCCGCTGCCGAGACTGGCGCGATGCGCCGCCTGGTCGATGCCGCGCGCCAGCCCGGAGATCACCACGAAGCCGCTCGCGCCGAGGTCGCCGGCGAGCAGGCCGGCGAACTTCAACCCGGCGCCGGAAGCGTTGCGTGAGCCGACGATCGCGATCATCGGCCGCTGCATCAGCGCCAGCGCGTCGGGCAGCGCATGGACGCCGAGCAGCGGCGGCGCATCGTCGATCGTCGCGAGGCGAGGCGGGTAGCCAGGCTCGCCCGGCGCCACCAGCTCGACACCGAGCCGCCGCCCGCCCTCGATCTCGCGCCGCGCCTCATCTTCGGACGGGATACGTCCGGCGCGCGCCGCGCCGCCGCGCCGCGCCAGTTCCGGCAACCGCTCCAGCGCCGCGCGCGCCGAGCCGAAATGATTGATCAGCGAGCGGAAGGTGCGCGGCCCGACATTGTCGGCCCGGATCAGCCGCAGCCAGTCGACCCGCTGGGCCTCGGTGAGAACGGTCGTCCCCTGATCACTGCTACGCTCGCCCAAAGTGCACCCCCGGCCGGGAGTGTCGCGCGACTGATGCGTGTGATCAAGACTGGCGAGGGGTGGACGTCATAGGTGCGGAGAGAGCCACTGCGTTCTTGAAACGCGAGCTCCAAGCTCCGGGATACCGAAGTCATCTGTGCCAAACTGGCGAAGCGGCCCAATGGGCACGGTTTCAAATCGGAGATGGAAGCGAATATTACCAACAAGCTCAAGCGAGGAACGTTCTCGGCTAAGTTTTTCCTCGCCTATCTTGCTGCGACGGAGTTTGAGGGAGTAGTTTTGAAAGAGAGTTAGTCTTTTCGCCAGGCCTCAAAAATTCTCATCACGATTCCACCCTGACCGATCAGTGCGATGGTCCCACAAGATAGAACCACCAGAATGTCACCTCTATAGAACCAGTCGGATATTTTGATGTGGCCCTTTTCTGAAATGTCTCTTTCAGCCGCGACTTTCGTTGGGAGCGTGGCAAACTGGACATTATTGGGTAGCCTCGTAGTCGGGCTACTTTCAACATTCGTTCTAGTGAAGACGACAGACGTCAAAGAGCAATATTGGGCTGAGGACAGGCGGCAATCCAGCGAACACATTGCAACATTGAACAACGAATCGGCAAAACTAACGGCGGACAATCTGGCGCTACAGACAGCCTTGTTGCCAAGGCACGTTGGGCTAATCGGAATTGATGAACAGCCTAAAGCCAAGACGTGGTTTGCTGGGTTTGAACGCTGGGCCGGGACTAAAATACTAATTCAAGTCGTCGCTGGCGATCTTGAGGCACAGAATCTTGCGAACGAGATCGCGATCGTTCTCTCAAAATACGGCTGGAAACCAGAGTTCATTGACGAGACGCGCTCAGGGTATTCTCTGAACCTCTCAGAAGGACTCAGCGTCTTTTCGCCGGCTTCCTACAAGGCTTGGGATCCTAAGGATGAGGCACAGCAAAGGTTCTCGGTATTGAGTGCAGCTGCGGTTTCGCTGGCGCTGGCACTCACAAACGCCGGGCTCGGGGTTGGGTCATATCCTGTTGGTGGCACGCATGGTTTGATAATGGTTGTCGACTTCCCCCCGGGGTCGGATGGGGCTTTGAGCGACCCATTCCGGAACTTTTCGCCGAAATTGGATGGCGTGTACCTGCAGGTAGGATCAAGGCCGGTTGCAGCTACGGTCGCTTGGATCAAAGCCGGTCGCCCCGACGCATCGGGCAAAAGGGCCGACGCGTCACCAGCCAATTCGCACAAATAGGCTGTCAAAGAGAGCGCGATCACGACGTGCCCCCAATTGGGTCGGTGGTGTCCGCTAGGCTTGGGGCGTTCGCTCCATAACGCTGCGCGGCCCGACATTGTCGGCCCGGATCAGCCGCAGCCAGTCGACCCGCTGCGCCTCGGTGAGAAGCACGTTCCCTTGTCGCTGGTACTTTCGGCACGCACCACCCCCGCCGGGAGTGTTGCGCAACTTTTGCGAGTGGACAAGTTCAACGAAGGCGGAAGATGATGAGGTATCGGGCGCCGTCACCCTGAGGTGGCCGCGTAGCGGCCCTCGAAAGGGCGATGGTAGGGTAAGAAGGGGACGAGCGCCACGCCGTGTGGCACATCCTTCGAGGCTCGCTGCGCTCGCGCCTCAGGATGACGGCGCGTGAGAAGCAAGCTGCGTAGCAGTCGCTTACTTCTTCTCGCCGATCTTGCTCTCGGTGCCGGCCTGCAGCCGCTTGATGTTTTCGCGGTGCATCCAGAACAGCAGCAGCGTCAGCACCGCGAACAGCGAGGCGAGGGCGGGGTGGCCGAACCACCACAGGAAAATCGGGGTGATGAAGGCGGCGACCAGGGCGGACAGCGACGAGTAGCGCGCGGTGACCGCGGTGGCGAGCCAGAGCAGGCAGAACACGATCGCCCCGGGCCAGAACAGGCCGATCAGCACGCCGATATAGACCGCGACGCCCTTGCCGCCCTTGAACTTCAGCCAGACCGGAAACAGGTGGCCGAGAAACGCGCCGAGCGCGGCCAGCATCGCGGCTTCGGCGCCGCCGAAACTCGACGCGATGATCACCGCGGCGGTGCCCTTGAGTGCGTCGAGCAGCAGCGTGGCGGCGGCGAGGCCCTTGCGGCCGGTGCGTAGCACGTTGGTGGCGCCGATATTGCCGGAACCGATCGAGCGCAGATCCTCGGTGCCGGCGATCTTGGTCAGGATCAGCCCGAACGGAATCGAACCGAACAGATAGCCGAGCAGCAGCGCTGCGATGTAGATGCCGATCAACATCGTCGTGGTTCCCTCAATGTGCGCTGACGTGCTCGTACACCGTGCGTCCGCCGACGATGGTGCGGACCACCCGTCCGGAGAACCGCGCCTCGTCGAACGGGGTGTTCTTGCACTTCGATTTCAGTTCGTTCGGATCGACGATCCACGGCGTGTCGAGGTCGATCACGATCAGGTCGGCCGGGCTGCCTGCGCGCAGCGTGCCGCCGGGCAGGCCGAGCAGTTCGGCCGGGCGGGTCGACATCGCGCGGATCAGACTCAAGAGATCGAGTTCGCCGGCGTGCAGCAATCGCAGGCCGGCCGGCAGCATCGTCTCCAGCCCGATCGCGCCGGCGGCGGCCTCGGCGAAGGGCAGCCGCTTGACCTCGACATCCTGCGGATTGTGGTCCGACATGATGACGTCGATCAGACCGGACGAGACCGCGGCGATCAGCGCCTTGCGGTCGTCCTCGCTGCGCAGCGGCGGCGACAGCTTGAGGAAGGTGCGATACGGGCCGATGTCGTTCTCGTTGAGCGTGACGTGATTGATCGACACCGACGCCGAGACGTTGATCCCGGCGTCGCGAGCGCGCTGCAGGATCTCCAGCGACTCGATGCAGGTCAGCGAGGCGGCGTGATAGCGCCCGCCGGTCAATGCGGCGAGGCGGACGTCGCGCTCCAGCACCACGGCTTCTGCGGCACTCGGCACGCCGGACAGGCCGAGGCGGGTGGCGAACTCGCTTTCGTTCATCACGCCTTCGGCAACCAGATCGGGGTCTTCGGTGTGATGGACGATCAGCGCATCGAAATCGCGCGCATAGGTCAGCGCGCTGCGCATCACCCGCGCATTCATCACACTGCGGTCGCCGTCGCTGAACGCCACGGCGCCGGCGGCCTTCAACAGCCCGATCTCGGTCATCTCGATTCCGTTCAGACCCTTGGTCAGCGCGGCCATCGGATGGATGTTGACGATCGCGGTGTCGCGGGCGCGACGCATCACGAAATCGACCGTCGCCGAATTGTCGATCACCGGCGAGGTGTTGGGCTGGCAGATGATGGTGGTGATGCCGCCGGCGGCGGCGGCCTGGCTGGCCGAGGCGAAGGTCTCGCGGTGGCTGGCGCCGGGCTCGCCGACGAAGGCGCGCATATCGACCAGCCCGGGGGCGACCACCATGCCGGCGCAATTAATAATGTCGGTGCCCTCGGGCACGCCGGCGGCGCCGATGCCGCGGCGCGCGTCGCGGATCACGCCGTCGGCGATCAGCACGTCGCCGAGGCCGTCGAAGTCGCGCGCCGGATCGATCAGGCGGGCGTTGGCGAGCAGGATCGGGCGGCGGTCGATCAGCATTGTCGGTCCAGTTCCAGCTTCAGGCGTTGGGCAGGTTGCGGGCGAGCGCTTCGAGCACCGCCATCCGCACCGCCACGCCCATTTCGACCTGTTCGCGGATCACCGACTGCGCGCCGTCGGCGACGATCGAGTCGATCTCGACGCCGCGATTCATCGGGCCCGGATGCATCACCAGCGCGTCGGGCTTGGCGTAGGCCAGCTTCTTCTGGTCGAGCCCGAAATAGTGGAAATATTCGCCGCTCGACGGCACGAACGAGCCGTTCATCCGCTCGCGCTGCAGCCGCAGCATCATGACGATATCCGCGCCGTCGAGCCCTTCGCGCATGTCGCGCGCGACCTCGACGCCCATGCGCTCGATGCCGCGGGGCAGCAGCGTCGAGGGCGCGACCACGCGGACGCGGGCGCCCATGGTGTTGAGCAGCAGGATGTTGGAGCGGGCGACGCGCGAATGCATCACGTCGCCGCAGATCGCGACCACCAGGCCTTCGAGCCGGCCCTTGTTGCGGCGGATCGTCAGCGCATCGAGCAGCGCCTGGGTCGGATGCTCGTGCGCGCCGTCGCCGGCATTGATCACCGAGCCGTCGACTTTTCGCGCCAGCAGTTCGACCGCGCCGGAGGCGTGATGGCGGACCACGAGGATGTCCGGGTGCATCGCGTTCAGCGTCACCGCGGTGTCCATCAGGGTCTCGCCCTTGCGCATCGAGGACGACGACACCGACATGTTCATGACGTCGGCGCCGAGCCTTTTGCCGGCGATCTCGAACGACGATTGCGTTCGCGTCGAAGCCTCGAAGAACAGATTGACCTGGGTGCGGCCGCGCAACGAGGCGCGCTTCTTGTCGACCTGCCGGTTGAGCTCGACATATTCCTCGGAAAGGTCGAGCAGGCCGGTGATGTCGGCGGCGGAAAGCCCTTCGATCCCCAGCAGATGCCGGTGAGCGAGGACAAAGGTCGATTTCAATGCGGGGGTCATTAAAGCAAGAGCTATAGGGAGACTTGCCGGAGCGGGCAAGCGCGATCCGCAGGCCCGCGCAGAATATCCCCCGGTGCTGTGGAACAGAGGCCCGGTGTATCGCGACCGCTCGCGATGTTGGTCGAAGGTCGCGGCTCTGGTAAAGCGGTGCGGTCTATCCCGCGCGACGCTCAGGAGCCGCCATGCCGACGCTTGCGACCGCTTTGCTCGACGCTCTCAAGGATCACGGCGCCAAGGAGATCTTCGGCATCCCCGGCGATTTCGTGCTGCCGTTCTTCAAGGTGATCGAGGAGAGCGGAAGCCTGCCTTATTTCACGCTGAGCCACGAGCCGGCGGTCGGCTTCGCGGCGGATGCGGCGTCGCGCTACCGCGGCGGTATCGGCGTCGCAGTGGTGACCTACGGCGCCGGCGCGTTCAATCTGGTCAATTCGATCGCTGGCGCTTACGCGGAGCGCTCGCCGGTGGTGGTGATCGCCGGCGCGCCCGGCGCGCGCGAACGCACCAGTGGCTATCTGCTGCACCATCAGGTCCGCACCGTCGACACGCAACTCGCGGTGTTCAAGGAAGTCACCTGCGCGCAGGCGGTGCTGAACGATCCCGCCACCGCGCCGGCCGAGATCGCCCGCGTGCTGCGCAGCTCGCTGGAACTGTCGCTGCCGGTCTACATCGAATTCCCCCGCGACATGGTCGACGCCAAGGTCGAGCCGGTCGAGAAGCTGCCGCAGCGGGCGGCCGACCCCGGCGCGTGCGCCGAATGTTCCGAGGAAATTCTTGACCGGATCGCCAAGGCCAAGTCGCCGGTGGTCGTGGTCGACGTCGAAATCCGCCGCTACGGCGTCGAGAAGCAGGTCGCCGCACTGGCGCGCAAGCTCGGCCTGCCGGTGGTGACGACGTTCATGGGCCGCGGGCTGCTCGAAGGCGACGACGACGTCGTTGCCGGCACCTATATGGGCGCCGCCGGCGATCCCGGCCTGTCGGCGCTGGTAGAAGAGTCCGACCTGGTGCTGATGTTCGGGGTGATCCTGTCCGACACCAATTTCGCGCTGTCGACCAACATGACCGATCCGCGCCGCACCGTGCTCGCCACCGGGCGCGAGGTGCAGATCGGCCATCACGTCTATCGTGACCTGCCGCTGGCGGATCTGATCGCCGGGCTCGACGCTCACGCCACGGCGCATCCGCCGCGACCGCGCAATGCTGGGCAGGGCATGGTCTATCCGCGCAAGCTGGTCGCCGATTCCGGCGCGATCGCACCGTCCGATATCGCCACCGCGATCAACGACCTGTTCGACAAGCACGGCAAGATGCCGATGACCGCCGACATCGGCGACTGCCTGTTCACCGCGATGGAGATCGACAACACCGCGCTGGCGGCGCCGGGCTACTACGCCGGCATGGGCTTCGGCGTGCCGGCGGGCGTCGGCGTCGCCGCCACCGGGTTGCGGCCGCTGATCCTGGTCGGCGACGGCGCGTTCCAGATGACCGGCTGGGAGCTCGGCAATTGTAAGCGCTACGGCCTCGATCCGATCGTGGTGCTGTTCAACAATTGCAGCTGGGAGATGCTGCGGGTGTTCCAGCCGGAGTCGAAGTTCAACGATCTCGACGACTGGCACTTCGCCGACATCGCGCCGTCGATCGGCGGCCACGGCGTGCGCGTCACCACCCGCGCCGAACTCGCCGCGGCGCTCGATGCCGCCGTCGCGCGGCGCGGGCAGTTCTCGCTGATCGAAGTGATGCTGCCGCGTGGCGCCACCTCGCATACGCTGGCGCGGTTCGTCAAAGGCTTCAAGGCCGCGCGCGAGCGGATGAAGTGAGCGCCTGAGCATGATGCGCCGCCTCGCGCTTGCGTGCTTCGGCATGGTGCTGGCGACGGCGGCGCGCGCGCAGCCGCTGCCCGACGATTTCGTCTATCTGCGCGATCTCGATCCGAGTATCCGGCAGGACATCCGCTATGCGGGCGTCAACAATTTCGTCGGCCGGAAGCTTGCCGGCTATGACGCCAACGAGTGCATTGTGAAGCGGTCGGTCGGGCTCGCCTTGCAGAAGGTGCAGCGCGAACTCGCGCCGCAGAACGTCTCGCTGAAGATGCTCGATTGCTACCGCCCGGCGCGGGCGTCGCGCGAGATGGTGGCGTGGGCGCAGGACGGCCATGAGACCGCGGCGCAGAAGCGCTACAATCCCGGCTTCAGCAAGAGCGAGCTGTTCCGGCTCGGCTACATCGCGGAATATTCCGGCCACTCGACCGGGGCGGCGGTCGACGTCACGCTGGTCGATCTGCATGCGCCGACGGGACCTTCGTTCGATCCGAATCGGGCCTATGCGGATTGCACCGCGCCGGAAGCGCTGCGGGCCCCGGAGAACAGCGTCGACATGGGAACCGGCTATGACTGCTCGGACGCCAAGGCGCACACTTCCGCCAAATCGATCACCGCCGGGCAGCGCCGCTGGCGCAAGCTGCTGGCGGGAGCGATGGTGCGGCAGGGCTTCGTCAATTTCAGCAAGGAGTGGTGGCACTTCTCGCTGCCGGGCGGAGGCCGACAGGCCTACGATTTCCCGATCGCGCCCCGGACGCGGTGATCTCGAGCGGTCGCTGTCGTATTTCGACGGGGGGCCACAACCCGCGAACCGGCGTGATCTTGCGCGCGTTTGTGCTTAACATGCGCGCGAATCCATTTGCCTCCCGCCGGGAACACTCATGACGCAGCCGTCTTTCGCGACCCACGACGTCTTCAACCAGTCGCCGCCTTTCGAGGAGGTCGATCTGTTCGGGACCGATCGGCCGCTGGTCGAGGCGGTGACTTTCAACAATGGCGGTCATGCCCATGTCGAGCTCGAGGCGTTCGGGCGCAATTGGGGCTCGGCGCATATGGCCGAGCGCGGCCGGCTCGCCAACGAGCAGACGCCGAAGCTCAAGACCTTCGACGCCAAGGGGCTGCGCCGTGATCAGGTCGAGTTTCATCCCGCCTATCACGAACTGATGTCCGAGAGCTTCCACGCCGGCATCCACAATTCGACCTGGGACCACAACGGCCAGCCGGCCGGCGGCTCGGCCGAAGTGGTGCGGGCCGCGAAGTTCTACATGGCGGCGCAGGTGGAGACCGGGCATCTGTGCCCGGTGACGATGACGCGCGCCTCCGTGGCTGCACTTGCCGCGCAGCCGGAGTTGCTTGCGCAGATCATGCCGGTTCTGAGCAGCAAGCGCTACGATCCCGCTTTCGCGCCGTGGTCCGAGAAGCGCGGCATGAGCGTCGGCATGGGCATGACCGAGAAGCAGGGCGGCACTGATGTGCGCAGCAACGCGACCCGCGCGATCCGCGACGGCGACGCCTATCGCATCATCGGCCACAAATGGTTCATGTCGGCGCCGATGTGCGACGCTTTTCTGGTGCTGGCGCAGGCGGAGGAAGGACTGAGCTGTTTCTTCATGCCGCGCTTCAAGCCGGATGGTTCGATCAATGACATCCAGTTTCAGCGGCTGAAGGACAAGCTCGGCAATCGCTCCAACGCGTCGTCCGAAGTGGAATTCACCGGCGCTTATGCGGTGCCGGTCGGCGAGCCGGGGCGGGGCATCCGCACCATCATCCAGATGGTGCAGCTCACCCGGCAGGATTGCGCGATCGCCTCCGCAGGCTTGATGCGGTCCGGGCTCGCGCACGCGCTGCATCACGCCCGCCATCGCAGCGTGTTCCAGAAGCACCTCATCGACCACTCGCTGATGCAGTCGGTGCTCGCCGATATGGCGCTACAGGTCGAAGCCTCGGTGGCGCTGGTGATGCGGCTGTGCCGGGCGTTCGATCAGGCGCCGCACGATCATCTCGAAGCCGCCTATATGCGGCTGATGACGCCGGCGGTGAAATACTGGGTGTGCAAATCGGCGCCGCCATTTCTCTACGAGGCGATGGAGTGCATGGGCGGCAACGGCTATGTCGAGGACGGCATTCTGGCGCGTCACTATCGCGAGGCGCCGGTGAACGCGATCTGGGAAGGCTCCGGCAATGTGATGTGCCTCGACGTGCTGCGCGCGATGTCACGCGAGAGCGACGCAGGCACCGAAGTGCTGCAGAGCCTGATCCAGGACACTGCCGGCCTGACCGGCGGACCGGCCGCGGCGAGCCTGGTCGCCCGGGCATTCCTGCAGGCCGACAACGAGCGCACCGCGCGGCTCGCGGTCGAGACGCTGGCGAAACTCGCCGCCGCCTCCGCGCTCAGCGAAATCCACCCCCCGCACGCCGAACTCTTCGCCCGGACGCGGCTGACGCCCGAGCCGGCGACGATGTACGGCGCGGCCGACCTGTCGGCCGATCAGGCGCAAAGCTTGCTGGCGCGGGCGCTGCCGGAGATGTGATACCAGTCCCTGTCACCAAGTTCGTCATGCCCGCGCTTGTCGCGGGCATCCACGTTGTTCAGCGGTGCATCGTCCAAAGGCGTGGATGGCCGGGACGAGCCCGGCCATGACGGGTGGATAGGTTGGTCAGAGTGTTCTGAAGGGAGCGTGAGATCAGCTCCCGACCGTCACGCCCTCGGCGAAGTACCACCGGCCACGGACTTTGCGGAATTGCGAGCGTTCGTGGTGGGTCTGCTCGGCAGCGCCGCCGCGGCTGAAGCGGGCGACGAATTCGACGGTGCCGCGGCTACCCTTCTCGTGGCTATCGAGCACCAGCAGATCGACGAAGGTCGACTGCTCCATCCATGCGCGATTGGCGTCGTGGTCGAACAGGTCGCGCATGTCGGGATCTGTGGTCTCGACGATATAGTCGAAATCCTTCAGCACAAAGGCCGCGTAGCGCGACCGCATCAGCGCTTCCGGCGTCGCCGCCTGCCGTGCTCGGGCGAGCAGCGGCCCGCAGCAATTGTCATAGGGTTTGCCCGATCCGCAGACGCAATTCATCGCACCATTCCGTCATTCGTTAACGTCGCAATGAAGCTCGATCAGTCGGCGCGGTTCAACGTCGCCAGCCGGTCGAGCGCGCCCTGCAGGATGTAGATCGCGGCGTGTTCGTCAATGATCTTGGCCCGCTTGGCGCGGCTGACGTCATTGGCGATCAGTTCACGCTCGACGGCCGCCGTCGATAGCCGTTCGTCCCATAGCCCGATCGGCAGCTCGGTGAGGCGAGCGAAATTGCGCGCGAAGGCGCGGGTCGACTGCACGCGCGGACCTTCGCTGCCGTCCATGTTGAGCGGCAGTCCCAGCACGAAGCCGCAGGCGTTGCGTCCGGCAGCAAGCGCCAGCAGGCGCTGGGCATCCGCGGTGAAAGCCTTGCGCGCGACGGTCTCGATGCCGGTGGCGAGCCTGCGATCCGGATCGGAAACCGCGACGCCGATGGTCTTGGTGCCGAGGTCGAGGCCGAGCAGGGAGCCGCGCGCGGGCCAATGGCCGGCGGCTTCGATCAGCGGAAGGATGAGAGCGGGCATGGCGCCGCATAGCAGCCCATGGCCGCGGGCGCAAAGCCGATCCCGCGCCTCTCCCGGAGCGGCGATCCTCGCTGTCAGGAGCCGCCGAGCTGAGCGGCGGTTGTTCGGTTCTGGCTGCAAGAAGGGTGTCTAAGTACCGTATTTTGTGCGGGTTTTTCGACTTTTACGCCCTCATTTGAGCAATATCATCTGTCATTCAAATATCAGTCGATATCTGAAGCAAGCTCGATCGCGTCCCCGGATGCGATCGACGGAAGGGACCACCATGACCGAACCAGCCCACACTTCGATCCACCAGACATCCGGCAAGCACCCGATCGAGGCCGATGCGGGCGCGGGGTTCTGGCGCAAAGGGCCGGCCGATACGCTGCCGCCGCCCGACATGATGGGCCCCTACATGCGTAACCGTCCGGTCCCGGCCGAACAGGTCGAAGGGCGCAAGGCCTGGATCATCGGCAGCGGCATCGCCGGGCTGGCGGCCGCCTTCTACATGATCCGGGACGGCGGGATGAAAGGCTGCGACATCACCATCCTCGATACGATGCAGATCGCCGGCGGCTCGCTCGACGGCGCCGGCAATGCCGACGAGGGCTACATCATCCGCGGCGGCCGCGAGATGAACTTCAACTACGACAATTTCTGGGACCTGTTTCAGGATGTGCCGGCGTTGGAATTGCCCGAGGGCTATTCCGTCCTCGACGAATATCGGCTGGTCAACGACAACGATCCGAACTGGTCGAAGGCGCGGCTGATGCACAAGCAGGGCGAGATCCGCGACTTCTCGACGCTCGGCCTGAGCAAGCTGCACCAGTGGGAGATCCTCAAGCTGCTGCTCAAGCGCAAGGAGGACCTCGACGACATCACCATCGAGCAATATTTCAGCGCAAGCTTCCTCGAAACCAATTTCTGGTATCTGTGGCGCTCGATGTTCGCCTTCGAGAACTGGCAGAGCCTGCTGGAAATGAAGCTCTACATGCATCGCTTCCTCGATGCGATCGACGGGCTGACCGACATGTCGGCTCTGGTATTTCCGAAATACAATCAGTACGACAGCTTCGTCGTGCCGCTGACCCGGATGCTCGAGGGGAAGGGCGTGAAGGTGCAGTTCGGCACGAGGGCCTATGATCTCGACATGGTCGAAGAGGCCGGCCGCCGCACCGTGACGGCGATCCGCTGCAAGAAGGACGGCAAGGACGACAGCATCGCCGTCGGGCCGAACGACGTTGTGTTCGCGCTGACGGGATCGATGACCGAGGGCACGGCCTATGGCGACATGGACACCGCCCCCGTGCTGGCCCGTGGCAATGCCGAGCCGGGCGACGACAGCGACTGGATGCTGTGGAAGAACCTGGCGAAGAAGTCGCCGGTGTTCGGCAAGCCTGAAAAATTCTATGGCAATGTCGCGGGCTCGATGTGGGAATCGGCGACGCTGACCTGCAAACCCTCACCCCTCATCGACAAGCTGAAGCAATTGTCGGTCAACGATCCGTATTCCGGCAAGACCGCCACCGGCGGAATCATCACCTTCACCGATTCCAACTGGGTGCTGAGCTTCACCTGCAATCGCCAGCCGCATTTTCCGACCCAGCCCGACGACGTGCTGGTGCTGTGGGTCTACGCGCTGCTGATGGACAAGGACGGCAATCACGTCAAGAAGCCGATGCCGGCCTGCACCGGCCGGGAAATTCTGGCGGAGCTGTGCTATCATCTGGGGATCGTCGATCAGCTCGACGCGGTCGTGGCCAGCACCAAGGTTCGTCTGGCGCTGATGCCCTATATCACCGCGCAATTCATGCCGCGGGCGGCGGGCGATCGCCCGCGCGTCGTGCCCGAGGGCTGCACCAACCTGGCGCTGATGGGGCAATTCGTCGAGACCAGCAACGACATCATCTTCACGATGGAAGCCTCGGTGCGCACGGCGCGGATCGGCGTCTACACGCTGCTGGGCCTGCCCAAGCAGGTCGCCGATATCAGCCCGACCCAATACGACATCCGCAACCTGCTGAAGGGCGCGCGCGCGATGAACAACAACGAGCCGTTCCCGGGCGAACGGCTGTTGCATCGCCTGCTCGACAACAGCTACTACGCCCATATCCTGCCGCCGCTGCCGGAGCACGACGACAGCTTGCGCGAACGCGCCGAGGCCGAACTGTCCACGCTGCTGGGCAAGGGAAGCCAGGCGCTCGGCGCGGTCGTCGGCTGGCTCGACCGGATGCGGGACGGACTGAGAGACACGTCGAAATAACGACGAGCGGAAGGAAGCCGGCGCGCCGCTTCCTTCCGCGCGCGTTGCAACGGATCGATCGAATGCGAAAGACGAGGGAACAGAGCCGGCTGGAGACGCGGGAACGGCTGATTGCTTCGGCCCATGCGGCGATCAGGCGTGACGGCATCGGCGGTCTGTCGCTGCGCCGGCTGTGCGAGGAGGCCGGCTATTCCCAGGGCGCGTTCTACTCCAACTTCGCCAGTCGCGACGACCTGCTGCTGGTGCTGATGGAGCGACACGTGCTCGGCGAAGTGGAAACGCTTCGGCGCCTGGTCCAGGTGATGGACGGCGAGGCTCTGGGCGACGTGCCCGCAACGGTGGCCGCGCGCCTCGCCGATCTGGCGCAACAGACCGAATGGTCGCTGCTGTCCATCGAACTGCAACTGCACGCCCAGCGCGATGCCCGCTTCGCCGACGCCTACAACGCGGCGAAGATCAGCTATCATGCCGAGTTCGCGCGGCTGGTCGAGGACATCCTGCAACGTCACAACCTCGCGCCGGCGCTGCCGCCGCTGCAGATCGGCATCGGTCTCTACGCGCTGTGGTCGGGCCTGGCCGTGCAGGGCACCGTTCCGGGTGCCGGGCCGCGCGATGAAATCTTTCTTGCCTTTCTACGCGCCGTGATCGGCGGATCACCATCGCCCGCTGACGGGAGACAGCCGTCCGCCGATCAGTCGGCATCGTGAGAACCGCGGATCAGCGGATCGCGACCGGGTTGATCATGCTCTGCACCGCGCCCTTGAACCGCGGCTGGCCGAGCACGAACATGAACTCGTAGACCTTGTCGCGGGCGAGGTCGGCGGTGTTCATGTTTTCCAGGATGTAGGTACCGTTCATCGGCAGCAGGATCTGGTGGACCTCGAAGATGTTCTTGCTCTCGAACGGCACCACCTCGACGCCCCAGGTGTCGGCGCCGACCGCGACCACACCCTTGGAGGTCAGATACTTCGCGCCCTCGACGCCGACGCCGGGTTCGCCGGTGTTGTAGCGCTTGTCGTCCTTGCCGATCAGGCTGATCCAGCCGGTGTGGAACAGCACGACGTCGCCCTGACGGATTTCGACGCCCTGCTTCTTGGCGACGTCCTCGATCTCCTTGACGTTGAAGGCGGTGCCTTCCTTGACGACGTCGGTGCCGAAATGCGCCGCCATGTCGAGCAGCACGCCGCGCGTCACCATCGGCGGCACCTTGTCGATGCCGAGCTTCTTCAGGCCGGTCGCATCGCCGAAATCGGCGATCTTGTTGCCGTTGTAGTAGACGTGCTCGACGCCAATATGGCCGAGCCCGTCGAGCTGGCTGCCGACGCCGACCCAGCCTTCGATGATGTCGTCATTGTAGGTCGTCTTGCTCGGGCCCATGCCGGGGCTGCCGGCCTGGCCGGGTTGCACCACGGTGATCTTGAAGGCGCGCGGCGGATAGGCCGGGGTCTTGGTATCGACCGGGATGCCGAGCGCGTAGACCTTGCCGGTCTTCACCAGTTGCGCGGCTTTCAGCGCCAGCTCGGGCGTCAGATAGTTGGCGGCGCCGATCTCGTCGTTCGGCCCCCATTTCGACTTGGTCCAGTCCGGTGCGGGGGCCTGGGCCTGAGCGATCCCGATCGAGCCCATCAACGCGACCGAGACGCCGAGCGTCAGCATTTTCAGCATGGTGGTTTTCTCCCGATTGTTGTTTCTTGACGTTTGTCGTCGGCCCGCAACGCCGTTGCCGGTTGCGGGCCGCGTGCGATCTTCCGCCGGAAAGCTGCTTCGCGCCATCGGCAACATTGGGTGCGGCGCCGCAAATCGCCATAGAAACGGGACCGCTCATGCCGTGGTGCGAGATCGCGTTGTTGCACGCGCGAACCACCTCATTCAGCCCCGGATAGCCGGGCGACCGCGCTGCGTGCTAAAGCGGCGGCGGCGCGCAACGACGCCCGCCGTCCTTTCTCACCATCGCGAGCACTGAGCATGTGGCCGGACCGCCGTCTCCTCGACCTGTTCGATATCGAATTTCCATTCGTTCTGGCGCCGATGGCCGGCGCGATGGATGCCGAGCTGGCGATTGCAGCAGCGCGGGGTGGGGCGCTGGCGTCGCTTCCCTGCGCGATGCTGACCGCTGACAAGGCGCGCGAGCAGGTCGGGATCTTCCGCCAGCAGGTGTCGGCGCCGGTCAATCTCAACTTCTTCTGCCACAGGTCGGTCGCCGCCGATCCGGCGCGCGAGGCGGTGTGGAAGCAGCGGCTCGGCGCCTACTATCAGGAATTCGGCCTCGACCCGGCCGCGCCGGTGGCCGCCGCCAATCGTGCGCCGTTCGATGCGGCGATGTGCGAACTGGTCGAGCAGTTGAAGCCTGCGGCGGTCAGCTTTCATTTCGGCCTGCCGGACGAGGCTTTGCTGCGGCGCGTGAAGGACGCCGGCTGCATCGTGCTGGCGTCGGCGACGATCGTGCGCGAGGCGATTTGGCTCGAGGAGCGCGGTGCCGATCTGGTGATCGCGCAGGGCGCCGAGGCGGGCGGGCATCGCGGCATGTTCCTGACCGAGAATATCGCCGAGCAGCCGGGCCTGTTCGCGCTGCTGCCGCAGGTGGTCGATGCGGTGCGGGTGCCGGTGATCGCGGCCGGCGGCATTGCCGATGGCCGGGGCATCGCCGCGGCGATGGCGCTCGGCGCTTCCGGCGTCCAGATCGGCACAGCCTATCTGCGCTGCCCGGAATCGCGGATCAGCGCTCCGGCGCGCGCCGCGTTGGCCCAGGCGACCGACGCGTCCACCGTGATCACCAACGTCATGACCGGGCGTCCCGCACGCGGCGTCGCCAACCGGGTGATGCGCGAAATCGGGCCACTGTCCGCTGACGCGCCGGCGTTCCCGCATGCGGCCACAGCATTGGGCCCGCTGAAGGCCGAGGCGGAGAAGCAGGGCCGCACCGATTTCACCAACCTTTGGGCCGGGCAGGCGGTGCGGCTCGGTCGCGACATGCCGGCGGCGGAACTGACCCGGGCGCTGGCGGGTTCGGCGTTGGCGCGGCTGAGCCGGCTCGCCGGCTGATCCGGCCGAGCGGGCTGAGGTTGCGGCGCGAAAGCCGGCTCTGCTATACGGCACAGGTCGCCACTTCCGGGAAAGGCCTTACATAATGTCGGTCGATGCCGCCACCGTCCGTCGTATCGCGCATCTGGCGCGGATCGCCGTGACCGACGACGAGGTCCCGCATCTGCAGGGCGAACTGAATGCGATGCTGGCCTTCGTCGAGCAGCTCTCGGAGGTCGATGTCGACGGCGTCGAGCCGATGACCTCGGTGACGCCGATGCAGATGAAGAAGCGTGCGGACGTCGTCAATGACGGCGAGATCGCCGATCAGGTGGTGGCCAACGCGCCGGCGACGGAAGATCACTTCTTCCTGGTGCCGAAGGTGGTCGAATAGGAGCCCGCCGATGTGCCTGCTGTGCGACGACGAGAAGGCCTATCAGGCCTATATGGACTACCTCGACGCCATGGAGCGGCAAGGCAAGGTCGCTGACCCCGACAAGGCGATGGACGCGATCCTCGACGGCCTGCAGGCCGCCGACAAGGCCAGGCGCGACGCGCCCGAGAACGACAAGACGCTGTCGCCGTTCTTCTGCAGCCCGGTGAACAAGTAGGCCTCAAGCCTTCTTCAGCTTGCGGACGCGGCGCAGGTCGGCGTTGATCTGCGACTGCCAGCCGGCCCCGAGGGCGCGATAGGACTCCAGCACATCGGCATCGAGCCGCAAGGTAACGGAACTCTTCGGCTGCGCCCCGAGCGGGGGCCGACCACGGCGGACGATCTTGCCGCCGATGCGAATTTCGCCGGTGCGGAAGAATTCGTCGAGTAATTCGGGCGCATCATCGGGATCGTCAGTCAAAGGCTTGCCGAAAGAGGGCGGCCCAGCGGACTTCTTCCTTGGCATGGCAATACCTCATCGAAATCACATGATGGTCGCCGTCTCGTGGCGTCCAGACGATCACGACCATGCGTGAACCGACGTATCCGGCGGTGATGTAGCGGTTCTCGCCGTAGTCGAAGCGATCGTCGAGCTTCGTCACGATACGTCCGGCAAATGCCGTTGCGGCGTCGGTGGCAAAGTCGAGACCACGATGTCGCCGGGTCCAATCCCGCTTTGCCGGATCGAATGAGATGGACATGCAATTATGTAACTACAATATTCGAAACGTCAATGCCCGACTCTAGCCGCGCCAGCCAAAGCGGCACAATCGCTTCAATTGTCGAAGGCGCTGTGCTAGCCAGCGCTGCAACAAAGCCGCACGGATCCGCGGCGCCCGTGACCGGCCCGGCGCCGGCTTCAATCCAGGCGTGCCTGAACCATGACCGATCTGACTTCGCTGACGCTGGCCGAGGCCCGCGATGGCCTCGTGAACAAGTCCTTCACCGCGGTCGAACTGACCGACGCGCATCTCGCCGCAATCGAAGCCGCGCGTGTGCTCAACGCCTATGTGCTGGAGACGCCGGATCAGGCACGGCAGATGGCGCAGGCGGCGGATGCGCAGATCGCCAAAGGCGAGGGCGGGCCGCTCGCCGGCATCCCGCTCGGCATCAAGGATCTGTTCGCCACCAAAGGCACGCGCACCACCGCCTGCTCGAAAATTCTCGGAGACTTCAAGCCTCCCTACGAGTCGACCGTGACGTCGCAGCTGTGGCGCGACGGCGCCGTGCTGCTCGGCAAGCTCAACAACGACGAATTCGCGATGGGCTCGTCGAACGAGACATCGTGCTTCGGCCCGGTGGTCAACCCATGGCGGCGCGCGGGCTCGGAGACCAAGCTGGTTCCTGGCGGCTCGTCCGGCGGCTCGGCGGCGGCGGTGGCCGCCGGCCTCTGCCTCGGCGCCACCGCCACCGACACCGGCGGGTCGATCCGGCAGCCGGCGGCGTTCACCGGCACCGTCGGCATCAAGCCGACCTATGGCCGCTGCTCGCGCTGGGGCATCGTCGCGTTTGCGTCCTCGCTCGACCAGGCCGGTCCGATTGCCCGCACGGTGCGCGACAGCGCGATCCTGCTCGGCTCGATGGCCGGCTTTGACCCGAAGGACACAACCTCGGTGGATCGCCCAGTGCCGAACTACGAAGCCGCGATCGGCGGCTCGGTGAAGGGCATGAAGATCGGCATCCCGAAGGAGTATCGGCTCGACGGCATGCCGGCCGAGATCGAGAAATTGTGGATGCAGGGCGCCGAGTGGCTGAAAGCGGCGGGCGCCGAATTGGTCGAGGTGTCGCTGCCGCACACCAAATACGCACTGCCGGCCTATTACATCGTGGCGCCGGCGGAAGCCTCGTCGAACCTCGCGCGCTACGACGGCGTGCGCTACGGCACCCGCGTCAACGGCCGCAACATCGTCGAGATGTACGAGAACACCCGCGCGGCCGGTTTCGGCGCCGAGGTCAAGCGTCGCATCATGATCGGAACCTATGTGCTGTCGGCGGGCTATTACGACGCCTATTATCTCCGCGCCCAGAAGGTCCGCACCCTGATCAAGCGCGATTTCGAGCAGTGCTTCGACCAGGGCGTCTCCGCGATCCTGACGCCCGCGACGCCATCGGCGGCGTTCGGAATCGGCGAAAAAGGCGGCGCCGATCCGGTCGAGATGTACCTGAACGACATCTTCACCGTGACGGTGAACATGGCGGGCCTGCCGGGCATCGCGGTTCCGGCGGGGAGCGACTCGCAGGGACTTCCGCTGGGGCTGCAACTGATCGGGCGGCCGTTCGACGAGGAGACGTTGTTCTCCCTCGGCGACGTCATCGAGCAGTCCGCCGGCCGGTTCACGCCGGCTAAGTGGTGGGCGTAGCCTGCGCGCGATGCACCGGCTTTTGCGTTGCGTTTCCCGTTTTGTTTCGCCATTCTCGGATGGGTGGGTAGGATTTGTTGAATGAGCGCCGATGAAGGGGGGCCGTCTCCGCAAAGCGTCGACGGGATTTTAGGCTCGTCAAAGATTGCGGTGGCGATCGAGAACGACCGCTACAAGCACCTGCTCGACAATGTTCCGGTGGCCCTCGCGGTGTCGCGTGGCAACGGCGACGATCAGCGGATCGTCTATATCAATCACGCTTTCGAAGATCTGATGTCGCTGGCCCCGGCCGACATCGAGGGGCAGGGCTGGAACTGCCTCGATGCGTTGATCAACGAAGACGATACGGCGCTGACGCTCGGCGCGGCGATCCGGGACGGCGAGGATTTCATCGGCGTGTTCCGCCCCACCGTGCCGCCCGACCGGGTGCTGATCGTGCAGGCCTACGCCTCCGTGATCGAGAGCGACGACGGCGTCGAGAATTTCCGGATCGCGGCGTTGGTCGATGTCGGCGGACGCGAGCGGGCGCAGATCGAGCTGTTCGAGTCCCAGATCCGTGAACGCGACACCCTGATGCGCGAGCTGCAGCATAGGGTGAAGAACAATCTGCAATTGGTGACGGCGCTGGTGCGGCTCGAAGCGCGTTCGGCGGCCGAAGGCGAGACCGTCGCGCTGACGCGGCTCGCAAGCCGGATCGATGCGTTGACCGCGCTGTACCGGATTTTGTCCGCAGAGAGTGCCGCCGGCAGCGATATCGATCTCGGCCAATATCTGTCGGATGTCACCGAGGCGGTGATGCAGGCCCATGGCAGCGAGGGGATCGCCTACGACCTCAATGTCGGGTACTGCCCGCTCTCGGTCAATGTGGCGATGCCCGCCGGCCTCCTGGTGAACGAGATGCTGACCAACGCGCTGAAATACGCCTTCGTCGGACGCCGCGGCGGCCGGATCAAGGTGATCTGTAGCGTCGAGAACGGTCGCGTCTCGGTGATCGTCTCGGACGACGGCGCCGGCCTGCCGGAAGGCCAGGAATGGCCGTCGCCGCGCAAGCTCGGCGCGCTGATCCTGCAGACCCTCAAGGAAAACGCCCGCAACGTTACGTTCCGGGCAGAGAGCATTCGCGGGCAGGGCACGTTGTTCGCCCTCGGCTTCGAAGCGCCACCGGCTCCGGCGACGAATTGATCTTGGAGCGGGGCGCCCCGCCAGGCGGCGGCGGTCCCCGCATCCATGCTGTTTCGGCTTCGTACTGTTGGAAAATGACGCAGATCGGCCTATTCAGGCCCTCATTGCTGAATTCGTCAGAGAGTTTCTCCATGAACGCACCCGTCAAACCGTCCCAGCTCATCAAGGGCGCCACCGGCGATTGGGAAGTCGTGATCGGGCTGGAGATCCACGCCCAGGTCTCGTCCAACGCCAAGCTGTTCTCCGGTGCGGCGACCGAATTCGGCGGCGATCCCAACAGCCACGTCTCGCTGGTCGACGCCGCGATGCCCGGCATGCTGCCGGTGATCAACGAGGAGTGCGTGAAGCAGGCGATCCGTTCGGGACTGGGACTGAACGCCCAGATCAACCTGCGCTCGGTGTTCGACCGCAAGAACTATTTCTATCCGGATCTGCCGCAGGGCTACCAGATCAGCCAGTACAAGTCGCCGATCGTGGGCGAGGGCGAGGTCGTGGTCGATCTGCCGGACGGCGACAGCACCACCGTCGGCATCGAGCGGCTGCATCTC
This sequence comes from Rhodopseudomonas palustris HaA2, assembly GCF_000013365.1. NCBI lineage: Bacteria > Pseudomonadati > Pseudomonadota > Alphaproteobacteria > Hyphomicrobiales > Nitrobacteraceae > Rhodopseudomonas > Rhodopseudomonas palustris. The sequence continues at coordinate 2,796,538 of NC_007778.1, forward strand.
GAACAGGACGCCGGCAAATTGCTGCACGATCAGGACCCGACTTCGACCTTCGTCGATCTCAATCGCTCCGGCGTTGCGCTGATGGAGATCGTCTCCAAGCCGGATCTGCGGTCGTCCGAACAGGCCAAGGCCTATGTGTCGAAGCTGCGCACCATCCTGCGCTATCTCGGCACCTGCGACGGCGACATGGAAAAGGGCAGCCTGCGCGCCGACGTCAACGTCTCGGTGCGCAAGCCGGGCGAGCCGTACGGCACGCGGTGCGAGATCAAGAACGTCAACTCGATCCGCTTTATCGGTCAGGCGATCGAATACGAGGCTCGCCGCCAGATCGGAGTTCTCGAAGACGGCGGCGCGATCGTGCAGGAGACACGGCTGTTCGATGCGGGCAAGGGCGAGACGCGGTCGATGCGTTCCAAGGAGGAGGCGCACGACTATCGCTACTTCCCCGATCCAGACCTGCTGCCGCTGGAATTCTCCCAGGCCTATGTCGACGAGCTGAAGGCCGGGTTGCCGGAACTGCCGGACCAGAAGAAGGCCCGGTTCATCGGCAGTTTCGGGCTCTCGCCGGACGACGCGGGCGTGCTGGTGAGCGAGCGGGAGAGCGCCGATTTCTACGAGGCGGTGCTCGCCGCACTTGCGGACGCCGCGCGCGACGGCAAGCTCGCGGCCAACTGGGTGATCAACGAACTGTTCGGCCGCCTCAACAAGGACGGCCAGAGCATCGAGGTGTCGCCGGTCTCCGCCGCGCAGCTGGCTGCGATCGTCGACCTGATCGGCGAAGGCACCATCTCCGGCAAGATCGCCAAAGAGCTGTTCGAAATCGTCTGGACCGAAGGCGGCGATCCGCGCGTACTGGTCGAAGCGCGCGGCATGAAGCAGGTCACCGACCTCTCCGCGATCGAGAAGGTGGTCGACGAGATCATCGCCGGCAATCCCGACAAGGTCGCGCAGGCGATCGCCAAGCCGGCGATGCTCGGCTGGTTCGTCGGACAGGTGATGAAATCGTCCGGCGGCAAGGCGAACCCGCAGGCCGTGAACGACCTCTTGAAGCGTAAGCTCGGTCTCTGACGGCGCGCCGCGTGTGCCGTCTTCGCCGTCGTCGCGACGCGCGGAGGCTGCGCGGCGCCGACGATCGCTCTCGAATCATCGGTTTCGATTCGCGCCGAAACCCACGCCCCGCAGCATCCATTGTGCGCCCATGCGGGGGTGTGCATGAAAATATTTTCGTTGCCAAAAATTGCGACTCAGAGTCCACGCGCGACGCGCGTGCGCCGACTCGGCGCGCCTTGCGCGGAGGCAAAGTGTGTACTTGGCACTACTAACGAATTCAAAAAAGCTCTGCAGTTCGTGCGTTTCTTGTGATCTTGACAAATGCCGATGCAGGTTTTTTGCGGGTAAACTCGATCGTGCGGTGAATTGCGCGACACGGCGATTTCAAAGACGCCGCAGCCGAGCGGCAAAACAGCCATCAACACTTCCTTAAGCGGGACACTGTTTTTTTCGATGTGTTGGTGTATTCGGGAAGTAGTGCATCTCGATTCCCGAGTGCACGCAGCAGCAATCGAGCCATCTCACTTTATCGGAGGGCAACATGGCCAAGAAAGCGAAGAAGGCAGTAAAGAAGACGACGAAGGTGGCCAAGAAGGCCAAGAGCGCCGTCAAGAAGACTGCGAAGAAGACGAAGAAGGTCGCCAAGAAGGCCGCCAAGAAGTAAGCTCGCTTCGGCGAGAGCCGGCTCGAAAGATGCCGGCAGCGTCACGAGGGCCATCGGCGAGGCACGCTTTCACGAGCTTCTCCCCGGCGAAGGCCTTGGTCGACGAGAGGGTGTCGGCGAGACATCAGGTCAAGCGGCTGGAATTTTTCGACGGGGTTCGTCCTCGTCCGTGAAAGTCCGGCAGAAGAAACGGTTTTTCTTCGAACGGTGCGGATGCTGGGTCCGCAGTTTCACGGCGGTCATCGCGTGTGAGATTTGGTCCTGACGTGTTCGCCGACGCCCTCGTTGTTTTCCGAGCCCCGGTTCCGGCTCGTGAGCAGTTCCGCCTTCGGGCCCCGCGGCTTTGCTGCCGTCCAACTCCTCCCGTCCTGTCGTCCGCTTCGTCGCGCCCTGCCGCTGCGGTTTCGCCGGCCGAGGTCCGCCGCGCTCGCCCGGTTGCCGCGATGGTTATCGGTTCGCCAAATCCCAGGGTGAATCGACCGTAAGCGCATCGAGAAAGTCGCTGTGCCTCAGCGGTTTCTTCGATTCACCCAGACGGGCCGCCGGTCCGCGTTCAGAATCCGTTCATCGCGACGCTTAAACTGCTCTTCAAATTTGACCGACATGATCACCCCATAACGCGCCGGGACACGGCGGTGGGGACGACAAGATCAGAGGACAGGAGCCGCGCTCGGTTCGGGCCCGGCCAGGATGGAGAGACAGATGCTGCAGGGACATTTCAACATCGAGACTGCGCTGCCGATCGAAGCCGGCGAGAGCCCGGACGTGCTGTTCGATCTCGGCCTGTTGTTCGCGTCGGGGCGCGGCGCGCCGGTCGATCTGATCGCGGCGCACAAATGGTTCAACCTTGCCGCTCTGAGAGGCCGCGCCGACGCGATCGAACTGCGTCGCGAAGTCGCCGAGCAGATGTCGGCCGACGAGATCGCCGCGGCGCAGCGCGAAGCGCGGGCCTGGATCACCTCGCACTGATTGCGGGGAGGGCAGAGACCGCCCGAGGACCCTCCGCAGTCGCGCCGTTCATTCGATCCTGATGCCGGCGGCACGGATCACATCAGCCCACAGCAACTTCTCGTCGGCGAGCGTCTTGCGCAATTCGTCGGGCGACGAGGCGGCCGGCACGATCATCTGGGTCTTCAGCTTCGCGATCACCGCCGGTTCGGACAGCGACTGACGAAACTCGGCATTGATCGCAGCGACCAGCGCCGGCGGCGTTCCGCCCGGCGCGATCAGCGCGTTCCAGGCGTCGGACTGAACCTCGATGCCGCTCTCTTTCAAGGTCGGAATCTCCGGCAGAAACGGCGACCTTTCCGGCGTCGTCACGGCCAGAATCCGGATCGCGCCCGAGGCCTGCTGCGGTGCTACCGCGATCGCCGGCAGGCAGGCGGCCTGTACGTCGCCGCGGATCAGCGCGGTCACCGCGTTGGGCGATCCGGCATAGGGGATGTGCACCATTTTGGCGCCGGCCTTCTGCGCGATCGCCTCCATACAAAGTTGCGACAGCGAGCCGGCGCCGATCGAGGCGTAAGCGAGGCTTTTGTTGCCGTCCTTCAACCGGGCGATGAAGTCGGACACGGTGCTGATCCCGAGACTGCTCGGCACGGCCAGCACGCTCGGCATCCGTGTCAGCATCGTCACCGGCGCGATGTCGCGCTCGGGGTCGTAGGGCAGCTTCGCGAACAGAATCCGGTTGATCACCAGCGGCCCTGCGATCGAGATACCGAGCGTCGCGCCGTCCGGGCGCGCCTTGGCGACGGCGTCGGTGCCGATATTGCCGGCCGCGCCCGGCTTATTCTCGATCACGAAGCTGACGCCGGGATGGCGCGCCTGCAGACTGTCGGCCAGCACGCGGCCCACCATGTCCGGAGTCGACCCCGCCGAGAACGGCACCACGATCCGCACCAGCTTCGGCGGCCAGCTGTTGGGCTGGGAGGCCGGTTCTGCGGCGCTCGCCGTTGCGGCGTGCGCTCCGAACAGCGCAATCAGTGCGAACATTGCGCGTGTTCGCAGCCGTGGCCGTCGACCGGTGGCTTCCAGCATTTGCATCCGTCCCGTAAAGAGTGATACCCGGAATTCGTTCGCGCGATTGGCCGATCTGCCGTGCCTCACGCAGCGGCGCGGACCATAGTGGGATTTGGCCGGCGCGGAAACCGACGCGTGCCGACGGGGACAGGAGTGGCGCGATGGGACTTGCGGTGATGATCCTCGGCCTGGTGCTGTTCATCGGCACCCACGTCGTGACGACGCAGCGCGATCTGCGGGGCCGCCTGATCGGGATCGGCGGCGAAGCAGTCTACAAGATCGGTTACGCCGTTCTGGCGATCCTCGGCATCGTCCTGATCTCCTACGGCTTCGGTGCCTACCGTGAGGATGGATTGATCGATCTGTGGTTTCCGCCGGTCTGGACCAAGCACCTCACCGCGCTGCTGATGCTGCCGATGGCTATCCTGCTGGCCGCGGCCTATTCGCGCGGCCGCATCTATGCGGCGGTGAAGCACCCGATGATCACCGCGGTGAAGCTGTGGGCGGTCGGCCATCTGATCGCCAACGGCGATCTCGGCTCGATCATCCTGTTCGGTTCGTTGCTGGCCTGGGCGGTGTACGACCGCATCTCGCTGAAGCGGCGCGCCGACCCGGGCGGCCCGCGGATTCCGGTCGGCGGCCCGAAAAACGACGCCATCGCGATCGGCGCCGGCGTGGTGCTGTATCTGGCGCTGGCGTTCGCCTTCCATCCCTACGTCGTCGGCGTTCCCGTCTTCGGAGCCTAAGCATGTCCGTCCAAACGACCATCAAGCGGAAGACCGCTCCGGACATCCGCGCGCGCAAGGGCGGCGATCCGATCGTGATGCTGACCTCGTATCACGCCCACACCGCCTCGCTGGTCGATCGCTATTGCGACGTCATCCTGGTCGGAGACTCGCTCGGCAATGTGATGCACGGCTTCGAGACCACCATCCCGGTGACGCTCGAGATGATGATCCTGCAGGGCCACGCGGTGATGCGCGGCTCGCAGCACGCGCTGGTCGTCGTCGACATGCCTTTCGGCTCCTACGAAGCGTCGAAGGAGCAGGCGTTTCACTCCGCGGCGCGCATCCTGAAAGAGACGCATTGCGGCGCGGTGAAGCTCGAGGGTGGCGTGCGGATGGCGGAGACCATCGCGTTTCTCACCGAGCGCGGCATTCCGGTGATGGGCCATATCGGGTTGACGCCGCAATCGATCAACACGCTGGGCTCGTTCCGCGCGCAGGGGCGCGAGGAGGGCAGCTGGGAGCCGATCGAGGCGGACGCGCGCGCCGTCGCCGATGCGGGCGCCTTCTCCGTCGTGGTCGAGGCGGTGGCCGAGCCGCTCGGGCGCAAGATCACCGAGACGATCGCGATCCCGACCATCGGCATCGGCGCCAGCGCCGCCTGTGACGGTCAGGTACTGGTGCTCGAGGACATGCTCGGGCTGTCGCCGCGCACCCCGAAATTCGTCAAGCGCTACGGTGAACTCGGGCCGGGCATCGAAGCGGCGATCAAGGGCTATGCCGAAGAGGTGCGGTCGCGCGCCTTCCCGGGGCCGGAACACGTCTACGGAATGAAGGCGAAGGGCTGAGGCTGGCGCGCCGGTTAATCATATCGGGGCATCCCCTTGATCCGGCTGGCTTTGCCTTGCCTCCGCCATAACGCTAGGGTATCGCCGCCGCGACGTCGGGAGACGGCCGCGCGCCGGTTTTGCAGATGCGCGGCTCAGTCGGGACAGGAAATCTATAAGTGTCTGAAATATTTAATGAAGTCGATGAAGAAGTTCGTCGCGAACGGCTCAAGCAGCTGTGGGACAAATATTCGCTCTTCATCATCGCCGGCGCGATTCTGATTATCGCCGGGGTCGGCGGCTGGCGTGGCTATCAATACTACGAGGGCAAGAAGGCTGCCGAAACCGGCGCCGCGTTCACCGCGGCTGCCGATCTGGCGGAGCAGAACAAGCATGCCGAAGCCGAGGCTGCCTTCAACAACATCGCCGCGACCGCATCGGGCGGCTATCGCACGCTGGCGCGTCTGCGCGCCGCGGCCGAGGTCGCGCAGCGCGATCCGAAGGAAGCGGTCAAGGTCTACGACGCCATTGCTGCCGATCGCAGCGTTCCGGCGCAGGACCGCGATCTCGCGTCGCTCCGCGCGGCGCAGTTTCTGATGGACAGCGTCGGCTACGCCGACCTGTCGCAACGGCTCGAGCCGATCGCCGGCGCGGATGCCGCCTATCGTCACACCGCACGCGAAATGCTGGCGCTATCTGCTTGGCGCGCCGGCAATGTTGCCGCCGCGCGGCAGTGGATCGAGCAGATCAATACCGACGCCGGAACGCCGGCGAGCTTGCGCAATCGCGCCGAGGTGCTGCAGGCATTGCTGCCGCCTGCCGCCAAGAGCTGAGTTGAAGAGCTGAGTTCGACCCGTCCGGCACCAATGCCCGCTTTTGAGTTCATGTGAGACCCCCATCCATGCGTCGTTCGCACCGCCTGATCTCCCTCGCCGTGTTGCTCGCTTTGTCGAGCGGACTGACCGGCTGCGGCAGCTTGGGTGGATGGGACCCGACCGATATGTTCGACTTCCTCGACACCAAGAAGAAGCTGCCGGGCGATCGCAAGCCGGTGTTTCCCGAGGGCGTGCCGGGCCTCGAACAGGGCGTCCCCAAGAGCCTCTATCGGGGGTCGGTCGAGGAGCAGCAGCGCGAGCAGGCCGCCGCCGCGGCCACAGCTGTCGAGCCGCCACCCGCTGCGGCCCAACAGAAACGCGCCAAGCGCAGCAATTCGGCCGCCGTCCGCGCGGCGCCGCAGCCTGACGCCGCGCCCGCGCCCGAGGAAGAGGGCTCGACCGCCGCCGCACCACCGGCGCCGAAACCCGTCAAGCAATCGCGCCGCCGCGTGACCACGCCGCCGGCGGACGACGCTGCGGCAACCGCGCCCGCGGCGAGTTCGGCGACCGCGCCGTCGGCGTTCCCGGCTCCCTTGCCGAGCGGTACTTTCCAGCGCTGATCCGACCTTGGGGGCTCCTCCGGCGTCCCGCGACATTGACAGGCCACCGCTTCTCGGCGCACGGATCAGCCATGTCATTCACATTCGCCATTATCGGCCGACCTAACGTCGGCAAGTCGACGCTGTTCAATCGTCTGGTCGGGCAGAAGCTCGCGCTGGTCGACGACACTCCAGGCGTGACGCGCGATCGCCGCGAAGGCGAGGGGCGCCTCGGCGATCTCGAATTCACGATTATCGATACCGCTGGCCTCGACGAAGGCGCCAAGGGCTCGCTGACCGCGCGGATGCAGCAGCAGACCGAAACTGCGATCGAACTCGCCGACGCGCTGATGTTCGTGTTCGACGCCCGCGCCGGCCTGACGCCGAACGACCGCGCCTTTGCCGATTTCGCCCGCCGCGCCAACAAGCCCGTGGTCCTCGTCGCCAACAAGAGCGAAGGCAAGGCCGGCGGCATCGGCGCGATGGAGTCCTACGCGCTAGGTCTCGGCGACCCGGTGCAGATCTCCGCCGAGCACGGCGAGGGCCTCAGCGAACTCTACGACGCGCTGCGCGCGATCATGCCGGAGCCGGAGGTCGAGGACGACGACGAGGAGATCGACGGCCTCACCGAGGAGGACTTCTCCAAGCGCCCGATCCGGGTCGCGATCGTCGGCCGCCCGAACGCCGGCAAATCGACCTTCATCAACCGTCTGCTCGGCGAGGATCGGCTGCTGACCAGCCCGGAGGCCGGCACCACGCGCGACTCGATCGCCGTCGAGGTGAACTGGAAAGGCCGCGAGTTCCGGATCTTCGACACGGCCGGGCTGCGCCGCCGATCGCGGATCGAGGAGAAGCTCGAAAAGCTGTCGGTCGCCGATGCGCTGCGCGCGGTGCGTTTCGCCGAAGTCGTGGTGCTGATGATGGATTCGCAGAACCGCTTCGAGGAGCAGGATCTGCGCATCGCCGACCTGATCGAGCGCGAGGGCCGCGCGCTGGTGATCGCGGTCAACAAATGGGATCTGGTCGAGCAGCAGGGCGGGCAGATCGCGCAGTTGCGCGCCGACGCCGATCACTGGCTGCCCCAGGTCCGCGGCGTGCCGATCGTCGCGACCTCCGGGATGCTCGGCGAGGGCGTCGACCGGCTGATCGATGCGATCCAGGACGCCTATGCGGTGTGGAATACGCGGGTGTCGACGGCAGCGCTGAACCGCTGGTTCGAGCAGGCGGTGGCGCAAAATCCGCCGCCGGCGGTCGCGGGTCGCCGGCTGAAGCTGAACTACGTCACCCAGACCAAGGCGCGACCGCCGAGCTTCGTGGTGTTCTGTTCGCGCGCCGACGCGGTGCCGGAATCCTATCTGCGCTATCTGGTCAACAGTCTGCGCGGCGTGTTCAAACTGCCGGGCACGCCGGTCCGCATCACGCTGCGCGAAAAGGCCAATCCTTTCGCCCACAAGCGCAAACGGAAATCATGACCGCGGCCGGCCACGCGAGCGGGACGAGCGCGCCGGCACCCGGCGCGCGCCCCGCCGCGGTCGGCTTCATCTTCGTCACCATCCTGCTCGACATGCTGAGCGTCGGCATGATCCTGCCGATCCTGCCGAAGCTGATCGAGAGCTTCTCCGACAACGACACCGCGGCTGCGGCCAAGATCTACGGCCTGTTCGGCACGGCCTGGGCGCTGATGCAGTTCGTCGCGTCGCCGGTGCTGGGCGCGCTGTCTGATCGTTTCGGCCGCCGCCGGGTGATCCTGCTGTCCAATCTCGGTCTCGGGCTCGATTACATCCTGATGGCGCTGGCGCCGACGCTGGCCTGGCTGTTCATCGGCCGGGTGATCTCCGGCATCACCTCGGCGAGTATCTCAACCTCGTTCGCCTATATCGCCGACGTCACACCTGCGGAAAAACGCGCGGCCGTGTTCGGCAAGGTCGGCGCCGCCTTCGGCCTCGGCTTCATCTTCGGCCCGGCGATCGGCGGATTGCTCGGCGGCGTCGATCCGCGGCTGCCGTTCTGGGTGGCGGCCGGCTTGAGCCTGTGCAACGCGCTGTATGGCTTGTTCGTGCTGCCGGAATCGCTGCCGCCGGAGCGGCGGTCGCCGTTCCGCTGGCGGGCCGCCAATCCGATCGGCGCGGTGCAGTTGCTGTCGTCGAATGCGATACTCGCCGGTATGGCGATCGTGGCGTTCTGCGCCGAGGTCGCCCATGTGGCGCTGTCCGCGACCTTCGTCCTCTACGCCAGCTATCGCTACGCGTGGGATCAGACCACGGTCGGTCTCGCCTTGGCCTTCGTCGGCTTCTGCACTACCGTGGTGCAGGGCTTTCTCGTCGGCCCCGCGGTCAAGCGGCTCGGTGAGCGGCGCGCCCAAGTGATCGGCTATCTCGGCGGCGCAGCGGGCTTTCTGATCTATGCGCTGGCGCCGACCGGCGCGCTGTTCTGGATCGGCATTCCGGTGATGACGCTGTGGGGCATCGCTAAGCCGGCGACCGCCGGGGTGATGACGCGCCTGGTGGCGCCGGCGCAGCAAGGACAATTGCAGGGCGCAACCACCAGCATGAACAGCATCGCGGCGCTGATCGGGCCTTTCCTGTTCACGGGCATCTTCGCCTATTTCATCGAGCCCGATGCGCCGATTTGGTTTCCCGGCGCGCCGTTCCTGCTCGCCGGCGCGCTGCTGATGGTTTCGATGCTACTCGCAGGCATCTCGACGCCGCCGCAAAGCAAATCAGGCGCCGCAAGCGGCGCCTGAAAGCTGAAACTCGTGGCGTTCGTCGTCATTGCGAGAAGCGAAGCGACGAAGCAATCCAGCACGGCACTCGGTTATCTGGATTGCTCGCAATGACGGCGTTGGGGGTTACTTCTTGACGAGCGGGCACTCGCTGTCGGCCAGCGGGCGCGCGGCGTCTTCGGCGGAGATGTCGGCGATCTTCTTGTAGTAGTCCCACGGCGCCTTCGACTCCGCCGGGGACTTCACTTCGAACAGGAAGGCCGGGACCATGCGCCGGCCGTCGGCGCGGATGATCGATTTGCCGAACGGCGTGTCGTCGGCCGGGATTTCTTTCATCTTGGCGACGACTTTGGCGCCGTCATGCGGATTGCCGCCCATCGCCTCCAGCGTCTTGAGATAGTGCAGCACGGCGGCATAGACGCCGGCCTGGGTCATCGACGGCTTGGCGTTGTTCTTGGCCTGCTCCGAGAAGCGCTTGGCGAAGGCGCGGGTATTGTCGTTGAGATCCCAGTAGTAGGATTCGGTGAAGGTCAGGCCCTGCGCGACCTTGAGGCCGAGCGAGTGCACGTCGTTGATGAACAGCAGCAGCGCGGCGAGCTTCTGGCCGCCGGCGGTGATGCCGAATTCCGAAGCCTGCTTGATCGAATTGGTGGTGTCGCCGCCGGCATTGGCGAGGCCGATGACCTTGGCCTTGGACGCCTGCGCCTGCAGCAGGAACGACGAGAAGTCGGCGGTGTTGAGCGGATGCTTGACGCCGCCGAGCACCTGGCCGCCATTGGCCTTGACCACCGCGGTGGTGTCACGCTCGAGCGCGGCGCCGAACGCGTAGTCCGCGGTCAGGAAGAACCAGGTGTTGCCACCGGCTTTGGTCAGCGCCTGGCCGGTGCCGTGGGCCAGCATGTAGGTGTCGTAGGTCATCGAGATCGTGTTGGGCGTGCACTGTTTGCCCGTCAGGTCGGCGCTGGCGCCGCCCGAGTTCATCAGAATGATGTTCTTTTCCTTGACCAGATTGCTGACCGCGAGCGCGACGCCGGAGTTCGGCGTGTCGGTGATCATGTCGACCTTGTCGACGTCGATCCACTGGCGCGCGACGTTGACGCCGATATCCGGCTTGTTCTGATGGTCGCCGACGACCAGATCGATTTTCCAGCCCTTCTTTTCGAGACCGGAATCAGCGATGGCGAGCTTGGCGGCGACGACCGAGTTCGGTCCGCCGATGTCGGCGTAGAGGCTCGACATGTCGTTGAGAACGCCGATCTTGGCGGTCTTGTCCTGAGCGAACGCGGGCGATGCGAAGGCAGCGCCGGCCAGCGCGATGGCCACGGCGCGACGGCACGAGAAGATAACTCTCATTCATTTCCCCCTTGGGTGGTCGATTGTGAGCGGGTGTCGCCCCCGCTTACGTTCAGTCAATCGCGCCACCGGGCCGAAGTCAATCGGCGGAGGGGTCTTTCAAGGTTCGGGACGCCGCGTCGAACAGTTTGCCGGTCTCGGACCAGGACGGCAGGCAGAGAGGTACCAGTAGCTCCGCGATCTGCTCCGGCGACGGCAGCGTTTCAGGGTCTTCGCCGGGCATGATGGTGCCGCGCAGCTTGGTGCGGGTGGGGCCGGGATCGAACAGATTGATACGGATCGGGGTGGTATTCACCACCTCCTTGGCCCAGACTTGAACTAAAGTCTCAAGCGCCGCCTTGGAGGCCGCGTAGGGGCCGCGATAGGCCGGGGCCCTGCCGCCGGCCCGCGACGTCAGGAACACCGCGCGTCCGGCATCCGACATCCGCAGCAGCGGCTCCATGCAGCGGATCAGCTGGAAGTTGGCGGTGAGGTTGATGCCGATCACGCCGGTCCAGGACTTCATCTCGATATGGCCGAGCGGCGACGACGGACCGGCGATGCCGGCATTGCCGACCAGCACGTCGAGCTTGCCGTGGCGCTCGTGGATCGAGGCGCCGAGTCGGCCGATCGCATCGAAGTCGGTGAGATCCAGCGGCACCAGCGTCGCGGCGTGGCCGCCCTCGGCGCGGATCGCGTCGTCGAGTTCTTCAAGGCCGCCCTGCGTCTTGGCCACGGCGATGACATGGGCACCGGCCCTGGCGAGGGCCCGCGCGGTCGCATAGCCGATGCCGCGCGAAGCGCCGGTGACGAGTGCGATGCGGGAGGCGAGGGGTTGGGTCATGACGTGCTCTTGTCCGTGGGGCGGCCGGGCTGGCCCCGGTCATCCACGACCTTCTAAAGACGTGGATGCCCGGCACAAGGCCGGGCACGACGAACTTTAGTAAGAAGGACGGGGTGAGCCGTCAGCTGGCTTCGGCCAGCAGCGACAACTGACGCGGCGACGCCTCGGTCTGGTTCAGGTCCGTCAGCGGCGTCGGATAGTCGCCGGTGAAGCAATGGTCGGTGTAGGTCGGATGCGCCGGGTCGCGGCGCGGTTCACCCATCGCGCGATAGATGCCGTCGACCGACAGGAAGGCCAGCGAATCCGCACCGATCAGATCTCGCATCTCTTCGAGCGAGCGCGTCGCCGCGAGCAGGCCGGCGCGGTCCGGGGTGTCGATGCCGTAATAGTCCGGATGCGTGATCGGCGGCGAGGCGATGCGGAAGTGAACTTCCTTGGCGCCGGCGTCGCGCATCATCTTGACGATCTTCTTCGAGGTGGTGCCGCGCACCAGGCTGTCGTCGATCAGGACGATCCGCTTGCCTTCGATCGCCGCGCGATTGGCGGAATGCTTCATCCGCACGCCGAGTTCGCGGACGCTCTGGGTCGGCTGAATGAAAGTGCGCCCGACATAATGATTGCGGATGATGCCGAGCTCGAACGGCACGCCGCTTTCGCGGCTGTAGCCGATCGCCGCCGGCACGCCGGAATCCGGCACCGGCACCACCACGTCGGCTGCAACGTGGCTTTCGCGCGCCAGTTCGGCGCCGAACCCCTTGCGGACGTCGTAGACCGAGCGACCGCCGACGATCGAATCCGGCCGCGCGAAGTAGATGTACTCGAAGATGCAGGGTCGCGGCGGCTGCGGCGGGAACGGCTTGTGGCTCTGCGCCCCGCTCTCGTCGAATACGATGATTTCGCCGGGCTCGACGTCGCGGACGTATTTCGCGCCGATGATGTCGAGCGCGCAGGTCTCGGATGCCAGGATCGGACAGCCGTCGAGCTCGCCCAGCACCAGCGGGCGGATGCCGAGCGGATCGCGGGCGCCGATCAGCTTCTTATTGGTCAGGGCCACCAGCGAGTAGGCGCCCTCGATCGCGCGCAACGCCTCGATGAAGCGGTCGATGAAGCGGCCACGCTTGGATTGCGCGACCAGATGCAGGATCACCTCGGTGTCGGTGGTCGACTGCATGATCGCGCCGCTCTGCACCAGTTCGCGGCGCAGCGTCAGGCCGTTGGTGAGATTGCCGTTGTGGCCGACCGCGAAGCCGCCGGCGTTCAGCTCTGCGAACAGCGGCTGCACGTTGCGCAGGATGGTCTCGCCGGTGGTGGAATAGCGGACGTGGCCGACCGCAAGATTGCCGGGCAGCCGGGCGATCACGTCGGCGCGGGAGAAGGTGTCGCCGACCAGACCGAGCCGGCGCTCCGAGTGGAAGCGACCGTTGTCGAAGGAGACGATGCCGGCGGCTTCCTGTCCGCGGTGCTGCAGGGCGTGCAGACCGAGCGCGGTGATGGCGGCGGCGTCGGGATGGCCGAAGATGCCGAAGACGCCGCATTCTTCCCGCAGCGTATCGCCGTCGGTATCGAACACGTCGTTATCCAGAATATGGTTATCGAGATCTTGCGTGTCGCGGGCGTCCAGAGCGGGCGTTGCGGCGTCGTCGGAAGAGCTGTTGATCGCGTCCATCGCGCCTCTCACTGAGCACGCGTCAGCGTGCGTCGGGTTTGCCCTCTATCAGCTTTTTCAAACTGTCGCGGGCGGGTTTGCTGTAGCCGTCGCCACTGCCGGGCGTCGCCGACTCGTCGGTCTGCTCGTCGTCAGACTTCTTCTTGAACCTTTTCAAGATGGTATTTTCAGGGTCGTCCGGCAAGAGCGTCATCAACCAATCACCGCTTCCTTGAAGGACGGTGCGTGATTTTGCATTGGTTACCCAATCAGGCCGCTGCTTTTCGGGTACCAGCCAGTTGAAAAACAGATAGGCCACAACGACGATCAGCAGACCGCGCGCGAGGCCGAACAGGAACCCGAGCGTCCGATCGAGCGCGCCGATCCGCGAATCGAGGATCATGTCGGAGATCCGCACGGTGACGATCGACACCACGATCAGGGTGCCGAGGAACACGCCGGCGATCACGACGACGGCGGCCACGGTATCGTTCGAAAAATAGGTCTTGGCGGTCGGCAGCAACTTTTGGAAGGCGTACAGCGTCACCAGCGCGGCGGCGCCCCAGGCCGCGATCGACAGCACTTCGCGCATGAAGCCGCGGACCATCGCCAGCAGGCCCGACACCAACATCACCGCGAGGACAACGAAATCGAGAATCGTGATCGGCATCGGTTCGTCGGGTCCGCTCGGTCTGCAAAACGGAGAATCGGCGTGCGCAGCGCCGCTCCAGGTGACGGTGGTATGGCACGCGGCGCAAGGCGAGAAAACCGCCATCCACCCCGTCGCCACAGCAATGTTCCGCTGGGTTAAAGCTTGGTGGCCGCCGCTGCCGGAAAGCGCGCGCGTTGTATAGCGGCGCCACCGGCAAAGGTCACCCCGGTTCAGCCTTCCTGCCGCCGGAATCGCGCCGGTGTGGCATTTTTCTCCGAAGACGCAGTGTCGCGGCCGGCGGGGCGGGGCGTTCCACGCGCGGCGATGTCGGCGACCAAGCTGGTGAGGCCGCCGACCGTCTGCAGCGCCATCCCGGCGTCGGACGGCGCGTCGCCGCGGGCGGTCTCCGGCAAGATGGCGCGGGCAAAGCCGAGCTTGGCGGCTTCCTTTAGCCTAGCGGCGGTCTGCGCCACCGGCCGCACCGCGCCCGACAGCGAGATTTCGCCGAAATAGACCGCGTCGGTCGGCAACGGTGAATTCGCCAGCGACGACACCAACGCTGCTGCTGCGGCGAGATCGGCCGCCGGCTCGTTGATCCGCAGCCCGCCGGCAACGTTGAAATAGACGTCGTAGCCCGACAGCTTGACGCCGCAATGCGCCTCCAGCACCGCCAGCACCATCGACAGCCGCGCCGAATCCCAGCCGACCACCGCGCGCCGCGGGGTGCCGAGCGTGGTCGGCGCCACCAGCGCCTGCAATTCGACCAGCACCGGGCGGGTGCCCTCGATGCCGGCGAACACCGCGGTGCCGGGCGAGCCGAGATCGCGCTCGGACAGGAACAGCTCCGACGGGTTGGCGACTTCGCGCAGGCCGAGCCCGGTCATCTCGAACACGCCGATCTCGTCGGTCGGTCCGAAGCGGTTCTTCACCGCGCGCAGGATGCGGAACTGCTGCGAGCCTTCGCCCTCGAACGACAGCACCGCGTCGACCATGTGCTCGACCACGCGCGGACCGGCGATCTGGCCGTCCTTGGTGACATGGCCGACCAGGATGATCGCCGCGCCGCTCTTCTTGGCAAAGCGGATCAGCGCCTGCGCCGAGGCGCGCACTTGCGTCACCGTGCCGGGCGCCGACTCGACCGTGTCGGTCCACATCGTCTGGATCGAATCGATCACGATCAGCCGCGGCGTCGCGCCTTCAGAAAGGGTTGCGATGATGTCTTCGACCGAAGTCTCGGCGGCGAGTTCGACCGGCGCGGAGGCGAGGCCGAGCCGCTCGGCGCGCAGCCGCACCTGCGCCACCGCTTCTTCGCCGGAGATGTACACCGCGCGATGGCCGCTGCGCGCCATCAGGCTGGTGGCCTGGGTCAGCAGCGTCGACTTGCCGATGCCGGGATCGCCGCCGACCAGCAGCACCGAGCCGCGGACGAAGCCGCCGCCGGTGACGCGGTCGAGTTCGGCCATGCCGGAGGGCAGGCGCGGCGCGTCGACGCTTTTGCCGGCGAGCGATTCCAGCTTGAACGGCCGCCCGCGCCGCTTGGCGCGGATGCTGACCGGGACGGCGCTGTCGCCGGCTTCCTCGACCAGCGTATTCCACTCGCCGCAGGACTCGCACTTGCCCTGCCAGCGGTTAAAGGCTGCGCCGCAGTTCTGGCAGACGAAGGAGGGCGAGGCTTTGGCCATTGTTCATGCAGTCGCGACGAGAGCGTGTCGACATTTTTGTTCATACTTTGTTCTTGGCGTCAACCTCGGAGGCGAGGTTGACGCCAGCAGTTGGCGAGCGGCGACGCCGAGGCAGCAATCGATGAGGAAGATTTGGATCAACGCCGTTGCCTGGAAGGCGCGGCATTGTGGCTTCCGATTCTGAGCACAGAGCGGAAGAGCCAACATGAAGATTGCCATCCCCACCTCGGATTGGGTCACCGTCAGCGGCCACGCCGGGCAGGCGCGGCAATGGCTGTTGTACGATCTGGCCGGGCATCGCGGCGACGCGCCGCTGCCGGCGCCGACCCGGGTCGAACTGACCAAGGAGCAGCTTCCGCACTACTTCAAGGACGACGGTCCGCATCCGCTCGACGGCGTCGAACTGATCGTCGCGGGGAGCGCCGGCGACGGCTTCGTCCGTCACATGAAGAAGCGCGGCGCCGACGTGCTGCTCACCGGCGAGACCGATCCCGCGACCGCGATCGATCTCATCATCAAGGGCGAGACGCTGCCCGACCAGCGCTTCGACATCACCACGACGCTGTGCCGGCTGCGGGATTTGTTCTCGCGGCATTGAATCGCCGCATCTCGTCATGGCCGGGCTCGTCCCGGCCATCCACGCCTTAACTTCCTGCGTCTGCTGCAAGACGTGGATGCCCGGCACGAGGCCGGGCATGACGCGTTGAGGCGGTGGTGCCCGATGTGATAGGCCGCATCTTCGGCCGGACACCCAGGATGACGAGCAGTGCCTGCGGAAGGCCGTGCCGCTTCAACCACGCGATGAATTGCTCTAGCATCGCGTGACCATGCCCGACGACGATCGCAACGCCTATGAGCGACGGAAATGGCGGCAGGTGGCCGGGCATTTCGCCATGGGCGCGGTGTTCGGGGCGCTGTTCGCGATCGTGCTGCTGCTCGGCAATTACTTCGGCCTGGCCAAAGTCATCGACACCAGCGAGGCGCCGATGCTGATCCGCGCGGTGCTGGTCGTCGGCATCGCCGGCTCGTTTGCGTTTCTCGCGGCGATCACCGGCTTCCTGTTTCTGGTGCACGAGGACTAGGTCGGCGGTGACCGTCCGCCGCCGTCAGCTCAATGCCGCCGGCGGCGTGTCGGCCGCCGGCTTGTCCGCCGGCTTCGCGTCACCGCCGTTGTAGACCCTCGCGTAGCGGCGGCCGAGGCTGGTCAGCACTTCGTAGCCGATGCTGCCGAAATGATGCCCGAGTTCGTCGACGGTGATGCCGTCGCCGATCAGCGTCGCCATCTGGCCGCGGCGGGCGGCGTTGGCGGGCAGGTCGGTGACGTCGACCGCGAGCAGGTCCATCGAAATCCGTCCGGCGACCGGGCAGCGCTGGCCGGCGATGATCACGTCGGCGCCGCGGGTGCCATCGTTGGAGCCGGCGGCGCGGAAGTAACCGTCGGCATAGCCGGCGGACAGCACCGCGATCTTGGTCGGGCGCCGCGCCGTCCAGGTGCCGCCATAGCCGACGCTGTCGCCGCGCTCGACGCTGCGGACCTGCAGGATGCGGGCCTTGAGATCGACCACCGGCTGCATCGGATTGTCGGCCTCCGGCGTCGGGTTGATGCCGTAGAGCGCGGCACCTGGGCGCACCATGTCGAAGGCGAATTGCGGGTCGAGGAAGATGCCGGAGGAGGCCGACAGCGACGCCGGCACGCCGGTGAACAGGCTCGCGATCTCGCGAAACGCCGTGACCTGTCGGGCGTTCATCGGATGGTTGAGCGCCTCGGCCGCGGCGAGGTGACTGATCACCAGCGTGATGCCGTGATCCCCCGTGGCGATCCGCGGCACGATGCCCTGCGCTTCGGAGATCGTCAGGCCGAGGCGGTTCATGCCGGTGTCGATATGGATCGCCGCGCCGCCGCTCCACTGCGTGCGGCGGCAATACACGTCCCACTCGGCGAGTTCATAGAGGTCGCCGATCACCGGGCGGCAGTTCAGCCTGGCGAATTCATCGCCGGTGCTCTGGAAGAAGCCGTCGAGAACGTAGATCGCCGCGTCCGGCGCGGTCGCACGGACGGCGGCGGCCTCGGCGAGCGTTGCGACGAAGAAGGTCTTGCAGCCGGCGGCCACGAGCGCCTTGGTGACCGGCGCGATGCCGCAGCCATAGGCGTCGCCCTTGACCACGGCGGCGGCTTCGGCCGGCACCGCGGTCTTCTCCAGCTTGCGCCAATTGGCGACGATCGCGTCGAGGTCGATGGTGAGAATGCCGGGGGCTGTGGCGGTCGCCGCAGCGAGCGCCGCTGCCTTCGCGGCTTCAGGTGTCAACAGGCTGGCGACGGTCGCATTCGGATCGGGGAGGATGTTCATGCCGCACAATAATCGCTGCCCGAATTCCATTCAACGGGAGTTGCTGCAGCTCAGATCCGTTCCGGCAGGTGGCCTTCGCTGACCAGATCGCTGAAGCGCGTGAACTGGCCCTCGAACTGCAGGTCGACCGTGCCGGTCGGGCCATGGCGCTGCTTGGCGATGATGACTTCGGCCTTGCCGTGGACGAGGTCCATGTCGGTCGCCCATTTTTCGTGTTCCGGCGTGCCGGGCCGTGGCTCCTTGTTCTGCAGGTAGTACTCCTCGCGGAACACGAACATCACCACGTCGGCGTCCTGTTCGATCGAGCCCGATTCACGCAGGTCGGAAAGCTGGGGACGCTTGTCGTCGCGGGATTCGACCTGACGCGACAGCTGCGACAGCGCGATGATCGGAACGTTGAGCTCCTTCGCCAGCGCCTTCAGATTGGTGGTGATCTCGGTGACTTCCTGAACGCGGTTGTCGCCCTTCTTGCTCGAGCCCTGCAGCAGCTGGATGTAGTCGACCACCAGCAGGTCGAGGCCCTTCTGCCGCTTCAGCCGCCGCGCTCGCGCGGTGAGTTGAGAGATCGCCAGGCCGCCGGTTTCGTCGACGTAAAGCGGCAGCGATTGCAACTCGATCGAGACGTCGCGGATTCTCTCGAAATCGGATTCCGAAATGCCGCCGCGCCGGATCTTGCTCGACGCGATCTCCGCCTGCTCGGCGAGAATACGGGTGGCGAGCTGTTCGGCCGACATTTCGCAGGAGAAGAAGCCGACGATGCCGCCATTGACGGCCTTCGTCGTGCCGTCGGCCTGGACCTCGCCGCGATAGGCCTTGGCGACATTGTAGGCGATGTTGGTGGCGAGCGCGGTCTTGCCCATGCCGGGGCGGCCGGCGAGGACGATCAAGTCGGAATGCTGCAGTCCGCCCATCCTGGTGTCGAGATCGCGCAGGCCGGTGGCGATGCCGGACAGCTTGCCGTCGCGCTGGAACGCCTTTGCGGCCATATCGACCGCGGTGGTCAGCGCCTGCGAAAAACGCTGGAAGCCGCCGTCATAGCGGCCGGATTCCGCGAGCTCGTACAGCCTGCGCTCGGCGTCCTCGATCTGGTTGCGCGGCGCAAAATCGACCGGCGCGTCGAACGCGACATTGACCATATCGGTGCCGATGCCGATCAGGTCGCGCCGCAGCGACAGCTCGTAGATGGTCCGGCCGTAGTCGTGGGCGTTGATGATGGTGGTGGCTTCGGCGGCGAGTCGCGCCAGATATTGTGCGACCGTCAGGCCGCCGAGATCGAGGTCGGCGGCGAGGAAGGTTTTGAGCGTGATCGGCGTCGCGACCTTGCCGGCGCGGATCAGGCTGGTCGCCGTTTCGAAGATGGTCTGGTGGATGGTTTCGAAGAAGTGCTTCGCCTCGAGAAAGTCCGACACCCGGTAGAACGCGTCATTATTGACAAGGATGGCGCCGAGCAGGGCCTGTTCCGCCTCGATATTGTGGGGCGCGGTCCGATAGGCAGGCGCGGTGGCGTCGGGCGCGAGCTTCAGAACGTTCGAATCAATGGCGGCCATAGCTCTGGATTGTTCTTTCGAATTTGTCGGATGCGGGGCGCGACTAAAGCGCCGATTCAATCGCGAGCGGAAGCGTCAATCGCGCGTTATGCACCAGCTCGAAGAAGAGTGTGGATGACCCGATGCGCCCGAGGCCGCGGGCTTGACGGAACCGGCGTTGCGGAAGCCGTCAGCCAAGGCGTTACGCCTTTGTCGCCGCCCGGTTGAACCTCGCAATCGCGCGCCCATACCTATTGAGCAGGTCGGTTGCGTTACGCCAGCAGCAGGCCGATCAGTCCGATCAGTCCTGCGGCGATCCCGACGGCAAGCAGGGCATCGTCGATCGCGATGTCCTTCGGGATGAGGAGGTGGGTTCGCGGTGGCTTGTCGATCATGGGCCGGATTGAGCGCCATCCAGCGACATCGATCTGTGATCGGGATCACATCAAGCTGAAGGCAAACCCATCAAGGAACGGTTCGAGCGACGGTAGGTTGATCACGTAAATGGACAAAGACGAAGACGACGACGTAAACACGGGAACGGCGATGGCTCAGAATCAGCGACGCGACGGATCCGACCGGCTCTGGCTGAAGTCCCTAATCGAATCGTTCGAGGCTTCGTCCTGCAGCGATGGTCGATCCCCACCCTGCGACCGGGAGCTGCTGCAGGCCGCGCGTGCGCATCTGTCGATTCGCAAGGGGCCCCACGATAGTGAGGGCAAAGGACGCTTGGTCCACGCTGCCTGAGTCCAGGGCGCGCGGTGGCGAACCCGGTCGTCGGACCGCGCACAGTCGCGCCGGCACGGCCCATCGATGATCCGATCGCGCGGCTGGTATGCGACTATCCGCTAGGACGAAACAGCGCCATCTCCTCCCTTCCAATCATTCTCCAATCGGCTAAAAGAGCTGCGCCGCGGGCGCGGCTTTGAATGCATTGGAGGATTGAATGACGAGCCGAGCGCTCATTTCAGCGGCGGTGATGCTTCTGATCGCCTCCATCATGCCCCCGGCGCGGGCGCAGAACCTCGAAGCCGGCAAGACTCCGGCCCAGCTTTTCGCAGCGACTTGCGCCGTCTGCCACAAAGGCGCGCGCGGTCTCGTCCGCTCCGTCCCGCCCAACTCTCTGGCTTCGTTTCTGCGGCAGCACTACACGACCAGCAGCGACATGGCTTCGTTGCTCGCAGCCTATCTGATCTCCAACGGCGCGACCGACACCCGCTACAGGCAGAACGACGTCAGGACTGATCCCGGCCAGCAGGACGGCCGACCGGGTCGCAGGCCGCGTGCGCAGGAGGCCGCGAAGCCCGAGGCGGGCAAACCCGAGGCTGCCAGGCCCGAGGCCACGGCGCCGGCCGAGGAGGGCACGCGCCGCAACCGACACAGCAAGCGGCCGCCGAAGCCGGAGGCGGACAAACCCGCCGAAGGGGCTGCCGCGGAGACCGCTGCGCCCGCAGAGCAACCGCCCGCGAAGGATCACCGCAAGCAGAGCCGGAAGGACAAGCCGGCGAAGAATGCGCCTGCGGGCGCCGAGGCGGCCAAGGGCGAAGCTGCGAAGCCAGCGCCAGCCGCCAGCGAACCGACTGCAGCGAAGCCTGATGCTGCGAAGCCGGGACCTTCCGCATCTGAAACTTCAAAGCCGGAGACTGTAAAACCGGAGACTGTAAAACCGGAGGCTGCAAAGCCGGAGACGTCGAGCTCCGACGCCTCCAAGCCCGGTGTGTCGACATCGGATGTCGCCAAGCCGGACATGCCGAAGGCCGACGACATCAAGCGCGAGCCGCCGAAATCCGACACGTCGAAGCCGGAAGCCGCGCCGGCGGCGCGGGCCACGACGCCGGACGAGGTGCCACTGCGCGCCGATCCGGTTCCTGCGGTGACGCCCGCGCCGAAAGCGGCCGACACGCCACCGGGGTCCGGGACGGCTCCGCAGACGAAGCCGGCCGAGTCGCCTGCGTCGACGGGCACGCCCGCGCCGACGACTAACGCACCGGCCCCGGCGGTCGCTCCCAGCAGCGAGCCTTCCGTCACCGTGACGCCGGTCCCGCCGCCGTCCGATCAAGGCAGTGCGCCGGATGTACCGATCTCACGGTAGTCCGGCTCATCCTGAACGCAACAAGCCCTCTCAACGCAAAAGAGCCCGGCGTGAATGCCGGGCTCTTCGCTGAGATGCGCGACCGACGAGTGCTTACTGCTCCACCGGCTGTTCTTCGTCGTCCTGCACTGCGTCCGGATCGAAGAATTCGCCGGCCGCGGCGATCGCCTCGGCGGCTGCGTCCTGATCTTCACGACGGGTCGAGATATCTTCGCCGCGGTTGATCCGCTCGGCTTCTTCGGCGCTGCGCGCCACCGTCACCGACACGCCGACTTCGACCTCCGGATGCACTGCAACCTCGATGGCGTGCTTGCCGATCGTCTTGATCGGCGCATCGAGCAGGATCTGGCTGCGGCTGATCATGACGCCTTCGGCTTCGAAGCTCGTGACGATGTCACGCACCGAAACCGAACCGAACAGCTGACCGGTCTCCGACGCCTGGCGGATGACGATGACGTTGTGACCGTCGATCTTCTCCGCGACCTTCGCCGCTTCGGCCTTGGCGGCGATGTTGCGCGCCTCGAGGTCGGCCTTCATGTGCTCGTATTTGTCGCGATTAGCCGCGGTCGCGCGCAGCGCCTTGCCGCGCGGCAGAAGGAAATTACGGGCGTAACCGTCCTTGACGCGAACCAACTCGCCCATTTGGCCGAGCTTGGCGACGCGTTCCAGCAGAATGACTTCCATATTGTTCTCCTCGTGTCGTTGGATAAGGGACGAAATCAGGTAGTGGGCGGCGGCGGCATCGATCGGCGCTGGTAGTAGCGCTGCCGAAAGCCGAAGGCGGCGTCGCCGATGCCGAGAGCCATCAGGCCGATCGCAGGCCACAGGAAGATCAGCACCAGCGCGTAGGTAGAACTCAACAGAAAGCCGCGATGGCGGGCGGTCATCGTCAACGTGTGCAGCGTTGCGGCACCGGTCAGCCCATAAGCGACCAGCAGCGCGGCGCTGACGGTCTTGCCGATCAATCCGGCGATTCCGCCGGCAAAGCTGAGGCCGAGCGCGAGTGACAGCACCGCCAGAGTCATCGCCGGCAGCGCCACCGTGCGCAGATCGGGCCGTGGCCGGGTCAGCCGGCCGGAGGTCGCGGTGATCTTGGCGGCGAGCCAAAGATTCAGCGTCAAGGTCAGCATCGCGACGGTGGCGGCGGCCGGCGGCGCGACGGCGACCAGCGCGTCGATCAGCTTGTCGGTATCGGCGGAGTCGCGCGGGCTCAGCGCCCGTTGCAATCCGCTGCGCAGGCCTTCGCTGATGGTCGCGCCGTCGGTGCCCAGCGTCAGCATCGCGGCCATCGTGGTCAACGCGGCGAAGCCGGCCAACCACACCACGATGCGGCCGACCGGGTACCACTCCAGCGCGCCGGGCGGGGGTGCATCGGACGCTTCGGCTGGCCGCGCCAGCATCGCGAGGCGGCCGAGCCAGTAGGCCGGCGCCACGACGGTGACGATGAAGGCGATGGCATAGGAGAAACTGAAGATCGCGGCGAGCCCTGCGGCGCCGAGCAGTCCGCCGGCCGCGGCGCCGACGGCGCCCCAGCCGAGCGCGGCCACCATCAGCGGTAGCGGCGCCAGATAGAACAGAATCAGGGAGATCAACGCGCCCGAGACGATCGAGGCGAACATCAGCGCCGAGGCGCAGCCTGCGGCAATCGCGATCAGGATCTGGATCATCATCAGCTGTCCCGCTCCTTTCGAGCGGTTAGAGGCGGTTCGCCCCAACCATCGGCATCCGGACGAGCGGAGCCTTATGACTTACGACAACGGGTGGAAACCCGCGGCGCGGACGCCGCGGGTGAGAGATCAGCGAATGACGTAGGGCAGCAGGCCGAGGAAACGGGCGCGCTTGATGGCGCGCGCGAGTTCGCGCTGCTTCTTGGCGGAGACAGCGGTGATGCGGCTCGGCACGATCTTGCCGCGCTCGGAGACGTAACGCATCAGCAGCTTGGAATCCTTGTAGTCGATCTTCGGCGCATTCGGGCCCGTGAACGGGCAGGTCTTGCGGCGGCGGAAGAACGGACGGCGGGCACCTGCTTCAGCCATGATTCTTACTCCTCGCTCGCTGCGGCAGTGTCGGCGTCTTCACGCGGACGGCGCGGACCCCGGTCACCCCGGAAGCCGCCGCCCTCGCGGTCGCCACGGCCTTCACGGTCGCCCCGGAAGCCGCCCTCGCGGGGGCCACGGTCGTCGCGTTCGCGGTCACGATCGGCCTTGCGCATCATCGCCGAGGGGCCTTCCTCGTGCTCATCGACGCGGACCGTCAGATAGCGGACGATGTCCTCGTTGATGCGCTCCTGGCGCTCGATCTCGGAGACCACCGCGGAGGGGCCGTCGATGTTGAGCAGCACGAAATGCGCCTTGCGGTTCTTGTTCATGCGGTAGGTGAGGGAACGCAGTCCCCAGGCTTCGGTCTTGGTGACCTTGCCGCCGAGACCTTCGATCACGCCGGTGATCTGGGTGGTCAACTCTTCCACCTGCTGGGTGCTCGCGTCCTGGCGCGCGAGAAAAACATGCTCATAAAGAGGCATGATGGTCCTTTCCATGTTGGCGCAGAACCGGCGGCAAGCCCTTCGAACCCTTCGGAAAGGACTCGACTGCTCAGAAGGCGGGAGCACGGGACGACGAGCCGACTGGCTCTGCCGCATCAATTTCGCCAGAAAGGTGAAAATGCTGAGACCGTCCGTTCAGCTCCCGGCCGGGATCTGCGGATGCGCGGGTTATACGTATTTTTGTCGCAATGGCAAGGGTCGGACCGGTGTCCGGCGCCATCGACCTCAGGAATCAACCTTGTCGGCGTGTGCCGCGGACCAAACCCGGCGCGCCGCGCGGGCGTCGGCATCCGGCATTGGAACCAGCCCGATCGCGTCGTCGCGGGCACCGCAGTGGACAACGACGCCTCTGCCGCGCCGCTTGGCCTCGTACATTGCGTGATCGGCCGATCGCAACAGGTCGTCGGCAGTCGGGCCGTCGTTGGGGAAAGTGGCGCTGCCGATGCTGACGCCGATGCTGAGCGGGGTGTCTTGGCCGAGGTCGAAGGGCTGGGCGATCCGCGCGATCACCCGCTCGGCGATCGGCGCGCTTTCCATCGCCGAGACAGCCGGAAGCAGGATCACGAATTCGTCGCCGCCGACCCGGAAGATGAGGTCGTGATCGCGCACGCAACTGCGCAGCCGTTCGGCCACCACCACCAGCACAGCGTCGCCGACCGCATGGCCGTAGCCGTCATTGGCGGCCTTGAAGCCGTCGAGGTCGAGGCAGAGCACCGTCAGAGGCTGATCGTCCCGTCCTGGCGCGCCCCTCGCGTCGCGGAGCAACTCGTCGAAGCGCCGATGCTGCATGGTCCGGTTCGGCAGGCCAGTGAGCTGGTCGTAGTTCGCCAGCCATTTGTTTTCCCGCTCCGAAAGAAACAGATGGAGCAGAACATCGTAGTTCTCGAACAGAAGGAGAGCCATTCCGGCTCCCCAGCCCGGAATGAGCAGCGCGATCAGGTAGGTCTGCGCAATCGGCGAAAACACCATCGCCACCGTGTATGGCAGCACCAGAATGCAGATCAGGGCGATGCCGTAGCGCGGCGTGCCGGCATGTCGGGAGGAGATGGCCCCGGAAAGCCCCGCGATGACGATGCCGGTCAGCAGAATCAAAGGTCCTTGACCCGTCAGGACGCAGAGCGTGCAGCCGACCGAATAGTTGAGCGCCCAGGCGAGCCCGAGGTAGATTGGCAGTCCGTCGGCGGGCCGATCGGACGCGTGTGCTGTGCTCATCCTTCGCGCGACACTGTAGCGCGCAATGCCGAAGGCCACCTCGAACGCAATCCAGGCATAGGCCCAGGTCTTCCCCGTCAACAGCGCCGCGATGATCGTGAACATCGTCGTCGACAGCATGGCCATCAGCAGCGTGCGCGTCTTGGTCTGACTTTGCAGCAGCAGGCGGCGCAGGATGGCGTCGGGTTGCGGTCTGGGACCGTTGATCAGCCATCGGATCAGGCGCGTCTCGACGATCGGCCCCCCGGCGTTGGCTGCTTCGATGAAGTTGAGTTTGGGATTGTTCACGCGGCGCATCAGGTGAGTTGTTTGGTGTTATCCCAAAGGCTATTCCCCAAATTGTTTATAGGTACTTTTCGCAGGTGCGGAAGATTTCGCCGGGGGCTCGACAGGGTGAAGAATTCATTGCCGAATGCCCCCAGGTCCGCGCCCCTTCCGCCGCCGCCGGGCAGGAATTCCATCCGGCTCCGCGCACGAATCGGCGACTGCGAAGCAGCCGGGCCGGCCGGGCTCTTGCGCTGCGGATTTGCGCGGTCAACTTGACACGACATGCCCGCGCGGTGTCTTACGGCGCCACTTCAGACAGGTTCAGGAACGCAGATGACGGCAGCATTCACATTCCCAGGGCAGGGCTCGCAGGCGGTCGGCATGGGCAAGGCGCTGGCCGATGCCTTTCCTGCGGCAAAGGCGGTGTTCGACGAGGTCGACGCCGCGCTCGGCGAAAAGCTGACGGCGACCATCTGGGAAGGGCCGGCAGAGACGCTGCAACTCACCGAGAACGCCCAGCCGGCGCTGATGGCGGTGTCGCTCGCCGCGCTGCGGGTGCTCGAAAGCGAGGCCGGGATCTCGGTTGGACGCGATGCGGCCTTCGTCGCCGGGCATTCGCTGGGTGAATATTCGGCGCTGGCAGCCGCGGGCGCGCTGACGGTCAGCGATACCGCTCGGCTGCTGCGCATCCGGGGCCGTGCGATGCAGAAGGCCGTTCCGGTCGGCGTCGGCGCGATGGCCGCGCTGCTCGGGCTCGACTACGAGGCCGCCGTGGCGGTCGCGAGCGAAGCGGCCCAGGGCCAGGTTTGCCAGGCCGCCAACGACAATGGCGGCGGACAGGTCGTGGTCTCCGGCCACAAGGAGGCGGTGGAGCGCGCCGTCGAGATCGCCAAGGGCAAGGGCGCCAAGCGCGCGATGCTGCTGCCGGTGTCGGCGCCGTTCCATTGCGCCCTGATGCAGCCCGCGGCCGAGGCGATGGCGGAAGCTTTGGCGGGTGTGGCGATCCAGTCGCCCGCCGTGCCGCTGGTTTGCAACGTTCTGGCCGCGCCGATTACCGACCCGGATGAGATTCGCCGCCGGCTGATCGAACAGGTCACCGGCACCGTGCGTTGGCGCGAGTCAGTGGCCTATATGGCTGGCCACGGCGTCAGCCGTTTTCTCGAGATCGGCGCCGGCAAGGTGCTGAGCGGACTGGTCAAGCGGATCGCCGACGGCGCGACCGGCGTCGCGATCGGCAATCCCAACGATATCGCGGCCGCCAAGGACGCACTCACGGCCGGGCGTTCGGCGTAACCGGCGGCGAAGGAGACGACATGTTCGATTTGACGGGACGAACCGCGCTGGTCACCGGCGCGACCGGGGGCATCGGCGGCGCGATCGCGCAGGCCCTACATGGCCAGGGCGCGACGGTGGCGATCTCCGGGACGCGGCGCGAGGCGCTGGACACGCTGGCGGCGAAGCTCGGCGAGCGCGTTCACGTGCTGCCGTGCAATCTGTCGGATGCGGCCGAGGTCGAGGCGCTGGTGCCGGCGGCGGCCGAGGCCATGGGCCAGCTCGATATTCTGGTCTGCAATGCCGGCATCACCCGCGACAATCTCTTCGTGCAGTTGCGTGACGAGGATTGGGACGAGGTCATCAAGGTCAACCTCACCGCGACGTTCCGGCTGACGCGGGCCGCGACCAAACTGATGATGCGCAAGAAATTCGGCCGCATCATCGCGATCACCTCGGTGGTCGGCGTCACCGGCAATCCGGGGCAGGGCAACTACACGGCGTCCAAGGCCGGGCTGATCGGCATGATCAAGACGCTCGGCGCCGAATACGCCAAGCGCAACGTCACCGCCAACTGCATCGCGCCGGGCTTCATCGCCACGCCGATGACCGACGTCCTCAACGACAAGCAGCGCGAAACCATTCTCGGCAAGGTGCCGGCCGGACGGCTCGGCACCCCGGAGGACATCGCCGCTGCGGCAGTGTATCTCAGTTCGAACGAGGCCGCTTACGTCACCGGTCAGACCATCCACGTCAATGGCGGGATGGCCATGATCTGATTCCGGCGGCACGCCGCTGCAAGTCCGTTGCATCGCAAGCGGGGCTTGCGGCGGGGGGACCGCGTGTTGTGGTCAATGCATCGGAAGTATGATAACCGGACCACCGGCGGATAGGCAAAGAAGGCCATTGCAGGAAGTCCAAACCCTGTATATTGCCGATGGGGACCCGCCGCTTCGGGCGGTCGGGTTTCGACCTCGGGGACGGGGCAAAATCAGTACACTATCGCGATTGCGACTGGAACTTAGCGAGTTTGACGCACCACGATGGCTCGTATCGTCTGTCGGTCGGGTCGGAACAACGGGGTTAGAGAGAATGAGTGAGATTGGCGAGCGGGTTAAGAAGATCGTGGTGGAGCACCTCGGTGTCGAGCCGGAGAAGGTGGTCGATGGCGCCAGCTTCATCGATGATCTCGGCGCCGACAGCCTCGACACCGTCGAACTCGTGATGGCGTTCGAAGAAGAGTTCGGGTGCGAAATTCCCGACGATGCCGCCGAGACGATTCTCACCGTCGGCGATGCCACCAAGTTCCTCGAGAAAAACGCGAAGAGCTGACGCCCTGCGCGGTGACGATGGAGCCGGACGGACCGTGATGAACGGTCCACCGGCTTCTTGCTTTGGACCGCGCATTCTGGCCCGGAGTACGGAAAATGAGACGTGTCGTCGTCACAGGCCTTGGCATGGTTTCGCCGCTCGGCTGTGGCGTCGATTCGACCTGGAGCCGGATTCTCAAAGGCGAAAGCGGCGCGCGCAAGATCGACGCTTTCGATGTTTCCGATCTGACCAGCCAGATCGCC
This sequence comes from Rhodopseudomonas palustris HaA2, assembly GCF_000013365.1. Lineage (NCBI taxonomy): Bacteria > Pseudomonadati > Pseudomonadota > Alphaproteobacteria > Hyphomicrobiales > Nitrobacteraceae > Rhodopseudomonas > Rhodopseudomonas palustris. Next base: position 2,824,947 of record NC_007778.1, read on the forward strand.
TGCATCATCCCGCGTGGTGACGGCACCGACGGCACCTATAACGCCGATCAATGGATGGAGCCGAAAGACCAGCGCAAGGTCGACGACTTCATCGTCTATGCAATGTGTGCGGCGCGTCAGGCTCTCGACGACGCCGGCTGGCATCCCTCCACCGAAGAAGAGCGCTGCGCCTCGGGCGTTTTGATCGGCTCCGGCATCGGGGGCCTGCAGGGCATCGCCGAGACGGCGCTCGTTCTGAAGGAACGCGGGCCGCGCAAAATCTCGCCGTTCTTCATTCCGGGTCGTCTGATCAACCTCGCCTCGGGTTACGTATCGATCGAGTTCGGGCTCAAGGGGCCGAACCACTCCGTCGTTACGGCATGCTCGACCGGCGCGCATGCGATCGGCGACGCGTCGCGACTGATCGCGCTCGGTGACGCCGACATCATGGTCGCCGGCGGCACCGAATCCCCGATCAGCCGTCTGGCGATGGCCGGCTTCTGCGCCGCGCGCGCGCTGTCGACCGGTTTCAACGAGAACCCGCAGAAGGCGTCGCGGCCCTACGACAAGGATCGCGACGGTTTTGTGATGGGCGAAGGCGCCGGCATCGTCGTGCTCGAGGAGTACGAACATGCGAAAGCGCGCGGCGCGCGGATCTACGCCGAAGTGATCGGCTACGGTCTGACCGGCGACGCCTATCACATCACGGCACCGACCCCGGACGGCGACGGCGCGTTCCGCTGCATGAGCGCCGCGATCAAACGCGCCGGCATCTCGGTCTCGGATATCGACTACATCAACGCGCACGGCACCTCGACGCCGCTTGGCGACGAGATCGAACTCGGCGCCGCGCAACGGTTGCTCGGCAATGCCGCGTCACGCGTGTCGATGTCGTCGACCAAATCCTCGATCGGCCATTTGCTCGGCGCGGCCGGTGCGGTCGAAGCGATCTTCAGCGTGCTGGCGATTCGCGACAACGTTGCGCCGCCGACCATCAATCTCGACAACCCGTCGGTCGAGACCGCGATCGACCTCGTGCCGTGGAAACCGCGCGAACGTGAAATCAACGTCGCGCTGTCGAACTCTTTCGGCTTTGGCGGGACTAATGCATCGTTGATCCTGCAGCGCGTCGCCGATTGAAGGCGTTGCAGGCACTTCAACGTTTCGCCGTAATCCCTGCTAAAACCTACGACATTAGGCGATATGGGAGTATGATCGGCGACGGCCCGACGAGGTCTGGAGCGATTCCACACCGGATGTTCCCACCAAAGACGTGATCCCGAACGCCTCCGGTGCGATCTTGCACGGACCATCCATCAGACCACAGGAATCAGGTTGCACCGATGAGTGAAAGGCCGCCGATCTCGCCGAGAAGTCCGCGCGCGGCGCTGGAGCCGGAGCAACTTCCGCCACCGCCGAAACGATCGGATCGTGCGCGCAATCCGCTGGTGATTATTGGCAACGCCATCATCACGCTGGTGCTCGTACTGATGATCGGCGCAGGCGGCATCTATGTCTACGGCAAGCAGAAGATCGAGGCTGCCGGGCCGTTGCAGGACGACAAGGTCGTCAACATTCCGCAGCGCGCCGGGCTGGGCGACATCGCCGAGATCCTGCAGCGCGAGGGCGTGATCGAAAACAATCGCTGGGTGTTCATCGGCAGTGTGCTGGCCCTGAAGGCGCGGGCGGATCTCAAGCCCGGCGAATATTCATTTCAGAAGGAAGCCAGCCTTCGCGACGTGATCGGCACCATCGTCGAAGGCAAGGTGGTTCAGCACGCCGTGACGATCCCCGAAGGTTTGACCTCCGAGCAGATCGTCGCGCGGCTCACGGACAACAACATCCTCACCGGAAGCCTCCGCGAAATTCCGCGAGAGGGAACCTTGCTGCCCGAGACCTACAAATTTCCCCGGGGCACGCCGCGCGAGCAGGTCATCAACAGGATGCAGCAGGCGCAGAAGCGTGTGCTGAGCGAAGTCTGGGAACGTCGCAACCCGGAAATCCCGGTCAAATCGCCGGAGCAATTGGTGACGCTGGCGTCGATCGTGGAAAAGGAGACCAGCAAGCCGGACGAGCGAAGCCGTGTCTCTGCCGTGTTCGTCAACCGCCTACAGAAGAAGATGCGATTGCAGTCCGACCCGACGATCATCTACGGGCTCGTCGGCGGCAAGGGCACGCTCGGGCGACAGATCAAGCGCAGCGAAATTCAGCAGCCGTCCCCCTACAACACCTATGTCATCGACGGTCTGCCGCCGGGCCCGATCGCGAATCCCGGCCGGGCGTCGCTCGAAGCTGCGGCCAATCCCGCGCGAACGCGCGATCTGTACTTCGTCGCGGACGGCAGCGGCGGTCACGCCTTCAGCGACAGCTATGACCAGCATCTGAAGAACGTCGCCAAGCTGCGGGCGCTGGAGCGCCAGACCCAGAACGACACGATCGAGCCCGCCGAAGATACCCCGCCGACGGCGACGGTGGCTCCCGACGCGAACGCATCGGTCCCGTCGCCCGCGCCGGTGACGCGACCATCGAAGAACAGCGGCGCATCCAAGAAGCGAAACGGCGCCGCTCCGGCTGCAGCCGGCCAGGATTAGTCGTGCGGCTGTTCCCAATGCGCGCCGTGATGGGCTAAGCTCCGCCGTCCACGCGTCACGCGAATCTCAATCCAGCAATCTGCGGAGTCTGTGAGCGATGTCTTTGTCGAGCATGACGGGGTTTGCGCGCAGCCACGGCAGCAGCGGCCCGTATTCGTTTGAATGGGAATTGAAGTCCGTCAACGCCAAGGGCTTCGATTTCCGGCTGCGCATTCCGCAGGGGTGGGACGATATCGAGGCCGGCGTGCGCAAGCGTGCGGCCGAAGCGCTGTCCCGTGGCACGGTCTACGCCAACCTCACGGTCAAGCGTGCCGATGCGGCATCGACCGTGCGCATCAACGAGGATGTGCTGAACTCGGTCTTGAGGATCGCGACCGAACTCGCGGGCAGGGTCGATGCGGTGGCGCCGAGCATCGACGGTCTGATGTCGATCAAGGGCGTGATCGAACTGTTCGAGCCGGAGGCAGACGAGGCCGAGGAAAAAGCCGCCCGCGGCGCAGTCGAGGCTGCGTTCACGCAGGCACTCGGCAGCCTGATCGAAATGCGCCAGCGTGAAGGCGCGAGCCTCGGCGGTGTGCTGTCGCAGCGGCTCGACGAGATCGAAACTTTGGCGAAGAAGGCGGAGGCCGCGCCCGGTCGCAAGCCGGAGGCTATCAAGGCCCGGCTCGCCGAACAGGTCGCGGCGCTGCTGGAGACGTCGGAGCGTTTCGATCAGGATCGGCTGCATCAGGAAGCCATCATGATGGCGACCAAGGCCGACATTCGCGAAGAACTCGACCGCATCGCTTCCCACGTCGCACAGGCCCGCGAGATGCTGGGCGCGGGCGGCGCCGTCGGCCGTCGGCTCGACTTCCTGTCGCAGGAATTCAATCGCGAGGTGAACACCTGCTGCTCCAAGTCGATCGATCTCGAACTGACCAACACCGGCCTTGCGATGAAGAACGTGGTCGAGCAGTTCCGCGAGCAAGTGCAGAATCTGGAGTGAGGATGAAGGACGGGGCGGCAGGCAGCCTGAACGGCATCGAGCGGCGCGGATTGATGTTCGTGCTGTCGTCGCCGTCGGGCGCCGGCAAGACGACGCTCTCGCGTATGCTGGTCGACGAGGCGCCGGGATTGCGGATGTCGGTGTCGGCGACGACCCGGCCGAAGCGGCCGGGCGAAGTCGACGGCCGTGACTACTACTTCGTCGATCGGCCGAAATTCGACGCCATGGTCGAGGCCGGCGAGTTTCTCGAATGGGCCAACGTTTTCGACAATTGTTACGGCACGCCGCGCGCGCCGGTCGAAGCGGCGCTCTCGGCCGGCAACGACGTGCTGTTCGACATCGACTGGCAGGGCACCCAACAGTTGCGCAGCCGGGCGTCGAACGACGTCGTCAGCGTCTTCATCCTTCCGCCGTCAGTTCAGGACCTCGAGCATCGGCTCCACACGCGGGCGCAGGATTCCGACGAGGTGATCCGCGGGCGGATGAAAAAGGCCGGCGACGAGATGAGCCATTTCGACGCCTACGACTACATCGTCGTCAACGACAACATCGGCGTCGCCTTCGAGTCCGTCAAAGCGATCCTGCGCGCGGAACAGCTCAAGCGCGAGCGGCAGATCGGGATCGACGCCTTCGTGCGGGAGATGCGGCGCGAACTCGAAAAATAGCGGGCCGGCAGCGCCGCCACTCTCGTGCAGGCTCGCTCAGGCCGCCGGACGCTTCTGCGCGCGCGCCAGCAACTCTTCGATCTCATTGGTGCTCTGTACTTCGGCTTGGCGCTGGCGCGCGGCTCTGATCCAGGCCGGCGGCTCGGCGGGCTGCGTCGGCGGCGACGGATCGACGTCCAGTTCGGCGTGGCCCGGGGCGACGTCATCGGCCGCGGCCGCCGGCCGCGGTACGTCGCGCCAGATGTCCGGCCTGCCGTTGGGATCGCGGCGCACCATCGGCTCACGTCTGCTGAATTTCACGATGCCGCCCACGATCAGGCCGGCGAGGGCGAGCGCGGCGAGCAGCGCCGCGATCAGCATGGTGGCCGATCCCGCCGAGAACGCAGCCGCCGGCACCGTGCTCTTGGCGGCCGCGGTCTGGGCGGCACTGCGCAGTTTGCTCGCCGCGTCCGGGGCCGTCGAAGCAGCGTCGCTCACGGCTGCGTCGGACCAGCGCTGCGCGATCGGCGAAGCCTGCGTCGCTGCGGGTGGCTGATCGGTCACGGCGGGAAGCGGAGCGGGAAAGGCGGAAGCCTGGTCCGGCGCGGCGACCTCGCGGAGCGGGGCGGGCTCCGGCGGCGCATCGAATTCGGCGCGCGCGTTGGCGATCGCGGAATGCAGCGGAACGGTCGTCGTTCGCACCGGCTTCGGTATGGTCTTCGCCGCGGGGACGGTCGCGGCATCGCCCGATGCGGTTTCTGTTCGGCTGGCCGGCGCCGCGCGGGCGGAGTCGTCGGATGCGGGGCTGGCCGCAGCGGTCTCGGCCGGCGCCGCGGATTTGTCACCGGCGGCGCGCGTGTACCAGCAGTTGCGCTTGTTGGCGTGATCGGTGCGGTAGAACCAACGGCTGCCCGCCGGCGCCGGCCCCTTGGGTCCGGAAAGACATTCGCCGGCCGGAGCGGCGCTGCCCGGAGGCGCGGCGAGGGCGCCGGTCGCAGCCAGGGTCAGCCCGGCGGCACAGAGGACGTTCGTGGTGAGTTTACGCATGGCATCCCCCGATCGTGATGCGGTAACCGATCCTTAACGGAGGGTGTTGTCGTCATCAAATGGGGTCGCAATAAGCCGCAATTCCGGTGCGGTTGGGACAAGAATCGGGCCTGCATTGCGGGTGAAACGGGAACCCGCAACGCAGTTCCGTGGGCGCGTCGGAAGCGCGATTAGTTCGTCAGCATGATGCGGCCGACCACCTTGCCGGCGCGCAACTGATCGATCCACTTCTGCACGTCCGTCATCGGTTCTTCTTTCATCGGCGTCGGCTTGATCTTGCCGGCGCGCGCCAGCGCCAGCAGTTCCTTGGTCTCCTCGAGGGTCCCGACCATGAAGCCTTCGATCGTCATGCGCTTGTAGATCCACTGCACCATCGGCAGGCTGAACTGACCGCCCATCAGCCCGGAGACGACGATCTTGCCGCCGCGCGCGACAGTGCCGACGGCGAAGTTCATCGACTTGTCGTTGCCGGCGAAATCCACGATGCAGTCGAAACCGCCGTCGTTCTCCTTGACGATGCGCTTGATCACGTCGGGCTCGGACGGATCGTAGGCGGTCGTGGCGCCGTTCTGCAGAGCGGCTTCGCGCGCTGCAGGGCTGAGATCGGCGACCGAGATCGGCTGCTTGAACATCGTCTGCGCCAGCGACAGGCCCATCATGCCGACGCCACCGAGACCGATCAGCAGGATGTTGCGCTGGCGCGGCTGATCGACCAGCCGCTTCAGCGCGCCGTAGGCGGTGATACCGGAGCACATCAGCGTCGCCGCGACATTGGTCGGCAGCGGATCGTAGTCGAGCAGATATTTCGCGTCGGGTACCAGCACGTGCGTGGCGAAGCCGCCGTCGATCGCGACGCCGAGGAAGCGGTTCTTGGTGCACAGGTTCTCGTCACCGGCGAGGCAATCGCGGCACTTGCCGCAGCCGATCCAGGGAAACACCGCCTTCTTCTTGCCGATCAGTTCGGCCGGTGCATCGGGGCCGACCTCGTCGACGATGCCGGCGATCTCGTGGCCGAGCGTGAAGGGCAGCGTCATGCCGCGCGTGGTGTCGAGCTTCTTGCCGCCGCCGAGATCGGCGTAGCCGTCCTGGATGTGGAGATCGGAATGACACAACCCGCAGCGTTCGATCCGGACCAGCACTTCGCGGCCTTGCGGCTTCGGCGTGTCGATAATGGTCTCGCACAGCGGGGCGTCGAATTTCACCAGCGATTGGCGACGCATCTGCGTCATGTCGGTCTCTCCCTTAGGGTGTGTTTTTTGTATCTCGTATATCGATCAATTCGTTCGCCATGGCAACAAAGCCGGAAACCGGGACGGTCTCGGCGCGGCGTGTCGGGTCGATCCCGGCCGCCGCAGCCAGCCGCGCCGGGTCGACGCCGAGCGCCTTGAGGCTTTGCCGCAGCATCTTGCGGCGCTGGCCGAAGGCGGCGGCGGCGACCTGCTCCAGCGCCGCGCGGTTGCATGGTTCGGGCGCGGAGCGCGGGACCAGGCGGACGACGGAGGAGGTCACCTTCGGCTGCGGCACGAAGGCGGAGGGCGCGATGTCGAACAGCATCCCGGTGTCGCACCGCCAGTTCGACAGCACCGCGAGCCGGCCATAGGCGTCGTCGTCCTCGCAGGCGACGATGCGTTGCGCCACTTCGCGCTGAAACATCAGCACCATCATGTCGTACCAGGGGGGCCACGGCTCGGCGCAGAGCCAGCCGATCAGGAGCGGCGTGGCGATGTTGTAGGGCAGGTTGGCGACGATCCTGGCGCGTGCTCCGCCGAGCAAAGGCCGGGGGTCGAACTCCATGGCGTCGGCGCAGACGATCTCCAGCCGTCCCGGATAGTGCGCCGCGATTTCCTCGAGTGCGCCGAGGGCGCGTTCGTCGCGTTCGATCGCGATCACGCGCCTCGCGCCGGTGGCGAGCAGCGCGCGGGTCAATCCGCCGGGGCCGGGGCCGATCTCGACCACGGTCACGTCGTCCAGCGGGCCGGCGGCGCGCGCGATCCGGGCGGTGAGATTGAGGTCGAGCAGAAAATTCTGGCCGAGCGATTTTCGCGCGGCGAGATCGTGACGCTTGATGACGTCGCGCAGCGGCGGCAGGCCGTCGATCGCACTCATGGCGAAGGCGCCGCAGCCATCCGGGCCGCGAGCTTCAGCGCGGCGATCAGGCTCGACGGATCGGCGCGTCCGGTGCCGGCGATGTCGAATGCCGTGCCGTGGTCGGGCGAGGTGCGGATGAAAGGGAGACCGAGAGTGACGTTGACGCCTTCGTCGAAGGCGATGGTCTTGATCGGGATCAGGGCCTGATCGTGATACATGCAGATCGCGCAGTCGTAGCGCTTGCGCGCGGCGGCATGAAACATCGTGTCGGCAGGCAGCGGACCGCGGGCGTCGATCCCTTCGCGGCGCAGGATCTCCACCGCCGGCGCGACGATATTGCGATCTTCGCTGCCGAGCGCGCCGTCTTCGCCGGCGTGCGGATTGAGGCCGGCGACCGCGAGCCGCGGCGCGGCAATGCCGAGGCGGCGTCGCAGATCTTGCACCACGATGCGTGCGGTCGAAACGATCAGCTCGGTCGTGAGCTGCGCGATCGCGTCGCGCAGCGAAACATGGATCGTGACCGGCACGACGGCGAGGCTCGGACACCACAGCATCATCACCGGCTGCGGCACGACGCCATCGCTGCGCGCCAGTTCGGCGAGGAATTCGGTGTGGCCGGGATGTGCAAAGCCGGCCTGATACAAAACGCTTTTGGCGATCGGATTGGTGACCACCGCGGCCGCGCGGCCCGCGCCGACATCGTCCACCGCCCGACGGATCGACGCGATCGCAGCGGTGGCGCTGGTGGCGTTGGGTCTTCCCGGCTCGGCAGTCGCGGGATGTCCAGTCGCCACGACGGGCAGGGCGGTCGCAAAGGTATCGGCAGCGTCCTCGACACACACATCAGCGATCGGGATGTCGACGCCCAACAGCTGCGCGCGTCGCGCCACGCAGTCGCGGTCGCCGAGCAGGTAAAACGGCGGAAGATCGACCGCGTCGCGGCGCATCCACGCCGCGATCGTGATATCGGGGCCGATGCCCGCGGGCTCGCCGAGCGACAACGCTAGTGGTCTGGTCATTTTTTGTCCGCCGCCGATTGCGGCCCGTACCGGGCGACTTCGCGCGGCGCCTGTGCCGAGGTCCTAGCGATACTCGATCATCGCGGCATTGCGCGACTCGCGCAAATAGTCCTTCGACTTGGCCTGAAATTTTTCCGCATACATCTTCTCGCGGATTTCGCGCTTCATCGGCGTGTCGGCGGTGGTGGGCTTGCGCGAGCACAGCGCGACCATCTCGACCCCTTGCTTGGTTGCTTCCGGCGCAGTCATCTGGCCGACCGGGGTCTTGTCCAGAATCTCGCGCAGCGCCGGCGGCAGGTCCGCCGACGTCTTGACGACCGTCGCGCGGATCGCCGCGTTCGGCAATGCCTTGAAGATACGATCGGCGTCCGCGCAGCTCTGGACGCGGCTCCGCAGCGCTTCTGCTTCCTTGCGCCGCGCTTCCACCGCGCCCGCGCCGGAGCCGCGCGACACGATCAGCACCACCGGTCGCATCTGATATTCGAAGCTTTCGGTCGTGGACTTGTCGTCGCCGCCCTTTGCGGCGAGCTGCGCCTGGATGTCCTTTTCGCCGACCAGCAAGCTGTCCTTGAAGCGGCCGCGCACCAGGCTGGTCCAGACCATCTCGGCCTTGATCTTGGACTTCAATGTGCCCGGACGAATGCCCTGGGCCGCGAGCATCTTCACCATCTGATCGGGCGACATCCGCATCCGCGAACTCATGCTCGCGAACGACGAGTCGATGTCCGAATCGCTCGGGTTGACGCCGAATTTCTTGCCTTCCCTGATTTTGACTTTCTCGTCGATCAGTTCGTCGAGAACCTGTTGACGCGTCCGGGACTGGTTCGACAGTTTGTCGAGTTTGGAGCGCTGCTCAATGTCGAAATTGGTGATCGGCTCGCCATTGACCATCACGGCGACGGATTGCGCCCGGGCGAGTCCGATACCGCTCCACGATGCGACCGCGCAGCACAGCGCCGCAGCGAAAATACGAAAGGAGAACTTGGTCGTCATGGGTCGCAGATGCCTCCCAGCCGATGTGATTGATCAGAAACGGGGGCTGCCCGTATGTGTTTCGGCGCTATTGGCCGAAAACGCCGCTCGACGCGCCCGAAACGCTCTGTTGCATCGCGCCCATGCCGATGGTCCGAAGTCCGATCTGCAGCATGACCGAATGATTCAGCGTCGGCGTCGTTCCGTAGTTGGCGTACGAATAGCCGGTGACATAGTTCACGGCCATCACGAAACAGTCGTCCACGTAGCCGGCACCAACAATATATTGATTGATGCGGTTTGCCTCAAGGTCCCAGCGGGCGCCACCCGAGACGACCCAATTCGACGCCACCTTGATGGAACCGGTGGTGAGGATGCCCTGACGTCGCGTCAGAAATCCGAGGTCCGGTTGCGCCGCGTAGTTCCCGTAGATCACGCTGACGGACCAGCGATTGAACGACGCGCTGGCTTCGGCCTCGAAGCGGTTGACGTCGAGCGTCGCCTCGTCGAGTCGCGCACGTGTGGTGAACTTGTAGGTCGAATTCGGCGAATATGAGACCCGGCCGACATAGTCGGAACGGGCTGTCGCGAGCCCCGAATCGAGACCGGTATTGGTGGTGTCCCTCACCGCGTAGGAGTTCTGCCCAAACAACTGATAGGACTGGCCGAACAGCACGTTGATCGCGCCACCGCGATCGAATTGCGTGGTCGCCTGGACGCCGACATTGGCGCGGCCGCCGCCTTCGACGCGATCGTAGCCGGAGAATTTGTCGACGCTGAACAGATTGCTGGTGTCGAACACCATGCTCTGCGCGTCCTCGTTCGGCAGTTTGCCCGCGTAGGTTTCGTTCGGACGAACGATGACCTGCGCGATCGGTTCGATCGTCGTGGTGCCCCAGGGCTGCACGTTGATGAAGGGGTAGCGATATTCGAGACCGATGGTCGGCATCACCCGGAACGCCTGGGTGTCTCCGACAGGGAGATAGTTCGACACGCCGGGCTGATTCGAGACCGAGGAATCGATCGCGTCCATGCGGATCGATGCGAATGGGGTCCAGATCTGGCCGTAGGGGTCGGTGAACGACCGGCGCCATTGCGCCTCGGCCGTTGCACGCGTGTAGGTGCCCGGAATGCCGCGCAACAGGCAGCTCGACGGCATGCGCGCAGCCGGATCGGCCGATGTGTTCAGACAAAGGCTCGTCGTATTCGCGATCGTCGTGATCGGGTCGAACTGCGCCGTCTGGCGGGAGAGGCTGGTGAAGTTGGTCTTGAAGCTGACTTCGCCGCCGAAGATGTTGCGATCCAGAGTCTTCGAATAGTCCAGCACCGGGTGGATGACCGGAATCTGGCCCTGAATGTCAGCCGATGCCCAGCCGAGATAGTGAATCGCCCGCAAATCGAAATAGGAGCGGTTGCCGACGCCGCTCAGATAGATCTGCGAGGTCGCTTCGGTGCTCTGGTTGAGGAAGCTGCCCCAACTGTCGCGATACTGCGCGAGCCTGTAGTCGAGGAAGAACGCACGGTCGGACAGCAACACGCCTTCCCAGCCGAACACCCATTTGTCGTTCAGCGCGAATTCGCCTTTGGTGTCGACGCCGCCACGCAACGAGCGATTGCCCGGCGCGCTTCCGAACGCCGCGGGGTCGGACTGGCTGATGCCATAGGCGCGGATCTGATAGGCGCCGTCCATCAATCGCTGCCGGAACTCGCCTTGCATCAGCACGCCCTGCTTGGTCGTGATCCGGGGCGTCAGCGTGACGTCGTAATCCGGTGCGAGCGCCCAATAGAACGGGATTTCGAAGCCCATCCCGAAGGTCGTGTTGGTGGTGTAGAACGGCATCAGGAAGCCGGTCTTACGCTTCACCGTCGGATCGGGCGTCGAGAAATACGGCAGATAGGCCATCGGAACGCCGAAGAATTCGAGCTGGGCGTTCTCGAAATACAGCATTTTGTCGACTTGATCGTGGATGATCCGGGCGCCCTTGACCTGCCACAGCGGCGGCTTCTTCGGATCGTCCCGGCACGGCGCGCAGGCGGTGTACACGCCGTTCTGAAACACGTTGTAGTCGCCGTCGGTGCGATCGGCGCGCGACGCTGCGATACGGGTGTCTTCGGCGGTGTCGACGCGCAGCGAATCGACGAAACCGTCGCGGTAGTCGTCGCTCAGATCGAGCATATTGGCGTAGGTGATCTTGCCCGTCGCGTCCGTCATTCGGACGTTGCCTTCGGCGCGCAGACGCTTGGTGTTCTGGTCGTAGACCAGGCGGTCGGCTTCGACACTGGTTCCGTTGAAGAACATCTGGACGTTGCCGACGGCGGACACCCGCTGGTTGTTGTAGTCGTAGTTGACCTCTGTCGCCTGGACGAGCATCTGCCCGTCCGTCCCCGTCTGGGGCGGACGCGGCCGGGCCGGGCGCGGATTATAGGTGTAGCTCTGCGCTTCCGCCGACGAGATCGACGCGAGGTCGGCCGCGCCTGCCAGCAGCAGGGCAGCCAACGGAATCGCACAACTGGCCATGAGGGAGCGCTTGCTGCGCACGATGGTGCGGCGCGGCAAGGCGAACAGCTCGTCTCGGAGGGCGGCGATCATGGCCACTACCCGTCCTCCTGGTACAGCAAAGCCAAAAAACCAGCGAGGCCGCCCACACAGACGGGCAACCACGCTGCAGCAAGCGGATGCATCAACTCAGCCTTGCTCAAATCCTCAGTCACTTTCGACAGGATATAGAGCAGAAAGCCTGCCCCCACGCCACTCAAAACCATCTTTTGCACGCCGCCGAAACGGAAGAATCGCAAGCTGACAGAAGCAGCTAGCATCACCATCGCGGCCAGCAAAAACGGCTTTGCCAGCAGCTTGTGATACTGCAAACGATACCCCGCCGTCGCGAACCCGGAGCTCTCCGAGGCTTTGATGTAGGACGGGAGTTGCCAAAAAGACACACTTTCGGGCGTGGCGAAGCTGTTCCGAACCTGCGCGAGCGTCAGCGCGGTTGGCAGCCGCAGGGTCGCCTGCTCCTCCGGTGCGGAATCGAGGGTGTATTTTCGAACGTCTTTCAACAGCCAGTAGCCGGGTTCGAGCACCGCCTCGCGGGCCTCGATTCGGTCCTTGAACTGAAAATCGGGCTCGAACCGGAACACGCTAATTCCGCTCAGCACCGCTCCCTGCTGCTGGCTCCGCGCGGCATTGATGATCGACTGCCCCTCGGGACTGACCTGATTCATCCAGAACCCGTTGGCATCCTGCAAACTGCCCGAGCCCTGGCCGAACAGTTCGGCCTCCATCTGCTTGGCGCGTTCCTGCATATAGGCCGACATCGGGTTGAAGACCGCGCTGGCGAACACGCCGAGCGCGAGCGCGCTCCACAGTGCCGGGGCGATGAACTGCCAGGCCGACAGCCCAGCCGCTCGCGCGATCACGAGCTCGAGTCGACGCGACAGGGCGAGGTAGCAGGTCATGCCGCCGATCAGGATGCAGAACGGCAGCAGCCGTTCGAGCAACTGCGGCACCCGAAAGAACGAGGCCTGGGCGATCACGAAGGCCGACACGGAGAGACCGCCGGCGCGACGCAACAGATCGATATAGTCGACGAACACCAGCAACACGAACAGGCCGAAGAACACGCCGAGAGCCGACGAGACGAACCGGGCAGCGAAATAGCGTCCGAGCGTGTTCAAGACCATGGCGGGCACCGCATCACGCCGGCATCGGCCGCCGGACCAGCCGGCTGAGCGAAGCGGTGAGGGCGTTGAACGCGTCGACCAAAAGGGTCGGCGGTTCGATCACCACGTTGCGCCGGATCAGCCAGACGCTGGCGGCAATTGCAACGGCGAGCAGCAGATATTGCAGGCCGGCGATATAAGGCGTGTGGTTGGCGACCACCGACAGCGCAAATCCCGCGAGCCTGACGACGAACGCGCACAGAACAGCGCCGATCATCGAGAAGTTTCGACTCTGGCGCGTGGTTCGCGGCATGCCCAAGAACGCGAACGTGACCGCTGCGAAGAAGAACGGATAGATCGGCGCCAGCAGGCGATCGTGCATCTCCGAGCGGAATTGGGTCGGCAATTGTGCCAGCAGAGGATCCTTCGGATCCGGCCAGATCAATTCCCACAGGTAATGCTCGCGAATTCCATAGGCGACGTCGCGGGCTCGCGAGAATTTCGACATATCGAAGGCGTAGCGGCTGAAGGCGACCAGCGTCGGCTCCTGCTTTCCGCCCTGAAACCGCTCCAAATGGCCGTCCTCGAGCACGAGGAAGGAGCCATCCTTGTTCTTCAGCACCGTGCCGTGGTCGGCGATGATGCTGACGCGATCGGCGGGATCGCGGCGGTCATCGATGAACACACCGACGAGAAGCCCGCCCGCCTGCCGCTCGCGAACGCGGATCGTCAGATTTTGCTCGAGCTGCGCGAAGCGGCCCGGCTGCAGCACGTTGGCAAGCACGTCGGCGGTGATCTCGGCGTCCCACCGGGCGATGCGGCGCAACCCGTCCGGCGCGATATAAGAGCCGATCAGAGTGACGAGTGCAGCGACGAAGATCGTGGCATAGACGAACGGCCGAAACAGTCGCAGCGGTGACAGGCCGGCGGCGTTCATCACGATGATTTCGGAGTCGGTGGCGAGTCGGTTCAGCGTATGCGCCACCGCGATCATCAGCGCGATCGGGGCGATCACCAGGATCAGGACGGGCACCGCAAGGCCGGTCAGGCCGAGGAAGGTCACGATGGTCTGGCCCTGGCTGGTCATCAAATCGATGCCACGCAAAGCCTGGGTGATCCAGATCACGCCGGTGAGGCTGGCCATGACGACCGCGAACGACGTCAGAGTCGTGCGGAAAATATAGCTATCGATGGAGCCCATCGGCCGGCGAAATCCCCTGCGCCCAATTCGATCCCCGCCAGGATTCGATCCGAATCCTCCCCAGGCGGCGATCGTGCGGGCTGTCCCACGATCGCATTACCATCTGTCTGATCTGTCAACAAAATGGCTGACCGGCGGCGGCTTCCGGATATGGTTAATGTTGCCCGAGTGTACCCCGCTCGCCACGGTAGGGGGTCGTGAGAGGTGTTTTTGTACCGCTTATAAGTCCAGGGGAGATTGGGATCCGGCGAGCCGCCGGGACATATCGTCGATGCGTTCCACGGCGCCGGGATGCGGCGATCGCGATGCCGGCTTGACTTGACGACGCAGGGCACCAAAACAACAGGTTGCACCGCCTGCCGGATTCCGTCACTGCCCGACAGCCCCATTTGGAGGAATGCCCATGCCCGACGCCGTCAAGGTCGGCTTCGTCCCGTTTTCCGTTGCCGCGCGCGGCACGCTCGTTGTGCTTTGCGACGACGCGCTGAAATTCGGCCCGGCGACCAGCAAGGCGCTGGGGGTCGCGGTCAGCACGGTCAAACGGGCGGTGGCGGCGAGCCAGTTCAAGGGCAAGTCGGGCTCTGCGCTCGACCTGTTGGCGCCCGAGGGCCTCAAGGTCGGACGGCTGGTCGTGATCGGGACCGGGAAGGCGGCAGCACTCAAGGACTACGACGTCCTCAAGCTCGGCGGCGCAATTGCGGGCAAGATCGGGGCAGGCGACACGGCCGTCACCGTGATCGCCGAGCTGCCGGGCGGCGCGATGAAGCCCGAGCAGGCCGCGGCGATCGCCTCCGGCATCCTGCTCCGGGCCTACAAGTTCGATCGCTACAAGACCAAGAAGAAGGACGATGACGCGAATGCGCTGAACGCCAACGTGTCGATCGCTGTTGCGGACGCCGCCGCGGCGAAGAAGGCATTCGCGCCCGACAGTGCCGTCGTCGACGGTGTGATCCTGGCGCGCGAACTCGTCAACGAGCCGCCGAACGTGCTGTATCCGGAAGAATTCGCCAAGCGCGCGGCGCAGCTGAAGAAGCTCGGCGTCGACATCCAGATCCTCGACGTCAAGGCGATGACGCAACTCAAGATGGGCGCGCTGCTCGGGGTGTCGCAGGGCTCGGCGCATCCGGGCCGCACCGTGATCATGCGCTGGAACGGCGGCAAGCGCGGCGAACAGCCGGTCGCCTTCGTCGGCAAGGGCGTGTGCTTCGACACCGGCGGCATCTCGATCAAGCCGTCGGCCAGCATGGAAGACATGAAGGGCGACATGGGCGGCGCTGCCTGCGTCGTCGGCCTGATGCACGCGCTCGCCGCGCGCAAGGCCAAGGTCAATGTGATCGGCGCCATCGGTCTGGTGGAGAACATGCCGGACGGCAACGCGCAGCGCCCTGGCGATATCGTGACCTCGATGTCGGGCCAGACCATCGAGATCATCAACACCGACGCCGAGGGCCGTCTCGTGCTCGCCGACGTGCTCTGGTACGTGGCGCAGAAGCACAAGCCGAAATTCATGGTCGACCTCGCCACGCTGACCGGCGCCATCATGGTCGCGCTCGGCACCGATCACGCCGGCCTGTTCTCGAACAACGACGAACTCGCCGAACGGCTGACTGCGGTCGGTGTTTCGACCGGCGAGAAGGTGTGGCGGATGCCGCTCGGTCCGGAATACGACAAGCAGATCGACTCGCAATTCGCCGACATGAAGAACACCGGTTCGCGCAACGGCGGCTCGATCACCGCGGCGCAGTTCCTGCAGCGCTTCGTCGACAATACGCCCTGGGCGCATCTCGACATCGCCGGCACGGCGATGGGCGCACCGAAGAACGACATCAACCAGAGCTGGGGTTCGGGCTACGGCGTGCGGCTCTTGAACGCGCTCGTCGCGGAGTACTACGAAGCCAAGAAGTAATCCGATCCGATGCGATGACCGAGGTCCTGTTCTATCACCTGCAGGGACGGACGATCGAGCAGGTGCTGCCGCCGTTGCTCGAGAAGTCGCTGGCGCGCGGCTGGCGGGTGGTGGTGCAGGCCGGCTCGGAGGAGCGCGCCGATACGCTCGACGCGCATCTGTGGACCTATCGTGACGATTCGTTTCTGCCGCACGCGACCTGGCGCGTGGCCGACGCGATGCATCAGCCTATCGTGCTGACAGCCGAAGAGAGCAATCCGAACGCCGCCACCGTTCGGTTTCTGCTCGACAATGCGGCGTTGCCGGCCGACGCGGAAGGCTACGAGCGGATGGTGTTGCTGTTCGACGGCGACGATGAAGACGCCGTCGGCATGGCGCGCGATATGTGGAAACAGAGCAAGTCGCGTGGCTTCGAGGTGACCTATTGGCAGGCCGATGCCGCCGGCCGATGGCAAAAGCGGGAATAGCTGGGCGACGCCGTTAAGGTTATTCTGGTATCCTTGCAACTGCGCGGAGCCGGTCACGGTCGTGCCGTAAATCGATGTTTGGACAGATGCTTACGCTGCGGGATGGGACCCAATCGATCGTGCAACACAAGCTTCCTTACAGGCCAGTCCTGCTCACCCTGGTGCTGGCGACCCCGCTGCTCGCCGGCTGTGCTGGCGGCTCGGACCTGCTGTCACGCGATGCCGACTGGTTTGCGCGGCCGGGCCGGGTTTTCATCAAGAACATCTCGATCGAGACGCCGCCGCTGACACCCGACAAAGCGGTGACGGCGGAAGACCTGATCTCCGCCGACGGCATGTGTCCGGGCATGGCCCAGCCCGGCGCGGCCGACGCCAACGCCAACGCGCAGGGGGGCGACCCTGCCGCTTCGACGATGGCGCGTGGCGGCACGGTGGCGCTCGGCCACACCGAATGCGACGTCGCCCGCGGCGCCGGTGCGCCTGACGGCGTCAACCTCTCGACCAACGAGCGTGGCCAGCGCGTCGCACTGCTGACCTATTCGCGTGGTCCGCGCGCCGGAATCTATACCTTCACTGCAGGGCGGCTGACGTCGATCGAACGCGCACCGGAGCCGGCGCCGCAACCGCGAGCCGCGAAGAAGCGCAGTAGGTCGTAGCGGCGACGCTACCGCCACGGCCGTAAGCTTCGCGTCTCAGCCTTGCGCCTTGTCGTAGGCCGAGCTCGCGTCCAGCCATTGTTCCTCGGCCTTCTGCAGCGCAGCTTCGGCTTTCGCGCGCGCGCCGGAGAGCTGTGCGGCCTGTTTCGGATCGCGCGTGAACAGGTCCGGCAATGCAAGCGCTGCATCGATCTTGGCGATGATCGCGGTGATCCGCTCGATCTCGACTTCTGCGTCGGCGATCTGCTGCTTCAGCGGTACGCGCTTCTCCGACTTCTGACGTGGTTGCTTGGCGCCGGTTCCGTCCGCGGCTCGCTCCCTGGGCTCGCGCGAACCGCTGCGGGCGCCGCGTGACGACAACACGGCGCGGCGGTAGTCGTCGAGATCGCCGTCATAGGGCTTCACCTTGTGATCGGCGACCACCCACAATTGATCGGCGCAGGCGTCGATCAGGTAGCGATCGTGCGACACCATGATGACCGCGCCCGGAAAGTCGTTGATCGCCTCCGCCAGCGCCGCGCGGCTGTCGATGTCGAGATGGTTGGTCGGCTCGTCGAGAATGATCATGTTCGGGCCGTAGAAGGTCGCGAGGCCCAACAGCAACCGCGCTTTTTCGCCGCCCGACAGACTCTTCACCAGGGTGTCGGCGGCCTTGCCGGAAAACCCGATCTGGCCGGCGCGGGCGCGGATCTTGCTCTCGGGCGCGTCCGGCATTAGCTTGCGGATGTGGTCGTAGGGCGAGCCATCCTCGTTGAGCTCGTCGAGCTGGTGCTGGGCGAAGTAAGCGACCGACAGCTTGTCGGCTCGCGTCACCGTCCCTGAGAACGGCGTCAGCCGATCGGCCAGCAGCTTCACCAGCGTCGACTTGCCGTTGCCGTTGGCGCCGAGCAAAGCAATGCGGTCTTCGGTGTCGACGCGCAGCGTGACATGACGCAGCACCGGGTGTTTGGGGTCGTAGCCGATCGAGACGTTGTCGGCGGCGATGATCGGCGGCGACAGCGTCTTCTCCGGCGCGGGAAAGACGATGTCGGGCACGTCGTCGCTCACCAGCCGCGTCACCGGCTTCATCTTCTCCAGCATCTTGACGCGCGACTGCGCCTGACGCGCTTTCGAGGCCTTGGCCTTGAAGCGGTCGACGAATTCCTGCAGGTGCTTGCGCCGGGCTTCTTCCCGCTTGGCGTTCTTGGCGTCGAGCGCCTCCTTGTTGGCACGGAATTCCGCATAGGCCGAGTAGGTGCCGCGGAAATGCACCAGCCGGCCGCGATCGAGATGCAAGATCTCGTTCACCGAGGTGTCGAGCAAATCGCGGTCGTGGCTGATCACGATCACCGTGCGCGGATAGTTGGCGAGGTGATCCTCGAGCCACAGCGTGCCTTCGAGATCGAGATAGTTGGTCGGCTCGTCGAGCAGCAGCAGATCGGGCGCTGCGAACAGCGTCGCCGCAAGCGCCACCCGCATCCGCCAGCCGCCGGAGAATTCCGAACAGGAGCGCGCCTGGTCCGCCGCGGAAAAGCCGAGGCCGCTGAGAATGGCGGCGGCGCGCGCCGGGGCCGAATGCGCGTCGATGTCGACCAGCCGGGTCTGGATGTCGGCGATGCGATGCGGATCGTGCGCGGTCTCCGCCTCCGCGAGCAGGGCGTCGCGCTCCAAATCCGCCTTGAGCACCACTTCGAGCAGGGTCTCGGGCCCGTTGGGCGCTTCCTGCGCGAGGCTGCCGACGCGCCAGCGCGGCGGCATGGTGATGCGCCCGGTCTCGGTCGCGAGCTCGCCGCGGATGGCGTGAAACAGCGTCGACTTGCCGGCGCCGTTGCGGCCGATGAAGCCGACCCGGGCACCCGGCGCGATCTGCACCGTGCTCTGGTCGATCAGCAGCCGTCCCGCGATCCGGACCGATATGTCGGACAAAGTGAGCATGGCGCGTTTTGACCGGGACGGGCCTCAAAGGCAACCGGGATCAGGGCGATTGTGATCGGCCGCACGCGCGACAGGTGGGGAGGGCGGCGTTCGTCTGGTGGCGCGGCTTGCCGTGCCGCGGCGGCGCCGATATAAGCGCGCAACTCTCCCGCCCCAAGCGTTTCAAGGACATTTCCATGGCTGTTCAACGAACTTTCTCGATCCTCAAGCCCGATGCGACCGAGCGCAACATCACCGGCGCGATCAATGCCCTGATCGAGAAGGCCGGCCTGCGCATCGTGGCGCAGAAGCGGATTCACATGACCCGCGGCCAGGCCGAGACCTTCTATGCGGTCCACAAGGAACGCCCGTTCTTCGGCGAACTGGTCGACTTCATGACCTCGGGCCCGGTCGTCGTGCAGGTGCTCGAAGGCGAGGGGGCGATTGCGAAGTATCGCGACGTGATGGGCGCGACCGATCCGTCGAAGGCCGCGGACGGCACCATCCGCAAGCTGCATGCCAAATCGATCGGCGAAAACTCGGTGCACGGTTCGGATGCGCCGGAGACCGCTGCCATCGAGATCGCGCAGTTCTTCGCCGGCAACGAAATCGTCGGCTGAGCCCCGCACCACACCACGTCCGCGGACCGCTGATCGGGCGGCCGCGGTCGTGGCAATCGGGTCGGCCTTGCTGAGCGGGGGACCCGTCCTCGCTGTGCCGTCCCTGTTCCGGAGGGCGTCTCCGCACCTGGTCGGTGCGGGACGGAGCCTCAAGCCGTGCCCGCGATGACGCCGCCGTCGTGCCCATGGGAGCACGCGTCGGAACCCTTGGCGTGATCGTGGCCGTCATGCGTGATCTGCGTCCACGCATAGGCGTCACGCACGATGTGGTAGCAATCGCAGGCGCGGTTTTCGAGCCCTGGCCGATCGATCACGCGCACCGCACCGCGGGTCTTCTGCACGATGCCTTCGGTCTCGAACTGCAGCAGCGCATTGGTGATACTTGCGCGGCGGACGCCGAGGCTGGCGGCCAACAATTCATGAGTGATGTACAGCACGTCACTCTGGATGCGATCGTTGGCCAGCAGCAGCCATCGCGCCAGACGCTGATTGATCTCGTGGCGGGCGGCGCACAGCACGCTCTGAGTGTTCTGAGCGATCAGCGCGGGGACGTAGCGCAACAACTGCTCGCGGATCTGCGGCCGGCTGGCGATCACGCGCGCGAGATCCTCGGCCTCGATCCGCAGCGCGGTTCCCGGCATGGATACGATCGAGCGCTGTGACGCAACCGACGCTCCGAGGACCAAGGGAACTCCGACATATCCGAACACGCCGACCATTGCGGTCTCGACGTAGTCGGTGCGGCTTCCGGAAACGTGCGAAACGAGACCGTCTTCAATGAAGTGAATGCACTCGACCGGCCGGTTGGCCTCCTGCAGCACAGCGCGTCCCTTGAATTCGACCGGCCGCAGCATCGGCTTGAGGGCCTGAAAATCCTCGGGTGACAGCTGCGCAAGAACGCGGTTCTTCACCGTCGAAGGGCAATGGTTGTTGTTGATGTCGCTGGACACGATCAGGATGATCTCCTCGCACGCGGGGTGTTTGTCAGGTTGCGAAGGGAACCGGCCGTGGCCGATTCAGGGCAACACTAGTCAAGTGTGGTCCGCATGAACATCTTGCCGGGTGTTCAATATTGTCGCACGCGCCGAGATGTGAGCCGTGCAGAGCCGCGCGGGAGGGCGTTTCGATGTCGCCGCCTCGCCACCAAACGCGACCAGCAATCAGCTCGGAACCGTTGGAAGCGCGCCATTGGTGGCGCTGCCAGATCGCGCGGGGCGGCTGCCACAATGAAGAGCGGCCCGGCGCAACTATGCGGCGCTTATATCTGCGGCACTCGCAAGGCTTGCTAACCCGGAAAAATCATGTTGCAATTGACCCGCAATCGAATGTGGGCCGTTCGGCTTTATGTTTCGCGACTCGAAAATCAGGGCTTTGCAGTCGGGGCTTGAATATCACCTCGGATATCAAGTCTTGCAGCAGGCAGCGCTTACGGGATCGCCGTTTGTGGCGTGGCACGCGGATAGCGCGCCACGTCTTTTTTGTGTCTAGACAGGAGACAGGCGATGCAAAAGGGCACCGTCAAGTGGTTCAACCCGACCAAGGGTTATGGTTTCATCCGTCCTACCAGCGGCGACAAGGACGTCTTCGTCCATATCTCGGCGGTCGAGCGCGCCGGTCTCAGCACTCTGAATGAAAACCAGGCGATCGAATACGATCTGGTCGAAAATCGCGGCAAGACCTCGGCGGAGAACCTCAAGCTCACGTGAGCAGGTTCGATCGTCTCGATCAGTTCTCCGACGGTACGATCAGCGCCTGATCATGCGGGCCACTCGAGGTCGATCTGCACAGATCGCCCTCGAATCGCGTTTGGCCGGATGCCACCATCTGCAGGGCTCTCGGATAGATCCGGTGCTCGATCGCCAGGACGCGGTCGGCCAGCGTGTCGGCGGTGTCGTCGTCGTGCACCGGCACCGCGCCTTGAATCACGATCGGTCCGGCGTCGGTTTCCGCGATGACGAAATGCACGGTGGCGCCGGAAATCTTCACGCCGGCGCGCAGGGCCTGACCGTGCGGATCGAGGCCCGGGAAGGACGGCAGCAGCGACGGATGAATGTTGAGCATCCGGCCGTACCAATGATTGACGAAATCCGCCGTGAACAGCCGCATGAAGCCGCCGAGGCAGATCAGCTCGATGCCGCGTGCGTCAAGCGCCGCCTGCAACACGGCTTCGAAGCCGGCGCGATCCTTGCCGAACGGCTTGCTTTCGATCACCAGCGTTTCAATCCCGCTGCGTTGAGCGATCGCAAGGCCGCCGGCGCTCGCGGTGTTGGCGATCACGACCGCAATGTCGGCAGGGAAGCCGTCTTCGGCCGCGGCTTCGATCAGCGCGGCCATGTTCGACCCGCGCCCGGAAATCAGGATGGCGACACGACGCTTGCTCACGCGATCACCAGGACAGGTCGAGGTGACCGTCGTAGACGACGCGATGTTCGCCCTTCGCCGCGATCACTTCGCCGAGCAGATGCACGCTCTCGCCGCCCGCGGTCAGCGCCTCGGTGACGGCGTCGACGGCGTCCGCCTTGACGATCGCGATCATGCCGATGCCGCAATTGAAGGTGCGCAGCAGTTCGAGTTCGGCGATGTCGCCTTGTTCGGCCAGCCATTTGAACACCGGCAGCACCGGCAGCCGCGGCAGGTCGATGCCGACGCCGAGATGCTTCGGCAGCACCCGCGGGATGTTGTCGGTGAAACCGCCACCGGTGATATGCGCCAGCCCCTTGATCGCGCCGGTGGTGCGGATCGCCTGCAGACAGGATTTCACGTAGAGCCGGGTCGGCGTCAGCAGCGCTCCGCCGAGCGTCATCACCGGCGAGAACGGCGCCTTGGCGTCGTAGGGCAGGCCGGATTTTTCGACGATCTTGCGGACCAGCGAAAACCCGTTCGAATGCACCCCGGATGAGGCCAGCCCGATCACCGCGTCGCCGGCGGTGATGTCGGGGGAGGGCAGCAGCGTGCCGCGTTCCGCCGCGCCGACCGCGAAGCCGGCGAGATCATAGTCGCCGTCCTTGTAGAGGCCCGGCATTTCCGCGGTCTCGCCGCCGATCAGCGCACAGCCAGACTCGCGGCAGCCTTCGGCGACGCCTGCGACGATTTCGGCCACGGCCTCGGGATCGAGTTTGCCGCACGCGAAATAGTCGAGAAAGAACAGCGGCTCGGCGCCCTGGACGACCAGATCATTGACCGACATCGCGACCAGGTCGATACCGATCCCGGCGTGCACCCCGGCCTCGATCGCGACCTTGATCTTGGTTCCGACGCCGTCGGTCGCCGCCACCAGCACCGGGTCCTTGAAGCCCGCGGCCTTCAAGTCGAACAGTCCGCCGAAGCCGCCGATTTCGGAGTCCGCGCCGGCCCGGGCGGTGGCCCGGACCATCGGCTTGATCAGGTCGACGAGGCGATTGCCGGCGTCGATATCGACGCCGGAATCGGCATAGGTGAGGCCGTGCTTCCGCTCGGTCATGGCCGGCTCCCGCAAGAAAAAGGCGCTGCGCGGCAACGATTGCCGCCCGGCATCGAGCCGCCGCCGATGAACCCCCGTCGATCGCGCTAGACCTAAGTCCCGCTTGTCCGCGTCCGACCAATGGTTTTGGGGTGGTTACGTCGGATTCCGCCGGCGTGCAATGGCTCGCAAGGGGACCCAGCATGTACTATGTAGACAACCAGCCCCTCCCGCCGTCGAAAGTCGAATGGTTTCGCCGGATCTGGGCTGGAAGCCGGGAACGTCGCGTGAGCATTCCGAATATTATTACCCTGGGCCGGATTCTGCTGGTGCCGGTCATCGTCTGGGCCATTGCGTCGAATGAAATGGCAGTCGCGTTCGCGGTCTTCGTGATCGCCGGCGTCAGCGACGCGATCGACGGCTTTCTCGCCAAGCGTTTCAACATGAGCAGCGAGCTCGGTGCGTTGCTCGATCCGCTGGCCGACAAGGCGCTATTGGTGTCGATCTACGTGTCGCTCGGCATCTGGGGCGCGATCCCGCGCTGGCTGGTGATTCTGGTGGTGTCGCGCGACATCATGATCGTGGGAGCGGTGATCATTTCCTGGCTGTTCGGCAAGCCGGTGCCGATGAAACCGTTGATGGTCTCGAAACTGAATACGGTGGCGCAGGTCGGATTTGCCGCATTGGTGCTCGGTGCGCTCGGCTTCGGGTTCGAGCCGGCGCCCTATGACCTAGTCTTGATGATTCTGGTGACGCTCTTGACGTTGCTTTCGGTCTCCTTCTATCTCGTGGAGTGGACGCGGCATATGAGCACGATCGAGCCTGGCCACTGAAACGCGTCGGCCGGCCGCGCAGTGCGGGCCGGCATGGAGCGACCCCGTGGTAGTCCGCGTACAACCCCGTCAACTGGCCCTGGACCTGCCGCACGCCGAAAGCCTGTCGCGCGAGGACTTCCTCGAAGGCACGGCCAATTCCTCGGCGCTGAGGCTGATCGAAAGCTGGCCCGACTGGCCGAACCGCATCATGCTGCTGGTCGGACCGGAGGGCAGCGGCAAGAGTCATCTGGCATCGATCTGGGCCGAGCAGGCCGGCGCGCGATCGACCTCGGCTCAGGCGCTGACCGCGGCGAACGTCCCCGGCGAGCTCGCCACTGGCGCGCTGGTGGTGGAAGACCTGACGCCGGGCAGCTTCGACGAGCGCGCGCTGTTTCATCTGATCAATCTGGCACGTGAAGACGAGGCCTATGTTCTGATCACCGCGCGGCTGGCCCCTGCGGCATTTCCAGCCGACTTGCGCGATCTGCGGTCCCGGCTGAGGGCGGTGCCAGTGGTGACCCTGCTGCCGCCCGACGATGCATTGTTTCGGGCGCTGATCGTCAAATTCTGCGCCGACCGCCAGATGAGCATCGACGCCAATCTGGTCGGCTATCTCGCCAACAGAATCGACCGGTCTTTCGCTGCCGCGCGTCAGACGGTGGAGCGGCTGGACACCGAGGCGCTGCGTCTCGGCCGGCCAGTGACCCGAGCGCTGGCGGCGGACGTCCTGCGCAACGACTGAGCCCCTGCGGCATCCTTGCCGGCCGGCTCGGCTTGACGCGATCTTCGCTAAGTCCCTCAATGTCATGGAAACGTCTTGCGTGTGCAGCATTGTCTCGCCGCACCGCCACCTCCGGCACGACGACCCCGCATCGCACTGGACCGACCTCTCATGGACTCCGACCAAATCATTGTCATCGAAGAGAAAAATGGTGAAGCCGAGCCGGCGTCCGTGGTTGCCGCCGGGCCGGAACGCTTCATCAACCGCGAATTGTCGTGGCTGCATTTCAATCGGCGGGTGCTCGAGGAGGCGGTCAATCCCTCCCATCCGGTACTCGAGCGCGTCCGTTTTTTGTCGATTTCGGCCAACAACCTCGACGAATTCTTCATGGTGCGAGTCGCCGGCATCAAGGCGCAGGTCCGGGAAGGCATTACCGAGCGCAGCCCGGACGGGCTGACGCCGGCCGAGCAATTGGTGCTGATCAACGAGGCGGTCTCGCGCCTGGCGAGCGACCAGCAGGCGATCTGGCGTGACCTGCGCGGGATTCTGACCGAGGCCGGCATCGTGCTGCTCGACGGCCGCGACGCCACCAAGTCGCAGCGGGCGTGGATCGAGGATCATTTTCTCCACAACATTTTTCCGCTGCTGACCCCGCTGGCGATCGATCCGGCGCATCCGTTTCCCTTCATCCCGAGCCTCGGTTTCACCATCGGCCTGCAACTCGCGCGGGTGTCGGACGGCAAGTCGATGAACGCGCTGATCCGCATGCCGGGCAAAATCGACCGCTTCATTCGGCTGCCGCCGAACGGCAAGGACCAGTCCGTCCGGCTGATGACGCTGGAGCAGGCGACGTCGCTGTTCATCGGGAGGTTGTTTCCGGGATATGTCGTGAAGGGGCAGGGCTCCTTCCGGGTCATTCGCGACAGCGAACTCGAAATCGAGGAAGAGGCCGAAGATCTGGTCCGGCTGTTCGAGACCGCGCTGAAGCGGCGGCGGCGGGGGTCGGTGATCCGGCTCGAAGTCGATTCGACGATGCCGGAAGAATTGCGTGCCTTCGTGCAGCGCGCGCTGTCGACCGCCGACGACGAAGTGCTGCTCGTCGACGGCGTGCTGGCGATGAACGAACTGTCGCAACTGACACGGGTCGATCGCCCCGACCTCGAATTTCCACCGTACGTGCCGCGCCATCCGGAGCGTGTGCGCGACCATGGCGGCGACATCTTCGCGGCGATCCGCAAGAAGGATCTGATCGTCCATCATCCCTACGAGTCGTTCGACGTGGTGGTGCAGTTCCTGCAACAGGCGACCCGCGATCCGGATGTCGTTGCGATCAAGCAGACGCTGTACCGGACCTCGAACAACTCGCCGATCGTCCGGGCGTTGGCGGAAGCCGCGGAGGCCGGCAAGTCGGTCACGGCGCTGGTGGAACTGAAGGCGCGGTTCGATGAGGAGGCCAATATCCGCTGGGCGCGCGACCTCGAACGCGCTGGTGTCCAAGTGGTCTACGGCTTCCTGGAGCTCAAGACCCACGCCAAGCTGTCGCTGGTGGTGCGTCGCGAAGGCAATACCCTGACCACCTATGTCCATACCGGGACAGGGAACTATCACCCGGTCACCGCGCGAATCTATACCGACCTGTCGTATTTCACCTCCGATCCGATCATCGGCCGCGACGCGGCACGGGTCTTCAACTACATCACCGGCTATGCCGAGCCGAGCGACATCGAAAAAATGGCGGTGTCGCCGCTCACGCTGCGCAAGCGCATGCTCGAACACATCCGAGGCGAGACGGCTTTCGCGCGCCACGGCAAGCCGGCGGCGATCTGGCTGAAGATGAACTCGCTGGTCGATCCGGACATCATCGACGCGCTGTACGAGGCGTCGCGCGCCGGCGTCTCGGTCGAACTCGTGGTTCGCGGCATCTGCTGCCTGCGGCCCGGTGTGCCGGGCCTGTCCGAGAACATCCGTGTCAAATCGATCATCGGCCGGTTCCTGGAGCACGGCCGCGTCTATTGCTTTGGAAACGGCCACGGCCTGCCCAGCGCCAAAGCGGCGGTTTACATCTCGTCGGCCGATATGATGCCGCGCAACCTCGATCGGCGCGTGGAGATCCTTTGCCCGCTGCTCAACCCGACCGTGCATCAGCAGGTGCTGGAGCAGATCATGGTCGCGAACCTGAAGGATACCGAGCAGAGCTGGCAGTTGTTGCCGGATGGGTCATCGACGCGTATGAAGGCGGCGAAGGGTGAAGAACCCTTCAACGTGCACAACTACTTCATGACCAATCCGAGTCTGTCCGGCCGTGGAAAGTCGCTCAAAGAATCTTCGCCGCGACGACTCACGCGCCGTTCGGAGCGCCATCAGTCGCCTTGAGGATTTTGCACGGTGACGAAGCGGGCGCGCAGGCGCGAAACCAGCGTCGCAGTGATCGACATAGGCTCGAATTCCGTGCGTCTCGTGGTCTACGAGTCGCTCGCGCGCAGCCTGGTCACGGTTTTCAACGAAAAGGCGCTGTGCGGGCTCGGGCGTGAAGTGCAGAGCACGGGGCTGTTGGCGACCGATGCCGTCGACAAGGCGCTGACCGCGCTACGTCGGTTCCGCGCGTTGATTCGGGTGATGCGCGTCGGCCGAGTCTACGCCATTGCCACGGCAGCGTGCCGCGACGCCAGCAACGGTCCCGATTTCATCGCAGCCGCAGAGCGGATCTGCGGTGTCACGATCGAAATCCTGTCGGGGCCGCGCGAGGCCAAGCTGTCGGCACTCGGCGTCATCGCCGGGGTTCACAAGCCGAACGGCATCGTCGGCGATCTCGGCGGCGGATCGCTGGAACTGATCGATGTTCGCGGCAACCTGGTTCGCAAGGGCGTAACCTTGCCGCTCGGGAGTCTGGCGCTTCAGGATGCCTCGCAGAAATCCCTGAAGCGGGCCGAACGGATCGCGAAAGACGCTCTCGCGGGTGCCCTCCCGCTGAAGGCGGCGAGCGGGCGGACGTTCTACGCAGTCGGGGGGACCTGGCGCGCTTTGGCGCGGATTCACATCGCGCAGAGCGGCTACGCGCTCAAGGTGATGCATGGTTACGCGATCCCGGCCGCGGAAGCGCTGAGGTTCGCCAAGCGGCTGCGTGTGCTGGCCTCGACCAATCAACTGGCCGATCTCGACCTCGTCGCTGATGCGCGGCGGCCGCTGTTGGCTTACGCGGCGCTGGTGCTCGAATACGTCATCGAAGCCGCGAAGCCGAAGACCATCGTGTTCTCGACCTACGGTGTTCGTGAGGGACTGCTTTACGAGCAATTGCCTGCCGCGGAGCGCGCCAAGGACGGCCTGATCTGCTCCGCGCAGAACCTCAACCTGTTGTTGTCGCGCTCGGCGCGCCACGCCGAAGAACTCATCGAATGGACCGACCGGCTGTTCCGGGTCGCAAAGGTGCGCGAGACCGAAATCGATCGACGTCTCCGCCGTGCCGCCTGCCTGATGTCCGATGTCGGCTGGCGTGTGCATCCCGACCATCGCGGCGAGCAGACGCTGGCGTTGATCACCAACGGCAATTTCGGCGACGTGACCCATCAGGAGCGCGCCTTCATGGCGCTCTCGGTGTTCTATCGCTACGCGGGATTCAGCGAGCAGAACGAGCCGCCAGCTGCTGTGCGCGAGCTGGTGACGCAGGCGATGGACGAGCGCGCGCGCCTGCTCGGCGCCGCTTTCCGGGTCGCGCATCTGATCAGTGCGGCGCGGCCGGGCGTGTTGCCGGCGACGCATTTCCGGACCAGCGAACGCAAACTGATGCTGGTGTTCGAGCACAGGCTGGTCGACCTGGTCGCCGATCGAGTCGGCAGCCGCTTCAAGCAGCTCGGCCGTATGGTCGGGCGCTCGGGGACGATCGTCAGGCGATAGCGCTCAGCCGCGGTCGACGTGGATCACGCGGCCCTTCTCGATCGCGAGCGCGAGCTGGCCGTGCTTGAGCGCCAGCGCCGCTTCGCCGAACAATTCGCGTCGCCACCCCCGCAGCGCCCCGACTTCGGCCTTGTCGTCGCAGGCGATCTGCTCGAGATCGTCGACGGTGGCGATCACTTTGGCGGCGACGGCGTGGCGCTCGGACGTCATGCGCAGCAATACTTTGAGCAGTTCGACGATGGCGCCGCCGTTGGAATTATTCCGCGGCTTGTCGATCTTGGGCAGCGTCTGCGGATCTCGCGCCAGACCGCGCTGGACCGCGGCCACGATCTCGGAACCCCATTTCGAGCGGTCGAACCCCTTCGGCAGCGAGCGCAGATTGGCGAGCCGCTCGAGTGAGGTCGGCGCGTGGGTTGCGATGTCGCCGAGCGCGTCGTCCTTCAACACGCGCGAGCGCGGCACGTCGCGGGTTTGCGCTTCCTGCTCGCGCCAGGCCGCCACCTCCATCAGCACCGCGAGCTCTTTCGGCTTGCGCACGCGGGTCTTCAGCCGCTCCCAGGCACTTTCGGGATGGAAGTCGTAAGTTTTCGGCGAGGTCAGAACTTCCATCTCCTCGCTGACCCAATCGCTGCGGCCCCGCTGTTTCAGGTCCGCATCCAGTGCGGCGAAGACGTCGCGCAGATGGGTGACGTCGGAGACGGCATAGTGCAGCTGCTCGTCGGTCAGCGGGCGGCGCGACCAGTCGGTGAAGCGGTGAGTCTTGTCCGGACGGTGGCCGGTGATGCGCTCGACGAGCTGGTCGTAGGCGATGCTGTCGCCATAGCCGAGCACCATGGCCGCGACCTGGGTGTCGAAGATCGGGTGTGGGACGATGCCGGCGCGGTGCCAGACGATTTCGATGTCCTGGCGGGCGGCGTGGAAGACCTTGAGGACGTTCTCGTTGGCCATCAGGTCGAAGAACGGCTTCAGGTCGATCCCGGGTGCCAGCGTATCGACGACAACCGCCTCATCCCGGCTTGCCATCTGCACGACGCAGAGCAGAGGGTAGTAGGTGGTCTCGCGCAGAAACTCGGTATCGACCGTGATGACGGGGTGGCTGGCGAGGCGGGTGCAGGCGCTGGCGAGCTGCTCAGTGGTCGAAATCAGGTCCATCAAACTCTGTCACGTTCCGGAAATGGTGGCATAGGCAACAAGCGGCAAAGCGCCGTCTGCCCAGAAAGCCGTCGACTCCGGACCACTAGACACGCTCGCCGTGCGGCGATCAAGTTCCGCAGAAGGTTTCGAGAACCCTTTCATGGAGCTGCGGCGGCTCCGCATAGCGGGCGAATTTCGCTTGTTCCCGGAAGGGGTTGCTGAGCACCGCCAGGATTTCCTCAAACGGAGCGAAGTCGTCGTGGTCGACCGCGGCTCGAATGACCGCCTCGACGCGGTGATTGCGCGGGATATAGATCGGATTGACCTCCCGCATTTCGGTTTGTCGAGCGGTATTATTTTGCTCTTCGAGTGAAATCCGGCTTCGCCAACGTGGCGCCCACTCGTCGAAGGCGGTTGGATCGTCGAACAGCGCCCGTACCGCACCGAGGTCGACCGGGTCGATCGCGGCGTCGCTCAGCCTGCGGAAGGCGAGGGTGAAGTCGGCGCGGCCCTTCGCCATCGCGGCCAGAAAATCCTGCGCGAGCTGCGTATCCTCCGGTTGCGTCGTCGCCAAGCCGAGCTTGGCCGCCAGTCCTGCCAGATAGGCGGCATTGAAGCGGTCGGCGAAGCCGCCCAGCGCGCGCTGGGCGATCTCCACGCCCTTGTCGTCATCGTCGGACAGCAGGGGAACCAGGCACTCCGCGAGCCGGGTCAGGTTCCAAAGTGCGATCGGCGGCTGATTGCCGAAGGCGTAGCGGCCCATATGGTCGATCGACGAAAACACCGTCTTGGGGTCGAACGTGTCCATGTAGGCGCAGGGGCCGTAGTCGATGGTTTCGCCGGCGATCGAGGTATTGTCGGTGTTCATCACGCCGTGGATGAAGCCGATCATCATCCACCGTGCGATCAGGTCGGCCTGCCTGGCGATCACGCCCTCCAGCAACGCCAGGTAGGGCGAATCCGCCTCTGCCGCTTCCGGATAATGCCGGGCAATGACGTGGTCGGCCAGCGCCCGGACGGCGTCGCGGTCGCCGCGGGAGGCGAAGAACTGGAAGGTGCCGACCCGAATGTGGCTCGACGCAATCCGGGTCAGTACGGCGCCCGGCTGGATCGGATCGCGCAGAACCCGCTCCCCCGTCAGCACCGCGGCCAGCGAGCGGGTGGTCGGGACGCCGAGTGCAGCCATCGCCTCGCTGACGATGTATTCGCGGAGCACCGGCCCGAGTGCGGCGCGGCCATCGCCCATCCGCGAGAATGGCGTCCGGCCGGAGCCTTTGAGCTGGATGTCGCGGCGGACGCCGTCGCGGTCGATCACTTCACCGAGCAGGATGGCGCGGCCATCGCCGAGTTGGGGCACGAAATTTCCGAACTGGTGCCCGGCATAGGCCATCGCGATCGAGGCCGCGCCTTCCGGGACGCGGGTCCCGGCGAGGATCTCGGCGCCTTCGGGACTGTCGAGCCTGTCCGGATCGAGACCGAGCCGCTGCGCCAGAGGGCGGTTGAGCTTGATCAGCCGCGGGGCGGCGACCGGCGTTGGAGCCACCCGCGCGAAGAAGTTTTCCGGCAGTGCGGCATAGCTGTTGTCGAACGGGAAATGGACTGTCATCCGGCACCAGATAGGAACGGTTTGCCACTCTGACAATCAGCCCGAAAGCGGCCCGGATCAACAGCTTCTGCAAGCTTCCTGCACGCGTTTGCCAGCAGCGGTGGCGGCCGGGCCGCCTCGACCCGAAACCGCAGCCGGGAGGTGGCCGCATTTGGTTGCCGCGATGGGTCCGCTCGGGTAAACCCTGACGCTCTCCGCAAGGCTGCGGACGCTTCGATTCTGCTTTGAGACGGCTTTCCCCGGGATTTCCATGCACCGTTACCGAACCCATACTTGCGGCGCGCTCCGCGACAGCGACATCGACCAGACCGTCCGCGTGTCCGGCTGGTGCCATCGCATCCGCGACCATGGCGGCCTTCTGTTCATCGATCTGCGCGACCATTACGGGCTCACGCAATGCGTTGCCGATCCGGATTCGCCGGCGTTCAAGGATGCCGAGAAACTGCGCGCGGAATGGGTGGTGCGGATCGATGGCCGCGTCCGCCGTCGCCCCGAAGGCACCGACAATGACGATCTGCCGACCGGCAAGGTCGAGATCTTCATCACCGAGATCGAAGTGCTCGGCCCGGCCGGCGAATTGCCGCTGCCGGTGTTCGGCGAGCAGGACTATCCCGAAGATGTGCGCCTGCGGTACCGGTTTCTCGACCTGCGACGCGAGAAGCTGCATCAGAACATCATGACCCGCGGCGCGATCGTCGACGCGATGCGCAAGCGGATGAAGGAGCAGGGCTTCTTCGAATTCCAGACGCCGATCCTGACGGCGTCGTCGCCCGAAGGCGCGCGCGACTTCCTGGTGCCGAGCCGGATTCATCCGGGCAAGTTCTACGCGCTGCCGCAGGCGCCGCAGCAGTACAAGCAGCTCCTGATGATGTCCGGCTTCGATCGCTACTTCCAGATCGCGCCGTGTTTCCGCGATGAAGATCCGCGCGCTGACCGGCTGCCGGGCGAATTCTATCAGCTCGATGTCGAGATGAGCTTCGTCACCCAGGACGACGTTTTCGCCGCCATGGAGCCCGTGATTACCGGCGTGTTCGAGGATTTTGCCAAAGGCAAACCTGTGACAAAGTCGTGGCCGCGGATTCCTTATTTCGAAAGCCTACGGAAGTACGGCACCGACAAGCCGGACCTACGCAATCCGCTCGAGATGCAGGACGTCTCCGAGCATTTCCGCGGCTCCGGCTTCAAGGTGTTCGCGCGGATGCTCGAAGAGGAGCGCAACCAGGTCTGGGCGATCCCCGGTCCGGGCGGCGGCAGCCGCGCGTTCTGCGATCGCATGAACTCGTGGGCGCAGGGCGAGGGCCAACCCGGGCTCGGCTACATCATGTGGCGCGAAGGCAATGAGGGCGCGGGACCCTTGGCCAACAACATCGGTCCCGAGCGCACCGAGGCGATCCGCGTGGCGCTCGGCCTGAAGGCTGGCGACGCCGCGTTCTTCGTCGCCGGTGATCCGGCGAAGTTCGTGAAGTTCGCTGGCCTCGCGCGCACCAAGGTCGGCGAGGAGCTCAACCTGATCGACAAGGATCAGTTCGCGCTCGCCTGGGTGGTCGACTTCCCGATGTACGAGTACAACGAGGACGACAAGAAGGTCGACTTCTCGCACAACCCGTTCTCGATGCCGCAGGGTGGCATGGATGCGCTGACGTCGCAGGATCCGCTGACCATCAAGGCGTTCCAATACGACATCACCTGCAACGGCTACGAGATTGCGTCGGGCGGCATCCGCAACCATCGCCCCGAGGCGATGGTGAAGGCCTTCGAGATCGCCGGCTACGGCGAGCAGGAAGTGATCGACCGCTTCGGCGGCATGTATCGCGCCTTCCAATACGGCGCGCCGCCGCATGGCGGCATGGCGGCCGGCGTCGACCGCATCGTGATGCTGCTGTGCGGCACCAACAACCTGCGCGAGATCTCGCTCTTCCCGATGAACCAGCGCGCGGAGGACCTGCTGATGGGCGCGCCGTCTCAGGTGGCGCCGAAGCAGTTGCGTGAGTTGCACATCCGTCTCAATCTGCCGGAAAGCTGAACACGGCCGAGTCGACGATCCACATGCCGACGAAGCTGCCGGGAGAATTCATGGCGTCCAATTCCGAAGACCTGCAAGCTGCGGCGCTGGCCTATCACCGGCTGCCGCGGCCCGGCAAACTCGAAGTGCATGCGTCGAAGCCGCTGGCCAACCAGCGCGACCTCGCGCTCGCCTACACACCGGGCGTCGCCGCCGCCTGCAACGCGATCGCGGCCGATCCGGCCCAGGCCGCGTCGCTCACGGTGCGCGGCAATCTGGTCGCCGTGGTCACCAACGGCACCGCGGTGCTCGGTCTCGGCAATATCGGTCCGCTCGCCTCCAAGCCGGTGATGGAGGGCAAGGCGGTCCTGTTCAAGAAGTTCGCCGACATCAACGTGTTCGACATCGAGATCGCGGCCGACACGGTCGAGCGCGTGGTCGAGACGGTGGCGGCGCTGGAGCCGACCTTCGGCGGCATTAATCTCGAGGACATCAAGGGACCGGAGTGCTTCGAGATCGAGGCGCAGCTCAAGGAGCGCATGAAGATCCCGGTGTTTCACGACGATCAGCACGGCACTGCGATCATCGTCGGCGCGGCGGTCAAGAATGCGCTGCTGCTGAAGGGCAAGGAGCTCAGCGAGGTCAAGATCGTCACCGCCGGCGCCGGCGCCGCGGCGCTGGCCTGTCTCAATCTTCTCGTGTCGCTCGGCGCGCAGCGCAAGAACATCTGGGTCTGCGATCTCGAAGGCCTGGTGTACGAAGGCCGCACCGTGCTGATGGATCGCTGGAAGGCGGTCTACGCGCAGAAGACCGACAAGCGGAAGCTCGCCGACGTGATCGGCGGCGCCGACGTGTTTCTCGGCCTGTCTGGCCCGAAAGTGCTGACACCCGAGATGGTCATGCAGATGGCCGACAAGCCGCTGGTGATGGCGCTCGCCAATCCGACGCCGGAGATCATGCCGGACGAAGTCCGCCGCGTGCGGCCCGACGCGTTGATCTGCACCGGACGCTCCGACTTCCCGAACCAGGTCAACAACGTCCTGTGCTTTCCCTACATCTTCCGTGGCGCGCTCGATGTCGGCGCCACCGCGATCAACGAGGAGATGAAGATCGCCGCGGTCGATGCGATCGCCCAGCTCGCGCGCGATCCGCCGGCCGATCCGGTGGCGGGCAGCCTCGACACCGACGAAGTGCTGGGCTTCGGCGAAGGTTCGCTGATCCCCAGTCCATTCGATCCGCGGCTGATCCTGCGCATCGCGCCCGCGGTGGCGATGGCGGCGATGGATTCCGGCGTCGCGACCCGGCCGATCACCTCGTTCGACGATTACTACGCCCAGCTCGAGCGCTTCGCGTTCCGCTCCGGCCTGGTGATGAAGCCGCTGTTCGCCAAGGCCAAGGCGCAGCCGGTGCGGGTGATCTATGCCGAAGGCGAGGACGAGCGCGTGCTGCACGCCGTGCAGGTGATCCTCGAGGAAAAGCTGGCGCGGCCCATTCTGGTCGGGCGGCCCTCGGTGGTCGAGGCGCGGATCAAGCGGTCCGGCCTGTCGATCAAGCCCGGCGTGGATTTCGACCTGGTCAATCCGCAGGACGATCCGCGTTACCGCTCCTACGTGCAGTCCTATATCGACATTGCCGGTCGCGCCGGCGTGACGCCGGCGGCGGCCCGCACGGTGGTGCGCACCAATTCGACCGTGATCGCCGCGCTGGCGGTGGCGCGCGGCGAGGCGGACGCGATGATCTGCGGCCTCGACGGCCGTTACATGAATCATCTGCGTCATGTCCGCGACGTGATTGGTTCCTTGCCGGGCGTCTCGGACTACGCGGCGCTGGCGCTGCTGATCACCAGCAAGGGCGCGATCTTCATCGCCGATACCCAGGTGCGGCCCAATCCGACCGCCGAGGAACTGGCCGAGGTGGCCGCGCTCGCCGCGGTCCACGTCCAGCGCTTCAATATCAAGCCGCGGATCGCGTTCCTGTCGCATTCGGATTTCGGCAGCTATCCGACCGAATCGTCGATGAAGATGCGGCGCGCCACGGCGATCCTCGCCGAGCGCCATCCGGAGATCGAGGCCGACGGCGAGATGCAGGGCGACACCGCGCTGTCGCAGACCGCGCGCGAACTGATCCTGCCGCATTCCCGGCTCGAGGGCGGCGCCAACGTGCTGATCATGCCGAATCTCGATACCGCCAACGTCGCCTACCAGATGATCAAGGTGCTGGGCGACGCCTTGCCGGTGGGCCCGATCCTGATCGGACCGGCGCGGCCGGCGCACATCCTGACGCCCTCGGTGACGGCGCGCGGCATCCTCAATATGACAGCGGTGGCCGTCGTCGAGGCGCAGGAGCGGGCAGGGCGGAGTCAGCGCACGCTGTTCGGCTAAGTGGATCGGCCGGCGGGCCGGCGCGAACGGACCCCTCGATCCTGAATCGGCTTCGCCGTGGTGCGTAACATTTCGCGCGATCATTTGATCGTTTGAAAACCGTCAGTCGACCCCTCATAGTTGCGGCGCGTTTGCGCCGCTTTCGCCGTTGCCAGTGGGGTCGACAATGCATGCCTTCATCGCTCTCGGGCGCTTCCTGTTCTCGGTGCTGTTCATCTTCTCCGGAGCCAACAAGCTGCTCGACATCGCTGCGACCACCGCGATGACGCAGAAGATCGCCATCCCCGAAATGCTGGCGACCTACACTTCACAGCTCGAAAATCTC
Organism: Rhodopseudomonas palustris HaA2; assembly: GCF_000013365.1. Classification (NCBI taxonomy): domain Bacteria; kingdom Pseudomonadati; phylum Pseudomonadota; class Alphaproteobacteria; order Hyphomicrobiales; family Nitrobacteraceae; genus Rhodopseudomonas; species Rhodopseudomonas palustris. The sequence goes on from NC_007778.1 coordinate 2,860,989, forward strand.
GCCGGAGGCATGCCGTTCGCACAGATGCTGGCGATCGCGGCCGGCGTCACCGAATTGGTCTGCGGTCTGATGATCGCGCTGAATTTCGGCGCGCGGTTCTTCTCGCTGGTCCTGAGCCTGTTCGTTGCAGTGACGATCTATTACTACCACGACTTCTGGAACCAGACCGGCGCCGATGCGCAGAACAACATGATCCACGCGCTGAAGAACCTGTCGCTGATCGGCGGCCTGTTGATCATCGCCGGGATCGGCCGGGGGCCGCGCGCCGAGACGGCCCATCACGACGTTTAGACGACGGCTCGCCGCCATGCTGTGACGCCGACGTCATGATCGGCGTCGAGCACGATCCGATCGACTGGCATAAGCCCATGGGCGGCGAGAAGCTGTTGCGGCGTCCGGGCAGGGACGCCGGGAAAGCACGGCTCGCCGCCGGGCAGCCGAACCCGCGGCGCTTCCGACAGCCAGAATGTGTGGTAGCGATCGAAGAACATCGCAAACACGTCCGGGCCGCCGATCACGGCGACCATGCCGGAGGAGACGCCGGCGTGCGCGCAGGCCTGTTCGAACGACGCGCCGGCGGGATTCCAGTGGACGGCGTTGGGATTGGATTGGTCCGGCGCCAGGCCTGCAACCTGTCGCGTCACCAGCAGCCGCTTGCGCCGCGGCGAGTTCGGCTGGTCCTCGAACGAGTTGCGGCCATGCACGATCAGCGCGGCGCGATCGAGCGCCTCCGAAAAGAAGCGCTGGTCGCCGGCGAATTTCAGCGTATCCGGCATCACGCCGGACGCGTCCGCGAGATGGCCATCGGCGGAGACGATCACGAATCCTTCGATCCGCATCGCCGGCGCGCCCGTCATCGGGCCTCCGGAATATAACGGCGCAAGCGGTATCCGATCACTCGGAGATGGTCTGCACGACGGAGCTCACCGGCCGGGTGCTGACGGTCGGCAGGGCGTTGCTCTTGGCCAGTTCCTCTTCGTATTTCGCCATCGTCACCACCGGCGCCTTGGCTTTCATCTGCACGACCTTGTAGCCGCCTTGCTTCAGCCGCCGCAGCAATTCGGGCAGCGCCTCGGCGGTGCTCTTCTGGAAGTCGTGCATCAGGATGATGCCCTTGCCGAGCTTGTCGACCTTCGTCATCACGGTGTCGACGACCTGCTGCGGCTTGCGTGCCTTGAAGTCGAACGAGTCCAGATCGCAGGAGAACATCGAGACGTTGCGGGTGCCGAGATAGGTGACCATTTCCGGCGGGTGTTGCAGCGCCGGGAAGCGGAAGAACGGCGACGGCGAACTGCCGAGCGCCCATTTCACGGCTGCGAAGCCCTTCTCGATCTCGTCCTTGCGCTGATCCTCGGTCAGCTTCTTGTTCGAGAGGTTGGCGTGCGACCAGGTGTGCGCGCCGATGGTGTGCCCGGCCGCGGCGACCTGCTTGAGGATCTCCGGGTAATAGGTGGCGTGCTTGCCGATCGGGAAGAAGATCGCCTTGGTGCAGTGATCGGCCAGCGCCTTCAACACCGCCGGGGTGTTGCTGGGCCAAGGACCGTCGTCGAAGGTGAGCACGACTTCCTTGTCGCGCAGGAAGTCGAGCTGCTTGAAGTGCTCGAATCCGAATCCCGGGCCGCCCGTGGTGTCGATCTCGACCACGCGACCGACGCCGATCGCGTCGGGATTGGCGCAGGCCTGTTTGGCGGGGGCAGGCGCCGGCGCGGCCTGCGGCGGTGCCGGCTGCGGCGTTGCACCCGTGGTCTTCGGCGCGGCCTGCGACCAGGCTCCTCCGATCGCAGCCAATGAAATCGCGCTCGCTACCAGGAGACCCGTTGCTATCCGCATGTCAGTGCCCTTCCGCCGTCATCTGCCGCCAGCGCACATGGCCGACACGGCAGAATCTCCGCATTTTGCCGTCAAGCTAGAGGCAGAAAACCGCTCCGGGCAATGGTTATTCGGCCCCCGCGTCGAGTTGCCCGCAGATTCGAACGCCTGGAGGCGCACGGCGGTCACAGCCTTGGCCGACCGATCGGGCGGACGCGCGGCCGCAGAAGGCGAAGGACGAAGCTACCGCAGGCTGATGATGAAATCGGTCCCCCGGCCGGTTTCGCCGCTCGCAGTGATGCCCTGATCGGAGACGATGAACGATGTTCCGGTGGTGATCGCGTCGGCGATCCGCGCCATGGCTTCGGCGGGAATTGTCAGGCGATCGAGCGCTGCGGCGGGGCCTTCTGTTTCCACCGATGCTTTCACAGGTGTCGGCAAGGTCTTCTTGGATCGGCGGGAATTGCCCGCATCATTGACCCGTTGCGGTGCCGGCAGCGACACCACCGTCCAGCGAACGCCGTCATCCTTCGCCAGCTCGGCGGTAAACACATGCGTCCCCAGCGGCCGCTCGCCTGCCGCGATCACCACCGGAACGTCGAACAACGGTGTCATGTTCTGACGGACGTAGAGCTTCTGGTCCTTGGCGCTGACGAACATCGCAATCTGGCCGCCGCCGCGCTTGGCTGCCGGCAATTCTGCCGCCGGCGGCGCAGCCGGATCGCCCGGGCGCGACTGATCCTTGCCCGGGGCGCTGCTCTGGCTGGCGGCATCCGGCTTGCCGTCGAGCTTGTCCGCGGACTCAACGGATGGCGCCTTCTCATTGGAAGAAGGCGCTTTTTCGGTCGCTTGGGGAGGGGATCCGGGAGCGATGACGACGGTGGCGGTGGTCGCGGGATCGAGGTCGTCCGGCCGGGCTTCGGTCGCTTCGGCGATGTCCTTGGCAACGGCGGCGGTGGGCTCGGCGGCCTCGTCCTTGGCGATCGAGTCGACTGTCGCTTCGGCGTGGGCGTCGGCCGGGCTCGTCGCGGGGGCTGGCTCTGCCGAGGCGTTTTCTCGCGCCGGCGAGTCGGACAGCACGAGCGCGGCGCCAGGGTCCGCCGCGCTGGCGTCGGCGGTCTGGACCGGCGGGCGGGGGGCGTCGCCCAGGATGCCGGCACGCAGTTCCGGATGCAGTCCGGCGGCGGGGGCGGCGGCCGGTTCGGCCGTCGCGGCCTTGTCGGATTTCGGCGCCGTGCCCGGCTTCTGCGGATCGGAGGCCATCGGCGCGTCCGCCGGCGCGGGCCGTTTGGCTGTCAGCAATGGGTGGGTGAAGTGGGTCGGCGTGATGTCGCCGGGCGTGACGATCACGCGGGCCCCCATCCGGGTCCAGCCCCACATCTTCGTCGCAAACGATGTCGGCATCCGGATGCAGCCATGCGAAGCCGGGTAGCCCGGCACCACGCCGGCATGGAGCGCGATGCCCGACCATGTCAGGCGCTGCATGTAGGGCATCGGCGCGCCGCTGTAGATGTTGGAGCGGTGCCATTTGTTTTTCTGGATGACGCTGAACACGCCCATCGGCGTGGCGTGGCCGCGCATCCCGGTGGAGATCGGCGCCTCGGCGAAGAAGCCGTTGGCGTCGTAGACGCGCATCTTTTGCTGCTCGATCGACACCGCGATCACCAGCGGCCCCTGCGGCTTGGCGGTCGGCTTCTCGATCAGCTTCTGCTGCCGCGTATCGAGATGCGGCTGCTTCCGTTGATACCGCTTGGGCGCCGGCTGCGCCGGGATGTAGACCGCGTCGTCGTTCTCGGGCCACCACCAGTTCGCGGCATGAGCCTCGGAGGACAGTGCGAAGACGCCCGCCGCCGTCAGAATCCCGGCGCGCCATGCGGCTTTGAAAATCGGTCCGGTTCGCGGAGCGCTTGCGCGCGGCATCGTCGGTTGTTCCAGGCGCACGCGGTGGTCCTCGAATCTTTTGATTGATCTCAGATGAGTGTCGCAACCGCGAAACTCGTTCACCCGCATTGGAGCGGAATCTCCGCACAATCGATTCAAAGCCTAACAAAAAAGCTTCACAGGAGGTTAAACGAGAGTCGTAGGGCGCCAGCATCTTTCACAACTGTGTCTCGCCCCCCACATGGCTGGCAGCCTGCTTACGGAGATTCCGATGAGACTTCGCCACTCCACGTCGTTCCTGACCCGTCTGACCTGCGCGGCCCTGGCCGCGCTGGCCGTGACCATTTCGGCCACCGCGCCGGTCAGCGCCGCGCAAGATCCCGATCTGATCTTCCGCCGCTCGACGGTGTTCAAGCTGCTCAGCCCCAACGACAAGCTGGCGACCTACGGCATCGACGACCCGGAGATCCAGGGCGTCGCCTGTCACTTCACCGTGCCGGAGCGCGGCGGTTTCAAGGGCTGGCTCGGCCTCGCCGACGAAGTTTCCGACATCTCGCTGGCGTGTAGGCAAATCGGCCCGATCCGATTCAAGGAGAAGCTCGACCAGGGCGACGACATGTTCAGCCGGCGGCGCTCAATGTTCTTCAAGAAGATGCAGATCGTTCGCGGCTGCGACACCAAGCGCAACGTGCTGGTGTACATGGTCTACTCGGACCGGCTGATCGAGGGCTCGCCGAAGAACTCGACCTCGTCGGTGCCGATCATGCCGTGGGGCGCCGCGGATCCCGACGTTCAGAAGTGCGGCGACTTCTTCAAGTAATCGGTTGGTTCTTCAAGTCATCGCAGTCATTCACGGGCGGAGCGGCAGATGCTGTCGGTCCGCCCGGTCGGATGGGTGCAGAGGGCCCGCGGGTGGGCTATCGGGTCTGCGTCGGTCGCGGGCGGTTCGTCGCCGGACGCGGGTCGCGATAGCCGACCAGCCGCACCAGTCCCTGCGGGATCGACTGCGTCGCCGGGTGACCGAACAGGTTCTGCAAGGCCATTTCGCCGGCCGATGATCCGGCGCTCCGGATCCCGGGGACGGCCGCGGCGAGACGACCGGCCGCGGGCTGCTCGTCGGCCGAAATCACATTCGGTATGCGCGCATTGTTTTTCATTTGCGCTCCTCCACTAACTCTATGAAACGCGCAGCGCCCGGAATTGTTGCGTTCCGCCGACGGGCGTCGATGCGTTGATGTTCGGGGTCAGTCGCCTCGACCCGCGCATGCGCGTGAGGGTCGTCGGCCGGGCAGTCGTCGTGTGGTCGGCACAATGAGTGCTTCGACACGCTGTCAGCGCTTCTGTAACGTCCGGCGCTGTTCGTACCAAGTGCCCGATGAAAACAAGTTTAATACAATCTGCACGTCGGACAAGCCGCCGCCGGCGCCAACCGTTGCGGCATCGAGACGCTCGCCTAGCGCGCTACGCACTAATCGCTGCGTATGACAATTTGATGTCGGCGGCCGGCTTTGCGGCTGAACAGGCCGGGACGGCACACCGCGGCGGGAACTCGCGGCCGAGCCAACATCCGCCCGCTATGTTTCGTCGCATCGCCCGCGACGAAACAATTCGGCCGGCGACGAAACCATTTTATGTGCCAACGCAGACGTCCGGAAACCGCGTTTGGTTATCAAGCTGCCAACAGATGGCGCCGATTGCCGCCGACGTCCGGTCCGGAGAATTTCCATGCGAACCCTGAGCCTGATCCTTGTTTTTGCCTTCGTGGTGGCCGGACCGTCGGTCGCGGGCTCTTCGGAAGGTGGCGTGCCGGGCGTCGGGGCGTTCGCCTATATCGGTTGCTGCGACGGTTCGACCGCTGCCGGCTCACCGGGGGCGCCAGCGGCGGCGCCCATGCGCGTTGCGGCCAAGTGAGATCGCCGGCGTGATGGATATTCGTACCGGCCGGTTGCCGCTGGTCTGCGGCATCGCCGCCGTCGTGCTCGGCGCCTCACTGCTGGCAGGCACCGGCGCGAAAGCGCAGGCCCGCTCGCTGTTGAATGCGCAGGATCCCCGGGTCGATTTCATTCGGCAATGCACCGCTCATATGGCCGGACGCTGGACGCATCCCGCCGCGGTCTGCGGCTGTCTGCACGATCACGCGGCCGCGGCGGTGCCGGACAGCGATCTGCGCGAGGCGTTGCTGCGCGGCATGCGCGAAAGCGGCGTGCCGACGATCCAGAGCGAATGGGTGCCGCCGGCCAAGCAGTCGCAGATCAGCGCGACCTTCACGCTGATCGCGAAGCCGGCGCTGCAATGCATGTTCGATCCGGCCGATTAGCCGGCGATCGCTGCGGCCGAATCCTGCGAGCCCGCAAAAGCTCTAGCGCCGCTGAAACCGCTGCACGCATTTGCGCGTCCGGGTCACGCCCGACGTCGTCAGCGTGGCGCCCGTGACCTCCTTGATCTGCCCGTTCGGGCACGATCCGTCATCGACCTGAATCTTCTGGCCGAGCCGCAAATCGATGATGTCTCGCTCATGCGACACCTGCTGCTGCGCGGCTGCGGGGCTCGCCGGCATCAGGAGCGCGGCGGCGCCCAGCATCATGGCGAAACAGAACGGGCGGACTTCGCAAACGTCGGACATCGGCTCTCCTCATGCGTCGAGCGCAACGATGGCTTGATTCGAACGCCCGGCCAAACTGTCTGCAAATTCCGGCGATCTGTGGTTTGATCGCGGCCGCCGGAGCAATCAACAACAATGGAGCAGCCGCCGCATGAGCGTGTCCGACCTTCACCGCAGAATTCTCGATGCTGTCGATGCCGGCTTCGACGCACAACTGGCCACCACGCGCGATTTCGTCGCGATCCCGAGCACGCGGGGTGCCGAGGGTCCCTGCCAGGACATGATCGCCGATCTGTTGCGGCAACGCGGCTACGAGGTCGACGACTGGCATATCGAGGTCGACGACCTCAAGGACCTGCGCGGCTTCGGTCCGATCGAGCATGATTTCTCCAAAGCGCGCACCGTGGTCGGCACCCATCGCCCTGCGAACAATCAGGGCCGCTCGCTGATCCTGCAGGGGCATTGCGACGTCGTGCCGGCCGGGCCGCTGGAGATGTGGGCGACGCCGCCGTTCTCGCCGGTGGTCAAGGACGGCCGGATGTACGGCCGCGGCGCCTGCGACATGAAGTCGGGCACGATCGGCGCGCTGTATGCGCTCGACGCAATCAAGGCCGCGGGGCTGACGCCGACCGGGCGGATTCACTTCCAGTCGGTGATCGAGGAGGAGAGCACCGGCGTCGGCGCGTTGTCGACGCTGCAGCGGGGCTACCGCGCCGATTGCTGCTTCATTCCCGAGCCGACCGATGGAAAGATGGTGCGTTCGCAGGTCGGCGTGATCTGGTTTCGCCTGAAGGTGCGTGGTTTTCCCGTGCACGTGTTCGAAGCCGGCTCCGGCTCCAACGCCATCACCGCGGCCTATCATCTGATCCACGCGCTCGAGAAGCTCGAGGAGGATTGGAACAAGCGCGCCGTGAGCGATCCTCACTTCAAAAGCGTCGTGCATCCGATCAACTTCAACCCCGGCATCATCAAGGGCGGCGACTGGGCGTCCAGCGTGCCGGCCTGGTGCGACGTCGACTGCCGCATCGCGGTTCTTCCGGGCTGGTCGGTCGCCGATCATCAGGCCGAGATCCTCGCCTGCGTCGCGGCGGCGGCGCGCGATCATCGCTTCCTGTCGAACAATCCGCCGCAGGTGGAGTGGTCGGGCTTTCTGTCGGAGGGCTACGAGCTCACCAACTCCGCAGAGCCGGAGGCCGCGTTCGGCAAGGCTTACGACGCGGTCTATGGCGGCGCGACGCCGGATCTGGTGTTCACGGCGCTGACCGATACGCGGTTCTACGGGCTGAACTACGACATTCCGAGCCTGTGCTTCGGCGCCAGCGGCGCGGCGATGCACGGCTTCAACGAATATGTCGATCTGGAATCGCTACGCCAATCGACCAAGGCGACCGCCTTGTTCATCGCCGAATGGTGCGGGGTCGAGCCGGCCTAGCGCCATGACCTGACAGGTTATTGCCTGCGGCGGGACGCCATGCATCCTGCCGCGGCAAGCTCAATGTGGACCAAAACAGAGCCCGCGCCGCCTTGGGGCGAGACTGCGGGCCGGGGAGGGATGATGACGCCGCTCGACCTGATCAATTCGCGCCCGCTGCCGTTTGCGGCCTCGATGGGCATCGTCTTTGCCGAGGCCACACCGGACCGCGTGGTCGCAACCATGCTGGTGCGGCCGGATCTGTGCACGCTCGGCGATGCGATTCACGGCGGGGCGGTGATGGCGCTGGCGGATACGGTCGGCGCGGCGGCGACCTTCGTCAATCTGCCGGCTGACGCCAAGGGCACCACCACGTTGGAGAGCAAGACCAATTTCATCGCTGCGGCGAAGGCCGGAACCACCGTGCGCGCCACGGCGACGCCGGTGCACCGGGGCCGGCGGACTCAAGTCTGGCAGACCCGAATCGAGACCGAAGACGGGCGTCTCGTCGCCATGGTCACCCAAACGCAAATGGTCTTATAATACCTCTATAAGGGGATTTCCGGTTCCGTAGAAACCCGGGAGTGCGGTGCAACAACACCGCTTGGCTGCGTCACTTTGCGCTCGCTCAAGGTTTGTTAAGCGACTTGGATTTATACTGTTTTTTAAAGTTCGATGGCGTTGCAGCCAGTCGTATCCCTAGCTGCCCGCCATTTGATCTTGAAAATAATTGTGCGTCGCACAATATACTTTGGGTCTAGGGAATCGAACGCCTCCTTGAGGGTCGTCCCCAAAGGAGATGTGAATCTATGTACGACGCACTCATCGCCTATCTCACTGGGTCCAAAGGGACGATCAGGTCGCTGATCAACCAGGAACTGCCGCTGCTGCGGGACCACCTGCTGCGGCTGGACGCCGAGAGCCGGCGTGATCGCTTCAACGGCTATGCCGACGAGGGATTCATCGACCGCTACGCCATGAAGTGCGGCGGCGACGGAACCATCATCATCGCCTTTTTCGCCGAGGATGGAACCGTCCACGCGGCGGCCGAACTGCATCAGCCGGACCTGTCCACCGATTCGCTGCCCGAGATCGCGTTCAGCGTCGAGGGGCATCTCCGGCGCAAGGGGATCGGCAGCATCCTGTTCAAGCAATTGATGGAGGTGGCGCGGTCGCTCGGCTACGAGAATCTGCGTATCACTACCGGATCGCAGAATCAGGCGATGCGCGCGCTGGCCAACAAGTTCGGCGCCCACCTGACCTTCCGGCAGGGCGAGTCGACCGGCACGATCGATCTCAAGCAGGAAGCCTCCGGTGCCAACCAACCGACGATCGAAATTCCGGCCGGCGCCGCCAGCGCGCTGATCGATTTCAATCAGGCGTGCTGGAATCTGTTTCTCAGAATGTCGGGCATCAACCGCGCCGCCTGAGGCCGATTGATCATCGCGAACGCGGGATCGGTGAGCGACCCCGACATGCAAGCGCCGCGTGCTGATGCCCGCGGCGTTCTTCGTTGTGCGTCGTTGCTGAAAAGCAGAGCTCGCTGAAAGCAGAGGCTTCGGGCGTCGTCCGCCGTTCAGACGCGTTTGTCGTTGCCGATCACCCGGCGCGATACGCGCCGCTCGACGACGACCGAACGCTGGCTGCCTTGTTCGCCGGTGATCACCCGCGTCGTCCGTGCGGCGGCACGGCCGGCCTTGCGTACTTCGCTCTGCACCTGCTCGACCGGCAGACCCATCAGCGATGCGGCGATTTCGGCCTGCGATTCCAGATCGTCGGTGATACCCATGGCGGCAAAAATCGCTTCCTCCAGCGTCGGAGGATCCCGCCGCACGCGGCGCACGCCGTACTTCGTATTCCAGTCTTCGCTCATCGACCGCCCCGAGGTTTGTTGGGGAATACCTAGTAGAGCCGATGCTGCAATGCAATATTGAATCGGCGGCGCGCGGCAGACCTTGGTCGATACCAACCGCAGGGCGATTGCGGCAGATCAATTCAATCAGCCGTTCATGGCAGCCCTGCGTCGTCGTCCACGCCAGGGATGCGTCACGCCGTCGCCGCTACGTCCGAAAGATCGTGAAGCCGAGGATCAGCAGGACGATGAAGATCACCGCGAAGATGTAGAACAGAATCCGGGCCAGGTCGGCGGACGCCGCCGAAATGCCGGTGAAGCCGAAGATGCCCGCGATCACCGAGATCACCAGAAAGATCAGGGCCCATTTCAAGATCGTCATTGCTGTCGTCCCTCGTCAAGCGTCCGGCTTGAACGAAGAGCGGCCGCCTTGGTTCCCGGTGGCCGGGTTGATGCTATGGTCGGAGGACCGAACTGTTGGGGACGACGCGTTCTTTTGGTAATCCGGGATCGGGATTTGCCGGCGGCCGCAGCAAAGGCCATTTTCGCGGCGAGGAAGCGGCATTTGGGACGGCAGGGCTGTGGGCGCCGGACGGAGCCAGGGCGCAAAGGGATCATGAAGCCGATGACGGGATGTGCAGGGAACGTGCGCAGGATCACTCTGGGGATCGCCGGCGGAATTGTTGCGACGCTGCTGGCGTCGGTCGCAGCAGCCCCGGCGCGGGCGCAGTCCGCCGACCTGGCGCTGTGCGACCGGATCGCCGCTGACCCGGCCGACCCGGACAAGCCTGCGGGCGTCAAGGGCGTTGCCGAGATCGCGCCGGGCGACGTCGAGACCGCGATCAGATATTGCCGGACCGCTGCAGGCGGCGCGCGCCGCGCAATGTACGCACTCGGCCGGGCCTATGCGGCGAACCGGCAGCCGGCGGAGGCGCTTGCGGCGTTTCGCAAGGCGGCCGACAAGGGCAGCACCTCGGCGATGGTCGAACTCGGGGTCGCCTATGCGACCGGCGCCGGCGTCGCCAAGGACGATGCCAAGGCACGGCAATTGTTCGAGCGCGCGGCCGAAGCCGGCAATCCACGCGGCGTCAGCAATCTCGCAGCGCTCGGCGGCGGCACGCCATCCGATCCCGGCAAGACCAGGGCCTTGCTGGCCAAGGGGGCGGAAACCAACGCCGAGGCGCAATACCAGCTCGGCATGATGCTGGCGGAAGGTCTAGGTGGCCCGAAGGACGATGTCGCCGCGCGGGCGCTGTTCGAGAAAGCGGCAGCCCAGGGCCATCCGGCTGCGCTCGAGCGGATGGGGGCGTTTGCGCAGAGCGGGCGCGGCGGACCGAAGGATTCCGCTGCCGCCAAGGGATTCTACGAAAAGGCCGCCGCGCTCGGCAACGCCGACGCCGCCGCGGCGTTGAAGCGGGCGGATTGTCCGTTCGCGATCAAGGACAAGCAGGGAAAGCTTGTCACCAACCTGTGCTTCTAGCGCATGATCCCGACACGTGGATGCCGGCTGTGGGAGACGATCGTGCTCAACCCGAATCCTGAGCAGGAAGACGATTCGACCGACCGTCGTCCTGCACCGGGTATCCGGCGCAATTCTGTTCGGCGCAGAATTCTTGTATCGAATCGATGATTGGATCAGGGCTGGGAGCGGTCGGCGAAGTCAGCTGTCTGATCCGGGTCAACAACGGGGCGTTGCCGATATGAACAGAAGCACGGGACCGGACCAGGATGCCGGCCGAATGACCGGGGCGATGCGGCATGGCTCTCGGCCCGGCGTCGCCGCGGCGCGCCCGATGCCTGTCGTCCCCGCAGACCGGTCGATGCGGGCCGGGGGGCGCGCATGAGCCAGCACAAGAACAGCGTCGGGCTGCTGGTCAGCGCGGTCGGCGTCGTCTTCGGCGACATCGGCACCAGCCCGCTCTACGCCATGAAGGAGACTTTCGCCGGTCATCACCCGATCATGGTGTCGCCGGAGAACATCTTCGGCGTGTTGTCGCTGGTGTTCTGGACGGTGATGCTGCTGGTCACGGTGAAATACGTGATCCTGATCATGCGTGCCGACAACCACGGCGAAGGCGGCAGCCTCGCGCTGCTGGCGCTGGTGACCGAGCTGACGCGCGGGCGGCGCGTGCACTATCCGTTGATGCTGCTCGGCGTGATCGCCGCGGCGCTGTTTTACGGCGACAGTATGATCACGCCGGCGATCTCGGTGCTCAGCGCGGTCGAGGGGCTCGAAGTCGTGACGCCCGACCTGAAGGCGTATGTCGTGCCGATCACCGCGCTGGTGCTGACCGGCCTGTTCGCGATCCAGTCGCGCGGAACCGCGCTGGTCGGTCGCCTGTTCGGGCCGGTGATGTGCCTGTGGTTCGTCACGCTGGCGCTGCTCGGCATCGCCAACATCGTCCGTGCGCCGGAAGTGCTGGAGGCGATCAGTCCGACCTTCGCGATCGAATTCGTCATCCGTCATCCGCTGATGAGTTTCTACGCGCTCGGCACCGTCGTGCTGGCCGTCACCGGCGGTGAAGCGCTGTACACCGACATGGGCCATTTCGGCCGGTTTCCGATCCGGCTGGGGTGGTTCAGCCTGGTGCTGCCGGCGCTGCTGCTGAACTATTTCGGCCAGGGCGCGCTGCTGATCGCCGACCCCGCCGCGATCCAGAATCCGTTCTTCCGGATGGGGCCGGAATGGATGGTGATGCCGATGGTCGCGCTGGCGACGCTGGCCACCGTGATCGCGTCGCAGGCGGTGATCTCCGGCGCGTTCTCGGTGGCGCGGCAGGCGATCCAGCTCGGCCTGCTGCCGCGGATGACGATCGTGCACACCTCGGGCGAGGAGGCTGGCCAGATCTACGTGCCGTTCACCAACTGGACCTTGTACTTCGCCGTGATGGCGCTGGTGATCGGCTTCCAGTCGTCGAGCAATCTGGCGGCCGCCTACGGCATCGCCGTCACCGGCACGATGATGATCGACACCATCCTGGTGTCGTTCGTGATGGCGCTGCTGTGGCGCTGGAACATGGCGCTGGTGATCGTGGTGGCGGGCACGCTGCTGCTGGTCGATTTCGCGTATTTCGCCGCCAACATCATCAAGGTGGCGCAGGGCGGCTGGTTCCCGCTGTTCATCGGCTTCATCTCGTTCACGGTGCTGACGACGTGGCGGCGCGGGCGCGCGCTGGTGCGCAAGCAGCTCAAGAAGCAGGCGGTGCCGCTCGACGTGGTGCTGCGCGCGCTCGGGCCCAACGTGTCGCGGGCACGCGGCACCGCGGTGTTCCTGACCGCCGCGACCGACGGCGTGCCGCCGGCGCTGCTGCACAATCTCAAGCACAACCAGACCGTCCACCAGCGCGTCGTGCTGGCGACCGTGACCACCGCGGAGACGCCCTATGTGCCCGACAGCGAGCGCGTGCACATGACCGATATCGGCGACGGCTTCCATCGCCTGATCATCCGCTACGGTTTCATGCAGACCCCCGACATTCCGGCGGCGCTGACGCTGTGCAAGCAGTTCGGCCACGAGTTCAACATGATGTCGACCTCGTTCTTTCTCAGCCGCGAGACCTTCGTGCCGAGCCTCAATCCCGGCATGGCGCTGTGGCGCGAGCGGCTGTTCACCTTCATGACGCTGAACGCGACGCGGGCCACGACCTTCTTCAAGATCCCGACCGACCGCGTCGTCGAACTCGGAACCCAGCTCGAGATCTGATCGGGGCGGCGCGCGCCACAAAGACGGGCCGGCCCGCGTGGCAGGCGCGCTGCGCTCAGGCCAGTCCGAGCGCGAAGGCCAGCGTGCCGATCGCGGCATGCGAGACGATCAGCGGCCAGATGTTGCGCATCCACAGGTACGCGGCCGCCCACACAATGCCGAGCAGGAAGGTGTTGAGCAGCAGCGCCGGGTCGCCGTAGCAGAGATGGATCAGCGAGAACATTGCCGCCGAATACATCACATAGGCCCAGCCGCCGCGCGACAGCTTGTCGGTGATCAGTTTCGGGATCGAGCGGCACACCACTTCCTGGCATGGACTCGACACCAGCACGTAGAACGGCGCGAAGCTCAGCCAGGCCGGCGGCTTGGCCTCGAAGGTGAAGAACTGCGTCTGAAGCAGCATCACCGCGGCGATCGCGAGCGTGACGGCCGCGCAGCCGAGCCAATGGCTCCATTGATGCGGCCTGCCGAAGCCGAGTTCCGTGAACGACACGCCGGCCCACAGGCACAGGCCGATGCACAGGCCGGAGACCAGCAGCAACGCGTGGATCCGGTAGGAGAACGGAAGCAGGTCGAGCTGGATGGCGATGCCGGGCGCCGTGAGCAGCAAAGCGAGACCGGCGAGCGGCGCCAGCCGCCAGCGCTGCGCGCGGGCGGTCATCTCGATCGGTGTCGGGCACGCCTGTCTGGTATGTCGCAAATCTGTCATCCGGCGATCACACGGCATCTGCCGCGCTCATGCCAGTCACAACTGCGCCAGTGCTGAATGTTCCCCTAAATCGTCACCGCCGGCTGCCGCCGCCGGTCCCGACCCCGACCCCGATCCCGCCGCCGAGCTTGACGCAGGTCGCGCTGCCTTCGACCTGGACGAAGCCGGGGCCGAACGCGGCGCAGGGATTGCTCCTGGCCGGCGTCGGCGTCTGCGTGGGGGCCGGGAGCGGTTTCGCCGGCCGCCGATCCTGGGACAAGCCCTGAGCCGCCGCGGCGAGTGGCGAAGCGGCGACGACAAGGGCGATCAGCAATGGTCTCATGGTGCTTGAGTATCGCAGAAGCCGGCCGCTCGCCACTGGCGCATCGCAGCCGTGGACAGCGCCATGTCCGCCGCAAACAAGCCGCATTCACGCCGCTGATCCTTCGCCTGCGGTGGGACACCGCAGGGCAACCTGCTTGACGTTGCCGCCGCGCTCGGATTTGACGAAGCGCGGGTGTCTGAACAATTGCCGCACGCGCAGGGGCCGCGCCGGTCGCGCGTATATCGACGGGGATGGGTTCGATGAGAACGATGGTTGTGATGGTTGCGCTGCTGGCTTCGGGGGCGGCGCTGGCGCAGACCACGAGCGCGCCGAGCAATCCGCCGATGATCGGGGATCGGCCGCTGGTGCAAGTCAAACCGCGCGGCGGTGCGGCGGCGAAGAGCGACGCCGCTCAACCGGCCAAGCCGTCGATCGCGGCGCAACTGCAGGGCTGTCTCGAAATCGAGGACGGCAGCAAGGAACGGCTCGACTGCTACGATGCGATCTATCCGCCGAAGCCGAAGACGCCGAAGCCCGGCGCCAAGCAGCCGCGAGCCAAGGCGGTTTCCGACTGCCGCGTCCTCAAGGAGCAGGACGAGCGGCTGGCCTGCTTCAACGGCTTTGCGCAGGCTCTGCCGAAGCCGCCGAAGAGCTGAGGCGGATATCCTGACCATCGGGAACAACTGCCGGGGCGCGGTCTTGTCCAGCACCCGATGAAACCCTTCGCACCCGATACGCCGCTCGGCCGGCTGATGACCGCACCGATGCGGCCGGGGCGGCTCGACTGGATCGGACTGCGTCCGGCAAGACGTGCAGCGGTGCTGGTCGCCGAGCAGGCGACGCTGATCGCCGGCCGCGGCATCGACGGCGATCGCTATCGCACCAGCACCAATGGCGCGCGGCAGGTGACGCTGGTCGCCGCCGAAGATCTCGTCGCCATCGCCGCCTTCCTCGGCCGCGACGATGTTGCGCCCGAATTGCTGCGTCGAAATTTCGTGATCCGGGGCGTCAATCTCGTGGCGCTGAAAGGCCAGCGGTTTCGAATCGGCGCGGCGCTGCTCGAAGGGGCGGGGGACTGCGCGCCGTGCAGCCGGATGGAAGAGACGCTGGGGCCGGGCGGTTACAACGCCGTGCGCGGTCGCGGCGGACTCACCGCCCGCGTGATCGAAGGTGGCGTCGTTCGCATCGGCGATGCGCTCGAACGGGTGTAAGTGTGCAGTGCGTCGCGCCGCGGCGACGATCGTTTCACAGCAAGGGACTCCGGCGATGGCCCACCGTCTGCTCGTCTTGTACGGCTCGTATCGCTCCGACCGGTTGGGCATCCGTCTCGCCAACTACATCGTCGCGGGCCTGCGGGCGCGTGGTGACGACGTCGAACTGATCGACGCCAAGGCGATCGGGCTGCCGATGCTCGACCGGATGTACAAGGAATATCCCAAAGGCGAGGCGCCCGAAGCGATGGAACAACTCGCGGCCAAGATCCGCGATGCCGACGGCTTCGTGTTCGTCACCGGCGAATACAATTGGGGCGTTCAGCCCGGGCTGAAGAACCTCACCGATCATTTCCTCGAGGAATGGTTCTGGCGGCCGACGGCGATCGCCAGCTACTCGGCCGGACGGTTTTCCGGCGTGCGTGCGGCGACCGCTTGGCACGGCACGCTCAGCGAAATGGGCATGGTGGTGATCTCGTCGACGCTCGCGGTCGGCCCGATCGCGCAGACGCTCGACGCCGATGCCGAGCCGATCGACGACGGTGGCAAATCGCTGGCGCGCGCCTTCCCGCGTTTCGCCGACGATCTCGCCTGGTGGGCGGAGGCGGCGAAGACCCAGCGCCAGAAGATGAAGCCGCCATATTGATCGCAGCCGCGGCGCGGCCTACATCGGTCAAATGCACAATGTCACCGAGGCCGAAATCGCGCAGCTCGTGCGCACCTTCTATGCGCGCGCCCGCGAGGACGACCTGATCGGTCCGATCTTCGACCGCGCGGTCGCCGACTGGGACCATCACATCGCGCAGATCAGCGATTTCTGGTCGTCGATGCTGCTGAAGACCGGGCGCTACGGTGGCCGGCCGATGCGGCCGCATCTGGTGCTGGGCCTGGAGCCCGCGCATTTCGACCGCTGGCTGGCGCTGTTCGAGGCCACGGCGAACGAATTGCTCGCACCGGAGGTCGCGGCGCAGTTCATCATCCGCGCCCGCCGCATCGCCGACAGTTTCGAGATGGGCATCGCGACCACGCAGGGCAAGGTCACGGTGCCGCGGCACGGCGCGTAGTGCGAGATTTGCCCGATCGTCATTCCGGGGCGCGCGCAGCGCGAACCCGGAATCCATACTCCCCGGACTAGGCGTTGTTACCTCGGCCGTGCCACAGCGCGTGCACAGGGGATATGGATTCCGGGTTCGCTCACTGCGTGAGCGCCCCGGAATGACAGTGGAATGAGGCCTCTGATTACTTCGCCGCGGCTAGCTTGTCCTGCGTCCTGGTCTCGAAGTCGGAAGCGTCGTGGCGTTCGTGCAGTTGGCTCGCCGGATCGCCGGAGACGCGATTGACGATGCGGCCGCGTTTCACCGCGGGGCGCGCGCCGATCGCCTTGGTCCAGCGCTGCACGTTGCTGTAGCTCGCGACGTCGAGGAACGTGGCGCTGTCGTTGTACAGCACGCCGTTTACGAGCCCGCCGTACCACGGCCACACCGCGATGTCGGCGATCGAATAGTCCGCGCCCGCGAGATATTCGCTGTCCGCCAGACGGCGATCGAGCACATCCATCTGCCGCTTCACCTCCATCGCGAAACGGTTGATCGGGTATTCCCATTTCTCCGGCGCGTAGGCGTAGAAATGGCCGAAACCACCGCCCAGATACGGCGCACTGCCCATCTGCCAGAACAGCCAGTTCAGGCATTCGGCGCGGCCGGCGGGGGTGGTCGGCAGGAAGGCGCCGAATTTCTCGGCGAGATACAGCAGGATCGAACCCGACTCGAACACGCGGATCGGCGGCGAGGCGGAGCGGTCGAGCAGCGCCGGGATCTTGGAATTCGGATTGACCGCGACGAAGCCGGAACCGAACTGATCGCCGTCGCCGATCTTGATCAGCCAGGCATCGTATTCGGCGCCGCTGTGGCCGAGCGCCAGCAATTCCTCGAGCAGGATCGTGACCTTCTGACCGTTCGGCGTCGCCAGCGAATAGAGCTGCAGCGGATGCTTGCCGACCGGCAGCTCCTTGTCGTGCGTCGCGCCCGCGACCGGCCGGTTGATCGACGCGAATTTGCCGCCGTTCTCCTTGTCCCAGGTCCAGACTTTGGGGGGCGTGTAGGGGGCGTCGGTCATGCGGGGCTCCGGCTGTTTCGGATTGTCGTTGCGGCGGAAAGCTGAGATTGGCGCAGGCGCGGCGATTGGCAAGGGGTACGCAGCGGGAATGTCTAGACCGCCGCGCGGCGTGCGGGCTCGTCATCCGCGTCGGCCCAGGCATAGCCGCCCCCGCCGCGCTTGGCGGCATACAGCGCGCGGTCGACGCGCTGCAGCAGTTGCGACGTCGCGCCGTCGGCAACGCCGCCGTCGCTGACCAGAATGCCGGCGCTGGCGCCGATGCAAACCGGCAGGTCCGACAGCCGATAGGGCATCGAGAGGTCGACAATCGCCCTGCGCGCCAGCGCCAGCGCCTCGGCGCGGCCGTCCTCGCCGGCGGCGACCGGGGCCAGCAGCATGAATTCGTCGCCGCCGAAGCGCGCGGCGATTCCGTCGGCGCCGGCGCAGGCGGTCAGCCGCTCCGCGACCTGGCGCAGCAGATCGTCGCCGGCGTGATGACCGTGACGGTCGTTGATCGGCTTGAAGCCGTCGAGATCGATCGCGATGATGGCGAAATGGCCGCCGCCGATGCTGGCGAGCGATTGCAGAAACGCGGCGCGGTTCGGCAGACCGGTGAGGAAATCGTGGGTCGCCTGCAGCGCCAGCCGATGCCGGGCTTCGAGGCGCTCGACGAAGGCGGCGCTGAGATGCTTGGAGGCTTCGCGCAAGGTGAGCCAGAAGAACACCAGCATGACGGCGCCGACATTGTAGGTGAGCTCGGGACGCATCAGCCCGGCGACGACGGTCGGCAGCAGCAGGGTCGCCGCAGCGGTCAGAATGACCCAGGGCCGGATCGCCGCGCGCGACACCATGCCGACGCAGAACGACATCGATAGGCCGAACGCCAGCCAGGCGCCGGGCGCGTCGCCGAGATGCAACGTCCGATAGGACAGCGCGCCGAGCGCGAGGCTGAAGGCGCAGGCGCCGGCGCCGTAGATCCGCTCCCAGCGCACCACGTCGGCATCGGACAATTGCCCAGCGCGGGATTTGTAGCGCAGCAGCGAGGCGATCCGCGCCGAGGCGGCGATCAGGATCAGCACCGCGATCACCGCGTAGCCGGGATCGCCGTCGATCAGCGCGAGCGCGACCGCGCCGATCACCGAGGTGACGCTGATCGCCATCACCTGCGGCAGCGATGTGTACAGCAGATCGACCAGCTCGCGGCGAATCCGCGGATCGGGATGCAGGAACCTGGACAACACCGTGATGGGCATGGACGGCACCATGTCGGCGAGTTCCTAACATCCCGTAGGTAAGAGAGTGCGCAGTGTGATGCCGGTGAGGTCGTCGTTAAGAATAGCTAAAGGCAGCGGCAGCGTGCGTGCTGCGCGGCGGGCAAGTCGCGCCCGGAATCACCGGCGCGCTCGACGGCTGCGGCCGATCGCTTCCTGAATGCGGTTAGGAGAGGCGCGCCGCCGTGAGCGACGGATCGAGGCATGGCGCCGCGACACTCGGCACCGCGTCGGGCGAGACGTGACAGACCACCCGGTTGCGTCCGCCGTGCTTGGCCTCGTAGAGGGCGCGATCGGCGGCCCGCATCAGATCGGAAATGCCGTCGATGGTCGCGGCCGACGTCGCCGCGCCGATGCTGACGGTGGCGCGGACCGAACCCGAGGCCATCAGCAATGAACTGGCGGCGACCTCGCCGCGCAGTCGTTCCGCCACCGCCAGCGCCTGCGGCAGATCGGTCTCTGGCAGCAGCAGCGCGAATTCCTCGCCGCCGATCCGGGCGAGCACGTCGCAGTCGCGCTTGCAGTCGCGCGCCAATTTCGCCAGATGCACGATCATGTCGTCGCCGACCTGATGGCCGAAATCGTCGTTGATCGATTTGAAATGGTCGATGTCGATCATCAGGCACGACAACGGCCGACCATAGCGGCGGGCGCGCGCCCATTCGCGATCGGCCAGCGTCAGAAAGTGCCGGCGGTTGAAGATCCCCGTCATGCCGTCGGTCGTCGCCAGCCGCTCGAGCTCTTCGGCGTTGCGCACGATGTCGGTGACGTCGCTGTAGATCAGCATGCGGCCGCCGTCCGGCAGCACGGCGAGATGGCAGCGCAGCGCCTTGCCGTCGATCATCGCCAGATCCATCGGCTTCGGATCGCCGGACTGCACCCAGGCCAGCCGGCGCGCGACGTAGTCGTCGAGATCGACCGCGACCGCCTGGGCCGCGGCCGCCAGCATGTCGGCGTAGAACGGCCGCGTCTGCCGGATCTCCTCGCAACTGTTGGCCCGGAACATCACGTGCAGGATCGGATTGCTGTAGACCGCGCGCAGCTCTTTGTTGAGGATCAGCAGGCCGCTGTCGACATTGTCGAGCGCGGCGTAGAGCGTCTCGAGCGCCTGGCTGGCCTCGCGCAGCTCGTGCCGCAGGCGCGCGGCTTCGGCCGGATCGATCGACGATCCCGCCGGCGTTTCGTCTCCCGAGGACGGCTTTGTTGTTGTTGTCGGCATGGTCAGTCCCGCCGAAGCAATTGTCCAATGCAGCATTGGTTGCATAAGCGCAGATAACAACCCCTGAATGGCCGGCGCGATCGCGGCTGGTAGTTAGCTCAGTCTTAATCCGGCGAGGGATTCCGGGCTTTTGCGCCGCGGTGCAGCATGGAACGACGCGATGCGTGTTGTCGGTCGTTCGGTTGGCTGGTATCGAGCGGCCACGCCTTCGCGATCTCGCGGCTCCGCGGAGCCCGAGCTGTGCACCCGTCGCTTCGCAGCGAGGGGCGGGGGCGCGCCGGTCGGCGCGAAGGTGGTGAGTGTCGCGATGGCTTTGCGGAACCATCGCGCAACGCCTTCCGGCGCGCCCACCGCGGCGATTTTGGGCTTCAGGACCGTTCTTCCGGGCGCAGGGAGCGTCGGGATTTCTCCCGCCTCGGGTGCGCCCGTCCAGCCACGAAAGCGGCGGCCGCTCGTAGTAGCGGCGGACGGTGACCTTCAGCCTCCCGGACGTGCGGGTGCGAACCGCAACGCGCAGGACGCCGCGTCTATTCGATTTCCCCGGCACCGTGCCGGCGTCCTCGAATCATCGTTCCGGACCGGTTGCCCGGCCCGCCGATCTGTCCCGCTATCCGACGCCTCGCGAAGCGCCCCTCACGGACAGGACGATGCGGACTATAATCATAATAGGATTATTGTCAAGAGACGTGTGTCTCGCGTCGATGCCACTGGATCCGCCGATCCTGTCTCACCGTCATTGCCGGGCTTGACCCGGCAATCCATCTTCTTCGCGATAATGCTTCTATCAGGCGCGCTTCGCGCGTGATGGATGCGCGGTGCGCTCGCCCGGTGATGCGGGCCGGGTCTTGACCGCGCCCGCGCCAGCGCCAAAGAAGACCAGGTTGGGAGCGAACCGGAGCAGGCGATGCCGCATCTCGTGATGGACTATTCGGGCGATCATCTCGGCCGCGACCGCGTCGCCGGCGTGATCGAGCAGCTCGCCATCACCGCTGCGGCGACCGGGGTGATGCAGGCGGCGGACATCAAAGTGCGCGCCCGCGGCTTCGACGACTATCTGGTCGCCGGCCGGCGCGACAGCTTCGTGCATCTCGCCGTGTTCATGCTGGCCGGCCGCACGCCGGCGCAGAAGGAAGCGCTCAGCATCGCGCTGCGCCAGACCCTGGTCGAGCACTGCCCCGACATCGTCAGCCTCAGCGTCGACATCCGCGACATGGACCCGGTGGCGTATAAGAAGCGGTTGAAGGGGGCGTAGGGCGGTTGGTGCGCGCGTCTGTAGCCCGGATCAGCGAAGCGCCATCCGGGGCAAGAATCCCGCGTATCGCTGCGCTCACGCTGGGTACGCTTGCCGCAATCAACCCATCCGACGCTTCCTGACAGTCTATCGAGGCGTATGGACTACCGACCTGTCCGGATAGCATCCTCAAAGACGACCTTGCTATGCGATGGGTTCTTGAACAGAACAGCCAAGAATTTTTCCGGGAATTCTTTCTCGATCGAAGCCGTCATTCGCGCGTGAACATCAGTGCACAGCCTGTAAATGGGCGCCGGATCGTTGATCTCATTTCTGAATTCGCAAATAGGTTTCGACAGCCGGTTCAAGCCGTAGAGCCGGAACACGCCAGCCGAGAGAATACGGTTTCCGTGAACAAGGACGCCCCATGCGGCACCATTCTTCTTTGTTATACTTTTCTTTCTTCGTTCGATCCATCCATCGATATGACGGTTCATTGCCGTTGCATTGAAAGCACGAGCTCCGCTGGTCGAGGGATTGTAGATCGTTCGATAGGGGGCCTTCTGAAGATCGTTAAAGAACTTCCCGATTCCGCTTTTCACCTGCACTGCGAGAAGTGGATCCCCGGATGCGCATGCGAGAGCTACGGTGACTTCAATCAGCTCACAGCTACTCGCCGACGGGCTAATCTCTTCGCTGCGCAGGAATTGATAGTCGACGTCTTCAACCGCCATCTCCTCCTTGATTCGTTTCTGCTCCGGATCCTGGGCCACGAAGTCGCGAGATTCTATCCTATTCTGAAGGTTGTTCGTTCGTGTGACTTCCTTTCCGAAGCCGGGTGGCGCTGATTCCAGCAGGATCACTCGGATTGGTACGCGCACCAATCCGAGGTTTGTATCGTTCTCGATGCGCCCAAGCGAGCTGACGGTTTGGGCCCCATTAACGATCGATGCACCTCGAAAACGAAATTGCCCTGCAGATTGAGTCGCAGCCTTGGCGGGAGCAACAACTGCCTCCTCAGCGATCAGTGTGATTCCATTATTAAAATACCAGAATTTTTCTGGCGAATTGAGTGCTGTCTGACGGATCTCATTGTTTACGTCGGTTCCGCCGAGAGAATGACGAATGTTGGATACCACCAAACTCTTACCGTGGCGCTTCCACCATGTCTTCAGCTGATACCCGTCAACAATACCGAAATATGCGACATAGGGAGAATTGACGCGAGACCAATCTAGGATCTGTGCCTCAAGCGTCACGCGGCCGCCTTCGGGATCACTTGCGAGACGAGTATAGACTTCGTTCAAGCCGAGAAGTTCCCACGAGACCAGTTCGTTGGGGTCCGCGCCATTGAGTTCCGAAAGCAGCCGATCAAAGTGCAAAGTGCTCGGCTTCGCAAGTTGACTTACACCGGTGGTGACAACTACCAGGTGGACAGAGGTGCCGGGCGTATTGATTTGAGCGAAGATGTCCTGAAGACTGGCGTGTAGTCGACTGTGGAATGCATCGACATTCTGCTCAATTGCATCGCGAACACCTGTGGCAAATGTTCCTATATCTTTTGCCTCCGGCTCGCCGGTCCCCGCGTTGATCCATTTTGATTGAACAAAGACCACGGACTGGTCTGACGGATCATAGTAGGCCGCGTCGATTCCGTTGTCGCCGGTACCGTCCCACACCGACTCCGCGGCTTGTTTTGGCGTGCAACCGGCGACTGTAGAAACGGCCAAGGCAGCCAAGCATCTCGTCAAGATCTTCTGATCTCGTTCTGCGTCGCGCGGAGAAATGTCAGAAACATTCAGGTGTGGCTCGAACAGTTCACGTAATCGAACCTTGATTTGATTGACCTTGAGGGAAGACATTGCACCTAACTCGGTTCCCAAATCCCGAATGGAACGCTAGCGGGGCATACGTCCAGCTTCAATTATTAGTTGTGATGAGGCGTCGTCGTCAGAGATGGTATTTGGCTGAGGTTGTGGATGGATGCCATTTTCGTTCGTTCGAGAAGAAAAGGCGGCGGATAGTACCTGGGCTGAATAGCGAAGCGTGCTCACGTGCAGCGCTTCGCGAGGGCAAAGACGTCTGACGTTGGCACGGCGCTGCGTGCCTTGGCCCGCCCTACGCTTCTATCTGATCAGGCGATCGTAGTCGGCATGGGAGCCGATCCAGATCCAGAGAAAGCCGTTTTCGATTTCGACGGCGAGGGCGCGATAGCGCAAGCCGACGCGAACCGACCAATATGAGCCGACCTTCTTGAACTGCAGCGAGGGATGACGCGGGTCGCTCTTGAGCAGCGCGTATTGCGCGTCGGCGAGCTTTCTGATCGGCGCGGGGAGATCGTCATACGCCGCCCAGAACCGCGGCGTGGCGACGTGCTTCACAGCTCGCGCGATTGGCCGGCGCGATGGGCGGCCAGCGCCTCGGCTGCGAGATCATCGAGCCTGCCGGCCTCCGCGTCCCGGGCGATCGCGGCATCGAACTGCTCCGCGTCGAACGCCTCGAACCACGCCCGAAACCGCGCCAGCTCGCGCGGCGGCAGACGTTCGACGGCCTTTTCGATGTCCTCGGCAGTGGTCATGAGCGCAAGCCTAGCAGCAAAGGCGAGGCGGCAAAAGGGCACTCACACGTAGGGCGCAAGAGCGAAGCGTATTGCGCCGCTTTGTCGTGCTCGGCGGATGACGGTGCGCTAACCGCCCTACGGGCTAGGCTTGCTGGCTATTTCTTGGAGCAGCCCGCGGTGAATCCCTGCGCGACGGCCTTCAGGCCCTTGACCGACCATGCGTCCTTGATCGCCCCCGACACGCGGATCGCCGTTCCGTCCGCCAACACGCTGTTCAGGGCCGCGACCTCGCCGGCCGCCAGATCGGCGCGCAGCTCGTAGGCCCCCGTCATCTCGGAATTCTTGCTGAGCGTGGACTTGCCCTTCAGCGTCACCGAGGCGTTGGCGCTGGCAAGGGTGACGCTCAGCGGCTCGCCTTTGCCTTTGCCGAGGCTCTTGTATCCGCCCAGCCCGACCTGCACCGCGCCCCCCTTCAAGCAGGTCAAGCGCAAGACATCGTCGGCCTCTTCCTCACCGGCGGGCATGCCGAGCAGTTCGGCGGGCTGCTTGGTCAACGTCCACCGCACATCCGCCGCCTGGGCGGCCGGGCCAAACGACAGAGCCAGCACGAGCGTGCCGGCGACTACGAGACGCATGGAAGATCTCCCGATAGGCGCCGGTCGTTCCGCAACCCCGGAGCGGGCGCAAGCCGCGACAGCGTCCGGCCGACCCCCTGCCGCACCGGCGCGAGCAAAGCTCATGGTGAGACGCGCTGGTGGGGGAGATGGTTCAGTTGGGCGACGTCCCGGATTTGGCGACGCGGCATCCGGACGACGCTTCTGCGGCGAAAGTGGCGTTGCGCGCGGTGCTCGTCCGGCTAGCCTCGACATATTTCATCACCACGTTCGTTGCGCACTGTCATGCCGAAAGACTCCCGTGATCTGATCAAGGAACTCGAAGCCGACGGCTGGCGGTTCGTTGGTGCGACCGGCAGTCACCACCACTTCAAGCATCCGGTGAAAGCTGGTAAGGTGACGGTCCCGCATCCGAAGAAAGACCTGCATCCGAAGATCGTTCGTTCGGTCACGCGGCAGGCAGGCCTGAAGGAGGTCCGGTGAGCGCAACATCCGGCTATCTCGCGCTGGTCTACAAGGACCGCGACACCTCCTACGGCGTCGCCTTTCCCGACGTGCCCGGCTGCATCTCGGCAGGCGACACGTTCGAGCAGGCGATCGACAACGCCGCCGAAGCACTCGGCGGCCACCTCGCGCTGCTACGCGCCGATGGCGACCCGATCCCGCAGCCGCGCAGCCTCGAGCAATTGCGCGACGATCCGGAGTTCGTCGCGGAGGCCGCCGACGCCGTGGTGGCGTTCGTCAGGCCGCAGGCGGAGCGGGCGGCGGCGGAGTAGGCGTGGTGATGTGTGTAGGGCGCAATAGCGAAGCGTATTGCGCCGCCGTGCGGTGAGCGGCGGATTACGCTGCGCTAATCCGGCCTACGGGCTGCGGCGTGGAAATCGTAATTCGCCGAGGACGTGCCGGCGAGGAGTTACTAGCATGAAAGGGGCGCAGCATGGCTAAGTGTACGTTTATTCGCAGCGCATCCACCCGTGCCGGTTGCTCTATTAAGAATGGAGTTGCGGCGCTCGTTATCGCCTGCTGCGCGAGCCTTAATCACGTAAGTCCAGCGGAGGCCGGACTGCCAGTTTCGTCTCTATTCTGGCATCTTTGCATCAGCGTATCAGAGCTTCAACCAGGCGCGGTGTCGAAGGACCGTAACGACCTCGCGGAGCGGGTCGCCTCACTGATTAGGCCGAAACTTAAGTTTGCTCAGGCTGGGCGAGAGACGAGAGCTGAGCCTCACTGTCTAAAGGACGCTGATCCAGGATTCGATAGGCAGCTTCGCCTAGTTCTATCGGTCAAACGGCAGCAAGTTCGCTTGAACGACGAGAACATTAATATTGCCCTTGCGGGGGGTGTGTCGAGCAACGGACTATTCCAAGAGCGGGATGATGCGCCCGTAGTGATTATCGATAGAAAGGAAATATCGGATCAGCGAGTTGTCGCGATGCTCGTCGAGTTTGTCGATAAGTCAGTTATTGAGATCGTACGTAAGCAGAAATAGTAAACAGCAGGAGCTACGCAATGGCTGGACAAGAGATCCAGGAGCTTTCCCTGGGCATGCAGTGGACAACGACTGTTACGATGTTCTTGATTTCGGTGAAGTCATGAAATCGCTCTATTTCCCACAGCTTATGCTGATCCCAAAACGTCTCGTCAGTCAGGTGTAGGAGAACTAGTCCGTAGCCCGGATAAGCGAAGCACCATCCGGGAGCGGCGTCTCAGCAACGTGATGAGCCCCGGGTATCGCTGCGCTCACCCGGGCTACGCTCGCTGGAGCTACGGCCGGAATTTAAGATCTTCGACAACTGCGCGGCGGGGGAAATCCAGATAGCCCGATGCCAGATATGTGAACGTATCACGGCTGGAATATCCGTCGTCACCGTCATCCGTCGAGCCGCTGACGTCGAAATGCACCAGCGCCGTGAAGGAGACTCCTTCGCCGCCCGTGAACGCGACTTCATCGACCTCGATGTCGTGAATCTCGGTGTGGTCGTGAAAGCGCTCTATCTCCCAAAGGGTATGGCGGCCCCAATAACCCTCCTCGCCAAGGCTCTCGACGATGAAATCGTCATACAGTTCGCACAGCGTCTCGGCGTCGCACCGCCCTGCAATCGACAGCTCGATTTCGTCAGTGAATTGATCGAATTCACGCAAAATGTCGATGAGATTGTAGATGCGGCTGCTGTCGTCGTCCGTCCGCGCAAGCTCGAGTAAATGGGTGTATGCGTCATGCGGAAAGGCACGGATCAAACGGTCCGTGAGCGCGAGAAACGCATCGAAGTGAAGGTCCCGGAGTTTCGCGATCGTAGACTCTTTGGGCAAGCGGCCGACGATTTTGGGAACGACCTGATCTATGAGCTTCTGTTGGTCGGCATCGTGGGGCCACACGGTTGCGCCGCTCAACGATTTCACCCGCTCGGAGTAGGGCACCAGATGACCTCGTAGCGCGCCGACAACAACCCGGGGCACCGAGGTCTCGATCCGCTCGCGAGCCGCATCGATCGCGATGGCCGCATTCTTTGCCTGTTCCTTGGGAAAGAATTGTCGCAGCAGATCGGCAAACGAGTCCGATAACAGCATTGCGCTCAGTTCAAAGCGATCCCAAACTTTGGTCTGGATGCGGTCCTTGGGATTGCTCTGCAGACCGTCCAACTTCGCCTTCAGAGCCGCTCCAACAGTTGTCGTGGTCGCCAGTAAAAAGCCTGCGCAATCGTGCTGCCGTATCTTGTCCAAGACACTGCCGACGTCCTGTTCGCTGACCGATTGATTGGTTTTTGAGTTGTCCTTGCAACTCACCAACCACCTGACTGGCGTCGATCCGATCCGTCCCGACTGGGTTTCGGTGAAAATTAGGTCTCGGCCTTGATCCGCGCCACGACCCGTCCACGAC
The DNA here is from genome assembly GCF_000013365.1 of Rhodopseudomonas palustris HaA2. Lineage (NCBI taxonomy): Bacteria > Pseudomonadati > Pseudomonadota > Alphaproteobacteria > Hyphomicrobiales > Nitrobacteraceae > Rhodopseudomonas > Rhodopseudomonas palustris. The sequence continues at coordinate 2,888,338 of NC_007778.1, forward strand.
ACTGTCAGGCCCAACCGTTCTCCAATCAAACGGACGAGACCCTCAAGGTTCTCCCCCGGAGGCTTACTGCTAAGTTCGCCGAAGTCGAGAGTCGCCATCAAAGCCTCGAATCTTGTCCTTTCAATATGGCAATCCGTCGATAGGCACTTTTACAAAGCAATTCGCGGCGATCCATGGATCGCCGCGAATTGCTTGATTTTGGCTCCACTCCTTTCCCGATGGAGAAGGTGAAGCCCACTAAGGCACCACTCACCCCAAATATGACGCCCTTATAGGATAAATCTGACGTCTATTTGGGGTGAAATGCTGTGAACCACCGCACTTTGTGACCTCGGCCGCCGCGAAGCTACTGAATTCACACGACCGGGCAGCCGGCTCGAACTGCGGCTGGAGGCTCTGCGAAGTACAATTTGCCCTCAAACGAACGGTATTCGCGGAGCCGCGTAAGCATACGCCTGGCCTCCCCGTTGGGGAGCCCGGCGCGCCGTCGATATCTGTTGATGACGAATCAATCCTCCTAAGCGATGGCGCCGCGGAGGATCGCGCTTCGCGTTTTCGCTCAACTGGCCCTGGCGAGCGCAGGGCGGAGCTGGTCGATCGAGCAGCCGACGCTCGGGACGTTGCCGACGGAGTTCACCAGGAGCGGAAGCACGTCGGCGAGCAGGGGCAGCCCGACGATGCCGTACGAGGTGAGCCGGGCCTCTTCCTCGGCGGTCCGCCTCACATCATCCCAAAGGGCATCGGCATCCCCCTGCGGCGACGGGTATTGTTCGAATTAGCGGCTTTCATTAAGCCGTTGAGTTTTCAAGGTCGGATTCCGCTGACCCTCGCCGGGAACACTGCAATACGAAGCAAAGTGGGCCCCCTACGTCAAAACGGCCACACAACGCGAAAGCTGGCATTATAGGGAGAGATCTCCGATCACTACGCCAGCCGGTGGGCGTTCAAATCTGCAAAGGCTTCGCAACGCGCAGCACTGCGCGGATCACGTTCGCAATTACCCGCGCGGACCGTCCTTCAACGAGGATGCCAAGGTCCATAGAATGGCGTGCAAATACGGTCATGTTGGCGCTGCCGACATAGGCAAGGGCGGAATCGGCGAGCGCGACCTTGGCGTGGAAAGTTTCGAAGCCATCGCCCAGATCGACAGTATAGTCGAAGGCTTCCACGCCGATCGTTGAAAGTTCTGCTGCGTGTTCTTGAACGACGCGGGTCGCGTCGCCGGCGCGCCGCACGATGAGGCGTTTCTGCTGGGCACGCGTGTCTGAAAACAGTTTGACGGCATATCTTAGTCCCTCGGTGTTTAGAAATGGCGTCATGAGAATGAAACTGTCGATGGCGGTGGCAGCGACACGTAAAAATGCGTCATTCGTGGGGACTAGGGAGCTATGAGCGACGCCTGTTTGGGAAAGCGCGACCCCGATCGCGCTCGGAGGTGGCGGCATCGTGACGACCGCAATCGCCGTCTCTTTAGAGGAGTCATGGGTTCGCATAGCCGCCGCACCTTCCAAAAATGCCCCCACCTCACTTGGCAAGGCGGCGGGTCCAATGAGCCACCCGGACACCAAAGGCGTTAGCCATCCACGGCGCACGAAATCTGCGGAGATCCGGTCGAGAACGGGTCGCGAAAGCGCCGGCAGGCTTGCCTCGTCGATCGATCCAGATCTGCGTAGCGTGATGGCGGCGGCCAGTTTGGCCGCGGCAGCGCAATCATCGCCGAGCTCGGCGACGAGCGAGCGGGAGAGCGATGATCCAAGCGCGGCATTCATGGATCGACCGGGGCCGCTGCCGCTCGTCTACGGGCAACGTCGTAGTATCCGATCAACGCGCGGCCTTCGGCGTCCCAGCGCGGCTGACCGCGGCCTATCAATACTGAGCGCGACAGCAACTCGTTCCGGGTCAGACATGCGCTCTCGGGGATCAGCAGGCAGTCTGGACATGCGCCACCGCGATGGTTGCACACGCTCTCGGAGCCGCACCGAAGACTGGCTGGATCGACCATGCGTTCGAGGACCTCGTTGCCGAACCATGGATCTCCGCGGTCGCGCCACATAGACGACAGGTTGCCGAGATCCATGGTCATGCCCCGCCGATAGACTAGGAACGCTAGGTCGGGCACGAAGATGTGCTCGCCGAACGAGCCGAGATCGAGGCCCGACATCGAGGACGATGTCCCGAGGAGGTGGTGAGCCATCGTGTGGAGAAGCGTGTAGACGTACGGATAGGCGAGGCGCGGCACGCTGCGCTCGCGCCGATATTCGTCAAGAAAGCGCGAGAAGCGGACGTCTTCGTTTGCCTGCATCTGCGCGTATTCCTCGATCAGGCGTCCGCCCAGCCGGACGCCTGGAGCGGCGGGGGCAGGGCGGATGCCGTTCGCCTCCAACCACTCCAGAACGCATTCCTCGTCGAGGCGGATGTAGAAGCCCTCGTTGGACTGTACGAGGCAGAGTATTGGATGGACGCCGCGATCACCGACCTGCACTCGGTCGAACAGCCGCAGGCGTACCGGCAATTCAGCTGTGCCAGACTTGTCGCGTTGGACCGTCGGCAGCGAACTTGTCCGCGTGTAGCCGAACGTATATTCGCACACCCTGACGTCTCGGACGAGGCGCAACTCGGCCATCCCCAGCAGGTCTCGGCGTATACGGACTTGATCGAGGAGTCGCGAGCGCTCGTCAGCCCCAAGGTCGTCGGGAAACAGGAAGTCGTCGAGGATCGTAAGATCTACCGACACATCCTTGCCGTCAGGCATCTGCCGCCCTCGCAGACGCTCTTCGGTGAGGGTCTTGTGTTCGAGCGCCATGCGCACAGGATCGAAACGGCGGACATATTCCGTGCGCTCGCGGCCGGCACGCTCGATTCCATCCACGGCCTGCTGATGGCCCGCGAAAACCGTCCTGTTCCAGTCGGCGTCCATTTCGGCGAGATACGCTCGCTGCTCGTTGATCATGTCGACCGGAGAGGGGGTCATCGCCTCAAGCGTCGGAAGGAAGCTTCGAAATTGCCGATAGCGGTTCCACTTATCGCCCTGACCGGCCGCCAGCAGGAGACGTTCTTTTTCCGCATCATCGATCGCGGTGGGCGGATAGCCGTATTCGCTGGAAAGAAGCGCTACGAGCGGACCCGTATTGGTTGAGTTCAGCAGCTGGATGTACCGTTCCTGATCGAAGACCAGCAGCCGGTCGCCATGAACGTAATAGGCAGCCGAGGCTCTGTAGGAGACCGGCTCCATGTTTATTTCGGCGGGCAGTGCCTGGTTTTGTGCGATCAGGGGGCCGAGCTCCTCAAGCGTCGTCAGATCCCGCTGTTGGACAGGCCTCGGAAGTTTGCACTCGACGCATTGAAACACCCAGTTCGCGAGTCGTCCGGGTGGACGATGCAGGTAGAAGCGATCCTCATTGCAATTTTCACATCGATCGTAGTCCTGCACGACACCGTTCTGCCACCGTCGATGGCTCGGCGTGATCGGCTCTACGCTTCCCGACCAGTGAGCAAAAACGACGTCGAGCTGCTGCCAATTGTCCGCACAGCTATCCGCACCCGACGGGCATGCGGTCCGGAAGCGCGATGCTTCGTCGGTCAGACGTTCCACCCGATCTACCGATATATGCAGATTACAACGGGTGCAGACGAACGAAAGGGGGAACGGGACGTAGCCGACATGATCTGGAATTTGGAATGCGAATTCTCCAGAGCGCACCCGCACCCGCTCGTCGCTGACGACCCGGCCGTCGACGGCCAGGTTCAAGGGGACCGGATGCCGAAGTCCGATCCCGCGTGCCGCCCTTAATGCCCACGCCTCGAAGTATTCTTGGATCTGTTCGGAGATCATCTTCTGTGTGTTCGGACTCAGCTCGTCTCCGGCAGCCCGGTTCCCTGGGCTAGGAAGCGCCATGCAGGCCCCAGAGCCGCCTTCGAACGTGAAGAGGCTATGAGGCGCATAGGCCGTGGCGAGTTGACTGCGCGATCGCTGCATGGATGGTGGTTTGGCAGTCATGTGGTCGCTCCGTCTGCACCGTCGTCGAGTTCGCTTGTCGCGCCATATCTTCTGCGGCGCGAGACGCAGCGGTTTCGGATCATTGTGACTGCGCCGAGCAACTGCTCGTCCGTAATGGGCCTGTTTTTCTGAGAAAGGCGGCTGCCCTGGATGCGCCCCTGCACGTCAACGTCCCGCAGACTAGTCATGGGACGGACGAGGCCCGTGTTCGTCGCCTTCCAGAAGTCGTTGAGACTGCCTGTGTAGCTTTTGCTGTCGAGCACCTGACGGATGCGGTCGATCTGGGAGCGGACCAGGTCTCCGTAGTAATCCGGATTGGTAGGAGCTCCGGTGGCGGCGCCGATCCCGACGGCGTTCGCGACGAAGCGCACGCAATCGTCGAAGTCGGGTCGGTTACGCAGCAGCCTCGCCGCTGCCTCCACGGTCGATGGCATGTTCACGGTCGCTTTTTGATCGTCCGCGGTGGCGACGAAGCGCTCGTTGTACCGGACACCAGAGAGCCAGGTCTGGACCATGGAAGGAATCGTACGGCCGATGGCACGGTCCGCCCAACGTTCGACGGCTGGCGGTGAGATCATGCGTTCCAGCAGGCGATGGAAGGCCTCATGGACCTCCACTATGAAACGGTCGCGCCGCGTCTGAGGCGTCGGGATCAGCAGCGAGAAACCTACGTGGGTTCGTCCGACGCGAGAGGATGCCTGGATGTACTCAGCCACGTCCGAAGGCATACCGGCGAAGGCCATCGCGTTGAAGAATTCGACGTCAACTCCGTGCGAGATTGCCGAAGTGGCGACGATGCCCCGCAGCGTGGTCGCAATATCCTCCGACATTGGGTCGAAAGGTTGCTCCGATCGCCTGATAACGGACTGGATGTCTGCGATGTCGACTCCGCCGGAGATCAGCTCCATCGAGAAGTCGGACAAAGTGTATTCTTCGCCCATCGCTGCGTGGATTTCGCGTACCTCCGTCTCGAGCGCCGAGAGTATCTGATCGCCGCCTTTTTTATTCGTGACGTAGGTCAGCTGGATGCGGTGCAGATCGACAAGCTGGGCAAGCCTGTCGTAGCGCCCGGCGGCGGCGGCCTCCCGTAATGCGCGCGATCGACGGTCTGCCCACGGCGCGGAAGAGACGCTGGCCATCATCTCGTCCGCGGCGCGTGCCTGCCTGGTCGGGTCGGATGACGACAGATCGCGCTGCCACCTGGTGATCGTCGCCGCGTGGGCGGCCAGTACCGAGAGCGTTGTGACGGTGTGAAGCCGACCGTTGGTCATCAGGCTCGCATAGACGCGCCCCCATGGAGCAGCGAGTTCGAGACCTCGCGGGGTCGTTCCGGAGGCGAGCCGCGTTTGAGCGGCATCGCCGGTCGGTTCGAAGGTCGCCAGCTGCGTATAGAACCCCTCATGCAGCGCTGGACCCGGATGTGGAAACTGGACGACCTGGCGCTGATACACCGCCTTGGTGTGCTTCGCGACATCGGCGGCGGTCGCCGTCGCTCCGATCACATGCGGAAGCCTCGGTTTTCCCGGTGCTGCGTGAACCTGGGCCACGCGATCTCCTAGAAGCGGAGCCAGCCGGCTCATCCATTCGAACAGGGCGGTTTCGAAGATGCCGCCGAATGTGCCGAGGCTCTCTTCGAGAAGATGCATCTCGTCCTGGACGATCAGGCTCGGGAACGGATCGAAGAACACCTCGTCGCCGGAGGCGAAGGATGGAGCTACCCGTCGGAAATCAGCCGGCACGTCCGCGTTCTGCTGAGGCGCCATGTGCAGACGACCAAGAGGGCCGCCCTGGATATACCGCGCCATGCCGAGCATGCCGGCGATGCGGTCGATCGTCGCGACGTTCTGGCCGAGGAGGGCCAACTTGTCGATCGTGCCCAAAAGCACCGATGGCGCCGCGCGGTAGATATCGGTGTCGGTCAGCAGGAAGGGAAGCGGCGCACGATGCCCGTCCCGGCCGCTTGTCGCGAGGTTCCAGTCACATCTTGCTTCGAAACATACGATTCCAAGCCGGTGATCTTGCTCAGGATAGAGGCGCAGTCCGGTTTCCCGAGGCGAATTGCAGAAGGGGCAACGCGGCAACTTATTCCAGGCTTCGTGCGCAATAACATACTCACGGTCGGCCCTGCTTTGACCGGCGAGGACGGCTTGCTCGTCGCGGCCGCGCGGACTGTCCACGATCGGTATGCATCTCATCTGCTCCGACGGCTTACCTTGCCGCTCTTCGGTGACATTTGGGGTATTCGCGCTGCCGACCCAGAATCCGATCTCGAACGCTGCGCCGCCGATCCGCTCGCTTCTGCGAACCATCTCTGCGTTGGCAAGCAGTCGGGCGAGTCTTTGCGCCTGCTGCACGGTCAGTAGGCGGAGCGGATAATGCATCATCGCCGTCACGCCGCGTAATTTCCCGCGGATGCGGTCCAGGAATAGGGCGAAGACCAGAATGCCGAAGAACGCTTCCGTCTTGCCGCCGCCAGTTGCCATATACAGCAAGCTTGCCGCATCCTCGTCGAAGGCAGCATCGAAGTCGCTAGCGAATTCCGGAACACGCGATGCAAATGTCGGAACGTGCGCCAGAATAAACGCAAGCTGGAAGAGGCGCCATCTCGGTCGGTTGCCAGGCGTATCCGGGTTGGCCCTAGCCATGGTCCGGTTCAGCAGAATCCAAGCACGGTAGGGGATCGCGGCGGACGAGTTCGGGGCGATCTGCCAAGCCTGCCTCGATCGGGAGAGTATCTGGGCACCCTTCCGAATCCTGTCGGCTTCGCGTTTCCACGCCTGAAGGTCGTCGCCGAACCGCGTCCTCTGCGCGGACTCGTCGATGTCGCTACCTTCCTCGCCCGGCTGGCTGATTGCGGTATTTTCCGCCACCTTTTCGATCCACTGATCCATCTCGCCCGGGAGCGCCTGAAGGACGCTGACATCAGTCGTCGTTAGGCAGAGGGAGCCGTACTGAGTAACGACGGCCGGGACCTCGGTCGCCGTCGTCCGGGGAAGCACGTAGCGCGGCATCCAAGTTGTGCGCATCTGCCGTCCGCCAACGGAAATCCCGAGATCTTCGACGCCACCGTTCACGCCCATGGCCGGCATGGTCATGAAGCCCGCAAGGTGGTAGCTGCGCTTCACTCGCTCCAGCCGCATCGGTCCAATGACATCAGGGGGAATGGTCACGTTCAGCGAAACGCCAAACAGACCAAACTCCTGAGTGGGGTCGCCTTCGCGCATGTTTTCGATCGCGATACGCGTCGAATAGGCCCCCGGGACCAGCGGGTCCTGCAAAGCCTGTGCGAGGATCTCGATGTCGAAATCTGGAACGAGATCTTTCTCGATCCTAGGCCGCCCGCGGGCATCGAGGAGAAAGCGGTCCCAATTCTCACGCGACCAGAAGGATTCCGACGGAGGATATACCTTGCGCCAGGCGTTCAATTCTCCGTCTGGAGAACCTATCCACGATCTGTAGGCAGCCTTGATCGCGCCATTCAGTATCAGCTTGTAGGCCGACGTCACGCGTGTCCATGCATCTGGTTCGCAGGGTAGCGGCAGGCGTAGCGGCTCGACCTCGACGGCCAGCCGGATCCATTTCAGCGGAACCTCGTATCTTTGAGAAAGAGCATTGGGGATTCTCAGTCTGTCTAGTCCGGGAACAGGCAGTAGTCCGATCGGATCACCGTTTTCGGCCAGCTGATCTCCGTTTGCTGCCGGCGTTTCGTTGGTCTCCGCGTCAATCCCGATCGGAGGCGATGGCGTATTTGCTGGAACGACCACGCCAAATGCCGTGTAGACTTCGCGCGATATTTTAGCGCGAAGTCGGGATTTCTCGCCCGGCGTCGCGCCGGCAGGTATTTCGCTGTTGAACCTTTGTCGACGGGCGTCGCGGATCTGGATTTTGGCCGCTTGGTTGAAGCCTGGCGGGGGAATGAGCCAGCCGTTTCGCGCGAAAAGCTCGTCCGTTGTTGGAAGAGCCCGAACATAGACGCTGAACGTGGGTTGTACGATGATTTCGCCACTGCCTCCCGAAAGCAGTCTGAAATCGAGTCCATGAGAAGCAATCCGGATATCGCTAGATTCGTCGTCTCCGGCCGCATCGAGCCTCGGCAGGATGAAGCCACTCGAAAGCCGTCTGGCTGGCCTTTCGTGGAAGATCGTTCTACCGAAATCGCCTTCGCCGCTGACGATCTGCCGCGTCCGGTCAAGCACGGCATCGCACACCGCTTCCTTCAGCTCCTGGCGATCGTCCGCCGAAAGTCCGGCAAGCGCTAGGGGGTCAGCCATTGCTCGCTCCGACGGATTTTTTCTCGACGTCGATGACGACGTCGACGGACTCCAGCACCTGCTGCCACAGTCCTTGCTTCGTCTTCCAGGCCTCTTCGGCCTCCTTGTCCAGCACGAAGCTCACGACGCGCTGATTGAATTGGTGTCCCTCGTGGGCTCGGTACGAACGCGTCGGAAGGACGGCGGCTTTCCAGTACACTTCGGCCATCTGGCTATCGACGCCAACCGCCTCCATGAATATCCGGAAGCGATTCCAGTCACGGGCGGCCCCCGGCGCTCGCGTCCCAATGGCCGTCGCTGGCGCGATGTCGGCTCTCAGCCACCGTTGAATGTTGTACTGCTCATCGCCGACGGTCGCGTCGATCCGTTTCATGATCGCAAGGACGTGCCGCGCCTTTTCGGCTATCGTTCCCCCCGGTAGTCTGGTGCGGATCCTTTCGATCTCGCCATGATAGACGCAGAGCCCTGCTTGACTGGTGCGGGACGTCGCGAGTGCGAGCCGGAGCGGCTCGCGGATCGAAGCATCAAGGACGAGGATGCGGTCATCCTTCCTGATCTCCCGCGCGGGTGCCCGTTCGAATGGTCTCAATTCGCCCGGGGACTGTTTGAGGACTTCGCCGCCCGGGCGATAATCCAGCCGGATCCCGCTCTGCATCATGAGATGAACGACGTCACCGCGATACCTGCCGTCGGATTGCGTAAAATCGACTCCTCTTTCCTTGACGAGCGGTGCGGCATGGAATTCTGCCTCCGCTTGATCTAGAGACTCGTCGGCCCCGCCGCGTCGCAGCGCCGTCGTCAAGGCTTTGGCTCTGACGGCGAACTGGGAGAATTCCGGAATAGTTTCGATCGCGGCCAATTCGGATGAGAGCAGGGAGCTTCCTGCAGCGTCGCCGAGGAGATAGACCGTACTGGGGACCTTGCGGGCGGTCAGCAAGGCGCGGATGGATTCCGGCGTCGGACCGATGACGATCAGCCTCTCCGGATCCTGACCTTCGAGATGATCGAGCAGACTGTGATGGTCGACAATGGCGCAGTTGCAATGGACCGCCCGATCGGAAGCCAGGTAGACCTCGCTGATGCGTCGGCCGGGCAGTGCGATCGAGGTCTTACCAGAATTGATATCGGCGGATGTGAGTAGTTCGGCGAGCTTTGCCGCGACCGGGGTATCCTCTTCCCAATTCGCGACTTTGCGTTCGATCTGCTGGACGACCGCGTCGATGGCTGGTGCGAACGTGGGCTGACGCAGGCCGACCGCGAGGAGGTCGCTGAGGGCCATCTTGGGACGGAAAAGCTTCTTGAGGGCATCGTCGAACTCTCCGACTTCGTCGTAGAGGACATCGGTGATGTCGCGAGCTTCGCGCATGCCGAGGGGAAGCGAGGCTGAGCGTCTGACAAAAGCCAGGGCACGCTTGATCTGGTCCGCGTCGTCGTCAGCTCCATAATCGCGCAGCTTGCCGCCGATCGCCAGCAATTCCTGTCGAAGAGGAGCCAGGGCGGCATCCTTGATGTCCGCCTGGACGGAGAGCGGCGCAGTATCCCTCGGCGGCTCGGCCGCCGGCCCGCGCAGCGTCGGTTTCTCCAGAAACAATCCCAGTTGTTGCGCCCTGATCTTCGGACGCCGCTTCTCGGCATGCATGCGCAGAAGACTGAATGCGCGCCGATGGGTGAAGCTATCGTCCGTCAGGACGAATAGCGCCGGGCGCCGACCCTGGATCGCACCGAGAGCAGTCAACAAGACGCCCAGCTTCTTTTCCCAGGAGTTACGGATCTCGGATCGACCGGTGCTGGTCAGATCGGCGACAACAAGATCGAGTCCCAAGTCCTTGATGCGTGGAGCTCCCAGATAGCGAGCGAGGCCTTCGGGCGCCGTCGCCGGTGGAAGACCGAACAGGGCGAACGGGGTTGAGTCCGGGTCACCCACAGCTCTCACATGCTCGGTCAGCCCGGCGTGCGGCTCTCCCATTGATGTGTAGTCCCGAACTCGGCGAAGCACTTGCTCGGAGTCCGGAAGATAGGCCCCTTCACCCTTGGAGTTCGCAGGAGCGAAAACCGAAGTTGTCTCAAGCAAGGTCGGATTTCGTACGACGATCTCGCCAGACGCCCGAGCCCTGGGCTTCAGATCGCGAAGGCGCATCTCGATCATGCAGAGCGACATGTGCGCCAGGGTACGTTCCTGCCAGGAAGTGTCCGGAGCGTTGCAGACGGCCAGGGAGACGTCCGCGATGTCCTGCGGATTAACGAGGATCGACCGGGCCGCCTGCTTGGCTCCCTCGCGCCAGGGCCAATAGGCGATGGTCGCGTGGGCGAGGCGGCCGGAAGACCGGGCTTCCCTGAGAAGCGCGCAGGTCGCCACGAACGCGCCGCCGGGGCGGGCCGGCCAAGAAAGCATCGCGCGGTCCCCGCCGTCCGCTATGGCATCCAACGCTGCATTCAGCAAAGGCCTGCCCGCGTCCATGGTGGCCCAACTGTCGGCGGCCGAGGTGGAGGCATATCTGACGGTGGTTGGCTTGCAATGACCTGGTCTGGAGAGCTTCGGGTTTTCGCCTTGAGCGCGGGAGCTTTGCAGTAGCGAGCGGATCCGGTCGGCCTGCGCCTTGGATCTCTCCTGGCGAGAAAGCGGGTCGTTCTTGTCCCCGCGCTGGAAGCTGTCCGGCCGCTTTCTGCCCATCATGCCGCTCTTTCCACGGTCTTTCGCTTACGGGAGGCCTCATAGGCAACCTCGACGGCCGTCTCGAAATCCTTGATCCGCGACATCGCGGTCCGCATGTCGCGCGGATCGGGCAGGGGCAAATCCTTCAGGGCCGATATCGAAATGCTCGATGTCCCGCCGATGCACCGAAAGCGTTTGTCAACCGCTTTCGAGTTCAGCAGTTTGCACAGGAGCGACAGGTTCGAGCGTTCGTGCGGAATCAGAAGTATGGTGTGGTTCTCGGCGACGAAGCCCTTGTGACGCTTGACCACCTGTCGGGGAATCACGGCGGCGACTAGGCGCCGCGGTTGCCTGCTATTCGTTGTCCGCTGGAGAATGATCGCTGAACGTCGGATGATGCCCGGATTGTCCTTGTCGAAGGAGACGAAGTCGATGCCGGTGCCGGACTTGCTTCGGGGTTTGCATGGGTCTCCGGGCTTGATGTTTCTCGCCCAGATGAGAGGGAAGTCCGTTCCAAACTTTCGACCGCTCTGAAGGCGCTCTTTTTCGCGATTCCAGACAAAATACCCAGCTTTTGGCGTAACGCCGTAGTCCGACAAACGCGACCTGCAAGACCGCAGCGCTTCGTCGCTTCCGTCGGCGCGCTCCGGAAGAACCCAGGGAGCCCCTTGAGCAGATGACGCCGCGGTGATGGTTCCGATCTCCTGGAAGTGCCAATTGCGATCCACCCGACCCAGCTTGGGCACGAACGCCGGTAGGCAAGCAGACTGAGAGCGCATCCGGAACACCGATACGCATGCGTCTTGCTGGACGTCGTGAAACACGTCCTTGCGCTCCAGAATGTCGATGCGGACCACTTCGGCCTTTGAGCGGATGTACTCACGCAACCTCTGAAACAGCGAGCCGGCCAAGAAGCTGGATGGCGTGACCGTGGCGACGAGACCGCCAGGCTTCGCCATCCGGAAGGCAAGGTCGATGAAAAGGGCATATCGGTTGATGTGCCCACGCGCAGCGAACGCTAGCCAACTCTCTGGAAGCTGTGGCCCAAGGCCGAGCAACCGGCCGTACGGGGGGTTAACGAAGACTGCGTCGTAGAATGCGGTCTTGGCGATTTTCAGTGAATCGCCGACCTGAATGGAGCGTCGTGCAGCAGCACGCGTTTCGTTTAACCGGTCTCTGAGGAGTATTTCACCCAGCAGCGCCAGATGTTCGTCTATCTCGATTCCCGAGAGGCGCTTCTTGATATCGTCCGTCTTGCACCCAAGCTCGGTCATGCGGCCGGCCAAGGTGGACACAAATGCGGCGCCGCCCGCTGCAGGGTCGATCACACGGGCAGTTGTCAGATCCAGCCCAGCGTTTTCGGCTCGCGCAAGCAGATGGCGGACTATCGCGGGAGGCGTAAAGAACGTTGCCATATCACGGCGCAAAGTCGCACTCATAAGCAGGGTGTAGAAGGTGCTCAGCCAGTAGTGACGCTGGTCGGCATCCACTTTTAGGAGTTCGTTCCGGAGGCCTGCAGTGAATTTCTGCTTTCGCGGCGCATGATCGCCTCCGAGCAGAGAAACCGCGAGCGCGAGCCGCGTCCTTGGCTGCAAGCGCTCGACCGGAACTAGATTCGTTTCGATATTGGCGATGGCAGCGCGCATGGCGACACGGATCCGTTCCGTGTTCGCTTCGTCATGGACGAAACGTTTTACCTCGGCACTCATGACCCCTCGCCAACGCGTTACCCGCGCTCCTCTATTTTGAGGACGCTCACTTGCCGAAAGTGATGCTGGGCAAGCTGCAGCTCCGGATTGCATTGATTCAGTAGATCACGTCGGTGTCAATCAGCAGACCACAGCGGTGGGGAGTATTACCCTAGATGTCCTGCCGAACCTCTCATAATCCCCAGAAACTGCGAAGCATTGCGGATGCTACGTTTCGGGCCGACTTTGAAATGAGCATAGGCCATCATCGGGAGTGCCTTTCTGTGCGGTCGACATGCGGGCTTTGGAGATGTCAGACCTTCGGTAGGACGTCGCCCCGATCACCGTCGGGTCGAGCGCCGCCTCAATGCCGGCGGCGTCGAGCGCCTTCTTGACGACCATATGATGCAGGCCGCGCTGGCGGGCGATCGCGAACAACGAAACGAATTCGGCGTCGAAGCGATCAACCTCGGCCGCCATGACAACGACGGTCGGACAGCGGTTGATTGGGTTGACCACGGCGACGGTATTTAGGTGGCCGTGCTTGATGAGTGAGGCCACGACCCTAGAGGTAGTGGTGGAACGACGAGGAAATCGCCATCGTTGATCGTTTCAAAGTAATGCTGGGTCATCAAGTAGCATTGAACGACTGATCAGACACGCTGCGGCGGTAGATCGTCGCCCCGAGCGTGGCCGGATCGAACACCGCCTCGACGCCCGCGTCGTCCATCGCCTTCTTGGTCTTTCTGAAATGCTCCCCGCGCTCCTTCGCGAGTCCGAACAGTGTCACGTAGGCCCGCTGGAATGCCTGCAGGTCGGCGGGCATGACCACCGTCTGCGGGCACCGGTTAATCGGGTGGATGCGGCTGGTGCTCGGCAGGTGTCCATGCTCGATGAGCCTGTAGACGACCTGGTCGTTGACGCCGAGGAGCTTGGCGACATCGCGCGGTTTGATGCCGCCGTGGTCGTCGCCCTGGACGAGCGGCCGCAGTTCGGCGACGTCGACGAGCAGCGCCAGGTAGCCGCGCGCGCCGGCGCTGCGGCCGGTCCAGGCGAGCTTCTTGTCGAGGACGAGCCGGACGATCTCGGCGGCCGAGCAGCAGGCGCGCTTGCCGGCGGCGGGAATGTCGAGCTGGTCGGGACCAGGACTGTCGACCCTCACGGCGCCGTCAAGCAGCTGCTCCAGAAACCTGTCGAGGTCGGGGACGGCGTACTGATCGACGGCGCCGGCGGCGCGCCCGTCGAGGACCGGTTTGATGAGGTCGGACTTGACCAGGAGGTCGATCTGGCACCGCGGCGCGTTGATGTGCCTGCTGGCGGCCGGCCGGGACAGGGTGGTATGGCCCGCCAGAAGGGCTGGCGGGGCCGCCTGCACCGGAAACAGGACGTTGGCGTCTACCGACAGCCGGGAGGCCGGCGTCAGCGCTCCTGAGGCCTCTAGGATCTTCCGGAGACGTTTCGGGTGTTGGCCGGTCTCGAGGCTGAGGCTGCGGATGGAATGCAGGGTCCTGGACGGTGTGGGGACCCCGAACACCACGTCGCCCGCGGCGAGCGGGAAATTGGCACGGATGTAGCTGCCGATCGCCTCCCGGACGGGGTCGTAGGCGGCGTCGGGCGCGGCGAACTCCAGCACCTGGTAGACGCGACCGAACACGGCCTGCGGACCTTCGGTCCCGCTGCGGGTGTACGGATAGGTCTGTTGCAGCTCCCTGAGGAAGGCGTCGAGGGACTCGGTCCCGCCGCGCAGGATGTCAAAGCCGGCGGCGCCTGCGAGCCGCCATTCCTCGTCGGACAGGGTCTTGAGGCTCGGCGTGCGTCCGTGCAGCGAGACCGCGCCGACCAGCTCGCAGCAGTGGATGGCCACGTAGAGGTCCAACCTGTCGAGGAAGGGGATCGAGGCCCCGGTCTTGTCGAGACGCTCGATCAGGTAGGTCTCGAAGTCGGTTGGTGACCGCGCCGGCGAGACGGCGGCGAGCTGGCTGATGTTCGGCAGGACCGGCGCAATCAGATCCGCGAAGTCGTGCAGCCGTCCTGGCGTGAGATCGTCGGCCGCGACGATCAGCGGCATGTGGTGATGCGGGCAGGTTTTGATGGCGGCGATCTGCCAAATCGCGCGTCCGTAGGCGGCCAGGCGAGGGCGGCGGCCGGTGGTGGAGGCCAGGTCTTGTGCGAGGCAAGCCGGGCACACTGCGACGTCCTTCCTCCTCAGCCAGCCGCGCTGCAGGCGCTCGCCTCGGTAGGCGTAGTCGTGCTTGTCCTTGTTGGTTTTGACGAAGGCGTGCTGCATCAGGTCGCCGGCGGCGAGGTCTGCTTTCCCTGCGATGATGGAGATGGCCTGGGCGCTTCCGTCGACGATGGACTGGAACGTGGTTTCCCAGTCCAGGCAGAACTCGCGGGCGGGCAGTCCGTTGGCGGCGGCGAACCGGCTGACGTAGCTGGCCGGGGTCTCGCTATCGCCCAGGGGGACGGTGATGCGCAGGACCATCAGGACGGCCTCTTGTCCCGGCCGAGCTTGCCGCCGGCCTTCGCCGGAGCGGATTCCGGCTTCTGCTCTTCGGTCTTCGATCGGAGCAGGCTGGTGTCGACGGTCGACCACAGGTTGGCGACGAACGGGTTCTGGGTTGCCGGCTGCAGGGTGCGGGATCCGTAGACGACGGCGAAGTCCTCGAGCGTGAGGGTGCCCTCGTTACGCAGGAGCGCGTTCTCGATGGCGTCGCCGACGATCTCGATCGACAGACCGAACTGATAGCTGGCGGCGTGGAAGAGACGCCCGATGAGGTCGACGTCGGCGTCGAGATCGAGCTTCAACCCGGACGTCTCGACGAGCTTTTTGACGGCGTCGTTGATGACCTCGCCGTCGTGGGCGACCGAGAGGTCGGCGAAAGCGATATACCTCAACCTCCGCCGGAGCTGGCGGTCGTGCGCGACGAACGGGACGAGATCCGGCATGCCCGAGAGGATGATGTGGACCGGCCAGTCCGCGGAGGTCATGAGATCCTTGAGGGTGTCCCGGATCTTCTGCATCTCCTCTTCGCCGGCCTGGTGCAGCACGTGTTGCAGGTCGTCGATGTGCAGGAACAGGATATTCTGCTCACGCATCTGGAGGTGGACGCGCCGCCAGGCGGCGTTCTCCCGCAGTTCTCGCTCCGTGTCGTAGTCGAACTGGTCGAGGATGCGCATGGCGAGTTGGCGCAGCGTGCAGGGGGAGGGCGCCCCGATACTGATCAGCGGGCACCACCCGGCGCCTCCGAAGTTCGGAAAGGCCGGGTGGTTTCGGAACGCCTCGCGGAGCGCTGTGGTCTTGCCGGCTCCGCTGGGGGCGACGAGCAGCATGCCGATGCCGTAGCGGCGGTTGTCGTGGCCGTGGGGCAGGTTGGCGTTGCGTCTGCGGGCCGCATTGTCGACCAGCATGTCGATGGTGCTGCCCAGGAGATCGTCGCGATCGCCGCGGATGTATTCGGATTTGATCGCTTCGATGATCGCCTCGCGGCGGCGCTGGTCCTTGGACCAGAGGGCGCGCAGATACGCGGCGGGATCGGCGTTGTCGGGCGTGATCATGCCGGTCACTCCGTGTCGCGTTTGGTCCACGAGCGGACGGGCTTGGGTTTTGTGGGCGTCGGCGGCGTCTCGCGCGCGGCGCGCTTCGGCGGCTTGTAGGAGGGTTTCGCGGAGGCGGGCTGGGTGGGTCCTCCAGACGTCGGCGTCGAGCCGCGCTGCCGATCCTGCTCGTCGGGCGCGCCCGTGGCGGCCGTTCCGACCGGGATGGTGCCTGCGAACAGGCCGGTGGGACGCTGCGCCGGCACGGCGTTGTCGTCGGTCCACGCGATGCCGGCCAGGGTCCGCGCCTGGACGGCGTCGAGCATGTCCTGCGTGAGCGGCGAGTCGATGATGCCTCTGCGTCCTCGGGCCTCGCGGTCGACCTCGAGGGCGGCCGCGATGGCGTCGAGCACGATGGGTTCGGTCATCTGCGCTTCGATCTTGAACCGCCGCTGCAGGTCGGTGCGGGCGGCCATCCAGGTGTCGGCGTTGACGCCGCGCATCCAGGCCGGACCGGGCACGGTGGCCCACGAGACGTCGTCGAGCTGGAGCGAGATCCAGCCGAGGTTCTCGCGGTCGTATCGGGTCCTGACGGGCGCGTTCCGGATCTTCTGGAACAGCGCGTGCTGCTCGGGCGACCTGTACCAGTTGCCGAGGACGAGGATGCCGCTGGCCTGCATGCGGGCCTCGCGTTCCACGCCGAGGGCGAGGCGGAGTTCATGGATGTCGGGGCAGCGCGGGACTCCGAACTCGAGGGAGACGTCGAGCCATTTCGAGCGCGGCGTCTGTCCTCCGAGGCCGGCGTGCGGCGTGTTGTGGTAGCCGTCGACGATGTAGCGGAGGATCACCTTGACCGCTTCGTCCACGGTGATGCACGCGCGCGCCTCGCCCTCGTACTGTTTGCGCATCTGGACCGGCATGGCGCGCCCGCAGAGGTTCGAGATCAGCTTCTGGTCGAGGGTGCGGTGGGAGCGTTCGATGCGTCCGCGCGCCGAGGGCGCGCTGGTCTGGGGGAACAGGAAGGGGATGCGCAGGTCGGTGAGGGCGGCGACGACATCCTCGTTGTAGTTTTCGGATCCGGTGTCGAACACCATCAGCTCCGGCGTTCCGCGATACTCCCAGGGCGTTGTGGCGCCGAACGAGGAGGCGAGCGCGGTTTTGTCGGTGAAGATCATCCGCAGCGCCTGCAGGGTGCTGGCGGCATCGACCGTCTTGGAGATCCACAGGCCGACGTAGCAGCGCGTCGTGCAGCAGAGCGCGGCGGTGAGCCACATGCGGAGCGGCTTCATGGCGTTGCGGAGATCCTCGGGGAAGTGGTCCCAGAGGCCGATCGCGACGGCGATCATGTAGAGGTGGATTTTCCAGCCGTCGACCTCGACGCGCTGCAGCGGGCGCACGAGGTCCTGCACGCCGCCGCTGCACGGGCGGAAGAGGTTGACGGCTTCGTCGAGGCCCTCGCGTCCTGCGGCGGTCTCGATTGCGGTGAAGGAACCGATGACGTCGCGGAGCTTCTTCTCGCTCGGAATTTTCAGGTCCGGCAGATGCTTCCTGCGACGCTCGGCGTTCACCTTCCTGAATTCGATCCGCATCATCGTGTTGGTGGAGGCGATGCTGGGCTTCTCCTTCATCAGGAACGCTCGCGCGCACCTGAACAGGATGGCGGTCTCGTCGACGTTGAACCGCGGGATGAAGTTGCCGCTGTTGCAGCGGCCGTCCATCAGGGTCATGGCGGACTCCTTGCTGGTGTCGGGCATCTTCTTGAGCCAGCGGACGAGGGTCGAGGGATGCGGCATCCGCCGGAGGGTGATGATTTCGCTGCCGGCCTGGGCGCCCTTCTTGGCCTTGGTTTCTTCGGCCTCCCTGCAGAGCGTGCTCTGGATGATTTCGAGCGCGTTGCGGATCGACGCCTCGGACATCGTGGCGAGGCCCTGCGCCTGCAGTTGGCAGAACCGCTCGATCAGCATCCGCTTCCAGGCGATGGTTTCGCGCTGTTTCTTCGGCAGATCGCGCATCCGGCGGGCGCCTGCGCGCAGCATTTTGCGCGACTGTTCGAGGGAATAGCCCTTGCGCTCGAACGTGAACGCGCCATCCCGTTCGAGGGCGTCGAGTTCGTCCCATGTGATCGGCAACGTCAGCGGCTGGCCGTTGGGCGACGTCCTCGTGGTGTATTCGAGGATGCATCCACGCTCATTGGTCTCGATGCAGTTGAACTGCTCGCCGAGGAGGCAGAGGCGAGCGGCGTCGTCGAACGCCCAGCGGACCGGCCGCGCCGAACGCTGTGGCGTAGGCAGGACGAGCTTGGGACGGAGCGTCATGGCCATGCGCACCTACCGGTTGATCGAGGAGGAGGGACGTTCGACGACGGCGTCGTGGTCGAGAGCGGTGTGCTCGACGAGGACGAGGCGGCGGTCCGCGACGGCGCGGACGATCGCGTCGTAGCTCCAGCTGCCGATCCCGGCGGCCTGCATCAGGTGGCCGATGGTGGTGGGGCCGCGGAGCGCGTCGATGATGGGCTGGATGGCCTCGTCGTCTGCCGGATCCGGTCGCTGCCGAGCGCGCCTGATGGCTGCCGCGTTGAAGCGGTCGACGTCGGTGAGATCGTTCTCGGTCAGCAGTTTGATCTCGTCGGCGAACTCCCGGGGTGTCTGCGCGGCGAGGAGTTCGACCTGGCGGTCGCTGTCGCGGCGGGCGACCTTGGCGGCGGGCTTTGCGAAGACGGCGACGCGCCGGCCATCGGCGCAGGTTACGGCCAGGTCGAACGTGTGGTCGTGGACCTCGCCGTCGTCGTCGACGTATTCGATCGAAGGCGGCTGTTCGCGCACCTCGACGACGTCGGGGTGCGCGCTGTAGGCGAGCATCGCTTGGAATTCGAGGTGGGACTCGGCGTAGGTGATGTGGTCGTCGATGACGATGCCGGCCCGCGCGCTGCCTTTGCTGCGTAGCGCGATTTTCCGGCTCGCGCGGGTGTCGCGCGGCAGGCGGATCACGGTGGGGGACGGGAGCGGGTCCCTGATGCAGGGATCGGGCGCGAGGTATTGGTCGAGCGTGTACGGCTGCAAGGGGCTTTCTCCGGACATGGCTCCGCCATCCACCGGAAAGGTGCCGGTGCTGGGGATAAGTCGAGATTTCGGAGGGGCGGCCGAGAGAACCTTGCACCACGGAGCCGAGCAGCTGTACGGTCCGTGTGTTGGTTGGTGCGGGGTTCTCTCGGTTTGTCCCTCCGGACGACTGGTGATCCGACTTCAACGAAGGGCGGTTCTGTTAGCGCAGGGCCGCTCTTTTCGTTTGAAGCCGTTCGGCTGTCAGTTGGTTGCGAGTTCTCTCCTTCGGCGAACTTGTGATTTCACCCTGACGATCAGCGTCGGGCGGTGCAAGATGCCTCGCCGGGCGGGGAGTGCCCGGATTCGAGCGGTACTTTTGGCGCCCGCGAACTAACGGGAATCGTCGCGAGCGGGCTCGGCACAAGGCGTCGCAGCAACGGCGCTCCTCCGCCGAGCACGCCAAAAAGAGTGTTTTCGAGGACCTTCTAAGCCCTTCAGTTTCCCCACATTTCGAAAAATGCGGAGAACGAGTCGCTTTTCGCTTGACAGTGCATCCCGCAGATCCACAGCGGCTTTTGTTAGTCGAGAACGACTAGCAAGAAGTCACGGTGAGGCCGGGGAGTTGCGCCTGTAGCGAAGGGAGGACGGCGGAGTCAGGCGACTGGCTGGCCCGAGAACGGGAGCAGGTAGTCGGCATCGATGTCGTTGAACATCTGGCGCTCCCGAGGGTCTGGCGTCGGCGCACGACGCGGAAGGTGGCGGGCTATATAGGATCCCGCCAGCATACGTCAATAGCAAAATAGCCAGATAGCCAGATAGCTGATTGGATTTGCCCGACTCGGGTGACGGCGGTAGCCTGATGTGAATAGCCAGCTATTCGGGGGACGGGAGATGGCGAAGAAGGTGGGGTCGGCGACCGCCGGCATTGGCAGCCGGGACCGCAAGGACGGCCGCCGCCAGGTCCTGATGTACATGAAGCCAGAGATCGTGAAGGGCCTGAAGAAGGCCGCCTTGGACGAGGAGCGCAACGCCTACGAGATCGCCGAGGATGCGATCGTGGCGTATCTGAAGCGCCCACGTCAGCAAAAGAACAGCTAAGTTTTCGGGGCGCAAAGCACCTATCCCGCTCCGGGACTCGCCTTCTGCGCGGTGGAGCACGCCGGCAGGTAGCTACTCCCGGTTTGACTGTTGAATCATTCACGGCCAGAACTGCTGGTTGCGGAGGACGCGCGACGGCCGTCTGGGCAGGCGGGGAACATGGCGAAGAAGGACAGTTCATCGCTAGGATGCGGTGTTCTGGTGCTAGTCGGCCTGGTGATCTGGGCGATCAGCGCCGCCTACGAATTCGTCACAACGCATGCTTCTGCCGTCGTGGGTTTTGCAGCGATCGCCGGCGGCGTTCTGGTGATTGCTATGGCGGTCCGGAAATGGCGCGGGGGGCAGACCGACCCTGCCGCTAGAGCTTTGCAGCCCACCATGACGGTCGAGATCAGGCCAGAAATCCGGATCGAAGGCTTGCGGCCTGGTTCTTCAAGTCTGCGTCCGGACGCGCGCTGGATCGGCGCAGGGGATACGACTGAGGTCCGTGGCGCTAAGATCCGGGCTGGTCTGTTCTACCTCGGTAGTGCTGTGGCGCTGAGGGATGGTCGCTCGACGGACCAATACGTCGTCAATCCCAAGCTGCCGGTGGCGGCGCCGCCAGACGTGAGCGGTTCCTCGATGCCGTATTGGCCATCCTACGCGGACATCCCGCCGCGGGCACGGCGAGCGTACATCGACTGGCTGGCTGGCGGACGACGCGACCCTACCTACGGCGTAGGTTACGTTTTCCTGTTCTTCTATGGTCTTGAGCATCGACTGTTCATCGATCGGGACAGGGCATCGACGCCCGCGGTGGTCCAGGAGGTGGAAGAGCTCCTGTCGGTCTACGGCCATAGCGGATCGCTGCGCCGTTATGCGGCCGAATTTTTGAACTGCGCCCGCATCGCCGCGGGCATTCCCCTGGCGCTTCCCATACCGAAGCCGGAGCATGAAAATTCCTCGGAGATGAACGCTGCGGTTCGGCTACACCTCGGGAAAGTGCTGTCCCAGTCGAAGGCGGTCGGCTCAGAGGATGCATTGCTGTGGGTGCTGGCACTGCCTGATGTGTATCTGAGGACGCCGGCTGTCCGATGCTTCACCGAGTTCGTCCGACTTTGGAAAGTGTGGTTCGCGGCGAGGTACCCGAACGGCATCTCCGCCAAGCCGGCGGCCAACATTGTTATCCACTACAAGGCGGCGAGCGGCGCGTTCGAAGTACCGATTTCCGGACCTCATGAGCAACTTCCGGACCCGATCCAGTCTCCTCGATCCGGAGCCGAACTCAAAAAGTTGGTCGAGGAAGTCACCGCCGAACTCGAGCCGTTCAGCCGCTACGTCGGCCGCAAGCCCGACGAGCGCAACTCGATGCGCGCGGCGTTGCTGCTACCGAAGGAGCTTCAGACCGATCCGCAGGATGGCCTGGTCGCGAAGTTCGGCCACCGGATGGCGGAGATCATGGGCGAGCACAAGCGCGCCAGCACGAAGATGAGCAAGATGTTGGCCATTGCCGGACTTGAGCTTCCTGTCGGCAAGATCACGCCTGGGATGGCGGACCAGTTGGGTGGGCTGCTGGACCAGGTCGACATCGCGATCGAGCCGGATCGTCGTTACGGGAGCGGCGTACCGCAGCTCGACGACCAGGTGATCGTCTTCAAGGCGCCGAAAGGCGGCCCCGTCGATCACCAAAGGCCGGCTTATCGCGCTATGAAGGCCCAGATCGAGGTTGCGGTTCTGGCAGCGGCGGTCGACGGCGAGTCATCGCACGACGAACTGCAGCGGATCGTCGACGGCATTCGGGCTGAGAAAGACCTTGGCGGGATCGAACAGGCTCGGCTGATCGGATACGCCGTCACCGTCTTCAACAGCCCGCCCAAGCAGGCGCGGGTGATGCGGAAGTTGGCGGAGCACAGTCCCGCCGAGCGCGAGGCGATCGCGAGAGCGGCCCTGACGGTGGTCGGAGGCAACGAACACGTCGGGCCAGAAGAAGTGAAATTCCTCGAGCGGCTGCACAAGGCGTTGGGGTTGCCGAAGGAGCGGGTCTACAGCGAACTTCATCGGGCTGCGGCCACAGCGTCACCTTCGGACGAGCCGGTGGCGCTGACCGAAGAGAAACGGGTTGCCGGCATTCCCATTCCGCCCCAGGCGGAAGTGTCTTCGATCCCCGAGCCTCCGGCGCCGATCGCCGCCGAAACGTCTGGGGGTATCCAGATCGACGCGGAGAAGTTGGCCAGGACGCAGCGAGAAACGCAGGCGGTGGCCAAACTGCTCGCCGACATCTTCACCGACGAAGCCCCAGAGGCAGAGCCTGTGTCACAGGCCTCTGCGACTGGGCGGTCGGCTTTCGAAGGGCTGGATACCGCCCATGCCGAGCTCGTCGAGATGCTAGAGATCAAGGGGACGGTGCCGCGCGCCGAGTTCGACCAGCGCGCGAAAGAGATGAAGCTTCTGCCCGAGGGGGCCATCGAGCGCATCAACGAGTGGTCCTTCGACCTGTTCGATGAAGCGCTGATCGAGGTTGGCCATGACGTTACGATAGCGCCGGACCTGCGCGAGCGGTTGGCCGAATTGAGAGAGAATGCGGAATGACGAGCACCACGAAGAAGATCAAGCCCAAGGAGCGGGACACGATCATTCAGGCGCTATCCGCCGGTGTCGTGCCGAGGCTCGGGTTGCCGTACATCCAGGTCGGGCGCGCCGCCGAGATCGCCGCGCTGCTGCGGGACGTCGATCGTATCGGCGACGGCGGGGCCTGCGTACGCTTCGTGATTGGCGAGTACGGCGCCGGCAAAACCTTCTTCGCCAATCTGATCCGGCTGATCGCACTTGAACGGAAGTGCGTCACGATCCATGCGGATCTGGCGCCTGACCGCCGCATCCACGCGACCGGTGGCCAGGCGCGCGCGCTGTATTCGGAGGCTGTCCGAAACATGGCGACCCGGACGAAGCCCGAGGGAGGCGCGCTGGCCGGCGTCGTGGAGCGCCTTGTCACCGATTCCGTGAAGGAGGCGGCGGAGCGCAGCATCCCGGTCGAGACCGTGATCGACCAGAAGCTGGCGCCGATCCAGGAGTTCGTCGGCGGCTACGACTTCGCGGTCGTGCTGAAGGCGTACTGGAAGGGAAGCGAGGAGGGCGATGAGGAGCTGAAAGCGGCGGCGCTGCGCTGGCTCCGCGGAGAGTTTTCCACCAAAACGGAGGCGCGCCAAGCGCTTGGGGTTCGCACCATCATCGACGACGGCGACATCTACGACAGCCTGAAGTCTCTGGCTTGTCTGACCCGCATCGCTGGCTACGCCGGACTGGTGGTGATGTTCGATGAGATGGTCAATCTCTACAAGCTTCAGAGTTCGCAGGCGCGCAACCAAAACTTTGAGGAGATCCTCCGGATCGTGAACGACGCGCTCCAGGGCAACACGTCGGGCATCGGCTTCGTGATGTGCGGGACCCCGGAATTCCTGATGGATACGCGGCGGGGTCTATACAGCTACGAAGCCCTCCAGTCCCGTCTGGCCGAGAACCGCTTCGCCACCGGCGGTCTCGTGGACTACAGCGGCCCGGTCCTCCGGCTTCAGAATCTGACGCCGGAGGACATGATGGTCCTGCTGACCAACATCCGCGCGGTCTTCGCCGGCGGCGATCCGGAGAGATTCCTGGTGCCGGACGAGGCGCTGCACGCCTTCATGGATCACTGCAACAAGCGCATCGGAGAAGCCTACTTTCGGGCGCCCCGGACGACCGTGAAGGCGTTCGTGCAGATGTTGTCGGTGCTGGAGCAGAACCCGACCGCGAAGTGGCAGGATCTCCTGGGGCAGGTCGAGGTCGCCCCGGACGCTCCTGATACCCAGCCGACCACGGAAGGCGAGACGTCCAACTCGGGCGAGGAGGGTGATGAGCTCACCAAGCTTCGCCTCCCTTGAGGGAGCCTACGATCGCCTGCATCCGAAGGTCCGGCGTTGGATCCGGGATCAGGGCTGGAATGAGCTGCGCGAGATCCAGGCGCGCGCCATTGTGGCCGCGCTCGATGGCGCCGGCGACATCCTGATCGCCGCGTCGACCGCCGCCGGCAAGACCGAGGCGGCATTCCTGCCGATTCTGACCGCGGTGGCGGACCGAACGCAGTCGGGGTTCTCGGTGCTCTACGTCAGCCCGCTGAAGGCGCTGATCAATGATCAATTCCGCCGGCTCGAGACGCTCTGCGAGGCCATGGAAATCCCCGTGGTGAAGTGGCACGGCGATGCCTCGCCATCCGCGAAGAGGAAGGCGATCGACAAACCGGAGGGCGTCGCACTGATCACGCCGGAATCGATCGAGGCTATGTTCACCCGAAGGCCGGCCGACGCAAAGCGGTTGCTCGCCGCGGCGGACTTCATCGTCGTCGACGAGGTGCACTCTTTCCTGCAGGGTCCGCGCGGCCTTCACGTGGCCAGCCTGCTCAAGCGGATCGACGCGATGGCGCCGACCAGTGCGAGGCGGGTGGGACTGTCGGCAACTATAGGTGATCTGCGGCAGGCGGCCGCCTGGTTGAGACCCGTCGATCCGGACCGGGTCGACATCCTGCAGGCCAAGTCGGACGCGCCCGAGCTGCGTCTGCAGGTGAGAGGCTATTCGGAGCCGCCGGACCTCGACGATCCGGACCACGCCGAAGGGGTTGCGGAGGCGGACGAAGAGCCGGCGTCGGATGCGCTCCCGCAGCGCATCGCCCTCGACTACATCGCCGACCACCTCTTCGGCACATTGCGCGGCTCCAACAACCTGGTCTTCGGCGGCTCGCGCCGTACGGTAGAGTCGGCGGCCGACCGGCTGCGCCGCCGCTGCGAGAAGGCGAACGTCCCGAACGAGTTTTTCCCGCACCATGGCAGCCTGTCGAAGGTGCTGCGCGAGGAGCTGGAGATCCGGCTGAAGGACGGGAAGCTTCCGACCACGGCCGTGTGCACGTCGACGCTCGAGCTTGGGGTGGACATTGGATCGGTGAAGTCGGTGGCCCAGATCGGGGCACCGCGTGCCTTGGCATCCGTGCGCCAGCGGCTGGGTCGGACGGGCCGCCGCGCCGGCACCCCGGCCATCCTCCGGATCTATGTGCGCGAACCGTACATCAGCCGGAAATCAGGTCTTCTGGACCGACTCCACATGAACACCGTGCGCTCGGTCGCGATCGTTCGGCTGCTGCTGGCGGGCTTCGTCGAGCCGGCGGCGCCAAGCCCCGAGATTCCGTCGACGCTCATCCACCAGATCCTTTCCGTGATCGCGGAGCGGGGTGGCATTTCGCCCAAGCCGCTCTTCGATCTCCTGTGCGGACCGGGGCCATTCGCGTCGATCGGTACATCGGACTTCGCGGGCCTGCTGCGCCACCTCGGTTCGACGGACATTCGCTTTCTCGAACAGGCACCGGACGGCACACTGATGCTCGGCTCTGAAGGCGAGAAGATCGTCCAGTCGCGAAGCTTCTTCGCGGTCTTCGAGACACCCGAGGAATGGCGCCTCACGGTCGGCGGCCGCACCTTGGGGACTTTGCCGATCTCGTATCCCGTGAACATCGGCAGCCTCGTCGTATTCGCCGGGCAGCGGTGGATCGTACGCGAGATCGACGAAAAGACCCGAACACTCTTGGTAGCTCCGCATCGCGGAGGTGTCGTTCCTCGGTTCGAACGGAATACTTTCGAACCTGCACACGATCGGCTGATTGCCGAGATGAAGGCGGTCTACGAAGACGACGATGTGCCGCCCTATCTCGACCAGAGCGGAAGGGACCTGCTGTCGGCGGGCCGGGAGACCTTCCGCGACTGGGATCTCGACATTACGACCCAGGTGCAGGAGGAAGCCGATCTGCACCTGTTTCTCTGGCGAGGCACGCAGGCGACGGCCGTCTTCGGCGCCGCGTTGTCGATGGCGGGACTCGAATGCGAGGTCCACGATCTCGGTCTGATCCTTCCGAAGACGAAAGGAGAGGAGGTGAATCCGATCCTCGAAAAGCTCGCCGCCATGGAGAAGATCGACCCGATGGACGTCGCCGAGTTCGTCAAGAATATCGGTGGGGGGAAGTTTCGGGAGTCCGTGCCGGCACCGCTCGCGCGGAAGCAATGGGCCGATCAGAACGCTCCGTTGATCAGGACGGCGCAGACGATGGCGAGAACGGTGTTGATGTGAGCACCGCCGCCTCGATGCGGACGAACCATTCTGCTTGTTTTATTTGCGATCTACGTTTTGGCGTACGGCTTATTCTTGCGAGCCGGTCTTTTGACTAGCCTTCAAGTCTTCTGAAAGAATTGGCCCGCCGTGCGGCGGGCCAATATTGCTGCGATTACTGCGGGCAAATTATCTGCGGGCAGATTGTGGTTCCGGCCTCAAATGCAGTCTTTTGGGGTGAGCGACATTAGCTTAATTCGCTCAACTACACCCCGTCGTGCTCCCGCACGTATCGCACTTCATACACGTCCCGTTCCGCACCAGCGTGAAATTCCCGCATTCGCCGCACGAGTCGCCCTCGTAACCCCGCGCCTTGGCTTCGGCGCGGCGTTCGGCTTTGGAGGCTGCGGGCTGGGCCTGGGCGGCGCCGGCGCGGCTCCATTGCAGGGCTTCGAGCTTTTCGGTCGGCGACAGGTCGTGGTCGGCTTCCTGCTTCAGCGCGGTGGCGCCTTCGAGGACGTCGCCGATCCGCGAGGTCGACTTGGCGTGGCTGTCCGGCTGCGAGTAGGCCATCTTCACCGGAGACGAGCCGGCATCCGGCGTCGCCGGCGTGCTGCGCATCACCACCAGATTGTCGGTGCGCGAGCGGGTCAGGCCCTTCGACAGGTACTTGGTCGCGGCGTGCTGGCCGGACGGCGTGCCTTCCGGCGCCTTGCCTTCGTCGACGCCCTTGCCGATGGCGTCGAAGCCGGTCTCGCTGGGATCGACATGGGCGAGGTCGAACCGGCCCATGTAGCTCACGGCGAGTTCGCGGAACACGTAGTCGAGGATCGACGTCGCATACTTGATCGAGTCGTTGCCCTGGACCGGGCCGGCGGGCTCGAACCGGGTGAAGGTGAAGGCGTCGACATATTCCTCGAGCGGCACGCCGTATTGCAGGCCGAGCGACACCGCGATCGCGAAATTGTTGATGAAGGAGCGAAGTGCGGCACCTTCCTTGTGCATGTCGATGAAGATCTCGCCGATCCGGCCGTCGTCATATTCGCCGGTGCGCAGATAGACCTTGTGGCCGCCGACCACCGCCTTCTGGGTGTAACCCTTGCGGCGATCCGGCATCTTCTCGCGCTCGCGCATCACCACGATGCGCTCGACCAGGCGCTCCACCACCTTCTCGGAGATCTGGGCGGTGCGCGCCGCCATCGGCTTCTCCAGGAAATTGTCGAGCGCGTCGTCGTCCTCGTCGTCGTCGGCGATCAGCTGCGAGTTCAACGGCTGCGACAGCTTCGAGCCGTCGCGATACAGGGCATTGGCCTTCAGCGCGAGCTTCCACGACAGCATGTAGGCGGACTTGCAGTCCTCCACGGTGGCGTCGTTCGGCATGTTGATGGTCTTGCTGATCGCGCCCGAGATGAACGGCTGCGCCGCCGCCATCATCCGGATGTGGCTCTCGACCGACAGATAGCGCTTGCCGACCTTGCCGCAGGGATTGGCGCAATCGAACACGCTGTAGTGCTCGGCCTTCAGGTGCGGCGCACCTTCCACGGTCATGGCGCCGCAGATGTGGATGTTGGCGGCCTCGATCTCGCGCTTGGAAAAGCCGATCGCGGCCAACAGGTCGAAGTTCGGCGCGGCGATCGCCTCGGCGTCGAGCTTCAGCGTCTCGCGCAGGAAGTCCTCGCCGAAGGTCCATTTGTTGAAGGCGAATTTGATGTCGAAGGCGGTCGGCAGCGCGGCCTCGACCTTCGCCAGCGCCTCGTCGGTGAAGCCCTTGGCTTTGAGCGTCGAACGGTTGATCGCCGGCGCGTTGCTGAGCGAGCCGTGGCCGACCGCGTAGGCCTCGATCTCGGCGATCTGGTTTTCCGGATAGCCGAGGATGCGCAAGGCGGCCGGCACCGCGCGGTTGATGATCTTCCAGTAGCCGCCACCCGCAAGCTTCTTGAATTTCACCAGCGCGAAATCGGGCTCGATGCCGGTGGTGTCGCAATCCATCACCAGGCCGATGGTGCCGGTCGGCGCCACGACCGTGGTCTGGGCGTTGCGATAGCCGTGCAGCTCGCCGAGTTCGAGCGCCTTGTCCCACGCCGCCTTGGCATGCGCGATCGCCTCGGGGATCGGGCAGCCGGCGTGGTCGAGCGGCACCGGCGCCACCGACAGCGCCTCATAGCCGCGGCTCTCGCCATGGGCGGCGCGGCGGTGATTGCGGATCACGCGCAGCATATGCGCGGCGTTCTTCTTGTAGCCCGGGAACGGGCCGAGCTTTGCGGCCATCTCGGCCGAGGTCGCATACGACACGCCGGTCATGATCGCCGACAGCGCGCCGCACAGCGCGCGGCCTTCCTTGGAGTCGTAGGACAGGCCCATGGTCATCAAGAGGCCGCCGATATTGGCGAAGCCGAGGCCGAGCGTGCGGAATTCGTAAGACAGCTCGGCGATCTGCTTGGACGGGAACTGCGCCATCAGCACCGAGATTTCCAGCACCACGGTCCACAGCCGGCACAGATGCTCGTAGGCGGGCAGGTCGAACACATTGGCGGTGGTGTCGTAGAAGGTCAGCAGGTTCGCCGACGCCAGATTGCAGGCGGTATCATCCAGGAACATGTATTCCGAGCACGGATTGCTGGCGCGGATGTCGCCCGACGCCTTGCAGGTGTGCCAGTCGTTCATCGTGCTGTTGAAGTGCAGGCCGGGATCGGCGCTGGCCCAGGCGGCGGTGCCGATCTTCTCCCACAGGTCGCGGGCCTTGACCGTCTTCATCACCTTCTTGGTGGTGCGGCTGGTGAGATTCCAGTCGCCGTCGGTCTCCACCGCGCGCAAAAAGTCGTCCTTCAGCGAGACGGAGTTGTTGGAGTTCTGGCCGGAGACGGTGAGGTAGGCCTCGCTATCCCAATCGGTGTCATAGATCGGGAAGTCGATCTCCTTGTAGCCCTGCTTGGCATACTGGATGACGCGCTTGATCATCGCATCGGTCACCAGCGCGCGGCGGGCGATCTTGACCTCGCGGCGCAGCGCCGGGTTCTTCTCGGGATCGAAGCAGTCGTCGCCGGAGCCCTGGCAATTGACGCAGGCCTTCAGGATCGCCTTGAGGTGCTTCTGGTTGAGCTTGGAGCCGGTGACGAGCGCCGCGACCTTCTGCTCCTCCTTCACCTTCCAGTCGATATAGGCCTCGATATCCGGATGGTCGGCGTCGACCACCACCATCTTGGCGGCGCGCCGCGTGGTGCCTCCGCTCTTGATCGCGCCGGCGGCGCGGTCGCCGATTTTGAGGAAGCTCATCAGGCCCGAGGAGCGGCCGCCGCCCGACAGGCGCTCGCCTTCGCCGCGCAGCCGCGAGAAGTTCGAGCCGGTGCCGGAGCCGTATTTGAACAGCCGCGCCTCACGCACCCACAGGTCCATGATGCCGCCCTCGTTGACGAGGTCGTCCTCGATGCCCTGGATGAAGCAGGCGTGCGGCTGCGGATGCTCGTAGGCGGATTTCGACTTGGTCAGCTTGCCGGTCTTGTAGTCGACGTAATAGTGGCCCTGGCCGGGGCCGTCGACGCCGTAGGCCCAGTGCAGGCCGGTGTTGAACCATTGCGGCGAATTCGGCGCGACCATCTGCGACGCCAGCATGTAGCGCAGTTCGTCGTAGAACGCGCGGGCGTCGTCTTCGGACGAGAAGTAATCGCCCTTCCAGCCCCAATAGGTCCAGCAGCCGGCGAGGCGGTCGAACACCTGCTTGGACGAATGT
This sequence comes from Rhodopseudomonas palustris HaA2, assembly GCF_000013365.1. Lineage (NCBI taxonomy): Bacteria > Pseudomonadati > Pseudomonadota > Alphaproteobacteria > Hyphomicrobiales > Nitrobacteraceae > Rhodopseudomonas > Rhodopseudomonas palustris. Next base: position 2,918,452 of record NC_007778.1, read on the forward strand.
TCGGAGGTGAAACGCTCGGCCTCGGGCAGGGCGGCGAGCGCCTCGGTGTCGGGCACCGAGCGCCACAGCCAGGACGGCACGGTCTCTTCCTCGACCTTCTTCAAGCGCGCGGCGACGCCGGCCTTGCGGAAATACTTCTGCGCCAGCACGTCGGAGGCGACCTGCGACCAGCCCTCGGGCACTTCGACATTTTCGAGGCGGAACACCACGGAGCCGTCCGGATTGCGGATCTCACTCGTCCTCAGCCGGAACTGAATCGCCGCATAGGGTGACTGGCCGTCGGTGGTGTAGCGCCGTTCGATCTTCATCTCGTGCCCCGTTCCATATGTGCCGGACCCCATGGGCCCGAAAGTTGTTGGTCGCGAACCGTTGGGTTCGCCGTGCGAGCCAGTGGTCCGGCCCTGTTTCTGTCTCGGAGGGCAACGCCGCGATCGCCTTCGACCGCAGCCCTGATCCTCTAACGCCCCACGCATCAATGCGAGCCGTTTCGCGACCCGTCTTTTGCGCCCAAACAGCCGGTTTCGGGCACAGATGAGCCCATACCCCGGTGCCGTCAGGCTTGTCGGAGGCGGTCGGCTCGGTACCCTTCTGGGAATGTCCGGCGGGACCAAAAACCCCCTCGCTGGACAGGCCCCAAAACTAGGCCGACTCCGTCTGACCCGTCAAGCAATAGTGCGGGTTCCTGAATCAAATACTAAATGTGGTGGAACTACGTGGAAAACAGGGGGCCTGGCCGCGTCCTGATGCCGCCAAGTATCGGTGAGTCCTCATGGATTCCAAAGGGCAAAAATTCGCCCGAGGAGGCCGGACTCCGGACTGCACCCGCTGTTCACAGGGCAGGTATATTTTCGCCAGAAGGGGTTGCCATGCCCGACTCACCGCGGGGCGCCACCGGACCGCTATTTCGGGTGGTGACGGGACGCCAATACCGGCATGGTGGCGCCGTTCGTCCTGCCGGGTGTTCCCTATGTCCGACCCAACTCCCGTCGCCGCGCCGTCGCGCGCCGCGACCAGCGGCCTCGTCCTGCTCGCCGTCACCTCGGTGGCGTGGGGGTTGAGCTGGCCGGTGTCGAAATACGTGATTTCGGAATGGCCGCCGCTGCCGGCGCGCGGCCTGCCGGGGCTGGCCGGCTCGCTGCTGCTGTTCGCCTATGCGGCGCTGCGCGGCGACTCGCTGCTGGTGCCGCGGGCGCTGTGGGGGCGGCTCGCGGTGTCGGCGTTCTTCAACGTCACGCTGTGGATGGTGGTGATGGGGCTGGCGCTTTTGTGGATGCCGGCCGGCGAGACCGCGGTGATCGGCTATTCGATGCCGGTGTGGACCGCGCTGCTGGCGTGGCCGCTGCTCGGCGAGCGGCTGACGGCGCGGCGCGTGCTGGCGCTGGTGCTGGGGTTCGGCGGCATCGCCGCGCTGATGGGCGCGGACGGCTTTGCGGCCAGCACCGCGAAGCTGCCCGGCGTGGCGCTGGCGCTGTCCGGCGCGATCGGCTTCGCGCTCGGCACCATCTTCCTGAAGCGGTTCCCGATCAAGCTTCCGGGCGCGACCTCGGCGGCGTGGCAGATCGGGCTCGGCTGCATTCCGGTGACCGCGGTCGGCTTCGCCTTCGAGGTGCCGTCGCTCGACGCGCTGACGCCCTATGGCTGGGCGGGGCTCGCTTATCTGACGCTGATCCAGTTCTGCCTGGCCTATCTGTGCTGGTTCGCCGCATTGCAGCGGCTGTCGGCCTCGGTCGCGGCGATCGGCACCATGTCGGTGCCGGTGATCGGCGTGGTGGCGTCGGCGATCGCGCTGCACGAGCCGCTCGGCCTCAGCCAGATCGCCGCCTTGGTGCTGACGCTCGCCGGCGTCGCGCTGGCGACGCGATCATAGCGGCATTTCGTTTCGCGACTGCCGCATCCGCGCCGTGCGGCAAATATCGACCGCACTGCAATCAGCAGGGTGTGCAGCGCACTGCGACGCGGGCGGGAGCAAACAGCGGTGATAAGCGCCATCTCGTTGTGCATCGCATGGCGATGCTGCTCTGCACGCGGCACCAACTAATCGCCGGGTCAACTAATCGATCTGAATTCTCGACAGCCGCGAACAATTCTGATCAGATCATCGCGACACCGGAATGCCGCGTCCGTGGCGCCAACGGCCAACAGAGCCGCGCCACCAAAACAAAGAGAGCGCTTCAAAGCCCCAGACCATCGCATTGGCTCACCAGGGAGGAATGCCAAATGTCGGATGATGCCGTGTCGCCCGCTGCAAGATCGCTCGCTGCCCAATCCCGGACCAAGCTCAGCCGCCGCCAGTTCGTCGCCGCTACCGCCATCACTTCGGCGGCGCTGGTCACCGCGCCCTACGTCCGCGGCGCCCACGCCGCCGGCAAACTGACGATGGGGTTCTGGGACCATTGGGTTCCCGGCGCCAACAACACCTGCACCGAACTCGTCAAGCAATGGGGCGAGAAGGAGAAGGTCGAGGTCTCGATCGACTACATCCCGAGCCAGGGCAACAAGAACCTCTTGACCATCGCCGCCGAGGCGCAGGCCAAATCCGGTCACGACATCCTGTCGATGCCGACCTGGTGGCCGCACGCCAACGCCGAACTGATCGAGCCGGTCAACGACCTGATGGAAGACTTGATCAAGCAGAACGGCAAGGTCAACAACACCGTCGAATATCTCGCCAAGCGCGACGGCAAATGGCTCGCGGTGCCGTCCTGCATCGGCAGCCAGATCAAGGGGCCGTGCACCCGCATCGACCTATTGAAGAAGCACGCCAACATCGACATCCAGGCGATGTATCCGGCCGGCAGCCCGCCGAAGGACGACGACTGGACCATGGAGACGTTCCTGAAGGCGGCGGAAGCCTGCCACAAGGCCGGCGTGCCGTTCGGCATCGGGCTCGGCGAGACCTCCGACAGCGTCGACAGCGCCGGCGCGTTCTTCCAGGCGTTCGGCGCGCAGCTCGTCGACGCCAAGGGCAACGTCACGGTGAAGACCGACGAGGTCCGCCAGGTGCTCGAATTCTACAAGAAGCTGATGGCGTTCCTGCCGGCCGACGTCACCGCCTGGGACGACTCCTCGAACAACAAATGGATCGTGTCCGGCCGCGGCGCGATGATCATGAACCCGCCGAGCGCCTGGGCGGTCGCCAAGCGCGACGCGCCGCAGGTCGCCGAGCAGCTCTGGACCCACGGCTTCCCGAAGGGGCCGAAGGGCCGCTACGCGCCGTTCCTGCCGTTCTTCTGGACCACCTGGACGTTCTCCAAGAACAAGGAGGCGGCCAAGAGCCTGCTGCGGCATCTGTCGCAGCCGGACTCGATCGAGAAACTGGTGGCGGCGTCCGGCGGCTACGACCTGCCGGCCTTCGCCAATTTGACCAAGCTCAAGGTCTGGGCGGACCAGGCACCGCCGACCGGGACGCTGTTCAGCTATCCCGATCCGTATCAGCGCCAGACGCTGTCGATCGCGGCGTCGCCGGCGCCGCCGAAGATCGCGCAGCAGATCTACGCCCAGGCGACGCTGACCAAGATGTGCGTGCGCCACTATCAGGGCGAGGCGATGGAGAAGACGCTCGCCTGGGCCGAAGGCGAGTGCGAGGGCTTCATGCGAAGCTGACGGCCGCAACAAGCCGCGACTCACGCAACGTCTAAGTTCGTCATTGCGAGCCGACGGCGAAGCAATCCAGAGCACCGACCGCTGCGCTGTTGGATTGCTTCGTCGCTTCGCTCCTCGCAATGACGGGGAGGAGCCTTCGATGGTCGACATTCCGTATCAGCCGGGCAGGGTCGCCGCGGCGTCCACCCGCCGCAGGCGGGGCGGGCTCGCGGCGATGATGAAGCGCAAATCGATGGTGGCGTTCCTGATGGCGCTGCCGCTGATCGTGCTGATCGGCGTGCTGGTGATCTATCCGGCGTTCTACGCGGTGCATCTGGCGACGCTGAACAAGTCGATGCAGCGCTTCGTCGGCTTCGACAATTTTCTGTTCCTGTTCAAGCGCGACACGTTCTGGTTGGTGGTGCAGCAATCCTGCATTTTCGCGATCACCGCCGTGGTGTTCAAGGCGCTGCTCGGCTTCATCGTCGCGCATTTCGTCCACAACGTGCCGGCCAAGGGCCAGCGCAAATGGCGCGGCATGCTGCTGGTGCCGTGGGTGATCCCGCCGGCGATGTCGACGCTGGCCTGGCTGTGGCTGTTCGACCCGTCCTACAGCGCGTTCAACTACACGCTCGGCCTGTTCGGCGCCGGCCCGATTCCCTGGACCGGCGACGCGTCCTGGGCGCGGTTCTCGGTCATTCTGGTCAATATCTGGTATGGCGCGCCGTTCTTTATGATCATGTATCTGGCGGCGCTGAAATCGGTGCCGGAGCAGCTCTACGAGGCGGCGTCGATCGACGGCGCCAATTGGTGGCAGAAGCTGTGGTACGTGACGCTGCCGATGATGCGCAACATCATCGCCATCACCACGCTGTTCTCGCTGATCGTCACTTTCGCCAATTTCGACATCGTCCGCATCCTCACCGCCGGCGGCCCGCTCGACCACACCCATATCTTCGCCACCTGGGCGTTCCGGATCGGCATCGAGGGCTCGGACATTCCGCTCGGCGCCAGCGTGTCGCTGTTCATGCTGCCGATCCTCGGCGTCGCGGCGATCTTCATCTTGCGCGACATCAACAAACGCGGGAACGAAAGCTGATGGCCTCGACACTGACGATCGACAAGGCCGCGCCACGGCGCAATCCGGGCTACGGCAGCATGAGCCGCGACCGCGCCTGGGCGCTGAAATGGTCGTATTTCTTTCTGACGATCTTCGCGATTTTCTCGCTGGTGCCGCCGCTCTACATGCTGATCACCTCGCTGAAGAGCAGCCAGGAGATCTCGGCGGCGACCAATCCGTGGTGGGTGTTCCACCCGACGCTCGGCAATTACATCCAGTTGCTGACCTCGAACCAGTTCCTGACGTTCTTCTTCAATTCGGCGATGGTGTCGATCTTCGTCGTCACCATCACCATGCTGATCAGCGTGCCGGCGGCGTTCGCGCTGGCGCGGATGCGGTTCTGGGGCTCGGCAACGCTCGCCACCGGCGTGTTCCTGACCTATCTGATCCCGGACACGTTGCTGTTCATTCCGCTGTTCAAGATGTTCGCCACGTTCGGCGACTGGAGCGGCATCCAGTTGATCAACCGCTGGTACGTGCTGTTGATCATCTATCCGACCCTGACGGTGCCGTTCTGCACCTGGATCATGATCGGCTATTTCGCCTCGATCCCGAAGGAGCTGGACGAGGCTGCGATCATCGACGGCGCGTCGTGGTTCCAGACGCTGACGCGGATCTTCATTCCGGTGGCGCTGCCCGGCATCATCGCCGCGACGATCTTCGCCTTCACCGTGTCCTGGGCGCAGTTCCTGTATCCCCTGGTGTTCACCACCTCGACCGATCAGCTGGTGCTGCCGGTCGGCATCATCACCACGCTGATCAAGGGCGACGTGTTCAACTGGGGGCAGATCATGACCGGCGCGCTGCTCGGCGCCGCGCCGCCTTTGATCATCTACGCGTTTTTGATGGATTACTACATCGCGGGGCTCACCGCGGGCGCAACGAAAGGGTGACGCAATGGCCGAAGTGAACCTGCGCAAGGTGGTGAAGCGCTACGACGACGTCGAGGCCGTCCGCGGCATCGATCTCGACATTCCGGACAAGGAATTCGTGGTGTTCGTCGGCCCGTCCGGCTGCGGCAAGTCGACGACGCTGCGGATGATCGCCGGGCTCGAGGAAATCTCGGACGGCGACATCGTGATCGGCGGCGACGTCGTCAACGACGTTCCGCCGAAGGACCGCGACATCGCCATGGTGTTCCAGAACTACGCGCTGTATCCGCACATGACGGTCGCCGAGAACATGTCGTTCGGGTTGCGGCTGAAGAAATATCCCAAGGCCGAGATCAAGCAGCGCGTCGACGAGGCGGCGCGGATGCTGGACATCACCGACCTGATCCACCGCAAGCCGAAGCAGCTCTCCGGCGGCCAGCGCCAGCGCGTTGCGATGGGCCGCGCCATCGTCCGCAATCCCAAAGTGTTTTTGTTCGACGAGCCGCTGTCGAATCTCGATGCGCAATTGCGGGTGCAGATGCGGTTCGAGATCAAGCGGGTGCACCAGAAGGTGCGCACCACCACGGTCTACGTCACCCACGACCAGGTCGAGGCGATGACGCTGGCGGATCGCGTCGTGGTGATGAACAACGGCCGGATCGAGCAGGTCGGCACGCCGAACGAGCTGTATCACCGCCCGGCGACGCGTTTCGTCGCCGGCTTCATCGGCTCGCCGTCGATGAATTTCATTCCCTGTACGCTGGAGGACAATGCCGGGCGGCTGCAGATTCGGCTGTCGGACACGCTGGCGATGCCGGTGCCGGAGCAGAAGGCGGCGCATTATCGTGGGCTCGCCCGCGACAAGAAACTGCAGCTCGGCATCCGGCCGGAGCACATCGCCGACGCCAGAGCCACGCTCGAACCCGGCGTCGCGGCGTTCGACGCGCTGCTCGATATCACCGAGCCGATGGGGATGGAGACGCTGATCTATTTCAATCTCAACGGCAGCGAGGTCTGCGGCCGGGTCAGCCCGAATGCCGGGGCGCGGGATGGCGGCATGTTGCGTTTGGCGGTGGACCTCAACAATATGCACCTGATAGACGAGGGGACCGGCCTCGTGATCTGAAGGCCGGACAGAGAGACGTCCACGGGGCCGGAATGACGACCAACAACAAGAAACTGCTGGTGACGGAATCGCTGTCGGAACGGGGAAGGGCGCTGTTCGCCGAGCGCGCCGACATCGAGGTGGTCGAATTCGACAACATGATCTCGGCCGCCGATTTCAACGCCTTGCTGCGGCATCACGCGCCGGTGCACGGCGTCGCGCTCGGGGCGACGCGGTTCGGCGAGCCCGAACTCGATTCGTCGCAGGACATGAAAGTGGTGGCGCGGATCGGCGTCGGCTACGACGCCATCGACGTGCCCGCGTTGTCGAAACGCAAGGTCCCGCTGATGGTCGCCGGCACCGCGAATTCCCCCTCGGTCGCCGAACAGGCGCTGTTCATGATGCTGACGTTGGCGAAGCGCGGCGTCGAACTGCACGCGCTGGTGAAGACCGGCGCCTGGGCGACGCGGCTGGCGCTGCTGCCGTTCGACCTGTTCGGCAAGACCGTGCTGATCGTCGGCTTCGGCCGGATCGGCACCCGCACAGCCAAGCGCTGTCTCGCGATGGAAATGACCGTGCTGGTGTACGATCCCTACGTTCCCGCCGCGGCGATCGAAGCGGCCGGCTGCGAGCCCGTGGCCGATCTCGACGCCGCGCTGCCGGGTGCCGACTTCATCAGCCTGCATTGCCCGAAGACGGCCGAGACCACCGGGCTGATCAACGCTGGCCGGCTGTCGAAGATGAAGCCGACCGCCTATCTGATCAACACCGCGCGCGGCGGCATTGTGGTCGAGTCTGCGTTGTACGACGCGCTGGTCGCGGGCAGGCTCGCCGGCGCCGGGCTGGACGTGTTCGAGGTCGAGCCGCCGCCGCTCGGTCACAAATTATTCGATCTGCCCAATGTGATCATCGCCCCGCACGTCGCCGGCGTCACCCGCGAGGCGCTCGACCGGATGGGCGAGCAGACCGCCCGCAACATGCTGAGCGCGCTCGATGGCGCTCCGATCGCGGCGAATGTCATCAATCAGGACGTGCTCAGTTAGTTGTTAGTCCATTGCGCCAATTCCGTCATTGCGAGGAGCGTAGCGACGAAGCAATCCAGCTCCGTGCACTGCGCCTCTGGATTGCTTCGCTTCGCTCGCAATGACGGGGCGAGGCGATAATGAAAGAACAACAATACGAAGGAGGCCGGCGAATGGCATTCAAAGATTACTCCGACTACGACGGCGTCGGTCTCGCGGAGCTGGTGCGTCGCAAGCAGGTCACGCCCGGCGAACTGCTCGAGGAAGCGATCGCGCGGACGGACGCGCTCGATCCGAAGCTCAACGCCGTGGTGGTGCGTCATGACGACGACGCGCGTCGGCAGATCGACAAGGGGTTGCCCGACGGGCCGTTCACGGGCGTGCCGTTCCTGCTGAAGGATCTCGATCTGCTCGCCGGCACCCGCACGACGTTCGGCGCCAGCCTCTACAAGGATTTCGTCGCGCCGCACACCGGCACCCTGGCGGGCCGCTTCCTGGCATCGGGCGTGACGATCTTCGGCAAGAGCGCCAGCCCCGAATTCGGGCTGATGCCGACCACCGAGTCGCGGCTGCACGGGCCGACGCGCAATCCGTGGAATCTCGATCATTCCTCCGGCGGATCGTCGGGCGGCGCCGCCGCGGCGGTGGCGGCGCGGATTCTGCCGGTGGCGCATGCCAGCGACGGCGGCGGCTCGATCCGGATTCCCGCGTCGGCCTGCGGCGTGCTCGGGCTGAAGCCGACCCGGGCGCGCAATCCGCTCGGACCGGACCGCGGCGAGGGCTGGGGCGGCTTCGCCTGCGGCCATGTGGTGAGTATCAGCGTGCGCGACAGTGCGGCGATGCTGGATGCGCTGCACGGCCCCGAGCCGTCGAGCCCTTACGTCGCGCCGGCGCCGGAGCGGCCGTTCGCGCAGGAGGTCGGCCGCGATCCCGGCCGGCTGCGGATCGCCTTCACCGATGCGTCGACTTATGGCGATGCGATCGATCCCGAAATCGCCGCGGCGGTGCGCGACACCGCGAAGCTGCTCGAAGGCCTCGGCCATCACGTCGAGCAGCGCGCGCCGAAGCTGCCGGCCGATCCCGCCGAGGTGATCGCCACCATCGTCGCCTGCAACACCGGGTTGACGGTGAAACTCGCCGAGCAGGCGATGGGCCGCGCCATGACTAATCGCGATTTCGAAACGCTGACGCTGGCCAGCGCCGCCAATGCTGGCCGCGCCAGCGGGATCGACTATTGCGCCGCGCAGCTCGCCGCATTTCAGATCTCGCGTGCCGTCTCGGATTTCTTCACCGACATCGACGTGTTTTTGTCGCCGACGCTGTGCCTGCCGCCGCTGCGGATCGGCGAGATCGATACCATGGCGAGCGATTTGTCCGGCATCAGCCCGCTGCTGCGGCGCTACATCCCCGGCACCAGCCTGTTCAACATGTCGGGCCAGCCGGCGATGTCGGTGCCGCTGGCCGGGACCGCGAGCGGTCTGCCGATCGGCATGATGTTCGCGGGTCGGTTCGGCGACGAGGCGACGCTGTTGCGTCTCGCTTCGCAGCTCGAGCAGGAGCGGCCCTGGAAAAACCGGCGACCGCCGGTTTGCGCCTGATTGAGTCCGACTTTTCGCCGGTATTCTCGGAAACAAACGACCAAGGTCGGCGTTGACGCGCGGCCTCGGCCGTCATTTCGTATCGTATCTCAGAGGGACCTTGACGTGACTGGCAACGATCCGACCGATCAGGCGCTGGCCGTGATCGCGAGCATCTTCGAAAAGCCGGCCCCGAAGCCGGATGCGAAGACGCGCGGCGAGAATGGGGACGACGCTTCCTCGGAAGGTGTTGTGCACGACGTGCACGCGCGCGACGCCACGGCGCACGACGATCGTGCGCATGATGACATCGTGCAGGACGGCGGCGGGCATGACCCGGTTGCGGCCGAGGATGTCGTCTCGGTGCAGATCGAGACCGTCGAGATTGTCCAGATCACCATGGCGGGTTCCTCCGACGATGGTGAACCGGCCGGCGTGGGGGAGCATGGCGGCCCCGAGGATCTCGATGCCCTGACGCGCCACGGCCCGGGGCCGCTCGAGGCGCTACGCTTCAAATGGCGCGTGCGCCACGAAGACGACGGCTATTATGTCGACGAGACCATCGGCACCAGCTCGCAGCCGATCGTCGCCGGTCCGCTGTCGCGCGCCGAGGCGATCAGCTTCATCGACAGCCGCGAGCGCCGAACCCGCCGCCGCTTCGAGCGTTTGCGCCACGAAATCGTCTCCGGCCCGTCGGAGCGCGGCGTCGAGGACGACGACAGCGAGCTGTAGGATGGTGGGGGTGATTTCGGCCCCCGACTCGACAATCAACTAACATTGCGATCTATTCGCGCCTCGGGGGTGGGGCGTGATCGGCTGGTGGCGACGTCAGGGTGGCATTCGAAGGGCGGTCGGCGTCATCGCCGGCCAACTTTTTGTTGTGCAACTGCTGTTGGCCGGCGTGGTCGCCACCGAGATGGCGGTCGCAGACGCGATCGGGATTCCGACGATCTGCTCGAGCAGCGTTGCGCCGACCGGCGACGGCTCGGACCATTCGAACACCCCGATCCATCACGTCACCTGTTCGATCTGCACATTCGCGTCGCTCTCCGGCCCGCTGCCTGAGCCGGATGTCGTCGCGATTCTCAGGACCGCGCTGGACGTTGGCTCCGGCAGCGACAGCATATCGACGATCCGCGAAGCGGATCGGTTCGAGCCGCGCAGCTCACAAGGTCCTCCGCAAGCCGCCTAGCTGACGTCGTTCGCTAGACGCACTTTGCTGGAGTACCCCCGATGCAACGTTTTCTGAGCGCGCTTTGCGCTGCGTCCGTCGCTGCCGTGACGGTCCCCGATCTTGCCTTTGCCCAAACGTCGACCCAAGCCAACACCGGCCTGCCGAGTGTGGTGGTCGAGCCGCCGACGCGAAAGCCGACAAAGAAGCGCCAGGCGAGCGCCACGGCTCCGCGCGCCGCTCCGCGGGCGCCGGCGCAGGCGGCGGTCAGCACCGCGCCGCCGAGCAGCGGTGCGCCGGTGATCCAGACCACCGCCGGACCGGTGCAGGGCATTCGCGCGCTCACGGCGTCGTCTGCGACCCGGACCGACACCCCGATCGAACAGATCCCGCAATCGATCCAGGTGGTGTCGCGCCAGCTCATCGAGCAGCAGGGCGCGGTGACGGTCACCGAGGCGGTGCAGAACGTCAGCAACGCCCAGGCGGTCAATCCGTTCGTCATCGCCAACACCGACCTGCAGCAGCTCAAGATCCGCGGCTTCTCTGCGGAACTTTGGCGCGACGGGATGGTGAGCATGTACAACCCTGGCGACCGCGACGGGCTGGTCAATGTCGAGCGCATCGAGGTGCTGAAGGGCCCGAACGCGATCCTCTATGGCGGCGGCCCCGGCGCCCCGATCGGCGGCGCGGTCAACGTCGTCTCCAAACTGCCGACCGACAAGGCCAGCCAGGAATTCGGCATCGGGCTGGGCTCCTATCAATACTGGAACCCGTTCTTCGACATCAACCAGCCGCTCAACCAGGAGAAAACCGCGCTGTTCCGCATCACCGGCGAATACACCGGCAACAACAGCTTCGTCGATGTGCTGGAATCCAAGCGCTACAGCATCAATCCGACGCTGACGCTGACCAATCGCGAAGACACCACGCTGACGATCCAGGGCTTCCTGTCGCGCCAGCAGCAGCAAGCCTATCAGGGGCTGCCGGTGTACGGCACCATCCTCGGCGATTTCCGCGCGGCCCGCGATCTGTACATCGGCCCGTCGAACATCGAGCCGAGCTATTCGAAGACGCACGGCGCCACCGTGACGCTCGATCATCAGTTCAATTCGGTGTGGTCCGCGAACATCAAGGCGCGCTGGAGCCAGTCGGAATTCGATCAGCTATCGCAATGGGCGTTTGGCGGCGACGCCTTCGGCGCGACGCCTGCCTTCGCGCCGTCGACCTGGCTGCTGTCGAATCTCGAAGTGTTCCAGAAGCAGCAGGAATTCACCATCAATCCCAGCGTCAAGGCGAAGTTCGACACAGCGATCAGCCGCAACACGCTGCTGCTCGGCGCGGACTACAGCCGCGTCACCGATCGCGGCTTCATGACCGGCGACAATCTCGGCAACACTTGCTTCCTGACCACCTTCGCGTGCCCGCCCGCGGCGGTCGACCTGCAGAATCCGGTGTTCACGATCCCGTACACGCGGCCCAATCCGAGCGCCGGCGCGGAATACGCGGCGTATTTCAACTTCGACAACACCTACACCACCAAGGGCGGTTACGCGCAATTACAGTCGTCGCTGTACGACCGTGTCCATGTGCTGGCCGGTGCGCGCCTTGCCAATATCGACATCAGCTACACCGAGAACGCGCTGGTGGTGCCGTCGACGTTCGTGACGGACACGACCAAGCTGTTGCCGCGCGCGGGCGTCGTGGTCGATCTGGTCAAGGGGCTGTCGGCCTATGCCAGCTACAGCGAAGGCATGCGCTGGGCGGGATTCACCCAGGCGGTCGCGCGGCCGGAGCCCGAGTTGTCGCAGCAAGTCGAAGCGGGGTTGAAGTTCAATATCAATGCTGAATTGTCCGGCAGCGTCGCGGTGTTCGAGATCCATCGCGACAACGTGCCGGTGACCATCGCGCTCGGCGTCGCGGGGCTGACGCAGCAGAAGTCGCGCGGGTTCGAGACCGACATGACCTGGCAGCCGAACCGCAACTGGAGCTTCCTCGGCAGCTACGGCTACACCGATGCGACCTTCGCCGGAGCGTTCGTCGATTCGTCGGGCGTCATCCCGGCCGGCAACAAGCTGCCCTACGTGCCCGAACATTCCGGGCGGGTGTGGGCGAACTACAAGTTCGATCCGAACGTACTGCCGGGTTGGAGCGTCGGCGCCGGCGTCTATGCGGCATCGAGCCAGTATGTCGACAACGCCAATCTGTGGAAGACCGACGGCTACTACACGGTCGACGCCAAGATCGGCTACGAGAAGGACGGCTTCCGCGCCTCCATTGCGCTGAAGAATCTGACCGGCGAAAAGTACTTCACGCCGTACGCCTGGCTCGGTGGGCAGGTGGCGCCGGGCGCGCCGCGGATGGTGTACGGCCAGCTCAGCTACCGCTTCAACTGAGGTCAGCGATGTCGATCACCAGGCGGCAGTTCACTCAAACCGCGGCCTCGGCTGCCGCGGCGATCGCGGTCGGCGAGCGTACCGCTGCTGAAGCGGCGGATCGGTCGGCTCCGGGCAAACCCGTGCCGGAGGCCCCGGCGCACGACATGTCGGCGATGCCGGCGCATTGGATCGGCAAGGAGCAGATCGCGTTCCTGATCTATCCGGAGTTCACCGCGCTCGACATGGTCGGTCCGCATCACATGCTGACCGGGCTGATGGGGGCGACGGTGCACATCGTCGCCAAGACGCGCGATCCGGTGAAGAGCGACACCGGACTGACCTTCGTGCCGTCTGCGACGTTCGAGGAGTGTCCGGCCGATCTCGACATCATCTGCGTGCCCGGCGGCACGCAGGGGACGCTGGCGGCGATGCAGGACGAGGCGACGATCCGCTTTCTCAGGGATCGCGGCAGCCGCGCGCGGTTCGTCACCTCGGTCTGCACGGGATCGCTGGTGCTCGGCGCGGCGGGACTGCTGGACGGCTACCGCGCCACCTCGCACTGGGCGGCCAAACCAGTATTGCCCGTGTTCGGCGCGATCCCGACCGAGGGCCGGGTGGTGCGGGATCGCAACCGGATCACCGGCGGCGGCGTCACCGCCGGGATCGATTTCGGGCTGTCTCTGGTCGGCCAGTTGCGCGATCGGCAATATGCGGAGGTGGCGCAACTGATCGCCGAATATGCGCCGGAGCCGCCTTATGATGCCGGCACGCCGGCGCGTGCGCCGGCCGAGGTGCGCGCGCTGACCGAGCCGATGTTCGTCGACTTTCTCAAACAGGCAGAAGCCGTCGGCCGCGCCGCCTTCGCGCGCAACAAGACGTTGTAGTCGGCACCGGCCGTGCGCCTGACTGGTTTCATCCAGCCCGAACGGCGCCCGCGCGGGCGCCGTTCGTGTTTGTGTTACTTGGCTTTCGAGAACGCCTGCGAGATTCGCGCCCAGGTCTTCTCGTACACCGCGGCGGTTTCGTCGAGGCCGGCTTTCAGCGCGTTCCATGTCTCGTCGCCGGCAGCCGACAACTGCGTCAGCTTGGGGCCGAGCGTCTTCTCGGTCTCTTCGGTCCAGCGGCGCATGGACGATTCCATCTCCTTGCGGCCTTGTTCGATCGCCGATGCGGCGCTGGTCTGAAACGTTTCCAGCGACGACACGAAAGCCTGGCGCTGGGCTTCGGCGCGGGCGGCGAGCGCCTCTTTGACGAGGCCGGCCTGGTCGCCGGCGGTGCCGAGGAATTTCTGCAACGCCAGTTCGACTTCGTTCCATTGCGCCGAGACTGCCGACATCGCCGCGTCGGTCGCTTGCTTGGACGCGCCGAGGTCGCCCTGCAGCGCGCTGACTTGCGCCTGGAAGGCGTCACGCGCGGTGCGCAGTTGCGCCAGCGCTTCCTGAGCCTTCGCGTTCGACGCGTCCCCGATCTTGGCGGCGGCTTCCTCGATCTTGGCGAGCGTCGCGGCAGATTCGTCGAGTTTCTGCTTGGTCCATTCCAGATAGGCTTGGGTGAGATCGGGCTTCGTGATGGCAGCCTCCTTTTGGGGTCAGGCCGTGGGTGATGGATGCGATCCGGCGGAGCGGGGCGAATGCTCGGCGATCGGTTCATGCTCGGCGCGGATGCCGAACAACTCCGCCTGCGCCAGCCGACGGACGGCGATTTCGAGCTTCCGTGTCCGCTCGGCATCGAATGTGTCCCAGCCGAGTGAACTCAGCATGACGTTGCGCAGGGTGCGGAAATTGGAGATTGCGCCGAGCACGATCGCGGTGCGGATCTTCAGATCCTCGTCGTTCGGCGAACGGCCGGTCGCGGCGGCGACTTCCGCGATCAGGGCGCTCTGAAAGCGCGCGACGGATTGATAATAGATGATGCGAAACGCATCGTCGGCGTCGCGCTCGCAGCGCACGAAGAACACCGTCCAGGCTTCCGGCTCGGCGTTGCCGGCGATGAACTGGAAGAAGCGCATCACCACCGCGTCGATGTGGCCGACCGGATCGACGCTGGCGGTGCGCAGCGTGTCGATCAGCGGCTCGATGCGGGAGCGCATGTAGTCGGCGATCGCCTGCGCGGCGGCGAGGTAGAGTTCGCGCTTGCCGCCGAAATGGTAGGGGATCGCCGCCTGGTTGACGCCGGCTCGCTCCGCCAACTGGCGCGTGGTGGCGCCGTCGTAGCCGACCGACCCGAACACCTCGATCGCCGCCTCGATCATGCGGGCGCGG
The DNA here is from genome assembly GCF_000013365.1 of Rhodopseudomonas palustris HaA2. Classification (NCBI taxonomy): domain Bacteria; kingdom Pseudomonadati; phylum Pseudomonadota; class Alphaproteobacteria; order Hyphomicrobiales; family Nitrobacteraceae; genus Rhodopseudomonas; species Rhodopseudomonas palustris. The sequence goes on from NC_007778.1 coordinate 2,933,537, forward strand.
GTGTCGCTGGCGGGCGGTGCCATGGGCCTGTCGTGTGCGGCGTGTCTGTTCGGCATCATCGTCGGAATCATCGTCAGCATCTCATGGGCCGACCTAATTCATTCGAATGAATGAGGCGTTGAGATGGATCAAACCGCTGCTCGGCCGGCTTGGGCGAGGGTGGCAGGCAACGGGCTGTGGGCAGTCGGGAACGGACAGCAGCGAGGCTGGGACGCGCGGTCAGCATCGGACAGCCGGCAGCCACGGCAGGCGAGGCGATGCCGGTCGACCGCAAGCGAAGGGCGTTGCTCGCATGTCGAACCGGCTGACGGAGGCAGGCGTACCTCGTTCGTGCCCGCATGGAGCGGCCGTTCGCCCGACGAAAAAAGGCGCCCCGCGAGGGGCGCCTTGGTTGTTGTCGAGCCCGTCGGCCGATCCGGCCGAGGAGTGGCTTACTGCGAGTAGTACATCTCGAACTCGACCGGGTGCGGCGTCATTTCGAAGCGCATCACTTCGGTCATCTTCAGCTCGATATAGGCGTCGATGAAGTCGTCGTCGAACACGCCGCCGGCCTTGAGGAAGGCGCGGTCCTTGTCGAGATTCTCGAGCGCCTCGCGCAGCGAACCGCAGACCGTCGGGATCGACTTCAGCTCTTCCTTCGGCAGATCGTAGAGGTCCTTGTCCATCGCCGGACCCGGATCGATCTTGTTCTTGATGCCGTCGAGGCCGGCCATCAGCATCGCGGCGAAGGCGAGATAGGGGTTCGCCATCGGATCCGGGAAGCGGACTTCGACGCGCTTGGCCTTCGGGTTGGTGGTGTAGGGGATGCGGCAGGAAGCCGAACGGTTGCGGGCCGAATAGGCCAGCAGCACCGGGGCTTCATAGCCGGGGACCAGGCGCTTGTAGGAATTGGTCGACGGGTTGGTGAAGGCGTTGATCGCCTTGGCGTGGCTGATGATGCCGCCGATGTAGTGCAGGCAGGTCTCGGACAGGTCGGCGTATTTGTTGCCGGCGAACACCGGCTTGCCGTCCTTCCAGATCGACTGGTGCACATGCATGCCCGAGCCGTTGTCGCCGAACACCGGCTTCGGCATGAAGGTCGCGGTCTTGCCGTAGATGTGGGCGACCTGATGGATGCAGTATTTGTAGATCTGCATCTGGTCGGCCATGTGGGTCAGGGTGTCGAACTTCATGCCGAGCTCGTGCTGGGCGGAAGCGACTTCGTGGTGATGCTTCTCGACCTTGACGCCCATCCGCGCCATCGCGCCGAGCATTTCCGAGCGCATGTCCTGCACCGAATCCTGCGGCGGGACCGGGAAGTAGCCGGCCTTGGTGCGGATGCGGTGGCCGAGATTGCCGCCCTCGTATTCGGTGTCGGAGTTGGTCGGCAGTTCCGACGAATCCAGCTTGAAGCCGGTGTTGTACGGGTTCGCCGAATAGCGCACGTCGTCGAACACGAAGAACTCGGCTTCCGGACCGACGAACACCGAGTCGCCGACGCCCATCGCCTTGACCTGGGCCTCGGCCTTCTTGGCGATGCCGCGCGGGTCGCGGTTGTAGGGCTCACCGGTCGACGGCTCGAGGATGTCGCAGGTGATGACCATGGTGGTCTCGGCGAAGAACGGGTCGATCACCGCGGTGGTCGGGTCGAGCATCAGCATCATGTCGGATTCATTGATCGCCTTCCAGCCGGCGATCGAGGAACCGTCGAACATCGTGCCCTCGGCGAAGATCTCCTCGTCGATCATGCTGACGTCGAAAGTGACGTGCTGCCACTTGCCGCGCGGGTCGGTGAAACGAAGATCGACGTACTTGACGTCGTTGTCCTTGATGGATTTCAGGACTTCTTTGGCGGTGGTCATGAGTACCCCTTGTGCTTAAGGTCGTCGTAAATGCTGAAGGTGGTCGTGCGTTTGCGGCCGCACGCGGCCGCAAGGTGATGCGATCAGGCTGGAGGTGATAGGCCGTTGGATCAGATGGCGTCCAGTCCGGATTCGCCCGTCCTGATGCGGATGGCCTCTTCGATATTGGAGACGAAGATCTTGCCGTCGCCGATGCGGCCGGTCTGGGCGGCGCGGCGGATGGCGTCGATCGCCTTCTCGACCAGATCGTCGCCGATCACGATCTCGATTTTCACTTTCGGGAGGAAGTCCACGATGTATTCCGCGCCGCGATACAGCTCCGCGTGGCCCTTCTGCCGGCCGAAGCCCTTGGCCTCGGTCACGGTGATGCCCTGCAATCCCACTTCCTGAAGCGCTTCCTTGACCTCGTCGAGCTTGAACGGCTTGATGATGGCTTCGATCTTCTTCACTTAGACTCTCCCCGGACTTCCCACGTGACTCGGCGATTGTATGACAGATTGCGCGGCGCTGCGCAGTGGATCGATGACACCGCGTGCCGAATGGGTAAGCAGCTCCGTCTGCGGTCCGGACATGCCTGAAAACCGGAGACGGTCGCGCGCAGACCCCGCCGAGATCGGCGAGCGCGGGGGATCGAAACATGGCTTCCGTAAAAGCAGGGTCCATGCCAAATTGCCAGAATGGCTGATTGTGGAGCGTTATCAGATTATTAAGGCCGCGTCCGCGTAGACTTTCGAGATCAGCCCGCATCGCGACTGACTAATGATAGGGCGGTCGGCTTATTATATGTGCAATCTGAGGGGCGGTTGTGGGCGCGTTCTGGGGCCTGCTGCCTCAGTGTGAGGCGAGAGTACTGGGAATTGGGCATGGAGCTACTGACGCCCGCTGAAATGGACCGCGCGGACCTGCTCACGATCGCCTGGGGATCGTCCGGCTTCGCCTTGATGCTGCATGCCGGCCGGCATGTCGCGCAGGCTGCGATCGAGCTGGCGGAAACCGGACCGATCCTGGTGATCGCCGGTCCCGGCAACAATGGCGGCGACGGTTTGATCGCGGCCACCGAGCTGGTGGCGCTCGGCCGCACCGTGCACGTCATGTTGCTCGGCGAGCGCGACGCGCTGAAAGGCGATGCGGCGCTGGCGGCGCGGGAGTGGAAGGGGCCGCTGCTGCCGTTCCTGCCACAGTCGATCGGGACGCCGTCTCTGATCATCGACGCGCTGTTCGGCTCCGGCCTCAATCGGCCGGTGAAGGATCAGGCGCTGGAGATGATCGAGGCGGTCAACGCCACCGGCGTGCCGGTGCTGGCCGTCGATCTGCCGAGCGGCATCAACGGCGCCACCGGCGCGGTGATGGGCGCCGCGATCAGGGCACGTGAGACGGTGACGTTCTTCCGCCGCAAGCCCGGGCATCTGCTGGTGCCGGGGCGGCTGTATTGCGGCAAGCTGAAGGTCGCCGACATCGGCATCGATCCGGCGGTGCTCGACGAGATCAAGCCGCAGGCGTTCGAGAACGATCCGAATCTGTGGCTGCCGCATTTCCCGGTGCCGCGCGCCGACGGCCACAAATACGGCCGCGGCCATGCCGTGGTGATCTCCGGCGAACTGTCGCAGACCGGCGCGGCGCGGCTGGCGGCCCGCGGGGCGTTGCGGGCCGGTGCGGGGCTGGTGACGCTGGCGTCACCGTGCGATGCGCTCGCGGTGAATGCCACGGCGCTGACCGCCGTGATGGTCCGAGCGATCGATACGCCGGACCAATTGGCGGGAATGCTGGCCGACCGCCGTTTCAATGCCGTCGGCGTCGGGCCCGGCGCGGGCATCGACGACCGCACCCGCGGCAACGTGCTGGCGGCGCTGGCGGCGGGCGCCGGCACGGTGCTCGATGCCGACGCGCTGACGGTGTTCGCAGGTGCCCCCGAGACGCTGTTCGAGGCGATCAAATCCGGCGCCAATCCACAGGTTGTCCTCACCCCGCACGAGGGCGAATTCCCTCGCTTGTTCAGTGATATGAGCAACAAAAATCCACTTCGCTCGAAACTCGAACGGGTCCGCGTAGCTGCGCAACGTTCGGGGGCCGTGGTGTTGCTCAAGGGCCCGGACACGGTGGTCGCCTCACCGGACGGCCGCGCGGCGATCGCCTTCAACGCGCCGCCCTGGCTGGCGACGGCGGGCTCCGGAGACGTGCTGACAGGCATCATCACCGGATTGCTGGCACAGCGGGTGGCGGCGTTCGAGGCGGCCTGCATCGGCGTGTGGATGCACGGTGAGGCGGCCTGCGAGGCTGGGCCCGGCCTGATCGCCGAGGACCTGACCGAGACGCTGCCGGCGGTGATCCGGCGGGTCTATGACGAACTCGGCATCGAGTACTGATCGAGGGCGGTTCAACCCGCCTCAGCGTCATCCTGAGGCGCTCGGCGTGCCGCGCTCCTGGCGCGGCGCGTCGGGCCTCGAAGGATGGGCGGCAAGCTCGGACAGTGCCGTTGGGCCATCCTTCGAGGCTCGCTGCGCTCGCACCTCAGGATGACGCCTTGATGTGGAGCGAATGCTCTAGAAATTGCTGTAATGTTCAATCCTTGGAACCGAACGTTCAACTGACGGCGTAGCTCCGCAGCAGCCGCGGCGCGGACCATTTCGCGGCGAACGCTTCGATCAGCCACAGGCCCGGATATTCGGCGGCGAAGGCGATGCGCTGGGTCTGGCCGGCGTCGATCGCCAGCGTATCCAGCCAGAACGGCTTCCAGCCGTCGTCGAGCCGGTCGAGCAGCCGGAAATGATGGCCGTGCAGATGAAAGATCATCGGCATCGTCGCGCGGTTGTTCAAGGTCAGCACGACGGTGCGGCCGCGCTTGGCCTGGAAGGCGGGGCCTTTGGCGGCAACGAATGTGTCGGGCGCGAACCAGTCGAGCTGCGCCGAGGTCAGCGCGCCGAGCGGCAGGTCGACGCGAAGCGCCGAGCTGAGCGGGAGCTGCGCCGGCAGACCATTGTCGGGCAGGGGCGCGGGCAGTGGCAGCGGTGCTGGCCGCAGCGGAGGCTCGCTCGACGTGACGAGTCGTGCGATCGGCGTCGGCTTGCCGCCGTCGAGCAGCGTGATCGCAGACGTCGCGCCCGGCGGCCTTGTGGCATCGAGCAGCACATCGACGCGGGTGCCGGGCGCCAGCACCAGCGTGCCGTTGCGCGCCAAAAAGGGCTCGGCCGGCTGGCTGTCGAGGGCGATCACCCGCACGTCGTGATCGTCGATTCTCAGTGCGATCACATTGCGCTGGCAGGCGTTGATGAAGCGGAGCCTGAACCGGCCATTGGCGCGCAGCGTGATGTCCGCGGTCGGCTGGCCGTTGACGGTGTACAGCCACGGCATATCGCCGGCGTCGAGTCCGGACGCGAGCGGCTTGCCGTCGCTGCCGAGTCTCGCATCCTCGATCAGCACGACCTCGTCGCCATCGACCTGCGGCGGGGTGGCCTCCTGCACCACCAGCGGCAGCGCCGGCATCGGCGCCGGGCCGCCATCGGCGGTGAGGCGGAGGTCGACGAGCAGGGTGCCGGCGGCGCGCAACGGGATCACGAAGCTGTCGTTGCCGCCGGGCGGCACCGGCCGGCGGGCGACCAGCGGCTCGGCGGCCGCCACGCCGTCGAGCCCGCGCCAGCTCAGCAGCGCCGGCTGCGTCAGCCCGTTCTCGAACCGCACCGCCACCTCGTCGCCACGCCGCAGCACGACGGTTTCGGCGAGCGCCAGCATCGGTCGCGCCACCGGCGCGCCGCCGGCTTTCAGCACGGTCGTTCCTGCCGCAGCGCGCAGCGTCAGCGTCTTGCGCGGCGTTGTCGATTGGGCGAATCCCGGCAACGGCAGGCCGGCGAAGGCGGTGCCCCCGAGGGCGGCGAGAACGCTGCGGCGCGACAGCGAGGCGAGGGCGTTGGTCATGGCCGATGCGGACCATGTTCGCGCCGTGCTGTCCACTGCGGCGGGCCGCCGCGGAAGCTGCAGTGCAGCGGGATTTTCTTGATGCACAACCTATATGTCATGTTATAAGCCCGCCGCCCGCGGCATCGCGGCCGGACATGATGCTCTTCGCGGGCGTGGCGGAATTGGTAGACGCGCTGGATTTAGGTTCCAGTGACGAAAGTTGTGGGGGTTCGAGTCCCTCCGCCCGCACCACGCAAGTGCTCTTGCTCATGACGCATTTCCGGTGGGCCGGGTCCGCAGGGACACGCGCCCGCCAAGCCACCGGTGCAGGCGAGACGCCGCGCATCGCAACACTCGACACCTCCAGCCGCCCGGCTGGGTCACACGGAAGAAGATCGACGCCATGCAGGTCAAGGAAACCGTCGCCGACGGGTTGAAGCGCGAATTCGAAGTCAATGTCCCGGCTGCGGACATCGACGCCCAGGTCGATGCGCGTCTGGTCGACCTGAAGGACAAGGTGAAGCTCAACGGCTTCCGTCCCGGCAAGGTCCCGGTCAGCCATCTGAAGCGCGTCTACGGCCGCTCCGTCGCCGCCGAGACCATCGACAAGCTGGTCCGCGAGACCAATGACGGCATCTTCGCCGAGCGCGGCTTCCGCCTCGCCACCGAGCCGAAGATCACGATGCCGCAGGACCAGAAAGTGGTCGAGGACATCCTCGCCGGCAAGTCGGACCTGAATTACACCGTCGCGATCGAAGTGGTGCCGACCATCGAACTCGCCGACTTCAAGAGCTTCTCGGTCGAGAAGCCGGTGGTCGAGGTTTCGGACTCCGACGTCGATGATGCGATCAAGCGGATCGCCGAGGCCAATCGCGCCTATGCCGACAAGGCCGAGGGCGCCAAGGCTGAAAGCGGCGACCGGGTGACGATCTCGTTCAAGGGCTCGATCGAGGGCGTGCCGTTCGACGGCGGCACCGGCGAGGACATCCCGGTGGTGATCGGCTCGAACAGCTTCATCCCGGGTTTCGAGGATCAGCTGATCGGCATCGCCGTCGGCGAGACCCGCACCATCAAGGTGACGTTCCCGACCAACTATGCCAGCGAGACGCTGGCCGGCAAGCCGGCCGAGTTCGAGACCACCGCGACCAAGGTCGAGGCGCCGCAGGACACCACGATCGATGACGAATTCGCCAAGACGCTCGGCATGGAATCGCTCGACAAGCTGAAGGAAGCCGCCAAGGCGCGGCTCGCCGCGGAATACGCCGGCGCCACCCGGCTGCGCGTCAAGCGCCAGCTGCTCGACCGCCTCGACGAAACCCACAAATTCGATGCGCCGCCGTCGCTGGTGGAGCAGGAATTCGCCGTGATGTGGCAGTCGATCAACGCCGAGATGCAGCAGAACGGCAAGAGCTTCGCCGACGAGGACACCACCGAGGAGGCGGCGCGCGAGGAATATCGCAAGATCGCCGACCGCCGCGTCCGCCTCGGCCTGGTGCTGTCGGAGATCGGCGAGAAGAACAAGATCCAGGTCACCGACGACGAGGTCAGCCGCGCGGTGATCGAGCGCGCCCGGCAGATGCCCGGCCGCGAGAAGGAAGTCTGGGACTTCTACCGCAGCAACGCCGAGGCGCTGGCTCAGCTCCGCGCCCCGATCTACGAGGACAAGGTGGTCGATTTCATCCTCGAACTCGCTACCGTGACCGAGAAGCCGGTCACCCGCGAGGAACTCTACAAGGACGACGACGACAAGACCGCCGCCTGAGCCAGTCTTCTGTAACTATTCCAACGGCCGCCGTGACCACCCGTCACGGCGGCCGTTCTGCGTCGTGAGGCGGCGTTAACGATGCGGCTTGAAAGCCGGGCGATTCGGCCGTGAGTCGGCGCTGTCTGTTTTGCCGTCGCCCGCCGAATCAGTATCAACTCGGGCGAGAAGCGGGTCTCACCCTTGTCGCCGGGCAATCGGCTCATATCTGAGCACTCGCTTCACGTCCTGCATCACGGGACGATCGCTCGCTGCGAGGCCTGTGTTTCGGGCCCGCGAGCGTCGTCTTCGACAACCTTCAGGTGAATTATGCGCGATCCGGTGGAAACCTACATGAACCTCGTGCCGATGGTGGTCGAGCAGACCAACCGCGGCGAACGGGCCTACGACATCTTCTCGCGCCTCCTGAAAGAGCGGATCATCTTCCTGACCGGACCGGTCGAGGACGGCATGTCGACTTTGGTCGTCGCCCAGCTGCTGTTTCTCGAAGCCGAGAATCCGAAGAAGGAAATCTCGATGTACATCAACTCGCCGGGCGGGGTGGTGACGTCGGGCCTGGCGATCTACGACACCATGCAGTTCATCCGCCCGCCGGTGTCGACGCTGTGCACCGGCCAGGCCGCCTCGATGGGGTCGCTGCTGCTGGCCGCCGGCCACAAGGATATGCGGTTCTCTCTGCCGAACGCCCGGATCATGGTGCATCAGCCGTCCGGCGGCTTCCAGGGCCAGGCCACCGACATCATGCTGCACGCCCAGGAAATCCTGAACCTGAAGAAGCGCCTCAACGAGATCTACGTCCATCACACCGGCCAGACCTACAAGGCGATCGAGGACGCGCTGGAGCGCGACAAGTTCCTCACCGCCGACATGGCGCGCGATTTCGGGATCGTGGACAAGGTGATCGACAAGCGCGCCGAGGAGTCGGCCCCCGGCCCGAAGGTGGCCTGATCGGGGTTCCCGATCGGTTCTGAACCTCGTGAAACCCTCAGGGACACCCTGGATGTTCCGCTTTCGTCCCATGTCTCCCGTGGCAAACGCGCAACTCTGCCCTGTTTTCAGGAATGCGGGGTCGCGCCCACGCGGCAAATCACGCTATTGTCACGCGCCTCGGCGTACTGCCGATTAGCGAATTCTTGATAGACGGGTGCCAGCATGGTTGGCTGAACCTGATCGACGAAAGTGTTTGGGGGATTCGAAACGGTCGCGATTGGTGCGGCCACAGACGTGCGGGGGTCTTTTCTGGTACGGGATTTGCTCCATTTCTACCAACTCTGCCGGGTTCTGCCGGAAGACGAGGGCACCAGAGAAGACCGAACTGCGGACGGAGAACGAAATGAGTAAGGTCGGTACGAGCGACTCCAAGAACACCCTGTACTGCTCGTTCTGCGGAAAGAGCCAGCACGAGGTCCGCAAGCTGATCGCCGGCCCCACGGTATTCATCTGTGATGAGTGCGTGGAACTGTGCATGGACATCATCCGGGAGGAGAACAAATCCTCGCTGGTGAAGTCGCGCGACGGCATCCCGACCCCGAAGGAAATCTGCAAGGTTCTCGACGATTACGTGATCGGCCAGAACCATGCGAAGAAGGTGCTCTCGGTCGCGGTCCACAACCACTACAAGCGGCTGAACCACCAGACCAAGCACAACGACGTCGAACTGGCGAAGTCGAACATCCTGCTGATCGGTCCGACCGGCTCGGGCAAGACGCTGCTGGCGCAGACGCTGGCGCGGATTCTCGACGTGCCGTTCACGATGGCGGATGCGACGACGCTGACCGAAGCCGGCTATGTCGGCGAGGACGTCGAGAACATCATCCTGAAGCTGCTGCAGGCCGCCGACTACAATGTCGAGCGGGCGCAGCGCGGCATCGTCTATATCGACGAAATCGACAAGATCTCGCGCAAATCGGACAATCCCTCGATCACCCGCGACGTCTCGGGCGAGGGTGTCCAGCAGGCGCTCTTGAAGATCATGGAAGGCACTGTGGCTTCGGTCCCGCCGCAGGGCGGCCGCAAGCATCCGCAGCAGGAATTCCTGCAGGTCGACACCACCAACATCCTGTTCATCTGCGGTGGCGCCTTCGCGGGTCTCGAAAAGATCATCTCGGCGCGCGGCCGCTCGACCTCGATCGGCTTCGCGGCGCAAGTGCTGGCCCCGGAAGACCGCCGCACCGGCGAGATCTTCCGTCACGTCGAGCCCGAGGATCTCTTGAAGTACGGCCTGATCCCGGAATTCGTCGGCCGTCTGCCGGTCGTGGCGACGCTCGAGGATCTCGACGAGGCCTCGCTGAAGAAGATCCTGACCGACCCGAAGAACGCGCTGGTGAAGCAGTATCAGCGGCTGTTCGAGATGGAGAACATCGAGCTGACCTTCGCCGACGAGGCGTTGGGTGCGGTGGCGCGCAAGGCGATCGAGCGCAAGACCGGCGCCCGAGGCCTGCGGTCGATCCTCGAAAGCATCCTGCTCGAGACGATGTTCGATCTGCCGGGTCTCGAAGGCGTCGAGGAAGTGGTGATCTCGCGCGAAGTCGTCGATGGCACGGCGCGTCCGCTCTACATCTATGCCGACCGCTCCGATCGCGCGGCAGAGAGCAGCGCCAGCGCATAATGGCCACCGACCGCACGCGGAAGTCCGCGCGAAGGGTCCTTCAAACGCGGGCTGCCGAGACCTCTCGGCAGCCCGATTTCGTCTCCGCTGCGGGGCAGTCGACCGCCCGCGCATACCTGACAAAGCAGCGCCTTTTCCACGACTTGACACCCCCCGGGTGGATAGCCACCTAATGTTCACGGCGATGACAAGCGTTATCAGGATTCGCCTTCAAATCCGGACGAGTGGGGCCTGACCGGCCGAAACGCGCCGGTACACTCGGCACCTTGTGGTGGCTGCGCCGGGGGGCGGGCTACGAGCAAGGGGGCACAACGAAAAGGAACGGGCCATGACCGCCACGAAACCAAGGCCGACCATCGTTTACGGCGAAAGCCACTCCTATCCAGTTCTTCCGCTGCGCGACATCGTCGTGTTCCCGCACATGATCGTGCCGCTGTTCGTCGGCCGCGAGAAATCGATCCGCGCGCTCGAAGAGGTGATGAAGAACGACGCACTGATCATGCTCGCGACGCAGAAGAACGCGTCCGACGACGATCCGGCGCCGGGCTCGATCTACGAGATCGGCACGCTCGCCAGCGTGCTGCAACTGCTGAAGCTGCCCGACGGCACCGTCAAGGTGCTGGTCGAAGGTCTGGCGCGCGCCCGGGTCGAGAGCTACACCGATCGCACCGAGTACTACGAAGCGCAGGCGCAATCGATCGCCGACACCGACGCCGAGAGCGTCGAGGCGGAAGCGCTGTCGCGCTCCGTGGTGTCCGATTTCGAGAGCTACGTGAAGCTCAACAAGAAGATCTCCGCCGAGGTCGTCGGCGTGGTGCAGTCGATCACCGACTTCGCCAAGCTCGGCGATACCGTGGCGTCGCATCTCGCCGTCAAGATCGCCGATCGCCAGGGCATCCTGGAGACGCTGTCCGTCACCGCGCGCCTGGAGAAGGTGCTCGGGCTGATGGAGAGCGAGATCTCGGTGCTGCAGGTCGAGAAGCGGATCCGCTCGCGCGTCAAGCGCCAGATGGAGAAGACCCAGCGCGAGTACTATCTCAACGAGCAGATGAAGGCGATCCAGAAGGAACTCGGCGACGACGAGGGCCGGGACGAACTCGCCGATCTCGAAGAGAAGATCGCCAAGACCAAGCTGTCGAAGGAAGCCCGCGAGAAGGCGCAGCACGAGCTGAAGAAGCTGCGCCAGATGTCGCCGATGTCCGCGGAAGCGACCGTCGTGCGCAACTATCTCGATTGGCTGCTGTCGATCCCGTGGAACAAGAAGTCCAAGGTGAAGAAGGATCTCGAGGCGGCGCAGGCCACGCTCGATTCCGATCACTACGGGCTCGAGAAGGTCAAGGAGCGGATCGTCGAGTATCTGGCGGTGCAGTCGCGCGCCAACAAGCTGTCGGGTCCGATCCTGTGCCTGGTCGGCCCGCCCGGCGTCGGCAAGACCTCGCTCGGCAAGTCGATCGCGAAAGCGACCGGCCGCGAGTTCGTGCGCGTGTCGCTCGGCGGCGTGCGTGACGAGGCCGAGATCCGCGGTCACCGCCGCACCTATATCGGCTCGATGCCCGGCAAGATCATCCAGTCGATGCGCAAGGCCAAGACCTCGAACCCGCTGTTCCTGCTGGACGAGATCGACAAGATGGGCGCCGATTTCCGCGGCGATCCGTCCTCGGCGCTGCTCGAGGTGCTCGACCCCGAGCAGAACTCGACCTTCAACGACCACTATCTCGAGGTCGACTACGATCTGTCCAACGTGATGTTCATCACCACGGCGAACACCCTGAATATCCCGGGGCCGCTGATGGACCGCATGGAGATCATCCGGATCGCGGGCTACACCGAGAACGAGAAGGTCGAGATCGCGCGCAAGCATCTGATCCCGCTGGCGCTGACCAAGCACGGGCTGGATTCCAAGGAGTGGTCGATCGACGACGACGCGCTGCTCCTGATGATCCGGCGCTACACCCGCGAAGCGGGCGTGCGTAATCTCGAGCGCGAACTGTCCACGCTCGCCCGCAAGGCGGTCAAGGACCTGATGCTCTCGAAGAAGAAGTCGGTGAAGGTCACCGAGAAGGCGATCGAGGAATATCTCGGCGTGCCGAAATTCCGCTTCGGCGAGATCGAGCTGGAAGATCAGGTCGGTGTCGTCACGGGTCTCGCGTGGACCGATGTCGGCGGCGAGCTGCTGACGATCGAAAGCGTGATGATGCCGGGCAAGGGCCGGATGACGGTCACCGGCAATCTGCGCGACGTGATGAAGGAATCGATCTCGGCGGCGGCGTCCTATGTCCGCTCGCGCGCGATCACCTTCGGGATCGAGCCGCCGTTCTTCGAGCGGCGCGACATCCACGTCCACGTGCCGGAGGGGGCGACCCCGAAGGACGGCCCGTCGGCCGGCGTGGCGATGGCGACCACCATCGTCTCGGTGCTGACCGGGATTCCGATCCGGCGCGACATCGCCATGACCGGCGAGATCACGCTGCGCGGCAGGGTGCTGCCGATCGGCGGCCTGAAGGAGAAGTTGCTGGCGGCGGCTAGAGGCGGCATCAAGACGGTGCTGATCCCCGAGGACAACGCCAAGGACCTCACCGAGATCTCGGACGCGATCAAGGGTGGCCTCAACATCATCCCGGTCGCCCGGATGGACGAGGTCATTGCCAACGCGCTGGTCCGTGCTCCGGTGCCGATCGTCTGGGAAGAGGAAACCGCCGCCAAGATCCCCGGCAAGCCGGAGACCTCGGAGGCCGACGAAGCCGCTGGCGGACTCACCGCGCACTGAGCGGTCCGAGCCCGACACCAATAGCGACGGCGCCCTGCGGGGCGCCGTTTGCGTTTGGGGAACCGGAAGTGTGTGGGGAAGTCGGGGCTGGTGGGCGGCGAGAGATTCGAACTCCCGACCCTCTCGGTGTAAACGAGATGCTCTAACCAGCTGAGCTAGCCGCCCGCCGGGGTATCTAGCCCGGCGATCATGGTCTGTGCAAGACGAGCGGACGCGCGGTGCCGCGTGCCGGCCAAATGGCGCCGGGGCTCGCGCGGTGATATGCAGGCGCAGGTCGTGCCGGGAGGAGCAGCATGAGAATCGTCTACGCCGTCGCCGTTTTCGCGTTGCTGGCCGGGCCGGCCTTCGGGCAGACCGCGCCGATCCAGAAATACGGCGATCCGGACCCGGAGAAGTCCCGGACCGAGATCGAGGCCGAGAAGCAGGCCGAGAAGGCCTATCAACGCTCGCTCAGCAACGTTCCGAACGCGACCGGCCCGGTCGATCCCTGGGGCAATGTGCGGGGTGCAGACGCCCAGAAGGCCGCCGCGAAGCCTGCGCCGGCGAAACGTGCCAGGCCGGCCAATCCGCCGAACTGAGCCCGAACCGCCGGGCTCTCCCTCAACCGGCCGGTGGCGCCTCGGGCTCGACGGTCCGGCGCGATCCGAGCCGCTCCAGCACCGTGAAGAACGCCGGCACGAACAGCACGGCGAGGCCGGTGGACGCCAGCATGCCGGCGACCACGGCGATGCCGAGCGAGGTCCGTGCGCCGGCGCCTGCGCCGGAGGCGAAGGCCAGCGGTAGCATCCCGAAGATGAAGGCGAACGAGGTCATCAGGATCGGGCGGAAGCGCAGCCGCGCCGCCTCGACCGCGGCTTCCGCGGCCGGCATGCCCTCGGCGCATTTTTCGCGGGCATATTCCACGATCAGGATCGCGTTCTTGGCGGCGAGCGCGATCAGCAGCACGATGCCGATCTGGGTGTAGAGGTCGTTCGGCAGCCCCGACAGCTCCAGCGCCGCCACGGTGCCGAGCAGCGTCAGCGGCACCGCGAGGATCACCGCGAGCGGCTGCAGCCAGCTCTCGTATTGGCCCGCGAGCACGAAATACACCAGCAGCAAAGCGACGGCGAACACGTAGTAGATCTGATTGCCGACGACCTGCTCCTGATACGACATCCCGGTCCAGGCGGTGCCCATCGACGACGGCAGAGAATGGGCGGCGACCTCGCTCATCAGCGTCATCGCTTCGCCCGAACTGAAGCCCGACGCCGGGCTGCCGACGATCGTGGCGGCGGGATAGAGGTTGTACAGTGTCACCAGCGGCGGCCCGACGTCATCGGTGAGATATGCGACGGCGCCGAGCGGCACCATCTGCCCGCCGGTGCCCTTGACCTTCAGCTTCAACACGTCGGCGGGCTGCAGCCGGAACGGCGCATCGGCCTGCACATAGACCTGGAAGACGTTGTTGAACTTGGTGAACTGATTGACGTAGGTCGAGCCGAGATAGCTCTCCACCGCCGAGAACACCTGGCCGACGGTGACGCCCAGCGTCTCCGCCTTGATCCGGTCGACCACCAGCCGCAACTGCTTGACGTTGCCCTTGAAGGTCGAGGCGGCGTTGGCGATGCTGGTCTGGGTCGAGGCGTTGGCAGCGAGCTGTTCGGCGGCGTTCTGCAGCGCCAGGAAGTCGGAGCTGCCGTTCTTCATCTCCACCATCATGGTGAAGCCGCTGGAATTGCCGACGCCCTGGATCGGCGGCGGCATCAGCACGATCGCCGTTGCGGTGTCGATGGTCTGCAGCGCCTGACGCACCTTGGCGACGATCGCATCGATGCCGAGGTCCGCGGATTTGCGCTGGTCCCAGTCGTGCAGCACGACATAGAGCATGCCGGCATTGTACAGCGTGGCGTTGTTGTCGAGCGGCGAGATGCCCGACACCCCGATCACGCTTTCGACGCCCGCGGTTTGCCGGACGATGTCCACCGCCTTGGCGACCGCCGCTTCGGTGCGCCGCGCCGAGGCGGCATCGGGCAGCTTCAGGCTGACGATGAAATAGCCCTGATCCTCCGACGGCAGGAAGCTCGTCGGCACCCGCGACAGGCCGTAGAAGGCGACGCCGATCAAAGCGAGCCCGACTAGCGTCGTGGGGATGCTGAAGGCGACCAGCCTGCGGATCAGCGCCGCATAGGCGGTCTCGCAGCGTGCATAGACCGCGTTGAAGGCGCGATAGACGAAAGCGCGCTGTTCGGGCGGAACCGGCGCGCGCAGCCACAGCGCGCATTGCGTCGGCTTCAGCGTCACCGCGTTGACCGCCGAAATCAGCGCGGTCGCGGCGATCACCAGCGCGAACTGCTGATACATCTTGCCGGTCAGCCCAGGCAGCGCCGCGGCCGGCAGGAACACCGCCAGCAGCACCAGGGTGATGCCGATGATCGGACCGAACAGTTCCGACATCGCCTTGACAGCCGCGTCGCGGCTCGACATCCCGCCGGCGATGTGCCGGGCGACGCCTTCGACGATGACGATGGCGTCGTCGACCACGATGCCGATCGCCAGCACCAGCGCGAACAGGCTGGTGGTGTTGACGGTGAAGCCCATCATCGACATCGCCGCGAAGGCGCCGATGATGGTGACCGGCACGGTGGTGGCTGGCACCAGCATCGCCCGCCAGTCCTGCAGGAACAGCAGGATCACCACCAGCACCAGCACGGCGGCGATGACCAGGGTCTCGTAGACTTCGTCGACCGAGGCGGTGATGAATTTGGTGCTGTCGAACGATACCTTGTAGTCCAGCCCGGCCGGGAAGGATTTCGCCATCTCCGCCATCTTGGCATTGACCGATTGCGCGACCGTCAGCGCGTTGGCGCCCGACAACAGCGAGATCGCGATCGCGGCGGACGGTTTGCCGTCGAGCGTGGCGGTCTGCCCGTAGGAGGCGGCGCCCAGTTCGACGCGGCCGATATCGCCGATGCGCACGAGGTTGCCGCCGCCTTCGTCGACCGCCTTGACGACGATCTTTTCGAAATCGGCGGCCTCGTTGAAGCGGCCGGTGACGTCGAGCGCGTATTGGAAGTTCACCATGTCGGGCGTCGGCGGCCCGCCGACCAGACCGGCGGTGACCTCGCTGCTCTGCAGCCGGATCGCGGACACGACGTCGCTCGGGGTCAGGCCGTAGCTCTGCAGGCGATCCGGATCGAGCCAGATCCGCATCGCATAGGACCCGGAGCCGAGCACCGAAACGTCGCCGACCCCGGGCAGCCGGGCCAGCTCGTTCTCGAGGTTGATCTTGGCGTAATTGGCCAGGAACAGATTGTCGTACTTTCCGTCCGACGCATACAGGCTGACGAATTGCAGGATCGCGGTCGACTTCTTCTTGACGTTGAGGCCCTGCGTCGACACCGAGGTGGGCAATTGCGCGCTCGCCAGCGAGACGCGGTTCTGCACCAGCACCTGCGCCATGTCGGGATTGGTGCCGATGTCGAAGGTGACGACGAGGCTGTAACTGCCGTCACTGGCGCTGGTCGACTGCATGTAGATCATGCCTTCGACGCCGTTGACCTGCTGCTCGATTGGCAGCGCCACCGAATCCATCACCGTGCGGGCGCTGGCGCCCGGATAGGTCGCCGTCACCGACACCGTCGGCGGCACCACGTCTGGATATTGCGACACCGGCAGCCGCATCAGCGACAGCGCGCCCAACAGGATGATCAGAAACGCCAGCGTGTTGGAGAGCACCGGCCGTTCGATGAAGAAGCGCGAGAACATGGTGACGCCTCGTGAGGGCCGGAAGGATCAGGGCTTGGACGCGCCGGTTCCGGGCGTCAGACTTGCGGGGGCCGGCTTGGGGCCGGTGGGGGCGGCGGCCATGGCGCCCGACACCGGCGCCACGGTGTTGCCGGCCACCGCGCGCTGGATCGCGCCGATCACAACCTTGTCGTCGGCGGACAGGCCTTTGGTGATCACACGCAATTGCCCCTGCAGCGCCCCGGGGGTCACCTGGCGCTGCTCGACGACGTTGTTGTTGCCGACCACCATGACGTAGCTGCCGGTCTGGTTGGACATCACCGCGGTGTCGTCGACCAGCAGCGCGTCGTCGAGCTTGCCGACGGGGACGCGGACCCGGACGAACAGGCCGGGCACCAGCGCCACGTTCTTGTTCTCCAGCACGCCGCGCAATTGCAGCGTCCCGGTGGCGGTCTCGACCTGCGGCGCGATGTAGTCGACCTTGCCGGCATATTGGAATGCGGTGTCGGCCGACAGCGCGACCTCGATCGGCATTTCCATCCCGTCTTCGCGCATGGTCTTCAGGGTCTTGCCCTGCTTGGCCAGCGCATCGCGCAGATTGATCTGCTGCTGCTCGGTGATGTTGAAATAGACGTAGAGCGGATCGACCTGGAGGATGGTGGCGAGCTTGGTGGGACCGGACGAGCCGACCAGCGCGCCGATATTGGCGAGGCGGCGCGTCACCACGCCGTCGAACGGCGCGGTCACGGTGGCATAGGCGAGGGAGGTCTTGGCGAGCTTGAGCGAGGCCTCGCTGGCCGCGACCTGGGCATTCGCCGACGCCAGATTGGTCTGGGCGTCGTCGACATTGCGCTGGGTGGCGACCTCCTTCTGCCCGAGGGTGGCCTGCCGGTCGTATTCGCGCTGCGCGTTGACCTGCTTGGCCTTGGCGCCGTCGAGCTGGGCCTGCTGCAGATCGACCTGGGCCTGATACTGAGCCGGTTCGATCTTGAACAGCACGCGGCCCTTCTTCACCGCTTCGCCGTCGCGATAGTCGATGCTCTCGAGGAAGCCCTGCACGCGCGCTTCCAGATCGACCGAGGCGACCGGGGCGGTGTTGCCGGTGAACTCGGCATAGAGCGTGACCGGCGATCGGGTGGGCGTGGCGACGGTGACCTTGGTGGGCGGCGGCGCCGCGTATTTGTTCTGCTCCTTGCATCCCGACAGGACTAAAGGCGCGCACAACAGGCCGGCGATGACCGACCATCCTCTTGCGGACGGAAGCGACGGAAGGTGTCCCCGAGCCATCAGGTGGATCTCCGCTTTCTCGCCCTCTCCGAATATCCGGGCGCGACAGGGAACCCAGATCAGATTCCCAGATACGGGTCCATCGACTGACGCAACTTCGACGAGAGGCGCCAAGCTTCATTCTTCCGTCCGATCGTCGATGATCGGACGGTGTCGGTGGGACGGGAGGAAACTGTTCGGGACGATGGCGGCCGGCGACGTGGCGCCGGCCTATGCCTTCTCTTCGAAGATCGTCGCCAGATGCACGATGGTGCGGACGGCGGCTTCCATGTCCTGGCGGCTGACCCATTCGAGCCGCGAGTGGAAGGCGTGTTCGCCGGCGAAGATGTTGGGGCAGGGCAGGCCCATGAACGACAGCCGCGAACCGTCGGTGCCGCCGCGGATCGACGTCGTGACCGGCGTCAGCCCGGCACGCTGGATCGCCTCGCGGGCGTTTGCGACCAGCTCGGGATAACGGTCGAGCACCTGCTTCATGTTGCGGTATTGCGGCTTGATCTCGACCGTGGCGGTCGAGCGCGGGTAATCGCGCATCACCTCGTCGACGATCCGCTGCAGCAGCGCTTCCTTCTCCTGAAGCCCTTGTTCGGTGAAGTCGCGGACGATGAAGCTCAGCGTTGCCTGCTCCAGCGCGCCGGTGATCCCGATCGGATGCAGGAAGCCGTCGCGGCCCTCCGTCGTCTCCGGCGAACAGGTGTCCTTCGGCAGCCGCTCGACGATCGCCGCCGCGATCTTGATGGCGTGCTCGATCTTGCCCTTGGCGAAGCCCGGATGGGCGCTGACGCCCTGGATGGTGACGACCGCGCCATCGGCCGAGAAGGTCTCGTCCTCGATGTTGCCGGCGGTCTCGCCGTCCATGGTGTAGGCGAAATCGGCGCCGAGCTTCGCCAGATCGACCTTGTCGACGCCGCGGCCGATCTCCTCGTCGGGCGTGAACAGGATCTTGAGCGGGCCGTGCTTGATGTCGGGATGTGCGAGCAGGAAGGCGGCCGCGTCCATGATCTCGGCGATGCCGGCCTTGTTGTCGGCGCCGAGCAGGGTGGTGCCGTCCGTCGTAATGATGTCGTGGCCGATCTGCTGCGCCAGCGCCGGATGCTCGGCGGCACGGATGATCTGGGTCGGGTCCGCCTTCAGGACGATGTCGCCGCCCTGATAATCCTTGACGATCTGAGGTTTGACGCCTTCGCCTGAACAATCGGGCGAAGTGTCCATATGGGCGCAGAAGCAGATCACCGGCACCGGCTTGGCGGTGGTGGCCGGGATGGTGGCATAGACGTAGCCGCGCTCGTCGAGATGGGCGTCGGACAGGCCGAGGTCGCGCAGCTCCTGCGCCAGCAGGGCGCCGAGGGTCTTCTGCTTCGCGGTCGAGGGGCAGGTGGGGGAAGCGGGGTCGGACTGGGTGTCGATTGCGACATAGCGCAGGAAGCGCTCGGTCACGCCGTGTGTGAATTCGATGTCGCTGACGCCAGTGGGCACGCTCAGGACCGCCAGATTTCAGAAAAGCGTGGACAACGAGATCGCAGGTCAGTCGCCATCCCGGCGGCCGCGAGCGGCTTCCGGGATGGCGTGGATCGGTGGAAGGAGAAAGCTCAGATGGCTTCCTTGAGTTCCTTCGCGGCGCGGAACGCGACCTTCTTGCTGGCCTTGATCTGAATGGTCTCGCCGGTGGCCGGGTTGCGGCCGGTGCGGGCGGCGCGCTTGCGGACCTGCAGGATGCCGAGGCCGACGATGCGGATCCGCTCGCCCTTCTTCAGGTGCTTGGTGATGCGCCCGACCAGGTCGCCGAGGATGGCTTCGGTCTGCTTCTTCGACAACTCGTGCTCTTCGGCGAGCGCCGCGGCGAGATGCTTCAGGGTGACGGTCGTGGGTGTCGCGGCTTTCGCAACTGCTTTCTTCGCCATTTTTAGCTCTCCGGGTTTGGTATCGGCTTAGGAAACTAAGACGTAGCAGGCCTTAGACGATTCGGGTGGGGGCTGCATACGCTGTTTTGCCCGTAAACAGCGCATTATTTGCATTGTGGGCCCAAAAAAGGCCGGCATCAAAGGACAACAGCGACCCCGGCGAGCGAAAACGGAGCTTTCGCGCAATCGGCTTGACTTGAGAAGGACGCCCCGGTAGATCGACCGCCTGCGCGGTGACGCAACCACGCGGGAGTAGCTCAGTTGGTTAGAGCGCCGGCCTGTCACGCCGGAGGTCGCGGGTTCGAGCCCCGTCTCTCGCGCCATTTAGCCTTGTGAAAACAGGCGTTTGGCGAACCGCAGCTCCACCAGCGCCTTCCCAATGTGTTTTCGCCCCGATGCCCGCCATGCGTGGATTCGCCTCCGCAGTCGGACGTGCGGGGCGATGCCGCGCGCGGATGTCCGGCTGCGGACACGCCGCCGATGCCGGCGCTTCAGATCTTGTTCAGCACATTGTGGAGAAGTGTGGCGCAGGGCGCCGCGTGCCGCTCCGGAGTCGGATGTGGCCAAAGCAAAGGCCGCCCGGAGGCGGCCGATCTCAATGATCCGTGACTGGAGGGTGCGAAGGCAGCCTTGCGGCTTATCTCACCGTCGAGGTCTCGGAGCTGGTGATGGTGATCTGCTTGGTCGCCTTCACGACGTGGGCGGTCTGGCTGTAATCGGCGGTCACCCGCGCAGAAATTCCGAAGGCGGCGACGGCGATGCCTGCGACCAGCGCCACCACGACCACTTTCAGGTGGGTGGCCCGATCCGCTGAATGAATGGAGTGGTTCATCTGTCGCCTCCGCGCGGTGCTTGTCGCCGCTTCGATGCACACAGATTTATCCGGCGTGTGTTTCAGGAAAGTTTCGCGGGTTCCGAAAATGGTTTCGTCCCTGATGGGTATGGTTTCCAGGAGGTATACGCCGCATTTTCGGCGCCTGGGCCAAGCTTTGAACCGGGGTTTGAAAGTGCGTCCGGGAAAACCCCAGCGCTGTGCGCATGACGAGGTACCTAGGTGTCAACACAGCTTGTCTTGCGCCCCCTGTTGCACTGCGCTAAGCGGTAGAACAATTCAAATGCAAACGAGTCTGCGGCGGTGCACCACCGCGGGATAGGGAACGGTGATGAGCGGCATTCTGCCGAACTATCTACCAATCGTCGTATTCATTCTTGTTGCGGCTGGACTGAGCTTTGTCCTCCTGGTGGCGCCTTTTGCCGTCGCCTATCAGCAGCCCGACCCCGAAAAGCTCTCGGCTTATGAATGCGGGTTCAACGCTTTCGGCGACGCCCGCATGAAGTTCGACGTCAGGTTCTACCTGGTCGCCATCCTGTTCATCATCTTCGACCTCGAAGTCGCTTTTCTGTTTCCATGGGCGGTCGCGTTCGGGAAACTCGGCGCGACCGGCTTCTGGTCGATGATGGTGTTTCTCGGCGTGCTGACCGTCGGCTTCGCGTATGAGTGGAAGAAGGGTGCGCTCGAATGGGATTGAGTCCAGCCTCGATGCAGCAGCCGACGCCGTCGACGCGCCCCGAGGGCGCGCAGCCGCTGATCGCGCGAGCCCCCAGCGGCATCATCGATCCGAACACCGGCAAGCCGGTCGGCGCCGACGATCCGTTCTTTCTCGACGTCAATCGCGAGCTGTCCGACAAGGGATTCTTCGTCGCCGCGACCGACGATCTGATCACCTGGGCGCGCACCGGCTCGCTGATGTGGATGACCTTCGGCCTGGCCTGCTGCGCGGTCGAGATGATGCAGTTGTCGATGCCGCGCTACGACGCCGAGCGGTTCGGCTTCGCCCCGCGCGCTTCGCCGCGGCAGTCCGACGTGATGATCGTGGCCGGCACCCTGACCAATAAAATGGCTCCGGCGCTGCGTAAGGTCTACGATCAGATGCCGGAGCCGCGCTACGTGATCTCGATGGGATCGTGCGCCAACGGCGGCGGCTACTATCATTATTCCTACTCCGTGGTGCGCGGCTGCGATCGCATCGTCCCGGTCGACATCTATGTGCCGGGGTGCCCGCCGACCGCGGAAGCTCTGCTGTACGGCGTGATGCTGCTGCAGAAGAAGATCCGTCGGACCGGCACGATCGAACGCTGAAGAAGAAGGCTGCTTCATGGACGACAACGGGCTCGACACCCTGGGTCAGACGATCGTCGGCGCCTTGCCGGGCGCCGCGATCGGTCATTCGATCGCATACGGCCAGCTGACGGTGACGATCGACGCCGCGAAGGTGGTGGAGGTGGCGCGTTTCCTGCGCGACGATCCGCGCTGCCGCTTCGTCAACATCGTCGACGTCACCGCGGTCGACTATCCCGGCCGGGTGCCGCGGTTCGATCTGGTCTACCACTTCCTGTCGCCGGCGCTGAACGCGCGGATCCGGCTGCGCGCCGAGGTCGGCGAGACCACGCTGGTGCCGTCGATCATCGACGTGTTTCCGGGCACCGACTGGTTCGAGCGCGAGGTCTATGATCTCTACGGCATCGTCATCACCGGCCATCCCGACATGCGCCGGATTCTGACCGACTACGGGTTCGACGGTCACCCGCTGCGCAAGGACTTTCCGCTCACCGGTTTCGTCGAGGTCCGCTACGACGACGACCAGAAGCGCGTGGTCTACGAGCCGGTGCGGCTCAATCAGGAATTCCGCAAGTTCGACTTCCTGTCACCGTGGGAAGGCGCGGACTATCCGGTGCTGCCGGGCGACGAGAAGGCGGGGGTGAAGCCGTGACGCCGATCGCCATGAACCACTCGCCATTCGCTACTCGCCCATCGCTGTTCGCCCGTGTGCGGAGCTTGCCCCATGGCTGACGCCGCTACCGAGGCCGCCGGTCTCCGCAACTTCACCATCAATTTCGGCCCTCAACATCCGGCGGCGCACGGCGTGCTGCGGCTGGTGCTGGAGCTCGACGGCGAAGTGGTCGAGCGGGTCGATCCGCATATCGGACTGCTGCATCGCGGCACCGAAAAGCTGATCGAGCAGAAGACTTATCTGCAGGCGATCCCGTATTTTGACCGGCTCGATTACGTCGCGCCGATGAACCAGGAACACGCATTCTGCCTCGCCGCCGAGAAGTTGCTCGGCATCGAGGCGCCGCGGCGCGCGCAATTGATCCGCGTGCTGTACTGCGAAATCGGCCGCATTCTCTCGCACCTTCTCAACGTCACCACCCAGGCGATGGACGTCGGCGCGCTGACGCCGCCGCTGTGGGGGTTCGAGGAGCGCGAGAAACTGATGATGTTCTACGAGCGCGCCTCCGGCAGCCGGATGCACGCGGCGTATTTCCGCATCGGCGGCGTGCATCAGGACCTGCCGCCGAAGCTGATCGACGACATCGACAATTGGTGCGACAATTTCATCCAGACGGTCGACGATCTGGAGACACTGCTGACCGACAACCGCATCTTCAAGCAGCGCAACGTCGACATCGGCGTGGTGACGCTGGAGCAGGCGTGGGAGTGGGGTTTCTCCGGCGTGATGGTGCGCGGCTCGGGCGCCGCGTGGGATCTGCGCAAGTCGCAGCCCTACGAATGCTACGCCGAGATGGATTTCGACGTGCCGATCGGGAAGAACGGCGACTGCTACGACCGCTACTGCATCCGGGTCGAGGAGATGCGACAGTCGGTGCGGATCATGAAGCAGTGCATCGCCAAGATGCGAGAACCCGCCGGGCAGGGCCGTGTCGCGGTCGACGACAACAAGATCTTCCCGCCGCGGCGTGGCGAGATGAAGCGGTCGATGGAATCCCTGATCCATCACTTCAAGCTGTATACCGAAGGCTTCCGCGTGCCGGCCGGCGAAGTCTATGTCGCGGTCGAGGCGCCGAAGGGTGAGTTCGGCGTGTATCTGGTCTCCGACGGCACCAACAAGCCTTACAAGTGCAAGGTCCGCGCTCCCGGCTTCGCGCATCTGCAGGCGATGGACTTCATCTGCCGCGGCCATCTGCTCGCCGACGTCTCGGCCATTCTCGGTTCGCTCGACATCGTGTTCGGAGAGGTCGATCGGTGATCGCACCCAAGCCCATCCAGTTCGACCGCGCCACCGGCGCTCTCGAGGGCGCCAGCCCTCTCGAGCGCATGGCGGCGTATGCGCTGGTGATGGGCGCGCGGGTGTCGTCGACATTCTCGTATCGCGGCTACAATGCCGCGGCGAATCTGATGCGCAAGGCGCTGCCGTCCCGGGATATCGCGATCAAGCTCAATCCGGACGCGACGTTCGTGTTTCCCTACGGCGACGGCTATTGGAGCAAGCTGCTCGAGCGTTCGTATCGCTACGAGATCGAACTCGATCTGTTGTTCGCCGACTCGGTCGAGGTCGACTACACGCTGATCGATTGCGGCGCCAATTACGGCTACTGGTCGGTGCTGGTGTCGAGCAAGCCGTTCGGCGCGCATCGTGCGATCGCGATCGAGCCGTCGCAGGCCAATTTCAGCCGGCTCGCGCACAATGCCCAGGTCAATGGCGATCGCTTTGAAACGATGAAATGCGCGATCGGCGCGACGCGCGGCACCGCGCGGCTGTCCGGGACCAAGCACGAGGCGCTCAGCATCGTCGGCAAGACCGACGTCGCCGGCGAGGACGTTCCGGTGATCCGGCTCGACGATCTGCTCGATGACGGCCTGATCGCCACGGTCGGTAAATACCTGGTCAAGCTCGACGTCGAGGGTGTCGAGATCGACGCGATCCGTGGCGGCGAACGGCTGCTGCAGGCCGACACCGCCATTCTTTGCGAGGAGCACGGTAGCGACAAGGATCACACCGTGTCGCGTTTCATCCTCGAGCACACCCCGCTGAAGCTCGTCGTCTACGATCCCGGCACCAACCGCTTCGAGTCCGTCGTCGACCTCGCCATTCTCGACCGCATCAAGGTCGCGTCGAATGTCGGCTACAACGTCATCGGTACCGCGAGCGCGTTCTGGTTGGCCCGGATCGAAAATCTGAATGCGAGCGCGGCCAAACGCGCGATGAGAAACTGATCATGTCCGTTCGTCGTCTGGCTCCCAAGGAGCTGCAGCCTGAAAGCTTCGCCTTCACCGAGGAGAACCTCGCCTGGGCCAAGCGCGAGATTACCAAGTACCCGCCCGCGCGCCAGTTCTCGGCGGTGATCGCGATCATGTGGCGGGCGCAAGAGCAGTGCGGCGGCTGGCTTCCGGAAGCGGCGATCCGCGTCATCAGCGACATGCTCGAGATGCCGCATATCCGCGCGCTCGAAGTCGCGACCTTCTACACGATGTTCCAGCTCAATCCGGTCGGTAAGAAAGCGCATGTTCAGGTCTGCGGCACCACGCCGTGCCGGCTGCGCGGCGCCGGCGAACTGATCGAAGTCTGCAAGAGCAGGATCCATCACGACCCGTTCCATCTGTCGGCCGACGGCGACTTCTCGTGGGAAGAGGTCGAATGTGCCGGCGCCTGTGTGAATGCGCCGATGGTGCAGATCTGGAAGGATACCTACGAGGATCTGACGCCGGAGAGCCTGAACAAGGTGCTCGACGGTTTCGCCGCCGGGAACCCGCCGAAGCCCGGCCCGCAGAATGGCCGCCAGTACGCGGCGCCGATCACCGGGCCGACGACGCTGAAGACCGGTGGGATCAACGTCGCCACCGACACCAATGACGGCCCGGCGCTGACCGATCAAGAGCCGAAGCGCACCACCGAAGCCGCAAATACGCGAGAGCGGCCCGATCCGAAGGCGCCGGCCGCCGACGCCAGCGAAAAGAACCCGCCATGACCGAGCCGAGCAAGGCGGCCTCGGGCCGCGCGGAGAGGGCCGAACCGATGCGCCAGCCGTTCTATATCGCGATGCACGCGGTGGTCGCCGCGGGCTTCATTTTTCTGCTGCAGCGCTACGCGCTGAGTGCGACACTCGAATCGAGCCTGCTGTGGGCGCTCACCTTCGGTGGATGCGCTGCTGGCCTCGCTTACATGCAATCGAATCGCTGACAGGGAACGCCGCAAGCCATGCTGGACGACAAGGACCGCATCTTCCGGAACCTGTACGGGCTCGACGATTGGGGCCTCAAGGGCGCGCGCCGTCGCGGGCAGTGGGAAGGCACCAAGGCGATCATCGACAAGGGTCGCGACTGGATCATCAGCGAGATGAAGGCGTCCGGCCTGCGCGGCCGCGGCGGCGCCGGCTTTCCGACCGGCCTGAAATGGTCGTTCATGCCGAAGGACAATGCCGACGGCAGGCCGAGCTATCTCGTCGTCAATGCCGACGAGTCCGAACCTGGTACCTGCAAAGACCGCGAGATCATGCGGCACGATCCGCACACGCTGGTCGAGGGCTGCCTGATTGCCGGCTGCGCGATGGGTGCGCATGTCGGCTACATCTACGTCCGCGGCGAATTCATCCGCGAGCGCGAGCATCTGCAAGCCGCGATCGATCAGGCCTACGAGGCCAAGCTGATCGGCAAGGACAACGTCCACGGTTATCCGTTCGACCTGTATGTCGCACATGGTGCCGGCGCTTATATCTGCGGTGAAGAAACGGCCCTATTGGAAAGCCTCGAAGGCAAGAAGGGCCAGCCGCGGCTGAAGCCGCCGTTCCCGGCCAATGTCGGCCTGTACGGCTGCCCGACCACGGTCAACAACGTCGAGTCGATCGCGGTGGCGCCCGACATCCTGCGCCGCGGCGCGTCCTGGTTCGCCGGCATCGGCCGGGCGAACAATGTCGGCACCAAGCTTTACGGCATCTCCGGCCACGTCAACACGCCCTGCGTCGTCGAAGAGGCGATGAGCATTCCGTTCCGCGAGCTGATCGAGAAGCACGGCGGCGGCATCCGCGGCGGCTGGGACAATCTGCTGGCGATCATTCCCGGCGGCGCGTCGTGCCCGCTGATTCCGGCGGCGGATTGCGAAGAACTGATCATGGATTTCGACGGCACCCGCGCGGTGAAGTCGAGCTTCGGCACCGCCGGCGTCATCGTGATGGACAAGTCCACCGACGTCGTCGCCGCGATCGCCCGCATCAGCTACTTCTTCAAACACGAGAGCTGCGGCCAGTGCACGCCGTGCCGCGAAGGCACCGGCTGGATGTGGCGCGTGCTCGACCGCATGGTGCACGGCCGCGCCCACAAGCGCGAGATCGACATGCTGCTGGAAGTCACCAAGCAGGTCGAAGGCCACACCATCTGCGCGCTCGGCGACGCCGCGGCCTGGCCGATCCAGGGCCTGATCCGCGCCTTCCGGCCCGAGATCGAGCGCCGCATCGACGATTTCTCGCGCAAGGCCACGCTCGACGATCAGGGCGTGCTCGATCCGGCGCATATGGTGGCGGCGGAGTAACAGCCATGATCAAGATCATCGTCGACGGCAAGGAAGTCGAGGTTCCGCCGGAATACACGCTGCTGCAGGCCTGTGAGTCGGCCGGCGCGGAGATTCCGCGGTTCTGTTATCACGAGCGACTGTCGATCGCCGGCAATTGCCGGATGTGTCTGGTCGAGCTGAAAGGCACGCCGAAGCCGGTGGCGAGCTGCGCCTGGGGCGTGCGCGATTGCCGGCCGGGTCCGAACGGCGAGCCGCCGGAGATCAACACCAAATCGCCGATGGTGAAGAAGGCCCGCGAGGGCGTGATGGAGTTCCTGCTGATCAACCATCCGCTCGACTGCCCGATCTGCGATCAGGGCGGCGAGTGCGACCTGCAGGACCAGGCGATGGGCTACGGCGTCGACACCAGCCGGTTCGCCGAGAACAAGCGCGCGGTCGAGGACAAGTATCTCGGCGTGCTGGTCAAGACCTCGATGACCCGCTGCATCCAGTGCACCCGCTGCGTTCGCTTCGCCGCCGAAGTCTGCGGCGTGCCGGAGATGGGCGCGACCGGCCGCGGCGAGGACATGGAGATCACCACCTATCTCGAGAGCGCGCTGACATCGGAGCTGCAGGGCAATCTGGTCGACATCTGCCCGGTGGGCGCGCTGACCTCGAAGCCTTATGCGTTTGCCGCGCGGCCCTGGGAACTCGGCAAGACGCAGTCGGTCGACGTCATGGACGGCGTCGGCTCGGCGATCCGGGTCGATACCCGCGGCCGTGAGGTGATGCGGATCCTGCCGCGCGTCAACGAGGCGATCAACGAGGAGTGGATCTCCGACAAGACCCGCCACGTCGTCGACGGGTTGCGCACCCAGCGGCTCGACCGGCCCTATGTCCGCGACGGCGGCAAGCTGCGCCCGGCGAGCTGGCCGGAAGCGTTCGCCGCGATCAAGGCCAAGCTCGCCGGCGTCGGCGGCAAGAAGATCGGCGCGATCGCCGGCGATCTCGCCGCGGTCGAGGAGATGTTCGCGCTGAAGCAATTGCTGGCGGCGCTCGGCTCGTCGAACCTGGCTGCGCAGAACGTCGCCGCGTTCGATCCGAAAGCGGGGCGGGCGTCGTACATCTTCAATCCGACCATCGCCGGCCTCGAGCAGGCCGATGCATTGCTGATCATCGGCTCCAACCCGCGCAAGGAAGCGGCGATCCTCAACGCCCGTATCCGCAAGCGCTGGCGCGCCAGCGGCCTGCCGATCGGCGTGATCGGCGAGCAGGCCGATCTGACCTATCCGACCGAGTATCTCGGCGCCGGCGCAGAGACGCTGGCGGACCTTGCCTCCGGCAAGCATTCCTTCGCCGAGAAGCTGAAGGCCGCGAAGAACCCGATCGTGCTGGTCGGCGCGGCTGCGACCTCGCGCCGCGACGGCGCGGCTCTGCTGGCGGCGGCGGCCAAGCTCGCGGTCGATATCGGCGCGCTCGCCGACGGCTGGAACGGCTTTGCGGTGCTGCATCCGGCGGCGTCCAGCGTCGGTGCGCTGGACATCGGCTTCGTGCCGGGCGCCGGCGGCATCGACGCCGCGCAGATGACCACCGCCGGTGCGCTGGACGTGGTGTTCGCGCTCGGCGCAGACGAGGTGAAGCTGCCGGACGGCGCGTTCGTGGTCTATATCGGCACCCATGGCGACCGCGGCGCGCATCGCGCCGACGTCATCCTGCCGGGCGCGGCGTACACCGAGAAGTCGGGCATCTACGTCAACACCGAAGGCCGGGTGCAGATCGCCAATCGGGCGGCGTTTCCGCCAGGCGACGCGCGCGAGGACTGGGCGATCATCCGTGCGCTGTCCGAGGCGCTGGGCCACAAGCTGCCGTTCGATTCGCTGGCCAGCTTGCGCAAGGCGATCTTCGCCGCGGTGCCGCATCTGATGCGGGTCGACCAGATCGAGGCCGGCGACGCCGGTGCGGTGCGCGCGCTCGCCGCGTCCGGCGGCAGCGTCGACAAGGCACCGATCAAGCCGGCGATCGCCGATTTCTACATGACCAACCCGATCGCGCGGGCGTCCGCCGTGATGGCGGAGTGCTCCCGCCTGGCGTCGGGGCAGATGCTGACGGCGGCGGAGTAGGCGAGGCCCATGGCTGATTTCTTCATGACCAACCTGTGGCCGCTGATCGTCGTGATCGGGCAGAGCGTGCTGCTGATCGTGGTGCTGCTGATCTCGATCGCCTACATCCTGCTTGCCGACCGCAAGATCTGGGCGGCGGTGCAGATCCGGCGTGGCCCGAACGTGGTCGGGCCGTGGGGCCTGCTGCAATCCTTCGCCGATTTGCTGAAGATGATCCTGAAGGAGCCGATGATCCCGTCCGGCGCCAACAAGGGCGTGTTCCTGCTGGCGCCTTTGGTGACCTGCGTGCTGGCGCTGTCGGCCTGGGCGGTGATCCCGGTCAGCGCCGGCTGGGTGATCGCCGATATCAATGTCGGCGTGCTGTACATCCTGGCGGTGTCGTCGCTGTCGGTCTACGGCATCATCATGGCCGGCTGGTCGTCGAACTCGAAATATCCGTTCCTGGCCGCGCTGCGCTCGGCGGCGCAGATGGTGTCCTACGAGGTCTCGATCGGTTTCGTGATTATCTGCGTGCTGCTGTGCGTCGGTTCACTCAACCTGACGGCGATCGTCCAGGCGCAGAACTCGCAATGGGGCGTCCTCGGCTGGTACTGGCTGCCGCTGTTTCCGATGTTCGTGGTGTTCTACGTCTCGGCGCTGGCCGAGACCAACCGGCCGCCGTTCGATCTGGTCGAAGCCGAATCCGAACTGGTCGCCGGGTTCATGGTCGAGTACTCGTCGACGCCCTACATGCTGTTCGTGCTCGGCGAATACGTCGCGATCGTCACGATGTGCGCGATGGGCACGATCCTGTTTCTCGGCGGCTGGCTGCCGCCGGTGCCCTACGCCCCGTTCACATGGGTGCCGGGGATCGTCTGGTTCGCGCTCAAAGTCCTGTTCATGTTCTTCATGTTCGCGATGGCGAAGGCGATCGTGCCGCGCTACCGCTACGACCAACTGATGCGGCTCGGCTGGAAGGTGTTCCTGCCGCTGTCGCTGGCGATGGTGGTGATCGTCGCCGCCGTCCTGCAATTCGCGGGGCTCGCGCCGAAATGAGGCCGTCATGAATATCAACGCAACCGCCCGTTCGCTGCTGCTGACGGAATTCGTATCGGCGTTCTTCCTCGCCATGCGCTATTTCTTCAAGCCGAAGCCGACGATCAATTATCCTTTCGAGAAAAATCCGATCTCGCCCCGCTTCCGCGGCGAGCACGCGCTGCGCCGCTATCCCAACGGCGAGGAGCGCTGCATCGCCTGCAAGCTGTGCGAGGCGATCTGCCCGGCGCAGGCGATCACCATCGAGGCCGGTCCGCGGCGCAACGACGGCACCCGCCGCACCGTGCGCTACGACATCGACATGGTGAAGTGCATCTATTGCGGGCTGTGCCAGGAGGCCTGCCCGGTCGACGCGATCGTCGAGGGGCCGAATTTCGAATTCGCCACCGAGACCCGCGAAGAGCTGTATTACGACAAGGCTCGGCTGCTCGCGAACGGTGATCGTTGGGAGCGCGAGATCGCCAAGTCGATCGAACTCGACGCGCCGTACCGGTGAGCTGACGCCATGTCCATGCCTGTCCTGTTCTTCTATCTCTACGCCGGGGCCGCGATCGCCGCCGCGGTGATGGTGGTGTTCGCGCGCAACCCGGTGCACTCGGCGCTGTTCCTGATCCTGGTGTTCGTCAACGCCGCCGGCATGTTCGTGCTGATGGGCGCCGAATTCCTGGCGATGATCCTGATCGTGGTCTATGTCGGCGCGGTCGCCGTGCTGTTCCTGTTCGTGATCATGATGCTCGACGTCGATTTCAGCCGGCTGCGCGAGGGCTTCCTCGAATATCTGCCGTTCGGCCTGCTGATCGGCTTCATCTTCCTCGCCGAACTGCTGCTGCTCGCCGGCGGCTGGGTGATCACGCCCACCGTCACCAAGACGATCACGGCGCCGATCCCGACCGACGTCAGCAACACCGAAGCGCTCGGCCTGGTGCTGTACACGCGCTACATCCACTACTTCCAGATCTCCGGCGTGATCCTGCTGGTGGCGATGATCGGCGCGATCGTGCTGACGCTGCGCCACAAGAAGTCGGTGAAGCGGCAGAACATTTCCGAGCAGAACGCCCGCTCGAAGGAGACCGCGATGGCGATCCGAAAGGTCAAGCCGGGGCAGGGACTGTCCGACGGCGATTCCTCGGAGTGGGTGCGATGAACGAGATCGGTCTGGGTCACTTCCTGTCGGTCGCAGCGGTGCTGTTCACGCTCGGCATCCTCGGCATCTTCCTCAACCGCAAGAACGTCATCATCATCCTGATGTCGATCGAGCTGATCCTGCTGGCCGTCAACATCAACCTGGTCTCGTTCTCGATCTATCTCAACGACATCGTCGGCCAGGTGTTCGCGCTGCTGGTGCTGACCGTCGCCGCGGCCGAGGCCGCGATCGGCCTGGCGGTGCTGGTGGTGTTCTTCCGCAACCGCGGCACGATCGCGGTTGAAGATATCAACCTGATGAAGGGCTAGGGCATGATCGTCCATCAAGCGTCGCGGACCCGCGGCGCGATCCGGCTCCCGGCGAAGGCGCGCGCATGATCCAGGCTATCGTATTCCTGCCGCTGATCGGCGCGCTGATCGCCGCAATCATCGCGCTCGCTGGCGCCCATGCCCGGCACCCGAGCGGCGACACCATGGACCACGGCGATCATGGTCACGGCCACGCCGCGCATGGTCATGCTGCGCACGGCCATGCCGCCGATGCGCACGCCCACGATGCGCACGCCCACGATGATCACGGCCACGACGATCACGGTCACGGTCCGGTCGAGCCCGCGGCGTTCGGTTCGCGCACGACCGAGGTGATCACCACCGCGCTGCTGATGATCTCCTGCGCGCTGTCCTGGGTGACGCTGGTCGACGTCGGCTTCATGCATCACGATGCCCGCGTCGCGCTGTTCCCGTGGATCAATTCCGGCGACCTGCAGGTCGCCTGGGCGCTGCGGGTCGACACCCTGACCGCGGTGATGCTCGTCGTGGTGACGACGGTGTCGTGCCTCGTCCATCTGTATTCGATCGGCTACATGCACGAGGACCCGCACCGGCCGCGGTTCTTCGGCTATCTGTCGCTGTTCACCTTCGCGATGCTGATGCTGGTGACCGCCGACAATCTGGTGCAGCTGTTCTTCGGCTGGGAAGGCGTCGGTCTGGCGAGCTACCTGCTGATCGGCTTCTGGTACCAGAAGCCGTCCGCCAATGCCGCCGCGATCAAGGCCTTCGTCGTCAACCGCGTCGGCGATTTCGGCTTCGCGCTGGGTATCTTCGCGATATTCATGCTGGTCGGCTCGACCGATTTCGACACCATCTTCGCGGCAGCGCCCGGGCTGACCGGCAAGACCATCAACTTCTTCGGGTGGAACGCCGACGCGCTGACGCTGACCTGCCTGTTGCTGTTCATGGGCGCGATGGGCAAGTCAGCGCAGTTCCTGCTGCACACCTGGCTGCCGGACGCGATGGAAGGCCCGACGCCGGTGTCGGCGCTGATCCACGCCGCCACCATGGTCACCGCCGGCGTGTTCATGGTGGCGCGGCTGTCGCCGCTGTTCGAACTGGCTCCGAACGCGCAGGCCTTCGTGATGCTGATCGGCGGCACCACGGCGTTGTTCGCCGCGACGATCGGTCTGGTGCAGAACGACATCAAGCGGATCGTGGCGTATTCGACTTGTTCGCAGCTCGGCTACATGTTCGTGGCGATGGGCGCGGGCGCCTATTCGGTCGGCATGTTCCACCTGTTCACCCACGCCTTCTTCAAGGCGCTGCTTTTCCTGGGCGCCGGCTCGGTGATCCACGCGATGCACCACGAGCAGGACATCCGCCACATGGGCGGGCTGAAGGACAAGATCCCCTTCACCTACATCGTGATGGTGATCGGCACGCTGGCGCTGACCGGCTTCCCGCTGACCGCCGGCTACTTCTCCAAGGACGCGATCATCGAGTCCGCCTACGTCTCGCACAATCCGATGTCGTTCTACGGCTTCCTGATGACCGTCGTCGCCGCGCTGCTGACCTCGTTCTATTCGTGGCGGCTGATCTTCAAGACCTTCCACGGCGAGCCGCACGACCGGAAGCACTACGAGGCCGCGCACGAAAGCCCGCTGACGATGACGATCCCGCTGTTCGTGCTCGCGGTCGGCGCGCTGGCGGCCGGCTATCCGTTCAAGGAGCTGTTCGCCGGCCACGGCGTCGAGGAGTTCTTCCGCAATTCGCTGAAGATGCATCCCGGCATCATCGAGGAGATGCATCACATCCCGGCCGGGATCGCGTATCTGCCGACGGTGATGATGGCGGTGGGCTTCCTGGTGTCGTGGATGTTCTACATCCGCCGGCCGTATCTGCCGGTCGAGCTCGCGACCCAGCATCCGCTGCTGTACAATTTCCTGCTCAACAAATGGTACTTCGACGAATTGTACGAGGTGATCTTCGTGCGGCCGGCGAAGTGGATCGGCCGGCAACTCTGGAAGAAGGGTGACGGCATGCTGATCGACGGCCTCGGCCCCGACGGCGTCTCGGCCCGGGTGCTCGACGTCACCCGCGGTGTCGTCAAGCTGCAGTCCGGCTATCTCTACCACTACGCATTCGCGATGCTGATCGGCGTGGCCGGTCTGATCACCTGGTTCATGCTCGGCGGGGGAGGCCGCTAATGTCGGCTTCAATCATGACCTGGCCGGTGCTGTCGGTCGTCACCTTCCTGCCGCTGGTCGGCGCGGCGCTGGTCTATCTCGCTCGCGGCGATGACGAGGCGGCGCGCCGCAATGCGCGCTGGATCTCGCTGTGGACTACGCTGATCACCTTCGCGGTGTCGCTGATCCTGGTCTGGCGCTTCGACGCCGCCGACCCGGGCTTCCAGTTCGTCGAGAAGGCGCCGTGGCTCGGCGCCACCATCGCCTTTCACATGGGCGTCGACGGCATTTCGCTGCCGTTCGTGATCCTGACCACCGCGCTGATGCCGTTCTGCATCCTCGCGAGCTGGAAGTCCATCACGGTGCGGGTGCGCGAATACATGATGGCGTTTCTGGTGCTGGAAACGCTGATGATCGGTACCTTCTCGGCGCTCGACCTGGTGCTGTTCTATCTGTTCTTCGAAGGCGGCCTGATCCCGATGTTCCTGATCATCGGCGTCTGGGGCGGCCCGCGCCGGGTGTACGCATCGTTCAAGTTCTTCCTCTACACGCTGCTCGGCTCGGTGCTGATGCTGCTGGCGATCATGGCGCTGTACTGGACGGCGGGCACCACTGACATCCCGACGCTGATGACCACCGCGATCCCGCGCAACCTGCAGACCTGGGCGTGGCTGGCGTTCTTCGCCTCGTTCGCGGTCAAGATGCCGATGTGGCCGGTGCACACCTGGCTGCCGGATGCGCATGTCGAGGCGCCGACCGCGGGCTCCGTGGTGCTCGCCGCGATCATGCTGAAGATGGGCGGCTACGGCTTCCTGCGATTCTCGCTGCCGATGTTCCCGGATGCCTCGGTGTATTTCGCACCGCTGGTGTTCAGCCTGTCGGTGATCGCGATCGTCTATACGTCGCTGGTCGCGCTGATGCAGGAGGATATCAAGAAGCTGATCGCGTACTCCTCGGTCGCGCATATGGGCTTCGTCACCATGGGCATCTTCGCCGGCAACACCCAGGGCGTCGCCGGCAGCGTGTTTCAGATGATCTCGCACGGCATCGTGTCGGGCGCGCTGTTCCTCTGCGTCGGCGTGATCTACGACCGCATGCACACCCGCGAGATCGCGGCCTATGGCGGCCTCGTCAACCGGATGCCGATCTACGCCTTCGTGTTCCTGGTGTTCACCATGGCCAATGTCGGCCTGCCGGGCACCTCGGGCTTCGTCGGCGAGTTCCTGACGCTGCTCGGCACCTTCCGCGTCAACGTGCCCACCGCGACCATCGCCACGCTCGGCGTGATCCTGTCGGCGGCCTATGCGCTGTGGCTCTACCGCAAGGTGGTGTTCGGCGCGTTGACCAAGCCGGCGCTGGCCGACATCAAGGACCTGACCTGGCGGGAGGGGATCATCCTGGCGCCGCTGGTGGTGCTCACCATTCTGTTCGGCTTCTATCCGAAGCCGGTGCTGGACATGTCGGCCGCCTCGGTCCAGCAACTCGTCAACAATTACGCCGCCGCCGTGACTGCCGTGAAGGCAGCCGCGCTTCCGTAACCGGCAAGGACCGCAAGCTATGAATTTCGAAACTGCCGGTTATTCGCTGTTGCCGATCATGCCGGAGCTCGTGCTGGTGATCGGCTCGATGCTGCTGCTGATGGTCGGCGCCTATGGTGGCCAACGCACGACCGGCCTCGTTACGACCCTCGCGGTCGCGTTGCTGGTGCTGACCGGTGCGCTGGAATTGATGCTGCCGGCGGGCAGGCTCGTGACCTTCGGCGGCAGCTTCATCGTCGACGATTTCGCCCGCTTCCTGAAGGTACTGGCGCTGATCGGATCGGCTGTGACGCTGATCCTGTCGTCCGAGATCATGTCGAATCCGTCGCGGCGGATGTTCGAATATTCGATCCTGGTGCTGCTGTCGTCGGTCGGCATGATGCTGCTGATCTCGGCCGGCGACCTTATCATGCTGTATCTCGGCCTCGAGCTGATGAGTCTGGCGCTCTACGTGGTGGCGGCGAGCAATCGCGAGGACGCCAAGTCGAACGAAGCCGGCATGAAGTATTTCATCCTCGGCGCGTTGTCGTCAGGCATGCTGCTGTACGGCTGCTCGCTGATCTACGGCTTCACCGGCACGGTGCAGTTCGCCGGCATCGCCGCCGCCGCCAAGGACGGCAGTATCGGCCTGATCTTCGGCCTGGTGTTCCTGCTCGCCGGGCTGTGCTTCAAGGTCTCTGCGGTGCCGTTCCACATGTGGACGCCGGACGTCTACGAGGGCGCCCCGACCCCGGTGACGGCGTTCTTCGCCTCCGCCCCGAAGGTGGCGGGTCTGGCGGTGTTCACTCGCGTGACGCTGACGGCGTTTCCGGAGATCGTGCCGCAGTGGCAGCAGATCGTGGTGTTCGTCGCGATCGCCTCGATGGCGCTGGGTTCGTTCGCCGCGATCGGGCAGAAGAACATCAAGCGCCTGATGGCGTATTCGGCGATCGGCCATATCGGTTTCGCGCTGGTCGGCCTGTCGGCCGGCACCGTCGAGGGCGCGCAGGGCGTGATCGTCTACATCTCGATCTACGTGGCGATGACACTCGGCGCGTTCTCGGTGATCCTGGCGATGCGCCGCAATGGCTTGCATGTCGAGAACATCAGCGATTTCGCCGGCCTGTCGCGCACCAATCCGGCGCTGGCGTTCTTCTTCGCGATGCTGCTGTTCTCGATGGCGGGCATCCCGCCGCTCGCCGGCTTCTTCGCCAAATTCTACGTGTTCATGGCGGCGATCAAGGCCGGGCTGTTCGCGCTGGCGGTGATCGGCGTCGTCACCAGCGTGGTCGGCGCCTACTATTATCTGCTGATCATCAAGGTAATGTATTTCGACGAGCCGGCGCCGGGGATCGACCGGATGCGGCTCGAGCTGCGCGGCGTGCTCGCGGTCGCCGGGCTTTTCAACATGTTGTTCTTCCTCTATCCGGCGCCGCTGGTGAACGCCGCGAGCGCCGCAGCCAAGTCGCTGTTCTAGGTGGCGTTCACCCTCGGTCCGAAGGCGCGCGCGGCCGGCGTCGGCCTGAAGGTTTTCGACGAGACCGGCTCCACCAACGCCGACGCAATGGCATATGCCCGAGCGGGAGGGCGGACGCCTTGCTGGTTCGTGACGACAATGCAGACCGCGGGACGCGGTCGTCGCAATCGGGTCTGGGTGGCTCCGCGCGGCAATTTGGCCAGCTCCGTCTTCGAGAGCTTCAATGTCACCCCGGCCGTCGCCGCGACCCTCGGCTTTGCTGCAGGCGTCGCGCTCGAGAAGGCCTTGCGGGAGGTGAGCGTCGAGGCCGCAATGCGCTCGCCCAATTCCGCTGCGAACGATTATCGGCTGAAGTGGCCCAACGATATTCTGGCAGGCGGATCGAAGCTGGTCGGGATGAATCTCGAAGCCGAGACGTTGCCGGACGGACGCCTCGCCGTTGTGGTCGGAATGGGCACGAACGTGGTCGCTGCGCCGGAAGGTCTTCCGACCGCGGTGACGTGCTTGAGCCAGCTCGGCGTGTCCGCCAGCGCGGAAGACGTATTTGCGGCGCTGTCGGATTCGTGGCACGAGATGCGCGGCATCTGGGATGACGGGCGTGGTTTCGCCAAGATCCGCGATCTCTGGCTGGATCGGGCCGCAGGGCTCGGTCAGACGGTTTCCATCCGGTCGGGCTCGTCGGTGGTTTCCGGGATATTCGACACCATCGATGAAACGGGCTGTATGGTCCTGATAACGTCCGATCGGAGACGCATTCCGATCGCGGCCGGCGACGTCTATTTCGGCGATGCGGCGTCAGCAAAGGCTGCAGACTAATGGCACGACCCGACGATCTGGTTTTTGCACCGCTTGGCGGTGTCGGCGAAATCGGCATGAATTTGTCGATCTACGGGCTCGGCAACCGCCAGCAGCGGAGCTGGCTTGCGGTCGATCTCGGCGTGTCGTTCGGCGACGAGGAGCATCTGCCCGGCATCGATCTGATCATGCCGGACATCCGCTTTCTCGAGAAAGAGAAGAAGAACCTCGTTGGCATCGTGCTGACGCACGCCCACGAGGATCATTTCGGCGCCATCATCGATCTGTGGCCGAAGCTGCGCTGTCCGATCTACGCCACCAAGTTCAGCGCCTCGCTGTTCGCCGCCAAGCTCGCGGCCGAGCGCACCACGCTGAAGATCCCGATCACCGTGGTGCCGTCCGGCGGCCGCATCGACCTCGGCCCGTTCAACGTCGAGTTCATCCCGGTCGCCCATTCGATTCCGGAATCGCACGCGCTGGCGATCCGCACCTCGGCGGGGCTGGTGCTGCACACCGGCGACTGGAAGATCGACCCGACTCCCGTGGTCGGGCCGCCGACCGACGAGAAGCGGCTGCGCGAACTCGGCGACGAGGGCGTGCTGGCGCTGATCGGCGATTCCACCAACGCGGTGCGCGACGGCCACTCGCCGTCGGAGACCGAAGTGGGGGCGTCGCTGACCGGTCTGATCAAGGCCGCCAAAGGCCGCGTCGCAGTCACCACCTTCGCCTCCAATGTCGGGCGCATGCGCGCCGTCGCCGACGCCGCGAAGGCGGCGGGCCGGGAAGTGGTGCTGGTCGGGCGCGCGATGGATCGCGTCTCCCAGGTCGCGCGCGAGTGTGGTTATTTCGACGGGGTGCAGGGCTTTCGCGGCTCCGAATATTACGGGCATTTTCCGCCGGACAAGGTGCTGGCGCTGTGCACCGGCAGCCAGGGCGAGCCCCGCGCGGCGCTGGCGCGGATTGCGCGCGACGATCACCCCGACGTCACGCTGAACAAGGGCGACTGCGTGATCTTCTCCTCCCGCACCATTCCGGGCAACGAAAAGGCGGTCGGCAGCATCATCAACGGGCTGGTCAATCAGGGCATCGAGGTGATCACCGACCGCGATCATCTGGTGCACGTCTCCGGCCATCCGCGGCGCGAGGAATTGCGCGAGCTGATCTCGTGGGTGCGGCCGCAATTGCTGATTCCGGTGCACGGAGAAGCCCTGCATCTCAACGAGCACGCCAAGCTGGCGCGGCAGATGGGCGTGCCCAAGGTGCTGACCTGCCGCAACGGCGACCTGATCCGGCTCGGGCCGGGCGATCCGGCGATCATCGACCAATTGCCGGCTGGTCGGCTGTACAAGGATGGGACCATCCTGGAAGAGGAAAAGTCGCGCGCGGTCGCCGAGCGTCGCAAGATGGCGTTCGCCGGGTGTGCCTTCGTGGCGCTGGCGCTGACGCAGGCAGGTGAGATGGTCGACGATCCGGAAGTCGAATTGATCGGCGTTCCGGAAAACAACAGTGCCGGCGAGCCGCTTGACGACATCGTGTTCGACGCCGTGGTCGCCACCGTCGAGGGCCTGCCGAAAGCGCGCCGGCGCGATCCGGATGCCGTGGCCGAATCGGTGCGTCGCACCGTGCGCTCGACGGTGCAGGCGGAGTGGGGCAAGAAGCCGCTGTGTTTCGTGCACGTGCTGAAGGTTTGAGAGTCTATAACTAACAAGATCAAGAACGGAGGAGTGTCATGCTGGGGCGGCTGAATCACGTGGCGATCGCGGTGAAGGATGCGGAGCAGGCGGCGAAGATCTACGGCGCCGCCTTCCAGGCCGAGATTTCCGAGGCGGTGCCGCTGCCGGAACACGGCGTCATCACCGTGTTCGTGACGCTGCCCAACACCAAGATCGAGTTCATCCAGCCGCTCGGCGAAGCGTCGCCGATCGCCAAGTTTCTCGATCGCAACGCCGATGGCGGCATCCATCACGTCTGCTACGAAGTGCCGGACATCATCGCGGCGCGCGACACGCTGATCAAGGAAGGTGCGCGCGTGCTCGGCGACGGCCAGCCCAAGATCGGCGCGCACGGCAAGCCGGTGCTGTTCCTGCATCCGAAGGATTTCTCGGGCGCGCTGGTCGAGATCGAGCAGTCGTAATCATGTTCAGCCAGATCGGCAGTCTGCTGGCGGTCTATTTCGTGCTGTGGTGGGTCGTGTTCTTCGTGACACTGCCGTTCGGGGTGCGCAATCGCACCGAGGTCGATACCGTGGACGACGACGTGCCCGGCAGCGATCCGGGCGCCCCGGTGACGACGCTGCTGGCGCGCAAGGCGTTGTGGGCCACCGTGGCGTCGGCGGCGATCTTCGCGGTCGCGCTCTACGCCTATCGTTCGGGTTGGCTCGAGATCGGGCGGCTGTCGAAGCTGTTGGGATTTCCGCTGTAGCGTCCGCTTGGGCGCGCCTCGCGATCGTCGCCTGCGCAAGCCCCACCCCGAGGGTGTCCGAGATGAGTTTTACCGATATCGCCACCCGGGTTCACAACCACAACTACCGGATGGACCCCGTCGTCCGCACGCTGCTCGACACCGATTTCTACAAGCTGCTGATGCTGCAGCTGATCTGGATGAAGCATCGGGATACGCCGGTGACGTTCGGGGTGATCAACCGATCGAAATCGATCCGGATCGCAGACGAGATCGATATCGGCGAATTGCGGGCGCAACTGGACCACGCGAGAACGCTTCGGCTGTCCAAGCGGGAAATGATCTGGCTGGCCGGCAATACGTTCTACGGCAAGAAGCAGATCTTCCGACCCGAATTTTTGTCCTGGCTCGAGACCTTCGCGCTGCCGGAATACGAGGTCGACGTTCGTAACGGCCAGTACGAACTTCGCTTCGCCGGGCCATGGTCGCTGACGACCATGTGGGAAATTCCGGCGCTTTCGATCATCAACGAGCTGCGCGCGCGCAAAGCGATGCGCAATATGGGGCGCTTCGAGCTCGACGTCCTTTATGCGCGCGCCAAGGCGAAGCTGTGGGGCAAAGTCGAGCGTCTGCAGGTGCTCAAGGCGGCCGGCCGGCTGAAGGTCGGTGATTTCGGCACGCGCCGTCGGCACGGCTATCTGTGGCAGAGATGGTGCTGCGAAGCCCTGCAGGAAGGCATCGGCGACGCCTTCATCGGCACCAGCAACGTCCACGTCGCCATGGAAATCGGCTCGGAAGCCATCGGCACGAACGCCCATGAACTTTCAATGGTCTATGCGGCGCTGGCCGGCGATGACGATCAGATGGTGGCCGCGTCGCGCTACGCGGTGCTCGACGATTGGCGCCACCTGTATGACGGCAACCTGCTGGTGATCCTGCCGGACACCTATGGGACGACCTCGTTCCTGCGCAATGCGCCCGACTGGGTGGCGGATTGGACCGGCGCGCGCCCGGACAGCAAGCCGCCGATCGCGGGGGGCGACGAGTTCATCGACTGGTGGAAAGCGAATGGTCGGGACCCGAAGGAGAAGCTCCTCGTCCTGTCCGACGGCATGGATATCGACTCGATCGAGCAGTCATTCCGGCATTTCAAGGATCGCGTCCGGGTCAGCTTCGGCTGGGGCACCAACCTGACCAACGATTTCCG
The DNA here is from genome assembly GCF_000013365.1 of Rhodopseudomonas palustris HaA2. Taxonomy (NCBI): domain Bacteria; kingdom Pseudomonadati; phylum Pseudomonadota; class Alphaproteobacteria; order Hyphomicrobiales; family Nitrobacteraceae; genus Rhodopseudomonas; species Rhodopseudomonas palustris. The sequence continues at coordinate 2,974,753 of NC_007778.1, forward strand.
CGGCTGCGCGCCGAACGGCGGCAATGCTCTCGATCCGATCTCGCTGGTGTGCAAGGTCGTCGAGGCGGCCGGTCGCCCGGCCGTGAAACTGTCCGACAACCCGACGAAGGCGACGGGTCCCGACGCGGATGTCGGGCGTTATCTTCAAATCTTCGGGACGGAAGGCATGACGGATCACGCCGTCGACGTGTAGTCGATTCGCAGCGAGGAATTCGCCGGCGCTCCGGGCGCCGCGTCGCGCGGCTTGCGGTACGATTCGTGTTCTGCATGCGAGCCTGTGTCGACTGCGCCCGCAGCGCGATCAGCGGATGATCTGTCGCGAGGATTCGCGCGCGAGAAGAACCAGGCCGAGCGCGTCCTGAAAAAGAAAAAGCAGGGCGGGTGCCCTGCTGAAAAACTGTGTCGACCCTAGTATTTTCCCGAATTATTTGGATTTATTGTTTTGTTTGACGGGCGACGCTGCATTTTTGCGCGTCAGGGTTCCTCCCGAGACTTGGACCGCCAGACCTCGCCCGAAGGCTAAGTCTGTTGTTACACTCGTAGCCTAAGTTTTTTGACTTGTCACCATTTACGGCAACGAATGTTCAAAATTAAGGCACCGGGTGAAACGAACGAAAACTTGCCAGCTGCCTTTGAACCTCCTTCTCGTTCGCGATGGACGGGTCCGGTGCGGTGAAGTCGCCGCAATCGACAGCGGTATTTCTGCATGATATTTCGGCATGGTGGAGGACAGGCCGTGATGCGCCGACGTCTCAGGCGGACGATTCCGATCTTTGCGCTGGCGTTGCTGGTGCAACTGCTGTCGCCGATCGGCGCGTTCCGCTTTGTCGCCTTTGCGGTCGCCGATCCGCACAATGCCGTTCACCTTTGCTCGGCGATGGCGCCTGCGGACGATGGCGAGCCCCAGCCGGCCGACCGGTCGCATGAAGGCGCCTGCTGCGCGGTCTGCTCGGTGGGGCTCGGCGGCGGTCCGACGCCTGCGCCGGCGACCCAGGATTTCGCCGTTATCGAACGTCCGCATCAGCGCCTGATCTGGTCGCTGACGGAGCCGGCGCCTCCCACCTCCCGCGCCGGCGTCAACGCGCAGGCCCGTGCGCCACCCCTAGGCCCCGCCGCTTAGCAATCCACGCGGCTGCAGCGTGCGCGCGCAGCCATTCTCCAGCAGTTCAGCGGACCGGAGCGAGGGCGGATGCGTCGCGCATCGGCTGTGCTTGGTCCGCTTCATTCCCACCCCATTCCATCCCAACGAGGATCCGACCATGAACCGATTCATCCGTACGTTCGCCTCCGCTGCCGTTGCCAGTCTGCTGTCCGTCGCCGCCGCGCAGGCGGCGGAGGTGAAGGCCGGCGATCTGGTCATCACCGAGTCCTGGAGCCGCGCCACGCCGGGCGGCGCCAAGGTTGCCGGCGGTTTCCTGACCATCGAGAACAAGGGCACGACCGCCGACCGCCTGATCGCCGGTTCTGCCGACATCGCCGGCAAGTTCGAGATCCACGAGATGTCGATGGACAATGGCGTGATGAAGATGCGCCAGCTCGACAAGGGCTTGGCGATCGAGCCCGGCAAGACCGTCAAGCTCGCCCCCGGCGGCTATCACGTCATGCTGATGGACCTGAAGGGCCCGCTGAAGGAAGGCGAGAAGGTGCCGGTGACGCTGCAGTTCGAGAAGGCCGGCAAGGTGCAAGTCACGCTCGACGTCGCCGGCATCGGCGCCAAGGCGCCCGGCGACGCCGGCGGCAGCATGATGAAGATGGACCCGAAGAGCCATTCGGGGATGAAGCACTGATGCCGCGGCGACGTGTTGGAATCGCGATGGCCGCCTATGCGGCCGTCGCGGCGATCGGCGGTCCGGCCGCGGCCCATGTCTCGCTGCAGCCCAACGAGGCGGTGTCGGGCGGTTACTTCCAGACGGCACTCAGCGTGCCGCATGGTTGCGACGGCACCGCCACGCGTGCGGTCCGGGTCAAGATCCCGGACGGCGTATTGTCGGTGAAGCCGCAGATGAAGCCGGGCTGGAGCATCGAGATCAAGACCCGCAAGATCGAGGGCGAACAGCCGAAGCTGCACGGCAAGACCATCACCGAGACGGTCGACGAGGTGGCGTGGCGCGGCGGGCCGTTGCCCGACGCGTTCTACGACACCTTCGGCCTGGTGATGAAGCTGCCCGATGCGGCCGGAAAGACGTTGTCCTTCCCGGTGGTGCAGGAGTGCGAGAAGGGCGTGCATCGCTGGATCGAAATCCCGGCAGCCGGGCAGGCGCCCGACGCGCTGAAGGAGCCGGCGCCGACGCTGCGGCTGAAGCCGAAGGCTCCGTGATCGGAGCTCCCGCCCGGTCGCGGCGCAATGCCGGGCGATGGCTGGCATGGGTGACGGCGCTCGCCGTCCTCATGCTGCCGTCGCTCGCGCACGCCCACGCCAGCCTGGTCGCCAGTGATCCGGCTGCGGAGGCGGTGCTGGCGGCCGCGCCCGCGACCATCACCCTGACCTTCAACGAGCCGGTCACGCCGCTGGCGCTGCAATTGATAGATGCCAGGGGCCGCTCGAGTGCCATCACTGAAGTCGCGACCAATGGGGACAGGCTGAGCTTCGCACCGCCGTCGTTGCTCGGGGCGGGCGGCCACGTGCTGAGCTGGCGCGTGGTGTCGGCCGACGGCCATCCGGTCGGCGGCTCGCTGACATTCTGGATCGGCACGCCGGGCGCGAGCTTGCCGGCGATTATCGTACCCGACGATCCGGCGCGGCGAGCGGCGATCTGGGCGACGCGCGTCATGCTCGAATTGACGCTGCTGGCGGCGCCCGGCGGCGCCTTCTTCCTCGCCTGGATCGCTTCGGCTGCCTTGCCGGTCCTCGTGGCCGGCTGCGGGGCGGTGGCGGTGCTGGGCCTCGGCGCGCTCGCGCTGTCGGTCGGGTTGCAAGGCCTCGACATCCTCGACGCGCCGTTCGCGGAGCTCGGCAGCGCCGCGGTGTGGTGGGAAGGGGCAACCGGCTCGTTCGGTCGCTCGGCGGCGATCGCCGCCGTCGCATTCGGCCTGACACTGTCGGCGCTGCTCGGCCGCGGCGCGCCGGCGCGCTTGCTGTCGTTCGGCGCGGTGCTCGGCGTCGGTGCGGCGCTCGCGGCGAGCGGACATGCCGCGACCGCCGAGCCGCGCTGGCTCGCGACCGCTGCGGTGCTGGTGCACGGCGTGAGCCTGGCGTTGTGGGTCGGCGCGCTGCTGCCGCTCGCCGTCATGGTCGGACCGAACCACGCCACGGCGAACGTCACTCTGCGCCGGTTCTCCCGCACGATCCCGATCGCGATTGCAACGCTGCTGATCAGCGGCGTCGTTCTCGGCGCGATCCAGCTCGGCCGGATCGAGGCGCTGTGGACGTCGGACTACGGCCGCATTCTGTTCGCCAAACTCGCGCTGGTGGTGGCGCTGCTGCTGATCGCGCTGTGGAATCGCCGCCGGGTGACGCCGCTTCTCGCCGCCGGAACACCACACGCGGCCTATGCGCTGCGCCGGACGATCGCGGCCGAGCTGGTCCTGGTGATCGCGATCCTCGGGCTGGTCGGGCTGTGGCGGTTCACGCCGCCGCCACGCGCCGCGACAGCCGCTGCTGCGGAGGACCGCGCCTTCGCCCATCTCCACACCGGGCGTGCGATGGCCAACGTCACCCTGACACCGGGCCACGCTGGTCCGATCGAGATTGAGGTCATGCTGCAGACGCCCGACGAGACGCCGCTGCAAGCGCAGGCGTTGACCGTGACGCTCGCCAATCCGGACGCGGGGATCGAGCCGGCCTCCGCCGAGGCGCGGCGTCAGCCGGACGGGCCATGGCGGGTGCGGATGTCGGCGCCGGTGCCCGGGCGCTGGTCGCTGACGCTCGGCATCCTGATCTCGGATTTCGACAAAGTGACCATCGCGGCGCCGGTTGTGATCCGGTAATCGCGGATGCCGGCGCCGACCGCAAAGTGGCGTAGATTCCGGCAGTTTTCGCAAAGTTGGGCGGCCGCGCCCTTGTGTTTTGCCGCCCGATCCGGTTTCACTGGCGCAAACCTGCTTCCCCCTGATTCTTGAGCAAATCCCATGCGTTTGTCGCGATTCTTTCTGCCGATCCTGAAGGAAAACCCGAAGGAAGCCGAGATCGTCTCGCATCGGCTGATGCTGCGCGCCGGGATGCTGCGGCAGGAGGCCGCCGGCATCTATGCCTGGCTGCCGCTCGGCCATCGGGTGCTGAAGAAGATCGAGCAGATCGTGCGAGAGGAGCAGAACCGCGCCGGCGCGATCGAGCTGTTGATGCCGACGCTGCAACTCGCCGATCTGTGGCGCGAGAGCGGCCGCTACGACGCCTATGGTCCGGAGATGCTGCGGATCAGCGACCGCCACAAGCGCGAGCTGCTGTACGGGCCGACCAACGAGGAAATGATCACCGAGATCTTCCGCGCCTATGTGAAGTCGTACAAGAGCCTGCCGCTCAACCTCTATCACATCCAGTGGAAGTTCCGCGACGAGCAGCGTCCGCGCTTCGGCGTGATGCGCGGCCGCGAGTTCCTGATGAAGGACGCCTATTCGTTCGACGTCGATGAAGCCGCCGCGCGCAAGTCGTACAACCGGATGTTCGTCGCTTACTTGCGGACCTTCGCGCGGATGGGGCTGAAGGCGATCCCGATGCGCGCCGAGACCGGACCGATCGGCGGCGACCTCAGCCACGAGTTCATCGTGCTGGCCGAGACCGGCGAGTCCGGCGTGTATTGCGACCGCGACGTGCTGAGCCTGCCGGTGCCGGACGAGACCGTCGATTATGACGGAGATCTGACGCCGATCATCAAGCAATGGACATCGGTCTACGCCGCGACCGAGGACGTCCACGACGCCGTGCGCTACGAGAGCGAAGTGCCGGAAGCCAACCGGCTGCACACCCGCGGCATCGAGGTCGGCCAGATCTTCTATTTCGGCACCAAATATTCCGACTCGATGAAGGCCAATGTCGCCGGTCCCGACGGCACCGATGCGCCGATCCACGGCGGCTCCTACGGCGTCGGCGTGTCGCGCCTCGTCGGCGCGATCATCGAGGCGTGCCACGACGACAACGGCATCATCTGGCCGGAGGAGGTGGCGCCGTTCCGGGTCGCAATCCTGAACCTCAAGCAGGGTGACGCCGCGACCGATGCGGCCTGCGAACAGCTCTACAAGGAGCTCGCCGCCAAGGGCGTCGACGTGCTGTACGACGACACCGATCAGCGCGCCGGCGCGAAATTCGCGACTGCGGATCTGATCGGAATTCCGTGGCAGGTGCTGGTCGGGCCGAAGGGCCTCGCCGACGGCAAGATCGAACTGAAGCGGCGCAGTGACGGCTCGCGCGAGAATATCGCGCTGGCGGAGACGGTCGCACGGCTCGCGCCGTAAGATTTATCCACTGGCGGCTCGGCTGAAATTAGCCCGAATCGTGTGAAATTCGGAGCATGGATCACAGCATGACTGAGCCAGTTCGAACTCCTCCTTTTGCGCCATTCGAATGGCTCCTGTCCGGGCGCTACCTCCGCGCGCGCCGCCGTGAGGGGTTCATCTCGGTGATCGCCGGGTTCTCGTTTCTCGGCATCATGCTCGGCGTCGCGACGCTGATCATCGTGATGGCGGTGATGAACGGCTTCCGCAAGGAACTGCTCGACAAGATCCTCGGCCTCAACGGCCATCTGCTGGTGCAGCCGCTGGAAAGCCCGCTGACCGACTGGAAAGAGGTCGCCGATCGCATCAGCGGCGTGGCGGGCATCAAGCTCGCGGCGCCGGTGATCGACGGCCAGGCGCTGGCGTCGTCGCCGTTCAATGCCTCCGGCGTGCTGGTGCGCGGCATCCGCGCCGACGACCTCAACAATCTGTCGTCGATCGCCAATCACATCAAGCAGGGCACGCTCGACGGCTTCGACGAAGGGCAGGGCGTCGCGATCGGGCGCAGGCTCGCCGATCAATTGTCGCTGCACGCCGGCGACAGCGTCACGCTGGTGGCGCCGCGCGGCGCGGTGACGCCGATGGGCACCACGCCGCGGATCAAGCCGTACAAGATCGCCGCCGTGTTCGAGATCGGCATGTCGGAATACGACTCGACCTTCGTGTTCATGCCGCTGAAGGAGGCGCAGGCCTATTTCAACCGCAATAACGACGTCACCGCGATCGAGGTCTACACCACCAATCCGGACAGGATCGACGCCTTCCGCAAGAGCGTCACCGAGGCCGCAGGCCGGCCGGTGTTCCTGGTCGATTGGCGGCAGCGCAATTCGACCTTCTTCAACGCGCTGCAGGTCGAGCGCAACGTGATGTTCCTGATCCTGACGCTGATCGTGCTGGTGGCGGCGCTCAACATCGTCTCCGGCCTGATCATGCTGGTGAAGGACAAGGGCAGCGATATCGCCATCCTGCGCACCATGGGGGCGACGCAAGGATCGATCATGCGGGTGTTCCTGATCACCGGCGCTGCGATCGGCGTGGTCGGCACGCTGACCGGCTTCGTCGTCGGGCTGGTGATCTGCCTGAACATCGAATCGATCCGGCAATTCCTGTCCTGGGTGACCAATACCGAGCTGTTTTCGCCGGAGCTGTACTTCCTGTCGAAGCTGCCGGCCGAGGTCGATTTCGCCGAGACCAGCGCGGTGGTGATCATGGCGCTGACGCTGTCCTTCCTGGCGACGCTATATCCGTCGTGGCGCGCGGCGCGGCTCGATCCCGTCGACGCGCTCCGCTATGAGTGAGGCCGCAATGGAGCAGGACGCAGAAGACATCCCGGTCGTCTACCTTCACGACATCAAGCGGCAATACACGCAGGGCGAAGCCACGCTGACGATCCTCGACGGCGCCAAGCTGGCGCTGTGGGCGGGGCAGTCGGTGGCGCTGGTGGCGCCGTCGGGCTCCGGCAAATCGACGCTGCTGCACATCGCCGGCCTGCTGGAGCATCCCGACGAGGGCGAGGTCTATGTCGGCGGCGCCGCGACCTCGGCGCTGACCGACGCCGAGCGCACCCAGATCCGCCGCACCGACATCGGCTTCGTCTACCAGTCGCACCGGCTGCTGCCGGAATTCACCGCGCTGGAAAACGTGATGATGCCGCAGATGATCCGCGGCCTGAAGCGCAGCGAGACCGTCAGCCGCGCCAAGGAGATCCTGGCTTATCTCGGACTCGCCGATCGCATCACCCATCGCCCCGCCGAACTGTCCGGCGGCGAGCAGCAGCGTGTCGCCATTGCGCGCGCCGTCGCGAATGCCCCCCGCGTCCTGTTCGCCGACGAGCCGACCGGCAATCTCGACCCGCACACCGCCGATCACGTCTTCCAGGCGCTGATGCAATTGGTGCGGGCGACCCGCGTGGCGATGCTGATCGCCACCCACAACATGGAGCTGGCCGGCCGGATGGATCGCCGGGTGTCGCTCGAAAACGGCGTGGTCGTCGAACTGGAATAGGCGCGGCGGCGGCAGTTCGTCATTCCGGGGCGCTCGCGTGAGCGAGCGAACCCGGAATCTGAAACGAGCACCGCAAGCTTCACGACTCCTCCTTCGTCATCACCCGCGAATGCGGGTGATCCAGTATTCCAGAGCGGCTGTTGCTCAAGGGCAGACGCTCCGGATTACTGGGTCGCCCGGTCAAAAGCCGGGCGATGACGCTGGGACGTGGGGGCGGACACAGCAGGGCGATCGGGCGCGCGGCACTCCGGTCCCTCGGTCACGCTATGCCCCGGCACCTCAGTGCCGGCGGCGTTGCTTGCGCAGCTTCTTCTTCGCGGGCTGCGGCGCGGTGTACCACGGGTTTTCGATACATTCGGCGGCGCGGCCGGAGGCGGACATCCGGCATTGCGGGATCGACGTGTAGCTGCACTCGTCGTACCAGTCGCGGTAGTTGTGATAGACCCGCAGGCAGACAGGATAGTCGCGAGCCTCCGCGATCCCGGTCAACCCCAGCAGGGTCAGCACCCCGACCAGCAGTGTCTTGCGCATTGTCGTCTCCTCGGTCGCGCGCCCGGTCAGCGCGTGCGCTGCCGCCGCGCCGGGCCGGCGGGCGGTTGATACCATGGGTTTGTGACGCATTGCCCGGCGATGCCCTGGGCGGCCGGCTGGCATTGCTCGATCGAGACATAGCGGCACTGGTCGAACCGCACCGGACCGTAGATCCGCAGGCAGACCGGATAGTTGTCGTAAGGGGCTTGGGTTTGCGCCACGGCCGCCGAGGGCAGGGCTAAGGGCGACGCCAGGGCAGCCAGTAGAACCGCAGACAGGACGCGCATCGAAATCTCCGAAATGAGGGGCCGATCCAGCCGAAGCCCGGCACCCAGGCGGCTGTAGACTCATCGCTCATCCGGTGCGCCCGCGACTATTTTACGTCAAAGCGGCGGACAGCCGAAGGGTCATGGCTGAATAACGGGGATGTCGACGTTTTGTTAACGCTTCCCGAACGCCCCGATGCGGGTACCTTGACGTCAGAACAAAATGAGAACAATGTTCTGCGTATGTTCACGTGGTCAGGGAGCGGACGATGTTGAAGATCTTCATTCAGGAAGCTGCGGCGTTGACGTCGATTGCGCTGTTCATCAGCATGGTGGCGGTGTGGGCCCAGGTGCTGCCGCAGCTCTGAGCCGGCGGAAAGCGAAGCTGCAGAGCGAGGCGGCAACAGCGGGGATAAGGGTGCGCGGCTGGCTTGCGCGGCCGTGGCGGGCGGATCACCATTCCGGCCGAGTCGGCTGCGCTCAGCGCGCCGGCTGAGCACCTTCTCACCGCACGCCATTCACGCCCGATCGAAAGCCGCACCGCCGATGAGCCAAGCCGGATTCGTCCATCTGCACGTTCACTCGGCCTATTCGCTGCTGAAAGGCTCGATGAAGATCGCGCGGCTGGCGGACCTCGCCAAGGCCGACCACCAGCCGGCGCTGGCGCTGACCGACACCGACAACATGTTCGGTGCGCTGGAATTCTCCGATAAGCTCGCGGGCAGCGGCATTCAGCCGATCGTCGGCCTCGAACTCGGCATCGACTTCGGCGACCAGGATCCGACCTCACGCAACGCGGCGCTGGCGGCGCCGGCGCGGGTGGTGCTGCTGGCGACGCGCGAGCGCGGCTACCGCAGCCTGATGCGGCTGAACTCGCGGGCCTTCCTCGAAACCCCGGTGAACCAGCCGCCGCACATCAAGTTCGACTGGCTGGATGGCGAGACCGACGACGTGATCGCGCTGACCGGCGGGCCGGAGGGGCCGATCTCGCTGGCGATGCTGACCGACCCGGCGCTCGGCCGGCTGCGCTGCGAGCGGCTGGCGCAGGCGTTCGGCGACCGGCTCTATGTCGAGCTGCAGCGCCACAACACCGATGTCGAACGGCGCGCCGAAGCCGGCCTGATCGACATCGCCTACGACATGGGGCTGCCGCTGGTCGCGACCAACGAGCCGCATTTCGCCACCGCCGACGATTTCGAGGCCCACGACGCGCTGCTGTGCATCGCCTCCGGCAAGCTGATCGCCGAGACCGATCGCGTCCAGCTCACGCCCGACCACCGCTTCAAGACCCGCGCCGAAATGGCGGTGCTGTTCGCCGATTTGCCGGAGGCGCTGGCCTCGACGGTCGAGATCGCGCAGCGCTGCGCCTATCGGCCGCTGACCCGCAAGCCGATCCTGCCGCTGTTCACCGTCGGCGCCAGCGTCAACGACGCCGAGGAGGCGGCCGCCGCGGAAGCGGCCGAGCTGCGTCGCCAGGCCGAGCAGGGGCTCGCGGACCGCATGCGCGTCCACGGCCTGTCGCAGGGCATGACCGAAGAGGACTACCAGAAGCGCCTCGCCTTCGAACTCGACGTCATCACCCGGATGAAATACGCCGGCTACTTCCTGATCGTGTCGGACTTCATCAAATGGGCCAAGGCCCACGGCATCCCGGTCGGGCCGGGCCGCGGCTCCGGTGCCGGCTCGCTGGTGGCGTATTCGCTGACCATCACCGACCTCGATCCGATCCGCTTCGGTCTGCTGTTCGAGCGCTTCCTCAATCCGGAACGCGTCTCGATGCCGGACTTCGACATCGATTTCTGCCAGGACCGCCGCGGCGAAGTGATCGAATACGTCCAGCACCGTTACGGCCGCGACCAGGTCGCGCAGATCATCACCTTCGGCACGCTGCAGGCGCGCGGCGTGCTGCGCGACGTCGGCCGCGTGCTGCAGATGCCGTACGGCCAGGTCGACAAGCTGACCAAGCTGGTGCCGCAGAACCCGGCCGCACCCGTGTCGCTGAAGCAGGCGATCGAAAGCGAGCCGAAGCTTCAGGCGTTTCGCGACGAGGACCCGGTCGTCGCCCGCGCCTTCGACATCGCGCAGAAGCTCGAGGGCCTGACCCGGCACGCCTCGACCCACGCCGCCGGCATCGTGATCGGCGATCGGCCGCTGTCCGATCTGGTGCCGATGTATCGCGATCCGAAATCAGACATGCCGGTCACCCAGTTCAACATGAAATGGGTCGAGCCGGCGGGGCTGGTGAAGTTCGACTTCCTCGGCCTCAAGACGCTGACGGTGCTCGACGTCGCGGTGAAGCTCTTGAAGCAGCGCGACATCCATATCGATCTGGCGACGCTGGGAATCGAGGACCCGGTCAGCTATCAGATGCTGGCGCGCGGCGACGTGGTCGGCGTGTTCCAGGTTGAAAGCCAGGGCATGCGGCGTGCGCTGGTGGACATGCGCCCCGACCGCTTCGAGGACATCATCGCGCTGGTCGCGCTGTATCGCCCGGGCCCGATGGCGAACATTCCGACCTATTGCGCCCGCAAACACGGCGACGAGGAGTCGGAATATCTGCATCCGATGCTGGAGCCGATCCTGAAGGAGACCTTCGGCGTCATCATCTACCAGGAACAGGTGATGCAGATCGCCCAGGTGATGGCCGGCTATTCGCTCGGCGAAGCCGACCTGCTGCGCCGCGCGATGGGCAAGAAGATCCGCGCCGAGATGGAGAAGCAGCGTGCCATCTTCGTCGAGGGCGCGACCAAGAACGGTGTGCCGAAGGACTCCGCCGACACCATCTTCGATCTGTTGGCGAAATTCGCCGACTACGGCTTCAACAAGAGCCACGCCGCCGCCTATGCGCTGGTGTCCTATCACACCGCCTACATGAAGGCGCATTATCCGGTCGAATTCATCGCGGCGTCGATGACGCTCGACCTCAACAACACCGACAAGCTGTCGGAATTCCGCGCCGAGGCGCAGCGGCTCGGCATCAAGGTCGAGGCGCCGTCGGTCAATCGCTCCGGCCCGACCTTCGAGGTCGGCGCCAACACCATCTACTACGCGCTCGCCGGCCTGAAAGGCGTCGGCCTGCAGGCGGTGCAGATGATCGTCGAGGCGCGCGGCGACAAGCCGTTCGCCTCGCTCGCGGATTTCGCAGCGCGGGTCAATCCGCGCGCGATCAACAAGCGGGTGATCGAAAGCCTCGCGGCCGCCGGCGCGTTCGATTGTCTCGACAGTAATCGCGCGCGGGTGTTCGCCGGCGCCGACGCGATCATCGCCGCCTGCCAGCGCAGCCACGAGGCCGCGACCTCAGGCCAGAACGACATGTTCGGCGGGCTCGCCGACGCGCCGCAGGTGGTGCTGCCGCAGATCGAGCCGTGGCTGCCGGCGGAGCGGCTGCGGCGCGAATACGACGCGATCGGCTTCTTCCTGTCCGGCCACCCGCTCGACGATTACGCCACCGCGCTGAAGCGGCTGCGGGTGCAGTCCTGGGCGGAATTCTGCAAGGCGGTGAAATCCGGCGCCACCGCCGGCAAGGTCGCCGCCACCGTGGTGTCGCGGATGGAGCGGCGCACCAAGACCGGCAACAAGATGGGCATCATGGGCCTGTCCGACCCGACCGGGCATTTCGAGGCGGTGCTGTTCTCCGAGGGGCTCGCGCAATATCGCGACGTGCTGGAGCCGGGCGCCGCGGTGCTGCTGCAACTCGGCGCCGAACTGCAGGGCGAGGACGTTCGCGCCCGCGTGCTGCACGCCGAGCCGCTCGACGCCGCCGCCGCCAAGACCCAGAAGGGGCTGCGGATCTTCCTGCGCGACACCAAGCCGCTCGATTCGATCACGAAGCGGCTGCAGCCGCCGGAATCGAAGGTCTCGGGGGGCAATATCGCGCTGGTGCTGAGGCTCGATCCGCACACCGAGGTCGAATTCGAGTTGCCGGGCCGGTTTCAGGTTTCGCCGCAGATCGCCGGCGCGATCAAGGCGGTCACCGGCGTGGAACTGGTCGAGACGCTGTAAGGCCGGGTCGTCCGGCGCTGCGGCGACTTCCAGAGCGCGATGGCCCTGAACAGCCTGTCGCCTGTCGCGGGCCTTTCGCGGCCGCGCGGCACCCGTTATGAAAGGTTCACAGGGACTGCGCGTCAGGAGAACAGTATGGCAGCCAAGACGAATTTCCGGGGGTCGTTCACCGCCTTGGTCACGCCTTTCAAGGATGGTGCGCTCGACGAGCAGGCGTTTCGCAGTCTGGTCCAATGGCAGATCGCGGAAGGGACCCACGGACTGGTGCCGGTCGGGACCACAGGGGAAAGCCCGACGCTGAGCCATGACGAGCACCACAAGGTCGTGGAATGGTGCGTCGAGGAGGCGAAGGGACGGGTGCCGGTGATCGCGGGGGCCGGATCGAACTCCACGCGCGAAGCCGTCGAACTCGCCAGGCACGCCGAGCAGGCGGGCGCGGACGCCGTCCTGGTGGTGACGCCGTATTACAACAAGCCCACCCAGGAGGGCATGTATCAGCACTTCAAGGCGGTCAACGACGCGATCGGGATTCCGATCATCATCTACAACATCCCGCCGCGCTCCGTCGTCGACATGTCGGTCGACACCATGAGCCGGCTGTACGAGCTGAAGAACATCGCCGGCGTCAAGGACGCCACCGCCAATCTCGGACGGGTGTCGCAGCAGCGCCACGCGATGGGCCCCGATTTCATCCAGCTCTCCGGCGAGGACATGACCGCGCTGGCCTATATGGCAGCCGGCGGCCATGGCTGCATCTCGGTGGTGTCGAATATCGCGCCGAAGCTCTGCGCCGACCTCATGGGCGCGGTACTGGCCGGCGACTATCCCGGCGCATTGAAGATTCAGGATCGCCTGGTGCCGCTGCACGATGCGGTGTTCAAGGAGCCCGGCGTGGCGGGCGCCAAGCACGGCTTGACTCTGCTCGGCCGGATCCGGGAAGAGGTGCGGCTGCCGCTGATGCCGGTGACCGAGCCGACCGGCGCCACGATCCGCGCCGCCATGATGCATGCCGGACTGCTGAACTGATTCACGCGGAATTGCAGGACAGGCTGCGCAACGACCAGGGCCGAGGGCGGTATGTTCAAGGAATTCCGTGAATTCGCGATGAAGGGCAACGTCGTCGACCTCGCGGTCGGCGTCATCATCGGTGCGGCGTTCGGCGGCATCGTCAGTTCGCTGGTGGCCGACGTCATCATGCCGATCATCGGCGCGATCACCGGCGGGCTCGATTTCTCGAACTACTTCACGCCGCTGTCGAAGGCGGTGACGGCGAACACGCTGGTGGAAGCGAAGAAGCAGGGCGCGGTGCTGGCCTGGGGCAGCTTTCTCACGCTGACGCTGAACTTCCTGATCGTCGCCTTCGTGCTGTTCCTGGTGGTGCGGGCGATGAACCGGCTGAAGCGCAAGGACGAGGCCGCCCCCGCGCCGCCGGCGAAGCCGACCCCGGAGCAGGAACTGCTCGCCGAGATACGCGATATCCTGAAGAGCGGCAGCCGCCCGCAGGCTTGAGCCTGCAGCGGAGCGGCGACAACGAGGTTCAGCCGCAATGGCCGAGAAGAACGAACGCGCGATCAAGGTGGTCGCGGAGAACCGCAAGGCGCGGTTCAACTACGCGATCGAGGACACCGTCGAGGCCGGCATTTCGCTGACCGGCACCGAGGTGAAATCGGTCCGCGGCGGCAAGGCGACGATTGCCGAATCCTACGCGGATTCCCGCGGCGGCGAGATCTGGCTGATCAACGCCACCATCCCGGAATATCTGCAGGCCAACCGCTTCAATCACGAGCCGAAGCGGCCGCGCAAATTGCTGCTGCACAGGAAGCAGATCAACAAGCTGATGGGCGCGATCGAGCGCCAGGGCATGACGTTGGTGCCGCTGAAACTGTATTTCAACGAGAAGGGGCGCGCCAAGCTGCTGCTGGCGCTCGCCAAGGGCAAGCAGCTGCACGACAAGCGCGAGACCGAGAAGAAGCGCGACTGGAGTCGCGAGAAGGGACGATTGCTGCGGGCGCGGGGCTGAGGCGCTGCGCAGGACAGCCGCTCGGCGCGACTACGCGTCCAGATCGGCGCGCACCCGCGCGAACACGTCTTGAAACATCTTCGGCGTCAACACGCGGGTGTTGGTGTTGTAGCGCGAGCAATGATAGCTGTCGTACAGCCGCAGCGCCCCGGCGTCGTGGACCGCGCCGTGTCCGAACGGTGCCTGTGAGGCCCGAAGGCCGAGGGCCTTCAGCGTCGAATCATGCGCGATCCGGCCGAGCAGCACGATCGCGCGCAGCTTCGGCATGGTTTCGATCGTGGCGGCCAGAAAGCGCCGGCAGGTGTTGATCTCGACGGGCAGGGGCTTGTTCTGCGGCGGCACGCAGCGCACCGCATTGCTGATCCGGCAGCCCACGAGACGCAGCCCGTCGTCGGGGCGAGCCTGGAATTGGCCCGTCGCAAAGCCGTAGTCGATCAATGTCGCATAGAGCAGATCGCCGGCATAGTCGCCGGTGAACGGACGGCCGGTCCGATTGGCCCCTTGCACGCCGGGTGCGAGACCGACGATCAGCAGCGCGGCATCGGCATCGCCGAACGAGGGCACCGGCGCATTGTGCCAGCCGGGCTCGCGCGCCCGAAGCTCGTGGCGGAACTCCGCGAGCCTGGGACACATCGGGCAATCCCGATCGGGTTCGGTGATCGGACGAAGGACGCCGGCCCGTGGGCCGCGCGTCGCAGCCATCTCAGTCTTCAAAATCGTCGTCACCGCCCCTGGGCGCCATCGCAGCCGAGCGCTGCAGGAACTGCGGCGTGTGGCGCGGTTCGCGCGGCGGCGGGCGATCGGCCGGATCGCGGCCGATTTTCGACTGAAGCTCTACCAGGTCGGTGAAGACATCGGCCTGACGCCGGAGTTCGTCGGCGATCATCGGCGGTTGGCTGGAGATCGTCGAGATCACCGTGACGCGGACGCCACGGCGCTGGACGGCTTCAACCAGCGACCGGAAGTCGCCGTCACCGGAGAACAGCACCATCTGGTCGATGTGCTCGGCGAGTTCCATGGCGTCGACCGCGAGTTCGATATCCATGTTGCCCTTGACCTTGCGGCGGCCGCTGGCGTCGATGAATTCCTTGGTCGCCTTGGTGACCACGGTGTAGCCGTTGTAGTCGAGCCAATCGATCAGCGGGCGAATCGAGGAATATTCCTGATCCTCGATGATGGCGGTGTAGTAAAAGGCGCGGATCAACGTGCCGCGACTGTGAAATTCCTTGAGCAGACGTTTGTAATCGATATCGAAACCGAGTGTTTTCGCAGTCGCATAAAGGTTGGCGCCATCGATGAACAGCGCGATTTTGTTGCTCGCAGGGGTGGACATCCAGATCTCTCGTGTTTCTGTCGTTAGGTCTTTGGCGTGGCAGAATGGCCAAGCGTTAAAGTCAAATTTTCACCAATAACCGTCAGTTTGGGCTGCCGGCACAATCTTCAACAGCAGGAAGCATCGACCGGTATTGTATACTCTTCTTCCCGAAAAGAAGCCTTTTGTTGTCGAACCCGTGTTCGTCCCAGTGGATGGCCGCAACCGGCGACCGAGTGTCGTGTGCATGACGCGTGTTTTGGCATTATCAGAGTGGGGGTTCACGGCCAAATGACAAAATGGTTCTTGCGCATCACGTCAACCCCCTATACCTAAGCCAGATACCCGCATTTTGGTCCTTTGAACGGAGCGACTGGCGATGGCGCGCGTCACCGTGGAAGATTGTATTGATAAGGTCGACAACCGTTTCGACCTGGTCCTGCTGGCGGCGCATCGTGCGCGCATGATTTCGTCCGGCTCGCAGCTCACAATCGACCGTGACAACGACAAGAATCCCGTTGTTTCGCTTCGAGAAATTGCCGAGCAGACGGTCTCGCCGGAAGACCTCAAAGAGGAACTCGTGCACTCGCTGCAGAAGTTCGTCGAGGTCGATGAGCCGGAACAGGATACCGTTCCGCTGATCGGATCGGCCGGCGCCAGCGTCGATGCCGACGACACCGAGGTGGCGCTGGAGCGCATGACCGAGGAAGAGCTTCTCAAGGGTCTGGAAGGCCTGGCGCCCCCGGAAGAGCAGCCCGAGGAAGACGAATAGGCGCAGAGCGCCGTCGCTCTCCTGTCCCGAATTCGAACAAACGGCCCGGATCACTCCGGGCCGTTTGTTCTGTGGTCGGGCAAAATGCCTTGCGGTCGATCAAACCTTTGTCGGATGGCAGGTTTTCGCATTCGCCTGTCTTCCCATCATGACAAAACGCTTTACTGTTAAGCAGTCGGATTTCCAAAAGATCTGAAGTGTCGACCGGTGTAGTCCGTGGCGCCCGGCGCCGCGATTGAGGTTTGTTCGATGGCGTCAGGCCGCCGCATCCCGAGACAGGTGGAGGCCGTGGCCGATGCGGCCACCGTGGCCACGCCCGTCGTCGTCCCGCCGAAGCCGCGCGGCGCGCGCGCCAGGATGATGCGACAATACGACCTCGTCGAACTGGTTCGGAATTACAATCCGAACACCGACGAAGACATGCTCAACCGTGCCTATGTCTACGCGATGAAGGCGCATGGCGAGCAGACCCGCGCCTCGGGCGATCCGTATTTCTCGCATCCGCTCGAAGTCGCGGCGATTCTCACCAATCTCAAGCTCGACGACGCCACCATCGTCGCGGCGCTGCTGCACGACACGATCGAAGACACCGAGGCGACCCGGACCGAGATCGACAAATTGTTCGGCCATGAGATCGGCTCGCTGGTCGAGGGGCTGACCAAGCTGAAGCGGCTCGAACTGGTGTCGCGCGAGGCCAAGCAGGCGGAGAACCTTCGCAAGCTGCTGCTGGCAATCGCCGACGACGTTCGCGTGCTGCTGATCAAGCTCGCCGACCGCCTGCACAACATGCGCACGCTGGACTTCGTGCCTCCGGCGGCGCGCCAACGCATCGCCGAAGAAACGCTCGACATCTACGCACCGCTCGCAGGCCGTATGGGCATGCAGGAGATGCGCGAGGAGCTGGAGGACCTGTCGTTCCGGACGCTGGATCCCGAGGCGTTCGCGGTGGTGATGCAGCGGCTCGACGCTTTGGCCGAGCGCAATCGCAATCTGATCGGTGAGATCGAAACGCAGCTCTGCGCCAACCTCGCCAACAACGGCATCGCCGCCGAGGTCACCGGCCGGCGCAAGCGGCCGTTTTCGATCTGGACCAAGATGGAGCGCAAGTCGGTCGGCTTCGAACAGCTGTCGGACATCTACGGCTTCCGCGTCGTGCTCAACGACATCGAGGCCTGCTACCGCGCGCTCGGCGTGGTCCATACGACGTGGCCGATGGTGCCTGGACGGTTCAAGGACTACATCTCGACGCCGAAGCAGAACGACTATCGTTCGCTGCACACGACGGTGATCGGCCCGGGCCAGCAGCGCGTCGAGCTGCAATTCCGTACCCAGGACATGAACCAGATTGCCGAATACGGCATCGCCGCGCACGCTTTCTACAAGGACGGCGTCGGCTCGCCGACCGAACTGCTCAATCGCGAATCCAACGCCTTCGCCTGGTTGCGCCACACCGTCGAGATGCTGTCCGAGAGTACGAACCCGGAGGAATTCCTCGAGCACACCAAGCTCGAGCTGTTCCACGACCAGGTGTTCTGCTTCACGCCGAAGGGCAAGCTGATCGCGTTGCCGCGGGCCGCCAACGTCATCGATTTCGCCTATGCGGTGCATACCGACGTCGGCAACAGCGCGGTCGGCTGCAAGATCAACGGCAAATTCGCGCCGCTGTCGTCGGAATTGCAGAACGGCGACGAGGTCGAGGTGCTGACGTCCAGCGTGCAGTCGGCGCCGCCGGCGGCGTGGGAGTCGCTGGCGCGAACCGGCAAGGCGCGCGCCGCGATCCGCCGCGCCACCCGCACGGCGATGCGCGACCAATATGCGGGCCTCGGCCGCCGCATCGTCGAACGGCTGTTCGCGCGCGCCAAGATCGAATACGCCGACGACAAGCTCAGGGGTGCGCTGCCGCGGCTGGCGCGGGCCTCCATCGAGGAGGTGATGGCCTCCGTCGGGCGCGGTGAAATGAAAGCGTCCGACGTCGCCCGCGCGATGTATCCCGACTACAAGGAAGAGCGCATCGCGCGGTTCGGCGGCAAGAAGCCCGAAAAGGCGGGGACCAAGGCCGTCGGTGAACCGAGCAAGGTGGGCGCCGCAGTGCCGATCGGCGGGATTCACTCCGGATTGCCGGTGAAGTTCGCGCCGGACGGCGGCGCGGTGCCCGGTGATCGCATCATCGGCATCGTCACGCCGGGCGAGGGCATCACCATCTATCCGATCCACTCGCCGGCGCTGAAGGACTTCGAGGAAGAGCCGGAGCGCTGGCTCGATGTGAAGTGGGACATCGACGAGACCACGCCGCAGCGCTTCCCGGCGCGGCTGTTCGTGCAGAACGTCAACGAGCCCGGCAGCCTCGCGCAGATCGCCGGCGTGATCGCCGAGCACGACGGCAATATCGACAACATCAACATGAGCCGCCGTTCGCCGGACTTCACCGAACTCACCATCGATCTCGAGGTCTACGACCTCAAGCATCTCAGCGCCATCATCGCCCAGCTTCGCGCCAAGGCGGTCGTGGCCCACGTCGAGCGCGTCAATGGATAGCGCGGCGCCGCAAGTCCTTCCGTAGTACGTCCCGCAGGTTCAACATGCCGAAATCCTCTCCTCTGCGTCTTGGGGTCAACATCGATCACATCGCCACGGTCCGCAATGCGCGCGGCGGTCGCCATCCCGATCCGGTGCGCGCGGCGCTGACCGCGATCGAGGCCGGCGCCGACGGCATCACGGCGCATCTGCGCGAGGATCGCCGCCACATTCGCGACAACGACATGGAGCGGTTGAAGGCGGAGATTTCCAAGCCGCTGAATTTCGAGATGGCGGCGACGCCGGACATGGTCCGGATCGCGCTCGGCGTGAAGCCTCACGCCGTCTGCCTGGTTCCGGAGCGGCGCGAAGAACTCACCACCGAGGGCGGCCTCGATGTCGTCGGCCAGCGCGACTCGCTGGCGCCGTCGATCGCGCGATTCAACGATGCCGGCATCCGGGTGTCGCTGTTCATCGCCGCCGATCCGGCACAGATCGAGATGGCCGCCAAACTGAAGGCCCCGGCGATCGAACTGCACACCGGCGCCTGGTGCGACGCCATCACCGACGACGAACCGGCCAAGGTCGCCGAGGAGTGGCGGCGAATCGTCGCCGGCGCCGCGCTGGCGCAGTCGGCCGGGCTCGAGGTCCACGCCGGTCACGGCCTCGACTACGCCACCGCCGAGACGATCGCGGCGCTGCCGCAGATCGTGGAGCTCAATATCGGCTTCTACATGATCGGCGAGGCGCTGTTCGTCGGCCTCGGCGAAACGGTGAAGGCGATGCGGTCGGCGATGGACCGTGGCCGTGCCAGGGTGATCGCGGCATGATCATCGGAATCGGCTCCGACCTGATCGACATTACCCGGATCGCCAAGGTGATCGACCGGCATGGGGAACGGTTTCTCGACCGCATCTTCACCGAAACCGAGCAGGCGAGGGCCGGGCGGCGGGACAAGCAACCGAATCTGGTGGCCGCCACCTACGCCAAGCGGTTCGCCGCCAAGGAGGCGTGTTCCAAGGCGCTCGGAACCGGGATTCGCCAGGGCGTCTGGTGGCGCGACATGGGGGTGGTCAATCAGCGCGGCGGCCGGCCGACCATGCTGCTGACCGGCGGAGCCAGGGCGCGGCTCGACGCCCTGACGCCGCCCGGAATGACGGCGCAGATCGATCTTTCGATCACGGATGAATGGCCGCTGGCCCAGGCCTTCGTGGTCATTTCCGCGATTCCCGCGGCCACCTCCGGCACTTGAAAGAGCGTCGGCGCCACAGGAAAAGAGGCTTATACGTCATAGGATTAGCGAGTTTTGTCGGGACGGTTGATTGCGCGCTTGCCGACAACGGTCTACAACCGCGCGGCCCCCTCCGGGGGCGAATCTGTGGTGAAGCGGCCTGGCCGCCTTCGCCTCTCCAGCAGTGTCTCATCGCGAAGCGGTTCCGCTTCACCTGAGAACAGTCGTCCACCGCGCGGCCGCCCGCGACGGGAATCGGGAAAGCGATGAGCGTGACATCCGGTACGAAATCTGAAAGCGGCATCGGCGAAACGATCCGCGTCGTCATTCACGCGCTCATCATCGCACTGGTGATCCGGACTTTTCTGTTCCAGCCGTTCAACATCCCGTCCGGATCAATGAAGGCGACGCTGCTGGTCGGCGACTATCTGTTCGTGTCGAAATATTCCTACGGCTACAGCCATTATTCGATCCCGTTCTCGCCGCCGATCTTCTCCGGCCGGATCTTCGGCTCGGAGCCGAACCGCGGCGACGTCGTGGTGTTCCGGCTGCCGAAGGACGACTCCACCGACTACATCAAGCGCGTCATCGGCCTGCCCGGCGACCGCATCCAGATGCGCGAGGGGCTGCTCTACATCAACGACAAGCCGGTGGTGCGCGAGCGGCTGCCCGACTACGTCGGCGAGGACCCGTGCGGCTCGGACGCCACCGCCCGCGTCAAGCGCTGGAAGGAGACGCTGCCGAACAACGTCTCCTACGAGACGCTCGATTGCGTCGACAACGGCTTCTACGACAACACCAATGTCTACACGGTGCCGCCCGGCAACTTCTTCATGATGGGCGACAACCGCGACAATTCCACCGACAGCCGCGTGCTGTCCGCGGTCGGCTACGTGCCGTTCCAGAACATCATCGGCCGCGCCCAGATGATCTTCTTCTCGATCGCCGAGGGTGAACACGCTTGGCAGATCTGGCGCTGGCCGACCGCGGTGCGCTGGAGCCGCATCTTTTCGATCGTGCGATGATCGAGGATGTGACCAGCATCGACAGTCCGCCGATGGCCAGCGATCCGGCTGGGTCGGAGCAGCCGGCCGAGCAGCCTGCCGGCCGCAAGCGGCGCAGCAAGGCGAAGTCGAAGGCCGTGGCGGTCGCGATCGAACAGCGGATCGGACACAGCTTCGCTGATCCGTCGCTGCTGAACACCGCTCTGACCCACGTCTCCGCCTTGAAGTCGGCGCGCAATCGCGCCGACAGCTACCAGCGGCTGGAGTTTCTCGGCGACCACGTGCTCGGCCTCGTCGTCTCGGACATGCTTTACCGCGCGTTCCCGAACGCCGACGAGGGCGAATTGTCGAAGCGTCTCGCCGATCTCGTGCGCAAGGAGACCTGCGCCGATGTCGCCCGCAGCCTCGATCTCGACGAAGGCGTCAAGCTCGGCACCGTCGGCGCCGGCGCCGGCGCGCGGCTGCGCAAATCCGTGCTCGGCGACATCTGCGAGGCCGTGATCGGCGCAGTGTTCCTCGACGGCGGCTATCCCGCCGCGGCCGAATTCGTGCAGCGCAACTGGACCGAGCGGATGCGCAAGCCGACCCGCTCGCTGCGCGACCCCAAGACCGTGTTGCAGGAATGGGCCCAGGGCAAGGGCCTGCCGACGCCGGTCTATCGCGAAGTCGAGCGCACCGGGCCGCATCACGACCCGCAATTCCGCGTCGCCGTCAGCCTGCCGGGGCTCGATCCCGCCGAAGGTGTCGGCGGCAGCAAGCGCGCCGCGGAGAAAGTCGCCGCCTCGGTGATGCTGGCCCGCGAAGGCGTCAGCGCTGGCGGTAACGATGCCTGAAATCACTGATGCGGCTCCGGCCGCCACCCGCTGCGGCTTCGTCGCGCTGATCGGCGCCCCGAATGTCGGCAAGTCCACGCTGGTCAACGCGCTGGTCGGCTCCAAGGTCACCATCGTGTCGCGCAAGGTGCAGACCACGCGCGCGCTGATTCGCGGTATCGTCATCGAAAGCGGGTCGCAGATCGTGCTGGTCGATACGCCCGGCATCTTCGCGCCGAAGCGAAGGCTCGACCGCGCCATGGTACGGACGGCCTGGACCGGCGCCCACGACGCCGACGCGGTCTGCGTGTTGCTCGACGCCCGTGCCGGCATCGACGAGCAGGCGGAGACGATTTTCGGCAATCTCGAAAATGTCGGCCACCCGAAGGTGCTGGTGCTCAACAAGATCGATCTGGTGCCGCGCGAGAAGCTGCTGGCGCTGACGCAGGCGGCCAACGAGCGGCTCCGCTTCGACGAGACCTTCATGGTGTCGGCGCTGTCCGGCGACGGCGTCGACGATCTGCGTCGCGGATTGGCCGCGCGCGTCCCCGTCGGTCCGTTCCACTATCCCGAAGACCAGATGTCGGATGCCCCGCTGCGGCATCTGGCGGCCGAGATCACCCGCGAGAAGATCTTCCGGAAACTGCACCAGGAACTGCCGTACCAGTCCACGGTCGAGACCGATGTCTGGACCGAACGCAAGGACGGTTCAGTGCGGATCGAGCAGACCATCTTCGTCGAGCGCGAGAGCCAGCGAAAGATCGTGCTCGGCAAGGGCGGCGCGACGATCAAGTCGATCGGCGCCGAAGCCCGCAAGGAAATCGGCGAGATCCTCGAACAGAAGGTCCATCTGTTCCTGTTCGTCAAAGTGCGCGAAGACTGGGAGAACGACCCGGACCGCTACCGCGAGATGGGCCTCGAATTTCCGAAGGAATAGCGGCGCCGCAATGAGCGTTCCCAAGAATGTCTATTGGTTCGAGGTGCTGCTGCTGGCATCGCTGACGCTCGACTGCATCTCCGTCGCGTTTCAGGATCGCACCCTGGATCCGGAGATGTCGGCCGGCGTCGTCGCCGCCGCCAACACCATCGCCGCCGCGCTGATCATGTTGCTGACCTATCTGGTCTGGCTCGCCGCCCACGGCCGCAAGAAATGGGCGCGTGCCGTGCTGACCGCATCCCTGGTGTTCTCGGTGGTGTCGCTGGCGCAGATCATCGGCGCCAATGGACTCGAGGCCGGCCTGTGGATCGACATCGTGTCGAGCGCGCTGACCGCGGCGGGGATCTATCTGTCCTACACCGGCGACGCTCGCGGCTGGTTCACCGCTTGACGCCGCATCCGCCGCGGCTGCGCTCCGGCGAATAATCCTGTACGATCAGCCGATGGAATGGAGCGACGAGGGCATCATTCTCGGGGTCCGGCGGCACGGCGAGGCCGGCGCGATCGTCGAGCTTTTGACCCGCGGCCACGGCCGGCATCTCGGCTTGGTGCGCGGCGGCGCGTCGTCGCGGCTGCGGCCGCTGCTGCAGCCCGGCAACAGCGTGCTCGCGGTGTGGCGCGCGCGGCTCGACGAACATCTGGGATACTATCAGCTCGAAGGCACGCGGATGCGCGCCGCCACGATGCTGGCGTCCTCGCACGCGGTTTACGGCATCACCCATCTCGCCTCGCTGGCACGGTTGTTGCCCGAGCGCGACCCGCATGAAGACATATACGAGATGCTGGAACGCACGCTGGACGATTTCGACGACGTCGGCGATGCGGCGACGCATCTGATCCGGTTCGAACTGGCGATGCTGGCCGAACTCGGCTTCGGCCTCGATCTGTCGGCCTGTGCGGCAACCGGAGCGACCACCGACCTGATCTACGTCTCGCCGAAATCCGGCGGCGCGGTGTCGCGCACAGCCGGCGAGCCGTGGCGCGAAAAGCTGTTGCGACTGCCGGACTTCCTGCGCGAGGACAATGACGGCCGCAACGGCTGGTCCGATCAGGATCTGCGCGACGGCTTCGATCTGACCGGGCGCTTCCTGCTGCGCAACGTGCTGGAGCCGCGCGGGCAGGGCCATTCCGACGCCCGCGACGGCTTCATCAATGCGGTGGCGAAGCATCTGGCGCGGGCGGCGATCGTTTGAGCCATCGGCGGAATTCAGGCGTAGCGCGGCAACCGCCGGCCCGGCAACAGATCGTAGGGCGCGCGCCAGCCCGGCAAGGCCGCGATCCGGCCGAGCCACGCATGCACCGCCGGATGGTTGGCGGCAAGGTCGAAGCCGGTCTCGTCGTCGGGAAACGACAGATACGCCATCATCGAAAAATCGGCGATGGTCGGCGCGTCGCCGGCGGCAAAGGCGCGGTCGCCCAGATGCGTGCCGAGGATGGCGAGCGCGTCGTCGATCCGCCTGCGGAAATACGCCTGCACGTCCCGGTTGGCCGAGGGCATGTAGGTGCGCGAGAAGCGGTAGGTCGCGCAATAGCTGCTGAGCTTGTGATTGTCCCAGAACAGCCAGCGCAGCACCTCGAATTTCTCGTCGGCGCTGGTGCCGCCGAACCGGCCGTAGCGCTCGGCGAGTTGCAGGCAGGATCGGAGCGGTCTGCGTCAGCCGCACGCCATCTTCCTCGAGCACCGGAATCTCGCCCATGGCATTGACGCGCGCGCGCCATTCCGGGGTCCGGGTCACGCCGCTGCCGAAGTCGGTCCAGATCGGCTCGAAGCTCTGCCCGCACAGCGTCAGCATCAATGCGAGCTTGTAGCTGTTTCCGGATTCCGGGAAATAGTGCAGGCGATAGGTCGGCATTCTGCCTCCTCCTCAATAGTGCATTTCGCGGCGTTAGGAGCGTCGGCGTTTCGAGATGCAGAACAGGTTTTCTGTAAAACAGAACATATGTTCTATAATTGATGATCGAAGGTGAGGCGGCTGTCAACAGCATGGACAGGATCGATTTCGAAGCGAGTGACCGCGAGCGCCCAGTGATGGAGGCTACATTGCGCCTCATCGGGCGCGGTGGGCTCAAGGGCGTCACCCACAGGGCGGTCGCGGCTGAAACCGGCCTGTCGCTCGGCGCGATCACCCATCATTTCGGCACGCGCGATCTGCTGGTCGAGGCCGCGCTGAAATTCGCCCTGATGCGCGAGGTCAGGCGTCTGCGCGCGCTGGCGCTGAGCCTGCAGAGCGACGCGCTCGACGTGGAAGCGTGGATCGACGCGCTGGTCGGCTGGTACACCAAAGAACTCGACTCCGACGCCGAGATTCATATCGCCTGTTACGAGGCGTTCCTGGCGGCGGCGCGCGACGATCGCTACCGGCCTATCGTCGCCGAATGGTACGAGACCTGGCGGCGCAGCGCCGAGCTCGCGCTGACCGCGGCGGGCTCGAGCAGGCCGCAGCTGCATGCGGAGATCTTCGTCTCGGCGCTGGTGGGGATCGTGCTGCAGCAGCTCGCGGCTCCACGCCGGAAATTCCGGGCGGAGACGCGGGCTGCCTTGTCCGAATTGATGCGTGGCCTGATCGGAAGAACCTAGCGCTCAGGCCTTGATGCCTTCAACGTGTCGCCTATCGTTTCGGCATACGGCGTGGTCGGGCGGCCGATCAGGCGGCTGAGGGTGCGGCTGTCGTCGAACAGCGCGTCCTTGGCGGCGCCGGCGTCGGAGTCGGCCAGCAGTGCCGCAAACGGCTCCGGCAGGCCGGCGCCGAGCAGCGCGGCCTTGTAGTCGGCCTCGGGCAGATCGCGGTAGGCGACGGCCTTGCCGGACTGCCGCGCGATCTCGGCGGCGAACTCGGTCAGCGTGTAGGCCTCATCGCCGGCGAGTTCGTAGACTTGGTTGGCGGCCGGCGTGTCCGCGGTCAGCACCGCGGCGGCCGCCGCCGCATAGTCGGCCCGCGATGCCGATGAAATCCGTCCGTCGCCGGCGCTGCCGAGCAGCGCGCTGTGCGCCAGCGCGGCGGGGATCGAGGCGGCATAATTCTCGGTGTACCAGCCGTTGCGCAGCAGCGCGAACGGCACGCCGGACTCGCGGAGCGCTGCTTCGGTCTGGCGATGCTCTTCGGCGAGGCCGAGCGGCGAGATGTCGGCATGCAGCAGGCTGGTGTAGGCGAGGAACTGGACCCCGGCCTCGCGGGCGGCCGCGATCACGTTGCGATGCTGCGGCGTGCGCCGACCGATCTCGCTGGATGAGATCAGCAGCACCCGATCGACCCCGGCGAGGGCCGGCGCGAGCGTCTCCGGGCGGCCGTAATCGCCGACATGGGCCTGAATGCCGCGGGCCGACAGCGCGGCGGCGGCGTCGGCACCGCGGACCAGGGCGCTGATCTGCGGGGCCGATATGGTCCCGAGAAGGGTATCGATGACGCGACGGCCGAGTTGGCCGTTGGCGCCGGTGACGAGAAAACGGGGGGAAGACATCGCGAAGCTCCGAGAGTTGATGTCCGATTGAGAGTAGGTCTATAATTGAGACCATCGAAGGATCGCGTAAGGAGGCAGTTTTTGATGTCCAGGTCACCTGCAAGGAACCTTCACCCGCTGCCACCGGCTCCCGAGCCGGCGTCCGACGCGGCCGTCCTCACCGAGCGCTTCAGCGCCTGGCAGGCGCAGGGGCTGGACGCCTCGCGCTGCCCGGTGCGCAACGTGCTCGACCATCTCGGCAGCAAATGGAGCACGCTGTTGCTGATCGCATTGGCCGAAAAGCCTGTGCGATTCAATGCGCTACTGCGAACAGTTCCAGACATTTCGAGGCGGATGCTGACGCAGACGCTGCGGCATCTGGAGCGCGACGGCCTGGTTGCCCGACAGGTATTCCCGACCAAGCCGCCGAGTGTCGAGTATCGGCTGTCCGCCGCAGGTCGCTCGGTGCTGACGCCGCTCACGGCGCTGGTCGGCTGGGCGGAGAGCCATTTTGCCGAGATCGAACAGGCGCGGGCACGCTTCGACGCGGCAGAGGCGACAGCGCCGGTGTCGAGCGGCGAGACTGCGTATCCCCTCTAGAACTTGCCGGAAACCCAGCCAAAGGCTAACCCGTCGCCATGGGAAAAAGACTGATTCCGCCGGAGCCGGCCGAGATTCACGAAGTGCAGCTTCGTGAAGCGCTGGAAGAGCGTTACCTCGCTTATGCGCTCTCGACCATCATGCATCGCGCCTTGCCTGACGCTCGCGACGGGCTGAAGCCGGTGCATCGGCGTATTCTTTATGGCATGCGGCTGTTGCGGCTCGACCCCGGCACGCCGTTCAAGAAGTCGGCCAAGATCGTCGGCGACGTGATGGGCTCGTTCCATCCGCACGGCGACCAGTCGATCTACGACGCGCTGGTGCGCCTCGCGCAGGACTTCTCCTCGCGCTATCCGCTGGTCGACGGCCAGGGAAACTTCGGCAATATCGACGGCGATAATCCGGCCGCCTATCGCTACACCGAAGCGCGCATGACCGATGTCGCGCGGCTCTTGCTCGATGGTATCGACGAGGACGGCGTCGCGTTTCGGCCCAACTACGACGGCCAGGCCAAAGAGCCGGTGGTGCTGCCCGGCGGCTTTCCGAACCTGCTTGCCAACGGCGCGCAGGGCATCGCGGTCGGCATGGCCACCGCGATCCCGCCGCACAACGCCGCCGAACTCTGCGACGCCGCGCTGCATCTGATCGACAAGCCGGACGCCAAGACGAAGGCGCTGCTGCGCTTCGTCAAGGGCCCGGACTTCCCGACTGGCGGCATCGTCATCGATTCCAAGGAGAGCATCGCCGAGGCCTATACGACGGGCCGCGGCGCGTTCCGCACCCGCGCCAAATGGATGCAGGAGGAGGGCGCACGCGGCACCTGGGTCGTGGTCGTCACCGAAATTCCGTGGCTGGTGCAGAAGTCCCGGCTGATCGAGAAGATCGCCGAACTGTTGAACGAGAAGAAGCTGCCGCTGGTCGGCGACATCCGCGACGAATCCGCCGAAGACGTGCGCGTCGTGATCGAGCCGAAGTCGCGCGCCGTCGATCCGGCGCTGATGATGGAATCGCTGTTCCGGCTGACCGAGCTGGAAAGCCGGATCCCGCTCAATCTCAACGTGCTGGTGAAGGGTCGCATCCCCAAGGTGCTCGGCCTCGCCGAATGTCTGCGCGAATGGCTCGACCATCTGCGCGACGTGCTGCTGCGGCGCTCGAACTACCGCAAGGCGCAGATCGAGCATCGGCTCGAAGTGCTCGGCGGCTATCTGATCGCGTATCTAAACATCGACAAGGTGATCAAGATCATCCGCACCGAGGACGAGCCGAAACCCGTCCTGATGAAGGCCTTCAACCTCACCGATGTGCAGGCCGAAGCGATCCTCAACATGCGGCTGCGCAGCTTGCGCAAGCTCGAGGAATTCGAGATCCGCACCGAGGACAAGAATCTGCGCGCCGAGCTGAAGGGCATCAACGCGATTCTGAAATCCGAGACCGAGCAGTGGGCCAAGGTCGGCGAGCAGGTGCGCAAGGTGCGCGAGATGTTCGGGCCGAAGACACCGCTCGGCAAGCGCCGCACCCAATTCGCCGACGCGCCCGAGCACGATCTCGCCGCGATCGAGGAAGCCTTCGTCGAGCGCGAGCCGGTCACCGTGGTGATCTCCGACAAGGGCTGGGTGCGCACCCTGAAGGGCCACGTCGCCGATCTGTCCGGTCTGAACTTCAAGCAGGACGACAAGCTCGATAGGGCGTTCTTCGCCGAGACCACGTCGAAGCTGCTGCTGCTCGCCACCAATGGGCGGTTCTACTCGCTCGAGGTCGCCAAGCTGCCCGGCGGCCGCGGCCATGGCGAGCCGATCCGCATGTTCATCGACATGGAGCAGGACGCCGCCATCGTCGCGATGTTCGTGCACAAGGGCGGTCGCAAATTCCTGATCGCCAGTCATGACGGCCAGGGATTCGTCGTCGGCGAGGACGATTGCGTCGGCACCACCCGCAAGGGCAAGCAGATCATCAATGTCGAGATGCCGAACGAGGCGAGGGCGCTGACCGTCGTCGGCGACGGCTCGGACAACGTCGCGGTGATCGGCGACAACCGCAAGATGCTGATCTTCCCGCTCGACCAGGTGCCGGAGATGGCGCGCGGCCGCGGCGTGCGGCTGCAGAAATACAAGGACGGCGGGCTGTCCGACATCGTCACCTTCGTGGCCAAGGAAGGTCTGAGCTGGCGCGACTCCGCCGGCCGCGAGTTCAGCGCGACGATGAAGGAACTGGCCGAATGGCGCGGCAATCGCGCCGATGCCGGCCGAATGCCGCCGAAGGGTTTTCCGAAGTCGAACAAATTCGGCCGCGGCATCGAGTGATCGCGCGCCGCGCGCCGGTTCGCCTGACCATGGATCTGTAGCGGCGGCGACGAGCCGCTCGCTCCGCCGCAGCGTTCCGGTTCGATCTCGGCAAAGCTGGTCTCCTACGCCTTCGCGACCGGCGGGTGGCGCCAAATCCAAAGCTCCGGTTCTGATTCGATCAGAACCGGAAAAGCTCTAGTCCTGCGGCTCCGGATGCTCGCCCGACGCGTCGATGCGGATCCAGCCGCTGGAGGCCAGGCGCTGCTGCGGCAGATAGCGGCCCTTGTAGTCCATCTTCTTGGAGCCTTCGATCCAGTAGCCGAGATAGACGTAGGGCAGCCCGAGCCGGCGGGCGCGGGCGATGTGGTCGAGGATCATGAAGGTACCTAGCGAGCGGTTCTGTTCGCCCGGCTCGTAGAACGAGTACACCATCGACAGCCCGTCACCCAGCACGTCGGTCAGCGCCGCGGCGATCAGATCGCCGCCGCGGCCGGTGATGCCGGTGTCGGGGGTCCGCTTACGATACTCGATGATCCGGGTCTCGACATGGCTGTCCTCGACCATCATCGCGTAGTCCAGCACGGTCATGTCGGCCATGCCGCCGTGGCGATGGCGCTGGTCGAGATAGGCGCGGAACACCGAATACTGCTCCGACGTCGGCACCGGATTGCGCTGTTCGCCGACGATGTCGGCGTTGCGGGCGAGGATCTTGCGCTGGTTGCGCGAGGTCCGGAATTCGTTGGCGACGACGCGGACCGAAACGCACGATCGGCACTGGTCGCAGGCGGGGCGGTAGGCGATCGACTGGCTGCGGCGGAAGCCGCCATGGGTGAGAAGGTCGTTCAACTCGCCGGCCTTGTTGCCGACCAGATGGGTGAAGACCTTGCGCTCGTGCCGGCCCGGTAGATACGGGCAGGGCGAGGGTGCCGTCAGATAGAACTGCGGGGTGTCGCGCGAGTGCTGTGTCACGTCGGTCCGTCAACCTCCACCGCGACACAGCATCGCGCCACGACCGCCTCCGGTCAATCGCTTTGGTGTTTCAGTACGACCGCGCCGGCTGTGACGCGACCGCCATGCTGTTGATCACCACCGTCCCGAGCACGATATCGTGCAGCAGCCGGCGGCGGCCGTTGAACAGGCCGACCAGTAGCACCAGCGGCGTCAGCATCGATACCGACAGCCAGAACAAGAAAGCGTGCACTGCGCCGAGCACGAAATAGCCCGGCTCGCCGGTCCACGTCGCCATCTCGATACCCATCGCCCGCATGCCGAGCGTCGCCGAATACGGCCCGCCGAGCGACGCGCCGTAATAGATCAGCGCCCAGATCACCGAGGCCGGCGACACGATCCAGAACAGCGTCCAGCCCAGCCCCAGCGTGATCACGCCGAACACCGTGATGAAGACGATGGCGAGAATCACCGGGATCGACAACACCACCAAGTCTATCAGGAAAGCGAACACGCGCTTGGTCAGCACACCCTGGAATAGCTCCGGATTGCGCCAGGGATCGAAGGTTTCCCCCTCGTCGCGCCAGCCGGCATTTCCACGCGCACCAGGCCCGTTCGAACCGTAGTCAGACATGACCCTCGCTCCCTTGCTTCGCGCCGCAAATCACGACGCGCTGGAAATGGCGACGGTCGGCATGCGTTGCAAGGCCGCCGCGACATTACAGAGCGGCAACCCTTCGCGTGGTACGGGAGCGGTCGGCCCTGATATCAGCCTTGCTGTTTCAGCTTCTCGGCGGCCTGCGGGGCGAAGTAGGTCAGTACGCCGTCGGCGCCGGCGCGCTTGAAGCCGAGCAGGCTCTCCATCATCGCCCGCTCGCCGTCGAGCCAGCCGTTGTTCGCGGCCGCGGCGATCATCGCGTATTCGCCCGACACCTGATAGGCGAAGGTCGGCACCGCGAAGGTCTCCTTCACCCGGCGGACGATGTCGAGATAGGGCATGCCGGGCTTCACCATGACCATATCGGCGCCCTCGGCGAGGTCGAGTTCGACCTCGCGGATCGCCTCGTCGGTGTTGGCCGGGTCCATCTGGTAGGTGCGCTTGTCGCCGGTCAGCGCCTTGGCCGAGCCGATCGCGTCGCGGAACGGGCCGTAGAACGCCGAGGCGTATTTCGCCGCATAGGCCATGATCTGGACGTCCTGGAAGCCGGCGTCGTCGAGGCCTGCGCGGATGGCGCCGATGCGGCCGTCCATCATGTCGGACGGCGCGATCACGTCGCAGCCGGCCTGGGCCTGCACCAGCGCCTGTTGGACCAGCACCGCGACGGTCTCGTCGTTGAGGATGCGGCCGTCCTGGATCAGGCCATCATGGCCATGGCTGGTGAACGGATCGAGCGCCACGTCGCACAGCACGCCGATCTCGGGGAACTCCTTCTTGATGGCGCGCACCGTGCGGCACACCAGGTTCTCGGCGTTGGTCGCTTCCGTGCCGTGCTCGTCGCGCAGCGACGGGTCCGTGTAGGGGAACAGCGCAATGCAGGGGATGTCGAGTTTGGCGGCGCGCTCGGCGGCGCGAACCACCTGATCGACGCTGAGCCGCTCGACGCCCGGCATCGAGGCGATCTCGACCCGCTGATTGCTGCCTTCGACCACGAACAGCGGCCAGATCAGGTCGTCCGTGGTGACGCAATTCTCCCGCACCAGCCGGCGAGCCCATTCGGACTTGCGGTTGCGACGCGGGCGCACGGTGAGGTCGAGGCACGGGGCGGACGGCCGGGGGGCGGGGTCGCGCATTTCGATGGGACGGCCGAATTTGATCGCCATGGTGCCAACTCTCCCTGTGGGCGTCCGGTTTGGTGCAATTCTAGCATTTTGGCATTGCCGCGTCACTGCGCTGTTGATTTGGCGCAATCGGCGGCGTCGGCCACGATCACAGGCGATTGATTTTGCCGGTCCGGCGGGCCAAGACTCGCCCCGTCGACCACCGAACAGCGAGCCGCATGTCCGAAGTCCAGCCCTCATCGCGTGAACACGCTCCGCGAGACCCCTCTATCGGGGTTGCGGCGATTGCGCCCGAGCGCGACGACCTCCGCGAGAACGACTGGACCCAGCGGCTGGTGCTGTTCCTGCGCGTGATGGCCGTGATCTCGATCTGCAAGGGCCTGTATCACTGGGCCCAGATCACCGGCTTCGTCGGCGGCGAGGACGATGCCTTCGAGTATCAGTCGATGGCCTGGCAGACGGCGACAGTCTATTTCGCCGTGATCGAACTAGTGGCGGCGATCGGCCTGTGGCTAGCGACGCCGTGGGGCGCGGTGGTCTGGTTGACCACCGTGGTGTCGATGGCGGTGATCGAGCTGATGTTCCCGGCGATCTATGGCGGCAGCCTGCTCGTCGTCTCGATCGAGGCGCTGCTGCTGGCGGCTTATCTGGCGCTGGCCTGGATGGCCGCCCGCGAACGGCCGCCATAGGCGCCATCGATCCGCCGCGGTGGCAACGCGCCGGGCGGCGCACGACAACAAATCATAAAAAGAAAACAGGGGAGCGCACCATGAGCCAGCTTCATTCCGGCGGAACCACCGGCAGCCTGATCGTCAACGCGATCGCGCGCTATGCCGACCGGCCGGCGATCGCCGACGACAATCTGCGCTGGACCTATCGCGAATTCGGCGAAGCGGTCGGCCGCTTCATCACCCTGTTCCGGACCGTCGGCCTCGCCAAGGGCAGCGCGCTGTCGATCCTGTCGTCGAACCGCGCCGAGTCCTGGGCGGCGATCTCGGCCGCGACGGTGATGGGCCTGCGCTACACGCCGCTGCATCCGATGGCTGCCGAGGACGATCACGCCTTCATTATCGAGGATGCCGAGATCGACGCGCTGATCGTCGAGGCCGGCAAATTCGCCGCGCGCGGGCTGGCGATCCGCGCCCGCGTGCCGGGCCTGAAGCATCTGCTGTCGTTCGGCGCGGTCGAGGGCGCGCGCGATCTGCTCGATGGCTTCACCGCGGTTGAGCCGGCGCCGCTGGTCGACGACAGCGAGACCGCGGACATCGCCTGGCTGGCTTACACCGGCGGCACCACCGGCCGCTCCAAGGGCGTGATGATCCCGCATCGCTCGCTCTCGACGATGGCCGTGATCCTCTATGCCGACTGGGACTGGCCGGCGGAGATCCGCTATCTGGCCGCGACGCCGATCAGCCATGCCGCCGGCATCACCGTCTATGTGGTGATGATGCGCGGCGGCTTCACCCGGCTGGTGCAGGGCTTCGAGATCGAGTCCTATTGCCGCGTGGTGGCCGAGGACAACATCACCGCCGCCTTCCTGGTGCCGACGCTGATCTACGCGCTGATCGACGCCGAAGCGGTGAGGGCACGTCACGACCTGTCGTCGCTCGACATGATCGTCTATGGCGCCGCGCCGATGTCGCCCGACCGGCTGCGCGAAGGCATCAAGATCTTCGGCAATGTGTTCGTGCAGCTCTACGGCCAGACCGAAGCGCCGCAATGCATCACCACGATGCGCAAGATAGATCACGACGACCGCATCCCCGGCCGGCTCGGCTCGTGCGGACGTCCGAGTCCGTTGCTCGACGTCCGGCTGCTCGATTCCGAACTGCGCGAGGTGGCCACCGGCGAGCCGGGCGAGATCTGCGTCCGCGGCACGCTGGTGATGGACGGTTACTGGAAGCGCCCGGAGGCGACGCAGGAAGCGTTCCGCGGCGGCTGGCTGCACACCGGCGACGTCGCGATCAAGGACGCCGACGGTTACTTGTACATCGTCGATCGCACCAAGGACATGATCATCTCGGGCGGCTTCAACATCTACCCGCGCGAGGTCGAGGACGCGCTGATGGCGCATCACGGCGTCGCCTCGGCAGCCGTGATCGGCGTTCCGGACGAGAAATGGGGGGAGGCGGTCAAGGCCTTCGTGGTGCTCAAGCCCGGCGCCAACAACGACGCGGCGGAGCTGCAGGCGCATGTGAAGGAGAGGCGCGGCGCGCCGTGGTCGCCGAAATCGATCGAGTTCGTCGCGACGATTCCGGTGACGGGTCTCGGCAAGATCGACCGCAAGGTGCTGCGCGCGCCGTATTGGGAAGGCCGCACGCGCGGCGTCGCCTAAGATTTTTCTCGAATTGCGCGAGGTAAGGTTCCGGTCACCTTAAAGGGTTCGGTCAGGTCCGTTACGGGAATCTTTCGAATTCTAACGAAGCTGTTCTCAAATGCGACAGGGGGGGGCGAGGGAGCTTGGAATCCGGCCGCATCCGTCAACGAAAGGTTGCAAGAAGTGGCCGATTTGCAGGCTTAATCCGCGATTCACTGTCTTCAATTCATGATCTCTTTATTGTCTTATTTAAGCCGATCTTCAAACGCCCCGATTAAGTTGGACCTATCAGACGGGACACAAGTTTCGTCGAATAAGTCGATCATAAAAAGACGACAGGGGAAGTGTCATGATCAAAGCCGTTGCCACGGCAGCCGAAGCCGCCGCGCCCGCAGTCGCAGGACAAGCGCCGGTCCAGCCGCTCTATCTCGAGGCCCTGACGCTGGTGGAGCGGCTGCATCGCCGCCTGCTCGACGTCATCAAGGACGAATTCGACCGCCGCGGTCGCGCCGATATCAACTCGGTGCAGGCGCTGCTGCTCTACAACATCGGCGACAAGGAACTGACCGCCGGCGAGCTGCGCACGCGCGGTTACTATCTCGGCTCCAACGTCTCCTACAATCTGAAGAAACTCGTCGAACTCGGCTTCCTCGATCATCAGCGCTCGCGCGTCGATCGCCGCTCGGTGCGGATCCGTCTCACCGCGCAGGGCCAGGAAGTCCGTCACATCGTCGACGCGCTGTATCAGAAGCACGTCAAGACGGTGGAGCAGGTCGGCGGCATTTCCAGCGAGGAATTCGCCACGCTGAACAAGTCGCTGCACCGGCTCGAGCGGTTCTGGACCGACCAGATCCTGTACCGGCTCTGATTTCCGATCCGGGACGCGCCGACGCCGGCCGGCTTCACGCCGCGCCCGCCCGACCGAAGGTAGCACGCGCGCTCCCGTTCATCTCCAGGCTCTGTCGTCATCGGCTCTCCGCAAGGGGAGCCGATTTTTTCGTCGCCATCCCGCAGTGCCGAAATTTCCGGTCCCCGACGGGAACTTTTCGCCTCTGCCCGACTTGTCGAGTTGCGAAGCCGCTGGAGAGGGCGATGCTGATCGAACGAGGATTGCGGGTCATGAATGTCGACGTGATCGGACGAGCTTACGATATCGCCGCCAATTATCTGCGCCGCACCGGGGCAATCGCCGACAATTCGGCGACCAACGACGCGCTGCTGGAATTGATCGTGCAGATGTTCCATCGCGGTGAGACCAATCCCATCAAGCTCGCCAACAAGGCGATTTCAAACTTCGAAGCCGCCAAGATGGCGGCGTGAATCAGAGGCACCGCATGCAACGAGCCGTCGAACGCGTGATCCAGACCTACGGGCTGCTGACCAGCCGCGAAGCCGCGGAACAGGCGCAGGTCAAGGTCGAAAGCTACATCCGCACGCTGTTCGAGGCCGGCGAGACCGATGACAACCGCTTGACCGTCTGTGGTCTGGTGTATCTTCGCGAGCTCGACGGCAGTAATGATCCGGTCAAGGCGGGCTTCACCGGTCTCTGAAGCAATCGGTGTGATTGATCGGAGCCGAGGCAGTTCTTTCTGTTTTTGCGCGAGCCGACATCAATTTCGATGAAGACGCTCTGAAATGGAGTGGTGAGCGACGATGATACGTTGGGTTGCAGGATTGGTCGCAATCCTCCCGGCGATCGTCGTGTTCGCCGGCGCCGTCGCGGGCTCTGAAACGCCGCGCAAACGCTCGCTGATAGAAGACTTCGGCATCAAGCGGATGTTCGGCTGGCCGCCGAATGGTCACGACGTGCTGCGGCTGATGCACGAATTCGACCTGGTGCAAATTCGTGCCGTCGGCATCGCCGCAACGCGCGGCAACGACGCCGTGCGGCGGTTCGCGCTGGAGCAGGCCGAGCGCGCGCAGCAGCGAGAAGCGGCGATCGTGCGGCTCAACATGTTCGCGCTGCTCAACATCGATTTCGCCGCCGACCCCAGCCTGCTGCGGCGCAACGAACTCGCCGGCCTGCAAGGCGAGGTCGGGCAGGCGTTCATCCGCGACTACACGGTCAACCAGAAGGCCGACATCGCCGACACGATCGGCATGCTGCAACGCTATCTGCTCAACCCCGACAATGACGACGTCCGTCGTTTCGCCCAGCAGCAATTGCCGCTGCTGCAACAGGCGCGCGAGGAGCTTCAGCGGCTGCAGTGATCCGCGGGCGCGCCGGGATACTGGGTCGCCCGGTCGAGCCGGGCGATGACGGAGGTGAGAGGGCGGAAAGCCAAGGCTATCATCTCGGCGCCGTCATCCTGAGGCGCTCGCCCGCAGGGCGAGCCTCGAAGGATGTGGACACGGGTGCGCGCGGCTCATCCTTCGAGGCTCGCTGCGCTCGCACCCAAGGATGACGCTATGCCGATTGATCGACCTGTCAAACAGCCACGCCCATTCGTTCTCGCGGCTCCGCTGAGCCCGAGTTTTGCACCCGTCGCTTCACAGCGAGGGGTGGGGGCGCGCCGGTCGGCGCGGGGTGTTGGTGGTTTCTCGCGATGGCTTTGCGGACCATCGCGCAACGCCTTCCGGCGCGCCCACCGCGGCGGTTTTTGGCATCGGGACCGTTCTTCCGGGACCACAGTGGAGCGGGATCTCCCCGGCCTTGCTGCGCCCGTCCAGCCACGAAGGCGGCAGCCGCTCGTAGTAGCGGCGGACGGTGACCTTCTGCCTCCCGGACGTGTGCTTGCGAGGCACAGCGCGCAGGACGCCGCGTCCGTCCGGCTTCGCTGACCAGTGTCAGCTTCACCGGGCTATCGTCCGCGCCGGTTTCCCGGCCCGTCCGATCTGTCCCGCTTTACAAGCGCCCTCGAGAAGCGCCCCTCACGGACAGGACATTGGGGAAATAATCCTAGTTGATGCCTCCTGTCAACCGGAATTCGCGCCCCACCCCGAAATTCTTGCGGCGTCGTCGCCTCGGTGCGTTACAAGGCGCGGGAGATTTTCAGGAACAAGGCTGCGGCATGGACAAGAAGGCGATGCGCGAAGAGGCCGAACGGCTGATGCGCGAGGCGATGGCGAACCGCAAGGTGACGGTGAAGCAGGGCGACACCGTGATCATGGTGACCTGCGGCAAATGCGGCGCGCCGAACAAGGTCAAGGCGCCGAAGGGCGTCACCCGCGTCGGCTATGTCTGCAAGGAATGCGGGGCGAAGCAGGAAACGATGTGAGGGCGCATCGCGTTGGATGCGACGGCCGTTGATCGCGTTGCGGCCGCCGGCCAACGCCAGTCGCAAGGGTTCCGATGCTGACGCTCCACCATCTCAACGACTCCCGCTCGCAGCGCATCCTGTGGCTGCTGGAAGAACTCGTCGCCCCGTATGAGTTGAAGCGCTACCAGCGCGACGCCGCCACGCGGCTGGCGCCGCCGGAGCTCGCCGCGGTGCATCCGCTCGGCAAATCGCCCGCGATCACCGACGGCGACCTAACGTTGATGGAGTCCGGCGCGATCGTCGACTACATCCTGCGCCGCTACGGCCGGGACAGCACGCTCCGCCCGACCGAGGGCACGCTGGAGTTCGAAGCCTATCAGGAATGGCTGCACTACGCCGAGGGCTCGGCGATGCTGCCGCTGATGCTGCAGCTCTATGTAGGGCGCCTGAAAGACGCCGCCGCGCCGCTGCAGCCGCGCATCGACAGCGAAATCGCCAACCATCTCGGCTTCGTCGAGGGCGCGCTGGAGGGCCGGCAGTTCTTCGTCGGCGACAGCCTGACCGGCGCCGACATCATGATGAGCTTCGTTGCCGAAGTCGCCGGCTCGTTCGGGCGGCTCGGCCCGTATCCGGACCTGACCGCGTGGATCGGCCGCATGCACGCCCGGCCGGCGTTCCGGCGCAGCGTCGAGAAGGGCGGGGCGTATCGGCTGGGGTGAGGTGAATCAGTCGTCGAAACGGCTAGAAGGCTTTTGTAGATGCGCTTCCACTGGTTCAGAGCGATTAACGGTTGTCCAGTCAGGGGACTCGCATTGTCGTAGATTTTGGCCGCTTCGACTGAAATTCCTACCGACAGGTGAGGTTAAATGACGGTCTTTATTAGTTACAATCATAGCGATGTTGGGTTTGTCGATTGGCTGGCCAACCGTCTTGTGTCTCGCAGGCACCATATTTGGATGGATAGATGGGAATTGAATGTCGGAGATTCGTTGATATCAAGAGTGCAAGCCGCACTAACAGCATCTGATGCCATCATTATTGTTCTCTCGACGAATTCTATCGCGTCGGAATGGTGCAAGAAGGAGCTCAATTCAGGTATACTGCGTGAGCTTGAAGAAAAGCGAGTTCTGGTGTTGCCCTGCGTCATCGATCACTGCACAGTTCCGTTATTTCTTAGAGAGAAACTATACGCTGATTTTAGAAAAGACAGAGAAGTGGCGCTCGATCAAGTTCACGACGCGCTCCTTCGGATTACAAATCCTCAACAAGGAAGACTTGAAAGTCCGGATTTCCATACCGACTGGAGTTATGACTGGAGTAAAGGGCGTTCTTCGCGGCGGTGGTATTTTGAGTGGACGTTTGTAGATCACGGGCCCGCCATCGAATACTGCATACTCACGGAATGTAAGATTGCATGCAATCAATTAGCCTCTGACATGTTCCAGAATTTGGACGAGGGTGCTCGTCAAGACTACATTCTCAGAGTATTCGCGCTGCTCGTCTCAGAAACCGCCAAACGGCAATCCAAAATTCGCATTCGGGACGCATTTCGGCAAATTGGAATGTTGGAAATGCTGGGCGGCTCCGATGATGAGGAGTGGCTTGTGGAGATATCAAGCCGGCGCAT
Source organism: Rhodopseudomonas palustris HaA2 (assembly GCF_000013365.1). Classification (NCBI taxonomy): domain Bacteria; kingdom Pseudomonadati; phylum Pseudomonadota; class Alphaproteobacteria; order Hyphomicrobiales; family Nitrobacteraceae; genus Rhodopseudomonas; species Rhodopseudomonas palustris. The sequence goes on from NC_007778.1 coordinate 3,013,776, forward strand.
GGGGATAGACAATGGAAAAGACACGCTTGTGCACGTTGATCAAATACTTGAGCGAGCCCTTTCAGAAATGAATGTGAAGTTAGCGAAGCCTAACAGAGCCACGAAAGGGGAGCGCTAGCGGTCTAGCCGAGCTGCCGGGGTGTCCCGGACGTTGTTTCCCTCACATGCGCCGTGATCGCTCGCAAAATCCTCGCTCGCCCGCGGTCCGTTCTCGAACCAATCGTCCCAGCGCTGCCCTTGCGGCACGATCAGGCGCGCGGCGCCGATCTTGATGATGTCGACCTTGCGTACGCCATTTGGGAAGGCGACGGCCTCGGGGAGGTCGACGACCTGACGGCGATTGCGGGTGGTGACAATTGATTTTGCCATGGGATCACCTCGGACGGACAAAACGCTCAGCAAAGAGAGCCGGCTGACGATTGTCGGCGCAACCTCAGATTGAGTCCAGCGCAGATGCTCCCGGCGGCATGAGGGGCTATTGGCGGACAACCCACGCTGTGCCTGGGGACCCCCACCCCCGACCCCTCCCCGCAAGGGGGAGGGGAGCGAAGGAGCCGCTCGGGCTCGACTTGCCGGGCGAATTCGCATCGCGCCCTCGCGCCTCACCCTCCTGCAAATCCCTCGCATCCACCATATCTGGGTCTGACTGGGGCGCATGGCCGCAAATAGTGGCGGCGTCCTTGGCCGGCGGGTCCGGATATGCTATGGCGCAGCCGCCGCTTCCGAACCGCACCCGATGACCGTTCGCACCCGTGACACGCGGCTGCGGCGGTGGAGACATTGCCCATGAGCACATCAGCCAAGCACACGTCCGCGCCCGACAGCTTCTTCTCCGCCTCGCTCGAGCAGGCCGATCCCGAGATCGCCGCTGCGATCAAGGGTGAGCTCGGCCGCCAGCGCCACGAGGTCGAGCTGATCGCCTCCGAGAACATCGTCAGCCGCGCCGTGCTGGAAGCGCAGGGCTCGGTGATGACCAACAAATATGCCGAGGGCTATCCGGGCGCGCGCTATTACGGCGGCTGCGAATTCGTCGACGTCGCCGAGAATCTGGCGATCGAGCGCGCCAAGAAGCTGTTCGGCGCTGGTTTTGCCAACGTCCAGCCGAACTCGGGCAGCCAGATGAACCAGGCGGTGTTCCTGGCGCTGCTGCAGCCCGGCGACACCTTCATGGGGCTCGATCTCGCCGCCGGCGGCCATCTGACCCACGGCGCGACCGTCAATATGAGCGGCAAGTGGTTCAAGCCGGTGCACTACACCGTGCGCCGCGAGGACGGCATCATCGACATGGATGCGGTCGCCAAGCTGGCCGAGGAGACCCGGCCGAAGCTGATCATCGCCGGCGGCTCGGCCTATTCGCGGGCCTGGGACTTCAAGCGCTTCCGTGAGATCGCCGACAGCGTCGGGGCCTATTTCATGGTCGACATGGCGCATTTCGCCGGCCTGGTGGCGGGCGGAGCGCATGCCTCGCCGGTGCCGCACGCCCATGTCTGCACCACCACCACCCACAAATCGCTGCGCGGCCCGCGCGGCGGCCTGATCCTCACCAACGACGAGGCGCTGGCCAAGAAGTTCAACTCGGCGATCTTTCCCGGTCTACAGGGCGGCCCGCTGATGCATGTGATCGCCGCCAAGGCGGTGGCGTTCAAGGAAGCGCTCCAGCCCGACTTCAAGGTCTACGCGAAGAACGTCGTCGAAAATGCAAAGGCGCTTGCGGAAACGCTGCGTGCGGCAGGCTTCGATCTGGTCTCCGGCGGCACCGACAACCATCTCATGCTGGTCGACCTGCGGCCGAAGGGGCTGAAGGGCAACGTCTCCGAGAAGGCGCTGGTCCGCGCCGCCATCACCTGCAACAAGAACGGGATCCCGTTCGACCCGGAAAAGCCGTTCGTGACCTCCGGCCTGCGGCTCGGCACTCCGGCGGCGACGACCCGCGGATTCGGCGTCGCCGAGTTCCAGCAGGTTGGGAACCTGATCGCCGAAGTGCTGAACGCCATTGCGCAATCCCCCGACGGTGCCGCGCCGCTGGTGGAGGCCTCGGTGAAGCAGCGGGTCAAGGAATTGACCGACCGCTTTCCGATCTATCAGTAACTGACCACCGTCATGCCCGGGCTTGACCCGGGCATCCACGTCTTTACGGCGTGGCAGCGGGAGCAAGGCGTGGATGGCCGGGACGAGCCCGGCCATGACGGAGAAGGGGGCCAGCCCTCCGGAAAGCACTGAGGACGCGTCGAGATGCGGTGCCCGAACTGCAACAGCCTCGATACCCAGGTGAAGGACTCCAGGCCCACCGAGGATTCCTCGGTGATCCGGCGGCGACGGGTCTGCATCGCCTGCAATTTCCGCTTCACCACCTTCGAGCGGGTGCAGCTCCGCGAGCTGACGGTGATCAAGCGCAACGGCCGCCGGGTGCCGTTCGATCGCGACAAGCTGGTGCGCTCGCTGCAGATCAGCCTGCGCAAGCGGCCGGTCGAGCCGGAGCGGGTCGAGCAGATGGTATCGGCGATCGTGCGCGAGCTGGAAAGCGGCGGCGAGGCCGACATCTCGTCGGAGACCATCGGCGAGATCGTGATGGACCATCTGCGCAAGCTCGACGACGTCGCTTATGTGCGGTTCGCCTCGGTGTATCGCAATTTCCGCGAGGCCAAGGACTTCGAGGCGGTGCTCGGCGAATTGTCCGGCGAGGAGGAGGCCCGGCCGGCGCTGGTCCGCAAATGATCTTCCGCATCCTGGAAGACCAATATGCCGAGCGCGCCAAGGTCGAAAAGGCCGCCAAGGCAGCCGCCGCCACTGATCGCCGCTTCATGCAGCTCGCGCTGACGCTCGGCCGCCGTGGCCTCGGCCGCACTGGCACCAACCCCGCGGTCGGCGCGGTGCTGGTCAAGGACGGCGTCATCGTCGGCCGCGGCTGGACCCAGGACGGTGGCCGGCCGCACGCCGAAGTCGAAGCGCTGGCGCGGGCCGGCGAGGCCGCGCGCGGCGCGACGTTGTATGTGACGCTGGAGCCGTGCTCGCATCACGGCCGCTCGCCGCCCTGCGCCGATGCGATCATCGCCGCGGGCGTCGCCCGGGTGGTGTCGGCGATCGAGGATCCCAATCCGCTGGTGGGCGGGCAGGGCCATGGCAAGCTGCGCGCCGCCGGCATCGCGGTCGAGCTCGGGGTTTGCGTCGAGGAAGCCGCGCGCGATCACGCCGGCCATCTGTTGCGCGTGCGCGAGCAGCGTCCGCATGTCGTGCTCAAGCTCGCAGTCTCGACCGACGACAAGATCGCGGCTGACGGCCGCAAGCCTGTGGCGATCACCGGCGAGGCTGCGCGGGCGCGGGTGCATTTGCTGCGCGCGCAGTCGGATGCGATCCTGGTCGGGATCGGCACCGTGCTGGCCGACGATCCGGAACTGACCGTGCGGCTACCGGGAATGGCGAAACAATCACCGATCCGCGTGGTGCTGGACCGCGCTCTGCGCATCCCGGGAGACAGCAAGCTGGTGCATTCGGCGCGGGCGACGCCGCTGTGGCTGATGGCATCCGAGATCGCCGAGCCGGCCGCGGCCGCGCGGCTCGGGGCGGCGGGGGCCGAGGTCATCCGCGCTCCCGATTGTCAACGAACGCCCGGACTCGACATCGCCGCAGTCCTGGCCGCTTTGTCCGAAAAGGGCGTCACCCGGCTCCTGGTCGAGGGCGGGGCGCGGGCCGCGCGGGCGTTCGTCGAGTCCGGTCTCGTCGACGAGATCTGGCTGTTGCGTGGCGACAAGGCGATCGGCGAAGACGGCGTCGACGCCCTGGACGGTTTGCCGCTCGCCTCCATCACCGCGTCGTCGGCTTGGCGCGTCCGCGACAGCGAACGCCTCGGACCGGACACGCTCACGATTTTCGAACCGGCTTAAGGTCTGCGTCTCATGTTCACCGGCATTGTCACCGACATCGGCGAAATCGAAGCCCTGACGCCCACGGCGCAGGGACAACTGCACCGGCTGCGGATCGGCTGCAGCTACGATCAGGCCACGATCGCCGACGGCGCCTCGATCGCCTCGAACGGCATCTGCATGACCGTGGTCGGGTCGGGCACAGCGGGCGGCCGCACCTGGTACGAGGTCGACGCCGGCGCCGAGACCCTGGCGCTGACCACCGCGAAGCACTGGGGCGTCGGCACCAGGCTCAATCTCGAGCGCGCGCTGAAGATCGGCGACGAGCTCGGCGGTCACATCGTCACCGGCCACGTTGACGGCATCGCCACCGTGGTGGCGCGCGAGGACCTGCCGGAGATGGCACGGTTCACCCTCGAGACGACGCGCGAGCTGGCGCGCTTCATTGCTCCGAAGGGCTCGGTAACGCTCGACGGCACCTCGCTGACGGTGAACACCGTCGAGGGCACGCGTTTCTCGGTGCTGATCATCCCGCACACGCTGAGCGCCACCATCCTCGGTGGCTGGCGGGTCGACAGCGAAGTCAACATCGAGGTCGACCTGATGGCGCGCTATGCCGCGCGGCTGAGCGAGATGAAATAGGCGGCAGCACAAACGAAGTGGTCACGCGCGGGCTTGACCCGCGCATCCATCCTCTTAACAAGAACGCATCCAAATTCTCTCGACGACGATGGATCGCCGGGTCGAGCCCGGCAATGACGACCAAAGGCAAGGCACCAGAATGGCAGACGCGCGGCGCGCACCCCTGAAAGACCAGACCGACGTTTCGGGCGCGCGCGTCCTGATCGTCGAGGCGCGGTTCTACGACGATATCCAGGACGCGCTGCTGGACGGCGCAATCGCCGAACTGAAAGCAGCCGGCGCGAGCCACGACGTGCTGACCGTGCCCGGCGCGCTGGAAATCCCCGCCGCGGTGGCGATCGCGATCGACGCCGCCGAGGCCGCCGGCAGGCCCTATGATGCGGCAATCGCGCTCGGCTGCGTGGTGCGGGGCGAGACCATCCATTTCGAGATCGTCTCGATGGAGTCGGCGCGCGCCCTGATGGACCTGTCGGTGGCGCGGAAATTCCCGCTCGGCAACGGCATCATCACCGTCAACACCGACGAACAGGCCTGGGCGCGAGCAAAGCCCGACGATCTCAACAAGGGCGGTGACGCCGCGCGCGCCGCGCTGGCGATGCTGCGGATCAAGCGCCGACTGGCGCGGGGCTGACGATGGCCGATTCCAAAAAGCCGGCGATCAAGAAGCCGGTCCCGAAGGGCGACCGCAAGGCCAATCGGCGCGGCGCTGCGCGGCTCGCGGCCGTGCAGGCGCTCTACCAGATGGACATCGGCGGTGCCGGCATCAACGAGACCTTCGCCGAGTTCGAGAGCCACTGGATCGGCAACGAGGTCGAGGGTGATCAATATCTGCCGGCCGAGGCCGCGTTCTTCCGCGACGTCGTCTCCGGCGTGGTGCGCGACCAGAAGAAGCTCGACCCGTTGATCGACGACGCGCTGGCGAAGGGCTGGCCGCTGGCGCGGATCGACGCCATCCTCCGCGCGGTGATGCGTGCCGGCGCCTACGAGCTCGAACACCGCAAGGATATCCCGGCGCGCGTCGTCGTCTCCGAATATGTCGACGTCGCCCACGCCTTCGTCGAGAAGGACGAGACAGGCATGGTCAACGCCGTGCTCGACCAGATCGCCCGGCAGTTTCGTGAAGACGAGTTTACGCGGGGGTAGGCCGAGCGCCGCTGCCTAACCTCTCCCCGTGTGCGGGGAGAGGTCGACCCGGCGGAGCGCAGCGAAGCCGGGGCGGGTGAGGGGGCGTCTCGACGCGGCCGAGCCTCAGTGCTCGCGTCGCCCCTCACCCCAACCCTCTCCCCGCAAGAGCGGGGCGAGGGAGCGCGCCGTGCCGCGAGGCGACCATCGCGGCACAACGTCGAGGTTATTAGTGCATGCCCTCCGGTGAAGACGATCTGATTGCCCGCTACTTCAAGCCGCTTGCGACCGATCCGGGCGCGCTGGGGCTGGTCGACGACGCGGCGGTGCTGGCGGCGTCGCGCGACGATCTGGTGCTGACCACCGACGCCATCGTCGAGGGCGTGCATTACCTGCCCGGCGATCCGCCCCGGGCCATCGCCCGCAAGGCGCTGCGGGTGAACCTGTCCGACCTCGCCGCCAAGGGGGCGACGCCCGCGGGGTTCCTGCTGACGCTGGCGCTGCGCAGCGCCGACGAGCGCTTCCTGGCGCCGTTCGCACAGGCGCTCGGCGAGGATGCCGCCCTTTTCGATTGTCCGCTGCTCGGCGGCGATACGGTGTCCACCCCGGGGCCGATGATGATTTCGATCACCGCCATCGGCCGGGTGCCGCCGGGTCGCATGGTGCGGCGCAACACGCTTTGTGCCGGGGACCGGATCCTCGTCACCGGCACGATCGGCGACTCGGCACTCGGCCTCGACCTGCTGCAGGGCGCGAATGCCGACATCTCCGACGAGCATCGCGCCTTTCTGATCGACCGCTATCGCGTGCCGCAGCCGCGTTTGGCCTTGGCGCAAGCCATACGTGACCATGCCGGCGCGGCGATGGACGTGTCCGACGGGCTGGCAGGCGATCTCGCCAAGATGTGCGCCGCCTCCGGCGTCACCGCGATCCTCGACGCTGCGGCCGTCCCGCTCTCCGCTGCGGCGCAGGCGATGATCTCGGGCGAGCCGGCGAAGCTGGCCCGCGTGCTCGGGGGCGGTGACGACTATGAGCTGCTTTGCGGCGTTGCAGCACAGCAGCTCGACCCGTTTCTTGCTGCAGCGCAGCGAATAGGGGTTTCGGTCAGCGTCATCGGCTCCGCCGAAGCCGGAACCGGAGCGCCGCGATGGCGCGACGCCGAGCATCGTGACATCGCGCTGTCAGGGCTGTCATACAGTCATTTCTAGCGATTAGTCGCAGGTATTCCGGCGCAAGGGATGCGTCTGGAATTCGCCCAAGGCCGCGGGAAAAGCCGCGCTTAGTCCCTTCGCAGCGATTGCGGAGCACCAACGATTTTGGCAAGGTCCGCCGCGATTTGAGACTGCCCCGGGAAGAGGGCACGTCGTCTTGTTGCGCGCCCGCGTCGCTCCCGCGTCGCAGGCACGGGGGTGAAACTCGGGACTGAGGCATCAGGAATGACAGCTTTATGGGTGATCGTGCTCTGCGGAGCGCTTGCGATCGTATACGCCGTCTGGGCGACCTCGTCGGTGCTCGCCGCCGATCAGGGCAACGCGCGGATGCAGGAAATCGCCGCCGCCGTGCGTGAAGGCGCGCAGGCCTATCTGAAGCGCCAGTATATGACCATCGCCATCGTCGGCGTGGTGATCTTCGCGCTGCTCGCTTACTTTCTCGGCGTCCTCGTCGCGATCGGCTTCCTGATCGGCGCGGTGCTGTCGGGCGCGGCCGGCTTCATCGGCATGAACGTGTCGGTGCGTGCCAACGTCCGCACCGCGCAGGCGGCGACCACCTCGCTCGCCGGCGGCCTCGAGCTCGCCTTCAAGGCTGGCGCCATCACCGGCCTTCTGGTCGCGGGTCTCGCGCTGCTCGGCGTGACGCTGTATTTCATCTATCTGATCCACTACGCCAATCTGGCTCCGAACAGCCGCACCGTGGTCGACGCGCTGGTCGCACTCGGCTTCGGCGCCTCGCTGATCTCGATCTTCGCTCGTCTCGGCGGCGGCATCTTCACCAAGGGTGCGGACGTCGGCGGTGATCTCGTCGGCAAGGTCGAAGCCGGCATTCCGGAAGACGATCCGCGCAACCCGGCGACGATCGCCGACAACGTCGGCGACAATGTCGGCGACTGCGCCGGCATGGCCGCCGATTTGTTCGAGACCTATGCGGTGACCGCGGTCGCCACCATGGTGCTCGCCGCGATCTTCTTCGCCGCCACGCCTGACCTGTTGCTCAACATGATGACGCTGCCGCTCGCCATTGGCGGCATCTGCATCCTGACCTCGATCGCCGGCACCTTCTTCGTCAAGCTCGGCGCATCGCAGTCGATCATGGGGGCGCTGTACAAGGGGCTGATCGCCACCGGCGTGCTGTCGCTGATCGGCGTCGGCGCCGTGATCCACCAGTTGATCGGCTTCGGTCCGCTGGCCGGCGTCAGCTACACCGGCCTGGCGCTGTTCGAATGCGGTATCGTCGGTCTCGCCGTCACCGGCCTGATCATCTGGATCACCGAATACTACACCGGCACCGACTACCGGCCGGTGAAGTCGATCGCGCAATCGTCGGTCACCGGCCACGGCACCAACGTGATCCAGGGCCTCGCCATCTCGATGGAATCGACCGCGCTGCCCGCGATCGTGATCATCGCCGGCATCCTGGTCACCTACAGCCTCGCCGGCCTGTTCGGCATCGCGATCGCCACCACCACGATGCTGGCGCTGGCCGGCATGATCGTGGCGCTCGACGCCTTCGGCCCGGTCACCGACAATGCCGGCGGCATCGCCGAAATGGCCGGCCTGCCGAAGGAAGTCCGCAAAGCCACCGACGCGCTCGACGCCGTCGGCAACACCACCAAGGCGGTGACCAAGGGCTACGCGATCGGCTCCGCCGGTCTCGGCGCGCTGGTGCTGTTCGCGGCGTATAATGAAGATCTCAAATTCTTCATCGCCAACGCCGCGAAGTATCCGTACTTCGAGGGCGTGCTGCCCGACTTCTCGCTGAACAACCCCTACGTCGTGGTCGGCCTGCTGTTCGGCGGCCTGCTGCCGTATCTGTTCGGCGCGATGGGCATGACCGCGGTCGGCCGCGCCGCCGGCGCGATCGTCGAGGAAGTGCGTCGCCAGTTCCGCGAAAAGCCGGGCATCATGAAGGGCACCGACAAGCCGGATTACGGCAAGGCGGTCGACCTGCTGACCAAGGCGGCGATCAAGGAAATGATCATCCCGTCGCTGCTGCCGGTGCTGTCGCCGATCTTCGTCTACTTCGTGATCTACGCGATCGCGGGCGGCGGTCCGGCCGGCAAGTCGGCGGCGTTCTCCGCGGTCGGCGCGATGCTGCTCGGCGTCATCGTCACCGGCCTCTTTGTGGCGATCTCGATGACTTCGGGCGGCGGCGCCTGGGACAACGCCAAGAAGTACATCGAGGACGGCCACCACGGCGGCAAGGGCTCCGACGCCCACAAGGCCGCGGTGACCGGCGACACCGTCGGCGACCCCTACAAGGACACGGCGGGCCCCGCCGTGAACCCGATGATCAAGATCACCAACATCGTGGCACTCTTGCTGCTGGCGATCCTGGCGCACTGAGGCTTCGGGCTTCTGACTGAGTAGAAACCCCGCGGTGTGAGCCGCGGGGTTTTTGTTTGGCGAGCGGCTTTTTCCCGCGATAGACTGACGCCATTGCCCGATTGAGTCCGGCCGATATTTCCGGCCGTAAAGTCGACCCGTTGATTGTCCGACTCAGGAGCATTTTGATGAATGTCTTTGGAGCATTCACGTTCGGTGCGCTGATCAAAACATTTCTGCCCGGGTTTGTTTGGCTGGCCGCTCTTGTTCTGGGTGAGACTCAGCTCGCGCCTTGGCTTGGTTGGCCGTCATGGGGCCACTACGTGATCGCGAAGGAATACCAGACATCGGCGACCGTGCTGGCGGTACCACTCTCGATCCTGCTCGGGCTCATCTCGAACATTCTGGTCTTCATGGGAATCAATGACAATTTGGTACGCAAGCCCGTGCGTGTGAAGAATGCGCCGCTGTTCGAGCTCTTCGATGAACTGTCGGCCTTGTTGCGAGCGAGGTGCTGGTCGGCGATCGGTTGTATCGACGCCTCGCGTGCCGGCGCCTTCAAGGACAACATCGATCCGGAGCAGTTGCTGCTGCACAAGATCGGCGTGAGCACGATCGGGTATATTCGCGAGCAATACTGGTTTCATTTGGAGTTCCAGATGAACCTTTGGTTGTCGATAACGGTCCTTTCGGCGGCGCTTTGCGGCTATTTGATCGGGTCGCAGACACCGACTCGTGCCATTCTGATTGTCGCTGTGTATGCGTTTGCGAGTTGGGTTCTCATTTCGGCCGCACGCAAGAACTACTGTCGCCACATCGAGAAAATGGCTAGCATGATGGCGGCCGTTCTGGCCGGAGCGGACAAAGATCCTGCGCCCGCGGCGCGGGGCTGGTTCACGCCAGAGGTCGTCTCGAAGTTCAACAAGCACGCCTAGGCTGATGCGATGAAAGCATTTTTCTTCGACCTCGATGGCACGCTGACCGACTCGCGGACGGGGCTGCACGATTCGTTTCGCGCGGCGATCGAAGCGATCGGCGTGATGCCGCTTGGCGACGCCGAGCTTGACCTGTTCCTAGGCACGCCTCTGCCGGAGATGTTCCGAACGTTGAAGGCCGACATCAGCCAGGCCGGAATCGAGGCCGGCATCGACGCTTTCCGGGCTTACTACGAAACCCACGGTATCCGTCAAAACCGTGCCTATCCCGGAGTTCGGGAGATGCTGGAGGCTTTGAAGACCAGACGGATTCCTGTCTGGGTCGTGACCTCCAAGCCCCAGGCCTATGCCGAGCGTGTGATCCGCGATCTAGGCTTTGCCGATTTGGTCACCGACGTCGTCGGCGCGGGGCTCGCGGAGTTGGACACTAAAAGCGATCTGGTGAAGCGCGCGCTCGGCGAAGCGGGCGTCGCCCCTGGCGATGCCGTGATGGTCGGAGACCGGCGCTATGATGTCGAAGGGGCCAAGGCCAATGGTGTCGTCGCTGTCGGCGTGACTTGGGGCTACGGCACGCGCGAAGAACTCGAGTCCGCGGGCTGCGATCGCCTCGTCGAGTCCGTTTCGGAGTTCTGTCAGATCTTCATCGATCGCTCGATCGTGCTTCGTACCAGGACCGCCGCCGCGGCCTGCTGAACCGGTCGCCATGTCGGCGGAGCCCGCAGGCATCCTTGCGCACGCTCATGAGTGGCGCGCGCGGCTGCGAACTGAACCAATCGGAACCCGGCGCGTTACCCGTTCCCATCTTTCTCGAGGAATGTGACATGAGCGGCGTGAGCGATATCAAGGAACATATGGAAGTCATCGGCGCGGACGGCGTGCATGTCGGCACCGTCGACAAGGTCGAGGGCGGCCGGATCAAGCTGACCAAGAAGGACAGCGGCGAGGGAAGCCACAGGGGCCATCACCATTTCATCGACGGCGGCCTGGTGGCCGAGGTCGAAGGCGACAAGGTGCGGTTGTCGGCCAACGCCGCCGTTGCGGTGAGCATGGAAGACGAGAAATAGGCAACGCGGTCTTCGGGCGCGATCCAACTCCGACGCGCAACGACAGCCCCGCGGCGTCAGCCGCGGGGCTGTCGTTTCACGGCTGGTGAAAGCCTCATGGTGAGAGCCGCGCTCTTGCGCGGCCGTCTCGAACCATGAATGTTTTGCGCATCCTTCGAGACGCCCGACATCGCTCTGCGAGCGATGCCGGGCTCCTCAGGATCAGGATCGTGCGTGGTGCATGGGCCTGCATTGCCGCTCGAGAACAGTCCCCAAGGGAGCCTTGAATGTCGCTGTCATCCGCCAAGAACTACGCGCTGCGCGCAGCCAAGTCGCAGGACCAGAAGGAGGCGATCGAACTGCTGTCGAAGGCGATCCTCGAACTCGCGAGTTCGATCGAGGCGACCGACGCCAAGATCAAGAAGATCAACAAGGCGGGCTGATCGTGGTGACGCCGATCCGATCCAGGACGCTCGAGGCAAACGGTCTCGGCTTCGCGATCGACGAAGCCGGCGAGGGCGACACCACGGCGCTGTTGTTGCACGGCTTCCCGGAAGCGCGCCAGTCGTGGCATCGGCAACTCCCGGCGCTGGCCGCGCTCGGCTGGCATGCGGTCGCGCCGGATCTGCGCGGCTATGGGGGAACGACGCGGCCTCGGGCGCAGGCGGCCTATCATCTCGATCACCTCACCGACGACGTCGCGGCATTGTTCGCGGCGCTCGGCGGCAAGCGCCGGATTCTGATCGGCCACGATTGGGGCGGGGTGATCGCCTGGCAGGCTGCGCTGCGCGGCAAGCTGCCGCTCGACGCCCTGATTATCCTCAACGCACCGCATCCGGACGTGTTCGCGCGCGTGCTGGCCGATGGCTGGCGGCAGAAGCGCAAGTCCTGGTATGTCGCGTTGTTCCAGCTGCCCTGGCTGCCGGAATGGCTGATGACCCGCAACGACGGCGCAGCGCTGGCGCAGATGTTTCGCAAGCACAGCCCGACGATCTCGGACGCGCAGATCGAGATCTATCGCCGCAACGCGATCCAGCCCGGTGCGGCGATCGCGATGATCAATTACTACCGCGCCAATTTCACCGCGCTCGGCGGCGGCGCAGGGACCCATCCCAAGCTGACCGTGCCGACCCTGATGATCTGGGGGGAGGACGATCTGGCGCTCGATATCGCGCTGACAGAGGGCAACGAGGCCCATGTCGCCGACTTCACGCTGCGGCGGCTGCCCGGCGCCTCGCATTGGGTGCAGCAGGACGCGCCGGATCAGGTCAACGCCCTGATCGCGGACTGGGCGCGCGGCAAGGGGCTGGCTTAGCGCAGGCCGGCCGCGGCCGCCCCGCGCGATGTGATCAGCGGAAGCTGATCAGCCTGAACAGCGGCGCCAGATAGCTCATTTCCTGGCCCGAGGTCGGCGTGGTGCGGCTGATGAAGTCGAAGATCTTGCCGTCCTGGAGGCCGTAATTGGCGATACGGCGAACCTGGCGGTTCTGGTCGAAATAGATCGCGATCACGCGCTGATCGACCACCTTTTGCGGCATGAACGCCACCGGCCGCTCGGAGCGCTGCGAGATGTAATAGAACACTTCACCGTTCAGGGTCGCGACGGTGGAGGGGGTACCCATCACGATCAGCACCTGATCCTGGCTGGCGCCGATCGGAATCTGCTCGAGCGCGCCATTGGGGAGGATATAGCCCTTCTGGAATTGCTCGGAGGTGCAGGCTGACAATCCGGCGCCCAGCAGCGCCAGCGCCAGCGCCGGGCCGAGCCGACGACGGGCCATCGCGCGGAGGCCGTCGCGACGGCTTCGTTCGATCGAAATACTCATTCGGAAGCTGGCTCCATCCCCTTGCATCGCGCAGGGCGTTGACGTACCGGGCAGGCACTCGGAATGCAATCCCGAAGGGCCCGCGTCAGGAACCCGCAATGATCTGGCCGTTCAATCACCTTCGTCCGCCCCGGACGCCGCCGCGCCGCACCATCGAGACGATCTATGGCATGATCGTGGCGCAGGCGCGAGAACCCGCATTTTATCAGCAATATGGCGTCGCCGATACGGTTAACGGCCGATTCGAGATGATCGTCGTGCATCTTTGGCTAGTGCTGCGACGGATTCGCGCAACCCAGGATTCGGCCGGCTTCGCGCAAGCGCTGTTCGACTATTTCTGCAGCGACCTCGACGCGAATCTGCGCGAACTCGGCGTCGGCGACCTCACCGTGCCGAAGCGGATGCAGGCGTTCGGCGAGGCGTTCTACGGCCGCTCGGCGGCCTACGATCTGGCGCTGACCGAGGGCGATGAAGCGCTGGCGATGGCGCTCGACCGGAACGTCCTCTACGGCGCGGACATTGAAAACGCGCGGCGACTGGCGGCCTATGTCGGGCAAGTGATCAAAGCACTCGACGGCATCGAGCCGTCCAAGCTACGCAATGGCGAGCTGCGGTTTCCCGCGCCGCCGGCTGCTTGAGCGCGGAAGGACAAGACGATGAGCGGCGACAATCCCTGGCGCGTGCCGATTGGGGTGATGCAGATCCCCGAGACGGGGCTGCATCGTGACATCGAGGCCGGCGAGGCCGAACGGACCGCAATGGCCGCTCTCGGTGGGCTGCGCGAGATCCTGTCGGCGAAGGCCGCATTCGACCTGACGCCGGAAAGCGGCGGCCGGGTGCGCGTCACCGGCCGGGTGCAGGCCAGGGTCGGCCAGACCTGTGTGGTGACGCTCGATCCGATCGAAAGCGCGATCGACGAGGATGTCGACCTGACCTTCATGCCGGCGGAGCAGATTCGCGAATTGTCTGAGACGGTCGACGACGACGGCGAGCCCGATCCGGGCGATCCGCCGGAGGCGATCGAGCGCGGCATGATCGATATTGGCCGGGTCGCGGCCGACGCGCTGTTTCTCGGCATCGATCCGTATCCGCGCAAGCCCGATGCGGTGTTCGAGCCGGTGGTCGAGCCTGATCCCCCCGAAGAACATCCGTTTGCGGCGCTGCAGGCGTTGAAAGCTCCGGCCACACCGCCGCGGTCACGCAAACCCAAGGGCGATTAGCGACCGCGCGAGGGGCATATTGTGGTAATCGCGCAGGATTCGCATCTGTGGCCCGGCCCGCCGTGGTGGAATGCGACTTAAATCTGCCCGGTCAAGATGTTGTATCGGGGGCGGGAACGGCTATTGTCCGGCCCGATCGGTGTGCAGCGCTGCACGCTCGAGCGCCATCCGGCGCATTGTCACGACGCGGCCGAGCGCTTCAGGGCCGCAAGCGAACGGGTTTCCGAAACGTCATGCCGGTGAAGGTTCGAATCGCGCTGGACGCAATGGGTGGTGATTTCGGTCCATCCGTCATCGTTCCAGGGGCCGCCATCTCGCTCGGACGCCATCCCGACGCTGAATTCCTGCTGTTCGGTGACAGCGCGCTGATCGAGAAAGAACTTGCTGCCCATCCGGCGCTGAAAAAGGTCTCGCGCGTCATCCATACCGACGTCGCCGTCAGCATGCACGACAAGCCGAGCCAGGCGCTGCGCCGCGGCCGCAAGGTGTCGTCGATGTGGCTGGCGATCGAGGCGGTGAAGAAGGGCGAGGCCGACGTCGCGGTGTCGGCCGGCAACACCGGCGCGCTGATGGCGATGGCGCGGTTCTGCCTGCGGACGCTCCCCGGCATCGACCGTCCGGCGATCGCGGCGACCTGGCCCACGGTGCGCGGCGATTCGGTGGTGCTCGATCTAGGCGCCACCATCGGTGGTGACGCCGCGCATCTCAAGGCGCTGGCGGTGATGGGCGCGGCGATGGCCAGCGTGCTGTTCGACCTCGAGCGGCCGACCGTCGGCCTGCTCAATATCGGCGTCGAGGAGATCAAGGGCGGCGAGGAAATCCGCGAGGCCGCCGAGTTGCTGCGGGCGATGCAATCGCCGCGCTTCGAATTCGTCGGCTTCGTCGAGGGCGACGGCATCGGCAAGGGCGCAGCCGACGTGATCGTGTCGGAAGGCTTCTCCGGCAACATCGCGCTCAAGGCGGCCGAGGGAACCGCCCGGCAGATCAGCGAATATCTGAAGGCCGCGATGTCCCGGACCTGGCGGTCGAAGATCGGCTATCTGTTCGCCCGGGACGCCTTCAAGGCGCTCAAGGACAAGATGGACCCGAACAAGTCCAATGGCGGCGTGTTTCTCGGACTTAACGGAATTGTGGTCAAGAGCCACGGCGGAACCAGCGCCGACGGCTTTGCCTATGCGGTCGATGTTGGCTATGACATGGTTCGCTACGATCTCCTGACCAAGATCAATCAAACGCTCAATCGTGAAGCCGGCGCGCTGGTCTCGACGCCGACGGCGCAGGAGGCTGTCTCGTGACGGTGGTTCGTTCGGTCGTGCTGGGCTGCGGCGCTTATCTGCCGGAGCGGATTCTCACCAACGCCGAACTGGCCGCGACCGTCGACACCTCGGACGAGTGGATCGTGCAGCGCACCGGCATCCGGGAGCGCCACATCGCCGCCGAGGGCGAGTACACCTCGCATCTCGCCACCAAAGCGGCGCAGGCCGCGCTCGACGACGCCGGGCTCACGGCGGATCAGATCGATCTAATCGTGCTGGCGACATCGACACCGGACCACACCTTTCCGGCGACCGCGGTGCAGGTCCAGGCCGCGCTCGGCATGACCCACGGCGTCGCCTTCGATCTGCAGGCGGTGTGCTCCGGCTTCGTCTTCGCGGTCGCCACCGCCGACAACTTCCTGCGCGGTGGATCGGCCAAGCGTGCGCTGGTGATCGGCGCCGAAACCTTCTCGCGCATCCTCGACTGGAACGACCGCGGCACCTGCGTGCTGTTCGGCGACGGCGCCGGCGCGATCGTGCTGGAAGCGCAGGAAGGCTGGGGCACCTCGGCCGACCGCGGCGTGCTGACGACGCATCTGCGCTCCGACGGCCGCCACAAGCACAAATTGTATGTCGACGGCGGGCCGAGCTCGACGCAGACCGTCGGCCATCTCCGCATGGAAGGCCGCGAAGTGTTCAAGCACGCGGTCGGGATGATCACCGGGGTGATCATCGATGCATTCAACGCCAGCGGCACCAGCGCCGACAATGTCGACTGGTTCGTGCCGCATCAAGCCAACAAGCGCATCATCGACGCTTCGGCGCAAAAACTCCATATTGCGCCGCAGAAGGTGGTGATGACCGTGGACCGCCACGGCAACACATCGGCCGCCTCGATTCCGCTGGCGCTGGCCGCGGCGGTGGCCGACGGTCGCATCCAGAAGGGCCATCTGGTGCTGCTGGAAGCCATGGGCGGCGGCTTCACCTGGGGCTCGGCACTGCTGCGCTGGTAGTTGCGCGTGTAAAATTTTAACAGCATTTCCATTGCGTTCCATGCTATTCTGAATGTCGGCGGAGGTTGACCGCCGATTGTTAACCTCATAGTTTCAGCACGGATTTTTCTTTCGCCGAGAGGTGGGGTAGGCGATGACCGGAACCGGACGAACAGTCACACGTGTCGATCTTTGTGAGGCGGTCTACCAAAAGGTGGGCCTGTCACGCACGGAGTCGTCGGCATTTGTCGAACTGGTATTGAAAGAGATCACCGACTGCCTCGAGAAGGGCGAGACGGTGAAGCTGTCGTCGTTCGGTTCGTTTTTGGTGAGACAGAAGGGCCAGCGGATCGGCCGTAATCCCAAGACCGGGACCGAGGTGCCGATCTCGCCGCGCCGCGTGATGGTGTTCAAGCCGTCCGCGATCCTCAAGCAGCGCATCAATGCCAACGGCACCGCATCGTCGATGTCGTCGTCCGCCAATGCCGCGGCCGGCGACAAGTCCGAATCGGCATCCGGCACCTGACGACAGGAGACTGCATTTGGACAAAGCGCCGGATGCATTCCGAACCATCAGCGAAGTCGCCGACGAACTCGACATTCCGCAGCACGTCTTGAGGTTCTGGGAGACGCGGTTCACCCAGATCAAGCCGATGAAGCGCTCGGGCGGCCGGCGCTACTACCGGCCGGACGACGTCGACCTGCTCAAGGGCATCCGCCGGCTGCTGTACGGCGAAGGCTACACCATTCGCGGCGTCCAGCGGATCCTCAAGGAGCACGGCATCAAGTCGGTGCAGCGGCTCGCCGACAACGAGGCCAGCGCCACTTTCGGCGCGGTCGAGGAAGCGATCGGCCGCAGCGTCGCCGAGGAAGACTACGAGCCCGCGCCCGGCGGCATCGATCTCGACGACGACGACTACGAGGGCGAGAACGAGGGCCTCGACCTGCACGCCATGATGGCGGAACCCGACCTGCGCGCCGCAGCGGCACCGGCCCGCTCGGCCAGCCAGGCAACGGCCCGTCGCGCCCCCGCATTCGAGGACGACGATGACGACCTGCCGGCAATGGCGTCGCCGGCGCCACGGCTGAATCTGCCGCCGCTGGACCTGCCGCCGGCGAATAATGCCCCGGCGCGTCCGCCGGTCGATCTCGCCCCGCTGAAGGCCGTGCTGCAGGACCTGATCGCCTGCCGCGAGGCGCTCGACGCCGCAATGAAGGACGGCTGAGGCGGTCGGTTTCGCCGCGCAGGAACCGCGATTTGATGCCGCGCGCCTTGCGCGAGGCGCCGATCGAAGCTACAGGATCAGGGCCGAAACGGCATCGGAGCGTGGCGCAGCCCGGTTAGCGCACTAGTCTGGGAGACTAGGGGTCGAAGGTTCAAATCCTTTCGCTCCGACCATTTCTTAGCCGTGGACGGCGATCTTTCCGAACGAGTACCACGCGATCTCGCGATTCCTCTGGCAACTCGTGGCCGTCGATCACTCGCTCTCCAACTAAGACACCGTGCAGGCAGTCGCTGTGTCGATTGCGACCGGAGTCCAGGACAGTCAGCGGACCAAGGACCCGGGCCACGATCGTGAGAACGACCAGACACTCGCCACGATGCGCGCGCCGCAACGTCTGCAACCTGCACCCGCTCCCTGCGCCGTTCGAGCACGATACACCGCAATTGGACAGGATCAGACAGAACCAGGACGGGAGGACGGGCGACTGGCCAGTCGCCACTTGATATCGTAGCGACTGACCTCGTCCGAGCCGCCTATTTGGCCAGCCAGGCATTGGCCTCTGCAGATCATAACCGCGAGCTTCGGCGAGAATGCCGCGATAGACGCCGGCCTTCACGCCGCGCGAACGGAATTCAGGAAGCGGCTGACCTCGTCGCGGAGGCGGCTGCTCTGGCCGGACAGGGCCTTCGCGGCCGCCAGTACCTGTGAGGAGGCCGAGCCGGTCTCGTCGGCGCCCTGCCGGACACTGGCAATGTTCGCCGAGACCTGTTGGGTGCCGTGGGCGGCCTGCTGGACGTTGCTCGAGATTTCGCGCGTGGCCGAGCTCTGCTCCTCGACGGCAGAGGCGATGGCGGAGGCGATCTCCGACATCCGGGCGATGGTCTCGCCGATGTCCTTGATCGAACCAACCGATTCATTGGTCGCAGCCTGGATGCCGCCGATCTGCTGGCCAATCTCTCCGGTCGCCTTAGCGGTCTGCTCGGCCAGCGCCTTGACCTCCGAGGCGACCACCGCGAAGCCGCGGCCGGCCTCGCCGGCGCGGGCGGCCTCGATGGTGGCGTTAAGCGCGAGCAGATTGGTTTGCCCCGCGATCGCATTGATCAGCTCGACGACGTCGCCGATCCGCGCCGCCGCCTTTGCGAGCTCGGCGACATTGTCGTTGGTCTTGCGGGCCTGCGCCAGCGCCTCGCTGGCGATGCGCGCGGAGTCCTGCACCTGACGGCTTATCTCGTTGACCGACGAGCTCATCTCCTCTGCCGCCGCGGCGACCGAATGCACGTTGGTCGAAGCTTCCTCGGACGCCGATGTCACCACGGTGGCGAGCTCCAGCGAGCGGGCCGCCGTCGTCGTCAGGGATGCGGCGGAGCGCTCGAGATCGCCCGACGCGGATGAAACGACGCCAACGACCTCGCCAATCACCATCTCAAAATCGCGCGTGAACCTCTCCACCCGCTGGCCCCGCTCGATCTTAGACTGCGCGTCCGCCGCAGCCGCCTGCTCTGCACGCTTCTTCTCCAACAGCGCTTCCTTGAAGGTCTGCAGCGAGCCGGTCATCGCGGCGATCTCGTCGTCGCGGTCGCAGGTCGGGATCGCCACGTCGTCATTGCCGGCCGCCATCTGGCCGATCAGGCCGGTCAGGTGCACGATCGGGTTGATGACGCGGCGGCGCAGCAGCATGGTGACGAACACGAGAATGCCGAACAAGGCCACGACGACGACCGTCGCCAGCGATAGCATCAGATAGGCTTGGTCACGCGCGGCGATCGCACGGTTGCGCGCCTCGGCGATGGCCGAATCTCGTACTAAGTAGAATTTCTGCACCGCAGGCACCACCGTGTCGGCCAGCTTATCCGCCGTGAGCGCATAGTTGAGGTCGCTCAATCCGGCCGCGATCTCCTTGTCGACGATCGGAAGCGCGCGCGCAAAGTAGGTGTCCCTGGCGTCGTTGAATGCGGCCAACAGACGCTCCGGATTGCCGATCTGGTCGATGCTGGCCTCCAGACGGTCACGATCAATCTCGGTACGGCCCTGGGCACGGTCCATCGCTGCCTTCTCTGCCGCGGTCAACGCGCGCCGGGTGTTGAGCGCAGGCGACAGCGACGCCGCACGTCCGCCCGCCGTCACGCGCAGATCCTGCGCGGTGCGGGCTACGTCGAGCAGGGTCGTCAGCGATGCATCCGCATTGGCAACATGGTTCTGAAGCCGATTCAGGATCGGCTCGATCGCCACGGCGGTCTGCGCGATACCGGGCAGGAAACTCTTGATCGCGGCTTGATCACGTCCGCTCAGCGGCGCGGAAAGGCTGGGTTCCACCAACGTTTGAAGGTCAGCCAGCTTGGCTGCGGCCTGCTCCAGGCTGCGGCGGATGGCTTCGGTCTCGGAGACGTTCGCGACCTGCGCGCGCGCCTTGGCGAAGGCGGCTTCGGACGACTGCTTGATCTTGCGCACCGCCTCGAGCTGCGCGGGTGTCGCGACCGGCTCCTGGAACAGCGGCCCGATGTAGGGGGCGCGGTGGCTCACGACCTCCTGCGCGAACAGCAGCACGGCGCCGAATGCCTCCACTGTCTTGATCGCATCGGCCTTGTCGTTGACAGCCCTGACCTGCTCAATCACGACCTGTGCAGCAGGGAGGATGGCCAGAGCCGTCACCGAAAGCATCGAAATTGCAAAGAGGCGGCCGATCTTCATCGTAGAATCCCGAGGTTAATTGCGACGACGTTAGGTTCCCGCCATTGAGTTAATACTTAGCTCAGCTTCCGTAGTCTTACGTATGACGCGGCCTCACTCGCTGACAAGAAACGCCATCGGATACGAACATCCGTGACCGAACACTCGAAATGTCTCGGAGGCGGTCTCAAAGATCGTGCTCCAGGTGGTGGTGTAGCTCGGGAGAGCAAAGCCGTCCGCTCGCGTGCGAACGCTCGATGAAGTGCAGCTCGGCGCGAATTCGACGTCACCGGCCTGAAACAATGTCGCGTGGTGGCGTGTGCAGTGGTGAACGATGCCAGAACGATTCTAATTGTTTCCGGCGTGACATGCTGTCGTAAACAATTGCAAAATGGCCGGTCTCCCAGCACTTTCTCTAGACAAATTCTACCGCGGCCGGTCGTGCGTGGAATTACTTGTCGGGTTACACGACCGATGACGCCGGCACCGCCGGCCGCATCGGGGCGTGAATATGAAATTTCGAACAAGAAAAGCGACGAAGCAGACCCTTCTGCTTTGCACGGTCAGCCTGCTCGCACTGGCGGCCGATTTTCCGCACGGCGCGCGGGCGCAATCGAATCTGCCGGCGGTCACCGTCGACGCGCCGCAGCCGCAGCAGCGCGCGCGCAGCGCGCCGACGACATCGTCCCGCAGCACGGCGCGCGCGACGCGCCGCGCCAACCGCGCCGCGACGACGCCGCCCCAGGCCGCGCCGATGCCGTCGGTCCATGAGCGCATCTATGCCGGCACCAACAGCTATGTCGCCGGACAATCGAGCGCGGCCTCGAAGACCGACACGCCGCTGATCGACACGCCGCGTTCGGTCAGCGTGATCGATCGCAAGGAACTCGACGATCGAGGCGTCACCAGCATCCCGGAAGCGGTGCGCTATTCGGCGGGCGTCACCACCGGCGGCTACGGCTACGATCCGCGCTTCGACCAGATCTACATCCGCGGCTTCTCGACCACGACGCTCGGCGATTTCCGTGACGGGCTGAAGCAGTTTCCGGCCGGCTTCTCGACCTTCCGCACCGAGCCGTATCAGCTCGACCGCGTCGAGATCATCAAGGGGCCGGCCGCGGTGCTGTACGGCCAATCGGTGCCGGGCGGACTGGTCGATCGGCGGTCGAAATTTCCGGTGGAAAACCAGGTCAACGAGATCGCGATTCAGGCCGGCACGTTCGATCGCTTCCAGACCGCCTTCGACATCGGCGGCGCCGCCAGTCCCGACAAGTCGCTGCTGTATCGGCTGGTCGGTGTCGCCCGCAGCGGCGACACCAATTTCGACGTCGCCGATCAAAGGCTGATGCTGGCGCCGTCGCTGACCTGGCGACCGACCGCCGACACCACGCTGACGACCTACGCGCTGGTGCAGAAGGACGAGACCGATTCCAGCGTCGCCGCGCTCAACCGCAACGGCAAATTGCTGACCGTCAACGGCGAATATCTGCGCGCCAGCGATCCCAAATACGACTATCTGAAGCTGCAGCAGGTGCAGACCGGCTACAAGCTCGAGCACCGCTTCGACGACGTCTTCACCTTCCGGCAGCACACGCGGTTCTCCAATCTGAAGACGGACTCGCGCTATCTCAGCGGAAGTTTCGCCAATACCACGACGTCGATCTACAATCGCGCCGCCTATGCGGTGGGCGACGAGCAGACCAGTTGGCAGACCGACAACAATCTGCAGGCGGATTTCGCCACCGGCCCGGTGGCGCACCGGGTGCTGGCCGGCGTGAACTACGACCACAATGTCTGGGACTTCCAGTTCGGCGGCAGCGGCGTGCAGTCGGCCTACGCGCTCGACATCTCCAATCCAACCTACGGGATCGCCGGCGCGACGCCGGCCTACACCTCCGGTTCGCGCTCGACCCAGGAGCAGGTGGGCGTCTATCTGCAGGATCAGATGCGGCTCGGCGGCTGGCACCTGTCGCTGGCCGGGCGTCACGACTGGGCCGATCAGACCCGGATCAACACCTACACCAACGCCGTCACCGGTCAGCGCAACGATTCCGCCTTCTCCTACAGCGCCGGGTTGCTGTACCATTTCGACAACGGCGTCGCGCCCTATGTCAGCTACGCGACCTCATTCCAGCCGACGACCTCGATGGCGATCGACGGCAGCGTGCTGGCGCCGTCCGAAGGCGAGCAGTTCGAGGCCGGCGTGAAATATCAGCCGCGTGCCGACGTGTTGCTGACCGCCTCGGTCTACGACCTGACGGAGAAGAACGCCGCCAAGCTCGCCGGCTACGTCAACGGCGTCGCCTATTACGCCTCGGTCGGCGAGATTCACGTCCAGGGCGTCGAGCTCGAGGCGCGGGCGCGACTGACGCCCGAATTGGAGACGGTGACGGCCTATACGTTCTCCGATGCCGAGATCACCAAGACGACCGTCGCCAGCGAGCTGAACAAGGTTCCGGCGGTGACGCCGAAACACACCGCGTCGAGCTGGCTCAACTATTCGTTCCTGAACGGCCCGCTCGACGGACTAGGGCTGGGTGTCGGCGTCCGCTACATCGATGCCACCTGGACGTCGAATGCCAACACCGATCGCAACAATGGCTACACGCTGGTCGATCTGGCGATGCGTTACGATCTCGGCAAGCTGGCGCGGCAGTTCGCCGGGTTCCAAGCCTCGGTCAACGCCAACAACATCGCCGACGAGCAGATCGCGGTGTGCAACGCCGGCTATTGCTATCTCAGCCAGGGGCGCACCGTGATCGGCACGCTGCGCTATCGCTGGTAGCGGCGTTCCATCGCCGCTCGCGCGGCGCCGGACACGGCAGGGACCCGGGGCGGACGACCGGGTCCTTGCGCATGGTCCTGGATATTCTCGGCGAGAGCGCGGGTCCTGGCGTGCATGCGCGGGGAAGCGGCCTGCGGGTGGACCGCATCGCCGCACCAGCGAGCATGCGAAGCACTTGCGTCGTGACGCCGCCGCCGGCCGCGCTTCCGCCCATCATCAAAATGTCATAGCGTGGCGAATCTCTCGAACGTCGAGGACCGGACCATGCGACTGCGTGTGCGAAAGGCCGCCCATATCCTCGAGCGAACCGGGCTGGCGATGGCGGGGGCAGCGTGCGGGATGTTCGTCGGTGCGCATGTCGGCACCAGCATCGGCGCGCTGACGACGGTCGCGTTTCTGCTGGCGATGATCGCGGTCGGCGCGGTCGGGTTCTATCTCGGCATCGATATTCCGCCGCTGCCGTTTCACGCCGGCGAAAGCGAAGCCGAACACACCGAGCGCGGCCGGATCGACACCGCGGAATTTCTCAGCGCGGTCGGCACCTTCTGCGCGACGCTCGCGGCGTTCGCCTCGGTGAGCCTGGTGGTGCTGCATCAGGCGCCGCACTTGGCCTGGACCGCCATGATCCTCACCGGCTGGCTCGGCGGCGTGACGATGCAGATCGTCGCCGGCACGATTGCTCGGTCGCGGCGCTGACAGTCGGGGCATCCGCAAAAACGAACCGCCCTCGCGAACGAGGGCGGCTGTCAGACCAAGCCGGGGAGGACGCCCGCCGCCGCGATGGATGCGGCGGACGGGCGGTGGCGTTGGCTATTTCTTGCCGAGCAGTCCGGTCACGGCCGCCGGCAGCGGAATTCTGGCGACGAGCTGCGGTGCGAACACGATCGCGGCGATCGCCAGAGCGATCAGCACCGGCAACAGCTCGAAGGCGCTGACCTGCGCCACCAGCCATATCGCGACGATCAGCGCTGCGAGTTCGGCCGCGAGATACAACAGCACCGTGGTCAGGCCCGGCCGCGCCATCTTGCCGAGCGACGGCGCGAGGAAGGCAATGAACACCGCGACGATCAGAACCGCGATCAGCAGCAGGAACAGAAAGGCCGCGGTCTGAAAGGTGGCTGCCAGCATCGTCGTGCTCCTGGTTGCGCGTGATCCCGGAGACTAGGACGATTCCGGTGCTTGGGAAAGCAGCGGCGCTGTCAGGAACGCGCCTGACGACGAACGGCAGGAAGGCGCCGCGCCCCGATCTCCGATCGCGCGGCCGCGATGGACTCGGGCGCGCTGTGCCCTCTATGCTGGGGGGTGCAGCCGCGGCTCGAACCGCGGCGCGACGACATCGGGGAGGACATGCGCCCATGAGGGATTTCGCCGGCAGGATTGCCGTGGTCACCGGCGGCGGCACCGGCATGGGCCGCGAACTCGCCCGCCAGCTCGCCGCCGAAGGCTGCCACGTCGCGATCTGCGATGTCTCCGCCGAGGCGATGGCCGAGACCCGGCGGCTGTGCGAAGCGGACGGGCTGCCGCAGGGGCTGCGGCTCACAACCCACATCGCCGACGTCTCGATCGAGACGCAGATGAACCGGTTTCGCGACGAGGTCGCGGCGCAGCACCGGACCGATTGCATCCATCTGCTGTTCAACAATGCCGGGATCGGCGGCGGCGGCAGCATGATCATCAACAGCCGCGCGCAATGGGAACGCACCTTCGACATCTGCTGGGGCGGCGTGTATCTCGGCACCCGGATCTTCCTGCCGATGCTGATCGCCGCGGACGAGGGCCACATCGTCAACACGTCGAGCGTCAACGGCTTCTGGGCGTCGATCGGGCCGACCACGCCGCACACCGCCTACAGCGCCGCGAAGTTTGCGGTGAAGGGCTTCTCGGAAGCGTTGATCGGCGATCTTCGGCTCAACGCGCCGCATGTGAAATGTTCGGTGGTGATGCCGGGCCACATCGGCACCTCGATCGTCGCCAATTCGCGCAAGATCCAGAACAACGTCGCGGCCGACGAACTCTGCGCCGACGAGATCGCGGCGGTCCGTAAGCGGCTTGCCGCGGCCGGCATCGACGAGGCGCAGATGTCCGACGACGCCATCCGGGCGATGGTGCAGGAGCGGGCACGCAGCTTCCTCGAGGAGGCGCCGACCAGTGCGGCGGCGGCGGCGCGCATCATTCTCGACGGCGTGCGCGCGGAACGCTGGCGCATCCTAGTCGGCGACGATGCGCATCTGCTCGATCAACGCGTCCGCGCCATGCCGGAGCGCGCCTACGAGACCGACTTCTACCAGAGCTTCGCCGCCGAAGTCGGCTGGAAGCTCGGCTGAGCGACGAACGCGACAACAACAAGATCGGGAGAGACGTCATGGACGCAGCGATTGCGCCGGAGACATTCGATTTCGCGGTCATGGTCGCCGACCTCAACGCGCTGCTGCGGCTGAAGACCACCGTGATCGGCATGAAGATGTTCGCGACCGCCGCCGAGATGGAGGCGATTCCAAAGATCCGCCGGCCGAACGCGATCCACACCACCGACCAGATCGTCGGCATGGCGTCGCGGCTCGGCTGGACCGTCGGCATCACCGGCAACGATCTGGTCGGCGCGCAATGCCGCGCGGTGATCGGGCTCGGCCCGCAGGACGAGCAGTGGCTCGACGGTCGCTCTTATGTCGGCGTGTGGCATGCGACGCCGGAGGATGCGCGCAAGCGCCAGCAGGCGCTCGACGTGGTGCCGTTCGGACAGTATCAGGCGATGGCGGTGTCGCCGCTGGCGAGCGGTCGGCTCGATCCGCCCGATATCTGCCTCGTCTATGCGACGCCTGGACAGATGATCATCCTGATCAACGGCCTGCAATATGCCGGCTACAAGAAATTCGAATGGGGCGTCGTGGGCGAGACCGCCTGCGCGGATTCATGGGGCAGGGCGCTCCTCACCGGCGAGCCGAGTCTGTCGCTGCCGTGCTTCGCCGAGCGCCGCTACGGCGGCGTGCCCGACGAAGAGATGCTGATGGCGCTGAAGCCGGCACAACTCGCTAAGGCGATCGACGGCATGAAGCAGCTCGCCAAGAACGGCCTGCGCTACCCGATCGCCCCTTATGGCATCCAGGCCGACGTCCGCGCCGGGATGGGGGTGTCGTACGGGAAGACGTAGTTCTCCGTGCGTCAGTACGCGTTCTCACCCTTCAGCAGCGCCCACGGCGTCTTCAGGAGGATGAACAGGTCGAACAGCACCGACCAGTTTTCGATGTAGTACAGGTCGAACTCGACGCGCTTCTGGATCTTCTCTTCGTTGTCGATCTCGCCGCGCCAACCGTTGATCTGGGCCCAGCCGGTGATGCCCGGCTTGACGCGGTGGCGGGCGAAGTAACCGTCGACGGTCTCGTCGAACAGCCGATGCTGCAGCTTGCCCTGAACGGCGTGCGGCCGCGGGCCGACCAGCGACAGATTGCTCTTGAACACCACGTTGAACAGCTGCGGCAATTCGTCGAGGCTGGTGCGGCGGATGAATTTCCCGACGCGGGTGACGCGCGGATCGTTCCTGGTCACCACCTTCGACGCGGTCGGGTCGGCAAGGTGATGATACATCGAGCGGAACTTGAAGACGTCGATGCGCTCGTTGTTGAAACCGAACCGTTTCTGACGAAACAGCACCGGGCCCGGGCTGTCGAGCTTGATCGCCAGCGCAACCAGCGCCATCACCGGCGCGGCCGCGAGCAGGATCAGCCCGCCGACGACGTGATCGAACAATCGCTTCGTCACCTGATCCCAATCGGTGATCGGCGCCTCGAACACTTCGAGCGTCGGCACGTTGCCGAGATACGAATAGGCGCGGGGGCGAAAGCGCAGCTTGTTGGTGTGCGCCGACAGCCGGATGTCGACCGGTAGCACCCAGAGCTTCTTCAGCATGTCGAGGATGCGGGTCTCGGCCGAAATCGGAAGCGCGAACAGCACCAGATCGACCCGGGTGCGTCGGGCAAATTCGAGAATATCGTCGATCTTGCCGAGCTTCGGGCTGCCCGCGCAGGTGTCGAGGGCGCGGGAATCGTTGCGGTCGTCGAACACGCCGAGGAGGCGGATGTCGGAATCGTCGTCCTCTTGCGCCTTCAGCGCGTTGATCAATCGCTCGCCGTTCTCGTCGGAGCCGACGATGATGGTGCGGCGGTCGAGCCGGCCCTGGCGCGCCCAGTGCCGGACCAGATTGCGCAGAACCAGACGACCGACGATCAATAGCGCGAGCCCGATGACGTAGAACGACGCCAGCCACAGCCGCGAGACGTCGCCGCCGAGCTTGGCGAAGAAGGATGCGCCGATGAACAGCAAGAACACGAACGACCACGCGGAGATCATCCGCGTCATCTGCTTCAGCGTGCCGCGGAACACCTGGACCTGGTAGATGTCGGCAGCCTGGAAGCTGATCACGGCCGTCACGGTCATTCCGATGATCGCGGCGATGTACTCCCAATGCACGCCGTCGCGGCGCGCGACGTAGCCGAGATACAGCGCGATGCCCACGCCGGCGATCAGCACGAAATCGGCGAGCCGCACCAGTCCGGCGATCACGATCGGGGAATAGGCTTCGGGGACTTTTTCGTTGGTCACAGCGAGCGCCGCCGGCGACAGCCGCTTGCGCCGCTCCACCGTCGGCCGGATCGTGTCATTGCCCGCTGCGGCCTGCGCAGCGGCGTCGATCATGGTGCGGGCGCTGATCGGTTCCACGTCACGATTCCGTTGTCGCCGGCGCGCGACCCTTCCGCGCGCGAATCCTCGGCGGACTAGAGGGTAAAAATCGCAAGAAAACGTTAGCGCAATTGTGGATTACGGCTGCTCGGCGGTTGCCGCTTGGTCGCAGCCCCCGCTGGCGAAGGCTGAGCGGTAGCCGGCCATCACGCCCTCGACCATCGCCTTCTGGGAGAAATGCAGGAAGATCCGTTCCCGCAGCGCCCGGGCGCGTTCCTGCGCGCCGGGCAGATCGTCGAGCGCCGCGCCGATCGCATCGGCCATGGCGGCCGGACGGCCCGGCGCGAACAGCGCGCCGGCATGCTCGGGCCCGAAGATCTCCGGGATGCCGCCGACATTGGCGGCGATCATCGGAACGCCTGCTGCGGCGGCCTCGATCACCACATAGGGCATCGAGTCGCCTCGCGACGGCACCACCAACAGCCGTCCCTTGGCAAAACCGTCGCGCGCCCTGACGTGCCCGACGAAGCGCACCGCATCGTTCAAGCCGAGCTGCGCGACCTGGGCTTTCAACGCCGCGGATTCTTCGCCGTCGCCGCCGAGCGTCAGCGTCACCGGGCGGCCGTCGGCGCGGAGCCTGGCGACGGCTTCGATCAGGAGGTCGGCGCCCTTGATCTTGCGGAATTCGCCGACATAGGCGACGTCGGTGGTGGCTTCGGCGGGTTTGATCGGGTCGAACTCGCCGGCGGTGACGCCGTTGAACACGCAGCGCACCAGCCCGTCGGGCTTGCCGATCATCCGCTCGTACGTGTTCCGCGCAAATTCGCTCTCGAACAGAAACAGCTCGGTCCGGTTCATCAGCAGCCGCTCCATCCGGCTGTAAAGCTGCCCCTTCGCCGTCGAGGTCGGATAATGCAGCGAACCGCCGTGCGGGGTGTAAACCCGGATCGCTTGCGCGGGCTTCGGCACGATGCGCATGAACACGCCGGCCTTGGCGCCGTGGCCGTGCAGAACGTCCGGCTGTAGGCGCTGGATCAGCCTCGCGAACCGGAGCCACACCAGCGGATCGGTCGGCGACGGCTCGCGGTGGATCGGTATCCGATAGACGCCGAGCTTCAGCCTGGGCGCGATCTCCGCCAGTGCGGCCGCGGCGCGGTCGCCACCGGTGAGGCTGTCGGTGATCAGTGCCAGTTCGTGGCCGCGATCGGCCTGACCGTTGGCGAGGTCCAGGATGTGGCGGATGATGCCGCCGACGGGGGCGCGAACCGCGTGGACGATTCGCAACGGCTGGTTCGGGAGGGGAGCCATCTCAGGAGGCCCGCGCGTCGACGCGAAGGGTGTCGCCGGCGCAGATCTGCGGACCGAGCGGCGCCACGGCGCGAACGACGAGAGGGTGGCGATGATGCATTGCTGGATCCGCGCGTAATTACCGATTCCGATTAAGGGTTTTCATGGTTAACAAATCATGCCCCCCCCCGTCTGCGACGGTACACGATTTGGGCACGCGTAGTGCCGGAATTCCGATTTTAACGTCGCAGCAACCTTAATCGTTTGTAATTGGAGGGTCACGAGACGAGTCTTGGCGTCAAGTAGGAGTTTGCAATGCGGTTCGCGTTCTGGCGTCGGACGAAGGGCGAGACGACGAGCAATGAACCGGCTTCGCCCGCGCATCCGGCCGCCGCTACGGCCTCGAAGGCAGAGCGTATCAAGGCCGCGGCGAAGCAGCCGGTCTTCAACAAGTCTTCGCCCGACGAGCCGGTCATCGTGCGGAGGACGCCGGCGCCGATCGAGCCCCCGACCAACGGCGATATCGACCTGCGGCTGATCGGGCAGGCGCTGGCGCGCAAGAAGCACCTGATCATCGCACCGACATTGCTGGCGCTGGTGCTGTCGCTCGCCATCGTCAATCTGATCACGCCGCGTTACAAATCTGAAGCCCGCATCCTGATCGACGGCCGCGAAAACATCTTCCTGCGCCCGACCGGCGAACGCGACGAGCAACGCAATGCGGTCGATCCGGAAGCAGTCACCAGCCAGGTGCAGTTGCTGCTGTCGCGCGAGCTCGCGCTCGAAGTCATCAAGCAGAACAAGCTGGCCGAGCGTCCCGAATTCGATCCCGTCCTGAAGGGCATCAACCCGCTGAAGTCTCTTTTGGCGATGGTCGGTATCGGCCGCGATCCGTTCTCCATGACGCCGGAAGAGCGCGTTCTCGACGCGTATTACGAGCGGCTCACCGCCTATGCGGTCGACAAGTCGCGCGTGATGGTCGTCGAATTCCAGTCGCAGGATCCCGAGCTCGCGGCGCGCGTCGCCAATTCCATCGCCGACGACTATCTGGTGCTGCAGCAGAACGCGCGCCAGGCGCAGGCGCGGTCCGCGGGGCAATGGCTGTCCGGCGAGATCGAATCGTTGCGCAAGAAGGTCGCCGAGGCCGAATCCAAGGCCGAGGATTTCCGATCGAAATCGAGTCTGTTCATCGGGACCAACAACACCACGCTGTCGAACCAGCAGCTCGGCGAGCTCAACACCCAGCTCGGCAATGCGCGCGCCCTGAAATCCGACGCCGAGTCCAAATCACGGCTGATCAAGGAGATGCTGCAGGGCGGTCGTCCGATCGAAGTGTCGGACGTGCTGAACTCCGATGTGATGCGGCGATTGTCGGAGCAGCGTGTGATGCTGCGCACGCAGCTCGCCGAACAATCGTCGACGCTGCTCGACAATCACCCGCGGATCAAGGAGCTGAGGGCGCAGCTCGCCGATCTCGACCGGCAATTGCGCGACGAGGCGATGAAGCTGTCGCGTTCGTTCGAGAGCGACGCGCGGATCGCGAGCGGACGGGTCGACAGCCTGATCGCCAGTCTCGAGCAGCTGAAGAAACAGGCGTCTTCGACCAATGGTCAGGACGTCGAACTGCGCGCGCTCGAGCGCGAAGCCAAGGCGCAGCGCGATCTGCTGGAATCCTACCTGGCGAAATACCGCGAAGCGACCACCCGAGAGACCATCGATCAGGCGCCGGCCGACGGCCGTATCATTTCGCGGGCCATCGTGTCGAACACGCCGGCCTATCCGAAGAAGTTGCCGATCGTGCTGATCGCCACGCTGGCGACGCTGATCCTGACCGCCGGCGGCATCGCCACCGGCGAATTGCTGCGAATGACCCAGCCGCGCGCCGCCGGCCTCGCGATTCCGGCGGCCGAGCCGGCGCGGACGCCCGCCGCGATGCAGGCACCGATGTTCGTCACGCCTGCCGCAGCAGCTTCGCCGCCGATGGCGCCGGCCCGCGCCGGCACCGGCGAACCCGCGGCCGAACGAGCCGCCGATGCGGACGACATCGAGGCGTTGGCGCATCGGCTGCGCAGCGGGGGCGAGGCTGCACGCAAGCTGACCGTGCTCGGCACCGGCGACACTGCCGATGTCACGGCGACGGCTTTGAGCCTGGCGCGTCTGTTGTCGCGCGACGCCAGGGTGGTGCTGGTCGATCTGTCGGAATCCTCCGCGATGTTGAAAGCGGCCTCGGCCGATCCGGCCGCGCCGGGACTCGCGGAACTGATGCAGGGCGAAGCGTCGTTCGGCCAGGTCATCACCCGCGACCGCAGCACGGCGCTGCATCTCGTCAGTGCGGGACGGCCCGGCTTCGATCGCAACCTGCTACAATCGCCGCGGCTGGTCGTGGCGCTGAACGCGCTGCTGCGGGTGTACGATCACGTCCTGCTCGACGCCGGGACCGCCGCC
Source organism: Rhodopseudomonas palustris HaA2 (assembly GCF_000013365.1). Taxonomy (NCBI): domain Bacteria; kingdom Pseudomonadati; phylum Pseudomonadota; class Alphaproteobacteria; order Hyphomicrobiales; family Nitrobacteraceae; genus Rhodopseudomonas; species Rhodopseudomonas palustris. The sequence continues at coordinate 3,045,295 of NC_007778.1, forward strand.
GATCTGCCCGCCGAAATGTTGACGGCGCAGGCGCGGGCCGTGGTGGTGCCGGCTTCCGACATGCCGGCGGACGCCCGTCTCAAGATGGCGGACCAGCTCAGGGCGGTCGGCTTCTCGGAGGCGACGATGGTGCGCGCCGCGGCGCGGCCGTCGGGTCGCATCGAGCCCGGCGCGCGCACCGTCGCCGCGTAATCAGCTCCGATGTCGCTGCATTGAAAATGCCCGGGTCTTGCCCGGGCATCCTTCGTCGGGCGCGAAGCGATGGTGCGATCAGCGATGCAGCGCGCTGCGCAGCCGTTGCGCGATCTGCATCAGGGCAGGGGTCTGCTTGACGACGCGTTTGGCGCGAGCGATCGATGCCATCGCTGCGGCGGCCGGACGGCCGCGCGGCGACAGCGCGATGAAACTGTCGAAGATCGGGTCGAGGTCCTTGCAGAACAGTTTCTTGTAGTCGTCGGAGCCGATGCCGAGATCGAGCCGGCGATAGCCCTGCGCGGCGTAGTGATCGATGATCGAGCGCATCAGGATCAGGCCGGGACTGTAGCGCGACGCCTCCGACAGCGTATAGGTGTTGAACATCATCGAGTAGCGATGGCCGTCGGCCACGCCGGCGAACATCGCGATCGTCTCGTCGTCGGATTCGAGCGCGTGGATCTCGATCGCCCGGCCGCCTCCCCGGAGCTCGGTCATGCAGGCCTGGCGGATGAAATCCGCGACGCCCGGGTCGGCGAACACGTTCGGCAGCTTCTGCGCCGCCATGCGGATCGGCTTGATCCGAAAGAAGGCATCGAGCACGCGTTCGACGTCGGCGTCGCTCCTGGCCTGGACGTAGCGATAGCCGGGCAATGTCTGGAGCTTCTTCTCCTTGGTCTTGAGCCGGCGGCGGAACGAGTTGCTGATCCGGTCGGTCGGCGGCGCGGCAGGATCGACCAGCAGCACCGGACAATCGTTGATCGAGGGCTGATGCGGCAGCTGCGCCATCGGGTTGGCGAGGTCGCGCCAGCGAAGCGGCTGCTGAGACAGCGCCAGCACGTCGGCGCCGTCCGGGCGCGCCCGCAGGCCTGCGACAAGGGCGGCGAGGTCGTTCGCATCCGCGGTCCGCGCGACATCGCTGCGCCACAGCGGCATGTTGAACGTCGTGTGCTTGCCGCCGAGGAAGCGCGCGATCCGAACGCCGAAGCGCCGCTCCAGGCCGAGCGGCAGCAGCAGCAAGGGCCGCTGCTCGGCGTCGCTGGCCACCACGATGAAGGGTTCGACATGATCGGCGCGGCCGACATGGCGCTGCCACGCGTCGAGCAAGTCGAACCTCTGATACGGCGTGGAGAATTGTTCGGGCTGTTCCAGCGCGCGCCAGATCGCTTCCGTCGAGGCCATGTCGCGGAAAATCTCGACATGTGCGATGCGACCGGGACGCACCGACGACGACGCGTGTTCCGCGGAACGGCCTTCGCTGAGCACGGCCATCATCGTCATGTGAATTCCTTTAGATGAATCTTTACGGTTTTCAGCGTGTCCGGACCTTTACAAAGAAATCTCAACAAACAGTAATGAGGTGGCGGGAAACGCGGCGAGGGGCGCCGCGGCGCCGGGAGCGAGCCTTGTCAACGAGCGGTGTCTGGACTTCGGCAGGGCTGGAGATTGCTTATTTCAGCGGTCTGGCGCGGCTCGCGCAGCTCGGCGGGCGGGGCTGCGGCGTCATCCTGCGTTTCGAGCGCGTTCGGCCGACCCGCAGGGACAGATTCCAGCCGCTGCGCAGCCGCGAAATCACGCCGCAGTTCCTCGATCGCCTGCTACGCGCGCTGCGGCGCTGGAACTGCGACGTCATTTCCCCCGATGAAGTACTCGAACGGATTGCGCGGCCCGATACGCCGGGGCGCTTCGTCTGCCTCACTTTCGACGGCGGCTCCCGCGATCTGATCACCTACGGTCATCCGGTGCTGGCCCGGCACGACGCGCCGTTCGCGGTGTATCTGCCGACCGCGTTTCCCGACGGGCTCGGCGAAGCGTGGTGGCTCGCGCTGGAGCAGGTCATCGCCGGTCACGATCGGATCGCGCTGGTGATCGATCACAACGAGCGACATTTCGACACCGCGAGCACCGACGACAAGTACCGTGTGTTTCATTTTCTCGGCAGTTGGATGCGCGCGCTGCCGCCGCCGGACCTGACGGCTGCGATCCATGATCTGTGCAGGCGCTATGGCGTCGACCTCGCACAGCTCACCAGTAGCGCGGTGATGAACTGGGAGGAGGTGGCGCGGCTGGCGTCGGATCCCAGAGTCACGATCGGCAGCGCGACGGTAAACTATCCGCTGCTCGGCAACGTCGGTGACACGGTCGCACAGCGTGAAATCGCGATGGGAAGGGCGGTGCTGCGCGCCGCGCTCGGCCGCGACGCACCGCACTTCGCCTATCCGTACGGCGAGCGCGGCAGCTTTTCGCGGCGCGACGTGCAGATCGTCGAGCGCGAGGGCTTCGCCGGCGCGGTCACCGCGATCCCCGGCGTGATCGACCGGCGCGCGCCGCCCCGGCCGCAGATGCTGCCGCGGATCGCCTGGGACGGCCGTCGCAACTCGCTGCGCGGTTTGCGGGTCGTTTTGTCCGGCTTGATGCCGGCCGCCGCCACACGGCTCGGGCGGCGTTACTGACGGTCGGGCCGCGACATCCAGGTCACGATCGGCATCGCCGGTAGCACCCAGCCGAGCCCGGCGACGACGTAATAGACGATCTGCAGCCACTTCGATTCGGCGATCACCGGCGCCTGCGCGATTGCCATCGCGACCAGCGACCAGACGATCGCGAGAACCAGCAGGGCGATGGTTCCGATCAGTTTCCGGGTTCGGATGTTCATGCTGAAATCACACGCACTTGATACGTACGCGCGACGCCTTGCGCGTGGGGATGGCGCGACTATAAGGGGCGCGAAAATCCGTTCAAGGTATGCTTTATGACCGCTGCCGCGGAGTCCGAGCGTTTGCGTCCGCCCCGCGTTCGTGCGGTCCGGATCTGGCTGACCGTCGTCGCTGCACTGATTGCGGTGATGGTGCTGGTCGGCGGCGCGACGCGTCTGACCGAATCCGGGCTGTCGATCGTCGAATGGAAGCCGGTCACCGGCACGTTGCCGCCGCTCACCGACGCGCAGTGGCATGCGGCGTTCGAGGGCTACAAGACCATCCCGCAATATCGCGAACTCAACGCCGGGATGACGCTGTATGAATTCAAGACGATCTTCTGGTGGGAATGGAGCCACCGCCTGCTCGGGCGGGTGATCGGCATCGCCTATCTGCTGCCGTTCCTGTGGTTCCTGTGGCGTGGCGCGATCGGCCCGCAATGGAAGCGGGCGTTGTGGGGCATTTTCGCGCTCGGCGCGCTGCAGGGCGCGGTCGGCTGGTGGATGGTGGCGTCGGGACTGTCGCAACGCACCGAAGTGTCGCAGGTGCGGCTGGCGGTCCATCTGACGCTGGCGCTGATCATCTACGCCGCGATCGTCTGGACACTGCGGCGGCTCGCGGACAAGCCGCCGATCCCGGCTGCGGCGCGTCTGAAAGTCACCGCGATCGCGTTGCTGGCGCTGACGCTGCTGCAGCTGTTTCTCGGCGCGCTGGTCGCCGGGCTGCGCGCCGGGCGGGTGTTCAACACCTGGCCGCTGATCGACGGCGCGCTGATCCCCTCCGCCGAGCGGCTGTGGTTCGAGCAGCCATGGTGGAAGAACCTGTTCGACAATCACCTCACCGTGCAGTTCGACCATCGCATGATGGCCTATGCGCTGTGGGCGCTGGCGGCCTGGCACGCGATCGACGCGGTGCGGTCGCGCGCGGGTGGCGCGGCCTCGGGAGCGCTGTGGCTGTTCGCGGCGCTGTCGCTGCAGGCGGTGCTGGGCATTCTGACGGTGCTGCATGCGACTCCGATCGGCCTGGCGTTGGCGCATCAGGCGGTCGGCATCGTCGTGCTGACGCTGGCGGTGCTGCAGGTCGAACGGCTGACGGCGCCGCGGCTGAAAGCGCTGCCGCGGGCGATGCCGGTGCCGGTCGGTCAGCCGGGCTGATCCGCGCCGATATCGCGGCCTCTTCGCCGCTCGACCCAGGCGCTGACCATCGGGGTGAGGAACGCGAGCGGCCAGACGAATTTCGGCCAATGCGAGTCGATCAGGCACGCCAACAGCGCGATGATGAACAGCACCAGTGAGAACGACGGCGCGAGCAGCGTCGGCCAATCGTTGCGCTTGGCTGCGGCGATCGCCCACAGCACGGTGTTGAACAGCGCGATCAGCAGCAGATTGAAGCTGTACAGCGTGGTGACGTTGGGCGAGTCGTAGTTGTTGCCGTACAGCCCGCAAGTCACCGGCAGCAGGATGATCGACAGCAGGAAGAACAGGTTGAACACCACCTCGGCGCGGTTGCCGTGCGACGCATAGGCCAGCCGGCGCTGGTGGCTGTACCAGAACATCCCCGCGACGATGAAGCTCAGCAGCAGCGTCGACAGATAGGCGCCGTACAGGTGCCAAATCTCCCGCCATTGCGGATCGGCGCTGGTGAATTTTTCACGCGGCGCCTGATAGGCGAGCAGCGTCATGGCCACACCGAAAATGGTGTTGCTGAGCTGCTCGATCCTGCGCATTTCGAGATGGCCGATACTCATTGCCGCCTCCCGGCCGCCCCGGCCGCAGCCAGGCGTCAGCCGCCGAGCGCTCCGTCGAGATCCGCGATCAGATCTTCCTTGTCCTCGATGCCGATCGACACCCGCACCATGTCCGGCGCGGCGCCGGCCGCCGTCTTCTGCGCGTCGTCGAGCTGGCTGTGGGTGGTCGAGGCCGGATGGATGATCAGCGAACGGGTGTCGCCGACATTGGCGAGATGCGAGAACAGCTTCACATTGGAGACCAGATCGACGCCGGCCTGGTAGCCACCCTTGAGGCTGAAGGTGAACACCGCGCCGGCGCCCTTCGGCGCGTATTTGCGGGCCAGCGCATTGTACTTGCTCGACGCCAGGCCGGAATAGTTCACCGCCGACACCGCCTTGTGGGTCGCCAGGAATTCGGCGATCGCCTTGGCGTTCTCGCAATGCTTCTGCATCCGCAGCGGCAGCGTCTCGATGCCGGTCATCAGCAGGAAGGCGTTGAACGGCGACAGCGCCGGGCCGAGGTCGCGCAGGCCGAGCACGCGGCAGGCGATCGCGAAGGCGAAATTGCCGAACGTCTCCTGCAGCTTCAGCCCGTGATATTCCGGCCGCGGCTCGCTCAGCATCGGATATTTGCCGCCCTTCGACCAGTCGAAGGTGCCGGCGTCGACGATGATGCCGCCGAGCGAATTGCCGTGGCCGCCGAGAAATTTCGTCAGCGAATGCACGACGATGTCGGCGCCGTGGTCGATCGGGCGGATCAGATAGGGCGTCGCCAGGGTGTTGTCGACGATCAGCGGCACGCCGGCACTGCGCGCGACTTCGGCGATCGCCTCGATATCGGTGATGGAGCCCGCCGGATTGGCGATCGATTCGATGAAGATCGCCTTGGTCTTCGGCGTCACCGCGCGCTGGAAGCTGTCGATGTCGTCGGGATCGGCCCACACCACGTTCCAGCCGAAGCTCTTGAAGGCGTGGGTGAACTGGTTGATCGAGCCGCCGTAGAGTTTTCGCGCGGCGATGAATTCGTCGCCGGGCATCAGCAATTGCTGCATCACCACGAGCTGCGCGGCGTGGCCGGACGCGGTCGCGAGCGCCGCGGTGCCGCCTTCGAGCGCGGCGACGCGCTCCTCGAGCACCGCCGTCGTCGGATTGGTGATGCGGGTGTAGATGTTGCCGAACGCCTGCAGGCCGAACAGCGAGGCGGCGTGGTCGGCGTCGTTGAACACGAAGGAGGTGGTCTGGTAGATCGGCGTCGCCCGCGCCCCGGTGGTGGGATCGGGCTGCGCGCCGGCGTGAACCGCGAGCGTGGCAAATCCCGGGCTGCGTTCGGTCATGGTCGATCCCTCCGTCGAGCTGGCTGATGCTTTGGCGCTATCTGAGCGCAACCCGGCGGAAGGTCAAGCGAGGTGCAGCGACGGGCGAGGCGGCGTCAGGACGTTTCGCCGCGATTGCGAGTGGCGCGGTCGGAGGCCGCGGTATCGCCGCCCGCAAGGCTGGCGCGATCGAGCGACAGCCGCATCCCCTTAACCGGGACAGGCGCGCGCTTGGAGCTGAGCGTGCGCGAGTTGACGCCCATCCAGGAAATCTCCGACGACAGCCGGCCGTATTCGATCTTGGGGCAGCGGTTCATCACCACTTTCAGCCCGGCGGCTTCGGCGCGTGCGGCGGCCTCGTCGTTGCGAACGCCGATCTGCATCCAGATCACCTTGGGCGGCGGCGTCAGCGCCAGCGCCTCCTCGACGATCGGCGTCACATGCGCGGACGCCCGGAAGATGTCGATCATGTCGACCGGGCGACCGATGTCGCGCAGCGAGGCGACGAACGGCTTGCCGAGCAGACTGTTGCCGACCTGGCCCGGATTCACCGGGATCATGTCGTAACCGCGCTCGGCGAGATATTTGAACACGAAGTAACTCGGCCGCACATTGAGCGGCGATGCGCCGACGACGGCGATGGTCTTCACACCGTTGAGGACCGCGCGGATGTAGTCGTCGGGATAGGCGTCGTGGTTCATGTCGGATGACCGTCATTGCGAGGAGCGAAGCGACGAAGCAATCCAGCTTCGATGGCGTGGCCCTGGATTGCTTCGCTTCGCTCGCAATGACGGGGCTGCCTCGAAGTGACTAGCGATCCTTCCACTCCGGCTTGCGCTTGTCGAGGAAGGCGCCGATGCCTTCTTCGGCGTCGGCGGCCATCATGTTCTCGGCCATGACCTGCGAGGCGTAGTGATAGGCGTCGGCGAGATTCAGCTCGGCCTGACGATAGAACGCTTCCTTGCCGATCTTGACGGTGTGCGACGACTTGCTCGCGATGGTTTCGGCGAGGGCGATCGCGGCATCGCGTTCGGTGCCGTGGGGGACGACGCGATTGATCAATCCGATCGCGCGGGCTTCGTCGGCCTTCACCGGTTCGCCTGTCAGCAGCATGTGCATCGCGTGCTTGCGCGGCACGTTGCGGGTCAGCGCCACCATCGGCGTCGAACAGAACAGGCCGATGTCGACGCCGGGCGTCGCGAAGGTCGCCCGCTCGGAGGCGACCGCGAGATCGCAGCTCGCGACCAGCTGGCAGCCGGCGGCGGTGGCGACGCCTTGCACCGCCGCGATCACCGGCTTCGGCAGCAACACGATGGTCTGCATCATTGCGCTGCACGCGGTCATGATCCGGTTGAAGCTGGCGCGGCCGCGGTCGGCATCGTTGCGATGGGCGGTCAGTTCCTTCATGTCGTGGCCGGCCGAGAACACAGGCCCGTTGGCGGCGATCACCACGGCGCGCACGCCGTCGTCGCGGCCGATCAGATCGAGCGCGGCGTGCAAATCCGCAATCAGTTCCAGCGACAGGCTGTTGCGCGCGGCCGGACGATTCAGCGTCAGCACCGCGACACCGCCGTCGATCGTCTCGCGCAACAGGATCGGCGACGGAGAATTCGCCGTAGAGGCGGGCAGGGCAGTCATGAAACCTTCCGGAACAAGAATCCAGCGCTGGGAACGGACGTCACGTTATTGTAACAAACCCGGCGAAAACGAGAGCAGGGCGGGAACACATGACACATGCGAGAATGAGCGTAGCCGATCTCGAGAGTTTTTTGAATCGTGAGTTTCCGCAGGCTTTCGGCTACGGCGACATTTCAATCGAATCCGCGGACGGTCGCTCCAGCCTGCTGCGGCAGCGTTACAGCGATCGCATGCTGCGACCCGGCGGAACCGTCTCGGGGCCGACGCTGATGGCGCTGGCGGATTTCGCGATGTACGTGGTGCTGCTGTCGGCGATCGGCCCGGTCGCGCTCGCCGTCACCACCAATCTCAACATCAATTTCCTGCGCAAGGGCCAGCCCGGACAGGATGTCGTTGCGGTGGCGCGGCTGCTCAAGCTCGGCAAGCGGCTTGCGGTCGGCGAGGTGACGCTGCTGTCGGGCACGTCGCCCGACCCGATCGCCCATGTCACCTCGACCTATTCCATTCCGATCGCTTGAGGTTTTGGCAGGTATTATAACACCATATTTATAACATGCTGTTTTTATGAGAGAATTTGGATGCAACGGGGATTGACGACGGCCGGTGGCTTATCTACAAGCCACGCCAAGTCCGGCGCACCGCGCCGAATTTCCCCCTGTCATGGATTAATCTCATGAAGACGTTTTCGGCCAAGCCCGCCGAGGTCACGAAGAAGTGGGTCGTCATCGACGCCACCGGTCTCGTGGTCGGCCGGCTCGCCACGCTGGTCGCGATGCGGCTGCGCGGCAAGCACCTCCCGACCTATACGCCGCACGTCGATTGCGGCGACAACATCATCATCATCAATGCCGCCAAGGTGGTGCTGACCGGTCGCAAGCGCGACAACAAGGTCTATTATCACCACACCGGCTTCATCGGCGGCATCAAGGAGCGCACCGCGAAGTCGATCCTCGAGGGTCGGTTCCCGGAGCGCGTGGTCGAGAAGGCGGTCGAACGCATGATCCCGCGCGGCCCGCTCGGTCGCGTGCAGATGGGCAATCTGCGCGTCTATCCCGGCGCCGAGCATCCGCATGAAGCTCAGCAACCCGAAACGCTCGACGTCGGCGCGATGAATCGCAAGAACAAGAGGGCCGCATAAGATGTCCGAAACCATGCAGTCCCTCGACCAGCTCTCGGCGCTGAAGACGACCCAGCCGGATGCGCCGACCTACACCAAGAAGGTCGACAAGTTCGGTCGCGCCTACGCCACCGGCAAGCGCAAGGACGCGGTCGCCCGCGTCTGGATCAAGCCGGGCGCCGGCAAGGTCATCGTCAATTCGCGTGAAGTCGAAGTCTACTTCGCCCGTCCGGTGCTGCGCATGATGATCCAGCAGCCGCTGGTCGCGGCGGCCCGGGCCGGTCAGTACGACGTGATCTGCACCGTCGCCGGCGGCGGCCTGTCCGGTCAGGCCGGCGCGGTGCGCCACGGCATCTCCAAGGCGCTCACCAATTTCGAGCCGGAGCTGCGCGGCGTGCTCAAGAAGGGCGGCTTCCTGACCCGCGACTCGCGCGTGGTCGAGCGCAAGAAGTACGGCAAGGCGAAGGCCCGTCGTTCGTTCCAGTTCTCGAAGCGCTGATCTTTCGTTTTACGATCGTGCGGAAAGGGCGCCCTTCGGGGCGCCCTTTTTGTTTGCCGGCCCGCCCGGCCGCGTCGTGCCGGCAATTTTCGTCTTATTTGTTGAAATTTCGCTGCCAAAGCGACCTGTTGCGGACACGCGATGTCAACGCGGTGCGGCCAGATTGCGATCAGCAGGGGGCACTTCTGCCGCATCAGCAGGTTGCCACCCTCGAGTTCGAATGGTCCTGGGTAGTTCGCATCATGTCGCTCGATTTTTCGACGTTGCTCTTGGTCGCGACGCTCATCTGCACGCTACTCGGGGGAATGCTCCTGTACTTCGGCACCCAAGAGAAGATCCCTGCGCTCTACTGGTGGGGTGCCGCTTATCTGATCGGCGCGGCCACCGTCGCGCAGTGGCAGCTGCTTGGATCGGTTCTGCCGGAACTGGTGGTGCTGTCGCTGGCCAGCGCGGGGTTCATCGCCTGCGGCATGATGTGGAACGCGGCGCGCGTGTTCCACGGCCGTAGACCGAACTGGCCGGGTCTCGTGCTCGGCGCGATCGCCTGGATCGCGGCGGTGATCTTGCTGCCGCCGGACTCGTCGTCGCTGCGCATGACCCTCGGGGCCGGCATCGTGGCAATCTATGCCGCTCTCACCGCGAACGAGCTGTTTTCCGAACGCCGCAAGGCTGTGATGCGGCGTTGGCCGGCGATGCTCGTCCCGCTGCTGCACGGCGGCGTTCTGATGCTGCCGGTGGTGCTCGCCGAACTGCTGCCGGCCCGGAGCAACGCCTATACCAGCAATATCTGGGTGCTGATTTTCGCGATCGAGCTGGTGCTGTATGCGATCGGCACCGTCTTCGTGGTCTTCATGCTGGTCTCGGAGCAGACCGTGAGCGCCCACAAGACGGCGGCGGCGCTCGATCCGCTCACCGGGTTGTTCAACCGGCGCGGCTTCTCGGAAGCCACCGCGCGGATGATCGAGCGCGAAGCCGAGGCCGGGCGTCCGGTCACGGTGATGATCTTCGACCTCGATCACTTCAAATCGATCAACGACCGGTTCGGTCATCCGGCGGGCGACGAGGTGATCAAACTGTTCGCCGCGATCGTGTCCGGGTCGCTGCGGATATCCGACCTGTGCGGCCGGATCGGCGGCGAGGAATTCGCGGCCTTGCTGCCGTGCTCCATCGACGAAGCGATGACCGCGGCCGAGCGGGTGCGCGAAGCCTTCGAGGGTTGCGGCCTGGAAGTCGACGGCGCGCCGATCGCGACCACCGTCAGCATCGGCGTTGCCGGTGGGCCGGCGAATATCGAACTCGACGTTCTGCTCGCAGCGGCCGATACCGCGCTGTATCAGGCCAAGCGTGGCGGCCGCAACCGCGTGGTCGCCACCGTCGAACAGCCGCTGTCGCTGGAGCAGGGCCGCCGCCGCGCCGCGCAGCGTCACGAGCCGGTCCAGCAGGTGATCGTCCGCAATGCGATGCGCATCGGCGCCTGACTGAGCGGCACGGTCGGCTTCAATTGCCGTGCGGAGTGCGATAAGACGCTTGCCCCAGCAAACCACACGGGTGCGCGCGCATGATCACCGAAATCGCACAGATCGACATCAAGCCCGGCAGTGAAGCCGACTTCGAAGCCGCCGTCGCCAAGGCCGGCGCCGCGTTCGGCCGCTCCAAGGGCTTTCACGGCTTCGAGCTACATCGCTCGATCGAAAAGCCGCAGCGCTATCGTTTGATGGTGAAGTGGGAGACGCTGGAGAACCACACCGTCGACTTCCGCGGCTCCGAGAATTTCACCGAGTGGCGCGGCCTGGTCAGTGGATTCTTCGCCTCGCCGCCCGAGGTCGAGCACACCGATACGGTCGTCACGATTCCGGGCTAGCGGCCAGCACCGCCGGCGGTGCGGCGCTGACCATTTCGGGGGTCGGCTCCGCGCGAAGATGGTTGATCACGACTCGTCCGATCGCCATCAGCGGCAGCGCCATCGCCAGCCCCCACAGCCCGAATACGATGCCGAGCAGGATCTGCATGGCGAACAGTGTCGCCGGCGGAATGTCGATCGCCTGACGCTGGATCAGCGGCGTCAGGATGTAGCTCTCCAGCGCGTGAACGCCGAGAAACAGTACGAACGCGCTCACCACGGCGAACCAGCCCGACCCGATCGCGGCGAGGACGATGACCAGGCCGCCGAGAATGGCGCCGACGGTCGGGATGAAAGCGAGCAGGCCAGCCTGGATGCCGAGGATGAAGGCGCCGGGAATCCCGATCAGCGACAGGCCGGTCGCGGTCACCGCGAACACCGCCGACATGGTGATGAGCTGCGCCAGCAGCCAGCGCTTCAGCATATCGCCGGTGTCCCCGACGATGGCGCTGGCCTGGGCGCGGTAGCGCAGCGGCGCGACCCGCTCGAGGCCGCGCCGGTAGACGTCGGGCTGGGCGGCGAAGGCGAGGCCGAGAAACATCACGATGAAGAAGTTGCCGACCGCGCCGATGGTGCCGAGGATCAGCTTCAACGTCTGGCTGACGATCGCGCCGCCGCCGGAGGCGAGGTCGCCGGCGCTGGGCAAATTGCGTGGCTGCGGCAGCGGCTGCTGCTCGGCGGCGGTGCTTCCGGCATTGGCGGAATTGGCGGCATTGGCGACGACGTTGAGTTCCATGAAACTGGTGTCGACGCCCTGCCGCTCGAGGAAGGTCTTCGCGTTGACGATCTGCGCCTTGATGGTGCCGGACAACGCGGTCGCCTGCTGGGCGATGGTGTTGCCGCCGAGCACCGCGATGCCGATGAACATCACCGTGAGCACGCAGCAAACCAGTGCCAGCCGCAACCCGTGCGGGCCGCCGACCACCTTGCCGGCCAGATCGGTCAGCGCATTGAGGAACACCCCGAACAGGATGCCGGCGAAGATCAGAAACAGCGTGCCGGCAAAATGCCAGGAGGTGTAGAGCAGGGCGCCGAACGCAACGGTACTGATCCCGCCGATGGCGATCGCCCAGGCGAGGTCGTTGCGGGCCTGGAAACGATCGATCACTGGGACGGTCACGGGGCAATTCCTATGAAGGGGCGGCTGAGCATTTCTTCAAATTGCGCGCGACGCAAGCGGGCCACGCGAGATCGCCGGCGTCATTTTTGGGACACCCGGATGTCACGCTTTTGCAGCGGATCGTTAACCATGTGCGCCGCGTCCCCATTTTCGCCGTGATCCCTCTGCGATATGGTCAAGGTTCGGTGCCGATGTGGGCCGGCATCGACGCGTGGCTCGCGCAGGTCCATATTGGGCTGCTGACCGCGACAATGGTATTTGGGGATCTATGGGGATTCGCGGACGAGAGTCGTTGGATCGCGCCGCGCGGGTGGTTGCCGCTGCGGGGGCGTGTCTTGTTCTCGCCAATTGCGCGCAATCCGGCAAGTTCAGCCGGGTCGATCCGAAATACGGCGTCTCGACCAGCCCCCGTGTGGTTGCGATGGGAGAGCCGGTGCCGAAGGGCGGCGGTACGTATCGCATCGGTAAGCCCTATGTGGTCGGCGGGCGTACCTATGTCCCGGAAGAAGATGCCAATTATCGCGCCGAGGGGCTGGCGTCCTGGTACGGCGACAATTTTCACGGACGCCTGACGGCCAATGGCGAGGTGTTCGACATGGCGTCGCTGTCGGCGGCGCATCCGACCTTGCCGATCCCGTCTTATGCCCGGGTCACCAATCTCAGCAATGGCCGTTCGCTGGTCGTGCGCGTCAATGACCGCGGCCCGTACCACGGCAACCGGCTCATCGATGTCTCGAACCGAGCCGCCGATCTGCTTGAATTCAAACACAAAGGCACCGCGCGCGTGCGGGTCGAATATGTCGGCCGGGCGCCGCTCGAAGGCTCCGACGACCGCCAGCTTGTCGCCACCCTGCGGACCAACGAACCGGCACCGGCGCCGGCGACGGTCCGGATCGCCTCGGCCCGGCCGTTTGTGCCGGACATGCAGGGCGGTGGGCTCGCGACCCGTGCGATCCGCGGCGACGTTCCGCTGCCGGAAGGGCGGCCGTATTCGCTGGGCAATACCTCGGTTGATGTCGCCTCTGTCGGCGCGACCTCGGAAATCTCCGCCTCGCGCAGTTCGCGCACGGCTGGCCGAACACTGGCGCGCAATCAGCACGCTGTTTCCTACGACAGCAGCGGCAGCTACGCCGAGACCGCCGCTCGCGCAGAGGCGCCGTCGCGCGCCAGTGACGAGATCGGCAGCCTGCTGTCGGCGCGCGGGCTGTACTGAGCCGCGGCTCACGTCACCTGTTTCAGGAAATCGATCAGCGCGGCATTCACCTCCGCGGGCTTCTCCTGCTGAATCCAGTGGCCGGCGCCGTCGATGATCAGCTTCCGCTTCAGATTCGGCAGCACCCGCTCCATTGCGGCGACATGCTTGCCGCTCATCTTGTCGGAGATCACCGGGTCTTTGCTGCCGGCGATGAACAAAGCCGGCTGACGAATTTGCGCGCCATCCCAGGGGGCGGTCAGGTCCCAATTGCGGTCGATATTGCGGTACCAGTTCAACCCGCCGCGAAAGCCGCTCTCCTTGTACTGTTCGATGAAGAACGCGAGTTCGGTTTCGCTCAGCCAGCTCGGCAGCGGGAGCGATGACGCCGACCGGCCGATGAATCCGCGCCCTTCCGGCACGAACAGCGAGCGCGTCGGATCTGAAAACCCGCCGCACAGCATCCCCCGGATCGTCGCGGTCACGTCACGTTCGAATTCCGCCTCGGCGACGCCGGGTGTCTGGAAATATTGCCAGTAGAAGTTGGTGACGCCTGCAGCGCTCAGAAGGTCCAGCGGCCGGCCCTTGCCGCGCCAGGGGGGCGGCACGCTCAGGCCCGCGACGGCAGTGAACAGCTCCGGCCGGAACAACGCCGCATGCCAGGCGACCGGCGCGCCCCAGTCGTGGCCGATGATGACCGCGCGGGTCTCCTTCAACTCGGCGACCAGCGCCACCATGTCGCCGACCAGATCGAAGATGCTGTAAGCCTCGATCGGATGCGGCGCGGAGGAGCGCCCGAAACCGCGCATGTCGGGCGCGACCACGCGATAGCCGGCGTCGGCGAGCGCCGGGATCTGGTGCCGCCATGAATACGACAGTTCCGGCCAGCCGTGGCACAGCAGCACCAGCGGGCCTTCGCCGCGTTCGCGCAAGAACAGTTCGATCCCGTTGACCGCAACGGTCCTGGTCGTTTCCATCGCGTTTCCGCCCTGAATTGATTGGAGTTTATGTGGAAGCCGAGCGGCCCGCACGATAGGATCGATCCGGCGTCGCCACAATGGAGAACAGTCCACTCCTGCCGTCCGTCCGGATGGGTGGAGACGATCCGCACCCTTGTTCGAAGCCTGTCCCGGAACATTCTCGATGGTTCTGTTCACCGACTTGCCGACCATCCGATCGCGCCGCCGCCTGCCGCGCTGGCGCGCGCTGTTGGTCGGCCTGCTGGTCATGACGATCGGATCGAACCAGGCGTTGGCTGCGAACCAGAGCGTGCAGGGCGCCAAGAAGGAAGACGTCGCCGGCGGCTACGACACCGATGCGCCGAGCGCCATCCTGATCGACGGTGAAAGCGGCAGCGTGCTGTTCGAGAAGAACGCCGACGAATTGCGCGCGCCGTCGAGCATGCTGAAGCTGATGACCGTGGAGCTGGTGTTTCACCTGCTGGCCAAGGGTGAGATCAAGCCGACCGACGAGTACAAGATCAGCGAATACGCATGGCGCCGCGGCGGCGCGCCGGCCGGCAACTCGACGATGTTCGCCGAAATTCACAGCAAGGTCGCGGTGGAGGACCTGCTCAAGGGCGCGATCATCCAGAGCGGCAACGATTCCTGCATCGCGCTGGCCGAAGGCATCGCCGGCAGCGAGCCGGCATTCGTCGAGCGGATGACCAAGCGGGCGCGTGAGATCGGGCTGACGCAATCGACCTTCGCGAATTCCAACGGTCTGCCCGATCCCGGCAACAAGATGAGCGTGCGCGAACTCGGCCGGCTCGCGCGCCACATCATCCAGACCTATCCGAACGACTACAAGCTGTTCAGTGAGAAGGAATTCACCTGGAACAAGATCCGGCAGACCAACCGCAACCCGCTGCTGAATACGTTCAACGGCGCCGACGGGTTGAAGACCGGCTACACCAAGGACGGCGGCTACGGCATGGTCGGCTCTGCGGTGCAGAACGGGATGCGGCTGATCGTGGTGGTCAACGGGATCGACGACATCGACGATCGAGCCAGCGAGGTCAAGAAGCTGCTGGAATGGGGCTTCCGCAACTTCGAATCGCGCGCGCTGTTCGCTTCGGACGCGACGATCGGCTATGCGCGGGTGTTCGGCGGTGAGAAGCGTTACGTCCCGTTGATCCCGGCCGAGCCGGTGCGGGTGATGGTGCGCAAGAACGGCAGCGACCGGCTGATCGCGCGGATCGTGTATACCGGCCCGGTCGCAGCGCCGGTCGACGCCGGCCGCCGCATCGGCGTGGTGCGGGTGTGGCGCGGCCCCAACCTTGCGGTCGAAGTGCCGCTGCAGGCGGCCGAGACCAATCCGGTCGGCTCGACCATGCGCCGCGCCATGGACGGCGCCAGCGAGTTGGTGATCGGGGTGTTTCGCGCCGGCATGGCAAAGCTCTGACAATGCTTGAACAGACAACCCAAACTGCCTCAGCTTGCGGCCATTTCATCACTTTCGAAGGGGGCGAGGGGGCCGGCAAATCAACCCAGATCAGGCTGCTGGCGCAGCGGCTGGAAAAGGCCGGGCTGGAGACCCTGGTGACGCGCGAGCCGGGCGGCTCGCCGGGTGCAGAGATCATCCGGCATCTGTTGCTGGCCGGCGTCGGCCGGGCGATCGGCGGTGCTGAGGCTGAGGCGCTGCTGTTCGCCGCGGCCCGCGACGACCATGTCCGCACATTGATCCAGCCCGCATTGGATCGCGGCGTCTGGGTGCTGTGCGACCGGTTCTATGATTCGACCAGGGTCTACCAGGGTCGGCTCGGCGACGTCAGCCCTGGGATGCTGAACGCTTTGCAGGACGTCACCATCGGCACCATGAAGCCCGACCTCACCGTGATCCTCGACGTGCCGGTCGAAATCGGGCTGGCGCGCGCCGCAGTGCGTCGCGGCAGCGATGCGCCCGACCGATTCGAATCCGAGAACATCGATTTTCATCGCCGGTTGCGCGACGCCTATCGGCAGATCGCGCGCGCCGAGCCGGAGCGCTGTGTGCTGGTCGATGCGCATGCCGAACCGAAGGTCGTGGCCGATCGGATCTGGCTGACGGTGCAGGAGCGGCTGCTGCAGTGGCCGCAGGCCAAACCCGCGGTGACGCCGAAGGCGAAAGCTAAGACGAAAACGAAGACCAAGGCGCGATCGGCATGAGCGCGCGCAAGGCTTCCACCGAGATCGCCGCGAAATCGCCGCGCGAGACCACGGCGCTGTTCGGGCATGCCGCCGCCGAGCAGGCGCTGCTCGATGCCTATCGCAGCGGCCGCATCGCGCACGCCTGGCTGATCGGCGGCCCGCAGGGCATCGGCAAGGCGACGCTGGCCTACCGGATGGCGCGCTTCGTGCTGGCGCATCGCGATCCGATGGCGGATGCGGTGCAGGGCGCCGCGACCCTCGACCTCGACCCGTCGCATCCGGTGGTGCGCCACGTCGCCGCCGAGGCCCATGGCGGCCTGCTGACGCTGGAGCGCTCGGTCAACGACAAGGGCGTGCTGCGCAACGTCATCACCGTCGACGAGTCGCGCGAGACGATCGGCTTCTTCGGTTCGACCGCGGCGGTCGAAGGCTGGCGGGTGTGCATCGTCGATACCGTCGACGATCTCAACGCCTCGTCCGCCAACGCGCTGCTCAAGGTGATCGAGGAGCCGCCGCAGCGCTCGCTGTTTCTGCTGATCAGCAATTCGCCGGCGCGGCTGCTGCCGACGATCCTGTCGCGCTGCCGCAAGCTGATGCTGCGGCCGTTATCCGTCAGCGACGTGATCGCCGCGGCGCTCGAGGCCACCGATCTTTCGCCCGGCGATGCCAAGCTCGCCGAGGCCGCCGCGGCCTCGGAAGGCAGCGTGGCGCGGGCGCTAACGCTGCTCGGTGGCGACGCGCTGACGCTGCAGCAGAAAACCACCGCGCTGCTCGACAGCCTGCCGAACGTCGATCCGCGCGCGCTGCATGCGCTGGGCGAGGCGATCGGCGGCACCGACCGCACCACCCTGGCGGCGTTCGTCGACGGCGTCGACCGCTGGATCGCCGGCAGGCTGCGGACAGGCGATGCCAACGCGGAACTGCCGCGCCTTGCACGGCTGGCGGAGGTGTGGGAAAAGATCGGCCGCGCCGCGCGCGACACCGAAGCCTATAATCTGGAGCGCAAGCCGCTGGTTTTCTCGGTGTTCGGGCTCCTCGCGGAGGCGGTGCGCTGATGCGCTCGGGCGATCACACAGGCTGATGGTCAGCGCCGCCGCCCTCATTCGATCCAGTTGTTGAAAGGCGTCCGCGCAGATGGCGCAGCGAAACTCGTTCTACATCACCACCGCAATCTCCTATCCCAACGGCGCGCCGCATATCGGCCACGCCTATGAGGCGATCGCGACCGACGCGCTGGCGCGATTCCAGCGGCTCGACGGCCGTGACGTGTTCTTCCTGACCGGCACCGACGAGCACGGCCTGAAGATGATCCAGACCGCGCAGAAGGAGGGCGTCGAGACCCACGTGCTCGCCGCCCGCAATGCCGGCCGCTTCCGCGACATGGACGACCGCTTCGGCATCTCCTACGACCGCTTCATCCGCACCTCGGAAGAGCAGCATCATCGCTCCGTCCAGGAGGTCTGGAAGCGGATGCAGGCGAACGGCGACATCTATCTCGACAGCTATGCCGGCTGGTATTCGGTCCGCGACGAGGCCTATTACGCCGAGGACGAAACCGTCGTCGGCGAGGATCAGATTCGCCGCGGCCCGCAGGGCACGCCGGTCGAATGGGTCGAGGAGCGGAGCTACTTCTTCAAGCTCTCGGCCTATCAGGACAAACTCCTGAAGCTGTACGAGGACCAGCCGGACTTCATCGGCCCGGATTCCCGCCGCAACGAGGTGATCAGCTTCGTCAAGGGCGGGCTGAAGGACCTGTCGGTGTCGCGCACCACCTTCGACTGGGGCGTCAAGGTGCCGGGCGATCCGGAGCACGTGATGTATGTCTGGGTCGATGCGCTGACCAACTACATCACCGGCGTCGGCTTCCCCGACGAGAGCGACGCCAACTGGCATTATTGGCCGGCCGACGTGCACGTCATCGGCAAGGACATCATCCGCTTCCACGCGGTGTACTGGCCGGCGTTCCTGATGTCGGCCGGCATCCCGATCCAGAAGCGCGTCTACGCCCACGGCTTTTTGTTCAACAAGGGCGAGAAGATGTCGAAATCGGTCGGCAATATCGTCGACCCGTTCAATCTCGCCGATCAATACGGCGTCGATCAGGTGCGCTACTTCTTCCTGCGCGAGGTGCCGTTCGGCGCCGACGGCAGCTATAATCACGAGGCGATCGTCAATCGCATCAACGCCGACCTCGCCAACGACCTCGGCAATCTGGCGCAGCGCTCGCTGACCATGGTGGCCAAGCAGTGCGACGCCCAGGTGCCGCAGCACGGCGAGTTCAGCGAGGCCGACAAGGCGATGCTGGCGATGGCCGACGGCATGATCGCGATCGCACGCCCGGCGATGGCAACGCAGCAGATCCATCAGGCGCTGAACGCGGTGTGGGCGGTGGTGGCGGAAGCCAACCGTTACTTCGCCGGCGAAGCGCCGTGGGCGCTGGCCAAGACCGATCCGGCGCGGCAGAAGACGGTGCTCTACGTCACCGCCGAAGTGCTGCGGCAGGTCGGCATCCTGGCGCAGCCCGCGATCCCGGCCTCGGCGGCCAAGCTGCTCGACATCCTCGGCGTCGCCGAGGGCGCGCGCGACTTCGCGGCGCTGCCGACGCGGATCGTGCCGGGCACGCCACTGCCGGCCCCGGCGCCTATCTTCCCGCGCTATGTCGAGCCGGCGACCGCCTGATGCCGATGCTGGTCGACAGCCACTGCCATCTCGACTTCCCCGACTTTGCCGACGATCTCGCCGGCATCGTCGCCCGCGCCGAAGCGAGCGGGGTGGGGCGGATGGTGACGATCTCGACCCGGGTGAAGCGGCTGCCGGACCTCTTGGCGATCGCCGAGCGCTTCCCCAACGTGTACTGCTCGGTCGGCACCCATCCGCATCACGTCGACGAGGAAGACGGCATTAGCGCCGACGAACTGGTGAAGCTGGCGCAGCATCCCAAGGTGGTGGCGTTCGGCGAGGCCGGGCTCGATTACTTCTACGAGCACGGCTCGCGCGACGCGCAGGAGCGCGGCTTCCGCACCCACATCGCCGCCGCGCGCGAGACCGGATTGCCGCTGGTGATCCATACCCGCGAGGCGGACGAGAATTGCGGCCGCATCCTCGAAAACGAGATGGCCAAGGGCGCGTTTCGCGCGGTGTTGCATTGCTACACCGGCGGCCGGGACCTCGCGCTGCAGGCCATCGACCTCGGCCTGCTGATCGGCTTCACTGGCATACTGACCTTCAAGAAATCCCAGGCGCTTCGCGACCTCGCCGCCGAATTGCCGGCCGATCGCGTGCTGGTCGAAACCGACGCGCCCTATCTGGCGCCCGGCAAATATCGCGGCAAGCGCAATGAGCCGGCTTACGTGGTCGAGACCGCCAAGGTGCTGGCCGAGGTGAGGGGCGTGACGCCCGACGAGATCGCCCGCCAGACCACGGCGAATTTCTTCAACCTGTTCGGCAAGGTGCCGCCGCCGGACGTCGCCGCATGACGCTGATCCTGACCATTCTCGGCTCCGGCTCCTCCGCCGGCGTGCCGCGCCCGGCGCTCGGCTGGGGCGCCGCCGATCCGAGCAATCCGAAGAACCGCCGCCGGCGCTGCTCGCTCCTCGCGGAGCGGGTGACACCCGACGGCATCACACGGGTGCTGATCGACACTTCGCCGGACCTGCGCGAGCAACTGATCGACGCCGACGTCGATCATCTCGATGCGGTGTTTCTGACCCACGAACACGCCGACCAGACCCACGGCATCGACGACCTGCGCTCGGTGGCGATGCACATGCGACGACGCATCCCGGTCTATCTCAACCAGGCGACCGCCGAGCACGTCGTGTTCCGCTTCCACTACTGCTTTGTGACGCCGCCCGGCAGCTCCTATCCGCCGATTCTGGACGAGCACCGCATCGAGACCGGCGAAAGCCGCAGCATCGAAGGCGCCGGCGGCGAGCTGACGCTGGCGCCGTTCCTGGTGCAGCACGGCGACATCCCGGCGCTCGGCTACCGCATCGGCGCCGCCGCCTACACGCCGGACGTCAGCGACATTCCCGAGCAGAGTTTTCCGGCGCTCGAAGGCCTCGACCTGTGGATCATCGACGGCCTGCGCTACAAGCCCCACGGCAGCCATTTCCACATCGACGCCGCGCTGGGATGGATCGACCGCTTCAAGCCGAAGCGCGCGGTGATCACCAACATGCACGCCGACATCGACTACGAGACGCTGCGCAAGGAATTGCCCGACGGCGTGGTGCCGGGGTTCGACGGGATGCGGTTGGAAGTTGAGGGCTGAGGGTCGCTTCGCGCCCTCCCTCTCTGCCCGTCATTCCGGGGCGCGGGCGCAGCTCGCGAACCCGGAATCCATAACCCCAGTGCTTGCTACTTGGCGACGGAGGTCGACGAGCGAGCGTCGCAACCGCACCGCTGCGGCGTATGGATTCCGGGCTCGCTCGCTTCGCGAGCGCCCCGGAATGACGAACGAGAGGTTGTCGCCGACTGCGGACGCCGGCCCCCGGAATGACGACAAGTAACTACTCCGAAATCGCCTTCGCCGATTTCACCTGATCGCGCAGCATGAATTTCTGGATCTTGCCGGTGGAGGTCTTCGGGATCGCCGAGAACACGATGGTCTTCGGCGTCTTGAAGCCGGGCAGGTGTTCGCGGCAATAGGCGATGATCTCGGCCTCGCTGGCGCTGGCGCCGTCCTTCAGTTCGACGAAGGCGCAGGGGACTTCGCCCCATTTCGGATCGGGCTTGGCGACCACGGCGGCGAACAGGATCGCCGGGTGCTTGTACAGCACGTCCTCGACCTCGACCGAGGAGACGTTCTCGCCGCCGGAGATGATGATGTCTTTCGAGCGGTCCTTGATGATGACGTAGCCGTGCGCGTCGAGCACGCCGAGGTCGCCGGTGTGAAACCAGCCGCCGGCCAGCGCTTCCTTCGTGGCCTTCTCGTTCTTCAGATAGCCCTTCATCACGATGTTGCCGCGAAACATCACCTCGCCGATGGTCTCGCCGTCGCGCGGTACTTCCTGCATCGTCTCGGGATCGAGCACGGTGACGGCTTCCTGCAGCGGGTAGGGCACGCCCTGCCGGCGCTTGAGCTGGGCGCGCTCGGCGACGGGCAGGTCGTCCCAGCCGGGCTGCTCGGCGCAGACCGAGGCGGGGCCGTAGACTTCGGTGAGGCCGTAGACGTGGGTCAGCTTGATGCCGACCTGCTCGGCGCCGGCCAGCACCGCGACCGGCGGCGCGGCGCCGGCGATCAGGCCGACGACGGGACGCGCGGCCGCGCCCTTCGGCGCCTCGGGAGCATTGATCAGCGCGTTGTAGACGATCGGCGCGCCGGACATGTGGGTGACGCCGTGGCGCGGGATCAGATCGAAGATTTTTGCCGGATCGACCTTGCGCAGGCAGACATTGACGCCGGCCGCGGCCGCGATGGTCCAGGGGAAGCACCAGCCGTTGCAGTGGAACATCGGCAGCGTCCACAGATACACCGGATGGCTGCCGAGGTTGGCGGCGAGGATGTTGCTGACGGCGTTCAGATACGCGCCGCGATGATGCGTCACCACGCCCTTGGGATTGCCCGTCGTGCCGGAGGTGTAGCCGAGCGCGATCGCATCCCATTCGTCCTGCGGCCGCTGGCCCACGAAGCAGGGATCGCCGGAGGCGACGGCGTATTCGTATTCGAGTTCGCCGATGCGGTGATGGCCGGGAAACATCTTGTCGTCGACGTCGATCACCAGCGGTTTCGGACCCTTCATCTGCTTCAGCGCGTCGGCGATCACCGCGGAGAATTCAGGGTCGACCAGGATGATCTTGGCGCCGCCATGCTCGAGCTGAAACGCGATCGCCGGCGCGTCGAGCCGAATGTTCAGCGCGTTCAGCACCGCGCCGGCCATCGGCACCGCGAAATGCGCCTCGACCATCGCCGGCACATTGGGCAGCATCAGCGCCACGGTGTCGCCGCGGCCGATGCCGCTGCGCGACAGCCAGGAGGCGAAGCGGCGGCAGCGCGCGCGAGTCTCCTTCCAGGTGTAGTGGCGGCCTTCGTAGACCACGCTGGTGTGGTCCGGATAGACGTTGGCGGTGCGTTCAAGGAAACTCAGCGGCGACAGCGGCACGTAATTCGCCGGCGTCTTGTCCAGCCCGATGCTGTAGTGACCTTGCGGAACGCTCATGACGACCTGCCTCTCAGTTCACGATGGCGGCGCGTCCGAAGACCCGCAACGCCTCACAGAAATCCGATCGAAATCCACGGCACCGCGGCGACGATGATCAAGCCGACCATCAGCGCCAGCAGATAACCCAGGATCGGACGCACGCCCTCGGCCGGATCGACCCGGCCGATCGCGCAGGCCGCATAATAGCCGACCCCGAACGGCGGTGCGAACAATCCGATGCCCATCGCCAGAATGACCACCATGGCGTAGTGCACCTCGTGGATGCCGACGGCGCGGGCGATCGGGAACAGCAGCGGCCCGAACAGCACGATCGCCGGAATAC
This sequence comes from Rhodopseudomonas palustris HaA2, assembly GCF_000013365.1. Classification (NCBI taxonomy): domain Bacteria; kingdom Pseudomonadati; phylum Pseudomonadota; class Alphaproteobacteria; order Hyphomicrobiales; family Nitrobacteraceae; genus Rhodopseudomonas; species Rhodopseudomonas palustris. Next base: position 3,068,305 of record NC_007778.1, read on the forward strand.
CTTCGAGCACGCTGCCGAGGATTACGAAGGCCACGATCGACACCGCGAGAAAGGTCGCGGGGCCGCCGGGCAGGCCGGTCATGGCGGTGGCCAGCGATCGCGAGAAGCCGGATTGCGTCAGCCCCCAGGCCATGCCGGTGGCGGTGCCGATGATCAGCAGGATCGCGCCGGACAGCGCCGCGGTGTCGACCAGCATCGGCCTCAGCCGCCGAAAATCGAACTTCCGGTAGATCAGAAGCCCCGCGAACACCGCATAGACGATGCCGATGGTCGAGACTTCGGTGGCGGTGGCGACGCCTTCGACCACGGCGGCGCGGATCACGAAGGGCAGCGCCAATGCGGGCAGGGCAATGATCAGCGTCTTGCCGATCTGGGCGCCGCTGGCGCGCCTGATGTGGCTGAGATCCTCGTCGCGATAGCGCCACCACACCAGCATCGACAGCGTGATCGCCAGCACGACACCCGGCAGCAGGCCGCCGGTGAACAGCGCCGCGATCGACACGCCGGTCACCGAGCCGATGGTGATCAGCACCAGGCTCGGCGGAATGGTTTCCGTCTGGGCGCCGGTGGCGGCGAGCAGGGCGACCAGATCGCCCGGCTTGGCGCCGCGCTCTTTCATCTCGGGAAACAGCACCGGCGCCACCGCCGCCATGTCGGCGGCCTTGGAGCCGGAGATGCCGGAGACCAGATACATCGCGCCGACCAGCACATAATGCAGGCCGCCGCGGACATGGCCGAGCAGGCTGGCGAGGAACGCCACCATCGCCCGCGCCATCCCGGTCATCTCGATCAGCAGGCCGAGGAAGACGAACAGCGGCACCGACAGCAGGATCAGATGGCTCATGCCCTCGTCCATGCGGCCGACCAGCACCATCACCGGCGTCGAGGTGGTCAGCGCCAGATAGCCGTAGATCGCGAGGCCAAATCCGAAAGCGATCGGCACGCCGGCGAACACGCAACAAGCGACCACGCCGACGAAGAAAATCACCAGATTGAGATTGCCGAGCGGCTTGAACAGCGGCTGCGCCAGCCAGAACGCGCCGATCAGCACGGCGACGGTGAGGGCGGCGCCCGCCACCAGCCGCCAGTCGCCGAACCGGATCAGCCGCAGCAACGCGAACAGCGTCATCAGCACGATGCCGACCGGTAGCGCCGCGGCGCGCCAGGCGTTCGACAGCGACAGCGCCGGCGTGGTGATGTAGCTTTCCTCGTAGGCGTAGTCGTAAGCCGGCGCCGCGATCAGCAGCAGGAAGGCCAGCGCCGCGCAGATCGCGACCAGATCGAGAAACGCGCGCAGCCGGGGCGATGCGCTCGCCACCAGCGCGGTCATCCGCATGTGCTCGCCACGGCGGAACGCCACCGCGGCGCCGAACATCGCCAGCCACAGGAACAGGATCGAGGCGAGCTCGTCCGACCAGATCAGCGGGCTGTGAAACACGTAGCGCGACACCACGCCGGCGAACAGCACGACGATCTCCGCGACCACCAAAAGCGCCGCGGGGATCTCGACCAGCAGACCCAGCCCGGAGTCCAACGCGCCGATCAGCGACCTGCGCGTCGCAATGTCGAGCGGCTTTCCAGCCGCCAGTTGCGGGATCTCGGCGTGGGTCATCGCGACGGATCAGGCGAGCTTGCCGACGGATTTCTCCAGCAGCGACCAGGCCTGCTCGCCGTATTTGCCTTTCCATTCGGCGTAGAAGCCGGCGGCGCGCAGCTTGTCGCGGAACGGCCCGATGGTCGGCTGGTTGAAGGTCAGGCCCTTGGTGGCGAGTTCGTCCTTCAGGCCGGCGTTGAGCTTGGCGACGTCGGCGCGCTGATTGACGCCGGCGGCGTTGATGTTCCTGGCGACGATGTCGCGCAGATCGGCTGGCAGCCGTTCCCAGGCGCGGCGGTTGGCGAGGAACCAGAAGCCGTCCCACATATGATTGGTCAGCGAGCAGTATTTCTGCACTTCATAGAGCTTCGCGGTCGAAATGATCGCCAGCGGGTTCTCCTGGCCTTCGACGACCTTGGTCTGCAGCGCCGAATAGACCTCGCTGAAATTGATCGAGGCGGGCGAGGCGTCGAACGCCTTGAACATCGAGGTCCACAGCGGCGACACCGGCACGCGGATCTTGAGGCCCTTGAAGTCGTCCGGGCCGGTGATCGGCCGGGTCGAGGTCGTGGTCTGGCGGAAGCCGTTGTCCCAGATCTTGTCCATCACCACCAGCCCGGCCTTGCCGATCTCGCCGCGCACATAGCCGCCGAGCTCGCCGTCCATCGCTTTCCAGACCGTGTCGTAGTCCGGGAATGCGAAGCCGATACCGTTGATCGAGGCCGCCGGCACCAGCGTCGACAGGATCAGGCCGGACAGTGTGAAGAACTCGACGCCGCCGGAGCGGATCTGGCTCAGCATGTCGGTGTCGGAGCCGAGCTGGTTGCTCGGGAAAATGTCGATCTGGACCCGGCCATTGGTCTCGGCCTTGATCGCCGCCGCCATCTCGCGGGCGCGGATGTTCATCGGATGGGTGTCGGGCAGGTTGTTGGCGTATTTGTAGACGAACTCGGCCTCCGCCGCGCGCGCCACGAACGGCGCCCCGATGCCGCCGAGCGCGACCGCCGCCGCCGATGCCTGCAACAATGTCCTGCGCGAAACGCTCATTTCGAATCCTCCAGCCAAGCCGTCTTCTTGTGCGAGCCGACCCGTCGAGTCGACCGACTTCTGGTCATCATTTCGGCCCAGCGCGGTCAAGCGAATTCCGGCAGCGCGACGGCGCCAGCCTGAACGACCCGGTCTGGCGGCCGGATGGACGGACGCAGCCCGACGTCGCGCTTCGGCCGACGGTCAGCGTCAGGCTCGACGAAGCGCAGCCCAGCACGCGCTTGCAGCCGCTGAGGACAGACAACGCGCAGCGATGGCGCGCCGGTCGTCGGCGGATCGCATCAGAACTTCTGGAATGCCAGCCAAGTCTCTGGCCGAATTGGCACATTTGAATATTCCATAATATACCTTATGCGAACTACGGATGTGGGCTGGGGCCGCTGGAGCACTGTCCGTTACACACCCCACTCAGGCGGCGCTTTGATTGGGAAGCTGGCGTCGTTGCCGCGATGTGGCCATCGCGTTCTCATCGACCACTTGGCCGTCGCCCCAGAATTCGCCGACGGTCGGTCCGGTCTTCAAATGCCGGGCTCGCAGGAACTGCCAGATCTCGTAGGGCCAGACCCGGCGTCCGATCCGCGTGTACCATTGCATGGCATGACGCAGGCGCCCGCGGCGCTCGAAGAAGGTGCGAAACATCGCCTTCGGGCGGGCTTGAAGCACCAGCTCGGTGAACTTGAACCAGAGCAGGACGCGCCACGGCGGCATGTTGCGATTGGCGAGGACCTGATGCTTGTAGTCCCAGTGCCGCCGGTCAGTCGTGATCACCCGGCGTTCGGCCGCCTGCCCGAAATATGGCGTCCAGCGGTGCGGCGTCGCGTACAGCATCTGAATCTGGTCCGGGTCGTACGAGAGAAGCTGGCGCAGCCCGCGCCAGTGATCGCGGTCGGTCTCCTCGACGAAGCCGACCACCCAGGTGGCCATCGATAGGATGCCGTGCCGACGCAGCAGCCGAATGGCCTCGCGATCGGTGGGCGTTGCCGCGCCCTTGCGGATCAGCGCCAGCGTGGCGTCGTCGGTGTTTTCCAGGCCGAGCAGGAAGCGATCCCAGCCGGCCTGCTTGTACAGATGCAAGATATTGGCGTCGCGGACGATGTCGTCGGCCCTGGTCGACCCCACCAGGATCAGGTCGACCTCCTCCGCGATCAACGCCTCGAGGAACGTCTGCCACACCTTCTTCGAGACCGTCGGGTTCTCGTCGGCGAAATTGACGACCCGGACGCCCTGCTCCCGATGCAGCCGCGCGAGCTCCTTGGCGAACAGCACGGGATCGCGGTGCCGCCAGCGCGTCCAGAAGCCGCGTTGTCCGCAGTAACTGCACAGATGTGGGCAGCCTCGCGAGAATTGCACCACGACGGCGCGCAGTCCGCCCCAATAGCTGTAGCGAGCGTGGTCGATCAGTTCCCAACCGATCCGATAGGCGTCGAGATCTCCGATCACCACGGCCGGCGGCGTCGCGCAGGCTTGCCCGGCTCTGCGATAGGCAATCCCATGGACGCCCGCGAGATCATCGCCATCAGCGAGTGCGGTCATCAAGCGCCGCGCCGTCTCCTCGCCCTCCCCACGCACGATGGCCGTGACGTAAGGCTCGGCGTCGAGGATCTCCCGCCAGTGGTAGGTCGGAAACACACCTCCATAGACAATGCGCGTGCCGGGAATGGCATGCGCGATGGCCTGTGCGACTTCGGCGATGACCGGGTGGCCGGAGGTCGACCCGGAATGGCCGAACAGCACCGCATCGGGACGGAAGTCGCGCGCCTGTCCGACGATCTGCGCGGTCGACGTCGGGCCGAACTCGGCATCAAGCAAACGCACGTCATGGCCGTCATCAATCAGCGGTCCGCCGATCGCCAGCAGGCCCAGCGGCGGCAAGTGATCGCTCGGAATCAGGCTGCCGATGGCGGGATGGGGAACGTTGACCAGAAGGATACGCATCACGGACTTCCTTCGCCTAGGCGCTGATGGAGACGTCCGGTTTCATCGATGGCAGGCCGCCGAACCGGCGCTCACGGCCATGGAACGACGCCATGGCGTCGGCGAGATCGTTGGCATCGAAGTCCGGCCACATCCGGTCGGTGAAGTACAATTCGGCGTAGGCGCTTTCCCAAAGCAGGAAATCGGACAGTCGGCGTTCGCCGCTGGTGCGGATGATGAGGTCGACGTCGCGCAGCTTCGATCCGGTGATGAGGTCGGAAAACGTCTCGCGGCTGCAACTCTGCAGTCCGCCGGCGCGCACAGCGGCGTTGACAATCGTATCCCGAGCCGAGTAGTCGACCGCGATACGCAAGGCGAGCGCGTCGCCTGCAGCGGTCGCGGCTTCGGCACGTTCGATCGTTTCGGCGAGGCCATCCGGGAGGCGGTCGCGACGTCCGATCAACGTGAGGCGGATTCCGTTGTCGACGAGGCCCTTCACCTCGTTCACCAGGTACGAGCGAAAAAGCCCCATCAGCGCCGAGACCTCGGATCTCGGGCGTCGCCAATTGTCGCTGGAGAACGCGAACAGCGTCAGCGTTCCGATGCCCTGCTCCGGCGCAGCTTCCATCACGCGGCGGATCGCCTCGACACCGGCCTGATGCCCGCGCAGGCGTGACAACCCTCGCCTCGTCGCCCATCGCCCGTTGCCGTCCATGATGATGCCGACATGTAGTTTGGAATGTAGATTGCTTTGCATCACAAAGTCTCCGTGCAAAAAGGGGGACGTGGTTCAGGCGAGACGTGCTTTCAGACGGGACGCGTGTGAAGTCCGGTCGGCAGCGGATCGCTACTGCCGGCCGCCTTGGCGGCGTCGCGCACGAGCTGCTCCAACACGGTGAGGTAATCGAGAAACTGGCGGCGGCCGGTCTTCGTCAAACGACAGGTCGTCAGCGGCCGGTTGGCTTCGTATCCCTTCGACACCTCGACCATTCCGGCTTCCTGCAGCACCTGAAGATGCCGGCTGAGATTGCCGTCCGTCAGTCCGCATAGCCTTTTGAGGTCGGCGAACGCAAGCCCCTTCGGGTGCGCCATCAGCGAGGTCAGCATCCCCAGCCTCGCCTTCTCGTGGATCACGCGATCCAGCCCCTCGTAGGAGAACGGTGCAGCGTTCGTGTCAGGCTTCGGCATCGTCGTCTCCCGACGCAAACCGCAGCACGGCAGCCATCAGCAATTGACCGACCACGAACGGAACACCCATCGCTAGCGGCGAGACGGCCGCACTTTCGCTGCTGAGCGCCAGCACGCTGAATCCCGCTACGAAATACCACGCGCCGACCAACGCCACAGGGCGTGGCAGCATCCGTACGGACGCGAAAATCCCGAGGCCGACGAGGATCTGCCACAAGCCGGGCAGCATCCAGAGCGTCCCCGGGGCGAACTTCCAAAGCGTCACACCGAGCAAAGCTCCCGCCACCCCGGCGGGCACGAATTGTTCGACCGCCTGATGGATCATCGCATCGGCGAGACCCGAATGGTGACGCCGCGAACGCGCCCGCATCTCGAGCCAGATCATCATTGCGGACAACAGCGCGGTTGCGATCCAGCCCAAGAAGAACGCCAGCAGATGGCTGTTCGGGTCATCGAGCCAGAGCGACTGCGCAATCGTGGTGACCAAGGCCAGACCGGCGGTGCCCGCCAGAGCAGCCGGGCCATATCCACGGAACGCCGTGCCCGCAGCGATCTGGCTGCGAATGGCGAAAATGTCAGCCAAGGCCTTGTCGAGATCGCTCATGCCTCACCTCACTTTGTAATGCAAAGTATACGTCCGTGCAAAGCAAATGCAAGCCCCTGGATTGCGAAAGCTGAGCGGGGAGTATTTGAACACCACTCTCCCTCCTCGGTGGCTGGATTGACCAGTCCGCCCGGCCGCGCCGTGTAAGGCCGGCCGCTTTCTTGTCCCTCTTAAGTAGGTCCATCAGCTTCCCTGAAGTCGCCCGGGCCCGCCCGTGGGACATGGCAGCATGGCACCGATGCGGTTGGCCGGTGCGGAATATTGCGGTAAGTCGCTGCCTCTCCTGGTTAGCGCACGCGGATGCGGGCCGAAACCGCATCTCACGGATCAGCACTCATGGACGCCACAAATTTCGTGCCCCCGGCAACCGCTGCCGGACGCGGCAGACCGTTGAATTCGCCCGCGCAGGTGTTGCTGGCGAGCCTGATCGGCACCACGGTCGAGTTCTTCGATTTCTATGTCTATGCCACCGCGGCCGTGCTGGTGTTTCCGACGCTGTTCTTCCCCAACAGCGATCCGACGACGGCGCTGCTGGCGTCGTTCGCGACGTTCTCGATCGCGTTTTTCGCCCGCCCACTCGGCGCCATTGTGTTCGGCCATTTCGGCGACAAGGTCGGCCGCAAGACCACGCTGGTCGCGGCCCTGCTGACCATGGGGATTTCGACGGTGGTGATCGGCCTGCTGCCGAGCTACCACCAGATCGGCGTGCTGGCGCCGCTGATGCTGGCGCTCTGCCGGTTCGGCCAGGGCTTCGGCCTCGGCGGCGAATGGGGCGGCGCGGTGCTGCTCGCCACCGAGAACGCGCCCGACGGCAAGCGCAACTGGTACGGCATGTTTCCGCAACTCGGCGCCCCGGTCGGGCTGTTTCTGGCCTCCGGGGTGTTCTGGCTGCTGCTTCACTTCATGTCGCAGGACGCGCTGCTGAGCTGGGGCTGGCGCATCCCCTTCATCGCCTCGATCGCGCTGATCGCGATCGGCCTGTGGGTGCGGCTGTCGATCACCGAGACACCCGAATTCCAGAAGGCGATCGACAAGGCCGAGCGCGTCTCGGTGCCGGTGCTGGAAGTGTTCCGCCATCACAAGCGCAACATGGCGATCAGCACCTTCATGGCGCTGATCACCTTCGTGGCGTTCTACATCTGCACCGCATATCTGTTGTCCTACAACGTCAAGGTCGCCGGGGTGTCGTTCCGCGACGCGCTGCTGGTGCAGGTCTACGGCTCGGTGCTGTTCGGCCTCTCGACGATCGCCGCCGGCAAACTCGGCGACCGTTTCGGACGCCGTGCCCTGCTCCTCGGCAGCACGATCATCCTCGGCCTGTTCTCGTTCGCGCTGGAGCCGCTGCTGTCCGCTGGTCTGGTCGGCATCTACGCCTTCACCACCGTCGGCATGCTGCTGTTCGGCTTGAACTACGGCGTGATCGGCGCGGCATTGGCGGCGCCGTTCCCGACGAGGGTGCGCTACACCGGCTCGTCGATCACCTTCAACATGGCCGGCATTTTCGGTGCGTCGCTGGCGCCCTACATCGCGACCTGGTTGCAGGCCAATTTCGGCCTGAGCTATGTCGGCTACTATCAGTTGGCGGCCGCACTGGTCTCGCTGCTCTGCATCTTCGCCGCGCGAAAGGCGGAGATCTGACAAGACGTCGTCCGGCAACGAGTCTGGGCGGCCGCTGGCAAGAACGCCGGCTCCCGCGGAAGCGGCAGCCGGCGCTGGTGGATGGCGCGGTACGTTGGGCAGCGCCATGCCTGTCAGGCGGCGGCCTTGCCCGCTCGCCCTTGGGGTACCGCAGCACTTGCGATCTCGGGGCGCCACCGAGGTCGGTTCAGAGTCGCCTAGCGTGGCCCATGGCCGGTTTCGTTTTGCGGAATCAACGTTCTCAACTCCACGAGCGCTTCAAGCGCGATCTCGCAAGTCCGGTCGATGAATTCCTCGCCACGAGCCGTGGGGTTGATCACGTTGCGCATTTCGGCCTGATAGTCGTCTTTCACCAGATTCATTCGGTTGAGTGCCGCGGCCACCTCGGCGTCCGAGATTGCGGGACATTGCGCAACCTCGCGTAAGGCCTCCCGGTCATGCAGATAGATGGCGGCCAAATCAAATGCATCCCGCGGCGTGTACTGTGAGGCGCGGTACTTCAGTTTCTTGGTCGCGGTCTCGGCCACTCTCTCGGCAGAGATGATACGCTCTCCAAAACGAAGTTCGTAGGTCGGCCGATCGATGTAGGACGGCGCATTCAAGAAATCGATCTCACCGACGTTACGAAGGATGAGTTTGAGATACTTGCCAGGCCAATTCCAGGTGTCGCACAGCGATTTGGTCACGGGGTTCACGTTCGGGGCCAGATTCTTCAACGCGGTGCTGGAATCGAGAAAGATATCCACGTCGTAGCTGATGCGGTGATCCAGGATTTGCGCCAACGCCGTACCGCCGCCGAACGTCCATATGGCTGGTGCGCCGGGCAGGCTATCGAGCGCGACCAGGGCTTTCTGCATCAGGTCTTGCCACTTCGAAGGAAGCCATTTCCCTGACCCATCTTTCATTCTCGGACTCCCTCACCCGCCAGATATCAATCGCCTTCGACAAGTCGTTGAACGTCACCAATCGATCGAGCACGAGCTTGTGGATCACGGACACATCCACCTCGTCGAACAGAGCCTGCACATAGACCCGCCATCTCGGGTCGGACACTTCGCCTTTCAGGCAGGCGATCAAAGTCTTTTCATCGATGCGGAACGGCATGGGCGTGTTGATCGTGGTCACCGCCGTCGTGAGATTGTCGAATGCCGGCTTCGACGTGGAATCGGCATTGTCGCGCCGCGGACGCTTGGTGACCACGCCGTCGAATAATCTGGCGTTGTCGTCGCCCCATTTGCGAAGAGGCTCCAGCGCATGAGCGAGGGTTTCGCCGATGGGACTGAGCGCGTAGTCGACCCGCGGCGGGACTTCCTTGTAGTCCGTGCGCTTCACGAGGCCGTCCGCCTCCAATTCTCTCAACTGCTGGGTCAGCACCTTTTCGCTTGCGTGACGCACAGCCCTTTTCAATTCACCGAACCGCTTGGGGCCGCGCAGAAGGACATGCAGAATGAACGGTTTCCACTTCCCGCGGAGGACCTGAAAAGTGGTGTCGAGCCCGCAATCGCGCGCCGAAATGGACGGAGTATCGACTTGCATTCTGTATACTTACAAAAGATATGGTATAGGTCAAATGGAAAGTCATAGCCGACCTGGCGGGACGGCCTTTGGCTTGGTCGCTTGATCCGACGAACGGCGGCGCGGCGCGGGGCCGGGCCTCGAACAACCCGCCTGCCCTGGTCAGCGTCCCCGCCGGCGATCCGCGCGTTCAGGACGTCGCGCGGATTTGCCGGGGCGTGACGCCGAAGCGGCGGCGGAACGCCGTGGAAAAATTGCCGGGTGTCTTGTATCCGGCGAGGTAGGCGGCCTCGCCCACGGAGATGCCGTCGCGTTCGAGCGCCGCCCTGGCGCGGTCGAGTTTCCGGCTGCGGACGTATTCGAAGACGGTCACGCCGTACAGCAGGCGAAAGGCGCGCTGCAGGCTGCCGGAATTGAGGCCCGCGGCCGCCGCGATCGACGGCAGCATCAGTTCGTGATCGAGATTGGCGTCGATGAAGTCACAGGCGCGCCGCACGCTGCGGTGATGAGTCGGATGGATCGTCGCGCTTCCAGATTGTGCCGGCGCATCCGAGATCGCCAGCAGTGCCTCCGACACCACGTCGATCGCGCGCGACTCGTAGTACAGCTTCTGCAGCGGCGCGGCGAACAGCGGCGGGCCGAGGATCTGTTCGGCGAGCGTGATCAGACGCGGCGACGCCGTCCAGCGCAAGGTGGCCAGATGTGTGCGGGAGAAGCGCAGGATCGCCGCGCATTCGGGTGAACTCAGCAGGGCCTGCTGGTCGAGCCATTCCGGCGTGATCGTGACGTTGAGCTTGCGGATCCGGGCGCCCTTCACCGATCGTCGGACGAAGCTGTCGGACTCGGAGCGCGCGACCACGATGGCTTCGATATCGCGCGCGTCCTCGGTCCGCGGCCCCATCTCGATCAGGCGCCCGCCGAACCAGGCGTCGATGTGTCCTCTCAGAAACAGCGCGATCGTCAGGCCTGGATGCTGCACGGCCTCGGTGTGGAGATCATGGACTTCGCGGGTGTTCGAGGTGTGCAGCGCCAGCCCGGAGCGCAACTGAACGCGCTGGAATTCGCCGACGAGGATCGGATCGCGCCCGCCGACGCCGGGTGTGACGAGCCGCAACTCGCTGCCGGATGCGCCGGCGAAACGCTCGAGATCGTCGGCGCAGACGACTTTCGACAGTCGTTCCGGAAGCATTTGGAAATCCCGAAGTGACAGCGCTTGAAGTCGCGAGAGTACCACGCTTGTTGCCGCGAACGAGCAGGTCGATGCTACAACCGCTCTAGATTGCCGCCGATCACCGTCGTCCGCGATGTTCTGGAACGCTTTTAAGTTTCGGCAGAGAAGATTCACGTCGGCGCAAAGCTATCGCTCTGGCTGCGACCCGGCGGCTGCCGTAACTGAGATGAGACTTCGGTTTCACGAACGGCGGGGAATAAGTGATGCAAGATCGGACAACCGCGAGCCGGCACGCGCTCTCGATGGCCGGCGGATGGGCTGCGGCGGTCGGAATGGGCGGCGCGAGCGCGCTCACGATTCTGTCGGTGGTCGCCGCGACGCCCGCATTCGGACAGACCGCCACCGCCTCGCCCACGGCCGAGCGCGCGATCTCGCTCGATGTCATCACGGTCACCGGCGAGAAGATCGAGCGCGACCAGAAGAACACGGCGTCGTCGGTTTCGGTGATCACCGGCAAGGACATCGAAAAGGAAAAGACCGGCGACGCCACGGTCAGCGAAGTGGTCGCCGGGGTGCCCAACGTGGTCTACACCGACACGGTCAGCGCACCGGTGATCCGCGGCCAGGATACGCAGGGTCCCCTCACCGGCCAGTATTCGTTCTGGGGTGGCACCGTTCCGCGCGCGACCATCAATCTCGACGGGCACTATCTCAACTACAGCGAGTACTATTTCGGCGCCACCTCCGTCTGGGACGTGAAGAGCGTCGAGGTCTTCCGCGGGCCGCAGACCACGTCGCAGGGCGCCAACGCCATCGCCGGCGCCATCATCGTCAATACCAAGGATCCGACCTTCAAGCCGGAAGGCGCCTATCAGGCGGAGATCGGCAGCTACAACACGCGGCGTACTTCGGTGATGGTGTCGGGGCCGTTGGTGGAAAACCAGTTGGCTGCGCGCCTCGCCATCGACTACTCCGCCCGTGACACCTTCATCGACTACGTCAGTCCGAATTTCCAGAAGGGGCAAACGGACCAGGACTTCCGGGCGCTCAACGCGCGGTTCAAGCTGCTGTGGCTGCCGACGGAGATCTCCGGCCTGGAGGCGAAGCTCACTTACGCGCACAATGCCAGCAACCGGCCGGGCCAGGAAGCGGCGTCCGCGCCCTACGAGAACCTGCAGCACGTCACGACGACGATGCCGACCTGGAATCAGACCACCGACACCGGAATCTTCGATCTCAAATACGACTTCTACAACGGCTTCAAGCTGTTCAATCAGACGCAATACACCAACTCGTCGGTTCACCGCGTTGCTCCCGTCGCCTCGAACGGCAATGCCGACATCGAACAGCGCAATGTTTCGAACGAGACGCGCGTCACCTTCGGCGACCAGAGCACCGTCCTCAGCGGACTTGCCGGCGTCTATTACGGCTACACCAAGACCGACGAAGTGCTTTATCTCAGCGGGCTTTCCACCTTCGACGATCGCAAGAGCAATCTCGGCGTGTTCGGTGAACTGACCTACAAGCTGACGGATCGCTGGACGTTGAACGGCGGCTTGCGCACCCAGCACGATCATATCCAGCGTCTCGGCGTTTCGGTCTACGCCCCCGGCCCTGTCGACTACGACAACACCTTCACGGTATTGTTGCCGAAAATGTCGCTCGCTTATGCGCTGACGCCGGGCTGGACCGTCGGCGCGCTGGTCAGCCGCGGCTACAATCCCGGCGGCGTCTCGCTCAACCTCAACTCCCGGCAATGGATGTCGTTCGAGGACGAGTCGCTGTGGAACTACGAGCTGTTCACGCGCGCGAACCTGCTGAACGACACGCTCACGTTGAACAGCAACGTGTTCTACATGGATTTCAAGAACGCCCAGTACAACATCCCGGTCGTCATCTCGACCGGGGTCGCGCAGACCTACGTCATCAACGCGGAGAAGGCGCACGCCTACGGCCTGGAGGTCGGCATCGACTATCGGGTGCTGCAAGGCCTGACGCTCAAGGCGGGAGCCGGCGTGCTGCAGACCAAGATCGACCAGATCTCCAGCAACGTCAGCTACGAGGGCAATGAATTCGCGAAATCGCCTGGCTACATGCTCAGTTTCGGCGCCAGCTGGGACGCGACCGACAAGCTCAACGTGTCCGGCGAGGTGCGCCATCTCGACAGATACTATTCCGACGTCGCGAACACCGTAAAATACTCGATTGATCCCTATACCATCGCCGATGTGCGCGTCAGCTATCAGTTTCACCAGCTCGCGCAGGTCTACGGCTACGTCAAGAACGTCTTCGACGAGCGCGCTCCGACCTATATGCAGGAGAACCGCGGCATCGGCGGCACCGAGGCCAGCATGACTGCGCCCCGAATGTTCGGCATCGGCCTGCGGGGGACGTTTTGACCGGCGCGACGCCGACACCGTCGGGTGCCGGCGCGGCGACGCGGTCGGCGCTGGTTCCCGAGCCGCGCTCCGTTCCAGCGCGGGGCATCGGCATGAGATCGACGATGGCGATCGTGGCCGCCCTCGTGTGGGGGCTGCTGGGCGCCGCCGGTCCGGTCGCGGCCGAGACGACCGTCACCGTTCGCGACGTGGCCGGACGCGAAGTCACGCTGGTGACTCCAGTGAAACGGATCCTGCTCGGCGAAGGTCGTCAGTTCCTCGCGCTCGCCTTGCTGCATCCGGATCCGGAATCGCTGCTGGCGGCGTGGTCGGGCGATATGCGGCGGCAGGACAAGGTGCTGTATCAGCAATATCTGGCGAAGTTTCCCGGCCTCGGCCGGGTTCCGCTGGTGAGCACCGGCAGTCCGGATACGTTCTCCGTTGAACAGGCGCTCGCCGCGGCCCCCGAGGTCGCAATCCTGAGCGGAGGCTTCGGTCCGTCGCAGCGCTCCGACGACGTCGTCCGCAAACTGGAGTCGGCCGGTGTGCCGGTGGTGTTCATCGATTTTGTCGAGCAACCGCTGCGAAACACCGTTCCCAGCATCCGGTTGCTCGGACAATTGCTCGGCCGGGAGGCGCGCGCCGAGGAGTTCATCGGGTTCTATCAGTCGCATATGGACCGCATCACCAACCGTCTGGCAGCCGCCAAGCCGGCGCTGCCGAATGTGCTGATGCATGCCCATGCCGGCCATCAGGATTGCTGCAATTCGCCGGGACGGGCCACCATCGGCGCTTTCGTCGATGTCGCCGGCGGCCACAATATCGCGACCGATGTGCTGAAGCGGCCGGTCGGGCATCTCAGCCGCGAATACGTCATCTCCCGCAATCCCGACGTCTATGTCGGCACCGGGGGCATGCATCTGGAGGCGTTGGGCGGATTGGTGATGGGACCGGGCGTCGACGCCGCGCGGTCGCGGCGTTTGCTCGCCTCGGTGGTGAGCAAGCCCGGCCTTGCCGGCCTGAGCGCGGTCCGCAACGGCCGGGTTCACGGCATCTGGCATCTGTTCAACAACATGCCGCTGAACGTGCTGGCGGTCGAAGCGATGGCGAAATGGTTTCATCCGGAGCTGTTCGCCGACGTCGATCCCGACGCCAGCCTGCGCGAACTCAACGAGCGCTTTTTGCCGGTGCCGATGCAGGGCACGTTCTGGGTCAGCGTCGACGATGTCGGAGCGCGCAGCCGATGACCGATCTCACCGCCGTCGCCCGATCCGCCGTCGCCGGACATCTGCGGCAGACCCGACGGCGCGCGGCGATCGTGATTGGGCTGCTGATCGCGGCCGCGCTGGCGCTGCAGCTCGACATCGGCACCGGGCCGTCGGCGCTCACGACGATGGATCTGCTGCGCGGGCTGTTCGATCCGTCGAGCCTCAGCCGGTCATCGGCGGTGATCGTCTGGGAGATCCGGTTGCCGCAGGCGCTGATGGCGGCGCTGGTCGGCGCGGCGCTGGCGGTCGCCGGCGCGGAGCTGCAGACTATTCTCGCCAACCCGCTGGCCAGCCCGTTCACGCTCGGCATGTCGTCGGCGGCGACGTTCGGCGCGGCGGTCGCAATCGTGCTCGGCATCGGCATTCCGGGCGTCCCCCGCATCGGCATCATTTCCACCAATGCGTTCGTGTTCGCGTTCGGCTCGGCGTTGCTCATCCAGTTGCTCGGCCGGCTGCGCGGCACCGACGGGCAGACCCATGTGCTGTTCGGCATCGCGCTGTTCTTCACCTTCAATGCGCTGGTCGCGATCATGCAATTCATCGCCACCGAACAGGCTCTGCAGCAATTGGTGTTCTGGACGCTGGGCAGCGTCACCCGCGCCAACATGGAGAGCGTCGCGATCCTGGCGGTCGTGCTGTTGCTGGTGTTTCCGCTGGCGATGGCGTCGTCGTGGCAGCTCACCGCGCTGCGGCTCGGACAGGAGCGCGCCTCGAGCTTCGGCGTCAATGTCCGTAACCTGAAACTGTTCGCGCTGCTGCGGGTGAGCGCACTCACCGGCGCCGCCGTAGCGTTTGTCGGCACCATCGCCTTCATCGGACTGGTCGGGCCGCATATCGCGCGGCTGCTGGTCGGCGAGGATCATCGTTTCTTTCTGCCGGCCAGCGCCTGCGCCGGCGCGGTGGTGATGTCGCTGGCGTCGTGCGCTTCGAAGCTGGTGATCCCCGGCATCGTGCTGCCGATCGGTCTGGTCACCTCGCTGATCGGCGTGCCGTTCTTTCTGGCGTTGATCCTGATCCGGAAGGACCGCGGATGAACCAGCCCGAGCTTCTGATCCGCGGGCTGTCGACCGGCTATCCGCGCCGGCCGGTGATCCGCGATCTCTCGCTGCCGCCGCTGCCGGCGGGCAAGTTGATCGCCTTCGTCGGTCCGAATGCGGCCGGCAAATCGACCCTGCTGATGGCATTGGCCGGGCTGCTGCCGTCGACCGGTGTCGTCGCCCTCGCCGACCGGGATCTGTCGTCGCTGTCGGCGCGCGAGCGCGCCAAGGTGATGGCGTTCACGCCGCAATCCTTGCCGCAAGGCGTGGCGCTGAGCGTGATCGAGTCGGTGATCGTGGCGCTACGCGCCTCGGCGACGGCGGATCCACTGCCCGGCGCGCACGCGGCGCAACGCGCCGCGGCGGCGCTGGACCGCCTCGGCATCGCGGCGCTCGGGCTCGAATCGCTCGACCAGCTCTCCGGCGGCCAGCGCCAGCTCGTGAGCCTGGCGCAGGCATTGGTCCGCGATCCGAAGGTGCTGCTGCTCGACGAACCGACCAGCGCACTCGACCTCCGCCACCAGATCGTGGTGATGCGCACGTTGCGCCGGCTGGCGGCGGAAGGCCACCTCGTCATCGTGGTGCTGCACGATCTGAATCTGGCGGGGCGGTGGGCCGATTGCGTCGTCGTGCTCGACCACGGCGGCTGCGCGGCGGCCGGAACGCCGGCCGAAGCCTTGAGCGTCGACATCATCGCCGACGTCTACGGCGTGATGGCGCGGATCGAGCCGGGGCCGGAAGGACGGCCCCACATCATCATCGACGACGTGTTGCCGTCGCCGGGGCAGTCCCGGCCGCGGAAGAGGAGTGCGTGACCATGACGATTGCGACCGCCACCAGGGCGGCCCCTCGGCGTTTCCGGGATGTCCGGGTGCTCGAGGTCATTCGGACCGAATTGCTGACGCCGCGGATGCGGCGCGTGACGCTCGGCGGCGAAGAACTCGCGGGCTACAGCGACGGTCCCAACATCAAGCTGCTGGTGCCGCCGCCCGGCGTTGAGCCGGAATGGCCGATGGCCGGCGAGCGCGGCAAGCCGATCTGGCCGGCGCCCGACAAGTGCCCGGCGCTGCGCACCTACAGCCTGCGGCGTTACGATCCGGTGCGTGGCGAGATCGACGTCGATTTCGTCATGCATGGCCTCGGCGTGGCGTCACGCTGGGCGGCCCACGCCAAGCCCGGCGATCTGCTCGGCGTCGGCATTCCGGCCGGCCTCACCGTCGCAGCAGCCGACTGGTATCTGCTGGTCGGCGACCACACTGCGCTGCCGGCGATCGCGCGGATCATGGAGCAATTGCCGCCGACCGCGAAAGGCCGCGCCTTCATCGAGGTGCCGGATGCGTCCGACCAGCAGCCGATCGCCTGCCGCGCCGATATCGAGCTGACCTGGCTGCATCTCGACGGCACCTCGGCCGGTGAATCGACGCTGCTGGCGGATGCGGTGCTCGGCATGGACTGGCCGTCTCCGGAGAACGGCTTCGTCTGGATCGGCTGTGAATCCGCCACCGTCCGCAAACTTCGCGCCCATGTCCGCAAGGAGCGCGGCTTCGGCGCGCGGCAGGTGCTGGCGATCGGCTACTGGCGGCGCGGCATGAGCGAGCCCGCCTACGCCGACGCCTTCCACAACGATCGCGACGCGGAATATTTCGCGATGCTGAAGGAGCAGCATCACGGCGAGCCTCATGATCACGATCACGATCATGAGGAGCATGATCACGGCGGCCCTCCCGGCTGACGCGGGGGCCGGCCCGCCCGACCGACGCAGCGCGGGGGATCGCGCCACAAGACGCCGCCGGCGCCACATTGCATGGTCGCCGGCGGGCATTCATGCGCGGTCACATCAGCCGCGCGGCGTATCGTCGTGTCAGTTCTTGGGAGCCGCCTCGCCCGGCTCGCCCTTCGGTCCGGCGGCGCCGGCGGGACCGGCATCCCCCTTCGGGCCGGCAGCACCCGCGGGACCGGCCGGACCGGCCGCGCCCGTGTCGCCCTTCGGTCCGGCGGGGCCTGCGGGACCGGCGGGGCCAGCCGGTCCGGCCGGTCCCATCGCGCCGGCGGCGCCCGGTTCGCCCTTGGGACCACGCTGGCCGCAATTGGCGACCAGCCGGTCCTTCAGCGTTTCGGTGCCCGACTTCAGGTCGAGCTTGCAGGTCTCCGGCAAATACGACAGCGAGAACCGGAAGCGCCGCGACGACGAACTCTTGACCTTGTCGCCGGTCGCGACGACTTCGACCTCCTGATTGGGTTTGCTGGTCTTGCCGGTGATCACCAATTGGCCGCTGGTGATCGACAGCGTGTCGAGTTCGAGCGCCATCGCCGTGCCCGAAGTCATGACCAGAATCGCGGTCCCAACGAGAATGGATCGTCTTGCCATCAAGCGTACCCCCATGCGTGTTCGACCGGCGCATAGCGCCAACTGCGTTGCCAGGCCGGCGCGGCTCATCCGCGACCGCCGCTATCGAGGATAGCCGAACGCACGCGCCAGCATAGCCGTCCCTGCGCGACATTTTCGATACAGGCCGGAGTTCCGTGGATGATGCGGCAAACAGCGATGCCGGGTCGCGATCGGCGTTGCGAACAAAGCAGGAATCAGGGACCGTCGCGGCTTCATCCCGACAGGCGCTGATTCGTGTCTCTGCCCGCAACCTATCTCGACGGCCTCAATCCGGAGCAGCGTTGCGCCGTCGAGCACGGCGTGGGCCAGAGTTCCTGCCCGCCGCTGCTGGTAATTGCCGGCGCCGGCTCGGGCAAGACCAACACGCTGGCGCACCGCGTCGCGCATCTCGTCGTCAACGGCGCCGATCCGCACCGCATCCTGCTGATGACGTTTTCGCGGAGAGCCGCCGCCGAAATGACGCGCCGGGTCGAGCGTATCGCCCGCCGGGTGATGGGCGATGGTGCAGCGCGTGGCGGCGCGCTGAGCTGGGCCGGGACGTTTCACGGCATCGGCGCGCGGCTGCTGCGCGAACATGCCGAGCGCATCGGGCTCGATCCGGCGTTCACGATCCACGACCGCGAGGATTCCGCCGACCTGATGAATCTGGTCCGCCACGACCTCGGCTTCTCCAGGACCGAAAGCCGGTTTCCCACCAAGGCGACCTGCCTGTCGATCTACTCGCGCTGCGTCAATGCCGGCCAATCTCTCGATGTCGTGCTCGGCGCCAATTATCCGTGGTGCGCCGGCTGGTCCGCCGAGCTGAAGCAGCTGTTCGCCGGCTATGTCGAGGCGAAGCAGCGCCACAACGTGCTCGATTACGATGATCTGCTGCTGTACTGGGCGCAGACCATGACCGAGCCTTCGCTCGCCGCCGAGATCGGCGGCCGGTTCGACCATGTGCTGGTCGACGAATATCAAGACACCAACGCGCTGCAGGCGCAGGTGCTGCTCGGACTGAAGCCGGATGGCGGCGGCCTGACCGTGGTCGGCGACGACGCGCAATCGATCTATTCCTTCCGCGCCGCCACCGTGCGCAACATTCTCGATTTCCCGAAGGCGTTCAGCCCGCCTGCCCGGATCGTCACGCTCGACCGCAATTATCGCTCGACGCAGGCCATCCTCGGCGCCGCCAACGGCGTAATCGATCTCGCCGCCGAGCGCTTCACCAAGAATTTGTGGACCGACCGCGCGAGCGGATCGCCGCCGCAGCTCGTCGCGGTCCGCGACGAGGCCGATCAGGCGCGCTACATCACCGAGCGCGTGCTCGAGCATCGCGAGAGCGGCACCATTCTGAAGCAGCAGGCAGTGCTGTTCCGCACCTCGTCGCATTCGGCGCCGCTCGAACTCGAGCTGACGCGGCGCAACATTCCGTTCGTCAAATTCGGCGGCCTGAAGTTCCTCGACGCCGCCCACGTCAAGGACATGCTGGCGCTGCTGCGCTTCGTGCAGAACCCGCGCGACCGCGTCGCCGGCTTTCGCGTGCTGCTGCTGATGCAGGGAATCGGCCCGGCGTCGGCGCAGAAGACGCTGGACGCGATCACCGCCGCTGCCGATCCGCTGAAAGCCCTCGCCGCCCTGCCCGCGCCGCCGCGCGCGCCCGATTGGCGCGACTTCGTCGACGCGGTCGGCGAGCTGCGCGACGGCCGCGCCGGCGGCTGGCCGGCCGAGATCGAACGCGCGCGGCTGTGGTACGAACCGCATCTCGATCGCATCCACGACGATGCGGCGACGCGGCGCGCCGATCTGGTGCAACTGGCGCAGATCGCGTCCGGCTATCCGTCGCGCGAGCGTTTCCTCACCGAGCTGACGCTCGACCCGCCGGACGCGACGTCCGATCAGGCCGGCGTGCCGATGCGCGACGAGGACTATCTGATCCTGTCGACGATCCATTCCGCCAAGGGTCAGGAATGGAAGTCGGTGTTCGTGCTCAACGTCGTCGACGGCTGCATGCCGTCCGATCTCGGCACCGGCACTTCGGCCGAGATCGAGGAGGAGCGCCGCCTGCTCTATGTGGCGATGACGCGGGCCAAGGACGATCTGCATCTGGTGGTGCCGCAACGCTTCTTCACCCACGGCCAGAACGTGATGGGCGACCGCCACGTCTATGCGGCGCGCAGCCGGTTCATTCCCGATCGGCTGCTGAACCTGTTCGAGCGCGTGAGCTGGCCGCGGGTCGCGGCCTCGCCCGGCTATCCGACGCGACAGGCGCCGCCAATCGACATCGGCGCGCGGATGCGCGGGATGTGGCGATGAATCAGGCGGCGGCGCTCACGCCGCCACAGTGACCGCGCCGCCCAGCGCGTTGTCGACGATCACCGGACTGTCGAACCAGGAAATCACCGGCTCGGCGCCGTAGAGTTGCGCGACGCGCGCCCGCCATTCGCCGGCATAGACCTTTTCGGCGGCTTCGCGCGACTCCCACAGATACACGCCGCCGGCGGTGCTGCCGTCTTCGGAACGGATGTAGTACTTACGGATCAGCCCCGGCATCTTGTGATATTTCGGCGCGCTGCTGCGAAAGCGCTTGGCCGCCTCGTCCAGGCTGATCGGCTCCGACAGCGCGAACTGCACGATGGTCGTGATCATCGACACCTCCCGATTGGTTTGAACGCATGATAACGCGGCAGCCGCGCCGACGCTGCTCACTTTCCGCGAAAAGTGGGCTTGCGGCGATGCAAAAATGCGGCGACGCCTTCCCGGTGGTCCTCGCTCATGCCCGCGAGTGCGAACTGGTCGAGGTCCATGTGGCTGGCGAGATCGTCCAGCGCGTGCGCCAGCCGGTTGACGGTGAGCTTGGTCATCGCCACCGACATCGGCGGCTGCGCCGCGACCTTGTCGGCCAGCGCCATCGCTGCGGTGAACGCCTGCCCCGGCTCGGCCAGATGCTCGACCAGGCCCCATTCGTAGGCGTCGTCGGCACCGATCCGGTCGTCGGCGAGGATCACCGCCTGCTTGGTGCGCGCCGGGCCGATCAGATGCAGCATCCGCGGCACGCTCTGCCAGCTCATGTTCATGCCGAGGCCGATTTCCGGCACGCGCATATGCGCGTCGCGCGCCATCACCCGGAAATCCAGCGCCACCGCCAGCGCGACGCCGCCGCCGATGCAGAAGCCGTCGATCGCGCCGATGGTGATCTGTTCCATCTCCTGCCAGGCGCGCGTCAGCCGCGGGCCGAGCTTGAGGTGCCGGCGCAATGCGCCGAGATCCATCCCGGCGCGGCCCCGTCCTTCCGGGTCCTTGAGATCGAAGCCGGCGCTGAATGCCATAGCGTTGCCCGCAAGTACCACCACCGAGGTGGCGCCATCGTCTTCAAAGCTGCGCGCGGCGTCGGTCAATTGCCGCATCGCGTCCGGCGACAGCGCGTTGATGCCGTCGCCGCGGTCGAACCGCACCACGGCGACACGGCCCTCCGGCCCGAGCCCCCGCTCGATTGTCACGAACTGCCCCACGATGCCTCCCGAACTGCATTCTTGGTTGTCCGAAGGCTAGCAGCTTCCCGGCTCGACAGCGCAACATTTTCTAATCTATGTTGCGTCGCATGAGCGAACATCAGCACGGCCATTCGCACGATCATGATCACGACCACTCCGAGCTATCGGAGACGGAACTGCGCGTGCGCGCGCTCGAAACCATCCTGACCGAGAAGGGCTATGTCGACCCGGCCGCGCTCGACATCCTGATCGAGACCTATGAAACCAAGGTCGGGCCGCGCAACGGCGCGCGCGTCGTGGCGAAGGCCTGGACCGACCCCGCCTACCGCGCGCGGCTGCTGCAAGACGCGACCGCGGCGATCGCCGAACTCGGCTACACCGGCCGCCAGGGCGAGCATATCGTCGCCGTCGAGAACACGCCCGCGACGCACAATATGGTCGTGTGCACGCTGTGCTCCTGCTATCCGTGGCCGGTGCTCGGCCTGCCGCCGGTCTGGTACAAATCCGCGCCGTATCGCTCGCGCGCGGTGAAGGAGCCGCGCGCGGTGCTGGCCGATTTCGGCGTGACCCTGCCCGACGATACGGCGATCCGGGTGTGGGATTCGACCGCGGAGATCCGCTATCTGGTGATTCCGATGCGGCCCGACGGCACCGAAGGCTTCACCGAAGACCAACTGGCCGATCTGGTCACCCGCGACAGCATGATCGGCACCGGCGTGGCACAGCCACCGGCGGAGAATTCGTGATGGATGGCGCGCACGACATGGGCGGCATGGATGGTTTCGGCCCGGTGGTGCCGGAGGCGAACGAGCCGCTGTTTCACGCCGCATGGGAGCGCCGCGCCTTCGCGCTGACGCTGGCGATGGCGCGGCCCGGCGGCTGGAATCTCGACATGACGCGGTTCGCCCGCGAGAATCGATCGCCCTTGGACTATCTGTCGAAGAGCTACTACCAGATCTGGCTTGCCGGCCTCGAACGGCTGATGGCGGAACGTGGACTGGTCACGTCCGACGAGATCGCCGCCGCCCGGCCGCTGCATCCGCGCCGCGACGTCGCAGCACTGTCGGCGGACGATGCCGCGCCGATGCTGGCGCGCGGCGCGCCGACCGAACGTCCGGCGCCGGCGCCGGCTCATTTCGCGATCGGCGACCGCGTCCGCGCCAGGAACATCCACCCGCACACCCATACGCGGCTGCCGCGCTATGTCCGCGGCCATGTCGGCGTGGTCGAGCTGGTGCATGGCGCGCATATTTTTCCGGACAGCCACGCGCTGGGCGCCGGCGAACAGCCACAATGGCTCTACACCGTCACTTTCGACGGCCGCGAATTGTGGGGCGACGATTGCGATCCGTCGCTGCGGATCTCGGTCGACGCCTGGGAGAGCTATCTGGAGCCTGTGCGATGACGGCCGATGCCGCCGCGGTCGCGGCGCGGAGCGTGCCGGGCCTGCCGCGCGACGATGACGGCCCGGTGTTCCGCGAGCCCTGGGAAGCGCACGCCTTCGCGCTTGCCGTGACGCTGCATGCGCGCGGCCTGTTCACCTGGCCGGAATGGGCGGCCGCACTCGCCGACGAGATCACGCGCGCGCAGCAGCGTGGCGATCCGGACGATGGCCACACCTACTACCAGCACTGGCTCGCGACGCTGGAACGGCTGATCGCCGACAAGGGCGTCGCCAGCGCTGCGACGCAGGCGCGCTATCGCGACGCCTGGGATCACGCCGCCGACCGCACCCCGCACGGCCGGCCGATCATGTTGCAGCCGGACGATTTTGCCGCAACGCCGTGACAGCCGGTGGTCGCGATGCCCGCGACCACCGCGCGCGTCGAACCCGATTGCGGTGCAGGTCCCACATTCGGCGGATGTCTCGTTAACGCTGTCGATGCAAATTCATCCCGAATCTGAACCGGATCAACGATAAAGGTCGCCGCGCGCGCCATTGTATTGCATGGATCGGGCTTCCTCCGATCCGGTGGCCGTGCCGAGTTGACATCCGATGTTGCAGATCGAATCGTGTGAACGATCCATCGGATGGGCGGCGGCAGGCACGGAGCGGTACGTCGCCGAATGCACGCGCGACGTCGGCAGATTTCTCGCCCGCGCCGCCGCGCTCGGCCCGCAAGCGTCGGTGACGCCGTTTCAATCCGCGAACTGGCTGAGGCCCTGGCTGCAGGTGCTGGCGCCGTCGGCCGATGTCGAACCGCTGCTGATCACCGTCCGCGACAGCGTGCGCGGCGGGATCGCGATGCTGCTGCCCTTGGTGCTGCGGCGGTTCTACGGCGTGACGCTGGTCGAATTCGCCGATCTGTCCGTGTCCGACTACGGCTTTCCGCTGCTCGGCCCGGCGGCGCCGACGACGCCCGCCGCGGCCGCCGAAGCGTTCGAGGCGGCGATCGCGGCGATGCCGCCGGTCGATGTGATCCGGCTGTGTAATCTGCCACGCGTGGTCGGCGGCCAGGTCAATCCGCTGGCATTGCTGCCCGGGCTGTCGCCGGGTTCGGTGCGCAACGTGATGGCCCTGCCCGCCAGTTGGGACGACTACCTCGCCTCGCGCCCGCGCAAATTCCGCAAGGCGCTGCGCCAGCATCACCGCGCCTTCGACGCGCTCGGCGGCGTCTACACTCGAATGATCACCGACGACGCCGAGGCGAGCCGCCTGCTCGATCGGCTCGACCATTTTCAGCGGGCGCGGATCGCGGCGCGCGGCAAGCGCTTCGTGCTCGACCAGCCGGCCTATTCGAATTTCTATCGCGAGGTCTACGAAGGCGGCCTCGCGCACCGCTTCGCGATGCTGTCGGTGCTGGAATCCGGCGGCAGCATCGTCGCGCTGGCCTACAGCCTGCTGCATCAGCAAACCTGCACCACGGTGCGGCTCGCGCATCTCGGCGAGCAATGGAGCCGCTGCTCGCCCGGCATCGTGCTGGCGAGCGAGATCATCCGCTGGCTGATCGAAAACGGCGTGCGCAAATTCGATCTCGGCGCCGGCGGCTACGACTACAAGAAGCGGCTCGGCTGCGAGCCCGAGCAATTGTCGACGCTGGAAAGACCGATGAGCATCAAGGGCCGGATGGCGCTGTCGGCATGGACGACGTTCGCCGGCCGGCGCTCGCTGCTTCAGTCGCTCGCCAGCGCGTCGTAGACCAGCTTCTTGAACGCCGGCACGTCGCGCCCCCGCTGGCGCTCGGTCTGCTGCATCAGGATGGTGATCACCCCGAGTTTGGGATCGACGCCGAAATAGGTGCCGCTGCCACCGTCCCATTTCAACTCGCCGATCGAGCCCGGTGGCGGCGGCTTCGCTTCGCCGGGTTCAGTGCGCACCGCGAAGCCGTAGCCGAAACCGAAGCCGTCGCCGGGGAAATAGAAGTAGTCCCGTTCGACGCCCGTGCCCGGGCCGATGTGGTCGGTGGTCATCGCCTTGAACGCCGCGGGACTGAGGTAGCGCCGCCCGTCGAGTTCGCCGCCGTCCAGGATCATCCGGGCGAAGCGTGCATAGTCGGTGACGGTCGAGACCAGGCCGCCGCCGCCCGACTGCCATTCCGGATGGGCGCGGCGTTGGCGTTCGGAGTCGACCAGAACCGTGTCGTCCGGCAACGGCTCGGCCATTCGCGCCCGCTCGTCGTCGCTGTCGAGCACGAATTTAGTGCTGGTCATCCCGAGCGGATCGAAGATGCGTTGCTTCATGACCTGATACAGCGTCCGCCCGGTGACGATCTCGATGACCCGCCCGAGGACGTCGGTGGAATGGCCGTAGCGCCACAGCGTGCCGGGTTGCCGCGCCAGCGGCAGCCGCGCGATCCGCTCGGCGAACACCGCATTGTCGAACGCGCCGGCGAAGATGTTCGCGTCGTTGTAGGCCTGCCGGATCAGCTCGCCGCCGATATATTCGTAAGTAATCCCGGACGTGTGCCGCAACAGGTCCGCGATCGTCACCGGCCGGTCCGGGGCGACGCGTTCGAGCACCGGCTTGCCGTCGGCATCCACGGTTTCGATGCCGACCCGGACCCCGGCGAAGGCCGGAATGAATTTCGACACCGGATCGTCGAGCGACAGCTTGCCGTCGTCGATCAGCATCATCGCCACGACGCTGGTGATCGGCTTGGTCATCGAACGCAGCGCGAACATCGTGTCCGGCGTCATCGGGTCGCGCCGCGTCACGTCGCGCACGCCGAAGCAGCGCAGATAGGTCGGCTTGCCGCGCTGCGCGATCAGCACCACCGCGCCGGGCAGCCTGCCGGTGGCGATCTCCTGGTCGAAAAACGCGGTCACGCCGGCGAACCGCGCGGCGGCGGGCGACGGCGCATCGGGCCCGCAATCCACGGCGGCGGCCGGCGCGATCGACAGCCACAGCAGCGTCAGAGCAGCCGGCGCCAGGGTCCATCGTCGGGTGCGCATCGCTGTGCGCGGGGCATGTCGGGTGTCGGGCATCTCGCTCGCCGGTTCAATGGGTCGACCGACAATCGCGATCGGTGCGGCGAAGAGCTATCATACGCAGAGATGATCCGGATGACAGCGGCTTGGGTGCTATCCGGTCCGCGTCCGATACTCCCGCCATCCCCTGGCGCGCAACGCGCAGGCCGGACATTCGCCGCAGCCATAGCCCCAATCGTGCCGCTCGCCGCGTTCGCCGAGATAGCAGGTGTGCGAGTGCTCGCGGATCAGATCGACCAGCGCCGCGCCGCCGAGATCATGCGCGAGCTGCCAGGTCGCGGCCTTGTCGCGCCACATCAGCGGCGTATGCAGTTCGAAGTCGCGCGCCATGCCGAGGCTGATCGCGCCTTGCAGCGCCTTGATGGTATCGTCGCGACAATCCGGATAGCCGGAGTAATCGGTCTCGCACATCCCGCCGACGATGTCGGCGATGCCGCGGCGATAGGCCAGCGCGGCCGCAAACGTCAGAAAGATCAGGTTGCGGCCGGGCACGAAGGTGTTCGGAAGGCCGTCCGCCCCCATCGCGATTTCGACGTCGCGGGTCAGCGCGGTGTCGGAGATCGCGCTGAGCGTCGGGATCGCGAGCGTGTGGCTGTCGCCGAGCTTCGACGCCCATTCACTGCTGATCGCGCGAAACCCGTCGAGCAGCTTTGCCCGGCAATCGAGTTCGACGGCGTGGCGCTGGCCGTAGTCGAAGCCGATCATCTCGACCCGCGCAAAGCGCGACAGCGCCCAGGCGAGGCAGGTGGCGGAATCCTGCCCGCCGGAGAATAGCACCAGCGCGGTCTGGTCGGAAACTGGTTCGGTCATGCGCGTCGCTCTAGCACCGCGCGCCGCCGCCGCCAAATCAAAGCAATTTCGCTGGGACGCCGCGCCCTCTTGCGGCATAGGAAGCGGATCGCCTCACGCCCCGGACAGTGCCATGACCCCTTCCCGCGACATCTCCCGCCTGATCGAGATCATGGCCCGGCTCCGCACGCCCGAGACCGGCTGCCCGTGGGATCTGGAGCAGGATTTCGCCTCGATCGCGCCCTACACCATCGAGGAAGCCTTCGAGGTCGCCGAAGCGATCGCCCGCAACGACCTCGACGATCTGCGCGACGAGCTCGGCGACCTGCTGCTGCAGGTGGTGTTTCATTCCCGCATCGCCGAAGAGCGCGGCGCCTTCGCGTTCGGCGACGTGGTCGAAGCGGTGACCCGCAAGATGATCCGCCGCCATCCGCACGTGTTCGCCGACGCGCAGGGCAACATCGCGCCGTCGCATGTCGAGGGCGTGTGGGACCGGATCAAGGCCGAGGAAAAGGCCGAGCGCGCCGCGCGCCGCGGCCAGACCGAAGCGCTGCCGGCGTCCGTGCTGGCAGGCGTCAAGCCCGGGCAGCCGGCGCTGTCGCGGGCGATGGAACTGCAGCGCAAGGCCGCCAAGGTCGGCTTCGACTGGAACGACCCGCGCGAGGTGCTGAAGAAGATCCGCGAGGAAGCCGATGAGATCGAGGCCGCACTCGACAGCGGCGACAGCGACCATATCGCCGAGGAGACCGGCGACCTGATGTTCGCGCTGGTCAACCTCGCCCGCCACACCGGCGCCGATCCGGAGATGGCCCTGCGCGGCACCAATGCGAAATTCGAGCGCCGCTTCGGCCATATCGAGCGGGCGCTGGCGGCGCAGGGCAAGTCGCCGGACGCCGCCACGCTGGCCGAAATGGACGCTCTGTGGGACGAGGCCAAGCGCGCCGAGACGGGGCGCTGAGCCCACCGCAACCCAAAGATAAACCCGCCCCTGGTTCCTTTGAGGGCACCGGCATCCTATCTGTTGAGCTCGTGTCAACAGCAGAGGGGGCGGCGCTGGCGCCATGTTATCGGTAGAATTGGCAATCGTTGTGGGACTGATCGTCGCCAACGGATTGCTTTCGATGTCCGAGCTGGCGATTGTGTCGTCCCGCCCGGCCAGGCTGGCGCTGCTGGCTCAAAAAAAGGTCCGCGGCGCCCGGCAGGCGATGGTGCTGGCCGACGATCCCGGCAAGTTCCTGTCGACAGTCCAGATCGGCATCACGCTGGTCGGTGTGTTGTCCGGCGCGTTCTCGGGCGCGACGCTGGGCCAACGCCTGAGCGAATGGCTGGCCGAGCTCGCCGTTCCGTTTCCCGACATCATCGGCTTCGGCCTGGTGGTGACGCTGATCACCTATGCGACGTTGATCGTCGGCGAACTGGTGCCGAAGCAGGTCGCGCTGCGCGACCCCGAAGCCGTCGCCGTCAAGGTCGCCCCGGCGATGACGGTGATCGCCAAGGTGTCACGGCCGGTGGTGTTCATCCTCGATCTGTCCGGCAAGGCCATTCTGAAACTGCTGGGCCAGGGCGGCGCGGCGGAGGAGAAGATTTCCGAGGAAGAGATCCACAATCTGGTGATGGAAGCGGAAACCGCCGGCGTGCTCGAACCCGGCGAGCGCGAGATGATCGCCGGGGTGATGCGGCTCGGCGACCGGCCGGTCGGCGCGGTGATGACGCCGCGGCCGGAGGTGGATTCGGTCGATCTCGCCGATCCGCCCGAGACGATCCGCGAGGCTTTTCTCGGCAGCCCGCACTCCCGCCTGCCGGTGACCGACGGCAATCGCGACGACCCGATCGGGATCATCCAGGCCAAGGACATGCTCGAGGTCTATCTGCGCGGCGACAAGCCGGACCTGCGCGCGCTGGTGCGCGACGCGCCGGTGATTCCGTCGTCCGCCGACGCCCGCGACGTGCTCGCCACGCTGCGGAAATCGTCGGTGCACATGGCGCTGGTCTATGACGAGTTCGGCGCCTTCGAGGGCGTCGTCACCACCGCCGATATTCTCGAATCGATCGTCGGCGCGTTCGGGTCCGAGGACGGCCCGGCGGAGCCCGCCGCGGTGCGCCGCGAGGACGGCTCGTATCTGATCGCGGGCTGGATGCCGGTCGACGAATTCGGCGATCTGTTGCCGGTGCCGATCCCGGAGCACCGCGACTACCACACCGTCGCGGGCCTTATTTTGCAGCATTTCGGCGCGTTGCCGGCGGTCGGCGACCGATTCGACTATCAGGGCTGGCGAATCGAGATTCTCGACTTGGACGGGCGGCGGATCGACAAGATCATGGCGACGCGGAGCGCCGACGCGGAGACGGCGGCGTGACGACCCCGCCGATCGCCGGCACGGCCGACGGCCGCGCCCGGGCGCTGATCGCGGTGCGCGCGGCGCACACCGTGATCTGGGCGTTCTTCGCCAGTTCGATCGTGCTGATCCCGATCGCCACCCTGCTCGGCCAGCTCACCGCGGCGCTGTGGATGAGTCTGTTCGTCTGGGGCGAGGTGGTGGTGCTGTTGCTGAACGGGATGCGCTGCCCGCTGACCGCGGTGGCGGCGCGCTACACCGACGATCGCGCCGACAATTTCGACATCTGGCTGCCGCGCTGGCTGGCGCGGCACAACCAGCGGATCTTCGGCACGCTGTTCGCCGCGAGCCAGGTGCTGCTTGGGTACGCGCTGGTCACCTCCGGAGCCTGAAACGGCAACGGCCGCCCGGTTGCCCGGACGGCCGCGCAGGTCCCCACCCGCCGAAACCTCAGAACGGAATATCGTCGTCCATGTCGCTGCCGCGGCCGCCGCCGCTCGCCGCCACCGGCCGGCGCGGCGCGCTGCTGGACGGGCCGCTCGAGCCGAAATCGCCGCCCGACGAATCATCGCCTCCGTAGCCGCCGCCACCACCGCTGCCGGGGCGGCCATCGAGCATGGTCAGAACCGAGTTGAAGTTCTGCAGCACGACTTCGGTGCTGTACCGTTCGGCGCCGCTCTGATCGGTCCATTTGCGTGTCTGCAATTGGCCTTCGAGGTAAACCTTCGAGCCCTTCTTGAGGTACTGTTCGGCGATCTTGCACAGCCCCTCGCTGAAGATCACCACGCGGTGCCACTCGGTTTTTTCCTTGCGCTCGCCGGTGGCGCGGTCGCGCCAGCTTTCCGAGGTCGCGATCCGCAGATTGGCGATCGGTCGCCCGTCCTGCGTCCGCTTGATCTCCGGATCAGCGCCGAGATTCCCGATCAGGATCACCTTGTTCACGCTTCCCGCCATCGCCGTCTCCTTCGACTCGAAACCAACCACCGCGCAAGGCCCGGCCCGATGCGGCAACACGCACCCGACGCCTCGCTGTCCCTGTAGCGCTTACGCTGTCCGCCGCGCGCCGCCCATCCTCTGGCGGTGGTAAACACGGCGCCCGCCCCCGTTATCCACGGATCGCGCGATAATGTTCTATTTTTGTTCGCAGTAAAAGCGAGAATGCCCGAGACTCATGGGGATTCTGCGATGGCTATCCGGCGGCCGCGTGGCGCCGTGACCAAAATTGGTAATTCGGTGCGGGCGAAAGGCGAATTGTTGCTGATGAATCATCGTGTTCCGCGGCCACTTCGTCGCCGAGTGTTGCTTTTCGGAGACGGCTTTTTCTGCGGAACCGCGTATATTTCCCCCACTGAATGAGGCGCTCGCGCCGTCAGCATTTGCCGCAGGGGACTCGGCAGACGCAGACCGAGACGGACAATTGGGGGACATTGCGATGAAGAAATTTTTGCTGGGAAGCGTGGCTCTGATTGCGTTGGGTGCGGCGCCGGCGATGGCTGCCGATCTGGCCGCCCGTCCTTACACCAAGGCGCCGCCGCCGATGATCGTCGCGATCTACGACTGGTCGGGCTTCTACATCGGCGCCAACGGCGGCTGGGGCACCAGCCGCAAGAGCTGGGATTTCTACGCGCCCGGCGCCCTCCTGCTGAGCGAAGGTTCGCATGACGCCTCCGGCGCCACCGCCGGTGGCCAGGTCGGCTACAACTGGCAGATGGGCTCCTGGGTGTTCGGCGTCGAAGCGCAAGGCAACTGGGCCGACTTCAAGGGCTCGAACGTCACCTTGCTCGGCGGCCTGTTCGACAATCACAGCAAGGTCGAAGCCTTCGGCCTGTTCACCGGCCGCGTCGGCTACGCCTGGAACAACGCCCTGCTCTACGCCAAGGGCGGTGCCGCGGTCGTCAACGACAAGTACGAATTCGTTCGGCGCGCCGACGGCCTCGTGACCGGAACGGCTTCGGAGACCCGCTGGGGCGCGTCGGTCGGCGCCGGCCTCGAATACGGCTTCACGCCGAACTGGTCGTTCGCCGTCGAGTACAATCATCTGTTCCTCGACAAGAAGGACGTCACCTTCACCAACACCGCTGTCGAGCGCATCAAGCAGGACGCCGACATCGTCACCGCCCGCATCAACTATCGCTGGGGCGGCCCGGTCGTCGCGAAGTACTGAGCTTCGCCACATCGGTTGAGACACGAAAGGCTGGCCGCGCGCCGGCCTTTCTGCTGTTTGGACCCCCAAGCGTCGCCGGCCTGTCGGGTGGGCCCCGGCCGACACGGCGCGCGATCTCCGATCAGCGCGGAACGACGATAGCCGGACGGCGGTGACGATCCAGCCGCCAACAATCGGTTGATGACCGCGCCGCGGCTCTGGAAATTGCTTCCCGTTCTTCCTATGTTCCAGGCTCAGCCCAACAGGCGTCGGCCCGGATGAATCCGGCTGCGCGCCCCAACCTGCGCGACGTCGCGTCTGGACACCCTGCATGGACGAAGTGATCAAGGCGAAGCGCCAGCCGCCGCAACGGCCGTCGGTGGCTTCGAGCCGGACCGCCATCACCATTCGCGGCGCCCGCGAGCACAATCTCAAGAACGTCGACGTCGTCATCCCGCGCGACAAGCTCGCGGTGTTCACCGGCCTGTCCGGCTCCGGCAAATCCTCGCTGGCGTTCGACACCATCTATGCCGAGGGCCAGCGCCGCTACGTCGAATCGCTGTCGGCCTATGCGCGGCAGTTCCTCGAGATGATGCAGAAGCCGGACGTCGATCAGATCGACGGGCTGTCGCCGGCGATCTCGATCGAGCAGAAGACCACCTCGAAGAACCCGCGCTCCACGGTCGGCACCGTCACCGAGATCTACGACTACATGCGCCTGTTGTGGGCCCGCGTCGGCGTGCCCTATTCGCCCGCGACCGGGCTGCCGATCGAGAGCCAGACCGTGTCGCAGATGGTCGACCGGGTGCTGGCGCTGCCGGAGGGCACGCGGCTGTATCTGCTGGCGCCGGTGGTGCGCGGCCGCAAGGGCGAGTACCGCAAGGAACTCGCCGACTGGCTCAAGAAAGGCTTCCAGCGCGTCAAGATCGACGGCGCCTTCCACGAGCTCGCCGAAGCGCCGGTGCTCGACAAGAAATTCCCGCACGACATCGACGTCGTGGTCGACCGCATCGTGGTCCGCCCCGACATCGGCCAGCGCCTCGCCGAGAGTTTTGAAACCGCGCTGAAGCTCGCCGAAGGGCTGGCGGTGATCGAATATGCCGACGCGCCCGCCACGCCGCCGGCGGCAGCCGTCGAGCCCGGTCCGGACGAGCCCGGCGACAAGAAGAAAAAGGCCGACAAGAAGGTCGCCAAGATCCACGACAAGACCGGCGCCGAGCGCATCCTGTTCTCGGAGAAATTCGCCTGCCCGGTGTCCGGCTTCACCATTCCGGAAATCGAGCCGCGCCTGTTCTCGTTCAACAATCCCTACGGCGCCTGCCCGGAATGCGGCGGGCTCGGCATCGAGCAGCATATCGACGCCGATTTGGTCGTGCCCGACAAGGAGCTGACGCTGCGCAAGGGCGCGATTGCGCCGTGGGCGAAATCATCCTCGCCCTACTATCTGCAGACGCTGACCGCGCTGGCGAAGTTCTACAAATTCACGCTCGACACCAAATGGAAGGACCTGCCGAAGAAGGTCCAGACCGCGCTGCTGTTCGGCTCCGGCGACGACGAGATCAAATTCTCTTATGAAGACGGGGTGCGCTCCTACGACACCAAGAAGCCGTTCGAGGGCGTGGTGACCAATATCGAGCGCCGCTTCCGCGAGACCGAGAGCGAGTGGGCGCGCGAGGAGCTCGGGAAGTACTTCTCCGACGTGCCTTGCGAGGCCTGCCACGGCCATCGCCTCAAGCCCGAGGCGCTGTGCGTCAAGATCGGCGGCAAGCACATCGGAAACATCTCCGAACTCTCCGTGAAAGCCGCCGGCGAATGGTTCGAGGCGGTGCCGGCATCGCTCAACACCCAGCAGAACGAGATCGCCGTCCGCATCCTCAAGGAGATCCGCGACCGGCTGAGCTTCCTGCTCGACGTCGGCCTCAACTATCTGACGCTGGCGCGCGCCGCCGGCACGCTGTCGGGCGGCGAAAGCCAGCGCATCCGGCTCGCCTCGCAGATCGGAAGCGGCCTCACCGGCGTGCTCTACGTGCTCGACGAGCCGTCGATCGGCCTGCACCAGCGCGACAACGCCCGCCTGCTCGACACCCTGAAACGACTCCGCGACCTCGGCAACACCGTGATCGTGGTCGAGCATGACGAGGACGCGATCAGGCTGGCCGATTTCGTGCTCGATATCGGCCCCGGCGCCGGCGTCCATGGCGGCCACATCGTGGCGCAGGGCACGCCCGACGAGGTGATGGCCAATCCGAAATCGCTGACCGGCAAATATCTCACCGGCGAATTGTCGGTGCCGATTCCGGAGCGCCGGCCGCCGAACCATCGCCGCACCCTCAAGCTGGTCAACGCCCGCGGCAACAATCTCAAAAACGTCACCGCCGAAATTCCGCTCGGCCTGTTCACCTGCGTCACCGGCGTCTCCGGCGGCGGCAAGTCGACGCTGCTGATCGATACGTTCTACAAGGCGATCGCCCGCAAGCTGAACAACGCCTCCGAGCCGCCGGCGCCGCACGACCGCATCGAGGGCCTCGAGCACATCGACAAGATCATCGACATCGACCAGTCGCCGATCGGCCGCACCCCGCGCTCCAATCCTGCGACCTACACCGGCGCGTTCACGCCGATCCGCGAATGGTTCGCCGGCCTGCCCGAGTCCAAGGCGCGCGGCTACGAGCCGGGCCGCTTCTCCTTCAACGTCAAGGGCGGCCGCTGCGAGGCCTGCCAGGGCGACGGCGTCATCAAGATCGAGATGCACTTTTTGCCCGACGTCTACGTCACCTGCGATGTCTGCAAGGGCAAGCGCTACAACCGCGAAACGCTCGAAGTGCTGTTCAAGGGCAAGTCGATCGCCGACGTGCTCGACATGACGGTCGAGGAAGCCG
The DNA here is from genome assembly GCF_000013365.1 of Rhodopseudomonas palustris HaA2. Classification (NCBI taxonomy): domain Bacteria; kingdom Pseudomonadati; phylum Pseudomonadota; class Alphaproteobacteria; order Hyphomicrobiales; family Nitrobacteraceae; genus Rhodopseudomonas; species Rhodopseudomonas palustris. The sequence goes on from NC_007778.1 coordinate 3,102,096, forward strand.
CCGACTTCTTCAAGGCGGTGCCGCGCGTCCGCGAGACCTTCAAGACCCTGCACCGCGTCGGCCTCGACTACATCCATGTCGGCCAGCAGGCGACGACGCTCTCCGGCGGCGAAGCCCAGCGCGTCAAGCTCGCCAAGGAACTGAGCAAGCGCGCCACCGGCCGCACGCTTTATATTTTGGACGAGCCCACCACCGGCCTGCACTTCCACGACGTCGCCAAACTGCTCGAAGTGCTGCACGAGCTGGTGGCGCAGGGCAATACCGTGGTGGTGATCGAGCACAATCTCGAAGTCATCAAGACCGCCGACTGGGTCATCGACCTCGGCCCCGAAGGCGGCGACGGCGGCGGCGAAATCGTCGCCTGGGGCCCGCCGGAAGACATCGTCAAGGCACCGCGGAGCTACACCGGGAAGTTCCTGAAGCCGGTGCTGGAGAAGAAGGGGCCGGCGAAGGCGACGAAGCGGAAGACGGACGAGGCGGCGGAGTAAGGGCCGCACCAATGTTGTTCAAGCGAAGGCCATTTGATGCGTTCGTTCCATGCGGGCGACGTCAGCGACGTTTCGATGGCGGCGTTGAAAACGAAAAGCTGCGCTGCTGTCGAAGCCGCAATGTGTCGGTAGGACGAATGGTGTGCGGCGCCCCCCGATCGCCGCCGCGTGCCGTGACCACTTGCAGGTCCGGATTTTCGATCATCACGCCATGAATATCCTGCGTGTGCGCCGGCGTAGCCGTATAGATGCTGGCGTAAAAGTCAGCAACAGATACAGCGTCGCCGAACTCGGATACAAGGCGGGGAATGTCACCGTGCAATTGCGATTTGGCGCTGTCGCGGCCTTTCATGTCGAATAGGTACAGGCCGCCTTCGTGTTGCGGATCGTAAGCCAACATATGTAGGCCAGACCGCCCGTAGTGCGCTAACGTGCTGGCGTTGTCGTGCAGTACGTCGTTGTACTCCTGTCGCGCGCGATGCGACTTTGCAAAGTGCAACATCCAGTAGTTCCATCCGTTCGGATTGTGAATAGAAAACGGGCTAACATAGCTGGCGCATCGCTCGAACGCTTCAAACACAAGCCGCTCAGTAGCGCCAAGCCACGCTTGATTGTTCATCATTAGCCCGAGATTTGACACGCTGTCCGCGTCAACTCCAATCGGATTTAGGCGTGCGTTCAAAGCATTTGGATCAGTCTTTTTCAAGAACGAAATCAAGGCCTCAATGGCGAAAGTGTAGAAAATCTCAGGTGACGAAAACGACGCGATTATGTCGGTAAGCGTTTCGTGCGCTACGCGACTGTTGCCGCACTGATCCAGATTAAACAGAACGCTTTGCACTCGATTGTATTGCAGAAACTCACGTATCTCGGCGTAGACGTTTTCGAATTCCTGCTGCCGGTAGTGAACTTCAAGATGAAGACGTGGCTCACTTTCCTTAATCCCGGCGAGCAGAGGCGCGACGTGCTGCTTTAGGATTTCAATAGCGCCGGGATCGAAATCGTTGAAGATTAGTACACATTCTATATCTAATGGCGACATGCCTTCATTAGCGCGTCTCAGGTTCAGTTCGATTGAAGTGGCACGCAATTCCTCAATGAAGATCAACGGCGATCCCGATGCGCCACAATTGTAGACGCCGCCGCCAGCGAATCCATCAACTATTGCAAATCGGAACTTTGATTGCTGCGGAAGCTGGCAACGGACCCTAATGTAACGGGCAAAGTACTGTCGGATGATTTGGTGCTTGCGGCGCGAATGTTCTTCTAACGTCGCGCCATCTTTCCACGTGTAAGGCTTTGCAACCATAAATACCCCCGGCGACCGGGTCTAGGCTCCGATCGTTCGATCTAATGCTGGCATCCCATCCCAGTGTTGACCGCGATACTCGCGGCCGTTCGCCTTCTTGGATCGCCGCTTGTTATCTTTACCCCAAGTGCCCCACTGCTTAAAAAAGAAGGTGGTGTTGAAACGCTCACACTGTTCGTAAATTTCGTCGATCCATTCTTCGCGGATCGGTCTTGCGGAACGACCGCTTTCGCCACCCACAATCGCCCAATCAATTCCGCATAAATCAACCGCGCCGACCGATCCTATCAAGGGTTCGAACGACAAGAAACGGATTGCTGCTGGCACTGTGCGTAAGTGATCGATGCGATCTACAACAGCGCCATTCTCAACACTCGTCCCCAGCCATACGTTCGGGAGAACGGTAGCAAGGTGGGATCGCACGAAGGTGCTCATCCGCGCCGGGCGTTTTGTTAAGATCTGATAGTGATGACGCGGCGTGTCCCGCATCACATCCCATACCTTATTTATGAAGGCGTCGCTCACCCGTTCGTGGAATAGATCGCTCATCGAGTTGACGAAGATCTTCTTTGGCTTCCGCCACCGGTACGGGATTGCAAGCGCGTCGGCATCTTCGCGCACGACGCCATTCCAGATAACTCGTTTTGAACTTCTCCGCGTTAAGCCAGCGTATTTCGCAACCTGCATGGCTTGCAGGCGGCGAGCCATTTCCATCGCGTAACAGTTGGTGCAGCCCGCGCTTACGATCGTGCAGCCGACCACGGGGTTCCACGTGGCATCGGTCCATTCGATCTGTGTTTCAGCCATCGTTCGCCCCAGTGCAGCACTTATAGGAAAGTGACCAAAAATAGTTCACAATCCACAAAAATGCGGATTGACGCCATCACTCGCCAATTGGGCATCCCGCAGCAGGCTGTACCGTCTGGGAAGCTCCACTTCGATGAAGCGAGCGACATCTATAGATGCCGCGTGTGGCCCCGTCACACCCGAATTTGAATCGCCCTCCCGCCCCCACCCGTCTACACTCCCCCCATGACCCGCCTCACCGCCCTCACGCTCGCAATCACCCTCGCGCTGCTTCCCCTCGCCGCCTCGGCGGCTTCGCCCAAGAAGCACGCCAAGCGGGCACAGAGCAGCGGCCTGCCCGGCTATGTGCAGCCGCCGAGCAATTCGGTGCCGCTGTTCATGCAGAAGCTGTCCCGCCCGCAGCGGGCGATGCTGCGGCCGAAGCGGCCGTGGTACATCGATCCAACGCCGGAATATTATCGCTGGAACGGCGGCTGGTCCGGCGAATGGCGCTATCTCGGCCGGCCGGGCTTCTACCGCGGCCGCTACAATGGCGGCAGCTTCGGGCCTTGCTGGACGCAGACGCCGATCGGGCCGGTGTGGAATTGCGGCTGAGGCCGGTCCACAGTCTCTCAGTCGTCGGTGCGTAGCTCACGCATCCGCTTGCGCCGCCCGGATGTCGTCCGCCGTCAGCCGCGGATGCTCGGCGACGATTTGCGCGGTCGACAGTCCGGCGCCGAGTTTGCGCAGGATCAGTTCCACCGGGATGCGCGTGCCCCGCACGACCGGCTTGCCGCCCATCACTTCGGGATCGATCTGGATACGTTCGTGGCGCATGATATGGATTATAGCATAATTCATGGCGCCTGCCATGCACCGGCTGGAGCCTCGGCCGGACTTGCCCGACGCGGCCTTTGAGCCGGATCTCGCGCGAACCCCATTGCCTCCCCCGCCCCGCCCGGTCCAATACTCGCCTCATGACCTACGCCGAGCTGAAATCCTTCCTCCGCGAACTCTACGAAGGCGCCTCGCCGCGTGGGGTGGTGTTTCGCTATGGCGTGCTGGCGTTCGACATCGTCACGGTGCTGTTCATCATCGGCACCTCGTTCGTGCCGTCGAACGACATCGTCGAGACGCTGGACGTGGTGTTCGGCGCGCTGATCCTGGTCGATTTCGCCGCAAGGCTGCTGATCAGCCGGCACCGGATGAAGGATTTCACCCGGCTCGCGACCTGGACCGACATCGTGGCGATCGTGTCGTTTCTGGCGCCGCTGGCCGGCGAGGGCGGCGGCTTCCTGCGCATCCTGCGCACGCTGCGGCTGCTGCACGACTATCAGATGCTGTCGCGGCTGCGCAACGACAGCGACTTCTTCCGCCGCAACGAGGACGTCGTGATCGCCGTGACCAATCTGGCGGTGTTCATCTTCGTGATGACGGCGATCGTCTACGAGACCCAGCGCTCGCACAATCCGCAGATCGCCCACTACGCCGATGCGCTGTATTTCACCGTCACCGCGCTGACCACCACCGGCTTCGGCGATATCACGCTGCCGGGCACGCTCGGCCGGCTGATCAGCGTCGCCATCATGATCTTCGGCGTCACGCTGTTCTTCAATCTGGCGCGGGCGCTGATCAGCCCGAACAAGGTGCGCTTTCCCTGCCCGGTCTGCGGGCTGCAGCGCCACGATGCCGACGCAGTGCACTGCAAGGCCTGCGGCACCGTGCTGAACATTCCCGACGATGGGCTCACATAGGGCATGATCTTGTCCGAAAACCGGTCTCCACTTTTCGGGATCATGCGCGCGGATCAGCGCAGCCCGGTGCCCTTGCAACGCTGGCAGGTCACCACCTTGTCGCCCTTCTTCAGCGTGCCCTTGCCTTCGCAGTTCTTGCACTTCTGCTTCTTCTTGACATTGGGGCCCTTTTCATTGGCCATGGTGGTCTCCCGAGGCGGTTCGCCGATGCGGCGTCGATGGCTGCATAGCATCGTTCGCCGGATGCAGCGCGGGATATCGACAGGACACCGGGCTTGTGCGCTATAAGCGCGCCGCATCATTGTTCCGGGGTCGCCATGCTCAGCCGCCGCACGTTCCTGATCGCCACCGCTTCCCTCGCCGTTCCCGCCGCCGCGCTGGCGCAGGCCACGCCGCCGGCCAAGCCGCCGGCGAATGATCCGACGGCGCTGCTGACGAGGCTCTACACCGCCTCCTCCCCCGGCGGCAGCGATCTGGTCAACAGCCCGAAGAGTCGCGCGAAGATTCTGTCGAAATCCTTCGCCGCGCTGTGGACCAGGGCCGAGGCGAGAACGAAGGACGACATCGGGCCGGTCGATTTCGATCCGGTGAGCAATTCGCAGGACCCCGACATCAAGGCGTTCGCCATCAAGGTCGAGAAAGAGGACGACGCCAGCGCGACGCTCGCCGTCACCCTCACCGGCAGCCAGCCGCGCGACAAGGCGGAGGACGGCGTGATCCGCTACGACTTCGTCCGCGACGGCGGCCACTGGCGGATCGACGACATCCGCGGCGCGGTCGACGGCGAAGCGTGGTCGGTGCGCAAATTGCTGGCCGACTCGCTCAAGCGCTGACGGTATCGATCGAGGCAGCGCTGCGATCAGTTCACCGCAGCGCCGAGCCGCTTCAGCGAATCCCGCGCGGTCTGCAGGCCCGGCCGCAATTCCAGCGCCTTGCGGAAATCCGCGATCGCGCCGCTGCGGTCGCCGAGCCGCATCCTGGCCTGGGCGCGGTTGTTCCAGGAGAACACGTCGGCCGGATCGTAGCGTAGCGCCTTGTCGTAGTCGGCGAGGCCGCCCTTGTTGTCGCCCTGGTACAGCTTGATCAGCGCCCGATTGCGCCAGCCGCGGGCGTCCTCCGGCGCCAGCCGGATCGCCTCGCCGTAATCCGCGGCGGCGCGGTCGAGTTGCTCGGTGTCGCGATGGACATTGCCGCGATTGATGTAGGCGAGCACGTTGGGCCGCAAGGCGATCTCGGCGTCGAAATCCGCCAGCGCACGAGCCATGTCGCGCTGCTGATAGTAGATGTGGCCGCGATTGCCGTAAGCGACGGCGAGCCCCGGGTCCGCTGTGATCGCCGCGGAGAGGTCGTCCAGTGCGCGGTCGGGGTCGCGCCGGGCGAGCCAGATCATGGCGCGGTTGTTGTAGGCCAGCGCGAATTTCGCATCGAGCCTGATTGCTTCGTCGTAGTCGGCCAACGCGCGATCGCCCTCTCCCTTGAACGCATAGACCCGGCCCCGATTGTTGTAGGCGCAGGCGAATCCCGGATCGAGCCGCACCGCCGCTTCGAGATCGGCCATCGCCTCGTCGAGCTTGCGCTGTTCGGTCAGGCCGTGGCCCCGGTTGCAATACGCCGCCGCCAGCCGCCGGCCAGTTTCGGCGTTGGTCTCGATCACCGTGCTGCAGGCGGCGACGCGCTCCGCCGGAGAGCCCTGCAGTCCGACACAGCCTTTCCACGCGGCGTCCTCGGCCGCGGCACTTTGCGACAGCAACGCGAACAGCGCGACCGCCACGACATTCGACGAGACCATGTGAGATCGCATGTCGGTTTCCCTCGCGCCTGCGTTGACGGCTTTGTCGCAGGCTGCGCGGTTGCGGTTCACGGTGTCGCAACCGCGCCAAGGCGGCATCCGGAATGCCGACCTCAGGGATTGCCCGGATTGCGTCCGGCATTTCACTATGGCTTTAACGTCGGACCTTCGATTCACAGTGCGCGTCGATGCGAGGGCGAGCAGACAACGTCACGCCTGCCTTGACATCAAGGTTCGAGACTCCACCTGAAGGCCATCGACGCTGCTGCGGTGGCGGGTGAGATCATCGACCGTGATATCGCCTGTGAAATCATCGACTGACATAGGGGAACGACATGAGCGAGACGACGATCGCGGCCAACGTGCGCGACAACAAGGCGCTTAACCGCTTCGAGCTCGATGCCTATGGTGAGATCGCGTTTGCGAACTATCGGCGCGTCAACGGCCACGTCGTCATCACCCATACCGAGACGCCGCCACCGCTGCGCGGCCGCGGCATCGCCTCGCGGCTGGTTCGCGGCGCGTTGGATCTGGTGCGCGCCGAGGGGCTGAAGGTGACCGCGGGTTGTGGCTTCGTCGCCGATTATCTCGACGCACATCCGGAATATGCCGACCTGATCCGATAGCGCGGTCGCGGTCGGCTACCGCCGGCGCCCCGGATCGGCGCCATCCATCGCGCCGAAACAAACCTGCCCAAACGAGAGGCCCGCTCGCGGGCCCCTCGGCGTGGTGGGCGCGATCAATCCTTCAGATCGTCCGGCACCTTGCCGCCATTGGCGGCGAGCTTGGCCATCACCTGCTTGTGCAGCCAGATGTTCATGCTGGCGCTGTCGCCGGTGTCGCCGGTGTAGCCGAGCTCCTTGGCGAGCTCCTTGCGCGCCGACAGGCTGGAATCGATATCCAGCGCCTTCATCAGGTCGACGATCGAGGTGCGCCACTCCAGCTTCTCGCCCTTGGCCTTCACGGCCTGGTCGAGGATCGGGGCGACATCGACGGTTGCACCCGAACTCCCCGGCGCCGGCGCGGTTCCCGGAGCGGCCGTGCTCGTACCTGCGCTGCCGCCCGGCGCGGCGTCCGCGCTGCTGCCGAAAATCGCGCCCATGATCTTGCCGAAAATGCTCATTCGTCTCTCCAGGGTAAGGGACTCTTGGCCTGGCCACGACGATTTGCGCCGCGCCCGGCAGGCGAAGCTACCGCGTCGCGGCGAGCTTGCCAAATATGTCAACGCCGTGAAGCCGGGGATGGTGCAGCGCGAATGAACTAATTATTTGTTCGCATCTGCACGCAAACAGCCCGACCCTGGTGGAACTAATCGGCGCCGCAACTAACTGCGCCGCGCGGCGCCGCGACAAATCCGCTCTCACCGAAGCGTGAGCAACCAGCGGGTGCGATCGGCGTTAGGCTATCGTCACAGGTCGCGGCAAAGCCCAGGTCACAGGACCAGTTCGCTCGTTGCTCTCGCGTCTGATTGAAGTGCTCCTGCTCGTGTCCGCACCGAACCAAGCCCGGCCCGCCTCATCCGGCGAAGGATCCGGTCCACAGCACGTGCCGTCACATGTGCCCACACGGGAGAAACGAGCATGGCCACGATCTATCCTGCCGAAGCCAGTGACGCCCGCCCGATCGGCGCGGCGGCCGAGCCGTCGGTTCATCGTATCGCTCTTGCCGACCTGCACGACGCGCTGCGGCGCGGCTGGGACGACTTCAAGGCGGTGCCCAGCCACGCCGTGATGCTGTGCGTGATCTATCCGGTGCTCGGCCTGGTGCTGGCGCGGCTTGTGCTCGGCTATTCGGTGCTGCCGCTGCTGTTTCCGCTCGCCGCCGGCTTCGCGCTGATCGGGCCGTTCGCAGCCCTCGGGCTGTACGAACTGAGCCGCCGACGCAAGGCCGGCGAGGATGCCTCGGCGTGGCACGCCGTCGACGTGCTGCGTTCGCCGTCGATCGGGGCGATGCTAGGGCTCGGCGCGATCCTGTTCGCCGTGTTCGGGGTGTGGATCGCGACCGCGCAGGGCATCTATGTCGCCACCTTCGGCCATGCGCCGGCGGCGGCGATCCCGGATTTCGTCACCCGTGTGCTGACCACGCCGGAAGGCTGGAGCCTGATCGCGATCGGCTGCGGTGTCGGCTTCATGTTCGCGGTCGCGGCGCTGTGCGTCAGCGTGGTGGCGTTTCCGATGATGCTCGACCGTCAGGCCGGGGTCGGCGCAGCGGTGACGGCGTCGTTGCGCGTCGCCGCGCGCAATCCGCTGGAAATCGCCGCCTGGGGCCTGATCGTGGCCGCGCTGCTGGTGCTGGGCTCGCTGCCGGCCTTCCTCGGCCTCGCGGTGGTCATCCCGCTGCTCGGCCACGCCACCTGGCATCTCTACCGCAAGGTGATCGAGCCCAATCCGCATCCGCCGCAGATTCCCCCGCCGAACCCGATCAAGCGTTCCGCGGCCGACTTCCCCGCGACGCTGCTGCAGTGGAAGCGCAAGGCGGGCTAGAAGCCAGCGCCGGCAGGATGACGCCCACGCGAATCGTCATCCTGCGCGCCTGCTGTCGGTGCGGCCGGTGCCGATTTGATCACAACACAACCGGACGGCCGGATGGCTCGGACACCGGCTGCACCCCGACACCGCGGCAATTCGGTGTTGTGCATTGCGATAGATCAAACCATCATCGCCCTGAACACCCGTTCATCATGCGTTTAACGCATAGAATAAGTCGCAATTGCTGTGGCCGATTAACTCGTCGTCCGGAATTGGATTTCATCATCCCATTAAAAAATCAGGCGCGCGACGTGCCGTCAGCCCGCTGATATGCAGTATATTTCCTGGGATTAGACCTTAGTGCGCGGGTGAGCCGCTGACGATGGTGGGCGCGTCCCATGCGCGCTCCACGCAGCTCGGCGCGGAAGGGTTAATCATTCCTTCCCAAAGGTATGTCCATATCGCCTAGCTGCGGTGCAGCATTTACGCTGCTGGTTGCGCCGACTCTGCCCTATATTCCTTTCAACGGTTCGGCCGACGAAGAACTGAACCGTGAACTAAGGAGACTACCATGTTGCTTTCGCTCATCCGCGCCCTCCGGGCGTTCCGGGATTATCAGCGCAATCTCGCTGAACTCTCGCAGCTCAGTGATCGCGAACTGGCCGATATCGGACTCGACCGCTCGGACATCCCGCGCGTGGCGTCCGGTCACTTCAATGGCTGACCGTCCGACCCGACCTGTTCTCGGATAACGCCCGCATCGCTGCGGGCGTTGTCGTATCCGGGCCATGCTGATCGGCCGCCCTGACCTGGCCGCGACCGCCGAAACGGATTTGACCCGGGGCGGAAACGCGCTAGCTGTTGCGCATGATCATTGCCGCGCCCCCTCCCCAACCCGCGTCCAACCAGCCTGTTCACGTCATCGGCGGCGGCCTCGCCGGCTCCGAAGCCACCTGGCAATTGGCGCGCGCCGGCGTGCGCGTCGTGCTGCACGAGATGCGGCCGCATCGCTCGACAGAGGCGCACAAGACCGACGGCCTCGCCGAGCTGGTCTGCTCCAATTCCTTCCGCTCCGATGACGCCGCCAACAACGCGGTCGGGCTGCTGCACGCCGAGATGCGCCGGCTCGGCTCGCTGGTGATGCGCGCGGCCGACGCCAATCAGGTCCCGGCCGGCGGCGCGCTGGCGGTCGATCGCGACGGCTTCTCCGCCGCCGTCACGAAGGCGCTGGCCGAGCATCCGCTGATCGAGATCCGCCGCGAGGAAATCGCCGGCCTGCCGCCGGAGGACTGGGGCAACGTCATCGTCGCCACCGGCCCGCTGACCTCGGCGGCGCTGGCCGAGGCGGTCCGCGCGCTGACCGATGAATCCGCGCTGGCGTTCTTCGACGCCATCGCCCCGATCGTGCATCGCGACTCGATCGACATGTCGATCGCCTGGTTCCAGTCGCGCTACGACAAGGCCGGCCCCGGCGGCAGCGGCGCCGACTATCTCAACTGCCCGATGAATCGCGAGCAGTACGACGCTTTCGTCGACGCGCTGATCGCCGGCGACAAGGTCGATTTCAAGGACTGGGAGAAGGACACGCCGTATTTCGACGGCTGCCTGCCGATCGAGGTGATGGCCGAGCGCGGCCGCGAGACGCTGCGCCACGGGCCGATGAAGCCGGTCGGGCTCACCAATCCGCACAACCCGACGGTCAAGGCCTACGCCATCGTCCAGCTCCGCCAGGACAACAAGCTCGGCACGCTGTTCAACATGGTCGGCTTCCAGACCAAGCTGAACTACGCCGCGCAGCAACGCGTCTTCCGCACCATCCCGGGGCTGGAAAATGCTGAATTTGCAAGGCTCGGCGGGCTGCATCGCAACACGTTTCTGAACTCGCCGAAGCTGCTCGATGCCGGCCTGCGGCTGCGCGCCGCGCCGCGGCTGCGGTTCGCCGGCCAGATGACCGGCTGCGAAGGCTATGTCGAATCAGCCGGCATCGGTCTCGTCGCCGGGCTCAGCGCCGCCGCCGACGCGCTCGGCCGATCCATGACGACGCCGCCGCCGACCACCGCGCTCGGCGCCCTGCTCGGCCACATCACCGGCGGCCATATCGAGACCATCGACGCCGGCCCGCGCTCGTTTCAGCCGATGAACATCAATTTCGGCCTGTTCCCGCCGCTGGCGCAGGCGCCGACCCACGGCCCCGACGGCAAGAAGCTGCGCGGCCCGGAAAAGTCGGTCGCCAAGAAACAGGCGCTCAGCGCCCGCGCGCTGGCGGATCTGGATGCGTGGATCGCTGCAAGCCTGAAGCTACCGGCGGCGGCGTAGCGCCTCTGCCGATGCATCCGACATTTGTTGCGGCGTCAGCTGTTGTGCGCCCGCCACAACTACTCCGTCATCCTGAGGCGCCGCCGCGCAGCGGCCGCCTCGAAGGATGAGCCGCAGGTGCCTGTCGCCGCATCCTTCGAGGCTCGCCGAAGACGGCGAGCGCCTCAGGATGACGAGTCCGTGCGTGTCGTTATTGCCGAAACGCCCGCGTCCGCGACGCCTTCCACAGGGTCCACAGCGTCGCCAGACGGGAGCGCTCGTGCGGCGCGAACAGGTCGGTGCCGGGCTGCGCCAGCCGGTCGAGATCGCGCTGCGCCAGCGCCAGCGGCAGGAACGCGCGGCGCGCCGGTGGCGGCACTTCGGCGAGCAGCCGCAGCGCGGCGTCGCAATGGCGCTGCGCCTCGGCGATCAGCGCGTCGAGCGTCAGCCGTAGCGCCGGTGTGGCGCGGCCGGCATAGACCTCGGCCTCGCTGCTGCCGTGCGCCGCCAAAAGCTCGAGCGGGACGAAGCACTGCCGTCGCGCTGCATCGATCGGCAGCCGCGCGATCGCGCGCGCGAATCCCTGCGCCACCCCGGCATGGCGGGCGAGATGGTCGACCGCCTCCGAGCCCTGATCGAGGATCCGCGCCGCCAGCGCGAACAGCGCGCCGTCGGTATCGGCCGCATAGGCTTCCAGCACGGTCAGCGTCGGCATCGGGTCGTTGTAGAGGTCGAACAGATGCGTTTCGATCAGTTGCGCCAGAGCCGCGACCGGCAGCCCGTGCTGCCCGGTCGCGCGCAACAATTCGGCCGCGACCGGATTGCCTTCGATGCCGCCATGCGCGGTGCCGGCCAGCGTGTCGGTCCACCATTGCAGCCGGATTTCGCCCGGCAGCGGCTGGCTGACCTGGTCGCGGACGCGCACCACCTCGACGTTGAAGGCGTACAGCGCCAGCAGCGCGCGCCGGCGCGGCGGCTCGACGAACAGCGTCGCGGCGTAGCGGTCGAAATCGTGGCTGCGCACCAGTTCGGCGCAGAATGCCGCGGCGGCGTCGTCGCCGGCGTTGCCGCTCATGGCACCGCGATCAGCGCCGCGGCGACGCGGCGGCGCTCGCCGATCATGATGTTGTAGGTCCGCACCGCCGGCCCGGTCTGCATCGTATCCAGAACGATGCCCACGGCGCGCAGTTGCTCGCGGAGCGGACGCGGCGCGATCCAGACGTCGGTGCCGGTGCCGACGATCAGCGTCTCGATCGCGTTGGCGTTGTCGAACACCCGCTGCAGGCTATAGCGGTCGATCTGGGCCGGCTCGGTGACGTCCCAGCCCCACACCGCGTCGGGCAGGAACAGCAGCGAGCCGACATGCGACATGTCGCCGAAATAGAACCCGCCCTTGCCATAGGCCTCGACCGAGGCCGTGCGCGGAAAATGCGGGATCTCCGGGCGGTCCGCCAAAGCTCAGCGCTTCCCCGACTTCACAGGCTTCTTCGGCTTCTCGGCCGTCTGGGGAATCGCGGCCCCCTCGGGTGTCGCCAGCGCCGCGGCCTTTTCCGACCGTTCGGTTTTTTCCGACGGATCGTCGAGCCGATGCGTGCCGACGCCGAGATAGATCAGGATCGGCGCCGCGATGAAGATCGAGGTGTAGGTGCCGACCAGCACCACGCCGAACATCATCACCGCCGTGAAGGAGTGGATCGCGTTGCCGCCGAACAGCAGCAGCGCGAACAGCGCCAGCGTCACGGTGACGTGGGTGATGATCGAGCGCGACAGCGTCGAGTTGATCGACTCGTTCAGAAGCTGCGGCATCGGCATCTTCTTGTAGCGCCGCAGCATCTCGCGGATGCGGTCGTAGATCACCACGGTGTCGTTGAGCGAATAGCCGAGAATCGTCAGCAGCGCCGCGATGCTGGTGAGGTCGAAATCGACCTGGCTGATCGACATGAAGCCGATCGTCAGCACGATGTCGTGGACGTTGGCGATCATCGCGCCGAGCGCGAACTGCCATTCGAACCGGAACCAGAGATAGACCAGAATGCCCAGGATCGCGAGCATCAGGCCGAGCATGCCGTAGGCCAGGAGTTCGCTCGAGACGCGCGGGCCGACCACTTCGACGCGGCGATAGTCGACCGAATTGCCGAGCGCGCCGCGCACCTTCTGCACCGCCTCCTGCTGCGCGGCGTCGCCGCCGGGCTGTTCGGCAACGCGGATCAGCACCTCGGACGGACCGCCGAATTGCTGGAGCTGGACTTCACCGAGCCCGAGTTTGCTCAGCGTGTCGCGCATCCCGGGGATATCGGCCGCGCCGGAATGAGCCCTGACCTCGAGCAGCGTGCCGCCCTTGAAGTCGATGCCGAAGTTCAGCCCGTGGGTGAAGAACAGCGTGATCGCGGCGATCGACAGCAGCGCCGAGATCGGAAAACTGATCCGCCGGAATTGGGTGAAGTCGAAATGCGTGTCGTCGGGCACGATCCGCAGCGACGGCAGCCAGCCCATGATGCTGACGATCGTCAGCGCCACGACCAACGCGCCCAGCCCGATCAAAATCCACTGTGTCGATGTCACTTGCAGCTCTTTCGGATGATGGGCGTCAGATCGGCACGGTCTGCGGCCGCTTCCACCGCACCCAGGTGGCAACGATCAGCCGGGTCACGGTGAAGGCGGTGAACACGGTGGTGATAATGCCGATGCCGAGCGTCACCGCGAAGCCGCGCACCGGCCCGGTGCCGATGTAGAACAGCACCGCGGCGGCGATGAAGGTGGTGATGTTGGAATCGAGAATCGTCGACAGCGCCCGCTTGAAGCCGGCATCGATCGCCGAGATCGCATTGCGGCCGGCGCGCAGCTCCTCGCGGATGCGCTCGTAGATCAGCACGTTGGAGTCCACCGCGATGCCGACGGTGAGCACCACGCCGGCGATGCCGGGCAGCGTCAGCGTGGCGTTGAGCAGCGACAGCACGCCGAAGATCATCGCCACGTTGACGGCCACCGCGATGTTGGCGAACACGCCGAACAGCCGGTAGGTCAGCAGCATGAAGATGATGACGAGGATCGAGCCGACATAGGCCGCGAGTTCGCCCTTCTCGATCGAATCCTGGCCGAGGCCGGGGCCGACGGTGCGTTCCTCGATGATCGTCAGCGGCGCCGGCAGCGCGCCGGCGCGCAGCAGGATCGCGAGATCGTTGGCGCCCTGCACGGTGAAGCTGCCGGAAATCTGGCCGGAGCCGCCGGTGATCGGCTCACGGATCACGGGCGCGGAGATCACCTCGTTGTCGAGCACGATCGCGAACGGTTGGCCGACATTCTCGGTGGTGGCGCGGGCGAATTTGCGGGCGCCGTTGGTGTTGAAGCGGAAGCTGACGATCGGCTCGCTGGTGCGCTGGTCGAAGCCCGGCTGCGCGTCGGTGAGATCGGCGCCGGACACCAGCACCTGCTTCTTGATGACGTAAGGCTGCTTCGGCGACGACGAACTCATCAGCACATCGGAATCCGACGGCGCGCGGCCCGCTTGCGCCTGTTCGGGCGACACCGAGGAATCCACCATGCGGAAGTCGAGCTTGGCTGTCTTGCCGAGCAGTTCCTTCAATCGGGTCGGATCCTGCAGACCGGGCACCTGGACGAGAATCCGATCGGCGCCCTGACGCTGGATCAGCGGCTCGACGGTGCCGAGTTCGTTGACGCGGCGCTCGACGATCTGGATCGACTGGTCGACCGACTGGCGCACCCGTTCGGCGATCGCCGCCTGCGGCACGGTCAGCCGGATCAAGCCGCCACCGGCATCGGTGACGTCGAGGCTGCGCTGGCCGTTGCTGCCGAGCAAGCCACCGAGCGGCTGCGACAGCTCACGCAGCTTGGTGAGCGCGGTCGGGACCTCGTTCTCCTTGCTGATCCGAACCTCGACCTGGTCGCCCTTCGTCGCCAGACCCGTATAGGCGATCCGGGCTTCGCGCAGCACCCGGCGCGCATCGTCGCGCACCGAATCGAGCTTGTCCTTCCTCACCGAATTGGCGTCGACCTCGAGCAGGATGTGCGAGCCGCCCTGCAGGTCGAGGCCCAGCACCAGATGGCGCTGCGCCCATTTCGGCCAGGTCTTCACGGTGTGGTCGGGGAAGAAGTTGGGAACGGCGCAAAGGCACACCGCCAGCGCCGTCACAATGACCGCCAGCGCCTTCCACCGTGTGAAATACAGCATCGAGTTGTCCCGTCAGAAACCTGAGAAGGCGCCGCGACCGCGTCAGCTCGACGCGGTGTCGTCCTTGGTCGAGTCCTTGGCCGATTCGGCCTTGTCGTCGGCGTCCTTGTCCTTGGACTTGCCCTTGCCCTTCTCGGGAACGTCCTTGACCGGCTCGCCCTTGGTGCGGACGCCGGTGATCATCTGGCGCATCTGGCGCGCGCGGACACCGTCGGCGAGTTCGAACTCGATCTGGTCGTCGTCGACCACCTTGGTCACCTTGCCGACCAGGCCGCCCGAGGTGATGATGGTGTCGCCGCGGCGGATGTTCTTCACCAGTTCGGCGTGCTCCTTCACCTTGCGCTGCTGCGGCCGCAGGATCAGGAAATACATGATGACGAAGATCAGCGCGAACGGCAGCAGCGACATCAGCATGCTGTTGGCGTCGCCGCCGGCGGCCGCGGCCTGAGCAAATGCAGGAGTAACAAACATCCGGATTCCCCGTGAAAAGAAGCGAGCCGGCGCGGCGCGAGGGCGACGTCCGGGGGGCGCAAATTCGCGCGGACTATAGCGGCCGCGGTCCCAATTGCAACGCTGCCAACCCTCTCATTCGCCCTCCGTTTCCGCCGCTTGCCCGGCCTGCCACAGCCCGATATGGCTGCCGCAACAGGAAGTGCAAGCATGGCCAAGACAACCAAATCCAAGACAACCCAATCCAAGACGTCCCGCCCCAAATCCGCCCGCCCGTCCCGCCCCGCCGCCAAGAAGCCCGCCGCCAAGCGCCGCGGCACCGCGCCCAGGCCGGCCGCGGCAGCCGCGGATTCATCGACGCTGGAGCGCATCGCGCGCGCACTGGAGGGCATTTCGGCGCATTTGGCGGGGACTTCGGCGCAGCCGGCCGCCGCGACGCTGGCCTCCGCCGAGGCTTTCATCTGGCACCCCGAGGGGCGACTGGCGCCGGTTCCCAAGGTCAGCCGGGTCGAACTCGACCTGCTGCAGGGCATCGACCGGATGCGCGACACCCTGATCGACAATACCGAACGGTTCGCGACCGGCCTGCCCGCCAACAACGCCTTGTTGTGGGGCGCGCGCGGCATGGGCAAATCGTCGCTGGTCAAGGCCGCTCACGCTCATGTCAACGCGCGGCCCGACGTCGCCGGCACGCTGAAGCTGATCGAGATCCACCGCGAGGACATCGAAAGCCTGCCGGCGCTGATGACGCTGCTGCGGGAGTCGGATGATCGCTTCATCGTGTTCTGCGACGACCTGTCGTTCGACGGCAACGACGCTTCGTACAAATCGCTGAAGGCGGTGCTCGAGGGCGGCATCGAAGGCCGGCCGGACAATGTGATTCTCTACGCCACCTCCAACCGGCGGCATCTGCTGGCGCGCGAGATGGTCGAGAACGAGCGCTCGACCGCGATCAATCCCGGCGAAGCCGTCGAGGAGAAGGTATCTCTGTCGGATCGCTTCGGGCTGTGGCTCGGCTTCCATAAATGCAGCCAGGACGAATTCCTGACGATGGTGCGCGGCTATTGCGACCATTACGGCATTCGGGTCGATGACGAGCAGCTCGAGCGCGAGGCGCTGGAATGGTCGACGACGCGCGGCTCGCGCTCCGGCCGCGTCGCCTGGCAATTCGTGCAGGACCTCGCCGGTCGGATGAAGGTGCGGCTCGGCGGCAAGTAATCGCCGCAGCGAGTTTCCGCTTCGCAAGCGAAGCCGGCCGACCCTAAACTGCGACCTCGATTCGTCGAGGCGATCGTCGCTCGCGGCCGTCGTCTCGACCAGATGTCGATGGCGACTTTGGGGGCAAACGCCGTGCGCATATCCGTCTTCTATCTTTCAGCCGCGCTTCTCACGCCGTCCGGCACGTCACAGGCCGCGGATCTCGCGCGGCCTGCAGCTCCGCTCGCAGGCGCCGTCTGGACCTGGACAGGATTCTATGTCGGCGCGCATCTGGGCGCCGGATTTGGAACGGTGAAGGTCGACAACCCTTACGGACCGTCGATCTATGGCGATACCATCCGCGTGCCGAAGGCGCTCGCCGGCCTGCAGGCGGGCTACAATTGGCAAGTGCCGGGCTCGCCTTGGGTGCTCGGCATCGAACTGGACGCATCCGCTCTCGACGCCGACGGCACCGACACCTGCCTTGCTTACTCCGGCCAGTTCGTGTCGGCGAATTGCCGCGTCCGCGAGCACGCGCTCGGCACCGTCACCGGGCGGATCGGTCGCGTGTTCGGACCGCAGGGGCGCTCGCTGGCCTACCTCAAGGGCGGCGCCGCGGTTCTGGCGGGCGACCTGACCATGACCACCAATGCGGTCGACTATCTGAACCAGCCGGCGGCGAAGCTCGACGCGACGCGCTGGGGCTGGACCGTGGGGGCGGGCCTCGAATACGGGTTGTCGTCCGGCTGGACCGTCAAGGCCGAGTACGACTATGCGGCGTTCGGTCGTCGCGGGATCGACAGCCCCGATGGCGGATTTCTTCAGATCCCGAACGATCCCTCCAGCCTGATCAACACCGTCGGCGCAGCGACGCAGGCCCGGCAGGATATGCATCTGGTCAAGCTCGGACTGAACTATTACTTCGGACGCGGCGCCGGCATCGCCGAACAAACCCCGCTCCTGCCCGTGAAAGCGCCGGCCACGAGCCCATGGGCGGCTTGGCAGTTCGATGTCGGCGCCCGCTATTGGTACAGCCGCGGCCGCTATCAGAACGATCTCACGCTCAACACCGTCAACGCCCAGCAGGACCATCTGGTCTCGCGCCTGACCTATGAAAGCGAAGGTCATTCGGGCGAAGTGTTCTGGCGGATCGACAGCCCGCGGAAGCTGTTCCTGAAGGGCTTCGCCGGCGGCGGCGGGCTGGTCGCGGGCAAGATGAACGACGAGGACTGGTTTCCGACCGACCCGAACTTCGCTGCAGCCTATTCGAACACCTATCATGGCAAGGTGACCGGCACGATTGCTTACGCGACGCTGGACGCCGGCATCGATCTGCTCGGCGATGCCACCGGCAAGCTCGGCGTGTTCGCCGGCTACAATTTCTATCGTGATCGCAAGGATGCGTTCGGCTGCGCGCAGATCGCGCTGGTCGGCCTGCCCTCGCCGTGCAGCGTCCCCGATCCGACCAGCCAGATCGCGATCACCCAGCATGAGGATTGGCACTCGCTGCGGCTCGGAGCCAATGGCAGCCTGACCATTGCGCCCGGCGCCAAGCTCACGGTCGACGCGGCCTATCTGCCCTACGCGCACATCTCCGCGCTCGACGTCCACCACAATCGGACCGACGTCCCGGACAAGAATTCCCCGGCCTGGGGAACGGGACGCGGCGTTCAGCTCGAAGCGATCCTCAGCTACGACGTGACTCCGACGTTCAACGTCGGTGTCGGCGGCCGCTATTGGGCGATGTGGGCGACCGACGTGGAGACCGCCGGGTTCGGCAGTCCCGTCGCGACGCAATTGCTGCCGATCCGCGTCGAGCGCTACGGCACCTTCGTGCAGGCGTCCTACAAGTTCGACGTCCGCTAGGCGCGGCGCCGCACTTCGCCAAAAAAATGCCCGACCTTTGGTCGGGCATTTCGCTTGTCAGGCACGCTTCCCTCGACGGCGCTGCTCAGGCGCCGTTGAGGAACTTGAGCGGATCGACCGGGGACGATCCCTTGCGGATCTCGAAGTGCAGCTGCGGTGAGCCGACTTCACCCGACTGTCCGGATTTCGCGATGGTCTGGCCGCGCTTGATGGTCTCGCCGCGCTTGACCATCAGTTCGCTGGCATGGGCGTAGGCGGTGACGTAGCCGTTGGAATGGCGCACCAGCACGAGGTTGCCGTAGCCCTTCAGCTCGTTGCCGGAATACGCCACGACGCCGTCCTCGGCCGCCTTGATCGGGGTGCCTTCCGGCACCGCGAGGTTGATGCCGTCGTTCGACTTGCCGTTGGTCTTGGCGCCATAGGCGGTGATGACCCGGCCGCGCACCGGCCAGCGGAAGCTCGGCAGCGCGCCGGTAGCCTCGGCCGCCTTGACCGGCGCGGCTTCGGCGGGCGCGGCTGCGGCCGGTGTTTCGGTCGGCGAAACCAGACGCGCCTTCTGCACCGGATCGGCCGGCACCGCGGCCGCCATCCGCACCGGCGGTGCGGCGACCGGCGCCGCAGCCGGCGCGGCGGCGACCTGGGCCGGCGCGGCGGCTTGCGTCGCCGCTGCGGTGGCGCGGCTGCCCGGCACGTTGATCTTCATGCCGGGCTTCAGCCGGGTAGTGGTGTCGAGGCGATTGTAGCGCGCCAGCTCGCTCAGCGAGATGTTGTTGCGGCGCGCGATGTTCATCAGCGTGTCGCCGTTGTTGACATAGTGCACCCGCGGCGGCGCGGCGGCGGCCACCGGCGCAGCAGCCGCGACCGGACGGGTCGCCGGCGGCGCGGCGGCAGGCGCCTGCAGCGTGGCGACGCGGCTCGGGATCACCAGCGACTGGCCGGGCTGCAGGCGGCGGGGCCCCTTGTAGCCATTGGCGTGCAGAATATCGGCGGTCGAGACGTTGTAGCGACGCGCCAGGCCTTCCAGCGTATCGCTGGTGCCGACGATGATGGTGGTGCCGCTGGCCGGAACAGGCGCCGGGCCCGGCGCGGGAGCCGGCCGCGCCGCAGCGACCGAACGCGGCGCCACGGTGCCGGTGGTTTCCATCGGGGCGCGCGCCGGCGGCTCGTAGGAGCCGACGCCACGTCCGCCGCCCGACACGCCACTGCCGCCACCCGCGACCGGATAGGACGGTGGCGCCGAGATCGGCGGCAAGGCCTGCGACTGGTATTGCGGCTGGGCGGGCTGATATTGCGGCCGCGCATATTGCGGCAGCTCACGCGGCTCGGCATAGCGCTGCTGCGGCGGCGCCTGCCGCTGCACCGACCCGGTGGTTTCGACCGGCCCGAACGGGGCCTGCTGAAAACGGGTCTGCATGTCCGCGCTGCACGCGCTGAATCCGACCGAAACGAACGCCAGCACCGCCATTTGCGGGGCCCGGCGCGAGTAAAGCAACTCGACTACGCGGGACATGGTTACTCACTCATACGCAACTCAAGGTAAATTGAGTAAACACGTCGGCAGTAAACAAGCGTTTAACCCTGCGCCGCGACGGGCCTTGACGGACGACGCTCAGAGCTCGCGGGCGATGCCCGGCAGCGCCGGCACGAAGCGCACGTCGACCAGCGGCTTGCGCAGGAAGCCGTCGTCCTTGCGCTGCACCCGGATCAGCGTCTGCCGCCCGTTTCCCGGCCCGATCGGTGCGATCAGGATGCCGTCGGGGTCGAGCAGATCGAGCAACGGCTGCGGCAGTTCGGCCATCGCCGCGGTCACCAGGATGCGGTCGAAGGTACCCTGCCCCTCCGGCAGCGCGAAGCCGTCGCCGAGCACCACCTCGACATTGGCGTAGTTCAATTCCTTCAGCCGGGCGCGGGCGCGGTCGGCGAGCGTCTTGAAGCGCTCGACGCTGACGACGTCGCGCACCAGCCGCGACAGCACCGCGGCGTGGTAACCGGAGCCGGTGCCGATCTCGAGCACGCGGTGGCCGGGCTGGAGATGAAGCTGTTCGGTCATATAGGCGACGACGAAGGGCTGGCTGATGGTCTGGCCGCAGGCGATCGGCAGCGCGGTGTCGCGCCAGGCACTGTCACGATGCACCGCGTCGACGAAACGGTCGCGCGGCACCGATTCCATCGCCTGCAGCACGCCGCGATCGCTAATCCCGCGGCGGCGCAGGCTCAATTGAAACAGCATCTTTTCCGGCGGCGGCGCCACGGAACTGATCATTGCCCCTCGCTCGGGCCGGCACGGGAGCGCAGCGGCCCGGGTTCCATCGCCGAATTCCCCGATTCGATCAAATTGTTGGATGGCCGAGCGATTTCTGGCAAGCCTGTGCTTGATCGCGATGTCGCAGCGGCAGGTTGCGATTGCTTTGCCCTGTGGTTTTTGCGAGTTTACAATCGCGACGCCAGCCCAGATTGCGGGCGGCTCCAAGGGGATACCCAATGACGATCGACAAGCCGGCCCGCACCGTCTTCCTGGTTGAAGACGAGGCGATGATCAGGATGATGGTCGTCGACATGCTGGAGGAGCTCGGCTTCAGCGTCGCCGCCGAAACCGGCGAGATCAACGAAGCCGTCAAGCTCGCCGGCACGACCGATTTCGACGTCGCGATTCTCGACGTCAACGTCAACGGCAAGGTGATCTCGCCGGTTGCCGACGTGCTGAAGGCGCGCAACCGCCCCTTCATCTTCGCCACCGGCTACGGCACCCAGGGCGTGCCGGAAGACTATCGCGACCGCCCGGCGCTGCAGAAGCCGTTCCAGATCGAATCGCTCAAGCAGGCCCTCGACACCACCCTGCGCGGCACGGCGTAGTTCTCGCGCATCAGCGCATTCGTCGTCATCCTGAGGTGCTCGCCGCATCGCGGCGAGCCTCGAAGGATGGGCCGCAGACACCGTCCGCGTCGCTGTCATCCTTCGAGGCTCGCTACGCTCGCGCCTCAGGATGACGGCAGACATCCGATGACGTCCAGATCACCCCAGCGTCTTCGCCAGCGTGGCGGAGAACGCCTCGTCGGTGCGGTCGAGCCGCAGCGGCGTGACCGAGATGTACTTCGCCGCCAGCGCGGCGAGATCGGTGCCTTCGGCCGGCATGTCGACCACGGCGACGCGCTCGAAGCCGATCCAGAAATACGGATTGCCGCGGCCGTCGTGGCGCTCGTCGACGCGCAGGAAGCCCTGGTTGCGCTTGCCCTGCCGCGTCACCTGCACGCCCGCGACCTCGTCCGGCGCGCAGGCCGGGAAGTTGATGTTGATCACGGTGTTCTTCGGCACGCCGGCCTTGATCGCCTTGCGCAGGATCTCCGGACCATGCGCCTTGGCGGTGTCCCACAGCGGCGCGTTGCGGGTCTCGAGCGTGAATTCCTGCGACAGCGCGAACGACGGCAGGCCCAGAATGGTGCCCTCCAGCGCGCCGGCGATGGTGCCGGAATAGACCACGTCCTCGGCGACGTTGCGGCCGCGGTTGACGCCGGACAGCACCAGATCAGGCGCCTTGTCGGCGAGAATGTGCCGCGCGCCCATGATCACGCAATCGGTCGGCGTGCCGCGCACCGCGAAATGCCGCGGGCCGACTTCGCGCAGCCGCAGCGGATCATTCAGCGACAGCGAATGCGACACGCCCGACTGGTCGAGTTCCGGCGCCACCACCCAGACGTCGTCGGACAGCGCGCGGGCGATGTCCTCGACGATTTTGAGCCCGGGCGCATGGATGCCATCGTCATTGGTGCACAGAATCCGCATATCGCTCGGGCGCCTTTCATCAGGTCGTTGATCCAGGCGCCGTCTTATCCGCCCCCGGTGGCAGAGGCAAATACCGACCGCCGAGTCGCCGACGCCGGACACCCGCCCTCCAAAATGCGCCGTCCACCAGTCGGTGTGACGACCATCACAGTCGCCGAATACCGCTCGTGAGAAGCTCTGCCATCAACAGCCGCACAGGGCGGCCGAGCAGAGGGACAGCGATCATGACCACCACCCGCATTAGCCTGATCCGCCGCATCGCGTTGTCGCTGATCGTCGCCGCGTCGCTGCCGGCAGCCTCGACCGCGAGCTTCGCCTACAGCGCCGAGGCCGCGCAGATGTGCACCGACGACGCCTTCAAGCTGTGCGCGTCGGAAATCCCGAGCATCCCGAAGATCACCGCCTGCATGCGCAGCAACCGCACCAAGCTCTCGACCGGCTGCCGCGCCGTGATGGACCGCGACCTCGCCGCCGCGAAGTCGCACAAGGTCGCGGCGGAGTGATCCCGCGTCCCGGGCGCGGCGCGCAGCGTTTTGGCCGTTGCCTATCAGCATGTCGTCCCCGCGCAGGCGGGGACCCATACGCCGCAGCCTCTCGATTGAACCGGTGCGGCAGAGGCCCTTCTTCAACTTGAAAAGCCAGGGGATATGGGTCCCCGCCTGCGCGGGGACGACTCGTTGCGGGTGCCGCAGCGCGTCCGGGGAACGTGGAGATCAGATGCACAGCCCCAGCAGCTTGATGGTGCAGTCGCGCGCGGCGGGCTTCGGCGGTTTGGACTTGGCCGGGGCATCCTTGGTCGTCTTGCCCTTGGCGGCTTCGGCGGTGCTCTTCGCCGGCTTGTCCTTGCCGGCCTTGTCCTTGGCAGATTTGGCCTTCGGCACCTGCGCGGGCTTAGGCTTCGGCTTCTCGTAATCGCCGCCGATCACCATCGCCCAATAGGTCCGGCCGCTGGCGCTCTTGGCGTTGGCGATGCCGACTTTCGACGCGCCCTTCAGCAGCAGGTTGCGGCGGTGGCCCGACGAATTGATCCACTGCCCCAGCGTGCGCGGAAAATCGGCGTAGCCATAGGCGATGTTCTCGGCGGCGCTGCCGGCCTTCGACCGCGCCACCCGCGCGGTGAAATTGCCTGCGACGTCGTGATCGAGCACGTCTTTCGCCGCCATCGCGGTGGCTTGCTCCTGCGCGACGGCATTCAGCGTCGCGTCCAGCGTCACCGCGCCCTCGCCGTTCTTGGCGCGGAACTGCGAGATCAGTTCGGCCGGCGATTGGGCGAAAGCGGGAGTCGAAGAGCTGATAACGAACAACACCGCCGCAAGTAGCAGCGTCATTGCGAGCGCAGCGAAGCAATCCAGGGCGCCGAGTACGGAGCCCCTGGATTGCTTCGTCGCGGAGCCTGTGCTCGGACGGCGCGGAGCGCCGATCCGGGTGCTCCTCGCAATGACGGGGAGATTCATCAGCTTACTTCGCGATCACTTTCAGCCCGCCCATATAGGGCTGCAGCGCGTCGGGCACGGCGATCGAGCCGTCCTCCTGCTGATAGTTCTCGATCACCGCGATCAACGCGCGGCCGACCGCGGTGCCGGAGCCGTTCAGCGTGTGGACGAAGCGCGGCTTGCCATCCGGGCCGCGCGAGCGCGCATCCATCCGGCGGGCCTGGAAGTCGCCGCACACCGAGCACGACGAGATTTCGCGGTAAGCCCCGCCCTCGCCCTGCCCCGGCATCCAGACTTCGATGTCGTAGGTCTTCTGCGACGCAAACCCCATGTCGCCGGTGCACAGCGTCATGACGCGGTAGTGCAGCCCGAGCCGGCGCAGCACTTCCTCGGCGCAGCTCAACATCCGCTCGTGCTCGTCCTTGGACTGCTCCGGCGTGGTGATCGACACCAGCTCCACCTTGGTGAACTGATGCTGCCGGATCATCCCGCGCGTATCCCGCCCCGCAGCCCCCGCCTCCGCGCGGAAACACGGCGTCAGCGCCGTCAGCCGCATCGGCAGCTCTTTCTCGTCGAGAATGGATTCGCGGACGAGATTGGTGAGCGAGACTTCGGCGGTGGGGATGAGCCAAAAACGCTCGGGCATCTTGGCATAACTGAAATCCACAAGCTCTTCGTTAGCAAGCTGACGAGCAAACTCAGAACCGCCAGCATCAGTAGCCGATGCTCCGAGCTTCATTGCCGACGAAACAAACTCGACTATCGTTCTTCGGCGAACCTCTTCTGTAACAGTCTGGAACTGGTCTTCCCTGAATTTCGGCAACTGCGCCGTCCCGAACATTGCATCATCGCGCACTAACAGGGGAGGATTTACTTCCGTGTACCCATGCTCGCCAGTATGCACGTCGAGGAAGAACTGCCCGATCGCGCGTTCGAGCCGGGCGAGGCCCTTCTTCAGCACGACAAAGCGCGCGCCGCTGATCTTCGCGGCGGCTTCGAAGTCCATCATCCCGAGCGCCTCGCCGAGATCGTAGTGAGCCTTGGGCGTGAACGCGTAGTCGCGCTTGGCGCCGAAGCGATGATGGTCGACATTGCCGTGCTCGTCGGCGCCTTCCGGCACCTCGTCGAGCGGCAGATTCGGGATTTCCGACAGCGCCTTTTTCAGCGCCTCGTCGGCCTCCTTCACCGCGGCCTCGAGCGCCGGCATGGTGGTCTTGAGCTCGGCGACCTCGGCCATCAGCGCGTCGGCCCGCGCATTGTCCTTGGCCTTCTTGGCGTCGCCGATCTCCTTCGACGCCGCATTGCGCCGCGCCTGCGCCTTCTCGGACTCCAGGATCGCCGCGCGCCGGGTCTCGTCGAGCTTGATCAGGCTGTCGGCGATCGGCGCCAGCCCCCGCCGCGTGAACGCCGCGTCGAACGCCTGCGGATTGTCGCGGATCGCTTTGATGTCGTGCATGAGTCTCGTCCTGGAAACCGGCGCAAAGAAGGGCTCTGCAGTAGCGCGATTGGGCCGGGTTTGGAAGCTGATGCGCGTCCGCATCCGCCGAGTCGTCATCCTGAGGTGCGCGCCCTTGCGCGCCTCGAAGGATGCGGCGGCGGGCGCCATGCAGGCGCCCATCCTTCGAGACGGCCAGCCTCGCCCCTCGGGCGATGCCGGCCTCCTCAGGATGACGGCAAAATGCGTCGAGAGTCCTACCCCGCAGCCGGTGGCGGAGCCTCGGTCGAATCGGCCGCCGCTGCCGCCGCCGCTTTGGCCTTCAGATCCCTCTCGACGAACGCCACGGCGAAGATCGAGCCCTCGTAGAGAATCATCAGCGGGATCGCGAGCGAGGCCTGGCTGATGACGTCGGGCGGGGTCAGCACCGCGGCGATGACGAAGGCGCCGACGATGAAATAGCGGCGCTTCTCGCGCAGCTGCTTCGAGGTCAGCACGCCGATGCGGCCGAGCAGCGTCAGGATCACCGGGAGTTGGAACGCCAGGCCGAAGGCGAAGATCAGCGACATCATCAGCGACAGATATTCGCCGACCTTGGGCAGCAGCTGGATCTGCGCAGTCTCGTCGCCGCCGATCTGCTGCATGCCGAGCGAGAACCGCACCAGCATCGGCAGCACGATGAAATACACCAAGAGCGAGCCGAGCGCGAAGAACACCGGCGTCGCCACCAGATACGGCAGGAAGGCGTTCTTCTCGTGCTTGTAGAGGCCGGGCGCGACGAATTTGTAGATCTGCGTCGCGATGATCGGGAACGAGATGAAGCCGGCGCCGAACATCGCCAGCTTGAGCTGGGTGAGGAAGTATTCCAGCAGCGCGGTGTAGATGAATTTCGAATTCTCCGCGCCCGCGACCCAGACGAACGGCCACACCAGCACGTTGTAGATCTGCTTGGCGAAGAAGAAGCAGAAGATGAAGGCGATGCCGAACGCCAGCAGCGCCTTGATCAGCCGCGCGCGCAGCTCGACCAGATGATCCATCAGCGGCGCCTTGGAGGCTTCGATGTCCTCGGCGCTCATGAGGCTTTGGCGTCCTTGGCGGGTTCGGAGTTGGTGGGTTCGGGGTGAGCGGGCGCGGGATGCGCCAGGTCCGGCGGCGCCAGATCGGTGGTGGCGAGGGCGTGGGTTTCGGCCGGCACCGGCAGCGTCGTATGCGCGCCGGCCGCCTGCGCTTCACTGACGATCGCCAGCGGCTCGCCGGTGACGGCCTGATGCGTGGTGGCTTCGATGAAGGTTTCGGGCGTCGGCGGCGCCGGCGTGGTCGGCTCGACCGGCGGCGAGTCGAGCGCGCTCTTGTCGATCGCCGCGGCTTCGGAGAGTTCGCTGCCGAGCTTGGTCAGCATGTTGTTGGTCGACAGGCCGGCGGTCGCTTCCTTGACCTCGTCGAACGACTTCTTGAGGTCGGCCATCTCGGCCTCACGCATCGCTTCCTGAAACTGACCCTGGAATTCCGAGGCGAGCTTGCGCGCCTTGCCCATCCATTGCCCGACCATGCGCAGCACGCCGGGGAGTTCCTTCGGACCGATCGCGACCAGCGCGACGACTCCGATCACGACCAGTTCACTCCACCCGATGTCGAACATGAGACTTGCCGAAGATGCCAAACTTGCGCTTGCGGGCCGACATCGGCATCCGCCTCAGCGATCACTCTTGCCCGATGCGGTGTTGTGCCCGAGGCGACGTTAGACGACAAGAGCCGTTTCGACGACAAGAGCCGTGTTCACACGCGCCGCCTTCGACACGCGACGTGCCTCGGGTTTGCCACCAGTTTGCCGCAAGCGATTCCGCCGGTCGGCAACGTCCGGTCCACGCCCGCGTCAGACCGCCTTGCTGCCGACGTCGGTTCGATTGGGCGGGGTGCCCGTCGTCGCATTGTGATCGAGCGACTTCACGGCGTCCGGCTTTTCGGCAGTCTTTTCATCGTCCTGCAAGCCTTTCTTGAAGGACTTGATACCCTGCGCGACGTCGCCCATCAGGTCGGAGATCTTGCCCCGCCCGAACAGCAGCAGGACGACCGCGATAACGACGATCCAGTGCCAGATACTGAGTGAACCCATCCTGCAATCTCCCGAAACTCGACCGGCGCGCCAGCCCTTGCCCTGTCTCAGAAACTAGGGGCAAAGGTCGCCAAAAACAAGGATTTAAGCCGCCACAACGGCGTCGTGATCGTCGCGGCTGGAGGTTCCTGTCGTCGCGCTTAACGCGAGTCAGTTCGGCTCGTGACCGCCTTTGCCGTCGCCGTTGTCGTCGTGCGCCTCGGCTTCGTCGGCCTCGGCGGTATCAAGCTCCGCGGTTTCGGTCTCCGCCGCGTCCGACGCGCCCGTTTCGTCGTCGAACTCATCGTGTTCGAGCGTTTCCAGCGTCGCCTCGTCCGTGGCGCCGGTATCCGTGGCGTCCGATCCGTCCTCATAGGCTTCGGCGAAGCCGACCTCGGCCTCGGCAGGCTGATCCTCGGGCGTCTCGGCAAGGCCGGTCGCGGATTCGCCGACTTCGGCCTCGACAGTCGCGGTCCAAGCGGTCTCCGCCTCGGCCGCCTGAGCCGCAGCACCGACTTCGTCGGTCTCCGGATCGGCGACCGGCGCCAGCGCCAGTTCGAGATCGCCGGACTCCAGCGGGTCCTCGTCCTCGCGCAGCGTCGGATCGTCCGACGGCGTCGGCACGTTGAAGCCGGTCGGCAGCCGAGTATCGAGCAGGCCGGAGCCCTTCAGCTCTTCGAGGCCGGGCAGATCGCTCAGCGCTTCGAGGCTGAACTGCGACAGGAAGCTCTCCGTGGTGCCGAAGGTGAGCGGCCGGCCCGGCGTCTTGCGACGGCCGCGCGGGCGGATCCAGCCGGTCTCCAGCAGCACGTCGAGCGTGCCCTTCGAGGTCACCACGCCGCGGATGTCTTCGATCTCGGCGCGGGTGATCGGCTGGTGATAGGCGATGATCGCCAGCATCTCGATCGCGGCGCGCGACAGCTTGCGCGTCTCGGTGGTCTCGCGCGTCATCAGCCAGGCGAGATCGCCGGCGGTGCGGAAGGTCCATTTGCTGGCGATGCGCACGAGGTTGACGCCGCGATGCGCGTAGTCGGCCTGGAGTTGCGCCAGCGCCGCCTTGACGTCGACGCCGTCCGGCATTCGCTTGGCCAGCGCCGACTGTTCGAGCGGTTCGGTCGAGGCGAACAGCAGGGCTTCGAGAAGGCGCAGTTCCTCGGGCCGGGTTTGCGGCTGCTGTTCGGCGCTGACCTCGGCGTGTTCGACTTTGGGTTCGAACTCCACGATGCGCTTCTCCGCCAGACTTGCCATGGCTCGCTCTCCTTCTTCCACTACCCTGCCGGAACGTCCGGCACGGCCGCCGCTTCCATCGCTGGAGACGGCGGACGCTTACGAAAATACAAAGGCGCGAGAGGCCCCGACTGATGCAGTTCGACTTCGCCCTCGCGCACCAACTCCAGCGCTGCGGCGAAACTCGACGCCAGCACCGTTGCCTTCTGCGAAGGATCGGCCAGATATCGGAGCAGATACTCGTCGAGCCGGCTCCAATCCTCGGCGAGGCCGACCAGCCGCTCCAGCGACGCGCGCGCCTCGCTCAGCGACCACACCGTGCGCCGCGCCAGATGCACGCTCGCGAGCACGCGCGACTGCCGCTGCGTCGCGTAGGCGCTGAGCAGGTCGTACAGGGTCGCGGTGAATTTCGGATGCTTGATCTCGTCGATCGCCTCCGCCATGCCGCGCGGAAAGATCTCGCGCTGCAATTGCGGCCGCGTCATCAACCGGTTGGCGGCTTCGCGGATCGCCTCGAGGCGGCGCAGCCGGTTGGCGAGCGCGGTCGCCATGTCCTCGGCGCTCGGGCCTTCGGCCGCCGGCGGCTCCGGCAGCAGCAGCCGCGACTTCAGAAACGCCAGCCATGCCGCCATCACCAGATAGTCGGCGGCCAGTTCGAGGCGGATCTTTCGGGCTTCCTCGATGAAGAGCAAATACTGGTCGGCCAGCGCCAGGATCGAGATCTTGTGCAGATCGACCTTCTGCTGCCGCGCCAGCGTCAGCAACAGATCGAGCGGGCCTTCATAGCCCTCGACGTCGATGACGAGCGCCTCGTCCTGGTCGACCTGCTCAGCGGGCCGCCCAGTGTCGAACTGCAGAATTTCAGCGGTCATGCGCTCGTTCCTGCGCGGAGAATCAAGGTTTCGAGTTCGGCGCGCGCAGCGCGGCGATCGAGCGGTTGCGGCGGCTTGCGCGACGCCAGCGCCGCCGTAGCGCGTTGCAGCGCCAGCCCGGTCAATTCCGGGGCCTCGGAGGCCACCTGCCGCATTTCGTCGAGCTTACCGTTACAATGCAGGACGATGTCGCAGCCCGCCGCGATGCTCGCGCGCGCGCGCTCCGCAATCGTGCCCTCCAGCGCATTCATCGAGACGTCGTCGCTCATCAGCAGTCCCTGGAACCCGATTCGTCCGCGAATCACCTGATCGATGATTGTCGCAGAAGTGGTCGCGGGTTGGGCGGGATCGAGGGCGCTAAACACAACATGTGCGGTCATCGCCATCGGCAGATCGGCGAGCGGCTGGAACGCGGAGAAATCGGTGCGTTCGAGCTCGTCTCGCGACGTATCGACCGTCGGCAGGCGGAAATGGCTGTCTGCAGTGGCACGTCCGTGGCCGGGGATATGTTTGAGAACCGGCAGCACGGAGCCCTGCTCCAGGCCCTCGGTGACCGCACGGGCGATCGCCGCCACCTTGGCGGCCGCGAAGCCATAGGCGCGATCGCCGATCACGGCATCGGCGCCCGAAACCGGCACGTCGGCCAGCGGCAAGCAGTCGACGGTGATGCCGAGATCGAACAGGTCGGACGCGATCAGCCGGGCGCTGAGACGCGCCGCTGCGAGGCCGAGCTGCGAATCAATATCGTAAAGTGCCGAGAACAGCGCGCCGCGCGGATATACCGGCCAATGCGGCGGGCCGAGCCGCTGCACCCGCCCGCCCTCTTGATCGATCAGGACCGGGGCGTCCGGCTGGCCCACCTCGGTGCGCAATTGCTGAACCAATCCGGAAACTTGCGCCGGATTGTCGACGTTGCGCTTGAACAGGATGAAACCCCACGGACGCGATTCACGGATAAATCCGCGCTCGTCGTCTGTGAGGCCAAGGCCGGATATCCCGGTGATGAAGGCGCGCGAACTCATACAAGGCCGCTTAGCCCGCGCGCGCCTCCAGGGTCAAGGAAACGGGCGTTAATTCCTCTGGACGACGCACTGTCCGCCGGCACTTTTCAGGTTGCCGCAGAGTCTCGACGCCTCTTCGGAACTGCCGAATGGGCCGACCATGGCGCGATAATACACGCCCTTGCTGCCGAGATCGGCGCGCTTGATCAACGGCGCGCGCTGGCCGAGCACGGACGGGAACTTACCCTGCAGCGTCCGATACGACGATTTCGCGTCGGCCTCGCTGCGCTGCGACGACACCTGCACCACATAGCCTCCCGCGCCGGCCGATTCCGTGGGCGGCAGCGCTGCGACGCGCTGGTTGGCAGCTGGCGACCCGCCTGAATTCGGCGCCAGCGACAGCGGCGTATTGCCCGCGGAAGCATTGGCATCTTCAAGCTGGCGCGCTGCCGGGCGCTGCGCAGGCGCCGTCGGAGCCGGCGCGCGGGACGCCTGCCGGGTCGCAGGAGCAGCCACATTGACCGGCGCCGCGCCCGGATCGCCCTGGTCGGGACGGATGCTGAAGGTCTTGATCCGCCGAGGCTCCTCGCCGGCAATCGTGCCGTTGTTGGGCGGCGGAAGGTTGGGCTTCGGCCCGGGCGCAACGGCGGACACCGCGGGCGGATTCGGATTCTGGTTGAGTTGCGGCAGCACCACGCGCGTACCCTGCCCAGCACGCGACGGGTCGGCGGGCTGCTCTTCGCGGGACACCAGTGCTTCGATGTTGTTGCCGGCGGCGAGCCGGTCCTGAATCGGTTTGCCTGCAGCATCTGCGGAGGCCGACGGCGCAGCCATCACCTTGGTCGGGCTGGCGTCGGCCTTGATCACCGGCGGTTCGCCGGTGCGGGGGCCGCTGGTGAAGCTGCGATAGGCGAACGCGCCGCCGGTGCCGACAACGGCGAGTGCCAACACAGCGGCCACAGTCATCATGTTGTTGCGACGGGGCTTGTACGCCCGACTGTCCGGCTCGTCGGCATATCCGTCATCGTAGCCATAAGGCGCCTCGGGATAGTTCGGATCCGGACGAACGTCGGCGGGATCGAGCTGGCCATACAGCGCATCGTCGTAGCGGCCGGGTACGAATTGCGGCGGCTCCAACGGCAACGGCTGCTGCACAGCATAGTGAGGGTCGTAATTATTCGGCTCTTCGGCGACCTGATCGAACGATTGCCGATCGAACGGCGCTGGATCATAGACGGGGTCGGCCAGCCGGGGCGATGCGGCTGTGACGAAGGACGGCGGCCTGCTGAAGTCAGGCTCGGGTTCGGGCGGCGACAACGGTGCTGGATCGGCAGCACGACGATGCTGCAACCATGAGGGGGTCGGCGGCGGCACCTCGTCTTCGATCGGCGGCGGGCTGCTCAGACGAAAGTCGGTCGAACGCGACGACGGCCGGCCCGATGGCGGTGCTTCCTGCCCGAACGGATCGGTCTGACCGATCAATCGTGCGAGTTCAGCGAGCGGGTCATTCTCGGGATTGCGCTTGGCGTAAGCTGCGTGGGCCTCGCCTTCCGCCAGGTAGGGTCGGTCCTGATATCGATCGGTCATGTGATGTCGCGTCCCATTCGGGAAAGCCGCCAAACCCGCTCACGCAGAAGATCAACTGCTCTCAAAAGCCGCCACAGATCCCCATCTGATCGGCTGTCCCCCTACCGCATCTCGTCCGGCGCAGTGACGCCGAGAATGGCAAGCCCTGAAGCCAGAACCGAGACGACGCCCTGAACCATTGCCAGTCGCGCCTTGGTAATCTCTGCATCATTATTGATAATGAAGCGTAAATGAGGCAAATCGCGCCCGCGCGTCCAGAGCGCGTGGAATTCACTGGCGAGATCATAGAGATAGAACGCCACCCGGTGCGGCTCGTGGGCCAGCGCAGCGGCTTCTACGGTCCGCGGGAACAGTGCCAGCCGCCGCAGCAGGTCCAGCTCCGACGGGTCGGTCAGCCGCTCCGCGTTGGCGTCTTTCAGGAAGGCGATGCGAGCCTCGGTCGCGTCCGGCAGGTCCGGGAACAGCTCCTTGGCGTTGCGGAAGATCGAATGGCCGCGGGCATGGCCGTACTGAACGTAGAAAACGGGATTGTCCTTCGACTGCTCGATCACCTTGGCGAGGTCGAAGTCGAGCACCGCGTCGTTCTTGCGGAACAGCATCATGAAGCGCACGGCGTCGGAGCCGACCTCGTCGACGACTTCGCGCAGCGTGACGAAATCGCCCGACCGCTTCGACATCTTCACCGGCTCGCCGTTGCGCAACAGGCGGACGAGCTGGACGATCTTGACGTCGAGCGCGCCCTTGCCGCTGGTCACCGCCGTGATCGCCGCCTGCATCCGCTTGATGTAGCCGCCATGATCGGCGCCCCAGACGTCGACCATGTTGCCGAAGCCGGCATCGAACTTGACCTTGTGATAGGCGATGTCCGAGGCAAAATACGTATAGGTACCGTCAGACTTCAGCAGCGGCCGGTCGACGTCGTCGCCATAGGCCGTGGCTCGGAACAGCGTCTGCTCGCGGTCCTCGTAGTCTTCGACCGGCGCGCCCTTCGGCGGCGGCAGACGGCCCTGATAAACGTCGCCCTTGGCGCGCAGGAAGTCGATCGTGTCGGCGACACGGTTGCGTTCGCCCTCGATCAGAGATCGCTCCGAGAAGAACACTTCGTGCGTAATCGCGAGCGCGGCGAGATCGGCCTTGATCATCTCCATCATCATCGCGATGGATTTTGCGCGGACCATCGGAAGCCACTGCGGCTCAGGCAGTTCTTTCAGCGCGGCGCCGTGCTCGGCCACCAAGGCGGTGCCGACCGGGACCAGATAGTCGCCCGGATAGAGCCCTTCCGGAATAGCGCCGATGTCTTCCCCGAGCGCCTCGCGGTAGCGCAGGAATGCCGAACGCGCCAGCACGTCGACCTGCGCGCCGGCGTCGTTGATGTAGTACTCGCGGGTGACGTCGTAACCCGCGGTCTCGAGCAAATTGGCCAGCGCATCGCCGAATACCGCGCCGCGGCAATGGCCGACATGCATCGGCCCGGTCGGGTTGGCGGAGACGTATTCGATGTTGACCTTCTCGGCCCCGCCGACCCGGCTGCGGCCGTAGCCTGCGCCGGCGTCGAGCACGGCGCGCAGCGCCTCGGCCCAGACCGCAGGCTTCAGCGTCAGGTTGATGAAACCGGGCCCCGCGATCGAGACCGTGTCGATTTGGTCTTCGGCCCGCAGCTTCTCGGCGATCTTCTCGGCGAGGTCGCGCGGTTTGGCCTTGGCGTCCTTGGCGAGCACCATCGCCGCATTGGTCGCCATGTCGCCGTGGGAGGCGTCCTTGGGCGGTTCGACCACGATGCGCGACAGGTCGGTTCCCGTGGGCAGCGCGCCCTCGTCGGTCAGCGCGGCGCAGACCGCGTGCACGCGCGCGAGGATATGGGCGAACAGATGCGTGGACGTGGTTTGATCGGGCATGGCTGCAGTTTTGATTGGGGGATGGCCATTTCCGGCCGGTCGGGCCGCCTAACGCAAATCCGGGGTCGAGTCAAAAAGCCGCTGATGTTCGGTCAAAGCGTAGCGGTCGGTCATGCCGGCGATGAAATTACGGATCCGGCGAAAGCGGTCGGCCTCGCATTCGGCCACTGGGCCATCGGCCGGCAGCCAGTCCGGCGGCAGGTCGGCGGGATGCTCGCAATACCGCCGGAACAGGTCGGCGACGATCGCCTCGGCGTCCCGCATCACCGCCATGACCCGCTCGGCGCGGTACATATGGGTCCAGAGAAAGGCTTTGATCTCGGCCTCCGCGACGGCCGTTTCGGACGGAAACGCGACCATCGCCGTGCTGGCGTGGCGCACGTCCTCGACCGATCGTGGCGCCGCCTCGCCGAGCCGGCGCATGGTCTCTGCCGTGACGGCGCCGATCAGATGCGAAATCAGCTCGCGGACGAGTTCGGCGCCGCGACGGCTCTCGCCCAGCGCCGGATAGCGTCGCGAAATGCCATCTATGAGGGCGGCGGTCAGCGGCACGGCGCGCAGATCGTCGACCCGGAACAACCCGGCGCGAAGACCATCGTCGATGTCGTGGGCGTCGTAGGCGATGTCGTCGGCAAGCGCCGCGACCTGGGCTTCGAGCGAGGCGAAGCTCCATATTTCGAGATCGAAGCGTTGGCTGAATTCGGCAATGCCGATCGGCACGCCACGCTCGGCATGGCGCGGCAGCGGCGCTCCGGTGCGATCGGTCAGCGGGCCGTTGTGCTTGACCACGCCTTCGAGCGTTTCCCAGGTCAGGTTCAGCCCGTCGAAGCCTGGATAGCGGTGCTCAAGTGCCGTCAGCACCCGCAGCGTCTGCGCGTTGTGGTCGAACCCGCCGTGGTCTCGCAGACAGGCGTCGAGCGCTCGCTCGCCGGCATGGCCGAACGGTGGATGGCCGAGGTCGTGCGCCAGCGCCAGCGTCTCGGTCAGATCTTCGTCGAGCCCGAGCTGGCGCGCGATGGCGCGGGCGATCTGGGCCACTTCCAGGCTGTGGGTCAGCCGGGTGCGGTAATGATCGCCCTCGTGAAACACGAAGACTTGGGTCTTGTGCTTCAGCCGACGGAAGGCATTGGAATGGATCACCCGGTCGCAATCGCGGCGGAACGCGCTGCGGTTGCTGCTCGGCGGCTCGGCGAATTGCCGGCCGCGGCTGCGGTCCGGGTCGCAGCTAAAAGCTGCGCGAGGAGCTGCCATTCCGACCGACACGCTGAAGCGACCCCCGACCCGTTTGATTCTGCGGCAGGGTGCACTTAACTATGGCTTGCATGGAAATCCAATGACGGCACAATCCCCGCAGGGGATATGGAGCGACACATGACCGACTCAAGCGTCACCATCAGCGAACGGGCGGCGCGCCGGATCGGCGAGATCCTGAAGGGCGAAGGCGACGGCGCGATGCTGCGGATCAGCGTCGAGGGCGGCGGCTGCTCGGGATTCCAGTACAAGTTCGACGTCGATCGCGCCCGGACCGACGACGACGTCGTTATCGCACGCGACGGCGCCGTCGTGCTGGTCGATTCCGCCTCGGCGCCGTTCCTCGCCGGCTCGGAAGTCGACTTCGTCGACGACCTGATTGGCGCGTCGTTCCGGGTCAACAACCCGAACGCCACCGCATCCTGCGGCTGCGGGACGAGTTTCTCGATCTGACACCCTTTGAACGGAGCGCGCGCCGCTTGGTTTGCTGCTCCCCGGAGCAGAAAATTGGGCTGTCGATGCTGAGACGCTGCGTCAAGAAAAACGCAGCACACATCATTGCTCACGGTTCCCACTTGCATTAATGGCGGCACTCGAACGATCCGCCGGACCAGCATCGCGAACAGTACGTTGGACGGACACGGCCTGCGCCCGCGCGCAGGTCGACGACGGGTCATGCGCGTCTGGAATTGTCGATGCCTGTGCCTGCCAGCGTCCCGCTCCCTCCCCGTCCCCTCACCAGCTTCCGCGTCGGCCTGATCACCGCGCTGGTGCTGGCGGCGCTCTTCGGCGTCATGATCGCGATCACCTTCTCGATGCAGAACGAGGTGATCGCGCGCGACCGCGACAACCAGATGGCCGCGGTCAGCCAAGCGATCACCTCGGCGCTGGATCAGGCCGGACGCTTCGCGCTGACCCAGGCCGAGACGACTGCCCGCCAGACCGGGATAAGCGGCGCTCTGGCGGCCGGTGATCGCGCCGCACTGTCCAACCTTGCCGGCGGCACCTACAATTATCTCAAGACACAGGGCGTGCCGGTGTTCGGCTTTCACGCCGCCGACATGACCTATCTGCTGCGACTGCACCTGCCCGACAAATTCGGCGACGACCTGACCAAGATTCGTCCGATGGTGCTCGCCGCCAACAAGACCAGGCACTCGCAAGTCGGGCTCGAAATCGGCGTCGCCGGCACCTTCGTGCGCGGCATTGCGGTGATCCACGACGGCGACCGCTTCGTCGGCACGGTGGAGGCCGGCCTCAACCTCGAACCGATCCTCGAGCAGGTCAAAACGCTGACCAACGCCGACATCGCCGTGGTGCTCAGCCAATCGCTCACAGGCCTGCCGCCGCATGGTGCCGGCAATACTAGCGCCGGCGAACAATTCGGTGACCTGATCGCATTGGCCTCGACCGATATGCCATTGTTCAGTGGCCTGCTGCGCGAGGGCGCAATCCGGCTGGCACGCACCCGCGAAGTGGCTTCGTATCGGATTCGCGACGACAGCGGCGCTGTTCTGGTACAGCCGCTGATCGATTTTTCCGGCCGGATGATCGGAAACGTCGCCGCCGTCAAAGTCTTCCCGACACATGGCGCGGCTCTGCAGCGGACACGCACCGAGCTGATCGCGGCGGCGCTGATCGGCGCCATCCTCGCCTTTGTCGTCTTCGCGGTGATGGCGCGGATGATCGCCATGCGCGGCGGCCCGCAGGGATGAGAGAACTGCTGACACTGCTTATCTTGTTGGCCGCGGGCTTGCTCGCCGACCCGGCCCAGGCGCGCGCCGGCAAGGAAGGCGTGCCTGACGGCGTCGAACTGCCGATGCAGGTGCGGGTCGGACTGCACGTCCTCGACATCACCGAGGTCAAGGAAGTCGCCGGTCGCGCCCGGCTCCACATTGAAGTCACGCAACGCTGGACCGACCCGCGCCGGCGATTCGATCCGGTCGAGGTCGGCGCGACCCGCGTCGATCGCGTCGGCGCAGAAGCCGATCAGTTCCTCGCGGGAATTTGGACGCCGGGCGTCGCGATCGACAACCAAATCGGCGAACCGCGCTCCAGAACCCAGGCGATCTCGGCCTACGCCGACGGCAGCATCGTGATGGTGGAGCGCTACGAAGCCGACTTCCGCGTCGCGATCGACATGTCGGCGTTTCCGATCGATCGCCAGAAGCTGACGCTGTCGTTCTCGCTGCCGCGCTACGCCAAGCAAGAAGCGATGCTCGTCACCACAGAATCGGATCGTCAGTTCTCCCGGATCGACAACAAGCTGTCGGTGATCGACTGGCGGCCGCTCGATCTGACCTTCTTCTATGACGAAGCGACCGGCTGGAACGCACGCAGCTATTCGCGGCTCAACTCGACGGTCGGGATCGAGCGGCTGTCCGAGCGCTATCTGCTCCGGCTGTTCATCCCGATCCTGTCGACGCTGGCGGTGTCGCTGTTCGTGCTGTGGATTCCGGGCGCGGCGCCGAAGGATCACGGCGGCCTGGTGTTCTCGGCTCTGCTGGCCCTGGCGGCGATCAGCTTCACCTACGAGGCGAGCTTTCCCGGCTCGATCTCGCTGAACACCCCGATCGCCAAGATCATCTCGCTCGGCTATTTCTATCTCGTGGTGGTCGTCCTGATCGATGCCCTGCTGTGGAAGCCCTGCGCCGATCCGACCGCGCGACTACATGGGCTCGCGTCCGGAATTCGTGCGCACAGCAGATGGGCGCTGCCGTCGATCATGGTGATCCTGTGCCTGGCGCTTGTGGTGCGCGGTCTACCGGCGTGAGGTGGTCATCGATCAACGCGCGTCGGCGAACAGCGCCCGCGCATTGCCGTGCGCGATTTTCGCTGCGGTGGCAGGTGGCAGCTGCACGAGCCAAGCCCGATAACCGGCCATGATCTCGCCATAGGCCGCCCAGCGCTCGTTGACCCAGGTGTCCGACCCGAGCAGAAAGCGATCGGGAAACCGCTCGATCAACGCGCGCCACTCCGGCGTCAACGCACCGCCGCCGCCAACGATCCCGCTGCGATAGGACAGCTCGCCCACCAGCTTGGGATATCTTTCGAGTAGCGCGGCGACGCGATCGGTCGAAAGGCCGAAACCGGTATGCGCCCAGATGATCCGAGCGCGCGGATTGTGCCGCATCAGGATCTCGACGGCGTCCTCGTCGGCGTGGGCGTGCAGATAGAGGTCGTGTGCAACCGCGAAATCGACGGTCTTCTTCACCACTTCGGTGTCGGCCGCCGAGCCGGTCAGGTGAAATTCGCCGATGCCGCGGTAGTATCCGCGCTTGAACTCGTCCTGCACCAGATCGAAGATCACCGGGTCCCTGAACCAGGTCTGGATGTCCGGCCGAACCCGATAGGGCCGAATGAACGGCACGATTTGCAGCCCATCCGCGTTGGCCTCCATCAGCACATGGGTGCCCTTGTTGGGGCGGCTGGTCGCGAGGATTCCGGTGACGCGATGGCGCTTCAGCAACGCCAAGACTTCATCCGGCTGATAGTAGGGCGCAGGCTCCCAGTTGTAGTGCAGATGCGCATCGAAGATTTCGATCGGCTCGACGGCCATGCTTCGACCGGAGGCCAGCCCGATCAGCCCGAACGCGACGAGGCTCGCAACCACCCGACGCACCGACAGGCGCGACCTCATTCCGCCGCCACCGCCCGCGGGCGCTCGCCGTCGGGCAATTCCTCGTGCTGCGGCTCGAGCCGGCGCTTCAGCTTGCGATCGATCTTGTCGAGATAGATGTAGATCACCGGGGTGATGAACAGCGTCAGCAATTGCGAAACGCACAGCCCGCCGACCACGGCGACGCCGAGCGGCTGACGCAGCTCAGCGCCAGCGCCGGTGCCGAGCGCGATCGGCAGCGTGCCGAAGATCGCGGCGAAGGTCGTCATCATGATCGGTCGGAACCGCAGCAGTGCCGCCTCGCGGATGGCGTGCTCGGCCGACAGCCCGACGCGCCGCCGCTCCAGGGCGAAATCGACCATCATGATCGCATTCTTCTTGACGATACCGACCAGCATCACGATGCCGATCATCGCGATCACCGAGAGCTCCATGTCGAACAGCATCAACGTCAGGATCGCGCCGATACCGGCCGACGGCAGGCCGGAGATGATGGTGATCGGGTGGATGAAGCTCTCGTACAGGATGCCGAGGATCACGAACGCCGCGAACACTGCGGCGAGGATCAACACGCCCTGCCCGCGCAGACTTTCCTGAAACACCTGGGCCGTGCCGGAGAACCCGGTCACGATCGTGACCGGCAAATTGGACTCCTGCTCGATCTGGGTGATGCGATCGACCGCGGCGCCGAGCGACTGGCCTTCCGCGAGATTGAACGAGATCGTCACCGCGGGCTGCTGACCCTGGTGATTGATCTGCAGCGGGCCGACGGTGGGCACCATCTTGGCCACCGCGTCGATCGGAATGGTCTGGTTGTTGCCGGTCTTGAGATAGAGCTTCGAGATGTCGTTCGGATCACCGCGGAACTGCGGCTGCACCTCGAGGATAATCTGATAGTCGTTCGACGGCATGTAGATCGTGCCGATCTGCCGTGCACCGTAGGCGTTGTAGAGCTGGTTGCGCACCTGATCGACGGTGATGCCATAGACGGCCGCCTTTTCGCGGTCGATCTCGATCGTCATTTGCGGGTTCTTGATGTAAAGATCAGTGGTGACGTCGAGCAGGCCCGGCAATCTGGCGATCTTGTCACGCATCTCCGGGGCGAGGCGGTACAGCGCCTCGGTGTCGCCGCTCTGCATCACATATTGATACTGGCTTTTGGAAATGCGGCCGCCGATCGACAGATTCTGGATGCTCTGGAAGAACACCTGCATTCCGGGGATCTGTCCGGCCTTCTGCCGCAAACGCGTGATCACCTTGGCGGCCGGATCGCGCTCTTTGATCGGCTTCAGGGCGACGAACAGCCGGCCGTAATTCGCGGTGGCATTCGGGCCGCCGGCGCCGACCGTGCTGTTGATGTAGTCGACAGCCGGATCGGTCTTGATGACCTCGACCAGCGCGAGCTGGCGATCCTTCATCGCCTCGAACGAGGTGTCGGTCGCGGCCTCGGTGACGCCGATCAGGAAGCCGGTATCTTCCTGCGGAAAGAACCCTTTAGGCACGACCATGTAGAGATAGATCGTGCCGCCGAGCGTGGCGAAGGTCACCATCAGCATCAGGAATTTGTGCGCCAGCACGCGGTCGAGCGCCCATTCGTAGCCGCGCAGCCAGCGGCTGAACATCGTCTCGAAGCCGCGCAGGACGATGTTTTCCTTCTTGTGCGGGTCGTGCGCCTTGAGCATTCGCGCGCACAGCATCGGCGTCAGCGTCAGCGACACGAAGCCCGACACCAGGATCGCCACAGCGATGGTGACGGAAAATTCGCGGAATACGCGGCCGACAATGCCGCCCATCAGCAGCACCGGGATGAACACCGCGATCAGCGAGAAGGTGATCGAGATGATGGTGAAGCCGATTTCGCGCGCCCCCTTCAGCGCCGCATCGAACGGTCGCATGCCTTGCTCGACGTGGCGCATGATGTTCTCGAGCATGACGATGGCGTCGTCGACGACGAAGCCGACGGACAGCGTCAGCGCCAGCAGCGTCATGTTGTTGATCGAGAAATCGAGCATGTACATCACGGCGAAGGTGCCGAGCAGCGAGATCGGCACCGCCAGCGCCGGGATGAAGGTCGCGGACGCCTTGCGCAGGAACAGGAAGATCACCAGCACGACCAGCACAACGGCGATCGCCAATGTCTCCTGGACGTCGAACACCGCCTGCCGCACCGACACAGAGCGGTCCATCATCACG
The DNA here is from genome assembly GCF_000013365.1 of Rhodopseudomonas palustris HaA2. Classification (NCBI taxonomy): domain Bacteria; kingdom Pseudomonadati; phylum Pseudomonadota; class Alphaproteobacteria; order Hyphomicrobiales; family Nitrobacteraceae; genus Rhodopseudomonas; species Rhodopseudomonas palustris. Next base: position 3,143,072 of record NC_007778.1, read on the forward strand.
GTCATCGCGACCGAGGGCGGGATCTGGGCGCGCAATGACGGCAGCTTGGCGCGGACGCCGTCCACCACGGCCACGGTGTTGGCGTCGGGTTGTTTCTGGATCGCAAGCACGATCGAGCGCTCGCCGTTGAACCAGGTCGCCAGCCGGTCGTTCTCGACGCTGTCGTAGACCCGGGCGACTTCATCGAGCTTGACCGGCGAGCCGTTGCGCCAGGCCACCACGATGTGGCGGTAGTCGACCGCCTTGTCCATCTGGCCGGAGGCCTGCAGCGCGAAGTCCTGCTTCGGCCCGCTCATGGTGCCGACCGGGGTCGAGGAATTGGCGCGCGCCACCGCGATGCGGATGTCTTCGAGCGACAATCCACGTGCCGCAGCGGCTTCCGGATCGGCCTGGACCCGAATGGCGAACTTCTGCGCGCCGTAGATCGTCACCTGAGCGACGCCGGGAATCTGCGACAGAGCCTGCCCGATGGTGATGTCGCCGTATTCGTTGACCGCAGACAATGGCAGCGTCGGCGAACTCAACGCCACGAACAGCACCGGGAACTCCGCCGGGTTCACTTTTCGAAAACTCGGGGGCGTCGTCATCTCGATCGGCAGGCGCCGCTGCGCGATCGTCAGCGCGGTCTGGACGTCGAGCGCGGCGGCATCGATATTGCGGCCGAGGTCGAACTGGATGGTGATGACCGAGGTGCCCTGCGACGAGTTCGACGACATCGAGGAGATGCCGGCGATGGTCGAGAGCTGGCGCTCGATGATGCCGGCGACCGACGCCGCCATGGTGTCGGCGCTGGCGCCCGGAAGCGTCGCCGTCACCGCAATGGTCGGGAAATCGACTTTCGGCAACGCCGAAACCGGCAGCAGTCGATAGCCGAAGATCCCGAAGGCGATGATCGACGCGGTGATCAGCGTGGTCAGAACCGGCCGCCGGATGCACAGCTCGGAAAGGGTCATGGTCTCAGGCTCCGGCCCTGCGGCTGCGCGGCTCGACCCTGGTGCCTTCCGACAGCAGCAACTGGCCGTCCGTCACCACGTCTTCGCCGCCAGCAAGGCCATCGGTGATGACGGACTCTCCCATGAAGGTGCGGCTGACGGTGACCGGCTGGACGTGCGCAACGCCGTTCTTGATCACGAACACAAAATTGCCGCCCTGACTGCGTTGCACCGCCACGGTGGGCACCGCAACGGCCTCCTCGGTCCGAACGGTGAGCTTGGTATTGACCAGCGTTCCCGGCCACAGCGTCTCGTTGCTGTTTTCCATGACGCCGCGGACCGTGACCATGCCGGTGGTGGCGTCGACGGTGTTCTCGACCATTGCCACCTTGCCCTCCTCGGATCGGCCGCTCCCGGGAATGGTAGCGACCACCTTGGTGGCGCCTGCTTTCATCGCATCGCGCAGATCGACCAGAACCCGCTGCGGGACGGCGAAAGTGACATAGACCGGCGCCATCTGGTTGATCGTCGCCAACGGCGCGGTGTCCGCGGGGCGGACGAAATTGCCGATTTTGACGTTGGCGGCGCTGATCCGGCCGGAGAACGGCGCGCGGATCGCAGTATAGCTTTTCTGGACCCGCAGATTATCCAGCGCCGACTGGGCGCCCCTGATGGTTCCCGCGAGGATGTCGGCCTGGGTCTTGGCGTTGTCGAGGTTGACCTGGGTGGTGGCGCCCTTCCCGATCAATTCGTTATAGCGGCGCAAGTCCCGTTCGGCGCCGGCGAGCTGGGCGCGGTCGCGGGCGAGATTGCCTTCGGCCTGCTCGATCTGGGCGTCGATCTGGCGCGAGTCGAGCGTGAACAACAGATCGCCTTGCTTGACCCGCGCGCCGTCCTCGAAATGGACGTCGACGATGGTGGTTTCGAGCCTGGATTTCAGCGCAACGCTGGAGATCGGCGTCACCATGCCGATCGCGTCGACATCGACCGGGATCGGTTTCCGCACCGCCTTGTCCAGATCGACCGTGACCACACGCGTCCGCGGCGCGCTTTTGGTCGCGACCTGGCTTTTCGACCAGTACGGCTGCAGGACAACAGCGGCCCCTGCGGAAATGCCCAGAAAGCAGGCAATGATGATCCAGCGACGTTTGGCCATGACGCTCCGCGTTGATCTTGCCACGCCCGACGGCATCCACCGCCCGCGCGCTCCCGAGGCGTCATTACGCCCGATTTTTCTGAGGCTTACCACAGCCCCCGCAACCATGGTATGGCACCAGCCCGGATTTTTGAACCGACGGATAACGACATGCGGATCGCAACCTGGAACGTAAACTCTGTCAGGCAGCGACTGGATCACCTGGTCAGTTGGCTGAACGAGTGCGCGCCGGACGTGGTGTGCCTGCAGGAGATCAAGTGCGTCGACGAGGCGTTTCCGCGCGAGGCGATCGAAGCGCTCGGCTACAATGTCGTCACCCACGGCCAGAAGACGTTCAATGGCGTCGCATTGCTGTCGAAATATCCGCTGGAGGAAGCCACCCCTCGCCTCGCCGGCGACGACGATGATACTCACGCCCGATTCCTCGAAGGCGTTGTGTCGCTGAAGCGCGGCGTGGTCCGTGTCGCCTGCCTCTATCTGCCTAACGGGAATCCGGTCGAGAGTGAAAAATATCCCTACAAGCTACGCTGGATGTCGCGGCTTCTCGAGTACACGCAGCAGCGCCTGAAAACCGAGGAGCCGCTGATCCTGGCCGGCGACTTCAACGTGATCCCGCAACCCATCGACGTCCACAACCCGGCCGGCTGGGTCGATGATGCATTGTTCCGGCCGCAGACGCGGGAGAGTTTCCAGGCTCTGCTCGGCCTCGGACTCACCGATGCGCTGCGCGCCTCCACCGACGCGCCGGGCCAATACACATTCTGGGACTACCAGGCCGGAGCCTGGCAGAAGAATTGGGGACTGCGGATCGACCACCTGCTGCTGTCGCCGCAGGCTACCGACCGGCTCCGCAATGTCGGCATCGACGCTTACGTGCGGAACTGGGAGAAGCCGTCCGACCACGTGCCGGTGTGGGCGGATTTCGATCTGGATGCCGCCTGAGGCTTCGGGGCTTGATCCAAGCAAAGCTCCGTAGCGAAATTCGGTCTGGCCAAGCCCAAAACCGACCGTCGCCGATGTTTCGTGTGCACCTGAGCGATCGCCGCTCCTCATCGTACAGCCATCGCTTTGTTGCTGCGATCATTGTCAACGATACCGCCGGCGCCGGGAACGGCCGCGCCGCTATGGTTCAAGCGGCGTGTAGCACCTGACGCCGCCATCTCATGCGACCACCGTCTTGCGCGACCTGCTCGCGCGGCACGCGGGCCGGATCGGCGAACCGGGAGCGAGTTCGAGGTGAAGTCGCGCCAGTAAATACCGCCAAGGCTTTCCGATGTCGGTTCACGCAGTTACCGCGGCTATTTGACGCGAGGATTGAGCCGGGTCTTCGACCGGTACGATCGGCTTCGACTCCATCGCTCGTTCCGTTGACCAACTACGTAAAAAGCACACGACTGCAGGGCTTTCCGTCGAGTCTCATTTCCATATCCGTTGCATTGCACCATGATCTCTCGAGCGAAGTAATTGTCGCGCGCCTACACCAAACGTAGCGGTTGACGGATTCAACTCCGAAACACGAACATGCCTCCAGAAGCGACCAAAGCTCTGGCCGAACGATCTCGCATGTGTGGGAGCGACGGTAACAAGAAGCGCTGATGTTGAAACGCCGAGGAGGAAACATGGCCAACGACAAGCTCATCATCAATCGTAGAACTGCACTCAAGACCGGGCTTGCCGGCGCGGCCGCGCTGGCAACGCCGACGTTCTTCATCCGCGACGCCTGGGCCGACGACTTCTGCAACATGCCCAAGGGCAAGGAAGTCACGTTCGGCTTCAACGTGCCGCAGTCCGGCGCCTATGCCGATGAAGGCATGGATGAACTCAAGGCCTATCAGCTCGCCGTCAAGCACCTCAATGGTGAGGGCGATGGCGGCATGCTCAAGACCATGAAGCCGCTGGCGCTGAAGGGCAACGGCGTGCTCGGCAAGAAGGTCGCCTACGTCTCCGGCGACACCCAGACGAAGGCCGATCAGGCGCGCGCCACCGCCAAGCGCATGATCGAGAAGGACGGCGCGATCATGATCACCGGCGGCTCGTCGTCGGCCGAAGCGGTCGCGGTGCAATCGCTGTGTCAGGACGTCGGCGTGATCTTCATGGCCGGCCTCACCCACTCCAACGACACCACCGGCAAGGACAAGCGCGCCTACGGCTTCCGCCACTTCTTCAACGCCTATATGTCGGGCGTGGCGCTTGGACCGGTGCTCTCCGAAGCCTATGGCAAGGACCGCGCCGCCTATCACCTGACCGCCGACTACACCTGGGGCTGGACCCAGGAAGAGTCGATGAAGGATGCGACCGAAAAGCAGGGCTGGAAGACGGTCAAGGCCGTCCGCACCCCGCTCGGCGCTGCCGACTTCTCGCAGTACATCACCCCGGTGCTGAATTCCGGCGCCGACGTGCTGATCCTGAACCACTACGGCAAGGACATGATCAACTCCTTGACCCAGGCGGTGCAGTTCGGCCTGCGCGACAAGATGGCGAACGGCAAGAAGTTTGAAATCGTCGTTCCGCTGTTCTCTGAACTGATGGCGCAAGGCGCCGGCGATGCGATCAAGGGCATCTACGGCACCGCCAATTGGGACTGGAAGCTGGAAGACGCAGCGACCAGCGCCTTCACCAAGTCGTTCGGTGCGGCCTATGGCACGCCGCCGTCGCAGGCCGCCCAGACCTGCTACGTTCAGGCGATCCTCTACGCCGACGCCTGCGAGCGTGCCGGCAGTTTCAACCCGTCTGCCGTGATCAAGGCGCTGGAAGGCTTCGAGTTCGACGGCATGGGCAACGGCAAGACGCTGTACCGCGCCGCCGACCATCAGTGCTTCAAGGACGTGCTGGTGGTGCAGGGCAAGGACAAGCCGAAGGACAAGTTCGACCTGCTCGAGGTCCGGAAGATCGTGCCGGCGTCTCAGGTCACCTATGACCCGAGCATCTTCGGCGGCGAACTCGGCTCCAAGGACGCCAAGAAGTGCGGATAATCTGACCCTGTCGGATTTGCCGCAAGCAATTCGGTAGGCCTGGACTCCTATTCCGGTCGGTTGCGTTCTGGCGACGCAGCCGGCCGGCTGTGTCTTGCGACGGTAGCCGTCACGACATGGCAACGCTCGTACAGCCAATACCAGTTTCGAGGTGACGATTTTCGTCGCCGGACGATTTCGTGGACACGCGCCGCGCGTGGCTCGATGGGAGATTGACGACGCATGGACGCCATTTTTCTGCAGATCCTGAACGGCCTCGATAAAGGAGGAGCCTATGCGCTGATCGCGCTCGGGCTGACCCTCGCCTTCGGCACGCTCGGCGTGGTGAACTTCGCGCACGGCGCGCTGTTCATGCTCGGCGCGTTCTGCGCCGTGGTGTTCAACAAGCTCCTGACTTTGGAGATCGTCAAAGTCGACCCGACGCGGACCACCCCGTGGGGGTCGCCGCTCGAGGTCAAGACGCCCTACGTCCAGGCGATGCTCGGCGACTGGGGCAAGATTTTGATCGACTACTCGGTGCCGGCGTCGATCCTGCTGGCGATTCCGGTGATGCTGCTGATCGGCATCATCATCGAGCGCGGCCTGATCCGGTTCTTCTACAAGCGCCCGCATGCCGACCAGATCCTCGTCACCTTCGGCCTCGCCATCGTGTTGCAGGAGATCGTCAAGCACTTCTTCGGCGCCAACCCGATCGCGCAGTCCGCGCCGCAGATTTTCTCCGGCAGCCTGCAGTTGACCGAGGCGATCGTCTATCCGTACTGGCGCATCGTCTATCTGGCGTTTTCGCTGGCGGTGATCGCGGCGGTGTTCGCCTTTCTACAACTCACCACCTTCGGCATGGTCGTTCGGGCCGGCATGCAGGACCGCGAGACGGTCGGCCTGCTCGGCATCAACATCGAGCGCCGCTTCACAATCGTGTTCGGTCTCGCCGCGGTGGTCGCAGGGCTTGCCGGAGTGATGTACACGCCGATCGTGCCGCCCGACTATCACATGGGCATGGATTTTCTCGTGCTGTCGTTCGTCGTCGTGGTGGTCGGCGGCATGGGGTCGCTGCCGGGCGCCGTGCTGGCGGGGTTCCTGCTCGGCATTCTGCAGTCGTTTGCCTCGATGAACGAGGTCAAGAGCCTGGTGCCGGGCATCGACCAGATCATCATCTATCTGGTCGCCGTCGTGATCTTGTTGGTGCGCCCACGCGGACTGCTGGGGCGCAAGGGCGTGATGGAGAGCTGATCAGATGAAGCATACCTCCAAACTCGCCGACGTCGCACTGTTGATCGGCTTTGCCATCGTGGTCGCGCTCGGGCCGGTGATCTTCACCCCGATCGGCGCCGGCTATCCCGACCTTCTGCAGAAGTTCGCGATCTACGGCATCTTCGCGATCGGCTTCAACATCCTGTTCGGTCTCACCGGCTATCTGTCGTTCGGCCACGCCGCGTTTCTCGGTGTCGGCTCCTACGCCGCGGTGTGGTCGTTCAAGCTGGTCTCGATGGACCTGCTGCCGGCGGTGGCGTTCTCGGTCATCCTCGCGGGCCTGCTGGCGCTGGCGATTGGGTTCATCAGCCTGCGGCGCTCGGGCATCTACTTCTCGATCCTGACGCTCGCCTTCGCGCAGATGTGCTACAATATGGCGTATTCGGTGCTGACGCCGATCACCAATGGCGAGACCGGATTGCGCGTGTTGCGCCAGGATCCGCGGCATCTCGACGCCGCGCTCGGCTACGTCTCGCCGACGCCGTCGCTGCTCGGCCTGCCGATCACCGGATGGACCGGCTTCTACATTTGCGGCGCGGTGCTGGTGGCGGCATTCGGCCTGTCGATCGCGATCTTCCGCTCGCCGTTCGGCATGACGCTCCGCGCGATCAAATCGAACCAGAACCGGATGGGATATACCGGCTATCACACCAGGCCGTATCTGCTGTCCGCCTTCGTGATTTCCGGCATGTTCGCCGGTCTGGCCGGCTCGTTGCTGGCGGCGACCGATCCGCTGGTCGGCGCCGAGCGGATGCAGTGGACCGCGTCGGGCGAGGTGGTGCTGATGACCATCCTCGGCGGCTCCGGCACGCTGCTCGGTCCGGTGCTCGGCACCGGCCTCATCAAGTATTTCGAGAACATCTTCTCGGCCTACAACGAGCAGCAACTGACCGCCGTGTTCGCCTTCTTGCCGGATGGCGTCCGCGAACTGGTGGTCAAGACCGCAGGCCTGTTCGTGGGCGAAGGTTGGCAGCTCACTCTCGGCCTGTTGTTCATGGCGGTGGTGATCTTCCTGCCCGGCGGCATTATGGAAGGCATCAACCGGCTGCTCGGCTTCAAGCACACGCCAAGGGTCAAGTCGCTCGGCGACTCGCCGCAGCGCGATGGCCTCGGTGAGAGCGTGATCGAAGAGATGCCGTCGAGTCACGGCGCGGCGGCGGCCGAGAAGAAGGTCGCCGAGAACGAGACTGCCGAGAAGAAGAGGGCCGTTGCGCCATGATTGCGACCAACGACATCGTTCTGCACATCGACCACGTCCACAAGACCTTCGCGGGCCTGCACGCGTTGGCCGATGTGAATCTGGATATCCGCGAGGGCGAAACCCACGCGATCATCGGGCCGAACGGCGCCGGCAAGTCGACGCTGCTCAACGTCTGCGTCGGCGTGCTGCCGCCGACCCAGGGCAAGGTGATGTTCCACGGCACCGAGCTGACGGGGCTCAAGCCCTACGAGATCAACCAGCTCGGCGTCGCACGGGTGTTCCAGACGCCGGAGATCTTCGGCGATCTCACGGTGCTCGAGAACGTGATGATGGCGATGCTGTCGCATCGCGACGGCGCGTTCCGGCTCAAGCTGGTGTCCCGTTTCGACGAGCAGGGCGAGATCGGGCAGCGCGCCATCCAGGCGCTGCGTGAGCGTGGGCTGGGCGAGCATCTGTATCATCTCGGCGGCGCGCTTTCGCGCGGCGACAAGCGGCGGCTCGAGATGGTGATCGGACTGGTGCAGAAGCCGAAACTATTGTTGCTCGACGAGCCGACCGCCGGCATGGCCCGCGCCGACACCAACGCCACCATCGAGATCCTGCGGCAGATCAAGGATTCGGGGATGACCATCGTCATCATCGAGCACGACATGCATGTGGTGTTCTCGCTCGCCGACCGCATCACCGTTCTGGCCGGCGGTCGCGTCATCGCGCAGGGCGTCCCCGACGAAATCAAGGGCAATCCCAAGGTGATCGAAGCCTATCTTGGCGAGGAACAGGTATGAGCACGAAGACAATCGAACGCCCCCACGCGGGCCATGCCGGCGCCGCGCCGTTCTTTTCCTGTCGTGACATCAATGCCTATTACGGCGACAGCTACATCGTGCAGAACGTCTCGTTCACGCTCAACAAGGGCGAGATCCTGGCGCTGCTCGGCCGCAACGGCGCCGGCAAGACCTCGACGCTGCGGGCGATCGCGCGCGCGTCGACGCCCGAGCTGCATTCCGGCGAAGTCATCCTCGACGGCGTCAAGCTGCACGGCAAGCCGAATTACTACGCGGCGCAAGCGGGCATCCAGCTTGTGCAAGAAGACCGCCGGATCATTCCCGGCATGACGGTCGAGCAGAACCTGCAGATCGCGGTGATCTCCGGCAGTGTCGGCTGGTCGTTCGAGCGGATTTACGAGCTGTTTCCGCGGCTCGCCGAACGGCGCAAGCAGGAAGGCGTGACGATGTCGGGCGGCGAGCAGCAGATGCTGGCGATCGCCCGCGCCCTCGCCCGCGACCTCAAGCTGCTGTTGCTCGACGAGCCCTATGAGGGCCTCGCCCCGGTGGTGCGGCACGACATCGCCAAGGCGCTGATGGAAGTGCGCGCGGCGGGCATCACCACCATCATCGTCGAGCAGAACGCAGTCGCCGCCCTCAACCTGTCGGATCGCGCCGTCATTCTCGACACCGGCGAAGTGGTGTTCGATGGCACCGCTAAGGAAGTTCTCGACAGCGAGGACCTGCGTCTGAGATATCTGGCGATCTGAGCCCGGGTGGCGTCGTCAGCGCCCTCCTCCGCGGCGCGTCGCTTTGGGTGTCGTCACGTGCTCTTGGTTGTCCGGGCGCTGGCCCACAGGCCAAGCAGCCCGACCGGCAACAGCAGTGTCCATTGTGGCAGCTTGAAGAGCCAGCCCGACTCCGGTTGAAGCGCAATGATGGCCAGGAACACGCCAGCAAAGCAGCACCACGATACCGAGATGAACCAGACCAGATAGCGTGACGCCTCAGCGTGCCGGGGCAAGCCGCCAACGAATAGCGCGACAGCCGACAAAATCAGCGCTGCCGATCCCATGTGCCAGACAGCGTGGAGAACCAGCTTTGGCCATGTCTCCAGCGTCGACGCCAACAGCGGATCGACCACGCCGCGACTACCCATGAAAATGTGGATAAAGGCGGTGATGGCGGCGAGTGCTGATGCGACCGCGAGCGTTCGATTCATGCGTCCTCAACCCGAAGAGCTGGCGCCCGCCGCCTTGGGCCGACGAGGACATCGGCCGGCGCGGCGGATCGAGCCGTGCAAACCGCCGAGGGACAGTATCCTGTCAGAATGACATGTATATTGTCGAAAGGAGCGTGCCGGTCACACCAACAGCTATCAGGGACGATCTGATCCAGATTCGCGCTGCCCGCCCCCGTCGGTACGACGACGCGTCCGTTGCCGACGCGTCAGTCGCGTCGGCCCTGCACCCAGTGCTCGAGCATCTGCAGCGCCATGGCGCGGTCGTCGTCGGAGGCCTTGGCGAAGGCCCTGTTGTAGCTGTCCTTGATCCATGCCTCGTCTGGCGTAGCGCTGTCGCGGGCGAGCGTCAGCCACATCAGGCCGCGAGCGGCCTGGCGCGGCAGTTTTTCGCCGTTGAAGAGCAACTGGCCGAGCATCGCCTGGGCCTGGTGCTGGCCTTTCTGCGCCGCGAGGCCTAGCCAGCGGGCGCCGTACCGGAAATCGCGCGGCATTCCAATACCGTCGATATACAACCTTGCCAAGTCGTACTGCGCATCGGCATTGCCGAAATACGACGCCGCATAGGAGAACATCTCCCGCGCCCGCTCCGTGTCGCGCTTGACCTTCGAATTCGGGATGCCGTCGAGATAGTAACGGCCGAGCGCAACGAAGGCATTGGCCACGATCGCGGCCTGCGGCGCGGACGGGCTGTCCTCGGCATGGGCGTTGGCGATCTTGCTGAAATAGTCAAACGCGCGCAGATCGTCCTGAACCACGCCGTTGCCGTCGGCATACATCCGGCCGAGACGCCATTGCGCAATCGGGTGACCGCCCTCGGCGGCATATTGCAGCGCCGTCAGCGAGGTGGTGGCTGCCTCTGCCGGCATCGCCTTTTTCAGCACAGGCGCGGTGCCGGGCTGCGACGAGGCGATCGGGATCGCGGTGTTCTCCGGGCTGACGGGAGTGCCCTCGAAGCCGAATGCCGGCGACATGGCCGCCGTGGCGCCCATCACCAACGCAATCAAGGTTGTACGCTCAAACTTCCGCATCGCACTGCATCTCGCGGGCCAGGCCCGGCTTCAGCCGGGACGCCATCCAAATCGCCCCCAACCGAATGTTGGTCTTCCGGCTTCCGGCTTTGGACTTGCGCGGCACCGGGTGGGCGGAGGTCAACTTTCTGTCAAAGGCATCCCCGCCCCAAGACGAGGACGATCCAAGTTCGATGCGGGTGCGGTGATTGCGCAAGATCATCTTCGGCAGTTGCAAGCCGACAAAATCCTTCATGTCTTTGGCGACATGACGGCCGACCAGTTTCGAACCCGCGGCACACGGTGACTTTTTTGGGGTTTCAGCGCGGCCGAAGCTGAGCATTGCGGCAAACCGGTCGTGCCCACGTGCGTGGGTCGCTGTCGTCCGGCGACCGCGAAGCGTCGATTTGCGCTGCACCCTGGCGTCCATTGCGTACCCGATTTCTCCGGCCGTCGGTCCCACCCGGAGCCTCCCCAAGGCAGGGATCATCCGGTGACTTTGACCTGATCTTTGTCGCCTTATCCTGTGATCATGATTTCATTGAGCGGTGTGGCTAAAAAGCGGCGCGCGCAAGAACGACCGTCAAAGACGGTTAAATGATCCGGAACTGTGGCGTCGAGGCAACAAGCGTTGCCGCACGGCCACCGTCTGTGCGACCGGAGGGGAATGTCAGGCGTTGAGGACGCGACCGTAGGCGTCGAGCACGGCTTCCTTCATCATTTCCGACAGTGTCGGATGCGGGAAGATGGTGTGCATCAGTTCTTCCTCGGTGGTCTCGAGGTTCATCGCCACCACATAGCCCTGGATCAGCTCGGTGACCTCCGCGCCGATCATATGCGCGCCAAGCAACTGGCCGGTCTTCTTGTCGAAGATCACCTTGACCAGGCCCTGGTCCTCGCCCAGCGCGATCGCCTTGCCGTTGGCGGTGAACGGGAAGCGGCCGATGCGGACCTCCCGCCCCTGCTCCTTCGCCTTGGCCTCGGTGACGCCGACGGACGCAATCTGCGGATGGCAGTAGGTGCAACCGGGAATCAGGCTCTTGTCGAGCGGATGCGGATGCAGGCCCTTGATCGCCTCGACGCAGACCACGCCCTCGTGCTCGGCCTTGTGCGCCAGCATCGGCGGACCGGCGACGTCGCCGATCGCATAGATGCCGGGGACGCTGGTTTGGCCCAGGCCGTCTGTGACGATGGTGCCACGGTCGAGTTTCACGCCGAGCTTCTCCAGTCCGAGATTCTCGACATTGCCGACCACGCCGACCGCCGAGATCACCCGGTCGAATTCCTGCGTCTCGGCCTTGCCGGTGCCGGGATCGATGGTGGCGACGACGCTGTCCGCCTTCTTGTCGAGCTTGGTCACCTTGGCCCCGGTTAGGATCTTGATGCCCTGCTTTTCGAACCGCTTGCGGGCGAGGCCGGCGATCTCCGCGTCCTCGACGGGCAGAATCTGCGGCAGCACCTCGACCACGGTGACCTCGGCGCCCATGGTGTGGAAGAACGACGCGAATTCGATGCCGATCGCGCCGGAGCCCACCACCAGCAGAGACTTCGGCATGGTCTCCGGCACCATCGCCTCGAAATAGGTCCAGACCAGCTTCCTGTCCGGCTCCAGCCCCGGCAGCACGCGCGGCCGCGCGCCGGTGGCAACGATGATGTGCTTGGCCTGATAGCTGCCCTGCCCCAGCGCGCCCTTCGGCGCCTCGGTCTTCGACGCCGCGACGGTGAGCTTGCCCGGCGCGTCGACCGTCGCCGCGCCCCAGATGATCGAGATCTTGTTCTTCTTCATGAGGAAGCCGACGCCGTCGTTGAGCCGCTTCGACACCCCGCGCGAACGCGCCACCACCGCCTTCGGATCGTAGCTGATGTTGTCAGCCGACAGCCCGTAATCCTTGGCGTGTTGCATCAGGTGGTAGACCTCGGCCGAACGCAGCAGCGCCTTGGTCGGGATGCAGCCCCAGTTGAGACAGATGCCACCGAGATAGGATTTCTCGACGATCGCGGTCTTGAAGCCGAGCTGCGCCGCCCGGATCGCCGCGACATAACCGCCGGGGCCGGAGCCGATGATGATGACGTCGAAGGAGGTGTCGGTCATGGGATCCCCGGATCAGTTCATAGGGTCGAACGCGGCGCGCGAGGGCTCAGACGTATTGCGCAATGCCGTTGCCGAACGACCAGTTCTCTTTGGCGACTTCGATCAGATTGATGAACACGTCTTCGCCGCGCACGCCCGGCTCACGCGCCAGCAACTCGGCGATCCTTGCATACAGCGCCTGCTTCTGCGCGACATTACGGGTGTTGCTGACCGTGATCTGGATGATCACCAGATCGTCGGACCGGGCGATGTCCATGTAGGTCTTGCTGAACTGGAAATCCGCCGCGCCATGTTCCGAGACGACGACGAAGCGGTCTTCTTCAGGAACGTTGAAGGTGTCGCGCAGCGCCTGATACACGCCCTCGCCGACCGCCTGCCGGTAGGCCTCGCTTTTGCCGGCGCGCAGCGAAATCCGGACTAGCGGCATGTCACACCATCATCATCACGGGATTTTCGATCAGCGTCTTGAACGCGCCGATCAGTTCGGCGCCGAGCGCGCCGTCGACGGCGCGGTGATCGCAGCTCAGCGTCACGCTCATCATCGTGGCGATCTCGATCTGGCCGTTACAAACGATCGGGCGCTGCTCGCCGGTGCCGACGGCGAGGATGGTGGCGTGCGGCGGGTTGATCACTGCCGTGAAGTCCTTGATGCCGTACATGCCGAGGTTGGACACCGCGGTGGTGCCGCCCTGATACTCTTCGGGCTTCAGCTTGCGCGCCCGAGCACGTGCGGCGAAATCCTTCATCTGCGCGGAGATATATGACAGCGACGCCGTCTCGGCGCTGCGGATGATCGGGGTGATCAGTCCGCCCGGCATCGCGACGGCGACGCCAATGTCGGAATGCTTGTGCTTGAGCATTCCGGCTTCCGTCCACGACACGTTGGCGTCCGGGATACGCTGCAGCGCGATCGCCATCGCCTTGATGACGAAATCGTTGACCGACAGCTTGTAGGCCGGCTTGCCGTCCTTGTCTTTCGGGGCGGCGGCGTTGATGTCCTCGCGCGCGGCCATCAGCCGGTCGAGATTGCAGTCGATCGTCAGATAGAAATGCGGGATGGTCTGGGTCGATTGCGTCAGCCGCTGCGCAATCGTCCGGCGCATGCCGTCATGCGCCACCACCTCGTAGCTGCCTTCCGGATATAGCGCGCGGATCTGCTGGTCGGACATCGACGGCGCGACGCTGGGCGCTGCGGACGAAGCCGGAGCCGCTGCCGGCGCCTTGAGGCCGCCGCCGGCCTTGGCTTTTTCAATGTCGCGGGCGATGACGCGGCCGTGCGGCCCGCTGCCTTCGACGCGGGCCAGATCGATCCCGGAATCCTTGGCGAGCCGTCGCGCCAGCGGCGACGAGAAGACGCGCGCGCCGTTGGTGTGAGCGGCCTCGGGCGAAGCAGCGCGCGGCGCCCCGTCCTTGGCGGCTGGCGTGGTGGCCTTCTCGGGTTTGGCTTCCGCGAGATTCGCTTTGGGGGCCTCGGCTTTGGGGGCCTCTGCCTTCGGCGCTTCCGCCTTCCCAGCGCCTGCCCCGGCCGTCGCAACGTCCTCGCCGTCGCCGGCCAGCACCGCGATCACGGCGTTGACCGCAACGTCCTGGGTGCCTTCCGGCACCAGGATCTTCGCCAGCGTGCCCTCGTCGGCGGCCTCGACTTCCATCGTCGCCTTGTCGGTCTCGATTTCGGCGATGACATCGCCGCTCTTGACCTTGTCGCCCTCCTTCTTCAGCCACTTCGCAAGGTTGCCCTTCTCCATGGTCGGGGACAGCGCGGGCATCAGAATGTTGATCGGCATGGCGTGAATACCTTACTGCGGCCGTTCGGTGGTGCTGCCCAGATCCGACGGGCGCGCGATCTCGGCCTCGAACATCTCGACGATGCGGCCCAGCGCCTCGTCCTCGGTGTAGTTGCTCTCGCGCGCATAGGCGCGCGCGGCGTGGCGGGCGATGTCGACCAGCAGCAGCCCCCACATGTCGGGCTCCTCGAAGGCGCGCATGAACGCGATCGACAGCCCGCCGTCGAGCACGAAAGCGCGCAGCACCTCGGTGGCGTCCTCGCGGCCGACCACGTCGGGCGGCAGCGGCTGTTGCTTCGGGCCGGTCATGGCCTCACCGATAGCAGACGGCTTTGGCCGCCTCGACGACTTCGGCGACGCTCGGCAGCGCCAGCTTCTCGAGATTGGCTGCGTAAGGCATCGGCACGTCCTTGCCCGACACGCGCTTGACCGGCGCATCCAGATAATCGAACGCGTGCTCCATAATCCGCGCAGCGAGTTCGGCGCCGACGCCGTTCTGCTGCCAGCCCTCCTCGACCGCCACCGCGCGGCCGGTCTTCTTCACCGAGGCGATGATCGTCTCGGTGTCGAGCGGCCGCAGCGTGCGCAGGTCGATCACTTCGGCGTCGATGCCGTCTTTGGCCAGTTCCTCGGCCGCCTTCAGCGCGTAGGTCATGCCGTGCGACCACGAGATCAGCGTGACGTGCTCGCCCGCGCGCGCGATGCGCGCCTTGCCGATCGGAATGACGAAATCGTCGAGCTTCGGCACTTCGCCGGACTGCCCGTACATCATCTCGTGTTCGAGGAAGATCACCGGGTTGGGATCGCGGATCGCTGCCTTGAGCAGGCCCTTGTAGTCGGCGGCGGTCGACGGCGCGACCACCTTGAGGCCGGGAATCTGCGCGTACCAGGCCGAGTAGTCTTGGCTGTGCTGCGCGGCGACGCGCGAGGCCGCGCCGTTGGGGCCGCGGAAGACGATCGAGCAGCCGAGTTGCCCGCCGGACATGTACAGCGTCTTGGCGGCGGAATTGATGATCTGGTCGATCGCCTGCATGGCGAAGTTGAAGGTCATGAATTCGACAATCGGCTTCAGCCCGGTCATCGCCGCGCCGACGCCGACGCCGGCGAAGCCGTGCTCGGTGATCGGGGTGTCGATCACGCGGCGCGCGCCGAACTCCTGCAGCAGCCCCTGCGTCACCTTGTAGGCGCCCTGATACTCGGCGACTTCCTCGCCCATCACGAACACGTCGGGATCGCGACGCATCTCCTCGGCCATCGCGTCACGCAGCGCTTCGCGGATGGTCTGCGTCACCATTTCGGTGCCGGCGGGAATGTCTGGATCTGCGGCAGCCGAGACAGCGGGCGCTTCCGGAGCACTCTGCGCAGGCGCTGACTTCGGTTCAGCGGCTTCCGATGCTGCGGCCGGCGGTGCAGACTGCGAGCTCTTGTTCTGCGCGGCAGGATCGGGTGCCTTGTCGGCATCGGCGGCGCTTTCGCCGTCGCCGAGGATAGTGGCGATCGGGGTGTTGACCGCGACGTCGTTGGTGCCTTCGGGGATCAGGATCTTGCCGAGCGTGCCGTCATCGGCGGCTTCGACTTCCATCGTCGCCTTGTCGGTCTCGATCTCCGCGATCACGTCGCCGCTCTTGACCTTGTCGCCTTCCTTCTTGAGCCATTTCGAAAGGTTGCCCTTCTCCATGGTCGGCGACAGCGCGGGCATCAGAACTTGAGTTGGCATTTGGGCTCCGCAGTCATTCAATCATGCGCGCGATCGCCGCGCGACAGCGGCACAGGCGCATTCGCGCGATCGGCGTCAGCGACGGACATCATCAGCGATACACATCGGTGTAGAGTTCGGCGGGATCTGGCTCGGGATCGTTCTGCGCGAAATCGGCCGCCTCGTTGACGATCTTGCGGATCTCGGCGTCGATCTTCTTCAGATCGTCCTCGGTCATGTCCTGCCCGAGCAGACGCTGCCGCACCTGCTCGATCGGGTCCTGATCGTTGCGGATCTTGTCGACCTCCTCGCGGGTCCGGTACTTCGCCGGGTCCGACATCGAGTGGCCACGATAGCGATAGGTCTGCATCTCCAGGATGTAGGGGCCGTTGCCGGCGCGGCAATGCGCCACCGCCTTGTCGCCCGCGGCCTTGACCGCGCGGACGTCCATGCCGTCGACCTGCTCGCCGGGAATGTTGAACGAGATGCCGCGCTTGGAGAAGTCGGTCTGCGCCGACGAACGCGTCACCGACGTGCCCATCGCGTAGCGGTTGTTCTCGATGACGTAGACCACGGGGAGCTTCCACAGCTCCGCCATGTTGAAGCTCTCGTAGACCTGCCCCTGATTGGAGGCGCCGTCGCCGAAATAGGCCAGGCAGACGCTGCCATTGTCGCGATAGCGGTTGGCGAAGGCGATGCCGGTGCCGAGCGAGACCTGCGCGCCGACGATGCCGTGGCCGCCGTAGAAGTGCTTCTCCATGCTGAACATATGCATGGAGCCGCCCTTGCCCTTGGAGTAGCCCCCGCGGCGGCCGGTCAGCTCGGCCATCACGCCCTTGGCGTCCATGTCGCAGGCGAGCATGTGGCCGTGGTCGCGATAGCCAGTGATGACCTGATCGCCCTCGCGCAGCGCCATCTGCATGCCGACGACGACGGCTTCCTGGCCGATATAGAGATGGCAGAATCCGCCGATCGCACCCATGCCGTAGAGCTGGCCGGCTTTCTCTTCGAAGCGGCGGATCAGCAGCATGTCGCGAAACGCGCGCAGCTCCTGTTCCTTCGAGAAATCCGGGACCCGCGGCTTGTTCGGTGCAGGGTCCTTGTCCTGCCCCGCCTCTTTCGCGGCGCTCTTCTTGGGTGCGGCCATGGCGATTCCGATGAGAGAGAAGATCAGCCTCTCTACCGTAACTTATTCAGTCGTGAAAGGAGCCGCGCGCCGCAACACGCAATTCAGTTTGCCGCACTGCAACGAAGCGTAATTTTCGACATCGTTTGTGTGGGTTTTTGGAATATGCGGATCAGCGCTGCGGATGCATCCGCACCAGATCGGCCGGATTGGCGAAGTCGAGCTGATAGCGCACACGCTCATCGAGCATGTCCGGGTCGAGGCGATCCGACCGCAGCAGCGCCACGCGCTTTTCGCCCTCGGCACGCTCGTGTTTCAGCCGCACCAGTTCAGAGGTCAGTGCGATGATCTCCTGGTCGAGCTCCTGCTGCGCCGTGAGCCCGTAGCGCCCGGTATAGGCGTTGATCCCGAAATACGCGATCGCCGCCGCCGCGATCGCGTACAGCGCGACGCCGGCAAGGATCGATTTGAGGCGGCTCCGGGTGACCATGGATCGACCATGCGACAGCGCGGTTAATGCAGCGCTAACGCCCGCCTGCCGCCTATTTGTGCTGCTGCGCCACCCAGGCGGCGAAGGCATCGATATAGGTCTGCAGGAACTCCCGCAGCGGGGGCTTCACCAGATCACCGGCGTCGTCGAAGGCATCGCCGATGCCACCGATATAGGCTTCAGGCTGCTGCAGCACCGGCATGTTGAGGAACGTCAGGCACTGCCGCAGATGGTGGTTGGCGCCAAAGGCGCCGATCGCGCCGGGCGAATTCGACACCACGCCGGCAGGCTTCTTGTCGAACGCGCTCTTGCCATAGGGCCGTGAGCCGACGTCGATCGCGTTCTTCAGCACGCCCGGGATCGAGCGGTTGTATTCCGGCGTCACGAACAGCACCGCGTCCGACGCCTTGATCTTGTCGCGGAACGTGATCCAGTCGGCAGGTGCGCTGGCCTCCAGATCCTGATTGTAGAACGACAGATCCTGCAGCGTCACGATATCGAGCTTCAGGGTGTCGGGCGCAAGCTTGGCCAGCGCCTGGCCGAGGCGGAGCGAAAAGCCATTGCTGCGCAGGCTGCCGACAACGACAGCGACGCGATAGGGAGCGGCCATAGGCAAAAATCCTGAGAGGTTCGGGGAAGGAGCGGTCAGGTCGAGATGACCCTAGCGCGCCAGCGGTGCCGTCGGCATCACACGACACCGTGCGCGCGCCGTGCTGACGAAATTTTGATCTACTCTGCAGCGTCGGCGCGATCGACCAAAACCTCGGCGTTGTGAGCGCCGAGCTTCGGCGTGTTCTGCACGGGGTGTGGACGCTCGCCGTCGAACATGATCGGCAGTCCAGCCACCTTGAGTCTGCTTCCAGGCATTGTCCGCAGCATGTCGGCGGACGCGAGCTGTTCGGTGGCGGCGAGCTCCGGAATATCGTTGACCGGGCTCACCGGCACGCCGGCGCGTTTCAGCGCACTCAGCCATTCGGCCGCGCTGCGTGTCGTCAGCACCGGCTGCATCAGCGCAATCAGTTCGACCCGATGCGCACTGCGATCTTGAACCCGGGCGAAGCGTTCATCGGTGATCCATTCCGGATGGCCGAGCACTTCCGCACATTTCGCGAACAGCCGGTCATTGCCGGCGGCAATGACGATCGGCCGGTCGGCGGTCTCGAACACCTGGTACGGCGCCAGCGTCGCGCTCGCTGTGCCGTGACGCGTCGGCGCCTCGCCGTCGAGCAGGAAATTGTTGAGCTGGATATCGACCCAAGCAACCGCGGTATCGAACAGCGAGGTGTCGACCACGCCGCCCTTGCCGGTGACATGGCGCTGCTGCAGTGCCGCGAGCGCGCCGATGACGCACCATTGCGCGGTGGCCCGATCGTTGATCGCGGGGGCACAGAACGTTGGGGGATCACCCTCCGATCCGGTCAGCGACATCACTCCGCCATAGGCCTGGAGCAACGGATCGAAGCCCGGCTCGCGGCTCAATGGTCCGGTCTTGCCGAACGCCCACACCGAGCAATAGATCAGCCGCGGATTGATCGCACACATCACGTCCGGCCCGATGCCGCAATCCGCGACCACGCCCGAGCGCAGATTCTGGATCAGGATGTCGGCATCCTTCACCAGATCCTTCAACTTGGCGACGTCGTCCGGATTCTTGATGTCGAGCGTCACTGAGCGCTTGTTGCGGTTGAAGGTGTGAAACAGCAGCGAATCGCCGTCGATGAAGGGCGGGCCCCAGTGCCGGGCGTCGTCGCCGCCGTCATGCTTCTCGATCTTGATCACGTCGGCCCCCATGTCACCGAGGATCATGCCGGCCATCGGCCCTGCGATCGCCTGCGCGATCTCGATCACCTTCAGGCCGGCGAGCGGTCCACCCATCTGCTGCTCCGTTTCGATAGACATGCCGGGGTTGGCGCGGCACTGTTTCCGTGCCGAGACGCAAATTGCAAGTCCATCTCAACAGTGGGACCCTGCCATGACGATCAGCGCCGAATTCCTCATCACCTCGTTGATCGTGGTGGCCTCGCCCGGCACGGGCGCGCTGTACACGATCGCGGCCGGGCTTTCGCGCGGATCGCGGGCCAGCCTGATCGCCGCCTTCGGCTCGACGCTCGGGATCGTCCCGCACATGGCGGCGGCGATCGTGGGGCTCGCCGCCCTGCTCCACACCAGCGCGGTGGCGTTCCAGACCTTCAAATATCTCGGCGTGGCCTATCTGCTCTACATGGCGTGGAAGACGCTCGGCGAGCGCGGCCCGCTGAGTGTCGAGGCGGAGGTCGGGGCGCGCTCGGCGCTGCAGATGACCGTGACCGGCGTGCTGATCAACATCCTCAATCCGAAGTTGTCGATCTTCTTCCTCGCCTTCCTGCCGCAGTTCGTCTCGGCCGACGACGCACATCCGCTCGGCCGCATGGTCGAACTGAGTGCCATCTTCATGCTGATGACATTCGTCGTATTCGCGATCTACGGCCTGTTCGCTTCTTGGCTGCGCGACCACGTCGTGACGCGGCCTAAAGTGCTGACCTGGATGCGCCGCAGCTTCGCGGCCGCCTTCGTCGCCCTCGGCGCCAAGCTGGCGACCGCGGAGCGCTGAGGCGTCAGGTCCGCGCGCGGATTTCGTTGAGCAGGAAGTTGCCGATACGCTTGCCGCGATTGCGCAGCACCTTAACGACGCCCTGATCGACGAAATAGGTCAGCAGAATGCTGTCGCGGGTCTCCACCCGGTCGTGCACCGGGTCCGCGGAGTGCCAGGTGTGTTTGTCCACTGCGAACGCATAGCCGGAATTCGGCGCAAATTTCATCTGTCGCGCCTTCGGCATCGAGCCGTCGGGCAGCACATCGTGGAAGATGGTGCCGATATCGGTATTGGCCTCGTCGCGCGGCAGATAGAGCTGCACGGTGATGCCCTTCCAGTGCGTGTCGGTGTGCGGCGTGATCTTGTAGCCGGGAATATCGCGGGTCAGGATCGGGATCGGAAACATCCCGACATCATGAAATTCTGGGCCGAACCGCTTTTCCAGCGCAGGAGCGAGCTTGCGGCGGAAAGCGTTCTTGACCGGCTCCGAGCACAAGGCATTGCCGACGACTTGCCAGACCCCGCGTTGTTCCGGCGGCAGGTGCCGGATGTATTCCGGAAACAGGTCGATCTTCACCCGCGTGTGGGTGCCGTCGGCGAGATCATTGCCCTTGCTGCGGCCGTGCATCGGCCGATAATCGTTGCTTCGCGGCAGGGCCGCGAGCATCGCCGCGTAAATCACCGCGGGAAAGATCCCCACGAATTCGAGATGGTAGAACGGCTCCATCACCACGGCGGCCGATTCGACTGCCTCGACGATGTGTTTGATCAAAGCCGAGGTCGCCTCCGTCAGATCCGACGGACGCCGTTCAGTCATCTGGTCCATGATCATGTCCTGCTTTGCCCGCGCCGGCTGAGACTAACTCTCAATCTCAGCCCCATCCAGCATGATTTGCAGCCGATCGCGGCGATTATTTGGTCGGATCGATCAGGAATTTCTCGCCGGTCGCGCGCTTGTTGTAGACCGCGATGGCGTCGAGCGTCAGCGCCTCCTTCAGCGACACCACGCGGGTGTAATGGCTGGCGAAGGTGGTCTTGATCTCGGCGGCGACGCGGGCACGCAGGCGCGCCGCATCTGCCGCGCCGATCTTCTGCAGGAACGGGAACAGCAGCCAGCCTCCGACCGCCCAGATCATCCCGAAATTGCGGACGATCTCGGTCGGCCGCGTATCCAGCCCGCCGTAGATATAAACCTGCTTCAGCACATTGGAGCCGTAGCGGCTGTAGGGCCCGCTCGACGTCTTGGCGATCGCCGCTTCCATGCAGGTGAGGATCTGCCCGGCCAGTCGGCCTCCGCCGATCGCGTCGAACGCGACGGTCGCGCCGGTCTCCGCCAGTGCGTCGGTGAGTTCGGCCATGAAAGTCGACGACGACGAGTCGACCACGTATTTGGCGCCGATGTCGCGTAGCAGCTTGGCCTGCGCCTCGCTGCGCACGATATTGACCAGATCGATTCCGTCCTGGAGGCAGATGCGGTTGAGCATCTGGCCGAGATTCGACGCCGCGGCGGTATGCACCAGAGCCTTGTGACCTTCCCGCTTCATCGTCTCGACCATGCCGAGCGCGGTCAGCGGATTGACGAAACAGGACGCGCCTTCGGCGGCAGTGGTCCCTTCGGCCAGTTGCAGGCAGTCGGCCGCCTTGATGACGCGATACTGCGCGTACATCGCGCCGCCGATCATCGCCACGGTCTTGCCGAGCAGTGCCTGCGCCGAATCCGATCTGCCGGCCTTGATCACCGTCCCGGCGCCTTCATTGCCGACCGGCATCGACTCGTCGAGCCGTCCGGCCATTGCCTTCATCGCCGCGTCCGGCACCTTGGCGGTGATTACAGGCGCATCCGGCGTTCCGGACGCCTCGGCAGTGGACATGTCGGCGGCGCCGAACAGCAGGCCGAGGTCGGAGGGATTGATCGGCGTCGCCGCGATCCGGACCACGACCTCATCGTCGCCGGGCTCCGGGATGTCGACCGGCACCAGCGAGACTTCGAGATCGCCGCTCGCTTTGATCAGCGAGCGCAGTTGCAGTCCGGTGGTGGCCTCGGTCACGCGTCTTCTCCCTGCTTTTTGTCAGCGCGGCGGCACCTTGGAGCAGTCGCGCGCGGGGTTCAAGACCGCGTTGATAACCTATCCGTCATTGCGAGGAGCGAAGCGAGGAAGCAATCCAGTTCTGACATCCAGCCTAAGGATGGATCGCTTCGCGGAGCCGGTCATCGGGCGGCGCTTCGCGCCGCCCCGTTGGCTCGCAATGGCGGAGTTCGCGCTCAGCGAAACGCCTTGAGCGCCGCCTTGCCGGCGAAATGCGCCTGGGTGCCGAGCTCCTGCTCGATGCGCAGCAGCTGGTTGTACTTCGAGGTGCGGTCGGCGCGCGCCAGCGAGCCGGTCTTGATCTGCCCGCAATTGGTGGCGACCGCGAGATCGGCAATCGTCGAGTCCTCGGTCTCGCCCGAGCGATGCGACATCACTGCGGTGTAGCCGGCCTTGTGCGCCATCTCGACTGCGGCGAGCGTTTCGGTCAGCGTGCCGATCTGGTTGACCTTGATCAGGATCGAGTTGGCGTAGCCGTTCTTGATGCCGTCATACAGCCGCGTGACGTTGGTGACGAACAGGTCGTCGCCGACCAGCTGGCACTTGTCGCCGATCAGGCCGGTGATCGCCTTCCAACCTTCGATGTCGTCTTCGGCCATACCGTCCTCGATCGACACGATCGGATAGCGCGCCACGAGATCGGCCAGATACTTCGCCTGCTCCTGCGGGCCGAGGCTCCTGCCTTCCGCTTCATAGACGTATTTGCCGTTCTTGAAGAACTCGGTCGACGCCGGATCGAGCGCGATCATCACGTCTTCGCCGGCCTTGTAGCCGGCCTTGCCGATCGCCGAGACCACGAAATCCAGAGCGGCATCGGCCGACGGCAGGTTCGGCGCGAAGCCGCCCTCGTCGCCGACATTGGTGTTGTGGCCGGCCTTCTTCAGTTCGCCCTTCAGCGTGTGAAAGATTTCCGAACCGCAGCGCAGCGCTTCGCTGAAGCTCGCGGCACCGGCCGGCATGATCATGAATTCCTGGAAATCGATCGGATTGTCGGCATGAGCGCCACCGTTGATGATGTTCATCATCGGCACCGGCAGCGTCCGCGCCGAGGTGCCGCCGACATAGCGATAAAGCGGCAGGTCGTAGGACGACGCCGCCGCCTTGGCGACGGCGAGCGAGACGCCGAGGATGGCGTTGGCGCCGAGTCGGCTCTTGTTCGGGGTGCCGTCGAGCTCGATCATGGTCTGGTCGATCTGGACCTGCGCTTCCGCATCCATGCCGCCGAGCGCGTCGAACAATTCGCCATTGACCGCCTCGACCGCCTTCAGCACGCCCTTGCCGAGATAGCGGCTTTTGTCGCCGTCGCGCAGCTCGACCGCCTCGTGGGCGCCGGTGGAGGCCCCGGACGGCACCGCCGCGCGGCCGACCGAGCCGTCCTCCAGCACGACATCGACCTCGACGGTCGGGTTGCCGCGGCTGTCGAGAATTTCGCGGCCGATGATGTCGACGATGGCGGTCATGGGAGCCTCACTGCGGATTTCTACGGGACAAGGATTGCGCCGCTTCTACAGCATGGCTTCGGGGCGGAAAAGGCCGTCGCGGAGATGACGGGCGGGTGACGAAAGGCTAAGACGGCGGCAACGGAGACCCCCATGTCCAGATCGCCCCGCAAAACCTCCAAATCAGCCGGCCTGCAACTCGGCCGCGCCGTCGCCTGGCCGGCCACGCCCGACGCCGCCCAGATCGACCGCGTCCCCAATCCGCAGGCCGGCACCGATTATCTGGTGCGCTTCACCGCGCCGGAATTCACCTCGCTGTGTCCGGTCACCGGCCAGCCGGACTTCGCCCATCTGGTGATCGACTACGCGCCGGGCGCCTGGCTGGTGGAATCGAAATCGCTGAAGCTGTATCTCGCCAGCTTCCGCAATCACGGCGGCTTCCACGAGGACTGCACGGTGTCGATCGGCAAGCGGATCGCTGCCGAGATCAAGCCGAAATGGCTGCGCATCGGCGGCTATTGGTATCCGCGCGGAGGAATTCCGATCGATGTGTTCTGGCAGACCGGGAAACTGCCGAAAAACGTCTGGGTGCCGGATCAGGGCGTCGCAACCTATCGCGGGCGTGGATAATCGCGCGGCCGCACATCTTCGCAGTTGCGAGCAAAGGGAACTTCACGACGTCGGGAACGTTGACTTGGAACTTTCTCGACTCTTGGAGCGTCCCATTGAATCGTCGGCAGGTTCTCACTGGTCTTGCAGCGATTCCGCTGTTGCAGTCCCAGGCCCGCTCGTCGTTCGCGCAGGCCGCGGATAAATCCCAACCCTTCGATCCCTCGGTGGTGCGCCAGTTGGCGCGCGAGCTCGCGGGCAAGCCGTATCAGACGCCCGACAGCAAGCTGCCATCACCGCTCGCTAACCTCAACTACGACGCCTACCGCGAAATCCGCTTCAATCCGGAGCGTGCGCTGTGGCGCAGCGATCACCTGCCGTTTCAGGTGCAGTTCTTCCATCGCGGCTTTCTCTACAACAACCGCATCAACATCTACGAAGTGACAGGTGGTCAGGCGAAGCCTGTCCCATATCGCGCCGGCGACTTCTCGTTCGGTGACACGCCGCCGCCATCGCCGGACGCCGATCTCGGCTTCGGCGGTTTCCGGATTCACGCCCCGATTAACAAGCCGGACTACTACGACGAGCTCTGCGTCTTCCTCGGCGCATCGTATTTTCGTGCGGTGGCGAAAGGCGAGCAGTACGGCCTGTCCGCGCGCGGACTGACGGTCGACACTGGGCAGAGCGGCGGCGAGGAGTTTCCGCTTTTCAAGGCGTTCTGGCTGGAGCGGCCATCTCCCGACGCTTCGTCGATGGTGGTGCACGCCCTACTCGACAGCAAGAGCGTCGCCGGCGCCTATCGGTTCACTATACGTCCGGGCGACACCACGGTGTTCGACGTCGAAGCTGCGGTCTATCCGCGCGTCGATCTGCAGCATGCCGGCCTCGCGCCGATGACCAGCATGTTCTTCTTCGGACCGAACGACCCCGCCGATGCGGCGGATTTTAGACCCGCGGTGCACGATTCCGAGGGGCTGGGAATCTTCAACGGCCGCGGCGAGCAATTGTGGCGCCCGCTGTGCAATCCGCGCGACCTGCAGATCAGTTCGTTCGCCGACCAGAACCCGCGCGGCTTCGGCCTGATGCAGCGGGAGCGAAAATTCGAGGCCTATCAGGATTTGGAGTCGCGCTTCGAAATGCGGCCGAGCTTGTGGGCCGAGCCGATCGGCGACTGGGGCGAAGGCGTGGTGAAGCTGGTCGAGATTCCGACCAAGGAAGAAGTCCACGACAACATCGCTTCGTTCTGGGAGCCGAAGGGGCCGCTCAAGGCCAAGGGCGAGCACATCTACACCTACCGCCTGCATTGGGGGCCGGACACGCCGAAGCCGTCCGCGCTGGCCCGCTTCACCCGCACCGGCGTCAGTGCGCGCGCCGACAACGACCGGCTGTTCGTGCTCGATATCACCGGCGACAAGCTGAGGGGCCTCGATCCCGGAGCGGTTCGAGGCCAAGTCACGACCAACAAGGGGGAGATCCGCAACGTGGTCAGCCTGCCGAACCCGCTGACTGACGGCTGGCGGCTCAGCTTCAACCTGATCACCGATCAGCCGCCGATCGAGCTCCGCGCTATCCTGATGGCGGGCGACACCGCGCTATCCGAAGTCTGGGTCTATCGATGGGTCCCGTAGCCCGGCCGATGGGCGCGGCCGAGGCCGAGATCGTGCTGGGGCTGCCAGATCCCCTCCCTGCAGACGCCCCGCTGGCGATGCCCGTGCAATCCTTCACCGAGGCTCCCGAGCCCGTGCATCTGCCGTCGGCCAGCTCCGGCCGATGGCGTCGGTCGCTGATCATGCTGGCCACGGCGCTGCTGACCTATGCGGGCGTCGACGAGATGTATGAGGTCCTCAAGGTCGGCGGCGTCACCATCATCGAAGGCATCGTGCTGGCGCTGTTCGCCGTACTGTTCGCGTGGGTGGCGCTGTCGTTCGTCTCCGGGCTCGCCGGCTTTGCCGCGCTGCTCCGCGGCTGGCGCGACAACCTCGATCTCGACACCGATGGCCCGCTACCTGCGGTGAGCGCCAAAGTCGCAATGCTGCTGCCGACCTACAACGAAGACCCGCAAACCGTCCTCGCCCGCCTGCAGGCGACCCGCGAGTCGACCGACGCAACCGGCAGCGGCGCTCAGTTCGACTGGTATATCCTCAGCGATACGACCGATCCCGCCGTCTGGGCGCTCGAAGAAAAGTGCTTTCTGGCGCTGGCGACGACCAACACCCGGCTGTTCTATCGCCACCGCCCCGACAATCACGCCCGCAAGTCCGGCAACATCGAGGATTGGGTCAAGCGGTTCGGCGGCGGCTACGACTTCATGGTCATTCTCGACGCCGACAGCGTGATGACCGGCGACGCGCTGGTGCGGCTCGCGGCAGCGATGGAGCGGCATCCCGACGTCGGGCTGATCCAGACTCTTCCGGTCGTCGTCAATGCGCGTTCGCTGTTCGCGCGGCTGCAGCAGTTCGCCGGGCGGATGTACGGCCCGATGATCGCCGCCGGCGTGGCCTGGTGGCACGGCTCGGAAAGTAATTACTGGGGCCACAACGCGATCATCCGGGTGGCGGCGTTCGCCGCCTGCACCGGCCTGCCGAACCTGTCCGGGCGCAAGCCGTTCGGCGGCAGCATTCTCAGCCACGATTTCGTTGAAGCGGCATTGTTGCGTCGCGCCGGCTGGCGCATCCACATGGTGCCGACGCTACGCGGCAGTTACGAAGAGGTGCCGCCGACGATGCTGGATTTCGCGGCGCGTGACCGGCGCTGGTGCCAGGGCAATCTGCAGCACGCCGCGATCCTGCCGGCCCACGGCCTGCATTGGGTCTCGCGTTTGCATTTCCTCACCGGGATCGGCGCCTATATCACCGCGCCGATGTGGCTGGCCTTTCTGGTCGCCGGTATCCTGATTTCGCTGCAGGCGCAGTATGTGCGACCGGAATACTTCCCGAAGGACTTCTCGTTGTTTCCGGTCTGGCCGGCGCAGGACCCGATCCGCGCGGCCTGGGTGTTCGCCGCCACGATGGGCCTGCTGATCGTGCCGAAGCTGCTCGCGCTGATCCTGGTGCTGATCCGGCGCGACACGCGGCTGGGCTTCGGCGGCGGCTTTCGCGCTTTCGCGGGCCTGATGTTCGAAACGCTGATGTCGGGCCTCACCGCACCGGTGATGATGATCTTCCAATCTACTGCGGTCGGCCAGATCGTGATGGGTCAGGATTCCGGCTGGCAGCTTCAACATCGCGGCGACGGCTCGATCCCGTTCGGCGACGTCGCCCGCCGCTACGCGTTGCCGACGCTGATCGGCATCGCCATGGCGACCAGCGCGCTGCTGGTCTCCTGGCCGCTGTTTTGGTGGATGACCCCGGTGGTCCTCGGCCTCGTGCTGGCAATCCCTGTGGCTGCGCTCACCAATCGCTCGACGTCGGCGCGGCCCGCGCTGCTGGCAACGCCGGAGGACCTCGATCCGCCGCCGATCCTCGCCCGCGTCCGCGACATCGCCGCGACGCTGCCGGCGTCCGAGGGCGAGGACGACCCGTTGGTCGCGTTCCGGCAGAACCGTCCCCTGTTCGACCTCCACATCGCCGGCCTGTCGCACCACCCGCCGCGCGCGCGCGGCCGCGTCGATCCGAACCTGGCGCTCGCCCGCGCCATGGTCGACGACGCGGACTATTTCGAGGAGATCGTGGCCTGGCTGAACAAGCCGGAAAAACGCGCGCTGATGGGTAACGCGGACCTGCTCCGCCGTGTCGTGGCGATGCCCGCATCGCCGGAACACGCCGGCGAGTCACACTGACGGCGCGCCCCCCGGGCCGGGCTCTACGGCGGCGAACTCACCAGTCCCCGCATCGCGCGGCGCTTGGCGCTTGCTACCAGCCCCAGCCCGGCGTCGGTTGCGGCGGGTAGACGCGGCCGCCGCGCTGTTGCCGGTAGTTTCTCGGCTGCGGCTCCGGCCCGCGCTGAAAGAAAAAGCCGAAGCCGCCGTCGTCCCAACCGTCGTCGCGATCGGCCACCATGACAGCGGGTGTCGGCTTGCGGGTGATGAAGCCGCCCTGCGGATGGTCTTTCAGGACCGCGACGAATTCGGTGCGGTAGTTGGTCTCGACGCTCAGCGGCTCGTCCGAAATCACGATCGAGCTGCGCGGCAGCGCCGTCGGGCCGATGCGGTCGAGCACCTCCTTCGGGATCGTAATGCGATCCAGCGCCGCCCTGGCGCCGTCACCCTCGTCGATCGTCACCGCGCTCCAGCGCAGCCCGATGTCCGTCTTCGCCATGGCGGTGAAGATATGCGTGCCGATCGGCCGATGCGGATCGCGGATCGTGACCGGGACCTCGATGCTGGCGTCGAACACCTCGCCGCCGCCGTCCGGCGCGGGCTTGTGGGTGTTGCGGCGGACGTAGAGCTTCTGCGTTTCGCGGCTGATGTAGATCGAGACCGGCTCCTGCGCGAGCTTGGCGTCCAGAGCGACGTGCGCCGTCTCTGCCTTCCTCGTCTCGGCCGCCCTGGCGGCTTCCTTGGTACTGTCGGCCAGCGCCCGTTTGGCTTCAGCGTCCGCGATCGCATTGGCGAGTTGGGCCGCAGCCTCCCCGGCCCGCTGCGCGGCCTTCTGCTGCTGCGTCTCGGCCTTGGCCCGGGCGTCGTCGGTTTTGGCGGAACCGAGCACTTTGTCGGCACGCTTCAGCTCCGCCTCGGCCCGTGCCTTGGCCCGTTCGAGTGCCCGAAGCGTAGCCTTCAGCGGGGCCACCTCGCGGGCCGCAGCCTTGGCGGCCTTCTTGGCGTCGACTGCGGCGGCGGCGGCTTCATCGGCCTCACGCGCCAGCGTCTGCGCGCGCACCGGCGCCGCTGAACTGGCGTCCGGGGTCGGCACCAGCAGCGCCGGATGCGAAATATCCACCGGGGCCGTGTCCTGCGGCGAGACGATGACCCGCATCCCGATCCGCGTCCTGTCGAACAGCGTCTCCGCGAAGCCATAGGGCATCCGCACGCAGCCATGGGAGGCGGCGTAGCCCGGCAGCGGGCCGCCATGCAGCGCGATGCCGTTCCAGGTGATGCGCTGCATATGCGGCATCCAGGCATCGTCGTACATGCTCGAACGATGGTCGCGATTTTTCTCGAGGATCGCAAACACGCCCGCCGGCGTCTCCCGCCCCGTAGTGCCGGTGGAGACCGGCGCGCGCAGGATCCAGCCGTCGGCGTCGTACAGCGTGACCTGCTGCGACTTGATCGAGATGATCGCCATAATCGGTTCGCCGGCCGGCCGGGGCGCCACCGTCTCGGTCGGGGCCGGCCGCGTTCGCTTAGTCGATGCAGCCTCCGCCAGGGTCGTCAGAGCGGCCATCGCCACCACAGCGCCCGCGGCTGCAATCTGCAAACGGCGCATCGTCTCGCCCCGTCGTCCGGCCTTCAGTCCATTCACCACGCCGATCCTCGCTCGCATCGATGTCCGCAGCATTATTGCCGGCAAAATGGTCCAGGCATGACGTCACCGCCATTTCGACGGCAACTCTTCTGGCTGACCCATCCTAACGGTGATTCTCACCGGCCCGACAGCCGGCAGGATGCCTCACGCAGGATCCGGCCGTGGGCTCTCGACCGCATCAGTCGGCGGTCGCGGTCGCAACACCACCGCAAGAATAAACCCCAGCGCCAGCATCGTGATGGCGGCAATCAGCATCGTGGGAACTTTACCGGCATGAGCGAGGCCGAAGCCGTAGGCGATCGGGCCGGTCGTCTGGCCGAGGAAGAAAAAGAACGAATGCAGCGACATCGCGGTGCCGCGCGCGGTCTCACTGAGCTCGCTGGCGAACACCTGCACGCAGCCGTGCAGCATGTAGAAGCCCATCCCCATCGCCACGAACGCCACGGCCTGGGCCTGCCACGGGGGCCCGAACGCGATGATCGCCAACTGCAGGCCGACCAGCGCGCCGCCACCGATCATCATGCCCCGAACGCCGAGCCGTGGCAGCAGTCGTGCGACGGTCAGCGTGTAGAGCAGCCCGCCGACAGCAAAGCCCGCGATCACCAGCCCGGCGACCGCCAGTGATTCCTGCCCCTGATCGTGCAGGAAGGCGGCGACGAAGGGGAACGCCCCCATCACGCAGGTCCCCTCGACCAATACTGCTGCGAAGCAGATCGGAGCATTCGGATTGCTGAAGATGGTCCGATAGCCGCGGCGTAAGGCCGCCAGATCCATCGGTGCGCCAGGACGCATCGGTTTATTGCGAAAGCCGAACGACACTGCCAACGCAGCGACGATCACCAGGACGCCGAGCACGGCCAGCACACCGCGCCAGCCGAGCACGTCGCCGATCACGCCGGAGGCCGAGGCGCCGAGCAGATTGCCGGTCATCGAGCCGCCGAGCACGCGCCCGATCGCGACCTGCCGCCGCCCAGGTTCGACCAGATCGCTCGTGAGCCCCAGCGCCACCGGGAACACGCCGCCGGCTCCGATGCCGGCGAGAATCCGGCACAGAAACAGGACCTCGAATGACGACGACACCGCGCCGAGCAGGCTCGCGAAGCCGAGCAATGCGAGGCAGACGATCATCAGTCGAGCTTTGCCGAACATGTCGGCGAGCGCACCGATGGCCGGCTGCACCACCGCGAAGGTGAAGGCCGTCACGGCGGCGAGACCTGCGGCGGTGGCGATCGAGACCGAGAATTCCGACGCGATCCGCGGCAGCACCGGATCGAGCGCGCGGGCGGACAGGCTAGCGGCAAAGCCCGACAGCGCAATGATCTTCAACGCGGGCGGCAGGCTCGGCCGAACGACCGCACTGTCGCCCTGCGACATCAGATCGTTCCGGCTCCGGACCGCCGCTTGGCGAGCGCGTCGAACTCCATCAGCGTGCGCAGCAGGCTCTCGAAGTCGCGCAGCGGCACCATATTGGGGCCGTCGGACGGCGCGTGATCCGGATCGGGATGGGTCTCGATGAACACACCGGCGACGCCGACCGCGACCGCGGCGCGCGCCAGCACCGGCACGAATTCACGTTCGCCGCCCGACGAGGTGCCCTTGCCGCCCGGCTGCTGTACCGAATGCGTGGCATCGAAGATCACCGGGGCGCCGGTGGTCTTGGCCATAATCGGCAGCGCGCGCATGTCGGAGACCAGCGTGTTGTAGCCGAAAGACACCCCGCGCTCGGTCACCAGCACCTTCGGGTTGCCGGCGCTGGTGATTTTGGCGACGACATTGCCCATGTCCCACGGCGCCAGGAACTGGCCCTTCTTGACGTTGACGATCCTGCCGGTCGCAGCCGCCGCCAGCAACAGATCGGTCTGCCGGCAAAGAAAAGCCGGGATCTGCAGGATATCCACCGCCTCCGCGGCGCGGGCGCATTGCCCGGCTTCGTGAACGTCGGTGAGCACTGGCAGCCCGATGCTGTCGCGGATCTCGGCGAATATCGGCAGCGCGCCGTCGAGGCCGATTCCGCGCGCGCTCGCCGCGCTGGTGCGATTGGCCTTGTCGAACGACGTCTTGTAGACGATGCCGATGCCCAACCGCTTGCCGATCTCCTGCAGCGCCGCGGCGACCTCGAGCGCATGCGCGCGGCTCTCGAGCTGGCACGGGCCGGCGATCACCGATAGCGGCAGTGCGTTGCCGAATTTGACGTCTCCCGCTGCGACGACAGGCGCGGGTGCAATGCTTTTGTTCAACGGACCATTCCTTGTTCGAAGATCAGCGTCGCGCCGCACACATCCGGCACGACCAGGCGGTCGATGTGGCGCGTCGCGCCGATCCCGTTCTGCTGCAACAGGCGTTCAACCACGGCCGTCTCCTCCACGGCAATCCGCAATCCGGCGAAACGCGCGCCCTCCGCATCCACCGCGGCGGCGACGCCGTACTGGTCGCGGAACGACACCGGCTCGACGATGTCGATGTCGCCGCGCTCGGTCTGTGCAATGACGCCGATCGACGACGCGTGCAGATCCCGCACCCCGGTGAAGGCGCCGAGGAAGATATGGTGATCAGTCGGGTTGTCGGCAATCATCACGACCGCCGCCGCCGCACGCGCGCCGTTGGCGTGAATCTGGAACGACGGATTCCAGAAGTTCTCCGGATGATGATGCCGGCACGCCGCAAAGCCCGCGTCCGGCGACAGCGGATCGCGTGCGAATGCGAGCGTGAACCCGAGCTTGACGATGCTGCCGTCGGGCCGCTGCCCTTCCCGGCCGAAACTGAAGATCTCGCCCGCGCCGATCCCGACCGCGGCGAAGCCGCGCGCGTCGGCCTCAGCGTCGCGGCTTGCGAGCAGCAGCATCGAGAAGCCTTCGCGCCGCGCCAGATAGTCGCGCTGGTAAGCGCCGAACGAAAACGCGTCCGCGCGATGCGGTTCGATATTCTCGGGTTCGGCGACAGTGAGGATTTCGACGAAGAAGCCGTCGAGTTGCACGATGCGATTGTGCGTGCCGAAGGGATGGCGGTTGCGCGCGCCGACGCTGAAACCGAGCCGCTGATAAGCCTCCGCCGCGGCGTCGAGGTCGCGCACTGCATGAACGATATGGTCGAGACCGCACGGCATCAGGACAAGGCTTTCATCGTCGCTGCACGATTACCTGACGGCCGAGAACGCGGTCGGCAGCAGCAGCTGATTGGTGATGGTGTCGACGATCTGGCCGTCGGCCTCGGTCTCCGCCTTGGCGGCCAGCCAGTCCGGGTCGGACGCGAACGCGGCCCATTTCCGCTCGCGCTCGGCGAGGCTCTCCCAAGCGAGAAAATAAGTCAGCTCCTGGTTCGACGCGCCGACCAGGGTCGTGAAAAAGCCGGCCTGACGGATGCCGTGTTTTTCGAACATCTTCAGCGTGATGGTTTCGAACCGCTTCAGCAGCGCCGGCAGACGGCCGGGCACGCAGCGGTACACCCGGGATTCGTAGATCATGGTCCCTCCGATCGTTGCGGAGGCCTTATAGCCGCCACTCGGCGCGCTGTCTTGGGGCTCGCGGAGATCGCGCTTTCGGTCGGCATTGCCCAATTCATCGTCGTGGATCGCCTGGATTGGTCGTCCTCGTCGTTAAACCCGACATCCAGCCCGCAGGCAAAAGAGCCGACGTGAAATCCCATGGTTGCAAGGCTCTCTCTGACCGCTGACCTTCTCCGTCCGTTTCGGGTTGGACCGACCTGGGAAAGCGCGACCTGGAAACATGTCCGCTGGCTCGACGGCATTGTCGGCACGGCCGCAAGACTCGCAGGATGGAACGTCACGACGACGTCCTGGGATCGCGGACTCGTGCAGGATCACCATTATTTCCACACCCCGGATCTGTTCGAAGCAGCGGGCCTGCCGCTGTCGATCGAAGGCTGGGGACGCTTTCTGTCGCTCGAGGCCGTGCCGGCCCGAGATTTCGGAAGCTCTGGCGGCGCCTTTTCGCGGAACCCTTGTGGTCGGCTACGAACTGCCAGATCTGCTCTGCAGGATTTTCGACGAAGCGGGAATCGCGGTCATCGATTTGATTCTGTATCCCGTGCGCTTCCTCGACGACGTCGTGTTCGCCGCGCGAACCAACCGGGCCGCGCTCCATCGATTGCTGCTGCACGACATGCTCGATCCACGCGAGTGCATTCTGCGCGCCGGCTTCGTGCGCAGCAAGGCGAGCTTCATGCGGCCGCTGGGCCTGACGCCCGGGACGACCATTATTCTCGGACAGGTCCCCGACGATCGATCGGTGCTCGACATCGGCACCGGACGCTTCACCCATCTGGGCGATCATCTGCCGGCTCTGATCGATCTCTGCGCCAGATCCGCCGCGACACTGTTCAAGCCTCACCCCTACGATCCGCCGGACTCCGCAACGCGCAAGGCGATGAGCTCGTTGCGGTCGGTGACCTCGACCGACATCAATCTTTACCAACTGCTGGCGCAGCCCGAGACCGAGACCGTCTGCGCGCTGAATTCCAGCGGCCTGATCGAGGCGCGGCTGTTCGGCAAGCAGACGATTGCCCTGAAGGAGCCGGCTGTCAGGTTCGGCGAGGCCCCGCCGACGGATGGCGGCGGCTTCGGTGACGCGGTGCCGCAGAATGCCGGCTGGTACTCGCCGCGAACCTGGGAGGCGCTGCTGGCCGGGCATGAAGACATCCTATCGAAAACGCCGTCTTCGCTGGAAAAGGATCGCCTGAGGCGTGCGCTGAATGCCGACTGGGGCTTCGGGCATATCGACAGGGTCGTCGCCTGATGAACGAGCGCTGGGACACGATCATCTCGCTGCTGCAGGAGCAGAGCTTCGCCGACGCCATGGCCAGCCTCGATGCGATCTCCCATGATGACCCAATCGACGTCGACGCCTATCTCCTGCGCGCCGTGGCGCAGAAGCAGCTCGGGCTCACGAAGGATGCTGAAATCGAACTCTGGCGCGCGCTGGTCGTCGATCCCTGTGCCGCAGGGGTTCGGGCGGCGCTGGGCGATCTCTTCGTGGAGGATCTGACCCAGCCCGGCCATCCGCATGACTTTCAGCTCGATAGCGGCGAGCGTCAGACCAGCCCACAGATCGACATGATCCGGCGCGATCACAGCGCGCGCTACGAGTTCGCTGCGCATTGGCTGCGAGCCCATCTGCAACCGCCACGCGACACCACCGGATTGGATATGTTCTGCGGCAACGGTTACGGCGCGCGGATCCTCGCCGATCGCTGCGGTGCGCGGATCGTCGGGATCGACGGCTCGGCGCCGGCGGTCGCCCTCGCAGAGACGGCCTATGGCGGCCACCGTGTGGTCTTCCGGCAGGCCTGTTTCCCGTTCGAGCTGACGAGAAACGCCGCCGACTTCGCTGTCTGCTTCGAATCCCTCGAGCACGTCGAGGATTGCGATGATTTCCTCCGGCAAGTGGGCGCCGCGACACGAGGGCCGATACTGCTGTCGTTTCCGCTCGAAAGTGGACTACCCTTCGCCGTCAACCGCGACCTGTTCCGGTTTCACTTCCGGCACTTCAAGGCGGACGAAATCGCCGAGAGGCTGCTGCGGCTGACCGGCCGGCGCGTCATCGAGATGCGCGGGCAGATCGTCTATCGGATCGAGAAGGGCCGTATGAGCGGTCTGCTGGACCCATCACAGATGGAACTGACGCGCCTCGAGGACGACAGCCAGTTCGGGATCGTGATCGCAATCTGAAACCAGGTGACGACGCCCTGCCGCCTGGCCCGCAGCCGCGGTCACGCCGACATTCCCATGCTATTGTGGAGTGGACGGCAGTGAGCCACACGGGGCCTGCCGCCCACTCAATTACCGGAGAAGTGTCGATGAGGCGAATGCTGTTGCAGATCGGGCTCCTGCTGGTGGTGAGCGGCTCGGCGTCGGCGCAGACGCCAGGCGTGGTCACCGGCGGTAGCGACAATGTCATCGTCAACGGCAAGCCGGCGGCACGCGCAGGCGACACCACGTCGGACGGGGCCATCGTCGAAGGTTCGACGAACGTGTTCATCAGCGGCAAACCCGCCGCAGTGGTCGGCGGTCGAACCAATTGCGGCGGCGTGGTGGTCGGCGGCGGCAGCAACGTCTTCATCAACGGCAAGCCGATGGCACGCGCGGGCGATTCCACGGCGGGCTGCCCGAAGTGATGGAAACTACACCAGCCGGCTGCGCACCAGCGCCGCTTCGATGAAGGACGAGAACAGCGGATGCGGCTCGAACGGGCGTGATTTCAGTTCGGGGTGGAACTGCACCCCGATGAACCACGGATGATCCTCGTATTCGACGATCTCCGGCAGCACACCGTCCGGTGACATGCCGGAGAAGCGCAGGCCGTGCTGTTCGAGCCGGTCCTTGTAGGCGGTGTTGACCTCGTAGCGATGGCGGTGGCGCTCTGAAATCTCCAGCACGTCGCCGTAGATCTTCGACACCCGGCTGCCGCGCTTCAGCGCCGCCGGATAGGCGCCGAGCCGCATCGTCCCGCCGAGGTCGCCG
The DNA here is from genome assembly GCF_000013365.1 of Rhodopseudomonas palustris HaA2. Lineage (NCBI taxonomy): Bacteria > Pseudomonadati > Pseudomonadota > Alphaproteobacteria > Hyphomicrobiales > Nitrobacteraceae > Rhodopseudomonas > Rhodopseudomonas palustris. Next base: position 3,179,370 of record NC_007778.1, read on the forward strand.
GCGTTGGAGCGCCGCTCCAACTCGTTGCCGCGCAGCCATTCCGTCATCAGGCCGACCAGCGGCTCCGCCGTCGGGCCGAATTCGGTCGAGTTGGCTTGCTCGATGCCGGCGAGATTGCGCGCCGCCTCGATCACCGCCATCTGCATGCCGAAGCAGATGCCGAAATACGGCACGTCGCGTTCGCGGGCGAACTGCGCCGCCTTGATCTTGCCCTCGGCGCCGCGCTGACCGAAGCCGCCGGGCACCAGGATTCCGTTGACGTGCTCGAGGAACGGCGCCGGGTCCTCGTTCTCGAACACTTCGCTCTCGATCCAGTCGAGCTTGACCTGGACCTTGTTGGCGATGCCGCCGTGCGACAGCGCCTCGATCAGCGACTTGTAGGCGTCCTTCATCCCGGTGTATTTGCCGACGATGGCGATCGTCACCGCGCCTTCAGGATTGCGGATACGCTCGTTGATCTGATGCCAGCGCTCCAGCGCCGGCGGCTGTTCGGCCGCAATCGCAAATGCCGCCAGCACTTCGTCGTCGAGGCCTGCGGCGTGATACGCCTCCGGCACAGCATAAATGCTGTCGGCGTCGCGCGCCTCGATCACCGCGCTTTCGCGGACGTTGCAGAACAGCCCGAGCTTGCGCCGTTCCTCTTTCGGGATCGGACGGTCGGTGCGGCACAGCAGGATGTCGGGCTGGATGCCGATCGAACGCAGCTCCTTGACCGAATGCTGGGTCGGCTTGGTCTTCAATTCGCCGGCGCTCGGGATGTAGGGCAGCAGCGTCAGGTGAATGTAGATCACGTCGCCGCGCGGCAGATCGTTCTTGATCTGTCGGATCGCCTCGAAGAACGGCAGGCCTTCGATGTCGCCGACGGTGCCGCCGATCTCGACCAGCACGAAATCGTAGCCGTCGTTGGAATCGACGATGAAGTCCTTGATCGCGTTGGTGACGTGCGGGACCACCTGGATGGTGGCACCGAGATAGTCGCCGCGGCGTTCCTTGGTCAGGATGTCCTGATAGATCCGACCGGTGGTGATGTTGTCCTGCCGGGTGGCGGGCCGCCCGGTGAACCGTTCGTAATGGCCGAGATCGAGATCGGTCTCGGCGCCGTCGTCGGTCACGAACACTTCGCCGTGCTGATACGGCGACATCGTCCCGGGATCGAGATTGAGATAGGGATCGAGCTTGCGAAGGCGGACCTTGTAGCCTCGCGCCTGCAGCAGCGCGCCGAGTGCCGCTGATGCGAGACCCTTGCCGAGCGAGGAGACCACGCCGCCGGTGATGAAAATATACCGCGCCATGGGACCCTACCTTTAAGGCCCTCGGTCCGATTCGCCAAAGCGATTCGTCCCTAATGGGCGAACTTCGAAATGCCTGTGGGTGACGCTGAAAGATCAGCGCCTTCATACGGTTACTGACGGCAGCTCAGACTCTTCAACAGCTACCGCCAGCGCATGCCGGCAATGCTTATTGCGACTGCGGTGGGGCCGGAGCGGCCGGGGCCTGATTCTGCGGCTGGTCGGCCTGCTTCAACGAATCGAGCAGACCGCCGCCCTGCGAGACCGGCGGCGCCGGGACGCCCGGCGCCTGCTGGGTGGTCGGCGCCGCGGTCGGAAGGATCGTGGTCGGCTTGCGGTTGTAGGTCGCGAGCCAGGACAGCAGCAGGCTGGTGATGAAGAAACCGACCGCGAGAAACGCCGTGGTCCGGGTCAGCAGGTTCGCGGTGCCACGGCTCGACATGAAGCCGCCGCCACCACCGCCACCGACGCCCAGGCCACCGCCCTCTGACTTCTGCAACAGAACGGTGGCGATCAGCCCGAGGACCAACATCAGGTGGATGACGATAATGACAGTCTGCATGATACCCTTCCATCACAAGCCTGGATCGCCGAAAGGCCGACATGGCGCCAGCGCGCGGCTGCTCGACAGGCTTGCGGGATAAACGAAGTCGCGCGGTGTCTACACGATCGATGGGGGCATTGTCACCCCCGGACGGCAAAAGCCGGAACATCGTGACAGCCGCCAAATCACCGCGCCGCCGCTCGGCGACATCACCGCTGAATCCAGATTTCACATTTTAGATCAGTATTGTATGACGCGTTTCCAACCTTTCACAAAAGATCGGAGCGTCGCATCAATCCAGATGCTTCGAAGCGATCCGTCCTTCTCCTACGGCTTATTCGGCGCTGGCGGCGGATTCGGCTTTGCCGATCGGGGCTGCGGCACGGTTGCCGACGGCATCTTGGCCTCGGCCGACGGCGGTTGATTGGCGGCTGCGGGCGGCTGCGGCGCGACGGGAGCCGCCTGCCCGATCGACACTGACAAGCCGAACAGACGCCATTGCCCGTTCACGGGTGCAAAGGTGAGTTCGAAATTGACCTGCGACGGCACCGAGGGAAAAAACCCCGCCATCCGCATCAGTCCATTGGCCTCTACCTGCGGCAGCAGGTTGAGCTGGGGTTCGATCACCGCAACACCGGACAGATCGAGATTTTCGTTGCGTTGTTTGGCGAAGATTTCCGCCAGACGCGCCGCCGTATTGATCTGAAATCCGGCAGCGCCGAGATCGCGCAGCACCGTATAGTTTCCGGTCTTGTTGGCCTGATCGAGCGCCAGCAGCGTCGACCTGATCAGAATGAGGACACCGTTGCGGTCGATCTGCGCCGGCTTCGGCGCGGCGTTTTCCGTCTGGGCCTGCTTGGCTGGCTGAGCGCCCGCCGGAGCCACCGACATGGCGCTGGCAAGCACCAAGGCCGCGGCCAGCAGTGGCTCCAGACGCACCGGGCCATCATGAGATCTCAAGTTGCGCATGCGTGCTGCCAGACCCGAGGCCTGCCCCTCAACGCCAGCTTCGTCGGCGGCACCGGTCAGAATTCCCCGCCGATGCCGACATAGGCCGTGTGCTCGGTGCCGCCGCCATTACCGTAGCCGGCGACGACGGCGAGCGGCATCGAGGTGTTGAAGCGGTGAGCGAAGCCGAAGCCGAAGCCGCCTTCGCCATGGAAGGTCGAGCCGCGCATCTGCCAGGTTGTCTTGCCCGGACCGGATGGCATCGGCGCATTGGCGGCCGCGACCGCCGCGGCAATGCCCCGCCGTGCCTCCGTCCGGTTTTCGCCGATCTGTGACTGCAGCGAGCCGACCTGAGATTGCAGCGACCCGATCTGGGATTGGATCGCCGAGGTGATGCCGCTGAGCTGACTGACGTTGACGGCGTCGGTGGGATTAATACCGGCCGCGACATTGGTGAGGCGCCGCTCGTTGCCTGCTGTGCCGAACGACACGGTGTCGGCGAGTGTCGCCACCGAGCCGCTGCCGATCGCCACGGAGTTGACGCCGAGCGCCTGCGAATTGGCGCCGAGCGCGATCGCATTGAGGCCGTTCGCCATCGCCGCGTTGCCGAGTGCAGTCGCCCCGACCGCCTGCGCCGCACTTCCCTGCCCGACGGCTGTCGCCCCGGTCGCCGAGGCGACGCTGGTCTCGCCCAGCGCGGTGGCGTTGACCCCGGTGGCCACTGCCGCGTTGCCGAGCGCGGTTGCCGCGACAGCCTGCGCCGCACTTCGCCGTCCGACGGCTGTGGCCCCGGTCGCCGAAGCGAGGCTGGTCTCGCCGAGCGCCGTGGTGGCTTCCCCGTCGGCGATGCTGCCGAACCCGAACGCGCTGGCGGAGCCGCCCGTTGCAGTGGTGTTCGCACCCACCGCCGTTGCGCCGGCGCCGGTGGCGAGGCTGCTCATTCCCATCGCAGAGGCATCGTCGCCAGTTGCCCTGCTCCCCGCACCTGTCGCTGTCGCCCGGATGCCAAGGGCTTGAGCTTCATTGCCTGTCGCGGTCGCAAAGGCGCCGTCCGCGTTCGAATCGCCGCCCGTCGCAGTGGCTCTATTTCCAGTTGCAAGACTGTTCTGGCCGGTCGCAGTCGCGTTCGAACCGGTCGCTCTGCTGCTTTCGCCGGTGGCGGTGGCGAATTGGCCGATGGCGTTGCTCGCCTGGCCGGTCGCGGTCGCGTTCGAGCCTTGTGCGACGCTATATGCGCCCGTAGCGGTGGCGTAGTTGCCGGTGGCGGCGCTGCTCACGCCAGCGGCGGTCGCGAATGTGCCGGCGGCATTGCTGGCCGCGCCGGTCGCCGTTGCTGAATCGCCGGTAGCGGCACTCCGCCAGCCAGTCGCGGTCGCCGAGGCTCCGAGGGCATTGCTGACCGCGCCGGTCGCCGTCGCGGTCGCGCCGTCGGCATTGGCGCTCGCGCCGGTCGCGGTGGCGCTGTCGCCGTTGGCGATGGCAAAAGCACCGTTCGCGGTCGCGTTTATACCAGTAGCGCTACTGTTCGCTCCCGTCGCGGTTGCCTGCGAGCCCTGAGCTGAACTGTAGGAACCGCTCGCAGTGGCATAGCCACCTGTGGCGATGCTGCTCGTGCCCATCGCAGTGGCATAGTTGCCGGTGGCGGCGCTGTTCGCGCCTGTCGCCGTTGCAGCTTCGCCTGTAGTCTGCGCGTTGTCCCCAACCGCCGTTGCAAACCCGGACGGCGCGTTGATCGTGCCGCCGCCCGCTGCATAATCCGCAGCCGAGGCGCCTCCGGTCCAGAGCGTCAGGGCCGTTGCCGTCAGCAGTCCGGCCGAACATGCGGCGCGCCAGCCGATTTTCGGGCGACATGTTTGTTGCTTGGATACGGCCAGCATTTCCATAACGCCCCAGGTAATTTCCCTAGGTGCCAACAGAAAGAAAGAATCGCAGCGGCGCGTCAACCGTTCGGTTGAGCGGTAGCCGGAAACGTCGCTAGATATGACTTAAGGCGTATTCACCCGGCCGTTTGCTGCGGAGTGTTGCATTATTGCATCGCGCGAGCGCGTTTGAAGACCAGTTCGTGCTTGGAATTTAAGACGATGGCGGTGGCGGTTCGAAGCCGGCCATCAACTTCACCAGGTCGCTCTGTCGATGGCTGCCTGTCTTGCGGAACAGGTTGTGAAGATGGGTTTTCACCGTCGCCTGCGCGATGCCCAGCAATTCGCTCGCCGCCCTTACGCTGCTGACCTTGGTCATGGCATCGAGAACGCGCAGTTCGCTCGCCGTCAGTTTGTAGATGTTGGCTAGCGCCTCCAGCGGCGGCGGACTGACCGGCGATGTCTTGCGCACGAACACCGCGGCCACCGCCGAGGGAAGCGAGCCATTGCGCGACCGGTCGCCGGATGTCAGCGGCAGCACATGGGCAAACCAGCGCTGGTGCGGCGAGGATGCGAGCGGGATGGCGACACCGCGATTTCCCACCGACGTGTCGCCGTCTTCCGCCGCGATGAAAATCTCACGTAGCATACGGTTCGATTCCGGCGCCACCGCTGTGAGCATATTCCGTCGCTCACGCAGCAGCGTTCCTTCCTCAAGCATGGCGCGGCCGGGTCCGTTCGCGAACGAGATGCGGCCGTTGACGCCGACGAGAAAGACCGCAGCCTCGACCAGGTCCAGCGTTTCCGTCAGAACGGCCTCGGCCTTGCTGGCTTGCTGAAACAAGCGCCCGATGGCGACCGCGCGTTGAAAATGCGGAACGAGCAGCGCGGTGCGCTCGCGAGCGCCGGCATCAGCGACGCCATGCTTGTGGGTCCGACGGATGTTGAACAATGAGGAGGCAGTCGTGCCTTTCTCGAGGTTCACCCCAATCACATCGACAATGCCCTGCGGCTGAACCCACTCCCGATGAAACCTGGTTTTGACCAGCTCGCTTTCCGGCACGATATCAGTCGGCGTGAAGATCACGCCCGGCTCGACAAAGGCAGCCGCCGGAAACGTCGGGTTCAGCGAGAGATATTTCTCGAAATAGAGCTTCGTGTAGTGCGGATCTTCACCGATCAGGTAAAGCGCTTGGGCGCGAACTGTCGCTGTGTCGTGCCAGTACAACGCAGCCGAAGATCCTCCGACGAAGTCGCAGGATTGTTCCAGGGTTCTGATCCACAGCGTCGGGTCGAGCGCCGCGTCGTAGATTGTGCCGATCAGATCGGACAGCGCAGAGGATTCGGACATCTCGTCGCGACATCTTTCACTCGGCCTGGTATCAGGCACCTCCGTCGACGTTGCACCGCGTGGCGAATTGTTGGCAAGAGCAGAGCCCGCAGATCCGGCGGAATTTCCTCTCGGCCTTCGTGATCGTCCTGCCGTAACTTCCGCCCCGGATGCTCAGGGGCACCCGGCCGCGATCGCAAGGAAGTCCGACGCCTTCAGGCTGGCGCCACCGACCAGCGCGCCGTTGACGTGGGGAACCGCCATCAGCTCGCTGGCGTTGGAGGGCTTCACCGAACCGCCGTAAAGCAACCGCATGCGCTCGCCCTCGCCGTTGAAGCGTTGCGTCAGAGTCTGGCGGATAAATCCATGAACTTCCTCGACATCTGCGGCAGTCGGCGTCATGCCGGTGCCGATCGCCCAGACCGGCTCATAGGCCACCACCAGATTGGCGGCGGTTGCGCCGTCCGGCAGCGAGCCGGCGAGCTGGCCGGCGACCACATCGAGGGTGTGGCCGGCATTGCGCTCACCTTGGGTTTCGCCAACGCAGACGATCGCAACCAACCCTGCCCGCCAGACCGCCTGCGCCTTGGTGCGGACGATCGCGTCGGTCTCGGCGTGGTCGGCGCGGCGCTCGGAATGGCCGACGATAATAGTGCGGGCGCCGGCATCCGCCAGCATTTCGGCCGAGATGTCGCCGGTATGTGCGCCTGCGGCATTGGTGTGGCAATCCTGTGCACCAATTGCGACCGGCAGCGCGCTGTTGGCGTGGGCCGCGAGCCGATCGGCGAACGCCGCAATCAGCGTCGCGGGCGGGCATACCAGCAGATCGACCCCCGACGAAAGTTGCGCCGCGCCTTCCAGGATCGCATCGAGTTCAGACGAAGCGGCCTTGAGGCCGTTCATCTTCCAGTTTCCGGCAATCAGCGAACGAACGGCGGGGACCGGCATGGACACTCTCATGTTTCGGGGTTGCTCAATCCCGCTAGCAGAGCCGTTTGCGATGCTCAAGAGCGCGTGATCGCACAGGGGCGGACCGCAGCCAGAGCCTGTTGCGACGCGCTGGCGGCAGCGCGGTTGCGGTCTCCGGCTGGTTGCGACGCTGCGACCGCCACTTTATGATGGATTTTCAAGCCGGCGACGCTAATTTGCGCCACCGCGCGCCAGAGCGCGGCCGGTTCCCTCCTGCGAAAAAGTGTGTCCATGCTCCGAGGAATACGCAACGCCTCATCCAATTGGGTCGGCAAGACCATCATGATGATCGTGATGGGCGTGCTGATCCTCAGCTTTGCGGTCTGGGGCATTGCCGACATCTTCCGCGGGTTCGGCCGATCCACGCTCGCCACCATCGGCGGCACCGAGATCACCACCGAACAATTCCGCCAGACCTACAACGACCGTCTGCAGCAGATCGGCCGGCAGTTCGGCCGGCCGCTGACGCCGGATCAGGCGCGTGCCTTCGGCATCGATCGCCAAGTGCTGCAGCAGGTGATCGCGGAGGCGGCGCTCGACGAGGATGCGCGCCGGCTCGGGCTCGGCCAGTCCGACGAAGAGACCATGAAGAGCATCCTCAACGACCCGAACTTCAAGGGCGTCGGCGGTGCGTTCGATCCGAACCGCTTCCAGCAAGTGATCCGCCAGTTCGGCTTCACCGAGCAGCGCTACATCGCCGAGCAGCGCAAGGTCGCGCTGCGGCGGCAGATCGCCGGCACCATCACGGCCGGCCTCGCGCCGTCCAGCACGATGTTGCAGGTCGCCAGCCAGTTCCAGAACGAGCAGCGCGCGATCGAGTATCTGAAGCTGACCGACGCGCAAGTCGGCACCATCGACCCGCCCTCGCCCGAAGCGCTCGCGGCCTACTACGAAGACCACAAGACGCAGTTCCGCGCGCCCGAATATCGCAAGCTCGCATTCGTCACGGTGACCCCCGACTCGATCGCCAAATGGACCGACGTGTCCGACGCCGACGCGCGCAAATTGTTCGACCAACGCAAGGACAAGCTTTCGACGCCGGAGAAGCGGCAGGTGTCGCAAATCGTGTTTCCCAGCGGCGAAGAGGCCCAGGCCGCGCGGACCAAGATCGCCGAGGGCGCCTCGTTCGATGACATCGCCACTCAGCGTGGGCTGAAGCCGGCCGACGTCGAACTCGGCATGGTCAGCAAGGCCGAAATGCTCGACCCTGCCGTCGCGAATGCCGCCTTTGCGCTGCCGCTCAACGAGGTCAGCCAGCCGATCCAGGGCGCGTTCGGCACGGCGCTGGTCAGGGTGTCCAAGGTCGAGCCCGGCGTCCAGCCGAGCTACGAGAGCCTCGCCTCCACGATCAAACGCGATGTCTCGCTGGAGCGCGCCCGCGCCCAGGTGCAGGAACTGCACGACAAGATGGAAGACGCCCGCGCCGGCGGCGCCAATGTGATCGAAGCGGCCAAGACGCTCGGCCTCAACGCCGTGACCATCGAGGCGATCGACCGCTCCGGCCGCGGCCCGGATGGCCAGCCGGTCAAGGACATCCCCCAGGGTCTCGAACTGGCGACCGCCGCGTTCAACAGCGATGTCGGCGTCGATACCGAATCGATCAACTATCAGAACGGCTATGTCTGGTTCGACGTGCTCGGCGTGACGCCGTCGCGCGAGCGCAGCCTCGACGAGGTCAAGGACCAAGTCGAAGCGCGCTGGCGCACCGAGCAGGTCACCAGCCGGCTGCGGACCATGGCCGCCGAGATGGTGCAGAAGCTCGGCACCGCCGGCAAGCTCGCAGAAGTCGCGCCGCAGGGTGTCAAGGTCGAGACCGCCACCGGACTGAAGCGCGAGGGAGCGAGCGCCGGCGTGCCGGATACAGTCGTCGAGGCGGTGTTCAGGACGCAGAAGGACGCGTTCGGCCAGAGCCAGGGCGGCACCGGCAACGAATGGTTCGTGTATCGCGTCACCGACGTCACGATCCCGCCGGTCGATCTCGCCTCCGCGGAGACGAAGAAACTCAAGGACGCGCTGGTGCAGCGGATGAACGACGAGCAGGTCGGCGAATATATCGCCTGGGTCGAAAAGCAGATCGGCACCAAGATCAACCAGCAGGCTGTGGCTCAGGCGACGGGGGCGGCGACCAACTGACGAAGGCATCCGCCTTCGCCCGTCGCCGATGGGGACCATGATCGATTTCAAGGCAGTTATCGCGAAGGTCGCGACGGGGGCGTCGCTGACCAGGGACGAAGCGGCGAACGCGTTCGACGCGATGATGTCGGGCGACGCGACGCCGTCGCAGATGGGTGCATTGCTGATGGGCCTGCGAGTCCGCGGCGAGACCGTCGACGAAATCACCGGCGCGGTGACGACGATGCGCGCCAAGATGCTGACGGTCGCAGCGCCGCCCGACGCGGTCGACGTCGTCGGCACCGGCGGCGACGGCTCCGGCTCGGTCAACGTCTCGACCTGCACTTCGTTTGTCGTGGCCGGCTGCGGCGTTCCGGTCGCCAAGCACGGCAACCGCGCGCTGTCGTCGAAATCCGGCGCCGCCGACGTGCTCAATGCCCTCGGCGTCAAGATCGACATCACCCCGGACCACGTCGGCCGCTGCGTGGCGGAGGCCGGCATCGGCTTCATGTTCGCGCCGACGCATCATCCGGCGATGAAGAACGTGGGTCCTACCCGCGTCGAGCTCGCTACCCGCACGATCTTCAATCTGCTCGGGCCGCTGTCGAATCCCGCCGGCGTCAAGCGCCAGATGATCGGCGTGTTCTCGCGGCAATGGGTGCAGCCGCTGGCGCAGGTGCTGCAGAATCTCGGCTCAGAATCGATCTGGGTGGTGCACGGCTCCGACGGGCTCGACGAGATCACCCTGTCCGGCCCGACCGCCGTCGCCGAATTGAAGAACGGCGAGATCAGGACCTTCGAGATCGGCCCCGAGGACGCCGGCCTGCCCCGCGCGCCGGCCGACGCGCTGAAGGGCGGCGATGCCGAGGCCAATGCGGTGGCGCTGCGCGCCGTGCTGGAAGGCATGCCGGGGCCGTATCGCGACGTCGCGCTGCTCAACGCCGCGGCGACGCTGATCGTCGCCGGCAAGGCGAAGGATCTCAAGGAAGGCGTCGCGCTCGGCGCCCAATCGATCGACAGCGGCGCCGCCGAAGCACGTTTGAAAAAGCTGATCGCGGTATCGGCGGCCGCCTAAGCGGGGTGAAATCGGTTCGTCATTGCGAGCGGAGCGAAGCAATCCAGAACGCGGTGCACGGAGCTGGATTGCTTCGTCGCTTCGCTCCTCGCAATGACGAGCTCTTGAAACCAGTGCTTTGAGTGACCCTCCAGGGAGCGTGCCTGTGTCCGACATCCTGACCAAGATTGAAGCCTACAAGCGCGAGGAGATCGCCGCCGCCAAGCGCGAGCGCCCGATCGCATCGCTGGAAGCGGATGCGCGCGCTGCGCCGCCGCCGCGCGGCTTCGTCCGCGCGCTCCGCGCCAAGCACGCGGCGGGCGACTATGCGCTGATCGCCGAGATCAAGAAGGCGTCGCCGTCGAAAGGCCTGATCCGCGCCGATTTCGATCCGCCGGCGCTCGCGCAGGCTTACGAACAAGGCGGCGCGGCCTGTCTCTCCGTGCTGACGGATACGCCGTCGTTCCAGGGCAGCCTCGACTATCTCGTCGCGGCGCGCGCGGCTGTGTCGTTGCCGGCGCTGCGCAAGGACTTCATGTACGACACCTATCAGGTGGTCGAAGCCCGCGCCCATGGCGCCGACTGCATCCTGATCATCATGGCGGCGCTCGACGATGCCGAGGCCCGCGACATCGAGGACGCCGCCTTCGATCTCGGCATGGACGTGCTGCTCGAAGTCCACGACCGTGCCGAACTCGACCGCGCGCTGCAGTTGCGTTCGCCGATGATCGGCGTCAACAACCGCAATTTGCGCACTTTCGAGGTGACGCTCGCGACCAGCGAGGCGCTGGCGCCGCTGATCCCGAAGGATCGGCTGATGGTCGGCGAAAGCGGCATCTTCACGCCCGACGACCTCGCCCGACTTGCTCGCGTTGGAATGTCGACCTTCCTGGTCGGCGAGAGCCTGATGCGTCAGGAGGACGTCGCCACCGCGACCCGCGCGCTGCTCGCGCGCGCGGCCTGAGGCGGGGCTGATGTCGAAGAAAGCGAAGCCGACCAGAGCCGCCGCCCCCGCCCTCACCCATATCGGCACCAGCGGCGAGGCGCGGATGGTCGACGTCTCGGAGAAATCCGCGACCGAGCGCGTCGCAGTCGCCGAGGGCCGCGTGGTGATGAAGAAGGCTACACTGGACCTGATCCTGAGTGGCGACGCCAAGAAGGGCGACGTGCTCGGCACGGCCCGGATCGCCGGCATCATGGCGGCCAAGCGCACTTCGGAGCTGATCCCGCTGTGCCATCCGCTGGCGCTGTCGAAGGTCACGCTCGATATCGTCCCCGACAAGAAACTGCCCGGCTGCATCGTCCGCGCCACGGTGAAGGTCACCGGCCCGACCGGCGTCGAGATGGAAGCGCTGACCGCGGTGTCGGTCGCCTGCCTGACGATCTACGACATGATCAAGGCAGTGGAGCGCGGCGTGCGGATCGATGGCATTCACCTGATCGCCAAAACAGGCGGCAAGTCCGGCGATTACGTCGCAGGGGCGGCGTCCAAATAGGATAGGCTGCCGCGGCGATCACGAGAAAGATCACGCCGATGCCTCCCGTCTCGACACCAGCTTCCGCGCCCACCGGCCTCAGCGAGGCTGAAGCCGGCGCGCGACTCGCCGGCGAAGGCCCCAACGAGCTGCCGAGCCCGGACCGGCGGACGCTGTTGGGGATCGTTCTGGAGGTGATGCGCGAACCAATGCTGGCGCTGCTGCTCGGCGGCGGCGTGGTCTATCTCGCGCTCGGCGATTTCAAGGAAGCGCTGATCCTGCTGGTGTTCGCCAGCCTCTCGATCGTGATCACCGTAGTTCAGGAGAGCCGCACCGAGCGCGTGCTGGAGGCGCTGCGCGACCTCACCAGTCCGCGCGCGCTGGTGATCCGCGACGGCGAGCGCCGCCGCATCGCCGGCCGCGAGGTGGTGCGCGGCGATCTGATGGTGCTGTCCGAGGGCGACCGCGTCGCCGCCGACGCCGTGCTGCTGTCGGCCGACGACATTCAGGCCGACGAATCGCTGCTGACCGGCGAATCCGTGCCGGTGCGCAAGATCGCGCGCGACGAGGCCGATGCCGCGGTATCGCACCGGCCCGGCGGCGACGATCAGCCGACCGTCTATTCCGGCTCGCTGGTGGTGCGCGGCGGCGGCATCGCCGAAGTGATCGCCACTGGGCCGCGCAGCGAAATCGGCAAGATCGGTCAAGCGCTCGGCACGCTGCAGATCGAACCGCCGCGGCTGCAGACCCAGACGCGCAAGCTGGTGCGGGTGTTCGGAATCATCGGCGGCGCGTTCAGCCTGCTCGTCGTCGTGCTGTACGGCACGCTGCGCGGCGGCTGGCTCGACGCGGTGCTCGCCGGCATCACCGTCGGCATGTCGATGCTGCCCGAAGAATTCCCGGTCGTGCTCGCGGTGTTCATGGCGATGGGCGCATGGCGGATCTCGCAGGCGCGTGTGCTGACCCGCCGCGCCGCCGCGATCGAATCGCTCGGCTCTGCGACGGTGCTGTGCACCGACAAGACCGGCACGCTGACCGAGAACCGGATGTCGGTCGCTGAACTGCGGCTGACCTCGGGCGAAATGTTCCGACCGCGCGAAGGCGCCGAACTCCCCGCGACGTTCCGCGCCCTGCTCGAAACCGGCCTGCTCGCCTCCGCGCCCGACCCGTTCGATCCGATGGACCGCGCACTGCATCGACTCGCGGACAGTCACCTTCCGGACGCCCGAGGCGACCGCAGCATGGTGCATTCCTACGGATTGCGCCGCGATCTGCTGGCGATGACGCAGGTCTGGCGCGATCACGACGATCCGGGCGATTTCATCGTCGCCGCCAAGGGCGCCCCGGAGGCGATCGCCCGGATGTGCGGCCTCGACGACGCCGAACTGCTTCGATTGTCGCAGACCATCGACGCGATGGCGGCCGACGGCCTGCGCGTGCTCGGCGTCGCCCGCGCCACGCATCCGAACGACGACTGGCCGGAGACGCCGCTCGGCTTCGGCTTCGAATTCCTCGGCCTCGTCGGCCTCGCCGATCCGTTGCGCGCGGCGGTGCCGGCGGCGGTCGCCGATTGCCGCGCCGCCGGCATCCGCGTGGTGATGATCACCGGGGACTATCCGGCAACCGCGCAAGCGATCGCGCGCCAGGCCGGCATCGACGCGGACACCTGCGTCAGCGGCGACGAGATCGCGCGGCTCGACGATGTGGCGCTGGCGCAGCGGCTTCGCGACGCCACCGTGTTCGCGCGGATCATGCCGGAGCAGAAGCTGCGGATCGTCGATGCGCTCAAATCGGGCGGCGACGTCGTGGCGATGACCGGCGACGGCGTCAACGACGCGCCGTCGCTGAAATCGGCGCATATCGGCATCGCGATGGGCGGACGCGGCACCGACGTTGCGCGCGAGGCCTCGGCGATCGTGCTGCTCGACGACGACTTCGCCTCGATCGTCAAGGCGATCCGGCTCGGCCGGCGGATCTACGACAATCTCGTCAAGGCGATGGGCTTCATCTTCGCGGTCCACGTCCCGATCGCGGGCCTCGCGCTGCTGCCGCTGCTGTTCGGCCTGCCGATCCTGCTCGGCCCGATCCACATCGCATTTCTGGAGATGATCATCGATCCGGTGTGCTCGATCGTGTTCGAGGCGGAGACCGCCGAGGACGACGTGATGCGCCGCCCGCCCCGCGATCCCGAGCAGCCGCTGTTCACGCCTGCGCTGATCGGTTGGGGCTTGGTCCAGGGGCTGCTGGTGTTCGCGCTGGTCGCCGGCGTGTTCGTGATCGGCCAGTTCCGCGCGATGCCGGAAAACGAACTTCGCGCGCTGACGTTCTTCGCGTTGGTACTGAGCTTCGTCTGCCTGATCTTCGTCAACCGCTCGTTCTCGACCTCGATCCTGGCGGCGCTGCGCCGCCCGAACCCGATGCTCGCTGTTGTGCTGGCGATCGTCGGATGCGTGCTCGGCCTCAGCCTGGCCTGGCCGTGGCTGCGCGATCTGTTCAAGTTCGGCCCGCTGCACTGGGACGATCTCGGCCTGACCGCGGCGGCCGCGCTCGCGGTGCTGATCCTGCTCGAACTGATCAAGCCGCTGTGGCGCGGCCGGATCGGCAGCGCTGCGTCGCGGCGACAAGCCTGAGACCTGTCGTCGCGATCGCCGATGGCGTCGCGACGCTACGCCGACAGCCGGTCGACCGCCTGGCGGTCGATCACGAAGCGGCTGGTGTTGGCGCAATCCTCGCAGCGATAGATGTGGCGCTCGAACTCACAGGCACGCCGCCCGACCGGCCGCGGCTCGACGCGTGCGAGCTGCATGGTCGCGCCGCAGACGGGGCAGCGCGCGGGATCGAACGTGCTTTGAAAATTGCGCCAGACCATGATGCCTCCTTCCCAGTGGCTGAATCTGCTCGAACGACTCGCTGTCGCGGCCGAAGCCGCACAGCCGGATCGCGGCGCCGCCCTTCGGCGGCGGATCGTCGTCGTCGAGCCGACGCAAGGCCGCGAGGATCGCAGCCAGCGGCACGGTCCGACCGGACCCCGGCAGCGACCGCAACCACGGCTGCTGCTCGATCGCGTTGGCGTCGGACGCCCATGAGGAGAGGATGGCCCGCTTCTCCGCCGTGCCGAGCGCGTTGTCGCGCAGCACCTGGGCGGGATCGTCGTAGACCTGAGCGGAATGGTCGTGGACCGAAGCGGGATGTTGCAGGGAGCCCGCGATGACGCCGGGTTCCGGAATAGTCGTCGTGACGTGCATATCAGTCCTCCCGAGTGACTCCTTTCAGAACGGGACGCACGAAAAATAGACGAGCCGATCCGGCTTTCAAGTACCCGGTCAAAATTTTCCCGAACGGCAACTCACCCGCGTACCAAGGGGCTCTTGACACCGACTGCGCCGATCCCAAATCGATCGGCGCGCCCGCGACGGCGCGGGTGCGCCTCGGACATCGGCGCGTAGTTCGGCGCTGATCGTTCGAGACTGGATGGATCAACACTGGAGTGAGGAGGCATCCATGAACATGCGCGGCATGATCCCCTGGGGCCGGAACAACCAACCGCTGGCACGGGCATTCGACAGCGATCCCTTCCTGTCGCTGCACCGCGAAATGAACCGTCTGTTCGACGACGTGTTCCGCGGCTTCGACGCGACGCCGGCGCTGTCGAACCGCTTGGCGGCCTTCGGCAACGCCTGGCCCAAGCTCGAAATCGCCGACACCGACAAGGAACTGAAAGTGGCGGCCGAGATCCCCGGCATGGAGGAGAAGGACATCGAGGTTCTGCTCGACGACGGCGCGCTCACGATCCGCGGCGAAAAGATCTCGACCACCGAGGACAAGACCAGGCAGTTCAGCGAGCACTTCTACGGCAAGTTCGAACGCCGCATTCCGCTCGACGTCCCGGTCGCCGCCGACAAGGTCGCCGCGGCCTTCAAGAACGGCGTCCTTACGGTGACGCTGCCGAAACTGGAACCGGTCCCGGGCACCTCGAAGCGGATTGCGATCCAGCCCGGCAAATAAGCCGGCAAGCAACGGTTAACTGTGCGACGTCGCGCCCGGGTGCGAATGGCCGCACCCGGGACGGCGCTGGATGATCGTGACCCAAGATTTGTGACCCAAGAGGTAGGCGCGCAAACAGGACGTTAACAAGTCTGCGATGCAATCGGGCGCTCGCACATCCCGGCGGGCTTTCCGCAGGCTCGGACTTGTGATGACCCAAGAACGACGATTTGCACGTGTCCGCCCGAGCGGGTTGGTATCAAGCTCGGCAAGCCTGATTGTCGGCCCCAAGCTTCCGGTGATCCCGTGTCGCATGGTGGATTACTCCGCCGGCGGCGCCTGCATCGAGCTGAACGCCGACGCGACGCTGCCGACGCGGTTCGAACTGCTGCACGGCGGCACCAAGAAGAAATGTAGGATGGTGTGGAAACGCGCCCGCCGGATCGGCGTCTCGTTCTGACGCGCGCCCGCGTCGACCCGACGAACCGGTGGTCAGGGAGCCATATCCGGTGGCAGCGGCGGACTCTCCCGCAGCAGGCTGATGGTCACCCGGCGGTTGGCGGCCAGCATCGGCGCTTCCGGAAACAGCGGCTCGCCGTCGCCCTTCCCCGCCACCGACATCACGCGGTTCGATGACAGCCCCTCGCGCTTCAGGATCTGACGTACCGCATTGGCGCGCCCGGTCGACAGGTCGAAGGAATCGTAGTCGCCATTGGCCGGCACCGCCGTCGCGGCGGTGTGACCGACGATATTGACCCGTAGCGAGGTGGCCCGCAGCGGCGCCGCGAGCTTTGCGATCAGCAAGCGGGTCCGCTCGTACGGCACCGAGGAGCCGTCCGCAAACATCGGCCTGCCGTCCTGATCGGTCAGTTCGAGATTGAGACCGGTCGGGGTCTCCTCGAACACCACGTTTTTCGACAGTTCGGACAGTTCGGGCACATCCTGCAGCGCCTGCCGGAGCGACGCCGACGCCAGCGCGAATTCGCGTTCGGCCTTGGCCTGCGCCGAACTGCCGGCGCCGCCGGCCTGATCCAGCGCGGCATTGTCGGTTTTGGCGACCCTGCCCTGAACCGGCGTCCCGTCGGTCTCGACCGCGCCGGAATAGCGCGCCTGATGCTGCACGCCGAAGGCGTCGCGCATCGAGCCGGCGACGATCTGAAGCTTTTTGACGTCCTGGGTCGAGTACGACACCAGCACGACGAAGAAGGCGACCAGAAGCCCCATCAAGTCGGCGAAGGAGACGTACCAGCCATGACCGGTGTGCTCATCGTCGAGCTTCTTCTTGCTGCAGCCCTTCCCGGTCAGCATTGGCAACATTCCGGTACGGTCAACGTGCCAATCGGCAGGTCACAGTCGAGGTGCATGAGCGGATCGCCGCTGATCGAATCGGACGGCGCGATCATCAGGCACTTCTGGAAAAAGTGATCGCGGCGCCGCCTGTGCTGTTCTAAACGGCACGCATGAAGAAACGGTTGTCGATCACAGCCAACTGATCCTTAACTCCCCGTCTTCGCGTCAAGGTCTCGTTCCGAATCGACCCCACCTCGCCATCGTTTCCCGCTCCTGCTAGGCCGTCTCACATGACAACCACTCTCACGCCCGGCGCGGCCGACGCGCTGTTGTTCGATCTCGGCCGCGTCGTGATCGACTTCGATCTCGCCCGCACGCTGAAAGCCTGGGCGGTCGAACTCGGCAGCGATCCGTCCGCGATGATGACGGCGCTGGCCCGCAACGACACCTTCCATCGCTATGAGACCGGTCACGTCACCGACGCGGAGTTCTTCGCCGCGGTGCGCGAGGCGCTGCGGCTCGAACTGTCCGACGATCAGTTGCGCGAGGGCTGGAACGCGATCTTCATCGGCGAGATGCCGGGCATCGCGCCGCTGCTCGAACGCGCCGCGCGGCATCTGCCGCTGTATGCGCTGTCCAACACCAATGACGCCCACATCGCGCATTTCTCGGAGCATTTCGCCGAGCTGCTGAAACCGTTCCGCGAACTGTTCCTGTCGTCGCGGATCGGCATGCGCAAACCCAATGCGGCAGCCTATGATCATGTCGTCAGGGCGATCGGCGTGCGGCCCGAGCGCATTGTGTTCTTCGACGATCTGGCGGAAAACATCGCGGCCGCGCGCGTGCGCGGGCTCCAGGCCGTGCATGTCCGCTCCAGCGCGGACGTGGCGCAGGCGCTGGATCAACTCGGGCTGTGACGGCCCGCGCGAACGAGTACTGACAATTGCGATGACCGGCGACGCCACCGACCTCGACTGGGACCACCCGAACCCGTTCACGCTGAGAATGGTGCCGGGAGAGGCCGACATCGACGGCCTCAACCACACCAATAATTCGGTCTATGTACGCTGGTGCGACAGCGTCGGCTGGGCGCATTCCGAAGCGCTTGGTCTGGCGCTCGCCGACTGGCAGCGGATCGATCGCGCCATGGCGATCCGCCGCGGCGAATACGACTACCTGCTGCCGAGCCATCTGGGCGACGAACTGCTGCTCGGCACCTGGGTCTATGGCAGCGACGGCAAGCTCCTGATGGAGCGCCGCTTCCAGTTGATCCGGCTGCGCGACCGCGCCACCGTGATGCGCGGCCGCTGGCAGCTCGTCTGCATCGAACTATCGAGCGGCCGCCCGCGCCGCCTGCCGCCGGAATTTGCGCAGGTGTATCTGCCGGTGATGGTGCTGGCGAAGGATGACACCGGCGGTGCCGCCGCATCCGATCGCGCGTAACGGCGCGGCCTATTGCGCCGGCGGCGTCCGGCAATCCATCGAATACACCAGTTCGCCCCGAGCGGTACGGCCGATCGGCTGGCACGGCACATAGGCGCGGGCGGCAGCCGGTGCGGCTGCAGACGGCGCCGTTGCGGCGGCAGGCGGGGCCGCTGGCGCCGTTGCCTGCGCGGCCGGAGCAGCCGGCGCGACGGGTGCCGCCGTCTCAGGCGCGCTCACGGGCGGCGGCGCGTAATCCGGATTGGCGGACGGCATCCAGCCGCGACTCCAGTCGTGCCGGATCGCATAGGTGGTTCCGAACGCAATCAACCCGATCACGCCGACGATCCGCAGCAGCCATTTCGCAAAGTCGTCGCCCATCTGCGCACTCCAAGCTGTCCGCCGGACCCAAACCTCTCCGACCTTCCCGTCCTACCGCTCGCGCTGCAGTTCCCACAATTAGGATTTCGTTTGAACCACGCGGCAGCGGGGCCGGCGGACCACGCTGAGGATCTTGCGCAAGCGTCGCGAGGCACCTAAAGCCGTTTTCATGACACGCCACCCTCGCCTTGCCGGACCGGATCGGTCCGCCGCCAGCCCCGGAGCGAACCGATGGCGCTGATGCCGGTCGCTGATGCCCTTGCCGCCGTGCTGGATGGCGCCGCCGGGCTGCCCGAGGAGATGGTGGCGCTCGACGACGCACATGGCCGCGTGCTGGCGCGCGACCTGGCGGCGCTGCGGACGCAGCCGCCGCAGCCGATGTCGGCGATGGACGGCTATGCGGTGCGCGCTGCCGATGTCGCGGTTGCGCCGGCGCGCCTCACCGTAATCGGCGAGATCGCCGCGGGTCGGCCGGCCGAGCAATCGATCGGCCCGGGGCAAGCGCTGCGGATCTTCACCGGCGGCGTGATCCCCGACGGCGCCGATACCGTGGTGATCCAGGAAGACACGGTCCGCGATAGCGATCAGGTGACGGTTACCGAAGCCACCCGGCCCGGCCGCCACATCCGCCCCGCCGGGATCGACTTCACCGCCGGCGAAGTGTTGCTGCGCGCGGGCGATCGGCTCAGCGACCGCGACCTCGCACTCGCCGCCGGCATGAACCACCCCATGCTGCCGGTGCATCGCCGGCCGCGCGTCGCCATGCTCGCCACCGGCGACGAGCTGGTGATGCCGGGCGCGGCACTCGGCCCCGGCCAGATCGTCTATTCCAACGGCTATGCGCTGCGGGCCTTGGCGCGCAGCGAGGGCGCCGAGGTGATCGACCTCGGCATCGCCGCCGATACCATCGAGGCCACCCGCGCGGCGATCGCGCGTGCGCGCGACCTCGGGGTCGACCTGCTGGTCACCACTGGCGGCGCCTCGGCCGGGGACCACGATCTGGTCAAGTCGTCGCTGGAAGCCGAGGGCACCGACATTGCGTTCTGGAAGATCGCGATGCGGCCGGGCAAGCCGATGATGCACGGCCGGCTCGGCCCGATGCGGGTGATCGGCCTGCCCGGCAATCCGGTATCCTCCTATGTCTGCGCCTTCCTGTTCATGGTGCCGCTGATCCGGGCGCTTTGCGGGATCCGCGAATCGATGCACCGCCGCCAGCCGGCGCTGCTCGGCGCCGCCCTTACCGCCAACGACCAGCGCGAGGACTATCTGCGCGCCCGTCTGGCGCTGCGCGACGACGGACAATGGCTGGCGACGCCGGTCGACCGCCAGGATTCGTCGCTGCTGGCGCGGCTATCTGCAGCGCAGGCGCTGATCGTTCGCCCGCCGTTCGCGCCGGCGGCCGCGGCTGGCTCGCAATGTCTCATCCTTAAGCTTCCGGAATAGCGATCTGCGCATTTGTTGACCTCAAATTAAGAGGTTGCGGAACACATACTGAACATATAGTGTCCGTTCATGATTTGTTTCGAGTAGTTGCGCCTCGCCCGACTGTCTTCATGGCGCGATGAACGGACGGCACGACGACACGGCGATCGTCGCCAGACGTGGGGAATGATCGAGATGCTGACGCGTAAACAATTCGAGCTTCTGAAATTCATCAACGAGCGGCTGAAAGAAGCCGGCGTTCCCCCCTCGTTCGACGAGATGAAGGATGCGCTCGACCTGCGTTCCAAATCGGGCATTCACCGCCTGATCACGGCGCTGGAAGAGCGTGGCTTCATCCGCCGCCTGCCCAACCGCGCCCGTGCCATCGAGGTGATCAAGCTGCCCGACCTCGGCGGCAATAGCGGCGCTCGCCGCGGTTTCACCCCCAGCGTGATCGAAGGCAATCTCGGCAAGGTGCGGCCGCCGAGCCCGCAGCATGCCGAAGACGACTCCGATCGCAACGTCGCGGTGCCGGTGATGGGCCGGATCGCCGCCGGCACGCCGATCGAGGCGCTGCAGACCCGCAGTCACACCATCAGCGTGCCGCCGGACATGCTCGGTTCCGGCGAGCACTACGCGCTCGAAGTGCGCGGCGATTCGATGATGGATGCCGGCATCCTCGACGGCGACATGGCGCTGATCCAGCGCAACGAGAGCGCCGACACCGGCGACATCGTGGTGGCGCTGATCGACGAGGAGGAAGCGACGCTGAAGCGCTTCCGCCGCCGCGGCGCATCGATCGCGCTGGAGCCTGCCAATTCCGCCTACGAGGTCCGTATCCTGCCGCCCAACCGGGTGCGGATCCAGGGCAAGCTGATCGGTCTGTATCGCAAATACTGAGCCACGCGCCTTACTGAGCCACGCGCCGTCACGCCGCGGGCTCAGTCCTCGTCGTGCTGATCCAACGGCGCCGGCGTGGCATCGACCGGTGCGGGACGTGGACCCGCCCGCTGCGGCGGCGCGACGCCCGGCGGATCCCCGGCGGCAACGGCCGGCGCGGGCAACCACGGCCGGTCGCGCGCTATCGGCCGAACCGCCTCGGTCACGAATTCGCCGTCCCCGGCTGGATGTCGCCGCAGCGCCAGCGCGGCGCTGCCCGCGAGCATCTCCGTGCTGATCAGACGCGCCGCGCAGTCCGGCGGCGGCTGCGCCAGCGCTATGACCAATTTTGCGCGCGCGCAATCATCACCGATGCCATCGGCGCGGAACGACAGCGCCACCAACCCGCCATCAGCCAGCGCCGCGACGCAGCCATCGGCGTCGCACGACACCCCCTCGCGCAGCGAGGCCGCATCGACCGCACGAGGGTCGGCGTCGGCAGCCAGCCACTGCTTGACCCTGAAACTGTCGCCGCCGCTCTGCATCAGCCGCAGCCGGCCATCGGGCCCGCGCAGCGCGACCTGCCGGCCGTCGCCGGCGATCAGGATGTCCGGTTGCGGCGTCAGCAGCGCCCAGCCGGTTGCAAACGCCAGCAATGCCAGCCCGCCATAGCGCAGCGGCGTGCGCAACAGCCCGAGCAGGACGATGCCGAGCGACGCCAGCAGCAGCGGCCCGGTGCCGAACGCCGCGATCCGCCCGATTGCGCCCGGCAACGCCGCCACCCACAGCGCCACCACGATCATCCAGTCGATGCCGATCTCCATGATACGCCAGAACACCCCGTCGAGGCCGAACGGCATTGCCGCCAGCCCGAGCAGGCCCGCCGGCATCACCACGACCGACACGACGGGCATCGCCAGCAGATTGGCGATCACCCCATAGGGCGTGACGCGGTGGAAGTGATAGGCCGCATAGGGCGTGGTCGCGAGCCCCGCGACCAGCGACGCCAGCGCCAGCATCGCGATCTCGCGGCCGCCCCACAGCGCCGCGCGCGCCGTCGTCGAACTGTCTGCTGTCGCGAACAGCGCCGGCATGCCGATCTGCACCAATGCGACCAACCCCAGCGTCGCCGCGAACGACATCTGGAAGCTCGGATGCACCAGCGCTTCCGGCGCGATCAGCAGCACCACCAAAGCGGCGATCGCCAACGTGCGAAACGTGATGGCGCGGCGATCGACCATCACCGCCACCAGTACCACGGCCGTCATCAGGAACGAGCGCTGGGTCGCGACTTCGGCGCCGGACAGCAGCAGATAGAACGCAGCGGCGGCGAGCGCCGCGGCAGCCGCGACCTTCTTGATCGGAAACGTCACCGTCAGCGCCGGGATCAGCGCCAGAGCCGCGCGCACCGCAAAGAACACCACCCCGGCCACCACCGCCATGTGATAGCCGGAGATCGACAGCACGTGGCCGAGCCCGGAGACGAACATCGCGTCGTTGACCGGCGTCGAGATCGCGTCGCGTCGGCCGGTGATCAGCGCGGTGGCGATCGCGCGCTGGTCGCCGTCGAGCGCGAGACGGATCCGCGCGTCGATCGCATCGCGCAACCCCT
Source organism: Rhodopseudomonas palustris HaA2 (assembly GCF_000013365.1). Classification (NCBI taxonomy): domain Bacteria; kingdom Pseudomonadati; phylum Pseudomonadota; class Alphaproteobacteria; order Hyphomicrobiales; family Nitrobacteraceae; genus Rhodopseudomonas; species Rhodopseudomonas palustris. The sequence continues at coordinate 3,201,940 of NC_007778.1, forward strand.
GCATGATCGCCGCATAGCGCAACCGCCAGCCGCCATCGGCCGGCGGGTCCTGCGTGGTGATCGCGCCGAGCACAAAGCCCGAGGCGGCGATGCCCTGGAAATACAGATCGCGGCCGAAATCGTAAGCGCCCGGCCGCAGCGGCGACAGCGGCGGCAGCAGCCGCGCCTTCAACGCCACGAAGCTGCCGACAGAAGGCGCAGCGCCCTTGCGCACCGACACCCGCACGCGATGCAAGGCGGGCGCGCGGCCAGCCGTGTCCATCTCGGTGACGCGCAGCACGAAGCGGTCGGTGCGCTCGCGCTCCTCGCGGGCCTCGACGAACCCCTTGAGCGTCGCCGCCTGCACCGGCTTGGCCAGCACCGGATGCGCGATCCGCTGCGCTTTCAATGCGACGGTGGCGAATCCGGCGGCGAAGGCGGTGATCAGCACCGCGAGCGGAAATGCCCGATTTCGCCGCAACAGAAACCCAGCCACGCCGAACGCCACCGCAGCGAGACAGGCCACCCAGGCTACCGGCTCGTGGTCGGCCGCGAAATACAGCGCGATCCCGCCGCCGAACGCGATCGGCACGAACGGCAGCAGCCGGCCCGGCCCGGCTTCGGCGCGGACCCATTGACGGAGTGTCTCGACCAACGCCGGCCAGAAGGATGCACCCCACGGCGCCAGCACACCGGCCGGCGACGCGACGCGCGTCGGCCAGGTCCGTGCCTTGGTCCGTGCTCTGGCTCGATCGCCCCGCTCCACGGCGCCCGCCCCTCAAACAGCGCGGCGCCAAGACTGGAGCAGATCAGCATCGCCGGCAACAATCGCCGGCGGAAGCGTCAGCTTTTACCGCCGACTTCCTTGGCGAAGGTATCACGCAGCCCGATGGTGCGGTTGAACACCGGCTTGTCCGCGGTCGAGTCCTTGTCGCGGACGAAGTAACCCTGGCGCTCGAACTGGATCGGCTCGGCCGAAACGCCGGCCGCGACCGCCGGCTCGATCCGGGCGCAGGTCAGCACTTCGAGCGACTGCGGATTGAGGTCGGCGGTGAAATTCGCCGCACTCGGCGCCGGATTGGCGAACAACTGATTGTAGACCCGGATTTCCGCCGGCACCGATTGTGCCGCCGACAGCCAGTGCATCGTCGCCTTGACCTTGCGGCCGTCCGGCGCGTTGCCGCCGCGGGTTTCGGGATCGTAGGTGCAGCGCAGCTCGACGATCTCGCCGGCATCGTTCTTCACCACCTCGCGGCACTTGATGAAGTAAGCGTAGCGCAGCCGGACTTCGTTGCCGGGAGAGAGCCGGAAGAACTTCTTCGGCGGGTTCTCCATGAAATCGTCCTGCTCGATATAAAGCTCGCGGCCGAACGCGATCTTGCGGGTGCCGGCGGAGGGATCGTCGGGATGGTTGATCGCGTCGAGCTCTTCGGTCTGCCCTTCCGGATAGTTCTCGATCACCACTTTCAGCGGCCGCAGTACCGCCATCCGGCGCTGCGAGGTGCGGTTCAGCTCCTCGCGGATGCAGAATTCCAGCATACCGACATCGACCACGCTGTTGGCCTTGGCCACCCCGATCCGCTTGACGAACTCGCGGATCGCCGCCGGTGGCACGCCGCGACGCTTCAAGCCGGCCATCGTCGGCATCCGCGGATCGTCCCAGCCGGCGACATGGCCGCCGCGAACGAGTTCGGTCAGCACACGTTTCGACAGCAGCGTGTAGGTGATGTTGAGCCGCGCGAACTCGTACTGCTTCGGCTGCGACGGCACCGGCAGCTTCGACAGCAACCATTCGTACAGCGGCCGGTGATCCTCGAACTCGAGTGTACAGATCGAATGCGTGACGCCCTCGATCGCATCCGACTGGCCGTGCGCGTAGTCGTAGCTCGGGTAGATCGACCAGGCGTCGCCGGTGCGCGGGTGATGCGCATGCAGGATGCGGTACAGCACCGGGTCGCGCAGATTGATGTTGCCCGACGCCATGTCGATCTTGGCGCGCAGCACGCGCGCGCCGTTCGGAAACTCGCCGGCCTTCATGCGGCGGAACAGATCGAGATTGTCTTCCACTGAGCGATCGCGGAACGGGCTGTTCCGGCCGGGCTCCATCAGCGTACCGCGCGCCTCGCGGATTTCATCCTGCGACTGGTCGTCGACATAGGCGTCGCCGTTCTTGATCAACAGCTCGGCCCAATCGTAGAGCCGGTCGAAATAATCCGAGGCGAAGAACATGTGCTCGCCCCAGTCGAAGCCGAGCCAGCGCACGTCGGCCTGAATCGAATCGATATATTCCTGCTCTTCCCTGGTCGGATTGGTGTCGTCGAACCGCAAATTGCAGCGGCCGCCGAATTCCTGGGCGATGCCGAAATTCAGCGCGATCGACTTGGCGTGGCCGATATGCAGATACCCGTTCGGCTCAGGCGGGAACCGGGTCACGACCTGGGCGTGCCGGCCGGCCTCGAGATCGGCCTGGACGATATCGCGAATGAAGTCGCGCCCTGCCTCGGAGGTCGTTGCGTCTGCCGTGGTCATGAATTGATCTTTCTGCCGTATCGGAACCCGAGGCGGTATCTGCCAAATCCGGGGGCCCGCGCCAACCCCCGAAGGCTGCGCGGACCACTTTAGTTATGCGCCGATCCTGCTATACACCCTCCGCGCCGCTCCGGCGCGCTTCCAATCCCAGTTGAGAATGACCCGACCCGTCGTCACCCGCTTTGCGCCCTCGCCCACCGGCTTCCTCCATATCGGCGGCGGCCGCACCGCTTTGTTCAACTGGCTTTACGCCCGCAAGCTCGGCGGCAAGATGCTGCTGCGAATCGAAGACACCGATCGCCAGCGCTCCACCCAGCCGGCGATCGACGCCATCCTCGACGGGCTGAAATGGCTCGGCATCGAATGGGACGGCGACACCGTCTACCAGTTCGCCCGGGCCGCGCGGCATCGCGAGGTCGCCGAGCAATTGCTGGCGGCCGGCAAGGCCTATCGCTGCTACGCGACCGCCGAGGAACTGACCGCGATGCGCGACAAGGCCCGCGCCGAGGGCCGCTCGAAACTCTACGACGGCAGCTGGCGCGACCGCGATCCGTCGGAGGCGCCGGCGGACATGAAGCCGACGATCCGGCTCAAGGCGCCGCTCGACGGCGAGACCGTGATCGAGGATCAGGTCCAGGGACGCGTCGTCTGGCAGAACGAAAATCTCGACGACCTGGTGCTGCTCCGCGGCGACGGCACGCCGACCTACATGCTCGCTGTGGTGGTCGACGATCACGACATGGACGTCACCCACGTCATCCGCGGCGACGACCATCTCATCAATGCGGCGCGGCAGAAGCAGATCTACGACGCGATGGGATGGGAGCTGCCGGTAATGGCACACATCCCGCTCATCCACGGCCCCGACGGTTCGAAGCTCTCCAAGCGCCACGGCGCGCTCGGTGTCGACGCCTATCGCGCGATGGGCTACCTGCCGGCGGCGCTGCGCAACTATCTGGTCCGGCTCGGCTGGAGCCACGGCGATCAGGAAATCTTTACCACGCAGGAAATGATCGATGCGTTCGACCTGGCCGCGATCGGCCGCTCCGCGGCGCGGTTCGATTTCGCCAAGCTGGAAAGCCTCAATGGCCACTACATCCGCCAGAGCGACGATCAATCTCTCGTGACCCTGCTGGAGGATCTGCTGCATTACGTCCCGCAGGGACCGGCGATCGCCGCCCGGCTCACCGACACCACCCGTGCCCAGCTGGTGCAGGCGATGCCGGGGCTGAAAGAGCGGGCCAAGACGCTGCTCGAACTGCTCGACAATGCCGGCTTCATCTTCGCCGACCGTCCGCTCGCGATCGACGCCAAGGGCCAGGCCGTGCTGACGCCCGACATTCGCGCCCTGATCGGGCGCCTGCGCACCGCGCTGGAGGACGTCTCGCCGTGGACCGCGGCGACCACCGAAGCGGCGATGCGGACGTTCGCGGAACAGGCCGGGCTCAAGCTCGGCGCGGTTGCGCAACCGCTGCGCGTCGCGCTGACCGGACGGACCACGTCACCGGGGATTTTCGACGTTCTGGCCGTGCTGGGCCGCGAGGAGTGCCTGTCCCGCCTCGCCGATCAGGCCGCGTAGCCCGCCCCGGGATCGGCCCGGGACAGGCCGTCTTGCGGTGCACACTGCAATAAGCTACGCCTTTCCAGTGTGCTTTTAGGACAACCAGTCTCGCTCGCATCTTCGGGTGCACCGCCTCTGGTTTCGACAACGAACATCGGGGACCACACGATGGACGCAACGACTAACAACAAGACAGCAACGCTCACGGTTGGAAACAACAGCTACGATCTTCCCATTCTGACCGGAACGGTGGGCCCCGATGTCGTCGACATCGGCAAGCTGTACGCTCAGACCGGGATGTTCACCTACGATCCGGGCTTCACCTCGACCGCGAGCTGCCAGTCCAAGATCACCTATATCGACGGCGACGCCGGCGTTCTCGAATATCGCGGTTATCCGATCGAGCAGCTCGCCGAGAAGGGCGACTTCCTCGAGACCTGCTATCTCTTGCTGTACGGCGAATTGCCGACCAAGGCGCAGAAGGACGATTTCGACCTGCGCATCACCCGGCACACCATGGTGCACGAGCAGATGGCCCGGTTCTTCCAGGGCTTCCGCCGCGACGCGCACCCGATGGCGGTGATGGTCGCCTCGGTCGGCGCGCTGGCGGCGTTCTATCACGACTCCACCGACATCAACGATCCGAAGCAGCGCATGATCGCGTCGATGCGGATGATCGCGAAGATCCCGACGCTGGCGGCGATGGCCTACAAGTACTCGATCGGCCAGCCGTTCGTGTATCCGAAGAACTCGCTCTCCTTCGCCGGCAACTTCATCCATATGTGCTTCGCGGTGCCGTGCGAGGAGTACAAGGTCAATCCGGTCCTGTCGGCGGCGCTCGACAAGATCTTCACGCTGCACGCCGACCATGAGCAGAACGCCTCGACCTCGACGGTGCGGATCGCCGGCTCCTCCGGCGCCAACCCGTTCGCCTGCATCGCGGCCGGCATCGCCTGCCTGTGGGGCCCCGCGCATGGCGGCGCCAACGAAGCGGCGCTGGCGATGCTCAAGGAGATCGGCTCGGTCGACAACATTCCCGAGTTCATCGCCAAGGTGAAGGACAAGAATTCGTCGGTGCGGCTGATGGGCTTCGGCCATCGCGTCTACAAGAACTACGATCCGCGCGCGAAGATCATGCAGCAGGTCTGCCACGAAGTGCTGGCCGAAACCGGCCATCACGGCGACCCGCTGTTGAAGGTGGCGATGGAGCTCGAGAAGATCGCCCTCAGCGATCCGTACTTCATCGATCGCAAGCTGTACCCGAACGTCGACTTCTATTCGGGCATCACGCTGAAGGCGATGGGCTTCCCGACCGACATGTTCACCGTGTTGTTCGCGGTGGCGCGCACCGTCGGCTGGATCAGCCAGTGGAGCGAGATGATCGAGGATCCGCACCAGAAGATCGGCCGCCCGCGGCAGCTCTTCACCGGCGCGGCGCGACGCGAATATGTCGGGATCGACAAGCGCGGCTGATCGCCTGAAGGTCTTCAGAAGGAACGGCGAACCGCCCAGGCGGTTCGCCGTTTTGCTTTGTGGCCCTCGCCCGGACGCCCCCCGAGCGCAGCTTCAGTAACGCGCGCGATCGGGCAGCGTGCGGAATTCCTGCCAAACCTTCTGCGCATCGCTCCGCATCATCTGAGCGATTCGAACTTTGCGCTTGGCGTAGGGATTCTTCATGTCGGCGCCGATGTTTGAATCGTCGAACAGATCGGCATAGTCGGTCCAGGACGCCGCGAAGAAGATCCGGTCGAGCCGCGCCCAATAGGCTGTCGCGTAGCACATCGGGCAACACTCGCAGCTCGTGTACATGGTCGCGCCGCGCAGGTTCGGCGCGCCGACCTTCTTGCACGCGGCGCGGATCGCATTGACTTCGGCGTGCGCCGACGGGTCGTTGTCGCGCAGCACGCTGTTGCCTGTCGCCGCGAGCACTTCGCCATCGCGCACGATCACGGCCCCGAACGCGCCGCCGGTCTTTTCGACCACGCCGGCCTTGCGCATCAGTGCGATCGCCTGGGTCATGTGCTGGCGATCCTGTTCGGTGATCGCAGCAGGCGCCGCCGCCTTGGCCTCCGCAACCGTCGCGCCGGCCGGCAACATCGCAGCGCCGAATGCCGCAGCGCCGGTTGTGAGGAAATTCCGGCGGTGGACGACGGTCGCTGATGCGAACAACGTGTCGAGCGACGACGCAGCTTGGATCGATGATTTGGTCATGCAGGCGAGCTCCGTTGCGACAATGCGCATCCGCTCCGATCCACGCGGCCGGAAGCTCAATGCTTCCGCAGGCTAGTTCCCATTGATTGAGAATTGATTGCAACAGCGCGCCCGCAGCACCGGGTCGCGTGTCTCAATGTTTGCGAAGGACGTTCAGGACAATATCGGCCGCACGCCCGCTCGGCGTCTGCGCGCCGGTCGACATGATGTCGTCGATCCGCCCGAAGCCTTCGAGCTGGCGCGCCCGCATCGGCGTGTCGGCCAGCACCTCGCGCAGCGCCGGCACCAGTCTGTCCGGGACGCAATCCTCCTGGATGAATTCCGGGATGACGTTCTCGCCGACCACGAGATTGGCGAGGATCACCGAGGCCGAGCGGATCACCCGCTTGCCGATCCAGGCCTCCATCGCGCCGGCCTTGTAGACCGCGACCATCGGCACATGCGCCAGCGCCAGTTCCAGCGTCACGGTACCGGACTTGGCGAACGCCGCACGCGCGATCCGGAACGCCGCCTTCTTGTCGGCGTCGCCGACCACGATCCTCGGCTGCACCGGCCAGTCGCGCACGCCCGCCTCGACGGCGTCGCGCAGATGCGGAACGGTCGGCAGGATCAATTCGAGATCGCCCTGCTCGGCCTGCAGCCGCCCCAGCGTTTCGCCGAACACCGCCATCAGATGATGGATCTCGCTGCGCCGGCTGCCCGGCAGCACCACCAGCACGGGCGGTTCGGCGTCGCGCCGCGCCTGCTCGGCCGGACTCGGGCGCAGATGGGCGATCTGCTCGGTCAGCGGATGGCCCACATAGGTGCAGGGGGGGCCGCGCAGCCTGCGATATTCTTCCGGCTCGAACGGCAGCAGCGCCAGCACGTGATCGACATAGCGGCGCATCGCGCGAGCGCGGCCCGGCCGCCACGCCCAGACCGTCGGCGACACGTAGTTGACGATCGCGATCGACGGATCGCGCACGCGGACCCGTCGTGCGACGCGGTGCGTGAAGTCCGGGCTATCGATGATGATCAGCATGTCGGGCTTGGCGCCGAGCACCGCGTCCGCCGTGCTGCGGATCCGGCGCAGGATCGAGGGCAATCGCCGGACCACGGCGGAGATCCCCATGATCGACAATTCCTCGATGGGAAACAGCGAGACCAGCCCCTGCTCCGCCATCGCCCGCCCGCCGACGCCTTCGAACACGACGCCGTCGCCGAGCCGCGTTTTCAGCGCCTGCATCAGCGCCGCGCCGAGCCTGTCGCCGGATTCCTCCGTGGCGATCAGAAACAATCGGCGCACCGCGCCCGTTGTGGCGTTCGCAGCCCTCACGCCGGCACACCGGTGACGAACAGACCCGCCTTGTCGGCGGCCGCGATCATCGCCTGCGGTTCGGCCACCAGCGTATTGCCGGCGGCCACGGCGACGCCCGCGAGGCCGGCGGCGGCGACGCCCTCGATGGTGCGCGGGCCGAGCGTCGGCAGGTCGAAGCGCAGGTCCTGGCCGGTCTTGGGCGCCTTCACCAGGACGCCGCGGCCGGGCTTGGCGGCGATCCTGCCCTGCCCGCGCAGCCGCGCCAGATTGGCCAGCAGCGCGTCGGTGCCGCCGATATCCTCGACCGCCACGACATGGCCCTCGATCACGATCACGGCCTGGCCGATGTCGAACGGGCTCAGCGCCGCCAGCACCGCCTGTCCTTTGGCGATATCGGCGCGATGCCGAGTATCGGGGGCGGCCTTGGTCAGTTCGCCTGGCGGCATCAGCAGTTCCGGCGCGACGTCCTTGACGCCGCGGAGGCGAAAGCCCTCGCCCTCGAAGATCCGGCCGATGCTGGTGAGCAAATGATCGTCGCCGCCGCGATACGCGGCCATCACGCGCGGCAGCACGCGGAACGCGCCCCAGTCGAGCCGAACCGACGTCAGCGCCGGCCGGATCAGCGAGCCGATGAACACGACGTCGCGGCAATGCTCGGTGCGCAGCAACCGCTTCAACCGGCCGAACTGGCCGATCGAGATCCAGTGATGGCGAAATCGCGCGATCTCGTTCGGATCGCAAAAGCCGCGCAGGCCGATCAGCAGCGGCGTGATTGTCCGTGTCTGCAACGCGTCCGCGACCGCGAACGGCAACACACCTCCGCCGGCGATGACACCGACAGGCGAGTCGATCTGCGGGACGGGACCGGTCATGGCGCGGCCGCCGCCAGCCTAGGCGTCGGTCTCAGCGTTGTCGTCGTCGGCGCGAGCTCCCTCCGCCACCGAGCACAGCGGCCGGCGACGCCGGCCGAGGCGCTTGCCGTCGTCGATGAAGGCGACGATCTCGGCGATGGCGGGATCCTCGACGGTGCGCGGTCGCACCCGTTCGAGCCGTTCGGCGAGCGCGCCCTCGCTGTAGAACAGGTCGTTGAAGAACGAGCGAACAAGGTTGAGCCGCTCCCTGGTGAATTTGCGCCGGCGCATGCCGACGATATTCAACCCCGAGAGCTTCGCATAGATGCCGGCGGCGAGCGCGTAGGGAATGACGTCGTCGCGCACGCCGCTGATGCCGCCGAGCATGACCTGGGCGCCGACGCGGGTGAATTGCTGCAACACCGTCATGCCGCCGATGAAGGTAAAATCGCCGATCTCGCAATGCCCGCCGAGCGTCGCCGCATTGGCGAAGATCACGTCGTTGCCGACGATGCAGTCGTGGCCGACATGGCTCGCCGCCATGAAGAAGCCGCGGTCGCCGACACGGGTGACGCCGCCGCCGCCGACCGTGCCGGTGTTCATCGTCACGTTCTCGCGGATGGTGCAGCCGCTGCCGATCAAGAGCTGCGTCGGCTCACCCTTGTAGCCGGTCGATTGCGGTGCGCCGCCGAGCGAGGCGAACGGGTGGATCGTGCAGCTCTCGCCGATGGTGGTGTGGCCGGTGAGGTTGACGTGGCTGATCAGCCGGGTGCCGGCGCCGATGCTGACATTCGGACCGACAGTGCAGAACGGCCCGATCGATACCTCGTCGCCGATCACGGCGCCGTCTTCAACTCGCGCGGTTGGGTCGATTCTGCTCATGAAATCCGGTTCAATCGGTCAGCATTGCGCCGACGTCGGCTTCCGCGACGGTCTGGCCGTCGACGATCGCATCGCCGTGGAACCACCACATGGTCTTGCGGCGGCCGATGCTCTTCATATGATATTCGATCGTGTCGCCCGGCAACACCGGCTTGCGGAACTTGCACTTGTCGATGGTGAGAAAATACACCGCACGCGGCTTCTCCGTGCCGGTCACCGACATGATGCCGATGACGCCGGCGGTCTGTGCCATGCCTTCGATCATCAGCACGCCGGGAAACACCGGCCGCTCCGGAAAGTGCCCCTGAAATGCCGGCTCGTTGAAGGTCACGTTCTTGACGCCGATGCCGCTGTGATCTTCGCGGATGTTCTTGACGCGATCGATCAGCAGAAACGGAAAACGGTGCGGGAGGGTCTTGAGGATGGTGTTGATGTCCACATCCGCGAAACGTATCGGCGATTCCATCAGCCCCGGTCCTCGTCTTTTCCGTCGTCGGCCTTCGGCGCCGCGCCCGCACCACCCCGCATCAACCGCTCGACCGCGATGATTTCCCGGAACCATTGCTTGGTCGGCTTCGCGAAGTAGCCACCCCAGCGCTCGCCGGCCGGGACGCTGTCCTTGACCGCGCTCATCGCGGTGATCTGCGCACCGTCGCCGATCATGACGTGGTTGTTGATGCCGACCTTGGCGCCCAGCGCGACGTTGTCGCCCAGCGTCAGGCTGCCGGCAAGGCCGCATTGCGCCGCGATGACACAATGTCGACCAATTGTTACGTTGTGGCCGACCTGCACCTGATTGTCGATCTTGGTGCCCTCGCCGATCACCGTATCGCGCAGGCCGCCCCGATCGACGGTGGTACCGGAGCCGATCTCGACATCGTTCTGGATGATCACCCGCCCGACCTGCGGCACCTTTTGATGGGTCCGGGCGAAGATGAAGCGGAAGCCGTCCTGCCCGATGTGACAGCCGGGGTGAATCAGAACGTTGTTGCCGATCAGCGAGAACTGGATCGTGGTGTTGGCGCCGACATTGCAGTCGCGACCGATCTTGACGCCGCTTGCGATCACGGCACCCGCCCCGATCACGCTGCCTGCGCCGATCTCCACATCAGGACCGATCACCGCCAGTGGATCGACAATCACCCCGTCCTCGAGCCGGGCGCTGGGATGGATGACCGCCGAGGGAGCAATGCCGGTGCCTCCGAAGCCCGACATCGGCCGCATCGCATCTTCGTGGATGTGCCGCGCATAGGCCACGAACGCCTGAACCGGGCTCTTCACCCGCAGCACGGCCACATGTGGCGGCACGCGGGTCTCATACCGTTGCGTCACCAGGCAGGCCCCGGCGTGGGTCTGCTCCAGTTCCGCGACGTATTTGATGTTCTCGAAGAAGCCGAGATGCATCGGTCCCGCCTCGTCGAGCGAGGCGATTCCGGAAATAACGCGGTCGCCCTGGGACGGGTCGACCAGCTCAGCCTTCGTCAACGCGGCGATTTCAGCCAACGTCGACGAAGGACGCGGTTTGAAGAACAAAGTCGAGGTCATCCTGCGGTCGCAGTCCGGACCGCGGGACTTAGAACGAAGTCCCGCCGCCGAATTTGAATTCCTGGACGCGGTCGTACTTACCCTTGGTGATCGGGACAGCGTAGTCGAACCGCAGCGGACCGAACGGCGAGGCCCAGATCAGGCCGACACCCACCGAGGTGCGGACCAGATTGGTGTCGTCGTAATTCAGGCCGGCGCAGGTCCCGATCGAGGTCTGGCTCGCCGGCGTACAACCGGGCGCGTTGACTTCGTTGGTGAGCGTCCACGACGTCGGGCCCTTGTAGTCGAACAGCGAGCCGGCGTCGGCATAGACGGCGCCCTTGAGCCCGACTTCCTTCGGCAGGAACCAGAACGGCATCTGCAACTCGACCGATGCGCCCCAGTAGTTGGTGCCGCCGAGCGCGTCGCCGCCGTAGCCGTAGAAGGCGTACTGGCCGATGTCGCGCGGACCGATACCGTTCGGCGCGAAGCCGCGGACCAGGTTCGGACCCATCTGGAAGTGGTCGAGCATGCGCAGCTGGTTGCCGCCATAGGTGCTGAGATTGCCGGCCTGCAGGTGGACGATGCCGACGATGTCCGACACCAGCGGGGTGTAGTACTTGGCGTCGAACGCCGACTTCAGGAACTTCACGTCGCCGCCGACGCCGGCGAAGTCCTGACGGAAGTCGACCAGCAGACCGTTGGTCGGGTTCCGGGTGTTGTCCAGCGTGTTGTAGGTCAGGGTGTAGCCGACCGAGGAGGTCCAGTAGGCGCCGTTGGACAGGCCGATGCGGACCGGAAGCGAGGCTTCGCCGTCGCCGTAGCAGCCGAGCACGCCGTAGCCGGTGTTGTTCGGATTGCCGGCCGCGATGAACTGAGGCGTCGGGAAGTAGTTCGCCGAGCCGAGATTGTTGTTACAATTGTTCAGGTACGACGGCAGCGTGATTTCCTGCCGGTACAGCGAATAGCGCAGCTGCAGGGTCAGGTCTTCGCGCAGGGCGAAGCCGAGCCGCGGGCTGATGCCGAGCGTCTTGGTGCCGTACGAGATGTAGCTGTTGGCGAGCTGCTCGCGCTGATACAGGTCGAGGCCGAGCGCGACGCGGTAGTCGAGCAGATAGGGCTCGACGAGCGACAGCGAGTAGCCGCGCGCATACTGGCCGTATTGCACGGTCGCCTTGGCGAACAGGCCGCGGCCGAGGAAGTTGCGCTCCGAGACGCTGACTTCGCCCATCGCGCCGTTGCTGGTCGAATAGCCGCCGGAGACCGAGAAGTCGCCGGTCGATTTCTCTTCGAGATTGACCACCAGGATGACGCGGTCGCTCGACGAGCCGGGTTCGGTCGAGATCTTCACGGACTTGAAGAAGTCGAGGTTCTTCAGCCGGCGCTCGGCCCGGTCGACCAGCGCGCGGTTGTAGGCATCGCCTTCCGCGATATCGAACTCGCGCCGGATGACGTAGTCGCGGGTCCGGGTGTTGCCGACGACGTTGATCCGCTCGATGTAGACCCGAGCGCCCTCCTCGATCGAGAACACGATCGAGACGGTATGGGATTCGAAATTACGATCGCCACGCGGACGCACCGTCGCGAATGCATAGCCGCGCCGCGACATCTCGATCTGCATTTCCTCGACGGACTTCTCGAGCGCCTCGGCGTTGTACAGCGAGCCGACATTCACCCGCGAATAGCTGCTCAGGGAATTGGCGTCGAAATTCGGAATCGTCGATTCGAAGCTCACCGAGCCGACGCGATATTGCTGACCTTCCTCGATCTTGAAGGAGACGAGGAAGCCCTTGCGCTCCGGATCGTATTCGGTCAGCGCGGCCACCACCTGAACGTCGGCATAGCCGTTCTTCAGATAAAAGCGCCGGATCAGATCGCGGTCCGCCTCGACCCGATCCGGATCGTAGACGTCGCCCGAGCCGAGGAAGCTCAGCAGGTTGGATTCGCGGGTCTTGATGACGTCCTTCAGCCGATAGGACGAGAACGCCTTGTTGCCGATGAATTCGATCGACTTGACGCCGGTCTTGTCGCCTTCGTTGACGACGAACACCAGATCGACGCGGTTGTTCGGCTGTTCGATGATCTGCGGATCGACGCGAACGTCGTAACGGCCCGACCGGCGGTAGATTTCAGCGATCCGCAGCGCGTCGGACTGGATCATCGGACGCGACAGCGTGCCACGCGGCTTCGACTGGATTTCCGCCGAAAGCTGCTCGTCCTTGATCTTCTTGTTGCCCTCGAAAGCGAGCCGGCCGATCACCGGGTTTTCGACGACGCTGACGACGAGGCGACCGCCGCCACCCTGATTGATCCGGACGTCCTGGAACAGCCCCGTCTCGATCAGCGCCTTGAGGCCGTCGTCGATGCTGCCCTGGTCGAGCCGGCCGCTCGGGCCTGGCTTGAAATAGGAGCGAATGGTGTCGGCCTCGACCCGGCGGTTGCCCTCGACCTGAATCGAAGAGGCAGACTGCGCGGCCGCAGGCGACGCCGTCAATACAGCGGTCGCCGTCGTGGCGACCGGTACGGCGAAAAACACCAGGGTGGCAGCAAGAAGGCCCCCCCGCAACAATCGCATTCCAGCATTCATGCGCAACGCGCCCTTGTCATTCCAGTGCCGACCCGCAGCCCCCGTGCCGGCAGAATCCCCAACTTGCCTTGCTTGTAGACAATTTTGCCGAGCCGGCAAACGTCCATTCGCAGTGCGATTTCAATTTCGTTCCAACACGTTGCCCATCGGCCACGTTCGGTTTCCGATTACGACGAAGCCAAGTGCAGGATATCGTTGTATGTCGCGAAAACCATCAACATCAGCACCAGTCCGAGCCCGATCCGAAAGCCCATTTCCTGCGCCCGCTCCGACAGCGGACGCCCGCGGACGGCTTCGATGGCATAGAACATCAGGTGCCCACCATCGAGCAGCGGGACCGGAAACAGGTTGAGCAACCCGATCGAAATCGACAGCACCGCCGCCAGATGGAGCAGCGGGGTAAAGCCGATGGTCGCGACCTGTCCAGAGATCTGTGCGATTCGCAACGGACCGCCGAGCTGGTCGGCAGCTTCCCGGCCGGCGAACAGGCCGCCGATATAGGCGAAGGTCCGATCGACGACGAACCAGGTCTCCTTGACCCCCATCCAGGCCGCGGCGGCCGGATTCAAGCGCTCCGTGGTGACCTCGTTGGCGGAAGTGGAGCGGCTGATTCCCAGAATGCCGAGGCGCTGGGCATTGCCGAACCGATCCTTGATCTCGCGAAGTTCCGGCGTCGCCTTCAGATCGACGGTCTCAGTTCCACGCTTGACCGTGAAGTCCAACTGCCGTCCAGCCTCCCGGCTGACGGTGCGCTGCATCTCCTGAAAGTTCTGAATCGGGCTTCCGTCGATGGCGACGACGATGTCGCCCGGCTTGAAGCCGCCCGCTTCGGCGGCGCTGCCCGGCTGAATGTTGTCGACCCGGGCCGAGGTGCTCGGAACGCCGAACACCGAGAACAGAAAGGTGAACAGCACGATCGCGAGAATGAAATTGGCCAACGGACCGGCGACGACGATCGCCGCACGCGGGCCGACTTTCTTATGGTGAAAGCTGACCGAGCGCTCCTCCGCGCTCATCTTCGACAGTGAATCGGTCGACGGCGTGCTCGCCTCGCTCTCGTCACCGAAGAACTTGACGTAGCCGCCGAGCGGGATCGCCGAGAGCTTCCAGCGGGTTCCATGGCGATCGTTAAAGCCGGCGATCTCCGGGCCGAAGCCCAACGAGAAGGTCAACACCCTGACACCGTTCCAGCGTGCGACCAGAAAATGGCCGAGTTCGTGGAAGAACACCACGATCGTCAGCACGAACAGAAACGGCACCACGTAACCCACGATTCCGTGGCTCAACGTGTTGAACCCGTTCATAAAAAGATCGGCCATCCCATTCCTCTCAAGCAGAACCGACGGCCCTGTTCCCCAATGCTCTAGGATGCCTTTGCGGCAATTTGAGGCAATAGGGTGGCAGCCATTTTTCGCGCGTTATGGTCAACGGCGATGGCATCGTCGGCGCTGCCGAGCGGCGCGAGATTGCCGGCCCGGATCCACGCGTTCAGCGTATCCTCGACCAGCCGGGCGATCGCCCCGAACCTGATCTTCTGGGCGATGAAGGCCGCGACCGCGATCTCGTTCGCCGCATTGTAGACGGTCGTGGCGCCATTGCCGGCGCGCAGCGCGTCATAGGCCAGCCGCAGGCCTGGAAATCGTTCGAAATCCGGAGCCTCGAAGGTCAACTGGCCGATCTTGGCGAGATCCAGCCGGGCGGCGCGGCCGACGATCCGGTCCGGCCAGCCCAGGCAGTGCGCGATCGGGATCCGCATGTCGGGGGCGCCGAGCTGCGCCACCACCGAATGATCGGCGAATTCGACCATACCGTGAACGATCGACTGCGGATGCACCAGCACGTCGATCTCGTCCGGCGACAGCGCGAACAAATACGAGGCCTCGATCACCTCGAGGCCCTTGTTCATCATCGAGGCCGAGTCGATGGTGATCTTCTGGCCCATGCTCCAGTTCGGGTGCTTCAGCGCCTGCGCCAGCGTCGCCTGCTCGATATCGGCGGCGGACCAGGTCCGGAACGGCCCACCGGAGGCGGTGATGATGACGCGGGTCAGTTCGTGGCGGTTGCCCGAGGCCAGCGCCTGGAACAGCGCGTTGTGTTCGGAATCGGCCGGCAGGATGCAGGATCCCGCGGCGACCGCCCGGCTCATGAAGAAGTCCCCGGCGCAGACCAGGCACTCCTTGTTGGCCAGTGCCACCGTG
This sequence comes from Rhodopseudomonas palustris HaA2, assembly GCF_000013365.1. Classification (NCBI taxonomy): domain Bacteria; kingdom Pseudomonadati; phylum Pseudomonadota; class Alphaproteobacteria; order Hyphomicrobiales; family Nitrobacteraceae; genus Rhodopseudomonas; species Rhodopseudomonas palustris. Next base: position 3,217,559 of record NC_007778.1, read on the forward strand.
GCGCCGCGATCGACCGCGGCCAACGCCGGCTTGAGCCCGGCTGCGCCAGAGATCGCCGCCATCACCCAGTCGGCCGGCCGCGCCGCGGCCTCGATCACCGCGCTCTCGCCGGCCCCATAGGCAATGTCGGTTCCGGCGAGGGCGGCGCGCAATTCGCCGAGCCGGGCCGGATCGGCCACCGCGACGAATCTTGCGTTGAACTCCTTCGCCAGCTTGGCGAGACCCGCGACGTTGGCGTTGCCGGTCAGCGCCTCGACCCGGTACTTCTCCGGCGCCGCGCGCAGCAGGTCCATCGTGCTGTCGCCGATCGACCCGGTGGCGCCGAGGACGCTGATGCTGCGCACACCATCATGGGCGGCGTCGGTATTTTTCAAAGGGACTGCACTCATCGGATCACCACACCATAAGACCGCGGCCAATACCATCCGGCGATCCTCGCATCAGCCCGATCAGCACGGCCACCGCCACGGCCGCGACATATCCGTCGAGCCGGTCGAGCAGCCCGCCATGGCCGGGAATGATGTGGCTCGAATCCTTGACGCCGAACCGGCGCTTCACCGCGGATTCGAACAAATCGCCGAGTTGGGAACTAGTTGAAAGAACCGCCGCAAGGATCAGCAGCGGAATGATTTTTCCAAATCCCGACAGTGCGAAAACGAGCCCGACCAGCAGGCTGAGGACAAGGCCGCCAATCGCCCCCGCCCAAGTCTTCTTCGGGCTGACCCGCGGCCATAATTTCGGGCCGCCGATGCTGCGGCCGGCGAAATAGCCGCCGATGTCACTACCCCAGACGATCAGAAAAATCAGGACCAGCGCAGAGAAGCCGTAGTCGGGATCGCGCCGCAGCAGGATCGAGGCGATCAGCGCCAGGGCGGCATAGCCGAGCCCGGAGGTGGTCCAGCGCCGCGGTTGATCGCCCAGCGCCGCCAGCCCGCCGACGCCGAGCGTGGCCGCCAGCACCGCCGGCCCCGGCTTGTCGAATATCAGCCCGAGGCCACAGACCAGCAATGTCAGGCAGCCGATCACCAGCACGCGGAAATCGCGCGCAGCTCCGACGATCGTGAGCCACTCCAGGAAAAGGCCGATGGCGACGGCGGTCACCAGCACGGCCCACGCCCAGCCGCCGAAATATGCAACCGCAATCGCGCCCGGCGCAAGCACGAGGGCGGCGCCGACACGCTGCCAGAAATTGCGGGAGCCCTGCTCGGCTGCCGGCGCTGGCGCCGCGTTGTCCTGGCTCACGCGCGTCACGATCCTGTTTTCGCGGCCAAGCCGCCGAAACGGCGCTCGCGTCGGGCATATTCGGCGATCGCGCCTTCCAGCGCGGCCTTGTCGAAGTCCGGCCAGTGAATGGGCACGAACACCAGTTCACTGTACGCCGCCTGCCACATCAGAAAATTCGACAATCGTTGCTCTCCGCTGGTGCGGATGATCAGGTCGGGATCGGGAATGTCGGGGGCGTCGAGATAGCGGCCCAGCGTCTCGATATCGATCGTCGCCGGATCGCGCTTACCCTCGGCGACCTCGCGCGCCAGCCGCTGCGCGGCGTTGGCGATTTCCTGCCGGGAGCCGTAGTTGAAGGCGACCACGAGGTTCAGCTTGGTGTTGTCGCGGGTCAGTTCCTGGGCCTCGTCGAGCATCGCGCACAGATCGCGCTCGAGGCGGTCGCGCTCGCCGATCACCCGGACGCGAACGCCGTCGCGATGCAGAGAGGCGAGATCGTTGCGGATGAAGCGGCGCAGCAGGCCGAAAAGATCGCCGATCTCGCTCTTCGGCCGGGTCCAGTTCTCCGAACTGAACGAGAAGATCGTCAGATACTGGATGCCGATGTCGTTCGCCGCCCGGACGACGCGGCGAAGCGCCTCGACGCCGCGGCGATGCCCCTCGGCACGCGGCAGGCCGCGGGCTGCGGCCCAGCGGCCGTTGCCGTCCATGATGATCGCGACATGCGCCGGGATGACGGGAGGATCCGACCGGTCAGTCGCGGTGGCGGCAGCTTTCGACATAGGCCAATTCCCGAAGCGTCATCCCGCGAAGACGTACCCGTTCGCTGCCAGAAATATTTCCAGATCAATAAGTTATGACAGCTTCGATCACAAGACTGGATACCGCCATCGTCGCACTAGGCCTGATTCTCTCGTCGCCGCGTATGCAAATTGCCCGACCGCGTTCCGCTGGGGCCTCGCCCCCGGCGCCGCGCGCGGCGGCGCCGAAGCAGAAAATCTAGACGGTCAGGATTTCTTTTTCCTTGCTCGCGAGCAACTGGTCGATCTCGGAAATCGCGCTATCGGTCGCCTTCTGAACTTCCTGATCCAGCCGCTTCTGATCGTCTTCGGAGATCTCGTGAGACTTCTCCAATTTCTTGATCGTATCAAGGCCGTCGCGGCGAACATGGCGGACCGCGACACGGGCGGCCTCGGCGTATTTGTGCGCGACCTTCACCAGTTCCTTGCGGCGATCCTGATTGAGCTCGGGAATCCGCAGCCGCAACACCTGGCCCTCGGTGGCCGGGCTGAGGCCGAGATTGGAGTCGACGATCGCCTTTTCGACCGCCCGGACCATCGACTTGTCCCACACCTGCACCGACAGCAAGCGGGGCTCGGGCACGGTGACGGTGGCGAGCTGATTGAGCGGCATGTGGGTGCCATAGGCATCGACCTGCACGGGCTCCAGCATCGAAGCCGCCGCGCGGCCGGTGCGCAGGCCGCCGAGTTCGTGCTGCAAAGCCTGCGACGCGCCCTGCATCCGGCGCTTCAAATCATTGATGTCGAACTTTTCGGACTGCATGCCAGTCACTCCCTCTCGAATTCTGAATCCTCATCGCGACGCCTCGCGGCACGCGAAACTCAACCCGCGACGACAGTCGCTCGGCCCGCGCCGCCCAGCACGGCGCCGATCGATCCCGGCTCGGCGATGGAAAACACGATGATAGGCAGCGAGGTTTCGCGGGCAAGCGCGAAAGCCGTCGCATCCATGACCTTGTAGCCGCCTGCGAGCGCTTCCGAATGCGTCAGCCGCTCGAACCGCTTCGCATTCGGATCGCGCTTCGGGTCGGCGGTATAGACGCCGTCGACATTGGTGGCTTTCAGCACGGCCCCGGCGTCGATCTCGGCTGCGCGCAACACTGCCGTGGTGTCGGTGGTGAAGAACGGGTTGCCGGTACCGCCCGCGAGCAGCGCGATACCGCCCTCCGCCAGCGTCTGCTGTGCGGCCGCGCGGGTGTACAGATCGCAGACTTCGGGCATCAGCAGTGCGGAGAAGGTTCGGGCGGGCTGGCCGTGGCGCCGCAGCGCTTCACCGAGCGCGAGGCAGTTCATCACCGTCGCCAGCATGCCCATGGTGTCGCCGGTCGGGCGCGACACGCCGCGCGCCGAGACCTCGACGCCACGGAAGATGTTGCCGCCACCGACCACGACGGCGATCTCGACGCCGAGACCGCGGGCTGCGATCAGGTCGCCGGCGACGCGATCGATGGTGGGTTGATCGATGCCGTAATGCTGAGGGCCGGCGAAATACTCGCCCGATAGCTTGACCACCACACGACGATAGATCGGCTCACCCATGATGCGGTCGCGTCCTCGGTGGGTTCGCTCCCGGCCGGAACGGCCGGGAGTTGATCACGTGAAAAGCGATTACTTCTGACCCAATTACTTCTGGCCCGAGACCGCGGCGACTTCCGCCGCGAAGTCCGAGGTCTGCTTCTCGATGCCTTCGCCGAGCGCGTAGCGGACGAAGCCGATGATCTTGATCGGCGCGCCGACCTTGCCCTCGGCTTCCTTCACCGCCTGGCCGACGGCCTTGCCCTTCTCGTCGTGGATGTAGGCCTGCTCCAGCAGACAGACTTCCTTGTAGTAGGTCTTCAGGCCGTTCTCGACGATCTTCTCGATCATGTTTTCCGGCTTGCCCTGCTGGCGATATTTGTCGGCCATCACCTCGCGCTCGCGGCGAACCACGTCCGGATCGAGCCCGGCCGGATCCAGCGCCTGCGGATTGGCGGCGGCGACGTGCATCGCGAGCTGGCGGCCGAGCGCGGCGAGCTCGTCGGTCTTGCCGGTGGATTCCAGCGCGACGATCACGCCCATCTTGCCGGCGCCCTCGATCACCGCACCGTGGACGTAGCTCGCGACCACGCCCTGCGACACTTCCAGCGCAGCGGCGCGGCGAAGGGTCATGTTCTCGCCGATCGTGGCGATCGCATCCGAGATCGCACCGGCGACGGTCGAGGAGCCGACCGGGGCCGCGTTGATCTTGTCGACATCGGCGCCGACCTTGAGCGCGACCTGGGCGATCATCTTGACCAGACCCTGGAACTGCTCGTTGCGCGCGACGAAATCGGTCTCCGAATTGACTTCGATGACGACGCCCTTGGTGCCGTCGGTCAGCGCACCGATCAGGCCTTCCGCGGCGACGCGGCCGGCCTTCTTGGCGGCCTTCGACAAACCCTTCTTGCGCAGCCAGTCGACCGCGGCCTCCATGTTGCCGTCGTTCTCGGCGAGCGCCTGCTTGCAGTCCATCATGCCGACGCCGGTGGTCTCGCGCAGTTCCTTGACCATCGCTGCAGTAATCGTTGCCATGCTCGTAGTCCTTTGCCTGTCAGGGCGCATCGCGTGGCAAGAGCCCGCGGCACGCGATCAGGAATTTCATTGCAGATTTTGACGACGGAACGTTGCGGCCGGACGTCCCGGCCGCAACGGCTCGCGTTATTCCGCCTCGGCGGTCAGCCCCTTGGCCTGGGCGACCCAGCCGTCGACGCGACCCGGCAGACCGACTTCTTCGCCGATCTGATGCGCGGTATCGGCGTTGAGCTCGGCGAGCTGCCAATAGTGGAAAATGCCGAGGTCGTTGAACTTCTTCTCGATGTCGCCGGACACGCCGGCCAGCTTCTTGAGGTCGTCCGGCGTGCCGCGCGGACCCGACAGGCCCTGGAAGCCCGTTGCCTGCGCCGCCGGCAGGTCTTCACGCGGCGGACGCGACGAAGCTCCGATGTCGATACCGGACTCGCCCTGCGCGCGGGAAATGCCGTCGATCACGGCGCGCGCAATCAGATCGCAGTAGAGCGAGATAGCGCGACCGGCGTCGTCATTCCCCGGAACCAGATAGGTGATGCCCTTCGGATCGCAATTGGTATCGACAATCGCCGCCACCGGGATGCCGAGCCGCTGGGCTTCCTGGATCGCGATGTCTTCTTTGTTGGTGTCGATCACGAAGATCAGGTCCGGCAGGCCGCCCATGTCCTTGATGCCACCAAGCGAACGGTCGAGCTTGTCGCGCTCGCGCTGCAGCGTCAGCCGCTCCTTCTTGGTGTAGGCACTGGCGTCGCCCGAATTGAGCACGTCGTCGAGATGGCGCAGCCGCTTGATCGAGCCGGAGATCGTCTTCCAGTTGGTCAGCGTGCCGCCGAGCCAGCGCGAATTGACGAAGTACTGCGCCGACCGCTTGGCGGCATCGGCGACGGCGTCCTGCGCCTGGCGCTTGGTGCCGACGAACAGCACGCGGCCGCCCTTGGCGACGGTGTCGCTGATGGCCTGCAGCGCACGGTGCATCAACGGCACGGTCTGCGCGAGGTCGATGATGTGGATGTTGTTGCGGGCGCCGAAAATGTACTCGGCCATTTTCGGATTCCAGCGATGCGACTGGTGACCGAAATGCACGCCAGCCTCGAGCAGCTGACGCATCGTGAATTCGGGAAGTGCCATAGGTTTATTCTCCGGTTGGTTCCTCCGGAAGCGTGTGAGCAAAGGGCGTGGGGACAGGACGATCCTGCCTTCCGGCCCGGTGCCACCGGACGGCGTTTAGGCCATGCTTCCGTGTGAGATGGCGCGGGTTATAGCCGGATTCCCCGATAACGCAAGGCAAAGCGCCTCAATCTCCGCGCCCGTCACCTCCGGTCCGGCGCGCCCCGCGCTTGAACCTTTGCCGGGACGCAGGCGTCTCATCTTCGATGCGTGACCCGTCTCACGTTGAAACGCTTCGTCCAGGTTCAGACTTGCATCCGCTCCATTCGAGTCCAGGGGGAAGTCATGAAGAAGCTGTTGGCGCTCGCAGCGCTGATGCTGGCAAGCACTGTGGCCCAGGCCGGCGAAACCTATTCGTTCGACATTGGCGGACGCACGATCCGGATCGAGAAGCCGCGGGATTGCGATGAGGCGTCCTGCGTGTCGGTCTCGATTCCCGGAATTTATGAATCCGGGCCGAAGCGCGCCAAACGCTCCCGCGACGATCAGGACGACGCGGACGACGACCTGCGCAACAACCGAAAGCCGGTTCAGGAAAAGCCGGTTCAGGAGACCCGGAAGCCGCTCACCCAGCCGGAACCGACCAGCCCCACCAAGGACACCATGGAACCGGCACGCGCTGCGCCCACGCCCCCGGTTCCTGCCACCACCGCAAGTCGGCCGGCGGACCCGGCGCCTACGCCGGCGACGGATCGCGCCCCCGAGACGGCTGCCGCCGCCGGCCCAGCGTCGACGGTGAGCCCGCAGACGAAATCGCCCGCCCCGGTGGTGGCAGCCGTGCCGCCGTCAGTTCCGGCGCAGAACCAGGCGGCGCCGGCCCCCGACAAGCCGTCGCCGCTCGGCATCTGGCTGACCGAAGAGAAGGAAGGCAAGATCCGGATCGAGCCGTGCGGCGAGCATCTGTGCGGCTATTCGGTCAACGCCAAGTCGAACCAGAACGGCGAGAAGATCCTCATCAACATGAAATCCGGCGGCGACAACAAATGGAGCGGCCGGATCTACGATCCGAAAAGCGGCAGCCGGTACGATTCCACGATTGCCCTGCGGGGCCCGGACCGGCTGAAGGTGCAGGGTTGTGCCTTCGGCGGCATGTTCTGCGGAGGCCAGACATGGACTCGCGTGGAATGACAGATGCTTGGCTTGTGATCCTCAACTGAGGCCGAAGGCGCTGCGCGTCGCCTCCGCGTCGCTTGCGCAGCGTTTCAACGGGTCCCGTCAAACAGATGGATTCACGGCATAATCGGCATCGGAGACGGGTTCCATCCAGGTTGCGAAGCTGCCATCGAGCGCTTCCTGCATGGCGATATGGGTCATGCCGTTGGTCGGCGACGCGCCATGCCAGTGCTTCTCACCGGGCGGTATCCAGACCACGTCGCCGGCCTTGATCTCGCGGACCGGCCCGCCCTCGGTCTGGATCCGGCCGAGCCCCGTCACGACGTACAGCGTCTGGCCGAGCGGATGGGTGTGCCAGGCCGTTCGCGCCCCCGGTTCGAACGCGACGCGGGTCGCCGCCAGCCGCGCCGGGGCCGGCGCGGAGACGATCGGGTCCTGCCAGACCGTCCCGGTAAAATAGTCTTTCGGCGCCCGCTGGGTCGGACGCGAACCGGCTACGAAAATATCCATGTCTGCCCCTCTGCGGTTTGGTTACGCCTTGCCGGCCTTCTCCTTGAACGCGGCGTAGCGGGCCTTGGTTTCGGCGTTCATCGGATACAGCCCCGGCAGGACCGCGCCGTTGTTGACCTCCTCGACGATCCAGCCTTCCATCCGCTCCTGCTCCGGACCTTCGGCCAACACATGGTCGAGCAGCGCCTGCGGGATCAGCACCACGCCGTCCTGGTCGGCGACGATGATGTCCTTCGGGAACACGGCGACGCCGCCGCAGGCGATCGGCTCGCCCCAGCCGACGAAGGTGAGACCGGCGACGGACGGCGGCGCGGCGGCGCCGTTGCACCACACCGGCAGCCCGGTCCCGAGCACGCCTTCCAGATCGCGCACCACGCCGTCGGTGACCAGCGCCGTCATGCCGCGCTTCACCATCCGCGCGCACAGGATGTCGCCGAACACGCCGGCGTCGCTGACGCCCATCGCATCGATCACCGCGATGCAGCCTTCCGGCATCGCCTCGATCGCGGCGCGCGTCGAGATCGGCGAGGCCCAGGACTCGGGCGTCGCCAGATCCTCGCGCGCCGGCACGAAGCGCAGCGTGAACGCCTCGCCGACCAGCCGCTCCTGACCCGGCCGCAACGGCCGCGCGCCGCGCAGCCAGACATTCCGCAGCCCCTTCTTCAACAACACCGTGGTGATGGTCGCGGTCGAAACACGCGCGAGGGTCGCAATGGCGTCGGGGGTCAGTGACATGGACACGCAGCTCCTTGAGAGATTGGCGCCGCATCTTGCTGGCGCGCCCTCGGACGTCAAGCGGCACGCCGCGCTCGGCAGCCCTTCGCAGAACGACTGATCATCACACCTTATCGCCTGTCCCGGCAGGGTGTTATCGCCGACGCAACGCGTCGGAAGTGATTTTCACGCGCGTGGAAAACAGGCTATGGCTGAGCTCGCACTGATGAGATCGCAGGAACATGGCGCTCACTCCTCCACGTATGCTGCCGAGCGGCGACGCCGCGATCACCGTCGATTTCGGCCGCGAGATCAGCACCGAAGCCAATCAGCGCGTACTCGCGCTCGACGGCCTGTTGGAGCGACAGCCGATCGCCGGCGTGCGCGAGACGGTGCCGACCTATCGCTCGCTACTCGTCCACTACGACCCCGAGCAGATCGGCTTCGCGGCCCTCGCCGACCGCTTGACGACATTGGCGCAGACGCAAGTGGAAACGGAATCGACGACGAAGCGGCACTGGCGGATTCCGGTGTGCTACGGCGGCGAACACGGCATCGATCTCGACGACGCGGCGGCCACGCTGCAGATCTCGCCGGACGATCTCGTCGCGCGTCACGCCGCGGGTGCGTATCGCGTCGCGATGATCGGCTTCACGCCGGGCTGGTCGTATCTGTCCGGCCTCGATCCGGCACTGGCGATCCCGCGGCGACAGGCGCCCCGCCTACTGACACCCGCAGGCACGATCTCGATCGGCGGCGTGCAGACCGGGGTGCAATGCCTGCCCGGCCCGAGCGGCTGGCATCTGCTGGGACGCACGCCGGTGCGGACTTATCAGTTGCATCGCGATCCGGTCTTCCTGCTGGAGCCGGGCGATACGATCAGCTTCAGCCGGATCGACGCCAAGGAATTCGCCGAACAGGATCGCGCCGCCGAACACGGCGAAGTCGTCGCCGAGTTGTCGGCGTCATGAGCAAGCTTCTAATCGACAATGTCGGCCCGGCGACCTCCGTGCAGGACGCGGGACGCCACGGCGCGCAGCGCTACGGTCTGACGCCGAGCGGCGCGATGGATCGTCTGTCGCTGGCTGCCGCGAACGTGCTGGTCGGCAACGATGCGTTCGCCGCCGCGGTCGAATTGGGGCCGCTCGGCGCAACGCTCACCGCGCACGACGGCGCGGTGCGGCTGGCCCTGACAGGCGCGGAGCGCTCCGCCACGATCGGCGACCGCGCGATCGCACTCAACGAGTCCTTCCTGCTCGCCGACGGCGAGACATTGACGCTCGGAATCGCGCGCAGCCAGGTGTTCAGCTATCTGGCGATCGCTGGCGGCATCGATGGCGAGCCGATGTTCGGCAGTCTCGCGGTCAATGCCCGCGCCGGCCTCGGCAGTCCCTACCCGCGGCCGCTGCAATCCGGCGACGCCATCCCGGCCGCGTCGGCAGTCGTTGCGCCCGAACGTCGCCTCGATCTGCCGACACCGCCCGACGGGCCGATCCGCGTCGTGCTCGGCCCGCAGGACGACGAATTCGGCGATGCCGTCGCGACCTTCCTCGACAGCGCGTGGAAAGTGTCGGCGACCAGCGACCGGATGGGCTATCGCCTCGAAGGTCCGGAGATCCGCCATCTGCACGGCCACAACATCGTCTCCGACGGCACTGTCGACGGCAGCATCCAGGTTCCCGGCAATGGCCAGCCGATCGTGCTGATGCCCGATCGCGGCACCAGCGGCGGCTATCCGAAAATTGCCACCGTGATCACCGCCGATCTCGGTCGGCTCGCGCAGCTTCAGCCCGGGCGGCCGTTTCGTTTCAGATCGGTGAGCATGGAGGAGGCGCAGGCCGAATATCGCGCAATGGCCGGGCTGATCCGCGCCCTGCCCGACCGGATCGCGGACGCGCAGCATATGACGCTCGACCTCGACGCGCTGCTGACGGCCAACGTGGCGGGCGCGGCCACCAACGCGCTCGAAATCTGAGATCGTTTCAAGAGGATGTGAGATGAAGATCGATCTGAACTGCGACCTTGGTGAAGGTTTCGGCGCATGGAGCATGGGCGACGACGCGGCAATGATGCGCATCGCTACCAGCGTCAACGTCGCCTGCGGCTTTCATGCCGGCGATCCGGACATCATGCACAAGACGGTCGCGATGGCGAAGGCGCATGGCGTTGCGATCGGGGCGCATCCGGGCTTTCGCGATCTGCACGGCTTCGGCCGCCGCCCGGTGCCGGGCATCACCGCGGCCGAAATCGAAAACCTCGTGGCCTATCAGATCGGCGCGCTGCAGGCGGTCGCATCGCTGGCGGGACACAAGGTCACGCATGTGAAGGCGCACGGCGCGCTGTCGAACGTCGCCTGCCAGGACGACATGACCGCGCGCGCCATCGCTGCTGCGATCAAGGCGGTCGATCCAAAACTGATCTTCGTGGTGCTGGCGAATTCGAAACTGGTCGACGCCGGCGAGGCCGCCGGCCTGGCGATGGTCCACGAGGTGTTCGCCGATCGCGCCTATGAGGACGACGGCAATCTGGTGTCGCGCCGCAAGCCCGGCGCCGTGCTGCACGATCCGGCCGTCATCGCCGAACGGGTGTTGCGGATGGCGCAGGACGGCGCCGTGGTGTCGATGACCGGCAAGGTCATCAAGATGCGCACCGACACCGTGTGCATTCACGGCGACACCGCCGGCGCCGTCGACATCGCACGCGGCGTCAGGACGGCGCTCGAGGCCAACGGCATCACGGTCGCGCCATTCGCCCGATCGTGATGCGGGTCTGCTACTCGCCGAGCAGGCTCAGCAGTTCGGTAGTCAAGGCGCCGTCGGAGCCGGCCAGTTCGTCCAGCATCGAAAAGTGATGATGCCCGGGCAGCGTCCGTGACCGGATCGGCAGTCCGAAGCGGCTCGCGACCTCGGCGTAGTCCGCGGATTGCCGCCGCAACTCGGGCAATTCGTCGCCGCCTACCACGAGACATTGCGGCGCCGCGCCGGCATGGATGCGGCGAAGCGGGCTCAGTTGTTCGATTTCCCGCCGGTCCAGTCGCAGCAGATCGTTGAGATAGCACAGCGCGATCGGCTCCAGATCAAAGATGCCGCTGATGCACAGCGCACCGCTGACCATTGGACGGGCGCTGGCCACCGATGCCAGATGTCCGCCGGCGGACCAGCCACCGACGACGACCCGTCGCCGGTCGAAGTCGAACCCGCCGGTATCGGCGACGAGAAAATCCAGCGCCGCGTCGATCTCGCCGACGATCTCGGACAATCGCGCGGCCGGCGCCAGCGTGTAGCCGACCACCGCGACATCGACGCCACGCGCATTCGGCCCGTCGGCCACAAAGGAGAACATCTCCTTGCTGTTGCGCTGCCAATAGCCGCCGTGCAGGAACACCAGCAACGGCGCGCCGGAAACGCCGGCGGCGAAGTAGTCGAGCGACGTCCGCTCCTTGTCGCCGTAAGCGAGATCCAGCCGGGCGTGCGGGGCGGCGCGCCGGACAGCGCTACGTGCGCGCCACTGCTCCAGCCAGTTCGGACTATCGGCGACGGCCTCGCTGTTGTTGTAGGCCGCGTCCAGCGTCGCGCGATCCATGCCGCGAAAGATCGCCGTCGTCGTGTCGTGCGCAGTTGCGGTCAATTCAGGAATCCGCCGTTGCCGCGACCCGCCGTCCGCCGCCGATATGGCTGGTCAATCGCTTCGTCACGTCGCGACGCAGGGTGTTGAACTCCAGCGATGCGACGTCGCGCGGACGCGGCAGGTCGATGTCGACCTCGCAGTCGATCCGGCCGGGCCCGGCCGTCATCATCACCACCCGATCCGCGAGCAGCACCGCCTCCTCCACCGAATGGGTCACGAAGATCACCGTCAGCCGCGTGGTGCGCCACAGCTCGATCAATTCCTCCTGCAGCGTGCTGCGGGTCAGCGCGTCGAGCGCGCCGAAGGGTTCGTCCATCAGCAGGATGTCGGCGTCGTTCGCCAGCACCCGCGCGATCGCGACGCGCTGTTTCATGCCGCCGGACAATTGATGCGGATAGCGATCGGCGAAGTCGGTCAGCCCGACCATCGCCATGAATTTCTCGGTGAGCTTGGCGACTTCCTTCGGCGCGATCCGGCGATGGCTCGGTCCGAAGCCGATATTCTCCTGCACCGTGAGCCATGGGAACAGCGCGTAGTCCTGAAACACCATGCCGCGATCGGGACCCGGTCCGTCCACCTTGCAGCCGTAGACCGCGACCGACCCTTCGGTCGCGGTCTCGAACCCGGCGACGATCCGCAGCAAGGTCGATTTACCGCAGCCCGACGCGCCGAGCAGACAGATGAACTCGCCCTTTCGCACCGTCAGATTGGCGCCCCGCAGCGCCATCACCGGACCGTTCGAGGCCTCGTAGATCTTGTTGAGGTCGCTGACCTCGAGGATCACGGGCGGCGGCCCGCTTCTGGTCGTTGATTCAAGCATGATGCTGCGGACTCCAGCGAAGGAAGTAATTGCTGAGCGCCACCAGAATGCGATCGGAGAGGAATCCGGTGATGCCGATGATGATCATGCCGGTGATGACGAGGTCGGTGCGCGACAGCGTGCGGCCGTCCATGATGACCGCGCCGAGCCCTTCCGGCACGCCGGTCATCTCGCCGACCACGATCAGGATCCAGGCGAAGGAAGCGCCCAACCGCAGGCCGTTGAAGATGCTGGGCAACGCCGCCGGCAGCACCACCGCGCGGAACAATTGCGGGCCGCGGCAGCCCAGCATGCCGGCCGCCTCGAACAGCCGGGCATCGACGGATTTCACCCCGAAAATCGTGTTCAGCAGGATCGGATAGAACGCGCCGAGGAACACCAGGAACACCGCCGATTTCGGACCGAGCCCGAAGAAGATCATCGACAGCGGCAGCCACGCGGTGACCGGGATCGGCCGCAACAGCGACAGCGTCGGATCGAGCATCGCGCGCAGCAGCGGAATCCGGCCGATCATCAGCCCCAGTGGGATGCCGACCAGCGCGGCCAGGAAGAAGCCGCCATAGACCCGCTGCACCGATTTCCAGAAATGGATCGGCAGGCTGCCGCTATAGGCATCGTCGTAGATTCCGCCGAAGGCGAAATCCCACATCATCACCGCGACGCCGGACGGCGGCGGCACCAGCCGCGTGCCGGTCCAGCGCACCAGCACGTCCCACAACAGCAGCAGGCCGAACGGCACCACGACGGCAAGTGCGATGCTGCGCAGCCTCACGGCGAAAGAGCGGCCGCGCATCCGCGGTTGGGTCCGGCCGGCCGCGACCGGAGCCGCGGCGACCGGCGTCGTCGCTCCGGCTCCGCCGAGATCAGGCCGGGAGATCGCGCCGTCGAGACTCATCGCGGAGCTCACGACGCCGAGATCGCTTTGACGAAGCTGGGGTCGATGAAGGTCTTGTAGTCCGGGAGCTGCCGGATCTGCTTCTTCGCCAGCATTTGCGCGCCGTAGTATTGCGCCTGCTTCAGGAACAGATCATCGATGTTCCAGGTCAGCTCGACATTCGGCGCCGCCTGTTCGATCGACGGCTTCTGCTGTCCGAGCTTCTGCATCGCCATCGCGATGAAGGCGTCGCGATCGCCCATGGCGAATTCGCTGGCCTTGCGGTGGATCTTCAGCAGCGTGCGGATCAGTTCGGGATCCTTCTCGATCAGTTCGCGGCGCGTGCTCAGCACCATGTTCAGCGAACCGGTCGGAGTCGAATACGGGTATTCGACGATCTTGCCGACGCCGTTGGCGAGGCTGATGCCGGCCGCCGGTTCGGCTCCGACATAGGCGTCGATGTCGCCGCGCGCGAGCGCCGGCGCCATGTCGCTGAACGAAACCCGAACCGCTTCGACGTCCTTGATGGTCATGCCTTCGGCGCTCAGCCGGTCGAGGATCACCACCTCCTGGGTCGATCCCGGCCAGATCGCAACCTTCTTGCCCTTGAGGTCCTTGATGCCGCCGATCCCGGAATTCTTGCCGGCGACCACGGCCATGCCACGGTTGCAGGCGGCTGCAACCACCACCACCGGCTCACCATTGGCGCCGCCCAGCGTCGCCGCCGCCAGGCCGAAGATGCCGAGATCGACCGAGCCGGTGACAACGGCATTCTTGCCGTCGGTCGGGCTTTCGAACGGGATCACCTCGATCTTGAAGCCGGCCGGCGCGAACTTTTCATAGAAGTACGGCGTGATGCCGTGGATCAGCTTCAGCGTCCCGATCTTGATGACGCGTTCGTCCGCGAACGCCCTGAAGCCCGTCGAGGCGAGCGCAGTCGCGGTGGCCGCGAGGCGAATGAAATTCCGTCGGGTTGTGGTCGGCATGGCGATCCTCGCTGCTGCAGTTCCGGCAAGCAACTGTAGGTGCGACGCAACAACTTCAGAAATTTATTGTTTATATCGATTTGATAAGCTGGCTTAATAGAACGATGCTCGCTCCTCTCGATCTTCGTCTGCTGCAGACCTTCATCGTCCTGGTTCAGACCGGTAGTTTCTCGGAAACCTCGCGCCGGCTGGGACGCACCCAGCCAGCCGTCAGCTTGCAGCTCAACCGGCTGCAGGACGCGACCGGCGCGCCGCTGTTCACCAAGGTCGGCCGCAAACTGGTGCTGACCAATCATGGCGAACTCGTTCTCGGCTATGCCCGGACCATCATGGGCCTGCAGGACGAGCTGCGCTCCCGCCTCGCCGCGCCGAAGCTCGACGGCATGGTGGTGCTCGGCATGCCGGATCTGTATGCGGCCTACCTGCTGCCGGGGATCCTGGCCGACTTCCGCAGCGCCTATCCCAACGTGAATGTCGAGCTGAAATGCGCGCTGTCGAGCAAGCTGATGGCCTCGGTCGAGCGCGCCGAGATCGATCTGGCGATCGTCACCGGAATGCCTGCCTTCAAGGTCGGCGAGCTGGTGGCGCAGGAAGAGCTGGTCTGGGTGACGTCGGAGCGCGGCTCCGTCCACCTCGAGAATCCGGTGCCGCTCGCGATGCTGCCGCCCGGCAACATCTTTCGCGATTTCGGCCTCGCGGCGCTGGAGAGCATCGGCCGGACCTGGCGGCTGCGCTGCATCAGCGAAAGCATCGGCGGCATTCAGGCGGCCGTGTTTGCGGGAATCGCGGTCAGCGTGGTGGGGAAGAGTTCGGTGCTCCCGGGCATGCGCACATTGGGCCGCGGCGACACCTTTCCGGCGCTGCCCAAGGTCGATCTGGTGATGTACCGCTCGGCCCGCCGCGCCAATCCGGCGGCGGAGGCGCTGGCCGGCGTGATCGTCCGACACTTCGCCAATTCCGCGCTGGCACCTTCAGCGCGCTTCGTCCGCACCCAGGCCGGCAGCGGGTCGCACGATTAGTTCGAGCGATCACAGCAACCGGAGATGCGGCGTGCCGAAGGCGACGGCTGCGATCAGACCGATGGCGGCGCCGAGCACGATCAGGTCGGCATTGAGCAGGAGGCTCGGCCACGTCCGGGCGTGGCTGGCAGTGTGTGTGATTGCCGGATTCTGCTGGCGCATCATTTGACTCCCAAGCTCGCCATGGAACAAGAAAGCCTGATCTCGCCGATCCGCAAGACGGCCCGCCAAATAACAACGCCAATGCCATCCGGATCCTGGAACCGGGAAAGATTCCCTCTTTTGGAACCGACTGGACGGAAATTGTTCTCGGTCCATCCCGCCGGAACCGCCTTGTCAGCGCCGCCGAAGGGGTTTAGCTCGGGGCGATCAATCACACAGTTGGAACCGATGCAGCAGGCGGCCGCGCCAAAAATCAGTTTTGTCTCGCTGGGATGCCCCAAGGCGCTGGTGGATTCCGAGCGGATCATCACCCGGCTGCGCGCCGAGGGCTACGAGCTCGCGCGCCAGCATGACGGCGCCGATCTGGTCATCGTCAACACCTGCGGCTTCCTCGACAGCGCCAAGCAGGAATCGCTCGCCGCGATCGGCGAAGCGATGGCTGCGAACGGCAAGGTGATCGTCACCGGCTGCATGGGCGCCGAGCCGGAGCAGATCGAGGCCGCCTACCCCGGCGTGCTGTCGATCACCGGCCCGCAGCAATATGAGAGCGTGCTCGACGCGGTGCATCGCGCCAAGCCGGCACTGCACAACCCGCATCTCGATCTCGTACCCGAGCAGGGCATCCGGCTGACGCCGCGGCATTACGCGTATTTGAAGATTTCAGAAGGCTGCAACAACCGCTGCAGCTTCTGCATCATCCCGAAGCTGCGCGGCGATCTGGCGTCGCGCTCCGCCGCCGACGTGCTGCGCGAGGCCGAGAAGCTGGTCGCCGCCGGCGTCAAGGAACTGCTGGTGATCTCGCAGGACACTTCGGCCTATGGTGTCGATCTGAAATACGCCGAGAGCCCTTGGAAGGACCGCAGCGTCCGCGCCAAATTCATCGATCTGGCGCGCGAACTCGGCGAGCTCGGCGCCTGGGTCCGGCTGCACTACGTCTACCCCTATCCGCATGTCGACGAAGTGATCGGCCTGATGACCGAGGGCAAGGTGCTGCCCTATCTCGACATCCCGTTCCAGCACGCCAGCCCCGACGTGCTCAAGCTGATGAAGCGCCCGGCCGCGCAGGACAAGACGCTGGAGCGCATCAAGCGCTGGCGCGCGCAATGCCCGGACCTGGCGCTCAGATCGACCTTCATCGTCGGCTTCCCCGGCGAGACCGAGCGCGACTTCGAATTCCTGCTCGACTGGCTCGACGAAGCCGAGATCGATCGCCTCGGCGCGTTCAAATACGAGCCGGTCGCCGGCGCGCCGTCAAATGCGCTCGAAGGTCAGGTGCCGGACGAGGTCAAGCAGGAGCGCTGGAATCGGCTGATGGCGCGGCAGCAGGCGATCTCGGCGCGGCGGCTGAAGCGCAAGGTCGGCACGCGGCAGCAGATCATCATCGACGAGATCGGCCCGACCGTCGCCAAAGGCCGCTCCAAGGCCGATGCGCCGGAGATCGATGGCAGCGTGTATCTGACCAGCCGCCGCCCGCTCCGCGTCGGCGAAATCGTCACCGCCAAGATCGACCGCGCCGACGCCTACGATCTGCACGGGACGGTGGCGGGGTTCTGAGCGTCTCGGCCTCAACGTAATTCACGTCATCCTGAGGCGCCGTCGCGCAGCGACGGCCTCGAAGGATGGGCCGCGCGTGCGTTTACCAGCATCCTTCGAGGCTCGCCCTGCGGGCGAGCGCCTCAGGATGACGGCGCCGCGTAGCGACTACGGCTTCAGAATCGACGCCCCGGTCGTCACACGCCCTTCCAGATCGATATGCGCCTTGGCGGCGTCCTTCAGCGCGTAGGCGTGGTTGATCGGGACGTGCAGCTTGCCCTCGATCACCGCCGAGAACAGCGTGTCGGCGCCTTCCATCAGCTCCTTGCGGGTGCTGACATAGTCGTTGAGCTTCGGCCGCGTCGCGAACAGCGAGCCGTGGTTGTTGAGCTCGGCCAGCGCGAATGGCGGCACCGGGCCCGAGGCGTTGCCGAACGAGACGAACAGCCCGCGCGGCTTGATACAGGACAGCGACCCCGGGAACGTGGTCTTGCCGACGCCGTCATAAACCACGTCGCAGAGCTCGTTGCGGCTGATCTGCTTCACCCGCGCGACGAAATCCTCCTCGTTGTAGAGGATGACGTGATCGCAGCCATTGGCGAGCGCGAGATCGGCCTTGGCCTTGGAGCCGACGGTGCCGATGACGTGCGCGCCGAGCGCCCGCGCCCATTGGCAGGCGAGCAATCCGATGCCGCCGGCGGCGGCGTGGATCAGCACGCGGTGACCCGGCTCGACCTTGAAGGTCTTGTGCAGCAGGTACCACACCGTCAGTCCCTTGAGCATCAGCACCGCGCCCTGCTCATAGGTGATGTGATCCGGCAGCTTCACCAGCTTGGCGGCTTCGATGTTGCGCTCGGTGGCGTAGCCGCCGAGATTCGAATAATATGCGACGCGATCGCCGGGGTGAAAATTGGTGACGTGCGGCCCGACCGCGATCACCTCGCCCGCCGCTTCATTGCCAGCGATGAACGGCATCGTCGGCGCCTTGTACAGGCCGGTGCGGAAGTACACGTCGATGAAGTTCAGGCCGACGGCGTGCTGGCGGATGCGGACTTCACCATCGCCGGGCGGCGCCAGTTCGATGGCCTCGTAGACCAACGCCTCCGGACCGCCCACCTGATGCACCCGCACCGCTTTCGTCATCATCGCCCCCTTAGGAATTTACGCAAGCCAACCGAAGGCCATCCTCGCCGCGTTGTCAACCGACCGCGCCGGACCGCGCCGCAAACAAGCGATGGGCCGCGTCGGCAACCGCGATGTAAACGGCAATCGCGCACAAGACGATCGTGACCGCGGCCGGAACCTCGAAGTGCCGCATGATCGCGTAGACCGCAAGCGCCGCCCAGATCACGATCAGCGTCAGATTGAATGCGCGAAACCGCGCGACCCGCACGGGATGCAGCACGTTGATCGGCACGAAGGTGAGCACGATCAACGCGGCGATCCCGAGACTGGCAGGGATCGGCGACGGGTGCAGCAAGAACAGGTAGAACGCCGCCGCATTCCACAGAGCCGGAAAGCCGCGGAAGTGATTGTCGGCGGTCTTCATCCGGCGATCGGCGAAATACAGCGCCGAACTGATGACGATGCCGACGCCGAGAACGGGAGCAGCGATCGGCATCAGCAGGCCGCTCGCGGTGATCGCATAGGCCGGCACGAAGACGTAAGTAACGAAATCGACCACCAGATCGAGCACGTCGCCGTCCCATTTCGGCAGTCGCCGGCGGACGTCGAACCGCCGCGCCAATGGTCCGTCGATCGCGTCGATCAGCAATGCGAGCCCGAGCCAGCCGAACATCGCCGCCCAATGTTCGCGGACGGCCTCCAGCAGCGCCAGCAGGGCGATGCCGACGCCCGCGGCGGTCAGCAAATGCACCGAAAAGGCGGCCATGCGCTTGGCGCGCGAAAGCGGGGGGGATTGCGGCTGGTCCAGGGGAGACATCAGTCCCTGCATATCAGGTCCGGGCCGGCTTTGCACCGGATCGCACCGGGCTCGCCGGACGACACGCCGGGAACGTTAATGTTTCAGAGCGGGCTTGAAATCGGCGCGGCGACTGACGATTGTCTTGCCATGACACAGAGCCTGCTCGAGCCCAACAGTTACGACGTCATCGTGGTCGGCGGCGGCCCCGCCGGTCTCGCGGCCGCGATCGCGGTCGCCGAGACCGGGGCGCTGACCGCCCTGATCGCCCGCAAGGTGCCATACGCGGACAACCGCACCACGGCGCTGCTCGGCGATTCCATCGACCTGCTGGAAAAACTCGACGTCTGGCGCCGCTGTGCCGGCAAGGCCGCCGCGCTGCGGACGATGCGGCTGGTCGACGACACCCATCGGCTGATCCGGGCGCCGGAGGTGCGGTTCGCATCCGACGAGATCGGCATGGATGCGTTCGGCTTCAATATCGAGAACCGCAATCTGATGGTCGCGCTGGAAGAGCGCGCCGCGGAGGTCGCCAATCTCGACCGGTTCGACGACGAGGCCGAATCGGTGGCTCCCGGCGATGAGGCCGCCGTGGTCCGGACCCGTCAGGGCCATACCTTGTCGGCCGCGCTCGTGATCGGCGCCGATGGCCGCACCTCGCAATGCCGGCAAGCCGCCGGCATCACGGTCAGCAGCCGCGCGCTCAACCAGTCGGCGCTGACCTTCAACGTCGCGACCGCGCGGCCGCACCACAACGTCTCGACCGAATTCCACACCCCCGAGGGGCCCTGCGTGTTCGTGCCCCTGCCCGGCCGACGCATGAGCATCGTCTGGGTCGCCGCGCCGAAGGAGGCGCAACGGCTGATGGCGCTCGGCGACGACGAACTCGCTGCGGCCGCCGAAAAGCAGTCGCATTCGATCGTCGGCCGCCTCAGCGTCGAGCCCGGCCGCAACCTGTTTCCGCTGGCCATTGAAAAGCCCAGCGCCTACGGCCGGCGCCGCATCGTGCTGGTCGGCGAAGCCGCGCACGTGGTGCCGCCGATCGGGGCCCAGGGCCTCAACATGGGGTTGCGCGACGCCGGCGACATCGCCGGGATCGTCGAGGATGCCATGGCGCGCGACCAGGATCCCGGCAGCGATACTGTGATCGCGCGGTTCGGCCGGGCCCGCGGCGCCGACGTGGCGAGCCGCACCTTCGCGATCGACATCGCCAACCGCACGCTGCTGAGCGATCTGTTGCCGGCGCAGGCGGCGCGCGCGGTCGGGATGCAATTGATCGGTTCGGTCGGACCGCTGCGGCGTCTGGCGATGCGCGAAGGCCTGTCTCCGTTCTGGCGGTCGCTGTAGAGCATGATCCCGAAAAGTGGCGACCGGTTTTCGGATCAGATCATGCTCAGGAAGATGTTCACGATAACGGCAGCTGTCCGGTCCTGATCAGCCACATCACCGTCGTCAGCGTCACCACCGAGACGAAGGTGCCGATCAGCACGGCGACAGACGCCGGCTCGACCCAGGTGTTGTACTGCCGGGCGATCACGAAGACGTTGAGCGCCGGCGGAAGCGACGCCATCAGCACCGCGGTGGCGGCCCATTCCAGCGTGAACGGCCCGCATGCCAGCATCAGGCCGAACACGATCAGCGGATGCAGCAGCAGCTTGACCGCGACGATGCCCGGAATCTCCCACGGGACCCGGCCGAACGGACGCAGCGCCACCGTCACGCCGAGCGTGAACAGCGCCACCGGCGCGGCGGCGTTCTGCAAGAACTGCAGCGTGTTATCGACCGCAGTTGGCACCTGCACGTGGAAGGCAGCTGCGGCAGCGCCGCAATAGGCCGCGACGATCAACGGATGCAGCACGATCTCGCGCACCACGTGGACGATGGTCGGCAGCAGCGGCCGGCGCTCGCCGGCGGTCAGCGCCATTGCCAACGGCACGATCGAAAACAGAAAGATGCTGTCGAAGCAGAAGATCAGCGCCACCGGCACCGCGGCTTTGGGTCCCAATACGGCGAGCGCCAGTCCCGGGCCCATATAGCCGATATTGCCGTAGCCACCCGCGAGGCTCGCCATCGTCGTTTCGCGCAGCGACAGGCCGCCGACGGTGCGGCCGATCAAGCCGGAAATGAAGAACGCGCACGCCGTGCCGAATGTGGTCGCCAGCACGAATGGCAGGTTGTTGAGTTCCTCGAACGGCGTCTTCGACATGATCCGGAAGAACAGCGCCGGCAGCGACACGTAGAGCAGGAAGAAGTTCATCCAGGCGAGGCCGTTTTCCGGCAGGCGCTTCAGCCGGCCGCAGGCGAAGCCGACGAAGATCAGCCCGAAATACGGAAGCGCGAGGTTCAGAATGTCGATCATTCAGGACTGCTGAGGAAGGCCGGCGGCGGGGATGATCGACCGGTAAAGGGGAGATGGACGCGGCGCGCCGGCGAGCGGAAAGCCGGGTTTCGCACTAGCATCGGCCGCAATCCTGGTCTATGCGACTCGGATGATCAAGACGAGAACCGCCAAGTTCCAGATCGGCCAGATCGTCCGCCACCGGATTTTTTCGTTCCGCGGGGTGGTGTTCGACATTGATCCGGAATTCAACAACACCGAAGAATGGTGGCTGTCGATCCCCGAAGAGGTTCGTCCGCACAAGGATCAGCCGTTCTATCACCTGCTCGCCGAGAACGCCGATTCTGAATACGTCGCCTATGTTTCGGAACAGAACCTTCTGCCGGACGATTCCGGCGAGCCGATCCGGCATTCGCAAGTCGCCGAAATCTTCGTCAAGGACAAGGCCGGCGGCTACCGTCCGCGCAATCCGTCGTTGAACTAGGTCGGCGGGTTTCCGCGTCGTCCATCGACGGCTCAGGAACGCTCGCCACAAACGGTCGATAGACAAAGGGCGCCCACCGGGGCGCCCTTTTCGTTCAGCGGAATATCGGACGTTACTTCGCTGCCGGATTGGCGCCCGCCGGGGCCTGGGCCTCGAGCTTCTTGCGCTGTTCTTCGGCACGCTTCTGCAGTTCTTCCTGCAGCTTCTTCTGGGTTTCCTCGAACTGCTTCGGGTCGGTCGGCGGGCCGTCATAGGCCTTGGCGAACGATCCGCCGGTCTCCTGCAGCGGCAGCGGCAGCGTCAGCGGTGCGCCGTTGGAATTGATCGCCTGGACGACCAGATTCTGGCCCTTCTTCATGCTGGCGAGCAGTTCCGGGGTCGCTTCGTAATCGGACATGCAGCCGTTGGCGAAGCAGATCACATAAGGGCTCTGCTGCGGCGCGTTGCTGTCGACGATGATGCGGGTGCCGTGAACGAGCTGCATGCCGAGCGGCAGCGTGACGCGCAAGATCTTCTTCGGCTCGCCTTCCGGCTCGATGATCACCGCCGCGATCACCGGCTGGCCGGACTCGATGCGGCCGTCCTTGCCGGTGAAGCAGACCTGCTTGGCGTTGGCGTCCTGGCCCTTGAGGCAGAATTTGGTCCACGGCGCATAGATCAGCTGAACCTGCTGCTGCTCCTGCTGCGGCGCAGCGGCGGGCGCCTGCGCGGCGGGCCCGGCCTTCGGCGCCGCTTTCGGGGGAGCCTTCGGCGCCGGAGCCGCCTTCGGGGCGGCCGGCTGCTGCTGCGGGGCCTGCGCTTGCGCTGCGGACGCGACGGTCAGGGCGGCCACAGCCGCCGCCGTGAGCAGAACGAATGCCCGCCCGCGCGGCCCGGCCGTCGCGACCAAGTTGCAAGACTTCATTGCGGAAAACCCTTTCTGAAACGGTCGCACACCCCACCGCGACGCGCGGAGCTGACATCTGGCCGTTTGGCCGGTCTCTCGGTGCCAATTGAGGCAGTTACGTGACGGGCCGGTCAGGCGTCGTCGAGTGATCGCCTTCAATACATCGGCGCACGAAAAGATCAATGGCGACAATCATCCGCGGCCCGTTCGATCGCTCCCTTGTGGTAAAGATCCACGGTGGACCGAACCGAATCAGATCGCCGATTCGCGCCCCGCGCGGGCCTGCTCGCAGGCGCGCTGGCGATCGCCACCGCCGTCGGCCTTGCCATCCCGGTCAACCACGCGGCGATGGCCGGAACGGAGCTCGCGGCGAAGCCGGCCTATGCGTTGGCGATGCATGGCGATCCCGCCCTGCCCGCCGAGTTCAAGGCAATGCCCTATGCCGACCCCGACGCGCCCAAAGGCGGCCGGCTGGTGGAGGGCCTGCTCGGCACTTTCGACAGCCTCAATCCGTTCATCGTCAAGGGCATCGCCGTGCAGCGGATGCGCGGCTATGTGGTCGAAAGCCTGATGGCGCGCGGCAATGACGAGCCGTTCACCCTGTACGGCCTGCTGGCGCAATCGATCGAGACCAACGACGCCCGCAGCTACGTCACCTTCCGCATCGATCCGCGAGCCCGGTTCTCCGACGGCAAGCCGGTGCAGGCCGAAGACGTGCTGTTCTCCTGGCAATTGCTGCGCGACAAGGGGCGCCCCAATCATCGGCAGTACTACGCCAAGGTGGCGCGCGCGAAGGCCCTTGATCCCCTCACGATCCGCTTCGATTTCGACGATGTGCAGGATCGCGAACTGCCGCTGATCCTCGGCTTGATGCCGGTCTTTCCGAAGCACGCCGTCAATGCCGACACGTTCGAGGAGACATCGCTGTCGCCGCCGATCGGATCAGGTCCCTATCGCGTCACCGAGGTGAAGGCCGGCGCCAGCGTGACGCTGACGCGCAACCCGGACTATTGGGGCCGCGATCTCCCGGTCAATCGCGGCTTGTGGAACTTCGACGAAATCCGGATCGATTATTTCCGGGAGGCAAATTCGCATTTCGAAGCCTTCAAGCGCGGGCTTTACGACTATCGCGTCGAGACCGAGCCGCTACGCTGGCACGATGGCTACGACTTTCCGGCCGCGAAGAGCGGCAATGTGATCCGCGACGCCTTCAGGACCGGGATGCCGCAGCCGAGCGAGGTGCTGGTCTTCAACACGCGGCGGCCGGTGTTCGCCGATATCCGCGTCCGCGAGGCGCTGCTGCAACTGTTCGATTTCGCCTGGATCAACCGCAACTACTTCTTCGATTTGTACGCCCGCGCCGGCGGCTTCTTCGCCGGCTCGGAGCTTTCCGCCTATGGCCGACCGGCAGGCCCCGGCGAATTGAAGCTGCTGGCGCCGTATCTGTCGCGGCTGCGGCCCGAGTTCCTCGATGGCAGCTACCGCCTGCCTGTCAGCGACGCGTCGGGCCGCGACCGCACCACGCTGCGACGCGCCCTGTCGCAACTGGCGGAGGCGGGGTACGAACTCGACGGCACGGTGCTGCGCCGACGCGACAACCACCAGCCGCTGACATTCGAAATTCTGGTGACCACGCGGGATCAGGAGCGCATCGCACTGGCGTTCGCGCGCGACGTCAAACGGGTCGGTGTTCAGGCCTCGGTCCGCGTGGTCGACGCGGTGCAGTTCGACCAGCGCCGGATCGCGTTCGATTTCGATATGATCCCGAACCGCTGGGACCAGTCGCTGTCTCCGGGCAACGAACAGTATTTTTATTGGGGCGCGGAGGCCGCCGACACCCAGGGCACCCGCAACTACATGGGCGTCAAGGATCCCGCGGTCGACGCCATGATCGCGGCGATGATCGGCGCGCGGGAGCATCCGCAATTCGTCGATTCGGTGCGCGCGCTCGACCGGGTTCTGACCTCGGGTGTCTACGTGATCCCGCTCTACAACATTCAGGAACAATGGATCGCAAGATGGAATCGGATAGAACGGCCGAAAGCAAATGCCCTGACCGGCTACCTGCCCGAAACCTGGTGGGCGAGGCCATCGACGCAGCAAAGGTGATCACGTGAGCCAGCCCAACGCATCGCCGACGCTCGACGGTCTGTTCCGCCGGATCCTGGCGCGCCAGCCCGATGCGGTCGCCCTGATCGACCCCGCCGACAAAGCGCGCATCACCGGACAGGCCCCCGCCCGCCTCACCTACGCGCAGGCCGACAAGGCGATCTCGGCGCTGGCCGCGCACTTCACCGCCGCCGGGCTGCCGGCGAATTCGGTGATCGCGCTGCAACTGCCGAACACGATCGAGTTTCCGTTGGCGCTTCTGGCCGCGCACCGCGCCGGCCTGGTCGTCGCGCTGCTGCCGCAGCTCTGGCGGCAGGCCGACATCACCACGGCGCTGAACCGCACCGGGGCGCGTGCCATCGTCTCGACCCGCTGGATCGACGGCGTCAGCCACGCCGATCTGGCGATGAACGCCGCGGCCGAGGCGTTCTCGATCCGCTACGTCGGCGGCTTCGGCGACGATCTGCCGGAGGGCATGGCGTCGCTCGACGTCGCCATGACCGACGACGTTTCGGCAACCATGCCGGCGGCCCAGGACGCGCGCCGCGCCGCGATCATTTCGTTCGACACCACGCCGGACGGCGTCCGGGCGATCCCGCGCACCCATCTGCACATGATCGCCGGCGGACTCGCGGTGTTCCTCGAAGGCCGGGTGCCGCAAGGCGCGATGCTGCTGTCGGCGCAGGCCCCGTCCTCTTTCGCCGGGCTCGCCTCGTCGATCGTGACATGGCTTCTAAGCGGCGGCACGCTGGCCCTGCACCATCCGTTCGACGAAGCGGTGTTGGAATCCCAGATCCGCGATCTCGGCTGCGACACGCTGGTGGCGCCGGCGCCGCTGGCGTTGCGGCTGGGCGAAACCGGCCTCGCCGGAATGCCGACGCTGCGCAACGTCATCGGCCTCTGGCGCGCGCCGGAACAGGTGGCCGCGAGTTCCGCCTGGACCGCTGTCCCTGCGACCTTCACGGACGTGTATCTGTTCGGCGAGGCAGGCCTGTTCGGCGCGCAGCGCGCCGAGACTGGCACGCCGGCCGCGATCATGCCGGGACCGCACACCGCCTCCCGCGGTCAGGCGGCGTCATCGGCAGCGGGCGAAATCCTGATCACGCCAAAAGGCACGCTCGGGCTGCGCGGGCCGATGGTCACGCTCGCCGCCTATGCGCCTCCGCCGCCACTCGGCACCCCGGTCTCGGTGCCGCCGCCCGACCATGTCGACACCGGGTTCGCCGCCCGGCTCGACCGGACCAGCGGCGGAATCTGCATCACCGCCCCCCCATCCGGGGTGATGGCCGTCGGCGGCTATCGCTTTCTGGCGCAGGACCTGCAGGAGTGGGCGAAACGGCTCGGCCAGGGCGCATTGCTCACCGCGCTCCCCGATCGCTGGAGCGGATATCGCCTCGCCGGCCGCGCCCAGGACAATGCACGGGCTCGTGAAGCACTTTCAGAGCTCGGTCTAAATCCTTTGATGGTCGAAGCCTTCCGCGACGGGCCGCCGCGCGGCGAGGAATCTGCCAATCGGCATTGACCTCGCATTAAGGGTGACGATCTAGGGTCGAACTCCGTCGACAGCGGAGGACCGGCTCTCACAGATGTCGTATCACGCGCCCATCCTCGTCGTTTCTGACGACGACAGCTCGCCGATGATGTCGGCCCTCTCGGAAGCTCGGTTATCTCCCGTGGTGACTGCCGGCTGGCTCGAGGCCGGCGGCGCCGTCGCACGGCTGCAGCCTTCCGCGGTGATCGCGTCCGGCGGCACAGACACCTCGCTCGGAATACTGGCCAAGCAGATCGAAGCGATCCAGCCTTACGTGCCACTGATCGCGCTCGATCCGCGGAGCGCCCTGCCCGGCAATGCGATCGGCTTCGAGGGGGACGATTTGGCGCGCCTCGCTGCCCGGCTCCGCGCAGCGCTGCGCGTCCGCACCCTGCACGCGACCACGCTGCGGCGGCTGATCGATGACGGCGACGTGCCTCGCACCCCGGACAGCGATCCGATCCAGGACGCCACCGTGCTGCTGATCGGTCGCGGCGCCGCTTTTCCGGCGTTGTCGGTCGCGCTCGGCGAACGCGTCGGCGTGGTCGGCGCGCTCTCGATCGAAGCCGCCGCGAAGCATCTCAACGCCCGCGACCTCGACGGCATCATCCTCGCCGAGGGCTTCAGCCCGCGCGTGGTCGATGCGTTCCTGACGGTGCTGTCCGAGGACCCGCGCTTCCGCAATCTGCCGGTGGTGGTCACGGTGCCTGCGCCCGACCATCACGTCGACCTACCCAATCTCGATTTCGCCCAGGGCGATCCAGAGCGCATCGTGGCCGACGCGCTGCCGCTGATCCGCCAGCACGCGTTCGAGGCGCGGCTCGGGCGCACGCTGCGATCGCTCGACGCAGGAGGCCTGATCGATCCGCGCAGCGGCCTGCTGACGCCGAGCGCGTTCGAGCGCGATTTCGCCACCGCGGTGTATCACGCCCAGGCGCGCGGCGGTGGCTTGTCGGTGGCGAAGTTCACGTTCAGCCGGGCGGACCAGCGCATGCTGTTCGACACCTCACGGATCGTCAGCCGGCTGATGCGCAAAATGGATTTCGGCGTGCTGCAGGCCGACGGCAGCATCCTCGTGGTGTTCGCCGAGACCGATCTGCGCGGCGCGCAGACGATCGCGCGGCGTCTCACCGCGGTGGTGAAGCAGACCGCACATTCCAGCCGTCGCGAGGGCCGGATCGATCCGGAGGTTCAACTGGCGACGTTGATGCCGGACGATTCCGTCCGCTCGATCCTGTCGCGCCTGACCAGGCTCGACACGCGGCGCGCGGCGTCCTGAACGTCGCGCCGGCGGCGGCCTTCAGGCCGCCTTCTTGGCTTCGGCCAGTTCGGCGAGCTGGCGCATGATCTCGGTGGTGCCGACGAGCCGCTCTTCCGGGGTCTTCCACACCTGGAAGAACACCACCTTCATGTCCGGCCGCACCTTGGCGGCGTCGCCATGGCGGCGGATGAAGGTCACCAGCCTGTCGGGATGCGCGAACGCGTTGTCGCGGAAGGTGATGACGACGCCCTTCGGGCCGGCATCGACCTTCTCGACATTGGCGTGCCGGCAATACGCCTTGATCGCCGCGACCTTGAACAGATAGCGTACCTCGTCCGGCAGCACACCGAACCGATCGCGCAACTCGGCGGCGAAATTCTCGATCTCCTCGTCGCTGTCGAGATCGGCCAGCCGGCGATACAGCGACAGCCGCACCGACAGGTCCTTGACGAAGTCCTCGGGGATCAGCACCGGCATGCCGACGGTGATCTGCGGCGACCAGCGGTCGGCGACCGGCTCGGAAACGCCGGCCTTGAGGTTGGTGATCGCCTCCTCGAGCATCTGCTGATACAGCTCGAAGCCGACTTCCTTGATGTGGCCGGACTGCTCCTCGCCGAGCAGATTGCCGGCACCGCGGATGTCGAGATCGTGTGAGGCGAGCTGGAAACCGGCGCCGAGCGTCTCCAGCGATTGCAGTACCTTCAGGCGGCGCTCCGCTTGCGCCGTGATGTTGTGCTGCGGCAGCGTGAACAGCGCATAGGCCCGCAGCTTGGAGCGGCCGACGCGGCCGCGGAGCTGATAGAGCTGCGCCAGGCCGAACATGTCGGCGCGATGCACGATCAGCGTATTGGCGTTCGGAATGTCGAGGCCGGATTCGACGATCGTGGTCGACAGCAGGATGTCGTATTTTGCGTCGTAGAACGCCGACATGATGTCCTCGATCACCGTCGGCGGCATCTGGCCGTGGGCGACCGCGACCTTCATCTCGGGCACATGTTTGTCGAGGAAGTCCTTGACCTCGGCGAGGTCGTCGATCCGCGGCACGACGTAGAACGCCTGGCCGCCGCGATAGCGCTCGCGCAGCAGCGCCTCGCGGATCATCAACGGATCGTGCGGGGCCACGAAGGTGCGCACCGCGAGCCGGTCGACCGGCGGCGAGGCGATGATCGACAGATCGCGCACGCCGGTCATGGCGAGTTGCAGCGTGCGCGGGATCGGCGTCGCGCTCAGCGTCAGCACGTGCACCTCGGAGCGGAGCTGCTTCAGCTTCTCCTTGTGGGTGACGCCGAAATGCTGCTCCTCGTCGACCACGACGAGGCCGAGATCCTTGAACTTGATGCCCTTGCCGAGCAGCGCGTGGGTGCCGACGACGATGTCGATCTGGCCCTCGGCGAGGCCCTTCTTCACCTGCGTCAATTCCTTCGGCGACACCAGCCGCGACGCCTGGCCGACATTCACCGGAAAGCCACGGAAGCGCTCGGTGAAAGTCTTGGCGTGCTGCCGCGCCAGCAAGGTGGTCGGCACCACCACGGCGACCTGCTTGCCGTCCAGCGCCACCGCAAAGGCCGCGCGTAGCGCCACCTCGGTCTTGCCGAAGCCGACGTCGCCGCAGACCAGGCGATCCATCGGCATGCCGCGTTCGAGATCGCCGAGGGCGGCATTGATCGCCGCGAGCTGGTCCTCGGTCTCCTCATAGGGAAAGCGCGCGCAGAATTCGTCGTAGAGATGCGGCTCTACGTGGAGCTTCGGCGCCTCGCGCAGATGCCGCTCGGCCGCGACCTTGATCAGTTCGCCGGCGATCTGGCGGATGCGGTTCTTCAGCTTGGCCTTGCGCGCCTGCCAGCCGCCTCCGCCGAGCCTGTCGAGTTCGACACTGGTCCCGTCCGAGCCGTAGCGCGACAACAGCTCGATGTTCTCGACCGGCAGAAACAGTTTGGTATCGTTGGCGTAGTGCAGCTCGACGCAGTCGTGCGGCGCACCGCCGACTTCCAGCGTCTGCAATCCGATGAAGCGGCCGATGCCGTGCTCGACATGCACGACGATGTCGCCGCTCGACAGGCTGGTGACTTCGGAGATGAAATTGTCGAGCTTCTTGGCTGACTTGCGCTGCCGCACCAGGCGGTCGCCGAGCACGTCCTGCTCGGTGATCACCGCGAACGCATCGGTCTCGAATCCGGATTCGAGACCCACCACCGCCAGCATCGCCTCGTTGCGCGGCGTCGCCTGCACGGTGCGCCAGGAATTGACGCTGGTGAGATGCACCAGCTTGTGGTCCTTCAACATGCTGGCCATGCGGTCGCGCGAGCCTTCGCTCCACAGCGCGATCACCACCTTTTTGCGCGCGGCCTGCAGCGCCTGCACATGCGCGACCAGCGCCTGGAACACATTGACCGAGGTGTCGGCCCGCTCCGGCGCGAAGTTGCGGCCGGCGCGCGCGCCGGCGTCGATCACTGACGAACCATCGTCCGGCACATCGAACGGCGTCAGCCGTGCCAACGAGATGCCCTGCAGCCGTGCGGTCCATTCGGCTTCTGTGAGATAGAGCTGATCCGGCGGCAGCGGCTTGTAGATCGCGCCGGAGCCGGGATGCTCCATCGCTTCGCGCCGGGCGTCGTAGTAGTCGGCGATCTGCTTGAACCGCTCGCGCGCGGCGTCCTCGCTCTGCGGTTCGATCGCCACCGGCGTGCCGGGAAGATAATCGAACAGCGCGTCCATCCGTTCCTGAAACAACGGCAGCCAGTGCTCCATGCCGGGATGGCGGCGGCCTTCGCTGATCGACGTGTAGAGCTGGTCGTCGCGATCCGGCGCGCCGAAGGCGGCGACATAGCCCATCCGGAAGCGGCGGATGGTTTCGGTGACGAGCTGGAATTCGGAGACCGGAACGAGATCGAGGCCGCGCATGGTGTGCAGCGTGCGCTGGGTCTCGGCGTCGAAAGTGCGGATCGATTCGAGCTGGTCGCCGAAGAAATCGAACCGCACCGGCTGTTCGAGCCCGGCCGGAAACAGATCGAGGATGCCGCCGCGCACCGCGTATTCGCCGGGCTCGCGCACCGTCGAGGCACGGCTGTAGCCATTGTGCTCGAGCCACGCGGCGATCGAATCCATCGGCACGATGTTGCCGGGCGCCACCGACAGCGCCTGCGCGGCGATCACCTCGCGCGCCGGCACCCGCTGCACCGCGGCGTTGACCGTGGTCAGCACGATCAGCGGCTTGTCGCTGCCGGCGAGCCGCGACAGCCGCGCCAGCGTGGTGACGCGCTGGGCGAGAATGCCGGCATGCGGCGAGACGCGGTCATAGGGCTGGCAGTCCCACGCCGGAAACTGCATGACGCCGACGTCGGGCGCAAAAAATTCAAGGCTGCGCTCGAGCTGCTGCATCCGCGGCCCGTCGCGGCAGATCACCGCGAGGCTGACCGCGGGCGGTTTCGGCCGCGCCGCGATCGCACGGGCGAGATCGGACACGATCAGCCCCTCGGCGCCCTCGGCGACATTGGCGAAGGTCAACGCCTTGCCGGGTGCCAGCAGCTCCGCGGGCGATCGCGACGGCGCCTTCATGCCGGGCCGCCCTGATGGCCGTAGGTCTTGATCCGGTCGAACAGCCCGCCTTTGAACTCGGCCGGCAGGGTGTCGGCATCGGCCACTGCGTTGTAGAGGTCGTGGTCGTTGAGCTCGATCAGCCGCTCCAGCTCGTCGAGCTCGGCGTCGGTCAGCGTGCCGATCTCGGCATCGGCGAATTGGCCGAGAATCAGGTCCATCTCGCGCGTGCCGCGGTGCCAGCAGCGGAACAGGAGCCGCTTGCGGCGGTCGTCGAGCCCGCCGCTCGATCGTGTCGTACCGGTCATCGTTGAAAACCTTGCTGAACGCGGAAAGCCCGGACGTGCCGGGCGAGCCTGATATAGCCCCCGGGATCGGCAATGTCAGCCCGCCGCGGCGCATTGCAATTGGCGCAAAATGCATCCAAGGCTGCGGGTCACATCCGCCCCAATCGAGCCGGCCCGATGCGTCCCGCTTTGCTCAATCCCCTGTTCGCCCCGGTCACCGGCCTCACCGGCGTCGGTCCGAAGCAGGACAAGCTGTTTCGCTATCTGCTGGATCGCGACGACACCCCGCGGCTGGCCGATCTGCTGTTGCATCTGCCGGTGAGCGTGATCGATCGCCGCTCGCGGCCCAAGATCCGCGACGCCCAGCCCGGCACCGTGGTGACGCTGGAAGTCACCGTCGACCGCCACCGCCCGCCACCACCCGGTCGCTCACGCGCGCCCTATCTGGTCTATGCCAGCGACGAGACCGGCGACGTCATCCTGACCTTCTTCCGCGCCAAGCCGGAGTTCGTCGAGAAGCTGCTGCCGGTCGGCGCCAAGCGCTACGTCTCCGGCACCGGCCAGCTGTATGACGGCACGCTGCAGATCGTGCATCCCGACCGCGTCGTCGACGAGGAAGGCTTCGCCAAGCTGCCGAAGATCGACCCGGTGTATCCGCTCACCGAGGGGCTGGCGATCGGCTCGCTACGCCGCGCGGTGGCGCAGGCGCTGACCAGACTGCCGGCGCTGCCGGAATGGATCAGTCCCGAGGTGCTGCGACGCTGCAGCTTTCCCGCCTTCGCCGAGGCACTGCAGCGCGTCCATATCCCGCATGAGCCGACCGACATCCTGCCCGACGGCCCGTTCTGGTCGCGCCTCGCCTATGACGAATTGCTCGCCGGACAATTGGCGCTGGCGCTGGTGCGGGCACAGCTCCGTCGCCCGGCCGGCACGCGCAATGCCGGCGACGGCCGGCTGCGCCACAAGATCATCGACGCGCTGCCTTATGCGCTGACGGCCTCGCAACAGGCCGCTGCCGCCGCGATCGCGGAGGATCTGCAGCAACCTGTGCGGATGCTGCGGCTGCTGCAGGGCGACGTCGGCTCCGGCAAGACCGTGGTGGCGCTGCTGGCCGCCGCCGCCGTCGCCGAGGCCGGCAAGCAGGCGGCGTTGATGGCGCCGACCGAAATTCTCGCGCGCCAGCACATCAAGACCATCGCGCCGCTGGCCGAACGCGCCGGCATGCAGGTCGCGATCCTCACCGGCCGCGAGAAGGGCAAGGAGCGTCGCGATCTGTTGGCGCGGCTCGAAGCCGGCGAGATCGACTTTCTGGTCGGCACCCACGCGCTGATCCAGGACGACGTGACCTACAACTCGCTGGCGCTGGCCGTGGTCGACGAGCAGCATCGCTTCGGCGTCCGCGAGCGGCTGGCACTGACCTCGAAGGGCGACGCCGTCGACGTGCTGGTGCTGAGCGCGACGCCGATCCCGCGCACGCTGGTGCTGACCTATTTCGGCGACATGGACGTCTCGGAGTTGCGCGAGAAGCCCGCCGGCCGCCAGCCGATCGACACCCGCGCTTTGTCCGATACCCGCCTGCCCGAAGTGATCGACGGCATCGGCCGCGCCATCGCCGCCGGCAAGCGCGTCTACTGGATCTGCCCGCTGGTCGAGGAATCCGAAAACGTCAAGCTGACTGACGCCGAGCAGCGCTACGAGTCGCTGCGGCAGCGCTTCGGCGATCAGCAGGTCGGTCTGGTGCACGGCCGGATGAAGGGCGCCGACAAAGACCGCGTGATGGCGCAGTTCGCCGGCGGCGAGATCAGCGTGCTGGTCGCCACCACCGTCGTGGAAGTCGGCGTCGACGTGCCCGAGGCCAGTATCATGGTGATCGAGAACGCCGAGCGCTTCGGCCTCGCGCAACTGCATCAATTGCGCGGTCGCATCGGTCGCGGCAGCGAGGCCTCGACCTGCCTGCTGCTGTACAAGGAGCCGCTCGGTGAGATGTCGGCGGCGCGGCTGCGGGTGATCCGCGAAACCGCCGATGGCTTCCGCATTGCCGAAGAAGATCTCAAGCTGCGCGGCGAAGGCGACGTGCTCGGCACCCGCCAGAGCGGCCTGCCCGGCTACCGCATCGCGCGCTCCGAGGTGCACGGCCAGTTGATCACCCAGGCCCGCGACGAAGCGCTGCGCATCCTCGAGGACAATCCCAAGCTCGAAGGCCCATCCGGCGAGGCGCTGCGCTGCCTGCTGTATCTCTACGAACGCGACGAGGCGATTCCGCTGCTCGGCGCGGGGTAGTGACATCGCGTGATGGTCACCTCGTCTTCACCGCCATGTTCAACGCCGTCGGGTGGGCAAAGGCGCGCCTTTGCCTACCCTACGAATTCACTTCACGATCAGGAGCCAACCTCAAGAGAAAGTCAGAATTGCCGAACTACTCGACCTTGTCCGGCGCCTTGATCCTGCGTCGGGCGAAGGCCGATTCCGGCTCGCCGGAGGCCTTCTTCGCGGCGAGCGCAGTGGCGGCCAGCGCCGCGATCTTCTTCTGCGGATCGGAACCGGGCTGCACCACGCCGGCGGACATGATCAGCGTGGCGGCCTCTTCGGCGCTCATATCGACACTGATGACCTTGCTCTTCGGCACGTAGAAGAAGAAGCCCGTGGTCGGGTTCGGGGCGCATGGCAGAAACACCGCAATGTGCTCGTCCGGGCTGGGAATCCGCGAGGCGACCTCTTTGTTGGGCGGCAGCGAGATCAGCACGATCGACCACATCCCCGGCGATGGAAATTCGACGAGGCCGACCTTGCGCAGGCTCGAGCCGTTGCCAGCGAACAGCGTTTCGAACACCTGCTTCAGGCCGCGATAGATCGCGCGCACCACCGGCATCCGGCCGAGCAGCCGCTCGCCGAGATCGACCAGGGTTCGCCCGATCAGATTCGCGGTGAGGAAGCCGAGCAGCGTCAGCGCGACGAAGGCGACGACCAGCCCTGAGCCCGGAATTGCGAACGGCAGATAGGTCTCGGGGCGGTAGTCCGGCGGCACCAGCGGACGGACGAAGCCGTCGACCCAATTCACGAACCACCAGGTCAGATAGAACGTGATCGCGACCGGGCCCGCGACGACCAGACCGGTCAGGAAATAATTTCGGACGCGCCCCATGAACCCGCGCGGCGGGTCCGGGACGGTCTCACCGAGATCCGGGCTTGGTTGATCGTTCATCGGGC
The DNA here is from genome assembly GCF_000013365.1 of Rhodopseudomonas palustris HaA2. Classification (NCBI taxonomy): domain Bacteria; kingdom Pseudomonadati; phylum Pseudomonadota; class Alphaproteobacteria; order Hyphomicrobiales; family Nitrobacteraceae; genus Rhodopseudomonas; species Rhodopseudomonas palustris. The sequence goes on from NC_007778.1 coordinate 3,252,210, forward strand.
TTCCAGGTCGAAAACATCCAAATTCGCAGCAAAGCCACGATGCGCACGTCCAGCCTAGCAGACAATGACCGGCCCGTATGGGCCGATCGCAGTGCCCTGCCCAGGCCGGGCCGAGCGCCGGCGCCGGATGGTCCCGATATAGGGGTTTCGTGTCGCCTCAACAACAGGCCGGGTGTGGATAGAACCGCCGCCTACGCCTATTCGACGGTCACCGACTTCGCCAGATTGCGCGGCTGGTCGACGTCCGTGCCCATCACGACGGCCGTATGGTAGGCGAGCAGTTGCACCGGGATCGCATACACCAACGGCGTGAACGCCGCAGCCATGTCCGGCAGCACGATGGTCACCAGCGACTCCACCGTCGCCTCCTCGGCCCCCTTGGCGTCGGTAAGCAGGATAATCCGGCCGCCGCGGGCCGCGACCTCCTGCATGTTCGACACGGTCTTTTCGAACACGCGATCATAGGGCGCAATCACCACCACCGGCATCTTCTCGTCGATCAGCGCGATCGGGCCGTGCTTGAGTTCGCCGGCGGCGTAGCCTTCGGCGTGGATGTAGGAGATTTCCTTGAGCTTCAGCGCGCCTTCGAGCGCCAGCGGATAGCTGGTGCCGCGACCGAGATAGAGCACGTCCTGCGACTTGGCGATGTCGCGCGCCAGCCGCTCGACCTGATGCTCGGTGGCGAGTGCGGCCGCCATCAGCCGCGGCAACTCGATCAGACCGTGGACCAGTTTCGTTTCGTCCTGCTCGGACAATTCGCCGCGGGCCCGGCCCGCCGCCACGGCCAGCGCAGCAAGCACCGTTAGCTGGCAGGTGAAGGCCTTGGTCGAGGCGACGCCGATCTCGGGGCCGGCCAGCGTCGGCATCACCGTCTCGCTGTCGCGGGCGATGGTCGAGGTCGGCACGTTGACGACCGACAGCGTGTGCAACCCCTGCTCTTTCGCGTAGCGCAGCGCCGCCAGCGTGTCGGCCGTCTCGCCCGACTGCGAAATGAAGATCGCCAGATCGCCCTTGCGCAGCGGCGCTTCGCGATAGCGGAACTCCGAGGCGATATCGATCTCGACCGGCAGCCGGGCAAACCGCTCGAACCAGTACTTGCCGATGTAGCCGGCGTAGTTCGCGGTGCCGCAGGCGGTGATCGAGATCCGCTGGATATCCTTGAAGTCGAACGGCAGCTGCGTCGGCAGCGCCACCCGCTCGGTCGACATGTCGAGATAGTGCGCCAGCGTATGGCCGACGACTTCCGGCTGTTCGTGGATTTCCTTGGCCATGAAATGGCGATAATTCGCCTTGTCGACGACGAAGGACGACGCGCCCGACTTCATGACGCCGCGCTGCACGATGTCGCCCTTGGCGTCGTGAACTTCCGCGCCCTTCCGGGTCAACACCACCCAGTCGTCGTCGTCGAGATAGCTGATGTCGTCGGTGAGCGGCGCCAGCGCGATCGCATCCGAGCCGAGATACATCTCGCCATCGCCGTAGCCGATCGCCAGCGGCGACCCCTTGCGCGCGCCGATCATCAGATCGTCGTGGCCCTCGAACAGGAACGCCAGCGCGAACGCGCCGCGCAGCCGCGGCAGCGCCGCCTTGACCGCATCCACCGGCGACGCACCTTTGCGCATGTAGCTGTTCACCAGATGCGCGACCACCTCGGTGTCGGTCTCGCTGGTGAATTTGGCGCCACCGGCTTCGAGCTCGGTGCGCAGCTCGCGAAAATTCTCGATGATGCCGTTGTGAACCACGGCGACGCCGTCGGCCACATGCGGATGCGCGTTCGCCACGGTCGGCTTGCCGTGCGTTGCCCAGCGGGTATGGCCGATGCCGGAATGACCGCTCAGGGGATCTTTCTTGAGGCAGGCTTCGAGGTTTCTCAGCTTGCCCTCGGCGCGCCGACGATCGAGACGGGTTCCTTCCAGCGTCGCGACGCCGGCGGAATCATAGCCGCGATACTCGAGCCGTTTCAGCGAATCGACCAATTGCTCCGCAACCGGTCCGCGCCCCAGAATGCCGATGATGCCGCACATGCAGTTGAATATCTCCCGAACGGCGACAACGAACCGCCGTCTTTGACATCTAGCGAGTTCCGCCGAAGCCGAGGTAGTCAATAATTATTGCGGATTGCGACAGGGTTAAGCGACGCAGCATTAACCAATCGCGGCAGCCGAAACGTCAGCCGGCTTTGGGTTTCTTCGCGCGCAGCTTGGCTTCACGGAACCGCGTTGCCCAGCCCTCGCGCACACTCTGGTCGTTGCGTTCGACCGCCAGCGCGTCGTCCGGCACGTTCCTGGTAATCACCGATCCCGAACCGATATACGCGCCCGCGCCGATCCTGACCGGCGCGACCAGCGACGAGTTCGAGCCGACGAAGGCGCCGGCGCCGATTTCGGTCTTGTGCTTGTTGAAGCCGTCGTAATTGCAGGTGATCGTTCCGGCGCCGATATTGGCGCCCGGGCCGATATGCGCGTCGCCGATATAGGTCAGATGATTGACCTTGGCGCCGGCATCGATCTGCGCTGCTTTGGTCTCGACGAAATTGCCGATCTTGGCGCCGTCGCCGAGCGACGTGCCGGGCCGCAGCCGCGCATAGGGGCCGATCGATGTATTCTTGCCGAGCGAGGTGTCGACGATGTGCGAGAACGAATGGATCACCGCACCGTCGCCGATGCTGACGCCGGGGCCGATCACCACGAATGGTTCGATCGTCACGTCCCGGCCGAACGTGGTATCGGCGGCGAGGTGAATCGTCTCCGGCGAGATCAGCGTCACACCCGCGGCCATCGCGGCCTGGCGCAGCCGCGCCTGCATCACCGCTTCGGCCTCGGCGAGTTGCGCCTTTGTGTTGATGCCGCGGACCTCGTCCTCGTCGGTCTCGATCACGCCGGCGACGAGGCCGCGTTCGCGCACGATGCCGACCGCGTCAGTCAGATAGTACTCGCCCTTCTTGTTGGCGTTGCCGATCGCGCCCAGCACGTCGAGCGCGATGCGCCCGTCGATCGCCATCACGCCGGCATTGCACAGCGTGATCTTCAGTTCGTCCGGGCTGGCATCGGCCTGCTCGCGGATCGCGGCCAATCGATCGTCCTCGACGACCAGCCGGCCGTAACCGGTCGGATCGACCGCCCGGAAGCCGAGCACCACCAGCGCGCCGCCATTGCGCAGCGGTTCGCGCAGGCGGGCGAAGGTCTCCGCCGAAATCAGCGGGGTGTCGCCGAAGGCGATCAGCAGATCGTCGGCGCCGCCCGCGACCGCCTGCTTCGCCGCCAGTACGGCGTGCGCGGTGCCGAGACGCTCCGTCTGCACGTAGATCTGCGCATCGGGTCGGATTCGTCTGGCCTCGTCGGCGACCGCCTGATGATCGGGGCCAATCACCACGGCGAGTTTGTCGCCTTCGCCATGCGGTGCTGCGGCCAGCACATGAGCCAACAGCGGGCGGCCGGCCACCGGGTGAAGCACCTTTGGTAGCGACGATCGCATCCGGGTGCCCTCTCCGGCAGCAAGTACGATCGTCAGGCTGGTTCTCGTCGTCATCTGCAATCCCACGCGGTCGAACTGCAGCCCTCATAAAGGGTTTTCAGTCCGAGGGGAAACCGCTTTGGGGGGAACGAAAATGCCGGGCCGGCTGCGTGGAGCGGACATTTCCCTGTTATTGTCGGCAGCGTGATTCGCTTGGGCGACAGGGGCTTCGAACATTCGGATGGCGAGGAACAGCGATGATCTGGCGGACAGCTTCGCCACCGACGAGTCGGGCGGCTGGCTGGCGCGTTTCGTGGCCGACGAGGAAGACCTCGACACCCGCGCCAAATGGCGGCTGGCATCATGGGCGGCTGGTTCCCTCGGCGCCCTGGTGATCGCGATCCTCGCGACGCAGACGGCCACCGAGCGCAAGCGCGACCAGGTGGCCGCGGTCGATCTGGCGCGACAGTCGCAGCAGATTCAGCGGGTCGCCAAGGAAAGCCAGAGCGAGGCCAGCCGGCTGGCCGCGGCGATCGAAACGCTGAACACCGATCGCGACCGGCTGTATTCGCGGCTCGGCTCGCTCGAGCAGGGATTGGAATCGGTGACCGGCTCGATCGCGCGCGTGCAGGCCTCCGCCAAGCCGGCGACGGGTCCGGACAAAGCGGTCGCCACGACGCTCCCGGATATTCCGGTCAAGGATTCGCCGGCGCCGCCGATCGCCGCGGTCGATTCCAGAGCCAGTTCACCGGCGCCCCCGCCGGCTCAGCCCGCTGTTGCCGTGGTGCAGCCGCCGCCCTCGCCATCGAAACGCCCCGCCGCCGCAGCGGCGGCCGAAGCCGCGCCTGCATCGGCCAGGATCGAACCGCCCGAGCCGCCGGCCCCGGTGGCAGCCGCAACGCCGTCTGCCTCGGCACCGGCGCCGGCGCCGCCTCCCGTTCAGGCGGAAGCCAAGCGGGCCGACAAGTTGACGCTGGCCGCGGCCTCCCCCACTTCCCCCTTGATGCCGTCCCGGTCGATGCTGGCGCCGCCGGATGCCGCCGCCGGCAAGCTGCTCGAGCCGCAGGCGCTCGCCCCACCCGGCACCCCGGACGCCGAGCCGGACTCCGACTCACCGGAAGAGACGCCGGTCATCGTACCCCGGACCGAATTCGGCGCCGAACTGGGTGGATCCAATTCGGTCGAGGGACTGCGCAATCTGTGGCGCCGGTTGTCCAAGGCTCACCCGGAGCTGAAGGAGATGCGGCCGATCATCATGGTCAAGGAAAACGCCGGTGGCGGCCAACTCCGGCTCGTGGTCGGCCCGCTCAATGACGCGGCCGCCGCGGCCAGGCTTTGCGCGACGCTCGGCGCCGCCGGCTGCGAGACATCGGTGTTCGACGGCCAGCGCCTGCCACTGATTTCGACGGCTCCGCCGTCCCGGGCGCCGCGCAAACGCCCGCCCAAAGTCACCGCAGCACCCGAGCCGCCGCCCCCACCGGAGCCGCCGCAGCCCGCGCCGAAGCCGGCATCGCTGACGACGTTTCTCGGCATCCGCTGACGCCGGTCGGAGCCGGTCCAGCGCGGCGGCTTGTTCGCAGCCGCAAACCGCAGCATAATCGCCGCATGAAAAAACACCCGTTCCGCCTCACCCCGTATCAGGTGCAGTGGCTCCTGATCGTCGGCTTCCTCACCGTGGGTTATGCGTTGTATCTGCGCTATCTCGCGATCGAACTCTCGACCGTGGGGCTCGCCTGCGACGCCGGGCTGCAATCGATGCTGTGCAAGACGCGGCTGCTGATGACCTACCTGTTCCGCAATTCCGTGTTCGGAATCGCGGCGGTGGTGATCGCCGTGCTGCATGTCATCCGGCCGTCGATCGTGCTGCTGACCGCGGGTCTGGTCGCCGCCGGCTTCGGCATCGTGCTCTACAATATCGGCCTGTCGGGGATCGCGATCGGGCTGCTTATTTTGGGATTTGCACGACCCGCGCCCGCCACAGCGTAAGCGCCAGCATCGCGTACACCGCGCAGGTCCACAGCGACTGCCAGTTCTTCGGCCCTTCGTTGAAGACGATGTAAAGCGCGCAGACCGCGAACACCCCGGCGAACACCGCCTCGGCGATCGGCCGCGCGCCCTGCTGCGGACGGTTCAGCAGCATCAACAGGAACAGCGGCAGCACCGCCATCGTCAACGACGCGAACGGGAAATCGCGATAGCGCGGATCGAAGGTGAAGCCGAGCGCGGTCTGGGCGCCGATCAGCGTGGTCACCACGACCGACAAACCGAGCGCATAGGTCAGGAACGATCGGTTGCGCTGCTCCAGCGGGCCGAACAGTTCGAGGAAGGTCGGGACCGCCCGGCCCACCATCAGCGCATGCGCCGCCAGAATCGGCGTCAGCACGCCGCTCGCCAGCAGCAATCCCCATTGCAGCCAGCGGCCCCAGCCGTAGCTCTCCACCAGCATCTTGTCGACGGCGATGCCGAGCAGCACGCCGCCCGCTGTCGCCGACACCCCCACGGCGAGCCAGGCGGCCAGCCGCGGCGCCCAGGGCCTGCGCCGCAGCGTCAGCATCGCGGTCGCAAACACCACCAGGCTGAGCGCCATGCCGGCGGCCATCGACAATTTCCACTGCGGGAAATTGCTGATCGGCACACCTGCCGGGTACTTCAGCGCGCGATTGTCGGCGTCGATCAGGCCCCAGTAACCACCGACCGTGCCCTCGAGATCGCGCTTCCACGGCTGATCGTAGGCTTCGATCAGGTTGACGCGAAAGTTCTCCGCCTTGGCGAGCCCCAGAATTTCCGACACGACCCGCGCCTGGTTGGTGCGCGACGGCAGCGCGCCCTCGCGCATCCGTCCCGCGCTCGGCCAGCCGGTCTCGCCGATCAGGATTTCCTTGGCCGGGAATGCGACCGCGACGCGCTTGCGAATCTGATCGACGTGCGCGGCGGCATTGCGCGCGCGAATCGGCAGGTCTTCCCAATACGGCAGGATGTGGATCGTGACGAAATCGACCGCCTCGTAGATCTCGCGATGACGCAGCCAGTATTCCCAGACATCCGCGTAGGTCACGGGCGTCTTCACCTGCGACTTCACCAGACGAATCGTCGCGGCGAGATCGCCCGCGGTCATCTCGCCGCGCAACAGCACTTCGTTGCCGACTACCAGTGAACTGATGACATCCGGATAGTCCTTGGCGAGACCGACGGCGACGGCGATCTGCGCCAGGTTCTTGGCGCGCTCGTTGCCGAGCCAGATGCCCTGCAGCACCTTCAGCCCGACCTTGCCGGCGATCGCCGGCAGTTTTTCGAGGCCGTTGTCGACCGAGTAAGTGCGCACGCATTTGGATATCTTGGCGAGCTGCGTCAGATCCTGCTCGATCTGGTCGGCGCCGATCTGCGTCGTCGGATCGAGCGGCGTCTGCGCGCCACGGAACGGCGCATAAGAAACGCATTCGAGCTTGTCGTTCGGATCGATCGGCGCGCGCGCCAGATCGACCGGCGTGGCGATCCACCACCAGACGCCGAAGATGATGCCGAGAGAAATCGGGAGAAGCGCCAGCGGCGTGCGAAAAGAAATGGGTTCCGTCCTCCAGAATGACCGTCGATTACCCGCTCGCAGGCAATCTGCCAAGGGCATAAGCTGACGCAACCCGACGCGCTCCAAAATGAACGCGCGTTAAGCAACGTGAATTCGCCGCCATGTCGTCGCCGATCGATTGCCATTGCTGGACAAATCGCGAAATGTCCGTCATGGAAAATCGTGCAGGGTCAGGCTGTATTCGGCGCAAATTCGGTAGCGTCGGGGCGGATGGGGATCGAGGCCGTTGTGATCCTGCCAACCAGATCGGGGACGCTATGCGACGAGTATTCCTTGAGTTCCAGAACGCGCTGTGGCGTGGCCTGGCCGCGACCGGACTTGCCCTGCTGATCGGCATCGGCGGCGCGATCGCCCAGAGCGGTGACCTGCGCGCCCAGGATCAGAACAACAAGCCCGCGACCAATGCCAATCAGCCGGCGCAGGCTCCTGCCGATGCCCTCAAGGAAAGCCAGCGCAAGACCGACGAGTTCGTCGAGGCCGCGCAAGCGATCAACGGGCCTGCCGGCAACCCGGAATGCGTCTGGCTCGGTCGCCGCGTCGTGGTGCTGATGTGGCGCGACGACCTCGACACCGCGTTCCGCCACCTCGATCTGTATGACCGCTTCGGTTGCCCGACCGGCCATATCCAGGCCTCGTTCCGCTGCCTGGTCCGCTCCGGCCCGATCGATCCGAAGGTGCCGGAAGGCCTGAGCGGACGCGTCCACGCCTGCTGGATCAATCCCAATGCGCAGCCTCAGCCGGCCGCGGCGGCGGCTCCGGCGACACCGTCCGGAAAGCCGGCGGCGAACCCGCAGCCTGCTGCGCCGGCAACGCCGGCACCGGCGCCGGGTCAGGCCCCATCCCCTGCGCCGGCCAAATAAGCCGGCGCAGTCGGAACGTTCTGATATTTTCGCGGTTGGCGTGCGTTCGCCCTTAAATCGCCACGGCGGCGTATGAATTGATCGCCGACGGGGCTCAGCGTTATGCTTGAAGTGCTACCGCCTTGGTCGGACCTCGGGGACGGGTCCGCTGACCAGCCCTCTGGCCCCCGTATGGTTTAGTGCGATGCGCGCCGTCGTCGCTGTTCTGCTGCTGGTCGTTGCCGCTCACGCTGGTCTCTGGGGGCTGCTCAGGGACAAACAGAAAGCTCCCGACTTCACCGGCATTCTGCCGAGCGTGTCTTACGCGCCGTTCGACGGCTCGGCGCATCCCGACGTCGACAACATTCCGAGCGCCGAGCGCATCCGCAGCGACCTGAAGACGCTGTCGCCGATGACCCGGGCGATCCGTCTGTACTCGTCGACCGGCGGCGTCGAGCTGGTGCCGCCGATCGCCAACGAGGTCGGCCTGAAAGTCACGGTCGGCGCCTGGATCGACAAGTTCAGCGACCGCAACGAGCGCGAAATGCAGGCGGCGATCGAGCTCGCCAAGCGCAACAGCAACGTCAACGGCATCGTCGTCGGCAACGAAACGATCTACCGCGCCGACCAGAAGGTCGAGGACCTGATCAAACTGATCCAGCGGGTGAAGAGCCAGGTCAACGTGCCGGTCACCACCGGCGAGATCTGGAACATCTGGATCGAGAATCCCGAACTGGCGTCCTCGGTCGACTTCATCGCCGCCCACATCCTGCCCTATTGGGAAGGGTTCTCGGACAAGCAGGCGGTCGATCAGGCGCTGATCATCTACCAGAAACTGCGCGACGCCTTCCCCGGCAAGCGCATCGTGATCGCCGAATTCGGCTGGCCGAGCGCGGGCTACAATCTCAAATCGGCGATCCCCGGCCCGTTCGAGCAGGCGGTGACGCTGCGCAATTTCGTCAGCCGCGCCGAAGCCATCGGGATGGAATACAACATCGTCGAGGCGATCGATCAGCCGTGGAAGTTCTTCGAAGGCGGCGTCGGGCCGTATTGGGGCATCCTCAACGCGTCGCGTGAGCCGAAATTCGCCTGGACCGGCCCGGTGGTCGACCCGGCCTATTGGAAGCTCGCCGGCATCGCGCTGCTGGTCGGCATTCTGCTGTCGCTGCCGATTCTGCAGCTCGCCGCCCCCACGGCGATGCAGACGCTGCTGTTGTCGTCGGCCGCGCACGGCGTCGGCGCCTGGGTCGCCACGGTGTTCGCCTATTGGACCGGGCACTACTTCCTGTTCGGCTCGGCCTTCGCGCTCACGCTCGGCATGATCCTGCTGGTGCCTTTGGTCGCGATCGCGCTGGCGCGGATCGAGGAAATCGCCGTCGTCGCGTTCGGCCGCAAGCCGCGGCGGCTGATCACCCGCGCGATGACAGACGTCCAGGAGAAGAAGCAGACCGCGGCGCTGGCCAAGGGCGAACCGGTGCGCTTCCCCAAAGTGTCGATCCACGTCCCGGCCTATTTCGAACCGCCGGAGATGCTCAAACAGACGCTCGATGCGGTGGCCAGGCTCGACTATCCGAATTTCGAATGCGTGGTGATCATCAACAACACGCCGGACCCGGCCTTCACCCAGCCGATCCAGGACCATTGCCGCGAGCTCGGCGAGCGCTTCAAATTCATCAACGCCGAGAAAGTCCAGGGCTTCAAGGCCGGCGCCTTGCGGATCGCGATGGACCGCACCGCCGCCGATGCCGAGATCATCGGCATCATCGACGCCGACTATGTGGTGACGCCGGACTGGCTGAAGGATCTGGTGCCGGCGTTCGACGATCCCCGGGTCGGCCTGGTCCAGGCCCCGCAGGAGCATCGCGACGGCGACCGCTCGCTGATGCACTACATCATGAACGGCGAATATGCCGGCTTCTTCGACATCGGCATGGTCCAGCGCAACGAGGTCAACGGCATCATCGTGCACGGCACGATGTGCCTGATCCGCCGCGCCGCGATGGACATGGCCGGCGGCTGGTCGAGCGACACGATCTGCGAGGATTCCGACCTCGGCCTCGAGATCATGGAGCATGGCTGGCTCACCCACTACACCAACACCCGCTACGGCTACGGCCTGCTGCCGGACACCTACGAGGCGTTCAAGAAGCAGCGCCACCGCTGGGCCTATGGCGGCTTCCAGATCATCAAGAAGCACTGGCGCCGCTTCCTGCCCGGCAACAGCCGCCTCTCCCGCGACCAGCGTCGCGAATTCGGTCTCGGCTGGCTGAACTGGCTCGGCGCCGAGAGCCTCGGCGTGGTGGTGGCGATCCTCAATCTGATCTGGGTGCCGATCGTCGCCTTCGCCGACATCGCCATTCCCGACAAGATCCTGACGTTGCCGATCATCGCGTCCTTCGTGGTGACGCTGGCGCATTTCGTGGTGCTGTACCGGCTGCGGGTGAAGATCAACGCGCCGCGGATGTTCGGCGCCATGATCGCGGCGATGTCGGTGCAGTGGACGGTGTCCCGCGCGGTGGCGCAGGGCCTGATCACCGAGCACCTCGCCTTCGCCCGCACCTCGAAAGGCGGCCTCACCCTGATGTCGGTCGAATTCCAGGCGTTCTGGGAGGCCGTGATCGGCGTGCTGCTGCTGATCGGCGCCGGCGTTCTGATCGCCTCGAACTCCTTCCGCCAGATTCACGAGATCTATATCTTCGCCGGCGTGCTGGTGTTGCAGAGCCTGCCGTTCCTGGCGGCGGTGGCGATCGCGATCCTGGAGAATTCGCGAATCAATTCGTTCCAGTGGTGGACCGACACCCGAATCCGTACCGCCGAGCTGATCGGTCTGCGCCCGGTGACGCTGCCCCCGGCGATCCCGGCCCGGCAGAAGGTCGCCCAGGAAATCCACCACGACGCCGCCTGAGGACTTTTCAGACCCATCGGCGGCTGACTGGTTGGACGAGGAGAGGCGCGTAAATATCTGTGTGCTCGGACCAATTTCACGCAAACCGGCGCCGGTCGCCCGGCCCGCGGCTATTGACCCGGGCCGCCCCGCCCCCTACACAGCGCGGCACGTGAGCGCGTAGCTCAGCCGGTAGAGCACGTGACTTTTAATCATGGGGTCGAGGGTTCGAGTCCCTCCGCGCTCACCACACTGACCGATTCCGGTGCAGTCGCTTCGCCCATCCCGATCCTCCTCGGACCACAGAGTTCATGCGCATCACCCTCGTCGGCTCGCGACATTTCGGCGTGGCCACCCTGGAGATGCTGCGCAGCCGCGGCATCGCGGTGCCGCGCGTGGTTGTGGCGGACGGCGGCGACCGGCTGGCGCTAGCGGCCGAGACGGCCGGGATTGCGGTGACGGTGCAGGCCAGCCCGAAGCTCGTCACCGCCGCGGAGATCGCACCGGACACTGATCTGATCGTCGCCGCGCACTGCCACGCCCGGGTCGATCGCGACGCGCTGGCGGCGGCCCGGCTCGGCGGCATCGGCTATCACCCGTCGCTGCTGCCGCGGCATCGCGGCATCGCCGCGGTGGAATGGACCATCCGCGAGGGCGATCCGATCGCCGGCGGCACGGTCTATCACCTCGCCGACCGGATGGATGCCGGTGCGATCGCGCTGCAGGAATGGTGCTTCGTGCACAAGGGCGAAACCGCCCGCGAATTGTGGGAGCGCGTGCTGGCGCCGCTCGGGATCAAACTGCTGGCGCAGGTGATCGACCACGCCCGCACCCATGCGGAACTGCCGGCGCAGCCGCAAGACGAGCGATTCGCCACGCGAGCGCCCCGAACGACAATGTGACGCAAGCCGGATCGCCATCTCGATACCGGCCACCACCAAATCTACGACTTTCGTACTCACGAAAAATTGTTCCTGCGCAATGTGGCCGCCCCCGCTCGCGACCATAGTGCGTCCATCGAACACGCTGCTTGCGGCTGTTCGATTCACAGAACAACTCGTTTGAGGTTTTCAAAATGGCTGAAAAGACACTGACCGGCCTGTCGGTCGAGGAGTCGGAAGAGCTCCACAAGCACGTGATCGATGGCACCCGCATCTTCGGTGCGATCGCGATCGTCGCTCACTTCCTCGCCTACGTTTACTCGCCCTGGCTGCACTAAGGAGTACTGACCATGAATCAAGGTAGAATCTGGACTGTGGTCAGCCCGACCGTCGGCCTGCCCCTGCTGCTCGGCAGCGTCACCGTCATCGCGATCCTGGTGCATGCCGCTGTTCTCAGCAACACCACCTGGTTCCCGAAGTACTGGAACGGCAAGACCGCGGCGATCACCTCGACCGTGCAGGTCGGCTGATTCGGCTCAATCGAGCTTCGCGACAGGACCGGGCTCCCATTGGGGGCCCGGTTTTTGTTTGGGCCGATGCGTCTGAGAAGACGCGCCCTTGAGGAGATGCCGCCCGCCGGCCCGCTCAGGACTGCCGCTTCGGCGCGGCCAACTGCGTCGCGGTGCGCTTGATCGTCTTGGCGACCAGCAGCGCCTGCTCCTTGGTCAGCGCGAAATCCTGCACGCCCTTCTGCGTCGTCAGCGACAGAATCAGCACATCGGGCTGGTGTTCCGGCCAGCCGGTGGCGAACGCGGTGACGAAATCCGCCGAAGTGGAACGCTGGGTCATCGATCGAACTCCTTGCAAGGTGCCGGCTTGTTGGCCGAAACCCGGGTTCCTTGCAAGGGCCGTCCGCGTCTGCCGCGCTATCGCGCCGGCACGAAGGCGGTGACCTCGATTTCGACCTTGGCGCGGGGATCGACCAGCCCGGAGATGTAGAGCAAGGTCGACGGCGGAAAGTGCCGCCCCAGCGTGTCACGCCATGCCGCGGCGATGCCGGGACCGGCGGCGGCGTAATCCTCGCGGCTGGTGAGATACCAGGTCAGCCGGACGATGTGCTCCGGTCCTGCGGCAGCCTCGGCCAGCAGCGTCACGATCCGCTTCAAAGCCGCGCCGACCTGGTCGGCGAGATCGTCCGATTCGTATTCGCCTTTGTCGTTGGTGCCGGTCTGGCCGGCCAGCACCAGCCACTGCCCTGGCCCGATGAAGGCAACGCCGTGTGAGAAACCGCGTGGCTTCGCCCAGTCGGCCGGCTGCAAGGTTCGCATCACTGATCCTCCCATTGTCTGCGAGCCGGCTTGCGCGGCTCTTCGGCCCAGTCGGGCACAGCAGCCGCCGGAAATCAACCACGCCGATCTGCATTCGCGCGGGTTGCCAATCCCGGCACGGTCGCCGATAGAGCAAGCGGAAACGCCTGGCGACAGAACAGCAGAACAATCCGCCGATGACCCGCCCCCCTTCGAAGAGCATGGCCGCGCTGTGGATGTCCGGCTGGCTCAGCCTGATGCTGATCATCGCGGTCGCCGGTCGCGAGACGTTGCGCGAGCTGAACGTGTTCCAGGTCATGGAACTGCGATCGGTGATCGGCTTTGCGATGCTGTATCCGCTGGTGCACGCCGCCGGCGGCTTTGCCACCATGGCGACGGCGCGACCGCTGCCGCACCTCGCCCGCAATCTGGTGCACTATGCGGCGCAGCTCGGCTGGTTCTTCGCGCTGACGCTGATCCCGATCGGCCAGGTCGTCGCGATCGAGTTCACCATGCCGATCTGGATCGCGATCCTTGCGGCGACCTTTCTGGGCGAACGCCTGAACGTCTGGAGAGTCGCGGCGGTCGCATTGGGACTCCTCGGCGTCATCGTGATCGTCCGCCCTGCCACCGGGACGATCGATCCCGGCCAGCTGATCGCGCTCGGCGCCGCCTTCGGCTTCGCTGTGACGATCACGCTGGTCAAGGCGCTGACGCGGACCGAGAGCACGCTGACGATCATCTTCTGGATGCTGATCATCCAGTCGGCGCTCGGCTTCTTCCCGGCGCTGTATGTCTGGCAGTGGCCGTCGAATTACGCCTGGATCTGGATCGTGGTGATCGCGTTCTGCGGCACGTTCTCGCACTACTGCATGGCGCGGGCGCTGTCCTATGCCGACGCCACGGTGGTGGTGCCGATGGACTTCCTGCGCGTGCCACTCAGCGCAACCGCCGGTTGGCTGCTCTACGGCGAACGGCTCGATGCCTACACCGTGCTCGGTGCGGTGCTGATTCTCGCCGGAAACCTGCTCAACCTGCGCACCGCCCGATCGGCCACCGTCGCACCCAGCAAGACGTGAGACGGCCCCACAGCGCTCGACAGGCCCCTACAGCCCCGCGGCCTTGCGCAGCGCGGCGTTGATGCGCTCCTGCCAGCCGGGACCATCGCCCTGGAAGTGCTCGAGCACGTCCTGATCGATCCGCAGCGAGACCATTTCCTTGACGCCGGGAAGCGCACGCCTCTGAACCACCGGCGCCTCGACGGGCTTGGTGGTCGCCTTCTTGAAGGCGGCTTCAGCTTCGGTGCGGGCATCGTTCAATGTGCGCGGGCGGCGTGGCGGCTGAGACATGAGGTCCTCTTCGATGAGTCTTGAGTCGGAACGACGGACGGAACGAGCACGGAATACGCAGCGCGACGAGGTTTCACGATGACTTGACGAGACGCGGTAACCAACCGTTCACGATGCATCGCACGCGGATGACCACGATGGGAACTGCGCACGAATGAATCAACTGAACCGGCGACAATTCGGCAGGTTTTCCAACCGCCATCGTCCCGCTGCATTGCAGAATCGAATTTCGCAGAACGACCGCATTTGTGTTGCGACATCGTCAGAGTTCCTGGTGTAGAGTTCATGCAACGGAAGGCTAAGTCCACTGCTCAATCCACTGGATGTTGAGGAGGTCACGATGCCAGCGATCGCTGAAGTTCTGTCGACCAACGCCCCTCGTCCTGCGCCGCGTGGAAACGATCTGCCGACCTGCCCGGTCTGCGCAGATTCGATGGTCGCGGCGGAAGCCTCTGCGTTTCTGACGGAGAGCATCGTGAGCTATCTCTGGACCTGCGACACCTGCGGGTATGGCTTTGTAACCAAGCATTCGATGAAACGCTTCGCCTGTAACTGATCTCGGCGCTGCGTTTCTCGCGGTCATGCGGGGTCTCTTGATGCGATATCGCCCTGCTCCCAGTCGGCTCGGGTCTGCATCCGGAACGTCTCGAACGAGCCGCGCGTGATCGCTTCGCGGATATCGCGCATCAGCCGCTGATAGTACGCGATGTTGATCTCCGACAGCAGCATCGCGCCGAGCGTTTCGCCCGACTTGATCAGATGATGGAGATAGGCCCGTGAGCAGTTGCGGGTCGAGGGCCAGTCGCTCGCCTCGTCCAGCGGGCGCGGATCGTCGGCGTGGCGGGCGTTGCGCAGATTGACCGGTCCGAACCTGGTGAACGCCACGCCGTGGCGGCCGTTGCGGGTCGGCATCACGCAGTCGAACATGTCGATGCCGCGCGCCACCGCTTCGAGCATGTCCTCGGGCGTACCGACGCCCATCAGATAGCGCGGCCGGTCGGCCGGCAGGATCGGCGCCGCCTCCTCGATCATCGCAAGCATCACCTCCTGCGGCTCGCCGACCGCGAGGCCGCCGATCGCATAGCCGTGGAAGCCGAGCTCGATCAGCCCGCGCGCGCTGGCGTGGCGCAGTTCCGGCACGTCGCCGCCCTGGACGATGCCGAACAGCATGTGGCCGTCCGGCGCCGTCTCGAACGCGCGCTTGCAGCGCTCGGCCCAGCGCAGCGACAGTTGCATCGCGCGCTCGATGTCGGCGCGCTCCGCCGGCAGCCGGACGCATTCGTCGAGCTGCATCGCGATGTCGCTGCCGAGCAGAAGCTGCACTTCGATGGCGCGTTCCGGCGACAATTCGATTGCGGCGCCGTCGATATGCGAGCGGAAGTTCACCGCCTTCTCGGAGACTTTGCGGAGCTGCGCCAGCGACATCACCTGGAAGCCGCCGCTGTCGGTCAGCATCGGCCCGTTCCAGGTGGTGAAGCGCTGCAAGCCGCCGAGCGCCGCGATCCGCTCCGCACCCGGGCGCAGCATCAGATGATAGGTGTTGCCGAGCACGATATCGGCGCCGGCGTCGCGCACCTCGCGCCAGTGCAGCCCCTTCATCGCGCCCGCGGTGCCGACCGGCATGAAGGCCGGCGTCCGCACCACGCCATGCGGCGTGGTCAGCCGGCCGGTGCGGGCCGCGCCGTCGGTCGCGAGCAGGTCGAAATGGTTCGGCACGCTCATGTGGGCTCCCGGAACAGCAGGCTGGCGTCGCCATAGGAATAGAACCGATAGCCGGTTTCGATGGCGTGGCGGTAGGCCGCCTGCATCGTCTCCAGCCCGCAGAACGCAGACACCAGCATGAACAGCGTCGACCGCGGCAGATGGAAATTGGTCATCAGCACGTCGACCGCACGAAATTTGTAGCCCGGCGTGATGAAGATCGCGGTTTCGTCGGCGAACGGCGCGATCGTGCCGTCGTCGCGCGCCGCGCTTTCCAGCAGCCGCAGCGAGGTGGTGCCGACCGCGACGATGCGGCCGCCTTGCGCGCGCGCCGCGTTCAGCGCCGCGGCGGTGTCACGGCCGATCGTGCCCCATTCGGCGTGCATCCGATGCTCGGCGGTGTCGTCGGTCTTCACCGGCAGGAACGTCCCCGCCCCGACATGCAGCGTCACCCGGTGCACCGTCACGCCCCGCGCCGCGAGTGCCGCGTCGAGTTCCGGCGTGAAGTGCAGCCCCGCGGTCGGCGCCGCGACGGCGCCCTCGTTGGCGGCGAACATGGTCTGATAGTCGGCCGCGTCCCGATCGTCGGGCGCGCGCTTGGACGCGATATAGGGCGGCAGCGGCGTCGCGCCGAGCTCGGCGATCGCCTGATCGAGCGCGGGCCCGTGGAAGCAGAACGCCAGCGTCACCTCGCCGGCCTCGCCCTTGACCTCGACGGTGGCGTCGAGATGGCCGAGCAGACAGACCCGCCCGTCATGGCCGAAGCGGACGACGTCGCCCTCGGCGAGCTTCTTCGCCGGCTTGACCAGCGCCTGCCAGCGCGAGCCGTCGAGCCGCTTGATCAGCGTCGCCTCGATCTTCGGCTCGGTGGCGCGGCCGATCCGGCGGCCTGAGAGCTGCGCGGCGATCACCCGCGTATCGTTGACGACGAGCTGATCGCCGGGCTGCAGCAGCGCCGGCAGGTCGCGCACGACGCGATCCTCCGGCGCCGCGCCGGGGCGCACCACCAGCATCCGCGCGGCATCGCGCGGGCTCATCGGCCGCAGCGCGATGTTCTCGGCAGGCAGGTCGAAGTCGAACAGGTCGGTGCGCATCCGGTATCCGTCATCGCCGGACTTGATCCGGCGATCCATCCTCTTCGAAAGATGGATGCCCGGGTCAAGCCCGGGCATGACACCTTCTATGTGGCGCCGTCGGCGTCAGGAGCCGACCTCGGCAGCTCAAGCCGCCGCGTCGGCGGCCATCGTCGCCTTGACGATCTTGTCGGGGTTCTGCACCGGTTCGCCGCGCTTGATCTTGTCGACGTTCTCCATGCCCTCGATCACCTTGCCCCACACCGTGTACTGGTTGTCGAGGAAGCGGGCGTCGTCGAAGCAGATGAAGAACTGGCTGTCGCCGGAATCCGGGCTGGCGGCGCGCGCCATCGAGGTCGTGCCGCGAACGTGCGGCTCCTTGTTGAACTCGGCCTTCAGCTTCTTGCCGGAGCCGCCGGTGCCGGTGCCCTGCGGGCAGCCGGTCTGCGCCATGAAGCCCTCGATCACGCGGTGAAACACGATGCCGTCGTAGAAGCCTTCGCGCACCAGCTCCTTGATGCGGGCGACGTGGTTCGGCGCCAGATCGGGACGCATCTCGATCTTGACGTCGCCTTGGGTGGTTTCGAGGATCAGGATGTTGTCGTTGTCAGCCATGCTCTCTTCTCGTTCGGTTGGGGGAATGTTCTGCGATCGTCGAACCGCAGCGTGAAGGGACGTCCGGCAACTGCGTTGCCCATGCTTTGCGTGAACGGCAACGGCGTACACCGCTGCAATGTCTCCATCACCGCGATCCGATAAGCGAGACTGTCGAATCCCGGCGTCGTCGCACTTTCGAAGGTGATCCGCGGCTTGCCGAGGATCTGGCCGTCGCGCTTGAAACTCACCAGCACCGTGATCTGCTTGCCCGGATCGCCGGGCGCGAGCTGTGGCGGACGCCAGCATTGTTTCAGCGCCGCAAACAACCCGTCGAGATTGTCGATCCGTGCCTCCTGCGCGACCGCGGCACGGCCCAATGCGCCGATCGCAGATGCGATCAGCACCGCCGCGACAACGTTTCGTCGGCGCGGCGGCATGTCGGCCGCTTACTTGACGTCGGCGGCGACCTGGACCTTGACCATCTTGTCGGGGTCGGTCACCGAGCCGCCGGGCGAGCCGGGCGAGGCCTTCTTCAGCTTGTCGACGACATCCATGCCGGACACCACTTCGCCGATCACGGTGTACTGCCCGTTCAGGCTCGGCCCGTCGTCGAACATGATGAAGAACTGCGCGTTCGCGCTGTCGACGCTGTCGCCGCGCCGGGCCATGCCGACGATGCCGCGTTTGAACGGCACCTTGGAGAACTCCTGCTTCAGGTTCGGATATTTCGAACCGCCGGTGCCGTTGAACTTCTCGCCGTCGCCGGTCTGCGCCATGAAGCCGGCCATCACGCGGTGGAACGGCACGTTGTTGTAGAAGCCGTCGCGGGCGAGCTGCTTGATGCGTTCGGCGTGCTGCGGCGCGATGTCCGGCCGGAGCTGGATCACGATCCGCCCCTTGGTGCTGTCGATGACGATGGCGTTCTGCTTGTCGAGGCCGGCGGGCAGCGGCTGCGCCAGCGCGGGCAGAGCGAACACCAGCGCGGCGATGATGCCTATCAAACGGATCATGGAAACTCCGGATTGCAAAAGCCGGCTAGCCGGCGAATTTCGATTTCAGACTGGCCGCGACATCGGGCGGCACGAAGGCGGAGACGTCGCCGCCCATCGCAGCGATCTGCCGCACCAGTGTGGCGGTGATCGGGCGCACGCCGACCGACGCCGGCAAAAACACCGTGTGGACCCCCGGCGCCATGGTCTCGTTCATGCCGGCGATCTGCATTTCGTAGTCGAGATCAGTGCCGTCGCGCAGCCCGCGGATCATCAGCGACGCGCCGACCTGCTGCGCCGCGGTGACCGTGAGATTGTCGTAGGTGGTGCAATCGAACGCACAGCCGGCGGCCTCGGCGACCGGCTCGAACACGCGTCGCACCATCACCAGCCGCTCCTCGGTGGTGAACAGCGGCTTCTTGCCGGGGTGGATGCCGATCGCCACCACCAGCCTGTCGCACAATTCGACCGCGTGGCGGACGACGTCGAGATGGCCGTTGGTGACGGGGTCGAAGGAGCCGGGATACAGCGCGATACGGGACATGCTTCCGTCTAGCGCGGCCGCATGACGCCCGCAAGCCGATCTGGTTCCGGCCCTGTCCGGGGTTTTATTTCGCTCTGCGGATCGAACCGGAAGGCCACCTCGCGCGTCTATTCCGCGACAGGTGGGCTGCTGAAAACATTACGGTTTTTTCCGCATTGTTTC
The DNA here is from genome assembly GCF_000013365.1 of Rhodopseudomonas palustris HaA2. Classification (NCBI taxonomy): domain Bacteria; kingdom Pseudomonadati; phylum Pseudomonadota; class Alphaproteobacteria; order Hyphomicrobiales; family Nitrobacteraceae; genus Rhodopseudomonas; species Rhodopseudomonas palustris. The sequence continues at coordinate 3,271,572 of NC_007778.1, forward strand.
ACGGAGCCTTTACCGGAGAAACAAATTTGCGCGGCCATGAAACCAATTGGTGCGGCGACGAAGATGTTCTGAAACCGGGCTTGGCTACACCACCGGCATTGGGAAGCGACAATCCAACGGGTCGCAAGGCCCGACGACAGGGGACCGTCATGATCAAGGCTCTTTCCGCAGTCGCCATTGCAGCGTTCGTCGCTGCCGCCCTCACCATTCTCCCGGGCTTTGCGCCGCGCGTCGAAGCCAGCGTGCCGGTGGCGCTCGCCAAGGGCGACCGGCTCGACATCCGCCCGCTGGGAACGAATTGCTCCGCACAGGCTTGGCCGAATTTCGAGCCGTCCTGCCTGCGCAATGCCGAAACCCGCACCGCGCCGGTCCGCGAAGCCCGTCTGGTCACCGCGGAACGTCCTTAAGGATCGTGCGTTAGGATACACAGAACCACCCAAGCGCTGTCCTCCAGGAGCGCTCTTCGAAGGCCCCCGGTGTGCCCGCCGGGGGCCTTTCGATTCGTGCTTTGCTTGGGTTCTCTATGGATTCCGGCGGCTGATCAGCCGCCGTTACCGTTTCCGTTCTCGGTCTCTTCCGCCTCGGGAATGTGCTCGACCGACACCACCTTCTCGTCGTCTGCGGTGTCGAACACGATCACGCCCTGGGTCGAGCGCCCAGCGACCCGGATGCCTTCGACCGGGCAGCGGATCAACTGGCCGTTGTCGGTCACCAGCATGATCTGGTCCGAATCCTCCACCGGGAACGACGCCACCAGCTTGCCGTTGCGGTTGTTGACCGACATCGCCACGATGCCTTTGCCGCCGCGGTTGGTTGTGCGGTACTCGAACGACGAGGTCCGCTTGCCGTAGCCGTTCTCCGAGATCGTCAGCACGAACTGCTCGGACGCCGACATCTCGACATAGCGCTGCTCGCCGAGCTCGATCGCGCCGACCGAGGCGTCCTCGCCCTCGACCCCCGCGGCCTCGTCCTCCACCGCCGCCCGCTCCTCGACGCCGCCGCGACGCACCGCATTGGCGCGGCGCAGATAGGCGGCGCGCTCCTCGGATCCGGCGTCGAGATGGCGCAGGATGCTAAGCGAGATCACCTTGTCCTCGGGCGCTAGAGCAATGCCGCGCACGCCCATGGATGAACGACCTTGGAAGACTCGGACACCGAATTCCTTGCCGTCTCTTTGGTCCGAGACAGGAAATCGAATGCACTGACCATTGGCAGTTGTCAGCAACACGTCGTCGCGCTCGGTGCAGATCTGCACGTCGACGATCGCCTCGCCGTCGTCGAGCTTCATCGCGATGATGCCGGAGCGGCGCACGTCGACGAAGTCGGACAGCTTGTTGCGGCGGACATTGCCGCCGGTGGTCGCGAACATCACGTCGAGCGCGGCCCAGGACTGCTCGTCCTCCGGCAGCGGCATGATCGTGGTGATGCGCTCGCCCTGCTCCAGCGGCAGGATGTTGATCAGCGCCTTGCCGCGGCCGTTCGGCGGCGCGATCGGCAGCCGCCACACCTTTTCTTTGTAGACCTGGCCGCGCGACGAGAAGAACAGCACCGGCGTGTGCGTCGAGGCGACGAACAGCCTGGAGACGAAATCCTCCTCGCGGGTCGCCATGCCGGAGCGGCCCTTGCCGCCGCGGCGTTGCGCCCGATAGGTCGACAGCGGCACGCGCTTGACGTAGCCGGCGTGCGACACCGTCACCACCATGTCCTCGCGCTGGATCAGGTCCTCGTCTTCGACCTCGCCTTCCTGCTCGATGATCACGGTCTTGCGCGGCGTGGCGAATTCCGTCTTCACCGCGATCAGTTCGTCCTTGACGATGGTCTGCACCCGCGCCCGCGAACGCAGGATGTCGAGATAGTCGGCGATCTCGAGCGCGAGCTTGTCGAGTTCCTCGGCGATTTCCTCGCGACCCAACGCCGTCAGGCGCTGCAGCCGCAGATCGAGGATCGCCTTGGCCTGCTCGAACGACAGCCGCGCGGTGCCGTCCTCGTTGAGCTTGTGGCGCGGGTCGTCGATCAACGTGATCATCGCGGCGACGTCGGCCGCCGGCCAGTCGCGCGACATCAGGGTTTCGCGCGCCGTGTTCGGATCGGGCGAATTGCGGATGACGCGAATGATCTCGTCGATATTCGCCACCGCGATGGCGAGGCCGACCAAAATATGAGCGCGGTCGCGCGCCTTGTTCAGCAGATATTTGGTCCGCCGCGTGACCACCTGCTCGCGGAACGCGACGAACAGCGTCAGCAGATCCTTGAGGTTCATCAGTTGCGGACGGCCGGCGTCGAGCGCCACCATGTTGGCGCCGAAATTGGTCTGCAGTGGCGTGAAGCGGTAGAGCTGGTTCAGCACCACGTCCGGCACCGCGTCCCGCCGCAGCTCGATCACGACGCGGAAGCCGTCGCGGTCGGATTCATCGCGCAGATCGGAGATGCCCTCGATCTTCTTCTCGCGCACCAGATCGGCGATCCGCTCGACCATGGTGGCCTTGTTCACCTGGTAAGGGATCTCCGAGATGATGATCGCCTCGCGGTCCTTGCGGACCGTTTCGATCTCGACCTTGCCGCGCATCACGATCGAACCGCGGCCGGTGTGGTAGGCGAGACGAATGCCGGCGCGGCCGAGAATGATGCCGCCGGTCGGGAAGTCGGGGCCCGGGATGATGACGTTCAGATCGTCGATCGACAGCGCCGGATCGTCGATCAATGCGATACAGGCGTCGATCACCTCGCCGAGATTGTGCGGCGGAATGTTGGTCGCCATGCCGACGGCGATGCCGCCGGCGCCGTTGACCAGCAGGTTCGGGAACTTCGCCGGCAGCACCTGCGGCTCGTTGAACGAGCCGTCGTAGTTGTCCTGATAGTCGACGGTGTCCTTGTCGAGATCGTCGAGCAGCAATTGCGCGATCTTGGTCAGGCGCGATTCGGTGTATCGCATCGCGGCCGGCGCGTCGCCGTCGACCGAGCCGAAATTGCCCTGACCGTCGATCAGCGGCACGCGCATGGAAAAGTCCTGCGCCATGCGCACCATCGCGTCGTACACCGACTGGTCGCCGTGCGGGTGATACTTACCGATGACGTCGCCGACGGTGCGCGCCGATTTGCGATACGGCTTGTTCCACTCGAATCCGTTCTCGTACATGCCGAAGAGAATCCGGCGATGCACCGGTTTCAATCCGTCGCGCGCATCCGGCAGCGCTCGCGCCACGATCACGCTCATCGCGTAATCGAGATAGCTGCGCTTCATCTCGTCGAGAATGGATACGGGGCGAATATCCGAGGGCGCCTGAGGCTCCCCGGGCTTCTCGTCGTCTTTGTCGGACAAGGGTGAGTTCCGGTCAGATTCTGATGCGAATCATATACCGCATCGAGGCCGCGCAAGCCACCCTCGCGGTCGCCTTTTCGCGGCTTTTTCCAGCCGATTTTCCAATGACTTAGCCGGAGTTTGGCTGGGCGCCCGAAGCGCCTTCCCGGATCGCCCCGAAACGTCGGCGGCGCGCCCCGATCAGTCCTCGCGCAGCACCGCGCCGAAGCGCTCGACGACGACGTCGCGCTTGGTCTCGTCGACCCGCACCGTCATGGCGTAGCGGCCGTCGCGCAGCTCCTTGGACAGCACCTCGGCGTTGCGATGCAGCCAGCTCACGCCGGCCCCGTCGGCGGCGTCGATGGTCAGGTCGAGCACCGAACGCCAGGCCGCCAGCCGCTGCTCGATCGCCAGCAACAGCTCGTCGACGCCCTCGCCGCTCACCGCCGACACCATGAAGCACGGGCGATCCTCGGACCGCCGCGCCGCGATGTTGCGCAGCTCTTCGCGCTGCTCCGGCTCGAAGCGGTCGATCTTGTTCCAGATTTCGAGGATGCGCCCGCCGTCGGCCTCGACGCCGAGCTGGCGCAGCACCGCGTCGACGTCGCGCTCCTGGGCCTCGGCATCTTCGTGCGAGATGTCGCGGACGTGCAGGATCAGATCGGCTTCCAGCACCTCCTCCAGCGTGGCGCGGAACGCCGCAACGAGTTGGGTCGGGAGGTTGGAAATGAAACCCACGGTGTCGGACAGCATCGCCTTGCCGCCGTGCGGCAAGGTCAAGGCGCGCAGCGTCGGGTCCAGCGTCGCGAACAGCATGTCGGCGGCCTGCACGTCGGCGCGGGTCAGCCGGTTGAACAGCGTCGACTTGCCGGCATTGGTGTAGCCGACCAGTGCGACGACGCGATACGGCACGCGCTGGCGGCCGGCGCGGTGCAGCCGCCGCGTCGCCTGCACCTTCTTCAGTTCGTTTTCGAGCCGCGAGATTCGATCGCCGATCAGCCGCCGGTCGGCCTCGATCTGGGTTTCGCCGGGGCCGCCCATGAAGCCGAAGCCGCCGCGCTGGCGTTCGAGATGGGTCCAGGATCGCACCAGCCGCGAGCGTTGATAGTTCAGATGCGCGAGTTCGACCTGCAGCGCGCCTTCCTTGGTCTTGGCGCGGCGGCCGAAGATCTCCAGGATCAGCCCGGTACGATCGAGCACCTTGGCGCTCCACGCCTTCTCCAGATTGCGCTGCTGGATCGGCGACAGCGCGCAATCCATCACCACGAGATCGGCCTCGTGGCCTTTGATGATGCCGAGGATCTCTTCGACCTTGCCCTTGCCGAGATAGGTCGCCGGGCGGATCTGACTGATCGGCGTCAGCACCGCCTCGGCGATCTCCAGATCGATGGCGCGCGCAAGCCCCGCCGCCTCGTCGAGGCGGGCGTCGCTGTCGCGCACGGCATTCATTCCGCCGGCATCGGGATCGGTCTTGCGGACACGAAGATACGGCCCGACGACGATTACCCGCCCGGTCTGGCCGTCTGTCGCCGACCGCGGCCGGTCGGCGCCCCCGTCAAAGCTGCGGGGTTCCAATCAGGACCTTCTCAAGCTGGAGAATCCTCGCCGCCTTCGAACAACTGGATCGGCGCGCCTGGCATAATCGTCGAAATCGCATGCTTGTAGACCAGCTGCGAATGACCATCGCGCCGCAGCAACAGGCAAAAATTATCGAACCAAGTGACAATGCCTTGCAATTTGACCCCGTTCACCAGGAAAATCGTCAAAGGAGTCTTGGTCTTTCGAACGTGGTTCAGGAAGGTGTCTTGTAGATTTTGTGCGCGGTCTGCCGCCATTTTTATTCCCGCAATTGGAATTGTCTTTTTTTGCCGCGGCGCGTCTCTCTGCGGAGCTTCACCTCGGTTGTCGGCCCCCCTGAGATCCCCCTCCGGAGGCTGACAAGGAGATTAGACGGCACGCGTGCTTGTTAGGCAAGCAGCTAAATCGGACGCCGTGCTGCGCGCGACACAAAATTCAGGAAAAGGCCGCAAATCGGTGAAACTGTTCGCGCAGGCGGCGGGCAACTGGGCCCGGCGTGCCACTTCCGATGGCATGGCCGTCGATCGCGACCACCGGCATCACGATCATGCTCGCCGCCGTGACGAAGGCCTCTGCTGCGTCGGCCGCCTCGGCGGGCGTGAACGGACGCTCCTCGAACCGGATCTGCAGCGCCTCCAGCGCCTCGATCAGCACGCCCCGGGTGATACCCGACAGAATCCCCGAGCTGTCGGGCCGGGTCACCACCCGCCCCTGCTTGGTGACGATCCAGGCATTGCTCGACGAGCCTTCGGTGACGAAGCCGTCGCCGTCGACATACCAGGCTTCGTAGGCGCCGGCTTCGCGTGCCGCCTGCTTCGCCAGCACATTCGGCAGCAGCGCGGTCGACTTGATGTCGACCCGCGGCCAGCGATTCTCCGGCACGGTGATCACCTTGATGCCGCGCGCCGCATTCTCCGCGCCCTTGGCCGGATTGATCGTGCGCGCGGTCACCACCAGACTGGGCTTCACACGGCTCAGCGGAAAACCGTGGTCCCGCCGCGCAACGCCGCGGCTGATCTGCAGATAGACGATCCCGAAGCGCACGCGATTACGCCGCACCACCTCGTGCAGGATCACAGCCAGCGACGACAGCGGCATCGGCAGCGCGATCCGCAATTCGCTCAGGGATCGCTGCAGCCGCGTCAGATGCCGCGGCATGTCGACCAGCCGGCCGTCGCGCACCTCGCAGACCTCGTAGACGCCGTCGGCAAACTGATAGCCGCGATCCTCGATGCTGACGCTGGCGTCGCGCATCTCCTGATAGCGGCCGTTCACATAGGCGATGCGCGACATCGAGCAATTCCGGTTGAGAGGTCAGAGAAAAACGATCAGCCGACGCCGAGCGCCTTGAGCTTGCGATGCAGCGCCGAGCGCTCCATGCCGACGAATTCGGCGGTGCGCGAGATGTTGCCGGAGAACCGGCTGATCTGCGCGATGAGGTAGTCGCGCTCGAACACCTCGCGGGCCTCGCGCAGCGGCAGCCCCATGATGTGCTCGCCATTGTTGCCGGTCGGCATCGTCGGCACCATCGAGCCGACGTCCTGCGGCAGCATGTCGGCGGTGATCACCGCATCCGGGCCGCCGCCGGCGAGGATCATCACCCGCTCGACATTGTTGCGGAGCTGACGGACGTTGCCCGGCCAGACATGCGACTGCAGCACGGCCATCGCATCCTGCCCGATCTGCCGCTTCGGCAGGCCGGTCGCTGCCGAAATCTGGTCCATGAAATACTCGATCAATTCGGGAATGTCCTCGCGCCGTTCCGACAGCGGCGGCACCCGGATCGGCACCACCGACAGCCGGTGATACAGGTCCTCGCGGAAGCGTCCCTCGGCGATCTCCTCTTCGAGATTGCGCGCCGTCGACGAGATGATGCGAACGTCGACATTGACCTTGGCGGTGCCGCCGGAGCGCTGGAAGGTCTGCTCGACCAGCACCCGCAGGATCTTGTTCTGGGTCTCGCGCGGCATGTCGGCGATTTCGTCGATGAACAGCGTGCCGCCATGGGCCTCTTCCAGCGCTCCCGCCTTGCGCGCGTGCTCGCCGTTCGGCTCGATGCCGAACAGCTCGACCTCCATCCGCTCCGGCGTGATCGCGGCGGCGTTGATCACCACGAACGGGCCATCGGCGCGGCCGGAGGCGTTGTGCAGCGTCCGCGCCGCGAGTTCCTTGCCGGCCCCCGACGGGCCGACGATCAGAATCCGGCTGTTGGCCTTGGCGGCGCGCTCGATGGTCTGGCGCAACTGGTTCATGCAGGCCGAGCGGCCCATCAGCGTCGAGGCCGACGGCGCCTGCTGCTTCAGTTCGCGCACCTCGCGTTTCAGCCGCGAGGTCTCCAGCGCACGCGTCGCGACCAGAAGCAGGCGGTCGGATTTGAACGGCTTCTCGATGAAGTCGTAGGCGCCGCGTTTGATCGCCGCCACCGCGGTCTCGATGTTGCCGTGGCCGGAGATCATCACCACCGGCACCTCGGCGTGCTCCTTCTTGATCTGCTCGAGCAACTGCAGGCCGTCGAGCTTGCTGCCCTGCAGCCAGATGTCGAGGAAGATCAAATTCGGACGCCGGTTCGCGATCTCCGCCAACGCGGAATCGCTGTCGCGCGCGGTGCGCGACGTGAAGCCTTCGTCCTCGAGAATGCCGGCGACGAGATCGCGGATATCCGCTTCGTCATCGACGATCAAAATGTCATTCGCCATTTGTCGAGCCTGTCATTCTAGCCGCTGTTCGCCGCTTCTATCTTCGGTTCGTTGCCGGCCTTGGCTTTTGGTTCACCGGCAGGCGGTGCCACGGGCTGTCCGGACATCGCAAATCGTAACCGCATCCACGCGCCACGTTGCCCGGGCCGGAAGTCGGATGCGTCGTTGAGTTCGATGCCGCCGCCATGATCGACCAGCACGCGCCCGACGATCGCGAGCCCGAGGCCGGTGCCCTTCTCGCGCGTGGTCACGTAGGGTTCGAGCAGGCGTGAGCGGCTTTGTTTGGGCAGACCGATGCCGTTGTCGACGACGTCGATGACGACGTCGTCGCCGTCGCGCGCCGCCACCACCTCGATCCTGCCCTTGCCGAGTTCCTCCGGCGGCACCGCCTCGATCGCCTCGGCCGCGTTCTTGATGATGTTGGTCAACGCCTGCGAAATCAGACGGCGGTCGAACCGCGCCCGCAGCGGGTCGTCCTTGATCTCGGTCTCGATCTCGACCTCGGGATGGCCGACGCGCATCAGGAACACCACCTGGCGCACGGTGTCGGCGACATCCTCGCCTTCGATTACCGGCTTCGGCATCCGCGCGAAGCGCGAGAATTCGTCGACCATGCGGCGGATGTCGTCGACCTGGCGCACGATGGTGTCGGTGCACTGCTCGAAGATGCCCTTGTCCTCGACGATCACCTTGCCGAACTTGCGCTTGATCCGCTCCGCCGACAGCTGGATCGGGGTCAGCGGGTTCTTGATCTCGTGCGCGATCCGGCGCGCGACATCGCCCCAGGCCGAGGTCCGCTGCGCCGACACCAGCTCGGTGATATCGTCGAGCGTGATGATGTAGCTGTCGCGGGCGTGGCCGGTCTGCTCGGCCGTGACGCGCACCGAGAGAATGCGTTCGCGGCCATCGCGGGTGATGGTGATCTGGCCCTGCACCAGACGCTGCGCGCCTTCGCAGGCCGCGGCCATCATTTCGTCGAGCTCGGGAATCACCTCGGACAGCGGATGCCCCAGCGTCTCGGATTCCGAATGCCCGATCAGCTTCTCCGCCGAGCGGTTGAGAATGCCGATGCTGAGCGAGCCGTCGACGCCGATGATGCCGGCGCTGGCCGACGACAGCACCGCTTCGATGAAGCGGCGGCGACTGTCGATCAGATCGCTGGCGCTGACCAGTTCGTCGCGCTGGGTCCGCAGCTCCTGCGTCATCTTGTTGAAAGTCTCGCCGAGTTGCGACAGGTCGCCCTCGGATTTGAACACCGGCACCTGGACGTGCAGATCGCCGGTCGAGACCATCTGCGCCGCGCCCATCAGGCGGCGGATCGGCGCCACCAGCCAATTGGCGAAGTTCAGCCCGATCAGCACCGACGACATCAGCACCGTCAGCGCGATCACCGTGAACATCAGCGCGAACGCGACCTGAACGCCGAGCCGGCGCGCCTCGATCTCGGCATATTCGGCGACGCTGGCCTGGGTCTGCCGCAATTGCGCCACCACGCGGGGGTCGAGCAGCCGCGCGACATACAGGAAGGTGTCGTCGAAGCCCTTCAGCCGGATCACCGCGGCGACGTAATTGGCCTCGATGAACACCGCGATCTGCGGCTCGGTGTCGTCGACATTGCTGAGGAATTCGGGGGCCGGCGTGTCGAAATCGCGCTGGATGCCGGTCTGGGCCGACTCCACGATGTTGCGGTCCTTGTCGATCAGCATCGCGCCGGGAAGATTGCGCGACGCGGCATCGGTGGTGAGAAATTCGCGGAAGGACTTGCGGTCCTGGTCGAACAGCGGCCGGACCCGCGAGATGTCGTTCGCCATGCCGATGATGTCGCCGCGGATCAGCTGGCCGTGTTCGTGCAGATAGGCATTGGCGACGATCAGCGAATTCTGGATCACCGCCCGGGTCGGCCCTGAGAACAGCCGGTCGAGGCCGCGGTCGAGCGTGACATTGGCGACGACCGACACCAGCACCGCCGGCAGCACGGCGATCACCGAGAACAGGCTGACGATCTGGACGTGGAGCCGCGCCGCCGCCCGTCCGCGCCGCCGGGCCTGGATGATCTTCCAGACCTCGCGGACGATGATCGCCACCAGCAGCAGGATGGTGGCGCCGTTGATCAGCAGGAAGGTGACGACGACGGCCCGGGTGGGCGCAATCGGCGTCAGTCCGGTCAGGATGACGAAGGTGAGGAAGGCCGACAGCAGCGCCACGCACACCGCGATCGGCGCCAGCAGCCGGCGCCAGAAGGCGGCGCGCGGCTCGGCGATCGACGGGTCGTCAACGGTTGGGGTCGACGTCTCTGCGCTGGTCATTCTGGCAATAATCAATGAATGCGACGGGTCACCGCCGCAAAGGCAAGTGATGCATTCCTACAACATTGTTGCTCAATTACGACAATATCGCGGCGCGCCGCCCGAAGAACCTCGGGCGGCTACGCAGTGCACAGCATAAAACCTTGACCCAGCGTGTCAGCCGCCGGTCCGATAAACCTGAATATCGAGGTCGCGGATCTTCTTCCGCAGCGTATTGCGGTTCAGACCGAGCAGATCGGCCGCCCTGATCTGGTTGCCGCGAGTCGCCGCCAGCGCCGCGGTCAAGAGCGGCACTTCGATCTCGCGCAGCACGCGATGGTAGAGCCCCGGCGGCGGGACGCCGTTCGGGAAGCCCGAAAAATGCGACGAAAGGTACATTTCGACCGCTCCGCCGAGATTGTCGACGGTGTGGGCGACGCTGCCGCCGGACACCACCGCGGGCGGTGCCAGTTCGCCGTCGATCACCGAGGCGGTGATGACGTCCTGCGGATACAGCGCCGCCAGCCGCCGCGCCAGATTCTCCAGCTCGCGGACGTTGCCCGGCCAGCGATGCTGCTTCATCCGCTCCAGCGCCGCGCTGTCGAGCTTCTTGGCCGGTAGGCCGTCCTTCTCCGCCAGCGCGAAGAAGTGCCGCACCAGGTCCGGCAGATCCTCGATGTGTTCGCGCAATGGAGGAAGCCGCAGCGGCACCACGTTGAGACGAAAGAACAAATCCTCCCGGAACAGACCCTGCTGGATCAGGATGCGCAAATCCTTGTTGGAGGCTGCAACGATCCGCACGTCGGTCTTGATCGGGGTGCGGCCGCCGACGGTGGTGTATTCGCCCTGCTGCAGCACCCGCAGCAACCGCGTCTGCGCCTCCATCGGCATGTCGCCGATCTCGTCGAGAAACAGCGTGCCGCCCTCGGCCTGTTCGAACCGGCCGGAGGCGCGGGTGTTGGCACCGGTAAAGGCGCCGCGCTCGTGGCCGAACAATTCCGACTCGATCAGGTCGCGCGGGATCGCCGCCATGTTGACCGCGACGAACGGGCCGTTGCGGCGCTTGCCGTAATCGTGCAGCGCGCGCGCCACCAGTTCCTTGCCGGTGCCGCTCTCGCCGGAGATCATCACGGTGAGGTCGGTCTGCATCAGCCGCGCCAGCACGCGGTAGATTTCCTGCATCGCCGGCGAGCGGCCGACCAGCGGGATCGAATCGAATTCGCTCTCGTCGTTCTGGTTGCTGGAGCGCTCCTTCGGCTCGGCCAGCGCGCGGCCGACGATCGCGATCAGCTCCTTGAGGTCGAACGGCTTCGGCAGATATTCGTAGGCGCCCTTCTCCGAGGCGCGGATCGCGGTCATGAAGGTGTTCTGCGCGCTCATCACGATGACCGGCAGGTTCGGCCGCATCTTCTTGATCCGCGGCAGCAGGTCGAAGGCGTTTTCGTCCGGCATCACCACGTCGGTGATCACCAGATCGCCCTCGCCCTGGCTGACCCAGCGCCACAGCGTCGCGGCATTGCCGGTCAGCCGCACTTCGTATCCGGCGCGCGACAGCGCCTGGTTCAACACCGTGCGGATGGCGGTGTCGTCATCGGCGACAAGAATACTACCTGCGGGCATTGCTCGTCCTCATCTTGCAGTCTGTGAGGCGGATGACGCCGGCACGTCCTCGCCGTTGCTCTGATTGTAGTTCTTCGCCGTGTTGTACATCGGCAGCAGCACGCGAAACGTGGTCTTGCGCGGCTGCGATTCACATTCGATGATTCCGCCGTGGTCGCCGACGATCTTGGCGACGAGCGCGAGGCCGAGGCCTGAGCCCGACGCCTTGGTGGTGACGAACGGATCGAACAGGTTCGGCATCAGGTCTTCCGGCACGCCGGGCCCGTTGTCCTTGACGCAGAATTCCAGCGGCAGCGACACCCGGGTCTTCTTGCCGGGCACCGACAGCCGCACGCCGGGACGGAACGCGGTGGTGAGCTGGATCTCGGCGTCGCTGCCGAGATCGATCACGGCCTCGGCGGCGTTCTTCACCAGATTCAGAAACACCTGGATCAGTTGATCCTGATTGGCGAGCACCGGCGGCAGCGACGGGTCGTAGTCCTCGACGAACTTGATGTTGCGCGCGAAGCCGGACTGCGCGAGCCGTTTGACGTGATCGAGCACCGAATGGATGTTGACCGGGCCGCGCGCCACCGGGCGGTCGTCGCCGAAAACTTCCATCCGATCGACCAGCGTGACGATCCGATCGGCCTCGTCGCAGATCAGCCGCGTCAGCATCCGGTCTTCCGACGACGCCTGCTGCTCGAGGAGCTGAGCCGCGCCGCGGATGCCGGACAGCGGGTTCTTGATCTCGTGCGCCAGCATCGCCGCCAGCGCGATCACCGAACGCGCGGCGCTGCGATGGGTGAGCTGCCGGTCCATCTTGTCGGCGATGGTGCGCTCCTGCAGCATCACCACGATGTGGCCGGGGCGTTCGTTCAGCGGCGCAACATGCAGATCGACCTGACGGTCGGCGCCGATCCGCGGCGTGCCGAGATCGACCTTGTACTCGTTGACCGGCGAATTGCCGCTACGCACCTGCTCGATCAACGCCAGCAGCGGGCTGCCGAACGGCACCAGCTCGGTCAGCGATTGGCGCCGAAGGAGCTGCGTCGAAATCTCGAAGAACGATTCCGCCGCCATGTTGGCGTCGATGATCTTGCCGTCCGGGCCGATCAACAGCACGGGATTCGGCAGCGCGTTGAGGATCGCATCGCTTTCGGTCGGCTTGGCGTGGCGCGGTTCGAGGACGGCGTTCATGCGGCGGCTCTCCAGGCGAAATCGTCGTAGGCGTCAGTGAGCGCATGATGCACACGGGTCGGGCTGTCGTCGGTGAGGATCGTCGTCCTCCACCGCTTCAGCGTCGCCGGCGGCGCGCCGCTGGCGGCGGCGGCGACGTCGAGCGACCAGCCGAGATGTTTGCGCGCATGGCGCAGCCCGATGCGCTCGCCATACAGGCCGAGCACGCCGTCATACAGCGCGCGCAGATAAGCGAGCTGATCGGTGAGCGACGGCATCGCTTCGGCGATCCCGGTCTGCAGGCGGCGACCGATCTGGCCCGGCAGCCACGGCTGCCCCTGCGCCCCGCGGCCGATCATCACCGCGTCGGCGCCGGACTGATCCAGCGCCTCGACCGCCATCTGATACGAGGTGATATCGCCATTGACGACCAGCGGAATGCCGACGGCGTCGCGGACCGCGCGGACGGCACGCCAGTCGGCTTCGCCCTTGTAGAACTGACTGCGGGTGCGGCCATGCACGGTCACGAGTTGCACGCCGGCGGCCTCGGCTCGCCGCGCCAGTTCCGGCGCGTTGCGCGAGCGATCGTCCCAGCCGAGCCGCATCTTCAGCGTCACCGGCACGCGCACCGCGCCGATCGTTGCCTCGATCAGCGTCAGCGCGTGATCGAGATCACGCATCAAGGCCGATCCGGACTGGCCGCCGGTCACATGCCGCGCCGGGCAGCCCATATTGATGTCGATGATATCGGCGCCGCCGGCTTCCGCGATCCGGGCGGCTTCCGCCATCCAGTGCGGCTCGCAGCCGGCGAGCTGAACCACATGCGGCCCGTCGTCGATGGCGTCGCAGCGGCGGACAGACATCGCGCGCCCCTGCACAAGATCTTCGCTGGCGGTCATCTCGGATACCACGAGCCCGGCGCCGAGAGCTGCGACCTGTTTGCGAAACGGCGCATCTGTAATGCCGGACATCGGCGCCAGCAGCACGCGATTGGCCACCGCAATTTTGCCAATTCTCAAAGGCGGCGAACCTGTTACTGTAGGTCGGGTCACAAGCTGCTCATTCTGTCGCCAGCGCGTCATTGCGACCGGTCTAGCTCAATGTTTGAGCATTATAGGTCATTGCCTACAGTTTAGCCAGTTATACCAGACATGCAAGTGCGTTGCAGCAATTCTCCCGCCTGACGGCGCGCGAATCACGCGGAATCGACGCTCAGGCATGCTAAGGGCTCTCCCCGCCCCCTCGCCTGCTGTCCCCGATCGAGAAACTGATCCTTGCCGATGCAGAAACCTCCCCGTACCGCCGCCATCATCGTCGCCGCCGGCCGCGGCCTCCGCGCTGGCGCGGGCGGCCCCAAACAATACCGCACGCTCGCCGGACGGCCGGTGATTGCCAGGGCTTTGCAGCCGTTTTGTACGCACCCGGAGGTCTTTGCGGTCCAGCCCGTGACCAATCCGGACGACACCGCGACGTTCAACGAGGCGGTCGCCGGGCTCGATTTCCGACCTGCGGTCGGTGGCGGCGCGACCCGGCAGGCGTCGGTTCGCGCCGGGCTGGAAGCGCTGGCCGAACTGAACCCCGACATCGTGCTGATCCACGACGCGGCGCGTCCCTTTGTCACGCCGGATCTGATCTCGCGTGCGATCGTCGCGGCCGGCCAGACCGGCGCGGCGCTGCCGGTGATCGCGGTCAACGACACCGTCAAGCAGGTCGATGCCGAGGGCTGCGTCGTGGCGACGCCGGACCGCGCGCAATTGCGGATCGCGCAGACGCCGCAGGCCTTCCGTTTCGACGTGATTCTCGACGCGCACCGCCGCGCCGCGCGCGATGGTCGCGATGACTTCACCGACGACGCCGCGATCGCCGAATGGGCGGGATTGACGGTGTCCACGTTCGAGGGCGATGCTGCCAACATGAAACTGACCACGCCGGAAGACTTCTCGCGCGAAGAGAGCCGCCTCACCGCGGCGCTCGGCGACATCCGCACCGGCACCGGCTACGACGTCCACGCCTTCGGCGACGGCGATCACGTCTGGCTGTGCGGGCTGAAGGTGCCGCACAATCGCGGCTTCCTGGCGCATTCCGACGGCGACGTCGGACTGCACGCGCTGGTCGACGCCATCCTCGGCGCGCTGGCCGACGGCGACATCGGCTCGCACTTCCCGCCGACCGACCCGCAATGGAAGGGCGCGGCCTCCGACAAGTTCCTGAAATACGCGGTCGACCGCGTCGCCGCGCGCGGCGGCCGCATCGCCAATCTCGAAGTGACGATGATCTGCGAGCGGCCGAAGATCGGCCCGCTGCGCGACCCGATGCGGCAGCGCATCGCCGAGATCACCGGCGTTCCGGTGTCGCGCGTCGCCGTGAAGGCGACCACCAGCGAGCGGCTCGGCTTCACCGGCCGCGAGGAAGGCATCGCCGCCACCGCGTCGGCCACCATCCGGCTGCCTTGGTCCCCTTGGGGCGCCGAAGGACAGGCCTCCTGACGATGAGCGGCAACGACGCCCGCACCGATTCCCGTGCCTTGGCCCGCTCGTTGCTCGACCTCTGCCGCTCGCGCAAGCTCACCATCGCCACGGCTGAATCCTGCACCGGCGGCTTGGTCGCCGGCGCCCTCACCGACATCCCCGGCTCGTCCGACGTGATCGACCGCGGCTTCGTCACCTATTCGAACGAAGCCAAGCACGACATGCTCGGCGTCGAGACCGCGACGCTCACCACCTTCGGCGCCGTCAGCAAGGAGACTGCGCTGGCGATGGCGGTCGGCGCGCTGGAGCATGCCGACGTCGATCTGGCGGTGTCGATCACCGGCATCGCCGGCCCCGGCGGCGCGACCCCGGGCAAGCCGGTCGGGCTTGTGCATTTTGCGGTGGCGGCGCGCGACGGCCGCATCACCCATCGCGAGCAGCGCTTCGGCGCGATCGGCCGCAGCAATGTGCGTCAGCGTTCCGTCGTCGAAGCATTGCGGATGCTGCTGGAGGTCGCACGCGGCCCAAAGCCGGCGGTGAAGGCGAAGCGCACAGCCGCCACCGGCCTGCACAAACGCGTCGCCCGCTCGCCGAGGCGCACCGCCGCCAGCAAGCGCGTGCCGCCGAAGCGGCCGGTCAAGCCGAAGAAGACTTAGCGACGACGTCACGCGTCGCGGCGACGTGCGATCTTGCGGCGACAGGAGGTGCACGGCATGGCCCCGCCATCGCCGTCACCCTCCGCGAAAGCGGAGGGCCCAGTATCCCAGAGCGCACGTGTTCTTTCGAAGCGCTCTGGAATACCGGGTCGCCCGGACAAGCCGGGCGATGACGAGGGAGTGTGGCGAGAGGGATCCCGTTATTGCTAGACCTCAGCGTCATTGCGAGGAGCACCCGGATCGGCGCTTTGCGCCGTCCGGGCACAGGCTCCGCGACGAAGCAATCCAGACGCTTGTGCTCGGCGCGCTGGATTGCTTCGCTTCGCTCGCAATGACGAAGCACTACGCCCGCGACAGCTTCGGGGCGCCGCCATAGACCTGATCGGCGCGGCTCTCGAAGGCGGCGGCGAAGCGGTGGAAGGCGGTGTCGAACATCGCGCCCATCAGCGTCGCCAGGATGCGACTCTTGAATTCATAGGCGATGAAGAAGCCGACTTCGCTGGCGCGCTCGGTCTTCGCCACGAAGGTCCAGCGGTTTTCCAGATTGCTGAACGGGCCCTGCAGATATTCGACGAGAATCTTGAGATTGGCGCGGTCGAGCGTGACGCGGCTGGTGAAGGTTTCCTGCACCAGTTTGAACGACACCGTCATGTCGGCGATGATCACTTCGGTGCCGTCGTCCTGCGGCGTGCGCTGCCGGATCTTCAGCGCCTTGCAGAGCGGCACGAATTGCGGATAGCGCTCGACGTCGGCGACCAGATCGAACATCTGTTCGGCGCTGTGCGGCACCCGGCGCTTGCTGGAAAATTGCGGCATCGTTGCGAACCCGGCGTCCTGAACTCAGCGCGCCAGCGCCGCGCGCGCTGCCCGCAGCTTGGCGAAATCGTCGCCGGCGTGATGCGAAGAGCGCGTCATCGGGCTCGCCGACACCATCAGGAAGCCCTTGGCGTAAGCCGTCTTGGCGTAGCCGCCGAACTCGTCCGGCGTGACGTAGCGCATCACCGCGTGATGCTTGCGGGTCGGCTGCAGATATTGCCCGATGGTGAGGAAATCGACCTCGGCGGAGCGCAGATCGTCCATCACCTGCAACACCTCGTGGCGCTCCTCGCCGAGCCCGACCATGATGCCGGATTTGGTGAACAGCGTCGGGTCCAGCTCCTTCACCCGCTGCAACAGCCGGATCGAATGGAAGTAGCGCGCGCCCGGCCGCACCGACAGGTAGCGCGACGGCACGGTTTCGAGATTGTGGTTGAACACGTCCGGCTTGGCGGCGACCACGACCTCGAGCGCGCCGTCCTTGCGCAAAAAGTCCGGCGTGAGAATTTCGATCGTGGTGGTCGGGCACGCCTCGCGGACCGCGCGGATGGTCGCGGCGAAATGCGCGGCGCCGCCGTCGGCGAGATCGTCGCGGTCGACCGAGGTGATCACCAGATGTTCGAGCCCGAGCTTGCGGGTGGCTTCAGCCACATAGGCCGGCTCGTTCGGATCGAGCGCGCCGGGCATCCCGGTCTTGACGTTGCAGAACGCGCAGGCCCGGGTGCAGGTGTCCCCCATGATCATGAAGGTGGCGTGCTTCTTGTCCCAGCACTCGCCGATATTCGGGCAGCCGGCCTCCTCGCACACCGTGACGAGGCCGTTCTCCTTGACGATCGAGCGGGTCTCGCCATAGCCGCGGGTGGTCGGCGCGCGGACGCGGATCCAGTCCGGCTTCTTCGGCGACAGCGCGTCCGGCCGCGCCGCCTTCTCCGGATGCCGGGGGCGGACGGGGGTGGACGAGACCGTATCGACGAGGACGACCATGGGCTGCCTGAAGGTGAGCGAGAACCCTACCTAATCCGAGCGCCCCCGTCCCGCAACCCGGGCTGCTTGCGGGCGCTTATCCCTTGGAATAATGCTCGATTTCTCGGCATTCCGGCGGCGCGCGGCGCTGCCCGCCCTCGCGAGCCCTCGGCCCCATGATGTCCTCCCGCGTTTCCGCCCCGGCGCCCGGCGCGCTCGGCCCGCCGCTCCGACGGCGTTTCTTCGCGCGCAGCGTGCACGAGGTGGCACCCGAGCTGATCGGCGCGACGCTGTTAGTCGAGGGTGTCGGCGGCGTCATCGTCGAGGTCGAGGCCTATCACCACACCGACCCGGCGGCGCATTCCTACGGCGGGCAGACCGCGCGCAACGCCGTGATGTTCGGTCCGCCCGGATTCGCCTATGTGTATCGCTCCTACGGCATCCATTGGTGCGTCAATGTCGTCTGCGAGGCGGAGGGCTCGGCCAGCGCCGTGCTGATCCGCGCGCTGCAGCCGACCCACGGGGTGGAAGCGATGCGCGCCCGCCGCGGCCTCGACGACGCGCGCAGCCTCTGTTCCGGCCCCGGCAAGCTGGCCCAGGCGCTCGGCATCAGCATCGCCCACAACGGCCTGCCACTCGACGCCCCGCCATTCGCGATCCATCGCCGGATCGGCGAGCCGGACATCGTCACCGGCCCGCGCATCGGCATCACCAAGGCGGCGGACTATCCGTGGCGGTTCGGGCTGAAGGGGTCGCGGTTCGTCAGCGTCCCCTTCAAATAGCCGATCATTCGCACCGCCTGCGCCACGACCGCCCCGGCGACCGTCCGAAAGATCACCGCGGCTAAAATGGAATATTGGCGATCTGCCCGGTCAACTCCTGATACAGCTTCTGGTAGTCCGCGCAATCCTTCTGCCGATTGGGATTGTTCCGATCAAAACACTTCGTCTTCAGGGCATTCATCTCGGCATATTTCTGCCGGATCGCCGGATCGCCGGTGTTCGGCTTCGTCGACGGCGGACCGACCGGAAGAGGAAACTGCGGCCCCGTGACATTGGGCACGACCGTCGCCGTGCTGCTTGGCGCGCGCGGCGCCATCCGGTCGCCGACCCAGTCCTTCCATTGTCCGACGTCCTCCTGCAGTTCCTTGTAGAGATTGGCCACCTTCGCTTCGCTCTCCCACAGACCCTGGCCCTCGTTGATCACGGGCGCCTGCGGCATCCCGCTCTTGTCCGCGGCGATCTTGATGATGCCGTGGTAGTATTTCTGGGTTTCGCCCGGCATCCATTTGTTCGGCACCACCGCGCCGTCGAACTCAGCGATCGCGATCCAACCGATCTTGGGATTGTAGACGCGAACCAGATTGTACAGCCGGACGCGCACGCGGCTGTAGTCGTTGGTCACAACCTGCTTGGAAATGAAATCGTCGACCGCTTCGCGGAACGAGATCTCCGCCTGCGCCTCCGAGATTCCGTGGCCGGCCGGCTGCGCAGCCGCAGCGGTGGGCCACAATGCCAGCTGTGCCGCCAATGCGGCCACGAAACAGCCGGATAGAAACTTCAGCGTGATCATGAAATGCCCCTCCCAAATCGCGGGGCGCGGATCGGGATGACCGCTCCCGCCGTGAAATGAGAATAACGCTAGGCACGCGAACAATAAGTTGCAATTTAACACAAAGCAGCAACGAAAAGAACTATCCATCAACAAGTGATTAGTTACCATCATGACGACATCGATCGGTCATCGTTTACCAGTGATGATAACGATCGACTTGTCGCAACGTTCAACTCTACGACCGCATCGCCGCCCGTGCGCGGCGCAAATGCTCCGGATACCAGGCTGTGAAGATCGCGGTACCGATCAGGATGGCGTAGGAGATCAGCTCGTAGCCGAGCTCCGACAAAGCGCGGGCGATAATCAGAAACGACAGCCAGGGGGCGAAGGAGAGCACGATCTTGACGACGGCGAGCATCGGGCGCGGATCCTGTTGAGATGCGCCGATCCCAGACAAGACGACCCACGCGCGTCCTTGGCGCGGATCAACAGCAGCGTTCCGCGTCGCCTTGTCACCGACGCGTCATCCTTAAGGAGCCCGGCAGCCCGCAGGGCAGCCGGGCGTCTCGAAGGATGAGCCACACACACCGTGGCTGTCACCCTTCGAGGCTCGCTGCGCGAGCACCTCAGGATGACGGCACTGCCTTGAATGAGACGGTTACGACGCGTTCTTGATCCGCAGCAGCGCTTCGAGGATCTTCATCTTGCGGGCGACCGCGGCCTCGCGCTTTTCCTTCTCTTCCTCGACGACTTCTTCGGCGGCGTTGGCGACGAATTTCTCGTTGGCCAGCTTGGCTTCCGCGCGCTTGATGTCGGCTTCGGCCTTGCCGAGCTCCTTCTCCAGCCGCGCCTGCTCGGCGGCGAAGTCGATCAGCCCTTTCAGCGGCAAGGCGGCGACGTCGCCGCGCACCAGCAACTGCACGGCGCCCTGCGGTGCGCTGTCGGCGAACGAAATCTCGCCGACGCGCGCCAGCCGCTTGATCACGTCGCTCCAGCGCTCGGCGCGGCCGCGCGTGGCGGCGGAGGCGCCGACCAGCACCAGCGGCGTTAGCGTCGCCGGCGTGATGTTCATCTCGGCGCGCACCGAGCGCATCGCGGTGATCAGATCGACCACCCAGCCGATCTCGGCTTCGGCCGCGTCGTCGGTGAAGTCCGGCGCAGCGGCCGGAATGCTGAGCAGCGCCGCCCCGACCATCGGATCGCTCGCCGCCGACGCGCTCATCACCGCGATCTGCTCGTCACTCATCCCGGATTTGCGCGACCACGGCGCCAGCACCAGCAGGCCGTCACGCGACGCCGTCACCGCCCACAGCTCCTCGGTGATGAACGGCATGAACGGATGCAGCAGTTTGAGGATCTCGTCGCGCGCCCACGCCACCATCGCGCGGGTCTCGGCCTTGGCGGCGCTCTCCTCGCCCATCAGCACGGGTTTGGCGAGTTCGAGATACCAGTCGCAATACACGTTCCAGACGAAGCGATAGGCCGCGCCCGCCGCGTCGTTGAAGCGATAGCTCTCGATCGCCTCGGTGACCTCGCGGGTCGCGCGCACCGCCTCGTGCGCGATCCAGCGGTTCAGCGTTTCCTTCGCCGCGGTGTAGTCGAATTCCTTCGGCGCCGCGCAGCCGTTCATTTCGGCGAAGCGGCAGGCGTTCCACAGCTTGGTGGCGAAGTTGCGATAGCCTTCGACGCGGCTCGACGCCAGCTTGATGTCGCGGCCCTGCGCCGCCATCGCCGCCAGTGTGAAGCGCAGCGCGTCGGCGCCGTATTGGTCGATCAGGTTGAGCGGATCGATGACGTTGCCCTTCGACTTCGACATCTTGGCGCCCTTCTCATCGCGGACGAGGGCGTGGATGTAGACCGTCGGGAACGGCACATCGCTCTTGAAGTGCAGCCCCATCATCATCATCCGGGCGACCCAGAAGAAGATGATGTCGAAGCCGGTGACCAGCACGTTGGTCGGGTAGTAGCGATCGAGCTCCGGCGTCTCGTCCGGCCAGCCCAGCGTCGAGAACGGCCACAGCGCCGAGGAGAACCAGGTGTCGAGCACGTCTTCATCGCGGGTGATGAAGCCCTCGCGCTTGAGCGGATCTTCCGCCATGTCGTGCGCCTGCTCGGGTGTCAGCACCTCCTGCTCGACATAATAGCCGAGCGCATTGCCCACCGCCTCTTCCTCGGTCTCGGCGACGAACACACGGCCGTCCGGCCCGTACCAGGCCGGGATCTGATGGCCCCACCACAATTGCCGTGAAATGCACCAGGGCTGGATGTTCTCCATCCACTCGTAGTAGGTCTTCTCCCAGTTCTTCGGCACGAAATTCGTCGCACCCGAGCGCACCGCGGCGATCGCCGGCTGCGCCATGGTCTTGGCGTCGACGTACCATTGGTCGGTCAGGAACGGCTCGATCACCACGCCCGATCGGTCGCCATGCGGCACCATGTGGACGTTGGGCTCGATCTTCTCCAGGAAGCCGAAATCGTCGAGCCGCTGCACGATGATCTTTCGCGCGACGAATCGATCGACGCCTTCCATCTCGGCGGCGAAGTCGCGCGCGCCTTCCGGCAGGCCGTCGAGATAGGCGCTGTTGTCGGCGACCGCGATGCGGCCCTCGATGTCGAGCACGTTGATCTGCGGCAGGTGGTGCCGGCGGCCGACCTCGAAATCGTTGAAGTCGTGCGCCGGCGTGATCTTCACCGCGCCGGAGCCCTTCTCGGGATCGGAATATTCGTCGGCGACGATCGGAATCCGCCGGCCGACCAGCGGCAGGACGACGTGCTTGCCGATCAGATCGACATAGCGATCATCGTCCGGATTCACCGCGACCGCGGTATCGCCGAGCATGGTTTCCGGCCGCGTGGTGGCGACGACGATGTAGCTCGACGGATTCTCGGGATCGAACGGCACGCCTTCGAGCGGGTAGCGCAGGTGCCAGAGATGGCCCTTCACTTCGATCTGCTGCACTTCGAGATCGGAGATCGCGGTGAGCAGCTTCGGGTCCCAATTGACCAGCCGCTTGTCCTTGTAGATCAGCCCCTGCCGGTGCAGTTCGACGAACACCTTCACCACCGCGCGGGACAGGCCCTCGTCCATGGTGAAGCGCTCGCGCGACCAGTCGCAGGAGGCGCCGAGCCGCTTGAGCTGGTTGACGATGACGCCACCGCTCTCGGCCTTCCACTGCCACACCCGCTCCAGGAATTTCGCCCGGCCCATCTCACGCCGGCCCGGCTCCTGCCGCTCCATCAGTTGCCGCTCGACGACCATCTGGGTGGCGATGCCGGCGTGGTCGGTGCCGGGCTGCCACAGCACGTCGCGGCCGCGCATCCGCTCGAACCGGCACAGGATGTCCTGGAGCGTATTGTTGAGCGCGTGGCCCATATGCAGCGAGCCGGTGACGTTCGGCGGCGGGATCACGATCGAATACGGCTCGGCGTCGCGGCGGTCGGCGCGGCCGGCCTTGAACGCCTCGGCGTCTTCCCAGGCGCGCGCGATGCGGCTTTCGATGTCGGCGGGCTGGTAGGTTTTCTCGATCATGGCCATGCAATCAAAATGGGGGCTTGCCGGGCGGGCGAGCGCGCGCATCCGGTACGCGGCTAGAAACCCGCCGGCGCGCCGCAAGTCAACATGGGGAAGACCAGCAATTCGAACCGGCGCCCCGCAGCGGAGCGCCCTCGCCTAGCGGCCGCGCGACACCCGCTCGATTTCCTGGCGCACGATCCGCTCGACCAGGGTCGGCAGATTGTCGTCGAGCCAGGATTTCAGCATCGGCCGGAGCATCTCCTTGACGAGATCCTCGAGGGTGCGCGCGTTGTTGCTGAGCACCGTGTTGGCGAGCGAATTGAACGCCGATTCCACGGCCGACACCGTGGCGCGCGACATGATCGGCGCCTGCGGCGGATCCTCGGACCAGGAGGATGTCGACGGCTGGTAGGCGGGCTCCGGCATCGCCGGCTTCGGCTCCGGCGCCGCCGGCCTGGGCGCCGCGGCTTCGGCGAATTCGAGATCGTCTTCGACCGGCTTGCGGTACGACGCCTGCGGCAGCGGGGTCGGCGTCGGAGCAGGCTCCGGCTCCGGCTCCGGCTCAGGCTCCGGCAGGGCCATCTCGTCGGTCAGTTCGAGCACGTCGCCGTCGGGCTGCGGCGGCCGCACCTCTTCCTCGGTGGTCGAGGCATCGAGCCCCGCCAGCAGCGCGTCGATGTCGTCCTGATTGTTGCTGGCCTCCGCCGCGGCCGGCGCGGGCGGCGGTGGCGCAGGCGCCGGTTTCGGCGGCGCGACTGGCTTGGGGGCTGCGGCCTGCGGGGCCGGGCTCGGGGCGGGCGGAGGTGGGGTCATGGCCGCGGGCTTGCTCGGCGTTGGAACCGGTTTCGGCGGCTCCGGCTTCGGGGCGGCGGCGACCGGCGGTTTGGCCGCGGTCGCGGGCTTGGCTTCATCGTCCGCGATGATACGACGGATCGACGCCAGAATCTCCTCCATGGAAGGCTCTTGGGCCCTTGCAGGCTGCGTCATCTCCGACTCCACATCATCACGCCCTTGTCGGCGTTGTACACCAAAGCTCTGCGGGACGGCCCGGTTCCGGATCGGCGCGGCCGACTTTCATCAGCGAACGCCCGACTTGTCCCCAGCTCAAGTGCCGTGCGATCGACGGTCGGCACGCCACGCATCGCGAAGCGACACGCGATCATGCGTGGGCGACACGAATCGCCTCCGACCATACCGACTACGCTACGGCACGCGACGAATTGTTTGCAAGCAAGGGAGACGACGCGCGCCGAAACGGCGCGCCGTCCGGGACGAGATCAGCGACCGTCGGGCGTCCGAACGCCGACCCAGGAATCGCGGACCTGATGGTAGTGCACACTCGGATCGTAGACATCGGTCTTCAGGCCGAGCACCTGCGGCGCCAGCCGCCCGATCGCACTCAGCACCGAATACGACGCCACCACGCGATCATGCTGCGCCGTCACCAGCGACACCCGCGCATTGACCAGCGCCTGCTGCGCGTTGAGGACGTCGAGCGTGGTGCGCTGGCCGGCCCGCGCCTCTTCGCGCACGCCGTTAAGCGCGATCTCCGATGCCTTGACCTGGGACTGTGCCGAGGCGACCTGGGCCCGGCCCGCTTCGAGCTGGCCCCAGGCCTGCACGATGGTCGCGCGGGTCTGGTCGCGCACCTGCTCGAGATAGAGACGCTGCTGCGCCAGCGATTCCTTCGATTGCCTGATCAGCGAATATTCGGAGCCACCCTGATAGATCGGAATCGACACTTGGGCGGTCGCCCCGGCGACGAACTGCTTGCTCGTCGTGATCGACGATTCCCATGATTGCTGCGCGTTCGCCTGCAGAGTGACGGTCGGGAACAGCGCGCCTTCGTTGATCTTCACGTTGAGATAATTGACGTCGACCCCGTACATCGCCGAGGTGACGTTCGGATTCTCGACCATGCCGAGTTCGACCGCCTTCGCCAGCGTTGCCGGCAGGAAGCGATCGACGGGCGATCCCGGCGCCAGCCCGGTCGGCTCGCTGCCGATGATCCGGCGGTAATTCGCGCGGGTGGTCGTGAGATTGGATTCGGCGGTGAGCAACTGGGTGTTACCGGCCGCAAGCTGCGCCTGCGATTGCGCGACGTCGGTACGGGTGACCTCGCCGACATTGAAGCGGTCGTTGGTCTGCTTCAGCGTCTGGTCGAGCACGCGGACGTTGGACTTCTGCACCTCGACCGTCGCCGCGTCGCGCAGATAGTCCATGTAGATGGTCGCGGCCGACAGCAGCACGGATTGTTCCAGCACGCGAAGTCCCTCGCGCGCCGATGAGACCTGGCCCTCGGCCGCGCGAGTGCGGTTGGCGGTCTGGTTGCCGTTGAACAGCGTCTGCGTCGCGGTGATGCCGACCGACCGCGGAACCTGCGTGCCGTTGAGCTGATACCGGTTGCCGAGTTGGACGCCGGCGACGTCGGTGTATTGATAGCCGCCGCTCGCCGTCACCGAAACCTTGGGACGATAGCCCGACAGCGCCTGCGGAACCGATTCGTCGGTCGAGCGCACCGAGGCGCGTTGGGCATTGAGCTGGGGGTTGGTCTGGTAGGCGCGGATCAAGGCAGCCTCGATCGTTTCGGCCAGCACAGGGGCCGGACCCAAACACGCCAGAACGACGCCGGCAGTCATAAGACCGGATAACCGCTTCACCCCATTCATCCCAGGCAATCCAATCTTGCAGTTCATTACCGCGGGGCGAGCAACCCTGCGTATCACGCCGGCATTCAGCCGCCGCAAGTCCCGCCGAACATTAAGACACCGAACGAAGCGAAGGAACCCCCGCCGCTTCCCGCCGGCTGAAACTTCTGAATTGGGGCATCCGGGCCACACTTCTGTTTTGCAACGGAAATTCGTCCGATTGCGCTAGAAAACGAAGGTTGGAACCCGTCGAAGGCCCGGCAAAACCGGGACCGAGGTATCGAACAGCACCCGCGATCCGAAATCGCAATGCGACCGGGTGATCACGGTGGCCCGCTGCGGCCGCTCGGTGGCGAATGCCCCGACCAGACGGCCGTTGAGCTTCAGCTGGTCGTACAGCCCGGTTGGCTCGATTTCGGTGGCGCCGTTGAGGATGATGACGTCGAACGGCGCGTCGGCCGGCGCGCCTTCGCCGCACGGCGCGACGCGGACCGTCACATTGGCCAGTCCGAGTTCGGCGAGAGTCGCCCTCGCCTGCGCGGCCATCGCTTCGTCGTCGACCGTGGTGACGACCCGATCCGCCAGCTTGGCGACCAGCGCGGCGACGTAGCCGGTGGCGCCGCCGACCACCAGGACATTCTCGCCATGGCCGATCTCGGCCGATTGCAGCAGCCGTGCCGTCACGGTCGGATCGAGCAGCACATGGCGAAAGTCGCCGCCGGTTCCGTCGAGATCGATGTCCTGGTCGAGATAGGCCAGACACTTCTGATCGTCCCGCACGAACGCCTCACGCGGGACCACCCGCATCGCATCGATGATTCGCCAGTCCGTCACGCTGTGCGGCCGGATCTGACCGTCGACCATGTTCAAGCGTGCGCGTGCGAAATCGGACATCGGTGTTCCCTGCAGAGGTGAAGCCGCGCCATCCATGATGCAACGCGGTCGAAAACGCAACAATCCGCAAACCCTGCAAAACACCGGGCCGGCGCCCCTTTTGATCGACGCGGAAAACACCAGATGAAAGAGCGAGTCGGCCCGATCGGCGGCGGCGTCATTCCGGCGTCACGACATGTGGATTTCCGCTTTCCATTGCCGAACGGCTTTGTTATACGCTGCCCCGCGAAGTTCGCTTCGCCTCGTTCCCTGGTAGCTCAGTGGTAGAGCAACCGGCTGTTAACCGGTTGGTCGCTGGTTCGAATCCGGCCCGGGGAGCCAACATTTTTTTCGGACATCGCCATCGATCTGGCGCCGTCGCTCGACGATGGCGACCGACGACGGCGATCGACCGCGAGCGGCGTGCTCCTGGTCGCGCCGCAACTCACTGCGTGCGCAGCTCACTGCGTGATCGTCCGGTCGGGTGCGCACCCATCAAATCCTCGTGGTTCGCGCGATCCACATGCAGCGCCCGCTCGCGCACCCCTGATCCGCGACCGGCACCCTCCGCGCATTGCAAGCGCGCGTGACGGGCCGGTTGCCCCGATCCGATCCGTCGCGGCCCATCGACTCGCTCTGGCGGCAGTCGCGCGGCCCATGCGCCCCTGATCAAGGTCGACTGCTCACGCTGCATTGAAACGGGCCTGTTGCATCGCGGGAACCTCTCTCCCTGCATCACGTTGCGTCGCTATCGGGATCGACGTGATCAAGATCATCAACAGGAGACCCTCCCAAGTTTCGATCAATCGCTTTTGCCGCTGCTGCAGCGACCGTTGCGCTGGCCATCGCCACCCCCGCCTCGGCGCAGCGCGCCGCGCAATATCCGGGCGCCTGCTCGCAGATGTATCCGAACGCGGACTGCCGCGGCTACAACATGAACAGCCCGTATAACGGCACGCATCAGGCGCGCCGTCACTATCGCGACAGCAATGCGTTCTGGCCGGGCAATGTCGCCGCCGGCGTGGTCGGCGGCGCGATCGGCGCAGCCGGCGCGATCGCTACCGCGCCGTTCCAGACCGGCTACCAGCAGGACTACGGATGGAACGGCGGCGTCACCGAATCCTACGCCCGGCGCAACGGCTTCGTCTGCATGCCCGGCACCACCTTCCGCGGCGAAGACGGCCGGATGCATCTCTGCCAGTAAGCAGCGCGCAAAGGCTGTGAGCGAAAGCCGTCCCTTCGGGGGCGGCTTTTTGCTGGGTGCCGGTTCGACGCCGGGCGGATGCGTCGTCGCAACGAAGTATCAACCATAATCGATTGATCCCGCAGCGCTCGATCAGGCACCCGGCTCGCAGCGAAAAAACGGGGATCGATAAAATTCGAATGATCGGTTCAACCTGAACCCAAAATGTACTCGGCACAGTGCGGCTCGACAGGGAGCCGACCATGAGTGAAGCCGAATACGCCCGTTTGCTGGACGACGTCAGCCACGCTTTCGCCGAAGGCGACCAGGACAATGCCCGCATGCCGGGTCAGGTGATGTCGATGCGCCGCGCCGCCAACGACAATTCGATCGAATGGCCGCTGATCCCGTTCCCGTCCGACTTTCACGCGTCCTGACACCACGGCGACGCGTCCGATCAGGCGACTGTTGTCGCCTGCCCGCTCCGACCGTCGATCGCGCTGGAATTCGGCTGGGATGGTTGGAGGCCACGTCGGGAATCGAACCCGAGTAAACGGTTTTGCAGACCGGCGCGTAACCACTCCGCCACGTGGCCCCAACGGCGGACTTCTATAGGCCCGGAGCCGGAGAGGCAACAGCCTCGCGCCGGACCAATGCGCCGAGGCTGCGATCCCCGCCTCTCCTGCCGTCGCGGCGGACCGGCGCGCCGCTCTATTTCAGCACGATCCAGGCCGGCGCATGGTCGCTGGCGTCCGGAGCGCCGCGGATCGCGCGGTCGACGCCGCCGCGCGCCAGCCGCTGCGCACTGGCCGGGTCGAGCAGCAAATGATCGATCCGCAGCCCGTGGTCGCGCTCGAACCGGTTTCGCCAGTAGGTCCAGAACGTGTACGGCGCCTGCTCGGGATGCAGCGCGCGCAGCGCGTCAGTCCAGCCCTGCTTCAGCAAGGCGGCGAACAGCGCCCGCGGCTCCGGCTGCAGCAGCGCATCCTTGTCCCACGACCGCGTCGGGTAGATGTCGGCCGGCGTCGGCACCACGTTGAAATCGCCGGCCAGCACCACCGGCACACCGCTCTTCAGCAGCTTGGCCGCATGCCGGTTGAGCCGTTTCATCCAGGCCAGCTTGTACTGGAATTTCGGCCCGGGCTGTGGATTGCCGTTCGGCGCGTACAGGCAGCCGACGATCATCCCGGCGACCGCGGCTTCCAGATAGCGGCTCTGCAGATCCTTGGCGTCGCCCGGCAAGGCCCGGCGGGTGACCACGATCTCGGCGCGCTTGCGGGCGAGAATCGCGACACCGTTCCAGGTCTTCTGTCCGACCCAGGCGGCGGAATAGCCAGCCTTGAGCAGCGCCGCTTCCGGAAAGTCGTCCTGCGCCGCCTTCAGCTCCTGCAGGCAGACGATGTCCGGCTTCGCCGCCTTCAGCCAGCCGAGCAGCACCGGCAGCCGCTTGTTGACGTTGTTGACGTTGAAGGTGGCGATCTTCAGGGGCGCTTCCTCGCTCGCTCCACGAGGGAACGCGTGCGTCGGGCGGCAGTTGCATGGCTGTTCATTGCAGGAGGCCATCATGTCCAAAGACGACCATCAGCCCACCCCGATCGCGGGCCGCGCGGCCACCGTCGATCCGGCGGCGACCAAGGGCCAGCAGCAGGCGCCCGGCACCGGCGACAATCCCTCGCCGGGCGCGGCCGAAGACGCCGCGGCGGCCAAACGCGAATCCGAAAAGGGTTAGCACCTCACCCGCGCTTCTTGCGACGGTAGTCCCGCTTCTTCGGCTTCGGCGCCAGCTCCGGCATCTCCGCCTGGACCTCGCGATAGCGCGCCAGCATGCGGTCGAACGCGGCCAGCAGCGTGGTCTCGATGTCGGGGCGATGCTGCAGCCGGCTGAGCAACAGCGCGGCGGCTTCCAGCGTCGACAGGCCGTCGCTGCGCGGCTCCTTGCGCAGCTTGCCGTAGCGCGAGGGCGCCGCCGGATCGAGGATCACGCGCTGGCATTTCAGCATCCAGGCATTGCGCCACCACAGCGCCTTGGCCTGGCTCCAGGTGCCGTCGAGCAGGATCACGCCCTGGATGCTGTCGAGAATGTCGTCCTGATACGGCTCGGCCTGGCCCTTGCGATCGATCGCGATGATCTCGGCGCCGGTGGCGAGCTCCGACGCACGCGCCGAGCCGAGATACAGCACCGCCCAGCGCGACGGATCGTGCACGGTGCGGCCGAGCGCCTTCGACAGGCTCGGCCACGACAGCCCGATCTTGACCACGGCGTTGTCGAAATGCTGCGCGGCCAGCCGCGCGCTGCCGAGCCCGCGGTCCTGCTCCTGCGGATGCTGCAGGACCAGGAGCTGGATCTTGCTGGTCAGCGGCTCGACGCTGTCGCAGATGCACAGCGGCAGCGGCTTGCCGCAGCGCGCGCATTCCGGGATCGGCTCGGCGCGCGGCGGCGTCTGGGGTTTCGACGGGGTTGCCATGGTGTCGCCTACTCCGCGGGGGCCGCGACGGGCGCGGGCTTGCGCCTGCGCCATTGTCGCGCCCGGTCGATCAGCAGATAGATCACCGGCGTGGTGTACAGCGTCAGCACCTGCGACACCAACAATCCGCCGATGATGGTGATGCCGAGCGGCCGGCGCAGCTCGGTGCCGGGCCCGACCGCGACCACCAGCGGGATCGCGGCGAACAAGGCGGCCAGCGTGGTCATCAGGATCGGCCGAAAGCGGACGATGCAGGCCTCGAAGATCGCGTCCGCGGACGACATCCCGCGCACGCGTTCGGCCTCCAGCGCAAAATCCACCATCATGATTCCGTTTTTCTTGACGATGCCGATCAGCATGATGATGCCGACGAACGCGATCACCGTCAGTTGCGTGCCGGTGACCAACAGCGCCAGCAGCGCGCCGAGACCGGCGGAGGGCAGCGTCGAAATGATCGTCAGCGGATGCGCCAGGCTCTCGTAGAGCACGCCGAGCACGATGTACATCGCAATCAGGGCCGCCAGCAGCAGCAGCGGCTGCTTGCTGGAGGCGGCGCCGAAATCGCCGGCGGTGCCGTCGAACGAGCCGCGGATGCCCTCCGGCATGTGCAATTCGTCGACCGCGCGCTGGATATTGGCCGTCGCGTCTTGCAACGGCACATCCGGCAGCAGGTTGAACGACACCGTGGTCGAGGGGATCGACTGCGAGTGGAACACCGCCAGCGGCGACAGCCCGCGTCTGGCCTTCACCACCGCCGACAGCGGCACCTGCGCGCCATCGGCGCCGGCGACGAAGATCCGATCCAGATCGGTCGGGTCGTTCTGGAATTTCGGGTCGATCTCCAGCACCACCTGATACTGGTTGCGCTGGGTATAGATCGTCGCGATCTGACGCTGCGAAAACGCGTTGTTGAGGGCGTTGTCGATGTCCTGCACCGAGACGCCGAGCCGCGACGCCATGTTGCGGTCGATCGACAGCGTCAGTTCGAGGCCGCCGTCGTCGCGGTCGCTGGAGACGTCGGTGATGCCCTCCACCGTCTGCATCCGCGTGCCGATGATCGGCGCCCATTTCTGCAACAGATCGAGGTCCGGGCTGGCGATGGTGTACTGATAATTGGAATCGCTCTGCCGCCCGCCAGCGCGCAGATCCTGCGCCGCGAACATGAACAGCCGGATGCCGGCGACCTGGCCGAGCTGGCGGCGCAGCCGGTCGATCACCTGCTGCGTGGTGACGCCGTCGCGCTCCGCCGACGGCTTGAGATTGATGAACATGGTGCCGCGATTGGAGCCGCCGCCGCCCGGCCCGCCGCCGCCGCCCAGCACCGAACCGACGCCGGCGACGGCGGGATCGGCCATCACGATGTCGGCGAGTTGTTCCTGCAGCTTGCGCATCGCCTGGAACGAGACGTCGGCCGAAGCGCGCGTCGATCCGATCACGAAGCCCGAATCGTCGATCGGGAAGAAGCCCTTCGGCACCTTGACGTAGAGCGTCACGGTCAGTGCGATAGTGGCGAAGAACACCAGCATGGTGAGGCCGGGAAAGCCGAGTACCGCGCGCAGCGTCCAGGCATAGAATCCGACGATGCGGTTCAGCGTGCCGTCGACCACGCGGTCGTACCAGTTCGGCTGGCGCGGCGTCGTTTCGGCGCGAATGAAATGCGCACAAATCATCGGCGTCACCGTCAGCGACACCACGGTCGACACCGCGATCGCATAGGTCAGCGTCAGCGAGAATTCGCGCAACAGCCGGCCGACCAGCCCGTCCATGAAGATCAGCGGCGCGAACGCCGCGACCAGCGACAGGCTGATCGACAGCACGGTGAAGCCGATCTGCTTCGCCCCTTCGGTCGCGGCGCGGACCGGCTCCATTCCGCGCTCGAGATTGCGGTACATGTTCTCGATCATCACGATGGCGTCGTCGACGACGAAGCCGACCGCGATCGCCAGCGCCATCAGCGACAGATTGTTGATCGAGAAGCCGGTGAGCCACATCCCGGCGCAGGTGCCGGCCAGCGCCAGCGGCACCGAGACGCCGGCGGCGATCGTCGGCGTCAGCCGCCGGAGGAAGGTCAGCACCACCACCATCACCAGCACGGCGGTGGCCAGCAGCGTCCACAGCATGTCGTCGACGCTGGCGCGGATCGTTCCGGTGCGGTCGGTCACCACCGAGATCTCCACCGACGCCGGCATCCAGCGTTTCAGTTCCGGCAGCAGCGCCTTCACGCGATCGACCGTCTCGATCACGTTGGCGTCGCCCTGTTTGGTGATCTGGATCAGCACCGCGGGCTGCTTGTTGTACCAGGCGATCTGACGGCTGTTGCGGGTGGCGTCGGACACCGTGGCGACGTCCGACAGCCGCAGCGTGTTGCCGTTGCCGCTTTTGATCACGATGTCCCGGAATTGCGCCGCGGTGCGCATCTGCGGATTGGTCGCGATCGTCTCGCTCTGGCGGTCGCCGTCGAAGGTGCCGACCGGGCCGACCGGATTGGCGTTGATGATCGCGGTGCGAACGTCGTCGGTCGCGATGCCTGCATTCGACAGCGCCACCGGATTGAGCGCGATCCGCACCGCCGGCTGGTCGGCGCCGGAGACCGTGACGTCGCCGACGCCGGGCACCTGCGAGATGCGTTGCGCCAGCACGGTGTCGGCGACGTCGTAGATCGCGCTCACCGGCATCGTCTTGGAGGTCAGCGCCAGGATGAACACCGGCGCCGCGGCGGAGTTGAATTTGCGGAATTTCGGCAGCGTCGGCAGGTCGGTCGGCAGGTCGCTGACCGAGGCGTTGATCGCCGCCTGGACGTCGCGGGCGGCCTTGTCGATGTTGCGGCCGATCGAGAACTGCAACTGGATCCGCGTGGTGCCGAGCGAACTGGTCGAGGTGATTTTGTCCAGCCCCGCGATCTCGCCGAGCCGCCGCTCCAGCGGCGCGGCGACCGTCGCCGCCATCACCGAGGGTGCCGCGCCCGGCCGCGACGCCGTCACCATCACCATCGGGAAATCGACGTTGGGGATCGCCGCCACCGGCAGCACGGCGTAGGACACCATGCCGAGCAGAAACAGCCCGATCGCCAGCAGCGTGGTGCCGACCGGTCGGGCGATGAAAGGCCCGGACATCGAGGCCATCAGCGCGCCTCCTCCGCCGGGCCGGCCAGCGGCGGCGCCGGCGGCAGCGCCCGCTCGAACTTCCGGTTGATCCGGTCGAGCGCCAGATAGATCACCGGCGTGGTGTACAGCGTCAACAACTGGCTGAGCAGCAGGCCGCCGATGATCGAGATGCCGAGCGGAAACCGCAGCTCGGAGCCGGTGCCGCTTTCGACCGCGAGCGGCAGCGCGCCGAACAGCGCCGCCAGCGTCGTCATCATGATCGGACGGAACCGCAGCCGGCAGGCCTGCACGATCGCGTCGTAGGACGACATCCCCTTGTGCCGCTCCGCCTCCAGCGCGAAGTCGATCATCATGATCGCGTTCTTCTTGACGATACCCATCAACAGGATGATGCCGATCAGCCCGATCACCGAGAGGTCCTGCCCGAACAGCATCAAGGCCAGGATCGCGCCGACGCCCGCAGAGGGCAGCGTCGACAGGATGGTGATCGGGTGGATGAAGCTCTCGTACAGCACGCCGAGCACGATGTAGATCGTCACCAGTGCTGCGAGGATCAGCCAGGGCTGGCCGGACAGCGATTTCGAGAACTCGGCGGCGTCGCCGTAGAACACGCCGACGATGCTGCCGGGCATCCCGATCCGGGTCTCGATCACCTTGATCTCGTCGACCGCCTCGCCGAGCGACGCCCCCGGCGCCAGATTGAAGCTCAGCGCCACCGACGGAAACTGCGCCTGGTGCGAGATCGACAGCGGCGCGGTGGTCCGCTTCAATTCCGCCACCGCCGAGATCGGCACCTGCGCGCCGTCGGTGCCGGGCACGTACAGCTTCGACAGGATCGACGGGTCCTTCTGGTAAATCGGCATCGCCTCCAGCACCACGCGGTACTGGTTGGCCTGGCCGTAGATCGTCGAGATCTGACGTTGCGCGAAGGCGTCGTTCAGCGTGTCGTTGATCGCCTGGAGGCTGACGCCGAGCTGGCCGGCGCGCTGCCGATTGACGTCGAGCGCGGCGCGCAGGCCCCGCTCCTGCGCTTCCGACGAGACGTCGCGGAACAAGGGATCGTCGCGCAGCTCGGCGACCAGCTTCGCCGCCCATTCCGAGACCAGCGCCGCATCCGTGGCGGTCAGCGTGTACTGATATTGCGAGCGGCTCGACTGGGTCGAGATCTGCACGTCCTGCACCGCCTGGAAGTACACCGTCATGCCGGGGATCGACGCCACCCGCTGCTTCAGCCGCTCGATCACCTCGGCGACGCCGGCCTTGCGGTCACCGCGCGGCTTCAGCGTCATCACCAGCCGGCCGACATTGGTGGTCGGATTGACCGTGCCGGCGCCGATCACCGACACCACGCCGATCACGTCCGGATCGGCCTTGATCGCGTCGGCCGCCTCGGTCTGCCGCGCCTGCATCTCGGCGAAGGAGACGTCCTGCCCGGCCTCCGTCACGGCGGTGATCGAGGCGGTGTCCTGCAGCGGCAGGAAGCCCTTCGGCGCGACCACATAGAGCGCCAGCGTCGCCACGATGGTGAGGAACGTCACCACCAGCGTGGCGCGCTGATGCTTCAGTACCCAGAGCAGGCTGCGGTGATAGGCCTCGGCACCGCGATCGATCCAGCGGGTGATGGCCGCGAGGCCGGGCACCTGGCGCTCCTCGTGGGCGTGTTTGAGCAGCCGCGAGCACATCATCGGCGTCAGCGTCAGCGACACGATGGCGGACGTCACCACGGCGATCGTCAGCGTCAGCGCGAATTCGCGGAACATCCGGCCGACCAGGCCCGACATGAACAACAGCGGGATGAATACCGCGATCAGCGACATCGTCAGCGAGATCACGGTGAAGCCGATTTCGGAGGCGCCGGACAGCGCCGCCTGCATCGGGTTTTCGCCCTCCTCCATATGGCGGACGATGTTCTCGATCATCACGATGGCGTCGTCGACGACGAAGCCGGTGCCGATCGTCAGCGCCATCAGCGACAGATTGTCGAGGCTGAAGCCGGCGAAATACATCACCCCGAACGAGGTGATCAGCGACAGCGGCAGCGCCACGCCGGCGATGATCGTCGCCCGCATCGAGCGCAGGAACAGCAGCACCACCAGCGTCACCAGCCCGACGCTGAGCAGCAGCGTGAACTGCACGTCGTTGACCGAGGCGCGGATCGTCTCGGTGCGGTCGCTGACCACGGTGAGCTTGACGCCGGCCGGGATGATGCGTTGCAGCTTGGGGATCTCGGCGCGGATGCCGCGGACCACTTCGATGACATTGGCGCCCGGCTGGCGCTGGATGTCGAGGATCACCGAGGGCGTGCCTTGGTACCAGGCGCCGGTGCGGTCGTTCTCCAATCCATCGAGAATATTCGCGACGTCGCCGATCGTCACCGGCGAGCCGTTGCGATAGGCAACGATGATCGGCTTGTAAGCCTCTGCCGTGGCGATCTGGTCGTTGGCGGCGATGGTGTAGGCCTGTTGCGCGCCGTCGAGCGAGCCCTTCGGGCCGGAGACATTGGCGCCGGCGATCGCCGTGCGCAGGTCTTCCATCGAGATGCCATAGGCGGCGAGCCGGGCGAGATCGGCCTGGACCCGCACCGCCGGCTTCAATCCGCCGAGCACCGCGACCCGGCCGACGCCGCTGATCTGCGCCAGCCGCTGCGCCAGCATCGTATCGGCGATGTCGCTCATCGCCCGCAGCGAGGCGGTGGTCGAGGTCAGCGCCAGCGTCATCACCGGGGCGTCGGCCGGGTTCACCTTGGCGTAGGTCGGCGGGTACGGCAGGTTCTTCGGCAGGATGCCGGCGGCGGCGTTGATCGCCGCCTGAACGTCCTGGGTGGCGCCGTCGATATCGCGGTTGAGGTCGAACTGCAGCGACACCTGGCTGACGCCGAACGATGAGGTCGAGGTCATCGCCGTCAGCGACGGAATCTGGCCGAGCTGCCGCTCCAGCGGCGCGGTGATCAGCGACGCCACCACGTCGGGGCTCGCGCCCGGCAGCCGGGTCGAGACCTGCACGGTCGGAAAATCGACCTGAGGCAGCGCCGACACCGGTAGCGAAAAATAGCCGAGCACGCCGCCGAGCAGCAACGCCACGCCGAGCAGCGAGGTTGCGATCGGGCGCCGGATGAACGGCTCGGAGACGCTCATGCTTCTGTCCTCAGCGCTGCGGCTTCATGTCGTCACATCGGCGGCGGCGAAGGCTCACTGCGCCTTCGCAGCCCCCGCCGGT
The DNA here is from genome assembly GCF_000013365.1 of Rhodopseudomonas palustris HaA2. NCBI lineage: Bacteria > Pseudomonadati > Pseudomonadota > Alphaproteobacteria > Hyphomicrobiales > Nitrobacteraceae > Rhodopseudomonas > Rhodopseudomonas palustris. The sequence goes on from NC_007778.1 coordinate 3,307,667, forward strand.
TCGGCGCCCGCCGCGGGCGCCTGCCCGGTCTGTCCCGGCGCCCCTGCGCCGCCCTCGCCGCGGCGGCGCTTGCCCTGTTCGGCGGCGCCACCTTCGCCCGGCTTGGCCTGATCGCCGGGCGGGCCGCGGCGCTTGCGCGGCGCCAGATCGACGGCCGGCGCCTGGCCGCCGTCGCCGATCCTGACCTTGGCACCCTCGGACAGATTGGCGAATCCGGTGGTGACGACACGATCCGCGGGCGTCAGCCCGCTGGCGATTACCGCCTCGGTTTCGTTCTGCTGCGTCACCTTGACGGGCTGCGCATGCACCACATTGTCCTGGTCGATGACGTAGCTGAATGTCCCGGCCGGTCCGCGCTGCACCGCCGAGGTCGGCACCACCACGACCTGGTTCAGCGTCTCGACCTTGAGTCGGACATTGACGAATTGCCCGGGCCAGAGCTGGAATCTGGTGTTCGGAAATTCCGCCTTCAGCTTCACCGTGCCGGTGGTTTGATCGACCTGATTGTCGATGCCCCTGAGCACGCCGGTATCGATGACGGTGACGCCGTCATTGCCGAACACGTCGACCGCCAGCGCGCCCTTCGCCGACGCGGCGTTGACGCGCACGATCTGCTGTTGCGGCAGGCTGAACTGCACCGCGATCGGCTGCAACTGCGTGATCACCACGATGCCGGTGGTGTCGGCCGACTTGACGAGATTGCCCTTGTCGACCTGGCGCAGGCCGGCGCGGCCGGAGATCGGCGCCACCACCTTGGTGTAGCTCAGCGTCGCCGCGGCGTTGTCGATCGCCGCCTGATCGGAGCGCACCAGCGCGTCGAGCTGCGCCACGGTCGCCTTCTGGGTGTCGGCCTGCTGCTTCGAGCCGGCGTTCGACGCCGCGAGTTGCTGATAGCGGGCGAGATCGATCTTGGCGTTGGCGAGCTGCGCCTCGTCCTGCGCCTTTTTCGCCACCGCCTGATCGTATTGCGCCTGATAGATCGCCGGATCGATCTCGGCCAGCACATCCCCGGCCTTGACGTCCTGACCTTCGGTGAAGTTCACCGCGACCAGCTTGCCGTCGACCTGGGCGCGCACGGTGACATTGGCGAGCGCCTTCACCGAGCCGACGCCGTCGAGATACACCGGCACGTCCTGAATCTTGGGCGTCGCCGCCAGCACCGGCACCGCCATGTCGCCACGCGGTCCACCGCGCCCCGTGACGGCCGCCGGCTTGGTCTGGAACGCGGTCCAGGCGATGTAGCCGAGCCCGGCGAGGATGATCGCGGTCACCAGCAACGACACCGTCCGCCGCCGGGCGCGCGACGCCAGACTGTTTGCGCCGGGCCCGGTGCCGGACGCGTCGTTGGTCTCCGGCTTAAAGAGCATTGAGCGGTCTTTCCATCCTCGGCTCCCAGCCGCCCCCGAGCGCCTGAAACAGGCTGACGATCGCCAGATAGCGCGCCAATTGCGTCTGGATCAGCGCATCTTCCGCCGTGAACAGTGTCAGTTGCGTGTTGAGAACGGTGACGATGTCGGCCGTTCCTGCACGTAGTTGCTGTTCGGCCAAATTGAAAGCCCGCCGCGACGACGCCACCACCTGTCGCTGCAGACGCAGCCGCTCGGTGTTCTGCTTGATCGATTCGAGCGCGTTGTCGACGTCGGCGAAGGCCGACACCACGGTCTTGCGGTAGGTCTGCAGCAGTTCCTCCTGCTGCGCCCGGGTCAGGTCGAAATTGCCCTGGATGCGGCCGCCGTCGAAGATCGGCTGGGTCAGCCCGGCCGCGAGGCTGGAGAAGGTCGCCTGCGGCGTGAACAGCGAGGCCAGCACCGCGCTCTGATAGCCGCCCTGCCCGGTCAATTGAATGCTCGGGAAGAACTGCGCCCGCGCGCTGCCGACATTGGCCGTCGCGGACGCGAGCTGCGCCTCCTGGCGGCGGATGTCCGGCCGCTGCGTCAGCAGTTCGGACGGCAGCCCCGGCGTCACCCGCGGCGACGAGATCCGGTTCAGCGAGCCGCCGACGATCTTCACGCTTTCCGGCGGACGGGACACCAGCGTCGCCAGCGTGTTGATGTTCTGCGCCAGCGTCAATTGCAGCGGCGGCACCGCGGCGCGCTGATTCGCCAGCACGCTCTCCTGCTGGGCGACGTCGAGATCGCTACCGGTGCCGGCGGCGAGCCGCTGCTTGATGGCGTCGAGAATCCGCTGCGCGCTGGCGATGTTCTCGCGCGAGGTGCGGAGCCGGTCCTGGGTCGCCAGCACCTGGAAATAGGCGTTGGCGACGCTCGCCATCGTGGTCAGCGCGACCACGTCGCGGTCGAACCTCGTGGCGGTCGCGGTCTCCTCGGCCGCCAGCGCGGCGTCGTGATTTTTGCCCCAGAAATCGATTTCGTAGCTCGCGCTCAGCGATGCCGAATAGGTGGCGTAGCGGCGGCCGGCGATCGTGGTGTTCGAGACATTGCTGCCCGAGGTCTTGTTCTGCGAGCCGCTGCCGTTGCCGGTGATCGAGGGCAGCAGCGCCGCCCCGGTGATCCGCGCCTGGGCGTCCGCCTGCAGGATGCGCGCGGTCGCCGCGGCAATGTCGAGATTGACGGTCTGCGCCTCTTCCATCAATTGCGTCAGCTCGGCCGAACGGAAGCCGCGCCACCAGTCGAGCGCCGGCGGCGCGTCGACGGTGTTCAGCGACGCCGACTTGTAGCGCGGCGGCAGATCCAGCGCCGGGTCCGGCAGGTCCTTGGTCAGGATGCAGCCGCCGGCGCCGAGGACGAACGCCGAGGCGGCAACCATCCTCACGGACCGACCAAGGTAGCGCAATATGGTGCTCATGCGGGCCGCGACTCATCGCAGGGCGCGGCGTTTCGCCACGCACCCCGCGCCGGAATCAATTCCGACGGACGACGCCTCTTGCCAGCCACTTGCAAAACGATCACCGGGAGAATGCTTTCTCGAAGCCCATTGGCATTCTAGCTGCAGGAATTCACGCCGCACAGACCCGTCCGCGCCCGAGACGGCGCCGGCAGAGCGGTCGAGGCGCGACGGCGGCGACGTGCGACAGCGAGGATCGCCTTATTTTGTAGGGTTCTAACCAACTTGACGGGTTTGGCGAATACGGCAAAGCTTACCAAGATTTCATCTGATTGTTGCCCGCCTGTGGATTCGACACTGCCCGCTCACCCCGTCAAAGCACTTTCGATCGTGCTGAAACTCCTGCGGCGCCCCGTCGTAACTCGGGAACCAGCGGGCTAAGGGGGCTTAGAGAATGCGCGTCGCAGTTGTTGGAACGGGAATCGCAGGCAATGCCGCCGCTTGGGCACTGTCGTCGCGATATCCCGTGACGGTCTATGAGCGCGAATTGCGCGCGGGCGGTCACAGCCACACCGTCACGGTCGATTACGGCGGCACACCGATCCCGGTCGATATCGGCTTCATCGTCTACAACCAGCTCAATTATCCCGATCTCACCGCGCTGTTCGCCCATCTCGGCATCGAAACGGTCGAGAGCTGCATGAGCTTCGCGGTCTCGGCAGATGCCGGCCGATTCGAATGGAAAGGCGGCGGCTCGAACTGGCTCGAAACCGCGCGCGGCCTGTTCGCGCAGCCGAGCAATCTGCTGTCGCCGTCTTATCTGAAGATGCTGCGGCACATTCTGGTGTTCAACGAGCAGAGCGTCGCCGACTTCAAGTCCGGCGCGCTGGCGGGTCTGTCGCTCGGCGAATATTTCACCAGTCGAAAATTCGCGCCGCGGCTCTTGACCGATTATCTGGCGCCGATGGGCGCTGCGATCTGGTCGGCGCCGGCGGCGGAAATCCTCGACTTCCCGGCCGAGAATTTCGTCGCCTTCTTCAACAACCATCGGCTGCTGCATTACGAACGTCCGATCTGGCGCACCGTCAAGGGCGGCAGCGCGCGCTATGTCGAGAAGCTCACCGCGGGCTTCAAGGATCATCTCCGGCTCGGTGCGGCGGTGACGGCGATCGAGCGCTCGCCGAAGGGCGTGATCGTGCGCGACAGCCTCGGCCACGCCGACGTCTATGATCACGTCGTGATCGGCGCGCACAGCAATCAGGCGCTGGCGATGCTGGCCGATCCCAGCGACGAGGAGCGGGATATTCTGGGCGCGATCGGCTATGCGCCGAACCTGGTCTATCTGCACCGCGATCCGCGGCTGATGCCGAAGCGCAAGCACGCCTGGGCGTCGTGGAACTTCCTGCGCTGGCAGCGCGACGGCTCGCCGGTCAACGACGTCGCGGTGACCTATTGGATGAACCGGCTGCAGGGCATCGACGACTCCAAGCCGTTGTTCGTCAGCCTCAACCCGCCGTTCGCGCCCGATCCGGCCTTGACCTTCGGGCGTTACGACTGCGACCATCCGCAGTACACGGCCGCAGCCTTCGCCGCGCAGCGCCGGATCGGCGAGATCCAGGGCCAGCGCCGCACCTGGTTCTGCGGCGCCTGGACCGGCTACGGCTTCCACGAGGACGGGCTGCGCTCCGGCCTCGCGGTTGCCGAAAATCTGGGGGCGCCGGTGCCGTGGCGGGCGCCGCGGCCCGAAGTCAGGGAAGCCGCGGAATAATCATGACGCAGCCCGCCGACAAGGCTCCAGCGACGACCGGCGGCCCGCCCGCTGCCGCAGCCGTGCTGTATTTCGGCGACGTGATGCATGCCCGGCTGAAGCCGATGGGCCACCGCTTCAACTACCGGGTGATGTCGCTGCTGATCGACCTCGACCGGTTGGCCGAGGCTGACCGGATGACGCCGCTGTTCGGCGTCAACCGCCGCGCGCTGTACGCCTTTCACGAAAAGGATCACGGCGATCGCGACGGCGCGCCGCTGCGCGGCTATGTCGAGCGCTGCGCCGTGGCGCAGGGCGTCGATCTCGCGGGCGGCCGCGTGCTGCTGCTGACCTATCCGCGCCTGCTCGGCTACACCTTCAATCCGCTGTCGGTGTATTTCTGTTACGGCGCCGACGGCGATCTCGCGATGGTGGTCTACGAGGTCCGCAACACCTTCGGCGACATCCATTCATACGCGCTGCCGGTGAAACCCGGCGAGATCACCGCCGCCGGCCTGCGCCAGGCGCAGGACAAGCTGTTCTACGTCTCGCCCTTCATCGAGATGGCGATGCGCTACCATTTCCGGGTGTCGCCGCCCGGCGAGGCCGTGAAAGTCCGGATTCTCGAGACCGATGCCACCGGTCCGCTGCTGTCGGCCACCTTCAACGGCCGTCGCCGGCCGCTGTCGAGCGCATCGCTGCTGCGCTCGTTCGTCGCGCTGCCGCTGATGACCATCAAGGTGATGGCGGCGATTCACTGGGAAGCGCTGCGTCTGTGGATCAAAGGTGCGCGATTGGTGCCGCGTCCGCCTGCGCCGCCGCCGTCGAACGGCTTTGCAGCGCGGCCGCACGATGCTTATAGTAATCATACGTGAGCCCAGCGTTTCCATCTGTCCGACCTGGGCGAGATCGATGGAAGTGAAATGTACGAGCTGGTGCTGCTGACCCCCGACAATGTTGACTCGAAGCTCGCCGGGATGCCGCGCGTGGTGCGAATGGCGCTCGCCTTCGGTGCGCGGCTGCGCCGCGGCACGCTCGACGTCACCCTGCCCGATGGCCGCAGGTTCCGCATGGGCGGCGCCGAGCCGGGCCCCGCCGCCGAAATGCGGCTGCACAATTACGCCTTCGCCTCGCGGCTGATCAACGGCGGCGACATCGGCATCGCCGAAGCCTATCTCAACGGCGATTGGGACACGCCGGACCTGACCCAGTTCCTGTATCTGTTCTGCGTCAATCACGAGCTGATCCAGGCGATGCTCGGCGACAATCCGATGATGCGCTTCGTCCAGGTGGTCCGGCACTGGTTCAACCGCAACACCAAGCGGCAGGCGCGGCGCAACATCTACGCGCATTACGACATCGGCAACGCGTTCTATTCGGCCTGGCTCGATCCGAGCATGACCTATTCCTCGGCGCTGTTCGAGGATCACACCCAGGACCTGACCGCGGCGCAGATCAACAAATATCAGCGGCTCGCCGAAGCGATCGACCTGCGGCCGGGCCAGACCGTGCTGGAGATCGGCTGCGGCTGGGGCGGTTTCGCCGAATACGCCGCGAAGAATTTCGACGCCCGCGTCGTCGGCCTCACCATCAGCAAGGAACAGCGCGACTTCGCCCAGGAGCGGATGCAGCGCGCCGGCCTCGCCGACAAGGTCGAAATCCGGCTGCAGGACTATCGCGACGAACGCGGCCAATACGACCGCATCGCCTCGATCGAAATGATCGAGGCGGTCGGCGAGGAATTCTGGCCGCGCTATTTCTCACAATTGCGCGACCGGCTGATGCCCGGCGGGCTGGTCGGGATTCAGGCGATCACGATTCAGGACCGCTTCTTCCAGGCCTATCGCCGCGAGGTCGACTTCATCCAGCGCTACGTGTTCCCCGGCGGGATGCTGCCCTCGCCCGGCGTGCTGAAATCGCTCGGCGACAGGTTCGGCGTCCCGGTCATTCGCGAGCGCATCTTCGGAGAAGATTATGCCAAGACGCTCGCGACCTGGAGAGACAATTTCCGCGAGGCGTGGCCGACCCTGACGCCGCTCGGCTTCGACGACCGCTTCCGGCGGCTGTGGGAGTACTATCTCGCTTATTGCGAGGCCGGATTCCTGTCCGGCAATATCGACGTCCGGCAGGTGGTGTTCGCCAAGACCAACTGAGACCGCGCCCCCGCGACCGCATGCGCTGCACAATGAAGCAGCAGCGCTGCCTTGTGCCGTGCCGGCGCGTCACCTAGGTTGTGGTCCCGCAACCGCATCCCAGCTCCGGATATGATGATCATCAAGAACGACGTCGTCGACGCCATCGGCAACACGCCCCTGATCAAGTTGAAGCGCGCGTCGGAGGCGACCGGCTGCACCATTCTCGGCAAGGCCGAGTTTATGAATCCGGGCCAGTCGGTGAAGGACCGTGCGGCGCTGTTCATCATCAAGGATGCGATCGCGCGCGGCGCGCTGCGCCCCGGTGGGGTCGTGGTCGAGGGTACCGCGGGCAACACCGGCATCGGGCTGGCGCTGGTCGCCAACGCGCTCGGCTTCCGCACCGTGATCGTGATCCCGAACACGCAGAGCCAGGAAAAGAAGGACATGCTGCGGCTGTGCGGCGCCGAACTGATCGAGGTGCCGGCGGTGCCCTACGCCAACCCCAACAACTACGTGAAACTGTCCGGCCGGCTCGCCGCGCAGCTTGCCGAGACCGAGCCGAACGGCGCGATCTGGGCCAATCAGTTCGACAACGTCGCCAACCGCCAGGCGCATATCGACACCACGGCGCCGGAGATCTGGAATCAGACCGACGGCAAGGTCGACGGCTTCGTCGCCGCGGTCGGCTCCGGCGGCACGCTGGCCGGCGTCTCGATCGGGCTCAAGCAGAACAACCCGAAGATCCGCGCCGTGCTCGCCGACCCGATGGGCTCGGCGCTTTACAATTACTACAAGAACGGCGCGCTGAAATCCGAAGGCTCATCGATCACCGAAGGCATCGGCCAGGGCCGCATCACCGCCAATCTCGACGGCGCGGTGATCGATGACGCCTATCAGATCCCCGACGAGGAAGCGGTCGCGATCGTCTACGATCTGCTCGAGCACGAGGGCCTCTGCCTCGGCGGCAGCAGCGGCATCAACGTCGCCGGCGCGATCCGCCTCGCCAAGGATCTCGGCCCCGGCGCCACCATCGTCACCATTCTGTGCGACTATGGCAGCCGCTATCAGTCCAAACTGTTCAACCCGGACTTCATGCGCAGCAAGAACCTGCCGGTGCCGGAGTGGATGGAGACCAAGAGCACGATCGCCGTGCCGTTCGCGGCGGTGTGAGCAGGCAGCGAAGCGCCGAGACCATAGCCTCGATGAAGCGAAGCGCAATCGAGGACCGCGTGCACGCTCGATGAACTCTCCGGCGTGATGTCGTAAATCCCTCTCGTTCGGGGATCATGGGTTGAAGTAGCAAAAAGCTTCGCAAGCCTCTTGACTACATTCCTAATAGGCTTATAGTCCGCTCGTCCTGTCCGTGAGGGGCGCTTCGCGAGGCGTCGTACAAGCGGGACAGATCGGACGGGCCGGGTCACCGGCCCCGATGATAGTTCGATCAAGCCGGCATGGCGCCGGTGGAGTCGAACGGACGCGGCGTCCTGCGCGTTGCGGCTCGCACCCGCACGTCCGGGAGGCTTCGGGGACCCGTCCGGGCCTACTACGAGGCTCTGCGACTTGTTAGTTCGCTGCACGGGGGCAGGCGAAGGCGGCGTAATCCGCCGGACCGTGGGGTTTCACTACCCTTGCCTGTCGACGGAAGCACGGGCCCGAAGACAGAAAGCGCCGCGGTGGGCGCGCCGGAAGGCGTTGCGCGATGACTTCGCAAGTCATCGCGAGAACCACCACCAAACCGCGCCGACCGGCGCGCCCCCACCCCTCGCTGTGACAGCGACGGGTGCAAACCTCGGACGCTCCGGCGCCGCGAGAGCACATCGCCGTGGCTGTTTGACAGATTGACGCTTGGGATCGCCCGCAACCGACGCATTGTCGCGATCCGGTTAACCGGGCGGCAACCGCACTCGTAGCGCCGGCGGCGTCATCAACCCGACCTTCACGCCTGACGGCGCTTCCTACGGCGAACAAGGAGCGCGTCATGCCCGTCTTCAGATACTTCGTCACCGTCGGGCCGGCCTTGCTGGCACTGCTGATCGTCATCGATGCCGTGTACGGGGAGGGACCGCCGCGGTTCAACGACGCCATCTTCAGCAGCGCCATCTATGCGCCTCGCGTGGCGGCCGCCGACGCGCGACGCGAGCGCAGCTTCGCCGACGACGTCACGCCGGCCGATCGCGTCAGGCAGGTGTTCGGACAATTCTCGGCGAGCGACGGCAAACGTCTGAAGCGCGCCTCGGCGGCATCCCGCGCGATCTGACGCGCCGGCGCCTCGGACCCTTCGACGTCAGCGCAGGATCTGGCTCAAGAACAATTTGGTCCGCGCGTGCTGCGGATGCGCGAAGAACTCCTCGGGCTCGTTGGCCTCGATGATCTGGCCCGCATCCATGAACACCACGCGATTCGCGACTTCGCGGGCGAAGCCCATCTCGTGGGTGACGACCAGCATGGTCATGCCCTCGTCGGCGAGGTCGACCATGGTGTCGAGCACTTCCTTGACCATTTCGGGATCGAGCGCCGAGGTCGGCTCGTCGAACAGCATCACCTTCGGGTTCATCGACAGCGCCCGCGCTATCGCCACGCGCTGCTGCTGACCGCCGGAAATCTGGCCCGGATATTTGCCGGCCTTGTCGGGAATCCGCACCCGCTCGAGATATTTCATCGCGGTCGCCTCGGCGTCCTTCTTCGGGACGTTGCGGACCCAGATCGGCGCCAGCGTGCAGTTCTCCAGCACGGTGAGATGCGGAAACAGGTTGAAGCTCTGGAACACCATGCCGACTTCGCGGCGGACGGCGTCGACATGCTTCAGGCTCGGGCCGAGGTCGATGCCGTCGACCACGATCTCGCCTTCCTGAAATTCCTCGAGCGCGTTGATGCAGCGGATCAGCGTCGACTTGCCGGAGCCCGACGGGCCGCAGATCACAATGCGCTCGCCGCGACGGACATCGAGATTGATGTCGCGCAGCACGTGGAAATCGCCGTACCATTTGTTCAGCGCCGCGATCGAGACGATCGGTTTCTCCGCCATCAACGAGAGTCCTCTGTCAGGTGCGCCGGTGGGCATTGAGCCGATGTTCGACGAACAACGAATAGCGCGACATGCCGAAGCAGAACACGAAGTAGATCAGCCCGGTGAAGGCGAAGCCGGTGAACAGCGTGGTCGGCGTCGACCAGGTCGGATCGGCGAAGGCGGCGCGGAGCTGGCCCAGGAGATCGAACAGCGCCACGATCGACACCAGCGAGGTGTCCTTGAACAGCGCGATGAAGCTGTTGACGAGGCCCGGGATGACGTGGCGCAGCGCCTGCGGCAGCACGATCAGACCCGTGGTCTTGGCATAGGACAGCCCGAGCGCGCTGGCGGCTTCGGCCTGGCCGCGCGGAATCGCGTTGAGCCCGCCGCGCACCACTTCGGCGTTGTAGGCGCCGGCGAACAGCGCGACGCCGATCAGCACCCGCATCAGCCCGTCGATGGTGAAGTTGCCGGGCAGGAACAGCGGCAGCATATAGGTCGCGAAGAACAGCACGGTGATCAGCGGCACGCCGCGCCAGAACTCGATGAAGCCGACCGAGAACAGCCGGATCAGCGGAATCGTCGAGCGCCGGCCGAGCGCCAGCGCGATGCCGATCGGCATCGAGGCGACGATGCCGGTGACCGAGACGACCAGCGTCACCAGCAATCCGCCCCATTGCCGCGTGCCGACGATCGGCAAGCCGCCGCGATCGAGCCGCAGCCAAGCAATCACCACGGCGATGCCGATGAAGGTCGCGAGCGTCATTAGCAGCGGTCGTCCGCCGTTGCGCAGCCCGGTCAGAACGGCGACCAGCGCGGTGACGATCAGCGCCGTCAGGCCGAGATCGATCCACACCGGCTGGCCGGAGGCCGCGATCCAGTCGCGCAGCCAGACCAGCGGCGCGATCAGCCAGCTCAGCGCGGTGGCGATCCACAGCACCGGCTTGCCGATGCCGACCGCGAGCGCGCCGCCGCGCGCGAGCTCGCTGCCCGCTTCGCCGAGACTGCCGACCAGGCCGGACAGCAGGTCCGCGGTCCAGCTCACCATGAAGCCCTGCAGCCCGCCGCCATGCAGCAGAAAGAACGCAAGCACCGGGAAAGCGACGAAGAACAATCCGGCATTCAACGTCTTCGCCGGCGCGCGCGGGATCAAGAGCGGCAGCAGCAGCAAGGCGGCGAGCGCGAAGGTCAGGTCGACGCGCCAGCGCTCCGGCTGCGGATAGAAGCCGTAGACGAATTGCGAAGCCTTCGCCTGCACGAACGGCCAGCACGCGCCGACGTCGCGATGCAGCGTTTCGGCCAGGCAATCGGTGCGGTTGCTGCCGGTCCAGACCGCGTCCACCAGCAGAAATTTCACCGTCGGCACCACGGTGAAGTACATCAGCAGCGCGCCGACGATGGTCAGCAGGATGTTGGTGGGCGAATTGAACAGCCGCCCCCGCATCACGCCGATGAAGCCGGTGGTCTTCACCGGCGCGGCGCGCTCGGGCACCAGCTCGGCGCGCACGAAGGCCGGCGTGATCGAACCGAGTTCGCTCATGCGCCCATGCTCCGGTTGATCCGCCAACTGTACAGGCTCATCAGCGCGCTGGTGATCAGCGAGATCAGCAGATACACGCCCATGGTGATCGCGATCACCTCGATCGCCTGCCCGGTCTGGCTCAGCGTGGTGCCGGCGAACACCGAGAACAGATCGGGATAGCCGATCGCCACCGCCAGCGACGAATTCTTGGTCAGGTTGAGATATTGGTTGGTCAGTGGCGGCAGGATCACCCGCATCGCCTGCGGGATCACGACGAGCCGCAACGTCGCACCGCGCGACAGGCCGAGCGACGCGCCGGCTTCCATCTGGCCCTTGTGCACCGACAGGATGCCGGCGCGGACGATCTCGGCGATGAACCCCGCCGTGTAGGTCGCGAGCGCCAGCGTCAGCGCCACGAACTCCGGCGCGATCCGCGCGCCGCCGGCGAAATTGAAACCTTTCAGCGCCGGGATTTCAAAGCCGAACGGCCGGCCGAAGATCAGCACCGCGATCAGCGGCAGGCCGATCAGCAGGCCGACGCTCCACGGCCAGACCTTCATCGGCTTGCCGGTGTCGAACAATCGCCGCCGCGCATAGATCGGCAGCACGATCGCCGCGATCACGGCGATCAGCAGCGCCACGAGAAAACCGTCGAGCCCGGCTTCGCCGACCGGACGCGGCACGACGATGCCGCGGTTCGACAGAAAGAAGCTGTCGAACACCGACACACTCTGGCGCGGGCCCGGCAGCGCGCCGAGCACGGCGAGATACCAGAACAGGATCTGGAACAGCAGCGGCAGGTTGCGGATCAGCTCGACATAACCGCCGGCGATCCGCGCGATCAGCCAGTTCGGCGACAGCCGGCCGAGTGCCACGAGAAAGCCGAGCAGCGTCGCGAAGAAGATGCCGATCACCGACACCACCAGCGTATTGACGAGGCCGACCAGAAAAACCCGGGTGTAGCTGTCCGACTCCGCATACGGGATCAGCGTCTGGCTGACGCCGAAGCCGGCGGTCTGCGACATGAAGCCGAAGCCGGACGCGATCCGCTGATTGGTGAGGTTGTCGCGCGCATTGTCGACGATCGCGTAGCCGATCCAGCACAGCACCGCGACGAACAGCAGCTGCGCGATCAGCCCCTTCCAGCCGGATCGACCGCCGAGCGCCCGGCGCAATCTCGCGCCGAATTGCGACGGCGGTGGTCGGGCGTCGATCGCCACGGCCGTGATCCGCGCGTCAGCGGATCGGCGGCGCGTACATGATGCCGCCCTTGTTCCAGGGCTTGTTCAGGCCGCGGGCGATTTCGAGCTTGGAGCCGGCGCCGACGTTGCGCTCGAACGATTCGCCGTAATTGCCGGTCGCCTTGATGATCCGCGCGACCCAGTCCTTGGTCAGGCCGAGCTGCTCGCCGAGATTGCCGTCGGTGCCGAACACGCGCCGCAGTTCCGGCTTGTCGGACTTGGCCATCTCGGCGACGTTGCTCTGGGTGACGCCGAGTTCCTCGGCATTGATCATCGCGAACAGCGTCCACTTGACCACGTCGAACCACTGGTCGTCGCCGTGCCGGACCAGCGGACCGAGCGGCTCCTTGGAGATCACTTCCGGCAGCACGACGTGGTCGGCCGGCGTCGCCAGCTTCAGCCGCTGCGCGTAGAGCTGGGACACGTCCGAGGTGAACACGTCGCAGCGGCCGGACTCATAGGCCTTGATCGCCTCGTCGGCGTTGGCGAAAGCGATCACCTCGTACTTCATGTTGTTGCCCTTGAAGTAGTCGGCGACGTTCTGCTCGTTGGTGGTGCCGGTCTGCACGCAGACCGAGGCGCTGTTGAGCTCGAGCGCGGAATTGACCTTGAGCGCCTTCTTCACCAGGAAGCCCTGCCCGTCGTAATAGCTGACGCCGGCGAAGTTGACGCCGAGCGAGGTGTCGCGCGACAGCGTCCAGGTGGTGTTGCGCGACAGCACGTCGATCTCGCCGGATTGCAGCGCGGTGAAGCGGTCCTTGGCCGACAGCGGCACGAATTTCACCTTGCTCGGGTCGTCGAAGATCGCCGCCGCGATGCCGCGGCAGACGTCGACGTCGAGGCCGGTCCAGTTGCCCTTGTCGTCGGGCGCCGAGAATCCCGGAAGCCCCTGGCTGACGCCGCAGGACAGAATGCCGCGGTCCTTGACCGTCTTCAGCGTCTGCGCGCCCGCGCTCTGGGCCGCGAAGCAGGCGACGACGGCGGCGGCGACGAGGGATACGCGTTTCATCGAAAAACCTTTCAAGGAATGAGTTGCGGCGTCTGGCCGGCATCGCGGTGTTGCGTGGTTGCGGCAAGCGCAGCAGGAGCAGCCGGTGGATCCGCGCATCTTGCCCGCATGGCCGTCGCTGTGGCTCCGTGAGGGATGACCCCGGGTCGACATCTGCGCGAGTCCCTCCGCACGGCGTCCAGACAGCTTGTTGCATCACAGAACGAGTTGGACGCCGGGTCAAGGGGTTGACGGCCGTCTTCCCAAGCCTGCTATTAGGCAGATCGTTTCGGCAGCCGCCCGGCGCTCGTTGCGCGATCACCATGGCGGTTAATTCATCAGCGAGCCAGTATGAACTCTTCCGATCACGGCGACCCGGCATCGCCGCTCAGCCCGCAGACCCGGCTGGTCACCTCCGGCCGCGACACCAAGGCGCAGAAGGGCTTCGTCAATCCCCCGGTGGTGCGCGGCTCGACGGTATTGTACCCGACGGCCGAAGACCTGCACGCGCACCGCGGCGAGTATTCGTATGGACGCCACGGCACGCCGACCACGAGGGCGCTGCAGCAGGCGCTGATGGCGCTGGAAGGCCCGCAATGCGCCGGCGTCGGCCTGGCGCCGTCCGGCGTCTCGGCGATCTCGACCGCCCTGCTGGCGGTGCTGAAAGCCGGCGATCATGTCCTGGTGTGTGACAACGCCTATCGCCCGACCCGGCTGTTCTGCGACCAGATGCTGAAGCGCTACGGCATCGAGACCAGCTATTTCGATCCCTTGATCGGGGCCGGAATCGCCGCGCACCTCAAGCCCAATACGGCCGTGGTGATGGTCGAGGCGCCCGGCTCGCAGTCCTTCGAAATGCCCGACATTCCGGCGATCGCCGAGGTCGCGCATGCGCATGGCGCGCTGGTGATCGACGACAACACCTGGGCGACGCCGCTGTATCACCGCTCGCTCGATCAGGGCGTCGACATCTCGATCCAGGCCGGCACCAAATATATCGGCGGCCATTCCGACATCATGTTCGGCACCATCGCAGCCAACAAAAGGGCGTGGCCGCAGGTGGCCGAGGGGATTCGCCAGCTCGGCGTCTGCGCCGGGCCGGACGACGTGTTCCTGGCGCTGCGCGGCCTGCGCACGCTGGCGGTGCGGCTGGCGCAGCATCAGCAATCCGGGCTGGAGATGGCGCGCTGGCTCGGCGAGCGCCCCGAGGTGCAGCGCGTGCTGCACCCGGCGCTGGAAAGCGACCCGGGACACGCGATCTGGAAGCGCGATTTCACCGGCGCGTCCGGCCTGTTCTCGATCGTGCTGCAGCCCGCGCCGCAGAAGGCCGTCGATGCGCTGCTCGACACCGTGAAGCTGTTCGGCATGGGCTATTCCTGGGGAGGATTCGAGAGTTTGGCGATCCCGTTCGACTGCACGACGTATCGCAGCGCGACGCAATGGAACCCCGGTGGACCGGCGCTGCGGCTGCATATCGGGCTCGAGAGCACCGACGATCTCAAGGCCGATCTGGAACGCGGCTTCGCGGCGTTCAACGCGGCGCGCTGAGCGCGCGCTATTTGATTTGATACCCGGAAGCGTCATCCTGAGGTGCCCATCGAACCGCGCATCAAGCGCGGTGCGATGGGCCTCGAAGGATGAGCCACAGGCACGCGACGCAGTCATCCTTCGAGGCTCGCTGCGCTCGCACCTCAGGATGACGGTCAGGCAAACAGGTCGATATCAGTTCGGCAGGCTCTCCGAGCCTTTCGAATGGTTCTTGATGATCAGCATGATGTTGCGGATGTAGATCACCGTCGCCATCGACTGGCCGAGGATGATCACCGGCTCGCGCTTGGCGATGCCGTAGACCAGCGTCATCAGCCCGCCGCCCATCGAGAAGAACCAGAACGCCATCGGCACCACGCTCTTGCCGGCGCGCTCGCTGGAAATCCACTGCACCACGAAGCGCGCGGTGAACAGCAATTGCGCGACCAGGCCGAAGGCCAGCCAGAAATCGAACTTGGCGACGAACACGTCGTAGAGATAGTCGCCGAGCGCTTGCCCGTATTGAATCAGCATTCGTTCACCTCGGCCGCTGCGGGCACGGCCTTCTTGCGGCGGATCAGCCACCACACGCCGGCGAGATCCATCAGACCGACCCACAGCCGATCGAAGAAGCCATAGTTGGATACGCCGGACAGCCGCGGCCGGTCGGCAACGTCGACATAAACGATGTCGTAGCCTTCGCGGCGCACCAGCGCCGGCAGGAAACGATGCAAGCCATCGAAATACGGCAGCGCCAAGAACACCTCGCGGCGAAACGCCTTCAGGCCGCAACCGGAATCGCGGGTTCCGTCGCGCAGGATGGCGTCGCGCACCTTGTTGGCGACGCGGGACTGCAGCTTCTTGAAGCCGGTGTCCTTGCGGCCGACACGCTGACCGGCGGCGAGACCGCAGCGCTCGCCGCCCTGTTCCAGCGCCCGGATCAGATCGGGGATGAACGCCGGATTGTTCTGGCCGTCGCCGTCGAGCGTCGCCACGATCCCGCCGCGCGCGGCGCGGACGCCGGTGCGCACCGCCGCCGACTGGCCGCAGGACTTCGCATGGCGGATCTGGCGCAGATTGGCGCGCTCGCGGCGCAGCGCCATCAGGCGTTGCGGCGTGGCGTCGGTCGAGCCGTCGTCGACATAGACGATCTCGTAGGCCCAGCGCCCGTCGAGCGCGGCGGCGATCTCGGCAATCAGCGGGGCGACATTGTCGGCCTCGTTGCGCACCGGCACCACAATGGACACCGCAGGCGGCGCACCGGAGTCTGGCATCAATTCAGGCATGGCTCGGGACAATCCGGGGGGCGTCGGGAACTTGCGGCCGGGGCGCACGCCGGCGCGACCGCTTCTTACGGGGCCAAGGCTTATGGGGCAAAGGCTTATGGGGCAAAGGCGTCCCGGGCAACCCTTTTGACGCGCTCCCAGGACGGCCCGGGCAGCGGTTCGATGGTGCCGTCCGGGCGGATCGTGAACGCCAGCCGACGCGCGGCGAACCAATAGCGCACGGCGAGCGCGCCGATGATCCCCAGCAGGGCGCCGGCAACGACGTCGCTCGGGTGATGCGCCAGCAGCACCAGCCGGCAGACGCCGATCGTGATCGCATACAGAAACATCAACAGCCGCAACCGCGGGAACAGCGCCGACACCGCGGCGGCCAGCGCGAAGGCGGTGATGGCGTGGCCCGACGGCAGGCTGGCATAGGCCTCGCTCCACGAGAAAGCCGAGAAATTGAACGGATTGGCCGCGCCCCCGACGAATGGTCGGCCACGCCCGATCGCGCCCTTCAGCACCTCGCCGGCGAGCACAGGCACCAGCACGGCGAGGAACACGTATTGCACGCGGGTGCCGATCCCGATCATCACCGCGCGCGACGCCCCGGCGAGCCGCGGCAGCAGCACCGCCACGGCGACCATCAGCGCCAGCAGAGCCCACAGCACGTAGGTGGACTTGCCGAAATCGTTGACGATCTTGAGCGGCCACAGACTGGGCGTGCCACGCGGCGGCATCAGCCCGATCTCGAACGCATCGACCGCGACCATCAGGATCACGATCACCGCAGCCAGAACCGCCGACACCAGCAGCATGTGCCGCGCCCCGCGCCGTGCGGCGATGGACCGGCGCGAATGCGACGGCGTGCGCAAAAGCCGCGCCAGCGACTGCCCGACCAGCATGATCAAGTCCACCGCATAGCCGCGCGACGTCACGGCGCCCTCGCCCGGCTTCATCTCACTGCGTGCCTTCGGAGCGGAAGATCGCGATCGAGACCGGCTTGCCCTGCGAGAAATTGTAGCCGTCGATGCGCGTCGCCACGTTGTAGCGCAGCCCGATCGCCTCGGCCCGCTGCGCGAAGACGCGCTCGCTGCGGGCTTCCACCAGGGCGAAGCGGCAGCTGCCGCCGAGCAGGAAGTCGGCGGCGCCGGAGCCGTCGGTCAGCAGCGTGTCGGTGCCGGTCATGAACACCAGGCTCGGCTCGTGATAGCCGACGGCCGCGACCTTCGGCCCGACGCACACCACCTTGCGCAGCGCCTGCGCGATCTCGACACTCGGGAACACCGGCCGCAGCGTCGGCACCACCACGCCGAGCGTCGCGGTGATCAGAAACAGCGACGCCAGCGAGGCGTTGAGCAGCGAAGCCTCGGCGCGATTCTCGTCGAACAGCCGCCAGGCGAACAGCCCGAAGATCAGCGACGCCGCCACGAACGGCCAGGCCAGAAACGCCGGCTGCCGGGTCAGGACCATCGCACCGACGATCGCCAGCGACAGCACCACCACAGGGATTCCGAACCACCACGCCGCGCCGCGGGTCAGCCACGAGCGCGACAGCACGCTGCGCTCGATCGCGCCCGCGGTCATGATCGCGATCGCCGGATACAGCGGCAGCACGTAGTGCGGCAGCTTGGTGATCACGATCTCGAACACGACCCAGGACGGGATCAGCCACGCCAGCAGAAATTGCGCGCCGGGCTCGCGCCGGGCCCGCCAGATCGCCGGCGCCGCCATCGCGGCGAGCGGCGCGCCGGGCCAGAACGTCACCCAGAACAGCAGGAAATACAGGCCCGGCGGCGCGCCGTGAGATTCCTTCGGGCTGGCGATCTTGCTCAGCATGTCACCGCCGACCGAATCGGTGAAGAACGTATCGCCGGCGCGCAGGAAGATCGCGATGAACCAGGGCAGCACCAGCAGCAGCATCCACGGGATGCCTGCGAGCGGCTTCAGCCGCCACAGCCAAGCCACCGAACGATCCATGATCGCCAGCGGGATCACCGTCAGCGCGATGAACATCAGGATCAGCGGGCCCTTGAGCAGGATGCCCGCGGCGAGCGCGGTCCAGAACACCGCCGGCGTCGCCCATGAATTGGTGCGATCGTCGCCGCGCTGCCAGGCGAGATAGACGTGCGCCATCGCGCCCAATGCGGCGGTGACGGTGAACAGCAGGAAGGCGTCGGTCTTGGCCAGCCGCGCCTCGACCCCGAGCAGGATCGAACTGCACAACAGCAGCCCGGCGACGACGGCGCCGCGCCGGCCGATGAAGGCCAGCGCCGCCCAATAGGTCATCAGCACGGCGCCGATCGCACCCGCCATCGACGGCACGCGGTACAGCCAGATCCGGACCTGGGCGCGCGGTAGGCCGAGTTTCGACGCGGTCTCGACCACCGCGGCCTGCAGCCAGTAGATCCCGACCGGCTTCTTGTAGCGGACCTCGTCCTGGAAACGGATGTCGACGAAATCGCCGGTCTCGACCATCTGCTTGGTGGCCTGCGCGAAGCGGGCCTCGTCGCGGTCGATCGGCGGGATGTTGAAGAAGCCCGGCAGGAAGAACACCAGCCCGACCAGAGCGAGAAAGATCACGGCGCGAAAGTGGCTGACGGACACGAAATCCAGCACGGCCACCAGCCCGCGGCCGGGGTCGATGGCGGATTTCGGCTCGCGGGGGGCGCCAAAGCGGCGTGTTGCAGAGGTCTCGATCATCGGTTTCGCATACGCTGAAACCGATAGTCGGACAACCACTTGGCCGGGCTGCTACTGGATTCTCACCACGACTGTTGCCGCCGCGCCGACGGCGTCCATCACGGTGAGCCGGACGAAGCCCGGGCCGGGCGGCGCGATCAGCCGCTGACGCCGGCCGTCGATTTCGCCGGCCGACAGGCCGTTGACCATCACCGTCATCGGCAGCACGCCGCCGGAGACCTTGACGGGCAGTGCGCCGGTGGACGCCTGGCTCAGCGCGTCGATCCGCGAGCCGTTCAGCGGAAACTGGATCTTCAAAGCCTGCTCGCCGCCGGCACGAACCAGCTCGCCCGCCGGCCGGAACCGGCGCAGCGGCAGCGGCAACTGGGCGTTGCCGGCGATCAGCGTTCCGCGTGGCGGTTTCGGCAGCGGCGCGCGCAATTGGCCGGTGCGGGCGAAGGCGTCGAACAGCACCGGCGCGGCGGCGACGCGGCCGATCAGGCCCGGCACCGGCGCGCCGTCGGGCCGGCCGACCCAGACGCCGATCGTCATCCGGCCGTCGAAACCCACCGACCAGGCGTCGCGATAGCCGTAAGAGGTGCCGGTCTTGAACGCGATCTGGTTGCGGGCGGCGTTGTCCGGCGGCGGGGTGCCGAGCAGGACGTTGCCGACCTGCCAGGCCGCGACTTTATCCAGGAGTCGCAGAGTCTCGCGTTCGTCCTTGGCATCGCTGGCGATTTCCCGCAACGGCACGACGCTGCCGAGGCGCGCGACGCCGCTGAAGAGCTGCACCAGATCGGTCAGCCGAACGCCGACGCCGCCGAGCCCCATCGCCAGCCCGGGCGCTTCGTCCTTCGGCAGCACCAGGCCGACGCCGGCCTGCTTCAGCCGCGACGCCAGCCGGTGCGGACCGACCCGGTCGAGCAGCTCGATCGCCGGGACGTTGAGCGACAATTGCAGCGCCTTGCGCACCGGCACCGTGCCCTGGAACGTCATGTCGAAATTCTCCGGCGCATAGGCGCCGTAGCGGACCGG
The DNA here is from genome assembly GCF_000013365.1 of Rhodopseudomonas palustris HaA2. NCBI lineage: Bacteria > Pseudomonadati > Pseudomonadota > Alphaproteobacteria > Hyphomicrobiales > Nitrobacteraceae > Rhodopseudomonas > Rhodopseudomonas palustris. The sequence continues at coordinate 3,327,603 of NC_007778.1, forward strand.
CCGGTCGTCGATCAAGCTCTCCGGATGGACGAAACCGTCCTCGAAGGCGAGCCCGTAGATGAATGGCTTCAGTGTCGAGCCGGGCGAGCGCACCGCGCGGGTCATGTCGACCTGGCCGGCACGGCGGTCGTCGAAATAGTCGGCCGAGCCGACATGGGCCAGCACGTCGCCGGTTTCGTTATCCACCGCGACGATGCCGATCGAGATGTCGGGGCCGAGCGCCACAGCACGGTCGCGCGCCAGCGCTTCCAGCGCGTGCTGAATGCCGGCGTCGAGCGTCAACCGGATCACCGGCTTGTCTTTGATCACGGCGGTCGCCTGATCGGCCGAATGCGGCGCCAGCACCGGCATCGGCTTGCGCGCGCGCGCGACCGGCACCGCCCTCGCCTGCGCGGCGTCCTCGGTGCTGACCACCTGATCCTCGACCAGCCGCGTCAGCACGCGATCGCGCGCCGCCTGCGCCGTCGCCGGATGGCGGTCGAGCCGCCGCCGCTCGGGCGATTGCGGAATCGCCACCAGCAACGCGGATTCGGCCAATGTCAGCCGCTTGGGCTCCTTGCCGAAATACGCGATCGAGGCGGCGCGGATGCCTTCGAGATTGCCGCCATACGGCGCCAGCGCCAGATACAGATCGAGGATCTGCGGCTTGCTCAGTGTGCGTTCGAGCTCGATGGCGCGGACCATCTGGCGCAGCTTGGCCGAGAGCGAGCGTTCCCGCCGTGGCTCCATCAGCCGGGCGAGCTGCATGGTGATGGTCGATCCGCCGGACACGATCTGGCCATGGGTCGCGAGCTGCAGCGCGGCGCGGCCGATCGCCCAGGGATCGACGCCGCGATGCGACCAGAACCGCTTGTCCTCATAGGCGATCAGTTGCGTGAGATAGCGCGGATCGACCTGCGTCTGCGCATCGACCGGCAGCCGCCAGCGGCCGTCGGCCATCGCATAAGCGCGCAGCAGCTTGCCCTGGCGATCCACCACGCTGACCGAGGTCCGGCGCGCCTCGTCGAGCGGCAGCGGCCCGAGCGAGGCGACGTAGGCCGCGATGGCGCCGATCGCAGCGATGACGAGGACGGCCGAAACGATTGCTGTCGTCTTGATCCACCACCACCCTTTCCACCCGTCATTGCGAGCGGAGCGAAGCAATCCAGGGGCCACGGTTGCCACCTCTGGATTGCTTCGTCGCTCCGCTCCTCGCAATGACGAGAGCAAGCGTGTGAGGCGGTCCCCGCTCATTTCGCCTTAGTCACCTCGACGCTGCCGGTGCCGGTGCGGCCGTAACGCGAGGGGTTGTACATGTCCTCGACGATGGCCTGCGGGAGCACGTATTTGCCGGGCGACACCGCGCGGACGATATAGGCCACCGTGAACACCGCCTTGTCCTCGGTGCCACGGTCGATCGCGGCGGTGAAGCGGTCGTCGCGGAATTCGGTGTTGACCGGCTCCTCGCCGTTCTCGATCCAGTCGAGCGTGCCGCTATCGCCGGACGACACCAGATGCGGATTGTCGATCTCGAGGCCGGCCGGCAGATAGTCCGCCACCATGATGTGACCGTACTCCGGCTTGGCCTCGGTGACCGTCAGCACCACCGCGAAGCGATCGTTCTGCTTCGCCTTGGTGATGTCGGCCGGCTCGCCACTGAGCGTGAAGTAGTTGCGCTCGATCTTGAAGCCGTTGCTGGCGGCCGGCTCCGGCGTCACCGGCGAACCGCTGACGGTGACCACCGCCTGCACCGGCGCGTCGCCGGTGTTGGCGATGCGGATCGGCTGGCCGCGCAGCTCGTCGGCCTTGTAGCTGCGATACACCGCGGACTTCGCCGCGCTGCCGTTGATGTCGAGGCTCATCGTCTCCTTGGCGAGCGCGCGCGCCGCCAGCACCAGCCAGGCATTTTCCTGCGTCGAGGTGTAGGGCGTCAGGCCCCTCGCCGCTTCGACGCGCTGCACCGCCGTGGTCAGCGTCGCTTTCGGCGCGTTGCCCTCGCTGGCGAGCGACACCAATGCCGCGGCGTCGCGCAGTGCCGAGCCGTAGTCGACCCGGCCGAACTGGATCACCGGCTTCGGCGCGAGATCGCCCGCCGCCACCGCATAGACCCGCTCCGCACGCGCGCGATCCCCAACCAGCGCCAGCGCGGCGGCGAGCTGCGCCTTGGCGATCGGCGTCGCCAGCTTGTCGAGCTTGGTGTCGGCGAGATAGCGCAGATCGCCGATCGGCGCCGCGCCGTTGCGGGCCAGCACATACAGCCCGTAAGCGAGATTGCGGCCGCCGTCCTTCTCCGGCTCCTCGGCGTTCACCACCGCGTTGCGGATGCGGTCGAGCGCGCTGCGGAACGCCACGTCCGGCACCACGAAGTTCTTCTCGCGGGCGCGGGTCAGGAAGTCGGTGACGTAAGCATCGAGCCAGGCATCGTCGCCGCCGGTCGACCACAGCCCGAATGAACCATTCGAGCCCTGCCGCGCCAGCAGCCGATCGATCGAGGTCCTGATCCGCTCGTCGGCGCTCGCATCCATCGCCAGATGCGCGCCGGCGGCGAGATCGTTGACGTACAACAGCGGCAGCGCGCGGCTGGCGATCTGCTCGGAGCAGCCGAACGGATAGCGATCGAGCGCCTTGAGAATGGTCGCCGCGTCCAGCGCGGTCGAGAGACTAACCGACAGTGACACCCCGCCGGTGCCCGGCACCAGATCGGCGAACATGTCCGAGGTCAGCGTCAGGCTTTCCTGCTTGGCGAGCGTGCGGATCGAACGCCGCGCCAGCGTCTGGTTGGCGGGGCGGACGTCGAGCGCGTAGTGCCGTGCCAGCGTCAGCCCGTTCGGGCCGCTGATGGCGACGTCGAGCGCTGCGGTGCCGGCGCCGCCGGCCTCGACGGCGAGCGAGGCCGAGCCGCGCTGTTTGGCGGCGAGCTTCAGCGTGGTCGACGCCGGCCCTGCGAACTTCACGGGCCCCGTCGCGGTCACCTTGATGGTGAAATCACCGGGCGCGCCTTCGACATTGTCGAGGTCGAACGCCATGGTGCCGCGATCGCCATTGCGCAGGAAGCGCGGCAGCGTCGTGGTCAGCACCACCGGGTCGCGCACCGTCACGTCAACATTGGCGCGGCCGACCTTGGTGGCGGTCCACGCCACCGCCATCACCCGCGCGGTGCCGGCGAATTCAGGAATCTCGAAGCTGATCTCGGCGCTGCCGTCGGCTCCGACGGTGACGATCCCCGAATACAGCGCCAGCGGCTTCTGCGTCGGCGGGCTGCCCTGCAGCTCGGCGCCGGCGCCGTCGCCGCCGGAGCGAATCTGGCCGCGCGTGCCCTGCATGCCGTCGATCAATTGGCCATAGAGATCGCGGATCTCGGAGGTCATGCGGCGCTGGCCGAGATAATAATCGTCCGGCGCCGGCGGCTTGTAGTTGGTGAGGTTGAGAATGCCGACGTCGACCGCGGCGACCACGATCTTGGCGTCCTCGCCGGGCGCGAGTCCGCCGAGCTTGACCGGCAGTTTCAACGTGGTCGACGGCCGCACCAGCGCCGGCGGCGACAGCGCGACCTGCAGCGTCCGCGCCTTCCTGTCGATCGACACCCATTGCACGCCGATGGCGCGGCCGGGCATCCGCTGGGCGGCGGCATCGAGCGGCCGGCGCAGCGTCGTCACCACATAGGCGCCGGTGCCCCAATCCTTGCCGACCGGGATCTTGACCTGCGACGTGCCCTGCTTCACCGCCACCGACTGCGTCGTCAGCAGCCGGTCGCCGAGCACGTTGACGGTCAGCAGCCCTGCGGTCCGCGCATTGACCGTCACCGTCATGGTGTCGCCGGAGGCGTATTCGGGTTTGTCGACGGAGGTCTCCAGCAGATCGGGCGTATCGGCCGAGCCGTCGGAATACCAGCCGACGTCGAACTGCACCGAGGTGACCGGGCCGTCGGCATCGGCGGTCTTGACGTCGAGCCGGTAGCGGCCGCTTTCGGGCTGGAACGACAATTGTCCGGGTTGGCCGGGCGCGACCGCAAGGTCGCCATCGGCGACCCGCTTGGTCGATTTCACCGGCTCGAAATCCCATGAGGAATTCTGCCGGTACCATTGATAATGCGATTCAATTTTCAGCAGCTCGTAGCGCAGGCCGGATCGCGTCAGCGCGGTGCCGTCCGGATCGACGAAGGCGACCTCGAACTTGGCGGCGTCGCCGTCGGCGACGTTCTTGTCGGCGAACAGCGGCTTGACGCCGATCATCGCCGCAGTCGGCGCGACCGGCAGCACCAGCTTGCGCTCGACGGCGCGGCCGCCGGCCTCGCGCATCCGGATGAAGATCTGCGCCTCCTGCGGCCGGGTCGACGACGGCGGCTTCGGCAGGACCAACGGGAAGGTCGCGCTGCCGTTGTCGTCGGCTTCGGGCAGGTTCTCCAGCGGGGCGCGCTCGTTGCTGGTGGTCTCCGCGTCGGCGACGCCGAACTGGTAGCCGGGAAAACCGGGACGACTCGCGGCCGGCGCGACCAGCAGGTCGCCTTCCAGCGCCAGCCCGGAGGCCGGCGCGCCATACAGGAAGCGACCGTCGACCTTCAGTTCCACAGGAGCATCAGCTTTGATCTGCTTGTCCTTGGTGGAGATATCGAATTCGATCCGGTCGGGGACGTAGTCCTCGACCATGAAGGTGGTCTCGCCGATGCTGGCGCCCTTCGGGTCGGTGAAGGCGCGCACCCGCCAGGTGCCGGTCGGCACCGCCGAGTTGAGCGCGACGTCGAGGCTGCGGCCGCCGGCGCCCTGATCGGACAGCACGGCGCGGCGGAATTCGACGCCGTCCGGCCGCTCGATCACCAGCGTCATCGGGCCGCCGACGAGCGCGTTGCCCTGGCCGTCGCGCAGCAGCGCGGTGAGATGCACGGTCTCGCTGCCGCGATAGACGCCGCGCTCGGCATAGACGAAGGCGTCGGCGCCGGCCGGCACCGCGCGGCCGGTGACGCCGCGGTCGGACAGGTCGAAGGCGTTGGATTTGAGGCTGAGGAAGGCATAGTCGGCCTTCTCGCCGGTGACCGTCAGCAGTGCCGGCGACATCCCGCCCTCGCCGCGCGCCAGCCCGGCCTCGAACAGCACGTGGCCGGAGGCGTCGGTTTTGCGGGTGGCCAGAATCTCGTTGTTGCGGGCGATCAGCCGGACATCGGCTTTGCCGACCGGGTCGGTCGAGGCCAGCGAATTGACGAAGACGTGGATGCCGTCATTGCCGGAGAACGCGGTGACGCCGAGATCGGAGACGATGAACCATTGCGTCGCGAGCTGGCCGTCGTCGTCGGCATTGGCGACCGGCCCTTTCGGCGACGCGGTCATCACATAGACGCCGGGTTGCAGGTCGCCGAGCACCTGATCCACCGCGAACGCGGTGGTGACGTCGGCATTGAGCGCCGCCGGCGCGGTGTCGAGTTCGCCCGACCACACCTTGACGCCGCGCTGGCTGCCGAGCTCGTCGAGCTGGTAGCGGCTCAGCGTGCGCTGGAAGTCGCTGTCGACCACGGTGTTGATCAAATTGCGGTCGCCGATCCGGAACACCTGCGCCGACACCGTGGGCGTGTTGACGCTGACGAGCGGAATGCCGCGCTGGCCGGTGCGCGGCAGCACATAGGCGCGGCCGGTGAAGCGCACCAGCGGCTTGCGGTCGCGGACATAGATGTTGAACTCGGCCGATTTCGGCAGCGTCTCCTTGACGGTCGACGGCAGTCCGGCGCGCAGATTGATGTTGTAGCGCTCGCCGTGCTTGAGCCCTTCGACGCAGAGCTGCTTGTCTTCGGAGGTCAGCGCCGGCTTGTCGGTGCCGGCCAGCGCCAAATAGGGCGCGAAGTCGGTGCGCTTGGCGAGGTCCTCGGAGAACTGGAAGCACGCCCGCGGCGACGCCGAATCCGAGTCGACGGTATAATCGAGCAGCCGGAAACCGTGATCGTCGCGCAGCTTCTCGTATTGGCCGCGAACCTCGGCGACTTCGCGCAGGTCGAGCGACAGCCGCAGCGCATCCAGCGCCGGCCGCCACAGCCGCCGGTCGGCCATGGCGCGGCCGAGCACCGCCAGCGCCTCGGCCTCCTCGCCGGCATTGCCGGCGCGCTGATAGGCGAGATAGGCGGCGGTCGAGGCGCGCTCCAGCAGGAAGGTCCGTTCCGAGCTGGTCGGCGCCTTGATCTGGAACACGGTCTTGGCGAGTCGCAGCCAGTTGCTGCCGTCGGACGGATCGACGGTGGCGATCTGGCCCATGATCTGCAGCCCGGTGCGGTAGTCGCCGCGCTTGAAGGCGGCGTCGGCGTCGGTGCGCAGGCCCGCCGCCGGCTTGGCGATGGCGCCGGCCTCGCTCTTGATCTGGGCCTCGAGCTTGATCGCCGAATCCGCCAGATCGTCGCGTTTGAACGCCTTGTCGGCGGCCTGCGCGGTGGCCAGCCCGAGCGCCAGCGTGGCGCAAAGCGTGATGGCGCGAACCAAACCGATCATGTCGAACTCCCCTGCCGCGGACGTGCGCCGCGTTCCGAGACGAAAGCAAATGCCTGAAACAAATGCCTGAAAATGACGCGCCGATGGCCCCGCGTCCGCACCGCCGGGCGCCGCAGCCTAGCCGGATGACCGTGACGGTCCAATGTCTGCCGTCCGGTGTCTTGTATCGGGTCCATCAGATTCGCATCTTCGCGCGCCGGCGCGCCGAACACAACGCGCCGCCCCCCTTGGACGGCCGATCTCCGCAATTGGTTCGACGCGGTTGCCGCGGAAGCGGATTTTTTGTATCCGCGGTGCTAGAAAGTCCCCGACGGTCCCATAGCTCAACTGGATAGAGTAGCGGATTTCTACTCCGCGGGTTGCAGGTTCGAATCCTGCTGGGATCGCCACCTTATTCTCTAAGATCGCAATTCCCCCGTAATTCCGTTTTGTGGCTTTTACCGCAAATCTATGGTCATCAAGAATCTCATCGCAACAGCTTCCCAACGGCACCGGAACATTTGGATTGTACATGCAGCCCGATCAGCGTTATCGCCAAATTGGACGCCTGATAGAAATTGCTCCGCCGGCGCCTCGCAATGATAATTTGTCGCTGGAACTAATGCGCTGGGTAGGACAGGTGTCCGCAGTCATCGCGGACACGAAAAATTTGCTGCTGCAGGCTGAAATATCAATTGCGATTGACGGTTTACAGCATCCAGGCCGCGCGGATTCATTTCAGAAAATTATGATTACGCTATACAAGGCCCTGGGTGAAGCGGAACTGATTGCGCCTGCTGATGCGAAGGGCTCGTTTGTCCCCGTTGGTAATACATTCGATGCATTCTCTGCGGTTTCAAAGATACTGGGCTCGGCACGTCACGACGTATTGCTCGTCGACCCATATCTGGACGATTCGGTCTTGGTCGACTTTGGAGGCTGCGCTCCGGAAGGCGTTCCGGTCCGCTTGTTAACAGACGAAGCCACTGTCAAACCCAGCCTTGCGCCGGCGGTAGCCCGTTGGAAGGTGCAGTACCCTTCTCGACCAGTCGAAGTTCGCTTATCGCCTGCGCGTACGCTTCACGACCGAGCGATCTTTATTGACAATGCAATAGCTTGGACTGTCACTCAGTCACTAAAGGATCTTGCGAAAAGATCACCCGCCGAACTTGTACGGGTCGATGATACTGCTTCATTGAAGATCTCCGCGTACGACGCCCTTTGGCACGCAGCTCAACTTTGCCCTTGAGAAAGACAAGACACACCATGACTGAAGAAATCACAGATGGAAGCGTAGTTCGTCTTAAATCAGGGGGCCCCTCAATGACGGTGAAATGGGTTGGCGAGAACGGACTCGGCGAGCATGGGGCACTCTGTCAGTGGTTCGTTCAAGACAAAGCTCCGTGGAAGGCCGAGGAAAAGCTATTTCCATTGTCTTCCTTGAAATTGCTTGAACCATAGAGATTGAAGACGCTGACACATCTGACGGGAATCGATCTGCGGGCCGTACTCGCCGCCCCATGGCGAGACCAATAGGCTACTACCGCGCCAACCGCAGCACCGCACGAACGATAGTTGACCTTCACCACTCACGCCGTGCACATTTCGTTGGTGTAATTACTCCCTTCTACTACTAGCTCACCGGCACCCTCGGCTTCCGCTTCCTCACCACCGGCGCCACCGCCGCTGGCGCAACCGGCTGCAGCGTCACCACCACCGGGTTCGGCTTGTGATCCATCGCGGCCCCCGTCGCCGCGTCGACGCCCATGCCGACGACGCCGCCGAGCAGGATGTTGCCGGCAAAGCCGGCGCCGCCGCCGCCGGAGATTTCGCGGGTCAGCGGGATGATCTGCGGCTGGTAGCCTTCTTTGCTGAGGCTGACGGTGATGTCGGCGTTGCGGTTGACCTCGACGACGCAGGGCGTGACGCAGGAGAACGGGGCATCGGTGCCTGCGACATTGGCCAGCGCGCCGGACGGCGTGCTGGCGATCGAGATGGTTTCGGTGGTGCCGCGCGTCACCGACGCGCAGCCCGACAGCAGCAATGCGGCCGAAACCGCGCCAATCCACAAGCGCATCCTAATCCCCCTGTTACCGGCGCACCAAAGCGCAACGTTTCAGAGGGAATTCAAGCCCGCGCCGCCGGCGGAGGCCGCAGATGAGACGCAGGGTCAAAGGTCTTTGCATTGTCCACACGGCCGACGTGACCGTCGATGTGCCAACGTCGGGCGTGGCCGCCCTCGCCTCGCCCGTAACGGCGCGCCTCAGTCCAGCAGCCAGCGCAGCGAATGGCGCAGGCGCTTTGTGCCGTCGGTCTCGAACCAGCTTCCGTGGGCGAAGATCACGCGCTCCGGTGCCCACCCCAACAGATGGCGCGCGGCGTCTTTGGTGGCGTCGCGCTGCCGGTTCATCGCGAAGCGATAATGCGCAGGCGCCATGCCGTCGGGCGCCGTCGCGCCCGCCAGCCACGCCAGCGGACGCGCCACCGGGCCGAGCTTCGCGGGCTCGAGGTTCTCGACGAAATCGGTCAGGATCAGCGTCTTGCTGGCGCGATGAAAGAACGCGACTTCGTTGACGCCGAAGCCGCCGGTGATCAGCAACTGGTCGAGATCGGCGGACCATGCGCCGGGCGGCGATTCGCCGAGGTCCTGGTCCAGCACCACGCCCGACTTGATCACGGGCGCGCGCGTCCGCAGGCCCGGGACGGCCCAGGTCTTCGCATCCGGACAGCGGTCTTTCCACTCCTTCACGAACTGCCAGTGCGCGACGTTCGGCGCGACCAGATGCGCAATCGGCCCGAGACGCTCGATCGCGGCTTTCAGATCATCGGAATAGCTTGTCGGCGAATGCAGCCAGACTTCGCCCGACGCCAGCCGAACCACGGTCATCCGCACCGGAACCTCCAGCCCCATCGCGCTGAGCGGGCCGCTGTCGACGATCCAGATATCCTCGGCCACCGGCTTCAACGTGTCGGTCGGCTGATAGGCGACGGCGTGCGGCTCGGGCATCGCGTGCTCTTTCGTCGGGTTCGGGTCGGCGGTGGCCGCGGATCGGCCATTGCTCTTGCTGGCTCCAAGGCGCTCCCGACCTTTTCGTTCCAGAACCTCGCGGCGCGGCGGAACAGCATCGACAGATCAGGGTTCGTGTCCCGCAACGGAGGAGACGACATGTCCATCGACGATTTCAAAGGGACTACGCCGGCGTTCCTGCCCGAGGAATTCTTCGACGGCCGGCTGGAAGGCTGGGGCGTGCTGGAGAGCCTGATCGGCGGGCTGCAGAAGCGCAGCACCATCGAGGCCGAGGGCCGATGGGACGAGCAGACCCAATCGGTGCATTTCACCGAGACCTACCGGTTCGACGATGGCCACGTCGACACGCTGCACTGGACCATCCGCAAGCTCGCGCCGGGCCGCTACAGCGGCGCCGAACCGCGGCTCGACGGCGAGGCCCAAGGCGAACAGGCCGGCTGCGCCTTCCATTGGCAATACACCCGCGACACGCCGCAGCCGGACGGCTCGACCACCAGGCTCAATTTCGACGACTGGTTCTACCGGATCGACGAAAGCGCCTGCATGGTGCGCGGCAGCGCCGGCCGCGCCGGCATTCCGTTTGCGACCGCGCATGTGACCTATCGCAAGCTGACATGAGGCGAGCTTGTATCACCGCTCCGTGCTGATCGCCGGAGCCGACCCTGCCCGCGCCGCGTCGAGATGCGGCGCGAGGATCTCCTTCACCACGCGGCGCTTGTCGCGCATCACCTCGGGCTCGCCCATCTGGCCGACTTCGTGCAGCCAGGAGCCGCACCATTGCAGCGGGCCGTCATAGGTGCCGATGCCGTCGCAATACGGCACGAAGCGCGATGGCGATTGTTCGAGCTTGCCGAGTTCGTACCGGCTGAACACCGGCCCCCAATTGGCGCCGCCGGTGTCGAGCCCGATGAACCAGTCCTGACCGAAATCGAGCGCGAGGTCGCGCACCGCGCCGAACCGCATCATCGTGAAGCCGGCCCACAGAAACCAGCGGCCGTTGTCCGGCTCGGCGAAGCGGACGTAGCCGTAGATGTCCTGCGCCGCCAGCGGCGCGAACGGATCGTCGGGCGCGGTCGGAAACAGGTCGTGATCGAGCAGCCCGAACGCTTCCGGCGCGCCCGGCCGCAGCACATTGTGCCAGATCCAGTTCAGCGCGATGCCGTGCGAGCGGCTGCTCTTCTTCCACGGGTTCTCCGGGGCGCGCAGATAAGCGACGCCGTGCTCCGCGGCGACGCGTTCGATCTGTCGCGCGACCTCGTCCTCCGGCGAATTGTCGACCACGACATACAACGTCTCGGGAAAGAAATGCCGCAGCAGCGTCGCCTGCAGGTCGATCGCCTCCGGGTCCCTATAGGCAACCGTCACCAGCACCTTGCGGCCGGTGATGGTCCGCGCCACGGCGGCGGGATCGCCGACCAACGCCGGCGCGCGGCGATACTGCCGGTCGATCCAGCGATAGCGCGCGGTCTTGAGGCCGTGCGACAGCGGCCGCAATCGCTTCCAGTCCGCCCAGGTGTATTCGCTCAACGGCTTCGGCATGCTGTCGTCCGCAACGCTTTCAGGTGAATCGGCGGCCCGCGCGGCCGCGGCAGTCGTCGCGCGCACTCATCGGCCGTCGGCCAGAAGCTGCGGGTTCTCGATGATGTCGGCGGCCCTGTCGAGTCCGCGATACAGATCCTCGGCCAGGCCGTAGGCGATGCCGTTCGCGCTCCAGCGGTCGCGCTGCACCGCAGGCGCCGCCGCGGCCAGGGCCGCGGTCAGCGCCTCCTCGGTGAACGGCGTCGAAATCACCTGCCCCGCCTTCGCCTTGACGACGTGGGCCGCGTAGCCGCAATCGGCCGTGGTGATCACCGGCAGGCCGTTGATCAGGCTTTCGAGGATCACGGTGCCGGTGGTGTCGTAGCGCGCCGGGTGCACCAACAGATCCGCCGCCGCCATCAGTTCCGGGATGTCGGCTCGGAAGCCGAGCAGGTGAACGCGGTCGGCGACGCCGACGCCGCGGGCCCAGCTCAGCACCTGCCCGGCCTGCTTGCTGCCCTGCTTGATTCCGGCAACCGCCAGTCGGACCTCCGGCAGCGGCCGCATCGCCGTCAACGTCCGATCCAGCCCCTTGACGCTCGGCTGGTTGGCGATCGAGAGCCAGAGCTGATCCGAAGCCGCAATGCCCAGGCCCTCGCGCAGCCGCTCGCGGGTGCCGTCGGTGCGATACTCGGGATGCCGCCGCCCGAGATCGATGGTCGGCGGCAGGACCTCGACGCGGTCGGGTTCGGTCGACCAGACGCTGCGATAGTCGCGCGCCTGATTGTCGCTCAGCAGCATGCAGACCGTCGCCAGCCCCTGCCTGAAACTGTCGGCTTCGAGCAGCAACTGAATCCGTCGGCGCGCGCTCCATCGCGCCAGCCAGCCGACGCGGCGCGCCGCGAGGCACGGATCGGCGCAATACAGCACGTCGAGGCCGAGCAGCTTGCCGAACCCGACCACCCGATCGAACCGGCCCGCGCAGCGCGCGACCACCGCCTCGGCGAATTTCAGGTCGCGGCGGTGATTGCTGACGGCGCGGTTGGGCAGCAATTCGACGTTGAGGCCGGCCGGGATGTCGCCCTTGCAGCGCTCGGCGAAGATCGTCACCTCGTGACCACGCGCCGCGAGCCGCGCCGCGATCGCCATGCAGTCGCGCTGCAGACCACCGGCGGAAAACAACGTGACGATGGCGAACGCAATTTTCATCGATCGACTTTCGAAGCGGCGGCGACGCCGGAAGCGTGAGGGTTGCTCAGAACTGCCGGCTCCGCAACAGATAGGCCGGGATCGCCAGCCCCGCGCCGATCGCGCCGACGATGGAGACGACGCGAATGAAAGCCTGGGCCGACGCGACGAGCTGTTCGACCGACTGCCCCGACGTATCGGCGGCGACCGAGATGTAGCCGATCATCGCCTGGCCGAAAAACGCGCCCGGCACCATCGGGATGCAGCCGGCGAGCGCGATGGCGTTGCAGGCGACGCCGAGCCAGCGCCGCGCCAGGATCGCGATGCAGGAGGTGCCGATCGCGGCGAGGAAGGTCGCGGCCTCGAGGCTGGCACCGGATGTCTGGCTGAAGGTGCGGATGCCGAGCGCCAGCGCGCCGGCGACCGCGCACCACGCCAGCGAGCGCCAGCCGAAATTGAACAGCACGCCGAAGCCGGCGGCAGCGACAGCGCCGAACGCGGCCTGATGCGCGAGGTGAGCAAGCATGGCGATCAGTTCATTGCTCACACCGGCACCCTCAATACGAATTCGGCGATCCACAGCCCGGTGACCGCAAACACCATGATCATCACCACCCAGACCGCGCGGGCGCTGCCCATCGTCGGGTAGCCGTCGAGCACGTCGGTCTGCGCGTTGGTCGATGGCACGCCCGGCACCAGCAGCAGGATCGAGGCCATCATCGCCAGCTCGACCGTGCTGCTGCCGGCCAGACGCGCGCCGAGGCCGCCGAGGGTCGCGGCGACGCAACCGATGATCGCGGCGACCACGAACACGTTGACATGGCGCCCGAGCAGCGCATGCCGGAGCCGCTGGCCGATCCCTGCCGCCGCCAGCATCGGCCCGAACGACAGCCAGTCGGCGCCGAGCAGCCGGCCGAACGCCGCGCAGGCGGCGCCGGTGGCGATCGCCACCAGCCACGGCGGATGCCGTGGGGTGTCGCGCAGCAGCCGGTCGAGCTCGCTTTCGATCTCCTCCGGGGACATTCCCCCGCGCGAGACGCGCAGCACCAGATCGCGCACCGCGAAGTCGAGCCGGTGATTGACGCCGTGGGGGCCGATCTGCGTCATGCGGGTGATGGTATGGCGGTCGCGTTCCAGCGTGATCTCGAACGAGGCATAGCCGGATCGTATCCCCAGCACCTCAACGCCGAGCCCGCCGGCGATCATCCGCGCGCCTTCATGCACGACGCGGACGGAGGCGCCGCTCTGCGCCAGGATGGCGCCGGCGCGCAACGTCGCATGCGCGATGCGGTCGAGCGCGTGGTGATGCAGACGATCTCCGTCAGCGGTATCCGAATGGGTTTCCATCTTGCGATTTCAGTTATCAGGCCCGTGAAAGGGACGTTCGAACCTCGGCGATCCGCAAACTTCGTGGCGATTCCGCGCCTGACGCACGATATTCGGACGATGGTAACATGTGGTAGTTCGCCGAATGAGATCGCGAGTCATTGATTGCGATCACTTCCAATTCAGAAGCACAGGACTATGCTGACCCGGTTCCTGGCGTGATGCCCTTTCGAGGAATGAGGTTGGACATGAAATTTCCGGTGTTGATCGTGGCGCTCGTCGCCGCCGCAGTGATTGCATTTGTCGCGATGAACTCCCAACGCGAGGTCGCACCGAACGCGTCGACCACCGACCCGTCGGTGAGCGCGCTTGCACCGATCAGCCCGGTCAGGACCCTCACCTCGTCCAGCTGCGCCTCGGACGGTTGCCCGGTGTCGTGCGAGTCGGGCGAGATCCTGCTGTCGGCGATCTGCATCAGCGGCAGCAAGGGCCGCTTCTCCGATATGCTGCGGGTCGAACAGGACAAGATGACCGCGACCTGCGGCAACAAGGCGGGTAGCATCCTGGTCTATTGCGGTCGCCCATAAGCCGGCCACCGACGTGCAGCCGCCTGCGATGGCGGGCGGCCGCACGATCCGTTCGACCGCTCAGCCCTTCACGCCGAGCAGCTCGACCTCGAAGATCAGCGTGGCATTCGGCGGAATCACGCCGCCGGCGCCCCGCGCGCCGTAGCCGAGCTCGGGCGGAATGATCAGCGTGCGCTTGCCGCCGACCTTCATGCTGGCGACGCCCTCGTCCCAGCCCTTGATCACACGGCCCATTCCGATCGGGAATTCGAACGGCTCGTTGCGATCGACCGAGGAGTCGAATTTCTTGCCCTTGACGCCGTTCTCGTACAGCCAGCCGGTGTAGTGCATCACGCAGATCTGGCCGCGCGCGGGCGATGCGCCGCTGCCGACGGTGGCATCCTCGATCTTGAGGCCGGAGGGCGTGGTGACGGTCTTGGCGGATTCGGACATTGCTGGGGTACTCATTGTCAGGGTCGCGGTTGCGGACAGCGCCGCGACGAAAGCGATGGCCAGCATGGCGCTGGCGCGGGGGGCGAAAGGCATCGGATTGTCCTCGGACAGGTCGGGTCGATCGCGAGCGAGGCCCCGTTCTAGACAGAACAGACCCACATCACAACCGCCCGGCGGAACTCATCCGCCCGCCCACAATCGGGGGCCGTTCCGGCCACTCGCGCATTGCGCGAACCGCTCCCGGCGGTAAGCTCAGGCGGGACATTGGCGCACCGATGCGAAACGGGCTGTATTCGATCCACATCAGGATGCTCGACGGGGTCCGTGGCCGGTCCAACGGGATCATCATCCTGCGCGACGGCAGGCTGCTCGGCGGCGATCCGTATTTCTGGACGGTGGGCGACTACACGATCGGCGACGGCCATTGGAAGGGCGAATTGCTGACGCGCCAGCACACGCCCTATGCGGAGACCCCGGCCCGGCCGGTGTTCGCCGGGCGCGACGTCACGACAGGCTTCACCGGCACCTTCGCCGACGATCGCTCCGAAGTGTTCGGCACGTCGCTGGTCGGAAGCCGCAGCGTCAGCTTCCGCGCCACGCTGCGCCGGCTCTCCGATATCAACTGACATCGTCGGCCCGGCTGGGCCCGATCGTACCGGAACGGGCCCACCGCAGGCCGCGCTTACTTCTTCATGCCGTCCTTCGACATGTTGTCCTTGTGCATGCCGTCGTCCTTCTTCATGCCGTCTTTCGACATCGAATCCTTCGCCATCGTGTCCTTTTTCATGCCGTCCTTGGACATGGTGTCCTTCTTCATGGTGTCGGTCTTGTCCATGGCGAAGGCCGCCGGCGCGGCGGCGAGGCTGAGAGAGACGACGGCGGCGGTGAGGCCGAGAGCGATACGGGTGCTGATGGTCATGTTGCTGTCATCCTGTTGCGATCAATCGGGACGCGGCGAGAGCCGCTACAGGTCCAGACGGACGCGGCGATGACTTTGTTACGCGCGGACGGCGAATATTCCCGAATGCCTCGCGATTATCCGGGTGCACCGCAACACGATGCACGCGCTGCGTCGAACATACCGGCGTGAGCTTCGCTCAGAGCAGCCGAACGCAAGCTTTTGCTAACCCGCCCGCTTCCGCTTGGCATTCAACGCATTCACCACCCGACTGACCGGCGGGCGGCCGAGTAGCGACGCGACGCCGTTGGTCGCGGCGATGAGCTTGTCCATGTCGATGCCGGTCGCGATCCCCATGCCTTCCAGCATGTACACGACGTCCTCCGTCGCGACATTGCCGGTGGCACCCGGCGCGTAAGGACAGCCGCCAAGGCCGCCGGCGGCGCTGTCGATGACGCGCGCGCCCTCCTCCAGCCCGGCATAGAGATTGGCAAGGGCCTGGCCGTAGGTGTCGTGGAAATGCATCGCCAGCGCGGCCATCGGGACCGCGTCGGCGCAGGCGCGCAGCAATTCGCGGACCTTGTTCGGCGTGCCGACCCCGATCGTGTCGCCGAGCGAGACTTCGTAGCAGCCGAGATCCCACAGCGTGGTCGCGGTATCGACCACCGCCTGCACCGGCACATTTCCATCAAAGGGACAGCCGAGCACGCAGGACACATAACCGCGGACTTTCACATTGTCCGCCTGCGCCCGCGCGATCACCGGCTTGAACCGCTCGATCGATTCCGCGACCGAGCAATTGATGTTGGCGCGTGAAAAGCCTTCCGACGCCGAGGCGAACACCGCGACCACCTGCGCGCCGGCGGCGCGCGCGGCATCGTAGCCCTTCTCGTTGGGCACCAGCACGTGGAATTCGCCGGGCAGTTTCAGCGATGCGCGCAGCACCTCGTCGGAACCTTGCATCTGTGGCACCGCCTTCGGCGACACGAACGCACCGACCTCGACGATGGACAGGCCAGCCGCGACGAGGCCCTCGACGAAGGCGATCCGATCCGCGACGCTGATCGGCGTCTTCTCGTTCTGCAGCCCGTCGCGTGGGCCGACTTCGACGATGCGGACGGTGTCGGTCATGCTGCGCTACTCCGCGTCCGGCTCGATCTCGGCGAGTTCGGCGCCCTCCTGGACGATGTCGCCGACCTTGCACTTGATCGCCGTCAGCGTGCCGGCGAACGGCGCGCGCAGGGTCTGCTCCATCTTCATCACTTCGAGGGTCAGGATCGCCGCGCCCTTGTCGAGCCTGGCGCCGGCTTCCGCGAGCAACGCGACCACGGTGCCGGGCAGCGGCGCGACAATCTTGTCCTCGCCGACGGCCTCCTCGCTCTCGCCGCCGAACGGATCGACGAGGTGCAGATCGAACCGGCCGTTGCGCGTGCGCAAATACAATTCGTGCCCGTCGAGCACGGCGTGAACGCGCGAGCGCGTCTCGCCGAGCGTCACGTCGATACCCTCGCCATTGACCGACCACGCGAACACGACATCGCGGCCGTCGATCGTCAGTGTTGCGGCGCCGACGCCGTAAGCGAGTTGCGCCGCGTGATCGGTGTGGTCGTGTCCCTGCCCGCGCCGGAACACAAAGCTGCGCTTGCGCCGTCCGACCGGCATCCAGCCCGACGCGCGCCACGGCGTCGGCCCTTCGGCACGCGCGGCGTCGTCCTCGCTGCGCAGGATCGCCGCGACCGCGGTCGCCAGTTCGAGATCGCCGACCGTCTCCGGCGCCGCGGTGAGCGCCGCGAGATGGCGCTCGATGAAGCCGGTGTCGATGGCGTTGGCGCCCACCTCGGGGTGCGTCACCAGCGCCGACAAAAACGGAATATTCGTCACGACGCCACGGATATCGGTCTCGTTCAGGCCGCGGTCGATCCGGTCGATCGCAGCTTCGCGCGTCGGCGCGAACGCGATCACCTTGGCGAGCATCGCATCGTAATACGGCGACACGCTGTCCCCGGCGCGATAGCCGGCGTCGATCCGCAGACCGTCTGTCTCGGCCGGCGTCCGCCAGGTCGTGATCTTGCCGACCGACGGCATGAAATTCTTCGCCGGATTTTCCGCATAGACCCGCGCCTCGATGGCGTGGCCGCGCAGTACGAGTTGGTCCTGCGTCATCGGCAATGCCTCGCCGAACGCGACGCGAAGCTGCCATTCGACCAGATCGACGCCCGAGATCAGTTCGGTGACCGGATGCTCGACCTGCAGGCGGGTGTTCATCTCGATGAAGAACACGTCGCGGCCGTCGGAGACGAATTCGATGGTGCCGGCACCGACATAATTCACAGCGCCGGCCGCGCGCCGCGCCGCCTCGCAGACTTTGTCGCGCCCGGCGGCGTCGAGCGTCGGCGACGGCGCCTCCTCGATAACCTTCTGGTGGCGGCGCTGCAGCGTGCATTCGCGCTCGAACAGCGACACCAGATTGCCGTGGCTGTCGCCGACGATCTGCACTTCGATATGGCGCGGATTGTCGACGTATTTCTCGATCAGCAGCGTGTCGTCGCCGAACGCCGCCTTGGCCTCGCGCTTGGCGCTGGCGATCGCATCAATGAGTTCGCTCGCCGCCCGCACCACGCGCATGCCGCGACCGCCGCCGCCGGCCGAGGCCTTCACCAGCACCGGAAAGCCGATCTTGTCGGCCGCGGCCGACAGCGTCGCCTCGTCCTGCGCGGCGCCGTGATAGCCCGGCACCAGCGGCACGCCGGCCTTCTCCATCAGCGCCTTGGAGCCCGATTTCGAGCCCATCGCGATGATCATCTGCGGCGTCGGCCCGACGAACACCAGACCGGCATCGGCGCAGGCCTGCGCGAATTCGGCACTCTCGGAGAGAAAGCCGTAACCCGGATGCACCGCCTCGGCGCCGCTCGCGCGCGCGGCTTCAATGATGCGCGGAATGTTCAGATAGCTGTCGGCCGCCTTCGCCGGGCCGATCAGCACCGCCTCGTCCGCCTCGCCGACATGCAGCGCGCCGGCATCGGCTTCGGAATACACCGCGACGGTGCGCAGTCCCATCGCCCGCGCGGTGCGGATGACGCGGCAGGCGATCTCGCCGCGGTTGGCGATCAGCAGCGTGCGGAAGCGCTTGTACAAGCCTGTCGTTGCCATCATCACATCCTGAACAGGCCGAATGTCGTCGGCTCGATCGGCGCATTCGCCGACGCCGACAGCCCGAGACCCAGCACCAGCCGGGTGTCGGCGGGGTCGATCACCCCGTCGTCCCACAGCCGCGCGGTCGCGTAATACGGGCTGCCCTGCGTCTCGTATTGGGCGCGGATCGGGGAGCGGAATTCCTCTTCCTCCTCCGTGCTCCAGGCGCCGCCCTTGGCCTCGATGTTGTCGCGGCGCAGCGTGCTCAGCACCATCGCCGCCTGCTCGCCGCCCATCACCGAGATCCGCGCGTTCGGCCACATCCACAGAAATCGCGGCGAATAGGCCCGGCCGCACATGCCGTAATTGCCCGCGCCGTAGGAGCCGCCGATCACGATGGTGAATTTCGGCACATTGGCGGTGGCGACCGCGGTGACCAGCTTGGCGCCGTCGCGGGCAATGCCGCCGGCCTCGTACTTCTTGCCGACCATGAAGCCGGTGATGTTCTGCAGGAACACCAGCGGGATGCCGCGCTGGCAGCACAGCTCGATGAAATGCGCGCCCTTCAGCGAAGATTCGCTGAACAGGATGCCGTTATTGGCGATGATGCCGACCGGAAAGCCCCAGATATGCGCGAAGCCGCAGACCAGCGTCTGGCCGTACAGCTTCTTGAACTCGTCGAACTCCGAGCCGTCGACGATCCGGGCGATGATATCGCGCACGTCGAACGGCTTGCGCTGCTCAGCCGGGACAATTCCATAGAGCTGCTCGGCCGGATACAGCGGCTCGCGCGGCGCGCGCATGTTGAGAAGCGCCCGCTGCGGCGGCTTCAAGGTGCCGACGATTTTCCGCGCGATGCCGATGGCGTGGGCGTCGTTCTGCGCGTAGTGATCGGTGACGCCGGACTGCCGGGAATGCACGTCGGCGCCGCCGAGCTCTTCGGCGGAGACCACCTCGCCGGTCGCGGCCTTCACCAGCGGCGGGCCGCCGAGGAAGATGGTGCCCTGATTGCGCACGATGATGCTCTCGTCCGACATCGCCGGCACGTAAGCGCCGCCGGCGGTGCACGAGCCCATCACCACTGCGATCTGCGGGATGCCCGCAGCCGACATGTTGGCCTGGTTGAAGAAGATCCGGCCGAAATGCCGCTCGTCGGGAAACACCTCGTCCTGCTGCGGCAGGAAGGCGCCGCCGGAGTCGACCATGTAGATGCACGGCAAGTTGTTCTGCCGCGCGATGTCCTGCGCGCGCAGATGCTTCTTCACCGTCAGCGGATAATAGGTGCCGCCCTTCACCGTGGCGTCGTTGGCGACGATCATGCATTCGCGGCCCATGACGCGACCGACGCCGGTGACGATCGAGGCCGAATGCACGTCGCCGCCATAGAGGCCGTTGGCGGCGAGCGGCGACAGTTCGAGAAACGCGGTGCCGGGGTCGAGCAGTAGGTCGACGCGGTCGCGCGCCAGCAGCTTGCCGCGCGCGGTGTGCTTGGCGCGCGACGCCCCGCCACCACCGCCGGCGACGTCGTCGAGCTTGTCCTTCAGCTCTGCGACCAGCGCGCGCATCGCCTCGGCATTGCGCGCGAATTCGGACGAGCCGGGATCGATCTGGGAATGCAGCGACATGGCGTTTCCGGCTTTTATGGCTCGCCTCGGGGATGAAGCGTTCGGATCATGGTGTCATCGCGCGGGCGCAGGACGCAACCCCAACCTGCGGCGCTCCGAACAGGCGCAGCCCATAGCGGTACGGCTCGCCTCCGGCTTGCGCCGACAGGTCACGCGCCGGCCGATCAAAACGCCTCGGCGCCGGAGCCTGCCATCGGCGGGCGGTCCGGCGGAGAGGACGGCCGGCGTATCCGGTCAGTGCGTCCAGGGCTCGCCGCGGCGGAAGGCGAAATTGTCGGCATAGGCCGCGCGCCGGCGCACCGGCTCCTTCGGCTCCAGCACCTGATACGGGATGCCTTCACGCTCGCAATAGGCGATCGCCTCCTCGCGGCTGTGGAAGCGCAGGCTGATCTGCTGCTGCATGTCGGTGGACGAGGTCCAGCCCATCAGCGGCTCGATCATCCGGGGTTGCTCGGGCTCGTAGTCGAGCTGCCAGTCGCGGGTCTTGGCGGTCCCGGACTGCATCGCGTTCTTGGCGGGCTTGAAGATCCGTGCGGTCATCGAAGGTTCGGGCCTGTCAGGTGCATTGCTGCGGTTTGGTGAAAGCGGCGCTCATAGTGTACCTTGGTGTGTCTATCGAAGTCGAACATTTGCGTGACATGACAAGGGTCGCGAAACGCAGGAGTTCGTGATCGGTACGGGCCACTTGTGATTCCATCGCGAGGCGGCTGGTTTCGGAAATGGGTATATTCGGTCCCCGACGCCATGACAATCGATCGGGACCGGACCACAACGGTTTCAGAATAAGACACGGGACGAACGGCTCCATGGAAATTCAGGCAATTCTCCCCGGCAAGGGCCGCGATCTGCGGCTGGATCTGTTCCGCGGCGTGGCCAACTGGGCGATCTACCTGGATCACATCCCGGACAATGTGGTGAACTGGATCACCACCCGGAACTACGGTTTCAGCGACGCCGCCGACCTGTTCGTGTTCATTTCCGGCTACACCGCCTCCTTCGTCTACGCCAAGATGATGCTGGAGCGCGGCTTCATCGTCGGCGGCACAAGGCTGACCAAGCGGGTGTGGCAGCTCTACGTCGCCCACATCGTGCTGTTCGTGATCTACATCGTCGCGATCGGCTATGTCGCGGTGCGTTTCAGCGATCCCGACATCATCAACGAGTTCAATGTCGCGGGCCTGGTCGACAACCCGATCGAGACGCTGCGCCAGGGCCTGCTGCTGAAATTCAAGCCGGTCAATCTCGACGTGCTGCCGCTCTATATCGTGCTGATGGGGCTGTTTCCGCCGGTGCTGTGGCTGATGCTGCGCAAGCCCGACACGGTGATGATCGCCTCGATCGCGCTGTATTTCGCCGCGCGCTATTACGAATGGAATCTGCCGTCCTATCCGGCCGGCACCTGGTACTTCAACCCGTTCTGCTGGCAGCTGTTGTTCGTGTTCGGCGCATGGTGCGCGCTCGGCGGCACCATGCGCTCGCGCTCGATCATCAACTCCAGCTATATGCTGTGGTTCTGCATCGCCTACATGCTGTTCGCGCTGGTGATGACGATGGCCGGCCGGTTTCCGACCCTCGGCGAAATGTTCCCGACCTGGCTGTTCGAGACCTTCAACCCCAACGACAAGACCAATCTGGCGCCCTATCGCTTCCTGCATTTCGCGGTGCTGGTCGTGCTGGTGGTCCGGTTCGTGCCGAAGGAGTGGAAAGGTCTGGAGTCGCCGATTTTCGACCCGCTGATCAAATGCGGCCAGCAGTCGCTCGCGGTGTTCTGCGTCGGCGTATTCCTGTCCTTCGTCGCCCATTTCGAACTGATGATGAGCTCGGGCTCGCTGCTGGCGCAGATCGTGGTCAGCGTCACCGGCATCGCTCTGATGACGCTGGTGGCCTATTACATCACCTGGTCGAAGAAGCAGGACAAGCCGCTGAGGCCGGCGGTCGCCGCGGCGGCACCGGCGGCCCAGCCGGCCGGCATGGCGGCGTCGGCGACGAGCGTGGCGGCGGCCGGGCTCGGGCCGGACGCCTCCCGTGCGGCCGCCTCACCCCCAGCCTCTGCGGCGGCGACGCAATCGGTGCCGTCGGCCGGAGCGACGAAGACGTGATTTTGAAAGGCTGAGCCGGCGCGAGGCGTCGCGGACGTTCCGCTGCGAATGTGGTCGGGGCAACAGGATTCGAACCTGTGACCTGCAGTACCCAAAACTGCCGCGCTACCAGGCTGCGCTATACCCCGATGCCGTGTCGGTCCGCCGTCGATACACGCTTCCGCCGACCCCAGCAAGCCACCGGCTCAGCGGCCCTTGAACAGCGGATGCCCGACCCGGTCGCCGGCTGCGATGCCGAGCTTCTTCGCGGTGCCGCCGACGACTTCGAGCACGCCGGTCACCGGCCCGCCGGAGGCGATGATCTTCGTCGACAGCGGTTCGGTGTTCTCGGCGATCCGCAGGATGCGGCCGTCGGCGCTGATGAAGATCATGTCGAGCGGGATGTAGGTGTTCTTCATCCACATCGACACCGGCTGCTCCGGCCGGAAGTCGAACAGCATGCCCTGCCCTTCGGGCAATTGCTTGCGATACATCAGGCCGGTCTCGCGCTCCTGCTCGGTGGTGGCGATCTCGACGCTGAACACATGCACGCCGGTCCGGGTGACGATCTCCAGCGTCTCCATCTTGGCCGCCTGCGCGGTCTGCGCGGCGAACGCGCACAACAGCAACGCAGCAGCCAGCGCGCCCAGCAGGCGGCCGAAACGTCCAAAACGAAAGCTTGTCATCGCGACCTGTCCGTCAGTCCGGATTGAAATCGGCGCGACCCTAGCGCGACGATCATGGCCAACGCCAGACCGCGATGAACGGAACGGCCGCGCCAAGGCGGCGACGGATCACAAATCGGCGATCTGGGGAGCGGCGTGGTCTGAAAGGCCGACGCGGGGACCGTCAGTGCGAGGACAGGCCGGGGGCGCCGTTCTCCGGCTGGATCTCCGCCGCCATCATCCCCTTGGAGCCCGGCCCGAACCGCACCAGCACATACTGGCCGGGGCGCAGCTCGGTCATGCCGTAGCGGCGCAGCGTCTCCATGTGTACGAAGATGTCCGGCGTGCCCTCTCCGCAGGTCAGGAAGCCGAAACCGCGCAGCCGGTTGAACCATTTCACCTGGGCGCGCTCGAGCCCGCTGGTCGGCGTGACGCTGACATGGGTGCGCGGCGGCAGCATCTGGGCCGGATGGATCGCGGTGGATTCGTCCATCGAGACGACCCGGAACGCCTGATAGCCCTTGGCGCGCTGGACGCATTCGACGACGATCCGTGCGCCCTCATAGGCGGTCTGATAGCCGTCCCGGCGCAGCACGGTGACGTGCAGCAACACATCCGCAGCGCCGTTGTCGGGGACGATGAAGCCGTACCCCTTCGAGGCGTCGAACCATTTGATGACGCCGCCGATCTCGACCAGGTTCGCGGTTTCGCCGATGCCGGCGAAGGCAGCGCCGACACCGTCGCGATGCGTGAATTCGTCGCGAGGCGCGAATTCAACGGCCCCTGACCGCCCGGCACCGCCGGTCGCCATCACGCCTGGCTTTTTGGACTCAAAACCGTCCGACCCCATGACCCCGGACCCCGCGCGTCAAAATTTCAACCGTGCCGCTCCTGCGACGCCAGCAATCCGCGTGCCCCAGTTCCATGACTAATCAGGATTGCGCCGCCGCGAATCTATTAATCTAAAGATAACACCGCGATGCCCGCCGCAAAGACAAAAAACGCGTGATGCGACAGCTATGAACAGGCTTGAATACCTGCGAATCATACGGGGATTCAGTTGCCGACGAACGGTCCGAGCGTCTCGCCGATGTCGTGCCGGATCACCAGATCGGCGATCTCGTCCTGCTCGGTCGGCTCGTTGTTGATGATCACGAGCTTGGCGCCGGACTCTTTCGCGAGCATCGGAATCCCCGCGGCCGGCCACACCACCAGCGACGATCCGATCACCAGAAACAAATCGCAATTCTGCGCGAGCTGGCTCGCGTAGCGCATCTCGTCGACGGGCATCGCCTGGCCGAACGAGATCGTCGCGGTCTTCACCGGCTCGTCGCAGGCGGTGCAATGCGGCGCATGGCCGGCGCGTCGAAACCACTGCCGCACCCAATCGAGCTCGTGGCGTTTGCCGCAGCCGATGCAGCGCGCATAGGTGGTGTTACCGTGCAGCTCCACGACATCGCCAGCGGCGAAGCCGGAAGCCTGATGCAGATTGTCGATGTTCTGGGTGATGATCGCCGGCACCTTGCCGGCCTTGTACAGCGCCGCGAGCGCGCGATGGCCGCGTCCCGGCTGCGCCGCCGCGAAGGTGTCGTCCATCGCGAAGCGCCGCCGCCAGGCCTCGTCGCGCGCATCCTGCCGCGCGACGAATTCCTCGAACGGGATCGGCCGGTTGCGGGTCCACAGCCCGCCCGGCGAGCGAAAATCCGGAATGCCGGATTCGGTGGAAATCCCGGCGCCGGTGAACGGCACGATCACCGAGGCGCCGGCGATCATGTCGCCGAGCCGCTCGACGCCGCTACGCAGGTCGGGTGCGATCATGGCTTCCAGTCCCGTGACATTCGACATCTCGCAATTTGCCGCGCCTTCCGCAAGCCGATCGGACGCGGCCCGGATATGCGACCGGCTCGACCACGCGCCTCGCCGGTCCGGGTTCCCGATGCACGGATTCGAACCCACATTTTTTTGAATTGCAACGGGGCCGAACCGAGCCGATAGTCGGGGCGTCTCTACGGATGACCTCCCCGAAAAGAGCCCCGTGACCTCCAAGGCGGGGCTCTTTTTTCGTCGGACTTCGTTCCGCTGGACCTGCGTCCGTCCGTTTCGCTGCTTCGTCGGCCGGGTCGTCCTTCGATTTTCGTCTGGTTCGCCGCACTCCCCTGCATGCGTTCGAGAAACGACGGGCCCCGGAGCACTGCTCCGGGGCCCTATTTCTTTCCGCGATGCCGCTGTCATCCCGCGCGTCCGATATCGCCATCACGCGAGTGACGCTTTGCGCCATCGCCCGCGCGGCCGAGCGCGCTCCGCCAGCGCTTTCCAAAGCCGCCGTTTCGTCGCAAGATCGCGCTCTCGCTCGCCTCACGGAGACACCACCAACATGCGTTTTCTGCACACCATGCTGCGCGTCCGCGATCTCGACACCGCGCTGCAATTCTTCAGCGGCGCGCTCGGCCTTCAGGAAGTCCGACGCATCGACAACGACAAGGGACGATTCACGCTGCTGTTTCTGTGCGCGCCAGAAGACGTGGAACTGGTCAGGCAATCGCCCGGGCGCCCGGCGCCGACGATCGAACTCACGCACAATTGGGACGCGGAATCGTACGGCGAGGATCGCTTCTTCGGCCATCTCGCTTACGAGGTCGACGACATCTACGCCACGTGCGAGCGGCTGATGAAGATGGGCATCACCATCAACAGGCCGCCGCGCGACGGTCAGATGGCGTTCGTGCGTTCTCCCGATCTGCATTCCGTCGAGTTGCTGCAGAAGGGCGATGCGTTGCCGCCGCAGGAGCCGTGGGCATCGATGCCCAACACCGGCCACTGGTAATCGCGGCGGCCCGCAGCGCGGCGAACTAACACGCATCGCATTCACATCGATGCGTTTTGTTCCGGATGATCGGGCTTCGAAATCAGTCGGCTTCCAGGAACCAGCACCATTGCATGACGTTGGTCCTGCAAATCATGGAGGCTGACATGGCACGTGGACTACTTCTCTGGCTGATCGGCATTCCGATCCCGATCATCATTCTGCTCTGGCTGTTCTTCGGCAGCTGAGTGCGATCGACCATCGAAACGCAACAGGCCCCGTCATCGCGGGGCCTGTTTGCGTGCAGAGCGACGAATGTCGAGCGACGGGGCCGATGCGGCTGCACGTTCAGACGACGAATTTGACTCCGACCGTCGTGCCGCGCCGCCAGACCACTTCGCAATTCCGGCCGGTCCGGGAATCGCGTGAAAACGCCAGCCGGAGCTTGGGTCCGAGCGAGAGCGCGTCGGCGAGATTGAGCTTGGCGCCGGTGGTGGACAGGTCGATCACCTCGCAGGGCCGCGCCGCGAATCCGCCGTCCAGCGTGATCCACCCGCTTTGCCGAACCGATTTGCGCGATTCGCGCTTGCTTCGCTCTTTGGCCATGTCCGCTCCGTTGCATTCCGGTCTAGCCCCGCGACATTGAAAAAACGTTGCAAACTTGATCGAAATGTCCGGGTATTCACGCTTCTTGACGCGGCGGACTTGCCCGACCCGGCAAACGCCACTATACGTTCGCGCGCCGCTGACGCCCGGGGCCCTTGGGCCGCTTGCGCGGAGGCTCCGACCGTCAACGTAACCCGTTGATACGGCTCGTGAATACGACGTACGACCGTGCGTTTCCGCCGGCCAGCGATCCCGAATCCGGTTCGCCAGCCACGCGGCTTCGCTCCCTTCGTCTATCGGTTAGGACGCCACCCTTTCACGGTGGAGAGAGCGGTTCGATTCCGCTAGGGAGCGCCAAATCCAACCTTCTGAAATCATTTAGAAAAATGCAATTCGGCCTATGTTTTTCGCAAGGATAGTTTTTCACACGTGGTGGCACGGCCAGTGCAGGCAACATTGACGCTTTGGTCGGGCGCGCTGTCTGGCGGATCCGGGGCACTTACGATTGTGGCCGGCGGCTAAGCCGGCCCACTTCACTGGCCGATTGACTAACGCATTTCGAACAGCTCCTGATGAAAGCGGGAAGCCGGCAGTCCTTGCGTGATCATCGTTCGGCGCATGGCGTCGCCGAAGGCGCTTGGGCCGCAAAACCAGATGTCGGCTTGCTTCCATTCCGGCACCATGGCGGCGAGCTTCTCCACGGTGAGGCGGTCGTTCTGCGAACCATCCACCAGATGAAACACGGTCCCGGTCTGCTGAGCTAGTCGCCGGATTGGAGCGATGAAGCCGGAGTCCGGCGTATTCGTCGCATAGAACAGGTCGATCGGATCAGACCGGCCGACCCGAACGAGTTGTTTCAGGCGCGCAATGAAGGGCGTAATTCCGACCCCGCCGCCGATCCAGATCTGCCGGCTGCCATCGCCCTGGAAATCGAACCGGCCATAGGGACCCTCGACAACGACCCCCTGCCCCACGTGCAAGCTGGCCGCGAGCGTTCGTGTGTAGTCGCCGAGCCCCTTGATCGAGAACTCGAGCAACCCGTCGTCGTGCCAGGCCGAGGTGATGGTGAACGGATGTGCCGCCTCGACATCATCGAAGTCGACGAATGCAAATTGGCCGGCCTCGTGCCCGCGCCAGGCGGTTTGCAGCCGGACACCGACTTCGAGCATCTGGTTGTCATCGTGCAGCGACAGCGTCGCGATCGCTCCGGTTGCCTTTCGCGATCTGCCGATCCGCCCAAACAGCGAGGTCAGCGCCGCAACCGTGCCGGCGAGCAACAGAACTGCCAGCACCGGACCGAGCGGTTTGGTCCAGTAGCTGCGGTCGATCAGGATGAAGGCGTGAAACACCAGCACCAGATAGACCGCCGGCATCAGCCGATGCGTCATGAAGAAATATTTGTAGGGAAACCGTTTCCACAGCGCGATCGCCACCAATGCAATGAGGGCATAGAGCGCCCACTCGCCGATTTCCGCGGCCGGATGCTTGAGGTATGCAAACAGGTTGAAGCCGGGTTCAACTCCTTCCGCATGCGGCGGCTTCGGCGGGATCGCGAACAGCCCAGTTTCGCTGATCCACGACGGCCCCTTGCGCAGCAGCCAATGCGCAATCGCGAACCCCAGCACTGAAATCCCGAGCCATTTGTGCAGGCGATAGAATTTGTCGAGACCACCCAAGGGGGTCTCGAACCACACCGGCCGGGCCGCCAGAATCACGCCGATCGACATCAGGCCGAGCGCCATCACGCCGGTGCCATAAACCAGCGTCGTGCGTGTGGCCCAGAACCCTTGCCTGAAGTCGTCCGGCGCCAGGCTGAGCAGCCACAATCCCAGCAGTATACCGACTGCTCCAACGAATGCGGTCGCCACTCTCGGAGTCTGCATGGTTCGCCTCGATCGCCATCGCCAAATGCAAGATTTGCGGGCCGCCCGGAGGGCAAGCCCGCTCTTGCGAAACTGCTCGTGGGAAATCCTGCGCTCTAGTCCGAGCGGCGATCACGCGAGCGCTGAAACAGCGCCTCGCCGAAGCGCCGCTTCTGCCGATCGTCGAGCGATGCGTAGAGAGGCTGAGCCGCGTCGGCGAGCTTCTTCAGATCGTTGCCGTGTTCGATCCGAGAGTCGCCGTCCTTGCGCATCTGCTCGATCAGGTCGACGTTGCTCGCCTGGTTGGCGCGCGCATTCCGCCACGATTGGCGCTGTTCGCCCTGCTTCCTCCAGACATTGACCAGTTCGGCCTGGACGCCCGACCAGTTCTTGTCCTGTTCGGGCGTCAACCGAAGGTCCGCCTTGAGCTGGGCGGCACGGGCCGCGGCGTGATCCGCGAGCTGGCTCGCAGTCAATTCCACACGGTCGGATCGATCCCGCGCCATCGCGGGCCCGATTGTCGCCGACCCGATCAACACAGCAGCGACCGCCAATGATGTGATGGTTCTTCGCATGATATCGTCCTTTTCCGGAGTTGAGTTCCTGCGTTCATAGCTTTCCGAGCAACAGCAGAATCAGCAGAATGACGACCACAAGGCCGAGACCGCCGCCGCCGTAATATCCAGTGCCGTAGAACGGCCCACCTCCGATTCCGGTGAAGCCTCCCAACAGCGCGATGATCAGGATGATGAGAATGATCGTTCCGAGTGACATGTGAGACTCCTGTCTGGTGTCGTTCCAACAGCGTCGGGACGTCAGAACGAGAACGAATGATCAGGATTCAAGGGCCTGCCATGATGTGGCTCGGACGGTGCTCTCGTCGACAATCAGTCATCAATGGCGTTGAGGATTGGTCGCTCAGCGAGCTGGCATCGTCACTCGCGACGACGCACTTGGAACTCGATAGTTCCATTCCGGCAGAACTAAATCGCGAAGGCGGCTTGTTGCGAACAAGTCCCAACGACGAGAGCCCGCGGTTTGCCACTTGTGCATCGAGGTGCGTGAAGGATGGTCCCGTCGGGACACCACGTGACATCCCTCGCTAAAGCGGAAACACTCCTCCGTGAATCGCTCAAACGTCCTTCAACATCAGCAACGCCATCGTCTCGATGATCGTGCGCTCGTCATAGGGCTTCGAGAAGAACTTACTTCCTGTCGGCAGACTGCTCTCTTCAAGAATGGCCTCGCCGGACGCAACGATCAGCTGAACAGGCGGCCATCGATCGCGGATGTAGTGCGATAGCTTGATGCCGTCCATCGTACCCGGCATCTGCACGTCGGTAAAAACCAGATCGACGTCATTTCGGGATTCGAGAATGCGAATCGCCTCCTCCGCGTCGTTCGCCTCCAGCGCTTCGTACCCGGCTGACAGCACAAGATCGACAGCTCCCATCCGAATGATGGTGCTGTCTTCGACTACCAAGACAACTGCCTTGCCGTTGTTCATAAGTCACTCAGCTTCGTAAGTGGTGTTCGGTTCGTCCGAAGATTTGAAGGCACGGTGCTGTCACGCCTGTGGAAGGCCATCTCGGCTATCGGAATTCTCCCGATGGCTGATCGTCACAATCGTGCCGGGGTTTGCGTCCGTCGCGGCAACCGTTCCTGACAGGTTCTTCGCGAGCGCCTCGACGATTCCGGTGCCCAAACCTGCCTTTGGCGCATCGCCACCCAAAGGCATGCCGACGCCGTTATCCGCAACCGAAAGTGTCCAGTCCTTGCCGGACGAATGATAGTCGATCACGATTTGGCCCGTGGGCTGATCCGGGAATGCGTGCTTGAGGGCATTGATCACCAGTTCGGTGACGATAAGGCCGAGACTGACGGATACTCCCGCGCTCACCGTGGTGTCGTCCGATTTTACAAGGATCGAGAGGCGGTCCGGGTCATCGATCATCGACGCACCGAGGCTCTGGGAGAGTTGGATAAAATAGGTCCGGAGTTCTACGGTTTCCCCACTCGCGGTCGAGAGCTGGCGTTGGAGAGCAGCGATCGACATGACCCGGTTGTGGGCATTGCGGAGCTGACCGCGCGCTTCTTCGGACTGGACCCGACGGGCGCTCTGCATAAGCACGCTTGCAATGATCTGGAGGCTGTTCGCAACCCGATGCTGCACTTCTTGCAGAAGGATCGCCTTTTCACGGATGAGATCGTCTTTGAGTCGCGCTGCGGCGCGCTCATCGGTCACATCGGTAACCGCCAGGAGCAGCCGGACATGATCTCTGTCTCCGTCATCGAGAGTCCGGGCATTGACGACCAAGTTCCGGGCTGTCTGGTTCGGCCTCTCGAGGTCGATTTCATAGGCTTCGATCTGTGCACTTCCCGACGCTGTCGCCCTCAGCAGCGAAGCAAGCTTGGGCATCGCCCACTCACCGTTGCCGAGTTCGCTGAGGCATTTGCCCGAAACCGTCGCAGGATCGATCGCGAAGGCCCGGCAGAACGACGCGCTCGCCGCAATGACCCTCTGCTCCTCCGAGAGGAAAAGGAGCGGTTCGTGCGAGGACACCACAACGGCAAGTGTGCTCGCTGCCTCGAAATGTTCGGTCGGGGTCTGAAGCATATTTGGCCCTCTAGGGCCGGAGACTCGCGATGGGAGTCATAGCTCGGCAAGAGCGCCGGGTTCCACAGCCTAAGGTTGACGCCCTGAGTTACTCTAACATGTGGGGTGCAACAATGCATCCCGCTAGGGCGGCCCGCCCCAAGATCACGAAATGGGACGGTCTCTCCAACCGGGCCAAGCGCACATGCGTTCATGCCCCTGGCCCCCCGGGTCGGCTGCGAGGCCCTGGTCGCGCCATCTCCGCGTGACCGAGGTGGGTCACGAGCCCCAAATGCAGGAAGCAAATGCAGGAAGCATGGGTGCGCAGTCGGCACGCCGTTGCTCACCTTACGACCAGCGATGGTCAATGCTTGGGTGCCGTCAGCGGCACAATTCTACACACCTCAACCGACACAGTTCGAAGGCTCAACCGACACAGTTCGAAGGCGCTTTTCCGTGCTTTCAGTTGGTGAGCGTCGATTCGAATTAGCCGTCCGCGAGGGAGCGCCGTTTTCTTCTCCCCGTATTCAGACCATTCGGCCGCCCGCCCTCACCGTTCAGTCGGTCCGGGTCCGTATTGCAGAACCTGGACCTTTTCCTTCGTAATCAGACCGCCGCCCATCATGCCGTCCAGTACTGGAAGGAATGCATCGATCCTGTCCGGCGCGTCGACGATTTCAATGACGATCGGCAGGTCTTCGGAGAGCCTCAGGATTTTGCTGGTATGCAGACGGCTTGAATGCCCGAACCCGACGGCCCCTCTCAAGACGGTCGCCCCGCCCAGGTGCATCTCCCGCGCCTTCAGAACGATCGCTTCATGGAGGGGCCGACCGTCGAAGCGGTCGTCTTCACCGATGAAGATGCGGAGAAGTACGGCATCACGAGGTAGTTGCATCGAACTCGTCCTATTGGTTCGCTCGGACCGGCATTGGTCATCGAACACGTCTTGCCTGCTCGCGCCGCTAGCGGCCGGCCGGCCGTCCATACTGCAGGACTTCAACCTTCTCCATCGTCACCATCCCGCCGGGCATCATCTCGTCGAGTGCGGGCAGAAAACGCGAAACAGCATCTTCGCCGTCGATGATCTCGATGATCAGGGGGAGAGTGTCCGGAACGCCGAGGGCGTTTGCCAGATGCATCTGGCTGGACTGCCCATAGCCGGCAGGTCCGCGAAATACGGTGGCACCGGCCAGCTGCATTTCACGGGCCTTCAGCACGATCGCCTCGTAGAGCGGCATACCGTCGTGTTGGTCGGATTCGTCGACGAAAATCCGCAGCAGCGTCGCGTGACGGGGGATCTGGAGATTCTCAGCCTCCGCTCCTGTCGCAGCCACGGTTCGCAAGCGGTTCAGCCTTGTCGCAACGGCGTATCCGACCCAGACGGCAATCAGCCACGCGACCGGAGATGCGGCGACATTGGCCAATGCGGCGGCGCGATGGCCATGATGGATCAACTGGAGCGTGTCGAGGCTGAATCCCGAGAAGGTCGTATAGCCCCCACAGATTCCGGTCATCACGAATTGGCGTTGGCGTGTCCCCGCAAAGATCCGCCCGTCGGGCCCGGTCAGGGTGGCATAAAAGCCGATAATGAAAGATCCGGTGACGTTGACGAACAGGATCGCCCACGGAAAGGGTGGGCCGACGAGCGCCAATTGCGCAACGCCGACGAGGTACCGCGACAACCCGCCGATGACGCTGCCCAATGCAATGAGGCCATAGAGCGTGAAGCGCTCCCATGCGCGCATCGCCCAATCGGGAATTCTACGATCTGTCATGACGAAACTGCCGTTTCCGGGCGGCTGGAATGGCAATCACGGCAGATCCCCGGTTGCGAGCATAAAACCGATAGCGGCAAGGCCGAGACATAGGATCAAGGAGATCGCGACGTTGCCGATGGCTCTCCAGCGTTCGCCTTCACGCGCAAGCGTCAGGGTCTGCAAGCTGAAGGACGAGACGGTGGTGTAGCACCCCAGAAACCCCGTGACCGCGAACAGCCAGGGGGCCGGCTGAGACAACAGCCCGTGCCCACTGTTGGCCAAGCCACCGAGAATCCCGATGGCAAGAGCTCCCGTCGCGTTGACCGTCAAGGTGCCCCACGGGAACGTCTCGCCAATAGTGCGGGCGACGAATCCAGAGATCCCAAATCGAGCCACCCCGCCGAACATGCTGCCGAGTGCGACCCAGATGGCCCCGTAGATGATGTCCATACTCACTGCTCGCTACGACGTGTCGTGTGTTGGCCGACGAATTCACGGCTGTGCGGCAACTATCAACGGTGTTGCCGGCAACGGGAGAGCGCCGTTGCGTTCGCCCGGTGGGACACCCGTGCATTCGGGGGCTGAATATACCGCCCCGAACAAAACGGTCACGACGATCTACCGAACGAATGTGTAGCGATCAACAAAGCTGTTGTGCAGCTCGAGACTGCGCAAACGTTCGTGATCAGTTGTCATCGCCGGTTGGACTCCTATCGAACGGGCGAGTGCTTCGACACCGTAGAAGAACGTATTGTCGCGCTCTGCCGCCAAGCCATTGTCGGATTGACGATCCGTTGCGTCCTTTGTATGGAAAACGGCGATGGGGATGGAGTCCCCCGACAACCGCCGCGAGGCTGATGACTCCTACCGGGCGCGTTCGCGTCGGTAGGAGTGTGTCCAACTCTCCTTCGACAGAACCCCCGACACACTTCAGTTTCGACGACCTGCAGAGGTCGCCGAGCGATGTCGTTTGTCGCCGCGCTGCGTGCCTTGCTGGTCATGCTCGCGGGACGTACTTGTGCGCTCTGCGCTTTGGCCGCCGTTGCGGCGAAAATGATGCCGGCGTTGGGCCCGGGTGCGAAGCAGAAGCTCGTGTTGTTGCCGCTTTGGGGGATCGATGGCCAGGATCGGGAACGCCCGCACGATTGCAGACATTGAATTCGTCATCGATGCGCCAAGCCCTGCCACCGACCAGGCCACGTGGACGGTTCACGGCGTGGAATGCTCTCGCGAACGACACCGATACAATGGACCAAGCTACTCGTTCGCCCTCGAGATTCTCCAGTTGCGATCGAAGGCGCAAGGGCAGCCGCCATGGCATGTCGTCATCATCGGCGAACTTTGGAATTTTTACGACGCCAAGGCGGCGCCGCACAAAACCCAGCACCTCAAGGTGATTTCCGGCAAAGCCGCCGATATCCTCGCGTGGATGCGGCACAACAGGAATGCGAAGCTTCAGCGAGCGACCTCGCACGACGGTCGACCCGAGTGACTCGGCATCGCGCAGAAACAGGTCGATGGACCACGGGCGGGTTTCGGGAGGAGCTTTCGACCCGCGCCGCGTCAAGGCTCTCACGCGACCGCCGGTGCACCCGGCTCGCGCAGCAGCACCCAATATGATTCCGGCCCGGCCTTGACGGCGTAGCGGTCGACGTGGCCGCAGGTCAGGCATTCGAAGGTGCGCAGTTCGTGGATGTTCTCGATCGGAAAAATCCGCGCCAGCGCCGTCCGCTCTCCGCATGCGGTGCATTCGGGCCGTCGTCGTCGATCCATGACAGGTCCTGATCAGGTAGCAGCGGGCGACTGTGAGCCCTGAGTCTGCGAATCACGATACGGCGGCGACGCGCGCGGATATTGACGCAGAGCAAGCCGCGCATGGCCGACGGTCGGAATTCGACGCCGCCGACCTTCGGATGGTCTCGGACGACCTCGCGCGGCGCGCATCTGCCCTGCGCGTCCGGCGGCGCCAAATCGGCGCCAAGCGGGAATACCGGCGAACAATTTGCGCCACCACCCGTTGCGCAGGGGTATGTTCCGCGTGTTCACGGCACAGGAGATTCCCATGACACTCTCAGACGGACCCGAGCGGCTTCAGGCCACGGTCGAGGCGGCGATCGGCAAGCACTGGAAGGCCTATCTGGTCGAAGGCATCCTGCTTCTGGTCTTCGGCTTCGCCGCGATCCTGCTGCCGCTGCTCGCCAGCCTCGCGATCACGATCCTGCTCGGCTGGCTTTTCCTGGTCAGCGGCATCGCCGGCCTCGCCTTCAGCTTCTGGGCGCGGCAGGCGCCGGGGTTCTGGTGGTCGCTGGCCTCCGCAATCCTGGCGGTGATCGCCGGCATCGTCGTGATCTCGATGCCGGTGGAGATCACGGTGACGCTCACCTTGGTGATCGGCATCTACTTCCTGGCCGAAGGCGTGGCGACGATCATGTACGCGCTCCAGCACCGCGGCCGGCTGTCGGAACGCTGGGGCTGGATGCTCGCCGCCGGCGTGCTCGACATCCTGGTGGCGTTCATCATCATCTCGGGATGGCCCGGCACCGCGGCCTGGGCGGTCGGCCTTCTGGTCGGCATCAATCTGGTGTTCGGCGGCACCTCGCTGATCGCGATGGCGCTCGCCGCCCGCAACAAGGCGTCATGATGCCGTAAGGCGACGCCGCTGAAACGCGTCTGGCCGCGGCTCAGCAGCCGCGGCAGATGCTCTTGATCTTGCGGTCGAGCGCCGCATCGGCCGGATCGACCTGGTCGATCGAACGCTCGGGCGGAACGTCCGTGCGCCGCGGCTGCCGATGGCCGACGGGGGCCTGCCCGGTGACGCCCTGATCCTTGGTCAGGGCCGGCGGCACCGACGGGTTGGCCGGACCACCCACACCGCCCGCGCCGCCACTGCGGGCGCCGGATCCGGCTCCGCCGCTCATGCCGCCGGAGCCGCTACCACCCGACTGCGCCAACGCCAGACCGCCACTCGCGAGCGTCAGGGCCGTGGCCGCAATGATCAGCTTTCTCATCTCGTTCTCCTTGCCGTGGCGCTGTCGGGCCGCATCCAGCGCGACAACGCATGATCGACGTTGCGGTTGCCGTCTCCCGTTGCGTCGCGAGGTCGCTCAGCACGAGCCGGGCGGATAGAGATGGACGTCACCGCAATAGTCGCGGACACGATAGCGCGAATCCGCGACTGTTCCATCCTCGCCCGTCAAATAGTTCGGACCGATCGGCGCCTTGCCGTAGCCGCCGGGAATGTCGAGCACGTATTCCGGCTGGCACAGGCCGGAGACGCGGCCGCGCAGCGCCCGCATCAGCGCCTGCCCTTCCGCGATCGTGGTGCGCAGATGCGCGGTGCCCGGCGCGAGGTCGCCGTGATGCAGATAATACGGCTTGATCCGGCATTCGACGAAGCCGCGCATCAAGGCTTCCAGCGTCTCCGAATCATCGTTCACACCGCGCAACAGCACCGACTGGCTGACCATCGGAATCCCGGCATCTATCAGCATCGCACACGCGGCGCGCGCAGCCGCGGTGAGCTCGCGCGGGTGGTTGGCGTGAAGCGCGACCCAGGTGGTTTTCCCGGGTGTCTGCAACGCCCGCACCAGCTCCGGCGTGATCCGCGCAGGATCGGCAACCGGCACGCGGGTGTGGAAGCGGATGATCTTGACGTGCGCGATGGTCGCCAGTTCGGCCATGATCTCGGCCATCCGGCGCGGCGACAGCATCAACGGATCGCCGCCGGTGAAGATCACCTCCCAGATTTCCGGGTGGGCCCGGATGTAGTCGAGCGCCGCCGCGGTCGCCTCGCGCGACAGCGCGTTGTCCTTGCCGGGGCCGATCGTCTCGCGGCGGAAACAGAACCGGCAATACACCGCGCAGACATGCACCAGCTTCAGCAGCACGCGGTCGCGGTGGCGATGCACGATGCCCTCGACCGGCGCATGGGCGCCGTCGCCGATCGGATCGTCGCGCTCGATCGGCAGCGTGACGAGTTCGTCGGCACGCGGGATGTATTGCCGCGCGATCGGATCGTGGGGATCGTTCGGATCGATCAGCGCCGCGACATCGGGCGTCACCGCGATCGCGTAGCGTGCCGCGACCTGTTCGAGATCGTCGCGCGACTCCGCCGGCGCGAGACCTTGCGCGATCAGCTCAGAGGGTTGCCGCAGTGTTGTGGCGGCGGGCGTTTGCAATCGTGTGACCCTGCTCATGACGCCTCGCCCGCCGGCGGCGTCCACACCACCTGATCGATGCTGGTCGCGCCCGCCGCCAGCATCACCAGCCGGTCGAAGCCGAGCGCCACGCCGCTCGCCTCGGGCATCTGTCCGACCGCGGCGAGGAAATCCTCGTCGAGCGGATAGCGCTCGCCATAGCGGCGCTGCTTCTCGTCCATCGCCGCGGTGAAGCGCGCGCGCTGCTCGGCGGCATCAGTCAGTTCGCCGAAGCCGTTGGCGAGTTCGACGCCGCAGGCATAGACCTCGAAGCGCTCGGCGACCCGCGGGTCGCCGGCCTTGGTCCGCGCCAGCGCCGCCTCCGGCGCCGGATAATCGCACAGCACCGTCATCCGCCCCTCGCCGAGCCGCGGCTCGACATGCTCGACCAGCACCTTGCTGAAAATATCCGACCAATTGTCGTCGGTGGCGACGCGCACTTTCGCGGCGGCCGCGCGCGCCAGCGCGTCGCGATCGCCCTCGCCGTCGATGATGGTCGCCAGCAGATCGATCGCGGCGAAGCGCTCGAACGCGGCGGCCACCGTCAGCAACTCGGCCTCCGCCTGCGGATCGCAGCTCCGGTCCCGCAACGTGAAGCCGCCGATTCCCGTGGTGCGCGCCGCCAGCGCGATCAGCGCGACGCAATCGGCGATCACCGCCTCATAGCGCTCGCAGGCCCGGTACCATTCCAGCATGGTGAATTCCGGCAAATGCAACCGCCCGCGCTCGCGGTCGCGGAACACCCGGGCGAATTCGAAGATCCGCTGCTCGCCGGCGGCCAATAGCTTCTTGCAGGCGAATTCCGGCGAGGTGCGCAGGTATCGCGTCCGCCGCGCGCCGTCGGGGCCCTTGAGTTCGGTACGCGGCGCGTGCAGATGAGTCTCGTTGCCGGGCGACAGTTGCAGGATCGCGGTCTCCACCTCGGCGAAATCCGCGGTCGCGAACCAGTCCCGGGCCGCCCGGGTCACGGCGCCCCGCGCGCGCAAAAAAGGCTGTCGGTCCAGATACCTGTCCCGATTCCACCAGGGCGACGCGCCGGCCTCTTTGTGCATCTCAAGTCGCCCCCGCCGGAAAGCGCAAAACGCTGGCATAGTCGGGGCAAATGGGTATGTTGCGGCCCGAAACCGTTTCGCAGGCCGCCGGATGCCAATGCCCGGATCGGGCCCGGATCTGAACCACAGGAAATATTCCTTTGAGAGTCATCGCCAGTTCTATTCGCAAGGGCAACGTCCTCGAGCAAGATGGGAAGCTTTACGTCGTCCTGTCAGCCGAAAACATCCATCCCGGCAAGGGAACTCCGGTCAGCCAGATCGAAATGCGCCGAATCAGCGACGGCGTGAAGATCTCGGAGCGCTACAAGACCACCGACCAGGTCGAAAAGGCCACGATCGAAGAGCGCAATTACAGCTTCCTGTATGAAGACGGCGAAGGCTTCCACTTCATGGAGCCGGAATCCTTCGACCAGGTTCAGGTCACCAAGGACGTGGTCGGCAACAGCGCGCCCTATCTGCAGGAAGGCATGGTGGTGAAGCTGTCGATGCACGACACCGTCGCGGTCGCGATCACGCTGCCGCAGCGCGCCACCCTCGAAGTGGTCGAGACCGAGCCGGTCACCAAGGGCCAGACCGCGTCGTCGTCCTACAAGCCGGCGGTGCTGTCGAACGGCGTCCGCACCGCGGTCCCGCCGCATGTCGGAGTCGGCACCCGGATCGTGGTGCTGACCGAAGACGGCTCCTATGTCGAGCGCGCCAAGGACTGAGGCGCCTCGATCTCCCTGTCGAACACGACCAGCCCGCCGCATCCCGGCGGGCTTTTTCGTGGGTACGGAGCCCACATGCGGCACCTGCGAACGCCCCGGGCTTGGCCGGCGGACGAAAACCCCGGTAGATTGCCTCCGAACTGCAGGAGGCGCGTCGCGTTTTGAGATCGGGATCGATCGGCCGGACATTGCTGCGGCGGGTGCGCGGGCTGCCGCTGCTGCTGATCGCCGCTCTCGTCGCCGCTACGCCGGCCGCCGCAGACGACTTCCGCACCCCCAATGTGACCACGCTGCGGGCCGACTGGGGCGCGGCGCTGAACCAGTTGCGCTCCGAACTGGCCGGCACGCCCGCCGTCGCCACCGAGTTCGTCTTCAGCGGCCGTCGCGGGCTTCCTGCCTATGATCCGCGCCGGATCCCGGCGCTGGTCCGGCTCAATGGCATCAGCGCCCGGTTCTTCCCCGGCATCGGCCGCAGCGCGGTGCCGGTGCTGCTGCCGTTCGATATCGCCGCCCTGCTCGACGCCGATCCGAAGGCCGAACCGGATCCCGAATTGCTGGCGCGGGTCCAGGTCGGCTTCCGCCCGGCCGAGATGTTCGACGCCGGCCCCTCCGGCTACGACGCGGTGTTCGCGCTCGCGCCCGGCGGCGACGACATGCCGCCGCGGGTATTCGTCAGCCCCATCGAGGTGCAGATCACCGGGTCGAACCTAGTCTACGACATCGCCGACCCGTTCGGCGGCAGAGGCGAGCCGGTCAAGGCGCTGGCCGCGCAATATCCAGACCTGCGCCGCTTCATCCGCGAAGGCTACGTGCGTTACGCCTTCACGCGGTTCGGCATTGCCTATGTGGTGTCGATCCAGTGCCTCGACTCGGTGCCGAAAGCCAAGCGCCTCGCCTGCCGCGAAAGCTATCCGGTGGCCGAGCGTTTCCTGAAAGCGCTGCGGCTCGCCGGCGGCCGGCCGTATCGCCCGCGCCGCGACATCGCGCCCGCGACCGCCGAGCGGCCGGCGGCGCCGTCGCCGGATTTCACCTATCGGGCAAGTGGCGACATCATTGCCAATTCGGGCTTCCGCAAGCAGCAGGGCCGGCCCGATGCCACCGTTTACGCTCAGATGCGGTTTCCGATCGAGCAGCCGCCGGCCTATGCGCGGTCGCAGTCCTATGTGCCGCACCGTCCCGCGGTCGGCGCGCACAGCCCCTATGCCTATCCGTGGCGGGACAATTTTTGCGAGAGCCGCAGCTTCGGCGTCGGCCAGTGCGCCACCGGCTTCGGCCATCAGGGCCAGGACATCCGCCCCGGCGCCTGCCTGCCGGGCCAGGCCGATTGCGACGTCAAGCAGCAGGGCGTGGTCGCGGTCCGCGACGGTGTGCTGATCCGTTCGCCGAAGCAGCAGGCGGTGACGCTGCAGGTCAACACCGGCCGCGAGCACATCCGCTTCCGCTATATGCACATGTCGCCGACGGAACTCGACGCCGATGGCGTGCTCAACGGCCGCCGCGTCGATGAAGGCGAGCGCTTCGGCGTGGTCGGCAATTATCTCGATCGCCCCAACGGCACCTCACGCCATCTGCATTTCGACGTCCAGGTGTTCACCCCGGACGGCTGGCTCTGGGTCAATCCCTACACCACGCTGGTCGCCGCCTATGAACGCCTGCTCGGCGGCCGCGGCCGGGAGGTCGCGCCCGATGGACAGCCGGTGGAGAGCGAGGTCAGCGCCGCCTCCGAGGACGTGACCCGCGCCGCGGCGGCGCGCGCGGGCCATGATCCGGTCGACACGCCCTGATCGTCGCCGCGGCTGCCGTTCTGCCCTGCCCGAGATCAATTGCTCGCGGGCCTCTGCCCCGCGCCGGCTTCAGCCGCTACACTGCGCCGTATGGCCAGCTTCGATTCCCGCTTCACGCCGACCCGCCGCCGCCTGCTGCAAACCGCGCTCGGCGCGGCTGTGATGTGGCCGGCCATCGCGCGCGCCGCCCCGGCCGGCTTCGACGCGTGGCGCGACGGGTTCCGCAGCCGCGCGCTCGCCAAGGGCATCACGCCGCAGACCTGGGACCGCGCGATGGCCCGGCTCGAGCCGGACATGAGCGTGTTCAAGAATTTCCAGAAGCAGCCCGAATTCCACGAGCAGCTCTGGCAATACATCAACCGCCGCGTCTCCGACTGGCGCATCACCAACGGCCGCTTGGCGCTGCAGAAGACCGAGCCGCTGTTCGCCCGGATCGAGCGCGACTTCGGCGTCGAGCGCGGCACGCTGCTGGCGCTGTGGGGCGTCGAGAGCGCCTATGG
Source organism: Rhodopseudomonas palustris HaA2 (assembly GCF_000013365.1). Classification (NCBI taxonomy): domain Bacteria; kingdom Pseudomonadati; phylum Pseudomonadota; class Alphaproteobacteria; order Hyphomicrobiales; family Nitrobacteraceae; genus Rhodopseudomonas; species Rhodopseudomonas palustris. Next base: position 3,368,365 of record NC_007778.1, read on the forward strand.
CGATCCCTTGGTGCAGCAGAACCACATGCGGCCGGTGTTTCCCTCGCTCGCGGCGCTGGCCTGGAACGAGCCGCGCCGCAAAGCCTATTGGGAAACCGAACTGATCAACGCGCTCAGAATCGTCGATCGCGGCTGGTCGACGCCCGAGGAGATGCGCGGCTCCTGGGCCGGCGCGATGGGGCATACCCAATGGATGCCGGAAGTCTGGCTCAATGTCGGCATCGACTACGACCGCGACGGTCGCGTCTCGCCGTTCGGCCGCCCCGACGACGCCCTCGGCTCCAGCGCAAAATATCTGGTCAATCGCGGCAAATATCGCCGCGGCGAGCATTGGGGCTACGAGGTCCGCGGGCCCGGCGGCGCGATCAGCGGCAGCCGTTCGTATCTCGCGTGGTCGCGCTCCGGCGTCAGCCGCGTCGACGGCGAGCCGTTTCCCGATCCGCAGGCGATGGCGCAGATGTGGGTGCCGGTCGCGGGCGGTCCGCAGTTTCTGCTGGGACCGAATTTCTACGCGGTGCGCAGCTACAACCCGTCGATGAACTACGCACTCGCGATCTGCCATCTCGGCGACCGCATCCTCGGCGCCGGCCCGTTCGCGAATCCGTTCCCGGGCTCGGAGCGGGCGATGACGCTGGCCGAAGTGCAGGAGATGCAGACCCGGCTGACCCGCGCCGGCTTCGACACCGGCGGCACCGACGGCCGCGTCGGCAACGATACGATGAAAGCGGTGCGCGATTATCAGGCGCGCGCCGGCATGCAGCCGGCCGACGGCTATGGCGGCCTCAAGCTGCTTGCGCGGCTGCGGCAGGGCCCGTAAGTCATTTCCGCAATGCGACATCATTGGACCTGGCACCGGGTGAAGGCGCTCGCGCACGAGGAGTGGCGCGCGCTGGTCACCATCAATCCGAGCGACCGGCCCTGGCAGATGCCGGCGTCGGTGGCGCTCGCCGCCGGGCTGCCGATGCTGATCGGCGCGTATTTCGATCATCTCGATTACGGCCTGATCTCGTCGCTCGGCGGCATGGCGTTTCTGTATCTGCCGCGCACGCCGCTGCATCACCGCATGGCGGCGATGATGGCGGCGTCGTTCGGCTTCCTCGCCTGCTACACGGTCGGCCTGGTGGTGCATCTGCTGCCGTTCCTGCTCGTGCCGGCGCTCACCTTCGTCGCCATCATGGTGACGATGGTGTGCCGGTTCTATCGGGTCGGACCGCCCGGTAGCCTGTTCTTCGTGATGGCGGCCTCGATCGCCGCCTACACGCCGAGCGATCTGATGCAGGTGCCGCTGAAGGTCGGGCTGTTCGCGATGGGCAGCCTGCTCGCCACCCTGATCGCCCTCGTCTACACGCTCTACGTGTCGCGGATCCGCGATCCGTTGCCGATCGAGCCGTTGGCGCAAGCCGATTTCGATGTCGTCGTGCTCGACTCGGTGCTGATCGGCTGCGCCGTCGGCGTCTCGCTGGCGCTGGCGCAGGCGCTGCAACTGGAGCGACCCTATTGGGTGCCGGTGAGCTGCCTGGCGGTGATCCAGGGCCTGTCGGTGCGCGCGATCTGGAACCGGCAGCTGCACCGCATTCTCGGCACCGTGCTCGGCCTGGTGATCGCCGCGGGATTGCTGTCGCTGCCGCTGGAAAAATGGAGCATCGCATTTCTGGTGCTCGGCCTCAGCTTCGTGATCGAGATCGCGGTGATCCGGCATTACGGCTTCGCAGTCATCTTCATCACGCCGCTGACGATCTTCCTCGCCGATGCCGCCACGCTCGGCCACGGCATCCCGGTCGAGATCATCGAGGCGCGGCTGATCGACACCGTGCTGGGCTGTCTGGTCGGGTTTTTCGGCGGCATCCTGCTGCACAATGCCGGCTTCCGCCGGCTGGTGCGGCCCATGATCCGCCGGTTGACGCCGCTGCGGCTGGTGCCGGACCGCGCGCCGCGGCAGCCGTGACAAAATCCGCCAAAAGTCCGGGTGCGGATCGCCGGCCGCCGTGGGATAATACCCGCCTTCGCCCTCATTGCTGGATGTGTCGCAGGATCGTGCCGTGACCGATGTGCGCCCGCAGGCCGAGACCTTTCAGGCCCCGCTCGACGAGATCGTCTGGAACACCGCCTTCCGCCGCGGCTTCGCCGAAGCCCGCTCCGGGCGCTTGCCGAAATTCGACGACGAGCTGATGTTTCAGGACGGTCTCGCCTGGGTCTACGAATGGGGCCGCCAGTTCGCCATCCTCGCCCCGCCTGATTTGCCGCTGGTGCTGCCCGACGAAGGCGCGCTCAACCCGAAAGCCGTCGAGCTGTTCCGCGAGATGGTGATGCAGGGCGAGATCTGTACGTAGGTTCGCGCCGGCCCGGCTCGTCAAGAAGACGTCGCCGGACTCGCGTCCGGCGACGTGTTCGTTGAATGACTTGCCGGTGTCGGCCGAGCGCTCAGGCGGCCCTCACCGTGTCGACGAATTTCGACACTTCCAGCTTCAGCCGGGCGCTGTCCTTCGCCAGCAATTGTGCCGACGACAACACCTGAGATGAGGCCGAACCGGTCTCCGTGGCGCCGCGCTGGACGTCGATGACGTTGGACGAAACCTGCTGCGTGCCGTGCGCGGCCTGCTGCACGTTGCGCGAAATCTCCTGCGTCGCGGCGCCCTGCTCCTCGACCGCCGCGGCGATCGTGGAGGCGATCTCGGACAGCCGCTCGATGGTGATGCTGACCTGCTTGATCGCGTCGACCGACTCGCCGGTCGCCGACTGGATGCCGGAGATCTGCTGGCTGATCTCCCCGGTGGCCTTGGCCGTCTGTTCCGCCAGCGCCTTGACCTCGGACGCGACGACAGCGAAGCCACGCCCCGCCTCGCCGGCACGGGCCGCCTCGATGGTGGCGTTGAGCGCCAGCAGATTGGTCTGGCCGGCGATCGTATTGATCAGTTCGATGATGTCGCCGATCCGCGCCGCGGCCTTGGACAATTCGCTCACCCGCTCGTTGGTGCTGCGCGTCTGATTGACCGCATCGACCGCGATTCGCGCCGACTCCTGAACCTGCCGGCTGATCTCGCTGATCGACGAGCTGAGCTCTTCGGTCGCCGAAGCCACCGACTGGACGTTGGCGGAGGCTTCTTCGGAAGCTGCAGCGACGGTGGAGCTGAGATGCTGGGCGCGCTCCGCCGACGACGTCAGCGTTTGTGCGGATGCCTCGAGCTCGGTGGAGGCCGATGACACCGTGCCGACGATCTCGCCGACGGCCGCTTCGAAGCCCGAAGCGAGCTTGTTCATTTCCGCCTTGCGCTGCTCGGCGCGGATCCGGTCGCTTTCCTGCTGCTCGGCCTCGAGCTGGCGGACGCGGATGGCGTTGTCCTTGAACACCTGAACCGCCATCGCCATCTTGCCGATCTCGTCGCGCCGGTCGGCGTGCGGAATATCGACCGTCAGATCGTTCTGCGCCAGTTTTCCCATCGCGGAGGTCATGTCGACGATGCCGCGGGTGACGACGCGGCCGAGAAACAGCAGGCCGAGAACAATCAGCACGACCATGGCCACGCCGCTCGCAATGATCGCCGTGAACGACGACGACGCCGCAGCCGCCGCAGCTTCGGCACGCACCGTCAGCAGCGAGGCCTCGGCCTTGACGATCTCGTCGACCAGCGAGCGGATCGCATCCATCGTCGCCTTGCCGGCGCCCGAAGCTTCGAGGCCGCGCGCTTCATTGACCGTCTGCGGATTCTTCATCAGAGCAATTTCACGCTCGGCGACCTTCTGCCGCCATTCGGAGGCCGCTGCATCGATCTGGTCGAGCCGCTTCTGCTGCGCAGGATTGTCCGAAGTCAGAGTCTTGATCTCGCTCCACGCCGTCTTCAAGGCCTTGTCCGAGTTTCGATACGGCTCGAGGAATTTGTCGTCGCCGCTCACCAGAAATCCACGCACGCCGGTTTCACCATCGACCATCGCGGCGACGATCGCCTTGGCGCGGTCGATGACCTTGTAGGTGTGCGTCGTCCGCTCGTTGTTCTGTTCGAGAACCGACAGGTTTCGGGCGATGACCACGTTGGACGCGATCGCGACGAGACCGAGAAGTGTGAAGATGATGGCGAGCTTGTAGGACGTTCTGATATTCAGCAGGGCTTTCCACATAGGGGGACGATCTTTCACGATGGCCAAGAAGGCGGGTTTTGACGAGGCGGGCCCAGCCGGAGGGGACGTCCGGCGTGAGTTGGGGACACAGACGCACGACGAACCGATGAAAGCCGATGCACGACAAAGTTGAGCCAGGCCCGCGCAGCTACTAAGAACGATCCGCAACTAACTTTAGGAGAGTGCAGTTAATCGGCCGTTGATAGTTCCCGCCTTTGGACACTCCGCAGGCATACCCCGTATTAGTACGAGGTACCGCGTGATCACCGCGTCGGTCGACTATCTGATCATCGCCGGCCCGGGATCCGGCACCGCGACGTCGATCACGCGAAACTGCACGCGTTCGGCGCCCTGCCAGCGGTCGATCGCGAGCGAGCCGGCGACATGCAGCGGATGGCCGCGGTTCTCGGCGAGCGCCTGCCCGAGCTTCTGCCCGACGCTGCGGAATGCAATGCCGTTGACGATGGCGCCGTCGCCGGATTTGAAGCGCAGCCGCAGATGCGCCTGCCCGACTTCGTCGGCATAGACCAGTTGATGCGCCGGCAGCGCGATGACCGGCTCGGGATTGCCGGCGCCGAACGGCCCGGCGCGATTGAGCGTGGCGGCGAATTCCGGCGTGATACCGCGTGCCGACACCGCGCCGTCGATCGACAATTCGTTGACGTGGCGCGACTTGGCGACGTCGGCGGCGAGCGCGGTTTCGAGCCAGCCGCGGAATTCGGCGAGGCGTTCCTTGCGCAGCGTCACGCCGGCGGCCATCGCGTGGCCGCCGCCTTTCATCAGGATGCCCTCGGTCACGGCGTTGCGCACCGCGCGGCCGAGATCGACGCCGCCGATCGAGCGGCCCGAGCCGGTGCCGATGCCGCCGGGCTCCAGCGCGATGGCGAACGCCGGCCGGCCGAATTTTTCCTTCAGCCGCGACGCGACGAGGCCGACCACGCCGGGATGCCAGCCCTCGGACGCGGTGACGATCACCGCGCCCTTGTCCTCGAGGCCGAGCGCGGCGATCGCCTCGGCCTCCGCCTGCGCTTCGGCGTGTTGCTCGATGACGCGGCGCTCGGTGTTGAGGCGATCGAGTTCGGCGGCGATCCGCGCGGCTTCCGAAACATCACCTTCGAGCAGCAGCCGCACCCCGAGATCGGCGCGGCCGATCCGGCCGCCGGCATTGATCCGCGGCCCGAGCATGAAGCCGAGATGCCAGACTTCGGGTGGCCCGTTGAGCCGCGCCACGTCCATCAGCGCGGTGTGGCCGACATGATCGCGGCGGCGCAGCGCGATCAGCCCCTTGGCGACGAAGGCGCGGTTGAGCCCGATCAGGGGCGCCACGTCGGCGACAGTGCCGAGCGCGACGTGATGCAGCATGTCGAGCAGATTCGGCTCCGGCCGCTCCAGCGTCCAGAAGCCGCGATGGCGCAGCTCGCGATTGACCGCGACCAGCGTCATCATCACCAGCCCGACGGCGGCGAGATGGCCGAGGCCGGACAGATCATCGGGCCGGTTCGGATTGATCAGCGCGTCGACCTCGGGCAGTTCGTCGGCGGTCTGGTGATGATCGATCACCACCACGCTCATGCCGAGCCGGCGCGCCTCGGCCAGCGGCTCGAGGCTGGTGGTGCCGCAATCCACCGTGATCAGCAGCGTCGCGCCCTTGTCCGCCAGCATCCGGATGGCGTCGACATTCGGGCCGTAGCCCTCGAAGATGCGGTCGGGAATGTGGATCAGCGGATCGAGCCCGCAATGCCGCAGATGCCAGGCCAGCAATGCGGCCGAGGTCGCGCCGTCGACGTCGTAATCGCCGAAGATCGCCACCTTCTCGCGTTTCGTCGCGGCGTCGGCGATGCGGCTGGCGCCGGCCTCCATCTGCGTCACCGTCGATGGATCGGGCATCAGCTTGCGGATGGTCGGGTCGAGGAAATCGGCGACCGCGTCGATCTCGATGCCGCGCCCGGCGATCACCCGCGCCAGCATCTCCGGCAATTGATAGCGCTGCGCGATCGCCTGCGCCTTGGCGGTGCCGCGCGCATCCAGCCGGTCGCGCCACAGCTTGCCGGTGGCGGAACGGGTCACGCCGAGAAACGCCGACACGGGATCAGGCGGCAATGCGGATGCGGGCAAGGTCATGGCGCGTGGAGATAAGCACGAAGCGAGGGCGAGGCAAACCGATGCCTCTTGCCGGCGGGCCTCGCAACCTGCACCGCGTCGTCATCCTGAGGCGCTCGCCCGCACGGCGCGCCTCGAAGGATGCGGCAGCGAGCACGACCCTCGTCGCGCATCCTTCGAGGCGCGCAAGAAAGAGCGCGCACCTCAGGATGACGGAAGCCTTGTGGTAGACCCGAAGATCAGCACCCCAGCCGATCGGCGATGCCGCCGAAATCCGCGGCGACGATGTCCCAGGCGCCGGTCGCCTCGTAATCCTGCTTCTGCAGCGGGCCGTATTCGGTCGGCCGGGCGACGAAGGCAGTCTTCAGGCCGAGCTTCTGCGCCGCGTCGAGGTCGTTGTTGTGGGCGGCGACCATCATCACCTGCCCGGGCGGAAGATTCAGCAGCCGCGCGGCGCCGAGATAAGTCTCGGGGTCGGGCTTGTAGTGCTCGAACAGATCGCCGCCGAGGATCAGGTCCCACGGCAGCCCGACTGTCTTGGCCATCCGCGTCAGCAGCCCGACATTGCCGTTCGACAGCGGGCTGATGATGTAGGTCGATTTCAGCCGGGCGAGCCCCGCGACGACATCCGGCCACGGCTTCAGCCGGTGCCAGCCGGTCGTCATGTAGTGCAGATCGTCCTCGGTCAGCCCCGCGATGCCGAACTCGACCACCAGCTTCTCCAGCGAGCGGCGATGCAGATCGTCGAGCATGATGAAGCCGGCAGACGGATTCTTGCGGACCGCGTCCATCGACGGCACATAGGCCTGCCGCCACGCATCGACCAGCCCGGCCCAGTCGCCGCTGATGCCGCGCGTCGCCGACCACGCCGTGAAGTCGGCGATCAGGCTGGAGCGCCAGTCGACCACAGTGCCGAAGATGTCGAACACCAGGGCCTTGACGTCGATCGGTTCGGCAGCGGGCATGGGTCGTCTCCCTTGTTGTTCTTGTTGTCATTCCGGGGCGCGCGGAACGCGCGAACCCGGAATCTCGCCGCGCAAGTCCGAGATTCCGGGTTCGCCCGCGGCTTCGCTGCGCGCGCCCGGAATGACGGGCTAGAGAATCTTCCGATATTGCATGAAGCCGGAATCGTCGGCGATGCGGTCGTAGAGCAGCCGCGCGGTGGCGTTGCCGGTTTGCGTCAGCCAATGCACCCGGCTGCAGCCGTCGGCCTTGGCGCGGGCGTACACCGCCTCGATCAGCTTGCGGCCGAGGCCGAGCCCGCGCGCGCTGTCGGCGACGAACAGGTCCTGCAAGTAGCAGTAATCGCCGGCCGTCCAGCACGAGCGGTGATACAGGAACTGCACGATGCCGGTGAGCCGTCCGTCGACATAGGCGCCGAGCAGATACATCGGCTCGGCGGCGTCGTGGAACCGCGCCCAGGTGACGTCACTGGTCCCCGGCGCGAGCGTCGCCTTGTAGAATTCGAGGTAGCCGGCCCACAGCGGCTCCCAGGCGGCGCGCTCGTCGGGGCCGACAGGACGAATCTCGACGGCCATGGCCGGCTCTCCTTAATCGAGGTGGAATTTCTCGAACTGGCGGTGATCCGCCTTGATGTAGCGCACCGTGCCGGTCACCGAGCGCATCACCACGGTCTCGGTCTGGATCACGTGCTTGCGGAACTTGACGCCGGACAAGAGCGAGCCGTCGGTGACGCCGGTGGCGGCGAACAGGCAGTCACCCTTCACCATGTCCTCGATCTGGTAGACGAAGTTCGGGTCCTCGATGCCCATCGACTCGGCGCGATTGCGCTTCGAATAGGTGTCGAGCAGCAACCGGCACTGCATCTGGCCGCCGATGCAGCGCAGCGCCGCCGCAGCCAGCACGCCCTCCGGCGCGCCGCCGGTGCCCATGTAGATGTCGACGCCGGTGTTGTCCGGGTCGGCGCAATGGATCACGCCGGCGACGTCGCCGTCGGTGATCAGCTGGACGCCGGCGCCGGTGGCGCGGATCTTGGCGATCAGCTCGGCATGGCGCGGGCGGTCGAGCACCAGCACGGTGATGTCGTGCACCGACACGTCCTTGGCCTGCGCCAGGCGGCGGATGTTCTCTTCCGGCGGCGCGTCGATATCGATCAGGCCCTTGTCGTAGCCCGGGCCGATCGCGATCTTCTGCATGTAGACGTCGGGCGCGTGCAGCAGCGTGCCGCCTTCGGCCATCGCCATGGTGGCGATCGAGCCCGGCATGTTCTTGGCGCACAGCGTGGTGCCTTCGAGCGGATCGACCGCGATGTCGACCTTCGGCCCGGCGTCGATGCCGGCGCCGACCTTCTCGCCGATGAACAGCATCGGCGCCTCGTCGCGCTCGCCCTCGCCGATCACCACGGTGCCTTCGATCGGCATCTTGTTGAGTTCGCGGCGCATCGCGTCGACCGCGGCCTGGTCGGCGCCCTTTTCGTTGCCGTGGCCGCGAAGCCGCGCCGCCGACACCGCCGCACGCTCCGTCACGCGCACGATCTCGAGCGTCAGGATGCGCTCCAGCAGCAATTGCGGCGGAACGGAAATGGTGGTCGACATCGGCGTCTCCTCGAACTCTGCCTGCACCCCAGCGGCGCGGGCGTACTTGTCTCTGACGTGGTCCAAAGCAGGATGACTTATCTTCGAACCGTCATCCTGATCTGGTTACTTGTTCGAGCATGATCTTATCCGAAAACCGGTATCCACTTTTCGGGATCATGCTCTAGTTCTTCTCGATCCGGATGACCTGCGGCCGGCCGCTGATCACCTTGTCGCGCTGCACCGCCTGCAGCGCGCGGCGCACCGCGTCTTCGCTGGTCGCATAAGTGATCAGGATCACCGGCACCGGCGCGGATTTCAACGGCTTGCCGTTGGCATCCATCGCCCGCTCGGGCTGGCGCTGCACGATCGATTCGATCGAGATCTCCTGTTCGGCCAGACGGGTCGCGATCGTCGCCGCGGTGCCGGCGTGGTCGCGCGCCATCAGCCGCAGATAATAGCCGCCCTCGTGGCGCTGCATCGGCGCCTTGGTGATCACCTTGAGCTTGCCCACCGGCCGGCCGAACGGCTCGGCGCGAATGCCGCGCGCGACGTCGGCGATATCGGCGACCACGGCCGAGGCCGTCGCGGCCGCGCCGGCGCCGGCGCCGACCAGCGTGATCGGCGGAATGCCGTCGCCGTCGATCGTCACCGCATTGGTGACGCCCATCACTTGCGCGATCGACGAGGTCTTCGGCACCATGGTCGGATGCACGCGCTGCTCGATGCCCTGCGGCGTGCGCACCGCGACGCCGAGCAGCTTGACGCGGTAGCCGAGATCGGCGGCGGCGCGCAGATCCTCCGGCGTAATCGAGGTGATGCCTTCGACATGGACCGCGCTCTGCGCGACCTTGGTGCCGAAGGCCAGACTGGCGAGAATGGACAGCTTCTGCGCGGTGTCGTGGCCGTCGATGTCGAACGCCGGATTGGCCTCGGCGTAGCCGAGCCGCTGCGCGTCCTTCAGGCACGCGTCGAACGACAGCCCTTCCTGCTCCATCCGGGTCAGGATGTAGTTGCAGGTGCCGTTGAGGATGCCGTAGATGCGATGAATGTCGGTGCCGGCGAGGCCCTCGCGCAGCGTCTTGATGACGGGAATAGCGGCGCCGACGGCGGCCTCGTAGTTCAGCGCGACGCCGTGCTTCTCGGCGAGCGCCGCGAGTTTCAGGCCGTGCTTGGCGATCAGCGCCTTGTTGGCGGTGACCACCGATTTGCCGGCGGCGAGCGCCGCCTCGATCGCCGGCCCGGCCGGCTCGTCGACGCCGCCGATCAGTTCGACGAAGCAGTCGACTTCGGGATCGGTGGCGATCGCCAGCGGGCTCTTGGCCCATCTAATGCCGGAGAGGTCGACGCCGCGCTTCTTGGCCTTCGACCGCGCGGTGACGGCGACGACACGCACGGGACGGCCGCAGCGCGCCGCGAGCGTGCGCTGCTGCTGTTCGATGACGCGGACCACTTCGGCGCCGACGGTGCCGAGACCCGCAATACCCACTCTGAGTGGCGCGACCATGACGCGCTGAACCTGCTGCCGGAAGAGTTGAGACGGAAAGGACCGGAGACGGCCCCGAACGGACTGGCCAGAAACCAAAGCACCTGCGCCGAAGGCCGCGCAGGCCCTCGGCGACCGTGCCTATCGCCGGGTGGCGAGAGGCACCACGTTGTGCAACGTTTCGACGCCGCTTTCAAGGAAGCGCCGGACGCCGCGCGCCGCCTGGCGGATGCGCTGCTCGTTTTCCACCATGGCGATGCGAACATAGCCTTCGCCGTGCTCGCCGAAGGCGACGCCGGGCGACACCACGACGCCGGATTTCTCCACCATCAGGGTGGCGAACTGCATGCTGCCGATCTCGCGAAATGCCGGCGGCAGCGGCGCCCAGGCGAACATCGAGGCCGACGGCGGCGGGATCTCCCAGCCGGCCCGGCCGAAGCTCTCGACCAGCGCGTCGCGGCGCTTCTTGTAGGTCTCGCGCATCTCGCGGATACAATCGTCCGGGCCGTTCAGCGCCGCGGTGGCGGCGACCTGCACCGGCGTGAACGCACCGTAATCGAGATACGACTTCACCCGCGCCAGGGCGGCGATGATGCGCTCGTTGCCGACCGCAAAGCCCATCCGCCAGCCGGCCATCGAGAACGTCTTCGACATCGAGGTGAACTCGACGGTGACGTCCATCGCGCCCGGCACCTGCAGCACCGACGGCGGCGGGTTGGCATCGTCGAAATAGACTTCGGCATAGGCCAGATCCGACAGGATCATGATCTCGTGCTTCTTCGCGAACGCCACCAGATCCTTGTAGAAATCGAGGCTGGCCACATAGGCGGTCGGATTCGACGGATAGCAGGCGATCAGCGCGATCGGCTTCGGGATCGAATGGATGATGGCGCGCTCGGCCGCGGCGAAGAATTCCGGGGTCGGCTCGGACGGCACCGAGCGGATCACGCCGCCGGCCATCAGGAAGCCGAAGGCGTGGATCGGGTAGCTCGGATTCGGGCACAGCACGACGTCGCCTGGCGCGGTGATCGCCTGGGCGACGTTGGCGAAGCCTTCCTTGGAGCCGAGCGTGGCGACCACCTGGGTGTCGGGATTCAGCTTCACCCCGAACCGGCGGTCGTAATAGGCCGCCTGGGCCTTGCGCAGCCCGGTGATGCCGCGCGAGGCGGAATAGCGGTCGGTGCGCGGCTTGCCGAGCGTCTCCTTGAGCTTCTCCAGCACGTGCGGCGGCGCCGGCAGGTCCGGGTTGCCCATCCCCATGTCGATGATGTCGGCCCCGGCATTCCGCGCGGCCGCCTTGGCCCGGTTGACCTGTTCGAACACGTAAGGCGGCAGGCGGCGGATGCGGTAAAATTCTTCCATGGTTCTCGACTCCGGGGTGCGGCTGGATCGTTACCGCGTTCTTGATCGGAGGGGAATCCGATTCAGGCGCAGAAACGCTCCCATTGGCACGATTTTGCGGCGGATCGGGTCGAGGACGGTGTTTGTGCTGCGCCGACCTGCGAACGGTGACCCGCCACCGTCGCCGTTCGTGCACCGGCGACGCTGACGGCTATTTGGCGGCGGCCGGCTTGGCGGCGCTGGCATTGGCGTTCGCCTGGCGCTCGCGGGCGGCAATCAGTTCCTGCTCGATCTTGTTGCGCTCGGCGGGAGCCAGCACGGCCTCGTCGCGGTTGGCCGGCAAATCGTTGACCGCCGGGAAGGCTTCCGCCTCCTTCGGCTTCTCGACCTTGTCGCTGGCGCCCATCAGCGGCATGTCGGACAGCGAGATCGAGCAACCGCCGAGGCAGAGCCCGGCCAGCAGCACCGCCGCGGCCAGACCGGCGCGCCGATGACCCCGATCTCCGCCGTTCGCTCCGGGCATCGGCCCCGCCTCTCGCATCACGCGCAAAACGCTGTTCCCTTGCTCGCGGCGGCCAGACGCGCACCGGAGCCCTCTTCGTGATCCGCCCGAACCAAGGCGGCCGTCAAATCTTATCCTGCCGAACCCGCTGCGACCCAGAGCCGGCCAGCACATGAACCGCGAACGGTGTTGCACCTTAGGCGATCCGGCCCCGAGTCAGTGGGATGCCAATGTGGCTAAATCAAGCGCAAATTGTCGCACTGCAGCACATCGAGTTCAGCACCGTTTACCGAACTATGCCATCATCGGCGAGACAACGACAAAATCGTCTAAGGTCTTCGAACAGGGTTGAAGCGTCCGGTCATGAGCGACATGCTACCAGAAACCAGCACGGCGAAGAAGTTCGATCCCGAGGCTTTCGCGCGTAATCTGGCGCAGGCGATGGAGTGCGGCAGCCAGGCGCTGGCGACGATGCTGAAGCCGAGCGAGCCGATCGACGGTGTCAAGCCGCCGACCGAACTGACGGAGATCGTCAAGACGCTCACCAGCGTCGCCACCTACTGGATGTCCGACCAGACCCGCGCCGCGGAGCTGCAGACGAAGCTCGGCAAATCCTATCTCGAGCTGTGGGGCAACGCCTCCAAGAAGCTCGCCGGCGAGACGGCCGTCGCCCCGACCATCGAGCCGCCGGCGCGCGACAAGCGTTTCGCCGATCCGGACTGGCGAAAGAACCAGTTCTACGAATTCATCATGCAGGCCTATCTGTTGACCTCGCAATGGGCCAACGAGCTGGTCGAGAAGGCCGACGGCCTCGACCCGCACACCAAGCGAAAGGCCGCATTCTACATCCAGCAGATCACCAACGCGATGGCGCCGTCGAACTTCGTGCCGACCAATCCGGAATTGACCCGGCTGACGCTCGAGAACAGCGGCGACAATCTGGTGCGCGGCATGAAGATGCTCGCCGAGGACATCGCCGCCGGCAAAGGCCATCTCAAGATTCGCCAGTCCGACCCGTCCAATCTGGAAGTCGGCGTCAACATGGCGACGACGCCCGGCAAGGTGATCTTCCAGAACGAGATCATGCAACTGATCCAGTACACGCCCGCGACCGAGACGGTGCTGCGCACGCCTCTGCTGATCGTGCCGCCATGGATCAACAAGTTCTACATTCTCGATCTCAAGCCCGAGAAGTCGTTCATCAAATACTGCGTCGACCAGGGTCTCACCGTGTTCGTGATCTCCTGGGTCAATCCCGACAAGCGCCTCGCCGACAAGAGCTTCGCCGACTACATGAAGCTCGGGCCGCTGACCGCGATGGACGTGATCGAGAAGGTCACCGGCGAGCTGAAGGTGCACACCATCGGCTATTGCGTCGGCGGCACCCTGCTCGCCTCGACGCTGGCCTGGCTGGCCGAGCGCCGCCGCCAGCGCGTCACCTCGGCGACCTTCCTGACCACCCAGGTCGATTTCACCCATGCCGGCGACCTCAGCGTGTTCGTCGACGAGGGCCAGATCTCGGCGCTGGAGCGCGACATGCAGACGACCGGCGTGCTCGAAGGCGCCAGGATGGCGATGGCGTTCAACATGCTGCGGTCGAACGACCTGATCTGGTCCTATGTGGTCAGCAACTATCTGAAGGGCCAGCCGCCCGCCGCGTTCGACCTGCTGCACTGGAATTCCGACGCCACCCGGATGCCGGCGGCGAACCACTCTTACTATCTGCGCAACTGTTATCTCGACAACAAGCTGTCGGCCGGCACCATGGTGCTCGACGACACCCCGCTCGATCTGTCGAAGGTCAAGGTGCCGATCTACAACCTCGCCACCCGCGAGGACCACATCGCGCCGGCGGAATCCGTGCTGTACGGTTCGCAATTCTTCGGCGGCCCGGTGAAATACGTGCTGTCCGGCTCCGGCCACATCGCCGGCGTGATCAATCCGCCGGCGGCGAACAAATATCAGTACTGGACCAGCGAGACCATCCGCGCCGGCTCGGTCGCCGAATGGCTGAAGGGCGCGCAGGAGCACAAGGGTTCGTGGTGGCCGGACTGGCGCGAATGGGTCGGCAGTTTCGATCCCGAACAGGTCCCTGCCCGCGGCATCGGCAACGAGACCTATCAGCCGATCGAGGACGCCCCCGGCAGCTACGTCCGGGTGCGATCCTGAGCGGCGGTCGCGAATAGACGGCGGCTCAGGTCCCCGACACCCAGGCCAGCACCAGCGCGAAGCCGGCGAGGCCCACGGTGACGTGGGTGCCGAGCAGCACATTGGCGGCCACCGGCGAGCGGCGGGCCAGCGCGGCGATGAAGCCGGAGAACGCCGACACCGCGAACAGGCCGGCGGCGATCTTGCCGAACGAAATGCCCCCCATCGGCGCCGCGCCGTCCGGCGTGCCGTGCAGCAGCATCACCAGCGTCTCGAGCCCGCCGAAGCCGAGCAGCAGATGCAGCGCCACCAGCCCCTGCCTGCGCTCGCCGCGCATGAACAACAGCAGCAGATACAGCCCGAGCGCCGTCGCAGCGCTCAGGATCACCAGGACAGGAGTTGCCGTCATACCGCCTCCGCATGTCGCGCCGGGTAAAGGTCGCGATCTAATCACGGCCCGGCGCGTCTGGTAAGTCCGACCTGAGACGCAGATCTCGACGCGCCGCGGGATGCTGGAGTCGTCAGTTCGCCTTTTGCGCGGTGACGTGCAGGATGGTCACCGCCTCATTGTCGTAGCCCACATCCCGATTGGCCTCGATCGCCAGCGACGACCACGTGCCGGCTTCGGCATAGCGTTCGCGCAGCCAGTCTTCCGACGGGTAGTTGTAGTAGCGCGCGAGCTTGTCGCGACCCTCGCCGTCGCCGGCCTTGTAGCTCGCATAGAACAACCCGCCGGGCTTCAGCGCGCGCCGGACTCGCGCCAGCACGTCGCCGAGCTGGTCGCGCGGCACGTGCAGCAGACAGGCATTGGCCCAGACGCCCTCATACAGCGCCTCGGCATCGAGCTGGTGAAACAGCAGCGTCTCGACCGGGCGGCCGAGTTTGAGCGCGGCCTGCGCGGCCATCTGCGGCGAACCGTCGGTCGGGCGGACGTCGAAGCCCTGCGCCAGCATATGCGCGCTGTCGGCGCCGGCGCCGCAGCCGAGTTCGAGGATCGCTGCGCCCGCCGGCAACAACGCCAGAAACTGGTTCAGCCGCAGATGGCGGTGCTTGCTCCACGCCGCGTAGTCCGCGGCGTTGCCCTGATAGAACGCGAGCGTCTCCGGATCGAATGCGTCGGTCATGGCGGCGCCTAATCCAGACCCGGCGTTTCCGGCAACCCCAGCATCAGCCGCATGTTCTGCACCGCGGCGCCCGAGGCGCCCTTGCCGAGATTGTCGAGCCGCGCCACCAGCACCGCCTGACGATGCGCATCGCTGCCGAACACGCAGAGTTCCAGCCGGTTGGTCTCGTTCAGCGCCTCCGGCTCGATCCGGCCGTCGCTGATCGCCGCGCTGTCCTGCGGCAGCACCGACACATAGGCGCAGCCGGCATAGCGCGCCTCCAGAGCAGCCTGCAGGTCCGCCACCGCGGGCTTGCCCGGCAATGTGTCAAGATGCAGCGGCACCGACACCAGCATGCCCTGCCGGAAATTGCCGACCGACGGGATGAAGATCGGCCGCCGCGTCAGCTTCGCATAAAGCTGCGTCTCGGCCAGATGCTTGTGCGCGAAGCCGAGCCCGTAGAGCTCGAACGCCGGCGCGGTGCCGGCCTCGTAGGCCGCGATCATCGCCTTGCCGCCGCCGGAATAACCGCTGACCGCGTTGATCGACACCGGGTGGTCCGGCGGGATCAGGCCGGCGTCGACCAGCGGCCGCAGCAGCGCGACCCCGCCGGTCGGGTAGCAGCCCGGATTGGAGACTTTTCGCGCGGCGCGGATCTTCTCGGGCTGGTCCGGCGCCAGCTCGGCGAAGCCATAGGCCCAGTCCGGCGCGACGCGAAACGCGGTCGAGGCGTCGAGCACTTTCGGCGCGTCGCCGCCCATGCCGTCGATCGTCGCCACGGTCTCTTTCGCCGCATCGTCCGGCAGGCACAGGATCACGAGATCGACCTCGGCCATCAGCGCGCGCTTGGCGGCCGTGTCCTTGCGCTTGTCGTCGGCGATATCCTTGACGATGACCTGACCGTGGCGGGCCAGCCGCTCGCGGATGCCGAGCCCGGTGGTGCCGGCGGCGCCGTCGATGAACACGACCGGCTTGCCGCTCCGGCCGGAGGCGGCATCGTTCGTTGGAGTGTCCGTCAGGGTCATCTCGGTTTCCTTCACAATGCCGGCGCGAACGCCGTCGCGGGCTCTATGTAGTCCAACTGCGGCCGCAGCGCGATCATCTGCGCGGCGATCTCTTGCGCCGCCGGGTCGCCCTGCCGCGCCAGCGCGATGGCCACCGCGACATGATCGGCGTCGGATTTGTGCTGGTTCAGCTTGAAGCTGCCCTCGACCAGATCCACCCGCATCATGACGCCGACGATCGCCTTCTTCATCGCGCTGCGCCGCCCGGCCGTCATCTTCGCCGCCGTCCACGGCCGCTTCGGCGCCAGCGAGCTTTCGAAGACCGCGCTGACCTCGTCAAGATGGGAGTCGAGCTCGGCCTCCGACATCACCGCGGCGGCCCCCGTCAGATGCACGCTCTGATACAGCCAGGTCGGCACCTGATCGGGCGAGGCATACCAGTCCGCCGAGACATAAGCCCCCGGCCCGCTCACCGCCATCAGCCACGACGTGCGGCTGTCGGCGAGCGCCGCCAGCGGATTGCCGCGCGCGACGTGAAACGACAGCAGCGGCGTGCCGTTGCTGGAATAGCCGACCGCGAACGGCAGCGGCGACGCCACCGGCTTGCGGCCGTCATGGGCGCAGACGAGACCAAAGCCACGCGCCGCCGCAAAGGCAAGGCATTGCGACCGGTCGGACTTGAAGGGTGGCGGCACGTACATGGCAGGCTCCTGTTAAGACGGAGCCGCCGGGATCAGTTCGCGTGTGGAAGGGGGGAAGAAGATCGACCTGCCGCGGACCGAAACCGGCGGCAGGGGCAACGCTGTCAATCGCGAACAGCCGCTCCCACCGCGCAAATGCGGCGGCGGTTGGCTTTGGCGATGGTCACGGCGTTGATCATGCCGCGTTGATAGTTGCAGAAATTGATACCGTCAAGCCGCGATGCGGCTCCGCAACACTGCTCTGACAAATCGGCGGCAACGCCCGGCATACTTGCAAATCGACCGGGTGCGCTGTATTTCCCGCGCACTGGTCGGCAGTTCACCAAGGCGTCGCTGTCCCGCAAGGGAAGCTAAACCTGCCACGTTCCCTGATCCGGCAGACACTTGTCCC
Organism: Rhodopseudomonas palustris HaA2; assembly: GCF_000013365.1. Classification (NCBI taxonomy): domain Bacteria; kingdom Pseudomonadati; phylum Pseudomonadota; class Alphaproteobacteria; order Hyphomicrobiales; family Nitrobacteraceae; genus Rhodopseudomonas; species Rhodopseudomonas palustris. The sequence continues at coordinate 3,385,788 of NC_007778.1, forward strand.
GTGCCGCGTCGAAAGTCAGCGACCATCGACATTTTCGTTCGGCACGATCGAGGATGAGGTCATGACCAGAACTATTTTCCCCTATGCGGCGCCCGATGTCTCGACGCTGGCACGCGCGCTCGGCCGCGAACTCGAAGCGCAGGACCGCAAGCTCGGCCACGTCCAGCTGCTGAACCTCCTGACCCGCGCCGCCGGTTTCCGCAACTTCCAGCATTTCCGCGCCCAGTTCGACGCCGCGGACGAGTTGCAGCGGCAGCCCGAACCCGAGCCGGTGGCGGATCTGCAAAAGGTCGCCCGCGTCGCCCGCTATTTCGACGGCGCAGGCGGGCTGACGCGCTGGCCGAAAAAGGCCAGCCACCGCGTGTTGTGCCTGTGGGTGCTGTGGTCGCGCGTCCCCGCCGGCCAGGAGATGAGCGAGAAGCCGTTCAACGAATGGCTCGCCGCGCATCACGGCTTCGGCGACCACGCGCTGCTGCGCCGCGAGCTGTGCGATCACGGCCTGATGACGCGGACGCGCGACGGCCGGGTCTATCGCCGGATCGAGCAGAAGCCGCCGCCCGAAGCCGTGGCCCTGATCCGCGCCCTCGCGCCGCGCCGCGCGGCCTGACGGCACGCCGGCTGACAATTTCAAGAGGCACACCATGCTGAATCCCCTGAACCGGGGCCGCGCCTTTGCGCGCGCCGCCCTGCCCGTCCTCGTACCCACCGCGCGAGGCATCATCGAACTCGCCGAATCCGGCGACGGCCCTGCCGTGCTGGCGCTGCATGGCGGCATGGGCGGCTATGACCAGAGCCTGCTGCTGGCGCGCGCGACGCTCGGCGACGATCCACGCCATCGCGTGCTGGCGCTGTCGCGCCCCGGCTATCTCGGCACGCCGCAGGCGCGCGGCGCAACGCCCGAGCAGCAGGCCGATCTCTATGCCGCGCTGCTCGACACACTCGGCATCGACAGAGCGATCGTCATCGCGGTCTCGGCCGGCGGGCCGTCGGCACTGCATTTCGGGCTGCGCCATCCGTCGCGCTGCGCCGGCGTGGTGCTGGTGTCGTGCTGCACCGGCACGCTCGAGGTGCCGCCACAGGTACGGTCGCGCCTGCCGATGATGAAATGGATCGCCCGGGTGCCGGGCCTCGTCGCGCTGATGCGCTGGGGTGCGGCGCGCGATCCGGACAAGGCGGCAAGCCGCTCGATCCGCGATCCGGAGCTGCGCGCGCGGACGCTGGCTCACCCCATCGCCGGCGCGATGCTGGCAGAGTTGCAGACCGGCGTGTTCACCCGGATGGCGCAGCGGCTGCCCGGCACGCTGACCGACACCGCGACCTTTGCCGCGATGCCGCCGATCGACGTCTCGGCCCTGGCGCCGCCGCTGCTGGCGATCCACGGCACAGCCGACGCGGTGGTGCCGTTCGCCCACGCCGAGCGCGTCGCCCGCGCCGCGCCGCACGGCGAGCTGCTGGCGATCGAGGGAGGCGAGCACGTCAGCCTCTTCACCCACCTCGACGAGGTGCGCGCGCGGGTCGGTGATTTCGTCAGCAAATGCTGCTCCACGTGATCACTCGCGATCTGATCGCGGCGTCAGCCAAGCCGGCAGCGAGCTCCCTCGCCCCGCCCTTGCGGGGAGAGGGTTGGGGTGAGGGGCGACACGAGTCGCGGACTCTCGCCTCAAGTGCAGAACAGATGCGCTCGGCCTCGTCGAGACGCCCCCTCACCCGCCCGGCTTCGCTGCGCTCCGCCGGACGACCTCTCCCCGCGCGCGGGGAGAGGTGACTTCCCGTCATTGCGAGGAGCGAAGCGACGAAGCAATCCAGATTAGTGCATCGATCACTGGATTGCTTCGCTTCGCTCGCAATGACGAAATCAGCGCGCGCCGACGACGGTCTTCAGATCACCGGGCTCCACGGCGCCGGCACCAGGCGATAGCCGCTGCCGTCCTTCTGGACGTAGCCGTTGGCGGGGAACGGATAGTGGAAGCCCTGCACCCGCATCTTGTCGGCGACCAGCATGTCGTAGACCTTGCGGCGGGTGGTCTCGGCCATCGCCGGGTCCTGGTCGAACATCAGGTGCCAGCCGGGATTGGCGACGAACAGCGCCGGCAAATTGGTGATGTCGGACTGAATGAACACCTTGTCCGAACCGGACGACAGCACGAACGAGGTGTGCCCCGGGGTGTGGCCGGCCGATTCCACCGCGAGCAGGCCGGGTGCGACGTCCTTGCCCCATTCATACGGCGTGACCTTCTTGTTCAGCCCGGCCTCGAACACCCGGCGGGCGTTCTTGAACACGCCCTGCATCCGCTCGCCGGAGGCGCGGCTCATCTCGCCGTCGTCCATGAAGTACTTCCACTCCGCCGCCGGCACCAGCACCTCGGCATTGGGAAACGCCGGCTGGTTGTCGGCGCCGAGCAGGCCGTTGATGTGGTCGCCGTGGAAATGCGAGATCACCACGATGTCGACCGCCTTGGGATCGAGGCCGGCGGCCGCCATGTTGCCGGCGAACTGCCCGACATTGCCCTTGCTCGACGCAAACGCGGCGGGGCCGTTGCCGGTGTCGACCACGACCAGCTTGCCGCCGGTGTTGATCACCAGCGGGGCGAAGTTGATCGAGATCCTGTCCTTGGGCAGGAAGGCCGCTTCGAGCGCCTTGTTGACCTCGTCCTTCTTGGCGTTGAGCACGAAGCTGTCGCCGAGCGGAAAGCTGTTCACGCCGTCGGAGATCACGTTCACCTGTGCGTCGCCGACCTTGTAACGGTAGAAGCTCGGCGCCTGCTTGTCGGCGAGCGGGGCGGCCGCCTCGGCGGGAGCACTGCGCAGCAACGGCGCGGCCGCGAGTGCGGCGGCGGCAGTCAGGGCGTGACGTCGGGTCATGTCCATGGCGGTTCCTCGGATGGGTTGGTTCGGGCCGGCGGCACTCTACGCCGCGGCCGATGACTTGTTTGCGTCATGACGACAGTTTGATCGCGCGGGACGCAGCACGCGACCCGATCCACAACACCGCCGGGCGTTGCATATTCCGCTGCCGCTCTGCGTCAGATCGACCGCACCAGCCAGTTCGCTCCGATCGACAGCGCATCGCCGAACAGCAGCAGCACCGCCGACCACACCAGCGCCGACAGCACATTGGCGATCTGGAAATGCCAATACGGCATCTCGAAGATGCCCGCCGCGAGCGGCACCGAGGCGCGCAGCGGCCCGAAGAAGCGGCCGATGAAGATGCTCGGCACCCCCCATTTCTGCACGAAGTCCTCGCCGCGCAGCAGCAGCCCGGGGAACTTCGACAGCGGCCACATCTGGGCGACGCTGTCCTTGTAGCGATAGCCGAACCAGTACGACAGCCAATCGCCAAGCGAGGCACCGAGCGCAGCGCCGAGCCACACCGGCCAGAAACTGATGCCGCTGGCGCCGACCAGCGCGCCGATCGCCACCAGCGCGCCCCAGGCCGGCACCACCAGCGAGATGAAGGCGAGCGATTCCCCGAACGCCAGCACCAGCACCACCGGCGCGGCCCAGGCCTGGTGCTCGCGCACGAAATCGATGAGGCCGCGAAATGCTTCTTCCATTGTCCCTTCCGACCTGCGGGCGACCCGCCGGCGGTTCATCTTGCTGTCGCATAGCACGGCCCCCCGCCCTTCCGACAAGCGCCGCCCCCCGTGACGGATTGCCCGGGGCCGGTCGCAAAGCAGACCGCGATGGCCCGAATGCGGCCGACGGGCTCGCAACCGGGGTTCTGCACGCCCAGGTGACGGTTTGCACGTCACACCACCGCGACCGAGCCGCGATCGGCGGTATCATGCGGCGGATGGCGACAGGCTCTGCCCTTCCCATTCCGCCGGCTCCGGCCTATATGCGCGTTCCGGCGGTGGGCCGGCCGGGTGGTCGCGGCAGGGCGGCGACTGCGACCGGATGCCCGCTCCGGCCTGCCGGCGTCACCATCCGCAGCGCTTCCATGGCATAGTTGACCGCACCGATTCGGCGGGCGCGCGGCGCCGGCGGCAGGCAATCCGATCTCGAGACGACTCCAGCACAGCTTCAGGACTCATGGCCAAGGCATTGAAGGCGAGCAGCAAATCGAAACCGGCCTCCGACCTGTTCGGAGCCGCGGCGAAATCCGGTGCGCCGCGCGCGGCCGCCAAGCCGACCGGCGGCGCCGAGGCCGGTTACACCGCCGCCGACATCGAGGTGCTCGAAGGGCTGGAGCCGGTGCGGCGCCGCCCCGGCATGTATATCGGCGGCACCGACGAGAAGGCGCTGCATCACCTGTTCGCCGAAGTGATCGACAACTCGATGGACGAGGCGCTGGCCGGCCACGCCACCTTCATCGAGGTCGAGCTCGGCGCCGACGGCTACCTCACCGTCTCCGACAACGGCCGCGGCATCCCCGTTGATCCGCATCCGAAATTTCCGAAAAAGTCGGCGCTCGAAGTGATCATGTGCACGCTGCATGCCGGCGGCAAATTCGACAGCAAGGTGTACGAGACCTCGGGCGGTCTGCACGGCGTCGGCGTCAGCGTCGTCAATGCGTTGTCGTCGCTGCTTGAAGTGGAAGTCGCGCGCGGCCAGCAACTCTACCGCATGGTGTTCGCGCGCGGCATCCCGCAGGGCAAGCTGGAGAGCCTGGGCAAGATCAACAACCGCCGCGGCACCCGCGTCCGCTTCAAGCCCGACACCGACATCTTCGGCGCCAAAGCGGCGTTCAAGCCGCAGCGGCTGTTCAAGATGGCGCGGTCGAAGGCGTATCTGTTCGGCGGCGTCGAGATCCGCTGGAAGTGCGACCCCGAATTGCTGAAGGGTGTCGAGGATGTTCCGCCCGAGGACACCTTCCACTTCCCCGGCGGCCTGAAGGACTATCTCGGCGCGGCGATCCACGCCGACACGCTGGTGCATCCCGACATTTTCTCCGGCAAGTCCGGCCGCAACGGCGCCCACGGCGCCTGCGAATGGGCCGTCGCCTGGACCGCGGACGCCGACGGCTTCCTGTCGTCCTACTGCAACACGGTGCCGACGCCCGACGGCGGCACCCATGAATCCGGCATGCGCTCCGCTTTGCTGCGCGGCCTCAAGGATCACGCCGAGCGCGTCGGCCAGGGCAAGCGCGCCTCGTCGATCACCTCCGAAGACGTCATGGTCGGCGCCGCGGTGATGCTCAGCGTGTTCGTGCGCGAGCCGGAATTCCAGGGCCAGACCAAGGACCGCCTCGCCACCGCCGAAGCGCAGAAGATCGTCGAACAGGCGATCAAGGACCCGTTCGACCATTGGCTGTCCGGCAACCCGGTGCAGGCCAACAAGCTCCTGGACTTCGTCGTCGAGCGCGCCGAGGAGCGGCTGCGCCGCCGCCAGGAAAAGGAAATCTCGCGCAAGACCGCGGTGAAGAAGCTGCGGCTGCCCGGCAAGCTCGCCGACTGCACCAACACCGCCGCCGAAGGCTCCGAACTGTTCATCGTCGAGGGCGATTCGGCCGGCGGCAGCGCCAAGCAGGCGCGCGACCGCAAGACGCAAGCTGTGCTCCCCTTGCGCGGCAAAATCCTCAACGTCGCCTCGGCGACCAAGGACAAGGTGGTGGCGAACGCCCAGCTCTCCGACCTGATGCAGGCGATCGGCTGCGGCACCGGCGTGAACTACCGCGAGGAAGATCTGCGCTACGCGCGCATCATCATCATGACCGACGCCGACGTCGACGGCGCGCATATCGCCTCGCTGCTGATCACCTTCTTCTATCGGCAGATGCCGAAGCTGATCGACGAAGGCCACCTCTATCTCGCGGTGCCGCCGCTGTACCGCCTGACCCATGGCGCCAAGACCGTCTACGCCCGCGACGACGCCCACAAGGACGAGCTGCTGAAGAAGGAATTCAACGCCAACGCCAAGGTCGATGTCGGCCGCTTCAAAGGCCTCGGCGAGATGATGCCCGCCCAGCTCAAGGAAACCACCATGGACCCGGCGCGCCGCACGTTGCTGCGCGTCAGCCTGCTGGACATCGACCGCGACGGCACCGCCGATTCCGTCGAGCGCCTGATGGGCACCAAGGCCGAAGCAAGGTTCGCCTTCATCAGCGACAAGGCGGAATTCGCGAGCGAGGATCTGCTGGACGTGTGAACCCGATACGAAAGCGCTGCGCATGCTTACGCATTTAAAACTACAAAACTTCAAATCTTGGAGAAATGCCAATATCGCACTCGCGCCACTTACAGCCCTCTATGGCGCTAATTCATCCGGGAAAAGCAGCATAATTCAGTTCTTATTGATGCTGAAGCAAACGAAGGACTCGCAGGACCGGTCGTTAGCGCTCGACTTCGGAGGAGTCGAATCCCCCGCAGACCTTGGATCATTCAAGGATGCAGTCTTCTTTCACCAGGAAGATAATGCCATCTCCTGGCAACTCGACTGGCATCTCAAGAGCGACCTAAAAATTGCAGACCCATCCGGAAAGCGAACTGACTATCTGTTTGAAGGAAGGGAGATCAAGATTTCTTCCTCAGTTAGACTTCGTAACAAGCAGGCGGTCGGCGAGTATCTCGAATACGATTTTGCAGGAACACAATTTACTCTCAAACGCGCAAGAGAACGACCTGCGTTTCAATTAGACACGCAAGGTCCGAACGACTTTCGGTTCATCCGAACGCTGGGACGCAAGTGGGATTTGCCGGGCCCAACAAAATCCTACGCCTTTCCCGATCAAGCTCGACTCTACTTCCAAAATTCTCAGTTTCTGAGCGAATTTGAGAACGAGTACGTCAAACAGATGGATAGCCTGATTCATCTTGGCCCGCTCCGAGACTACCCCAAACGTCAGTATATTTGGGCTGGATCTAGCCCGATCGACGTTGGGCGGACCGGCGAGCGGACTATCGAGGCTATACTTGCCGCCACCTCCCGGAACGAAGTCAGAAACCTTCGCGCCAAAGCTCGACTAAGGCCATTTCAAGAGATGATAGCTTGGTGGCTTAGGGAAATGGGCCTCATCCACTCATTTAAACTCGTGGAGATCGGTTCTGGTGCTGGACTTTATCGAACTGTAATCAAGCGCGACCCTGAATCTCCAGAAACGCTTATAACGGATGTTGGATTCGGAATTTCTCAGATTCTTCCCGCTCTCGTTCTACTATACTACGCACCTGAGGGATCGACGATCGTACTCGAACAACCAGAAATACATCTTCATCCCGCAATTCAGTCTTCTCTTGCAGACTTGATCATAACCGCAATTAAGACCCGCAACATACAGGTCATTCTCGAGAGCCACAGCGAGCATCTGCTCATGCGACTATTGAGGCGAGTAGCCGAGGGTAACAAGTCACCATATCCCGAGATTGAACCCCAAGATATGAAGGTTTATTTTTGCCAAGCTCGTGACGGAGAATCACGAGCGGAGGAATTGAAGGTGAACTTGTTCGGCTCGATCGAGAATTGGCCAACCGATTTCTTCGGCGATCAATTTGGAGAGATCGCAGCGCGCGAGGAGGCGGCTATCCAGAAACAAGCCGCATTGAGCAAACGTGCGCGCAATCGTTGATGAAAACGTGGCGATTGTCGCAAATGATGTTTCGCGGCAGATCAAACAAGCCCCTCAAGCCTCGATCGCTTGTCGAATGGCGTGCATCGATGCGCTGAAAAAAGTTGTTAAGAATGGGATTGTTGTATTGGATGACGCGGGTGAGGTGCTTGCGAAATATCGCCATTACCTGAATGGCCGGGGACTGCCAGGCGTTGGCGATGCATTCCTCCGGCACATTGTCGAGAATCAATACAATCCTAGAAAGGTTCGAAGACAGGCACTCAGAAGGAACGAAGATGGCAGCTTTGCCGATTTTCCTGTCGATGCTAGCTTAGCTCGCTTCGATCCAGCAGATCGGATCTTTGTAGCACTTGCTTGCGCGGTGTCTGATCGATGTTCAATCTTAAATGCAGTGGACAGCGACTACTCAATTCACATTAAAGACTTAAGCTCGTTTGGGGTGGAGGTCGTTGAACTATGCCCTGACTGTCTTCGAAAAGGCTAACGAAGGCCATACAAGGGCTTTAAAGGGCACTGCTTAGCGAGGCCGATGACAATTGGAGACCTCCCCATGCGCATACTCTTCCTCGTCATCGGCATCATCGCCCTGTTGATGGGCCTGGTCTGGACCGGCCAGGGCGCCGGGCTGATTCAATGGCCGGAACAGAGCTTCATGATCAATCAGTCGCAATGGATGTGGTACGGCGCTTCCACCGCGTTCGGCGGCTTCCTGCTGATCATGATCTCGCGCAAGTTGTGACGTCCGTAGCACTGAACGTAGGGTGGCGCTGAGCGCAGCGAAGCCCACGCGCGACGAGCGATTTTGCCGGATCACGCGTGGGCACGGCGCTGCGCGCCTTTGCCCACCCTACCCGGCTTTCCACCCCCTCACCGCCGGAACGTCTTGATCTCCGACACCGAGCCGTCGCGATAGGTCAGTTCGACCGACACCGACTTCACGCCGGGCGACAATTTCAGATAGGGCGTGGCGCTGCTCGGGATCGCGACCGGGTCGCGCAGGTCGCAGGCGGGCAGTTTCAGCACCTTGTCGGGCACCGCGCTGTCGATGCCGATCCTCACCTCGCGGATCGCGCAGCGATACGACATCAGATGCGTGTAGTAGACCAGCAGGCCGTTGTAGTCGCGAAACGACAGCCAGCTCGTCGCGGTCATGTCGAGGATCTTGCGCTGGTCGCGCAGCAATGCAGCCTCCGGCTCGAACCGGATCGGAAACGGCCCCTGCGTCTCGCCGAGCGCATCGACATAGCGCACCTCGATGGTCGAGGCCTGGGCATCGGCGGGGAGCTGGATCGACGGGTTCGGCATCCGCTTGCGGGTGCGCGGATCGAGCGTGTCCATGAAGCCGGTCTCGCGGAACTCGCCGCTGTCGCCGAGCCGCCAGGAGATGCCGAGCGTCGGATCAGCGATCGAGAACACCACGGTCCAGCCGCCATTGTGGCGGGAGAAGCTGGCGATCGGCGCGTTGAGACTCTCCGAGGTCGGCGGCTTCAGCGGCGCCACCGGCGGCAGCGCGGCGACCTTCTGCGGCGGCGCGGCGGACGCTACCGGCGCGGCCGCGGCTGCGGCGGGCTTCGCCGCGCCGTTCAGAAACACGTCGTCGACCATCTGGTCGAAATACACCGGCACCTGCCGATGGCCGACGGTGTCGGCCATCTCGCTGACGGCGCGGCGCGTCCGCTGCGCGACCTGCACCAGGTTCTCGCCGGGATCGAGCAGTTGCTTGGCGAACACCCGGGTGAACACCGAATTCGGATCGGCGTCGGTGTCCGACAGCCGGTCGAGCGCGGTCTGCCGCGGCCCGGCCGAGAACACCGAGAACACGCCCTCGGGCAGCGTCGTCATCGGCGCCAGCCCGCCGCGGCCACTCAGCGCGCGGACGCCGCGGCGCTCGAACGGATTGTTGCGGCAGGCGTCGAACACCAGGATCGCAGTGCGCGCGCCGCGATTCTGCAGCCGCTCGACGATGCGGTCGGCGAGCACCGAGGCGTCGCGGACCAGCTCCTCCTGGCCTTCGGTCGCCGCCGGCACATCGGTCGGCAGCAGGAAGTTCTGGCCGGAAATTTCGAAACCGTGGCCGGCGTAGAAGAAGAACGCTGTGTCGCCGGGCTCGATCGCCTGATCGAACGCCAGCAGGCTCTGGCTGAATGCCGTGCGGTTCTGATTCTCCGCCACCATCACCTGAAAGCCGAGCGTGCGCAGCGCGTCGCCCATGGTGCGGGCGTCGTTCACCGCTTTCTGCAGCTTCGGAACGTTGCGATAATCGTTGTTGCCGACCACCAGCGCGACGCGCTTGGCGGCCTCGGCGGGCGCGCTGCCGATCAGCACCGCGGCGATCATCCCGATCGCCGATAGTCCCCACCGCGCCAGCGATCGCATTCAGAAGTCCCCGAACAGCAAGACGGCCGGATCGCGCCGCCTGCGCCATAGTCGGTCAAAACCCGAAGCGGGTTCAACCGAAAATGGCGCATCGCAGGCGATCCGGCCTTGGGGGTGGCGCGGACCTGGGGGAGGTCCGCGCCACGTCCGCGCTCACGCTGCGCGGACGGTCTCGAGGAACTTGCCGACTTCGAGCTTGAGGCGGTTGCTGTCGTTGGCGAGCGACTGCGCCGCCGACAGCACCTGGCTCGACGCCGAGCCGGTTTCGCTGGCGCCGCGCTGGACGTCGATCACGCTCGACGACACCTGCTGGGTGCCCTGCGCCGCCTGCTGCACGTTGCGCGAAATCTCCTGCGTCGCGGCGCCCTGCTCTTCCACCGCCGAGGCGATGGTCGAGGCGATCTCGGACATCTTGCCGATCGTCGCGCCGATTTCCCGAATCGCCGACACCGACTGATCGGTCGCGGCCTGGATGCCGCTGATCTGCTGGCTGATCTCGCCGGTCGCCTTCGCGGTCTGTTCGGCGAGCGCCTTCACCTCAGAGGCGACCACCGCGAAGCCGCGCCCGGCATCGCCGGCGCGCGCCGCCTCGATGGTGGCGTTGAGCGCCAGCAGGTTGGTCTGGCCGGCGATGGTGTTGATCAGGTCGACCACGTCGCCGATCCGCGCCGCGGCGGTGGACAATTCGCCGACGCGCTCGTTGGTGATCTGCGCCTGGCCCACGGCTTCCCGGGCGATGCGTGCGGACTCCTGCACCTGGCGGCTGATCTCGGTCACCGACGACGCCATCTCCTCGGTCGCGGACGCCACCGACTGCACGTTGGCGGAGGCCTGCTCGGACGCCGCCGCGACCGTTGTCGTCACTTCCTGGGCGTGGCGCGCGTTGGAGGTCAGCGTCGTCGCGGAAGCTTCCAGTTCGGTCGACGCCGACGACACCGTCTGGATCACCTCGCCGACCGCGGCTTCGAAGTCGTGCGCCAGCTTGTTCATGTCCTGCTTGCGCTGCGCCGCGAGCTTGAGGTCCTGCTCGACCTTGGCTTCGGCCTCCTGCTTCGCCTTGTCGGCGAGCATCGTCTTGATGCCTTCGACGGCATTGGCAGTCTGACCGATTTCGTCGCGACGCTCGGTGCCAGAGATCACGACCGTCTCACCGCGGGCCATCGCCTGCAGATCGCCGACCAGCCGCCCGATCGGACGCGCGACGCCGAACTGCACGATCGCGAAGGCGATCGCCAGCACCGCGAGGAAGGCGCCGCCGATCATCAGCACGGTGAGGCGGATGGCGCTCGCCACGTCGGCGGAAATGCCCTGCTGACGCGCATGGATGTCCTTGTCGATACGGACTGTGATCGCAGTCTGCGCCACACGCAACGCCTGGTTGTCGTCCCCCATGCTTTTCGCCAGCTTCACGGCCGCTTCTTTCTGATTGGCCATGGCCGCCTTCTCGACGAGTACGTATTTGGCCACGACGACGTCCTCGAACTGCCGCACGATGCGGTCGAAATCCGCCGCATAGGTGGGAAGCCCCTTCTTGGCCTCGGCGATGTAGTCGACGAATTCTCTCTGCGCCGCCGCGGCCTCCTGACTGACCTTCTGCAGCTCGGCCTGATCGGTCTCCGCGATCACGCGCCAGGACAGCCGACCGAGATTGTAGACGCGCGCATTGGCCCGGATGTTGGCCTTCATGCTCTGCACATCCCTGTCCAGCATCTCGGCATACAGCCGCTCGATCTCGCCCATTTTCGCCGCAGCGAACCAGACGCCACCCGCGACCACGACGCTGAGCAGCACAAAACATGCGAGAATTTTGTAGAGGATCTTGACGTTGGAAAGTTTCACGGCCGTGCCCCATGTTGAGATTTCAGGCGACGCCCCAATTGCGGACGTCGATGCTATCGACGGCGGTCGGCAGCTCAGCCGGTGACGTCGCCATTGGTCGGTGAAGTGGCGCAACAACAGCGCATGTCCGGTCACATCTCGCGAACCGCGCAATCGCAAGGCTTTGGTGAACGCGCGACGTCGGATTCCGTGGTCAGCAAGGGAGCGACAAAATGCGCGTTGCAGGCGATGAAGCTCAGATCATAGTCGGCATTGGCATCCCTCGATCGCGATTCTGAATCAACGGGATCAGCATGAGGCCAAACACATAATCTCACGTGTGTACGAATTCGGTCAGAATGGACAAACGGCACGACCTGATTGACATAGCTCAAGCCGACGACGACGCTGGCGCCGAACTAACAGGCATCCGTCGATCGCTGTACGCAATGCCACCGCCGTCCGACGCTCATTCGACCTGCCAGACACCTCCCACCGAGCTACTGAAGGACTTCGCGATCCTTCGCACCAATGATCCGGACACCGCGCGCAAGCTGGTCTGGAGTCGGTTCGGCCTCAATCTATCGACGCCGAGGATTGAAGGATTCTTCTCCCGGGCCAACATCGCGGAACTGCCAAATGTTTCGCTATATTTCTGCGCCAACTCCACGCCCGTCGCGCTGCAGATCCCGAACAGCAAGGGCGCTCATGTGCACCTGTGCCTGCGCGGCCGCGGCACGCTGATACATGACCGCCGCCGCATCGAGATCGGCGAAGGCGAGGCGTTCGTCTGTTCGCCCGGCAAGCCTGCTTTGCTCGATTTCGCCGCAGGCTATGAGGAACTGGCGCTGCACGTCCCGGTGCCGATGCTGGAGCGAACCTTCGCCGCGCTGACCGGGTTGGGGCCGCACACGACGATCGCGTTCGAGCCCGAGATCATCACCGACGATCCGCACTATGCAGGCTTCCGCGATCTCGTGCTGCTGCTCGCCGGAAGCCTCGATGCCGCATTCTCCGCCTGGCCAAAGGCGACGATCGCGCAACTCGAGCTGGCCTGCGTGTCGCAACTTCTGTACTGCACATCGCACAATCTCCGTCGCGTGCTCTGTCCGGAAGATTTCGGCGCGGTGCCCAGCCTGGTCCGCATCGCCGAGCATTATATCGAGAGCCGCTGCGAGTCCGACGCCAGCGTCGACGATATTGCGCGAGCGTGCGCCGTCAGCGTCTCGACTCTGACCCGGATGTTTATGAAGTACCGCGGCTACTCGCCCGCCGCTTTCATCAAGCGCGCCAAACTGGCGCGCGCCAGACAGTTACTCGAATCCCGCGCAGCCAGCACGGTGGTCGGCGTCGCGCTGCGCTGCGGCTTCGCCAATCCGAGCCGCTTCGCCAAGGACTATCGCGAGGCGTTCGGGGAGTCGCCGACCGAGACGCTGCGGCGACGGCGACCGCAAGACTGACGATCGACGGCTTCGATCCGCTGATCGCCTCCGTCTTGCGCATCACCCGCGACCGCGCTCCGTCGCCGGAGTCGGCTTCCCCCGGCCGCGCTGCTCAAAATGCCGCCAGAAACGCCGTTTCATTAAGTGTTTCGAGCGGTTTCATGCGCCGCCGCATTGACTTTGGCCGATTCCGGCCTATGTTCCGGCCTTGAAGCGGCCCGGTATCGAAGCGCGATGCCCGTTGTGCCGTCTGTCAGCGATCAGACTTCCCCGTGCAACAATGCGTGCCGCTCCGGGGTTGGGCGCGACAGCCTATTTCCAGATTCAAGGCGGCGGTTTCGACCAATGGCGTGATCCCGAACTCCGAAATTTCGGTCCGGGTCAGGTTGCGCCGACAACAGAGGCTCAATGTCCTTCAACAATCTCGGCCTTTCAGACAAGGTCCTCGCCGCTGTCGCAGCCAGCGGCTACACGACGCCCACCCCGATCCAGGAACAGGCGATCCCCCACGTGCTCGCCCGGCGAGACGTCCTCGGCATCGCCCAGACCGGCACCGGCAAGACCGCGGCGTTCGTGCTGCCGATGCTGACGATGCTGGAAAAGGGCCGCGCCCGCGCGCGGATGCCGCGCACCCTGATCCTCGAGCCGACCCGCGAGCTCGCCGCCCAGGTCAAGGAACAGTTCGACAAATACGGCGCCGGCCAGAAGCTCAACGTCGCTTTGCTGATCGGCGGCGTCTCGTTCGGTGATCAGGACCTCAAACTCACCCGCGGCGTCGACGTGCTGATCGCCACCCCGGGCCGCCTGCTCGACCACACCGAACGCGGCGGCCTGCTGCTCACCGGCGTCGAGATGCTGATCATCGACGAAGCCGACCGGATGCTCGACATGGGCTTCATTCCGGACATCGAGCGGGTCTGCAAGCTGGTGCCGTTCACCCGCCAGACGCTGTTCTTCACCGCGACGATGCCGCCGGAAATCCGCCGCGTCACCGAGACCTTCCTGCACAATCCCGAGAAGATCGAAGTCTCCAAGCCGGCTTCCACCGCCGTGACGGTGGCGCAGTCGCAGGTGGCCTGCGGTCGCGAGCCGCACGAGAAGCGCGAGACCTTGCGCAGCCTGATCCGCGCCGCCACCGACCTGCAGAACGCGATCATCTTCTGCAACCGCAAGCGCGAAGTGGCGTTGCTGGCGAAATCGCTGCAGAAGCACGGCTTCAGCGTCGGCGCGCTACACGGCGACATGGACCAGAGCGCCCGCACCGCGGCGCTGGATCAATTCCGCAAGGGCGAATTGCCGATCCTGGTGGCCTCGGACGTCGCCGCGCGCGGCCTCGACATTCCGGAAGTCAGCCACGTCTTCAATTTCGACGTGCCGCATCATCCCGACGACTACGTCCATCGCGTCGGCCGCACCGGCCGCGCCGGACGGCTCGGCACCGCGATCTCGATCGTCGCGCCGTCCGACCAGAAATCGATCGCCGCGATCGAGAAGCTGATCGGCAAGGAAATCCCCCGCGTCGACGCCGGCCCGGTCGGCGAAGCCGACCGCGAGCAGGCCGAAGACACCGACCGGCCCGCGCGGTCGTCGCGGCGCTCGTCCGAATCGCGCAGCCGCGAAGTGCGGGGCGAAGACCGCCCGGCCCGCGAGTCGCGTGGCCCGCGGCGCGAACCGCGCGGCGAGGGACGTGGCGAAGCGCGCCCTGCGCGTGAGCCGCGGGAGGCCCGCGCACCGGTCGAGGCCCGTGAGGCGCCCCGTGAGGTTCGCGAGCCGCGTGAACCGCGCGAGGCCCGCAAGCCGCGCCGCGAACCGCGCAACGCGCCGGCGGCGCCCGCCGCCGCGCCGGCTGCCCATGCCTCGTTCGGGTCGGCGCCGCCGGCACGCGACCTGTCGTCCGAGCCGGGCGACCATTCGCATCTGCCCGCCTTCCTGCTGCGTCCTGTGCGCGCACGGGGCTGACGCGCGGTCGTTTGACCCGGGACATTTACCCGGCATTCACCCTCGCAACGTAGCCTTGCAACCGTTGATGCAGGGTTGGGGGCAGTCCCCCCACGACGGGGAGCATCTGGCCGCCATGCAGAATGACCACGAACGCAGCATGGCGTATGCCGAGCTGGCGCTGAACCAGATCCGGGCGCTGCGGCAGGGCGCGATGCCGCGCAACTACGAGATCTGGTACGTCTACGCCACCGGCTACAACGCCGAGCTCAACAAGGCGATCAACGAGGCGCTGGCCCAGAACGGCCGGCTGTCGGACGCCGACCTCGAGCAGCTACACGATAGCTATTTGTCGCACGGCCGCACCCACGAGCGCATCGACCGGATCGGCGCCCGCGTCGTCAACGAGATCGACGACATGATGTCGCTGCTGTCCGATGCGCTCGGCACCACCGCGACGTTCGGCGACAACCTGCAGGGCGCGAGCCAGAACCTGTCGATCGCCACCGACCACGAGCAGATCAAGGCGATCATCGAGCGGCTGGTCGGGTCGACCCGCGAGATGCAGCAGGCCAACCACGCCCTCGAAGAGCGGCTGTCCTCGTCGCGGCAGGAAATCACCAATCTGCAGGCCAGCCTCGAGGCGATCAGCGCCGAGAGCCTGACCGATCCCTTGACCGGCCTCGGCAACCGCAAGCATTTCGACCGCGTCGTCACCGAAGCGGTGCGCAGCGCCACGGTGAGCCGGCTGCCGCTGTCGCTGCTGATGATGGACATCGATCACTTCAAGTCGTTCAACGACAATTACGGCCACCTCACCGGCGATCAGGTGCTGCGGCTGGTCGGCATGACGTTGAAGCAGAGCATCAAGACCAAGAACGTCCCGGCGCGCTACGGCGGCGAGGAATTCGCCGTGGTGCTGCCGGACACGCCGCTGCGCCAGGCGCTGATGGTCGCCGACGACATCCGCCGCGTGGTGATGTCGAAGGAATTGAAGAAGAAGTCGACCGGCGAGATCCTCGGCCGGGTGACGCTGTCGGCCGGCGTCTCGACGCTGAAGCCGGACGACGACGCCGACGCGCTGATCGAACGCGCCGACGCCTGCCTGTATTCGGCCAAGCGCAACGGCCGCAACCGGGTGATCTGCGAAACCGATCCTGAATTCCGCAGCGTCGCGCCCGCCAAGGTCGCGTAGCGCCGCAACTAAGCTCCGCGCTGCCGCACGCGCTTCGGCTTCGCGGCGCTGGCCGCCGCGCGCGGCTTGCTCTTCGGCTTCCGCGTCTTCGTCAGCGCCGCGCGCTCCGCCGCCGCGAGCGACGCCCGCGCCCATTGCGCCAGTTCGTCGGGATCGTCGAGCAGCCGGTCCGGCAGCCGCCAATACGAACCGACCGTCACCGTGCGCAGCCGCGTGGTGTAGTGGAACGGCGCCGTGCCCTCGGCCTGGAAACGCGGAATCGTCTCGGCGTCGGCGCGCAGATAAATCGCGCCCTGGATCACCAGCGCGAAATTGACGCCGTCGGCGGAGATGCCGAAGCCGGAAAACATCCGGCGGATCGTCACCGGCCCGAACGGCGAAAACAAATCGATGAGGAATTCGCGGTCCATCGGCGCCCCCGCCGCTCTCGACCCGTCACCGGGTCTACCCCCGTGCGATCGCGACGGCGGACGCCTCAGCCGTCGACGTTGGCCGGCACCAGCTCGACCGACTCGCCGCAGCCGCAGGCCGAGATCTGGTTCGGATTGTTGAACACGAACTGCGCCTGCATCTTGTCGGCCTTGTAGTCCATCTCGGTGCCGAGCAGGAACAGCACGGCCTTGGGGTCGATCAGGATCTTGACGCCCTTGTCCTCGATCACCTCGTCGGTCGCCTGCAGATCGCGGGCGTATTCCACCGTGTAGGACTGGCCGGCGCAGCCGCCGTTCTTGATGCCGACGCGCAGCCCGACGATCTCGCCGTCGGCGCGCGACATCAGGTCCTTGACGCGGGTCGCGGCGGCCTCGGTCAGGCGCATCACCTGCGGCCGCGGGCGGCGCGCGGGCTTGGTCGGGGTCGTTGCTGGTGTCGTCTCGGTCATCGTTTCCATCCTCGTGGCGGTTCAAGGCCGCCCGGTTGGTTGATTATCTAAGACCCTCACCCCGTCATTGCGAGCGAAGCGAAGCAATCCAGTTCAGTGCACGGGGCATGGATTGCTTCGTCGCTGCGCTCCTCGCAATGACGGCGAGGCCTCGCACGTCACCTCACCACATATTCAGCACGAGCCGCGCCTCGTCGCTCATCCGCTCCGGCGTCCACGGCGGCTCCCAGACGATGGCGACGTTGACCACGCCGACGCCGGGCACGGTGGCGACCGCGTTCTCGACCATGGTCGGCAGTTCCGCCGCCGCTGGGCAGTTCGGCGTCGTCAGCGTCATGTCGACGTCGACGGTGCGGTCGTCCTTGATCTCGACCTTGTAGATCAGGCCGAGTTCGTAAATGTCGGCCGGAATTTCCGGGTCGAACACCGTCTTCAGCGCCGCGACGATCTCGGTGCCGAGCCGCTCGGTCTCCTCGGGCGGCAGCGCCGAGACGGTCTGCATATTGGCCTTGGCTTCGATCGTATCGGTCATGCGAACAGGTCCCGCGCCTTGATCAGCGCATTAGCGAGTTGGTCGACTTCCTCACGGGTATTATACATGCCGAACGACGCCCGGCACGTCGCCGTGACCTGGAACCGCTCCAGCAACGGCATCACGCAATGGGTTCCCGCCCGCACCGCGATGCCCTGGCGGTCGATCACGGTGGCGATGTCGTGCGGGTGCGCGCCCTTCATCTCGAAGGAAATCACCGGCCCCTTGCCCTTGGCGGTGCCGATGATGCGCAGCGAATTGATCTCGCGCAATCGCTGTTCCGCATACGTCAAAAGATCGTGTTCGTGCGCGGCGATGCGCTCCTTGCCGATCGAATTGACGTAGTCGATCGCCGCCCCGAGCCCGACCGCCTCGACGATCGCCGGGGTGCCGGCCTCGAACCGGTGCGGCGGGTCGCCGTAGGTCACCCAGTCCTGCGCCACTTCGCGAATCATCTCGCCGCCGCCGTTGAACGGCCGCATCTTGGCGAGGACGTCGTATTTGCCGTACAGCACGCCGATCCCGGTCGGGCCGTACAGCTTGTGGCCGGTCATGATGTAGAAATCGCAGTCGATGTCCTGGACGTCGATGGTGAGATGCACCGCGCCCTGGCTGCCGTCGACCAGCACCGGAATGCCGCGGTCGTGCGCCAGCTTCACCACCTCTTTCACCGGCACGATGGTGCCGAGCGCGTTCGACATCTGCGTGATCGCGACCAGCTTGGTCTTCGGCGACAGCAGCTTCTCGAATTCGTCGATCAGGAAATTGCCGTCGTCGTCGACCGGCGCCCATTTGAGAACAGCACCCTGACGTTCGCGCAAGAAGTGCCACGGCACGATGTTGGAATGGTGCTCCATGATCGAGAGCACGATCTCGTCGCCCTCGCCGATATTCGGCGCGCCGAACGACGACGCCACCAGATTGATCGCCTCGGTGGCGTTGCGGGTGAAGATGATCTCTTCCGGCCGCTTGGCGTTGAGGAAATGCTGCACGCGGGTGCGACCGCCCTCATAGGCTTCGGTCGCCGCGTTGGCGAGATAATGCAGCCCGCGATGCACATTGGCGTATTCGCTCTCATACGCCTTGGTCATCCGCTCCAGCACGGCGCGCGGCTTCTGCGCCGAGGCGGCGTTGTCGAGATACACCAGATCCTTGCCGTAAACCTTCAGCGCCAGCGCCGGAAAATCCTCGCGGACTTTGGCGACGTCGTAGGACCCATTCGAAACCGCGGGATGCGCCATGTCAGGCCTTCCAACTCGAGAGCGATCGCAGCAGTGCCGCATCGACTCCCTCTCCCCGCGCGCGGGGAGAGGGCTGGGGTGAGGGGGCGTGTCCGCGAGGCCGAGACTCGGCGAGACGCCCCCTCACCCGGATCATCGCTACGCGACGATCCGACCTCTCCCCGCACGCGGGGAGAGGTGAAGTGCGTGCTCGCTTCTGGCTCCGGGACGCCGACTGCATGATTGTCCGCCCTACCCCCGCGCCGCCAGCCAGCGCTCGGCGGCGCCGATCGCGAGTTCGCGCAGATTGTCGTCGGCGATCGCCTCGATCGCCTCGCCGACGAAGGCCTGGATCAGCAGCGCCTCGGCCTCCTTCTCGGCGAGACCGCGCGCGCGCAGATAGAACAGCAGTTGATCGTCGAGCGCGCCGATCGCGGCGCCGTGGCCGCAGGTGACGTCGTCGGCGAAGATCTCGAGTTCCGGCTTGTTGTCGGCCTCGGCCTCGTCGGAAAGCAGCAGCGCCCGCGTCATCATCTTGGCATCGGTCTGCTGCGCCGGCTGGCGCACATTGATACGGCCCTGGAACACCGAGTGTCCGCGATCATCGGCCACCGCGCGAAACCCTTCGCGGCTGACGCAATGCGGCACGTCGTGATTCATCACCAGCGTGGTGTCGGCATGCTGCTTGCCGTTCAACAGATTGACGCCGTTGGTCTCGACCTGCGCGTGCTCGCCGGCGATCGTCACGGTCGACGAATAGCGGCTGACCAGCGCGCCGGTCGCGATTCCGACGACGTTGTAGTGTGCATGCGCGCCGACGCGCACTTCGGCGGCGGCGATGCTGAACGCCTCGCGCGAATCTTCGATCAACCGGACGTGATCCAGCCGCGCGCCGTCGCCGATCGCGATCACCGCCGCGTCGTGGACCTGATAGACGCCGGCACCCTCGCTCGCGACATAGCTTTCGACCACCGTCGCGGCGGCATTGTTGCCGATCGAAATCAGCGAGCGCGTGAACATCGCCGCGGGTGCGCCACCGGACGCGATGTGGAGAATGTGCAGCGGCCGCGCCGGCTTGGCACCGTCGGCCACCTCGATCACCACGCCGTCGGTCATCAGCGCGGTGTTGAGCGCCGTCATCGGATTGGCATTGTCGAGCGACAGCAGCCGGTCGTCGCCGGCGTCGAGCGCATCGCGCAGGCTGCGGATCGATAGCCCGGCCTCCAGCGCCGTCAGATCGGACAGCGACGGCACCAGCGCGCCGTCGACCAGCACCAGCCGGCGCACGCCGTCGATCGCATGCAGCTTCACCGCCGCTTCGGCGCGCGCCAGCGCAGCCGCATCCGGCGCCGGCGCCACCGGCAGCACCTCGCGCATCAGCGCGCGCAGGTCGGTGTACTTCCAATCCTCGATCCGGCGATGCGGCAGGCCGATGCGCTGGAACGCGGCCAGCGCGTCGCGGCGCGCGTCGGCGACCTGGCCGGCATCCGGCTGGCGCGCGACGACGCTGGCCAAATTCGCCCCGGCCATATCCATCTTGTCGGTCTTCGCCACTGCGATATTCATCTGATCCGTCCGATCCGCCTCAGGCCGCCGCGTCCTGATATTGCGCGTAGCCATTGGCTTCGAGTTCGAGCGCCAGCTCCTTGCCGCCGCTCTTCACCACCTTGCCGCGCGACATCACATGCACGAAGTCCGGCACGATGTAGTCGAGCAGCCGCTGATAATGCGTGATCACCACCATCGCCCGGTCCGGCGTGCGCAGCGCGTTGACGCCTTCGGAGGCGATGCGCAGCGCGTCGATGTCGAGGCCGGAATCCATCTCGTCGAGGATGCACAGGCTCGGCTGAAACAGCGCCATCTGCAGCACTTCGTTGCGCTTCTTCTCGCCGCCGGAGAAGCCGACATTGACGCCGCGCTTCAGCATCTCCTGCGGAATGCCGAGCGAACCCGCCACTTCACGCACGCGCTTGAGGAAATCCGGCGTCGACAGTTCGGCTTCGCCGCGCGACTTGCGCTGCGCGTTCAGCGCGGTGCGCAGGAACGTCATCGTCGCCACGCCGGGAATTTCGACCGGATACTGAAATGCCAGGAACACGCCCTTGGCGGCGCGCTCGTCCGGCGCCATCGCCAGCAGATCCTCGCCCTTGAACAGGATCTCGCCGCCGGTGACTTCGTAGCCCGGCTTGCCGGCGATCACATGCGACAGCGTCGACTTGCCGGAGCCGTTCGGCCCCATGATCGCGTGCACCTCACCCGGATTCACGCTGAGCGTCAGCCCATGCAGGATCTCGCGCTCGGCGACGCGGACCTGGAGATTCTTGACTTCGAGCAATGCGGACATCGGTGCTTCCTTTATCTCAGTCGGAGATACGCGACGCGCGCGCCATCCCCGTAAATTCAATCCACGAGATCGAGCCGCTTTTCGATGCGGTCGAGACGGGTTTTGATCACGGCGATATCGCTGTGATCGTGTTCAACGAGGGTCACCAAGCCGGCGAGATACTGTCGGACGGTGGTCATCTCCGCACTCATCGTGCTGATCCGGTCCGACATCTTGGCCATATCGCCCCGGATCTCGCGAAGATACTCAAGCACAAGATTGTCCGGCTCGACCATCACCCACCTCCGTCCTTCTCTCCAACACGGCTATCGGCGGACTTTGCTTTGTTGGCCAGCGCCAAAACGTCCTTGTCGTTTTGGTTAGCCGACGCTCCCCTCGAGCGAGATCGAGATCAACTTCTGCGCTTCCACCGCGAATTCCATCGGCAGTTGCTGCAGCACGTCCTTGACGAAGCCGTTGACGACGAGGCCGACGGCCTCCTCCTGGCTGAGGCCACGCTGGACGCAGTAGAACAGCACGTCCTCGGAAATCTTCGACGTGGTGGCTTCGTGCTCGAACAGCGCCGAGGAATTCTTCGCCTCGATATACGGCACAGTGTGCGCGCCGCACTGGTCGCCGATCAGCAGCGAATCGCAGGCGGTGAAGTTGCGCGCGCCCTTAGCCTTGCGATGCGCGGTGACGAGGCCGCGATAGGTGTTCTGCGATCGGCCTGCGGCGATGCCCTTGGAGATGATCCGGCTGGTGGTGTTGTTGCCGAGGTGGATCATCTTGGTGCCCGAATCGACCTGCTGATAGCCGTTCGAGATCGCGATCGAGTAGAACTCGCCGCGCGAATTATCACCGCGCAGGATGCAGCTCGGATATTTCCAGGTGATCGCCGAACCGGTCTCGACCTGGGTCCAGGAGATCTTGGAATTATTGCCGCGGCAATCGCCACGCTTGGTGACGAAATTGTAGATACCGCCCTTGCCTTCCGAATTGCCCGGGTACCAGTTCTGCACCGTCGAGTACTTGATCTCGGCGTCGTCGTGCGTGACCAGTTCGACCACCGCGGCGTGCAACTGGTTCTCGTCGCGCTGCGGCGCGGTGCAGCCTTCGAGATAAGAAACGTAGGAGCCCTTGTCGGCGA
Organism: Rhodopseudomonas palustris HaA2; assembly: GCF_000013365.1. NCBI lineage: Bacteria > Pseudomonadati > Pseudomonadota > Alphaproteobacteria > Hyphomicrobiales > Nitrobacteraceae > Rhodopseudomonas > Rhodopseudomonas palustris. The sequence goes on from NC_007778.1 coordinate 3,408,169, forward strand.
TGATCAGCGTGCGCTCGAACTGGCCGGTGTTGCGCTCGTTGATGCGGAAATAGGTCGACAGCTCCATCGGACAGCGCACGCCCGGCGGCACGTAGACGAACGAGCCGTCGGAGAACACCGCGGAGTTCAACGTCGCGTAATAATTGTCCGACGTCGGCACCACGGTGCCGAGATATTTCTTCACCAGGTCGGGATGTTCTTTGATCGCTTCCGAGATCGGCATGAAGATCACGCCGGCCTTCTTCAGCTCGGCCTGGAACGTGGTCGCCACCGAGACCGAATCGAACACCGCATCGACCGCGATCTTGCGGCTCGGCGTGTTCGGCTCGCCCGGCCGCGGCTCGACGCCTTCCAGCAGCGCGACTTCACGCAGCGGAATGCCGAGCTTCTCGTAGGTCTTCAGGATCTCGGGATCGATCTCGTCGAGCGAGCCGATCGTCTTCTTCGGCTTCGGCGCCGAATAGTAATAGAGATCCTGGAAATCGATCTTCGGGTAGTCCACCCGCGCCCAGGTCGGCTCGGTCATGGTCAGCCAGCGACGATAGGCCTCGAGCCGCCACTGCAGCATCCAGTCCGGCTCGTTCTTCTTCGCTGAGATGAAGCGGACGATGTCTTCCGAAAGCCCCTTCGGGGCCTTGTCGGATTCGATCAGCGTCTCGAATCCATATCGATATTGATCGACGTCGATCTGGCGAACCCGATCGACGGTCTCTTGGACGGCAGCCATTTAAACCTCCGCTCGCGGTTTCAAGGACCGCGGTGGATCTACTGGAACATGCTTACACGATCCGGCGCGGGATGAAACCCTCTTAGAACCGTTCAAGCTCTGTTTCATGATCCCTTTTAGTTAGGTTGCCCGCAAGCTTTCGCCAAGCCTTCAAGCATCGATCAATGTCGGATTCGCTACTCGACCAGCCGAGACTGAGCCGTATCGCCGACTGAGCAAGTTCCGGACCAAACCCCATCGCCTCCAGCACATGCGACGCGCGAACTTTGCCCGACGAACACGCGGAGCCGGACGACACCGCGACGCCGGCGAGGTCGAAGCCGATCACCGCGGTCTCGGCGCGCAATCCGGGCAGCGCGACCAGCGTGGTGTTCGGCAGCCGCGGCACGGATTCGGCGATGATGACGCTGCCTTCGGTTTGCCTCAGGTTTGCCTCGAGCCGATTCCGCAGGTTTTCGATCCGCGCCATGTCGGATTCCATCCCCGCCATCGCCGCCGCAACCGCCGCGCCGAAGCCTGCGATCCCGGCGACATTCTCGGTTCCGGCCCGCCGACCCAGCTCCTGGCCGCCGCCCCGCAGCAGAGGCTCCAGACCGGCCAGCCGCTCCGTCAACACGAGAGCGCCGACACCGGTCGGCCCGCCCAGCTTGTGTGCCGACAGCGACACCAAGTCGGCTCCCAATTCATTGACCGTGAACGGGATTTTCCCCAGCGCCTGAATCGCATCGACATGCAGCAGGCCGTCCGCGGCATGGACGATTTCAGCAATCGCCGGAAGGGGTTGCAGCGCGCCGGTCTCGTTGTTGGCGAGCATCACCGACACCAGCGCCGGGTGCCCGCCGGCCAGCAACCCGCGCAGGTGATCCAGATCGACAACGCCTTCACGTGAGACTTGAACGGTCGCGACGCTGCCGTGCGGAAACCGCCCGCCGGTCAGCACCGAAGCATGTTCGATCGCCGAAACGACAAGCTGCTCAATGCGTTGGGAGCCGATCCCGAGTCCGGGCGTGAGCGCCAGCGTGTTGGCCTCGGTGCCGCCTGACGTAAACACGACATTGCGCGGCGCGGCCCCGACCGCCGCCGCGACCATCGCCCGCGCCTGCTCGACCAGCCCACGCGCAGCCCGGCCCTCGGCGTGAATCGAGGAGGGGTTGCCTGCCAGCTCCATCGCCGCGGCCATCGCCGCCCGCGCCTGCGGCCGCAGCGGCGTCGTCGCATTCCAGTCGAGATACACCCGGTCGGCCGTCACGAATTTCCTGTCCTTCTGTAACAGCCTGAGCCGGTTCCATTTTTTAGAACCCGCGATCCGGGGTCGGATCTGGCGCGCTGCCCTGTTCAATATGCTTGCAATTGGCCCTGCGCTCCATGCTAGAACGCATCTCCCCGTTCATCCCGCCGTTGCCTGATCTGCCGGACGGCGGCCAACGGCCGTTTTGGCAGGGCCCGCGTGCGCCCGACGCGCCGGCCCACCCCAATCTACCAAGGATCGCTGATGCCTGAAGTCATTTTCACCGGTCCCGCAGGCCGCCTCGAGGGCCGCTACCACCCCGCCAAGCAGAAGAACGCGCCGATCGCGATGGTGTTGCACCCGCATCCGCAGTTCCGCGGCAGCATGAACCACCCGATCGTCTATCAGGTGTATTACGCCTTCGTGGCGCGCGGTTTCTCGGTGCTGCGCTTCAATTTCCGCGGTGTCGGCCGCAGCCAGGGGTCGTTCGACCACGGCACCGGCGAATTGTCCGATGCTGCCTCGGCGCTCGACTGGGCCCAGACCATCAACCCCGAGGCGCGCGCCTGCTGGGTCGCCGGCTTCTCGTTCGGCGCCTGGATCGGCATGCAGCTCCTGATGCGGCGGCCCGAGGTCGAGGGCTTCATCTCGATCGCGCCGGAGCCGAATCGCTACGATTTCTCGTTCCTGGCGCCCTGCCCGTCGTCCGGCCTGATCGTGCACGGCGAAAAGGACATCGTGGCGCCCGCCAAGGACGTCAACACGCTGGTCGAAAAGCTGAAGACCCAGAAGGGCATCATCATCGACCAGCAGACCATCCCCGGCGCCAACCACTTCTTCGAGGACAAGATGGAGCCGCTGATGGAGACGGTGACGTCCTATCTCGACATGCGGCTGGCCAACGTCCGCTGACGCTTCCGCCCGTCATTGCGAGGAGCACCCGGATCGGCGCTGCGCGCCGTCCGGGCACAGGCTCCGCGACGAAGCAATCCAGCTCCGTGCACTGCGCTCTGGATTGCTTCGCGGAGCCTGTCATCGGGCGGCGCTTCGCGCCGACCCGTTGGCTCGCAATGACGCAGAAGGACTACGGTCGCGCCAGCAGCCCGCCGGTCATCGGGAACGACACCCCGGTGGTCGCCGGATAGCTGAGCGGCAGGCCTTTCAGGCCGCGCGCGGCCAGGAATCCAAAGGCCTGCGCCTCCATCGCATCGGCCGACCAGCCGAGCGCGTCGGCGCTTTCGACCCGCGCCGGCTCGAGTTGCTCGCGCAGCATCCGCATCATCGTCAGATTGCGCGCACCGCCGCCCGTGATCACGAAGCTGGTCGGCGGCTTCGGCAGCAGCGGCACGATGGCCGCGATCGCGCCCGCGGTAAACGCCGTCAACGTCGCCGCGCCATCGGCCGGCGACCAATCGCGCAATCCCAGCGAGGCGAAGTCGTTGCGGTCGAGCGATTTCGGCGGCCGCTGGGCGAAGAACGGATGCTGCAGGGCGTCCGCGATCCAGCCTTCGTCCGCTGTGCCCTGGGCCGCGAGCCGGCCCTCACAATCGAACGGCTTGCCGATCGCGCGGAACACGAAATCGTCGAGCAGCGCATTGCCAGGCCCTGTATCGCAGGCGATCAGCGCATCGTTTCCGTCGATATAGGTGACGTTGGAGACGCCGCCGATATTGACCACCACGATCGGCCCATCGCGGCCGAGCGATTGCGCCAGCGCGCGGTGATAGACCGGGACGAACGGCGCCCCCTGCCCGCCGGCCGCGACATCGGCCGCGCGAAAATCGTGCATCACCGGAATCCGGATCGCCTTCGCCAGTGCCTGGGCGTCGCCGATCTGCACCGTCAATTTGGCCGCGGGCCGGTGCAACACGGTCTGGCCGTGGAAGCCGACGATGTCGATGGCGCCGGCGGTGATCCGGTTCTGCGCGACGAAGGCCGCGACCGCCTCGGCGTGTGCGATCGTCACTGCGCGCTCGGCCTCGGCGAGGATGCCCGGCCGCGCGTCACGGCGGTCGAGACCGGTCGCCTCCGCCAGAGCCTGGCGCAGCAGGCCGCGCTCGGTCTCGGTATAGGGGCGATAGCCGGAGGGGCCGAGCGCCGCCACGTGCCGGCCGTCGGTCTTGATCAGGGCGACGTCGACCCCGTCGAGCGACGTCCCGCTCATCAGTCCGATCGCCGTCATCATCATGGCAACGCGCCTTTCCGGCAGCCGAGGAAGGTCCAACTTGTGTCAAACACCCAGTTCTTATAATGCCACACGGTAACGCGATCGAAAGCCCTTGCAGGCATTCCGCGCTGCCGATCTGCGGCGAGCGTGAAATAACAGTGATCAGAGATCCAAAAAGATGACCGCATTTAAGTCTGATTTTATGAACGTGCTCCAGCAGCGGGGCTTCGTTCATCAGATGTCCGACCCGGAATCGCTGGACGCGCTGGCAGCGCGCGGCGAGGTCGTCGCCTATGTCGGCTACGACTGCACCGCGCCGTCGCTGCATGTCGGTCATCTCTTGTCGATCATGATGCTGCACTGGCTGCAGGCCACCGGCAACAAGCCGATCGCGCTGATGGGCGGCGGCACCACGCGCGTCGGCGATCCGTCCGGCCGCGACGAGACCCGCAAGATCCTCACCTACGACCAGATCGACGCCAACAAGGAGTCGATCAAGGGCACGTTCGCGAAGTTCATCAAGTTCGGCGACGGCGCCAGCGACGCGCTGATGGCCGACAACGCCGAATGGCTGACCAAGCTGAACTACATCGAGATGCTGCGCGACATCGGCCGCCACTTCTCGATCAACCGCATGCTGACGATGGATTCGGTGCGGATGCGGCTCGAGCGCGAGCAGGAGCTGTCGTTCATCGAGTTCAATTACATGATCCTGCAGTCCTACGACTTCGTCGAGCTGGCGCGGCGCTACAATTGCAACCTTCAGATGGGCGGCTCCGACCAGTGGGGCAACATCGTCACCGGCGTCGACCTCGGCCGCCGCATGGGGACGCACCAGCTTCACGCGCTGACTTGCCCGCTGCTGACGACATCGTCCGGCGCCAAGATGGGCAAGACCGCCGCCGGCGCGGTCTGGCTCAACGGCGACATGCTGGCGCCCTACGACTACTGGCAGTACTGGCGCAACACCGAGGACGCCGACGTCGGCCGCTTCCTCAAACTGTTCACGCTGCTGCCGATCGACGAGGTCGAACGGCTGGCGAAGCTGCAGGGAGCCGAGATCAACGAGGCGAAGAAGGTGCTCGCCACCGAGGCGACCGCACTGATGCACGGCCGTGAGACGGCGGAGAAGGCGGAGGCGACGGCGCGGACGACGTTCGAACAAGGCGGCACCGCGCAGGACCTGCCGAGCATCGACGTCACCCGCGCCGAGCTCGACGCCGGGATCGGCGTGCTCGCGGCGTTCGCCGAGAAGGCCGGCCTCGTCGCCTCCAACGGCGAGGCGCGGCGGCAGATCAAGGCCGGCGGCCTGCGGGTCAACGACGTCCTCGTGACCGACGAGAAGATGACGCTGACCCCGGCAGATCTCACCCCTGAGGGCGTGATCAAGCTGTCGATGGGCAAGAAGAAGCACGTCCTGCTCAGGCTCGCATAGCCCCATTCGCCGGCGGCGCTGTTCATTCCGGCGGAAACGCGCTCCATGGAGCCAACGTTTTCGGGAAGGACCGCACCTTGGACCAGCGCGCATCGCAGCGGACCGGCCTCGTCGTGCTCGGCGTGTGCTTCGTGCTGTCGCTGCTCGGCCGCGGCCTGGGCGAGAGCTTCACCGTCTTCCTGCTGCCGATCTCGCAATCGTTCGGCTGGGACCGCGCCGAGGTGGTGTCGATCTATTCGCTGACTGCGCTGTGCAGCGGCATCGCCTCGCCCTTCGTCGGCCGTCTGTTCGACCGCTCCGGCCCGCGCCTCGTCTATATGCTCGGACTGCTGCTGCTCGGCGGCGCCTTCCTCGGTGCGGCCATCGCGCAGCAGCTCTGGCAATTGCAGCTCGCCGTCGGCCTCTGCGTCGGGCTCGGCATCGCCTTCACCGGCACCGTGCCGAACTCGATCCTGCTCGGCCGCTGGTTCGGACCGCGGCTGCCAACCGCGATGGCCGTGGTGTATTCCGCGACCGGCGCCGGCGTGCTGCTGCTGCTGCCGATCGCCCAGCTGCTGATCGAGCGTTCCGGCTGGCGCGGCGCCTACGAGTTGCTGGGCGCGGCGATGCTGCTGCTGCTGGTGCCGCTGCTGATGCTGCCGTGGCGGCGCTATGCCCAGGGTGCGCCGGGCGGCATCGCGGCGCACGCCGCCTCGCTCGACGCACCCGACGACGGCTGGACGCTGCGCGCGGCGATGCGGCACCACGCGTTCTGGGCGCTGTTCGCGACGTTCTTCTTCACCGCGATCGGGATGTACGCGATCGCAGCCCAAGTCGTCGCCTATCTGATCGACGCCGGCTTTCCGCCGCTGCAGGCGGCGACCGCCTGGGGCTTCTCCGGCGTGGTGCTGGTGATCGGCATGCTCGGCGTGAGCTGGCTCGACGGCGTGATCGGCCGCCGGCCCTCGATCCTTTTCTCCTATGCGGTCTCGATCGCCGGCATCGTGATGCTGTGGCTGCTGAAATCCTATCCCGACTACGTCCTGCTGACCGGCTTCGTCGTCTGCTTCGGCAGCATGATCGGCTCGCGCGGCCCGCTGATCACCGCGACCGCGATGAAGCTGTTTCGCGGCCGGCACGTCGGCCTGATCTACGGCACGATCGCGATCGGCAGCGGGCTCGGCTCGGCGTTCGGCTCCTGGTGCGGCGGCCTGATCCACGACCTCAGCGGCAGCTACGACCCGGTGATCGGCTTCGCGCTGGTCGCCGTGCTGCTCGGGATGATTCCGTTTCTGGTGGTGCCGGCGCTGCGCGAGCGGTCCTGATCCGAGCACCTGCAATATATTCGCAAAAACGCATGTTATCGCCGGCGGATTGCGGCAATGCGACGCCGCCAATCAGAAAATCGTGTACGGCGATTTGCGCTCGATCAGCGCCCCGGCGCTCCCGGCGCGCAAGATAGCGTAGCGGCTATTCGCGCCGCTGCCATTCGCGCGCCCAAACTGTTCGGAGACATCATGACCACGACCACCTTTGAATCCACGGGGAAGAGCCCGAGCACGTATGGCGGCTTCGCCGTCGCCCTTCATTGGCTGATCTTCTTCGCCGTGATCGCGCTGTTCGCCTCCATGAATTATGCCCAGGGCCTGGAGAAAGCCGACCCGCTGCGCGGCACGCTGTACAATTGGCACAAGGCGATCGGCACGGTGGTGCTGGGCCTCGCGGTGCTGCGCGTTCTGTGGATCAGGATCCACGGTGCGCCGGACCTGGTGCCGTCGCCGCGGATCACCGAGGTGATCGCCCGGATCAGCCACGGCCTGCTGTATCTGCTGCTGATCGCCCTGCCCGCCACCGGCGTCGGCATGACGCTGTTCTCCGGCCGCGGCATCGATCTGCTCGGCATCCCGCCGCTGCTCGAAGCCAACAAGGCGGTGGCCGGCGCACTGCACGCGGCCCACGGACCGCTGTTCCTGGCGACGGTCATCGTGGTGTTCATCCACGTCATCGGCGCGCTGTGGCATCAATACGGCCGCCACGACGCCACGCTCGGCCGCATGGTGCCCTGGCTGCGCGTCAAGGAGTGAGCGCCTCGCGCCTCACCACGACGATTGCATTGCGGATCAATTCGGCGGCGCCGGGAAATCGGCGCCGCTGTTCTGCCGGCCGGTGTTGAATTCGAAGATCTTGCGCAGCACGCCGGGCGCCATCGCCGAGATCGGATTGACGCGCAGCACCGGCTGCCCCGGCGTCCCGACGACCTCATAGGTCACGCCGATCAGGCCCTCGTTGCTGCCGCCGCCGAGAAACAGGCCGACGATCGGGATCTGCCCGAACATGTTGTTCAAACCATACATCGGCACGAAGGTGCCGCTCATCCGGACCTGGTTGGCGGGATAGTCGATCGAGCCCTCGATCGTCGCACCGATCGTCGGCCCCTTCACCACGCCGTCGCGCACCGACAGCTGGCCGTTGTCCCGGGTGAACTCGGCCCGCAGCCGTGAGAACGCCACCCCCGTCGACGTGCCGCCGGGCGCGCCGGCGGCGGCGCGCTCGAGGGCGGCCTCTCCCTTGACGGTGAAGTCGCGGACGTTGATCAGCCCTTCCTTCTGGCGGGGCTCCGCGGTCGGCGGCTCGACCGCCAGCGCAAGCTGGCCGCCGTACATTTTCGAGTAGGTGTCGGAGAAGCGCAGGAATGCGCCGGCGTCGTTGGTCTCGAGAGCGATCACCTCGCGGCCGCGATTCTTGCCGCGCAATTCGGCGGTGATCGGCGTATCGCGGCCGAGCTTGCCGCTCAGCGTGAAGGTGCGGAATGCACCGTTGCGGCGGACCATTTTGACGTCGAGGCTGCGCAGCGCCTCGCCGAAATAGCCTGCGACAGCGCCGAGCTTGAGATCGAGATCGAAATCGAGGCTCTTGGTCTTGGCCTTCGGTTCGGCCTGGGTGCCCGACAGCGCCGACTTGATGAAACCGCGGCCGTCGAACACGTCGCCGCGCATCACCACCTTGAGCACGCCGTCCTGGCCGCGCTCGGCCTTCAGCGTCGTCTTGTCGCCTTCGGAGGGCGAATACACCGGAAAGTTCGCGTTGATCAGGTCGCCGTCGCCATCGACTTCGAGCGAGCCCTTGATCAGCGTGCCGTTGCCTTCGATCTGAATGTCCTCGAACCGGATCGCCTGCGGCTTCTGAATGACGTTGAACGTCGCGCGGGTCGTCTTGCCCGACGGCTTGGTCCAGCCGGGCAGGATGTTGTCGAGCTTCAGGGCGGTGAGGTCCGCGTCGATACCGAACTTGGTCTCGTGGTCGCTGTCGCCGATCTTGCCGACCAGCTTCACAGGCACGGCGCCGGAAACCGCGCTGCCGAGATCGAGCCCCAACTTGGCGCGACTGGCGTCATCCAGCGTCGACTGCAACCGGACATCGGCCTCGCCCTGCGCCGGCTTGCGATAGTCGAGCGTCGCGGGCTGCCCGTTGATCTTGACGTCGCCCTTGACCTGATAGCCCTGATTGTTGGCGTTCACCTTCAGCGTGTTCGCCTCGAGCTTCTGCCCCATCACCAGCTTGTCGGCGGAAAAGCCGGTGACGTCGGCATTGATCGAATAAGTGGTGTCGGCCTTGGTCAGTTCGCGCTGGATCGGCATGCCGAGCATGACCTGCGCGCTGACGGCGCCCTTGCTGGTGTTGGGATCCATCGGGACGTCGCTGACGTCGCTGAGCCGGCCCGACGACAGCACCTCGGCGACGGCCGGCACCGGTGCGTCCAGCTTGAACTTGATCCGCGACGGCGACGGCTTCGGCGCCATGTCCGGCACCTCGAACAGGATATCCGATAGCGCGATCTTGCGGCCGCTGGGCGTATCGGCGCCGGCTTGCGCGATCGCGACCGCAGCGGTGCGGCCGGTGACGCGAACCCGCATATCTGCGTCGCGCACCCAAGGCATGCCGTCGACCGGGTGGATGGTCGCACCGGTGCCGATGATATTGACCAGCAGCCCTTCGTCCGGAATCGGCGGCCCTCGCCGCGACAGGTTTTTCACCGGTGAATTGACGGCGATATCGATGCTCTGGATCGATCCCTTGTCGATCCGCTCATAGACCCATTCCCGAACTTCCGGCACCACCAGGATCGGCCACATCCGCTTCAGCGCCGACACCGACATCGGCGTACCGGCCAGTCCGAGTTGCAGTCGCGGCTCGCCGCTGTAGTCGATGCTGCCGGAGCCGGCGACGCCGATCTCGCCGTTGTTGATGTCGGCCTGGGTCAGCAGCACCCGGCGATGGTCGGTGTCGAAGCTGACTCGAACGGCGATGCGGTTGAAGATCAGCGGCGCTTCGCCTTCCGCGCCGGGCAGCACGATGGTGCCGCCCGACAAAGCGAGCCGCCAATCCGGTGTACTGCCGTTCGGCGGCTCGAGCGCCGCCAGCAGCGTGACGCGGTTGGCGCCGGCGATGATCTTGAACGGCGCCATCAGCACGCGGCGGTTGGCATCCCATTCGAAATTGAATTCCGCCTGATCGATCGCCATCGGATAATCGGGCGTGTCGTAATCGATCACGGTGCCGGCGCCGGCGACCAGCTTGCCGCGGAAATAGGTCGGCAGACCGTCGCGACCGATTTCACCCTTGAGATCGCCGGTGAGCGGGAAGTCGGCGCCGTAAGTCAGGTTCTTCAGCCGCAGCGCCAGCAGGATGTTGCGCGTGGGCACCTGATTGGCGTGCAACTCGACGGTGCGCACGCCATCCTGAGGCGGACCGACCTGAACCCGCAGCGACCACGCCTTCGCCCCCTCCTCGCCGAAGCTGAGCGCGACGCCGCCGCGGCTGGGACGGCGCAGGCTGAGACTGATGTTCTCGAAGCTCCAGCGATTGCCGCGCTGCTGGTCGTCGACGACGAGATTGCCGTTCTTCAGGCCGATCTCGTTGAGGTTCTGGCCATCGAGCCCCGTCAGGCTCAGGCTGTCGAGCCAATCGAGCCCGGCGAGCAGGCTCTTCATCGCATCGCCGTCCCGGTCGGCCGCAGCGGGCGGCGCCGCACCGCCCGGCTGCGCCGGCGACACTGTGCCGTCTTGTCCGGGCGCCGTGGCAGCGGCGGGCGACTGGCCCGGCAAGGTGAATTCCGGTGGCTTGCGAGTCGAGGCGACGCCAGTCGCAATCGGCCGCTCGGTGTCGCCGGTCGACACCGTCACCTGGCCATCCGGCGTGATCCGGATCGCCAGTTCGGCATCGACCAGGCGCAGACTCTCCGCGCGCAATTTGCCGATCAGCAGGGCGCGGCCCGACAGCCGGACTTCCGCTTTCGGCGCAGTGGCAACAACCACATGGTCGCGGTCGCGCACCACGATATCGCGGATCCGAACCGCGACGCGAATCCGTCCGACCCGCTCGATCTGGGTTCCGCCGACCTCGACGGTGTTGCCGTTGCCGATGTTCTCTTCGATCGCGTCGGCCAGCCAGGGCGTCGCCATATCGAGATTGATCGGTCCGGCACCGAGCCGCAGCCACAGACCACCAAAACCGGCCGCCAGCACGAAGCCGACCACCAGCAGTGCGATCGCCATCCGCCTCAACCAGGGGGCTCCCGACAATCGGTGCTGCCAGCGCCGCATCGAATCGTCCACCCGGTGAAAGCCGAGCCCCCGTCTCGCCAGCAATTTGCGGGCGCGATGGCGCCCGGCCTCCTCGTGCTCGGGATCCCAGCCGCTCTCCTGCCAATGATCGGCGTCGTGGTGGGGATGCGGCCCGGATGCGTTTTGCGATGGGTCGCTGGCCATGGCCTCTCGGTGCACGCGCTTTGTCGCAGCCTGATCGCCGAGGGAGGGTTTTGCGCCGACGCGCAGGATACGCTCCTGTGGCGGCATTTCTGCCCGATCCTCGGTTGAACTCTTGAACTCGCCCGCCGGCCCGCGGCCGACGCAACAATCGGGTGGTCTGGACGCCGAATCCTTGCAACCATATCCCGAGGCCGGCGGATTTGCCCAGCAGCGGCAGTGCCGCAGCGAACTCCGGAGCGCCTTGTTTGACCCGTCGAAAGCGACGAAAGGAAGGCGTATGTCCAAGCAAACGCGCAAGAATCCCTCGAAATCCGAAAGCCTGAAGACGCCGGCGGCGAAATCGGCAGCCGCGGCCGGAATGGCTGCCAAGTCGTCCCCTACCAAGAAGTCGTCCCCCACCAAGACGACCAAGGCCAAGGCGAAGCCGGCGAGCCCGGCCAAGGCCAAAACGCCCGCGGCCAAACCCGCCGCTCCGGCTGTCGCCGGTCTTGCCGAGGGCGCCCAGGCGCCGGCCTTCACGCTGACCCGCGACGGCGGCGAAACCGTCACACTGGCAAGCTTTTCCGGAAAGAAGCTCGTGCTGTTCTTCTACCCGCGCGCCAACACGCCGGGCTGCACCAAGGAGGCGATCGACTTCACCCGACTGAAGCCCGCCTTCGAGACCTGCGGCGCCGCGGTGGTCGGCGTCTCGGCGGATTCGGTCAAGGCGCAGGATTCCTTCCGCGACAAGCACGGCCTGGCGACACCGCTGCTGTCCGACCCCACTCACGCGATGCTCGAAGCGTACGGCGCATGGGGCGAAAAATCCTTATACGGCCGAAAGTTCGAGGGCATTGTTCGCAGTACGGTTCTGATCGGCCGCGACGGTAAAATCGCGCGGGTGTGGCGCAATGTGAAGGTCGACGGCCATGCCGATCAGGTCCTCGCCGCCGCGCAATTGCTGTGACTGCGTTCTCCGAAAATTAACCATGAGGGGGTCAAATCTGCCCGCGCATTGAGCCGACGACCTGTATCCGTCCGGCGCGGGAGTATCGATGCCCTACCGTTCTGGCCACCATTCCGACCATCCGCAGCACCACGCACCGCATCACGGCCGCCAAGCGCCGTACCGGGCTCGCCGCCCGCAGCCGGGGCCTCAGCCTCAGATCGCAGCGGAGGCCTCGAGCTACACCTTCGCTCACGCCGGCCGGCAGGTGCGGATCGGGCCCGTGCTGTTCTGGATCGTCGTCGGCACCATCGTCGCGCTCGGCTGCTGGTCTGCCGCCACCGCCACCTATTTCGCGTTCCGCGACGACGTCCTGACCCGGCTGATCGCCCGCCAGGCCGAGATGCAATACGCCTACGAGGACCGCATCGCCGAGCTGCGCGCCAAGGTCGACCGCACCACCAGCCGGCAGTTACTCGATCAGGAGCAGTTCGACCAGAAGCTCGACCAGGTGATGCGCCGCCAGACCATGCTGGAATCGCGCGCCAGCGCGATGAGCACCCTGCCCGACGTCGCCGTCACCGGCAGCATCAAGAGTTCACGGACGCCCGCACCGGACAGCACGCCCGCCGGCCCGCTGAAGCCGTCGCCGATCAACGACACGGTGATCTTCGTCGCTCCGCCGGATCGTGAAGCGCGGCTGGAATCACGCTCCCCCGCTGCAGCGCCGTCGCTGCCGACGACGCAATACGCCAAGGCCCAGGGCCTCGACACCGCGCTGACGAAACTCGAGCAGTCGCTCGACCAGGTCGAGAAGCGGCAGATCGCAACGCTCGGCTCGGTCGAGGAAAGTTTCGAGTCCCGCGCGCGCCGGATGCGCGGCGTGCTGGCCGATCTCGGCCTCGCCGCCCGCGGTCTGGAAGCCGCGGCGCCCCGGGCCGGCGTCGGCGGTCCGTTCGTGCCGCTGAAAGCGCCGTCTGCCAATGCCAGCGCGTTCGACCGCCAGCTCTATCGGATCAATCTCAGCCGATCGCAGCTCGACCGCCTCAACCGCGCGCTGACGCTGGTGCCGTATCGCAAGCCGGTGGTCGGCGAGGTCGAATTCTCCTCGGGCTTCGGCGTCCGCACCGATCCGTTTCTCGGCCGTCCGGCCATGCACACCGGCCTCGATTTCCGCGGCAACAGCGGCGACCCGGTCCGCGCCACGGCGATCGGCAAGGTGGTCAACGCGGGCTGGCAGGGCGGCTACGGCCAGATGGTCGAGATCGACCACGGCAACGGCCTGTCGACGCGCTACGGCCATCTGTCGAAGATCATCGCCAAGGTCGGCCAGAGCGTCCAGATCGGCCAGATGATCGGCGAGATCGGCTCCACCGGCCGCTCCACCGGCCCGCATCTGCACTACGAAACGCGCATCGACGGTGAAGCGGTCGACCCGCAGAAGTTTCTGCGCGCGGGGGTGCGGCTGGCGGGGGCGGGTTAGGATCGCTCGGTCCGCCACCGGCGCGCTTCGATCCATGCCAAGGCTCGGCCGTCGATGATAAGAAGCGCGCTGGCAATCATGCTGCCGCCCATCAGTTCACGAAGGCCTATATCTTCGTGCAGCACGACGGTGCCGAGCAGAATGGCAGTGACTGGGATCAGGAGCGTCACCAGCATGACGTTGGTCGACCCGGACCGCGCGACAATCCGGAAGAACAGCACGTAGCCGAGCGCGGTCGAGAGCGTGCCGAGCGCCACCACAGCCAGAATGACCGACAAGCTCGGAACCGGCAGGCTCAATGGCTGATCGACACACGCCGCGACGACGCCCGTGATGATGGCCGCCGCCAGCATCTGCGAAGTCGCCGTGGTCAGCGGCGCGAAACCGATCAGAAGCCTTCGGGCCAGTAGCGCCGACAGCCCATACGAGAGCGCCGCGCAAAGACACAGTGCCACGCCGATCCCCGTCTCGGCTTCCCGCAGGTCCAGGCCACGGAGGACGGCGACTCCGACCACGCCAGCCACGACTCCGATGACACGCCGTGCCGTCAGCCGTTCCTCTCCGGCCGCCGCCATGACGACAACGGTGAACAAAGGTGTCGTCGCATTGAGCACGGACGCCAGTCCGGTCGAGATGAATGTCTGACCGGTCACGAGACAGGAGAACGGAACGACGAAGTTGAGACAGGCCATTCCGACAAAGGGCCACCAGCCGACGACACCGCGCGGCATCGGAATCCTGCGGACCCAAACGATCAGGAACAGGACCAGCGCCGCGATCGCGGCCCGAAGAAAAACGATGGTGAAAGGCGGCAGCTCTTTCAGGGCCACGCCCACGAAAAAGAACGATGCGCCCCACAGGATCGACAGCGCGATCAGCAGCGTCCAATCCCGTGGATGAATAGGATGAATTCCTGACGCCATGATCGCACCTCGCGACGCCAGTCATCCTGCAGAGAGTGTCACGCCGCCACCCGAATTCCGAAAGCCGGTTGCGCACGGCCGTTCAACGGCGCGGTGCCGGGAGTTACTCGCGCGGGCGTGGCTTCGAGACGATCTCGACGATCTTTGCCTCGTCGTCGTCGGGCGCGGCATCGGTCGCGTGCGCATAACTCGCGACCGCTGCGAGCGACAGCGGCAGCTCCAATCGCAGCGCTTTCGCCAGTTCGATCGCGTAGCGCGCGTCTTTGTGCCGGAGCCCCGCGGTAAAGGTGGCGTTGGTGAAGTCGCGGTCGATCATCCGAGGTGCCTGCCGCAGCACCTGCGGACTGGCAACGACACTGCCCGCGATCGCTTCACGCACCAGTGCCATGTCGAGTCCGGCGCGCTCCGCGATCGCGATGCCTTCGGCAAGGCCGGCGATCTGGATCGCGCCCATCAGATTGTTGATCAGCTTGTAGACAGTGCCGGACCCGACCGGACCGAAATGCCGGATCGTCCGGCCAAGCGGCGCAAGATAGGGGCGCGCCGCGTCGAGATCGTTCGGCTCGGCGCCAATCAGCAAGGTGAGTTCGCCGCGTGCGGCAGCGTCGGGCAGGCCCGTGACGGGACAATCGATGTAGATCAACCCACGCGCGCGCAGCGCCGCGGCGAGTTCGAGCGCATGTTGATGCGAGACGGTCGAACATTCGATCGCGACAGCACCAACCTTGGCCGTCGTCGCGACACCATCGGCGCCGAGCCAGACGGCTTGCGACGCTTCGTCATCGGCGACCATGGTCACGATCGCATCGGCGGCGTGTGCGGCCTCGGCCGGCGTCGCAGCGCGGCGCGCGCCGCGGCTGATCAGAGCGTCGGCCTTTGCCGGATTGCGATTCCATACCGCGACGTCGAAGCCGGCGTCGAGCAGCCGGCCGGCCATGCCATGGCCCATCTTGCCGAGACCGATGAAGCCGACCTTTGTGGGAGCGCCCACGCTTAGTCCACGTCCTCGACACTGCCCGGCCCCGTGCCGAACGCGCGCTGCGCCAGGGTCGCGGCCATGAATTCGTCGAGGTCGCCGTCGAGCACGCCGGCGGTGTCGGAGGTCTGCACGCCGGTGCGCAGGTCCTTGACCATCTGGTAGGGCTGCAGCACGTAGGAGCGGATCTGGTGGCCCCAGCCGATTTCGGTCTTGGCGGCCTGATCGGCGGCAGCCTGCTCTTCGCGCTTCTTCAGCTCGATTTCGTAAAGACGCGCGCGCAGCATGTCCCACGCCTGGGCGCGGTTCTTGTGCTGCGAGCGGCCGGCCTGACAGACCACCGCGACGCCGGTCGGGACGTGCGTCAGGCGCACCGCGGATTCGGTCTTGTTGACGTGCTGGCCGCCGGCGCCGCCGGAGCGCATCGTGTCGACCCGGACGTCGGACTCGGCGATGTCGATCTTGATCGAATTGTCGATCACCGGGAAAATCTGCACCGACGAGAACGAGGTGTGCCGCCGCGCGTTGGAATCGAACGGCGAGATGCGCACCAGCCGGTGCACGCCGGCCTCGGTCTTGAGCCAGCCATAGGCGTTGTGACCCGAGATCTGGATCGTCGCCGATTTGATCCCCGCCTCTTCGCCCTCGGATTCTTCGAGATACTCGACCTTGAAGCCGTGCTTCTCGGCCCAGCGCGTGTACATCCGCAGCAGCATCGAGGCCCAGTCCTGGCTCTCGGTGCCGCCGGCGCCGGCGTGGACTTCGAGATAAGTGTCGAAGCGATCGGCCTCGCCGGACAGCAGCGCTTCGAGTTCGCGCCGCGCGACTTCCTTCTTCAGCGCCTTGAGCGCAGCCTCGGCCTCGCGGACGACGCCCTCGTCGCCCTCGGCCTCGCCGAGTTCGATCATCTCGATATTGTCGCTGAGCTCACGCTCGACCTTGCCGATGCCGGTGAGCGAATCCTCCAGCGAGGTGCGCTCCTGCATCAGCTTCTGGGCCTTCTGCGGATCGTTCCAGAGGTCTGGATCCTCGGCGAGCTTGTTCAGCTCCGCGAGGCGGACGGTCGACTGGTCGACGTCAAAGATGCCTCCTCAGCAGCCCGACTGACTGCTTGATCTCTTCGACGAGGCGTTCGATTTCTGCGCGCATGGAATCTCTGCTGGGCGGCGGCCACCGCGAGGCGACCGCGAATGTGTCAAACGCGATTTAGCGGGCGACGCGGCAAAGCGCAATCGCCCGTTGGGCCGGAAGGCGGTCAGTACAGTCCGCCGGTGCCGGGGCGGAAAAATCCGCGATCGTCCGGCGGCGGCGCCTGCTGCTGGCGGCCATCGGCATCGGCGACGCCGATCACCGAATAATTGTCGGGCGGCGCGGTGCCCGGCTTGAACGCCTCGAGGATGGTGCGGCCGCCGTCGCCCGGGCCGGCGCGCATCCCGCTCTTGGCGTCGACGCGGACCAGCTTGATTCCCGCCGGCACGCGGAACGGCACCGCCGGCTTGTCGGCGAGCGCGAGCTTGAAGAAATCCTTGGCGACGGGGGCGGCGAGATGGCCGCCGGTGGCGCCGCGGCCGAGATTGCGCGGCTTGTCGTAGCCGAAATAGATCCCGACCACGAGGTCCGGCGAGAACCCGATGAACCAGGCATCCTTCTCGTCATTGGTGGTGCCGGTCTTGCCGGCGATCGGCTTGCCGACCTCGCGCACCACCGTCGCGGTGCCGGCCTGCACCACGCCCTCCATCATCGACGTGATCTGGTAGGCGGTCATCGGATCGAGCACCTGCTCGCGACGGTCGACGAGCTGCGGCTCGGGCTGGTTCTTCCAACCCTCCGGCGCATCGCAGCCGCGGCATTCGCGGGCGTCGTGCTTGAAGATGGTGCGGCCGTAGCGATCCTGAATGCGGTCGATCAGCGTCGCCTTCACCCGCCGTCCGCCATTGGCGAACATCGAATAGGCGGTGACCATCCGCATCACCGTGGTCTCGCCGGCGCCGAGCGCATAGGACAGATAGTTCGGCAATTCGTCATAGACGCCGAAGCGCTTGGCGTATTCGCCGATCAGCGGCATGCCGACGTCCTGCGCCAGCCGCACCGTCACGGTGTTGAGCGAGCGCTGCAGCGCGTTGCGCAGCGTGACCGGTCCGTAATATTTGCCGGTCGAATAGTTCTCCGGTCGCCACACGCCGGCGCCCTGCCCCTGATCGATTTCGATCGGCGCGTCGATCACCACGGTGGACGGCGTATAGCCGTTGTCCATCGCCGCCGAATACACCAGCGGCTTGAACGACGAGCCGGGCTGGCGATAGGCCTGTGTGGCGCGGTTGAACTGGCTCTGGTCGAACGAGAAGCCGCCGACCATCGCCACCACGCGGCCGGTCCAGGGATCCATCGCCACCATCGCGCCCGACACTTCGGGGATCTGTCGCAGCCGGTACTGGCCCTCGACGGGCTTGCCTTCCTTGTCGAGCAGCGAATCCGCATAGATGACGTCGCCGGCCGCCAACACCTGCGACACCGAGCCCGGCGTCCGGCCGCGCTGCGGACCCGCCGCGGCTTTCGCCCATTTCACGCCGTCGAGAGCGATCAATCCGGTCTCGCGCTTCTTCGACACCGCGCCGCCGAGTTCGCGGCCGGGCTGGAAGCCGATCCGCGCCGACTGGTCGGAGGTCTCGAGCACCACAGCCATGCGCCACGGCGAGATGTCGGACAGCGATTTGACGTCGGCCAGCTTCACACCCCAGTCGCCGCTGATATCCAGCTTCGAGACCGGCCCGCGCCAGCCCTGCGCCTCGTCGAATTTGACGAGGCCCGCGGTCATCGTCTTGCGCGCCTCGACCTGCAGCTTCGGATCGAGCGAGGTGCGGACCGACAGGCCGCCTTCGTAGAGCTTCTTTTCGCCGTAGCGCTCGAGGATATCGCGGCGGACCTCCTCGGCGAAATACTCGCCGGCGAACGTGTGCGCGCCGGTGCCGCGGCTGGTGACGGTCAGCGGCTCCTTGCGCGCCTTGTCGGCGTCGGCCTGCTTGGTCCAGCCGTTTTCGACCAGGCGGTCGATGACGTAGTTGCGGCGCTCGACCGCGCGATCGTGGTTGCGGATCGGGTGCAGCGCCGCGGGGGCCTTCGGCAGCGCCGCCAGATAGGCCGCTTCCGACAGGGTCAGTTCGTTGACCGATTTGTCGAAATACACCAGTGAGGCGGCGGCGACGCCGTAAGCGCCGAGTCCCAGATAGATCTCGTTGAGATACAGTTCGAGGATGCGGTCCTTCGAATAGGCCCGCTCGATCCGCATCGCCAGCAAGGCTTCCTTGATCTTACGGGTGAACGACACTTCGTTGGTGAGCAGGAAGTTCTTGGCGACCTGCTGGGTGATCGTCGACGCACCCTGCGGCCGCCGGTTGGACCCGATGTTCTGCGCGTACAGGATCGCGGCGCGCGCCATGCCCTGATAGTCGATGCCGCCGTGCTCGTAGAAATTCTTGTCTTCGGCGGCGAGGAAGGCGTTGATCACCAGCTTCGGCACGGCCTGGATCGGCAGATACAGCCGTCGCTCTTTCGAATATTCGCCGAGCAGCGAGCCGTCCGTCGCATGGACGCGCGTCATCACCGGCGGTTCGTAATCCTGGAGCTGAGAGTAGTCGGGCAAGTCCTTGGAAAAATGCCAGATCATCCCGGCCGCAGCGGCCACGCCGACCAGGAACACGATGGTCCCGGCTGCGAACAGAAAGCCGAAAAACCGCAGCAGCAAGCGCATCGATTGAGTTCCGTTTCACCGAGGACCGCGCGACGCGGCGAAATTCCCTTGAACGAGATTGGCACTGTCCGCAACCAGTCCCCCGTCTTCGCCGGGGCCGGCCTCGTTTCGTCACCGAAATCGCGAACTGCAACGTGGTCTTATAGAACTTCCGCTGTGGCCAAACTAGGGCCCGGCCACGCGCAATGCCGCGTCAGTTCGGCTTTCCGGCCGAGACCAACCGCCTGGCGAAAAACGAATCGATCGCCTGGGAGACCGCGCCGACGGTCTTGGTGCGCCACTGTTCGGAAATCAGCTGCTTGAGGTCGCCTTTGTTGGAGACATAGCCGAGTTCGATCAGCACCGACGGCACGTCGGGCGCCTTCAGGACCCGGAAGCCGGCGGATTTGAGAGGATTCTTGTGCAGCCGGGTCGCGCCCTTCATTTCCCGCATCAAGGTCCGGGCGAAGCTGTTCGAGAACGTCTTGGTCTCGCGCTGCGCGAGGTCGATCAGGATATCGGCGACCTCGGTCGGCTCTTCGGTCAGATCGACCCCGCCGATCGCGTCGGCCCTGTTTTCGGCATCCGCCAGCCGCTGCGCCTCGGCATCGGAGGCCCTGTCGGACAGCGTGTAGATGGTGGCGCCCTGGGCATCGCCCTCGCCGCGCGGCAGCGCGTCGGCATGAATCGACACGAACAGCGCGGCGGACTGCGCGCGCGCGATCTTCACCCGGTCGTTGAGCGGAATGAAGGTGTCGTCGGCGCGGGTCAGCACCACGCGGTACTTGCCGCCCTTTTCCATCTGGTCGCGCAACGCCAGCGCGAAATCCAGCACCAGCGTCTTCTCGGCGATGCCACTGGCGGATTGGGTGCCGTTGTCGATCCCGCCATGTCCCGGATCGAGCACGACGACCGGCCGCGGATCGTCCTTCGCCGCATCGGCAGCTGGCACTGACGAGGTCGCATCCGCCATACTGACCGAAGGTCGCAGTTCGGGCGCCTTCTCGGCACTAAGCGCCGCGACGAAGGCCGTGCGGTCAACCGAATCGAGTTCGATCACCAGCCGCGCCGGCTGCCCATTGGCTGCGTCGAGCATATCGGCCTTGGCGATCTTCGCCGGCCCCGCCAGTTCGAGCACGATCCGCGAGCCGCCGGGCATCACCAGGCCGTACCGAAAAGCCTTGATCAGGCCACGACTTGCACCATTGGCGGCCGACGGCAGGCGGAAATTGATCTGCGGCAGATCGATGACGATGCGATACGGATCCGCCAGCGCGAACGCGCGGATCGGAACCTTGGTGTCGAAATCGACGATGAACCGGGTCTGCTTCTCGTCACCCGCCAGACGGGCATCGGACGCGATCGGAAAGCCGTTTGTGACCGGCGCTGCAGTGCTTTGGGTTGGGGTCGAGGGGGCAGGCAGGGCTTCCACGGCCCACCCCTGGGTCGGCGACGCGCACATCCATGCTGCAGCGCACGCGAAGACGGCGCTGAACAAAACAAAATGATTTGCGCGCCCCTGCAACGAATCCCGACCCCTCTCCGCTGGTCCTTTTACTGCATTAGAAGTGCGTGGTTAATCGCGGCTTAAGGCGCGCGATTCGAATAATAGGCAGTGTTGCCGGGCAGCGACGCTCTCCTTGCAAGCGAGACCCAATCCACGTATGTATCTGGTGCTGACGGTCTAATCTTCCGGTTGTGTCGCGTTCAGCCTATCGGCGCAGCGCCAAATCCCTCGACAATCAAGCAGTGGGGTTTAGCGTTTTTCCGTCCCCTCCGAGCCAGCGCAGTGCGCGGCCAGGCAGGTGCGTCGGTTCAGCCCGAGCGGCTTCCGGTCCCCGGGCCTCTATCCTACCAGGGACGGTTCAGACTCTTCATGACCGACCAGTCCGGCCTTTCGGCCGGATGATCCATGCCGGTGAGCGCTTCGGCGCAAGGCCGGTCCTTCAGCAAGAAGACACGGCGGATGCTTTGCCGCCACTCGTTCAGACGGGCCGACGCTTGATGCGCCATATTGCGATGCCGAACCGGACCCACGCAAAGGCCGCGCCGCCGCGAAGCAACAGCTTCGCCACGCGCACCGCCTCGGGTTCGACGCCGGCACGGCGCGGTGAAGTGCGTTTCGGCCTTCCCCTCACCCCCGAATCAGGTGGACCGTCGCGTTATCCGGTCGCGCTTATTGCGCTGGCCGTCTCGCGCGCTTTCCGCCGCCAAGAGTTCAAAAATGCCCAACAAGATGCTGATCGACGCCACCCACCCGGAAGAGACCCGGGTGGTCGTGGTCCGCGGCAACCGCGTCGAAGAGTTTGATTTCGAGACCGCACAGCGCAAACAACTGCGTGGCAACATCTACCTCGCCAAAGTGACACGGGTCGAACCGTCGTTGCAGGCCGCCTTCATCGAATACGGCGGCAACCGGCACGGATTCCTCGCTTTCAGCGAAATCCATCCCGACTACTACCAGATCCCCGTCGCCGATCGTCAGGCCCTGATCGAGGCCGACGAGCGGGCGCATCGCGAGGCCGAGGAAGAAAACGAGCAGCGCTCGACCCGCCGCCGGTCGAGGCACCGCAGCCATCGCCGCCGCGGCAGTGGCGAACGGGTCACCAGCGAGATCGTCGAGGCTTCCGCCGGCGCCGTGGCCGAGCCGCACGATCAATTCAGCGATCTTGCCGACAGCGATCCTGCCGACAATGGACACGCGCACGCCGACCACGAACGGCCGATGCACGACATTCCTGCGGATGACGCCGGCGATGTGACGCAGGCCTCGGCGGACAATGCCGAAGGCCACGACGGTCATCACGACGCCGAGCGCCAGGGATACCATGCGGCTTCGGCTGAGTATCTCGACGAGACGGCGGTCGCGCCGAGCATCGCCGACGGCGAGCAGCCCACCCTGCCCGACTTCGGCGCCACGCCGCACGCCCAGACCCTCTCCCAGGACGTTGAAGAGAATAGCGGTCACGCCGAAGATGCGCCGTTCCCGATCGCCGAAGGCGCTGAGCAAGAACATGGCGATGACGCCGGCGACGAATTGAACGACGCGGATGGCGACGCGGACCTGGAGGACGCTGCCCGGTCCGACACCGAAGCAGACGACGAGGATGAAGACGAGGACGAGGACGACGAGGCCGAGGAAGACATCGTCGAATCCGTCGGCGGCGACGATGTGCTGGAAGAAGTTCCCGAACGCGCCTTCCGGCCGCGCCGGCAGTACAAAATCCAGGAAGTCATCAAGCGCCGTCAGGTGATGCTGGTGCAGGTGGTCAAGGAAGAGCGCGGCAACAAGGGCGCGGCGCTGACGACCTACCTGTCGCTCGCCGGCCGTTACGCCGTTCTGATGCCGAACACCGCGCGCGGCGGCGGCATCAGCCGCAAGATCACGTCGGCGCAGGATCGCTCCCGCCTCAAGGAAGTGGTTCAGGATCTCGACGTGCCGGAAGGCATGGGCATCATCCTGCGCACCGCCGGCGCCTCGCGCACCAAGCCGGAGATCAAGCGCGACTTCGAATATCTGATCCGGATGTGGGAGACGGTCCGCGACGTCACGCTGAAGTCGCAGGCGCCGACGCTCGTCTACGAGGAAGGCTCGCTGATCAAGCGCTCGCTACGCGATCTCTACAACAAGGAGATCGACGAAATCCAGGTCGCGGGCGAAGCCGGCTACCAGGAAGCGCGCGACTTCATGCACATGCTGATGCCGTCCAACGTTCGCGCGGTGAAGCTGTATCGCGACGGGCAACCTCTGTTCTCGCGAATGGGAGTCGAGAGCCAGCTCGACGCGATGTTCTCGCCGACCGTGCAGTTGCGGTCCGGCGGCTACATCGTGATCAACCAGACCGAGGCGTTGGTCTCGATCGACGTCAACTCCGGTCGCTCGACCCGCGAGCACCATATCGAGGACACCGCGCTCAAGACCAACCTCGAGGCCTCGGAGGAAGTCGCGCGGCAGCTGCGCCTGCGCGACCTCGCCGGCCTGATCGTCATCGACTTCATCGACATGGACGAGAAGCGCAACAATCGCGCTGTCGAGCGCAAGCTCAGCGATTGCCTGCGGCAGGATCGCGCCCGCATCCAGGTCGGTCGGATCTCGCATTTCGGCCTGCTCGAAATGTCGCGCCAGCGCATCCGCGCCAGCGTGCTGGAAAGCTCGACCGAGCCCTGCCCGCATTGCGGCGGCTCCGGCCACGTGCGGTCGGTCTCGTCGGTGGCGCTGCAATTGCTGCGCGGTCTCGAAGAGATCCTGATGAAGGGCGCGACCCATAATCTGATCGTGCGCACCCGCGCCGATGTCGCCCTCTATGTCCTCAATCAGAAGCGCGGGCACCTGCGCGATCTCGAAACCGGCTTCAGGGTGACGCTGTCGGTCGTGTCGGATCCGACCGTGACCGGACAGCAGTCGTTCGTGATCGATCGCGGCGAGCAGGTTCACACGTTGGAATCCGCCAAGGCGCTGCTCGCGGCGCAGGTCGCGGCCTATCCGGTCCAGGCCGAAGAGCCTTTTGAGGACGACGAGGGTTACGAGTTCGAGGCCGAGATCGAAACCGACGAGACCGTCGGCCTGGCCGATGAGCACGCCAGCGACAGTGGCGAAGGCGAAGGAGAAGGCGACGCCCGCAAGCGCAAGCGCCGCCGCCGCCGCCGCTCGCGCACCGGCGAGGCCCGTGAAGCGGGCGCGCCGCGCGAGGACGGCGATGCTGCGCTCGTTCCCGAGGTTTTGGAAGCCGTTTCCGAAGACGACAGCGAAGACGGCGACGACAGCGCCGACGGCGCTGAAGGGGACGGTGACGCGCGGGCCGATCAGGCGAATGGCGAGCGTCGTCCGCGTCGCCGTGGCCGCCGCGGCGGTCGCCGCCGGCGTGGCGCTGCCGAGGGAGGCCTCGAAGAAGGCGCCTCCGGCTCGATCGTCGACGACATCGGAGAGTTGGAGACCTCGGAGGCCGCCGAGGCGGCCGCCGATATGGACGGCGGTGGATCGGACGGACGCTTGCTCGGCAAGCGGCACGAGCCGGACATCGATGACGATGAGATGGCAGAGCCGGTCACGGCTACGCTTTCCCCCGTTGCCAGCGAGCCGGAAGAACGCGCAGAGCCGGTGCAGGCGCAGCAGAGCGAGCCGGTCGCCTCGGCCCCCGCCCAAGACGCCGCTCCGTCGGCGCAGGCCCAGGACGACGCCGCAGCCGAGCGCGCCGCCGCACGCCGCCGGTCGACGGTGCGCGAAAAGGTGAATTTCGGGTCCTCGGAACCGAAGGTGGAGGCGTCGACGCCGCTGGCGATCGAGCCGGCAGCGCAGCAGCCCGAACCGGCACCGGCCATTCCGGAGCCACAGGCCGCTGCCGAGCCGGCTCCCGAACCTTCCCGTCGCGCCGGATGGTGGTCGCGCCGCTTCGGCGGCGGCAACTGATCAGCCGCAGTCAACTCGACAAGAAACCGCCCGGCCATCAGGCCGGGCGGTTTTCGTTTCAGGCAGCAACGACCGATCAGCCGGTGGTGACCGCAGTCTCGACGTCCGACGGGTCGATCGTCTTGTCGAGATTGGCGTGCAGCCGATCGTGGTCGAGCTCGCCCTCCCACCACGACACGAACACGGTGGCGACGCCGTTGCCGGTGATGTTGGTGAGCGCGCGCACCTCGCTCATGAACTTGTCGATCGAGAATACGATCGCCATGCCCGGCACCAGAGCCGGATTGACCGCGGCGAGCGTCCCCGCCAGCGTGACGAAACCAGCGCCGGTGACGCCGCTGGCGCCCTTCGAGGTCAGCATCGCAACCAGCAGGATCGTGACCTGTTCGGAGAACGACAGCTCGATGCCGAGCGCCTGCGCGATGAACAGCGTCGCCAGCGTCATGTAGATGTTGGTGCCGTCGAGATTGAACGAGTATCCGGTCGGCACCACCAGGCCCACAACCGACTTCGAGCAGCCCAGCCGCTCGAGCTTCTCCATCAGTTGCGGCAGCGCGCTCTCGGACGACGAGGTGCCGAGCACGATCAACAGCTCGTCCTTGATGTAGCCGAGGAACTTGAAGATGTTGAAGCCGACGAATTTGGCGATCACCCCCAGCACCACGAACACGAACAACGCCGCGGTCGCATAGAACAGCGCGACCAGGCCGATCAGATTGCCGAGCGCGGCCGGGCCGTATTTGCCGATGGTGAAGGCCATCGCGCCGAAGGCACCGACCGGCGCGGCCTTCATCACGATCGCGATCACGCCGAACACCGCATGAGCGGTGTCGTCGATCACGTCGCGCAGCCGATGCCCGCGCTCACCGAGCGCCATCAGCGCGAAGCCGAACAGGATGGCGAACAGCAGCACCTGCAGGATGTCGCCCTTCGCGAACGCGCCGACGACGCTCTCGGGAATGATGTTGAGAAAGAAGTCGACCGCGTGCATGTGGCTGGCCTGGTCGACGTACTTCGCCACGGCTCCGGCGTCCGGCTTGGCTGCGAGCCCATGCCCGACCGGCAGAAGATTGCCGACGACGAGACCGAGGATCAGCGCGAACGACGACACCACTTCGAAATACACCAGTGCCTTGATGCCCACCCGGCCGACCTTGCGGGCGTCCTGGATATGCGCGATGCCGGAGACGACCGTGCAGAAGATGATCGGCGCTATCACCATCTTGATCAGTTTGACGAATCCGTCGCCGAGCGCCTTGATCCACGGATTGGTCGCCAGATGCGGAGACAGCCAGCCGACCAGCACGCCGAGCACGATCGCGATCAAGACCTGGATATAGAGCACCTTGTACCAAGGCTTGGCGTTGGACGGTCGCGACGTTTCAGGAACGCCGACATCGGTCATCGTCGACATGGCATCACTCCAATGGTCTCGATGTGCCTGTCTTGACGACGACGTCGGGACGACCGCAGGCAGACCGGTCGGCCAAATCGATTCAGAATTGAACGGAGCCGTGCCGGATCACCCTCGCCGGCCGTCGGCCAGCCGCCGGACCGTGGGCAGCATCGCCGCGCCGAGCGCGTTCTTGACCAGCGCCCCCGCGAGGAAGGGAACCACGCCCACCGACCACGCCTTCGCCGCGCCGAGATGCAGGCCGTAAGCGAGCCAGCCGAAGCCGAGCGCAAGGATCGCGATGTGACCGAGCGCCATCGCCACGAACAGCCTGGGCACGGAGCGATCCCAGCCCCGTTCGGCGAACCAACCGACGACGACGGCGGCGGCGACGAAGCCCGCCAGATACCCGGCTGTCGGCCCCGTCAACGGCGCCAGACCGCCGGCCGGTCCGGCGAACACCGGCAGGCCGAGCGCCCCCGCGGCCAGATAGGCCAGCACGGTCGCACCACCCAACCGCGCGCCATAGGCCGCGCCGATCAGCAAGACCACCAGCGTTTGAAGGGTCATCGGCACCAGCGGCAACGGCAGGTTGAATTTCGCCGAGGCGGTCAGAAGCACGGCGCCGACGGCGATCAGGGCGATCGCGCGCCAAATGGCTGCGGACTGTCCCGCGCGCTGCGGCCACAGCATCGCGGCAAGCGCGGCGTGCCGTCCCGAGGACGGCGGCGCGGACGAAGCGATCTGCAAGGGATTTCTCCAGGAAGGAATTAGTCGCGGGTGCCTATAGCGACGAAATGCCGCTGAGAGCAACCCTCGAATCTGCATTCCACCGTCACATTGCCGGATTTACGCGAGCCAGGCCGCAATCCGGCGCACGGCTTCGCGCATATCGTCGGCCGAGCGGGCATAGGACAAACGGACGAAATTCATGCCACGCACCGGATCGAAATCGGTCCCGGGGGTGGCTGCGACATGCGCTTCCGCCAGCATCCGCTTGGTGAAGACGAAACTGTCGGAGGTGAATTTCGAGACGTCCGCGTAGAGATAGAACGCGCCGTCGGCCGGCAGGAAATCCGTCAGGCCCGCTTGCGGCAAACCGGTGATCAGGATTTTGCGGTTCTCCTCGTAGCCGCGTTTCACCGCCTCCATCTCGGCACCGCCCTCGAACGCCGCTTCGGCCGCGATCTGCGACAGCGTCGGCACCGAGATCGCCAGATTCTGCTGCAGACGTTCGACCGGCCGCACCAGCGGCTCGGGCAGCACCATCCAGCCGACCCGCCAGCCGGTCATGCAGAAGTACTTCGAGAACGAATTGATCACGACGGCATTCGGCGACAGCTCGGCCGCGGTCACCGCCGGGAATGCGTAGTCGAGGCCGTGATAGATTTCGTCGGAAATGAACCGGATGCCCTCGCTCTCGGCGACGGCGATCAGTTCGGTCAGCGCGGCACGCGTCATCATCGTGCCGGTCGGATTCGCCGGGCTGGCGACCAGCACGCCCTTCAGCGGCGCCTTGCGATGGGCGGCGAGCAGCGCCTCGCCGGTCAACGCATGTCGCGTCTCGCTGTGGGTCTCGATCAGCACCGGCTCGCAGCCGAGCGCAGTGAGGATGTGGCGATACGGCGGATAGCCGGGCACCGTCACCGCGACCCGATCGCCGGGTTCGAACAGCGCCAGGAACGACAGGATGAAGGCGCCGGAGGACCCGGTGGTGACGACGATGCGGTCCGGATCGACGTCGGCGCCGTAGACGTCGCGATAGTGCCGCGCGATCCGCGCGCGCAGCGAGGGAATGCCGAGCGCCGACGTGTAGTCGATGCGGCCCTGCTCCAGCGCCTGATGCGCGGCGGCGAGCGCCGTGCGTGGTGCCGACGCCCACGGCTGACCGACCTCCATGTGGATGACGTGACCGCCGGCGGCCTCGATCCGTTCCGCGGCCGCCATCACGTCCATCACCATGAAGGGCGGCACATCGCTCCGGGCGGACGCTGTCAACGATCGAATCGCCGCGGCTGTCGTGGTCGCATCGCGCATTGAAATCTGCTACTCCCGCGCGGTTCGGTTCGGCGAAACCCGGCGGCGTCGCGCTGCTGCCGTATTGCTGGGCTGATCAGGGGATATCCGTTATTCGAACCTCGGCCAATGCCCAATGTGATGATTGAAACTCTGCCCGGAGGATTGCGCCGGAAGGCCTGCGCGCAGGCGTCGCGGCTGGTGGCGATCCTGAGCGCCGCCGCGCTGGCGCTCGCCCCGGTTCCCGGCCTCGCGCAGGCGCCGCAGCCGAAGGGGCCGCCGCTGCTGCGCGACACCGAGATCGAGAATCTGCTGCGCGACTATACGCGACCGATCCTGCGCGTCGCCGGCCTCGAAAAGCAGAACATCCAGATCGCCATCATCAACGATCCGAATTTCAACGCCTTCGTCGCCGACGGCCGCCGCATCTTCGTCAATTACGGTGCGCTGATGCAGTCGCAAACCCCGAACCAGTTGATCGGCGTGCTGGCGCACGAGACCGGCCATCTCGCCGGCGGCCATCTGTCCAAGCTCCGCACCCAGCTCGCGCAAGCACAGACGCAGATGATCGTGGCGATGCTGCTCGGCGTCGGCGCGATGGTGGCGGGCTCCAAGGCCGGCCCGAACAGCGGCGCCGGCAATATCGGTGCGGCCGCGATCTCGGCGCCGCAGGAATTGATCCGGCGCAATCTGCTGTCCTATCAGCGGCAGCAGGAAGAGAACGCCGACAAGGCCGCAGTGAAATTTCTCGACGCCACCGGCCAGTCGGCGAAGGGCATGTACGAAACGTTCCGTCGTTTCACCGACGAGAGCCTGTTCGCCGCGCGCGGCGCCGATCCTTATGCGCAGTCGCATCCGATGCCGGCCGAACGCGTCCGCGCGCTGGAAGAGCTGGCGCGCTCCAGCCCGAATTGGGACAAGAAGGACGACGCCGCACTGCAGCTCCGCCACGACATGATGCGTGCCAAGACGTCCGGCTTCATGGAGCGTCCCGACACCGTTTACCGGCGCTATCCGTCGTCGAACACCAGCCTGCCCGCGCGCTACGCCCGCGCCATCTCGACCTATCTGCACGGCGATCCGCGCTCGGCGCTGGCCCAGATCGACGGCCTGATTCAGGCCGAGCCGAACAATCCCTATTTCTACGAGTTGCGCGGCCAGGCGCTGCTCGAGGGCGGTCGGCCGCAGGAAGCGATCGCGCCACTGCGCAAGGCGTTGTCGCTCAGCCGCAGCGCCCCGCTGATCGAGATGCTGCTCGGCCAGGCGCT
This sequence comes from Rhodopseudomonas palustris HaA2, assembly GCF_000013365.1. Classification (NCBI taxonomy): domain Bacteria; kingdom Pseudomonadati; phylum Pseudomonadota; class Alphaproteobacteria; order Hyphomicrobiales; family Nitrobacteraceae; genus Rhodopseudomonas; species Rhodopseudomonas palustris. Next base: position 3,437,591 of record NC_007778.1, read on the forward strand.
GGTGGCCTCGGGCAGCGCCGCCTCGACCGAAGAGGCGATCCGGATTCTGAAGTCGGCGCTGTCGCGCGAGGCTGAAGCGCCGCTCGGCTACAGCCAACTCGCGATGGCCTATGGCCGCAAGGGCGACTACGCCGAAGCCGATCTCGCGTCGGCCCAGGCGGCCTTTCTGCGCGGCGACAACAAGACCGCGCGCGCACTCGCGGCGCGCGCCAAGACCCGCTTCCCGGTCGGCTCGCCGGGCTGGGTCAAGGCGGACGATATCGTCGAAGCGAAATCAACATCCAAATAGCGCACTGCGTGTGATTGCGGATCACACGCAGCATCGGCCGCGCACGGGCGCAGTCTGGGCCATGTCAAATACATCGCGGCGACAAAGTGTCTCGATGTTTGCCATGCTGCGCCCTCGCGCCTAGAGTCGCGCGGCGACCAAAAGAGGGAGAGACATCCATGATGAAATCGAGGACGCAAGACGGCGGCACTGCGCGCAAGCTGATCACGCGCGCGTTGGCGGGCGTCATGCTGCTGACGATGTACGGCTTCGGCATGATCGCGACCACGGGCTTGGCGATGACGGCGAGCGTGACGCCGGCCCACGCACAGCGCGGCCGCGGACGTGGCGGAGGACGCGGTGGTGGGCGTGGACGTGGCTGGGGTGGCGGCGGCAATGCCGGCGCAGCGATCGGGCTCGGCATCGGCGCCGCGATCATCGGCGGCGCGATCGCGGCAAGTGCCGCGGAAGAGTCCCGCCGCCGCGATGCGATCGGCTACTGCGCGCAGCGCTACCGCTCGTTCAACCCGGCGACCATGACCTATATCGGCAACGACGGCCGGGCTCGCCCCTGCCCGTAGTCGAAATGCGTGGTTGATCTGCGTTGAAAGCACTGACCACGGTGCGCGATCGTTCGCTATAATGAAGTGGTGATCGCGCACCGCGCCGCCTCGATACGGCTCGAGCCGTTCCCGCTTTCACGGTGCCAAAAAGCGTCGCTACTGTCGGGCTTCCCCGCGCCGCGCGCGGGCTTGCTCATTTCATAGGCACACAGGAGTTCGATCAATGTCTCTCCACATCGGCGACACCGCGCCCGATTTCACCGCCGACACCACCCAGGGGCCGATTTCGTTTCACGACTTCATCGGCGATTCCTGGGTCTTCTTCTTCAGCCATCCCGCCGACTTCACGCCGGTCTGCACCACCGAGATGGGCAGAACCTCGAAGCTCGCGCAACAGTTCGCCGCCCGCAACGTCAAGCCGATCGGGCTGTCGACCGACACCGTCGACGAGCACCTCAAATGGATCGCGGACGTCAACGACACCCAGCAGACCGATCTGCAATTCCCGATCGTCGCCGACAAGGAGCTGAAGGTCGCCAAGCTCTACGACATGATCCACCCGAACCAGAGCAACACCGCGGCGGTGCGTTCGGTGTTCATCATCGATCCGAACAAGAAAGTCCGCCTGACCATGACCTACCCGATGAATGTCGGGCGCAACTTCGACGAGATCCTGCGCGTGATCGATGCGCTGCAGATGGCCGACAAGTACACCGTCGCCGCGCCGGCCGACTGGCGCCCAGGCGACAAGGTGATCATCCCGCTGTCGCTGCAGGGCGAAGACGCCGTGAAGGCATTCCCCCAGGGCTGGGATGCGCCGCGTCCCTATCTGCGCCTGACCACCGTCAAGTAGCCCGCGGCACCCCACAGTCAGACGGCGCCGGCGGTCGTGACGACGAACGCCGGCGCCGGCCCCGATCGCCACCGCCGCCGCCGCATCGCGGCCGGCGGGTTTTCGGCGCGCCTGACCGACACGTGTTCACAAATTGCGCGTATTTGGGCGGGAAAAGCGCTATGAAGCACACGAATCCGTGCGCCGATCGTGTCCGATTTCTGCCCTGAAGGGATTGCCCATGCCGTCGTTCCGTCCGTTTGCCGCCGCCCTGCTCGCGCTCTTGTTGGTCGGCGCGCCAGTTGCCGCCGCGGCGCAGAAATTCTCCGACGAGCAGCGCAGCCAGATCGAACAGATCATCAAGGACTATCTGGTGTCTCACCCCGAGGTGCTGGAAGAAGCGTCCGACGAATTGGGCAAGCGGCAGGCCAACGCCGCGGCCGAAAAGCACCAGGCCGCGATCAAGGACAACGCCGAAGCGATCTTCAATTCGCCGCGCGGCATCACGCTCGGCAACAAGGACGGCGACGTCACCTTCGTCGAATTCTTCGATTACAATTGCGGCTACTGCAAGCGCGCGATGACCGACATGATCGCGCTGATGAAGGAAGATCCCAAGCTCAAGATCGTGCTGAAGGAATTTCCGGTGCTCGGCCCGCCCTCGGTCGAGGCGGCGCAGGTTGCGATCGCGGTGCGGATGCAGACTCCCGATGGTAAGAAGTATCTCGACTTCCACCAGAAGCTGATGGGCGGCCGCGGTCAGGCCGACAAGGCCCGCGCGATGGCGGCCGCCAAGGAGGCCGGCTTCGACATGGCCCGGCTCGAGAAGGACATGGCGAGCCCGGAAGTCCGCGCCACCATCGAGGAGAGCTTCAAGCTCGCCGAAGCGATGGGCATGAACGGCACGCCGAGCTACGTGATCGGCAAGCAGGTGGTGGTCGGCGCAGTCGGCCTCGACACGCTGCGCCAGAAGGTGGCGCTCGCCCGCTGCGGCAAGGAGAAGTGCTGAGCCCTGCGGGATCCGCGGGCGACCCGACGACGTCGCTGATTGGGAACTCCCGAGGTCGCCGCCTCACGGCGATCTTGCGCAGGCGGTGTTGCGGCCATCGTGTCGAGTCCGGTCGTCTACGACGGAAAATCGGCCTCTGCGACATGGACACGGTCGGCATGGAGCGACCATTCCTTCAGCCGCTCCATCTGACAGAATTTTTCTTTGGCGATCTCGGTCGCGTCGCGGCTGTTCGCCGCCTCGATCTCCAGGGAGCTCTGGCAAATCTCGGCCTGCCGGCCGTTCTCGCCGAGGATGTCCTTCATGAATCGCACAGTATAGCGGGCCATAGTGCCTCCCGTTTAAGCGTCTTCTTCATTCAAGACACATGCCTGATATCAGGCGCGTCCGACCGCGGGCATGTTGCTCGGGCGGTGGGGCATCGTGCGCATCGGCGCGTCGGAGACGCGCCGGATCGTCATTTCGGAGACTACGCCTCCCGTTTCCGGATGCCAAAACAAAACCGCGACAACGCTCGTCAAGTTTGGTCGCGGCTGCCGGATCGGCGCTGGTCTTTCAATGAAATGATCTCGCCCTGCGATTGTTCCACGCGAACCCCGCCGATCGGATCGCCGCCCGCAAGCGAAGATGCGAAATCGGGACGAGCAGACGGCATTATCTGTGTGCCGATCAGCCACCCACAACCGCTCTCGCGGAGCCCTCTGCAAACGGATCGCAAGCACTTCCCGGCGCTTGCCTCGGCATGCTCGTCCAAAGCATCACCCGATTCAGGCTCCGCTGGACCGTGTTCAGGCTTCCCCTCAGCCGTGAGGTTACCTATAACGCCGACAATCAAGTGAATTTTGCCCGGACCGGTGCTGCAGCGCCGGATTTCGGCCCGACGGCGCGTCCGCCGGAGACCTTCGCTGACATTGCCGGAAAGTCGGATGCCTCAAACGATTTACGTGCTCAATGGCCCGAACTTGAATCTGCTCGGGACCCGGGAGCCGGCGATTTACGGCCACGCGACGCTGGCCGACGTCGAACGATTGTGCACCGAGACCGCTGCCAGTTGTGGTCTTTCAGCCGTTTGCCGGCAGTCCAACCACGAGGGCGAGTTGATCGACTGGATCCACCAGGCGCGCGACGAGCAGGCGGTGGGAATTGTGCTCAACGCCGGCGGCTACACCCACACCTCGGTGGCGCTGCATGACGCGCTCGTCGGCGTGCAGATCCCGGCGGTGGAAGTCCACGTCTCCAACGTCTTCGCCCGCGACAGCTTCCGCCATCATTCCTTCATCGCGAAGGCCGCCTTTGCCAGCCTGTGCGGCTTCGGCATCGACGGCTACCGGCTGGCCATCCTCGGCCTCGCCGCGAAAATCGGTACCAGCGCCAAGGCCTGACCCGAGGCCGGACCCGCCCCACTCACTCAAGACATCTGGATCGAAACATGGCCCGCCAGCCTGACACCAAGACCGCCGCCAAGCCGAAGGACGCCGCAACCGAGGACAAGGCGGCGATCGACGACAGCACGCTGATCCGCGATCTCGCGCTGCTGCTCGACGAGACCAACCTCACCGAGATCGAGATCGAGCGCGCCGGGCTTCGCGTCCGCGTCGCCCGCAACGTCAGCATCGCCGCCTCGGTGCCGATGGGCTACGCCCCGACGTCCGCCGCAGGAGGCGCGATCACTGCGATCGAGACCGCGGCGATCGACATCGCCAAGCATCCTGGCGTGGTGCCCTCGCCGATGGTCGGCACCGTGTATTGGGCACCCGAGCCCGGCGCCAAGCCGTTCATCGAGGTCGGCTCCCGGGTGTCCGCCGGCGAGACGCTGTTCATCATCGAGGCGATGAAGACCATGAACCAGATCCCGTCGCCGCGGGCCGGCACCGTCACCCAGATCCTCGTCGAGGACGGCCAACCGGTCGAGTTCGGCGAGCCGCTGGTGGTGGTCGAATAGCGAGTCGCGAATGGCGAGTGGCGAATAGAGCTGCATCGCAACGCCATCCGCCCCCCATTCGCCACTCGCCATTTGCAATTCGCCTCTCAATCCGGTGGCCCCGATGTTCGATAAAATTCTCATAGCCAATCGCGGCGAGATCGCTCTGCGGGTTCTGCGTGCGTGCAAGGAACTGGGCATTGCCACGGTCGCCGTGCATTCGACCGCCGACGCGGACGCGATGCATGTCCGGCTCGCGGACGAAAGCGTCTGTATCGGCCCGCCGCCGTCCAAGGACAGCTATCTCAACATCCCGGCGCTGCTGGCGGCCTGCGAGATCACCGGCGCCGACGCGGTGCATCCGGGCTATGGATTTCTATCCGAGAATGCCCGTTTCGCCGAGATTCTCGCCGACCACAATCTGCATTTCATCGGCCCCAAGGCCGAGCACATCCGGCTGATGGGCGACAAGATCGAGGCGAAGAAGACCGCCAGGCGCCTGGGCATCCCCGTGGTGCCGGGCTCGGACGGCGCGGTCGGCCCGGACGACGACGCGATGTCGATCGCCAGGGAGATCGGCTTTCCGGTGCTGGTCAAGGCCGCCGCCGGCGGCGGTGGCCGCGGCATGAAGGTCGCGCACACCGCCGAAGACCTGTCGATGGCGATCTCGACCGCGGGCAACGAGGCCAAGGCCGCCTTCGGCGACGCCTCGGTCTATCTGGAGAAGTATCTGCAGAAGCCGCGCCACATCGAAATCCAGGTGCTGGGTGACGGCCGCGGCGGCGCGATCCATCTCGGCGAGCGTGACTGCTCGCTGCAGCGGCGGCACCAGAAGGTCTGGGAAGAGAGCCCCTCCCCGGTGATCAGCGCGGAAGCCCGCGCCCGGATCGGCGGCATCTGCGCCAAGGCGATGCAGGACATGAGCTATGTCGGCGTCGGCACCATCGAATTCCTCTACGAGGACGGCGAATTCTACTTCATCGAGATGAACACCCGGATCCAGGTCGAGCATCCGGTCACGGAGATGATCACCGGGATCGATCTGGTGCTGGAGCAGATCCGGATCGCCGCCGGCGGCGACCTGCCGGTGTCGCAGGACGAGATCGTGCTCAACGGCCACGCCATCGAGTGCCGGATCAACGCCGAGAATCCGGTGAGCTTCCGGCCGTCGCCGGGCAAGATCGCGCGTTATCATCCACCCGGCGGCCTCGGCGTCCGGATCGATTCCGCAGTCTTCCAAGGCTACACCATCCCGCCTTATTACGACTCGCTTGTCGGCAAGCTGATCGTCCACGGCAAGACCCGCGGCGAGTGCCTGATGCGGCTGCGGCGGGCGCTGGACGAGATGGTGGTCGACGGCATCGAGACCACACTGCCGCTGTTCCGCGCACTGGTGCGGGAACCGGGGATCATCGACGGCGATTATCATATCCACTGGCTGGAGCAGTATCTCGCCGGCGTCGCCCTCGAGGGCCGCTGAAGAATATTTGCGTCGGGCGTGGAACCAAGTTCCGGCTCCCGCGTTAGCGTGGCTGCAGATTTGGCCGCCTTGCGGGGATTGTTCTTGCTTTGTTTCAAATGGTCGGAGACCGCGCGGTGACGCCGGAATCCACGCGGCGACGCGCTTTCATCCAGATCACGTTGCTGTCGCTGTCTTTTGCCGTGCTGGTTCTGATCAGCGTCGCCTCGGTGTTTCTGTTGCAGAAAGCCCGGGAGGACAGCGCCTGGGTCGCCCACACGCTCGAAGTCGAGAACCAGATTTCCCTCGCCCAGCTGCAGATGCGCCGTGCCGAAAGCGCGGAGCGAGGCTTTCTGCTGACGAGTCAGCCTGAATTCGTCGAAGAGTTCGAGAATTCCTCCGGCCAGGTGGTGCCGATGCTGCAACGCCTGCAGCAGCGGGTAGCCGACAATCCGGTGCAGCGCGGGTTGGTCGACAAGAGCATCGTCATCGCACAGGCGAGGATCGAGCGGTTCAGGGAACTGATCGCGCTCGCGCAGGCGGACCGCGCCGAGGAAGCTCGGCGCATCGTGCGCGCCGAAAGCGGCCGTGAGGCCATGAACCAGTTCGCCAACTTCATGGCGGCGATGCGGGCCGAAGAAAACAAGCTATTCGTGATGCGGACGGCGGCGGCCGATCGCAGCCAGTCTCTGGCGTCGATCGTCACCACCACCGGCTCCGGCCTGGTGCTGGTGCTGGCCGGGCTCTCGATCTTCCTGGTGCGGCGCTCCGCGCGCGCCCGTGACGACGCCGAAGCGCTGCTACGCGAGAACAATCTCAACCTCGAGAGCACCGTGTCCGAGCGCACCGCCGACCTGCGCGAGGCCAACGAAGAGATCCAGCGCTTCGCCTATATCGTGAGCCACGATTTGCGCTCGCCGCTGGTGAACATCATGGGATTCACCAGCGAGCTCGAAGAACTGCGCAGCGACATCTTTCGCCGCATCGCCACGCTGAGCCGCGAAGTCGCCGACAAGCAGATGCCGGAGAAGGCCGACAGCGACGGCGAGCCGGAGCTGCAGCCGGCCGACCAACAATTGTCGGAGGACTTCACCGAGGCACTCGCCTTCATCAAATCGTCGATCGGCAAGATGGACCGGCTGATCAGCGCGATCCTCAACCTCACGCGCGAAGGCCGCCGTCAGTTCCAGCCGGTTTCGATCGACACCCGGGAGCTGATCGAGAACATCGTCTCGACGGTGGCGCATCAGGCCGCCGAGGCCAACGCCGAGATCCGCATCGAGCCGTTGCCGGAAATCGTCAGCGACCGCCTCGCGCTCGAACAGATCTTTTCGAATCTCATCGACAACGCTCTGAAATATCTCAGGAACGGTGTCCCCGGAGACATCCGGATCCGCGGTCGCCAGAAGCTCGGCTTCGCGATCTTCGAGATCGCCGACAACGGACGGGGGATCGATCCCAAGGACCATCAGAGAATCTTTGATCTTTTCCGCCGTGCCGGTACACAGGACAGGCCGGGTCAGGGGATCGGGCTCGCTCATGTTCGCGCGCTCGTGCGCCGCCTGGGTGGAACCATGTCGGTGTCCTCGGCGCTCGGCGAGGGCTCGACCTTCACCATCACCTTGCCGATGAAATGGACCACGGCCACCAAACGGGAACCCCGCTCATGAGTAACCCAGTCACCATCATCATGATCGAGGACGACGAGGGCCACGCGCGCCTGATCGAGCGCAATATTCGCCGGTCCGGCGTCAACAACGAGATCGTTCCGTTCACGTCCGGTACAGCCGCGCTGAACTACCTGTTCGGGGCCGACGGCTCGGGCATCGAGCATCAGAATCGCGCGCTCCTGGTGCTGCTCGATCTCAACCTCCCCGACACCAGCGGCATCGATATTCTCCGGCGCGTCAAGGAAAACGATCATCTCAAATGCACGCCCGTCGTGGTGTTGACCACCACCGACGACGCGCAGGAAATCAAGCGTTGCTACGAGCTCGGCTGCAACGTCTACATCACCAAGCCGGTGAACTACGAGAGCTTCGCCAACGCGATCCGTCAGCTCGGCCTGTTCTTTTCCGTGATCCAGGTCCCTCAAACCGAGGCTCCATGACTCCTGCTGCTGCGCCGACTCTGCTGTATATCGACGACGACGAGGCGCTCGGGCGCCTGGTCTCACGCGGCCTGAAGCGACAGGGTTTCTGCGTCGAGCACGTGCTGAGCGGCGAGGCGGGGCTGGAGCGATTGCGCAAGGGCGGCGTCGACGTGGTGGCGCTGGATCAGTACATGCCCGGCCTCGACGGGCTGGAAACGCTGGAGCAGATCCAGAACATTCCGGATGCGCCGCCGGTGGTCTTCGTTACCGCATCGCAGGATTCCAGCATCGCCGTGACCGCGCTGAAGGCCGGCGCCGCGGATTATCTGGTGAAAGATACCCAGGGCGACTTCGTCCCCCTGCTCCAGGTCGCCGCCGATCAGGCGCTGCGCCAAGCCGTGATCCGCAAGGCCCGCGACGACGCCGAAGCCGAAGTCCGCGCCTCGCGTGATCGCTATGCGGCGCTGGCCGCAGAGCGCGAAATGCTGCTGCGCGAGGTCAACCACCGGGTCGGCAATTCGCTGCAGATCATCGCGTCGCTGCTGCATCTGCAGGCTTCGTCCAGCAAGGAGAGCGAGGTCAAGGCGGCGCTCACCAACGCGATGGGCCGCGTCGCTGCGGTGGCGCAAGTCCACCGCCGGCTCTACACCTCGCACGACCTCAAGAGCGTGATGCTGAACCAGTATCTCGAAGCGTTGCTCGAGGATTTGCGTCGTTCGGCCGAAGGCAACCGGATGTCGCGCCTGACGCTCGATGCGGAGGCGGTCGAGATCGATCCCGACCGCGCGGTCGCGATCGGCATCGTCGTCAACGAGTTGGTGATGAACGCGGTGAAGTACGCCTATCCGGAAGGCAAGGGCCCGATCCACGTGGTGCTGAAGGCCCAGGGCGACGACCTCGAACTCGCAATTTCCGATGACGGCGTCGGTCTTGCGGTCAAGGCCAATCCGCACTCGACCGGCATGGGCCAGCGCATCGTCAATGCGATGGCGACCAAGCTCGACGCCAGCGTCGAGCGCGACCCCGCGCATGCCGGCACCCGCATGGTGCTGCGATTCCGCCGCACCAACATCGCCGCGCCGACGCCGGCCATCGCGTAGTCGGCCGCCCCGCCAAATCGGGCCACGAATCCGGCCGCACTATCCCAAAGCCGCCTTGCCATTTTGCCGGAGCTCGGGCAGGTTCCGCGCGCGCCGCTGCGGGAACGCGGCGGAATCTTCTCATCACATCAGGGACTTTGCTTTCGCAGGCAGGGCTCGCGTGGCATCGCTGCGTCGATCACGCCCGGGCGAACAAACTCTCCAGTCGCGAGTCCGCGCGAAGGGCCAAGCGCTTGTGACGACTCCAGTCCTGATCCTGGGCATTCCGCTCGACTTCTTCCTGTTCGGGCTGACCCTCTTGGGGGTTGCGATTTTCCACCGCCACACGTTGTGGATCGCACTCACCGGCCTCGCCGCCACCATCGCTTACAAGCTGATGTTCACCGGCTTCGCGACCGGCCCCGGGCTGCTCGGATTGACGCTCCATCTCGGCCACGAATGGGTGACGCTGACGAATCTGTTCCTGTTGCTGATGGGCTTCGCGCTGCTGTCGGCGCATTTCGAGAAGAGCGGCATTCCCGACGAAATGCCGGCGCTGCTGCCGAACGATTGGAGGGGCCCGGTCGTGCTGCTGGGCATCGTGTTCGTCTTGTCGAGTTTCCTCGACAACATCGCCGCCGCGCTGATCGGCGGCACGGTGGCGCGGCACGTCTTCCGCGGCAAGGTCCATATCGGCTACCTGGCGGCGATCGTCGCGGCTTCCAACGCCGGAGGGGCCGGCAGCGTGATCGGCGACACCACCACCACGATGATGTGGATCGCCGGCGTCAACCCGCTCAGCGTGGTCGAGGCCTATGTCGCTGCCGGCACCGCGCTGCTGGTGTTCGCCGTCCCGGCTTCGATCCAGCAGCACAACTTTGCGCCGATCGTCAAGGACGCGCCGCGCGGGCTGAGGATCGAATGGGTCCGCGTCGGCATCGTCGCTGCGATCCTGATTGCGGCGCTGGCCGCCAATATCAGCGCCAATGTCTATTTCCCGGACCTGCTTCACCGGCTTCCGTTGCTCGGCCTCACCATCTGGGCGGTGTTGCTACTGACCGCGCCGATTCGCCGGCCGGATTGGAAGCTGATGCCGTCGACCTTCAAGGGCACCATCTTTCTGCTGGCGCTCGTCGTGATCGCATCGCTGATGCCGGTCGAGCGGCTGCCGGCCGCAACATGGCAAACAGCGCTCGGCCTCGGACTCGTCTCGGCGGGTTTCGACAACATTCCCCTCACCGCGCTGGCGCTCAATCAGGGCGGCTACGACTGGGGATTCCTCGCTTACGCCGTCGGCTTCGGCGGCTCGATGATGTGGTTCGGCTCGTCCGCCGGCGTCGCCCTCACCAACATGTTTCCCGAAGGCAAGTCCGTTTATCTATGGCTGCGCTTCGGCTGGCCCGTCCCCGTGGCCTATCTCATCGGCTTCTTCGCATTGCTGACACTGGTCGGCTGGAATCCCGATCCGATCCGCTGACCGCGCTCCGGTCCCAATCGGCATTCGCTTCCGCCCCGGCTCGCGACCTCCGTCCCGCCCTGCTATGCTCGGGCATGACATCCCGCGACTCCGCCGCCGCCGAGATCACCCCCGAAGTGCTGCTGCGCGCTTATGCCTGCGGCATCTTTCCGATGGCCGAAAGCGTCGACGATCCGACGCTGTTCTGGGTCGAGCCGGAATTGCGCGGCATCATTCCGCTCGGCGGCTTTCGCGTCGCCTCCCGGCTCGCCCGCACGGTGCGGTCGGACGCTTTCACCGTCACCGTCAATCGCGACTTCAAGGGCGTGATCGACGGCTGCGCCGCGCCGCAGCCAGGCCGCGACGACACCTGGATCAACCGCCGGATTCGCGAGCTGTATATCGGCCTGCACGGCATCGGCCATTGCCACAGCGTCGAGGTCTGGCAGGACGGCGACCTCGCCGGCGGTCTGTACGGCGTCAGCCTCGGCCGCGCCTTCTTCGGCGAGAGCATGTTTCACCGCGCCCGCGACGCCTCCAAGGTGGCGCTGGTGCATCTCGTCGCCCGGTTGCTTGCAGGCGGTTATGAACTGCTCGACACCCAGTTCGTCACCGACCATCTGCGCAGCTTCGGCGCAATCGAAGTCCCGCGGCAACGCTACCGTTCGATGCTCGACGACGCACTGCAGGGCATCGCCGCCTTCGATGCGCTGCCGGTGGATCAGCCCGTGACGGGCGCCAAAGCGCTGGAGATCATCGCGGCGCACTGAGCACGGCGATCAACGATCCCTCTGTCAGACCGGGAGCGGTTACTGCCGGAATGCCGGCAAAGGCGGCGGCGGCGCCTGCTGGGTCTGGCGCGGTGGCGGCTGGCGGCGGCGCTGCTGCTGCTGCGGTTGTGCAGCGGCGGGCTTCGGCGCATCGGGTTGGGCGCTGACGACCGGCGTCTCGGGGTTCTTACAATCGGTCAGCCAGATATCGTAGATCGGATGCTCGACCGCGTGCAGGCCGGGACTGGCGGCGAACATCCAGCCGGAGAAGATCCGCTTCACCTCGCCCTGCAGCGTGATCTCGTCGACCTCGACGAAGGCGTCGGTGTTGGCAGCCTCGGTCGAGGGCCGCGTGTAGCAGGCGTCGGTCTTCACGCGCAACGCGCCGAACTGCACCGTCTCGCCGATGTCGGCGTCGAAATTGATGGTGCGACCGGTGATCTTGTCGAGGCCGGTGAAGCTCGCCTTCTTGTTGACGATCTTCTGCGCCGGCGGCTCGGTGACGATCTCGTCGCCGGGCTGCAGCGTCGCCGGCGTCGGCGGCGCGCCACGCGGCTGGCGCTGACCGGGCGGCAGGCCCGGCAGCGGATTGGCACCCGGCGGCGCGTTGGCGACGCCGCTGTCGGGCTGGCCGGGCGGCACGTTGGCCGTGGCCGGCGGGGTCTGCGGAATGATCGTGGTGCCGGGCGGCGGCGGCAGCGGCTGAGACTGCACCGGGCCTGGAAGTGCCGAGCCCTGCGGCGGCCGGGTCGGCGCCGGCAGCACGCGGCCTTGCGGCGGCAGGTCGGGAACCTCTTCCTCGTCGTCCATCTGCGGCGCGCCACGCGGGATCGCACCGGGCGGACGCGGCGCCGGGTCGGAGAAAATATTGCCGATCTGCGCCTGCGCCGGCGGCGCGAGCGTGATCAACGGGGCGGCGATCAGCGCCGCAAGACCGACAAAACAGAGGCTTCGGGACATTCCGCGCGGCTTCAATGACGAATCAGGCTTGCGACATTCTACAGCTTCGGCCGCTTGCATCGGTCCCGGTTAACACGCCGAATACGGCGGGGGAAGGGCGACCCGCCGGCGGCCTGCCCGCTGGCCATCCGCCGCCGCAGCTGAAATAATCGTCGCAGGCGCAAGCGCGGGATCAACCCGACGCCGCCACCATTCCGGATCGAACCGGAAGGAACCGGGGAGACGACGGGCATGACCGACCGAATTCGGCTGGACGGCAGGGTGGCGCTGGTCACCGGCGCCGCGGGAGTGATCGGCCGCGCGACCATCGACCTGCTCGCAGAACGTGGTGCCCGGATCGTCGCCATCGACCGCGATCGGACGGCGCTCGATCAGGCGGTCGCCGCCCTGCCCGCCTCGGCGCAACCGCTGGCGCTCACCGCCGACGTCACCCAGGAAGATCAAGTCGCGGCCTATGTGCGCGCCGCGCTCGAGCGCTGCGGGCGGATCGACGTGTTCTACAACAATGCCGGTATCGAGGGTGATATCGCGCCGATCGTGCGCACCTCGCTCGACGCCTTCCGCCGCGTGCTCGACGTCAACGTCGTCGGCGTGTTTCTCGGCATGAAGCACGTGCTGCCGGCGATGCTGCAGCTGGGCTCCGGCAGCATCATCAACACCGCCTCGATCGCCGGATTGATCGGCTCCAACGACATCATCGCCTACACCGCCAGCAAACACGCCGTGATCGGCATGACGAAAACGGCGGCGCTGGAATGCGGCGACAGCGGCGTGCGCGTCAATTGCGTCTGCCCCGGACTGATCGACAGCCGGATGCTCAGCGCGATCGTCGAAGGCCGCAATCCCGGCCCGACGCCGGTGCCCAACGACAAGATCGTCGACCGGATTCCGGCGCGGCGGCTCGGTCATGCCGCGGAGGTCGCCTCGGTGGTGGCGTTTCTCGCCTCCGACGAGGCGAGCTACGTGTCGGGCGCGGCCTACACCGTCGACGGCGGCCGCACCGCGAGCTGATCGTTCTCTCTCACCAGGTCCAGCAAAACCATGCCAGCAAAACTCGATCCCGATGCCGCCGCCGTCTACAAGGCGTTCCAGGACGCGGGCCGCCCCGCCTATGAAGATCTCACGGCCGAGGAAGCGCGCGCGTACTACGACGCCGCCCGGCTCGTCAGCAATCCCGACCCGCGCGAACTCGCCTCGATCCAGTCGATCGCGATCCCTGGACCCGCAGGCGACATCCCGGCCCGCGTCTACACGCCGAAGACACTGCGTCAGGACAACGGTCTGGCGCCGGCGCTGGTGTTCTTTCACGGCGGCGGCTGGGTGATCGGCAATCTCGACACCCATGACGTCGTCTGCCGCGCCATCGCCGACGAAGGCCAACTGATCGTCATCTCGGTCGACTACCGGCTCGCCCCCGAGCACAAATTCCCGGCCGCCGTCGAGGACGCGATCGCGGCGACCCAATGGGTCGCCGACAATGCGCGCAAGCTCGGCATCGATCCCGAACGCATCAGCGTCGGCGGCGACAGCGCCGGCGGCAATCTGTCGGCCGTGGTGACGATCCACGCCCGCGACCATGGCGGGCCGATGCTCGCCGGCCAGGTGCTGATCTATCCGGCCACCGACTTCGCGATGGACCATCCGTCGCACAGCGAACCGGAGACCAGCGTGCTGCTGACGCATTCCGTGATCAGATGGTTTCGCGATCACTATCTCGGCGGCGCACCGGTCGAACAGGACTGGCGCGCCTCCCCGGCCCGCGTCGAAACCCTGGCCGGGCTGCCGCCGGCCTTCGTCATCACCGCCGGCGCCGACCCGCTGCGCGACGAAGGCGACGAATACGCGCGTCGCCTCGCCGATGCCGGCGTGCCGGTGACGCATCGGACTTATCCCGGCCAATTCCACGGCTTCTTCACCATGGGCAAGCTGCTGCCGAAGGCGAACGACGCGGTCGTCGAAATCGGCGATTGGCTGAAGGCGCTGTAGCCAGCGCGGATTGACCGGCGTCAACGTCGTCGCGCGCCGAACCGGCGAGGTTGGCCCCCCGCAATCAGAGGGCCGCCGACGCGCGGCGCAACGGCGTTCGATGACCGACATTCCGAGAACCCGCTGGGGCGGCCTCGCCGAAGACAAGGCTGCGGCCACCGGCTTTTTCCGCGTCGCGCAGATCGACGGCGTGTGGTGGTTCATCGATCCGGACGGCGGCCGCTTCCTGTCGAAGGGCGTCACCGCGGTGAATTTCGACCACGACAGTATCAAAGGCACCGAGCGTCACCCCTATCGCGAGGCGAGCCTGCACAAATACGGCAGCCGCAACGCCTGGCGCAGCGCCGTCGCCGATCGCCTGCACCGCTGGGGCTTCAACACGATCGGGGCGTGGTCGGAGCCGGAGGTGGCATCGGCCGGCTGCGCCCCGCTGGCCTCGGCCGCCGGCGTGGTCTATCTCGCCACCGCCTACAGTGACGGCCGCGGCTGGCCGCAATCCGATCCGTTCGCTCCGGCCTTCGAGACCTTCGCGCAGCAACGCGCCCGCGAGATCTGCGCGCCGCGGCGTGACGATCCGAGCGTGCTCGGCTGGTTCATCGACAACGAGTTGCAATGGGGCCCGGACTGGCGCGGCGAGAACGAACTGCTGCCGGTGATCCTGCGCGACAACGCGGCGCCGCATTCACGCCAGGTAGCGGTCGACCTGCTGCGCCGCCGCTACGCCAGCGTCGCAGAGTTCAACACAGCGTGGCGATGCTCTGCATCATCGTGGGACGCGCTGGCGACCGTGCCGATCGCGGCCCCGCCCTTCACCCGCAATTTCTTCACACATGATCACGCGCAGGAACGCGATCCGTTGCGCGGGCGTTACTTCGCCGATTGCGATGCCTTCGCCGGGCTGCTCGCCGAGCGCTACATGGCGGTGAGCGCCGCGGCGATCCGCGCGGCCGCGCCGCATCATCTCGTGCTCGGCAGCCGCTTCGCCTACGCGCCGCAGCCGCAGGTCATCGCTGCCGCCGGCCGGCATTGCGACGTCATCAGCATCAATTGCTACGACGCTTTGCCCGACGCAGTGATCGACGCCTATGCCGAATGCGGCCGGCCCTGCCTGATCGGCGAGTTCTCGTTCCGCGGCGACGACGCCGGGTTGCCGAACACGCAAGGCGCCGGGCCGCGCGTCGAGACGCAGGCGGATCGCGCCGCAGGCTTTGCGCGCTATGTCGGTGCCGGCCTGCGCCACCCGAACCTGATCGGCTATCACTGGTTCCTGCACGCCGATCAGCCGGCGGAAGGCCGCTGGGACGGCGAGAATTCCAACTACGGCGTCGTCACCATCGACGATGAGGTTTATGTCGAACTGACCGAGGCGATGACGGTGGTCAATGACGACGCCGAATGGCTGCACGCCGGCGCAGCGCAGGTCCGGCGACACATCGCAACGCCGTCGGCGGCCTGATCAGGCCGCCCGCGCCGCCCGGCGCAACGCCTGCGGCGGCTGGCCGAAGGCGCGAAGGAAGGCGCGGCGCATCCGCTCCGGATCGCCGAAGCCGGTCGTCCTTGCGACCTGCTCGATCGCTTCGCCGGACGCCTGCACGCGGCTCTTCGCCGCCTCGACCCGCAGCCGCTCCACCGCTTTCGCCGGCGTCGACCCGGTCTCGGCGATGAAGGCGCGGGTGAAATGTCGCGCGCTCATGCCGGCCTGCTCGGCCAGCCGCTCGACGGTGAGGTGTTCGCCGAGATGTTCGCGCACCCAGCCGAGCAAGGCCGCGAACCGTCCGGACGGCGCCTGCAGCTCCAGCAACGATGAGAATTGCGACTGCCCACCGGCGCGGCGCTGTGCCAGCACCAATTGCCGCGCGGTGTCGCGCGCGATGGCGTCGGAATGCTGCTCGGCGATGATCGCCAGCGCCAGGTCGATGCCGGCGCTGATCCCGGCCGAGGTCCAGACCTCGCCGTCGCGGACGAAGATTCGGTCCGGCTCCAGCCGCACCCGCGGATAGCGCTCGAGGAAATCGCGGGTGCGACTCCAATGCGTGGTCGCACGCCGACCGTCGAGCAGCCCGGCCTCGGCGAGCAAGTATGCGCCCGAACAGACACTGGCGATGCGGCAGCCGCGCGCTGCCGCGGCCCTCAGGAACGCCAGCGTCCGGGAGCAGCCGGCGGCCGCGCGCACCCCGTCGCCTCCGGCGATGATCAGCGTCCGCATCGCCCGGTCGTGCCGCAATCCGCGCGCCAGCATCTCGACGCCGGACGAACTCCGTACCGCACCGGGCGTGGCGGCGATGGTTCTGATCGGCTCGGTATTGCGCGCGTAGCGGCCGGCGATTTCGAACGCGGCGATCGGACCGGCCGCGTCGAGCAACTGGAAATCGGGATAGATCAATACGCCGATCATCGCCCCCTCCGCCGATGGTCCACGCGACCTCTTGTCTGAAATCGAGGGATATATGCCATTTCGGACATCAGCCGACCATGCCAGGATCGCCTCGTCAAGCGCCGACCCAGGCATCGAGGAGGACCCCCATGGCCCAGTTGCAGATCGGACTATTGCTGTTTCCCAACCTCACCCAGCTCGACCTCACCGGGCCGCTGCAGGTGCTCTCGCGCATTCCCGGCGCGACCGTGCATCTGATCAGCAAGACGATGGCGCCGGTGCCGAGCGACGCGGTGCTGTTGCTGCCGCCGACGATCACCTTCGCGGACTGCCCGCAGCTCGACGTGATCTGCGTCCCCGGCGGATACGGCACCGACGACCTCGTGGGCGACGACGACACGCTGGACTTCCTGCGCCGGCAGGCGGAAGGCGCGCGCTATGTGACCTCGGTGTGCACCGGTTCGCTGGTGCTCGGCGCGGCGGGACTGCTGCGCGGCTATCGCGCCACGACGCATTGGTCGGCGATCGACGACCTTGCGGCGTTCGGCGCCATCCCCGACCGCAGCCGCGTCTGCATCGACCGCAACCGCATCACCGGCGGCGGCGTCACCGCCGGCATCGATTTCGCGCTGACGCTGGTCGAACTGCTGGCCGATCGCACAACCGCGCAGGCGATCCAACTGACGCTGGAGTACAACCCGGCGCCGCCGTTCAATGCCGGCTCGCCCGAGACCGCGCCGGAGCCGGTGGTAGCGATGCTGAAAGAGCGGCTGCAGGGTGCGCGGCAGCGCCGCAGCGAGTCGGTCGCGCGCGCCGCGGCGCGGTTGCAGGCCGAAACAGAAACGGCGGCCTGAGCCGCCGCGGAAACAGGTCGAGACGTCCTCGGCCAGTTGCCGGACGTCAGCTGCCCGGCGTCCAGGGCTGATAGTCGCCGGTCGCCTTCGGCCGGCGGCCAGCCGCCAGCGTCGAGCCGGACGGGCGATACGCCAGCGGCGTGCCGGTCAGGTTGGGCTGATGCGGCTTCTGCCACTCGCGCGGCTGATAGGTCTCTTCTGTCGGCGGCACGTCGACGATGTGATGCAGCCAGCCGTGCCATTCCGGCGGAACGCGCGTGGCCTCGGCGAGGCCATTGTAAAGCACCCAGCGCCGTTCGAAGCCGAGCGTCGGATCGATCTTGCCGCCCTTGGTGCGGAAGTATCGGTTTCCGCCCTCATCGGTGCCGACCAGTTCGCCGAACCGCCAAGTCCACACTTGGGTGCCGAACGTGAAACCGTTCCACCAGGTAAAAATCCGCAGCAAAAACAGTTTCATGAGGATCATCCATCCGATAGCGGCAGGCTCCCCTGATGCCACCGGCGACGGCGAAAGTCCAGCCGTTGCGAGTGGATGCCAACATCGGGATTCACCTGTTCCGCAAAATGAACGCAATCCGTTCATCAGCGATACAACCGCAATCTGGGAGGCTCGTCTGAAAAGCCGGAACGACGCCAGTTCGAGCGTGTTGTGTCGGGGAAGGTTTCATTCGATTTCCCACTGATGGAGTCCAAGATGTTGAATCTCAAGACATTGACCGCCGTGGCCGCGCTCGCGATGGCGATGCCTCTGGCGTCCGCTGAACTCAGCTTCGCCCAAGGCAGCATCGGTGGCGGCGGTGCCGCCGGCGGGGGTGGCGGCGGCGGCGGGGGTGGCGGCGGACCCGCGATCGGCGGCGGCGGCGCCGGCAGCATTGGTGGCGGTGGCAGCATCGGCCGCGGTGGCGGCGGTGGCGGTGGACCCGCGATCGGCGGCGGTGGATCGCGCGGTCCGGGATTCGCCGGCGGCGGCGGACCTCGCCCCGGCTTCCAGGGTGGTGGGCCTCGTCCCGGCTACCACGGCGGCGGCCCGCGTGGCCCGCGGTTTTCGGGCGGCGGCTATCGCGGCGGATATTACGGCGGTTATTGGCCGGGAGCCTATGCGGGCGCCTTCGTCGGCGGCCTCGGCTCGTCCTATTACTACAATGATCCCTATGGCTACGGTTACTACGACGAACCCTCTGTGGTCGTCGTACCGGGCGAGGATCGCGACGACGCCTATTGCTCGCGGCGCTTCAAGTCCTACGATCCGGCCTCGGGCACCTATCTGGGCTATGACGGCAAGCGTCATCCCTGCCCGTAATCACCGGCTGCAATGAAGCTGCTCGAACGGCGCCCATCCGGGCGCCGTTTCTGCTTGGCTCAGGATCGCAAGGCCAGCGCAACGCCGGCCAGAGTCACCGTCAGCGCGATCACTTCGCGCAGCCCGAGCGGCTCGTGCAGCATCGCCGCCGCCGCCAACACGCCGACCACCGGCACCAGCAGCGTGCCGATCGAGGCCGTCGCCGCCGGCAAGCGCTCGAGCGCCACGAACCAGCAGACGTAGCAGACGCAGAACTGCACCAGCGTCATGTAGACCATCGACGCCCAGCCGATCGTCGACAGAGCCGCGAAATGCGGATCCTCGAGCGCGAGCCCGGCAACCGCCACGGGGATGCAGCCCAGCCCGATCTGCCAGGCCGCGAGCGACAAAGGCGGCAGCGCCAGAGGGAAGTGTTTCGTCAGCACGGTGCCGGATGCGACGCAGATGGCGCCGGCGAGCGCGAACAGGATGCCGGGCAGCTTGTCGAGACTGGCGTCGAAGCCACCGCCGCCGATCAGCACCGTGATGCCGCCGAGCGAGATCAGCAAGGTGACCGCGCGAACCGCCGAGGGCCGCTCGCCGAGCACCGGCCACGCCAGCAACACGACCCACAACGGAATCGAAATGCCGAGCACCGCCGCGTCACTTGCCCGCAGCCACAACAGCGCCAGCCCCATGCACGCGACCCATCCGCCGATCGTCAGCAGCGACACCAGGACAAGTCGCGACCATAGGCCACGCGGCACCGTGATCGTCTGCCCGCGCCAGACCGCGATCGCCCCCAGCGCGATGGCGCCGATGATCCCCGACAGGCCGCGCGAGGACAGCGGCGGCAGTTCGGTCAGCAGGTGCTTCATGATCGGGAAATTCAGGCCCCAGCCGATCGAGGCCACGCCGAGACACGCCAGCCCGAGCGGCGACATGCGGCCGCGCGAAGCGTCTTGAACCGTCGTCATCTAGGCGTTGCCCCCGACTGTGCTTTTCACGCCACGATGACTGAAAACCAATGGCGCGGCCACCGGGAAAGTGGCCCGGAGCAAGGCGGGCTATTCGTCGCGGCATCGGGCGGATCATGTCGCAGGCCCGACTTTGCCCTGTTTTTGCCGCTGTATTCGGGTGCAAGCGGCGGGAAGCGTACGTTCCTGGACGCCGGACTGCCTTCACTTGTCTGGCCGATGCTGACAGAATCGCACGAATCGCCCGCTCACCGGGGACCACAGCGATTGCATAGCAACCGATCCATCCGACGCATCCCCCACCTCGCCGCCCTGTTGCGTGCGTCGACGGCGACGCTGGCGTTGAGCATCGGACTCAGCGGGTTTTCGATCGAGGCCCAGGCCGCTTCCAAGAAAGTCCCGCTGCCGAAGCCGCGACCGATCTCGCGCAGCATCGTGCCGAAGACCGCCCCCGCGACTGTCGCCTCCATTCCCAAGCCCTCGGCGCCGCTCGCGATCGCCGCGCCCACCGCGCCGGCGATCGATGCCGCGCGTCCGCATGCGGCGCCCCCGATGGTGACTCGCAAGCCGGCCACGCGGTCGGCAGTGGCGGCCACGGCGCAGACATCGCAGGCCGACGCCAACGCGCTCGAAAACGTCATCGAGCAGGTCCGCAAGCGCAAGGCCGCCGATGCGACGCAGATCGCGGACACGATGTCCGATCCGCTGGCGCGCAAGCTCGCCGAATGGATCATCCTGCGCGCGGAATACAACGGCGCCAGCGTCGAGCGCTATCGCGCCTTCGTGCGCGCCAATCCGAGCTGGCCGTCGCAGACATTCTTCCGCCGCCGCGCCGAAGCCGCGCTGTGGGACGACAACCGCAACGACGACGCGGTGCTGGCCTATTTCGACAACGAGAGACCCCTGTCTGCAAAGGGCAAGCTGGCGCTGGCGCGTGCGATGCTGGCGCGCGGCGACCGTCGCACGGCGGAGCAGCTCGTGCGCGACGCCTGGCGCAACGATTCGATGTCGGCTGCGCTCGAAACCTCCGCGATCGAGATGTTCGGCGCGCTGCTCACACCGGGTGATCACAAGGCGCGGATGGACGCGTTCCTTTACGGCAACGACAATGATCCCGGACTACGCGCCGCGAAACGGCTGGGTGCCGCGCAGTTCGCGCTGGCGCGAGCCCGCCTCGCGGTCGACAACAAGTCCGGACAGGGCAAGGCTTTGCTCGATGCGGTGCCGTCCGACCTGCACAGCGACCCGGGCTATATGTTCGCCAGCATCCAGACGTTGCGCCGCGATGAGAAGATCGCCGAGGCCGGACGCCTGATGCTGACCGTCCCGCGCGACCCCAACCGGCTGCACAATCTCGACGAATGGTGGATCGAGCGGCGGCTGCTGGCGCGCAAGCTGATCGATATCGGCGACTATCGGCTGGCCTATCTGGTCGCCCGCAACGCCGCGACGCCGACGCGCGAAGTCTACAAGACCGAGCATGAATTCACCGCGGGATGGATCGCGCTGCGGTTGCTCAAGGACCCGGCGACCGCCGCCCAGCATTTCGCCCGGATCGGCACCGACACCACCAATCCGACCGCGCTGGCGCGCGCCGGCTATTGGCAGGGCCGGGCCGCGGAGGCGATGGGCCGGACGCAGGATGCGCGTGCGGCCTACTCGGCGGCGGCCGCCCAATCGACCAGCTATTACGGGCAATTGGCGCGCGCCAAGCTCGGCCTGCCGCAGCTCGACCTCAACGGCGCACCGTCGAGCCATGGGCGCGGCGTCGAGCGCCTCGAAGTCGTGCGCGCGGTGCAATTGCTCTACGCCATCGGTGAAGGCGACGTCGCGATCCCGATTTTCGCCGATGTCGGCGAGAACGGCGACACCGACGCCCTGCTCGGCCTGTCCGAACTCGCGGCCCGCAACAACGATGCGCGCGCGATGCTGCTGGTCGGCAAGGCGGCGCTCAACCGCGGCCTGCCGTTCGATCACTACGCCTATCCGATGGTGGGCATTCCGCAGTTCAAGCAGTTCGGCCCGGAGGTCGAGCGCAGCATCGTCTACGCGATCGCGCGCCAGGAAAGCGGCTTCAATCCGGCCGTGGTGTCGCCGGCGCAGGCCTATGGCCTGATGCAGGTGACGCCCGACGCGGCGAAGTATGTCTGTCGCCGTCACGGCTGCACCTACGACGCCAGGCGATTGAAGGACGATTCGGTCTACAACGCCGCGCTCGGCGCGGCCGAGCTGGGCGGACTGATCGAGGATTACCGCGGCTCCTACATCATGACCTTCGCCGGCTACAATGCCGGCCGCGGCAGTGTGCGCAAATGGGTCGAGCGTTACGGCGACCCCCGCGATCCGAAGGTCGACGCGGTCGACTGGGTCGAACTGATTCCGTTCTCCGAGACCCGCAACTACGTGCAGCGCATCATGGAGAACCTGCAGGTCTATCGCGCGCGATTCGGCGGCGGCAATCGTCTGCAGATCGACGCCGATCTGCGCCGCGGCGCCGCGGCGGTCGAGTAGCAGCCCACCCGCGCCATCCGCGTTGGGGGATCAGGCCGGCTGCGGCGAGCCCCGGCCTGCGGTTCGGCAGGTTGGTCCGCTTGCGGCACGCCTGCCCCAGCTTTGCCACCGGTTTGCCGCAAGACATCGAGCGCCGCGTCGGCCCTGTCGATCGCCGACGCCGGTAGTTCGGCACCCGCCTTCCGATCGAATCGTCAATGGATTGGCATCAGCCGATTGATGCGCCCGGGCCACACCCGGCCGGCAGCGGGCCCGCCTTCACTGCGCCGATGATTCGCCTTCGCTCCCGCCGACCCAGAGCGCCCCCCGGGGCCCCGGCTCCCGCACCTTCCGCCAAATGCTCATGCCACAACGAAAAACCCCGGCGGTTGCCCGCCGGGGTTTCGTGACCCGTTCCTTGCGGAACGATCAGGATCAGAACACGCGCTGAACGCGGAGGTTGCCGCTCCAGGTGCCGAGGTCCTTGAGCTCGTAGTTCGCGGCCGGCTTGGTCGCGCCCGGAGCCAGGGCCACCAGACCCGAATGGCTCTGGTCGAGGTAGGTGTACATCACTTCGCCCGAGAACGTCAGGTTCTTGACCGGGGTCCAGCGGGTGACGGTGCCGATCTGAGCGATACGGAAGTCCGGGTTACAGGTGAACCCGACAGCCGTGGCGCAGATCTGGGCAGTCGCCGTGCCGTTGTAGTCGATCGAGGTGTACGAACCGAACAGCGAGGTCGACCAGTTGGGGTTCCAGTTGTGGTTGAACGCGCCACGGACGCCCCAGGCATCGGTCTTGGTGATGCCGGTGCCGTTGATGTTGTTGGTGCCCGCGAAGATACCATCGGCCGCACCCGCCAGAGCCAGGCTCTGGTAGCCGACGCCGGAGCTGCCGTACATCGCGAACGAGCTCGGGCTCACGCCGCCGAGCACGTAACGGGTCGCACCGTTCGAGTAGGTCGCCGTGAAGTTGATGCTGTCGCCGGGGCCGGTCGGCAGGTTCTTGAGCGAGATTGCGCCCTGCACCGCGTAGCCCCAAGTGTCGCTCGGATGACCCGAGGTCTCGAGAGCCGGCGTGTAGTAGGAAGCGCGAACCTGGTGGGCCGCAGCCGACACCTGGAACAGACCCCAGGCCTGGTCGACGCGGATCTTACCGACGATGTCGGGGATCTGGGTACCGGCGTAGGAGTTGGTGCCGAACACGCCCGAGGCGAAGCCGGCGTTGGTCAGGCCGGAGGTGTTGTACAGCGCCGACTGCAGGTAGGACGACTGGTCTTCGAGCGAGATCGAGCCCGACACGCCGTTGCCGAATTCCGCAGTGTAGGCGACCTGGTTGATGCCGGTGACGTCGTCGTAGCCGCCGATCAGGAACGAGGTGTTGTTGCCCGGATAACCGGTCCAGGGCGTATCGAACTGCGACACGGCCTTACCGAAGGTGAAGCCGGCGAACTGGATGAAGGCGTAGTAGACGCCGAGCGTACCGCCGGCGACGGCGTCGCCCGTGGTCCAGTTGAAGGTCGCATCGAAGTAGGTGCGAACCACGCCGTATTCAGTGGCGGTGCGGGTGTCGATGTTGATGTCCTGGCGCGAACGGAAGATGGTGTTGTTCGCGAGGCGGTTCTGCTGGCCGGCGTTGCCGTTCCAGGCCGGGGCGTTATAGGCGGCGCCACCGTACATCGTCACGTCGGCGCGCAGATAGCCGCCGAGCTTGATGCAGGTGTCGGTGCCCGGGATGTAGTAGAAGCCGGCGCCGTAGATCGAGCAAACCTTCACGTACTCGACCGCTTTGGCCTTCAACGGAAGATCGGCCGCCTGCGCGCCGCTCATGGCGACGAGAGCCGCCGCGGAGCCAAGGAAAAGGCTCTTAACCATGTTCATGTAAACCTCCAAGTTTGCTCTCTAGGGAAGGTTCCTGACCGCAGGATGCTGTCGCATCCGCAGGGTGGTCCCCTTGTCCCAATCAAACCCGCCTAGCCGCTTCGCGCCTTCGGACACACCCGCTGAACGCGAGGGACTTAAGCGAACCACCTAATCCGGGACGACCTCGGGATGCCCCCCTCCGTCGCAGTCACGAGAATTACCTAACCGTGATGCACACGCAACAAAGGAACGCCTCAGAACGGCTGGAGTCTCGCCGTTTTTGGGGTGGTGTTGCACAAATAACACTTGCGTTTCCACTTTGGAACTCGTTCAAGCTTTTGTTTTTATTGTACTTTTACAAATCTTCATGCAAACTCTCTACCGCCCTGCAGCATTGGCTGGCAACATCCAGATTTGCCGTTGCACGCGGGACGCGGACGGATTCCGGCGGACCACACCCGAAATCGCTGAGAATCGAATCCTGCAACGGGCGAATCTTCCGGCTCGATCGGCGGGATTGCGTCGAGCGGCCGCCGCGGCCACCCGCCGAAACGGAACCGCCGCATTTCCGCGGCGGCCGGACGGCCCAGGTCCGGAAGTTGCGGTTATCAAGCATGGAATCCCGCTTGCGGCCCGCGACCGCGTCGGGCATATCGGGCCAGCCGGAGACGTGGCCGAGTGGCTGAAGGCGGCGGTTTGCTAAACCGTTATAGGGTTGTAAAGCCCTATCGAGGGTTCGAATCCCTCCGTCTCCGCCACTAACCATCTGACCAAAATGAAGATTTTTATTCATAACGGAACGCGGCAACGCGTCCGCGCGATCCGGGCTGCCGGCAATCAGGGCCGCCTGCGGCGCCTGTGATTCTCACCGCGGCCGAGGCGCCTTTGCGGCGAGCGCGCGCGGACGCGCCAGATACTCGACCGTTTCCGGCCGCTCTTTCAGCCAGCCACCCCAGCGATTGAAGATTTTCGCCATCCGCGCGGGCTCGACGCCGAGCTGCTGCATCGCGACGCCGCCATTGACCGATTCACGGTATTCGCTGAACAGGCCGTCTCGCACGACGAAGCGGCTCATGCCGTCGATGACGACGAACCGGCCTTTGAACTGAGGTACCAGCGAGGTGAAGCTCGACAGCGACCAAGCATAACCCATGGTGCCGTCGAACACCGGGTCGAACATCTCCCAGCGATAGTCATCGTCGGCGTCGCGCCGGAACAATTCGACCAGCATGTGGGCGATCTCCTTGCGACCGCGATGCACACCATAGATGTAATCGTAGTAGACGCCATCGTCGGTGAAACAGCGGGCGAAGCGCTCGCCATCGGCTGCCTCCGCTGCGAGCGTCAATTCCGTGAGCAGGCGTCGAAATTCATCGAGGGTCATCCCGGTCTCCACGTTCGAATGCATCGCGCGGCATCGTATCGACGATTTGCAAAGCGCGACACCACCCGTCGCGGCAGCGGGGCTGTCGGAACGATCCGGTCAGAATGCGCCGGCCAATGTCAGCCGCACGGCCAGCGGTTCCGCCGGATGGACGTGGCGGTCGCCGACGCCATCGAGCGGCTCGCCCGGCAGGCGGGAAAGATAGTAGTACTCGATCTGGTTGGTCTTGGCGTTGAACAGGTTCAAGACGTCGAGCTGAAACCGCAGCCCGTTTTCGAAGCGATAGCCCGCACGGGCATTGAAAATCAGTGACGCCAGCGAGCGCTCGCTGCCGTCCTCGATCAGCGGCCGGGGTCCGAAATAGCGGCCTTTCAGCGCGCCGAACCAGCCGGTTTCCCGTCCGAACGTCAGCCCGGTGCTCGCCACCCAGGCGGGCGCGCCGGGAATCAGATCGCCGGCCGGATCGACATCGGTGAAGCGAGCCCGCGTGTAGGCGACGTCGAAATCGAACCCCAGCCACGGCAGCGGCCTGTACTGGCTGGTCCACTCGACGCCGACGCGCCGGCTCGGCCGGCTCGCCTCGGTGGTGCCGGCGTCACCGACGAACAGCAGTTCGGAATCGAAATCGAGCACGAACACCGCCAGCGACGTGGTCAACCCAGGGACCAGGCGATTGCGGACGCCGAGTTCGGCGCCTTTCGAGCGCACCAGCAGCGGCACACGGTCTGCCGGCGTGATCTTGTCGGTCGGATCGACAGTGATGGTCGCACCGCGAATGTCGTTGCTGTGCAGGCCGGTGCCGGCATTGCCGAAGAACTCGGTCGCGAGCCACGGGCCGAGCACGATCCCGACCTTGGGACTGGTCATCGTCGCGGAGGCCGAGCCGGAATTCGCCGGCGTGTCGCTGCGCACGCGGCCGCCGACATAATCTTCGCGGACACCCGCCGTGGTGCGCAGCCAGTCGGTCCAGCGCACCGTGGTGTCGGTCCACAGTCCGAGCGACTGCTCGGTGACGTCGTCGGCGCGCACCGTCGACAGCCAATTGCGTTGCAACGTCTTGGTGAGGCCCAGATCGATACTGTCGGCGCGGCTCTGAAGCCCGACGCGCGTTTCCACCGGTAGCCCTGCGAACCGATAGTCGAAGCGCTGGGTGCCGTTCAGCCCGATCACCATGCGGCGGTCGTACTGGTTGAACTGATCACCGTCGACCGGATCGTCGAGATAGTAAGTGAAATTGTTGTAGAGCTGCATCGACGACCGGATCACATAGGCATTGAGATCGGTCTGGCCGATGTCGCTCGAGCGCGCGAACCGTCCGGACAGGCTGAATCGGCTGGAATTGCCGCCGTCGGTCGGATCGAGCGAGCCGTAGCGGCCGATCACGCCCTGATCGATCGCGCGCTGCGCGACCTGATCGGTCGAGGTCCAGCGGTTGGCATAGGCCATGCCGGTCAGCGAGAAGCCGTCCGTTACCGTGCCCTGGCTGTAGCGCAGCACGCCGTTCAGCTTGCGGACGTTGTCGGGCACGTCCCAGGGGCCGTTATAGGTTTGTGCTTCGAAGGCGGCGAGCACCGTCCCCTCGCCCGCCTTCGTCGAGCCGGTGCCGAGCAGCCGTCGATAGCCGAAGCTGCCCATCGTGACTTCGGCGATGGTCTTCGGCATCGCGCGAAAATAATCGATACCCACGGCGCCTGCCGAACCAAAATCGCCGACATCGGCGAAATAGGGTCCCTTGCGTAGCGTCAGGGCGCTGATCAACTCCGGAATCATGAAATTGATATCGGCATAGCCCTGGCCGTGGCCGTGCGTCGGCATGTTGACCGGCATGCCGTCGACGGTGATCGCCAGATCGGTGCCGTGGTCGAGATTGAAGCCGCGGAGGAAATACTGGTTCGCTTTGCCCTCGCCGGAGTGCTGGGTGACGACCAGCCCGGGCACCGCCTCCAGCACCTCACCGACCCGTGCGACCGGCATCGCGTTGATTTCGGCACCGCTGATCACGCGCGCGCTGGCGGCCTGGTTCTGTGGGGCGCTGAGCGGCGCCGGCCCGGAGCTGGCGGCGGCGAGCGCCGCATCCGCGATCGCGGCTGGCGCCGGTGCGGGCACCCGACGTTCCGGGAATGTCGCGGACGGGCGTACCGGACGTCGTACCGCGCTGCGCGCCACGCGCGGCGGGGCATCGACCGCGATCTGCGGCAAGGTTTCGACCGGCGCCCGGGGTGTTTGCTCCTGCGCCGTTGCCGATGATAAGCCGCTGCTGAAAATCACACAGCCGACCGCGATGCCGCGTCCAGCCATCTGCCGGAGATCAATACCAAGCACGCCCGCCCCCACCGCGTCGCTGCGTGGCTGCAAGACGCGTGCACCCCAAATCTGCTATCGCAGGCGGTCCCGGCAGATCGCCCGAACTGGAAGCGTGGCACGGGCAGTATGACAATGTCAATAAATCTGCATACCAATAGAGGCCTGCGATGCACCGCGTCACCGTCACGCTGGACGACGATCTGATGAAGAAGCTCGACGCCATCATCGAGGCCCGCGGCTACCAGAACCGCTCCGAGGCGATCCGCGATCTGGCGCGGATCGGAATTCAGCAGACCTCGGCGCACGCCAGTGCAGAACACTGCGTCGGGGCGATGGTCTACACCTACGATCATTCCAAGCGCGATCTTCCGCGCAAGCTGACGCAGAGCTTCCACAATCACCACGAGCTGTCGCGCGCGACCATGCACGTGCATCTCGATCACGACCAATGCCTCGAAGTCACCATCCTCGACGGCAAGGCGAACGAGATTCAGCATTTTGCCGATCACATCTTTTCGGAACGCGGCGTGCGCTACGGCCGGCTGGTGACGATCCCCACAAGCGGCGACGGACACGCGCACGACTGACAGGCCCGGGTCGTCAGGCGCCCGAGCGCGAGCCGGCACCGTCGCGGCGATCAGCGCAGCCGCGCGACGCTGTGGCGCAGAGTGAAAAGTCGGAAGCGCACCGAGCGCATTAGCAAAGCCGTAAAGCTCCGGTGGTAGACAGCCGCATATTCATAGCGTGCGAGATTGACATGACGAATTGTCTCAGGGGCTTTTACACGGCGGAATTTGAAACGGCCCGGAAGAAGGCGCACGGGGTCGTCATGTTGCAGGATGGCCAGATCCGCGGCGGAGATTCCAGCTTCGCCTATGTCGGCTCCTATACCCAGGACGGCGCCCGCGTGTTCGGCAATCTGCGCGGCACCCGTCACGCCAACGCCGATCATCCCGATCACTACTCGGTGTTCGGCATCGATCCGGTCGACGTCGATTTCGACGGCGTCGCCAGCGACGGCTACGTCTCGATCGAGGGTTCCGCCCGAGAAACGCCGAGCCTGTCGATGCGCGCGCTCCTCAAGCGCATCGGGGACTAGGCCGCCCAGTATCGGCCTCCGGCGCCCCCGGGCGCCACGATCTGAAGCAGGTCCGCCGTGGTCTCCATCCCCGAAAAGCGCAAATTCCCTCGCGTCGGATTCGATCGCGGCGTCGACGCCTGGATCATGTCGATCGACGGCACATGGCGGCTCGCCTGCAAGATGCTGGACGCCTCCGCCCAAGGCGCACGGCTGATGCCGGCATCGCTGCAAGGATTGAAGGAGAAGGAGTTTTTTCTTCTGCTGTCTTCCACCGGACTCGCTTATCGGCGGTGCGAGGTGGCGTGGGTCAACGGCGACGAGATCGGCGTCAGATTCCTGAAGGTGAAGCGCTGAACAGCCCGCCCGCACCTATCATTTCGGCGGCTCCAGTTCCGGTGACGACAACCATCCCTGAATGTTCGCAGCGGTATCGAGCTCGCGCGCCTGCTTGATCAGGCGCTCGCGTTCGGCAGTCGGCGCGCGCTCCTCGGTCCGCTCGCGCCATTCGCCGGCTCGCTCGGGCGGCCGTTGATGCAGAGGCTTTGGATCGTGAGGCGGTGGTGAATGCATCCTAGGTCTCCCTGTCATGCGCGGCGGCGGGAGCGCAACGCGCGTCGTATCACGATGGCTGCCTGACGTTGCGATGATCAGCATATGGGCCGGATGCCGGGGAATACCAGTGACAATTGAGTGCGGGAGATGCGTCAATCCGCGCGAATTTTACGCGCCGCCGTCGCGTCGGGCGATGGCCAGGAGATGCGGCACCTGATCGTGGATCGCCGCTGTGACATGGCGATCGAGCCGGTCCAGCCAGCGCTTCGGGATCGCGGCCGAACCATAGGTCGCGCCGGCGAGCATCGCCGCGAGTGCCCCGGTGGTGTCGGCATCGCCGCCGTGGTTGACGGTCGCGATCACGCAATCCGCGAACGTCGTCGTGTTGAAGTAGTAGTGCAGCACGGTCTGCATCGTATCGACGACGTAGGCCGACGACTGGCAACGAAACGGCTCGAACCTGAAGCTGCGGTGCGCTTCGACCAGTTCGTCCGCGATCACACGGGCACCAGTTCGCCCCTCGCCCGCGAGCAGTGCCTGCAGCATCCGCACCAGCGCCAGCGCCGCGCCGTCGGACAACGGATGATGATGGGTGATGTGGCCCTGAGCCACGGTCCATGCTGCCGCCTCCTCCGCCGGCCGGCCGAATGTCGCCAACGCCACCGGCAGGATCCGCATCGCGGCGCCGTTGCCAGCGTCGCCTTCGAAATACGGCCCCTCGACGGTGCCGCTGGTGATGTAGCGGCGGATGCCACGGCGGCAGGTGCTGCCGACATCGACCGGGCCGGTTCTGAGCCAGGCGGCGAACTCGTCGCAGACGTCACGCACGTCGAAGCCGCCGCAGCGGATCAGCGAGCGGCCGAGTGCCAGCGCCATGTCGGTGTCGTCGGTCACCTGCCCCGGCTTCAGCCGCAGCCAGCCGCCGCCGATGATCTCCTTGTGAACGCCGTGACGCTCGACGATCTCGGACGGCGTCATGAATTCGACGGTGGCGCCGAGCGCATCGCCGACGGCGAAGCCGAGATAGGCCGCCAGCGCCCGATCCTCGATGCTCGGTTGCGTCATGGCGGTCCTCAGAAATAGCTCGCGGTGACGCGATACGCGCCGCCGATCACCAGATACTCGCTTTCGCCCTTCAAGGGATGCGCGGCGAGCAGCCGGTTGAAGAACAGGATCTTCGGCACCGGCACCCGCACGGTCAGGATGGTGTCGCCGAAACAGTCGGCGACGCTACGGTCCGACGAGAACGACGTCAGATTGTTCAGCCGCATCACCACGTGACGCTTGTCGATCCGCTGTACGATCTGGTGTTCGTCGAATGCGTTGACGCCGCGATAGAGTGTGACGTGGGTGCTGCCGGCGGCGGAAAAATGCGCCAGCGCCCATTGGCAGAATTCGAACAGCAAATCGAGCTGCACGTAGATCGCGTTGTTGTGGAAGCGGCTCGACATCTTCTCTTCGACATAGGTCGTCCATGCCGGGCTCGCGATCCGCCGGATCGCGTCCTTGTGAAACGTCGGAAAAATGCCGAACCGGCTCTCCACCCAGCCCTTCAGCACGGCGCCCTCCGGCCCGTTGCTGTCGAAGCCCCAGCCCTTGATCAGATCGAGAAACGACGAGCGGAAGCGGCTGCGGCCGTCGGCCCTGCGCACCCGTTGCTCCGCATCGATGCCGAACAGCGCGGCCATGTAGCACGAGAACGCCTCGCCAGCGTCGGCGAGATCGGCCGCCTGACCGAGCATCTCGAACAGGCTCGGATTCATCTCGCGTACGCCGGCGATGTGCAGCGGCACCGGCTGGTCGTTGAAGCCGACATCGGTGAGGAAGCCCATCGGCACGCCGACGAGGTTGGTGGAATGACCGATGCCCCCTGTTGAGGTCAATGGTGCCGGCTCTGCCGTTCGCGCCCGCGGGCGCTTCAGTGATATCACACTCCCCGTCTAGCGGAGCCGGCTGCAGCTGCCTATGCGCATCTCGGCTAACCGTCGCACGCCGCCGCCAGGGGCGCGTCCGGTCAGCGCGCCCGGGCCAACGTTTCCGACGGCAATTCTCCGTGTTTCTGGCGATAGTCGTGGGCGAAATGGCCGAGATTGCTGAAGCCGCAGGCGAACGCGACCGAGGTGACCGAGCGCGACGGATCGCCCTGCAGCAGCATTTCGCGGGCCTTGTTGAGCCGCACCGTCTTGGCGAACGCCATCGGCGAATAGCCACGGTGCTTTTGAAACGATTTGAACAGGCTGCGGACCCCGACATTGGTCACGGCGGCGAGATCGTTGATGGTGATCGCCCTGTTCCAAGACGCCGCGATGAACTCCTCCGCGACGCGAACATAGTCCGGCGCGCAGTCCGGCGCATCGCGGTCGAGCTGGTCGCTGAAATTGTGCCGCGCCACGCTGAGCAGCGACACCATCAGCGTATGTTCGAGTTCGCGCAGCATCAGCGGCGGCAGCGGGGCCTGCGCCGGATCGACATGCCGGGCGAGAAACAGGCCGAGATCGCGCAGCGCACGCGCGCCGCAATCGTCGATCCGCACCGATGGCGCGAACACCAGCCGGCCGCGCGGCTTGACACCCAGCATCGCCTCCAGCGTGGCCATCAGCTTTTCATTGGAGAACCGGATGATGAGCTGCTCGTAGTCGGCGCCGAACTCCAGCACCGTCGGCGCCCCCGGCGACGAAACACACCAGCGCGAAGGGTCGACCTCGACACTCGAGCCGCCCGAGGTGGTCCGGCCGGTGCCGCATAACGCGATCTGCAGCCGCGCGAAATCGGTTTCGGAAAACTCCGCGACAGCCTGCGAGGCGTAGCGGCAAAAGCCGAACGCCGTCACGTCGAGCTTGACGAAGCTGCCGAACCCCTCGAACCCCTCGGCCTCCGCCGAGAACGCCCGTGCACCATAGAAATTGATCAGTGCGTGGCGCATTTCCGCGATGTCTGTGGTGTGGACGACCGGGGTCCGATTCAGCGGGTAATCGGGGACGATGGCGCTCGCGGAAGCGTCGGACATGCGGTGAGGACTCCGTCCAGAACCAGTTTTGCCCGGCTGTGACGAGCCAGGCTCGGCGCCAGCCTAGATGTCCGACACCGCTCCCACCGCTCAATACCGAACATCTTCGCTCAACCACCGCGCATATGACAAATTTACAGCAAAGTGTAGCAATAATGCCGCAATATTGACAGACCGCTCCCTCGCGAGAGCCCCGCGCGACACAGATCGAGCGCCAATCCGATGAGCCGCCGACCCGACTGTGGCGCCGGGGACCCGTCTCCGAGCTCTGCCGTCCCGCGATCGCGCGACGCTTCCCCCCGCCGTCGCGCTTTGCTATGCCGCTGTTGTTCCGGCACGGAAGGGTGGCCGAGCGGTTTAAGGCACCGGTCTTGAAAACCGGCGTGCCCGCAAGGGTACCGTGGGTTCGAATCCCACCCCTTCCGCCATGTCTAAGCAATTGATTTTACTAATGTAAGAAGCATTCTAGCGACTCGATTCTGTTACAATTTGATGTAACGTTTCGAGGCGCTCATGTACCTATGGAAACGCGGCACCGTTTATTGGTTTCGCCGATCAATCCCGCAGGATCTGAAGGCTCACGTTGGCTCGAATGACGCCGCCGCGAGTCTCCGGACCGGCGACCGTAGGAAGGCCCGGAGACGGGCAATGAGGCTGGCAGTGACGATGGATGAATGGTCGGAGGCGGTCCGGCAAGCACAATTGAATGATCTGGAACAACCCGACCGCGCCCTTTTGCTGAAAATGTTCGACGACGCGATGGGTCTCGTCGAAAGCCAGCAGGCGACCGACAGCACCCGGCAGCAGGCGGACGCAATCCAGGCAGCCATCACCGAGTACAAGGCGACGGCCGGAACTCGGGAGCGTCTTTCGGGGATCAATCAACGTATCCGTGTAATCGGCGACCGCGTAGCGGCCTTGACCGCCGCACCGGCGAAGGCTCCCTCAAGCGAGATTGCCGACCTTCGTGCCGACTTGATGAACGAGATGGCGAAGGTCCGGAATGACGTTCAAAACGCGCACAAGAATCAGTGGTCCGCCGACCTCCTGTCGACCAAGATCGACGATTACGTTCAGGCCAAGGCCAAAGAGCTTGGCGGCACGAAGCATGTTTCGACAATTGGGCCGCGGATCAGGAATTTTCTGGAAACGATCGGCGACAAGCCACTCCGCGACTACACACGCCAGGATTTTGAACGATATCGCGATATCTTGGACCGCACGCCGAAACGAGCTTTCGACCGGTTCAAAACCAACAATCTTGCCGATGCCGCCGAAAGGAACGAAAAGCGCGCACGGCCCTTTGAAGTTATCGATGACAAAACCGTCGACGACGACTATCTGACACCCGTCAAAACGTTCTTCATGCATCTTGTTCGGAATCTCTGGATTCCCGCGACCCCTGCCATCGGCATCGTCTCCTCGCGGACACGCGAAAGCCGCAGGACCGACCGACCTGACGAAGGTCGGCGAGCTTTCAAGCCCGATCCGATCAATGCCTATTTCCGGTACATCGTCCAGAAACGATCGCGAGCGACAGAAGACTTTTGGCTGCCGATCCTGGCTCTATATACCGGTGCTCGCCTCAATGAACTCTGCCAGATCGAGCCGCGCCGGATTATTCTACACAATGGCCGCTGGCATATCGATTTGCTGACGATTTACGATCGAGATGAGATCGAGCGCGCGGTGAAAGGAATGAAAAAAGAGGAAAAGTCTGCTGCGAGATTGAAACTGAAGACCGCATCGGCGCGCCGACAAATTCCTATTCACGACGACCTGATCAAGATCGGATTTATTGATTTTGTCGATCAGCGGAGAAATCACCCCAAGTACACGCGCCTGTTTCCCAACCTGCGGCCGGATCAATACGGATATTTTTCATCCGCCGTCGGGAAACGGCTAAACCGCGACATCAAGAGCGCTGGCGCGAAAACCGACGATACCTCGTTCTACAGTCTCCGCCACAATTTCGCGGCTGCATTAGAGCGGGCGCTTGTGCCCCATCGCACGAAAGACAGGATCATGGGCCACCTCGTCGTCGGAGCCCAAGGTCACTACACCGATCCCGAACTTGAGGATGTCGAAACCGCAGTCATCGAGCGCGTCAGCTTTCCGGGTGTCGACATCGCTCCATATCTTTCCCAAAAACGCTTGTAAGACCGAGCAAACAGAACGCGGTTGACGGTCGCGAGGGCCGCCTACACTCGTCCCTGCGTCGAGCCCAAGGGGCTCGACGGCAGCGCCTTCTTAGGCGCGCGCTCTTGCGCGGGGCGAGCGGCCCGAACGACTAGTCACCGAGCGACGGGGCCCCATGACTATCCGAGAGTGGCGGTGCGCCGGCACGGCGCACGAAGGCCGGGACCCGTGGCCCGGCCGAGAGCCACGAAGAATCGTCATGGGGGGAGCGAGGGAGACCGCGCTCGATCCAGCTTTGCATCGGAGCACCCAAGAAAGTATTGGCGTTCTTCCGTTCTGAAGATTCCAACTTTTGCATGACGATCGGTCATATGCTGTCGGCTGCCGACCCGTTTACCGCGATCCTCCCGAAAATATTCTTTCCCAATGAATCGTTGGGATTTTGCGCGTTGAGCCGACCGGCACGGTCCGAGCGCGTTTGACCTGCGCGTGAGTTGATACCCACCATTGATGACAACCCCTGGGTCTTCGCGCTTCGCAGGCGCTCGCCAGGGGTCATCAACGGGTGAGATCATGGTCACTACAAATCTAGGATATGTCAACAATAGTCGTGGCGGTGATATCAGCCGCGATGGTTTCGATCGCGACCTCTCGATCGATGCATGCAGTCGCCCGTTTATCACATTGCCCGCCGGAATCGCCGCTGGAATCGATCTGCTTTGGGGTGATACCGACACGACCGCCGACAGGCGGTCGCTTGCCAGTAGAGGAGCTACATTCGCGGACAACGAAAACATCAACAATCAATTGGACAATGCCAACGAAGGACGAGGCAACGCGAAAATAGAGGAATCCAACGCCGAGGTTTCTGAGACTAAGCACCGGTACGATTTGAAACACGCCGTGGTCCGGATGCTCCGCACCGGTCTCAGCGAAGACGAGCGCTCTCACGCAGTCTGCGGCTGCGGTGCTGCCGCTTACGACCGCGATGAAGACGACGGTGCCCGTCTCCAAATCCCGGTTCATCGTAACGACGCAGGCCGCGCCTGGGTTTCTGGCGTCTATCGCTGCAAATCGGGCTGGCTATGTCCAACCTGCGCACCGGCCGTCGCCAGGAAGCGCCAGGAGGCTGTCCGGGAGGTCGTTAAGGCGACGACGGAAGCCGACGGCATGTTTCTGATGGGTCTGGTTACCGTACATCACGTGAAGAAGGACAAGCTTGCGGACGTTAAGAAGCTCGTGACGGACTCTTTCGCCGCCGCGCGCCGCCAGAAGAACTGGGCGCGCGCTGCGGAAGAAGCGGGGGTTGCCGGAGTTCTAGTCGCTCCCGAGGTTACCTACGGTCGCCACGGCTGGCATTTTCACTTGCACTTCGGAGTCTCGTGCATTTCCTGCGATGGCGACGACGAACTGACCGACGCAGAGTCGGAAGCCATTGAGGACGCAGCACTCGCCGCTGGACGCATTCTCATCGAGAATTTCCGCGCTCAAGTCGCTAAACGCGGCGGAACGACTGTCATCGATGGCCAGGGCATCGAGATCGCCGCTAGCCCGGAGGCAGCAAGCGATTACATCGCAAAGGGGACGTCATGGGAACTGGCTGGCGGCGTCGCACATAAGAGCGATGCCAAGGGCCAAACGATTTGGCAAATTGTCGAAGACGCCGACGCAGGCGATACCGACGCTTACGCGCGTTTCCGCGAGTACGCTGAGGTGATGCCAGGAACTCGGTCATGCGTCATTACCGCGAAACTCCGGGAGACTCTGAATCTTCCCGCAGACGACGAACTCGGCGGCGATCAGCAGTTCGAAGACGGCGGACAAGTCGTCGGACACCTCGACACTTTCACTTGGCTCCGCTTTCTGCGAACAAAACTGGCCGGGACATTCTTGTCCCGGATCGAGACGGTCTCGGGAGACATCTCCGGAGACGGGTTTGAACGTCTCGTCGCCGAAACAACCGCTGATGCAGACCGGCAGGAAGGCATCATCATTCTAAAACGCGCCGCGAAAGTCCAGAGAAACGCCGCCGACGAAGCCGCCGGACACGCGGAGGTTCGACGCATCATCACGCGCAACATCGCTTATCATGTATTGCACAGCGCAAAACGAGACCCGCTCAGCATCAATAGAATGATTGAACAGCGCATCGCATCACTACGGGCTGACGGTCACCCGGAAGCAGCAATGCCGCTCCTTAGAGGCGTGCTAGCTGATTTGTTTCAAATGAGGGAATGCGTGGTTCAACGCGCAGCCTGACACCGGCTCTGCGACCCGTGACCGCGTCATCCAATGAATTCATTTTCTAACCGCACGACTCCTTGTCAACAATTTCGACTCCTTCCCGACAATCCATCGATTCCTTGTCAACAATTGGCGAGTCTTTACGAGTGCGCCAATCGAATCCTTGGCCTGAGTTCTTGATGATCAATTTCGATTAGTTACGCGACATCCAGTCCCTGGACTCATAGATGGCGCTGACGTAGCACGGATACCCATGTTCTTTCACTACAGGAGAGACGCAGTGACCATCATGACTTTGCAGCCCCAACCAGAACTCTCGCTTTGGACCGGCTGCGATGAAATTCAGTGCGCGGAGGCATCCACTTCTACCGTAGTCGTTGGGCTCGGCGTCGAAGCCGCCGAGCCAGATGGATGGTATTGGGAGATCGTCAATGTCGCGGATGACGTCATCGCCAGCGGCTTTGTCGACACAATAAGTGCCGCAACAACTGTTGCGATTGCCGCTGCAACACGACACCTCGCTGAGAGGCATCATGATGGCGGGCGATAGCTAGACGCACCGTCGCCCGCCTATGCCCGAAAAATAATCTTCATCGGCGATTCCTCAATCAATCCCCGGGATTTTCGTCGATTGCCTCCCTAGCGCTTCCGTCGAAGCAGTTGACTCTCTCTGCTGAGCGCGGACAGCATCTGTCTGTGAGTGACCTACTAAGTCATTCACTGCGGTAGGACACCAGTAGAAGGAGCTAACAACGATGGCAAAGCGAATTTCAGGACTCGCGGTGACGGACGTCGCATCGCTTGAAACGCACATTGATAAAGTCCGCGGAAAAGCGAGGTCCTGGACGCTTTCCGCGCCTGACGTCCGTCGCATCGCCGATCTGGCCGAGCAACGGCTCGAACAAATGTTCGTCGCGACGACCCACCGGCGCGGAGCTTGCGTCACGGCTCGCTCGGCTGGACCGGCGTCGACGGCGTACAAATATTCTGTGATCGGCGCGGAAGTCGTTCTGCGTCGCGCAAAGGACGGCTGGCGCATGACTGACTATAGTTGCTGTAATGTGTATCCCTGCACCGCCGAGCGGATCAGAATCGAAATCACACCCGCCCAGGCGGAAAAGTCGTTCGACACGATGCGACGTCGCCTGCGCGTGACGGTGAGGTCTCTGGTCGATTCCGACTTTGCGGCCGCAGCATAAGTGCGAGGGAAGGATGTCAAGAATGACGCCCACAGCCCGGCTGCGATCCGAGAAGGCCAAGCTAGCTGGAAACGAGTGAACTAGAGGGAAATCATGTGATGAAGTTCGAGCGAATTCACACCGACGGGCTTGCGTTTTCGGAGTTGCCAGATGACAAGAAGCCCATCACACACGAACGAGTGGTTGCGCTTGCTGACGACCTCAGAGACGTAGCGCATGCGTACAACGCTCTCGTTCATCGTCGCACGGTCGATATTGATGAAGCTGCAACGTGCTTCGCACTCGGCAGACTTGCTTACGAGGTTCACGATAAACTCCAAGAACTCCGCTTTGCTATTACCGACGCGCAGAGGGGCACCCTAGATCATCATTCCCGGAATGCGTAGTACGAACGCGAGCTGTACAATGTAAACGAGACGAAGATGGCCCCGGTATAGGGGCCGTTTTCTTTTGAACCGCCCCACCGTCATATAACATGGCTTACTGATCATTCCTGACTATCGAACTCGAAGATAGCCAGCCATAGTGTCATACGCTTCGCGATGACCCCAAGCTGGCTAGGGGGAGGCGTGCCCCCCCATGGACCCCCACCAGACGGCTTCAGAGAGCCCTTTCCGTCGTCACCGTATGACGACATGGGTGCGCTATCTCACCGCTGTCGTCATACACCATGGCTTGTCTGGCACACGCGTCGGACGACATGGCTTGTCCGATTTCCGCCGGTGATCTCATCATGACGTAGTACTCATCAAGAGGCCGCGTCATGTCCATCCCTCCCGTTCTATTTTTTCGCGCGGATTTGCCGACCCGCACAGCAGTCCAGGAGGCCGCACGCGCCGCAGGCACCACAGTGTCCGGCTGGCTCCGCGCCGCCGCCCGGATGCGCCTTCCGGACGGCGGCGCGACACTTCCGCCGTTGCCGCCGAGCCCGCGTCGCCGTCCTGTCCGCATCCCGTCTGATGACGTTGCCGCCGTCTCTCGCCTCACCGGTGAAGTCGGCAGACTGACAGGCGCGACGATTCAACTCGCGCGATCACTGCGTGAGACGGGCTGCGCTCCGGAGCATGAGACGACTGAGACGATTCTGCGCGATTTGCGCGCAACGCAGGCCGATCTGGTCAGCGTCGTCGATCGTCTCCGAGCGGCAGAGGCGACCGAGTGATCGCAGGCGCAACCCGAGGTTCCGGCGGCCCCGCCCTTGCTCGACATCTCATGTCCCGCAAAGGCGGCCAAACGGTTGAAGTCATGCCCGCACGCGGGCTGGCGGCGGAGCATCTGCGCGATCAGCTTCGGGAGCTTGTAGCGTCATCCGCTCACGGCCGGACGGATCGTCCGGTGCACCACGTGCATATCGATCCTCCGCCGGACTGCTCCGATCCGGACGCGGTTATCGCGACATTTCTCGATCGTTACGAAGCCGAATTCGGGCTACAAAACTCGCAGCGCGCGGGTGTTTATCACGTCAAGGCCGGTCGCAAACACGCTCACGTCGTCTGGTCTCTCGTTCGTGACGACGGCTCCGTTGTCTCGCTCGCGCACGATCACGCGCGAAGAGAAAAAGTCAGCAGAATCGTGGAGTTTGAATGCGGTTTGCCGTTCACGAAGGGCAAACACAATCGCAGTGCGGCGGCAGCGCTCCTGAAAGAGGGCCGCGCCGACGTTTCCGACGCAATGCTTGCTGCCGGTTTGCTCGATGGTCGCCGACCGGTGGCGCATTCGACGCCGCGCCAACGCGCCCAAGCCGAGCGCACTGCCGTGCCGCTCGACGAAATCCGGACGCAAGCTCTCGCAGCGTGGCAAGCATCGGACGACGCGCGGTCGTTCGCCGTCGCGCTCCACTCCTTTGATTTTTCGGTCGCGACCGGCGAGAGCGGCTACGTCCTGATCGACCGGTCCGGGAGCGTGCATAGCCTGAATCGCGTCCTCGCTGCAGCTGCACGTGCAGAAGGCGTGGAAAAGATCACCTCCGCGGCTGTCCGCTCACGCTTGCGCGGCATCAACTTTCAAAATGTGGAGGAAGCCAAAAATGCCCGATCAGAACGACGCAATACTAACTCAGGCGACCGGCGCGCGGGAGGCATCGGAGCGCCTGTTACCGCTCCTGAGCCTCCTCGACGAGCAGACCGGCGAGACGAGCCCGTTGGACGAGCTCAAGGGCTTGTTGCAGGCGATCGTCGAGATTTTGGGTCATCACACGAGCGCGTTGCAGCGGCTCGAAAGCGCATCCGTGACCACGCCGCCGCGCAACGCATAGGCGACATCGATCTGCAAGACTTAATTCGTAACAAGGGGGAAGTGATGGCAAAGATAAGAGCTCAGAACTTTAAGGCGAAAATCCTCGCAGAAGTCGCCCCCGCGGGGTTCAACGCGCATGCATTTTCCGATGATCTGCGCATGATTCAGAAACCGACGCCCGCGCGACCGGCGGCTCGGATTATGATGATCGATGGCGGCTGGCTTGAGTACGATGCAGCCGGGCGTAGCATCCGAACATGGGGTCCCACCGGCCGCGCGCAAATACTCGCCGCCGCGCTCGCCGATAAGCTCGGCGTCGAGCCGGAGCATCTGGCGAAAACCGCATCAGTCGGAGCCGATGTCGACGCTCTGAAAGTGACAAAAGTGTCGGAAGACACAGTCAACTCGCTGGTTTTGTGGTGGACCGCTCGTGGCTATTCGGCGACCGACGGCCCAGACGGATGCTGGGTCACGGCAGGCTACGCTCGCATCCGAGACACTGGCGATCAGCTTGAGATTCACGGCGGCCTGACGGTCAAAGTCATCGATGCAACGATCCTGAAAGCAAAGGAAGCTTGGGGCGGCGGCGTGTATCTCGACGGCGACTGGACTCAAGATGAGCAAGATAAGCTCTGGATCGCCGCCCAGCGCGCGGGCGTAAAAGTCGAAAATTGCCAGCCGTCGCTGTCGATTCAAGATGCGTGGCAGCGGGAGCAAGCCGCATCCGCGAAATCCATAAAAACGATTTGCGCCGCGCGATCCGCAATCGCAGAAGCTACAGACGTTCGCGATGCCGCCGCCGGTGATCTCGAAGCTATGCACCGGCTTCCGCAGCCGTTGCAGGCCTTCGTCGTCTCACACCTCGACGACGATCAGCGCAGGCATCTGTCTGGGCAGTCCGTCGCCGACATCACCGCCGCCTTGCCGCGCTTCCGCGACCTCGGTCAGTCTGAACTCGAGGAATACGAGCGCACCGGCCGCACGTTCACGCCGCCGAAGCCGCGTCGCGATGATCGCGACCGCAACGCCGCGCACACGTATTCGCAATGACCGTCGCCCCGCATATCCTGCGGCGGTACGTGCTCGACCGAGCCGCCGGACGCATGCCCCGCCCGGAATGGTCATACTACGCGCCGGACATTGGCGCTTGGATCCTCGCTGTCGAGGCGTCCGCGCGACGTTACGAGCATCACCGGCGAGTCCGGATCGACGGGGTACCGTGGTGCGACGTCCTCGGTCATCGCACTGAGGTGGCGGACGACCTGCAATTGCAGACGTATTTTCTCACAATCGCGTCGGATGGCTGGTCTCGCCTCGCGATCGAGGTCATGCAGCATCCGACCCGCTGCCTGAAGTCCTGGCGCGCCGCCGGCGCGCTCATCCTCGCCGCCGTCGATCCGAACACGGAGGCTTTCGGAGGACCACTATCCGACTGGCCGGAGTCTCGCGGCACCGGTCCGCGCAGCATGCTGCCGCGTTGATCTGATGGGTTCGTTTTCGGGATGAGCAATCATCCACGCCCCCCTCGTGGAGGCCAAGAAACACAAGCGCAAATGCTTCGAATTGTGGCAGGCTTCCGCCACATTTTTCGAATTGGTCTTTGAGTACCGCTTTCCCATCGCATCACTCGCCCCTTCCTCGACCTGGCACATCGGCACGCCGGGCGGCCCCTGCTGGGCCTCGCAAGGGGACCGAGGCTCCTCCGGCCTTCGGCCTACGTGCGCCCGCACCACTCCCCTTGCGCCGACGCACCGGCGCGCCTTCACGGTCGCGGGGCGAGCGATGCGATGGGAAAGGTCATCACCGCTGGGAGATGACTGCCGCACCGGCGGCAGGACGACAGAGGGGGGAATGGGCTCGCTCCGCTCAGGGAAAGACGATAGCAGGCGGCTGAGAACGAGCGCGAAACGCTCCAAGCCTTCCGCCGTGACCGCGCGGAAAAGGACGCACTTGTCCTGAAGAACCTCGAAGATCGCCAGGCACTCCAGCAAGATATCAAAGCACGGCGCACGATTGCGCATCAGGAGTTGATGCGGCTGCGCAAAACCAGATGCGGTTGGCTTCGTTGCCAACGCATTTATTTCTCGGATGGTCGGTTGCCCTGCAACCGGACTAGGCCCGCGCCAATGCGCCAATGAGCGGGGGGAAGCCGTCAAAACTGCCGCCAGCGGAGGGGTCACCCGTCATGCACAAGCGAAGCGCGGAAGGTCGGGGAAACCGCTAGCTGCGCCGAAGTGAACGCCAAGGCTTGCTCTTGACGGAGGACGGAGCCGCAGACCCCTTAAACCAGACACAGAAAACGCCAGCCCGCCTGCTGGCATCCATTCACCCACAAAACTCGAATGAAACCTTCCCAAGTGCGAGAAGTGCGCCGAACAATACTCGTCCGAGAATACTTCCAATTAGATTTTTCCACCAACACCTTTAAACTTTTCAACGAAAGCAGAAATGCGCTGGAACACGTTGCGTTTCTTGTTGAGATACTCCGGATTGAGGGGGCTCATTTTTGGCAGGATCGAATTCAGCTCCGTACCGTTCTCGCTCGCATACTCTCGCTTAATTGATGTCGCGATATAGCGCTTCGCAGCGTCCGGATTCAGCTTTTCGCCGATAATGAGCTCTTCCGCTTCGCGGCGTTGTTCCGCTTGTGCGAATGCAAAGAAGGCCTCGATCACCCCCGCTTTGTCCCCGAGTTCATCGAGATTTGTCTGATTTATGAAATCGACGATGAGGCTTTCCTTTGCACGGTTGCCGATACTCGCGCGGATGACGCGGCGAATTTCACCGACGAGCTCAGACTTGCTTTTCGTCTTTTTATTATGCTCAAAAATGAGCTCAAGAATGTAATCAAGATTGATTTCCTGGGATTTCAGCAGATCAACCTCGAAGACAACATCGCCCCAATCAATATTCGACTCGACTTGCTCAGAGCTTGCCTTTTCTCGGCGAAGCCAGTCCCGGATATCGTTGTAGGTCGAACGGTAGTCCTGGATCCTCCGGTCTTCGGGCATTTTGACAGTCTTCAGGTTTTCAACGTCATCATCGCTCAGATGATGCCGTTCTTTGAAGGCTGTTAGAGCTTCGGCATCCCTCTGATCGATCTCCTGAAGCTCTCTGAGGTTGGCAAATTCATCGTAGTTCTGCAGGATATTCTCAACACGGAGATACTCACCGAAGAGCTTCGCAAAGGCCTTTTTGTCAGCCTCCTTTGCAATCGCCGAGGGGTCGGGGAAACGCTCTTCAAGCTCCTTCACAACATCCATGAAGCCGCGTCTTGCTTCTCCGGTCGTCTGGTCCGTAAAGCCCTCCATGTATTCCGAGTAGCTTTTTTCGAGGACGACGTTCCTGGTGTTCGCATTACCGAACAGCGTAATCGCTTTGACGGTCGCCTCTTCAAGGTCGCGGAAGGTGACGATGTTTCCGAATGACTTGGTCGCATCATAAATGCGGTTGGTACGGGAATAGGCCTGAATGAGACCATGAAAGCGCAGGTTCTTGTCCACGAACAGCGTGTTGAGCGTCGGCGCATCAAAGCCAGTCAGGAACATGCCCACCACAATGAGCAGATCCACTTCTTTGGACTTCACCCGCTTGGCCAGATCCCGATAATAGTTCTGGAAGCCTTTGCTATCGACGCTGAAGTTCGTTTTGAAAAACGCATTGTAATCCGCGATGGCCGCGCTCAGGAACTCCTTGGCGCTGCTGTTTAGCGCGG
The DNA here is from genome assembly GCF_000013365.1 of Rhodopseudomonas palustris HaA2. Lineage (NCBI taxonomy): Bacteria > Pseudomonadati > Pseudomonadota > Alphaproteobacteria > Hyphomicrobiales > Nitrobacteraceae > Rhodopseudomonas > Rhodopseudomonas palustris. The sequence continues at coordinate 3,481,680 of NC_007778.1, forward strand.
AAACCTCAAAGCTCTCGTCGGGAATGTCGCCAATTGCGTCCTGCTCCTCATTAGCCGCAAATGAAAAGATCGTCGCGATTTTCAATGTTTTATCGCTGTCTGCCTGCAGCTTGTTCAGGCTCTCATAATAGAGCTTTGCCGCCTCGACACTGCTCACGGCAAACATGGCATTGAAGCCCTTATTGTCCCCATACAGTCGATGCGTTTTGCGGCGAAAGTTGTCTAGGATGTACTGGGAAATCTCGCCGATGCGCTGAGGATTCTGAAGCGCCTGCCTATTCTCAGCGGCAGTCAGCTTCTTCTCATCCTGCTCGGTCTCAATGACCTTAAATTGCGGGCGCACATCGTTATAATCAACCTTGAATTTCAGCACCTTTTCGTCACGGATGGCGTCGGTGATGACGTAGGAGTGAAGCTCGCTCCCGAAGACGCTGGCCGTTGTCTCCCCACCCGAAGCATTTTCAGGGAAGATCGGCGTGCCAGTGAAGCCAAACTGGCAGAAGGATTTGAATTTGCGTTTGAGGTTCTTCTGCGCCTCACCAAACTGGCTGCGGTGACACTCATCGAAAATGACGACAACGCGCTGGCTATAGACAGGCAGGTCGCCTTCGCTTTTCATCAGATTGTTGAGCTTCTGAATCGTCGTCACGATGATTTTGTTGTCGTCCTTGGACAGATTGCGCTTCAAACCGGCGGTACTGTCTGAACCGTTCACGCTGTCCGGAGAGAAGCGCTGATACTCCTTCATCGTCTGGTAATCGAGATCTTTGCGGTCGACCACGAAAAAGACCTTGTCGATGAAGTCGAGCTGTGTGGCGAGGCGCGCCGCCTTAAAGCTGGTCAGCGTCTTGCCTGAACCTGTCGTGTGCCAGATAAATCCGCCGCTTTCGGGCTTGCCCAAAATCTTGCCTTCAGAGGTCTTGGCTTCGAAGGAGCTTCTGATTTTCCTTAGGATGCGTTCTGTCGCCGCGATCTGGTAGGGGCGCATCACCAAAAGGGTATCGCTTACATCAAACACGGAATAGTCCAGCAACACCTTCAAAAGGGTGCGCTTCTCGAAGAAGGTCGCTGTGAAATCCTTTAAGTCCCGGATCAGACTGTTGTCAGCCTGCGCCCAGTTCATCGTGAAATCGAAGCTGTTCTTGTCGCGCTTGGTCGTGTTGGCAAAATAGCGCGTGTCGGTGCCATTGGAGATCACGAAGATCTGGAGATATTTGAAAAGCGAGCTGTCAGAGTTGAAGCTCTCTTTGCTGTAGCGGTGAATCTGATTGAACGCTTCGCGGATGGCAACGCCGCGCTTTTTCAGCTCGACCTGCAGCAGCGGCAGACCGTTCACGAGGATCGTTACATCATAGCGATTCGCATGCGTTCCTGCCTGCTCGAACTGCTTGATGACCTGAACCTTGTTGCGGCTGACATTGCCCTTGTCGACGAGGTAGATATTCTGAATCCGCCCATTGTCGAAGACGAAATCGAAGATGTAGTCGTCATGGAGCTTGCGGGCCTTGTCCGTTGCGCTGTCGCTTGGATTGTCCAAATAGGTTTCGACGAAGCGCGCCCATTCCTTATCAGTAAACTGAACATCATTGAGCGCTTGCAACTGAACACGCACATTGGCCAGCATGGCGTGTGTTGACTTCAGATCGGCCCGAACTTCATAGCCCTGATTGCGTAGGTCCTGGATCAGCTCGCGTTCAAGATCGGCCTCGGACTGATAGCTGTCAGCGGCTTCCCAGGCGCGCACATATTTATCGAGCACGATGAAGCGATTGGTCTCAGCTATGGGAGTGGTCTGCTCAGGCATTTTCACCTTCCCAATGCCAACTTTGATAATTCTTGGCAATATTCTTGACTAAGTATCGAAAAACCCGCTTGTCATCATCGCTTATGTACTGAATCTCTTCGCCAGATTGCTTGGAGTGGCTCGAAATATTTAGAATTCTTGATTGATAAGGATTTGGCCTACCGTCGGCGGTCTTGGGAAGAAGTTCATTCCAACGATTATGACCGAGAAATGTCGAGCTTTTTTCCAAAATATTCCGTATGAAGTTGAAGTGATACTTTTTTATTTCCCCATTTTCTGAAGCTGCTTGAAGCTCTCGGAGCAAGTACAGGTGATACGAAAACGGGGAGTCGTTCGGCTGTGGCGACAAACTGAAAGTTCCATCTCCTTCTTTTTCAAGGCGGTATTTTGAGTACGTCTTTCCCTTGTAGCTCAGTGCTTTGTCATCACCATTTAATTCATTGTGAAGTACATTAAAGAATAATGGGTTGTGCGTTGTAATGACAAACCTCAAACCTACGCCTTCGACATAAGCACTCCTTTTTACGAGGTGAGCTACATCGACCGCAAGCTGGATGAGGTGGTTCTCATCGAGGGAGCTGACAGGATCATCGATGAATATGTACTCGAGGTTATTGAATTGATCCGTCTCACGCTCGTCCACGTCGACGACGTTTCGAGTACTGATGACCTGATCCAGCAGGCAATAGAACACGCTCCAAATGAAATTGCTTTCTTCACCCTTCGAGATTTTCAGATTTCCGACGCTTTCGTCGTCGCCGCGTTCGAGTGAGAAAGTTACTTCAGAAAACGCAGGCACGGTGACCTCGTTGCCATCCCTGCCTTTGGCTTTGTACTCCTCGTTGAAGCGGGGCGTCAGATTCGGCTGAGTGTAACGCTGAAATTCGGTGATGACGTTGATGTCGAGCCCAAGATCTTCAAAGGCGGATTTGGTGAACGCATTCGGCTGGATACAAAGCTTCCGCTCGACATCGCCAGTCAGATCATTGTCCCAATAGAACAGGTCTTCGGTGAAGGCGTTGTAGTAGAGCACCTTCGGGCGATAATCGTCGTCCCGTTCCTCGGTCTTCGGGTCGATCAGTTCCCTGAATTCGCGCGACAGTCGCGTCTTGCCGGAGGCATTGAACGCATAGATCAGCTGCACCTTCTTGTCGGCATCTCGCAGCGTTTTAGCAATTTCGGTCAGCGTCTGTCCCATTTAGAAAGCCTCCGCGTCCGGCTTGGGGAAGCTCAGCAGCTGATCGCGGTAATAGGCATACTGCTTTTCACGCAGCTCGATTTCACGCGGCAGGATCTCAGTGAGGGAAGTCGTCAGCGCATCCAACTTGTCGAGGATGGCGGCGACGCGCTTTTGGGCTTCTAGCGATATTTTAGGGTCATCTGGAAAGGGAATCGGGATTGGTATTTTCTCGACTTGATGACTCATCAGCTTCGGGTTGCCCATTCCACTGTAAACATGCTTCTTGGCCTCCGTCGAAAGCCAAAAAGATAAAAATTTTAGGTCCAGCGGGCACGTTCCATTTTCTTTTATTACGCCGCAAACGTTAGTAATCGAGAATTTTTCGTTTCTATAGAATACAGTTCCGGCGTTTGCTCCGTCTGTGGTCCAACTGACGTACTCACCGTCAAAGTCAAACGTGTCGATCTGGCCAATCATGCCGTTGTTTGCAGTTTGGGAGCTGTAGACCGGGTACACACCGGCGTTATCTCGCAGGTAGCCCTTCGACATAACTCGCCCTCGGCGTAGAGTCGCGATATCCCCCAGCGTCTTCCACTCCACCTCATCTTCATTGAAGGTCAAGAGCTGGTCGCGGTAGTGGCTGTATTGTTTTTTGCGCTGGGCAAGCTCGGCGGCAAGCCCCGCGGTAAGCTCAGCGGTAAGCTCGGTGAATGTGTCCAGTATTCGGACGATCTCCCCCTGTATCGCCAGCGACTTCTCCGGATCATCCGGGCATGGAATGGGAATTTTGAACGCTTTCACCTTGCCGTCTGATATCGCTGGGTATGCAGCCCCACTCTGATTCTCCTCGACGTAATTCTTGAATTCTGTTGTGCCAAGCCAGTGCAAAATCCACTTAGGTAGTACCTGATCCTTCTTTGCTCTGAGCACGCAGTAACCCGTGCTGGCGACGTTTCCGGCCAGTTCGGAGTCGATTAGGCAGTATCGTTGTTGAGCGGGGCGCGTCGTAGCGAAAATGACGTCATTTTCTTTAACGAGCTTCTGCGCTCTGCTTGGCGCGGTCTCGGCTGTAATCTCGCTTGCCTCGGTAACGCGTTTGGTTTTGATGTCGACGGAGGTGAGATCAATATATTGGTAAACGCCGTCGGCTTGTGACCATTTGATGTTCGCTGTTGGTTGAGTGACCTCCCCCAATGGTTCCCACTCCACATCAGCCCCATCCAGCAGCTCCTCCAGAAACCCTGCCGCGCTCATGCGTCAATCTCCGCAATGATGGCGTCGATGTCGGCGCGCAGCTGGTCGATCCGCAGAACCGTGGTTCTGATCTTCGCATTCAGCTCACCAATACTGACAATCTCGCGCGTGTCGCGCGGCTCGACATAGGAGCTGACCGAGAGGTTATAGCCGCGCTCCACGATGATCTCATACTGCACCGAGGCGGCGACATGATCGACGTCTTCCTTACGATCAAAAATCTCCATCACCCGCGCGATGTGATCGTCCGTCATCAGATTGGTGTTGGTGGCCTTCTTGAAAAACTCTTCGCCGCTGGCGTCGATGAACTGGATGGCCGTGTCCGTCTTGTTCTTGGCGAGGACAAGGATCGTCACGGCGATGGTCGTGCCATAGAAGAGGTTGGAGGCGAGCGCTATCACTGTCTCAACGTAATTGTTATCGACCAGATATTGTCGGATCTTCTTCTCCGCCCCGTCGCGATAGAAAATGCCCGGAAAGCAGACGATCGCCGCGCGGCCCTTGGCCGAGAGATAGCTAAGCGCATGGAGCACAAAGGCGAAATCGGCCTTTGATTTGGGTGCCAACACCCCCGCCGGAGCAAAGCGGTCATCGTTGATTAGGGTCGGATCGTCTGAGCCGATCCACTTTACCGAATAAGGCGGGTTGGAGACGATGGCGTCAAAGGGTTTGTCGTCCTGGAAATGCGGCTGGGTCAGCGTATCGCCGCGCTGGATATTGAACTTGTCGTAGTTGATGTTGTGCAGGAACATGTTCATGCGGGCGAGGTTGTAGGTCGTGTGGTTGATCTCCTGCCCAAAGAAACCCTCTTCGATGATATGTTCGTCAAAATGCTTCTTCGCCTGCAACAGTAGCGAGCCGGAGCCGCAGGCCGGGTCGTAAATCTTGTTAACTTGTGTTTGCCCGTGCATGGCGAGCTGCGCGATGAGCTTTGAGACATGTTGAGGCGTGAAGAACTCCCCGCCGGACTTGCCCGCATTGGCGGCGTAGTTCGAGATCAGGAATTCGTAGGCATCGCCGAACAAATCAATCTGGCTGTTGTGGAAGTCGCCGAAATCGAGCTCTGCAACGCGTTTCAGGACCTTGGCTAATCGGCTGTTCTTTTCCGAGACGGTATGGCCAAGACGCGTGCTGGTCGTGTCGAAATCGGCGAAAAGACCTCTGATGTCCTGCTCGGAAGGGTAGCCATTGGCCGATGATTCAATCGCCGCGAAGATGTGCGCTAGGTCGGTGTTCAGGCTGTGATTGATGTTGGCGTTCTTCGCGACATTCACGAACAGCTGGCTGGGATAGATGAAATAGCCCTTGGTCTTGATGGCATCATCCTTGATGTCATCGGTGATGACGTCATCGGATAGAGCCGCATAATCGATGCTCTCATCATCCGCCTCGATATAAGCGGCGAAGTTCTCGCTGATGAACCGATAGAAGAGTGTACCTAGGACATATTGCTTGAAGTCCCAGCCATCAACGGAGCCGCGAACATCGTTTGCGATATCCCAGATTTTCCGTTGTAGCGCCGCGCGTTGTTCTTGCCCCGTCATGTTTTCTTATCCCTTTTCGCGCTGGCCACTCGATTGATGTTGTCCTTAGTACTCACACGCAGAAACCGCCCGGTGTCGCCAACGTTGAACCTGGGCTGTTTGTTGTCGTGAGCGGCTGAGTGGTGGCTTCGTGCTCGCGGCGCATGTGCACCGACATACGAGCGCATGAACTCACGCAGGACTTGGGCGGCGGGTTTGTCTTCCGCCTTGCAAGCGGCAACGAATTGCTCCCGCAATTCCCGCTGCACCCTGATTCTGATACCGACATCCTTCATAGCGTGAGCGGTGTAGCCAATGGATACACGTATGTGAAGGCTCTTTCGCACTACCACAGATGTCGGTCAGTCAGAATCTGGGCGGGGTAAAGCACAGACAACCGAGTTCATCTTTGGCAAGATGGTGGATCCAATCGGCGTCGATTTTGCCGCTCAACGGGTGGTCGAAATTTGCTTACGCAAAGGCGGTCTCCGTAGCAGGGCGCTACCCGTCCCGACTCGCCAGCCGACGAACAGCAGATCCCACCTCTGCAGGAAAATACAATACCATCTTCAGAATGTTGACATTCGACGCTCGAAATGGAACACAAGCTTGTAACAGAATCGAACGTCGAATTCCTGCTTTATCGTCAGATATCAATGGGTTACACGAAGAATGGCGGTGCATCCCACCCCTTCCGCCATAAACTGTTGATTGTAATTTGCAAAATCTGTTGACGGGCAAACATACGTTTTACAACCATAACGCGAAAGTGCATTTCGACCTGCAACAATGCTGCAACAAGTTTTCTTGTTGCAGAGGATCTCTCCGGCGCCGACTTTGCCGCAACCGAGCGGTCGTCTCTGAATCGTTGGCTGCCACCCCAACCGCAACGTTCTTGAATATCCCTACCGTTGCGCTTTGAGGATCGGAGAATCGGGATGGCCGCCTGACTGGCCCAGCCGCGGTCCTCACCGCATGCTTACGCGATGTTCGCTCGGATCGGACTCCTACGGCCGCTCACGGGAACCCGATAGCGGACAGTAGATCTGGTCCGGCACCCGATCTTCCTAGTTCGAGATAATCAGGTTGCGATTGTGGAGGCCTAATTCGGCATATCGTTATAGCCTTTCAAGCAGCATCGGCCGGCATCGATCACCCCACTCCGAATCACATGAATCAATTGTCTTTACTCAGCCGAAAATAATTGCAATTTTACGGCCTAAAGAATTGCCCTCACTCGCACAAAATAATTGTTTCTTCACTGCACAAAACAATTGCATCATGCCAGAAGTTGTTCCTCTAAAGGCGAATCCATCCGTGGCTGCTCCAAATGAAAAGCTGGAGAAGTCGCTATCCGCTCTCAAAAAGCTGACGAGCGACGGGGCCCGACGCGTTTTTAAGACGGCGGAGATCGGACGCACGGACCGTGAGCGGCTTGTGAAAAACGGGTTCCTCAAAGAGGTCATGAACGGCTGGCTGATGTTGGCCCGCACCGGCGACAGCACATCTTGGTACTCGTCTTACTGGGAGTTTTGCAGAAGCTACCTCGACGAGCGTTTTGGGGATGATTGGGTACTCTCCCCCGAGAGCACCATCCCCTTGTTGGCCGGCAACACGAACGTTCCGGCTCAGATCGTCGTTCAGGCCCCAAACGCAAACAATCTTGCGGTCAAACTTCCGCACGACACCTCCATTTTTGCCTACAAAACCAAGATCCCGACAGCTGCTCCGGCAGCCTTCGCGGGCATGCGCGTCTATCCGACCGTGGAAGCTATATGCAACGCCGCCCCAAACTTCTGGAGCACCAACAAAACGGATATGGTAGCCCTGCTTGGCTCAATTCGGGACCGCTCGTCTATCCTCAAAGTTCTGCTCGGGAGTGGAAAGACCACTGCAGCCGGCAGGATTGCAGGCGCGTATCGCCAGTTAGGTAAGCCTGCGATCGCGGACGAGATCGTCGCCACCATGAAAAGTGCCGACTACCAGGTTCGCGAAGAAGCGGATCCCTTCCGGGGCGTTGTCGAAATCACTCTGGGCGCTGGCAAACCCGTCGCACCAGTCGTGACGCGTGTGCGCCTGATGTGGGCTCAAATGCGGGATGCAGTTCTCGCCGTTTTCACTGCCGAACCCAGCAAGGTCGACGACATCGACGCCTATATCGATGCGGTCAACGAACGCTACACGTCGGACGCATACCATTCGCTATCCATCGAAGGATATTCGGTCAGCGAAGAGCTCATCGAGAGAGTCAAAAAGGGCCAATGGAGCCCTGAGACAAACGAAGGTGACAAGAAGCAGACCGACGCGATGGCGGCCAAAGGATATCAGTTGGCATTCGACGAGGCCGTCAAATCGGTTCGGCGGGTGCTCGAGGGTGCGGATGCGGCAACGGTCGCCGAAGAAGATCACCTCAAATGGTTTCGTGCGCTGTTCCAACCGTCCATCGCCGCGGGTCTCCTCAAAGCAGAGCGTCTTTCTGGTTACCGGCAACATTTCATATTCATCAAGAATTCCGGACACTCGCCGACAGCCTGGGAATCCTTGCCCGATGCGATGGAGACGTTCTTTGAATGCATCAGAGAGGAAAAGGACCCACGGGTTCGTGCCGTTCTCGGGCATTTCTTGTTCACGTTCATCCACCCTCTCCCAGACGGCAACGGCCGCTCGGGACGCTTCCTGATGAACGTCATGCTTGCGGAAGGCGGATATCCCTGGACGATCATTCCCGTCGATCGGCGCAACGAGTACATGCAGGCCCTAGAGAAAGCGAGCGTTCAAGGCGACATCACGCCGTTCGCGCAATTCGTGGCCGACTGCGCGCGGCTCGAGCCTCCACCACCGCGGCGATTGAAGGCCGGTGAAGTCCAGGCAGAAATCCCAGAAGCCGCGGCAGCACCAAGCCCATGACTCGCGCGGGCGCGCGATGCACACCATCGCCGTCATCCCGACGCACAGCAGCAGCACCATCATGGTGGTGCTGAGACGACCACCGATCGAAGAAATGCTCGCTCATGACGTCGAAGACACCGTCATCTTCGCCGCCTGCTCCGATGGCTTGAAAAGTAGACCTTGCCCGGACAACGCCGAAATACTTCGAGATTCGCCTCCACCGGCGCCAACGCGAACGGCACTGAACCGCCCCCCACCTCTCAATCAATAGGATGGGAAGGACGACGATAGAACTTGCTCACAACGTCTTTTCGGTTGTCCGCAACGCGATAACAGTTGCGATAAACTGATTCAGATCTCCAGATTTCCGTTTCAATCTTCACGAACAGCGATTCGAACTTCGACAATTCCGATTCAAAAGCCTCAGTTAACGTTGCAAACCTCAACGCCGTTGACCGATTGCCAAGCCCCAAGGGTATTGCAAGGACGGCACGGACGGAAGACCGGCATTGCCGTCGCCCCACCTCCGCCTCATGCCCATCAACTTGCGTTATCGGCAATCTGGAAGACGTTCCAAGTACTTCGCTTGCAGTTACCGGCAACGCCGATGCAGTTGCGCATTTTTGATTCAAAGCTCTAAATTTCCGATTCGGTGTTCGATATTTTCGATTCAAAGACCGGCGTTGTGAGAACCCAGCAACAACAATTGGAAGACCGGCGCGCCGAGGTGCCTCACAGGAGGCCGCCTCCGCTTCTTGCATCGTCGTCACTTTGTGAGCAACGAACGTCACCACTCGATAGTGGCACCATTCGTTCTCAAAACGTGATCATATTCGGTGGAAACGGATCACTTCACCGGCGGGATTTGTCTCTTGCAACGCCCTGCGTCAGACTGGAAAGGCTGGAAGTGCGTCTCGCGAAGGGGGCATAACGACCGGCACCGCAGATCGCGAGGAGTTGAGATGAGTAAATCGACCAAAACACGCCGCATCCATCAGGCAGACTATCAGCGCGCATACCGCGAGCAGCAGAAGGCGATTCGGAAACCAACCCGTGACGACGTCGCGCGTCTAGCGCTGTACTTCATGATCAGAGAGGGGCTAAAGGATGGCCATGAACGCAGCCTCGCCGATTGGTGCGAAACCTTGACGAACGGGTTGGTCGAACAGGGTTTCGATCCGGAAGCCACATTGCATCGGCTCCATCAGCTCATCGACCGCTACGCCGATGGCTGGAGCTTCCAGCTCAAACGGCACTTGACGCAGCACACCGTTAGGCAACCTCAATCAAACTGTATTCCCCCCATTACTCCGTCAAACGCCGTTGATGTCTGAATCGCTTAGCACCTCCGCAGCCACAAGCGATGCAAGCGCGGTACAGACCTCATCACGTCCTTCACTTGGGAATTCACCATCCAATCGGTGTAAGAGCCGCCGGCGAAGGTCAATCGCGAGGCGTCGAGGCTGTCGGCGACAGTGCCAAGCTTGTTGACCTGAACCGGAGAGCAAACGGCCCGTCCACAAAATAGGAAAAAGATCCTCGACAAGAAGCCGGGATCCTGCCAGGTTGCCGTCGTCACGAGAGGAGCCATCCATGTCCCACAAGCTTGCGGGCGAATTCATCGACCGCATCATCGCGCTGCGTCCCGTCTTGCTTCGGCATGCCGCTTTCCTGATCGGGAGTCGTGCCGACATTGGATCGCCGGAGGATTTTGTCCAGGACACTCTGGTCACTGCCTTCCAGCACGGCAATCGCTTCGACGATGGAAGTCTATCGGGATGGCTGACTGCGATCCTGCGCAATCACATCAGCAATGCGCGTCGACGAGCTAACCGGCGCAACTTGGTCCTGGAGCCTCTGGACGCAACCGGCGGCGGCGCGGGGATGAACGACTTTCCCGTCGTCGCAACGCAGGGACTTGCACTCGACCTCGAGGACGCCATGGCCGCGCTGAGTACGCTGTCGTCCATCGATCAGGAAATCATCTGGCTGGCCCGGGTCGACGGCTTATCGCCCGAGGAAATCGGGGCGCGTCTTGGATTGGCCGCGGGCAGCGTCTACTCGCGCCTTTCGCGTGCAACGACCAAGCTCCGCGCCACGTATGACGCACCTCCGGCCGCATCCCTGATGCGGCCGCGCGTTCCTTTTCGTCATGCGGCTTGAGGATGCCGTGATGCCCCTGAGAGTTCATCTGGTCGCCGGCTTCAACGGCGGCTCGGGCCGCACCCTGACGGCGGCGTTGCTGGCGTACGGATTCCATCTTCAGGCTCGCCGAACGCTGTTGGTGCGGCAGACTTACGCCGGCTCTGTCTCGGCGATCGACCCGATCGGAGCGACGCTGCCATTGCCCTGTTGCGAATTGTCGCTGCCAAAGCCCTACGAGCTTCCGGCCGATCTTACCGCCGGGTTAGCGACGACGATCCATGATGCCGACGGAAGGTTCATGACTGCCCTGACGGATCTAGCGACGGCCGAAATCGGCGCAGACGGCGACGTCGTTGTGGACCTCTGCTGCCATGAACGCGCCTGCAACGCAGCGACCATCCGCTATGGTGCCGTGATCCTCGTCCCGGTGCGGGCGTCGGTGCTCGAGATCGATTGGGCCGTTCGCAGCTTCAGCCATATCCTCGATTCGCAGCGTTATCGCGACACCCCGGTGCCAACGTTGCTTGCGGCCATAGCTCCCGACAGCGAACGAGCCGGCCAGACGGCATTTCTGAGTGGCATGCTGCGCGACTTCGATCCGGAGCGCGAGTTCGTGCCGGACGAACCAAGGGAAGTCATTGTGGAGGTGCCGTTTCTCGACGGAGCCTCTCTGACCGCCCTCTTGATTGAACGTCCCATTTGGCAGGATCCGACACTGTTCGAGCGCTGCCGCATCTTTGCAGCTGCAGTGGCCCTTCACGCCGACGCGTGCATGACCGTACCGACGGAGGATGCGGATGACCTCTGATCGTCAGGCCCCCTCCTTTAGCCTCGATAGATCGGTCACCAGAGCAGAGGTTGGGGGGTGCTGCGTTGGCTTGAGCCGATGCCCTCGCGTTCAGGGAGGGCAAGGTTGCATTAGCCCCTTCCAACTCTGGAACATGGGTCCGCCGTCCCGAGACCGACCAAGCCACGGCCACCCCGGCGGGGCCTTTCAATGCAGTGGCAACCGGGATGGCTGGCTCCGGCGCCCGCGAGCCGCGCATGAACGCACGACGGTCCGGCGACCGGGGTGTCGAATATCAGGGAGTGCGTCCACTCGATGCCATCCGGCTCTCGCCAATAGCGTTCCGCTACTGCTGCCTTAGCGATAAGGCTCGCGCGACCACCGGCGGCACGTTGGCCGTCTTGAGGCGGGCCGTCTGCCTTCGTCGCCTCCTACCAGCGCCGATCCCCCAATCTTCCACCACAAACCCACGAGCACGCAATGCTGACTCGCGTCTTCCCTTTTCTCGACCCAGGCATGATCACCCACGAGTTCTCCGAGCGGCTGAATTCATTGGCTAGGGATTGCGCCCTTCTCGAACACGACCTTTCCTTCGTCGAATCCAGATTGTGGACGGCGCCAACTCTGGATCTCTATGTCCCTCTGCTGACGCCCCTCGGCCTGCATCTGGTCGGCCAGGTCACGCACCATCCGCTTCTGGGATCGCGCAAGATCGTCACCTCGCAGCTATGGTGGGCCGATCCCGAGGGCCGCTGGGCTCGCACGTTGTCGCGCTTCTACCTCCTCGGCCGCCCCGCCGATCCCGATGGTCGGGAGCACATCACAAGCACGTCTTTGTTTACTTACGATGACCGAGACCTGGACGGCTGGCCCGGAGATTACGATTGATCGGAAACGATGATGACGGTGACGTTCCGCCGTCTCCCGATGCCGTCGATCTGGACGCTACCGTCGACGGTGCCGCAGCAGACTCGGCCGATAGCGACCAAGAGCACTTTCAAGGACTGCCGAGGCTGCTGCGCTACGCAATGCTGGCCAGGGACAACGTCGACGACACCGTCGTGCATCGCCTGATCGCGGAGATCGATGAGCTTTCGCCGAAGCTGCCCCAGAACGCCGACTGGGCGGCCGCGCAGAATTCCGAAACCGGCTTTGCCCTTGCTGCTGAACTCGATCAGCTGGCAGTGGTCCGTGACCTGCCCTTATTGCGCAGCCTCAGTGACTGCGTTCGGTTGCTCACCCTGACGCTGCCATGCGACCCGAAACGGTTCGGGGCGTATCGGCGCGTGGCGCGGGCCATGATCTTTGCCTTCCGCCAGATCGAGGCGAGCCTCGACGACGAGCGCTGCGCCGAGCTTGAGCGAATTGTCTATGGCTTTGCGGCATTGCCGGCAGCAATCGGGGCAAACGACAGCGCCCGCTCATGGCCGGCTATTTCCAGCGCCGCGCATCTGGGCGAGCAATCGGTGCGTCACCGCCTGCGGGCAGTTGTCGTGAGAACCTCCCAGAGCGTCCGACGTCAGATAGAACGGCAAACGGAGCCGAAGAAACCAAAAGATACTCCCTCGATCGACGCCACCACGCCCCATCCGCCAGTCAACGAACCAATAGCGCCCAACCACGTCATTGTGGCCCGGATCGAACAGACGGAGCTCAAGAACCTCAAGTTCATCGAGCCGTTCCGACATGTGCTCAACAATGCCCTGCCGCTGGTCGAGGCAACCGCTCTCGACCGGGTCCGCACCACCTTGGCGGCCGAGTTTCCTTATGCTGTCGAAGTGGTGGACTTCATGCTCACCGACTTGATTGGCCGTCCGACTATACGGCTGCGACCATTGCTGCTGGTCGAAGCACCCGGCAGTGGAAAATCACGTTTCGCACGCAGACTTGGCGAACTGCTGGGAGTCGCAATCTGGCGGACCGACGCATCTCAATCCGACGGGAACGTATTTGCCGGCACAGACCGGCGTTGGAATTCGGCCGAACCCTGCCATCCGCTGCTCGCAATCGCACGCGGCAAGATTGCGAACCCGATCGTCATAATCGACGAGATCGAAAAAGCCGGCACGCGCAGCGACAATGGTAGGCTTTGGGACTGCCTGCTCGGCCTTCTGGAGCCAGAGACCAACGCGCGATATCCCGATCCAGCGCTGCAAACTCCCCTCGACCTCAGCCACGTCAGCTACGTCGCCACGGCAAACACTCTCGATCCATTGCCATCACCGCTGCTGGACCGTCTCCGGATCATCGCGTTCCCGAAGCCGACCCTGGACGATCTCAATGCCCTGTTGCCGGGTTTGATTGAGGCCATTGCTGAGGACCGTGGTGTCGACGGACGTTGGATTGCCCCCCTGGACGCCCATGATTGCGCTGCAATCGCCGCTGTTTGGCCCGGCGGATCGGTGCGCCGGCTACGCCGGGCTGTCGAATTTATCCTTCAGCAGCGAGATCGCACCGCGCCGAGACATTGATCGACTCTATAACCCCGGCAGCACATCAAAGTCGAAGCTTAGCGACCTGCCTAAGACCAAGCAGCCGCCGACAAACACGGCCAGGCGCGGCGAGCTACGTTGCAAACTGGCACTTGTTTGAAGTGCTATAGCTACGGAAGTACAACTGGGTGCTCCTGATTATGCCGGCTGACTGGGGTTGTTGAAAATGCTCGCATAGGATGGATTGTGTTGCGGAGTTGCAGTTTGGAGTCATCCAGACGAGCGTCTGGCCAACTAAAGTAGCTTGCTTCGGGGCCGCGCTGCAAGTCTCGTGAAGCACGCTATCCGTTTCGCTCGTCGGACGCCACTGGCCGGACGACCCTCGGCGCTATACGAACGTTTAGTCCTCCGGTCCGAGCGCCGACGAGCCGCCTCCTTCGTTCCTGTCGGCCCTTTGCACTGTCGAATCCAATCATGGCAGCGATCATTCATCTCGAATAAAGTTTCGCGTAAGGACAGGTGCGCCGCCGATGTGGACGACGCGGCTTCTGCTCTTTACATAGAACGAGCCGACCGTTCGGACCGACGAACAGCGCCCTCCCGGATCTTCGGCTCTCGACCACTCCAGGCGCAAGGCGGCTCCGTGACGGATTCCAGACCATGACGATCTTCTTCTGGAATCCGATTTCGCTGACCTATCTGACCCAGCTGGTCCTGGTGCTGGTGATCGCGGCCCTGCTCGTCAAGACGCAGCTCAGGCGAGATTCGCACGCCGAGACGCCACGTTCGACCATCCTGCTGGCGAGCAGCTTTGGCTTTTATGGCAGCTACAGCGTCTTGAGTTTCCTTCGGGCGATACTGCGCACGGACCTCCAAGCCTGGGTCGAACCACCGATCAGCGTCCTGTCGTCCATCGCGATCGTGCTCTTCGTCCAATTCGCTCATCACTTCCCAGAACCGTTCGCGCGCGAGCGGGTCGAGCGCCGCATCGTAACGGCTCTGTCCATTGTCTTCGTCGCCGTCGAGGTCGGCTTCGCGATCTATCGCTACCAAGAACTCGGCCTCGGGCATGTCGAGTACCGGCCGGCGTTCATGGATCTGCCCGCCTTCGCGGCGATGGGTTGGCTGTTCGTACTGGCTTTTCGTCGGGCTCTTCGCGCTGCGACGGATCGCGATCGAAGCTGTCCACCGGACGCGCCGAAGCGCGAATGGTCGAACAATCCGGCCGCTGCCGCCCGCGCGGTGCTGCTGTTCGCCATCGTGCCTTTGCTGTTGGTGATCGTCACCCTGTTGCAGGCCTATCACCTGATCGGTGTCGAGACGCGGGAGGTTGCCGCCGCCTTGCTGAACCTCGCGGGGCTTCTCGGTTTCCTTCTTCTCTATTTGAACTACTTCGTGACCGAAGGGTCGTTCTCGATCAAACTGAGCAGCACCGCGCTCGCTCTCGTTCTGGGAGGCTTCACCAGCGTCGCCTGGATCATCGGCTTCGACTTTTCCGGCGCCTACAAGGGCGACACTTCCAGACTCAGATATCAGACCCACGTCTTCCGCCCCACGGCCGAGGGCGGCTACAACGTTTCTCGCGTCGACTATGCGTTCGTCCCGGTCGAGGCACAGGTCCGCCAGCCCGGAGCCTTCCGAATCGAGTTGCCGTTCGACTTTCCGTTCTTTTCGAAAGTCCACCGCGAGGCCTTCATCCGCGAGGACGGCATGGTGGGATTCGACTCCGTCCCAACCTGGCCCGACACGGTGTTCCGGAATGGCGCGCAACCGGCGATCTTTCCACTAGCGGTCGATCTCGCCGAGCCGGCGTCGAACGTGTCCGCGGAGGAGGGAATTCACCTGTCCACCTCTCCGGAGGAGGTGGTCGTCACATGGTCAGGCTGGTCCCGCGCCGGGGAGACGGGCGATCACTACGTGTTCCAAATGATCTTGCGGCCATCGGGCGAGATCCAATTCTCCTATCAGGAGCTACCGCGGATTCTGCTCAACGATCTGTTCATGCCCAACCGGGTGCCGATGCTCATGGGAGTGACCCCTGGATTCTCCAACGGCGAGACGCGGCTCGTACACTTCCAGCGGGGACAACCCTTGCACGGACCGCCAGGGACCGGCCTGATCGAGAACTTTCGGTTGGACTACCTCGCCTATCTGAACGGGATCTACACCCCTCTCGCCTGGCTGATCCTGGTCACCTCGCCGGCAACGTTGCTGGTGTTTCAAGCTTTGTTCCGGACCAACCTCGTGCGTCCGCTCGACGCGCTGCTCGCCGGCGTCGGACGGTTTCGCGAGGGGACGCTCTCCCGGCGCCTGCCGATCCACTTCCCCGACGAGATCGGCTATCTGACTCGATCCTTCAACGAGATGGCCGAGAAGCAGAACGATCTGCTGAACGGTCTGGAAGACCGCGTCACGGAACGCACCGCGGAGGTCACGATCCTGGCCGACCGCAATGCCCGGCTCGAGGAGCGCAGCCGGATTTCGAGCGACCTCCACGACGCCGTCAGCCAGACCCTGTTTTCTGCAGTGCTGATTGCCGAAACCCTGCCCGAGCAGTGGAAGCGTGACAGGACCAAGGCCGAGGCTCTGCTTACCGACCTCGCCCGGCTGAACCGTTCGGCACTTGATGAGATGCGCGACCTCCTGAGCCGCGTCCGGTCGCGGGATCTCATCGACCCTGTCCTCGGGACGCTCCTTCGCGGCCTCGTCGCGCGGTTCGAGGAACGCCACGCTCTCGGAATCAGCTTGACGGTAGGCAGCGACGCTCGCCTGGACGAAGACGTTCAGATCGCCTTCTTTCGGATCGCACAGGAAGGACTGAACAACGTCATGAAACACGCCTCCTCCTCGACCGTGCGGCTGTTCTACGAGGCGCTCGAAGGTCAGGCAATCCTGACGATCGAGGACGACGGCAACGGATTCGACACCGCTCACCTTCGCGAAGGCAGCATGGGCCTGCAGATCATGGCGGAGCGGGCAAGAAAGATCGGCGCCGTTCTCGAGACGACGTCGAGTCCGGGCCACGGGACGCAGATCACGCTCATCTGGAATCAAAACGATGCCTGAGACCTCGATCCGCCTGCTGATCGCCGACGATCATCCGGTCGTAAGGGCCGGCCTGCGCCTCGTGCTCGGCACCATTTCCGGATTGTCCGTCGTCGCGGAGGCGGAATCTGGAGAGGAAGCCCTCTACTTGTGCTCAAAGCACCGTCCAGACATCGTTATCATGGACGTGAAGATGGCCGGCATCGGAGGCACTTCATCCACCCGCGCGATCTGCCAGACCTATCACCCCGGCACCCGGGTTCTCGGTCTCACGACCGAGGCGGATACGACCACGGTGTCCCAGATGATCGACGCGGGGGCGAGCGGGCTGCTGCTCAAGACCTGCACCGTGAACGAACTCGAGACCGCGATCCGCGACGTCTTGGCGGGCCGCATCGTCCTCGACCCCCTGCTGCAGAAGGGCGCACCCCGGGCACGAACGGCGGCAGCGGAAAGCGAGATCACCCTCGGCAGCCAGCAGAAGAAGGTGCTGGCGCTACTCGTCAAGGGCTTCACCAATTCCGAGATCGCCGAGCGGCTCGGCATCTCGCTGCCGACCGCGCGCTATCACGTCAGCGCAATTCTGGTGAAGTTGGGAGCCTCGAACCGAGCCGAAGCAGCGGGATTGGCGGTCCGCTTGAACATCGTTGGGGCCGACGATTATTGACCCGCTTGGGGGCTGGCGGATGAGGGCCGCTCGACGCCCGTCGCCTGCTCCCGACGCTTACCGCGAGGCCGTCGCCAGCCTCGCCGATGAGGCCCTCTATCTTCGTACAGTCCAAACTGGCCGACCGTCTCATTCCCGTCCCCCCGCCCCCGAATTAGGTTGATCGGGCGGCGCGGTTCACCCTTGCTGATTGCCCGGTCGGATCGACGTCGGACAACTCTCTTTCGGCCCCGCTGGTCGAAAGGGTTCGTCGTATATCCGCACACAACATCACAACAACTCGAAAGGAAATCTCGATGAAGCTCTCTTGGAATGCTGCGATCGTCGCCGGCACCGTACTCGGCGTCGTCCTGTCGTCCGGCGTGGCTCTCGCCAAGGCCGGAAGCTGTAATGGCGTGAGCGGATATTACGGCACCAACACCGCAATCGTCGTCGGCGCTGACGGAAAGACCGTGAATGTCGTTGTCGCCAACGGCACCCGCCCGAACGCCTACGGCACCTGCGACGGCAACCAACTGGCCGTCAATTTCCCGGATGACCATACGATCAAGGCCACCTTCGACGGCAAGGTCATCAAGTGGGACAACAACACGACCTGGACCAAGGCCAAGTAAGCCGATATGTATTGAACGTACTTGCCGGGACGTGCCCGGCAAGTGCGCTGCGCGACTCGAGCCTGCCCCGAAATTCGACGCCGTCGACGCTTGCCCGCAAGGGAGATTGCAGAGCCGATCTCACTTTCCTATCACGCGGGACGCCTTGCTGAGACTCGACGAAATTGCGTAAAGTGCGTACGTCAGGGACTAAAACGAGGGACTTAATGCGGTGACCAACGGCCGGCGCGCCCAGTCGGTGCTCGACAACCACGCCGTCGAAGCCCTGATGAACGCCAAAGGTTCGATCGTGGTCGAGCTGGTCGCCATCATTATGCTTGGTCGATCAGTCGAACCGACATGATCGAGATATTCGTCAAGATAGAAGATTGCGTGAAGGCTCGGAGTCGCTGAAAACTGTCGTCGAAACGAGGACCCACCAGATGAAACTTCGCATTGCTCTCGCCGTCGGCGCCTTCGCGTGCCTTACAACCGTCGCGCCGCTGGCTTTCGCCGATGCAACCACCCAGATAATGCACGCCAATGCGCAGTGCTACGTTACGGCCAAAGGTGGATCGGGAGTCGATTGCCAGCCAAACAAGAAATTCCCCAACAAGAAAATAGACTTCACAATCGTCGGCACATTTGAGGACGGTAAACCGGTCAAATTCCGCAATCCCACGGCGATGTGCATGCTCAGCTGGTTCGACGGCAAGATGGGCTGCTACGCGCAGCCCAACGATCCATCGGACAAGACCATGATCTGGAAGACCTTCAATCGAGACGGCAAGGGCTATCAGATCCAGAATGTCGGTGCGAACTGCTGGCTGCACATCAATCCCGACGGTTTGGACTGCTCACCAGACAAGCCGGATCCCCGCGAGGACGCCTATTACTGGAATCTTCTCGGATAACTTCGTCGAGCCGGAATAATCACCTACACGACGGGCGGATACCGCCCGATCGCTTGTTTCGGCGCATACCCGGACTCCTGACCGTCTCCAATTGAAAGACCAACAGATGCCCGCCAAGCTCATCCTGCTCGCTTTCGTTGCCCTGCTCTCCCTTGTGCCGGCGGTCTCCGGCATCGCCGCCGGACTCAAATCCACGCCACAACAGGGCGGCGTCGGGACGCCCCAGAGCAATGTCGTCCCAGAACCGCCGATCATCCACATGGGCACTAAATTCTCGGCACCGTCGCAAAATTCCAATTCTATCGGCGCTCATCCGTCGCCCAACAACCAGCAACAACTTCAGCTGGACCTCCAACAGACGACGTCGCAGCCAATGCAGAATTTCGGCATCAAGTAGCAAGCGCTCCAAGCCATCGATGGTATGCAGCCCGGATGCGACGCGCCACCCGAGATGACACGGCACGGTGGAAGCTAATCCACCGTCACCGTGATTGGCATACACGGTGTGGATCGGTGCGGGGTCCCGGCGCCGATCGGCGTGGCAAGCCCCTTGGGTCGATTGAATTATAGAACATGATCACGCAAAGTGAATTCCGGCTTTCGGAAACGATCATACTCAAACAAGTAGTTTGAGCATGATGACGATTCGTCGATACGTCATCATGCTCGAGTCGTGGACTTATAAGCTCTGTGTCAAAGTCTCGTAGAGACCATCAGGACATCAGCGAGGAAGTTTCTCGCGAGCTTGTAGAAGTACGTGGCAATTCGCCGGAAGTATTCGAGCTCGCAGAACAAGCGTTCGATCAGGTTGCGCTGGCGATAGATACACGGATCGACCGAGAGTTTGCCGCCATCCTTCTTTCAGTGTCATTCCTTCGCGAAGATAAACTTCGCGTCTTGCGCCGGGTCGGCGTCGCAAGGTGCAGCGAGCATCGCGAATGGAAACGGCGCGTTTTCGTCCTTCGGCGCATCGACCTTCCAGCACAGCCCCTCGGCCGAGCGGATGGCCGCGGAATCGGTGGAGGCGGCTTTCGACTGCCACCGCGCCGCCGTGCGGTCGCAAGCTTCGAGCACCAGTTTCGCGGCGCCTCCGTTTGGCGCCGACTGCGCGTCGATGCAGAGGCCGGGATGCTGGTCGAGCGTCAAGGCGCCGTCGGCGCGAATGAAAACCTTGTCGGCGGGCAGCTTGCAATTGCGCAGCACCAGGTCGACGCCGGCCTCCCAGCGCTGGTCGCGCGCGCCGACACAGCTCGACGATGCGCCGGGCAAATCCGGATTGATCATCTCGCCGCCTGGACGGCTTGCCTGCGCCGCGGCAAGTTTTTCCGGCGACAGATTGCGAGCACAGATCTCGACGCCGCGACCGACCCAGCAGGCGCCCTTGCGCGTCAGTTCGCCGAGTGGAGCGTGCGCGTGGATCGATGCCGGATCCGCGTTCCAGCTCGCTTCCGCCCGGTTCTTCCCGGTGACGTTGACATAGGCGAAGTAATCGCCGCCGCTGATCCGGAATGAGCCGTCCTTGTCGGCGTCGAAGTCGCAGACCCCACTGATATAGGTCTTGCCGTTCACCACCAGCGTGCAATCGGCTGGACGTGGCGCCGCGACGGCGGGACCGGCCACCGAAAGGGCGAACAGGCCCGCGCACGCCGCGAGCATCGTCGTTGCGGTCATAGCTCTCATTTCGGTGCCCTCCTTGGCAGCTCTACGCCTGTAACACGGGCTTCATCGGCACGAAAACACCGCGCTGGTGTAGAGCTCGCGCGTGGTGTGTCGGTCACCGGCGACTTGCCCCTCTGATAGCGCAGCGTGCAGGCGCGGGTGGTGGCCGGCAGTGCTTTCTGCAGCGCATAGCCGCCTTCGTAGCGGCAGGTGATCGCCGACGGCGACTCCGGGGCCGGCTGGCCCTCGCCCCACAATGTGTAAACCAACGGTTCGCCGGCCTTCGCCTCTTCGCCGTTGTCGGCCATGCCGCTCATCATCTCGTTCTTGTTGTCCGCCAGCGGTGTGACATCTGGATCGATCAGCCGGACGATAGTGGGCCCGAAGCTCGGCTGCATACCGTTCAGATCGTATTCCTTGCCCTCGAACGGCAGCCGTTTGATCGCGGTATATGTCAGCTCGATCGTCGGCGGACAGGCGATCGTCGCGCCGCCGTCCTGCGCTTGCGCGGGCACAGCGCCGCCGAGGATGCCGATTGCAAGCACTGAGGTGCAACAGATGATCATGCGGGCCATGGTCGGCTCCTGGCTGGTCAGGTCTGGCGGCCGCGACCGCCGGTGAATACTTGCAGTCGCACATGTAGGTGGTAACGCGGATTTCCTTGCCGCCCCAAGGTACCATTCAGGCGTTATTCCAGTTCGGCGCGAGATTGTAGCCGGGGCGCATGCCTTCGCTGTTCGCCGCGCAGACGTAGTAAGCCTCGCCCTGCCCGCTTCCCTTCGGCTGGAAACGACCGGACGAGATCGGAGCGGCCGGCCTTGCCGCAGGTGACGTCGCACGGCCGGCCGCTTGCCGGCTGCCAGTTGACCTCGTCCGCTTTGGCCGACAGGCCGCCAAGAACGACGGTCGCGGCTAGTGCCGCGAAACCGTTTGTGCATTTCATCGATGCTGTCAGTTGCATTTGAAGGATGCCAGATCCATGCCCCAGCTGCCGCCGCCTGGATCCTTGCTGCGCAGGATCGCCGCGGTGCAGCTCTTCGGCCGTCCGACGGACCGGTGCAGCGTGACGCCGGCCTCGTACACGCAACCGATCCAGACCTCGATCTGCCCGTCGAACCGCCAGTCGAGACGTTTCTTTCCTTTGGGGGTCCCCGGCACGAGCACGGTCTGACCGGCGGTCCGGCCGAACACCGCGACGTCCTGCAGCCAGGTTTGCGACGAGGTGTCGCCGCCGATCACCGGCGTGAAGCCGGCGATCTGCTCAGGCTTCGCGAGCGTCACCGAAAGTGTCTGCAACCGCTCCGGGCACGCGATTGCGCTCTGGGCATGCAACGCCCCCGGCGCCGCTCCGATCAACGCCGCTACGAGCGCTATGATGCGCGTGCTTCGCCGCAACGACGGCATCGCTCCTCCAACTCTGACCGACAGGCTCAGTGCTCACCGCTCTGCATCGTGCAGGCTCCCAGATCTTGCACCACGCGGCGGACGTTTCCGAGTTGGAAATCAACCTTCTTGCCGCGCTCCTGCCAGTGCAGGACCGGGCCGTTCAGAAGTTCATCGGACCATGGCGTTCGCAGCGAGCCGCCGGCGTGTTCGATCGTTGCCATCACCTGGCGCACCGGACCATTGCCGATGCTGAAGCTGGCCGGCTGCTGGCCACCGCCAGCGCGCGCCGCGCCGCTCTTGTCGAACACGTAGGTTTCTTTGCCGGTCAGCACCCTGGTGTAGTTCGGACCGGCCTTGTAGCTCTGTGAAATCCGCAATTTCCAACTCGGCGCCGCGGTCAGATCGGCAAAACAGGAATTGAATTGGCCGGTCTTGTCGGTCTGGATCTGAACCTTCCATGCGCCCACGCTCGACCAGGTGACTTGCTGACCGCTGATCAATTTTCGGTTCTGGGTATTGTCGCCGACTGCGACGCAGCGAATCGTTGTCGGCGGCTTTTGACAGCCGTCCCTGAACCAGGCCACCTCGTTGTTGAGCGGCACTTTCTTGCCACAACTGTTGTTGCAGGCGCAGGTCTTGGGATTGCTGAGCACGCAGAACGGCTGGTTGCTCTTATACGGCTTGCTGGCGTATGAACCGCCGACCTCGATCCATCCCAGCGTGTATTGTTGGGCCTGCGCCGGCACCGACGCGGCAACGAACGGCAGCGCCGCAGCGAAGGCGACCCCAACGAGATTGCGAAACAGCATGATTTTCATAGCTTCACTGATGGTGTGGCGTGCGCCGCGGCGAGCAGGGCTTTGATGGAATTGCGCGATCGGTCGAAACAATCAGGTATTACCGGAAGCCCGAGCGACGCAACTGTCGAGACCGTTCATCACGCTCTCCATCGAGGTGTTTCCGATCGGCCATGCAAAGCTCTTCAGGCCGGTGGAGATCAGGATGTTGTTCTTGATCTTCAGAGCCGACTGAAATCCGGCCATGTCGATCACGGCCCAGGAGCGAATGCCGTTGGTAGTGCCGGGATAGCTTTTCTTGCGGGTGAAATCGAAACTGATGGTCATCGCGATCGGCCCTTTGAGTCCCGGCGTCGGCGGCACGCTGACGCTGTATTTCTGGGCGAGATTCTGGGCGATCCGCAACATGCCGACCTTGCCCTTGAGAGTTGCCGCGCAGCGATCGAAGCGGCCGTTCTCGTTGATACTGTCGATCGTAAATGGACCGATCTTCTGCACGGTTCTTTCCGCGTATTGCGACCACGCCGGCACCGCTGCGAACGACAACATCATGACGGCGGCAATCAGACTTCCAAGCACGGCGGCTGCGGTTTTCACTTCAGTTCTCCTGGTGCATGCGGACGATCGTCCGCCGAAGGGCGGGTCGTGAACAATCAGGGATGTGCTGTAGCGTATGCCAAAGCACCGCTTCGAAATCGGAAGGCGGGAGGTGAGCCGCTGAACCAGCTTGCGCCTGTTCCTATGCAGATTGCAGCTCGTGGTGACATGCCGATACACGCAGTCGATGGTGCAGACCGGCCTGCTTAGATAAGGCGGGCAAAGGCCCGCATACGGCGGTCAAGTTGACCAGCCTAACTAAAAGGCATCATTCTACGTCCCCCTCGCCTGCCGCATGGCACCTTCGCTCGCTCGGCTAGCGCTCCCGAGTTCCAATCTTATGAGGGTTCTGAAACGTAATCAATCGCCGCGAAAAGAAATGATGGGTAGCTGGTCGGCCGTGAAATATTCCCAAGCGCCTAAGATGTAAGATGAACCGCTCTATTCCCGGGAAATCGCCGTCTGAACAGCGATTTTATTGCAAGTTCAGGTTGGCGATTCCCTCGAATCTGAAGTTGTGATTTCCTTCGCTAAAGGGATCTGGCGGAAGGATTTCGATGCGGCGGCGGGAGAGCGGCGAGCAGGATCTGTTTCGGTCGCGGCTCGATTAGGTGATCGGCATGGAGCGCGCGCTAGTGAAACTCGCGCGGACGATCGACTGGCGATTTCTGGAAGACTAATGTGGCGCGGTCTACGACGACGATCCCGGGCGGCGCGCCGATGCCGACGCGACTAGTGGCGGGACTCGCGATCCTCAAGCACTCCTACAATGTCAGCGACGAGGTGTTGTGCGAATCGTGGCTGGAGACCCTTACTACCAATATTATTGCGGCGAGGATTTCTTCCGCACCGCTGCCGCTGTACCGTTCCTCGATGACCCACTGGCGCAATCGGATGGGCGAAGAGCGGCTGCAGGCGCTGCTGCAGGAGAGCTTGGCGGTCACCACCAAGACCTGCGCGATACGGCTCGTAATCGCCCCTCGAGCAGACCGCTATCGCCAGCGGACAGGCCAGGCGGGAGGCTTGCAGTTTTGTCCGTAAATGGCGCCCGAAGAGATTCAAACAGGCCTGCTTCCCGCTGTCGACTTCCGCCTTCTTGACCCAGTCATGCAGCGTCTGCGGCGTGCAGCCGATCTTGGCCGCGATCGACGTCACCGCCACCCAGCGCAACGGATGCTCGCTCGCATGGTCCAGCACCATCCGAACCGCACGGGCCCGAACTTCGGGTGAGAACTTGTTCGTCGTTTTGCTCGTCATGGCTCCATCCTCTCAGGAGTTGGAGCCTCCGGCAAACCCGGGGCGGTTCAAACGGATAGGACGAGCCGCTTCTCGCCCAAAGCATCGAGATGGGATTTCGCAAGGGTCGTCCCAAAACTGCGCTCAGGTCACCTAGTCGCGCCCCACCGCTTAGTGGCCGAGATGGCGCCACAGGCACTACTGTCCAACAGCAGAGAGAATGACACCAACGACGAGCATGAGTGATTCACGAATGACCGCAGTCCACCCCACTGACGCATCGATCAATGCTGTGATGCTCGATTGGAGCGTTGTCGCGAAGTCTTTTGAGCAGCGACGTAGTCACGACTTTCACGATCAAAGGCCGTGACTACGATGTTTCTAATGCCACCCAAATATCCAACGGGCAGTCTCAATCGAACATGGGTAAAAGCCGGTACGGCAGTTTCTCCAACCCGCGATTACCCCATACTAGATCAGAGCCTTTGCCCGCCCGAGGCGTCGATTCGCTGGCCAGTGAT
Organism: Rhodopseudomonas palustris HaA2; assembly: GCF_000013365.1. NCBI lineage: Bacteria > Pseudomonadati > Pseudomonadota > Alphaproteobacteria > Hyphomicrobiales > Nitrobacteraceae > Rhodopseudomonas > Rhodopseudomonas palustris. Next base: position 3,507,109 of record NC_007778.1, read on the forward strand.
CCATCCACCAGCATCCGACAGCAGCATCAGCACCACTCCCGCAATGTCGTTCGGTCGACCGAGGCGCTGGAGTGTAATTGTCTCGGTAGCAGCGGCAGCACGCGCCTGATCCTTGTCGAGCGGGTTCATGTCCGTCACCGTCGCGCCGGGCAAGACAGCATTGACGGTGATGCCGCGGCGACCCAGCTGCTTGGCCAGGACCACGCTTAGAGTCTCCAATGCCGCCTTCGACGGCGCGTAAATGCTCATATCGGGAAACGCCGCCCGGGTTCCCATTGACGAGACGTTGACGATGCGACCGCCGTCTCTGATCGCTGGATGAAGCGCGCGGGTCAGAAAGAACGGCGCCCGGAAATTGACCGCGATCATGCGATCAAAGATCTCGTCGTCGACCTGGTCGATCCGGTAGCGCCCGCCATAACCGGCATTGTTGACCAATAGGTCGAAGCTGCGCTGTCCGGTGCGCTGTTCGACTTCGTCGAGAAATTTCGCCGCCAGCGCGTCGGGGCCGCCCCGCTCGGACAGATCGGCCTGAAGCAGAAAGCCGTCGCCGCCCCCGGCCCGGATCGCATCGAGAGTCTCCCCGGCCGCATCGGCGCCACCGGCATAGTGCACGCCGACAACCGCGCCTTCGCGCGCAGCAGCGATCGCGATCGCCCGTCCGATGCCGCGGCTCGAGCCGGTGACCAGCGCCGTCTTACCAACCAATGCCCCGCTCATGCGGCGGCTTCGGCGTGGGAGGAAACCGACCAGCCATTGGTGGCTTCCAGTTGCTTGGCCTCGCGGATCAGCGCCGCGCGATCGATCTTGTTGGTGCCGGCCCACGGCAGATCGGCCACGAAGCTGACGCGGCGCGGATGCTGATAGGTCGGCCCGTTGCGCAGCGCGTAGGCCTTGATGTCTTCGGTCGTGGCACTTTGGCCGTCGGCCAACACGAGGAAAGCCACCGGCATCTGTCCGCGCTCCTCGTCGGCGAGAGGAACGACCGCGGCCTGGCGCACTGCCGGATGCGTCTCCAGCATCTTCTCGACGTCGCCGGGATAGATGTTCTCGCCGCCGCAGACGAACATATCGTCGGCCCGGCCGATGAAATAATAGAAGCCGTCCTCGTCGCGACGCATGACATCGCCGCTGTAGTACCAGCCGTCACGCATCACCGAGGCGGTCTTGTCCGGCATGCCGCGATAGCGCGTCATCAGCGCCGGATTGCGCATCAGCAGCACGCCCTCGTTGTCGTTCGGGCCGTCGACCAGCTTCACCATCGACGGGTCGATCGGATAGCCGATCGTGAGCGGCGGCAGCGGCTTGCCCTCCGGATGAGGGCCGAACACGGACGGGCCGGCCTCCGTGGTGCCGTAGCCGTGAGTCAGCATGGCATGCGGAAACGCCGCCTGAATCTTGTCGGCCATGGCCCTGGTGATCGGCGCAGAGGCCAGCGCCAGCCGCTTCAGCCGGCTATAATCGTTGGCGGCCAAGAGGTCGGGCTCGCGCAGCAGCCGCGCGAACATTGTCGGCACCGCAGTAACCGCGGTGACGCCATGATCCGCCATGGCCTGCAGATAGCGCCGGCTGTCGAAGCCCGGCATCAGAACCATGCTCGCATTGCTGGCGAAGATGCTCTTGGCGCCGAACAGACCGTTCATGTGGAACAGCGGCTGGGCGATGATGTAGACCTCGTCGCAGGTGTCGGCGCTGACGCCCTTGGCGGCAAGCGCCCACAGTTGGCTGTCGTGGCTGAGCTCGACGCCCTTCGGCCGTCCGGTGGAGCCGGAGGTGTAGAGGATCTGTCCAAGTTCGCCCCGCTGCGCCTCCACCGTTTCGAATTCGCCCGGCACGATGCGCGCGGCAAAACCTTCGGGTCCCGCCTCGTCGAAGTCGAGGAACGCTAAGCCCGCCGGCAGAAGCTGACGCGAGGCTGTATCGACGAAGGCAAACTTGGTGTCGGAGTCGCGCAGCACAAAATCGATCGTTTCGGCCGGCTGCTTGGTGTTGACCGGCAGCGCGACGAAGCCGGCGCGCATGATGCCGAAATACGCCGCAATGTACTCCGCACGGTTGAGCGAGAGAATGGCGACCGTCGTTCCACGCGCCAAGCCAAGCCCGGTCAAATAAGACGCCACGCCATTTCCGAGCCTATCGATCTCGCTATGGGTCCAGACCCTCGGCTCCGGGGACCGCAGATCGATGATCGCGGGACGATCGAGACCGCGCGAGCGATCCACCAAATCTCCGAGGTTCTTCCATCGGAAGCTCATGCTCGTGCTCCTACCTTGTACTTCTCTTCGGCTTTCCGACTGAGCGACGAAACAGACGCGCTCGCCGCGCTCTCGATCTGATCGACGAGATCGTAGTGACAGGCCGTCCTGCGATTTTCGCCGAGCGGCCGGAGGATCGGCCTCTCCTGCCGGCAGTGATCCGTCGCGAACGGACAACGCGTCGAGAACGCGCAACCTTCCGGAAGATCGGTCGGGCTGGGCAGATCGCCCTGCAGCACGAAGCGCTTGCGGCTGCGCATGACGTGCGGGTCTGCCACCGGCGCGGCGGCGAGCAGCGCCTGGGTGTATGGATGTGCGGGGTGCTTCCAGATCGTCTCGGCGGAGCCCGTCTCGACGATCCGGCCGAGGTACATCACGATCAGCTTGTTGGCGATGTGCTGGACCATTGTCAGGTCGTGCGAGATGAACAGGTATGACACGCCGAGCTTGTCCGACAGATCCTGCAGCAGGTTGATCACCTGCGCCCGGATCGATACGTCGAGCGCCGACACCGGCTCATCGCAGATCACCAGCTTGGGCTTCAACGCGAGCGCACGGGCGATGCCTATGCGCTGCCGCTGGCCGCCGGAAAACTCGTGCGGATAGCGAGATGCCGCATCCGGCGGCAGACCGACTTGAGTCATCAGTTCGGCGACGCGCGCCGAGATGGCGGCCTTGTCGTAGCCCGCGACCTGCAACGGCTGCGCGATCAAATTGCCGACCGTGCGCCGCGGATTGAGCGAATTGTGCGGATCCTGGAAGATCATCTGCATCTTCGAGCGGATCGGACGCATCGCCGACGGCGACAGGCTGGTGATGTTCTGGCCGTCCAGCACGATCTGCCCGTTGTTGGCCGGGATCAGGTGCATGATGGCCTTGCCCAGCGTGGATTTGCCACAGCCGGATTCCCCGACGAGGCCCACCGTTTCACCCGGCTCGATCTCCAGGCTGACGTCGTTCACCGCGTGGACGACGCCGGACGACGTTTGATAATCGACGACGAGACTACGCACCGACAGAAGCGACATTGTAGTCCTCCGTTTCGGTAGCCAGGAAGCAGGCAGCCTCGTGGCCCGCACCCTGATTGATCAAAGCCGGATGTTCGACGCGGCAACGCTCGAACACCAGCGGACAGCGGTTGGCGAAAGCGCAGCCTTTCGGACGGTCCGATAAGCCCGGCACGGTCCCGGGAATTTCGACGAGCCGCCGCCGCCGTTCCTCGCCCGGCTTCGGCGTGGCGCCGATCAGACCCCGCGTATAGGGATGGCGTGGATCGTCGAAGAGTACGCCAACCGGTGCCTCCTCGGCCTTCTTGCCCGCGTACATCACGGTGACGCGGTCGGCGACATCGGCGATCACCCCGAGATCGTGGGTGATGAAGATCATCCCCATCCGGGATTCGCGCTGGATGTCCTTGAGCAGTTCGATGATCTGTGCCTGGATGGTGACGTCGAGCGCCGTGGTCGGTTCGTCGGCGATCAGCAACTTCGGCTCGCACGCGATCGCCATGGCGATGACGACGCGCTGATTCATGCCGCCGGACAATTCGTGCGGATAGGCATCGAAGCGACGCCGGGCATCCGGAATGTGCACCCGGTCCAGCAATTCCAACGCCCGCCTGTCCGCGGCGCGTCGATCCAGCTTGAAATGCCGGCGGAGCACCTCGGTGAGCTGATAGCCGACGGTGTAGACCGGGTTCAGCGAGCTCATCGGGTCCTGGAAGATGATCCCGATCTCGCGTCCCCGCACCGCTTGCATCCTGGTGTCGCTCAAGCCGATGAGATCGCGGCCTTCGAGCAGAATGGCGCCGCCCGTCACCTTTGCCGGCGGCATCGGTAGCAGCCCCATGATCGCCAGCGAAGTCATGGATTTGCCGCAGCCGGACTCACCGACCAGGCCAAGCGTCTGCCCGTGTTCGACGGTGAGGGAAAAGCGGTCGATCGCGCGCATCACGCCGCGCCGCGTGAACAGATCAACTTCGAGATCGCGAATTTCGAGCAGCGCCGCCATCTCAGCGGTCCCTCAGCTTGGGATTGAGCGCGTCATTCAGCCCATCGCCGATCAGGTTCATCGCCAGCACCGTCAGCATGATCGCAACGCCGGGGATCGCGCAGATGTACCAGGAGCGGCGGATCAACGTGCGGCCGTCGCCGATCAGCGCGCCCCAGCTCGCGACATTGGGATCGCCGAGACCGAGAAACGAGATCGCGCTCTCGAACAGGATCGAGCTGCCGATGATCACCGAGGCGAGCACGATCACCGGCGGAATCGCGTTGGGCAGGATTTCGCCCGCCATGATCCTGATGTTGCTCATGCCCATCGAACGGCACGCCAGCACGAATTCACGGTTCTTCAGCGTAAGGAATTCGGCTCGCGTCAGCCGGGCGATGCCCGGCCACATCGTGACGCCGATCGCCATCGTGATGTTGTCGATGGTCTGGCCCAGGATCGCCACCACCGTCATGATCAACAGGATGTTCGGGACCGTCTGAAACAGCTCCGTGATCCGGGTCAGGACCTCGTCAATCCAGCCACCGAACCATGCCGCGGCGGCACCGATCACGACGCCGATGGCGGTCGCAGTCAGCGCCGCGACGATGCCGATCATCAGCGTCGTTCGAGCACCGTAGGCTATCATCGCCAGAATGTTCCGGCCGATCGAGTCGGTGCCGAGCGGGTAGCGCGGGTTGGTGAACGGCCAGACCTCCGGCCGCGAGACGATGCGCAGCGGATTCTGTTCGATCAGCCAGGGTGCGGCGAGAGCGAGTCCCAACACGACGACAATGATGATAATTCCGAGCAGCGCGCCGCGGTTACGGGCGAAGCGCAAGGCAAACTCGGCAAAAGCGGATCGATCTTTCATGTTCATCGGCTCCGGATTCGCGGATCAAGCCGGTAGTAGGCAAGATCGACCAGCAGATTGGCGACGGCGACGACGACCGCCGACAGAACGAAGACGCCCAACACGACCGGGTAATTGCGACTCATCACGCTATCGAGCATCAAGCTGCCGATGCCCGGCCAGGAGAACACCGCCTCGATCACCACCGAGCCGCCGAGGACAGTCCCGAGCTGCAGGCCGAGCAGCGTGACGACCGGCAGCAGCGCGTTGCGGAAGACGTGCGCCAGGATCACGCGGGTCTTGCTCAGGCCCTTGGCGCGCGCGGTGCGGACGAAGTCGAGCGAGAACACCTCGAGCATCGAGGCACGCATCACCCGCGTGTAGATCGCGGCGTAGAACAGGCCGAGCGACAGCGCCGGCAGGATCAGGTGGCGGATCACGTCGACCACCTGCCCGACCGGCCCGAACTTCCCACCGATCGTGGTCATGCCGCCAACCGGCAGCCAATCGAGATGTACGGCGAAGAAGATGATCAGCATGATTCCGAGCCAGAACGTCGGCGCGGCGAAGAAGAACACCGCTGCCAGTGAGATCACCACGTCCCAGGCCGTGTTGACCTTCACCGACGCGATGACGCCGGCGATCATCCCGAGCGTCACCGCCACCCCGAGCGACGTCAGCATCAGCAGCAGCGTCGAGGGCAGCTGCGCCATGATGATGTCGAACACCGGCGCGTTCTGGCGATACGAATAGCCGAGGTCGAAGCTGAACACCGACCAGGTGTAGCGCAGCAGCTGCACGATCGCCGGCTGATCGAGGCCGTACAAATGCTTGAGGTGCTGCAACGTCGCCGGATCGGTGACCTGCTGCTCGGACGTCATGATGTCGAGCAGCGATCCCGGCGCCATCTGGATGAGCGTGAAATTCATCACGATGACGCCGAGGATGAGCGAGATGATCTGAAACAGTCGCCGCACGATCGAACGTTTCATCACGTCATCTCCTCTACAAATCAGACGTCGAGCCAAACGTCCGACAGGCTGTCCGCCGAAATATCGGCGCGATTGCCGACGCCCTTGACCTTCTTCGACATCATCGTCGTCGGGATCAGTTCGACCAGAACGGTGATCGGCAGATCTCGCGCTGCAATCTCTTGCAATTTGAAGGCCAAGTCCTTCCGCTTGGCTTCGTCGGACTCCACCGACATCTTGGCGACGATGTCGTCGACTTCGGGATTGGAATAGCCGGTGGCGTTGCGGAAGGCCGCGCCCTTCACAATCCCGCTCGTGCTGAGGTAGTCGGTCTGCTGGGGAACCAGCTCGACCCGCGCCGCGTAGTTCGACAGCGCGATGTCGTAGTCGTAATCGCCGTAGATCTGCTTCAGCGAAGTCGCTCGGTCGGGCACGGTGAGCGTCACTTCGACGCCGATGTCTTCCAGATTCTGCTTCACGAACTGGCCGACCTTGCCGTTCTCCTCGAACCAGCCGGCCGCAAGCAAGTGAACCTTGAAGCGCGACTTGCCCTTCTTCGGGTAGCCGGCATCGTCGAGCATCTTGGCGGCTTTCTTCGCGTCGAACTCGTATCGCGGCAGGTTCGGATTGTAGAATTTCGGGTTTGTCGAGCTGACGAAGGACGTGCCGGGCTTGGCGCGGCCGAAATACACAACGTCCGAGATGGTCGCCCGGTCGATGGCGGTGAGTAGTGCGCGGCGCACGGCCGGGTCCTTGACGATATCACGGCGGCTGTTGAATTCGATGGTCGAAGCCCAGGCCGCGCCGAGATAGCCGTCGTTCGATGCGACGAACTTGCCGGACTTGGACAGCCGGTCGATGTCCGGGGTCGGGATCGGGTTGAAGATGCCGAGCTGCAGTTCGTCGGCTTCCAAGGCCGCGGTGCGCGATGCGGCGTCGCGCCAGTAGCGCATCACCAGGCCGTTGAGATAGGGCTTGCCCGCATCCCAATATTTGTCGTTGGCGGCATATTCAATATGGCTGCCGCGCACCCACTGCTTGAACTTGAACGGACCGGTGCCGATCGGCGCGTTATTGGCGGGGTTGGTAACGATCTCCGAGCCGTCGTAGACGTGCTTCGGAATGACCAGCGAGGTCGCCAGCACCGACTTGAAGAAGAACTCCGGCGTCGGCTCTTTGAAGCTCACGCGCACCCCGCCTTCGGTCACCTCGGCCCCGGAGAAATTCTTCAGCGCCGCCTTGGCGATCGTCTGCAGCCAGTATTTTTCGATGCTGAAGACCACGTCGTCTGCGGTGAACGGCTTGCCGTCGTGCCACGTCACGCCTTTACGGAGCACGATGTCGTACGACTTGAAATCGGCCGAAGGCTTGACCTCGGTGGCCAGCACGGGAAGGAAGCCGGCCTGGCTGTCCTGGCGCAGCAGCGGCTCCAGGATCTTGGTCGAGCTGATCAGCGGGCTGGAGCCACCGCCGCCGGGAACGAACACGGCCTGCGGCTCGAAGCCACCCCAGGTCGCTACCAGCACGCCGCCCTTCTTCGGCTTCTCCTGCGCGAGTGCAGCAGGTGGAAAGCAAAGTGACGTTCCGGCGGCGATCGCCGCAAGGGCGGACGTACCCAGAAACACTCGTCTGTTGATGTGGCTAGTCATCTCGAATCTCCGATCCCTAACTGTTGGACGTTGTCAGTTGGCCGCCGAGCAGCGCTCGGCGGGGATAATTTGAAGATCAGTTGACCGACGCGGGGATCGCATAGGATCCGCGGCCGATCGCGACCAGGACACCCTTGTCGTTGAATAGATCGATATCGGCGACGCCCACCGTGCGGCCGACGCGGCGCACCGTCGCTTTGGCGACGAGCTTGGTGTCGACGGCGGGGCGCAGATAGTCGACCCGAAAATTGATCGTCGGGATGCCTCCGCCGACCAGCATCGCGATCGCAAAATCGCCGACGGTGTCGATGATCGAGGCCAGCGGTCCGCCATGCCATTGCTTGGTGCCCGGACCACGCTCGAATTCGGGACGGAATGGCGCCTCCATCGTCAGCACCTGCTGCTCGATATCGGCCTCCGTCACCTTCAACTGGCAGAACGCGATGAAAGGGGCGCGGTCGGCCATCACCTGCAGCTCGGCAATGCCGAGCGTCTTCACCGCGGCGGTGCTCATGGTGTCACCACGAGCTTGCCGAGCACCTTGCGGTCTTCGAGAACGCCCATCGCCTCGATCGCGCCCTCGAGCGGGAACGTGCGATCGATGACGGCCTTCATCTTGCCGGCGCGGATGAGCTCGAACAGCTTGAGAATGTCCTCGCGCTCCCAGCCGTTCGAACCGAGGATCTGCAGTTCGAAGGTCCAGATGAAGCGGATGTCCTCGGTCGGATCGAACCCCGCGGTGGCGCCGCAAGTCACCAGCCGGCCGCCTTTCCGCAGGCACTTCAGCGAAGGCACCCAGCTGTCGCCGCCGGTGAAGTTGACGACCATGTCGACCCCCGCCCCTTTCGAAGCCTTGCCGGCACGCGGCTTGCCGTGGCGGGCGCGGCATTCCTGCATGAAGTCGACTTCGTTGTAGAGAATGACCTCGTCGGCGCCGATCTCCATCAGGCGCTCGCCCTTCTCCGCCGATCCAGCACAGGCGATCACATAGGCGCCCGCCGCCTTGGCGAGTTGCACGCAGCAGATGCCGACGCCGCCGGACGCGCCGAGGATCAGCACCTTCTCGCCCGCCGAGACATGGCCGATGGTGGTCATCATCCGCAGCGCGGTGCCGTACGCCACCGGCAGGCACGATGCCTGCTCGAACGAGATATCGTCGGGCAGCGCGATCAGCTGGTGCGCACGCGTGACGCAGTATTCGGCGAGACCGCCATCGCGCGTTTCGCCCATCAAACCGCCTTCGACCCGGTTGATCGGATCGATCAACACGCGGTCGCCGACATTCCAGCCTTCGACCCCCGCGCCGAGCGCAGCGACTTCGCCGGCGATGTCGATTCCCATGATGATAGGCATTGGAATGCGGATGCCGGGCATCCCGCGGCGCGTGAAGATGTCGTGATAATTGTAGGACGTCGCCTTGACCTTGATCAGCACGTCGCCTTCGCCGGGCTCCGGAGTGGCGAAATCCTCGACATGAGCCATCTGGTCGAGACCGCCGTGGTCACGAAGCAGCACTGCACGCATTCATTTCTCCTTTTTCGCTTTGTCTGTTGCGGCGCTCTGGCGCGCCGGAGGCGGTGGCTTGGATTATTCAGAGAACTCGATGACCACGCCGAAGCTGGACGACGCCCCGACGCGCAAGCGGCCATCAGTTGCGGTGAACGGCACGCCGCCCGCCTGCAATGCCGCCTGTGCTTGCGCGATCGACGCGGTCTTGAAGCCGAGCCCGATCATCTGCGTCTTGCCTGGTTCGGGAAGCGGCGCATCGGCTCCGAGACGCTGCGTCGCAGCCTCGCGCGTCAGCGCGACTACGCGCGCTTCGGCTGCGTCGAAGCCGTAACCGCCAGGAATCTCCTTCAGCAGCCCCGGGCCGAACATCCGCTCGAACAGACCGAGCGCAGAACGCGGATCGTCGCCGCAGAAAACGAACTCGGAGATGTTCTGCACGCCGTTCGGATGCGTCTGCCATTCCGGACGCCACACCAGCTCGGGCGTTTTATGGTGACAGAAGAAGGTCCGCCCGTAGTCGAAACCGAGCTTCGGCAAATGCAGCACCGTGAATGCCGCGTCGAACGTTCCCGCACCGGTCTCGACCGGCCTGACGAAATCGAGCGGCGTTTCGGCGGTCACGCCGGCGTGCGACGCGTTGAGTTGCGCGCAGGCCGGATCTGGGCAGCGCCAGACGATGCCGGACAGTCCTTTTGGATCGTGCCACTGTTCGGGGCGCTGCTGTTTCTTTCCGGGCTCGTAGCCAAGCAGCTCGAGATAGTTATTGTTGAAGATCGCGAGATTGTTGGACGACCCCAGCGAATGGTGACCACGCGGTGTCAGATAGAAGCCGAGTGCCTGGTAGGCCGCAGCTGCTTGATCGAGCTCACCGTGAACAAGCACGATGACATGATCGAGCTCGGCGGGCAGTCTGCGCGGATGACCATCCTCTACGTCAGTCATTCGACTTCCTTTTTTTGTTGGCTGGGTGATGCGGCAGTCATTCTTGTTCGGTTGCCATCGACTCGTTCCTACCCAAGGAACGGAGGCCGCCGAGGTATCGCAAAAATCCGAGGACGCTGTTCTCCAAATTTGTCGGCGTTCCGAGATAGACGATCTCTGCGCGCTGCATTTTTCAGAATGTCCGTTCTTCGATGCACCGCGTTCAGACCAACGGCATGCGCTGGCGGACCAAGGCGGTCCAATACGAACAGCCCCACGGGATGACGTCGTCGTTGAAATCGAAGCGCGGATGATGCAGCGGGGCGCTATCGCCGTTACCGATCATGATCATCGCGCCAGGCCGCTCGTTCAGCATGAACGCGAAGTCCTCGCCGCCCAGCGTCGGAGCCATTGTGGCGTCGACGTGCGCGACGCCGGCCACTTCTCCGGCCGCCGCGACCGCGCGGTCGACGCCGACTTCGGAATTTCTCATCACAGGGTAGTGCCGCAGATAAGACAGCGTACCGACAGCGCTGAACCCCGCCGAAATACTCTCGGTGAGTTCGCGCAGCCGCTTTTCAACCATGTCGCGGGTCGGCTCGTCCAGCGTGCGAACCGTGCCGCGCAATGTCACCGTTTGAGGAATGACGTTGAACGCGTCACCGGCGGTCATCTGTGTGATCGAAATAACCGCGGATTGCAGTGGATCGAGATTGCGCGAGACGATCGCCTGAGTCGCCTGAATCAACGCCGCGGCAACGACCACCGGATCGACCGTGGCATGCGGCTGAGCGGCGTGGCCGCCGCGACCTTCGATCGAGATGATGATCTCGTCGACCGAACCCATTTGCGGCCCTGGGCCCGTCGCAAACGTCCCCAAGGGAAGTCCCGGGCGGTTGTGCATCCCGTAGAATTCCTGGATCGGAAAGCGCTGCAGCAGGCCATCATCGAGCATGGCCTTGGCGCCCGCACCGCCTTCTTCGGCGGGCTGGAAGATCAGCGCGACGCCGCCGTCGAAGGCCCGGCTCTCGACGAGGCCAAGCGCCGCACCCAACAGCATGGTGGTGTGGCCGTCGTGGCCGCATGCGTGCATCTTGCCGGGGACTTGCGAGGCCCATTCCGCGCCAGTTGCCTCGAGAATGGGCAAAGCATCCATATCGGCGCGCAGCCCGATCATCCGGCCGGAACTACGCGATTGGCCGTAAATGATTCCGACGACGCCCGTTCCGCCGATGCCTTCGTGCACCTCGTCGACGCCGGCTTCGCGCAACCGCGCCGCGACCCGCTCGGCGGTGCGATGAACGTCGTACAGCAACTCGGGGTTGCGGTGCAGATCGTGACGAAACTCCTTGAGTTCGTCCAGGTAGCGCGCGGTCCAGTTCTCAATCGGCATTTGAGGTTCCTGAGGTTCGCCAATCACAGCAAGGTCAAATTCACACGCCGTCTTCGCTCGCATTGCGCGCGCGTGGGGTCGGCCGGCTCGCACATTCAAATCCCGCGCCATCAGCCGGCATCTCGAACACGCCGGAGTCGAGAAACCGCTCGATCGCCGCGACATAGGGCGCAATGACGATGTCCTGCTCTTTCAACCAGTCGTCGTTGTAGTACGTGTCCGAATAACGCTCGCCGTCGTCGCACAGAACAGTCACCAGCGATCCAGAAAGCCCCTCACGCAGCATCGCGGCCGCGCACCAGCACAATCCGATGAAGTTGGCGCCGGTCGATCCGCCGACCCGATGCGACAGCCGCGACGTCAGCACCCGCGTCGCAGCGATCGACGCGGCATCGGGGACTCGCATCATCTGATCGATCACGGAGGGCACGAAGGACGGCTCGACGCGCGGACGTCCGACGCCCTCGATGCGCGAGCCACGGATGCAATTGGCGGTGCGGCTGCTCGACTTATAGGCTTCGAAGAAGCAGGAGTTCTCGACGTCGACTCCGCAGAGCCGCGTCTTCTGTCTGCTGAATCGAATGTAGCGGCCGATCGTCGCAGAAGTGCCGCCCGTGCCGGTGCTCATCACGATCCATTCGGGCACCGGGTGACGCTCGCCGGCCATCTGCTTGAAGATGCTCTCGGCGATATTGCCGGTGCGCCAGTCGATCGCGCGCTCGGCATAGGTGAACTGGTCGAGATACAGACCACCGAGATCGGCGGCGATCATCTGGGCCGCGCCGTAAACCTCCGACGACCTGTCGACAAAGTGGCATCGGCCGCCGAACCGTTCGATCGCCGTGACCTTCTGGCGCGACGTTGAACGCGGCACCACGGCGATAAAGGGCAGGCCGAGCAGCTCGGCGAAGTATGCTTCCGATACGGCCGTCGACCCCGATGACGCCTCCACCAGAGCGGTCCCCGGTCCGATCAAACCATTGCACAGTCCGAACATGATCAGCGACCGCGCCATGCGATGCTTCAGGCTGCCGGTCGGATGCGTGCTCTCGTCCTTGAAATAGACGTCGATGCCGTCGAGGCCCGGAAAGCGCAGCTTGAAGAGATGCGTGTCGGCCGAGCGCCTCGCATCCGCTTCGAGAATGTCGACAGCGTTTCTCACCCACTCCTGCTCGGCGATCTCACCGCCGAACAGACCCAAGACCCGCTTGGGCTCCGCGGGAAGATTTCGCGCTGTCGCAACTTGAATAATCGTCATCAGTCCACGCACCCCAAGCGCCTTCGGAACAGCGAGCCAGGCGCGAACGCCTGACGTCTGCATCGGCGAGACGAGGTACGCCTCGATCATCGCCCCGAGGTCGCTGCGTCGCTTGCTGCAGCGGCCATCATGGGGGTGAGATTAATGATTGAAATGGCAAGAATGTTCACTTATTTTACCATCTAGCAGACTCAATTTGGTATGTTTGACCCAATAATGACCCAAAAAATCGATCAAATCGATCTTCGCATTCTTGCCGCCATGCAAGCTGACTCTTCGCGTTCGCAACGCGAGCTCGCGGAGGAAGTCGGTCTGTCGCAGAATGCGTTCTGGCGGCGCCTGAAGGCGCTCGAGGCGAGCGGCGCGATCACCGGTTACGGCGCACGCGTCTCACAGGAAGCCGTCGGTGTGCCGATGACTGTCTTCGTGATGGTTCGAACCCGGCGGCATTCCGCCGAATGGCTCAAGCGCTTCCGGGCGCAGATCGAATCGATCTCAGAAATCGTCGCGTTCTATCGGATCAGCGGAGACTTCGATTACATGTTGAAGATTGCCGCCCGCGATATGGGCAACTACGACAAGGTGTATCAGACCATCATCAACAAGACCGAGCTGGAAACCGTGACGTCGTACTTCTCGATGGAAGCCATCATCGACGGCCGGCCGCTTCCGATCGGACGCTGAGGCACGCTGGTTGTGACTGGCTCCGCGCCAGTTGCGTGCGGCACGCTGGCTGCGTTCGGCGGCCGGCGCTGCGTTCGCTCACCTCGCAGGGCCTGAACGGCCGCGTCGCCGAGATGGTCGCCCGAAACCACCCGCGCTGCTGCAGCAGCCGGCGCGGAAGGCCAACCGCAAAACGAAAAGCCCGCAACGGCGGGCCATTCAAGACACGGAGTGTGTATAAAATTTGTAGCGAGAGAGGGACTCGAACATGGTCGGCCATTCGCCGAACGCCAGGTTGGTGGTGACGATGATCGAAGTGCGTTCGTACAGCCGGCTGATCAGGTGGAACAGGAGTTGGCCGGCCTGGGCGAAGGGCAGATAGCCGAGTTCGTCGAGGATGACGAAGTCCAGGCGGGTGAGATAGTCGGCGAGCCTCGCCTGGCGGCCGGAGCGGGCCTCGGTCTCCAGCCGATTGACCAGGTCGACGGTGGTGAAGAAGCGGCCGCGGGCGCCGGCGCGGATGCAATTGCGGGCGATCGCGATCGCCAGATGGGTCTTGCCGGTCCCGGTGCCGCCGATCAGCACGACGTTGCGCTGCTGGCGATGAAGCCGCGGCCTGCGAGGTCGCGGACCAGCATCTCGTTGATCGGCGTGTCCTTGAGCCTTGGCTGAAATACGCCCCGGCGAGTCTTGGCGATCGTCTCCACAACCAGCATCCCAATCGCGGCCTCCAGATGTCCTGAAGGCCAGTGTGGACCCGTCGCGACCGGGGTCCCGATTGGATGAAAATCAGCCCCGTAGCGGGGTCCCTATTCCATGAAAAATCACAATCAGCCTCAATTCCCGACCCGCGATTGCCTTCGACCGAAGACTTCTGTTGAATACCCATTCAACAGGACAACAACATGAGGGCAGTTGTGGATCGGACCGTCAGGACAATTGCGAGCCCTCATCAGCTCGGCGACATCGCCGAGAGCGGCTCATTCGACGTGATCGTGGTCGGCGCCGGCGCGGCGGGAATGTCGGCGGCGTTGTTCGCGGCGATGGCCGGGCTGAAGCCGCTGCTGGTCGAGCGTACCGACCGGATCGGCGGCACCAGCGCCTATTCGGCCGGCAGCGCCTGGATTCCCAATACGCATCACGCAGCGTTAGTCGGCGCGGACGACAGCATCGACAAGGCCGCTCTTTATCTGCGGCATTCCGTCGGCAAGGAATCTCCGGAATCGATGCGCCTGGCGTTCCTTGCCGACGGACCGAGAGCGGTCGCCGATCTGGAGCAGCATTCCCACGTGCAATTCCGCGCCCGCAAATTGCACCCTGACTACAACAGCGACCTGCCGGGAGCCACGCTGAAGGGACGCGTCCTCGAGGCCGCGCCGTTCGACGGCCGCAAACTCGGCGATCTGTTCGATCTGGTGCGGGAACCGATCCCGGAATTCACGGTGCTTGGCGGCATGATGGTCAATCAGGAGGACGTGCTGAACTTCCTCGCAGCCGGCCGCTCCTGGAAGGCGTTCCGGCACTCTGCCGCCCTGCTCGCCCGGCACGCGATCGATCGCCGCTCGCATCGTCGCGGCACGCGGCTGATGATGGGCAATGCGCTGACAGCACGGCTGTTGCTGTCGCTGCGGGATCGCGCAGTGCCGATGCTGTTGAACACGTCGGTCACGGCGATCGAGACGCGCGATGGCGGTCCGTTATCAGTGACGATCGTGCAGGGCGGCTTGAGCCGCACGCTGACCTGTCGCGGCGGCCTGATCAGTGCCACCGGCGGCTTCAACCGGCATCCGCGCCTGCGGACTGAGCTGCTTCGAAAGCCCGTGGCGCAGTACTGCCCAGGCGCGCCGGGGCACACCGGACAGCTGCACGATCTGCTGTCGGAACTGGGCGCGCACTACGGAGCGGACGACCGCGACAGCGCGTTCTGGGCGCCGGTGTCGGTTCGCAAGCGAGCCGACGGCGAGACGGCAGTGTTCCCTCATTTCATCTTCGATCGCGGACGGCCGGGGACGATCACCGTCAACCAGAGCGGACGCCGCTTCGTCAATGAGGCCCTGTCCTATCATCCCTTCACGCAGGCGATGCTCGACGCCGATCCAATCTCACCGTCGATCCCGGCATTTCTGATCGCCGACGAGACGGCGCTGCGGAAATATGGACTCGGCATCGTGAGGCCGGGTCGCTGGGGTCGCGCTCTGTTCATCAGGGATGGTTACCTGACGCGTGCCGAAACTCTCGCCGAGCTTGCCACCAAATTGGGCATCTCACCCGCCGACCTCACCGAGACAGTACGCCGCTTCAATCAGTTCGCCCGAACCGGGATCGATCAGGACTTCGGCCGTGGATCGACCGATTATCAGCGTATCACCGCGGGCGACATGAGCCACGGGCCGAATCCGTGCCTCGGCGCCTTGGAGACCGCGCCGTTCTACGCCGTGCGTCTGTTCCCCGGCGATATCGGCGCTGCGACAGGCTTCGTGACCGACGAGACCGCCTGCATGCTGCGTCAGGATGGAAGCCGCATCGAAGGGCTCTACGCCTGCGGCAACGACATGCATTCGGTGATGGGCGGAAACTATCCCGGGCCCGGCATCACTTTGGGCCCGGCGATCGTATTCGCGCATATCGCGATTCGGGATATCGCGAGCCGCGTCACCGCAGGCACTGAGCCGGCCGCTGCGGCATGACGTCTCGCCTGATCTCTTCTATGGCATGGTTGTTGCTTAGCAAGGTGGACATGAGTTGACTAACTAGACAGTCAAGCCATAGGATGGAGGCAAGGTGATCCGATGACGATCTCGAAGTCCGTGAAATCACCATCAACTGGGTTGTTTGGGGAGGGAGCCGTGCCCGCTAGTTCCGGATCGAACGCGCGCCTGTCACGCCGCACACTGATCGGCGGCGCTCTCGCCGCTCCGTTTGTGCTGCGCAGCGGACGGGCGTTGGCCGACGAACCCCTGTCGGTTCGCGTCGACTTCGCACCCTGGGGGGTGCACTCCGGTTTGCATCTGTCGAAAGCGAAGGGATGGTTCAAGGAAGACGGCCTAAACGTCGACCTGCAGGACGGAACCGGCACGCTCAACACCATCAATCTGGTCGCCGCCGGCAATGTCGATGTCGGACTGGTTCAGCTCGGGATGCTGGCGATCGCGCGGTCGCAGGGACTGCCCGTCACGTCGTTCGCCGGCTTCCTGCGCAAGGGCGATCTCGCGACCTTGGTTGACGCCAAGGCCGGGCCGAAGACCCCGCAGGACCTCGCCGGCAAGAAGATCGTCTGTTTCGCCAACAGCCCCTGGGCGCCGTTCGTCGACGTGTACTTGAAGCGCATCGGCCTTTCGCGCGGCGAAGGACCCGACAAGGTCAATGTCGTCATGGTGTCGCCGGCGGCGATGGTTTCGACCTATGCGTCGGGCGCGGCGGACGGCTTCATGTCGCTCAAGGAATTCGGCGAGCCTTATGTCGAACAGGCCCGGCCTGCTCGCTCGCTGCTGGCGGCCGATGTCGGCATCGCGTTTCCGAGCTACGGTCTGATCGCCACCGATGCGACGCTCGCGAAACGCAAGGATCTGCTCGCCAAGCTCGTCGCCAATCAGCGTCGGGCCTGGGACTACATCTTCGCGGACCCGTCCCACATCGACGAAGGCGTGCGCGCCATCATCGCCAACCGTCCGGACAAGCAGCTCAACTTCGACATCCTCAAGGGGCAGACCGCACTCTGCAAGGAGTTCGTCGACACCGAAAACACCAAGGGCAAGCCGCTCGGCTGGCAGTCGCCTGCCGATTGGAAGGCCACGATCGCGATGATGGCGGAAGCCGGTCAGGCCAAGGCGGACGCCGACGTCTCCGGATTCTTCACCAACGATCTGGTCGGGGCATGACGGCGCGGCCTGCCGGTGCCCGGTCGGTCGAACGGCTCGGCGCCCCTGGCGGCTCCGCCTACATCTCGATCACCGACGTCGACAAAAGCTATGGCGCCGAGAGCCCCATCGCCGCGCTGAAGGACATCAATCTCGATATCAAGGCCGGCGAATTCATCAGCATCGTCGGCCCGTCTGGGTGCGGCAAGAGCACGCTGCTCAAATGCATCGCCGGCCTGCAGCCGATCAGCGCCGGATCGATTTCGATCCGCAATCAGCCGGTGAACGCGCCGCCGGAGGATATGGCGATCGTATTCCAGCGCGACGTGCTGTTCGACTGGCGCACTGTGCTCGACAACGTACTGATGCTGGTCGAATTCAAGGGACTGCGGCGCAAGGACTATCACGAACGCGGGCTCAAGCTGCTGCGCGAGTACGGACTCGACGGCTACGCGCAGCGCTTTCCGTGGGAACTGTCCGGAGGCATGCGCCAGCGCGTGGCGATCTGCCGCGCAATAATCGTCGATCCAGACCTGCTTCTCATGGACGAGCCGTTCGGCGCGCTCGACGCGATGACCCGCGACGACTTGAACGCGGAACTCGAGCGATTGTGGTACGAGACGCGCAAGACCGTCGTCTTCATCACTCACGGGATCGACGAGGCCGTCTATCTCGGAGACCGCGTCGTGGTGATGGCGCGCAATCCCGGCCGGATCGCCGAGATCGTCGAGATCGATATTCCGCGACCGCGCCCGCTCAGCATTCGTCAAACCGAGGACTTCGGCAAATATGTCCAGCACATCCGTCATCTCTTCGCATCGATGGGGCTCGTCAAAGCTGAGTAATGGTGTGAGCTATTGGCGCAGGACGGAGCCCGCGCGAACCATCGTCGTGGTGCTGGCGGTTCTCACCGCGATCTGGGAACTGTCGGTTCACCTGTTCGGGATCCGCGCCTTCCTGTTGCCCGCGCCGTCCATCGTGATTGCCGACATCGTCGCCAATCCCGTGTTTTTCGGACGGCAGTCGCTGTACACGCTGTACGTCACCACGGCCGGATTCCTGATCGCGCTGATCGGCGGCGTGCTGGCTGCGATCGCCATCGTGTCGTCGAGCTTCATCGATCGCACCTTCTACACGCTGCTGGTGGCGACCAATTCGATCCCGAAGGTCGCACTGGCGCCGCTGTTCGTGATCTGGCTCGGGACCGGCGGCGCGCCGAAGATCGCGATCGCCGCGATCATCGCGATCTTCCCGATCGTGATCAACACCACCGTCGGCCTGCGGGCGATCGACCACGACATGATCGACCTCGCGCGATCGGCGAGGGCCTCGCGGCTCGACATCATGATGAAGGTCCGCTTTCCCAACGCGCTGCCGAGCCTGTTCGCGGGCGCCAAGATCGGCGTCTCATTCGCGCTGATCGGCGCGATCGTCGGCGAGTTCGTCGCCGGAGAACAAGGGCTCGGCTACGTCATCCTCACCAGCCAAGCGACCTTCAACAGCACGCGCGCCTTCGCGGCGATCGTGGTGCTGGGCATCCTCGGCACGATCATGTTCTTCGCCATCGAATGGATCGAGCGCTGGATGCTCCCCTGGCACGTCTCGCAGCGCGCCAAAACGGGACACTGATCGCGGTGGCGATAAATCCGGTCGATCACGGCTGAGCGCGCCCGTCCCTCCACGAAAGCGGCGCTCCGAAGCGCCGTGACGATCCACTTCGAGTCCTCGATGTCACTCCTGCTGGAACCTGCATGAAGCCCGCGGCTTTCGACTATCACGCTCCCACCACGATCGCGGAGGCGCTGGTGCTGCTCGAACAGCACGGCAGCGACGCGCGGCTGCTGGCCGGCGGCCAGACGCTGCTGCCGATGATGAATTTTCGCCTGGTCGCGCCCGAAGTGGTGATCGATCTCAACCGGATTCCCGACCTCGCCTTCATCGAAGCCGACGGCAGGCATGTCCGGATCGGCGCGATGACGCGGCAGCGCGCATTGGAGTTCTCGCCCGTCATCGCGCGTGACCTTCCGCTGCTGCACGAGGCCATCAAGATGGTCGGCCATCTCCCCACCCGCTCGCGCGGGACGATCGGCGGGTCGCTCGCCAATGCGGATTCCTCCGCCGAGATTCCGATGGTGCTGCAGGTGCTGGAGGGCGAGATGCTGGTGCGAGGACCGCACGGCGAACGAACCAGCTCCGCGGCCGATTTCGTGGTCGATGCCATGACCACGAGCCTGGCCGAGCACGAGATGCTCGTCGAAATCCGCGTGCCTGTGATGCCGCAAGGAGCGCGGTTTGCGGTCGAGGAATTCTCGCGACGGCGCGGAGATTTCGCGATCGCAGCGGTGGCCGCGATGGTGGTGATGCAGGATGGCATTTGCCGGAGTACGCGACTGGCGACCGCCGGCGTGTCGCCGGCTTCGAGCCGCCTGCGCGCAGCCGAGCAATTGCTCGAAGGCACAGCGCTCGACGAGGCAGCGATCGAGCGCGCCGCAAAGGCCGCCTCCGAGGCCGTCGAACCAAGTGCCGATCGCAACGGCAGCGAACGCTATCGCCGGCACCTCACCAAGGTGCTGACCAGGCGGGTGTTGCAGCGCGCCAAACAACAAGCCTGATAGCCCCACTGCCGGAAAGCAACGAACGATGTCGAGATCAATCGAGGTCAAGCTCAAGGTCAACGGCAAGAGTTATGTGGGCCATTGCGAGTCCCGGACGCTGATGGCCGATTTCCTGCGCGATCACCTGAACCTGACCGGGACGCATGTCGGATGCGAGCATGGCGTCTGCGGCGTCTGCACCATCCTGGTCGACGGCGAAGCGGTGCGCTCCTGCATCATGCTGGCGGCGCAGGCCGACGGCGCCGACGTGGTGACGATCGAAGGGTTGTCGCAGGCGGGCGCGTACCATCCGGTCCAGAAGGCGTTTCACGATCACCACGCCCTGCAGTGCGGCTTCTGCACGCCGGGCATGCTGGCCACCGCGATCGATTTTCTCAACACCAATGCTTCCCCGACCGAACAGGAAGTGCGCGAGGCGCTATCGGCGGTGCTGTGCCGCTGCACCGGCTATCAGAACATCGTCACCGCGGTGCTGGAAGCGGCTGCGGCCATGCGCGGCGACGCAAAGGCGGGAGCGTAGACCATGGCCGAGACGGGCGGATTCATTGGAAAGTCGGTTCCGCGGCGCGAAGACAAGCGGCTTCTGACCGGCAAGGGCGAGTTCGTCGCGGACCTCAAGCTGCCGTCGATGCTGCACGCGGCGTTCGTTCGCAGCCAGGTCGCCCATGGCCGGATCAAATCGGTCGATCTGTCGCGCGCCCTGCGGTCACCGGGCGTCGTCTATGCGATCTCCGGGCCGGATCTCGCCAAGCTGCTGCCACCCGTGCCCGACACGCAACTGTCGCTGCCGAAGAAATGGACGACGCGGGTCCAGCACACCTTCCTCAATCCGCAGCAACCGCTGCTCGCTTACGACAAGGTCCGGCATGTCGGCGAGGCCGTCGCGGTCATTCTCGCAGAGAGCCGCTACCTCGCTGAAGACGCCGCCGAGCTGGTGACCATGGAGATCGAGCCGCTGCCGGCCGTGGTAGATCCGGAAGCCGGGCTCACCCGCGACAGCGCCGTGTTGCACGAACAATACGACACCAATCTGATCGGCGATTTCGCCATTGCCAAAGGCGACGTCGAGACAGCGCTGGCGAACGCGCCGCACCGCATGAAGCGCCGCTTCTATCATCATCGCTACGCCGCGATCCCGATGGAGGGCCGCGGCGTCGCCGCCAACTACGACGCACGCACGGATTCGATCAACATCTGGTCGGCGTGCCAGGTCATTCACTGGCTCCGCCGCGAGGCGTCGACGGTGCTCGGCATGCCCGAAGCTCGCATTCGCTGCGTCGCGCTCGACGTCGGCGGCGGCTTCGGCGTCAAGGGCCACGTCTATCCCGAAGAATTGCTGATTCCTTATCTTGCGCGCGAAGTCGGCCGCCCGGTGAAATGGATCGAGGATCGGCACGAGCATTTCATGAGCGCCTGCCATTCCCGCGACCAGACCCACGATGTAGAGTTCGGGTTCGACGACGACGGTCGTCTGCTAGCGTTCCAGGACGAATTCCTCGTCGATTGCGGCGCCTGGAATCCGATCGGCTCCGGCATCGCCTACAACACTGCGGTGCATTTGCCCGGCCCCTACAAATTCGAGCACTTCGCGGTGCGATCGAAGATCGTCGCCACCAACAAAGTGCCCAACGCGCCCTATCGCGGTGCCGGCCGCCCCGAAGCGACGTTCGCGATGGAGCGGGTGATCGATCTGATCGCGGCCGAACTCGGCCTCGATCCGGCCGACGTCCGCATGCGCAACATGATTCCGGCTTCCGAGATGCCGTATCGTCTCGGCCTTCCCTACCGGGACGGCGAGCCGATCGTCTACGACAGCGGCGACTATCCGGAATCGCTGCGCCAGGCATTGGCGGCACTAGGAGGTGTCGACGCCTTCCGCGATCGGCAGCGGGCCGCACGGGCGCAAGGTCGATATTTCGGCCTCGGACTCGGATGCTACGTCGAAGGCACCGGCGTCGGACCGTTCGAAAGCGCTACCGTCCGCGTAGACCCGACCGGCAAGATCTATCTCGCAGGCGGCGCCTGCCCGCAGGGACAAGGCATGGAAACGATCTTCTCGCAGATCGTCGCGGATGCCTGGCAGGTTCAACCCGATGACGTCGTCGTAGCATTGGCGGACACGAGCGTGATCTCGATCGGCTTCGGCACCATCGCGAGCCGCAGCACCGTGAACTTGTCGGGCGCAATCCACACCGCGAGCCAATCGCTGCAGAAGAAGGTCTTCGCGATCGCAGCAGACATGCTCGAATGCTCGCCGGCCGACCTCGAGCTGCGCAACGGAACCGTCGGCCTCGTCGGCGTACCGGGCAGAGAGATTCCCCTCGCCCGCATCGCCAAAGCGGCGATGCCCGGCTGGGACAACAAGCGACCCGCCGGTGTTTCAGCGGGGCTGGAGGAAACCGCCTACTTCGAGCCGCCGACCGTGACCTGGGCTTACGCGACGCACGCCGCGATCGTCGAGCTCGATGTCGAACTCGGCCGCGTCGAGATCGAGAAATACGTCATCGTGCATGATTGCGGCGTGGTGGTGAATCCGATGCTGGTCGACGGGCAGATTAACGGCGGCGCCGTGCAGGGCCTCGGCGGCGCGCTGCTGGAGGAACTAAGCTACGATTCGGAAGGCCAGTTGCTGGTTGGATCGTTCATGGACTATCTAGTACCGGGCGCGAGCGACGTGCCGCATTTCGAGCTGAAGCACATGCACTTCCCCTCGCCGCTGAATCCCTATGGCGTGAAAGGCGTCGGAGAAGGTAGCGCGATCGCGCCGCCGGTGGTCATCGCCAATGCGGTCTCCGATGCACTCTCTCACCTCAAGGTCGAATTCAATTCGACGCCGATCAGGCCTGAGCACATCGTCACAGCGTTCGGATAATCACCAAATCCAGGGCGCCAGATCTCGCTCATGTGGCGCCGCTCCCGTGGTCTTCGAGACACGCAGCGGCGGCGCCCGGCAAGTGGCATCGCCGCACCTCAGCGGCACTCAACGCTGAACGATGGCGGCGAATTTCGTGAAGAACTCGTCAGCAAGCTTCTTCGCTGCGCCGTTGATCAACCGTTGGCCGAGCTGAGCCACTTTACCGCCGACGTGAGCTTCGACCAGATATTTCAGTAGCGTGCCGTCTTCGTGCTCCGTCAGCGCCATCGACGCGCCACCTTTGGCGAAGCCGGCGACTCCGCCCTCACCTTCACCGGAGATCTTGTAGGCGCTGGGCGGATCGAGATCACTCAACCTTACCTTGCCCTTGAACCGCGCGGACACCGGCCCGACCTTCATCTTCGCGACCGCGTCGAAGCCGTCGTCGGTCCGCTCCAGCTGTTCACAGCCGGGAATGCACTCCTTCAGCACGGCCGGATCGTTGAGCCTTTCCCAAACCGTCTCCCGCGGCGCCTCGAGCAGATACTCGCCGCTCATCGTCATTGCCATCAATCATGTCCTCAATCATGCGTCGAGAGCACCGTCCGCCCGGACGCGAGAGATCTTGCTCACGTCCCTCGCGTCGCGCGCGTTCGACGACTCGTCAGTCCAGCTTTGAGACGTCTGTCTTCTTGGCGTCGGCGATCACCGCCTGGCGGTCGTAGCTGTTGGCATCCTTGACGAACTGGTTGGTGATGACGCGGTCCACCGGAACTGCCCCCGGCAGCACCTTCTGGGCGACGAAAAAATCGACCAAGCGCTGCCAATCCGCTTCGATCAGGCGGCCGTGCTGATCCTCGGTCTTCGGCGAATTCCAGATGCGGAGCCGCGCCTGATTGACGGTGATGCCTTCCTCGAGCGCAGCCGCGGGGTCGGGATTCTTCGATTTCGCCTCCGGATACGCCTTCCAGGTGATCAGCACTGCGGCCCTCGGATTGGCCATCGAGTAGTCGTAACCCTTGGCAACGCCGCGGGAGACGCCAATCAGCATCTTCGGCTTCTTGGCGATCGTGTCGCTGGTGGCGAGCAGCCCGACGTCCGGTAGCGAACGGATTCCTTCCGGTGCCGGGACCTCGCGCAGATCGAGCCCGGAGAACTTGAACTTGGCGAGCGCGGCGTCCCAATACACCACCGCGTCGACGAACTTCTGGCGGACCGACGTCACCGCTTGCGCACCCACGCCGACCGGCAGGAACGCGACGTCTGTCTGCGGATCGAGGCCGGCCTGCTGCACGAACGCCTTGCCGAACGTCGTGCCGGCGCTGCCGAGCGACTGCACGCCGAGCTTCTTGCCCTTGAGGTCGGCGATGGCCTTGATCGGACTGTCCGGCAGCACGGCGACGTGCCAGATATTCTGATAGTAAAGGCTGTAGAAATAGCGCACGTCGAGCTTGCCGGCCTGAATGCCGACCAGCGCCTCGCCGGGCGACGCCGCGCCGACATCGCCATTGCCGGCTGAGACTTGAATGGCGGACTCATTGGAGCCGCCAACCGCGATCAAGGTCACGTCCAGGCCCTCCTCGGCGAAGTAGCCCTTCTCCTTCGCGACCACGAAGGGTGAGAACGCCTCGTCGATGTTCCTCACCGGGATCAGCACCCGCACCTTCTCGAGCGCTGCGGCGGTGTCGACGCCGCCCAGGCAGACGGCGACGCTCGCGACCACAGCGACCAGAGTTCGTCCGAAATTCAGGCCAGGCATGTCTATCTCCGATGCAGGATGGATGACGGCTCGATCAGGGAATCACCGGCGCATCGCTGCGCCTGATCCAGAAAATGTAGCGGCGCGCGGCGTAGCGGGTGATCGCGTGCATCGCCAGGCCAATCGCCGACAGCACGATGAGCACCGCGAATACGCCAGCGACGTCGAGGCTGAAGTTCAGCGTCACCACGAGATAGCCGAGACCAACCTGCGCGCCGACGAACTCGCCAACGATCGCACCGATCACGGCGAGCACCGCCGCGATCTCGAGCCCCGCGAAGATCAGCACCAGCGCCGACGGAATCCGCAGCCGCACCAGCGTCTGCCATTTCGTCGCCCCGAACGCCTTCATCATGTCGAGCTGGTCCTTGTCGGTGGAATGGAAGCCCGCGATCACGCTGACCAGCACTGGGAAAAAGCAGACCAGCGCGGTGATCACCACCTTCGAGGTGAGCCCGTAGCCGAACCAGATGATGAACAGCGGCGCGATCGCCACCTTCGGCAGGGTCTGCAACGCCACCAGATACGGATAGATCAGCCGCTCCAGCACCGGAATCAGCGAGATCAGCGCGCCCACGACGAGACCGGCCAGCACACCGAGGACGAAGCCGCTGAGGATCTCGAACAATGTCGCCCACAGATGCGGCCAGATCGTTCCGCCGAACACCAGCGACTGCAGCCGGACCGCGATCGCGCTGGGCGGCGGCAGCACCAGCTGCGAGATGCCGAACAGCCGGCAACAGCCTTCCCAGACAGAGACGAACAGCACCGCCAACAGCAGCGATTGCAACAGATGAGACGTCTTCCGGCTGGACTTCATAGCGAGGTCGCCGTCATCGATTGCGCACCGAAGATCGCGCGGATGCGGTCGCACAGCTCGCCGAACCGCGGAGTCGCCATCGTGTGAAGAGTGCGCGGGCGACCGAGATCGACGTCGATCACCTCAGAAATCCGCCCCGGCCGCGGCGACATCACCACCACGCGGTCGCCGAGCAGGACCGCCTCCGGGATGCTGTGGGTGATGAACACTACGGTCTTGCGCTCCTCCGACCATACCCGCATCAGCTCCATGTTCATCGACTCACGAGTCATCGCGTCCAGCGCGCCGAACGGCTCGTCCATCAGCAGGATGCGGGGGTTGCGCATCAAGGCGCGGCAGATCGCAACGCGCTGCTGCATGCCGCCCGACAATTCGAACGGGTACTTTTGCGCGAAGTCCCGAAGCCCCATGAATGCGAGCAGGCGCTCCGCCTGCGCGACCGCCTCCGCGGATTTGTCGTGCTTGAGCTGTGCGGGCAGCATCACGTTCGACAGCACCGTGTTCCACGGCAGCAACGTCGCCTGCTGAAACACTACGCCGACATCCGGGCGCGGGCCGGCAATCTCGGTGCCGTCGCATCGCACGACGCCCGACGACGCGCGCTCCAGGCCCGCGAGGATCCGCAGCAGCGTCGTCTTGCCGCATCCGCTCGGACCGACCACCGAGACGAACTCGTTCTCGCGAATGGTGAGATCGACTTTGGTCAGCGCATTGACGATATCGCCGGAGCGGGTCGCGAACCTCTTCTCCAGACCACCGATCTCGATGATCGGTCGCTGCTCCGGCAGAGCAGAAATCCCGCTTCGCAAAGGTTGAACAGCGGCCATCGTGAGTTCCTGCGATGCGTTGGAGCCGACCGAACCGGAGACAAGGCTCGCTCTCGCGCGAGCGACCGTTGTTGACTATTCCGTTAACTGTCATTCGCAGGACTTGTCTAGTCAAAAGTCTTACGTCGAAGGCATGTATCAAGCGTGCATCGAATCTGGGCAGCGACTGCTAATTCGGACGCCGCGCAGCGCGCACGGCGTCACAGTCGCATGCCGAAGCGGCACGCGCCGCACGGACCGCATTCATGTGCGTTGAAAGACTACGCGTCTGCGTCGGACGTCGCGCGTTGCCGCATCACGGCGGTCTTCGCCGCGGTCGTGCTCGGCACTTCTGCTGTGCAGTACAGCAGCACGATGTTGCCGACGTGTTCGACCCAGGCCTTGCGCGAGGCTGCCGAGGCGAGATCCTTGCCCAACGCGATTTCGAGCGTGTAGCGGTTGGACAGATAATGATAACACAGCGACGACAGCGTCATGTAGACGACCGCCGAGTCGAGGCCAGGCCGGAACACGCCTTCCACCCGGCCGCGTTCGAGGATGAAGCTGATCGTTTCCACCAGCGGATTGTAGAGATCGCGGATCCGCTTGGATTTTCGCAGAAACCGGCCGCGCTGCTTGTTCTCTTCGTTCATCAGCCGGATCGCGTTCGGATTGCTCTCGAGCGCCTGGAAGGTGTGTTCGACGAGTTGCTTCATCGCCAGGATCGGGTCATGGGCGCGGACGGACAGCTCGCGCTGCTGGTCGCGCACCTCCTCGTACATCCGCTCCAGCGCCGCGACGAACAGCCCTTCCTTCGACTTGAAGTAGTAATACAGCATGTTCTTGCTGACCTTGGATCGCTCCGCGATCCGGTCGACCCGCGCGCCGTCGAAGCCGGTGCGAGCGAATTCCTCCATGGCGAGCTTGAGTATCTTCTCGCGAACGCGAGCCGGATCACTGCTTCTGCGCGCCAAGCCGCTATCCTCCATGGCCGAGCGGCGGCCGAAATAGGCGGCCCTGCCCGTCCGCAACTATGCTGGGCCGCGAGGAAAAATCAATCGAACTTAGGACTTTGCACGAATCCTGCCCTCGGCATCCTGAACCATTTGCCAGATTCGCGGCGGCGACAGCGGCAGCTCCATCGGCTGAACGTCGAGGTGAGACAGCGCGTCCGCAACCGCGTTGGCCATGATGCCGCCGACCGGAATCAGCCCCCCTTCGCCCGCCCCCTTGGCGCCGAGCGGATTGTTCGGACACGGCTTCAGTTCCAGCGTGATCGACCGGATATTCGGAAAGTCGGAGGCGGTCGGCATCAAATAGTCGGCGAATGAACCGGTGAGCAGTTGGCCTTCATCGTCGTAGACCAGATGCTCCAGGAACGTTCCGCCCAGCCCCTGCACGATCGAGCCGATCGCCTGCCCGTGCAAGGTCAGCGGATTGATCATCCGGCCGACATCCTCGACCGACATGTAGTCGAGAACCTTGACGTGTCCGGTGCCCGGGTCGACCGCGACATGCGCCGCCTGCGTGCCGTAGGCCCAGGTGTATTTCTTGTTGAGAAATTCCGCCTCGACTTCGAGCGGCGTCTCGACCAGATCGGCGAACGCGAGATGCTTGGCCTCATGCCTCACGGTTTCGCCGTCGATCGTCACCTGCTCCAGCGAGCAGCCGAAGCGGGCGGCAGCCGTCTGCCGGATCAACAGCTTCAGCTTTTCGGCAGCGAGCAGGATCGCCGAGCCGCCCATCACCGTCGAGCGCGAATGGTAGGCGCCGTAGCCGTCCTTGACGTCGGTAGTCGAGCCGTGGCGGACCGTGATTCTGTCGTAGGCGATCTCGGTGGCGTCCGCGGCGATCTGTGCCATGATGGTCTCGAGCCCTTGTCCGACCGACGACGAGCCGAGATAGGCCGTCAGCCCGCCGCCAATTTCGAGCACCAGCCGCACCTCTTCTTTCGGGCCGGCAGCGCCGCCCTCGATGAAGCTGCCGACGGCGAGCCCGTGATAGTAGCCATCGATCAGCTTGCCGCTGAGGTGCTTCTTGTCGGCCCAGGCGAATTCCTTCAGGCAGCGATCGAACACGGCGTGGTAGTCGCCACTGTCGAGCTCGGTCGAGCTGTCATAGGGGGTGATCGACGCCAGCGGATACGGCATCTGGGCGTCGGCAACGAGATTGCGCCGCCGCAGCTCGACGCGATCGATGTTCAGATCGCGAGCCGCCAGATCGATCATGCGCTCGCGAATGAAATCGGTCTCGAAGCGCCCGGGTCCGCGATAGGTCCCCGACGGGGTCTTGTTGGTGGTGAGCATCGAACTTTTCAGATCGATGTGCTCGATCGCGTACGGCCCCGACATGTATTGCGCGACATTGCGCGGGCCGACCGATCCGTTAGTGCGGACATAGGCGCCGATGTCGGCCCAGATTTGGCCACGCAGGCCGATGAAGCGCCCCTCCTTCGACATCGCGAACTCGACGTCGCATTCGATATCGCGCGCGTGGTTGGCGCTCATCATGTGTTCGCGGCGATCTTCGAGCCATTTGACCGGCCGCCCGACGATCTTGGCGGCCGCCGGAATCAGATAGTCCTCCGGATAGAATTCGCCGCGCGAGCCGAAGCCACCGCCGACATCGACCTCGATCAGGTCGACGGCCTCCAGCGCCAGCCCGAGCGCCGCGGCGAGCACGCGACGATTGTACCACGCCGTTTTCGCCGCGCCCCAGACGGTGAGCTTGCCGGCAGCCGCATCCCAATCGGCGACGAAGCCGCGCGGCTCCATGAACATCGCCGCGTGTCGCTGGATCTTGAAGCGATCGCGGCGGACATAGTCGGCGGTCTCGAACGCGTCGTCGGCGTCGCCGCGAAACGCCGTCCAGGTGATGGCGACATTCGACTGATGCTGTTCGAACAGCACCGCGTCCATCGCTTCCGCCTGCTGTCGGTTGGCGATCGCCGGCAACGGGTCGATGTCGACCACGATCCGCTCCAGCGCATCCTCCGCAATCGCCGCGCTGTCGGCGATCACCACCGCGACGGGTTCGCCGACATAGCGGACCTTGCCCGAGGCCACCACCGGCTGATGGAACGGCTCGAGTTGCGGCAGCGGTTGCAAGCGCAGCGGGATCACCGGCACCTCGGCGCCGAAATCGTTCGCCGTCAGGACACGGTGAACGCCGTCGAGCGCCAGCGCAGCGGACACGTCGATCGATCTGATGATGCCGTGCGCCACCGAGCTGCGCAGCACGACCGCATAAAGTTGGTTCGGCCGGTTGACGTCGGCCACATAAGTGCCGCGCCCGCGCACCATGCGCAGATCCTCGACCCGCTCCATCGGGCGACCAATGTACGAATTGGCGACCTTCGTCATGCTCATCGCTGCGCCTCGGCATAGGCGGCGCGCGCTTCCATTACCGCGTCGACGATGGGGACGTAACCAGTGCAGCGGCAGAGGTTGCCGGACAGCACCTCGCGGATCCGCTCTTCGCTCGCGTCCGGCTCGCTGCTCAGCAGCGCATGCGCGGTGGTGATGAAGCCCGGCGTGCAGAATCCGCATTGCAGAGCATGGTGTTTGCGGAAGGCTTTCTGCAGCGGCGTGAGTTCATCGCCCGACAGCCCCTCGACTGTGGTGACGGCGTCGCCTTCGACCTGGGCGGCGAGCATCAGGCAGGCGCGCACGGCTTCGCCGTTCACCAGTACGGTGCAGGCCCCGCAAACCCCATGCTCGCAGGCGAGATGCGTGCCGGTCTGGCCGAAATCGTTCCGAATGCAGTCGGCGAGCGTGGTGCGCGGCTCGACCTCGGCGCTGACCGGCTGGCCGTTGAGTTTGAATTGGACGTGCATGCGGGTTTCCTTAGGCGGCGGACTTGGCGAGCGCCCGCGCCAGCAGCGTCGCTGCGAGCGAGGCACGATAGGCGCCCGGCGCGTGGATGTCGGTCGGCGGATCGATCGATTGGCGGAGCGCAGTCGAAGCGGCCGCAATCAGCGCCTCGTCCAGCACGCCGCCGTTGAGCACGCGCTCGACCGTCGGCAATCGGAGCGGCCGATCGGCCACCCCGATCGCGCCGACATGCGCGTCGACGATGCGACCGTCGTTGTCCAAATCGTAGTGCAGCGCGATGCCCGCCATCGCGAAATCGCCCTTACGACGGGCGAATTCGAGGAAGCCCCAGCGCCGCGCCGCGGGCCACGGCGGCAACCGAACCTCGGTGAGGATCTCATCCGGCGCGAGGCTGGTCTCGAGCGCACCGAGGAAAAAGTCCGCGGCCTTGGCGACGCGTGTTCCGGCGCGGCCCACGATCGTCAGCTCCGCGTCGCAGGTGATGGCGACGCCGGGCATTTCGGCGGACGGATCGGCATGCGCCAACGAGCCGCCGACCGTTCCGCGGTTGCGGATCTGATAATGCGCGACGTGCTTGATCGCCTCGCACAACAGCGGATGCGCCGTGGCCAGCCGCTGATCCGCCTCGATGTCACGCCACCGCACCTTGGCGCCGAGACGAACGCCGTCGGCGCCGATATCGATCCGGTCGAGGCCCTTCAGCTGCTTCAGATCGACCAGCAGTTCCGGCGCAGCCAGTCGAAAGGCCAGCATCGGCATCAGGCTCTGGCCGCCCGCCAGCACCTTTGCGTTGCCGTTGCGGGAACCGAGCAGGTCGACGGCTTCGGCGATCGAACTGGGAGAGGCATAGTCGAAGGCCGGTGGCTTCATGATGGCTCCGATGGTGATTGTCACGCACGCTAGAGACGTGCGAACACGTGTCCGACCATCCCGGCATTCGCGAGTGTGTCTCATGTTGACTATATGGTCAACACTTGAATACCTTGTGATGATCACACGCCAATGCAATCGATATCGTCCGGCCGCAACAGCGAAGACGCGAAGGTTTTCAGATGCAGAACGAGACGCCCGTGATCGCGATCGAGGAACATTATTGGGACCCGGAGATGGTCGCTCGTTTTCCCGCCGGGGAGAACGCTTCGCCTTTCTCGACGCTGCTGACAGAACTCGGCGACGTCCGGCTGCGCGCGATGGACGAGGCCGGGATCGACGTGCAGGTGCTGTCGCACGGCGCACCCGCCGCGCAGAAATTGCCGCCGGATGTCGCTCCCGAGCTGACGCGGCGCGTCAACGATCGGCTTGCCGAAGCCTGCGCGCGTTTTCCAAACCGGTTCGCCGCCTTTGCCGCCCTCCCGACGCCGGCGCCCGAAGCCGCGGCGCGCGAGTTGGAACGCTGCGTCCGCGACCTCGGCTTCAAGGGCGCGATGATTCACGGCCTGACCAACGGCCTATTCATCGACGACAAGCGATTCTGGCCGATATTCGAGGTCGCCGAAAAGCTCGACGTGCCGATTTATCTGCATCCGTCGGTCCCCCACGCGGACGTCACGCGATACTATTACGACGACTACGCGCGCGAATTTCCGACCGTGATCCGGCCGGCCTGGGGCTTCACCGTCGAAACCGCGACCCAGGCGATCCGGCTGATCCTGAGCCGCGCGCTGGAAAGCTATCCGCGGCTGCAGATCATCCTCGGCCATCTCGGCGAGACCCTGCCCTTCCTGCTGTGGCGGATCAACCAGGCCCTGGCGCGGCCGGGTCAGACGCCACTCGACTTCCGCAAGCAATTTTGCGATCACTTCCACGTCACGACCAGCGGCTTCTTCTCCACGCCGGCGCTGATCTGCACGATGCTGGAGCTCGGTATCGATCGCATCATGTTCGCGGTCGACTACCCCTATGTGGTGAACCGCGACGGCACCGACTGGGTCCAGCAGTTGCAGATCTCACCGGACGACAAACGCAAGCTGGTCGGCGGCAACGCCCGCCGTCTGCTCAAGCTCTAGCCGGAAACGACGATGCAGGACGTAGCGCCTCCGGACATCCCGGCTGAACTCCGCGCGCTGATGGCGGAGATCGGCCCGAAATGGGCGACCAACACCAAAGGCCACATCCAGCTGATGATCGACGAGTTCAGCGAGTTGCTGAAGCACTCGCCGAAGCAAGGCGTCGACGTCGAGCCCAACATCACCTATGGCCCGCACGAGCGCCAGGCCTTCGACGTCTATCGGCCGCATTCACCATCCCAGACGCCGCGGCCGGGGCTGATCTTCGTTCACGGCGGCGCGTTCACCGAAGGACGACGCGATCGCAGCAGCGAAATCTACGCCAACGTCCTGTATTACTTCGCGCGGCACGGCATCGTCGGCATCAATGCCGGCTACCGCCTGGCGCCCGAGGCGCGCTATCCCGGGGCGACGCGCGACATCGCCAAAATCGTGGCCTGGATGCGCGCCAACGCAACGGATCTTGGAGTCGACCCGGAACGGATTTTCCTGATGGGTCATTCGGCCGGCGGGGCACATGTCGGCAGCTACGCGTTCGACCGCCGGCACCAGGCCGATGGCGGTCACGGGCTTGCCGGCGTGCTGATCATCAGCGGCCGCGTACGCGCCGATAGCCACGCCCACAACCCCAACGCGCTCCGAGTCGCCGAATATTACGGGAGCGATGCCGCGGTCCACGAGGACGTCTCGCCGGTCAACCACGTCGACGCAACGAGCCCGCCGACCTTCATCGCCTGCGCGGAATTCGAAAACCCGCTGATCGACGTGTATTGCTTCGAGCTGGCCTATCGGCTCGCCGCGGCGAAGCGAAAGGCGCCGCCCTTCATGTGGCTCAAGGGCCACAACCACACCTCGATCATCGGCCAGTTCAACACCGCCGAAGACGCGCTCGGCCGCGCGTGCCTCGATTTCATCCGGTCTACGAGCTGACGCGCCTGCTCCGCACACCGGGACTATACCCCGCGCATTCCGGTGAACTTGAGCTGGGTGTACTCCTCCAGCGCATAAGGTAACCCTTCGCGGCCGACGCCCGAGCGGCCCATGCCACCGAACGGATAGTTGTCGAGCCGGAACCGGCTGGCCTCGTTGATCCACAGCGATCCGACACGCACCTCGTCCGCGACCCGCAACGCGGTCGACAGGCTCGCGGTGAAACACGAGCCTTGCAAGCCGAATTCGCAATCATTGGCGATGCGGATGGCATCGTCGACATCGGCGGCGCGGAGCACCACGACGACAGGTCCGAACACCTCCTCGCGGATGAGCCGCGCCGCCGCCGGCGGCTCGACCACGATGGTCGGCGGGATCACGCAATCCCGGATTTCGCCGCAGCTGATCACGCGGGCGCCGAGGGCGCGCGCGTCTTCGATCATCGCCGCAATCCGCTCGGCAGAGACTCGCGACACCACGGGACCGAGGTCGGTATCCGCCGCGGCCGGATCGCCGACCTTGAGACGCTTCGTTTCCTCGACGAAGAGAGCAAGGAACCGATCGAACACCGGCGCTTCAACAATGATCCTTTGCGTTGAAATGCATTGCTGGCCACTCGCTTCGAACGACGACGGCACGATGCGTTTCACCGCGTCCTCGATGTCTGCGTCCGCCGCAACGATGTTCGGCGAATTGCCGCCGAGTTCGCCGAGAAATCGCTTTGCGCCGGCAGCCCGCGCCAGTGCGTCGCCGGCCGCAGTGCCTCCGGTTAGGGTTACAAGATCGACGTCGCGGTGCCCAGCCAAGCCCAGCGCCTCTGCGCGATCGCCAGGAACCACCCACACCAGCCCCTCGGGAACGCCGCCCGTGACGAAGGCCCGTGCAATCATCTCTGCGATCCGCGTGCCCTCGAGAGACGGCTTGATCACGACGGCGTTGCCGGTGGCGAGCGCCGGCGCCAATTTCTGCACCAGCAGGTTGGACGGTGCATTGAACGGGGTGACCGCAGCGACGACACCATACGGCATCCGCCGCGCAAATCCGACAGAGCCGACACCCGCCGGCACCATGTCCAGAGGCAGCAAATGTCCGCCCAGCGCATGCAGATGCTGTGCGCAGGCCGCGATGAAAGCGACGCTGCGCCTGACCTCCATCTCGGCAGTTTTGCGCGGCTTGCCGATATGCGCGATCATCGCCTCGACGATCTCGCTCCGCGCCCGTTCCAGCGCGGCGGCGGCGCCATGGATCCATTCCGCCCGAACGTGTCCCGGCGTCTTGAGATGCTGATAGAACGCGGCCTTCGCTTCGCGCGCGATCTCATCGACACGCTGCTCGCTGGTGCCCGGCGTCGTAAAGGCTTCCTGGGCCGTCCAGGGATTGTAAACGACGAAACGACCGTCCTTGTCAGCCTGCATAGGTCCCCATTGCTCAACGTGCGGTGATGAACGCCGATGCCGTGCAGTCGCGAATACCGCCGCCCCAAGCTTCGGCCGGGGCGACTTGACATCATGTTGACCATTCAGTCAACATTAGTCGTAGCACGAAAGTCGTGGTGCATTTACCCGGATCGAGGTCGCCATTGAAGATCGCCGTGATCGGCTACGGAGCCATCGGAAGGTTCTTGATCGAGCAGCTCGATGCCGTTCCGGATTTCGAGATCGCAGCGGTCTATTCCGTGCCGGCGCCACCCGATCGCGCCGAGCGCGTGGTCGACGATCTCGACGCGCTGCTTGCGACCCGGCCCGACCTGGTGGTCGAATGCGCCGGCCATCGCGCCCTGTCGGAATGCGGCGAGGCCGTTCTTCGCAGCGGCGTCGATCTGTTGGTGGTCTCGGTCGGCGCCCTCGCCGATCCCGCGCTCGAGCAGCAATTACGGACAGCCGCCCGGCACGGGGGCCGCCTGCTGATCGCCGCG
The DNA here is from genome assembly GCF_000013365.1 of Rhodopseudomonas palustris HaA2. NCBI lineage: Bacteria > Pseudomonadati > Pseudomonadota > Alphaproteobacteria > Hyphomicrobiales > Nitrobacteraceae > Rhodopseudomonas > Rhodopseudomonas palustris. The sequence goes on from NC_007778.1 coordinate 3,541,965, forward strand.
GGCGCCTTGAGCGGCCTCGACGCACTCAGCACGGCGCGCGAGGCCGGCCTGGATTCGGTGTCCTATGTCGGCAAGAAGGCGCCAGCGGCTTGGACCAACACGCCCGCGGAAGACATGGTGGACCTGACATCGATCACGTCGGCCGTGACATTCCTCGAATGCGACGCGCGTACAGCCGCGCTCCGCTTCCCACAGAACGCCAACGTGGTCGCGGCCATCGCACTGGCCGGGCTCGGCTTCGAGCGCACGCAGGTGAGCCTCGTCGTCGATCCGGCGTCGAACGGCAACAATCACTCCTTCGTAGCCCGCGGCGCATTCGGCGAGATCGCCATGACGACGCGCTCGGCCACCCTGCCTGCCAATCCCAAGACATCCATGCTGGCGCCCTACAGTCTCGTGCAGACCATCAAGAAGCACGCCGGTTTGATCATCGTTTGACGCAGCGAGGCCGTTTAGCGCATCTGCCATGCAAACAGACCGCCAGCACCGCTGCTGGCAAAATTAGTTGACTAGTTAGTCAACACGAAATACCCATGATGTACTGACACTCCTTGTGGAACGGTTCTGGAGGAATTTGACATGGCCACGGCGAGACACGCACGCCCGAAGGAGCTCGAAGGCGTCTCGATCGACGAAATCATCGAACGTTACGTCGCGCGCTACGCAGATCGCAGGGCCGACTGGGCAGCCTTCGAAGACGCCAAGATCGAAGGCTACAAGCGCGCCCAGCACCGCTTCATCGGCGCCGGCGGCTCCGGCAAGTACAACGACTCCACCGTGATCCCGGCCGGCAACTTCACGCTGTCGATCATGTTCGTGCCGCCCGGCCAGGGCAACGCACCCCACACCCACGAGGCCGAAGAGGTGTTCTTCGTGCTGCAGGGCCATCTCGACGTGTTCGTCGAGGACGAGAGCGGCCGCCGCATCACTCGTCGCCTCGGACCGTGGGAGTGCATCTCTTGCCCCGCGGGCGTGATCCACGGCTATCAGAACGACAGCCTGGAGCCGGTGTACTTCCAGGTGATGATCGGCCGCGGCAAGCCGGAAACGATGGGCTACGCCGACGACGAGCTGTACAAGCGCCGCGACGCGCATCTCAAGGCCTGAGCTCCGCGCGGCGCCGGCCGCGACGACACCGGGACCAGCCATCGAGGCCGGTGCGATCACGCGATCGCGCCGGCCTTTTCGTCTTTGGCGCCACTTCAGGCCGGACCGCCGGCCGCGGGGTGCGCCGCAGCGGCGCTCCATCGGCACGGTGATCGGGCGCGGCGGCGCACGATCACCGTCCCCGGCCGGAGTCACACGCTCTGCGGCGGGACGAACTCCCGGCCCGTGGGCACGAAATCGTTGGTGTAGAGCGCCGCCGGCTCGAGCGCTGTGGTGACTCCGGCATTCGCCTTCAGCACCGCCACGGTCGAGGCCCAATCCTCGGGCGGCATCCAGCCGAGCGGCTTGTTGGCCGACGTCGGGGTGACCCAGGTGCTCCACGACAGCTGCGCCTCGCGCAAGGTGATCGCCGGGTCGGTCGACTCGAGATACTTCTTCACGACCTGCGTCAGTTCGTCGGGATGGGCGCGGCCGTAGAGGAACCCCTTCACGCTGGCCAGCACCATGCCGCGTATGACATTCGGCTCGGACAGCATGTCGTCGTGCACGATCAGGCCGTTGCTCATGCAGACCACCCCGGCGTCGGAGTACCAGAAAGGCCGCACGTTCTTCTTGCCGCGGATCTCGATCGACGGGATGTAGCCTTGGGCGAAGCCGGCGATCGCCGCGACCTGGCCGTTGATCAGCGCCGGGCCGGCGCCGGCGCCGTCGACATTGACGACGCGGACCGACGCGGGATCGACCCCCGAACTCTTGAGGAACGCCGGAAATTGCTGGAACTGCGCCGAGCCGGTGGTGATGCCGACGGTCTTGCCGACCAGATCCTTCGGCTCCCTGACATCCGAGCCCTCGAGCACGAGCACGGCGCATGGGTTCCGCCGATAGATCCCGGCGACCATCTTCAGCTTGGCGCCCTTCGACACCGTGTTGCCGACGACGTAGCCGTCGGCGAAGCCGAACTGCGCAGCCTTCGACGCGACGATCTGCGCGGTGTTGCCGGAGCCCTTGCCCTGGTTGATGGAGACGTCGAGGCCTTCATCGGCGAAGTAGCCCTTCTCCTTCGCGACCAGGAAGCCGGCGTTCGGTCCGCCGTAGATCCAGTCGGTCTGCAGAGAGACCGCACGCAGAGACTTCAGCGATTGCGCCCGCACGATCGCCGGAAACGACACGACGGCCATGGTCGCGGCCCCGGTCTTCAGCCAATCGCGCCGTGTCATCTTCCCTCTCGGCATTGTGCGCTCCCACCCGTGATTAGTCACCGATTATTGACGAGTGATACGCAAAGTCAAACTGAATTGACTAACTGGTCTGTCTAACTTGACGGCAGTGTTGGGCGGTTTGCGCAGCAAACTGCGTACCGGAACAGCACTCGGTACGAAGAATGAGGCCGCTCGATCAGTAGACGGGCGTCATCCTGCCGCAAGCAGGGCACCGGGCCCCGCAGAGCGGAAGTATCCGGCTAGCCGCCTCGCTAAGCAGGGCGCGCTGCGGCAGCTTGCACAAGCCGCCAGATCCGGTCCGGAGATAGCGGCAGCGCCTTCGGCTGCACGTCAAAATCGCGCAGCGCCGCCGCGACCGCATTCGCCAGAATCCCGCCGACCGGAATCGTCCCGCCTTCGCCGGCGCCCTTGGCACCAAGCGGATGGTTCGGCGACGGACACATCTCGATCGACGACGAGCGGATGTTGGGATAGTCGGTCGCGAGCGGAACCAGATAGTCGGCCAGCGAGCCCGACAGCATCTGCCCCTCGTCGTCGTACACGAAGTGCTCGAGCAGCGTGCCGCCGAGCCCCTGCACGATCGAGCCGATCGCCTGGCCGTGCAGCGTCAGCGGATTGATGATGCGGCCGGCATCCTCGATGGCGACGTAGTCGACGATCTCGATATGTCCGGTCTCGGCATCGACCGCGACATGCGCGACGTGGCTGCCATAGGTGTAGGTGTGCTTGGTGTTGTGAAACGTCGCCTCGAAGGCGATGCCCTTCGCCGCCAGTTCCTTCAGCCCGACCGACCCGCCGTGCTGCGCGGCGACGCGCCCGGCCTGATAGCTGACCTCCTGCTCGGCGCATTGCAGCAGGCCGGCGCCGGCCGTCAGCAGCTGTGCCTTGATCTCCGCTGCGGCGAGCAGCACGGCGTTGCCGCCCATCACCGTGGAACGCGAGTGATAGGATCCCCAGCCTTCCTTCACATAAGTCGTCGAGCCGTGAAAGACGCGGATCGCCTTGAGCGGCAGGTCCATCGCATCGGCGGCGATCTGCATCAGGATGGTCTCGACGCCCTGCCCGACCGCCGAAGAGCCGACATAGAGCGAGATCGTGCCGTCGCTTTCCAGCACCATGCGCGCACTTTCGCGCGGACCGGCGGCGCCGCCCTCGACGAAACAGCCGACCGCGAGGCCGTGATAGCGGCCGTCGACGAGCTTCCCCTGCAGATGCTGCTTGTCGGCCCAGCCCGCTTTGGCGAGGCAGAGATCGAGCACCTTTTCATAGGCACCGCTGTCGAGTTCGGTGACGACCGGGTTCGGAGCAATCGCCGGAAACGCCAGCGGCAGTTCCTCCGGCGTTAGCAGATTGCGGCGGCGGAATTCGACGCGATCGATGCCGAGGTCATCGGCGGTGAGATCGAACATTCGCTCGCGGAAGAAATCCGACTCGAATCGCCCCGGACCGCGATAGGTGCCGGCCGGCGATTTGTTCGACGCGATCACCGCGACGTCGGCGCGATAGCGCGGCACGCGATAGGCGCCGGGCATGAACTGCCCGACATTGCGCGGCGCGATCGTTGTCGAGGTGCGGAAATACGCGCCGATGTTCATCTGCATCCGGGCGCGGATCGCGAGAATGCGGCCGTCGCGATTGCAGGCGATTTCGAGGTCGGCGGCGACGTCGCGCGAATGGGTCACCGCGAGCAAATGCTCCCGGCGGTCCTCGATCCATTTGACCGGCCTGCCGATTTTGCGCGCGGCGAACGGGACCAGGAAATCCTCCGGGAAGAATTCGCCGCGCACGCCGAAGCTGCCGCCGGCATTACCCTCGATCATCACCACCTGCTCTTCGGGCAGATCGAGCATCCCGGCCAGAATCTTGCGGTTGGCGAACGGGACCTTGGTGGCGCCCCACGACGTCATCCGGCCTGCGGCGGCGTCCCATTCGGACACCACGCCACGCGTCTCCATCGTGATACCGGTATGGCGGTGCACGTACAGCCGCTCGCGGCGGGTGTAGGGCGCGGTCTCGAAGGTATCGTCGATCTCGCCGCGGCTGACCTCGTAGTCGAACACCCGGTTGGAGCCGTGTGCCTCGAACAGCAGCGCGTCGTGCGCGACCTCGTCCTCGAACCTCGTGACCGCCGGCAGGGGGTCGATATCCGCCTCGATCAATTCGAGCGCGTCCTCCGCCAGCGCCGGTGTGTCGGCGATCACGATCGCCATCGGCTCGCCGACGAAGCGGACCTTGCCGTCGGCGATCACCGGCTGCCGGAACGGCTCCATCGCCTCGTTGGGAAACAGCCGCACCGGAATCCGCGGCACCGCGCCGATATCCTCGGCGGTATAGACCGCATGCACGCCCGGCATCGCCCGCGCCGCGGTGACGTCGATGCGCCGGATCACGCCGTGCGCGACCGAGCTGCGCAGAATCGCGGCATGCAGCATGCCGTCGCGATGCACGTCGTCGACGAAGCTGCCGAGTCCGCGCAGCAGCTTTGGATCCTCGACACGCTCGATCGGCTGTCCAACCAGCGGCACGCGCTCGTTCACGCCCCCACTCCCTGCTCACGCTGATAGGCCGGTCGCGCTTCCATCACGGCTTTCACAATCGACAGATAGCCGGTGCAGCGGCAGACATTGCCGGACAGCACATCGCGGATGCGCTCTTCATCGGCGTCGGGCTCGCGCGTCAGCAGCGCATGCGCGGTCATCAGAAAGCCCGGCGTGCAGAAGCCGCATTGCAGGCCGTGGTGCTTCTGGAACGAGGCCTGTAACGGTCCGAGATTGTCGCCGTCGGCAAGGCCTTCGATCGTCATCACCGATTTGCCAGCGACCTGCACGCCGAGTGTCAAGCACGACCGCACCGCTTCGCCGTCGATGATGATGGTGCAGGCGCCGCAGACGCCGTGCTCGCAGCCGATATGCGTCCCGGTCTTGCCGAGTTCGTGGCGGATGCAGTCGCCGAGCGTCAGCCTCGGCTCGATTTCGGCGGCGACCGGCGCGCCGTTCAGCTCGAATTCAACCCGCGTTTTCAACGAAGCTCTCCTTTACGCGCGCCGGCGTCGCGCAGCGCACGCGCAGTCAGCGTCCCGACCAGGGATTTGCGATAGTCGCCGGACGCATGGATGTCGGACGACGGCGCCACCGAATCCGACGCCAGCGTTTTCGCGCGCGCGATCAGGCCATCGTCGAGCTTGCAGCCAGCAAGTAGCTGTTCCACAGCGGTGAGCCGCAGCGGCGTTTCGCCGGCGCCGATCACCCCGACATGCGGATCGACGATCCGGCCGTCGCCGTCGAGATCGAAGAACACCGCAACGCCGGCCATGGCGAAATCGCCCTTGCGCCGGGCAAATTCATGAAACGCCCAGCGTCGCCCCGGCTGCCACCGCGGGAACCGGACCTCGGTGATGATCTCGTCCGACGCGAGCGCCGTCTCCAGCGCCGCGACGAAGAAGTCGGCGGCCTCGATCACGCGCGTGCCGGCCTGTCCGATCGCGACGATCTCGCAATCGCAGACCAGCGCCACGCCGGGCATCTCGGCGGAGGGATCGGCATGCGCCAGACTGCCGCCGACGGTGCCGCGGTTGCGGATCTGGTAGTGCGCGACGTGATCGATCATCGCCTGGAACAGCGGATGCGCGGTCGCGAGCCGCGCATCCTGTTCGATCTGGCACCAGCGAACGCGCGCCCCGACGCGCAGGCCATTGGCCGTCACGTCGATGGTTTCAAGGCCAGGCAACTTCTGGATGTCGACCAAGAGCGGCGGATACGCCATCCGGAACGCCAGCAGCGGCAGCAGGCTCTGGCCGCCGGACAGCACCTTGGCGCCGTCGTTGGCGGCGAGCAGCCGCACCGCCTCGTCCAGCGTCGCCGGGCACGCATAGTCGAACGGCGGCATCTTCATGGCGTGGCTCCGGACTGCGACGGGATGTGCGGCAGCAGCAGATAGGACACGTGGCCGGGTCCCGTGAGGATCGTGGTGCGGCCGTCGAACTCGGTGCGCGGGCGATCGCGTTCGTGATTGTGCAGGATGCGGCCGGAGACGCCGGGCGCCTCGTAGTCCCGCCCCTGCAGCGTCAGCGCCAACCGATAGCCCGGCGGGCAAACGATGCTGGTCGGCCAGATCTCGACGTCGAGCAGATACGGCTGGCCCGGCTCGAGCTTCTGGATCTCGTCGTGGCTGTGATACGGCCGCACCGGCGTTGACATCGCCGGATCGAGCTTGCGATGCGACGCGCGCAGCCAGCCGCGCGCCACCGGCTCGGTGTCGCTGGCGCCGGCGAACACCACTTCGCGGCCGTCCGGCCGAAACAGCCGCAGCGTCGCGAAGATGTCCGCGTCCGGCGTCGACGACGCGATCCACAGCCGCGCCGTCACCGGCCCCGTGAACTCAGTGGCCTGATCGAACGGCCGCGTGAGGAAGGTGACGCCGTCGCCCATCGCGACGAAGGTGCTCGATGCTGCCGCGGCCGGCGAATCGATCGACAAGCTCTGCGCCGCTGCGTCGAGATAGTGCAGCTGCCAGTCGGTGCGCGCCAGCGGCCACTCCGCCTCGTTTCGCGCAACCGCGCCGTCGGGGCTGCGGATCTCCAGCCGGATCGTCGGCTCGCCATCCCAACCGTTAGCCTCACCCTTGAGAAAATACGCGAAAAACCGCTTCTGGCGGTCGATATAGGCCGGCAGATAGAAGCTCTCGAAATGCGTGCCAATATGCATATCGAGCCATTTCAACCCCGAGCCGGCGCGACAGAAGCCTTCGACGTTGCCGCGCAAATGCAGGCCGCAGCCCCCCCAATTGCCGGCGGAGAACAGCGGCACCTGAACGCGGCCGAGATCCGGCGAACGCTGCCGGAACCAGGCATCGTCGAGCGGATGCTGCAACAGATCGCCGGCATGATCGGCGCGGTTGGCGCGCAGCAGATAGTCGCTCAGCGCCGCGCCGGTGGTGGTCTTGCCGGTGTCGCGATCGCGATGGTGCGTCGCCGCGTTGCCGTGCTGATTGGGCAGCACCTGGCGTGGCCACCACGCGGTCGGGAACGAATTGCTGAAGATGCCGCCGTGGTGACTCCAGTCGCGATACAGGTCGCTACCGCCCTCCCACGGGCAGATCGCCGCGAGATGGGGCGGCTGCAGCGCGGCAACCTGCCACTGCTTGATCGACAGATACGAAATACCGATCAGGCCGACCTTGCCGCACGACCACGGCTGCGTCGCGGCCCATTCGATCGCGTCGTAATAGTCCTGCGTCTCGCGCGGCGAGAACGGGTCGAGATAGCCGGGCGACTGTCCGCTGCCGCGGCCATCGACCGCGATCACCACATAGCCGTCCGGCACCCAGCGCTCGGGGTCGATCATTTCCCAGCGCAAATAGCGTCCGCTCGATCCGTCGTCGATGATCGCGGGATTGAGCGTCTGCAACTTCTTCCACGGCAGTTCGTAGCCGTCGGCGAAGTGGATGTCCTTGCCGTAGATGCCGAGCGACATCAGCACCGGATACGGACCGTCCTGGGCGGGACGATAGATATTGGCACGGAGCCAATGTCCGTCGCTGACCGGAATGACGACGTTCTTCTCAACGATCATGCGCAACCTTGCCGTTTTGGTTCGCCTGCCGGCGAACCCGCCGCGACTTGCGCGGCTCCCCACATCGGAGCCAGCGCACGATTGATGTCGCGCGCGATCGTCCATCCCTGATAGATGAAGGCCGAATACAGATCGACGCAGCTTGCGCCGGCGCGGCGCATCGCCAACACATCGGCGGCGGAGCTGATGCCGCCATTGCCTTTGATCGCCAGACGGCCACGCGCAAAGCCGGCGGCCCGCTCGACATTCATCAGCGCCGTGTCGAAGATCTCGCGTCCGTGCAGAGTGCCGGCGCCAGTGCCGAGCCCCGGCTCGGCGATCCGCCGTCCACCTCCGACCTTGATGCCGCCGACACCGGCCGCAATACACACCTCGATGAGTTCCGCGAACCGATCATGCAGCCGCGTCGTATCGTTGGGCACGCGCACAACGATCGATCCGGCGCGGCCGTCGAGCCGCGCGAGCACGCCGCGCAGCATGCCGATCTCGTCGAACACTTCGCCGTCGGCCAGCACGTTGGGACACATCAGGCTGAGCTCAACCAGATCGACGTGCGGCGCCACTTCGATCACGCCGGCCGCGATCGTGTCCGCCGAGAAGCCGCCGATATTGGCGATCACCGGCACGGCACGAGGGCCGAGACGGCGCAATCGCTCGGTCGCGTACGCCCTGCCCTTGCTCGGCACGCCCATCGAGTCGGCGATCGACTCGGTGCCGCGGCGTCGCACCAGCCGCGGGAATGGATTGCCGACCCGCGGCTCCGGCATGATGGAGCCGACGCAGACGAATCCGAAGCCGAGGCAGGACAGCGCCGCGATCAGTTCGGCATCCTTGTCGAATCCCGCGGCGAGACCGACCGGATTGGGCAGCTCGACGCCGGCAAAACGCGTGACCAGACGCGGGTCGTCGACGCGCAGCGTGGCAGCCGCGGCGAGCAGTCGCCACGGCACGGCGCGGCGCAGCGCCGCATGCGCCATCGCGTGGCTGCGATCCGGCGACATCCGGAACAGGCCGGGCGCGAGAAGGTCACGATACAGATTCATAAGGCCGAATTCGCCACGGCAGCGGTCGCCCCGACGCCTTGCCAGGTGGCGATCACGTCGTCGGCATCGACCACCGCTCCGTAGTCGCGATGGAACCGCTTCAGCGCACCGCGATGATCCTCGTCGCTGGCGGCGCCGCAGCAATCGCCGACCAGCGTCACGTAGTAGTCGCGGAAATACGCGTCGCGCCCGGCGGATTCGACACACGTGTCGGTCGCGATGCCCGTGAGCAGCAGGCTCCGGATGCCGCGATCGCGCAACAGCTCGGGCAATTGCGGCCCGACCATCGCGCTGTAGCGATGCTTGATCACGACCGGCTCGCCCGGCTCCGGTGCGACGCGGTAGAACTCGGCGCCCCATGTGCCGCTGCGGCAGCGCGGCAACTCGCTGCCGATCCGCGCGTTGCGTTCGCGCATCGCATCCGACAGATGCTCGGGATCGTAGATCGCCTGGACGAAGATCACCAGAACGCCGGCCCGGCGCGCGGCGTAGATCAGCCGCAACAGATTGGGGACCCGCTCCCGCTGCACGACGCCGAGGTCGGCGCCGATCCGGTCGAAGAAACCGCCGGGCGCGGCGAAATGGTTCTGCACGTCGATCACCAGCAGCGCCGCATGCCGCGGATCGGTCTTGTCGGCGAGATTGCGAAGAAGCGCTGTGGACGACGGCAAGCAGGGCTCCGGAATGCGAGGGCATCGACCGGCACGACCGCCGGTCCACTCACCCGCCGCGAAACATTCAAGATACTGACCAGTTAGTCAAGACGTTTTGGCGACGACCTACGCGGTTGTTACTTCCGACCCGCGGTGTTCGGCGCGCCGTAGCGGAGATAGCTGAGAATTAGGTCCTCGATATGCGCGGTGCGCACCTTCATGTCTTCTTCGGTCGACAATTTGCGATCCAGCAGATAGGCGAGCGTGTAGCGATTGGAGAGGAAGTGGTAGGCCAGCGCCGAGATCGAGATGTAGAGTTCGACCGGATCGACGTTGCGGCGGAAGTCGCCGGAGCGCTCGCCCTGCTTCAGCAACTCGCCGATATTCGCCATCAGCCCCGAATAGCCGGCCTTGGTCAGCTTCGATTTGCGCAGGTGACGCCCCTTGTGGAAGTTCTCGGAATTCAGAAGACCGATGAACTCGGGTGAACCGTGCCAGTATTTGAAGGTCGACTGCACCAGCTTGCGGACGCCGTCGATCGGCGACGCGACGTCCAGCGGCCACGCCGTCTGATAGGCATGCATGCCCTCATAGGCAGCCTCGAGCACCGCGATGAACAGCCCTTCTTTGCTGCCGAAATAATGATAGATGAGATTCTTGCTGACCTGCGCGATGCGCATGATGTCGTCGACCCGCGCGCCGTCATAGCCCTTCGCCGAGAATTCCTTGGTGGCGACGTCGAGAATGCGCTGCCGGGTCGCGATCTGGCCATGACCGGCGCCGTTGACCGGCTTCACGCGCGCGCGAGAGGCCTTGGCCGGCGCGGCAGATACCGCGGATTTACGGACCTTGGTCGTCCGAGCGGAGGTCGAGGCATTGGCCATGCGGCAAACTTTCAGATGCGGAGTAGGAAGCGTGTAGCATTAGCGCCGAAATCGAGCCGGAACCAGAGCCGATATGCAAGCGGGGCTCGTGATCGGCTCGCTCTTCCACATCTCCGGGTTCGGGATCACACGGTCGGCGGCGAGATCTTCTCCTGATGCGGCATGCACAGGCGCTCGACGACTTCGACGATCCAGAAGAAGAACACCCCGAGCACCGTCAGCGCCACCAGTCCGGCGAACAACAGGGGCGTGTTCATGCTGCCGTTGGCGACCATCAGTTGATAGCCGAGGCCGCCGTCGCCGCCGACGAATTCACCGACCACTGCGCCGACCACCGCCAGCGTGATCGAGATCTTCAACCCGGCGAAGATCGACGGCAGCGCGTTCGGCAGCCGGATCAGCCGGAAGGTGTCGAACGACGACAGCCCCATCGACTGCGCCAGATAGATCTTCTCGCGCTCGATCGCGGCCAGGCCCATCACGGTGTTGATCACGATCGGGAAGAACGCGATCAGGAACGCGATCAGCACCTTCGGCACTAGGCCAAAGCCGAACCAGATCACGAACAGCGGCGCCACCGCGACCTTCGGCATCGCCTGCGACGAGATCAGGAGCGGATAGATCGACTTGGAGAACACCGGCCAGCGAAAGATCGCGAAGGCCAGCGGAATGCCGACGATGATGCTGACCGCGTAGCCGGCCAAAATCTCGACCGAGGTGATCCAGCTTTCGCGCAACAGCAGATCCCAGTTCGCGATCGTGGCCTGCAGCACGACGCTCGGCGGCGGAAACAGATAGACCGGGACGCCGAACACCCGCGTCGCGACCTCCCAGAACACCAGCAGCGAAACCCCGGTCAGGACCGGGTAGATCAACTCGGCGCGGCGGTCACGCTTGCGCCTGGCCCGCGTCTGTTCCTGAACGCGCTGCTCGATCTGCTCGATGGAGAGCGTGCGGCCCCCAGTCGCCATGTCGACCATGCCCCTACTCCTTGATGACGCCGCGCGCGAGAAACACCTTGAGAATCTCGTGGCTGTAGCGCGCGAATTCGGCGGATTCCCGCATCGCGAGGGTTCGCGGCCGCGGCAGGTCGATATCGATGATGCGGTCGATCTTTCCCGGGCGCGGCGTCATCACCACGACGCGATCCGACAGAAACACCGCTTCGGCGATGCTGTGGGTGATGAACAGCACCGCCGTCGAGCGCTCGCTGCAGATCCGCTGCAGGTCGAGCACAAGTTGATCGCGGGTCAGCGAGTCGAGCGCGCCGAACGGCTCGTCCATCAACAGATGCGGCGGATCGTGGATCAGCGCGCGGCAGATCGAAACGCGCTGCTTCATGCCCCCCGACAGCGAGCCCGGATATTTGTTCTCGAAGCCGCCGAGGCCGACGGCGGCGAGCAGCTCCCGCGCGCGCTTCTCCGCGACCTTCATGTCCATCTTGCGCGCGACCGCCTGCAACATCACGTTCTGCAGCGCGGTCCGCCATTCCAGCAGCACGTGGTTCTGAAACACGATGCCGAGGTCGGTGCGCGGCCCATCGACCAGCTTGTCGTCGACCAGCACCCGCCCCTCCGAACGCGACGCGAGACCGGCGGCGATCATCAGCAAGGTGCTTTTGCCGCAGCCGCTCGGCCCCACGATCGAGACGAACTCGCCGCGACGTTGCTGCAGCGAGACCCGATCGAGCGCCCGTACCGGGCCGTCGTCGCTTGCATAGACTTTGCTGAGGTTGTCGACCTCGAGATAGGGAGTGGTGTGCGGTGGCGGTGCGACAGCGATGTTCACGAAACCCGTCTCCGTCAGGCGTTCTGGGGGGGCACGAATTCGGGCTCCGTCGGCACGAACTCGTTGGTGTAGAGCTGCGACGGATCGAGATCGATGGTCACCCCGCCATAGGCCTTGAGCGTCTCCACCGTCGCCTTCCAATCCTCCGGCGCAATCCATCCCAGCGGCTTGTCTTTCGTCGTCGGCGTCACCCAGGTCCGCCAGGACAGTTCGGCTTCCCGCTTGGTGATCGCCGGATCGCTGGCTTCCTGATACTTCTTGATGATCTGCGCCGTCTCGTCGGGATTCTGACGGCCATACAGAAAGCCCTTCAAGGTCGCCCGGACGAAGGCGGCGACCAGCGGCTTGTCGGACAGCGTGTCCCGATGGACGATAATGCCGTTACTCACCGCGTTGACGCCGTGATCGGCGTACCAGAACGTTCGCGCCTTCTTGTTGCCGCGGATCTCGATGCTCGGAACCCAGCCTTGGGCGAAGCCGGCGATTGCGTTGACCTTTCCCGAGATCAGCGCCGGCACTGCGCCCGCAGCATCGACATTGATGACCTTGATCTGTGACAGCTGCAGCCCCGCGCCGTTGACGAAGGCCGGCCATTGCTGAAATTGTGCGGAGCCGGTCGGAATGCCGATGGTCTTGCCGATCAGATCTTTCGGCTGTTGGATCGAGGATTCGTCGAGCACGATCACGGCCGTCGGCGTGCGACGGAACACCGCGCCGACCATCGTCAGGCGCATGCCCTTGGAGACGCTATTACCGACGACAAATCCGTCCGCGAAGCCGAACATCGACGCCTTGTTCGCCACGATCTGCGCGGTTCCGCCCGAGCCCTTGCCTTGACTCAGCGCGACGTCGAGACCCGCCTCGGCGTAGAAGCCCTTTTCTTTCGCGACTGCGAAACCGCAATTCGGCCCCTGATGCAACCAGTCGGTCAGACACGTTACCGGGCGCAGCGTCTGTGCGCGAAGAATGCCGGGCGCGGCCATCGTCGCACCTGCAGCAAGCGTCAAAAAGCCGCGGCGCGTAGGATCCATCGGCATCAACATCCCTCCCTCGACAAAACATTTGCAAAATGTCACTCCATCGCCAATTAATGTCAATATTAACTAACTAGTCAGTGCACATTCGTCCTGCATAGCCTGCTCAATTGTGCGGCGGCTTGCCGAGCGATGATGCACGCAGGACTTGTCAGGTAGGATGGGGATGGATATTTCGCTGGACGGACGAGTCGCTCTCGTCACCGGGGCGGGACGCGGCATCGGCGCAGCCATCGCGAGCCGGCTCGCGGATGCTGGCGCGCTGGTGTATCTCGCCGACAAGGATCTCGCGCGTGCAGAAACTCAGACCGCCGAAATCAGCGCACGCGGCGGCAAAGCACGCTCCGCAATGCTCGATGTCTGCGACGCCGATCGCTGGCAGGCCGTCGTCGCGGACATCGAACGAAGCACCGGCCGCCTCGACATCCTCGTCAACAATGCCGGTCTTGCGGTCTCCAAATCCGTCGAAGACACCACGGTCGACGATTGGCGCATGCTGATGCGGATCAACCTGGAAGGCCCGTTCGTGGGGACCAAAGCGGTCCTGCCGCTGATGAAAACGACCGCGCTCCAGACACCGTTCGGCGGCTCGATCGTCAATGTCAGTTCGATCTCCGGCATCGTCGGCACGGCGAATCTGTCGTGCTACGCAGCGACCAAGGGCGGCCTTCGTTACTTCAGCAAGAGCGCGGCGCTGGAATTCGCCAGGGCCGGATATCGCATCCGCGTCAATACGATTCATCCGGGACTGACCGAGGGCGCGTCCTCGACCGTGCTGTTCGAGGGCAGCGTCGCATCCGGCGCCTGCGCCGACCTCGAAGAAGCCGAGCGGATGTGGACCAGCCGTTATCCGGTCAACCGCATGGCCCGCCCGATCGACATCGCCGGGGGCGTTCTGTTTCTGGCCAGCGACGACTCGAATTTCATGACCGGCACCGAACTGATCATGGACGGCGGCCTGACTGCGTGATCTAACGATGTCTTACGCGGCGCCCATTCCAAATTTATGGCAGTTGTCGAGCGCGATGACACCCTTGTGCAATTAGCAAACTTGTTGCGCTTTGCATGGCCAACTGTCTTCGTCCGCTCTGCGAGCTCGATCAGTCGAGCAAATCTATCGTCTCATCCAGAACACTCACCCTGTGAACTGGACGCGCTGGCGCGACATGGTCGTCGCCAATGACAAGGGGCACGCTGCCGCTTTGCGCGAGTTCGGGGCGAGCCCGAGCGACATTCGTTCCATTCGGGACGCTGACCGGGCGGCACAGGGGATAAGCGAGGAGATCGAGCAGGAGGCGCGTCGCGCTGTTGCGAATGGACGCATGGTCGGACCGCTCCGGCTCATCGAAACTGTGGCTCCCGCTTCCAGCGCCGCGGTCGATTTCCTGATGCCTGAATACGGAGGTCCCGGAGAACAGAACGTTCTCGTTATCACGTCGAAGAGCATGACTTTCTTCGGCGATGGCACCGTCGTGAGAGCCCTGTCGTCGATCCCCGCTTCCTGGTGGGGAGGCGCATTGCCAAACTGCCTCACCGTCCCACTCTCCCTTGCATTAATGATCGCCTCAATGACACGCCGCAGCCTCCTGACCGACCCACCGCGCCACTGCCGTCGGGCCGCCTCGATGTCATCCTGGCCGAGCGGCGCAATCCAACGCGCGTCGAGACCGCGCTCGGCGGCGATGTCGGCAACGACGGCCGGCAGCAACGCGTCGAGATCTGAGGTGCGCGGCTTGGGGAAGTGGACCACCCTGAACCTGTCGCGGATCGGCGACGGCAACGGATCCAGCGAGTTCGCGGTGGCGATATAGCTGACCATGGACAGGTCCAGCGTGGTCTGAAGCGCGGGATCGGGGTAGCGGGCGGCGGTTTCCGGCTCGAGGAAGCCGAGCAGCGAATCCCAGAGCCGACCGTAGTCCGAGCGGGTCGCGGCCTTTTCAAGTTCGTCGAGTAACACGATCGGATTGGCGATCTTGCCTTGCGCGATCGCGAGGAAGCTGTAGCACGGCTCGGCGCTGTACCACCTCTTTTGTGGTCGAGCGAGGCCTGAATAGCATCCGCTATCAAAGAATGGCTGCAGCAAGGGCGATTACGCCACCGCGCTCTCGTTCAACATCTCGATCTTCGAAAACAGCGTCGTCACCCGCTCCTCCCCGAACAGATCGTCCGGTCCGGTCGGCGCGACGTCGGTGAACGGGGCCTCGTAGAGCAGCGCCGGGTCCATGATGCCCTGGTCGGTCAGGCGTTCGACGACCATGTTGATGAACTCGATTTGCGCGGCCGATGCGGTGCCGCTGTTGAGGAAATCGCCGAAAGCTTCGTTGACGGCGGTGCGGTCGAGTCCGACCAGCGAGCGGACGAAGCGGCCAAAGCCTTGGCTGAGGTCGCGAGCGCGGACGATGTCGCCGGCTTCACCGATGCCGGCGTACCAAGCCGCCTGTTCGGAGAGTAGCTCGCATGCAATCAGGCGCTCGATCTCCTGCAAGAGAGCTGCAGCAAGACGACGGATGTGGACCGGGGACCACCGGTCGTGGCTCTCAACGAAGCCGCGACGGCTGCGGCGAGCTGGACTTCGTACGGCACGCCAGCCCCGTCCAGACCGATATCAGCGCAATGGCGCCGAACAAATGACCTCGCCTCAGCCTCTTACGTGGCCATTGTTTGAATACTGCGTGAAGGTCGCTCAGCCATGCCCCCATCTCCTGACGTTGGTCGATGCATCGACCAACGCTCACTCGGCAGTCAGCAAGTCGCAAGTGTTGATTCATGCAGCCCGAGACCCGACATTTCCTGTGCGGGCAGCCCGCCCGCGTACGGAGCAGGAAAGGATCTCGTCATGCCAGACTACAAGGAAGCTGTGGCCACGCTGCAGCAGCAACTCGACAGCGCCAAACAAGCGCTGCCACGCGATGTCGCGGCCGCAGTGGCGACCCGGGATTGGAGCGATGTGCTGAGAGATCGGTTCGACGTAGAGGCGCTGATCGAGCATCTCGATCAACAGGTCAAAGACAGCGCCTTCATCAAGCAACTGCAAGCCGCTGCGGACAAGGAGCGCTCGCAGCAGCGACAGCGCGGCCGGCCGCGCAAGCAAGCCGACGCAAGGGCTGAGCCGACCGCACCGTCCAAGCCGCTGCAGAACTTCATCCGCAGGGCGGTCCCCAAGCCGGCCACCGAGCCGACAAACGCCACGACCGCCAGCTAGGCCTGCCGCTCCTCGGAGGTTGCGGAAAAACGTGTACTGATGTATCAATGATACATCCCTCTGGCGCAATATAGATCAGCCAAGGCCTGCAATTTCGGGAATTTACGGGGAATGTGCTAGCGGGAGAGGGATTTTAACCTATGACCTTCAGGTTATGAGCCTGACCTCCGCAACCTCACTATGTCTTCCTCATCACTAACCGACTCAAGAGCCTTCACGATCGTCTCCGCAGCAACAGACATCATCGAACATGCGCTGGGCGGGAATATTGGTGACGACGGCAAGGAACGGCACTTCGATTTACAATGGCGCACTTACTCGAGTCCCTTCGCCTTTTTCACGAAATCACCCGTGATTTGGACTTGCGCCCAATGATTGTTCGCCCGCAATCATTGTCCCAGTTCGACATTCTGTTTGGCCGGAAACAACCGCGCCCTCTGCTCAGCAGGCGTCGGATTCAAATACCTCATGAGCACTGCCACCGTCTTGTGGCCGCTTTGCCGCATCAGTGTTTTCAGCTCAGCTCCCCTCGCTGCCATCCTCGACAACGCTTCATGCCGGAGATCGTGAATTCTCAAGTCCTGACACCCTGCCCTGACCCTGATCTCATTCCGCCAGGCATCTTTGGCGACCCACGGCGTGAACCGGAAGACCTTGCTGTCGGCGGGCTCTCCGTCTGTCAGCTCGAGCAAACCGGCGTAAGCGCGGTCCGACAGCGCGACGTGCCGCACGCTGCCGTTCTTTGAGTCAGGAATGAAAACAAATCCATAATCCCGACGAATCCATGCGCATTCGATAGAGATTGCCTCTCCAAGCCGCATTCCGGTGTCGAGGAGAAGTGGGAAAAGGGCGCGCCATTGCCGACGCGTCGGATCAACGGGAAGCTCTTCAATTGCCTGCGCAATGGCCTCTTCCTCCCCGTCCAGGAGCCGCCGTTCACGGTGCCCCGTGGGCTGCGGCACGCCGCGTCGGCGCTTCCGAAGCGAAGCGATCGGATTGGCGATGTCGACGGCCTTTTCGTGAATCAGCCATTCGTAGACGGCCGAAATCGTGTTGAGGTTGTTCCTGATCGTTGACGCTGACTTCCCTGCCTTGTCGCGCGCATCGCGGAAGTCAGCAAAGTCGGAAACCATCAGATCCCGGATGCGCTTTTGGGCGAATTCCTCCCGGGCCAACATCTGAAGCATTGCAACTTCCTGAGATGCACCCTTCTTTTCGGGCGTCACCTTGATCCGGTAGTCATCCAGCGCCTCCGCAAAGCGCTTCTCAGGCCACCCCAGCGGTCCATAGGCCTTGAGTTCGAGCCGAGGATCACGCCAGTTGCCAAGCTTCATGGCCGTCTCTGTCGAACTCAGCCAGAGCTTTGCGGCATCTTTCTTTTGGAACGTTTTGCTGATCGATTTCGAGGCTGCCGGCCCCTGAAAAGTATCCGGCAGGCGCGCCGTGGCAGTCCAATTTCTTCCGCGCTTGATCAAGGTCGACATGGCGTTAGGCGTCCGCTCTGCAACCATAAAGCGAATGCGCCTTTCAACCTGCCCCGGCACCGACTTCGCCGGAACCGAGCGGCGGCGCCGGAATCGTAGGCTGCCTGACTCCATCGCAACGTTCGTGACGATCCCACCGCTGCCCCAATTCCCGTTACGGACTTGAGGATCTGCGAATTGGGATGAGCGACCGCGCGCTGGCGGCCTATGGTTTGGCGCCGAACTCGACGAATTGCACCGCGCTGTTCTGATTGTAGGTCTGTCGCTCGCTATCCTTGCGACGCTTGTTCTCCTGCGCAGGTTCGCCATCGCCGCCGCCAAAGCCGAGAAATTCGACGATGATGACGGACGGCCGGTCGTTCCCGGCGCCAGTGTTCGGCGCGGCCGTCTGCTGGGTGGCGGCGGTCGCGTTGGATGCCGCGAGGCCCGCGCTCATGTTCGGCGCCTGCACGGTCGGAATGCCCGTGGAGCTGCCCTGCACCTGGATGTTTGCGGCATTGAGTATCTGCAGCGCCGCCAGGTTGACGTTTCCGGAGACGCGGATACCCGCCTCGCCGGCGTCGATGGTGCCGAGCGGCGCGATCAGGTCGACGTCGCCGGCTGGCACTTCCGGGATCGGATTGAGCGTCGCGATGCCGGCGCCGGAAGACGGCACCTGCGACGACAGGCTGACATTGCCGTAGTTGTCGTAGACGCGCCGCGGCGGGGTGTAGACCACGGTGGTCTTGGAGCCGCGGCCGGCGTTGATGTCGCCTTCCGCAGACCATGCAATGATGTCACCGCCGAAGGTGGTCATGATGCGCGACAGGCCGAGCAGGATGCTGCCCTTGCTGTAAAGCTGGATATCGCCTTGGCCCTGCGTGACCAGACCCGCCGATGCCGGCGGCACTTGTCCCTCAATGCCGATGATGGTGCGGCCGCCCGGTGTGAGCGTCTGGATGTCGCCGCCCTTCTGGGTGCGGACGCCGGAGGCGCCATACAGGGTGATGTCGCCCGCCCGCACGACAGGCCGTCCATTCGCATCCTGGTCCGGGAACAGCGCGGCGATCACGTTGCGTCCGCGCAGATAGCTGCCGTAACGCGAGCTGGTGCTGTCGTTGTATTCACGGCCGCCGGCAGTGAGTTCGGCGAAGTAGACCTGGCGCAGGAAAATGCGCTGCCGCTCGGGCGCCAGGGTGCCGAAATAGGCCAGCGCCTCCGCGTCGGTGCCGGTGAAGCCGTAGCGCTCCTTCAGCCAGGCCGCGAGCTCCTTCTCATAGGTCTTGGCGACCTTGCCGAACTGGTCCTCCAGCGGCACCCCTGCCACCGCCAGCCGGGCCGGATCGAGATAGAGCGCCGCCAGGTTCTCGTAATCCGGTCCCGCCTCGCCGACGCCGGCGAGCAGCGCGATGCTGGCGCCCGGGCGGGTATCGCCCGACGCGATCGCGCCGAGACTGGTGATCACGCCCTTGTCGGCCTGGTACAGGTTGCGCCCCGCCGAGATTTCGAGCGCGCCGGGGCCGGCGATGTCGATATTGGCGTAGAGGATGTCGCGTCCGGCGGAAAAGATCGAGACGTCGTCGGCATCGCTGTGCACGATCAGGTTGCCGTCCGAATAGCCGTAGAGGGCGGTGCCATACACCGTGACGCCGGGCGCAAGGCCGGCCGCGACGATGTCGCGGCCGGCGCGCACGACGACCGGAGCCGATGCATTGAGCCAGGTCGTGCCGCTCCCAAACGTCACCGTCTCACCGGTCATGAGGCCGACGATGTCGCCTTCGCGGGCGTAGAAGCGGACGGGATCGGCATCATCAGCGCGGTCGAGCGCGACTTTCGCATCGTTCGGGCCGAACACGAACAGCGACCCGTTGATCGGGTTGCTGCTGCCCGAGCTGTGGCTGCCGTTCGGCGATGCGTTGGTCACGATGACATCGATTGAACCGTCCGATGGGTAGCCTGCGAAGGCCGGATTGAACGGGGTCGGCAATGCCGTGCCGGTGCCGGACAGGCTGAACGCATAGTGCCCGGCATAGATCGAATCGGCGGCCAGCATCTCCAGCGAGCCGGTGGCCGAGGGCGCCAGGGTGATGGTGGGATAGACGGCCGAAGCATCGTAGCGCATGAAGGACAGCGCATCGATGCCGTAATAGATGCTGCCGCCGAGCGCCGCCGCCCGCAGGATCGATGGATAGGTGAACCATCCGTCGGCGGCGTTCTGGTCGCTGTTGTAATTCGAAGAGCCGATGCTCCACGTCTCCGTCGTCGAGGTGGTGGGCGTGAGGTTGCCGCCCGCCGAGATCAGGTTGATCGCGGTGTGATCGGTCCACAGCGTGAACCAGCTGCCGCCGCCGCTGGCGTAGTCGACGCCATCGACCGAGAAGGCGGAACTGCTCGGCGTCGCCGACCGGCCGGCATCGCCGACGCCGCCGAGCACGAGATCGCCCGCGGTTTGCAGATAGACCGCGGAATCGCCGGGGACCACCGTGATCCCCGATCGCGCTTCGGACCGCGTCGCCTCATACGGATCGGCGCCGCGGGTATCGTAGCTGTCCCTGAATCCGTAGAGCAGCTCGATGCCGCCGATCGACGCCGCGGTCACGGCGAGCGTGCCGCGCAGGTTGATCAGCGAGCCGCCGAGGGCCTGCTTGTCATTCGAGGTGGTGATTGCGAGATTCGGATTGAGCGCGCCGGCGATCCGCATGTCGATGTCGCCGCCGCCGGTCAAGGTGAGCGATCCGTCGGCGCCGACGCGTCCGGTGCTGCCCACGGCAACCACCAGGCCCTGGCTTCGATCCACGCCGCTGGTCTGGCCGCCCGCGCTGCTGCGCTGCGTGATCGCGCCGGCATCGCCGCCGACCCGGATGGTGATATTGCCGCCGCCCAGCGCGCCGATGCCGGTGAAGCCGATGAGATCGGGGATGTCGGACGGATTGCTATAGCTTGTATTCTCGACGTAGGTGCCGAAATTGATCCACCACGAGGTCGCGATCGTCTGGTCGACCGCCGCGGTGCCGCTGCCCTGGCGCCACAGCCAGTTGCCGGTCAGCACGCTCGATGGGCTTTGCCGGGCGGACTGGCCGTAGATGTCGCCGATCAGATCGCCGCCCGCCGCGATCAGGACATTGCCGCCGTGATCCGGGTACCACGCCTGATAGGATGCCAGCGCGGCGGTCGCGTAATCGGCATTGGTGCTGCCGAGCAGCGTGCCATCGACATTGACACTGCGGGCGAGATTGTAGCTCGGATCGACCGCGTTCGCCGTGCCGGCGGTGTAGACGCCGTAGAGCGACTGCATCTTGATGCTGCCGGCGGCGACCAGCGACAGGTCGCCGGTGCCGGTGCGGACCACGCTGAACGAGGGCGCCACCACCGTGGTCGTCGCCGGCAGGCTGATGGTGCCGAGGTAATTTTGAGCAGGATCCGCGAAATCGTCGGGCAAGCCGAAATCAAACATGGTGTAGTTGGGATCGCCGTAGATCGTGGCGATCTGAACCCACGTCTTGTTGAGCAGTGCGGACGGATTGGTTATACCCTCGGGAAGGTAACCGCCCAGAACGACCATCAGGGCATCGAGTCCCTTCTGGGTCAGGCCCAGTTCGATATTGCCCTGCGCAGGATCCCAGAAATTGGCCGGCATCCCGTAGTAGTAAACGATTTCCTCCCATGTACCCCACAAGAGCGCAGAGATTTCGGCCTCCGACTTTCCGATAAAGTCGTCCACCGTATAACCGTAGTCGTTACAGACTGCCGCGCAGAGAGCCTCCGCTCCCGCCCGGCTCAAATTGAGGACATCGCCAGCCGAGGCGTACCGCGAGACATAGTGGGTGTCGGCCAGAATGATGTCGCCCTTGCCCAGCGCGTTGCGCGCCCGCACATTGGCCGAGCCGAGATCGGCGCCGGCCACCAGCGTCAGGTCCGACGATTTCGCGCCGGCGGCGAGCATCGAGGCGAGCGCCCAGTTGCGGCCCTGGATGCCGCCGGTCGTCCCGCGCAGATCCACCGCAGTGCCGCCGACGAGCTTGACGTTGGTCTGGGCCGGGATCAGCGAGCCGGCCGCGAGCGTCATCTGTGCCGTGGAGGTCATGTCCACCGGCAGCGGCACGCCCTTCGGCCAGACCAGCGCCGCAAAGCTGGCGGCGCTCTTCAGGACCGTGCCGGCGCCGAGCTGCATGCCGGCGGTGAGCGTCACCGCGTTCGGCAGGACCATGCCGGCCGCGTAGGCCACCGAGCCGTCCGCATTGTAGATGGTCGCCTGCACCACGGTGCCCGCCGACAGCGCGAGCGAACTTGCCAGGGTGGCGCGCACCGGCAGCACCGTGCCGGACGGCAGGGTGCCGAAAGAGGCCGGAAGGTCGTAATTCAGCGTGACGCCCTTTTTGAACACCGTTCCGGTCTCGAGCGTGACCGCGGTGGCCAGCACCAGATCGCCGCCATAGGGCACCACGCCCTCCTCGAGCAGCCAGCCCTTGACGTCGTCGGGCGTCGACGGCGGCGGCGCAAAGCCGTCATTGATGCTGCCGTGGATATTGAGATTGCCGACGGCGCGGATGTTGTAGGCGCCGGGCTCGCCGAAGCCGTAGGTCGCCGAGTTCACGTTGCGATCGGCATTCGGCCCGTAGCGATAGCCGGACAGATCGAGATCGCCGGCCACCGTCAGGTCGCCGTTCGGATTGTCGGCGCTGACCTTGCTGACGATATCGACGCCGGGCCGCAGGTGATAGCTGCCGAGACCTGCGAGCCTGGCGCTCAGCGAGGCATTGCCGAGTGCGGCATTGATGAAGGCGACGCTGTCGTTGTCGAGATCAGCGAGATAGCTCTGCGTGATCTCCTGCGGCTTGTAGCCGGTGACATCGGGCGCAGCGGCCAGCGGCGCGTCGTCATAGATGCGGAACGCATTGACCGCGATGGTCTTGGCGCCCCGGATCAGCGGCGTGCCCTGCACATTGACGGCGACGTCATTGGCGCCGTCGTTGCCGCGCGTGCCGGCGGCAACGCCCGAGCCGCCGAGGCGTGGTGCGTTGAGCGTCAGGGTGCCGCGCGCCACGCCGTCATTGAGATATTCGCCTGAACCGAACATCACATTGGTGCCGGCGCGCAGGTCGACGGCCGCGTTGCCGGTCAGCGTCAGCGTGCCCATGCGCGTCGTTAGATCGACAATGGCGCGGTTCGGCGATTCGATGATCTTGCCATAGCTGTCGAAGCGCATCCCGGTGCCGTGCGCATCGAGCGTGCCGTTGATGGTCAGATCGCCCATCGCCGCCAGCCGGATCGTGCCGACCTGATAGCCGCTGGCATCGATGGTGCCGTTGACGGTCAGGCTGCCTCCGTCGAGCGTGATTTCGACCTCGCGCGCCTTGACCTCGTTGCCGACGACGAGGCTGCCCTGCTTGATCTGGAAGCGGCGGGCGCCGAACAGCTCGCTGCTGTTGAGCCGGGCATTCAGCCCCGCGAAATCGGCGAGCGTCTGCGCATACACGCTGAGCTCGGCCGCATCGTAGGGCACATAGGTGCCGCCGGCGTCGTAAGTGCCCGTCGCGCCGCCGCGGAACGTGCCGGCGAGATCGACATGGCCGGCACTCGCGCCGAGTGCCGTGACCGTCGCGGTTCCACCGCTGTTGTACTGCGCCGACAGATCGATCACCGATCCCGCCGCCTGGCTGATGTTGCCGGCGGTGCTGGTCATGACCAGATCGCCGCCCCAGCTGTATTTGGTGACATCGAAGAACACCACGGCGCGGCCCGACAGATCGAGCCGAGAATTGTCGCCGAGCACGATATCGCCCGCCGCGGTCAGCTCCAGCCGCCCGGACGGCAGCACCACGCTGGTATCGACGGTGATGGTGGCGCCGGTCAGCTTCAGCGTCGCGCCGAGTTCATCGACGCTCCCCGCCGTGCCGCCCGATCCGACGACGCGGATATCGCCGCCGGCCGTGATAGTGTTGACCGAGCCGGCCGCGCCGGTGAACAGCGGCGCCGTGATGGTGAGGTTGCCGCCGCTGTATTGATAGCCGGTCGTCGCGTCATAGGCACCCTGCCGGGCATAGACGCCGAGCGTGCTCTCGTTGGTCGAGGTCACATAGTCGGTGGCCGTAATGTTGACATTGGCGAAGCCGAGCGCGATGCGGTTGTCGACTGTCGTGGTGCTGGGTTGGGTGTTGAGGCCGTAGCCGAGCACGACCCGGTTCGCCACGATGTCGAGCGTGCTGTCGCCGAGCCTATCGGCCATCGCCGCACCCGGCGCCAGGGTCGAGCCGGTCCAGACGAATTCGCCGGCCCGGATCGTGGCGGTGTCGCCGGCCGCGCCGTAGCCGTAGATCGCCGGCGTCGCCAGCACCAGACGCTCCAATGTCGATGCGTCGAGCGTGACGTCGCCGAACACGTTGACCGCGTCACGCGCACTGAGCGCCAGCGTCTCCAGCGCCGGCGCGCCGATCGCGGTGTTGCCCGCCAGCAATCGCGCCAGCACGGCCTGGTTGAGGGTCAGCCCGGTCGGCAGCCGGCCGGCGGCCGAAGCTGCAGCGATGCTGGCATCGGAGCCGAGATTGATCGCCGACAATCCCAGCACGAGATTGCGGGTGCCGTATGAGACGTTGTCGGCGAAGCTGACGCTGCCCGACGTCATCAGGCCGATGGTGCCTTCGGAGGCGATCGTCGTGGTCAGGTTGCAGCCAGCGGTGACGCAGGCGCCGATCGTGATATCGACGTCGGCCGCCGTTGTCTCGCCCTGCAGCAAGGTGATCACGCCATTGGACACGATCAGCATGCCGGAATCCACAAGGTAGGGAGCACTCGTGTCGGTGCCAGTCGATCCGCGACCGATGGTGCTGATCGTCGCGCCCTCCTCGATCGTGATGGCGCCCCTCTCCTGTGCCCACGACCTTGATCTCGAGTAGAAGACGATCTCAGCCGCCGACAGTCGAGCGCCGCTGCGCAGCACGATATCGCCGAAATAGCCGGCGTTCAGGATCAGACGCGCCGCGTCGAGCTTGCTGAGTTCGTCGGCGGAGACCGAGGCCGCCACCATGCCGGCGGTGGCGCCCTGCCCGGTCGCGAGGATCTCGCTGATGCCGGTGATCGAGACTGCGCCGCTGTAGCCGTCGCTGCCGGCCTCGGCCCGGATGCGCAGCGCGCCATCGAACATCAATTGCATCCGATCATCGGCGACGCGCGCCTTGGCGAGCTGCATGTACAGCCCGCCGGCATCGACCGTCATCCAGCCGCGCGCGACGCTGTTGGTCTCGGCGTTAGCCAGCACGTAGGCATTATAGGTGGTCTCGTTGAAGGACGAATGCTTGCGGACCTGATCCGCCGCCGTGATGATGACCCGGTTCGGCAGCGACGCGCGGATCGCCGTATTGGCGACGCCGAGATAGGCGCTGACGATGTACGAGCCGCCGCCGGTCGCAGCGACGCCGGTGACGGCGGGGCTGACGGTACTGCCCAGTTCCACCCGATAGGCGCCTGGCAGCAGCGCATAGGTCGCGGGCATCAGCGTGTAGGTGCCGGCGGCAAGACCCGGCACGCCCTCGGGAATGGTGATCTGGCGGCCCACCGCCGGCAGGCCATAGCCCGCTTCCTGCACCACCGGCGCATAGGCGACGGAGCTGCTCGGCACGATCGCGTAGACCTGATTGCCCTTGGCGCTGTAGCTGTAGCCCGGATTGGCATTGACCAGCGGCGTGGTCAGGATGTTCACCGAGCCTCCACGCCCCGAGACGAAGCCGGCGCCGGTCAGTTCGCCGCCGCCC
The DNA here is from genome assembly GCF_000013365.1 of Rhodopseudomonas palustris HaA2. Lineage (NCBI taxonomy): Bacteria > Pseudomonadati > Pseudomonadota > Alphaproteobacteria > Hyphomicrobiales > Nitrobacteraceae > Rhodopseudomonas > Rhodopseudomonas palustris. The sequence goes on from NC_007778.1 coordinate 3,567,677, forward strand.
GACAGGTCGATCAGTGAACCGGCATCGGCCTCGATATGCAGGCCGTTGAGGGTGATGGTCGGACTGGTCGCGGCGACCGTCGCGCCGTTATAGGTGTAGCTGGTGCCGTCGGCCGTGCCGCCATAGGGCATCACCAGGCCGACGCCGCTGACCGAGGTGATGCTGCCCGCCAGCAGATGGACAGTATCCGCCTGTGGGACGCTCCCGCTCGAGAGGCTGCCGAGCACGATTCGCCCGAACGGCGCGCGCACCACGCCGCCCTGGTTGATCGTATCGGCGGCCAGGGTGAGCGCGCCGAAGGCGGAATAGGGCACGTCGGGATCGGTGTCGCCGTAGCGCAGGATATTCAGCACGCTGCCGGCGAGAAGCAGAGCGTCGCTGCCGGGGATGTAGCCGGCGGTGATCGACCCGGTGGTCTTGGTCGCCGGATAGATCTGCGCGGCCGTCACGGTGACGTTGCCCGGCGTCTGCAGCTGGGCACCCTTCGTCCCGGTTCCACCGAGCATGCGGACATCGCCGCGGCTCAGAAGATCGACCAGCGCGAAGCCGCGGCGATCGAGTGTGTAGGTCTCGGCCTGGGTGTTGATGGACTGGTGGATGCCGAACACCACGCGGTCGCGGATATCGAGCAGATCGGCGGCGACGGAGAAGACCGCGCTGCTCGACTGTTGCGACGGTGTGCCATAGCCCTCGTCCCACCGCACGGCAGGCAACGTGTACAGATCTTTGGCGATGCGGGTCACGCCGGCCAGCCGCACATAAGGCCCCGACAGCGATACCCGCGAATCCGCGGCGGCATTGGCGCCAAGCGCGAAGGCGCCGGCATAGAGGCTCAGGCTCTGGCTCATGGCCAGCGTGACGCTGCCATCGAACGAAATCAGACCATCCGACAGCAGCGACAGCGTGCCGAAGCCGCCGGCCTTGATGCGATCGACGCCGAGCCGCGCGGTGCCGGTCACCAGGGCCGCTTTGGCTTCCGCCATCGAGTCGGCATCGGCGATGGCGCTGTCGCCCTGGATGTCGGCGATGACCAATTCGCGATGCCGCAACACATCGCCGGATGTCGACGAGCGCAAATAGTTCGGCGCCTCCAGCGCCAGCGCCAGCGTCCCGCCGGCGGCGTTCGCGCCGCCGGCTGCCGCGCGCAGCGTGCCGTCGAGATAGATCCCGTTGCTCGATTTGATAACGATGCTGCCGCCATTGCTGGCAACCTCGAGCGGCGCGCTGGTTCCCGCCAGCCCGGTTCCTGAGATGTCGAGCACCGCGCTGGTGCCGGAGGCATCGAGCAGCGCGCCGGGCCGGATCACCACGAAGGCATTCAACGTGGAGGATTCTCCGGTCGTCTCCCAATCCATCGCGCCGCCGATCAGGATCGAGCCGCCATTGCCGACCACGCCATAGGTCTCGCCGCGCGCATTGGTCGCCGTGACCGCGCGGGCCGCGACATCGAGCACGGCGTCATCGCCGATCCAGACCAGCCCGGGTTTGTTGTCGCCGATGCCCTGATTGAGGCTCGCCGACGCCTGGGTCAGGCTGATGGTGCCGCCCGGCGCGGTCAGCGTGCCGTCGATGGTGAAATCCTTGGCCTGCAGGCTGATCGACTGGCCGGTATCGACGCGGATCACCGCGCCGGTCTGAATGCTGATCGGGCCGCTCGCCGTCGTCAGGGTCCCCTCGCCGACATTGGAGCGCAAGGTCAGGCTGGCGCCGCCGCGCTGGGTGAGGCTGCTTTTGCCGGCGTCTTCGGTCCATTCGGGCGGCGTCCAGACGCTGAGCGCGCGAGAGGGATCCTCGCCGGTGGCGACCGAGAAGGCCGCGTCCGTCAAGCGATAGACCGGCATCGCGACATCGAGCTGGGCGCCGGCCGCGACCACGACACCTTGCCGGCCATTGATATCATAGCTGGAGAACCCCGACTGCAACAGCGACGCGTCGACCTGCAAGATCTCTTTGACGGCCGCCGCACGCTGGAGCACCGAGCCCGCATTGATCAGCGTTCCGGCCGCGATCGTGCCGTCCGACGGCGCCAGCGTCCCGGCCGCCGCTGTCTTGGTGAACGGGGCGACCGACGGCAGGCCGTTCGGGAACACCGCAGCCGGCAAGGTGTAGCCCGCCAAATATTGCATAGAGTTTGCATGGATGCTGATGACCGTCCCCGCCGGGAGAGTCACGGCGTTGGAACCGTAGATGTTGTAAGATGGGCCTTTTTGGTCCGCGCCCGTTTTGATTGTGTAACTGTAAAAGGTTAGATTTGGCGCCGGTGGCGTCCAGTCCGCCGCCAGCGTCACGTATTGGATGCGCGCATCCGCGGTCAATGTATCGCCGGGCTCGAACCAGGTGGCCTGATAGGAGTAGCTCGCCGGCAGCACCTCGCCGGCCTTGACCTGATAGTCCTCCAGCAGCACCAGATCGGCCGGCGCCGCCTCGCCGGCGCCGAGCACGCCGTCGGTCGCCAGCACCTTGCCGCCGATGGCGATGGCCGTGCCGGATTCGAGCTTGAGCGTGCCGCCGCCGCTGACGCCATAGGCGCGGATCGTGCCGTCGAGGGTCAACAGGCCGTTGGCCGTCACGGTGGAATTCTGCTGGTCCGCAATCAGCGTCACATCGCCGCCGCGGCCGCCTTTGGTCTTGCCGGTGGCGAGGATCGCCGCGCCCGACGAGACGTCGATGACGCTGCCCTCCTGCAACGTCACGTCATGTGTCGAACGCAGCGTGACCGAACCGCCGTCGATGAAGGCCTGCTTCGGATCGTCCGAATCCGCCTGCGCCGCGTTGACCCAAAGCCCGCGCAGATCGAGCGTCGCGCCGTCATAGAGCGTGATCGAGGAGAGGCCATTCTTCAGCAGCACCGCATAGGCGCCGCGGCCGCCCGAAGCGGCGCCTGCCAGCACGTTGTCGACCACGATCGAGCCGCTCCGCGCGGTGACATCGGCCTTGATGTCGACCACCGCCGCGTTGAGATTGATCTTGCCGCCATCGGCGAGCGTGATCGCGCGATCGATCGTGATGGTGCCGGAGGTGCCGATATCGAGCCCGCCGAGATGGGCTTCATTGATTCGGTCGGCGTCGATCCAGGCGGTGTTGGTGCGGACCGACGGCAGCACGGCGGTGGCGGACAAGCCCGTGGTGATGTCGGCGACATCGCTGAAGCGGACATCCGAGCCGTAGACGGCAACCAGATTTGCCGTGGCGTCATAACGGGCGAGGCCGAGCGTGCCTTCCAGCGGCGCGGCATTCTGCACCTGCTTGTAGCCGTCGGTGACGCCCTCGGCGCGCGCGCGGGCCTGGCGTTCGCCGGTGATGATGTCGGCGATGATATCCGCCTCGAAGATCGCCGTCGGCGTCGACAGATTGAGCCGGCCGGCGTCGCGGCCGACGGTGTAGCCGGCCTCATAGCTCGCTATGATGTCGCGACCGGCGGGGCTGGCCCACACTTCAGTCAGCGACTCGGCCACCTCGCCTTGAATAATATGCGTACGCACGAAGCTGCCGCCGGCCGCAATGAAAGTCATATCGGCCGGGGCAGTGTCGACCGTATACCTGCGACCGTCGCTCCCGATCAGCACGGTCGAATAGATCCAGCCGCCTTGATAGCTGACCGAACCACCGGAGATATCGAACTTTGCGCCCTGCTGCGCGATGACTTGAGGCGCCGACAGCGTGATGGTGCCGCCCACAGCCGCCCATTCGCCGATGGTGTGGCCGGTATTGGCGAGATAGCCGCTGATTTCGAGCAATCCGCCACTGGTGTAGTATCGGTCGGAGGCATAGCCGCCGGTGCCCGCCGCCACCAGAACGAGATCGCGGACATCGATCCAGACGTTCTTGCCGATCAGCGCGGCGTTGTCGCGATTGACCGGGGAATCCCTGAGTTCATTGCCCTGGACATTGACCTCCACCCGGTTGGCCGACATCGGCAGCAATACGTCCCGCACACCCGAAACGTCGAGCGTTGCGCCGGTCTCGGCGAACACGCGCGTGCCGGCGCTGACCGCAATCTGGCCGCCTTGCGCCGCGGTGTAGGAACCGTTCTGGAAATTGACGAGACCGCCGGTGACGATCTCGATCCGCGACTGGTCGCGACGGTCGGTCAACGGCGACAGATTGTTGAACTGCGCGGCCAGCGGATTCAACCCGGACGCGGCGATCAGCGCATCGCGCTGTGAGTTCAAGGCCGTGTCGTCCGAATCCAGCTCGGGCAGGATCGCGCTGACGCTGTTGCCGGTCATCGTGACGCTGCCGCTGGCGTCGCTGGCCGCGTTCAACAGATGGATGGTGCCGCGCTGGTTGACCGAGGTCGTGGAGAGCAACACCCCGTCCTGCGTCACGGTCCGGCCGGCGAGCGTGATATCGCCCTGCTGCGACAGCACGATGCCGCTATTGGTCACGCGGCCCGCGGAGCTGCCGGCAGCGATCACCGTCGCGATTTCGTTGCCATTGGTGGTCGAGAACTGGTTGGCGTCGGTGCCGTAGCCCTTGCGCAAAATGAAGTTATCGCCCGCCGCCAGCATCGTCTGGCCCTTCGGCGTGGAGATACTTCCGGCATTGCTGACCTCGCTGCCGATCATCAGCACGAAGCCGCCGCCCGAGGTCACCGACGCTGGCGCAGACGTGGAGATCGAGGCTCCGGCTTCGACCACGACCTTGCCGCCAGCCGCAGTGAAGCTCGGCGTGTAACTGCTGCCGGATTGCGTCGAATAGATGCCGTTGGCGCTGAACTGGGTGTCGGTGATATTGGCGGTCGAGGCGATCAGCGATCCGACATTGATCTGGCTGTTGCCGCCGAAGATGATGCCGCTCTGGTTGATGACATAGACTTGGCCATCGGCCTTGATCTGGCCGAGGATCTGACTCGGCGCGGTGGCGGCCGTGACGCGGTTGAGCGCGACCCACGAACTGTTGCCCTGCTGGTCGAAGGTCAGCGTCGTCTTGGCGCCGACGTTGAACGTGTTCCAGTTCAAGATCGCCTGCGCCGAGGTCTGGCGAATGCCGACCTGGGTCTGGCCCGACGCATTGACGCCCTCGGTCGGCACATTGGCGCCGCTCCAGCCCGCCGCCAGATTCGGATCGAGGCCGCCGACCGCGAGTCCGTTCGGCACACTGATGGGCGACGTCGCCGATGTCTGCCGAGCGGCCGCCGCGGCGCGCGCCGCCGCCTGCACAACCTGCATGTCCTGCACGGCACGTGCGGCGCGCGTCAGCGAGTCCTGGGTCTGCCGCGCAGCGGCCGCGGCTTGCTGTGCCGCTTGCGCCGCGGCGTCCGAGGCGATGTTCGGCGCCGACACTGTGGAGGCGGCGCCGTTCAACGACCGTGCGTGAGCAGGCATGGCTAGCATCAAAGCCAGCGCACTCGCTCCCGCCAACAATGCCGGACGACGATATCGATGGGAGAAAGACCAACGGGAGAACGAAGAAGGCGTCGAACCGGCATGAACGGACATCAGTTTGCTCTTTCGGCGAGTAGTCATTGCAGACCGACCGGAACCTCCGGCAGCCCGGAGCACCGATCGGATGCCTCTCACCGGTATGACGAACCAGCCATCCCGCGAACGAAATGCTTTGCCGAAGATTCTTTTCAGAACGTCCGCTTTCGATCGGAGGCCTCGCGCCGTTCAAGAGCTCAAGATCACGACACCTCCCGGCAGCCTTGTGACACTGGCGTGAAACACCAGCTGAATCTGGGTGATGGCATCCTCCAGCCGGTCGAGCTTGAAGCGCGCCGTGACCGGACGTTTCGCGAGGCTGGCGTTCGCCACGATGATCTTGCCGGGCCAGTAGCGATTGACTTCATCGACGACCCGGCCGAGCGGTTCGTCATGAAAGGCGAGGATGCCTTGCTGCCAGGCCGTCACGCCGGCCGGATCGATCTCGACCAACGGACCCAAGCCCGCATCCGTGTAGGACACCTGCTGCTTTTGCCGCAACGTAACAGGCACTCCGCGCTGCTCGACCAGGACTGTCCCACTCACGCATGTGATGCAGACTGAAGGCCCATCGCGGCGCATATTGAACATCGCATCCGTCGCGGTTGCCTGTCCGTCGCCCGCCAGCGCCACGATCGATCGAGCCGCACGCACCGCCGTCGTGATCGCAGCTTCGCCGGCTATCAGCTCGATCCGCTCGGTGTCGCCGGCCAGCCGTATGTCGACGCTTGTTCGGGTGTTGAGCTCGATCGTAGCTCCCCCCTCGGTCGTGACCCGCCGCTGCTGGCCAGTCACTGTCCTATAGTCGGATGTCAGTTCGGACAGCGACGACCACAGGCCGAGCGGTGGCCGCACGACCAGATAGGCCGCACTCGCGGCCAGCGCGCCGCCGAGCATGGCTCGACGCCCCATCCGCATGGGCATTCCGGACGTCGGCGCGGCCATGCCGCGGCGTTGGCGCGCAACTCTCTCGACGGCCGGCTTGACGGAATGCCACAGCTTGCCGGCTTCCACGAAAGCCGCCTCGTTCTCCGGACTCTGCGCGCGCCAAAGCGCCAAGGCCTGCAATTCGCCCGTGGTGACCTCGCCGGAGGTCAAACGCGTCAGCCGCTCGAAGGCTTGATCCTCCCGCGTATCGGCTGCCATGTTCTGATCGTCCGACTCGGTCATGCGAATGCGTCGCCCTCCCGCGTCAGGTCGCGATCGCCGCCTGCCCTACCCGTTATGACGATTTCCGCAAGCCCGAAGCGAAACATCATGGCGCTATTTTCGCTCCAGACGGCTTTTGCAATATTGCAGCGCATATTTCAGCTCGATCTGGACCATCCGCTTCGAAATGCCGAGCCGGTCGGCGATCTTCTGATGCGGCTCCTGATCGAGCCGCGCTGCAATCAAAATGTCTCGACGACGCTCGGACAGTTCCCCGATCGCCTCTTCGAAGATCGCCAGATCGCGACGTGATTCCAGTCTCTCCGCCTGGCCGGGCGCGTCCTCGACGATATCGTCGAGGATGGCATTGACGTCGGACTTGCGCGCCCGGCGGGTTTCCAAGCGTTGCCGATCGGTTGCCAGATTAAGCGCCACGCGCGCGAGATAGGCGTCCGGGTTACGCAACACCGAAACATCGTCAACCCGGTCGAGGCGAAGCCATGTCTCGTGCAAGGTCTCGCGCGCGAGGTCCTCGGAGCCGAGGCGCCGCGTCAATAGGATCCGAAGCTCGTCATAGCTCTCGACGAGGCGTCGACGCAGCGTCACCCAGGCCGACTCGATCATGCGGCTGCCGCAGGTATATCGGTTGGTATGTCCGCTGCCATTTATTGATTGGCCCGCATTCGATCAGCCGAAGCACAATCGCCGGTCACATCGGGGGGGCGCGGCGCGATCACCATGGTAATAGGTTGTGGTAGTTGCGAAGGCGGCGCTTCGCTCACCGTCAGCCGCCCCACCGCGGCGATGATCTGCGCATCCCGATCGCGGTCGCCGGACGAATTCACCAAAGAGGTCAACAAAACCTCACCGGAAGATCCGACCGTGAATCTGAGGGCAACCTTGTACTGCCCCGGACGGGTCTGCGCGTTTCGGCAGAGCGTGTCGAGGAGGCCCGCCTGCACGACTCCCAAGAAACGCCCGTATCTGGCGATCTCCGGCGGGGAACGAGCTGGAACGTTGTCGCCCAACGAGGCTACGTCCTGACGCGGAACCAGCGAAAATGAGTCCTGGGTGGTATGCCACGCGGTCAAGCCGGATCCGGCAAGCATCGCCTGCAACGCAGCCTCGGGCGTGAAGACACCTTGGACTTTCGCTGAACGACGCCCCGACGTCAGCGACGTCTCATATAGAACCTGCACATTGCTGGTCGAGCTGAAGACATCGAGCGCCGCCTCCAGAGGCTGCGGGGCGATGTCGAACGAGAAAGAACCGGCGTTTTCCCGTTCCCCCGCTTTTTCTGCCGCAACCGCGCCAGCCATCGCGAATGCCGCCGATAGGACTGCAGCCCACAGCCACGACGCCTGACGCGGCCAAGGAAATATCGGCAGTTCTGATTCAGTGCCCAGAAGCATGACAACCACAGCAGCTGCCCGCTGTTCACCTCGTCAGCCAGGGCTTCATCGCGCACGCGAGCAGATCAGACCTGCGATGGCGATCTGTCACAACTCGACAGCGATAGGGGAAAAGTGTGACAGCTGTTCGGTGCCATGAGATCGACCTAGCAGCAGGCGATCAATTCCGCACGCGAGCGAAGTCCCTGTCAGGCCCGACCATCGCAGTCGGGATCACGCCGGCGAGCACCTGTCGCGCCCGGCTTTCCGACCGAGATGGCCGAGACGATCCGTCCGCTGGAGCCCGCTTCGGCCGGTGATGGTTCGTCCGACCGGCGGCAAAGACGTCTGCTGCGATGCGCCGCGTGGTCGGGCTCGCGAATGGCGCCTCAGGTCATGCGATCATCGCGCCCTGCGCCACCGGCGCATGCGGGCCGGCAAACAGGCTGCGGCCCGGGATGGCGTCCAGCAAGGCGCGCGTGTAGGTGTGCTGCGGCGCGGTGAACACCGAACGGGTATCCCCCTGTTCGACGATTTCACCGCGACGCATCACCACGATGCGATCGGCGATTTCCGCGGCAACGCGCAGATCGTGGGTGATGAACAGCATCGCCAAATTCATCTCCTCGCGCAGTTCCGCCAACAGGTCGAGAATCTGCGCCTGCACCGAGACGTCGAGCGCCGAGACCGCCTCGTCGGCGACCAGCACCATCGGCTTCAGCGCCAGCGCACGCGCGATACAGATGCGCTGACGTTGGCCGCCGGAGAACTCGTGCGGATAGCGCCCAGCCGCGCCGGCTTCGAGGCCGACACGGGCCAGCAGACGCTTGGCATCGGCGATCGCCTCCGCCGGCGGCACGCCGTAGGCCATCGGCCCGCGCGCGATCGCGTCGCCGACTTTCTGCCGCGGATCGAGGGCCGCGAACGGATCCTGGAACACGATCTGCACTTTCCGGCGCATGGCCCGCAGCTGGCTGCCGTGGAGATCGAGGAAGTTCACGCCGGCGAATTCGATGGCGCCGGCATCCGGTTCGATCAGGCGCATGATGATGCGGCCGAGGGTCGATTTGCCAGAGCCGGACTCGCCGACCACCGCGACGGTCTCGCGCGGGCGCAGGCTGAGCGCGACGTCGCGGAGCGCCGCCACGGTCCGGTTCGGCCGAAACAGGCCCTGCCCGGTGACGAACGTCTTGTTTAGACCGCGCGCATCGAGCAACGGCTCGCCGTGAATTCCGCGGTCGATCTCCGACGTCGGCCGCGAACCCGGCACCGCAGCGATCAGCGCCTTGGTGTAGTCGTCCTTCGGCCGTCGCAGCACCTCGTCGACACTGCCCTGCTCGACCACCCGGCCGTTCCGCATCACCACGACGCGGTCCGCGATATCGGCAACCACGCCGAAATCATGGGTGATGAACAACACGCCCATGCCGCGTTCGGTCTGCAGCTTCCGGATCAGCGCCAGGATCTGCTGCTGCGTGGTGACGTCGAGCGCGGTCGTCGGCTCGTCGGCGAGCAGCAGCGCCGGGTTGTTGGCCATCGCCATCGCGATCATCACCCGCTGCCGCTGGCCGCCGGAGAGCTGAAACGGATAGCTGCGAACCAGCGTCGCCGGGTCGGGCAGGCCCACCGCCGTGACCAGATCCAGCACCCGCGCATCGAGATCGGCGCGGGTGGGGCGCGGTGCGGCGTGGACCAGGATCGCCTCCGATATCTGATCGCCGACCCGCGCCAGCGGGTTGAGCGCGCTCAGCGGCTCCTGAAAGATCATCGAGATCGGGCCACCGCGCAGGCCGCGCATCGTGTCTTCCCCCGCATGCGCGAGGTCGTCGCCGCGAAACCGGATCGTGCCGGTGCCGATTGCCAGATTCGGCGGCAGGAGCCCGAGGACAGCATGCGCGGTGATCGACTTGCCCGAGCCGGATTCTCCGACCAGGCAGACGATCTCGTTGCGCCGTACGCTGAGCGACACCTCCGCGACAGCGTGACTGCGATCGCCGCCCCTCGGCAGTGCCACCGACAAGTTTTCGACGGACAGCAGAATATCGTCGTTCATGCGTTGCGCGCCTTTCGCGAGATGCGCGGGTTCAGGGTGTCGTTCAGCCCCTCGCCGACCAGATTGATCGCCAGCACGGTCAGCAGGATCGCGATGCCGGGAAACATGCTCATCCACCACGCCTGACGGATCACGGTGCGCGACGCGCCGATCATCAGCCCCCACGACATCAGATTGGGATCGCCGAGCCCCATGAAGCTGAGCGCACTCTCGATCAGGATCGCGGTCGCGATCGTCAGCGAGCCGGTGACGATGATCGGCGAGATCGCATTGGGTAGGATGTGCCGGAGCGCCACCACCAGAGGCGCCTGGCCCTGACACACCGCCGCCTGGACGAACTCGCGGCCGCGCAGGCGCATGAACTCCGCCCGCGTCAGCCGCGCCAGCGGCGGCCAGCTCACCGCACCGATCGAGATGATCACGTTGGTCAGCGTCGGGCCGATCGTGGCCACCAGCAGGATGGCGAGGATGAAGCCCGGAATGGTCTGGAACAGTTCGGTGATACGCATCATCAGCTCGTCGACCCGGCCGCCGAAATAGCCGGCGATCGCCCCGATCACCACCCCGATGCACAGCGCCGCCAGCGTCGAGGCGACGCCGATCGTCAGCGATACCCGGGCGCCGTAGGCGATCCCCGCGGCGACGTTCCGGCCGAGCATGTCGGAGCCGAGCGGCAGCCCCTCGCTGGCCGGCGGCTGGAACGGCGCCGCGACCATCTCCCAAGGGTCTTCGGGAAAGATCACGGGCGCCAAGACCGCGAGCACGATGACGCCGATCAGGATCACCAGGCCGATCAGGCCGGTCGGGTGACTCAGGAAGGTCTTCAGCCGATCCATCTCAACCTCCGCTCAGGATGCAGCACGCAACGACACGCGCGGATCGACGATCCGGTAGATCGCGTCGGTCAGCAGATTGAGCCCGATGACGATCACCGACATCACCAGGAAGATGCCGAGCATCAGCGGATAGTCGCGCTGCAGCACCGCATCGAAGGTCAGCCGGCCGAGACCGGGCCAGGCGAACACCGTCTCGATCACCACCGCGCCGCCGACCAGCGTTCCAGCCTGCATGCCGGCGACGGTGACCACCGGCAGCACGGCGTTGCGCAGCATGTGGTGGACGATGATCTGGCCGCGCCTCAACCCCTTGGCGCGCGCGGTCTTGATGAAGTCCTGATGCGCCACATCGATCACCGCCGAGCGCATCAGCCGCGCGTAGATCGCCAGATGCACCGCACCGAGCGACACCACCGGCAGCACCAGATGCGCGGCGATGTCGCGGGCCCGTTCGAACGGCGTCATCTGCACGCCGATGGTGACGTAGCCGAACGCCGGCAGCCAATCGAGCTGCACAGAGAACAGCAGCACCAGCATCAACCCGAGCCAGAACACCGGCATGGCGTAGAGGAACAGCGACACGATGGTCAGCGCGGTGTCCGACCATTTACCAGCCCGCACCCCGGCCAACGTGCCGAGCGAGACGCCGGCCGACAGCGACAGCAGAAACGCACAGCAGGTCAACAGCAGCGTCGCCGGCAGGCGTTCGGCGATCAGCGACAGCACGGAGCGCTGCTGCCGATAGGAGTAGCCGAGATCCAGCGTCACGATCCGCTTCAGGTAGATCGCGAGTTGCACGGGATACGGCTTGTCGAGGCCGTACTCGGCACGGAGCCGGGTCAACATCTCCTCATCGGCCGCCCCGCTCTGCCCGGCCATCACCTGCGCGGGATCGCCGGGCGCCGCATGCACCAGCACGAAGTTGAAGGTGGCGATGACCAGCACCACCGCGACGAACCGCGCCACCCACTGGACGATCGCGATCGCGATCGCCACGCCTCGGTTGCCGGTGATGGACAGCGCCAGCGCTCTCATCCGAACGAAACCGTCCCGAACGTGTCGTGCACGCCGATCGCCGTCGTCACCACGTTCTTCAGACGTTTGTCCATGAAGTTCGGATAGTCGATCTCGAGCAGCCAGGCGACCGGCACGTCCTCGACCATGATCTTCTGAACCTCGCTGTAGAACTCCTGGCGCTTGTCGTCCGAGGTCGCGACCGCGGCCTCCTCGAACAGCCGGTCGACCTCCGGATTGGAGTAGCCGCAGGTGTTGGAGAACAGAATGCCCTTGCGGATGTTGGAGGAGACATAACTCCGTGACACGCCGAGCGCCGGATCGCCGAACTGATAGACCGTGGTCGCCGTCATCGAGAAGTCCCAGTTGCTGAACTTCTCGGCCCATCCGGCGACATCGATCCCCTGGAGTTGCAGGTCGATGCCGACGCGGGCGAGCGACTGGCGAATGAATTCGGAGGTCCGTTGATGCGTTTCACCGTAGGGCGGCACGAGATAGGGAATCGTCACGCGCTTGCCGTCGGCACCCGGCTTCAGCCCCATCTCGTCGAGCAGAGCCTTCGCCTTCTCGGGCGAGAAGTCGTAGGCCTTGACGTTCTTCTCGTAGAATTTGGTCTTCGACGACACCGGGCCGGTCGCGACCTTGCCGAGACCGAAATAGATGCGGGCCAGCAACGCCTTGCGGTCGATCGCATACATCACCGCCTGCCGGAACCGCTTGTCGTTCATCGGCGCGATCCGGGTGTTGAACTCGAGCCACGTATGGGGGGCGAAGAATTCGTAGCCCTTGGTGGTCATCGTCAGATGCGGCAGCTTGGACAGCCGCGGCACCTCGAACAGTTCGACGTCGGTCCATTGCGTGAGCTGCACGGTCCCCTGCTCCAGCGCCACCGAGCGCGACGCCGAGTCCGGGATGACCCGATAGATAATCTCGTCGAGAACCGGCTCGCCCGGGCGATAATAGCCTTCGTGCTTGACCAGATGGACGTGCGAACCGCGCACCCATTCCTTCAGCTTGAACGGACCCGAGCCGATCGCCTTCGCATTGGCCGGGTTCTTGCGATAGTCCGTGCCTTCGTAAATATGCTTCGGCACGATCGGGGCCGTGGTGCAGTCGAACGCGGTGAGGAACGGCGCGAACGGCGCCTTCAGTTTGAACACCACGGTCAGCGGATCCGGCGCCTCGGCCTTCTCGACGCGCGAGAACGTGTTGCGCGCGCGGGCGTGGTTCTCGATCAGCACCTTCATGATCGAGAACACCACGTCTTCGGACGTCAGCGGCGCGCCGTCGTGGAAGGTGATGTTGGGATGCAGCTTGAATGTATAGGTCAGCTTGTCGGGCGACACTTCCCAGGACTGCGCCAGGCCGGGCAGCGGCTTGAGATCGAAATCGTAGCGCAGCAGGCTTTCGTAGATCTTGCCGCCGAGCGTCAGCGTCGGCTGCTGCTGGTTGAGCGCGGTGACCAGGATCGGCGGCTCCGGCTGAATGATGGTGTTGAGCGTGCCGCCGCGGGTTTGCCCCACCGCCCGGGTGATGCCGAGCGGAATGCCGCCGATGCCGGCCGCGCCGGCCAGCAGGCCGAGCTTGGTGAATTCGCGTCTGTTCATGAGATCCCCCGCATTGAGTTGAATAGAACCAGATCGTTCGCCGGCGGCGTCGAAGATGGCATCGACACCGACCTCCTCATCACACCATTGCCTCGATCACGGCAGGACCACGCCGGCCGAGCGCGGCATCGAACGCGCGCGAGAACTCCGACGCCGTCGTGACTCGGCGGGATTCGACGCCGAGCCCCGCAGCCAGCTTGGTCCAGTCGAGCTCGGGCTGATCGAGCTGCAGCATGCGCTGCGCATTGCGTCCCGGCGTCTGCGCACCGACCTTGCTCATCTCGCCCCACAGCGTGGCGTAGGAGCGGTTCGAAAATACGATGGTGAGAACGTCGAGATTCTCGCGCGCGTGGGTCCACAGACCCTGCACCGTGTACATGCCGCTGCCGTCGGCCTGCAGGTTGATCACCTTGCGGTCGGGACACGCGACCGCGGCGCCCGCGGCCATCGGAATGCCGATCCCGATCGCGCCACCGGTGATCTGCAGATAGTCGTGCGGCGGGGCGTCGTAAGACAGGTCGAAGAAGCCCGACGAGGTCAGTGCCTCGTCGCAGACGATCGCTTGCTCGGGCAGCCGCGCGGCGACGAGGCGGTTCACCATATCGACGGTCAACGCCCCGCTGGCGACCGGCGCCGCAGCGGCGCGCGGCGCGACCGCGACCGGCGCGCGCGGGGCATCGACCTCGTCGGCCAGCCATTCGAGCGCCTGTACCAAATCCTGATCCGGCCCCGCCAGCCGGACGATCTCGCAATTCGCCGGCGCCAGCCTTCCCGGCCTGTTCGGATAGGCGAAGAACGACACCGGCTCCTTGGCGCCGATCAGCACCACCATGTCGACGTCCTGCAGCATCCGGCCGCCGATCTCGTGGGTCATCGCCAGCTTCGCGATCGGCGCGCGGCCGCGGCCACGTTCGATCCGGCCGTTGGCGCCCTGCGCGTAGATCTCGACACCGGCGCTGCGGCGGATGCCGTCCGCAATCGACAGTGCCTGCTCACGCAAGGCGGCGCCGGTCAGCAGCAGCACGACACGCCGCTTGGTGCGGATCGCGGCGCCGATCCGCGCCACCGTCTCCTGCTGAAGCGGCGCTTGCGGCAGCCGCCTGCCCCGCGCCGGCGGCGCGCGATAGACATGCTCGTTCCAGGCCATGTCCGCCGGCAGGATCAGGGTGGAAATCCCGGGCGCCATGCTCTGCGACCAGGCCTCCGCCACGTCGAGATCGATCCGCGTCGGATCGCCGATCCGTTTGACCCAGCGCGACATCGGGCGCGCCAGCGAGTCGATGTCGCTGGTCAGCGGCGAGTCCAGCGGCAGATGCTCGACCGCGTGATCGCCGACGACGTTGATCATCGGCGAATGCGCGCGGCGGGCGTTGTGGATGTTGGCTAGGCCGTTGGCGAGGCCCGGGCCGAGATGCAGCAGCGTCGCGGCCGGCCGGTCGCGCATCCGGGCGTAACCGTCCGCAGCGCCGGTGACGACGCCCTCGAACAGACCCAGGATGCACCGCATCCGCGGCTGGCGATCGAGCGCCGCCACGAAATGCATCTCCGACGTGCCAGGATTGGCGAAGCAGACATCGACCTCGTGCGCCAGTAGCGCATCGCAAAGCCGGTCTGCTCCCGTCATCGATTGCATGGCGGACGCCGCCGGTGCCGCGACTGCCATCACAGCTTCCTCAGCCCACACCATTCCGCGACGAACAGCGCGATGCTCAGCGTCGTCTTGCGCAGGCTTTCGAGATCGATGCGCTCGTCGAACGCGTGCGGCCCCTGGCCGTAGGGTCCGTAGCACAGCGCCGGAATGCCGTAGTCGACCGAGTAGTAACGGGTGTCGTTGACGGCCGTAGACAGCCGGGCGTCGAGCGGCGCATTGAAGGCCGTTTTATGCGCAGAAGCGAGCACGGATTCCGCCACGCCGCCCGGCTCGCACACCGCTGGATCGGCCTTGAAGCCGCTCCAGATCAGTTCGGCTGGATTTTCCGACAGGAAGGCGTCGGCCGCCTGCGCATCGGCGAGGCATTTCTCGATGCCGCGCATCGCCTCTTCCGGCGTATCGCCGGTGAGCAGACCGAGGCGGCAATCGACTTCGCACCATGCGGCGGTCGAACTCGCCCAGTCGCCACCCTTGATGATGCCGACATTGAACTTGATCGGGTTCTTGATCTGCCCGAACCACGGATCGCGCACCGCCGCCGCATTCAGCGTCTTGGTGTAGTCCTCGAACGCGCGCACCAGATGCATCGCCGACAGAATGGCGCTGGTGCCGGTCTCCGAATAGGCGACGTGAACCGGCGTGCCGCGCACCCGCAGCCGGAACCAGATCGCACCGACCTGAGCGCGCGTCAGCGTGTGGCCGGTCGGCTCGGGGATCAGGCAGGCATCGGCCCGATAGCCGCGCATCAGCGTCGAGAGCGCGCCGTTGCCGGTGCTTTCCTCTTCGGTCACCGTCTGCACATGCACGCGCGCGTCGGGCGCGTAGCCGGCGGCTCGGATCGCATCCAGCGCGAAGATCATCGCCGACACGCCGCCCTTCATGTCCTGCGCGCCGCGGCCGATCATCCAGCCGTCGCGAACTGTGGCCTCGAACGGTGGATCGCTCCATAGATCGACCGGGCCTTCCGGCACCACGTCGATATGGCCCTGCAGGATCAGGCTGCGGCCCTTGCCATCGCTCTCGGCGGTGGCGACGACCTGCATCGAGCCGGCCGGATCAATCGTATCCATCGGCGCCGCCTTGGGATGGCTGGCGATATCGACGTCGGCGAGACTGAACGTATCGACCTTGTAGCCACGCGCGGCGAATTGCTGCGCCAGCCATGCCTGCTGCGGCGCCTCCTCGCCGCGCAAGCTGCGGAACTGCACCATGCGCTGGAGAAACGCGACCTGGTCGTCGAAATTGCGATCGACGGCGGCCCGCAGGCTCTCGGTGATCGCATCCGATTTCGTCAATGTCTCAGTCGTCACGCCTCGGTCTCCCCTGGATCTGATAGTCGTCGCAATGCAGATGACAGCGTCAGCGATCGAGACCGCCGAGCAGGATGTATTTGGTCTCGACATATTCCTCGATGCCGTGGCGCGAGCCTTCGCGGCCGAGGCCGGATTCCTTGACGCCG
Source organism: Rhodopseudomonas palustris HaA2 (assembly GCF_000013365.1). Taxonomy (NCBI): domain Bacteria; kingdom Pseudomonadati; phylum Pseudomonadota; class Alphaproteobacteria; order Hyphomicrobiales; family Nitrobacteraceae; genus Rhodopseudomonas; species Rhodopseudomonas palustris. Next base: position 3,584,260 of record NC_007778.1, read on the forward strand.
CCGAACGGCACCACGTCGGCTCCGAGCAGCGCCGAATTGACGCCGACCATCCCGGACTCCAGCGCTTCGGCGACCCTGAACACCCGGCCGAGGTCGCGGGCGTAAAAATACGCCGCCAGTCCGAACGGCGAGTCGTTGGCCTGCGCGATCACGTCGGCTTCGCCGCGGAAGCGATACACCGGAGCGACCGGACCGAAGGTCTCCTCGCGCGTGACGACCATGTCGGCGGTGACGCCGGTGACGACGGTCGGCTCGAAGAAAGTTTGTCCGAGCGCATGACGCTTGCCGCCGAGCACGATCTTGGCCCCCTTGGCGACGGCGTCGGCGAGATGATGCTCGACCTTGGCCACCGCCTCCTTGGTGATCAGCGGCCCCTGAGTGACGCCGTCGTCGAGTCCGTTGCCGACCCGCAACGTGGCAACCTTGGCGGCGAGCTTCTCGACGAAGGCGTCGTAGATCCCGTTCTGCGCGTAGATCCGGTTGGCACAGACGCAGGTCTGCCCCATGTTGCGAAACTTCGAGGCGATCACGCCGTCGACCGCGGCGTCGAGATCTGCATCGTCGAACACGATGAACGGCGCATTGCCGCCGAGCTCGAGCCCGACCTTCTTCACGGTCGACGCGGCCTGCCGCATCAGGATCTTGCCGACCTCGGTGGAGCCGGTGAAGCTGATCGCCCGCACCGTCGGATGCTCGGTCCACGCCTTGCCGATCGCAGGCGCGTCGCCGGTGATGATGTTGAGCACGCCTGCCGGAAACCCTGCGCGCTGCGCCAGCACGCCCAGTGCAAGCGCCGTCAGCGGCGTTTCCGGCGCCGGCTTGATCACCACCGTGCAGCCGGCGGCGAGCGCCGGCGCCACTTTGCGAGTGATCATCGCGGCCGGAAAATTCCACGGCGTGATCGCCGCGACGACGCCGACCGGCTGACGGATCACCATGGTTCTGGAATCGGCGCGGTGCGCCGGAATCGTCTCGCCGTAAATGCGGCGCGCCTCTTCGGCATAGAACTCGACGAACGATGCCGCATAGTCGATTTCACCCAGTGCCTCGGCGAGCGGCTTGCCCTGCTCCGACGTCAGCAGCCGTGCGAGATCGTCGCGATGGGCGATGATCTGATCGAACCAGCCGCGCAGCATCGCCGCGCGCTGTTTCGCCAGCAGCTTCGACCACTGCCGGAATGCAAGCCCGGCGGCGCGAACCGCCTCGTCGGCCTCGTCCGCACCGAAGTGCGGCACCGCGCCGATGCGCTCGCCCGTCGCCGGGTTGAACACAGCATCGACCGGCTCACCACACCATTTGCCGCCAATCAGGCAGCGCTCGGCCAACAGGCCAGGATCACTCGGCATCAGCATCTCGATTAGTCCCGTCTCGGCGCGGATGCGCCATGTGCTACGCAGCGAGGCAACGCTCCAGGATCGCCAGCCCCTCGTCGACGATCGCGTCGGAGGCGGTCAGCGGCACCAGAATGCGAATGGTGTTGGCGGCGGTGCCGCACGACAGCAGGATCAGACCGTTCTCGTATGCGAGACGCGTCACTCGCTTGGTCGTCTCGGCGTCCGGCTCGCTGCTGCCACGCTGTTTCAGAATGTCGAACGCGACCATCGCGCCGGGCCCGCGCGCGGCCGAGGTCGGCACCAGCGTGTTCGACAGTGCGAATCGATCGATCGCATTGCGCAGCCGCTCGCCGATCTGGTTCGCCCGCGCAATCAGATTCTCGTCTTCGAACACGTCGAGCACAGCGAGCGCGGCGGCGCACGCCAGCGGATTACCCGCATAGGTGCCGCCGAGGCCGCCCGGCTCGGCGGCATCCATGATCGCCGCGCGCCCGATCACGCCCGACAGCGGCATGCCGCCCGCCAGGCTCTTCGCCACGCAGACGATGTCGGCCTGCACGTCGTAGTGCTCCATCGCGAACATCTTGCCGGTGCGACCGAAACCGGTCTGCACCTCGTCGGCAATCAGCACGATTCCGCTCTCGTCGCAGATCCTGCGCAGGCCGCGCATCAGTTCGGGTGGCGCCTGATGGAATCCGCCCTCGCCCTGCACGGGCTCGATGATGATCGCCGCCACTTGCGAGGCGTCGATATCGGCCTTGAAGATGAAGGACACGCAGCGCAGCGCGTCTTCCACCGTGACGTCACCGCCGGCGGCGGGAAACGGCGCATGCCACACGCCGGGCAGCGGCGGGCCGAGGGCCTTCTTGTAGGGGATGACCTTGCCGGTCATTGCGGATGCAAATGCGGTGCGGCCGTGGAAGCCGCCGGTGAACGCGATCACGCCGCTGCGGCCGGTCGCGGCACGCGCGATCTTGACGGCGTTCTCGGTGGCCTCCGCCCCGGTGCTGAGCAGGATCGATTTCAGCGGACCGTTGATCGGCGCCAGGGCGTTCAGCCGCTCGGCGAGCCGAATATACGACTCGTAGGGAAGAACCTGGAAGCAGGTGTGCGTGAACCGATCCAATTGGCCTCGGACCGCTTCGACCACACGCGGATGGCAGTGGCCGGTGTTTAACACGGCGATGCCGCCGGCGAAGTCGATGTAACGCTTGCCTTCGACGTCCCAAATTTCGCTGTTCAGCGCACGCTCTGCAAAGATCGGCGTGGCCTGGCTGACGCCTCGCACCACGGCCTCGTGTCTGCGTGCCAGCAACTCACTATTCGTCATCAGCTCTCTCCCGAACTGATAGCGAAGCTAGAGCGCCCGTGACGGCAATCAATCAGCTTGTACGTTCGCTCTGGTGACTTGCATGCACCAATCGATCGGAGCTGCACGATCGCGAGCAGATGATGTCCGTTTATTGGGCGATCTGCTCAACACGCAGCCAGTGAAGCGCCGATCGCTGCGTCGCCTAGTGCCCGGCCAGAACGCGTCTCAGCCAATTGCGCAACGCGACGATCTCCGGATCGTCCCAGCGCTCCTTCAGCGCCAGTAGCTGATAAGTCTCCATATAGACCGACGAATTGAGCACCTCCACCAATGCGCCTGAGCGCAGATCCTCTTCGACCAGGACTTCGTTACCCAGCGCGACCCCCTGCCCGAGTCGCGCCGCTTCGATCGCCAGATGGGCGTGCCACAGCCGTTGACCGCGCAGCGGCGGCAGATCGTCGAGGCCCGCGAGTTCGAACCAGCGCGTCCATTGCTCGGTGGACTCCTCGTGGATCAATGCGATCTTCGACAGATCGTCGAGGCTGCCGATCGCCGGATAACGCGCGAGATAAGCGGGGCTGGCGACCGGAAACACGCGCGGCCGGACCAGGATCTCCGCCATCAGCGAGCCGCGGGAATCGATCACGTCGGCATAGACGATCTCGGCGTCGGCCTCCGCCCGCACCAAGTCCGGATGCGTCAAGGTCGGCTGCAAATTCACTTCCCAGTTGCGCGGTGGGCCGGTCAGTTCAGGCAGTCTCGACAGCAACAGGCGATTGGCAATTCCGGGAATGCACCAGATGTTCAAGGTCGGCAGCGACGACGGGCGGGCGTTCATGGTGGCACGCGCGATGATGTCGAATGCCTGAGAAATCTGCTGGTGAAAACTCAAACCGGCTTCCGTCAGGATGACTCCGCGGCCCTCTCCGCGCACCAGCGCGACTCCGAGGAACTTCTGCAGGTTCTGCAAATGACGCGACACCACGGTATGGCTGACGGCGAGTTCGTCGCCCGCGGCACGGACGCTTCCGGTCCGGCCGACGCTCTCGAAGGCACGCAGGGCAATCAACGACGGCAGACGACGGCGCGTCATGAACGCTCCATCAACGGGTCGGTGTAACGGCACGCTTGCACATTATCTCCTTGTCTTCTCCGCGCTCTCGCAGGTTTCGCGGGTCGGGCGAAATTTGAGCGGCGAGCGAACTCTTCCCTCTTGTCGCATGTCGACGCAACCGTCACAAATACCGGCGTTCACCCCTGCCGCACTGTCCGGCGCGACGGCACGACATCCCCTCGATTTTGAACGATTACAAACAAGGCGGCGTCGGCGCGGTTTCGTCCGACAGAACCGCCGGGCACGAATGACGGAGACCAACGACATGAACGACGGCTGGAGCACGCACAGTTCGCATTGGGGCGCCTTCTCCGCGCGCTGGGACGGACGAGCCCTCGAGGTCGAACCGGATGCGGGCGACCCGGCGCCCTCGCCCATCCTGGAAAATTTCACCGACGCGTTGCGACACAAGGCCCGGATCGAACGGCCGATGGTTCGGCAAAGCTGGCTGGACAAAACCGGCGCCGAACGCACATTCGACGGCGCGTTCGTCGAGTTGCCGTGGGACGAAGCGCTCGACCTTCTCGCCGCCGAACTGTCGCGCGTTCACGCCGGCTACGGCGCCGCCGCGATCTTCGGCGGCTCCTATGGCTGGGCCAGCGCCGGCCGCTTTCATCACGCGCAGAGCCAGATCCACCGGTTTCTGAATGTTGCGTTCGGCGGTTACGTCCGCTCGGTCAACAGCTACAGCGCCGGCGCGTCCGCGGTGATCCTGCCGCATGTGCTGGGGTCGTTCGAAGCGCTGTCGCGCCGCAACGTCACCTGGGAGCAGGTCAGCGAGCATACCGACACGGTGCTTGCATTCGGCGGCATGGCGCTGAAAAATTCGATGGTGGCGAGCGGTGGCATCAGCCGGCATGTCGAACGCGATGCGATGCAGAAGGCCGCACAGCGCGGCACCCGATTCTACTGCATCAGCCCGCTGCGCGACGATCTGCCCGAACAGGCATCGGCGACTTGGCTTCCGATCCGGGTCGGCACCGATGTGGCATTGATGCTCGGCCTCGCGCACAGCCTGGTCGCGGAGAATCTGCACGACCGCGACTTCCTCGCGCGCTACTGCACTGGCTACGAGATCTTCGAGCGCTATCTGCAAGGCCTCGACGACGGTCAGCCGAAGCACGCCGGCTGGGCGTCGGGTATCACCGGCATGGCCGCAGCGGAGATCGTCGCGCTCGCACGCCAGGCGGCCCGGGGCCGCACGCTGGTGACGGTGTCGCATTCCCTGCAACGCGCGCAATACGGCGAGCAGCCGGTCTGGATGGGCGCGGTCCTCGCCGCGATGCTCGGGCAGATCGGCCTGCCGGGCGGCGGCTACAACTACGCGCTCGGCGCGCTCGGCCACACCGGCCGGCAGGTCAATGCCGTGCCGATTCCCACCATGCCGCAAGGGCGCAACGGCGTCGAAGAATTCATTCCGGTGGCGCGGATCAGCGACATGCTGCTCCATCCCGGCCAGCCGTTCGAGTACAACGGCCGCACGCTCCGCTATCCGGACATCAAGCTGGTGTACTGGGCCGGCGGCAATCCGTTTCACCATCACCAGGACATCAACCGGCTGCGCCGTGCCTTCAACGTGCCGCAGACCATCGTGGTGCACGAGACCGCGTGGACGGCGAGCGCACGCTTTGCCGACATCGTGCTGCCGGCGACGATGACACTCGAGCGCGACGACATCGGCGCCGCGGCGACCGATCCGCGGCTGATCGCGATGCGCAAGGTCGCGCCTCCGGTCGGCGAAGCGCGGGACGATTTCGAGATCTTCGCCGCGTTGGCACGGCGCCTCGGCGTCGAACAGGCTTACACCGAGGGCCGCGACAGCCGGCAATGGCTCGAGCATCTCTACGAGACCACGCGCGCCGCGCTCGAAGCCAAGGGCTGGGACGCGCCGGCCTTCGACGAATTCTGGCGTCGTGGCGAACTGGCGCTGCCGTCGGAGCCGGACGACGGCGGACTTTTGCGCGCGTTCCGCGACGACCCCGATGCGCACAAATTGCCGACGCCGAGCGGCCTGATCGAGATCTTCTCGTCGACGATCGCGTCCTTCGACTACGCGGATTGTCCCGGCCACCCGACTTGGTTGCCGGCGACCGATCAGCCGACCCCGCGGCATTCGTTGACGCTGATCGCCAATCAGCCGGCGACGCGCCTGCACAGCCAGCTCGACTTCGGTCGCTACAGCCAGTCGAGCAAGATCGCCGGCCGTGAGGTGGTGCGGCTCAACCCCGCCGATGCGCAATCGCGCGGCATCGTCGCCGGCGACATCGTCCGCATCTTCAACGATCGCGGTGCCTGCCTGGCGGCCGCAGCGATCTCGGACGCCGCCGCGGCCGGCGTGATCCACCTGCCGACCGGCGCGTGGTACGACCCGCTGCCGGACGGCGGCGACCGCCCGCTTTGCGTCCACGGCAATCCGAACGTGCTGACGCGCGACATCGGCACGTCGCGGCTGGCGCAAGGCTGCACCGGTCAGGTGACCGTCGTCGAATGTGAGAAATACGCGGGTCCCATTCCACCGATCCGCGCCTTCGATCCGTCGGCGCCGGTGAAGCGACGACGCGTCACTCCGTCTCCGGCCGACGGCGACGGCGCCGCGACGGAGCGCCGCCAGGCATAAGCTGCCGCCGGCGCCTGCGCGCCGCTCGTCGCAGGGATCGACGACTCCGCCCGCCGCCGGCATCGATCGCGAAGCCGGCGCGCCAGTCTACGTGTGCGTCCGAGATCGAGCCGTGCAGCATCGCGACGTCATCGTCCGGGCATCGCAACGGCCGTCGCCAGCGGATTCTTCAACGGTCTGCGGGAGTTTGCCGCGAAGTTGCGCTGGCACAACAACGCCGGATGGCGCGGCCCTATAGCTGCGCGTGCGTTGCACGCTGAGCTCATCAGATCTCGTCAGAGATGGTGATGCAGCGCCGTCCGGCGGGACGCCGCAGCGATCAGCTGCGGTCGATGGCCGTCGATGCGGCGGCGACCCGGCGCAGGCCGGCCAGACGCGCGATCGATTGCGCCGCCAGCTTCTGCGCCAATTCGAGGCTCGACTGATCGATCGCGCGATCGGCGTCGTCGAGGTAGAGGTCCGACAATTGTTCTGCCCGATGCAAGGCACGGCTGCTGATCTGATCGAGAGGCGACGCCTCCACGATCGCCTCGTGCGGCTGGCCGGATGGCGGAAGCGGCGATGGCGCAAGCGTCGCCAGGAACTCGCGCTCCCGGGCCGTCAAATGCTGCGCCCATGCGGCGATGTCCTTGAGCAGCAGGCTCTCGAGCAACGCAGCCGACGGTGGCCGAGTCGCGAATTCCCCGTCCGGCTGACGCGGGCCGCGGATCGCCCGCCAGGCCGCTCGCCGCTCGCGCCGCAGCAGATTGCCGTCGGCCAGCGCTTCGCGCGCAAATCCTTCGGCCACGGATCGGACCTCGGCGTCCATCGCCACCGCGATCACGTAGGTCCAGAACACGAAGGCGCGCTGCCGGTGTTGCACCGCAATCGCCCAGGCTGTGTAGGGCGTGGACAGGCTGGACTGTTCGATGTCCGAGAGCTCGCTTTCCGGCACGAGGTCCGGCGCCACCCAGGGCCGATCGCGCGGCGTCGGCACGCGACCGCAGTCCTGCTCACAAGCCGCGATCAGCGATCCGACGCGCTCGCGTTCGCGCGCCGTCAGCACCTCGAACACGCAGCGCACCGGCCGGAAGTTTTCGTCGACCCGAGCGGCGAGCGCGCCGTAGTGCCGATGAGCGCGCTCGGCGAGATCGAGCGCGACCGCATAGAGCGCGAACGGTTCGGTGATCGCCGCCGTTGGAACCGCGGTGAGAAGCGAAGCTCTGGCCATATGAGGGCTCCTACGGAGGTTGACTTAGGCTGCAGCGGAGAACAGAACTTCAGCGCGCTCGACAATGCCGTCGGTGAACTACGGGAACGATGTGTCTCGACACTGAAACGGCATCGCGCAATTTCCCGCACTCCACCGATCGAAAACGATGGAACTATCTTGCGGGAATTACAAGCCATATCCGCCTTCCTATCCGTGTTGCTCGCGACGCTGCTGATCGTGTGCGGCGGCAGTGCTGTGCACGCCGCGTCTCTCGCCGATTTCATCGGCAAGGCTCAGCCGGGCGAGCTGCTGCCGGGCGCCGACAGATTTGGACCGCTGCAAGGCACGCCCGCGATCGCGCCGGTGTATCAGGACGACCGGCTGCTCGGTTTCGCCTATCTCTCCTCCGATTTCGCCAACGCCACCGGCTATTCCGGAAAGCCGATCCAGATTCTGACCGGCATCGATCCGGCCGGCGTCATCAAGGGAATCAAGCTGGTCGAACACAAGGAACCGATCGTGCTGGTCGGGATTCCGGTGCAGCGCATCCTCGACGTGGTCAACAAGCTGATCGGCGCCGACATGGCGCGCGTGGCGCGCGGCACGGCGCCGGCGCCGCAGGTCGATATCGTCAGCGGCGCGACCGTCACCGTGCTGGTGATGGGCGACAGCATCGTGCGCTCCGCCACCAAACTGATCCGCAGCGGCCGCATCGGCGGCGGCGCTGTCGTCGCGGCCGCCGCGGTGCCGCCGGTGACGAGGACGATCGATCTCGACAAAAGCGAGGTTCGCGACTGGCAGGGATTGCTCGCCGACGGCGCGGTGCGGCGGCTGCTGGTCACCGTCGGCGAGGTCAATCAGGCGTTCGAAAAGTCCGGCAATACGGCGGCCGCGGCGCATCCCGAGGAAGGCGATCCCGACGAGCCGTTCGTCGACATGTACGCCGCCGACGTCGCGGTGCCGACGATCGGCCGCAGCCTGCTCGGCGACGATGGCTACAACCGCCTCGCCGCACGGCTGAAGCCCGGGCAGCAGGCGCTTGTGGTCGCCGGCGCCGGGAAATACTCGTTCAAAGGCTCCGGCTATGTCCGCGGCGGCATCTTCGACCGCATCGAGCTGATCCAGGACGGCAACAGTATGCGGTTCCGCGACCGCGATCACACCCGGCTGGGAAGTCTGGCTGCGGAAGGCGCGCCGGAATTTCCGGAGATTGCTTTGTTCGTCGTTCCGAACGATTTCAGCTTCGACCCCACGGCGCCCTGGTCACTGCAACTTCTGGTGCAGCGTGTCATCAACGTGCGCGACAAGGCGGTTCTGACCTTCGATCTCGGCTACACGCTGCCGGAGGTGCTCACCAAACGGGAGCAGCAGGCGCCGACCGTCACCGATGCCGCTCCCGCCAAGGCTCCCGCTCCCGCCAAGGCGCCCTCCTCCAATCCGGCAGCCACGAGTTCGCCCGACGCGATGGATAACGGCGAGCAGCCGCTGTGGATGCGGATCTGGCAGGGCGACCTGGTCAAGATCGGCATCACCATCGCCGCGCTCGGCACGCTGGTCGTGATCTTCTTCTTCCAGAACGCGCTGGTGCGGCGCCCCAGGCTCTACACCTGGGTGCGCCGGGCCTACCTCACCTTCATCCTGGTCTGGCTCGGCTGGTACGCCAACGCACAGCTCTCCGTCGTCAACGTGCTGACCTTCGCCAACTCGCTGATCTCCGGCTTCAGTTGGGAGTACTTCCTGTCGGCGCCGCTGATCTTCCTGCTATGGGCATCCACCGCCGCCGGCCTGCTGTTCTGGGGCCGCGGTCCGCTCTGCGGCTGGCTGTGCCCGTTCGGCGCGCTGCAGGAGCTGCTCAACAACATCGCCCAGGCGTTCAAAGTCCCGCAATATCGGCTGCCGTGGGGGCTGCACGAACGGCTGTGGCCGATCAAATACATCATCTTCCTCGTGCTGTTCGGGCTGTCGCTGTACTCCACCGCCCTCGCCGAGCAAATCGCCGAAGTCGAACCGTTCAAGACCTCGATCGTGCTGAAATTCGCACGCGAGTGGCCGTTCGTGGTGTACGCGCTCACCTTGCTGGCCGTAGGACTGTTCGTCGAACGCTTCTTCTGCCGCTATCTCTGTCCGCTCGGCGCTGCGCTGGCGATCCCCGGCCGGATCCGGATGTTCGAGTGGCTGCGGCGCTGGCCGGAATGCGGATCGCCCTGCCAGCGCTGCGCCAACGAATGCCCGGTGCAGGCGATCCATCCGGAGGGCCACATCAACGTCAACGAATGCATCTACTGCATGCACTGCCAGGAATTGTACTTCGACGACCATCGCTGCCCGCATCAGATCCAGGTCCGGCTGAAGCGCGAGAAGCGCGCGGCGCTGGCGTCGCCCGCGATGCGCAGCGGCAAAGGCCCGGACACGCTCATCACCGCCGGCGGCCGACCGATCGCCGGCCTGACGACATCCCCACCCGCACCCTGAAAGCCTAGGAGCAAACGATGACCGACAACACCAAGGATCACGGCGTCAGCCGACGCACCTTGCTCGGAACCACTGCCGCGGCGGCCGGCGTCGGCCTCGCCGGTGGCATCGCATTCACCACCGACGGCAATCAGCTGATCGGGACCGCCGATGCCCAGACCAAGGCCGCGCCGACGCTTCCCGCGCGCCCGGCGATCCACAAGGCCGAGGTCGCCCCCGGCGAGCTCGACGAATACTACGTGTTCTTCTCGAGCGGCCAGACCGGCGAATTGCGGATCGTCGGGCTGCCCTCGATGCGCGAACTGATGCGCGTGCCGGTGTTCAACCGCTGCAGCGCCACCGGCTGGGGCCAGACCAACGAAAGCCTCAAAGTTTTGACCGAGGGCCTGCTGCCGGAGACCCGCGAATTCCTCAAGACTCGCGGCGGCACTTATGTGAACGGCGATCTGCACCACCCGCATCTGTCGTTCACCGACGGCACCTATGACGGCCGCTACGCCTTCATGAACGACAAGGCCAACACCCGCGTCGCCCGCGTCCGGCTCGACGTGATGAAATGCGACAAGATCATCCAGTTGCCGAACCAGCACACCGTGCACGGCCTGCGCGTGCAGAAATATCCGCGCACCGGCTACGTGTTCTGCAACGGCGAGGACCGCGTGCCGCTGGTCAACGACGGCAAGATCCTCGACAAGCCGAAGGAATACCACGCGATCTTCACCGCGGTCGACGGCGACACCATGAAGGTGGCCTGGCAGGTGATGGTCGACGGCAATCTCGACAACGTCGATGCCGACTATCAGGGCAAATACGCATTCGCGACCTGCTACAATTCTGAGGAAGGCGTCAACGCCGCGGAAATGACCGCGAGCGAGCAGGACTGGGTCGTCATCTTCAATCTCAAGCGGATCGAAGAGGGCGTGAAGAAGGGCGACTTCAAGGAGATGGGCGGCGTTCCGGTGCTCGACGGCCGCAAGGGATCGCCCTACACCCGCTACGTCCCGATCTCCAACAGCCCGCACGGCATGAACACCGCACCCGACGGCATCCACATCGTCGCCAACGGCAAGCTGTCGCCGACCGCGACGGTGATGGACGTGCGGCTGTTCGATCAGTTGTTCGACGACAAGATCAAGCCGCGCGACGTCGTGGTGGCGGAGCCGGAGCTCGGCCTCGGCCCGTTGCACACCGCCTATGACGGCAAGGGCAACGCCTACACCACGCTGTTCATCGACAGCCAGATCTGCAAGTGGAACATCGATCTGGCGAAGCGCGCCTTCAAGGGCGAGAAGGTCAGTCCGATCCTGCAGAAGCTCGACGTCCACTATCAGCCCGGCCACAACCACACCTCGATGGGCCAGACCAAGGAAGCCGACGGGAAATGGCTGATCTCGCTGAACAAGTTCTCGAAGGATCGGTTCCTCAATGTCGGGCCGCTGAAGCCGGAGAACGACCAGCTCATCGACATCTCCGGCGACAAGATGAAGCTGGTGCACGACGGCCCGAGCTTCGCCGAGCCGCATGACGCCACCATCGTGCATCGTTCCAAGATCAACCCGATCTCGATCTGGGACCGCGCCGATCCGATGTTCTCCGACGCGATCAAGCAGGCCAAGGCCGACGGCATCAAGCTGGAAGAGGAGTCCAAGGTGATCCGCGACGGCAACATCGTGCGGGTCTACATGACCTCGCAAGCGCCGTCGTTCGGGCTCGAGCACTTCCAGGTCAAGCAAGGCGATCAGGTCACCGTCTACGTCACCAACATCGACTCCGTCGAGGATCTCACCCACGGCTTCTCGATCATCAACTACGGCATCAACATGGAGGTGGCGCCGCAAGCCACGGCCTCGGTGTCGTTCTCGGCCGACAAGGCCGGGGTGTATTGGTACTACTGCTCCTGGTTCTGCCACGCCATGCACATGGAGATGAAGGGCCGGATGTTCGTCGAGCCGAAGACGGCCTGAGGAGCATCGAGGTGTCTTTCCTGCTGCGTCTGTTTCCGGCGGCAATGTTCGCCGCCGGAGCCTGCGGCCCCGTTCTGGCGGAGACGATCGGCATCGCGCCGACGCAGTCGCTGCAGGCGGCGCTGGAGCGTGCGCAGCAGGGCGACGTCCTCGAACTCGCACCGGGCGATCATCACGGCCCGATCCGGATCGATCGACGCGTCGTGATCGGCGGCAGGCCCGGGGCGAACCTCGTCGGCAACGGCAGCGGCAGCGTCGTCACGGTCACGGTTCCGGACGTCACCATCCGCGGCCTCACCATCAAGGGCTCAGGCCGCGACCTGCAGACCATGGACTCGGGCATTTTCCTCACCAAGGACGCGGCCCGCGCGCTGGTCGAAAACAACCGACTCGAAGGCAACCTGTTCGGAGTTTACGTTCATGGCGCGACCGGATCGCGGGTGCAGCGCAACGTCATCGAGGGCCTGCGCAATGTCCGGCTCAACGAGGCCGGCAACGGCGTCTCGGTGTGGAATGCACCGGACGTCGTCATCGCCGGGAACATCTTCCGCTACGGCCGCGATGGCATCTTCAGCATCACCAGCCGCAAGGACCGCTTCATCGACAATCGTTTCGAAGGTGTCCGCTTCGCCGTCCACTACATGTACACCAACGACAGCGAGATCTCCGGCAACGTCTCGATCGGCAACCACGTCGGCTACGCCATCATGTTCTCCAATCGGCTGATCATCCGCGGCAACGTCTCGGAGCGCGACCGCGATCACGGATTCCTGTTCAACTACGCCAATTATGCCGCGATCGAGGGCAACCGCGTCACCGGCGGTCCACGCCGCGGCCTGATCGATCGCGAGGATGCCGCCGACGACGAGAAGGGCATGCTGCCGGAGCCGCGCGGAGCGCAGCCGAGCGACGAAGGCCCCGGCAAATGCGTGTTCATCTACAACGCCAACCACAACAAATTCCGCGACAACTGGTTCGAGCGCTGCGGCATCGGCGTGCACTTCACCGCAGGCTCGGAGGGTAACGAGATCACCGGCAATGCCTTCGTCGGCAACCGCACCCAGGTGAAATATGTCGGCACCCAAGACCTCGACTGGTCGAAGGGCGGCCGCGGCAATTACTGGAGCGATAACCCCGCATTCGATCTCGACGGCGACGGCATCGCCGACACCGCCTATCGGCCCAACGATCTGGTCGACCGGGTGCTGTGGACCGCGCCATCGGCCAAGGTGCTGATCAACAGCCCCGCGGTCCAGGTGCTGCGCTGGGCGCAGAGCCAGTTTCCGGCGCTGTATCCCGGCGGCGTGGTCGACAGTCGCCCGCTGATCGCGCCGCCGCCGAAACCCTCGGCGTCGCGGAGCCAACCATGAGCGCGACCGTCTGCATCAGCGACGTCGAGAAGAGCTATCGCGCGGTGCGCGCGCTGCGCGACGTCTCGTTCGAGTTGGCGCCGGGCCGGCTCAGCGCATTAGTCGGCCACAATGGCGCCGGCAAGACCACGCTGATCAAGCTGATGCTGGGGCTGATCCGCGCCGATCGCGGCGACATCCGCGTGCTCGGCGAGGACCCCGCCGCCGGCGAATTCGCCGGCCGCCGGCTGCTCGGTTATCTGCCGGAGAACGTCGCCTTCAACGCCGCGCTGACCGGGCGCGAAACCCTGGCGTTCTACGCCAGGCTGAAGAGCATCAAGCCCGCGACGGCGTGGCCGCTGTTCGAGCGCGTCGGGCTGGCGGCCGCCGCCGACCGCAAGGTCGGCACCTATTCCAAGGGGATGCGGCAGCGCCTCGGTCTGGCGCAGGCCCTGCTCGGCCGTCCGCGTGTGCTGCTGCTCGACGAACCCACCACCGGGCTCGATCCGGCGCTGCGCCAGACCTTCTACGAGATCCTCGACGAACTGCGCGACGACGGCGCCACCGTGCTGATTTCCTCGCACGCGCTGAATGAACTCGAGGACCGCGCCGAACACGTGCTGATCATGAACCGCGGCCGGCTCGTCGCACAGGGCACAATGACGGAACTACGCACCATCTCCCGACTGCCGATCCGCGTCGGGATCGATCTCGCGCCGGAGACGCCGACGCCGGCCTGGATGAGCGGACCGCGCGGTGCCGCGTCACACGGCCATGTGATGCTGGTGCAGGACGACGCACAGAAGATGGCGCTGCTGCGCGCCGCCGCCGCCGACCCGGACGTCCGCAATATCGAGATCGCAGCGCCGACGCTGGACGAACTCTACGCGCATTTCCTGCAGAGCCAGGAGACCGCAGCATGAGGACCATCGCCATTATCGCGGCCAAGGAAATCCAGGAGGGCCTGCGCAATCGCTGGGTGCTGGCGACGACGCTGCTGCTGGCGGCGCTGGCGCTGTCGCTCACCTTCCTCGGCAGCGCGCCGACCGGCAATGTCGGCGCCGGCGCGCTCGACGTCGTGGTGGTCAGCCTGTCGAGCCTGACGATCTTCCTGCTGCCGCTGATCGCGCTGTTGATCTCGCACGACGCCGTCGTCGGCGAGATGGAGCGCGGCACGATGAACCTGTTGCTGTCCTATCCTGTCGGCCGCGGCAACGTGATCCTCGGCAAATTCGTCGGCCACGTGCTGATCCTCGCTTTCGCTACCGTGATCGGCTACGGCGCCGCCGGCGTCGCCCTGATGCTGACGGGCGCCTCGACGCTGGCGGCGAGCTGGTACGCCTTCGCGGCGATGCTCGGCACGTCGATCATGCTCGGCGCGGTGTTCGTAGCGATCGGCTATCTGATCTCCAGCCTGGTCCGCGACCGCGGCACCGCGGCGGGATTGTCAATCGGCGTCTGGCTGCTGATGGTGCTGGTGTTCGACATGGCGCTGCTCGGCATTCTGGTGGTCGATCAGGGACGGACGATTTCCGGGCCTGTGCTGAACGCGCTGCTGTTTCTCAATCCGACCGACCTCTATCGCCTCACCAACCTGACCGGCTTCAATGTCAGCCAGTTTTCCGGCATGGCCGGCCTCGCCGCGAACACCAATCCCGGCCTCGGAGCGCTGCTGCTCGGCCTGTCGCTGTGGATCGCGCTGCCGCTTGGACTATCGATGCTGGCATTCGCCAGGAGGCAGCTATGAAATTGCGTGTATCGGCGGCGCTGGTCGCCCTCGTGCTACTCACCGGATGCGAGCCGAAAGCAGGCGCCCCGGCGCCGCTGCCGATCGCGCTGAATGCCGATGCGATGGGCGTGTTCTGCGGGATGAATCTGATGGAGCATCCCGGGCCCAAGGGCCAGATCATCACCGCGAGCCGGATCGATCCGTTCTGGTTCTCCTCGGTGCGCGACACCGTGGCCTTCACGCTGATGCCGGATCAACCGCGCGACATCCGCGCGATCTATGTCTCCGACATGGCCCGCGCGCCGAGCTGGGAGCAACCGGGCGAGACCAACTGGATCGACGCCCGCGAGGCGTTCTTCGTGATCGGCAGCCGCAGGCAGGGCGGCATGGGCGCTGCCGAAGCGGTGCCGTTCGGTGAACGCACGGCGGCGGAAGGGTTCGCCGCCGCCAACGGCGGACAGGTCGTAATGCTCGACCAGATTCCCGGCGACTACGTCCTCGGCAGCGAGCCATCCGGCACCGCAGGTACCCCGGACGATTCCGGCGTGCGCACCAACTAACGAGGACCGCCGATGATGCCCCGCTCCCTCACGCGCCGTCGTTTGATCACCATCGCCGCCGCGGCTGCCGCAGGATCGCTGTGGCCCGGCCGATCACGCGCGGCAGCAGGGCCCGAGCCGGTGCGCTGGCAAGGCGCCGCGCTCGGCGCGCAGGTGTCGATCGAGATTCACCATCCGGATCGCGCCGCCGCCGCGCGACTGGTTGAGCGCTCGATCGCCGAAGTGCGGCGGCTGGAGCGGCAGTTCAGCCTGTATCAGCCGGACTCCGCGATCTGCGAACTTAACCGCAGCGGCGTGCTGATTGCGCCTGATCCCGACATGGTGACGCTGCTGCAGGCCTCGCTCGGCTATGCCGATCTGACCGGCGGCGCGTTCGATCCGACGGTGCAGCCGTTGTGGCGCCTGTATCAGCAGCACTTCTCATCCGACCGGACCGATCCCGCAGGCCCCTCCTCGGCATGGCTCGAACAGGCGCTGGAGAAGGTCGGATATGATGGACTGCGCGTCACGCCCGACCGCATCGTGTTGCTCAAGCGCGGCGCCGCGATCACGCTGAACGGCATCGCCCAAGGTTATGCGACCGATCGCGTCGTCGAATTGCTCCGGAATGCGGGGCTGTCGACGACGCTGGTCGATATCGGCGAAGTCCGCGCGCTCGGCGGGCGGCCGGACGGCACGCCCTGGCGCGTCGGCCTCGCCGATCCGGACCAGCCCGGCCGATCCGGCGAGATCGTCGAAATCGCCGACCGGGCCGTGGCGACGTCTGCGGGCGCCGGCTTCCGGTTCGATCCGGCGGGCCGCTTCACCCATTTGCTCGACCCGCGGACCGGCCGCAGCCCGCGCTCGTACAATTCGGTCAGCGTCATCGCGCCGACGGCGACCGCAGCGGACGCGCTGTCGACCGGCTTCAGCCTGATGCCGCTGCCGATGATCCAGCGCATCGTCGATCAATCCCATGGCGTGGAGGCGCGCATTCTCGACCTCGCCGGTCAGAGGCTCCACCTCCAGGCGGCGTCCGGACGGAGGGGACACCGCTCCGCGTCGTGACGACGCCTCGATTCCGCGATCATCGCGGCCGCCACGGCGGCATCGGCCCATTCAGGACGACGAACAATGCGAAGGCCGCCGCCGACGGTCTCCCTTACGACAGGTCCTTGATCGTCACGCGGCCGTCGCCGTCCTTGTCGAGCGCCTTCAGCCAGGTTTCGCCGCCGTCGAGAAATTCGGCGCGGGAAACCCGGCCGTCGCCGTCGGTGTCGTTCCACGCCCGCGTGAGACCTTTGGCCACCTGCCGGATTTTGTCCTGGTCTTCCGGCGCAAAGCGCGCGATGCCCGCCTCGCGCACCTTGTCGAAACGGTCGTACTCCTGCGGATCGATATAGCCGTTGGCGTCGGTGTCGAAGGCGAAGAACCGCTGCTCGCGTCCCTGCCGGATCTCCGCCAGGGTGACGGCGCGGTCGCCGTCATTGTCCCACTGTTCCAGAAAGTGCTCCAGGCTCGGCGATTCCGCCGCCGCCGCCGTGGAGAGAATGGTGACGACGGTCAACGCCGCCAGTCTTGCACGCATGCTCATGTCGAACTCGATGTCCTTGCTGATCAGAACTTTGCCTTGATACCCGCGTAGAAGCCCCGTCCGTCGGCCGGCAGGAATGCCGCCTGGCTGGCCGTCGCCTGATCGACCACCAGGGTGGTCGCCGCATAGGTCTTGTCGAACAGATTGGTGATCTCGCCGAACACCCGGAAGGTCTTGTCAATCTGGTACTCGCTGCGCAGGTCGACCACCGCATAGGGGTCGGCGAACAGCGTGTTCATGTTGTCGACCGCCACCTCGGCCGGACTCCAGCGGACCGCGCCCTGCACCATCCAGGCGTCGGTCGCCTGCAACTGCAATTGCGCATAGATCAGATGCGGCACCACACCGCCCAGCCGGTTGTTGCCGCGGCTCGGATCGTCGACGAAGCGGAAATCCTGATAGGTGTAGGCGATGCGACCGGACAGCCGATCGGTGAACTTCATTCCGGCCCCGAGTTCGACACCGAAATGCGTCGTGCGGTCGGCGTTGACCGCCCCCAGCAGCGCGCCGGTGACGTCCCGCAGCGTGAGCAACTCGTTGTCGACCCACGAATAGTAAGTCACGACGTCCCAGGAGAAGCGATCGGCGCGACCGCGCCAGCCGCCCTCCACCGTGTTCGCCGTCTGCGCGCTAAGATTCGGCGTCGCGAACGCCGCCGCCGCTAGCGACGGGTTGCCCGGCGTCGGCCGGCCGGGGCTCGAATTCGGCGTTCCGTTGATCGTCGCGATCAGATCGTCGTGAGTCGGCGGCTCGAAGCTGTGGCTGCCGGCGATGAAGAAGGTCTGCACCGCGTCCGGCCGATAGCTCAAGGCCAGGCTCGGACTCCAGCCTGAATAGTTGCGCGAATAGCTGGTGCTTTGCGTCGCCACAGATCCGTTCGGCAGCAGCACCGTGGGATTCGCCGGGTTGTAGGCGATCGTCGGCCGTCGCGCCGAACCGTACACATCGTCGTTGTCCCGCGTCGCATAGGCGTAGGAGATCGACGGCGACACCACGAGTTGGTGCCAGACCGGAATGTTGGCGCCGGTGTACAGCGACAACGTCTGGGCGTTCAGCCGGTTGGCGCCGAATTGCGCCCCGGTCTGGCCGCTCTGGTTGAGGTAGTAGCCGCGATCGGCCGAACCAACGGTGTATTGCGCGGTGGTCTCGAACAGCGGCAGCAGTGCCGCCGCCGGATTGTAGGCGTAGCGGGCCACGCCGGTGAAGTCGCCGCCCTGCGTGGTGCGCACACCCGAGGAGATCGGGAAGCGGAACGTGTCGTCGGTGTAGATGTAGCCCATCGCGACGTCGAACAGATGCGCGTCGAACACAGCCGTGGTGCGGTTGCCGACCATGAACTGGCTGGCCTCGCGCCGCGGCTTGTCGCGCACGGCGTTGGGACCGGGATTGACAGCAACGCCTCCGACCACCGTCGGGCCCGGGTTGACCTGCTTCGGATTGGCGTACAGCGTGGTCTTGTTCACCGGCCCCGGGACGTCGAAGCCGAGATCGGTATAGCCCATGAAGAAGCGGGTCTTGACGTTCTCCGACAGCGCGACGCCGACATTGCCGTTGACGCTGACGCGCTCCGACGAATTGTAGCCGCGATAGCCGTCGCGGCGGCTGGTGTCGAACTGGATGAACGCGTCGACATTGTCCTTCTTGCCGCCGACCTGCCCACTGCTATTGATCTGGCCGAAGCTGCCGCCGCTGACGCCGATCTGGGTGCCCGGCTGGCTCGATCCGGTCGGCGACACGAAGTTGATCGCGCCGCTCAGCACCGTGGCGCCGAGACGGTTGGCCATATAGCCGCGATACACCTCGATCGACTCGGCCTGTTGCGCATTGGCGAAGCCGATGATGTAGGAGCCGTCGGCGCGATTGATCGGCAGCCCGTTGCTGAGCACGAGAACGCCGCGTTCGGCCGGATTTTGCTGGGCGGAGCCGCGCATCTGAATCCGCGGCTGATCGTTGGAGCCGAGGAAGTTCTGCACGATCAGTCCGGGGACACCGCTCAGGCTGTTGGCGAGCGTCGGATTGCCGCGATTGGCCATGTCCTGCCGCGACACCAGCGCGACGCCGCCCGGCAGGATCTCGAAGCGCTGACGGACGACATCCGCAAGCAGCGCCAACGAGGGAGTCGCCGCGGGCATCACGGTCGCCGCCGAACGCGGAGCCGGCGAGCGCTGACGGACGACCGATCGAACCGGCTGCCGCGGCGCTTCGACGACGACCGGCTCCAGCGTGATCGTCGACCCGGGCGTCGCCGACTGCGCGAGGCAGGCCTGGCTGGTCGACGACAACAGCACGGCGGCGGTCATCGTCCGCAACGATCCCCGGCGGCTCGCGCGCCGATTGGCGTCCATCGCTGTTTCGGTCTTCGTCTGCGCAACCAAATTCATCGGAATGCCCCTGTCCATTCGATCATCGCGCAGGAGCCTCGGTGTCCCCGCGTCGATGCCGTTTCCACTGTTCAAAAATGAAAAGCCGCCCTCGCCCGCAGAACGAAAACGCCTGCGAGGCTCGGTGATGCGTTCGACTTTTCGGATTTGATCTCGATGGCGAGCGGGCTTTCTCGATCGCGGGCGACCATACAGATCCGTCGCACGACCATTTTTGCTTTCGCGCAAACAACTCTCATTCGTGGCATGCGATAGGTTTGATTGGCGGTGACTGTGACAATTATGTGCGCCACGCTTAGAAGGCTTCAAAATACAACGCGTCATTCGTGCTGATAGGTCAGCAACAGGAGGAAGCGTCCGCCCTTGAAAACAGTGACAGGTCTGCAATGGAAATGGGTGTTCGACACGAAGCCGTGGCGCACAGCGCGTTGTTCTCGCATCTCTCGGACGCGGAAGCGGCCCTGCTGCTGAGAACATCGACCGTTCGGCAGATCCAGCCCGGCAACGCCCTCTTCCATCAGGGCGACGCTCCGGAGACTCTCTTCCAGATCGTCGAGGGACTGGTCAGGGTCACCCAGATCAATACCGAAGGCGAGCAGATCACGCTCAGGATCATGGGGCCCGGCGATCTGTGCTGCGTGGCCGCGATTCGACAGCAGTCTTATCCCGCGACAGCGACGGCCCTCAAGGACACCACCGTGCTGGCCTGGCGCGGATGCACATTCATCGACATGGCCAATCAGCATCCGGCGATCGCCAACAACGTCCTCGCGATCGTCGGCAACCGCGCGCACGAGATGCTGCAACGTGCCACCGAAATGACCGGCAAGTGCGTGTCCCAGAGAATCGCCGCCTGCCTGCTCCGGCTGTCGGTCCAAGCCGGCGTCACAACCAGGGACGGAGTTCACATCGAAGCGCCGGTCACGCGCACCGATCTCGCCTCGATGGCGGGCCTCACCTACTTCACCGTCAGCCGCATCCTGAGTGCGTGGCAGAAGCAGGGCCTGGTGAAGAGCGGCCGGCAGCGACTGACGATCCTCAACATGCCGCGGATCGCCGAGATCGCAGGACCGAGCCTGGAGCAGATCGCCGCCACCGCCTCTGCGGCCGAGCGTCGCGGTGGCGGACACAGCCGCCAGCGGTGACTTCGTCACAGACGCTGTGCGGCCCCTGTCCTAACGCTCCAGTGGTATCGTTGATTCACTCACAGCGGATCCGTCATGCCGACCAAGATCTTCCTCGCGATCATCCTCGCCGCGGCCGTCGTCGTAGCCGCGATCGTGCTGCGCGAGCGAGGCGAGGACAAGGCGGCGCTCGAGGCGCAGGCGCAAGCCTTGATCAAGGACTTCGGCGGATCGTTGCTCAACGCGCTCAAGGGTTCGATCGAGAGTTCGGGGCCGGTCGAGGCGGTGGCGTTCTGCAACAAGGAAGCGCCGGGCATTGCCGAGCAGGCGTCGCGCCAGAGCGGATGGCAGATTTCCCGCACCAGCCTGAAGCCGCGCAATGCGGCGGCGGCGCCGGACGATTTCGAGCGCAAGGCGATGTCGGAGTTCGTCGGCCGCATCGCCGCCGGCGAGCCGGTCGCCTCGCTTCGCCATGCCGAAATCGTCGAGAACAACGGCCGACGCAACTTCCGTTACGTTCAGGCGATCCCGACCGGCGAACTTTGTCTCGGCTGCCACGGCGGCGCCATCAAGCCGGACGTCGCCGCGAAAATCCGCGCACTCTACCCGGCCGATCAGGCCACCGGCTTCAAGCCTGGCGACATGCGCGGCGCCTTCACGCTCAGCAAACCGCTGTAACGCCACTGACGCCACTGATCTCTGCAAACGCGTCGCTTTCGCCACTGGCGACGCCACGCGAGCGGGCCCCTCCCGCTTCCGCCGCGGATGGCTGTCACCGCGGCGGTTCCAATTGAGCTCGGCGCGCGCGCGCTCTAGGGTGGCCAGCCCAGCTCACAACAGTGCCGATGACCCGCAAACGATTCTCAAATTCAACTCTCGCGCCATGGCTGCTCGGCGCCACCCTGCTGCTGTTCATCGTCATCGCCGGTGCGTTGATCCTGAATCTGATGCGGCTGCGCGACAGCTTCTCCTGGGTGCAGCACACCAACGACGCCCTGCTGGCGATTTCAGGCATCCAGCGCGAAGTGCTGGAAGCCGAGACCAACGAGCGCGGCTATCTGCTCACCGGCATCGACAGCTACCGCGAGAATTACAACCATACGCGGGACACACTGGCATCGCGGCTCGACAGCCTGCGCTCGATCGTCACCGACAACCCCGAACATGTCGCCCGGGTCGACGATCTCCGCCAGTTGATCGACATGCGGACGGCCCAGCTCGGGCGGGTCATCGAACTGGGGCCGGAGCGTGTGCGCGAGGCCCTCGACATTCTCGAGCAGGCCCGCACCGACCGGCTGACCGAACGCGTCGAAGCCAGCCTGAGCGCCCTCACCCGTGTCGAACAAGCCCTGCTGACGGAGCGCATGTCGCGGCACGATCACGAGAGCCTCGCGGCGGCGCTGATCACCGCCTGCCTGCTGATCCTCGCCGTCGCCAGCGCCGCGATCGCCGCATTTCTGCTCGAGCACCAGCGCGCCGCGGCGCGGCAGCAGGAGGCGGACCAGCGGCTGCAGAGCCTGCAGGCCGAATTGATGCGCGTGGCGCGGCTCAGCACCATGGGCGAGATGTCGAGCGCGCTGGCGCACGAGCTCAACCAGCCGCTCGGCGCGATCACCAACTACGTGCAGGGCTCGCGCCGGCTGGTCGAGGCCAGCAGCCATCCCGACAAGGCGAAGATCGGCGCCGCGCTCGACAAGGCCGCGCAGCAGACGCTGCGCGCCGGTGCGGTGATCCAGCGACTGCGCGAATTCGTCGGCCGCGGCGAGACCGACAAGACGGTCGAGAGCCTGCGCGCGATCGCCGAGGACGCGCTGGCGCTCGCCTCCGTGGTCACGCGCGACCGCCCGGTCGACGTCGCGCTGACGCTCGATCCCGCGGTCGATCGCGTGCTGGTCGACAAGGTGCAGGTGCAGCAGGTCTTCCTCAACCTGTTCCGCAACGCCTTCGAGGCGATGCACGAACTCCCGGAACGGCTGCTCTCCATCACCAGCCGGGCCGTCGAGGACGGCATGATCGAGGTCGTGGTCGCCGATTCCGGTCCGGGTCTCGATCCGCAGATCGCCGACCGGATGTTCCAGCCGTTCGAGACCACCAAAGCGGAAGGCATGGGGATCGGCCTGTCGATCTCGCAGACCATCATCCAGGCTCATGGCGGCTCGATCAACGCCGAGCCCGCCCCAGCCGGCGGCACGATGTTCCGTTTCACTTTGCCCTGCGCCGATCCCGGCGCACACGAGCCCCGCCCCGCCGCCGTCTCGGTGTTGTGAGCGGCGCGCCTATCCGACGCCCTGCTTCTGCATCCCGCCGATCGCTCCCACCCGCTCGGCGAAATGATCGTACAGTCCGGCGAGTGCCGGCGGCGCAGCAGTCCGGCAGTTCGCCAGGGCCTCGGCTGCGGCCCGCGCATCGTCGGCCGCTAGCGCGTCCAACAGCGCGCGATGGCACCGCTGCAACTCGGCGAACTCCGGCGTCGCCGCGGCCTCCTCGTCGCCCGCAAGCGCGAAGAGCCGGGTCGGCTTCGACTTGCCCTTCAGCATGATCTCGCCGGCCTCGAGCAGCGCAATTCGCGGCGCGGCGCGGGCGACGTCTTCGGACACCAGCAAATCGGTGCCGAAGCTCTTCGACGCGCTCTCGATCCGGGCCGCGACGTTCACCACATCGCCCATCGCCGAGTAGTTGAAGCGCTTGGCCGAGCCCATGTTGCCGACGCAGGCCGCGCCGGTGTTGATGCCGACACCGATCCGCACCACCGGATCGTCAATGCCGCGCGCCGCGAAGCCGAAGGCGTCGGCGTCGTTGAGCTGCTCGACCACCGCGCGCATCTTCAGCGCGGCGCGACAGGCGCGCGCGGCGTGATCCGGCACGTCGACCGGGGCGTTCCAGAACGCCATGATCGAGTCGCCGATGTATTTGTCGATCGTGCCGAGTTCGTCCTGGATCGCGTCGGACAGCGGCGACAGCAGCGTGTTGATGAAATCCACCAATTCGGTCGCGCTCAGCGTCTCCGAGATCGGGGTGAAACCGCGCACGTCCATGAACATCACGCTGAGATCGCGGGTCTCGCCGCCGAGCCGCATTCCGTCGGGCGACTGCTCGAGCTTCGCCAGCAATTCCGGCGCGAGATACTGGCCGAACGCCTGGCGCGCGAATCTCTTCTCGCGGTCGGAGGCCATGTGCAGCACGCGCTCGACGGCGACATAGGTCAGCAGCGTCGCCAGCGATGGATACACCGGGTCGATCAGCAGGCGGAAATGCGAGAACGCGATCCACGATCCGCCGATCGCGCCGAGAAACACCACGCCGCAGGCGATCAGCGAGAACCGGGCGCCGGCGACCAGCAGCAGCGCCGCGACCAGCGAGCCCAGCAGCAGCGTCAGCACGATCTCGAAGCCGTCGGCCCAGTCCGGCCGCTCGATGAAGTCCTGAGCGATGATCTGCTCGATCATCTGGGCCTGGATCGCGACGCCCGGCATCACCTGGCCGAGCGGCGTGGCGCGGGCATCGAGCAGCCCCGCGGCGGAGGTGCCGACCAGCGCGATCATGCCCTCCAGCTTGTCGCGCATCTCGGCGTCCTTGGCCGGGTCGAGCACGTCCTTCACCGAAACGTATCGATCCCGGCGGTCGCGGTTGAAATACAGCCAGGCCTCGCCGTCGGGCGTCAGCGGCAGCTTGAACTGGCCGACCCGCATATCCAGCAGCGCGGCGTGCCCGGTGTCGGCCTCGCCGCTGGCGCCGGTGCCGCGCACCACGATGCCCTTCTGGTTCTGCGCGACGCGCAGCGCCTCGATCGCCAGGCTCGGATACACCCGCGCGCCGTCCGACATCAGCATCGGCAGCCGGCGAACCACGCCGGATCGGTCGCGCGCCGACAGATTGATCGCGCCGATTCCCGCCGCAGCCTCGTCGAGCACCGGCAGATTGGAGACGGCGCCGCGGAACGGCGGCAGCACGAAGGCGGGTTGGACGCCGACGACGGCGAGCCCCGCTTTCACCGACGGCCGTGTCGCGTTGGCACGCTGGATGGCGGCGAAACCGAGCACGGTCGGCGTCTTCTGCATCGCCTGCGCCAAGCTCTGATCGTGATCCGGCAGGCTCTTCAGCAGCGCGACGGTGAGATCGCGATCCGGCAGATCGGCATCGCCGAGTTCGCTGGCGAGGCGGCCCGGCGTGGTGCGGTCGGGCTCCGAGAAGATGATGTCGTAGGCCACGACGCCGACGCCGAGTTCACCCAGCCGTTTGGTCAGCGCCGCCAGCCGGGTGCGCGGCCACGGCCACTGCCCATAGGCGGCGAGCGACGCCTCGTCGATATCGACGATCCGCACCGGAAGATCGGCGTGCGGCCGCGGTGACAATCGCTGATACGCGTCGAAGGCGCGTTCCTTGGTTTCATGGACCAGCCGCGGATCGTAAGTGCGCAGCGCCGTCAGCGCGATCAGCGTCAGCAGCGCCGCTGCAACCGCGCGCGCCGACTTGCTACGCGTCAGCCGTCGCAACCGGACCCAGACCGGCGCGGCGCGGGTCAGAAACGGATGCGCATCGCGGCTCAGCCGGCGCACGGTGTAAGCCCGCGCGTTGCGCCGCAGCAAGGCGATAAATCTCGACGATGGAACTGGCGCATGAGGCCGAACGTTGTCGGTTCGATGGCGGACCGGATGCATCCTGCCCGCGGCGGTGAACGCCGCGATGATAGGAACATCCGCCGGGTCTGGCCACTGCTTTCACCGCTGGCCCGCCGTGTCCCGGCGCGGCCGGGCAACCGAGGCGAAGGAGCAAGGCGATGGCACGGATGGACACGCACGCGGGGCGCGTCGGCCCTCTGGTGGCCTTGCTGGCGCTGCCGGTCGCCGCCGTTGCGATCTACGCGGGAATGACGGTGGCCAAGGGCCATCCCCCGCTGCAACAGATCGCCAACGAGGCGGCGATCGCCGGCGTGCACGCGCTGGCCGCCAGCGATCATCGGACGGCGGAGGGCTGCGCCGCCGCCTCCACCGTCGCCGCGCGGCGCGTGATCGGCGATCGCCCCGCAATGATCCGCGCGGTTACGCCATCGTATGACAAATTGACGGTCTCGGTCGAACTGATCGATCCCGCGACCAATACCGAAGCAACCGCCACGGCGCGCTACGTTCCGCCGAGCACCGGCCTCGCCCCGCAGAAGGCTGCGGCGGTGTCCAATCATGCCAGCCCGCCGGCGCATCGCTTCTGAGCCGGCGGCATGGACGACGAGGCGCTTATTTCATTTGCGCGGCGAAGATGCCGCCGCCGAGATAGTTGGTGCCGGTGATGGCCACGCTGCCGCCCATTTCGCCGACCGGACTCGACACGCCGCGGAAGAAGCTTCCGGTCAGCGCCATCTGCCGCGCGCCGGCGTCTCCGGCGAGCGAACCGGCGAAGTAGCGCGGATCCTGCATGAACTGCACCTGGCCGGCGTAGTTGGTGCTGTCGAGCCCGGTGACGGTGACCGCGCCGGTACGGTTGCCGAAGTTCACCGTGTTCTGGAAATTGCCGGTGGCGATATAGGTGGCGCTCTGGTTTTCGATCGCCGCGACCACATGGCCCGCATAGGTCGCCTGACCGGTCAGCGGAACCTCCCCGGCCGTGGTCGGCCGGCCGGCGACCCAGAATCCCACCAACGAGTCGTAATAGGAATACTGCGTGCTCTGGCTCGTCCAGAGACCCCACCTGGTGTAGTCGCAGTCGCAGATCGTGACGGTCGCGGAGCCGTAATTGGGCGCGATTTGCCGCGCCTGCTCGCGGTTCACCGTGATCATCGCGCCGGTCTGATTGATGATCGGCGCATTGTTGATCGTCGATATCGGTTGACCGTTGGCGTCTCGTGCCGGCCCGGCGCCGAAATTGCTGTAATCGCCATAGGCGCTCTGCTCGTCGGAATTGGCGCCGACCGAACCGTACTGATAGTTGAACGTCGTCGGCAGATACGCCGTGTTCGGACCGGGCGTCACCTCGCCGGAGAATTGCGCGTGCAACCGGTTGCCGTTGCCATCGAGCGCGATGGTCGCTTCGCCGGTCGCGATGCCGGTCGAGCCCGACGTGGAATAGCTGCTGTAGCTGGTCAGCACGCTGTGCATCAGGCCACCGAGGAAGCCGGACAGCGTCAGTGTGGGGCGCGCGCCGGCGTAGTCCCGTTCGGTCTGCCTCACCGCCGCCTCTTGGGTCGAGGTCTGGATCGTCTGGTTCAGCGTCGACGCGACCTGGTTGATCGGCGGAGTCGCCGGCGGCGGCGGCGCTGGTGTCAGAGAGCCGACGACGGACCCACCCTGCGTGCCGGTGGCGCGGTTGGAGGCGCGCTGAACGTTGCCCGGCGAGGCCGCGCCGCGCGCGACGCCGCCGGACTGACCACTGCCGCTCTGGAACATCTGGATCTGGCTCAGCACGAAATTCGGCGGCGGCGGGCCAGGCGGCGACGGCGGCTGGCCGCCCTGCATCGAGGTGTATTCGCCGGCCCCGAGCGTCACGCTCGATCCGCCGGAGCGGACCGTCGAGGTGCCGTAGCCGGCATAGACGTGGTTGGTGCCGATCAGCGCCACACCGCCGCGGATGCCGACGGTCGCCGAGGCGGTCTTGATCTCGGCGTCGCCGGTGTGGCTGATCTGGCCGCCGACGAAGCGCAGCGCGCCCTTGCCGAGCGTCGCTGCCAGCTTGCCGCTGCCGGCATTCGGGTCATAGACGTATTCGTCGATGGTCAGATCGCTGTTCGGGCCGATCGTCATCGACGTCTTGTCGATGAACAACAGCTGCACCGAGCCGGCCGAGGTGGTCTGGATCCGTTCCTTGTGGGTGATCGACGCGCCGATGGTGATGGTGCGCATGTTGGCGGTGGCGTTCGGATTGACCGCCGACGCCTTGCCGACCTCCCGCGCAAGCGCGCTGCCGGAGAGCAGCGCCGCGGCCAGCGCCGCCGCCATCCCCTGCCCGATCCGTCGTCCCGAATGCCGTCGCATCGCCGATCTCCTCAGAAGCGCAGCGTCGGGCCGATCGAGGCCGACAGATTGTTGGTGCGGTAGTTGGGCAGGTTGGAGTCGATCTTGGTGTAGCTCACCTGGGTGCGCAGCCCGATATTGTCGACGAGTTGCGCATCGAAGATCGCGCCGTAGCGATATTCCTGATCGCGCCGGACGATCACCGGATCGACGATGAAATTCGGCGCTTCGTAATTGGCCTGGCTGAACCCCGCCGTCGGCGCGAACACGAAGGCGCGCTGCGCGCCGAACACCGTCGCGACGAATTCGATCGGCAACGCGACGTCGATCGAATAGCGCTTGTAGCTGTTGTAATCGGCGATGGCCTTGTTGCTGTCGAAACCGGCGCGCGTGGTCCAGTGCACCCCGCCCCAGCGGAAGTCGGTCAGCACCGCCGCGGTCAGCAGGTCGCCGGTCTGGTCGCTGGCGGTGGGAAAATAAGTCGAGTCGCTGAAGCGGCGGTGTCGCGTCTCGACATAGCCCTCGACCAGGCCGAGGCTGCCGAGCTGGGTGCGGGCCGACAGGCCGCCGCCGAGCGCGTTGAAGTAGCTGTAATTGCCGAGCCAGACCTTGTCGCCGATGCCGTAATATTTGAAAGACGAATTCTGGCCGAGACCGACGCGATGGCCGGCGGTGATCTCGACGAAGCCGAGATTGAACTGGCTCAGCGTCATCTGCCGGGAATTCAGGCCGAGGAACGTGGTCTCGATCGCGTCGCCGCGCAGATTGAGCTTGTAGGCGTAGCTCGCCGCGACGGTCTGGAACGTGCTCCAGTCCGGCTTTTTGCCGAAGCGCGGATCGAGAATGGCGTCCTGTCCGAGGGCGCGCACCTGCTGGCCGTTCGGGCCGATATTGGCGTTGGTCTGATAGCGCATGCCGGCGTGCATGAACACGCTGTATTCGTATGTCGCCAGCCGTCGATCGATCTCGGCGAGATAGGCCATCACCTGCGCGCGGATGTCGTCGGGCGCGTTGCTGCCCTTGATCGCGTCGATCAGATAGCCGCGCGCGATCTCGTAGGAGGCGAGCTTGAAGTACAACACGCCGAGTTCGAGCTTCACCCGCGGCAGATCCGGATTGAAGAACAGCATCCGCTCCAGCGCGCCGATCGCCGCCTCGTAGTCGCCGCGCTCCACCGCCTCACGCGCGAATTTGAAGCTGACGTCGAGATCGGCCGGCCGCTGATACATCTGCGCGAACAGCGCGTCGTAGTCCGGCTGCGTGGCGGAGACCGGAACCGGCCCGCTTTGCTGCGCCGCGGCGCCCGACACGGCGACGCCGATCGCCGCCAGCGAGCCGAAGATGATTGCCCGAAACGTCACACTGCACTCCGAAATCAATAGTCTCGAAACCGATTGTTCGATCGTTCAAGTCAATTGGTCGGGAGTTTGCGGGCAACGTTCGGCCAGCGGTACCATTTTTTGCGCGAACGGACCGCGTTTGCCCCCCGTCGTGACTTTTGTGTCACGCCGGGGGCGCTGAAATGTCCTGAAATTGAACGAGATCACACAAAACGCTGCGAGATTGGGCAAGCGCGCCGGCTCAGTCGAGACCGCGTTCGGTACTGAGCCGGACCATTTCTGTGACGAAGATCGCTTTCTGCTTGTCGTCGAGCGTCGCGAACAGCGGCTCGGCGGCGTCGGCGACGGCGCGCTGGTCGGCGCCGCGGTCGTACAGGAACTGCGCCTCGTTGCGCATCTGCTCGACGATGTCGTCGGGCGGATCGCGCTGCGCGCGCGCCTTGCGCAGGGTCAGCCGTTCGGCGCCGTGCTGGCCGAGATAGTGCATCGCGCTGGAGAACTGACCCCAGTGCTTCTCCTGCTCCGGTGTCAGTTTCAGTTCGCTTTTGATGCGCTCGATATTGGCGTCGGAATTGGCGACGATCTGTTCGGGGGTCAGTTCCGCCGGCGCCGCCTTGCCCTTGCCGGCCTTGGCGTCCCGCGCCTCCTTGCGCGTCTGCTTGGCGGATTTCTGCGGCTCCCCGGTCTGCTGCTTCGCCCCGACCGGCCCGCGCGCGGTGTTGCCGCCGGTGACGCCGGTCAGCACCCCGCCGACCACCCCGACCACACCGCCGATCGCACCGCCCAGCACCCCGCCGACCGGCCCCGCCGCCTTGTTGCCGGCCCGGGCGCCCTGCTCCACGCCTTGCACCAGCCCTTGCGCGTCGGCTGCGGGCGGCGACGCGAGGACCACCAGCGCGACGAACGCGGCGGTGAAGGGAACACAGCGGCGTGGCAATGCGAGTCCAGGCATTTCAATCTCCGTCGTCCGCGCGGGATGCCGCACGGCCCACAACTGTATCGGCGCTTCGATTCGGTTGAAAGTCTGGCAGAGTGAGACGGCGCAATGAAGCCGTCGCATTTCAGCATGGGAGACGCCCGCCATGACGCAGACCCTCGTCACAGCCCTGCTGTGGTTCGGCGCGATCGGCTGCGGCCTGATGGCCGGGGTGTATTTCGCATTCTCGACCTTCGTGATGACCGCGCTGGCGCGGCTGCCGAGGGCGTCCGGCATCGCCGCGATGAACGCCATCAACACCGAGATCGTCCGCTCGCCTTTCCTGCCGCTGTTCTTCGGCACCACCCTGGCCGCGGCCGCGCTGGCGGTGGTCGGCGCACTGCACTGGAGCGAACCAGGCGCCACGGCGATGGTCGCCGGCGGCGTGATCTACGTGCTCGGCATGTTCGTCGTGACGATCGTCCGCAACGTGCCGCTCAACACCACGCTGGCCGCAGCTGATCCGGAGAGTGTGGCTGCGGCTGAGTTGTGGGCTGCTTATGTGCGGGATTGGACGTGGTGGAACCACGTGCGAACGGTGGCGTCGACGGTGGCGTGCGGGTTGTTGATTGTGGGACCATCAGTCGGATAAACGAGCATCGCCGACAGAGGTCATCGTCCGGCTCGAACGGGCGCCCCAGTATTCAGAGCGGAGGCCACGAGCCCAGCGCCTCACGCCACCTTCTTCACGTCCTTGATCTCGGAGAACACGATGCCTTCGGCGCGGTCGCGGGTGTAGCCGAGATAGAACTCGTTTTTGGCGAGATACACCGGGTCGCCGTCGACGTCGTCGGCGATCGAGGAATTGTTGGTGGTGATGAAGGTGTCGAGCTTTTTGCGGTCCTCGGCCGAGATCCAGCGCGCGAGCTGGAATTCGGAGACTTCGAAATCGACCGGGAGCTGATATTCGGCGTCGAGCCGCGCCTTCAGCACGTCGAGCTGCAGCGGGCCGACGACGCCGACCAGAGCGGGGGCGCCGTCGCGCGGGCGGAACACCTGCACGACGCCCTCTTCGGACATCTGCTGCAGCGCCTCTTTCAGCTTCTTCGCCTTCATCGCGTCGCCGAGCCGGACGCGGCGGACGATTTCCGGCGCGAACGACGGCACGCCGACGAAGGTGACGTCCTCGCCCTCGGTCAGCGTGTCGCCGATCCGCAGCGTGCCGTGATTGGGAATGCCGACGACGTCGCCGGCGAAGGCTTCGTCCGCCACCGAGCGATCCTGCGCGAAGAAGAATTGCGGCGCCGACAGGCTCATGTTCTTGCCGGTGCGGACCAGCTTGGCCTTCATGCCGCGGGTCAGCTTGCCGGAGCAAAGCCTTGCGAAGGCGATGCGATCGCGGTGGTTCGGATCCATGTTCGCCTGGATCTTGAAGACGAAGGCGCTCATCTTCGGCTCGTCGGCCTCGACCTTGCGCAGGTTCGAGTCCTGCGCGCGCGGCGGCGGCGCGTAGCGGCCGAGCCCTTGCAGCAGATCGCCGACGCCGAAATTGCGCAGCGCCGAGCCGAAATACACCGGCGTCAGATGGCCCTCGCGAAACGCCTCGAGGTCGAACGGCTTGCAGGCTTCGGTGGCGAGTTCCAGCTCTTCCTTCACCGCAGCGACATCGAGATTGGGGTTGCGCTTGCCGAGATCCTCGATGGCGATCTGCTCGGCCGCGCCGGTCTTGGCGCCGCCGCCTTCCAAGAGACGCACGCCGCCGGTGAGCACGTCGTAGGTGCCGAGGAAGTCGCGGCCACGGCCGACCGGCCAGGTCATCGGCGTGGTGTCGAGCGCCAGCGTCTTCTCGATCTCGTCCAGGATGTCGAACGTGTCGCGGCTCTCGCGGTCCATCTTGTTGATGAAGGTGATGATCGGGATGTCGCGCAGCCGGCAGACCTCGAACAGCTTGCGCGTCCGCGCCTCGATGCCCTTGGCGGCGTCGATCACCATCACGGCGGAATCGACCGCGGTCAGCGTCCGGTAGGTGTCCTCCGAGAAGTCCTCGTGGCCCGGCGTGTCGAGCAGGTTGAACACCAGTCCCTCGAACTCGAAGGTCATCACCGAGGTGACCACCGAGATGCCGCGGTCGCGCTCGATCTTCATCCAGTCCGAACGGGTGGTGCGGCGCTCGCCCTTGGCCTTGACCTGCCCGGCGAGATTGATCGCGCCGCCGAACAGCAGCAGCTTTTCTGTCAGCGTGGTCTTGCCGGCGTCGGGGTGCGAGATGATCGCAAAGGTGCGCCGCCGCGCAACTTCATGCGCGAGCGAAGACGGGGGCTGGGACGGCGCGTCGGTCGAAATGGCAATGTCGGACATGGGCTGAGGCTGTGACAAAGAAAGCCGGCGCAATCAAGGGCGAAGGCTTCGAACATCAAGCGGCGTACGGAATTGCTGTAGCGCCTTCACAGCCTCATATAGGGTTGCAGGGACAGGTTCCAAGCATCTGAAATCTCTACAGGAGTGGATCGAATGGCATGGGGGTTACTGGTCGTCGCCGGGTTGATGGAAGTGGGCTGGGCGATCGGCCTGAAATACACCGAAGGTTTCACCCGCCTGGTGCCTTCGGTGCTGACCATCGCCGCGATGATCGTCAGCATCGCCCTGCTCGGTCTGGCGCTGAAGACGCTGCCGATCGGCACCGCCTACGCGGTCTGGACCGGAATCGGCGCGGTCGGCACCGCGGCGCTCGGCATCGTGCTGTTCGGCGATCCGGCGACGGTGGCCCGCCTCGCCTGCATCGGCCTGATCGTCGCCGGCATCATCGGGCTGAAGGTGGTGACCTGAAGCGGGCGCGGGCTCCCGCTCACATCGCCGGCAGCAGCCGGGTCGCCCAATACGCCAGCGCCGCGACGATCGCCGCGGCCGGGATCGTGATCACCCAGGCGTAGACGATGGAACTGGCCACGTTCCAGCGCACCGCCGACATCCGCCGCGCCGCGCCGACGCCGACGATCGCGCCGGTGATGGTGTGGGTGGTCGACACCGGCACGCCGAGGAAGGTCGCCATGAACAGCGTCGCGGCGCCGCCGGTCTCGGCGCAGAAGCCCTGCATCGGCGTCAGCTTGGTGATCCGCAGGCCCATGGTGCGGACGATCCGCCAGCCGCCCATCAACGTGCCGAGCGCCATCGCCGCCTGGCACGAAATCACCACCCAGAACGGCACCGAAAACTCGCTGCCGAGATAGCCCTGCGAATACAAAAGCACCGCGATGATGCCCATCGTCTTCTGCGCGTCGTTGCCGCCATGGCCGAGCGAATACAGCGAGGCGGAGACAAATTGCAGGATGCGGAAGGCGCGGTCGACGGCGAACGGCGTCGAGCGCACCGAGGCCCAGGACACGATCGCGACCAGCACCAGCGCCAGCAGGAAGCCGACCAGCGGCGACAGCACGATCGCCAGCAGCGCCTTGGACAAGCCGCTCCACAGCGCCGCCGACAGCCCGGCCTTGGCGAGGCCGGCGCCGAGCAGCCCGCCGATCAGCGCGTGCGACGAGCTCGACGGAATCCCGAGCCCCCAGGTGACGACGTTCCAGACGATCGCGCCGACCAGCGCTGCGAAAATCACCGAAGCGTCGATCACGCTCGGCTCGATGATGCCGGTGCCGATGGTGTTGGCGACGTGCAGGCCGAACACCAGGAAGGCGATGAAATTGAAGAACGCCGCCCAGAACACGGCGTATTGCGGCCGCAGCACCCGGGTCGAGACGATGGTGGCGATCGAATTGGCGGCGTCGTGCAGGCCGTTCAGAAAGTCGAACAGCAGGGCGACGGCGATCAATCCGACCAGAATCGGCAGTCCGATCGAAGCATCCACAATGCGGCCCTGCCCTAGACTTGCTCGATGACGATGCTGTTGATCTCGTTGGCGACGTCGTCGAACCGATCGGCGACCTTCTCGAGATGGTCGTAGATTTCGGCGCCGACGATGAAGTCCATGGCGTTGGCGTCGCGGTGCTTGAGGAACAGCTCCTTCAGGCCGATGTCGTGCAGATCGTCGACGCGACCCTCGAGCTTGGTGATCTCCTCGGTCATCGCCGTCAGCATCTGCAGATTCCGGCCGATCGATTTCATCAGCGGCAACGCCTTGCCGACCAGATTGGCGCTTTCGACCAGCAGCGTCCCGATCTCGCGCATCGGCGGCTCGAATTCGCGGACCTCGAACAGGATCACCGCCTTGGCGGTCTGCTGCATCTGGTCGATGGCGTCATCCATCGAGGTGATCAGGTTCTTGATGTCGACGCGGTCGAACGGGGTGATGAAGGTGCGGCGCACCGCGGTCAGGACCTCGCGGGTGATGCCGTCGGCCTCGGCCTCGAAATGGCTGACGCGTTGGCAATGCACCAGCGTCTCGTCGCCGCCTCGCAGCATGTCCTGCAACGCCAGGCCCCCCTTGACGACCGTCTGGGCGTGGCGGTCGAACAGGTCGAAAAACCGTTCCTCCCTCGGCAGAAGGGCTCGAAAGTAGCGCAACATTTAGAGTTATCCGATTGACGGGACTGGGGCCCGGGCGCTGCCCGCGTCACAGGAACGTCATAAATCATTTCGGGCGATGGCAGGCAACCGCCCATTCGCAAGACGCGCAACCCGGCGATGGGGTGCAAATTTTTCGACATTCGCCCACCTGCAGACGCCGACACCGCGACGCCGCGCCCCGCCGCCCGGGTTCGCGCCCGGTGCGAATCACTTGAAGGCGTCCAGCCGTGTCGGCTGCCGAACACGCGATCCGCAACGGTATCGGGGGGCAGAACATGATCCCGTCAACGACACCTCACAGGAATTTTTTGAGGCCGATACGCGCCACGATCGCTGCCGTCTCGGCGACCGAGTTCTCGCCTGACTATCGCGACTTAGCAGTCATTGTTGAGCCGAGCTGAGAACAGATCGGCGGCGGCCGTCCGCCGCACTGCGTATTGAATTGTCGGACGCTCTGTTAGACTCGCATCGACCTGTCACTTCGAACCGCGGCGCACATCACCGCAGAATTTGGGCGGCCATGATTCAACGTGCACTTGGTGTCATCGCCGGCGTCGATCGCAAGACGCTCTCGACCTGCCCGGCCTCGGACAAGCTGTGGGCCGCGCATCTCGGCGCCTCGCTCTGCCTGTCCTTCATCGTCGTGCTCGGCGTCTCGTATCACGCCACCGGCTACATGATCGCGAGCGTTTGGACCCGGCTGCTGGTCTCCGGCGTGATCGCGCTCACCGTGCTGATGTTCGACCGCGCGCTGTGCCAATCGGACTGGTTCTATCAGGGCACGCTGTGGAATACCGCGCCGATCCAGTCGAGCGCCGAAGCCAGGCAGACCGCGTGGCGCTTCGTCCGGGTCGGCATCCGCCTGTTGATGTCGTTCGGGCTGGCTTGGGTGATCGCGATGTTCCTGGAACTGGCGATCTTCTCCGGCACCATCAACGAGAAGATCGAGGCCGACCGCGTCGCCGCCAATCAGCCGATCTATGCGAAAATCGCGCAATACGAAGCCGGGCTGAATGCCGAGTCCGCCCGTCGGCAGGCCGGCATCGACGCGCTGCAGGCACTGCACCGCGATGCCCTCACCGAAACTCCGGCTGCGGAGCCGAACCTCCAGACCCGCAACGACGACATCGAGCAGCAGATCAAGGCGCTGGTCGCGCGCGAGGCCGACATCCGCGCCGACATCGGCGAAATCGACCGCACCATCCAGCGCTACATCGCGGACATGAACGCCGAGGAATTCGGGCTGAAGGCCGCGCCGAACAATTCCGGCCGCCCCGGCGCCGGCCCGCGCTACGAATTCGCCAAGAAGCAGAAAGACTCCTTCATCGCCCAGCGCGCCGCACGCGAGGCCGAGATCGTCCAGCTCCACGCCAAGCGCGACGAGTTGCGCGCGGAGCAATCGAAGATCGCAGCCGAGGCGCTGGCCGCGCGCGATCAGGAGCGCAGCGTGATCAAGTCCAAGGCGGACGCCTTGCAGGCCCGGATCGACGCGGCCCGCGCCGACCTGAAATCATTCGAAGCCGACAAGGTCGCCAGCATCGCCGAATTCCGCAGCAAGGCGCTGGCGGAATCCTACTACCAGGAGAAAAAGGACCGGGTCGATCCGCTGACCCGGATCGCGGCCTATCAGGAACTGAAGAACGATCCCAAGGACGGCGCCACCATGACGCTGTTTTCCTGGATGACGCGGATGTTCATCATCTTCCTGGAAATCGTGCCGGTGATTGCGAAAATCTTCTTCTCGCCGCCGAGCGTCTACGCCGCCAAGATCCAGGCCCAGGTCGAGCGCGCGCGCCAGCGCATCGAGAACAACGAAGATCTCGACGACGACAAGCCGACAGAACCTGCCAAGCCTGCCGCGCCGGCGATCGCGGCGATCGCCCTGCCGGCGATGAGCCTCGGTGCCGTCGAAATGAACCAGCCGGAGCCGCGACGCACGGAGCGCAGGCACACGGCTGCCGACGACCGGATCGACCGTGCGCGCAGCCGCGACGGTGCCCGGTACGATTACGCACGCGATACCGGTGATCGCGATGTCAGGCGGCACCGTTTCGAAGGCGATATCCACCGCCGGGACTATGCGGCGCGAGACTATGCCCGTGACGACGACCGGCGCAGCTACGCGCAGGACGTTCACGACGACGACCGCCGCGGTTGGCATCGGCGTGATTTCGATCGACGTGACGTCCACCGCCGAGACTATCGTGACCGCGACGAGACGATGCCGCGACACGAGATGCCGCGACACGAGGTGGCTCGCCACGAAGGAGCTCAGCACGACGTGGCCAACCGACGTCCCGCGCAGGTCGTCGCCCGCGACCTCGCCGCCCACGGCTTCGAAGCGGCGGATTTCTTCCGACCGGATCACGACGACCGCGCATTCGATGCCAGCGAGCTCGACGTTCGCAACCTGATCATGCCGCGCCGGGGCGCGGTTCGCCGCGAGGCGATGCCGCACGACGTGGCCCGCGAGAGCTTCGGCGTTCGGGCGGCCGCCCCGGTCGTGGCGGAGGTCACTGCCGAGCACCCCGCGCCACCCGCGGCGGCTGCGAGCGACGATCGTCAGACCCGCGAACTGGTCCGGCAGATCCTCGTCGAAGCGGACGCTCCCGTGATCGAGACCCCGGTGCGCGAGGAGCTGCCGCCGATGCCACCGCGCGAGCCCGACGCAGCGCGCGCGGTTTCCTCGATCAGGACCGCTGCCGAAGCCGAAGCGACCACCGAGAGCCCCCTGCCGGCCGATCAGACGGCCGCGCAAGACGTCACCGACGACGTCCTGGCGGAGTCGAAGCCTGCGGAAACGGCGGAGGCCATCTCGCCGATCGCGGCCGATCCGGAGCCGACCAGCGACTCGCTCGGAAGCGCATCGCCGCAATCCCCTGCTGCCGCGCCCTTGATCGAGACCGCAACGCCGCCGGCAGCGATGTCGCAAGACGCGGCGGTTGCACCGGGAGACGCCCACCACGGCTCGGCCGGCAGCCCGGCGCTGAAGTTCAGTGCCGATGTCGAACGGCTGATGAGCGAAGCGGTCGAACTCTCCAAGGCGCGAAAGAAGGCTGCCCGCGCCCGCCGCGACCATCCGGTCGCCGCGGAAGCCGAACTGCCGCTCGAGCCGGCCCCGCAATATGGGGACGTTCCGAAGGCGTGACGCCGTTCGGCGGGCCCTCTCAATGCAAACCGCCGCGCAACTGGTTGCGCGGCGGTTTTGTCTGGGGGATGGCTTCGCGTCGTCGTGACGCCCGGGATCTACCGCTTACAGCGACCGCTTGAAGTAGTGCCCGATCTCGCCGACGATGCCGCGGCGGAAGGTGAGCACGCAGGCGACGAAGATCACGCCCTGGATCACCGTGACCCACTGGCCGAAGCCGGCGAGATATTGCTGCATTGCGATGATCACGAAGGCCCCGACCACCGGACCGAAGATCGTGCCGAGCCCGCCGACCAGCGTCATCAGCACGATCTCGCCGGACATCGACCAGTGCACGTCGGTCAACGAGGCGTTTTGCGCCACGAACACTTTCAGCGCGCCGGCGAAGCCCGCCAGCGTTCCCGACAGGATGAAGGCCAAGAGCTTGTATTGGTCGGTCTTGTAGCCGAGCGAGATCGCGCGCGGCTCGTTTTCGCGGATCGCCTTCAGCACCTCGCCGAACGGCGAGTTGATGGCCCGGTAGATGATCAGGAAGCCGATCAGGAAACCGATCAGGATCACGAAATACAGTGTGGTGGTGTGCTGCAGGTCGATGATGCCGAACATCTTGCCCTGCGGGATGCCCTGGATGCCATCCTCGCCGTGGGTAAACGGCGCCTGCAGATAGATAAAATACAGCAGCTGCGACAGCGCCAGCGTGATCATCGCGAAATAGATGCCCTGGCGGCGGATCGCAATCAGGCCGGTGATGACGGAAAGCCCAAATGCCGCCACGACGCCGGCGACGATCCCGAGCTCCGGCGGCAGTTCCCAGACCTTCAGCGCATGGGCGCTGACATAGCCGGCGGTGCCGAGGAACATCGCGTGACCGAACGACAGCAGGCCGCCATAGCCGATCAGCAGATTGAAGGCGCAGGCCAGCAGCGCGAAACACAGGCCTTGCATCACGAAGAACGGATAGACGCCGGTGAACGGCACCACCGCCAGCACGATCGTCATCAGCGCGAAGGCGATCATCTCGTCGCGCACCGGGCGGCGCGTCGTCGGGGCCGGAACGGAGTTTTGCGTGATCGTGCTCATGTCAGGTCGCCCGTCCCGTCAGTCCCGAGGGTTTGACCAAGAGCACCAGCACCATCAGTACGAACACCACGGTGTTGGAGGCCTCGGGGTAGAAATATTTGGTCAGGCCCTCGATCACCCCGAGCGCGAAGCCGGTGATGATCGAGCCCATGATCGAGCCCATGCCGCCGATCACCACCACCGCGAACACCACGATGATCAGATCGGCGCCCATCAGCGGCCGGACCTGGTTGATCGGCGCCGACAGCACGCCGGCGAGCGCGGCGAGGCCGACGCCGAGCCCGTAGGTCAGCGTGATCATCCGCGGCACGTTGATGCCGAACGCGCGCACCAGCGTCGGATTTTCCGTGGCGGCGCGCAGATTGGCGCCGAGCCGGGTCCGCTCGATCAGGTACCAGGTGAGCAGGCACACCACCAGCGAGAACGCCACCACCCAGCCGCGATAGATCGGCAGATACATGAATCCGAGATTGACGCCTCCCCTGAGTTCGTCGGGGATGGCGTAGGGCAGACCGGAGGAGCCGAAATAATTCTGGAACAGCCCCTGGATGATCAGCGCGACGCCGAAGGTCAGGAGCAGGCCGTAGAGATGGTCGAGCCCGGACAGCCATTGCAGCAGCGTGCGCTCCATCAGCATCCCGAACGCGCCGACGATCAGCGGCGCCAGGATCAGCGCCCACCAATAGCCGATGCCGAACAGATTCAGCAGGAAATAGGCGCAGAACGCGCCCATCATGTACAGCGCGCCATGGGCGAAGTTGATGATGTTGAGCATCCCGAAGATGACGGCGAGGCCGAGACTGAGCAAGGCGTAGAACGAGCCGTTGATCAGCCCGACCAGAAGCTGCGCCAACAGGGCCTGGATATTGATCGACATGGGGTTCCCAGCTCTCAGCGAAATTCGAAGGGCACGGCGCTCACACGCCGAGATAGGTGTGAAGCTTGTCCATGTTGGCATCGAGCTCCGAATTGGCGAAGCCGTCGATGATCTTGCCGTGCTCGACCACGTAGTAGCGATCGGCGACCGTCGCGGCGAAGCGGAAATTCTGCTCGACCAGGAGGATGGTGAACCCCTCCTTCTTCAGCCGCGCGATGGTGTGGCCGATCTGCTGGATGATCACCGGCGCGAGGCCCTCGGTCGGCTCGTCCAGCATCAGGAAGCGCGCGCCGGTGCGCAGGATGCGGGCGATCGCCAGCATCTGCTGCTCGCCGCCCGACAGCTTGGTGCCCTGGCTCTTCAGCCGCTCGCGCAAATTGGGGAACAGTTCGAAGATCTGCTCCAGCGACAATCCGCCCGGCCGCACCTGCGGCGGCAGCATCAGATTTTCGCGGACGTCCAGGCTGGCGAAGATGCCGCGCTCCTCCGGACAGAACGCGATACCGCGGCGCGCGATCTTGTCGGACGACGCCCGGCTGATGTCGTGGCCGTCGAAATCGATCGTGCCGGTGCGCTTGCCGATGATGCCCATCACCGATTTCAGCGTGGTGGTCTTGCCGGCGCCGTTGCGGCCGAGCAGCGTCACCACCTCGCCGGTGCGGACCTCGAAATTCATGCCGTGCAGGATGTGGGATTCGCCGTACCACGCCTGCAGATCGCGCACGCTCAGCAGTGGCTTGCCGGTGGCCGCCGACGCGGCGCGGTCCAAAGTCGTCGTCTCAGCCATGACCCGCTCCGAGATAGGCTTCCTTGACCCGCTCGTCCTGGGTCAGGTCTTTGTAGTGGCCCTCGGCCAGCACCTGCCCGCGGGTCAGCACGGTGATGACATCGGACAGATTGGCGACGACGCTGAGATTGTGCTCGACCATCAGAATGGTGTACTTCGCCGAGATCCGCTTGATCAGCGCGGCGATCTTGTCGATGTCCTCGTGGCCCATGCCGGCCATCGGCTCGTCGAGCAGCATCATTTCCGGATCGAGCGCCAGCGTGGTGGCGATCTCCAGCGCGCGCTTGCGGCCGTAGGGCATCTCGACCGCCGGCGTGTCGGAGAATTCGCTCAGGCCGACGTCGTCGAGCAATTCGCGCGCCCGGTGGTTGTAGCGGTCGAGCACGCTCTTCGAGCGCCAGAAGTCGAACGAACTGCCGTGCTGGCGCTGCAGCGCGACGCGGACATTCTCGAGCGCCGTGAGATGCGGAAACACCGCGGAAATCTGGAACGAGCGCACCAGCCCGAGCCGCGCCACACCGGCCGGAGCCATCGCGGTGATGTCCTGGCCCTTGTAGAGGATCTGGCCGGCCGACGGATGCAGGAACTTGGTCAGCAGATTGAAGCAGGTGGTCTTGCCGGCGCCGTTCGGGCCAATCAGCGCGTGAATCTGGCCGCGCCGGACCCGTAGATTGACGTCGCGCACGGCGAAGAAGCCGGCGAACTCCTTGGTCAACCCGTGTGTTTCAAGGATGATGTCATCAGCCAAGAAAATTTTCCCCCTGTCGGTCCCGCTGCGGAGCCACCGCACGGCCGACTTGTTGTTGCTGAACGGTGCCGGGCGCCCTGGCAGGCGCTCCTGACCCGTCGTTCGCGCCGACTATGCCGCTATTCGCCAGCCGTGCGCAAGATGCAATGCAGCTCGGCGTTTGGGAGTTGCCTCGCGACGAAGATGCACCCGGCCACCGCGCATCGCGGCGCGCCTGTTCGCCCCCGCGCCGTCATTTGAACGCCTCGGCATAGCTCTCGGGCCGAAATCCAACCAGCAGCGTCGTGTCCGTCTGCAGCACAGGCCGCTTGATCATCGACGGCTGCGCCAGCATCAGCGCCATCGCCTTGGCTTCGGTCAGCTCCGCCTTGTCGGCCTCGGGCAATTTGCGGAACGTGGTGCCGGCGCGATTGAGCAGCGCCTCCCAGCCGACCTGCTTGATCCAGCGCGCGAGATGCGCCTTGTCGATCCCCGCAGCCTTGTAGTCGTGGAAGGCGTAGGCGACGCCATGGCCGTCGAGCCAGGCCCGCGCCTTTTTCATCGTGTCGCAATTCTTGATACCGAAGATGATGACGGACAATGCGATCCTCGCATTCGAATGGGAGCCCCATTCAGGGCGGCCGCGGCATCGCCGTCAAGCAATCGGCCCCAGACCGCTGTGGACGGCGCGCGCCGCAGCGGAAGCCGGATGAGCATAAGGTCGCAGCCGGTGACGACAACTCTGTCACAGGAGTTACATCGACGGCCCCTAGACGAACAGATTGGCGGTCGATGGTTCCACCGCCCGCGATTCAAGAGCCCCCGCCATGCCGACCGAAGTCGCCCGCCTGAAGCAGAAACTCGACCGGCTGATCGCCGAGATCGAGGCCGACAGCCGGCCGCGCGTGGCGGCCTGGGGCGACCGGATCGAACGCCCCGGCTTTGCCGCCAGCGCCGGCAACCTGGCGCATTATCTAGCGCTGCGCCGGCACGATCTGCGACCGCTGCAGCGCGCGCTGATGACGCTCGGACTGTCGTCGCTGGGGCGGCTGGAAAGCCGCGTGATGCCGACGCTGGTCGCCGTGCGTGCGACCCTGGCGGCGTTGTGCGGCGAGCCGGAGGCGCTGCGGCCGTCGCCGCGGCAATTCTTCGCGGGCGAGCACGCCCTGGCCGAGCGCAGCGAGGAATTGTTCGGCCTGCCGTCGAGCGGCCGCGCCACCGCGCTGCTGGTGACCTGCCCGAGCGAGGCCGCCGACGATCCCTCGTTCATGCTGCGGCTGGCGGAGCGCAAGGTCGAGGCGGTGCGGATCAACTGCGCCCACGACGATGCCGATGCGTGGCAGCGCATGATCAATCATCTGCATGTCGCCGAGGAAGCCACCGGCCACCGCATGAAAGTGCTGATGGACATCGCCGGCCCGAAGATCCGCACCGGCGCCGCGCGCGCACCCGAAGGCCGCGAACGTATCCTCACCGGCGACCTGATCGCGATCGTCGCCGCCGGCGCCCTGCACCGCATCGATCTCGCCGACGATCACTTCGCGGTGGAATGCACCCTGAGCGACCCGCTGATCAACAGCGCCGTCGGCGCGCGGGTGTTCGTCGACGACGGCAAGCTGTGCATCCGCATCGAGCGCAAGACGCCGTGGGGCCTGGTCGGACGTGTCACCTCGACCTCCGACAAGGGCCTGCGGCTGAAGCCCGAGAAGGGCCTGAACTTTCCGGACACGCTGCTCGATATCCCGGCCCTGACCGCCAAGGACCGCACCGACCTCGATTTCGTCGCCGAGCATGCCGACGGCATCGAGTTCTCGTTCGTGCAATCGGTCGCCGACGTCGAGACGCTGCAGACCGCACTGGCCGAGCGCCGCCCCGACGACTGGCGCAAGCTGTCGCTGGTGTTGAAGATCGAAACGCCCGAAGCGGTCGCCAACCTGCCCGACATTCTGGTGCAGGCAGCGGGGCAGCAGCCGACCGCGGTGATGATCGCGCGCGGCGACCTCGCGGTGGAGATCGGCTTCGCCCGGCTCGCCGAGATGCAGGAAGAGATTCTGTGGCTCGGCGAGGCCGCGCACATCCCGGTGATCTGGGCGACGCAGGTGCTGGAGCAAC
This sequence comes from Rhodopseudomonas palustris HaA2, assembly GCF_000013365.1. Classification (NCBI taxonomy): domain Bacteria; kingdom Pseudomonadati; phylum Pseudomonadota; class Alphaproteobacteria; order Hyphomicrobiales; family Nitrobacteraceae; genus Rhodopseudomonas; species Rhodopseudomonas palustris. The sequence continues at coordinate 3,627,424 of NC_007778.1, forward strand.
TCGTCAAGAAGGGCACGCCGTCGCGCGGCGAGATGACCGACGCCGCGATGGCGTCGCGCGCCGAATGCGTGATGCTCAACAAGGGCCCCTATCTGTTCAAGGCGATCACCGAGCTCGACACCCTGCTCGGCCGGATGGCCGATCACCAGCACAAGAAGACGCCGCAGCTCCGCAGGCTGCGGAGCTGGGGGTGAGGACAAGCGGTATCAACCTCAGGTTGACGATCTTGTTCTTATAATGTTCCATCGCCGCCAATTGAGCCCGTTCGCTGCGTGGGGCGTTCGATGGGATTTCGCGGATTTTGCGCGGCACTGATTGCCGTTCCGACAATCGTCGTCAGTCTGGATGGAGCCGCGGCACAGACGCCTGTCGACCGGATCGACGCGGCTCTGCAGAACATCACCAGTATTAGCCGCACGGGTCGCGTCGGCTACGCCACGGCCTGGGACGGCAACAAATACGTCCAGTGCCGCCGACTGCAGACGCGAGAGATGCGCTGCGAAGCCGCCGGCATCGTGCTGCAGCCGTCGCTCGCCCGCATCCTCAACGCCGAGCGGCAGACCCGCCTCACCGCGCTCGGCTGGGTGCTCGATCCGGCCTTCGGCAACTACGTCCGGCAATTCCCCGCCGACGCGCCGACCACGGAGATCGCCGGCCAGGTGCTCAAGGCTCTGGCGGAAGCCTATGCAGCCAACACCGCCGACCTCGAAATCTCGACCGCTTGGGTGGTCGATATGCCCTGCCCGCCCCGCAACGGCCCGTCGCAGAATCTCGCCGGCCTGATCAACGATGCGAAAGCGATGTTGCCCACCGCGGTGATCGCCTGCTCCTACAAGGCGCCGGATCCGGCGCAGAAGGCGGACACGGTCCAGGCGCTGATCGCCTTGTACGGTCCGAGCGTGACCGCGGAAATCCAGCGCCTGCGCATCAACGCGACACGCAAGGTCCATGTCGTGTTCGACAGCGACATCGGCTACATCCAGTGCATGCCGGAAATTCCGCCCGTCGCCTTCTATTGCGAGGCGCAATCTGCCGAGAGCTGGGCGGCGCTGAGCGCAGTGCTCACCCCGGACCGGACCGCCCGACTGACCGCGGCCGGCTACGCCGAGCCCGGTCGCGCGCCGAACTACAGCAAGAGCTACCCGATGACGCTGAGCGATGCGGCGATCGCGCACGAAATCCTTTCGCTGCTGCACGACGTCTACGGCTACACCGGCGCGACCAAACTGACGATCATGACTGAATGACGGGCTCTTCGTCGCCAGAACCCGCGCCGCCCGATCGCTGACCACAGCGCGTGCATCGCACAACTACGCATGACCACAACTTCAACATCACGCCGCTTCACGCTCGCGCTCCCGGCGCGCGATGTTAGGATCGTCGCAACGAGAACGCAGCACCGCGTCGCAACAATCATCAACGGGAGGATCTCATGCTCGACACTGCGCCGAATGGCAAAGTCACGACGCTGCTCGCTTTGTTGGACGATGCCCTGAGCGCGAACGACCCGGATCGCGCGCTCGAGCTGTTTCAAACCGACTGCTACTGGCGCGACCTCGTGGCCTTCACCTGGAACATCAAGACGATGGAAGGCAAGGACCAGGTCCGCGACATGCTCGGCGCGCGGCTGAACGACACCCGCCCGTCGAACTGGCGGATCGCCGACGGCGAGGACGCCACCGAGGCCGACGGCGTCGTCGAGAGCTGGATCCAGTTCGACACCGCGGTCGCGCGCGGCTTCGGCCATCTGCGCCTGAAGGACGGCCGGATCTGGACGCTGCTCACCACCATGGCGGAGCTGAAGGGTTTCGAGGAGCCGCTCGGCTTCGATCGCCCGATGGGCGCCAGGCACGGCGTCGATCCGACGCGCAAGACTTGGAAGGAGGAGCGTGACGCCGAGACGGCCGAACTCGGCATCAGCCGCCAGCCTTATTGCGTCATCATCGGCGGCGGCCAGGGCGGCATCGGACTCGCCGCCCGGCTGCGCCAGCTCGGCGTGCCGACCATCATCATCGAAAAGAATGAGCGCCCCGGCGATAGCTGGCGCAAGCGCTACAAGTCGCTCTGCCTGCACGATCCGGTCTGGTACGACCACCTCCCCTATCTGCCGTTCCCGCCGAACTGGCCGGTGTTCGCCCCGAAGGACAAGATCGGCGACTGGCTGGAAATGTACGCCAAGGTGATGGAGCTGAACTATTGGGGCTCGACGGTGTGCAAACGCGCTTCGTATGACGACGCGAAGCAGCAATGGACCGTGGTGGTCGAGCGCGACGGCCAGGAGATCACCCTGACGCCGAAACAGCTGGTGCTCGCCACTGGCATGTCGGCCAAGCCGAACCTACCGAGTTTCGAGGGCATGGACCTCTTCAAGGGCGACCAGCACCACTCCTCGCAGCATCCCGGCCCCGATGCCTACAAGGGCAAAAAGGCGGTGGTGATCGGCTCCAACAATTCCGCGCACGACATCTGCGCGGCGCTGTGGGAGGCCGGCGCCGACGTCACCATGGTGCAGCGCTCGTCGACCCACGTGGTGAAGTCGGACTCGCTGATGGAATTGGGCCTGTCCGCTCTTTATTCCGAACAGGCGGTGCGCAACGGCATGACGACGGCGAAGGCCGATCTGATCTTCGCCTCGCTGCCCTACAAGATCCTCCACGAATTCCAGATCCCGGTCTACAACGCGATCCGCGAAGGCGACGCCGATTTCTACAAGCGATTGGAAGCCGCCGGCTTCATGCTCGACTATGGCGACGACGAATCCGGCCTGTTCATGAAGTATCTGCGCCGCGGCTCCGGTTACTACATCGATGTCGGCGCCTGCGACCTGATCGCCGACGGCCGCATCAAGCTGAAAAGCAATGTCGGCGTGACCCGGCTCACTGAGCATGCGGTGATCCTCAGCGATGGCACCGAACTGCCAGCCGATGTCGTGGTCTACGCCACCGGCTACGGCTCGATGAACGGCTTCGCGGCGGATCTGATCTCGCAGGACATCGCCGACAAGGTCGGCAAGGTCTGGGGGCTCGGCTCGAACACCACCAAGGACCCGGGCCCGTGGGAAGGCGAACAGCGCAACATGTGGAAGCCGACGCAACAAGAGGGACTCTGGTTCCACGGCGGCAATCTGCACCAGTCGCGGCACTACTCGCAATTCCTCGCGCTGCAGCTCAAGGCGCGAATGGAGGGCATCCCCACGCCGGTGTATGGGTTACAGCCGGTGCACCATTTGAAGTGAACGCGCGCGCGGCCGCGGCGGCGATCGCCGCGGGACTCCGGCGCCGTCCTCCCGATCGGGAGTGACGACGCCGACCGCGATTCGTCGACTAACTCACAAGCACGGTCTGATCCGCGGCGAGCGCCAGCGGCGGCGCCGAGGCCAGCTCGACCGACGCCCCGGTGCCCTCCCCGCAGCGCCCGAGATAGCGCTCGCACTGCATCTCGCGATCGTAGCCGAGCAGGATGCCGAGCATGAAATCGTGCTCGGCCGACAATTCGCACAACGGCCCGACCAGGAAGCGCTGCACCGCCTTGACCGCCAGCCGGCTGCCGAACACGACATTGACCCGGTCGGGACACGCCTCGTGGACGTAGTGCGCAATGCCGCGTCCCTGCAGCCGCGCGATCACCGGCGCCGCCGCCTCGGCCGTCATGGTCATCAGCGCCAGCGGCCGCATCCCTTTCGAGAGCTCGTAGAGATGATGATTGAAGATCTGCAGCGTCGCGCTGTTCAGCTCAGCCGACTGACCCATTCGGTGATCCTCTTCTCGGTCTTGGATGACTGATTGTCCTGATCCAGCGGCAGCCCGACGAACTGGCCGTCGCGCTCCGCGCGCGAGCCGGTGTGATCGTAGCCCGCGGTCGCGGTGAAGCCGACCACCGTGGCGCCCTGCTCGACGACGAGATCGTACAGCACGCCCATCGCGTCAACGAAGCAGTCCGGATAGCTGACCTGATCCCCGGTGCCGAACAGCGCCACTTTCTTGCCGGTCAGCCGGGCCTGCTGCAGCTTGTCGAGATGGGCTTCCCAATCGGTTTGCAGATCGCCGGCGCCGTAGGTCGGCGATCCGAGAATCAGCAACGAGCAGTTCTCGAAATCGGCGACGCTCGCGGCCTTGATGTCGATCGCCCGTCCGTTGGTGTGTTTCGCGATACGCGTCGCTACTGCTTTGGTGGCTCCGGCGTCGGAGCCGAAAATGACGTTCACGCTCATGGGTCTCTGAATGGCTCGAGGAACTAACGAGAACGCGGCATCCCATCTGATGGCTGCCGGCTCCCTGCGAAATCGACGCCCCGGACCCTAGGGACTCGCCACGCGCGCCTCAAATTCAAAAAAGCATCTTCTGCGCAAGTTTTGGTCAGACTGTTGCTTTACTAATTCCAAACTAACTCCATCGGGACGTGCGCAGGCTAACTACACACGACACGGGAGCTAGCTATGCGAAATACCGCTGGAAGACCGCGCCTTGAATCTCCATGCGAAGAATTGCATTCGGCATCGGCTTCACGGCCAACACGGGTGGCCGAGTACCAGATCGCACCCGCGCACGGCCGCGCAACTGCGACGAAAGTCGCAACATGCGTCTCGGCAGTCACGCGGCGCGTTCGAAAAGGTCGAAAGTGCTACACGTCGCCGTCGGCGCGGCGCAGCAGATAGGCATCCATGATCCAGCCTTTGGATTCGCGCGCCTCGCGCCGGGCGCGTTGAATGGCCGACGCGACATCGGCGAGCCGCCCGGCGATCAGGATCTCGTCCTTCATGCCGAGATAGGCGCCCCAGTAAATGTCGAGACCGGTCGGGTCGATCTTGGCGAAGGTCTCGTCGCCATCGAGCATCACCACCGTGTCGTCGGCGACCCGGCGCGCGGCGCCGAGTTTGCGCCCCGTCGTGATCACGACGGATTCGCCGATCCGGTTGAGCGCGATGCGGTGCCGCGCCGCCAGCGCCTGCACGGCGCTGATGCCGGGAATGATCTCGTAATCGATCGGCAGCCCATCCGCACGCAACCGATCCAAGATCCGCAGCGAACTGTCGTACAGCGTCGGATCGCCCCAGACCAGAAACGCGCCGCAGCCGTCCTCGGGCAGTTCGTCGATCAGGATCTGACGATAGCGCGCGGCGATGCGCGCATGCCAATCGTCGACGGTGGCGCGATAGTCGTCGGCCGCCGCGTCGCGCTGCGGAATGTCGACGGTGACGAAGCGCGCGTCGGGCTGCGTGATGTAGCGCCGGCAGATCTGCTCGCGGACTTCGCGCAGTTCCGCCTTCTCGGCGCCCTTGTCGGGCAGGAAGAACACCCGCGCGCGATCGAGCGCCTCGATCGCCTGCATGGTGAGGAAATCGGCGCCGCCGGGGCCCATTCCGATCAGGAGAATCTTGCGCATGGCCGATTTCACTCGTGCGCTCTCGTCGGCCGGCGAGCCGCGACCGTCACGACGAAGAGAGGCGTGGGAGGATGGCGCCAGAAAAGCACGACGACCCGGCAGGCGCAAGCATCGGCGCGATTGACAACCGACGCAACGCGGGCCCTAAGACGAATTGCGCAGACGACGCGCCGAGCGGACCCGGGGCGGCGTTCCGCGATCACCGCCGTCGGCGGAGTCTGTCGGGAGTCGTGCCGAGTTGAATTCGACATGGGATGTCGCGGTGATCGGAGGCGGGCTCGCCGGGCTGTGCGCGGCGATCGCCGCACGCCGCGCCGGCGTCTCGGTCCGCCTGCTGGAGAGCGCGCCCCCGGCGTTCCGCGGCGGCAATGCCCGCCATGCCCGCAATTTCCGCGTCGTACACGACGGGCCGACGCCCTATGTCCCCGACGCCTATCAGCCGCGTGAATTTCTCGACGACCTCGATCGCGTGACGCAAGGCGACGGCAATCATCGGCTCGCGCAGCGTCTGGTCGCGGAGTCGGACGGCATCGCGGACTGGCTGATGGCCAACGGCGTCGCGCTGCAGGCGCCCGACACCGGTGTCGTGCCGTATTCCCGCCGCACCGTGTTTCCGCTGGGTGGCGGCAAGGCGATAATCAACGCGCTCTATGCCACTGCGACCGACATCGGAGTCGCGATCAGCACCGGCAGCGAAGTGGCATCGCTTCGCCGATCCACCAACGGCACCTGGAGCATCGTCGCCACGACGGCAGCGCCCGACGCAGCGGCGATCGATGCCCGCAGCGTCGTGGTCTGTGCCGGCGGCGCCGGCGCCGATCCGGCGTGGCTGCGATCGCATTACGGCGCCAGCGCCGATCGCTTCATGGTCCGCGGCACGCCCTATGCCGACGGGCGGATGCTGGCCGATCTGATCGCCAGCGGCGCACGCAGCGTCGGCGATCCGCGCGTTGGCCATATCGTGGCGGTGGACGCGCGCGGGCCGCGGTTCGACGGCGGCATCGTCACCCGGATCACCGCGATCCCCTACGGAATGGTGGTCGATGGTTCGGCGACGCGGATCGACGCCGCCGGCGCCGGCGCCGAGCCGACGCATTATGCCCGCTGGGGGCCGCGGATCGCCGCCTGCGACGCTCAGACGGCCTATCTGGTTCTCGACGCCGACGGATTGCAGCGGGCGGCGCCGCAGGCGTTTCCGCCGATCAGCGGCGCGACCATCGCCGACCTCGCCGAAGCGCTCGGGCTCGATCCGGCGACGCTCGCGCAAAGCGTCGACGCCTTCAACGCCGCGCGGCCCGCCGGCGCGCCGCCGATCGCGGCCGCGCCGTTCGCCGCCTATCCGATGCGCCCCGGCGTCACCTTCATGCACTACGGAGTCGCAGTCGACGACCACATGCGGATCGTCTGGGCCGACGACCGCCGCAACGACAGCCTGTTTGCGGCCGGCATGATCATGGCGGCCAATGTGATCGGGCACGGCTATCTGGCGGGCCTCGGCCTCACCCTCGCGGCCGTATTCGGGCGGCTCGCTGGAGAGGAGGCGGCGCGTCATGTTCTCGGGTGAGATGCCGACCGATGAACTGACTGCGGAGGCCGAGCGCGTGCTGCGGATCTGCACCGCCTGCATGTATTGCGACGGGCTGTGCCCGGTGTTTCCGGCGATCGACGGCAAGCATCGATTCGATCTCAGCGACCTCAACTATCTCGCCAATCTCTGCCACAATTGCCGCGGCTGCTGGTACGCGTGCCAGTACACGCCGCCGCATCCGTTCGCGGTCAATCTGCCCGCCACGCTGGCCGCGGTGCGGCGGCGATCCTATGCGGACTATCTGTGGCCGGCCGCATTCCGCCGCGCCTTCCGCGCGCCGGTCGCCGGCATCGTCGCGATCGTGAGCCTCATCATGCTCGCCACCCTCGCTCTGGTGCTGATGTCGCGGCCGCCCGCGGCGCTGTTCGGCGCCGACGACAGCGAGGGCGCGTTCTATCGCGTGCTGCCATGGTCGGTCATGGCCGGCGCCGCCGGCGCGTCGCTGCTGTGGGCGGTCGGCTGCATCGCGCTGGCGACGCTGCGGTTCTGGCGCGCGATCGCACCCGACGTGCCGCGCGGCGCGCTGCTCCGCGCGCTGGCGCCGGCGTTGCGCGACATCGTCACGCTGCGCCATCTCGGCGGCGGCGGGCCGGGCTGCAACGACATCGGCGAGCGCACCTCGCAGCGCCGCCGGCTGTTTCACCATGTGATGGTCGCGGGCTTCGCCGGCACCTTGCTGTCGACCGTCACCGCGGCGATCTATCATCACGGCTTCGGCGTCGCCGCGCCCTATCCGCTCACCAGCCTGCCGGTGCTGCTCGGCCTCGTCGGCGGCGTCGTGATGCTGGCGGGAATCGGCGGGCTGCTGTGGATCGAATATCGCGCCGATTCCGAGCCCGCCGACCGCACCGAAGTCGCACTCAACGTCGCCTTCCTGGTGCTGCTCGGGCTCGTCACCCTCAGCGGGCTCGCCGTGCTGGCGCTTCGCGACACGCCGGCAATGGGGCTGCTGCTGGCCGGCCATCTCGGGCTGGTGTTCGGGCTGTTCCTCGTGCTGCCATTCTCGAAGGCCGTCCACGCCCCGTTCCGGGCCGCCGCCCTGCTGCGCGCCGCCGCCGAGAAGGCCGCGGCGGTCGCGAGGCGCAAACCCGATCGCGGCTGACGCGATCGCAACGGGACGGCGCTGCCGCAACGGGGCGAAGCCGTCTTGATCCAACGCAAGCGCGCGCTGATTTTATGGCATCCCGGCGGGCTTCTGCGCGACGCAAGCTCGATTGACACGTCTGTGTTTTCGGACCAAACATCGCGCTGCCGACGGTTCCTGTCTGCGGACGGGACGAAGAGGGAATATCGGAAGTCATCATCCAGACGCGGATGATGGCGGTGCCGAAGCTGCTCCCGCAACTGTGAACGGCGAGCCATCGCAACACGCCACTGGGCAGACGCCTGGGAAGGCTGCGTTGGCCGTGACCCGTGAGCCAGGAGACCTGCCGTCGCCTGCTGATTGACGCCATTCCGGGCGGGATGATCCGGGGTGAAGTTCGGCCGTTCGGAGTGCAGGTCCGTTCGCCGGTTTCGCATCATCGCCATGCGCGATGGTCAACCGACGGATTGGGCACGATGCCGCTCTCGATTGTTCGCTCCGATGGGCCCGACGCCCTCGATGCGTCCGAAGCCCCGCCTTTGCCCGCCGAACTCATCGTGCTGTCGTTCTCGGACGCGGCCCTCGCCCGCTACGCGCGCGTCTGGCACCATGCCGGCTGCAAGCTGCCGCAACTGCACCTCGCCAACGCCGCCCGGCTGTCGCTCGATCAGTCGTTGCGCACGGCTGTGGCGTCGGCGCGCGGCGTGATGATCCAGCTGCCGCACGGCCTCGACGATTGGCGCGACGGCGTCGAAACCCTGGCGGCGCTCGCGCGCGAGCAGCGGATCGCCCTCGCCATCGTCGCGGAGACCGACGACGTCGATCCGCGGCTCGCCGGACTCTCCAATCTGCCGCGGTCGACGCTGCGCCGGCTGGCCACGCTCTGCCGAGGCCGTGACGACGCCGCCGCGCGCGCGGTGCTGACGCAATTGTCGCTCGCCGCCGGCCTCACCATCGCGCCCTGGCTCGACCAGCCGGCACAGCCGACCGCCGAGCCGATCCGCGAGGCGGTGCGATGAGCTACACCTACGAAACCAATGGCGACGCGATCTATCGGCAGTCCTTCGCGATCATCCGCGCCGAGGCGCAGCTCGATCGCTTCGACCGCGACGAGGAGATCGTCGCGGTGCGGATCATTCACGCCAGCGGCATGGTCGAGGTTGCGGCCGACATCGTCTTCACCTCCGGTTTCGTCGCGGCGGGCCGCGCGGCCCTGCAGGCGGGCGCGCCGATCCTGTGCGACGCGCAGATGGTCGCCAACGGCGTCACCCGCAAGCGACTGCCGGCCGACAACGAGGTGATCTGTACGCTCGGCGATCCGCGCGTCCCGGCCCTCGCCGCGCAGCTCGGCACCACGCGCTCCGCCGCGGCGCTCGAATTGTGGCGCGAGCGGCTCGACGGCGCCGTGGTGGCGATCGGCAATGCGCCGACCGCACTGTTCCGGCTGCTGGAAATCCTCGGCGAACCCGGCGCACCGCGCCCCGCTGCGATCGTCGGCATCCCGGTCGGTTTCGTCGGCGCGGCGGAATCCAAAGAGGCGTTGCTCGAGGCGGCCCCCGCACCCTGCGTCATCGTCCGCGGCCGTCGCGGCGGCAGCGCGATGACGGCGGCGGCGATCAACGCGCTGGCGAGCGAAGTCGAATGACCCGCCCGACCGTCTATGGCGTCGGCGTGGGCCCCGGCGATCCGGACCTGATGAGCGTCCGTGCTGCACGGCTGGTCGGCGCCGCCAAGGTCGTCGCTTACTTCAGGAAGGCCGGGCGCGCCGGCCACGCCCGCACCATCGTCGAAGGCCTGCTCGCCGACGGCGTCGTCGAGGAGCCGCTCGACTATCCGGTGACCACCGAAATCCCGCTCGACGATCCCGCTTACGCTTCGACGCTGCGCAGCTTCTACGAGGACTGCGTCGCGCGGCTGTCGGCGCATGTCGCGCAAGGCCGCGACGTGGTCGTGCTGTGCGAAGGCGATCCGTTTCTCTACGGCTCGTTCATGCACCTCTATCATCGGCTGCTCGGCGATGTGCCGGTGGTCGTGGTGCCCGGCATCTCCGGCATGGCGGCGTGCTGGACGGCGAGCGGGACGCCAATCACCTATGGCGACGACGTGCTGTGCGTCGTGCCCGCGACACTGAATGCGACACGGCTCGCCGAAGCGCTGAAGACCGGCGACGCCTTCGTCATCATGAAGCTCGGCCGCAATCTTCCCAAGGTCCGGCGTTCGCTCGAAGCCGCCGGGCTGCTCGATCGCGCCGTCTATGTCGAGCGCGGCGCGATGGCCGGCGAGACGGTGATGCGCCTCGCCGACAAGCCGGACGATGCGGCGCCGTACTTCTCGATGATCCTCGTCCATGGACAGGGACGACGGCCATGACCGGATCGGTCGTCGTCGCAGGTCTTGGCCCAGGTGCTCAGGAGCTGATCACACCCGAAGTAACCGCGGCGCTGGACGCCGCGACCGATCTGGTCGGCTACGCGCCCTATGTCGCCCGCGTCGCAGCGCGCAACGATGTCCGCCGGCACGCTTCCGACAATCGCGAGGAGATCGATCGCGCCTCGTTCGCGCTTCGGCTCGCGAGCGAGGGGCGGCATGTGGTGATCGTGTCCTCCGGCGACCCCGGCGTATTCGCGATGGCGGCGGCGCTGTTCGAGGCGATCGAGGCCGGCGACCCGGCGTGGCGCGACCTCGACATCCGCGTGCTGCCCGGCATCAGCGCGATGTTCGCCGCCGCAGCGCGGATCGGCGCGCCGCTCGGCCATGATTTCTGCGCGATCAACCTGTCTGACAATCTCAAGCCGTGGGAGACCGTCGAGAAGCGGCTGCGCGCGGCGGCCGAAGCCGACTTCGTGATCGCGCTGTACAATCCGATCTCGAAAGCGCGGCAATGGCAGCTCGACCGCGCCTTCGAACTGTTGCGCGGCATCCATCCGGCGTCGGTGCCGGTGATCTTCGCCACCGCCGTCAGCGAGCCTCACCAGCGCATCGACGTCGTGCCGCTCGGCGATGCGCTTCCGAGCCGTGCGGACATGCGCACCGTGGTGATGATCGGATCGTCGCAGACGCGGCTCATCCCCCGCGCCGACGGCGGCAGCTATGTCTATACGCCACGCTCGCTGAAGGCGCCGTCATGACCGAGCCACGCCATCACCTCGGCGACCGTGGCGACCGCGAGCCGCGCCGGCACAATCGGACGCCGGACCATCACCACCGGCAGCCCGAGATCGCGCGCCGCCTCGATCTTGGCTACCGCTGCATCCCCACCGGCATTCTTGGCGACGACCATCTCGCTGCGATGCGCTTCGAGCAGTGCGCGATCACTGGCGCGGTCGAACGGCCCGCGCGCGATCACGATTTCGACCTGTGGAAACGGCAGCGCCGCACGCGGCGGATCGACCAGTCGCACCAGATAAGCGTGCTGCGGATATGCGGCGAACAATTCGAGATGCTGCCGGCCGATGCCGAGAAACACCCGGCGCGGCGCCGCGCCGAGCGCCAGCGCTGCCGCCGCCAGATCGTCGACCTCGATCCAGCGATCGCCCTCACCCGCCTGCCATGGCGCGCGCTCGAGTGCGAGCAGCGGCACGCCGGCTGCGGCGCAGGCCTGGACCGCGTGGCGGCTCATCTGCGCCGCGAACGGATGCGTGGCATCGACGACGCGATCAATCCCCTCCGCGCGCAAGTAATCGATCAACCCCTGTACGCCGCCGAAGCCGCCGACCCGCCAAGGGATCGGCGGCGGCTTGGGATTGTCGGTGCGACCGGCAAACGACAGTACGGCCTCGATGCGCGGCTCCGCGGCGATCGCCGTCGCGAGTCGCGTCGCATCGGCGGTGCCGCCGAGGATCAACAGGCGCAGGCGCTGGGCGGGATGGAGCATCATGACCGCCACCGATGACACGCCGACGCCGTGGCTGTCCATCGTCGGAATCGGCGAGGATGGCGTCGCGGGCCTGTCGGACAAAGCACGCGCGCTACTGGCGAACGCCGATCTCGTGATCGGCGGCGAGCGGCACCTCGCGATGGTTGCCGCGCTCGGCAGGCCGACCCTGCCCTGGCGGGTGCCGTTCGCCGTGTCGCTGCCGGACGTGCTGGCGCAGCGCGGCCGCAGTGTCGTCGTGCTGTGCTCGGGCGATCCGTTCTGGCACGGCGCCGGCGCTGTGCTCGCCGATCACCTCGCGCCGAGCGAATGGACCGCCCTGCCGGCGCCGTCGACGTTCTCCTGGGCGGCGGCAAGGCTCGGCTGGCGGCTGGAAGAGACGATCACGCTCGGCCTCCACGCCCGCCCCATCACCATGCTGCGGCCGCATCTGCAGCCCGGTTCTCGGCTCATCGTGCTGGTGCGCGATGGTGCCGCGGTGGCGCAGATCGCGGCCTATCTGACGGCGACGGGTTTTGGACCGTCCAGCCTCACCGTGCTCGAAGCGCTCGGCGGCCCGCGCGAGCGCATTCTCCGCGCAGCAGCGGCGAACTATACACTCACCGACGTCGCAGCACCGGTCGCGATCGGCATCGACGTGGTCGCGCAACCCGATTCCGCCATCATCCCACACGCAAGCGGCCTGCCGGACGAGCTGTTCCAGACCGACGGCCAACTCACCAAGCGCGCGATCCGCGCGGTGACGCTGTCGAGCCTCGCCCCACGGGGCGGCGAATTGTTGTGGGATATCGGCGCCGGCTCGGGCTCGATCGGCATCGAATGGTTGCTGGCGGCGCGCAGCAACCGCGCGATCGGAATCGAAGCGCGGCCCGATCGGCTGGCTTGCGCCCGCGGCAATGCCGACGCACTCGGCGTGCCGCATTTCGATCTCCGCCTTGGGCAAGCGCCGGAAGCGCTCGCCGACCTGCCGACTCCGGACGCGGTGTTCATCGGCGGCGGCGCCGGCAATCCGGGCGTGCTGGACGCGGTGTGGCAGGCGCTTCCACCCGGCGGACGGCTGGTGGTCAATGCCGTGACGCTGGAAACCGAGGCGCTGCTGATCGCCTGTCACGGCCGCCACGGCGGCGAGTTGCTGCGGCTCGGCGTCGAACGCGCCGCGCCGGTCGGCGGGCTCACCGCCTGGCGCGCCGCGATCCCGGTGGTGCAATGGAGCGTCCGCAAATGACGCGCATCGTGATCGGCATTGGATTTCGCGCCGCCGCCCCTCAGGCGTCGATCGCCGAAGTCATCGCCGCTGCGCGCGGCGCCGCTATGCCCGCACAACCGACGCATCTTGCCGTGCCCGACGACAAAGCAGTGCATCCGCCGTTGATCGCAGCGGCGACAGAAGCGGCATTGCCCTGCCTCGCGATCAGTACGGCTGCGATCCGGAGCGCCGCCGATCGCATCGCGACCGACTCACCGCGCGTTGCACGCGCCCGCGGTGTCGGCAGCGTCTGTGAAGCGGCGGCGCTCGCCGCGGCGGGGCCTGCCGCCCGCCTTGCGGTGACGCGGCTGATATCAAGCGACCGCCAGGCGACCGCCGCCGTCGCCATCGAGGAGCCACCGCAATGACGGTCCACTTCATCGGCGCCGGCCCCGGCGCGCCCGACCTGATCACGGTGCGCGGCCGCGATCTGGTGATGCGCTGCCCGGTCTGCCTCTACGCGGGATCGCTGGTGCCGCGCGAGCTGATCACGCTGTGCCCGCCCGGCGCCCGCGTGGTCGACACCGCGCCGCTCGATCTCGACGCAATCACGAGAGAATTCGTCGCCGCCACCGAAGCCGGCCACGATGTGGCACGGCTGCATTCCGGCGATTTGTCGGTGTGGAGCGCGATGGGCGAGCAGATCCGCCGGCTCGAGGCTCACGGCATCCCCTACACCGTCACGCCCGGCGTGCCGTCATTCGCTGCCGCCGCGGCGGCGCTCGGGCGCGAACTGACACTGCCCGAAGTCGCCCAGACCGTGGTGCTGACGCGCACCTCCGGCCGCGCCTCGGCGATGCCGCCGCGCGAAAACCTGGACGCGTATGCGGCGACCGGCGCGACGCTGGCGATCCATCTGTCGATCCACGTGATCAATAGCGTCGTCGAGAAACTGCGCCCGCATTACGGCGATGATTGCGCCGTCGCCGTCGTCGTTCGCGCGAGCTGGCCCGAAGAGCAGATCATCCGCGGCACGCTGACGACGATCGCCGCGCAGGTCGCGGAGGCCGGCATCGACCGCACCGCGCTGATCCTGATCGGGCCGTCGCTCGCAGCGAGCGATTTCCGCAATAGCGCGCTCTACAGCACGGACTACGACCGGCGCTACCGTCGCTCCGCGGAGGACGATCGTGCCCGCGACTGATCGCACAACCAGCGCTGCGAGGCTCGGCACACCGCCGGGGCTGATCATCGCCGCGCCGTCGACCAACAGCGGCAAGACCACGGTGACGCTGGCGTTGCTCGCCGCGCTGCGTCGCCGCGGCCGCATCGTGCAGCCTTACAAATGCGGTCCCGACTACATCGACCCGGCGTTTCACGCAGCCGCAGCGGGGCGACCCAGCTACAATCTCGACTCCTTCGCCTTTTCGCCCGGCCGGATCGCCGCGCTGCTCGAGGCGGCAGCCGGCGCGGACCTCTGCATCGCCGAAGGCGTGATGGGGCTGTTCGACGGCGGCAGCACGACAGGCGCGTGGGGCAATGGCGCCACCGCCGATATCGCCGCGGCCACCGGCTGGCCGGTGGCGCTGGTCATCGACGTCGCCGGCCAGTCGCAATCCGCCGCTGCGCTGGCGCTGGGCTTTGCGAACTACCGGAGCGACGTGAGGCTGGCCGGCGTGATCCTCAACAACGTCGCCAGCGCGCGGCACGAGGCGCTGGTCCGCGCCGGCTTCACGACGCAGAGCATTCCTGTGCTGGGCACGCTCGCACGACATGCCAGCAGCGCTATCAAGAACCGCCATCTCGGGCTGGTGCAGGCGCGCGAACACGCGTCGCTGGACGAGCGGCTCGATGTGCTCGCCACCCTGGCCGAACAGGGCATCGACCTCGACGCGCTCGAACGCGCCGCCGTCCCGTCGCACTTCGATACCCCGGCGACGCCCCGCATCGCACCGCCCGGCCAGCGCATAGCGCTCGCCAGCGACGACGCCTTCTCCTTCATCTATCCGCATCTGCTCGCCGGATGGCGCGCCGCCGGCGCGGAGATCGTGCCGTTCTCGCCGCTCGCCGACGAAGGACCCGATGATACGTGTGATGCGGCCTGGCTGCCGGGCGGCTATCCCGAACTCCATGCCGGCCAACTCGCGGCGGCGACGCGCTTCAAATCCGCGCTGACGCGCTTTGCGCAGACCCGCCCGGTGCACGGCGAATGCGGAGGCTACATGACGCTCGGCGCCGGCCTGATCGATGCCGACGGGCAGCGCCACGCGATGGTCGGCTTACTTGGTGTCGAAACCGATTTCGCCCAGCGCAAGCTGCATCTCGGTTATCGCGTCGCGACGCTGCAGACGCCGGCCGCCGGCCACCCCGCCGGCTGCGTCCTGCGCGGTCACGAATATCACTATGCCCGCGTGCTCGGCGTGGCCGACGACCCGCTGGCACGGATCTGCGATGCCGCCGGTGCGCCGACCAGCGAGACCGGCAGCCGGCGCGGCCACGTGAGCGGGACGTTCTTCCACCTGATCGACGTCGCGCAGGAGCCCGTCGCCTGATGCCGACCGCTTCGACCTCCTCTTTCATGCCCGGCAGCGTCGCCCTCGTCGGCGCCGGCCCCGGCGATGCCGACCTGCTGACGCTGCGCGCCATCAAGCGGCTGCAGGAGGCCGACGTCGTGCTCTACGATGATCTCGCCGGCGAGGAGTTCATGGCCTTCCTCAAAGCCGACGTCGAACTCGTGGCCGTCGGCAAACGCGCCGGCCACCCCTCGCCGCGCCAGGACGAGGTCAGCCGCCTGATCGTCGCCCATGCGCAGCGCGGCCAGCGCGTGGTGCGACTCAAGGCCGGCGACCCGACGGTGTTCGCCAGATCCGACGAGGAACTACGCGCCGCCCGCGACGCCGGCATCGAGATCGAGATCGTCCCGGGTATCACCACCGCAACCGCCGCCGCGGCTGCGCTCGGCGCGTCGCTGACCAAGCGCGGCGTCGCCCGCCGCGTGCAGCTCGTCACCGGCCACGACGTCGACGGCCGCCTGCCCGGCGACCTCGACATCACCGCACTCGCCGATCCGGCGGCGACCACCTGCATCTATATGGGCAAGGCGACCTTCCCGACGCTGGTCGCGCGGCTGATCGCTGCGGGACTGAGCCCGCAGACGCCGGCCGCGATCGTCGAAAGCCTCGGCTCGCCGGAGACGCGCATCTTTCGCGGCTCCGTCACCGAGCTCGCGAGCCGGCTCGCCACCGATCCACCGCCGGGCGCCTGCATCATCCTCTACGGACAGGCGTTCGCGACGTCCTGAGACTCAGGGCTTCATCACCACCTTGATGCAGCCGTCCTGCTTGTCGCGGAACGTCTTGTACAGCTCCGGGCCATCCTCCAGCGTGGCGCGATGGGTGATGACGAAGGTGGGATCGATCTCGCCTTTCTCGATCCGCGCCAGCAGTTGCGGCAGATAATGCTGGACCGGGGTCTGCGCCATTCGGAACGTCAGCCCCCGATTGATCGCCGAGCCCATCGGGATGTTGTCGAGCAGGCCGCCATAGACGCCGACGATCGACACCGTTCCGAAGTTGCGGCAGCAATGGATCGCCTGGCGCAGCACATGCGGCCGGTCGGTGCCCATGAAGGTCGCCACCTTGATCCGGTCGACGATCGCGTCGAATCCGGACGCCGTGTCCGGCTCGGTGCCGACCGCGTCGATGCAGGCATCGGCGCCGCGACCATGGGTCAGATCCTGGATGCGGTCGTAGACGTCCTCGTTCCTGAAATCGATGGTGATCGCCCCCGAGGCGCGGGCCATCTCCAACCGCTCCGGCACCGTATCGATCGCGATCACGCGCTCGGCGCCGAGCAGAAACGCGCTCTTGATCGCGAATTGCCCCACCGGACCGCAGCCCCAGATCGCGACCGTCTCGCCACCCTTCAGGTTACAGAAATCCGCCGCCATGAATCCCGTCGGAAAGATATCGGACAGGAACAGCGCCTGCTCGTCGGTCATCCCGTCCGGCACCTTGATCGGACCGACATCGGCGTAAGGTACGCGCAGATATTCCGCCTGCCCGCCGGCAAAGCCGCCGAGCAGATGCGAATAGCCGAACAGACCGGCGGGCGAATGGCCCCAGAGTTTCGCGGCCTGCTCGGCGTTCGGATTGGAGCGCTCGCAGCCGCTGTAGAAGCCGCGCTTGCAGAAGAAACACTCGCCGCAGGAGATCGTGAACGGCACCACCACGCGGTCGCCGACCTTCAGCGCCTTGTTGTCGGCGCCGACCTCGACGACCTCGCCCATCGTCTCGTGTCCCAGCACGTCGCCGCTCTTCATCGACGGCATCACGCCGTCGAACAGATGCAGGTCCGAACCGCAGATCGCACAGGCGGTGACCCGGATGATCGCATCACGGCCATGCTCGATTTTTGGATCGGGCACGCTTTCGCAGCGGATATCGCTCTTGCCGTGCCAGGTCAGCGCCTTCATCTCGTACCTCCGATTGTGTTCATCTCCCAGACAAACACACCGAGGCACCGTTGTTCCTAAATTGAGGGTCCGGTCTCGAGACCTGCTATGATCTCATCGGCAAATCCGGCCGACCGTTCGCCAGCCGTCGACCGACCTCAGCCGCCTGTGCGACCTTTTGCCCGCCGAGTCCCGGAGGCCAGCTCGATGCATCCATACCAAGCAACTAAGCGAACCGCGCTGATCACCGGAGCCAATTCGGGCCTCGGCAAAGCCGTCGCAACGGCACTCGCGGCCGAGGATGCGCGCGTCGGTCTGGTCGCGCGCGACCGCGAACGCGGCGAGACGGCGCTCGCGGACATCCGGGCCGCCACCGGAAACAACGACCTGCATCTGTTCGTCGCCGATCTGGCCGATCAGTCGGCGATCCGCGCGCTGGCGCAGGCGGTGCATCGGCGTTTCGACCGCCTGCATCTGCTGATCAACAATGCCGGCACCGCTTTCCCCGCGCGGCGGCTCAGCCCGGACGGGATCGAATGCGCCTTCGCCGTGAACCACCTCGGCCCGTTCCTCCTCACCAATCTGCTGCTGGATCTGCTCCGCGCCAGCGCGCCGGCGCGGATCGTCAATGTCGGCACCCGCATCAGCACCGCGCTGGATTTCGAGGACCTGAATTGGGAGCGGCGGCCGTATCGCATGATGCAGGGCTACGGCCAGTCCAAGCTCGGCAATCTGCACTTCACCTTCGAACTGGCGCGCCGTCTGCAAGGCAGCGGCGTCACCGTCAATTGCGTGTTCCCGGGCGTGTTCAAATCCAATCTCGGCGGCACCGACGGCGCCCAGGGCGCCTTGCTGAAGCTGTTCGCGCGCTGGGGCGGCTGGGCGATCCCGTCGCCGGAGCGGGCGGCGCGCCGCGTGCTGTATCTCGCCAACGCACCGGAACTGGCCACGGTGAGCGGCCAGTATTTCGGCGACCGCAAGATCATCCCGGCGCCGGCCCAGGCGCTCGATGTCGAAGCCAATCGCCGGCTGTGGCAGATCAGCGAAGCGCTGACGGCCCCGGGACCGGAACCCGCCCCGCGCGAGCGCCCCTCCACCGGCCCCGCCCACGATCGACCGATCACCACCGATCGATGAGAGACGAAGGGCCCTATCTTTCAGCGTGTCGGGTCGTGCCGCGGCGCGTTTCGGATTACGCTCAGGTGGACCTGGATCACTCCCACTCGATGGTCCCCGGCGGCTTGCTGGTCACGTCGTAGACCACGCGGTTGACGCCCTTGACCTCGTTGATGATCCGGGTCGCGGTGGCGCCCAGGAAGGCCATGTCGAACGGGTAGTAATCGGCCGTCATGCCGTCGGTCGAGGTCACGGCGCGCAGGCCGACGACGTACTCGTAGGTGCGGCCGTCGCCCATCACGCCGACGGTCTTGACCGGCAGCAGCACCGCGAAGGCCTGCCAGATCGCGTCGTAGAGGCCGGCCTTGCGGATCTGGTCGATATACACCGCGTCGGCGTTGCGCAGGATGTCGAGCTTCTCGGCGGTGATCTCGCCGGGGCAGCGGATGGCCAGGCCCGGGCCCGGGAACGGGTGGCGGCCGACGAAAATCTCCGGCAGGCCGAGCTCGCGGCCGAGCGCCCTCACCTCGTCCTTGAACAATTCGCGCAAGGGTTCGACCAGCTTCATGTTCATGCGTTCGGGCAGGCCGCCGACATTGTGGTGCGACTTGATCGTCACCGACGGGCCGCCGGTGAACGACACGCTCTCGATCACGTCGGGATACAGCGTGCCTTGCGCCAAGTAATCAGCGCCGCCGACGACCTTGGCCTCGGCGTCGAACACGTCGATGAACAGCTTGCCGATGATCTTGCGCTTCTGCTCCGGATCGGTAACGCCGCTGAGCGCGCCGAGGAAGGTCTCCGACGCGTCCACATGCACCAGCGGGATGTTGTAGTGATGCCGGAACAGGTCGACGACGGTCTTGGCCTCGTCCTTGCGCAGCATGCCGTGGTCGACGAACACGCAGGTGAGCTGATCGCCGATCGCCTCATGGATCAGCACCGCGGCGACCGCCGAGTCGACGCCGCCGGACAGGCCGCAGATCACCTTGCCGGTGCCGACCTGCGCGCGGATCTTCTCGATCGCCTCCTCGCGGAAGGCGCGCATCGTCCAGTCGCCGGTCAGCCCCGCGACCTTGCGGACGAAGTTGCGCAGGATTTTCGCGCCGTCCGGCGTGTGCACCACTTCGAGATGGAACTGCGTCGCGTAGAACTTGCGTTTGTCGTCGGCGATCACCGAGATCGGCGAGCCCGGCGCCTTGGCGACGCCGCGGAAGCCGTCGGGCAGCTTGGTGACGCGGTCGCCATGGCTCATCCAGACGTCGTATGTGCCGCCCTTCTGCCAGACGCCGTCGAACAGCGCGCAGTCGTCGGTGATCTCGATCGTGGCGCGGCCGAATTCGCGGTGATGGCCGGCTTCGACCGTGCCGCCGAGCTGCTTGGCCAGCGTCTGTTCACCGTAGCAGATCCCGAGCACCGGCACGCCGGCCTCGAGGATCGCCATCGGCGCAGCGGGCGCGTCGGCGTCGAGCACCGAGGCCGGGCCGCCGGACAGGATCACGGCCTTCGGCTTCATCTCGGCGAAGGCGGCCTCCGCCTTCTGGAACGGCACGATCTCGGAATAGACGCCCTCCTCGCGGACGCGGCGGGCGATCAGCTGGGTGACCTGCGAGCCGAAATCGACGATCAGGATCTTCTCGTGGATCGCTGCGACATGCGGCGAGGTGTCGGCGCCGGAGGGGACGACGGACGAAGCGGAGGGTGTGCTGGGGGCTGTCATGGGCAGCAAATACGCGACCGCAGCCCGGCTCGCAACGGGGAAAACGGGGATGCGAAGCCGACGTCCAAGGCCAGCCCCGCCCCCGCCGTCATCCTGAGGCGCTCGCCGTCTTCGGCGAGCCTCGAAGGATGCTGTTCTGCGGCCTCTTCGCCCGCGACGCCGTCGCCCTTCGAGGCTCCCGCCGCGCGCGAAGCGCCCGGCGGTCGCACCTCAGGGTGACGGCTCGTTCAAGCCGCAGCCTTGCGCAGCACCGACACGAAAAACCCGTCCGTCCCGGTCTTGCGCGGGGTCATCAAGAGCCCCTCGGAAGAGGTTCTTGTGGCGGCCAGGAAGGCCTCGGCCTTGTCCCACAGCGTGGCGGCGACCTCGGCCGGCGGGGTCACGGCGAAGTCCGGGTGCGCGGCGGTGAACGCCTTGATCTGCGCGCCGTTCTCCGCCGGCAGCACCGAGCAGGTCACATAGGCGATCCGGCCGCCGGGCTTCACCAGCGCGGCGGCGCGGGCCAGCACCTCGGCCTGGTCCTTCAGCCGGATTTCCAGCGCACCGGGGCGCATCCGCCATTTGGCGTCGGGGTTGCGGCGCCAGGTGCCGGTGCCGGTGCACGGCGCGTCGACCAGCACCAGATCGGCGGAGGCGTGGATGTCGGACAGGGTATCGGCCGGCCCCTTCGGAGCCCGGATGTCGCAATTATGCACGCCGGCGCGCGACAGCCGCTCGTGGATCGGCGCGAGCTGGCGCTTGTCGGAATCGGTGGCGATCAGCCGGCCCTTGCCCTGCATCATCGCCGCTAGCGCCAGCGTCTTGCCGCCGGCGCCGGCGCAGAGGTCGATCACCTGCTCGCCGGGCTTGGCGGCCGACAGCAGCGCCGCGAGCTGCGAGCCCTCGTCCTGCACCTCGATGGCGCCCTTGATGAAATCCGGCTCGGCCTGCACCCCGGGATTGCGGGCGTCGGCGCCGAGCTCGATGCGCAGCCCCAGCGGCGACCACGGCGTCGCCCTGGCGCCGAGATGCGCGAGCGAGGCCAGCACCTTGTCGGGCTTGCCCTTCAGCGTATTGACGCGCAGATCGAGCGGCGCGCGGCTTGCCATGGCGGCGGCCTCGGCGACGCGCTCGTCGCCGAACACCTCGGCCAGCGCGCCGTCGAGCCATTCCGGATAATCGCCGGCGACATGCGGCGGCGCGGCGTCGAGCGTCCGCCCGGACAAGGCGGCGTGTTCGGCGTCGGTCAAAGGCTCCGGCGCGAACCGGCCGCCGTCACACAGCGCCGCGATCGCCTCCGTCGTCAGGCCGCGCTCGATCCTGAGCATGCCGAGCACCCGGGCGCGGGCGCTGTCGTCGTCCATCAGGAAGGCGCTGGAGGCGCGGCGGCGCAGCACATCCCAGACCAGGCCCGCGATCGCAGAGCGATCGCCGGAGCCGGCGTAGCGATGCGCCGTGCCCCACTCTTTCAGGGCCTTGGCGGCAGGAATGCGCTGGCCGTCGATGGTGGCGATCAGGTCGATGGCTGCAGACAGCCGTGCGGCGGGGGTCATTGCGGTCTTTCAATCGTCGAGGGGCGCGAGGGATATCAGATCAGCAGCAGCATGCGCAGCGCGAAATAGACCCACATCGCCAGCAGCACCAGCGCGCCTGCGAACCAGGCCGTCGACCGCTGCCCGAAATCGTTGGAACTGACGAAGATGCCGGCATGGGCAAACCGCGCCACCACGAACACCCAGGACAGCAGCACCAGCACCAGATCGATCCGGCGCAGCGGCAGCCCGATCGCGATCAGCGCATAGAACAGCACCGGCAGTTCGAACTGGTTTCTGTAGCAGTTCGCGACCTTGGTGGCGCGGTCCGGCCAGTTCGGCTGCCCGAGCGCGACGTCGCGGATCTGGGTCTCGCGCGACACCAGCGCGCGCCGCCGCTCCCGGAACGTCCCCAGCAGCAGCGCGAAGGTCAGTCCGATCAGCACGAAGACCGGCAGCAGCACCATCTGGACCGACATCGCGACCTCCTGTTGACTAGAGCGGCGCGGACCCCGGCAGCAGCCGAGGTCCGCGTTTATTCTCAGGCCTTGTCGGGCCCGACGCGGACCAGCTGCTTGCCGAAATTGGCGCCCTTCAGCAGGCCGATGAACGCCTCCGGCGCGCTCTCGACACCTTCGGTAACGAACTCCTTGTACTTCACCTTGCCGTCGCGCACCCACTCCGACATGTCGCGCAGGAACTCCTGCCGGCGTCCGGCGAAATCGCTGACGATGAAGCCGCGGATGGTGAGCCGCTTGGTCAGCACGTGGCGCATCAAAGCGGTGGCCCATTTCGGCGTCGGCGGCGCCTCGAAGGCGTTGTATTGCGCGATCAGGCCGCACACCGGCATCCGGGCGAAAGCGTTGAACAGCGGAAACACCGCCTCGAACACCTCGCCGCCGACATTCTCGAAATACACGTCGATGCCGTTCGGGCACGCCGCCTTCAGCTTGGCCGCGAGGTCCGGATCGCGATGGTCGAGGCAATCGTCGAAGCCGAGTTCGGTCTTGACGTAGTCGCACTTCACCTTGCCGCCGGCGATGCCGACCGCGCGCGCCCCCTTGATCTTGGCGATCTGCCCAACCGCGGAGCCGACCGCGCCCGACGCCGCAGCGACCACGACGGTCTCACCTGCCTTCGGCTGGCCGATGTCCAGAAGGCCCGTATAGGCGGTCATACCGGGCATGCCGAGCACGCCCACAGCGGTCGAGATCGGTCCGAGCGACGGATCGATCTTGCGCAGCGGCTTGGCGTCGGCCACCGCATGGGTCGCCCAGCCGCTGTGCGCCAGCACGATGTCGCCCTTGGCGAAACCCGGGCTCTTGGAATCGAGCACTTCGCACACGGTGCCGCCTTCCATCACGCCACCGACCGGAACCGGCTGCGCGTAGGACGGCCCGTCGCTCATGCGGCCGCGCATATAGGGATCGAGCGACAGCCAGATCGTGCGCAGCAGCACCTGCCCCTCGCCCGGCGCCGGCACCTCGTAATCCTCGAGACGGAAATTCGCCGCCGTCGGCTCCCCCGTCGGACGCGAGGCGAGAACGATACGCTGACCCTTGGACATGCTGTTTCCTTTTTGTTGTTGGTGGCAGAGTTGTAGGCGACCAATCCGCATTCGCCAACTGCGGCAGATCGGACGCAAGCCTCTCCTTCGTCATTCCGGGGCGCCGCGCAGCGGCGAACCCGGAATCCATACTCCCTGGCCTCCCGCGAAGGCACGGCGTTGTGACGCTTGCCTTCAAGGCCAGCACGGTGGTTATGGATTCCGGGTTCGCGAGCTGCGCTCGCGCCCCGAAATGACGAAAGAGAGTGCGGTAACGCTCCGTCCCCGAGGAAGCGTTAGTACACGCGAACTATCACACCCCGCCCGGATAGTTCGGGCTCTCGCGGGTGATGGTGACGTCGTGGACGTGGCTTTCGCGCAGGCCGGCGCCGGTGATGCGGACAAACTCGGCCTTGTCGTGGAATTCGGTCAGGGTCCGCGCGCCGACATAGCCCATCGCGGCGCGCAGGCCGCCAGCGAGTTGATGCATCACGTTGCCGACCGGGCCCTTGTACGGCACCTGGCCCTCGATGCCTTCGGGCACCAGTTTCAGCGTGTCCTTGATGTCCTGCTGGAAGTAGCGATCGGCCGAGCCGCGCGCCATCGCGCCGACCGAGCCCATGCCGCGATAGGCCTTGTAGGAGCGGCCCTGCCACAGGAACACTTCGCCGGGCGTCTCGTCGGTGCCGGCGAGCAGCGAGCCGACCATCGCGATGTCGGCGCCGGCGGCGAGCGCCTTGGCGAGGTCGCCCGAGTACTTGATGCCGCCATCGGCGATCACCGGAATGTCGGCCTTCTTGGCCGCCTCGACCGCGTCCATGATCGCGGTGAGCTGCGGCACGCCGACGCCGGCGACGATCCGGGTGGTGCAGATCGAGCCCGGGCCGATGCCGACCTTGATGGCGTCGGCGCCGGAATCGATCAGCGCCTGCGCGCCGTCGCGGGTGGCGATATTGCCGGCGATCACCTGGACCGCATTGGAGATCCGCTTGATCCGCGTCACCGCTTCCAGCACGCGCGCCGAATGGCCGTGCGCGGTGTCGACCACGACGAGGTCGACGCCGGCCTCGATCAGTCGCTCGGTGCGCTCATAGCCGCCCTCGCCGACCGTGGTCGCGGCGGCGACCCGCAGCCGGCCCTGCGCGTCCTTCGACGCCAGCGGATGCGCGACCGCCTTTTCCATGTCCTTGACGGTGATCAGGCCGACGCAGCGATATTGATCGTCGACCACCAGCAGCTTCTCGATGCGGTGCTGATGCAGCAGCCGCTTGGCCTCGTCCTGGCTCACCCCTTCACGCACGGTGACGAGGTTCTCGTGCGTCATCAGCTCCGAGACCTTCTGCGCCGGATCGGTGGCGAAGCGGACGTCGCGATTGGTGAGGATGCCGACCAGCTTGCCGGGACCATCGCCCTGCGCGCCGGTCACCACCGGGATGCCGGAGAAGCCGTACTGAGTCATCAGCGCCAGCGCGTCGGCGAGCTTGGCCTCGGGCGCGATGGTCAGCGGATTGACCACCATGCCGGATTCGAACTTTTTGACCTGGCGGACTTGCGCGGCCTGGCCCTCGGGATCGAAATTGCGGTGGATCACGCCGATGCCGCCGGCCTGCGCCATCGCGATCGCCATCCGCGCCTCGGTCACGGTGTCCATCGCCGAGGCGATGATCGGGATGTTGAGCGAAATCGCGCGGGTGATCCGGGAGCGAATATCGACGTCGGACGGCAGCACGTCCGACGGGCCGGGCTTCAGCAACACGTCGTCGAACGTGTATGCTTCCTGAAACTGCCGTGATCCGCTCAATGACGCCATTGCCAACTCCGTTCAGCGGCAGGTTACGCCGCGTTCTAGCTCGGGGGACGGGAGCCGCGTTCGGCGCCACAGCAGCAGCGCCGTCGAATCGAGCCCGTCGGGAGGGTTGGCGGTGGTCGATAGCACGGGGATATGACGAATCAAAGGGGCCGCGCCCCTTCAACCACGGCTTTTGTGCGTACCCGCGATGCGTGCACCGCGGGACCTCGCGCCACTCAGCGGCGATAGGCCGGCGGCGGGCCGTGCTGGCGGATCGCCTCGACCACTTCGCGGTGCATCCGCTTCTCCTGCCGCATCCGCACCGCGATCAGGGCGTGCAGCGACGGCAGCAGCCACAGCGGGCTGAAGATCAGGCCGAGGACGATGCACACCACAAGCAGGGCCAGATTGAACACCGCCGACAGCGGCTGGCCGTTGAGCAGCAGGCCGAGCGGCGGCAGGAAGGCGGCGAGCAGATAGATCATCGGCGGAACTCCCCCACACGGGCTCCGGCCATGAGCGCGCCGGTCACGCAAGATTTAGGTGCGGGTGCGGCGTGCGCAATGGCGGCGGCTGCGACGCGATGCTACAGGCGGGCTCCCTTCCCCGCCGAAACTCTGCATGAATAAAGAACGACTGATCCCGCTGATCGTGGCCGCCGCGCTGTTCATGGAGAACATGGACGCCACCGTGATCGCCACGTCATTGCCGGCGATTGCCGCCGATATCGGCACCTCGCCGCTGACGCTGAAGCTCGCGATCACGTCCTATCTGCTGTCGCTGGCGGTGTTCATCCCGGCCTCCGGCTGGACCGCCGACCGGTTCGGCGCCCGCACGGTGTTCTCGGCGGCGATCGCGGTGTTCATGATCGGCTCGATCGGCTGCGCGCTGTCGCAGTCGATCACCGATTTCGTGCTCGCGCGCATCCTGCAGGGGCTCGGCGGCGCGATGATGACGCCGGTCGGACGATTGGTGCTGCTGCGCTCGATCGACAAGAGCGCACTGGTCGGCGCGATGGCGTGGATGACGGTGCCGGCGCTGATCGGCCCGGTGATCGGCCCGCCGCTCGGCGGCTTCATCACCACCTACTTCTCGTGGCACTGGATCTTCCTGATCAACATCCCGATCGGGCTCGCCGGGATCTTCTTCGCGCAGCGCTACATCGATCCGATCCGCAGCGACAATCCGGAGCGGTTCGACCTCTACGGCCTGGTGCTGGCCGGCATCGGCCTCGCCGGCATCGCCTTCGGCCTGTCGGTGGCGGGGCTCGGGCTGCTGCCCTGGCAGGTCGTCGTGGCGCTGATCGCGATCGGCACGATCGCGATGACGCTGTATCTGCTGCACGCCCGCCGCACCGCCTCGCCGGTGCTGGATTTCTCGCTGCTGCGGCTGACGACGCTGCGCGCCAGCATGACCGGCGGCTTCCTGTTCAGGCTCGGCATCGGCGCATTGCCGTTCCTGCTGCCGCTGTTGATGCAGATCGGCTTCGGGCTGTCGCCGTTTCACTCCGGCCTCGTCACCTTCGCCTCCTCGGCCGGGGCGATGGGGATGAAGCCGCTGGCGGCGCGGATCATCCGCACCTTCGGCTTCCGCAAGATCATGACCATCAACGCGCTGGTCAGCTCGGTGTTTCTCGCCGCCTGCGCGCTGTTCACGCCGGCGACGCCGCTGCTGCTGATCATGATCATCCTGCTGGTCGGCGGCTTCTTCCGCTCGCTGCAATTCACCGCGATCAACACCGTCGCCTATGCCGAGGTGGAGACCGCGCAGATGAGCCGCGCCACCACGCTGGTCAGCGTCGGCCAGCAGCTGGCGATCTCGGCCGGCGTCGCGATCGGCGCGTTTGCGGTCGAATCCACGATGGCGTGGCACGGCACCACGACGCTCGGCGCCGACGATTTCGCGCCGGCCTTCGTCGTGGTCGCGGTGCTGTCGGCGTTGTCGGCGTATTTCTTCTGGCGGATGCCGGACGATGCCGGCAGCGAGATCTCGGGGCGGAAGGCGATCGAGATCTCGAGCCGGAAGGGCGCCGCCGGCGCCGCTGCCAAGACCGCGACCGAAGAAACCCAGACCGCGCGCGATCAGCGACTGTGACCGCCGCCGCGTGCTGGTGCAAGGCCGCCGCTGCCTGAGCTGGCCGGCGACTACGGTTCCTGCGGTTCCTGAGCCGCCGGCTGTGTGCCGCGGAATCCCATCGCCAGCACGTAGCGCTCCGAGGAATCCTTGCGGCTCGCGGCGGGCTTGACGTGCTTCACGGTGGCGAAGTCGCGCTTGAGCTGGTTCATCAGCGTGGCATCGGCGCCGCTCTGAAATACCTTGGCGACGAAGATGCCGCCGGGCTTCAGCACTTCACTGGCGAACTGCGCGGCGCTTTCGACCAGCCCGACGATGCGGAGCTGATCGGTCTTGCGATGCCCGGTGGTGTTGCCCGCCATGTCGCTCATCACCACGTCGGCGCCGTCGCCGCCGAGCATCTCGCGCAATTTGTCCGGCGCGGCACTGTCGAGAAAGTCGAGCTGCGCGAAGGTGACGCCGGGGATCTCGCCCATCTCCAGCAGGTCGATCGCGATCAATTTGCCGCGGCCGTTCGCCGAGCCGATCCGCTTCGCCGCGACCTGGCTCCAGCCTCCGGGCGCGGCGCCGAGATCGACCACCGCCTGGCCGGATTTGAGGAAATGATATTTGTCGTCGATCTCGGTCAGCTTGTAGGCCGCGCGCGAGCGATAGCCGTCGCGCTTGGCCTGCGCCACATAGGGGTCGTTGAGCTGGCGATCGAGCCACAGCTTCGACGACAGCTTCATCCGGCCGCCGCTCTTGACGGTGACGCGCATCCGCCCGGTGGTGTCTTTGGCCATGACCCTGCTTGAAATTGGTGGTGGTGGCGCGTTGCTTAGCAGATGAGCGCGGAAAAACCAGCGCGGAACCGCCTCAGGCCACGCCCGGCACGCCGTCTTCGCGCATCATTTCGACCAGCATGCCCTCCCGCAGGCCGCGATCGGCGACCCGCAGCCGCGGCAGCGGGAACGCCGCACGCACCGCGTCGAGGATGGCGCAGCCGGCCAGCACCAGGTCGGCGCGCTCGGCGCCGATGCAATGGTTCTGGGCGCGATCGTGATAGCTCATGCCGCGCAGCCGGTCGATCGTCGCGGTCAGTTCCGCGTCGCTCATCCAGATGCCGTCGACGCGGCGGCGATCGTAGCGGATCAGGTCGAGATACAGCCCCGCGAGCGTTGTCACCGTGCCCGAGGTGCCGAGCAGATGCAGGCCGCCGAGGTCGCCGCCATGCGCGGCCGCGAACGGCGCGACGTGCCTGGCGACCTCCGCGATCATCGCCGCATAGCTGTCCGCGGTCACCACCTTGCCGCCGAACTGCTCGGCCAGCGTCACCACGCCGAGCGGAATCGACATCCAGGCCCGGATCCGCGGCGGCAGGTCCGGCCGCGCCGGATCGCGCGCGAGCCGCACCAATTCGCTGGAGCCGCCGCCGATATCGAACAGGATCGCGCCGCGCCCGGCGGTATCGACCAGCGGCGAACAGCCGATCGCCGCCAGCCGCGCCTCGGTCTCGCGATCGATGATTTCGAGACGGATGCCGGTGGCGTGTGCGACGGCGTCACAGAACGCATCGGCATTGACGGCGGCACGGCAGGCCTCGGTCGCGATCAGCCGCAGCCGCTTCGCCTTGCGCTGATCGATCTTGTCACGGCAGATCGACAGCGCGGAGATCGCCCGAGCGATCGCCGCATCGCTGATCCGCCCCGTGGCAGAGACGCCCTCGCCGAGCCGGATGATCCGGGAAAACGAATCGACCACGCGAAAGCCGTCGCCGGTCGGCCGCGCGATCAGCAGCCGGCAATTATTGGTGCCGAGGTCGAGCGCGGCATAGACGCCGCCATGCGGCGCCGTCGACCCATGCTCTTCCTCGGCGTTCGCAACACACCCGTGCTCATGCTGCGTGTCTCCGCCGGGCATCAGGCCGTCGCGGAGCCGCGTCTCCTCATCCATCACAATTCGGTCTTTCGTGGCCGTCCGGCCGACGTCGAGCTCACATTCACGGAAAGTTTAGCAGCGCACGGCCGCGGCGCAAGCCACCCGCACGGCCCGCATTCCGGATCATGCGTTGTCGTGCTGCCGCCGCTGCTTTATCTGAAGGCCGTCAACCTCCGCCCAGGTTACACGAAAACCACCGCGACGCGGCTTTTATCTCGTCACAGCGCCGGAATGAGCTTCATGCAGGACCGTCCTTCGAACCTGTCGTCCGACACCGCCATCGCGCTGCAAAAATTCGGAATTGGCCAGCCGGTGCGACGCAAGGAGGACGACACGCTGCTGCGCGGCAAGGGCCGCTATACCGACGACTGCAACCTGCCCGGCCAGCTCACCGCGGTGATGGTGCGCAGCCCGCACGCTCACGGCATCATCCGCGGCATCGACGCCGAAGCGGCGCGGGCGATGCCCGGCGTCGTCGGCGTCTACACCGGCGCCGATCTCGCCGCGGCCGGCTATGCCCCGTTCAGCTGCGGGCTGCCGATGAAGAGCCGCGACGGCACGCCGCTGCTGCAGACCAACCGCCCGGCGCTGGCGACCGACAAGGTGCGCTTCGTCGGCGATCCGGTGGCGTTCGTGGTCGCCGAGACGGCGATTCAGGCGCGCGACGCCGCCGAATCGGTCGCGCTCGACATCGCGCCGCTGCCGGCGGTGACCGACGCCGACGACGCGATCAAGCCCGGCGCGCCGCAGCTCTACGATCACATCCCGAACAACATCGCGCTCGACTATCACTTCGGCGACGCCGCGGCCGTCGAGGCCGCCTTCGCCTCCGCCGCGCATGTCACCACGCTCGACATCGAGAACACCCGGGTCGCCGCGGTGCCGATGGAGCCGCGCACCGGGCTCGCCAGTTACGACCGGCAGAACGGCCGCTATACCATCCAGCTCCCGACCCAGGGCGTCGCCGGCAACCGCAACACGCTGGCGAAGCTGCTCGGCGTGCCGACCGACAAGGTGCGGGTGCTGACCGGCCAGGTCGGCGGCTCGTTCGGGATGAAGAACATCTCCTATCCCGAATACATCTGCATCCTGCACGCGGCGAAAGCGCTCGGCCGGCCGGTGAAGTGGACCGACGAACGCTCGTCGGCGTTCCTGTCCGACAGCCACGGCCGCGGCCAGCAGATCCGCGCCGAGCTGGCGCTCGATGCCGCCGGCAAGTTTCTGGCGATCCGCCTCAGTGGCACCGGCAATCTCGGCGCCTACATCACCGGCGTGGCGCCGCTGCCGCTGTCGCTCAACACCGGCAAGAACATCGGCAGCGTGTATCGCACGCCGCTGCTCGGCGTCGACATCAAATGCGTCGTCACCAACGTCACGCTGATGGGCGCCTATCGCGGCGCCGGCCGGCCCGAGGCGAACTACTTCCTGGAGCGGCTGATCGATCGCGCCGCCGACGAGATCGGCATCGACCGCCTCGCCTTGCGCAAGCGCAACTTCATCAAGCCGCAGCAATTGCCGTTCACCGCCTGCTCGGGCGTCACCTATGACAGCGGCGATTTCGGCGGCGTGTTCGCGCAGGCGCTGGAGCTGTCGGACCATGCCGGCTTCGCCCAACGCAAGAAGGAGAGCCGCAAGCGCGGCAAACTGCGCGGCATCGCGGTCGGCTCCTATCTCGAAGTCACCGCCCCGCCGAGCGCCGAACTCGGCAAGATCGTGTTCGAGGAAGACGGCACAATTCGGCTGATCACCGGCACGCTCGACTACGGCCAGGGCCACGCCACGCCGTTCGCGCAGGTGCTGAGTACGTATCTCGGCGTGCCGTTCGACCGCATCCGGCTCGAACAGGGCGACAGCGACGTCGTCCACACCGGCAACGGCACCGGCGGCTCGCGCTCGATCACCGCCAGCGGCATGGCGATCGTCGAGGCGTCGCAGCAAGTGATCGCCAAGGGCAAGGCCGCGGCGTCGCATCTCTTGGAGACCGCGGAGGCCGACATCGAATTCGCCGATGGTCGCTTCACCGTGGCGGGCACCGATCGCAGCATCGGCATCATGGAGCTGGCGCAGCGGCTGCGCGAGGCGAAACTCCCCGACGGCGTGCCGGCGTCGCTCGACGTCGATCACACCGTCAAGGCGGTCCCCTCCGCCTTCCCCAATGGCTGCCACGTCGCCGAGGTCGAGATCGATCCCGACACCGGCGTCACCCGCGTGGTGCGCTACACCGCGGTCAATGATTTCGGCGTCGTGGTCAATCCGATGATCGTCGCAGGCCAGTTGCACGGCGGCGTCGCGCAAGGCATCGGCCAGGCGCTGATGGAGAAGATGTCCTATGACGGCGACGGCCAGCCGATCACCGGCTCGCTGCAGGACTACGCGCTGCCGCGCGCCGAGGACATTCCGCCGATGGCGGTCGGCGATCACCCCGTGCCTGCGCCCGGCAATCCGCTCGGCACCAAGGGCTGCGGCGAAGCCGGCTGCGCCGGCTCGCTGGCGAGCGTCGTCAATGCCGTGCTCGACGCGCTGAAAGACCACGGCGTCAAATCCCTCGACATGCCGCTGACCTCGGAGAAGGTCTGGCGCGCGATCCGGGAGGCGAAGGAGACGGCGGCGGCGTGAGGCACGAAACATCAGCCGCGCTGATGAAGCGTAGCGCCGGCAACCAGCAAAGCCGTCATGCGCGGGCTTGACCCGCGCATCCATCGCGCGCGCAGCGCGCCAACAACGACTCTTTGCGAAGAAGATGGATCGCCGGGTCGAGCCCGGCGATGACGTTTGTTGGTTGCGGGGTCGTCGACTCACGGCACCCGCAGATGCGCTTACTCCGCCTTCACCAGCGGGCAGCCGCCGTCCTTCAGCGGACGGAACGCCTGATCGCCGGGGACTTCGGCCAGCATCTTGTAATAGTCCCACGGCGCCTTGGATTCTTCCGGCTTCTTGACCTCGAACAGGAACATCGAGTGCACCATGCGGCCGTCCTCGCGCAGGAAGCCGTTGTCGGTGAAGGCGTCGCGCACCGGCGTCTCGCGCATCTTCGCCAGCACCGTCTTGGTGTCCTTGGAATTCGCCGCCTTCACCGCCTTGAGATAATGCAGCGTCGCGCTGTAGGTCGCGGCCTGGTTCATCGTCGGCATCCGCTTCATCCTGTCGTGGAACTTCTTGCCGAATTCGCGGGTTCGGTCGTTGAGGTCCCAGTAATACGCCTCGGTGATGATCAGCCCGTTCGCCATCTTCAGCCCGAGGCTGTGGATGTCGGAGATGAACATCACGATGCCGGCGAGCTTCTGGCCGCCGGCGACGATGCCGAATTCCGCCGCCTGCTTGATGGTGTTAATGGTGTCGCCGCCGCCATTGGCCATGCCGATGATCTTGGCCTTGGACGACTGCGCCTGCAGCAGGAACGACGAGAAGTCGGCGTTGTTCAACGGGTGCCGCGTGCTGCCGAGCACCTTGCCGCCGGCCGCCTTGACCACCTCGCCGGTGTCGCGCTCGACCGAATGGCCGAACAGATAGTCCGCGGTGATGAAGAACCAGGTGTCGCCGCCGTTCTTGACGATCGCCGAGCCCACGGTGTGTGCGTTGGAGTAAGTGTCGTAGGTCCAGTGCGCGGTGTAGGGCGAGCACGACTTGCCGGTGATGTCCGACGACGCCGCGTCGGTGACGATCATGATCTTCTCGAACCGCTTCGACATTTCCATCGCGGCGAGCGCGGTGGCCGAGGTCGGCAAATCGACGATCATGTCGACGCCTTCGTTCTCGTACCATTTGCGCGCCAACGACGCGGCGATGTCGGGCTTGTTCTGGACGTCGGCCGAGATGAACTCGATCGGCTTGCCGAACATCGTGCCGCCCATCTCCTCGATCGCCATCTTGGCGGCCTCGACATTGCCGGGGCCGCCGATGTCGGAATACACCGACTGGAAATCCCCGAGCAGACCGATCTTCAGCGGGCTCTGTTGCTGCGCGAACGCAGAGGCGCCGAGCAGCAGCGGCGTAGCCAGCGTCATCGCCGCCGCCGCACGTTGAATGAAGTGCATGTTTCCTCCGGAAGAGTTTTTTGATTTGTTCATTCGGCCTTGTCGCCGGCCCCGCGCATCTGTGGTGTGTGCCCGCCCTCCTGTCTGTACGAGAGTTTCTGATGCTCATTCTCGCAGCCCTCGCGCGAGACGCGCGGGGTCAGAACGTCGCAGCTTCGGCTATTTGCATCCGCGCGGCGGAATTTGCGCGCTAAGCGGCCGCCTGCTGCCGCGGTGCGAAAATCGCCACGTGATGGCAATGCGCGACGGGCGTCGTGCCGCCCGCGACGATCAGTGCGTCGAATTCGGCGAAGCGATGGCCCTTTTTGTCGTAATTCGCCGTCACCTTGCTACGCGCGGTGAGGACGTCGTCGCCGCGCGCGGCTGCGAGTAGTTGCATCCGCGAGCCGACATGGATCCACGGGCCGAGCTCGACATTGTCGACCAGCACGCGATTCATGATCCGCTGCAGCGTGCCGGGATGCACCAGATCGTTCGCGAGATAGATCGGATCGGTCTCGCGAATCTCGTCGAGATAGGCGCGCAGCTTTTCGCCGCCCCAGCTCACCGGGGCGGTTCCGAGCCACGCCCCTTCCGGGAACGACGCGGCACCCACCGGCGGCCGGTCGGCGACGACTCGCGTGTCGGGATAGGCGCCGAGATCGACCGCCGGGGCCCGCGCCGGCAGCGACGCCGAGCCGGTCGCGCACAATTCGCCCCGGCTCTCCACGCTCAGCGAGATGTCGTCGCCTTGCGCCTCGCCCGTCACGGTCGCGGTCTCGCCGTCATAGACCGGCTTGACGAACCGCGCCTCGATCAGCCCGCGTTCCAGGAACACCCGCCCCCAGCGCGCCGCCGGCAGATGCATCATGTAGGCCATCACCTCGACGCCGGGCACCAGCCCGCCGGAGAAGCCGAATTGCCGCGCGACGGCGTCGTCGTGCATCTTGTTTTCAGATTGCTTGGCGGTGTTGAAGGCGCGGACGCGCCAGGGCGCGAGCGGTGCGGCCATGGTTTCTCCCGGTTTGTTCGATCTTGTTGGCGATCGTGTCCGGCGATGCTACGCCAGCGCCGCAGCGGCCGTAAAGCGCCGCGCCAGCCCCCGATCGAGAGCGAATGACCGAAGCCGCGCCCACCCGCATCTATGTCGACGCCGACGCCTGCCCGGTGAAGGACGAGATCTACCGGGTTGCCGAGCGCCACGGCCTGCCGGTCAGCGTGGTCGCGGGCAGTTTCATCCGCGTGCCGACGCATCCCTTGATCGAGCGGATCGCGGCGGGTTCCGGCATGGATGCCGCCGACGACTGGATTGCGGAACGCGTCCAGCCCGGCGATATCGTGGTCACCGCCGACGTTCCGCTGGCGAGCCGCTGCGTCAAGGCCGGCGCCGAGGTGTTGGCGCCGAACGGCAAGCCATTCTCCGAAGAATCGATCGGCATGACGCTGGCGGTGCGCAATCTGATGACCGATCTGCGCTCGTCGGGCGAAATCACCGGCGGCCCGCGCGGCTTCACCCCGCGCGACCGCTCGGCGTTTCTCGCCGCGCTCGACACCACGATCCGCCGGATCGCCCGCCGCCGCCCCTCGCCGCCGGCGCAACCACAGACTTGATGGACCACCAATGGCCCCGCCGCTGATCCAACTCAAAGACATCGCGCTGACCTTCGGCGGCGCGCCGCTGTTCGACGGCGTCGAACTCAGCGTCTCGGCGGGCGATCGGCTGTGCCTGATCGGCCGCAACGGCTCCGGCAAATCGACGCTGTTGAAGATCGTCGCCGGCCTGATCGAGCCCGACCGCGGCAGCCGCTTCGTGCAGCCCGGCTCGACCATCCGCTATCTGCCGCAGGAGCCGGATTTCGACGGCTACAAGACCACGCTGGCCTATGTCGAGGCCGGCCTGGCGCCCGGCGACGCGCACTATCAGGCCGCGTATCTGCTGGAGCAGCTCGGCCTGCATGGCGACGAGGACCCGGCGCATCTCTCCGGCGGCGAAGCGCGCCGCGCCGCGCTGGCGCGGATGCTGGCGCCCGATCCGGATATTTTGCTGATCGACGAGCCGACCAACCATCTCGATCTCACCACGATCGAATGGCTGGAGAGCGATCTGGCGCAGCGCAGGGGCGCGATCGTGATGATCAGCCACGACCGCCGCTTCCTCGCCAATCTGTCGCGCGCCACCGCCTGGCTCGATCGCGGCGTGATCCGTCAGATCGACCGCGGCTTCTCGCAGTTCGAATCCTGGCGCGACGATGTGCTCGCCGAAGAGGAGCGCGATCAGCACAAGATCGATCGCAAGATCGTCGCCGAAGAGCACTGGCTGCGCTACGGCGTCTCCGGCCGCCGCAAGCGCAACGTCAAGCGCCTCGCCGGCCTGCACGAGCTGCGCGCCTCGCGGCGCGACTATCGCGGCCCGACCGGCAGCGCCAATCTCGCCGCCGCCGAGGCCGACAAGTCCGGCAAGCTGGTGATCGAAGCGAAGAATATCGCCAAGGCGTGGGGCGATCGCCCGATCGTCGAGAACTTCTCGATCCGCGTCAATCGCGGCGACCGTATCGGCATCGTCGGCCCGAACGGCGCCGGCAAGACCACGCTGATCAGCATCCTGACCGGCGCGTTGCCGCCGGATTCGGGCAGCATCCGGCTCGGCACCAATCTCGAAATCGCGACGCTCGATCAGCACCGCGACAGCCTCGACGCCAAGACCTCGCTCGCCGAGGCGCTGACCGGCGGCCGCGGCGATCAGGTGATGGTCGGCGGCAAGCCGCGCCACGTCATCGGCTATATGAAGGACTTCCTGTTCAAGCAGGAGCAGGCCCGCACCCCGCTGGAAGCGCTGTCGGGCGGCGAGCGCGGCCGGCTGATGCTGGCGCGCGCGCTGGCGAAGCCGTCGAACCTGCTGGTGCTCGACGAGCCGACCAACGATCTCGACCTCGAGACGCTGGACGTGCTCGAGGAAATGCTCGGCGACTATGACGGCACCGTCATCCTGATCAGTCACGACCGCGACTTCCTCGACCGCGTCGTGACGTCGGTGATCGCACCGGAAGGCGACGGTCGCTGGACCGAGTATGCCGGCGGTTACTCCGACATGCTGAGCCAGCGCGGCGCCGACCTCAGCCGCGCCCCGGCGAAAGCCGCCAGCGAGGCCGGCGCGCCGAAGTCCGCGGCGCCGGCCGCCGCGCCCGCGCCGAAGCGCAAGATGACCTTCAACGACAAGCACGCGCTGGAAACACTGCCGAAGACCATCGCCAAGCTCGAAGCCGAGATCGCCGCGCTGCAGCAGCAGCTCGACGACCCGCAACTCTACGCCCGCGACCGCGCCAAATTCGACAAGCTTTCGGCCGCACTCGCCAAGGCCCATGACGAGCATCAGGCCGCCGAGCACCGCTGGCTCGAACTCGAAATGCTGCGGGAAGAGATCGAAAGCGCGTGAGGCGCTACGCTATTCTACTCGGCAAGCTACCCTCGCCGCCCAAGCACGGCGTTGCACCACACTCAGCCGTCATGGCCGGGCTCGCCCCGGCCATCCACGCCAACGGGCACGGCCGTGCTTGTGTCCGTGGATGCCCGGGCCTTCGCCGCGCCGAAGCGGCTTCGGCCGCGCAGGCGGGTCAAGCCCGGGCATGACGTGGTACTAAGTTGCCAAGCAGTATACAACAAGCTGGAGCCCGCCCATGACCACCCCGCTCGCCGCCAAAATCGCCCGCGACATCGGCACGCCCGCTTTGGTGATCGACATGGACCGGGTCGAGCGCAACATCGCGCGGGTGCAGGGACTGTGCGACGCGGCCGGCGTCGCCAACCGGCCGCATATCAAGACCCACAAATCGCCGCTACTGGCGCAGATGCAGATCAAAGCCGGCGCCCGCGGCATCACCTGCCAGAAGCTCGGCGAAGCCGAAGTGATGGCCGAGGCCGGCATCGACGACATCCTGATCAGCTACAATCTCATCGGCGAGGAGAAGATGGCACGACTCGGCGCGCTGCACGAACGCGCGCAGATGATCGTCGCCGCCGACAACGAGGTGGTGATCGCCGGCCTCCCCGCCGCTGCGGCGCGCGCCGGCCGCCCGCTCGGCGTCGTGGTCGAATGCGACACCGGCCGGCAGCGCGCCGGCGTCGAGACGCCGGCGGAAGCGATCGCGCTCGCCCGCACGATCGCGGCCTCCGACGGGCTCGTGTTCAAGGGCTTGATGCTGTACCCGACCGAGGACGGCTGGCCGCAGGCGCAGCGCTTCTTCGACGAGGCGCTGGCCGGCATCCGCGCGCATGGCCTCGACGCGGAAATCGTCTCGACCGGCGGCTCGCCGAATTTGAAGAACCTCGGCCAGCTCGCAGGCGCCACCGAGCATCGTCCCGGCACCTACATCTACAACGACCGCATGCAGGTCGAAGCCGGCGTCGCATCATGGGACGATTGCGCGCTGACGATCTATTCCACCGTGGTCAGCCGCGCTGCACCCGAGCGCGGCATCCTCGACGCCGGCTCGAAGACGCTGACCTCCGACCCCGGCGGCGGCCTCGACGGTTTCGGCCTCATTCTCGATCATCCCGAAGCCCGCATCGCCCGCTTCGCCGAGGAGCACGGCTTCCTCGATCTCTCCCGCAGCAACTCCCGCCCGGCCATCGGCGACGTCGTGCGGATCGTACCCAACCACGTCTGCGTCGTCGTCAACATGGTCGACGAGGTGGTGATGGTCCGCGGCGACGAGATCGTCGGGATGCTGCCGGTCGCGGCACGCGGGAAGCTGAAGTAACAACGTCCATGTTCGTCATTCCGGGGCGCTCGCACAGCGAGCGAACCCGGAATCCCGAGGTTCAGGGCACAACCGAGATTCCGGGTTCGCGCTACGCGCGCCCCGGAATGACGAACTTGAATGTGAGTGCGTGAAGCCGTCACCCTGAGGTGCGAGCGCAGCGAGCCTCGAAGGGCGACGGCGCGGCACGGCCTCGATCGCCGTGCGCCTATCGCCCCAGCCACGCCAGCGCGCCCTGACCCGCCGCCGCGCCCGTCGCAAAGCACGCGGTCAGCAGATAGCCGCCAGTCGGCGCTTCCCAATCCAGCATCTCGCCGGCCGCGAACACGCCGGGCAGCTTGCGCAGCATGTAGTTGTCGTCGATGGCATCGAACGCGATGCCGCCCGCGGTGGAGATCGCCCGCGCGATCGGCGCGATGCCGGTGAGTCGCACCGGCACGGCGTTGATCAGCGCGGCGAGGTCGCCCGGCGACAGCGACGCCAGCGACAGGCCAAGCGCCCGCGCCGCTTCCTGCAGCAGCCCGATGGCGGCCGGCGCCAGTCCCGCGGCCTTGCGCAAGTAAGTCGACAGCGATTGCTTGCCCTTCGGCTTGCCCAGCCGCGCCGCCAGTTCATCGGCGGACAGATCGGGCCGCAGCGCGATCGTCAGCGTCGCCGCGCCGTCCGCGAGGATGGCGTCGCGCAAGCCGGCCGACAGCGCATACACACCGCCGCCTTCGAGGCCGCCTTTGGTGACGATCGCCTCGCCGCGCAGGCTGTGTTCGCCGAACGACAGCGCGATGTTCTTCAACGGCGCGCCTTGATACTTGGCGACGAACAGCTCCGACCAGTCGACCAGGAAGCCGCAATTCGCCGGCTTCAACGGCGCGATCGCGACGCCCTTCGCGGCGAGCCGATCGACCCAGCCGCCGTCGGAACCGAGCTTCGGCCAGCTCGCGCCGCCGAGCGCCAGCACCGTGGCGCGCGCTTCAACGGGACGCACGCCGCCGAACGTGTCGAACAACAGCCGTCCGTCGTCGTCCCAGCCGCTCCAGCGATGCCGCAATTTCAAGTCCACGCCCGCCCCGTCCAGCCGGCGCAGCCAGGCGCGCAGCAGTGGCGAAGCTTTCATCGCCACCGGAAACACCCGGCCGCTCGAGCCCACGAAGGTCGGCTCCCCCAATTCCTCCGCCCAGGCGCGCAGCGCATCGGGCGCGAACGCCTCGATCGCCGGCGTCAGCCGCGCCTGCGCGGCGCCATAGCGCGCGAGGAAATCAGGCAGCGGCTCGCTGTGGGTGAGATTGAGCCCGCCGCGCCCGGCGAGCAGGAATTTTCGCGCGCCCGAACTCATGCCGTCGAACACGACGACGCGCGCCCCCGCCTGCGCCAATTGCTCGGCCGCCATCAGCCCGGCCGGGCCCGCGCCGATCACGGCGGCGTCGATATCGAGAATGTCAGCCACGGCTGCCTGCGCTGCAAATCATCCGGCCCTTATACACGAACCGGCACGCGGGCAGAGATTCCGGGTTCACGCCTTCGGCGCGCCCCGGAATGACTCGTCGAGAGACGATCGCTTCCCCTCTCCGTCATTCCGGGGCGCTCGCGCAGCGAGCGAACCCGGAATCCCGAGATGTTCTGCAACCGGAGATTCCGGGTTCGCGCTGCGCGCGCCCCGGAATGACGACAGAGGTCGGCCTCACATCTTGAGGCCGAGCCTCGCCGCGGCCTGCGCGACGTATTTCTGCGTCTGCTGGAATGCGCCTTCCAGCGCCTGCGCCTTGGAGTCGTCGCTGATCTCGGCGAAGTGCGCGGCGATCGCGTCGGGGGTCCACTCCTCCTCCGGCAGGTTGATGCCTTCGGTCTCGATGATCTTGATCTGCGCGAACGAGCCGGCGCCGGCGCCGAGCGTGGTGCGGGTGGGCGCGTTGTCGCTGAGCAGGAACAGCACCGCCGGGGTGATCGCCTCCGGCTTCATCAATTGCAGCGCCTGCGGCGGCAGCAGCTCTTCGGTCATCCGGGTCGCGGCCGTCGGCGACACGGTGTTGACGCGGATGTCGGTCTTGCGGCCCTCCTGCGCCAGCACGTTCATCAGCCCGACGATGCCGGCTTTGGCCGCGCCGTAATTGGCCTGGCCGAAATTGCCGAACATGCCCGACGACGAGGTGGTCAGCACGATGCGGCCGTAGTTGCGCTCCTTCATGCCGTCCCACACCGCCTTGCAGCAGTAGAACGTGCCGGCGAGATGCACGTCGATCACCTTCTGGAAATCGGAGAGCTCCATCTTGCCGAAGGATTTGTCGCGCAGGATGCCGGCATTCGCCACCATCAGATCGACGCTGCCCCACTCCTTGGTCGCTTTCGCGACCATCGCCTTCACCTGCTCGTAGTTGGAGACATCGGCGCCGTCGGCCATCGCGGTGCCGCCGGCCTTGCGGATCTCCTCGACCACCGTCTCGGCCGCGGTCATCGAGCCGCCGGTGCCGTCGCGCGCGCCGCCGAAATCGTTGACCACCACCTTGGCGCCGCGCGCCGCGAGGCCCAGCGCATGCGCGCGCCCCAAACCGTTGCCCGCGCCGGTGACGATGGCGACGCGTCCGTCGAACCTGATAGCCATGTGTGTTGTTTCCCGGATTATTGTTCGAAGTAGATCAGGCCGAGCCAGTCGGCGACCAGCGCCGAGCGCTTCTCGCCCTCGATTTCGATGTTGACGCTGGTACGCGACAGCAATTCGTTCGGCTTGCGCAGAGTGGCTTCGCTCAGCATGAAGCGGCCGCGCACCCGCGAGCCGGCCTTGACCGGCGAGATGAAACGCAGCCGGTCGAAGCCGTAATTGACGCCCATCGTCGCGCCCTTGATCTTCGGCAGCGCCTCGTAGGAGAACACGCTCAGCATCGACGCGGTGAGAAAGCCGTGCGCGATCGTGGTGCCGAACGGCGTCTCGCGCGCGGCACGCGCGGGATCGACGTGGATGAACTGCCAGTCCTCGGTGGCGTCGGCGAAGGCGTCGATCCGCTTCTGATCGATCAGGTGCCATTCCGAGACACCGATCTCGGTGCCGACGAGTTTCATATACGCATCGCGTTCGATTTCAGCGCCCATCAAATCCTCGTTGTTTTGCGCTGCATTCCACATTGCGAAACCCGCGCCAAGCGAAATTTTCGCGCCGCGCGGCTTGCAAATTCCGCGCTACGGCAGCAGCGCGACCCGGCCGATGGCGCGGCGCTCGATCAGAAGCCGCATCCCTTGCGCCCATTGCGCCAGCGGCAACCGGTGCGAGACGTTGGGGCGCAGCACGCCCTTCGCGGCGAGATCAAGCAAAGCCGCGATGCGCCGTTCGCCGAGCGCCGGATCGCGCCGCACCGCCTCACCGGCGCGGACTCCGATCACGCTGGCGCCTTTCATCAGGATCAGATTGGTGCGCGCGAGGCCGATGCCGCCGGTGAAACCGACCACGAGAAGCCGCGCGCCCCAATTGATACAGCGCACGCTGTCCTCGAAGATCGCGCCGCCGACCGGATCGAACACTACGTCGGCGCCGCGGCCGCCGGTGATGCGCTTGACCGCATCGCGGAACGGCTCGGCGCCGTACAGAATGCCGTGATCGGCGCCGCGGGCGCGCGCCACCGCGAGCTTCTCCTCGCTCGACGCCGCCGCGATCACGGTCGCGCCGAGATATTTGCCGAGTTCGACCGCGGCCAGCCCGACGCCGCCGGCAGCGCCGTGCACCAACAGCACTTCGCCCTTTTTCAACTGCCCGCGATCGACCAGGCCGTGCCAGGCGGTGCCGTGGCCGGCCAGATAGGTCGCGGCCTCGGCGTAGTCGAAATTCGGCGGCATCGGCGTCAGTTGCGACGCCGCCACCGCGACCTCCTGCGCATAGGCGCCGAACCGCAGCTTGACGATCACCTTGTCGCCGACGCGCACATCGCTGACACCCTCGCCGGTTTCGATCACGTCGCCGGCCGCCTCGACGCCGGGAATGAACGGCAGTTCCGGCTTGAGCTGATACTCGCCGGCGCACATCAGAATGTCGGGGAAGTTGATCCCCGCCGCCCGGATCGCGACGCGCACCTCGCCCGGCTTCAGCGCTTTGCGTTCGATCTCTTCAAGCCGCAGCGCCTCGGGCGGACCGAGCTCGCGGCACACCACCGCTTTCGCCATCAGGCGGCGCTCGCTTTGCGGCGCATCAGCGCCTCGCGCACCAGTGGCAAGCGGTCGTTGCCGAAATACATGTCCGTCTTGTCGACGAAGATCGTCGGCGAACCAAAGCCGCCGCGCGCCATCACCTCGTCGGTGTTGGCCTTGAGCTGATCCTTGATCGCGGGTTCGGCGATGCCGGCGAACAACGCCTGCGGATCGAGGCCGACGCGGGTGCAGATCGCGCTCAGCACCTCGTCGTTGGAAATGTCCTGATCATCGCCCCAATAGGCCTCGAACACCGCAGTGGCGAACGGCACCATCGCATCCGGCTTGTCGCGCAGCAGCCACAGGCAGCCGCGCATCGCCTTGACGCTGTTCACCGGGAACACCCAAGGCGGCATCTTGATCGCAAGGCCGGACGAGCGCGCCCAGTCGCCGAGGTCCTTGACCATGTAGCGCGCCTTCAGCGGCACCGGCGTTTTGCGCGATTCGTATACGCTTGGATTGACCGAATTGAAGATGCCGCCGACCAGGATCGGCCGCCAAATGATCTCCGCCCCCGCCTCCTTCGCCAGCGGCTGGATGTTGTGGAAGGCCAGATAGGTCCAGGGACTGGAGCAGTCGAAGAAGAATTCGAGCATCGCGGGTGTTTCCTTTTTCTTTGTTGTTAATTGCTGTCTCTCAACTTGTCATTCCGGGGCGCGCGCAGCGCGAACCCGGAATCCATACCCCCTATCCTCTCGTTCAGGCAAAGCGCAACCGACGCCCTGCTCCGACGCCCAAGCTGCGGCGTATGGATTCCGGGCTCGCGCCTCCGGCGCGCCCCGGAATGACGAGCGTTGATATTCGTTGTGTCGTCATCAGCAAGCTCCCACCGTCATCCCCCGCGAAAGCGGGGGACCAAGTATTCCAGAGCGATCGAGTTGAGCAACAGCCGCTCTGGGATACTGGGTCGCCCGGTCGAGCCGGGCGATGACGGGTGTGGTTGTTGATCGCGCGTGCATCAACGTCGTCCGTATCCAGTGCTCACCACGACTCGCCATCACTGCTGCTGCGCGCCCTGCACAGCCGCATCGGCATGCGCCGGCTTGTCGACGCCGAACAGCAGCTTGCGCGCCTGTTCGTCCATCGGCTTCCTGTCCTCCTTGCCGAGCGCGAGGCCAGCCTGCAGCTTCGGCCGCGCGCGGAGCGCCGCGTACCAGCGCTTCACGTTCGGATAGTCGTCGAGCGTCAGGCCCTGCGCCTTGTGAGTCATGATCCACGGAAAGCAGGCGATGTCGGCGATCGAATAGTCGCCGGCGATGTGATCGCGGCCTTCGAGCTGCGCGTCGAGCACGCCGTACAGTCGCTTCGCTTCGCGGCTGTAGCGCTCGATCGCGTAGGGAATTTTCTCCGGCGCATAGAGCAGGAAATGGCCGTTCTGGCCGAGCATCGGCCCCAAGCCGGCCATCTGCCACATCACCCATTGCATCACGTCGAAGCGGCGCCGTGCCTCGGCGGGCATGAAGCGTCCGGTCTTCTCCGCCAGATAGATCAGGATCGCGCCGCTCTCGAACATGCTCAGCGGCCCGGCGCCGTCGGCGGGCGCGTGATCGACGATCGCCGGCATCCGGCCGTTCGGGCTGAGCGCGAGAAACTCCGGCTTCAACTGATCGCCGCGGC
Organism: Rhodopseudomonas palustris HaA2; assembly: GCF_000013365.1. NCBI lineage: Bacteria > Pseudomonadati > Pseudomonadota > Alphaproteobacteria > Hyphomicrobiales > Nitrobacteraceae > Rhodopseudomonas > Rhodopseudomonas palustris. Next base: position 3,671,214 of record NC_007778.1, read on the forward strand.
CGAGCTGCATCGGCACCACTTTGTACGGCAGGCCGCATTCTTCCAGCATGATCGAGATCTTCCAGCCGTTCGGCGTCGGCGCGTAAAACAGCTCGATCATGCGGGCTCCCTTCACGGGTTGATTTTTCCGCATCCTAGCCCGGCCGCGCCGGCCTTGTCACCTCGGTCTCGGCCCCCTATCCGCCACGCAGCGAACATGGCAGAGAGGGCCGCAACGACGCGTCCCAGGGAGAGGCCCCATGCTGTTTCCGACCACGATCGCCGGCTCCTTGCCGAAGCCCGAATGGCTCGCCGAACCCGACAAGCTGTGGGCGCCGTGGAAATCCTCGGGCGCGGAACTGCAGCGCGCCAAGCGCGACGCCACGATTCTCGCGCTGAAGCTGCAGGAGGATTCCGGCGTCGACATCGTCACGGAAGGCGAGCAGGCGCGGCAGCATTTCGTCCACGGCTTTCTCGAAGCGGTCGAAGGCATCGACTTCGCCCACAAGGTCGAGATGGGCATCCGCAACGATCGCTACAAAGCGATGGTGCCGCAGGTGGTGGCGCCGCTGCGCCTGAAGGGCCGCGTCCACGAATTCGAGGCGCGGGTGGCGCGCGCGCATACAAAGCAGAAGATCAAGTTCACCCTGCCCGGCCCGATGACGATCATCGACACCATCGCCGACCAGTACTACGGCGACCGCGTCAAGATGGCGTTCGCCTTCGCCGAGCTGCTCAATCAGGAAGCCAAAGCGTTGCAGGCCGACGGCATCGACATGATCCAGTTCGACGAGCCGGCGTTCAACGTCTACATGAGCGAGGCCGCCGATTGGGGCGTCAAGGCGCTGGAGCGCGCCGCCGAAGGCCTCACCTGCGCCACCGCCGTGCACATCTGCTACGGCTACGGCATCAAGGCCAACACCGACTGGAAAGAAACGCTCGGCGCCGAGTGGCGGCAATACGAACAGATCTTTCCGGCGATCGACGCCAGTCCAATTCAGCAAGTCGCGATCGAATGCCGTAATTCGAAAGTGCCGCTGGAATTGCTGTCGCTGCTGCCCGGCAAGATCGTCCAGGCCGGTGTCATCGACGTCGCCAGCGACGCGATCGAAACCGCCGACGACGTTTGCGCCACGATCGAAGCGGTGATGCAACACGTGCCGAAGAGCAACATCGTCGCCACGACCAATTGCGGCATGGCCCCGATGCGCCGCGACATCGCCGAGGCGAAACTCGCCGCGCTCGGCGCCGGCGCGGCGCTGGCGCGGGAGACGTTCGGCTGATCATCAGCGGCGTGAGCGTCGTCCGAAGGCGCGGCATGACGGCGCATGCGCCGATGGGTCGCCGAGGTGCCTATCAGCTGGATGGAACACTGCCGTAGGCGGAACGTTGGCCGGGCAGCCCCGCTGACGGAGATCTGCTCATGCCCGCCGATACGACGCATCCGAGATTCGCAAAGCGTCGCGGCTGGCGATGGCTCTATGTCGGCCTGGCGACATTGGTCGGCGTACTCGGACTGATCATGGCCGTGCTCGGCGGCTGGCTGATCGCACTCGGCGGCTCCTTCTACTATCTTGGCGCGGGCGCGTTGCTGGCGCTCGGCGCAGCCCTGGTCTGGACAGGCCGCGATCGCGCGGCCTTCCTGCTGTTCGCCGGCGCTTTCCTGCTCACAATTATCTGGTCGCTGGTCGAGATCGCCGGCAAAGGCTGGCTGCCGGCCTGGGGCATCGATTTCGCCGGCCGCGTCGGCGTTCTTGCAGCGCTGTTGGCCGGCGTCGGCCTCGCTTATCTGCTGTGGCGCGCCGCGCCGCGTTCGACGCCGCGCAAACTCGCGCTGGCCTCAGCACTTAGTATCTTTATCGCTCTGGGTGGGCTCGTCTATGCAAGCTGGGAAACCACCGAACCGGCGAGCGAACGCGACAGCGCGGCGAGCGGCGCTCCCGCCGGCGGCGGCGCCATGCAGGAAGCCGGCGCGGACTGGACCGCGTTCGGCGGCACCACCGGAGGACGCCGCTATTCGAGCTTGAGCCAGGTGTCCACCGCCAACGTCACCACCTTGCAGGAAGCCTGGACGTTTCGCAGCGGCGATCTCAATCCCGATCCCGGGCGCGTCTTCTATTCCGCCCAGAACACGCCGATCAAGGTCGGGGACCTGCTCTACACCTGCACGCCGACCAATCGCGTGTTCGCACTCGATCCGGGCACCGGCAACGTGCGCTGGAGTCACGACCCCAAGGTGCCGGCGAGCGCGATGGAGTCGCTGTTCACCGCGGCGTGTCGCGCCGTCGCCTATTTCGACGATGGCGAAGCCGCGGGTGCGCCGGAATCGATTGCAACGATGCCCGCTGTTCCTGGCGCGATTCGTCCGGTGCCGCGCGGGGGCAGCCAGTGTCACCGGCGCATCTTCGTCTCGACGGCGGACGGCCGGCTGATCGCGCTCGATGCGGTCGCCGGCTTCGTTTGCCGGGAGTTCGGCGAAGACGGCGTCGTCGATTTGACCGCCGGCATGGGACTGCGCGAGAAGGGCTTCGCCTCCTCCACCTCGGGCGCGACCATGGCGGGCGGGCTGCTCATTCTGGGCCATCAGGTGAGCGACAACCAGAGACGGGATGCGCCGTCCGGCGTGGTGCGAGCCTATGACGCGCGCACCGGCGAACTCCGCTGGGCCGTGGACGCACTTCGTCCCGACGCCCAGGCCAAGCTCGCGCCCGGCGAGATCTATCCCCGCGGCACGCCGAACGTCTGGAACATCATTTCGGCGGACGAATCATTGGGGCTGGCCTTCCTCGCCACCGGCAATGCCGCCGCCGATCAATGGGGTGGCAACCGGACCCCGGAAGAAGACCGCTTCACCGATGCTGTCGTCGCGGTCGATCTGCAGACCGGCGCGACGCGCTGGGTCTACACCACCGTCACCCACGACCTTTGGGACTACGACCTCGGCGCTCAGCCGATGCTGGTCGACGTCACCATCAACGGCTCTGCCCATCGAGCCATCATGCAGGCCAGCAAGACCGGCAACCTGTTTCTGCTGGACGCCCGCACCGGCGAGCCGCTCCGCCCGGTCGAGCAGCGCCCTACCCCGCAGGGCCCGCCTCCGGGCGATTGGGTGGCGCCGACCCAGCCGCAATCCGTCTTCTTTCCGAACATCGGTGGCGTGCCGGGTCGCGATCCCGAGCAAATCGACGCGCGTCATGCCTTCGGGCTGACGCCGATCGACGCTGCGCTCTGCCGCATCAGTTTCCACCGTCACCGCTACGAGGGCATCTTCACCCCGCCCACGGTCGACAAGGCAGGCCTGCTGCTGTTTCCGGGCACGGTCGGTGGCATGAATTGGGGCGGGCTCGGCTACGACCCGCAGCGTCGCCTGATCATCGCCAACAATTCCCGGCTGCCCAACCTGGTGGTTCTGCATCCGCGCGCGGACGTCGTCGATCAGCCTGTCGGATCGGGCGGCGCCAGACCGGATCAGAAAGTCGCCCCCCACTCCGGGACGCCCTTCGCCGTGACCCGACCGATCTGGTGGTCGCCGCTCAGGGTGCCGTGCATCTCGCCGCCCTGGGGCTACATCTCGGCGACCAATATCGACACCGGCCAGATCGTCTGGTCGAAGCCCTTGGGCACCGGCTTCGATTCCGGTCCGCTCGGTATTCCCACCCGTCTCAAGATCGCGACGGGAACGCCGAACCTCGGCGGCCCGCTGGTGACGGCCGGCGGCTTGACCTTCATCGGCGCGACGCAGGACGATTTCCTGCGCGCGTTCGAGACCGCCACCGGACGGCTGCTGTGGGAAGCCCGGCTGCCCGCCGGCGCGCAGGCCGGCCCGATGAGCTACGCGCACAACGGTCGGCAATACATCGCGGTCACGGCGACCGGTCACGCCCGCTTCGGCACCACGCCCGGCGATTATCTCAAGGTCTACGCCCTGCCCCAATAGCGGCCGGCGCAAGTCAGTCCGCAGCCGCCTCGGAACGTCGGCCCGAGCAGCGCGGCCGATATCCCGCCTGCAACGCACGCAACGTCGAGGGCGGCGTTATCAGTTGCGGGCGGCGTGGTGGCGTTTCGACGGCGCGATAGCCGTCGAAACTCCACTGCAACATCTCGCCCCGCCCGATCAGATAGCAGTCGGCTCGATCGTGACCTGGTCGCGAACCGTCGGCATCCGGCGCCAGCGCCGCCACCATCGCGCCGTCCGGCAACGCCTCGATCGCGCAGGGCAGCGGATGCAGCCGCGTCGCCCTGCCGTCGAGGCGCTCGGCATGCAACGTGGCGTCGATCTGTCTGGCGGTGACGCGCGCAAGGCCGTTGCCCTCCGCCCACGCTGCAGCAAACGCATTGGCGTCGGCCCGCCGGCAGAAGTAACAGGGCCGATGTCCCGCCGCGAGCGCGGTCGCTTCATCCAGGAAGAACAGCTCGGTCCAGCTCCGCGTCGCCATCACGTCGCGGCGGCGACCACGGAAGTCGCAGACGCAGGTGATCCACGCCGGGCTCGACCAGCGCCGCGTCAGCAGCGTCTTCGTCGCCGGGTCGTGAATGATGCCGCGATTGCCGGTGAACATCCCGCGGCTCGCCACCGCGACGATCTCGCCGAACGGCGTCACGCGATTCTGCAGCGGCATGGTCGGCTCCACAAACACAAGACGAGGCCTGTCTCAGAGCGTCATCGCGATCCCGCGCGTGGTGCAGGACCTCTCCCCGCGCCCGGCCTGCTCCTTCTCCCCGCGTGCGGGGAGAAGGCTGGGATGAGGGGGCGTCTCGACATGGCCGAGCGTTGCGATGTCAGCACCAGCGCGCGGCGTTTGCCACCCGAAATGCGAAAGGCTCAGACTCGTCGCGACGCCCCCTCACCCGGATTGCTGCGCAATCCGACCTCTCCCCGCGCGCGGGGAGAGGTTAGGCCGCGCCGTCCTTCAGTGGCGGCTGGAAGCTCAGGCCGGTGTCCCACGGGAAGAAGATCCAGGTGTCCTGCGAGACCTCGGTGATGAAGGTGTCGACCAGCGGCTTGCCCATCGGCTTGGCGTAGACGGTGGCGAAATGCGCGTCGGGCAACAGGTCGCGGACCATGCGGCCGGTCTTGCCGGTGTCGACCAGATCGTCGACGATCAACAGCCCCTTGCCGGTGCCGTGGCCCAGCGCCGCGGTCTGTTCGGAGACGCCTTTCAGCACCTGCAGATCGCCCTGCTTGTCGTGGGCGTAGCTCGCTACGCAGATGGTGTCGATCACCCGCAGGCCGAGTTCGCGCGCGACGATCGCCGCCGGCACCAGCCCGCCGCGGGTGATGGCGATCACCGCGGCAAACGGCCCGACCTCGTTGAGCCGCCAGGTCAGCGCCCGGCAGTCGCGGTGGAACTGATCCCACGACACCGGAAACGGCCGCCGCTCCCCTAGGTCGGCATCTGCGTCGCTGCCCATGCGGTCTCGGTCCCCATTCTGCGGATCACCGCGGTCGCGGTGCCGGTCGCCACCAGGCGCTCGTCCTGCAGCAATTCGCCGCTGAGCTGGCAGACTTGCCGCCCCCGCAATAGCACGCGGCCGATGCCTTTCAACGGCCCGACCCGCGCCGGGCGGTGGAATTGCACGTTGAGATTGACCGTCGGGGCGAATTCGTCGGCCTGGAGCGTCGCGACCAGCGCCGGCCCCATCGTGTCGTCGAGCATCGCGGCGAGAAACCCGCCCTGGACGTGGCCGGCGAGATTGAGGAATGCCGGCGTCGCCTCGAATTTCACTTCGATGCCGCCGGATTCGGGCGTGACGCGCAGAAATTCAATACCGAGGGTCGCGGCGCAGGGCGGTGGGGGCAATCGACCGTCCGCGATCTTCCAGAACACCGAATCGCTGTTCATACTCCCTCCGCTTTGAAATTATTTGGTCACGTTCAATTCCGCCAACATCTGCTTCACCGCGCCCATCGCCCGCTGCAATTTCTCCGGGTCGCGCGAGCGCACCACTAAATTCGTATTCGGCTTGCGGTCCTCGTCGAGGAACGGGTAGCTGCCGATCATCGTCTCCGGGTGAGCCGCAGCGATCGCCCGCAGCGGCCCGCCGATATCGCCTTCGCGCGCATTGGCCCGGACCGTGTCCGACAGCATCTTCACTCCGGACTTCAATTTCGGCGCGACGATGTCCATCATCGCCTGCATGATCGACGGCACTCCGGCCATCACGATGACGTTGCCGATCTTGAACCCGGGGGCGATGATGGTGGCGCTCTGGATCAATTCGGCGCCGTCGGGGATTCGCGCCATCCGCAGCCGGGCCTCGTTGAGTTCCGCTTCCGAGAACCGTTCGCGGAACCGCGCCACCACCTCCGGATGATAGCCGATGCCGACGCCGAACGCCTTCGCCACGCAGTCGGCGGTGATGTCGTCATGGGTCGGGCCGATCCCGCCGGTCGTAAACAAATAGGTGTAGCGGCCGCGCAGCGCGTCCAGCGCCTCGACGATCGCGTCCTCGTCGTCGGCGACCACGCGCACCTCGCGCGGGTCGATCGCGATATTGGTGAGGTATTCGGCGATAAAACCGATGTTCTGGTCCTTGGTGCGGCCGGACAGGATCTCGTCGCCGATCACCAGAATACCCGCCGTGACGATGTCGCTCATGACGTCCCTTGTCCCTCCCGGCCGCAATCGGCCGACTGATCCCGCCGGAAGGCGCTCATTTGTGCAGCGTCCCGCCCGTTTTTCGGGCAGCATCATGGACCGGCCCGATAAATCGGTCCACTCCATCCATATCGCGATGGCCTAGCCCTTGCTACCATCCTGTTCCATGCGGCACTCTGGCGCGAACATCTCTGGAATCAATTTGGCGACATGGCAGTTGCGTTCGATGAAATGAATGGGGCCGGCGGCGAGCTTCGCCAGGCCTATCAGGAATTGTCCCGCTGGCTGAGCGAGACGCCGCCCGATTCTCTCGCCAATCGGCGCCAGGAAGCCGAATTGCTGTTCCGTCGGATCGGCATCACCTTCGCGGTCTATGGCGACGCCGAGGCTCAGGAGCGGCTGATTCCGTTCGACGTGGTTCCGCGCATCCTGTCCGGGCGCGAATGGGCGCTGATGGAACGCGGGCTGAAGCAGCGGGTCCGCGCGCTCAACATGTTCCTGCGCGACATCTATCACGGCCGCGACATCCTGCGCGCCAACATCATCCCGCACGATCTGATCTTCCAGAACCCGGTGTTCCGGCCGGAGATGAACGGCCAGGCGGTCCCGCACGACGTCTATGTCCACATCGCCGGCATCGACATCGTCCGGGTCGACGACGAGAATTTCTACGTGCTCGAAGACAACGCCCGGACCCCGTCCGGCGTGTCCTACATGCTGGAAAACCGCGAAGTCATGATGCGGCTGTTTCCGGACCTGTTCGCCCGGCACCGCATCGCCCCGGTCGAGCGCTATCCCGACGAACTGCTGACTGCGCTACGCTCGGTCGCGCCGGCGCATTCGTCGTCGGAGCCCACCGTCGCGCTGATGACGCCGGGCATCTACAATTCGGCCTATTACGAGCATTCGTTTCTGGCCGACAAGCTCGGCGTCGAGCTGGTCGAGGGTCGCGACCTCATCGTCAAGAACGACGAAGTGTTCATGCGCACCACCGAAGGCCTGAAGCGGGTCGACGTGATCTACCGCCGGGTCGACGACGACTTCCTCGATCCGTTGACCTTCCGGCCGGATTCCGCGCTCGGCGTGCCGGGCCTGATGTCGGCCTACCGCGCCGGCAACGTCACGCTGGCGAATGCGGTCGGCACCGGCATCGCCGACGACAAGGCCGTGTACAGCTATATGCCGGACATCGTGAAGTTCTATCTCGGCGAGGAGCCGATCCTGAAGAACGTCCCGACCTGGCGCTGCCGCGAGCCGGCCGACCTCGCTTACGTGCTCGACCATCTGCCCGAACTGGTGGTCAAGGAAGTCCACGGCTCCGGCGGCTACGGCATGCTGATCGGACCGGCCGCCACCAAGGCGACCATCGAGGCGTTCCGCGACAAGCTGAAGCGCGAGCCGGAGGGCTTCATCGCCCAGCCGACGCTGGCGCTGTCGACCTGCCCGACCTGCACCGAATCCGGCCTCGCGCCGCGCCACGTCGATCTGCGGCCGTTCGTGCTGACCGGCCGCGATCGCGTCACCATCGTCCCCGGCGGCCTCACCCGCGTGGCTCTGAAGGAAGGCTCGCTGGTGGTCAATTCCAGCCAGGGCGGCGGCACCAAGGACACGTGGGTGCTGGATGAGTAATTTCGCAAAACAGGGGGCGTCATTGCGAGCGAAGCGAAGCAATCCAGGGCCGCAGGACCGCATCATCTCCTCTGGATTGCTTCGTCGCTTCGCTCCTCGCAATGACGGATAGAGCATGCTGTCGCGTACCGCTGAAAACCTGTTCTGGCTCGCCCGCTATGTCGAACGCGCGGAGTATCTCGCGCGGACCATCGACGCGACGATGCGCGTCACCGCTCTGCCCAACACCTATTCGGGTCAGGGCAACGAATGGGATTCGGCGCTGCTGACGGCCGGCGTCGCCGCCAGCTTCTACAAGCACTACGACGAGGCCAACGAAACCAATGTGGTCGAGTTTCTGTCGTTCGCGCCCACCAACCCGTCGTCGATCCGCAGCTGCATCGAGGCCGCGCGGCTGAATGCGCGCTCGGTCCGCACCGCGCTGACCGGCGAGATGTGGGCGACCATCAACAGCGCCTGGATCGAGCTGCAGGAGAACTGGAGCAAGGGCGCCAAGACCCGCGAGCAGCTCACCGGTTTCCTGCGCTTCGTGCAGGAGACCTCGCTGCGATTCGACGGCTCCGCCTACCGCACCATGCTGCGCAACGACGCCTATTGGTTCTCACGGCTCGGCGTGCATCTCGAGCGCGCCGACAACACCGCGCGGATTCTCGACGTCAAATATCATCTGCTGCTGCCCGAGCAGGAGCACGTCGGCGGCCCGCTCGACTACTATCAATGGTCGTCGATCCTGCGCTCGGTGTCGGCGCTGACCGCGTATCACTGGGTGTATCGCCAGACGCTGAAGCCGTGGCTGATCGCCGACCTGTTGATCCTCAACGACAGCCTGCCGCGCTCGCTCGCCTCCTGCTACGGCAATCTGGTGCGCAATCTCGACCAGATCGGCGTCGCCTATGGCCGCCAGGGGCCGGCACAGCGCCACGCCCGCGGCATCCGCAACCGGCTCGAGCATTCCGAGATGGAGGACATCTTCCAGCGCGGCGTGCACGAATTCATCCAGGAATTTCTCGCCGACAACAGCCGGCTCGGCGAGATCGTCGCCAAGCAATATTTGATCTAACAGCATGATCCGGCCTCGCAATTCCGGGTTTCCCGGGCGGATCCTGCGGGTCCCAAAAAGACGCGAACAACGGCGATTGATGAAACGCCTTCGCGTCCGAGCCTGATATAGTCCGCCGCGCTCCTGCCGCCGCGACGACCCGGAATGCCGATCCATGCGCCTGCGAATTTCCCACAGCACGACCTATCGCTACGAGCCCGCCGCCACCGGGGTGATCCAGGTGCTGCGGCTGACGCCCGGCAGCCATGACGGTCAGTATGTCGCCGACTGGCAGATCGACGTCTCGGCCGACGTCAAGCTCGACATGCATTACGACGCGTTCGGCAACGCCACCCACGTGCTGACGATCGGCGCCACCGAGGATCTCACCATCACCGCCGAGGGACTGATCGAGACCATCGACACCGGCGGCGTGATGCGCGGCACCGACGAGCGGTTTCCGCCGCAGCTGTTCCTGCGCACGAGCGACCTCACCGAACTGAGCCCGGCGATGGCCGCGTTCACGCGCGAGATCGGCGGCGCCGAGGGCGACGCCATCAGCTTCCTGCACGCGCTGATGACGCGGATGAACGACCACATGACGTTCGACGACGACCCCACCCATTCCGGCACCACCGCGGCCGAAGCCTTCACGCTGCGCCGCGGCGTCTGTCAGGATTACGCGCATATCTTCATCGCCTGCGCGCGCGCCGGCGGCGTCCCTGCCCGGTTCGTCGCGGGCCACTTCCTGCGCGCCGACGGCGAGGTGCATCAGCAGGCCGGCCATGCCTGGGCCGAGGCCTATGTCCCGGCGCTCGGCTGGGTCGGCTTCGATCCGGCCAACAGCATCTGCTCGACCGACGCCCATGTCCGGGTCGCGATCGGGCTGGATTATCTCGGCGCCGCCCCGGTGCGCGGCACCCGCTATGGCGGCGGGCTCGAAACGCTGTCGGTGGCCGTCAAGGTCGATCAGGCCGGCCGGCAGTTCCAGTCGCAATAGCTTCATCGCCGCTTGCGCAAACTGCGGCGCGGCGGCTTCCCTTTCAGACGCATTGGTTCGAGGACGAGATGACTTATTGCTGCGGAGTGCTGGTCGAGGACGGCCTGGTGATGGTCGCCGACACGCGGACCAACGCCGGGCTCGACAACATCTCGACCTATCGCAAGCTGCACGTCTTCAACCGGCCCGGCGACCGCATCATGGCGATCGCCAGCGCCGGCAATCTGTCGATCAGCCAGTCGGTTCTGTCGACCCTGACCGAAGGCCTCGAAGATCCGGAGACCGGCGCGCGCGAAACGCTGCTCGACGCGCCGACGATGTTTCAGGCGGCGCAGCGGATCGGCCGCGTGATCCGGCACGTCAACGCCACCGAGGCGCAGGCGCTCAAAGCCGAGGACATCAACTACGAAGTGTCTTTCCTGTTCGGCGGCCAGATCAAGGGCGAGCGGATGCGGCTGTTCATGATCTATCCGGCCGGCAATTTCATCGAATGCACCATCGACACGCCCTATCTGCAGATCGGCGAGCACAAATACGGCAAGCCGGTGCTCGACCGCGCGATCACTTACGACGTCGAACTCTACGAGGCGCTGAAGACCAGCCTGATCTCGATGGATTCGACGATGCGCTCCAATCTCGGCGTCGGCCTGCCGATCGACGTGCTGGTGGCGCGCGTCGACGTCTGCGACGCCGACCTCAACCACCGCATCGAGGCCGGCGAGCCGTATTTCCACGATTTGCGCTCGCGCTGGTCCGCAGCCCTGCGCGCCGCCCACAAGAACATCCCGCGGCCGCCCTACAAGGATCAGAAGTAACCAGCCGGCGACGCGATCTCGGCATGGCCGCAAGCGCAACTCGACATGACGACCGCGGACGCGCCGCCCGGCACCCTCTCCCCGCGTGCGGGGAGAGGGTCGGGGTGAGGGGGCGTTTCCGCGAGTCTGAGCGGCTCGGCCGCGTCGAGGCGCCCCCTCACCCGACCGGCATCGCTGCGCGACGCCGGCCGACCTCTCCCCGCACGCGGGGAGAGGTGGCGCACATTCCACGGCGCACGCGCCGATGAGCATGACGTCGCCCCGCTGGCGGCCGATGACGGCCGCCGATCTCGCCGCGGTGAACGCCATCGCCGCGCAGGTCCATGTCGCGTTTCCGGAAGACCCCGCGATCTTCGCCGAGCGGCTCGCGCTCTACCCCGCCGGATGCTTCGTGCTGGATCGCGAGCCCGACGGCATCGGCGGTTACGTCGTCAGCCATCCGTGGCGAATCGCGGAGCCGCCGGCGCTCGACACGCTGCTCGGCCGCCTGCCCGCGCCGGCCTCGACCTACTACATCCACGACCTCGCGCTGCTGCCGCAGGGCCGCGGGCTCGGCGCCGGGGCTGCGATCGTCGCACGGCTGCTGCGACATGCCGTCGCGGCGGGGCTGAGCAACATCTCGCTGGTCGCGGTCAGCGGCTCGGTCGCGTTCTGGCGCAGCCAAGGGTTCGACGTTATGGAAACTCAGGCGCTGGCGCCAAAACTCGCGAGCTATGGGGCGGACGCCCGCTACATGGTCTGCACCGCAGAGACGGGTTAACTCTATCGCCCGATGCCGACGGCGAAACGCGCTCGCAGCGGTTATATCATCGACGCCGCGACCCGGTCGCGTGCATCGGAATCGATAGACCGCACGGGAGTTCCATATGATCGGCAATGCCGGCGCGGCGGATGCCGACGGCGAGCGTCTGGAAATCGTCCGGACCGCCGAGCGGCTGCGCGAGATCGGCCCGGCCTGGGAAGCGCTGTGGCACGACGCCGGCGCGCTGGTGTTCCAGAGTCATGCCTGGACCGCCGCGTGGTGGAACGCGGTGCCCGACCGCCCGCGCCGCGGATTGTTCATCGTACTGGCGTGGCGGCACGACACGCTGGTGGCGGTGCTGCCGCTGGCGACCTGCCGCTGGTACGGCGTCCGCGTGCTGGAATGGGCCGCCAAGGACTACTCCGACTATTGCGACGCGCTGCTGCGCCCGGGCATCGGCCCGGCTGTGGTGCAGCGGATGTGGGCCCATGCCGATGTGCAGGGAGGTTTCGACGCCGCCTATCTCGGCCATGTGCTGCCGACCGCGATCGTGAACACGCTGACCGACGGAACGCGCGGCCGCGGCGTCGTGCTGCGTCCCCACTTCCGGCAGGCCACGAGCCTGCGCGTGGTCGGCCCCTGGAGCAACAGCCAGGCTTGGTTCGACTCGCATTCCGGCAACGCGCGGCGCAACTATCGCCGCGGTCTCAAGACCCTTTCAGACAACGCCAAGGTCGAATTCCGGCTGATGGCACCGGACGAGCCGCTCGGGCCCGCCTTGCAGCGATGCGCCGAGCTGAAGCGCGCCTGGTGCGCCCGCAACGGCCTGGTGGCGCCGCTGTTCGATGCCGGTTCGCCGATGCTGGAAGCGCTGGTGCAGGTGCTCGCCGACAACAAGCTGCTGCATGTGTTCGTGCTCGAGCGCGACGGCGTGATCGTCGCCATGACGGTCAACCTGATGCAGCACGCCACCATGATGGCCTATGTCACCACTTACGATTCCAGTTTCGAACGCAGTTCGCCCGGCAACATCCTGCTGTTCGACTACATCCGATGGTCGATCGATCACGGCGCGACGACCGTCGATTTCCTGTGCGGCGACGAGGACTACAAATATCGCTTCAGCAACCAGCAGGTCACCCTGAACTCGTTCGCGGGGGGCCGCACGCTGCTGGGCAAGGCGGCGATCCTGGCGGACAAGGCGCTGCACGCCGTCAACGCCTTCCGCGCGCGATCGCTGAACCGCCCGTCGAAGTCCGCGGCGAAGCCGGACGATCGTGGCGCCCTCGGTGCGCCTGTCGGCGAACCCTAGCTTCATTTTCAGTTCGGCCCCCTCGCCTCGATGCCGGCCGGCTTGTTGAAGCGCGGGCCAGCCTCTACGATCCCGCCGACATTCGCCAACAACAGCAAGAAACTCCGGGGAGACGCCATGTCCGCCACCAAGAAGATCGCCATCGTCACCGGCGCGGGCACCGGCGTCGGCCGCGCCGCCTCGCTGGCGCTGATGCAGATCGGCTACACCGTCGTGCTCGCCGGCCGCCGGCTCGCGCTGCTGCAGGAAACGCAGACGCTCGGCGAAGCGATCGGCGACAGCCTGCCGGTGCAGGCCGACATGGCCGATCCCGCCTCGATCGCCGCGCTGTTCGACACCACCGTGAAGACCTACGGCCGGCTCGATCTGTTGTTCAACAATGCCGGCATGGGCGCGCCGCCGGTGCCGTTCGAGGATCTGTCGCTGGCGCAATGGCAGACCGTGGTCGACACCAACCTCACCGCGCCGTTTTTGTGCACCCAGCACGCCTTCCGCATCATGAAGGACCAGACCCCGCGCGGCGGCCGCATCATCAACAACGGCTCGATCTCGGCGCACGCGCCGCGGCCGTTCTCGGCGGCCTACACCTCGACCAAGCACGCGATTTCCGGCCTGACCAAGGCCAGCAATCTCGACGGCCGCGCCTATGACATCGCGGTCGGCCAGATCGACATCGGCAACGCCGCGACCCCGATGACCGACCGCATGGTCGACGGCCCCGGCGTGCTGCAGCCGGACGGCTCGACCCGGCACGAGCCGCGGATGGACGCCAAGGCGGTCGGCGATGCGGTGGCCTATATGGCCGCACTCCCGCTCGACGCCAACGTGCTGTTCATGACGGTGATGGCCACCAAGATGCCGTTCGTCGGCCGCGGCTGAGACGCCTCCGGTCGATGCCGGGGGGCGCCATTATTCGGTTGCCGATCGCCGGCCGATGCGGATGATGGCAGGCTGCGAGCGAGGGAATCCGACCATGTCCTGCAATCTGAACCATCACGCCAACCACGATCACCAGCACGGCCCCGCCTGCGGTCACACCGCGGTCAAGCACGACGGCCATGTCGACTATCTGCACGACGGCCATCTGCATCACATGCACGGTGACCATGTCGACGAGCACGTCATCGCGGTCAGCGGCACCAATCCGGTGCAATGCACGCCCGAGACCGCCTGCGCCGGCCACACCCACGGCCCCGGCTGCGGCCACGAGGCGGTGCCGCACGGCGATCATGTCGATTATCTGGTCGACGGCCGCCTGCACCATCCGCACGCCGGCCATTGCGACGACCACGGCCCGATCGAACTCGCCTGAGTTCTGGACCTGCCCGGCAGCTACCAGCTGATGGCGTAGCTGCCGGTGTACGGGCTGCCGCCGGGCAGCACGTTGCCGGTGCCGAGCAATTCTTGCAGCGCCGGGATGTTCGCCGTCGTCGACGTGCCGCGGCCGCTCCAGCCGATGCCGTTGGACGAGACGCTGAATTCGTTGGTGGTCCGCACCAGGCCCGGATCGTCGATCGCGGTGATCTTCATTTTGCCCTGCTGCGCGGCCGACAGCTCGTCCTCGTATCGGGCGATGACGTCGTTCCAGCCGTCGGACTCCGGCAGCGTGCCGTTCGCCAGCCCGTCCTTCATCCGCGCGATCGCCTCGGGATAAGAGTCGAGCACGGTCGCGACGTGCCCCGCCAGAGCGTCGTCGAGCGTCTTGGGCTGGGCGTCGTACAGGCTCTGCAGCGTCTGCACCACATGGTAGACGTTCTGCTCCGCCGTGCTCAGACCCGCGGTTTGAAAATCCTTCGGCAGCGGAAGCTGGGCGATCTTGCCGTCGCGCACCAGCGCGCGGACCTGATCGTCGGCGACGCCCATTGCGGCATTGGCGAAGGTGCCGGAAGCCGCCATCGTCTTGATCATCGCGATCGCGCTCGCCCCCGACGGCAGCGTGCCCGCGGACGAATAAGTGAGCAGCGTGGACGCCGCAGCGCCGCCCGCGCCGGTCCCGACCGGACCGGGGGCTGCAGATCCGCTCGCGGCACGGCCGGCCGCGCCGGCCCGCGCGAGGAGCTGCACCGCGGTCAGATCGGACTGATAGGATATCGAGCTGCCGATACGCATCTTGAAGCCCTCGCGATCTCGTGCAGCATCTTCTGGCGTCGGTTAATTCAATGATAAGGATTTTCAATGTTTGCAGAATATTTCCAGCCGGGCGGTAACGGATTCCCGATCGATCGCGCCGGCAGGCGCCGCCTCGTGGTCGCGCTGCTCGCAGGCGCGGCGCTGATCGTGCTGCCCGGCCCGCTCCGCGCCGACGACACCGCCGAAACGTTGCGTCTGCCGGTCGGTGGCGAAGCCGGCTTCGCACTCGAGGAAAATCCCTCGACCGGCTATCGCTGGCATCTCGACACCGCAGCGAGCAGCCGGCTGGCGCTGATCGACGTATCCGATGCCGGCTACGTCCAGAACCGCAGCGGCGACGCGGTGCACCAGCCGATGGTCGGCGTCCCCGGCACGCGCAGCTTTCGCATCGTCGCCCGCCAGCCCGGGACCGCGATCGCGGTGTTCGCTTACTTGCGCGACTGGGAGAAGCTCGGGCCGGTGCAACGCCACACGGTGACGGTCGACATCAGCCCGCGCTGATCGCCGTCGTCTCACCCTGGCCGATGCGGATGAACGCCGCCACCGCCGCGTCGCTCCGCAATGCCGCGAGATCGCCCTCGCCCGGCAATTGCGGCCGGTCGCGCTCGGCATTCACCACGCAGAGAAAGCCGAGGCAGTCGCCGGCATTGGCGCGGAACTGATGCCAGCTCATCGGCGGAATGAACACCAGGTCGCCGGCGGCGACGTCGCTGATCGTGGCGCCGACCAGGCATTGTCCCTTGCCGCGATGGATCATCACCGCATGGACATGGGCGTGCCGCTCCAGCGTCGAATAGCCGCCCTCGGCGACTTCGAAATAGCGCCATTCGCAGGCGAGATTCGCGTCCGCGAACAGCACCTGCCGGCTCACGTCGCAAAACGGCGCGGTGTCCGCCTGCTTGTATTGCATCGGTTCGACGCCGTCCCAGCGCCCGGGCGCAATCTGCTTGCGCACGCCGGGCTGCTCGCTCTTGGTCTCGTCATGCGCCATGGGCTGCGACCTCCGCGACAAAGCGCGCCGCCTCTGCACCGAGGTTTTCGCGCGCGGCGAGCAGGCTGCCGCCGATCAGCAGCATCACGTCACGGCCGTAGAAAGACAACAGCTCCTCGACCCGATCGATCGCGATGCCGCCCGCGGGCACCGGCAGGCACGGCTTCAGCCCGCCCCAGTCGCCGCGCGCCGCATCAGCCAATGCGCGGCAGGTTTCGGGCGTGTAGGCGAACCGCCCGCCGGCATGCGGAAACACCGTGGCGTCGGCGCCGAGCAGCCGGAACAGTTTTCCGAGCAGCAGCGGCGGCGCGATCCTGGTCGCGCCCGACAGCGCCGGATGCGCCAGCACGACCAGCCCCTCCGCCTCCCTGGCGATCACATGGAAGTTCGACAGCCCGACGATCATCGGCATCATCATCAGCGCCGGGATGGTCTCGGCGCGGATCAGATCGAGCTGACGCCGCATCTCGTCGAGCGAGCCGGAGACGTGCGGCGCATACAGCGCCCGCCGTCCGCTCGCCTGGTTGGCGGCATCCACCGCGCGGCCGACCGCCGCGATCCGCGCAGCGAACGGGCTGTAGGCCTGATCGGCAAGGCCGTGATCGTCCTTGATCAGGTCGACGCCACCTTCGGCGAGTTGCCGCGCGATCGCGGCCAGTGCCGCGGGCGCGAGCCCCTGCGGCTTCAGCGCCGAGGCGGTCAGCGCCCGCCGGTGCACGCCGGTCCGCGCACGGATGCCGTCGAGGCCGAGCTTCGGCCCGCCGAACGCGGCGAGATAGGCCGGCGGCAATTCGACATCGACCAGCGCCACGTCGGGCTGAATCGAGGCGTTGCCGAACAGCATGTTGAGCAATTGCCCGGGCTCGGCCGGCGCCGTCGCCGCGGCCAGCGCGACCCGCACCGCGTAGCGGCCCGCCCCGATCTGGTCGATCAGCGCGACCCGTCCGACGATGGCGTCGCGCACCCACGGATCGCCGATCGCGTCGAGCGGGCATTCGACGCTCTGCTCGATCGCGAGCCCCTGCGCGCGATCGGCGATCCGCGAAGGCTCGCTGGTCACACGATAGGTCGCGATGATTCGATCGTCCGTCATCCGCTGCCGTCCCGCCGCGCCCCGCCGGCGCGACGGCTTCTCTAGCACAGCCCGGATGACAGTGCCGCGATGCGCGCCCTACTCCAGCCGCTCGACCTTGCGCAGCGTCGGAAACAGCTTCATCCACAGCAGCGCGACCAGAACGGTGCCGACGCCGCCCAGCACCGCCGCCGGCATCGCGCCGAACAGCGCCGCGGTGACGCCGCTCTCGAACTGGCCGAGCTGGTTGGAAGCGTTGATGAACAGGAAGTTCACCGCACCGACCCGGCCGCGCATATTGTCGGGCGTCGACAGTTGCACCAGCGAGAACCGGATCACGACGCTGACAGTATCCGCCGCACCCATGATCACCAGCGCCGCGACCGACAGCCACAGCCACCATGACAGAGCGAACACGATGGTCGCCACGCCGAAAACGATCACGGCCTGGAACATCCGCAGCCCGACCCGGCTGGTGATGGCATGGCGCGCCAGGAAGATGGTCATCGCCAGCGCCCCGATCGCCGGCGCGGCGCGCAGCAGGCCGAGCCCCCACGGGCCGGTGTGTAGGATATCGCGCGCATAGATCGGCAGCAATGCGGTGGCGCCGCCGAGCAGCACCGCGAACAGATCGAGCGAGATCGTGCCGAGAATCGCCGGATTGGAGCGGACGAAGCGCAACCCCGAATACAAATCGTCAATCTCGGTCGAGGGCTCCGTAGGCACCGGCCGCGCCACCACGACCAGCGGCATCAGCACGCTGCCCGCGATCCAGAACCCCGCCATCATCACATAAGGCAGCCCCGGCGCGAACGCATAAGCAAAGCCGCCGAGCGCCGGCCCGGTGATCATTGCGAGCTGCGCGAACCCGGTCGAGGTCGCGGTCGCCCGCTGCAGCGTGCCGTCCGGCACCACCGACGGCAGCAGCGCCGCCACGGCCGGGCTCTCGAACGAGGTGGCAATGCCGACCAGCGTCATCGCGACGAAGATCTGCGGCACCGTCAGCCAGCCGCCATAGGTGCCGACGGCGAGGAACACCGCGGTCAGCCCTTCCACGATCTGGCACAGCTGCACCACCCGCTTGCGGTCGAACCGGTCGACGGCGTGGCCGGCGACGAACACCAGCAGCGCGGTCGGGATGAACTGCACCAGTCCGATCATGCCGAGCGCGAACGCGCTCGAGGTCATGTCGTAGACCTGCCAGCCCACCGCCACCGCCGCAATCTGGCTGGCGAAGCGGGAGGACGTCCGTGCGCCGAGATAGATCGCAAAGGCGCGGTGCCGCAGCAGCGAGCCGGAAGCGGCGAGCGTGGTCATACGGGCGCGCACCGGGCGGGGGCGCGAAGCGACGGTGGGATCATCGCCAATGCCATGGCCCGCGGTGCGGCGAGCGTCAAGTCGATCGCCGGCACGCCTGCCCCCCTGCGAGCGCGTAGCGCGCCGCTGACGCATCCTGATCACAAAGTCGGAGACCGCTTCCACCCGATCCGCGCTGGTCACCGCGCCCGGCATCGGCATAATGGCGTGGGGGACTGATGCTGCAACTGCAATCTGCTTTCGGAATTGTCGCGCTGCTGATGCTGGCCTGGGCATTCGGCGAACATCGTGACCGCGTGTCGCTGCGCCGGATCGTGGTCGGGCTCGCGGTGACGCTCGGCACCGCCGCGCTGATGCTGAAGCTGCCCGGCGCCGCGCACGCCTTCGGCGTCATCAACGAGGCGGTCGGTGTGATCGGTGCGGCGACCCGCGCCGGCACCTCGTTCGCGTTCGGCTATCTCGGCGGCGGCACGGCCCCGTTCGACATCAAGGCGCCGGGCGCGGAATTCATCCTCGCCTTCCAGGCGCTGCCGGTGGTGCTGGTGATGAGCGTGCTCACCACGCTGTTGTTCTACTGGAAGATCCTGCCGCCGATCGTGCACGGCATGTCATGGCTGCTGGAGCGCACGCTCGGCGTCGGCGGCGCGGTGGGGCTGTCGACCGCCGCCAACGTGTTTCTCGGCATGGTCGAGGCGCCTTTGTTCATCCGGCCGTATCTGGCGCAGCTCACCCGCAGCGAATTATTCCTGGTGATGACCGGCGGCATGGCCGGGATCGCCGGCACCGTGCTGGTGCTGTACGCCACCCTGCTGGCGCCGCATTTGCCCGACGCCGCGGCGCATTTCGTCATCGCCTCGGTGCTCGGCGCGCCGGCGGCGATCCTGGTCAGCCTGATCATGGTGCCCGAAACCGAGCCGCGCGCCACCGGCGGCGCGCTGGCCGATCCGGAGCGGATCGCCGTCAGCAGCATGGACGCCGTAGTCAAAGGCACCGCGGCGGGCCTCGAACTGCTGCTCAACATCGTCGCCATGCTGATCGTGCTGGTGGCGCTGGTGTATCTCGCCAACGCGGTGCTCGGCCTGCTGCCCGATCTCGGCGGCGCGCCGATCTCGCTGCAGCGAATGCTCGGCTATGCGATGGCGCCGGTGTGCTGGCTGCTCGGCCTGCCGTGGCCCCAGGCCGTCACCGCCGGTTCGCTGATGGGCATCAAGACGGTGCTCAACGAACTGATCGCTTATGTCGAACTGTCGAAACTCGCGCCCGACGCGCTCGATCCGCGCTCGCGGCTGATCATGCTGTATGCGATGTGCGGCTTCGCCAATTTCGGCAGCCTCGGCATCATGCTCGGCGGCCTGACCGCGATGGCCCCGCAGCGTCGCGCGGAGATCGCCTCGCTCGGGCTGAAGTCGATCGTGTCGGGGACGCTGACCACCTGCCTGATGGGCGCGGTGGTCGGCGTAATGACCTGAGCCGACGCCGGCGCTAACCCAGCCGCCGCATGGCGGCGGCGCGAAGCTCGGGCAATGCCGGGATCGGCGCGCCGGCGACGCGCTTCGACATCGCCGCGCCTCGCCGGGCACTGTAGTCGACCAGCCAGAGTTCGAAGGCCGCCGGCGTCAGCGCCGGGGCGTAGAGGAATCCCTGGACGGCATCGCATCCCAGTTCCGCCAGCAAGGCGAATTGCTCGTCGGTTTCCACGCCTTCGGCGATCACGCTGAGTTGCAGGCTCTGGCCGACCCGAACCACCGCGGTCACCACCGCCCGCGCGCTGGACTGGTGCGCGATGTCGCGCATGAAGCCGCGGTCGATCTTCAATTCGCGGATCGGCAGTTGCGCAAGCTGGCTGAGACTGGAATAGCCGGTGCCGAAATCATCGAGCGACAATCCGACACCGAGCCTGCGCAGCGCGTTCATGGTCTCGATCGCCAGCGAACGTTCGTTCTGGATCACGCCCTCGGTCACTTCGAGCATCAGCACCTCCGGCGGCAGGCGGAGCTCGGCGAGAATATCCGACACCAAATCGGCCAGATTCGGATTCTGGAAATTGATCGGCGACAGGTTGACGGAGACGCAAGGAATATCGAGCCCCAGCGCGCGCCACGCCGCCATCTGCCGGCAAGCGGCGCGGATCGACCACAGCGCGACCTGTTCGATCAGCCCGCACTCTTCGGCCAGCGGAATGAACTTCGCCGGCGACACCGCGCCGAGCACGGGATCGTTCCAGCGCGCCAGCGCCTCGACGCCGTGGATGGCGCCGTCGCGGGTCCCGATCTGCGGCTGATAGTGCAGCTCGAGCAAATCGAACGTGATGGCGTTGCGCAACGCCGCGCTGTAGGCCATCCGTTCCTCGGCCGCGCCGTTCATGTCTTCGCTGAAGAAGCGATAGGTCGAACGGCCGCTGCGCTTGGCCTGGTACATCGCCGTGTCGGCCTGCCTGATCAACACATCGATGTCGGTGGCGTTGTCCGGATACAGGCTGATGCCGATGCTGGCGGACATCGGCACCTGCCAGGTTCCGATCCCGAGCGGCAACGCCAGGGCCTCGGCAATTCGCGACGCGACGAGCCCGGCTTCCGATGCGTTGCGTCCCGGCATCACGATCACGAACTCGTCGCCGCCGAGCCTCGCCAGCATGTCGCACGGCCGAATCTGCTCGCGCAGACGCTGTGCGAACGCCACCAGGAAATCGTCGCCGGCGGCATGGCCGAGCGTGTCGTTGACGTCCTTGAAATTGTCGACGTCGAGGAACGCCAGCGCGACGTGCTGTCCCGGCGGACAGGTCCCGGTCGCCTGGGCGATCAGATCGCGCAGGCGCGCGCGGTTCGGCAGGCCCGTCAGCATGTCGTAATAAGCGAGCCGCGCGATCTGGGCGCGCGCTTCCTTGCGCTCGATCGCAAGCGCGCCGAGATGCACGCAAGCGTCGACGATCCGCTCGTGCCAGCGGCTGGGCGCGCGGCATTCCCTGAAATAGAACGCGAAGGTGCCGATCACGCGGCCGTCCTTGGCCTTGATCGGCGACGACCAGCAGGCGCGCAGACCGGCGGCGAGCGGCAGCGCCTTGAACGGCTGCCAGCGCGGATCCGTGTCGATGTCGATCGCCAAGACCGGATTGCCGAAATAGGCTGCGGTCCCGCAAGACCCCTTCTCCGGACCGATCGCGACGCCGTCCAGAGCGCGGGAGTATTCGTCGGGAAGGCCCGGGCCGCCGAGCGGGCGAACCAACCCGGACTCGATCTGCTGCAGCGAGGACACCACGTCCGGCGCGATCTTCTCGACGAACCTGCACATCCGGTCCGCGAGCTCGGTGATCGGGATTTCATCGGCCAGTGCGCTCAGCGTCAGTTGCTGCAGCGTCCGCAACTGCACGGATTCCGAGATGTCGGTCAGCAACGCGACCCCTCGCCCGTCGCGCAGTCCCTTGACCTCGGCGGAGACCCAGATCTCGCCGCCGTCCTTGGCGTAGAGCAGGATCTGTTGCTCGCTGCCCTCGTCGTCGATGTCGGGCGCCGGGCTCGCGATCGTCCGGCGGTTCGAATGGCGGCCCGCGAGCAATTCACCGGCGTGCCGGCCCTTCGTCTCCTCGGCGGAGTATCCGAACAGACGCGTGAAGCTCGGGTTGGTATAGATGATGATATCGTCGCGATCCGTGACGAGGACGGCGCGGCTGGCGCGTTCGGCGACCGTCATCAGCGCCGCAATCCCCTCGCGCTGTTCGACTTCCTGCGTGATGTCCCGGACGAACGCGATGGCGTAATCGCCGCTCCCGACCTGCGCCCGCGAGACCGACACCGCGGCGCGAACCGCACGACGGTCCTGGCGACCGATGGTGATTTCGAAACCGGCTTGGCCGAGCGGGCGATCGGGATCGACCGCTGCGAACGCCGCTTGCACGATGCGTGCGCCCAACTCGTCGTGGCCGAGCGCGCCGACAGCCCGGCCGAGCAGCCCGGTCCGGTCCAGCCCGAACGTCGACTCCGCCGCCGCGTTGACATAGCGCAGGTGACCGTCGTGATCGACGATCACCACGGCATCCCTCGTGCGCTCGAGCGCGGCGAGCCGGACGTCGCGATCGTCCGCCGACAAACTATCTCCGACTTCCATCGTTCAGTCCTGCTACCTGTGGAATCTACTTGGTCACCCGAACGCGATTCAGGCGTCATCGAACTACGTATCATCTCGAAAAATGAGTATTGAGTTGGTTCGATCGCCGGCTCCACGCCCGGGACGTTTCATCCTTACGAATCCGTTGCCGGCGGCGACGAAACGGCGCGACCGCCCCACGCACGACCGAAGCGTGAGCGAAGATCGCGGCGCGACGACCGATCGACACCCGATCCGGACGCGCGCGGGCCCGAGGTGACGACAGTGACGGCGCCGCAGGTTTGCTCCCGGTTTGCCGCAGGTTTGCCGCAAGCGCCCTCAGAGCAATGTGGCGAAACAGGCGCCCGTCGAGCGACGCCGCGACCTGCATCGCGGTTGCCGCTAACTACTTGTCGAATATAGCCAAAATGCAAACTCGCCGGACCTCGGGCAATCCTTCGTTTCTCCTCAATGATACCGTCACTGTGCAGCCAACGAGCTGAGTGTCGCGACCAAGTGGACTTCCCCTGCGCAATCGATCAGCCGTCACGCGATACACGGAGATCGGATTGCCTGTTGCATCGTTGCGGGATCAGGCGCGCTCGCTCGGGCTGCGCACCATCCTCGCCGGATTCGTCGCTTGGGCCGCCGCCGCCGCGATCGCTTTCCGTTCCAGCCTTTTGTCGTCGTTCGATCTGGTGTTCGGCAGCCCCGGCGACGGGCGGCTGATCGCCTATCTGCACGAGCATCTGTTCAACGCGCTGCGCGGCCGCGCCGAATTCCTCTCACCGCCGTTCTATTTTCCGCAGAAGAACGTGCTCGGTTACACCGACGCGTTCCTGCTCGACATCCTGCCCTATTCGGCGTTGCGCGCGCTGGAACTGGATGCTTTCGTCGCCTCGCAGGTGTTGGCGATCGCGCTGTCGCTGGTCTGCTTCGTCGCCAGCCTGGTGATCCTCGTTCGCTATCTCGGATTGTCGCCCGCGATCGCGATCTGCGCCGCGGTGCTGATCACCTTTCCCAACAATCTGATGGTCAAGACCGCGGAAGCGCATCCGAATTTCTTCGCGCTGTACTACGTCCCCTGCATCGTGCTGCTGGCGCTGTGGGCGATCGAGGATTTCCCGCGGCCGACGAAATGGTCGCTGGTCCGCGCCGGACTGACCGGGCTGCTGTTCGGCCTGTTGTTCTCGACCTTGTTCTACATCGCATGGCTGTTCGTGTTCACCGCGCTGTTCGCCCTGTCCGCCGTCGCCGTGATGCGCGGCCGCGCCATGGTGTCGATGGTCTGGACCAACATCCGGCCCTGCAGCGCGCTGCTCGCAGCCGCGGCGATCGGATTCGCAGTGGGCATCGTCCCGCTGCTGATGATCTACCTGCCCGCGCTGCACGAATTGTCGGGCCGAACGTTTCGCGAATATCTCAGCTTCGCGCCGTTTCCCAAGGACCTGATCAACGTCAGCCACACCAACCTCGTCTGGGGCTGGCTGGTCGAGCGACTGCTCGGCAAGGTCGACCACGAGCGCGTTCTCGCGGTCACGCCGCTGCTGACGGCGTTCGTGCTGGGGCTTGCCTATGTCGTGCGCAAGGCGCGCCGGCCAGGCCAGGCCGTTCCGTGGCAACTCGTTCTCGGCATCGCCTGCATCGCGGTCTGGGCGCTGTCCTGGCTGCTAACCTTGCGGATCGGCTCGGTCAGCGTGTTCTGGATTCCCTACAAGATCGTGCCTGGCGCCGTGGCGATCCGGGCCGCCGGACGGATCCAGTTGCTGGTGCATCTGTGGTTGGTCGTCGGACTGGCCGTGCTGCTGCAACACTGGATCACGACCGCGCCGCTCGGCCGGCTGCGCGCGCGACAGGCGATCGCGGGGCTGCTGCTGGCGGTGTGCCTGGTCGAACAGATCAATCTGCAGCCCGGCGAGTTGTCACGTCGCGATGAATTCGCGCGGCTCGACGCGGTGCCGGCGCCGCCGGCGGACTGCGAAGTGTTCGTGGTGAATGCCGGACCGCCGTCCGACATCTCGCTCAAGGAAGTCGACGCGATGTGGATCTCGATGCGGCTCGGATTGCCGACCATCAACGGCAATTCCGGCTGGTCGCCGCCGGGCTGGCGGCTCGACGACATCAAGATGGACTACGACGACGCGCTGCGGCGCTGGATCAAGCAGGCCGGCGTGACGCAGCGAATCTGCCAGTATCAGCGCGACACGCAGGTCTGGTCGGCCTACGACCCGACCCCGCCGGCGTTGCGGCCCACGGCGGACGCCGCCCCGCGGGCCGACTGAGCGAGTGCCTCCGCCGCTCGAAGTCGCCGGTTCAATGCAGCCGGAACACGCCGTCGACGGCGCGCAGTTCGGCGGGCTTGATCAGCTTCGAATGCGCGACGGTGACGGAAAACAGCGGCCCTTCGAGCTCCTTCTCCCAGAACGACAGGAAATCCTTCAGTGCCGGGAAGTGCGGAAACAGGTCGTAGTTCTGCCAGGTGTAGCTCTGCAGCAGCCAGTTGCGATCCGGCCGGCGGTACAGAATTTCCGCCGTCGTCAAACCATAGCCGAGCACCTGTTTCCTGAAGTCTTCAGAGACTGCACCTTGTCCGTCCATGCCAACCTCCTCGGGGGTAGAGCGCATTCAGCAAAAGTGGTGTCCGGCTCGCGTCGTCGATGTGCCCTACTGCCTGTCCTGACCGCCCGCCGGGGACCGGTGTCCACTTCCGCCGGCCGGGCTGCTTCAATTGTGACGTAACGAAGTAACCTATCTCAAGCCCAAAAGTTTAACGTTGTGTGCAATAAGTCAGCATTAGCAGCGACTTAGGGGAAGTGCTAGCAGCGGGCCGGGGGTTAACCGCCGGCCGGCCTTGGCGGCGCCGGCGTTAAGCCTGGCGCGCGGAATTGGCAGAAGTTCCCCCCGAGTGCCAATTTTTCTGCTATCCACCCTTGTCTCCCCGAAGGTGCTGGATTATCTCCTCAATGTCGGTCTGGCACTCGCCGGGCACGACTGCTAATTTCCAGAAATTCTGAAAACGCTTCAGAAACTTAGGAGGACTTGCATGAATTTCCGTCCGCTTCACGACCGCGTCGTGGTCAAGCGCATCGACGCCGAAGAGAAGACCGCTGGCGGTATCATCATTCCTGACTCGGCCAAGGAAAAGCCCTCGCAGGGCGAAATCGTCGCCGTCGGCCCGGGTGGCCGCGACGAAGCCGGCAAGCTGATCCCGATCGACCTCAAGGTCGGCGACCGGGTGCTGTTCGGCAAGTGGTCGGGCACCGAAGTCAAGATCGACGGCAAAGAGCTGCTGATCATGAAGGAAAGCGACATCATGGGCGTCATCACCGACGTCGCGCCCGCCAAGAAGAAGGCGGCCTGAGCACGGCCGTCATCCTGAGGAGCCGCGGCGTAGCTCGAAGAGCGAAGCCTGGGCGTCTCGACGGATGACGACCGACCACTGATCGTCCAACTCATCACCCTTCGAGGCTCGGCAACTTCGTTGCCCCGCACCTCAGGGTGACGCAACCAACCAAGGAAACCTCATATGTCCGCTAAAGAAGTCAAATTCGGCGTCGACGCCCGCGACCGCATGCTGCGCGGCGTGGACATTCTCGCCAATGCCGTGAAGGTCACGCTCGGCCCGAAGGGCCGCAACGTCGTGCTCGACAAGTCGTTCGGCGCGCCCCGCATCACCAAGGACGGCGTCACCGTCGCCAAGGAGATCGAGCTCGAGGACAAGTTCGAGAACATGGGCGCCCAGATGGTGCGCGAAGTGGCCTCGAAGTCCGCCGATCTCGCCGGCGACGGCACCACTACCGCGACCGTGCTGGCCGCGGCGATCGTACGTGAAGGCGCCAAGTCGGTGGCCGCCGGCATGAACCCGATGGATCTGAAGCGCGGCATCGACCTGGCTGTGGAAGCCGTGGTCGCCGACCTCGTCAAGAACTCCAAGAAGGTCACCTCGAACGACGAGATCGCCCAGGTCGGCACCATCTCGGCCAATGGCGACGCGGAAATCGGCAAGTTCCTCGCCGACGCGATGAAGAAGGTCGGCAACGAGGGTGTCATCACCGTCGAGGAAGCCAAGTCGCTCGAGACCGAACTCGACGTCGTCGAGGGCATGCAGTTCGACCGCGGCTACATCTCGCCCTACTTCGTCACCAACGCCGACAAGATGCGCGTCGAATTCGACGACGCCTACATCCTGATCAACGAGAAGAAGCTCTCCAACCTCAACGAACTGCTGCCGCTGCTCGAAGCCGTGGTGCAGACCGGCAAGCCGCTGGTGATCGTCGCTGAGGACGTCGAAGGCGAAGCGCTCGCCACCCTCGTCGTCAACCGCCTGCGTGGCGGCCTGAAGGTCGCCGCCGTCAAGGCGCCGGGCTTCGGCGATCGCCGCAAGGCGATGCTGCAGGACATCGCGATCCTGACCGGCGGCCAGGCGATCTCGGAAGACCTCGGCATCAAGATGGAGAACGTCACGCTCCAGATGCTCGGTCGCGCCAAGAAGGTGATGATCGACAAGGAGAACACCACGATCGTCAACGGCGCCGGTAAGAAGGTCGACATCGAAGCCCGCGTCGCCCAGATCAAGGCGCAGATCGAGGAGACCACCTCGGACTACGATCGCGAGAAGCTGCAGGAGCGCCTGGCCAAGCTCGCCGGCGGCGTCGCGGTGATCCGCGTCGGCGGCGCCACCGAGATCGAGGTCAAGGAGCGCAAGGATCGCGTTGACGACGCGATGCACGCCACCCGCGCTGCGGTCGAGGAAGGCATCGTCCCGGGCGGCGGCGTCGCTCTGCTGCGCGCCTCCGAGCAGCTCAAGCGCATCAAGACCGCGAACGACGACCAGAAGACCGGCGTCGAGATCGTGCGCAAGGCGCTCTCCGCCCCGGCCCGCCAGATCGCCATCAACGCCGGCGAAGACGGTTCGGTGATCGTCGGCAAGGTGCTGGAGAAGGATCAGTACAACTACGGCTTCGACAGCCAGACCGGCGAATACGGCGACATGGTCAAGAAGGGCATCATCGACCCGACCAAGGTCGTGCGTGCGGCGATCCAGAACGCGGCCTCGGTCGCGGCGCTCTTGATCACCACCGAAGCCATGATCGCGGAGCTGCCCAAGAAGGGCGGCGCCGGCGCCGGCGGCATGCCCCCGGGCGGCGGCATGGGCGGCATGGATTTCTGATCCAGCCACTCTCGCGCAAGCGAACTACGCAATGCAGAACCCCGGCGGAAACGCCGGGGTTTTTGTTTGGGGAATTGGCCTGTAGCCCGGATGAAGCGAAGCGGAATCCGGCAGCAGAGGCACCATGATAAGCGGAAACGGAGAATATTCCCGTTAATCGATCGAGACTCGGATTGAGCCACGCTTCAAAGCCATTACTCTTGCTTGATTCTCCGATATCCCGCGCGGTCAATTCCCTCCTGGTGAACTAGATGATCGACAATTCCTCAATTCGTTCTCCAAGATATGGCGCAATCGACATCTCTGCATTTAAGACGGCGAGCGAGATGGCGACCAACTCTGCCATACGGGCAGCACTTGGGATGAGCAACAATTCAGAAATCCAAAGGCTCTTGGAAGACGCTAACAGCCCCGCTATGCAGGCAGCACGCGGAATCGTGAACAATTCAGCAATCCAAAGGCTCCTTGAAGTCGCTAACAGCCCGGCAATGCACGCAGCACGGAGAATCGCGAATAATTCAGCAATCCAAAGGCTCCTTGAAGTCGCTAATAGCCCGGCAATGCAGGCAGCACGCGGAATCGCTAATAGTTCAGCAATCCAAAGACTCCTTGAAGTCGCGAACAGCCCGGCAATGCACGCAGCACGGGGAATGTTCAATAATCCCGCAATTCAAAGACTCCTCGAAGTAGCTGAAGGCCCCGCCCTGCAGGCAGCACGCGGGATAATCAACTATCAAGGCAGCTTACTCCATCTGAAAGGCGTGCTAGCTGGAGCACCGTATAAAGCAATCATTGGTTCGATCTTAGCAAACGAGACTATTGAATACGCGCGAATCGCTGGGACGCTCGATAGCGTTATGGGCAAATCCTTGATTTTGGACACTGTATCTGCAGTCGACTTGGTGTTTGACGACTCCACAGCGC
This sequence comes from Rhodopseudomonas palustris HaA2, assembly GCF_000013365.1. Lineage (NCBI taxonomy): Bacteria > Pseudomonadati > Pseudomonadota > Alphaproteobacteria > Hyphomicrobiales > Nitrobacteraceae > Rhodopseudomonas > Rhodopseudomonas palustris. The sequence goes on from NC_007778.1 coordinate 3,700,013, forward strand.
CATCGGACGAAGTCGCTACGAAATACCTTGATAACGTATCCTCATTAGTTCGCCGATATCTATCCGCCGCCAACTCGGTTCCAGAAATCAATGGCCTCCTTCAGTACATCGTTATCATAGTCGCATTAGTTGGACTCTATCTCAACCAAAATGCAGCCTCCGGCGAGGACATTGAGCGACAAACCGCGGTAATCGAAGAGCATCTCAATCCACTTCGCATTGATATAGAACGCATTCTGAGGGCAAAAGAGTCCGAAATCGTACCACGGCTGCACTATCAGGCAGTTCGTCGAGTTTCCGTGAAGGCTGAACGCAAAATCAATTCCAAAACAATGGGACAGGTGGACTTCGGTGAGCAAGTCGCGATCCGACGCATTGATGGAAAATGGATTGAATTTGACTTCTTCGACTATATTTGCGGATGCGCATCACATGGATGGTCACCTAAGAAATATTTCAAACGCGTTCACCCGTAAGAGACTCCGCATCGCATCCGCAGATGCTCGTAGCTCGTAGGATGGGGTTGAACTCTTTGCGAAATCGTCATCGTCGTAAGTCGCTGCATGGGTATCGCTCCGCTCAACCCATCCACCAATCTACCCCTTCCACTTCACCGGCTGAAAGCTGATCTTCAGCCGATGCCCCGTCGCCTTGGCGAACCGCAGTAGACGTAGTACGACATCGCTGGCGCGAGGGGTTATGGATTCCGGGCTCGCGCGCCGAAATGGCACGCGCTCCGGAATGACGGGGCTCGATGGATCATATATGATCTGCATCGATTTGGGAGACCATCATGCCCCGGCTACGCACCCACCCCGGCGAAGTTCTGCGTGAGGAATATCTCATTCCCCTCGGCCTCTCCGCTCGCGCGCTCGCCAAAGATCTCGGCGTCCCCGCCAATCGCCTGACCGAAATCATGCGCGGCAGCCGAGACGTCAGCGCCGACACCGCGCTCCGGCTCGGTCGCTACTTCGGCACCGACCCGCGGTTCGGGCTCGACCTGCAGGCGGCGCATGATTTGTCCAAGGCCGAGCAGTCGACCGATTACAACAGCATCGTGCCGCGCGCGGTGGCCTAGACGACGGACGCTCACGCGATAACCGCAGCAACGAGATCACCAATGCCCCAGCTCCCACCCCATCTCGCGCAGCTCGAAAACGAACTCGCCGATATCGGCGTCGAGGCCTTGCAGCTCGAAGAGCTCGACGGCTTCATCGCCGCGCTACTGGTCTGCCCCGAGATGATCAAGCCCGGAGACTGGTTGCCGGCGGTGTGGGGCGGCGACGCGGACGAGCCGGCGCCGTTCACCGATCTCGATCACGCCAACAGCGTGTTCGCGCTGATCATGCAGCATTACAACGAAGTCGCGGCGACGCTGGCCGACCATCCCGAGCGCTACCGACCGCTGATGCCCGGCATCGGTACGGGGGACGTGGTCTGGGAGATGTGGATCGACGGCTTCGGAGCAGCCGTGGACATGTGGCCGGAGCACTGGGAGCTGCTACAGACTGCCGACGAGGCGACTCGCGCGGCGTTCGACAGCCTGACGCAGCTGGCCGACATCTCCGCCATGATGGTGGACATTTCCGACGCCGAGCGCGAAGCCCTGGCCAAGACCGCCGACGCCAAAGTCACCGGCTGGATCATCTCGCTAAACGCATGGCGGACCGCCACCGACCAGTCATCCCGCTCCATCGAATGGGGCCCGCCAACGCCGCCGGCCCTGCCAACCAAGAAGCGCACCAAGATCGGCCGCAACGAGCCCTGTCCGTGCGGTTCGGGGAAGAAATACAAGCGCTGCTGCGGAGCGAACGAGGCGAACTCGTAGGATGGGTTGAGCGCTTCGCGAAACCCATCACCTTCGCAAGTCGCCGCATGGGTCTCGCTCCGCCCAACCCATCCTAAAATCAACCCTTCCCCTTCACCGGCTGAAAGCTGATCTTCAGCCGGTGCCCGGTCGCCTTGGCGAACCGCAGCAGCGTCCGGGTCGAGGGCTGGCCCAGACGCAGCATCGTCGCACGCGAAGAGCCCAACGCGATGCGGGCCGCAGCGCTGTCCGCTGCGGCCCGCCCCGAGACCAACGGAAGCTACTTCGCCGCCTCTTCGATCAGCTCGGCCACCACCTGCGGCTCCGACACCATCACCACATGCGAGGCGCCGCTGACCACCACGGTGTGCTTGGAATTCGCGCGTCCGGCCATGAAGTGCAGCGCCTTGGCGGGAATGTTCTTGTCGCCGTCGCCATACACGAAATACGACGGCAGCGACTTCCAGGCCGGCTCGCCGGATTTTTCAGTCAGCGCCGCCTCGGTGATCGGGCGTTGGCCGGCCGCCATCAACGCGGTGTTCGCCGCCGGCACGTCGTGCGCGAACTGCTCGCGGAACTTGGCCTGATCGATGTACAGATCGACGCCGCCGGAGGCGAGCTTGACCGGAGGCGCCAGCGCCGCGCCGAGCGTGCCGCCGGGGAATTTCCCCGCCAGCGCGGCCACCGCCTCGCCGGCCTCCGGCGCGAACGCCGCCACATAGACCAGCGACTTGACGTTGGCGTGGCCTTTGGCGGCGGTCGAGATCACCTGACCGCCGTAGGAATGACCGACCAGCACCACCGGACCCGCGATGCTGGCGACGACGTCGGACACGTAGCGCGCGTCGCTCGACACGCTGCGCAGCGGATTGGCGGCGGCGACGGTCTTGTATCCCTTGCTCTGCAGGATCGAGACGACCCCGTTCCAGCTCGAGGAGTCGGCGAAGGCGCCGTGGACCAGGACGATGGTGGGGTGGTCGGACTTGGCCGGTTGGGCGACGACCGAACCGGAGAACAGCGAGGCGGCAAGCGCGACGACGGCGGAGAGTTTGGACATGATGACGATCTTTCGGATGCGGGTTTCGAGGTGGGGAGATTGAATGTGATCAGGCGCGGATGAAGGACAGCACGTCGGCGTTGAAACGGTCGGCTTCGGTTTCGGCGAGGCCATGCGGGGCGCCGGGATAGACCTTCAGCGTCGCGTTGGGGACGAGTTCTGCCGCGCGATGCGCCGACGCGTCGATCGGCACGATCTGGTCGTCATCGCCGTGGATGATCAGGGTGGGCCGGTCGATCCGCTCGAGGTCCTCGGTGTAGTCGACCTCGGAGAATTCACGGATGCAGTCGTACTGCCCCTTGATGCCGCCCTGCAGCCCGATCCGCCGGAAGTTTTCGCGCAGGCCGTCGTTGCTCGCGACGCCGTCGCGGTTGAAGCCGTAGAACGGCACGGTCAGGTCGAAGAAGAACTGCGACCGGTTCTTGGCGGTGCCGTCGCGGATGCCGTCGAACACCGACAGCGGCGTGCCGTGCGGATTGGCGGCGGTCTGCAGCATCAGCGGCGGCACCGCGCCGACGAGCACCACCTTCGCGACGCGGGACGTGCCGTGCCGGCCGAGATAGTGCGCCACCTCGCCGCCGCCGGTCGAATGGCCGACCAGGATCAGATCGCGCAGGTCGAGCGCCGCGATCAGCTCGGCCAGATCGTCGGCGTACTGATCCATGTGGTTGCCGTCCCAGGTCTGGTCGGACCGGCCGTGGCTGCGCCGGTCATGGGCGATCACGCGATAGCCCTGCGCGCCGAAGAACAGCATCTGCTGGTCCCAGGCATCTGACGACAGCGGCCAGCCATGCGCGAACAGGATCGGCTGGCCGGTGCCCCAATCTTTGTAGAACAGCCGGGTCCCATCGCGGGTGGTGAACGTGGTCATGGTCGAGGTCCTTTTATTTGTGCGCGATTGCTTTGTGCGCGATCTATCTAGGATAACGGACCGAGGCTGTCAATCGCTTGCAAATCAATCGCACACAAATTATTTGGAAGGACATCGGAGACGCCATGACCTCGCCCCGCGCCAAGTCCGCACCAGCCCTGCCCCCAGCCCTGCCCGATGTCTCGGACATGCTGTGCTTTTCGATCTATTCGGCGGAGCACGCCTTCACCCAGCTCTACCGTCCGCTGCTCGACCGCCTGAAGCTCACCTACCCGCAGTTTCTGGTGATGATGACGCTGTGGCGCCGCGACGGTCAGGCGGTGAAAGAGCTGGGAAAGGCCCTGTTCCTCGATTCCAGCACCCTGACCCCGCTGCTCAAGCGGCTGGAGGCGGCCGGTCTCGTCACCCGGACGCGCAATCCGAAGGACGAGCGCGAGGTCCAGCTGCGTTTGACCGACGCAGGTCGGGCGTTGCAGAGCCAGGCGGCGGACGTGATGCAATGCGTCGCGCAGGCCGTGGCGCTGGACGAGGCGACGGTGACGGCGATCAAGACCGCGATCGACGCCATCCGCGACCGGCTTCACGACCAGACTAAATCCTGAATCTGTTGAAGGCGGCCGCGCGCTGGACGAACGAACGGATCGTCATGGCATGTCGCGCGCGTGACCTGTCGACGCGTGACAGCTGAGCCCGCGGGCCTACTCCCCCGCGTGTTTCAGGATCGCCTTCAGCAGCCCGGGGAACCTTGCGTTGATGTCCGCCTCGCGCACGGTGTTGCGGTTTTCGACGCCCTTCTTGGTGGTTTGGATCAGGCCGGCGTCGCGCAGCACGCGGAAATGGTTCGAAAGCGTCGACTTGGCCATCTCGGGGCACGGCGCCGCCGCGCTGCAGGACAGGCAGTCGCCTTCCGCCAGCAGCGCCTTGACGATGCGCAGCCGCATCGGGTCGCTCAGCGCACCGAGCACGCCTTCGAGCGAGATGTCGTCGCGCGCGGGATGAACGAACTGCACCATGAAAAAGATATAGGCCGTCCCTTGACATGGTTCAATAGTCCCATACTTCCGAACTATTGAACTAGCCAATCGGGAACCGGCGGTTCGCAACAAGGGACGATCGACAATGACCAAGACTCTGCAAGGCAAGGTGGCGTTGGTGAGCGGCGCGTCGAAGGGCATCGGCGCCGAGATCGCGCTGCAGCTCGCCGCCCAAGGCGCCGCCGTCGCCGTCAACTACGCCTCCAGCAAACAGGGCGCCGACGCGGTGGTGGCGCAGATCGCGGCCGCCGGCGGCAAGGCCGTTGCGGTGCACGGCAATCTCGCCGATCCGACCGCGATCAAGCCGATGATCGATGCCACCGTGAAGGCACTCGGCCCGATCGACGTGCTGGTGAACAATGCCGGCGTCTACGACATGCTGCCGCTCGACGCGATCACGCCGGAGCATTTTCACCGCCAGTTCGATCTCAACGTGCTCGGCCTGCTGCTGGTGACGCAGGCGGCCGCCCGGCAGTTCAGCGCGGCCGGCGGCAGCATCATCAACATCTCCTCCGGCATCTCGACCCTCGCGCCGCCGAATTCCGCGGTCTACACCGCGACCAAGGCGGCAGTGGATGCGATCACCGCAGTGCTGGCGCGCGAGCTGGCGCCGCGCAAGATCCGCGTCAACGCGGTCAATCCCGGCATGGTCGTCACCGAAGGCGTCAAGACGGCCGGGTACGACCAGGGCGCGATGCGGCAATGGGTCGAAGCGACGACGCCGCTCGGCCGCGTCGGCAAGGCCGAAGAAATCGCCGCCGTCGTCACTTTCCTCGCCGGTGAAGGCGCCTCTTACGTCACCGGCGAAACGCTGCACGTCACCGGCGGCCCGCGCTAGGCGTGACCCCACTCCCGCGTCAGCTGCACGGCGCAGTGGAGAGCGCCCCCGTTCCACCACAGTTCCTTCACGCTGAATTCATCGGCAGGCAACGAAGTTGGCACGAGGTCGTTAGACCAGGCTTCAAACACCCGTCCAAGGAGAACCTCGTGAAGAAGACTGCTTTCGGAATTGCCGCCGCGTTCGCTCTGGGTCTTGCCGTATTCAGCGCGCCGGCATCGGCCGCAACGCCGGCTCCGGCCGCGTCCACCGTGGCCGCACCGATGACCGATGTTTCGGCCCAGCGCTATGATCGGCGGCGCGTCGTCCGCCATGGCCCGCGCTGCACCGTGCGTAAGGAAGTGCGCCGCGGACCGATGGGCCGCCGCGTGGTGCGCACGGTTCGCGTCTGCCGCTAATCGCCTCCGACGGCGCGGCGGAGCGCAATGCTCCGCCGCTGCCTTTTGGAACGACCGTCGCGCTTCTTGCTAGTCCTCGTCGAAATCCCTGAACCGGCGCTGCGGCTCGGCTTCCTGAATCTGACGACGGACCGTGCGGACCGGCGCGCGTTGCTCCTGCGGCGGATTGAACACCACGTAGCAGGCCTCGCTCAGCCGCGGCCCCGAGGCACGCAGGCATTGCTCGATCCGGGACGAGTCAGGGATGAACTGGCTGCAGAGCCGAAACGCATCCGGCATGCAGGCTTCCCGTTGCGCCTGGGTCCCCTGCTCCTGAGCCAGAGCGGCGCCGCTGCCGAGCAGCGTGGCGAGCGCAACGACGCCGGTGATGGTCCGTATGGCCATGTCGATCCTCCCATGAAGATCGACCAATCCCCGGCGACCGGCAGAAGTTCCGGACGCGCTGATCACACATTGTGAAGGCAGTGAAGACGGACAGCGATCGCGCAACCGTTCTTCGGCCGCGCTGCTCGCGTCAGGTCATGCTGCCGACGACGACGAGGCGTTTGACCTCGCCGCGTTTGAACGCCTGCAGGAAGGCATTGTAGTCCTTGAACGAGACGCAACCGTTGGAGTCGCCGCGCGGGCCAAGCATGTAGCTGTGCGCCAACAGGCCGGTGCGGCCGTGGATCAAGTCCTGGCCGCCGACCGGCGTCAGCCGGATCGCCGCGACGCCGTGGAACAGCGCCTCGCGCATCTTCATGTCGTAGATGTGCGGCGGCGTCGCGCCGTGCATCCGGACGTTGACGTGGCGCGGATCGTCCATCTTGGGACCAAGGCCCGAATGGGCTTCGAGCTTGCTGCCGTCCGGCATGTACACGGTCTTGGCCGTGATGTCGTAGACTGCGGTGTAGCGGTCGTCCTCGGACGGACTGAAGGCAGGATCGCGCGGCTCGCCGGTGCTGGTCACGCCGGCTTCGGCGGACGCATAGGCCAGCGCCGGGGCGTCGGGCTTGCCGAACAGTTTCTCGAAGAAGCTCGACTTGCTCTCCGCCTTCTGCGCCATCAGCACCGCCTTGGCGCGCGCCACCAGCGCTTCCTGGCTGAACGGGTTGCGGGTCGGGCCGGGCGCGACGCGGGAGGCCACCGACTTGCGCTCCGGCGGCATCGGCACGGCCAGCGCCAGTTTCGCGTCCGCTCCCGCCTTGCCGGCGGCATCGACCGCGGCCGGCTCGGCCGATTTATTTTGCGCGGGCCTGAACCTGTCGGGCTCGAAACCGAACGAATAATTGGCGTCGAGCAGCGCGTAATAGCGGTGACCGGACTTGGCCTGCGGCGCTGCAGCGTTGGCGGCCTGCACGCTGGCGGTGACGGGAACGTCGCCGGGATCGGCGGAAGCGACCTGCACCGGCGCAGCGCCCTGCTTGGCCATGGCGTTTTTCAGGGCGAGATGCGCCATCAGGCGTGGCGCACTCTCCGCAGCCGCGGCCAGCGGCTCGAAACGCGATGCGAAATTCGGTCGCTCGGGACGCGAATCCGTGCGGCTGGCGGGCTCCTCGCCCCAAGTGCCGACGCTGGGATAGATGCTTGCGCCCACGGTGTTGGCATACACCGTCCAGACGCAGCCCATCACCGGCAGCGCGATGGCGATCGCGCCAAGTGACTTACGAAAACCCATATAGCGGGCCCCACGATGGTTGGGCAGTGAACGCGCCCCGGTACCGACACTCATTCGTTCAGCATCCAGACTTGCCCCATTGCCTGCGGTGCTTCAACCGGAAATCCGCACAAGCATGTGGCAGAAGAGAGGAGCGCGATTAAGGCGGGTTTGAGTTAAATGCCGCTTAAGCGGTTCAGAATTCGACCATGCGCCGCGATGGTTAACGACTGGTTACCGGCTGCAGATTGGATAATACTTAGCTATTTTCAATGACTTATCGTGCTTCTTGAAGGTTCTACGGTATCTGGATGGAGCTTACGGAAGCCTCCATGGCGCGCCCCTCCGGGTCTCATCAGGTCAGGAACCACCGAGCCGCCCGAGAAAAATTTCGTCTGAGCCAGGTCTCGCATCACCCCGCGGCCCGCCCCGGGCCGACTCAGCCGTAGCTGAGCTTCGGATACCAGTCGGTCCCCCGGCCCTCCGGCGTGGCGTCGAGAATGGTCCATAGAGGCATCAGATCCGGCGCGCCGCGCGGGTCCTGGCCGGGGTCGGCGCTGGTGGCGAACATCTCGCCGCCCCAGAAGTGCCGAATAGTGCCGTCGCGACGGCTGAACACGTTGAACGCCGCGTCGTCGCCGCCGTCCGGCGTCAGGCCGTGATAGTCGCGGCTGTAGTCGCCGGAGAGATCGGTGAACAGCGGCAGGTGCTGCCAGCCGCGCGCGCGTTTGAAGGCGACCAGCCGCTCGATCGGCGACCGGGCGACGATCGCCAGCGCCACCCGCTGGGTGATGTCGGGGACTTCGCCGTCCCAGGCGCTGAGCAGCGAGGTGCACATCGGACACGGCTCGGCGCGCTGCGGGCCGAACATGTAGCTGTAGACAACCAGTGTCGGCTTGTCGCCAAACAGCCCGGCGAAGTCGGTCCGCCCGCCCGCCCCCTCGAAGGCATATTGGCCGGTCACCTCCCCGCCCGGCGGCAATTGCCGGCGCTGCTCGGCGACCCGCTCGATGTGCCGGCGCAGTTCGATTTCCTCGGCGAGCAGCGCCACGCGGGCGCGGCGATAGTCGGCGCTTTCGTTGGGATAGCGGGCTTCACCCTCACGCGCGAGTTCTGCAGCAGGCCTCAGGCTCATGGCGTTCTCCTCCCGATCGACGATGCTGATCCGAGGACGATTGCCGTCGTCGCCATCCGACATCGCTCGCACAGAATCGCGCATGAGAATTGCGTGCGGCATGGCATATCGCTTGCTTGCAACGCCCGCTATCGCCGCTTTGGAGTATGGAATGTCGGGTTCGTTCGATCGTTACGTCAGCTTCAAGAATTCCAACTGGGAGGTTCGATCCGAACGCGTGATGGCGCGATTGCAGAAACACATCGACGCCGCGGAGAATCCGTTCTGGGCGTATTTTGCGCAGAAGCGCATCGAGCTGCGCGAGAAGCAGGGCCTCGACGATCTGCGCGTGCTGCACAATTATCTGCCGACGCTGCGTGAGTTGCTCGAGGACAATGGCGACCTCGAAACGCTGGCGATGCTTGAAGAACTGGAAGTGACCTTGATGTGAGCGCGGCGCGTCTCAACGCTCGCTGCGCCCGGCTGCGGTGAGAAAATCGAAATCGCAGCCCTCGTCGGCCTGCAGGATGGTGTCGTGAAACAGTTGCGCATAGCCGCGCGTCGGCCGCGCCGCGGCTGACGACGACAATGCGGCACGGCGGCGCGCGAGTTCGCTTTCGTCAACCAACAGATCGATCCGCCGCGCCGCGACATCCAGCGCGATCCGGTCGCCGGTTTCGACCAGCGCCAGCGGCCCACCATCCGCGCTCTCTGGCGTGATGTGCAGCACGATGGTACCGAACGCGGTGCCGCTCATCCGCGCGTCCGAAATGCGCACCATGTCTTTGATGCCCGCCCGCGCCAGCTTCATCGGGATCGGCAGATAGCCCGCCTCCGGCATCCCCGGCGCGCCGCGCGGCCCGGCATTGCGCAGCACCAGCACGTCGTCGGCCGCAACGTCGAGATCGGGATCGTCGATCCGCAGCGTCATGTCCTCGACCGAGTCGAACACCACGGCGCGGCCGGTGTGCTGCATCAGTTGCGGCGACGCGGCGGCGTGTTTGATCACCGCGCCGCGCGGCGCCAGATTGCCGGTGAGCATCGCGAGCCCGCCCTCGCGCCGGATCGGATTGTCGCGCGAGCGGATCACGTCCTGGCCCTGCACGTGTTCGGCCCTGGCGACGATGTCGCGCAGCGGCGCGCCGGTGATCGTCCGCGCGTCGAGATCGATCAGTTCGCCGAGCTGCGCCATCAGCTTCGGCACGCCGCCGGCGTGATGAAAATGCTCCATGTAGTGATCGCCCGACGGCTTCAGATCGACCAGCACCGGCACGTCGCGGCCGATCCGGTCGAAACCGTCGAGGTCGATCTTATGCGGCACGCGGCCGGCGATCGCGGTGAGATGAATCAGTCCGTTGGTCGAGCCGCCGATCGCCTGCAGCACGACTTGCGCGTTGCGGAACGCGGCGGGGGTCAGCAGATCGCTCGGCTTCGGGCCTTTCGCCTTGGCCATCGCAGCCGCGACCCTGCCGCTTTCTTCCGCCGAGCGAAACCGCTCGGCATGCGGCGCCGGGATCGTCGCGCTCATCGGCAGCGACAGGCCCATCGCCTCGGTGAGACACGCCATCGTCGAGGCGGTGCCCATCACCATGCAGGTGCCGACCGACGGCGCCAGCCGGCCGTTGACGGCCTCGATCTCCGCCTCGTCGATCTCACCGGCGCGATGCTTCGCCCACAACCGCCGGCAGTCGGTGCAGGCACCCAGCACTTCGCCCTTGTGATGGCCGACCACCATCGGCCCGACCGGGATCACCACCGTCGGCAGATCCGCCGACACCGCCGCCATGATCTGCGCCGGCAGCGTCTTGTCGCAGCCGCCGATCACTACCACCGCATCCATCGGCTGGGCGCGGATCATCTCCTCGGTGTCCATCGCCATCAGATTGCGCAGATACATCGAGGTCGGATGCGCGAAGCTCTCGGCGATCGAGATGGTCGGAAACACCATCGGCATCGCGCCCGCCAGCATCACGCCGCGCTTCACCGCCTCGATGATCTGCGGCACGTTGCCGTGGCACGGATTGTAATCGCTGTGGGTATTGGTGATGCCGACGATCGGCCGCTCCAGCGCGTCGTCGGAATAGCCCATCGCCTTGATGAACGCCTTGCGCAGGAACAGCGAAAAACCGGCGTCGCCGTAGCTGGTCAGCCCCTTGCGCAATCCGTCGGCCATTCTGTCATCCTGTGCTCGTGTCGGCTCAGTTACGAACTCCCGCATTTCGTTGTCAATCGGCAGGCGGCCTGGCCGAAGCGACGCTAGGCGATGTGGCGCAGCGGCTGGCGAGTCGCGGCGCCATGTCGGACACAATTGCGACCGCTCTGCTTGGCCGCATACAGAGCAGCGTCGGCGATTTCGATCAACGCGTGCGGCAGCATCGTCGTTCCGGAAGCGGCGATGCCGACGCCGATGCTCACCGTCGGCCGCTCGTCCAATTTCGGCAGGCCGGCGAGGTCCATGGTTTCAATCGCGCGCCGGATACGTTCCGCGATCGCCAGGGCAGTTGCCGCGTCCGTCGCCGGCAGGATCGCCGCGAACTCCTCGCCGCCATAGCGTGCGACGACGTCTCCGCTCCTGCTCACGACGCATCTGATCGCGGTCGCCAACAGTTTCAGGCATTGGTCGCCGACCAAATGCCCGTAAGTGTCGTTGAGCCGTTTGAAGCGATCGACGTCGATCAGAAGAAGGGCCAGTGGTGTCGTCGCGTTTGTCTGGCCCGTCAGGAAACGCTGCAGCTTGTCGTCGAAATCCCGCCGGTTGCCGACGCCGGTCAGACCATCGGTGAGCGCGAACGCCGAAAGCTGGGTGTTCAGCGATGCGAGATCCGCATTGTAGCGCGTCACCTGAGTCAGCAACTGACGCCGGTCGTGGTCGGCTTTCAGCATTTTCCGGCGCAGCGCGACCAGCTCCATGACGAAGCCGATCTGGTACCACAAATAGAGAAGGCAGAACGGGATGGCGATTGCGATCCCGAACACCGTCGCCGCGATGCCGACCAGGCCCAACACGATGCTGATATGGAGGATCACGACCGACGGCATCGCATAAGCGCGCGCGCTGGCGCCCTGCACCGGCGCGCAGATCAACGCGAAAACCGCGAACAGCGGCAATCCCTCGGTGGTGAAGATGAGGATCGACAGGCTGGAGCCCCAGCCAATCGCCGCGACGAAGCTCATGATCGCGAACAGGCGAACCCATTTCGAGACCCGCGCGTCGGGTCCGCGCGTGCGGAAGCGCTGCGCCAGAAGAAGCCGCAACGACAATGTCGGCCCGACGACAGCAACCGCCGCAAACGACGCCAGCGAATTGTGGGAATGCCAATTGTACCACGCGGTGATCGCGATCGCCGTCGCCGTCAGGGCATGGGCGAACGGGCTGAACAGCCCCTCCAGCATTTCCCACGCCTGCTCTTCCGACGTGTAGTCGGATCCGATCAATCCGGCGGTGGACGACATCACGCGGCGCGCGGCGGCTACGCGGCTGTGGAGATAATCGATCATCATTGCAGCCCGCCGCATCATTTCCGAATTCGCTCGTGCGACCGAAACAATGGCGGGAATGTCTGAACGGCGGCAGAACCCTATTTTACCCGTTGCCGCTATTCTGAATCGGACGTTAAGGGGATCACGACAAATCGATCCATCGGCTCGCGACGCGGGCGTCGCTCACCCGAACCGAAGCAATTGCGGCGCCGAACCGGTGGGAGAAGGCACAATCGGCCGTCGATCGCTACGTTTCACGTGATGATGGCCGCTGCGCAAAGCGCAACAAAGACCGCGACCCCGCCGAATGCGATCGTGAGAAACTGTTTTCGGTGCTCGTTGGTAACCGACGAGGACATGAAGTACCTCTGCTGCGACGCGGCCAAGAAACGCATCGGCCGGCGCCCTGATGCACGGCGACTGTCGCAGAGATTCTAGCTGCAGCCTGCCGCAGCGCCTACTCGGGCGATTACCGGCGAGCGGCGGTCTCGCCCACAGCCTGCGGCGCACAAATCAAAAGCGCCGGAACGGTGGACCGTTCCAGCGCCGATGTCGTTGCGGCAAAGGCTTCGCTGGACTTACGCGGCGTTGAAGCCGGCGATCGCCTTGACCTCGAGATATTCCTCGAGGCCGAACTTGCCCCACTCGCGGCCGTTGCCGGACTGCTTGTAGCCGCCGAACGGCGCGGTGCGTTCGTTCGGCACGCCCTGCAGATTGACGTTGCCGGCGCGGATCTGGCGGCCGACCTTGCGCGCACGCTCGACCGAACCGGCCGAGACGTAGCCGGCGAGACCATAGGGCGTGTCGTTGGCGAGCTTGACCGCCTCGTCCTCGTCCTTGGCGCCCATGATCACCAGCACCGGCCCGAAGATCTCCTCGCGGGCGATGGTCATGTTGTCGGTGACGTCGGCGAACACCGTCGGGCGGACGTAGAAGCCCTTGTTGACGCCTTCGGGCAGACCGGGTCCGCCGGCGACCAGCGTCGCGCCTTCCTCGATGCCCTTGTTGATCAGCGTCTGGATCTTGTCCCACTGGCCGCGATTGACCACCGGGCCGATCGTGGTGCCCTCGCCGCGCGGATCGCCCGCCTTGGTCTTTTCGGCGACGCCCTTGGCGATCGCCGCGACCTCCTTCATCTTCGACAGCGGCACGATCATCCGGCTCGGCGCGTTGCAGGACTGGCCGGAGTTGTTGAACATGTGCATCACGCCGCCGGTCACCGCCTTGGTGAGGTCGGCGTCGTCGAGGATGACGTTCGGCGACTTGCCGCCGAGCTCCTGGCTGACGCGCTTCACGGTCGGCGCCGCGCGCTGCGCGACGTCGATGCCGGCGCGGGTCGAGCCGGTGAACGAAATCATGTCGATGTCCGGATGTTCGCTCATCGCCGCGCCGACCTCCGGGCCGAGGCCATTGACGAGATTGAACACGCCCTTCGGCACGCCGGCTTCATGCAGGATCTCGGCGAAGATCAGCGCCGAGGTCGGTGTGAATTCGGAGGGCTTCAGGATCATGGTGCAGCCAGCGGCGAGCGCGGGCGCGACCTTGCAGGCGATCTGGTTCAGCGGCCAATTCCACGGCGTGATCATGCCGATGACGCCGATCGGCTCGCGCACGATCACCGCCGAGCCCATCGGCTCCTCGAACTGATAATTCTTCAGCACGTCGAGCGTCGACATGATGTGGCCGAGGCCGGCGCCGGCCTGCATCTTCTCCGCCATCGGCAGCGGCGCGCCCATCTCATCGGAGACGGCGGCGCCGATCTCCTTCATGCGGCCCTTGTAGATCGCGATGATTTTTTCGAGCAGCGCGATGCGCTCCTCGCGGCTGGTCTGGGAGAAGGTTTCGAACGCGCGCTTGGCGGCGACGACCGCCTTGTCGACGTCGGCCTTGGAGCCGAGTGCAACTTCGTACATCGCGTCCTCGGTCGCCGGATTGACCACCGGCGTCGACTTGGGAGCGACGGGATCGACCCAGGCGCCGTCGATGTAGAATTGCATGCGGTTGACCATTATGGACCTCTTGTTTGAACGGAGCTGGAAGCTTCGGGAGGGAAGCATCGGCGGCATCGCCAACAGGCCTCGGCGGCATTGCCGGCCTGAAGTGAGAACGCGCCCTTTTGCAGGATGCGCATATAAAAACACCGGGCCGATCGGAGCAAGGCTCCATCGGACAATTGCCCGTGTCCGCGCGCATCAAGGCCCCGCATTCCACGCGACGGGACAGATCGAGCGCCCCTCGCGCTGCAGTGCAGCAAATTCAGCCGGCCTGAGCGAGCTGCGGCTCGGGCGTGGCGCCGCCCGTCAGATGACGATATTGCGCAATCGGGCCAGGTTTGCCGATCAGATAGCCCTGCACCTCGCCGCAGCCGACGCTGGCCAGAAATGCCAGTTGGCTCTCGGTCTCGACGCCTTCGGCAATCACCGGCAGATTCAGACGATGCGCGAGGCTCAGGATCGCCTCGACGATCGCCGCGGAATCGGGGTTGATCTCGAGTTTGCGCGTGAATGCTTGATCGATCTTGATCTTGTCGAACGGAAACGACTGCAGATAAGACAGCGACGAATAGCCGGCCCCGAAATCGTCCATCGCGACGCGAACGCCGCAATTCTTGATCCGCCGGAGGATCCCGATGGCGCCACTGAAGTCGTCGATCAGCACGCCCTCGGTAATCTCGACCTCGAGTCGCTTCGGGTCGAGGCCGGTTTCGAGCAGCACCTGCAGGATCAACGCCGGCACATCGAGCCGCCCGAAATCGAGCGGCGAGAGGTTGACCGCGATGGCCAGCGGTTTCGGCCAGGAGGCGGCTTCGCGGCAGGCGCTGCGGAGCACCCATTCGTCGATCGCTCCGATCAGCCCGGTTTCTTCCGCGAGCGGAATGAAGGCCGCGGGCGACACCATGCCGCGGACCGGATGGCGCCAGCGCAGCAGCGCCTCGAAGCCGACGATCTCGCCCTTGGTGGTCGCCTGGGGCTGGTAGTGAAGCTCGAACTCGTCGTTCTGCAACGCCAATGCAAGTTCGCGCTGCAAGGCGCGCTTCTCGCGAATCTGCAGGTCCATCGCCGGCTCGAACACGCAGACGCTGCCGCGCCGTTCGTTCTTCGCTCGATACAGCGCGACGTCGGCATGCGCGATCAGGGTCTCCGCGTCGTCGCCGTCGCGGGGATAGATGCTGACGCCCGCGGTCGACCCGACCCGGATCGCATGGCCATCGATGTCGAACTCGACGTCGCAAAGTCGCAAGACCTGGCTGCAGATCTCCTGCAAGGCATCGGCGGCCTGATCCGGTTGCGTCACGATCGAGAACTCGTCACCACCCGGCCGCGCCAGAAAGCCCCAGTGGCATGTCTCGGTCAGCAGCGCCGCCATCTTGGCGAGCACGGCGTCGCCGACCGACTGGCCGAAGACATCGTTGATCTCCTTGAACCGGTCGATTCCGAGCCGGATCACAGCGAAACTCGCGTGCCGCTCGCGGGCGACCGCCAGACTCTGCCCGATCCGCTGATTGAATGCCGCGCGATTGGGGAGACCGGTGGCGATATCGTGCAGCGTGACATAGGCGAAACGCTGTTCGGCCATCTTGTAGTCGGTGACGTCGGCCTGCTTGGCGATCCAGCCGCCGTTCGGCAACGGCCGAAATTCGAGCCTGATATGGCGGCCATCGCTTAGCTCGACGACTATTTCGGATGGTCCACCGCCGGCGCTCGCGGCTTTGATCTCCGACAGTTGTTCGATATCCGTGAGCTGATTGCCGCAGACGCGGAGGATCTCGACCAGTTCGGCCAGCGTGGCGCCGGCGAGCGGCTGGCCGGGAGGGATGGCATAGATGTCGAGAAAGGCCTCGTTCCACGCCTCCAGCCGCCCATCGGGACTGAACAGGCAAAAACCGTGCGAGTCTTTCTGCACTATGGCGTCGAGCACCATGACGCGTTCGGCAAGGGCGCTGCGGACGTTGTTAGTCCCCTTCGCGCCGGACCACACGGCCATGGCGACGGTCACCGTCATCCCGAGGATCGTCACGATGACGATCGCCAGCGCGACATCGCGAACAACTGGCTCGGAGGGAACGGCCAACAGCAGCCCAACGGTCAGGGCGCTTGCAAGGCAGCAGCCCGCCGCGACGCACGCCGCGATCACCCAGCCTCTACGCACCCGCCCCGAACTGATCCGGGTGAAGCGCAGCGCTCCGGCCGCAGCCATGGCGCCCAACAGACACAGCGCGAGCCCGAGACCAACGAGCCCTGCATGTTGGCCATCCCATGCGTGGAAGAATTGAAGCATGCCTGATCCAGATCAGCGAAGATGCCTCACCATCGCACCGTAGTTTTGCCTATTGCTTAAGGGTCGATCCGAAAGGAGGCCCCCCGGATGCGGGTCACGCGGACGAATTCGGCGCGCCGGTTCACTATTTGTGGAATCAACCCCTTGTTCACCATCAACGCCGGTGAAACCTACACCGCCATCTTCCGGTGCAACACCGGCGCGCCGGCGATGAGGCTCTCGGCCGCGTCGATGATCGCGTTGGCGTCGATGCCGTAGTGCCGATACAGGTCGGCGATGTTGCCGGTTTGGCCGAAATGCTCGACGCCGAGCGCTTCCATGCGATGGCCGCAGACCGCCCCGATCCAGCCCAGCGTCGCCGGGTGACCGTCGAGCACCGTGACGATGCCGCAACTGCGCGGCAGCGGCGCCAGCAGCGTCTCGATGTGACTCGCGCGGCGCGACCCGCGATGCGCGCGGCGCAACCGGCGCGCGGCGGTCCAGCCCGCGTGCAACCGATCGGCGGAAGTGATCGCCAGCAGCCCGACATCGCGGCGACTGTCGCCGAGCAAGCCGACCGCTTCGATTGCTTCGGGCGCGACCGCGCCGGTGGTGGCGATCACCAGTTCGCAATTCGGCCCCGGTCGACGCAGCCAATACGCGCCGTCGACGATCGACTTCTGCAAATCGGGGGTCATCATCCGCTGCGGCTGCTCGATGGTCCGCGTCGACAGCCGCAAGTAGACCGAGCCGCCGGCGCGCATGCCGTCCGCGGAATCGCCGCCCTCGACGTCGTCGCGCTGCATGTGCTCGAAGCCCCAGCGCATGATGACGGCAAGTTCGTCGACAAAGGCCGGCTCGAACGACGCCAGCCCGTCCTGCGCGATACCGATCAGTGGCGTCGCGATCGACTGATGCGCGCCGCCTTCCGGCGCCAGCGTGATGCCCGACGGCGTCGCCACCACCATGAAACGGGCATCCTGATAGCAGGCATAGTTCAGCGCATCGAGGCCGCGCTGGATGAACGGGTCGTACAGCGTGGCGATCGGCAGCAGTCGCTCGCCATTGATGCTGTGCGACAGCCCCAGCGCCGACATCAGGATGAACAGGTTCATCTCGGCGATGCCGAGTTCGATGTGCTGGCCCTTCGGCGAAAAGTCCCAGTTGAACGTGGTCGGGATTTTCTCGCTGCGGAACAGGTCCGCCTTTTCGGCGCGGGCGAACAGGCCGCGGCGGTTGACCCAGGCGCCGAGATTGGTCGAGACGGTGACGTCCGGCGATGCGGTGACGATGCGCGAGGCCAATTCGGTCTCGCCGCGCGCCAGTTCGTTGAGGATCAGGCCGAAGCCCTGCTGCGTCGACATCTCCGGCGCGGGCTTGAATGCCAGTTGTTGCGGCACCTCGAGCACCGGCGCGCTCAGCCGGCGCTCGCCACCGGTATTGATCGGGGCCGTCTTCAGAAACGCATCCAGCGCGGCCGCATCCTGCGTCAGCCCCTCGAACCGATCCCATTCGTGGCCGGGCCGGACGTTCTGCGCCGTGCGATAGGTCTCGATCTGCGCCGGCGTCATCAGGCCGGCGTGATTGTCCTTGTGGCCCTGGAACGGCAGGCCGACGCCCTTGATCGTGTAGGCGATGAAGCAGACCGGGCGGTCGTGATCGATCTGTTCGAATGCCTCGAGCATGCTGGCCATATCGTGGCCGCCGAGATTGGACATCAGCGCCAACAACTCGTGGTCGTTGCGCGCATCGATCAGCCGCGACACCTCGGCCTGGTCGCCGATCTCGTCGAGCAACCGCTTGCGGAACGCCGCGCCGCCCTGAAAGCACAGCGCCGCGTACATCTGGTTGGGGCAGTTATCGATCCAGCGCCGCAGCGCCTCGCCACCGGGCTCGGCGAACGCCTGCTGCATCAGCCGGCCGTATTTCACGATGACGACGTCCCAGCCGAAATTGCGGAACATCGACTCGAATTTCTCCCACAACCCCTCTCGCACCACCGCGTCGAGGCTCTGGCGATTGTAGTCGACCACCCACCAGGTGTTGCGCAGGCCGTGCTTCCAGCCTTCGAGCAACGCCTCGAAGATGTTGCCCTCGTCCATCTCGGCATCGCCGACCAGCGCGATCATCCGGCCTTCTCGACGGTCCTTCATCCAGCCGTGCGACTTGACGTAGTCCTGCACCAGCGAGGCGAACAACGTTTGCGCCACGCCGAGCCCGACCGAGCCGGTCGAAAAATCGACGTCGTCGGCATCCTTGGTCCGCGACGGATAGGATTGCGCGCCCTTGAAGCCGCGGAAATTCTCCAGCCGGGCGCGGCTCTGCCGCCCGAACAGATACTGGATGGCGTGAAAAATCGGGCTGGCATGCGGCTTGACCGCGACGCGGTCCTCCGGCCGCAGCACCGAGAAATACAGCGCCGACATGATGGTCGCGAGCGACGCCGACGAGGCCTGATGGCCGCCGACCTTCAGCCCGTCGGCGTTGGGACGGATGTGGTTGGCGTGGTGGATCGTCCAGGTCGACAGCCACAGCACCTTGCGCGACAGCGCAGTCAGCATGTCGAGACGTAGTCGGCGCTGCGGCATGGCGATCACCCGGTGTTCTGTCCGCCGAATCTACGACGAATCGCAAACCGGGACTTCTCAAATCCCGGCGACAACGCCGGCCGGATTGGGATATCCTGCCAATTCAGACCTCCAATTGGCGATTTCATTCCAATGCCGGATCTCGACGCGATCGATCGCAAGATACTCGCCAGCCTGCAGGCGG
Organism: Rhodopseudomonas palustris HaA2; assembly: GCF_000013365.1. Lineage (NCBI taxonomy): Bacteria > Pseudomonadati > Pseudomonadota > Alphaproteobacteria > Hyphomicrobiales > Nitrobacteraceae > Rhodopseudomonas > Rhodopseudomonas palustris. Next base: position 3,719,277 of record NC_007778.1, read on the forward strand.
ACGGCCGCATCACCATGCAGGAACTCGCCGACAAGGTCGGACTGTCGGTGTCACCCTGTCATCGCCGGGTGAAGCTGCTGGAGAGCCGCGGCGTGATCACGCGCTACACCGCGCAGGTCGACCAGAAGGCGATCGGGCTGCATGTCAGCGTGTTCATCTCGATCAAGCTGACGCGGCAGAAGGAGGAAGACCTCGCCCGCTTCGCGCGGGCGATCTCGAAGTGGGACGAAGTGCTGGAATGCTATCTGATGACCGGCAACCGCGACTACCTGCTGCGCGTCGTCGCCGCCGATCTCGCCGCCTATGAATCGTTCCTGAAGACCAAGCTGACGCGGCTCGACGGCATCGCCTCGATCGAGTCGAGCTTTGCGCTCAGTCAGGTGAAATATTCGATCGCGCTGCCGGTGTAAGGCGCACGGTCTCTGCGTCATTGCGAGGAACAAAGCGACGAAGCAATCCAGCGCCGAGCACTAAGCCTCTGGATTGCTTCGCTTCGCTCGCAATGACGGATCCATAGCGCTTCGTTCCCCCGGCCTCACGGATTCGGGCTGGGTTCGGCCGGCACCGGCGGCTGCTTGCGGCGCAGCCGCTCGCGATGTGCGGTGTAGATGCCGCTGGCCATGATCACGGCGGCGCCGACGAAGGTCCACAGGTCGGGGATCTCGCCGAACACGCCGAAACCGAGAAACGTCACCCAGACCAGCTGGCTGTAGGTGAACGGCGCCAGCACCGAGGCGTCGGCGTAGCGATAGGCCAGCACGACGATCCACTGCCCCATGGTCGAGGCGAGGCCGACCAGCACCCCGATCAGGATGTCGTGCCAGCTCGGCGTCACCCACACGAACGGCACCATCGCGCTGAGCGCCACGAAGCCGACCAGCGCCGAAAACGTCATGGTGACAACGACGCGGTCGGCGCCGCTGATCATCCGGGTGAGGATCAGGGTGAAGGCCCAGGTCAGCGCCGACAGGATCGGAAAGATCGCCGCCGCGTTGAACGCCGCCGAGCCCGGGCGGATCACGATCAGGACGCCGAGCAGACCCACCGCGGTCGCCGCCCAGCGGCGGATGCCGATCGCCTCGCCGAGCAGCACGATCGACAGCGCCGTGACGAACAGCGGCGCCACGAACGATGTCGCGGAAGCTTCCGCGATCGGCAGGAACTGCAATCCGGTGATGAACAGCACCGACGAGGCCACCAGCGCCAGCGCCCGCAGCACCTGCAGCTTCGGCCGCGCCGAGCGCAATGGCGACGCCGACGTCAGCATCACCGGCAGCATGATCAGGAGAAATACCAGGAAACGGATCCAGCCGATCTCGATCGGCGGCAGCGTGCGCCCGAGATATTTCGCCATCGTGTCGGAGCAGGCGAGAAACGCCGTCGAGGCGACGATCAGCGCGATGCCGCGCAACGGATGGTCGGCATGGCGAGCGGTCAGGCGACGGCTCGATTCATTCGCGGATGGCAAGGTGATGGTCACGGATCCAGCAGGGCAATGAAGTGGGAAATCGCTCGGTCATTCAGCGGCAGACCAGTCAAGTAACAATCCGACAAAACGATGTTCGTAGCCGCCGCGCAAGCGCGGAAATCAGGACGCGGCTATGCACGCGGCGACTCGGCGGCGGGCTGCGCCGGCCCCGGCCTCGCTCACAGCATCGGCAGGCTGGCCGGTTCGGGCCCGAGCGGACAGGCCTGGTCGATCGCCGCGATCTCGTCATCGGAGAGCCGCAGCGATCCGGCCGCGGCATTGTCGGCCGCATGCGCCGGGTCGGCAGCCTTCGGGATCGCGAACAATGACGGCCGCCGGGTCAGAAACGCCAGCGCCACCTGCCGTGGCGTGGCGCCATGGGCCTCGGCGATCGACTGCAGCAGCCGCCCCTCCGTGCTGCGCGGCAGGGGAAACTCGTCATGACCGAATGGTGAATAGGCGGTGACCGCAACGCCGTGCGCCTCGCACCACGGGATCACCGCATGCTCGATCGCGCGCTCGCGCAGATGATACAGCACCTGATTGCAGGCGATCCTGTCCGGCCCCGCGACCTTGAGCAGTTCCCACAGATCGCCGACGTCGAAATTGCTGACGCCCCATGACCGGATCTTGCCGGCGGCGACCAGTTCCTCGAACGCCGCCACGGTTTCCGCCAGCCGATATTGCCCGCGCCAATGCAGCAGATAGCAGTCGAGCCGGTCGGTCTTCAGCCGCTTCAGCGAGCGCTCGCAAGCGGCGACGGTGCCGCGCCGCGAGGCATTGCTCGGCAGCACCTTCGAGACCAGGAACACCTGGTCCCGCCGGCCGTCGATGGCCTCCGCCACCAGCGGCTCGGCATCGCCGTACATCTCGGCGGTGTCGATATGCGTCATGCCGAGGTCGAGGCCGCGCCGCAGCGCGGCGATCGCCGCCGTCCGGTCACCCCGGTCGATGTACCAGGTGCCCTGTCCGATCGGCGCAATCTCCGGCCCGCCCCGGCCGAATTTGCGCGTGTCCCCACTCAATGCGAGCTCCTGTTGTCACTCCGCCGCCGCCATCATCGGCTTCGGCGCCGCGCCCCTGCCCGGCTTCAGCCGGAACTCATAGGTCATCAAATGCCACGGCCCCGACGCCGCGCGGCCATCCGGCATCACCGCATCATCGCGCAATTCAATGGTCGAAATCAGGTCGTCCTTGACGCCGAACACCGCGTCGGACTCGAGATATTTGTCGCCCTCGATGAACACATGCGTGATCAGCGGCTCGTAGCCCGGCGCATCGACCAGAAAATGCACGTGCGCCGGCCGCATCGGATGCCGCTGCGAGGCGAGGATCAGTTCGCCGACCGGACCGTCGATCGGGATCGGATAGCTGCACGGCAGGATGGTGCGGAACGCGATCCGCCCGTCGCCGTCGGTGACGAACCGCGCGCGCAATGACGGGCCCTCCTCGGCGTAGGACTGTTTCTGCGAATCATAGAAGCCGTCGTCATCGGCGTGCCAGACGTCGACCGGCACGCCGGCCAACGGATTGCCGGAAAGATCGGTGACACGGCTCTGGACATACATCCGCTCGCCCTCGACACCTTCGGCAATATCGGCGCCATGCGGCATCGGTTTGTGCTCGCCGACGTAGAACGGCCCCAGCACCGTGGTCTCCGTGGCGCCGCCGCGCTCGCGATGGTTGACCGCATCGACCAGCATCGAGACGCCGAGCACGTCCGACAGCAGGATGAACTCCTGCCGGCTCGGGGTGCATTTCTGCCCGGTACGGGTGAGGAAATCGATCGTTTTCTGCCACTCCTCGAAGGTCAGGCCGGTGCGGCGGACATAGTCGTGCAGCGAACGGACCAGTTCGCGCATCAGATGCTTGAGCCGCGGATCAGGCGTATCGTCGAAGCTCGCGACGACGGCTTCGGTCAGCTCGGTTTCGTCGAATTGTGGCATATTCCAATCCCGGTTGGCGACGGCGAAAGCTACATCAGGCATTCCCATGTGATAAGCGCTGCGCTTGCAGACCGGCCTGCGCGGCCCCTCCTTGCCGGGGGGGCGGATCGTGTGCTCAAAATCGCACAGACCGACTGCCAACCCGCTTCGCCAAGAGACAATCGCCGCGGATTTTCAGTTACCAGATTCGTGGAACCGCACCGCAAGCTGCGACGCAACGGTGCGTGAACTGGACATCGTCCTACCGTGATGGAGTATCGAATGCCGGCCCACCCCCAAAAGTCACGCGCTCCCGCGACCGGTTCTGCTGCCGATGCGGGCATGTCCGAACCCGCGCTGAACCGGATCGACGATCATCTGAAGCGGGTCTATATCGACCCCGGCAAGTTCGCCGGCACCCAGACGCTGGTCTATCGCCGCGGCCGGATCGTCCACCAATCGTCACTTGGCCACGCCGACCGCGAACGCCAGGTGCCGATCAAGGACGACACAATCTTCCGCATCTATTCGATGACCAAGCCGATCACCTCGGTGGCGCTGATGATGCTGTTCGAGGAAGGGCGGATCGCACTCGACGATGCGGTGGCGAAGTACATTCCGGAATGGGCCGATCTCGGCGTGTTTCAGGCCGGCATCGGGCCGCTGTTTCTGACGAAGCCGCCGGCGCGCCCGATGCAGATCGTCGATCTGCTGCGGCACACCTCCGGCCTGACTTACGGCTTCCAGAATCGCACCAATGTCGACGCCGCGTATCGCGACAAGGGCATCGGCGCGTTCGAGAAAGCCGGCACGCTGGACTCGTGGATAGCGGATCTCGCCCGCATTCCGCTGGAGTTCTCCCCCGGTGAGGCCTGGAACTACTCGGTCTCGACCGACGTGGTCGGCTATATCGTGCAGAAGATCAGCGGCATGCCGTTCGAACAGTTCGTCAAGCAGCGCATTCTCGATCCGCTCGGCATGACCGACACCGATTTCCACGTCCCTCCGGAGAAGGCGCACCGCCTCGCCGCCTGCTATTCCACCGACGGCAAGGGCGGCATGACGCTGCAGGACGATCCGGCGACCAGCAGTTTCCTCGCACCGCCCGACCTGATCTCGGGCGGCGGCGGGCTGCTCTCGACCTCTGCCGACTATCTGAGATTCTGCCGGGCGCTCTTGAACGGCGGCGAACTCGACGGCGTCCGCCTGATCGGGCCGAAAACGCTGGCGCTGATGACCACCAACCACCTGCCCGGCAATCGCGACCTCACCGAAATGTCGCGCTCGATGTTCAGCGAGGCGACCAACGCCGGTATCGGCTTCGGTCTCGGCTTCGCGGTGAACATGAACCCGGCCCTGACGCTGCTGCCCGGCAGCGCCGGCGAGTATTATTGGGGCGGCGCCGCCTCAACCGCGTTCTGGATCGACCCGGCGGAGGAGCTGATCGCCATCTTCATGACGCAGTTGCTGCCGTCGAGCAGCTATCCGATCCGCCGCGAACTGCGGGCGCTGGTCTACGGCGCGATCACCGAAAGCAATCTCTGAGCTCGGTCACTGGCGATCGCGCAGATGCACGACGGCGACGTCGTCGGCATAGGCGCGATGCCAGCCGGCGCGGCGATCCATCAGGCCGATGATCGGCGCGTGCGCCGGCAACAACGTCGCATCGATGTCGTAATCCACGATGAAGCGATCGAGCGCGGCCGTATCGCGGCCCGCAACCGCGCGAACCATGTCCATCACCATTCGCTCGCCGTACAATTCGGCGCGGCCGTCGATGAACACCGGAACTCGACGCGAGATCAGATAACCGCCGAACTCGTAGCCGTTGAGAATACGCTCGGCGCCGTTCCGTTGCGCCGCGGCCAGCGCTTGCTCGGGCATTTGCGTTTCAACGAACTGATAGGTCAGTCGCGGCGCGACCGCGATCGTCGCACCGACGATCGCCAGCACAGAAGCGACCGCGGCCCAGCCCGGCAGCACGAACTCGGCTTTCGCGCCCGGCGGCGGCGTGCGCCGGGATGCGAGCTGTTCGGCCCAGGGCCGCGCCAGAGCCAGAGGTGCCAAGAGGGCGAAGCTCTCGATGCTGCGAACATGCGCGAGCGCCATGTGCAACAGCCCGAGCAGCAGCAGCAGCCGCGGCCACGGCAGCGACAGACCTCGCCACAGCGCCACGCCGATCAGCGCCAGGATACTCGCCTCGAGCGGACCGAACCGACTGAAATCCGCCGGCGCCCATTCGCCCAGGGTGGTCAGCACCTCGCCGAGGCTGAGGATCTTGCCGGCCGCAATCAGCGTGTTCCAGCCATAGGGCGTGGCGCAGCAACTCGCCAGCGCCGCGACACCGAATGCGCCCCAACGCAGGGCCAGCGCCACGCGCCGTGCGGGGTCCGCCTGCCGCAGCGCTTCGAGCGCGGCCGGAGCGATCAGCAGCAGGCCGAGCCCGAAGCCGCCATGAATGTTCGCCCACAGCGCAATGACGATCAGCAGCGCCCATCGTGGCGCCGCCTTGCGATCGGCCGCGTCGATCAGACCGATGAACCATCCGACCATCAACGGTAGTGCCAGGACGTGCGGCCGTGTCAACAGATGCGGGACCGTCAGCGTCACCGCGAGCATCGTGAGTGCCGTGGTCACCAAAGCCGACGCGTAGCGCTCGAGATACGCAGCGAACAGCGCAAAGGCCGATGCCGCGGCGAAGGCCGTCACGATCACCGGACCGACCCAGCCCGCCTTCATCGCGAGCGCGAAGATGACTTGCGCCAGCCAGGACGACGACATCCATGGCGCACCCGCCTTGGTGAACGAAAACACGTCGGTGGTCGGCACCGCGCCGTGCGCGAGGATCCAGCGTCCGGTCTCGATCTGCCAGAAGGTGTCGGAATCCTGCAGGAAGGAGTCGCCGATCGCAAGCAGGTACACCAATGCGCCGCAGCCGACCAGCAGCGGCAGCACGCCGCCTTTGCCTGCGGCGGTCTCGGACGATTGGATCGCCTGCAGGGTCACGGCATGGCTCGCAGCACGGGAGAATCGCCCCGAATAGGCCATATGCGGCGATAACGTCCGGTTAACCGGACCGTGACCGCAACGAGCGGCGCGTCACTTCCCCGGCCAAACCGGCTTGCGCTTCTCCGCGAAGGCCTTCAGGCCCTCTTTGGCGTCTTCGGTCATCGCCAAGAGCGCAATCTGGCTTTCGGTGTAGGCGATGCTCTCGTCGAACGACATCGACGCGATCGCCCGCATCGCGTATTTGCCGCGGCGGATCGCGGTCGGTGATTTGTCGGTCAGCCGCTTGACCAGCCAGTCGACCTTGGCGTCGAGCTCGCCGCCCGGCACCACGTAGTTCAGCAGGCCCGCGTCGCACGCGGTCGGCGCATCGAACGGCTCGCCGGTCAGCGCCCATTCATTGATCAGCCGGCGCGGCGCGATGTCCTGCAACAGGCTCATCACCTGCATCGGGAACACGCCGACCTTGACCTCCGGCAGCCCGAACAGGACGTGATCCGCCGCCACCGCCATGTCGGTCATGCACAGCAGGCCCATGCCGCCGGCCATGCAGGTGCCGTTGACGCGGGCGATCGACGGCTTGGTGGCGTTCTGCGCCAGCCGCAGCAGATCGGCGTAGTCGACATTCGGCTTGGAGAAGTCGAACGAGAACGCGGCCCCGGTGGATTGCAGGTCGGCGCCGGCGCAGAACGCCTTGTCACCGGCGCCGGTCAGTACAATCACGCGCACCGACGGATCGTCATGCGCCTGCTTCCAGCCGGTCCTGATGCCTTCGACCACACCGGCATTGATGGCGTTGCGCTTGTCGGGACGGTTGATGGTGATCCACAGCGCCTGATCGCGCTGTTCGATGATCACGGCGTCATTGCTCATGGTCGGTCTGTCCTCAGGTCTCGTCATTGCGAGGAGCGAAGCGACGAAGCAATCCAGCTCAGCGCACGGAGCTTCTGGATTGCTTCGCTTCGCTCGCAATGACGGGGCAAATGTTCTTCCGTGCTGCTACGAAACTTCGATTTCCGCCACGATGCGGCCGGTGGTCACCTGCTCGCCTTCGGCGACGTCGATCGCGATGATGCCCGATGCCGGCGCCAGATGCACGTGCTCCATCTTCATCGCTTCCAGCGTCAGCACCGGCTGCCCGGCCTCGACGCGGTCGCCGGCCTTGACCAGCACCGCGACGACGCGGCCGTTCAGCGCCGCGCGCAGCTTGCCGTCGCCGCCTGCCGCCGCCGCGCGCTGCGGCGCCGCGCGCGTCCGATCGACCACGATGTTGCTCACGCCGAGCCGCTGCACGAACAACCGCTCGCCGTCGCGGTGATAGACGGCGGATTCGCGGAAGTCGCCGGCCTGGAAACGGATGCCGTCGTCGGTGAGGTGCTCGACCGTGAACGAGGTCGCGCGACCGTCATGGCTCACGCGATAACTGCCGTCCCGCGTGCGAACGACCTCGCAGGTCTGCGTCCGGCCGTCGATCTCGAACCGCAGCGGCGTCGGAAACAGCGCGGCCAGCGAGCGCCCCGGCCGATGCGGCGACGCGTGCCGATCGGTGACGTAGAGCAGCAGCCCAGCCAAAGCGGTCGCCGGCACCGCATCGTCCGGCAACGCGCGTGTCAGCGCGTCGCGATGCTGCGCAATGAACGCCGTGGTCGCCTCGCCGCGCGCGAACGCCTCGTGCCGCAGGCACGCGGCGAGGAAGCCGCGATTGGTGGTGACGCCGAACGCGAAGGTGGTGTCGAGGCCGTGGATCAGCTTGCGCCGCGCCTCGTCGCGACTGCGGCCCGTCGCGATGATCTTGGCGATCATCGAGTCGTAGTAAGGCGGGATCGCCTCGCCGGATTGCAGCGCGTGCTCGACGCGCAGTTCCTCCGGCATCCGCCACAACGCCATCCGGCCGGACTGTGGCATGAAGTCGTGATCGGCGTCTTCCGAGCACAGCCGCACCTCGATCGCGTGGCCCTTGAACGTGACATCGTCCTGGCGCAGCGGCAACGGCTCGCCGGCGGCGATGCGCAGCTGCAGCTCGACCAGATCGAGCCCGGTGATCGCCTCGGTCACCGGATGCTCGACCTGCAGCCGCGTATTCATCTCCATGAAGTAGAACTGGCCCTGCGCGTCGAGCAGAAATTCCAGCGTGCCGGCGCCCTCGTAGCCGATCGCCTTCACGGCGTTGACGGCGACCGTGCCCATCTGTTCGCGCAGCGCTTCGGAAACCGCCGGCGACGGCGCTTCCTCGATCAGCTTCTGGTGGCGGCGCTGCACCGAGCAATCGCGCTCGCCGAGATGGATCGCAGCGCCGTAGCGATCGCCGAACACCTGGATCTCGATGTGGCGCGGATCGACGATGGCGCGCTCGAGAATCACGGTCGGATCGCCGAACGCGCCCTGCGCTTCCGAGCGCGCGCTGCGCAGCGCGTCCGGCAGCGCCGCTGCGTCCTTCACCAGCCGCATGCCGCGACCGCCGCCGCCGGCGACCGCCTTGATCATCACTGGGAAGCCGATCTTGCCGGCCTCCGCGATCATCGCCGCGTCGCTCTGATCGGCGCCCTGATAGCCGGGCACGCACGGCACGCCAGCCTTCAGCATGATCTCCTTGGCGCCAGCCTTGTTGCCCATCGACGCGATCGATTCCGCCGACGGGCCGATGAACACCAGCCCGGCATCGCGGCACGCGGCCGCGAAATCCTCGTTCTCGGCGAGGAAGCCATAGCCCGGATGGACGGCATCGGCGCCGGCGATCTGGGCGGCTTCGATCAGCACCGGAATGTTGAGATAGGATTGCGACGGCTGCGCGCCGCCGATCGCCACCGCCTCGTCGGCGGCGCGGACATGCGCGGCATCGACGTCGGCCTCGGAATAGACCGCGACCACGCCGTAGCCCATCCGGCGTGCGGTGCGCATCACGCGCAGCGCGATCTCGCCGCGATTGGCGATCAGGATTTTGGTGAAAGGTGTGGATTTCAACATGCGCGTTGCACTCATGCCCGGGACACCGCGAATTGCATACGCTGAGGTTGGCGCGCCTCGCTTTCGCGACAGATCGCCAGCACCTCGGCCAGCACGGCGCGGGTGTCACGCGGGTCGATCACGCCGTCGTCGAGCATCCGCGCCGAAGTCGCGAACACGTCCATCTGGCCATTGAACACCGCGGTGATGCCGCCCTTCATCTGGTCGAGCTTGTCGCGGTCGACCGGAATGCCTTTTCGTGCAGCGCCGGCTTCGGCGACGATCGCCATGGTCTCCGCCGCCTGCTCACCGCCCATCACCGCGGTCTTGGCGTTCGGCCAGGAAAAGCAGAACCGCGGATGGAAGCCGCGGCCGCACATGCCGTAATTGCCGGCACCGAACGAGGCGCCGCAATAGATCGTGATCTGCGGCACCGACGCGGAGGTCACCGCCTGGATCATCTTCGAGCCGTGCTTGATCATGCCGGCTTCCTCATAGGCCTTGCCGACGATGTAGCCGGTGGTGTTGTTGAGATACAGGATCGGCGTGCGCGACTGGCAGCACGCCTGAATGAAGTGCGTCGCCTTGTTGGCGCCGGCGGGGTCGAGCGGGCCGTTGTTGGTGATGATGCCGATCGGCTGGCCGACGATCTTGGCGTGGCCGACGACCGTCGCCGGACCGTAATTCGGCGACATCTCGGTGAAATCGGAATCGTCGACAATCCGCGCGATCACCTGGCGCATATCGACCGGGCGCTTGTGATCCATCGGCATGATGCCGAGAAGTTCTTCCGGATCGTGCAGCGGCGGGTGATAGGTCGCGGGATCATGCCCCGGTCCCGAGCGATCCCACGGCAGCCCGGCCATGATGTCGCGCGCGATCCGCAGCGCATCGCGGTCGTCTTCCGCGAGGTAGTCGCCGAGCCCGGAGACCGAGGTGTGCATCTCGGCGCCGCCCAGCTCTTCCTCGGTGGCGATCTCGCCGGTCGCGGCCTTGAGCAGCGGCGGCCCGGCGAGGAACGCCCGCGTCCGGCCGCGCACCATGACGATGTAGTCGGACAATCCCGTCTGATACGCGCCACCCGCGGTCGACGAGCCGTGCGTCACCGTCACCACCGGCAGTCCAGCCGCCGACATCAATGCGAGATTGCGGAAAATATTGCCGCCGCGCACGAAGTCCTCGACGCGATAGCGCAACAGATTGGCGCCGGCGCTTTCGACCAGTTGCACGAAGGGCAGCTTGTTCTCCAGCGCCAGTTCCTGGATGCGCAGCGTCTTGTCGAGCCCGTAAGGCTGCAGCGCCCCGGCGTCGATGCCGGAATCGTTGGCGCTGATCATGCAGCGAACGCCGGCGACGTAGCCGATGCCGCCGATCACCCCGCCACCCGGAACACTCTTCTCGGCATTCGCCGTGTCGAACATGTAGCCGGCCAGCGTCGAGAGTTCCAGGAACGGCGTTCCGGGATCGAGCACCAGCGCGACGCGTTCGCGCGGCAGCAATTGTCCGCGCTTATGGAAACGCTCCGAGGATGCGGCGGAAGCGATCCGGGCACGATCCTCCAGCATCCGCATGCGTTCGATCAGCGCCAGCATGCCGTCGCGGTTGCTCTTGAAGACTTCGCTCCCCGGCGCGACGGTGGATTCGATGATTGCCATTCGGTGTTCCTTGTGGTTCCGAGACGCATTAGAGCGCCCCGAAATCTCGCCTCTTGTTCGTCATTCCGGGGCGCGAACGCAGTTCGCGAACCCGGAATCTCGAAGTGCTCTGAACGTCGGGATTCCGGGTTCGCACCGCGTCGCGGTGCGCCCCGGAATGACGCAACAATCACCCCGTCTGCGCCATCGCGAAGTAGTCCGTGAACTGGTTTCGCAGCTCGACCTTGCGCAGCTTGCCGGTGGCGGTCATCGGCATCTCGTCGACGATGCGCACCAGCTTCGGCACCTGGAAGCCGCCGAGCGTCTTGCGGCAGTGCTCGATGATCTCGGTCTCGGTCGCTTGAGCCCCCGGCTTGAGCTTGACGAAGCCCGACACCGCCTCGCCCCATTGCGGATGCGGCAGGCCGACCACCGCGGCGTTCATCACCGCCGGATGCGCCAGCAGCGTCTCCTCGATCTTGACCGAGGCGACGTTCTCGCCGCCGGATTTGATCATGTCCTTCTTGCGGTCGACGAACAGCACCTCGCCGTGGGTGTCGATCAGCGCCAGATCGCCGGTGTGGTGCCAGCCGAATTTGCGCGCCGCCTCGGTGGCCTCGGGATCCTTGTAGTAGCCGAGCATGACGTTGGGGCCGCGATGCACCAGCTCGCCGACTTCACCCGGCGGCAGCAGGTTTCCGGCATCGTCCATGATCGCGGTCTCGTTGACCATGCACGATTCGCCCCAGTAATTGCCGAAACGAGCGAGCTGGCGGTCCGGCTGCGACATCGTCGTCGCCGGATACATTTCGGTCTGCCCGGACGGCTGGACGAAATTCGGACACAGCTCGGCAATCGCGCGCTCCAGCAGCGGCCGCGGCATCGGCGCCATAGTGTAGATGCAGCAGCGCAGCGTCGACAGGTCGAATTCCTTGCGCCGCGGATGATCGAGGATCACCTGATACATCAGCGGCAGGCCGATGAAGACGGTGAGCTTGTCGCGCTGGATTGCTTCCAGGCAGGCGACCGGGTCGAAGCCGCGCATCAGCGCCATCTTGCCGCCGACGGCGAGATAGCTCAGCAGCAGCACATGGGCGGCGCAGTGGAACAGCGGAAACTGCCCGGTGATGCCGTCGTTGCGGGTGAGCTGCAGCTCGATCGCGTTGCTCATCACCGCCATCGTCACCGCGAGGTGGCAATGCATCGCCCCCTTCGGCCGCGAGGTGGTGCCGGACGTGTAGATGATCATCGCCAGATCGCGATCGTCGAACGCGACCTCCGGCTCGATCTCGGAGTGTCCGTCGATCAGCTCGTTGAAGCTCCGCAGGCCGGCTTCTTTCGCCTTGCCGGTGAGGTCGACCGCCACCAGCGCGATGCCGCGGCTCTCCAGCGCGGCGCGGCGCTCGGGCTGGCCGTGCAGATTGTCGTCGATCAGCGCGAACTTCACCCCGGCATGATCGAGGATGTAGCTCATGTCGTCGGGGCCGAGCATGGTGTTGATCGGCACCCAGACCAGCCCGGCGCGATGAATGCCGAACAGCGCTTTGACGAATTCGACCGAGTTGTTGCAGATCGTCGAGATCTTGTCGCCGGGCTTCAGTCCGCGCGACACCAGATAGTTGGCGAAGCGGTTGGCGTCGCGTTCGAGCTCGGTGTAGCTGACCTGACGCGCGCCCTCGGTCAGCGCGATCCGCGCCGGAAAGCGCAGCGCCGATTTGCGCAGGATGTCGCCGATCGCGACCCGGCCGATCCGGCCCGGTCCCGGCACGCCGCCGGTGGCTTCTAGATTGATCATGGTTCACTCCCTCGAGGTGAGGCAGCTCTTGAGGCTGCTTGGCTTGGCTTGGCTTGGCTTGGCTTGGCTTGGCTTGGCTTGGCTTGGCTTGGCTTGATTTGGTGTGGACTTATCCACCTGTCGTTCCGGGGCGCGCGAAGCGCGAACCCGGAACCTGATACGAGCAGAACATCTCGGGTTTCCGGGCTCGCCGCTGCGCGGCGCCCCGGAATGACCGCAACTAATTGAGCACGCCGAAAATCTTGCGCGCCTCCGCCGGGCTCGCGATCTCGCGCCCTGCCCGCCGCGCGCAGCCGGCGATTTCCTCGATCAATTGCCCGTTCGACGTCACCTTCTCGCCATTGGCGAGATAGAACGTGTCTTCGAGCCCGGTGCGTAGATGTCCGCCGAGGTCGGCGCACGCCTGGTGCAGCGGCCAGATCTCCGAGCGGCCGATCGCGGTCACCTGCCAATGCGCCTCGGGGCGCTTCAGCTTCAGCAGGATCGGCAGCAATTCGGGATCGGCCGGCATGCCGGAGGCGACGCCCATCACGAAATTGTACTCGAGCGGGCCGTCATACATCCCGGTCTGAACATACATGCCGACGCAGCGCACGATGCCGACGTCGAAACATTCGAATTCGGGGATCGTGCCGGCGTCCCTCATCGCGGCGAGAAAGTCCTGAATCTTCTCGACCGAATTGTCGAACATCATCGGCGGCCACGCCCAGTTGTTGTCGGACTTGACCTTGAGATAGTTCAGCGAGCCGGCGTTGCAGGCGGCGATCTCGGGCCTGGTCTCACGGATGCAGGCGAGCGGCCCTTCATAGTGCGGCCCGGAGGTGCCGGAGGTGTGGTTGATGATGACGCCCGGACAGGCTTCGCGGATCGCCTGCTGGATTTCGCGCGAGACGGCCACGTCCCAACTCGGCAGGTGGCCCTTGTCGGGCCGCTGGTCGCGCAGATGGATGTGCACGATCGCGGCGCCGGCGTCGTAAGCCGCCCTGGCTTCGCGGGCCATCTGCTCCGGCGTCACCGGAACGTGGTGCTGCTTCGGGTCGGTCAGCACGCCGTTCAGCGAGCAGGTGATCACGGCCTTGTCGCTCATTCCAGGTCAGCCCTTCCGGTGATGCTGCGCTCGCGAGACTCGTGATGCGCAAACCATGTCGGACGGAATGATGCGTGTGCCGCGCGGGCGCTTCTTGCGTGCACGCGCTGTCGTCGGATCGGCGCCTTCGGCTAAGGCCGCCCCTGCCGAAATTCCGCGACGCCGGCGCCATGCGGATCGCTGCGCCAGATCGCCAGATCGCGCGAGCCGGAGAAGATCGCGCGCGGCTGCAGCCCGTAGAAGCGCCGGATCGAATGGCTGAAGTGGGTCGAATCCGGATAGCCGATGTCCTGCGCCAGATGCGCGAGGTTGATCTCGGCGTTGACGAAGTGCAGCAGGTGCCGCGCCCGCTTCCAGGCGCGTAGCGCGCGGAAAGAGACGCCGGTCTCGTCCTTGAACAGATGCAGGAAGCGCGACTGCGAGAGGTTCGCGGTGGCGGCGCAATCCTCCGCGGTGACGGCCGCGCCGGAGACGTCGTTCAGCCTCGCGATCGCGCCGGCGATGCGGCGGTCGATCCTGCGCGCCGGCAGCGATTCGCCGAAGAACAGATCGTCGAATTCCGAAGTGGTGAAGCCCTCGCGCCGGCCTGTTGCGACCAGCGTCTGATAGGCCCGCCTGATCCGGCCCGCGAGCGGCCCGGCGCCAGCGCCTGCGATCCGTGTGCCGAGCGCCGCCATCGGCCCGTCGAGGACGCTCTCCGGCTCGATCACCAGAACAATCACCGAGCGACAGTCGCCTTCCACGTTGTGCGTGAGATAGGGCGGCACATAGACCATCGCGCCGGCCTGCAAAGGCCGGCCCTCGATCGCGACCCGCAACTCACCTTGCAGCGCAACATAGACGGAAAAGCCGCCGATGCTCCGCCGCCGCGGGCGGCCCAGCAGGCCGGCGTAAAAGACGCGTTCAGGGCTGATCAGCATCAGGCGTCCGGCATCCGGACATTCGTCGTCGCTCATCGTTCCTCCCGGGGCGGGGCGCCGCCCTTCTGCCGCATTGCTGCAGGGCTCTCTTGCGGAGCGCCTCGGACAATACAGCAAAGCCCGATGTTGTCACCGGGCGAGATGACGCGGAACCGCGCGATGGTGAGCGGCTGCGGAAGCTCCGCGGCCTGTCCCCGGGGTCAGGCCCGCCGCGCAACCTTCTGCTCGTCGCCGGCCCGAATCTCCGCCTCCAGTCCACGAAGATAGCCTTCGCGATTCTGCAGCCGCTGCCAATAGGCCGCAACGTTCGGGCCGAACTGCTTGGCGAGACCGAGATTTTCCGCAAGCCGCAGCGCGTAGCCGATCGCGACGTCGGCGGCGGTGAAGCGTCCCGCGCACAGCCATTCGGTCTGACCCGCTGCCGCCTCGACCGCGCGCAGCCGGCCGAGAAACCACTTCGCGTAGTCCTCGACCACCTGCGGCTGCCGCCGCTCGTTCGGCTCCAACGTGCCGTAGCGCAGCACCAGCGTCTGCGGAAAGGTCAGCGTCGCGTCGCTGAAGAACATCCAGTTGAGGTAGCTGCCGTAGTCGCGCTCGCCGACGTCGAGCACCAGCGGCGTCGGACCATATTTGGTGCCGAGATAATGGCAGATGCCGGACGATTCCGTCATCTTGGTGTCGCCGTCGATCATGAACGGGATGGTGCCGAGCGGATTGATCGCCAGATATTCCTTGGCGAACATCCGCGGCGGGAACGGCAGCATCTTCAGCTCGTAGTCGAGCCCCATCTCCTCCAGCATCCAGAGCGGCCGGAACGAGCGTGCGCCGTGGCAGTGATACAGCGTGATCATGTGATTGGCGTTTCCCTCGTCATTCTTGGTTTTGGCGCGGTCGACGTCCGGTCGATCGGAACGGCGGTCGGCAGGCTACCCCATAACGCAGCCGCTCGCGAGCATCTTGCGAGCTTCCGGCTGCGCCATGGTGGCCGCGCCTACAGCATCGTCCCCTCGATGACCGCGCCAAAGCGCTTGTAGCCCTGCCCTTCAAAGCGCTGCAGCTGCATCTGCCGCAGCGGATGATGATTGGTCGGGCTGGTGTTGACCCGAACGCCCGGCAACAACGTGGGCACCTCGACGTTCTTGAGGTTGTTGGCCTGCGCCATGATGCTCTCGCGGCTGAAATTGCCTTTGCACTGTTCGAGCAGGACGCGCAGCACCGACGCGGCGGTGTAGCCATAGGCATTGAGGCTTTCCTTGGCGTTTCCGGTCGGGAAGTATTTCGCCATGAACGCCATGTAGTCCTTGATGCCGGGATCGTCGGCCCATGCCGGGTCGGCCGGATCCTTGGTATAGGTCGACGTGATCAGGCCTTCGGCGCGCTCGGCGCCCACCGGGATGATCGTCGACGCCACGGAGGCCGCGCCGCTGGTGACGAAGTGCATCGGCTTCCAGCCCAACTCGTAGACCTTGCGGATCGCCTGCGCGGCGAATTTCGACGTGACGCCCGAGATCAGCACGTCGGCATTGGTCGCCCGCAGCGTGACGATCTGCGAGTCGATCGTCGGCTCGGTGACCTCGTAGGACAATGCCTTCACGAGCGTGTCGTAGCGATCGCCCAGCACGTCGCGCAGGCCGGCGACGAAATCCTTGCCGAGGTCGTCGTTCTGATACAGCAGCGCGAACTTCGCATCCGGCTTCTGGCTGAGCGCGTATTTGGCGAACACCTGGGCTTCGGTCCGGGAACTCGGCGCGAATCCCATCGTCCACGGATAGGTCTTGTAGTCGCCCCATTTGTCGCCGTTCACCGACAGGAACAGATGCGGGACCTTCTGGGCATTGATGTATTTCACCACGGCCGAATTCGGCGCGGTGCCGAGCATCGAAAACAGGAACGCGACATTGTCGCTCTCGATCAGCCGCCGGGTCTGCTCGACCGTCTTGGAGGGATTGAACGCGTCGTCGTACATGATGAAGTTGATCTTGCGGCCGGCGATGCCGCCCTGATCGTTCAGCATCCGGAAATAGGCTTCCTGGCTGCGCGCGATGGTGCCCAAGGCGGACACCGGGCCGCTCAGCGAGGTCGTGCATCCGATCTTGAGCTCGGTCGCGGTGACGCCCGGCCAATCGTCGGCGCGGGCGTTTCGTGCGCTTGTCAGCGCGGCGAGACCGGCTGCGGCCGATCGAAGCATCAGCGAACGACGACTGAGCGACGTCATGGCTCCCCTCCCTCTGTTGTGCTGGAACTGTCTGCGTCTTGCGCGCAGTTATCAGGTAGCAGCGTAGGGGACAGTCGCGCACGCTATCTTGCGTCCATACGCTGGACGGCTGGGTCTACTTCTTGCCGCCCGGCAGCGTGCCCATCATCTTGCACAGGATTCCGAGCATCACCTCGTCGGCGCCGCCGCCGATCGAGGTCAGGCGGGAATCCCGGTAGGAGCGGCTGACCAGCGTCTCGTTCATGAAGCCCATCCCGCCCCAATATTGCAGGCAGGCATCCGGCAGTTCGCGGCCGAGCCGGCCGGCGCGCAGTTTGGCCATGGTGGCGAGCTGGGTGACGTCCTCGCCGGCGACCAGCGCTTCGGCGGCGCGATACACCAGCGAGCGCAGCAATTCGACCTCGGTCTGCAGCTCCGCGAGCTTGAAGTGAATCACCTGATTGTCCAGCAGCGGCCGGCCGAACGCCTTGCGGTCGCGGGTGTAGTCGATGGTGTTCTGGATCGTCCTCTCGTGCGCCTTGATGCACGCCGCGGCGCCCCACAGCCGCTCTTCCTGGAACTGCACCATCTGATAGGTGAACCCCGCTCCCTCTTCGCCGATCCGGTTGCGCTTCGGCACCCGCACCTCGTCGAAATGGATCTGCGCGGTGTCGGACGAGTGCATCCCCATCTTGTCGAGCTTGCGCGCGATGCTGACGCCCTTGCTCTTCATCGGCACGCAGATCAGCGACTTGTTGCGATGCGCCGGCCCGTCGCCGGTGTTGCACAGCAGGCAGATCCAGTCGGCCTGGGTGCCGTTGGTGATCCACATCTTGCCGCCGCTAATGACGTAGTCGTCGCCGTCGGATTTCGCGGTGGTCTTGATCGAGGCGACGTCGGAGCCGGCGCCGGGCTCGGACACGCCGATGCAGGCGACGAAATCTCCGCTGATCGACGGCGCGAGAAATTCCTTGCGCAATTCGTCGGAGCCGAACTTCGCCAGCGCCGGCGTCGCCATGTCGGTCTGCACGCCGATCGCCATCGGCACGCCGCCGCAATTGATGTTGCCGAGTTCCTCCGCCATCATCAGCGCGTAGGAATAATCCAGCCCCTGCCCGCCGTATTCGACCGGCTTGTTGAGCCCGAGAAAACCGAGATCGCCGAGCTTCTTGAACAGCTCGTGCGCCGGGAAGATGCCGGCCTTCTCCCATTCGTCGACATGCGGATTGATGTCGCTGGCGATGAATTTCTGCAGCACGCGGCGCGGCTCGTCATGGTCGGCATTGAACAGCATCGAGGCGTCTACCTTCTTATTATCGTAACCCTGTCCCCGTCATTGCGAGCGAAGCGAAGCAATCCAGCTCAGTGCACCGACCTGGATTGCTTCGTCGCTTCGCTCCTCGCAATGACGAAGTGTTTCATCACAATCCCATCTGCCGGCTGGCGAGATCCTTCATGATCTCCTCGGTGCCGCCGCCGATGGCGTTGACCTTGACCTCGCGATAGATCCGCTCGACCTTGACGCCGCGCATGAAGCCCGCGCCGCCGAAGATCTGCACCGCCTCGGAGGCGCAGAACGCCATGGTCTGGGTCGCCTGGTTCTTCAGCATGCAGATTTCGGCGATCGGGCTTTCGCCCTGCTCCACCCGCCACGCCAGCAGTTCAAGCATCGCCTGCGACGCGGCGATGCGCTGCGCCATGTCGACCAGCTTGTGGCGGATCACCTGATGCTTGGTCAGCGGCTTGCCGAAGGTGACGCGCTGCTTGGCGTAAGCCGTCGCCTCGTCGAGGCAGACCTTCGAGGCGGCGATGCAGCCGGCCGCCATCGTCAGTCGCTCGCTGTTGAAGTTCATCATGATGATCATGAAGCCGGCGCCTTCCTGCCCGAGCAGATTGCCGGCCGGCACCCGGCAATTGTCGAAATGCAGGGTCGCGGTGTCGGACGCCCACCAGCCCATCTTCTTCAGCTGCGTCCGCGTCAGCCCCGGCGTGTCGCCGGGGATCAGCAACAGGCTGACGCCGCCCGGGCCCTCGCCGCCGGTGCGCACCGCCGTGGTGATGTAGTCGGCGCGCATCCCCGAGGTGATGAAGGTTTTCTCGCCGTTGACAATGTAGTGGTCGCCGTCGCGCTTGGCGCTGGTGCGCAGATTGGCGACGTCGGAGCCGCCGGAGGGCTCGGTGATCGCCAGAGCGGAGATCTTCTTGCCGGCGAGAATATCGGGCAGCACCCGGGCTTTCAGCTCCGGCGTCCCGGCGCGCGCGATCGGCGGCGCGCCGATCGAATGGCTGTTGAGGCTGGCGCTGACGCCGCCGGCCCCCGCCCGCGCCAGTTCCTGCGTGGCCACGATCCACATGAACTGATCGGTCGGCGTGCCGCCATATTCCTCGGGAAAGCCGAGCCCGAGCAAGCCGATCGCCGCGGCCTTTTCATAAAGCTCTCGCGGAAAGCCGCCGGCCTCGTCCCATTCGGTGGCGTACGGCTCGATCTCTTTCTGGACGAAGCGGCGCACCACGTCGCGGAAGGCGATGTGGTCAGCGGTATAAAATGGGGAGTTGGTCACTATCGCACCCGGGCCGTTCGCGTGCGGCGAGGATGCCGGGAAAGCCCCGGTCCCACTTGCGTCGAGACGCTGGCCGGAGCGCGACGCGAAGCCGCCGCGCCAATGCACTACCGGCGTTTCTGCTCGGCGATATAGGCCGCGATGTTCTGCGCCTCGATCCGGCTCAGCGCCATGCTGGACATCTTCGGGTGCGGCTCGAGCAGGAAGATCGCCAGCTTGTCCTGATCGAATCCGGGCTGCGATGCGATCGACGCAAACGACGCGACCAGGTCGGTGCCCTTGCGCTGGTCCTCGGAGACGAGGTGACAACTGATGCACCAGCGCTTGGCCAGAGTCTCGCCGTTGGTGGCATCTGCGGCGAATGTGGGGGCGGATGCGCCGGCGAGCAGCAGCAACGACAGACCGAAGGTCAAAGGGCGCATGGCAATCCTCTTCTGCAAGCCCGGCTCACATCCATTGGAACTCGCGAGTCACCATGCTGTTTACTGCAATGGTTCCACGAACGATAGGTGTCCCCTGTCGGGGATTTACCGCCTTCCTGATCGGCCGGGCGCAATTGGTTTCCTGCGGCCGGAAAAGGTGCTTAATTGAAAATCAATGGCAGCTGATTTCGCCCACCCAAGCCAATGCTGACGGCACAACGCGATTCGCTTCGACTGCTGCGTGCAATTCTGGTCGCCTCGGTCGTGCTACCGGTGGCGCTGTTCACTTACGCGGCCTGGCTGGCCTATCGCGCCAACGACGACGGTGCCGACCGGCAGATCGACAAGACCCGCGACATCATCACCGAGCACGCGCTGAAGATCTTCGAATCGGTCGAGCGCTCGATCGCGGAGACCGGCGAGATCATCCGTGACATGACGGACGATCAGATCCGTGCCGGGGAAGGCGCGCTGCACGCGCGGCTGAAGCGGCTGGCCGCCGGCTCGGAACAGATCAAGTCGATGTGGATCTTCGACAGCAACGGCCAGACGCTGGTCAACACCCTGCTCTATCCCTCGCCACGAACCGACTTCTCCGATCGGGACTACTTCAAGGCCCATGTCGGAAAGGACATCGGCCTGTTCGTCGGTCGCGCCCTGCAGCCGCGGCCGCCTTATGGCGGAGCTCCGTTCTTCGGCGTCAGCGTGCGGCGCAACATGCCTGACGGGAGCTTCGCCGGGACCATTCAGAGTTCGGTGCTGCCGAACTATTTCGAGGGCTTTTACGCCAAAGTCGGGCGTGAGAACGGCAGCTACGCCGCGCTCGTCCGTGAAGACGGCGCCATTCTCGCCCGCTTCCCCGCGATCGAGCATGCCGATGCAACGATCAAATCCGACGGTCTGATCGGGCGGGCCATGCGCGCCGGGAGTACCGAAGGCACACTGACACACGTGTCGGCGCTGGACGGCATCGAGCGGCGCATCGCCTATCGCAAGCTGCCGAACCTGCCGGTCTACGTGTATGCCGGGCTGGAGACCGAGGCGATCCGCAGGATGTGGCTGTCGCAACTCGGCGCCTATCTGCTGGTCGGCCTGCCCGCCACCGCCGCCCTGATCGCGATCGTGGTGCTGGCATTGCGGCGGACGCGGCGGCTCTACGAGGAGGCCGGCCGGCGCGCCGCTGCGGAAAACGCGCTGAAGCAGTCGCAGCGCCTCGAATCGCTGGGGCGCCTCACCGGCGGTGTCGCCCACGATTTCAACAATCTGCTGATGGTGGTCGGCGGCTCGGTGCAGAAGCTGCGGCGGCGGCATCACGATTTGCAGGACCGCCGGACCTTCGACATGATCGACTCCGCCGTGGCGAAGGGTGCCGGCCTCACCCGCCAATTGCTGTCGTTTTCGCGCCGCCACAACGTCGCGGCCAAGCTGGTCGATCTCGGCGATGCCGTGATGAAATTCGCCGACGTGCTGCGGCAATCCGTCCGCAGCGACATCGCCATCGCGATCGAGCCGCCAACGGAGCCGGTCGTGGTCCAGATCGATCCCAACGAATTCGAGATCGCCCTGCTCAACCTCGCCCTCAACGCACGCGACGCGATGCCGGACGGCGGGCGCATCACGATCTCGATCCGGACCGAGACGCTGAAAAATTTCGGACCACGCCGGCTGACGGGCGACTACGCCATTCTCGGGTTCGCCGACACCGGTATCGGCATTGCCGAGGAGATTCGCGACCGGATCTTCGAGCCGTTCTTCACCACCAAGCCGGTCGATCGCGGCACGGGGCTGGGCCTCAGCCAGATCTACGGTTTCATCCAGCAATCGAACGGCGCGATCACGGTGGAGAGCACGGTCGGCGGCGGCACCCGCTTCGACCTGTTCCTGCCCCGCTCGACCGAGAGCCCGATACTGGACGCGGATGTCGCGGAGGCCGCCTCGCTCCAGCCGAGCAAACAGGCGACGCTGCTGCTGGTGGAAGATCATCCCGACGTCGCCGCCGTCGCCGCCGACTATGCCGAACAATGCGGCTTCACCGTCGTCACGGTCGGGACCGCCGAAGCCGCGATCGAGCTTCTCAACAAGCGCAAGGACATCGACCTGGTGTTCAGCGACATCGTGATGCCGGGTATGAGCGGCCTCGAGCTCGGTCGGCTGATCCGCGAGCATCATCCCGAAACCCCGGTCGTGCTGGCGTCGGGCTACAGCGACCGCAGCGCATCGGCGCTGAGCGAAGGCTTCCCGCTGCTGCAGAAGCCCTACACGCTCGATGCGCTGCGCAAGGCACTCGTCCAGGCCCTGCAGGGCGCCGCGGCGAAATGAACCCTGCCGCCCGGCTCAAATCGCATCGCGAAAGGGCGAGACCCCGGCGCAAGCTGCCGCCGGATCACCGTCGCCGTTGAGCGCGATCCGTGCCCGACGACCGATCGAAGTCGGGCGATGGGCCGTCTCGGTGCGACATCGCGAGACACCGCATGATCGCCAGCAGCGGAATCGAGAGCGCCACCCAGCTCGCTACCAACCAGATGCCGCCTTCGCCGACCAGCGCGGCGAACAGTCCGAAAACCGTCAGTGCGGCCAGGACCACCGGCCACGACCATTGCCGCCTGAAGCCGTTCATCGGCCGCCCCCAACGACGCCAGCGGACGCGGAACCGGCGCGCCGGCGTCGTTTGACCCACCAGAGATACAGTCCGCTGACGAGAACGACGATCGTCACGATGTCGAGCAGCGCCCAGATGATCTTCAGCGGTAGCCCGCCATAGTCCCCGAAATGCAGCGGCTGCGACAAGAACAACATCGTCGCGTACCACGGCATGTCACGCACCGCGACCACATCACCGCTCGATGCATCGACCAATGCGGGCTTCAGAATCCGGCTGGTGATCGGCGTGCTGCCGGTGAGAAACAAGGCCACGTGCGACGGGGTGGCGAACGGCGTTCCCGGAAACGCGACCGTCATCACATTCATGCCGGGAACAGCCGCGCGCACCTCGCGGAGCACATCGTCGATCGAGGCCCGCCTATCGCCGTTCTCGACCGGCCTGGCCTGCGTCGACATCTCGACGAGCTGATTGGCCTGCCAGGCCAGTTCGATCGGAGCTGCCAGCGTGTTGATCACGCCGGTGAAGGTCACCACCCCGAACCAGGCCAAGGTGACGATGCCGAGCAGATTGTGCAGGTCCAGCCACGCTCGATGTCGCCCGCCACCCCTGCGGACCACCCCGAAATCGAGACGCCGGGTGAAGGGGCCGTAAAGCACCACGCCCGATACGATCGCAACTACCAGCAGCAATCCCATGAAGCCGAGAAACAGCGTGCCCTGCACGCCGGCAAACAGGTCGAGATGCAACCGCAGCATCACGTACATGAAGCCTTCATTGGGCTGCGGAACGTCGAGTTGTCGTCCGGTTCGGGTATCGAACACCTGATAGTGGAATGCCGCAGGGTCGGTCGTCATCGACGGCGCGGTCGGCACTTTCACGATCGGCTGGTCGCGATCGAAGAACAGATACGGCACCACCTCTCCCGGACGCGCGGCCTGCGCCCGGGCGATCATCGACTCCAATGACGAGGTCGCGGCGCCTCCCGCGACATCCTCGAGCCCGAGATCGGGACCGAGTTCGTCCTTGAAGATCAGCGGCAGGCCGGTCAGGCAGAGCAGAAGTGCGAAGACCGTACAGACCAGACTGCTCCACCGATGAATCCACGACCAGACCCGGACGGTGCGCGGCGTCATCGGACCGACAGCTCCCGGCTTCGGCGGCTCACCATCGATACCGGAGCCCGGCCAGGATCGTTCGGCGGTTGCCGAACTGGCAGTAGTAAGTCGACGAACAGCTCGAATAGTACTCCTTGTCGAACAGATTGTTGACGTTGAGCGTCAAGGCCGTGCCTTTCAGGCGGGGCGAGAGATACTCGAGCTCATACTTCAGCGCCGCATCCACGAGGGTGTAGGCCGACGTCTGCAGCGTGTTGGCGTCGTCGCCGTAACTCGCGCCGACATGCCGGATGCCGCCACCGACCGACAATCCGCCCACGGGACCGGACCGGAAAGTGTAATTTGCCCAGACAGAGCCGAAGAAGTCGGGCACCGCTTGCGGCCGATTGCCGATGATCGACGTGGTCGTCGACTGCGTGACGCGCGTGTCGAGGAACGTCACGGCGCCGATCAATTCGAGGCCGTCTGTGACGTTGCCGCGCGCCTCCAATTCGACCCCGGTCGACCGAACTTCACCCTGCTGGACGTTAAAGCCCGCAACGGCGGACGGCGTCAGCACGTTCTGCTGCCGGATATCGAAGACCGATGCCGTCAGCAGGATCGGCAGGGCATTCGGCTGATACTTGATGCCACCTTCATATTGCTCCGCCGTCGTCGGGATGAACGGCGAACCGTCGACACCGACGCCGGCCACCGGCTCGAACGAGGTCGAGTAGCTGACATAGGGCGCGACACCATTGTCGAAGAGATACAGCAGACCGGCGCGGTACGTCGTCTTGTCGGCGGATTGGCTGGTGCCGGAGCCTGCGAGGCGGTTGTCCGTGCTCTGCTCGGTCCAGTCGTGGCGGGCGCCGAGGGTCGCGCGCCATTGACCGAGGCTGATCTGATCCTGCGCGTACAGACCGGTCTGGGACAGGTCCTGCCCGCTGTTGATCAGCGACGTGAGCGTTCCGACCGTCTGGCCGTAGACCGGATTGATCACGTTCAGGGACGTCGCCGCGCCGAGTTGATAGACCCAGTCGCTCCGGGATTGCTGATAGTCGGCGCCGGTGATGATCTTGTGCTGAAGTGCGCCGGTGGAGAGGTCGAACTGCACCCGGTTATCGGTCGACAATCCGCCGACATTCTCGATGGAGCGCACCGCCCAGCGCGGCAACTGGCCGGTCGCCGTGAGCGGCGCGTTCATCTGCAGCGACTGCATATCGATATCGACGTGCGAATAGCGCAGGCTCGACCGAACGCTGACGACGCTGTTGAGGCGTTTGTCGAACTGATAACCGATGCCGTATTGCTCGCGCTGGAACGCATCGAAGCTCGGGTCACCGACATTCAGCTTGGAGTTCAGGAACGACTGGTACTGCGCCGGCGCCAGCGATCTGGCATACAGCGAATTGAAATAGCCGCCCTTCGGATCGCGCTGATAGTAGCTCTGCACCGTCAAGCTGGTGTCGGCGTCCGGCGTCCAGGTGACGGCGGGCGCGACGGCGTAGCGCTGTTCGTCGACGCCGTCGTAGCGCGTGCCGGACGAGCGGCCGATGGCGCTCAGGCTGTAGAGCCAGTGCCCGTCTTTATCCAGGGCGCCCTGGCTGGTGACCCCCGACTGGATGCGGCCGTAGGTGCCGCCCTCGATCCTGACTTCGTTGTAGGGCACGGCGCTGGGCAGC
Source organism: Rhodopseudomonas palustris HaA2 (assembly GCF_000013365.1). Taxonomy (NCBI): domain Bacteria; kingdom Pseudomonadati; phylum Pseudomonadota; class Alphaproteobacteria; order Hyphomicrobiales; family Nitrobacteraceae; genus Rhodopseudomonas; species Rhodopseudomonas palustris. Next base: position 3,744,613 of record NC_007778.1, read on the forward strand.
CGGCTGACCTGGTTGACGAGGCCGCCGGGGCTGGTCTGGCCGTAGAGAACCGCCGAGGGCCCCTTCAACACCTCGACGCGGTCGAGCAGGAACGGGTCGATCGACGTGTTGGCGAAGGCCTGGCCGCGCGGCAGCTTCAGACCGTCGAGGAAACTGACGTAGTTGGTCGCGGTGCCGAACGCGCCGAAGCCGCGAATGAAGATGCTGTCGTAGCGCGCATTGGAATCGGCATCAGAGAGGACACCCGCCGTATAGCGAAGGGCATTGCCGACCGTCTGGGCGTTCTGATCGTCCATCTGCCGGCGTGTGATCGTCGAGATCGACTGCGGCGTCTCCAGCACGGGCGTGTCGGTCTTCGTCGCTGCGGTCGAACGCCGGTCGAGATAGCGATCCGACGTGTTGCTGACGCTGGTGACCGCGCGGGGCGCGACCGGCGCGGTCCTCGGCGCCGGTACCGGCTTTGCTGCGCGACGACGCGGAGCGGACCGGCTCGAAGCGCGCTGTGCCGGGCTCACCGTCACGGCCGGAAGCGCAACCGACTCCGCCTGCGAAGACGGCTGCGCCATCGCCTCCGGCACGCACATCGAAGCGGCGGTGAGAGCCGCAAGAACAATTGTATCGCGATAGAGCCCCATGCCGCCGTCCCCGGTGTTGACAATTCGTCGCGGCAATAAAACGGGACGGGACCGTCCTGTCTAGTGCGATTGCAAAGCCAACGCGAACATGAGACTGGAATAGTTCGAAGACCCGCGAGGGTCGGACGAGTTCGAACTGGAAGCTCGGACGGTGGTGCGGAACGTATCCATGACACAAAAAGGCGGTCGTCCGCGCAAAGCCGACGGCGAGGCCAAATCGATTCACATCATCGAGACGGCGTCGCGGTTGTTTGCGCAGCAAGGCTACGCGGCGACGTCGGTCGAACAGGTCGTCGCGGCGTGCGGGGTCGGCAAGGACACGGTGTATCGCCGGTTTCCGTCGAAGCTCGCGCTGTTCGAAGGCGTCGTCGAGCATGCGCGTATCCAGACGCAAGCGCATTTCCATTCGACGATGGCGGCGGCGGAGAAAGGCGACGTGCTGACACAGTTGCGCGCGGCCGCGCGCTGGCTGCTCGCGGTCAATCTCGATCCGACCCTGATCGCTTTCAAACGGATTGCCTTCAGTGAGGCGCTGGTGGTCGGACAATCGGTCGCCGGCAACAAGCACGATCCGATCATGGATCGACTGTTCGCCCTGATCAAAGAGGCGCAGCGCACCGGCGATCTCGCGCCCGGCGACGTGTCCTTCCTCGCGATGCATCTGCTGAACTGCGTGGCCGTGGGCCCGATGATCGACGCCATGCTCGGCCGCACGACCTACGCGTCGACGCGGGCGCAGAACGCCTATTTCGAGACCGCCTGGAAGCTGTTCCTGAACGGAGCTCGTCGCGGCGCGTCGTGATCCGTAAGGAGGAGCCCCTCCCCGCGCGGCGCGTCCGGCGGAGCTGACGAAACACTCTCACGTGGGGCCGAAAAAGACTGAAGGCGGCAGCGTTGCCGCTACCGCCTTCGATCATGATGTATCCGCGATCGATCCGATCGCCGAAGAAGGTGTTTACCAGCGGCGATGGATGTGTCGGTGACCGTAACGCGGACCACCGAAGCGCGGGCCACCGATGTAGCCGGCCCGGATCACGGGCGATCCAGCGTAACCGTAGGACTGGCGATAGCCGCCATACGGACGATAGCCGCCGCCGTAGTAGACCGCACGGGGACGCGCGTAGTAGCGCGGACCGCCATATCCCCAGCCGCCGCCGCCGTAGTAGCGCGGGCCGCCGTAGTAGCTAACGACGCGGGGAGCATAATACGGCGAGCCATAGTACGGTCCACCGCCATAACCATAGCCGTAGCCATACCCAGGACCGTAACCATAAGCACTGGAAGCTGCACCTGCGATCAGCGCGCCGGCGGCAAGGCCGCCGATCAAAGCGGGACCGAAACCGTGTCCGTGTCCATACCGCTGAGCCTGCGCGGGAGCCGATGCGGTGGCCACCGCAAGGGCAGCTACCGCACCAAGAACCAAGCCTGTCTTCTTCATTTCATTTTCCTTCGCGACGTTGCACTGGGCCGATAACGACGAGGATTTTCAAAAGTTGCTGGAACCAATGCAGGACACGCACAAAAAGTGGTGTTTCGATGCAGGTTGACACCTGAAAACCGCGACACGTCGCCGCGATGCGCTATCGAGGCGGCGCCTCAGGGTTTGGCCGGCGGCGCCGCGGCCAGCGGGGTGACGATCTTCAGGGCCTGCAATTCGTCCCGTTTGAACACGAACAGCCGGTCCTTCGGCGTTTCCATGGCGTGGATCCAGACCTGCAGGTCGATCCCCATGTCGCCGAGATAGCGCTGGCAGCGCGCGGAGATCCGCTGCGCGTCGCTCATCGCGTCGCGCGTCGCGGGCGCAGCGGTCGCGCTCTTGGCCGCGAACACCTGATGCACGCCGATCGCCGCCTTATCGCCGGCGTGGCGTTCGATGCCGCCGAAGAACACCAGCGGACAGGACGACGCGCAGTATTTTCCGGCCTCGACCAGCGTGGCGAGTTTGCGGTCGCGGATCAACCGCCCCATCGCGAGCGCGTCGCTGACCGAACCGCCGGGCGAATTCAGCACCACCGTCTTGATGTACTCGCCGTGCCGTTCGATCGCCTTGGCGAAAGCCTCGGAGATGCCCGGCGTGATCGTGCCGGTCGCTTTGAGCCTGCCGCCGCTGATCAGTTCAAACGTCATCGCCTTGCCGAGCGCGCCGTCCGGCTGCGGCAGCGGCGCGAGCCGGTCGCCACCGGGTAGCCATGGCGACAGGATCGCCGGCAGCGTCGGCAATCCGCTCGGCGGGTTGTCGCGCTGGTCCGCCGGAGCCCGCGCACCATCGATCGGCGCAACCCAGCCATTGGCGCCGGCGAGATCGAATGTCAGGGCAGCGATCGAGACCACGACCAGCCCGCGAAACACCAGGCGCAGCACCGCGTCGTCCGGATTGCCGGCCAGCCAGGCATGGAAGCGTTGCGTCAGACCGCCCATCGCACCACGCTTACTTGACGTGCCGCGCCGACGACAGCGCGGTGACGTTTTCGTCGGCCGCAGCGACGGCAGGCTCATCCGCGGTCGCTGGCGCCTTGAAAGGCTCGTTCACTTTCGGCTCGGCCGGCGGTCGCAACGCCTGGCTCGCCAGCTCGACCTCGCGCGCCATCCTGAGCGCCGCCATCATCTCGGCCGCCGTCATCGCCGACGCGCTCGCCGCCGGCAGCCCCTCGCGCCTGATCGCGGCGTGCACCACGCACAGGATCAGCACCAGCACTGCCGGCATCAGGTCGATCGAGATCGCACCGGCCCAGCTCGGAATGAAGTCGCCGGCATAGCGCAGCACGGCTTCGGCCGGTGACAGCGTCTGAAACCGGGCGGGTTCGATCCGCGGCATCTCGAGGATCTTGTCGGCCGCCCCCGCCAGCGATGCCGCCTGCGCGGCGATCGCGCCTTCGACCTTGCCGACCACAGCGGTCTGGCGCTCGGCCAGATCGGCGCTGCGACCACCGGCCGCGGGCGCGATGAACGACGACGACAGCGACGCCGCCGCGCGCTTCACGGCCGGCGCCACCGAGGTCTGCTGCAGATTGGCGATCACCCCCATCAGCGCCAGGGATTCGGTGGCGAAGCCGTCGCTGCGCTCGCTGATCGGGCCGCGCTCCGACACCATCTCGCGCATTCTGGCGAGGTGCTTGCCGCCTTCCTCGAACAGCGACGAGACGCGCTTGCCCGAGGCCTCGACTTCCTTGCCGAGACTATCGAGCTGCCCCGACATCTGTGTCAGCAATTGCACCACGGTGCCGGAGCCCGACGTACCGGTGAGCGAGCCGGCGCGCTCCGCATCCGCCAGCTTGGCGAAGCGCGACGACGCGATCTGGATGTCGGGCAGCAGCCCCTGCGCCGCGATGGCGTTGCTGTTCGCCGCGTCGAGATCGCGGGTGTAGTCCTGCACGGTGATCGCGAGGTGCTGCCGGATCGCCGCGCCGCCGGCCAGCGCCGAGGCGTTCAGCCAGGACGACATCGCCACGATCATCAGCGAGCCGAAAACCATGCAGCCGAACATCAGCACGCGGCCGGTCCGGTCCACGACGTGCGGCATGAACTGCATCAGGAACACCCAGAAGGCGTAGATGCCGACCGACACCGCGACCGAATAGATCAGCGCGGCAAAGAACACCGTGGTCGGGCTGCCGTCGAGCAGTTCGCGCACGCCGAGATAAGTATAGACGCCAGCGGCCAGCGCCAGGATCGCCGTGGTGAGTTTGAGCATCACCTCCAGCCGGGCGACGCCGCGCGACAACAACAGCGACGCTGGAACCGCCGCGCCAGTCGAATGCAGGGGCGTGCGCGAGGACGAAGCGGCCGGGTCGGCGGCAAGGGGCATGGGCATATCCGGATGACGTGACGCTGCGCACGACCAACGCCCCCGTATGCTCGTACTCGCAACGATTAGTTGCAGAATCGGACCAGATTGTGGTCGTGCCGAGCTGCGTCTCCCGGAACCGTGCCCGCAGGTCGAGGCTCGCAAAACGGCTGTGGGCCACCGCGACGCGCCGTCCCCCTCGCTGCCGGGATGTCGTACGGTGCCATCGATTCGCCGCTCAGCCGGCGCTTCATCGACACACCGTGCCCATTGTTTCGAGAGACCTCCAGTGCCGAAAATCGCGTCCATCATCGCCGCCGAACTCGCCGTCCGTGAAGAACAGGTCCAGGCCGCCATCGACCTGCTCGACGGCGGGTCGACCGTTCCGTTCATCGCGCGCTATCGCAAGGAAGCGACCGGGATGCTGGACGACGTGCAGTTGCGCGCGCTGGAAGAGCGGCTCGGCTATCTGCGCGAGATGGACGCGCGCCGGATCGCGATCATCGACAGCATCAAGCAGCAGGGCAAGCTGACGCCCGAGATCGAGAAGGCGCTGCTCGCGGCCGACACCAAGGCCCGGCTCGAGGACATCTATCTGCCGTTCAAGGAAAAGCGCCGGACCAAGGCGCAGATTGCGCGCGAGGCCGGGCTCGAGCCGCTGGCCGAGATGCTGCTGACGAATCCCGACAAGCATCCCGAGACCGAGGCGGCGGCCTTCGTGAAGACCGACGGCGAGCATCCGGTCGCCGACGTCAAGGCGGCGCTGGAAGGCGCGCGCGCCATTCTGGTCGAACGCTTCTCCGAACACGCCGACCTCACCGGCAGCCTGCGCGAAGCGATCTGGAGCCGCGGCCAGCTCAAGGCGAGCGTTCGCACCGGCAAGAAAACCGAAGGCGCGAAATTCGCCGACTATTTCGACTTTTCCGAGCCTTACCAGAAGCTGCCGTCGCATCGCATTCTCGCGTTGCTACGTGGCGAGAAAGAGGAAATCCTGACGCTTGATTTCGGCGACGGCGAGGATCCCGACTCCAAGGAGCCGACGCAATACGAAAACCGCATCGCGGCGACCTTCGGCATCGCGCGCAAGGGACGCCCCGGCGACGCCTTCCTGTCGGATTGCGTGCGCTGGGCCTGGCGCACCCGGATCAAGACCGGGCTCGCGCTCGATACACGGATGCGCCTCTGGCAGCAGGCCGAGAAGGAAGCGGTGCGCGTGTTCGCCGCCAATCTGCGCGACCTGCTGCTCGCCGCGCCCGCCGGAGGCCGCGCGACGCTCGGCCTCGATCCCGGCTTCCGCACCGGCGTCAAGGTCGCGGTGATCGACCAGACCGGCAAGTTCGTCGACCACACCACGATCTATCCGCACGAGCCGGCGCGGAAGTGGAACGAGAGCATGCTCGAGCTGGCGCAGCTCTGCATCAAGCATCGCATCGAGCTGGTCGCGATCGGCAACGGTACCGCGTCGCGCGAAACCGAAAAGCTCGTCACCGACCTGATGAAGCTGAAGCCCGAGCTGAAACTCACCAAGGCGATCGTCTCCGAGGCCGGCGCCTCGGTGTATTCGGCCTCCGAATTCGCCTCCAAGGAATTCCCGGATCTCGACGTCTCGATCCGCGGCGCGGTCTCGATCGCGCGGCGGCTGCAGGACCCGCTCGGCGAACTGGTGAAGGTGCCGCCGCAATCGATCGGCGTCGGCCAGTATCAGCACGACCTCAACCAGCATGTGCTGTCGCGCGCGCTCGACGCCACCGTCGAGGATTGCGTCAACGCCGTCGGCGTCGATCTCAACACCGCATCGGCGCCGCTGCTGGAGCGCGTCTCCGGCATCGGCGAAACGCTGGCGGCGAACATCGTCGCCCACCGCGACGGCAACGGCCCCTTCCCGAGCCGCGCCAAGCTCAAGGAAGTGCCGCGGCTCGGCCCCAAGGCGTTCGAGCAATGCGCCGGCTTCCTGCGGATTCGCGACGGCGAGAATCCGCTCGACGCCTCCGGCGTGCATCCGGAAGCCTACCCGCTGGTGAAGAAGATTCTGGCGGCGACCAAGAGCGACATCAAGGCGATCATCGGCCAGACCAAGACGCTGCAGTCGCTGCAGCCCGCGTCCTTCGCGGACGACAAATTCGGCATCCCCACGGTGACCGACATCCTGAAGGAATTGGAGAAGCCCGGCCGCGATCCGCGGCCGGAATTCAAGACCGCGACGTTCCAGGAGGGCGTCGAGAAGATCACCGACCTCAAGCCCGGCATGATCCTCGAGGCGACGGTGACCAACGTCGCCGCGTTCGGTGCCTTCGCCGACATCGGCGTGCATCAGGACGGGCTGATCCACATCTCGGCGATGTCGGAACGGCGGATCAACGACCCGCGCGAAGTCGTCAAGCCGGGCCAGGTGGTGAAGGTGAAGGTGCTCGAGGTCGACGTGCCGCGCAACCGGATCGGGCTGACGCTGCGGCTGTCGGATCCCATTCCGGCGCCCGGCGAGCGACGCAAGGACGGCGGCGGCAACGCCAAGCTGGTCGATCGCTATCGCCCCAAGCCCGAGCCGAAGAGCACCGGCGGCGGCGCCTTCGCGGCCGCGCTGGCAAAGGCGGCCGAGAACAGCAAGGGCCGCTCGAAGTAAGCGGGAGCCGCCCCCCTTCGGCGGGCCCGCTCCCGCCTGGGTGGCGCCGTGCCTCCGGCAGGATCGCCGGAGGCACGAGGACGCAAGCTGTTACTTGATGTTCCGCTGCACGAAGGCGTGAACCTCGGCGGCGATCAGATCCTTGTCGTGATCGATCGTCGCCACGTGATAGGAACGATTGAGCCACAGCAACTCGATGCGATCGGAGCCGACATTGTTGGCGATCAGGTTGGCGTTGTTGGTCGACAGCACGTGGTCGACCCGCGAATTGATCACGAAGGTCGGGCATTTGATCCGCGGCAGCAATGCGCGTGCGGTGGCCGCGAGGCCCAGCGCATGCTTCATGCAGACCACCGGCACCTCCGGATAGGCGAGTTCTTTGGTCTCGGTATCCATCATGTCGGAACCGATGCCGGGGATCGTCTCCGGCAGGCCACGCGCATAGGCGATCGACGCCATGTCAGGCGATTCGATCTGCGCCGCCGCGTTGATCGGGATCACGCCGCTGACCTTGTCCGGATGCATCGCCGCCAGATACAGCGACAACGTGCCGCCCATCGACAGGCCCGCGACGAACACCTTGTCGCATTTGGCTGAGATTTCAGCGAGCGCGTCTTCGGCGGCAGCGGCCCAGTCGGCCGCGGTCGTCTTCGCCATCGCCGCGGGCGAGACGCCGTGCCCGGGAAGACGCGGGCCGAGCACGGTGTAGCCCTGCTCGCCCAGACGTTCGCCGAGATAGCGCATGCTCTGCGGACTGCCGGTGAAGCCGTGCACCAGCAGGACGCCGATCTTGTTGCCGTCGAAGGAAAACGCTTCTGCGCCGGGTAGGACCTCGTCGCTCATCTCGACCTCCATGTCGTGTTGCCACCGATCTTTGCCGGTTCGAGGAATGAATAGGCGATCACCGCGACGACCACAAATCAGCCCCGTCACCGCATCCGACACCGACGAGCATCATGGAGCCGGTCCGGGGCTGCCGCCATGGCTTGCTTTAGATCAAATTCGGCAATGCTTCGACGTGCTTAGTATTGCATTCCCCTCAAGGAACACGCCCCTCGTCATGACCCACCCGACCGGACTGCGGACACGGGGCCTGCTCGGCGCGCTCGCCCTGGCCCTCGGCCTCGTGCTGCCGAACACGTCGGTCGCCGGCGCCGCCCGGATCGCGTCGATCAACATGTGCACGGATCAGATTCTGATCGCGGTGGCCGATCCGACGCAGATCGTCGGCCTCGGCCCCTACGCCCGCGATCCGCATCTGTCATGGTCTGCGACGCAGGCGCGCGACTACCCGCAGCTGTCGGGTGAAGCCGAAGACCTGCTGCTGCTGGCGCCCGATCTGGTGCTCGCCGGCCGTTACGGCAAGGCGGCGACGCGCGAGCTGCTCCGGCACCAGGCAATCGCCGTCGAAGAGTTCGATGTCCCGAACAGCATCGACGATGTGAAGCAGCAGATCCGTCGTGTCGGCGACCTCACCGGCCACTCCGAACGCGCCGATGCGATCATCGACCGGATCGATCGATCGGTGGCCCGCACCCGCGCGGTCACGGCGCGGTGGCGCGACCGCATTCTTCCCGTATCGCGACGCGGATGGGTCGCGGGCAACGACGGCTTGCTCAGTTCGCTGCTGGAGGTCGCCGGTCTGTCCAACGCGGCGACGGAGATCGGCCTCACCCACGGCGGCTTCGCGTCGCTGGAGGCGATCGTCGCCTCCCGCCCGGATCTGCTGCTCGTCGCCGACGACAAGGCTTTCGCGGAAGATCAGGGCAAGGCGCTGCTGTTGCATCCCGCGATCCAGCAAGCCTATCCGCCGAGCCGTCGCCTGGTGTTTCCGGATCAGCTGACGATGTGCGGCGGGCCGATGCTACCCGCAGCACTCGATCAGCTCGCCGATTCGATCGAGCGGATTCACCGCGAGGATGGCGCATCCCTGCCGCGGCAGCGCCCCTGACCGGCGCCTTCGCGCGTCGCGCAGCAACCAAGCATCACTCCGAAGACGCTTCCTTGATGCGCTTCGGATCCTGATCGCCACCATCCCACAATTTCGGTTTTTCGAGCCAACGCTGGATGAAATTCCAGGAGCGGCGATAGCCGTTGTGCGGCAGCGTGCAGGCGCTGCAATCCTTGCGCTTCAGGCCGTTGCGATCGGTGAACACCTGGTACGGACCAGGGCACTCATAGGCGATCAGCGGGCAGTAGCAGAATAGGCAGTTGAACTCCCGCGCCACGCCGGGATGGCACGGCAGGAAGGGGCAGGCCTCGTTGGTGAAGCCCTTGAAGGCCTCGTTTGTCGTGGTGTCTTTGGGTTCCATGCCCACTCCATGGCGAAGCCATTAGCGGCCCCGCATTGGCGCACAGGCGTGCGTCGTGCGGCCCGCCCGATCAGGGTGGCGAGCAACGCGCGACAATGACCGCCCGCGACGCCGATCGATCTGGCGATATCAGCAATCTGCGCTGCGACGACGGCGAACTACGTCCGATTGATCATGGAATTCTCCGCTGTCGACCCACCCGTCGACATCAAGTGGACGATTGCCTGCGGCCGGTCTCCTGGCTCGCGGATATGGTCCGGATCGCCTTCCCGAGCGCAAAACGATCGCTCAGTGGCAGCTTGATCGCGGACGATCCGCCTACAGTTGCGGGGGCAGCCGCGGAATTGGCGAAAGCTCGCCGCACCGCATTCCCTGTTTCACCTCTCTTTCGAGAGGCACCGAAGGCATGGCAAACAGAGCACGCCTCGCATCCACGCGCAAGCGCGATGCGGTTTCGGGAGCGACTACCAACATGCGCGGTGACGTCCACCGCGCACGGCAGGGAGCATTTGCACCTTCGTCGTAGAGCCCGACTCTCGCCTCCTCTCATCTTGCGTCCGGCGGGTCGTCGTGCTCTTGTCGGATCGTCTACGGTGCCTCTCGCGAGAGAGGTGAAACAGGGAATGCGGTACGGCGCGAAAGCGCCAAAGCCGCGGCTGCCCCCGCAACTGTAAGCGGATCGTCGCCGATCACATGCGCCACTGAGTCCGCCAAGACGGCCTCGGGAAGGCGATCGGGACAACATCCGCGAGCCAGGAGACCGGCCGTAGATTCGTGCAATGCCATTCGACGGTGGGTCGAAGAAGGACGTTCAGATGCCGCATCAGCTTTCCACGTAGTTCTCACCGCATCGCAATCGGTTTCGCTTCGTCGTGCTGCCCGAGCTTGCTCGCAACGGCGCGAGGAGACGTCCGTCCGATCACCTCGACGCGTCCACCGCGCAGGCGGAGGCACGCGTGCGTCCGTTGCTATCAACCCATCGCGGTCTCATGCACGCTCCACGTTCCAGCCCGCCATTCTGCGCCATCGCTCCGGTCGATCACGCGCTCGAACCGACCCTGCGCGCCCGGATCGACGCCAAGGCCAAGCCGCCCGGCTCGCTCGGCCGGCTGGAAGATCTCGCCGTGCAACTCGGGCTGATCTGGCATCCGGCGCCACCGCGCGCGGACCGCGCCACGGTGTTCGTGTTCGCCGCAGATCATGGTCTCGCCGCCGAAAGCGTGTCGCCCTATCCGGCGAGCGTGACGCGGTCGATGGTCCGCGCCTATCTCGCCGGCTGCGTCGGCGTGAACGTGCTGGCGAAAGCCGCCTTCACCGACCTCTGCGTCGTCGATGCGGGCATCGACGATGACCTGCCGCCCTGCCCCGGGCTGATCGATCGCAAGATCCGGCGCGGCACCCGCAATGCGAGCCGCGAGCCGGCGATGTCGATCGACGAGGCGCGGCGCGCGATCGACGCCGCCGTCGCGCTGGTCAGCGACGCGATCGACGGCGGCGTCGACATCGTGGCGATCGGCGAGATGGGCATCGGCAACACCACCTCGGCCGCGCTGATCACCCATCGTCTCGCCGCAGCGCCGATCGCCGACTGCGTCGGCCGCGGCGCGGGGCTCGACGCCGCCGGCGTCGCCCACAAGCTCGCGATCGCGGAGAAGGCGTCAGCGCGCACCACGGCCACCGCCCCGCTCGACGTGCTCGCCGAATTCGGCGGCTTTGAAATCGCGATGATGGCCGGCGCCGTTCTGGCGGCGGCGGCGCGGCGCCGTCCGGTGGTGATCGACGGCTTCATCGCCAGCGCCGCAGCGCTGGTCGCGGTGCGGCTGCATCCCGAGGCGCGGGACTATTGCGTGTTCTCGCATCGCTCGGCCGAGCGCGGCCACAAGGTCCTGCTCGAGACGATGGCGGCGACGCCCTATCTCGATCTCGGCCTGCGGCTCGGCGAAGGCACCGGCGCGCTGATGGCGATTCCGCTGGTGCGCGCCGCCGCCGGAATCCTCACCGACTTCGCCGACCTCTCCGACGTTCTGGCCGGCACCATCGGCACGCCGTCGTGACCGAACGCATCCGGCCGCTGCTGAACGCGATTCAGTTCATGACGGTGTTGCCGACGCGGGGAGCCGCGCGCCTCGACGCCGATTGGGTGTTGTCCGCAGTCAAGTACTTCCCCCTCGTCGGCGCAATGATCGGCTTCGTCTGCGCCGGCGTGTTGCTGATCGCCTCGACGATCTGGACCGGGACTGTGGCCGCCACGCTGGCGATTCTCGCGGGCGTGATCCTCACCGGCGCATTGCACGAAGACGGCGTCGCCGACACCGCCGACGGCTTGTTCGGTGGCCGCACGCGCGAGCAGCGTCTGCTGATCATCAAGGACAGCCGGATCGGCAGCTACGGCGCGGTGACGCTGGTCGCGAGCCTGCTCCTCCGCATCGTGGTGCTCGCGAGCCTGCCCCCCTGGCTCGGCGCAGCCGCATTGGTGGCCGGCCACAGCCTCGGTCGCGCCGGCATCGTGCTGGTGATGTCGGTGCTGCCCTATGCTGGCAACGTCGCGACCGCCAAGCTGAACTACCCGACGCAGCGGATCGGCACCGCCGACGCCATCGTGGCCGCGGCGTTCACGGCGCTGGGGATGATGTGGCTGGTGATCGGCGATGCCGGTGCGGCGGCCTGCGGGCTGGCGGGCGCCGTGATCGCGGGGCTGCTACCTGCTCTGGCGGCGCATCGTCTGCTCGGCGGCTATGTCGGCGACGTACTCGGCGCGACCGAACAACTCGCCCAGATCGGACTGTTGCTCGGCGTCGCGGCGATTGCAGGCGGGAGTCAGATCTGATGCGCCGGACCATCGCGCCAGTCGAGCCGCAAGCAGAACGGCGCGGCGTCGCCGTCATACTCGACTCCCCGCCCGATGTGCTCGATCGCCTCGACCATGCGACCGTTGCGCGCGAGAATGTCATCCGCAATCGCCACCATCAGCCGGTTCGGCGTCGCCACCGGCGAACAGCGGCGCAATTCCTCGGCGATCGCGTGCTCGTCGCCCGGCGCGCGCGCGCAGGCGATGATATAGGCCGCGGCCGGCGAGCGGCTGACGCCCATCCAGCAATGCACCAGAACGTCCTGACCGCTTTCACAGCCGTGCGCGAATTCGATGATGCTGCGCACGATCGCATCATCCGGCGCGACATGGACGGAGCCGGTCTCGACGACGTCGTTGAAAGCGAGGATCAGCCGTTGTTCGGGCAGCCAGGCCTCGTTGAAGACGACTCGCTGCCACGGCGCCATCAAGGACAGCGACCGCGCCGGCCGCAGCCGCGCGACGAGATCCTGAGCATGGCTGAGGGCGCTGACGATGATCACGCCGGCGTCGTATCGCCGACGCGGCGTCTGCGTCAAGCCGGCTTCGCGTTGCATCGCCATTCGTCCGCCCGCTCCTGCTTCCCCTCCTATCGAGTTTCCCGATGACCACACCCGACGTCGATGAGTTGATCTCCCGCATCCATTTCACGCCGCGCGCGACCGCAGGTCCGCGGCGCGCCCGCGCGCTGATGATCCAGGGCACCAGCAGCGACGTCGGCAAGAGCATGGTGGTCGCCGGCCTGTGCCGCGCCTACAGCCGCCGCGGGCTCGTGGTGCGTCCGTTCAAGGCGCAGAACATGAGCAACAACGCGGCGGTCGCCGACGATCCCGATCTGCCGCCCGGCCCCGACGGCGAGGCCGCGCGCGGCGAGATCGGCCGCGCCCAGGCGCTGCAGGCGCGCGCGTGCCGCACGACGCCGTCGATCCACATGAACCCGGTGCTGCTCAAGCCGCAGACCGAGATCGGCGCGCAGGTGGTGCTGCGCGGCCGCGTGCTCGGCAATTGTCCGGCGCGGATCTATCACCACATGCGGCAGCGGCTGATCCCCGCGGTGCTCGACAGTTTCGAGCGGCTGGCCGACGAGGCCGACCTCGTGCTGGTGGAAGGCGCCGGCAGCGGCGCCGAGGTGTATCTGCGCGCCTCCGACATCACCAATATGCGTTTCGCCGAAGCCGCCGATCTGCCAGTCGTGTTCCTGTCCGACATCGACCGCGGCGGCACGATGGCGGCGCTGGTCGGCAGCTACGTGCTGCTGAACGACGGCGATCGCGCCCGCGTCGCCGGCTATCTGATCAACAAATTCCGCGGCGACTTCTCACTGTTCGAGCCCGGCTGCCGCACCATCACCGAGCAGACCGGCTGGCCGTTTCTCGGCGTGCTGCGCTGGTTTCCGGGCGCCGACCGATTGCCGGCGGAAGACTCGCTGGCGCTGGAGCGGGCGGCGGCCGCGAGCCGCGGCCGGATCAGGATCGCGGTGCCGCGGCTGCAGCGCGTGGCGAATTTCGACGATCTCGATCCGCTGGCGGCCGAGCCCGACGTCGATCTGCGCTGGATCCAGCCCGGCTCGCCGATCCCCGGCGACGTCGACGTCGTGGTGCTGCCCGGCTCGAAAGCGACGCGCACCGAACTCGATCTGATCCGGCGCGAAGGCTGGGATATCGATATCCTGGCGCATGTCCGCCGCGGCGGTCGCGTCGTCGGCCTGTGCGCGGGCTTCCAGATGCTGGGACGGGTCGTCCGCGACCCGAGGGGCATCGAGGGACCGCCCGGTGAAACGCCTGGCTTGGGTCTGCTCGATGTCGAGACGGAAATTTCGGACGACAAGCGGCTGATCGAAATCGAAGCCGTCGACCTCAACGGCGGCTGTCGCGTCACCGGTTACGAGATGCACATGGGCCGGACTACCGGAGCCGGTCTGGCGCGGCCGTGGTTGCTGCTCGACGACGGGCGCGACGAATCACGACCGGAGGGTGCGGTGTCGGCGGACGGCCGCGTCATGGGCGCCTATCTGCACGGCCTGTTCGTCGGCGACGCGTTTCGCTCGGCCTGGCTCGGCGAACTCGGTGCGGCGAGGTCCGGCCTCGACTTCGAGCGCCGCATCGAAGACGCGCTCGACGCGCTCGCCGACCATTGCGAAGACAATCTCGATCTCGACGCGCTGCTGGCGCTGGCGCGCTAGCGACGGAGGATTGCCGCGTAGCGCGCCGATGCCACGCGGCGCCTGCGATCGATCGATGACCTTGCGCGACGCGTCCGCGCCGGCGATTCAGAGATGCATCACGCCGAGACCGATCCGCTCGTGGTTGGTCTCGGGCAGAAACGCCGATTCTCCATAGGCGGCTACGACCACCCAATGCCCGTCGGCGATGATGACGACCTTCACCTTCAGGCTGCTGTCGCCGGGAACGGTGGGAATCAGTCCGCTCAGCGCCTCGAGACCGGCGTGGATCAGCGCGTGCGTGGCTCCGGATCGATCCTCGATGGTGCCGTGTTTCAGCGCCGCATTGAGAATGCTGCGTGGAAACGTCTTGTTGATCTCGGTCTTGCGACCGCTCACCCAGGTCACCGAGAACTTGTAGTTCGTCTCTTTCGATATTTTCGCCTTGAAGCTGGCTTCCTCTTCTTCAGAGGTCATCGCGAGCATAATCGCCACCTTGCCGATCCGATCGGCACTGAGCTCCAATTGCAACGGCTTGTTCCTTTGTATCGTGGCGTACAATTCGGCGCGAACCTGACACCGGGCCGGACCGCCGTCAAGTAAGTACGAGCGGTCCGCGCACGGCAGAAACGCCGTGACACACACGATATATTGGACGGATGAACTTCCGTTGTGGTTACTCGGTTTGATACATGTCTAATCGCCTCCGATCCGCTTGCAGGCCGTGCAAATCACACGCGCTCATTGCGCGACGCCGGTCATCGAGGCCTCGCCGAGGCCGGAATCAGAGCCTCGGCAAAGTCAGCATCGCCTCGACCCGCTGCACGATCAGGACGGTGAGCACGGCCTTGATCAGATCGCCCGGCAAGAACGCCAGCGAGCCCAACATCACCGTCGCGACGTTGATGTGACTGACCGCTGCGAGCCACAGAATGCCGCCGAGGTGAAGAACGATGATCCCTCCGAAGATCGTCGCCGCCAGATAGGCGATCCCGCGCCACAATGGCCGCTGCAACGCCTCGGCACGCATCGCCAGGAAGCCGACGGCATAGGCCGCCGGCGCCCAGGCGAGCAGATAGCCGACGGTGGGACCGGCGAACACCGCCAGTCCGCCGCGACCGCCGGCCAGGACCGGCAGGCCCGCAGCGACCAGCGCCAGCACCGTGAGGCAGGCGAGCGCCCCGCGTTTCGGCCCGAACATCAGACCGACCAACATCACGCCCAACGACTGCAGCGTGATCGGCACCGGCAACACGCCGACGACGATCGGCGGAATGGCTCCGAGCGCCATGATCAGGCCGGCGCCGAGGCCGACCAGGGCGAGATCGCGGGTGCCGAAACGCGCGGCGGATTGTGACATCATGGTGCAGTGTCTCCTCTCTTGCCGCCCCCGACCTCGAGAGCCGAAACGTCGTAGGGCACGGCGCCACACGCGCGACGCGCTGCGCGACGCTGCGCACGGCTCTCGGCCGACGCCGCCACGGCCACCGGCTGCCGGCCTTGACGCGGCGGCGGACCACGCAGGTCGATCGCGTCGGCCAGATCCTGCGCGCGCAGGATGATCTTGACGACCAGCGGCACCGCCAGCGCGACGATCGAACGATCCAGTCCCCGCACCCGCTGGGCCTCACGGATCGCGGCGATTTCGTCCAGGATCAGCGGCACGAACCGGATCGCCAGGGTCAGCGTCAAGCCGGCCCGCTCGGCATCGAGCAGCCCGATCCATTGCAGCGGACGCAGCGCCGTTTCGATCGCGGCCGTCATCGCCGGCACCGTCGAACTCGTCGTTACCGCCTGGGCAAATCCGATCAGGATCATCAGTCGCGTGGTGACGGCGGCGGCGGACGCGAGACCATGGCTCCAGTAGTCGAACAGTCCGATGCATCCGACGATGATCGTCGTCCCCTTGAGCCCCGCCCACAGCGCGCGGGGCGAGGCGCCGGTCAGCATCAACGCGCAGGCGGCCGAAGCGACGCCGCACGCCAGCATCCACGGTCTGTCGATGAAGGCGACGCTTGCACCCAGGAGTGCGAGCAACGCGAGCTTCCAGCCGACCGGAACGGCGACGAGCGGCGCCGAGGCGCCCCAGCGTCGCACAGCACCGATCATCGGCACAGCTCCCGGTAGCGCGCGATGGCCTCCGCCGGCGCCGCATCGACGACGACGCGCCCGGACTCGATCACCAGCACGCGGTCGAAATCCTCGACCAATTCAAGATCGTGGGTCGCGACGATCGCCTGTTCTGACATCCCGGCCAGCAGCCTGCGAAACCGATTGCGGTTGGCGAGATCGAGCTGCGACGTCGGCTCGTCGAACAGGATAGTCGGCGGTTCGCGCGTCAGCACGCCGGCCAAGGCGACGAGTTGCCGCTCGCCGCCCGACAATTCATGAACCCTTCGCGCCGCCAGATCGCCGATGCCGAGCCGGTCCAGACTAGCCGCGATCCGCGCGGACACCATCTGACGCGACAGGCCCCTCGCCTTCAGGCCGAAGGCGAGATCTTCGTGGACGATCGGATACACGATCTGGTTGTCGGGCGTCTGGAACAGAAAGCCCATGCGGTCGCGCACCGCGACGCAGTCGTGATGCGGATCGAGGCCACCGACCGTTACCCGCCCCTGCGACGGAGCGATCAGTCCGATCATCATCCGCAGCAATGTCGACTTGCCGGATCCGTTTTGCCCGAGGATGCCGATCCGGGCCTCGTCGATGCGAAAATCGACTCGGCGAAGAACCTCGCGCCCGTCGCGAGCCAAACGCACGTCGGAGAACACGATCGCCTGGGCGCCCGGCGTCGTCGACATCGGGGCTCGCCGCGCGAGCGCGTCCGCGCCAGATCGACCGACCTCGCAGTGAGCCGTTGAAGTGATACCCATGGCAACCTCAAGAGCAGCGACGGCTTTCGCCGCAAGTCCTACTGGGCGAACGGCCGCGGCGAACGCATCGCCACGGCCGATCTTGTCGTCAGTACGTCAGATCAGCCGAAGATGGCCTTCATGACGAGGTAGAGGATCGATGGACACACCAGGCAGCCGAAGCCGGTGTAGAACGTCGCCGTCAAGGCACCGTAGGGCACCAGGCGAACGTCGGTGGCGGCCAGACCCGCGGCGGTGCCGCTGGTGGTGCCCATCAGACCGCCATAGACCATCGCGGCGGCCGGATTGGTCAGGCCGAACGGCTTGGCCAGGAACGGCGTCAGGATCATCACCGCGATCGACTTGACGACCCCGGCGGCGATCGACAGCGCGATCACATCCGAGGTCGCGCCGAGCGCCGAACCGGTCACCGGGCCGACGATGAAGGTCACCGAGCCGGCACCGATCGTGGTGAGCGAGACGGTGTCACGATAGCCGAACGCATAGGCGACGCCGACACCGACGATGAACGCCAGCACGGTGCCGATGACCAGCGCCAGAACGCCGCCGAGGCCGGCCTTCTTCAGCTCTTCGAGGCGCACGCCGAAGGCGGTCGACACGATGCAGAAGTCGCGCAGCATCGCGCCGCCCATCAGGGCGAAGCCGGCGAACACCGAGATGTCGGCGATGCCCCTCTTGCCGCCGGTGCTGATGCCGCCGTAATAGGCCAGCGCCAGACCGATGATGATCGCCACCGCCGAACCGTGGATGCGGTTCTTGGTGACGTGTTTGGAGAACGCGTAGCACAGCCAGGTCAGCAGGCCGACCAGAACGAAGGCGAAGATCAGCTGACGCGGGCCGATCAGGTCATTGATGAAATGTGTCATGTCATTGCTCCTGATCAAGCTGCCTTAGCGGGCTTTGCTGCCGATTCCGTCGGCGCGGCGGCTTCATCGCCGAACGACGATGTCTTCGATCCGGCGAGGATCGACAGCGGCCGGATCAACGCGAAGCAGATCACGACCGACGCCAATCCAGCGATGAACGCGATCCATCCACCCGACATCGCCGCGGCGACGTTCTGAGTGGCGGCCATTGCGATCACGACCGGAATGTACATTGCGTTCCAGAACATGATGCCGTCTTCCGACGCCTTCGGAAACCAGCCCATCTTCTTGAACCAGGGCGTCGTGAACACCAGCAACAGCATGGCGAAACCGACACCGCCGATATCCCCGGGAATGCCCAGCGCCAAGCCGAGGCCGAGGCCTATCGACGTGCCGATGAACATGCAGAGACCGAGGACCATCACACCATAGATGACCATTTCAATTACTCCCCCACACTGAGTGCGGCCGATCGAGCCAGTGCGTCGGTCACGATCTCAGGTTAAGCTTCAGCATTCACGCGCGAGCCAACTCGTGCGTGTCGGATGGAACGTATTGCTGCCGAGGCGGCGGCCTGCGCGATGCAGACCGACGCCCCGGCAGTTCGCTTACTCGACGACGACGATCAGGGCGCCGGGTTTAACCCTGTCACCGACGGCGACTGCGATCGATTTGACGGTGCCGTCGATCGGACAGACCAACGGGCTCTTCATCTTCATGGCTTCCAACACCGCGACGGGCGTACCCGACTTGATCACGTCGCCGACGGCGACTGCGATCGACTCGACCTTGCTCGGCATTTTCGCTTTCAGATCCATTTCAATTCTCCTCAGTGGTGATGAGCTCGTCCGATCTGAACGAGCATTCGGATTGGTCCAGGGCGCGCATGACGGTCGCCTTGTCCAGCAGATGGACGCCATCGATGCCGCGGCCGAGGACCGTGGCTGTTGACGACATCAGTTCGTCGAGCTTGATGCCGAGACCATTCGGCAACGTCACTTCGACGTCGAACTTGCGACCGTGTTCGATGCGCAGGTGTGCGACACCGGCGTGCAGAGATCGAAGCGCGGCGCAATTTCTCGGGCGCACGACAGCGTCGACGTCCGAAGTCGATTCCAGATAAGGCAGCCCTGTCAGCACCTGCAGCGCGGCCGAGCCGAACAGGCCGACCACGATGCCGAGCGAGTCGCACAGCCCGCGTAGCGCCAGCAGCGCGGCGGCCGCCTCGAAGCGCGCCGGCCGCAACCGCGCCGCCACGTCGTAGGGCGAATGCGCCCGACCGATGCGGCTCGGCGGCAATGCGAACGACGCACGGACCCGCACGCCGTCGTAGCGGAACGGAAACGACACACCGAGCTGGACGTAGCCGTCCGGCAACGGCCCCTTCGGCGCACAGACGATGCCGGGTATCGCCTCGGCGGCGAACGTCCGGTGCACCATCGCTTCGAGGTCCGGCAGCCTGAACGGCGCGGGCAATCCGCGACAGACGGTCTCGGCGGAACGAAGTCGTTCCTCGACCGAGAACTCCACCATGGTATGTCGTCGTCCCAACATCGTCCTCAACTCCGTCGCGATCGTCACAGCGACCGCGCATGAACCGGCTCCTCGCCGGCCGCTCAACTCAGCGCTTCTTGGCCCAGACCGGATCGGTCTTGGAGGTCGACTGGACGTCCAGCTGGGCTTTGACCAGATCGTCGAAGGCCTGCGTCTTCACAGGGCCGGTGATACGTAGTCGTACGGGGTCGATCGTCTCGGCACCGGCTCCGGGCACCAGGCGCAGCTCAGTGGCATCGCACGAGGTCTGAAGATTCCGTGAAACTCTCACCACGCGGCTCTTGATACGAAGAATGGTGCGCGCGGCACGCTCGATAGTCTCGTGCGAGGCGACGGGCGTCTTCTCGACGACGATTTCGTATTCCGGATAGGTGCGTCGTCGACGATAGGTGATGATCTTCCCCGCCGGATCGCAGACGTGGCCCGTTTCGGAGATCGGGAAACTGTCGCCCATCGGCAGCCCGCCGACCACCAATTCGCAAAACCCCTCGCCCGCCGGCGACGGCACCAACGACAGGTCGTCGCGCATCGGCTTGCCGTCGAGCGTCAGCCAGCCGAATTCCTGGCAGCCGTAGAGATCGTGGACTTGGTAGTTCTGCACGGCGACCTCGGCGATCAGCTCGAGATCGAGCGGCGTGCCGGCCACCACGATCCGACAGCTCGGCGGCAGATCGGCGGCGAGGCCGAGTTGCTTGGCCTCGGCAAGGCTCGCGCGAATGAACGACGACTCGCCGAGCACGATCTGCGGACGCTCGCGACAGAACGCGGTGATGAAAGCCGCCCGGCTCGAGCGCTCGAGGAAGAACCATTCGATGCCGCAGCGATCGAGGGCTTCTTTCGAAAACACGTTCACCAGCGGTGGATAGGTCACGAACATCCGGTCGCCCGGTTTCGCGCCGATCGCCGCCATCACCCGACGCGTCGCTTCGCAACGCGCCTCGATCTCGCTGTGTGCGACGCCGACGATGTTCTGGAACGCGGACGATCCGGTCGTGAACGTCACGTAAGCGAGGTTGAAGGGGGTGTGGATTTCTTCGATCACGTGCGCCGCTGTCGGACCGGAGATGCCTTTCGCCGTGAGGTTGCGGCGGGGCATTTCGGCAAGTGTCGGCGCCGTGCTGAAGCTGTCAGCCGCGGCTTCGTAGCGATCAAGTGCGTCGGACATGAAACCCACTCCCCCTTCAGCTCTCAATTCGCCTGCGGCCGGAAACGGGCCTGCACCGCTGCGAATTCAGCGTTGAGACGCTCCAGCACGTGCGGGCGAACCTTGCGCCCGCCGCGCTCGACGCCGAGCTTTCCGCGACCACGCGGACCGACCACGTCGAGCCCCGCTGCCTTGGCTCGACGTATCTCGTCGACATGCTTGATGATGGCCGCTCGCATCGCCGGAATTTCGGACACGAGCTCCTCGACGCCGCCGAGCTGATGGAAGAACGACGGGCCGGCTGCGAACACCGGGTTGCTCTTGGCCAGTTCCTCGAGCGTCTCGATGTCCTTCTTGATGATCCTTGAAACCGACGTGATCGGCATGACGTGGATCATGGTCTGGAATTTCGCGTCCAGCGACAGGATGCGATCGGCCTGCAACCCATGGCAGAGGAAGGCCCCGGAGATCGCGCGACCGATCACCATGGCGACGATCGGGTGACCGGCGAGACGCGCTTCGGCCAGCGCCAGTTGATACGCACCGGTCGCCTTGTTCATGCCGAAGATCTCTTCGACCTTGCCGGGACCGTTGCCGGGCGTGTCGACGATCAGCACGATCGCACGCTTGTCGGCGAGGCGCTTGTCGGCATCGGCCGCGAGGGTGGCATAGACGGCCTGCGCCATCTTGTAGCCCTCCTCCATCCCGATGATCCCCGAATACACCACCGGGAATTTCTCGTTGAAGGCTTCCGCATCCGACGCGATCACCGTGACCAGTTCGCCGTCGAGCTTGGCTTCACCGACCACCGCGCCGGGGCCGAAGGTCGGATCGCCGAACGTCGTGGCGCCGACCTTGTCCTGCGCGAAGCTTTCCGGATCGACGATCAGATCGACCGCCTCCCGGCCTTTTCCTAACAGAGTGTCCATGTTCGTCTCCTAATCACAGAACCAGGCGTTGCACGGTCTTGCGGAAGTCCGCGAGGGGACCATCGGCGAGACCGACGGGATCGTTGTTGCCGGCGTATCGCCAGACGTCGCGGGAATCGGTCGGGGCGATCTCGACGGCGAGCGCGACGCCGCGCAGTTGCTTCTCGACGAGCGCCTCCGAACCGATGCGGCGCATCGGCTCGAACTCCTCGATCGTCAGCTCGGTCAGTTCGGTGAGCTGGGCGCGGAACGCCGCGACGGTGTCGTCGACCAGGAAGTTGCAGTCGCCCATCACGTATTTGTGGCGGCCGCCGGTGGTGCGATAGACCAGCGCGCGGTTCGAACTGTCGAACTCGTCCTTGCCCATCTCCTGCTCGATCACTTCAGGACCGGTCAGGCCGAGACGGCCGAATTCGCTCATGATGATCGCGTCGGTCGAGGCGGCGACGAAACCCATGCCGCCGAAGCATCCGATCCGCGACCCGATCAGCGAGACGATCGGCACCTTGTGTCGGGCACGCTGAATCGCGTCCATCACTTCGGCGTGGGCCAGGAGACCGGCATTGGCTTCGTGCAGCCGCACGCCGCCGGTTTCGAACGAGATCGCCACGATCGGCCGCTGCGACGCCGGCAGCCGCGGGAATTCGGCGATCAGCGCGTCGTAGAAATCGATCGCCTGATCGATCGTACCGACCATCTTGGCGCCGCTGACTTCGCCGACGGAGCCGCCGATGAAGCGGCCTTCCTGCGAGATCACGAACACCGGACGTTCGCCGATCCGACCGACGCCGGTGACGATGCCGTCGTCGAATTCGACGGCCTCGCCGAGCGTGATCAGATGCGGGCTGCAGAACCGGTCGATCGGGCCGACCAGTTCGACGAAGCTACCTTCGTCGACCAGTCCGAGCGCACGCTCGCGCGCATTGCTCTCGAAGAAGGAGCTGGTTTGTATCTTGTTCCAGTTGGGCATGATTGATCCTCGTTGCTCAGGCCGACGCTTCAGCAAGCGCCTGACGCAGCCGCAGAGCGACCACGGCCGGCGAGGCGTTGTTGTCGTTGATCTCGACCAGCGCGTCGGTCAGACCGGTCTCGTTGGCGAAATGCGTGAGCACCCGCCGCCACAAATCCTCGAAGCCTTTCACCGGCGTCACGATGCGCACCTGCAGTTTGCCGGACTTGCCGATCGGCGAGACCAGCACCTCGAGGTCGCCGGAGCCGACGACGCCGTGGTGGACGGGCGCGGCGACGCGCCGTGGCGTGCCCGTGCTGTTGAGTTCGAATTCGATCGTTTGAAGAGCCATGTCTTCCCCCTGATCACCAGTTGCGGAAACGAGTCGGCGGGTTGTAGAGCCCACCGGAAATGTCGACGAGGTCGCGCATCGAGCGCGCGGCCAAGAGGTCGCGGTTGGCGCGCGAACGATCGATGCCGAGGTCTTCCGGCGTCTGGAAGATCTTGGCTTCGCGCAGCCTCTTGGTTTCCGCCGGGTCTTCCGCGAGGCCGATCTCGGTGTAGCCGGCGACGGCACGGATCGCGGCCATGCGGACGTCCATGTTCGGCGCGCGGTTCAGGTACGCGATGCCGTCTTCGGTGATGATGTGGGTGACGTCGTCGCCGTAGATCATCACCGGCGGCAGATCGAGCTTGGCGTTCTCGGCCAGCTTCCAGGCGTCGAGCTTGTCGACGAAGCTCGGCGCGCGGGCTTCACCGAAGGTCTCCACCCCCTGCACCACCAGGCGCTTGCCGCGCGGCATGTCGCCGATCAGGTCGTGCATGTTCGGCACTTCCTGGCCGCACTTCAGCCAGCTGTCGGTGACGTGACGACGACCTTTGGAGTCGCAGCCCATGTTCGGCGCTCCGCCGAAGCCGGCGACGCGGTTGGCCGTGGCCGTCGAGGAGTTGCCGAACTTGTCGATCTGCAGCGTGCCGCCGATGAACATGTCGAGCGCGTAGTGACCGGCGGTCTGCGCGAAAGCGCGGTTGGAACGCAGAGATCCGTCGGGGCCGGTGAAGAACACGTCGGAGCGGGCGCGGACGTACTCTTCCATGCCGAGCTCACCGCCGAAGCAGTGAATGGTGTCGACCCAGCCGGCCTCGATCGCGGGGATCATGGTCGGGTGCGGGTTCAGCACCATGTGGGTGCAGCATTCCCCCTTCAGCCCAAGTTCCTCACCATAGGTCGGCAGAATCAGTTCGATCGCCGAGGTGAGAAAGCCGATGCCGTGGTTGAGGCGCTTGACCTTGTACTCGCCGTAGATGCCCTTCAGCGCCATCATGGCCAGCAGAATGTGGTTGTCGGTCACCAGCCCCGGATCGCGCGTGAACAGCGGCTCGATGAAGAACGGCTTCGGGCTCTCGATGACGGCGTCGACCCAGCCGGCCGGAATATCGACGCGCGGCAGCTTGTCGACGATCTTGTTGACCTGGGCGATCACGATGCCCTGGCGGAACTTGGTCGCCTCGACGATCACCGGCGTGTCTTCGGTGTTGAAGCCGGTGTAGAGATTGCCCTCACGATCGGCCTCGTAGGCGCAGATCAGCGACACCCGCGGCGTCAGATCGAGGAAGTAGCGGCCGAACAGTTCGAGATAGGTGTGAATTGCGCCCAGCTCGATCTTGCCCTCGCGGATGAACTTGGCGACCCGCGCGGCCTGCGGCCCTCCGAACGCGAAGTCCAGACGCTTGGCGATCCCCTTCTCGAACATGTCCAGATGCGAGGCCAGCGGCACGCAGGACTGCACCATGTGCAGATTGTTGATCTCGGCCGGATCGACCTGCAGCAGACAGTCGGCGAGGAAATCCGCCTGCTTCTGATTGTTGCCCTCGATGTTGACGCGATCGAAGGAGCGGATCACCGACTTCAGCAGCGCGACGGTGTCTTCCTTCTTCACCTGCTTGCCGGGGCCGATGTAGCGCGCCGCGGCCTCCATTCGCTGGCGTGTATCCGATGCCAGCGTGTCCCATTTGCGTTCGGTCTTCATGAGCTTACACCCGTGTGCTTCGTGGAGATGTAGTCGGGCCCCCGGCCAACGGAGATGCCCGTGGCGATTTCGCCGGAGTGAACGAGGCGGGTGACGCCCGTCTCGTCTAGAATTCGAAGAGCGCCATCGTCGGCGAGGCCGATCAGTCGTGCCGTGACGGGTTCGTCACCGTCGGTGACGCGAACCATTTGGCCGAGATGTTCGGCGTGCCGGGTCCAGGTGCCGGCGAACGACGCGACACCGTCGCGTTCCCACAGCGGCAGCCACACCCCGAGCGACTCCAGGAAGCCTCTCAGCAGTCCGATCGGATCGATCGGCCGACCCGCCAGCGCCGCGAGCGACGCTGCAGAACGACGTAGCTCTTCGGGAAACTCCGCCTGCGCGATCGCGACGTTCAGGCCAAAGCCGAGCACGACGAAGTCGAGCTCGCCCGCGCCGTCGGTGTGCGCTTCGGCCAGGATGCCGCAGATCTTGCGGCCGTCGACCAACAGGTCGTTCGGCCATTTGATGCCGGCGGCAACGCCGGTGTGGGCCGCGATCGCTTCCCACAGCGCGACGGCGCCGAGCAGGGCCAATTGCGGCGCCTCCTCGATCGGCCGCGCGGTGCGGATCAGTGTCGAGACACACAGACTTCCCGACGGCTGGGAAAACCAGGCGCGGCTGCCCTTGCCGCGGCCGCGGGTCTGATGATCGGCGACGAGGACGGTGCCGTGGTCGGCGCCGGCCTTGCCGAGATCGATCAGAGCCCGATTGGTGCTGTCGATCTCGGCGACGTGGAGAACGGTCCGCCCGATGCCATCGGCCTGCTCGACCGCAGCGAGGCGCTTTGCGTTCGGGATGATGTCAGCGAAGCGGACCATGATCGTTCTCCAGCTTTCCCGATGCGGCTCAGTGCGGTGCCACGAGGGAGATCGTCGAGGCGAAGATGCCGACCGCGATGGCGGAGACGATCACGCCGCAGATGTTGGCGCCCATCGCCACCGGGAAGATCATCGCGTAGGGATTGTCCTCGGCGGCGATCTTCTGAGCGAGCTTGGCGGTCGTCGGGATGCAGGACACGCCGGCGATGCCGATCAGCGGATTGAAGGCCTTCTTGCTGATCAGATAGACGAACCAGCCGCCGATCAGACCACCGACACCGGAGATCAGCAGCGCGGTGATGCCGAGCACCAGCAGGATCAGCACGCGGCTGTCGAGCAGCGTCGAGGCTTCGCACAGCACGCCGAGCACCAGGCCGAGCATCAGCGTCGACATGTAGGTGACGGTCTTCTCGAGCAGATCCTGGTAGACTTCGATCTGGGCTTCCTTGATGGCGACGCCGAGGAAGAACGACAGGATCAGCGGCGACGCGACGGGCAGCAGGAGGCAGAGCAGCGCGGCGGCGACGATGGTGAAGACGAACTTCGCCTTCTGCGAGACGTCCGGGAATTCCATCTCGACGTCCATGGCCCGATACTTCTTCGGCACCAGGAGCTTCATCAGATACGGATAACCCGCATAGGTCAGCGACAGATAGAGGTAGGCGATGATCGAGATCGGGACGAACAGGTCCTTGGCCAGCATCAGCGAGGTGAACAGCACCATCGGGCCGTCGGCGCCGCCGATCGTTCCGACTGCGGCCGCCTCACCCGGCGTCAGACCGCAATAGTAGCCGATCACCAGCGTTGCGAAGGTTCCCATTTCGGCGAAGATCGCGCAGGTGATCACCGCCCAGGGACGGGCGAGAATGAAGGAGATGTCCGACATCGAGCCGATGCCGAAGAACAGCATGCAGGCGACCAGCGAGTTCGAGAACGCGAAGTTGTAAACCGGCTGCAGGAAGTAGATCTGCATCTCGTTGACGAGCTTGATCGGGTCCGAGATCATCGGATCGAGCATCAGGGTGCCGATGTGATTGCCCTCGAGGAACATCACGCCGGCATTGACGCACATCATCGCAACGCCCATCGGCACCATGATCAGCGGCTCCAGCGTGCGCTTGAAGCCGAGATAGGCGAGAAAGAATCCGCCGACGATCAGGAAGAGCCTTGCGAAGGCGATTGACGGCTCCTGCACGAACATCGTGCCGATGCCGGGAAAGACCGTGAAGAGTTGCTGTAGCATCTGAGGTTGTCCCGTATTCGATCAGGCGGTTTCGGAAGATTCGTTTTCGCCGAGCAACTTGCTGAGCAGAACGATGACGCCGATCACGGCGTATGAGATTGTCGCTGTGAGCGCGTAGGCCATCAGCGCGTAGACGATGATGTTCATGGGTGGTCTCCTGTGGCGTGAAGCGTTTCGAATCCGGCCGTCGCCGACGACGGAAACGTTCGGTGTTCG
Source organism: Rhodopseudomonas palustris HaA2 (assembly GCF_000013365.1). NCBI lineage: Bacteria > Pseudomonadati > Pseudomonadota > Alphaproteobacteria > Hyphomicrobiales > Nitrobacteraceae > Rhodopseudomonas > Rhodopseudomonas palustris. Next base: position 3,771,640 of record NC_007778.1, read on the forward strand.
ATGAGGTGGACGGCGATGGTGACAGCGAGCAGATCGGCGGCGCCGCCGGCGCTGATCCGGCGCGCGACGCATTCCGCGCCGAAGGCGTGGATCGCTTCGACGCCGCGCGACGTCAGCCCGCCGCCGAGGTCGCGAATGCGCCGGGCTTCGCCCTGGACGAAAGCCAGTGCGTCGGGACCACCGCGCCAGAGCACGGTGGAATCCTCGGCTTCGGCGATCAGCTCGATCAGGGTGTGAACCAGCGCGCGGTTCAGTCCGTGCCCGGCGGCGATGGCGGCGCGCAGCGTCGGCAGACCGTGCCGCGCGACCGCCGGGAAGCCGTCCTCGACCTCGCCGCGAATGCCCCGCGTGCCGTGCCGCGCGTAGAGTTTCTCGCCGGCCGTCACGGGATCGGTCCGCCGATCGATCAGCTCGCGCTGAACCATCCCGCTGGTGATCGCTGCGACCTCGGCGAAGATCCGGTGTGCGCTCGGCGCCGCATCGTCACGCGCGGCGCGTCCTGCGGCGGCGGCGGTGACACCGAGCGCGAACAGTGCGCCGCGTTGGGTGTTCACGCCGTTCGACGCCGCCATCAACAGTGCGTCGTACTCGCGGCCGACCGCGCGTACCAGCGGCAGCGCACTGACGGCATCGCCGCGATGGCTGAAGCCGATCGACGCGCAGCGGTGGAAGCACGGCGCGATGGCAGCCGACGTCAGCATGAACGTCTGCTGATCCATGTCGGTGTGCGCACCCATCGAACGCGGCGTCACCAGACCCGGCTTCGGATGAGTTGCTACTTCGAGGAGAATGCCGCTGAGACAGGCCGACCCTATCGTCCAAGCCTTCGGAGCCAATCCGTCGGCGAAATAGGGCGCGATATCCGCGGCGTGAAATGGTGAACAGTCCATGACGACGATCCGGACGACCGGGCGTTTCGGAGGCGCAAGCCTCGAGAAACATCCGTTCGCAGCACGTTGCCTGGAGCGGCACGTGCCTTCAGCAGAACGCCATCACGGGTTCGAAGTCACTTGGCGGGGCTTCCCGACTACGCCCCATTCGTTGGAAAGGCGAGCCGGAGAAGAGACGATGTGGTCGATCACGAAGCTCTCTGAGCTGATCTCCTCGACCGAGACAATCAGCGTGAAACTGCTATGTCACCGGCGTTCGACAGGGTCAACGCTACTTTGGCCTCATCCGCAATCATACGGAGGTCGCGCCGATACAACCCGGAGAATGAGCCGGACGACCGACGCAATCGTCCGAAACGGGTTCGCGCGCGATGCCGGACTCGCACGGATAGCAGCCGATCGCGCGCGCCTCATCGCGGGCTCCCACGTCTCCCGCTCGATTGCGGATCGGCGCGGCGACGACTAGGTTGGCGCGATGAACCAGACACGCGCGAACATCACGATCGGCAGAACGGTTTGTCCGCACGACTGCCCCTCGGCGTGCGCACTCGACGTCGAACTGCTCGATGACGACCGCATCGGGCGCATCCGCGGCGCCCGCGACAACTCCTACACGCTCGGCGTGATCTGCGAGAAAGTCGCGCGCTACGCCGAGCGCTTTCATCATCCAGACCGTCTGCTACATCCCCTGAAACGCCGCGGTCCCAAGGGGACCGGCGATTTCGTACGCATTTCCTGGGAGGAAGCGCTCGATCTCACCGCGACGGCATTCACGACGGCCGAGCGGGACCACGGCGCCGAAAGCGTCTGGCCGTTCTACTTCGCCGGCACGATGGGCCTCGTCATGCGCGACGGAATCGAACGGCTGCGCAATGCCAAGGGCTATTCCGGCATGTACGCCACCTATTGCACGCCGTTGTCGTGGGCGGGTTACTACGCGGGCGTCGGCCGGCTGACAGGGGTCGACCCGCGCGAGATGAGGCACTCGGACCTGATCGTGGTCTGGGGCGGCAATCCGGTGAACACGCAGGTCAACGTGATGACGCATGTGGGCATCGCCCGCAAGACTCGCGGCGCCAAGCTCGCCTGCGTCGACGTCTACGACACCGGCACCATGAAGCAGGCCGATATCAAGCTGCTGATCCGGCCGGGCACCGATGGTGCGCTGGCCTGCGCGGTGATGCACGTACTGTTTCGCGACGGCTACGCGGATCGCGAATATCTGCATCGGTACACCGATTGCCCGGATGCGTTCGAGCGCCACCTCGACGACAAGACGCCGCAATGGGCGTCGCGCATCTGCGATATCCCGGCGACCGAGATCGAGGCTTTCGCGGCGCTCATCGGCGCCACACCCCGCAGCTTCTTCCGGATCGGTTACGGCTTCACCCGCTCGCGCAACGGTGCCGTGAACATTCATGCGGTGAGTTCGATTCCGGCCGTCACCGGTGCATGGCGCCACCAAGGCGGCGGCGCGCTGCATACCAACAGCGGCCTCTACAAATGGGACAAGACCTTGATCGAGGGTCGCGACGCCGGCGTCGCGCCGGCCCGGATGCTCGATCAATCACGGATCGGCGCGGTTCTGCTGGGCGATCCACACGACCTCCAGGGCGGCCCGCCGGTCAAGGCGATGCTGATCCAGAACACCAACCCCGCATCGGTGGCGCCCGATCAGACCAGCGTGAAACGCGGACTGGCGCGTGACGACCTGTTTGTCTGCGTGCACGAACAGTTCATGACCGAAACCGCGCGCTATGCCGATGTCGTTTTGCCGGCGACGATGTTCCTCGAGCACGACGACGTCTATCAGGGAGGCGGCCACCAGCACATCCTGCTCGGCCGCCGGCTGGTCCCGCCAGCCGGCGAGTGCCGCAGCAATCACGAGGTGATCAGCGCCATCGCCGATCGTGTCGGCGCGACGCATCGCGGATTCGCGATGACTCCGCGCGACATCATCGAGGCGACGCTCGCGGCGTCACACCGGCCGGGGCTCGATCGGCTGGAGGTCGACGGCTGGCTCGACGTTCAGACCGACTTCGCGACGGCGCACAACCTCGATGGGTTCGGCCATCCCGACGGCAAGTATCACTTCAAGCCGGATTGGCAGCAGACCGCCGCCTATCTCGGAACCCGCACGCTCGGTCCGTGGGAGGCCCTGCCCCCGTTTCCGGATCATTGCTCGCTGATCGAAGACGCCACCGACGAATATCCGTTCCGCCTCGCCACCAGTCCGGCCCGCACCTTCCTCAATTCGACGTTCAACGAGACGGCAACGAGCAAGACGCGCGAGGGCCGCCCCACCGTGATGGTGCATCCCGCCGATCTCACCGCCCTCGGCCTGACCTCCGGAGACAAGGTGAAGCTCGGAAGCGCGCGCGGCGAGGTCACGCTGCATTGCCGGGCCAACGAGGGCCAGCGCCGCGGCGTGCTGATCGCCGAATCGATCTGGCCCAACGACGCCCACGAGGACGGGTGCGGCATCAACACCCTGACCGGCGCCGACCAGTCGGCCCCGGCCGGCGGCGGCAGTTTCCACGACAACCGGGTGTGGATCAGGAAGGCTTGACCGGCGCCGGATGCGCGCCGGGCGCGGAGTCGCGCGATCCCTGGGCGCTCGGCGCGACGGGATCGATGGTCGCCTCATCGTGCTGCGTCAGCGGGCGGTTGCCGGCCAGCGCGCGCAGAGCCACGTAGAACATCGGCGTGAAGAAGATGCCGAAGGCGGTGACACCGATCATGCCTGCGAACACCGCGACGCCCATCGCGTGCCGCATCTCGGAGCCCGCGCCCGACGACGTCACCAGCGGCACGACGCCCATGATGAACGCCATCGACGTCATCAGGATCGGACGCAGCCGCAGCCGGCTGGCCTCGATCGCCGCCCGCACCGGCGTTCGCCCGGCGAATTCCAGTTCGCGCGCGAACTCCACGATCAGGATCGCGTTCTTGGCCGACAGTCCGACCAGCACGATCAACCCGATCTGGGTGAAGACGTTGTTGTCGCCCTTGCTGATCCAGACGCCGAACATCGCGGCCAGCAGCCCCATCGGCACGATCATGATGATCGACAGCGGCAGCGTCAGGCTCTCGTATTGCGCGGCGAGCACGAGGAACACCAGCAACAGCGCCACCGGAAACACGATCAGCGACGAGTTTCCGGCGATGATCTCCTGATAGGTCAGCTCGGTCCATTCATAGGAGATGCCTTTCGGGAACGTCTCCTTGGCGACGCGCGCGATCGCGTCCTGCGCCTGCCCGGTCGAATAGCCCGGCGCCGCGCCGCCGTTGAGATCGGCGGTGAGAAAGCCGTTGTAGCGCATCGCCCGCTCCGGCCCGGCGCTCTCCTTGACGCGCAGCAGCGTCGACAGCGGAATCATCTCGTTGCTGTCGGAGCGCACCTTGAGCTGGCCGATGTCGTCGGCGCGCGCCCGATATTTGGCGTCGGCCTGCACCCGCACCGAATAGGTGCGGCCGAATTTGTTGAAGTCGTTGACGTAGAGCGAGCCGAGATAGATCTGCATGGTGTCGAACACCGATGTCACCGGCACGTTGAGCTGCCGCGCCTTGGTGCGATCGACGTCGGCATAGAGCTGCGGCACGTTGATCTGGTAGCTGGTGAACAGCCCGGCCAGCTCCTTCTGCGCCGAGGCCTTCTTGACGAACGCCTGGGTGGCGTCGTTCAGCGCCTCGTAGCCGAGACCGGCACGGTCCTCGATCTGCAGTTTGAAGCCGCCGATGGTGCCGAGACCGGCGACCGGCGGCGGTGGGAACATGGCGATGAAGGCGTCCTGGATGCCGGCGAACTTCTTGTTCAGCGACAATGCGATCGCGTTGCCGCTGAGCGACTTGTCCTTGCGGTCCGCAAAATCCTTCAGGCCGATGAAGACGATGCCGGAGTTCGACGAGTTGGTGAAGCCGTTGATCGACAGGCCGGGAAACTGGATCGAGTTCTCGACCCCCGGCTCCTGCTGGGCGATCTCGCCCATCCGCCGGATCACCTCTTCGGTGCGGTCGAGCGTGGCGCCGTCCGGCAATTGCGCGAAGCCGACCAGATATTGCTTGTCCTGGCCCGGCACGAAGCCGCCCGGCACCGCGTGGAACAGATACCCGGTGACGCCGACCAGCAGCAGATACACCGCCATGCCGATCGCGCGACGCGAGATCACCCGCCTGACGCCACCGCCATAGGCCTCCGAACTCCGCGCGAAAAACCGGTTGAAGCGGACGAAGAACCAGCCGAGCGTCCTGTCCATGAACCGCGTCAGCACATCCTTCGGCGCGTCGTGGCCCTTCAGCAGCAGCGCGGCGAGCGCCGGCGACAGCGTCAGCGAGTTGAACGCCGAGATCACCGTCGAGATCGCCACCGTCAGGGCAAACTGCTTGTAGAACTGCCCGGTCAGGCCGGTGATGAAGGCCAGCGGCACGAACACCGCGACCAGCACCAGCGCGATCGCGATGATCGGCCCCGTGACTTCGCGCATCGCCTGATAGGCGGCGTCCTTCGGGGTCAGCCCGCGCTCGATGTTGCGTTCGACATTCTCGACCACGACGATGGCGTCGTCGACCACGATGCCGATCGCCAGCACCAGCCCGAACAGGGTCAGCGCATTGATCGAGAATCCGAACACGTGCATCACCGCGAAGGTGCCGATCACGGAGACCGGGACCGCGATCAGCGGAATGATCGAGGCGCGCCAGGTCTGCAGGAACAGGATCACCACCAGCACCACCAGCGCGATGGCTTCGAGCAGCGTGTGGATCACCGCCTCGATCGAGGCGCGGACGAATTGCGTCGGATCGTAGACGATGTCGTAGGCGACGCCGTCCGGCATGTTCTGCTGCAGTTCCTTCATCGTCGCGCGGACATTGTCGGAAATCTGGATCGCGTTCGAGCCCGGCGACTGGAAGATCGGAATCGCGACCGCGGATTTGTTGTTGAGCAGCGAACGCAGCGCGTAGTCGGCGGCGCCGAGTTCGATCCGCGCGACGTCGCGCAGCCGTACCACTTCGCCGTTGTCGCCGTTCTTGACGATGATGTCGCCGAACTCCTCTTCGGTCTGCAGCCGCCCCTGGGCGTTGATCGACAACTGCAGATCGAGCCCCGGCTGGCTCGGCGAGCTGCCGACCTGCCCGGCCGCCGCCTGCACGTTCTGGGCGCGGATCTCGGCCACGACGTCGCTCGGCGACAGCCCGCGCTCGGCGACCTTCTGCGGATCGAGCCAGACCCGCATCGAGTAGTCGCCGGAGCCGAACAGCTGCACCTGGCCGACGCCCTCGATCCGCGCCAGCCGGTCCTTGACGTTGAGCACCGCGTAGTTGCGCAAGTAAGTCATGTCGTAGCGGTCGTTCGGTGACATCAGATGCACGACCATGGTCAAATCGGGCGCGCTCTTGATGGTGGTGACGCCGAGCGCGCGGACTTCCGCCGGCAACCGCGGCTCGGCCTGCGAGACGCGGTTCTGCACCAGCTGCTGCGCCTTGTCAGGATCGGTGCCGAGGCGGAACGTGACGTTGAGCGTCATCCGGCCGTCGGTGGTCGCCTGGCTGCTCATGTAAAGCATGTTCTCGACGCCGTTGATCTGCTCCTCGATCGGCGTCGACACCGTTTCGGCGATCACCTTGGGATTGGCACCCGGATAGTTGGCGGTCACCACGATGGTGGGCGGCGCGACTTCGGGATATTCGGAGATCGGCAGCACCGGCAGCGACAGCAGGCCGGCGAGGAAGATCAGGGCCGACAAGACGCCGGCGAAGATCGGGCGATCGATGAAGAACTTGGAAAAATTCATGGCTGTGGTCCGTGCCGATCGGCCCGCGCGGGGCGCAGAGATCCCTGCGCGGCCGAGGATGCGGCTGCGCTGCTGTCGGTCTGTGAATGAAAGACGCCCCGCCGCGCTCGGACGCGACGGGTGACGATTAGTTCTGCGCCACCGCGCTGCCGGATGCGGCGTCGATCGCCACCGTCTCCGGCTTGATGGTCACGCCCGGGCGGACGCGCTGCAGGCCGTTGACCACGATGCGCTCGCCGGCCTTCAGGCCGGAGGCGACGACGCGCAACCCCTCCACCGAGGCGCCGAGCGTGACTTCGCGATATTCGGCCTGGTTCCTGGCATCGACCACCATCACGAACTTCTTGTTCTGGTCGGTGCCGACCGCGCGCTCGCTGACCAGCAGCGCCGGCTGCGGCTTCGGCTGGCCCATCGACAGCCGCGCGAATTGGCCCGGCATCAGCCGGCCATCGGCATTGTCGAACACCGCGCGCACCCGAATCGTGCCGGAGCGCGGATCGACCTGATTGTCGATGAACTGCATCCGGCCCTTCACCGGCGCACCGCCCGCTCCGGTCGTCATCTGCACCGGAATGCGGTCGATCGCCGTCGGCGCACGCTCGTCGGCCAGCGTCTTCAGCGCACGCGTCACCACCTGCTCGTCGGCATTGAAGCTGGCATAGATCGGATCGACCGACACCAGCGTGGTCAGCAGCGGCGAACTCGGTCCGGCGGCGATCAGATTGCCCACCGTAATCTCCACCTTGCCGACCCGGCCGGACACCGGCGCGCGGATATTGGTGTAGCCGAGGTTGAGTTCGGCGGTCTTCAGCGCCGCCTCGGCGGTTCTGAGGCTGGCCTCCGCCTCGCGATAGGCGTTGGCCCGGGTGTCGAGCTCGCGCTGGGTGATGCTCGAGCTCGACAGCTGCTGCCCCCGCTCGAAATCGGCCTTTGCCAGCGTCAGGCGGGCGCGCGCAGACGAGAGCTGCGCCTGCGCGCGATCGACGTCGGCGGCGTAGAGCGACGGATCGATCACCACCAGCAGGTCGCCCTTGGTCACCAGCGCGCCTTCGCGGAATCGGATCTCCTGCACCGCGCCGGCGACGCGCGAGCGGATCTCGACCCGCTCGACGGCTTCGAGCCGCCCCGAAAACTCATCGGCGGCCATGGTCGGCCTGGTCTCGACGGTGGCCACAGCAGCAGCCACGGCGGGCGGCGCCGGGGTGTCCCGGGCGGCCGCGCCAGAGCGGTCGATCAGCGTCGCGCCACCGGCGACGGCGGCGAAGAGCGCCACAAGGCCGGCCCCCAGCGAGACGTTTCGAGCGGATTTGCTGGCCATCTGAACCTCTTTGATCGTTGCGACTTGCACCAAGCCGCGCAATTTCAGTAACTGGGATGCTCTTCCGACAACGGGGAGCATCATCACACCATGCTGCGATGCACACATTCGTACCGCCCGGTATAGATGGGCCATCGACATCCCCTGTCAAGAGACTTATCTACCGATTGGTAGAAATCTCTGGAGGCGCCGATATGGTTATGGGACGACCGCGCGAATTCGACGTCGACAAGGCGCTCGACCTCGCTTTGCACGTCTTCTGGCGCAAGGGCTATGAAGGCACCTCGATGTCCGATCTGACCGAGGCGATGGGGATCACCAAGCCGAGCCTGTACGCCGCGTTCGGCAACAAGGAAGATCTGTTCCGCAAGGCGTTCGACCGCTACGTCGACGGACCCGGCGGCTATTTCCAGGCCGGATTGCTGCAGCCCACCGCCCGCAAGGTGGTGGAGCACATCCTGTACGGAGCGGTCGAGGCGATGACCGATCCGAACAATCCCGGATGTCTCGCCGTTCAGGGAGCGTTGTGCTGTGGCGAGGCCGCCGAGACGATCAAGCAGGAACTGACCGCGCGCCGGGCGAAAGGTGAACAGGAGCTCTGCGAACGTTTCGACCGCGCCATCGCCGACGGCGATCTGCCCGCCGAGTCCAATGCCGGCGATCTGGCGCGCTATGTCTCGGCTATTCTGCAGGGCATGGCGGTGCAAGCCGCCGGCGCCGCCACGCCCGAGCAGCTCCGCAAGCTCGCCGACATGGCGCTACGCGGCTGGCCGCCGGCCTGACGACCGATCAGTTCGCACCAACGCAACCGAGCGGCCGTTCGAGCTCTGCGCGATCGGCAGCATGGGCGTCCGCTGACCATGCGCACTGATGATGAGATCGGCTGATGGGATCCAAACATCACGCCAGATGAACCGGCGTGGACAACCGAAGCCGCCGTTCGAACCAACCGCTCGCACGCGGTCGGTCCGAGGGGTCTATCGATCTTGAGTCTGGATGGAATGGTGGGCGCACCAGGGCTCGAACCTGGGACCCGCTGATTAAGAGTCAGCTGCATTCAACTTTCATGACGCGTCAGCACGTCCCAATATATGCAGCACAATTCTCTTTTCTCGTTTACAAACAATATTTTAATGGCCTATCAAGGTTCAACGCAACCCTAGGTGTCTCAACGCCAGTCAAGATGCAGGTGTCCCCTCAGGTGTCCCCGAGGCGTCCCTGGTCGTAAGCGAGAAATCCATGCCATCACAACCCGCGCCCCTAACGCCATTTGCGATCGCCAACGCCAAGCCCAAGCCGACCCGGTATGAGATCAGCGACGGCGGACACGCCGGCCTGCGCGTTATCGTGCAGCCGTCTGGCATCAAGTCGTTCGTGTTCCGATACAAACGAGGGACGGGGGAAGCTGCGAAAAATGTGCGGATTATGTTGGGTCGCGCAGCCGGTCCCGGCGCGCTCACCTTGCGGCAGGCACGCGAAGCGGCCGACTCCCACCGCCGGCTCAAGCTGACGGGGGCGGACCCTGCCGACCAGCGCAGAGTGGAACGGGCCGCAAATCTTGCGCGAATCAGGGCCGAAGAGATCGAAAATCGCCGGAAAGACGACACCGTTGCGCTCGTCTTGGAACGCTACTTCAAGAGTCATGTTAACGGCCTTCTCTCTGCTCGGGAGACGAAACGTATTTTGACGCGCGAACTAAGCGGTTGGGCACGGCGGCGGATCGATCATGTTTCGCGTGCCGATGCCGTCAAATTACTTGAAGCAATCCAAGAGCGAGACAAACCCATCCTCGCGAACCGGACCCGCGCGCACGCAAGTAAGTTCTTCAAGTGGTGTATTGAGAAGGGGTTGCTTGAGATCAATCCATTCGAACACACCACGCGGGCAGCCAAGGAAATCGCTCGTGATCGCGTCTTGAGCGATGCCGAGCTGCGCATTTTGTTGCTTGCGAACGACCGCCTTGAATGGCCATGGCGAGAGTACATTGCGGTTCTGCTCATGCTCGGCCAGCGCCGCGAGGAGGTTGCCGGGATGCGCTGGGACGCGCTGGACCTTGATTGTGCCGAACCGGTGTGGCTGATGGCCGCGTCGCGATACAAGAACGGCCAACCTCACGCCGTTCCCCTCCCCGCCGCTGTCGTCTCGATCCTCCGCAGCATCGGTCGGATGCACTTCACTGAGATCATTGACGGTGCGCCGACGCTCAAGGAGTCGCCGTTCGTTTTCACGACGACGGGCCGCACCGCAATTAGCGGCTTCTCGAAAGCGAAAGTTCAACTCACCGGAATCATGCACGAAATAGCTTGTGGTGAAGCGAAGGCCCGGGGCGAATCCACCGCTACCATTGAAAAGATCGAATGGCGTCTGCACGACCTGCGGCGCACAATGGCAACGACCATGGCACGCCTAAAAATTAACGTTGTAACGATTGAACGCGTCTTGGGGCACAAGATGCAAGGTGTCATGGCCGTCTATCAGCGGTACGACTACCTACCCGAAAAGCTCCACGCACTCACCGTTTGGAATGACCATATTGCGAGGATAGTAGCTCCTCAGCAATCGAATGTCGTTCGCATGACCGTCGCAGGCTGATATGGCAAAGATCGACTTAATTGGCTCCGAAATCGAGAACCTTACGGATTACTTCAACCGCACCAGCAACCCGGCTGCAGCTTGGCGCGTGTTCAGCCTGTGCCGCAAAACCGACCGGCCGGTGCCAGCGGTCATCACCGCCGAGATTGATCGGTTTGCGGAGGGCGTCGCCGACGCGGCCGAACAGGCGATGATGGCGGAAGTCGGCGCAAAGCCAGTTCAATTCCGACCCGCAGAACTCGGCAAGCTTTGGCGCGGGCCCTGCAAAGGCAATCCTGTTGGCGCGATGCAGGACGAATGGCGCGACTACCAGATTTATTGGGCTGTGCGGGGGCTTGTGAACAACGGTACGAAGGTGGGGGACGCGCAGGAGGCTGTCGCGAAACGGAAGGGCGTCGGGCTGAGCAAAGACACCGTCGACCGCATTTGGAAGCGCCACAACCGAAACGGATAGTGCCGGATCATCCGTTGCCGCAACGGATCATCCGGTGCGTTCGACGGACCATCCGTTGATTTGGGATCAAATCCGTTGGTCGTTTTTGACCGCGAAAGATCCAGCCTACCCCGCTATCTCTTGATGCGTCACCACGCATCAAGGAGTTTTGGACAGTGGCACGGTACACCAAAGCAAACGAACTTCTCGCCTATCTGGGATTCAGCCGTTCAACGCTGAGTCGGCATATCGCCAATGATCCGACGTTCCCGCGTCCTATTTTCATCGGCCGGACTCGGCGTTTCGACCTGGACCAGGTCGAAGCATGGCTGGCGGCGCGCCCGACGACGGCAACGGCAGCCAACGAAAACGCGCGCGGGGCCACCCATGCCGCCTGAAATCACGACCAAGATCAATGAACCGGCCTACCTGATCGAACTCGCGGACGCGCTCGACGGCGCGGACGAAACCACCTTGGGGCCGACCGACTCCCGTCTCGCTGCTGAGGCGCTACGGCTTCACGCCGCCTACCTCGATAGCGTAGCGCCCTAAGACCTCGCGCCAGCTACGCCCGACGCTCCCCACCACCCCAACAATCCGAACTGCCCCCCGTCGCCGGACGCTCTGGCGCGAACGATGGCGCCCGCGCGCCCAAAGGAAAGCTATGGACACGTATCTGACGAAATTCGCTACCGACCGCGAAATCGCCTTCGGCGCGCTCGGCATCATTGAGGCCGAACGCGAAACCTACCCGCCGGGCAGTCCGGCCGCCGAAGCCGGTGCGGCGGCGTCGGAGAAGGCAAAACGCGATCCCGCGGCGGGAATGGCCGGCATCGTCGCGGTTGAGGCCGGCTTGGCCGTGCAGTTGAACTCCAATTGCTGAGGGGAGATCGGAATGGGCTGTTAGACCCGGTGTCCGGCTCCGAAACTTCCCAACAAAACTCAAAAAGAAGCCCCGGCATTGGGTGCCGGGGCTGTGAGTCAGATGACGAAGGAAGATGACGTGAATAACGATGCTCCCCCCGCACCCGCGCGACAAGGCTATACGGATCGCCCGAAGCGTTACCGCCTTCGCACGCGGCGTGGCTGGGAAATCTACCTTCCGCCGACCGGTGAACCGGTCCCGTTTGCTGTTGAGCATCGCGGCGAAATTTGCCTCGTACATAGCGTCGTCAGCGACGCGCAATACTTCGCCAAGTATCCGGAAGCGCGGTATCGCTTCACGGTGCGCATTGACAACGAGGCGATGGATTGGACTTTCGTGACGCGCCAGGGCGGCACGATCAGTGGCGATCGATACGATCTCTTCTGTCGGTTGCAACACGACAGACACGGCACGGTTGAGGCTCGGCTGAAGCGCGTCTTGTTGCGCTACGCGACTATCGAAACCCATATGGTGAGACGGGACGCGCCCGATCTTATCAGCGCGCTGCAGTGACATGCTCGCCATCAGGGATGTCTTCGATCGGCTAATCGCTAACGGCTGCAGCCCGCTTCCGATCGGACCGCGCAGCGCGGACCCGCGCGGTCCGCAGGGCAAGAGCCCGGCTCGGATTCGTAGCAATGCGCGCGGCGAGCCGATTTGGTTTCACTTCAAAAAATGGGAGACCTTCTGCGATCGGCAGCCGCACCGGTTCGCGTTCACCGCTGAGCTTCGTGATCCCGAATGCGGCATAGGCATCGCTTGCGGCTTCAACAATCTTGTCGCGGTGGACATCGATCGCGACGACCTGATTGAACCGCTGTTAGCTGTGCTACCGCCGATGGTCGTCGCGAAGCGCGGCCGGAAGGGATTGACGGTCTTCTATCGAGGTGCCGAACACTGGCCGAAGGCCAACTACACTGGATTTCTGGATTTCATCGCAAGGGGCGCACAAACCGTGCTCCCGCCGACCATCCACCCTGACACCGGCCAGCCTTACGCGTGGACGACCGAGCGGACGCTGCTCGATACGCCTGTTGAAGAACTGCCACTGCTCACTGCCGACCATAGGAAGGCAATGGAAGCGGTGTTGGCTGCGCACGGCTGGCAACCCAAGGAAGACCGGCAAGCCCGAACAGCGGTCACGGCCGCGCGATCTAGCGCCCATTCCGCTGTGTCGGATTACTTCGCCCTGAGCGACGCCGTGAACAGCGCCGCGCTGGCGAACATCGGCGCTTGGGCACCGGCGTTGAATCTGCCCAAAGGACATTGGCAAGGCACGGCCTATCGGGGCGTTGCGCATTGGCGCAACTCGGGGTCGGGGCGTGACAGTGCCGCGCGCCAACCGAACCTCTCAATTTCACCGACCGGCATCAGAGATTTCGGCGACGATCGCGGCTATACGGCAACCGCCGTTGTGCATTTCGCCTTGGGACTGCCGTGGTTGGATGCCGAAGAATGGCTGTGCGAACGGCTCGGCATCGAGGTCCCGCCCCCGATCATCCTGACCAACGGCAGTGGCGACGGTCGTGTAACCTTGCCGCAGGCTGAGGCCGCTGTAGGTGAAGCCATCGCCGATTTCTTCGCGAGCGCGCCGGCTGCTATCAGAGCCAAGCGGGACTACGAGGGTCGCCGCACGCTGGCAAGCATGGGGCTTGGCCGCCCGCCACTTTGGGTGCCGGCGATGCCGGTCAGTGTGCTGAAGGTTGAAACCGGCATCGGCAAGACGTTCGGGCTGCTAGACGCTTTGGCCGAAATGAAGGGCCGAATTGCCGTTGCGGTGCCCAACCACGGCTTGGCCGAACAAACCGTCGCCGATCTGCGCGCGCGCGGCGTCAACGCCGAAGTGTATCGAGGCTATGACGCGCAGGACCCGCAATCGCCTGGGCACGCCATGTGCCGCAACCCCGCCGCTTTGAAGGCCGCGCAGGCTTTGTCGGTTTCGGTCCGCAAAACCGTTTGCGTTGCGGACGGTGGCGAGGTGAAGCGCTGTCCCTTCGCAGATGAGTGCGGCGCCGAACGACAGCGCAAGCTCACCGCGCGCGTATGGGTGTTCCCTTCGGTCATGCTGACGAACCAACGGCCGGACTTCATCGCCGATTTCGACGCGCTGGTCATCGACGAAGGCTTCATCGACAACTGCATCGCCGCCCCGGTCACAATCCCGGTTGCCTCGCTGGTTGGTTCGATCGATGGTCCGTACAACGCGATCGAGCGTGCAGCGCTTCACCGAGGCCGGCAATGGCTTGTGTCCGCTGCGATGAAGATGTGCGAGGTCGGGGGCGTCTGGTTGTCGCGCGCATCGCTCGATGCCGGCGAGATCGATGCCGAGCACGCTGGTTGGTTGGCCGACCTTGAATTGCGACGCATCACCGCAGGCGACCTCACGCCCGGCATGTCGCCCGCTGCGATGCGCAAGACCGTCGCGCGCCGTGGTGCCGAGAACAAAGCAAGCCGCGCGCTATCTGACCTCTGGCGCGAGGTTGAGGCCTTCCACTTGGAAGGCCACGACCTATCGGGCCGGATCAGGATTGAGAACGGCGCTATCACCGTGACCGCGTTGCGCCCCGTCCATCCGGATTGGCATCTGCCGACCTTGGTTCTCGACGCCACGCCCCCGCCGGATTTGAGCTTGCTTGACATCGCGTTCGGCGCCCCGGACGCGACGGCTCGCATCGTTGCCGACGTGCTGGCGAAATGGCCGAAGCATGTTGAGGTGCGGCAGTTGCTTGGGGCGACTGTGTCCAAGAACGGACTCGGGCTTCGGCCGGGTATGGAGCCGGCGACGCGCAACATCCGAGACTTGTTGCGTCGCGTCCGGGTGTTGGCGGCTGAGGCCGCGCCTGCTCGGATTGGGATAATCGCGCAGAAGGCCTTGCTTGACTACATCCGGGATGATCTGCCGCCGAACGTGATCCCGCTCCATTTCGGCAAGCTGGCGGGCATGAACAACATGCGCAACGTTGCCGGACTCGTCGTCATTGGTCGGCAGGCCCCTTGGCCGGCGAATGTTGAACGCGAGGCCGGGGTATGGCTGGGCTACCCGGTCGAGCCCACCGGTTTTGAGAATGTTCGTGCAAAGGTCGGCGGTCGGACTGTCACGGTCAATCGGCACCGCCACCCGCTTGTGGATGCTCTGCGCTGGTTGGTCACCGATGCTGGGCTGTTGCAGGCTGTCGGCAGGTTGCGGCCGCACCGCCGGTCCCGGCCGTGTTGGCTTGAGATCATCAATGACGTTGTACTCGACTTGCCCAGCGTCGTCGCGACCGATTGGAGCCCGCCCGGCGCGGTGGCCGACATGATGGCCGCTGGGGTTGTTCTGACGAACAAGCGCGATGCGATGGCTATGTTCGGCGTCTCGGATTGGGAAGCCCGATCAATCGGGGGGGTGGTCGAGGTTGGGTTGGAATCCCTATTAGAGAACCCCTATAGGGATTCCAACCCAACCTCCCCCAAGCAACCGAAGGGGTCAGGCGAAGACACCAACCGTGGCCGGCGGGCGCCGGCAAAGACGCGGCGGGTGATATACCGAAAGGTCGGGCCGGGCCAGAAGGTCAATCAGGCCTTGATCCTGCCCTACGTGATCCCCGGCGGCGAAAAGGCCGTCCGGGAGGTCTTGGAAAGCAAGCTGGGAATAGACCTCGCCTCGCTCGAAATTGAACGCGTGCTAGCGAAGGACAGCGCGTATGGCCGCACCATCCTCGCAAACTGCTGGCGACTGGTTGCCGATATCGAGACCGAGCCCGACGCCAGCGAAGCAGATTGAAACCAATGTCCAAACGCGGAATGATCCGGAAGCTGCAGATGACGACAAAGAACCGAGGATTGCGCCACGGGAGATTGCGGCAATGAACCAGCAAGACCAGATCGCTCGCATCGAACGGCAACAGGCTGAGGTTCGCCAGTTCGTCTCAGAACAGCACAAGCTGATGGCCGAACAGACCAAACTGCTGCGCGACGCTTGGATCGCACCGTTCGCGCTGATCCTCACTGGCATGGCCGCAGCAACTGCGCTGATGGGTGCGACCGTCGCCGCCATGAGGGCGCTCGGAGCCTGAACGATTCCGAAATCCAAGCCAAGATTGGCATCCAACTGATTTCTCGGCTCTTTTTCGCGTTTCCCCGCAAAAAAGGTACTTTGAGAGGGGGTGGGGGCTGCGGGTGACGGACGACCCCGGACCTCTGGTAGATGCAATTGCATTAAAGTGGGTTGTTGTTGCACGAGTTGGCGGGATAGCCCGGGCAACGCTGGCCTGACCGGACCGGCCGAGAGAAACAATGGCCATCAAGGGGGAGCCGAATGGGCTCCAAGCGAGTATCCCCCACCGGCATCGTAGGGACATCCAAGACCTACAAAGGATGCCTACGATGACGGAGAGTAATTACTACGCGCCCGGCGATGGCCCGCTTTACCGCTGGAATGGGAAGCCCCGAACGAAGAAGCGCACGGTCACGATGCCGGCTGGCAGCGTGCACCCGCTGGTTCGTCTGGTCTTTGGTGAGATGTCGCGGCAAGCGCGCCGATACGATGACGTCGAAACCGCGTCTGGCGTGCGCCGCGCCAGTATCAAAGCGTGGCGCAAGAGGAATGCCCCCGGACTCGCGTCGATTACGGCGACGCTGAACACGCTCGGATACGACCTCGTACCCGTTCCCGCGCCGGAAGTCATCCCGACCGAAATTGCTCCCGACCTCGCTGCACTTTCCAGCAAGCTCGAAACGACCATGCCTGACGCTTGGGCGGCCATCGTCAGCTTTGCGGCGAACCAACAGTTGGCCCGCGAAGCCGCTGCGCAGACGCTCGCCAAGATCGATGCCGCGAGGCCGCTGAACTGAGGGCTACCGGAATGGGCTCTTCGATTGTCCTCGAATAGTCCAATCTTCACCAGTCAGCCGGTTTTGACCTCCCGTCTGACGGGTTGAACACCATCAGGAAGGCTCCCGGCTTCGGCCGGGAGCTACTTCCGGGATATTGGACAAGAACAATCATGAACTACCTGAGCCGATCCGAAGCCGCGCGGCGGTTGAACCGCTGCCGCAAGACGATGCGCAGCCTTGAGGCGCAAGGTCTTGGTCCCCGAACGATCAAGATCGGGAGCCGCACTGTTTACCCGCTCGTCGATCTTGAGGCCTACATCGCAGCCGGTGGCGACCGATGACTCGCGAGGAGCGGTTCGCCGACCTCAAGGCCGCGACTTCTCAACTCGCGGCGGCCCGCCGGTCGCTCGCTGATCAGCAATTCAACGCCCGGCACGGCGTTGCTCACAATTTGATGTTCGCCACCTCGCACGAGCATGTCGCATACCATCGTTGGCTTCGTGCGCACGAAGCGCTGGCCGCGACCGAACCGAAGCCGCCGGTCGTCGCACCGAAAGCGCCCATCACCGCTTCGGCGCCGGCACCGCAGGCCGCCGCACCGAAGGTTGAGACCACCTTCGATCGTGGTCGCGAAGCCGTCGCTGCCTATTATCGGGGCGAATTTGAACCCCTGCGCTAATTTCGCTCGAACAAGCAACAACCACAACTCAAGGACGATGACAGATGGGCATCCTCAATACCCTGTTCGGCGGCGCAACCGCTACCAGTGCGCAAATCGCAGAAGCCATCACCAAGGCCGAAGCCGAACTCGCCACCGTGCGAAGCAAGATCAAGGCCGCGATGGCCGGCTTGGCGACGTTCACTGACGAACAGCATATCGCCGCCGAAGCCAAGCAAGCGGAACTGAAGCGGGCGGAAGCTCGCCTGGTCGCGCGTATCACCGACCTGAGCGCCGACCTCGCGACCGTGAAGGCCGCAGAGGCAGCGGCTGAACGCGCCGCAGAGGAAGCGGCGTTCGATGCGCGCTTCAAAGCGGCGCGCGCCGCTGTGAACACGGATGCACTTAAGCACCTTCGCGAATATCAGAAGGCAGCCACCGCGGTGGCGGCGGCGCTCGCCGCGCTCGAGTCGATCTCTTCCGAAGTGGAGGACGTGAACGCAGAATTGCGCAAGCGCGGCCGTCATGACGAGACGCTTCCTTCCTACAGTAAGCTGCATCGAAAAGCGCCGGACCGGCCGGAATCGGTCCGCAAGGAACGTTGCAAGGTGTGGGTGCTGACCGACCCCTACAACGGCGCGGAGACGATCCGCAAGGCCACCATCGGGCCTGACGGCGAAGTTGTACCCATCGGGCAGCCGGACCCGTTCGATCGGCAGGGCTGGCGGCAAGGGACTTACCATCTGGAAGAACGTGAGATCGTCGTGGAAAAGGTTTCGTTCCGTCCCGGCACGTATCTCCCGTCCCTCTCGGAAATCGTCTTGCCGCCTGCGCTGCTCGGGCAGGATTTCATTTGGCCCCGGCCGAAGAAGGCGTAACCAACGTGGCAACCGGCTTCTCTGTATTCGTGAACATCGGCGGCAAGCTCAACCCGAGCCTTGCCGCCGCTGTCGGCCAGGCGAAGGCGCAAGTCGGCGGACTTAGCGCTTCGCTCGCCGGCATTGGCGCGCGCTTGAACGCCCCGTTCATTGCCGCAAACAAGCACCTGGACGCCACGTCGAAACGTATGGCAGCGGTGCAGCGGAAGGGCCGCGATATGTCGTTGGCCGTGACGGCCCCGGCCGCATGGTTTGGCGCGAACATGGTCAAGGACGTTGCTGATTTTGCGAAGGCCGGAAACTTTTCGGAGGCGCTTGGCGACATCCCCAAAGAGCAGCGCCTTGAGCTTGAGAAGATCGCTCAGAGCTTCTCGGCAAAATACGATGCCGGCGGTGCGACCGGCATCATGAAGACTGCGACCGAACTGATCAAAGCCGGCTTCACCTATGCGCAGGCGCGCGGTTCACTTGAACAAGTGCTTGCCGCGTCGGCGCTGTCTGGTGACATGGCGGCAGCCGATCTCGGCGCGGCGATCAGCAAGAGCATCGTACAGTTTCAATTGCCGTTCAAGACGCTGGAACAGGCGTCGGCATCTTCTAAGGTGGTGAGCGACCGCATGGTGTATGCGGCTGTCTCAACCACCGCTTCGATGCGCGATATGTCCGAGTCATTCAAATTTGCCGCTGGCATTGCGAGTAGCACGGGTAGCTCGCTTGATCAGACCACCGGCCTGATCATGAAATTCGCGCAGGCCGGCGTGCTTGGCAGCGAGGCCGGCGTGGCGCTGCGCAGCGCGCTTGTCCGGCTGGTCAAGATGCCGAAGGGCGGCATGGCCGCACTGTCGCGGATCGGAATGAACCTTGGCGACTACACGTCGGCACGGCCGATCACCTCGGGTGGCATCGTCGGTGGCTTACAGGCCGGCGGCATTGACGTATCCAAATCCGTCGAAAAGCAGATCGCCGCGATCATCAAGGCCGGCGGTGGACAGAGCGCGCAGGTTGCCGCGATCACCAAAGCTGTGCAGAGCGGCATGGGCAGTTCGTCGGCTGTTGACGCGAATGAGATTGCCGAGTCGGTGAACGCCGCATATACGGCGGCCGGATCGAAGATCGACATTACCAGGTTCTTTGAGGATTTGCGCGCCAAGCTGGAAAGCGGAGCGGCGACCACCGGCGACATTGCGCAGATCTTGGAGGCCCGGCATATCAGCCGCTACATGGCGTTGCTGCGCGGCGACAAGCTTTCAGACGTGATCGAAAAGATCGGACGGGAAGCCGATGGATACGCTGAGGCCCGCTACAAAATCGCAAACCAAGGCTTGCCGGCCGAAATCCTGAAATTGAACTCGGCAGTTTTCGAGTTGAAGAACACGCTGGTTTCGGCGGTGACGCCCGAACTTGTGACCATCTTCGATCGCATCGGCGCATCGTTGAAGGGTATCGCCGGGAGCAATCCGGCCGTTCTGAAACTCGGCATCGGCTTTGTTGCGGCTGCCGCTGCGGCGGGCCCGCTGATGTTCGCTCTTGGCGCAATCGGCCGGCTCGGGGTGTTCGCGCTGAAAGGCCTCAGCACGGGGCTGGCACTGTTGCTGGCACCGATCGGCATGGCGGCGCGTGGCATCGTCGGGCTTACCGCTGCACTCTCTGTGGGGCTTGTGGCGGCCGTGGCGCGGACCCGTGCAGCACTCGCCGGCCTCTTGGCCCTGACGGCGGTCGGCGGCGCTGGCACGGGCCTCGCCGCCATCGGCACGGGCTTGCTCGCCTTCGGCCGCGCGGTCCTGACGTTCCCGCTGGTGGCCCTGCGTGGCGTCGGGCTCGCGATGGGCGCGCTGCTGTTGAACCCGGTCGGGCTGGTCTTCACGGGCCTTGTCACCGCCTTGGCCGCGCTTGGGACGTGGATCGCCAACAATTGGGAGGGCCTGAAGAGCTTCTTTGCTGGTTTCGGCGACGGGTTCATGAAGGGACTTGGTCCGGCCGCCGGGGTGATCAAGAGCATTGGCGACGGCCTCGCGTCCGCCTTCGGGTGGCTGGGCAAGTTGCTTGGCCCGTTGGACGAGTCCGGCGCCAAATGGAAGTCGTGGGGAGAGACCATGGGCGGCGCCGTCGCTCAAGGTGTCAACGCGGTGATCGACGGGATCAAGAGCCTGATTGGCTTCTTCGGCACGGTCATCGAGAAGGCTGTGGCGCTCGGCGGTGCCATCCGTAATCTGTGGTCAGCTCCGAAGGCGTTGCCGAATGCGCCTCGCGCCGCGCCGCCCATTGCTGGCGCTCGCGCGCTTGGCGGCCCCGTGACCTATGGCAAGCCGTACCTGGTCGGTGAGCGCGGCCCCGAACTGTTCGTGCCCGGCGCGACCGGCCGAATCGAGACGAACGGCGCTCTGCGGCAAATGACCTCCAGCGGGGCAGCGGCGGCCGCGGGCTCGACGACCACGACCCGCACGAGCACGTATTCGTTTTCCAACCATTGGACCATCAATGGCGCCGAAAATCCCCGCGCTATTGCCGATCAAATTGACGGCCGGTTCCGGAGGCTGCTTGCAGATCTTGAAAGCGAGCAAAGGGGGCTGTTGAGCGACTGAAATCTGTCCCTCGCCCGAACACTGTCGAAAGCAAATCGCTTCAGCAGCTAAAATACCGCGGCCACCGAGACCAACACAAACCACCAATGGAATACCGCAGCTCAGACTCCAACCCTCTTTGAGCACATACAAACGCTCGACAATCGGTCCGGCAACTCTCCGAGCGCCGACGATACCGCGTGCGGCAACCGCACCTTCAACACAAAATCGCAATGCCCCCTATGAACGTTTGGAAAGCCGAATATGATTACCATCAACAATACTATCGCATACATTCACCACATTGAGGCCCCCATTGAAATCCCGAACGCCCTACCGCACATTCCGCGATAACTCAAAAGCCAAGGCCGCCGTTTACAAGGCAATCAGAACGATTCGCGACCAACGCTCCCGCAACCTAGTACGGGGAGCCATCGCGAGGAACACCGATTCGTCGCCCTCGCTTTCGATCAACACTCTCCGTCGCCAAGCAGATCCGGGGGACCTTTGCCTCGCAACAACTCTCCTCCTAGGTCAAAACGGCCCATTTCCGTTGCCGCAGCTCGGAGGCACCTACCGTAACCTCATTATCAAGCACACGATGCTGGCGACAGAACCCGACTCCGAGGTCGCTTTTGTTGTCGGTCACGTGAACGGCTGGGCGGACAACGCCAGACGCATCCTCGCCGACATGTCGGAACTAGCGCGATTGCCGCAGTACCAACCATCCCTTGCAATGGAAGCGCTCGCCGCGTTCGCGGAGTCGTACGGCTCATCCTTCTATATCCTGCGGAAGACTGCATACCTAATGTCCCGCTACGCTGACGACTCAACACTCCAGTCAGCATTCCAACGGATTGCAAAAGCGTTCAACCAATCCGCTTATCCCGAGCCATACTTTTCTGCCCTTCAATTGATGGAAACCGACTCCAGCTACTGTTCCACCGCGACCACCCGCGTCCGCCTCTTTCAAAAGTATGTTGAAGACGACTATCGCCAATATCTCCCCTTGAACGAACTCGTTCCGACCCCGCTCTCTCGGACTGATCTTGCCGCGCTTCTTCGTCGCTCCCACTCAAGTTCTCTTGTCGATGAACTCGCCGCACTCGCTATAACCGCACATCTCAGATCGTTCTGGCCAGCCTTATTTGACCAGACCATCGCCCTTCTCGATCCGTCTATTGCACACCTCTTTCTTGAGTTCTTGTCGATTCCGTTCGACCCATCCGCTCTGTATTCGGACGTCGCTCGCATGGACGCGGACGTGGTATATTACCAGCGCGCAGCCGCCTTTTGCGAGTTCAAAGATTGCGCCATCTTCCGTCGTTCAGTGGACGCAATTCTTGTACCACGATTGATGGAAGACATCTCACCACCCGTCGACACAGACACCTCGCCGCACTTCCATACCAAGATGCCAGACCTCATCAAGGCTACACAAGGCTTCGTTTCTCCCACCGACTACGAACGAGTACAGAGCTGCGGGACATTCCTCCGAACCGTGCAATTCCTACAGTTCCTGAACACTCAACGAAACTACTCACCCCTGTCCGCCCATGACTTCCGATTCATCTGCGAACATACCGTCGCCCTCGACATACTATTGTGCGACTCAGAGATCGAGATGCTCTACGCATCATCGGACGACGACTCACGCCCACTGATAACCGTTCTCGCGCTCGCACTACATAAAGCAAAAAGTCGCGACGATGACATCGATTTCAAATTTCGCCACTCGCTCTGCAATACAGTAATCACTCAATTCAATGGGAGCCTCGAAGCCTTCATTGCTTGGCTACTTCCGAATACCCCCTCCATTGCCGACTACCTCCTAACAATACTCGACAGACCAACACTCCAGAAACTCTACTGGATAGTCAGATCAGCAGACGAAGCGGATCGCACGAGACAATCGCTACTGCGCACCGTCGGAAAACAACGAAATCAGATCGCACATCTGATAGAGGCTGACGCAATCGAAGCGCGGCGCCAAGTCGCAAAACTTCGAAAGTTCTTCGATGACAGCCGCATCTATGTCGACGGCCCAGCGATGAAAGAGTGGCTGGTCGCAAACCCCAGCACCTACGCTCAACAATACGTAAAGATGATTGAGCACGAGTTCAGCTCGTTGACATTCCTGTCAACATCAACCAGCGGAAAACTAGTAATCACGGAGTGGAGCGATCTCGACTACGTCTTAGTCGAAGCCGGAAAAGCCGCGTTTGAGCAGTTCTGCACAAACAAGCAGTTCGGGATTGAGTCGTACCTTGGTCGGCGCATTCGCCACAACACTATGAGCGGGATGATGCGAGGCGGCATCGACGACCTAATCGAGTCACCCACTTATGATTTGCTAACATATGATAGCGCTTTTGTTGACGCCAACAAGCGATGGGTTGCTTCTTATCACCGAACGATTGAGCACTTGCGGAAGGATCTACTGCAGTTTCGGTCCGACGCAAAGCCATTGGGAATCTTCAACTCAACTCTGAAGCGCGACGACAATACCAACCTCGCCATCGCATCCCTTCGAAACATGCTATTGAATGGACGCAATCCGTTATTGATGAACGACCTGCTTATACGCTTCTGCTGGCAAGAGATTAACCCTCAGCTTCAAACTGCCTCACGCATGATTTCCATCGACCTCGTGAAAGAGGCCACGAGAGAAATCGAACAGCATTTCTTTCATTTCGATTCCGACGATCTCCAGCGACGATACCGACAACAACTCAGAGCGCTAGTCCACGAACGCTTCATGCGACTCGGTAGTTGGTTTCGACAACCCGAGGATGGCTTTGTGAGCGCACGCACTCGTCAACTCTGCGAACTCGTTCTTGTCGAGGCCACAGATAGTAACTTATTTGGCACACCAACGGTCGAGTGGTCCGGTGACGCTCTCGACCTGGAAATCGATGGTCTATCCGTCCACCGAATGTACGATTGCCTCTTCGTTATTCTTCACAATGCGCTTACTCACGGACAAGAGAACGGCCTCATAACAATTCAGGTCTCACAGGAGGCCATGGCCTTCGAGAGCGTCGGCCACCTCAAGGCCACCGTTTCCTCTCGTTTCTCCAGCACAAGCGACAGGTCAAAACACATAGCGCGATTGGCAGAGAGCTTCGGATATGGAGATCCAGAGTCAGCCATGGTAACTGAAGGATATTCAGGAATTAAAAAGCTACGGTATATAACACGAACTGGCGACAACTATTCGAATGCCGGATACACTATTGATGCCGACACCTGCTCTGTCTTCTTCACACTTGCGGTCGAATTAGCTGATCTCGAAAGGCCAGATGTATGAAAGTATTGCTAGTTGAGGACGAGGAGCACAAGGCCAATGACTTGACGGCTCGACTCTACAAACTTGGTATCGCGAAACACGACTTGACAACGGTGAGCGGCGTGCGACACGCCGTGCTTCATGTGACGGAAGGCCACTTCTCATTGATCATCGTGGATATGGCACTACCCACTTTTTCGGACATTTCTAGTGAAGGAAGCGGAGGCGGCGACGCCCAAGCGGTAGGAGGCATAGAAGTATTGCGGGCCCTTTTCGCAGCCGGCGTCAGCAGCACGATCATCATCGTCACCCAATATCCCGACATTATCGTGAGCGGAACTAGGGTTCGACTTACGAGCGCAGCGCGGGTTCTTTCCAAAAAATACAAACAGAACGTTCTCGGCGCTGTGTTGTATTCATATAAGAGCCCTGATTGGGAGACGGCATTCGACACGTTGGTCAGGAAAGCACAATGAGAGTGGTCGTCTTTGAAGACAACGATGACAAATGGAGCGACATCAATTCGGTTTTGGTTGAAAAGGGAGTCCGCGCCTCCGGGATCAGACGCGTCGACAACGTCGCGCAATTTGTGGAGATTTGTCGTGCACAAATTGACCTCTGCATCATTGACCTCCTTATGCCCGGAGTTCGTGGCGGTGACTGCCGGAGCGCTGGCGGTGAACTTCTCCAGATGCTCGACTTCTCCGGCATGCAGCGGATTCCGGTGCTTGCCATTACTGCATTTCCGGGAGAAGCGGACCAGCAACGCCAGGCATTCGCCGCCCGAGGATGTATCATCTATGACTACAACGAGCGTCACGTGTGGTTGCAAGCGCTCGACATCTTTATCGCGCAGGCCAAAGAGAAGGGTCGATACGAGTTTCTAATCTTCACATCTATCAAGGCAGAACGCGATGCATACCTCGCATTGATGCAATCGCGTGTGGAGAGTACGCAACGCATTGGATTGGATTTGCTGGAATTTGACATTGATGGAAGGCCCGGTGCGGCAATTCTTCTCCCCCGGATGGGCCTAATCAACGCCGCTGTTACGGTGGCGCGCGCCCTTGAGTCATATTCCCCAAATGCCGTTGCTATGAGCGGGATCTGCGCTGGTGTTGCTCCAAATGCGACAATGGGACAACTTTTGGCAGCCGATGTTGTTTGGGAATATCAATCTGGTAAGTGGCTGGACGATGCATTCGAATCGGAACCCTATCAAGTGAGTATCCCGCAGGCGACTCGACTTACATTGAGCAAGCTCCTTGAGGCTGAGTCGCTAGTTGCCAGGCTTGAACGTAATTATTCAGGTGACGTTAGACCCACGCACATATCAGCACCAAAATTGGCTCCGTTCGCCACGGGCTCGGCTGTCATTGCAGACGGTAGACGGCTGGAGTACGTCCGAGACCAGCACCGGAAGGTGGCCGGCTTGGACATGGAGGTATTTGGCTTTCATCGCGCCGTTGAGCTGTCCGGTCAGTCCATTCATTCATTCAGTGCCAAGGTCGTTGTTGATATGGCGGATACTGCAAAGGGAGATAGTCTCCACAAATATGGGTGCCACGTGTCCGCTCAGTTCGTCTTGGACGCAATCCGGGCTCTCCGTTAGCGGGTCTGACAGGTATGCACCTTCGGCGCGCGCTATCCCGGCCTCTCTGAAAGATCGGTGTCCCGCTTGGGGGCGACCGATATGTACCGCGACCTGCAGCCTCGCGATCGAACGCGAGTGATTGATTATACGTTGAAACACTGTCGCAACCGGAGGAGCCAATGGTGGACGACACCGAGCATGAAGCGCTGCTAGAACTGCTCCGCCACAGTGATCGCCTCATTTGGTTGATGGCGAAGGAAGCTGGCGGCAAGGTGACGATCAGCAGCGCAACCGAAGCTGCCCATGATCCGACGAGGGCGATGCTGATGTACGGCTGCGACGCCGACCAAAGGCTGACGATCGAGGCGGTTGAATGCGTTAGTGTTAGAGGGACTTGATGACACTGCGTGCCATGACCTTGATTTTGACTTGCCTTATCCCGCTCGCTGCGACGCATGCGGAGCCTATCGACGGAGCCAGAATCCGAGTCATTGACGGGGATACGATCCGCATCGACCGGCAGAAGCCGGATCATAGGCTTGTCGGCTTCAACGCTCCCGAGACACGCCGAGCCAAGAACGAAGCGGAGCGGGAGCTTGGCGGCCGCGCTACCGCCCGTTTGCGCGAGATACTGCGCGGCGGCAAGCTGGACTACACGGTCGTGCCTTGCGCATGTAGACCCGGCACAGAAGGAACGATGGCCTGCAACTTCGGCCGCCGCTGCGGGATGCTGAAGGCCGACGGCGTGGAAGTCGGGACCGTACTGATCCGGGAGGGGCTGGCCGTGCCGTTCATGTGCGGCCCGACGAGCTGTCCGCGAACGCCCAATCAGTGGCGGCAGCCGCAGAGAGCCCCGCAGGCGGAGAAGCCGTAGCCCTCCCCAACCGTCTTTCCGCTCACCGCACGCCACGGCGACGGCCAGCACGCCGTCCGTCAGTGGCAGTGCGGCTATGCTAGAGCCGGGCCTACCCCGGTGCACAACTTTTGCGTGTTCTATTTTGGAAATTAGTGTAAGTACGAGCGCTCTTTAGCTTTCGGCGGAATCCTCTATTTCCGCGAGGTCGTTGTGCGGGTCCGCAATTTCCATGGCGACCATCTTAAGGAGGTAGACTGCGTGATCGAGATGCAGCGCCTGACATTGCTCGATGCAGGTCGCAAGTCTATCGCATAGCTGCTCGAAATCATCGTCTCTGGTGCTCATGATACCCACCCGATAGGATTTGGATAATGGACAATTTGAAACGGTATCAAGCCGGGGGCCGCGATGACGAAATAGTCGCCGACGGTCTGCGGCTCACCCGGCTTTTCATTCAAATTACGGATCGCGAGGAGCGGCTGAAGATCATTGCCGCTGCTCAGGATGCGGTCGACCGTCAAGCTGAGAAATCGAACTGACTACAGATCTTAGGCATCGGTCAGGCGAGCAGCCGCCTAGTCGATATCGGGCGCGACACAATCACCTCTCGCTCGTCACCTCGCATTTCGCGAAGGCGATTCAGCGTCCTACGATCGAATGCGGCCGTCACGGCGACGACGTCGTCTTTCCCGACCTTCTGCGGGATGCCAAGCGGCGTCACCCTGAAGTGGAGCTGCACCAGCCGCAGCAGCCAGATCGGATTCATTTCGATGATGATCTCGGAAACGCCGCTTTCGAGACCCCACTCGACAATCGCCGATAGTAGCATGTTGCCAACCGGACTCAGCATTCGGCCACGATCCCGGCAGCCTGGTGCGACGCAATAGCGTGTCCATTCCCAAATCTGCGGCCCGACCGGAAGATCGCCATCGCACAAATGCCGCAGTACGTCCGATAGCAGGTGCGGGCGAAGTGAAGGCAACATACGTTGATAGCCGAGCACGCGACCGTTCTCGACGTACAGCATATGCAGCGCGCGGCCGTCGTCGAATTGATCGACGTCACGTCCATCTTCGCGCTTTAGGTCGTGCCAGCCCAATTCGTCGACAAACACCGCATGCCGTAGCCGGAACGCTTGCTCCATCAATTCGTGATACGCAGCAGCATTTTCTGCTGTGACGAGGTGGATCATTGCACTCTCCCCTTCTGATTTGTGCGGGGAGATGATCTGGTGAAGCTCCTGATTCAGCTAGTACGGCTTTCCGTACCTTGACAAATCAACGAATTATCCCTGATCTCATAGCAAGTGCCACAGCCTGTATCCGGTTAACGGCGCCTAGCTTCGTTCTAATTTGGCGCGCCATCTTGTCCACTAGGTGCTCGGAGACGCGAAGAATTTTCGAGATTTCCCAGTCTGTTTTGCCCTCCGCGATCCAGTGCAGGACATCGGCTTCCCGCTTGGTCAGAGTGATGGCCGGGGTGGGCTTCTCGCCGAGCTTGAGGGAGCGCAGGAAGGCATACATTGCGACAAGCTGAACCATACCGCGATGCGACGGCGGAAGCTCTGCACGGTCTCCCGCTATCGACAGCCCCGCCGACTGCCCATCCAACGTGATCATAGGAACCGTGAAGCCGCAGCCCAACCCAAACTCACCGGCTTCTCTCATGATTTCGTTCGCGCGAGCGTCGGGACCGACCTGCAACTCTGACCACACAAACGGCTCGGAAGAAGTCGAGACGCGTCGAATGGTAGGATCTTCGAAAAGGTACCCCCGGGAGAAGTAGCGCTCGCTCCAGCGCAAAGGCCAACGATGCAGCACGACGTTAGCGATTTGCTGCTTCACAGAAGTCCTTGGCGTCGGAATGATGCCCGCCAACACTTGCGAATAGCCAAACGGTCGGACGACGCCGAGCAGCTTGTCGGCGACGATGTCCGGCGTGTTCGCCCGGTCCAGCGCAGCTACGAAAGTAAGAGTATCTTCTAGAGCGCCGCGAGACATCTGTGCCGCCCTCGCCGATCGACGCAATCCTAGGTCAAGTCGCGGCAATTGCGCAACCAGACTGCGACGCTGGGAGTGCCACTGCGCTAAACGCGCAGGCCATGCCGCAGCCGCCGAGTGGTCAGTTCGGATGGTGGCTTCGGCGGTTCAGCGCAACCCTCTCCAACGATCGGGCAATGCCTCAATGGCGGGATGGGGTGGCTGGAGGTCGAATGCCTCCGATGTAGGAAACGCGTGAGCCTGCCATTGTCGGCTATCCGCCGGCCGTCGAACAGCCCGGTGTGGGCGCTAGAGGCCGGACTGCGCCGCCGATTCTGCGCGACGCCGCGCTACCGGCCGCCCGTGCGGTTGATAAAACTGACCGCAAAGCGTGAGATCACGCCCTATCCGCTCGATCACCTTGGCGATGAGCGCTAAGTGGGTGGCCGAACCGAATCCCAGCCCTTTAGGCCCAGTCGATAACCAAGCGGCCGTCTTCCGGGGCTCTGCCTATGCTGCTATCAAGACAGCATTCGAGAGAGATAGATTGGCAGAGAAGGGAAATTGCTGTGCCGCACCCCCCCGATGATCTGGATGCGCTCCTCGCACTGCTCGAACAGGCCATCATCGCAACCGATCGCTCCGGATACGAGATGGTCAGCTACTTGCTATCCATGGCAAAACTAGAAGCCGACGAGCAGGTGCGCCGCCGGAACAAGGGGCGGCCAAGGCCCGCATGAAACCTAACGAAACTCTTGTTTACTGTTATACCCCAAGCTCAATAGATCAGAGGGTTCACGCTGGCGGTTAAAGAAAGCCGCATCACCGGCTCCCCATCTAATTCTCTGTGCAGTGATTGTTCGTGATAGCTCGCTCCGATAACGAGGTGACCTAAGACTGAGCGGGGCTGCATCGTCTGCCGGGACCATACATTTGGGTCTCTAAGTGGATGCCAAAGCCGAAACGGATATTGCTGCTCAATCGATTCGAAAAAGGCAATCACGGCGTCGGAGACCTGCAACTTAATCGATTAGACTCTTAATGAATTGCGCCTAACTGAGAAAAAGCTGTTTTCACACTTAGGTGATACTCATCGAACGGCATTGATTGAACGACATTGAGTGGGGACCGCCAGTGTTCAATTTTCTCACCTTCTGGTACGCCGACGCCGCGTCGCGGAACCCGCGTCCTTTTCTCGTCTTCGCACTGGTCTTTTTCTGCCTATTGCTTGGCCCACTCTTCTTGAAGGTCCTCTTAAGCCCCGATCCATATGCGAGGTTCAAGACGTCGGAGTACAAGGCAGAGCTAGAAGCTTCGGCCAGACGGGATATGCAGGCCCGAGCCCAAGTGCACGATTACTGCAAAGAGAAAAATTTAGCTCCTTGGCAGTACGTCACCACTACAGTTGATAGTAAACAATTCGACATGATGTGCACGATGGGAATGCCGAGCAAAAATTGATCAGATCTGTGGTAGGATATTTGCTCCGATGGGAAAGTCGGCGATCATGCGACCGCGATCAAGGCCGCCCGATGCGGTCGGCGCAGGCGCAACCATGCTCAAAGCCGTTGAGAACGATAAGCTGACGCTTGCCGCACCTCGCCGACCTTGGGCTGACCGCCCCCCGGCGACGGAGTTGAAAGTCCGGAATAACTCGGAAAGGCGGCTGCGACTCCACGATCCGATCGGTTCGTTCAATGATGACAGCCTTGGCCGGATTGGATTGAGGTTGACGGATGCCAATAAGACAAAGTCGGCACGCCGCTGCCACAAGGCGATAAAGCCCCAGAAGTCATTCCTAGCCAGCGAATGGATGGACACGTTCTGGCTGCTCCAAAAACGTCTCCAGCCTCTCTCGCAAGACAACGGCATCTTTCGTTTCGCATTCCCAAACCACAAGCACCCGCCAGCCCAAATCGGCAAGGTTCACAAGCGCAGCCCTGTCGCGATCTTGGTTGCGTTTTAGCTTTGGAAGCCAATACTCGCGGTTAGATTTGGGCGGCCGCCCCTCCCGGCATCCCGGGTGCTGATGCCAGAAACAACCATGAACGAGGATTGCTTTTTTGCGGCTGAGAAGAGCGAGATCGGGTTTGCCCGGAATGTCCTTGCGATGCAGACGGTAGCGGTATCCCATGCCATGCACTAAACGGCGCACGACCATCTCCGGTGCGGTATCTTTGCTGCGGATGCGCCGCATGTTCTCGCTGCGACTAATTCCCATGTACTAGCTGCTATCCTGCGATTTTATCGAGCCACTTCTGCAGGCTGATCAAACGCCCCTCCTCAATGTGCTGCAGGACTCTCTCGACGGACGAAGCTTCCTTCTGGTCCGTGTCGGCAGGCTTGTACGTCGCCTTAAGTGCATCAGTGCTGATGTGCACTACATGGGTGAACATCGCAGTATTTCCGACAAGCTGCTCACATGCGCGGACGAGCCGAGCCGGATCGAACTCGTTAGTTACAAACACATACTCGAATGGTTGACGCATCGACTCAGCATTAACGTAATCCGTGAAGTCCGTAATGAACTGCTTTTCACGATCGGCACGAACGCTCCACTTCGCAGTGACAAGGACCCTTTTTGATGGACGGATCACTGCTACGTCCACCTTGTTGGGTTTGTCACCAGACCTTACGCGATTGAATCCAGGTAGCTCATGAAGCGCCCGCCGAGCAAATACTTCCATATCAGCGCGCGGACAGGTTCGCCGGATCACTTGAGCAATGACATCCTCAAACCCCTCGCCAACTAGGTTCTTGCGTTTGTTATCGAGCGCAAGGTACTGCCGCACGCGCTGAACCAAAAGGTTCCAAGCCTCCGGGGTAGGCTCGGAACCGAGATGCGGACCAAGAACCTCTTTAAATATGACGATTAGCTCCGGGTCTTCACCGGGCTTAGGGAAATCTCGTCCCTCGTATGGTTTTCTCTGCAGTTCCGCTCTTGATGCGACGCTTTTCGCTCTCTTGAGTACGTGAGCCGCCAAATCTTCTGCAGCTCGCATGAATAGCCAATCGATGTGCCGCGCAAGCTCGGCTGGCGGCGCACCGAAAGCTGCCGACACCCAATCATGAAATGCAAGCGAACGTGAATACCAGCGTTTGCCGGGCTGGCTCTTGTCGCTTTCGTAACAATGACCGAGCCCCGTCGTCTGATCCACCCAAAGCAGAAGCCGGTATACGTGTTCCCATGCGCATTCCGCCGGAATCTCGTCTCCGCCCATTTCATCGAAGTACGCATTTATGAGGCGTGCGCGGTTCTTGGCACCGAATGCTGAGTTGATTGAGCTGGTCTTGGCTGAGACCTTCTCTTGAGCAGCTTGGTCAGACATTACTCTGCCGCAACGAGGCTTCGATCGGTGAAATCAAGCAACTTGAGCTGCGCGATCAGACTTTCTGCAACTGCACGCGCAAGCAGGGGCGGAACGGCGTTTCCAACTTGGCGGTATCTGGAGTGAGCAGGACCGCCGTCGTGCCGTCCTTCAATTTTCCCGCGACGCTGATCGGTCGTGAATACGAAGCGATCTGGAAAGGACTGAAGCCGAGCGAACTCGCGGACCGACAAAGCTCGAAGCTTATTGTAGTGATACACGGCATCGCCCTTTGTATTGAGCGTCCAGGCCCACAAATCGGGATGAAGGCGACGGTAGGCATAAAAATGCTTTCTAGATAGCATTCCGGAGCCGTTATCCTGCCCCCACCGTTGCCCCGTTATATATCTCTCTTGCAACCCTGCTCGCAGATCGCGATAATTTCCGCCCGGCGGGATGCCGCCCAGCCGCAGCTTAGTATCTTCATTGATGCGAGGCACTTGAACATTAGAGAGCGTAGCCTTGCCTCCTTTGCGCATGAGGCGTTGGTAAGCACTTTGCGCGTCAGGCAGATCGCTGTACGGGATGATATCTTGACGGTTGCCGAGAGGTAGGCAGGCAAGATCACCAATAGCGTCTGCGGCACTCACAACCGATAGATTGTCGGGATCAGCAAGAATCGCACTTGCGCGCTCACCCCAAGCGCTTTCTTTAAACACCACTCGATAACGAGCGCGCCCTCCAGCGCTGACTCGCTCAAGTGCAAAGGCATCAGTGGCTCCCGCCCCCATAAGGATGGGCGGTGACATTCGGCTGCGAGATCGCACTCCGACGAAGAGCAAGCGCTTTCGAGTCTGCGGAACGCCGAAATCGGCAGCGTCCACAACTTGCGGAAGTACGGTATATTCGCCATCAAGGGACAGGTCGGACGCGATTTGATCACGAACGCCCATCTGGTCCATGCCCGTAACGTTCTCAATAAGAAAAGCGGGTGGCAAAGATTGTTTGAGAACGTCGACAAACTCTCGGTAGAGCGAGTTCCGAGGATCGTCAATCATCCGGGTGTGATTGCGAACCTGAGAGAATGCTTGGCAGGGCGGCCCCCCGATCAACACCGTGGCGCGCCTCGCTGCCTCTAGAAGTTGCTCCTTGATAGGGGCAGACCGGATGTCCCCAGTGATGCCGGCAGCCTCAGGGAAATTTGCCCTGTAGGTCGCCATGGCGTCCGGATCATTGTCAGAGCCTGCCACAACCCTAAAGCCGGCATCTCGGAAGCCTTGAGAAAGGCCCCCAGCCCCACAGAATAAATCCACAACACTGAACGGGACTTGAGGCACACTCTTAGCCAGCGCTCGTGCGGCAGCGGGGGCTTCGCGCTTTTTCGGTTCTGCGCAGCGCATGTCCAACACGACTCCCCTCGACATACGCCCTCTACAGAATCAGAAAACAGGCCAATGAATGAATAGAACTACCACAAACCCGGGTTTGACAATCCCAAGCCAGATGGCGGCCGTGGACCAAGACTCCGAATTGCTGGCGGCGGAAACGCACCAAGGTTCGGCGCCACATGGTGGTCACGAACAAATAGGGCCGTAGTGAATCCCCTGATTCAACGGAGGCACTGGGAGTAAACGACCGGCGCCCCCAAATCAGTGTCCCCCCAAGTGTCCCCCAGCAATACGAATGGTAAAGCTCGCCAAATGGCGAGCTTCTTACCTATCGTAACACGTTTTTTTTACTGGGTTTTTGGTGGGCGCACCAGGGCTCGAACCTGGGACCCGCTGATTAAGAGTCAGCTGCTCTACCAACTGAGCTATGCGCCCGGAGCCGATCCGGAATTTCCCGTTCGGGACGGCTGCGTTTAGCAAAGCGGGCCCGGGATGTCCAGCAAGCCGGACGACTTTTTCCCGCTCCGCATCGATCTTTTTGAAATGCAGAAAACCGCCGGATCTCCGGCGGTTTTCGCGGCCGATGGGTCTGTCGGCGCGATCAGAGCTGGCGCGGGCCCGGGCCGTCGTCGAGGTCGTCGCGATCGTCCATCATGCCCGGACGGGGTCCGGGACCACGATCCCAGTCGCGATCCCGGCGCGGGCCACGATCGTCGCGATCGCGCATGAATCGCTCGTGGTGGTGCCGACCCATGCCCCAGCCGTGGGCGCCCTCGAACCGGGTCAGGGCCTTCAGCCTGCGCTTCTGGGCGTCGTCGAGCGACTTGTAGAGCGGGTCGGCCGCATCGGCGATCTTCTTCATCGCCGCCGCGGTGGCGGCCATGCCGTCGGCGCGGTCGCGCAGCCGCGCCACCGGGTCGGCCGGACCGCGGCTGTCGCGGTCGTCGTCGCGCGCCTTCATCCGCGCCTCGGCGCGGTCGATCCGCAGCTTGGCGAATTCCTTCACCGCGGTCTCCAGCGGCGGCCACATTTTCTCCTGGTCCGGCGTCAGTTTCAGCCCTGCCCTCACCGCGGCAATCCGCGCATCGGCGAAGGCGGCGCGGTCCTCCGCGCTGGCCCAAGAACGATCAGCGCGATGCTCGGGATGATGATCGAACCAGCCGCGCTGCTGCGCGTAGGCGGCGGACGTCCCGGCGAGGACCAAAGCGGTGGCGCCGGCGAACAGAACCTTCTTCATGGAAGCCTCCTTCAAAGCTGCCCTGAAGATGTGATCGGGCGGGCGCCCGATCAACTTACGGTTTCGACAGAATGCCGCTGATGACCAAGATGTAATCTGCCGGAAACACATCGACCGCGTTCTGCAACAATCGCAACATTCTGTCACCCGGCTACTTGAGTGCCGGACCGAACACGAGATTGGGCAGGAAGGTGGAGATCACCGGCACATAGGTGATGAGAACCAGGAAAGCGAGCAGCACCAGCAGCCAGGGCGCCGCCGCGCGCACCACCTTGGTGAGTGGCATGCCGGTAATACCCGAGGCGACGAACAGGTTGAGCCCGACAGGTGGCGTCACCAGCCCGATCTCCATGTTCACCACATAGATGATACCGAGATGAATCGGATCGATGCCGAGTTGCATCGCGGTCGGGAACAGGATCGGCGCGGTGATCAGCACGATCGCGGTCGGATCCATGAAATTGCCGGCGACCAGCAGGATGATGTTGACGATCAGCAGGAAGTGCCAGGGCTGCAACTGCGCGTCGGTGATCAGCCGGGCGATGTCCTGCGGAATCTGCGCCGTGGTCAGGACGTGGGCGAACAGGAAGGCATTGCAGATGATGAACATCAGCATCACCGAGACCCGCCCGGAATCCAGCAGCACCCGCGGCACCTCGACGATCTTGAGGTCGCGATAGATGAACACCGCGGCGACGAAGGCATAGACCGCGGCCACGGCGGCCGCCTCGGTCGGCGTGAAGATGCCGCCATAGATGCCGCCCATCACGATCAGGATCAGCAACAGCCCCCACGAGGCCTGGCCGAACAGCGACAGCCGCTCGCCCCAGGACGCCTTCGGCTGCCGCGGCAGCTTCTTGATCCGCGCCGTGACATAGATCGCCACCATCAGCGCGAGGCCGAGCAGCAGGCCGGGAATGATGCCGGCGATGAACAGCCGCCCGACCGACGATTCGGTGGCCGCGGCGAACACCACCATGACGATCGAAGGCGGGATCAGAATGCCGAGGGTGCCGGCATTGACGATCACGCCGGTGGCGAAGGCCTGAGTGTAACCGACCTTGACCATGCCGGCGATCACGATCGAACCGATCGCGACCACGGTGGCCGGCGACGAACCCGACACCGCGGCGAACAGCATGCAGGCCAGCACCGAGGCGATCGCGAGGCCGCCCGGCAGATGGCCGACCGCGGCGATCGCGAAATTGATCATCCGCTTGGCGACGCCACCGGTGGTGAGAAAATTGCCGGCCAGAATGAAGAACGGAATCGCCAGCAGCGTGAACTGCTCGGTGGTCTGGAAGAACTTCAGCACCAGCGAGGCCAGGCTGTCGTTCTGGAACAGCAGGATCGTCAGGATCGACGACAGGCCGAGCGACATCGCGATCGGCATGCCGATGCCGAGCAACGCGAACAGCGTCGCGAACAGGAAGATGGTGTTCATCGCTGCACCGTCGTGGCGTCGGGTTCCGGGTGATTCGGCAGGTGATGTTCCACCGCCTCGCGGGCCTCGTCGGCCAATTCGTAGCCGCCGGACTGGCCGGTGACGATCCGCCATCCCATTTCGAGCAGGCGGATGAACAGCGCGGCGAAGCCGATCGGCAGGCAGATGCTGAGGATCCAGCGCTTGACCGGAATGTCTTCGGCCTCGACGTCGATGATCATCAAGCGGTTGATGTACTCGTAGGAGCCGTAGATCATCAGGCCGGCATAGAGCAGCGCCAGCGCCACCACGATCAGGCCGACGACGCGCCGGCCGCCCGCGGGCAGCAGGTTGACGGCCGCGTCGACCCCGATATGGGCCCGGACGCGGACGCAATAGGCGATGCCGATCATCACCAGCCAGGCGAACAGATAGAAATTCGCCTCCAGCGCCCAGATGAAGCCGGAGTTGAAGCCGTAGCGCAGGACGACCTGCACGAATGTCAAAAGCGTCATCACGCCGAGAATCAAGGCGATCAGCGCCTCCTCGATGTGATGGAACATCACCCGCAGCGTCACCGGCTTCCTCCCCCTAGGTCGTCACAACGGCGGCCGCGGGAATCCGCGACCGCCGTCGTTCGATCAATCAACTGGTCCTGTTTGCTCAGTTGGTCTTCGTGTCGTTCGACGCCACTGCCGCGTCGATCAGGTCCTTGCCGATCGCGCTTTCGAACTTGGCCCAGACCGGCTTCATCGCTTCGACCCACTGCTTGCGCTGCTCGGGCGTCAGCTGATGGATCTTGCTGGCGCCGGAGGACGCGATCTTCTGCTTGGCCTCGTCGTTGAGCTTGCCGGCGACGTCGTTGTTGACCTTGGTGGCCTCGTCCATCGCCTTCTTCATCGCGTCCTGCAGATCCTTCGACAGGCCGTTCCACCACTTGGCGTTGACCACGACCATGTAGTCGATCACGCCGTGATCAGACTCGGTGATGTCCTTCTGCACTTCGTAGAATTTCTGCGAGAAGATGTTCGACCAGGTGTTCTCCTGGCCGTCGACGGTGCCGACCTGCAGCGCCTGATAGACTTCCGAGAAGGCGAGCTTCTGCGGGGTGGCGTTCAAGCCCTGGAACTGCGCGGCGAGAATGTCCGACGCCTGGATGCGGAACTTCAGACCCTTGGCGTCTTCCGGCTTCAGCAGCGGCCTATTGGCCGAGATCTGCTTCATGCCGTTGTGCCAGTAGGCGAGGCCCAGGAAGTTCTTCGATTCCATCGAGCGCAGCAGAGCCTGCCCCTGCTTTCCGGCCTGGAAACGATCGACCGCGGCGATGTCGTTGAACAGGAACGGCAGATCGAACACCTGAATCTGCTTGGTGAACTTGTCGAACTTCGACAGCGACGGCGCGATGAACTGCACGTCGCCGAGCGCGACCGCTTCCATTTCCTTGGCGTCGCCGAACAGTTGCGAGTTCGGATAGACTTCGACCTTCACCTTGCCGTTGGTGTACTTCTCCGCCAGTTCCTTGAACTTGATCGCGGCCTGACCCTTCGGCGTATTGTCCGCCACCACGTGGCTGAATTTGACGACGATCGGCTGCTGCGCCGCGGCCGGGCCGACCAGCGCGAGCGCTGCGATCGATGCAACTACGAATATCGATTTACGCATGTTCTCTCCCAAATCGTTCGAGGAATGCGCCCCGGCGCCCCTCCTTCATTCGACTACCAGCCGCACCAATATAGAGAAGCGCTACGAAAGGCTATTGCCCCTTTAGCAGGGGCGCGGCAAAAAGTTGCTGCAACGCAAAAGAGGGCGGCGCAATATGCACCGCCCCCGGCTTCGTGATCGCGTGATGAAGGCGGCTCAGCCGGCCGCCGCGACCGCGGGCACTGCCTCCCGGACGTCGCGCTGGCGCTTGGCGACGATCTTGTTGAGCGCGCCCAGATAGGCCTTGGCCGACGCCACCAGCGTATCCGGATCGGCGGCGCGCGCGGTCATCGAGCGGCCCTCGTGCGACAGCCGGACCGAGACTTCGGCCTGCGCATCGGTACCTTCGGTAACGGCGTGAACCTGATACAACTCCAGCTTGGCGTCGTGCGGCACCAGCGCCTTGATGCAGTTGAACACCGCGTCGACCGGGCCGTTGCCTTCGGCTTCCTCGATTCTAATCTGGCCGTCGACGTCGAGCTTCATGGTGGCGCGCTGCGGGCCGTGGGTGCCGGCGATCACCGTCAGCGAGTTCAGCTTGATCTGATCCTGGCCGTGCAGCAACTGCTCGTCGACCAGCGCCTCGATGTCCTCGTCGTAGACGTCCTTCTTGCGGTCGGCCAAAGCCTTGAACCGCACGAACACGTCCTCGATCTGGTTGCGCGACAGCTTGTAGCCCAGCTCTTCCAGCTTGTGGATCAGTCCGGCGCGGCCGGAATGCTTGCCCATCACCAGCGAGGTGCCCTTCACGCCGACCGTCTCCGGCGTCATGATCTCGTAGGTCTGGGCATTCTTGATCATGCCGTCCTGATGGATGCCGCTCTCGTGCGCGAACGCGTTGCGGCCGACGATCGCCTTGTTGTACTGCACCGGGAACGAAGTCGCGGCCGACACCGTCTTGGAGGCGTGGGTCAGCATCGTGGTTTCGATGTTGTTCCAGTACGGCAATTTGTCCTGCCGGACCCGCATCGCCATCACCAGTTCTTCCAGCGCGGCGTTGCCGGCGCGCTCGCCGATGCCGTTGATGGTGCACTCGATCTGCCGCGCGCCGCCGGCGACGCCGGCCATCGAATTGGCCACCGCCATGCCGAGGTCGTTGTGGCAGTGCACCGAGAACCGCGCCTTGTCGGAATTCGGCACCGTCTCGCGCACCTTGCGGAACATCTCGCGATATTCCTCCGGCACCGCGTAGCCGACCGTGTCCGGCAGGTTGATGGTGGTGGCGCCGGCCTTGATCGCGGCCTCAATGCAGCGGCACAGGAAATCGAACTCGGTGCGGGTGGCGTCCTCGGCCGACCACTCGACGTCGTCGGTGTGGTTGCGGGCGCGGGTCACCGACGAGATCACCATCTCGTAGACCTGGGCTGCTTCCATCTGCAGCTTGTACTTCATGTGCACCGGCGAGGTGGACAGGAAGGTGTGGATGCGGCCGCGCTCGGCCGGCTTGATCGCCTCGGCGCAGCGGTCGATGTCCTTGTGCGACGCGCGCGACAATCCGCAGATCACCGAATTCTTCGAGCGCTTGGCGATCTCGTGCACCGCCTCGAAGTCACCGTCGGAAGCAAACGGATAACCGGCCTCGATGACGTCGACGCCCATGTCGTCGAGCATCCTGGCGACGTTCAGCTTCTCCTCGAACGTCATGGTGGCGCCGGGGCACTGCTCGCCGTCGCGCAAGGTGGTGTCGAAAATGATGACGCGGTCCTGCTCGGACTTCGGAGTCGTGGTCATGAGAGAATTCCTTTGGTCGGGGCGCCGTCGGGCGCATGAAGGGCTGGCGTTCGTGCGGACCCCTGAGTGCCCAGGCGCAAACGCCCAGACGGCCCTCAGGGGCAAATAAGCAGAAGCAGCCCGCCAAGCGCGAGGGGGGACGAAAACTCTGCCGAAATCGCCGCAGCCGGAATCGCGTCGGAACCGGCAATCGCCGTCCCCGCCAACTCCATTCTGCTTCCGCGCTTCGTCATTCCCTGCACCTTCAGGTCCTTATCGTCGGCGAAAACCCTTGAGAGACGGTTGACGCAAGAAACCGATGGACCGAACCAGTATCGTTCTAGACGACCTCGACACAGCTTCGCAACGGCAAATTCTGGCTGCAACCGACGATAAAGCGACAGAGACACTGACCTACCTTTGGCCTAGCCCTCTTCGCGCGGTAAGCGGTTCCTTCCCGGATTGAAACGCCGTAAGGCTCTTGAGCCGGGAGACGACTGCATTGGAGTACGACGTTGAACTCGATTGATCTGGCCTCACTGGCCGCCGCCACCCCCACCCTTCGCCACGACTGGACACGCGAACAGGCCGCCGCGATTTACAACCTGCCGTTCGCCGACCTGATCTTCCGGGCGCAGACCATCCACCGCCAGAGCTTCGACGCCAACGAGGTGCAGTGCAATCAGCTGCTCAACGTCAAGACCGGCGGCTGCGCCGAGGATTGCGGCTATTGCAGCCAGTCAGCGCATCACGACACCGCCCTGCCCGCCTCCAAGCTGATGGACCCCAAGAAGGTCATCGAAGGCGCCAAGGCGGCTCGCGACGCAGGTGCCACCCGCTATTGCATGGGCGCGGCGTGGCGATCGCCGAAGGATCGCGACATGGCGCCGGTGATCGAGATGGTGAAGGGCGTCAAGGCGCTCGGCATGGAAGCCTGCATGACGCTCGGCATGCTGACGGACGATCAGGCGCAGCAACTCGCCGACGCCGGCCTCGATTACTACAACCACAACATCGACACCTCCGAGGAGTTCTACTCCTCCGTGGTCAAGTCCCGCAGCTTCGGCGACCGGCTCGACACCCTCGCCACGGTGCAGGACGCCGGCATCAAGGTGTGCTGCGGCGGCATTCTCGGCCTTGGTGAGAAGCCGACCGACCGCGTCGAGATGCTGCGCACGCTCGCCAACCTGCCGCAGCATCCGGAGAGCGTGCCGATCAACATGCTGATCCCGATCGAGGGCACGCCGATCGCCAAGACCGCCAAGCCGGTCGATCCGTTCGAGTTCGTCCGCACCATCGCGCTGGCGCGGATCATGATGCCGAAGTCGGACGTGCGGCTGGCCGCCGGCCGCACCGCGATGAGCGACGAGATGCAGTCGCTGTGTTTCCTCGCCGGCGCCAATTCGATCTTCATCGGCGACACCCTGCTGACCACGCCGAACCCCGGCGACAGCAAGGACCGCATGCTGTTCGCCCGGCTCGGCATCACCCCGCGCGAGGGTGCCCCGGTCGAGGCGCACAGCCACGACCACGATCACGATCACCACGACCATCATCACGGCCACAGCCACAGCTGAGGCCCGGACCCACAAAGGTCGTCATGGCCGGGCTTCGTCCCGGCCATCCACGGACGCGAGCACTGAGCCTATGGCAAGACGTGGATGGCCGGGACAAGCCCGGCCATGACGGAGCCAAGTGCTACTTCGCGTCTCAACGACGCCTGCCCTCTCCCCGTCATTGCGAGGAGCGCAGCGACGAAGCAATCCAGCGCCGAGCACTGTGCCTCTGGATTGCTTCGCTTCGCTCGCAATGACGGAGAGTTTTGCTCAATCCTCGCCGTCGAGCAGCATGGTGAGATAGGCGGTGACGAAGCGCGGCATCGTCGGCAGAAAATCCGCCTCCGACCGCACCAGATGCACCCGGCTGAACTCCGGCAACGCGTCGCGCGCCAGATGCGCCTCGATCCGGCCCTGCAGCGCCTCGGCCGGCAGATAGACATCCAGCAGGCGCAGCATCGCGACGTAGGGGCCGGCCTCGACGCAGTGCCAATGATCGGCCGCGCGATAATCCGAGCGCCGCAGCCCGGTCTCCTCCTCGACCTCGCGCGCGACGCTGGCGGGAATATCGAGACGCTTGCCGCGGACATCGGACGGGTCGGGCGTGCCGCCGGCGAAATACACCTTGCCGGCATTGGCGGTGTGGGCGCCCATCTCGCCGAGCACGATGGCGCCGTCGCTCGAGCGGATCACCCCCATCCCGAAGCCGTTGAACACCGACAGATCGGGAAACTCCCATTCGCGCCAGCACAGGAAGCTGGCGAAGTCG
Organism: Rhodopseudomonas palustris HaA2; assembly: GCF_000013365.1. Classification (NCBI taxonomy): domain Bacteria; kingdom Pseudomonadati; phylum Pseudomonadota; class Alphaproteobacteria; order Hyphomicrobiales; family Nitrobacteraceae; genus Rhodopseudomonas; species Rhodopseudomonas palustris. The sequence goes on from NC_007778.1 coordinate 3,813,312, forward strand.
GTCTCGAAATAGTCGGCGCTGAAGCGGCCGCCTTCGAAGCGCGGTCGACGCCCCATCAGCACGCGGCCGTTCCACAGCTTCGGCTGCTCGAGCTGCCGCGCCGCGAAATAGCCATCGATCTTCGTCCGGTGCGTTTGTGCGAACGGCCACACATGGTCGTCGACCCACAGGTCGAGTTGCGTCACACGATGGATCGTGACCGGCGCGGACGCGCTCATGGGGACGCCGCTACTTCGCCGCGCCCGACGTCTTCGCCGCCTGCTCGACGAAGGCGTTGGTGTAGGTCCTGGTGACGTCGATATTGGCTTTCGCCACATCCGGCGAGCTGGTGCTGAACACCGCCAGAACCGCCTCCGCGCCCTTCGGGTCCATCAGCCCGGTGGTCGAATACATCGGGATCGTATTCTTCAGCGCGGCGACATATTGCGCCTTGTCCTTGCCGACGATGTTCGGCGGCATCTTGTCGGCGATCTCCTCGGCCGAATGCGCGTGGATCCAGCTCAGCGTGTTCAGGATGGCGTTGGTCAGGCCCTGCGCCTCCTTCGGATGCGCCTTGATCCAGGCCACCGTCGAATACAGCGCGCCGCCCGGATAGTCGCCGCCGAACACTTCGCGGGTGTCGTGTTCGGTGCGCGTGTCGCTGAGGATGCGCAGATCGGCGTGCGCCGCCTGCAGGATCGTCACCGCCGGATCGAGCATCACCGCGGCCTCGATCTGGCCCTGCTGCATCGCCGCCACCGCGGTGGCGCCGAGGCCGACGCCGATCACCGCCACGTCGTTCGGATCGACGCCGTTCTTCTTCAGGAGATATTTCAGGAAGAAATCGGTCGACGAGCCCGGCGCGCTGACGCCGACCTTCTTGCCGGCGAGGTCCTTGACCGATGCGATCTTCGCGGTATGCCCCGGCGACACCACCAGGACCAGCCCGGGATAGCGGTCGTAGACCACGAAGGACTGCATCTCCTGCTTCTTGGCGGCGAGATTGACGGTGTGGTCGAAATAGCCGGAGACGACGTCGGCACTGCCGCCGAGCACCGCCTTCAGCGCATCGGAACCGCCCTTGAGATCGACCAGTTCGACGCTGAGCCCCGCCTTGTCGTATTCGCCGAGTTGCTTGGCCAGCACCGTCGGCAGGTAGCACAGACACGCCCCGCCGCCGATCGCGATCGTCACCTTGCTCTGCGCGGTCGCGAAGGTGGTGGTCAGCAGCAGCGCCGACAGCACCGCGGCGATCTTGGCGAATATCGTTTTCATGCGTTTCTCCCGGGACGAGGCGGCGCAGGATAGGCGAAAGCCGCCGAGGACTCTAGTCGGTCTGCTGGACGGCCCCGCCCGGCTGCGGCCGCCACACCAGCAGCCGCTTCTCCACCATACTGACCGCAAGATCGATCAGGATCACGAACACCGACAGCACGAACATGCCGGCGAACACGCCGGCCACATCGAAGCTGCCTTCGGCCTGCTGGATCAGATAGCCGAGCCCGGCCGCGGCGCCGAGATATTCGCCGACCACCGCGCCGACCACCGCGAAGCCGACCGCGGTGTGCAGCGACGAGAACATCCACGACAGCGCCGAGGGCCAGAACACGTGCCGCATCATCTGCCGCTCGCTCATCCCGAGCATCCGCGCATTGTCGACCAGCGTCGCGCTGGTCTCCTTGACGCCCTGATAGACGTTGAAGAACACCACGAAGAAAACCAGCGTCACGCCGAGCGCGACCTTCGACCAGATCCCGAGCCCGAGCCACAGCGTGAAGATCGGCGCCAGCACCACGCGCGGCAGTGCGTTGAACATCTTCACATAGGGATCGAACACCGCGGCGACCCGCGGCTGCCGCGCGAACCAGAACCCGACCAGCACGCCCGCCACGGAGCCGATCACGAACGCCAGCAGCGATTCCCACAGCGTGATCAGCAGATGCTTCCAGATCATGCCGGAGGCGAACCAGGCATAGACTTGCGCGGCGACATCGACCGGATTGGAAAAGAAGAACGGCGGCAGCAGCAATTTGCCGGCGATCGGCACCGTGGTGAGCACCTGCCACACCGCCAACGCGACGACGGCGACGAGAAGCTGCAACGACACAAGTTTCAGCCGCGACATAGCGAGGCTCCCGCGTCCTCCCCTCCCCCTTGCGGGGAGGGGTCGGGGGTGGGGGGCCGCGAGCACTGAGCCCGTGGCCACCCCCCACCCCAACCCTCCCCCGCAAGGGGGGAGGGAGTTCGCCGTGCAAGGATTGAGTCAGCGGCCTTCACGAACACTCCCATCACGCCACCGCCCCGTAAGCCTTCATCACCTGCTCGCGCAGCACGCCCCAGATCTCGCGGTGCAGCGCGTGAAACTCGTGCGTCAGCCTGATCTCGAAGATGTCGCGCGGGCGCGGCAGCGCGACGCGCCAGTCGCCGATGATGCGCGACGACGGCCCCGACGACATGATCACCACGCGATCGGCCAGCGCGATCGCTTCTTCGAGATCATGGGTGACGAACAGCACCGCCTTGCGATGCGCGCTCCAGAGCTGCAGCAACAGATTGCCCATGATCTGCCGGGTCTGCGCGTCGAGCGGCCCGAACGGCTCGTCCATCAGCAGGATTTTTGGATCGCGGATCAGCACCTGGGCCAGGCCGACGCGCTTGCGCTGCCCGCCCGACAGCATGTGCGGATAGCGGCCGGCGAAGGCGCCGAGCCCGACCGTGTCGAGCCAGCCCTGGGCGCGCGTTAGCGCCTCGGCGCGCGGCGTGCCGGCGACGTCGAGGCCGATCGCGACATTGTCGATCGCGGTCTTCCACGGAAACAGCGCGTCGGCCTGGAACAGATAGCCGGCATCCCGATTGAGCCCGGCGAGCGGCGCGCCGAAGATCCGCGCCTGCCCCGCCACCGGCTGCAGCAGCCCGGCCGCGACGTTGAGCAGCGTGGACTTGCCGCATCCCGTCGGCCCGACGATCGCGACGAACTCGCCGTCGGCGACGTCGAGCGACGCGTTCTCGACCGCGGTGTAGACGCGGCCGTCGGCGAGGCGGAACGCCACCGTCGCGTCCCGCAACGCGATTGCCGTCGATGCCTGTCCGCTCACGCCTCGTCCTCCGATTCCGCGCGGACCATTCAACGCCGCGCGGCAAACTGCAAGTGCGGCTTGCGCTTCGCGCGGCAAGCCGGTCATCTAGGCGGCCATGACGCGCGAACCCCCGCCGATGATCGCCTATGACCGCGTCGACAAGAGCTTCGACGGCGGCCGCATCAAGGCGGTCGACGGCGTCTCGCTGTCCGTCATGCGCGGCGAACTGCTCGCCATCGTCGGCGGCTCCGGGTCCGGCAAGACCACGCTGCTGCGCCTCGCCAATCGCCTGATCGACGCCGACGCGGGCACAGTCCGGATCGAGGGCGAGGACGTGCGAACGGCCGACCCGATCGCGCTGCGCCGGCGCATCGGCATCGTGTTCCAGGCCGGCGCGCTGTTCCCGCATCTGTCCGTCGCCGACAATATCGGCATCACGCCGAAGTTGCTCGGCTGGCCGCACGACAGGATCGCCGCGCGCGTCGACGAGTTGCTCGACCTGGTGCGGCTCGACCGCGCGCAGCACCGCGACCGCTTTCCGCACGAACTCTCCGGCGGCCAGCGCCAGCGCGTCGGCGTCGCCCGCGCGCTCGCCGCCGGACCGAATATCGTCTTGATGGACGAGCCGTTCGGCGCGCTGGATCCTTTGACCCGCGACGCGCTCGGCGAGGATTTTCGCGCGCTGCACGACCGGCTCGGGCTCACCACCGTGCTGATCACCCACGACATCACCGAGGCGCTCTTGCTCGCCGACCGCATCGCGGTGATGCGCGCCGGCCGATTGCTGGCGCTTGGCCGCGCCGCGGAGCTGGCGCACAGCACCGAGCCCTATGTCACCGAACTCCTGCAGACGCCGCGCAGGCAGGCTCTCAGGCTCTCTGCGCTGCTGCCACAGGACGGCGCGGTATGAGCCTGTTCGGCGATCCGCGCTGGAACGAGGCGCTGGCCAATCTGCCGGACACGCTCGGCGCGCATGTCCGCGTCAGCCTCGCCGCGCTGGCGCTCGGCCTCGTCGTCAGCCTGCCGCTGGCGATTGTTGCGCGACGCCGCCCGATCCTGCGCGGCGCCCTGCTCGGCTTCGCCGGCATCGTCCAGACCATCCCCGGCCTCGCTCTACTGGCGCTGTTCTATCCGCTGCTGCTGGCGCTGGCGGCGTTGAGTCTCCGCGCCTTCGGCGTCGGCTTCTCGGCGTTCGGCTTCCTGCCCGCGGTGCTGGCGCTGGCGCTGTATGCGATGCTGCCGGTGCTGCGCAACACCATCACCGGGCTCGACGGCGTCGATCCGGCGCTCGTCGAGGCGGCGCAGGGCGTCGGCATGACGCCGCGGCAGGTGTTGACGATGGTCGAGGTACCGCTGGCGCTGCCGGTGATCATGGCCGGCATTCGCACAGCCGCCGTATGGGTGATCGGCACCGCGACGCTGTCCACGCCCATTGGCCAGACCAGCCTCGGCAACTACATCTTCGCCGGGCTGCAGACGCAGAACTGGGTGCTGGTGCTGTTCGGCTGCGCCGCCGCCGCAGTGCTGGCGCTCGCGGTCGATCAACTGCTGGCGCTGATCGAGAGCGGCCTGCGGCTGCGCAGCCGCGTCCGCACCGCGCTCGGCGGCCTTGGCCTCGCCGCGCTGCTGATCGCGACACTGGCGCCGTCGCTGGCCGGCACGCGATCGACCTACTTCGTCGGCGCCAAGACCTTCACCGAGCAATATGTGCTCGCGGCCCTTCTCCAGCAGCGGCTCGACGCCGCCGGGCTGTCGGCCACGACGCGCGCCGGCCTCGGCTCCAGCGTGATCTACGACGCGCTGAGGAGCGGCGACATCGACGCCTATGTCGACTACTCCGGCACGCTGTGGGCCAATCAGTTCAAGCACCCCGGCATCGCCGCGCGCGACCAGGTGCTGGCCGATCTGAAGCAGGATCTCGCCAAGGACGGCGTCACCCTGCTCGGCGACCTCGGCTTCGCCAACGCCTATGCGCTGGCGATGCCGCGCGCCAGGGCCGAGGCGCTCGGTATCCGCTCGATCGCCGATCTCGCCGCGCGCGCGCCGGCGATGACGATCGCCGGCGACTACGAGTTCTTCTCCCGCCCGGAATGGGCCAATCTGCGCCGCACCTATGGGCTCACTTTCAAGGCCGAACGGCAGATGCAGCCCGACTTCATGTACGCGGCCGTCGCCACCGGCGAGGTCGATCTGATCGCCGGCTATACCTCGGACGGGCTGATCGCCAAATACGATCTCGTCGTGCTGGACGATCCCAAGCAGGCGATCCCGCCTTACGACGCGGTGCTGCTGATCTCACCAAAGCGCGCCGGCGACGCGAAGCTACGCGATGCGCTGACGCCGCTGGTCGGCCGCATCGATATCGGCGCGATGCGCGCCGCCAATCTGCGCGCCGCCTCGGGCGGCGGCGACGGCACGCCCGACGCGGTGGCGCGGGCGCTGTGGGACGGCATCAAGGCGCGCTGATCGCCGCGCGCTTACTTCGCGGGCCGCAGCCCGAGCCGCTTTGCCACCACCTTGTCGATCCACCGCGGCGGCAGCTTGGTCGACAGCCAGAACTGCAGCGGTCCCGGCGTGATCACATCGTGGGCCTTCGGCGACGGCGATGTCAGCGCATCGAACACATGCTGCGCGATCGTCTCCGGCGGCAGGCCGCTTTGGTCCATCTTCGGCAGCATCGCGCGGATCGTCTGCAGCGCCGGATAGAACGGTGAGTTGGCGAAGCGCGATACGTCCTCGTGCTCGGCCTTGGCCCAGATCGGCGTCTTGACCGCGCCGGGCGCGATGATCACCACGTCGATGCCGAACAGCATCATCTCGCGGCGCAGCCCGTCCGACAGGCCGTTGAGCGCGTGTTTCGACGCGGAGTAAGCCGCCATCAGCGGATTGCCGAACCGGCCTGCGATCGACGACATCATCACGATCCGCCCCGGCGGCCCGCGCAGCGTATCGTCGGTGCCCAGCAGCGGCGCGAATGCCTGCGTCGCCACGATCGGGCCGATCACATTGACCTCGAACTGCCGTCGGAAGTCGTCGGCCGACAGATCGACCACCGCCCCCGACACCGCGATGCCGGCATTGTTGACCAGGCCGGCGAGCCGCTCACCGCCGAGCGCCGCCCGGACCTCGCCCGCCGCCGCCCGAATCGCGGCCTCGTCGGTGACGTCGAAAATCAGTGGCGTGAAGTTCGCCCCGAATTCGTGGATCAGCCGCTCCGCATCGGCCGGCTTGCGGACGCTGCCGAATACGCGAAAACCCTTGTCCAGCAGCAGTTTCGCGATGGCGTGACCGATCCCGCTGGACACCCCGGTGACGACGACAGACTTCATGGCTCAACTCCGTGCCCCAATGCGCCGCGACCCTATCACAGCAAGACGGGACCGCGTCACCGCGGTCCCGTTCGCATCGAATGCTACGCGAAGTCTTGCGCCGAGCACAGCGAGCTCCCTCTCCTCGCGCGCGGGGAGAGGTGAAGACGGTGGCGATCGAAGCGCTTACCGTCCGGCCACGGCCAGTTCGCCCTTGATGACGTCGCCGAACCGCCCCCAGCGCTCGCCCTTGAACACCATCATCTGAAACTGGTCGATCGGCGCGAAGTCGGTGGCGCTGGTGTTGACGGTGACGCCCGGCAAGAGGCCGTCGAGCTTGACGTCCTTCATGTTCGCCGCCTGCTTCATCAGGTTGTCGCGGGTCAGATCATCGCCGCACATCCGCAGCGCCTCCGCCATGGTCTGGGCGATGCTGTAGCCGGACAGCACGGTGCTCTCCATCGCCTTGCCTTCGGGAATGTATTTCTCGACGAAGGCGTGGAATTTCTTCATCCCCGGATCCTCGTTCCACTGCGGATCGGTCGGGTCCTTGGCGAAGGTCGCGGACACCAGGTCCTGCGCATTGTCGAGGCCGGCCGGGCGCAGCACGCTGCCGAGCGACGAACTGGCGTTGGGCACGATGTGCAGCGGCTTCCAGCCGAGTTCGGCGACCTTCTTGATCGCCTGCGCGGCGAACTTGCCGGTCGCGAAGGTGAGCAGCGTGTCGGCGCCGGCCGCCTTCAGCTTGACGATGTGGGAATCCACCGTCGGCTCGGAGACCTCGTAGCTGGATTCGGCGACGATCATCGTCGCCGCCTTGTCGCCGAGCCCCTCCTTCAGGCCGCGCACGTAGTCCTTGCCGAAATCGTCGTTCTGGTAGAACACGCCGATCTTGGCGTCGGGCTTCTCCTTCAGCAGATATTTCGCATAGGCCGTGGCCTCGGCCTGGTAGCTCGGCAGCCAGCCCATGGTCCACGGAAACTGCTTCGGATCGTTCCAGCGCGTCGCGCCGGTGGCGAGAAACAATTGCGGGGTCTTCTTGGCGTTCAGATATTTCTGGATCGCGATGTTGGAGGCGGTACCGACATTGCCGACGATCGCCAGCACCTCGTCGCTTTCGACCAGCTTGCGGGTCTGTTCCACGGTCTTCGGCGGCGAATAGGCGTCGTCATAAGAGATCAGGACGATCTTGCGGCCGTTGATGCCGCCTTCCTCGTTGATCTTTGCGAAATACGCGGCATAGGTCTTGCCGAGAATGCCGTAGGCCGAGGCTGGGCCGCTATAGGGCACTGTGTTGCCGAGCTTGATCTCGGTGTCGCTGGCGCCGGGGCCGTATTTCTTCTGGGCCGCTGCCGGGCTCGCGGCCAGCATCGCGATCGCAGCCGCGAACGCGGCCACGGAAGTCGTCGTCATACGCATTTTTGATCCTTCTTTTTGCGTTTCCCCGAAGCGGCTGTTGGCCGCGCGAAGTTCTCCCGTTGACCGGGGTTATGTCGGCGCGTCGGATGCGCGCGTGTCTGATTTGGATGGCGTGTCGGTCGCGGTCGCGCCGCCCTGCTCCGCCAGAGCGCGCACGTCGGCCGCGGCGGTCTGCACGTGGCGCTGCACCAGCGCCGAGGTGGCGGCTTCGTCGCGCGCTTCGATCGCGGCCACGAAGGCGCGGTGATCGTCGAGCGAACGACGGCGGATCGCGGCGGAATCGAAATAGCGCCGCCGCCAATTCGTGCTCATCAGCATCAGCGGCGTCAGCGTGCGCACCAGAATCCGGTTCTGACTCGCGGCGACGAGCGCGAGGTGAAAATCGACGTCGGCATCGGCGGGATTGCGGTCGGCGTCGACCAGCCCGGCATAGCCGTCGAGCAATCGGTGCAGCTTCGCCAGATCAGCGTCAGTGCGCCTGCGGCAGGCAATCCGCAGCGCCTGCTCCTCGCAGATGATCCGCGCCTCGGTGACGTCGCGCGTCACCTGCGGATCGAACGCCAGCCCGAGATCGGCCTGCAGCACCAGCGCATCGAGCCCGCCGTCCTCGACCGCGTTGCGCAGGAAGATGCCCGATTTCGGCTTGCGCTCGGTGATCCGCATCGCGTCCAGCACCGCCAGCGCCTCGCGCACCGAACTGCGCGCCACCCCGAACCGCTCCGACAATTCCCGCTCCGACGGCAGCCGGTCGCCCTTCGCCAGCCGATGGTGCTGGACGAATTCGAGCGTCCTGCGGACCGTGTGGGTGGTCTCGGAATTGAGCGGGGTCGCCATAACTGACCCTACCAATCTGGTCTGACCAGATCAAGGCGCCGAGGCTGCGGCGGATTGAACCGTCCGGCCTCGCCCCGCGCACGGCGCGCCCCCTCGCCCCGCTTTTCGCGGGGAGCGGGTGAAGAAGTGCCCGCCGCAAACGAAAACGGGACCGCGTCGCCGCGATCCCGCTTCGATGCCACCATCATCGTGTCGTCATCCTGAGGTGCTCGCCCGGCAGGGCGAGCCTCGAAGGATGCGGCGGCGAGTGCAAGCGGTCCATCCTTCGAGGCCGCCGCTTTGCGGCGGCGCCTCAGGATGACGCCGAGCGCGTCGCGCGCTTAGTTCTTGCTCTTGTCCACGAGCGCGCCCTTCTTGATCCAGGGCATCATGTCGCGGAGCTTGGCGCCGACTTCCTCGATCGGGTGGGCGGCGAGCTTGGCGCGGGTGGCCTTGAACGAGGTCTGGTTGACCTTGTTCTCGAGCATCCAGTTGCGGGTGAAGATGCCGTTCTGGATGTCGGCCAGCACCCGCTTCATCTCCGCCTTGGTCTCGGCGGTGACGATGCGCGGGCCGGTGACGTATTCGCCGTATTCCGCGGTGTTGGAGATCGAGTAGTTCATGTTGGCGATGCCGCCTTCATAGATCAGGTCGACGATCAGCTTCACTTCGTGCAGGCACTCGAAATACGCCATCTCCGGCGCGTAGCCGGCTTCCACCAGCGTCTCGAAGCCGGCCTTGATCAGTTCGACCAGACCGCCGCACAGCACCACCTGCTCGCCGAACAGATCGGTCTCGCATTCTTCCTTGAACGAGGTCTCGATGATGCCGGCGCGGCCGCCGCCGATCGCCGAGGCGTAGCTGAGGCCGAGGTCGTGAGCATTGCCCGACGGATCCTGGTGGATCGCGATCAGGCTCGGCACGCCGCCGCCGCGCTGATATTCCGAACGCACGGTGTGGCCCGGGCCCTTCGGCGCGACCATCAGCACGTCGAGATCGGCGCGCGGCTCGATCAGGTTGAAGTGGACGTTGAGGCCGTGCGCAAACAGCAGCGCCGCGCCCTGCTTCATGTTGTCGTGCAGGTGGTCGCGATAGATCTCGCCCTGCAATTCGTCGGGCGTCAGCATCATCATCACGTCGGCCCATTTGGCGGCCTCGGCGACTTCCATCACCTTGAAGCCGGCGGCTTCGGCCTTCTTGGCCGTGGCCGAGCCCTTGCGCAGCGCGATCGCGACGTCCTTGACGCCGGAATCCTTGAGGTTCAGCGCGTGGGCGTGGCCCTGGCTGCCGTAGCCGACGATGACGACCTTCTTGCCCTTGATCAGATTCAGGTCGGCGTCGCGATCGTAGTAAACTCGCATTCTCGTTCCTCTCTTCGGCGGCCCGTCCCGCCCCCTGCTGTGGTGATCGGGCCAGTCCCGGCCGACCGTGAAATTGCTGCCGGTTTCTAGGGCGGGAGGTGCCCTGAGACAAGCCCGCGGCGGTGTTTTGTGGCTGCGGCATGGCTGCCGCACCGCGAAGACGGGGCGCCTACGACTTTCAGGCGGTCTCCGGCAGCGCCGGTCGCGCCCGGCCGAACAGCAGCATGATGGCGAGCCCCGCCACCACGATCAGCATCCCGGCCAGCCGCAGCGGGCCGAAGGTCTCGCCGAACACCAGGCTGGAGGCCCCCGCCCCGATGAACGGCACCAGCAGCGCGAACGGCACCACCTGGACGGCGCTGTAGCGCTGCAGCAGCCGGCCCCAGATCCAGTAGCCGACCGTGGTCGAGCCGATCGACAGCGACAGCATCGCCGCCATCACCCCCGGCGACAGACCGCTCACCTCCCGCCAGATCGCCGGGCCGCCGTCGGCGGCGAAGGCGGCGAGCGCCAGCGGCGGCAGCGACACCAGGCTGATCCAGGCGAACAGGTCGAGCATCGGCACGTCGCGGGCCTGCCGCAGCAACAGATTGGTGAAGGCGAAGGCGATCGGCGCCGTCATGGTGACGGCGAAGGCAACGAAGGTGAAATCGTAGCCGACGGTGAAGCAGATCATCAGCAGGCCGCACGCGGCGACGCCGATGCCGATCAGTTGCACCCGGGTCGGCCGCTCGCCGAGCAGCACCGCGGCGAACGCGACGGTGAACAGCGCCTGGCTCTGCACGATCACCGCGGTCAGCCCCGCCGGCACGCCATGAGCCATCCCCCAGCTCTGGGTGAGATATTGCCACACCAGCAGCAGGCTGATGCCGATCCAGATCGTCCAGGCGAGTTTCGGCCGCGGCAGCAGCAGGCACGGCAGCGCGGTGATGGCGAACCGCAGCAAATTGAGCACCGTCGGCGACATCTCGGTCAGCGCATAGCGCGTGAACACGAAGCCCAGCCCCCAGATCAGCGCAACGACGAGCGCAAGCGCGATGTCGGCTGGCCTCATGATGTCTCCGCCCTGAATCGGCCGCGCGTTGCGCGCGCCGTTGCCGGGGTCCTAGCCGATCCGGCGCTGCTGCGTCACCCGCCGTTCGCGCGGAACAGCCCCCCGCGCAACGATGGCGCAGCCCGAACGACGGAACCAAGGCCGGCGCAGCCTGTTGCTCGTTGGGCCGACGGCCGCGAAGGCGGCCGGCGCATCACCAGGAGAGCCTCCCCCATGACCCTTATTCCGCACAACGCACTGATCGTCGTCGCCGACGGCGGCGGAGCGATTTTGCTCCGCAACACCGGTAAGCCGGCCAGCGTCGTGCTGCGCGAAGAACGCAGACTGGCGCCGGAAAATCTCGATGACGACGGTCCGTCGGGCTCGCGCCCCGAGGATCAGACCCAGAGCCAGACCGACGAAGCCACCTTCGCCAAGCAGCTCAGCCTGCTGATCAACAAGATGAAGCTCGCCGGCGAATTCGACAGTCTGGTGCTGATCGCCGACCCGCAGACGCTCGGCCAGATGCGGCCGATCCTGCACAAGACCGTCGAAGCCGCGCTGATCCGCTCGCTGGCGAAGGACTACACCAACAGCTCGTTCGACGACATCGCCGAGGCGATCGCGGCGTAGCGCTAAGACGATGGGGCGACCCGCATGGGTACCCCATCCGGGCCCGGCACGATCAGCCCGCGTGAATAGTCATCGTCGATGATTTCTGAGCCGCGGTCCGGTCCCCAATCGATCGTGTCGGGGCTTTTGAGGTTCAGGCGATCAATTTCGTCCAGCATCTTCGCCAGCAGATCAGCCTTGACCTTCATCGCCGCCTCCTTGGCTCGGATATCCAAGGTATATCCGAACGCGCTCGATGCAAAGCCGGCCGGCGCCCTCAGGAGGCGAGGCTACATCCCCTCCGCGCCGCGGCCGATCGCGGCGACGCCGGTGCGGACCACTTCGACCAAGCCGAGCGGACGCATCAGTTCGATGAACTGATTGATCTTCGACGTGTTGCCGGTGATCTCGAACACGAAGCTCTCGGTCGAGGCGTCGATCACCCGGGCGCGGAACGCTTCGGCGAGCCGCAGCGATTCGACGCGGTGATCGCCGGTGCCGCGCAGCTTGACCATCGCCAACTCGCGCTCGATCGAGCGGCCCGACAACGTCATGTCGACGACGCGATACACCGGCACCATGCGGTCGAGCTGGTTCTTGATCTGCTGGATCACCATCGGGGTGCCGGTGGTGACGATGGTGACGCGCGACAGGTGCTTCTGGTTCTCGGTCTCCGAGACGGTCAGGCTCTCGATATTGTAGCCGCGCCCCGAAAACAGCCCGATCACCCGCGCCAGCACGCCGGGCTCGTTCTGCACCAGCACCGACAGCGTGTGGGTCTCGTTCGGATCGTGGCGATCTTCCATGAAATAGGCGGAGGCGGGCTGGGTCATTGTGGCGTTCTCACATTCGAATTGGGCGATGACTCTCATCAGGCACGGTGCGCTCCCTCGCCCCGCTCTTGCGGGGAGAGGGTTGGGGTGAGGGGCTACTGAGTCCGCGATGCGCGGAGGCGCCCCCTCACCCGCCCCGGCTTCGCTACGCTCCGCCGGGTCGACCTCTCCCCGCACGCGGGGAGAGGTAATCAGCGCAGCGCGTCAGTGGCTCACACCAGCGCCTTGCCGCCGGCGAAGGCCGCCGCGGTGGCTTCGTCGGTGGCTTCGGCCGGCAGCAGCATCTCGTTGTGGGCCTTGCCGGACGGGATCATCGGGAAGCAGTTCTCCAGCGCGGCGACGCGGCAGTCGAACAGCACCGGCTTGTTGACCTTGATCATGTCCATGATCGCGCCGTCGAGATCGGCCGGCTTGGTCACCTGCATGCCGACGCCGCCATAGGCCTCGGCGAGCTTGACGAAGTCCGGCATCGCCTCGGTGTAGGAGTGCGACAGCCGATTACCATGCAACAGCTGCTGCCACTGCCGCACCATCCCCATATACTGGTTGTTGAGGATGAAGATCTTGATCGGCAGTTCGTACTGCACCGCCGTCGCCATCTCCTGCATCGTCATCTGCACCGAGGCGTCGCCGGCGATGTCGATCACCAGCGCATCGCGATGCGCCACCTGGACGCCGAGCGCCGCCGGCAGGCCGTAGCCCATGGTGCCGAGGCCGCCCGAGGTCATCCAGCGCTTCGGCTGTTCGAAGCCGTAGAACTGCGCCGCCCACATCTGATGCTGGCCGACTTCGGTGGTGATGTAGGTGTCGCGGCCACGCGTCGCCTCGTAAAGCCGCTGGATCGCGTATTGCGGCATGATCAGGTCGTTGTTCTTCTTGTAGGCCAGCGAATTGCGCGCGCGCCAGGTCGCGACCTGGTGCCACCACGGCTTGATGTCGGGCTTCTTCGCCTCGGCCTTGAACACCGCGAGCAGATCGGTCAGCACGCTGGCGACGTCGCCGATGATCGGCACGTCGACGCGGATGTTCTTGTTGATCGACGACGGGTCGATGTCGATGTGGATCTTCTTGGCGTGCGGCGCGAACGCGTCGGTGCGGCCGGTGATGCGGTCGTCGAAGCGCGCGCCGATGCACAGCATGACGTCGCAGCCATGCATCGTCATGTTGGCTTCGTAGGTGCCGTGCATGCCGAGCATGCCGAGCCAGTTCTTGCCCGACGCCGGATAGGCGCCGAGCCCCATCAGCGTCGAGGTGATCGGGAAATCGGTGACCTCGACCAGCTCGCGCAGCAGCCGGCAGGCTTCGTCGCCGGAATTGACCACGCCGCCGCCGGAATAGATCACCGGCCGCTTGGCGCCGGCGAGCATCGCCACCGCCTTGCGGATCTGGTTCGGATCGCCCTTGGTGACCGGCTTGTAGGAGACGTGGACGTCGTCCTTGCGCGGCGGATGATAGGTGCCGGTGGCGAACTGCACGTCCTTCGGCACGTCGACCACGACCGGGCCCGGACGGCCGGAGGTCGCGACGTAGAACGCCTCGTGCAGCACGCGGGCGAGATCCTTGATGTCGCGCACCAACCAATTGTGCTTGGTGCAAGGCCGGGTGATGCCGACGGTGTCGCATTCCTGGAACGCGTCATTGCCGATCAGATGCGTCGGCACCTGCCCGGTGATGCAGACGATCGGGATCGAATCCATCAGCGCGTCGGCCAGCGGCGTCACCATGTTGGTGGCGCCCGGGCCCGAGGTCACCAGCACCACGCCCGGCTTGCCGGTCGAGCGCGCATAGCCCTCGGCGGCATGGCCGGCGCCCTGCTCGTGCCGGACCAGGATGTGCTGCACGTCGGACTGCTGGAAGATCTCGTCATAGATCGGAAGCACCGCGCCGCCGGGATAGCCGAAGATGTGCTCGACGCCGTGATCCTTCATCGCGCGGACGATCATCGCGGCGCCGGTCATCTGGTTGGGATCGTGGCTGGTGCTGTCGCTCATGGTGGGCTCCGGAGGCGCCGTCTGGCGCTGAAGTTCGGGTGGTTCGGACAAAGTTCGGGTCGAAGGCGTTCGGACAATAAAAAAGGGCCCGTTCAAGGCCCTCAGCGCACCGTCCGTTCACAGGGTGGAGTCTATCCACCCCCGGCGGTGCGCTCGGGTACGATAACGAGAAGCAGATCGGTAATTTTGTGTCGCATGTGGCCAGCTCGGCTTCCCAAAGGTTGCGCGGGACCATACCGCTCAAACTTCCATTGTCAAGGCAGGACAGTGCCGTAAGGATCAAACCTTAGCCGGATTGGAGCCACCTCGCGAGCGGTAAATAGGTGCAGGCGGGTGCGCCGACCACCCCACCAGCACATCGTCATCCTGAGGTGCTGCAAAGGTCCGTCTCACGGACCTTTGCAGCACCTCAGGATGGGCGGCACGGACTTCGTCGTTCCATCCTTCGAGGCTCGCTGCGCTCGCACCTCAGGATGACGCTGTGCTGGTGGTGCAGCTTGGATTGCCCTGAAATTCTTGATCCACCACCCTCCCCGCCTCCTCAGGCGTCACCCAACGAAACTCTGGTAACTGGTGCCGGAACCAGGTGAATTGCCGCTTGGCGTAGTGCCGCGTGTCGGCGGCGCCGATGACGGCCGCCTCGTCCAGCGAAATCTCGCCGCGCAGATGTCGGATCAGCGCCGGCACGCCATGCGCCTTCATCGCCGGCAGCAGCGGGTCGAGCCGGCGCTCGGCCAAGGCCGCGACCTCGTCCAGCGCGCCGGCCCGCAGCATTGCGGCGAATCGGGCGTCGATCCGGGCGTACAGCGCCTCGCGCTCGGGCGCGAGAAACACCGCCGTGACGCCGTCCGGCGGCAATAGCGGCGGCGAGGCCTCGCCGTGCCAGTCGGCCAATGGCCGACCGGTCGCCAGCACCACTTCCAGCGCCCGCGCGATCCGTGATCGGTCGGCCGGGGCCAGCCGTTCGGCTGCGGCCGGATCGTGCCGGGCCAGTTCGGCGTGCAACGCCGCCACGCCATCGCGGTCGAGCCGCAGCCGCACCGCGTCGCGGATTTCGGCCGGCACCGGCGGCACCAAAGACAGTCCGCGGGTCAGCGCCTTGAAATACAGCCCGGTGCCGCCGATGAAGATCGGCAGCAGGCCCGAAGCGCGCGCCTCGGCCAGCGCCCCGGCAGCGGCCTCGACGAAGGCGCCAGCGGAGAAATTCACCGCGGCGTCCACCGTGCCGTAGAGCCGATGCGGGACCAGCGCCTCCTCTTCCGGCGTCGGCCGGGCGGTGATGATCCGCAGGTCCCGGTACATCTGCATCGAATCGGTGTTGATGACGACGCCGCCGTGCATCTGCGCAAGCCGCAGCGCGAGCGCCGACTTGCCGCTGGCGGTCGGCCCTGCGATAAGCACGGCCGCCGGCTTTTGCCCCTGCTCCGGAACCGTTTTTCCCATGTCGCTCGTCGCCACGCTCATCTGCAATCCAAACAGTCCCGCGCTGGATTCCACCGTGCTCGAAGGCGCGCGCGCCGTGCTGCCACAGCCGAACGCCGCGGTCTGGCTGCACGACGAGGTCGCCGCCGACATCACCTTCAGCAGCGACGACGACGCCCTGGCCCTCGCCGACCGGCTGCGCGACGCGCGCGGCGATCTGCCGATCGACGTCGTCGTGCAGCCTCTCGCCACCAGGCGCAAGAAGCTTTTTCTCGCCGACATGGATTCGACCATGATCGGCCAGGAATGCATCGACGAACTCGCCGACTTCGTCGGGCTGAAGAGCCACGTCGCCGCGATCACCGAGCGCGCGATGCGCGGCGAGATCGAATTCGAGCCGGCGCTGCGCGAGCGCGTGGCGCTGCTGAAGGGGCTTTCGCTCGACATCATCGACAAGGTGCTGGCGACCCGCATCACGCTCAATCCCGGCGGCCGCGCGCTGGTGCAGACGATGCGCGCAAACGGCGCCTATACGTGTCTGGTCTCCGGCGGCTTCACGCAGTTCACCCAGGCGGTCGCAGCGCGTCTCGGCTTCGCCGAGCATCGCGCCAACGAATTGCTGAGCGAGGACGGCAAGCTCACCGGCCGCGTCGCCGAGCCGATCCTCGGCCGCGAAGCCAAGCTGGCGACGCTGCTGGAGTTGCGCGAAGCCGACGACCTCGACGCCATCGACACGCTGGCGATCGGCGACGGCGCCAACGACCTCGGCATGATCCAGGCCGCCGGCCTCGGCATCGCCTACCACGCCAAGCCCGCGGTCGCCGCCAGCGCCCACGGCCGCATCGACCACGCCGACCTCACTGCGCTGCTGTACGCGCAAGGCTACAGGCGCAGCGAATTCGTCGGCGATTAGGCCGCCGCGCATCGGCGCGCCCCGGAATGACGGAGACGCGTAGAGGGCTTCCGCGTCGCTAGCACGGCCCGACCTTCGACGATGATCCGCGTGTCCCGCACGCGGTGCAGCGCGGAGCGCTGCTCCGCAGATACGGGACCCCGGTTTCTTCTGCTGATCAAGCAGCAAAACGCCATGAGCAGCGCGTAGGGTGGGCAAAGTCGCGCAGCGACGTGCCCACGCGGACCCTGTTGCTGCATCCGCGTGGGCACGGTGCGCCTGCGGCGCACCTTTGCCCACCCTACAGTCTGCAAACGTCGTGAATTCGCGAACCGGGGTCCCGGCTCTGCGCGGCGGCACTGCGTGCCGCAGCCGTCCGGGACACGGGCGAGATCGTCCCTTGACAATAATCCTATTATGATTATAGTCCGCCATGTCCTGTCCGTGAGGGGCGCTTCGCGAGGCGTCGTACAAGCGGGACAGATAGGCGGGCTGGGCAACCAGCCTGGAACGATGGTTCGGCGGAGCTGACGCTGGTCAGCAAAGCCGGATGGACGCGGCGTCCTGCGCGTCGTGCCTCGCAAGCACGCGTCCGGGAGGCTTCGGGGACCCGTCCGGGCCTACTACGAGGCTCTGCGACTTGTTAGTTCGCTGCACGGGGGCAGGTGAAGGCGGCGTAATCCGCCGGATCAGTGGGGTTTCATTACCCTTGCCTGTCAACGGAAGCACGGGCCCGAAGACAGAAAGCGCCGCAGGTGGGCGCGCCGGAAGGCGATGCGCGATCCTTCGCAAGAAGTGATCGCGAGAACCACCACCAACCCGCGCCGACCGGCGCGCGCCCACCCCTCGCTGTGACAGCGACGGGTGCAAACCTCGGACGCTCCGGCGCCGCGAGAGCGATGGGTCGTGGCCGGACGACGCAGCCGCAGCGCCCTCGGTTGCAGCCGCGATGGTCAACGAGGGGTTAACCGCCACATCCGGACTTGCGTCGAATGATCAACAAAAGCGGCCTAATCAGCGACCAACTATCATCGCCATTCCCGCTGTGTGACGCCCGCCACTTAACAGTTTCTCAGCAACGCGCCCGCATAGTCGCACCCGAACAGACAGAGCGCAGAGTTCCACACATGTCAGAATCAGTGTCCCGGCCGGCGTTCGGCAAGATCATTTCCGTGCGCGGGTCGATGGCGCGCGCGGGCCTGCTGCCCGAAAGTCGCCTGTCTGCCGCAGCAGTGCGCGCAACGGTCGGTCGCTTCGTCAGCATCCGCACCGCGACCTCGACCATCATCGCGATGATCACCGAAGCGACGAGCGAGAACATCTCGCCGAACGATCCCTATGTCGCGGTCGCCGCGGTCGATCTGCTCGGCGAAATCCTGCCCGGCACGGTGCGCGCGAAGTTCCAGCGCGGCGTCACCAACTATCCGACGATCGGCGACGCGGTCGAAATGATCTCGAGCGAGGACCTGCGCATCGTCTACGCCCCGACCGGATCGGACCAGATCAATGTCGGCACGCTGCAGCAGGACCCGTCGGTGATCGCCTATGTGGACATCGAGGAAATGCTGTCGAAGCATTTCGCCGTGCTGGGCTCTACCGGCGTCGGCAAATCGACCGGCGTGTCGCTGCTGCTCAACGAGATCCTGAAATCGCGGCCGGCGCTGCGCATCTTCCTGCTCGACGTGCACAACGAATACGGCCGCTGCTTCGGCGACAAGGCGCTGGTGCTCAATCCGCGCAATCTGAAGCTGCCGTTCTGGCTGTTCAATTTCGACGAGATCGTCGACGTGCTGTTCGCCGGCCGTCCCGGCGTGCCGGAAGAACTCGACGTGCTGGCCGAAGTGATCCCGATCGCCAAGGGCCTGTACGTGCAATACACCAGCGCCGACCGGCTCGGTCTCAAACGCCTCGACCCGAAATCCGTCGGCTACACCGCCGACACGCCGGTGCCGTATCGTCTGGTCGACCTGATCTCGCTGATCGACGAGCGCATGGGCAAGCTGGAGAACCGCTCGTCGCGCATTATCTATCACAAGCTGATCTCGCGGATCGAGACCGTGCGCAACGACCCGCGCTACGCCTTCATGTTCGACAATGCGAATGTCGGCGGCGACACCATGGCGGAGGTGATCAGCCATCTGTTCCGGCTGCCGGCCAATGGTCGCCCGATGACGATCATGCAACTCGCGGGCTTCCCGGCCGAAGTCGTCGATTCGGTGGTGTCGGTGCTGTGCCGCATGGCGTTCGATTTCGGCTTGTGGAGCGACGGCGTGTCGCCGCTGCTGTTCGTCTGCGAAGAGGCCCATCGCTACGCCAGCGCCGATCGGACGATCGGCTTCGGCCCGACCCGCAAGGCGGTGTCGCGGATCGCCAAAGAGGGCCGCAAATACGGCGTCTATCTCGGCCTGGTGACGCAGCGTCCGGCCGAGCTCGACGCCACCATCCTGTCGCAGTGCAACACGCTGTTCGCGATGCGGCTCGCCAACGACCGCGATCAATCACTGCTGCGCTCGGCGGTGTCGGACGCTGCCGCCAATCTGCTGTCGTTCGTGCCCTCGCTCGGCACCCGCGAAGTGCTGGCGTTCGGCGAAGGCGTCGCGCTGCCGACGCGGCTGCGCTTCAAGGAAGTGCCGCCGCAGCAATTGCCGCGCTCGGAAGCGGCGATCTCGACGGTGCCGTCGGCGGCCGCGGGGCACGACATGCATTTCGTCAGCGCCGTGCTCGAACGCTGGCGCGGCGCCACCTCGCACCGCGACGTGCCGAACGATCCCGGCACGGTCGAACGCCCGCTGGCCCGCACCGTCGAAGCGCCGATGTTGCAGCCGTCGCTCGGGCTCGACCCCGACCGCTTCTCGCTGTTGAAGAAGCCACTGCGCTGACGCAGTGCAGCATCCGCGCACGCTTTGCCGCGCGCGCGATGATCGCCTAAGCTCCGCTCGGCGCATGTCGCGCCTTGCGGAACCTTCGATGACATCAGCTGCCGTCTCTCGCTTTCCCGTTCCTGCGCTCGCCGATATGCCCGACGATATTCGCGCCCGAATCCTCGGCGTGCAGGAGAAGTCCGGCTTCGTGCCCAACGTGTTTCTGTCGCTGGCCGGCCGGCCGGACGAATTCCGGGCCTTCTTCGCCTATCACGACGCGCTGATGGAGAAGGACAGCGGGCTGTCGAAGGCCGAACGCGAGATGATCGTGGTCGCGACTTCGGCGGCCAATCAGTGCCAGTATTGCGTGATCGCGCACGGCGCGATCCTGCGCATCCGCGCCAAAAATCCGCTGATCGCCGACCAGATCGCCACGAACTATCGCAAGGCCGACATCACGCCGCGGCAGAAGGCGATGCTCGACTTCGCGATGAAGGTCAGCCGCGACGCCGAGCGGGTCGGCGACGCCGATTTCGATGCGCTCGAGGGCCACGGCTTCGGCGACGATGATATCTGGGACATCGCGGCGGTCGCGGCGTTCTTCGCGCTGTCCAACCGCATGGCCAATGTCACCGGCATGCGGCCGAACGACGAGTTCTATCTGATGGGCCGGCTGCCGAAATCATGACGCGGCCGATCGCGCTGGGAGGCTGATGCGGTGCTGCCGTGGTGGGAGATGTTGTTGCGCCTCGGCGTCGCCGCGGTGGCCGGCGGACTGATCGGCCTCAATCGCGACCTGCAGGGCAAGCCGATCGGGATGCGGACGCTGGCGCTGGTCGGCGTCGCCTCCGCGCTGCTGGTCGCCCTCGCCGACCAGAGCGCAGATCTCGACCACGTGTCCGACCCGACCAGCCGCGTGATTCAAGGCATCCTCACCGGCATCGGCTTTCTCGGCGCCGGCGTCATCGTCCACACCGGCGGCCGACACGACGTGCACGGCTTGACCACCGCAGCCTGCACCTGGCTGACCGCCTGCATCGGCATCGCCTGCGGCGCCGGACAATGGCCGGGGGTGCTGGCCGCGATGGCGATCACCCTTGCCGTGCTGATCGGCGGCCACCGGCTCGAGGGCCTGCTGCATCGCCTGCTCGGCGGCAAGGACTCGGAAGGCGGCGGCGACGAGACCAAGAGCAAGGGCTCGCCGGCGGTGGAGGATTGATGCGCCGCCGCAGCACGGTCAATCGTCGAACGCCGGTCCGCACCAGCCCGGCAGATAGATCGCATCCCTGCTCTTGGCGAGCGCCAGCGACAGTTCCGTCGCCTTCGCGAAATCCGCGTCGACCGATTTGCGCGACAGCCGGCGCCGCAGGAAATCCGCCCAAAGGAATTCGCTGAAGGGCGTGGTGTCCTTGGCGTAGCCGCCGATCCGGCGCAGCTCGCCAGCGAGCGAGCGGAACGGATCGTCCTTCAGCGCGGCGACAGTTTTCGGCAGATCCTTGTAATGGTGCCGCTCGCCCTTGGCGTCGTAGGGATAGACCCAGCGCCGGCTGTCGAGCACGACCCAGAACGCGTCGCGATCGACCATGCTGAGATCGGCGATCACCGTGACGGCGACGTCCTTGATGCCCTCTTCATGCAGCGCGCGGGCGAGATGGTGGTGATCGACCACATAGTGGCGCTTGCCAGGGCCGAGCACGACCGGGATCATGTGCTCGGCGAGCCGCCGGCCTTCCTTCTTCGGCTTGTGCGCGCGCCAGCGCCGGCGCTTTTCTTCGACTTCGCGCAGGCCGACGGTCATCTGCGTCGGTCGCAGTGACAGGATCGGAATCGGGTGCAGCATCGGTTCGCGCGGATTGGCCATCGTTCAGACTCCGTCGGCAGGCAGGGCTCGAATTATGGCACGCGGCGGCTTGTGCGCAACGCAGCATGGAGCGCGCGGGGCGCAGCCGGCGAGACAAAGCCACTCCGGCACGTTGCGGAGTTTGCGGCGCGCCCTACATCGACTAGGATAAGTACCAGAGTTCAGATCCGCCGCCGCCAAGGGCCGGCCGCCATGAAAAACCACCGCCTCAGCATTCCCGACGACGACGAGCACCGGGTGCTGCAGTTCCGGCCGCGCCCCCCGGCCCCGGGCGCAGCGTCCACCGCACGCGTGATGCCGCCGGTGCAAAACGACCTGTCGCGTTACGAGCGCCCGCGCGATCCACAGCAGGACGACTTCCGGCAGCGGATGCTGACCAATCTGGCGGCACTCGCCTTCACGGTCGCGCTGACGGTGATCGGGTTCTGGCTGGCCACCAGCATCGCCGACCTGCGCAAGACACAGGATTGCGTGTTGATGGGCCGGCGCGATTGCGCGCACATTCCGGCGCCGCAGGGTTGATTCCCTGCGCTGGCGCGGAAACTGGGCTGAAGCAGCGCCAAAGGGCTGTGGCCCACGTGCCATTGAACTCGGGGCAGCGCTCCGATATACGGGCAATCACCTGTCGTCACGACCACGCTCGCGCGCGGCGCGAACGGCCATTTCCGACACAATATCAAAGGTTTAATGATGACTTCCACATTCGATCGGGTGGCCACCATCATCGCGGAAACCTGTGACATCCCGCGCGATACGATCACCCCGGAAAGCCACGCCATCGATGATCTGGGGATCGACAGCCTGGACTTCCTCGACATCGCCTTTGCGATCGACAAGGCGTTCGGTATCAAACTGCCGCTCGAGAAGTGGACCCAGGAGGTCAACGACGGCAAGGCGACCACCGAGCAGTATTTCGTCCTGAGCAACCTCGCCGCCCGCATCGACGAGTTGGTCGCCGCCAAGGGCGCGTAGTGGCGCGGTTCGAAAGCCGCCCGCGATGAACCTCGAATATTTCCATCTGATCGATCGGATCGCCGACCTTCGTCTCGAGCAGCGCAGCATCACGGTCGAAGCGCTGGTGCCGCAGACGAGCACCATCTTCGAGGGTCATTTCCCCGGCTATCCGCTGATGCCGGGCGTGTTGCTGATCGAAACGATGGCGCAGACCTCCGGCTGGCTGCTGATCGCACTGATGCAGTTCCAACGCATGCCGTTCCTGGCGGCGGTCAAGGAAGCCAAGATGCGCAGCTTCGTCACGCCCGGCGAGATGCTCTCTGTCGATGCCACGGTGGTCCACGAGGGCTCAGGCTACACCATGACCGAAGCGAACATCAGAAGCGGCGGCAAGCTGGCGTGCAACGCGGCGCTGACCTTCCGCCATGTGCCCTTTCCGCATCCGGATCTGCGCGGGCACATGGAGACGATGGCCAGACAGATCGGATTTCCGGAGCAGATGATCCATGGCTGAGACGTCGCACAAACAACCTGTGGAAGCCTGGATCACCGGCATCGGACTCGCGACTTCGCTGGCTGAAGGCCTCGACGCGCATTGGGACGCGCTGGCGGAGCGCCGCGTCAACGTCGATACCACCGGCTTTGCGCCCTACATCGTGCACCCGCTGGCGCCGCTGAGTTTCGACAAGCAGATTCCAAAGAAGGGCGATCAGCGCCAGATGGAAGCCTGGCAGCGGATCGGCACCTATGCGGCCGGCCTCGCGCTGGATTCAGCGGGCATCAAGGGCAACACCGAGATCCTGTCGCGGACCGACATGATCGTCGCCGCCGGCGGCGGCGAGCGCGATCTTTCGGTCGACTCCGCGGTGTTGAACTCCGAGGCCCACGGCGATACGCCGCCCGGCGCACTGAACGAACGGCTGATGAACGATCTGCGGCCGACGTTGTTTCTGGCGCAGCTCTCCAATCTGCTCGCGGGCAATATCGCCATCGTGCACGGCGTCACCGGTTCGTCGCGCACCTTCATGGGCGAGGAGGAAGCCGGCGTCGACGCCGCAAGGATCGCGCTGGCGCGCATCGCCGCCGGGCAGAGCGACATCGCGCTGATCGGCGCCGCGCAGAACGGCGAGCGCAAAGATCTGCTGATGCTCTACGAGTTCGGCGACTTCAACCTCAAGCACAACCACGCGCCGGTGTTTTCGCGCGGCCCCAAAGGCGGTTTCGCGCTCGGCTCCGGTGCTGCGTTCCTGGTGATCGAGTCGAAGGCGCATGCGCAGGCGCGCGGCGCCAAGCCCTATGCGCGGCTGAGCAATGTCGTCGCCGACATGTCGCGCCGGCGCGCGCCGGGCGACGTCACCGCTTCGATGGACAAGCTGTGGACGCAGCTCGGCCCGTTGCACGACAACGCCGCGATCATCACCGGCGCGACCGGCGCTGAGCCGGCGACGGCGGAAGAAGCCGCGTTCCTGCGGGCGCATGGCGCTCATCCGATCCGCGCGACGGGCACGGCGTTCGGGCACGTCATGGAAGCGCAGTTTCCGCTCGGGATCGCGCTCGCGGCGCTGGCGCTGTCACGCGGCGCGCTGTTTCCGGCGAACGATCCCAGCGGGCTGGAGATTGAAACCTCGACAGCCCCGGACCAGATTGTGGTGGTCGGCGCCGGCCATTGGCGCGGCGAAGGCATGGCACTGGTCGAGGCCATTCGGTGAGCTCGGTCGACCGAGCGAGGGGGACGCGATGACCGCGACGCACGACAAATTCGGCAGGCCGATCGTGGTCGTCACCGGCATGGGCGTGGTTACATCACTCGGCGCCGGCAAGACCGACAATTGGGCCAAGCTCACGGCGGGCGAATCCGGCATCCGCACCATCACCCGGTTTCCGATCGACGGCCTCAAGACGACGATGGCCGGCACCGTGGACTTCGTCCCGGTCGAGCCGTTCTCCTCCACGGTGCTCGGCGAGAAGCTCGCCGACATCGCCACCGAGGAAGCGATCGCGCAGGCCGGCATCGGCCGCAAGGGCGACTTCCCCGGCCCGCTGTTTCTCGCGGTGGCGCCGGTCGAACTGGAGTGGCAGCCGCGGCAGGAACTGGCGCGCGCCACCGGCGCCAACACCGCGATCGACTACGACGCCCTGCTCCGCGTCAGCGGCGGCGGACGCTTCGCCAACTATCACCACCGCTTCCTGTTCGGATCGGTCGCCGATCATCTCGCCGAAACGTTCGGCACCAAGGGCTCGCCGATCTCGCTGTCGACCGCATGCGCCTCGGGCGCGAGCGCGATCCAGCTCGGCGTCGAAGCGATCCGCCGCGGCGAGGCCGACGCCGCTTTGTGCGTCGCGACCGACGGCTCGGTCAACGCCGAAGCGCTGATCCGCTTCTCGCTGCTGTCGGCGCTGTCGACCCAGAACGATCCGCCGCAGGCCTCTGCAAAGCCGTTCGCCAAGAATCGCGACGGCTTCGTGATGGCGGAAGGCGCCGGCGCGCTGGTGCTGGAAAGCTACCAATCCGCCGTGGCGCGCGGCGCGGCGATTCTCGGCGTCGTCGCCGGCTGCGGCGAACTCGCCGACTCGTTTCACCGCACCCGCTCGAGCCCCGACGGCAAGCCGATCATCGGCTGCATCAAGAAGACGCTCGCCGACGCCGGCCTCGGCGTCGAGCAGATCGACTACATCAATGCCCACGGCACCGGCACGCCCGAAAACGACAAGATGGAATACAACGGCATCTCCGCGATGTTCGGCGAACGCGCCTCGACGATTCCGGTGTCCTCGAACAAGTCGATGGTCGGCCACACACTGTCCGCCGCCGGTGCGGTCGAGGCGATCTTCTCGCTGCTGACGCTCGAGCATCAGCGAATCCCGCCGACCATCAACTACGACGTGCCCGACCCGGCGATCCCGCTCGACGTGGTGCCGAACAAGGCGCGCGACGCCCGCGTCACCGCGGTGATGTCGAACTCGTTCGGGTTCGGCGGCCAGAACGCTTCCCTGATTCTGACGCGCGAGCCGGTCTAGCCGCGCCAGAACACAACTGTTTCGGACACGATACATGCGCGCGCTCACTCTCGTTGCCGACCGCGATCTCGCGGTCTCCGATCTGCCGCCGCCGCCGCCGCCCGCGGCCGGCGAGGTGCAGATCCGCGTCGCCGCGGTCGCGCTCAACCACATCGACGTCTGGGGCTATCGCGGCATGGCGTTCGTCAAGCGCAAGCTGCCGATCGTGGTCGGCGCCGAAGCGTCGGGCACAATCGAGGCGGTCGGCGACGGCGTGACGCGCTTTGCGCCAGGCCAGAAGGTCGTGATGTACGGCGCGCTGACCTGCGGTCACTGCAAGGCCTGCCTCGAAGGCCGCGATAATTTCTGTGAGAATGTCGGCGGACTGATCGGCTTCCACGTCGACGGATTCGCGCGTGAACTGATGAACATCCCGGCTCGGCTGGTGATCCCGGTGCCGGACAGCGTGAGCCTGCGCGACGCCGCCTGCGCGCCGATCGCGTTCTCCACCGTGCAGCACATGCTGTTCGACAACGCCAAACTGCAGCCCGGCGAAACCATTCTGGTGCATGCCGGTGGCTCGGGCATCGGCACCGTCGCGATCATGATGGCCAAGGCGATCGGCTGCACCGTGATCACCACGGTCGGCGACGACAGCAAGATCGAAGGCGTCAAGAAGCTCGGCGCGGACTACGTGATCAACTACCGCAACCACCGCTTCGAGCACGAGACCCGAAAGATCACCAAGAAGAAGGGCGTTGACGTCGTGTTCGAACACGTCGGCGCCGACACCTTCAACGGCTCGCTGCTGGTGATGAAGCGCGGCGGCCGGCTCGTGACCTGCGGCTCGACCTCGGGCCCGACCGCGACCATCAACCTGATGCAGCTGTTCCAGCAACAATACCGCATCTTCGGCTCGTTCGGCGCGACGATGAAGAACATCGCCGAAAGCCTCGACAAGATGGCCGCGGGGATGCTGCCGGTGATCGACACCGAGGTGCCACTCGACGACGTCGGCGCCGCACTGAAGCGGATGGAAAGCCGCCAGGTGTTCGGCAAGATCATCGTCCACTTCTGATGAAACTACACCTGCTCCGCGCCAAGCTGCGTGCGCAACGCGCAGCCAAGACCGCCGCAGGCACTATCGCCGGCTCGGCGGCGATCGGCGCGCTGCACCTGGCGCGGAGATTCGATCCGACCAAGACCGCTGACTTCTTCGGCGCCCTGGTGCGCAAGCTCGGCCAGCGACTGCCCGAGCAGCGCATCGGCCGCGCCAATCTCACCGCCGCCTTCCCGGAGAAATCAGCCGAGGAGATCGACACGATCCTCGCCGGCGTCTGGGACAATCTCGGCCGCTCCGGCGCCGAGTTCGCGCATCTGGATTCGGTCTGGGACTACGACCCCGAGCATCCGGATCAAAGCCGGATCGAAGTGACGCCGCGCTCGCTCGAGCTGTTCGAGCAGCTGCGCACCGACGGCAAGCCGGCGCTGATCTTCGCCAGCCACCTCGGCAATTGGGAACTACCCGCGGTCGCCGCCGTCGCACACGGGCTCGACACCGCGGTGCTGTATCGCCGCCCGAACATCAAGGCGGCCGATCGCATCGTCGAAGACATCCGCTCGGTCAAGATGGGCCAGCTCGTCGCCGCCGGCGGCACCGCGCCGTTCAAGCTGGCGCAGGCGTTGCAGGACGGCAAACACGTCGGCATGCTGGTCGATCAGCATTACTCCCGCGGCGTCGACGTCACCTTCTTCGGCCGCACTTGCAAAGCCAATCCGATGCTGGCGCGACTTCTGCGCCAGATCGACTGCCCGCTGCACGGCGCCCGCGTCATCCGCCTGCCCGGACACCGTTTCCGCGCCGAGCTCACCGAACAGATTCAGCCCGTGCGCGACGAATCCGGGCAGATCGACATTCAGGGCACGATGCAGGCGGTAACCTCGGTGATTGAAGGCTGGGTGCGCGAAACGCCGGAGCAGTGGTTGTGGCTGCATCGGCGTTGGCGGTAGCTGTCGCCGGTCGTTCCGGTGCGACACACTGCCTCACCATCAGCGACCTCGCTGCTTTGCGAAAGGTCTTGAATAGGTACGCGCGGTGCTTCCGGAGGAGCGCCGCCGCTCAGCCTGCGAAGTTCCAACCGCTGGTCGTCAACTTGACCCGGTCGTGCATTGATCTCACACTGACATGATCAGGGCGTCGGCGACGAACGAGGCATTACATGGAACTGCCAAGGCGTGCCCGTGGTGACGAACTATTGGCCCCCGGCAAGATGCTGGCTCTGCGGGAGCGGCTGCGACATCTTTCCGGAAGCCACGACCTGACGACCGTCATCGTCAGTGCCTTTGATCACAGAACGAGGGTCCTTCCCTTCATTCTTGCCGATACGCGGATGGCCCCCGGCGGCGTGCGGGCGATCGGGTCGGCGCTCGTGGACGTCGGCTTCGACAAAACGCGGATCGTCCTCCAGCAGTGGAATCGCAATTTCAGCCCGTTGCACATGCGCCTTGATGGCCGCATTCCGGATCTGTTCCTGGTTTCGAGCATGCATCTGCATTCGGCGGAGTGCGACCGACTGATCCGGGAGGCCTGCCGGATCGAGCCGGACAAGCGCCCGCTGATCATCGTGGGCGGTCCGCGGATCCGCTACGAGCCCTGGCACGTCTTCGGTGCAGACCCGAACGCGAACTGGGCCGCGGACGTCGCCGTCACCGGCGAAGAGTTTGTTTTTCTGGAATTGCTGGAAGTGCTGCTGTCGATGCGCGCGGGCGGCGAATCGATGCGCTCGGTGTTCGCCCGCGCGCGCGATAGCGGCGCCCTCGACCACGTCGCGGGGATCGTCTACGCGCGCAGCGCGCCGCGCGGCGGACCGATCGAGGAACTGATCGACACCGGCGTCCAGCGCCTGCTCGGCGATCTCGATGAACTTCCCGACTCGGTCCACGGCTACAAACTGCTGGAGACGCCGAGCAACGAGACGACGCTGGCGAGCCATGCCTTGCCCGCCAATCGTGTGAGGAAGTTCAGCCCGATCGCCGGGATCGTCATGACGGCCGGCTGCAAGTTTCGTTGCTCCTACTGTCCGATACCTGCCTACAACCAGTCGCAGTTCCGGGCCAAGAGCGGTGAGCGCATCGCTGAGGAAATCGGGCAGATCGCCACCACCTTCGGCCTCTATAATTTCTTCGGCGCCGACGACAATTTCTTCAACAACACCAAACGCACGCTTGATATCGCCGGGACCCTGGCCCGCAAAGCCCGGGCCGGCCGACCGTTCTGCAAGATCAGGATCGGAACGGAAGTCACGGTGCACGACACGGTCGGAATGCGCGATCACCTGCCGCTGATCCGCGACGCCGGTTTCGCAGCAGTCTGGCTCGGCGTCGAGGACATGACCGCGACGCTGGTCAAGAAGGCGCAAGACAAGGACAAGACCGAACTCGCGTTCCGATTGCTGCGGGAAAACAACATTCTGCCGATGCCGATGATGATGCATCACGACAGCCAGCCGCTGGTGACCTGGAAATCGAACTACGGTCTCATCAACCAGATCAGGTTGTTGCGCAAGGCGGGATCGATCACCACGCAAGTGATGATGCTGACGCCGGCGCCCGGATCGAAATGGTACGAGAACGTGTTCGATTCGGGGATGGCTTTCAGCAAGGCGGGCGATGTCGCGGTCGAGCCGCACATCATGGACGGCAATTATGTCGTCGCCTCGAAACACGCCCGGCCTTGGCTCAAGCAGATGAATCTGCTGCTCGCCTACACCTACTTCTTCAATCCTGTTCGCTTTCTGAGCGCGCTGATCTTCTCGAAGTCGGCGGGGGTGTTCTCGAGCGCGGAAACCAGGCCGGCAGAAGAGGTCGAGGATTACTCGGCCGCGAAGAAGATGCTTCGCCGCGCCGAACTCAGAGCACGGGCTCATCTGATCGATGCCGGCGCGCAGATCTACGGCATGATCGGGCTGATCCAAACCTACCGCCGAACGGCGGGATGGGCATGGCGGCTGTTTCGCGATGATATTCAGCGATACGACCGGGCTCCCGTCAGTCCGATCCCAATGCGCGGCGTCGGCGACAAGCCTTCCGATCACGCGCTCCCGGGAACGATTGATCTGCGCGACCTCGGAAAGCCCGTCGTTCGCGAAGCGTCGGCGCGGGACATGGCGGGGACTGCCTGACCAGGGACGGTTTCACCGCCCGGTCTTCACCCGCGTCCACAGCCGGTTGATCACGCGCTGCGTCGCCGCGTCGCGCGCGGTGATGACGAACAGGCGCGCCTGCATCGCTTCGTCCGGATAGATCGTCTTGTCGTTCAAGATACGCGGGTTGACGAATTCCTGGCTGGCTTTGTTGCCGTTGGCGTAGGACAGGAAGTCGGAATTGCGGGCGGCGATCTCGGGGCGAAACAGGAAGTTGATCAATTCGTGCGCCTCGGCGACGTTCTTGGCGTCCGCCGGGATAGCCAGATTGTCGAAGAACATCTGCGCTCCTTCTTTCGGGATCGCGTAGCCGATTTCGACGCCGTTGTTGGCTTCGGTCGCCCGCGCCTGCGCCTGCTTGATATCGCCGGACCAGCCGACGACGAGGCAGATTTCGCCGGTGGCGAGCGCGTTGAGATATTCCGACGAGTGAAACTTCCGCACCGACGGCCGCACCTTGGCGACGGCATCGGCGGCCTTCTCCAGATCCGGCTGCTTGGTCGAGTTCGGATCGAGGCCGAGACGGGTCAGCGCCGCCGGCAGGATGTCGT
This sequence comes from Rhodopseudomonas palustris HaA2, assembly GCF_000013365.1. Classification (NCBI taxonomy): domain Bacteria; kingdom Pseudomonadati; phylum Pseudomonadota; class Alphaproteobacteria; order Hyphomicrobiales; family Nitrobacteraceae; genus Rhodopseudomonas; species Rhodopseudomonas palustris. Next base: position 3,843,478 of record NC_007778.1, read on the forward strand.
CGGCGGAATCCAGCATCTGGACGCCGCACTCCTTGAACTTCGCCAGATTCTCCGGCTTGAACACGATGTCCCAGCTGTCGATCACCGCACCCTCGCCGAGAATGCGCTTCACTGCGCCGACATTGTAGCCGATGCCGGTGGTCCCCCACATGTAGTTGGCCGCATAGTGATTGCCGGGATCGTACAGCGCCAGCTTCTTCGTCACCACGTCCCAGGCGTTCTTCAGGTTGGGCAGCTTCGTCGGGTCGAGCTTCTGGAACACCTTCGCGCCGATCTGGCGCTGCAGGAAATACGCGGTCGGCACGACGACGTCGTAGCCGGATTTGCCGGCGAGCAGCTTGGTCTCCAGCGTCTCGTTGCCGTCGAAGGTGTCGTAGATCACCTTGATCCCGGTTTCGCGGGTGAACTCCTCGAGTACGCCGGGCGCGACGTAGTTCGACCAGTTGTAGAAATTGACCACGCGATCCTGCGCCAGCGCCGGCACGGCGAGGCTCGCCGAAAGCCCCAGCGTCGCGCCGACGAATCGCAGCCGTCGAAGGAGATCGTTCCGCATCATCGAAGTCCTAACGCCTGTGCACCGCATCCGACAGCCGCTCGAGCGCGGTGTCGAGCGTCTGATCCTGTTTGGCGAAACAGAACCGCACCACCGAAGTGACCGGCTCCTCCTCGTAGAATGCCGACACCGGAATCGCGGCGACCTTGTAGTCGTTGACGATCCGCTTGCAGAACACCTCGTCGGTCTCGTTGAGGCCGAGCGGCGACAGATCGACGGTGAGGAAGTACGTGCCCTGCGACCGGATCACCGGGAAGCCGATGCTCGACAGGCCCCGCGCCAGCCGGTCGCGGCTTCGCGCCAGGTCCTTGCGCATCTGCAAAAAGTAGTCGTCGCATTTGCCGAGCCCGTAGGCGACCGCGACCTGCAGATTGGGCGCCGTGGTGAAGGCGAGGAACTGATGCACCTTGGCCGCCACCCGCAACAGCGGCGGCGCCGCGCAGACGAAACCGACCTTCCAGCCGGTCAAAGAGAAGATCTTGCCGGCCGAGCCGATCTTGATCGTGCGGTCGCGCATGCCCTCGATCGCAATCAGCGGGATGTGGCTGAGGCCATCGAAGGTGACGTGTTCCCACACCTCGTCGCAGATGGCGACGGCGTCGTACTCCTGGCAGAACCGCGCCAACAGTTCGAGATCCTCGCGCGGATAGACGACCGCGGCGGGATTGAGCGGGTTGTTGAAGACGATCGCCTTGGTCTTGGCGTTGAAGACCCGGCGCAACGCCTCCTCGGTGATCCGCCAGTGCGGCGGCTCGAGCCGGACCAGGCGCGGAATGCCGCCCGCCTGCCGGATAATCGGCAGGTAGGAATCGTACACCGGCTGAAACACGATGACTTCATCGCCCGGCGAGACCACCGAGAGAATGGCGCTGGCCAGCGCCTCGGTGGCGCCGGAGGTCACCATCACCTCGGTCATCGGGTCGAGCGCGACGCCGTGCCAATGCCCGTAATGGGTGGCGATCGCCTGCCGCAGTTCCGGGATCCCCATCATCGAGGGATATTGGTTGTAGCCGTTCAGCACCGCGTCGGCCGCGGCCCGGCGGATGTCCTCCGGCCCCGGATCGTCCGGAAACCCCTGGCCGAGATTGATCGCGTTGTTGTCGCGTGCGAGCTGCGACATCGCCTCGAACACGGTGACGGGCAGATCGGCGAAGACCCTGTTCATCGCGCGATCAGCCGCCCGGCTTGGTCGGCAGGCCTGCCGCCTTCCATCCGAGGATGCCGCCGGCGAGATGCTTGTTGTAGGCGAGCCCTGACATCTGCGCCGCCTGAGAGGCCGTCACCGAGCGCTTACCCGAGCGGCAGGCGAACACGACCTGCTTGCCGCTCGGATCGGGGATCTGGCGCGGATCGAAGCTCGACAGCGGAACCACCACCGCGTCCGGATAGGCTTCCGCCGCCACTTCGTTCGGCTCGCGGACGTCGACCAGCAGATAACGTCCCTCTGCGACCCCTTTGGCGACGTCCTGCGGCGTCAAATCCTCAACCTGGCCTACCACTCTCGTTTCTCCCGCAATTGCACTGCCTGGACCCAATAGTGCAACAACGAGAACGACGCTCGGCCATTGCGTCGCCAAAGTCGCGCCTAGCGCGAGGAAAATCAAGCTTCGGAAAACGAGTGCGGTCATTCCGGGTGGATAGTCCGCCGGCGCCGAAAATGCACCGCCCCATTGGTCGAACGCGGCGGCCGGATCGCGCCGGTCAGGCTGGCGGCCTGGCCCCGGCCAGACCACACGCCCGCTGTCCGGATCGCCGGATCAGGGCTTCAATCCCGGCGGCAGCGCCGGGCTCTCCCGCATCAGCGTGATGGTCACCCGGCGGTTGGCGGCGATCGCGGGGTCCTCGGGAAACAACGGCTGGGTATCGGACCGGCCGGTGACCGCAAAGAAATGCGAGGTCGGAACCCCTTCCCGTTCGAGGATCTGACGCACTGCATTGGCGCGGTCCGCGGACAGGTCGAAGCCATTGTAGTCGCTTCGCGCCGGCATCAACCCTGCCGAGGTGTGGCCGGCGATGGTGATCCGCAGCGGGGTCGCGCGCAGCGGCCCGGCGAGGCTCTGGAGCAGCCTTCGCGTGCGCTCGAACGGAGCCTTGGAGCCGTCGGCGAACATCGCGCGACCGTCCTGGTCCATGATCTCCAGGTTGAGTCCCTGCTTGGTCTCTTCGAACATCACGTTCTTCGAAAGCTCGGAGATTTCCGGCATGTCCTGCAGAGCCTGTCGCAGCGAGGCCGAGGCGAGCGCGAATTCGCGCTCCTCCTTGGTGTGGATGCCCTCGTCTTTAGACACCTCGCCGGGCGACGGCTTGGCGGTCGACAATTCGGGATTGACGTGTTCGGTGTTCTTGACCTTGCCACGGGTCGGCAGGCCGTCATTTTCGATGATGCCGGAATAGCGGGCGTCGGACTGGACGCCGAACGCTTCGCGCATCGAGCCCGCGACGACCTTCAGCTTGTCCTTGTCCTGAGTCGAGAACGCGGTCAGCATCACGAAGAACGCCAGCAGCAGCGCCATCAGATCGGCGAAGGTCACGAACCAGCCGTGACCGCCGTGTGCCTCCTCCCGCTTCTTCTTTGCCATGGCGCGCTTTCCGGCTGCTGTCGTCTCCGATTAGGCCGGCACGCCTTCGTCTTCTTCGTGACGGTGCTTTTCGGGCAGATAAGCGAGCAGCATTTCTCTGACCAGAGTTGGACTCTTGGAGTCCCGGATCATCAGGATTCCGTCGATGATCAGCGTGCGATTGGTCTCCTCGTCGACCAGCTTGCCGTGCAGCTTGTCGGCGATCGGAAGACAGACAAGGTTCGCCACCACGGCCCCGTAGAGCGTCGCCAGCAGCGCGACCGCCATGAACGGGCCGAGCTTCGACGGGTCCTGCATGTTGGAGAACATCTGCACCATGCCGAGCAGCGTGCCGATCATGCCGAACGCCGGCGCGCAGTCGCCGATCGCGCGATAGATCTTCGAACCCTCGTTGAGATGCAGCAGGAAGTTGTCGCGATCGCGCTCGAGATTGTCGCGGATGAATTCGAGGTCGTAGCCGTCGGCGACGTAGCGGATGCCCTTCGCCAGAAACGGGTCGTCGGCTTCGACTTTTTCCAGCCCCACCGGCCCGGATTTACGGGCGATTTCGGCGATCCGGGCCAGTTCGTCGACCAGGTCGCGAGCCGACAGGTTGCTCATCGTGAAGGCGAATTTGGCACCGAGCGGCAGGCCGTGCAGCATCGCCGACAAAGGAAAGCGGATCAGAGTCGCCGCAAACGAACCGCCGAAAATGACGATCACGGCATGGATGTCGTAGAACATTCCGAAATTGCCGCCCATCAGAATGAGCGACGACACGACGACGGCGCCCGCGATCAGGCCGATAAGTGTGGCGATATCCATCTTGTACTCCGACACGCGCACGCGCGCGCCAGCCCGCGCTGACGGCGGCGCAACGCATTCTGCGCTGCGCGGCTTCACCGTAGTCAGCCGCCATTAAAGACGCGTAAAGGTTAAGCGTCGCGTCGGAGCGCGTTGCGGCGAACGATGTCCACTTACCGTTGGACGAGCCGTCGCGCGCGACGTCAACCTCCTGATAACCATTCAGGACACTGGGACTCAGTGAATCTCCCCGGAGCGGATCAGCGCCTCGCGTAGCCGCTGCAGCGAAAACGACGGATCGCGGGCGATCGCGAGGATCGGCACCTCGCGCCGCCCGCAGAGGTCGGCCGCCGCCGGCAGCTTGTCCGCGAGGTGATGCGGAATCACGATCGCGCCGTGGCTGTCGGCGTGGATCAGGTCGCCGTCGCGCACCGTCATCCCGGCGACGCGGATCTCCGCGGCGAAGCCGGTGACATGGACGTGGCCGTGCGACGGAGCGATCGAACCGGCGAGCGCTTGGAAGCCCGGCGCCCATTGCGGGATGTCGCGAATCGAGCCGTCGGTGATCACGCCGAGGCATCCCAGCGCCTGATGCACGGCGCTGTTGACCTCGCCCCAGAACGCGCCGAATCCGGCGTCGGGTCCATCGATGTCCTGGATCACGCTGATACGCGGCCCCTGCCCGGAGCCGACATATTCGTAGTACGCCATCCGCCGCGCCTGCTGCTCGGTCGCGGGCAGTCCCGAAGCGACCGTGGCGCGAATGGTCGCGGTGCGCGCATAGCCGACGATCGGCGGCAATTGCGGAAACGGACAGATCAGCGGGCGCGTCGTGAAGCCGATCGCGCGGCGCTCCGGCGCGACGATCTCCATCGCGTTGCAGATCGTCGGGGTGTCGTAGCGCGCCAGCGCTTCGAGCACGGCTGCGGGCAGCAGTCCGGTTTCGGATTGGGACACGGGTTTCCTCCAGCGTCGCCACATCGGCCATCTCGTCGCGGAGGCCGTTCACAGCGGCGAACGCTCATGCCTATAGCGAAATCGGCGCGCGCGCCCAAGATGCGCCGCCGCATGGCAGTGCAGCCGAGCTGATCAGTTCAGGCGATTCGGCCGATCGTCTTTCGCGGCCGTCTCCGGGACCACCAGGGTCGGCTTGGCGCCGGCCGGTGCCGGCGAGGATGATGGTGACGGCGATTCCTGCGCGGCGGCAGCGCGCTGGTGATCGCGATAGGACCGCCAGCCGAGCGGCAGGCTGAGCAGATACAGCACCGAGCAGGCCGACAGGATGTGCCACGGGTAGCCGATCAGCAAAGCGATGAACAGCACCACGGAGACGAACAGCGGCAGCACCATCTCGGGCGCGACACGCATCTTCACCGTCTTGCCGGAGAACACCGGTAGCCGCGATACCATCAGGAAGGCGATCAGCAACGTGTACAGCGCCGTCAGCACCGCGGGCGGCGTCGGCGCGCCGAGGAACGCCATGTACACCGGCAGCAGAACCGTGATGGCGCCGGCGGGCGCGGGCACGCCGGTGAAGAAATTGGCCGCAAAGGCCGGCTTGTTCGGATCGTCCATGGTGGCGTTGAAGCGCGCCAGCCGCAGGCCGCCGCTGATCGCGAACACCATCGCCGCGATCCAGCCGACATTGTTGAGATCATGGAGCTGCCAGAAATACAGGATCAGGCCCGGCGCCACGCCGAAATTGACGAAATCCGCCAGGCTGTCGAGCTCAGCGCCGAATTTCGACTGGCCCTTGATCATCCGCGCGACGCGGCCGTCGATGCCGTCGAGCACCGCAGCGAAGACGATCGCCGCCACCGCGAGTTCCATCCGGCCTTCGGTCGACAGCCGGATCGCCGTCAGGCCCGCGCAGATCGCCAGCAGGGTGATGACGTTGGGCACCAGCATCCGCACCGGAATCGGACCGAACCGACGGCGCGGCATCTCGGGTGGGGTCTCGTCATACTGCATCGGCATCGCCCTGATCTCGCAATCCTCATCCTCGGCCGCCATCATGGCAGCCTTCAGGCCGACACCCCCGACAGCGTCAATCGGCCCGATAGGTCCGGCCACCGTCGCCGAGGCTGAAATCCGCCAGCACGGTTTCGCCGGCGATCGCCGTCTGCCCTTCGGACACTAGCGGCTTGGCGCCTTCCGGCAGGTAAACGTCGAGCCGCGATCCGAACCGGATCAGGCCGAACCGCTCGCCGGCCGCCAGCGGCTGGCCCTCGCGGACGAACGCGACGATCCGCCGCGCCACCAGCCCGGCGATCTGAACCACGCCGATCTGCCCGGCCGGCGTCGAGATCACCAGCGAGTTGCGCTCGTTGTCCTCGCTCGCCTTGTCGAGCTCGGCGTTGATGAACTTGCCCGGCGAATAGATGATGCGCTCGACCCGGCCGGCCACCGGGCTGCGGTTCACATGGCAGTTGAACACACTCATGAAAATCGAGACGCGCGGCAGCGGCTTGTCGCCGAGCCCCAGCGCCGGCGGCGGAATGATCTGCACCACCATCGACACCCGGCCATCGGCCGGGGCCACCACCAGACCTTCACGCACCGGCGTCACCCGCACCGGATCGCGAAAGAACAGCAGGCACCAGATCGTCAGCACGGTCCCGATCCAGCCGAGCGGGGCCCAGATCAGGAACAGCACCAGGGTCGCGAGCGCGAACGCGCCGATGAACGGATAGCCTTCCCGATGAATCGGCGGGATCTGGGCGCGGATAGAATTGACGACGGACATGGAAAGTCCCCTGACTTCAAAAACGGGTGGCCGAAAGCTGCAACACGATTACTCCGCCGCCGCGGAAGTTGCCAGATCGTCGTCGATCGCCGGCGAACGAACCGGTGAATCGTTCGGGACGACGTCGTCGCCGATCATCGCCAGACGCTCGCGCGCCTCTTCGGCCTCGCGCTGCCTGTTCCACATGCTGGCATAGAGCCCGCCATGTTCGAGCAGCTGAGCATGCGTGCCGCGCTCGGAGATCCGGCCCTGATCGAGCACGATGATCTCGTCGGCGCCGACAATGGTCGACAGCCGGTGCGCGATCACCAGCGAGGTGCGGTTCTGTGACACACGCTCCAGCGCGCCCTGGATTTCGTGCTCGGTGTGGCTGTCGAGCGCCGAAGTGGCTTCGTCCAGCACGAGGATCGGCGGCGACTTGAGAACGGTTCGCGCAATCGCGACACGCTGCTTTTCGCCGCCGGACAATTTCAGCCCGCGCTCGCCGACCTCGGTCTCGTAGCCCTTCGGCGACGCCTTGATGAACGTATCGATCTGCGCCGTCCTCGCCGCTTCCTCGACCTCTTCGTCGGTGGCGTCCCAACGGCCATAGCGGATGTTGTAGCGGATGGTGTCGTTGAACAGGACGGTATCCTGCGGCACCATGCCGATCGCAGCCCGCAACGAATTCTGGGTCACGTCACGAATGTCCTGACCATCGATCCGGATATGGCCGCCGGATACGTCATAAAGCCGGAACAGGAGCCGCGAGATCGTCGACTTGCCGGCGCCCGACGGACCGACGATCGCGACCGTCTTGCCGGCCGGCACCTCGAAGCTGAGGCCCTTCAGGATCGGCCGCGACGGATCGTAGGCGAAACGGACGTCGTCGAAATGCACGGTGCCGTTGGTGACGACCAGCGGCTCGGCGCCCGGCTTGTCCTTGACCTCTGGATTGCGCGACAGCACCGCGAACATCTTCTCGATGTCGATGATCGCCTGCTTGATCTCGCGATACACCATGCCCATGAAGTTCAACGGCTGATAGAACTGAATCATCATCGCGTTGATCATGACGAAATCGCCGACGGTGTTGGTGCCATTGCGGATTCCGACGGCGCACATCAGCATCGTCGCGGTCAGGCCGAAGGTGAAGATCACCGCCTGCCCGGCATTGAGCACCGCCAGCGACGTGTACGTGCTGACGCTGGCGCCTTCGTAGCGCTCCATCGACTTGTCGTAGCGCTTCGCCTCGCGTTCCTCGGCGCCGAAATACTTCACGGTCTCGTAGTTGAGCAGCGAGTCGATCGCCTTCTGGTTGGCGTCGCTGTCGGAATCGTTCATCCGGCGGCGGATCTCGATCCGCCATTCGGTCGCCTTGTAGGTGTAGAACATATAGACGACGACAGTGGCCATGATCACCGCGACATAGCGCCAGTCGAACTGCCACAGCAGCACCGCCATCACCAGCGTCAGCTCGATGATCGTCGGCACCAGTTGCAGGATCACCATCCGCACGATGACTTCGATGCCGAGCCGGCCGCGCTCCAGCACGCGGGTCAGGCCGCCGGTCTTGCGCTCGAGGTGAAACCGCAGCGACAATTCGTGCATGTGAACGAAGGTGCGATAGGCGAGCTTGCGCACCGCATGCATCGCCACCTGGGCGAACATGCCGTCGCGCCACTGCGTCAGCACCGCCATCAGCACCCGCGTCAGGCCGTAGCTCATCGTCAGCGCCAGCGGCGACGCCAGCAGCCACAGCGTCCAATTCGAGGGTTCGACCGGTGCGGTGTCCGCGCCGGTCAGCGCGTCGGTCGCCCATTTGAACGTGAACGGGACCACCAGCGTCGCCGCCTTGGCGACGAGCAGCAACACCACCGACCAGGCCACCCGCATCTTCAGGTCGAACCGGTCGCCCGGCCAGATATACGGCCACAGATGCATCAGGGTCCCGCCCAGCGTCGCCTTCTGCGCGACGGCGTCCTCGGGAGTCGCAGCAGGACTGCCGCTTTGCGAATGCGAATGTGGATGAGCCATCAAGCGTGCCTGAAACAGACCGCCGCCGGGACGCGGCCGCGGTCGGATGATCCGTCGGGTCCGCCTTCATATAGTGTTTCGATTGCGGCGTGCACCCTGGGACGACGATTCTTTGCGTCATAACAGGCTGTTGCGCGGCGCAAGGCAGACGACTGTCTTGACGCTGTAATCCCGCGATGCCACATCGCTCACCATGAGCGAAATCAAAACCGTCTGCGTCTATTGCGGCTCCGGATCGGGCACCAATCCGCTTTTCGTCGAGGCGGCACAGGCCTTCGGCAAGGAACTGGCCGAGAGCGGCGTGACGCTGGTCTATGGCGGCGGCGCGATCGGGCTGATGGGCGCGGTCGCCAACGCCGTGCTGGATCATGGCGGCACCGTCACCGGGATCATCCCCGGGTTTCTACGCACCAGAGAGATCGCGCTCAACCGCGTGCAGGATATGATCGTCACCGACGATATGCACGAACGCAAACGGCTGATGTTCGAACACTCCGACGCCTTCGTGGCGCTCCCCGGCGGCATCGGCACTCTCGAAGAACTGGTCGAGCAGATGACATGGCAGCAGCTCGGCCGCCACAGAAAGCCGATTCTGATCGCCAATATCGACGGCTTCTGGGACCCGCTGCTCGGACTGCTGGCCCACATGACGGAAACCGCCTTCATCCGCCCCCAGTTCTCCGTCAACGTCCTCACCGCCGATTCCGTCAGCGAGATCCTGCCGAAATTGCGCGCCGCCGCGGCACCCGAGCAGGCCAAGACGATGGCGCCGGAGATCGCGCGCAGACTTTGAACTCTGCTCGCCTCGATTAGTGAGTCGCTGATCCGGAATCGGGATCGGATATAGGGGATTGTCCCGAGTTGTTCCGTTCCGCCGCGGTGCCTAGCCTCGCGCCGAAAAAAGAACATCTGAATCGAGCATCTCATGACGTCGAACAAGCGCAGCCTCGGCAAACGCCTCGGTCTGATCGCGGCCTTTGCTGTCGTCGCGATCGGCGGCGCCGCGGCCTGGATCGTGCAACCGCCGCCGATCGAGCGCAACGACCCGGGTTTCGGCGCCAATGTCGATCCCGCGCTGATCGCGCGCGGTGAATATGTCGCGCGGCTGGGCGACTGCGTCGCCTGCCACACCGCCGAGGGCGGACCTCTGATGGCTGGCGGCCGGGCGCTCGAGACGCCGTTCGGCAAGGTGTACTCGACCAATGTGACGCCCGATCCGAAAACCGGCATCGGGCAATGGTCGTTCGGCGCGTTCGATCGCGCGATGCGCAAGGGCGTCTCGGCGGACGGTCACAATCTCTATCCGGCGATGCCCTACCCGTCTTACGCCAAGATGACGGACGACGACATGAAGGCGCTGTGGGCCTATCTCCTCAAGGGCCTCGCGCCGGTCGAGAAGGCCAATCTCCCGCTCGAGATGCAGTTTCCGTTCAACATGCGCATCGCGCTCGCCGCCTGGAATTTCGCCTTCCTGGATGCGACGCCGTTCAAGGCCGAGCCTGCGAAGGATGCTGTGTGGAATCGCGGCGCGTATCTCGTCCAGGGTCTCGGCCATTGCGGCGCCTGTCACACGCCGCGCGGCATCGGTTTCCAGGAAAAGGCGATGAGCGACGCCGGACCGGCGGGCCATTTCTATCTCGCCGGCGCCAAGGTCGAAAACTGGAATGCGATCGAGCTACGCGATTTGTGGACCGTCGAGGACACCGTCCTGTTGCTGAAGACCGGCCAGAACCGCTTCGCCACCGCGTCCGGCAGCATGACCGATGTCATCCTGCATTCGACGCAGGGACTCTCCGACCAGGACCTGACGGCGATCGCGACCTATCTCAAGGCGCTGCCGTCCGACCGGCCGAAGGCCGAGCCACGGATCGCATCGACCGAGGCGCCTGCGGCCACCTTCACCACCCGCGGCGGGCTCGGCTACGCACAGTTCTGCACCGACTGTCACCGGGCCGACGGCGCCGGCGTGAAGGGCATCTTCCCGCCGCTCGCGGGCAATCCCACCGTCACTTCGAAAGACCCGGCGACGCTGGTGCATATCGCGCTGACCGGCTGGAAGACCACCGCGACCGCCGCCCATCCGAGGGTCTGGACGATGCCGGCCTTCGCCCGCCTCGCCGATCGCGAGATCGCCGAGATCCTGTCCTTCGTGCGCGAGAGCTGGGGCGAAGGCGCCCGCGCCGTCAGCGAGGCCGAGGTCGCCGCGGCGCGTGCCGCGCTCGATCCGAAGATCGACAAGTCGCTGTTCGAGACGCCACGTCTCGCCGATCTGCTGGCGCAGCCCAACGCGCCGCAACTGGTCCGCGGCATGCGGCTCAACGCCGAAACCCGCACGCTGTTGCCGAACCATGTCGGCGATGAACTCAACTGCGCCTCGTGCCATCTCAACGCCGGAACGGTCGCGGACGGCAGCCCCTATGTCGGCGTCTCCGCGTTCTTCCCCAGTTACGCGCCGCGCGCCGGTCGCGAGATCACGCTGGAGGACCGCATCAACGGCTGCTTCCTGCGCTCGATGAACGGCAAGCCGCTGCCGGTCGACGGCCCCGACATGCAGGCGATGGTCGCCTATTTCAACTGGATGAAAGGCGCGACCAAGCCGTCCGACAAAGTGGCCGGACGCGGCGTCGGCAAGGTCGACACGACGTTGAAGCCCGATCCGGACAACGGCAAGGCGATCTACGTGGCGCAATGCGTGGCCTGCCACGGCCAGAACGGCGAAGGCCTGAAAGACGCAGCCGGCCGGCTGGTCTATCCCCCGCTGTGGGGCGAGCACTCGTTCAACATCGGCGCCGGCATGGCGCGCACCTACACCGCCGCCGCCTTCGTCAAGCGCAACATGCCGATCGGCACCCACGAAAAATTCCCGCTGGGACAAGGCAGTCTGACCGATCAGGAGGCGATCGACGTCGCGGAGTACTTCACCCACATGGAGCGGCCGGACTTCGCTCCAAAGGTCAAGGACTGGCCGAAGGGCAACAAGCCGAAGGACGCCCGCTACTGAGCTGTCCGAATCGCGGATCGCTCGGGTCTGACAGGAGCCCGGCGCGGCTCCTGCTCACACCGGGGCTTTCGACTTCACAAGCTTGTAGACCACCGAATCCATCAGCGCCTGAAACGACGCGTCGATGATGTTCGGCGACACGCCGATCGTGGTCCAGCGCTCGCCGAGTTCGTCCTCGCTCTCGATCAGCACGCGCGTCACCGCCTCGGTGCCGCCATTGAGGATACGGACGCGGTAGTCGACCAGCTTCAGGCCCTCGATGTATTTCTGATACTTGCCGAGGTCCTTGCGCAGCGCGACGTCGAGCGCGTTGACCGGGCCATTGCCCTCGGCGGCCGAGATCAGCGTTTCGCCGTCAACCACGACCTTGACCACCGCCATCGCCACCGTGACGCGCTGGCCGTGCGAATTGTAGCGCTGCTCGACATTCACGTCGAACTGCTCGACATGGAAGAATTCCGGCACCTGCCCGAGCGTGCTGCGCGCCAGCAGATCGAACGACGCGTTGGCGGACTCGTAGGCGTAGCCCGCCGCCTCGCGCTCCTTCATCTTCTCGATCAGCCGGCCGAGTTTCGGATCGTTGCGGTCGAACTCGATGGTGGTGCGCGACAGCTCCGCGACCACATTCGACTTGCCGGCCTGATCCGACACAAGCACCTTGCGGTGGTTGCCGACGGATTCGGGCGTGACGTGCTCGTAAGTGTGCGGGTCCTTCATCACCGCCGAGGCATGGATGCCCGTCTTGGTGACGAAGGCGCTGCCGCCGACGTAAGGCGCGTGCGGATTGGGCGCGCGGTCCAGGATATTGTCGAGCGCGCGCGACACCTGCACCAGCGTGGCCAGCTTGTCGTCGGAGACGCCGATCTCGAACTTGTCGGCGAATTCCTTCTTCAGCTTCAGCGTCGGGATCATCGACACCAGATTGGCGTTGCCGCAGCGCTCGCCGAGTCCGTTCAGCGTGCCCTGGATCTGCCGCGCGCCGGCGCGCACCGCGGCGAACGACACCGCCACCGCCTGCTCGGTGTCGTTATGGGCGTGGATGCCGACATGGCTGCCGGGGATGTGTTTGACCACCTCGCCGACGATCGCCTCGACCTCGTCCGGCATGGTGCCGCCATTGGTGTCGCACAAGACCACCCAGCGCGCGCCGGACTCGTAGGCCGCCTTGGCGCAGTCCAGCGCGAACGCCGGGTTCTCCTTGTAACCGTCGAAGAAATGCTCGCAATCGACCAGCACTTCGCGGCTGCGCTCCCTGGCGATCGCGACGCTGTCGCGGATCGAGGCGATGTTCTCGTCGTTGGTGGTCTCGAGCGCGACGCGGACCTGATATTCCGACGATTTGGCGACGTAGCAGATCGCATCCGCCTTGGCGTCGAGCAGCAGCGCGACTCCGGGATCGTTCGAGGCCGAGCGGCCCGGGCGTCGCGTCATGCCGAAGGCGGCGAAGGTCGCGCGCTCGAGCTTCTGCTCGGTGGCGAAGAACTCGGTGTCGAGCGGATTGGCGCCCGGATAGCCGCCCTCGACATAGTCGATGCCGAGGTCGTCGAGCAGGCCGGCGATCAACCGCTTGTCGTGCAGCGTGAAGTCGACGCCGTTGGTCTGCGCGCCGTCGCGCAGCGTGGTGTCGTAGAGATACAGTCGTTCCCGACTCATTGGTCTGCTCCCGGCGCCGCGGGTTCCGCGAGCGTCTTTTTCATCGAGGTGTTGGCGAGCCATTCGCCGTTGATCGTGACGGTGTTGCGCTGGGTCGCGACATAGCCGCGCTTGGCGAAGAATTCGGCGGCGTTGTCGCTGGCGTCCACCGTCAGCGCCTGTGCGCCGCGGGCGCCGGCGAGCTTTTCCAGCGCGTCGATTAGCGTCGCGCCGACGCGCTGGCCGACGAAATCCGGATGCACGAACAGCATGTCGATATGCCCCGCTCCCTCGAGCGACGCGAAGCCGACCGGCGCGCCGCCCAGCGTCGCGATCAGCGTGAGCTGCGCGGCGAGCTTCGCACCGAATTTTTCGTCGTCGTCGGCGGCGGAGGCCCAGGCTTCCTGCTGCGCCTCGCTGTAGTCGTCGGACGTAAGCTGCTCGATCGACGCCACGAAGATCGAAGCCGCGATCTCGGCATCCTCGGGCAGATACGGCCGCAGCGCCGGTTTCGGATTAACGTTCATCACTCACCAGAAATTGTACAGCTTCAACACCAGCGCCGTCGCCCCGGCCAGCAGCGCGATCTTGATCGCGATGTAGTACAGCCAGTGCTTCGGAAACGGCGTGTCGGGGCGATGCGAGGGTTGTGGGTCGGTCATTGGATGATCCTCATTGGCTGATTGCAGATGGCCACAGCCGTCATCCTGAGGTGCGCGCCCGCGGCGCGGAAGCGCGGTGGGCAAGCCTCGAAGGATGACATTCCGGGCGCGGCGGATCGGGCATTGTCCCTGCAGCCCATCCTTCGAGGCGCGCGCAACCGCGCGCGCACCTCAGGATGACGCAGCGGCGTGGCGCCGCTCATCGCGCGATCTCCCAGGTCGTCACCGGCTTGCCGTCGGCGTCCTTGCCGTCCTTGATCGCGATGCCCATCGCGGCGAGCTCGTCGCGGATGCGATCGGATTCCTTGAAATCTTTTCGCGCGCGGGCGGCGGTTCGGGCGTCGATCCGTTCTTCAATCTCGCTCTTGCTCAAGGGCTTTGCGAGTACTTCCACTGTTCCGACGGCCGCCTCGGCGTGCGCAGGGGGAAGATTAATCCGAACTCCAACAGGGCGACGCGCCAAAACCGATTCCGCATTCGAGAATCCAAGAAAGTTCATCGTCGCAAGAAGCTCAGCAAACTTCTTATCTTTACGCAGGCTGTGCATGAATGCGATGGCACTCGATATGTTGAGATCATCAGCCAAACAGTCGATGAATTCTCCCGGCAGTTGCTGTGCCGGCCCGACGTCACCAATGTCGCGATACCAATCCCAAAGAACCTTATGACCCTCGTCGAGCGCCTTCACGGTCCAGTCGATCGGTGAGCGGTAGTGAGTTTTAATCATCGCAAATCGAAGAATCTCACCAACCCAACTATCTCCCCCGAATTTCTCCGTCGCCAGCAACTCCCTGATCGTGATGAAGTTGCCCAGGCTCTTCGACATCTTCTCGCCTTCGACCTGTAGGAAGCCGTTGTGCATCCAGGTCTGGGCCATGCGGTCGGTCTGGAAGGCGCAGCAGCTTTGCGCGACTTCGTTTTCGTGATGCGGAAACACCAGGTCGATGCCGCCGCCGTGGATGTCGAAGGTCTCGCCGAGATGCTTCCACGACATCGCCGAGCATTCGATGTGCCAGCCGGGACGTCCTTCCATCGTGATGCCGGCCGGCGACGGCCAGGACGGCTCGCCGGGCTTCGACGGCTTCCACAGCACGAAGTCGGTGGCGTCGCGCTTGTAGGGGGCGACGTCGACGCGGGCGCCGGCGATCATCTCGTCGAGCGAGCGGTTGGCCAGCGCGCCGTAGCGCGGCAGCACGCTGTTCGCAGCGTTCATCGCCGCCGGCGAGAACAGCACGTGGTCCGCGGCGACATAGGCGAAGCCGCCGGCGACCAGCCGGTCGATGATGGTGCGCATCTCGCCGATGTGTTCGGTCGCGCGCGGCTCGACGGTCGGCCGCAGGCAGCCCAACGCATCGACGTCGTCGTGGAATTGCCGCTCGGTCTGCTCGGTGACCTTGCGGATCGCCTCGTTCAGCGGCAGGCCGGGATAGTCACGCGCGGCGCGGTCGTTGATCTTGTCGTCGACGTCGGTGATGTTGCGGACGTAGGTGACGTGGTTTTCGCCGTAGAGATGCCGCAGCAGCCGGAACAGCACGTCGAACACGATGACCGGCCGGGCATTGCCGATATGGGCGAAGTCGTAGACCGTCGGCCCGCAGACATACATCCGCACGTTCGACGGATCGATCGGCGCGAAGGCGCGCTTCTCTTTGGTCAGCGTGTCGTAGAGGCGCAAAGCCATGGATTCCCGTCCCCTGCGGCCGGGCGTCCAGTGATCTCATGAGAGAAAAGACGGCCTCAGCCAGCGTTGAGCTAGCTCGTAATCTCGCGGCAGATGCCACAAATCGAGAAAAGACCGTTCATCGCCGCACCATGGCCAGCCGCCGGAACGGCGTCAAGCCCGTCGAAGGCCTGAAGGGCCCTCCGCGGCCGATTTGCCCCCGGATCGGCGCCACAGCCGCGCGGGCGCTGGTTCCTGCCCATAGTTAACCAATCTTTACCCTATCTCGGCTATGGATCGGGCGCTGACGCCCTCAAATACCGGTGTCCCATGAAGCTGATTCCGACCCTTGTCGCCTGTGTCGCGCTGCTGTCCGCGTCCGCCGCCGTGGCCGACAGCCGCGTCTTCATCATCGCCAACCAGCCGGACGACAGCGGCATCGACCAGTGCCTGGCCAGAAGCGAACGTTGCGGCGCCAACGCCGCGCTTGCTTATTGCAAGGCGCGGGATTTCGTCCAGGCGACCGCCTATCGCCGGGTCGACCCGGACGAAGTGACCGGCGCGGTGCCGAAGACCGTCGGTGCCGCCTGCATGCGGGGCGGCTGCGACGAATATGTCGCCATCACCTGCCAGCGCTAGGCTGCGTGAAATCGCCTGTGGCTCCGCCACAGAGACGCCCCGGAAACGACGTGACGATGCCGCGAGAAGCCGTTAAGAGGTGCTTTACCGTCGCGGCTTCAACGGATTGCCCGACGGATTCGATCGCGCGGGTTTGCTGAGACGGTTCGGCGGATCGCCGATGTCACCATCCGCTCGGAATCCCTGAATGCCGGATCTGTTCGAGACCGCGAAGTGCTCCCGCCGCCGCCTGCCGGCCGGCGCCGTGCCGTTCGCCGCTGCGCTGCTCGTGATGGTCACGCTCGGCTCCGGCGCGCATGCGCAGCAGGGCTATCCGCCGCCCGGCGGCGCGCCGCAGGGCGCGGTCAATCCGGTCTGCCCGCGGCTCGAAGCCCAACTCGCCTCGATCGACCGCGGTGGCGGAGATCCCGCCCGCGCCGAGCAGATCCGCCGCTACGAGGACGCCGTCAACCGCCAGCAGGGCGAGCTCGACCGCGTCACCATGCAGGCCAAGCGGATGGGCTGCGACAGCTCCGGCTTCTTCTCGCTGTTCAACGGCCAGTCGGCGCAATGCGGCCCGGTCAACAATCAGATCCAGCAGATGCGCGGCAATCTCGACCAGATGACCTCGGGCCTCGAGCGGTTGCGCTCCGGCGGCCCGGGCGGCGGCGACCGCGACAATCAGCGCCGCTCGGTGCTGATCGCGCTGGCGCAGAACAATTGCGGCCCGCAATACGCCGCGGCCGCGCAGCAAGGCAGCGGCAATTTCCTCGACAATCTGTTCCGCGGCAACTCGCCGAACGCCCCCGGCGCGCCGCTGCCGGATTTCAACACCGACTCCGGCACCTTCCGCACCGTCTGCGTCCGCACCTGCGACGGTTACTACTTCCCGATCTCCTTCGCGACCGTGCCGGGACGTTTCGCCGACGACGAGAAGACCTGCAAGAGCCTGTGCCCGGCGTCCGACGCAGCGCTCTACGCCTATCGCAATCCCGGCCAGGATATGAACTCGGCGGTGTCGATCAACGGCCAGCCCTACACCTCGCTGCCGGCGGCGTTTCGTTATCGCCAGGAATTCAACCCGGCCTGCGCGTGCAAGGCGGCGAACCAGAGTTGGGCCGACGCGCTGAAAGGCGTCGACGACAAGGCCTCGCTCGAACACGGCGATATCATCGTGACCGAGGAGAGCGCCAAGCGGATGGCGCTGCCGCCGGCACAACGCGCGGCCGCGCGCAAGGGCAACACCACAGCGCCCGCAGCCGCCGCTGCAAACGGCGCCGCCAAACCGCCGGCGACCACCGGCGCGTCCGATCCCAACACGATCCGCTCGGTCGGCCCAACCTTCATCCCGACGCGGTAACCGCTCAGCGGAGGCGCGCACAGGGCCGATTTGCTTGCGGCAAACCTGTGACAAACCGTGGGCGAAATGTGGCGACAGCGTCTGCGCGTCGGCGATGCATTCTGGGCACCGACAACAGTCTCCAGATACCGCCATCGCCGACGGCGCCCCCCCCCCCGCCCGACCCGCATAGCCCATCCGAGCCATAGCCGGCGGCGCATCGGCCATCCTAGCCTTGCAGCTTCTCTGGCAAGTCGGATGGAGCTACAGGCATGCGTGTCATCGTCGTCGGCGGCGGCATCGCCGGACTAGGCGCGGCTCATCGGTTGCGCGAGGATGGCCACGAGGTCGTCCTGCTCGAACAGGACACCGAAGCCGGCGGCCGCTGTCGCTCCGTGCATTGGCACGGCGTCTGGGCGGTCACCGGGGCATTCGCCTTTCTCGGCGCCGAAACCAATCTCACCGATCTCGCCCGCAAGCTCGGCATCGATCAGCCCGATGGCATGGTCGACCTCACCGCCGCCCATCAATGGAACGTGCTGGTCGAGCGCAAGCGGACCGTGGCGTTCGGCGCCTTCGACCTGATCAGCGCCGCGAAGCATCCGGCGATTCCACTGCTCGAAAAAGCCAAGCTGCTGGCGACGCTGCCGAAGCTCGCCCAGATCGCCGTTGCCGGCGATCCGCGCGACATCACCAGCGCTGCAGCATTGGACGACGTCAATGCCTGCGAATATTTCCGGCGCTACTCGCCGACCTTCGTCGATTACTTCCTCGAACCGTGCGTGGCGATGTTCTGCGGCTATGGCGAGGACGACTACTCGCTGGCCTGGACCGCCTGGAGCACGGCCGGACGACTGTCCTGGTCGGGCGACCGGATCTGGAGCTTCAAGGAGCGCGGCGCAGGCCGGATCACCTACGAGCTCGGTCGCAACCTCGCCGCCGATCCGCAGGTCGATCTCCGGCTCGGCTGCCGGGCCCGAGCGGTGCGCTACGATGCCGACGGGGTGCAGGTCGACATCCAGCAGGACGGGCGCGCCGAGACACTCAGCGGCGATGCCGTCGTCATCGCGGTGCCCGGCAACAAGGTGGCGGCGCTGATGCCGACGCTGGACGATGCGCGCCGCGGCTTCTTCGACAGCATCGATTATTCCGGTCACCACATCGTGTACTACCTGCTCGACCGCCCCAAGGGCGATCTGCTCGACACCTACGTGCTGCCCGCGGCCGACGGCTTTCGCCGCACCGGCAATCTGCGCTTCACCGACATGGGCAACGGCACCACCTTCGCGCATTCGCAATGGAAGGATTTTGGCTGCCGGCAGCACGCCGGCGCCAGCACCGCGGAGCTGCTGACCATCGCCTGGGGCGACGTCGTCGACGCCCTGCCGCAACTGGCTGAGACGCGGGTGATCGACAGCTTCATCTCGCGGCAGCCGGACGCCATCTGCAAACGACCGAAGGGCTACATCCGCAGCCTGCAGCGTTTTCGCGACCTCGGACCGCTGCCCCGCGTCGCGTTCTGCGGCGACTATCTCACCAACAGCACGGTCGGCCAGTCGCATTGGTCGGGGCTGAAGGCGGCGGAGGACCTGATCGGGCGCGGCTACTAGCCCGGCCGGGCCGTTTCACGCTGCGATCCGATCAGCGCGCTCAGTTCGGTGCGGTTGCGCGTGCCGGTCTTGTCGAGCACCGCGCGCATGTGATTCTTGATCGTCCACGGGCTGGCATCGAGCATGCGCGCGATCGATTTGTTCGGATGGCCGGCCGCCGCCAGCGCCGCGACCTGCCGTTCGCGCGGCGTCAACGCGTGCAACGGATCGTTGCCGGCAAACAGCGGCACCGTCGCCGCACCGCGCGCGATGACGCCGTGATACGCCATCTCCAGCAGCGGCAGCAGCGCCAGCGCCAGCCCGCGGTCACGCTCGTCGAAATCGCCGTGCCCGGCGTCGCGGACCAGACTGAGCGCGCCGACGATGCGGTTCTGCTCACGCAGCGCCATGATCAGCACGAAGCCGGCGCCGCTGTCGGCCAGCAGCGTCTCGCGCGGGAGCGCCGCGCGGCGGGTAGCCGGCAGCAACTCCGACAGCCGCGTCACGCCGTTCTCCGACGCCTCCCGATCGAGCCAACTCCGGATCGGATCGCGCGCCCTCACCTCGGCGCAATAATGCGCCTGGCACCAGGACGGCCAGTTGACGAAATGCATCTCGCCCGGCCGCCCGCGCTGCCGGTCGGACAACACCGCCCGCGACGCCCCGAACACCGGCCGCAGCGACAGCATCGCCGCCTCGGCGAACGCCGCCGGCGTGGCAGGGCGCGACAGATCGGAGGCGACGGCGGCAGAATCGTGGATCGGCATTCGCGGCTCGCTGTGATGGCGGGTGCACCGTGCCGATCGCGAAGCGACGGCGGCACTGCCCGGTAGCGGTGCGCCTATCAAACCGGTTGGCGGCGAAAGGGGCAAGAGCACATAGATGCGGGACGCGTTGCACGGGCGATCAGCGTTCGAGCGAACGCCGGTTCATGATGTCCATGCTGATGAATTTCACGAGCATGGAGGCCGCCATGACATCTCGGACCGCCAAGATTCTCACCACCGGCCGCGGCCAGTTCGTCAGGCTCCCGGCCGAGTTCCGCTTCGAGGGCAGCGAAGTCTACGTTCACCGCGATCCCAGAACCGGCGACGTCATCCTGTCCCGCAAGCCGGATTCCTGGGACGGCCTGATCGAGCTTCACCGATCGGCGGATGTGCCTGACAACTTCATAGGACCGTCCGCCCGCAACCAGCCGCCGCAGGACCGGGATCCGTTCGAAGGCTGGAGCGAATGAACGGTGAGATGCTCGATACCATCGCTACCAGCCACATTATCCGAGGCGATAAGCGCGGGATAATCGAGCGGCTGGTCGCATTGCCGATCTCGAACGTCGTCATCTCCTCGATCAGCGAAATTGCGACACGGTCGCAATTAAGGGCCAAACTGCGCCACGGAGGGAACTCGCACTGGCTTCTGCTCGGTGTAACCCATCGAAAATGCAAAAGCGCGATCTGGTGCATATTCTTGATCTATGCTCATCCGCGCGAACGGCAGCTTTCTGATCGGATGATGGCAACGGGACTAACGACCGGAGGCGGACCTTCCGTGGCGAGCTGCCGCTACTGGCGCAATTCGCGATGGTCAATGTCCTTACGCTTGACCGACTAGCAAGCGCCTGCCTGTTGTGCCCCGTAGGTTGCTTGGCTCTCAGTGTACCCATCGCCGGCACTTGATGAAAGTTGCCTGATGAGGCCTTTGCAAGAGAACCCCGAAATGCTGAGGTACTGTTTCGCAGACCTTATCGCCTGCTTATTCCAATCAATGTTCAGACTATCTACTGCTACGGTGGCATCGGCAATATCATAACCATCGCCAGCATCTGATGAGAGTTGGCGGATCAGACCGCGTCGCGAGAAGCCTGAGATATTGAGGTACTGTTTCGCAGATCTAACGGCATTGTTCTGGGGCCCAGTCAAACTTTGCGCCCATGTAGGCTCGGCAGTCAACAAAGCGGCAATCAATGACAATTTCAAGAATTTCATGATTCTAATCGTCTCCATCCTATACAATCAATCCTAGCAACCCGACCGGCCTTGGGCCACGCCTATGATGCAAATGAGCGGATATGCTCGACTTCTGCTTCGGGTCAAGTACAGCTCTCCCCAACTGATCCTGCTGCGTCCGCTTCGGAGAGCGTCAACGCAGTCCGCAGCGGATCGGCTATCGCCACACTCATCAGGTCCTTTGCAAGTCGAACAAACGGAGCGCCCGGCATCTGCGAAAGATTGGCAGTCCGCGCCCATGACTTCCTCCTACCCCTCGAACGCCTCGCTCGACGCACGCCCTGCCCGCATCACCAGCGCCTCGTCCGGCTCGGCCAGCGCCTCGGCCTTGTCGCGAAAACGGTTGGTGATCGGGTAGCGGCGGTCGCGGCCGAAGTTCTTGCGGGTCACCTTGACGCCGGGGGCGGCCTGGCGGCGCTTGTATTCGGCGATGTTGAGGAGGCGGTCGATCCGCATCACGGTGTCCTTGTCGAAGCCCTCGGCGACGATCGACGCCAGCGGCTGCTCGCGTTCGACCAGGCGTTCGAGGATGGCGTCGAGCACCTCGTAGGGCGGCAGCGAATCCTGGTCGGTCTGGTTTTCACGCAGTTCCGCGGTCGGCGGACGGACGATGATGCTTTCCGGGATCACCTCACCGTCGGGGCCGAGCGCGCCGTCGGGCTTCCAGCGATTGCGCAGGCTGGAGAGGCGGAACACTTGCGTCTTGTAGATGTCCTTGATCGGATTGAAGCCGCCGTTCATGTCGCCATACAGCGTGGCGTAGCCGACGCTCATTTCCGACTTGTTACCCGTGGTGACCACCATCGCGCCGGTCTTGTTGGAGATCGCCATCAGCAGCGTGCCGCGGGTGCGCGCCTGCAGGTTTTCTTCGGTGATGTCGCGCGCGAGGCCGGCGAACGGCTTCGCCAGGATCGCCTCGAAGCCTTCCACCGCCTGAGCGATCGGCAGCACCTCGTAGCCGAAGCCCAGCGCATTCGCGAGCCTACTGGCATCGTCGAGCGAGATCTGCGCGGTGTAGCGGAACGGCAGCATCACGCCGCGGACCCTGCCCGCGCCGAGCGCATCGACCGCGATCGCGGCGCACAGCGCGGAATCGATGCCGCCGGAGATGCCGAGCAGCACACCGGGGAAACCGTTCTTGCGGACGTAGTCGCGTAGCCCCAGCACGCAGGCGGCGTAGTCGCCCTCGTCGCCGTCGGGCACCGCCGCCACCGGGCCATCGCAGCGCCAGCCATCCGCGCTCTTCTGCCAGACCAGCGTGGTGATGCATTCGGCGAAGGCGGGGAGTTGCGCGGCGAGCGAGCGGTCGGCGTTGAGCGCAAAGGATGCGCCGTCGAACACCAGTTCGTCCTGGCCGCCGACCTGATTGAGATAGACCAGCGGCAGATCGCTCTCGGTGACGCGGGCGACCTGCACCGACAGCCGCAGATCGCCCTTGCCGCGCGCGTAGGGTGAGCCGTTCGGCACGATCAGGATTTCGGCGCCGGTCTCGGCCAAGCACTCGACGACGTTCTCGTAGTCCTCGGACTCCTCGAGCCAGGTGTCCTCGCAGATCGGCACGCCGACGCGGACGCCGCGGATCGTCACCGGACCCGCCACCGGCCCGCGCGCGAACACGCGCTTCTCGTCGAACACGCCGTAGTTCGGCAGATTGACCTTGAAGCGGATCGCCGCGATGCGGCCGCCGTCGAGCAATGCGCAGGCGTTGTAGAGCTTGCCGCCGTCGACCCAGGGCGAGCCGATCAGCATTGCCGGCCCGCCATCGGCGGTCTCGCGCGCCAGTTCCTCGACCGCCGCGCGGCACGCGGCCTGAAACGCCGGCTTCAGCACCAGATCTTCCGGCGGATAGCCGGAGATGAACAGCTCGGGAAAGACGATGACATCGGCGTTCTCGGCCGCGGCCTGCGCACGCGCCGCGCGCGCCATCGCGGCGTTGCCGGTGATGTCGCCGACCGTCGGATTGAGCTGGGCGAGCGAGATCGTGAAACGGGCGGCTGTGTTGGTCATCACCGAGATTTAGCCGCCCCCTGCCCGCTTCGCAATCGGGGGAACTAGAACAGCCCCATGCGCTCGCCGAGCGCGAACAGCCAGACCATCCCGGCAATGGCGAGGGCGACCCCGACCGCGGCCGAGCCCATGTCCTTGACCCGGCCGATCTGCGGATCATGTTCGGTGGTGAGGCGATCGGCGAGCTTCTCGATCGCGGTGTTGAGCAGTTCGACCACGATCACCAGGGCGACCACGGCGATCAGTTCGACGCGGCGTGACGCCGTCGTGCCGATCAGCCACGCGGCCGGAACCGCGATCACCAGCGCGACCAGTTCCTCGCGGATCGCCTGCTCGGAGCGGATCGCGAATTTGAGTCCGCGCCACGAATTGATCGTCGCCCGCCAGAACCTCAGCAACTGACCCACAGCCCCTATTTGTCGTCATGCCCGCGCTTGTCGCGGGCATCCACGTCTTCGGAGGCGACGCCAAGTAAGGCGTGGATGGCCGGGACGAACCCGGCCATGACGGAAGAGAGATCGATGATGGTGGCCGACTCTTACAGCCCCGCCGCGACCGGCAGCGGACTGACCTTGCCGGCCCGACCCTGCTTCAAGAGATCCGCGATCAGGAACGCCATGTCGATCGACTGCTCGGCATTGAGCCGCGGATCGCAGGCGGTGTGATAGCGGTTGTTGAGGTCCTCATCGGTGATCGCGCGGGCGCCGCCGATGCATTCGGTGACGTTCTGCCCGGTCATCTCCAGATGCACGCCGCCGGCATGGGTGCCTTCCGCGGCGTGGATGGTGAAGAACGAGCGCACCTCCGACAGGATGCGATCGAACGGCCGGGTCTTGTAGCCGGAGTTCGACGTGATGGTGTTGCCGTGCATCGGATCGCACGACCACACCACCTTGCGGCCCTCGCGCTGCACGGCGCGGATCATCGCCGGCAGGTGATCGCCGATCTTCTCATGGCCGAACCGGCCGATCAGCGTCAGCCGGCCCGGCTCGTTGTCGGGATTGAGCACGTCGATCAGCTTCAAGAGTTCGTCGGTCTTCAGCGACGGGCCGCATTTCAGCCCGATCGGATTCTTGATGCCGCGGAAATACTCGACATGGGCGTGATCGAGCTGGCGGGTGCGGTCGCCGATCCACAGCATGTGGCCGCTGGTCGCGTACCAATCGCCGGTGGTCGAGTCGACGCGGGTCATCGCCTGCTCGTAGCCGAGCAGCAACGCTTCGTGGCTGGTGTAGAAATCGGTGGTGCCGAGCGAGCTATCGACCGCAAACGTCAGCCCGCAGGCGCGCATGAAATCGAGCGCACCGGAGACGCGATCGGCGAGATCCGCATAGGCCTTCGACTGCGGAGAGTCGCTGACCGACTGCAGCATCCAGCGATGCACGTTCTCGACGCTGGCATAGCCGCCCTTGGCGAAGGCGCGCAGCAGGTTCAGCGTCGCCGCCGACTGCCGATAGGCCTCGAGCTGACGGCGCGGATCGGGCACGCGCGACTCCGCAGTGAAGCCAATGTCGTTGACGATGTCGCCGCGATAGCTCGGCAGTTCGACGCCGTCGCGTTTCTCGAATGGTGCCGAGCGCGGCTTGGCGAACTGGCCGGCGATGCGGCCGACCTTCACCACCGGCGAAGCGCCCGCATAGGTCAGCACGATCGCCATCTGCAGGAAGACGCGGAACAGGTCGCGGATGTTGTTGGCGCCATGCTCGGCGAAGCTCTCGGCGCAATCGCCGCCCTGAAGCAGGAAGGATTCGCCGGCGGCGACGCTGGCCAGCGCCTTCTTCAGGTTGCGCGCCTCACCTGCAAAAACCAGCGGCGGAAAGGTCGACAGCTGCGCCTCGACGTCGCCCAGCGCCTTCGCGTCCGGGTAGTCCGGCATCTGCTGAACCGGCTTGCTGCGCCAGCTATCGGGTGTCCAACGTTCGGACATGAGACCAACTCCTGAGGACCTGCCGCGCTAATATATGTTCGCGAAGGCCGCGTTATACACAGCGTCCTTCCCGGCCGCTAGGTAGAATTCCGCAAAGCGTCACAAGCTGTTGCGAATAATATGGAAATCGCCACGGCGCGGCGGAATCCGCGGTTGCGGCAAACCCGGGGCAAACCTCGGGCAAAGCTCAGGCGGGCTTATTCGGCGGCGTCGCGGACATAACGGGCGGTCGGCGTCCGCATCGTCACCAGTTCTTCGGCCGCGGTCGGGTGCAGTGCCATGGTGGAATCGAAGTCGGCCTTGGTCGCCTTCATCTTCACCGCAATCGCGATCACCTGGACCAGTTCGCCGGCCTCGGGCCCGACGATGTGGCAGCCGAGCACGCGATCGCTGTCGGCGTCGACGATCAGTTTCATCAGCGTGCGGACCTGGCTGCCCGACAGCGTCGCCTTCATCGGGCGGAAGTCGGCCTTGTAGATATCGACGCGGTCGTACAGCGCGCGCGCCTGGGACTCGGTCAGGCCGACGGTGCCGACCTCCGGCTGCGAGAACACCGCGGTCGGGATGTTGGTGTAGTCGACCTGCCCAGGCCGATTGCCGAACACGGTGTCGGCGAAGGCGTGGCCCTCGCGGATCGCCACCGGCGTCAGGTTGATGCGATGGGTGACGTCGCCGATCGCATAGATGTGCGGCACCGAGGTCTGGCAGTACTCGTTGACGGCGATGCCGCCATTGTCCGGATTGATCGCGACGCCGGTCTTTTCCAGGCCGAGATTGGCGACGTTGGGATGCCGGCCGATCGCGAACATCACCTGGTCCGAGGCGATGCTGGAGCCGCTCGACAGATGCGAGGTGTACTCGTCGCCGAGCTTCTCGACCTTCGCCACGGTGCAGCCGGTGAGGATGCTGATGCCGGCCCGCTCCATCTCGGTGCGGACATGGCTGCGGACATCCTCGTCGAAGCCGCGCAGAATGTTGTCGCCGCGATACACCAGGGTGACGTCGCTGCCGAGCCCGGCGAAGATGCAGGCGAATTCCAGCGCGATGTAGCCGCCGCCCTGGATCAGGATCCGCTTCGGCAGTTCCGGCAGATGAAACACCTCGTTCGACGAGATGACGTGTTCGATACCCGGAATCATCGTGCCGTGGTTGGGCGCGCCGCCGGTCGCGATCAGCACGTATTTGGCGCGCACCGTCTCGCCGGTCGACAGACGCAGCGTGTGCGGATCCTCGAACACCGCGCGCGCCTTGACGGTGCGGGCGCCCGACTTCTCGACATTGGTCGCGTAAATGCTCTCGAGCCGCGCGATCTCCTTGTCCTTGTTGGCGATCAGCGTCGGCCAGTCGAACTGCGCCTCGGCAACCGTCCAGCCGAAGCCCGCGGCGTCGCGGAAGTCGTGGTGGAAATGCGAGGCGTAGACCATCAGCTTCTTCGGCACGCAGCCGCGGATCACGCAGGTGCCGCCGAAGCGATACTCCTCGGCGACGATGACGCGGGCGCCATGGCCGGCGGCGATCCGGGCGGCGCGCACGCCGCCGGAGCCGCCACCGATGACGAACAGATCCGTATCGAACTCGGTCATGACGTGGTCGCCCTGAGAATCGTGGCTCGAAACTTAGTTCTCCGTCATTGCGAGGAGCCGAGGGCGACGAAGCAATCCAGCGTCACGTCGTGGGGCTGGATTGCTTCGCGGAGCCTGTCATCGGGCCGGCCGAAGGCCGGACCCGTTGGCTCGCAATGACGAGATAAGGCCGGTCAGATCGCCTTGCCGCGCTTGCGCATCTCGGCACGGAACTGGCCGTTGACCTCTTCGGCGAAGGTCTGCGCCCACTGATTCATGTAGGCCATGCTCTGCTGGATCGCCTTCGGCTCTTCGTTCAGCAGCTTCTGGCCGAGCGGCGTCTTGTAGAACACCACCAGATCCTTCAGCTCCTGCTCGGTGAAGTCCTGGGCATAGATCTTCGCCATGCCGTCGCCGATTTCCTTCTCGCGGCCGGCCATGGTCTTGGCGACCACCATGGCGACTTCCTTGAGATCCTGCTGATAGTTCAGATTGGTCTGCATCAAGGTGTCCATGGTGCGCTGGACGATGTTCGGCACCGCATTGGCGTAGATCGTGTTGGCGCGTTTCAGCTCCAGGATCTCCTTGGCGGCGGCGATCGCCGCCGGCGACGGCGGCTTGGTCTGGGCCTGCGCATGGCCGACCGACAACGCCAGGCCGAGCGCCAGCACGACGGCCGGCAGGGCTTTCGACAGATACTTCATTTCCGATTCTCCAGGATGTGGCGCTACGCCCGTTCGACAGTTCGAATTCCGTCGGTCCCCGCGAGCACGACCGTGCTGGCGATCCCGATGAACAACCCATGCTCGACTACGCCCGGAATCGCCGACAACAGCTGGGCCAGGCGAGGCGCATCCGGTATCCGCCCGAGGTGGGCGTCGATGATCCAGTGGCCACCATCGGTGACGAAAGCATGGCCGTCCTTGCCTTCGCGAAGCTGCAATCGACCGGATGCGCCGACCTCGGCGCAGGCCTGTTCGATCGCGCGCCGGGTCGCGGCCAGCCCGAACGGGATCACTTCGACCGGCAGCGGAAAATGGCCGAGGCAGTCGACCCATTTGGTTTCGTCGGCGATCACGATCATGCGATCGGATGCGGCGGCGACGATCTTCTCGCGCAGCAGCGCGCCGCCGCCGCCCTTGATCAGTTCGAGCCGCGGATCGATCTCATCGGCGCCATCGACCGTCAGGTCGAGCCGGTCGATCTCGTCGAGCGTGGTCAGCCGGATGCCGCAGCGCTCGGCGTCGGCCCGGGTCACCTCGGAGGTCGGCACGCCGATGACGTCGAGACCGGCACGGACCTTTTCGCCCAGCAGCTCGACGAAATGCTTGGCGGTCGAGCCGGTGCCGAGACCGATCTTCATCCCGTCGCGAACCTCGTCCAGCGCGCGCGCGGCGGCCTGCCGCTTCAGATCTTCCTTGTTCATTGCAATACCGACCCCTGCTCCCCACCGACCGTCCCCGGCGCAGCGCGGCATATCTAGCGACGTTTGCGGCATAACAACAGGGTGGATTCCGTCGCCAGCCCGGCATCGGACGGTTGCGAAAATTCACAAGGACAGCTAGCGCTTCCCGGATGAGCACATCCCGCACCGTTGTCTTCGACCTGGACGGCACGCTGATCGACACCGCGCCGGACCTGATCAATGCCCTGAATTACATCCTCGTCCGCGAAGGCATGCCGGCGGTCCCGCTCGCAAAGGCCCGCAATATGATCGGGCAAGGCGCGCGGCGATTGCTGGAGCGCGGCCTCGAACTCGACGGCCGCGTCATCAGCCCGGACGACGTCAACCGCCTCGCGGTCGATTTCATCGACTATTACGCCGCCAATATCGCCGTCGAGTCGCGGCCGTTCGAGGGACTGGAACAGACGCTCGATGCGCTCGCCGGCCAGGGCTACCAGTTCGCGGTGTGCACCAACAAGCTGGAATGGCTGTCGAAGCTGCTGCTCGACCAGCTCGGCCTGAGCTCCCGCTTCGCCGCGATCTGCGGCGCCGACACCTTCGGCGTCGCCAAACCCGACCCGGCGATCCTGCGCGAGACCATTGCCAAGGCCGGCGGCGCACTGGCCTCGGCGGTGATGGTCGGCGACGCCGGACCGGATGTCGGCGTCGCGCGGCGCGCCGGCATCCCGGTGATCGGCGTCGAGTTCGGCTACACCGAGGTTCCGATCGCCGAGCTCAAGCCGGACCGGCTGGTCGGCCATATGCGCGACTTGCCGAACGCCGTCACGCAGCTGCTGCCGCCGGCCTGACCGCGGCGATATCCGGTTGATCCCCCTGCACAAATGACGTGTGGACGACCGTTAACCAATACTTAAGATTGCGCCGACCCCGGTTGCCAGCGCAGCTTCGGCCGCCTATGGTTTGCCGGGGGCTGTGGCTGATAGCCGCACCAATGGTGGACATTCCAATGCGTCGTTTCGTAGTCGTTGCTGCCGCGGGCCTGAGCCTGGCCGGCTGTTCGTCGTTGTCACTCGACGCGTTCAAGTCGGCGCCGCCGACCGCCACCGTTCAGCTCGAGTCGGCCCCCTCCGGCGCCAATGCGGTCGCCTCCAGCGGCGAGAGCTGCAAGACGCCGTGTTCGATTACGGTTGCGGCGACCGATTTCAGCGTCACGTTCAGCATGGACAAGTTCCAGCCGGTCACGGTGCCGGTTCAGGTCGTGGTGACGCCCGGCGACTTCACGACGTCGGCCACGGCAGCCGCCACGCCGAATCCGGTGGTGGCCGAATTGCAGCCGGTGAAACCGGTCCGCAAGCCGGTGAAGCGGATCAGGAAGCCCAAGCCCGCCGCGTCCGCGCCGGCGCCGGCGGAGTCCTCTCCGTTCCCGAGTCCGGCGGCCGCCCCCGCTCCGGCACGCTGAGCCTTCTGCAACGCAGCATGCCGCGCGATTGTGTGCGGCGACAATCCTGCATAGATAGTGGTGAGCTCCATGCCGCCACGGCGGCGCTTGTGACAGGGCCGCCGGATGATCGATGCTGACGTGACGCCCCCGCCGACCGCCGGCGCTTCGACGATGGTCGATCCGTTCGGCCGGACCATCGACTATCTGCGGGTCTCGATCACCGACCGCTGCGATTTTCGCTGCGCGTACTGCATGTCCGAGGACATGACCTTCCTGCCCCGCGCCGATCTGCTGACGCTGGAGGAACTCGACCGGCTGTGTTCGGCCTTCATCGTCCGGGGCGTGCGCAAGCTCAGGCTCACCGGCGGCGAGCCGCTGGTCCGGCGCAACATGATGTCGCTGGTGCGGTCGCTCTCCCGCCATCTCGACACCGGCGCGCTGCGCGAACTCACCCTCACCACCAACGGATCACAGCTCGCCCGCTTCGCCGCCGAACTACGCGACTGCGGGGTTCGGCGCATCAACGTCTCGCTCGACACGCTTGATCCGGCGAAGTTCCGCGCGATCACCCGCTGGGGCGAATTCGACCGGGTGATCGCCGGCATCGAGGCCGCGCGCGCGGCCGGCCTCGCCGTCAAGATCAACGCGGTGGTGCTGAAGGGCGTCAACGAGGACGAGATCCCCGCCTTGATGCAATGGGCGCACGGGCTCGGCATGGGGCTGACGCTGATCGAGGTGATGCCGCTGGGCGAGATCGGCGAAGGCCGGATCGACCAGTACGTGCCGCTGTCGCTGGTTCGCGCCCGGCTGTCGAACAACTACACGCTGACGGATCTGCCCGACAGCACCGGCGGCCCGGCCCGCTACGTCCGGGTCGAGGAGACCGGCGGCAAGCTCGGATTCATCACCCCCCTCACCCACAATTTCTGCGAATCCTGCAACCGGGTTCGGATCACCTGCACCGGCACGCTGCACACCTGCCTCGGCCAGGAAGACGCCGCCGATCTGCGCCGGCCGCTGCGCGCCTCGCCCGACGATGCGCTGCTCAACGCCGCGATCGATCGCGCCATCGGCCACAAGCCCAAGGGCCACGACTTCATCATCGACCGCAAACACGACCGGCCGAGCGTCAGCCGGCATATGAGCGTGACCGGGGGCTGAGCCCGCCGAAACCGCAAGTCACCTGGAATCCACAAGTCACCTGGAATCCACAAGTCACCTGGAATCCGCAAATCGTCCTGCCGCGTATTTAACCGTTTGATCTATCATCGGAATGCCATTTTCCAATTGACGGCATCGTTACACGCTGAAATGGTGCCCCCGCTTCGCGCCTCCGGCTGTGTGAGCTACTTCGCGCATATCACCAAGACCGGGCAGGAACGGGAGGAGACCGGACGTTGCAGGCCTTGCTGGGACTGAGCAGGAAGATCGACGCGTTCAACACGCTGATCGGGCGCTGGTTGTCGTGGATGATCGTCGTCGCGGTGATCATTTCGGCGGGCAACGCGGTCATCCGCAAGGTGTTCGACATGTCGTCGAACTCCTTCCTCGAGGCGCAATGGGTGCTGTTCAGCGTCGTGTTCCTGCTGTGCTCGCCCTGGACGCTGCTCAAGAACGAACATATCCGGATCGACATCATCAATCATTCCCTGCCGCTGAAAGTCCGCGGCTGGATCGACATGATCGGCCATGTGTTCTTCCTGATGCCGTTCGCGATCATCCTGCTGTGGTGGTCGATCCCGTTCTTCCTGGTCTCCTACCACCAGAACGAACAATCGTTCAGCGCCGGCGGCCTGCCGCAATGGCCGGCGAAGTCGCTGATCATGATCGCCTGCGTCCTGCTGATCGTTCAGGGCATCTCGGAAATCATCAAGCGCGCTGCGATGATGGCGGGGGTGATCCCCGACAGCAACGTGCTGCAGGGGTCGGCGCATGCGGCGGAACTCGAAGCCGAGCGGCTGGTGATGCATATCGCCGGCGAGAAGCAGCCTCGAGCCGAATAGTGGTCATTGTGTTGGGGGACTGTTTCGAATGACCGCTATGTTGATCCACTACATGGCGCCGATCATGTTCGGCTCCCTGGTGATCTTCCTGTTGCTCGGCTATCCGGTCGCGTTCTCGCTCGCCGCCAACGGCCTGATGTTCGCCTTCATCGGCATCGAGCTCGGGCTGTTCCGCCCCGACTTCATGCAGGCGCTGCCCGAACGCGTCTACGGCGTGATGAACAACGACACGCTGCTGGCGATTCCGTTCTTCACCTTCATGGGGCTGGTGCTGGAGAGATCCGGCATGGCCGAGGACCTGCTCGAAACCATCGGGCAGTTGTTCGGCTCGATCCGCGGCGGCATCGCCTACGCGGTGGTGTTCGTCGGCGCGCTGCTCGCCGCCACCACCGGCGTGGTCGCCGCCTCGGTGATCTCGATGGGCCTGATCTCGCTGCCGATCATGCTGCGCTACGGCTACGACCGCCGCGTCGCCACCGGCGTCATCGCCGCATCCGGCACGCTGGCGCAGATCATTCCGCCGTCGCTGGTGCTGATCGTGATGGCCGACCAGCTTGGCCGCTCGGTCGGCGACATGTACGAAGGCGCGTTCATTCCCGGCATCGTGCTGTCGCTGCTGTATGCCGGCTACATCTTCCTGGTGACGGTGTTCGCCCCGAAGGCGGCGCCCGGCCTGCCGCTGGAAGCGCAGACGCTGCGCGAACACGACACCCTGCAGAACCCGATGATGATGCCGCTGGCGGCGATCTCCGCCGCCGCGACCGCCTATTTCTTCGCGGTGCATCTCGACGGATTCAGCTGGAGCATGCCGGCGTTCGACAAGGTCGGCCTGCCCGCGATGGCGATGCAGGGCTTCTGGTTCGTGGTGCTGCTCGCCGTGCTGTTCCGGCCGTTCATCGGCGTGATCCGCACCATGACGATCTCGCTGTATCTGGTCGTGGTGCTGTCGACCACGATCGGCATCGTCGCGATGCGCTTCACCGATGTGAAGGGCGGCGCGGACTACGTGGTGCTGACGATGTCGGTGACCGTCGGGCTGTCGTTCGTCATCGCCGTGCTCAACCGGGTGCTGCGCCTGAAGCTGCTGTCGCGGCTCGCCGAGCAGGTCGTGTTCGTGATGGTGCCGCCGCTCGGGCTGATCTTCCTGGTGCTCGGCACGATCTTCATCGGCGTCGCCACCCCGACGGAAGGCGGCGCGATGGGCGCCGCGGGCGCGGTGATTCTCGCGCTGATGAAAGGACGGCTGACCTTCGACCTGACCCGCCAGGCCACCGAGGCGACCGCCAAGCTGTCGGCCTTCGTGGTGATGATCCTGGTCGGCGCCCGGGTGTTCTCGCTGACCTTCTACGGCGTCGACGGCCATCGCTGGGTCGAGGAGCTGCTGACCTCGCTGCCCGGCGGCCAGCTCGGCTTCCTGGTCTTCGTCAACGCCCTGGTGTTCGTGCTGGCGTTCTTCCTCGACTTCTTCGAGCTCGCCTTCATCATCATCCCGCTGCTCGGCCCCGCGGCGGAGAAGCTCGGCATCGACCTGATCTGGTTCGGCATCATCCTCGCGGTCAACATGCAGACCTCGTTCATGCATCCGCCGTTCGGCTTCGCGCTGTTCTATCTGCGCTCGGTGGCGCCGAAGGAATCCTATCTCGACCGGGTCACCGGCAAGCGGATGGCGCCGATCACCACGGGACAGATCTATTGGGGCGCGGTGCCGTTCGTGGTGATCCAGCTGATCATGGTCGGACTGGTGATCGCCTTCCCGGCGATGGTGATGCACTACAAGGGCGCCGCCAGCACGGTCGATCCGTCGAAGATCGAATTCGACATCCCGCAGATGGAAACCCCGCAGCTCGATTTCGGCCCGCCGAAATTCTGAGATCGCGCGACCGCCGAAGCCTGCGGCCGGCTTCTCCACTTTCCGGACGTCATCCTGAGGTGCGCGCCGGGCCGCGTCCGACGCGGCTCGGTGCGCCTCGAAGGATGGGCGGCACGGATTCGTCGCTCCATCCTTCGAGGCTCGCTGCGCTCGCACCTCAGGATGACGGCCGCCCGCTGATCCGGACGACAAAAAGCCCGGCCCCCTCGCGGAGGCCGGGCTGATTGTTTGCTGCGATGTGTGTTGGATCAGCCGCGGGTGCGCGAGCGGATCATGAAGCTGTCGTAGGTGTATTCGGCGACCTGCCACCACAGATACTGATCCGAGCGGTAGGCCTGCATCGCGTCGATCGCCTTCTTGAAGTCGGCGTTCTTGGCCGAGATCTCGCCCCACAGCTCGTTGGTCGATTTGAGGCAGGCGTCGAGGATTTCGTTGGAGAACGGACGCAGCTGCGTGCCGCTCGCCACCAGCCGCTTCAGCGCGGTCGGGTTGAGCATGTCGTAGCGCGCGTTCATCCAGGTGTTGGTATGCACCGCCGCGTTGGCGAGGATCGCCTGATAGTTCTTCGGCAGCGCGTTGAACTTCTCGAGATTGGTGAAGGCGTGGACGGTCGGGCCGCCTTCCCAGAAGCCCGGATAGTAGTAGTACTTCGCGACCTTCTGGAAGCCGAGCTTCTCGTCGTCATAGGGGCCGACCCACTCGGCGGCGTCGATGGTGCCCTTTTCCAGCGCCGGGTAGATGTCGCCGCCGGCGATCTGCTGCGGCACCACGCCGACCTTCTGCAGCACCTGACCGGCGATGCCGCCGATCCGCATCTTCAGGCCGCTCATGTCGGCGACGGTCTTGATCTCCTTGCGGAACCAGCCGCCCATCTGGGTGCCGGTGTTGCCGCAGGGGAAGCCGACCACGTTGTGCTTCTTGTAGAACTCGTTGGCGAGCTCGTTGCCGCCGCCCTGGTACAGCCACGAATTCTGCTGGCGGGCGTTGAGGCCGAACGGAACCGCGGCGAACACCGCGAAGGTCGGATCCTTGCCGACATAGTAGTACGACACGGTGTGGCACATCTCGACGGTGCCGTTCGAGGTCGCGTCGAGCGCCTGCAGGCCGGGGACCACTTCGCCGGCGGCGAACACCTGGATCTGAAACTTGTTGTCGGTCATCTCGGCGACCTGCTTCGCGAGATATTCCGCGCCGCCATAGATGGTGTCGAGCGACTTCGGGAAGCTCGAGGTCAACCGCCACTTCACCTCTGGGGACGATTGCGCAATCGCCGGCGAAGCCACCGCCGCGACCGCGGCGCCGGTTGCTGATACTTTCAGAAAGTCACGACGTTTCATAAGGCATCTCCTTGTTGCCGGCGTTTCCCGGATTCCTTGGCTTGCGTTTCGCGGTCGAGAATGTCCGGTACGAAGCCGATTGGTGGAAGCGTCTCTATCACGGATGGTGCGCGGCGGAAACGCCGCCGCTGGTCGGATACTCCAGATTCAACCAAAGTCGAAGGCGGACTCATCGCGATCGCGCGCGGTCCGCGATCGCACCGCGCGCCCGCCCTGCGTCAGATTGCTGCGGCGGCGTCGAGCCGGTCGCGGACCTGTGCGGCGATGGCGCGATAGATTTCGGCATGCGGGCCGCTCGGTTCGCTCTCCACCACCGGCGTGCCGGCGTCGGAGCTGGCCCGGATGTCCATATGCAGCGGGATCTCACCGAGGAACGGCACCGCCAGCCGCTCGGCCTCGTGCCGGGCCCCGCCATGGCCGAAGATATCGGACCGCGTGCCGCAATGCGGGCAGAGGAAGTAGCTCATGTTCTCGATGATGCCGAGCACCGGGACGTTCACCTTGGTGAACATCGCCAGCCCGCGCCGCGCATCGATCAGCGCGAGGTCCTGTGGCGTCGAAACGATCACTGCCCCTTTCAGCGGCACGTTCTGCGCCAGCGTCAGCTGGGCGTCGCCGGTGCCGGGCGGCATGTCGACCACCAGCACGTCGAGCTGCCCCCAGTCGACGTCGCGCAGCATCTGGGTGATCGCCGACATCACCATCGGGCCGCGCCAGATCATCGGCGCTTCCTCGTCGACCAGGAAGCCGATCGACATGATCGACAGTCCGAATCGTCGAATCGGAATCATCCGGCGGCTGTCGTCGAGCTGCGGCTTTTCCTGAATGCCGGTCAGGCGCGGCACCGACGGGCCGTAGATGTCGGCATCGAGCAAGCCGACCCGCAGGCCGAGGTCGCGCAGGCCGAGCGCCAGATTGAGTGAGGTGGTCGATTTGCCGACACCACCCTTGCCGGACGCCACCGCGATCACCGCGCGAACGCCGGGAATCTCCGCCTGCTTCGCCATCGGCGACTGCGCGCCGCCGGCCGGCGCCGGCCGATGCGCCGCGGCCGGCGCAACGCCCGAACGCGGCGGCTGCGCCGCGCCCGGACGGCGCTCCGCAGTCAGCGCGGCGAGCGCGCTGACGACCCCGGGAACCGCGCGCGCCGCCGCTTCGGCGGCGGCCCGCACGCTTTCCCAGGATCGCGCCTCGGCGGCGTCAACATTGATCGAGAAATACACCTTGCCGTCGGTCACGGCGATTTCGGACAGCACATCCGCCTGTGTCAGCGCCACGCCGCGCGGCGTCATCACTTTGGCCAAGCTGTCGCGAATCTGTTGCTGCGTCACGCTCAATGGAAATCTCCTGCGCCGATCTGCGCCTCACCGATCACATGGCGTCCACCGGTTCAAGGGCGGAGTTGGACGAACGGCGCCGACGATCGCC
The DNA here is from genome assembly GCF_000013365.1 of Rhodopseudomonas palustris HaA2. Classification (NCBI taxonomy): domain Bacteria; kingdom Pseudomonadati; phylum Pseudomonadota; class Alphaproteobacteria; order Hyphomicrobiales; family Nitrobacteraceae; genus Rhodopseudomonas; species Rhodopseudomonas palustris. Next base: position 3,879,642 of record NC_007778.1, read on the forward strand.
CGGCGGCGCACAACGCTGTCGGCCCGATCGACCATTTTGCAGTGCGATAGATTTCCGCGGTCGCGGCGCGCGGCCGCTGTCGGACAATTCGCCGCCAGCCTCTTGTCCGTCGAGCCTCCCGGCCTATGCTGGCGCACCTGCCGCGCGCCTGCATCGGGCCGCGCGCGCTCCCTCCCCGTCATTCGGCCGGCCTGCGTCCGGCCACGCAATCCTGAAGGGTACAGACATGGCCAAAGTCGCTTTCCTCGGTCTCGGCGTGATGGGTTTTCCGATGGCCGGACATCTCGTCAAGAAGGGCGGCCACGAGGTCACCGTCTACAACCGGACCGCGGCCAAGGCCAAGGCCTGGGCCGATCAATTCGGCGGCCGCATTGCGGCGACGCCGGCGGAAGCGGCGCAGGATCAGGACTTCGTGATGGCCTGCGTCGGCAACGACGACGATCTGCGCGCCGTCACCACCGGCGCCGACGGCGCCTTCGCGGCGATGGCATCCGGCGCGGTGTTCGTCGATCACACCACCGCCTCCGCCGAGGTGGCGCGCGAGCTCGACGCCGCCGCGACCAAGGCCGGCTTCGCCTTCGTCGATGCGCCGGTCTCGGGCGGTCAGGCCGGCGCGCAGAACGGCGTGCTGACGGTGATGTGCGGCGGCAGCGACGCGGCCTACGCCAAGGCCGAGCCGGTGATCGCGGCCTATGCCCGGATGTGCAAGCTGCTCGGCCCGGCCGGCTCCGGCCAGCTCACCAAGATGGTCAACCAGATCTGCATCGCCGGACTGGTGCAGGGACTGTCGGAAGGCATTCACTTCGCCAAGCGGGCCGGGCTCGACGTCAATGCGGTGATCGACACCATCTCCAAGGGCGCCGCACAGTCCTGGCAGATGGAGAACCGCCACAAGACCATGATCGACGGCAAGTACGATTTCGGCTTCGCGGTCGAATGGATGCGCAAGGATCTGTCGATCTGCCTCGCCGAGTCGCGCCGCAACGGCGCCAGCCTGCCGGTCACCGGCCTGGTCGACGCCTTCTATGCCGAAGTCGAGAAGCTCGGCGGCCGCCGCTGGGATACATCGAGCCTGCTGGCGCGGCTCGAACGCTGAGACGCAGAGACTAGAAAATCGCCGGCGTTTGCGGTTTTTCACGCGGCGATAACCGCAATCGTTAGCCAGCCGTTAACCGGAATATCATTCCCTCGGAGGCTACTCTCGACGATTGCAGCCAAGGATAGGCTGGTGGTGCTGCGCGCGTTTTTGCGCTGGAATTGTGTTGGTGATGAGTGAGCCCGCCGAAAAGCCCGAAGTCTTCCAGCTTCCGGCTGAGTCCCCGGTGGTCGCCCCGGCACGCAACCGGCGCGCTGCGGCTCAACGCGTCCGCGAAGCGCGCGACCGGCTGACCTCGACCAGCGGCACCCGCCCCGCCTTCGACCACGAACTGGTCCGGCAATTCGCGCAGACCCGATTGTCGGCGTCCTTCGTCATCATGCTGCTGGTGGTGGTCACCGGCATCCTGTTCGCATTCTGGTTCGATCCGGTCACCGCCGGCGCCTGGACCGTCGGGATGCTGTGCATCCACGCCGTGATGATCCGCAACTGCAGCCGCTTCCTGCAGGAGCCCGCCTCGCCGCCCCGCACCCGAAGCTGGCGACGCCGCTTCGTCGCGCTCGATCTGCTCTACGGGCTCGCCTGGACCACGATCCTGGTGCATCCGCTCGGGCTGACGGTCGTCTCCAACACGCTGCTGATGTTCCTGATGCTGCTGGTGGTGGCGGTGTCGAGCATGCTGGCGGCCAGCCTGCCGATCGCCGCGCTGGCGGCGACCGTCCCGGTCACCGCCGCGATCACGCTGAACTTCGTGCTCGGCGGCACTTTCGACAGCTACGTGCTGGCGGCGCTGACCGTCGCGGCGGAAGGTTACTTCGCGCTGCTGGCGCATCGCCTGCATTCGACGACGCTGGCGACGCTCGAGGCGCGCGCCGAGAAGGACGCACTGATCGGCGAGCTGGAACAGGCCAAGGCGATTTCCGACGAGGCGCGGCATCGCGCCGAGGCCGCCAACGTCGCCAAATCGCGGTTCCTGGCGCAGATGAGCCACGAGCTGCGCACGCCGCTCAACGCCATCCTCGGCTTTTCCGAAGTGATGAAGAGCGAGATTTTCGGCGCCCACGCGGTGCCGGTGTACAAGGAATACTCGGCGGACATCCACAACTCCGGCGTCCACCTGCTCAATCTGATCAACGAAATCCTCGACCTGTCGCGGATCGAGGCGGGTCGCTACGAACTCAACGAGGAAGCGATCTCGCTGGTCCATGTGGTGACGGACTGCCATCATCTGCTGAAGCTGCGCGCCTCCAGCCGCGGCATCACCATCCACGAAGTGTTCGAACAGGGCATGCCGCGGATCTGGGGCGACGAGCGCGCGGTGCGTCAGGTGGTGCTCAACCTGCTCTCCAACTCGATCAAGTTCACGCCGCAGGGCGGCGAAATCTGGCTCAAGGTCGGCTGGACCGCGTCCGGCGGACAGTATCTCAGCGTCAAGGACACCGGCTCGGGCATCCCCGAAGAGGAAATCCCGGTGGTGCTGGCGTCGTTCGGCCAGGGCTCCAATTCGATCAAATCCGCCGAACAGGGCGCTGGCCTCGGCCTGCCGATCGCCAAGAGCCTGGTCGACATGCACGGCGGCACCTTCACGCTGAAATCGAAGCTGCGGATCGGCACCGAAGTGATCGTCACCTTCCCGCCGGAGCGGGTGATGTCGGCGCTGGCGCCGATGGCCGACGAGGCGCCGCTGCAGCCCGGCTTGGTCGAGAACGACGACCGCAGCCGCGCGCGCGGCAAGCCGATCATGAACGCCGGCACCGGGCTGTAGCGATGGGGACTTGCGCACATCACCCGATGTCCGCCACGATCGGGCATGAGCCTCGAATCCCCCTGCATCGCGGTCTGCGTGATCCATCCGCAGAGCGGCCTGTGCTACGGCTGCGGCCGGACCCTGCCGGAGATCGCGCGCTGGCATCGGCTGGCCTCCGACGAGCGGCGCGCCATCATGGCGGCGTTGCCGGAACGGATGGCCGAGGCCGGCCTGGAGCCGCCCAAGCCTCGCACGGATTGCACCAGCTAGCAGGTGTCCCGTGAGCCGGATCCTGCTGGTGCTCGCGGTGCTGATCGGGACCGCCGGCGCGGTGGTCGCCTATGGCGACCCCAAGCGCATCTCGGAAGCCGGCGATGCGATGTCGACGATGCTGAAGAAGCGCGTCGCGGCGGCGACCGCAGCGGCCGCCGGACATGGCCGCGTCGTCCAGATCCCGCGCGGCACCGGCGGCGAATTCGCGGTGCGCGCCAAGGTCAACGGCGTCAACGCGGCGATGGTGATCGACACCGGCGCGACCTCGGTCGTGCTGACTTATGAGACCGCAAAGGCCGCCGGGCTGCCGCTCGAACTGCTGAATTTCGACGTCGAGGTCGAGACCGCGGGCGGGCGCACCCGCGCCGCCAAGCTGTCGCTCGACAGCATCGCGATCGGCAAGCTGGTGGAGCGCTCGGTGCCGGCGCTGGTGGTGCCGCGCGGCCAGATGAAGAGCAATCTGCTCGGCATGAGCTTCCTCGACCGGCTGGAAAGCTGGGAAGTCCGCGCCGACCAGTTGCGGCTGCACGGTTATCCCTGAGCCGGTCGGAGGCCGCCGATCGCCGGTGGTCGCCGGTTTGATGGACAGCAATGCGCGTGAACCGAGCCGGCGCATTTGAACGGGCGACGGGGCGCGCATGATCCGAAACCTGGACGACCGAGTTTCGGAGGCGATCATGCAACAACAGGTTGTTCGATGAAGTTCACCACCCGATTGATCCTGCTCGTCACCGTGCTGACGGTCGGCGCGACGCTCGTCACCGCCGCGCTGCTCACCTGGACGACGCGCCGGGCCATCATCACCGAGGCGGAAGCCTCGGGCGAGATGGTCGCGCGGCTGCTGGCGCGCAGCGCCAGCCTCGCCAGCTCGATTCCGGCCGAGGTGGAATCGATGATCGCCGACGAGATGGTGGCGCAAGGCAACATTCTGGCGCATTTCGTCGAGGCGGCGGAGCGCGCCGGCCTCGCGCCCGACGCGATCAATCGCCGGCTGAGGAGCATCACCGACGCGACCGTGTTGGACGAAATCTGGATCACCGACGACAAGGGCCATGCTTATCTGCACAGCATGCCGGGGATCGACTTCACCTTCAGCTCCTCGCCGCAGGTGCAGCCGCAAGCCTACGCGTTCTACGATCTGTTGACCGGCAAGCGGAAGGTGGTCGATCAGGAGGCGCGCAAGCGCGACATCGACAATCAGCATTTCAAATATGTCGGCGTCGGCGGCATCGACAAGCCGAGGATCATTCAGGTCGGGCGTAGCGCGAAACTGCTCGAGATGCTGACCGCGAAGGTCGGGCTGCCGCGGGCGGTGGAGAACCTGCTGGCAGACGGCGACATCGACGCGGTGTGGGTGTTCGACCGCAAGCTCGACGCGATCGTCGGCCCCGGCGTCTACGGCGTCGAGCGCCACGACGGTCCCAACAAACAAGAGCTGGGGCCGGTCGGCCTGGTGATTGCCGACGGCCAGACCCGGCACGTCGAGAGCCGGGAGAACCTGAGCGTCATCGCGCCGGTTCACAACGACAAGAAGGAGATCGTCGGCGCCGCCTTGGTCCGCCTGCCGATGAACCGGGTGTGGGCGACAGTGCAGAGCCAGGCGGAGATCGCCGCGGCGACGGCATCCGCGATCGCGCTACTCGGCATTCTGCTGTCGATCGGCGTCGCACGCCACCAGTCCGCGCCGCTGCGTCAGATCACCCGCGCCGCGTCGGCGCTGGAATCCCAGACCTTCGAGCCCGCGATGCTCGCGGCCGCCGCCGATCGCGGCGACGAACTCGGACAGTTGGCGCGGGTGTTCACCGGGATGGCCGGTCAGGTCGCGGCCCGCGAGGAGCATCTCGATTCGATGGTGAGGCAGCGGACCGCCGAACTCGAAGCCCGCACCCGCAGCCTCGAAGGCCTGTCGGCGGCGCTGTCGAAATATCTGTCGCCGCAGGTGTACTCCTCGATCTTCAGCGGCCATCAGGTCGCCGAGATCGCCTCGAAGCGCAAGAAACTGACGATCTTCCTGTCGGACATCGCCGACTTCACCGCCACCACCGACAAGCTCGAATCCGAAGACCTGACGGCGATGCTCAACCGCTATCTCGCCGAGATGGCGCAGATCGCGCTGAAGCACGGCGCCACCATCGACAAATATGTCGGCGACGCCGTGCTCGCCTTCTTCGGCGATCCGCAGAGCCGCGGCGTCAAGGAGGACGCCGTCGCCTGCGTGATGATGGCGATCGAGATGCAGACCAAGCTCAAGCAACTGGAGACGGAGTGGACGGCCGCGGGCGCGCAGCGGCCGTTCCGGGTGCGGATCGGCATCAACACCGGCTATTGCACCGTCGGCAATTTCGGCAGCCCCGACCGGATGGACTACACCATCATCGGCGGCGAGGTGAATCTCACCTCGCGGCTCGAACAGGCCTGCGAGCCGGGATCGATCCTGATCTCTCACGTCACCTGGTCGCTGGTGAACGATGTCATCGACGCGGAGGAGCGACCGGCGCTGACCGTGAAGGGCTTCGGCGAGTCGGTCCGTGCCTACGCGGTCCGCGGCCTCAAGGCCGCAACGCCGGCCGAGATCATTCGCAAGGAACTGCCCGGGATGCAGCTGTTCATCGACACCGCCGCCGCCGATCGCACCGAAGTCCGCGAGACCCTCGCCAAGGTGGTGGCGGAGCTCGACGAAGCGTGAGGATCACCCTCCCCTGCGAGGGGCGGGACAATCGCATTGAACATTTGCAGTCGCCGCGCGGCTCACCCTCCCCTGGAGGGGGAGGGTCGCTCGCGTCAGCGAGCGGGGTGGGGTGGCGAAGAGTTCATCCGCCCTGCCCGCTTCTCACCCCACCCCGTCACGCATCCCGCTCTGCGGGCTGCGTGCCGACCCTCCCCCTCGAGGGGAGGGTGAAGAAAGCGCGCTGCGCGTGTCCTGATAGCCGAACGACTGCCGTTCACGCCGCCTCGGCGGCGCGCTGCTCGACCGCCACCATCGCCTTGCGCAACACGCTGGCGTCGGCGTCGGGCTTGACGCCGAATTCCGACAGATAGCGCCGGAACGCGCGCGCGCCGGGCACGCCCTGATACGCGCCGATCAGGTGCCGGGTGATCGCATGCAGCCGCACGCCCTGTGCGAGCTGGTCCTCGATATACGGCATCAGCGCCTCGAGCGCGTCTTTCATCGTCGCGTAAGGCGCGGCCTCGCCGAACAGCTCCGGATCGACCTCGAGCAGCCGCCACGGCTCCTGATACGCGGCGCGGCCGAGCATCACGCCATCGACATGCGCCAGATGCAGCTTCGCCTCGGCGATACTGCCGATGCCGCCATTGATGACGATCGGCAGATCGGGCAGCGCCCGTTTCAGCCGGTACACGCGATCGTAGTCGAGCGGCGGGACGTGGCGGTTTTCCTTCGGCGACAGGCCGTTGAGCCAGGCCTTGCGGGCATGCACGATCAGCGCATCGACGCCGGCCGCGACCACACCGCGCGCCAGCGTATCGAGCGCCGCCTCCGGATCCTGATCGTCGATGCCGATCCGGCATTTCACCGTCACCGGGATCTCCACCGCGCGCTTCATCGCCGCGACGCCGTCGGCGACCAGCTCGGGCTCCGCCATCAGGCAGGCGCCGAACCGGCCCTCCTTCACCCGGTCCGACGGGCAACCGACATTGAGGTTGATCTCGTCGTAGCCGAAATCCTCGCCGATCTTCGCGGCGGTCGCGAGCGCGGCCGGATCGGAGCCGCCGAGCTGCAGCGCCACCGGATGTTCGGACGCATCGAAGCCGAGCAAGCGCTGCCGATCGCCGTGGATCACCGCGCCGGTGGTCACCATCTCGGTGTACAGCCGCGCCCGCTTCGTCAGCAGACGATGGAATACGCGACAGCGCGAATCGGTCCACTCCATCATCGGCGCGGTACAAAATCTGAAGCTGCGGATCTGTGTGGTCTGCATCGTTCGATTCAATCAATTATTCGAAGACGTCGTGCACCAGTCGGTTCGACGCTGGGTCGGTATGGCTGCGTCGCCGCGAGCGCCGGGTCGATCGAGAGGTCCGTCACCGCGACTCGAGAAATTGCGCGAACGCCGCCAGGGTCGCATCCGAGACGTGGTGCTCCATCCCCTCGGCATCGGCCTCCGCGGCTTCGGCGGGAACGCCGACCGCAATCAGCAGGTCGACCACGAGCCGATGGCGGGTGTGGACTTTTTCGGCCAACGCATGCCCGTTCTCGGTGAGAAAGACACCCCGATAAGGGCGCGAGGTCGCCAATCCGGCCCGCTTCAAGCGCGAGATCGCCTTGATCGCGGTCGCGTGCGACACCCCGAGCCGCCGCGCGATGTCGGTCGGCCGCGCTTCGCCCACGCCGGTCAGCAGATCGGCGATCAACTCGACATAGTCCTCGAACAACGCGGTCGATTGCGCCGACCGCGTCTTGCCGAAGCGCCGCGCCTGGGTGTGCTCGGACGGCAGTTCGGTGCTGATCCCGTCGTGCGGCGCAGGCTTCTGGCGAGCCGTCAGCGGCATGGGCATCCATCCTAAGCCATTGAGATTGCGAGGCAGACAGATCACGTTTCAAATGTCGTGTCAAAATGTAGCCATAGCTACATTTTGCAGTGTTGACATTTGCGAACCATTCTCCATTCTGTAGCCTCAGCTACATCATGTATGGTCGGCTAGAGTTTGGAGGGTCTGATGCGAGGCGACTGGTCGCCAAAGGGCATCCCGGCGGTGCGCCAGCAAGCCGAGCGGGCGGTCGTCGCCGTGGCGATGGCGAGCGGAATTGGCGCACTGGCGCCCTTGGGTCCCGCAGCGGCGCAGGATCGGCCAGCATGGCTCGCCGCTGTCGCCTCTCTGCCGGCGAACCTCTCGCAAACCGGCAAGCCGCCGGTGCCGGGCGGTCACGACGCCAAGGACATCGATACCGAGCACATCTTCGGCTTCACCATGGGATCGGACATCGGCCGGCGCGGCGACATCGAAATCGAGATGGAAAATGTCGGCGCGTTCGGCAAGCGAAGCGGCGGCTACGCCACGCTCGCGACGCTCAACCAGGTCAAATACACGGTCACCGATCGATTCCGCATCGCGCCGGGCTTCGGCCTCGGCGCCCAGCGGATCGATGGCGCACCGGGCTACGACGACCGGCGCCACCTCACCTTCAACGGCGCGACCATGGAATTCCGCTACAAGCTGATCGACAGGACCTCCGCGCCGTTCGGGCTGACGCTGCACGCCCAGCCGGGCTGGAGCCGCGTCGACGAAGGCAGCGGCAGGCGGATCGAGCACTACGGCGCCGAATTCGCCGCACTGTTCGACCGCGAGCTGATCCCGGACAAATTGTACGCCGCCTTCAACGTCTGGTACGGCACCGGCGCGACCCGCGAGCGCGCGACCAGACTGTGGAGCCACGATACCGACCTCGAACTGCACGGCGCGCTGTCCTACGCGTTCGTGCCGGAATTCGTCGCGGGCGTCGCGCTGCGCTATCTGCGGGCCTATGATGGCGGCGGCCTCGACCGCTTCGCCGGCGACGCGGTGTTCGTCGGTCCGACCTTCTCCTACAGCATCACCGACAGTCTCGGGGTGTCGGGGACCTGGCAGATGCAGGTCGCGGGTGGCGCGCTCGGCGACGATCGCCGTCTCGACCTCGACAATTTCGAGCGCCACCAGGCGATGCTGCGCCTCAATGCGCATTTCTAGATCGTTGCCGGCACGAGACGACAATGGACATCGTCGCCGAACGGGGAACCGACAGATGAAGCCGAAAGCCGACCATCGACGCCTGGCCTGGACCGCCTTCGCGGGCGCCCTCGCCTGCCTGCTGCTGGCGGGCCCCTCCCTGGCGGAAACGCGCAAGCCGTTCCGGGTGGTGACGACCTTCACCATCATCCAGGACATCGCGCAGAACGTCGCCGGCGACAGGGCCGTGGTGGAATCGATCACCAAGCCGGGGGCTGAGATCCACGACTACCAGCCGACACCGCGCGACATCGTCCGCGCGCAGTCGGCAGACCTCGTGCTGTGGAACGGATTCAACCTCGAACGCTGGTTCGAGCGGTTCTTCCAGAGCGTCAAACAGGTGCCGAGCGTGGTCGTCACCGAAGGCATCGCGCCGATGGGGATCGCCGACGGGCCCTATGCCGGCAAGCCGAACCCGCACGCCTGGATGTCGCCGTCGAACGCGCTGATCTATGTCGAGAACATCCGCAAGGCGCTGGTCACCTACGATCCGTCCAACAAGGACGCCTACGATCGCAACGCCGCCGACTATTCCGCGCGGATCAGGGCGCTCGACGAGCCGCTGCGCAAGCGGCTCGCCGAAATTCCGAAGGACAAGCGCTGGCTGGTGTCGAGCGAAGGCGCTTTCAGCTATCTTGCGCGCGACTACGAGATGAAGGAAGCTTTCCTCTGGCCGATCAACGCCGACGAACAGGGCACGCCGCAGCAGGTGCGCAAGGTGATCGACCTGGTGCGCAACAACGACATCCCGGTGGTGTTCAGCGAAAGCACGATCTCGGACCGCGCCGCCAAGCAGGTGGCCCGCGAGGCCGGGGCACGCTACGGTGGGGTGCTCTATGTCGACTCGCTCAGCGCCGCGGGCGGCCCAGTCCCGACCTATCTGGACCTGCTGAAGGTCACAGTGGAGACCATCGCGAAAGGGTTTGGCGCTTGACCGCGCCTCAGCACGATCATGGCTAGAACGGAATTCAACGCGGCGCCCGCCAGCATCAGCGTGCAGAACCTCACCGTCACCTATCCGAACGGCTTCACCGCCGTGAAGGACGCGTCGTTCGCGCTCGACGCCGGCACGATCTGCGCCCTGGTCGGCGTCAACGGCAGCGGCAAGTCGACCATCTTCAAGGCGATCATGGGCTTCGTGCGGCCCACCTCCGGCGTGGTGAAACTCTGCGGTCTGCCGGTCGCGGAGGCGCTGAAGAACAACATCGTCGCCTATGTGCCGCAGAGCGAGGACGTCGACTGGAACTTCCCGGTGCTGGTCGAAACCGTGGTGATGATGGGCCGCTACGGCCACATGAACTTCCTGCGGATTCCGTCGCGCCTCGATCGCCGCAAGGTCGACGAGGCGCTGGAGCGCGTCGGCATGAGCGACTACCGGCACCGCCAGATCGGCGAATTGAGCGGCGGCCAGAAGAAGCGTGTGTTCCTGGCCCGCTCGCTGGCGCAGGGCGGCCGCATCATCCTGCTCGACGAGCCGTTCACCGGCGTCGACGTCAAGACCGAAGCCGCGATCATCGGGCTGTTGCGCGAGTTGCGGGACTCCGGCCATCTGATGCTGGTCTCGACCCACGACCTCGGCAGCATTCCGGAATTCTGCGACCAGGTCGTCCTGATCAACCGCTCCGTTCTCGCCGCCGGGCCGACCGCCGAGACCTTCACGCGCGACAATCTCGAACGGACGTTCGGCGGCGTGCTGCGCAACCGGCAATTCGGCGGCACCGGGCCGGATCGCGACGACGACCGCGGGCAGTTCACGGTGATCAGCGACGACGAACGGCCGCTCGTGCTGCTCGGCGAGCGCCGGAGCCAGCGCCAGGACGAGGAGACCTGAGATGGCCGACGGCTCGCTGTTCGCCGAGATGCTGGTGCCGTTCGGCTACGACTACATGCTCAAGGCGATGTGGGTCAGCGCGCTGGTCGGCGGCGCCTGCGCCTTTCTGTCGGCCTATCTGATGCTGAAGGGCTGGTCGCTGATGGGCGACGCCCTGGCGCATTCGATCGTGCCCGGCGTCGCGGCCGCCTATATCATCGGCGCGCCGTTCGCGGTCGGCGCCTTCGTCGCCGGACTGCTCGCCGCGGCCGGCATGCAGTTCGTCAAGCTGAACTCGCGCCTGCGCGAGGACGCGGTGATCGGACTGGTGTTCACCACGCTGTTCGCGCTCGGCCTGCTGATGGCCTCGATCTGGCCCGCCTCGGTCAGCGTCCAGACCATCGTGCTCGGCAACATCCTCGCGATCTCCGACGCGGACGTCGTGCAGGTGGCGGTGATCTCGGGGGTCTCGCTCGGCATCCTGGCGCTGCTGTGGAAGGACCTGATGGTGACGTTCTTCGACGAGAACCACGCGCGCAGCATCGGCCTCAATCCGCGCGCGCTCAGGATCGTGTTCTTCACCCTGCTCAGCGCCTGCACCGTGGCGGCGCTGCAGACGGTCGGCGCCTGCCTCGTCATCGCGATGGTGGTCACACCCGGCGCCACCGCCTATCTCCTCACCGACCGCTTCGGCCGGCTGATCCTGATCAGCATCTCGATCGGCGCGATCACGAGCTTCGTCGGCGCCTATCTCAGCTATTTCCTCGACGGCGCGACCGGCGGCGTGATCGTCACGCTGCAGACGCTGGTGTTCCTGACGGCGTTCTATCTGGCGCCGAAGCACGGCCTGCTGGCGGCGCGCGGGCGCCGGCTCGCCGCCGCGGAGGCCGGGTCGTGAGCGAGCTGTTCGACTGGTTCGCCGGGCCGCTGGCCTATCCCTTCATGCAGCGCGCGCTGGTGATATCGGTGATGGTCGCGGCGGTCTGCGCCGTGCTGTCCTGCTACCTGGTGCTCAAGGGCTGGTCGCTGATGGGCGACGCCGTCTCCCACGCGGTGCTGCCCGGCATCGTGCTCGCCCATGTGCTGAACCTGCCCTACGCGATCGGCGCGTTCGCTGCCGGCCTGTCCTGCGCGGTGTTCACCGGATATTTGACCGCGAACAGCCGGGTGAAGGAGGACACGGTGATGGGCATCGTGTTTTCCGGCATGTTCGGCCTCGGCCTCGTGATGTTCACCAAGATCGAGACCGACCAGCATCTCAACCACATCCTGTTCGGAAACGTTCTCGGCGTCACGCCGCGCGACCTGATCGAAACGGCGATCGTCGCCGGCGGCACGCTGCTCGTCGTGCTGCTGAAAGGCCGCGATCTGCTGCTCTACTGCTTCGATCCCAACCACGCCCGCTCGATCGGCCTGCCGGTCGTCTGGCTGCATTACGGGCTGCTGGTGCTGCTCGCGCTGACCATCGTCGCGTCGCTGAAGGCGGTCGGGATCATCCTGGTCGTGGCGATGCTGGTCGCGCCCGGCGCTACCGCCTATCTGCTGACCGACAGCTTCGACCGCATGCTGGTGATCGCCACCGTCGTCGCGACCAGCTCGGCCGCGCTCGGGACGCTGATCAGCTTCCATATCGACGGCGCGACCGGCGCCTGCATCGTGCTGACCCAGGCGGTGGTCTTCGTGCTGGCGTTTCTGTTTGCGCCGAAGCGGGGTCTGTTACGACAGGCCGGCGGAGTCGGCAGCCGCCCCTGAGCGATCCGGATGCGGCACCCGTGGCGCGCGGACGTCGACCCGCTCGCCCACCGACCGGGCGTGGACCAACCCGACGCCGCTCAGCCCGGCATCCGTCGGACGCTGTCGTCCGGGCGTTGCTCCATCTTGCGCCGCTCGCCGCGCTTTTTCCCATCCGAACGGATCACGATCTCCTTCAGTCCGCCATTGGAGACGACGACCACGACGAACACCAATTTGCCGTCGGCGTGGTGGAGGCCGGCGCTGATCGCCTTGCCCGGCCCGTATTTTTCGGCGATCGCGATCGCATCGGCCAGCGCCATGCTCGAGCGCTTGAAGTCGTCGATGCCGCGCTTGTCCTCGGCATGCAGATCGGAGGCCGGCATCACGACCGCGGAGCGGACGATCCGGCGCGTCGCGGCATCGACCACCGTCTTCCAGATGTTGTCGTCGCGATAGGATTTGACCTCGAACGACGGCGCTGCGCCGTCGCCGTTGAAGCTCAGATCATAGACCCTGGCGCCGGTCAGGCTGCTCTCCACCATCCGGACGAGATCCGCGCCGGAGCCGGCGGCGAGCGGCAGCGACCCGGTTTCGTCGGTGGCCTCCTCTGTGGCGCCCGCATCCAGCGCGCGCGGCTCGCGCGCGGACTGGACCGCCGACGTCAGGCCGAGCAGCAGCGATGCCGCCGTCAGCGTCGACAGGACGATACGTACAGACATGATGTCCGCCTCGCTCTCTTCGAGACGCGGCGGCAGGCCGCGTCGACAAGCGTCACGTTCAGTTGGCGCCGGCCAGTCGCCGGACGGGTTTTGCCTCGGCGACCGGAACCGCGGTCGGAGTTTCCGCAGGAGGCGATTTCGACCACGCATGGCCCGACCTCGCCCGGTCGTAGCCGTATTGGAACAGGTCGCGCATATAGGCGGTGTCGAAGCCCGCAGAGGGCGACGCCGGCCGATCGCTTTCGATGTAGGTCAGGTTGAAGCCGTATTTGTTGCGGCGGGCGGCGTCATAGGTGCTGTAGAGGATCGACTTGGTCTGCGCCTTGACCAGCGTCGACGACGACCGCGCCGCGATCTCCAGGGTCCGGTTCGGAACCACCTGGAATTCGGGTTCGATCTTGTTGTTCATCAGGATGTAGAGCTGCAGGTCGAGCGACTTGCCCCACGCCGCGTTGCGCAGCAGATAGGCCTCCGGCAACGTCAGGACCGGGGCGGTGACGCCGCCATCGACATGCATCTCCTGGAAACGGACGCCGTTGGACTCGGCGTTCACCAGCATCGGCGGGAAAATCGCCGGAAGGCTGGCCGATGCCGCCACCACGTCCCGGAACAGGTTGAGCGCCTGCATCGAGCGCAGCGACGCGATCCGGCCCATGTTCCAGATCACGGCGCGCTGGGAGTCCAGATTGGTCGTCACCACGAACAGCATCCGGCCCTTGGCGTGCTCGTCCGCGACCGCGGCCATGAAATCCGCATTGATGTATTGCGCGACCAGTTCGCGCAGCCGGGTGTTGCCGAACAATCCCGAGCCGAAGATCGCGTTGAACGGATTCGGCGAGTCGAGCAGACTCTCGGCGATGCCGCTGGTGTAGAACTCGCGCAAGGTCGGATCGTATTGCGGGCCGAGGAACGCGAACGGCGCGATCAGCGCACCGGTGCTGACCCCCGAGACGATCGAGAACGACGGCCGGGTTCCGGCGTCGGTCCATCCGTTGAGCACGCCCGCGCCATAGGCGCCGTCGGCGCCGCCGCCGGACAGCGCCAGATAGGCGCGCGGCCCGGAAATGATCTTGTCGTCCCGGAACGCCGACGCCGGCTCGTCCGCATAGCGCCGCAGATCCTTGAGATCGAGCACCCGTGCGGTGGAAGCTTCGGCGGCGGTATACGGCACCCGCGGCTTCGACGCGCAAGCCGCCAGCAGCGAACTCAACGCGATCATCAGAGGCACGACCAACGGCCGAGGAATGTGACGCATGACCATACCGAACGATCGAGGAAAAGGCTTAAGGATTCGATGAGGCGTCGCAATGCCGCTCGGTCATCGCCTCCGCGGATTGTGCCGAGGACGTCGATCGTGGAACCCGTTCGAGATAGTCCTGATGGATCGCCTGAATGGTCTTGCGGTCGTCGAATTTGATCCGCCAGCTGCTCGGAGAGCCCTGGCCGACGATCAGCCCTTCCCGATCGCCATATTTGGGATGACGCTCGCGCCCGAGCGGGCTCATCCGAACGCGGGCGCCGCGACACAAGGGCGGCAGCGGGGAGTCGGGATCGTTACGTTTCATGCTGGCGTGCCTTCTTCCGGCATCTTGATACGGAACCACGCCACGTAGAGCGCGGGCAGGAACAACAGGGTCAGCACCGTTCCGACGATGATGCCGCCCATCATGGCGAAGGCCATCGGCCCCCAGAACACTTCGCGGGCGATCGGGATCAGCGCGAGGCTGGCGGCGGCGGCCGTCAGCAGGATCGGCCGCATCCGGTGCTCGGTGGCTTCGACGACGGCGTCCCATGGCGGCTTGCCCTCTTCGCGCAGATGTTCGATCTGCACGATCAGGATGACCGAGTTGCGGATCAGGATGCCGACCAGCGCCAGCACGCCGAGGATCGCGACGAAGCCGAGCGGCGCACCGCTCGGCAGCAACGCCGCGACGACTCCGATCAGTGCCAGCGGCGCGACGGCGAACACGAGGAACAGCCGGCTGAAGCTCTGCAGCTGGATCATCAGGATGGTCGCCATGGCGAACAGCATCACCGGCACGACGGCGATGATCGGCGACTGCGACTTGCCGCTCTCCTCGACGCTGCCGCCAACAGCGACCGAATAGCCGACGGGCAGCTTGGCGCTGAACTCCGCGATCGGCGCCTTCAACTGCGCGACGACCGTCGCCGGTTGAACGCCGTCCCGGATGTCGGCCTTGAGGGTGATGGTCGGCAGCCGCGACCGACGCCAGATCGTCGGCTGTTCGAGCTGGTAGCGGAAGTTCGCCACCGCCGCGAGCGGCACCGATTGCCCGTTGCTGCCGGACAATTGCAGATTGCGCAGTGTCTCGATCGACCCACGCTCCGCCGCATTGGCACGGCCGAGCACCTTGACGAGGTAGATGTCGTCGCGAACCTGGGTGATCGACGTGCCGTCGACGACGCCGTTCAGGGTCGAGGCGATGTCCTCCGAGGTGACGCCGAGTTGGCGCGCCTTGTCCTGCAGCACGTCGACCTTGACGACGCGCGCGGGCTCCATCCAGTCGTACACTACATCCCCGAGATGCGGATTGGCCGCTACGATGCCGGCGAGCTCGCGGGAGAAAGCGCGAACGTGGCCGATGTCGGGCCCGCTCAGGCGATACTGCACCGGCCGGCCGACCGGCGGGCCGATATCCAGCAGCTTCACCAGGGCGTCAGTGCCGGGGAACGTCTTCTTGAGATAGGCCTGCAGTTCGACTTTGAGCCGGTCGCGATCCTTCAGGCTCTTGGCGACGATCACCATCTCGCCGAACGTGACGTCGGCGGGTTGAACGTCGAACGACAGCAGGAACCGCGGCGCGCCCTGCCCGACATAGGTCGACCAATGATCGATGCCGTCCTGGCCCGCGAGCGCTTCCCGCTCGAACTGCGCCATCTGCGCGCTGGTTTCGGCGATCGAGCTGTTCTGCGGCAGGCTCCAGTCGACGATCAGCTCCTTGCGGTCCGACGACGGGAAAAATTGCTGCTGGACGTATCCCATCCCGACGATCGACAGCGCGAACGCGGCGAGCGTCAGCGCGATCGTGAGCCAGCGCCAGCGCATGCAGAACAGCAGCGCGCGGCTGAACGCGGTGGAGAACCATCCCTTGTTCTCGTGATGGCTCTTCATCTTGTCCGGCAGAATGGTGACACCGAGCAACGGCGTGAACAGCACCGCAACGACCCACGAGGTCAGCAGCGACACCGCGATCACGACGAACAGCGTGAAGGTGAATTCGCCCGCGGCGCTGTTGTTGAGGCCGATCGGGATGAAGCCGGCGACCGTCACCAGCGTGCCGGTGAGCATCGGAAACGCGGTCGAGGTGTAGACGTAAGTGGCGGCCTTGCTCAGCGAATCGCCGATCTCCAGGCGCGCCACCATCATCTCCACCGCGATCATCGCGTCGTCGACCAGCAGGCCGAGGGCGATGATCAGCGCGCCCAGCGAAATCCGCTGCAGCGAGATGCCGGTATAGGACATCACCAGGAACGTGATCGCCAGCACCAGCGGGATCGAGATCGCGACCACCAGTCCGGCGCGCAGGCCGAGGCTGATGAAACTGATCGCCAGCACGATGACGACCGCCTCGAACAGCGCATGGGTGAACCCCGACACCGCCTCGTCGACGATCTGCGGCTGATCGGAGACCAGATGCACCTCCGCACCGACCGGCAGGTCGGCGGAGATGCGGGTCATCTCCTTCTTCAGCGCTTCGCCGAATTCGAGCAGATTGGCGCCGGCTTTCATGCCGATCGTCAGGCCGATCGCGGGCTCGCCCTTGTAGCGGAACAGCGAGGTCGGCGGATCGGTGTAGCCTCGGCGGATCGTGGCGATATCGGTGAGCGGAAAGAACCTGTCGTTGACGCGCAGATTGATCGCCTTGAGGCTCTCCTCCGAGGTGAACTGACCGCTGACCCGCACGCTGATCCGCTCCGGACCGGCCTGCAGCACGCCGGAGGGCGTGATCGCATTCTGGGCCTGCAGCGACGTCATGATCGAGCGCTGGTCGAGCCCCAGCGCCGCGACCTTGCGGGTCGAGAATTCCAGATAGATCACCTCGTCCTGCGCACCGACGATGTCGACGCGGCCGACATTGGGCACCTGCAGGACCTTGGCGCGAACGTCCTCGACCTTGTCGCGTAGCTGGCGCTGCGTCAGCCCGTCGCTGGTGAAGGCGTAGATGTTGCCGAACACGTCGCCGAAGCGATCGTTGAAGAACGGCCCGTTCACGCCGTCGGGAAAATCACCCTTGATGTCGTTGATCATGTTGCGGACGCGGACCCATGTCGGGACCACGTCGCGCGCCTTGGTGGTGTCGCGCAGATTGACGAACACCGTGGTGCTGCCCGACGTCGTGATGCTCTTGGTGTAGTCCAGCGACTCTAGCTCTTCGAGCTTCTTCTCGATTCGCTCGGTGACCTGCCGGGTCGTTTCCTCGGCGGACGCGCCCGGCCATTGCGCCTGGATCACCATCGTCTTGATGGTGAAGGCCGGATCTTCTTCGCGTCCGAGCTCGAGATAGGAGAACAGCCCGGCGGCCATGAACGCGATCATGAAGTACCAGACCAGCGAGCGGTGCTGCAGGGCCCAGTCGGAAAGGTTGAAAGACTTCACAGCGAGCTACCCTCTCCGAAGCGGATTTTCTGGCCTTCCACGAGATGATGCACGCCCGCCGTCACGATACGTGCGCCCGCCGCAATTCCCTCGACCACCTCGACCGAACCGTCGTCGTTGGTGACGATCTGCACGTTGCGTTTGGTCACCGTTCCGGCTTGCGTATCGATCATCCAGACGCTCGACTGGCCGCGTTCGGTCAGGATCGCCGTGGCCGGCAGCCGAAATCCCCGCGTCGGCTTGCCCGGGATCAGCGTGGTGATGGTGGAGCCGAGACGGAACGTCTCCGGCGGATTCTCCAGCGTGATCCGAACCCGCCGGGTGCGCGTCACCTGATCGGCTTGCGGTGCGACCTCGCGCACTTTTCCGTCGACCCGGATTTTCGGATCGAGCTGCAGCGCGACCTTCAGCGGCATGTCGACCTTCAAGGCGCCGGCGAGATCGTCGGCGACGTCGATCACCGCCTCGCGGACATCCGGTCGGGCGACGGTCACCACGGTCTGGCCGGGACTGACGATCTGGCCGACCTGCACGCTCACCGCGGTGACGACGCCGGCATATTCGGCGGCGAGCTTGGTGTAGCTCAATTGCTCGCGCGCTTTGGTCAGGCTCGACTGGGCCCGGACGACCGCGGCCTGCGCGGCGGAATTGGCCTGCTCCGCCGAATCGAGCGTGGCTTTGGTAATGGCACCGGTTTCGATCAAGGTGCGCTGGCGGCTGACGTTGCTGCTGGCGTTCACCAGTTGCGCCTGAGCCGAGGCGAAATCCGCCACAGCGGACCTGACGGAAAATTCGGCAGCCAACGGATCGATCGCTGCGAGCGCCTGCCCCTTCGCGACGGTGTCACCGATATTGACGGGCCGCGCGATCATGCGGCCGAGGACACGAAACCCGTAGTCGGTCTTGAACCGCGCCTCGATCGTGCCGACGACGCCGATGCTGGTCGCTTCGAGCGGGGCGACCACGGTCGACAGCACCGGCCGGATCGGTTCCGGCTGGCTGGCTTTTTCCTGACAGCCCGCGATGAGCAGGCAGGCTGCAATCACCCCTGTGACCCGCGACGCCGTCATGCGTTTTCCCCGTCATAAGTGACGATCTCCGCGGGGCGGAGCATCTTGCCGCCGTCGACGACGACGCGCTCGCCGGCCTTCAGGCCGTCGGCCACGATGATCGAGCTGGTTTCGTAGCTTTCCACGGTGACGCTCCTGAGCGACACGGCGCGGGTCTTGGGGTCGATCACCCAGACGGCCGGCCCTTTCTGGTCGGAGGTCAATGCACTCCAGGGCAGCACGATCTTGTCCACGGAACGGCTGCGCCCCTCGCCCGTGACGGCGCTGCCGAGCGTCATCGCGGCCGGCGGATTCTCGATCGACAGCTTGACCCGAACGGTGCCGCTCTTCTGGTCGACGGTGGGAGAAATCTCCCGCGGACGCCCGATGGCGGTGACCGACGGATCCGACACCAGCGTGAGTTTGATGGTGCCGCCCTGGAGCGGCGTCAGAAACACCGATTCGTAGACGTCGAACACGGCGTCGCGGGCGCCATCCTCCGCCAGCGTGTAGGCCGACTGGGCGGATTGGGCGACCTGCCCGACCTCGATGTTGCGCGCCGTGATGATGCCCGACGCGCTCGCGCGCAGTTCGGTATAGGTCAGCGCATCCCTTGCGATTTCGAGCTGGGCCTTGGCGTTGTCGAGGGAGCCTTCGGCGGTCCGCAATCCCTCCTGCGCCTGGTCGTAGGAGCTGCGGGTGGTGAAGCCGCTGGCCATCAGCGATTTCTGCCGGTCGAAGGTCGCATTGGCGAGGCGCAGTTGCGCCTCCGCCGAGGCGACGGCGGCCTGCGAGCCGACCAGGTCGGCCTGTTGCTCGGTCGGATCGATGCGCGCCAGCACGTCGCCGGCATTCACATGGGCGCCGACATCGACCAGCCGCTCGGTGACCCGGCCACTGACGCGGAAGGACAGTTCGCTGGTCACGCGCGCCTGGACGTCGCCGGTGAGACGAACAATCGTCTGCCGGGGCTCGAGGTGCACGATCTCGGTCTTCACCAGATTGATCGGCCGGGCTTGCTGAGCCTTCTCGCCGCACGCCGCCAGCGGCGTGGCCATAAGCAGCAACAGGATGATCCGAAGCGGCGGTAACATGGTGGGTTGGCTCATTTGATCGACCGTGTTGCTCTGCAATAATATTGACTGACTCGAAAGTCAATAGTAGGCTGCGAACGATTGGAGTTCCTGCAATGCCTCCCGAAGCCAAGAAGCGCGCCCGACGCAAAGCCGAGCGCCCCGCCGAAATCCTCGATGCCGCCTTCGAGGAGTTCGTGAAGCATGGCTATTCAGCCACCCGTCTCGAGGACGTCGCAGCGCTGGCCGGGGTGACGAAAGGGACCATCTATTTTTACTTCGACACCAAAGAGCGGGTGTTCGAGGAAATGGTTCGGCACAAATCCATGGAGTTCCTACCTCGATTGGGGGACTACGCCGCCACCCTCACCGGCTCGCACACGGATCGGCTGCGCGCGATGGTCGTCTTCGCCTACGCCCACATCTCGGAGAACAGGGCCTCCCGAGAGATCCTGCGCTTCCTGATTTCCGAGGGTGCGCGATTTCCCGATCTGGTCGATAGACATTACGAAGAGTTCGTCGAGCCGATGATGCAACACTTCAAGAAAGTGATCGATGCAGGCGTCGCCGCGGGTGAATTCCGAGATGCTCCCGCAACGGAGTTCGTCGAAATCGTGATGAGTCCGGCCCTGTTGATCAGCCTGTGGTCGCTGCTTTTCGGAACCCGCAAACGCTTCGATATGGACTCGTTCACCGAGGCCAGCACCGATCTGCTGCTCCGGGGGCTGATCCGGTAGACCATCGAAGGAGTGTAAGTGAGTGCAGACGCTGCGATAGCCTGAGACAGTTCCGAGGGAACATTCCGGCAACCAGCCGTGCATAACGGGTCAGCCATGGGGTCGCGGCGCTCGACGGGGTGCGATCGGGTTGTTAAGCCGCTGCTCCGAAGGGAGCGCCGAACCGAGCATGACCGTTGTGATCGAAATGGGGCAGACCACGACCAACGCACCGGCGACGCTCGACCTCGAAGAATTGCTGGCGACTCGCCTGCTGGTGCAGGGCAATTCCGGCTCCGGCAAATCGCATCTGCTGCGCCGCCTGCTGGAGCAGAGCGCGCCCTGGGTGCAGCAGGCGATCATCGACCCAGAAGGCGACTTCGTCACCTTGGCGGAGAAGTTCGGCCACCTCGTCATCGACGCCGAGGACCACACCGAGCGGGGGCTGCAGGCCGCGGGCGAGCGCGCGCGGATGCATCGCGTCTCGACCGTGCTCAATCTCGAAGGACTCGACGCCGAGAATCAGATGCGCCGCGCCGCGGCCTTCCTCGGCGGGATGTTCGACGTGCCGCGCGACCATTGGTACCCGATGCTCGTGGTGGTCGATGAAGCGCAATTGTTCGCGCCCGCGGTCGCCGGCGAAGTCTCCGACGAGGCGCGCAAATTGTCGCTCGGCGCCATGACCAACCTGATGTGCCGCGGCCGCAAGCGCGGCCTCGCCGGGGTGATCGCGACGCAGCGGCTGGCCAAGCTCGCCAAGAACGTCGCGGCCGAAGCGTCCAACTTCCTGATGGGCCGCACCTTCCTCGACATCGACATGGCGCGCGCCGCCGACCTGCTCGGCATGGAGCGGCGGCAGGCGGACGCGTTCCGCGATCTCGAGCGTGGCCAGTTCATGGCGCTCGGCCCGGCGCTGTCCCGCCGGCCGCTGGCGCTGCGGATCGGGCCGACCGAGACACACCCGCGCAACGCTACGCCGCGGCTGATGCCGCTGCCCGAGGAAGCGTTGCAGGACGCGCGCTCGATCATTCTCGCCGAGCCGCCCCCGGACATATCGACGCGGCCACAGCGCCGCTCGGCGCCGGATCTGCTCAGCCAGTTGATGGCGGCGAAATCTGCCGCGCTCGAGGCCCGCCCCGATCCGGTGGAGCAGCCGCTCAGCGCCGAAGAGCTGGCCGCACGACGCGAGCGGCTCGACCGCATCCTGCGCGCGATCCTGGCCGAGCCCGACGCCGGCTTCCGCGCCATCGGCGTGCTGTATCAGGAATTCATCGTGCGCTGCCGGATCGAGGGTCTGGCGGCGACGATCCCGGACCTGACCGATTTCCGCCGGATGCTGACCCATGCCCGCGCCGGCCTCACCAGCGAACAGATCGCGGACGACGACGGCTGGCAGGACGTCTCGGTCCGCGCCGGGATGTTGCCCGAGGACATGCAGGGCGTGTTCATGATGATCGCGCGCGCCGCGAAGGAAGGCTGGCCCTGCCCCGGCGACGCCGCGATCGCCCGCGCCTACGGCACCCACTCGCTGCGCCGCGCGCGGCGGCTGCTGACCTATATCGAGGAACAGGGCCTGATCGTCTGCCAGTTCGACGGCACCGGCCGCCGCACCGTCACGCTGGTCGAGCTCGCCTGGGCGACCGCGCCGGGCGATCCGAATGCGGCGGAAGAGCTGCCGTCCGAGGACGCCATCAGCGCGTAGTTCGCGAGGCCTGCGGCATTCACGGCGTTGAAGCCAGCACCGCCATCATCTCGGGAACGGACACGAATTTTTCGCGGGGCCTGCCCTGAGCGACGCCCCTGCTCTTCTCGGCCGCGTCGATCGCGCTCCAATCGTCGAAGCTGACGATGCGAGACACGCGACCGCGTAGCTGCGCCAGCAAAATATCGGGATCGCGCAAACGAGAGCCCGCTCGCGCGGGCAAATCCGTCAGTACCGCCTCGGCGGTGGCCATGCCACAAGCCCGGTTGGTCCCGATCGTACCGCTCGGGCCGCGCTTGCTCCAGCCGCAGACATAGAGACCGGGGACGACGCCGTGAGTGTCCACAACGCGGCCGTCGACATTGGCGTGCACGCCGCGTTGCGCATCGAACGGCACGCCCGGCAACGGCGCGGTGCGTCGGCCGATGCTGCTGAAAACAACACCGCACGGGATCGCTTCGATCGACCGCGACGGGTCTGCAAACGCGATCTCTTCGACCCTGCCGCGTCCATTGATCGCCACAGGCGAGAGGCCGAACCGAAACACGCAGCGCCGTTGCTTGCCGACAGGCCGTTGCGAGACTGCACCGAGCAGTTCCAGCTTCTCGCTCATCTCCGGATCGTTCGAGGTCTCACCTACCGAAGCGGCGGCGACATCACGCGGATCGACGACAGCGTCGCACTGCGCCAGCGCGAGAAAATCCCGCAATTCCTTGGCGCCGAACTTCGCCTGCCGCGGCCCGCTGCGACCGACCAGATGGATCTCGCGGACCCGGCTCTCAGCCAGCACCTCGAGCGCATGGCTGGCGATATCGGTGAGGCGCAGCTCATCGACAGTGCGGGCCAGAATGCGTGCGACGTCGAGGGCGACGTTGCCATGGCCGACGATGGTCACCGCGTCATGGGCGAGATCGAACGAGCAATCGCGGTAGTCGGGATGACCGTTGTACCAGGCGACGAAATCACCGGCGTGATGACAGCCAGCCAGCGTTTCGCCCGGAATCCCCAGCGCACGGCTGACGTCGGCACCGGTGGCGAGGATCACCGCGTCGTAGCTGGCGCGGAGTTCATCGATCGTCACGTCCCTCCCCACGGTGACCCCGCCTACGAATCGAAAGCCCGGCATCGTTGCGATCCGGTCGAATGCGACGGTCACCTGTTTGAGCTTGGGATGGTCGGGCGCGACGCCGAACCGCACCAGCCCATAGGGCACCGGAAGTTGCTCGAACATATCGACCGCGACCGGCGTGCCCGACCGGAACAAGGCCTCCGTCGCGTAGAACCCGCTCGGTCCGCTGCCGACCACCGCGATCCGAAAGGCAGCCGCGGGCGCAGGGTCGCGCGCCGCTGCCGTCATCGGCCCAGCGCCTGCCTGCGGTCGTCGGCGCCGGGCAGCGGCGGCAGCCGCGCGGTGAGCACCGGCGTTTCAGCGGCACGCTTGCGGTTGACGTCGATCCAGAATTTCTGATGCGCCGGCAGCCGGTAGTCCGGCGCGATCGCCCCGACCGGACAGGCCGGCGCACAGCCGCCGCAATCGATGCAGTTCTCCGGATCGATATAGGTCATCGCGGCGTCGACGTGGAAGCACTCGACCGGACAGACCGTGACGCACTCGGTGTAGCGACAGCCTTTGCAATTGTCCGTAACCACATACGTCATCGTTCGACTTCCCGTGTATCGATGAGGATCAACATCGACCGACGCCGGAGCATCGGTCGTTCGCTCGCCGGCTACAGTCGGCCGACCTGGACGAGAATGTCCGAGAACGTCGGCGCACGGCCGAGATCGGCGAAGGCCGGCGGCGTCAGCGCGTGAACGGTCGCGCCTTTGCGATTGGAGCGCTGCCAGTAGCCGGACGGCGCAACCACCACCCCCGCCATGATATCGGACGACACCGTCGCATAGGCTTCGAACGAGCCGCGATCGTTGAACACGCGGATCGGCGCGCCGGCTTCGATGCCGCGGAACGCGGCGTCGTCCGGATTCAGGATCACCGCCTGCTCTTCGCCCGCCTGCGCGGTCTGCGCCGGCAGGTTGCCGTAGTTCGAATTGAGGAAAGCGTGGCTTTTCGGCGAGATCAGGCTGAGCGGATAGCGCGCCGCCAGCGCCGGCGCCGTCCGGACACTCTCGTTCGGCGCGATGTAGTGCGGCAACGGATCGATCGGCGTGCCGTCCTGGTCGCCGTTGTAGCCCTGCCGGAACAGCGGCGCGACGAAATTGCCGCCCGCGGCGATCGTCGATTTGAACTCGCATTTGCCGGTAGCAGTCGGGAAATTGCCGTCGCGGTGCGGCGCCCAGTCGTCGGACGCCGGCATGGCGAGCCGCGAATAGCCCTTGGCCTTGACCTCGTCGAGCGTGATCCCCTGCAGCACCGGGCTGCTCCAGTCCAGCGCCGCCTCGATCATCTCGTCGTCGGTGCGGAAGAACGCCGGATCGGTGATCCCCATCGCCTTGGCGAGGCGCCGGAACAGTTCGGTGTTCGGCACAGCCTCGCCGAGCGGCTCGATCGCCTGGTTGTTGTAGGACAGATACAGATGCCCCCAGGAGAACATGATGTCCTTCTGCTCGAGCTGCGTGGTCGCGGGCAGCACGATGTCGGCGTACTTCGCCGTGTCGGTGATGAAATGCTCACTGACGACCGTGAATAAATCTTCGCGTTCGAGCCCCTTCTCGATCTTGTCCTGCTCGGTCACCATCGCCATCGGGTTGGCGTTGTAGACGAACAGCGCCTTGATCGGCGGATCGAAGCCGAGTTCGCCGGTCAGCGCCGCGCCGAGCCGCCAGGAATTCAGCACGCGCATGTTCTCCGGCTGAAGATCGGGGCGCATCAGCACGTCCCATTTGACCGGGAAAGCCCAGATCGGCAGCTGCAGCAGGCCGCCACCGACGTGCTTCCAAGCACCGATCAGTCCGGGAAGGCAGGCGATCGCGCGCACGGTCTGGCCGCCGCCGGCATGGCGCTCCACGGCGACGCCGATCCGCACCACCGCGGGCGGCGTCGTGGCGTAGTCGCGCGCCAGCTTGACGATATCCTCGACCGGAATGCCGGTCTCCTGCGAGGCGAATTCCGGCGTATAGGTGGCGGCGCGCTCCGCCAGTTCGTCGAACCCGACGGTGTGCTTGTCGATGTAATCGCGATCGACCAGGTTCTCCTTGATGATCACGTGCATCATCGCCAGCGCCAGCGCCGCATCGGTGCCAGGCCGGATCTGGATGTGCCAGTCCGCCAGCCGCGCGGTCCGTGTCTTGACCGGATCAATCACCACCAGCTTGGCGCCGTTCTTCTTGGCCTGCTCGATGAACGGCCAGTGATGCGAATTGGTGCTGAGCGTATTGCAGGCCCATAGAATGATGTACTTCGAGTGCACGAAGCTCTCGGGATCGACACCCGGCGTGTGCCCGATCGTCAGCAGATAGGCCGTACAGGAACCAGAGTCGCAGAAGGTGCGTTCGAGCACAGTGGCGCCGAGCTTGTTGAACAGCGGATCGCCGACATTGAGCCCGTTGATGACGCCCTGGGTGCCGAGATAGCTGTAGGGCAGGATCGCCTGCGCACCGTGCTCGGCGATGATCGCTTTCCAGCGGGTCGCGATCGTCGCGATCGCCTCGTCCCAGGAAATTCGCTGAAACTGCTTGGTGCCCTTGGGGCCGACGCGTTTCATCGGGTAGAGGACGCGCTTGTCGCTGTAGACGCGCTCCTCGTAGTTGTTGACCTTGACGCACAACCGTCCGCGCGTGAACGGGTGATCCGGATTGCCGCGGACGGCGATCGCCTTGCCGTCCTCGACGGTCGTGATGATGGAGCAAGTATCAGGGCAGTCGTGTGGACACGCGCCTACAACTGTGGTCCGGGCCATGGGATCCTCCGCTTGCACCAAACGGTGACATGCCTAAAGATGCGGCGACGGAGGCGGCCTCGGCTTCTCAAAACGTGCTACGTTGTTGTCCTGGGCTGCTATGACGGCCCAAATCCCCTGCTTCGCTAT
Organism: Rhodopseudomonas palustris HaA2; assembly: GCF_000013365.1. NCBI lineage: Bacteria > Pseudomonadati > Pseudomonadota > Alphaproteobacteria > Hyphomicrobiales > Nitrobacteraceae > Rhodopseudomonas > Rhodopseudomonas palustris. The sequence goes on from NC_007778.1 coordinate 3,905,892, forward strand.
CTGGCATAATAATTGCTAATTCTCGGATCCGGTCCGCTCTCTCGCCAACCGTAGAGGTCCAAGATGGGAACGCTCGGCAATTCCGTCGACAAATATGTCACCGGCCGGATGCTCCAGACCTCCAACGACCGCCGCTGGTCGCATCTGCTGGCAGAGCGCTGGAGCCACCAAGCGGGTGAGCTGCCGTCGCTGCTGCCGCGCGACACCGAGATCGCCGTGCTGCTGCGCGGCAGTTCCGTGGTGGATCGCGCGGGCGGCGGCATGCGCCAGCGGACCCATGGCAGACGCGGAACGATCTGGCTGTGCCCGGCTGGCATCCGCGAGGATTTCATTCGCGTCGAGAGCGAGATGCACGAGTGTCTGCATATTTTTCTGCCCGGCCGACCGTTCGACGATACGATGCTGCAGGACATGGACATCGACCCGGCGCGGATCGGCATTCGCTACGAGGCGATCGGTCAGGATATCTTCATCGACTATGTCGCCGACCAGATCGTCCGGGAACTTGCCGAAGAGAGCTCGACAGGGCGGCTGCTGATCGAGAGTCTGGGACGTGCGCTGACCGCCCATCTGGTGCATCGCTACGCCGACACGGCGGTGCCGCGCAAGCCGGCGAATGCTGCCAGCCGCCCGCTCGACGCCAAGCGCCTGACACGGGTGACGGACTTCATCAACGCCTCGGTCGAGCGCGATTTCACCGTCAGCGACCTCGCCGCGGTCGCCTGCATGAGCCCGGCGCATTTCTCCCGCAGCTTCAAGGCGGCGACCGGCTGCGCGCCGCATGAATATCTCAGCCGGCAGCGGCTCGATCTGGCCAAGCGGCTGCTGGCGAGCGGCCATCGCTCGCTGGCCGATATCGCCTACGCCACCGGCTTCTCGTCGCAGGCGAACTTCAACCGGGCGTTTCGCAAGGCGCTCGGCACCACGCCCAGCGCCTACCGCGCGCAACAGCGATCGGATTGAAGAATCAGTTCGCGACCGGGCCGTTCTTCACGGCCGTTGAGCCGCATTGATCAGGCGTTCAAAAAACAGTTCCTGTTCTCCCGCCGATTTGCCATACGGAAGGCCAATCGCAACGACACTGATGCAGGGAGAGACCAGCCATGAAGACCCGCGCCGCCGTCGCATTCGAGGCCAAGAGGCCGCTCGAAATCGTCGAACTGGATCTCGACGGGCCGAAGGCCGGCGAAGTGCTGGTCGAGATCAAGGCGACCGGGATCTGCCACACCGACGCCTATACGCTCGACGGCCTCGACTCCGAAGGCATCTTCCCCTCGATCCTCGGCCACGAGGGCGCGGGCATCGTGCGCGAGGTCGGCGCCGGCGTCACCTCGGTGAAGCCCGGCGATCACGTCATTCCGCTGTACACGCCGGAGTGCCGGCAGTGCAAAAGCTGCCTGAGCCAGAAGACCAATCTGTGCACCTCGATCCGCGCCACCCAGGGCAAGGGCGTGATGCCGGACGGCACCTCGCGCTTCAGCTATCAGGGCAAGCCGATCTATCATTACATGGGCTGCTCGACGTTTTCGAACTTCACCGTGCTGCCGGAGATCGCGCTGGCGAAGATCCGCGACGACGCGCCGTTCGACAAGAGCTGCTACATCGGCTGCGGCGTCACCACCGGCGTCGGCGCGGTGGTCAACACCGCGAAGGTGACGCCCGGCTCCAATGTCGTGGTGTTCGGCCTCGGCGGCATCGGCCTCAACGTCATTCAGGGCGCGCGGATGGTCGGCGCCGACAAGATCGTCGGCGTCGACATCAACGACGACAAGGAGGAATGGGGCCGCCGCTTCGGCATGACGCATTTCGTCAATCCGAAGACAATCGACGGCGACATCGTCCAGCACCTCGTCGGCCTGACCGACGGCGGCGCCGACTACACGTTCGACTGCACCGGCAACACCACTGTGATGCGCCAGGCGCTGGAAGCCTGCCACCGCGGCTGGGGCGTCTCGGTGGTGATCGGCGTCGCCGAAGCCGGCAAGGAAATCTCGACGCGGCCGTTCCAGCTCGTCACCGGCCGGGTCTGGAAAGGCAGCGCCTTCGGCGGCGCCCGCGGCCGCACCGACGTGCCGAAAATCGTCGACTGGTACATGAACGGCAAGATCGAGATCGACCCGATGATCACCCACGTGCTCAAGCTCGAGGAGATCAACAAGGGTTTCGAGCTGATGCACGAGGGCAAGTCGATCCGGTCGGTGGTGGTGTTCTAGACTTTTCCGCCGTCATTCCGGGGCGCTCACGATAGTGAGCGAACCCGGAATCCCGAGGTTCATGGCACCGCGAGATTCCGGGTTCGCGCTGTGCGCGCCCCGGAATGACGTGGTGAGGTGGTGCTACGACCCTCCGCCGTGCCGCCGGCGAAATTGCGATACACGAATTTGTCGCCCCCGGCTTCCGCCTCTGCTTCCGCAGTCTTGAAGATCCGCTTGTGCAGCGGCGACAGTGCACAGGCCGGATCGGTCGCGGCGGCGTCGCCGGCGAGCGCGAAGGCCTGGCAGCGGCAGCCGCCGAAATCGATCTCCTTGAAGGCGCAGCTCGCACAGGGCTGCTGCATCCACGAGGTGCCGCGATAGCGGTTCAGCGCCTCGGAATTGCGCCAGATCTCGGCGATCGACGCGCCTCCACGCACCGAGTCGAAGGCGAGCCCGGTGATGGTCTCGGCGGCGTGGCACGGCAGCACCTTGCCGCTCGGCGAGATGTTGAAGAACTGCCGGCCCCAGCCGCCCATGCACGTCTTCGGCCGCAGCGCGTAGTAATCCGGCACGACGTAGTCGATCGCGAGCTGCCCCTTCAGCCGCGACTGCGCGGCCTCCACGATCGCGGTGCAGTCATCGATCTGCTGCAGCGTCGGCATCAGCGCGGCGCGGTTCTTCAGCGCCCAGCCGTAATACTGCACATTGGCGACTTCGAGCCGGTCGGCGTCGAGTGCCACCGCCATGTCGATGATGTCCGGCAATTGATGCAGGTTCTGGCGGTGCATCACCGCATTGACGGTGAGCGGCAGATCGAGTTCGCGGGTCCAGCGGGCGGCTTCGATCTTCTTCGCATGGCCGTTCGCGAATCCGGCGACGCGATCGGCAACGACAGGTTCGTAGCCCTGAAAGCTGATCTGGACATGGCACAGCCCGGCATCGGCCAGCGCCGCGAGGCGCTCGCGCGTCAGCAGCACCGCCGAGGTGATCAGATTGGTGTACAGCCCGACGTCGCTGGCGTGTCGCACCAGCTCGACGAGGTCCTTGCGCGCGGTCGGCTCGCCGCCGGAAAAATGCACCTGCAGCACGCCGATGGCGGCGAGTTCGCCGAGCACGCGCTTCCACTCGTCGGTCGTGAGTTCGGCGCCGCCGCGCTCGAGCTCCACGGGATTCGAGCAGTACGGACATTGCAGCGGACAGCGATGCGTCAGCTCCAGCAGCACCGCGAGCGGAATGCCGAAATTCTCCGCGACCGAGCCGCGCGACTCCAGCACGGCGACGCCGTCGGCAGCGTGAATCGTCTCGTTCCTCGCGGCGCTCATGGCGTCTTCTCACGCGCCTCGGTGAGGAATCCCTTGTCGGCGAGGTCCTGCAGCATCGCGATCACGTCGGCGCCGATTTCGGCGCGGTCGGCGGTGTATTTCAGCGCCAGCGTATCGATGATCGCGGCGACGCTGCGGGCGCCGTCGCAGAGCTGCAGAATCTCGACCGCGATGTCGTCGGGCGCCAACACGCGCTCGGGCGCGAGGATCACCCAGCGCTGCCTTGTTTCATCGAAACGCAATTTCGCGTGGCGCGGCAGCATCGGCCGGCTCTGTTCGCTGACGCTGATGTGGCGCGACGCCATCGCCCTGCCCTCACCCGCCCTGCGGCACGAAGGCGCCGGGCGGGATGTGGCCGTCGACATAGGCGTGATGCAGCGCGTCGAGCTGCGCCCACAGCACGTTGGTCTTGAAGATCAGCGCATTGCACACGGCTTCGCGCTCCGCCGGCGTGCCGGCGTAGCGCTTGACGTAATCCAGCGCGAAATCGGCGTCGCGCGGCGCCTGCGTCAGCCGGCGCTTGAAGTAGCTCATGATCTCCGGATTGACGAAGTCGTAATGCGCCAGCATGCCGGCGATGCGTTCCTCGTGCAGGTTCGGCGCGAACAGCTCGGTCAGTGACGACGCGATCGCTTCCAGCGGCGTACGGTCGCGGACGAAATGCACGTAGGCGTCAACGGCAAAGCGGGTCGCCGGGAGAATTCCCTGGGTCGACTCCACATAAGCGCTGTCGAGGCCGAGGCCCTCGGTCAGCTTCAGCCAGCGTTCGATGCCGCCCTCGCTGCCGATATCGCCGTCGTGATCCTCGATCCGGTGCCGCCATTCGACGCGGGTGGCGCGGTCGCGGAAGCGCGAGATCACCACCGCGTCCTTGATCGGGATCGTGCTCTGGTAGTAATAGCGATTCAGAGCCCAGGCCTGCACCTGGCCCTTGTTGAGCTTGCCGCCGTGCAGCAACCGGTGAAACGGATGCAGATTGTGATAGCGCGTGGCGCCGATCATCCGCAGCGCGGCTTCCAATTCGCCGGCGCTCGCGAGCGGGGCTGCGCCGTTGATCGAAAACGCGGTCATCGCATTCACAGCGTCACCTCCGTGCCGTCGGCCGGAATTTGCCAACCCGCGCGCTCCACCGCGCTGCGCTCGGCGGACCCGCAAAGCAGCGCCGGGTTGGAATTGTTGATATGCACGAACAGCTTTTGCGCAACGCCTAGGCCGTCGAGCGCGGCGATCGCGCCGTCCGCGCCCGACATCGCGATGTGCCCCATCGCCTGCCCGGTCTTGGCGCCGAGCCCGGCGGCGATCAATTCGTCGTCGCGCCACACCGTGCCGTCGAACAGCAGCAGCGGCGAGCCGGCGAGCCGCGCCTTCAAGTCATCGGTCACCCGCGCACAGGCGGTGAGAACGTGGATGGATTGTCGCGTGGCCTTGTCGGTGATGGTGAGCCCGAGCGTGTCGCCGTCCGCCGCCTCGCCGCCCGGATGCGCCCGCCCTTCGAGATACCACGCGCCCTTGCCGGGCACGGCGAACGCCACCACCTCGAAGCCCGATGGCGTCGCATCCGGCAGCATCGGCTCGAACGGCCGATCGATCTCGATCGATCGGCGCGGCACCAGTTTCTCGTCGAGCACGTTGAAGATGCTGTTCGCCTTCAGGATCGCCAGCACCTTGGGATGGGCGTAGATCGCGAACGGTGAACCTTCGCGCATCGACAGCAGGCCCGCCACCGCATCGACCTCGCCATTGCTGAGGATCACGCCCGCGATCGGGCTGTGGCGCAGCGCGCCGGTCGCTGGGTGAAGCTGCGGCGTCGCGATGATCTGCTGGCGCAGATCCGGCGAGGCATTGACCAGGAACCAGTGCACGCTATCAGCGCTGACGGCGATCGACGCCTGCGTGCGTCTGAGCGCCGGATCGGCAAATGCCGCGCGGCAGATCGCGCAGCCGCAGTTCCATTGCGGGACTCCGCCTCCGGCCGCCGCCCCGAGAACGACGACTCGCATGGCCACTCTCTGCCTCTGAACTCGATCGAATGAGCATCTGCCGATCCGTCATCGTCGAATGGCGACGACGGCGGCGGCGTGACCGAAACGAAAGCAGCCGGCGTCGATGCGCCGGCCGCCCACGCTCGTTGCGGATCGATTACTTGCGCACCGCGCAGGCGTACATGTTGATTTCCATGCCGACGGAAACTTCAACGATCGCAGGCTTCTTCCAGGCCATGATGTCCCTCCCGAGGATTGCAGACTGTCGTCACGCCTTGAAGATTAAGGCTGCACTGGAACGCACGCAAGCACCGGATGGTTTCGCCTCCGGCCATCAACACAAGGTGAGCAGCGCAGCATGAACTCATTGCAGCGCAAGAAACGCGTCTCGCAGTCGCACAGTCTGCTGCGTCACGCCCACCATTCCGGCTTGGCCGAGGGCACCGGAATGCGCACGTCGGTCAGCTGCGACAACGCGACATGCTTGTCGCCGGTCTGTGAAAACAGATCGAGCACGAATTCCAGCCGCGCCCCGCGATCACTCGGAGCGACCTCGCCGTGCCATTGCGTCAGCGCGCCGACGAGATCACGCTTGAACTGGTCGAAGCTCGCCGGGTCCGAGCTCGCCGCCGAAAGGTCGATGTCGCGGTCGCCGAGGAAGATCGCCGAGCGGCTGAGCAGCGCCTGATCCGTGCCGCCCTGCGCCAGCGTGTAGGCGTAGTTGGCGTTGACCAATAGCCGCATGGTCGCGGGAACGACGCCGGGAACAGCCGGACCTGCGACGAAGGGCTGCAGCATCTGATCGATGGCCGCCGACAGCGTGACGGCGCCATTGCCGACCACGAGCGGCGACGTCACCGCCTGCACGGGGCCGACCGGATCTTTCAGTTCGGTCCATGGCGTGGTGTAGACGAAGCCGGGATCGACGCTGGTGCCGGCCGGCATGCCATCGGGCACCAGATTGGCATTGCGCACGACATTGGCCATCACATGCGCGGATTGCGCCGCCACCATGAACAGTCCGGGCAGCGTCACGCGCAATTCGCCGGGCGGCTCGCCGCGCGGCTGCAACGTGTAGATGTCGGTGGGTTTGTTGCTCGCCGGCGGGGTGACATAACCATCGATCCGCGGCCACGGCGGCAATTGCGCCGACTGGCCGAGCGCGCGGGTCACTGCGAGATCGGGCTGGCTGCTGAAATCGATCACATAACGCCAGGTCGCGCGCGGCACGCCTGCGACGCCTTGCGACCGCTGCAATCGCGCGGCCAATCGCTCCGACTTCGGCCCGGTCGGATCCTGCACCCACGCCGCCCAGGTCGACGCAGCGCCGCCGACCAGCGCGTCGAAACGCTGCAGCGCCTTGCGTGGCGCCTCCGGCGGGGCGCCGTCGAACGCGGCGGCCGGCACCTGCGCGAGGAACGGCGCGAGCTGCGGATATTCGAACGAGAACCGCGCCAGCGCTTCGAATAGATTTTTCGGCGGCGGCCGCGGCGGATCGTCGCCGGCGGCCTCCACATGCGCGGTGCGTTGCAGCCGGCGGCCGACACCCGGCGCCGGCGGATCGTTCAGCAGCACCAGCAGCGTCAATTCGTCCTGCGCGGCGCTCGGCGCCGAGACGGTGAAGCTGTAGCTCCACAGCAGCGCGTCGGCGATCGAGGTGATCGTCGGCGGCAGCACGCTGGCCTGGGTGGCGATCGTCGGCATCGCCGGGAACAACCGCAACGGCACCGGGATGGCGTTGCGGCCCATCGGCAGATTCAGCACCGAGCGGCCACCGGCCGGCGCGAACGCCGGCACGATGAAGCTCAACCACGCCGACGGCTCGTAGCCGTAGCGCTTGTGATCCGGATCGAAATCGTGCTCGAGGAGCGCGACGTCGAATTCCGGCCGCAGATCGAGCCAGGCAAGGGCGGCCGGATTGCGTGCCGAGGCGAGATAGATCAGCGGCTCGTCGCCCGTGGCGAGCGCGAGGTCCGCGGATGTCAGCGTGAACGCCTGCGCGGCCGCCGCCGACAGGCTGGGATCGCGCACCTTGCCGAACAATTGCGGCGGCGCGTCCGGCTCGTCCTGCCCCGCAAGCGTCACCGCGGCAGGCACCTGCACCACCGCGGCGAGCGCGTAGTCGGCGCTCAGGCTCTGCAGCAACGCCTGCCGGAACCGCTCGGTCGCATCGGCGAGGTCGACGCTCTGGCCGGGGATGCGCAGCACCGCGGCCAAGCCGGTCGCGATCTGGTCGGCCAGCGTTTCCTTGTTCGCGGCGAGATCGGCGTAGCAGGCCGGATCGAGCGTCGCTGAAGCACTCGCCATCAGCGGCGCGAACTGAGCATCGGCGGCGGACAAGAACTGACCGCCCCACACGTCCATGTCGATGCCGGAAAACACCACGTCCTGATCGGCCTTGACGCCGCCGTTGGCGTCGTAGACGCGAACCGAGACAGTCGCGGTGATCAGGCTGGTGGAGAGCGGCAGCGGCGCGCAGCTCAGCGGCAGTTGCGCCGCCGGCGGGGATGCGCCGGCATTGGGGAACTGGACGGCGATGCCGGCGGAGCGCGCGAACCGCACGCACCACAGCGGCGCCTGCGCAGTCTGGCCGGCCGCCGCAGTGGTGAACGCCGCCCGCACCACGCCGAGCCGCGCTTCGCGCCGCTTGCGCGCCAACGCATTATTGGCCTGGATGCCCTGCGCCAGCTTCAGCACGCCGTCGCTGCCATCGAAGCCGGCCCACGCCGCTTCGAACGCCTGCGCGAACGCCAGGAGCTGCAGATCTGGGCCGTCGCCAGCGCCGGTCGGCGCCAGCGACACCGCCGCCGCGATCCATGACCGGGTGAGCTGCACCGCCGGCAGCGCCGCGGCGATGGCGGGATCGACCGTCTCCGGCGCGCGTGCGAACACCAGTTCGACGGTGAGTTCGAACAGGTCCGAGGGCAGCGCGGCGACATAGCTCTTGTCGAGCCGGAATGGCGCCTGCAGCGGCGGCGGCGGGGCCGGGGTCTGGCCGGCGAGCAGCGCGTCGAGATAAGCGATGATCGACTGGACGAAGGCCGTCAGCACCGCGCGCAGGCCGTCGCCGCCGGTCGTGGTGATCAGCGGCGACGCCGCCAGCACGGTCTCGATCTGGATCGCGGCGCCCGGGCTCGCCAGCTGCAGCGGATCGGTGAGCTGGTCGAGGACGAGTTGGTAGCTGCCGATCGCGCTGGCAAGCGTCACCGGATCGTCCGGCGACAGCGCGCCGCCGCCGAGATTGGCAGGATCGAACACCAGCATCAGCGTCAGTTCGACGGCGCTGCCTAATGCACTGAACGCGTAGTAGGAGCGGATCGCCGGCCACGCTTCCACCGCCACCAGCACGTCGTTGTAGACGAACGGCACCGACACGGTTGATGGCTGCGGCAGCGCGTTGCCGTAGATGTCGAGCAACTGGATCGAGAAGCCGACCGAGCAGCCGATCCCGGCGTAGCGATTGCTCTGGCCGAGCAGCGCCGCAACGGCGACGCTGTTGCTGAAGATCCAGTCGGCGCCGCGCTCGGCCTGGTTGGGGCCGACCGGCATGCTCCAATTGGTCGGCAGCACCACGCTTGCGCCGATCGTTGCGGCGACGCTCGGCGACGGCGCGACGATCTGGTCGATGCGATATTGCAGCAGGCTGTACAGCGCCTCGGCATAGGCCGCCTTCTCGGCCGGCGTCGGATTGGCGCCGAGGCCGGGCGTTGCCGGCGGCGCCGGCCAGTCGATCGAGAAGCCGACGCTGCCGCCGAGACTGCCCGGCGTCGTCGTCTGCCACGCGCCGCTGGAATCCGACACGGTCGCGGCGACCGGTCCCTTGCTGTCCTCAGGCACGCTGTCGAGCACGAAGCAATTGGCCCAGGGCTGCAGCGGCGTTGCAACGTCCGGCGCGCCGGACGTGATCAGCAGCGCGATCTGGGCATCGCCGGTGCTGAAGGCGCTGTCGGGGACGCCGTCGATATGCAGATAGAAGCCGTCGGCATTGACCACCGAGACTTCCCACACCAGCAGCGCGAACGCCGCGACATCCGCGAGCCGCGCCGACACCGGCGGCTGCTGCGCCGCCGCGCGCAGCGCAGGCTGGCCGCTCGTCGTCAGCGCCGGCGGCTCGTTCAGGGTCGAGAGATTGGCCTTGGTCAGCACCACCGCGTCGGGCTCGGCGCAGGATGCGTAGCTGCTCGAACCGTCGGCGATCAGCAGCGACAGCGTCGTCCCCGCCCACGCATCGGCCCTGATCAGCCGGTCGAGCAGATCGCGTGTGCCGGTGTCGGCGCCGATCAGGCGGAACACGCTGGCGAGCGGCTTGTCCTGTCCGGGCGGAATGATCCGGCGCAGGCTCATCCCGACGATCAGCCCGGCGATCGCCTTCAGTGCTGTTGGCGACGCGTCGCCCGGCACTTGCGCCAGCCGCGCCACCGCGCCGCTTCCGCCGAGCGCATAGAACTGCCGCATCCGCGTCAGCAGCGCATCGGCCATCGGCCGGACGTTGGCGATGTGGCCGTCATTGAGGGTCCAGAGATACGACCGCGCGATGTAATACGGGCACGGCTGCGTCTTCAGCGGCGGCAACGGCACGAAGCCGCCGCCGGCGCCCAACCAGGACGGCTGCACCATCGTGTCCAGCACCAGCCCGGCGCCGAGATCGTCGGTGACCGACGACGCCGTGCCGTCGGCGCCGAACGCGATCCAGTCGGAGACGTTTTCGCCCGGCGCGACGCCGAGGGTGAAGCTGGTGATCCATCGGCCGCTGTGCTGCGCCAGCGCGGCCTGCTGGCCGGTGAGCTGATAGATCGCGGTGAGCGCGCTGCCGAACGGCTCGCTGCCCGGCACCGGCAGCCGCAATCCGTACAGCGCGAAGCGCGACATATAGCCGGCGAGTTGCGCGTAGCCGGCCGGACCGAGCGCCGACAGCGCCTGGTCGAAGCTCAGATCGGGATCGGCCGCGGCGATGTCCTGCAGATTGGCGACGAGTTGCTTGGCGAGCAGCACGATCATGTCGGTGCAGATCAGCCCGGCGGCCGATGTCGGGAACGCGCTGCCTGCAACCGCCTCGCGCGCCAGCGGCTGGCGCGGCATCCCCTGCGCGAGCTGATCGAAATAGCGCTTCAGCGCCTCGGCGTAGCCCGGCGGCAGCGGCGGCGCGTCGAACACGATCTGGCTGCCGTTATAGCTCAGCGCCAGTTGCGGCAGCATCGGGAAGAACGCGAAGTCGGCGGCCGTGGTCAGGCTCGCCTGCGGCAGGATGGTGAATGTCAGGCTCGATAAGAAGCTGCCGACCGCGCCGTCGAAGCTGCCGTCGTCGAGCTTCACGGCGATCGCCGCGAGCTGCTCGGTCAGGGTGACGCCGCGGGCGTAGTTCGCCTGCAGGAAATGGCCGAGCGCGGTCGACAGATTGGAGAAATCGTCGGGCGCCGTCGACGTCGGCTGCAGGTTGATCGCCAGCCCCGCGACCGCCTGCGGCATCGCCGCGCTCGTGCTGTTGATCACCGCGGGCTGCAGCGTGAAGTACAGCGTGATCGCGATCGCATCGCACGGCGCGCCGGTCGCGAAGCGCCCGGTGATGGCGGGATGCAGCTCCTTGCGGATGCGGATCGGCTTCGTCGCGACGGGGGCCGGACGCGCCTCGATGCGGCGCGAGGTCGGCGGCGTCGGGCCGATCATCAGCGCCGGCGGACCGCTGCCGATATGGATCGGCGGGAACACGTCGAGATCGTCGTCGAAGCTGAACGAGATCCGGATGAAGACGATGCGGAACTCGACGTAGATCGACACCTTGAAGGCGAGCCGGATCACCGTCGAATGCGCGGTCTCGTAGGCGACCTGCAGCACCAGCGTCGCACTGATCGAGATCGCCGCCGAAATGATCCGCAGGTCGACCGCGCCGGTGAAATAGGCCTCGACGCCGAGCTGGCCGGCGAACCATTTGTAGTCGACGCCCTGCTCGGTCATCTTGCCGTGCGTGGAGGCCAGAAAGCCCTCGAAGGTGGCGAAGGCGATCAGGCCCGCGCTCAGGAACATCGGGCCCTTGTGGATTTCCTTGGCGATGCCGAACGACAGGCCCAGCCCGAACCGCCAGATCACCGCGAAGTCGTCGCCCAGTTCTTCGGGCGCGTCGGCCGAACGCAGCTTGGCGAAATACAACCCGCCGGCCGCCTCGACCGGCACGCCCTCGATCGAGAACGACACCGAGAACGGCTGCGCCAGCCCCGCCCCGTCCGGCGCGAACGGCCAGCCGATGTCGACCCGGAAATCGCTGTTGGTGTAGACGATCAGTCCGACCGTCGGCAGCATGATGTTGTAGTCGTCGGTGCCGATCGGCTGGGTCCAGGTGAACGACCCGCTCCAGGCGCCGAGATTGTCGCTGATCTTGCGATAGGCGATCTCCAGCACGAAGCCGCGCAGGCTGGAGAGGATGCCCTTCTTCTTCTCTGGTGGCGCCGCGAGGTTCGCTGCAACCGGAACGGCCGCGGCCACCGGCTCGGACGTGCGATCCTTCGGCTCGGGCGGCGCCGCGCCGATCGACAGCCGCGCGCCGTAGACATAGGGATCGGAAAACACGAACTGGAACGTCACCGGGGTGAATTCGAGATCGACCGCGACGGTGACGCCGGCGGAGGGATCGTAGGACACCGGGATTTGCGCCGAACCGTCCGCGATGTCGTCGAGCGCCGCCTTGGTCGACAGCGGCACTTCCGACAGCATCGAGATGATGATCGGAATGACGTCGTTGGACTGGATGTCGTATTCGACCTTGAGGCCGGCCACGACGTAGACGGTCGGGGTGACACTGAGGTGCTGTTCATTGGCGGCCAATGGCGGAGGCGCGGATGACGCTCCGGCCCCGGCCAGATCCGGCTCGCCGAGGAACCAGGCGAGGTTGATGCCGCCGTCCTCGTCATCGCCCGCGCCGCGACCTTCGCCGTCATCCGCCGGCAGACCGAAGAAGGTCAGCGAGCGCTCCCCGGTCGAGGGGATGTAGAGCGGAAACGCGCCGAGCGCGAACAGCACGTCGCGCAGCATCAGCACGTAGACATCGTCGCCCGCGAGCTTCGGGCGCAGCAGCTCGACCGCGCCGTATTGCGTCGGCAGCACGCCCTGGAGCTGGAACGTTCCGTCCTTCATCGACGGCGGCGGCGCCAGCAGCAGCCCGACCTGATCGGCGACTGCCCGCGTCTTGCCGGGCACCCAGCCGAGCAGCAGCACGCCTTCGAGCGGCGCTTGCGACGTCATGCCGCCCATTGTGCCCATCATCACCTGCAGCGCCAGCGCATAGACCGGCCTGACGCTGTCGAGACCGACGCCGGTGACGGTGACGGTTTTCAGGGCGGCGAACTCCGCCTGCGGCCTGAAGCCGAGCAGCTTCAGCGGCAGCGTCGCCATCAGGCTGTGGTCGCGTGGCGCACTGGCCTCGGCGTCGAGCAGCACGCCGCCGAGATCGGTCACGATCGTCGGCGGCGGGGTGAGGCCTTGATCCGGCACCACGCTCGTCATCGTGAACGCATAGCCGGAATAGCCGAGCCCGCCGGCATAGTCGTCGTCGAGCCCGTAGGAGAACAGATCGATCGGCGCGGGATCGTCACCTCGCGGCGCAGTCGCCGACTCGGTGTTGAAGCCGAGCGCGCCGTCGAGCGTGAACGCGGCCCACACCGTTCGGCCGGCTCCGCCGCCGACGCCGTCGCTGGCCTCCGTCAGCGGCGAAAGCCCGGCGCTGGTGACGGTCTGCGCCGCGAGTGCGCGATAGCGATCGCCATCGACCGGGAACGTGAAGACGCGCTCCTCGCTGGTCACGAACACCACCGAGGTCTCGCCGTCGCGCTGCTGCAGCGCGCCGTCGATGACGATGGTGTTGGTGGCGGGAAAATCGTTCTGGCCGGCGACCGACAACGTCACCGGATCGTCGAACAGCGTCGCGATCGAGTAAGCGATCTGCGACTCGAAATGGGCCAAGAGGCTGTTGGCGAACAGCGCCTTCAGCGACAGGGTCTGGAAGTCGACATCCGTGGTCGGGGTCTGGAATGCGTAGTCGTAATAGATCAGCCCGAACAGCGAGCTGTGCTGCAGGGCGTCGTCGACCGCCATCGACGGCTTCGGCGCATTGGTGGTGATGCCGAAATGATGACAGCACAGCGGCTTGTCCGACCGCATCCCGCACAACAGCATCGCAATGTCGGCGGGCAGCTCGGGCAGCTGCAGCGGCGCGTCGAGCGCGATGATGCCGGTCCAGTTCGGATCGTTCATGCGCGCGACGAAATCGCCGAAATAATCGTAAGTCCCGGCGGCGCGCGCCGCGTCGCTCGCGAGCTTGGCCTGGTGGATGTAGTCGACGATCTGCCGCGAGATCGTTTCGGCCCGGCCGGCGCCGGCGAACAGCTCGGGGTCGGTCCAGCCCGACGGCTCGGCGGCGAGATCGGCGAAGGATCGTCCGGCTGCGAGCTTGAACGCCAGCACGCAATTGACGTCGAGCGAGGGACCATCGTCGGCGTTCGACACCGCGATCTCGATCGGATATTCGCCGAGTTGCAGCAGATTGTCGAAGGCGCCGAGACAGGCCGGATCAGCGACCACCAGGAACGCCGCCGGATTCATCAGTGCGGTCGACAGATACGGGCTGACGACGTCGAACGGCCCGGTGCCGCCGCTGCAGCCCGACGGCGTCGTGCCGTGCCGGAAGCGCAGCCATTGCTCCGGCCGCTGCGGGCTGCGCGCCAGCAGCAATTGCTGCCAGCTCCCGGCCGGAGTCGCGGACGTCATCGCCCCGCTGTTGAGGCCGACCAGCAGGCCCTGCGGCGTCTGGACATAGCCGCCGCTCAGCGGCTCCAGCGTCGCCATGTCGAAGAACAGCGGCCCGAGGCAGCAATCCGCCGCGATCGCCGCGAACCGCGCCGGCGACAGCACCGCGGTCTCGAAGCTGGTGAGCACGTCGGCGGTGATCTCCGGATTCGGATTGGCGATCGTCCGGTCGGAGAAATACACATACCCATAGGGCGCCAGCGGCAGCACCTGCCCCGCGGCCGCATCCCACAGATCGGCGATCCGCGCGCCGACCGCGATCGGAAACGGCTCGGTCCCGGTCGGCGCGCTCTGGAAGTACACCGTGTCGACCGCCTGCGCGCAGAAGCTCTGCTTGATGGTGCCGGGAAAGGTCTTGGCGCTGTTCGCGCCCTGGATCACCTGCACCCAATTGGTGCTGTAGAGATCGGACAACGGACCGGCGGCGTCCCATGCGCGGGCCGTATGCGGCTGCGGCGGACAATGCGCGGCGAAGCCCGGCCGCTCGCCCTGGAAATCGAGCAGATCGCTCTGCGCGATCAGCAGGAACTCGCTGCCGAACAGACCGCACATCAGGGCGATCGGATCATCGGCGATCGGCGCGCCGGCCCTGGTCTTCGGCAACGACGCAACCAGATATCGTCCGGCCGGCGTGAGGTAGGCCGTCTGCGGCGCGGCGCCGGGTTTTCGCGCGAGGCTGAAACCGGCGCCGGTCTGCGGCGTCAGTCGCAACGTCGCACCCGCGGTGCTGCGCATCGCCTCGCTGACCGGCAGCACCGGCTTGCCGTCGCCGTATTCGGCGAGATCAAACGCGAAGCGGGTACGCTGCGAATCCGTCGGCCGCAGCGGATCGATCGTCACCCGCAGCGGCAATTGCGCCGCGATCGGCGCGCGCGGATCCGGAAAGGCGCCGAGCAGCAATGGAAATCGCATCGCCGCAGGCTGCGTCGCGGGCCCGGCGACGAAACGGATCTCCGCCGAGGCCGGCGGCGACTCGCTGTCGTCCTCGGGCGCGAACAGCGCGAAGAAATTGCCGCGATCCGGCGCGAAGGCGAAGCTGAACGTGCCCAGCGACGGCCCGGCCATCGGCATCGCCACCGGCTGATCGCTCGGCAGCGGCAGCGACGCCTGCCCTCCGTCCCGGCGTTGCAGCACCAGGCGGCTGCTGCCGCTGGCCACGAGCTGAAGCGCCGGCGGATCGTCGGCGAGCGCAGGCGCGACGATGACCTCGGCACTGATCTGCATCGCCAGATCGCAGAACGTAATCGCGCAACCCGGTTTGACTCGCCCGGTGCCGTCGCCGACGGATTTGGCGATGGTGATGAATTGCGCCGCGGCAATCCGTTGCGGCGTCAGGTCGCTCGCCCACACCACCCATTGCCGCATCGGCGCCTGCGGCTGCAGCCGGGCGTCGAGCGCTGCAACGACGTCCTTCGGATCGACGACCACCGCGCCGGCGGGGACGAAGACGAAGCCGCCCGACCAATTCGCCCACGCATCCTCCACCGGCAGGATGTCCGGATAGGTCGCAGGCTCGCCGACCAGCGCGTAGTACACGCAGGGCGCCGTCTCGGGCGTGGCGCCGGCGGCGAGATACAGCGGAACGCCGGGCACGACGAGCTCGAACTGCAATGACGACGTCTGGGCACGCTTCGAATTCGCCATGATGCCACCTGTCCCGCCTCGGCCGGCGGCCGCGTGGCCGACCGGTCCCGCACTGTTCGCTATCTCGCCGTCAGCAGCATCGATCCGCTCTCGATCAGAACGCCGACCGAATCGATCAGGTAGTAATTGTCGCGAAACACATAGAGCGCGAGGTCCTCCAGCAGCGGATGTTTGGCGCCGTCGATCGGCACCGTGCAGGCGCCGATCTCGCCCGACCAGCTCACCTTGATGTCGTTACTGCCGTTGAAGAACTTGCCCGGCCCGTCGCTGGGATTGAGCGTTCGCGGCACCTGCAGGGAGCCCGGCGTGAATCTCGCCGGCGCCGGCCCCGCACTCCATGCCGCGATCGCCGGATCGCCGCCGACCTGTGAGCCGTTGGCGCTGAAGCGGTCCATGTCCTCGCTGAACACGTTGAACACGAACACGCTCCCTGCGGGCGTCTGCAAGGCGCCGGGCGTCGTCATGCGCCGTCCGCGCGATCGGCCACGGCGCCCGCGCTCACGCCTTGACGAGGCCGCGGGCCAGTTCGCCGAGCGCCGCCGCGCCGATCACCTGACCGGTGTCCTTCTCGACGCCGTATTCGTTGACGAGCTGCCATTTGTTGCGATCGATGAACAGCAGCAGATCCTGGATCAGCGGAAACGCCGCGCCGTCGATCGCCACCGAGGCGCCGAACAGGCCGTCCGCCCATTGGATCGTCAGCCGGTTGGTGCCGTTGAAGAACTTGCCCGGCCCCTCGCTGGCATTCAGCACGCGCGGCACCGCCACCGCGTTCGGCCGATATTTCGGCGAGGCGTCGGTGAACCAGCCGGGGATATCGCCGTCCTTGACCGTAACGCCGTTGGTGCTCAGCGTCAGCGTCTCGCTGAAGACGTTGAAGACATAGACCGATCCGTTGTTATCCTTTGTCGCCATGGTGACGATCTCCTGAGGGTTGGCGTCGCGAAGCGCTTTCGTCCCGGCCGGGATGAAAGTGAGGGGTGTCGAATTCGATCGGACCGGTCGTGCAGTCCGCACCGAACTCGTCGAACAGGTACCAGCGGTCCCGCAGCAGATAGAGCAGCAGATCCTGCACCAGCGGGTATTTTCGGCCGTCGACATCGAGCGTGAAGCTGCCGATGGTTTCGGTGGTGACGGTGATGGCATTGGCGCCGTTGAAGATCCGGCCTTTGGCGTCGCTTTTGTCGAGCACGCGGGCGACCGCGATGGTGTTCGGCGTGTAGATCGCCGCGCCGCCCTTGCCGTCGCTCCAGGCCGGGATGTCGCCGGCCCTGCCGCCGTTCGACATGAAGCTCAGTTGTTCGCTGAACAGGTTGAAGACAAAGACGCAACCTGCTTCCGACGCGCGCCCCGCCGTCTCGCCCGCACGTTCGTGAACCTGGCGGGGACTGGCCGGCTTCGCCCCATACGACGCGAGGAAGATGCCGTTGCTCGCCAGCAGCACGATCTGGCTGCGGAACAGATAGGCGATCAGATCGCCGGGAAAGCCGCCGATGTCGAACTGGTAGTTCCAGGAGACATCGTTGGTGATCAGCAACTCGTTGCGATCGACGAACGCGTTGCCGAAGGGCTGCGATCCCGGCGCGCGCTCCCCGGAGGTGGAGAACGGCACGTAGTCGATCCGCGGCGAGGTGTTCTTGATGACGTAAGGCGGGCCGTTGGAATTGACGACAATCGACTGGGACGGGCCGTAGGTGCCGCTCACCAGCGGATTGAACATGAACACCCGCCCGACGCTGCTCGTCATGCCCGATCTCCGCGTGGGGCGACCCCACGCTGGCGATACTCGTATAAGTTGTATTTTGGCGCAAGGAATATTTTTCGGAATGGAGGTTCGTCGGCCGGGTTGGGCCTGGCATCCCAGGCGACGCCGCACTGCAGCGTAATCGGTGGGCGCGGACGGCCTTGCCTTGTCTCCCTGGCATCTGGCATACCAGCGCACAGACAGACGCCGTTTCGGATCGGCATGGAAGATCGATGACCGCTCGCGCCAGAATCAGACCGATCGACGTCGTCGCCGAACCCGATCTGGCGATGCCGCCGCTTTCGCCCGAGGTCAGCTACAAGGCCAAGGCCTATCAGGCGCTGAAACAGGCCATCCTCAGGATGGACATCTACACGGCGCCCGAGCCGGTGATGCTCGACGAGCGCGCGCTGTCGGACAAGCTCGGCGTCAGCCGCACGCCGATCCGCGAGGCGATCGCGATGCTCGAGCAGGACGGGCTGGTGAAAGCCGTGCCGCGCCGCGGCATCATGGTGGTGCGCCGGACCAAGGCGGAAATCGTCGACATGATCCGCGCCTGGGCGGCGCTGGAGAGCATGGCGGCGCGGCTGATCACCACGATGGCGCGCAAGCGCGACATCACCGCGCTACGCGACGTGTTTCAGGCGTTCGGCCCCGACCATCTGCCGCAGGATCACATCGAGGAATATTCCCGCGCCAACATCGTGTTCCACCAGGCGCTGATCTCGCTCAGCGAGTCGCAGGTGCTGGTCGACATGACCGACGACATCCTGATCCACGTGCGCGGCTATCGCCAGCTCACGATCGGCCGCAAGGAACGCATCGCCGCATCATTGCCCGAGCATCTGGCGATGATCGAGGCGATGGAAGCTCGCGACACCGAACTCGCCGAGAAGCTGGCGCGCGATCACACGCTGCGGCTCGCAGCCTATGTCGAGGCGCACGGCCAGGAGTTGTTCGCGTGAGACCCGTTGTTCGCGTGATACCCGTTGTTCGCGTGATACCCGCTCGCCCTCTGATAAACGCCCCCTCCCCGCCATTGCGAGGAGCCCCCGGATCAGCGCTTCGCGCCGTCCGAGAACAGGCTCCGCGACGAAGCAATCCAGCCCGGTGCACGAAGCTGGATTGCTTCGCTTCGCTCGCGATGACGAGGGCAAACCTGTTTCTATTGACCATTCGATCAGCCGCTGACGAATCGGCTGTCAGACACCACGGAGTAACCCAATGACCAAGGCGCTCGACGGCGTTCGCATTCTCGATTTCACCCACGTCCAGTCCGGCCCGACCTGCACCCAGTTGCTGGCGTGGTTCGGCGCCGACGTCATCAAGGTCGAGCGTCCCGGCACCGGCGACATCACCCGCGGGCAGTTGCAGGACATCCCGAAGGTGGACAGCCTGTATTTCACCATGCTGAACCACAACAAGCGCTCGATCACGCTCGACACCAAGAACCCCAAGGGCAAGGAGGTGCTGACCGCGCTGATCCGCTCCTGCGACGTGCTGGTGGAGAATTTCGGCCCCGGCGTGCTCGATCGCATGGGCTTCACCTGGGACAAGATCCAGGAGATCAACCCGCGGATGATCGTCGCCTCGATCAAGGGTTTCGGCCCGGGTCCCTATGAAGACTGCAAGGTCTACGAGAACGTCGCGCAATGCACCGGCGGCGCCGCCTCGACCACCGGCTTCCGCGACGGCCCGCCGCTGGTCACCGGCGCACAGATCGGCGACTCGGGCACCGGGCTGCATCTCGCGCTCGGCATCGTCACCGCGCTGTATCAGCGCCATCACACCGGCCGCGGCCAGCGCGTCACCGCCGCGATGCAGGACGGCGTGCTCAATTTGTCGCGCGTCAAGCTGCGCGATCAGCAGCGCCTCGCCCACGGCCCGCTCAAGGAATACAGCCAGTTCGGCGAAGGCATTCCGTTCGGCGACGCGGTGCCGCGCGCCGGCAATGATTCCGGCGGCGGCCAGCCCGGCCGCATCCTGAAATGCAAGGGCTGGGAGACCGATCCCAACGCCTACATCTACTTCATCGCGCAGGCCCCGGTGTGGGAGAAGATCTGCGACGTGATCGGCGAGACCGGCTGGAAGACCCATCCGGACTACGCGACGCCGCCGGCGCGGCTGAAGCACCTCAACGACATCTTCGCCCGCATCGAACAATGGACCATGACCAAGACCAAGTTCGAGGCGATGGACATCCTCAACAGGGACGACATTCCCTGCGGGCCGATCCTGTCGATGAAGGAACTCGCCGAGGACGCCTCGCTGCGCGCCACCGGCACGATCGTCGAGGTCGATCATCCGACCCGCGGCAAATATCTGTCGGTCGGCAACCCGATCAAACTGTCGGACTCGCCGACCCATGTCGAGCGCTCGCCGCTTCTCGGCGAGCACACCGACGAAATTCTGCGCGACGTCCTCGGCTTCAACGATCATCAGGTCGCTGAAATCCACGATTCCGGCGCACTCGCTCCGCCGCGCAAGCAGGCCGCAGAGTAATCGAGGCGGCGGCGACAGCACCGCCTGTCGCCGCCGCCTCGCAAAATCTTATACTACGCCTCGCAAAATTTTACGCGGCGCGCGATCGAACTCCAGTAATTTCGTTTGCAAGCCTCGACAGTTGATGGAAACATTCGATCCGAAGCAAAACGCTTACTGACGAAAAGCCGGCACAGATCGGCTCGTCCATATTCCCAGGGAGAGAAGCATGAAGAGTAGATCGACTCGTCTTGCGTCCGGCGTAATCGCCGCGATCGGCCTCGCCGGCCTCGCCGTTCCAGCGGGCGCGGCCTGGCAGCCGACCCGCCCGGTCGAATTCATCGTTCCCGCCGGGACCGGCGGCGGCGCCGACCAGATGGCACGCACGCTGCAGGGGATCGTCACCAAATACAATCTGATGAAGCAGCCGCTGGTGGTGGTCAACAAATCCGGCGGCGCCGGCGGCGAAGGCTTCCTCGACGTCAAATCGGCGGCGAACAATCCGCACAAGATCATCATCACGCTGTCGAACCTGTTCACCACGCCGCTCGCCACCGGCATCCCGTTCGGCTGGAAGGATCTCACGCCGGTCGCGATGCTCGCGCTCGACGAATTCGTGCTCTGGGTGAATGCCGACAAGCCCTACAAGACCGCCAAGGACTTCATCGATGCGGTGAAGAAGGCACCGGCCGGCAGCATGAAGATGGGCGGCACCGGCTCCAAGCAGGAAGACCAGATCATCACCGTGGCGCTGGAGAAGGCCGCCGGAATCAAGCTCACTTACATTCCCTACAAGGGCGGCGGCGAAGTCGCGGTGCAGCTCGTCGGCAATCACATCGACTCCACCGTCAACAATCCGATCGAGGCGGTGGCGCAATGGCGCGGCGGCAAGCTGCGCCCGCTCTGCGTGTTCGATGCAAAGCCGATGGACTACGCCGATCCGATCGCCGACGGCCAGGCGTGGAAGGACATCCCGACCTGCAAGTCGCAGGGCCTCGACATCGAATATCTGATGCTGCGCGGCGTCTTCATGGGGCCGAAGGCGACGCCGGACCAGGTCGCCTACTACATCGACCTGTTCAACAAGGTGCGCGAGACGCCGGAATGGAAGGACTTCATGAAGAACGGTGCGTTCAACACCACCTTCATGACCGGCCCCGACTTCGCCAAATGGGTCGAGACCGAGGACAAGCGACACGAAACCCTGATGCGGGACGCCGGCTTCCTGGCGCAAGGCAACTGATCGCGCTCGGCGACGCATGCGATTGACGAAAGCTCCGGCGCGGAGCGACCGCCCGCGCCGTCTCTCATGTCGGGGACGATTTCATGTCTGCATCGACTGACGGCAACCTCGGTCCCTCGCACAAGCTCGTCGAGGCCGGCGTGGCCTTGCTAATCGGCATCGTGGGGATCGTGGTGATCATCGGCAGCATCCGGGCCGGAATCGGCTGGGGCGCCGAAGGCCCGCGCGCCGGCTTCTTCCCGTTCTATATCGGGCTGTTCATCGTGCTCTCCAGCGCGATCAATTTGATCAGCGCGCTGCGCGCCCGCAATCATCATCTGTTCGCCGAATGGGGCCAGCTCGGCCACGTCATGAGCGTGCTGATCCCGAGCGCATTGTTCGTCGGCGCGATGCCGTTCATCGGGCTCTACGTCTCGTCGGCGCTGTTCATCGGCTGGTTCATGCGCTGGCTCGGCAAATATCGCTGGCTCACCGTGGTCGCCGTCGCGATCGGCGCGCCGGTGGTCACCTATCTGGTGTTCGAGCGCTGGTTCCTGGTGCCGCTGCCGAAAGGTCCGCTCGAGGATTTGCTCGGCCTCTAGGTTTTCGCGCCCCGCTTCTCTGCGTGGCCCGCGCTGTTGCTTTTGAAGACGATTTGACGCCCTCGTAGGTCAGGACCCTCCCGGATGGAAGAGCTCACCAACCTGTTCCACGGCTTCGCCGTCGCGCTGATGCCGTTCAACATCCTGGTGATGGTGATCGGCATCGTACTCGGCGTCATTATTGGCGTGCTGCCGGGCCTCGGCGGCGCCAACGGCGTCGCGATCCTGCTGCCGCTGACCTTCAGCATGCCGCCGACCTCGGCGATCATCATGCTGTCCTGCATCTATTGGGGCGCGCTGTTCGGCGGGGCGATCACCTCGATCCTGTTCAACATCCCCGGCGAACCATGGTCGGTCGCGACCACCTTCGACGGCTATCCGATGGCGCAGCAGGGCAAGGCCGGCGAAGCGCTGACCGCCGCCTTCACCTCGTCCTTCGTCGGTGCGCTGTTCGCGATCATCATGATCACGCTGGTCGCGCCGCTGGTGGCGCGGTTCGCGCTGGAGTTCGGCCCGGCCGAAAAATTCGCGGTGTACTTCCTCGCCTTCTGCAGTTTCATCGGGCTGTCGAAGGAACCAGCATTCAAGACGGTCGCGGCGATGATGCTCGGCTTCGCGCTGGCCGCGGTGGGGCTGGATTCGATGACCGGCCAGCTCCGGCTGACCTTCGGCTTCACCGAAATGCTGAACGGTTTCGACTTCCTGATCGCGGTGATCGGCCTGTTCGGCATCGGCGAGATCCTGCTGACGATGGAGGACGGACTGAGCTTCCGCGGCAGCAAGGCCAAGATCAATCTGCGCGTCGTGCTGCAGACCTGGAAGGAACTGCCGCGCTACTGGATGACGTCGCTACGCTCCAGCGTGATCGGCTGCTGGATGGGCATCACGCCGGCCGGCGCCACGCCGGCCTCGTTCATGAGCTACGGCATCGCCAAGCGGGTGTCGAAGAACGGCAAGAATTTCGGCCACGGCGAGATCGAAGGCGTGATCGCGCCGGAGACCGCGGCGCACGCCGCCGGCACCGCGGCGCTGCTGCCGATGCTGTCGCTCGGCGTGCCGGGATCGCCGACCGCAGCCGTGCTGCTCGGCGGCCTGCTGATCTGGGGTCTGCAGCCCGGCCCGATGCTGTTCGTCGAGCAGAAGGAATTCGTCTGGGGCCTGATCGCCTCGATGTATCTCGGCAACATCGTCGGCCTCTTGATCGTGCTGACCTGCGTGCCGTTCTTCGCCGCGATCCTGCGGATTCCGTTCAGCATCGTCGCGCCGCTGATCCTGGTGCTGTGCGCGATCGGCGCCTATTCGGTGCACAACTCGACCTTCGACGTGATGCTGATGCTGGTGTTCGGCGTGATCGGCTATCTGCTGAAGAAGTGCAATTATCCGCTGGCGCCGCTGGTGCTGGCGATCGTGCTCGGCGACAAGGCGGAGGAAGCGTTCCGGCAGTCGCTGCTGGCCTCGCAGGGTGCGCTCGGCGTGTTTTTCTCCAACGGGCTGGTCGGCACGATCATGGCGCTCGGGCTGATCGCGCTGTTCTGGTCGCCGCTCAACGCCGGCTATGCCCGACTGCGATCCGCGGCGACCGGGCGGCCGCGGCCGGCCGGCCCCGGTTACGAATAGCGCCATGAGCATCGCATGCTTGAACGAGGCGCCGATCTGACCGATAAACCGCCGCACCGCGTCATTCGCGGCTGCAACTTCCACGATCGCCAGGCGTTCTGGCGTTGAGCCCAGGAAATTCGATGAAAGTCTGTATCTACGGCGCCGGCGCGATCGGCGGTTATCTCGGCGTGCAGCTCGCGCAATCCGGCGCCGACGTCAGCCTGGTGGCGCGCGGCGCGCATCTGGCGGCGATGCAGCAGAACGGCCTCAAGCTGTTGATCGGCGACGAGGAGCGCGTGGTGAAGGTGCGCGCCACCGACAAGCCGTCGGAGCTGGGCGTGCAGGACTTCATCATCATCTGCCTCAAGGCGCATTCGATCACCGGCGCGATCGACGCGATGAAGCCGCTGCTCGGCTCGCACACCCGCATCGTCACCGCCGTCAACGGCGTGCCGTATTGGTACTTCTACAAGCACGGCAATCAGTTCGAGGGCCGCACGCTGGAGAGCATCGACCCGGGCGCACGGCAGTGGAACGAGCTCGGCCCCGAGCGCGGCATCGGCTGCATCGTCTATCCGGCGACGGAGCTGGAAGGCCCGGGCGTGGTGCGCCATGTCTATGGCGACAAGTTCCCGGTCGGCGAAGCCTCCGGCGAGACCACCGCGGACGTTCAGAATCTGTCGAAGCTGCTGGAAGCCGCCGGGCTGAAAGCGCCGATCCTCGATCGCATTCGCGACGAGATCTGGCTGAAGCTGTGGGGCAATGTCTGCTTCAACCCGATCAGCGCGCTGACCCACGCCACGCTCGACGTGATCGCGTCCGATCCGGCGACGCGGGCGCTGGCGAAGGCGATGATGCTGGAAGCGCAGGCGATCGGCGAGACCTTCGGCGTCAAATTCCGCGTCGACGTCGAACGCCGCATCGAGGGCGCGCGCAAGGTCGGCGCGCACAAGACCTCGATGCTGCAGGACCTCGAACGCGGCCGGCCGATGGAGATCGATCCCTTGGTCACCGTGGTGCAGGAGATGGGCCGCATGACCGGCATTCCGACGCCGGCGATCGACAGCGTCCTCGGCCTGGTGATCCAGCGCGCCAAGGTGGCCGGGCTGTACTGAATACTAATCACTCTGCCCACCTCACCTCTGTCATTCCGGGGCGCGCGCCAGCGCGAACCCGGAATCCATAACCACCGCCGGGGGATATGGATTCCGGGTCTGCGCCCAAGGGGCGCATCCCGGAATGACGAACATTGAGTTTGTCATTCGTATCAAGGAGACCCGCCGTGACCAAATGGGTTCGCTTCCGCGCCGATGGCGCGATCGGCTTCGGCACCATCGCGCATTCCGACATCGCGGTGCATGACGGCGAGATGTTCGGCGCCAACACGCCGACCGGCCGGACGCTGCAGCTCGGCGACATCGAATTGCTGGCGCCCTGCGCGCCCGGCAAGATCATCGGGCTGTGGAACAATTTTCACGCGCTGGCCGCCAAGCTCAATCAGTCGATCCCGCCCGAGCCGTTGTACTTCCTGAAAGCGACCACCAGCGTCGCCGCGCATGGCGCCGTGGTGAACCGTCCCGCCTCCTACGACGGCAAGGTCGTCTACGAAGGCGAACTCGGCATCGTCATCGGCAAACGGGCGAGCGGCATTTCCGAAGCCGAGGCGGCCGCGCACATCTTCGGCTACACCTGCGTCAACGACATCACCGCGGCCGACATCCTCAATCGCGACCCGAGCTTCCCGCAATGGGCGCGCGCCAAGAGCTTCGACGGCTTCGGCCCGTTCGGCCCGGCGATCGCCACCGGTCTCGATCCCGCCACGATGTCGATCCGCACCCTCCTCAACGGCGCCGAGCGGCAGAATTACCCGGTCGCCGACATGGTGTTCCAGCCGCACAAGCTCGTCAGCCTGCTGTCGCACGACATGACGCTGGAGCCCGGCGACCTGATCTGCTGCGGCACCTCGGTCGGCGTCGGCGTGATGAAGGAGGCCGTCAACAGCGTCACCATCGCGATCGAGGGCATCGGCGAACTGCACAACGAATTCCGTCAGGCGGCGAAAGCGTAGCCTCCTGCACCGTCATTCCGGGGCACGCCGTCAGGCGCGAACCCGGACTCCGGAGGTCAGGCCACCCCACAGCGACGCAGAACATCGGACGTAGAACAGATCCCGATTCCGGGTTCGCTCGCTTGCGGGAGCGCCCCGGAATGACGTCGGGGGGCCGATGCGAGCGCCCCGGAATGACTCGTTGAGAGGGGGCCCCTTCCCCGCGCATTGGACATTTCGCTGCCGGTTCGGCAATCTGCCGCCGAACCACAACAGCAACAGGCGCGCGAGGCGCCGGGTCCAGGGGCACATCATGATCAAGACGCGATTCACCGAAACCTTCGGCATCGAGCATCCGATCGTCCAGGGCGGGATGCAATGGGTCGGCCGTGCCGAACTGGTCGCGGCGGTCGCCAATGCCGGCGCGCTCGGCATGATCACCGCGCTGACGCAGCCGACGCCGGAAGACCTCACCAAGGAAATCGCGCGCTGCCGTGAGCTCACCGACAAGCCGTTCGGCGTGAACCTGACGATCCTGCCGGCGATCAAGCCGCCGCCTTATGCGGAATATCGCCAGGCGATCATCGAGAGCGGCGTGCGGATCGTCGAAACCGCGGGCAACAAGCCGCAGGAGCACGTCGAGGAATTCAAGAAGCACGGCGTCAAGGTGCTGCACAAATGCACCAGCGTCCGCCACGCGCTCTCGGCCGAGCGGATGGGCGTCGACGGCATTTCGATCGACGGCTTCGAATGCGCCGGCCATCCGGGCGAGGACGACACCCCCGGCCTGATCCTGATCCCGGCCGCCGCCGACAAGATCAAAATTCCGATGATCGCCTCCGGCGGCTTCGCCGACGGCCGCGGCCTGGTGGCGGCGCTGTCGCTCGGCGCCGACGGCATCAACATGGGCACGCGCTTCATGTGCACCAAGGAGAGCCCGATCCACGAAGCGGTGAAGCAGAAGATCGTCGACAATGACGAGCGCGCGACCGACCTGATCTTCCGGACCTTGCGCAACACCTCGCGCGTCGCGAAGAACGCGATCAGCCAGCAGGTCCTCGAACTGGAAAAGCAGGGCGCGACCTTCGAGCAGGTCAAGGACCTGGTTGCGGGCGCGCGCGGCAAGATGGTCTATGTCACCGGCGACACCGACGAAGGCGTGTGGTCGGCCGGCCAGGTGCAGGGGCTGATCCACGACATCCCGAGCTGCGCCGACCTGGTGTCGCGGATCGTGCGCGACGCCGAGGCGATCATTCGCGGCCGGCTCGAAACGATGCTATCGGGGGGCGCGCGTCAGGCTGCGGAATAGAAGCGGCGGCCCGCGCGGCTCTGAAACGGGAAGCGTTGAGATGAAGGCCTATGTTTACGGCGCCGATGGCGCCGCCATCACCGAGATCGACAAGCCGGCGCCGAAGGGGCCGCAGGTCCTGGTCCGGGTCCGCGCCTGCGGGCTCAATCGCGCCGACCTCGGAATGACCAAGGGCCACGCCCACGGCGCGGCCGGTGGCGTCGGCGCGGTGCTCGGCATGGAATGGGCCGGCGAGATCGAGGCGGTCGGCGACGAGGCCTATGGCTGCGAGGTCGGCCAGCGGGTGATGGGCTCCGGCACAGCCGCGTTCGGGGAATCCACCCTCGCCGATCACGGCCGGCTGTTTCCGATTCCGGACGGCATCGGCTTCGAGGAAGCCGCGACCCTGCCCGTCGCGCTCACCACGATGCACAACGCGCTGATCGCGGTCGGCAAGCTGCGCGCCGGCCAGGCCGTGCTGATCCAGGGCGCAAGCTCCGGCGTCGGGCTGATGGCAATGCAGATCGCGAAGTTGAAAGGCGCGAGACTGGTGATCGGGTCGTCGACCGACAAACACCGCCGCGACCGGCTGAGCGAATTCGGCGCCGATCTCGCGATCGATTCGTCGGATGCGGGCTGGGTCGATCAGGTGCTCGAAGCCACCGGCGGCGCCGGCGTCGATCTGATCATCGACCAGATCTCCGGCAAGGTCGCCAACCAGAACCTCGCCGCGGCGCGCGTGCTCGGCCGCATCGTCAATGTCGGCCGGCTCGGCGGCACCCACGCCGATTTCAACTTCGACCTGCACGCGGCGCGCCGGATCGATTATGTCGGCGTCACCTTCCGCAGCCGCAGCATCGAGGAGATCCGCGAAATCTTCCGCCAGGTCCGCGGCGACATCTGGCCGGCGGTCGAATCCCGCAAGCTGCGCCTGCCGATCGACCGCGTCTTCCCGTTCTCGGAGATCGGCGAGGCGTTCGCTCACATGGAAGCGAACCGTCACCTCGGTAAGATCGTGGTGACGTTCTGAGCGGTTCCCGCAATCGCCACGACGCAGCCGCTTGAATAAGAACAATTTGCAATAACGGCTGTCGCAAAATCGCGATGGCGATCCGCTTCGGCCGGCTTTTATGTTCAGGATCGGGCTGCTACACCGCGCCCATGAGCAATTTCGCCAGCACCAAATCGCGTGTGGCTGCGGTGTCCGTGCTGGCGAGCGCCAGCATGGCCGCGGCGAAATTCGCCGTCGGCATCGCCATCGGATCGCTGGCGCTGATCTCCGAGGCGCTGCACAGTTCGATCGATCTGGTCGCGACCATCATCACCTGGTTCGTGGTCCGGGTGTCCGACCGCCCGGCCGACGATGCCCATCACTACGGCCACGGCAAGATCGAAAGCCTGTCGGCGCTCGGCGTCATCGCATTGCTGTATGTCCTGGCGGGCGGCATTCTGGTCGAGGCCACAAGCCGGTTGCGCGAGGGCGCTCCGCCGCCGGCCTTCTCGCTGTGGGCCTTCGGTATTCTCGGCGTCGACATCCTGGTGAATTCCTGGCGCGCCTGGGCGTTGCATCGCACGGCGGTCGCGACCAAGAGCCAGGCGCTCGCCGCCGACGCGCTGCACTTCGCCTCCGACGTGCTCGGCTCGTTCGCGGTGATCGCCGGACTCTCGCTGTCGGCGCTGGGCTTCGCCTGGGGCGACGCCGCCGCCGCGATCGGCGTCGCGGTGATGATCTCGATCCTCGGCCTGCGGCTCGGCCGCTCGACGATCCAGACCCTGCTCGACCGCGCGCCGGAGGGCGTCTCGGACAAGGCCCGCGACGTGATCAGCGCGGTGCCCGGCGTCGTCGGCATCGAACGGCTGCGCACCCGCATGGTCGGGCCGACGCATTTCATCGACGCGCTGGTCGAGGTGCCGCGCACCTACCCGATCGACCGCATCGACGAGATCAAGCGCCGCGCCGACGACGCGCTGAAGGGCGCTTTCGGCGATTCCGACCTCACCTTCACGGCGATCCCGGTCGCCCGCGACAACGAGACCGTGCGCGAGCGCATCATGGTGATCGCGCGCAATTCCGGCCTCGCCGTCCACCACGTCACCGTCCACGACCTCGGCTGCAAGATCACCGTCAGCATCGATCTCGAGGTCGACGGCGACATGCCGCTGATCGAGGCGCACGACATCGCCCACGAACTGGAGCGGCACATCCGCGACGATTTCGGCACCGACGTCGAGGTCGACACCCATATCGAGCCGCTCGAGCCGGAAATGCCGCACGGCTACGAAGCCGCGCCGGAACGCGTCGAGGAAATTCGCGCGGCGCTGATCGGCTTCGCAAAGAACGGCGCGATCCACGACATCCACAGCGTCCGGGTCCGCGACACCGAGGCCGGCGAGATCGTCAACTTCCACTGCTACGCCGAGCCGTCGCTCAGCGTCATCGCGGTGCACGACCACGTCGACGAGATCGAGCGCCATATGCGGCGCGCGTTCCCGAGCGTGAAGCGAGTCATCAGCCACGCCGAGCCGCCGAACGCGGACTGATCGCCGCGCCTGCGACTCCTACGAGTCTCCGTTCTCGTTTCGGACTCGGCTCACGCACAAATGAGAGCGCGATTCATCTTTGGATAAGAAATTATCCGATCCGCCGAATCGTTGACTCTCGACAGCCCGACAAAAGTGGATTCAAATCAGCTCGTGATTCGAATGGCGAAACGTCGTTCGAACGGGGTGCTGACGGACATTTGGTGGGGACCACGGTATGGCGCGCGTGCAGGGCGCGAGCGCCTGCGCTCAATCCGATTCGATCAAAGGATTGGCGCAGTCGATCGCTAAACCGGCCTACCATCGACTGTTGACGGCCGAGCCTGTGCTCCGCCGCGCCGTCCCGATCCTCATCATCGCCTTCCTCATCACGATCTGCTTCGGCGCCGCCGTGCAGTTCATCGATCAGAGCCGGCAGAAGCGCGCTGCGCTCAATCGCGATCTCTGCGCCCTCGCCGATCTGCTCGCCGAGCGGCTCGAACATATCGGCGTCGTGCGGCTCGATCGTCCGGCTTCGATCGAACGCCTGCAGAATTTGCTACCAGGCCTGATCCCGTCCTGGGGCATCGCCGCCGGGCGCCACGTCATCGTCACCAGCGCCGATCAGCGCGTCCTGGCGCGCGTACCCGGCGACGAAGGCACCAGCGCCGCCAGCAGTTTCCTCGACATCATCAGCGCCACCCCGCCGCTGACACGGTCCGCGCAGCAAGGCACCATCACCCAGATCATCCTGCCGAGCGGCGCCTCGGCGCTGGCGACGTTGCACACCGTCAAGTCGCTGCCCGGCCAAGTCATCGTCATTCACGAAGACACCGGGTCGATCCTGCGTTCCGATGCGGCGCTGCAGATCACGCTGTCGGCTACCACCGGCTTCGTCGTGCTGATCCTCGGCTTCGCCTTTCACTGGCAGTCGACCCGCGCCCAGGAGGGCGACCTCATCAACGATGCCGTGCGCAGCCGGATCGACACCGCGCTCAATCGCGGTCGCTGCGGGCTGTGGGACTGGGACCTGTCGCGCGGCCGGATCTTCTGGTCGCAATCGATGTTCACTTTGCTCGGCCTGGAGAGTCGCAACGACCTCCTGACCTTCGGCGAGGTCAACGCGCTGGTGAACAGCGACGACATCGACCTGTTCGCGATCGGCGACCAGTTGATCGCCGGCAACACCGATCACATCGACCACAGCTTCCGGATGCGCCACGCCAACGGCCACTGGATCTGGCTGCGGATGCGCTGCGAACTCAGCCAGGAAACCCAATCCGACAACAAGCACCTGATCGGCATCGCGGTCGACGTCACCGAGCAGAAGAGCCTCGCCGAGCGCACCGTCGAAGCCGATCTGCGGCTGCGCGACGCGATCGAGACCATCCCCGAGGCCTTCGTACTGTGGGACGCCGACAATCGCCTGGTGCTGTGCAATTCGCACTTCCAGCGGCTGCACAAGCTGCCCGACATCGCGGTCGCGCCCGGCACCTCCTACGAGACGGTGATCGAGGTCGGACAGATGCCCGAGATCCGCACCCGTCTCTGCGACAACAGCGGAGGATCGTCCCCCGGCGCGCGGACCTTCGAGGCCCAGCTCGCCGACGGCAGCTGGCTGCACATCAGCGAACGCCGCACCAAGGACGGCGGCTACGTCGCGGTCGGCACCGACATCACCCGGATCAAGGCTCACGAACAGAAGCTCGTCGACAACGACCTGCGGCTGCGCGCCACCGTCGCCGACCTCAAGATCTCGCAATACAAGCTGGAGCGTCAGGCGATCGAACTCGCCGATCTGGCGCGGAAATATTCCGAGGAGAAGACCCGCGCCGAGGAAGCCAATCAGACCAAATCCAAATTCCTCGCCAATATGAGCCACGAGCTGCGCACGCCGCTCAACGCCATCATCGGTTTTTCCGAGATCATGGGCAGCGGCATGTTCGGCACGCTGGGCTCGGAGAAGTATCAGGAATACTGCCACGACATCATGACCAGCGGGCACTATCTGCTGGAAGTGATCAACGACATTCTCGACATGTCGAAGATCGAGGCAGGTCGGATGCGGCTCGACATGGAGGAGCTCGATCTCGCTCGCACCCTCGGCGAATCCCTCAAGGTCGTCGCCGGCCGCGCCGAGCACAAGCAGCTCGAACTGCTCTCGGAGATCGAGGACGACATTCCGATCGTGGCGGACCGCCGGGCGGTCAAGCAGATCCTGATCAATTTGTTGTCCAACGCCGTGAAATTCACCCCCGACGGCGGACGGGTCACGGTCCGCAGCCGGACGCTGCCGAACGCCATCGTGTTGATGATCGCCGATTCCGGCATCGGCATCGCGCCGCAATCGCTGCGCCGTCTCGGCCAGCCGTTCGAGCAGGTCGAGAGCCAGCTCAGCAAGACCTATCATGGCTCCGGCCTGGGTCTGGCGATCGCCAAATCGCTCACCACGCTGCACGGCGGCTCGATGCGGCTGCGCTCCACGCTCGGCGCCGGCACGGTGGTGATGGTGACGCTGCCGCGCGACTGCCAGCGCCGCCGGCTGGCGGCCTGATCGGTGCGCAGGCCGGCTTCAGCCGACGCTCAGTCGATTTGATGCGATGAAGACGGCACCGCCCGCGACCAGCGCGGGCGTTTTTTTTCGAACCTTCGACGTGGCGCCGGGCGCCCCGTCACCAGCTGTAGCGCGCGCCCGCCGAGACCTGATGGCTCGTGGCATTGCTGCGGAACTCGCCGTTGTAGGAGGCGAACATCCGGAACGCATCGCTGCGCCAGCCGGAGATCTTGGCGCCGACCAGCGCCGCATTGCGGCCAGGCGCTGCGGCCGAGACCAGGAACGGCTGATCGAGCAACGCCGCTTGCGAGACCAGCGTGGTGTCGCGCAGATCGTAGCCCCAGCCCAGCTTGAACTCGGGCGCCAGGGTGGTGCCGTCGACCGCCCGCAGCTGCGTGCTCAGCGCGGCGCCGGTGATCGTGGTCAGCTTGTCGTAGGTCTGCGCCGCATAGGCGAGCCCGAACGGCGCCTGGCTTTCGCTGTAGCCGTCGCGGCGGAAGCCCTGCCAGCTCACGCCGGCGAACGGCTTCAGCGTCAGACCGTGCGCCAGCGCGAAGCGATACCCGGCCTCCACAGAGGTGCCGAGGCCGATGCCGTTGGCATT
Organism: Rhodopseudomonas palustris HaA2; assembly: GCF_000013365.1. Classification (NCBI taxonomy): domain Bacteria; kingdom Pseudomonadati; phylum Pseudomonadota; class Alphaproteobacteria; order Hyphomicrobiales; family Nitrobacteraceae; genus Rhodopseudomonas; species Rhodopseudomonas palustris. Next base: position 3,938,489 of record NC_007778.1, read on the forward strand.
GCCCTGCAACCCGCCCGGCGACAGCATGATCTGGCGACCGGTCGACATCTGGCTCGGGCCGGCGGCGATCCGGACATCGACCACGGCGGCTCCCGGCATCCAGCTCGCATAGGCGGCGCCGGCGTAAGTATCGGACTTGCCCTGAATGTCGGTGCTGCTGGCCGTGGTGCGCGCATAGCCGAAGGCGCCGCCGGCCATCAGGTTGTTGGAGAACCAGCGGTCGGCACCGATGGTGAAGCCGGCACTCACGGCCTTGGAGCCGGCGAGATCGCCGCTGTCGCGGACATTGGCGTTGCGACCGAAGCCCTGCCCCCAGACCGACCAGCCGTCCCGCACGCGATCGGCCGGCGCGATACTGGCCAAGGCGTCCATCGCCGCGCCCGTCTCCGCGCTCATCGCGTTGCGTCCGGCATAGGACAGCGCGAAGGATTGCGCCGCACCGTTCTGGCCCTGCTCGCCACCGACGGCGAGCGTGTTCTGACGATCGCCGATCGCGCCGAGGAAACCGGTGAAGGCCTGCAGCGACGCGCTCGCGATCGCAGGCTGGCCCGGCCCGGACAATTGCGTGACGGCCTGATCGTACTGCGCTTCGCTCTCGAGCCTGTAGAGCGCGTCGTACAAAGTCTTCCCCCGGCCGGACGGAAGCACGCCGGCAGCCGGTCGCTGGCTGTCGAGAACGGCGGCGACGGATCGCCCGTTGGCGCCGGTGGCCAGAGAGCTGAAACTCGCCGGCGTCACCACCAGCGTCAGCGCGGTCGGGTCGTAGACCAGATCGAACCGGCCATTGGCCGGCAGCCCGGCGACCGGCTGCACCAGCGACGAGAAGCTGCCCGCGGTGCGCGCGCCGTCCTGCGCCTGGACGATGGCGAAATCCGTGCCGAGCGCGGGCGTGTAGTTGCTGACGGTGCCGACGCTGCCACGCAGCACCGGCGTCAGCGTGCCGGCCGCGTAGAACACGTTGCCGGCGCCGGTGACGTAGATCTTGTCGCAGGTGCCGGGACCTCCGGGCACGAGCAGCGTGCCGTCGATGTCGATCCGGGTCGTCGCCGTCGAGGTCAGCGTGACATTGCCGTTGAAGGTCAGCTCGCCCACCGAATTGCCGTTCAGCACGGTGCCCGCCGGCACGATGTTGTTGGCGAAGAAATCGCCGATATTGGCCATCTTGCCCGGCGACAGCGTGCCGGCGATCGTGCTGTTGCCGACCACGGTGCCGAAGCCGGCCAGCGTCGCGGGCTGGGCCACATTGAGCATGCCGCCCGTCGTCATCGTCAGCGTGCCGTCCACCGCGAGCGTGCCGAGCTGCGCATAGACGTTGCCGGCGGCGTTGGTTCGCCCGGAGATCGTCAGAATGCCGGTGCCGATCTTGCTGAATTCGCCCTGGGTATTGAGCAGCTGGCTCCAGTACACGGTCTGGTCGGCAGCGACGCTGACGGCGGCGTTGGCGGCCAGCGTGGTCGGCCCTTCGGTCGCGCGATCGAGCCGGATCAGGCCGTGGCCGAACACGGCGTCGATGCCCGCGTCTCCCAGATCCTCCGTGGTGGAGAACAGCAGATGCGCGAGGTCCTGCGCATTGTAGGTCGGATTGGCCTGGATCAGCACCGCGATCGCGCCCGAGACGGTCGGCGTCGCCATCGAGGTGCCGGCCGCGAAGCCGTAAGTATCGTACGGGATGGTCGAGTAGATTTCGGTGTTGCCGTCACCACCGGGAGCGGCGACGCACCAGCTCGCGGTGACACCGCACAGATTCGAATACGACGCCGCGGCCTTGGTCGAGCCGACCGCCATCACCGCGATGATCTGGCCGTTCTGACGTTGCAGCGAGGTGTAGTCGTATCCCTCTCCCCCATCGTCGTAGACCCCGAGCCCGGCATGGGCCGGGTTGAGGAACGGCAGCAGCGCCAGACCGGACGGATTGTCCGCCGCGTCGGGGCTCTTGAGACGGTCGTTGCCGGCGGCGGCGACGATGATCTTGCCGGCCTTGAGCGCGTTGAGCGCCGCATTCGCCTCGGCGGAGACGCCGGAGACCGGCCACTGCTTGAGGCCGAGGGTCTCGTCGTAATTCGGCCCGTAGCTGGCGTTGTAGATCATCGTTCCGGACAGGCTGGCGAAGTAGTTCAACGCGTCGGCGGTGCTGTCGCTGACGGTCGAATATCCCTCCTCCGTGATCGCGCGGATCGGAATGATGTTCGCGTCATACGCCACGCCGTGGGCGTCGACGTTGCCGAATTTTTCACCGGCGATGATGCCGGAGACGTGCGAACCGTGAATGTCGAGCTTCTTGGCGCTCTCCGGCGAGAGGTCGTTGGGGTCGTAGGTGCCGCCGTTCTCGACCACGTAGTTCTTGCCGAGATTGATCAGCAGCTTGTTGACCAGGCCGGCATTGGTGGTGTCGAAGCCGGTGTCGGCGACGGTCACGGTGACGCCGGCGCCGGTGAAGCCGCGCGTATACGCCGCCTGCGCGCCGATCATCGTCAGATTCCAGGTCTGGGCCGCGAGGCTCGGCAACGGGTTCGGCAGGTTGGGCGAGTTGTTGTTGTTCGTCATCGCGACGTTCTGATAGGACGTTGCGCCGAGGCCGGACGCCGTGGTCGTCGCCGTGGCCAGGACCTGCGCGGCGTTCGGCGCCAGCATCATCCGCTGCCCCGAGGTCAGCACGCCGAGATCGGCCGCAGTGATGACATGGCGGGACGCTGCCGGCGAAAGGTCGGCGGCATAGTCGACGACGGCGTTGCGCAATCCGGGATTCCGGTAGGTGCTGTCATAGGCCCGCGCGATCAGTTCGCGCTCGCCTTGCCGCAGGGCGTCGGCGAGCCGCGCCTTCAGGTCCGACGGCACCACCGATTTCGCGATCGATTTCGGCTTCTTGCCGGGCTCCGCCGCATGCAGCGCGGCTGAAACCGGCGCGCTCACCAGAAACGTGGTGCCCAGCAACAGCATCGAGAATTGACGGAAACCTCCCCCAGTCGCCACCGAATGCTCCTTCTCAGCAGATGCGCGCTCTGCGTGCGCGCTCGGTCCTGTTCGCCCCATCACGTCCGACATTCGACGTGACATTGTGTCGACCCGTTTCTAGAACGGCGACGGAACGCGGCGACAGGGGGCTGACAGCCTCGGAGGCCCTCGGGCGGCGCTTTCCCTTGACGTGGCGTCTCAGGGGACCGGACTCTCGTCCCCTTGTGGGACATGCCCCGAGGCCGAGGCCGGCTCGGACGCCGCGGTGGGCCAATGGCCGCCGCGTGGCGCGGCGGTGATTCCACCCGCGATCGGCGACTTATCGATCGTGTCTCGGGAGGGATTGCGGTAGAACCATCGCCCGCATCCGGACGCGGCGTTCCCCGAGCCGCCCGGAGACGATATCGGCAGTATCAGATCGCGCGTGATGGCGTCCCTTCCCCGACTGTTCTACGTGACTTCCAGCCTGGACGAGGCGACCGCCCTGGCGACCTGGAGTGCGGTGATCTCGCCGCTGTTCGAACCGCGCCCCTGCGGCCCGAGCAAGAAGACACCGACCGGCTCGGCCTATGGCATCATCATTGGCGACCTGATCATCGCCAAGGTCGCCTTCAACGCGCAGGACTTCGTCCGCGACGAGCCACGCATCGCGGCGACGCCGGATCACCTGCTGCTGCATCTCTACGTAACCGGCGGGTTCAACGGTGTGGTCACCCGGCAGCAGACGGCGATCGGCCCCGGCAAGGTCGCGCTGATCGATCTGGCCCATCCGATCGCCACGCGCGCTTTCGCCTCCAGCACGGTGTGCCTGATCGTTCCGCGCAAGCTGCTCGGCGGCCTGCCGCTCGACACGCTGAAGCCGAGGCTCGATCCGCTCCGGAACGATCTGCTCGCGGCGCATCTGCGATCGCTTCAGGAACGCAGCGCGCAATTGACCGAGACGGACGTGGCCGACACGGTGGCCGACACCGTGGGTTTTCTGAGACGGCTGCTCGCCCCCGCCCAGGATGAATCGCCAGCCGCCGAGCAGCGAACCGACGAGACCATCCTGGCGCTTCTGGAAGCGCTGATCCGCGACAATCTCGCTTCGCCCGATCTGTCGCCGGATTGGCTGGCACAGCGACTGGATGTCTCGCGCGCGTCGCTGTATCGGCTGTTTGCCGACCGCGGCGGCATCATGCGCTACGTCCAGGAACGGCGGCTGCTCGCGGTCCAGGCGGCGCTGAGCGATCCGATCGAAACGCGCCGCTTGTCCCGCCTGGCGTCCGATCTCGGCTTCAAGAGCGAGGCGCATTTCAGCCGGAGCTTTCGCGCCCGCTTCGGCGTCACCGCCAGCGCCTTTCGCAAGGCGCAACTCGACGCCTCCGCGGCGATCCAGCTCACCAGCCCGGCGGTGGTGCAACAATGGTGGACGGCGGTCGCTCGGAGCCCGCCGGCCCGCGGCCTGGCCCCGGCCGACGAGCGGGGCGCGGTCCTTCCGCTGTAGCCGAATTCCGTATTGCGCGGCTGCGTCGGCCGCGTGTATGAGCCGATCATTCGTCCGCGGAGGGATCGGCGTTGAATTTCAGTGCCGTCTTTCATCAGTTTGCAACCTGGTCGTTCCGGGCCGCCATCGTCGGCGGCCTCGTCGGCGTGGCGTATCTGGCGATGCGTGGCGATGCCGACATGCCCGGCGCGCGCCTCGTCGCCGCGCAGACCGCAGCGCCGGCCGCCGACTTTCCGCCGTGCCAGCCGATCGGCTACACCACCGAGGGCGAGCTGGTGTATTCGATGGATTGCGAGCAATTGCCGACCGCGCCGGCGGCGAGCGCGCCGATCCCCGCGCCGGTCGCAAAGTAGTCCCTACTCGCCGTTGCCACCGATCAGCCGGTTGAAGATCGCCCTGACCTCGGCCTGGGTTTCCTTCACCCGCGCTTGCAGCGAGGAGAAATCCGGCGCGTCGCCGGCGCGGACCAGCACGCGCAGCAGATCGTCGCCGGCGGTCTCCGGCTTGAACTTGTCGCTGACGCACAGCCGCAGGATCTGCGTGAGGTCGTGATACAATCGCGCCGCCGGGCGCAGCACGTCGGCGTCGGGCTGTGCCAGCACGCCGAGCCGCGCCGCATTGTCGATCGCCGACAGCGTGCCGACGGCGAGAATGTCCGGCATCGTGGCGGCGTGCACGAGTTGCAGATACTGCGCGATGAAGTCGATATCGACCATGCCGCCGGCGGCGTATTTCAGGTCCCAGACGTCGCCCTCGCCCTTCTCCTGCGCGATCGCGGCGCGCATCTCGGCGACGTCGTTGGCGATCGCGGCGTCGCGCGGCCGCGTCAGCACCGCGCGGATCACCTGTTCGATCCGCGCGCGGAACTCCGGCGACGCCGAGATCACCCGCGCCCGCGTCAACGCCAGATGCTCCCAGGTCCAGGCCTCGACCTCCTGATACTCCGCGAACGAATCCAGCCGCGACGCCAGCGGGCCGGCGCGGCCCGACGGCCGCAGCCGCATGTCGACGTCGTACAACACGCCGTAGTTGGTCCGCGTGGTGAAGGCCGAGATCAGCCGCTGGGTGAAGCGCGCGAAATACTGCGCGCCGTGCAGCGAACGTTCGCCGTCCGAGTCCGGCTGCTCGTGGTCGAAATCGTAGATCAGGATCAGGTCGAGATCGGACGCCGCCGTCATCTCGCGGCTGCCGAGCTTGCCCATCGCCAGAATCGCGGTCTCCTGATCCTTGATCCGGCCGTATTGCGACACGAACTGCTTGCTGACCAGATCGTGCACCGTACCGACAATGCCCTCGGCGACGTCGGCGAAGGCGATGCTGGCCTGCTGCGTCGACACCGTGCCGGACAGAATTCGTGTGCCGATCAGGAACAGGCTTTCCTGCCCGAACAATCGCAGCCGATCGAGAAACTCTTCATAGGAGCCGGCGTCCGAAAGCGTCGCCGCCAGCCGCGCCGACAATTCGGTGCGGTCGGGCATCGCGCCGAAGAAGCGCGGGTCGATCAGCCCGTCCATGATCTGCGGTTGCCGCGCCAGCATGTCGCCGAGCCGCGGCGCGGCGCCGAGCACCAGCGCGATCAGCGTCAGCAGATCGCGGTTCTGGCTGAGCAGCGAGATCAGCCGGCCGCCGCGATGCAGCGCCTGCAACAGCCGGTCGAATGCGTTGACCGCATTGTCGGGCTCCTCGGCGCGCGCCAGTTCCTCGATCAGCGCCGGCACGAAATCGTTGAATGCGCGCTGCGTCGCCTCGACCTTGAGGATGCGATAGCCGCCGGCCATCCATTGCTGCAGCGTGGTCGCCACCATCAGCGGCTTCTTGTAGCCGAGCGCGCGCAGATGATCGAGCAGCACGGTGTCCTCGGCGCCGCCGGCGTAGTCGATCGGCAGCTTGGCGGTGCCGGTCGGATCGCCTTCGAACAGCTTGCTGTAGTGGCCCTGCACGCAATCGAGATGCGCCAGCAGATCGCGTGCGAAAGCCTCACGGCTGGCATAGCCGAAGAACCGCGAGAACCGCTCCACCGCCTCGATGCTGTCCGGCAGCGTGTGGGTCTGTTCGTCGGCGATCATCTGGATGCGATGCTCGACGCGGCGCAGGAACTGATAGGCAGCGGACAATTCGTCGCGCGCCTGGAACGTGATCCAGTCGCGGTTCGCCAGAATGTCGAGCGCGGCGAGCGTCGGCCGCACCCGCAGCTCCGGATGCCGGCCGCCGGCGATCAATTGCTGGGTCTGCGCGAAGAACTCGATCTCGCGAATGCCGCCGCGGCCGACCTTGACGTTGTGGCCCTCGACCGCGACCTCGGTCTGGCCGCGGAACGTCTGCATCTGTCGCTTCATGTCGTGGACGTCGGAGAGCGCGGCGAAATCGAGATGCTTGCGCCAGACGAACGGCGCGATCTCGGACAGCAGCGCCTCGCCCGCGACCACATCGCCGGCGCAGGCGCGCGCCTTGATCATCGCGGCGCGCTCCCAGGTGCGGCCCTCGCGCTCGTAGTAGTTGAGCGCCGACGCGGTCGACAGCGCCACCGGCGTCGACGCCGGGTCGGGGCGCAGCCGCAGATCGACGCGGAACACGTAGCCGTCGTGGCGGCGCTGCTGCAGGATGCGGCTCAGGCCCTGCGTCACCCGCACGAAGAACGGCTGCGGCTCGATGTCGGGCGCGAGCGTCGGCGCGTCGAGCTCGTAGAACACGATCAGGTCGATGTCGCTGGAGTAGTTCAGCTCGCCGGCGCCCATCTTGCCCATCGCCAACACGATCAGGCCGCTGCGCTCTTCCGGCGCGTCGGGGTTCGGCGGATGGATGCGACCGCGCGCCGCCTCCTGCCGCAGCAGGAAGCGCAGCGTCATCTGCACCGATTGCACCGCGAGGTCGGTCAGCGCCTGCGTCACCTGCAGCACCGGCCACAGCCCGCCGATGTCGCACAGCGCGATCGACAGCGCCGCCTCCGCCTTCATCCGGCGCAGCACCGCCATCACCTCGGCCTCGTCGGAGGCGGTGGCGACCGCAGCCGCGGTGGCGTCGAGCAGCGCCCGAAAGCCGGTCTCCGGCTCGGACCGCAGCAGCCGCAGCAGCCGCGCCGGATCGGCGCGGATCAGGTCGAACAGATAGGGCGAGGCCTCGGCGATCGATTGCAGCGCGATGCGGAGGTTCGGGCAGCGATCGGCGACGGCGCGGATCGGAGCAGCCAGCTCGGCCGGGACGTCGGCGAGCCAGTCGGCGCAGCGCTTTTCCGCCTCGTCGGGCGCATGCAATTGCGGCCCGGCGGCGAAACGCGCGGCTAGTGAGGCGGGTGAAATGTCCGCGTCAATCGCGGAGGAACTCATGCGGGCGTCGGTTCTGGTATGGTGTTGGCTGGTGCCAGTCCTTCGCCCGTGTGCGCCGGAATTGCAAGCGTGGCGCGCAAACCCGGTTGCGCGTCGGACAGCCGCAGTTCGCCGCCATGCAGCGTCGCCACCGCGGAGGCCAGGCTGAGGCCGAGCCCCGAACCCGGCAAGGTGCGGCTCGCCTCCAGCCGCACGAAGCGTTCGACCGCGTGCTTGCGGTCCGCTTCCGGTATTCCGCGACCGCGATCGGTCACGCTGAGCAGCACCTGGTCGCCGTCCCGCTGCGCCTCGATCACGATCTCCGCGCCCGGCAGCGGGGCCGTGGCCGGCGCGTCGCCGGGCGGCGCCAGCGCGAGCTGCGGCTGGCCGTATTTGATCGCGTTCTCGACCAGATTGGCGAGCGCCTGGCTGATCAATTCGCGATTGCCGCGCACCGGCGCCGGCGCGCTCCGGACCTGCAGCGTCAGGCCGTTGTCTTCCGCCAGCGGCTCGTACAATTCGTGAATGTCGCGCACGATTCCGGCCGCGTCGAACGCGTCCATTTGTCCGCGCGCATGTCCCGATTCCGCGCGCGCGATCATCAGGAGCGCGTTGAAGGTGCGGATCAGGCCGTCGGATTCCTCGATGGTGCGCTCCAGTGCGGCGCGATAATCGGCCTCGCTGCCGGACAGCGCCAGCGCCTCCTCGGCGCGGTTGCGCAGCCGCGTCAGCGGCGTCTTCAGATCGTGCGCGATATTGTCGGAGACCTCCTTGAGGCCGTTCATCAGCGCCTCGATCCGCTCCAGCATGGCGTTGAGATTTTCCGCCAGCCGATCGAGTTCGTCGCCGCTGCGGCCGACCGGCAGCCGGCCGGACAGGTCGCCGGCCATGATCCGCTGCGTCGTGCCGGTCATCGCGTCGATCCGGCGCAACACGCGGCGCGCGACGAAGATGCCGCCGCCGAGCCCGAGCACGACGACGATCAGCACCGACCATTGCGCCGCCGAGCGCACCACGTTGAACAGCCGCCGGCGTTCCTCGAGGTCGCGGCCGATCAGCAGCCGGAAGCCGCTCGACAGTTCGGTGACGCGGACCAGCGCGCGATGCTCGCCGCGGTCCTGGTCGTCGAGCCTTCGATAGAAGGTTTCGGTCCAGCCGATCTTGCTCATCACGCCGGGCGCCAGCGCGCCGACATTGCCGGCGACCGCCTGCCCCGCCGGCGTGGTGACGAGATAGAGATTGGCGCCCGGCCGCAGCGCCCGGTTCTCGATCGCCAGCACCAGCCCGCGCAGGCCCCGCCGCGTATAGACCTCGTCGATCTCGCCGATCTCGGCATCCACCGTGGTGGTGATCTGATCGGTGATCAGCCGCCGCGTGTTCCAGGCGAAATACCCCAGCAGCGACGCCGCGAACAGCCCGAACAGGAACAGATAAACCAGCGTCAGCCGAAACGCGGTGGTTCGGATCAGTTTACCGAATGCCGTCACGGATCATATACCCCGCGCCGCGGATGGTGTGCAGCAGCGGACGGTCGAAGCCCTTGTCGATCTTGCCGCGCAGGCGGGAGATGTGGACGTCGATGACGTTGGTCTGCGGGTCGAAGTGATAGTCCCAGACGTTCTCCAGCAGCATGGTGCGGGTGACGACCTGGCCGGCGTGCTTCATCAGATATTCGAGCAGCCGGAATTCGCGCGGCTGCAGTGTCAGCTCCTCGCTGCCGCGGGTGACGCGGTGCGACAGCCGGTCGAGTTCGAGATCGCCGACGCGGTAGCTGGTCTCCTCCGCCGGGCCGCCGTGGCGGCGTGACAGCACCTCGACGCGCGCCAAGAGTTCGGCGAAGGCGTAGGGCTTCGGCAGATAGTCGTCGCCGCCGGCGCGCAGACCCTTGATGCGGTCGTCGACCTGGCCCAGCGCCGACAGGATGAGTGCCGGGGTGCGGTTGCCCTTGTCGCGCAGCGTGCCGATCACCGACAGGCCGTCGCGCTTGGGCAGCATGCGGTCGATCACCAGCACGTCGTAGTCGCCGCTGTCGGCGAGCGCGAGCCCTTCCTCGCCGTCGCTGGCGAGATCGGCGACGTGGCCGACTTCACGAAACGCCTTCACCAGATAATCGGCGGATTCGCGGTCATCCTCGATGATCAGCAGGCGCATATGGGATTCAGATTCGCTCGCGAGTTTCACGGTTTCTGGCACCATGGCGGGACTTCAGCCTCCATGCAAGGCGGCACGACACGCCCGCCGGACATGGAAGCGGGCGATGGAGCTGGGGGAACTCCACCGCCCGCCTGGTCCTTCCGACGGAGGGGGGCTTACTCCGGCCGGAAGGTAGAAGGTGGGGACGAGCTGTTCACCCGTCCCCCGGAAAGCGCCGTCAGCGGGGGCGACATTGCCGGCGACACTCTCCAACTTGGCGTCAGGTGGCCGATCAGCCCTTGGCCGAGATCGGCACCGCGACGAAACGTGACGAACCACCCGAGCGGACCCGGATCAGCACGCTGTTCTTGTTGTCGTTCTTGGCGGTGTTGATGGCGTCGCGGACGTCACCCGGGCTCGCCACGTTCTTGCCCGCGACCTCGAGGATCACGTCGCCTTCCTTGAAGCCGCGATCGGCTGCGGCGCTCTTCGGATCGACGTCGGTGACCACCACGCCATCCTTGCCGGCACCGGCGACCGAACTGGCCGGCGCGACCGTCAGGCCGAGCCTCGGCACTTCGGTGCCGCGGCTGGATTGGCGACCGTTGTCGCCGTCGAGATTGGCCTTGGCCTCGACCTGGTTCGGCAATTGGCCGAGCGTCAGGCTGAGTTCCCGATCCGCGCCCTTGTGGAACACGGTGAGCTTCACCGTATTGCCCGGCGCGAAGCCGCCGATGGTGCGGGCGAGCTCGCGCGCGTCCTTCACCGGCGCGCCGTTGACCGCGGTGATGACGTCGCCGGATTCGATGCCGGCCTTGGCGGCCGGGCCGTTGGGCTGCGGCTCGGCCACCAACGCGCCGTCCGGCTTCTTCAGCCCGAGGCTGTCGGCGATCTCCGGCGTCACCGGCTGGATCTGGACGCCGATCCAGCCACGGCTGACGGAGCCCTTGTCCTTGAGCTGCTGCACCACCGCCTTGACGGTCGAGGCCGGGATCGAGAACGCGATGCCGACGCTGCCGCCCGACGGCGAGTAGATCGCCGTGTTGACACCCATCACTTCGCCATTGACGTCGAACGCCGGACCGCCGGAATTGCCTTTGTTCACCGGCGCGTCGATCTGGATGAAATCGTCATACGGACCGTTGCCGAGGTCGCGGCCGGAGGCCGAGACGATGCCGGCGGTGACGGTGCCGCCGAGGCCGAACGGATTGCCGACCGCGAGCACCCAGTCGCCGATCCGCGGCTTGCCTTCGGACAGCTTGGCGAACGGGAAGTCGGTGCGGCCTTCGGCTTTGATCAGCGCCAGATCGGTGCGCTGGTCGGTGCCGATCACCTTGGCCTTGTAGGTCTTGCCGTCGTCGGTGGTGACTTCGACCTTGTCGGCGCCGTCGACGACGTGATTGTTGGTGACGGCGTAGCCGTCGGCGGTGATGAAGAAGCCCGAGCCCTGCCCCGTCATCATGCCGCCGCCGCGATGGCCGCGCATGCCGGGCGGCATTTCACCGCCGAAGCGGCGGAAGAAGCGCTCCATCGGCGAGCCGGGCGCGAACGGCGATTCTTCGCTGCGCTCGCTGCGCTCGTCGGTCTTCGCAACTTTTTCGGCGATGTTGACCTTCACCGAGATCACCGAGGGCTTCACCTTCTCGACGATGTCGGCGAAGCCGACGGGCTGCTGCGCCTTGTGGACCTCGTTGCCGACCTGCGCCTGCGCCGCCGTGCTGAACAGATCGCCCGACGCCGGGACCTGCGACAGGCCGAACGCGCCCGCGCCGAGGCCGGCCACCACCGACGCCATCAGCGCGAATTTGCGCGCCGAGAACAGCGAACGGCGCACCGGGCTGGTCGGCTGCGAGGTGAGATCGGAAGAACGGTCGGTCATACAGGGTCTCCAGAACCATCGAATGTCAGGGGTGCGGACGATCGCACCGGATGGCCTGAAGATGGGGGCTGCCGCCTTACGGCGCGCTGGATGAGGCATTAAACTTTTGTAACTTGGCGGTATTCCGCCGCGACGCAAGGTCGCGATCGCGCCCCGCGATCCGCGCGTGGTTTGTCAACACTCGGACATTTGTGTCGGGAATCCGATCTGCCGACGACACGCGTAGCGCTGCGCGATTTTGCGCAACTAACTGAAATATCGACTGATCTTCAGTGGCCTGGTTTTTGCCAAGGCGGCATCAAGGACGCGCGTGAGGCACGGCGTCGGTCCCGAACCAGCTAACAGGAGAGCGCCTTGGCTAACATTACTTTCTCTTCGCCCGTGATGGCGAAGGATGTCACCGTCTACGCCGTCGCCGGCGATCGCGGCACCATTCTGGCCGTCGCCAAGGCACACAAGATTCCGATCCCGTTCGACTGCCAGGACGGCGAATGCGGTTCCTGCCTGGTGCAGGTCGAGCACTTCAATCCGAAGGCCAAGTCAGCAGTCGCGCTGACCGAGAAGGAAAAGGAAGTCCTGCGCCAGCTCGGCAAGATCACCAAGGACGAAATCGCCAACGCCGAAGTCAACGACGTTCCGCCGCGCTATCGCCTCGCCTGCCAGTGCTTCGTGCGCAACGAGGACATCATGGTGCGGTTCGAGGGCGACAAGACCCTGCCGCAGAAGCTCGCGGTGACTCACGCCGCCGCGCGCTTCAAGGGTGGCCTCGAGATTTCGACGCTGCCGGAGTTCTTCAGCTACGCCGCCAAGCTCGAGGAAGACGCCGCCCTGCACTACGACGAACTCGCCAAGGCGATGGCCGAGGCCGGTAACGAGTCGGTCGCGAAGCTGTTCGCGCAGCTCGCCGAATTCTCGCGCATGCACCTCGCCGAGGTGAAGGCGCGCGCCGGCAGCATCGATGTCAGCAAGTCGGTGCCGCCGGACTACGCCTGGCCCGATCACGCCACGCCGGAACGCGCGGCGGTGTGGGCTTCCGACACCTCGATGACGCGGCTCGGCGGCCTCAAGGCGGCGCTGCAGGGCGAACGTCGCGGCTACGAATTCTACCGTGCGATCGAAGCGACCACCAAGTCGCCCGAGGTCGCGGCCGCGGCGAAGGAATTCGTCGGTGAGGAAGCCGAGCACGTCCGCATCCTCGAAGCCTGGATCACCCAGGAAGAATGGGCGCTCAAGCACGCCAAGACGGCTGAAAACGCCTGACGACGACATCCGACATCGGAGACGGCTGCCGTCGACCCGGCGGCAGCCGAACAGCGAAGGATATTCAGATGGAAACGGTCGAAGAGTTTCTGGCGCACTCGATCCGCCTCGAACAGGAAGCGGCTCTGCGCTTCGGTCAGCTCGCAGACGCGATGGACAGCTGCGGCAACAAGGAAGTCTCCAAGCTGTTCCGGCAGCTCGCCGACTACTCGCGCATGCACCAGGCCGATGCCCAGGCCCGTGCCGGCTTCCGCGAGATTCCCGAGATGGAGACCGTCGATTTCAAATGGCCCGGCGACGAAAGCCCGGAGACCGCGGCGATCTGGGGCACCGACCCGTTCATCGGCCGCGACCTGGCGCTGGAAATCGCGCTGGAAGCCGAGACCGGCGCCTTTGATTGGTACAAGAACGTGCTCGACACCACCGACAATCCGGAGATCCGGGCGCTGGCGAAAGAGTTCGTCGCCGAGGAAAGCGGCCACGTCGCCGAGCTGCACCGCTGGATCGCCCTGCACAAGGCCGGCAAACCGCTGCCGATGGAGATCACGCCGTTCTGAGGGGGCATCCCTCGACGACGCCTTTCGGCTGGTCCGACTACGACGCCGGGCCGCTCGCGCTGCTGGTCTCGCGCGCGGCCGCTTGCGTCTGCGCAATCATCCGCCTGATCGCCTGAACGGCTTCCGCCGAGAGATGCTTGTGTGCGCCCAGCGCAACGTAGAGCGCGTCGAGCGTGTTCTTCCGGATTTCCGGAGCAATGGCGATCTTGCCGCGCGGGCCTTCGGCGAGCCCGAACAGGGCCTGGGCGGCGAGGTCCAGATCATATCCCCAGACCCAGCACCACAGCCTGACGGCGGTCGACCACCCCCGTTGCAGCGTGCGAAGCGAGAGGCCGGCCTCGAACAGGGCTTTCTCGGCGGCGTCCCGCACCTCTTCGCTCGCCCGGATGTCGACAGCATAGTAGCGCTCGGCGGTCTGCAGAGCCTCGAGCCGCCTGTCCTGCAGCGCGACGACTGGCTTTCCAATGAAGTAAACGGCAAACCACGCCGCGACCGCGGCCCCTGCACTCGCCAACAGATGCTGCATCGTATTCTCCTGACCCGGCAGACGCCGTGAAGCCGTCACGATGCAAGTGTTACCTGTCTCGTCAGTGCCGCCGGAATAGTACTTCCGTCGCCCCTCGATGTCGGTGTGCAGACGGCGCCAGACCGACCAGGACCAGCGCAACGAAGCTGTTGCGGGACGTGCGCTGCATCACGCCGACGGGCGTCCACCCTTCGCCGCCGGCCGCGGCGCATGACGCTACGCCGACCGATCCGGCCCCTCCGCCATCAGCCGATCGAGCCGCGCCTGCTCCTCGGCGCTGAGCGGTTGCGTCGTCTCCAGCTCACGGGCCGCGCCGCGGGCGCGGCGGCGGACGTGCAGCCACAGCGCCAGCCCGCCGCCGAACAGCACCAGCGGCGTCACCAGCCACAGCACCAGCGTGTGGCTTTCGAACCGCGGCTTCAGCAGCACGAACTCGCCGTAGCGCGCGACCAGATAGTCCAGCACCTGATTGTTGCTGTCGCCGGCCGCGATCCGCTCGCGCACCAGCAGCCGCAGATCCTTGGCGAGCGTCGCATCGGAATCGTCGATCGACTGGTTCTGACAGACCATGCAGCGCAGTTCGCGCGACAATTCCCGCGCCCGCGCCTCCTGCGCCGGATCGGTCATCACCTCGTCGGGCTGCACGGCGTGCGCCAGCGGGATGGCGACGGCCAGCATCGTGATGGCGAGGCATATGATTGTCGCGAGCTTTCGCACCGTACGCTCCCGTCATCCTGAGGAGCATCCGCAGGATGCGTCTCGAAGGATCAGTTGTTGTGGCACATCCTTCGAGACGCCCGTCTTCGCTCTGACGAGCTGCGCCGGGCTCCTCAGGATGAGGCCTTTGTTACTCCGCCGGCTGCAGCAAGCGCTGCGGCTTGGCCGGCTTCGGCGCGCCGACGCGCAGCCGCCGATCCGACAGTGACAACAGGCCGCCGAACGCCATCAGCAGCGGACCGATCCAGATCAGCAGCACCAAGGGCTTGTGATAGATCCGCACCGTCACCGCGCCGGCGGCGTCGATGTCGCCGAGCGAGATGTAGAGCTGGCTGACGCCGCGGGTCAGCAGCGCAGCCTCGGTGGTCGACGTGTTGCGGGTGGTGAAGCTGCGCTTCGACGGCGTCATCGCGCCGATCGGCCGGCCGTTCTCGCTGACCGAGAAATGCGTCTGCAACTCGCGATAGTTCGGGCCCTGGCGCTGAATCGCGCCGTCGAATTTGAGTTCGTAGCCGGCGAGCTTGGCGGACTCGCCCTCCTTCATCGCGGCGATGTGCTCGCTGTTCCAGGTGGTCTCGCAGACGATGCCGATCAGCGCCACGCCGATGCCGGCATGAGCGAACAGCGTGCCCCACGCCGAGCGCGGCAGCCCTCGGGCGCGGCGCGCCGCAATCGACAACGGATTGCGCAGCAGGCCGATGCGCTCGACGATGTCGGCGAGCGCGCCGGCAATCACGAACACCGCGAGCCCGATCGCCAGCGGCGCCAGCACCGGGCCGCCGAACGTCCAGGCCCAGACCAGGGCGACCGCGAGCAGCGCGACGACGCCGGCGGCGATCAGCCGCTGGGCGGCACCGAGCAGATCGCCGCGCTTCCACGCCAGCAGCGGGCCGAACGGCATCGCCAGCATCAGCGGCACCATCAGCGGACCGAAGGTGAGATTGAAGAACGGCGCGCCGACCGAGATCTTGTCGCCGGTGAGAACTTCCAGCGCCAGCGGATACAGCGTGCCGACGAACACCGTGGCGCAGGCGGTGGTGAGAAACAGATTGTTCAGCACCAGCGCGCCCTCGCGCGAGATCGGCGCGAACAGCCCGCCCTGCTTCAGCGCCGAGGCGCGCCAGGCAAACAGCGCCAGGCTGCCGCCGATGAAGATGCACAGGATCATCAGGATGAACACGCCGCGCGACGGATCGGTGGCGAAGGTGTGCACCGAGGTCAAGACGCCTGAGCGCACCAGGAAGGTGCCGAGCAGCGACAGCGAGAAGGTCAGGATCGACAGCAGGATGGTCCAGACCTTCAGCGCGTTGCGCTTCTCCATCACCAGCGCCGAATGCAGCAGCGCGGTGCCGGCGAGCCACGGCATCAGCGAGGCGTTCTCGACCGGGTCCCAGAACCACCAGCCGCCCCAGCCGAGTTCGTAATAGGCCCAGTACGAGCCCATCGCGATGCCCAGCGTCAGGAAGATCCACGCCATCAGCGTCCACGGCCGCACCCAGCGCGCCCAGGCCGCGTCGAGCCGCCCCTCGATCAGCGCCGCGGCGGCGAAGGAGAACGAGATCGAGAAGCCGACATAGCCGAGATACAGCAGCGGCGGATGCACCGCGAGGCCGATGTCCTGCAGTACCGGATTGAGGTCGCGACCCTCGAGCGGCGGATTGGGAATCCGCAGGAACGGGTTCGAGGTGATCAGGATGAACAGATAGAACGCGCTCGCCACCCAGGCCTGCACCGCTAGCACGTGGGCGCGCAGCGACAGCGGCAGGTTGTTGCCGAACGCTGCGACCATGCCGCCGAACAGCGCCAGGATCGCCACCCACAGCAGCATCGAACCTTCGTGGTTCCCCCACACGCCGGTGATCTTGTAGAGCAGCGGCTTGGCCGAATGCGAATTCTCGTAGACGTTGACGACCGAGAAGTCGGAGGTGACGTTGAGCCAGACCAGCGCGCCGAACGAGACGGCGACGAAGACGAATTGCGCCAGCGCCGCCGAGCGCGCGACGTTCATCAGCCCGCCGTCGCCCAGCCGCGCGCCGAGGATCGGCACCGTCGACTGGATCAGCGCCAGCGCCAGCGCCAGCACCAGCGCGTAGTGGCCGGCCTCGGCGATCATCGCGCCGGCCTCATGGCGTCGGCGGAGGCCGCCGCACCGGGCCCGGGCGGCTTCTTCTCGTAATCGTCCTTCCAGTGGCCCTGCTTCTTCAGCGCGTCGGCCACGTCCTTGGGCATGTAGGTCTCGTCGTGCTTGGCGAGCACGGTGTCGGCCTTGAACACGCCGGCGGTGTCGAGCGCGCCCTCGGCGATCACGCCCTGCCCCTCGCGGAACAGGTCCGGCAGAATGCCCTTGAACGCCACCGGCACGGTGGCGTCGCCGTCCGAAACCTTGAACGCCACCGCGAGCTGATCGCCGCGCGTGAGCGAGCCGGGCTCGACCACGCCGCCGAGCCGGAACCGCTTTCCGGCCTCGATGTTCTGCTCGTGCACCATCTTCGGCGTCGAGAAGAACACGATCGAGCCGCGCATCGCGTTCAGCACCAGTCCCACTGCGACCACGAGCACCACGCCGGCGCCACCGATCATCATCAACCGCCGCTGCTTACGCGTCATGGCCAACCCTCGTGCCGGCGTCCTGATTGGCGCCAGATCGTTGCGTCTCGCTCGTGCGCGACAATTGCCGGACCATTATGTCGGAAAACCGCACGCGCTCCGGCCGCATCCTCATCCGTCGAGCCCCAGAGTCTTCAGCCCGTCATTGAGCTGCTTGAGCCGCTCGGCATTGCCCGCCACCGCCTGCCGTGCCTGCGCCTGCGCCTGCTTCACCTTGTCGCCGTCGCCCAGCACCATATAGGCACGCACCAGCCGCAGCCATCCCTCGACGTCGTCGCCGTTCTGCTGCAGCCGGGCTGCGAGCTTGTCGACCATGCCGCGGATCATCGCGCTGCGGTCGGCCTCGCTCATGTTTTGCGCCGAAGCGATCGTCTCGTCGGGCAGCGCCGGCAGCGGCGCACCCTCGATCCGGGCGATCTGCGCCTGCAGCATCGGCTTCCACGGCGCATCGGCGGGAGCCTTTTCCAGCATCGCGCGCCACATCGCCGCGGCGTCCTTCGGCCGGCCGTCCTGCTCGGCGGCGAGGCCGAGGAAATACCTCGCCTTGACCTCGTCGGCGTTCAGCTTGACCGCGCGCTCGAATGCCGACTTGGCGTCGGCGGTGACCACCCCGCCCGCCGCCATCGACAGCACCTCGCCGAGATCGGCGTGGCGGTCCGCGGTTTCGCCGGCATAGGTCAGCGAATTTCGATAGGCGCGCGCGGCGTCGTCGAACCGACCGAGCTTGGCCAGCACCGGCGCCAGCACGGTCCAGCCGCGGCCGTCGGTCGGATTCTTCTCGAGATGCGCCTCGACCTGCGCCACCAGATTTTCGAGCGGCTGCGACGCGGCGGCGGTCTTGGTCCGGCTCGCCAGCGGATCGTCGCCCTGCATCGGCGAGCCGAGCGGCAGATAGATCGCGAGCGCCAACGCCGGCAGTCCGACCAGCGCGAACACCGCGACCCCTCGCCGCGGCCCGCGGCGCGTCGTCACCGGCGCCACGGTTTCGGGATCGGCGCTGGCCAGCAATCGCCGGCCGATTTCGACGCGGGCGGCGGAGGCTTCGGCAGGGCCGATCAGACCGATGGCGGCGTCGCGGTCGATCTCCGCAAGCTGGTCCTTGTAGACATTGGCTTCGCTGCCCTCGCGCTCGGCGCGGACGCCGCGACCGAGCGGCCACAGCACGGCGAACACCGCGACGGCCGTCATGATCGCCAACACAAACCACAAGGCCATGCGAGGAGGGTTCCGGTGAGAGCGCAAACGCCGGCTGCGACGCGGTCGAAATCCGGCCGGGTTACACCATGGCCGGACCGCCGGCGCAATTGACATTTGCGACACCGGGATACGGCACCGCAGCGCTCAAATCTTGATATGAATCAAGGTGTCGCGGTCAGCCAGCGCGCGCCGGCTTGCGCTCCACCACGACCATCGCGCTCTCGGCCGCGCGGCGCATCAGTTGCGCATAATCGTGGCCGAACAGCACTTCGCAGAACCGGATCGCGGCGAGCGCCTGCATGTGCCGGAACGGCTTCACCCGCGGTTCGCAGCCGCGCAGCGATTGCACCAGCGATTCGGTGGACTTCTCGACATATTGCTGCAGCTCGGAATAGGTCCGCAGCGTCATCTCGTTGATCGCGAGTTCGCTGGCGTAGTTGCGGCACACCGCGACGAAATCGATCAGCGCCGCCGACTCGTCGACCTCGATCTGATCGATCCGGCTGTTGGCCGAGATCTCCTTGTCGGGGCGCTGGCGCAGCAGCCGGCGCACCCGGCCGGGGACGCTCTCGATCTCGGATTTCAACGCATTGGAAATGTCGACGCGGATCGCGGCGAGCCGCTTGCCCCAGGCCGAATCGCTGCGGATGTCGAGTTCGGTGCGCAGGCCGCGAACGCCGTCATGGACCAGCTTCAGCTTCTCGGCGACGTTGCTGTAATGGCCGCGCTTGAGCTCGTCGCGCAGATCGGCGGTGAGCTGGGCGATGTCGTGGATCGCCATGGTGACGGCGACGCCGTAAGGGGTGGCGGCGACCCTGATCTCGTCGTCGGAGCCGGCCACCTTGAGCGCCAGCCGGACGATCTGCCACGGCTGGGTCAGATGCTGCAGGATCATCGTCAGCGCGAACGGCAGCAGGATCGGGGTCTGCAGCGCCGGCACGTTGAGCGCGGCGATCATCGAATGCACCTGCGAGTCGCCGAAGGTCCGCAGGTTGGACGAAAGCTTGCCGTCGAAAGCTTCGAGCGCTTCGCGGTTGGCGAGCACGGCGCCGACGCCGGGTAGGTCCTCGACCGTCGAGGGCGGTCCGACCCGCGACATCGCGCGCTGCCGGTCGACGCCCTGTTCCGGATTGATCACCTTGTCGATCGCCTCGGCCGCCGCGAGCTGCAGCTTGCGGACGAGATCGTCGATCTGCGCCGCGGTGCCGCCGCGCAGGTTGATCAGCCCGCCCTCGAATTCGCGGACCTGGGTCGGGATCGCTTCGCGCACCAGCCATTGCCAGATCGAGCTCAGCGACGCCCGGCGGACCTGGCCCGGCCGCGGCTGCTGGCTGTTGTCGATCAGGAACGGCTCCAGCACGCGGAACATCAGCCGCGCCGGATCGTCGGTGCGCGGGGCCTCGTCTTCACCGTTGCCGCGGACGATCTTGCGCAGTTCCTCGAGCACGAAGCTGGCCACCGCGACCTCTTCGCCGCGCTCCAGCGCGCGCTCGAACTCGCGCATCAGCAACGCCTGCGACTGCGGCGGGAGCTGGGCGAGGTAGTCCCTCAGCCGTTCGGTCGGTGTCTGGCTCATGCGCCCGAAAATCTGCACGCTTGCGGTCGCGCCGGCCGCACGACATGCGCGCCGGGACACTGTCTGACGAGTTAAACAGCGGCGGTGTTAAGAAGGAGTTGAGGCAGCCAGACATCGAACAGGATTGATGTTCCACATCAACCGCAACCCAGCGCCGCAACAGATTGGGCAGACTGGGCAATCGGTGATCGGGAGTAGGACGGACGCGCCCGAACGCTAGCCCGCCGCTGTCCACGGCCCGTCATTGGTCCGGCAGGCGGTGCCGCGGGCGATCTCGAGCTGGCGGCCGACCGTGACGCTGTGCGAGAAGCCGCGGCAGGTCGCGCCCTGCTTGGCATAGGCCGGCCCCGGCACGATGTTGCCATAGCGGCCGGAGGACGGGTTCTTCCACGGCACCGGGGCGCCGGATTCGCCGTGATCGAGCGCTTCGAGTTCGGCCGCATAAGCCAGCCGGCGATCTTCCGCGTTGAGCAGCGCACCGATCTTCGGCCCGATCAGCCCGCCCATGGCCGCATTGTCGACCGCGGCGGCGGCGCCATCGCCGCTCCGGCCGAAATCGGGCGCCACATTGCTGGCAAAGGAATCCACTCGCGCCGCGAGGTTGGTGGTGCGGTCGCAGCCGGCCAGCGCCAGCGCGCCGAGCAGCAGCAGCGCCGCCGACGAAGGCTTCGCCAACCGCGCCGACGGTCTCGCAGCGCTGGCGATGTCACGCGCAGGCGTCATTGCAGTCCCCAATCCATTCCCCACCAACGTCTTACCCCGAAATCCCTAACGCTCAAGGCAACGGAGCGACAAATTCGGGCGACGCTGTGGCAGCGGCCGGCTCGTTATGCCGCAGGCAGCAGCAATTCCGCGCGCAGGCCGCCGGCCGGGGCGTGGCCGAGAATCAATTCGCCGCCGTAGAGCGCTGCCAGGTCGACGACAATCGCCAGCCCCAGACCCGAGCCCGGCTTGCTCTCGTCGAGCCGCTGGCCGCGGCGGGCGACCTGCGCCTGCTCCGCCGCCGACAGGCCGCGGCCGTCGTCGTCGACGATGATCCGCAGCAGCGGCGTCGGGCCGCGTTCGGCGGTGGCCGCGATCAGCACCCGGCCGACCGCCCATTTGCAGGCATTGTCGACCAGGTTGCCGACCATCTCCTCGAGGTCCTGCCTCTCGCCGCGGAACTTCAGGCCGCCGGCGATTTCGGTGCGGAGCTGAATCGCCCGGTCGCGGTGGATCTTCTCCATCGTGCGGCGCAGCGCCTCGATCACCGGTTCGACCTCGGTGACGGTGCCGACCACGGTGAGCCGCGCGGCGATCCGCGCCCGCTCCAGATGATGCGCGACCTGGTTGCGCATGATCTCGGCCTGCTCCATCACCTTGGCGGCGAGCGGATCGCCCGGGCGCGCCGCGGCCTCATTGACCAGCACCGACAGCGGCGTCTTGATCGCATGGGCGAGGTTGCCGACATGGGTGCGGGCGCGTTCGACGATCTCGCGATTGGCCTCGATCAGCGCGTTGGTTTCGCGCGCCAGCGGCGCGATCTCGACCGGAAATTGGCCCTCCAGCCGCTCGGCGCGACCGGAGCGGATGTCGGCGATCGAATGCGAGATGCGGTTCAGCGGCGCCAGGCCGAACCGCACCTGGAAGATCGTGGTGAGCACCAGCCCGATCGACAGCGCGATGAAGGTACCTGCGAGATAGTAGTCGAAGGTCCTTGTTTCCTCGAAGATTTCGGTGGCGTCGCCGGCCACCGTGACGACGAATTTGCCGTCGGCGCCGAGATCGACCGGGCGCTCGACCATGCGCAGCGTCTGGCCCTCCGGCCCCTCGACATAGCCCTGGCGAACGCCGGAGGCGCCGAGTTCGACGCCCTGATCCGCGAGCCTCGGCAGCTTGCGGTCCCACAGCGAGCGCGAGGCGCGCGGCTCGACCTTGTCGGTGTCGGTGCGGACGATCTGCCAGTACCAGCCGGACAGCGGCAGATCGAACAGCGGCTCGCCGATCGACTGGAACTGTTCCGGTGCGGCGTCGGGCGTCGCGACTTCGGCGATGATGGTGCGCAGATAGAGATTGAGCCGCCGGTCGAACGCGCGCTCGGAGGCCTGGCGGTACACCGAGGACAGCACGATGCCGGTGATCGCCAGGATCACCACCACCCAGGCGGTGGCGGACAGAAACAGCCGGGTGGCCAGCGAGGTGGTGCGGCGGCGCGGCGGCGCGGGGACGGCCGGGCTCGGCATCAGCCCGGCTTCTGCAGCGACGCCCTCGCCCGCTCGCTCACGTGCGGTTCGCCAGCTGGGCGTCGGCCGGCGGCGGCGTCAGCAGATAGCCGAGGCCGCGCACGGTCTGGATGATGTCGACGTCGAGCTTCTTGCGGATGCGGCCGACGAACACCTCGATGGTGTTGCTGTCGCGGTCGAAATCCTGGTCGTAGAGATGCTCCACCAGTTCGGTGCGCGACACCACCCGGCCGGAATGGTGCATCAGATAGGCCAGCAGCCGATACTCGTGCGAGGTCAGCTTGACCGGATGGCCGCGGACGCTGACGCGGCCGGTGCGGGTGTCGAGCACCACCGGCCCACAGGTCAGTTCGGACTGGGCGTGGCCGGCGCTGCGGCGCAGCAGCGCGCGGATCCGCGCCAGCACTTCCTCGAGGTGGAACGGCTTGGCGACGTAGTCGTCGGCGCCGGCGTCGAAGCCCTGCACCTTGTCGCTCCAGCGGTCGCGCGCCGTCAGGATCAGCACCGGCATCGCGCGGGCGTTGCGGCGCCAGGCTTCCAGCACCGAGATGCCGTCCATCTTCGGCAGGCCGATGTCCAGCACCACCGCGTCATAGGGCTCGGTGTCGCCGAGGAAGTGCCCCTCCTCGCCGTCGAAGGCGCGGTCGACGACGTAGCCGGCGTCGGTCAGCGCGGTGGTGAGCTGGCGGTTGAGATCGGGATCATCTTCGACGACGAGCAGCCGCACCTTGAACTCCGCAGTTTCGATGCACGGGCGTTGTGACCGGCGGGAAGAAGATGAGCGGCGGCGGCGTGAATGACCGATGAACAACGCCGCCTCGCGGCCGCCTTGCGCATTACTTTTTCTTCACGACGGCCTTCACCAGCCTGTCGATGACGCCGGGGCTGTCCTGCCCGGTGGCGGCGCAGACCTTCTCGCGGGTCCGGCCGCTGACATAAACGCCTAGCACGCCGAACCGGAAAGCCCAATAGGTCGCCAACAGCGCGGTGGCGCCGATCAGCGCGTTGATGGTCTGGATGTCGCCGGTCCAGAATTCGTGCACCAGCACCGTCCACAGCGCGGCGCATTCCAGCGTCAGCTCCCAGGCATAGGCCGGCCGCCACCAGCGCTGGAACGGATCGTTCGCGACGATCTCGGCGCGGATCGTGGCCTGGGTCTCGCTGATCGCCGTGCGCTGGGTCTCGGCCTCGGCGCGGATCGCCTCGGCCCAGCGCGCTTCGGCTTCGGCGATCCGGTCCGGAGCGGCGGCGGGCAGCACGGCCTGCACCGCGGCCGGCGTCGGCTGCGGCGCGCCCAGCACGTCGGACAGGATCTGTCCCGCGGCACCGCCGAGCGGGCCGCCCAGCGCGCTGCCGAGCAGCGGCGCGCCGAGCGTGATCACCTGTTTGGCGAGATCGCTCCACTCCATGGTCAGCTCCTTTTGAAGGCCGCGGCCAGCACGGCGATGAAACGCGCAACTCGCGATGGCGTCGGCTGCGGCCGCGTCGGCGCAACCGGCAGCTCCGGCGCGAGCGGCGGCGATGCGGCCATCGCGATCGGGCCCTCGCCCAGCGCCGCTTTCCATTTCGCCAGCCAGGCCTTGCGCTGCGACAGCCCGATGGTGCCGCCGTTGAGCCTGCGCGTGACGCCGGTGACGTCGTCGGCCGCGGCGAACGGCAGACAGCCGCAGGCGACGAAATCGGCGACGCCGCACAGCAGGAAATGGCGAGGATCGTTGACGAGGTCGGGCTGCCGGACCAGATCGAGCCCGGTCACCCTGGCGAGCCGCGCATAGCCCTCTCGTCCGGTGGTCTGACACGCGCCGCGGCCGCGGAAATTCCAACCGTCGTCGGACCCCGGGGCATTGCCCATCCGGCCGTTATAGACCTTGGCGGCGAGCACCGGCGGATTGTGCGCATAGGGCGCAGCACTCTGCAGCGTGCGGAAGCGCGACGGCCACACCTGCATCATCCGCGTCGCGGAGTAGTTCAGGTTCTCGACGATGTCGCGCCCCGCCCCGCATTCGTGGCTGATCTGCGCCATGACATGCGCGACCAGGAGCGGCGTATCGATGCCGTAGCGGGCGAACACCTCGGAGGCCGAGCCGATCATCCCGGCGCGCAACCCGGCAATCTTCTGGTCCCCGTTGGGCCACAGGCGCGTCAAGGCCGCGCCGAAGTCGGACGCGACGCGATGGCGCACGATCGCGCCCGTTGAATCGGGATTTGGCATATCCGCTCTCCAAGAACATGAAGGATTGGCGCCGGCCGGGCTGTGCCGACTGACGCGACGGGAAAGGTCGGCTGACGACAGTCGCGACGGCAATCTCATGGCGCCTGATCGAGCTGCCGGCGCTTCGACTGAAATCTCGACTTTCGCCAGGGCCTGACCAGTCCGTCAAAGCCCGCGCCGGTTCCAGCGCCAACCCAGCACCGCGATGTTGAGAATGGTGCCGACGGCGACGGCGCGCGCCTTGATCTGCCGCGAGGCGTCGGCGCGCACGAAGGTGGTGAGGCCGACGAACAGCCCGTTGGGTGAGACGATGGTGCCGAGCGGGCTCGCCGAATTGGCGGTCGGTGTCATGTCGGCCGCCGACGGATGCCGCAAATACACCGACGATGTGTTGGCGCTGTTGAATGCCGAGACGTTGGCGATCACCTGCACCTCGATCGCCGGCACATTGACGAGCGTGATCGTGATCGAGGAGGTGCCGAGGCTGGCGGTGGTGTAGTCGATCGCCGGCACGGCGTCCCACATCACGGTGTCGCCGTCGTCGAAGGCATGGAACGCCATGATCTGCGACGCGCCGTTGGTCCGGAACGCGCCGATCAGCCGGGCCTTGCTGAAACCGGCCGGCAGCGTCGGCGATGTCGGCGATTTCGACGTCAACACATCGACCGCGCCGGTGTCCGGGCGTTTGATCAGGAAGACGTAGTACCAGGTCGAGGCGGCGAGCGCGGTGTAGCCCGCCGCGCCGTCCGCCGCGCCGTTGCCGGTGCCGGCCGTCCAGACGGCGTTGGCGTTCTTGGTGACGGCGGCGATCTTCATCAGCGTCGTCGCGTCGGCCGACACCGCCGCGCCGGCCGAAACCGCGATCACCGTGTCGGGGCTCGTCGCATCGTTCGACACCACCGCGCCGCTGATGTGGCCGCGCAGCAGCGACAGGTCGCCGCCGCCGAGATTGGCCAGCGCCTGGTCCTGCTGCGCCGCGGTCAGCGATTGCGGGCCGGAATGGATCACGCCGCCGGAATTGCCGCCCGCGATCGGCCGCCAGCGCGCCGCGGTGCCGTCGTAGCGCAGGATCGCGGCCTGCTTGCCGGCGACGATCAGCGGCCCGCCGAGTGCGAAGCGGTTGGCCGCTGCCGACGCCGCCGCCTCGTCCAGCAGCGTGATCGGCTGGCTGCCGACATTGATCACGGTGACGACGCGGCCTTCGACGCCGCCGGCCAGCCCGGAGAGCTGTCGCGCGGCATCGGACCAGAGCTGCAGCACCGCCGCCGCCGCGAGCCCGGGGGCATCATAGTCGTCCTGATCGCTGCCCAGCGGCGGCGGCGCCACCACGCCGGTGAGCGCGATGCCCCGCGGCAGCGTCGCGTTGCCGCTGACGGGATCGATCAGCAGGGCGTCGACGAAGCTCGCGCCGTCGGCGGAAATCTTCAGCCGGAACGCATCGGAGCCGACCAGGCCGAATTCGGCGCGGCCCGAATAGGCGTTGGAGAACACCACCGAGGCGGTGTTCGCGGCGCTGTCCTTGGACAATTGCAGACGGACGTCGCCGCTGCCGCCGGCGGCCGGGTCGATCGCGGCGAACAACGCGGCGTCGGATTTGACGCTGAGCAGGTTCGGCGCGGCGGCCGTGGTATTGACGCCGAGCGACGGCGCGTTGGCGAGCGACATTTGCAGATCGCGCCACTGTGCGCCGTCGAACACCAGCAGCCCATCGTCGGCGACCGACCACACGCACCAGCCCTGTTTCGGCGCGAGGAACGCCCAGGCGCCGTCCTGCCAGGTCGCGACCGCATCCGCCTGCCCGCTCCAGGCGCCGCTCGCGCCGGCGGCGACGATGTGGCGCGCGCCCTCGGCCGGGCTCGGCGGCGGCGCCGTGCGATCGCGATCGGCGACCGCGATCTGGATCGCGGCGTCGAGAATCCGCAGCGCCTCGTTGTGGGTGACGTGCTTCTGCGCCTGGCTCGCCTCGATGAAGGGCAGCCCGAGATTGGCGGTGGCGGTCATGACGTTTTCCCCTCGTCTAAAGTGCGAGCGTCGCGTCGGCGGCGAAGCCGCGGCCGACGCCGGCGGAGAGTTGCGCGACGCGGACGCGCAGGCCCTGTTGCGGCGCGCCGAAATCGGCGAGTTCGGAAGCCGCCGGATACAGCGCCTGCGGCGCGGCGCTGCTGAGCGTGCGAACCAATGCGCCGTCCGGTGCGAGGATGTCGATCACATAGGCCTCGCTGGCCTCGCCGAGCGGCACCTCGAGGCCCCAGCCATCGCCGTCGATCCGGGTGCGGCGGATCCACGACAGATTCACGCCATCGACCTCGCGCCTGGCCCTCAGATGCACCGGCGCCAGCGGCCGCAGCGCCGTCGGCCCCGGCGTCACGCTCAGCGTCACCGCGCTGGCATCGTCGTGGCTGCGTCCCGCCGCAACCACGCGCAACGCCTTCGCCCGCCCGAGCGCGTCGAGCCCGCGCGCCAACGGCACCAGATGCCGGTCGAGCAGCACGAACGGCACGCCGGCCGGCACCGGGTCGCGCATCGCCTGCTCGCTGCCGGCCTGGCCGCGCAGCAGCCGCGACAGCAAGTACGTGTTGCCGTCGATCAGTTCGGCCTGCGCGAATTGGAGGATCTCCCACTCGCCGTCGGGGTTCTGCACCGCCGCGGCGTTGCCGCCGTCGAGCACCCGCGCCTCCGACAGCGACGACAGCGCGCCGCCGAGAATCCGCACCCGCAGCCGGTTGCCGCGGTCCCACACCGCCACAGGCCCGCGCGGCAGCGGATCGAGCGTCTCGCCGATGATCGCGCGCACCGTCGCGCTCGCCAGCGGCTGATAGCTCGCGCCGTCGGCGGACGCGTAGATCACTTCCGATCCCGGCCAGGGATTGGCGAACACCGCGAGCCGCGTCAGTACGTCCGGCGCGGTGTTGTCGATCACCGGCAGGTCGAGCGCCACCACATGCGCCGGCCCCAGCGCCGCCGGGATTGCCGGCGTGATCCGGCGCGGCGCGCGCTGCGGCAGCGCGAACACTTCGGGGTCGATGCTGCGCGCCTTGACGGCGCGCGATTGGGTGTCGACCACTTCGCTGATCTCGAACAGCCGCCGCCGATCGTTCAGCGTCAGCGCCACCACATCGCCGGGCGCCAGCGCCAGACGCTGCGGCCCGAGCGCGAAGCTCGCGGTCTCGCGTCCGGCCCACAGATCCTGCAGGAAGATCTCGGCGCGTCGCGCCGCGGCGGCGTCGTTGGTCACCACCGCGAGATCGGCGTGGACGATGCGATGCGCGCCGCCGACCAGCCGGCGCGACGCCGCCGCGGCGCGGCGATAGTCGGCGATCGCGTCGGTGAAGCCGAACGCCACCTCGAGCGGCAGCTCGGTCTCCTGCGCCCGCGTCAGCCGCGACAAGGCGCCCTTGTCCGGCAGCACCAGATCGTCCTCGGTCAATTCGGCCACCGGCGCGCCGCCGCGCTGCACGAAGCGCAGCGTGCCGTCGGCCGCCGTGGCGTCGAACGCGTAGGCCATCGCCAGCGGCTCGATCATCGCCCGCGGCGTCATCGGCCGGTCGACCACATAGCCGTCGCAGGCGTCGCGCAACGCGCTCGCATCGACGCCGACGACGCCGCTGTCGGCGCAGAGCTGCGCCACCAGCGCATCCAGCGGCGCATTGCCGAGCCGCCCGGTCAGCCAGTGCCCGCTCTGCCAGTTCGGCGCGTCGCTCCAGACCTCGTCGGCGGCCGGAAACACCGGATAGGGCCGCGCGTCCCAGCTCCACAGATGGATCGCCGACGGATCGATCATCCGGCCGCCATACACCGGCGACAGCGGATTGCGCGCCTCGCTGGCGCCGAACACCGGATCGAACGCGGCGAGGATCGCTTCGAGATAGCGCCGCTGGATCAGGTCGTCGCGGTCGCCGCTGGAGAAATACGGCGCGTAGTTCTCGCTGGATTTCGGATCGGGAAACACGCTCGGCTGGTTGGCGCCCTTGTCGACCGCGGGGCAGCCGACTTCCGTCAGCCACACCGGCTTGCTCATCGGCGCCCACGCGGTCGGCGCGGCGAGCTCGACGCCGCCGACGCGTTCGTGATGCGGCTGCGACCAGAAGCTCTTGATGTCCTTGACCCGGAAGGTCCACGGCTTGCCGAGCCCATCGGTGATCGGCACGCGGCTTTGCGCCACGCGCGCGGCCTCGTCCGGATAGTACCAGTCGAATGCCTCGCCGGCGGTGACGTTGCGGTCGAGATAGAGGCGGTCCCAGGTCGAAGCGGCGATCGCCGCGTCGAGATGGCCGGCGTCGTCGCGCCAGTCGGCGAGCGGCGCGTAGTAGTCGATCCCGATCACGCCGATCGCGGGCGCTGCCCACAGCGGATCGAGCGGAAACCGCACTTCGGAAGCGTCCGGCGTGACGACGTCGGCGCCGTATTCGGTCCAGTCCGCCGCATAGGTGACGAGCGTGCCGCCGCCGACGATCGCTTTCACGTCGTTCGCCAGCGCGACGAGCTGCTGCACCGCCGGATACACGCCCGCGCCGGAGCGCACCCGCGTCAGCCCGCGCAGCTCCGAGCCGATCAGGAACGCATCGACGCCGCCGGCCTCCGCGCAAAGCCGCGCGTAGTGCAAAATCATCCGGCGATAATTCCAGTCGCCGCCGGCGAAGAAACTGTCGACCTGCGCCGCCGCCGTCGCGCTACCCTGCGGCGAGCCGGCCACGCCCGGCGCCGGATCGCAACTGATCCGCCCGCGCCACGGATAAGGCGGCTGCGGCGCGGCGCCGGTCCACGGGTTCGGCAGGCTGTTAGCAGCCGGCACGTCCATCATCACGAACGGATAGAACGTCACCTTCAGCCCGCGCGCCTTCAGCTCGCCGATCAGATGTCGCACGCTGTCGTCGGACGGCGTGCCGCCAAAGGCGGGGCGGCCGTCGACCTGCGACACCAGCCAGGCATTGCCGCGGTGCGCGCCGTCGACCGACCAGCTCGCGCCGGCGACCCATTTGTCGCGGTTCTCGACGCCCGGCCGCACGCTGCACTGGCCGGCGCGCAGATCGGAGCCGAACCACGCCACCACGATCGCGACGCGCTCCAGCCGCGGGCACACGCCCTGCAATTCGTCGAGCGAGGCGACCACGTCGGAGACCGCGTGGGCGACGTGGCGGTTCTCCGGCGTCGAGGTGCCTCGGTCGAGGATCTGCACCAATGTCGACGGCTCGTAGCCGTATTCGGTGGTGCCGGGGATCAGCGTCACCGCGCGCACCATCTGTTCGAGCCCGCCGATCGGCCGCACGATCTCGAACGACATTTGCGGAATCCGGTTGCCGTAGTCGGCCAGCGGCAGCCGCTCGAACACCACATAGGCCAGCCCGCGATAGGCCGGCGCGTTGGCGGCGCCCTCCTTGGCGACGATCAGACCGTCCGGTGCCTGGTCCTCGCCGCCGTGATGGATGCGAAGCCCGAGGCCCGACAGATCGAGCGGCTTGCCGTCGGCCCAGATCCGCGCGACGCGGCCGATCGGCCCCTCGCACAGCCCGACCGCGAAATTGGCGAAATACGCGTAGGTCGTGGTGGTCGTCGTCGCGCCGCCGCCGAGACCCTTGCCGCCGCTGGACGAACTTTCCTCGGAGGTGATCACCTCCTCGAGTTGCGTCGCCCAGATCACCTGCCCCGCCAGCCGCACCCGGCCGTAGACCCGCGGGATCGGCGCGCCTTCGGTCGAGGCCATCACCTCGAGATCCGCCAGCCGCGGCCCCTCGACCGATTTCGACCCGGCGCCGAACAGCGACTGATCCAGCGCATTGCCGATCAGCGCCCCCGCGATCCGCCCGGCCATCGCGCCGACCGGCCCGAACACCGCACCAGCCGCCGCACCGGCGACCGAAAGAACAAGAGCTGCCATGGTTGTTACTTCGTGTGAGCGTGGGACGGCGGGCATGGGTTTGCCGATCGCCGAACGAAAGAGCGGAACCAAAGAGCAGAACGATGAGTTCGCCCCGCGGCACGGCGCGCTCCCTCGCCCCGCCCTTGCGGGGAGAGGGTTGGGGTGAGGGGCTGCTGACTCCGCGACACGGCGAAACGGGAGACCAACGACGATCCGCTCGGCCGCGGCGAGGCGCCCCCTCACCGGACCAGCTTCGCTGCGCTTCGCCGGTCGACCTCTCCCCGCACGCGGGGAGAGGTGACGACGCGCCCAGCCGCCTGCTCTCAATCCTTCACGCCCGGAAAACCGAACGCATACGCCAACCGTCTCCGCCACCACGGCGCGATCGCGATCTCGCACACCGCCGCGCCGTCATGGGCGTGGATCATCGTCGTGGACGAACTGGCGATCGCGACGTGCTTGGCGACGTAGCCGTCGCGCCATCGGAACAGCAGCACGTCGCCGGCGCGGAAATCCTCGCGCGCGATCGGCACGAGGTGGCGCAGCGCGGCCTCCGCCAGCGTCTCCGCACCCTGCGCCTCGGCCCAGTCCGGCGCGTAAGGCGGCGGCGCTTCCGGCTCGTCGCCGATGCAGCCGCGCCAGACGCCGCGCACCAGGCCCAGGCAATCGCAGCCGACGCCCTTCACCGAGGCCTGATGCCGATAGCGCGTGCCGATCCAGCTCCGCGCCTCGGCGACCACCGCGTCGCGGGTGAGAATTGTGCTCATGTCGTCTCTCTCGTGAAATCGCCGCTCGACTGGACCGACCGAACGCGCGCCTGCTAGCCGATGCCACCGCCGCCCGCGCCGCCGCCGCCGATCGAGCCGCCGCCGTGGCCGGGCGAGCCGGGCACCGGATAGCTGACGACGAAATCATTGCCGGGGATCTGCGGGAAGCCGCGGAAATTCACCGCGTTGCCGAAGCGGTCGCGGCAGGTCGCGAATTGTTTGTCGCAGCCCGCGGTGACGACGAAGCCGTCGCCGACCGCGATCGGCTCGGCCATCGCCTGCCACAGCGACAGCCGGGCGCCGCCTCCGACGCGGCGGTGCAACTTGACCTCGATCGCCGAACCGCCATTGGCGCCGCTGCTCCAGATCAGCCGGCCGGCGCTGAACAGCCCCGCTGCGTATCCGTCGAGACCGGACACCGCGAAGGTCGAGGTGCCGAACGTCGCCACGACATGACCCGCGGCGCGCAAGGCCGGCTGGTTGAGATCGACGCGGCAGCGGCCGTCGCCGAGATCGGCGCCGCACCCGGCGGTGTACAGCCGGCCGCTTTCCTGCGACAGCAGATCGGCCAGCCCGCGCAGCTCCGCGGTGAACGCCCGCCCCTCGCGCCGCACCTCGCCGAGCGCACCGCGCGCGGTCAGCAGCCGCAGCGACGGATCGCTCCAGTCGACCAGCCAGGTCTCGACCGCGGCGCCATCGAAGCGCCCGGCGGCGAGGTCGGCCTCGCGCAGCAGATCGTCGGACAAGGCGCCGGAAATTTCCGCGCCGTCGACCGACAGATCGAACCGCTGCGCCGCCTCCGACGCGGCCAAGCCGGTGCCGGCGCGGCAACTCACGCCGCCGACGACCAGATCGCGATCATGATCGGTGAAACCGAGCACACCGCCGTCGCGCCGCCGCACGATCCAGCACTGAGCGAGCGTGGTGACGCCGGAAGAGAGTTTGGATTGGAGGGCCGAGGGAATGGAGCGCATGGACGATCACCTGTTCTTTCCTTCTCCCCTCGTGGGAGAAGGTGGCGCGGACGAAGTCCGCGACGGATGAGGGGGCGAAGCGTACGCCGTGCCCGCCGCCCCCTCACCCGGCTTCGCTGCGCGAAGCCACCCTCTCCCACCAGGGGAGAGGGTGAGAGGCGCGACGCGAGCGACCCTCCCCCTCCAGGGGAGGGTGAATCACACCCTGATCTCGACCACCGGAATTTTCGGGATCGCGCCCGCTGCGAAGGCCGACAGGTCGACTTCGAGATAATCGGTGTCGAACCGCACCGGGACGTCGAACTGATAGCCCGCCGTCACCGCCGCGCCGGGCGGCGGGATGTGGCCGGGGAGAAACGTCACCACGCCGGTGGTGATATCGCAGGTGAAACCGCCGGTCGGCTCGACGCCGTTCACCGCGACACGCACCGATCCCGCGACCGGCTTGGCGATCCGCCGCGCATAGGGCGCAAAGCCTGCGCCATAGGTCTTGACGAGTTGGTAGTTCGCGACCACGCCGTCGCCGATGCCGATGCCCTGGTCGAGCGGCGACAGCGGTTGCCCCGGCGCGGCGGACGCATGATCGAGCCGATCGCGCCAGCGAAAGCCGTAAAGCTGGCCGCGGCGCTCCTCGAAGAACGCCACCACCGCCTGCAGCGCCTCCAGCGTGCGGACGCCGTAGCCGGCGTCGAACCGCCGCCGCGACTCCGCCCAGCGCGCATTGCGCTGCTCGCGGCCGGAGCCGAACGACACGATCTCGGTCCGCCGCTCCGGCCCGCCGGCGCTCTTCAGCGCGATGTCGAGCGGGAATAGAACCTCATGGAATGCGGTCATGGTCTTGCTCGCAACAAAGGAACCGTCATGCTGAGGTGCT
This sequence comes from Rhodopseudomonas palustris HaA2, assembly GCF_000013365.1. Taxonomy (NCBI): domain Bacteria; kingdom Pseudomonadati; phylum Pseudomonadota; class Alphaproteobacteria; order Hyphomicrobiales; family Nitrobacteraceae; genus Rhodopseudomonas; species Rhodopseudomonas palustris. The sequence goes on from NC_007778.1 coordinate 3,971,587, forward strand.
CGCCCGCAGGGCGAGCCTCGAAGCAGCGTCGCGGTGTGCGTTGCCGTCCTTCGAGGCGCGCAACAGCGCGCTCCTCAGGATGACGGTCGTGCCCTCTTCACCCTCCCCCTTGTGGGGAGGGTCGCTCGCGCAGCGAGCGGGGTGGGGGGCCGCGGGCACAGTGCGCGTGTCCACCCCCACCCGGCCCGGCCGCGCTACGCGCCGCCGGGTCCACCCTCCCCGCAAGGGGGAGGGTTCACAGCCCGCGCTGGCCGCGCGACACCGCGCGGGCAATTTGTCCGGTAACGTAGCTCTCCGAGCGGCGAAAGCTGTCGGCGTCGGGCGTCGAGATCTGGACGTTGACCACGTTGCCGCCGCCGCCGCTACTCGCAACGCCGAGCCGGCCGTCCGCGCCGCGGGCGAGCGGCAGGATCGCCTCGGGCCCCGCCTCGCCGGCGAGCCCGACGCCGCCGCCGAGCATCGGGAAGTAGGTCGGCGTGCCGATCACGCCGCCCGCGGCGAACGGCTTGATCGCGCCGTCGGCCGCCTTGGTGGCGCCGCCGAACAGGCCCGAGAACAGGCTGTCGAAGCCGGTAGCGAGGCCGCTTGTCAGCGGCTTCAGCGCCGCCTTCAGCGCCAGGTCGGAGACCTTCAGCACCAGCGACTTCAGCACGTCCTCGAACTGCTTGCCGCCGGTGACCGATTGCGAGAACGCGCTGGTCATCGCACGCGCGAAGCCCTTGGCCTCGCTGCTGAGCGCCTGGGTCTTGGTGGTGAGCTGGTCGACCTTCCGCGACGTCTCGTCGACGCAGTCGCAGTCGCACTCTTCGCAATCGTCGCTGGTCATCGCGCCTGCTCCTGGTGATCGGGATAGCGCCGCATCAATTCGTCGAGGCCGCCGCGATCGAGTGGCGCCGCGATCCCGCCGCGCGCGCCGATCAGCGCGCTGGCGAACTCGCGCGGCGTCATCCGCCAGAATTGCTCCGACGACAGCCGCAGCACGCCGAAGCCGAACTGCATCGCCTCGGCCCAGGGGAACGGCGTCATGCCGCTTCGCCGAAGGTCGCGGCGATCAGTTCGGCCGCGATCGTCGCATAGCCGGTGGCGCCGCCCGCGACCGTCATCGCCGCGACCTCGTCGTCGCCGACCGTCTCGCCCGAGCCGCGCAAACCCGCCGCGATGATCCGCAACAGATCGCGCGCCGACAGATGCCCGCTGCCGAAGCGCTGCGCCAGCGCCACCAGATCGGATGCCGCGAACGCGCTCTCCAGTTCGGCCAGCGCGCCCAGCGTCAGCACCAGCGTGCGACGCCGGCCGCCGATCTCCGCTTCGATCTCACCGCGATGTCTGTTGGCCATGATGCCCTCGTTTGTTCACCCTCCCCCTTGCGGGGAGGGTCGCTCGCGCAGCGAGCGGGGTGGGGGTGGCCGCGCGCACGATGCGCGCGGTGGTCACAGCGCGGCAAAGCTCAGCGCGCCGGCGCTTTCCAACGTCACGTCGAACGTCACCTCGCCATTGTGCTCGCCGGCGAATTCGAGCGCCGCGATCTGGAACGGCCCGGAGATCGCCCCGAAATCCGGCACGATCAGTTGGCAGTCGCTGATCAGCCCGTTGAAGAACGCACTTCGCACCAGCGCGTCGGAGGCGGCGTCCTTGAACAGGCCGCGGCCGGAGATCGAGGCGCGGCGCACGCCGGCGCCGGCGAGCAGCTCGCGCCAGCGCTCGGCGGATTCGGCGTGGGTAATGTCGACCAGTTCGGCGTTGAACGCGATCCTGCGGCTGCGCAGCCCGGCGACGGTGACGTAAGTACTGCCGTCGCTGATCTTGACCATCAGATCCTTGCCCTTCTGTGCACCCATATGCGTCTCCTTGCTAATTGTTCGGTTCGGTGACGGCGCGGAATCGCACCAGCGCGTGATAGGTGCGGCCGTCGGCCTCGCGGCGGATATCGGCGAGCGCGAACCGCAGATTGACCAGGCGATGGCCGGCCGGCGACAGCGGCGCATCGTCCAGCGCCTGTAAGAGCGCGCCGGTGATGACATGCGCTTCCTTGTGGCCGCCCTGCCGCGACCAGACGTGCAGCGTCAGCTGATGCTCCTGCAGCGGCGCATCGTCGGCGGAGGCGTCGGCGATCCGCGCCTCGCCGAGCGTGACGTAAGGCAACGCCGCGTCGCGCGGCGGCTCGTCGTAGACGCGCGCGCCGCCGAGCGCGGCGATCAGTCCGCTGTCGGAAGTCAGCGCCTGATGGATCGCGGCGCGCAGCGCCGCAGGTGCGGTGAGCATGAGAGATCCTCCCAGAGTGACTCTTCACCCTCCCCTGGAGGGGGAGGGGCGGCGAGTAGCGCGCGAAGCGCGGTGCACGCCGGGGTGGGGTGAGCCGCGGGCACGGCAGATGAACTCTTCGCCACCCCACCCCGCTCGCTGGCGCGAGCGACCCTCCCCCTCCAGGGGAGGGTGAACGTCACGTCAGTTCCGTCTCGGCGTCGATCTCGAGCCACGCGCCGCGGTCGATGTCGCGCCAACTAATAATTCGATAGATCCGCGCGCCATCGATCAACCGATGCGCCCGCGTCAGCGCGACGCCGCCGCGCAGCGTGATCGTCACCCGCAACATCGCCCGATCGGCATCGGCATCGACGCCCTCGCGCGCCGCGTGCTGAACGACCCGCGCCCACACCACTTGCTGCGGCGCATAGCTGCGCGTCACCCCGCCCTGGCCGTCGCCGCTCTCGACCGGCACTTCCAGCACCAGCCGCGTGTTCAGTCGGCCCGGATCGATCATAGCGCCGGCACCCGGAAGCTCGCGATCATCGCCGCGACGCTGCCCGGCAGCATCGCCACGCTGGAGCCGATCGCCGCCAGCCCGCGATTGTCGTACCAATGCGCCGCCAGCGTGCGCACCGCATGGCGCAGCAGCTCCGGCACCTCGGAAGGTTGCGTGCCGTAGCCGAGCTCGAGGTCGAGCGCGATGCCGCCGACGCTGCGCCCCGGCTGTGGCACCGACCACGCCGGCGCGGCGATCGTGCCGCCCGCGACGTCGATCACGAAGCGCGCGAGATCGACCTCATGCGCAATGCCTTCGGCATCGAACACCCGCGCCGCGCTCAGCGCCCGCAGCGGCCCGATCCGCAGCGCGAGCCGGCCGTCGCGCGGCCAGGCGTCGCGCGTGATCCGCCAGCTCTGCGACAGCAGCGCGCGCCGCGTCATCGCCTCGATCTGGGCGCGCGCGGCGGCGAGCAGCGACGCGATCACCGAATCGTCGTCGTCGTGCGCGACGCGCAGGAACGCCTTCAGCTCGGGAACCGTCCACGGCTCCACCACCGGCCCCGCCAGCAAAATCGCCGACATTGCTCATCCCTCCGAAATGTTCAGGTTGACAGCGCGGCGGCGGCGAGGCTCAAAGCCCGCCATGATCCGCCGCTCGACACTTGCCGTTCTGATCGCCGCCGCGCTCGCCGCGCCCGCATCCGCCATGGTCGGCGGCGCGCGCGAGAGCCGCGACGGCATCGGCCGCGCGCTCGTCACCATCGTCGGCTCGCGCGGCAATTTCTGTTCCGGCGCGCTGATCGCGCCGGATCTGGTGCTGAGCGCCGCGCATTGCGTCGCGCCCGGCGCGGACTACAAGATCGTGCAGCGCGACGCGCAGGGGCAGCCGCAGCTCCGCGACATCCGCCGCCTCGCGGCGCATCCGCAATTCGACCTGCGCGCGATCCAGGCCAACCGCGCCACCGCCGACGTCGCGCTGCTGCAGCTCGCCGCGCCGCTGCCCGGCAAGACGCCGCTGCCGTTCGGCGCGCCGAACGATCCGCTCGCCGCGGGGCAGAGCTTCACCGTCGCCGGCATCGGCGTGGCGCAGCGCGGCGACGGCAAGAGCGGCGGCGTAGCGCGCGCAGCCGAGCTGATCGCCACCGGCCGGCCCGGCCGGCTGCAGATCCGCCTGGTCGATCCGGCAACGAACAACAGCCGCGAAGGCCAGGGCGCCTGCACCGGCGATTCCGGCGGGCCGGCCTTGCAGCAGCAGGACGGCCGCGCCGTGGTGATCGGCGTGGTGTCGTGGTCGACCGGCGCCAACAACGCCGCCGGCTGCGGCGGCCTCACCGGCGTAACGCCGCTGACGCTGTATCGCGACTGGATCGAGCGCACCGCAACGAGCTGGGGCGCGACGCTGGCGAAGTAGGCCGGCGCGAAGCCGCAACATCTGCCGCCGTCATCCTGAGGCGCAACATCTGCCGCCGTCATCCTGAGGCGCCGCCGCGCAGCGGCGGCCTCGAAGGATGCGCCGCGAACGCCGTGCCCGCCTCCGCATCCTTCGAGGCGCGCAACAGCGCGCACCTCAGGATGACGGCGCTTGCGGAGACACCCGCCACGCCCACCGCCGCCCTTCAGATTTCATTAACCATGTTGGCCCACCCTGCCGGCTCATCCGGAGCCCGTCGATGCGCCTTGCTGCCTTGCTGTTGCTGTCCGTGATCGCCGCGCCGGCCGCGCGCGCGGCGGACCTGCCGATGCACAGCAAGATCGGCCGGATCTTCGCCGAGCCCGTGCCGCGCGGCCGCGTCGTCGCCCTGGTGCCGCCGCCGCGCGACGTCATCAGTGCCTCGCCGGTCTACGCGCCCGAGGTCGACATCCCGCCGATCGTGCACGGCTATTACGGCAAGCCGAATTCCTATCACTACTTCAATTACTACGGCACGCCGGCGAGCGCGATCTACAGCCGCCTGCCCTATGCCTGCGGCTGGTACGGCTACTGCTGACGCATCCGGCTGTGGCTGACGCGCTCAGCGCGGCGGCTTGCGCTTGCTGGGCGGCCTGGCCTTGCGCGGCGTGTCGATGCGCTGCCGCGGATACACCGCCGGCGGCGTCGTATAGGGCTCTCGCAACTGCTCGCGCGATTCCTTCAGCCGCCGCTGATAGCCCGGCGAATCCATGATGTTCGCCGCCCCGCCGCGGGCGAAGACCGGGGCGGTGTCGATCCCGACCAGCGCGAGCGCGGCACAGGCCGCGGATAGTGTGATCGTTCGCTTCATCCGGTTCTCCCTCGCTGCGGCAAATCCCGCCGCAAGCAATCGTTCCCGACGCCCCGCCCGTAGGGTGGGTTAGCGCGCAGCGCGTAACCCACCGATCCGCCTCACCACGGGCCCCACCGCGATGATTCCGCGCGCGCGACCCATCCTATACGCCTGCCCCTCCCTCACAACTGCCTGATCCGCGGCCCGCCGGCATTGCGGCCGTTCATCAGCCCGGTGATCGCCCACACCAGGGCGTCGAGCCGGTCGGGCGAGCGGCCCGACGAGAGGCCGTCGATGCCGAAGTCGCACATTTCGTCTTCGAGCAGCGGGAAGCAGCCGACATGCTTGACCTTGCCTTGCTCGTACAGCGCCGCGACCGGCTCGGCGCGCAGATATTTGCCGCGGCTGGCGCGGACTTCCTTCAGCGGCACCGCCCCGTCGGTCTCGCGCAGCACGGCGCGCACCATCTCGCCGCCCATGTTGACTTCGGCGATCAGCGTATCGGCGTCGAGCCGGTGATACAGCGCCACCGCCTTGGCCGCCCAGGCGGCCGGCGACAGCCCGGCGGCGGAGGCGTCTTCCAGCACGTAGTAGGCGCCGCTGTCGCTGCGGCCGACGGCGACGATGCCGCAGGCATCCGCGCCGACCTTCGAGGTCCCCGGCGGGTCGATCGCCACCACCACGCGCGCCAGCCCCGGCGGCTGCGCGACGCGGCAGGATTCGATCAGCGCCCGCGACCACAGCGCATCGGCGCGGTCCTCGATCATTTCGCCGTCGAGTTCCTGCCGCCCCATCCGCGTGCCGGCATAGCGGCCGACCACGGCATCGAGAAACGCCGGCGACAGATGATCGGCATTCGCCTTCGTCGGCGCGCGCGTCACCCGCGTGCGCGGATCGGCCAGCAGCCGCTTGATCAGCGGCAGCGGCCGCGGCGTGGTGGTGACCAGTTGGCGCGGCTGCAGGCCCAGCCGCAGCCCGAATTGCAGCGTGTCGAAGCAGGCCTCGGCATAGCGCCATTTCGCCAGCTCGTCGCACCACGCGGCGTCGAATTGCGGCCCGCGCAGGCTTTCCGGATCGTCGGCGGAGAACACCTGCCCGACCGCGCCATTGCGCCATTCCAGCCGCCGCCGCGACGCGATCCATTCCGGCCGCTCGGCGCGCGGCGAACAGCGCAGCAGGCCGGACTCGCCCTCCACCATCACCTCGCGGGCGTCCTGCCAGCTCTCCCCGATCAGCGCGATCCGGCGATGCGGCCGCTCGGCATAAGGCGGCGTGCCATGCGCCAGCGCCCGCACCCATTCGGCCCCGGTCCGCGTCTTGCCGGCGCCGCGGCCGCCGAGCAGCAGCCAGGTCGTCCACGGCCCGCCATTGTTGCCGGCCTCGCCATGCTCCTGATGCGGATGCGCGAAGGTCGCGAAATCATGCTGCAGCCGGGCCAGCGTCCGCGTCCCCGCCTGCCGCAGAAACGCCTCCGTCATCCCGGCCGCGGACAAGCGCCTCAATGCGGCGCGCAAGCTGACGACGGAATTCATCGGCATCGGCGGGCAGGTCGTCATCGGCATCGGCGTTCACGCTTCCCGGCTCGCGCAGCTGGCGAACCTTGAACAGGGTCTGCGTCAGCGCAGCCAACGTGCGCGCGATGCGCTCGGCCTCGGTCGCACGGCTGCCGCCGAGGGTGGCATCCTCGCGCAGGTTCTCGACCTTGCGCAGCTCTCGCTCCACCGCAGCCTCCAACCGGAGCGCCAGCGACGCCGCTACCGGCTCGGCCCCAGCGGACTCAAACGCGGCCGGAGTTGCATCGGTCATGGCTCGATCGACCTCGGCCGGTTCCGGCATCGGTTGCACCGGCGGCTTGCCGGCGGCCCGCGCCGCCTGCAATATCTCGGCCGCAGCCAGGTTGAGCTGCAGCGCCACCGGCAGATCGCGCGGCGGCCGGTCCTTCCGCAATTGCCAGCCTTCGGTCTTGGCCAGCCGGTCGAGCGTCATCCGGTGCACGCCGAGATCGGCGGCGATGCGATCCATCGACTCGTCGGTCTCCTCGTAGCGCCGCCGCGCATGCGCGACCGCCTCGGGCGTAAAGCCGCGGGCGCGCTGGATCGCCGGACGCTCGATCGGGGCGAACCGCGGTCGGCTCGCCCGCGTCACCCAGCCTTCGCGCTGCGCCAATTTGCCGAGCGTCCGTCGGCTGATGCCGAGATCGGCGGCGATCGCTTGCAGCGGGTCGTCGGTGGTCTCAAAGCGCTGCTTGGTCAGCGCAACGGCTTCAGGCGTGAAGTCACGGGGAAGACGACGGCCCGGCGGATCATCAGTCATGGCGCGTTCACCTCGACGGCCCGGATCACAGCCCGACCCGCCTGATCGCACTGGCAGATGCCAGGCATCAGCCTAGAATGCGGCGCGGCCCGCCGCTTCCCTGGCGACGATCTCCAGCTTCAACGCCTGCGGCAGTGCGCGCGGCGCCGGTCCTTGCGCAGCTTCCAGCCCTGCTGTTGGGCGAGCCGGTCCACGGAACGGCGGGTGACGCCGAGGTCGACAACGATCGACGATTGCGGTTCGACAGTGTCTTCGTAGCGGTGTTTGGCGTTAGCCAAGGCTTCGGAGCTTTAGCCGCCGGTGGGGCGGCGGGCCGGATTTGGAAGAGTGTTCGTCATACCGCAACCCAACTGACGAAATCGTCATGACACCGGGCATCCGTCTAGCACTTTGGCCACACAAACGGAAAGACCGCTGGATCTTGGCCGCGTGACTGTTTTACCAATGGCCAACTTCCCTAGCATTGCTCTATCCTTGCAACCGCGAGTCGCACATCAGGTTCAAAAGATGGCACGGAAAAAAGTCCTGGTACTGCACAGTGGTGGCATGGACTCGACCACGTGTTTGCTGCAAGCTAAAGCTGAAGGACATGACGTAGCGAGCCTAGGCATTGACTACGGGCAACGGCTGCTTGTCGAGATGATGTTCGCCGAGGGACAGTGCGAAAAATACAGCATTCCGCGCCACGTTATAAACGTGAACTGGCAGAAAGCGGAACGCCAGATACCGTTGAACCGTTCGGTCGAAGAAATGGCCCACAGTGTTTCCCCAGCCTTCCTCCCTGGCCGAAACATCGTCTTCCTTGGCTTGGGCCATGCCCACGCCGCAGGGATTGGCGCCGACGAGTTGCAAATCGGATTAAACTGTGTCGACTTCTCAGGATACCCTGACTGCACGACCCAATTTTACGACTCCTACTGCACGATGCTCAACATCGGAAATCCGGGCGGACCAAAACTAGTTGCCCCCTTACTCAAGATGAGCAAACCAGAAATTGCTCGACTTGCCAGCACACTTGGACTCCAACGAAATGATACATGGAGCTGTTATCGCCCCCAAATACGCGAGGGTTCCATTGTGGCTTGCGGCGAATGTGACGCCTGCAAGCTTCACGAATTTGCTTGGCAAGAATTGAAATAGCTTTTGTCAACCATAGGCCTCATCGCATGCTCCAAGACAAAGCGCACGACTGGTGCGCCCGCGGCGCTGCTATACAGCTCCGCCTTATTCAAAAAGTCGCTGCTATACTCACTGACAAACACGGACCGCACCTACATCTTATCAGCCAAGCACGGCCTACTCGACCTAAATACTTACACGCAGCCTTATGAACAAACGCTCAAGAGCCTTGACCAACACGCAAAGAATATTTGGGCCGACCGCGTCAGACTTCAACTAAGTGAAGTTATCAAACAAAGAGACCTTGTGCTTGTTTTAGCGGGCCGCGAATACCACTCAGGACTACTGCCATTCTTTGCAAGGACCGGCTGCCGAATTGATTTTCCGCTAGGAACCCGCTCATTTGGCAACCGACTAAAATACCTCAGCTCAGCCAACGATGAAGCGTCATTGGCGGATTCATTTCGACAGTTCTACAAAATAATGCACGAATTGTACGTCGCTCAAGGCGGCGGGAGGCTACTTGCTGACTGCACTGGTCGACAGGGCTGGCCAGATCGCGGCGTTTACTTCTTCCTTGAAAATAACGAAGCCAACGCAGCGAGCCTTTTTCCGAGAAGGATGCCTAGGATAGTCCGAGTCGGCACGCATGCCGTGAGCTCCGGATCAAAGACTACGCTGTGGGATCGCCTAAGCACTCACCGCGGCGCCCTAAGTGGAGGCGGCAGCCATCGGTCCTCAATCTTCCGACTTCATGTCGGCCGCACACTGCTCACCTCCCAACCTGAGTTTGGCAACCTCAAATCCTGGGGCGTAGGCCAAGTCGCTTCAAAGGAAATCCGAACAACCGAAAGCGCACTGGAGGCCGAGGTATCCAAGACACTCGGGACAATGAGAGTCCTTTGGCTTGATATCGGCGACGAACCAGCCGTGGACAGCGATAGAGCATTTGTAGAACAAAGCTCTATTGGACTTCTATCTCGATTTAACGTGCTAACACCGCAGGCTCCGGATGAATGGCTCGGAAGACAGAGCCACGACTACAGAATATTCCTAAGCGGACTATGGAACCTGAACTACACGTTCCGAAGGCCCCACAGGGAATTCTTGACGGTCCTGCGTCGATACGTAGATATTACCCTGCAACGCGAAAGCCCCACGCACACATCGATCGCTCCGCAAGGCTGGGCGTCTGAACAGAAGCCGACAGTTAGTTCAACCCAACTGAATCTATTTGCAAATGACAAAAATTGAGCGAGTAAGAACGCAGAACGACATAATGAATGCTGCCCCACGGGCAATCGTACACTTGAGATCACAGAACTCGCGAAAACGACTGGGCCTAATCTTTGGGTCCGGCGCCAGTAAGCAGCTCGGCTATCCCGACTGGAACGAGCTGGTGATGAGAATCGCTAGTCATTCCGACGTGGCCGCATCCGAGATCATCGGAAAGTTTCGAATATCCGCAGAGCGCCCGCAAGCCGACCAAGAAAAGACGACACCTAAATCGCTAGCGTCGATAACACAAATGCTATTCGCCAGCTTTAGAAACAAGGCACTCGAGAACCGAACAGAGGCCGGTCCAATCACCTACTTGAATGAGCAGAAGATTCGCTCGGATTGGCTGAGAGTTATTCACGCGCAGCTATACAAGGACATCGACACATCAGTCAGACCACCCAAGACTCTCAAAGATCACCCCTACTTAATGAGCTTTCTTGAGATAATAAAAAGCTCCCCGCTAACAGTTAACTACAATTTTGACGATACACTTGAGCAGCTATTACTCCACAATCGAAGCGGAGACTAATTAGCACGAACTCGCGGCTACGAGACAACCTACAAGCCAAACGCACAATTCCAGAAAGACAGCAGCGTAATCTACCACCCGAACGGATTTCTCCCATCGACTTTTGAAGATGGCGCAAGCCCTGAAGTCGTATTCTCTGATGATGCCTTTCAAGATCAGCTTGTTAGCGCGGCGACTGGGAAATATGTACATCTCTCAAATCACCTGTTTCGCAACACCTGCTTACTTGTTGGACTATCACTCGAAGACTCGACATTGCAGAGCCTCCTAAGACAGAACGCAGTCACGAATCCAGGACACATTCATTACATTATTCAGTACGTAGCCCCGGACGAGACGGACGATCCAGTGGCCATGAAAGCAATCTTTGACGCAAACTTCTCGTCATACAACCTCTACACGCTGTTTATGGACGCCGATGGGATCAACGAGCTTGCAAAGCTAATCAGCCTTAGTGAGGACCAATTCGAACTCAATTTCCAAGACCGGGAAAGAAAATTTGTTTACTACGTGGTCGGGTCAGTTGGCGCCGGAAAATCTACCGCCACTAGTAATTTTCGCTCCCTCCGGACGTACGACGAATGGATCGACGAGCGACGGCCGGCGCTCGCTATCCCCGAGAGTGAGGTGGACGAAAAAGAGGTGTCCAACATAGATAATTGGATTGTTGAGCAATTTAGGAAAAAAAACCCAATATTATACTTTGCGTACCCACAAAACCCGGTGCTACCATGAGTAGCGCCGGGGGCGTCCAGCCCGGCAAGCTATGGAGCTTGTTTGATATGTTGCGGGCATACGTATCTGAATTCTTCTTTATCGCTCAACTCATTGCCGAGATGGAAAAGGGAGGCGGAATATCGAACCCTGACGTAGTAAAGGCGCTAGACATATCTTCTGGGGCAACTTTGGAAGCCCGCCTCGCCCCTATCTGGGAAAAAATAATTTCGAGGGACGAGGACGATAGCAAAACCATCGTCCTTAAGCTGCCGATGTCTATGCCGTCGGTTGAGGCTCAAGTACAACGCGTCTGGCGGGCCATAGGCTCGTTTACCCCTCCGATGTCTAGCAATCAACTTAGTGAAATTCTTGGACTCGTTACCGATCTGAGAAACCGCATCCAAGACGAATTGCCTGCTCACAAAATGTACTACGTTCGGCCAGAGTTAGTGCGGTATTACGAAGATAAGGACCAATTCGGAAACCGAGTAACCGAGCGTTTTCCCAACTCGATTCCCGACATTGAAAATGCGGGCAAGTGCATCGCCCTTGGTCAGGACACCGCCTCAGTATTTCACCTCATGAGAGCGATGGAATGTGCGGTCGGGGAGTTGTGCACCTCTTTGCAGATCCCTAACCCCGATAGAGAGTGGGGTAAGCTATTGAGCGACTTGCACGCTAAAATCGGCGCGATGCCCAAAGACAAGAAGCGCGACGCATGGTCAGAATGTCACGCAAATCTTTACCATGTGAAGCAAGCATGGCGTAACAGCACGATGCACCCGATCTCGACTTACTCGCCGGAACAAAGCAAAGATATATTTCAGTGCGTTCGCACCTTCATGAACCAGTTGGCGATTTTGATTTAGTCCTCACTGTCGGCGTGGCAATCTTCCTAAACGCTACATCAAAGCTCTTCCCGCTCTCATCAACATCAAGCTCACGAGCGGTTTCTATAAACCGCTCGAATTGCTTTTCATCTTTCGCTTTAGGCTTCGCTGCTTTCTTCGTAGGGCCGCGAGCTTTTGGCTTCTTATCCATCGAATTTTGCCTTTAACGAGTCGTTTGATAGGTGAGACGCTTGCCAACCACGCCAGCCAACACACGGTCGGCGCGCTCGTAGTCGTTCACGCCAAGTGCGACGCGGTTGTTATAGCGGAAATCGTATTCCGACAGATAGCGATGAAGATGGTTTTCGCCGCAGTGCTGATAGACGCCCTTCATGCCGCGCTTGAAGATCGAAAAGAAGCCTTCAACAGAATTGGTGGTGACATCGCCGCGAGCGTATTCCTTGGCGGTGTGATTGATAGTTTCGTGAGAGGAAAAGTGTTGGTCCGCGCCGATGTAGAGGCGGCTTTCGTCGGTGTGCAGGCGGCTTTCTTTCGCGACGTTGGCAGTAACGATGCCAACGACAGTCGGCTTGTCGGCGTTCTCGACATGGAACGAGCGCACTTTGCCGCCGCGCTCGACAAGCGAAACGATAGCGCGCTTGCCGGACGGGCCGCCGCCACGATGAATGAAAGGACGGCCCTTGCGCTGCGGTGACGGCTTCTTTTCTTTGGTCTTGCCGAAATAGGTTTCGTCAACCTCGACAATTCCGCCAGCGCCGCCCATCGGGGCAAGGCCACCATCGCGCATCGCTTCGCGGACGCGGTGAGAAATGAACCACGCGGTTTTGAGGGTGCAGCCAAGGGTGCGGTGAAGCTGGTTGCTGCTGATCCCCTTCTTTGAGGACGAAAGCAGGAAGATCGCCTGCAGCCACAGGTGCATGGGGACGTGGCTGGATTCGAAGATGGTGCCAACCTTGACGGTAAAGGGCTTGCGGCACTGATAGCACTTGTAAGCGCCGATCCGAGTGGACTTGCCCTGCATCTTGGAAATGCGGTCAACGCCGCCACAGTGCGGGCAAACCGGGCCGTTGGGCCAAATACGGGCTTCAACCCAAGCGTAGGCCGCTTCTTCGTTCTGCAGGTGCTTGGCGTTCAAAAAGGACTTCATGGCTTCAACCTCGTGTTGAAGCCAATATCTCACAGAATTTTGGGTACGCAAAGTATAATATTGGGAAAAAAAACCTAGCTCTCGTTCGTAGCCGAGAAGGCATTCATCTCGTTGATCGCTGCCCGTTAGACCCACTGACGTTTGGCGAGAAAGAGAAGAGATCAGAGAAGGCGCGAAACTTGGTGGAGAAGATCACCAAAACGCTCTGCCCAGGGCACGTGATCTATCTTGACTGTGACATTTCCGACATCCGCATTCGGAATAGCTTCAAACACCGATATTGGCCTGATAAGGAGTACAATCGACTTTTAGAGGCCCTTGCAGAGGTTTACGGACCGGTGAAAAAATCTGAAATTTGCACCAGGGGGCGCAGTTGCGAGGATGTGGCACGCGAGATTGCCAGGATAGTTTTTCTTGAAGAGTACAACGAGGTCGACATCTTGAACGAGCTCGCCAGCTATTCGAAAGATGCGACGTGAAGAACCGACCCACTATCTACTTCGCCGCTCCGCTTTTTAACGACCGAGAGCGCGCCTTCAATACGAAGGTAGCACACGAACTCGAACGCTATGCGGAAGTATTTTTACCTCAAAGAGACGGAGAGCTCCTGTCCGAGCTAATTCAGAATGGAATGACCGCTAGCTTAGCTGAGCGCCGAATTTTTCGTGCGGATGCCCTGGCCATGCGCAACTCGGATTTGCTGGTGGCAATCCTCGACGGCGCCCATATTGACGAGGCTGTCGCTTTTGAAATTGGATTTGCTTGCGGGTTAAATTGCTGTTGCGTGGGTCTACAGACAGACACACGGAGGGCGCTCCCATCTGGCAACAATCCAATGATCGGCCAGAGTCTGCATAGGATCTTCCCCGAGTTGGAAGCCTTGTATGATTGGGTGACGTGCTGGAGCGCGGAGTGGTTCGCGACAAACCTCAGAAGCACAGCTTAGCTCAAGGCAACGGCCGCTGAAGCCGCCTCAACTAACAAACATCTCTTCAATCGCCTTCTTAACCAACCCTCGCCGGGCCTTGGGTTAGCTTCGATATCCGGATTTTCATAGCTGTCGAGCTTCGGCTAGGGATCACAGTTCAACCTCGCACGAGCCGGTGGCCTTCCGGAATATCCTTCTCGTCACTCTGCGCAACAGTTCTGCCAAGCGATCGAGATCCGTTTTTGCCGAGCGGAGGCAATGGCGAGTCCCCAGTTTGCGAACGGCAATCTGGTCGCTCGCCATTGCGTGCGATGCGGTCAGCTTCCCTCAACTCGCCGCGAACTTCAACAGCTTGATCGCGTCGAAGTCCTGCACGCCGCCGCCGACGCGCTTGGTGGTGTAGAACAGCACGTAGGGCTTGGCGGAATACGGGTCGCGCAGCACGCGGATACCCTGGCGGTCGACGATCAGATAGCCGCGCTGGAAGTCGCCGAACGCGATGCTGAGCGAGTTCGCGGCGATGTCCGGCATGTCCTCGGCATCGACCAGCGGGAAGCCGATCAGGCTGGCGCGGCCGGAGACGGTCGCCGGCGGCTGCCACAGATAGACGCCGGTGGAGTCCTTGAACTTGCGGACCGCCGCCTGGGTGCGCCGGTTCATCACGAACGAGGCGTTCTGGCGGTAGCCCGGCTTCAGCCCGTAGATCAGGTCGATCAGCACGTCGGACGGGCTCGATGCGGCGAACGCGCCGGCGGCGCCGGAGGCGATGGTGCCGAGATTGCCCCAGCTCCAGGAGGCATTCGCCACCGTCGGGTAGGCGAGAAAGCCCTTCGGCTTGCCGAGGCCGTCGCCGGTGATGAAGGCCGTCCCCTCCTGCACCGAGAACACCAATTCGACCTCGCCGGCGATCCACTGGTCGAGATTGACGACGGCGTCTTCCAGCAGATTCGCGGTCGCCGCCGGCATCGCATACAGCTCCATCGCCGGGAACGACAGCGCGTCGAGCTGCGGCGAGCCGGTCTGCGGCCGCGCCGCGGTCTCGCCGACCCAGCCGGTGGTGGGGCCGGTGATCATGAACGGCTTCTTGTAGACGTTGCCGGAGATCTGCCGCACGGCGGCGATCGCGCGGATCGGCGAGACCACCGCTAGCCGCTCGCCGATCGTATGCTCCAGCTCGTCCGGAACCAGGTAGCCGCCGTCGGGATTGGAGCCGATCGACATCGCCTTGGTTTCGAGCGCGCGCAGCCCCGCGGTGTCGCCGAAGCGGATATAGGCGTCGAACGCACTCTTGTGCTCGCGCGCCGCCGGAACCGGCGTGATCGCGCTGCCGAGCTGCGGCCGCGCCGCCTTCAGCGCCAGTTCGTCGAGCTTGCGCTGCTGCGCATCCAGCGCCGCGTCGATCCGCGCCACCTTCTCCTCCGCCAGCACGTCGCCGCGCCGCTTCTCGATCGCCTGCAGCCGGGTATCGTTCTCCGCCTTGTAGTCCTCGAAGGTGCGCATCAGCGTGTCGTAGACCTGCTGCGCATCGTCGCCGGCAATGCCGGCCTTGGTCTCGGGGGCGTGGGTGATGTCGTAGTCCATCGGGTTCTCCTGGTGGGCGTTTCGGGATAGGCACGAACGAAAACGCCGCGGCGGGAAGCCACGGCGGTCGGGACAGTTGATGGAGATGACTTGGCACCCTTCGCGGCGCGAAGGCGTCGTCGCGGACGCAGTGAAGTCGAATCAAACGCGCATGCGGCTCAATTGGTCGGCGGCGGCTTGTTCATCAGCCGCCGGACCCGCTCCGTGATGGTTGCCTTCAGTTCGGCGGCGGTGATGCCGAACCGAACGTCTCGCAGAGCCTCGGGCAGCAGCGCGTGGTTCAGCCGATCGACGATCCGATCATGCCGCACGGACTCAGCTATTCCGGACGAGATCCGAGGTAGTGCAAATTTCGATAAGGCGGCGGCAGAAAGGAGCGCTTCAGCCCGTCGATAATCTCGCCTTGAAACAGCGAGATGCCCATTCCGGGCCACTTGGCGCCATCAGGCGGCACCACCGACACGGTAATGGCGAAGCCCGGATATTCTTGCAGCAAGTCGCGCAGGGCGTAGATCACCGGGGGATCGAGCAGGTCGAGGGTCATGATTTCGACTTGCACGAGCGCGACACCGATGTCCTCGTCGACTACCCAGAAATCCCTTTTCCCGAAAGGATCGATAATCTTACCGATGCTTTCGAAGTGAGCGACGATACGCTCGCGCAGCGCCGTCCAAAGCGGAACGAATTCTTCGCGACTGAAACGGATCCGGGAATTTGTCAACTCGACCTCCATTATTCGCGCCCAAATCGAAGTCGAAACACCTGCCGTAACAGCCGGATCGCGCGATTGTCGTCTCTGATTTCCGGCACTTCTGACAATCTAATTCGCGCACACAATTCTTCCGCCTGTCTCGGCGTCATCATCTTAGGCGTAATTTTCTTCTCTTCAAGGAAACGTTCGCTCAGCTCGCGCACGGCCTCATTGTATTTTGCATGGTACTCGTCCCAGACATGGCCACGAAGAAGACGACCTTCCGGGGACTCCACCCACTTACCGCTAGGCAGCTTCCCCGTTGTCGACTTTTCGAATACTTTCCTCGTCTCAGGCTGCAAGTCCCATTTCGTATAGACAGCCTTCACCATTTCATGGTGACCGCCCGGTTCGTAGTACGGCAATCCGAAAATATCAGCTATTGAGCTGCCGACTTGGGCAAGCCGCACTCGATCAGGGGGATTGCCTGAGTCTTCGGGCGAGACACCCGTCAGATCGATGGACCAGCGCGCCCCAAGCCCGCCAAGTGTCCACTCGCCGCCGTCCGGATTGCCCTTCGGCACCCGCGGCTGGTTCGGGTTGTACTTGCGATCGAGTGCCGGAAAGACGTCTTGCGGTCGCACACCTGGCGCCAGAAAGCGCGCGACGTCGGGCCTGATCCAACGGTCGGCATCCGGGCGCATCCAGCGCGCCGCGTCGGGCTGCATGAAGCGCGCGCGCTGATGCGCGGCGGTGCTCGCGGATGAGCTCCACATCGGTTGTGCCTCGGTCGTTGATCAGGAATGCTGAAGACGCGCCGCTCCGCAGCGCGCTCCCTCTCCCGCTTGCGGGAGAGGGTTGGGGTGAGGGCTGCCGCGGATCGCAGCGCTGCGACTGGCGGAAACGCCCCCTCACCCGGCCCGGCTGCGCTACGCTCCGCCGGACCGACCTCTCCCCGCACGCGGGGAGAGGTTGATGCGGACGCCGCCGGCGATGCTGGCGAAGGCGCGTTTGCGATCGGCGCGGGAGGCGAGTGTCGTCACTTGCCGCCCGCGCCGGATGGCCGGCACCGGTGCATCCGCGGCGGCGGCCGATCCTGTGAGTCGCGTGGTGTCCGCTGCCGGCACCTGCACGCTGCGCCAGGCCGCCTCGGCGGCGCGGCGTTGCAGCGATGGCGGCGGCGTCTGTTTGACCGTCTGCACCCGCGCCCCCTGCAGCAGCGGAAAGGTGACGATCGAAATCTCCCAGAGGTCGACCTGATACAGCCGCCGCACCCGCGTCTTCGGGTCGATCTGCCCGCGCACGGTGCGATAGCCGATCGACAGCCCATCGATCGCGCCCTCGCGCAGCAGAGCAAGTAATTCACGTCCGCGCGCCACGTCCGGGATCAGCCGGCCGCGCGCGCGCAGGCCGCGAAAATCCTCGACCAGGTCGAGCCAGATGCCGACCGGCTCGGCGGGATCGTGCTGGAACAGCATCGGGATTTTTCGCAGGCCCCGCTGCTTCAGCGTCTGCGCGAACGCGCCGGGCATCACCATGTCGCGCGCCTGGTCGATCTCGCCGAACAGGCTTGCATAGCCTTCGACGGAGCCGTCGCTCGCAAGCGTGAGACGCGACGGCGGCGGCACGGGATCGGACATCGCGGCAAGCATCGGCGGCCTCGCAATCAGGGGCGTGGTGATCAGTTCGAGCGGTTGAATGCGACAGATGGATTCGCCCGTGCCCCGGACGCGATGCGGCACGCCGTGCCGCGTCGCAGATCCGGAGTCCCGGTTCCGCGACACGCCGCGACCACCCGAACCGGGGTCCCGCATCTGCGCCGCACCGCTACGCGCTGCGTCGCGTGCGGGACACGGTCGGAATTGTTACTTCGACCGCTTCACCGCGCGGCGGCGCGTTGGCTGCGCCGCGGCCTTGAGGCGCGGCCGCTTCGCCGGCGGCTTGCGCTGCGGCTGGCCGAGATGGCTGAGGAATTCACGAAACACGCTGGTCGGGTCCTTGGCTGATTTGGTCTCGGTGCGGATCGCGCCCAGCATCGCGTGCAAACGGTCCATGCCCGCCTCCTACTCGTGATCGCCGTCGTGGTCGTCGCGCGCGCGGCGCCGCCGCGCCCGGCGGTTGAACAATTCCAGAGCGTGAACGAAATCGTCGAACCGCCGCGACGCCGCCGCCAGCTCGCGCAGCGCGAACCACAGCCCGGCCGACGCGGCAAAGGCCCACAGCAGCAACGCCAGATGCGCGAGATCGCCGCGCTCGGTGAAGATCTTGATCAGGTCGGACATCGGCGCCTCGCAGGCGGACGGGCGCGCGGCGGGAGCCGACTCCAACCGCCGTCAGTCGCTCGTCATGTTGGGAGAACCGTTCGCGCCCGCTGCTCAGCGGCGCAGAAACCCGAAGCCGTCGCCGGGCGGCTCGTCGTTGATGTCTTCGTCCCGCAGCACCCGCGGCTCCGGCCCCGGTTTGAAGAAGCCCGGAAAGCGAAACGTGTTCGGCGGCAGATCCTCGGCATCGACCCACTCGATGCTGGTCGGCAACTCGCCGTCGCGCTCCATGAACTCCTTCACGGCCGGCCAGGCTTTCTCGTAGGGGATGAACAGACCAATCGGACGCAGATCGCCCTGCAGCGTCCGCAGCCATTCCCGTATGCGGCTCATGTCGCCCTTGGAGTAGCAATCCAGCGGATGCCTGGTCCGGCCATCCCACCTGCGATAGTAAAGAAATACACCAAAATCTGGCGTACCCACCATCGTGAGGCACGCGGTGACCTGATCGACCCCGGGCTGGCCGTCGGTGCCGTACAATCCCGAAATCTCGAGCCCAAATTCGTCGTTTCCGTACGGATCGGGAGCCCACGGATGTTCGGCTGGCGCTAGGAAGTAAGGCGCTAGCTCGCTGGGTTCTGGCCACCCGTTCGGGTCAAGATCTTGAAAGTAGATCCGCTTCCTCATTTCTTTCTCCAGACAAGCCATTCGCCCTGCCACATCACGCTCGCGCGACCTGACCTTACCTCGCGAATCGTGACATACGGATCGCCCAATTCCAGTCCGACTTTCGGCAACGCTTGTTCACAGCTCCAGCAGACGGGCCGATCGACTTGCACCTCGATGGACCGCTTCACCAGACTACCAACATATCGGCTCGCTCGGATGAGAAGATTCGCTTCGGCATGAAACACGGCGTCGAGTGGTCGAGATCCTCGACTTTCGCCCCTTATCAGTTCAGGGTGCTCAAGAGCCATCTGGTCGCGCAGTCCTGCAGCCAGATTCCAATCAGCATCGCTATACCCTGGCGCCTTTGAATTCACACCGAAGTATATGTCACCATCAATTCTTGCGACAGCAACTGTTCCTCTATGGTTTGGCCAAACGGGGCGTCCAAATAGATCTGTCGCATTGTTGATCGTTCTGTAGCTGTCGATCCATGACGTACCATCGCAACGGCCGAATTCCGGCGCACGATTGGCGGGGTTCAAATCAAGGGGCGGACCTAAATTGCCGCCGATGCCTGAGCGACGTTGGCTGAGATAGGCCTCAGCCTCGACCGCTCGTGCTTCAGCGCGGGCAATTGCGCCCTCGATGCTTCCCGGCGTTGCCGACCAGCTCTGTTCGCGAGGCTCCCAATTCTCGTCGTAACGACGGATCTTCCTAAGCGCATCTTCGCTACGCGCCGTCGCTATTTCCAACCGGGTTCGTTGACCCAGCGAAGCACCGGGAAACCATGTCGACAACGGCGGTCGACGGCCCTGAACCTCTTCGAGATTGTTCTCGACATCGCTGGCTTCCGCGCTGGGGATCGGCCGCGGATCCTTCCAGGCGAGATCCTCGAGCTGCTTCAGCCAGGACCTGAGGTCGCCCGGACTTTGAGCTTGAAACGCAAGCGTGGAGTTTGCGTCACCCGGGGTTTCACTGACTGCGGGCTCGGCGCTCGGCGAGGCCTCTCCCGAGACGTCTGCTCCTACGTCACTTCCATCCGTCCAACGCCCGCCACCGGCTTGCCCTGCTGGAATACGCGGCTGGTTCGGATTGAATTTGCGGTCGAGCGCGGGAAAGACGTCGGACGGATTGGTCCCCGGCACGAGATAGCGGGCGACGTCGGGCCTGATCCAGCGGGCGGCATCGGGCTGCATGAAGCGCTGCGCATCGGATCGCATCCAGCGGTCGCGCTGATGCGCGAGCCACGCTGCTCGTTGGTCGATCATGGGCATGATCTCGCTTTGCTTGAGATAGCTGCCACCACGCGCGATCGCGTCAGGCTACGCGACCGACGTTCACATCACGACAGGCTCAGCCTTCCGGCCCCGCCCTCACCCCAGCCGGTCGCCGCCGTCGAGCGGCGCGTAGCCGACGGCTTCACGCTTCTCGTTCAGCGTCAGGAACGGCGCGGCGCTGACGCGTTCCCACAGCGCGACGCGGTCGCTCGCCAGCGCGTCGATGCGGTCGGTGTCGATCACGAGGCGCACGCCGTCGCCGAATTGCGGCGCCAGCCATTGCGCCAGCGCATTGCCGATCCGGGTCGCCAGCGGCAGCACAGTCTGGCGGACGAAGCTGCGGTTGGCTTCCTGATAGTTCGCAAAGGTGTTGTCACCCGGAATGCCGAGCAGCATCGGCGGCACGCCGAAGGCGAGCGCGATTTCTCGCGCGGACGCGTGTTTGGCTTCGAGGAAGTCCATGTCCTTCGGCGACAGCGCCATCGGCCGCCAGTCGAGCCCGCCTTCGAGCAGCAGCGGCCGGCCGGCATTGGCGGCGCCCTCATAGGTCGTCTCCAGCTCGCGCTTCAGCCGGCCGAACTGCTCGTCGGAGAGCACCGCGCCTTCCGGCCCGGCATACATCAGCGCGCCGGAGGGCCGCGCCGAATTGTCCAACAGAGCCTTGTTCCAGCGCGCCGCGGCGTTGTGGGTGTCGACCGCGACCGCGGCGGCCTCGAGCGGTGCCAGACCATAATGATCGTCGAGCGGATGAAAGAACGTCAGATGCAGGATCGGCGGCACCGGCGTCGCGTGCTGATCGAACCGCACGCTGCGGCCGCCGACCACGTAGTCGTAGGCCGCGGCCCAGCCGTCCGGCCCAGGCACCACCTTCATCCGGTCCGGCCGCAGCGCGTAGAGTTCGTGCACCGCGTCGCCGAGCGCCACCGCCTCCACATAGGCGTTGCCGGCGAGCAAGAGATGCGCCACCAGCGTCTCGAACAGCGCGGCGCCGTCCTGCCGCGGATTCGGCCGCGCGATCAGTTGCGCCAGCGGATGCGCCTCCTTCTCCTGCGCGCCGTCGAACACCAGAAACGTGCAGGCCGCCGCGTTTTCGGCGATCAGCCGGACGCAGCGATGCACCACCGCGTTGGAGACATAACCTTCGCGCGACAACCGCGCGTAGTCCCGCGGTGTCCACCGTGCAACGCCTCCGGATTCGAACGCCAGCAGTTTCGCGGTGCGCGAGGCTTTGACTTCAGGGGTCGCGAGAAAGGCTTTGAGGCGATCGAGCATGATGCTGTCCGTTGATTTCTTTCGGAAATTGTTTGCCAGACCGGCGTGCCCCGGACGCAGCGCGGCCTGGAGAGTCGGGGCCGCTACGGCGAAAGTCGATCATATCGGCGCGGCGATTCATTCCTCGTAACGGTCCCGGTTCTGCGCAGCGGCATTGCGTGCCGCGGCGCGCCCGGGACACGGCATTGATACGCGGTCGTTCACAATCCCATCTTCACAGCACCCGCACCCGCGGCTCGGCGATGCGCGGCGCGAGGGCGAGGTGGCTCACGGCCCAGACCAGCGCGTCGAGGCGGTCCGGCGAGCGGCCGTTGGAGAGGCCCGAGGTGCCGAAATCGGCCATCTCGTCTTCGAGCGCGGGAAAGCAGCCGGCGTGCTTGACGCGGCCCTGCGCGTACAGCGTCGCGACCGGCTCGGCGCGCAGCCATTTGCCTCGGAAGGCGCGCACCGGCGTCACCGGCACGCCGCGATCGATCTCGTTGATCACCGCCTTCACCATCTCGCCGCCCTGGTTGATCTCCACGATCAGCGCATCGGCGTCGAGCCGTCGCCACAGCGCGATCGCCTTGCTGGCCCACAGCGTCGGCGTCGCCGCCGCGACGCTGTCGTCGGCGAGCACATAGGTGACGCCGTTCTCGGCGATGCCGGCGGCGACGATGCCGCAAGAATCCGCGCGCTTGCCGGACGACGCCGGCGGATCGACCGCGACGACGAGGCGCTGCAGCGGCGGCGCGTCGACGACCCGGCAGCTCTCGATCAGCGCGCGCGACCACAGCGCGTCGGGCCGGTCCTCGATCAGTTCGCCGTCGAGTTCCTGACGCCCGAGCCTCGTGCCGGCGTAGCGCGCCATCACGCCTTCCAGGAAGGTCGGCGCCAGATTCAACGCGTTGGCGCGGGTCGGCGCGTGCGTCGTCACCGCGGATGGATCGGCAAGTAATCGTTTCAGCAGCGCGGTCGGCCGCGGCGTGGTGGTGATCACTTGCCGCGGCTGCGAACCGAGCCGCAGTCCGAATTGCAGCATGTCGAAGGCGTCCTGCGCGTAGCGCCACTTCGCCATCTCGTCGGACCAGGCGCAGGAAAATTGCGGCCCGCGCAGGCTCTGCGGGTCGTCGGCGGAAAACGCCTGCGCCACCGCGCCGTTGCTCCATTCCAGTCGCTTCCGAGACGGCTGCCATTGCGGCCGCTGATCCGGCGGATGCACTGCCAGCAGGCCGGAGACGCCCTCGATCATCACTTCACGGACGTCGTGCTCGGTCTCGCCGACCAGCGCGATCCGCGCCACCGGCTCGCTTGCAAAGGGAGCGAGCCCGAGCGCCTGGCAGCGGATCCATTCGGCACCGGCGCGGGTCTTGCCGGCGCCACGGCCGCCGATCAGGAGCCAGGTCAGCCACGGTCTGCCGTTCGCTGCGAACAGCGGCGGGCGCTGATGATCATGCGCGAACACGTCCCATTGCGCGTCGAGAAAGGCGAGTTCCGCCTCACTCATCCCCTGCAGCAGGTGGTCGCGCTCGGCCGTCGACCAACTGCTCCAGTCGTCGCGAAAGCGCGCGCCTGAACTCGTCGAGGTCTCGGGGAATGGCGTCGTCATCGCGCGTTCTCCTGCGCTGCTCATCGCTGCGCAGCGTGCGCAGCGCGGCGAGCGTGCGGGCGAGCGATGCCAGCGTGCGGGCGCGGCGCTCGGCTTCGGTGCGCTGCGCGGGCTTGATGTGGTTGCCGCCGACGATCACTTCGATGCGTTCGATCTCGCGCTCGGCGGCGCGCCCGACGCGGTCGATCAGCGGCAGACCGCCGAGCGGCGGCGGATCGTTGCAGCGCTCGACCGCATTCCGGGTGACGCCGCTCGGGCCGCGGCGGCGCGGCGGCGGTGGCGCGGCGCCGTGAGCGGCGACCGTCTCGGTCTCCGCAGTCTCCGCGGCGTCCGCGTCCGTGGCACAGGCCTCGGCTGCGACCTTGTCGGCGACATTCTTGTTCGCGACGGTCTTCTTCGCCACCGCTTTCGTGGCGATGCTCGATCCGGCCGTCTTGGTCGCACGGGTCTTGGTAGCAATGGTCTTGGTAGCATTGGTCTTGGTAGCATTGGTCTTGGTCGCGCTCGTCTTGGTCGCGGTCGTGTTGGCGGCGGTCTTGGTCACCACCACTTTCTTCGCCGCCGGCGTCTTGGTCGTGCGGCTGGTCGCGGCGCGGTCCAGCATCCGCTTCACCCGGGCCTTGCCGTCGGTGTCGGCCGGGTCGATCCGGACGGGCGCGTCGACTTTGCGGGTCGTCGCCTCGATGGTGGCGAGCCGGGCGGCGGGCGCGTTGCGCGGCGCGCGCACGGCGGATCGCGCCGCCGGCTTGGTCGCCGACGCGCGTGGACGAATGGCCATGGGCACAGCCCTCGGTTCAGGGAGGTTGGTGCAGCGACGTTCAGCCGCAAAACGAACGCGGGCCGCGCAGCGCGAACGATCGCGCCGCCGGCCCACTCGTCGAAGTTCGATGAATCGATCAGCCGGCCGCGATGCTGGCGGCCTCGGCGGCGGCACGTTGCATGCTTGTCGACATTTCGCTGGTCACCGTGCTCTGCTCCTCGACCGCAGCCGCGGTCGACGTCACATATTCGCTGACATGGGTGATCGCTTCCTTGATCGCGTTCAGCGCGCCGGCGACGTCGCCCGAGATAATGTTGAGGCTGCCGATTTCCTCGCCGATCTTGTCGGTGGCCTGCTTGGCCTGGTTGGCGAGGTTCTTGACCTCGGCGGCGACCACGGCGAAGCCGCGGCCGGCCTCTCCGGCCCGCGCCGATTCGATCGTGGCGTTGAGCGCGAGCAGATTGATCTGCCCGGTGATGTTGTTGATCAGTTCGACGATGCCGCTCATCGCCTGCGCCGCGCTGGTGAGGCGCTGCGCCTGAGCGTCGGCATTCGCCACGCGTTCGACGGCGCCGGCCGCGGTCTCGCGCGACTTGGTCATCGTCGCGGAGATCTCGCGGACCGACGCGTTGAGTTCCTCGGCGCCGGCGGCGACGGTTTCCATCATGCTGCGCACGCGCTCATTGCCCATCCGGGCGAGCACCTGCTGGGTGACGTCGGTGGCGTATTTCACCACCTTGAACGGCCGGCCGTTGAGATCGAGGATCGGATTGTAGGAGGCCTGGATGTAGACTTCGCGGCCCCCCTTGCCGATCCGCTTGTATTCCGCCGCCTGATACTGACCGCGGCCGAGCGACGCCCAGAATTCGCGATACGCCGCACCCTCGCGCTCGTGCGGATCGACGAACAGGCTGTGGTGCTTGCCCTTGATCTCGGCCAGCGTATAGCCGAGCGCGTTCAGGAAATTGTCGTTGGCGTTGATGATGGTGCCGTCCATGTTGAACTCGATCACCGCCTGCGACTTGCCGATCGCCTCGATCTGCCCCGCGAGATCCGCGTTCTTCAGCTTCTGCTCGGTGACGTCGGTGGCGAATTTCACCACTTTGGCGGGTTTGCCCTTCTCGTCGAGGATCGGATTGTAGGACGCCTGAATCCAGACTTCCTTGCCGCCCTTGCCGATCCGCTTGTATTCGGCGGCCTGGAATTCACCGCGGTTCAGCGCCGCCCAGAATTCGCGATAGGCGGTCGTGCCGCGCATCGACGGCTCGACGAACATGCTGTGGTGCTTGCCCTGGATCTCGGCCAGCGAGTAGCCGAGAGTCCTCAGGAAATTCTCGTTGGCGGTTCGGACGGTGCCGTCCATGTTGAATTCGATCACCGCCTGCGACTTGCCGATCGCTTCGACCTGCCCGGCGAAATCGACGTTCTGCAGCCGGATCGCGGCGTCGGCCCATTCGACCACGACGCCGGCGCGGCTGCCGTCGGCATTGTTCAGCGGCGTCGCCACCAGATCGAAGCTCCGCGGCCCGACCTTGATGGTGGCGCGATGCACCGAACTGAGGCTCTTCAGCATCTGCCGCTGATGGCTCGGATTCTTGTGGAAGCCGTC
Organism: Rhodopseudomonas palustris HaA2; assembly: GCF_000013365.1. NCBI lineage: Bacteria > Pseudomonadati > Pseudomonadota > Alphaproteobacteria > Hyphomicrobiales > Nitrobacteraceae > Rhodopseudomonas > Rhodopseudomonas palustris. The sequence goes on from NC_007778.1 coordinate 3,997,168, forward strand.
AATATTGGTGCCGACCAGCGTGTCGACGTTGAAGTTCGGCATTTCCTTCTTCATGTCGGATTCGGCTTCGCGCAACAGCGACGTCACCGCATCGTTCATGTAGACGATGTCGAGATTGGCGTCCGACACCATGATGTTGGCTCGGACCGCCTTGGCCGCCATCAGCGCCAGCGCATCAGGGTTCTTCTTCGAACGGCGACCGAACATCCGAAATCTCCTCACCCGAGATCGAGCCGACAGCTTGAGTATCGGTCTTATGAGCGAGACATCGGAACAATTACTTAATAGTCAGATGCGTGCAACTACGAGCCAGATCAGCTGCCGACGGCGCGACATCCCATGCGACGATGTGGCGATGATCGCGCTGTTTCTTGCACGCGCGCGATCAGTTGGATTGCACCATCCGCCCGTTTGCTACCTTGCTGATACATCCGGGCGTCGCACGAATGATCGCGCAGCGTACACAGCTACTCAGACTCTGAACCAGACGAACCAGATCACGCCGAGAATCAGGATGGCTAAACCGGTGCTCGCCAACAGAAGCGCCAGCATGGACGGCCCACGCTCGCCCTGCCTCGCTTCGGTTGCTGTCGTCGTTTCGACATGCCCCGGATCCTTGCCTGCCATCGATCGCCTCCTGCTGGTCGCCCGATACCGTGAACGGCATCTCAAAGCGCCAACGCGCGACCATCTGCGATGTTCCGGCGGCGATGCTCTTGCTGCGATGGACGCGACGCGCGGCGCCGTCGGCGACACGAAGCGAATCAGCGCGAATCGGAGCCACCTGATCGGGGGGCGCTGGGCACGCAAAGTGCCGGCGACGTCGCTGACGCGATGATCAGCGCCTCGTCCCGCGAACCCAATTGTGGAGCATGGCCGAACCCTACTGCGGCAGCGTCACGCTGTCAAGGACTTTTTTCCTGCGCAAGAATAGAAGAGAGAAAGACAGAATCGCGAGCACGGGTGTCCGCGCCGGCGCGGTGTCGCGGCCTATCCGACCAGCAGCAGCATCAGCCCGATCACCGGCGCCAGCAGCAGCGTGATCGCGGCGGCCGCGAGCGCCGCCAGGATGTCGCGACGGCTGAGCCGGCCGACCGGGCCGGCGTGGAGTTCGATCTGCTGCATGGTGCCCCCGCACATGTCTGTTTGAACCGGGGCGAGTGATAGCCGGAGGGTCTGAAAATTGACGTCGCGAAATGCCGGGGATTGCCGGTGCGATCATCAGCGCTGCTTAACCATCCGTCCGCCGGCTCCGCGGCTCGGGGCGCGCAGGGAGGCGGCGCCGCGCGGGCTTACTTGAGCGCGGTATTGACCGAGGTGTAGCTGGTGTTGAGCTTGCTGCCGAGTCCGTTGACCGTGACGAGGATCACGATGCTCAATCCGGCGGCGATCAGCGCATATTCGATGGCGGTGGCGCCGGACGTGCCGCAAGTGAATCGGGAAATCAGGCGTCGCACCGTCGTCTCCTGTCGTCCGCCCATACACGGGCCGCGCGGTTTCTTCCACGCCGGATGTCCAGATTAGAGCCCAATGATTACTGGAGAATTGACGGTTCCATCGCGGAAACCGCCTCGGGCACGCGAAAGCAGCCGCAGCTATGCACCCGGCACGCCGAGGGCATCCGGATGCGCCGGCGCTATTCCGCCGCTCGCGATCGTCAGACTCTGTCGCCGGTCGGCGACGGCGTGGTGAAACTGCTCGAGCACCAGGTTGAACGGCGCCAGATCGTCGATCGCGCCGTCGTCATAGCAGTCCAGCATGTCGCGCAGGATGTGATCGATCTCGAGCTGCATGGCGTCGAGCTCGTCGAGCGAATGCGCCTTGCGGGCTTTTGCGACAAGCGCGAGCGCGCGGTCGCGCATCCTGGCGCCGGCGGCGCGCTCGTCGCGGGTGACGTAGGAGCGAAACCACGCGCCGGCCGAGCCGAGCCCGGAGAGCAGCACGACCAGCCCCCAGATGTAGTCGCTGTTGCGCTCCATGAAGGTGCGCTCGGTGCCGTCGATGAAGGCGGCGGCGCCGCTATGGGCCGGCAGCGCGGCGGCCTTGTCGGTGTCGGGCGCCTCGATCTTGGCGGCGATCGGCAGTTCGCGCGCGAGCTGCTGCCGCGCGGCGAAGATCTGCCGGGTGAGCTGCGCGATATCGAGGCTCGACAGCGCACTTTTGGCGATGATCAGGTGGTTGATGCTGACGGTGTCGACCTTGTCTTCGGGCCGCGCCGGCGCGGACGAGAAGGTGCTGCCGGGGATCTCCTCGGAATCGTAGATCGGATGTTTCTTGGCGATGGAATCGGCGACGTCGATCGGCAGAAACCGCGGCTCGCCGCGCGCCTTCGCGGTGGCGGCGATCGCCTCCGCCGTGATCTTGCTGTCGAGCGGGCCGACCGACAGAAAGGCGGACAGCTGCTCGTCGCGCGCCATCTCGGCGATCGCCGTGACGGCGAACTGCTCGGTCTGCACCTTGTCGGGCGACACGCCGGATTCGGCGAGGATGATGTGCAACAGCTTGACGTTGGCCGGCGTGCGCCCGATCACCCCGACCTTACGGCCGGCGAGCTCGGCGATGCTCTTCACCGCGACCGGCTTCTTGCCCCTGCCCGGCAACGCCCACAGCGTCACCACGTTCTTGCGCAGGATCGCGACCGCTTGCGCGTCGGTCGGCAGATCGAGGTCGCCGCGGGTGACGGCGAGATCGGCGCGGCCCTCGCGCCATGCGGACAGACTCGGCGTCGCGCCGTCGGTCGTCACCGGCGTCAGCCGTACCGCACTGCGATCGCGCACGAAGGTCTGCGCCAGCGCCTGAATCAGCTTGAGATCGTCGCTGCCCGGCGGCCCCACCGCGATCCGCAACGTCACCGGCCGCAATTCGTAGAACAGCACCCCGAGCGCGCCCGCGACCAGCGCAATCACGGTCAGCGCGGTCGCCAGCCGCAGCCGCGCACGATTGCGCTGCCGCCGCTTGCGCAGCGACTCGCCGCCGCCGTCAGACGAGACCATCGTTGCCGCCCGCTGTCGTCATTGCCTGCCCGTCATTCGTTCCAGCCGACCGCGTCCCGCCCCGATTGTCGCGCGCCCTGCGGCGGACGACCGGCGTTTCTGCGGCAGACTAGTCAATTTCCGCGGGAAGGTGTCGAAATTCCGTAAAATGGATCGCGATCGGACGTCCGCGGCGCAGGCGCCGGGCCAGGCGCCGTCCTACTCGGCCATCTCCAGCGGCGGCGGCGAAGTCTGCTCCGGACCGGCGAGCGTGCGCTCTTCCATGATCGCCACGCAGATCGCCGACGCGGCCAGCATCGCGGCGGCCGCGGCGAACACCCAGCGGAACGCCGCCACCATGTCGGCGGCAGCGACCGTGCCGATGGCGTGGCGATGCTCGGCGCCGCCGAGCTGGATCTCGCCGCCGAACGCGATCAGCAGCACCGCGGTGAACGCCGCCACCGTGAACGACGCCATCAGCGCGCGGAAGAAGTTCATCGCCCCGGTCGCGGTGCCGATCTGCGGCCGCGCCACCGCGTTCTGGATCGACACCACGGTGACCGGGAACACCGTGCCGAGCCCGATCGAGAACAGCGACAGCAGCGCCAGGAACAGCCACAGCGGCAGCGGCGTCGTCACCGCGATCGCCGCCGCCATCAGCGCCGAGAAGCCGGTGCCGAGGATCGCGATCCGCTTGTAGCGCTCGACCTTCACCATAGCGCGGCCGGTGAACGCCGCGCCGAGCACCGACACCGCGGCGATCGGGATCAGCGCCAGGCCGGACTGGCTCGCGGTCAGGTGATACACCGCCTCGTAGTACAGCGGCATGTGCACCGTCAGGCCGATCATCGCTCCCATCGCGAAGCCGCCCGCCGCCATCGCCCACGGCACCACCGTGCCGCCCATCAATTGCAGCGGCAGGAACGGCTCGGGCGCCCGCAGCGCGTGCCAGACGAAGCACACCGCGAGCAGCACTGCGCCGCCGCTCAGCGCCAGGATCGTCGGCGACAGCCAGGAGAACCGCGTGCCGCCCCAGGTCAGCGCCAGCATCACCGCCATCGCCGAGGCCATCAGCAGCACGCCGCCCAGCCAGTCGACCTTGCGGCGGCGGTGATACGTCGGAATCTTGGCCATCTTCGGCAGCAGCAACGCCAGCGCGCCGATCGCCAGCGGCAGATTGATCCAGAAGATCATCGACCAGTGCAGATGCTCGGCGAAGGCGCCGCCGAGGATCGGCCCGCCGATCCCGGCCGAGACCCAGACGGCGGAGAAATAGGCCTGATACTTGCCGCGCTCGCGCGGCGTCACCACGTCCGAGATCACCGTCTGCACGATCGGCATGATGCCGCCGCCGCCCAGCCCCTGCAGCGCGCGACCGAGAATCAGCACCAGCAGGCTCGGCGCCAGCGCGCACATCACTGAACCGGCGATGAACAGGCTGATCGACGCGATGATGGTGGCGCGGCGGCCGTAAATGTCGGCGAGGCTGCCGAACACCGGCGCCACCGCGGTCGACGACAACAGATAAGCGGTGATCACCCAGGACAGATTCTCGACGTCGCCGAACTGCCGCCCGATCGTCGGCAGCGCGGTGGCGACGATGGTCTGGTCGAGCGCGGCGAGGAACATCGCCAGCAGCAGACTCATCAGGATGGCGCGGACTTCGCCCTGCGACAGCGTATTCGCCGGCGCCAGCGGCGGCGCGTCGCCGAGATCGATCACTTCGGTGGGAATGTGCGACAGTTCCGCCGCCGCTTCGTCGGACAACAATTGCCTGCCGGACGGCTCACGGCGTCGGTGTTCGGACATGCTCATGCGGTCGCGGAATCTCGTCGGGCTGGCATCGGGGGGAATTCGCTATTGAAGTTCAATAGCGCATCAAATCCGCCCAAGACAGCGGCTTCGGCGCATGGGTGGTTCACGCATACCGGGGGCCCCGCGCTTTCCCGCAACGCGGGATGCTATCCCCGCCGATCACATCGATGTTTCGTCAACTATGAGTCGTCCGGCACATCGATTTGTTGCACTGTCGTGCCAAGCTCGGCGACGCGGTCCCGCGATCTTGAACGATCGGTATTTCACATGTCGGGTCGGCCCAGCTCATTCAGACAGATCCAGCCATCGGAGCCACAGCCATGATTGCATTCAGGCGTCGTTTCGTGACCGTCTCCATCGCCGCACTGCTTGCCAGCGGCGCCCTGCTCGCGCCCGCTGCGAAAGCCTGCACCCGCCTGGTCTATCTCGGCGCCGGCGATCAGGTGATCACCGCGCGCTCGATGGACTGGGCGCGCGACATCGGCACCAATCTCTGGATCTTCCCGCGCGGCATCAAGCGCTCCGGCGAGGCCGGGCCGAATTCGGCACAATGGACCGCGCGCTACGGCAGCGTGATCGCCTCGGCCTACGACATCGCGACCTCGGACGGCGTCAACGAGGCCGGCCTGGTGGCCAACGTGCTGTGGCTGGCGGAATCGACCTATCCGAAGCTCGACGGCGGCAGGCCCGGCCTCGCGCTGTCGCTGTGGCCGCAATACGTGCTCGACAATTTCGCCAATGTGCAGGAGGCGGTCGCGGCGCTGGCGAAGGAACCGTTCACCGTGGTCACTGCGCAACTCCCCGACGAGAACCGGCTGGCGACCGTGCACCTGTCGCTGTCGGACAAAAGCGGCGATAGCGCCATCATCGAATATATCGACGGCAAGCAGGTGATCCATCACGGCCGGCAGTATCAGGTGATGACCAATTCGCCGACCTTCGATCAGCAGCTCGCGCTCAACGCCTACTGGAAGCAGATCGGCGGCACCGTGATGCTGCCGGGCACCAACCGCGCCGCGGACCGCTTCGCCCGCGCCTCGTTCTATGTCGATGCGATCCCGAAAGCGGAGAATCCGGTCGAAGCCATCGCCAGCGTGTTCGGCGTGATCCGCAACGCCTCGGTGCCCTACGGCATCACCACGCCCGACCAGCCGAACATCTCCTCGACGCGCTGGCGCACCGTGGTCGATCACAAGCGCAAACTGTACTTCTTCGAATCCGCGCTGACCCCGAACGTGTTCTGGGTCGACCTGACCAAAATCGACTTCTCGGCCGACAAGGGCACGGTGCAGAAGCTCGACCTCGGCCCCGGCCAGAGCAACACCTTCTCCGGCGAGGTCCACGACCGCTTCAGGCCGAGCGAGCCGTTCAAGTTTCTCGGGCTGTGAGGCGGAGCGGGACGGTCACTAGAGCGGTTCATCGCTTGACTGAAGCCACGCCGCATTCTCGCGTACGGCGTCGTCATCCTGAGGTGCGAGCGCAGCGAGCCTCGAAGGATGCGGCCAAGGCGCTTGCGGCTCATCCTTCGAGGCCCGCTGGGCCGCGCATGGCGCGGCCCAGCGGGCACCTCAGGATGACGGCGGTGATTCCATCAAAACCAGGGCTGCTCTAACGCGGCGGCGCCCGTGCCGCCGCCTACTTGATCTTGTTGATCCGCCGCAGATCCGCGTCGATGCGCGATTGCCAGCCGTCGCCGCCGGCCTTGTATTTGTCGATCACTTCGCGCGACAGCCGCAGCGATACCAGCTTCTTGGTCGGCGCCTTGTTCGGCCCGCGCCCGCGCCGGATCGAGGCCGCGAGGTCGGGGAGGACTTCGGCGAACGGACGCGCCTTGGCGAAATCCTCGGCGGTCCATTCCGGATTGTCGCCCACTTCGTCCCAGTCCTCTTTGGTGTAGCCACGGTCGGGCTGGAAGGTCTTCAACGTCTTCTTAGCCATCGAACAGCTCCCTTTCGCGTCGGTTGGCGGGCCGCAGACTGATGACGCTGATCGCTTCGCGTCCCAGCGGTTTGAAGACCACCGCAACTGCATCGGCATTCAATCGACCGAATGCCAGATAGCGCCCGGAATACGAAGGCCGGATCACAGCGCTCTCGAAATATGCGCCGTCGAGGTCGGCAAAGTCCAAACCATGGGCCTCGAGATTGACGACGCGCTTGTGCTCGTCCCACAGGATTTTCATGGCAATATATCGTATCTACAAAATAATTGCGAGCGAAATCGTCCTGGGGCGAGCATGGCCCACCCCGGTCCGGCCGCCAACATCAGCCCGGCACCGTTCCGGTGCGTGCCTGTCCCGGCGCGTCCGGCCGAGGACGACGGAACGTCGGTGGGGTTCCACGGACCGCCGGATGGGCGCGTGCTTACGGATCGGGAGGGGGCAAAGGGCGTGATGGGCTGACGCACGTCATAATAAGCTGACGCACGTCATCATAAACAATAAAAAGGCCCGGTCGCCGATCGGCGCCCGGGCCAAGTCTAGGGAGGAAACGCCCCAAGGAAGGGGACCACGACGCAGCGCGCCGCGGATGTACTGCTTGTCTCACAATCCGCCTGGGTGTGCTATTTGGGATAGTCACGAGCCGTAGTTTTACGGAGGTGACGCGGCCGCGCGCGGCGAAACTCAGGTCGCGGTGACGCCAACGCGCGCGCTCCGGCAGCATTCACACCTCGTCGTCGCACGGCCACATGCTGCTGCGGCATCGCAAGACTTGACGCATCAACTGACACCGGCGAACCTCATTCGCGTGCTCGCAACATCCATGCCGCGATGGAACTCGGTGCCATGCAAGACGTCGTTCGATTCGTGACGAGAGCCGCCCTGCTGTCCGCCGCGTTCGCCGTCGTCGGCCTGCCCGGCCCCGCAGGCGCGCAATCGGGCAGCGCCGGCGGCAGCATCGGCAACACCGAGAAGTCGCTGTCCGGAACGCGCGCGACGCCGCGGACCGTCGAGCCGGCCAAGCCGGCACGGCGCAGCAAGCCCGCCGCCGAGACGACACGCCCCGCCGCACGCAAGAGCGGTGGGGGCGGTGCCGGTGCGGGCGGCGGCAATTTCGACGGCGCATGGTCGGTCGCGAGCGTCGGCACACCCTGCGGCGGCGCCACCGAGGCGATCGTCATCACCAGCGGCAGGATCATCGGACAATACACCTCGGGCCGGGTCGCGCCGAACGGCGCCACGACCGGCGCGGGCTCTGCCAATGGCATCAGTTGGACCAGCTCCGGCCGTTTCTCGGCCCGCAGCGGCTCCGGATCGTTTCGACGCTCCGACGGCTGCGTCGGCCGCTGGACCGCGTCGAAGCAGTAGCGGCCGGCCGCCACCGGAGTCAGCGGCCGGAGCCGTCGGCGCAGACCGCGCCGATCACGCGGCACGGCTTGCCGGACTTGCCGCAGGCGCTGAGCGCGGCATCCTTCGCCGCCTGGACGCTGTCGCGGTCGACCAGCGACCACGCCATCGCCGACACCGCGAAGGCGCCGCAGCGCTGGCCGTAGAAGCTGAGTTCGACCTTGCACGGCGCGCCGCTGCATTTCGCGCCGGCGTCCGACACCGCGGCTTTCCGCGACGCGTGGTTCCAGGACATTCCCCACTTCTCGTTGTCCGGGTCGTACACGATCGATCCCCACGGCTTCAGATCGTCGGTCTGCCGCAGCCGCGCGAGCACGCCTTCGGTCGCCTCCCCGGTCTGCGGCAGCGCCGCCTTCTCCTGGAACTTGGCGATCGCCGTGCGCAAGCCGGCTTTGTCGTCCGGCACGTCGGGATCGAAATTGCGTTCGTACAGCCGGTCGCGCAGTTCGCGCAGCGCACCGGCATCGGTCAGCGGCGCGCGATCGGGATCGCGACGCGGGGTCTCGCTCAGTCGCGCCTCCTGCATCGGCGACGGCGACGCGGGCGGCAGCGGCAGCGCCGGCGCGACGAAGTAGAACGTGCCGTCGATCGGCGACGACGACACCCAGGGCTGCTGAGCGCCGCCGGTCGCACGCATCACCGCGAGGCCGACCTGATTGAAGGTCTGGAACAGATCGAGCCCGGCCCGCTTCACCGTCGCCGCCAGCGCGCGCGTATACGGGCTGTGGCCATCGCCGCCGTCGAGCGCGACGCTGCCGGGCTGGGTCGCGTAGGAAATCAGCGTGCCGTCGGGCGCGCGCATCTGCGCGAGGCCACCTTCGGAGGATCGCAGTCCTCGCGCGCCGAACGGGTTGTTGCGGCAGGCGTCGAGAATGACGATCTTCAGCCGCGTTCCGGCCGCCTGCATCTGCCGCAGCACGACGTTGACGTCGACCATCTGGAAATCGACGTCGGCCTCGCGGGTCGGATTGGCGTTGACCGGCACCAGATAATTGGCGCCGCTGATCTGCACGCCGTGGCCGGCAAAGTAGAATAGCGCGACGTCGGCGCCCTGGATCTGTCGGCCGAAATTCTGCACCGCGGAATCCAGCGACGGCTTGTCGAGATCGAGCTGGGCGCGGCCGCCGACCAGCGTGAAGCCGATCACACTCAGCGTCTCCGCCATCAGCACCGCGTCGTTCTTCGGATTGTCGAGCCGCGACACGTTCTGATAGCCGGAATTGCCGATCACCAGCGCGACGCGCTTTTCGGCGCGCGCCGGCGACAGCCAGAGCGCAGCCACCACCGCCAGCGCAATTCCGATTGCCCAACGCTCCATGCCGCTTCCACCCAGACCAGCCCGTGCCGGCAGCGGCAGCTTACCCGGTTTGGACGGCCCGAGAACAGTCTGTTTTCCAGGCGACGGAATGCAAACGGGGGCGCCGCACCAGCGACAATCACAGCTCGCTCGTTTCGCAGCCGAGACATCTCCCGCTTTGAACGATTCCCGCTTTGAACGATTCAAAGACACCCGTCGCACCGGCACGCTCTCGTCTCACTTCCGGCACGTCAGCAATACCAACGCGATAAGCGCCTCACCGCAATGCGCCGATGCCTGCGACGCGTCTTTCGTTCGAGCAATTCCAAACTGTATTCCCGCAGAAGCTTCGCGTTCACATTGATACACGTTGTTGCATTCGATTAGTTCGTCTCTCGAAACTGGGGGCGACCAATGAAATCCGTTATTGCCGGCGCGAACGCCGGTCGTAGACCTGTGCTCAAAACCCTATGGCTGACCAGCGCGTTGATCGTGCCGATCGTTTGGCTTCCGTCTTCCGCGGCCGCACAGGGGGCCAAGCCGGCGGCGACCGAGCTGCCCGCCGTCGAAATCACAGCGCCGCAGGCGAGCCGGCGGCAGGCGCAAGCGCCGCGTGACAGAAGCCGCTCCGCCACCGGACGCTCGCGCAGATCCGCACAGCGTGCCGCGCAAGCGCCGCAGCCGGCACAGCCGACGCAGCGCGCCGTGTTCGAACGCGGCACCGATCCGGTGCGCGGCTTCGTGCCGAGCGTCAGCGCCAGCGGCACCAAGACCGACACCAGGCTGATCGAGACCCCGCAATCGATTTCCGTGATCAGCCGTGACAACCTCGACGCGCGCGGCATCGACACCGTCGCGCAGGCGCTGCAATACACCGCCGGCGTCGCGGTGCAGACGTTCGGCGGCGACCCACGCTACGATCAGGCGCGCATCCGCGGCTTCGAAACCAACGGCTTCTCCAACTTCCGCGACGGCCTGCGCGACACCGCCAACGGCTCGGCCTATTTCTCGGTGTTCCGCAACGAGCCCTACGGCGTGGAGCGCATCGACGTCGTCAAGGGCCCGAGCTCGGTGATGTACGGCCAGAGCCCGCCCGGCGGCCTGATCGATCTGATCAGTAAGCGGCCGACCGACCAGGCATTCGGCGAGGTGGTCGGCCTGGTCGGCAGCGCCGACCGGCTGCAGGGCGCGTTCGACGTCGGCGGCCCGGTCGACAAGGACAAGACCGTGCTCTATCGGCTCACCGGCGTGTTACGGGATTCCGACGCGCAGGTCGCGAAGTTTTCCGACAAGATCAAGGACGACCGCGCCTATATCGCGCCGGCCATCACCTGGCGGCCGACCAACGACACCACCCTGACGTTCCTCAGCGACTATCAGCACGACGTCACCGGCATCGCCAGCCCGGTGTCGGTCGCCACCGTCCGCGGCGGCAAGGTCGTCGACATGCGCCCGCTGCCGCTGTATCTCGGCGATCCGTCGTACAACACCTTCGATCAGACCCAGTACCGGATCGGCTATCAGTTCGAACACCGCTTCAGCGACGATCTGATCGTGCGCTCGCGGGCGCGCTACGGCCACGTCGATCTGGAGTATCGTTCGATCACCCTGGCCGGCACGCCGCTCGACACCCAGACCGTGTTTGCGCGGAACGCGCGCCGCGTGCTCGAGAACAGCGACAGCTTCGGCACCGACAACCACGTCATCGCCAAGACCACGACCGGCCCGCTGCAGCACACCATGCTGTTCGGGACCGACTATCAGGCGTTCAAGCTCGAAGGCGAATCGTTCGGCGGCCTGGCGCCGTCGCTCGACGTGCTCAATCCGGTCTACGGCCAGGCGGTGGCGATGCCGACGCTCCGGCTGCAGAGCTACAAGCAGAACCTGAACCAGGCCGGCGTCTATCTGCAGGACCAGATCAAGCTGCAGAACTGGATCCTGACGCTCGGCGGCCGCTACGACGCGGCTCAACAGACCATCCTCAACCGCCTCACCGGCGTGCCGCAGCTCAACGACGACACCGCCTTCACCAAGCGCGCCGGCCTGACCTATCTGTTCGACAACGGCCTCGCGCCCTATGTCAGCTATTCCGAATCGTTCCTGCCGACAGGCGGCGTCGATTTCAACTCCAACGCCTTCAAGCCCACCAAGGGCAAGCAATACGAGGGCGGCATCAAGTTCCAGCCGAACCGCGATCTGCTGTTCACCGCGGCGGTGTTCGACCTCACCCAGGACAACGTGCTGACTGCCGATCCGAACCATCTGAACTACAGCATCCAGACCGGCCAGGTGAATTCGCGCGGCCTCGAGCTGGAGATGCTGGCCAAGCCGGTGCCGGGACTGAATGTTCTGGCGAGCTACACGCTGCAGAACCTGAAGAATACCCAGAGCAACAACGGCGACGTCGGCAAGATGCCGGTGCTGATCCCCCGCCACATGGCGTCCGCCTTCGCCGACTACACGCTGCAGAGCGGGCCGCTCGCCGGATGGGGCTTCGGCGCCGGCTTCCGCTACATCGGCGAGTCCTACATGGACATCCTCAACACGTTCACCAACGACGCCTATACGGTGTTCGACGCCGGGCTGCATTATCGCCAGCCGAAGGGCATCAACCTGGCGCTCAACGTCAAGAACATCGCCGACAAGGACAACGCGATGTGCACCGCCACCGGCGGCTGCCAGTACATCGCCCCGCGGGTGATCACAGCGACCGCCAGCTATCGCTGGTGATGGGGACGCGCGGCCTCAGGATACACGCACAACGTCATCGCCCGGCTCGTCCGGGCGATGACGAAGTCATCGAGGCGCAAACGCGCCGCAACGGCTTCTAAAACTGCCGCCAGAACAGCCCCGCCGTCAGCGCCACGCCGAGCACGATGACGCCGAACCGCAGCCATTGCTCGTTGACGCGGCGGAGCACCCAGACGCCGGCGAGATAGCCGACGGTGGACGAGCCGGCGAGCACCAGCGCCTCCAGCCATTTCACGTCGTCGGAGAACGCAAACATCGCCACCGCCGACGCGTTCATCGCCGCGGCGAGCGCGTTCTTGGTGGCGCTGCCGTTGCGCGGCTTCATGCCGGCGATCGACAGCGCCGCCATCATCAGAAAGCCGATGCCGCCGCCGAAATAGCCGCCATAGATCGCGATCATGAACTGCGCGCCGACCAGCAGCGGCAGGCTGATCTCCTTGGCCTGCGCCGGCGGCTTGCGCCGAAAGCTGCCCCAGGCGAAAATCAGCGTCGCGAACAGCACCAGCCACGGCATCATCCGCGCGAAGATGGTCGGCGGCGTGATCAGCAGCAGCAGCGCGCCGAGCGCGCCGCCGACCAGGCTGATGACGACCAGCCAGACAAACGACAGCCGGCCGACACCCTGGACCATCGTCCGGCCGGCGTAGCCCGAGGCCAGCTGCCCGGGAAACAGCGCCACCGTCGAGGTGATGTTGGCCGCCAGCGGCGACAGCCCGGTCAGCAGCAGCGCCGGCAGCGTGACAAACGAGCCGCCACCGGCGAGCGTGTTCTGCATGCCGGCCCACAGGCCGGCGAGAGCGAGGATGATCAATGCGGTCATGGGCGCCGTTCTGCGCGAAGCCGCAGCAATTTGAAAGGCCCGCCGGTGCATCGCCCATCTGCGCCGAAGCGCCGGCGTCATGCGCCGCCCAGGCGAGCACGACATCGCCCGTCGACGCGCCCATCCCAGGCTCCTCGACACTGCATCGAGGGGTGACGCGACTCGGCGCGTCGGCGGGGCGTCGAGAGCCTTTCTGATGCAGACTGGTGCAGACGATGCCGCCATGCTCCCACAGCGGCACGCCGCGCAGGTCGTTCGACGGTTTGCGCCACTTCACCATCGCGAAGGTCCCGGATCGGCCTCCACGATCAACCCGTCCCGCCCGCGCCCCAACATCTCGCCGCGCCATCCGCAGATACCGGCGATCCGCGCGGTGATCTTGGCGGAGGCCGACGCGTCCCGCGGACCAGGCCTATGGCGCACCGCAACGGCCCGTTCACATCCTCGTCAACAAAGCCGATCGCCCGCCCTATTGGCGTTACCAGTTCACTTTTCGGCTTCACCTCACGACCCGGTGTGAACTACGCGACTTGACGATACGCGATCACTCATCCAGTCTGACCAAGTTGCTATTTATTGTCATTTTTACTTTTTGATGATTCCATCCGCGAGGTATTGCCATGACGATCAGGCGAGTTTTCGTCGCGACGTTCATACTGTCGCTCACTCCCGTGGTTTCCACGGCCCAGCCGGTGCTTCAGACACAATCGCTCGACGACTTCCGGCGAATCCTCAGTCCCGGCCTGATTTCGCGCGAGGTGACCAGCGAAAAGGTGAGTCAACTCAACGCGGAGGCTGCGAAGAGCTGCTTCGCCCCCGACGCGTTTCAGCGCGCGATCCCGGCACTGCCGATCAGATATAAGCGGCCACTTCCTTGCGCCCCGCAGAATGCGTTCGACCGGTTCGTGATGTGGAATCAGATCGCACTCGACACCACATCGATGGATCATGCTCCGCCGCCATTGGGCACGCCGGACAATCCCGCCCTGCACAATTACGGCCCGCACCGCTCGAGCCGGGTGATGGCGATCGTTCACATCGCGATGTTCGACGCGATCAATCTGGCGATGCGGTTCGACTCGAAATCACCCGACAAGCCGAGATACGTGTTCGCGACCTATCTGCAGGGCATTCCCAATCCGAAAGAAGACGCCTCGGTCGACATGGCGATCACGTATTCGGCGGGTGAGACCCTGAAGGCGCTTTATCCTCAACAGGTGGATGTGATCGAGAATCTCATCGCCATCGACGAGGGCGCCGTCCTGAGCGGCAAGGATCGCAACGCGCCGATGTATCGGGCCGGCCGCGAACTCGGAATCACCGTCGCGAAGGCGATTCTCCGGGCACGCCGGAACGACGGCTCGGCGCACGAAGAGCCGCAGGTCGGCGATCCTGGCTTTCCGCTCGCGGAAAAATCAGGTCAGTGGCGACCCGACCCCGTCAGCAACATCGCCGCGGCGCTCGGCGGCAAGTGGAAGGACGTTCAGCCGTTCGTCATCAAGAACGTGCCGACCTTCCGGCCGCCCCCGCCGCCGTCGACCGACAGCGCCGAATACGCCCGGGACTTCGAAGAGGTCAGGAAGCTCGGCGGCGAGAACACCGAGCGCTCGAGGTCTGAACGCAGTGCGGACCAGACACTGATCGGAACGTTCTGGGCTTATGACGGCACCGCTTTCCTGTGCGCTCCGCCGCGGCTCTACAATCAGGTGATCCGGCAGATCGTGCAGCAGCAGATCAAGGACGGCGATACCAAGGACGAGGATCCGAAGCTGCTCAACTACGCCCGATTGTTCGCGCTCGCCAACATCGCAATGGCGGACGCGGCGATCGCCGCATGGGACGCAAAGTATCACTATCGCTACTGGCGCCCGGTCGTCGGCATTCGGGCGGCCGCGACCGACGGCAACGATGCCACCCATGCCGACGTCTACTGGAAGGCGCTGGGGGCCCCGGCCAGCAACTCCGTTCGCGGTCCCAACTTCACGCCTCCTTTCCCGGCCTATCCTTCCGGACACGCCACGTTCGGCGGCGCTCTGTTCGAAGTGCTGCGCGCGTTCTACCCGGACGACACGTCCTTCAGCTTCATCTCCGACGAGTACAACGGGCAAAACAAGCCGGCCGGCTCGGACGTGCCGCGACCGGAAGTGACCCGACGCTTCGTCAACTTCCGCGCGGCGGAGGACGAAAATGCGCGCAGCCGGGTCTATCTCGGTGTGCACTGGCAGTTCGATGCCGATGCCGGGATCGCGCAGGGCAACCAGGTCGGCAGCTTCGTGGTCGGCAGCACGCTGCGCTGTCTCGACGATGACGGCAGAGCGCTGGATTGCAAACCGGGCAGCGGATTCGACGTCAAGCGCAAGTTCCTGATCTCGACGGAGAAGCGGGTGCTGAGCACTCCGTTCACTCCGTCCCAGTAAGAAGATCGCGCGCAGGAGCAAGATCGCGAGCGTCGGGCTGAGCAGCAGGTGGTCGATGCGCAGCCCGGCGTCGCACGCGTAGCGGGTCCGCCGACAGAACCACAACGAGGAGTTCAGCGGACCGGTCGCGCTCAGCCCGGCCGTTTCTTCAGCTTGGCGCGGCGCGGCAGCAGGGCCGGCCAGGAGACGATGTGATCTTCGAGGTCCTCGACCGAGACCTCGGTCTCGGTCGCCTCGACGCGCCCGCGCACCGACACCCCGGCGTCGTGCACCGTGTTCGGATCGCCGGAGATCAAGGGATGCCACCAGTACAGATCGCGGCCCTCGGCGACCAGCCGATAGCCGCAGCTCGGCGGCAGCCAGCTCAGCGTGCGCACGTTCTCCGGCGTCAGCCGGACGCAATCCGGCACCCGTTCCGAGCGATTGGCGTAGTCGTGGCAGGCGCAGGCGTCGCCATCGAGCAGCCGGCAGCCGACATGGGTGAAATAGATCCGCCCCGAATCCTCGTCCTCGAGCTTCTCCAGGCAGCACCGCGCGCAGCCGTCGCACAGGCTCTCCCATTCGGCCTGGGACATCTCTTCCAAGGTTTTGGTTTTCCAGAAGAACCCGTCCTGGGGGGAAATCTTCTTGGGAACTGCGGTCATGCCTTGGTCGAGCCTTTCGGGCCTTCGGCGCTTGCGTCGATGCGGACAGGGAGGCCGTTCTAGAGCTTTTCCGGTTCTGATGGAATCAGAACCGGAGCTCTCGATTCCTGATTTGACGCGTTTTCTTCACGCGAACCGGTATCCACTTCGTTCGAAAACGCCGTCGGAGCAGTTGCGCCGGCGACGCAGCCGGTTCGCCGCGCCGGCCCGCCTGAAGCGCGCGGCGGACGGCCCCCGTTCAGGAAAATCCCTGCGCGGCCATTGGTCTAAGGCCGCCGCTCGGCTACAAGGGGCGAGATTCCCTGGGATCGCCGCGCGCGCCTTGGGTTTGCCGCAACGCTGCAGCAAGACGGATGGAGGCGCCCTGCCCGGCGCCGTCACGCGATTGGTCGAAGCCGGTGCCGAAGATTCTGCCAGACAATTGGATGCAGCGGATCCGGAACTGGTTTCTGGACCTCGACGCGCGGCTGGATTCGACGCTGTTCTCGTCGGCCGCCGGCATCCGCGAATTGTGGGAGCGCTTCTCCACTTTCATGGACCGCTTCTATGTCGGTCACTGGAAGCGCTGGGTGTTCATCGAGCCGCTGTCGGAAGCCGCCACGATGGGCGCCGGCGGCCTGCTGGTGCTGCTGGCGCTGGCGCAGCCGGCGTTCCGCGAGACCGGCGACGAGGACTGGCTGAAGAAATCCGACCTCGCCGTCTCCTTCCTGGATCGCTACGGCAATCCGATCGGCAATCGCGGCATCAAGCACAACGACTCGATCCCGCTGGAAGACTTCCCCGACAATCTGATCAAGGCGACGCTCGCCACCGAGGACCGCCGCTTCTACGATCATTTCGGCATCGACGTCGCCGGCACCGCGCGCGCGCTGGTGACCAATGCGCAGGCCGGCGGCGTGCGCCAGGGCGGCTCCTCGATCACCCAGCAGCTCGCCAAGAACCTGTTCCTGTCGAACGAGCGCACGCTGGAACGCAAGGTCAACGAGGCGTTTCTGGCGATCTGGCTGGAGACCCGGCTGACCAAGAACGAGATCCTCAAGTTGTATCTCGATCGCGCCTATATGGGCGGCGGCACCTTCGGCGCCGACGGCGCGGCGCATTTCTACTTCAACAAATCGGTGCGCGACGTGAACCTCGCCGAGGCCGCGATGCTGGCCGGGCTGTTCAAGGCGCCGACCAAATTCGCCCCGCACATCAACCTGCCCGCCGCGCGCGCCCGCGCCAACGTCGTGCTCGACAATCTGGTCGACGCCGGCTTCATGACCGAGGGCCAGGTGTTCGGCGCGCGGCGCAATCCGGCCTCGGTGGTCGACCGCCGCGACGAGAATTCGCCGAACTATTATCTCGACTGGGCGTTCGAGGAAGTCCGCAAGATCGTCGAGACGTTTCCGAAATCCTACACCGAGCGCGTCTTCGTGGTGCGCACCACGATCGACATGAACGTGCAGCGCGCCGCCGAGGCCGCGGTCGAGAACCAGCTCCGCCAGTTCGGCCGCGACTATCATGCGACGCAGGCCGCCGCGGTGCTGTCGGATCTCGACGGCGGCGTCCGCGCCATGGTCGGCGGCCGCGACTACGGCTCCAGCCAGTTCAACCGCGCGGTCGACGCCTATCGCCAGCCCGGCTCGTCGTTCAAGCCGTATGTCTATACGACCGCGCTGCTCAACGGCTTCAAGCCGACCTCGATCGTGGTCGACGGCCCGGTCTGCATCGGCAATTGGTGCCCGCAGAATTACGGCCACTCTTATTCGGGTTCGGTGACGCTGACCCAGGCGATCACCCGCTCGATCAACGTCGTGCCGGTGAAGCTGTCGATCACGCTCGGCGGCAAGGCCGGGCCGAAGGCCGGCCGCGCCAAGATCGTCGAAGTCGCGCGCCGCTTCGGCATCAAGGCGCCGCTGATCGACACCCCGTCGCTGCCGATCGGCTCGACCGAAGTCACCGTGCTCGAACACGCGGTGGCCTACGCCACCTTCCCGAACAAGGGCAAGGCGCCGACGCCGCACGCGGTGCTCGAAGTGCGCACCGGCGCCGGCGATCTGGTGTGGCGGTTCGACCGCGACGGCCCGAAGCAGAAGCAGGCGATCCCGGCCTCGGTCGCCGCCGACATGGCCGGCATGATGAGCCACGTCGTCTCCGAGGGCACCGCGCGCCGCGCAGCCCTCGACGGCATTCCGACCGCGGGCAAGACCGGCACCACCAACGCCTATCGCGACGCCTGGTTCGTCGGCTACACCGGCAATTTCAGTTGCGCGGTGTGGTACGGCAACGACGACTACTCGCCGACCAACCGCATGACCGGCGGCTCGCTGCCGGCGCAGACCTGGCGCGACATCATGATCGCGGCGCATCAGGGCGTCGAGATCAAGGAGCTCGCCGGCGTCGGCATGGGCACCAGGCTGCCGGCCTCGCAGGCGCAAGCCAATGCGCGCGCCGCCGACGACGACGGCAAACCGGCGCCGCCACCGGTGCTGACGCGGCGCGGCGCGGATATTCTGGTGCGCGTCGAAAAGATGCTGGACGACGCCGCCAAGGCCATGGACAAGGCGATGGACAAGACCCCGCCCGCCAAGCCGGTGTCGTCGACCGGCGTCGGATTCCCGGACAGTTTCGCCGCGGCGACGCCGAACGGGCCGCCGGCGACGGCGCCGCGCAAGAACTGACGGCGGCTCGTAGCGCAAGGACGGTTGCAACGTGCGCCTGATCTTCTTCACTTTGCTGGCGCTGATCATCGCCGCGGGCGTCGGCGTCGGCGCGACCTGGATGACGGCGACGCGCGGCACCGATTTCGGCACGCTGACGATCGGCGCCTGGACCGCCCGGCCGCGCGCCGGCACCGCCGAAATCGACCCCTACGCCCGCGCTTCGATCGCGCGCAGCGGCGAACTGCCGATCGGCGCCGGCGACGGCATCGCCTTCATCGCCACCGCCGACGACGCCAAGCGGCCGCTCGACGGCCGCTGCGACATCGAGGTCAGCGGCGTCACCCCGCCGGCGCGGTTCTGGACGCTGACGCTGTACGATCCGCGCGGCACTCTGGTCGCCAACAATCTCGAGCGCTACGGCTTCACCAGCCAGGAAATCCTGCGCACCGCCGACGGCGCGTTCAGGATCCGCGTCGCGGCGCGGTCGCGCGCCGGCAATTGGCTGCCGACCGGCGGCGTCGAACGCTATATGCTGGTGCTGCGGCTGTACGACACGCCGGTCGGCGTCGCCACCCGCACCCAGCGCGACGCGCCGATGCCGTCGATCGCCACCATGGGCTGCCCATGATCCGCTTCATCACCACCGTCATCGCCGGCATCGTGCTCGGCGGCATCGTGCATCTGGTCAGCGTGCTAGCGCTGCCGCGGATCGCCAGCCAGGACGCCTATGCGCGGCTGGCGCCGCTGACCAGGGTCAACGAGGTCTCGCAACTGCCGCCGACCACGCCCGACAATGCGCCGCTGCCGTTCCTCGATCCGGCCTTCGCCGTCGCGGTGTGCCGCTACGATCTGTCGAACGGCCCGATCAAGCTGACCGTGCCGGTCAGCCAGGCCTATACGGCGGTGTCGTTCTACACCCGCAACGAAGTCGCCTACTACGCGATCAACGACCGCTCCGCCGGCCGCAAGGTGATCGAACTCGATCTGATGACCGCCGAGCAGCACGGCAACCTGCCCGAAGACGAAGACGTCACCGCCGCCGACCGCCTGATCATCGACTCCCCGACCACCACCGGCCTGATCGTGATGAAGGCGCTGGCCTCCGAACCCGGCATGATGCCGCAAGCGAGAGCCGCGCTGGGCTCGGCAAGCTGCAAGCCGCAGCCGGAACCGGGGGCGAAGTCGTAGTGATCAGCTCATAGCCTTGTAGGGTGGGCAAAGCGCAGCGTGCCCACGCGCTGACCGACAACGAGAGCCTTTCTGCTCTGATGGAATCAGAGCTCGCGATCCGGTTGCCGCCGTCATCCTGAGAGCCTGCCCCGGACTTGATCCGGGGTGCCCGCTGGGCCGCGCCATGCGCGGCGCGGCGGGCCTCGAAGGATGGGCCGCGGGCACCGCGGGGCCGCATCCTTCGAGGCGCGCTACGCGCGCACCTCAGGATGACGACTCTGCACTTGAGAGGGCCGCATGGCTTCAATCAGTTGATGAAGCGCTCGAACGTCGTCGGCGCGGCAATTGCCCGACCTCTGAACGATGCGTCGGCACGGCGCTGGGCGCCTCTTGCCCACCCTACGGTGGCTCACGTCGTCATTGCGAGGAGCGCAGCGACGAAGCAATCCAGACTTCGACACTCGGCGCTGGATTGCTTCGCTGCGCTCGCAATGACGCAACAGCTCGTCGAGCACCGTCCCTCACCCCTTCGACACCACCACATGCCCCTTCGCCGGGCCCGCCGGGATCGACAGATTCGCCGCCTGCGCTTCCAGCTCGGCGATCAGGCGGTCGGCGTCGGCGGCGAGGGTGTCGGGGGCCATGATGACCAGCCGCTCCAGCGCCCAGCGATAGGACGAGGCGCGGCGGTGCAGGCACTGCTGCACCCATTGCACGATCAGCGCGTTCTCCTCCATCCGTCCGATCGCGTCGGCGCGCTCGCGCGGTGACAGGTCGGAGACGTATTTCAGCGCCGCGTTGCGTTTGCGGTCGAGTTCGATCACCCGCATCGCGGTGAATTTGAACGGCTCGAACCGGGTCAGGTCGTTGCGGACGTCTTCGCTGAGCGCGGCGTAGCGCGAGGTGTGCGAGCGATGCGGCTCGTCGATCAGCATCTTGCCGTAGGCGGTGCGGTCGAACGGTGGCGCCTGCCGCCACGGGGCGGCGATCGGCTGATAGTCGCCGAACACGGTCTTCCATGCCGGCCGCTGTCGCGGCGGCTCGATCAGCGGATAGGCCATGTCGCGCAGCGTGCGCTCTTCGTCGGTGAGCTGGAAGTCGGACGGCCGCGCGCCGACGCTGCCGGTGGCCTCGACGCCGATCCAGCGATGCATGTCGTCGTTGCGGAAATCGCCGCGGGTGCGGCCGAAATCGCCGCCGGCGCAGCCGCTCAGCGCCAGCGCGACGAGCGCGGACAACAGGCCGACGAGCCGGGCGCGATCACCCCGGATCGGGGCCGGAGAGATGAACGCCCGCATGGTGTCGGCCGATCTCAGGAACGGACGCGTCGACGGCGGCGGCGGCGCGGCGCATCGCCCTGCTCCGGGCCGTCGTCGTCGCGCGTCGCGGCATGACGCTCGATCCGGATCGCCGGAAGGATCAGGATCGTCGCGGGATGGTCCGGCGGCAGGACCATGGTTGAGCCCGGCCTCCGCGACGCGGCGTCGACCGGAAATTCAATGATGGTGCCCATATCGACCTCTCGGAGCCCTTCCTGATTTGGTATGATGCGGGGGTGATTAAGTCGGGTTATGGTTAATGCACTGTTAATGGCGCAGCGATCGGCAGTTGCAACCCGTGCTGGCGAAGTGCTATTTCATCGAGGGTGGGTGGGGAACTTCACACGGACGCGAGGCTTGATCGTCCATGACCGTGATTCCTCCGTCGGACTTCCGATCGCGCGCGATGGCGACGATCGGCGCGCAGCCGATCGCGTTCGCGGCGGCTGCCCTGGTGCTCATCGTGTCGGGCATCGGCGCCATCCTGCTGTGGCGGGTGGCGACCGGCATGACACCCGAAACCGAACGCGCCGCCGTGGTCGGCCGCCAGGTCCAGGCCCGGGTGGTGCAGACCTCCGAACAGATCATGGAGAAGACCAACGGTCTGGCGATGTCGCAGCAGGAGTCGATCGACCAATTGCAGGCGGTGCAGGATCAGTTGCACGCGCTGCAGCAGATGGTCGCCGCGCAGCGCGCCGAAACCAGAAAGCTGACCGAGCAGGTCGGCGAAATCGGCAGCAATCTCGACGGGCTGCGCCAGTCCTTCGCCTCGGCCCGCACACCCGACGTGTCCGAGCGACCGGCGGTGCGGCAGAAGCCGGCCGCGCGCTCGCAGCGCGCCAAGGCGAAGAAGCCCCTCCGCAAACGAACGAAATCGCGGCGCTGACTCGGCGTAACAACCCGGGGTTAATCATTTTCCGAGCAAGTTGATCGCGGTTGGCGGTGATCCGGTTCGGGAGTTGGGTATGCGTAGAGTTGCAATGTTGACGGCCGGGTGCAGCGCCCTGGCGGTTCTGGTCGGCCTCGGCGCCGGCCGCGCTTATTTCTCCGCGCCCAGCGCCCCGGCGACGGCCGCGGCCTCCACCGAACTCACCACCGGCGCGATCGCGTCGCGCTGGCCGGCGCCGACCGCCGAAACCTCCAAAGCGCCGGCGCCGAAGGTCGAGCCGGTCGTCGCCCGCGAGCCCGCGGCAGCGCCGGCCCCCGCGCCCGCCCCGGCCCCGATGCAGCAGGCCTGCCGCAATCCCAACGCGCTCGGCATCTCGCGCACCGTCGAGATCGACACCACCGGCGGCCCGGGCCTCGGCATGTCGCAATATCGCGACTACGACTTTCTGCAGCCCGGCGAAGTCGCCCTGACCTTCGACGACGGCCCGTGGCCGGTGAACACGCCCGCCGTGCTCGCCGCGCTGGCGGCGGAATGCGTCAAGGCGGTGTTCTTCCCGATCGGCAAACATGCGAGCTGGCATCCGGCGATCCTCAAGCAGGTGATCGCCGCCGGCCACACCGTCGGCTCGCACACCTGGTCGCACGTCAATCTCGCCGGCAAGCCGTTCGCCGAGGCCAAGACCGAGATCGAGAAAGGCATCAGCGGCGTGGCGCTCGCCGCCGGTCAGCCGATCTCGCCGTTCTTCCGCTTCCCGCAGCTCCGGCAGACCGCGGACCTCAAGGCGTATCTCGGCGAGCGCAACGTCGCGGCGTTCTCGATCGACGTCGACAGCGAGGATTTCCGCATTCACAAGCCGGACCAACTGATCGCCGGCACGATGGCCAAGCTGAAGAAGACCGGCAAGGGCATCCTGTTGATGCACGATTTCCAGAAGAGCACCGCCGAAGCGCTGCCGGAATTGCTGTCGCAGCTCAAGGCCGGCGGCTACAGGATCGTGTTCATCACCGCCAAGGACAAGATCGCGACGCTGCCGGAATACGACGCGCAGGTCGCCCCGGCGCAGCCGACCGCGAGCAATGCGCGGCCGATCGCCAGCGTGATCCGCACCGTCAAGTAATCGTCGTCCCCGACCGGCGAGCGCAGCGGCATCACCGCTGCGCTTTCGGCGTCCGGCTCGCGTCGGCCTCTTAACGAAGCCTTTTACTTAACGCCCCATTAAACTCGGCACGCTAGTTTCGGCGGAGTTGTCCAGCTTCGCGACGCCATGACCCAGCAGCCCCCCTTTCCCGGTTTCGACGGCCTGATGGCGCTCTCGCATCGCGAGGGCGTCGACATCCGTCCGACGCTGCTGCGGGTGCTGACTGACCTGTATGTGCAAAGCGCCTCGCACACCCGCGAAGAGGAGCAGCAGTTCGTCGAACTCACCTCGCGACTGATCGACGAGGTCGACGACGCGACCCGCGCGGCGGTGCGCGCGCGGCTGTCGATCTATCCGCACACGCCGCCGGCGATCGCGATGCGGCTGTCGTTGCGCACGTCGAGCGAACAGCGCGTGCCGCAGGCCGAAACCATCGCGCCCGCGGGGGCCGAGCCCCCGACCCGGCCGCAGCGGCCGCCGACCGAGGCCGAGCAGCGCGCGTCGAGCCTGCCGATGCAGCCCGACGATGCCGCCCAGCTCGACCAGATGTTCTTCGCCGCGGCCACGCGCGAGCGCGCGCTGATCCTGCACAATCTCGCCGACGCGCCGTTGCGCCCGGCGGCGCGCGTCGCACCGCACCGCGCCGCGCGCGCGATCGCGACGCTGCACATGGCGGCCTATGCGGCGGATGTCGAGAACTTCACCCGTGAACTCGGCGACGCGCTGATCCTGTCGACCGGCGCCGCCGAGCGCGTGGTGTCGGACCAGGGCGGCGAAGCGCTGGCCTGCGCGATGAAGGCGCTGGGCATGCCCGGGCCGGTGTTCGAGCAGGTGCTGATGTTTCTCGATCCCGAGCTCGGCGCCTCGGTCGACCGCGTCTACCGGCTGTCGCGGCTGTACGATCGGCTCGAGGAGCGCACCGCGCTGATCATGCTGGCGGCATGGCGCGGCGCCACCGTGGCGACGACGCGGGCGAAATATCGCGCCGCGCTGTACGACGACGAACGCCATCGCGCCCGCGCCGCGACGCCACACAGCGGCCGCCCCGCGGTGCAGCCCGGCTCCGCGCTGCCGTCGCGCACCGGCACCGATCGCTAGTAGCAGCGGCCATCGATCGCGACCTGTTTCCGGGACGTCATCCTGAGAGCCTGCCCCGGACTGGATCCGGGGTGCGAGCGACCGAGCCTCGAAGGACGTCATCCTGAGGTGCGAGCGCAGCGAGCCTCGAAGGATGGAGCGGCGAGTCCATGCGGCCATCCTTCGAGGCTGCAAAGGTCCGTCCACGGACCTTTGCAGCACCTCAGGATGACGCTTACCAAGTCGAGATAGAAAGTCCTGCGATAACCGATCAGCCCGTTTTGGCCAGATCGAGGAAGTGCCGCCCGGCGCGGTCTTCGGTCTCGACGATCCAGATGTCGGGATCGAACCGGATTTCCCGGGCGAGCCGTTCGTCCACCGCGCTCTCGGGCTGCGGCTCCGCCGACACCGGGGCGAACACGCGCTCGAACGGCCGGTCGTCGTCATAGGCGGTCTGCGGCGCCGGCGCGTACAACATCGCGGTGCGGTCGGGCAGCACCACTTTGACGAACACCGCGCCCGCCTCCTCGGCGCCGCGCCGGCTCACCGCGCCGAACACGCCCTCGGACTGGCAGCGGCGCAGATAGGCCGACACCCAGATTGAACTCTTGAGTCTCATGGCGGGAGGTGTAGGCCGCCGGCCGCCGCAAAGCCAGACCCGGCTACTCGATCGGCCGGCCCGTCACCACGCCGAGCTCGCGGATCAGCCGGTCCGAGATCTGCCCGGTGACCGGCAGGCGGCGGGCGCGTTCGAAGCGCTGGATCGCCGCCTGGGTGTCCGAACCGACGGTGCCGGTCGGCTTGAGCTGTCCGTAGCCGTAGTCGGTCAGCGCGCGCTGCACCGACGCGATACGCCGCGACGAGGTGATCATGTCGCCGACCGGATCGCGTGACGCGGTCGGAATCCCGGCCGGCGGACGCGGCACGCCGGGCGCGGCGGACGGTGCGGTGTTGTTGCGCAGCAGATTGCCGAGCGGATCGCTCGGGTCGGCATTGGCGGTCCGAACCCGCGCCTGCGGCTCGGCACGTTTGCTGTCCGCCGGCCGGATCTCGATATGCCTCGGCTCGGCCGGCTTCGCCTCGGCGGCTCTGGACTCGGCCGGCTTGGGATCGGCGGCTTTCACGCCGATCGCGGTCGGCTCGAGCAGCGCCGCGTCGAGCGTCCGGGTGTCGGCGCGCAATTCGGCCGCCGGGCGCGGACGCGGCAGCGTCACCACCGACACCGACGACGACGCGGCCGGGGTGCGGCCGAACATCGGCGACGGGTGATGCCCCGCCTGCATGAACATCGCGTTGGAGACGATGGCGATCACCGCGGCGGTCGCGAACATCGCGGCGACGACGTCGCGCGGGCTGTGCGTCAGCAGACGCATCGCCAGCCCCCGCTCGTCGCTGTCCGCGACGGCCGCTGCAGCGGCGCCCCGGCCTCGCCGCGGCGCGTCGTCGTCCTTCCGGGTCTTACGCACTCTTCTTCACCTGATAGTCCGGCCGTTGCGGCTCTGTCGGTTGCGGCGGCGCGAGCGGCGTGACGTTGGTCAGCGCCGGCTGCGCCAGCGGCAGCGATACCGTGACGGTCGTCCCCCGATCAACCTCGCTTTTCACCTCGATGTCGCCGCCGTGCATTCCGACGAGGCTCTTGACGATCGACAGGCCGAGGCCGGTGCCTTCGTGGCGGCGCTGATAGGTGGTGCCGGCCTGGAAGAACGGATCGCCGATCCGCTTCAGATCCTCGGCCGCGATTCCGACGCCGGTGTCGCTGACCCGCAGCACCAGCCGCGCGCCTTCCACCATCGCGTCGACCGACACGGTGCCGCCGCGCTCGGTGAACTTGATCGCGTTCGACACCAGATTGAGCAGGATCTGCTTGAACGCGCGCGGATCGCCGACGATCTCCGGCAGGTTTTCCGGCGCGCGCGTCACCAGGTCGATGCCGTTCTCGCGCGCTTTCAGCGCCAGCAGGTTGCAGCAATTCAGCAGCGCCGGCCGCGGCGCGAACGGCTCCGGCGCGATCTCGAAATGGCCGGACTCGATCTTCGACATATCGAGGATGCCGTTGACCACCGACAGCAGATGCTGGCCGGAATCATTGATCAACTGCGCGTATTCCTTGCGACGCTCCGGCGCGAGCATCAGCTCGTCCTCGTGCAGGATCATGTCGGAGAAGCCGATCACCGCATTCAGCGGCGTGCGCAGCTCGTGGCTCATGGTGGCGAGGAAGCGGCTCTTGGTGGCGTCGGCGCGGCCGGCCTCGGCGCGCGCCTCCTCCAGCGCCTGTTCCTGCTGCTTGCGGTCGGTGACGTCGCGCATCACCGCGACCACGTCGGCCTCGCCCGCCGCGCTCACGACCCCGGTTTCGAACGGCCGGCAGCGCATCTCCAGCCAGATGAATTCCGCCGCGCTCGGCCGGCCGCGATCGTCGCGCGCGACTTCGCGGCGGACGCGGAACTCGACGCTGCGCG
Source organism: Rhodopseudomonas palustris HaA2 (assembly GCF_000013365.1). Classification (NCBI taxonomy): domain Bacteria; kingdom Pseudomonadati; phylum Pseudomonadota; class Alphaproteobacteria; order Hyphomicrobiales; family Nitrobacteraceae; genus Rhodopseudomonas; species Rhodopseudomonas palustris. Next base: position 4,023,927 of record NC_007778.1, read on the forward strand.
CTTCGCCGCCGCGGCCGGCGTCCGACAGCGCCTTGAGATAGGCCGGGCGATCGGCGACATGGACGCGGTCGAACAGGCCGTGCCCGGACAGAGCCGACGCAGGCACGCCGATCAGCGCTTCGACCGCCGGCGAAATGAACTGCACCGCGCCGTTGCGGCCGTGGCGCGAAATCACGTCGCTCATGTGCCGGGCGAGCAGCCGGTAGCGCTCTTCCTCGACGCTGAGCAGCGTGTCGCTGGTGCGCGTCAGCGATTCCGATCCGAACGCGAGACCGGCCGCGTACAGCGTCGCCGATGCGACGCTGACCGCCATCAGCGCGCCGTGCGACACGTCGCCGGCGGGCGCCGCGGGCAGCCAGCCGAGCTGGCCGATCGCGATCAGCACGGCGGCGGCGCCGAGCGCCAGCATCGCGGCGAAAGCGACGACGCGGCGCGACGCCGACAACGCGGCCTCGAGCGGCACCAGGATCAGCCAGATCGCGGCGAAGGAGGTGATGCCGCCGGTGAGCGTCGCGATCACCAGGATCAGGCCGGTCAGCGACAGCGACGACAGCACATGCGCGCTCTCGTAGCGGCCGGTGCGCGACAGGAACCACGACAGCAGGATCGGCGCGATCAGCCAGGCGAACGCCAGCGCCTCGAGCGCGGTCGGCGCGCCGCGCATCGCCAGATAGATCGGAAACGCGGCGAACGCCGCGAGGCTGCCGAACAGCCGCGGCGCGATGAAGGCGCGATGCCGCGCACTCGCGAGCGCGTCGTAACGCGCCGACGGGTGCAGCAAAGCGTCGAGTCTCTCGCCGATGATTCTGGATAGTGCCACGCTGTCCGCGCTCGCTGTCGCTCGTGACGGGAGGTAGCGCCCCCGTTTCTGGTTGGCGCCCAACGTGTCAGAGCGACCTTAAACGAAAGCTAAGGCGTTCGAACAGCGCGCGGCGTCGCCGGATTTGCGCCGCGTTCGTCGCCGCATTCGGCACGGATGGTGAATGCATCGTTTCGAATTCGGTCGCGATATGGTTTCGAATTGGTGGACGCGCGGAGCGCACGGTTTCGAAAGCCGTGTTCCATCAATCGAATATTTACGCCGAATCGTCTCGCCGTTTGGATTTTACGGTTTTTCCTCGAATTGTAAGTAACCGAAACACTCGGAGTTCATCGGCTGAAGCTACGCAAGGCTTCGATTGCGAGGACAATCGCAACGGGACTTGGACGACGGGGTCGCGAGATGTTTTTCCTGCTTCGATTGACGTTCTGGCTGGGGCTGGTTCTGGTGCTGCTGCCGCGCGAGCAGACGCCGGAATCGGAAAAGCTGCCGCAGGTCGGCGCCTCCGATGCGGTGTCGGCCGCGAGCGCCGCGGTGTCGGATTTCAGCCAGTTCTGCAAGCGCCAGCCCGCGGCCTGCGAGGTCGGAGAACACGCCGCCAGCGTGATCGGCCATCGCGCGCAGGAAGGCGCGCGCAAGGTCTACAGGCTGATTATCGAAAAGCGCTCGAGCGACGAGACCGGATCGATCGATGGCGGTGACGCCGACGTCGCGCTCGGCACCGCGCCGCGCGACACGCTGAGCCCCGCCGATCTGCAGGTCGAATGGCATCCGCCCGGCGAGGACAGCGCCGCGAACTGACGCCGCGCTCCGACTTTCAGACGAGGGTCGCCGATATCGCTTTCGAGCGCCTGCAATACCCTATATCTGTACGACTAGGTTCCGCCGCGGGCCGCGACGAGCAGATACGGGTCATGATGACGATCGACGAAATCAGAGACAATTTCGCGCTGCTGGACGATTGGGACGATCGCTACCGCTACGTGATCGAACTCGGCCGCACGCTCGATCCGATGCCGGAGGACGAGCACTCCACCGCCAACAAGGTCAATGGCTGCGCCAGCCAGGTCTGGCTGTCGCGCCGGCTGACGCACAACGCCGACAACCAGCCGGTGCTCAACTATCTCGGCGACAGCGACGCCCACATCGTGCGCGGGCTGATCGCGATCCTGCTGACGCTGGTGTCCGGCCGTACGCCGCAGCAGATCCTCGCCGCCGAGCCGATCGCGGTGTTCGACGAACTCGGCTTCCGCGAGCACCTGACGCCGCAGCGCTCCAACGGCCTGCGCTCGATGATCGAGCGCATCAAAGCCGACGCCCACGCGACCCTGGCCGCGTCGAGCTGATTCGAACGCGTCATTCCGGGGCGCCGCGCAGCGGCGAGCCCGGAATCCATGTGCGCTGTGTCCGCGTGATCGGCACAGCCGTTATCGAAACTGGTATCGAGACGATAGCGCAAGCACTGATTCCTCATCCTGAGGAGCCCGGCGAAGCCGGGCGTCTCGAAGGATGGGGCGACGCAGTGCCGGCGGCGCATGGTTCGAGACGGCGCTGCGCGCCTCCTCACCATGAGGCTGTGTCTTGCTAGAGCAGCTCTGGTTTTGATGGAATCACCGCCGTCATCCTGAGGTGCCCGCTGGGCCGCGCCATGCGCGGCCCAGCGGGCCTCGAAGGATGAGCCGCAAGCGCCTTGGCCGCATCCTTCGAGGCTCGCTGCGCTCGCACCTCAGGATGACGACTCTGCACGCGAGAATACCGCGTTGCTTCAATCATTCGATGAAGTGCTCGAGAGTCGCAGCTACCCCACCACGAACTCGGCGCCCTCGGCGAGCCAGCTGCGCAGCTTCGGACGGGCCGTCCCGGACGGCGGCGCCAGGCCGTAGTGCCTCGCCAGGCGGTCGAGCGCGAGTTGCAGCACCACCTTGGCGGAGCGCGCCGGCCAGCCGCGTTCGCGCTCGACGTCCTCCAACCCGCGCAGAAAGCAGCAGACGTCGAGCAGGATGCCGGAAAACTCCGGCCCGCAGGCCTCGACCGCATGCTGCACACGCTGGCGCGATGCCACCACCAGATCGGTCATCTCGCCGGCCCCGCCGCCGCGCCCGGTCGGCGCCCCCCAGTGCGAGGTCACCCGCGGCGTCAGGTTGCCCCGGGTGAAGTCGGCGCGCAGCCGCTCGCCGGCGGCGAACTGATGATGGCTGATCAGGCTGCGGCCGTCGCGGCCCTTGCGCCGCGCCAGCCACGCCAGCGGGCTTTCGCCGTCGTCGATGGTGACGCGGGCGACGCCGTCGGCGGTCATGATCTGACGCTCCGCCAACGACAGATGCTGGGCGCGAAACGCGTCGATCTCGGCCTTCGCGGCCTCGCGGGTGCTGGCCTGGCGACCGCGGCGCTTCATCGTGCCGCTCCCGCGCGTCGCGACCCCGCCGGGGCGGTCGCGTACAGACCAGAGATGAAGGCGGAGCTGCGCCGAGGAATTGCAATCACCATGGTGCCGGCCTTTCTGAGAACATCCACAAAAGGAATATATTCTCACATGGCCGGAGTCGCAATCCCCTTGGGGGGAATTATCGGACTTTTTTCCTCATTGGGCAAGCCCATGCTTCTTGACCCTCCCCTGGAGGGGGAGGGTCGACGAACATCGCGCAGCGATGTTTGGCGGGGTGGGGTGAGAAGCGGGCACGGCGGATGAACTCTTCGCCACCCCACCCCGCTCGCTGAGCGAGCGACCCTCCCCCTCCAGGGGAGGGTGGGGCAGAGCCCCTCACCCGCCTACTTGCTGCGCCGGCGGCGCTGCTGGCCGAGGCCCATCTTCTTGGCGAGTTGCGAGCGCTCGACCGCGTAATTCGGCGCGACCATCGGGTAGTCCGACGGCAGGCCCCATTTCTCGCGATATTGCTCGGGGGTCATCTTGTACTGGGTGCGCAGATGCCGCTTCAGCGATTTGAAGCGTTTGCCGTCCTCGAGGCAGATCAGATATTCCGGCGTCATCGACTTCTTCAGCGGAACCGCCGGCTTGGCCGGCTCCAGCGCCGGCGCTTCGGCGCGGCCGCTCGACAGCCGCTGCAGGGCGGCGTGCACCTGCCCGAGCAGGCTCGGGACCTCGCCCGCCGGCGTCGGATTGTTGCTGACATAGGCCGACACGATGGTCGCGGTCAGTTCGATCAGGCTCTTGCCCGCGGCGTCGCTCATGGAAGGATCGTCCAATCGGCTGAAGGCCGGCGGCGGAGGTTCCGCGCGCCACGCCCGTCGAATCTCGGTTGCTCGGCGATGTTCGGCAGGCCGCGTGCAAAACGCAACAATGACTTGCCAATACAGAACTCTATTTCGCGCCGTTCAGTCGCGGCAAGGTAGACCAAAAGCTCAAGCGCGCTGATCGAGATGCTCGCGCAACTCGTCGATCGAGGCGAATCGCATCATGCCTTCGGGCATCTGCGCCTCGATCGAGCCGTCGGAATACAGCGAATAGGCCATGCCGTCGACGACGCCCGACTTCAGCACCGTCACCTCGGTCATCTCCTCGCTGCGCGGCGGCGGCGAGCGCTCCAGCAGGGCCGGGCGCTCTGGTGCCGCGGCGGACGGCTCGCGTCCGTCCTCGCCGCCGGGCGCAGGCCGGTTGCGGCGCGGACCGACGTCACCGCGCGGCCGTTCGGATTCCGGCCAGGCCTCCTCGAAAGTGCGCGGCGGGAACGCTGGATCGGCGGCAGGCGCGCGGGCGGCACCGTCGCCCTCCTCCGCGGCGGCAGATTCGGCAGCCGATTTGGCGGTCGATTTGGCAGCGTCGCGTTCGCGTTCCTTGCGCGAACTGGAGAACAGCAGATTGCGCTTTTTCGGCGCCGGCTCGTCCTCGGGAGCCGCAGGCGCTGGCGGCGGCGCGGTCGGTTCGCGTAGCCGCGACCGCAGGCGGTCGCGGGTGGCGGCTTCGTCCTGCCACGGCATCGACCCGGGAGCCGGACCCGCATCCGGCGGCCCGGCGGATGGCGCCGGCTCGGGCCGGTCGCCGGGAAACAGCGGGCCATCCTGGGTGTCGGGCGCGGCCGGTGGCGGCGGGAACACCGGCCGTGGCTTCGGCGGCGCCCGCTCGACCGGAACCCGATCCACGACGTCCTCGGTGAGCGCGCCCATCGCGCGGAGTTCGCGAACGACCACATGCAGGCCGAGCAGAATCGCGCCGGTGCAGCCACCGACGACGCCCGACATGATCAGGGTATTGCCGAAGCTGAATTCCTTCACCGGAACGCCGAATCCGATCGAGATCAGCCCGGCCAACAGGAAGCCAATTCCGGCCACCAGTAGAAAAATCATCCCAAACTCCCGTCCGCCGCTGCTCGCGCGGCGGCCGCCTGCGGCACGATAACGTCATATGATCCGCAACGGCAATCGCCGTTCCGCTTTGCAAACAACTTGTTGGGCGTGGATTCGGGGCCATTTCGCCGATTGCGAGCACGCCGATCGCGGCCCGCGCCCTGCCCCGCCCGGTCCGCGAGCGCCGCCAGATCATGACTGCTGCGCGTGCTGCGACTTGCTGCGACGCATTCGCACGACTAACCTCAGCCCCAATCATCGCGCCATCGAGCAACAGCAACGCGCAATCAGAGGGAACGCCATGTCGCCAGCGGAAGCACGCCTGAGAGAAGTCCCGTCGGATATGACCGAGGCCGAATGGGAGCAGCGGGTCAATCTCGCCGCCTGCTATCGCCTCGTCGCCTATTACGGCTGGGACGATCTGGTCGACACCCACATTTCGGCGCGGGTGCCCGGGCCGGAGCATCACTTCCTGATCAATCCCTACGGCCTGATGTTCGACGAGATCACGGCGTCGAGCCTGGTCAAGGTCGACCTCGACGGCAACCAGCTCACCCAGAGCCAGTACAAGATCAACCCGGCCGGCTTCACCATCCATTCGGCGGTCCACGAAGTCCGCGAGGACGCCGGCTGCGTGATGCATCTGCATACGCCGGACGGCACCGCGGTGGCGAGCTGTCAGGAGGGCCTGCTGCCGCTGAACCAGACCGCGCATTTCGTCACCGGCGACCTCGCCTATCACGACTACGAAGGCGTCGCGCTGGATCACGACGAGCGCCCGCGGCTGCAGCGCGACCTCGGCAAGAAGAACCACATGCTGCTGCGCAATCACGGCACACTGACGGTGGGCCGTTCGGTCGCCTCCGCCTTCGAGCGGATGTACCACCTCGAGCGCGCCTGCACGATGCAGGTCCGCACAAGGATGCTGGGCCCGACCGCCTATCCGGTCGAGAACGTGGTGATCGACAAGAACCACAATCTGATCGCCAACCAGGACGCGATGGAGCTGCGCTCCACCAAGCTGGTCTGGCCGCCGCTGCTGCGCAAGCTCGACCGCATCGACCCGAGCTATCGCAACTGAGAACGCGCGGAGCGGTTGAAAACCCGCCGCGGCCGATGTAGACTTAAGTCACACCCCTCTACGCGATCGACGACAAACGCCGCCCAATTCCGGGCGGCGTTTTTGCGTCGGGACAAATTCGACGCGTATCACCGGTATTCGCGCCGAGCGCGCGCGCTTCCCAACTAACAATTAACACGTGCGATTCATTGTGCGGACGAATTCGATGCACCCCGATGCGAGGTCCCATGTCGATTCTATCGGTTGCACGCAAGGCGTTGCGCGACGGCAGCGACGAAACCTCGACCGGCGCGGCGACACCGGCCGCTGACCTGGTAAACATACGAGCCCGCGACGACGCGATCGCCGCCTGTCTGCGCCGGATCGCCGAAGGCGATTACGAGGTCGTGCTGCCGGCGGGCGACGATCCGCTGTCGCAGGCGGTCGGCGCGCTGTTGCAGCGGCTGTCGGGCAACGCCTCCCGCAATCTCGACCGCATGGTCGACCTCAGCATCCAGGGCAGCGAGACGGCGATGTCGTCCGCTTATTTGCTGTCGTCGACCCGCGAGATCGACCAGCGCACCCAGGCGCTGGCGAGCGCGAGCGAGGAGATGGTGGCGTCGATCGGCCAGATCCGCGCCACCGCCCAGGCCGCTGCGACCGAAGCGACCGAGATGCAGATCAGCGCTGATCGCGGCATGACGACGGCGAACTCGGCCTCCGCCGCGATGGGGCGGGTCAGCACCACCGCCGAGCTGGCCTCGGCGAAGATCACCGCGCTCAGCGAAGCCTCCGAAGCGATCGGCAGCATCGTCGGGTCGATCGACGCCATCGCCCGGCAGACCAACCTGCTGGCGCTCAACGCCACCATCGAGGCGGCGCGCGCCGGCGAGGCCGGCCGCGGCTTCGCCGTGGTCGCCACCGAGGTCAAGAGCCTGTCGCAGCAGACCTCGAACGCGACCGTCGACATCCGCAGCCGGATCGACCGGCTGCGCGAGGACATCGCCACGATCGTCGCCGCGATGGCGGACTGCACCGGCGCCGCGGTCGAAAGCCGCGAGGTGGTCAACACGCTGGGCGAAGCGATGGCCGGCGTGTCCCGGCGCGTCACCGGCGTCACCGACGGCATGTCGGAGATCGCCACCATCCTCAATCAGCAATCCGAAGCCTCGCGCGAGATCGCGACCGGCATTTCGGCGATCGCCGAGATGACCAAGAACAGCGTCGGCCAGGTCGGCGACATCTCCGACCAGCTCGATCACGTGCAGTCGCTGGTCGATAGCGAATTGTCGGAACTGTCGCGCATGACGTTCGACGGTCTGATCGAGCGCCTCGCCAAGGCCGATCACATCACCTGGAAGAAGAAGCTCTGCGACATGGCGGTGGGCCGCGCCAAGCTCAACGCCGACGAACTCACCGACCACCATTCCTGCCGGCTCGGCAAATGGTACTACGGCGACGGCTCGCTGCAGTCGCGCAACGCCCCGGCCTTCCGGGCGCTGGAGAAACCGCACGCGCTGGTGCACGATCACGGCAAGAAGGCCGCGCGGCTGTTCCAGTCGGGCGACCTCGCCGGCGCGATCGCCGAGATCGAATGCGTCGGCGACGCATCCAAGGACGTGCTGCGGCTGCTCGACGACCTGGTCAAGTAACAGCACTCGAGCAGTACTGCGGCTGGAGCAACTTTGCTTTCGATGGAGTCAGACCCGGCTGCCGCCGTCATCCTGAGGTGCCCGCTGGGCCGCGCTGTGCGCGGCGCGGCGGGCCTCGAAGGATGGGCCGCAGGCAGCTTTGCCGCATCCTTCGAGGCGCGCTACGCGCGCACCTCAGGATGACGACTCTGAAGAGAAGGCCGCATGCTTCAATCAATTGATGAAACGCTCTATCGGCGCCGCGCGGTCCGTCCCGCCATCCGCACGCGCGCGATCAGCGCGCCATACACCACGGCCGCCGCCATCGTGGTATGGCCGCTGAACATCACCAGCCCCAGCCCGAAACCCTGCCGGGCGACCAGCCATCCCAGCGCCAGCAGCAGCGCGATGGTGCCGACGATGCGCAGCCCGCGCACCGGGCCGCGCGGCAGCGAGCGGCCGATCACGTCGTGCTGCTGCCGGCGCGTCGCCAGCGCCAGCGCGGCGAAGCCGATGAGGCACAGCGTGAAGGCGAGCGCGTGCATCATGGCGCGGTCTCGCCGGCGGCGGTGCCGATCGGCGATCGCCGCTCGGCCTTGCGCCCCGCCGCCGCGCCGGCCGGTTGCCGCGCCGTGCGGATCGCCAGCACGGCGTGCAGCGCCGCCAGTGCCCAGCACATCAGCTCGATTCCGGCGAACTCCCAGTCGCCCTCGGCCAGGCTGCGCCACAGCGGCCGCTGCGTCGTCACCGCGTTGAGCACGGGGACCAGCGCCAGCAGCGCCGCCGCCGTCCAGAGCTGCTCGCGCCACGCCGCCTTGGCCGGCCGCAGCAGCGCGTGCAGCAGCGTCAGCCCCCAGACGATGAAGAAGACATGGATTTCCCAGAACGGCCGCTCCGCCATCGCGACCGGCAGCAGCCGGTTGCCCCACAGGAACGCCGTCATCGCGATCGACAGCCCGGCGATGCTGGCGATGTTCAGCCGCTCGACCAGACGGAAGCCGAAATACGGCCGCTCCGGATCGGGCAGCTTCGCCCGCCGCTTGACGATCCACAGCACCAGCCCGGTGCCGACCATCGCGGTGCCCATCAGGCTGACCAGGAAATACAGCCAGCGCGTCGCGATGTCGCTGAAGCGGCCGAGATGCAGCGCATACAGCACGCCGCGGGTCTCGGCAGCGGCGCCGACGCGATCGTGCACGGCGAGCAGTTTCCCGGTGACGCCGTCGAATTCGATGTAGTCCGGGCTCATCGACACGCGCCCGGCATCACCGCGGGTGACCGCGATGCGGGCCGTCGCGTCGCCCGGATTGGTGGCGTTGACGCGCCCCGCATCGGTCGTCCCCCAGCGCTGCTGCGCCTGCCGGACCATCGCCTCGATCGACGCCAGCGGCACGGTCTCGCCGCTCGGCTTGCCGGCCTGGGCGAAGGCATTGAGTTCGGCGCTGAGCTGCTGGCGCTCGGCCGGCGTCTTGATGGCGGCCCGCTCGCCCCACGGCACGTACAGCGCCATCAGCGTCACCAGACCGGTGTAGGTGATCATCACATGGAACGGCAGCCCGAACACCGACAGCGCGTTGTGCGCGTCGAGCCAGGAGCGCTGGCCCTTGCCCCAGCGGAAGGTGAAGAAGTCGGTGAAGATCTTCTTGTGGGTGATCACGCCGGCGACGATCGCCACCAGCATGGCCATCGCCGCGAGACCGGCGAGCAGCCGTCCCCAGAACGGCGACATGTAGTAGAACTGGAAATGAAAGCGATAGAAGAAGTCGCCGCCGAGCGTGAGGCGCGCCGCGACGCGATGGCCGGTCACCGGATCGAACAGATCCTGTCCGAACCCCCGCGCGCCCGGTCCGCCGCCGGGAAGCCGCCAGAACGCGTAGACGGTGTTGCTGCGTCCGTCGGGAAGCTTGATGCTCCACTGCGTCGCGCCCGGCGCGATCGCGCCGATCTCGTCGGCGACGCGCTGCGCCACCACCGCTGGATCGAGCGGCTGGGTCAGACGCGGCTGCTCCGGCCGCATCCATTGCGACAGCTCCTCCTTGAAGAACGACACCGTTCCGGTGAGGAACATCGCATACAGCACCCAGCCGAGCAGCAGCCCGGCCCAGGTGTGCAGGCCGGACATGCTCTGCCGGATGCCCCGTCCCGCCACGCGCTGATCATTCTGCGGCTTCACGGCGTGTCCTTCGTCAGACAGACCACGCCAGCGGCGCCAGCGCCGCGGCGACGATGAGCAGGCCGATCCAGGCTTTCAGCGCGCTGCGCACCGCGAACACCCAGATCACCACGCCGGTGCAGATCGCGAAGCTGGCGAGCTGACCGGTCAGCACCGCCTGCGGCTTGCTGAGCGGCAGCGCCAGCACGGCGACGCTGAACAGCGCCGCCAGCGCATAGCCGCCGAGCAACGCCGCGACGATTCGCGAGACCAGCGGGCCGATCACCCGCGCCCGCCGCAGCGCCGTCATTTCGGCGCGGTCGGCGTCGCCGCCGGGCCCGCGGGGATCGGCGGCAGGCCGTCGGCCTGCATGAAGGTCAGCGTGGTGCCATAGACCACGGCGTCGAACTTCTCGCCGGCGCGTTCGCCCGGCGTGCGATCCGTGTAGCTGACCTCGACGACGTAGACGCCCTTCCACGGCATCTCGAAACTCACCTGCCCCTGCGCGTCGGTGTGCGCTTCCTTGGCCCAGCCGGATTGCGTCGTCAGCGTCACCTTGGTCTTCGGCTTCGGCTGATCCTTGAACACCAGCTTGAATTCGCCGGTCTTGCCGGTGGGCACGAGGTCGAGCGGCAGCTTGGGCGGCAGCGCGGCGAAGCCGGTGATCAGGCGCGCGGCCGGATGAAACCAGTTGCGGACCTCCTTGTCGGGCTGCTTCCAGGTGTAGAGCGGGTAGTTGGCATCCTGCGCGACGATGCTGTCGCCGGCCTTGGCGGCGAACGGCAGCGTGAAGCCGGTCGCGGTCTTGGTGGCGTCGACGGTCTGCTCGCCCTTGGCGGAGATCAGCGTCGCGGTCGGCTTGCTGAACTTGTCGAGCAGGCCCGGCGAGACTTCGCGCAGATTGTCGCCGAACTCGCCGAACCGCACCACCGCGTTCTGCCCGTCGGCCTGCTCGATCCAGATCTGATGCGCCTGCGCGGAATTCATCGCGCCGAGCAGCGCAACGAGGGCGATCGAAAGCTTGTTCATGGCGGTTACCTTCAGGGTTCGTTGCATCTCTATTGCGCCGGAGCTCTCTTCACCCTCCCCTGGAGGGGGAGGGTCGGCGGGTAGCGCGCAAAGCGCGCTGCACGACGGGGTGGGGTGAGCAGCGAGCACGGCGGATGAACTCTTCGCCACCCCACCCCGCTCGCTTCGCGAGCGACCCTCCCCCTCCAGGGGAGGGTGGTGCTCAAATGCGATCGTCCACCCCGCGCGCGGGGAGAGGTGAACTCGGGACGTCCGATCAGAAATCGAACGCCGCGGAGAGGATGTAGGTGCGCGGCGCGCCGACGGTCACGTAGGTGCCGGTGGTGAGCCAGTAGTTCTCGCCGGTGACGTTCTCGATGTTGAATCGGAAGGTGACGGGCTTGCCGGTGAGCGCGGTGGTGGCGTAGCGCGCGCCGATATCGAGCCGGGTCCAGTCCGGGAACTTCACCGTGTTGGCGGTGGTGAGATAGGAGCTGCCGGTGTAGATCACGCGGCCGTTGAGCGAGAGGCCCTGCACCCACGGCGTATCCCAGTCGAGACCGGCCGAGAACGTCTTGTCCGGCACGCCGGCGGCGTCGTTGCCGCGCTGGGTCTGATCGCTGGGATTGGTCAGCTCGGGCTTGACGAAGGTCGCGCTGACCATGCCGCGCAGGTTCGGCAGGATCAGGCCGTAGGCGTTCAGCTCGACGCCGCGGTTGCGCTGCTCGCCGTCGTAGAGCCGCTCGTTCGCGGCCGTCGTGATCAGGCTCGGACGGGTGATCTGGAACACCGCCGCGGTGGTGGTGATCAGCCCCCAGTCGACCTTGATGCCGGCTTCCTGCTGCTTCGACTTGTACGGCGCCAGCACCGTGCCGGTGTTGGCATAGGTGCCGGTGACGATCGTGCCCTGGCTGAGACCTTCGGCGTAGTTGGCGTAGAGCGACACGTTGTGCCACGGCTTGACGACGATGCCGGCGAGCGGCGACGTCGCGCTGGCGTCGTAGCCGCTGGTGAGCGCGCCCGTCGTGATGCTGAAGCTGTCCTGCTTGACGTTCTGCTGGCGGACACCAGCGGTCAGCAGAATGGTATCGTTCAGGAACGACATCGTGTCGACCACCGCGGCGCTCTGCAGCGTGGTGTCGGCCGAGTGCTGCGGCGCGGTCCGTGGCAGCGTGATGCTCGGCAGCGGCGACGGATTGTAGATGTTCGACGCCGCCCTGTTGCCGATGATATAGGCGTAGCCGTACTCCTGCTGATAGCCGGTGTAGACGAAGTTCAACTTGTGGCGGATGAAGCCGGTGTCGAACTGCGAGCGCAACCCGACATTGCCGCTCACCGTCTTGCTGTAGGAATCGTAATAGTTGTTCTGCACCGTGAAGTTGCCGAGCGCGTCGACCGCCGTCGCCGAGGACGGGAAGGTCTGATAGTTCGAGCCCTCGCGATAGCCGACGCCGGCATAGGCGGTCAGCCAGTCGGTCAGGTCGTATTCCGCCGCGGTCGCGATGGTGTTGTCCTTCTGCCGCAACTTCGTGCCGGGGTACCAGTTGCTGCGCGCGTCCGGCGCCGCCGGAATGACGTTGCCGATCGACGACAGGCTGACCTGCGGACGGAAATTGTCGGTGTCGTCGTTCTGCGAGAACGCGTCGAGGGTCCAGCGGAACCGCTCACCGCGATAGTCGATCGCCAGCGCGCCGAGGCCGCTGCGGAAATTTCCGTCGTCGATCGAGGCCTCGCCGTTGCGGCCGACGCCGTTGAAGCGGACGCCCCATTCCTTGTTGGCGCCGAAGCGCCGGCTGGTCTCCAGATGCAGGCCGTAGCTGGCCGCGCTCATGAAGAACGGCGTCAGCCGCGAGAAATCGGTCTCGCTGGCGCGCTTGGTGACGATGTTGATGCCGCCGCCGATGCTGTTGCCCGGCGCGATGCCGTTGATCAGCGCGCCGGGACCCTTCAAGAGCTCGATCCGCTCGATGATCTGCGCCGGCACGCGCTGCGACGACGCGAGCCCGTAAAGGCCGTTGAGGCCGACGTCGGTGGCGGCGACAGGAAAGCCGCGGATCTGGAAGGTGTCGTCGAAGCCGTTGGCGCCGGTGGTGGTGCGCACCGACGCATCGTTGATCAGCGTGTCGGCGGCGGTGCGCGCCTGCTGGTTCTCGATCAACTCCGAGGTGTAGTTGACCGTCGAGAACGGCGTGTTCATCACGCTGGTCGCGCCGAGCAGGCCGAGCGTGCCGCCCTGCGCCACCTGCCCGCCCGCATAGGCCGGGGCCGGCGCGCCGATCGTGCGCGTGGTGCCCATGGTCGGCGGCGCCACCGGGGCCGGCGGCCGCTCGGCGGTCTGCCGCGGCGTCACCCGCGCGGCGCGCGGCGCAGCGGCGCGCTGCGGCGTGACGCGGGTGGTGCGTGCGCGCTGTTGCGGCGCATCGACCGACACCGGCGGCAGCACCCGCGGTTCCGTGCTCTGTGCGCGGCCTTCCGAGATCCCCGCACCAGTCAGGCACATCGACACGACGCTCGTCGCCACGCCGACACACCAACGATTCTTGTTGTTCTTGAAGTAACTCACCTGACGCCCCCAGTTCACGTAGTCGAGCCGTGACTAGGGGAAGCAGGATGGTGAGACAACCGACGCGACTTAGAATGACTTTACACTTGCGCGCAGGCCTGCACCTGCCCGCGAAGCGTGTGGCGAGATTAGAACGAATCCACGCGACGGCGACGCTGCGACGTCGCCACCGTCGGCGACGTGCATCCGCAACGATTGATGAGGAAATATATGCGCGGACGCGCGCGGCCACCGCCGGTTCCACCGCGGCGCGCGCGGGAACTTTTCGCCGCGATATTAGAAGCCTTCGACGATTGCGCGCGCGCCGACCCTCGGCGAATGGTGACTCGCGCAAAGCGAGGTGACATCGTGCCGCAGGAGGGATTTACGTTTTGGCCACAGCCAGCGCGCCGAGAATCCGCACCCAGGAGCGGATGCCCTTCTGGAAACTGTTGAGGTCGTACTTCTCGTTGGGCGAATGGATGTTGTCGTCGTCGAGCCCGAAGCCGACCAGCAGCGTGTCGACGCCGAGCGTGCGCTTGAAATCCGCCACGATGGGAATCGAGGCGCCGGAGCCGATCAGCAGCGCCTCCTTGCCCCATTCTTCGGTCAGCGCCTGCTTCGCCGCCGCCAGCGGCTTCATCGTCCAGGGAAGCGCGATCGCCGGCGCGTTGGAGTGGTCGAGGAATTCGGCGCTGCAATCGCCCGGCAGCCGCGCGGTGACATAGGCGCGGAACGCGTCGCGGATCTTCGCCGGGTCCTGGCCTTCGACGATCCGGAACGAGACCTTCGCCGAGGCCTCCGCCGCGATCACCGTCTTGGAGCCCTCGCCGGTGTAGCCGCCGACGATGCCGTTGATGTCGCAGGTCGGCCGCGACGAGATCTGCTCGATCAAGAGGCGATCGTCCTCGCCGGCCGGCAGCGACAGCCCGATCGGCTTCAGGAACGTCTCGGCCGTCAGCCCCAGCCCCTTCCATTGGTCGAGGATCTCCGGCGGCAGATCCTTCACGCCGTCGTAGAAGCCCGGAATGGTGATGCGGCCGTGCTCGTCGTGCAGCCCGCCGAGAATCCGCGTCAGCACCCGGATCGGATTCTGCGCGCCGCCGCCATAGATGCCGGAATGCAGGTCGCGGTTGGCGGCCTTGATCTTCACTTCCTCATAGACCAGCCCGCGCAGCGCGGTGGTGATCGCCGGCGTGTTCGGGTCCCACATCCCGGTGTCGCACACCAGCGCGAAATCGGCGGCGAGATCCTGCTTGTTGGCCTCGAGGAACGCCACGAAATTCTTCGAGCCGACTTCTTCTTCACCCTCGATCACGATGGTGAGGTCGATCGGCAGTTCGCCGGTCGCGGCCTTCCAGGCGCGGCAGGCCTCGACGAAGGTCGAGAGCTGGCCCTTGTCGTCCTGCGCGCCGCGCGCGACGATGATCTTGCGGCCGTCGGCGTGATCGGTCACCACCGGCTCGAACGGCGGCCGATGCCACAGTTCCAGCGGATCGACCGGCTGCACGTCGTAATGGCCGTAGAACAGCGCGTGCGGCCGCGCGCCGGTGTTGCCTTTCGCTTTCGCGACGATCGCCGGATGCCCCGCCGTCTCGCGCACCTCGGCGTCGAAGCCGAGCGAAGCGATGTCGGCGCACAGATGTTCGGCCGCCGCCCTGCAGTCCGCCGCGTAGGCCGGATCGGCCGAGATCGACTTGATCCGCAACAGCGCGAACAGCCGCGCCAGCGCGGCGTCGAAATCGGCATCGGCGCGCGCGAGCGCGGCCTGGGTCTGCGAGTTGGTGGGCATCTGTTTTCCTTGGTGTGAGTTCACCGCCGCAGCAGGCCGCCCAGCGTGCCGCGCACGATCGAGCGGCCGACCGAGCTGCCCATCGCGCCGCCGACCTTCTTGCCGAGCTGCGCGGCGATGCCGCCGACCACCGTGGTGGCGACGGTGCGGGCGACGCCGCGCGCCACCACCTGCCCGGTGGTGAGCTTGCCGCGCGGCGTGTTGGTGCCGAACACGGTGGAGACGATGCTGCCGAGCTGGCCGAGCAGCCCGCCCTCGCCCGGCGCGGCTTCGGCCCCGGCATTCTTGCCTTCGATGCGGTCGCGCAACTTCTCGTAAGCCGATTCCGAATCGATCGCGGTGTCGTATTTGCCCTTCATCGGGCTCGCCTTGATGATCGCGGCGCGTTCCTCCGGCGTGATCGTGCCGATCCGCGCCGACGGCGGGCGGATCATCACCCGCTCGACCATCGCCGGCGTGCCGTTGCCTTCGAGGAACGACACCAGCGCCTCGCCCTTGCCGAGCTCGGTGATCGCCTTCGTGGTGTCGAGCTTCGGATTGGGCCGGAACGTCTCCGCCGCCGCCGCCACCGCCTTCTGGTCGCGCGGCGTGAAGGCGCGCAGCGCATGCTGCACCCGATTGCCGAGCTGCGCCAGCACGCGATCCGGCACGTCGATCGGATTCTGCGTCACGAAGTACACGCCGACGCCTTTTGAGCGGATCAATCGCACGACCTGTTCAATTTTATCCATCAGCGGCTTCGGCGCGTCGTTAAACAGCAGATGCGCCTCGTCGAAGAAGAACACCAGCTTCGGCTTGTCGGGGTCGCCGAGTTCGGGCAGTTCCTCGAACAGTTCAGACAGCATCCACAGCAGGAAGGTCGCGTACAGCCGCGGATTGGACATCAGCTTGTCGGCGGTCAGGATGTTGACCACGCCGCGGCCCTGGCCGTCGGTGCGGATGAAATCCTTGAGCTGCAGCGCCGGTTCGCCGAAGAAGCTGGCGCCGCCCTGGTTCTCCAGCACCAGCAATTGCCGCTGGATGGTGCCGACGGTCTGCTTGGTGACGTTGCCGAGCGACGCCGCGGCCTGGCGGATGTCGGCATTGACGTCGCCGTTCTCGGCGACCTTGGCGGCGATCGGCGCGATCGCGTCGAGCATCGCGCGCAGATCCTTCATGTCGACCAGCGGCAGGCCCATGTCGTCGGCGACGCGGAACGCGACGTTGAGCACGCCCTCCTGGACGTCGTTGAGATCGAGCATCCGCGACAGCAGCAGCGGCCCCATCTCCGAGACGGTGGCGCGCACCGGATGGCCCTGCTCGCCGAACACGTCCCAGAACACCGTGCTGAATTGATCGGGCTGGAACGCCAGCCCCATCGCGGCGGCGCGCTTCAGGATGAAGTCCTTGGCCTCGCCGACTTCGGCGATGCCGGAGAGATCGCCCTTGATGTCGGCGGCGAACACCGGCACACCGGCGCGCGCAAAACCTTCGGCCATCACCTGCAGCGTCACCGTCTTGCCGGTGCCGGTGGCGCCGGTGACGAGGCCGTGGCGATTGCCGAGGCCGAGCGTCAGCCAGGCCGGCTGCTCGCCTTTGCCGATGAAGATCTTGCCGTCGCTATCGTCCGGACCGGTTTCGCTCGCCGTCATCGTGCCGTTTCCCCGCGCATCGACGAGCGAGCCGTTGGCGGCTCGTCGCGCCGCATATCCTGCATATCGTCGCAGACTGTTCAACGATCATTCGCGCCGACCGAATGCCGCAGCGCCACGCGCGCCGCCGTCGCGAATCGCTCCGGTCTTAATCTCTTGGTAGGAGCCGGTCGGGCAACACCGCCGTGCAACGATGCAACACTCGCGAATCGAATCCCGCGGAACAGCGGCTTCCCCCGCGCGCGTTGCTTGTGTTTCGGAACGCGGAAGATCAGGATGATGCGACAAGTACAATCCGGCGGACAACCGGCGGCGGGGGCGTAATGGACGAGTTGATTGAGCGGCTGGCCGACAAGGCCGGCCTGGAGAAAGCTGTTGCCGGAAAGAGCGTCGGCATCATCCTCGGTTTTCTCCGCAACGAGGGTCCGCAAGAACCCGTTCAGGCCCTGATCGACACCATCCCCGGCGCCGAGGCCGCGATCGAATCCGCCAACGAATCGCGCGGCGGCCTCGGCCGGCTGATGGGCGCGAGTCTGATGGGTGGCGGCGTGATGGCGATGGGCGCGCGGCTGATGGGGCTCGGCCTCGGCATGGGCGACATCAAGAAGCTCGCGCACGAACTGTTTCACATCGGCCGCGAGAAGATCGGCGCCGATCGGATGCAGACGATCATCGCCGAGACCCCGGGCCTTCGCCAATTCACGTGACGCGTCAGTTTCGAGTCCAATGACATATCCCATCACACAGATCGACGGCATCACCGTCGCCGCCGCCGGCAAGCTGAAATCCGCCGGCATCCGCACCACCGAAGCGCTGCTCGAAGCCGCCCGCACCATGCGCGGCCGCAAGGCGCTGGCCGCCAAGACCGGCCTCAGCGAACAGCAATTGCTGGAATGGGCCAACATCGCCGACTGCATGCGCATCCCCGGCATGGGCAAGGCCAAGGCCGAACTGCTGCGCGCCGCCGGCGTCAACACCTTGCGCGAATTCACCCACCGCAACCCGGCGCGGCTGGCGCAGAACATGAAAGAAGCCAACCTCAAACGCAAACTCGTCCGCGCGCTGCCGTCGGAGAAAGAAGTCGGGCAGCTGATCGAGGAGGCGCGGAAATTGCCGCTGAAGATTAGTTATTGAGGGGGGCACATCACCTACTGCGGATGACCGCCTCTTTTGAGGCACGGCAACCGTCTGCTCGCAGGAATTTCGCTATCTGTTGTTGAGCAATGGCATGAGTGAGCCATTGATCAATGGTCAATTGCACGATCATTTGAATCGTCTTTTGCGTTCAGCAAATAGCGGACGACACCTCGGTTTCGGTAGGACACTTTATCGCCAATTGACCCAAGGCCGACCCTGCAACTATGCTCCGAGCAGCAACGTTCGCTTAGCAGCTTCAAGGTCGGACTTAACTTGGTCAGATCCTGTCTCCGCTCTAACTGCAGCGCTCAGCCCCGAAATCTTATGCAACAGATCGTCCACCGCAGCCAAGCACTTCGTTTTCTGCGAACCGGTGAGATCCGCAACCCTTGAAGCGACAAACGGCAACCAGCCCTCTAGGACTCTTACTGCATAAGCCCGATGGTTTTGATCACCAATCATTCCCGAAACTAATTTAGTCGAGTACAGAATCATCTTAATACGGCTTACAGACCTACCCACTTCAGCCTTTTCCTCCAGCTTCAAATACAGGCGAAGGGCAAAAGTGTCCAACTGATAGGTCGCAAAATCTCCAGCTTCGGCGGCCTTGCGGTACGCCGTCCTAAGAAAACCTTCCGCAATTTCGGCTGAATCCGCTTCAGTCATAGCGATTGCGTACTGCAACCAAAACAGCGGCTCCTCTTGAATGCCGACATCTCGCTGCAGTCGGCCATACAAACCAATGATCTTGTTCGCGCCATCGGGAGCCTCTTTGGACAAGCTCAAGAGCGCTGAGTAACGCATTATATTACTTAGTATCGCACGGTATTTTCTTTCCTTTTTGCGCTGAACGGCCGCGATCAATACCTTCTCGACAACGGGGAATATCTCATCAACCGAGAAAAGACGACGGAGAATGTAATCCGAAAACACCGGCGATCTTGCTTGAATCTGATCATCGTCAAGCCGAAAAATATCGATGGCGACCTCTCGGTATTTTGCAAGCGTGGTGTGCGGGTCCGCATCGAGCGCTTCAAGATATAACGATGGATCACCAGTCTGATTGATCCAAGATAACAGCAATCCCAGAATGGTGACCGCTGCAGCAGATCGATCAGAGCGCAGCGGAGCTAGCGATTCTCGAATCCGACGCTGAATGAATTCGTTCTCGTAGATCGTGGCAACGACTTCACGGATGTCGGCACAACTGCGTATCCTATTTTCAAGATCGTCCTTAAGAGCTCCGGCCGGCACCAAGAGATCAATGAAGTCCGAACGATCTTCGGCATCAAACTCATTGAGATTCACGCGCGCAATCGACGACGGAAACCGCGTTGCAATTTCGTGCAGCCTAACGTCCTGAACGCCGCTCCGCACGCAAACTATAAATCGCGCGTGCGGCAAAAGCTCATACAGGCGATCGACGGAATCAATCGCAACATCATAACTGTCAAATAGAATCGCCACTTTTGGATGATCCACTAGCGCTTTAGCCTCGCGGTCAATGGCTGGCGACATGGCACTGCATCGGAAACATTGATAATCTAGAGCCATCAGATGAAAGGCGAGTATCCAAAGGAATATAGATTTCCCATTTCCCAGGCGGCCATGAAGAAGCGTCGTGCGATTTTGTACCACTTGCTGAACAGCCCGCCGCGCCATCTTCTGGCGAGGTATTACATACTTCCCATTGGGCAGAGTTGATAAAGCACGCTGTGAGTCAAAAGCACCGAAGGCCACTAAGTTGATTACCTCCAGCGAGGTCGGTTGAATTACTGTCTTTTGATCTTTGAATGGATCGATCCAACGAAGAATTCGGAGATTATTTAGGTCTGCAAGCGGCGGTGGCGCGCTAAGCGACCGACATATCTGAGCAAACCCTTTCGTTTCTATCGGATGGGCTTCTCCATACTCCTCGATGTGCTCCACCAATAGGGAGTCCAGAGGCGGTCGAAGCACGAAATAAGTCCGGAGTTTGGACTGCTCGGGATTAACGAAAAGAGCTGTGACGTGTGGATCAGCAAGGCTGTAGCCAACAAAAAAAATGGCTTCGCAAAATCTTATGTCTCGCAAGAATTCATCATACCAAGGAGATTTCGCAAAGAATTGCCTTATATAGGACTGCCGCCCGAGCACGAGCTGTTGGTGAATATTCTCTTCGGTGGCTTTCTTGATCACACCGTGAAGGTGAATCACAGCACCGCGTGGAACGCGTGCGGGCTTCGGGTCGTCGTAGTTGTAAGAAGGCGACTTGATGCCGTTCTCATGAAACGCCAGTTCTACACTATCATCGTAGTTCGTCGTATAAATTCGTTGCCAGCGAAGCTTCAAAATTTCGCGCTGATCGACGCTCAGATTGCTTATCGTAAATAGCCGACGCAGTGATTGATACATATTCAGCTCAGGTCGCCTGCGAAAGGCGTCTGCGAGCGCCTGCAAATCGTATTTCCCGCGAGCCACTTTCAGTTCGTCCGCCAACAGGTCGCACAATTGGTCTCCTGCCGGTGGATGTCCGCCATAGATTGCCGTCCCACTTGCGCTAAATCCCGAACCGAGGAATAGAACTGAACTCGATGGGTCAAAGTTGGTGGGTATTGGCATAGCAAAACTTCCGGCCGAGGGGTTTGAGCGACGGTAGCAGAATCAAGATTAGCACGACTAAGGGATGCATTTCGAGCGGCCTGATGAGACAAACGTGGTCCGCTAGCCATTTGACGATCGACTTTTCTCGTGCGCTTTCATCGTCATCTGCACTAGGTACGCTGCAAAAGTTGATCGACATGGACCATGGCGTCCTACCCACTACGCTCGCCAACGATACGTCTGCAAGTTCAAGAAGGCCGATGGTTTGGAAGCATCCTTGATGTGCATTTTGATCTGCCTCTTAGCGAACTATAGCGGTCACGCCCATCGCTGGCATTAGACAGTACCTCGAATTCGCGTCCCTCCCACAAGACACCCCCGCTTGACTCCCCGCCGCTTCCCGCGCAAAGCGCTGGCCATGAGCGCAGCGCAGCAAACCCCAGCGCCTCCCACCGCGACCGGCGCCGCCGCGTTGCGGGCGCTGCTGGCGCGCCCGGTGCCGGTGGTGATGGGCATTCTCAACGTCACCCCCGATTCGTTCTCCGACGGCGGCGACTTTCTCGGGCCCGAGCGGGCGCGGGCGCATGCGGCGCGGATGATCGCGGACGGCGCCGACATCATCGACATCGGCGCCGAGAGCACCCGCCCCTACGGGTCGACGCCGGTCTCGGCCGACGAGGAGCGGCGGCGGCTGGCGCCGGTGCTGGCGGCGGTCGCAGCACTCGGCGCGCCGGTGTCGATCGACAGCATGAAGGCCGAGGTGGTGGCCTGGGCGCTCGACCATGGGGCTGCGATCGCCAACGACGTCTGGGGCCTGCAGCGCGATCCGGCGATGGCGGAGGTCGTCGCGGCGCGCGGCGCGCCGGTGATCGTGATGCATAATCGCGACGACGCCGACCCGTCGATCGATATCGTCGCTGATATCAACGCGTTCTTCGAACGCTCGCTGGCGATCGCCGCCCGCGCCGGCATCGCCGAGCACAGCATCGTGCTCGATCCCGGCATCGGCTTCGGCAAGACGCCGCAGCAGAGCATGATCGCGCTGGCGCGGCTGGGCGCCTTCGCGCATTTCGGCCTGCCCGTGCTGGTCGGCGCCTCGCGCAAGCGTTTCATCAGCACGGTGGCGCCGTCGGAACCGAAGCAGCGGCTCGGCGGTTCGATCGCCGCGCATCTCATCGCGATGGAGAACGGCGCGCGAATCATCCGCGCCCACGACGTCGCCGACACCGCGCAGGCGCTCAAAGTCGCGCACGCGATCAGGACCAGCAGCGAGGACAGACGATGACCGACACCATCTTCATCACCGGCCTGGTGCTGCACGCGCGGCACGGCGTGATGGATCACGAGACCGAAGTCGGCCAGCGCTTCGTGATCGATCTCGAACTCGCCGCCGACCTCACCGAGTCCTCGCGCACCGATCGCCTCGCCGACACCGTGTCCTATTCCAACGTGGTGGCCTGCGCCACCGCGGCGTTCAAGGACGCCAACTACAAACTGCTCGAACGCGCCGCCGGCGCGGTCGCCGACGCGATCCTGGCGGCATTCGACAAAATCGGTTCGGTGAAGATCACCGTGCACAAGCCGCACGCGCCGATCGCGGCGATCTTCGACGACGTCGGCGTGATCATCACCCGCGCGCGGCAGCCCTCGCATGGCTGAGGCGCTGATCGCGCTCGGCGGCAATGTCGGCGACGTCCGCGCGACGTTCGACAAGGCGATCGCCAATATCTGCGGCATGACGCAGGGCGAACTGCTCGCCCGCTCGTCGGACTACGCGACCCCGCCCTGGGGCGACGAACAGCAGGAGCGCTTCGTCAATGCCTGCGTGGCGATCGACACCGCGCTCGATCCGCACGCGTTGTTATTTACGCTGCACAAGATCGAGAAGCGCTTCGGCCGCGACCGCGCGCAGGAGCGCCGCTGGGGTCCGCGCACGCTCGACCTCGATCTGCTGAGTTACGACGATGCGGTGATCAATCAGCCCGGCCTGACGCTGCCGCATCCGCGTCTGTTCGAGCGCGCCTTCGTGCTGGTGCCGCTGGTCGAGATCCGGCCGGACGGATTAGTCGGCGGCCGATCGCTGCAAGACGCCCTCGCTGGTCTGTCCACCGCCGGGATCGAGCGGCTGCCGGACCGCGTCTGAGCGGTTTTGCGCTGCCGCAGGTTTGCCACCGGTTTGCCGCAAGCGTTGTCTCGTTCCTTTGGCCCGAAACAACCGTTTGGCAGGACGGTCCGCACGTGGCATTTTCCGGCCAAATCAAATTTTGTACCGGGAGCCCGATTTCAAAAATGTCGTCTGCAATCAAAGACTTGCCGCTCGCCGCCGAATTCGCTCCGGCCGGCTATGACGACTGGCGCAAGCTCGCCCTCGGCGTGCTGAAGGGCGCGCCGTTCGAAAAACTGCAAGGCAAGACCCCGGACGGCCTCCCGCTCGAACCGATTTATCCGCGTGCGATCAATGCCTTACCGGTCGCCGGCCGGCCCCTCGGGGCGCCCTGGCAGATCGTCCAGCGGGTCGACCATCCCGACGCGGCCGAAGCCAACAAGCAGGCGCTGCACGATCTCGAAAACGGCGCCACCGGCCTCGCGCTGGTGTTCGCCGGCAGCGTCGGCGGCCGCGGCTTCGGCCTGCCGCCGACCCGGGAGGCGATCGAGAAAGCGTTGCAGGACGTGCATTTGGACGCCGGTATCGGCATCGAGCTGCAATTCGCCCCGGAATCCTGCGACGTCGTTCGCCACCTCGTCGAGTTGATCAAGCGCCGCGGCACCGACCCGGCCGCCTGCGACATCCGCTTCGGCATCGACCCGATCGGCGCCCGCGCCGTCCGCGGATCGAGCCCCACCGACTGGAGCGAGATCGCGCGCGGCATTGCCGAAGTTGCGAGAAACCTCTGTGCCGCAGGCTTCAAAGGCCCGTTCCTCGCCGCCGACGGCCGCGTCGTGCACGACGCCGGCGGCTCCGAAGCGCAGGAACTCGCCTACGTCCTCGCCTCCGCCATCGCGTATCTGCGCGCACTGGAAGCCGCCGCCGTGCCGCTCGATCAGGCCCGCGGCATGATTTTCGCGCGCCTCAGTGCCGACGCCGACCAGTTCCTGACGCTGGCGAAATTCCGCGCGCTGCGCGTGCTGTGGGCGCGCATCGAACAGAGCTGCGGCCTCGCGCCGAAGCCGCTGTTCGTCGCCGCCGAAACCGCGTGGCGGATGCTGACGCAACGCGATCCCTCGGTGAACATGCTGCGCGCCACGGTCGCGACCTTCTCGGCCGCGCTCGGCGGCGCCAATGCGCTCGCGGTGCTGCCGCACACGCTGGCGCTCGGCCTGCCCGACGCCTTGGCGCGCCGCATCGCCCGCAACACCCAACTGGTGCTGCTCGAAGAGTCGAACCTCGAAAAAGTCGCCGATCCCGCCGCAGGATCGGGCGGCATCGAGGCGCTGACGCACGAACTCTGTGACGCCGCGTGGACGCAGTTTCAGGCCATCGAGCAGGCCGGCGGCGTGTTCGCCGCGCTCGCCGCCAATCTGATCCAGCCCAAGATCGCAGCGACCCGCGCCGTGCGCGACAAGGCCATCGCCAAGCGCCGCGACGTGCTGACCGGCGCCAGCGAATTCCCCAACCTGCACGAGGCCCGCGCCACCGTGCTCGACGCCGAGCCGATCGCGGTCCCCACTTTCGGCGAGGCCAAGATCAGCTTCGAACCGCTGACTCCGCTGCGGCTCGCAACGCCGTTCGAAGTGCTGCGCGACAAGTCGGACGCCGTGCTGGCGCGCAAGGCAGCACGGCCGCAAATGTTCCTCGCCAATCTCGGCACGCCGGCGGATTTCACCGCACGCGCGACGTTTGCGAAGAGCTTCTTCGAGACCGGCGGCATCGAGGCGATCGACACCGAAGGCTTCACCGATCCCGCGGCGCTGGCGGCGGCGTTCAAGGCCTCGGGCGCGGTGTTCGCCTGCCTGTGCTCTTCGGACAAAGCCTATGCGGCTCATGCTGCGGCGGCCGCGCAGGCGCTGCGCGAAGCCGGCTGCGGGCGGATCTATCTCGCCGGCCGCCCCGGCGAGCTGGAAGCGAGCCTGCGCGAGGCCGGCGTACACGACTTCATCTTCGCCGGCGGCGATGCGCTGGCGATGCTGAACGACGCCTGGCAGCGAATCGAGGCGGCATGACCGCGACCGGCAAAGCGGTGCTCACCGGCGGCTGCCAGTGCGGCGCGATCCGCTACGCGCTGTCGGCGCCGCCGCTGCGGATCACCTTGTGCCATTGCCGGATGTGCCAGAAGGCCACCGGCGCGCCGTTCGCCTCGATGGCCGAAGTCGCGCGCGAGCACTTCGCCTGGACCCGCGGCCAGCCGGCGTCGTTCCGCTCGTCATCGCTGGCGGAGCGCGATTTCTGCAACGCCTGCGGCACGCCGCTGAGCTATCGGCAGAACGAAGGAACCAGCATCGAGATCATGACCGGCACCTTCGACCGGCCCGACCGCGTGGTGCCGACGGTGCAACTCGGCGCCGAGTCGCGGCTCGGCTGGGTCGGCGCGATCGCGAACCTGCCGAGCAAGACGACCACGCAGATCTACGGACCCGAGAAGCTGGCGCAGGTGTTCAGCTATCAGCAGCCGGATCACGATTGAACCCGACGAAATGACGCCCAACAGCGGCCGTGCTAAAATGAGCCGCGCAGAGATTGAGCCAATGAGCAAGATTCCGAACTTCGCCGAGATCGCGTTCCAGCCCACCGCCGCCCCTGCGCCCGCAGGCGAGGCCAAGCCGTGGCTGACGCCGGAAGGCATCCTGGTCAAGCCGGGCTACAGCGAAGCCGATCTCGACGGCATCGACTTCCTCGATACATATCCCGGCATCGCGCCGTTCCTGCGCGGCCCCTACCCCACGATGTACGTCAACCAGCCGTGGACGATCCGGCAATATGCCGGCTTCTCGACCGCGGAGGATTCCAACGCATTTTATCGCCGCAATCTGGCCGCCGGCCAGAAGGGCCTGTCGGTGGCGTTCGACCTCGCCACCCATCGCGGCTACGACTCTGATCATCCGCGCGTCGCCGGCGACGTCGGCATGGCGGGCGTGGCGATCGACAGCATCTACGACATGCGCACGCTGTTCGCCGGCATCCCGCTCGACCAGATGAGCGTGTCGATGACCATGAACGGCGCGGTGCTGCCGATCCTCGCTCTGTTCGTCGCCGCCGCCGAAGAACAGGGCGTGCCGCCGGAGAAGCTGTCGGGCACCATTCAGAACGACATTCTGAAAGAGTTCATGGTGCGCAACACCTACATCTATCCGCCGACGCCGTCGATGCGGGTGATTTCCGACATCTTCGCCTACACCTCGCAGAAGATGCCGAAGTACAACTCGATCTCGATCTCCGGCTATCACATGCAGGAAGCCGGCGCGACGCAGGACCTCGAGCTCGCTTATACGCTGGCCGATGGCGTCGAATATCTCCGCGCCGGCATCGCCGCCGGCCTCGACGTCGACCGCTTCGCACCGCGGCTGTCGTTCTTCTGGGCGATCGGCATGAACTTCTTCATGGAAGTCGCCAAGATGCGCGCCGCCCGGCTGCTGTGGGCCAAGCTGCTGACGCAGTTCAATCCGAAGGACCCGAAGTCGCTCAGCCTGCGCACGCATTGCCAGACCTCCGGCTGGTCGCTGACCGCGCAGGATGTCTACAACAACGTGATGCGCACCACGATCGAGGCGATGGCGGCGACCCAGGGTCATACGCAATCGCTGCACACCAATGCGCTCGACGAGGCGCTGGCGCTGCCGACCGACTTCTCCGCGCGGATCGCGCGCAACACGCAATTGTTCCTGCAACAAGAGACCGGCACCACCCGGATCATCGATCCGTGGGGCGGCTCGTACTACGTCGAACGCCTGACCCACGATCTCGCCGTCAAGGCGTGGGGCCATATCCAGGAGGTCGAGGCACTCGGCGGCATGGCCAAGGCGATCGAAGCCGGCGTGCCGAAACTGCGCATCGAGGAAGCCTCGGCCAAGACCCAGGCGCGGATCGACACCGGCCGGCAATCGGTGATCGGCGTCAACAAATACAAACCGACCGACGAAGCGCCGCTCGACGTGCTCAAGGTCGAGAATTCGACCGTGCGGCGGCTGCAGATCGACAAGCTGAAGCGGCTGCGTGGCGACCGCAGCCAGGCCGACGTCGACGCAGCGCTCGCGGCGCTGACGCGCTCGGCTGCGGACGGCAACGGCAATCTGCTGGCGCTGGCGATCGACGCGGCGCGGGCCAAGGCCACCGTCGGCGAAATCTCCGACGCGCTGGAGAAGGTCTATGGCCGGCATCGCGCCGAGATCCGGTCGATCACCGGCGTCTACAAGCGGGAGGTCGCGAGCATGGCGAACCGGATGGAGAAGGTGCAGGCGCTGATCGACGCGTTCGAGGACGCCGAGGGCCGCCGCCCGCGCATTCTCGTCGCCAAGATCGGCCAGGACGGCCACGATCGCGGCCAGAAGGTGATCGCCTCGGCGTTCGCCGACATCGGCTTCGACGTCGATATCGGGCCCTTGTTCGCAACCGCCGATGAGGCTGCACGGCAGGCGGTCGAGAACGACGTCCACATTCTCGGCGTGTCGTCGCTCGCCGCCGCCCACCTCACCGCGGTGCCGGAGCTGAAGGCGGCGCTGAAGAAGCAGGGTCGCGAGGACATCATGATCATCATCGGCGGCGTGGTGCCGCCGCAGGACTACGACGCGCTGATCAAATCCGGCGCCGAGGCGATCTTCCCGCCCGGCACGGTGATCGCCGACGCCGCCGAGGAACTGATCCACAAGCTCAACGCAAGGCTCGGGCATTCGAGCCAGGCGGCGGAGTAGCTGCGGGGGACGGCAACCTTGTGCTAGGATGCACGAATGACAGCCATTGCCGACATGCCGCTGGACAAGATCGTCGCGAAGCTGGTCGAGCTCACGCCTGCGATCAAGGCTCTGGGCGTCACGCGGCTGGCGGTGTTCGGCTCCCGCGCTCGGGGGGATGCGCGCGTCGACAGCGACCTCGACATTCTGGTCGATACGACGGCCTATGGAGAAGCCCCCGCATTCGATCTCTTCAAGGTGATGCATCTGATCGAAGACGAGACCGGAATCCGGACGCAGATCACGACACGGACGGAACTGAAGCCTCGGATCGTCGAGCGGATCGCAGACGACGTCGTCGAGGTCTTCTAGATGCCGCCGAGCGTTGACGATCGCTTTCGCGATATCCTCGATGCCATCGCCGAACTCGACGATCTCCTCCAAGGCTACGACTTCGAGAAGTTTTCCCGCGAGCGACGTACCAGACTTCTGACCGAGCGCTTGCTGGAGATCGTCTGCGAAGCCTCGCGCAGCATTCCAGATGCAATCAAGCAAGGCGAACCGACGATCGACTGGCGCAGCATGATCGACTTTGGCAATTTGTTGCGCCATGCCTATCATTCGACGCGGGCGGATACGGTTTGGGAGATCATTCGAAACCGATTACCACCGCTGCAAGCGTTCGCTGAACGTCGTCTTCATCAATCAGGCGAGTAGTTGCTGACTGTTCGGTCGGCGCTCCAAAAGGCTCCACTCATGTCTCTCAATCCACGCGCCACGACGTTTGCCTTACTCGCCGGCTTGCTCGCCTTCTCCCCCGCCCTCGCCGAGCCGGCGAAGCCCAAGCCCGACTTCGCGGTGAAGACCAAGGCGATCGACGGCAAGGTGCTGCTCGACGCCGGGATCAAGGCCGATCCGAAGCTCGCGGACAATTGCCTCACCGAAGGCAAGAAATGGATCGGCGAGCAGCGCGCAGAAGCCGAACCGGAATTCAAGAGCGACCCGGAGCTGTTCCGCAACGGCCCCTGGACCTATGAGCGCAGCTACGCGACGGACTCGCTGGTCGCGGACCGCTATGTCAGCGTGCTGCGCACCGACTACAGCTACACCGGCGGCGCGCATCCCAATACGGACATCAACACCATCCTATGGGACAAACAGCAGGGCAAGCGCATCAGCATCCGGCCGTTCTTCACCGATCTGTCCGACGGCAGCGCCGCGATGCAAGCGATGGTCAAGGGCGTGCTCACCTCGCTGAAAGCCGAGAAGAAGGCGCGCGGCACCGAGGACGACGGCGAGGACTACGTCAAGAGCATCGAACCGAAGCTCTTGACGATCGGCCCGGTGACGCTCGCCCGCTCGACCGAAGCCGGCAAGAGCGCCGGCCTGATGTTCCACTACGCGCCCTATGCGGTCGGCGCCTATGCGGAGGGTAGCTACGACGCCTACGTGCCGTGGCAGAGTCTGAAGCCGTATCTGTCCGCGGAAGGCACCGCGATCTTTGGCGGCGATCGGCCGAAAGGCGACGATGAACGCGCCAAGTAAGAAGCCGCTCGATCTGCCGTCGCTGGCGGGCGAGGTCCGCGCCGGCAATCGCGCAGCGCTGGCGCGCGCGATCACGCTGATCGAGAGCCGCCGCGCCGATCATCAGGCGTCCGCGCGCGCGCTGGTGCAGGAGCTGCTGCCGCAGACCGGCCGCGCGATCCGTGTCGGCATCACCGGCTCGCCCGGCGTCGGCAAATCGACGACGATCGACGAACTCGGGATGTATCTGATCGCGCAGGGCAACAAGGTCGCGGTGCTGGCGGTCGATCCATCTTCCGCGCGCACCGGCGGCTCGATCCTCGGCGACAAGACGCGGATGGCGCGGCTCTCCGCCGAACCCGACGCCTTCATCCGTCCCTCGCCGTCGTCGGGCACGCTCGGCGGCGTCGCGGCGAAGACGCGCGAGGCAATGCTGCTGTGCGAGGCCGCCGGCTTCGACGTGGTGCTGGTCGAGACCGTCGGCATCGGCCAGTCCGAGACCGCTGTCTGCGACATGACCGATTTCTTCCTCGCGCTGATGCTGCCGGGTGCCGGCGACGAGTTGCAGGGCATCAAGAAGGGTCTGGTCGAACTCGCCGACATGATCGCGATCAACAAGGCCGACGGCGACAATATCGCCCGCGCCAATCTCGCCGCCGGCGAATATCGCGCCGCGCTGCATATCCTCACCCCGCGCTCGCCGCATTGGCAGCCGCCGGTGGTGACCTATTCGGCGATCACCGGGACAGGCATCGCCGAACTGTGGCAGAGCGTCCTCGATCATCGCACGGCCACGACCGCACCCGGCGAATTCGACGCGCGACGGCGCGAGCAGCAGGTGAAGTGGATGTGGACGATGCTCGAGGATCGCTGGAAGGCACGGCTGAAGAGCGACCCCGCGATCCGCGCCAAGGTGAAGTCCACAGAAGCCGCCGTCGCCGAAGGCCGCGTCACGCCGGCGATCGGCGCCGACCAGATCGCGGAGCTCCTGGCATGAGCGCGCTGCGCATCCTGATCACCGGGTTCGGCCCGTTTCCCGGTGCGCCGTTCAATCCGACGCCGGCGCTGGTCGCGCGGCTGATGAATTTGCGGCGGCCGGCGCTCGATGCGATCGAGCGCATCGGCCACGTGTTTCCGGTGAGCTATCGCGCGGTGGATGCCGAACTGCCGGATCTCCTGGCGATGCATCGCCCCGACGCGCTACTGATGTTCGGCCTCGCCGCCCGCACGCGGCATCTGCGGATCGAGACCCGCGCCCGCAATGCGATCACCACGCTGTGGCCGGACGCCGACCGGATCACGCTGCGCACCGCCTCGATCGCGGCGGGCGAATCCGCGCGGGTGTTCGGACCACATTGCGAAAAGCTCGTCCGCGCCGCACGCGCCACCGGGATCGACGCAAGGGCCTCGCGCGACGCCGGCCGCTATCTGTGCAACTATCTGAGCTGGCGTGCGATCGAAGCCACGGCAACGCCGCACGGCCCCCGCCTCGCCGCCTTCGTCCATGTGCCGCTGACGGCGCGCGATGGGCGGGCCTGGCCGGGCAGCGCGATCACCGCCGACCATCTGGTCGATGCCGGCGAGGCGATCCTGCTCGAACTGGTGAAACTGGCGCGCGGCAGACCGCGCCTCGCTCGGCCTGATCCGGGTTAACCCTATCGTCAAACATCGTCGCCCTGCGACACCGCCGCGACCGCGACGGCGGCGATTTCTGCGTTACTTCAAGCAGCGAGTTCGCTCACCGAGGGATGCGCAGATGACTCTCGACCGGCGCCGTTTGATCGGACTGACAGCCGGCGCGCTGGCGCTGTCGGCGGCGCCACTCGCCGCGCAGCCGCTCACCTCGCAACGCGGCCGCGACGCCACGCAGGCCGGCCTTCGCCCCGACAGTTCCGACGACCAGACCGCGGCCCTGCAGCGCGCGATCGACAGCGCCGCCCGCGCCCGCGTCCCGCTGGCGCTGCCGCCGGGCCATTATCGCACCGGCCCACTTCGGTTGCCGTCGGGCGCGCAGCTCAGCGGCGTGCGCGGCGCGACGCGACTCGTCTTCACCGGCGGCGTCTCGCTGTTCGACAGCGCCGGCGCCGAGACGCCGACGCTCAGCGGCCTCGTCCTCGACGGTGGCGCCATCCCGCTGCCGGCGCGGCGCGGCCTGGTGCATTGCGTCGGCGCGCGCGACCTGCGGATCACCGATTGCGAGATCACCGCCAGCGGCGGCTGCGGCGTCTGGCTGGAAACCACCTCGGGCATGATCAGCGACAACACGCTGACCGCGATCGCGGTCACCGGCGTGGTGTCGTTCGACGCCAAGGGGCTGAGCGTGACGCGCAACACCATCATCGGCGCCAACTCAAACGGCGTCGAGATCCTGCGCACCTCGATCGGCGACGACGGCACGCTGGTCACCGGCAACCGGATCGAGAACATCAAGGCCGGCCCCGGCGGCTCGGGGCAGTACGGCAACGCCATCAACGCGTTTCGCGCCGGCAACGTCATCGTCAGCGGCAACCGGATCAGGAACTGCGATTACTCCGCGGTGCGCGGCAATTCGGCGTCGAACATCCACATCACCGACAACAGCGTCAGCGACGTGCGCGAGGTCGCGCTGTATTCGGAATTCGCGTTCGAAGGTGCGGTGATCTCGGGCAACACCGTCGACGGCGCAGCGCTCGGCGTCTCGGTGTGCAACTTCAACGAGGGCGGCAGGCTCTCGGTCGTGCAGGGCAACATCATCCGCAACCTCAAGCCGAAGCGGCCGATCGGCACCGCGCCGGACGACGACGCCGGCATCGGCATCTATGTCGAGGCCGACACCGCAGTGACCGGCAATGTGATCGAGAACGCACCGTCGTTCGGCATCGTCGCCGGATGGGGCAAGTACCTGCGCGATGTCGCCATCACCGGCAATGTCGTGCGCAGGGCGTTCATCGGCATCGGCGTCTCGGTGATGGACGGCGCCGGCACGGCCGCGATCAACGGCAACGTCATCGCCGAAGCGCCGCGCGGCGCCGTGGTCGGGCTCGACCACGCCCGCCCGGTGACGCCGGACCTCACCGCGCCCGGCGCAGCCAAATTCGCGCAGATCGCCCTCGGCAGCAACTCGGTGCGGTGACGGCGGGATTACTCCCGCGGTCTCCGCACCAATGGAACCCTGCTACGCCGCCCGCACGGTTTCGACGAAGCGGCTGACTTCGTCGCGCAGACGGTTGCTGTCGCGCGACAGCGACTGCGCCGCGGCCAACACCTGCGTCGACGCGGTGCCGGTCTCGGTGGCGCCGCGCTGCACGTCGGTGATGTTGGCCGAGACCTGCTGCGTGCCCTGCGCCGCCTGCTGCACGTTGCGGGCGATCTCCTGGGTCGCAGCACCCTGCTCTTCCACCGCGGAGGCGATGGTCGAGGCGATTTCCGACATCCGCTCGATGGTGCCGCCGATCTCGCGAATGGCGCCGACCGACTCCTGCGTCGCCGTCTGCATGCCGCTGATCTGCTGGCTGATCTCGCCGGTCGCCTTCGAGGTCTGTTCAGCCAGCGCCTTGACCTCCTGCGCCACCACGGCGAAGCCGCGGCCGGCGTCGCCGGCGCGGGCCGCCTCGATCGTGGCGTTCAGCGCCAGCAGATTGGTCTGCCCGGCGATGGTGTTGATCAGATCGACGACGGCGCCGATCCGGCTCGCCGCATCCGCGAGCTCGCCGATCCGGCCGTTGGTCTTGCGCGCCTGATCGACGGCATCGCCGGCGATCCGCGCCGACTGCTGCACCTGACGGCTGATTTCGGAGATCGACGACGACATCTGCTCGGTCGCGGACGCCACCGACTGTACATTCGCAGAGGCCTGCTCGGATGCCGCCGCGACCGAGGTCGCAAGCTCCTGCGAGCGATCGGCGGTCGAAGTCAGCGAGCCGGCGGAAGCTTCGAGTTCGGTCGAGGCCGAGGTCACGGTCTGGATGATCTGGCCGACCGCGCCTTCGAAATCGTCGGCCAGCCGCCGCATCTCGGCCTTGTGCTCCTCGGCCACGCGGCGCTCGGCTTCCTCCTGCTCCTGCGTCAGCCGCTGCACCTCGATCGCGTGGGACTTGAACACTTCGACCGTGCAGGCCATCAGGCCGATCTCGTCCAACCGCCCCGAGCCGGGCACGGCGACGTCGAGATTGCCGGACGCCAATTCCCGCATCGAATCCGACATCTGAATGATCGGGCGCGACACCGCGCGGCCGATCAGCCAGGCCAGAACCACGCCGATCAGCTGCGCCGTGATGGTGATGATCAGCGTCTGACTCCTGGTGTCGGCGACCAGCGCCTGCGTTTCCTGCCCGATCTGCTTCTGCTCGGCGGCGCCGATCTGATTGATCCGCGCGGCCGATGCAGCCAGAGCATCCGCCACCTTGGCCATCTCGCCGATCTTCGTCTCGACCGCATTGACGTCGGCTGACGCCCTGCGGAAGGCCTCGGTGTAGCTGGCGAGGTCGGCGTCGATCGCGACGAGCTGGCTCTGCTCGCCGGCTGTGTCGAGCGAGATCTTCAGGGCCGACAACGTGGTCTTGAGTTCAGTAATCGCCTTTTCAGCCGCCACCGAGGCTTCACGCTCCAGGCGCATCCCCAGAACCTTGCTGGCCGCGAGCCGCAGCGTCAGGAGTTGCTTCATGGCCTGTCCGACCAGCAGCGCGTCGCCGCTACGGCCGTCGCCGGTCATCGCCGAGTTCTGCAACTGCTCCAGTCGGCTCATCACGCGCTGCCCGATCGGTCCGAGCACCTCGAGCGTCAGTCGATTCTGCTCCTGACGCAGCTTGACGACATCCGCAAACCCCTTGCCGTAGACGGTAACCTCGCGGTCGATCTCGGCCATCACCGGCCTCGTCTCGGGACTCTGGAGCTGGCGCGAGCCTTGCGCGATGCTGTCCGCGAGCTTCTGCTTGCGCTCCTCCGCTTCGCCGAGCAGCGCTTCGTCGCCGGTCATGCCGAACTCGCGCACGATACCGCGAAAGGCGGTGAAGCTGCGGTCGATCTCCCGGGCGATGCCGACGACCGCGACGCGCTGTCCGAACGAGGTGAACGCGCTGCCGATCGTACCGAAGCTGGAGTAGTTCATCACAGCGAGCACCGCCATCAGTACCTGGATAGCGGCGAAGCCGATGGCGATCTTGGTGCCGATTTTGCGATTGGTGAACATCGCGAAGAGAATGGAGGATTTCGGTGCGACTGCAATCGACGAAGCGGTGTGGGTCATGGCCTGACTTTCATTTCGAGCGCGGAGTCGGCAGCTCGGCTGCAACCTATTCGGGGCCACATCAGTCTTGGATCCGCGGCAACGCGACGCAACGCAGTTGTAGCGGCGGACCCCCTGGCGTGATTGTTTTGAAACGGACGACGACGTCCCGCAGCGAGGAGTGCGCCGAAATCATTTGAAAAGTATAAAGAGGAAAATTGCACAGCCGCTCAAATGCAACGATCAGTTAGCTGCGCTTTGAGACAAACCCTCCGGCCGAAGGTTGATCCGGATCAAATCAGCAAGAGAAAGCACCGTTTCCATTGCGTGTATTGCAAGCGGCGCCTTTCGTTGATTGGCCGTGCCGGTTGTTGCTCGACTCCGCCCGGGGAATTTCCCTTTCACCGAAGGTCTAGAGCGGTTCTGTGTTCGATGGAATCAGCACTGGCGTTCTGGGACGCTCGCCACGGCACAACCTCATGGTGAATCGATCAAGCGCTCGAGAGAAAGTCCGGGTTTGCCAGCGGCGGCCTGCTCGGCGCGCGGATCGCCCGCGCGTCTCCCGACCGTGTCGACGATCTGGTCCCTTGACCACCAGGGTTTCCCGAGGCGCCCGAGCGCTGCAAACGATAGGTGCTGGATGTCCTGTCGAACGAGCCGGCGGGACTAACCAGCCTTGCGCAGCAGCGGATAGCGCTGAGCGAGCTGGCCCAGATCGAGCGCATGCTGCCAGGCAGGGCGCTCGTCGCGCTCGACCGGTTCGAAGATGTCCGCCTCGAGGATGTCGTCTGACTCGAAGGACGGCACGATGCTCAACCGCGGCAGGCCCGCCAGTTCGTAATCGGCCGCGACCGATGCCTGTTCGAGAGCCGGGACGACGGACGTCGGTGCGAATTGAAGCGTCCGGGCCGAATCGGCCGCCGTTTCGTCGCTGAGGTAGAAGATCTGCCGCGGCGGCAGATTCTTGTTGTGGCCCAGCCAGGACAGGTCGATCGGCTGGTTGTCGATCGTGGCTTCGCGATACAGCAAATCGCGCCAGGTCTCGACTGCGGCTTTGGCTTCCTGAATATTCTCGAGAAACGCGGTCTCGCTGAAGAAACGCCGCCAGCGACCGCTTTCGAACATTTCCGTGAGGTATTCCAGCCGCTGCTCGGCGAGCACACACCAGCGCTCAATGATCGCGCGGCCACGCGCTGCTGCGTCGTTGACTTCCATGATCAATCCGTCGGATGGGGGGAAACGGACGCGACGCAACTACGAATCAGCGCAAGCATAAGAGTCAGTTTGTTAACAAAAATTTACCATGTCCAGCCGCGGCGGTGCCCCCGTAATGACACGAAGTCTAAAATGAGATCGCGGTGACTCGGTCGCGGCCGTCCGCTGCAGCGCCAATGGGGGCCCATGGGCCTTCCTGCGGCTGCGGACGGTGGATCGGGCGCATGGGGCTCAAACGAGATGACCCGCCCGGGGGGACAGCCGGGCGGGTCAAGCCGTATTGGCGCTGGGGTGGATGGGCGCTCGCGCCGAATACAGCCTCTTTGGGGAGGGGCTTTCCGCTCCCACACCTATTCGTCATCGAGACCAGGCCGAACGTTCAAAGCCGTCGCAGATTTTTTTCGAACCTGATCGGCGCCGATCAGCGGGCCGGGATCGCGGCGGCCGGCGCCGGGCCGACCTCCTGCTCTGCCCCGGCGGGCGCTGCCAACGCAGCGCCGGGCGTCGCAGGTTGCGCTGTCGCGACAGAGGGCTGCGGCGCGGTCGCGGGCGCCGCAACCAGCGGGGCCGCCAGGCTGTCCACCCGCGACAGGGCAGCAAATGCATCGGCTTCGCCGGCCCCGAACAGATCGTCACGGCCCGGCGCTCCAAGATCGCGGGCGGTCTGGCTCAGAACGGCCCGCACCTGATCGGGCACGAGCGTGGGATTGCGCTCGATCATCAGCGCGGCGATACCGCTGACGAATGCTGCAGAGAACGACGTCCCCGTCATCACCTCGTATTTGCCGTCGGGCGCCGGCAGCAGGACGTCGACGCCGGGAGCTGCCACGGCGATTTGCGGGCCACGGTTCGATGCCGCAAACAACGTGTCGCCCGGACTCGTCGCGCTGACCGCGATCACGCCCGGCAGCGCCGCAGGATACAATGGCGGGGACTTCGGCCCGGCATTGCCGGCGGCGGCAATCATCACGATCCCCCGCGCTGCAGCAGCCGCGACGCCGCGCGCAATCAGCGGGTCCTGCGATCCGGCAAAGCTCATATTGACGATTCGGGCGCCATGACCGAGGGCGATATCGAGGCTTTTGAGGATCAGATAAGACGTGCTGCTCTGGCTTCCGGTCTTGCCCTCGCCGAACGCCCGGATCGCCAGTATTTTCGCCTCCGGTGCGCCACCGGTGAGTTTGGCGCGCGCGACGATCGCCCCGGCGACGCCGGTGCCGTGCTGATGCGGCTTCTCCTTGCTGCCGAGCGGGTCGAACGAACCGGCGAGCGCACCGACGAGTTCCGGATGGGCGATGTCGACGCCGGAATCGATCACCGCAACGACAATGCCGCGTCCGCGCGCCAGCGCATGCGCCTCGGCCAGCCGCAGCCGGCCGTGCGGATACAGCATCGAATTGTCGGCGGCAGCGGGCTTGGCATCGCTCTGCAGCGTGTAGACGAAATTGGCCTGCGCGGCGCGTATCCGACCGTCAGCGGCGAGTGCGCGTGCGACCGTTTGCGGCGAGCGGCGATCGTTGATCCGAAACAGTCCGATGCGGGTCCCGACCAGTGCGACGGTGTCAACGCTGACGCGCGTGAGCCGGTGCCGTCGCGCCAGCGCACGGAGTTGCTGCTCGGACAGACCGCCGTCGAATTCGATCAGCA
The DNA here is from genome assembly GCF_000013365.1 of Rhodopseudomonas palustris HaA2. Classification (NCBI taxonomy): domain Bacteria; kingdom Pseudomonadati; phylum Pseudomonadota; class Alphaproteobacteria; order Hyphomicrobiales; family Nitrobacteraceae; genus Rhodopseudomonas; species Rhodopseudomonas palustris. The sequence goes on from NC_007778.1 coordinate 4,060,996, forward strand.
CTTCGCCGGGAACATGGTCGCGAGCGGCGACCGCCGGGCGCTGCCCGCGCGCGGCGACGATTTGCGGCGGAGCCCGGCGGACGCGATCGGCCTTTGCCTTGCCGCGCTTGTGCTTGGTCACGGACCGCCAATCGCCGATCACCCACAGCTTGGCGCAGGTTCGGCCATTGTCGAGATAGTTGCAGCGCGAGGGCGGCAGCGGCGCATCGCGCAGCCGCCGATACTCACGCTCGACCGACGGCAGCACGTCCGGCCCTGGCGGGCGTAGCGCGGGAATGGTCGGGCCGACCGACGGCGTGATGGTCGGCGCCGTGGTGACTGGCGGAAGGTTGGTCAGAGGTGGAGGCGCCAGCGATTGGGAAAATGCGACCCCCGCCGTCATCACCAGCGTCGCCGCCGCCACCGCCGCAATCCATACCGGCCTTTGCCATGCTCGATCGCTCATCGCAGCCTCCGGCTCGGACCTGCTATGGCGCGGGCAACACCATCGCGACGATCGCTTCGTTCTGCAGGCGCGAGATCAGCCTGTCCTGCTCCTGCTTCGACATGGCGTCGGCGCCGACGCGCAGCCGAAACACGCCACCCTTGCTGCTGTCGACCACCGCGGCTTGATACGCATCGAGCAGCGCCGTGATTTCGGACACGCGGGCGTCCGGCGTAAAGCGAACGAACACGCGGAGGGAGCCGCTGTCGGCGCCGAGGCTTCGCGTCAGCGGCGCGGCGCGCTGCGCAGGCGCGGCAGGCGGCGCAGCAGGCGCGGCCGGCCGCGCCATTTCGGCGCGCGGGGCCGGAGCCATATCCGCCTGCGGCTGGTAGGAGGCGGTCTCGAACACGCCGGCCGGGGTCCACACCAGCATCGCGCCGATCAACCCGGCCTGCAGCACCAGCGCGACGCTGGCGACGGAGGCCGACCAAGCCAATGCCTTCGGCGACAGACCGACAAAAAAGCCGGCGAACCGCGCGCCGAGCCCCTGCCGCGCCTGCGGCAACGCGCCCCCGGCCGGACGCGCCGGCTCGGCGTCGATTGCCGCGAACAGTTTCTGGATCGCCTTCGACGACGGCGCGCCGAGGCTTTCGTTCAGCTCGATGGTCGCGGTATATTCTTCGAGCACCGCCGCGTATTGCTTGGCGAGTTCGGGATCTCGCTCCAGCGCTTCGGCCACGCGCTCGCTGTCGCGGGCATTCAGCGTGCCCGCGGCATACCAGGGCAGCAGCGCCTCGATGTCGCCCGGCTCCTGATGCTCCAGCATCGATTTGCTCATCGCCATCATGGCCAGCCTCGCTGCACGCCGGCTGCCTGCAGCAGATCGGCCAGTTTCTTGCGCGCATAAAACAGTCGGGTCTTCACGGTGTTCTCCGGAATTCCCACAATATGAGCGACCTCTTCCACCGATTTCTCATGGTAGTAGACGAGATCGACGATCTCCCGATGGTCCGACGAAAGCCCCTCGAGGCACTTTCGCAACACATCGCTGGTGTCCTTTTTCTGGACCGCCACTTCCGGATCGTCCGATGGATCCTCGATCGCGGCGGCAGCCTCGTCGTCCAGTTCGGCATCCTTGCGGCGTCGCAGCGCGGAGAGCGCCTTGAACCGCGTGATCGCCAACAGCCAGGTGGAAACGGATGATCGCCCCTCGAACTTCCCCGCCTGGCGCCAGACATCAAGAAAGACCTCACTGATAAGGTCCTCCGCGATCTGTTCGTTCCGCACCAGCCTCAGCCCGAAGCGAAACACCCGCACCTGATGCCTGCCATAGAGGACCTGCATCGCAGAACGGTCGCCTTGAGCAATCCGGGCGATCAACACCTCGTCCGCAGTCGCCTGCTTGTTACTCACTGGCCGTCTCGCACAATAGGTCGGCTGAAACCCGCGGAAGGTTCGACAGTCAAAGGCAAATTTATCACCGTAGCTAGGTGCCACGCCACTTCTGTGAGGTCGAGCACAGAAGTGTAAGGCACGCATTCCCCTCGCCGCCCCCCGCCGAACCGGCGTGCTTGGGCCCGACTCGGACGTCCGAAGCTTGACGGAACCGTCTTATCAAGCCCTCGACCGAATTGCGCGGCCTATTGAAGGGCCCGTCGGGCCGCGAGCCATCGCCGGATACCTTTCACTGAATAATACCTTTACGTCATATACTTAATCGGAGCGAGCGGCGGGTTCCCCGCAGATACGAAACCTAAAGGCTTTGCTCGTAAGTTCCCTCAACTCAAAGGCGTTGAAGCGGGCGATGGGATCAGCTGCCGTCATTTCGGGCATGCCAGCGGGCACGGTGGACGGGGCCACACGGGCTCGGACGCTTGCTGTCCGTGCGCGGAGAATGAAGCAACGCCGGCAGATGTTCGATCTGGTCGCAGCGAGCTATCTGACCGACGCCCTGCTCCTGCTGATCTACAGCTTCACCGGCACGATCCCCGAGATCGTCGTTCCGACCTACATCGCCTGCGGCTTCGGCATCATCGTCGGAAGCATTGCGCTGTCGGAATCGGGTTTTTACGATCGTTTCAAGGACCACTATCTGGTTCTGCCGACCGTCGCGCTCAATGTCGCGCTGGTGATGGGATTTTGCATCTGGGTGCCGCAGATCGCATTCCTGTTCCTGTGCTCGCTGTTCATCATCTTCAATTTCGCGTCGCTGCGCGCCAGCACAAGTCAGAGCTTGATCTGCTGGGCGACGATGGCTGCCGCGTTGGTGGTGCTGTTGGTCTTCACGGACACGCCGATCGCGATTCCGCACGACACTCTGCTCGAGCGCACCGTGACGATGCTGGCGCTGGTGCTGACCCTCGGCCGCTGCATGTTCATCGGGATGTATTCCAGCGCGATGCGGGTGTCGCTCTACAAACGCGGTCTCCAGTTGCGCGAGGCCTACCGGCGGATCGAGGAGCTCGCGGAGCTCGACGAACTCACCGGCGCGTTCAATCGCCGCTGTATCATGCGGATGCTCGACGACGAGATCGCCCGGGCCGAACGCAGCGCGACGCCGCTGTCGCTCGCCTTGATCGACCTCGACTGGTTCAAGCGGATCAACGACAGCTTCGGCCACCCCACCGGCGACGAGGTCCTGCGCACCTTCGCGATCACCATCTTCGCCAACATCCGCAGCTTCGACCGGTTCGGCCGCTACGGCGGCGAGGAATTCCTGCTGCTGCTGCCGAACACGTCGCGCGAAGACGCCCACGCCCTGCTGGACCGGCTGCGGGAAATCGTCGGGGAGCTGGACTGGACGGCGTTCTCGCCCGGGATGCGGGTGACGCTCTCCGCCGGTGTCACGACGATGTCTCCGGACGAGACTGCCGAATCCGTGCTGGCCCGCGCCGACAGTGCGCTCTATGCGGCCAAGGAAAAGGGACGCAACAGAATCGCCACGACCTGAGGAACTCAGGTTCAAAACGTGACTCCAGGACAGAGTATGAGCCCGAAATCGGCCCTTTCCGCCGCCACCCTCCTCGACGAGCTGCAATCCACGCTGGCGCATGGCACAGTGGCGCGACGCGTCGAGACCTTGCGCCGCGTCACCGACCTGTATCTCGACAGCGGCGTGGACTACAGCGACGATCAGATCGCGGTGTTCGACGACGTCTTCAACTGTCTGGTGGATAGTATCGAGACCCATGCCAAGGTGCTGCTGGCCGAGCGCCTGGCGCCCGTCAATGCCCCGCCGCGGATCATTCATCATCTCGCCTTCGAGGACCTGATCGAGATCGCGGCGCCGGTGCTGTCGCAGTCCGATCAGCTCGACGACGCCATGCTGATCGCCAATGCCCGAAGCAAAGGGCAGAGCCACATGATGGCGATCTCGACCCGCAGATCGCTCAGCGGCGCGGTGACCGACGTCCTGGTCGAGCTCGGCAATCAGCAGGTGGTGCAGAGCACCGTCAAGAATCCCGGCGCGGAATTCTCGGACAATGGCTATTCGGTACTGGTCAAGCGCGCCGAACTGGATGACGACCTCGCCACCGAGCTGGGCCGGCGGGCGATCCCTCGCGCGCAATATCTCAAGCTGATCGCGATCGCATCGGCCTCGGTGCGGGCGAAACTCAAGGCCGCGAACCCGAACGCGGCCTCCGAGGTCGCGACCGCGGTGAAGCAGGCGTCGCGTCTGGCGCGCTCGGCGCCGGCGGCGATCAGCCGCCAGACCAGCATCGCCCATGGTCTGGTCCGGTCGCTGTACGAAGACGGCCGCATCACCGAAGAGCAGGTCAACACCTTCGCAAACGAACGCAAATTCGACGAGATCAATCAGGCGCTCGCATGCCTCGCCGGCACCTCGGTCGAGACCGCCGAGGCGATGATGATCGAATCCCGCGACGAGGGTCTGCTGATCCTCGCCAAGGTCTGCAAATTGTCGTGGCCGACGGTCAAGGCGATCATCAGGATGCGCGACGAGGCGACCGGCACGATGTCCACCGATCTCGACGAATGTCGCTTCACCTACGAGCGGTTGCGCATCGCGACCGCGCAGCAGGTGCTCCGCTTTCACCGCATGCAGCAATCCAGCGCCGCAACCAAGGCGCCGGCCGCCTGAGCGGCCGACGACTCGTCACCTCATCGCGCCGCCGGCGGAGCTGATCGCCGCCGCATCCTGACGTGCATCACCAGCGCACCTTGAAGCCGGCATAGACCGCGCGTCCGGTGCCCGGTTCGAACAGAGGCGAGGTCGCGGTGGCCTTGTCGATGATGCTGGCGGAGGCGATGTAGGCCTTGTTGGTGAGGTTGCGGCCCTCGATATAGATCGAGTACGGCCCGCCATTGTCGATCCCCGCCTTGAGGCCGAGCAGCGCATAGGGCTCGGTCTTCAGCGTGTTGGCGCTGTCGACGAAATAGGCCTGCGGCACCCACTCCACGTTCGGGCCGGCATAGAACCCGTTCGGATTCTTGTAGAGCAATTCGGCGCGCAGATAGTGCCGCGGCGCGCCGGGCAGCAGATTGTTGCCGAAGGTCGCATCGTTGTCGAAGCGGAAGTCGTTCAGCGTGTAGGCCATGTTCAGCCACAGCCGGTCGGGCGCGTGTCCTCGCTCGAACAGGTTCTTGAACAGCGCGACGCCGAGCCCGGCCTCGATGCCCTGATGCACGCTGCGATCGGCGTTGGTCACGTTGCAATTGCCTAACGAACTGTAGATGCAGAGCAGCTCGTCCTTGATCTCGGCGCGATAGCCGGTCAGCTCCCAGACCAGATCGGGCCGACGGCCACGGGTGCCGATCTCGTAAGTCGTCGCACGCTGCGGCCGGATGCTGGTGAAGGGAATCGACTGCGCTGCAGAGCTCTCGCCGAAGCTCGGCACTTCGGCGCTCCGCGAGATGTTCCCGAACGCCTGCCAGGTCGGATCGATGTCCCACAACAACCCAGCCTTGGGACTCCATAAGTTGAACTCCGTCGTCCCCGACGGATCGTTGTTCGACGTGAATCGGACGACCCGGTCACGGGTGGCGTGCAGGAACTGCGTGCCGGCGACCAGCGCAACGTTGCGCAGGAAATAGAACGAGTCCTCGACGTAGAACGACGTGTTGGTGGATTTGTCGATCGACGAGAACGCCAGCGCACCCTTCTGCCCGGCGAGGTTGACGTATTGCTTGTTGTCGATCCGACCGTTGAGCAGGTTGACGCCGGCGACCAGACGGTTGCGATAGCCGCCGATGAAGCGATCGTCGGTGACTTTGGCGAAGCCGCCATAGTCCTGATAGCGATAGTCCAGCCACTGGAAGATCGGATGCATCAGGTGGCGATCGACGCCGAAGGCGCCGAAATCGACCACCGTGTTGTCGAACCGGATCGTGGTCTTGTTGGCGAGCCGCACCGTGTCGATGTTGCGCTGCTGGTCGAGCGCGACGTTGTTGGCTGCGGCTGTTTCCGGCGAGGTCAGCGCCGAGGTCTTGGTGACGCTGCCGGGGATCCGCTGCCGGACGTGATTGGCGTTGAGATAGAACCGGGTCTCGATGTCCGGCGTGATCTGGTAGCCGATATTGGCGCTGAGCCGGTGGGCCTCGCCGTCGCTGTGGTTGCGGAAACCTTCAGCCGCCTGCGTCGAGGCGGTGACATAGCCGTCCCACGGGCCGTTGACGCCACCGGCATTGGCCTGCAGCCGGCGATAGCCGAACGCACCGGCGTCGACGCTCACGCCGTTCGGGAACGGATCGCGGCCGGTCGCGGTGACGAAATTGATCGCGCCGCCGAGCGAATTGGCGCCGAACTGCAGCGCGTTGGCGCCCTTGTAGACCGCGACGTATTTGTACGCGGTGGGGTCGATCTCCTGAAAATCACCATAGCCGTCCGCGGTGTTGATCGGAATGCCGTCCATGTAGAGCTGCACGCCGCGCAGATGGAAGTTGCGCGACAGCCCCGAGCCGCGGATCGACAGCCTGGTGTCGTCGCCCCATTTCGGCTGCGCGAATACGCCCGGCACGTAGTCGAGAATGTCCTTGATGGTGTTGGACACCGTCGAGTTGCGATAGGCGTTGGCGGGCACCAGCGCGACGCCGCCGGGCGTCTGCTGAATGTCGTTCAAGGCCTGCTGCACCGTGAGCACGGTCAACGCCGGGCCTCTCGCCGCCTGCGCGCTGTCGACCGGTGCGGCGGCCGGCAACGGCGCCGGGCTGGTGGCGCGCACCGCTCGCGTCGCCCGCGACGGGCTGCGCTGCGCGCGCGGCACGGCCGGGCGGGCCTGATCCGGCGCCTGCACCGTCACCGGCGGCAAAGTGCCGTCGCGAGGGCTCTGTGCCATCGCCGGCAGCGAAACAAGACAAGTGGAAACGAGCGCAGTGGCCTGCAGCAGCACGAGGCTGCGCGACCGCGGACGAGCGGACGACATGGATAGACTCCGGAAACCGAGATGACGAGAACAAGGCGCGCCGACAGGCGCAGGTCGTCAGCTCAGGGCCGGAGGTCCACGCGGCTGGTGATCGCGGCTCTGCGTCAGCGCAACGAACGGCGTGACGCGCGGCGGGTCATAGGCGACGCCGAATGCCAACCGGATCGCGATCGACGGCGCCACCGGCGGCGGCGCGGCAGCGACGTGCTGGCCGATGCACAGCGGGCAATGGATCGCCCCGGGTTTCGCTTTGCCGGGCTCGACCGGCGCCGCCTGGTGGTCGGCGGTCGCGAGGCAGAACTGATCGCCGGCCAGCAATTGGAGCGGCGATTGCGCTGCGATCAAGGTGCTGGCGAGGACGACGTTGAGCACGAGCGCGTAGGCGGCGGCCCAGATGGCCACCAACCCAATTGCCCGCATTTTTGCAATTTTGCCCAACAGAAGCTCCCCGGCTGTTTTGCTAGCACAGCCGAAAAGCGAGTCACACTCACTCGCAATTAGAAACTTCCGCAGTGTGACTGATTTACCTCAGTACCGCAGCACCCGGCGACCAGCCGCAGCGCCGATCGCGGCGACGATCACAGTCGCCAGCGTGTACCAGGTCGCCACGAACAGCGGCGAATCGTCGACGCAATGCGCCGCGTACAAGGTCGCGGCGAGCCCGGCCGCGATCATGCCGGCCAGCGCACCGGCCAGCGTCGGATTGGAGGGTGCGCCGCGGCGCAGGCCGATCAGTGCCGCGATCAGCAACGGCAGCGACACGACGGGAATCGCGGTCAGGCACTGCATCGCATTGTGGCCGACCAGCCGCGTCATCATCGACGTGCGGTGCGGCAGCATCGCCTCGCCGCCGATCGCAAGACCGAGGATCGCGAGTGGCGCCAGCAGCAACAAATTCCAGCGTCGTGCCGTTGCCTCCGGCCGCGACAGATGCAGCGCGACCGTGATCGCGGACAGCACCAGCGCCAGCGTCACCACGAATTTCAGGTCGAAGAACGGATTGCCGATCGCGGTCGCGATATCCGGGCGTAGCCCGAGCGTCGACAGCAACATCGCGGCCGACACCGGCAGCGCCACCAGCAGCGCCGCGGCCAACACCTGTCCGACCGGCCTCCCGCGCTGCGGGACGTCGGCGGCCAGGGTTTTGATGAAGTGATCCGTATCCATCGTCAGACCGATCTCATTTTGGCCGCGAGCGCAGCCAGACCACGATGCAGCGCGACGCGCACCGCGCCCTCGCTCATCGACAGCCTGTTAGCGGTGTCCTTGATCGAGGCGCTGTCGACCGCGATCGATTGCAGCACCTCGCGCTGGCGCTGCGGCAGAGCCTCGAGGTGCCGCGCGATCTCGCCGGACGGCAGCGTCTCCGGCGCCGCTTCGCTCGGGATCGTCTCGGCGAAATCGTCGATATTGACGAACACCCGCCGGCCGCGGCGGCGCAACGCGTCGATCAGCTTGTTGCGTGCGATCGCGAACAGCCAGGGCGCAAACGGCGCCTCCGGATCCCAAGTGTGTCGCTTCAGATGCACCGCCAACAGAATTTCCTGCACGATGTCCTCGGATTGGTCGATCGGCTGCCCTGCCCGCGCCAGGCCCCGGCGGGCGCCGGCCCGCAGTACCGGCGTCACGGCCTTCAGCAGCCGCTGATACGCGACGCTATCGCCGGCATTGGCCGACAGCATCAGGTCGGTCCATTCGTCGTCACGTCCGCGCACACGCGCTCCTCAGAAGCAATTCGGCTCCAAACTCAATTTGTTACGGTCGAAAGCGATGTTCACGGCGTCGTGATCAGGACCAGCGCACCCGTTCGGGCGGCGCCGCGGAACTCCTTACCATCCTTGTCGGCCGTGATGCCATCGAGACGCCTGCCACAAGTATTGCCAAATTATTGCCGCGGGTCCGCGCCGATTTCCCATGGTTTGGCCCCGGTGGCGCCATTGCCGCAGGGTCAATCTGCCGCTCGGGGCTGGCAACTGGGGATATTGCCATGAAAAGCAAGGCCAACGGGCGCTCGGGATTGATCATCGCAGCAGGCTTGTGTGCGTGTCTTTGGGGACCGCTGCAGCTCGTGCCGGCCGCCGCCGCGCCGGCCGCCTCGCAGGACAACGCGACGCAGCAGTCCACGTCGGCGGTCGCAAACAAGAAAAAGGCCGCGCGCCCTTCCACCCGACAGGTGAAGAAGAAGAAGGCGGCTCCGGCCAAGGCGGCCAAGCCCACGGCCGAAAAGACCCCAGCCGAGAGCGAACGCGACAGCGCCGCCGCGTCGACCGAGACGACGCCGGACGGCGCGCCCAAGAGCGGCGTCGCAGCCGGGCCCGAGACACCGTCGGCCGCGCTGCCGCCTTCGGTCGCCAATGCCAATGCCCAGGTGCTGCCGGTCGCAGGCGCGACGCCGGCCGCGTCCGATGGCTCGGCGGACGCGCAGGTGGTTCCGCCCGACGAGGTCAACGAGCTCGACCGCGCCGCGACGGAAGCCCCGCCGCCGGCTGTGATGGCGGCAACGACCCCGGCGCCGGGCCCGGCCGCGGCCAGCTCGGATCAGACCACCGTCGGCGCGGCCCAGATGTCGTCCGCGACCAGCAACGACGGCGCCTGGGACAAGGCGTCCGTGATCGGCAAGATCTTCATCGCCGTGGGCGGGCTTTTGACGCTCGCCTCGGCCGCGCGGATGTTCATGGCCTGACCCGCCTCCCCTTGAAGCCGGAGCCGCCAGCGGGCAGATTGCCCGCGGCCGCGACCGGCCCTCGAGCGGGAATGCATCATGAGCACTTTTGAATTCATCATCGTCGAACGCCAGAACGCCGTCGGCATCATCAAGCTCAACCGTCCGAAGCTGTTGAACGCGCTGTCGTTCGGTGTGTTCGGCGAGATCGGCGCGGCGGTCGATGATCTCGAAGCCGACGACGCGATCGGATGCATCCTGATCACCGGCAGTGACAAGGCGTTCGCCGCCGGCGCCGATATCAAGGAGATGCAGCCGAAGGGCTTCATCGACATGTTCAACGAGGACTTCACCTCGATCGGCGGCGACCGTCTGGCGCGCTGCCGCAAGCCGACCATCGCCGCGGTCGCCGGCTACGCGCTCGGCGGCGGCTGCGAATTGGCGATGATGTGCGACATCATCATCGCGGCCGACACTGCGAAGTTCGGCCAGCCGGAAATCACCCTCGGAACAATCCCGGGCATTGGCGGGACGCAGCGCCTGACGCGCGCCATCGGCAAGTCGAAGGCGATGGATCTGTGCCTCACCGGACGGATGATGGATGCGCAGGAAGCCGAACGCGCCGGCCTGGTCAGCAGGATCGTGCCCGCCGACAAGCTGATGGAAGAGGCGCTCGCCGCCGCCGAGAAGATCGCGTCGATGTCGTATCCTGCGGCCGCGATGGCGAAAAGCGCGGTGAACCGTGCGCTGGAAACCACACTGGCCGAAGGTCTCGCGGTCGAGCGCGATTTGTTCCGCTCCAGCTTCGCACTCGAAGATCGCTCCGAGGGCATGGCGGCCTTCATCGAAAAGCGCAAACCGAACAACAAGAACCGCTGACAGCCGGCTGACAGGCAAGGGCCGGGGCGATTTGACGCCGCATCATGCCACGCGCCTGATCGTCGCAGCGTTGCTCCATGACCACAGTCGCGGCGACAACCGCCGTCCGCGCGCCTCGATGATTTGCGTCACACTGCAGCGCGTTCTAAAACTGCGGTGATGTCAGCGGGGGCGGATGTCGAAGGGTTGTTGCGGAACAAATGGCTTGGTCGTCAGGATTGATTAGCAGCGCCGGTACGACGGCACGTCGTTCGCTTGCGGGCGTTTGCGCCGCCGCGATCAGCCTTGCGCTGACCTTTCCGGTATCCGCCGAGGGACTCCCCGAAGCGCTCGCGAAAGCCTATCAGACCAATCCGCAATTGAATGCCGAGCGCGCCCGGCAGCGCGCGACCGACGAGAATGTGCCGGCCGCCCTGTCGGGTTATCGGCCGCAGATCATCGCAAGTCTCGGCGTCGGTATGCAGGCGGTGCGGAACCTGCTGCCCGACAACACCATCCAGACCGCAACGCTGAAGCCGTGGACGATCGGCGTGACCGTCACGCAGAACCTGTTCAACGGTTTCAGGACAGCCAACAGTGTGCGCGTCGCCGAATTTCAGGTGAAGTCCGGCCGCGAAGCGTTGCGCAATGTCGGACAGGGCGTGTTGCTCGACGCGGTCACCGCCTACACCAACGTGCTCGCCAACCAGGCCTTGGTTGCGGCCCAGAAGACCAACGTCGATTTTCTCAGCCAGACGCTGGACATCACCAACAAGCGATTGAACGCCGGCGATGTGACGCCGACCGACACCGCGCAGGCCGAAGCGCGGCTCAGCCGCGGCCGCGCCGATCTCAACGCCGCCGAAGTGAACCTCGCCGTCAGCGAGGCCACCTACGCGCAGGTGATCGGCAATCCGCCGTCGCGGCTCAGCCCAGCCGCGCCGGTCGACCGGCTGCTGCCTCGCAGCCGTGAGGAAGCGATCGCGCTGGCGCTGCAAGGCAATCCCGCAGTGCTGGCGGCGAGCTACGACGTCGACGTCGCCACCACGACGATCAAGGTCGCCGAAGGCAGCCTGCTGCCGAGCGTGACGCTGCAAGGCAACGCCAGTCGCAGCCGGGACACCGATTCGACGCTCGGCACCAAAGGCACCGACCAGGCTTCGATCCTCGGCCAGGTCTCCGCGCCGATCTACGACGGCGGACTCGCCGCCGCGGAGACCCGGCAGTCCAAGGAGATCGCGGCGCAGAGCCGTCTGGTGCTCGATCAGATCCGCAATCAGTCGCGCACCGCGGCGGTCGGCGCGTGGGTCAGCAATGAGGGCGCCAAGATCGCCGTCAGCGCGTCGGAAGCCGAAGTGCGCGCCGCCGAGATCGCGCTGAAAGGCGTCGGCCGCGAAGCGCAAGGCGGCCAGCGCACCACGGTCGACGTGCTGAATTCGCAGCAGGACCTCACGCTCGCCCGCGCGCGCCTGATCGGCGCGCAGCGCGATCGGGTGATCGCGTCCTACACGCTGCTCAGCGCCATCGGCCGTCTCGACGTCAAGACGCTGAAGCTCAATACGCCGGACTATCTGCCGGATGTTCACTACCATCAGGTCCGCGACGCCTGGCACGGCCTGCGCACGCCGTCGGGTCAGTGACGCCGGCCGCGATCCGCCGGACGCGCCCGCAACCGCCGACATCACCCCGGTGCCTAACGCGCGTGTGGCGGCCTTGCCGGGTCGATCAGGTCGGTGCGCCGGCGCGTTTTCTCGATGGGCCTTTCAGCGCCTTTTCAGAGCGCCTTTTCAGAGCGCCTTGGCGTGACCTCGAGCCGGCGCGGCCACCGGGCGTGCGCCGAATGCATCGGTCGCCTCGCGCAGGCTGCCGGCGCCCCTCGCCTTGGCCTGCCCCGGCGGGAACGTCGGGCTATGGGTCGCGGTCACGGCCTCGACGCGATCACCGAGCGCCCGGCCGGTTTCGACGCAGATGAAATGCTGCTGCGAGCAGGCGAGGCAAAAGACCGGCTCATAGGTCAGCCGATCCCTGCCCGCCGCTTCATCGGCGAGCCAGGTCTGAGTCATCAGACCGTTTTGCGGACATCGGTAAACCAGCAATCTAGCCATGGTTGCATGGTGCCACGCCGTGCACGCTCGCAGCTTGACGCAAGTCAATCGGTGGATGCGTTCAAATGACGCGACACGCGGCGATCGCCGTGTCATCGCATTGCAACATTGCAGATCCAGCTGATTTTATTGCTCGTCTGAGGACCGACGAATTGCGGCTCGTCACACGACGACGAGGCCGCCTAAGTAATCATCCCAGGCGGCGGCGCGAGAAATAGGAGATCAGCACCGGCAGCGTGACCAGAATCACCCCCGGCGCGAGCATCATCCCGGTGACCACCACGATCGCCAACGGCTTCTGCACCTGCGAGCCGATGCCGCTCGACACCGCGGCTGGCAACAACCCGACGCCCGCCACCACGCAGGTCATCAGCACCGGCCGCAATTGCAACTCGCCGGTGCGGAGGATGGCTCGGACCCGGTCGAGGCCCTGATCGATGAGCTGATTGTATTGCGACAGGATGATGATGCCGTCCATCACCGCGATGCCGAACAGTGCGATGAAGCCGATTGCAGCCGACACGCTGAACGGGATGCCGGTCACCAGCAGCCCGAGCACGCCGCCGAAGATCGCCATCGGAATCACGCTCATCGCCAGCAGCGTGTCGGTGAAGGAGCCGAAATTGAAGAACAGCAGCACGCCGATCAGAACCAGGCTGATCGGCACCACGATCGACAGCCGCTTGATCGCGTCCTGCAGATTACCGAATTCGCCGACCCATTCGGCACGCGAACCCGGCGGCAACTGGACCTGTTCCGCAACCTTGTCCTGCGCCTCCTTGATGGCGCTGCCGAGATCGCGCTCGCGCACCGAGAACTTGATCGGCAGATAGCGCTCCTGATTTTCGCGATAGATGTAGGCGGCGCCGGACACGAGCTGGATCGAAGCGACTTCGGTCAATGGGATCTGCGTGATGCCGTTCGGGCCCTGCACGCCGATCCGCAGATTGTGGATCGCCTCGGCGCTCTTGCGATATTCCGGCGCCAGACGAACAATGATCGGGAAATGCCGGTCGCTGCCCGGTTCGTACAGATCCCCGGCGCTGTCGCCGCCGATCGCGATGCGGATGGTGGCGTTGATGTCGCCGGGCGTCAGCCCATAGCGCGCGGCGCGGGCGCGGTCGACATCGATCTGGATGGTCGGCTGGCCGAGCGAGGTGAACACCGCGAGATCCTGCACGCCCTGCACCGTCGCCAGCACCGACTTGATCTTGTTGGCGGTGTCGGTCAACGCCTGCAGATCGTTGCCGTACAGCTTGATCGAGTTTTCGCCCTTCACGCCGGACACCGCTTCCGAGACGTTATCCTGCAGATACTGCGAGAAATTGAACTCGACGCCGGGGAATTTCTCCTGGAGCTGCTTCAGCATCCGCGCGGTGAGATCGTCCTTGTCCTTCGACCCGGGCCATTGCGACGCCGGCTTCAGCGGCGCGAAGAACTCGGCGTTGAACAGGCCGGCGGCGTCGGTGCCGTCGTCGGGCCTTCCGTGCTGCGACACCACCGATTCGACCTCGGGGAAGGTCGCGATCAGCTTGCGCATCTGGTTGACGTAGCCGTTGCCCTCGGCCAGCGAGATCGTCGGCGGCAGCGTCGCGCGCACCCACAGATTGCCCTCCTCCAGCTTCGGCAGGAATTCGAGGCCGAGGAAGCGCGTCGCGATCACCGTCATCACCACCAGCCCGACCGCGCCGGCCATCACCAGCCGCCGGTTCGCGACCGCCCAGCCCAGCAACGGCGTGTACAGGCGATGCAGCCAGCGCATCAGCAAGGTCTCGGTCTCCTTCACATGCGCCGGCAGGATGATCGCGGAGAGCGCCGGCGTCACGGTGAAGGTGGCGAGCAGGCCGCCGGCCAACGCGTAGGCATAGGTCTTCGCCATCGGGCTGAAGATGTTGCCCTCGACGCCCGACAGCGTGAACAGCGGCAGGAACGCCGCGATGATGATCGCGGCGGCGAAGAAGATCGAGCGCGACACGTCGGCGGCCGCCGACAGGATGGCATGGCTCTTCATCCCCATGACGGTGTCGGCCGAGATATGGCTGAGCTCTTCGGCCGACAATGCGGTGGTGTGCGACAGTCGCCTGAAGATCGCCTCGACCATGATCACGGTGGCGTCGACGATCAGGCCGAAATCGATCGCGCCGACGGACAATAGATTGGCGGATTCGCCGCGCAGCACCAGGATGATCACCGCGAAGAACAGCGCGAACGGAATCGTCGCGCCGACGATCAGCGCGCTGCGCAGGTCGCCGAGGAACACCCATTGCAGGAACACGATCAGCAGGATGCCGACCACCATGTTGTGCAGCACCGTGTGGGTGGTGGTGTCGATCAGGTCCTTGCGATCGTAGATCCGCTCGATTCGCACGCCCGGCGGCAGCACGCCGGAGGCGTTGATCGCCTTCACCGTCTGCTCGACACGCGCGATCGTCGGCGAACTCTTTTCGCCACGCCGCATCAGCACGATGCCCTGGACGATGTCGTCGTCCTGGTTCATGCCGGCGATGCCGAGCCGCGGCTTCTCGCCGACGCTGACTTTGGCGATATCCCGGATCAGCACCGGATTGCCGCCGCTCGACGCCACCATGGTGCTGCCGAGATCGTCGATCGAGCGGATCAGCCCGACGCCGCGCACCACCGCGGACTGCGCGCCGATATCGACGGTGTTGCCGCCGACATTGATGTTGGAATTGGAGACCGCCTGCAGCACCTGCGGCAACGTCAGGCCGTTGGCGACCAGCTTGTTGAAATCGACCTGGACCTCATAGGTCTTGGTCTTGCCGCCCCAGCCGGTGACGTCGATCACCCCCGGCACCGCACGGAAGCGGCGCTGCAGCACCCAGTCCTGCAACGTCTTGAGATCGAGCACGCTGTAGCCGGGCGGGCCGACCAGCCGATAGCGGAAGATCTCGCCGATCGGGCTGAGCGGCGAGATGCCCGGCTGCGCATTGCCCGGCAGCGGCGCCAGCTGCGACAGCCGGTTGAGCACCTGCTGCAGCGCTTCGTCGTAGGTGTAGTCGAACGAGAACTGCAGTTTGACGTCGGACAGGCCGTACAGCGAAATGGTGCGGATCGTCTTGAGGTTCTTGATGCCGGCGACCTGGGTCTCGATCGGAATCGTGATGTAGCGCTCGACCTCCTCGGCTGACAGCCCGGCGCTTTGCGTGACGATATCGACCATCGGCGGCGTCGGATCGGGATAGGCTTCGATGTTGAGCTGGTTGAAGGCGACCACCCCGCCGGCGATCACCAGCAGGAACATCGCAACCATCAGAAAGCGGCGGTTGACGGCAATGGCAACGAGGCGACCCATCCGGATCGGACCTTTCAGGCAGGCAGGCGGACGCGAGGCGCGTCGGGTCGTGCGGACTTCCTCTCGCTCATCGTCCCGCGCCGTTCAAATGAACTCTGCGACAGGTGGACCGGAAGATCACGTCGCAGGCGAGAAATCGGAGAGAACGGGCAAGGAAGGAGTAGAAGGAAGGCGGCGGCGTATCTTCACGCGGGCAGCGCCTGCGAACCTCAACCGGTCGCCGCGCGATCGATGAACAGGGCGCCCTTGGTGACGATCTTTTCGCCCGGCTGCAGATTGCCGATCACTTCGACCAGATTGCCCGCGGTGAGCCCCGGCTTGATGGTGCGCAGCTCGATCGAGCGGTCGTCGCGCGCGACCCAGACCCGGACCTGGTCGCCCTCGTAGATCAGCGCCGTGCGCGGCACGCCGACTGCGGGGTGGTCGGACGCCGAGTAGATCGTGACATTGGCGAACATTTCCGGCTTCAGCGCGCCGTCGGGATTGTCCATGGTGGCGCGAACCATCAGCCGGCGCGTGGCGGGGTCGATCGCGGCGGCGACGTAGTTGATGCGGCCGGTCAGCGTGCGGCCGGGCAGTGCCAGCACCTGGAAGCTGATGTCCTGGCCGACCTCGACGTCGGCAGCCTCGGACTCGCGGACGAAGGCGGTGAGCCACACCGTCGACAGGTCACCGATCACGAACACCGGATCGCTGGCGCCGGCATTGACGTATTGCCCGGGGCCGATCTTGCGCTGCACCACCGTGCCGGCGATCGGCGCGTAGATCGTCGTCTCCGGATTGATCCTGCCCTTGTCCTGAAACGCCGTGATCGCGCTCTCGGTCAATCCGAGGATCCGCAAACGGTTGCGCGCGGCTTCGAGCGCCGTGGTCGCCGACTGCATGTCGTTCTGCGCGCTCGTCAGCGTCGCCTGGGCCTGCTGATAGTCCTTCAGCGGCACCGCCTTGCCGTCGAACAGATCGCGCGCACGCTTGTCCTGAAACTGCGCCAGTTCGAGCTGCGACTTCGCCTTGTTCAGCGCGGTGGAGGCGACGATGAAATCGTTCTGCGCCTGCACCGTGTCCGGCGCCTCGATCGTGAACAGCGGCTGACCCTGCACGACATGATCGCCGGGGCGCGCCAGCAGTTTCGTCACCCGACCCGCATAAGGCGAGAACACAGGCGTCGAGCGATCCTCGTCGATGGCGATCTTGCCTTCGGTGACGTGCTCGGCGCGGAAGCTGAAATCGCTCACCTTCTCGATGGTCAGGCTCGCCCATTCCGCCGCGCTCGGGGTGTAGCGATCGGCGCTGCGACGCGACTGGCTGGAGATCTCCGAATGGACCTCGGTGGCTGCGTAGCGGTCCGCGACGATGGAGCCGGCCACGGCGACGCCGACGACCAGGCAGCCGGTCAGCACCAGCCGCTTCCGCGTCACACGTCGCAGCCTTCGCGTAACGTGTTTCCACATGGGCTTGATCACCGCATTGCCTCCGGGCGACTGATAGTGCCGAACCATGACACGCTAACCACAAAGGCGGACCGGCGTCAGCCGGGATGAGTTTCTGCGGCGCAGCATTCCGCTCGCGACGGACGGCCCTGATATCGTTTCGTAGAGACCGGAATCTGAACGCAGCATTAATGCTCGCTTTGTCCGCCGACAATCTCCGTCAATAGTGAGCAGCAGCCGGGGTTCGGTTGATCGATTACTCCCGCGCAACCCTCGAGATGTCCCAGACCGGTCACCGCCTCGCCGTCAGCCCCGGGCGGGCCAGCCTGGTGGATCGGTGCCGAGCGGCACCGCGGGTCGCGCCCAATGCGCCGGCGTCTCGGACAGCATCGCGGCGTGGCGCACGGCCGTGAGTCGCCCGAAGCCGGACGGCAGATCCTCGATATACGAAGCCGCCAGATCGGGCGTGATGTCCGGCGTGGCGAGGCCTTGCGCCAATCGCCCCATCTCCCACAGCCATTTGCCGGTGCGGGCGAGCGACAGTTGGACGTGCCAGCTGCCGCCTTCGCGCGCCTGCCGCGCCCTGGCGATCATCGCGCCGAACGCCATCAGATAGCCGGTGGCATGGTCGAGGATCTGCATCGGCAATTCCTTCGGCCCCTCGACCCCGGCCGCCTGCGCTTCGGCATGGTTGAATCCGGTGGCGCATTGCACCAGCGAATCGAACCCGCGCCGCGTCGCCCACGGCCCGTTGCGGCCATAGGCGGAGAGCGACACATAGACGATACCCGGATTGATGGCGGCGGCCTCCTCCGGCGAGAAGCCGAGCGCAGCCAAAGATTGCGGGCGATAGCCCTGTGAGAAGATGTCGGCCTCGCTCAGCAGTTCGCGCAACGCCGCGTGCCCCTGTGGCGTCGTCAGGTCGGCGTAGCTCGACAGCTTGCCGCGGCCGGTGTCGATCACCAGCCACGGGATCGACGGCAGCCTGGGACTTGATACCAGCATCACGTCGGCGCCGTGCGCCGCCAGCGTCCGGCCGGCGACGGGTCCGGCGATGACGCGCGACAGATCGAGCACGCGCAGTCCCGCGAGCGGCCGCTCACCAGCCGGCCACGGCTTCGGCGCCGCCTCGCCGATCTTGCTGATCTCGACCAGCGGCAGCGCATCCAGCGCCGACGCCTGAGGCAGCGCCTGCCATTCATCGCGCGACCGCATCAGCGCCACCACGCCGCCGGCGTCGTAGGCCGCGGTCTCGAACGTTTCGCCGTCCCATTGCAGCAGCGCCGCCTGCACCGCCTCGCGCGTCGCGTCGCACGGCAAGACGTTGCAGACCGCGTCGCGATGATGCGGAAAGTTGGTGTGCAACCGGACATAGCGGCCACCCCTCACCTGATACACGCCGGCGATCGGATCCCACATCGGCGGCGGCGGTTCGCCGTCGCGGCGCAGATAGCGCTCGGAGCGGCACTCGATCGCGGCATGGCGCATGTCGACGCTGACGCGCTGTGTCTGCCCGCTGCGCATCCGCCAGATCTCTGCCGCAGCGAGCCCGCTCGCGGCGATCGACACTTGCGCCGCCGCATCGACCCGGAACGACGACGGCAATTGCGGCTCGTCGCCGGTGAGCGTGACGGCGTCGAGCGCGGCAGCATCGCCGCCGACGGAGGTCCACAGGTCAGCGAGCAGATCGCGGGGAGATGGCATCGTGTGATTTCTTCCGGCTTGTTGAGGGCGACGCTGAGACGACCGCTCACCACACTGTCAGCGTCATACGCGGGCTTGACCCGCGTATCCATCGTCTTCGGAATGATGGATTGCCGGGTCGAGCCCGGCAATGACGAAGGACAGCCAAGCGACACATAGCTCCCATCTCGCAGCGTCATCCTGAGGCGCCGCCGCGCAGCGGCGGCCTCGAAGGATGGGCCGCTTGGTGGTCGTCAGCATCCTTCGGGGCTCGCTGCGCTCGCACCTCAGGATGACGGCCGTTGCGTTGCGAGTCCTCAATGAAAATCCCGCGACGGCGGCAGGATGCGGACGTCGCGGGGGTGGCGCAGGCGCTGGGCGGGCGCGTCGGGATTGTCGCGGCGGTCGCCGTTGAGCGGTTCATACGTCAGCGGTTCATACAGGTCGGCCCCGGTCGGCAGCGGCGGACGAGCGAGGCCCTCGGACAGGCGGCCCATCTCGGACGAGCGATCGACCAACCGCTCCGCCACCAGATGCACTACACCTTCCGGGCTCGCCTGGATCTTGCCTTCGACCAGGATCAGCCGGGCGCCCATCACTTCCTTGCGAAATTTCTCCATCACCGATGGCCACACCACGATGTTGGCGATGCCGGTCTCGTCCTCGATGGTCATGAAGATCACGCCGCTGGCCGAACCCGGCCGCTGCCGCACCAGCACCACGCCGGCGCAGCGCACGCGCCGGCCATTGCGCCGCGTCTCCGAGACCTCGCGACACGTCACCACCCGCTCCGTCGCGAACACCGCCCGCAGGAATTCCAACGGATGGCCCTTCAGCGACAGCCGCACCGTCTGATAATCCGCGACGACATGCTCGGCCATCGGCATCTGCGG
Organism: Rhodopseudomonas palustris HaA2; assembly: GCF_000013365.1. Taxonomy (NCBI): domain Bacteria; kingdom Pseudomonadati; phylum Pseudomonadota; class Alphaproteobacteria; order Hyphomicrobiales; family Nitrobacteraceae; genus Rhodopseudomonas; species Rhodopseudomonas palustris. The sequence goes on from NC_007778.1 coordinate 4,080,747, forward strand.
CAGCGGCGCGGCCTGTTCGTCCTGCTGTTCGCGCGCGCTCGCGGCTTCGAACAACGGCAGCGGCACGTCGTCGGGCAGCCGCCGCACCGCCCACAGCGCGGCGCGGCGATCGAGCCCGAGCGAGCGGAAGGCATCGGCGTCCGCCAGCAGGATCAGCGCGCGCTTCGGCAGCGCCGTGATCCGCGCGAACTGTTCGAGCGAGCCGAACGGCCCCCTCGCCCGCGCCGCGACGATGCGGGCCGCCCAGTCGTCGCTCGGCGGCAGGCCGGCTTCCAGCCGCACGCGCTCTTCGTCCGGATCGGCCCAGCGGAAGCCGTCGATCTGGCGGAAGCCGAGCCGCACCGCGTGATACGCGCCGCAGCGCTCCTCCAGCGTGCATTGCCCGTCGCTGAACGACACGTCGACCGGCCGCACCTCGACCTTGTTGGCCCGTGCATCGCCGACGATCTGCGCCGGCGCGTAGAAACCCATCGGCTGTGAGTTGAGCAGCGCGCAGCAGAACGCGTCGGGGTGCTCGCATTTCATCCACGCCGAGACATAGACCAGCTTGGCGAAGCTGGCGGCATGGCTTTCGGGAAAGCCGTAGGAGCCGAAGCCCTTGATCTGTTCGAAGCAGTTCTTGGCGAAGGTGGCGTCGTAGCCGCGCGCCATCAGATTGCCGATCATCTTGCTCTCGAACTTGCCGATGGTGCCGACATTGCGGAACGTCGCCATCGCGCGGCGGAGCTGATTGGCCTCGTCCGGCGTGAAATGCGCCGCCTCGATGGCGATGCGCATCGCCTGCTCCTGGAACAGCGGCACGCCGAGCGTCTTGCCGAGGATCTGCTGCAGTTCGTTCTTGTCGCCGGCCTCGCCGGACGGCGACGGATACACCACCGGCTCCTGGCCGTTCCGCCGTCTCAAATAAGGATGCACCATGTCGCCCTGGATCGGCCCCGGCCGCACGATCGCGACCTCGATGACGAGATCGTAGAAGCAGCGCGGCTTCAGCCGCGGCAGCATGTTCATCTGCGCCCGGCTCTCGACCTGGAACACCCCGATCGACTCGCCGCGCTGGAGCATCTGGTAGACGTTGTTGTCGTCCTCCGACTTGATGTCGGAGAGCTGGAAGCGCACGCCCTTGTGCTGCGCGATCAGGTCGAAACCCTTGCGGATGCAGGTCAGCATCCCGAGCGCCAGCACGTCGACCTTCATCATCTTCACCGCGTCGATGTCGTCCTTGTCCCATTCGATGAAGGTGCGGTCCGCCATCGCGGCGTTGCCGATCGGCACGTAGCTGTCGAGCCGGTCCTGCGTCAGCACGTAGCCGCCGACATGCTGCGACAGATGCCGCGGAAAGCCGATCAGCTCGGTGGCGAGCTCGACCGCGCGCCCGATCATCGGATTGGTCGGATCGAGCCCGGCCTGCCGCACCTGCATCTCGCTCAGGCCCTTGCCCCAGCTTCCCCACACCGTGTCGGCGAGCGCCGCGGTGACGTCTTCGGAGAGCCCCAGCGCCTTGCCGACGTCGCGGATCGCCGAGCGCGGCCGATAGTGAATCACGGTGGAGACGATCGCGGCGCGATGCCGGCCGTAGCGGCGATAGATGTACTGCATCACCTCTTCGCGGCGCGAATGTTCGAAATCGACGTCGATGTCCGGCGGCTCGTCGCGTTCCTCCGAGACGAAGCGCTCGAACAACAGGTCGATCTCGGTCGGATCGACGCAGGTGATGCCGAGCACGTAGCAGACGGCCGAATTCGCCGCCGAGCCGCGCCCCTGGCACAGGATGTTCTGCGACCGCGCATAGCGGACGATGTCGTGCACGGTGAGGAAGTAATGCGCGTAGTCGCGCTTGGCGATGAGGGTCAATTCCTTGGCGATGGTGGCGCGCAATCTGTCGCTGATGCCGTTCGGGAAATAGGTTGCGATGCCCTCTCGGGTGAGATCTTCGAGATGCTGCTGCGCGGTCTTGCCGGGCGGCACCGGCTCGTCGGGGTAGTGATATTTCAATTCGTCCAGCGTGAACGAGATGCGATCCGCAAAGCGCAGCGTCTCGGCGACCGCGTCGAGGTCGGCGCGGAACAGCCGCGCCATCTCGGCGGCGGGCTTGAGATGCCGCTCGGCGTTGCCTTCCAGGCGTCGCCCCGCCTTGTCGATGGTGGTCTTGTCGCGCACGCAGGTCAGCACGTCCTGCAGCGCGCGCCGCGACGGGTGGTGATACAGCACGTCGTTGGTGGCGATGCCGGGCACGTCCGCCGCCGCCGCGATCCGCCGCAACCGCGCCAGCCGGCGCTTGTCGTCGCCGCGATAATACGGCGCCAGGGCGAGCCAGACATTGCCGCTGTTCAGCGCCGTCAGCCGCTCCAACGCGGCTGTAATCGCCTTCGCCTGAAAGCGATAGGGCGGCATCAGGACGAACAGGATCTGCGAGCGGCCGATTTCGCGTTTTCCCCCGTCATGCCCGGGCTTGTCCCGCGCATCCACGTCTTGCAAGACGCGCGGCTGCAAAGACGTGGATGGCCGGGTCAAGCCCGGCCATGACGAAGGAAAGGGTCGAGCAGCATTGCTCGACACAAATGCCTCCAGATCCGCAAACGTCAGATGGCACTCGCCCTTCCCGGCGCGCAGCTTGCCGGCGCTGAGCAGCCGGCACAGCCGGCCGTAGGCGGCGCGGTCGGTCGGATAGGCCAGCACGTCGGGCGTGCCGTCGACAAAACACAGCCTTGCACCGATCAGCAGCTTTGGTTTGTAAGCGAGCTCCTCGTTGTCGAGCTCGCTGTAGGCGCGAACCACGCCGGCCAGCGTGTTGCGGTCGGCGATGCCGATCGCATCGAGGCCGAGACGACTCGCCTGATGCACGTAGTCCTGCGGGTGCGAGCCGCCTTCGAGGAACGAGAAATTGGTGGTGACGCCGATCTCGGCGTAGCGCGGGGCGTTCATGGCGTCTCGTCTTAGAAATTAAGCGACAACTCCGTCATTGCGAGCGAAGCGAAGCAATCCAGAAGCTCCGTGCACTGAGCCCCTGGATTGCTTCGTCGGCTTCGCCTCCTCGCAATGACGGGGAGAGGCTGTACACACACTCGCCTGTCCCTCACGCGAACAGGCCGTGCATGTACCAGCGCGGCTGGCCGCCGCCGTCCGGCTGCGGCATCACCTCGCGGCCATACAGGCCGTCGCGATACAGCCAGAACCGCGTGCCGGATTCGTCCTCGATGCGGAAGTAATCGCGGGTCAGGCCGGGCTCGGCGGCGCGCCACCACTCCATCGCGATCCGCTCCGGGCCTTCGGCGCGGGCGACGCGGTGGAGAACGCGGCGCCAGGTGAATTGCGCCGGCGGCCCGTCCGGCACGCCGGCCAGCACCTCGATCGGCTCCGGCGGCTGCAGCAGGCGCAGCGGCCGCAGCGGCGGCTCGTCGGCGCGCGCCGGCCACGGCGCATCGTCCGCGTCCGGCGGGCAATGCTGCACCGGCACGGCGAGCGCCGCACGCTCGGGGATGTGCGTGTTCTGCGGCAGATAGCGCACCACGCGCCGCGCCCCGAGCCGCGCCGACAGCGTGTCGGCCAGCAGAGCGACGTCTTCGGCCTGGTGCGCGGTGGTGTCGAAGCCGCGCTGCGCCTCGGCGATGGCAACGCACCGGCTCGCGGCGAGGCGGATCAGGTCGTAGCCGAAGCCGGGATCGAGCGGGTCCGCCAGCGCATCGAGCCGCTCCGCAAACAGCCGCTGCACCACCTCGACCCGCGTCACCGGCTGTCCGGCCTCCACCACAAGGCTGCGCACCGCCCCATCGCTGCGGAAGAACGAGGCGGTGAGCTGCCGCGCGCCCTTGCCGCTGCGTTCCATCGCGGCGATCAGCAGCCGCGCCAGCGCCAGCAGCGTCGGCAGGATCACCTCGGTGGTGGCGACCGGCTCGGCAAAGCGCTTGTCCACGACATAGTCCGGCGCCGGCTTGCGCGGCGAAATCGGCGCGTCGTCCTCGCCGGTCGCCTGACGCAGCACCGCGATGAAGGCTTCGCCGAACCGCGCCGCGAGTTCGGACGGCTGCCGCGCCAGCACATCGCCGATGGTGGTGAGGCCGGCGCGGCAAAGGCCGCGCACGATCGCCTCGCTGACGCCGAGCGCCGCCACCGGCAACGGCGCGACCGCCGCGGCTTCCTCGCCCGGCGCCACGATCCTGCCCGGCGCGCCGCGGGTCAGTGCCCGCGCCGCCACCGCGGTGCCGGCGATCGCCGCGCTCACCGCAAAGCCCTGCCGCGTCAGCGCAGTGGTGAGCATGCGCAGCAGTTCGGCCTCGTCGCCGAACAGATGCGCGCAGCCGGTGATGTCGAGCAGCAATCCGTCGGCGCCGTCGAACGCCACCAGCGGCGTGAAGCGGTCGCACCAGTCGGCGACAGACGCGAGCAGCGCGGCGTCGGCATGCGGATCGTGATCGATCACGTCGAGCGACGGATGCATCGCCCGCGCGGTGGCGAGCGGCATCCCCGGCATCAACCCGCCCTGCGTCGCGCATGCATCGCAGGCGACGACGACCAGTGCATTGTCGCGCTTGGCGGCGACCACGCGCGGCGGACGCGACGATTCACCCGGCGAGCCGACGCTCGGGCCCGGCGATTTCCGTTCGATGCGATCGGTCGGCAACCGCGGCAGCCAGAGGCCGAGGATGCGTCTGCGGTTCACGGAAGCGGCACACATCACAATTCCATTCCATGATCCAGCGGCCGGTCTGGCCGTGACGATTGCGGATGAGCGAGGTCTCGAGCACCGGCGCGCCCCACCCCTCGATCGGCGGCGAATGCGCCGCGCGCACCACCCAGCGCGTCTCTGCGGTCGAGGCCTGCGGCATCGCGGAGATCCGCAGCATCAGCGCGGTGACGCCGGACTGCATCGCGGCCAGCGTCAGCTTGCGCGAGGCGACCAGATCGAAGGCGCGGATCTCGCCCCACAATTCGGTCACCACCGCGCCGAGCCCGTTGCAGGCGAGCGCATCGGCCGACGCGCGCAGCGCGCTCTCGGCGTCGTGCGCGCGCACCACCACCAGGCGGCGCGGATCGAGCCCGAGTTCGGCGAAACCCTCCATTGCCAGTTCGCCGTTTTCACGCGCGGAAAAATCCGACCGGATCCACAGCAGGAAACGCTGCTCGGCCAACCGCCGCGCCAGCCCCGCGACGAATCCCGTCGCCGCCGCGCCGTGGCGGCCATCGCAGAACACTTCATGCAGCGCGCCCAGCGCCAAACCGCCTTGCAGCGTGGCATCGGCGTCGGCGTGGCCGAGCGGCACGCGCCGGACGAGTTCGGTCGTCCCGCTTTCCAGCCGATCGATGGCGCCCTGCAGGCGCGCGAGTGTATCGAGGCGGGCGCCGGTCATGCGCCGCTCCTTTTCCTGGGTTGCCGTAACGAGAGTCGATGAACCCGTTGCCGGCTCATTTGTTCATGATATGTTCTAATAAATCCCTGCCCCGGGAAGGAGTCAATCGGGATCATCCCGAGTCCGGCGAGCAATTTTTTTCAGCAGTTGAATCAAGGAGATTCCAAGCATGGACGTGCAGCGCAAGCTGGCCATTCGGGCCGATGCGGCGAAATACGACGCCTCCTGCGCCTCTAGCGGGACGGAGCAACGCGACAGCCGCGAGGATCTGCTGCGGGTGCCGCCAGCTCGACGGCGCGCGGTTGGCCGAACGCTTCAAGCCGAAGACGCAGCAACAGGGGTTTGGATTTTGATGCAATCACAGACCGTCATCCTGAGATGCGAGCGTAGCGAGCCTCGAAGGATGACAGAGTCAAGTGCAAGCGGCCCATCCTTCGAGGCCGTCGCTGCGCGACGGCGCCTCAGGATGACGAACTAATAAGTTGCGAGGCCAAGAAGTTGCGAGGCAAGAAGCGCGCGCGGCGGAGCTGCACGGCGCGCTCCCCCGCCGAGCCCTTCGGGGAGAGTGAGCGCCGTCGCGCGCGCCGCGCATATCCTGCTCAATTGCTCAGGCCGTATGCAACACGCGGGTGACACTTTCCATTCGACGGAACGCGCGAGAATTTCGGTAACCGTCGCAACCTCTGCGGGTTGAGCAACGCCCGCGAACCGGCTAACCCATTCCCGCACTGCTGCACTGCAGAGCAGCGCCTGCAGCAAGACCAACAACAACCAACGAGGAATCCAGATGTCGGCCCTCTCCCGTTCGATCGCCACCCTGGCGGCCGCCGCCCTGCTGTCCGCAGCCGCCGGACAGGCGATGGCGCAGAAGAAATATGGCCCCGGCGCCAGCGACACCGAAGTCAAGATCGGCAACATCGTGCCTTACTCGGGCCCGGCGTCGGCCTATGGCAGCGTCGGCAAGGCGCAAGAAGCCTATTTCAAGATGATCAACGACAAGGGCGGCATCAACGGCCGCAAGATCGTCTACATCTCCAACGACGACGCCTATTCGCCGCCGAAATCGGTCGAGCAGACCCGTAAGCTGGTCGAGAGCGACGAGGTGCTGTTCATGTTCAGCCCGCTCGGCACGCCGTCCAACACCGCGATCCAGAAATATCTCAACGCCAAGAAAGTGCCGCATCTGTTCCTGGCGTCGGGCGCCACCAAGTGGAACGATCCGAAGCACTTTCCGTGGACGATGGGCTGGCTGCCGAGCTACCAGAGCGAAGGCCGGATCTACGCCAAGTATCTGATGAAGGAGAAGCCGGACGCCAAGATCGCCGTGCTGTATCAGGGCGACGATTTCGGCAAGGACTATCTCAAGGGCCTCAAGGACGGCCTCGGCGCCAAGGCTTCGCAGGTGGTGATCGAGGACAGCTACGAGCTGACCGAGCCGACCGTCGATTCCCACATCGTCAAAATCAAGGCCGCCAATCCCGACGTGCTGGTGATCTTCGCCACGCCGAAATTCGCGGCGCAGACCATCAAGAAGGTCGCCGAACTGGCGTGGAAGCCGATGATGATCGTGCCGAACGTCTCGGCCTCGACCGGCAGCGTGATGAAGCCCGCCGGCTTCGAGAACGCCCAGGGCATCGTCTCCGCCTCCTACGCCAAGGACGCCACCGACAAGCAGTGGGAAAACGACCCCGGCATGAAGGCGTATTACGAGTTCATGGAGAAGTATGCGCCGCAGGCCAGCCGCGCTGACTCATCGTTCATGACCGGCTACAACATCGCCGAGACGGTCGCGGTGCTGATCAAGCAATGCGGCGACGATCTGTCCCGCGAGAACGTCATGAAGCAGGCGGCCAACCTCAAGGACGTCCAGCTCGGCGGCCTGCTGCCGGGCATCAAGCTCAACACCAGCGCGACCGACTTCGCGCCGATCGAACAGCTGCAGCTGATGAAGTTCCAGGGCGAGAACTGGAAGCTGTTCGGCGACGTGATCGAGGGCGAAGTCGCCGCGCCGACCGGCGGCTAGTTCAGCCTCCAACGTTTAGACATCGAGCCCTCCGCCGCGGCGGGGGGCTTTTTCTTTCTTCCTTCTCCCCTTGTGGGAGAAGGTGGCGCCGACGCAGTCCGCGTCGGATGAGGGGGCGGCGCGGCACCGCGTGCGCACGACGAAAAGCCCACCTCGTCGCGCCCCTCACCCGCCGTCGCTGTCGCGACGGCACCCTCTCCCACAAAGGGAGAGGGTTTGCAGGCGCACCGTCTCTCGCCCAGCCCTTGCCGCGTCCCGGCCGGCCTGCGACAACGGCAGCATGACCGACCAACGTCCCCTGCTCCGCGCGCTGTTCGACGCCGCCGTCGCGGCCGCGCATCCGGACAGCATTCTCGCCGCGCATCTGCCGCCGCTGCCGCGCGGCCGGATCATCTGCCTCGCCGCCGGCAAGGGTGCCGCCGCGATGGCCGCCGCCGCGGAGCGGCATTATCTCGACACGCTCGGGCTCGCGCCCTCACGTCTGATCGGCATCGCCACCACCCGCCACGGCCATCGCGTGGCGACCCGCGCCATCGACGTGATCGAGGCCGGGCACCCGATGCCCGACGCCGAAGGGCTGCGCGGTGCCGAAGCGAGCCTGAAGCTCGCCGCCACCGCGACCGCCGACGATCTGCTGCTGGTGCTGCTGTCGGGCGGCGGCTCGGCGAACTGGATCCTGCCGGCCGACGGCATCACGCTCGCGCAAAAGCAGGCCACCACGCGCGCGCTGCTGCGCTCCGGCGCGCCGATCGGCGAGGTCAACACCGTCCGCAAGCATCTGTCGCGGATCAAGGGCGGCCGCCTCGCTTGCGCCGGCAGCAGCGCCGCCGAAATCGTGACGCTGGCGATTTCCGACGTGCCGCGCGACGAGGCATCGGCGATAGCGTCCGGGCCGACCGTGCCCGATCCGACGACGCTGGACGACGCCCGCGCACTGGTGGCGCGCTACAAGCTCGACATCGACGACGCAGTCCATGCCGCGCTGAATGATCCACGCAACGAAAGCTGCAAGCCGGGCGACGCCGCTTTCGCCCGCGCCCGCTTCGCCATCATCGCGCGGCCGCGGCAATCGCTGGACGCCGCGATCAAGCTGGCGCGCGATTCCGGCTATGCGATCGCCGATCTCGGCGCCGATCTCGAAGGCGAAGCCCGCGACGTGGCTGCCGCCCACGCCCGGCTCGCGCGCGAGGCCCGTGCGGCCGGCAGGCGGCTCGCGATCATCTCCGGCGGCGAACTCACCGTCACCGTGCGCGGCAACGGCCGCGGCGGCCCCAACCAGGAATATGCGCTGGCGCTGGCGCAGCACCTGCGCGACCTGCCGGACATCGCAGCCCTCGCCGCCGACACCGACGGCGCCGACGGCGGCGCCGGCCACGCCACCGACCCCGCCGGCGCGCTGATCGACGCCCGCACCTTCGCGAAGATCGACGAGCGCGATCTCGACCCTACCGCCTATCTGGCGAACAACGACGCTACCGGCTTCTTCGACCAGACCGGCGACCTGCTCGTCACCGGCCCGACGCTGACCAACGTCAACGATATCCGGGTGATCCTGGTGTAGTCGGCCCCTCCCCGTCATTGCGAGCGCAAGCGAAGCAATCCAGAGGCTCCGCGCACCGAGCCCCTGGATTGCTTCGTCGCTTCGCTCCTCGCAATGACGGTTGAAGGGCCAATTACCGCAACGCTGCGTCATGCGCGGGCTTGACCCGCATCCATCTCCTTCGATCGCCCCAAGACCTACCAGGACGAAAACGCACCTACTCCGCCGCCTTCTCTTCCCTCCGTTCCAGCGACGCCAGCGCCTGCTCCAGCACGGCGCGGACTTTGTCGCTGTCGGCGGGATTCATCGCGGCGGCGTCGAGATAGAACTCCAGGCCCGGCAGCTTTTCGATCACCACGTCGGACGCCTCGCTGCCGTCGCGCAGATGATCGACCGCATAGGGCACCACTTCGCGGCTGATGCCCTTCATGGTGATCGACGGCAGCGTGTGCGCGGCGATGATGTCGCTGACCAGCGCGTAGGTCTCGTAGCTGATGACGATGCCGCCGGGCTCGGCGATCGCCTGCAGCCGCGCCGCGAGGTTCGCCTCGGCGCCGATGATGGTGTAGTCCATCCGGTCCGCGCTGCCGAAATTGCCGACATTGCAATAGCCGGAATTGATCCCGATCCGCGCGCGGAACGGCTGTTCGATCCCGGCGGCGCGCCATTTGCCGTTGAGCTCGGCCAGGCGCCGCTGCATCGCCCAGGCCATCCGCAGGCAGGCCTGCGCGTCGGCGCGGTCGCCTTTGGTGTCCGGGTCGCCGAAGAAGATCAGCATCGCGTCACCGATGAATTTATCGATCGTGCCGCCGTAACGATGCGCGATCTCCGACATTTCGGTGAAGTACTCGTTGAGCAATTGGGTGATCAGCTCGGGCTGCAGCCGCTCGGTGGTCGCGGTGAAGTTCTGGATGTCCGAGAAGAAGATCGTCAGCTTCTTGCGTTCGGTGTGGATGACGACGTCCTTCTGGCCGGAGAAGATGCTCTTGTAGATCTGCGGCGGGATATAGCGCGAGATCTTCATCGACAGCGAGGCGAGGAAGTCGTTGTTGGTCTCCAGTTCCTTGTTCATCGCCACGATCTTCAGCGCCTGCCGGCGCTGCATCGCGACGAACGACACGCCCGACACCGCCGCGAGCACCAGATAGGCCAGCAGGAATTTGAACGAGAACAGATTGGCGGCAATCGGCTGGGTGATCATCACCTCCTGGATGCCGCGGACGTCGCCGACCTTCCAGTCGCGCTTTGGACTCTCCGGGTGCGTGTTGTGGCAGGCGACGCAGGCCTGCCCCATCACCACCGGCGCCACCAGCCGCACGCTGTCGCTGAGCAGCCCCGTGGTGCCGGCGACGACGTTCTCGGACGCATCCCTGCGCAGCGTCGCCAGCGCCTCGCGCTCGAAGCCGTCGAGCTGGTGCGGCGCGCGATTGGCGAACGGATAGTCGGAAACGAACCGATAGGTGATGTTGCTCTGCTGCGCGCCGATCACCTTGCCGAGTTCGAGGGACAGCGTCGCCGGGATCGGAATGGCGCCGGGCGTGCTCTCATAATCATGCACCACCTGGACGTTGTCGGGATGCGCGAGAACGCGGCCGACGACGTTGCTGGCGTAGTAGCCGCGCACGCTGGTGATCACCGAATTGAGGTCGTTGGCCTGCCGCCGCAGCGCCGCGTCCGCGAGATGGGTGAGGTCGAGCCAAACCGCCACCGGCAGCGCGAGCAGCAGCAACGCGATCAGGCAGCCGGTCAGCACGCTGCGCGATCGCAGCTTGTCGTTGTCGTCTCGGTCTTTCTGCACGCGCCGTCCCACCATTCCTTGCCAGCGGCGGCAAACTAGAGGCGGCGGCGGGCAATGAGAAGCGTCAACGGTGCAGAGCTACCCGTTTTTTCCCGCAGCGCGGCCGCCACCGGCCGGGCGACCGCCGCCCCGCCCGCTCGCCGCGCCATCGGCCCGCTCCCCGTCCAGCCCCACGGATCGGCGGCCAGTGCCTCACCAACACGACGCCCCCCTCGACCGTTCGGTCCCCGAGGGGGCCGGCCGATCGGCAACGGGCGACTTATGTCTTTCGGATGCATGACATTACCTTTAATGTCCGCCCGGCAGATTCAACGGCGGCTGAGGGCATGCACGAACTGATTCGCGACATCACGCTGTGCATCCTGTTCGCCTGGATGCTCGGTCTGTCGGCGCATTTTTTCCGTCAGCCGCTGATCCTCGCCTATCTTGTCGCCGGCTTCGCGATCGGACCGTTCGGCCTCGGGCTGGTGCAGTCGCAAGAATCGATCTCGGTGATTTCCGAGCTCGGCCTGATCTTCATGCTGTTCATGATCGGGCTGGAGATCGACCTGAAGAAGGTCGTGCGCGCCGGCAGCGTGATTCTGGTGGCCGCCGGCGGGCAGTTGATCGGCGGCTGCCTGCTCGGCTTCGCCTTCTTCCTCGCCATCGGCCTGTCGTTCGGCGGCGGCCGGTTCGATGCCCTGTACCTCACCGTCGCCTGCGCGCTGTCCTCCACCGTCATCATCGTCAAGGTGCTGTACGAGAAGCGCGAACTCGACACCCTGCCCGGCCGCCTCACGCTCGGCGTGCTGGTGCTGCAGGACATCTTCGCGATCCTGTTCCTCGCGGTGCAACCCAGCCTCGCCGAGTTGCAGATCAGCGTGCTGCTGCTGTCGATCGGCCGCGTCGCGGCGCTGGTCGCGACCGCGATCGTGCTCAGCCGCTACGTGCTGCCCTGGCTGTTCCACCGCATCGCGCGCACCCCCGAACTGGTGCTGCTCGGCGCGCTGGCGTGGTGCTTCCTGATCGGCGAGATCGCCGAGCGGCTGCATCTGTCGCGCGAGATGGGCTCGCTGGTCGCCGGCGTGTCGCTGTCGACCTTCCCCTATGCGCTCGACGTCACCGCCAAGGTGACGACGCTGCGGGACTTCTTCATCACGCTGTTCTTCGTCGCCGTCGGCATGACGATCCCGGTCCCGAACGGGTCGGTGATCATGCTGGCGCTGGCGATCGCCGCCTTCACCGTGGTCAGCCGCGTCGTCACCACCTTCGTGCCGCTGTATCTGATGCGACAGGGGCTGCGCGCCAGCCTGCTGCCGGCGCTGAATCTGGCGCAGATCAGCGAATTCTCGCTGGTGGTGATCCAGACCGGAATCGTCGCCGGCCACATCCGCACCGAAACCGCGAGCGCGGCGTCGTTCGCCTTCGTGCTGCTGGCGGTGCTGTCGACCTTCGTGATGGTGCGCAGCGATCAGATCACGCGTGCGGCGATCCGGATGCTGAAGGCGATCGGCCTGCGCGATCTCGACCACAAGGCCGAGGACGCCGACGACGCCGCCGGCCACGGCGCGGTGCGGCGGATCGTGATTCTCGGCTTCTTCCGCGCCGCCAGCGCGCTGATCAGCGAGATCGAGCGGCAGAATCCCGAGCTATTGAAGCAGATCAGCGTGATCGATTTCAACCCGATGGTGTATCGCACCCTCACCGATCGCGGCATGCACGTCGTCTATGGCGACATCAGCAATGTCGACACGCTGTTGCACGCCGGCGTCGGCAAGGCCGAGATGATCATCCTCAGCGTGCCGGACTCGCTGCTGAAAGGCGCCAACAACGAACGCCTGGTACGCCACGTCCGCGTGCTCAACCCGACCGCGAAGATCGTTGCCACCGCGGATCTGCTGGCCGACGTCGCGGCGCTGTACGCGGCCGGCGCCGACTACGTCACCGTGACCCGGCTCAGCGACGCCGAGGAGCTGTTCAGCGTGATCGACGCGGTCGAATGCGGCCTGCTGTCGGACAAGCGCGCCGAACTCGACGCGCGGCTCGCCGAGCGTCGCGAAGTGCTGCCTTAGCGGCGGCGGCCGGCGATCAGAATTCCCGCGCGATCTTGCCGAGCATCGCCAGCAACGCGGCGCGATTGTCGTCGCCGAGAAGTTCGCTGAGCCGTTCCTCGTGCCGGGTCGCCACCAGTTTCTTGGCGCGCGCCAGCGTGGCGCGGCCCTTGTCGGTCAGAATCAGGATGTGCGAGCGGCGGTCGTTCGGCGATCGCGTGCGCTGGCACAGCCCGCGGCTTTCCAGCGCGTCGAGCATCGCCACGAAATTCGGCCGGAGGATGCCGAGCGTATTGGCGATCTCGGTCTGGTTGCGGCCGGGATTGTTGTCGAGCAGCAGCAGCACCGAGAACTGCGCCGGGGTGAGCTGCACCGGCGCGACGCATTGCAGGAAGTCCTCGAACACCCGGAGCTGGGCCCGCTTCAGCGCGTAGCCGAGCAGCTCCGACAGTTCGCCCATCGCCAGTTCGCCGGGATCGGCAGCCGCCGCGGCGGGCGCCTCCTTGCGCGCGGCGCGGGGCGGCTTGGCGACGGCGGATTTCGGAGCGGTCATCGCCTGGCCCGTGGTTCTCGCGTTTTCGAACGGCCCGGCACGCGCGGGCCTTGAGCTTATACTCGATAATTGTTATGAACTATATCAAATAGCCCGTGCAGAATTCAACTGCTGGCTGGCGAGCGCGGCGGAGACCGCCGCTCGCGCGTGAGGGGAGCGTCCGCTTGAACACGACAATACTGCTGTTCCTGCTGCAGGACGGCATCACCAACGGTGCGATCTACGCGTTGCTCGGGCTGGCGCTGGTGCTGGTGTTCGCGGTGACGCGGGTGATCCTGATCCCGCAGGGCGAATTCATCACCTTCGGCGCATTGACTTACGCGACGCTGTCGGCGGGCGGCGTACCGGGCACCGCCGGGCTCGCGATGGTGATGGGCATCGTCGCCTTCGGCTTCGAATTGTTCAGCACGCGCAGATCATTACGCGCCGCCAGGGTGTTTCGCGCCGCGCTGATCTATCTGGTGTTTCCCGCGGTCGTGCTCGCGCTGGCGACGCTGCTGCCGGCCACCCGTCCCGGCGTCGCGGTCAACATCGCGCTGTCGCTGCTGATCGTCGCGGCGATCGGGCTGTTTCTGTACCGCATCGCGTTCCAGCCGCTGGCGCACACCTCGGTGCTGGTGCTGCTGATCGCCTCGGTCGGCGTCCACCTCGCCTTGCAGGGCTTCGGCCTGGTGTTCTTCGGCGCCGAGGGCTTGCGCGGCCCGCCTTTGTCCGATGCCGCGGTCACGATCGGGCCGTTGCGCTTCACCGGCCAGAGCATCGCGGTCTACGCCATCACCATCGCGCTGATGGCGGCGCTGTGGCTGTTCTTCGGCTACACTCGCTACGGCAAGGCGCTGCGCGCCACCGCGGTGAACCGGCTCGGCGCCCGCCTGGTCGGCATCCGCACCTCATTGAGCGGCCAGCTCGCCTTCCTGCTCGCCTCGGTGATCGGCGCGATCTCCGGCATCCTGATCGTCCCGATCACCACGCTCTATTACGACACCGGCTTCCTGATCGGCCTCAAGGGCTTCGTCGCTGCGATCATCGGCGGCCTGATCAGCTATCCGCTCACCGCCTTCGCGGCGATCGTGGTCGGCGTGGTCGAGGCTTTCTCCTCGTTCTACGCCTCGAACTACAAGGAGGTCATCGTCTTCACGCTGATCCTGCCGGTGCTGGTGCTGCGGTCGCTCGCCGCCCCCGCGGTCGACGAAGAAAAGGATTGAGCGCGATGCCGCGTTGGCTTCCCATTCTGCTGTTCGCCGCCGTGATGACGGCGCTGCCGCTGATCCCTGGCATGCCGCCGTTCTGGATCGTGCTCTTGGACAATATCGGCCTCGCCGCTCTGGTGGCGATGGGCCTGGTGCTGCTGACCGGCGTCGGCGGCCTCACCTCGTTCGGCCAGGCGGCGTTCTGCGGCTTCGGCGCCTACACCACCGCCTATCTGGCCACGGTCTACGGCGTCTCGCCGTGGCTGACGCTGCCGCTCTCGCTGTTGGTCGCCGGCACGGCCGCGGTGCTGCTCGGGCTGATGACGGTGCGGCTCAGCGGCCATTATCTGCCGCTCGGCACCATCGCCTGGGGCATCTCGCTGTACTACCTGTTCAGCAAGCTGGATTTTCTCGGCCGCAATGACGGCATCTCGCAAGTGCCGCCGCTGTCGATCGGATCGCTGCAAATGTTCGATCCCGAGACGATCTATTTCGTGATCTGGGGCATGGTACTGATCAGCGCGGTGCTGACCATGAACCTGCTCGACAGCCGCACCGGCCGCGCCATCCGCGCGCTGCGCCGCGGGCACATTGCGGCGGAAGCCTTCGGCGTGCAGACCGCGCGGGCGAAGCTGCTGGTGTTCATCTATGCGGCGGTGCTGGCCGGCCTGTCCGGCTGGCTCTACGCGCACTTCCAGCGCAACGTGAACCCGACCCCGTTCGGCCCGCAGGCCGGCATCGAGTATCTGTTCATCGCCGTGGTCGGCGGCGCCGGCTATGTCTGGGGCGGCGTGCTCGGCGCTGCGATCGTGATCATCCTGAAAGAAGTTCTGCAGGGCTATCTGCCGATGCTGTTCGGCGGCCAGGGTCAGCTCGAGATCATCGTGTTCGGCATCCTGCTGGTGTTGCTGCTGCAGCTCGCGCCCGGTGGCGTCTGGCCGTGGCTGAGCAGTCTGATCCCGATCAAGATCCGACGCTCCCGGGTGGACGCCAGCGCCGCGCTCACGCCCCGCGAACGCACGCCGGGCGCGACCGGCCCGCTGCTCAAAGTCGAACGCGCGCGAAAGCAGTTCGGCGGCGTGGTCGCGGTCAACGACGTCTCGTTCGAGGTCGATGCGCGCGAGATCGTCGCGCTGATCGGACCGAACGGCGCCGGCAAGTCGACCACCTTCAACCTGATCACCGGCATTCTCACCACCACCGGCGGCAGGATCGAGCTGCACGGCAAGCCGATCGACAACGCGCCGCCGCAGGACGTGGTGCAGCTCGGCATCGCCCGCACCTTCCAGCACGTCAAGCTGGTGCCGGACATGACCGTACTGGAGAACGTCGCGATCGGCGCGCATCTGCGCGGCAATGCCGGCGCGCTGACCAGCATGCTGCGGCTCGACCGCGCCGACGAGGCCAAGCTGCTCGCCGAAGCCACCCGGCAGATCGAGCGCGTCGGGCTCGGCGGCGAGATCGATCAGCTCGCAGGCAGTCTGTCGCTCGGTCAGCAGCGCATCGTCGAGATCGCGCGCGCGCTGTGCGCCGATCCGATGCTGCTGCTACTCGACGAACCCGCCGCGGGCCTGCGCCACATGGAGAAACAGCGCCTCGCCGCATTGCTGCGCCAGTTGCGCGACGGCGGCATGTCGGTGCTGCTGGTCGAACACGACATGGGCTTCGTGATGGATCTCGCCGACCGCATCGTCGTGCTGGACTTCGGCACGCGGATCGCCGAGGGCACGCCCGACGCGATCAAGACCAATCCCGAAGTCATCAAGGCCTATCTCGGAGCCCTGGCATGAGCGCGTTGCTGCAGGTGTCCGACGTCTCCGTGTCTTATGGCAAAGTCGAGGCGGTGCGGTCGGTGACGCTCGAAGTCCGCGCGCGCGAGATCGTCACCGTGATCGGCGCCAACGGCGCCGGCAAGACCACGCTGCTCAACGCCACCATGGGGATTTTTCCGCTGAAGGGTGGCGTCACCTTCGACGGTGTCGACATCGCCAGCCTCGACATCGAGGACCGCGTCGCCGCCGGCCTGTCGCTGGTGCCGGAGCATCGCGAGCTGTTCGCCACCATGACGGTCGAGGACAATCTCGAACTCGGCGCCTTTCGCATCGCCAAGGCGACCGCGGCCCGATCTCAGGAACGCGTCTACGGCCTGTTTCCGCGGTTGAAGGAGCGACGCAAGCAGCTCGCCGGCACGCTGTCGGGCGGCGAGCAGCAGATGCTGGCGATGGGCCGCGCGCTGATGGGGGCGCCGAAATTGCTGATGCTCGACGAGCCGAGCCTCGGCCTCGCCCCGATCATCGTCGCCGACATCTTCCGCATCATCGGCGAGTTGCGCGAAGCCGGCGTCTCGGTGCTGCTGGTCGAGCAGAACGCCAAGGCGGCGCTGCAGATCGCCGACCGCGCCTATGTGATGGAGCTCGGCGAATTCGTGCTCGACGGCCCGGCGTCGGACGTCGCGCAGAACGAGCAGGTGGTGGCGAGCTATCTCGGATTTTCGCACCCGGCCTGAGACCGCAACGCGGCATTCTCGAGTGCGGATTCGTCATCCTGAGGTGCGCGCTCTTGCGCGCCTCGAAGGATGCGGCCAAGGCGCTTGCGGCTCATCCTTCGAGGCCCGCTGGGCCGCGCATGGCGCGGCCCAGCGGGCACCTCAGGATGACGGCGATGGTTCCATCAAATTCAGAGCTGCGCTAGCAGGCCGCCACGGCTTCCAGCTCGTCGATCTGCACGACGCAATTGCGGCCGAGATCCTTGGCGCGATACAGCGCCTGATCCGCCCGGCGCATCAGCGCGGCGAGATCGCCGCCCGGCAGATGCGTGGCGAGGCCGAAGCTCATGGTCACCGGCACCGCGACGTCGTTTCCTGCCACGTCGGTCGAGCACAGCTTGCACAGGGCCTGCGCGTAGCGGGTGGCCTCCTCGTCGCTGACTCCGACCATCAGGCCGGCGAATTCCTCGCCGCCGTGGCGGGCGATCACCGCACCATTGGCTTCGGCGAAGTCGCTCAGAATGGTGCCGATCCGGGCGAGTACGCGATCCCCCGCGTCGTGCCCGTAGCGGTCGTTGATCGTCTTGAAGCGGTCGATGTCGCACATCAGCGCGACCACGCGCTGCCCCGCCGCCGCGGCCTGCGCCAGCAAGGGCGCGGCCGCGTCGTCGAAGCCGCGCCGGTTGAGCAGCCCGGTCAAGGGATCGGTGCGCGAGATCCGCGCCAGTTCCGCGCGGGTCAGCGTCAACTGCCGCATCAGGATCGCCGAGCGATAACTCAGCGCCCCCGACAGGACGGTCGATACGCCGACCGCGACTATCAGGGATGCATGTTGCACCTCGCCGACCGGCACCAGAGCCTTGGCGTCGGCGCCGAGATCGGAGAGAAGGAAGAGCAGCGTCACCAGCGCGGTCAGCCCGCCCGCCAGCGCCATCCGCCCCGCGGTATAGTTGATCGCGTCCCGATGCGTGACGATCTGCTTCGTCATGTCTTCACCACAAGAGAGACGCCGCCGATCACGCGCACGCGCTCCGGTCCCCGTCCCCGCCCTGTCAAGAAAGCGCGGTCAATTCCGCGCGCACGCACTCTGTCGTGCCCCGTAAACTTACCAGACCGTCGTTGCGGCTCGGGTTAAATTCCGGCAATTCGATCGGTCAGGCTTAACGCATCGCTAACGTATTCCGGCAGCGGCGCGCACCGGAACACCGGCGCTCCCCATCGCACGACGCAATCGCGTGACGAAAAAGCCGGCCTCCGCAGGGAGGCCGGCTCGATTGCTGCGTCGTCGACGGCTGTCGTCGACTGCGCTTACTTGACGATGACGTATTTGCCGTTCTTCACCGTCAGCAGGATGCGCGAACGATCGTCGAGACCATAGCGATCCGTCTCGGTGAAGCTGTAGACGCCCTGGCTCGCCGCGATGTCCTTTTCGGTGAGCAGCGCCTTACGGATCGCTTCGCGGAATTCCTGCGTGCCGGGCTTGGCGGTCTTCAGCGCCACCGGAATCACGCGCTCGAGTACCTTGAAGGCGTCGAAGGAGTGGCCGGCGAACTGGCTGCGGCTGTTCGGGCCGTACTTGGTTTCATAGGCCGTGTTGAGTTCGAGGCCGGGCTTCTTGGTCAGCGCGCTGTCGTTCTGGCCTTCCGGATCCATCACCGGGCCGGACGCCATCAGCACGCCCTCGGCGGACTTGCCGGCGATGCGGATGAAGTCCATCGAGGCGGCGCCGTGGGTCTGATAGATCAGCCCGTTGTAGCCGCGCTCGCGCAGCGCGGTCTGCGGCAGCGCCGCGGCGGTGCCGGACGCCCCGACCAGGATGGCGTCGGGATTGGCGGCAACGAGCTTCAGCACCTGACCCGCGACCGAGGTGTCGGGGCGCGCGAAGCGTTCCTCGGCGACGATCTTGAGGCCCATCGCCTCGCCCTGCTTCTTGAGATCGTTGAACCACAGATCGCCGTAGCTGTCGGAATAGCCGATGTAGCCGACGGTCTTGATGTTGTTCTTCTTCATGTGCTCGTAGAGCACCTTGCCCATGATCGGGATCGGCTGCGGCATCACCACGGACCACTTCGCCCGCTCCGGCGTGACCGGCAGCGGCGCCAGCGCGATATGCGGCACCTGCGCCTCGTTGGCGACGTTCGAGACCGCCACGGTCGGCGGCGTCACCGACGAACCCATGATCACGTCGGCCTTCGACTCCGTGACGAAACGCCGCGCGTTGGTGGTCGCCGCGGTCGGGTCGCCGCCGTCGTCGAGCACGATCATCTTGATCGGGTGACCGCCGATTTCCTTGGCCACGAATTCCAGCGCGTTGCGCTCCGGAATGCCGAGCGCGGCGGCCGGGCCCGTCGTGGTGACGGTGATGCCCACGGTGATTTCATTGGTCTCGGCGAGCGCGGCGCCGGACATCGCCGGCAGCGCGATCGCCACGGCGAACGCAGCAGCAGATAGTTTGAACCCGTTCATGTGCTTCTCCTCCCTCTTGTTGTGCAGCCGGCCTGTCGGCCTGATCTTGTCGCGTCGACTTTACGGCATCCGGGGCGGCGAGTCAGCCCCGCATGAATTTCTCGACGATCTCCGCCGGCACCGCCGCGGATTTCAGCTTGGACGGATCGGCCGGATCGCGGCCGACCAGCACCCGCGTTTCGAACGCCTCGATCGCCAGCGCGTCGTCCTTGGTGACCTTATGAATCACCTCGAAGCTCGAGCGATTGATTTTCTCGATCCGGCTTTCGATCGTGATCACGTCGCCATAGGTCGACGGGATGTAGAATTTGGCGCGGGTGTCGACCATCGGAATGCCGACCAGCCCGTAGACGTGGACCAGATCCCGCTTGGAGCAGCCGGCGGCGGCGAACAGCGCCGAGGTCGAATCGTCGAACATCGCGAAATAGCGCGGGTAGTAAACGATGTTCGCCGGGTCGCAATCGCCCCACTGGATCTGCACATCGCGGCGGTTGGTGAACATCGTGATCGGCACCCGGCTCAATATTCATACGCAAACTTTACGTTCGTCATTCCGGGACGCACCTCTTGGTGCGGGCCCGGAATCCATACTCCCTGCAGGGGTTATGGATTCCGGGTTCGCGCTGCGCGCGCCCCGGAATGACAACCACTGAGGCCATACAGTCCGCCCTACCCCACCGCGATCACATGCGCCGGCGGCGGCTCGGCATAGAGGTCGGCGATCAGCGCCGCGCGATGCTCCAGCACGGCGCGCTGGTTGACCGAGCCCTTGTCGGTGACCTCGCCCTTGTCGATCGACAAAGGCTCGTCCAGCAGCACAGCGCGGGTGATGCGGTTCGACGAGCCGGTCGCCTGCGACAGCAGCCGTCCGAGCCGTTCGCGAAACGCATCGCGGATCAGATCGTCCGCCGCCATGCCGGCGAGATCGTCGAGCTGCAGCGTCGGGTTGATCAGCTTGCAGCCGTCGGCATCGAGGATCGCCAGGGCCGACACGGTGTCGCGATCCAGCCCCGCGATCACCACGTCGCGCACCAGCGGCGCGCAGGCGGCGATCAATTTCGCGCGCAGCGGCCCGACACTGACCCAGGTGCCCGAGGCGAGCTTGAAGTCCTCGGAGATGCGACCGTCGAAATCGAAGCCGGCGCTGAGATCGTTGGGATCGACCGGCTTCAGCGCGTCGTTGAGCTTGTAGAAGCCCTCCTCGTCGAACGCCTTGGCGGTGAGTTCGGGGGCGCGCCAGTAGCCCGGCGTGATGTTGGGTCCGCGGGCGCGGACCTCCAGCTTGCCGTTGTTCGGCACCAGCTTGGCCTCGTTGCCCGGCACCGGCAGGCCGACATGCCCCGAACGTGAGGTCTGCGGCGTCACCGACATGAAGAACGGCGCGGTCTCGGTGGCGCCGAGGCCGGTCAGCATCGGCACCCGCGCGCCGGTCTCCTGCGCGCCCACCTCGTCGAGCCCTTTCCAGACATGGGCGGCCAGACTGGCCCCTGAGAAGAACATCGCGTGCAGCCGGCTGAAGAACATCTTCCGCAACTGCGCGTCCTCGCGCAGCACCGGCAGCAGCGATTCGTAACCTTTCGGGACGTTGAAATACACCGTGGGCGCGATCTCGCGCAGGTTGCGGATCGTCGCCGCGATGCCGGCCGGCGTCGGCTTGCCGTCGTCGATATACATCGAGCCGCCGTTGAACAGCGTCAGCCCGATATTGTGGTTGCCGCCGAAGGTGTGATTCCACGGCAGCCAGTCGACGATCACCGGCGGCTCGTCCTTGAGGAACGCCATCGCCTCGCGGATCATCACCTGGTTGGCGCAGATCATCCGCTGGGTGTTGATCACCGCCTTGGGATTGCCGGTCGAGCCCGAGGTGAGAAGGAATTTGGCGATGGTGTCGTGGCCGATCGCATCATGCGCCGTGGCGAGCCCGGGATGCTCGGGCGTATTCAGCAACTCGTCGAGCGAGGTGACGCGGCGGCCTTCGACAGCGCCGCGCGTCGCCGCGATCTCGACATCGCTCGGCACGGTGGCGAGGATCGCCGGCGCGAACGGGGTGACGTCGTCGGCGAAGATCAGCCCCGGCGTGAGCAGGCCGACGATGTAGCGCAGCTTGCCGAAATCCTTCGACACCAGCGAGTAAGGCGGCGACACCGGACACATCGCGACACCGGCATACAGCGCGCCGAACATCATTTGCGCGTGGTCGATCGAATTGCCCGACAGGATCATCACCGGCCGCTCGGCCGACAGCCCGCGCGCCAGCAGCGCGGACGCGATCTTGCGCGCTGCGCCGAGCATTCCGGCGTAAGTGATCTTGCGCCAGCCGCCCGAACCGTCGCGCTCCGCCATGAACACGCGGTCGGGCGCGGTTTCGGCGAAATGATGCAGCCGGTCGGTGATCCGCACCGGATAGTCGGTGAGCGTCGTGGTCGAACGGACATAGATCGTGCCGTCGGGGCGGCGTTCGGTGGCGATCCCGATGTCGCCGAACGAAATGTCGCGTAGCGGATGAGGCTCGCCGTGCTCCACGTCGCCGGCGCGCGCAGTCGGGTTGGTCATGGCGCCCATCTCAGGTCGGTTTAACCTTTGCGGTCTTGTGATCGAGGAAGTCGCGAATCCGGTTCTTGGCCTCTTGGTCGCTCTGCGCCACCGTCGCCATCAGCGATTCCATCAGCAGACCGGTCTGCGGATTGGCCTCGGCGATCATCGGCAGCGCCTGCAGCACCGCGAAATTGGTCAGCGGCGCATTCTGGGCGACGCGATTGCCGAGTTCGAGCGCCTTGTCGTAGGCGGTTTTGTCTTCCGACAGATATTGCGAGAAACCGTGCACGACGCCTTCGGTTGCCGAATACACCCGGCCGGTCAGCATCATGTCGGCCATCCGCGCCACGCCGATCAGCCGCGGCAGGCGCACCGATCCGCCGCCGCCGACGAAAATGCCGCGGCTGCCTTCCGGCAGTGCGTAGTAGGCCGACGGCTCGGCGACGCGGATATGCGCGGCGCAGGCCAGTTCGAGCCCGCCGCCGATCACCGCGCCCTTCAGCGCCGCGATCACCGGCACGCGGCAATATTGAATCTTGTCGAACACCCGGTGCCAGGTCTGCGAATGCACCAGCCCTTCGGTGGCGTCGCGCACGCGCAGCTCCGACAGATCGAGGCCGGCGGAGAAGTGATCGCCGATGCCGTGGATCACCACCGAGCGGATGTCGGCCGGCAGATCGTCGAAGCAATCCTTCAGCGCGGCCATCAGGCCGTCGTTCAGCGCATTGCGTTTCTTGGCACGGTTGAGGCCGACCGTCAGCACCGAGCCGACGGTGTCGATCACCAGAGTCGAGGGGTCCGCGAGCGTCGCGGCGGAGGCGTTTCCTGTGAGCACTTATTACGTCCTGTGCAGAATAGTTATAGACTATAACGAATTTGGCGGGAGTCAATGCGGTGTGCGCGGACATTTCGAGCCCGTTGTCGATCGCAGCACGCCACATCCCGGACCGCCACCTGAGGTGCTCGCCGTCTTCGGCGAGCCTCGAAGGGGGACCGCCACGGGCACCTCGCGCGCGGCCATCCTTCGAGGCTCGGGCGGCCGCGAATGCGGCGAGGTTGCCGCTCTGGCTGCCCTCGCACCTCAGGATGACGGCGAACGTGTTGAGAGGCCGGCGAGGTCGCGCTTCACAGCACCTGATGCACGTCGATCACGACGCGGTCGGCGTGGCGGGCGGCGGAGCCGATGAACAGATGCGTGGTCAGCCATTGGTAGTTCGGATGGCCGGTCTCGAACCGCGGCCGGGTGCGGAAATAGATCAGCTTCGGGTCGACCGGCTCGCCGCGCTTCAGCTTCTGCAACAGCTCGACCGGCCCGAACCGGATGCCGACATTCTCGACATAGATCACCGCGCCGTCGTCGGTCTCGAACGCGTATTTGGCCTCGAGCTCGATCAGTTCGTTCGGCCGGATGATCTGGAAATCGGCGCCCGACGCCAGCACGCGGCCGCTGATGCCCTCGCCTTTGACCTCGCCGCCGATCACCGGAATCACCCGGCGCACGCCGGCGCCGGTGTCGCCGGCGGAGATCACCTCGCCGATCCTCGCGGTGATGGTGAAGACGTAACGGGTCTCGAGCACGGGTTTCATTGCGTCATCCTACCATGCGTTGCGGCAGCCAGGTCGCCAGGATCGGGAACAGGATCAGGATCACCAGCCGGATCACGTCGGTGACCACGAACGGCGCCACGCCCCTGAACACGGTGCCCATGCTGACATCCTTGATCACGCTCTTGATCACGAACACGTTCATCCCGACCGGCGGCGAGATCAGTCCGAGTTCGACCGTCACCACCACGATGACGCCGAACCAGATCGGATCGAAGCCGAGCGAGGTGATCACCGGGAACACGATCGGCACGGTGAGGATCACCATCGCCATCGCGTCCATCACACAGCCGAGCACCAGATACATCACCAGGATCAGCGCCAGCACGCCGTAGGGCCCGAGGCCGAGGCCGGTGAGGAACTCGGTGATCGCCTGCGGGGTCTGGGTGATGGTGAGGAAATAGCCGAAACACAGCGCGCCGATCAGCACGGTGAACACCGCGGCCGCGGTGCGTGTCGCCTGCAGCAGCGATTGCAGGATGCCGTCGCGGGTCAGCTTGCCGCGCGCGATGCCGATCAGGAAGGCGCCGACGGCACCGACCGCGCCAGCCTCGGTCGGGATGAAGAACCCGCCATACAGCCCGCCGATCACGAAGATGAACAGCAGCAGCGGCGACCAGACGTCGCGGAACGCCAGCATCCGGTCGCGCCACGAACTGCGCGGGGCGGTCGGCAGATAGCCCGGCCGCGCCACGCCGATCACCGCGATGGTGATCATGTGCATGATGATCGCCAGCAGGCCGGGAACGATGCCGGCCATGAACAATTTGCCGATGTCCTGCTGGGTGATGATGCCGTAGACCGCGAGCACGGTCGAGGGCGGCAGCATCGCGCCCAACGTGCCGCCGACCGCGATCACCCCGGTGGAGAAGGATTGCGGATAATTGTAGCGCCGCATTTCCGGATAGGCGACCGAGGAGAACGTCGCCGCCGTCGCCACCGACGAGCCGGAGATCGCCGCGAAGCCGCCGCAGGCCGCGATGGTGGCGATACCGAGGCCGCCGCGCCAATGCCCGACGAAGGTGTAGCCGGCGCGGAACAATTCGCGGCTGATGCCCGACACCGACACGAAGGCGCCCATCAGCAGGAACATCGGGATCACGCCGAAGGAATAGTCGGTGACCGTGCGCATCGTGGTCTGGCCGATCAGCTTCAGCGCCGGCTCGAAGCCGGTGAGATAGCCGAAGCCGGTGATGCCGACGAGCCCCATCGCCATGCCGATCGGCACGCGCAGCAGCATCAGCGCGAACAGGCTGACGAAACCGATCAGCGCCACCACGTCGTTGTCCATGGTCATTCCACCGGCTTGAATTTGGGGTCGTGCAGTTCGTCCGGATGGAAGATCAGCCGCCAGGTTCGAATCGCGATCAGCACGACGGCCGCGACGTCGCCGAGCCAGGCGACGAGAAAGAACGGCCAGATCGGCATTTGCAGGTCCATGGTGACGATGTGGTCGGCCCTGGTCGTCACCACCTTGTCGAACAGCGTGTAGGTCTGCACCGTGACGACGAACAGCAGCACCAGCGTCGCGAACACGTCGATCCAGCGCTGCGCCCGGGGGCCGACATTGCCCCACAGCAGATCGACGGTGATGTGGGTGCCGCGATAGGACGTCGCCGCGATCCCCCAGAAGATCAGGATGCCGAGCAGGAACTGGCCGACATTGTAGTAATCGGGGATCGTCACCGAGAAGAATTTGCGCATGAACACCGCGAGGAAGGTGTTCAGGGCGACGACGCCGACGAAGAACGCCGCGATCCATTCGATCACGTCGATGAAGCGATCCATGCCGTTCTTCGGAAACCGCCGCGTCGGCAGCGCGCCGGGCAGACGATTGGTCAGTCTGTCGAAATCGGAGGTCATGGGGCGAAGGTCATGGGGCGAACGTTGTCATCATCGGAACGGGAAAGGAGCCGTCACCCTGAGGCGCCGGCGCGCAGCGACGGCCTCGAAGGGCGACGGCGGCCGTTGCCATCCTTCGAGGCTCGCGCCGATGGCGCGAGCCTCGAAGGATGACGCCGGAGCCTTACAGCCCGGCGTCGTACTTCTTCAGCGCGGCCTTGAGTTCGCCATCGATGGCAGCGGCGTCGCCACCCGCCTTCTTCACCGCCTCGGCCCAGCTCGTGTGCAGGGGCTCGGTCGCCTTCTTCCATTCGGCGAGTTGTTCGGCCGTCAGCGGATACACCTCGTGGCCTTCCAGCGCCTTCATCTTGGTGCGGCCGTTGGCCTCGAAATCGACCCACGGGTCGGTAACCTTGGAGGCCCATTCCGGCGTGCAATGATCGTCGATCACCTTCTTCTGGGTGGCCGACAGCGCGTTGTAGGCCTTCAGGCCGATGTTGTAGGTGAACACCGTCGAATACAGCGGCACGTCCATGTGATACTTGACCACCTTGTCGATGCCGAACAGGAAGATCGAGCCCCACGGGAAGGTGATTTCGTCGGCGACGCCGCGCTCCAGCGCGTCGCGCGATTCCGGCGCCGAAGCCTGCACATTGGTGCCGCCGAACAGCTTGACCATCTCGCCGATGGTCGACTGCGCCGGCCGCACCTTGAGGCCCTTCATGTCGGCCGGCACCACCACCTTCTTCTTGCCGTGCAGCGCCCCCGGATCATGGATGAAGGCGAAGCACAGCTTGGTGTCCTTCATCTCGGTCGGCGCGTATTTGTGGTACCATTCGTTGAACGCCAGCGTGCCCTTCTTGCCGTCCTTGAACAGGAACGGCAGTTGGCCGGCGGAGACGATCGGGAAGCGGCCGGGCTGATAGCCGGGGTTCACATAGGTGACGTCGGCGATGCCGTCGCGCGCCATGTCGTAATGGTCGAACGCCTTGCCGAGCTGTTCGGAGGGGAAGACGGCCATCTTGATGGTGCCGCCCGAGGCCTTCTCAATGTCGGCGGCCCATTCCTTGGTCGCCGGAACCAGCGGATGCGCCGGCGGCACCCACAACGAGACCTTCCAGTTGACGGTTTTGTCCTGCGCCGAGGCGGCGGATACAACCGCAGGCGTCATGCTGGCTGCGAGCAGCAGCGCGAGCATCGTCTTCCTCATTTGGGTCTCTCCCTGTTGGACGGCTTCATTCGGCCTTTGGTTGCATTGTTATAGAACATAACCATTAAAGCAAGTGACAGCCTTGTAATAGCTGGTAGATATCGGACGACAACTGGACGGCGGCGGCAGGGTCTCGTAACGAGGCGACGAACCAACCTGCGGGGAACGCCCATGCGCACGCAAGTCGCCATCATCGGCGCCGGCCCATCCGGCCTGCTGCTCGGCCAGTTGCTGCACCGCTACGGCATCGACGCGGTCATTCTGGAACGCAAAGACCCCGATTATGTGCTGTCCCGGATCCGCGCCGGGGTGCTGGAACAGGGCCTGGTCGGGCTGCTCGACGAAGCCGGGGTCGGCGCACGGCTGCATCAGGAAGGCCTGGTGCATGACGGCTTCGAGATCGCGTTCTCCGGCAAGCGCCACCGCATCGATCTCGCCGGCACCACGGGCGGCAAGCACGTCACCGTCTACGGCCAGACCGAGGTGACGCGCGACCTGATGGAGGCGCGCAAGGCCGCCGGCCTCACCACCGTCTACGATGCCGCCGATGTCAGCCTGCACGATTTCGACGGCGACACGCCGAAGGTGCGCTGGGTCAAGGACGGCGTCACCCACGAGCTCGCCTGCGATTTCATCGCCGGCTGCGACGGCTTCCACGGCGTGTCGCGGCAAAGCGTGGCCGGCGCGGTCCAGAGCTTCGAGCGGGTGTATCCGTTCGGCTGGCTCGGCGTGCTGTCGGATACGCCGCCGGTGTCGCACGAACTGATCTACGTCAACCACGAGCGCGGCTTCGCGCTGTGCTCGATGCGCTCGACGCAGCGCAGCCGCTATTACGTGCAGTGCCCGCTCTCCGACGACGTCGCGCAATGGAGCGACGACCGGTTCTGGGACGAGTTGAAGCACAGGCTCGATCCTGAAGCCGCGGACAAGCTGGTCACCGGGGCGTCGATCGAGAAGAGCATCGCGCCGCTGCGCTCATTCGTCGCCGAGCCGATGCGGTTCGGGAGATTATTTCTGGCCGGCGACGCCGCCCACATCGTGCCGCCGACCGGCGCCAAGGGCCTCAACCTCGCCGCCAGCGACGTGTACTACCTGTCGCGCGCGTTGCGCGAATTCTACGGCGAGCACTCCAAGGCGGGGATCGACGCCTATTCGGCCGACGCGCTGCGCCGGGTGTGGAAGGCCGAGCGGTTCTCGTGGTGGATGACCTCGATGCTGCACCGCTTCCCCGACAGCGACGCCTTCTCCCAACGCATCCAGACCGCCGAGCTCGACTATCTGATCAGCTCGCAGGCCGCGATCACCTCGCTGGCGGAAAACTACGTCGGCCTGCCGTACTGACAAGGTTCACGTAAGCTCCGTCGCGCAGGTCATTCCGGGGCGCGAGCGCAAGCTCGCGAACCCGGAATCCCGAGATGCCCTGAACCTCTGGATTCCGGGTTCGCTCGCTGCGCGAGCGCCCCGGAATGACGAAGGCGGGTGCGGCGCGCATCGCGGCCTCCGACGCGCCGTTTCAAACACCCTCTCAAACCGCGCTTCAAACTTTGTCGGCGTTGCGGCAGCGACGCGCGTGCGGTCAAATGCGCAGGTTCAACGCGAGCGCTTGCATGACCGAATCCGACCACACCGAAACGCCCGACATCCCCGCGGGCTTCACCCGCCACACCCGGCCGAGCCCCCTCACCGCGCCGTGGGAGCCGCTCTATGCGAGGACCACGGTGGATGCGGTGATGCTCGGCCTGCGCATCCGCGACGCCCACACCAATTCGCGCGGCCTCGCCCATGGCGGACTGATCGCCGCGCTCGCTGACGCCGCGATGGGCTACAGCTGCGCGCTCAAGCTCGGCGGCGGCGAGCGGCTGCTCACCGCCTCGCTGGCGATCGACTTCCTCGGCTCGGCGAAGATCGGGCAATGGCTGCAGATCGAGCCCGAGGTGGTCAAGCTCGGTGGGTCGCTGTGCGTGGTGCAGTGCTTCGTCATCGCCGACGGCGCCCGCTGCGCTCGCGCCAACGCCACCTTCAGCGTCGCGAAGGCGAAGGTCTAGTTCGCGCTTCCACGAACATAGCGTTCGTCATTCCGGGGCGCTCACGAAGTGAGCGAACCCGGAATCCCGAGGTGCCCTGAACGTCTGGATTCCGGGTTCACGCGCTAACGCGCGTGCCCCGGAATGACGTGGGGGACCAAAAGGACGCGCAACGCGCCCCTCACCCCAAAATCGGCAGCTCGATCACATCGTAACCGTGACGAATGACGCGCCCCAGCACCGGATCGTCGATCTCGAACTCGAACCGGGTCGCCGGGCGGATGCCGCCTTTGGCCGCGAAGGTGCCGCCGAACAGCGCGCAGCCGTCCGGCAGTCCGCCCGCGCCGAACCCGCGCGACATCAGTTCGCGCGCCGGCAGCATGTGGTCGAGCGTGCCCTCCTGATACAGCACGCGCACGCCACCGATGGTGGCGAACGAGCGCAGCACGATCCGGTCCCAATGCGCTTCGACTTCGCTGAAGTCCCACAGCTCCGGTGCGATCGGCTTGTCGCACATCTGCTTCGACACCGTGACGCCATAGGCCTCGACTTTGCGGTCGGTGTGGTCGGAGCCGACGCCGACCAGGATACGGCCGGCATGGCCGATCAGCACGAACTCGACCTCACCGGACGAATCGCCTCCCGAGACTTCGATCGACGTCGCCATGGTGAGGCGCGACGCCGCGACGCGATAATAGATCGGCGTTGACGCCGGCCGCGCGATGCCCAGCGCTTCGAGTTCGACGATGTGCTTGTCGCGCGCCACCGGATCGCGCCCGGTCCAGCCGGCGATCACGGCCTGCGAGATCGGCAGCGTCAGCGGCGTGCGCGCGCCCTGCGCGTCGAGGATGAACGACAGATCAACCACGAAGCACCGCCTCCACGCCCGCCGCCACTTCGAAAACGTCGCGATCGGCGCCGTTGACGCCGGCCACCATCAGCCCGACCGGCGCTTCGCCGTCCTGATGGCACGGCAGCGAGATCGCGCAGCCGTCGATCATGTTGATGAGCGTGCAATTGCGCAACGCCAGCAGATTGGCCTTGGTGAACGCCTTGTCGTCGGCGAGGTCGGCGATGGCCGGCGGCGTGTTGGCCGTGGTCGGCATCACCACTGCATCGTAGGGCGCGAGCCGCGTGGTGGCGCGCGCGATCAGCGATTTGCGCGCCGTGATGGTGTCGACATAGTCCGCGGCGCTCTGGCTCTCGCCGCGCAGGATGCGCTCGCGCACCCGCGGGTCGTAGACGTCGCCTTGCGCCACGATCAGATAGCGATGCCAGGCGTAGCTCTCCGCCGCGGTGAGGCCGCCTTTGGCGCTGAGGGGTGCCACGTCGTTGAATTCCGGCACCTCGATCTTCTCGATGATCGCGCCGTGGCCGGCCAGCGCCTTCAGCGCGCGCTCGAACGCGAGTCTCACCGCTTCATCGAGTTCGTCGAGCGCCACCGTGGTCGGCACCGCCAGCCGCAGCCCCTTCAGTGGCCGCGGCGCCAGCGGCACGATCTCTTCGTCGGCGAGCACGGCGTCGAGCACCGCGCAGCAGGCGACGCTGCGCGCCAGCGGCCCGATCGAATCCAGCGAGAACGACAGCGGCACCGCGCCGTCGCGCGGCACGCGTTGCTGCGACGGCTTGTAGCCGACGATGCCGTTGAACGCCGCCGGAATCCGGCACGAGCCGCCGGTGTCGGTGCCGAGCCCGGCATGCGCCATGCCGTCGGCGACCGACACCGCCGCGCCCGAGGACGAGCCGCCCGGCACGTAGCCGACGTCGCGGCCATAGGCCGATTTCGGCGTGCCGTAATGCGGATTGATGCCGATGCCGGAATAGGCGAACTCGGTCATGTTGGTGCGGCCGATCACCACGAAGCCGGCGCGCCGCAGCCGCGCCACCGCGGGGGCGTCGTCCTCCGCCGGCGGATTGTCGTCGAGCGCGCGCGAGCCGGCGCGGGTGACCTGGCCCCTGATATCGAACAGGTCCTTGATCGAAACCGGAATGCCGGCATAGGGCGACGGCGCCGCCTTGATCGCGCGCAGCTTGTCCATCGCCTCGGCGGCTTCGCGCGCCGCATCGCGATCGACATGAATGAAGGCGCGCGCGCCCTCGCCCGCCGCGTCGTCGATCCGCGCCAGGCAATCGTCGACCAGTTTGCGCGCGGTGGTGCGGCCGGCGTCGAGATCGGCGGCGAGGACTGCGAGCGTGGGCAATTTCGTCATGGCGTCTATTCCGCTGGAAGGTCGACCGGCGACGCCGGTCTGGGCGCGCACGGCTTCGCCGAACTGAGGGTTGCTTGGCGTCTCCTGTAGCGCGGAGTCCGGCATTTGGCCATGCGCCACGACGCCGATTGTTCGCGCCCCGGAATACGTTTCCCGCACATCCCCCCGCGCCGGGCGCGTGTTGACGCTGGCCGGTCGATGTCGCATCAAGGCCCGGAACCGATGGGCTCACAAGCCGAATGCTCAGGGAGAGAACAAGAGACGATGGCCGAACCAGCGCGCGCACGCCCGAAGATCACCCCGGAAACCCAGCATTATTGGGACGGCGCCAAAGCGGGCGAGTTGCGGCTGCAGCGCTGCGATTCCTGCGCGCACGCGTATTTCCCGCCGCGTCCGTTCTGCCCGAAATGCGGCTCGCGCGGCGTTTCGGTGTTCAAGGCTTCCGGCAAGGGCACGCTGTACAGCTACGTCATCAATCACCGCCCGCTCGCGCCCGGCTTCACCGAACCCCACGCCATCGCGGTGGTGGAGTTGGAAGAAGGCCCGCGGATGATGAGCAACATCCTCGATTGTCCGCAGACCCCGGAGGCGCTCGAGCTCGACATGAAGCTCGAAGTCACCTTCCAGAAAATCGACGACAATCTCACCCTTCCGCAATTCCGTCCGGCGAAGGGGTAAGCGCCATGCGTCGCAATCAGGTCGCCGTCGTCGGCGCCGCCGAGACCACCAAGCTCGGCGTCATTCCCGACATGTCGCAGATCCAGCTCCACGCCGACGCCGCGCTGAACGCGATGGCCGATTGCGGGCTGAAGCCGTCCGACATCGACGGCGTCGCCACCGCGGTCGAGAGCCCGCAGCAGATCGCGCATTATCTCGGCATCACCCCGAGCTGGGTCGACGGCACGTCGGTCGGCGGCTGCTCGTTCATGCTGCACGTCCGTCACGCGGCGGCAGCGATCGAGGCCGGGCTGTGCAAGACCGTGCTGATCACCCACGCCGAGAGCGGCAAATCGATGATCGGCAAGCTGCCGCGCTCGATCCCCGCCGACAGCCTGCAGGGCCAGTTCGAGGCGCCCTACGGCATCTACGGGCCGCCGAGCCAGTTTCCGATCCCGGTGCTGCGCTTCATGAAGACCTGGGGCATCACCCACGAGCAGCTCGCGATGGTCGCCGTGGTGCAGCGCGAATGGGCGGCGAAGAATCCGCGCGCGACCATGAAGGACCCGATCACCGTCGCCGACGTGCTGAACTCGCGGATGATCGCCTATCCGTTCCGGCTGCTGCAATGCTGCCTCGTCACCGACGGCGGCGGCGCGCTGATCATGACCTCGGCCGATCGCGCCAAGGACTTCCCGCACAAGCCGGTCTATGTGCTCGGCACCGGCGAGAGCGTGGAAACGCCGATGGTCAGCCAGATGGAGAGCTTCAACTCCTCGCGCGCCTTCAAGGTGGCGGGGCCGACCGCGTTCCGCGAGGCCGGCATCAGCCACAGCGACGTCGACCACCTGATGATCTACGACGCCTTCGCGCATCTGCCGCTGTTCGGCCTCGGCGACCTCGGCTTCATGCCGTATGAGGAGACCGGCAAGTTCATTGCCGACGGCAACACCCGCCCCGGCGGCAAGCTGCCGCTCAACACCAATGGCGGCGGGCTGAGCTATATGCACTCCGGCATGTACGGCATGTACGCGCTGCAGGAGAGCGTCCGGCAGATGCGCGGCATCGCGCCGGCGCAGGTGGAAGGCGCGAAGATCTCGGTCTGCCACGGCGTCGGCGGCATGTTCGCGGCGTCGGGAACGATCATCTTTACGAACGAGAAGTAGTTCGGCGCAAGCCGCAATAGACCACGTCATCGCCGGGCTCGACCCGGCGATCCATCGCTCGAAGAAGATGGATGCGCGGGTCAAGCCCGCGCATGACGACTGGAGCCCGGAGGAAGTAATTACAGACGATCAGCGCCGCGAGGCGCGCTCCCTCTCCCCGCGTGCGGGGAGAGGGCTGGGGTGAGGGGGCGCCTCGACGAGCCTGAGCGGCTCGGCCTTGCGGAGACGCCCCCTCACCCGACCCGGCTTCGCTGCGCGACGCCGGGTCGACCTCTCCCCGCGCGCGGGGAGAGGTCATCGCAGACGCATCCACCAACGAACAACAACAAGGAGACACACCACATGGCCAAGGCACTCGACGGCAAAGTCATCATCGTCACCGGCGCGGGGCGCGGCATTGGGCGCGAGATCGCGCTGCTCGCGGCGCGCGAGGGCGCCAAGGTCGTCGTCAACGATCCGGGCGTCGCCGCCGACGGCTCGGGCACTGACGCCTCGCCGGCCGAGCAGGTGGTCGAGGAGATCAAGAAGGAAGGCGGCATCGCGGTCGCCAATTTCGAAAGCGTGGCGGAAGCCGTGCCGGCCAGCAAGATCGTCAAGCAGGCGGTCGACACCTGGGGCAAGCTCGACGGCGTCGTCAACAATGCCGGCATCCTGCGCGACGCGATCTTCCATCGCATGAGCATCGACGCCTTCGAGCAGGTCATCAAGGTGCATCTGATGGGCTCGTTCTACGTGTCGCACGCTGCCGCGCGCTTGTTCCGCGAGCAGGAGAGCGGGTCGTTCGTGCACTTCACCTCGACCTCGGGGCTGATCGGCAATTTCGGCCAGGCCAACTACGCCGCCGCCAAGCTCGGCATCGTCGGCCTGTCGAAGTCGATCGCGCTCGACATGCAGCGCTTCAACGTCCGCTCCAATTGCGTGTCGCCGTTCGCCTGGTCGCGGCTGATCGGCACCATCCCGACCGAGACCGAAGCCGAAAAGGCGCGCGTCGCGCGGATGCAGCAGATGGGCCCGGAGAAGATCGCGCCGCTGTCGGTGTTCCTGCTCGGCGATGCGGCGAAGGACGTCACCGGCCAGATCTTCGCGGTGCGGATGAACGAGATCTTCCTGATGGGCCAGTCGCGCCCGATCCGCTCGGTGCACCGCGACGGCGGCTGGACCTGCGAGACGCTGGCCGAGCACGGCATGCCGGCGCTGAAAGGTTCGTTCTACAAGCTCGACCGCTCCGCCGACATCTTCAACTGGGACGCGATCTGAGCATAGCTGCCCTCACCTCTCCCCGCGTGCGGGGAGAGGCTGCACTTCGAGAGTTGCGGTCGCCATGATGATCACCCTCCCCTGGAGGGGGAGGGTCGCTCGCGCAGCGAGCGGGGTGGGGTGGCGAAGAGTTCATCCACCGTGCCCGCGGCTCACCCCACCCCGTCCCGCATCTCGCTTCGCGAGTTGCGAGCCGACCCTCCCCCTTCAGGGGAGGGTGAAGAGAGCACCGCTTAGTCACTTCACCACGAACTCGATCCGCCGATTCTTCGCACGACCGTCCGCACTGTCGTTGGCCGCGAGCGGCTTCGACGCGCCGTAGCCGACGGCGGTGAGCTTGGCCGAGCCGATCCCGGCCTTGGTGAGGTTGTCGGCGACCGCCTCGGCGCGGCGCTTCGACAGCGCCTCGTTGGCGGCCTTCTTGCCGGCGGCATCGGTGTGGCCGGCGACCTCGATGGTCGCCGCCGGGCAATGCGCGATCACCTCCGCGAGTTGCTTCAGCACCGGCAATGAGGCCTGCGCGATCTCGGCGCTGCCGCGCATGAAATTGATCTTCTGCGCGGCGACCAATGTCGACAGCTTGCTCTGGCAGGCCTCCACCGACGGGATCGACGCGGTGCCGGCGGCATCGGCGGTGCGGGTCGCCGCGGCGGCGGCGGGCGCGGCCGGCGGCGCGACGGCGGCCGGCTTGGCCTCTTCCGCGGCGGCCGACTTCGCAGCCGCTTCCTTGGCCGCGGCCTCCTTGGCGGCTGCCTCCTTGGCCGCAGCTTCCTTCGCCGCCGCCTCCTTGGCGGCCGCTTCCTTTGCCGCGATCTCGGCGGCTTCCTTCGCCGCGGCTTCCTTCGCCGCGGCTTCCTTCGCCTCGGCGTCGGCCTTGGCCTTGGCCGCCGCCTGCTTCGCCGCAGTGTCCTTGGCGGCCTTGGCGACCGCTGCCTTCTCGACCGCCTCGCGCGCCTCGGCTTCGGCCTTGGCCTTGGCGTCGGCCTCGGCCTTCGCGGCAACTTCCGCCTGCAGCCTGGCGACCGTCTTCGCCGCCAGCGCCGCGCCGCTCAGCTCCTCGACCTCCGATACCAGCCGCACGCCCTTGACCTGCCCGATCTGCTCGCTCAGCACCGCGCGCTTCGCGCCGAGATCGTCCGGCAGCAGCACGTCGCGGCCCGACACATCGAAATTCAACGGATCGGCGCCGGCGCTCTTCACCACCTCGGCGACGCGCTCGCGCAGGTCCGGCTCGACCTTCGGCATCGTGGTGATGCTGAACACCAGCCAGATCAGCCCGGTGGCGAACAGCCCGACCCACCAGCCCTCGAACCGCGCCGGCAGCAGCCCCGGCGCGATACCACCAGCAATGCCGCCGACGATGTAAGCGGCGACCAGCCCGGCGGCCGCCTCCAGCATCAGCTCCGGCCGGCCCGAGACGAGCTGCATCACGATCACCACCACGACGATCGCCAGCACCACACCGATGCGCTGCAGCCAGTAGTTTTCGAGGTCCGCGGCCCAGCCGAGTTTCTGCGCCAGCAGCGGCGTGACGACCCCGACCGCGAACGCGACGGCCAGCCAGATCCAGTAATGAGTCAGGAGATACAACATCGAGGCGCATCCTTCTCCGCCGCGATCGACGCCACCTCGGTGCCCCGCTGATCGTCGGGGTCGCTCCGCAGATGCAGGGCGAGCGCGCGCGCTTGAATGTCAGGCCGCCGCGGCACCGCTCGCGCGGTCGCCGGATCGGCCGTCGTTCAATAGCGCCGTCGGCGCGGTCGCCACCATCCTGACTAAAGTTTGACCGCCGTCCGAATTTGATTAGTTCGTAGTCACGAACGATGAATATCGCGGCACAGGCCAACTACCCACCTACCAAGTCGCGGGTAATTCATCCGCTCGCGGTATCTGGATGCGAATTGCCTGTTTCCGAGCGCAGCAGTCCTGGCAACGGCAATTGTCGCCATGATCCGCGGTGCGCGCCGAGGCCGTCGGCGCGCACAAAAAAGGACGGCCCGAAGGCCGTCCTGTTCGAATCTCCATCACGTCAGAAACATGATGAGGAGGATGAGAGGAATGGGAATTCCGACGAGCCACAAGAGAATCGGCATTGGTTCACTCCTTAGGTTGCAGTCGAGTTGCGACGAAACACCGGCTGCTTGCCCCACGTTCCGTCGCGCAAGCCGCCGCCTTCCATCGCGGCGAGACAGGCGCTCAATGCGCCGATGAACAGCGACAAGGTCAGCCAGATCGAGAGCTGCTGGCCGGCCTGGCGCGCGTCCTCGAGGCTGGACTTCAGGCCGGTCACCACCTGATCGACGCGCTGCTCGGCGTCGGCCTGGCTGAGGCCGGTCCTGGCCGCGACGAGGTTCGCGACGTAGCTGCGATCGCCGGCGGACAGCCCGTCGCCGTTCTCGACCGACGACGTCAGCAGTCGGGTGAGTTCACCCCGGGATTCGGATGGATTGCCCTGGGCCTGGGGCGCCGGCCCAGCCCGCAGCAACTGATCGACATAACCGTCCATCGCGCCGGAGGATCGCGCGGCCGAGGCGACGGTCGATGTCGCAGCGCCGACGCCGCCGATCAGCGCACTGGCCGGAGCCGCGAGAAGCGCCGCACCCACGACAGTCGCCAACGCCCACACCAGCAGCCCGTGCGCGGTGTCACGGAATGTGATTTCATTGGAATCGATCCCCACCCATTTCGCGCGCAACCGGCCGGCCAGATAGCCGCCGACCGCCGACGAGATCATCGCGATGACGATGAAGTACAGACCGGTTCCGATCTTGAAGGTCGTCGCCGAGACGCCCTCGGAGCCCCAGGGCGAGACCACCGAAAACCCCACGCCGGCGCCGAACGCGAGCAGCACCAGCGTCAGTGCGCAAGACACGACGGCGCCTGCCACCACCGCGGCCCACGACACACCGGATTTTCCCGACAGGTCGCCACGCGCGCCGGTCGCCAAAGTTTGTTCCATCGAATTCTCCACGAGCCAAAGTGCTGTCGTCGGGAGAATGTGGAAGCGGAGGGATGGTTCCTGGAAGACGCCGAAGACGATCGGGAAAGCACAACCGTGATCGCCCGCCCCCTCAGCCGCTGTTCCGCAGCCCCGCCGAGATCCCGTTGATCGTCAGCTGAATGCCGCGCAGAATCTGCTCGTCGGGATCATGCGTGCGGTGCTCGCGGAGTAACTGCACCTGGACGTGGTTGAGCGGGTCGAGATACGGGAAGCGGTGGCGGATCGAGCGGTCGAGTAGCGGGTTGCCCTGCAGCAGCTTGTCGTGGCCCATGATCGCCAGCAGGCCGTCGACCGAAGCGTGCCATTCGGCGCGGATGCGGCCGAAGATCTCCCGCCGCAGCGTCTCGTCGGGAACCAGTTCGGCGTAGCGCGAGGCGATGCCGAGCGAGCTCTTCGAAAGCACCATGTCCATGTTCGACAGCAGCGTGCGGAAGAACGGCCATTCCTGATACATCGATCGCAGGAACGGGACGCCCTTGTCGGGATGCGCGGCGATCCAGGCCTCGACCGCGCTGCCGAAGCCGTACCAGCCGGGCAGCATCAGCCGGCATTGCGCCCATGAGAACACCCAGGGGATCGCGCGCAGATCCTCGATCGCGCGGGTCTTCTTGCGCGACGCCGGCCGGCTGCCGATGTTCAGCGTCGAGATCTCCGTGATCACCGTCGAGGCCCAGAAGTAATCGACGAAGCCGTCGGTCTCGTAGACCAGGCCGCGATAGGCCTTGAAGGCCATCGCCGAGAGCTGCTCCATCGCGTCGAGATAGTCGCGCTGCGGCGCGACGCGCTTGGGCTGCAGCAGGCTCGCCTCCAGCGTCGCCGCGGTGAGGATCTCCAGATTGTTGCGGCCGACCTCGCGGTTGGAATATTTGCTGGTGATGATCTCGCCCTGCTCGGTGATGCGGATCTGGCCGTTCACCGCGCCGCCGGGCTGCGCCACGATGGCGTCGTAGCTCGGCCCGCCGCCGCGGCCGACCGAGCCGCCGCGGCCGTGGAACAGCCGCAGCCGGATGCCGTGATGTTCGAAGATCTCGATCAACCCGATCTCGGCCTTGTACAGTTCCCAGCCGGAGGTGACGAAGCCGCCGTCCTTGTTGCTGTCTGAATAGCCGAGCATCACTTCCTGCACGCCGCCGCGGCTGTCGACCAGCCGGCGATATTCCGGGATGCCGAGCAGCCGGTCCATGATCGCCGAGGAGGCCTGCAGATCCTCGATGGTCTCGAACAGCGGCACGATGTTGATCGCGCTGCGCCCCGACGGATCGATCAGTCCGACCTCCTTGAGCAGCACCGCGACTTCGAGCAGGTCGGAGACGCCCTTGGTCATCGAGATGATGCATTGCGGGATCGCCGCCGCGCCGTAAGTGGCGTGCGCCTGCGCCGCCTCGTGCAGCACCGCGAGTTCGCCGACGGTCTCGTCGCTGTATTTGACGAAGATCGAGGTCAGCGGCCGGGCGCTGCGCAGCTCGGCAGTGAGTAGCGCGATCCGTGCGTCTTCGCCGATCTCCAGATAGGCGCTGGCCGGATGCGCCGCGTTCATCAGTTCGGCGATGGTGCGCTCGTGCACCGCGGAATTCTGCCGCATGTCGAGGCTGGCGAGGTGGAAGCCGAAGCAATCGGCGGCGCGGCGCAGCTGCCGCAGCCGGCCCCGCGCGATCACGCCGGCATTGTGGGCGACCAGCGAACGATGGATCGCGTCGAGATCGGCCTTGAAGTCGTGCACGCTCGCGTAAGCCTCGGCTTCGCCGACCGGGGCGCGGATGCTGTCGATCCTCAGCTTCGCCGCGGTCGCGGCCAGCCGCGCATAAATTCCCGACACCGCCAGCCGATACGGCTCGTGGCGGCGATGCGGCGAATGATCCGGTGAGCGCTCGGCCAGCGCGCGGACCTCGTCGCTGATCGCCACCAGATGCGACGCCAGCGACAATTCCGAGCCGAGCTCGTGCAGTTCGTCGAGATAGAACCGCAGCACGCGGGCGCTCTGCAATTGCAACGTGCCGTGCAGCACCTCGGCGGTGACGAACGGATTGCCATCGCGGTCGCCGCCGATCCAGCTTCCCATCCGCAGGAAGCTCGCGAGTTCCGCATCGGCCTCGGCGCCCTCGCCGCCGCCGAGCTGATCCTCCAGCGCGCAATGCAGCCGCGGCACCTCGCGCAGGAAGGTGTAGTCGTAGAACGACAGGCCGTTGGTGACTTCGTCGAGCACCGTCAGCTTGGTCCGGCGCAACAGATTGGTCTTCCACAACGTCACCACCGCGCGGCGGAGCTGCTCCTCGTTCTGCTCCCATTCCTCGGGCGTGAGCTGGACGCGCTCGCGCTCGTCGAGCAAGGCCGCGATCTGCATCTCGCGGTCCATCGTGCTCTTGCGCCGCACCTCGGTCGGATGCGCGGTCAGCACCGGGCTCACCAGAGCGGTCTTGAAGAAATCGCGCAGCTCGGCTGCGCCGATCCCGTCCGCGCGCGCATGCGCGAGCGTCTTGGCCAGCATGCCGGCACGCGGCGCCGAGCCCGCGGTCGAGCCGACCCGCATCTGGCGGATGTTGTTCTGGTCTTCGGCGATGTTGGCGAGGTGCGAGAAATAGCTGAAGGCACGAACGATCTTCACGGTGTCGGAGGCCGACATGCCGTCCAAGATGGCTTCGAGCTCGCGCCGCGCGGTGGTGTCGTCGTCGCGGTGAAACCGGATCGAGGTCTGGCGGATGCCCTCGACCAGATCGAACACCGCGGCGCCTTCCTGGTCGCGCACGGTGTCGCCGAGAATCCGGCCGAGCAGCCGGATGTCGTTGCGCAGCCGCGTCTCGGCCTCCAGCGCGGCACTGTCGTCGGCGCGGTTCGGCAGCGCCTCGGGCTCGGTCGGCAGGATCATGGACGACATCGCATTGCTCCAGGCTGGCGATGCGTATCCTGATGTATTTTGTGCGCCGCACGCAAGGTCAAGAAACGGGCGACGCCGGCGCGGCGCCGCCATCGCGCGATCGGATCAACGCCCGGCGAAGATATTCCGGACATTGCCCGGCGGTTCGCCGTCTGCCGGCGGCTCTTGGGCATCGGGCTTTGCAACGCGGTCGGATTGCTCCGGCTCGACATCGCTGGTCGGTTCGGTGGCGACCGCGGCCGGCGGTGCCACCCCGGTCGGCGGCGGCGCAGGTTCATAGAACGGCGGCTGCGGCGCCGCCGGCGTGGCGACCGGCGGCTCAAACAGCGGCGTCTGCGACACCGGAGCGGCGGCCGCCGGCGGCGCGGTCACCGGTGCGTTCGCGGTGGTCGGGGCTTCGTAGAGCGGATGCGACGGGCCGACCGGTTCGCGCGACCGCGCCCAGAAGAACGGCACCGCGATCGCAACCACCACGGCGACGACCAGCAGGATCAGCAGCGCGGATTGCTGCAGCAGCGCCACCGCCGGCACACTGACGCCGAGGATGGCGCCGACCGCGCAGACTTTCCAGGAGCGGATGTGCAGACCGGCGGTGAACGTGCCCAGCGCCAGCAGCGTCAGCACGCTCAGCGGCGACGCGAGGCCGGTGACCTGCCGGAGCACCTGCAGCGACATCAATTCCATCGCGACCAGCACCGCGGCCCAGTGCAGCGCCTGCGACACGATGAGGTGCAGATGCTCGTCGCGGCCCTCGACGTGGGGCCAGCGGGTGATCACGCACACCAGTCCGACGAACGGCGTCAGCAGCAGCCAGTACAACTCGGTCTGGGTGAAACTGGTATAGGCCACGCCGCCGAGCGACAGCAGCAGCATCAGAATGTAGGGCCAGTCCCGCAGCAGGAAGCCGCCGAATCCGGAATGCCATTTGCGGGACTGAACCGTGTCGTCATCCAGCATGGTCATGATCGTGCTCCGCTTGGATTGCGCAGGCGCGCACCGCGACAACGCGGGCGATACGCCATGCGCCTTGGCAACGAACCCCGGCCGCCCGGGTTCCCCGCGATCCTGCGCCACGCGCCGACCGGAACCAAGGCGATTATTTAATCAGTAAAATCGATTGATATAACGATTATAATCTGTTTGATTGATTGATCATC
Organism: Rhodopseudomonas palustris HaA2; assembly: GCF_000013365.1. Taxonomy (NCBI): domain Bacteria; kingdom Pseudomonadati; phylum Pseudomonadota; class Alphaproteobacteria; order Hyphomicrobiales; family Nitrobacteraceae; genus Rhodopseudomonas; species Rhodopseudomonas palustris. The sequence continues at coordinate 4,121,713 of NC_007778.1, forward strand.
GCGCGATCGAATGGGCCGGAAAAGGAGCCTGCCCATGACCTCGAACGCCAGAACCCATCAACCGCACCCCCGCATCGACCGGCACCTGGCCGCGATCCTGCCGGGCGTGGTGCTGACGGCCACGATCGCCGCCGCAGCTCTCGGGTTGCAGCGGATCCCCGCGCTCGCGGGCGTCAGTCCGATGCTGCTGGCGATCCTGATCGGAATCGTCGCCCACAACGTCGTCGGGACGCCGGGATGGGCGCTGCCCGGGGTCAAATTCAGCGTTCGACGGGTGCTGCGCTTCGCCATCATCCTGCTCGGACTGCAGCTCACCGTCGCGCAACTGCTCGAGGTCGGCGGCGAAGGGCTGGCGATCATCGCCGCGACGCTGCTGGCGACCTTCAGCTTCACCGTGTGGCTCGGCCGCATGCTCGGTGTCGATCGCAAACTCGGCGAGCTGATCGCCGCCGGCACCTCGATCTGCGGCGCCTCCGCCATCATCGCCACCAACACCGTGACCCGCGCCGACGACGAGGATGTCGCTTACGGCGTCGCCTGCGTCACGGTATTCGGGTCGCTGGCGATGGTCGGTACGCCACTGCTCCAGAACGCGTTCGGTCTCGACGCCCACGGCTTCGGGCTGTGGACCGGCGCCTCGATCCACGAGATCGCCCAGGTCGTCGCCGCGAGCTTCCAGGGCGGGCACGATGCCGGCGAGTTCGGCACCATCGCCAAGCTGTCGCGGGTGATGATGCTGGCGCCGCTGGTGATCGGTCTCGGCATGCTGGCGCGGGCCCGTGCGCGGCACGAGCCTTCGGCCGCCGGCACCGCTGCGCCGCCGATGCCGTGGTTCGTGCTCGGCTTCGTGGCGATGGTCGGCGTCAACCAGCTGATCGCCATCCCGCAGGACGTCAAAGCCCCGATCGTCGCCGCCACCGCCTTCCTGCTGTCGATGGCGCTGGCGGCGATGGGGCTCGAGACGGATCTGCGCAAGCTCGCCGCGCGCGGCCTGCGTCCGGCCTTGCTCGGCCTGTGCGCGGCCTTGTTCATCTCGGGCTTCTCGCTGAGCCTGATCAAACTCACAGGATGGCATGGATGACCCTGGAACAGCTCCGCATCTTCATCGCGGTCGCCGAACAGCAACACATGACCCGCGCCGCGAGCGGACTGAACCTCACCCAATCGGCCACCAGCGCGGCGATCGCCGCGCTGGAATCGCGCTACGACGTCCGACTGTTCGATCGTGTCGGCCGCGGCATCGTGCTGACTCAGGCCGGCCGCGACTTCCTTGAAGAAGCCCGCGCTGTGGTCGCTCGCGCCAGGGCGGCTGCGCAGGCGCTGGACGACATCGCCGGCCTGAAGCGAGGCGCGCTCAGCATCGCAGCCAGTCAGACGGTCGGCAACTACTGGCTGCCGCCGCGGCTGCTCGCGTTCCAGCGCAACTATCCGGGGATCGCGCTGCAGGTGACGATTGCCAATACCGAGCAGGTCGCGCGCGCGGTGCGCGACGGGCACGCCGATCTCGGTTTGGTCGAAGGCGAGATCGACGATCCGCTGCTCACCAACGACCGCATCGACGGCGACAGTCTCGCGATCGTGGTCGGCAAACGGCATCCGTGGATCGGCACGACGCAAATTGCGGAAAACAAATTGACAACTACCGGTTGGATCCTGCGCGAGCGCGGATCCGGCACGCGGTCGATGTTCGAGGCGGCGTTGCGCGATATCGGCGTCGATCCGTCCAGCCTCGACGTCAAACTCGAGCTTCCGTCCAACGAGGCGATCCGGGCCGCGGTCGAAAGCTCGGACTACGCGACCGCGATCTCCGATCTGGTGGTTGCGCCGTCACTCGCGGCGGGGACCCTGCACCGTGTTCGTTTCGAATTGCCGCGTCGTTCGTTCTGTGTGCTTCGTCACAGAGAACACAGCGGCGGACAGGCCGAAAAGGCCATGCTCGCGGCATTGTACGCTGAGTGAACTAACACCGGAAAACGTTCTGCGTGCGAGTGATGAATTCCATATTTGTTGATTTGAAACTCGTCACAATCACCTCTACACAGGCATATCTTCGCGTACCAGCTCCGGAATATTGCGACGCGGCCACGTATCGGCTTAGAATCGCGGCCGTTGAAGGAGCCGATATTGCCCCGACGATTGAACTTATCCACCCGGCTCACCCTCGCCATCGTGCCTCTCGTGGCGCTGACCGCGGCGACCGTCGGTTATCTGGGGTACCGAAACCTCGCGGCCATTGCGATCGAACGCACGCTGGCCGGGCTGGATGCTACTGCGCGGTCGCGAGCTGTGGAACTCGCGAGCCAGATTCGGAACGTCAGCGCCGACGTCGCGAGCTTTCGCACGATGATCGGCCTGGGCGAATTGATCGCGCTCAGCCACGACGCGACGCTCCGGACCGCCGGCGGCCGGACGCTGGCGGAGTGGCGCGCGCGGATCGAGCAGCGATTCGCCGACGAACTCGGAGCGAAAGCCTATCTGATCCGATACCGCCTGATCGGAGCGAGCAACGACGGCCGCGAGATCATCCGGGTCGAGCGACGGAACGATACGGTCCGGATTGTTCCGGACGACGAGTTGCGCGGGCAGAGCGAATACGCCTTCTTCGAACAGGCCATCCGAGCGGCCGGAAGCGAGGTGGTGGTCTCGCCGGTGGAACTCGCCCGGACCGACGGCGCGATCCTGCAACCTCCGATGCCGCTGATCCGCGTGTCGGCCGCGCTGTTTGCGACCGACGGTACGATGTTCGGGCTGATCATCGCCGATGTCGGTCTGCGCCCCGCCTTCGCGACGGCCACCGCAAAAACGCGAAAAGGCCGCACCGTCTTCATCATCAACGACCGCGGCGACTACCTGCTGCATCCCGACAAGTCTCGCGAGTTCGGTTTCGAATTCGATCGGCCCGCCCGCATCCAGGACGACTTTCCAAGCCTCGCCACCGCGATCACCAGCGGCAAGGATCAGACGGCGATCGTCGAGGACCGCAACGGCGTGCCGATCGGGGTTGCGATCGACCGTGTCGAAGGGGCGCCCCTGGCCATCGTCGAGACCGTGCCGCAGCAATTCATTCTCGACGACATCATGACCGCGTGGCTGGATTCGACCTTGACCGGCGGCTCGGTCGCCGTGCTGACCGCCGTTCTGCTGGGTTTCGTCATGGCCCGGACCCTGATCAAGCCGCTGTCGCAGATGACGAAGGCGGTGGCGGGATTTGCCGAGGACGCGCCGCCGAAGATGCCGGTCGCGGCCAGTGGCGAAATCGGCGTGCTGGCGCGGGCGTTCGACACCATGGTGCAGGACGTGCAGGCGAAGACCGCCGCGATCCGGCACGAGAAGGAGCTGTTCGAGAGCATCATGACCACGATGGCCGAGTGTGTCGTGCTGATCGACCGCAACGGCGAGGCCATCTATCAGAACCGCGCCAACCGGGAACTGCTCAGCGCACTCGATATCAGGGTCGACCAGTGGCAGGAGCTCTACGACATCTACACGCCGGACGGCTCGACCCGGCTGTCCGCCGACCATTGGCCCTCCGCCCGCGTCCTGCGCGGCGAGACCGTCGATAATTACGAGATCGTCTGCCGAAGGCGCGATTCCGGCAAGACGGTTCATCTGATGGGGAGCGCGCGGCCGTTGTGGGAAGCCGCGGGCACGCAAACCGGAGCGGTCGTGGTGTTCCGCGACGTCACCGAGATGCGGGCGACCGAGCACCGGCTGCATCAGTCACAGAAGCTGGAAGCGATCGGCCAGCTCACCGGCGGCGTCGCGCACGACTTCAACAACATGCTGACGGTGATCAACGGCACCGCCGAGATCCTGCTCGACGAACTTGCCGACCGGCCGGACCTCTGCAGCATCGCCAGGATGATCGAGCAGGCCGCCGGGCGCGGCGCCGACCTGACGCGGCAACTGCTCGCCTTCGCCCGCAGGCAGCCGCTGCAACCGCGCAATATCGACGTCAACGCCATCGTGCTGAACACCCAGCAATTGCTGAAAGCGACGATCGGCGAACACATCGACGTCGAAGTCAGGCTGGCGCAGGACGTCGATGCGGCGCGGGTCGATCCGTCGCAACTCTCGTCGGCGCTGCTCAACCTCGCGGTGAATGCGCGCGACGCGATGCCGAACGGCGGCAAGCTGATGCTCGAAACCGCCGACGTGGTGCTCGACGCCGCCTACGGGCAGCACAATCCCGACGTCCAGCCCGGCCGCTACGTGATGATCGCGGTCAGCGACACCGGCACAGGAATTCCAGCCGAGTTGTGCGACAAGGTGTTCGAGCCGTTCTTCACGACCAAGAGCGCCGGCCAGGGCACCGGCCTCGGCCTCAGCATGGTCTATGGCTTCGTCAAGCAATCGGGCGGGCACATCAACATCTACAGCGAGGAGGGCCACGGCACCACGCTCAAGCTGTATCTGCCGCAGGCCGATTCCGACCCGGCCGTCGACAGCGCACCGGACGCCGGCCCGGCGACCGAGGGCGGCAGCGAAACCATCCTGCTGGTCGAGGACGACGAGTTGGTGCGCAAATTCGCGATCGCCCAGCTCGCGGGTCTCGGTTATCGCACCATCGCGATGTGCGACGGCCAGGCGGCGCTGCGTGAGGCGGAGCGCGGCACCGCGTTCGATCTGCTGTTCACCGACGTGATCATGCCGGGCGGCCTGAACGGCCCGCAACTCGCCGACGCGATCGCCCGGGTCCGGCCGGTGCGGGTGCTGTACACCTCGGGCTACACCGAGAACGCGATCGTGCATCACGACCGGCTCGACAGCGGCGCGCTGCTGCTGACCAAGCCGTATCGCAGGTCGGATCTGGCCCGGATGGTCCGCGCCGCACTCGGCAAGGACGTGCACGTCCCGCCGACCGGGATCGCGGCGGCACCCTCGTCGCGCGCCAGCGCCCGTTAGATCACCCGCCCGGCTTTGGCCCAATACGGATCGCGCAGACGGCGCTTGAAGATCTTGCCGGAATCCTCGCGCGGCAATTGCGCCATGATCTCGATATGCTTCGGAATCTTGTAGCCGGCGAGGACGTGTTTGAGCTGCTCGCGGAGATATCCCTCGTCGAGTGTCACGCCGGGCTGCGGCTCCAGCATCGCCATCAGCGCCTCGCCGAATTCGGCGTCCGGAATGCCGAACACCGCGCAATCATGCACGCCGGGCACGGCGTGGATCGCCGCTTCGATCTCGGCCGGGTAGATGTTGACGCCGCCGGAGATCACCATGTCGCGCTTGCGGTCGCAGATGAAGACGTAGCCATCGGAATCGAGATAGCCGACGTCGCCGGAGGTGATGAAGCCGTCGCGATCGATCTCGGCGCGCTTCTCCGGCTTGTTGTGATAGGTGAAATCCGGATTGCCGGCGATCCGCGAGAAGATCTCGCCGATCTCGCCCTGCGGCAGCTCCTTGCCGTCGTCGTCGATGAATTTCAGTTCCGCGCCGGGCGCGATCCTGCCGACGGTACCGGGCTTGCTGAGCGCATCCTCGGAGGTCGCGAAGGTCACGGCACCCGACTCCGTCGAGCCGTAGAACTCGCAGATCACCGGCCCCCACCACTCGATCATCGCGCGCTTGATATCGGCCGGACACGGCGCCGCGGCGTGGATGACGTGGCGCAGCGACGACACGTCGTACTTCGCGCGGACCTCGGGCGGCAGCTTCATCAGCCGGATGAACATCGTCGGCACCATGAACACGGTGTCGATCCGGTGCCGCTCGATCAGTTGCAGCAGCGCTTCCGGCTCGAACCGCGGCATCAGCACCAGCAGGCCGCCGAGCCGGCCGGCGCGGATGCCGAACGCGTTCGGCGCGGAGTGATACAAGGGACCCGGGCACAGCACGCGGGCGCCGGGCTTCAGACCATAGATCAGCGCGCGCATCGCTTCGGCGCTCTTGGCCTGCTCCGGCGTCGGCGCGAAGCGCTTGACGCCCTTCGGATGGCCGGTGGTGCCGGAGGTGTAGATCATGTTCTGCGGCTGCGGCAGCACGGGACCGTCATAGGGCTTCTGCTGCGCCAGCCAGCCGTCGAGATCGACCGCGCCTTGCGGCGCGGCGCGATGGCCGGGATCGATCTTGTAGTTGGCGAGAATTTCCGGCGGCGTCGGCACGCTCAGGACGGTCACGCCCGCCGGCACCACGCCGGCCGCCTGGTGCAGCAGATCGGCGTGGCCGATCAGCACCCGCGTGCCGGAATCGCCCAGCACATACGCCACCTCTTCGGGCTTGAAGTGCCAGTTGACCGGCACCGCATAGGCACCGAGCATCATCACCGCATAGGCGGCTTCCAGAAACGCCACGTCGTTGCGCATCAGCAAACAGACGCAGTCGCCGGGCGCGACACCGAGCCGCTGCAGCCCGCCGGCGATCAGCGCGACGCGCGTATCGACCTCGTCGAAGCTGCGATGGCGTTCGCCGGACAGGATGCCGTGGAGGAATTGGTTGGGCATGGTCTTCTTCTTGTTGTGAGCAGGAACCGTCATCCTGAGGTGCGAGCGAAGCGAGCCTCGAAGGATGAGCCGCAGGTACAGGTATCGCATCCTTCGAGGCTCGCCCTTGCGGGCGAGCACCTCAGGATGACGGCCGAAGGTGTAACTAACCGTCGACGAAATTGGGCGCGCGCTTTTCCATGTTGGCGCGGACCGCTTCGGTCTGGTTGGGCGAGCCGATCAGCTTCTGCTGTTCGACGCTTTCGGCGAGCAGCGCAGGGCCGGGGTCGACCGAGAGGTTGTTGAACATCCGCTTGGCGGCGCGGATGGCGTCCGGGCTCTTGCCGGCGATCTCCCGCGCCATCTCCAGCGCGGCGCTGCGCGGGTCGTCGACGATCCTGGTCGCGAGGCCGTAGCTCAGCGCCTCCTGCGCCGAGAAGATCCGGCCGGTGTAGGTGAGCTCGCGCAGGATGTCGTCGCGCACCAGCGAGGCGAGCACCGGCGTGCCGGCCATGTCGGGCACCAGGCCCCATTTGATTTCCATGATCGACATCCGCGCATCCGGCGCCATCAGCCGGATGTCGGCGCCGAGCGCGAGCTGAAAGCCGCCGCCGAACGCGACGCCGTGGATCGCGGCGATCACCGGCACCGGCAGCATCCGCCAGCCCCACACCGCCTGCTGCGGCGCGTTGGCCTGGCCATGGGTGCGCTTGGTGAGATCGCGAAATTCGCCGCCCGGAATGCCGTTGCCGCCGCCCTCGTTCATCGCGGCAAAACGCCCCATGTCGAGGCCGGCGCAGAACGCCTTGCCCTCGCCGGACAGCACCACGACGCGCACGCCCTTCTCCTGCGAAAGCCGCTCGGTGGTCGCGACAAGCGCCTCGAACATCGCGGCATCGAGCGCATTCATCTTGTCCGCCCGCACCAATCGGACGTCGGCAACGCCGTCCGTCACCGATACCGCAACGCGATCATTCATCGAGCCGTTTCCCTGGATATGTTGTGATCTGTTCGCGGCGCTACAGAAAAGCGTTGTCGGAATTTAGTCAATCGCTTAATCAACAACGATCATCCACTTTTCCGGGCACCTGACATGTTCTCCGATCAGCTTCTCGCAGGCCGTCGTATCCTCGTCACCGGTGGCGGCACCGGGCTCGGCAAATCGATGGCCGCGCGCTTCCTGCAGCTCGGCGCCGAAGTCCATATCTGCGGCCGCCGCAAGGGCGTCTGCGACGAGACCGCGACCGAACTGATGGATCAGTACGGCGGCAAGGTGATGACCTACGGCGTCGACATCCGCGACTCGGCCGCGGTCGACCACATGGTCGAGACCATCTTCGCCGACGGCCCGCTCACCGATCTGATCAACAACGCCGCCGGAAATTTCATCTCGCGGACGGAAGAGCTGTCGCCGCGCGGCTTTGACGCCGTCGCCAACATCGTGATGCACGGCACCTTCTACGTGACGCATGCGGTCGGCCGGCGCTGGATCGCCGGCGGCCACCGCGGCAATGTGGTGTCGATCACCACCACCTGGGTCCGCAACGGCAGCCCCTATGTGGTGCCCTCGGCGATGAGCAAATCGGCGATCCACGCCATGACGATGTCGCTCGCCACCGAATGGGGCCGCTACGGCATCCGCCTCAACACCATTGCGCCCGGCGAAATTCCCACCGAAGGCATGAGCAAGCGGATCAAGCCCGGCGACGAGGCCGGCGCCCGCACCGTGAAGGTGAATCCGATGGGCCGCGTCGGCACCATGGAGGAACTGCAGAACGTCGCGGTGTTCCTGATCTCCGGCGGCTGCGACTGGATCAACGGCGAAACCATCGCGATGGACGGCGCCCAGGGCCTGGCGATGGGCGGCAATTTCTATCAGCTGCGCGACTGGAGCAACGCCGACTGGGACCAGGCCAAGGCCTCGATCAAGGCGCAGAACGAAAAAGACCGCGCACAGCGGGGGTGATACGTTCACGGCCGTCATCCTGAGGTGCGCGCTCTTGCGCGCCTCGAAGGATGACAGCAGCGAGCGCCTGCGGCCCATCCTTCGAGGCCGTCGCAGATGCGACGGCACCTCAGGATGACGTCGTGCGAGCGGACGGGCCGAGCAATTCGGCTCGCGCGCACGAGCCAACTAACGACGTCATCCCCCGCGACAGCCGGGGATCCAGTATTCCAGAGCTCCGGTGGCGATCACGAAGGCCCTGGGATACTGGGCCGCCCGGTCGAGCCGGGCGATGACGTGACTTTTGGTGCGCCGCTTTCGGCTGCACATCGCTGTGACCGGCCCTCCCAGCAAATAACGCTCCCGCTTGTGTTTGCCTGCGAAGCGCGGCAGACTTCGGGCCAATCAACAAGTAACTAACAAAAATCGTCCCAGGGAGTGACAATGTCCGAGCAGACCGAGCCGGCCAATTTGGCCGACGTGATCCGTGCGCAGGCCAAGACGCGCGGCGACGAAATTCTCTACGAATTCGAAGGCCGCATCACCAGCTTCGCGCAGTTCGATGCCCACACCAACCGGATCGCCCGCGCGCTCGCGGCCTCCGGCGTCAAACCGAACGAGCGCATCGCCTATCTCGGCAAGAACAGCGACATCTATTTCGAGCTGTGGGCCGGCGCGATGAAGGCCAATGTGGTGATCGCGCCGGTGAACTGGCGGCTCGCCGGGCCGGAGATCGCCTATATCGTCGAGGACTGCAAGGCGGCGATCCTCTTCGTCGGCCCTGAATTCGTCGATCAGGTCCGCGGCCTGACGGATCAGATCCCCAGCGTTCGCGCCATCATCACCACCGAAGGCGGCGCGCCGGAGTGGCAGGATTTTGCCCAATGGCGCGACGCGCAGCCGAGCGACGATCCGCAGGTCGCGGTGGCGCCGAGCGACATCGCGATCCAGCTCTACACCTCCGGCACCACCGGCAAGCCGAAGGGCGCGATGCTCAGCCACGCCAATTTCCTGTCGCTGGTCCGCGCCGGCCGCGACAACACGCCGGAGTGGAACATCTGGTCGAGCGACGACGTCTCGCTGATCGCCATGCCGGTGTTTCACATCGGCGGCTCCGGCTGGGGCATGATGAGCATCTATCACGGCGCCAAGGGCGTGATCGCGCGCGAATTCGATCCGACCAAGGTGCTCGACTTCTTCGAGCAGGCCAAGATCACCAAGCTGTTCATGGTGCCCGCCGCGATGCAATTCGTGGTGCGGCAGCCGCGCGCCCGCGAGGTGGATTTCTCGCGGCTGAAATACATGCTGTACGGCGCCTCGCCGATTCCGGCGGCGCTGCTGAAGGAATGCATCGACGTTTTCAAATGCGGCTTCGTGCAGATGTACGGCATGACCGAGACCACCGGCACGATCGTCGCGCTGCCGCCCGAGGACCACGTCGAAGGGCTGGAGCGGATGCGCTCGGCCGGCAAGGCGCTGCCCGGCGTCGAGATCGCGATTCTCGATCCCGACGGCAAGCCGCTGCCGCCGCGCCAGGTCGGCGAGATCGCCACCCGCTCCGGCTCCAACATGGCCGGCTACTGGAATCTGCCGGAGGCGACCAAGAAGACCATCGACGGCGACAACTGGCTGCGCACCGGCGACGCCGGCTACATGGACGAGGACGGCTACGTCTATATCCACGACCGCATCAAGGACATGATCATCTCCGGCGGCGAGAACATCTATCCGGCCGAAGTCGAGAGCGCGATCTGCGATCATCCGGACGTCGCCGAAGTCGCCGTCGTCGGCGTGCCGGACGATCAATGGGGCGAAGCGGTGAAAGCCGTGGTGGTGATGAAGCCCGGCAAGGAAGCCACCGCGCAGGACATCATCGGCTTCACCCGCACCCGCATCGCCGGCTTCAAGACGCCGAAGTCGATCGACTTCATCCCGGCCCTGCCCCGCAACGCCTCCGGCAAAATCCTGCGCCGGCATCTGCGCGATCCGTATTGGACCGGGAAAGACCGCCAGGTGAACTAGGCGCGTTGGCGCTGCGCGCGACGGCCAACGTCTCTCGTCGCGCAAATCACCTCCCGTTCGTCATTCCGGGGCGCTCACGAAGTGAGCGAACCCGGAATCCATAACCCCCGTGACGATGTCGATGCACAGCGCCGAAGTCGTATTGCTCCATCATCGATACCAAGGGTTATAGATTCCGGGTTCGCGCTGCGCGCGCCCCGGAATGACGAACGAGAGGTTTGTTCGTGGCCGTAGGATGGGTTGAGCGCAGCGAAACCCATCACATCGCCCTTGACAGAATTCCTATTATGATTATAATCCGTCTCGTCCTGTCCGTGAGGGGCGCTTCGCGAGGCGTCGTACAAGCGGGACAGATCGGCGGGCTGGGAAACCAGCCCGGAACGATGGTTCGATGAAGCCGGCGCTGTGCCGGTGGAGTCGGACGGACGCGGCGTCCTGCGCGTTGCGGCTCGCACCCGCACGTCCGGGAGGCTTCGGGGACCCGTCCGGGCCTACTACGAGGCTCTGCGACTTGTTAGTTCGCTGCACGGGGGCAGGTGAAGGCGGCGAAATCCGCCGGACCGTGGGGTTTCATTACCCTTGCCTGTCAACGGAAGCACGGGCCTGAAAGCCGAAAACCGCCGCAGGTGGGCGCGCCGACGAGGCGTTGCGCGATCCTTCGCAAGAAGTGATCGCGAGAACCACCATCACCCGCGCCACGCGGCGCGCCCCCACCCCTCGCTGTGAAGCGACGGGTGCAGAACTCGGGCTCAGCGGAGCCGCGAGACGGATTTCGCGTGGCTGTTTGATATTCGAATCCGTCAGCGCGTCGCGAATCTCGCGACGCGCACGCCGTCATCCTGAGGCGCGAGCGCAGCGAGCCTCGAAGGATGGGCCGCAAGGCACCGGCTGTGCGGGTCTCCGCATCCTTCGAGGCTCGCCCTTGCGGGCGAGCACCTCAGGATGACGACGCAGAGAATATCGCGTCCGCTCAACGCAGACCTCCTGTGTCCCGCACGCGGCGCAGCGCGCCAGCGCTGCTCCGCAGATGCGGGACCCCGGTCTGGCTGCGCACCACTCACCGGGACCCCGGATCTGCGCCGCGGCATGGCATGCCGCAGCGCGTCCGGGGCACTGATGAGATCACCTCTTGTTCACACCCATATAGCCGAACAGGAATCCCGCGACCTTGCGCATCTGGATTTCCTCGCTGCCTTCGGTGATGCGATAGCGGCGGTGGTGGCGATAGATGTGTTCGAACGGCTTGTGCCGCGAATAGCCGATGCCGCCGTGGACCTGGATCGCGCGATCGGCGGCCTGGCCGCACAGCCGGTTCGCCCAGTAGTTGCACATCGACACCTTGTCGGACAGCGTGTGCTCGACCTGCGCCTGGGTCATCTGATCCATCTCCCACGCGGTCTTGCGGATCAAGAGGCGCAGCATTTCGGCCTGGGTGGCGAGTTCGACCAGCGGAAACTGGATCGCCTGGTTGCGCGCCAGTTCCTCGCCGAACGGTTTTCGCTCCCGCGCGTATTTGACGCTTTCATTGATGCAGAACACCGCAGCACCCAGCGAACTCGCCGCCTGGCGAATGCGGTTCTCGTGCACGAAGCATTGCGCCAGCGACAGGCCGCGGCCGACCTCGCCGAACAACGCGTCTTCGGTGACGAAGACGTCGGTGAAGCTCACCCGCGGATGATCGGTCGGCATGTTGAAGGTCCAGAGATATTCCTCGACCTTGACGCCGGGCGCATCGGCCGGCACCAGAAAGCAGGTGATGCCGCGGGCGTCGCCGTCTTGGCCGGTGGTGCGGGCGAACAGCGCGCAATGCGTGGCGACGTGCATGCCGGTCGTCCACATCTTCTCGCCGTTGATCACCCAGCCCTTCTTGCCGTCGCGCACCGCCTCGACCGCACGCGTTTCCATATGCGTCGCATCCGAGCCGTGATCGGGCTCCGTCAGACCAAACGTGATGCGATATTTTCCGGTGATCGAGCCGTCGATCATCGCCTTCTGATCGTCGCGGCCGTAGAGGTCGAGCATCTTGACGATCGGGAAATTGCCGACGATCGAATGCTCGTTCTGCAGATCATTGTGCAGGCCGAGGCCCTTGGCGGCGAAGTGCTCGCGGATCACCGCCATCCACAAATTCGTGCCGTCCTGCCCGCCATAGCGCTTCGGAATCGCGAAGCGCAGATGCCCGGCGTCATCGGCGATGTTCTTCGCCTTGCGCAGCAGCTCTTCCCAGTCGTGCCGCGGCAGTCCGCCGCCCTCGAAATCGGTGCGCGCCCATTCGCGGCGATGATCGAAGAAGCGGATGTTGTCGTCCGCCTGTTCCAGCGGCTTGATCTTGGCGTCGATGAAGCGATCGAGCTCGGCGAGATAGGCGACCAGATCCGGCGGCAGGGAAAAATCCAAGGCGTGCTCCCACGGTGTTCGTGTTGTTGTTGATCTTGTTAAGCGAGTGATTAACATGCGCCGCGAACGACAAGTCAAGCGCGCTTCAGCCGCACCAATTCTGCCCAACGAAAAGAGGAAACGTCGATGGCGCTGCAATTCTCCACCGTGACCCGCAAGGGCCCGATCACCATCGTCACGCTGTCGCGACCTGAGGTCTACAACGCGCTGCACACCGACGCGCATTACGAACTCGAAGGCGTGTTCAACGACTTCTCCGCCGACCCCGAGCAATGGGTCGCGATCATCACCGGCGCCGGCGACAAGGCGTTTTGCGCCGGCAATGATCTGAAGTGGCAGGCCTCGGGCGGCAAGCGCGGCTGGGGCGAGACCGGCTTCGCCGGGCTGACCTCGCGGTTCGATTGCGACAAGCCGATCATCGCCGCGGTCAACGGCGTGGCGATGGGCGGCGGTTTCGAAATCGCACTCGCCTGCGACTTGATCATCGCCGCGGAGAACGCCACATTCGCGCTGCCGGAGCCGCGCGTCGGCCTCGCCGCGCTGGCCGGCGGCCTGCACCGCCTGCCCCGCCAGATCGGGCTGAAGCGCGCGATGGGCATGATCCTCACCGCCCGCCACGTCCCCGCCCGGGAGGGGCTGGAACTCGGCTTCGTCAACGAAGTCGTCCCCCCGGGGGAGGCCCTCGCCGCCGCCGAGCGCTGGGCCGAAGCGATCTGCGCCGTCTCTCCGATGTCGATCCGCGCCTCGAAGCAGGCCCTGATGCGCGGCCTCGAAGTCTCCTTGCCGCAAGCGATCGCCGAGCAGCGCGACTATCCGGCGGTCAAAGCCATGGTCGCCTCGCAGGACTACATCGAAGGCCCGAAGGCGTTCTCGGAGAAGCGCAAGCCGAACTGGGTTGGGAAGTAGTTCGTCGGCCCGAAGTAGTTCGTCGGCCCGCCTCTCCGCGTCATTGCGAGCGAAGCGACGCAATCCAGAAGCTCCGAGCGCAGCGCTGGATTGCTTCGTCGCGGAGCCTGTACTCGGACGGCGCAAAGCGCCGATCCGGGTGCTCCTCGCAATGACGGGAAACCAACGTCGGTCATCCGGGGCGCGAGCGCAGCGAGCGAAGCCGGACGGCAACTACCGAGTCGTCATCCTGAGGCGCTCGCCCTCTTCGGGCGAGCCTCGAAGGATGCGGCGACGAGCCGCTGACGTCGATGGCCTGCGGCTCATCTTTCGAGGCGCGCAAGGGCGCGCACCTCAGGATGACGGAGCGTTTGCTGAAAGGTGTTGTCCCGCGCCTTCCAGCTCGCGCCGATAGCTCGCGTAGTTCGGCTGGTCGACGGCGAGCTTGGCGAGCGTGGTGCGCCACAGATGATCCTGCAAACCCGGCGTCGACAGATCCATCGCGCCCGACGCGATGCGTTCTGACAATTCGCGGTTGAGGTCGTGCAGCGCGCCGTCATGGCCGAGCAGTTCCTTCAGACGCGCGAGCTCGTCGGTGTCGCTCGCCTGCGTCAGCGTGAGCTGCCGCGTCACCAGATCCAGCGCGTTGATGCCGACGCGCAGTTTGAACGCGGCGTGGCCGGTGAGCTGCGGCGCGACCTGCTCGCGCAGGAAATCGGCCACCGCCTTGATCAGTTCGTCGGGCCTCGGTTCGTCCTGCATCTCGGCTTCGCCCCTTCGTTATCTAGGCGCGCGGCGCCAATAACCGCAGCAGATCGATCTCGGTTTCCGACGAGCGGCGCCCGATCATCGCGCGTTCCATCGAGTGGTCGGGACCCTGCCGAAACCGCTGCATCATGCCGCAGCACATGATGCCCCAGCGCAACGTGCCCATTACTTCCCAGAATTTGACCCGATCGGCATCGACGGTTCCGCCGGCGTCCTGATAGCCCGCGAACATCTCCTCGCGCGAGCCGAGCCCGCCGACCGGTCTGTCGATCTCGCCGAACCGCCACGAATTGACGCAGACCCAGCCGAGGTCTTCCATCGGGTCGCCGCGATGCGCGAGTTCCCAATCGAGCACGGCGCGCACGCCGTCGGGCCCGATGATCAGATTGCCGTGGCGGAAATCGCCGTGCACCAGCGTGATCTGCTTGGAGACGCCGGGGTCGTGATCGGCGAGCCAGCGCAGCGCCAGTTCGAACACCGGCCGCGGCCAATCCATGCTGCGATAGTCGGCGCGCAGCAGCTCGATCTCCTGCGTCGAACTGATCGTCCGCAAGCCCGGCAGCGCGGCGCTGTCGATGCCGTGCAGGCCGGCGAGGATGGTGCCGATCTGCCGCGCCAGTTTCGGCCGTGCGGCGGCGAATAGTTCGTCGCGCAGGATCTTGCGCGGGATGGTTTCGCCCTCCACCTTCTGCATCAAAAAACCGTCGCCGAGCCCGTCACGCTCGGTGAGAACGTGCAGCACGCGCGGCGACGGCACCCCGGCCTCGTCAGCGAGCCGCATCAATTCGGCTTCGACCTCCAGCCCCGCGGCGCGTCCGGAAACGCTGCCATAGCCCGGCGGCGAGCGGCGCAGGATCGCCGCGATGTCGCCGTCCGGCCGCTCGATCACGAACGACCAGGTCTCCTGGCTGGCGCCGCCGGAGAGTTGCGCGACGTCGCGGACGCCGGTCGCGCCGGCGCACCACGATCGCACGCTGCGCGCCAGCGCCTCGACAAAAGCCGTTGCGGCCATCGCGCGCTTATTTGCCCTGGAACTTCGCGGGGCGCTTTTCGAGAAACGCGCCGACGCCTTCCTTGAAGTCGTCGGTCGAGCCTGCGATGCGCTGGGATTCGAATTCGAGGTTGAGCTGCTCCTCGAACGAATTTTCCGGCGAGTCCCAATACAGCTTGCGGATCAGCGACAGCGCTATGGTCGGGCCGTTGGCGAGTTCCTGCGCAAGCTTCATCGTTTCGGTCCACAGCTCGGCGTCGTCGTAGACGCGATTGACGAGGCCCCATTCCAGCGCCTTCTCGGCCGGCAGCTTCTCGCCGAGCAGCGACAATTCGAGCGAGCGCGCCTTGCCGACCAGGCGCGGCAGCAACCACGTCGAGCCGCAATCCGGCACTAGGCCGATGCGGCGGAACGCCTGCAGGAAGTAGGACGAACGCGCGCACAGGATCATGTCGCCCATCAGCGCGAAGCTCATGCCGGCGCCCGCGGCAGGCCCGTTGACCGAAGTGACGATCGGGCAATGCAGCTTGCGCAAGCGGCGCAGGAACGGATGAAAGGCGGTCTCGAGCGCGGCGCCGGCGCCCTTGCCGCTCTGGCTCATGTTGTTGCCGGAATTGCGGCCCTGCAGATTGGCGCCGGTGCAGAACGCGCGGCCCGCGCCGGTGATGACCAGGCAGCGCACTTCGGCGCGCTTGTCCTCGATCGCGTCGAGCGCCTCGCCGAGGCCGCCCAGCATGTCGATCGAGACCGCATTCATCACTTCCGGATGATCGAGCTTGAGGACCGCGACCGGGCCGTCGAAATCGAGCGTGACGTGTTTGAACTGCATCTGTTTCCTCGCGCTTGCTCCGCGTTATTCCGCGGCGTGGAAGGCTCGCGAACCCGGAGCCATATTTGATTTTTGCAGCGCGCTTGTCCATGGTCCGCCGACGATAACAGCGCGCATGCCGTTGCGAATGGTTTAGCGCGCGACAAACAAAAATGGAAACGCTGTATGAGCATTTTCGATCTGAACGGACGCGTCGCGGTCATCACAGGCGGCAATGGCGGCATCGGGCTCGGCATGGCGCAGGCGCTCGCCGCCGCCGGTTGCAACGTCTCGATCTGGGGCCGCAATCCCGAGAAGAACAAGGCGGCGGTGCAGAGCCTCGCCGGCGCGCGCGGCAAGGCCGAGGCGCAGATCTGCGACGTCACCGACCCCGCCTCGGTGAAGGCCGCGATGGAGGCGACGCTGAAAGCCTTCGGCCGTGTCGACGGCTGCTTCGCCAATGCCGGCATCGGCGGCGGCGGACGGCAGCCCTTCATCGAACGCACCGAAGAGCAATGGCGCACGATGTTCGCCACCAATCTCGACGGCGTCTTCCACGCCTTCCAGGCCGCCGCGCGGCACATGACCGACCGCGCCGCGAACGGCGATCCGTTCGGCCGGCTGGTCGCGACCTCGAGCCTCGCCTCGATCTTCGGCACCGCGCGCAACGAGCACTACGCCGCGACCAAGGCGGCGATCAACGCGCTGGTGCGCGCGCTCGCGGTCGAACTCGCTCGCAACGGCGTCACCGCCAATGCGATCCTGCCGGGCTGGATCAAGAGCGACATGACCGCGGGGATCATGGGCAACGACAAATTCGTCGCCAACGTGATGCCGCGCATTCCGGTGCGCCGGTTCGGCGAGCCCGAGGATTTCGGCGGCATCGCGGTGTATCTGATGAGCAAGGCGTCGTCCTATCACACCGCCGACACCTTCGTGATCGACGGCGGCTACACCGCGTTCTGACGACCACGACCCATCAAAGAAGAAGACCATGGCCAGCCAACTCCCGCCCGAGCGCATTCCCGTCATCGCCGGAATCGGCGAAATCGCCGATCACCCCAAGGACATTGCGCAAGGGCTGGAGCCGCTGGCGCTGCTCGAACAGGCGGCGCGACGCGCCGGCGACGACAGCTCTGTGCATCTGCTGCGCGAGATCGACTCGCTCGATATCGTCAACTTCCTGAGCTGGCGCTATCACGCGCCCGAGCAGCAGCTCGCCGCGAAACTCGGCGTTTCGCCGCGGCACTGCTACTACGGGCCGGTCGGCGGCGAGAGCCCGATCCGCTTCATCCACGAAGCGGCGCTGCGGATCGCGCGCGGCGAAGCGCACGTCGCCGTGGTCTGCGGCGCCGAGGCGCAATCGACCGTCACCAAGGCGGCGCGCGCCAAGCTCGAATTGCCGTGGACGCCGTTCGCGAGCGACGCGCCCGAACCGAAGCGCGGCGCCGCGTTCCAGAAGCCGATCGCCACGCAGCTCGGCGTCGCGCGGCCGATCACCGTGTATCCGCTGTACGAGGCGGCGACGGCCGCGCATTGGGGCCAGACGCCGCGGCAGGCGCTCGACGAATCCGGCGTGCTGTGGTCGCGCTACGCGCAGGCCGCCGCGGCCAATCCGAACGCCTGGATCAAGCGCGCCTTCGCACCGAGCGAGATCACCACGCCCTCGCCCGACAACCGGCTGATCGCCTGGCCCTATACCAAGCTGATGGTCGCCAATCCGAGCGTCAATCTCGGCGCGGCAGTGCTGCTGACCTCGCTGGCGAAGGCACGCGAGGCAGGCATCGCCGAGGAAAAACTGATCTACATCCATGGCGGCGCCTCGGCCGAAGAGCCGCGCGATTATCTCGCCCGCGATCAATTCCACCAGAGCCACGCCCAGAACGCGGTGTTGGAGACGATAAAGGCGATGGTCGGCGGCGACGGCCGCGTGTTCGACGCGATCGAGCTGTATTCCTGCTTCCCTGTGGTGCCGAAAATGGCGCGGCGCACGCTTGGGCTCGGCGACGACGTGCAGCCGACGGTGACCGGCGGCCTCACCTTCTTCGGCGCGCCGCTCAACACCTATATGACCCACGCGGCCTGCGCGATGGTGCGCAGGCTGCGGGGCGGCGCCAGGCTCGGCCTGCTGTATGGACAGGGGGGCTTCGTCACCAAGCACCACGCGCTGGTGCTGTCGCGCACGCCATCGCAACAAGCGCTGAGCGAGAGCGTCAGCGTACAGACGAAGGCCGATGCGGCTTACGGCGACGTCCCGCCGTTCGTGACAGACGCCTCGGGCGACGGCACGGTCGAGAGCTTCACCGTGATCTTCACCGGCAAGGGCGACGTCGAACACGGCGTCGTGGTGCTACGCACCTCGGACGGCGCGCGCACGCTGGCGCGGGTGCCGGCGCAGGATCAGGCGACGCTGGCCGTGCTGACGAACATGGATCGCAGTCCGGTCGGCACGAACGGTCCGATCACGACGAGCGCCGATGGCGTGCTGGAGTGGCGTGCTGTCTAGCTCTCAGCGACAATGATGCTCGTGGCGCAAGCAATGCGTTCCGTCATTGCGAGCGAAGCGAAGCAATCCAACGGCGCCGTGCACGGAGCTGCTGGATTGCTTCGTCGCCTACGGCTCCTCGCAATGACGGAGAACTACCCCTTCACGTCCTGCTTCTCCGACGCGGTCGGCTTGCCGGCCTTGCCTGCATCATTGCCGACAACGCGGACTTTCTCGCCGTCGGCGATGCCGTCGGGCGGCGCGACGATGATGCGGTCATCGGGTGAGAGGCCGGAGGCGAGTTCGATTTCGCGGCCGAGATCGCGAGCGATCGTCACGGTCTTGAGCTGCACGCGATCGTCGGGGCCGACGACCGCGACGCGCAGCCCGCTGCGGTTGAACATCAGCGCGCTGGCCGGGATGTAGAGCGACACCTCGTCGCGCACCAGGCTGAGCTTCACATTGGCGTAGCCGCCCGGCATCAACTCGCCCTTGGCGTTGTCCAGGGCAAGTTGCATCCGCGTGGTGCCCGAGGACACGTCGACCGCCTGCGACGAGGCCTCGACCGTCGCCGGGAAGCTGCGGTTCGGATATTCCGGCAGCGTGATCACCGCCTTGGCGCCGATCTTGATCATCGGCACATAAGTCTGCGGCACGTTGACGTAGACGCGCAGCTTCGCGATGTCGGACACCACGAACATCGCGGGTCCGGCGCTGGAGCCGGCGCTGATCAGCGCGCCGACGTCGGTGTTGCGCTCGGTGACGACGCCGTCGAACGGCGCGGTGATCTTCTTGTAGCCGGCCAGTGCTTCCAGCCGTTCGACATTGGCCTGGCCGGAATTCACCGCGGCCTTCTTGTTGGCGAGGTCCGCGCTGCGCTCGTCGATTTCCTGCGCCGAGACGAAGTTCGACGCCAGCAGCGTCTTGCGGCGGTTCAGCGTCGCCTCGGACAATCGCGCGCTGGCCTGCTGGCTGGCGAGATCGGCGCGCGCCTGCAGCAATTGCTGATCGAGATCGGGCGCCTCGACCTCGGCGATCACCTGCCCGGCCTTGACCCGAGCGCCGATGTCGGCGCTCCAGCTCTTCACATAGCCGGAGACGCGGGCGTAGATCGGCGCGCGGGAATAGGCCTCGAGCCGGCCCGGCAGATCGAGCGTATTGGTCAGCACCTTACCGTCCGGCCGGGTCACCGCGACGCTGGAGATCGCCTGCTCGTCGGTCCAGTGGCGCAGGTCCGCGCTGCTCTTCTCGCGTGCGCTGATCCCGGTGACGACGACGGCGACCGCACCGCAGGCGAGCAGGATGCCGGCGATGCCGAGCCCGCGACGGGATTTGCGCGGCGGGGCGTCAGTGGACATGCGACATCTCCGCGACCGGGGCTTCGTCCTGCGCCGGCTGTTTCTTGTGGACCATGCTGAACACCACCGGCACGAACATCAGCGTCGCGATGGTAGCAAAGATCAGGCCGCCGATCACGGCGCGGCCGAGCGGCGCGTTCTGCTCGCCGCCTTCGCCGAGTCCGAACGCCATCGGCGCCATGCCGATGATCATCGCCAGCGCTGTCATCAGCACCGGGCGGAACCGGACGAAGCCGGCTTCCAGCGCCGCCCGCACCGGATCGCCGAGCACGGCGTAACGCTCGCGGGCGAACGAGATCACCAGCACGCTGTTCGCGGTGGCGACGCCCATGCACATGATCGCGCCGGTGAGCGCCGGCACAGAGAGCGTCGTGCCGGTGGCGAACAGCATCCAGACGATGCCGGCGAGCGCCGCCGGCAGCGCGGTGATGATGACGAACGGATCCGCCCAGGACTGGAAGTTGACGACGATCAGCAGATAGATCAGCACGATCGCGCCGAGCAGGCCGAACAGTAGCCCCGAGAACGCGCTGTTCATGGTCTCGACCTGGCCGAGCAGCACCACCGACGAGCCTTTCGGCACCTCGGCCCGGGTCTCGTCGATCACCTTGCGGATGTCGGCGGACACCGCGCCGAGATCGCGACCCTGGGTGGTGGCGAAGATCTGGACCATCGACTGAATGTCGTATTGCGAGATCACCGCGTTGCCGGCCGAGCGCTTGATATCGGCAAGGCCGCCGAGGATCGGCGCGTTGGCGCCGGCGCTTCCGGTGGCCGAAATCGGGATCGTCTCGAGCTTGCCCAGCGAGTCGATCTGGTATTGCGGCGTCTGCATCACGATCGAATACGACACGCCGTTGTCGGGGTTGAGATAGTAGGTCGGCGCCACCTGCGACGAGCCGGCGAGGTTGACGACGAGGCTGTTGGTGACGTCGCGCGTCGTCAGCCCGACATATTGCGCGCGGGTGCGGTCGACATCGATATTGAACATCGGGTTGTTGGGCGATTGCTGAATCCGCGCATCGGCGACGCCGGGAATGCGCTTGATCTTCGCCAGCAGCTTTCCGGCGTATTCGAAATTCGCCGCGAGATTGGCGCCGCGCACCTGCAGGTCGATCGGCGCCGGCGCGCCGAAATTGAGGATCTGGCTGACGATGTCGGCCGGCAGGAACGCGAAGCTCATACCGGGAAACTGCCGCGGCAACTGCTCGCGCAGCGCCCGCACGTATTTCTCGGTCGGCTCGTGCTCGGCCTTCAGCTTGATCTGGATGTCGCCGTCCTGCGTGCCGATCACGCCGGTGTTGTTGTAGGTCAGATTGATGCCCGAGATCGGCATGCCGATGTTGTCGGTCATGGTCTCGATCTGGTCCGGCGGGATGATCTTGCGGATCGCCTTCTGCACCTCGGCGAGCTGATTGGCGGTTTCCTCGACGCGGGTGCCGACCTGGGTGCGGACGTGCATCAGGATCTGGCCGGAATCCACCGACGGGAAGAAGTTACGCCCGAGATACGGCACCAGCGCGAACGACACCGCAACGACGCCGAGAAAGCCCACGACGAACAGCTTGCGATGGCCCATCGCCAGCGTCAGGAGGTCGCCATAGCCGTGGCGGAACCGGGCGAACAGGCCTTCGAAACCCTGCTGGAAACGAACCAGCGGATTGCGCGAACGCTGCTTGCCGTCGAGGCTGCCGTGATGCACGTGCGGCTTCAGCAGATATTTCGCCATCGTCGGCACCAGCGTGCGCGACAGGATGAACGACCAGATCATCGCGAACATCACCGCTTCGGCCATCGGCACGAACAGGAACCGCGCGACGCCCTCCAGAAAGAACATCGGCACGAACACGATGCAGATGCACAGCAGCGACACGAAGGCCGGCGTCACGATCTGGCGTGCACCGTCCATGATCGAGGTTTCGACCTCCTTGCCCTGCTCGAGATGCCAGTTGATGTTCTCGATCGTCACCGTCGCGTCATCGACAAGGATGCCGACCGCGAGCGCGAGGCCGCCGAGGGTCATGATGTTCAGCGTCTCGCCGATCGCCGCCAGACAGACGATCGCGCCGAGAACGGACAGCGGAATCGAGACCGCGATGATGATCGTCGAGCGCCAGCTCCCGAGGAACAGCAGGATCATCACGCTGGTCAGGAGCGCGGCGATCACGCCCTCGACCGCGACGCCGGTGATGGCGCCGCGCACGAACACCGACTGATCGCCGATGAAGGCGATCTTCAGCGTCTCCGGCAGCGCGTCCTTGACCTCGGCGACCTTGCGTTTGATGCCGGAGATGATGTCCAACGTCGACACCGCGCCCGCCTTCAGCACCATCATCAGCACCGAGCGGTTGCCGTCGACATGGACGATGTTGGTCTGCGGCGGGTTGCCGTCGCGCACCGAGGCGACGTCGCGGATATAGACCATGGCGCCGTTGACGGCCCTGATCGGCAGATTGCCGAGATCGGCCATCTGCTTCGGCGAATTGTTGAGCTGGATGACGTATTCGAACTCGCCGATCTTCTGGGTGCCGACCGGGGTGATCAGGTTTTGTGCGGCGAGCGCGTTGGCGACGTCCTGGCCCGACAGGCCGCGGGCCTGCAGCGCGGCCGGGTCGAGGTCGATCTGGACCTGGCGCTGCTTGCCGCCGAACGGCCACGGAATCGCTGCGCCGGGTACTGTGACGAGCGGAGTGCGGAGCTGATTGATGGCGAGATCGGCGAGGTTCTGCTCGGTCAAGCCGTCGCCGGACAGCGCCAACTGGATGATCGGCACCGTCGAGGCCGAGTAGTTCAGGATCAGAGGCGGCGTCGCGCCGGGCGGCATCTGCCTCAGCATCGTCTGCGAGATCGCCGTCACCTGGGCGTTGGCGGTGCGGATGTCGACGTTGGGCTGGAAGAAGATCTTGACGATACCGAAGCCGTTATAGGAGTTGGCGACGATGTGCTCAATGTCGTTGACCGTGGTGGTCAGCGCGCGCTGGAACGGCGTGGTCATGCGGCCGGCCATCTGGTCCGGCGGCAGGCCGGTGTATTGCCAGACCACGCCGATCACCGGAATCCGGATCTCGGGAAAGATGTCGGTGGGGGTGCGCATCGCCGCGAGCGGCCCGACGATCAGCAGGAGTAGCGCGAGCACCACGAACGTGTAGGGCCGGCTCAGAGCGATGCGAACCAGCGATATCATCCGTCAGGCCGTTCCCGATCTTCTTGTAGGGCAGGTGCTGCTGCTTCGGTGCACCTGCGCAACTATTGCCGAAGACCCGAAATTAGCCAAGCCACCACGTGGACGAACAACCCTGATGCACGGCGATATCGCGCGCAGTTGAATGCTGCGAGAGGCCGCTCACGACAGAGTGATCGCGAGCGGCCTGATGCTGGAGCTCCTCGACCTCAGGCTGCGCGCACCGACTCCAGGAACTTGCCGACCTCGGCCCTCAGCCGGCCGCTTTCCGCCGACAATGACTGGGCCGCCGACAGCACCTGCGTCGAAGCCGCCGTGGCCTCGCCAGCGCCGCGCTGAACGTCGACGATGTTCGCCGACACCTGTTGTGTGCCCTGGGCCGCCTGCTGGACGTTGCGGGCGATCTCCTTGGTCGCGGCGCCCTGCTCTTCCACCGCGGAAGCGATGGTCGAGGCGATTTCCGACATCCGTCCGATGGTGTTGCCGATCTCCTGGATCGCGCCGACGGATTCCTGGGTGGCGGACTGGATGCCGGCGATCTGCTGGCTGATTTCGCCGGTGGCTTTGGCGGTTTGCTCGGCGAGTGCCTTCACCTCGCTGGCAACGACGGCGAATCCGCGTCCGGCGTCGCCCGCCCGCGCCGCCTCGATGGTGGCGTTGAGCGCGAGCAGGTTGGTCTGGCCGGCAATCGAATTGATCAACTCGACGACATCGCCGATCCGGGTCGCGGCCTGCGCCAGGTCGCTGACGCGGGCATTGGTCTTCTGCGCCTGCAACACCGCCTCGCCCGCGATCCGCGCCGAATCCTGGACCTGGCGGCTGATCTCGTTGACCGACGAGGCCATTTCTTCGGTCGCGGAGGCGACCGACTGGACGTTGTTCGACGCCTCTTCGGAGGCCGAGGCGACGACGGTGGTGACTTCCTGGGATCGACCGGCGGTCGAGGACAGCGACGCCGCCGACGCTTCGAGTTGGGTCGACGCCGAGGACACGGTCTGGACGATCTCGCCGATCATCGACTCGAACTGCCGGGTGATCGCGTCGACACGCTGGCCACGTGCGATCTTGGCTTCGGCGTCGACCGCGGCGGCTTCATCCGCGGCCTTCTTGTCGATCAGCGCCTGCTTGAACACCTGCAGCACATCGGCCATCGCGCCGATTTCCGTTTTCTCGCCTTGATGCGGCACGGTCGCGGTGAGGTCGCCACGGCCGAGCGCCTGCATCGGCTGAATGATCGAGGAAATGCCGCGCGACACGTCGCGGATCAGGAATATGCCGAGACCGATGCTGGCGGCCGCGGCGAGAACGAGGATGCTGACGAACATGACCATCGCCGAACGGAACGTCTGCTCGGCGGACTTGGTCGCCGCGTCGGCGCCAGCGTTGTTCAGGGCGATATCCTTCTGCAGCACGTCGTCCGCCTTCACGCCGATCGGGTTCGCGGTCTTGGCATTGAAATCACGGGTCTCCTGCGAGACCTTGCCGATATCGGCGCGGGATCGGTTGAGCACCTCCTCGGTCGCCCGGACGTAGTCTCCCCACAGCCCGGACCATTCCTGATAGAGCGCGCGTTCTGCAGGCGTGGTGATCAGCGGTTCATAGGCCGCCCGCGATTTCGCGATGTTGCCCTTGACGGTCTCGAGGGTTTTCTCCATCGCCTGCTTCTCTTCGGCCGCGAAGGACAGCATGTGCTGGCGAATGACGTTGCGGTAGGTGATGCCCCCGGCCCTCAGTTCGCCGAGCACCCGAACGCTCGGCAGCCAGTTGGTGGCTATGTCTTCGGTGCTGGCGTTCATCGCGTACAGCTTCTGCACGGCGACAGCGCCCAACACGGACATCGTCACCAGCATGAACGCCACCACGATCGTGATCTTGGCGCGGATCGACAGTCTGGAAAACATAAGATGAGGCCTCACGAGATGGAGGCGCGAAAAATCGATCCACCGTCGTCGGTGGCCGATCAGCGCGAGGTCGCCGCCCCCGGTCCAGCCACGCGCAATTGATCGTTACGAATAGTTCCTAACTCTTGTATTAATTATCAAATGCATACCACGCATGCGAGAATGGACTGACTATCACTCGATCGGCAGGGGGCTCGACGACGAACGGATGACGGCTTCACCGCGAGGTGTCGGCGAATCCGACGCCCCGGTGCAGTCGTCCGCGATGCAGCCGAGCGCCAGCGTCACATCCGCGCTCCGGCAAAGGGCGCGAACCAGCCGAGCCCATCGAGCGTGGCGCCACGCGGCCGATATTCCGCGCCGACGAAGCCGGCATAGCCGAGCCGGTCGAGTTCAGCGAACAGGAACGGATAGTTCAGCTCCTCGCCGTCGGGCTCGTGGCGCGACGGCACGCTGGCGATCTGGATGTGGCCGATCGTCGGCATCATCTCGCGCAGCCGCATCACCACGTCGCCGTGCAGGATCTGGCAGTGATAGACGTCGAACTGCAGCATGAGGTTCGGAATCTGCAATTCGCGGATCAGGTCGTGCGCAAAACCGAAATCGTCGAGGAAATAGCCCGGCACGTCGCGCTGGTTGAGCGGCTCGATCAGCACGTCGATGCCGTGCGGCGCGAAGAAATGCGCCGCGACCGCGAGCGACCGACGAAACGCCAGCGCCGCCGCGCCGTCGTGGCGGTCGGCGAGCCCGGCCATCAGATGCACGCGCCTGACCCCGGTCGCCAACACATAAGGCAGCGCGGTGTGCAGGCTCTGCTGCAGGTCCTCGAATTTGTCCGGCCGCGCCGCGAAGCCTTTTTCGCCGCCGGCCCAATCGCCCGGTGGCAGGTTGAACAGCGCCTGCATGAGATTGTTGCGCCTCAGCCGCTCGGCGATGTCGTCGGGCCTGTGATCATACGGAAACAGAAATTCCACCGCGGTAAAACCCGCGGCTGCCGCGGCATCGAAGCGATCGAGGAAAGCGTGCTCGTTGAACATCAGGCTGAGATTAGCGGCAAAGCGCGGCATCGATCGGTCCCTGCTCTATCGGCCCTCGAGCCGCTTGGCCCTCATGACGAGGAGACTGTTGCCAAGGCAACGATTTCGTGCAAATTATTCCGAACAAAGAGCGACCCGGTCGCCGTGTTCAGGGAGGAGTCATGCTCGGCAGCGCAGCAGCCGGCCATCGCAGCATTGCGTCTGCATGTATCAATGCCGGTCGGGCCCCATCGCAGATCTCGACGCACCGGACGGCGCTACACCTTGTCGCCGGTGACGGCGTCGAGATTGTCGTGCAGCCGCCGCAGCAGATCGATCAGCACCTCCTGCTCACTCTTGTTCAGGCACGACATCAGCCGCCGCTCGCGCTCGAGCGCGGCGACGATCACCTTGTCGTGCGTCGCGCGCCCCTTCGCCGTCAGCGAAATCGAGTGGGTCCGGCCATCGTCCGGGTCGGTGCGGATGGCGATCAGGCCGCGCTGCTGCATGTCCGCGAGCGTGCGACTGACGGGCCCCTTGTTGAAACCGATCACCTCGCAGATTCGCGCCGCCGAAATCCCGGGCTCGATCGCCAGCAGCGACATCATCCGCCATTCGGTGACGTTGACGCCGAAATGGCCCTGATAGAACGCGGTGGCGCTGTTCGACAGCTTGTTGGCGATGAAGGTGATGAAGGCCGGCACGTAACGCTCGAGATCGAGCGTCGGACCTCTCGCCTCGGGCCGCTCTGATGCTTTTCGGTTCGGCTTCCGGGAAACAGATCTGGCGGTCATATCGCTTTCGAAGCTGGCGGCGGACGACCAGACATAAAGACATGGCGCGCGACTTCACAAGGCCCGAAACGGCCGGATCCGAATGGAGAGGCTCGAATGATCAGCAATAGCTCCGCGGAGTCGATCTCCGCGCCCCCGAACGACAGCACTATTCCGCATCTCGCGATCGATCCGTTCTCGCTCGACTTCTTCGACGATCCCTACCCGGATCAGCAAACCCTGCGCGACGCCGGGCCCGTCGTCTATCTCGACAAATGGAACGTCTACGGCGTGGCGCGCTACGCCGAGGTCCATGCGGTGCTCAATGATCCGACGACGTTCTGCTCCAGCCGCGGGGTTGGGCTCAGCGACTTCAAGAAGGAAAAGCCGTGGCGGCCGCCGAGCCTGATTCTCGAGGCCGATCCGCCGGCCCATACGCGCCCGCGCGCGGTGCTCAGCAAGGTGCTGTCGCCGGCCACCATGAAGACCATCCGCGACGGCTTCGCGGCGGCGGCCGACGCCAAAGTCGACGAACTGCTGCAACGTGGCTGCATCGATGCGATCGCCGATCTCGCGGAGGCCTATCCGCTATCGGTTTTTCCCGATGCGATGGGGCTGAAGCAGGAAGGTCGCGAGCATCTGCTGCCCTATGCCGGCCTGGTGTTCAACGCATTCGGGCCGCCCAATGAATTGCGCCAGACTGCGATCGAGCGCTCGGCGCCGCATCAGGCCTATGTCAACGAGCAGTGCCAGCGGCCGAACCTCGCTCCGGGTGGCTTCGGCGCCTGCATCCATGCCTTCACCGACACCGGCGAAATCACCCCGGACGAAGCGCCGCTGCTGGTGCGCTCGCTGCTGTCCGCGGGGCTGGACACGACCGTCAACGGCATCGGCGCCGCAGTGTATTGCCTGGCCCGCTTCCCCGGCGAATTGCAGCGGCTGCGCAGCGATCCGACGCTGGCGCGCAATGCATTCGAAGAAGCGGTGCGGTTCGAGAGCCCGGTGCAGACGTTTTTCCGGACGACGACGCGCGAGGTCGAGCTCGGCGGCGCGGTGATCGGCGAAGGCGAAAAGGTGCTGATGTTCCTGGGGTCCGCCAACCGCGATCCGCGACGCTGGAGCGATCCCGACCTCTACGACATCACCCGCAAGACCTCTGGCCATGTCGGCTTCGGCTCCGGCGTCCATATGTGCGTCGGCCAGTTGGTGGCGCGGCTGGAGGGCGAAGTGATGCTGTCCGCGCTCGCCCGCAAGGTCGCCGCCATCGACATCGACGGCCCGGTCAAGCGCCGCTTCAACAACACGCTGCGCGGGCTGGAAAGCCTGCCGGTCAAGCTGACTCCTGCCTGAGAGTACCATGCCGAGTATCACCTTCATCCATCCCGACGGCCGCAGCGAGATCGTCGACGCCGCGATCGGCGACAGCGCGATGTTCGCGGCGCTGAACCACGGCATCGACAGCATCGTCGCCGAATGCGGCGGCAACGCCGTCTGCGCCACTTGCCACGTCTATGTCGACGACCTCTGGCTGGCGAAGCTGCCGCCGGTCGATGCCAACGAAGACGATCTGCTCGACGGCACCGCGTCGGACCGGCTTCCGAACAGCCGGCTGTCCTGCCAGATCAAGATCGCGCCCGAGCTCGACGGGCTCGTGCTGCGCCTGCCCGAACGACAGACCTGACGAAGCGACCTCGTGACCGGAACACCGGCGCGCTCAACAACATCGACAAGGGGAGACCAACCATGAACCGCACCAAGAGCCTTCTGGGCCTCGCACTCTCGTGCCTGCTCTGCAGCACCGCCAACGCCGAGATTTCCGGCAATGTCGTGCGCGTCGGCGTGCTCAACGACATCTCCGGCATCTTCCAGGACACCAACGGCATGGGCTCGGTCGAAGCCGCACGCATGGCCGCGGAGGACTTCGCCGGCGGCGGCAAGAACGTCAAAGTCGAGATCATCTATGCCGACCACCAGAACAAGGCCGACGTCGGCAACGCGATCGCGCGCCGCTGGCTCGACAATGAGGGCGTGGATGCGATCGTCGACGTGCCGAATTCCTCGGTGGGCCTGTCGATCAACACGCTGCTGCGCGACACCAAGATGACGTTCCTGGCGTCGTCGACCGCGAGCTCGGACCTCACAGGCAAGGCCTGCTCGCCGAACACGATTCAGTGGGTCAACGACACCTGGGCCACCGGCAACACCACCGCGGCGGCGATGATCGGCCGCGGCGGCAAGGACTGGTACTTCATCACGGTCGACTACGCGCTCGGCAAGGGCATCGAGGCCGAAGCCACCAAGTACATCGAGGCCCATGGCGGCAAGGTGGTCGGTTCGAGCAAGCACCCGCTCGGCACCTCGGATTTCGCCTCGTTCCTGCTGCAGGCGCAGGGCTCGAAAGCCGGTGTGATCGGCCTCGCCAATGCCGGCGGCGACACCATCAACACCGTCAAACAGGCCGCCGAATTCGGCATTCAGCAGAGCGGCCAGAAGCTGGTCGCGTTCCTGCTGTTCATCAACGACGTCCACGGCATGGGCCTGAAGGTGGCGCAAGGCCTGCAATTGATGGAGGCGTTCTACTGGGACATGAACGACGACACCCGCGCCTTCGCCAAGCGCTTCGCGGCGCGCCCCGGCATGAACGGCAAGATGCCGAGCGGCAACCAGGCCGGCGTCTACGCCTCCACGCTCGCGTATCTCAACGCCGTCGCCGCGACCGGGAGCGACGACGCCAAGCAGGTCGTTCCGCAAATGAAGAAATTCTCCGGCAAGGACAAACTGTTCGGCGACGTCACCATTCGCCAGGACGGCCGTGTGGTTCACCCGATGTATCTGTTCGAGGTGAAGAAGCCCGCCGACTCGAAGTATCCCTACGATTACTACACGCTGGTCTCGACCATCCCCGCCGACAAGGCGTTCCGACCGCTGAAGGACGGCGAGTGTTCGCTGGTGAAATAGACGATCGAACAACTGGCGGCCGGCTCATGCCGGCCCGCCTTTCCGACAAACCGGCCGGCTACAACCCCAGATACGCCTTGCGGACGTCCGGGTTGTCCATCAGCTCCGCGGACTTGCCCTGCATCAGCACGCGGCCGGTCTGCAGGATGTAGGCGCGGTCGGCGATTTCGAGGCATTCGGCCATCCGCTGCTCGACGATCAGCACGGTCATGCCGGCGTCGCGGATCTTCTTCACCGACTGGAAGATCTCGCTGACCAGCTTCGGCATGATGCCCTGCGACGGCTCGTCGAGCATCAGCAAGCGAGGCCTTGTCATCAGCGCGCGGCCGATCGCCAGCATCTGCTGCTCACCGCCGGAGAGTGTCTCGGCGCGCTGCTCGAGCCGTTCCTTGAGGCGCGGGAACAGGCTGAACACCAGCTCCAGCGGCTGCTCGCGGTCGACCTTGCCGCGAAACAGATAGCTCCCGAGCCGCAGATTGTCGTGCACCGACAGGCGCGGAAACAGCCTGCGGTTCTCCGGCACGTAAGCGATGCCGCGCGCGGTGATCAGGTGCTGCGGCGTGCCGTCGATGCGCTCGCCGTCGAACGACACCTGCCCCGAGCGCGGACGTTCGGCGCCGGCGATCGACTTCAGCAGCGTCGACTTGCCCGCGCCGTTGGCGCCGGCGACGCAGACGATCTCGCCCTTCTCGACTTCGATCGAGACCTGCGAAATCGCGACCAGCCCCTTGTAGGCAGTAGTGACGTCACGCACTGACAGCATGGCGATCCCCGAGATAGGCGGTGATGACTTTCGGATCGCGCACGACGTCGGCCGGCTTGCCCTCGACCAGCACCTTGCCGAGATCCAGCACGATGGCGCGATCGACCAGCGGCATCACGATCTCCATGACATGTTCGACCATCAGCACTGTGACGCCGGTGTCGCGGACCCGCCGGACCAATTCGACGCCGGTCTGCGCTTCGGTCGGCGTCAACCCGGTCAACACCTCGTCGAGCAGCAGCAGCTTCGGCTCGGTGGCGAGCGCGCGGGCCACTTCGAGCCGGCGCTTCTCCGAAGGGATCAGCTGGTTCGCGAGCACATCCGCGCGCGCATCCAGCCCGCAGAACGCCAGCACCTCGTGCGCTTTGCGCCGCGCCTCGCGCATCACCGTGGTGCGGATCAGCGCGCCGACGATGACATTGTCGATCACCGTCATGGATTCGAAGCTCTTCACCACCTGGAAGGTGCGGGCGATGCCGCGCGCGCAGCGCGCCGTGGCCGGAAGCTTCGTGACGTCCTCGCCATCGAAGATGATCGAACCTTGCGTCGGCGGCAGCACGCCGGCGATCAGATTGAACAGCGTCGACTTGCCGGCGCCGTTAGGTCCGATCAGCCCGACGATCTCGCCGCGGTCGACCGAGATCGACACGTCGCTGTTGGCGATCAGGCCGCCGAAACGCTGCCAGACGCCGCGGGTCTCGAGCAGTGGCGCGGTCATTGCGGCACTCCCTTCGAGGCAGGTCGCCGCGAGAACAATCCGATCAGGCCTTCGGGGCGCGCCAGCGAAATCAGCACGATCACGGTGCCGTAGAGGATCAGATCGACGCCGCGGCCGGAGCCGCCGACGAAGGAGCGAGTCAGTTCGGTGAGCGGGATCAGGATCACTGCGCCGAGCACCGGCCCCCACAGCGTGCCGATGCCGCCCAGCACCGCGGGCAGCGCCATCAGCAGCGAGAACTGGAAGGTCATCACGCTTTCCGGGTCGATGTAGGACACGAACATCGCGTAGAACGCGCCGCCGATCGCGGTGAGGAACGCCGACACCGCGGCAGCGCCCATCTTGGAGTTGAATACCACCACGCCGAGGCTTTCAGCAGCCTCGGGATTGTCCTTCACGGCGCGCCACCAATAGCCCCATTTCGAATTCTCCAGCCACCACGTCACCAGCCAGGCGACGCAGCAGAACACCAGGGCGAAGTAGTAATAAGGCAGTTTGCTGCGGGTGAACTGGAATTTGGCCCAACTGTCGCCGCGCACCGGGATGTCGATGCCGAGCGCGGCGCCCGCCCAGTCCCAATTGTGGAACAGCAGGAAGCCGATTTCGGCGATCACGATGGTGGCGATGACGAAATAATGCCCGCGCAGCCGGAAGGTCGGATAGCCGAGCGCCAGCGCGATCGCCGCCGAGATCAGGCCACCACCGAGCATCCCGAACCACGGCAGCACGCCGAACTTGGTGAACAGCAGCGCGGTCGTATAGGCCCCGAGCCCGAAATACAGCGCATGGCCCAGCGAGATCTGGCCGCAATAGCCGCCGAGGATGTTCCAGGCCTGCGACAGCGCTGCGTACATCAAGGTCAAGACCATGATGTTCTGGACGTAGACGTCCTTGACGAACAGCGGCACCAGCGCCGCGATACAGGCGAGCACGGTGGCGACGATGAGATCGCGGCGGCGGCGCTTGAGATGAGCCTCGTCCATCAGATCGATCCGAACAGGCCACGGGGCCGAATGAAGACAACGAGCAGGTACACCGCGTAGATGCCGACCGCCTTCAGCGATGGCGGCAACAGCAGCGCGGTGGTGGCCTCGACGAGGCCGACGATGATGCCGCCGGCGAAGGCACCAAACACGCTGCCGAAGCCGCCGAGCGCCACGGTGACATAGGCGATCAGCGCGAACGAGGCGCCGACGTCCGGATAGATGTAGAAGAACATCGCCATCACCGCGCCGGCCAATCCGATCAGGGCCGAACCGAGCCCCCAACCGAGCGCGAACACCTTGTTCTTGTCGATGCCGACCAGCGCCACGGCGCCGGCGTCCTCGCGCGTCGCCTCCAGCGCGCGGCCGAAATCGGTCTTCTTCATGAAGAAGTACAGCGCGCCGAACGCCGCAAGCGACACCAGCGCGCCGACCAGTTGCGGCACCGGCAGGAAGATCCCGCCGAACGAGATCGTCTTGCCGCCGAGCCAGGAGACGTTGATACTGCGATAATCCGGCGTGAAGAAATATTGCGCGAGGCCCCGCATCAGGATCGCGAGGCCGAAGGTGGTGAAGATCTGCACCATGCCAATATTGGCTTTCGCCCGCATCGCGAAGCGGATGACGAACAGATAGGCCACGGCTCCGAACAGGAACATCGCGCCGCCGACCAACGGCGCGGAGAGCAACGGGTCGATCGCGAAGAAGGTGAACAGGAAGAAGGTGATGTACATCGCCAGCATCAGGAATTCGCCGTGGGCGAAATTGGTGACGTCCATCAGGCCGAAGATCAGCGCGAGACCGACCGCGACCAGGCCGTAGAGAAGTCCCATCAGCAGACCGCTGGCCAGGGACTGGATGATCGTGGCGGTGGTCAAAGGCAACGCTCCCGAACAGAAAGAACACGTCTCCGTCATTGCGAGGAGCGAAGCGACGAAGCAATCCAGGGGCGCCGTACTCGGAACTTCTGGATTGCTTCGCTGCGCTCGCAATGACGGCGAATGGCTGCGAGCCGTCGCTTACGGCATCGGCCAGATCGCCTCGGCGACTGCGGCCTGTTCCGGGAAGATCGTCACGAACTTGCCGCCGACATATTGCAGCAACACCGGGTCGGCGAAGGTGTTCTGGCCTTCGGCGTCGAACTTCACCTGCTTCCACGGCATGATGGTCTTTTCGCCCGGCATGTCGGTGGCGACCAGCGCCTCGCGGATCTTCTCGCCGTCGGTCGATTTGGCGCGGTTGATGGCGTCGGCCATCACGATCAGGCCCATGAACTGCCGCGACGAGTAGTCGTTGAAGTCCTTGCCGGAGCGCTCCTTGTACATGTCGTTGATCTTGCCGACCATCGGCCGCTTGGCGGCGAGGTCGAGCGAGAACGAGCCGCGCGAGATCACGCCCGGGATCTTGTCGCCGACCGCGTCGTACAGCGCCTTCTCCGAGAAGCCCGCGTCCTGCGCGACGATGTTCTTGGCCTTGTAGCCGAGTTCGCCCATGGTGCGGATCAGCAGAATGCCGTCGGTGGTGTAGCTCGACGGCATCAGCACGTCGGCGTCGGCCGCCTTGAGTTGCTGCACCTCGGCGGTCAGCGACGGCGAGTTGGCGCGATACTTGATATCGGCGACGATCTTGTAGCCACGGTCCTTGGCGAGCTTGAGCTGGGCGTTCGACGAGTCGGTGCCGAAAATGGTGTCCTCGTGGAACAGCGCCAGCGTCTCGATCTTCTTGCCCTTCTTCTTCAGCGCATCGAAGAAGTCGAACATCGCCTGCGAGAACATCTCGTCGTGCGGCGCGGCGCGGAAATAGTATTTGAGGCCGCGACGATGCAGGCTCGGCGACGAATTGTCGGCCGACAGGAAGGGAACCTGGTAGCGCTCGCAGATCTGGCTGACGGTGACGGCGACCGCGCTCTGATAGGTGCCGACGATGGCGCTGACCTTTTCCTGCGTGATCAGGCGCTCGGCTTCGGCGCGGCCCTTCTGCGGGTCGGCTTGGTGATCGGCGAACACCAGCCGCACCTTGGCGCCGCCGAGACCGGGAAGGCCCTCGTCACGGGCCAGCGGCAGGTCGAAATCGTATTTGTTGTTGATCAGTTCGGCCGCGGTCTGAAACGCCTTCTGGGCGTCGACGCCGATCTGGGCGCTGGCGCCGGACAGCGGATAGATCACGCCGATCACGACTTCCTTGGCCTGCGCGCGCGCGGCAGTTCCGAACGGCAGGACGGCGGCGCTGGCGGCGCCTCCGATCACGAGATGACGGCGATTGATCTTCATGGGTCAGTTCCTTTGCTACCAGCGCTGATGGTCAAGGGACGAAATCAATGGGCCTCACAGCACCGCAAGGTGCTTGTTCTTCAAGTCGGTGACAAGCATCAATCCGGGCGCATGGGTGATGGCGAACGGCACCTTCGCCGCCGCGATCACAGCTTGCGGAGTGACTCCGCAGGCCCAGAACACCGGCAATTCGTCGTCCGCGATCGGCACCGGATCGCCGTAGTCGGGTTTGGCGATGTCGGCGATGCCGATCGATTGCGGCAGGCCGATATGAACCGGCGCACCGTGCACCGAGGGAAAACGCGACGTAATCTGCACGGCGCGGATGGCATCCTTGGGCTTCATCGGCCGCATCGATACCACCATCGGCCCCGCGAATGGGCCGGCCGGCGCGCATGGGATGTTGGTGCGATACATCGGAACGCGCACCTTGCAATCGATGTGCCGGATCGCAATGTCGTCCGCCAGCAGCGCTTCCTCGAACGAAAACGAGCAGCCGATGACGAAGGCGACCAGATCATCGCGCCAATGCGCCATGATGTCGGTCGGCTCCTCGATCACCTCACCGTCACGCCACACCCTGTAGCGCGGCAAATCGGTGCGAATGTCGAGGTCGAGGCCGAGCGCCGGAATCATCGGGTTGCCGACATCCGACATGCCGATGATCGGGCACGGCTTCGGATTGAGCTGGCAGAAGCGGTGGAAGGCCGCGGCAAATTTCTCCGGCAGGATGGCCAGGTTGCCCTGGACATAGCCGGGCGCAACGCCCGCGGTGGTGTCGGCCTGTCCGGCACGGCAGGCCAGCCGGGCCTGATGCGAGGGCAGCATCCCTGCGCCGGCCGCAGACTGCTGACTTGCCGCAAAAACAGTCATTCCATCGCCCTGCCTAGTCTCTCGACAGCAATGGAGCGCAAGCCTAATATAATGTCTAATCTTTGTTTCTGATCAGAAACGATAAATTGCCGTTATCTCTTGAAGAGGAGTCGCCCCATGGTGGACTTCAAGGCGCTCGAAACCTTCCTCTGGGTCGTCACGCTCGGCAGCTTTCGCGGCGCGGCGCAGAAACTCAACACCACCCAGCCGGCGATCTCGCAGCGCATCGCCCAACTCGAGCGCGAGCTCGGCGTGCGGCTGCTGCAGCGCGACCATCGGATGGCGTCGCCGACGCCGAGCGGACGGCAACTGATGCTGTATGCGGAGAAGCTGATCGGGCTGCGTACCGAGATGCTGGCCGCGATCGGCGATCAATCCAGCATGCGCGGCGTGTTGCGGCTCGGCGTCGCCGAAACCATCGTGCACACGTGGCTGCCGCGACTGATCGAACGCGTGAACCGGCTCTATCCCAACCTGTCGCTGGAGATCGAGGTCGACATCACCCCGAATTTGCGTGCGCGGCTGCTGGCGCAGGAGATCGAGTTGGCGTTCCTGCTGGGGCCGATGACGGCATCGACGGTGCGCAGCCGCGTGCTGTGCGACTACGAGATCGGTTTCCTGGCGAGCCCATCACTCGGCCTCGGCACCGGACTGCTGAATGTGAACGATCTCGCCAGGTTTCCGATCATCACCTTCCCGCGCAAGACCCAGCCCTACGAGATCGTGCGCTCGCTGTTCAACAAGCCGGAATTGCCGCCGATCCGCCTGCACGCCTCAGCGTCGCTCGGCACCGTCATCCACATGGCGATCCAGGGTCTGGGCGTGGCCGTGATTCCGACCGCGATCGTCGAGGACGAACTCGCCGACCGCCGGCTCCAATTGCTGCAGACCGATCTGAAGATTTCGCCGTTGCGCTTCTCTGCGAGTTGGCTCGCCTCGCCCGACACCATCGCGATCGAGCGCGTCGCCGAACTTGCGGCCGAGATCGCACACTCCGGAGGCTTCATGCCGGAGACGTCTCATCTGGCACCAGACATTCTGCCCGCCGAAGAGCCAGTGGCAGGTTGACGCGCGCCGCGCGGCGTTGAAATCTTCACCCTTCCTCGCGCCGTCGGCGCTTCGTCCGGAGATCGCATGACCAAGCCTGCCTCGAACCTGCAGATCGATTCGTCGCGGCTGTGGGACACCATCCACACCACCGCGCAATTCGGCGCCACGCCGAAAGGCGGCGTGAGACGGCTGACGCTCGGGCCGGAGGACAAGCAGGTCCGCGACTGGTTCCGAGCCGCCTGCGAAAACGCCGGCCTCGACGTCCAGGTCGACGGGCTCGGCAACATGTTCGCGTTGCGCCGCGGCCGCGACATGTCGAAGCCGCCGCTCGGGCTCGGCTCGCATCTCGACACCCAGCCGACCGGCGGCAAGTTCGACGGCATCCTCGGCACACTCGCCGCACTCGAAGTGATCCGCACCCTGAACGACGCCGGCATCGAAACCGAGCTGCCGCTCTGCGTCACGAACTGGACCAACGAAGAAGGCTCGCGCTACGCGCCGGCGATGATGGGATCGGCCGCCTTCGTCGGCGATTTCACGGTCGACGACATTCTCGGGCGCAAGGACGCCGCCGGCATCAGCGTCGCCGAGGCGCTCGACAGCATCGGCTATCGCGGTGATCTGCCGGTCGGCGCGCAGCCGTTCAGCGGCTTCCTCGAACTGCACATCGAACAGGGGCCGATCCTCGAAGCCGAAGGCAAGACCATCGGCGTCGTCGAAAACGGTCAGGGCGTGCTGTGGTACGACGGCAGGATCACCGGCTTCGAAAGCCATGCCGGATCGACGCCGATGAATCTTCGCCGCGACGCGCTGGCGACGCTGTCGGAAATCGTGCTGGCGATCGAAGCCATCGCGGTCGAACTCGGCAATGCAGTCGGCACCGTCGGCGAAGCCGTGATCGCCTCACCCTCGCGCAACGTCATCCCCGGCGAGATCGCTTTCACCATCGACGCGCGTAGCGCCGACGCGGCGATCCTCGCGCAACTCGACGAGCGCATCCGCGCCGCGGCGGCCGGGATCGCGGCGAAGCGCAAGGTCGAGGTCACACTCGATCTGGTCTGGCGCAAGGAGCCGACGCATTTCGACAAGACGCTGGTCGGCGCGGTCGAGAGCGCAGCGAACGCGCTCGGCTATGCCAATCGCCGCATCACCTCGGGCGCCGGCCACGACGCCTGCAATCTCAACGCCAAGGTGCCGACGGCGATGATTTTCGTGCCGTGCAAGGACGGCGTCAGCCACAACGAGCTCGAGGACGCTACGCAGACCGACTGCGCCTCCGGCGCCAATGTGCTGCTGCACACGGTGCTGTCGCTCGCGGGCGTCGCGAAGTAACAGTAAAACAAAACCGGGGGACCAGGATGCACGCGGTGTTCGTCGACGCCAGCGAAACGCTGGCGATGATCATGGAAGCTCAGGCCCTGCCGGACGATCCGCCGATGGTGATCCATCGCGATCCCGACGTGACGCCGGAGGAGCTGCCCGGCGTACTCGCCGGCGCCGAGATCGCGATCATCGATCACACTTATCTGCCGACCGATATCGCACGGCAATGCGCCGGCCTGAAGCACGTGGTGTTTCTCGGCACCGGCGCGCGCAGCTACATGAACATCGAGGAATTGGCCGAACTCGGCATCTCGGTGCATCTGATCCGCGGCTATGGCGATACGGCCGTTGCCGAGGCGACCATCGCGCTGATGTGGGCGGCCGCGCGCAACCTCGCGCTGATGGACCGCGAGATGCGCGCCGGCCAATGGCTGCGTGAGGACGGCATGCAACTCACCGGCAAGACCCTCGGCCTGATCGGATTCGGCGGCATCGGCGCC
The DNA here is from genome assembly GCF_000013365.1 of Rhodopseudomonas palustris HaA2. Lineage (NCBI taxonomy): Bacteria > Pseudomonadati > Pseudomonadota > Alphaproteobacteria > Hyphomicrobiales > Nitrobacteraceae > Rhodopseudomonas > Rhodopseudomonas palustris. The sequence goes on from NC_007778.1 coordinate 4,160,103, forward strand.
GAGGTCGCGCGGATCGCGCATGGCTCCGGCATGAAGGTGATCGCCTGGAATCGCACGCCGAAGCCGACGCCCGGCGTGACGTTCGTCGACATCGACACGCTGCTGCGCGACAGCCACGTCGTCTCGTTACACCTGCTGCTCGACGACGAGACCCGCGGTTTCCTGTCGCGCGAACGCATCGCCGCGATGCGGCCCGGCGCGATCTTGGTCAACACCGCGCGCGCCGGCCTCACCGACGAGGCCGCGATGATCGAGGCACTGCGATCCGGCCATCTGCGCCACGCCGCGCTCGACGTGTTCGAGATCGAACCGCTGCCGGCGGACCATCCGCTGACAACGCTGCCCAACGTCACGCTGTCGGCCCACTCGGCATTCCGCACGCCCGAGGCGAGTGACAACCTGATCGCCGCATCGCTCGCGCATTGCCGGCGGATCGCGGCAGTGGAGTAGCTAACAAGCTCCGGCGACCCGGGGGCGGCAATTAGCTACCAGATTCGCGCGGCGCGCTGCTTACGGGCCGTGATCCGGATCAAGGCCGGATCGACCATCCGCATGCGACACTTCCGCAGCAGCAGAGGAGGCGCACATGAAGGACTGGTTTGCGGCTTGTGCCGTCGGGCTCGTGATCATCGTCGGCTCGGCCGCCAGACTGGGCGGAACGGTAGCCTTCCTGCTGGCATTCGGGATCGCCTGGTATCTCCTCGCAGCACGCGACATCGGCTTCGCGGCAGCTCGCAACGCGCTGGACATCAAGCTCCTGCCGCCGATTTGGCGACGCGGCAACTGGATGTGGCTCGACACATTGTTCGGAGACGGCGACAAGCTGCTGAAGGCGGCGACGGTCGCACTCGCAGTGACCGGCGCGGGATTGATGTTCAGGGCTGACATCGTCTACGGCGCCGCCCTGCTGATCGCCGCGTTCTACGTCTCCGAAATCCTGCGCGGAACCCGGGCGCCACCACCCCGTGGGGTGCGAATTCCCGATGCCAGCGCACATGGCGTGCTGATCGAGACCGCTCCAGCCATTGCGCCGCCGACGGCGGCGCTCGCCGCGCCGGCGACCACGGTCCTTTCCGCGATCGTTGCGCCGCCGATCATCCCCGCCGCGACCCGCCGCGTGCTCGTCGTCCGCGCGCGCGAACTACACAAGCCGGTGGTGCTGAAGCAGCGTCCCATCGGCCGGCGCCCCGACGCGAAGCGGACGAAGCGTCCTGCGCGCGACAGGTCCAAGCAACCACAGCCGCAACTGCCGAGCCGCAAGCCGGACCACCCGATCGCGATCCGCCGTCGCAAACCGCAGCGGCCAAGGCCGCTGCTCCGTCGCCGGACGATCTGCAAGCCGTCCACCCCGGTCGGCCGACGTAGCCAGAGACCGGTCATCGCCATCCGGCGTTAGCAGCGCACGTCCCTACTCCACCATTTCCGCCACAGCTTTGCCGCAAGCCGTCGTGTCGGCCTGACCACCGAGATCACGCGTGCGCAGCGTGCCCTCCGCCAGCGTCCGCTCGATCGCCTTGACGATCGAATCCGCAGCGGTCTTCTCACCGAGGTGTTCGAGCATCATCGCGCCCGACCAGATCATCCCGATCGGATTGGCGATGCCCTGCCCCGCAATGTCCGGCGCCGAGCCGTGCACCGGCTCGAACACGCTCGGGAAATCGCCGTCCGGATTGATGTTGCCCGACGGCGCAATACCGATCGTGCCGGTACAGGCCGGGCCGAGATCGGACAGGATGTCGCCGAACAGGTTGGAGCCGACGACGACGTCGAACCAGTCCGGATGCAGCACGAAATGCGCGGTGAGGATATCGATGTGATACTTGTCCCACGTCACGTCGGGATAGGCCTTCGCCATCGCCTCGACCCGCTCGTCCCAATACGGCATGGTGATCGAGATGCCGTTCGACTTGGTCGCCGACGTCAGATGCCGCTTCGGCCGCGATTGCGCGAGGTCGAAGGCGAATTTCAGGATGCGGTCGACACCGGTCCGCGTCATCACCGTCTGCTGGGTGACGAATTCGCGGTCGGTGTCGGGAAACATCCGGCCGCCGACCGATGAATATTCCCCCTCGGTGTTCTCGCGCACCACCCAGAAATCGATATCGCCCGGCTTGCGCCCGGCGAGCGGCGACGGCACGCCAGGCATCAGCCGCACCGGGCGCAGATTGACGTATTGATCGAACTCGCGACGGAACTTGATCAGCGACCCCCACAGCGAGATGTGGTCCGGGATCTTCTGCGGCCAGCCCACCGCGCCGAAGAAGATCGCGTCGTGGCCGCCGATCAGATTCTTCCAATCGTCCGGCATCATCTGGCCGTGCTTTTCATAATAGTCATAGCTGGCGAAGTCGAAATGATCGAATCTCAGCTTGACGCGATGCTTCTTCGCGGCGGCTTCGAGCGCACGAAGCCCTTCCGGCATCACCTCCTTGCCGATGCCGTCGCCGGGGATGACGGCGATCCGGTATTCGTCCTTCTTCATGTTCTGATCCATCGCGTGAGTTCGCCGATTTCGAAAGCCGAGCAGGCGACAACGATGTGGACCAAACGCCGCCGGCGATCAACGCTGCACCGCACACATTTGCCACGGCGAGCGTGGACGCGGCGCTTGCGCAGGGCAGCCATGACGCCATCGATGGTCCCGTCGTGACGTGCTGCTACAACGGGGCCCGGCTCGCCGCGAGCGCCATCGCCGCGGCGGCACAAAGTCGCGTTTTGATCCAGCGCAAGCGCATCGCCCGGCGGCGCGGCGTATCAGAACCCAAAAGCCGCCAATTCGGAGACGAAGGCCATGGACAAGCTCGCACCGCCCACCAACGAGCCGATGCCGGGCCTGCCATCGCTGACCCACGTCAGGCCCGACTTCATCTGGGGTGCATCGACGGCGAGCTTTCAGATCGAGGGCGCGGCCAACGAGGATGGACGCGGTCAAAGCGTCTGGGACACCTATTGCCGCACCGGCCAGGTCGCCAACAACGACACCGGCGACGTCGCCTGCGACCACTATCATCGCTACAAGGAAGACGTCGCGCTGATGAAAGCGCTCGGCCTGCAGGCCTATCGCTTCTCGGTGGCCTGGCCGCGCGTGCTGCCGCAAGGCACCGGCGCGGTGAACGAGGCCGGACTCGCCTTCTACGACCGGCTGATCGACGAACTCGAGGCCGCGGGAATCGAGCCGTGGCTCTGTCTGTATCACTGGGATCTGCCGCAGGCGCTCGAAGATCGCGGCGGCTGGCTCAATCGCGACATCGTCGACTGGTTCGCCGACTATGCCCGGTTGATTGGCCAACGCTACGGCCGGCGCGTCAAGCGGTTCGTCACCTTCAACGAGCCCGGCATCTTCAGCCTGTTCAGCCGGTCTTTCGGCGCCCGCGACCGCAGCGCCGACGACAAGCTGCATCGCTGGATCCACCACGTCAATCTCGCCCACGGCGCGGCAGTCGACGCGCTGCGCCAAACCGTCGCCGACGCCCAAATCGGGCTGGTCACCAACTATCAGCCGATCTATCCGTCGACCGACAAGCCCGAGGACATCACCGAGGCCGCGCTGATCGGCGATTACTGGAACCGGGCATTCTCCGATCCGCAATATCTCGGCGAATATCCCTCGCTGATCCGCGACGCGATCGCTCCACACATCCAGCCCGGCGACATAGCGCGAATCCACCGTCCGCTCGACTGGTTCGGGCTGAACCATTACAGCCCGGTGTATATCAACTCCGATCCCAATGCGATCATCGGTCTCGGCTGGGGCGCCAAACCCGATGGCATTCCGCGCACGCCGATCGACTGGACCATCGAGCCCGACGCCTTTCGCGACACGTTGATCGAGGTCAGCCGCCGCTACGGCAAGCCGGTCTACGTCACCGAGAACGGCTACGGCAGCAACATCGAGAAGCCCGACGATACCGGCGCGGTGATCGATCCCGGCCGCATCGCCTTTCTGCGCGACTACATCTCCGGCCTCGATGCGGCGATCGCCGCGGGCGCCGACGTCCGAGGCTATTTCGTCTGGTCGCTGCTCGACAATTTCGAATGGGAGTCGGGCTACAAGGTCCGCTTCGGCCTCGTTTATGTCGACTACGCGACGCAGCGACGAATTCCGAAATCATCGTTCCGCTGGTACGCCGACGTCATTCGCCGGGCCCGCGGCGAGACGACAACTTAAGCGCCCGCGGTCAGCGCGGCAACGGCTCGGCTGCCTCCACCGACGCGGAATTATCGTCCGGCATTCTGTCGATCGCGGCCAGCAGCGCCGCGACGCGATTGGCGGACGATCGCCAGTCGGCCAGCCGCTGATAGTTGTCGACCAGCCAGTTCACCGCGCCCTGCACCGTGACGAACGCGGCGGCGCTCTGCGTCACCTCGCCGAGCGACATTGCGCCGCTGAGATATTTCGGAAAGCACAGGAAATACGCCACCACCGGCGCGAACAGAAAGTTGCCGTGCGACACCAGCGTCATGTCGACCAGTTGCCAGCATAGATCGCGCCACGATCGCAGTACCGCCTGGAGGCGCCGCTCGAGCTTGTCCATCCACCCGGCTTCGACCGCCTCGGTCGCCGGGTGGCAGCCGCGCAGCACCTCCGCGGCGGCGCGGAATTCGGCCTCGTTCTGATTGCGCTGTTCACTGATGCTGGTCATCCGGCGTCCGAACCACAGCATCAGCGCGGTCATCAGCGTCGAGTAGCCGATGACGCCGAGCACCAGATAGCCGGGGATTTCCAGACGAAAGCCGAACGGACTGACGGCGATGCTGCCGCCGACGCTCCACAGCACACTGAAGAACGTCAGCGCCGTCAGCACCGAGGACAGGAAGGCGAGGATCAGGTCGACCGGCGCATCGGTGGCGACGCGGACGTCCTCCGCCAGGCGGTATTCGGGATTCTCGGCGCCGTGATCATGGCAGTTCATCGGCTCGTCGTGGCTCTTAAGCGACCATTTTGCCAGGATGGAGCGGGTCATCGACTCACGCCAATTGCGCTGCCCGGTCATCCGCGCCCACACCGAGGTCGCGGCCAGGCAAATGCTGGTGCAGGCCAAGGCCAGAAACACGAAAGTTTGAGTCCAGAGTTCGGCGCCGTCGCGCCGCTCCAGCGCATCGAAAAAATGCCGATTCCACAAATTGAGATAGAATTGCACCGCCAGTTGCGCCAGCACGACGGTGATCAGCAGGGCGATCAGGCCGGTCACGCGGGGCGTGCCGCTGAGCCAGAACCGGTGCGACAACTGCCAGAACCCGGACAGGTTGTGGCCGTTCGAGTCGTTATGTGAGAAGAGACCCATGGCGCGATATAAGGCCCGAACCGGTGACTTGAAAAGCAGGTCGGGCTACCCATTGCGTCGTAGCCGGACGGCATAATCGCCCGCCTGCCTTGCACCCGCACGGCCGGCCGATCAAGTCAGGAGAGACAACAGGATGGCGGCACACCACGAGCTGATTCAAGCGACGGCCTGCAAGATCGTCGACCAACTCCGAACCGGCGAGGTCACGCCGCTCGATCTGCTCGACGCGCTGGAGCAGCGGATCGCCGAGGTCGACGGCGCCGTCAACGCGCTGCCGACGCTGTGCTTCGATCGCGCCCGCGCCCGTGCCGCCGACCTGATGAAGAAGCCGCAGTCCGAACGCGGCCTGCTCGCCGGCCTTCCGGTGCCGATCAAGGACCTCACCGCGGTCGAAGGCGTGCGGACGACCCAGGGGTCGCCGATCTTCAAGGACCATGTCCCTACCCGCTCCGACCTGATGGTCGAGCACCTCGAAGCCAGTGGCGGGGTGGTCTACGCCAAATCCAACACCCCGGAATTCGGCGCCGGCGCCAACACCTTCAACGAGGTGTTCGGGGCGACGCGCAATCCGTGGGATTTGTCGCGCTCGGCGGCAGGCTCGTCCGGCGGCGCTGCGGCCGCGCTCGCCAGCGGCACCGCGTGGCTCGCCCACGGCTCGGACATGGGCGGCTCGCTGCGCAATCCGGCGAGCTTCTGCGGCGTCGTCGGCCTGCGGCCGAGCTTCGGCCGTGTCGCGCACACGCCCGCAGCAGCGATCGACCGCAATCTCGGCGTGCAGGGCCCGATGGCGCGCAATGTCGAGGACGTCGCCCTGTTGCTCGACGCGATGAGCGGCGAACACGCCGCCGATCCGCTGTCGCTGCCCTCGCCGGTAACCTCGTTCCTCGCCGCCGCGCGCGCGCGCACCAAGCCGCTGCGCGTGGCTTATTCGCCCGACCTCGGCATCACCCCGGTCGATCCCGAGGTCGCCGCGATCACCCGCAAGGCGGCCGAGCGCTTCGCCGAATCCGGCGTGGTCGTAGAGCAGGCTCAGCCCGACCTCTCTGAAGCGCACGAATGCTTCCACGTGCTGCGCGCATTCGACTTCGCGATCAGCAAGGCGGAACTGCTCCGCACCAAGCGTGATCTGCTGAAGCCGGAGGTGATCTGGAACATCGAGCAGGGGCTCGCGCTCAGCGTCGACGATCTGGCCCGGGCCGAGGCGCAGCGCGTGGCGATGGCCGCACGCACCATCGCGTTCTTCGAGACTTACGATCTGCTGCTGTGTCCGGCGACGATCACCGCGCCTTTCCCCGTGGAGCAGCGCTACCTCGCAGAATGCAACGGCCACACCTTCGACAACTACGTCGAGTGGCTCGGCATCGTCTACGCGATCACGCTGGTCTGCTGCCCGGCGCTGTCGCTGCCCTGCGGCTTCACGTCGGCCGGCCTGCCGGTCGGGCTGCAGATGATTGCTCGGCCGCGCAACGAGGCCGGCCTGCTCGCCGGCGCCGCATTGCTCGAAGACGTTCTCGGCCTGCGCGGCACCACGCCGATCGATCCGCGGCCCGCGCCAGCGAGCCTCTGAGCCTTCCAAAGGACACTGGCGGACGTGACGCGCTGTGCTAGTCTCGGCGCGTCACGACACTCACAGATCCGCCGCCAAGGCGGACGACGAGGAAACGCCGCATGTCCGAAATGCTGACCATCCATGTTGATCAGGACAAGTGCCAGGGCCATGCGCGCTGCAAGGCGCTGGCGCCCGAATTGTTCGATCTCGACGACTACGGCAACGCTCACGAGAAAGGCGACGGCGTCGTGCCCGCCGACCTGATCGACAAGGCGTGGCTCGCGAAGTCCAACTGCCCGGAAAACGCGATCGACATCACAGAAGACTGATCTCGTTCATTCAAGTCGCGGCGCAGACCGTGACGCCAACGATAGCCGGAGGGAGAACGCGCAATGACCGAGCGAGCGCCTGTCACCGATTGGGCCAGCGACTTCGACCACACCGACCCGCGCTGGACCGAAAACCCCTATCCGATCTGGGACGAACTGCGCGCGGCGAGCCCGGTCGTCCACACCGACCGCTTCCTGGGCGTCTATATGCCGACCACCTTCGCGGCGGTGAAGGAGATTTCCTACGACACCGACCACTTCTCGTCGCGGCGCATCATCGTCCGCAACAGCCGGCCCGAGCCGGTGCAATCGGCGCCGCCGATTACTTCAGATCCGCCGGAACACAAGCCGGCCAAGCGCCTGCTGCTGCCGCCGTTCACGCCCGATGCGGTGGCCAAGCTCGAGCCGCGGGTTCGCTCGATCTGCAATGAACTGATCGACGATTTCATCGCGGATGGTCGCTGCGACGCCGCGAAGGCCTACAGCAAGCACATTCCGGTCAAGACGATCTGCGCGATGCTCGGCATTCCAGAGACCGACAGCGACCGGTTCATCCAGTGGATTCACGAAATCCTCGAACTCGGTATCCATGACGACGCGATGCTGATGAAGGCGATTCAGGAAATGAGCGTGTACTTCGCCGGCCACATCGCGAAGCGCAAGCAGCATCCGACCGACGATCTGATCAGCACGCTGATGAACGCGCGCGATGCCGACGGCCAGCCACTGTCCGATGTCCATGTGCTCGGCTCGTTGCGCCTGCTGCTGATCGCCGGCATCGACACGACGTGGAGCGCGATCGGCGCGGCGTTGTGGCATCTGGCGACGCATCCGGAAGATCGCGTCCGGCTTGTCGCCGAGCCGGACCTGATGTCGACGGCTATCGAAGAACTTCTCCGCGCCTATGCGCCGGTCACCATGGCCCGCGAGGTGATGAAGGAGACCACGATCGCCGGCTGCCCGGTGAAGCCCGGCAACATGGTGTTGCTGTCGTTCCCCGCCGCCAACCGCGATCCCGACGTCTTCCCCGACGCCGATCGGGTCAAGATCGACCGCCAAGAAAATCCTCACGTCGCGTTCGGCCTCGGTATTCACCGCTGCGTCGGGTCCAACTTGGCGCGAATGGAGATGACGGTTGCGATCGAGGAATGGCTGAAACGGATTCCGGAGTTTAGACTGGATTCGTCACAAAATGTGCGCTGGTCGGAAGGTACGGTTCGTGGCCCGCGCCAACTGCCGCTGCTGCTCGGCCAGCCGAGCTGAACGAGGCCGAAAGAGACCCGATGTCCGACGATGCCGACCTTCCTCCCGACTCCAAGCTCACTCGGAGCAAGCAGCGTTGGGCGGCCGAAGGCAAATTCATCACCGGCCGTCACGCGCGCCCGGACGAACAGCGCCTGCCGCCCGGGCAGCATCTCACGCAGGATTGGCCGGTGCTCGATCTCGGCCTGTCGCCACAGATCTCTCGCGAACGCTGGCGACTCGATGTCTACGGCTCGGTCGTGCAACCGCTGTTCTGGGACTGGTCGCAGTTCATGGCGCAGCCGCAATCGGATTTCGTTTCGGATATCCATTGCGTCACCACATGGTCGCGCTACGACAACCGCTGGCAAGGGCTTGCCACCCGAGCGCTGCTCGACGCCTGTCAGCCGCGCGAGCAAGCGCGCTACGTCGTGCTCCACTGCTATGATGGCTACACCACCAATTTGTCGCTGGAGGATTTCGCCGCTCCCGACGCGCTGATCGCGCATGCGTGGTCCGGCGCGCCGCTGGAGCCGGAGCACGGCGGCCCGGTGCGCCTGGTCGTGCCGCACCTGTATTTCTGGAAAAGCGCGAAATGGCTGCAGGCGATCGAAGTCCGCGACGACGATCAGCCGGGCTATTGGGAGGTCCGCGGCTATCACAACCGCGGCGACCCGTGGACCGAGCAGCGCTACTCGGAGGATTGATCTGATATCGTGATTTCGGGGCACGCGCAGCGCGAATCCGAACTTCGTTCCAGGACCTCCTGATTCCGTGTCTGCGCGTCCACGCACGTATCCCGGAATGACATCCCACTCGGAGTACCCACCATGCCGATCGAACGCTTTGAATTCCCCGGCAGCGGCGGACATCGACTCGCGGCTGCGCTGGAACTGCCGGGCTCGGCGCCGCTCGCCTTCGCGCTGTTTGCGCATTGTTTCACGTGCGGCAAAGACAATCTGGCCGCGCGGCGGATCGCGGCGGGGCTGGCGGCGCGCGGCATCGCGGTGCTGCGGTTCGACTTCACCGGGCTCGGCGCCAGCGAGGGCGACTTCGCCAATGCGACGTTCTCGTCAAACGTCGCCGATCTGGTTCTCGCCGCCGATCATCTGCGCAAGGTCCATCGGGCGCCGTCGCTGCTGATCGGCCACAGCCTCGGCGGCGCCGCGGTGCTGGCGGCCGCAGCGCAGATCCCCGAAGCGAAGGCGATCGCGACTATCGCCGCGCCGTCGGATCCATCGCATGTCGCCGGCCTGTTCGCCGAGCATGTCGATGCGATCCGCGAACAGGGCAGCGTCGAGGTCTCGCTCGCCGGCCGACCGTTCACGATCAAGCGCGAATTCCTCGACGACGCCGGCGAACACAATCTGATGGCGCAGGTGACCAAGCTGCGCAAGGCGCTGCTGGTGATGCACGCACCGACCGATGCCACCGTCAATATCGACAACGCCACCCGGATCTTTCTGGCTGCGCGGCATCCCAAGAGCTTCGTCTCGCTCGACCATGCCGATCATCTCCTGAGCGACCGCCGCGATGCGAACTACGCGGCCGATGTGATCGCCGCCTGGGCGGAGCGCTATCTCGACGCCCGGCAACCCGCCGCCGCCGGTGCGCCGGAGGTGCTGCGCGCCGTCATTGTGCAGGAAACCGGCGAAAGCAAATTCCAGCAGCGGATCAGCGTCGGACCGCATCAGTTGCTCGCCGACGAGCCGGTCGCGGTCGGTGGCGCGGATTCCGGGCTCGGCCCGTACGATCTGTTGCTTTCGGCGCTCGGCGCCTGCACCTCGATGACGATGCGGCTCTATGCCGAACGCAAGAAGCTGCCGCTCGACCGCGTGACCGTGACGCTGAGCCACGCCAAGATCCACGCCGAGGACTGCGTCGAATGCGAGACCAAGGTCGGCCTGCTCGACAGGATCGACCGCGTGATCGCGATCGACGGCGATCTCGACACCGATCAGCGCGCCCGACTGATCGAGATCGCGGACAAATGCCCGGTGCATCGCACCCTGACCTCGGAAGTGAAGATCGTCACCCGCGCGGCGGAGTGATGTCGCCACGTGCGGTCAGCCGGGACACTCGCGCCCGCCTCGTTCAGCAGTCTGCAGTCAGCAATGGCCGCCTCACGACTTCGGGCGCTTGTCGATCACCCGCCTGGCCTTGCCGAGCGAACGCTCCAGCGTGTCGGGCGGCACGACTTTGATCGTCGTCGAGATGCCGATGGTGTTCTTGATGTAGGCCGCAACGCGTTCGGCGTGCGGTACCAGGCCGGCGCCGTCCCAACTCTCCGTCCGCGCTTCGGCAAGCACGGTCATCTCGTCCATCCGTCCCTCGCGCGTCAGTTCGATGATGAAATGGCCACCGCACCAATCGGTCCCGAGCAACACTTCCTCGATCTGGGTCGGGAACACGTTGACACCTCGCAGGATGATCATGTCGTCGGAGCGGCCGGTGATCTTTTCCATCCGTCGCATCCCGGGCCGAGCCGTGCCCGGCATCAGCCGGGTCAGATCACGGGTGCGATAACGGATCACCGGGAAGGCTTCCTTGGTCAGCGAGGTGAACACCAGCTCGCCCTTCTCGCCATCGGGCAGCACTGCGCCGGTGACAGGATCGATGACCTCGGGCAGGAAGTGATCCTCCCAGACGTGCAAGCCGTCCTTGGTCTCGACGCATTCCTGCGCGACGCCCGGGCCGATCACTTCGGACAGCCCGTAGATGTCGGTCGCGTCCATGTCGAACGCCTGCTCGATCTCGGCACGCATCGCGTTGGTCCAGGGCTCGGCGCCGAACACGCCGTATTTCAACGACGATTGCCGCGGGTCGAGTCCCTGCCGTTTGAATTCGTCGAGGATCGCCAGCATGTAGCTCGGCGTCACGGTGATCACATCGGGCCTGAAATCGTTGATCAGTTGTACCTGCCGCTCGGTCATGCCGCCGGAGACCGGCACCACGGTGCAGCCGAGCTTCTCGCCGCCGTAGTGCGCGCCGAGCCCGCCGGTGAACAGGCCGTAGCCGTAGGAATTGTGAATGATCATGCCGCGGCGTGCGCCGGCGGCGCGCAGCGAACGCGCCATCACCGTGGCCCAGGTGTCGATGTCCTTCAGCGTGTAGCCGACCACGATCGGCTTGCCGGTGGTACCCGACGACGCGTGGACGCGGACCAGTTGCTCGCGTGGCACCGCGAACATGCTGAACGGGTAGTTGTCGCGCAGGTCTGTCTTCGACGTGAATGGAAATTTCGCCAGATCGGCGAGGTCGCGGAAGTCCTGCGGATGCACACCGGCTCGGTCGAACGCATTCCTGTAGTGGGGGACGTTGTCGTAGGCATGCGTCAGCGTCCAGGCCAGGCGTTCGGTCTGCAGCGAGACGATCGCGTCGCGGGAGGCGCGCTCGGCTTCGTCGAGCTCGGCGCTGTAGCCGGAAGGTGCCCGCAATTGATGGATGCTCGCGGCCATCGCTCTATCCTCTCTCAGCGTTGATCGGGTTGTTGCAGCGGCACCAGCGTTCCGCCGATCGACCGCGAATGGCCACGGAATTCGGCGATCACGATTCCGGCCGAGGAAACGCGGACATCGAAGATGCCGGATCGTCCGGCGCGGGTGACTTCGCGCGCGCTTGCCACCAGCTTCGCGCCGAGCTTGCTCGGGCGGATGAAACTGATCTGGCCCTGCGCCGCCACGGTGTTCTCGTTGCGCGAGTTGCAGGCATAGGCGAAGGCGGAGTCGGCCAGCGTAAAGATGAAGCCGCCATGGGCGATGCCGTGGCCGTTCACCATCTCGGTGGTGATCGTCATCGCCAGCGTCGCGAAGCCGGGGCCGATCTCGACGATCTCCATGCCGAGCGCCTTGCTGGCATGATCGTTGGCCCACATCGCGTCGGCGCAGGCGCGCGCCAATTCGTCGGGCGACAACTCCGCGGCAGCGGGGGAGCGCGCCACGGTCACCGCATGGTCCGAGCGCGGCAGGCACGCATCGCGATGCGTCGCCGCTTCCGGTCGGCGATCATGTCGTCATTCACGTTTCGCTCCCAATTTCACCCACCACGTCCGGGCTCTTTGAAAGCCTCTTGAATTGAACGATCGGTCAGTCAATTATTAGCCCAAGCCACCATCGTGTCAACGGCCGCCGCGCACGTCAAACCGCGCGGCGCCGCGGGCCGAACAAGAAAATCGGGGAGGACGCCATGACCACCACGCTGCAAAGCCTCGCGCGCGACGCCTGGGTGACGCCGGACACCGGCCTCGTCGACATTCCGAGCGCGATCGACGGCCGAGTGGTGGCGCGCGCCTCCAGCGCCGGGCTCGACTTTGCCGCGATCGTGCGCCACGCGCGCGAGGTCGGCGGGCCCGGCCTGCGCGCGCTGAGCTTTCACCAGCGCGCCGACCGGCTGAAGGCAATCGGCGCGTATCTGATCGAGCGCAAGGAGCAGCTCTACGCGATCGCCGCCGACACCGGCGCCAATCGCCGCGACAACGCGATCGACATCGACGGCGGCCTGGTGACGCTCGCGGCCTACGCCTCGCGCGGCCGGCGCGAACTGCCGGATACGAAATTCATCATCGAAGGCGAGGTCGAACAATTCGGCAAGCGCGGCAGCTTCGTCGGGCAACACATTCTCTCACCGCTACACGGCGTCGCCGTGCATATCAACGCGTTCAATTTTCCGTGCTGGGGTCTGCTCGAAAAGCTGGCGCCGGCGCTGCTCGCCGGCGTCCCGGTGATCGCCAAGCCGGCGACGGCGACGGCCTATGTGGCCGAGGCGCTGGTCAAGCTGATCCACGAATCCGGCCTGCTGCCGCCGGGCGCGCTTCAGCTGATCTGTGGCAGCACCGGCGATCTCTTCGATCATCTGACCGGCCAGGATGTGATCGCCTTCACCGGCTCGATCGAGACCTCGGACAAGCTCCGCGCGCATCCCAACGTCGCAAGGCATTCGATCCGCTTCATCGCCGAGCGCGACTCGCTGAACGCCGCGATCCTCGGCACGGATATCGCCCCGACCGACCCGGAGTTCGATCTGTTCGTGCGGGAGGTGGCGCGTGAGATGACCAGCAAGGCCGGGCAAAAATGCACCGCGATCCGCCGCGTGCTTGTGCCCCGCGCGCAGGAAGCCGCTGTCATCGCGGCCCTGCAGGCGACGCTGACCGACGTGAAGCTCGGCGATCCGCGCCAAGACGACAAGGCGATGGGCCCGCTGGTCAGCCGCGGCCAACGCGACACGGTGCGCGCCGCGATCGCAGCGCTCGCCCCCGAGGCCGACATCGTGTTCGGAGACCCGCAGCGTTGCAGCGGCGACGGCATCGACACCACGGCGGGGGCTTACCTCTCGCCGATACTCCTGCGCGCAACGGACCCGATGCGCGCAGAGAAGCTCCACGCCATCGAGGCGTTCGGACCCGTCGCGACCGTGATCGCCTATGACGACGTCGACCAGGTGATCGAGCTGGTTCGCCGCGGCGAAGGCAGCCTGGTCGCGTCGCTGTTCACCTACGACAACGAGGTCGCCGAGCAGATCGCGCTCGGCATCGCGCCGTGGCACGGGCGATTGCTGATCCTCGACCGCGATTGCGCCGCGGAATCCACCGGCCATGGCACGCCACTTCCGGCGTTGTTGCATGGAGGCCCTGGCCGCGCCGGCGGCGGCGAAGAACTCGGCGGCCTGCGCAGCGTGCATCACTACATGCAGCGCACCGCAATCCAGTGCTCGCCGCGCCGGCTGGCGGCATTGACCGGCACGTGGAGCCGCGGCGCACCGTCGCCGGTCTCGAATCTGCATCCGTTCAAGCGCAACTTCGACGAACTGACCGTCGGCGAAAGCATCGAGACCGCGAGCCGGCCGATTACCCTCGACGACATCGAGCACTTCGCACATTTCACCGGCGACACGTTCTACGCCCATATGGACGAGGCGGCGGCCAAGGCCAACCCGTTCTTCCCCGGCCGTGTCGCCCACGGCTATCTCATTCTGGCGTTCGCCGCCGGCCTGTTCGTCGACCCGGCACCGGGGCCGCTGTTGGCGAATTACGGCCTCGACAATCTGCGCTTCCTCAAGCCCGTCTCACCCGACGACACCATTCGCGTGAAGCTGACCGTGAAGCAGAAATCCTCCGCGCGGCGGCCGGAATACGGCGAGGTGCGGTGGGACGTCGAGGTGGTGAACCAGAACAACGAGCCGGTCGCGCGCTACGACCTGCTGACGATGAGTGCCCGGCCGACATAGCGGCATCCGGCACGCGCCATTCGGCGCGGCCGGCTCTCTACAAGTGATCGTAGTCCACCACCACCCGATCGGTGGTCGGTTTCGCCTGGCAGGTCAGGATGAAGCCGGCTTTCAGCTCCCACGGCTCCAGCGAGTAGTTCAGCTCCATCGGGGCCTGGCCCTCGACCAGCTTGGCGCGGCAAGTGGAGCACATTCCGCCTTTGCAGGCGAAGGGCAGGTCAACGCCGGCACGTAACGCTGCGTCGAGGATCGCCTCGCCCTCCGCCACCGGCACTTCGCGGCGCTTGCCGTCGATGATCAGCGACGCGATCGCTTTCGGCGGCGCGCCCGGCGCGACCACCGCCTTGGGTCGCGGCTTGCCGCCGAGGCCGGAGACGAAGCGCTCGACATGAATGCGCGCCTCGGCGATGCCGAGTTCGCGGCAGGCGGCCTCGACGTCGTCGCTCATCCCGATCGGGCCGCAGACGAAGACGTGATCGACGCTCGCGGCGGGCAGCATCGCGGTCAGCAGCAGCCGCACCTTGTCGCGATCGAGCCGGCCCTGCATCACCGGCACGTCCTGCTCTTCCTGAGAGAGAACGTGGAACACCGCGAAGCGCTGCAAGTAACGATCCTTGAGCGTCTCCAGCGTGTCGCGAAACAGGATCTGATCGGTGCTGCGGTTGCCGTAGAACAGGAAGAACCGGCTCGCCGGCTCGCGCGCCAACACGGCCTTGATCAGCGACAAGATCGGCGTGATGCCGGAGCCCGCGGCGAAGCCGACATAGGTGCGGACCTCGTCCGGCGCAGGCGCGACGCCGAACCGGCCGGTCGGCGTCATCACGTCGAGCGTGTCGCCGGCTTTCAGCTCCTCGGTCGCCCACACCGAGAACGCGCCGCCGTCGATCTTCTTCACTGCGATCCGCAATTCGCCGTCGTCGGGGCCCGAGCAGATCGAATAGGAGCGCCGCACCTCCTCGCCGTCCATCGTGGTGCGCAGCGTCAGATACTGACCCGCGGCGAACTGGTAGGCGTCGGCGAGATCCGGCGGGACGGTGAAGCTCAGCGAGATCGCGTCGCGGCCTTCGCGGCGCAGATCGCGGATCACCAGCGGATGGAAGCGCGGAATGGTGGCAGAGATGTTCATGGCGGGCATCGGCTCAATGACATTTGACCTATCAGTGACATTTGAAGTAATCGAACGGCTCGCGGCACACCTTGCAGCGCCACAGCGCCTTGCAGGAGGTCGAGCCGAATTCGGACAGTTGCTCGGTGTCGATCGAACCGCATTGCGGACAGGCTATTTCAAGGGCGCCGAACAACGCCCGGCGGCCGGTCGCGGCCTGCGGCGGCGCGATGCCATAGTCCTTCAGCTTGGCGCGGCCCTCGGCGCTCATCCAGTCGGTGGTCCAGGCCGGCGCCAGCACGGTTCGAACGCTCGCGTCGCCGATGCCGGCGCGCGCCAGCGCGGTCTCGATCTCCAGCGTGATCATGTTCATCGCCGGGCAGCCCGAATAGGTCGGCGTGATCGTGACCTCGACGCGGCCGTCGTTGACGCTGATGTCGCGCAGCACGCCGAGATCGGCGATGGTGAGGACGGGAATCTCCGGATCGACCACGGTCGCGGCCGCATCCCAGGCGCGGGCGCGCAGCTCGGAATCGCTGATGGCGCGCGTCACCATGTCTGGCCCGGATAGGTCCGCTGCATGTATTGCAGCTCGGAGAGCAGATGGCCGAGATGCTCGCTGTGCCGGCCGCTGCGGCCGCCGCGCTGCACCCACGTGCCGCTCGGCAGCGTCAAGGTCGCTTCGCCCAGCACGGCGGCGATCGTTGCCTGCCAGGGCTCGCGCAGGCTCGCGGGATCGATCACGACGCCCGCCTCGATCAGGCTGCGCTCGCCATCGTCGGCCTCGAACAGCTCACCCGTGAACGGCCACAGCGCGTCGATCGCGTCCTGCGCGCGGCGATGGCTTTCGTCGGTGCCGTCGCCGAGCCGGATCATCCATTCCGACGTGTGGCGGAGGTGATAGGCGCTTTCCTTTTCCGACTTCGCCGCGATCGCGGCGAGCGTCGGGTCGGCCGAGCGCATCATCGCCCGCCAATACGGATCGGCGTAGGCGGAATACAACAATTGCCGCGCGATGGTGCGGGCGAAGTCGCCGTTGGGCTGCTCGACGAGCAAGAGGTTCTGGTAATCGCGCTCCTCGCGCAGATAAGCGAGCTGATCCTCGCCGCGCCCCCTGCCCTCGACGCGCCCTGCATAGCTGTACAGTTCGCGCGCCTGCCCGATCAGATCCAGCGCGATGTTCGACAGCGCCATGTCCTCTTCGAGCATCGGCGCATGGCCGCACCATTCCGACAGCCGATGCCCGAGGATCAGCGCGTCGTCGGCGCGGCGCAGGGCGTAGGTGAACAGCGGGGTGTCGGTGATTTCGATCGAGGCGGCGGGCATCGGCTGTTACTCGGGTTCGAATGAAGCGTTCGCCACACACGCGGCGTCATCCTGAGGTGGGAGCGCAGCGAGCCTCGAAGGATGCGGCGACGGGTACCGGCTGCGCATCCTTCGAAGCCGCCGCTGCGCGGCGGCAGCTCAGGATGACGTCGCGTTATGTGCCGGCCACGGCGGCGAACTACATATGCCCGACTTCATCGGGCACCTCGTAGAACGTCGGGTGACGATAGATCTTGCTCTCGGCCGGCTCGAACATCATGCCCGCCTCGGCGGGATCGCTCGCCGTGATCGCGCTCGACGGCACCACCCAGATCGACAGCCCCTCGCCGCGGCGGGTGTAGACGTCGCGGGCCGCCTGCAGTGCCAGCGTGGCGTCGGCGGCGTGCAGCGAGCCGACGTGCTTGTGCGCGAGGCCATTGCGGCTGCGGATGAAGACTTCCCACAGCGCCGTATTCGGCGTGCTCATCGAATGCCTCCCGAAGATGGACAATCCCGCGGCGTCTAGGCCGCGATCTTCTTCTTGCGCTTTTCGGCGAAGGCCATCGCGGCTTCGCGAACCCAGGCGCCGTCGTCATGCGCCTTGCGCCGCGCCGCCAGCCGGTCGCGGTTGCACGGGCCGTTGCCGGCCAGCACCTGCTTGAATTCGTCCCAGTCGATCGTGCCGTAG
This sequence comes from Rhodopseudomonas palustris HaA2, assembly GCF_000013365.1. NCBI lineage: Bacteria > Pseudomonadati > Pseudomonadota > Alphaproteobacteria > Hyphomicrobiales > Nitrobacteraceae > Rhodopseudomonas > Rhodopseudomonas palustris. Next base: position 4,177,828 of record NC_007778.1, read on the forward strand.
TCCCAGTGCCCGGTGGACTCGTTCCTGGTCAACGCCGGATCGGGAATCGTGAGCCCGAGATAGTGCGCCTGCGGCACGGTCGCATCGACGAATTTCTGGCGCAATTCGTCGTTGGAGAAGCGCTTGATCTTCCATCTGGTCGAGGTGTCGCTGTGCTGGCTGGCCTGATCCGGCGGGCCGAACATCATCAGGCATGGCCACCACCAGCGGTCGAGCGCATCCTGCGCCATCGCCTTCTGCTCGGCCGAACCGCGGCACAGCGTCAGCATGATCTCGTAGCCCTGGCGCTGGTGGAACGACTCCTCCTTGCAGACGCGGATCATCGCCCGCGCATAGGGGCCGTAGGAGCAGCGGCACAGCGGAATCTGGTTCATGATCGCGGCGCCGTCGACCAGCCAGCCGATCGCGCCGATATCCGCCCAGGTCAGCGTCGGGTAGTTGAAGATCGAGGAGTACTTCGCCTTGCCGCTCAGCATCTGATCGACCAGCTCTTCGCGCGACGAGCCGAGCGTCTCTGCGGCGGCGTAGAGATACAGCCCGTGGCCGCATTCGTCCTGCACCTTGGCGAGCAAGGCGGCCTTGCGGCGCAGCGTCGGCGCGCGGGTGATCCAATTGCCTTCCGGCAACATGCCGACGATCTCGGAATGGGCGTGCTGCGAGATCTGCCGCGTCAGCGTCTTGCGATACGCCGCCGGCATCCAGTCGTTGGGCTCGATCCGCTCTTCGGCATCGATCCGCGCCTGGAACAGCGCGGCGCGGCCGGCGTCCTCGAGGTTGCGATCCTCGGCCTCGGTGGTGTTGAGCGCCTGTGTGTACATGGCGGCGTCCTCGGCAGTTTCCTCGCAGGCTCGGGCGCGCGGCCCGGCCTTGTTGGAAATATAATTGACCAATTGGACGGTCAATGCAAGTGTCGGAACCAGTCATCCGCGGTTCGTGTCGGGCGTGCCGCACCAAGCAGGATGTTGCATCGCATGGCTCGCACGCGAGCGAACGACTACGACCAGAAACGCCGCGGCATCCTCAGCCGTTCCGCGAAGCTGTTCGCGGAGCACGGCTATACCGGAACCTCGATCACCATGATCGCGGAGGCCTGCGGCGTCTCAAAGGCGCTGATGTATCACTACTACCGCTCCAAGGACGCGGTGCTGTTCGATCTGCTCGCCGACCATTTGCAGCATCTCGTCGGCGTGGTCGAATCTGCTGCGCGGTCCGAGGGCGACGCTGGCGAGCGGCTGTTCGCCATCGCGGCGGCACTGCTGGAAGCCTATCGCGGCGCCGACGCCGAACATCAGGTGCAGATCTCGAGCCTCAAGTTGTTACCAGGCGAGCAGCAGGAGGAACTGAAGGCGCTGGAGCGCAGTCTCGTCAGCCTGATGTCGGATGCAATCAGCGCTGCGATCCCGGCGACCGCCGCCAAGCCGCATCTCCTGAAGCCGCTGACGATGTCGCTGTTCGGCATGTTGAACTGGCACTATTTGTGGTTCCGCGAAGGCAAGGGGCTGAACCGCCAGACCTATGCGAAAATGGTGACGACGCTGATGGTCGCCGGCGCAGAACAGGCGATGGACGCGGTCGAAGACGACGACGCCGAGCCCGGGCGCACAACGTCGCGCAGGAAGAACGAGCGGCCGGCAGTGGCGCGGCGCGCAGGGTAGCGACTTCTGCACATCCTCTCCACGTCATTCCGGGGCGCTCGCCGAAGCGAGCGAACCCGGAATACCGAGGTTGTTGCGACTACCGGATGAACACCTCGCGATTCCACGTTCGCGAACTGCGTTCGCGCCCCGGAATGACGTTGAAGGGTGGCGCCCAAAAAGAAAGGCCCGCTTGCGCGGGCCCAGAATTCAGTGATCAGCAAGACCTGTGATCGATCGATGTGTCGATCAGAGCGGCTTGCTGAAGCTCTTGCTCAGGTTGTCCTGGGCCGACTTGGCGCTGTCGGCGACCAGCTTCCCGAGATATTCGGTGGTCGACTTGGCGCGCGACACCAGCACTTCGCCGTGCGAGCGAACCAGATCCGACTGGATCTGCACCGCTTCGTTCAACGACTTCGCCGAAGCCAGCTTGTCGATTCCGGAGAAGAACGCCTGGGTGTCGGCATAGATCGCCTGCTGGATGTTGCGGCTGATCTTGGCGGCCTCGCTGACCGAATGGCTGACAGCCTCTTCGATCGCGGAGGTGACCTTCTCCGAACCCGCCTGGAAGTCGGCGGCCTTCTCCTTGGCGGTGCCGGCCGCACGCTTGACGAAGTCGCGGGTGGCTTCCGGAACTTCCAGATTCTGGAAGTTCTTGAATGCGTCGCCAACCGGCGCAAATGCCTGTTTGACGTTGTCGAACGCGGCCTGATGCGTCTCGGAATAGGTTTCGTTGGTCATCGGGTGTCTCCATCCTCGGTGATTGAGCTATGGTCTCGCCCCGTCCGAATGCGGCCCGGGACACCCTTCATATGGCACAGTTTATGTTGCATTGCAATATAATATTGCATTGCAGCATTTCAGCTTGCACCTAAGTCGTTGATCCGATTAATGAATATTCTCTAATCCGCGTGCGCGAAACAAATTTCGCAATTTTTGGATGTAGCTCGGCCGCCTATTTCGCGCGCGTCGGCTTTGGTGCCGTGGTGTCGCCGGACTCGTTGCGCCCTTGATCGACCGCTGCCTTGAGCTGATCGAGCCGGGCTTCGATTGCCGAGAGCCGCGCGCCGAACTCGTCCATCTGCGCGCGCGTCGGCAGGTTGAGACCGGCCAGGTATTTTTCAACCATCTCGCCGAACTGTTTCTGCGCCTCCGCCGTGGCGCCGCCGACCTGGCCGACCGCTTTGGCGATTTCCGGGGTCGCCATCGCCTGACTGGCGAGCGCCGTGAAGCCCTTGCTCATCTCGCCGAACATCGCTTGCCAGGCCGCGGCCGGGTCGTTGTCCTTGTCGGCCACTACCTTCTCCTCGTTGGACTTACACGCTCGCCCAAACATCGAGCACGTAGCGATCGCGCGCGCCGAGATCCGCAATCCATGCCGCGGCGGCCGTCGCGTCGGCGCCGCTGCGCTCGCGATGGATCGCACACAGCGCGGCCTTGACATCCGGCTCCATCCGGCCGCCGTCGCCGCAGACATAAACGATCGCGCCCTGCTCGATCAATGCGAACACCCGATCCTTTTGCGCGGCGATCAGATGTTGCACATAGGTCTTGGGCCCGTCGCCGCGCGAGAACGCGGCGTGCAATTCGACGATTCCGTCGGCCGCGAAGCCCTGCAATTCGTCGGCATAGAGATAGTCCTGCGCCGGATGGCGGCAACCGAAGAACAGCAGCGCTGGGCCGAGCGTTGCGCCGCCGACCTTGCGCGCGGAACGCTCCTGTAGAAAGCCGCGGAACGGCGCCACCCCGGTGCCCGGCCCGATCATGATCAACGGCACGCGATCGTCGTCCGGCAGACGGAAGCAGGCCTTGGTCGCACGTACCGTGGCCTGAACGGTATCGCCGCTGCCGCGGCCGGCGAGCCAGCTCGAGCACGCGCCGCGATAGATGCCACGGCCGGACAGCGCCGGTCCCTCGACCACCGCGACGGTGACCGAGGCCCGCGCCGGATCTCGCGCCGGTGACGACGAGATCGAGTAGTAACGCGGCTGCAGCGGCGTCAGCATTTCAAGATAGGCCGCGAACGGCAACTCGCAAGCGGGATGTTCCTGCAAGAGATCGAACACCGACCGGCGCTTACCCAGTACCTCCGCGCGATAGGCATCGTCGGCCGCGCCGTCGCCGCCGGCGAGCGCCTGCAGCTTCGGTCGCGTCTGCGGACAGCGCGTGTGCGCGGCCAGCGCCACGATCTGCTTGCGGGTGGCCACCTGCTGCAGTTCGACATGGTCGCCGAGCAGGCCGCCGATCGACACGGCTTCACCCACCGGCAATTGCGCGCGGCGCCCGGGCGCCGCCGACAATCTGATCTGGTCGTCGGGCGCAAAGCCGAAGCGCTGCGCGACGGCGGCGACCAGCGCCGGATCGTTGCGCGGGATCACGCTGAGATGATCCCCGACGCGGTAGCTCATGCCCTGCGGCAATGCGATCTCGATGTGCCGGGTCGAGCGGCCGGAGGCTGCGCGATCCTGCAGCTCGCGGTTCTCCAGCACGCGCATCGCCACTGCGACGCCAGTGGCGGCCAGCGGCTGCGACGCCGCCGGCGCGAGGGGCTCGATTCCATACAGCGGCGTATCGTCGGCACCGCGATCGAACGCAGCGTCGATGCCGAACTCCTTCACCGCCAGCGGGCCGAGCGTGGCGAACCAGGCCTCGAACTGGCCTTCGAGATCGTCACGGGCGTCGCCCTCGCCGCGCACGAAGATGTTGCGGCCGCCATGCGCGGCGAGGCGCTCGTCGATCAGCCGCGGGATCGCCTGATAGGTCGCGGTCCAGTCGCGATTGCCGCAGCCGAACACGGCATAGCGCAGCTTGGCAAAGGCATCGGGCGGCAAATCGCCCGACAGCCAGCGCACGAACTGCGTGGCGTTGTCCGGCGGCGCGCCGTTGTAGGAGGCGGCGAAGATCAGTACGCCCCCCTCTTCCGGCAACTGACCGACATACTGATCGAGCGCGCCGAGTCGCGTCGCGAAGCCGTTCAGGTCGGCGAGATCGGCGACGCGGTGCGCCAGCTCCTCGGCGGTGCCGAGATTGGAGCCGTACAGCACCAGCAGCGGCGTGTTGTGGCCCGGCCGCGCGCGCGGCGCGGCCGGGGCCGGGGCCACAGAGTGCGATACTCCCGACGCGATCCGCGTGGCTCGATCCTTGTCGCTGCGGGGCCGCACCTTGATCTTGAAGCCCTCCGGCTTGATCGTCAGCGTTTCCTTCAGCACCATGCGATAGCGCGTGTGATCGATCAGCTTGAAGCGTTGCAGGATCATGCCGAGCGCCAGCGCCGCCTCGTGCATCGCAAAGCCGCGGCCGATGCAAGCGCGCTGGCCGTTGCCGAACGGTTTCCACGCATTGGCCGGGCGCTTGGATTCCGCCTCGCGCGAAAAATTCTCCGGGTCGAACGCATCCGGATTCGGACCCCAGATACTCGGGTCGCGATGCAGCGCCAGCACCAGCACCGTGGTGAAGGTGCCGCGTTTCAGATGATATTGGCCGCCGATGGTCTCGTCCTGGATCGGCGCCACGCCGTAGGCCGGCGCCGGCGGCCATAGCCGCAGCGTCTCCTTGAGAATCTGGGTGATATAGCCGAGCTGATTGACCTGCTGATAGCTCGGCTCGACCGACGTGTCGGCGCCGAGCACGCGGTCGACCTCGTCATAGGCCTTCTGCAAAACCTCGGGATGCTTCAACAGCGCATAGATCGCGCAGGACAGCAGCCCGCTGGTGGTCTCGTGGCCGGCGATCAGGAAGGTGTTGATCTGATAGCGGATGTTGACGTCGTCGAGCGGCTCGCCGGTGACCTTATCGACGCCGGTCATCATCGCGCCGAGCATGTCCATCTTGTCGGCGACGGCGGCCGCCTTGCGTCGCTCGGCGATGATCTCGTCGACCATCGCATTCATGAAGGCGACGTCTTCGGCCAGCGTGTCGCGCCGCTTCTTCATCCAGAGATTTTCCAGCGGCAGGCCGCGGGTCATCATGATGGTCTCGAGCGAGCGCACCAGCGATTCCACGAAGGGGTGGTAGTCGCGCCGATAGAACGAATTGAAGCGATAGTCGAAGCCGCACAGGCCGATGGTGTCGAGCGTCAGCGCGGTCATGTCGTGAACGACGTCGATCTCGTCGTCGGCGTTGAGACGCTCCCATTTTTTGACGAGCTGCTCGGCTATATCGACCATACTCGGATGATACGACTGCATGGCACGGCCGCCGAACGGCGTCAGCAGGATGTTGTGTGCCTTGCTCCAGTTCGGCTCGCTGGTGTCGGCCGTGAACAGCCCGTCGCCGCCGACCGTACGGACCCGACGCAGCGCGCCGCGCACCGCCTTGTCGAAACGCTTCTCGTCGCTGATCTCGTCGACCAGATCGTAGCCCGACACGATCACGATCGGCGCGCCCATCATGTCGAGCCAGAAGATCGGCCCGAGTTCCTCGGCGAGACGCACCAGATGCTGCACCGGCGCCTTGGTGTCGATCGACAGCATGTTGCCGACCACCGGCTGCTTCGGTGGATGCGGAATCGGCGCGAGCTTGTTGGACGAGGACATCGCAGAAGCCTCTTCTGAACCGGTCATGTGCCTCGGGCCGGCGGTGCCGCATAGGCAAGCGCGAACGGCCCTGAGCGATCGAACGGTGCGAATGCGCCCTCCGGCTGCGCCAGCCGATCGGCGATCGCCCACAGCACCGCGGGGTTGACGGTGAGCCCGATATGGCTCGCGAGCAGAACCTCGATGTTCTCGGCGGTCGGCGACGGCCGCAGCCGCGAGGTGCGCCAGTTCACGATGCCGTCGGTGCGCGAATAGATCGACGTCGCCGGCACCGGCATGTCGCTGGTGAGAGCCTGTAGATCGTCGGGCCTGATCTCGTCGAGATCCTCGCCCGACAGCTTCTCGTAGACCCGCCGTGCATTGGTGGCGGTGATGTCGCCGGAAAACGGACTGCCGAGCGTGACGATGCCGCGGATCATCTGTGGCGCATGCAGCGCGAGGTCGCGCGCATAGACGCCGCCGAGGCTCCACCCGACCACGCTGACCTTGCGGCCGGATGCCTCGTGGATCGTAGTCAGGCGCCGGCGCAGCCGGTCGCGCATCCGGTAGACGCCGCCGAAATTGCGGCCGAGCTCCCAGGCGAACGGCTGATAGCCGAGCGCGCGCAGATAGCGCCGCAGCGGCGCTGTCGACAGATCGCTGGCGAGCAGCCCCGGCAGCACCAGCACCGGATGGCCGTCGCCTTTCGGCGCCTGCAGCAGCAGCGGCGACAACAGGATGCTGGCGTTGAATTCCAGCAGGCTGCGCGCCTCCGCCAGCAGCAGCGCGAGGCTCGGCGGACGCAGACGATGGTGAGGGGTCGCGCGGTCGACGGCGGCCATCCTGCCTCCTGTCGTGGCGGTTTACTTCTTGTTTCCGCCCAGGCCCGCCATGGTCACGAACATATCCTGGAAGCGCTCGGCGATCTTCGGATCGAAGGTGAACCAGCTCTGCATCAACGCCTCCGGCGACACCTTGTCGATGTTGGACAGCATCTGCTGCTGCAGCCTGTCCATCACCGCCGTCTGCATCGGCTGCACGTTGGGCAGGCCGAAGAATGCGCGCGCTTCCTCGGGGGTGCAATCGATCTCGACGTTGACTTTCATGGCCGCTCCGGATTCCTGCAGTGGCGCGTCGTGTCGATGCGAACCGGTCTCCAATTCACATCACAACGCGAAGGGACGTCTCAGCGACGCCCGGCGGAGCATCCTGAACACGGCCGCCAGTATCGCCGCGAGACGCAGTGCGATGCAAGCGATCTGAGGTGTGGCACGTGCGCCTCAACCGAATCGTTCGGCGGCGAACGGCACCGGATCGGCGAACGGCTCCTCGCGGGTCATCATCTCGGCCAACAGCCGTCCGGTGACCGGGCCGAGCGTGAGGCCGTGATGCTGATGACCGAAATCGAACCACAGCCCCGGGTGACGCGGCGCCCGGCCGATCACCGGCAGCATGTCCGGCAGGCACGGCCGCGCGCCCATCCAGGGCTGCTGCTCGACCGCATCGCCGAGCGGAAACAGATCGCGCGCCATCGCACGGGTCCGGTCGATCTGCACATGCGACGGCGGCGCGTCGCGGCGGGCGAACTCGGCGCCGGTGGTGAGCCGGATGCCGCGTTTCATCGGCGCCAGCAAATAACCGCGATCGGCATCGAGAACCGGATGCTGCAGCACCGCGTTGCCGCGCGCCGCGAAATGCTGGTGATAGCCGCGCTTGACGCCGAGCGGAATGCGATAGCCGAGCGGCCTGAACACCAGATCAGACCACGGCCCCAGCGCCACCACCACTTCGCGCGCGGTGATTGGACCATCGTCGGCGGTGATCCGCCAGCCGCCGCCTTGCTGCTGCAGCGAGCGCGCGTCGCCGCGGGCGAACCGGCCTCCCTTGCGCGTGAACAATGCCGCATAGGCCTTCACCAGCGCGCCGGGATCGGGCACGAAGCCGGGCTCGAGCCAATGGATCGCGCCGGCGAATTTGCCCATCAGGTTCGGTTCGCGCGCCGCGATCGATGCGTCGTCGAGCACATCGGCGGTGACGCCGAAGCGCTTCACCCGGTCGAGCTCGGCCACGCTGTTGCCGAACGAGACCTCGGAGCGAAACAGCTTGATCCAGCCGGTCTTGCGCAACAGCTCCGGGACGCCGGCCTCGGCGATCAGGGCTTCATGCTCGGCGAGGCTCTGCCGGATCAGCGGCAACGCGGCGCGCGCGGTGCGCTCCGCACCTTCCGGCGACGAGGCCTGAAAATAGCGCAGCAGCCAGGGCAGGAATTCAGGCAGGCCTGACAACTGGTAGTGCACGTCCGCCGAGCCGTTGAAGGCGTAGCGCAGCAGATGCCCGAGATCCCGCGGGAACATGTAGGGCAGCACCGAGGCGACCTCGATCAGCCCGGCATTGCCGTAGCTGGTCTCGTCACCCGCCGCGGCGTTGCGATCGACCAGCACGACGTCGCGGCCGCGTCGCTGCAGATGCAGCGCGGCGCCGACGCCCACGATCCCGGCGCCGAGCACCAGAACATCCGTCTCGTCCTGCTTCATGGAGCATCAGGTAAGGGCCGAGCGGCGATTCCGCAAATGGCCACGGCGATCGGCGCGGCGCCGGCCATGAAAAAGGCGGACCCTCGCAGATCCGCCTTGTTTCGACGCGCTTCGAGGCGCAGCAGGTTCAGGTCGGCTTCAGCGACGGCGAGGCCTGCTCCATCTCGTAATCCTCGATCTGTTTGGCGCGCTCGGACTCCGACGCCGCGCGGTGGTCGGTGCCGATCGCGACGTAGACGGCCGGCAGCACGAACAGCGTGAACAGCGTGCCGATCAACATGCCGGACACCACCACGAGGCCGATCGAGAACCGGCTCGCCGCGCCGGCGCCCGACGCGCTCAGCAGCGGCAGCAGGCCGGTGACCATCGCGGCGGTGGTCATCAGAATCGGCCGCAGCCGGACCCGCGCCGCCATTTCCATCGCCGAGCGCTTGTCGAGCCCTTCCTTGAGCTGCAGCTCGCGGGCGAACTCGACCATCAGGATGCCGTGCTTGCTGATCAGGCCGACCAGCGTCAGCAACCCGACCTGGGTGTAGATGTTGATCGTCGCCACGCCGAAGAACAGCGGGATCAACGCGCCCGAGATCGCCATCGGCACCGAAATCATGATCACCAGCGGATCGCGCAGGCTTTCGAACTGCGCGGCCAGCACCAGGAAGATGATGATCAGCGCGAAGCCGAAGGTGATGGCGAGCTGATTGCCCTCCTTCACGTATTGCCGCGCGTCGGCCAGATAATCGTGGTTGAAGCCGGAGGGCAGGTTCTTCGCCTGCTGCTCGAGGAAGTCCACCGCCTGCCCCACCGTGACGCCCGGCATCGGCACCGCCTGGAAGGTGGCGGAGTTGAGCTGGTTGAAGTGCGTCAGCGCGTTCGGGTCGGTCGCGGTTTCAATCGACACCAGCGTCGACAGCGGCACCTGCTGCCCGGTGGCGCTCGGCACATAATAGCCGTCGAGCGAATTCGGCGACAGCCGATCCGCGCGCGGCACCTGCGGGATCACCTGATACGACCGGCCTTCCAGATTGAAGCGGTTGGTGTAGTTGCCGCCGAGCAGTGTCGCCAGCGTGCCGCCGATCTGCGACATGGTGATGCCGAGATCGTTGGCCTTGTTGCGGTCGATCTTGACCCGCACCACCGGCTGGTTGAAGTCGAGATCGCTGTCGGCGACGATGAACAGCCCGCTCTTGCGCGCGGCGTCCTTGAGCTTGACCATCTCCTCGTAAACTGCGCGGAAGCCGGTGGTGGAGTTGATCACCATCTGGATCGGCAGGCCGCCCGGACCGCCGGGCAGCGGCGGCAGGTTGAAGGCGAAGGCGTTGACGCCTTCGATCTTGCTGAGTTCGGCCTGCACCAGCGGCTTGAGCTTGATCGACGACCGCTCGCGCTCGTCCCACGGCTTCAGCAACATGCCCGCGATGCCGTTGTTCGGGCCCGACGTGCCGTTCAGGATGAAGCGCAGGTCGGTCTCCGGGAAGCCCGCGAACGCCTTGTCGAGCTTCTCTCCGTAGTAGTTGGAGTAGTCGATATTGGCGTATTTCGGCCCCTTGGTGACCGCGAAGACGATACCCTGGTCTTCCTCGGGCGCGAGTTCCTTGGCCGTATTCATGTACATGAATCCGACCAGGCCCAGGATCACCAGCGCGAACATCCCGGTGATCGGCCGATAGTCCAGCGAGCGATCGAGCTGGCGCCCGTACCAGCGCGTGGTGGCGCCGAACACGCTGTCGACCTTGCGGGCGAACCAGCCCTGGCTCTCCTGATGCTTCAACAGCACCGAGCACATCATCGGCGACAGCGTCAGCGCGATGATGCCGGATACGATCACCGCGCCGGCGAGCGTGAAGGCGAATTCGCGGAACAGCGCACCGGTGAGGCCGCCGAGGAAGCCGATCGGCGCGTACACCGCGGCCAGCGTGATGGTCATCGAGATCACCGGCCCGACGATCTCGCGGGCCCCGATCAGCGAGGCCTGGACGGGACTCTTGCCCTCCTCGAGATGTCGATGGATGTTCTCGACCACGACGATGGCGTCGTCGACCACGAGGCCGATCGCCAGCACCATCGCCAGCAGCGTGAGCAGATTGATACTGAAGCCCATCGCCAGCATCGCCGTGCAGACGCCGATCAGCGACAGCGGAATCGTCACTACCGGGATGATCACCGACCGGAACGAGGCGAGGAACAGGAAGATCACCACGATGACGATCCCCACCGCCTCGATCAGCGTCATCTCGACCTCGTCGATCGAGGAGCGGATGAATTTGGTCGAATCATAGGCGACCTTCATCTTCAGCGACGGCGGCAGATTGCGCTCGATATCCGGAAACAGCGCACGAACACCGCTGACGATATTGAGCGGGTTGCCCTGCGGCGTCGCCTGCACGCCGATGAAGATCGCCCGCTCGCCGGAGAACGCCACGCTGGAATCGGTGCTCTGCGCGGCGAGTTCGACCGTGGCGACGTCCTGCAACCTGATGAAGCCGCCGTCCTTGGCCTTCACCGTCATCTGCTTGAACTGGTCGACGTTCTGGAGATCGGCGTTGGTACTGACGTTGGAGACCGTGAGATAGCCCTTGGTCTGACCCGCGGCCGCCTGGAAGTTGTTGGCGCGGATCGCGGCGGCGACATCGTCGGGCGACACCCCGCGCCCGGCCATGCGGATCGGATCGAGCCAGATCCGCATCGCGAAGGTCTGGCCGCCGAGGATGTCGGCGGAGGCCACGCCTTCGACGGTGGACAGCACCGGCTGCACCACGCGCGTCAGATAGTCCGAGATCGCCGAGCCGGAGAGCTCGTTGCTGGAGAAGCCGATATACATCACCGCCGTGGTCTCGCCGGTGGATTTGACGATGACCGGATCGTTGGCTTCGCGCGGGATCAGATATTTGACCGAATTGACCTTCGCCAGAACCTCGGTGAGCGCCTGGTTCGGATCGAAATTGAGCTTGACGTAGACCGTGATCAGGCTCTGGCCCTGGGTCGAGGACGAGGTGATGTAGTCGATGCCCTCGGCCGAGGCGACGGCCTGCTCGAGCGGGGTGGTGATGAAGCCCTGCATCAGGTCCGGCGAGGCGCCGGGATACACCGTGGTGACGGTGATCACGGTGTTCGACAGCTTGGGATACTGGCGGATCGGCAGCGTGGTCGCGGCCCTGAAGCCGATCAGCAGGATCAGCAGGCTGACCACCAGCGACAGCACCGGCCGCTTGATGAAGATATCGGTGAGGGCACCCATAGTGCGGTCGCTCCGTGACGCCCGCGTCTCGCGCATCCAGCGGCGCGAGGCGGCGAATTGTTCAGTTGCTACCGGACGGCGACGATCGCCGGCCGGACAGATTCGATGTCGGCGGGACGCGCCGATGCGCCGTCCCGCGCCTCGCTCAGTAGCGCGGCGGCGTGGCCGGAATCGGCGGCGGCGGGTCCTTGGAGATCGCCACCGCGGCACCGGATTGCAGCTTGAGCTGGCCGACCGCGACGACGCGGTCGCCGGCTTTCAGACCGCTCTGGATCACGGCGCGGCCGTGGATCCGCTCCCCGGTGCGCACGAAGGTCCGCACCGCGGTCAGGCTGGTCTTGCCGTCGTCGGCCTTCTCTTCCTTGATCAGGAACACGGAGTCGCCGTACAGCGTATAGTCGACGGCGGTTTCCGGCACGGTGATCACCGCCGGCTTGTCCGGCAGCACCACCGTGGTGGTCGCGAACATGCCGGGCTTCAGGATGTGCTCGGGATTATCCAGCGTGCCCTGCACCCGGATGTTGCGGGTCTCGGCGCTGATCTGCGGCTCGATCGTGGTGATCTTGCCTTCGAACACGCGGCCCGGATAGGCGTCGACCGTGACGCGCACCGCTTGCCCGACCTTCAAGGTGCCGCTGTCCTTCTCGGTCACGGTGAAGTTCGTATAGACCCGCGACAGGTCGGTCAGCGTCACGATCTGGGTGCCGGCCGTGAGATATTGACCGACCTCGACGCGGCGGACGCCGAGCACGCCGTCGAACGGCGCGCGCACCAGCTTTTGCGAAATCACCGCTTCCGTCCGCGCGATGCCGGCATTGGCCTGGTCGAACGACGCCTGGGCCTGATCGACCGTCGCCTGCGGTCCGAACTGCCGTGCGGCGAGCTGCTTGGCGCGGTCGAGCGACAGCTCGGCGACCTTGACCTGCGCCCGGTAATTGGCGAGGTCGGCCTGCTCCGGCGCGTCGTAGAGCTGCAGCAGTTTTGCGCCCGCTTTGACCTCGGCACCCGGCGTGAACAGAATGTCGGTGATGCGTCCGTTGACGTCGGAGGTGACGTTGACCTGATGCACGGCGGCGAGATCGCCGACCGCGGTCAGCAGGTTCGGCACCACCTCCGACTTCGCCTCGGCGATCGAGACGTTGATCGGCGGCGGTTTGTTGTTGGCGAAGAACTGCGCGATCATGTGGCTGCGGAAGGCGTTGAAGCCGACCAGCCCGCCGACCAGAATCGCCAGCAGCAACCCGATGATGATGAACCATCGGATCATCCGCACCGGACGGGGGCGCGGCTTTTCAGGGGCCGACCGCGCAGCGGGCGGGGTTTCTGTCGCAAGCGTCATTTATGCACTCTCTGTCGTTTCCGCGCTCGTCTGCTCCGGCGATAGCTCGCGATCCAGATGGGCGGCAATTACGTCGTCGTTCAGTCCAATCCCACGCAAGATGTATTCACAGGTCTGCCTCTCGAGAGCGGCGGCCTCGCCGTAAGCGAGGCATGGCACCGCAGGCAGTCGTCCGAGCGCCATCGTCACCAGCGTATGGTACGCGAACCAGAACAGGTTCATCGGCTCCTGCCCGATCCGCGTCGCCTCTCCGGCCGCTACCGCGCGATCGAGCGAAGCGGCGAACTTCGGTCCGATCAGCCCAGAGATCTTCTCGAACACCAGCCTGGCGAACTCGCCGTCGTCGAGCTGGCTCGTGACCAGAAGCCGTAGACGCTGCGCCTCCTCGCCGTCCGGCTGATCCGAAACATGCAAGAAATGCACGACCATATTGCGAACGACGACGACCAGCGCTTCGGTCGACGGCGGCAGGTCGAGCAGGTGGACCAGCGCGGGGTCGGCCTCGCACTCTTCCGCCAGAATCTCGGCATACAGTGCTGATTTGCTCGGAAAATGCTTGAACAGCAACCCTTCTGAGATCGACGCCGCCGTAGCGACGCTCCTGGTCGTGGTCCCCGCAAAGCCGTTTCGCGCAAAGCATCGCTTTGCGGCGCCAAGAATCAATTCCCGCCGCAAATCGCGCGTCATTCGCAATGAGTTCATTTTCGTGAGTAGGCACTCACCTGCCGGATTGTCAATTGGGTTCGCTGCAACGCACAGAATCGTGAGTGTGGAAATCGCCTAAGATGCCCGTCTTTCAGGCCCGGTCTGGATTTGCCTGGGTCGGCCATTCCGCCCGGCGGTATCCCTCGAAGCCTCGTGCCTGCCGCCTCCGGCCAGCCGATATGCGTTTCGCGGGGAAACGCTCTATAACCAAGAAAACGGGAATGACATGGAAATGCCCTCACGCGAACTGGCGGCGGAGTTCGAACTCGAACGGCTGACGCCGGAGTTCTATGACAATCCCTACCCCACCTATCGCGCCCTGCAGACGCATCAGCCGGTCAAGCGGCTGCGCAATGGCGGGTACATCCTGACGCGCTATGACGATCTGGTGACGGTCTACAAGAACACCACGCTGTTCAGCTCCGACAAGAAGCGCGAATTCGCGCCGAAATACGGCGACTCGCTGCTGTTCGAGCATCACACTACCAGCCTGGTGTTCAACGACCCGCCGGCGCATACGCGAGTGCGGCGGCTGATCACGGGCGCGCTGTCGCCGCGCGCGATCGCCGGCATGCAGCCGGATCTGATCGCGCTGGTCGACCGCCTGCTCGATGCGATGGCGGCCAAAGCCGGCGTCGATCTGATCGAGGATTTCGCCGCCGCGATCCCGATCGAGGTGATCGGCAATCTGCTCGGCGTGCCGCACGACGAGCGCGGCCCGCTCCGCGACTGGTCGCTGGCGATTCTCGGCGCACTCGAGCCGGTGATCGGGCCGGAGACGTTTTCGCGCGGCAATGAGGCTGTCCGCGACTTCCTCGCCTATCTCGAAATCCTGATCACGCGCCGTCGCGCCGAGCCCGGCGATCCGGAGCACGATGTTCTGACCCGGCTGATCCAGGGCGACGACGGCACCGGCGAGAAGCTCTCCGCCAAGGAGCTGCTGCACAATTGCATCTTCCTGCTCAACGCCGGACATGAAACCACCACCAACCTGATCGGCAACGGGCTCGTGGCGCTCGCAGACAATCCTGCGGAAAAACAGCGGCTGATCGGCCAGCCCGGCCTCGCCCGCACCGCGGTCGAAGAGATCCTGCGCTATGAGAGCTCGAACCAGCTCGGCAACCGCATCACCACCACCGAGGTCGAGATCGGAGGCGTAACGATGCAGGCCAACACCTCGCTGACGCTGTGCATCGGCGCTGCCAACCGCGATCCGGCGCAGTTTCCCGATCCCGACCGGTTCGACGTCGGACGAACGCCGAACCGGCACCTCGCTTTTGCCACGGGGCCACATCAATGCGCCGGCATGGCGCTGGCGCGGCTCGAAGGCGTGATCGCGCTGACGCGATTCCTGGCGCGCTTCCCGAACTACACGCTCGACGGCACGCCGTCGCGCGGCGGGCGGGTGCGGTTTCGCGGCTATCTGCGCGTGCCATGCCGCCTGTAGGCGACCTCAAAGTGGCCAACGCAGCAATCTGGTCGCGGACTTGCCGACCTCCTGGAGCAACTTCCGCTCTCCCAGAAACGGAGTCGGAACCGGCCCCCAGCTTCGCAATGCAACGCATCGTACCAGCGCGAACGGTTCCGCTTTGCTCGAAAACGCTTTAGATCAAAGTTGTCTGGACCAGCAGAGTCGGAATCCGGCAGGTGCCGCTGCGGACGGTGACCACCCGTGTGCCGGGACGGCGGCCGACGCGCGGCTCGGTCACGGTGATTCCGGAATCAATCAGGCGGGCGCGGGCAACATCGAGATCGTCGACGCGCCAACTGATTCCCCACAACTTGTCGTGCTCGTCATCCGAACCGGCGACGGGCCGATGCACGACCTCGACGTTGACGTCGCCACAGAGAAAGAACATCAACCGGCGCGCCTGCTGGTTCGATCGGTCCAAAGCCATCTCGAGTCCCAGTCTCGAACCGTACAGCGCCGCGGCGCGCTCCGGGTCCGACGTCGAGACCACGATATGATCGAGCCCCCTGACGGCGGCCGGACCCGACACCTGGGATCGCGGGCGTTCGGCATCGAGTTCGACAAAGAACAGCCGAACCCCACGGGTGAGGCCGGTGGCGGCGCGGGTTCGTTTCCATTTCAGGGTCGCGCCGGTCTGCGTATCGCGCCCCTGGACCGAGGCGATCGGGTCCGGCTGCATGGCGAGGCGATCGAGCCGGCGGTGCATCCGGCCGATATCGGAGACGCGGAAACACAGGCTCGCCAACCCCTCGCCCTGCAGCTTGATCACGGTGCGGATACGATCGGCGTTGCCGCCGAGGCCGGACGGAGCCATCAATTCGAGCGACATGTTGTCGAGCGTGAACAAGACGTTCTCGGAGCCGTCATCGGCACCGTGCCAGGCCGGTTCGCGCGCCAGAAGCGTTCGGTATGCCGCGACGGCAGCCGGCAGGTCACTGACCAGAACAACAAGGTGGTCGATCGCCGTGATCGCCGAACGCTCTGCCGATGCGGCCAGTGTCACGATATGCCTGTCCTCAGCATTACGCTCCTTGACGCTCATGGAACCGACCCTCGATGGTCATGGTCGAGCACATCTCTTCACGAATCGCCGTCGTCGCCCCGCATCAGATTCATCATATGGTCAAACGAGCGATAGAGAACCTGGTATTGCCGCGGGGTGGTTTCCGTTTCTTGCCGAACGCTTTACAGTTTCTGATGGGCTCGATCCCGATGAGGATCCCCGCGCCCGACGTCAGCGACAGGCATCCCGCCGATTCTCCTTGCGTCAATCAAACCGCAATAGGGCACCCTGCGTTCCGCGTCATGGCCGCAATTTCAGCCCAGGGACTGTCCACTCCCCCTTGATGTTGCGACTTATTTTAGCGAATGCACCGCGATAAGCAGTGCTATTGTATCCAGGCCGGGTCAGGCTCGCAGTACGGGACGCTCATGCACGCACTTTTCATCGGACAGACCTATATCGACGTCACCTTCATCACCGACCACATGCCGACCGGCGACGAGAAGCACGTGGCGTCGGACTACGCGGTGTCGTTCGGCGGCAACGCGGTGACAGCGGCATTCTGCTGCGCCAAGCTCGGGATCGTGCCCGACCTGATCGCCACCATCGCCAACGACTGGCTGGGGCGGATGTTTCAGGACATGAGCGCGAAGTACGGGATCGAGATTCATCCGCGCAAGGTCGCCTCCTCGTCGTTGTCCTTCATCATGCCGAAGGACGGCAAGCGCGCAATTGTGCGCTGCCGCGACGACGAGCACATTCATCCGTTTCCGCTGCTCAACCTCGGCAATTGCCGCGCGCTGCATGTCGACGGCCATCAGCCCGACGCCGCGATCCACTATGCCAGACTGTGCCGCGAGGCCGGCATCCTGACCTCGCTCGACGGCGGCGGCCTGCGCACCAACACCCACGAACTGCTCGAATTCATCGATGTGGCGATCGTCGCCGAACGGCTCTGCGAGCAGATGGACATGACGCCGGACAAGATGCTCGATTATCTCAAGTCGCGCGGTTGCCGGGTCGGCGGCGTGACCCAGGGCGAGCGCGGGCTGATCTGGTACGACGAGACAGGCACGGTGCGCACCCTGCCGGCGCTGTCGATCCCGCGCGAACGCGTGCTCGACACCAACGGCGCCGGCGACGTGTTTCACGGCGCCTATGTGTTCTCGTATCTCAACAGCCCGGAAAAGAGCTGGCAGCAGCACTTCGAATTCGCCCGCGCCGCCTCGACCTATAAGATCCAACGGCTCGGCAACGAGGCCGGCCTGCCGACAGTGGCGGACATCGAGGCGGTGCAGCGGGAATTCGGGGCGACGGTGGCGGCGAACTAATCGCCTCTCTGTCGTCATACCCGGCCTCGTGCCGGGCATCCACCAACGAACGCGCTGACTTGCAGATGAATATGGCTGGGCGGCCCATCGCAGCACCGGCGCGGCTCGGCTGCGGATGGGCATCCCTGAGATGAACGCTGGCGCCGGATCGGCGCTAGCGAACACAAGCAGACTTCAGGCGACCGGCGACCATCATAGTTCCGTCCGAATTACCCCTGACCGGACAATCAAAACATCCATGAATTATGGTGTAATCAAAACATGAATGCATTCTCTGACCCGCAGGCTGTTGCCCGCTACGCTGAAAACTCGCCGCGTATGGTGCCCGGCTTCGCTGACATGCAGCGCATGGCTATGCTCCTGCTCGCGGAACGCGCTCCGTCAGATGCGCAGGTGCTTGTACTCGGCGCCGGGGGCGGCCTCGAACTCAAAATTTTTGCCGAAGCACAGCCTGAGTGGTCGTTCGTCGGGGTCGATCCCGCCGCTGCAATGCTCGACCTTGCGCGGATAACCCTCGGCGACCTCGCCGGTCGCACGCAATTTCATGAAGGCTTTATCGAAAGTGCGCCAGAAGGCCCATTTGATGGTGCAACCTGTATCCTAACCCTGCACTTCATCGAACGTCAGGAGCGGCTGCGCACCCTCAAAGAGGTGAAGCGACGTTTGAAGCCAGGTGCTCCTTTCATCGCTGCGCATTACAGCATCCCGGAAGGCGAGCTTGACCTGTGGCTGTCCCGATATGCTGCCTTTTCGATTACGTCAGGTATCGATCCTGCGCAGGCGAATGCCGCACGTGCAGGGATCGCCGAGCGTCTGCCGATTCTCTCTCCCGCGGACGACGAACAGTTGCTGCGGGAGGCGGGCTTTCGTGGGATCAGCCTCTTCTATGCTGGCTTCGCTTTCAGAGGCTGGGTCTCTTACGCCTAGCAACTCCCGCTTCTGATCCAAAGCGATGTTAGCGCTCTTCAGAAGCTCGATTTCTTCACTCCGCTCGCAATGACAGTGTTGCGGCGGACCGACGCCGTTACGCCATCGCCTTCTTTAGGTCGAAGCTGAGATCGGCGGCCTGCTCCGGCGTCACCGACTTGCCGAGCGGCAGGATTTTGCGGCCGAACACATGGTCGGCCGCGCGGTTGACGGATTCGACGCCGATCAGTTGGCCGTCCTTGTAGCAGAACGCCGAGAACGAGCGCTCGGCGACGCTGCCGCGCAGCACGACCTGGTCGAAGCCGGCGGTGAGACCGGCGATCTGCAGCTTGTCGTCGCCCTGATCGGACCAGAACCACGGATAGCCGTCATAAGTCGCGGGGGAACCCGTCAGCCGCGCCGCGACGCAGCGCGCCTGGTCGGTGGCGTTCTGCACCGATTCCACGCGCATCACCTCGCCGAACCGTACGCTGTTGAACAGCGCGCAATCGCCGATGGCCGAGATGTTCGGATCTTCGGTGAGAAGCTGCTCGTTGACGATGATGCCGGCTGCGGTCGGCAACCCGGCCGCCGAGGCCAGTTCGACATTCGGGATCACGCCGACCCCGACGACCACCAGATCGCACGGCAAGGTCCGGCCGTCGCTCAGCGCGACGCCGGTGACGCGACCGTCTTCGCCTTCGATCTCAGTGGCGCGGACCCCGTAGTGGATACGAATGCCGGCCGCGGTGTGGCGGTCGTGGAAGTAGCTCGAGATCTCCGGCGTCACCGCGCGCGCCATCACCCGCGGGGCGAGTTCGACGACGTCGACTTCCATGCCCTTGCCGCGTGCGGTGGCGGCGAATTCCAGTCCGATGAATCCGGCGCCGATCACCACGACGTGCTTCTTCTCCGGCATCCGCTGCCGCACCACTTCGCTTTCGTCGAGCGTGCGCAGATACAGCACGTCGTCCAGCGTGGCGTTCGGCACGTCGAGCTGGCGGTTGCGGGCGCCGGTGGCGAGCACCAGATGGCCGTATTCGATCTTGTCGCCGGAGGCGAGCAGCAGCGTCTTGGCGTCGCGGTCGATCGCGACGGCGCGGCCGTCGATCAATTCGATGGTCTGATCCTGGAAGAATTTTTCCGGCCGGAACATCAACGAATTGGGGTCGCCACCGCTCTTGAGATAGGCCTTCGACAGCGGCGGCCGCTGATACGGCAGATGCTTCTCGTCGTTGATCAGGGCGATGCGGCCGGTGTACTTGGCTTGGCGCAGCGAGACGGCGACCTGAAATCCGGCGTGTCCGGCTCCAGCAATCAAGACCGTGTCGTTCATCATGTCACTCGTGGCGTTGGATAAGGCGCGGCACGCGCCAGGCGGGCGAAGGGTGCGGCAGCCTCTAGCACAAAGACGTCAGGCCGGTCAGCTTGCCGGATCAACTGTTTAGACTAAAGTACCCGCGTCCGGCCAGCTTCAATAGACGGGCGGCGAATTGTCCAGCACCGGACCCTTGGCACCGTCGAGGATGTCGAGTTCGAGGGTGTCGATCAACAGCGGTCCGCGCTTGCGCTCGACCGCGCCGACCTTCTCGATCCGGCTGAACGTCGCCCGCAGCGCCGGGTGCGCAGCGGCATTGGTCTCACCGACCAGCAGCAGCTTGCCGGCGAGCTGCTCCGGGCTCGGCGGCGGCGCCGCAAGCCAGCGATAGCGCTCGTTGCGCTGCGCCACGCAGGTGCCCTTCGGCAGATAGAACGCCAACCACCCCGTGTTGCCGTAATCGTCGGCGAGCACGCAGGTCGCCCCCGTCGCCTCGCGCACCGCCGCGATCTCGGCGGCGATCTCGGGATAGCCGACGCCGACCGCACGCACGCTGGCGTCGCGTCGATAGCCGGTCAGCACCCCGGTGTTGGCCTGGACCACCACCAGCACGAACATCACCACGCCGACCGGCGCGGCCCAACGCCGGCAGACATCGACCACACGTTGCGCCCTCGGTCCCCATGGCACGAAAGCGGCGGCGACCGCGGCGGCGACCGCAAAGGCGGGATACAGCGCGCCGAGCCAATTGCCCTCGACGCGGTCATGGGTCGCCTGCCAGGCGAAATACAGCGCGATGGTCCAGACGATCGCATTGATCAGCACGCGCGCGCCCGACGCGCCGGCGCCACGCGCCAGCGCGTACAAACCCATCAACCCGAGGATGTAGACCAGCGGGGTCGCGAGCACGAACTGGGTCGGGACAAGTTCGAGCAGATAGCCGGGATGAAAACCGTCGACCCTGGCGCGGCCGAGCTGCTTGGCAAACGAGATCCACTGATGCTCGGCGTTCCACAGCACCACAGGCGTGAACATCGCGAACGCAATCAGCCCGCCCAGATAGGGCCATGGCGTCAGCAGCCAGCGACGCTGTTTGGGCACCCACAGCAGCCAGATCAGGATCGCCGGGCCGAAGAACAGCGCGGTGTATTTCGACAGCAGCCCCGCGCCGACCGCGACGCCGACCGCGAGCCACCACACGCCTTTGCCCGACGACAGCACCTGCGCGAGCGCGTAGAGCGCGAAGCTCGACGCCACGAGCAGCGGCGCATCCGGCGTCACGATCACGGTGCCGACCGAGACCATCATCGTCGCGTTGAGCAGCAGTGTCGCATGCGCGGCCAGACGCTGGCCGCCGAACAGCAATTCCGCGGAACGCCAGGTCGCCCAGCTCATCGGCAGCGCCAGCAGCACCGAGATCAGCCGCACGCCGAATTCGGTGTCGCCGGCAATCAGGGTACCGAGCCTGATCAGCCACGCCACCATCGGCGGGTGATCGAAATAGGAGGCGGCGAGATGCTTCGACCAGGTCCAGTAATAGGCTTCGTCGAAGGTCAGCGGCGTGACCGCCGCAGCGACCAGCCGCAGCGCCACCATCGCGGCGATCGCCAGAGCCGTACCACCGACGTAGCGCTTGGCCGCCGTCATGGCTGCATCAACGCTTGCGCCAGACGAACAGGCCCGACATCGCGTAGTTCCACACCACGCCCATCACCGCGCCGGCAGCCCCCGCCAGCCACCAAGTGATGTGCTCATTGTAAACCGCGAAGGCGACGCCGACATTGGCGAGCAGACCGACGCCGCACACCAGATAGAACAGCAACAACCCGCGAAGGATGGCAAACCCCTTCAGTCGCTGGTCGCGATAGGTCAGGAAGTTGTTGAGGATGAAGTTGCTGGTCATCGCCACGACAGCCGCGGCGCCCTGTGCCTCGGCGAACGGCTGCTCGAACACCTTCAGCACCAGGTACAGCGTCAGGAAATGCACGATGACGCCGGTCGAGCCCACCAGCGCGAAAAGGATGAACCGAAGGGATAGGATATCGTTGCTGAACTTCGCCAGCACCAGGCCGAGGAAATCCAGCGCCACCATCGAGTCGAGCTTGCTTTCGCCGTGCAGCCGGGATCCGAAGCTGTAAGGCACCTCGATGGTGCGCAGGCTGCCCTGCCCGGTGGCGACGACGTCGAGCAGGATCTTGAAGCCCTGGGTCGAAAGCTTCGGCGCAAGCTCTTCGAAACGATCGCGCCGGATCATGAAGAAGCCGCTCATTGGATCGGCGACCTCGACCTTGAGGACCTTGCGGGCCAGCGCGGTCGCCAGCGCACTGAAGCCGGCCCGCTGCCGGTCGAAGCTGTCGGCGCTGCCGCCTGCCACATAGCGGCTGCCGACCACGAGATCGGCCGAGCCGCTTTCGACCAGGCCGAGCATCTTGGGCAGTTGAGTCTCGTCGTGCTGCAGGTCGGCATCCATCACCGCGGCAAACGGCGCGCTGGCGGCGAGAATGCCCTCGATACAGGCGCCGGAAAGCCCGCGTCGCCCGATCCGCCGGATGCAACGCACCCGCGGTTCGCGCAGCGCCAGTTCGCGCACCACGTTCCAAGTGCCGTCCGGCGAGTTGTCGTCGACGAAGATGACTTCCCAAGCCACGCCCGCGAGTGCCGTTTCCAGCTTGTGGAACAGCACCTCGACATTGTCGCGCTCGTTGAAGGTGGGAACGACGACGGACAACTGAAGCGCGGACGATGGCGCCGCGCACGTTTCCAAGGCCGCTGGACTGGCTTGATTCATGGCGCCAGCGTATATCGAGGCCGATGGGCGCTGCCAAGGCGCGTTGCGTTACAAAATATGTAGCAGAAGGCGGAAAACGGGTGGAGACGGGGCGTTCAGTGTCCCAAAGGACCCAGAGGCTCCAGAGGCTCCAGAGGCTCCATGATCACGAGGGCACCTGGCCCGATGAATGAGAACCGCCTGAGACGACCACCCAAACGTTAACGACCACGAACAACAGGTGCGCGTACATCCGGCGCTCCCTACTATTCTGTGGTCGTTCGGCTGCCCGCGCGTGGCTGTTGAGCCATCAGCACCGGCATCGCCGTTAGAACCAAGATAGGTGCGCAGTCGCCGTTTCGCAAGAGGGAGACCGGGATGAAGAGCAAGTCAGGCAACATTCGCATCGGCATCGGCGGCTGGACCTACGAGCCGTGGCGCGGTGTGTTCTATCCGGACAAGCTGCCGCAGCGGAAGGAACTGGAATACGCTGCCTCCAGGCTGACTTCGATCGAGATCAACGGCACCTTTTACGGCTCGCAAAAGCCGGAGAGCTTCCGTAAATGGGCGAGCGAAGTGCCCGACGGCTTCGTGTTCGCGCTGAAGGGGCCGCGCTTTGCGACCAACCGCAAGGTGCTTGCCGAGGCCGGAGACAGCGTCAAGCGGTTCTACGATTCCGGCGTGCTGGAGCTGGGTGACCGGCTCGGTCCAGTGCTGTGGCAATTCGCGCCCACCAAGAAGTTCGACGAAGCTGATTTCGGCGCGTTTCTCGACCTGCTGCCGCGGACGATCGACGGCCGGGCGCTGCGCCACGTGGTCGAGGTGCGCCACGACAGTTTCTGCACCCCGGCGTTCATCGCGCTGTTACGGCAGCATGACATTCCGGTGGTTTATTCGGAGCACGCGATCTACCCGGAGATTGCCGATGTCGTCGGGGACTTCGTGTACGCCCGGCTGCAGAAGGGCAAGGACGACATCGCGACCGGCTACCCGCCCAAGGCGCTCGCCGCCTGGGCGAAACGGTTCGAGACCTGGGCCGAGGGCGGCGAGCCGGATGACCTACCCAAGATCGGCGACGGCAAGGCGAAGAAACAGAAGCGCGACGTGTTCGCCTACGTCATTCATGAAGGCAAGGTCCGCGCGCCTGCGGCGGCGATGGAATTGATCAGGCTGGTCGGATAGCTAGTTGATGCGCGGCGGCCGGAATTGGGTCGGCGACGCGCCGAACCGGCGGCGGAAGCTGTGGTTGAAGTGGGAGACGTCGCTGAAGCCGCAACTCAGCGCGATATCGGTGACTTTCAAGGCGGGCGACAGGCCGGATGCCAGCAATCTGCGGGCCTTCTGCAGCCGCAGCTCGAGCACCCGCTCGGTCAGGGTCACCCCGCTTTCGTGCAGGATGTCCTGGATATAACGCGACGACAGGTTGAGCTTCGCGGCAAGCCGCGCCGCCGAAAATCCTGGATCGGCGAAGCCGGCCCCGATCTCCGCGACGATGGTCATAAAACGCACAGCGCGCAGCCCGCGCAGTTTCGAGGCCTCTGCAAGATCGCGACCGACGCCGAGCGCGAGACCGAGCAGATCGATTAAGACCGATTGCACATGCGCGACCATCGCCGGATCGAGCGCGGCACCGTCTCGTTCGAGCAGGAAGTCGAGATACCAGCGCAGGTGCAGCAGCGCGTCGTCGCCCGGGTCGAGCGGTCGCAACACCAGATCTTCCGCATGCGGAATGCTATCCAGCAATGTCTTGCGCGGCAGGGTGAATCCGATCCGGGCCTCGCCGTGCTCGGAGCGGCAGTCGAGCATCTCCGACAGATTGAAAAAGGCCGGCGTCCCCGGCTCCAGCGTCAGTTCCCTGCCGCGCTGGACCATTGCCTGCCGCGACGACGCCCGATTGTAGCTGATGCAGAATCTGTCCACCGGATGCGCCGCAACCTGCTGGGCATCGCGTGATACGCGCTGCAACGTGCCTTCGAAACGCGCCACCAGACTATCGCCGATCTGGGCGTGCTCCCAGGTCGCAGCGAACGGCCTGTCGGATAATCGGACCACGTTGCCGCTCTGCAGGAAACTGGCCGTGTAGATATCGCGCCACCGCGAGAACCGCGCCTGGTCGTCGAGCCCGGGCGACAAATCATGGGCGCTGTACACAACTCTCTGCAAAGCAGACCTCGCTCTCACAACGGTGAGCACCCGATCAGCGTAACGCGCCCGATCCGGCATCGCCAGTGCAAACTGATAGTTAGGTCGGCGCCCGATGCGGAAATGCAACAACTACCTGGATTCCGTCGCGAGTGCGCTCCAACCCAACTCGGCTGCGGTCCGCCCCAAGACGACGCCGTCCAATCCGGTGAGGTTGACGACGAAACCTCAATCAGCGGGGAGCGGAGCGCATCATGACAGCCCGGATGAACGACAGAGTTGGCGCGGCGTGGATTGGCGCATCTCTCATTCTCGCGGCGTTTCTGCTGCAGCCGGGCCGCGCGATGGCGCAAACCACCGACCCGGTTCAGGTCGTGTCGGGTTGCGTCGCCAATGTCGCAGACCGGCAATTGGCCTGCGGCCCGGGCGCCAGCACTGCCGGAAGCAATGATCGGTCGACGGCCATCGGCAGCAACGCTCAATCCGACGGCAGCTCTGTCGCCATCGGTAGCAGTTCCATAGCAACCGGCAATAACTCGACCGCTATCGGCGACAACGCCAACGCGGTTGGATTTGGGGATTCGACAGTGATCGGCTCCGGCGCCGGATCTGGAGGAGCCCGCAGCACGGTTATCGGCAGCGGGGCGGCCACCGGCAACGAAGGAGCCATCGCCGTGGGACATCGCGCCGGCGTCGGACTGGGCTCGGGTCAGTACAGCATCGCGATGGGCGCGGGCGGCGATACCGCGCAGTCCGCGTCGCATGCAATCGGCAATTTCAGCATCGCGATCGGCGGCGGCGACGGCCTATCGGCCAACGGTGCCATTTCCAATGCGGCGTTCGGCACCGCGGTCGGCGCATCCAGCATCGCGGCGAACCAGTTCGACGCGGCGTTTGGCGCCTTCTCGATCGCCAGCGGGGCGCGTAGCGCCGCATTCGGCGCCAACAGCGTCGCCGCCGGCGCGTCGTCGGTGGCGCTGGGAGACGGCTCGTTTGCCCAAGGGACCCACGCTGTGTCCACCGGCTTCAATTCAGCGGCCACCGGTGTCAACAGCGTGGCGCTCGGTGCCGAGGCTTCGGCGACGGCTTCCAACTCGGTGGCGATCGGCTCGCGTTCGGTCACGAGCGCGCCCAACACGGCATCGTTCGGGACGCCCGGCAATGAGCGCCGGCTCACCAACGTGGCCGCCGGCATCAGCCAGACCGACGCGGTCAATGTCGGGCAGCTCGCGGCAGTCACCAGCGGCCTTCAGTCGCAGATCACCAACAACCGCTCCGAAGCGCGGCGCGGCATCGCCGCGGCGGTCGCCACCGCCAGCGCGCCGATGCCCTCGGCGCCAGGCAAGACGACGTGGCAGATCCGCGGCTCCACCTTCCAGAACGAATATGGCATCGGCGTCGGTTTTGCCCACCAACTGCGGACGGCGATGCCGCTCAACATCGTCGGCGGCTACGGCAATGGCGGCGGCGCCGAGCACACCGCCTATGTCGGCGTCGGCGGCGAGTTCTGAGCCCGCCGCCGACCGCGCCTGCCGGTCGCTTGCGCGGGATCAATCCTGCGACACGGATCGCTTGCTAGGGTCGCGCAAACGAACACAACAGGTGGTGTCAGATGGACAAACTCGACTTCATGAACGGCCAGATCAAGGCGCTGCTGAATTTTGCCAATGCTGTCATCAAGGCCCATCCTGCACCGGACAGACTGCGCCATCATTTCGAGACGATCGCCCGCGCCGACCCGACGTCGCCCGAAGGGCTGTCGCTCTCGGAGGCTTACGTCGACGGTATGGCCGATATCGACAAGAAGATCGCCATCGCGCTGGAACACGCTATCGCAGACGGCGAGCGTTGAGGTAGTCGATTAGTTGCGCGCACGCCGCTGGACAACTCAAAGGTCCACTGCTTTAATCCGCCCTTATTCTTAGCAAGTCATTGCGTTCAGGATGAGTAGCGGTGCGGTGCGTCGGTTGGGTGTGCGCGTGGGTCGTCGCCTCGGTCCTGACGGCCGGGCTGTTGGGCGCGAATGCGCAAATCAGCAATATCAACGCAAGTCAGGCCACAGCAAGTCGGACTACAGCAGATCAGGCCACAGCAAGTCAGATCGGCGAAAGCGAGCCGGCGCGGCTCGAAGCCGGATCCCTCGAGCCGGACGATTTCGGACCGAGCGATTTCGACCCCGGTGATTTCCAATCGTCTGCGCGGTCTGGAGTATTCGATCCGTGGGGCGCCGATGATGCGCAGCTATCCGCAATTCTATCCTCGGCCGATATTGCTTGGACAACGGGACCAAGCCCGGCCGATGTCCTCAGCGGCGGCGCGAAACCGGATCAGGTGTTGCTGTTCGGCGGCTACGATGTGTGGCGGAACGGCATGTCTTCCTACGCCGGCGTACACTGGGCACGTGGTGACCCGAGCAACGACGGCTTCATTCTCAGGCTCTCGATGTCGAACGCGCTGGAGCGCTATCGCACGCCCACGCGCACCTACACGACGTCCATCTTCCGCGCCGCGCTGCTGCCCGGCTGGCGGTTCAAGCGCGGCGAATTCGAACTGAGGCTGTTCGCCGGCCCCGATTTCGAGAACCACAATTTCACGCCCGACAACCACGAGTCCAAATGGCGCGGGCCGCATCCCGGCTTGCGTATCGCCGCGGAGACATGGGCGCAGCCGACGCCGCAGACGATGCTCGCCGCCTCGCTTTACGCCACCACCATCGCCCGCGGCTACGGCTTCCGCGCCGCCGCAGGCTGGCGATTGATCGATGCATTCTGGCTTGGGCCCGAATTGTCCGGATCGCGCGACGAGTTCAGCCGCCAGACCCGTTTCGGCGTTCATGTCACAGGACTGCAATCCGGCGCCTTCGAGTGGTCCGCGGCAATCGGAATGGTCAGCGACAGTTTCGGCCGCAGCGGCACTTACGCGCGGCTGGCGACACAACTGCGACCTTGAATTTCCTTCGCTGACTCAACGCGAGAATGCCTGCGCGCCGGCGTCCCAGGGACGGTCGCCATCGATCGCGCTCGCGCCGATCTCCCAGCCGGGTCCGCCCCACAGCACGTCGACAGTCCACAATTTGCCGTCGCGGTCGCGAACGAAGAAGAGATTGGGGACCGCGCTTGTGAGCAACGCCCCCGCTTCGCCATTGGGCTGCAGCGTCAGCAGGCACCACAACTCGCCGAGCGAACTCTCGCCGCGGTCGCCGAGCCAGGCGACGATCTCGCTGGCGCGCGCGGCACGACGAAGACGGAACGGCTGCAACGTCGTCCGCACCGCGCCGCTTTCGGTCTTGGACGCGAAACGCTGCCGGAACGTGGTGCCGAGCCAGGCAATCGATACGCCGTCGCGCGCCGTCGAAGCCTCGCGGAAATGTCGCTCCGCGATGAAGCGATCGCCCACCGATGAGGTCGTCACTGGGTCGGACGGTTCGTTCGGCGGACAGCTTTGCGCCGGGCCGGGCTCGAGCAATTCGGCCTCTGGCCTGACGCCAAGCAAAGCTGATTGCGCCTGCGCGACGACGTGCCCCCCCAGCGAGCTCAAGATTGCGACGACCAGGCAGCGATTCAACAACATAGACATTTACGACTCCCGTCCTCTTCCGGGAGTCACGGTAAACAACGTATTCACTATGTAAACGACCGCGTTAATACTTGGTTAAGGATAACAATTCAGTAAAAATGTCCTCAATCTCGAATTTTATATACTAATCAATACTTCTGAGTTCGCGCGCGGCGGTCCGGGGCTGCCGATGCAGCGACGACGGCCCGTCAGCCCAGCCGCCAGACCGCCATCGGCTCGGCGTAGCCGCGCATCGCGACGTTGCCGAGCAGGACGGCGTCGCTCGCGGCATCGCCGAGTTCGTCGCGGATCGCCGTCGAGATCAGAAGCTGAGTGCCGAAGTGTTTGTTGAGGGACTCCAGCCGCGACGCGAAATTCACGGTGTCGCCGATCACCGTGTACTCCTTGCGCCGCGGTGAGCCGACAGTGCCGACCACGGCATCGCCGGTGTGAATGCCGATGCCGATCCGCAACGGCCAGTCCCGTCCGGCGTTGTCGTCATCCATCGCGGCCAGCATCTCGCGCGCCGCGGCCACAGCGCACGACGCCGCGCGCGGATCATCGATCGGCGCCCCGAACAGCGCGAGAAATCCGTCGCCGAGAAATTTGTTCACGATGCCGCCGTGGCGCTCGAGGATGTCGACCAGCACGGCGAAAGCATCGTCAAGCCGCGCGACCACCTCCTCCGGCGACCGCGTCCGAGCGGCGCCGGTGAAATTGCGGAAATCGACGAACATCACCACCACCGTCCGGGTCTCGCCGGTCACCTCCGTGCCCGCCGCGAGCAGTTGCTCGACCACTTGCGGCGAGACGTGCTGGCCGAACAGGCTGGTGATGCGATCCCGCGCGTCGGCCGCGCCGATCGAAGCCTCGAATTGTCGGCGCAACTGCATCCCGACCCCGCCGGCGAGCACGCCGCAGATCAGGATGACCAGGCTGCGAAGCAGATGAAAGGCGAAATCCGGCGCAGGCTCGCCCACGAATCCCGGCGGTTGGTAGAGCATCGCGAGCGCCAGCAATTCGGCGGCGGCGACGAATCCGGTGAAGACCGAAAGCCAGAAATCGAGCCACAGCGTCGACAGGATGATGAAGATGAAATAGGCGAACGGGACGGCGAAAGCGAGCGCCTGGGCCGGGCCCATCGTCGTCATCTGCAGATACAGGCCGACCGAAGGCAGGCTGGTCTCGACCAGCACGCCGAGATAGCGGCCCCAATGCAGGACATTGTGCCCCCGTGCCAACCGCCGGCGCAGCATGATGATGACGCTGACTTCGATCGCCAGCAGCGGCGCATAGGACAACAGCAGCGGCATCAGCGAGAACTGGCCGCGCCAGATCCGCTCGATCTGCGCGGGGGAAATCCAGTACGCCACCAGCAGCGTCGATATCAGCGCCGATACGGTGAACAGCAGCACCTTCGCGCGCAGCAGTTCGGTCTTCAGAACTTCCCGCGCCAACGCGCTGCGGATTTCGTCGGACAGCGTCGAGCGCTGGGAGATTCTCGACGACCGTCGCCACGGCAGTTGCATTGGACGAATCCTCCAGCCCCGGGGCCGCCTCAGTCCAGCGTCCTGCGGAATCGGGTCACCGCGATCGTCATCGCTATCAGCATCAGGGCCGCCAGCGCCAGCGTGTCGTAGCGCAGATTCTCCAGCGTCGATCCCTTCAGCATGATCGCCCGGACGATCCGCACATAATGCGTCAGCGGCAGGCATTCGCCGAGATACTGCGCCCATTGCGGCATCCCGGCGAACGGGAACATGAAGCCGGACAGCAGGATCGACGGCAGGAAGAACATCATCGAGGCCTGCATCGCCTGCAACTGGTTCTGCACCAGCGTCGAGAAAGTGTAGCCGATCGCCAGATTGGTGGTGATGAACAACGTCGACAGCAGCGCCAGCAGCAACAGGCTGCCGCGCAGCGGCACGCCGAACAAGAACACGCCGATGCCGATGATCAGCGACGCCTGAATGAAGCCGACGCCGACATAAGGCAGGATCTTGCCGAGCATCACCTCGACCGGTGTGATCGGCATCGACAGCAGGTTTTCCATGGTGCCGCGTTCGATCTCGCGCGTCACCGACAGCGCGGTGAAGATCAGCATGGTCATCGTCAGGATGGTGCCGACCAGGCCGGGCACGATGTTGAGCCGCGACGACGCCGCCGGATTGTAGCGCGCATGCGCGCGGATCTCGAACGGCGGATTGCCGGGATCGCCGGCGACGCGGTCGTGCTCCAGCGCGGTCTGCACGATCCGGCCGAGAGCCGACAGGGCAGAGCCGGCCGCGACCGGATCAGTGGCGTCGGCGGCGACCAGCAGCGCCGGCCGCTCGCCGCGCCGCACCGCGCGCTCGAAGCCGCGCGGGATCTCGACGCCGAACAGCACTTTGCCGGACAACAGCAGATTGTCGAACTGCTCGACGCTCTGCACCTCCTGGACGAAATCGAAATACGCTGTGTTCTCCAGCGCCTTCAGGATCGAACGCCCGAGATCGCTGTCCTCCTGGAGCAGCACCGCGGTCGGCAGATGCCGGGGCGTGGTGTTGATGGCGTAGCCGAACAGCAGGAGCTGCATCACCGGGATCACCACGATCATCGCGAAGGTGAGACGGTCGCGGCGGAGCTGGATCAGTTCCTTCACCAGCATCGCATAGGTGCGGCGCAGGAAGCCGAAACGCGGAGGCTTGATCGGCTGGATGCGGCCGGTGGCGCTGTCGTCCGCGGCGCTCATTGGAAATTGTCCCTGGTGCGGCTCATCAGCTCGATGAACACGTCCTCGAGTGACGGGGCGCCGTGCTGCCAGTGCTGGCCGGTCCGGCTGCGATAGGGCGCGATCGTCGCCTCCAGCGCAGCGTGATCGCGGCCGGAAATGTGCAGGCTGGTCCCGAACGGCGCCACCATGTCGACGCCGGACCTGCCGGCGAGCTCGTGCGCCAGCGCGCCGAGCCCCTCGCCGGTCACGACATAAGTCGCCAGCGCGGACTGCGCGATCACCTCGTCGACGGTGCCGTGCGCGAGCAGATTGCCATAGGCGATGTAGGCGATCTCGTGACAGCGCTCGGCCTCGTCCATGTAGTGGGTGGAGACCAGCACAGTGAGCCCTTCGGCGGCGAGGCCGTGGATCTCGTTCCAGAAATCGCGCCGCGCCTTCGGATCGACGCCGGCGGTCGGCTCGTCGAGCAGCAGCAATTGCGGATTGGGCAGCGTGCAGGCGCCGAGCGCCAGCCGCTGCTTCCAGCCGCCGCTGAGTTCGCCGGCGAGCTGGTTCTCACGGCCGGACAGACCGAGCCTTCCGATCATCTCCCGCGCGGCCGCGGGGGCGTCGCGCACGCCGTAAAGTCTGGCCACGAATTCGAGATTTTCGCGCACCGAGAGGTCCTGATACAGGCTGAAGCGCTGGGTCATGTAGCCGACCTGGCGCTTGATCTTGTCGGCGTCACGCCGGATGTCGAAGCCGAGGCAGGTGCCCTCGCCGCTGTCCGGCGTCAGCAGGCCGCACAGCATCCGGATCGTCGTGGTCTTGCCCGAACCATTGGGCCCGAGGAAGCCGTAGATCGAGCCGCGCTTCACCTGCATCGACAGATCATGCACCACCTCGCGGCCGTTGAAGGACTTGGTCAGGCCCTTGACCTCGATGGCAATGTCGGGGGCCGCCACGGTCATCACTTGCCACCCGCGGAAGCCGGAACCGGGGTCTTCGGCGTCGGATACACGCTGACCGGCTGACCGACGCGCAGGCTGGCCGGACGCTCCGGCCGCGCCTGGATCAGATAGACCAACTTGTTGCGCTCGTCCTGGCTGTAGATCACCGGCGGCGTATACTCCGCCGTGGTCGCAATGAAGTAGATCTTCGCGGTGAGATCCGGCGCGCAATTGTCGCAACTCACGCGAATGGTGTCGCCGATCGCCAGCGTCGGCAAGGCCGGCTCCGGCACGAAGAACCGCAGTTTCATGTTGCCGGGCGGCAGGATCGACAGCACGGGCTTCTGCGCCGCCACCATCTCGCCCTCCCGGAAGTAGATCTGCTGCACATTGCCGGTGACTGGCGCGTAGATTTGGCGGCGCATCAGCCGGGTCTTGGAGGTCTCGACCCGGGCCTCGGCGACGTGCAGCGCCGAGACCGCGGAATCGAGATTGGCCTGCGTGCCGGAGCCGGTCTTCGACAGCGATTGCGCGCGATCGAAACTCTGCCTGGCGTTGGCCAGCGTCGCATTATTCTGGTTGAGGTCGGCCTGCTGCAGGTCGTCGTCGAGCGTGTAGATCAGATCGCCCTTGCGGGTCTCGTCGCCCTCGCGGACCGTGAGCCGGGTAATGCGACCGGATTCGTCCGGGCCGACGAAAATCAGGTCGGCCTCGACCCAGCCCTGATAGCCTGGATCTGGCTTCGGACCACAGCCGGCGAGCGCGAACAGCAATGCGAACGCGGCAGCGGCGTGGATCGGGCGCGCGATCATGTCGCTTTCCCTTCGTTGAAAATGATGGCGATGTGACTACGTAGCAACCCCAGCGAATCCAACGGCGAATAGCGATTGAAAAGGCCCTGCCAGATCACTGTCAGCATCGCCGGCGCCATGATCAGTTGCGGAAATTGCAGGAGTGTGTCGTTGCGGATTTCGCCGCGCTCGATGCCGTAGGCGATCACCCTGCGCATCGCCGCGAGGCCGCGCACCACGACTTCCCGATAGTGGAATTCGGCGAGCGACGGAAAACGCGGCCCCTCGGTGATCAT
Source organism: Rhodopseudomonas palustris HaA2 (assembly GCF_000013365.1). NCBI lineage: Bacteria > Pseudomonadati > Pseudomonadota > Alphaproteobacteria > Hyphomicrobiales > Nitrobacteraceae > Rhodopseudomonas > Rhodopseudomonas palustris. The sequence goes on from NC_007778.1 coordinate 4,211,011, forward strand.
CAGTCGCAGCAGATCGGCGCGCTTGGTCTGCGTCACCTCGCGAACGAACACCTCGGCGAACATCTCGAACATGGCGCGCGCCGATACGCCCGGCAATGGCGGCGCGTCGAGCTTCTCGATCAGCGGCAGCATCGCCGCGCGCAGCAGTTCCTGAAACAACGCCTCCTTGTCGGCGAAGTGCAGATAGATCGTGCCCTTGGCGACGCCGGCGCTCTTGGCCACGTCTTCGAGCCGCGTCGCCGCGAAGCCACGAGCGATGAATTCATCGAGCGCGGCGTCAACGATCGCGGCGCGGCGCTCCGCCGCCCGCAGCGCCCGTGTCGAGGCGGCGGCGTTGCGCGACGGGTCGCTCGTCGCATCGGCGGGCTTGGCCCGGCCGCGCGCGGCCGGTGCCGGACCCGGGGTCACGGAAGTTGCGGATCGCTTGGTCGGCCGACGGGGGGCATCTTTCATTCCGTATTTATGACTGACCAGTCAGTCATATTCAAGACTGGATCTTTACGGATGCCGCGTCAATCCGGTCGGGGTCCTTCCGGACAAGTTGCGGAACGACGGCTCGCAACCGGGATTGTCCCTGGAGATCACAAAAGGGAGAGAGACATGGCATCGACCGAATGGATGTGGGGCGTCGGCATCATCATTCTCGGCCTCGCGATCGCATTCGCGCTGATGCGCAATCGCAGCCGCACCGCATCGGAGAAGCGGCAGACCGAAGCCGGGACCGAGGATGTCTATCGCGCCGCGCAGCGCAAGGAAGACGGCAAGCTGCGGCCCGAGGATCGTACTCCGCAGTCGATGCCTTAGCCGAGGCCGAACAGCGTCGCAGCCGCGTCAGCCCTTGGCGTCGCACGCCCAGGCGCGGATCACGCATTCCTTGCCGCCGTATTCGTAGCACTTGCGAGTGGCGGCATTCAGCGTCGATGAAATCTTCGGCTCGACGGCATAGCCGTGCGCGCCGCAAGGATTCAACAGGTCGATCGCCAGCGCCGCGCAGGCGCGCCGCATCGTGATCGTGGTGCAATCGCCGTTGCATTGCTTGCGCGCCGCTTCGACGGCGGCGGCATCGGCGGCATAGTCGAAGGCCTTGCCGTAGGCCCCGCATTTGCCGACGGCAAGGGCTCCGGCGGCATGGGCCGGCACGGTCGCGATCGACAAAGCGATCGACAAGGCAGCAAGAAGCGCGCCGCGGCGGCGCGGAGCAGCAGACAACCCCAAGATCCCCTCCCCAAGTAACCCGGTGGAACTTTAGGTCGAGAGGGCTTTCAACTTGGTGAATAATCCGTCGAGGCGCCGCGTTCAGCCCCGGCGGGCATCCTCGAGCGCCTGCGGCGTATCGATATCGAGAAACGCAGCGTGGCCATCGACCGGCACTTCGGTCACCGCCTCGGCATGCTTGGCGATCAGGTGGCGCGCGCCGATGTCGCCGTCGAGCGTCATCAGCTCGGCGAAGAACCGCCGCGACCACAGCACTGGATTGCCGCGGCGGCCATCTGCGACCGGCACCACGATCAGCCCGCCGCGATCCGGATCGAACGCGTCGATCAGCCGGTCGATCAGTTCGGAATCGATCAGCGGCATGTCGCCGAGACAAACAATCGCGCCATCGGCATCGTCCGGCACAGCGGCGATACCGGCTTTGACCGACGACGCCAGCCCTTCGGCGAACGCCGGGTTATGGACGAACGACACATCGAGCCCGGACAGCGCCGCCTCGACCTTGTCGGCCTGATGCCCGGTGACCACGACCGCGCGCGATGCCTTCGACGCCAATACCTGCTCGGTCACGATCCGCACCAGCGGCGTGCCGTTCAGTTCGGCGAGCAGCTTGTTCGGCCCGCCCATCCGGGTCGAGCGGCCGGCGGCGAGCACGATCGCCGCGACATTGCGGCCACCTTCGGCTACCGGCACGCGCGGCTGCGGTCGGGTCACGATCTCCATCAGCAACCCGCCGACACCCATGCCGGTGATATCGGCGCGCGTCACGGGCAATCCCGCCAGCAGCCGCATCAGCACCCAGTCGAAGCCGTTCTCGACCGGCGAGCGCGCACAGCCCGGCGCACCCAGCACCGGGACGCCCGACGCGCTGCCGATCAGCAGCAGATTGCCGGGATCGACCGGCATACCGAAGTGCTCGACCTGCCCGCCGATGGCGCCGATCGCCGCCGGGATGACGTCGCGGCGGTCTGCGATCGCCGAGGCGCCGAACACGATCACCAGCTCGGCGCCGAGGCCGAGCAATTCCTGCAGCGCCGTTGCGAGCGCAGATTCGTCATGAGCGATGCGGCGCTCGGCGATGATCTCGGCACCCGCCGGCGCCAGCCGCTCGGCGGTGACGCGCAGCGTCTTGTCGATCACCTTGGACGCGAGGCCGGGCAGTTGCGTCGACACGATGCCGACACGCTTGATGACATAGGGCGCGACCTGCAGCGCGGAGCCTCGTGCAGCCGCCACCGCGGCGTCGCGCAGTCTCCCCTCGACGCCGAACGGGATCAGCTTGACGGTCGCGATCATCTCGCCTTCGACCACCGGCTTGAACGCCGGCAGCGTCGCGAAGGTGATCGCCTCGTCGACCGCATTGACCCGATCGACCGCGGCGCGATCAACCACCAGCACGCCGGGCCGCTGCGCGAACAGATTGGCGCGGCCGGTGAAGGCGCGCTCGACGCTGGCACCGTCGCCGGCGACGGCCTGCGCCACGTCCGCTGCTGCGACGTCCTCCGAGACATCACCCGACTCGAGTTGAACGACGACAATTTCACCGACGCCGGCGCGCTCCAGCGCGTCGACTTCGGCCGGACCGATCGCGGTGCCCTTCTTCAGCAGCAATCCGTTCTGCCGCAGCGAATGCACGGTGACGCCGCCGATCGCATCGGCCGGACGGCGCGGCCCGAACTTCATACCGCGGCTGCCTTGGACGGCCCCGGCATCCGCAGCGTCGCGGTGATCTCGGCCATGATCGACACCGCAATTTCCGACGGCGACACCGCGCCGATGGCGAGCCCAATCGGGGCGTGAATGCGCGCGACGTCGGCGTCGCTCGCGCCCTGCTCTTTCAGGCGGTCGACGCGCCGGGCATGGGTCTTCTTCGAGCCGAGCGCGCCGATATAGAAGCAGTCGCGCGCAAAGGCGTGCAGCAGTGCCGGATCGTCGATCTTCGGATCATGCGTCAGCGCGACGAACGCCGTGTAGTGATCGACGTTCAGCGGCGGCAGCGCGACATCGGGCCATTCGGCGATCAGCGGCACGTCGGGGAAACGCTCCGGGCTCGCGAACGCGGTGCGCGGATCGACCACGGTGACATCGTAGCCGAGCGAACGGGCGAGCGGCGCCAGCGCCTGACTGATATGCACCGCGCCGACGATCACCAGCTTGGCGGTCGGCGCGTAGACGTTGAGAAACAACTTGCGGTCGCCGGCCTCGATGGTCGCACTCTTGCCCATCCGCAATTGCTTCGACAGTTCGGCGGCGAGCGGATCGGCGGCGATCTCGGCGGCTTTGACGAGGCGCTGCTCGCCGGTCGCGGTGTCGGTGACGACGATCGCCGGCCGCCGGGCGGCGCGCTCGGCATTGAGTTGTTGCAATGTTTCGAGCTTCACGGAGACCGCCCCACTTGTTTCGCTGGTCGAACTAACCGACCTTTTCGACGAACACCCGGATAGTGCCGCCGCAGGACAGCCCGACCTTCCAGGCGGTCTCGTCGGCCACGCCGAATTCCAACAGCTTCGGCTGCCCGCTCTCGATCACATCGAGCGCTTCGGTCACCACCGCGCCTTCGACGCAGCCGCCGGACACCGAGCCGAGAAAGGTGCCATCATTGTTGATCACCAGGCTGGAGCCGGCGGGGCGGGGCGCCGAGCCCCAGGTCTCGACCACGGTGGCGAGCGCGACGCCATGGCCGGCCTTTTTCCAGTCTTCCGCCGCTTTGAGGATGTCTTCGTCGCGGTCGAGCATCGGAGGTCTCCTTGGCGAGGGCCGCGTCAGGCGGCGGAGCGGATCGCGCTGAAATGGTGCGGCGGCGGCGCCGACGACAGCGCCTCGATCAGCCCCTGCATCGAGGTCAAGTTATGCACCGGGCGGAATTCGTCAACGTGCGGCAGCATCATTTTAATGCCCTGCGCGCGCGGTTCGAAGCCGCCGAACCGCAGCAGAGGATTGAGCCAGATCAGCCGCCGGCAGGAGCGATGCAACCGGTCCATCTCGAACGCCAGCTTGGAGTCCGCCTCGCGCTCGAGCCCGTCCGAAATCAGCAGCACGATCGCGCCCTGCCCGAGCACGCGGCGCGCCCACAGCTTGTTGAAGCCGTGCAGCGAGGTCGCGATCCGCGTCCCGCCGGCCCAGTCCTCGACCGACGAGGTGCAGCTCGCCAGCGCCTCATCCGGATCGCGCGCCCGCAGCGCGCGGGTGACGTTGGTCAGCCGCGTGCCGAACAGGAAGGTCGAGACGCGCTTGCGGTCGTCGGTGATGGCGTGGAGGAAATGCAGGAACAGCCGCGTGTACTCGCTCATCGAGCCGGAGATATCCAGGAGCGCCACGATCGGCGCCGGCTTGTCGATCAGCCCGAGCTTGCGAATATCGACGATGTCGCCACCGGTGCGGAGCGACGCGCGCAGCGTGCGGCGCAGATCGAGCTTGAGGCCGCGCTTGTCCGGGCGGACGCGGCGGGTGCGCAATTCCGCCTGCGGCAGGCGCATCCGCGCGATCGACCGCGTCACCTCGGCGATCTCCGCCGCGCTCATCTGGGCGAAGTCCTTCTTCTGCAGGATCTCCTTGTCGGACACCGCGAGTCGCACTTCCTGCTCTTCGGCGGCGGGGAAATCGCGCGTGGTGGACGGCGCCATCGCTTCCTGCACGCGGCGCGAGGCGGGCGGCGGCTTCTTCTTGGCGTGATCGGGCAGCGGGATCGAATCCAGCATGTGCTGCCATTCTTCGGCGGCGCGGAAGAACAGTGCGAACGCCTGCGCGAAAATCAGCGCGTGCTCGCGACGCTTGACGAAGATCGCCTCCAGCGTGGCGTAGAGATCGGCGCGGTTGCCGATGTCGATGAGCTGCAACGCCTCCAGCGCATCGATCACCGCGCCCGGCCCGACCGGCAGGCCGGCCGCGCGCAGCGCGCGGGCGAAGCCGACGATGTTGTCGGCCATCTTGCCGGTCGGCGGGTTGAGGTGATCCATCGCGGTCATCGGGTTACGCTGCATCTGCTGACAACCTATCGACCAGTCATTCCGGGGCGCGCCGAAGGCGCGAACCCGGAATCACATCGTCAATGCCCGTTTCAGATTCCGGGTTCGCGAGCTGCGCTCGCGCCCCGGAATGACAAACTCATAGTCGGTCTCACAACCTTGCCGCTCGCACGGTCTGCTCCCTCTCCCGCTTGCGGGAGAGGGCTGCGTGAGGGCGACGCGAGCACAGTGCCCGTTGCTCCCCCACCCCAACCCTCCCCCGCAAGAGCGGGAGAGGGAGCGCGCTGCCGATGCGGCGGAGGCCGAGCCACACAACAAACGCAGAGATTCTGACTACGTCTCTTCGGTCGCTTCCTTCAGGACCTTCTGCAGCGTGTCGCCCTGCATCCTTGTGATGTCGTCCTGGTACTTCAGCAGCGCGCCGAGCGTGTCGCCGACGACTTCGGCGGTGAGCGCGCGGGCGTCGAGTTCGGTCAGCGCAGTCGCCCAGTCGAGCGTCTCGGCGACGCCGGGTGATTTGTAGAAATCCTGTGCACGCAGCGCCTGCACGAAGTTCACCACCTGCTGCGACAGCTTCGCGGAGATCCCGGGCACGCGCGACTTGACGATCGCCAGCTCGCGCTGAGCGTTCGGATAGTCGACCCAGTGATACAGGCAGCGCCGCTTCAGCGCGTCGTGGATTTCGCGGGTGCGGTTGGAGGTGACGATGACGATCGGCGGCTGCGGCGCCTTGATGGTGCCGAATTCCGGGATCGTCACCTGATAGTCGCTCAGCACTTCGAGCAGATACGCCTCGAAGGCTTCGTCGGCGCGGTCGAGTTCATCGATCAGCAGCACCGGGGCGCCCGCCATGTCGGGCTCCAGCGCCTGCAGCAGCGGCCGCTTGATGAGATAATGCTCGGAGAAGATGTCGCTGGAGAGCTGCGCACGATCGGTGTCGCCGGCGGCCTCCGCGAGCCGGATCGCGATCATCTGCGCCGATGAGTTCCACTCATAGACCGCTGACGAAACGTCGAGGCCCTCGTAGCACTGCAGCCGGATCAGCCGGCGGCCGAGCGCGGCCGAAAGTACCTTGGCGATCTCGGTCTTGCCGACGCCGGCCTCGCCTTCGAGAAACAGCGGCCGGTTCATCCGCAGCGCCAGGAACACCACCGTCGCCAGCGCCCGCTCGGCGAGATAGCCGCGGCTCGTCAGCATTGCGAGCGTCGCGTCGACCGATGCGGGAGGCGCCGTGACGCTCATGGGGTAGCACTCATGGGGTGACGCTCATGGGCGGACCGATCGCAAGGTCACGCCTTGCCGTTGGCGGCATCGACCGCGCGCTTGGCCAGCACGCCGATCAGATGCGCGCGATATTCGGCGCTGCCGTGCAGATCGCTGTTGAGCCCGTCATGCGGGACATGGATGCCGTCGAGCGACTTCGAATTGAACCGCGCCTTCAGCGCCTCCTCGAAGGCGGTGACGCGGAATACGCCGTCCGAACCGGCGCCGGTGACCGCGACGCCGACATCCGACGGACGCCGGGCGACGAACACGCCGACCAGCGCGTAGCGCGAGGCCTGGTTGCGGAATTTGACGTAGGCGGCCTTCTTCGGCAGCGGAAACTGCACCTTGACGATGATCTCGTCCGGCTCCAGCGCGGTGGTGAACAGGCCCTGGAAGAACTCCTCCGGCTTCAGCTTGCGCTTGTTGGTGACGATGGTGGCGCCGAGCGCCATCACCGCCGCCGGATAGTCGGCGGTCGGATCGTTGTTGGCGAGCGAGCCGCCGATTGTGCCCTTGTGGCGCACCGCGGGATCGCCGATCAGCGACGCCAGCTCCGCCAGCGCCGGGATCGCCTCGCCGACGATCGGCGATGCGGCGACCTCGGCGTGCTTGGCGGTGGCGCCGATCACCAGCGAGCGGCCCTTCATCTCGATGCCGTTCAGCCCTTCGATGTGCGACAGGTCGACCAGATGCGGCGGCGCGGCGAGCCGCTGCTTCATCACCGGCAGCAGCGTGTGGCCACCGGCGATCAGCTTGGAATCCTCGTTCTTGATCAGCAGATTCGCGGCCTGGCGGACCGTCGCGGGGCGGTGATATTTGAAATCGTACATTGAGCTTCCCTGGGCCGCTCGGCCTGCGCTTTGATCGTTGCCCGAAACTGGTTACGCGAGATCGGAATTCGCCATCGCCTTGGCGCCGGCCGCGATCGACAGCACGATGTTCTGATAGCCGGTGCAGCGGCACAGATTGCCTTCGAGCTCCTCGCGAATCGTGGCGTCTGACAGCTCATGCCCCTTGCGGTGCACCAGATCGACCGCGGTCATGATCATGCCCGGCGTGCAGAAACCGCATTGCAGCCCGTGATGTTCGCGAAATGCCTCCTGCATCGGATGCAGCGGCGCGCCATCGGCGGCCAGTCCCTCGATCGTCGTCACTTCATGGCCGTCCGCCATCACCGCCAGCGTGGTGCAGGACTTCACCGCCTTGCCGTCGAGATGCACGACGCAGGCGCCGCACTGCGACGTGTCGCAGCCGACATGGGTGCCCGTGAGCCGCAGATGCTCGCGCAGAAACTGCACCAGCAGCGTGCGCGGATCGACATTCGCGGTCACGGGATTGCCATTCACGATCAGGGAAATCTTGGCCATCGGCCCTCTCATTCATGTCACACCGCCGCGTTGCACGGCAGTCAGCTCGCGTCTTAGTTGTGTTTCTTGAACATATCTTAGGGGGCAACACCCGGATCGGCAACCTCGGATCGGATTGTCGAAATCGCGCGGCCCATGAACAAGGACAGTGATAACGAGAGCGTGATCGGGGATCGCTGCGGCGCAATCAGGTGCCGCCATTGCCCTCGACGGCCTTGGAGAAATTGGCGAAGAACTCGTCGGCGAGCTTCTTGGCCGAGCCGTTGATCAGCCGCTGCCCGAGCTGCGCCAGCTTGCCGCCGATATGCGCCTCGACGTCGTAGGACAGCAGCGTGCCGCCGTCCTTGTCGGACAGGCCGACGACGGCGCCGCCTTTGGCGAAGCCGGCGACGCCGCCCTCGCCCTCGCCGGTGATCTTGTAGCCGTTCGGCGGGTCGAGATCGCTGAGCGTCACGCGGCCCTTGAAGCGCGCCGACACCGGGCCGACCTTCAACTTGGCCACCGCGCGAAAACCGCTGTCGTCCTCGGTCTTCTCCAGCTCTTCGCAGCCGGGGATGCACTGCTTCAGCACGTCAGGATCGTTCAGTTTGCTCCACACCAGATCTTTCGGCGCGCCCAGTTGGACTTCGCCGTTCATCGTCATGGCCATGGATTCTCCTCCCGCAATCGTCAGCCGCCTTGATCGGCGGCATTGCCGGACGACTAAAGCACGCCGTTTGCAAAAGCAAAAGTAGCAAGGCACCGCAAGTCGCTACGGGCCAAGCATAGAAGCTTTGCGCATTGCGATATAGGTCGGCTTCGGAGGTTGTCGGATCGCGATCAGGAATTCTGCTGCGCGTGCGGATAGTTCGGCATCATCTCGGGCTGCGCCGCAACCTTGGCGACGGATTCCACCGGCCGCTCAACCAGCATCACGATCGCAGTGCCGAGCAGCAACAGCAGTTCGGTCGCGTGCAGCCGCATCGCTTCCGCCTCGCCGACCTGGGAGGCCATGATCATGCTGGCGAAGCTGATCACGCTGCCCAGCGTCAGCGCGATCGCCAGCGGCTCGTCGGAGCCGCCGGTCTTCCGGATCGACGGTCGCGTCAGCAGCGCGACGAATACAATGAAGAACGCCGCCACTGTGAGTTTGGCGAGTGCGAGCATCCAGGCGGTCCGCACCGTGTCGGTGGCGGCGAGATGGAAGTGATCGCCGAGGAAGATCGCCACCGAGATATTCGGCCGATCGTACAAAGCATGGATCGGCGACACCATGATCTTGAAGGCGACCATCAGCCAGGTCGGGACGAAATAGGCCGCGAGCAGCACGCCGTTTACAGAGCTGATCCGCCAATTCGTCGTCATCATCGTAGATTCCCGCTGCCGGCCTTCCCGACCGGGGAAGTTTGCGTCGAGCTAATCCCGGTTAACGACGAGCGACAACGGAAAGGCTTTGTTAACCTTAATGGCCGTTAACCCTGTGGATGACGCCACCGCCCCGCCCTGAATCACCCCTTCGGGAACGGAATTTGCCTTTTGCTGAGTGGCCTGGTGGCCTGCCGCGCGCGACCGGCGCCGACCAATCGGCCCCCCGGGAACCATCGTCGTCCACAGGGAAGAAGGTCGCATTGGCAGGGCTGTTGCCGTAACCAGTTACAACTGTTACAAAATCTCAAAGCGACGCGACGTTCCGGCTGCCGGGGCCCTCGCCGCATCGCGTCTCCAGCGCGGCGGGTGCCTGACAGCGGCTCGCATCGCCGGTGAGACTTCGCCTATGAGATTTGGATCCATTCGGACCTCAGACCACGGCAGCGCATGGATTATTTCGCTCAGCAGCTCATCAACGGCCTCGTCCTCGGCTCGATCTACGGCCTGATCGCGATCGGCTACACGATGGTCTACGGCATCGTCGGCATGATCAATTTCGCCCATGGTGACATTTTCATGATCGGCGGCTTCATCGCCCTGATCAGCTTCCTGATCCTGGTGTCGTTCGGCCTCACCTTCGTGCCGCTGATCCTGCTGGTGGTGCTGCTGGTGTCGATGGCGATCACGGCGCTGTACGGCTGGACGGTCGAGCGCATCGCCTATCGCCCGCTGCGGAATTCGTTCCGGCTCGCGCCGATGCTGTCGGCGATCGGCATGTCGTTCGTGCTGATGAATTTCGCGCAGGTCGCCCAGGGCGCCCGAGTCAAGCCGGTGCCGCCGATCATCACCGGCGGCTACACGCTTCACGAGAGCGCCGACGGCTTCAACGTTCAGCTTTCCAATGTGCAGATCGTGGTGGTGATCACCACGATCGTGCTGCTCGCGATCTTCACATGGCTGGTGGCGAAAACCCGGCTCGGCCGCGACATGCGCGCCTGCGAGCAGGACCGGACCATGGCCTCGCTGCTCGGCGTCGACGTCGACCGCACCATCTCGATGACCTTCGTGATCGGCGCCGCGCTCGCCTCGGTCGCGGGCATGATGTACCTGCTGTATTACGGCTTGGTCGATTTCTTCATGGGATTCGTCGCCGGCATCAAGGCGTTCACCGCGGCCGTGCTCGGCGGCATCGGTTCGCTGCCCGGCGCGATGCTCGGCGGCCTGCTGATCGGGCTGATCGAGACGTTCTGGTCGGCCTATTTCTCGGTCGAGTACAAGGACGTCGCGGCGTTCTCGATCCTCATCGTCGTGTTGATCTTCATGCCGACCGGCCTGCTGGGCCGGCCGGAAGTCGAAAAAGTCTGAGCGGGCGCAGTGGCTCATCCCGTTCACGCCGCCGCTGCCACCGCCGCCAAACCGGCCGCGAATATCGGTTTCATCCTCAAGAAAGCCCTGATCAGCGCCCTCGTGGCGCTGGTTCTGTTTTCGCTGATGATCGGCGTGCGAACCGAGGCCGGGCCCGAAGGACAACTGATCTACTGGACCCGGTTCGGGGACCTTGCCGGCATGGTCGCCGCGGTATTCGTCGGCTCGATCGTCGTCGAACTGCTGCGCCATTGGTGGGGACCGGTCGAGACGCCGCGGCTGATGCCCGAAGGCGCCCGCAAGACGCTCGGTGTCGCCGGCCGCGCGGTCGCGCCGGTGCTGCTGATCTTCACGATTCTGGTGCCGGTGATCTTCTACGACCAGCGCTACATTCTCGACCTCGGCATTCTCGTCCTGACCTATGTGATGCTCGGCTGGGGCCTGAATATCGTGGTCGGCCTCGCCGGCCTGCTGGACCTCGGCTACGTCGCGTTCTACGCCGTCGGCGCCTATTCCTACGCGCTGCTCGCCACCAATTTCGACCTGTCGTTCTGGATCTGCCTGCCGCTCGCCGGCATCCTCGCCGCGTTCTGGGGCGTGCTGCTCGGCTTTCCGGTGCTGCGGCTGCGCGGCGACTATCTGGCCATCGTCACGCTGGCCTTCGGCGAAATCATCCGCCTCGTCATCATCAATTGGCAGAGCCTGACCGGCGGTCCGAACGGCATCAGCGGCATTCCGCGGCCGACGCTGTTCGGCATCCCGCTGGTGCCTGGCGAGAACGGCCTCGCCGCGATGCTCGGGATTCCATTCTCGCCGTCGCACCGGCTGGTGTTCCTGTTCTATCTGATCCTGGCGCTGGCGCTGATCACCAACTGGGCGACGATCCGGCTTCGCCGGCTGCCGATCGGCCGCGCCTGGGAAGCGCTGCGCGAGGACGAGGTCGCCTGCCGCGCGCTCGGCATCAACACCACCACGACCAAGTTGACGGCGTTCGCCACCGGCGCGATGTTCGGCGGCTTCGCCGGCGCGTTCTTCGCCACAAGGCAGGGCTTCATCTCGCCGGAATCCTTCACCTTCCAGGAATCCGCGCTGGTGCTGGCGATCGTCGTGCTCGGCGGCATGGGCTCGCAGCTCGGCGTCGCGCTGGCCGCGCTGGCGCTGATCGGCGGCTTCGAGCTGTTCCGCGGGCTCGATCAGTTCCGCATGCTGGTGTTCGGCCTGTCGATGGTGCTGCTGATGGTATGGCGACCGCGCGGCCTGATCGGCCACCGCGCGCCGACCGTGTATCTGCAGCACAATCAGGCGATCTCGTCCGACCTCGTCAAGGAGGGCCATGGATGAGCAACGCCCCCCCCATTCTCCGCGTCGAGGGACTGACAATGCGGTTCGGCGGCATCGTCGCCGTCAACGAATTGTCGTTCGAGGCGCAGCGCGGCAAGATCACCGCCCTGATCGGCCCGAACGGCGCCGGCAAGACCACGGTGTTCAATTGCATCACCGGTTTCTACAAGCCGAGCGCCGGCGCGATCGGCCTGCAGCATCCCGGCGGCGACAGCTACCGGCTCGACAAGCTCAACGACTTCCGCATCACCAAGATCGCCAAGGTCGCACGCACCTTCCAGAACATCCGGCTGTTCGCCGGCATGACCGCGCTGGAAAACCTGATGGTGGCGCAGCACAACAAGCTGATGCTCGCATCCGGTCTGACCTTTCTCGGCCTGTTCGGCGCGCCGTCCTGGCGCGCGGCGGAAAAGCAGGCGATCGAGCGCGCCACCTTCTGGCTGAAGCAGATCGGCCTCTTGGAGCGCGCCGACGAGGCCGCCGGCAATCTGCCTTACGGCGATCAACGGCGGCTGGAGATCGCGCGGGCGATGTGCACCGAGCCGGTGCTGCTGTGCCTCGACGAGCCGGCCGCCGGCCTCAATGCGCGCGAGAGCGCGGCGCTCAGCGAGTTGCTGCTCTCGATCCGCGACGACCACGGGACCTCGATCCTCCTGATCGAGCACGACATGAGCGTGGTGATGGAAATCTCCGACGCCGTCGTCGTGCTCGACTACGGCGTCAAGATCGCCGAGGGCACGCCGCAGCAGATCCGCGACGACCAGCGCGTCATCGCCGCCTATCTCGGCGTCGAGGACGAAGAGGTCGAAGCCGTCGAGCAGGAGCTCGGGCTGTGACCTGGCTCTCCCCATTTGCGGCGTCATGGCCGGGCTTGACCCGGCCATCCCCCGCTTCGTCATTGCGAGGAGCGAAGCGACGAAGCAATCCAGCGCAGTGCCCAGCGCTGGATTGCTTCGCTTCGCTCGCAATGACGGTCGCGGAGGGCGTAGGGTTCATCGAGGTCGCGTCATGACCTCCGCCCCGCCTCTCCTCAGTATCGAAAACCTGCGCGCAGCCTACGGCAAGATCGAGGCGCTGAAGGGCGTCGATCTCGATATCAAGCCCGGCGAGATCGTCGCGCTGATCGGCGCCAACGGCGCCGGCAAGTCGACGCTGATGATGACGATTTTCGGCAAGCCGCGCGCCAAAACCGGCCGCATCGTATTCGACGGCATCGACATCACACAGATGCCGACCCACCTGATCGCGCGGATGAGCATCGCGCAATCGCCCGAGGGCCGGCGGATCTTTCCGCGGATGAGCGTCGCCGAAAATCTGCAGATGGGCGCCGATGCCGGTGACAGCACCGATGCCGAGCGCGCCGACGTGCTGGAACGCGTACTGACGCTGTTTCCGCGGCTGCGCGAACGCTATGGCCAGCGCGGCGGCACGCTATCGGGCGGCGAACAGCAGATGCTGGCGATCGGCCGCGCGCTGATGAGCCGGCCGCGGCTGCTGCTGCTCGATGAGCCCTCGCTCGGCCTCGCGCCGCTGATCACCCGGCAGATCTTCGAGGCCATCCGCACGCTGAACAGGCAGGACGGCCTGACCGTGCTGATCGTCGAGCAGAACGCCAACCACGCGCTGCGGCTGGCGCATCGCGGCTACGTGCTGGTCAACGGACTGATTACCCTGAGCGGCAGCGGCGCCGAATTGCTGGCGCGCCCGGAAGTCCGCGCCGCCTATCTCGAAGGCGGCCGCAAGGTGTGACACCACCGCCGTCGACCGCCTGCGGCAGAATGTGCCAGAGCGCTGCGGCGAAGTGCGCATTTTGTCGATGACTTGGCCGGAAAATCAGCCAACAATGCCACCAGGCTTCGCGCCTCGGCACGGCTCGGGCGCGCTGTTCGTTCGCACATTACCGCAGGGATCGATCCATGAAACTCAAGCTTCTCGGTTTGGCATTCGGCGCGTCGCTGGCGCTGTCGACCACGGCGCTGGCACAGGACATCAAGGTCGCGGTCTCGGGGCCGATGACCGGCAGCGAATCCGCGTTCGGACGGCAGTTGAAGAACGGCGCCGATCAGGCGGTCGCCGATCTCAACGCCGGCGGCGGCGTGCTCGGCAAGAAGCTGGCGCTGCAGATCGGCGACGACGCCTGCGATCCCAAGCAGGCACGCTCTATCGCCGAGAAACTGGCAGGCGAAGGCATCCCGTTCGTCGCCGGGCATTTCTGTTCGTCGTCGTCGATCCCGGCGTCGGAAGCCTATGCGGACGGCAACGTGCTGCAGATCACGCCCGCCTCGACCAACCCGCTGTTCACCGAGCGCAAGCTGTGGAACGTGCTGCGCGTCTGCGGCCGCGACGATCAGCAGGGCCTGATCGCCGCCGAGTACATCACCAAGAATTTCAAGGGCAAGAACGTCGCCATCCTCAACGACAAGACCACCTACGGCAAGGGTCTCGCCGATGAAACCAAGAAGGCGCTGAACAAGGCCGGCTTCCAGGAGAAGATGTTCGAGTCCTACAACAAGGGCGACAAGGACTTCAATTCGATCGTCTCGCGGCTGAAGCGCGACTCGATCGATCTCGTCTATATCGGCGGCTACCATCAGGAAGCCGGGCTGATCCTGCGGCAGATGCGCGACCAGGGCCTGAAGACCGCGATGATGGCCGGCGACGCGATGAACGACAAGGAATTCGCCTCGATCACCGGCCCGCTCGCCGAGGGCACGCTGTTCACCTTCGGCCCCGACCCGCGCAACAAGCCGACCGCCAAGGCGATCGTCGAGAAGTTCAAGGCCAAGGGCATCGATCCGGAAGGCTACACGCTCTACACCTACGCCGCGTTCCAGGTCTGGTCGCAGGCCGTCGCCAAGGCCAAGACCACCGATCCGAAGAAGGTGATCGACACCATCAAGGCCGGCGAATGGGACACCGTGCTCGGCAAGATGGCGTTCGACGCCAAGGGCGACATCAAGGCGATCGACTACGTCGTCTACAAATGGGACGCCAAGGGCAACTACGCGGAAATCCCCGGCAAGGCGATGTGAGGCGTTGGGCTTTCGATCGTCATTGCGAGGAGCGAAGCGACGAAGCAATCCAAACAGTGTTTGCTGCTCTGGATTGCTTCGCTACGTTCGCAATGACGTTGAAACAACGGTGCAAAGCCGTCACCGCCCGGCTCGACCGGGCGGCCCAGTATTCCAGAGCGCGACCGTCTAATCCATCAGAGCAACTGACACTCTGGGATAGTGGATCCTCCGCGTTCGCGGAGGATGACGTCCTTTGATGGCGATGCGCGTTCGACGAATATCGGCGCCTTACCAATTCAGCGCCGGCCGCCTCACCCGATCGTCCCCAGCGCCGGGAACGTATTCAGCAGCCAGACGCTGACGTCGGTGATGGCGCCGGTGAGGAAGGCGATGCCGGTCAGAACCATCAGCGCGCCCATCACGCGTTCGACGATGGCGAGGTGCTTCTTCATCCGCGCGAACAGGCCGGAGAACTGCTCGACCATCAAGGCCGCGAGCAGGAACGGAATGCCGAGGCCCGCGGAATAGACCGCCAGTAGCCCCGCGCCCTTCGCCACCGTGGCTTCGGCCGCGGCGACCGACAGGATCGCGGCGAGGATCGGGCCGATGCACGGCGTCCAGCCGAACGCGAAGGCGAGCCCCATCACATAGGCGCCCCACAGGCCCACTGGTTTTGGGATCGGCAGCCGGCCCTCGCGCATCAGGATGTTGAGCCGCGTCAGGCCGAGGAAATGCAGCCCCATCAGAATGATGACGATGCCGGCGACGATCGCGAGTTCGGCCGACCAGGCCCGGATCAGGCCGCCGACCAGGCTGGCGCTGGCGCCGAGTGCCACGAACACGGTCGAGAAGCCGAGCACGAAGACCAGCGCCGAGATCATCACGGCGCGTTTCGAATTGCGCTGGGATTCGTCGGCGGCGACGTGCTCGATGGTCGCGCCGGTCAGATAGATCAGGTATGGCGGCACCAGCGGGAGCACGCAGGGCGACAGGAAGCTGACCAAGCCGGCGAGCAGCGCCGCGGGGATCGAGACGTCATGGATCATGCGGCTACATGCACCTGCCCTCGTCGGCCGCGCAAGGCCCGCTGCGGCGAGCTTCCGCAGCTTGTGATCGCGGCGTGAGGGTTGCTCGACGAAGTGTTTATGCCGACAATATCGCTCTCCTCATGACCTTCACCGTTGGAACTGCCTTGAAGAACCTCATCACCGACATTGCCGGCGTCCGCGTCGGCCACGCCCACGACGAACGCTTGGCCTCCGGCGTCACCGCGATCCTGTTCGACACGCCGGCCGTCGCCTCGATCGACGTGCGCGGCGGCGGACCGGGGATTCGCGACGGCGTGCTGTTGGAGCCGGTCAATACCGTCGAGCAGGTCGACGGCTTCACGCTGTCGGGCGGCTCGGCGTTCGGGCTCGATTCCGGCGGCGGCGTGCAGGCCTGGCTCGCCGAACAGGGCCGCGGCTTCTCGATCGGCACCGCGACGATCCCGATCGTTCCGGGCGGCGTGATCTTCGACATGCTCAATGGCGGCGACAAGGCGTGGGGGCAATTCTCGCCCTATCGCGAGCTCGGCTATCAGGCCGCAGCGGCGGCAAGCGACGCCTTCGCGCTCGGCAGCGTCGGCGCGGGGCTCGGCGCGACCACGGCGAACTACAAAGGCGGGCTCGGCTCGGCCTCCGCGACGACGCCGGGCGGAATCATGGTCGGCGCGATCGCGGCGGTGAATGCGATCGGCAGCGTCACCATCGGCGACGGCCCGTGGTTCTGGTCGGCGCCTTACGAAGTCGGCGATGAGTTCGGCGGCTGCGGCATGCCGCAGCATTTCACCGACGAGATGCTGGCGGTGAAGATCAAGGGCGCCGCCGCCGCGACCGCGGAGAACACCACGCTGGTCGCGGTCGTCACCGACGCGCTGCTGACCAAGACGCAGGTGAAGCGGCTGGCGATGATGGCGCAGACCGGGTTTGCGCGGGCCATCTATCCGGTGCATGCGCCGCTCGACGGCGACGTGGTGTTCGCCGCCGCGACCGGCAACAAGCCGGTCGATCCGCTGGCGGGGCTCACCGAACTCGGCGCGATCGCCGCCAACACGGTGGCGCGGGCGATCGCGCGCGGCGTCTACGAGGCGACCGCGCTGCCGTTCAAGGACGCGCAGCCGGCGTGGCGCGATCAGTTCAGGCGCTGAGCGACACCGACGAGGTCGCCGAGGCCTGCAGCTGCGCCGCCTGGCGCTGGATCAACTGCTCGATGAAATTGTAGGACGCGGTCGCTTTGCTCGACGCGCTGCTGGCGCTGGCGGCCGAGGTCGTCGACACCGTCGAGCCGTCCGCATAGGTGATCGAGGTCGTGACCGAGCCGTCGGCATTGGTGACGCTGGTGGTCGACGCGCCCGAGCTCTCCTGCGACCCGCCGCCCGCGCCGCCGCCGCCCGCCTGAGCCTGCTGGCCCCTGCCCTTCAGCGCCGAGGACAATTCGTCGAGGCTGACCGAGCCGTCATTGTCGGCGTCGAGCTTGGCGAACACCTTGCTGGCATTCTCGGCATTGGTGCCGCCGGCGCCGAGCTTGTCCTGGAATTCGGACTGGCTGATGGCGCCGTCGCCATCGCCGTCGAGTTGCGAGAACAGATCCTTCAGCGCGGTGTCGCGGCTTTTCGTGGCGGTGGTCGACGCGTCGGTGGTCGACGTCTGGCTCTGCTGCTGCGCTGCGAGCAGCGCCTGCATCATCTCCGGCGACAGGCTGCTCGCCGGCGACGAACTGCTGCTGCTCGACGAGTCGAGCAGCGAACTGCTGGAGCTGGAGCTCGAATCCGAGCTGGAGGTTTCGAACGGGTTGCTGAGGCTGGTCGTCTTCGAGGACGACCCCGACGACGACGTGGAGCTCAGCGAATTGAGCAATCCGGACAGCGCACCGAGCGCGCCGAGGGCTGGCAACATGACGAGACTCCGTTCAACGCCGCGGACCGCGGCCGCAACTACGCACGCGCATTCTGTGCCATCGTTCAGCAATCGCCGTGCCAGCCGGAGAGCGCTTGGAATTGCAGGGATTTTCGCCGCGGTGCGGCGCCGCCCGGGCGGAAATTTCTGCCGCACCGGCACAACCTGCCGGCCCCATCGGTGCACCGCGGCAGCTTGCGGGGCCGCATTGCGAGGTCCCGGTCCGCGTGATAGCGAGGCTGATCGCTCTCACGCCGCACCGGAAGCTCCCATGACCCAGCTCGCGCCCCGCCCCCTCGTCATCGCGCCGTCGATCCTGGCGTCGGATTTCTCCAGGCTCGGCGAAGAGGTCCGCGCGGTCGATCAGGCCGGCGCCGACTGGATCCATCTCGACGTGATGGACGGGCATTTCGTGCCGAACATTTCCTACGGCCCCGACGTCATCAAGGCGATGCGGCCGCACACCACCAAGATCTTCGACGCGCATCTGATGATCGCGCCGTGCGATCCCTATCTCGAAGCCTTCGCCAAAGCCGGCTGCGACCACATCACCATCCACGCCGAAGCCGGTCCCCATCTGCACCGCTCGCTGCAGGCGATCCGCGCGCTCGGCAAGAAGGCCGGCGTCTCGCTCAACCCGTCGACGCCGGCCTCCGCGCTGGAATACGTCATCGACATGATCGACCTGGTGCTGGTGATGTCGGTCAACCCCGGCTTCGGCGGCCAGGCCTTCATCCCCTCCGCGATCAACAAGATCCAGGACATCCGCGCGATGACCGCGGGCCGCCCGATCGACATCGAAGTCGACGGCGGGGTGAGCGACAAAGTGTCGGGGCAAATAGCAGCCGCCGGCGCCAACGCGTTCGTGGCGGGCAGCGCGGTGTTCAAGGGCGGCACGGTGGAGAGCTACAAGGCGAATATCGACGCGATCAGGAATGCGGCGGCGATGGCGAGAGGAGAAGTGGTTTAGCTTTCCGCCGTCATTGCCGGGCTCGACCCGGCAATCCATCCTCTTCGTAAGATGCACTTCGGTCCGCGCGCTTCGCGCGCGATGGATGCGCGGGTCAAGCCCGCGCATGACGGGAGTGGAGGTGGCGAGCGCTGCTACCATCTCAGCAGCTGTCATCCTGAGCGCCGTCATCCTGAGGTGCTCGCCCGCAGGGCGAGCCTCGAAGGATGCGGACACGAGGGCTGAGCTTGCGGCCCATCCTTCGAGGCTCGCTGCGCTCGCGCCTCAGGATGACGTTGTGCAAGTTGATCGACCTGTCAAACAGCCACGGCAATTCTCTCTCGCGGCTCCATCGAGCCCGAGTTGTGCACCCGTCGCTGTCACAGCGAGGGGTGGGGGCGCGCCGGCCGGCGCGGGGTTTGGTGGTTTCTCGCGAGGGCTTGCGATCCCTCGCGCGTCGCCTTCCGGCGCGCCCACCGCGGCGCTTTCTGTCTTCGGGCCCGTGCTTCCGTTGACAGGCAAGGGTAATGAAACCCCACGGTCCGGCGGATTACGCCGCCTTCGCCTGCCCCCGTGCAGCGAACTAACAAGTCGCAGAGCCTCGTAGTAGGCCCGGACGGGTCCCCGAAGCCTCCCGGACGCGTGCTTGCGAGGCACGACGCGCAGGACGCCGCGTCTGTTCGATTTCCCCGGCACGGTGCCGGCGTCCTCGAACCATCGTTCCGGACCGGTTACCCGGCCCGCCGATCTGTCCCGCTTGTACGACGCCTCGCGAAGCGCCCCTCACGGACAGGACAGCGCGGACTATAATCATAATAGGAATTATGTCAAGAGGCGGATTTGCGCCGGACGCTCCGCGGCATGCCGGGCCGCAGCGCTAATCTGGTGGTTCCAGAATGTTTCAGCCGCTGCATCCGCATCGCGTCGTCCCCGCGCAGGCGGGGACCCATAACCCCTGGCTTTTCAAGTGAGTAACTCTGCCGCAGCGATTCAATCGGGATGCTGCGGCGTATGGGTCCCCGCCTGCGCGGGGACGACAGGGGATAGGCAGAGCCAAACCGCTGATCGACGCCGGGCGGGAATCGATATTCGATCGCGCTGCGGTTCTCGGGGCGACGCCAGAAACCGGGGGCCCGCATCTGCGGCGCAGCGCTGCGCGCTGCACCGCGTGCGGGACACGTTTCGTCTGGGAGTCGTTCAGGCCCGACTGCGCCGCGGACTACTTCTCCCGCTGATTGCTCGGGATGTCCTTGTATTCGTCGATCTCGGTGCCCTTGCCGTCGAGGCCGCGGCCGGGTGGGCGCTGGGCCTTGTCGCGGTTGCTGAGGATGTCGTCCTTGCGCACCTTCTCGTCTTCGAGCTCGGACATGGCGCCCGTTCCGCTGCGTTGACCTGCCGGCATGACGATCTCCTTTGCGTCGGTTGAGATGACCAACCCGCCGACGCCCGAAAAGGTCCCGTTCCGGGCTGCGGCCAATGGCGACGTGGTGAACCGGCCGACGCGCCCGCATGACTTACCGGTATGGCTTCTGAAACGACGATCCCCGACGCGTTCCGCTCCACGCTGTTCGAAGCGCCTCTGCGCCGCGCGCTCGATGCCGCGCTGCAGCCCGGCGAGCGCGTCCTGTGGCAGGCGCAGCCCGATGCCTCCGCGGCGATGATGATGGTGCGGGCGCTGTGGTGGATCGGCGTGCCGTGGCTGGCGCTTGCCCTGGTGGGGCTGTCGCGCGGCTGGCTCGGCGATTGGATCGGCTTGCCGCTGCTGTTCGGCGTCGCGCTGGTGCTGGGGCCGTTCGTCGTGCTGCTGCACCACCTGCATACGCTCTATGTCGTCACCGATCGCCGCGCGCTGATCCTGCGCGCCGGGCTCGGCCGGGACGGCGCGGTGGCGACCGATTTCGGCGCGATGAACCAGCTCGAAGTGCTCGACATTCGCGGCCGCCGCGGCCATCTCAGCTTCGCCTCCCGCGCCTCCACCGCCTCGCCCGACACCGACTTCACCGGCCGCTACGGCTTCCGCTTCCTGCCCGACGTCGCGGAGGCGCGCGGCGCCCTGGAAGCGGCCCGCGCTGCCGCCGGCCCGCACGGGCGCCGCTGAACGCGCGGCAATTCGGTGGCCTCCCCGCCCCGGACGAGCGGATGATAGTCGTTATCGGACCATTTTCTGGAGGCGGCGACGCGCTCAATCGTACCCCGTCCCGGGCCTGCTCCCCGGAATTTTCAAGAACTTGAATTTCTCCGGCAAATACTTCCGCACCAGGCCGTCGATGATTTCATGGCGACGGACGGTGACGCCCATCGGCGGCCATTCGGTCTCCTTGCCCACCACATCGACGACCAGATAGACACTCCATGGCGGGCAGTCGGCGAGCAGGCTCTGAACGTGCAGAATGTGTGCGACGGTCATCAGGTCGAGATTGAAGAAATAGACCATGTTGTTCGGCCAGCCGTAGTTGTCGTCAACCACCCAGAAATCGCCTCGGCCGAAGGCATCCTCTTTCCCCTGCCGTTCGAAAAAGGCGACAAGCTGTGCATACAGCCTGTCCCAGATTTGGTCCTGAAGATCCTCAGAGGACGACATCGATCGGCCTACTCACGCCCGCGGACAACCCCGCCGCAGCCAGTACATGCTTTCGCGCAGCCACAGCCTCATGTGGAAGCGCCGAATGCTCGGATCCCACCCTCAGTTTGGCGATTTCACGAACGTTCGCACAAATTCGCTCGACCCCAGCACAGATTCTGTTCCTTCCATCCAACCATCTATTAATGGATATTATCCTAGGATTATTCACTTATGTCAGGGAAGATCTGGTGGACTGTGGCCTCCCCGCCGCGCTTCTGCTAAAGCGCGGCGTAATCCCCCAACACGAAGAGTCTGTGATGATCCCGCGCTACACCCGTCCGGAAATGGCTGCCATCTGGGAGCCGCTCACCCGCTTCAAGATCTGGTTCGAGATCGAGGCCCACGCCTCGGACGCGCAGGCGGCGCTCGGCGTGATCCCGAAAGAGGCGGCGGAGACGATCTGGGCCAAGGGCAAGGACGCGGCGTTCGACGTGGCGCGGATCGACGAGATCGAGCGCGAGGTCAAGCACGACGTCATCGCGTTTCTGACGCATCTGGCCGAGTTCGTGGGTCCCTTGTCGCGCTTCGTGCATCAGGGCATGACCTCGTCGGACGTGCTCGACACCTGCTTCAACGTGCAGCTGGTGCGCGCCTCCGACATCCTGCTGGCCGATCTCGACAAGGTTCTCGCGGCGCTGAAGACGCGCGCGTTCGAACACAAGATGACGCCGTCGATCGGCCGCTCGCACGGCATCCATGCCGAGCCGGTGACGTTCGGCCTGAAGATGGCCTACGCCTACGCCGAATTCTCCCGCGCCCGCGATCGCCTGGTCGCCGCGCGCAAAGAAGTCGCGACCTGCGCGATCTCCGGTTCGGTCGGCACCTTCGCGCATATCGATCCGCGGGTCGAAGAACACGTCGCCAAGGCAATGGGCCTCGCGGTCGAGCCGGTGTCGACGCAAGTGATCCCGCGCGATCGCCACGCGATGTACTTCGCCACGCTGGGCGTGATCGCCTCGTCGGTCGAGCGGCTCGCCACCGAGCTGCGGCATCTGCAGCGCACCGAGGTGCTCGAGGCCGAGGAGTACTTCTCCGAGGGCCAGAAGGGCTCGTCCTCGATGCCGCACAAGCGCAACCCGGTGTTGACCGAGAATTTGACCGGCCTCGCCCGGATGGTGCGCGCCTATGCGATGCCGGCGATGGAGAACGTCGTGCTGTGGCACGAGCGCGACATCTCGCATTCCTCCGCCGAGCGCATGATCGCGCCGGACTCCACCGTGACGCTCGACTTCGCGCTCAATCGACTGGCGGGCGTGATCGAGAAGCTGGTGGTGTATCCCGACAACATGGCGAAAAATCTCGACCGCCTCGGCGGCCTGATCCATTCGCAGCGCCTGCTCACCGCGCTGACCCAGAAGGGCTGTTCGCGCGAGGAAAGCTACAAGCTGGTGCAGCGCAACGCGATGCCGGTGTGGCGCGGCGAAGGCGACTTCCTGACGCTGCTGAAGAAGGATCCGGACATGAAGAAGTACATGTCGGATGCGGAGATCGAGGAGCAGTTCGACCTCGGCTATCACCTCAAGCACGTCGACACGATCTTCCGGCGGGTGTTCGGCGAGAACTGAGCGACGCCTCTTCACCCTCCCCTGGAGGGGGAGGGTCGGCACGCAGCCCGCAGTGCGGGATGCGTGACGGGGTGGGGTGAGAAGCGGGCACGGCGGACGAACTCTTCGCCACCCCACCCCGCTCGCTGACGCGAGCGACCCTCCCCCTCCAGGGGAGGGTGATGCGCGTCGCGCCCGCGAACGTTCAGATGCGATAGCCCTGCCGCTCGCGGGGACAGGAACCGCGGGGCACAGCCATCCCGTTGCGCGGCTACCGAAAACTAACCAAGCTGGACTAGGATCGCGTCGTGGGTTCGCATCCGAACATTCTGGTTTTCGATTCCGGCCTCGGCGGGCTGACGGTGCTGCGCGAGGTCGTGAAACTGCGGCCGGATGCGCGCTACGTCTATGTCGGCGACGATGCGTTCTTCCCTTACGGCCAGAAGAGCGAGGAGGCGGTGATCGGCCGCGTCGTGCCGCTGATCGGCGAACTGATCGCGGAACACGCGCCGGACCTCGTGGTGATCGCCTGCAACACCGCCTCGACCATGACGCTGGCGCCGCTGCGGGCGCGCTACGCGGTGCCGTTCGTCGGCACCGTGCCGGCGATCAAGCCGGCCTGCGCGGCGTCCAGGACCAAGCGCGTTTCGGTGCTCGGCACCAGCGGCACGGTGCGGCTGGAATACACCCGCGCGCTGATCCGTGATTTCGCCGGCGGCTGCGACGTCAATCTGGTCGGCTCGGTGCATCTGGCCGCGCTGGCCGAGGCCGCGCTCGGCGGCGCCGACGTGCCGGACGAGGCGATCCGCGCCGAGATCGCGCCCTGCTTCGTCGCCGGCGACGGCGCGGACGACCGCACCGACAGCATCGTGCTCGCCTGCACGCATTACCCGCTGCTGCTCGACCGGCTGGTTCGGCTGGCGCCGTGGCCGGTGGACTGGATCGACCCGGCGCCGGCGATCGCCCGGCGGGTGGCCACGCTGCTCGGCGCGGGGTCCGGCCATGGCGACGCCCCCGGCGTTCGGATGGTGTTCACGTCCGGACGGCTACACCGTCTCACCACGACTATTTCTCCGTATTTGGGCGGACACATTTCGGCCTGAATGCTTTCCGCCGAGCCCCGGGACTGCTAGTTTCGCAGGCAGGGAGGAGCCGCAATGACCAAAACAACCTTGATCGCTCTCGCTTTCGTCGCGCTTGCCGGCGCCGCCTTCGCCCAGCAAAGCGGGATCAAGCGGACGCCGCTGCAGAAGGTCGAGTTCCCGGACGGCTTTGTGACGATCAGCGGGCTTGCGGAACTTCCTGCCGGCGGCAGCATTGGCCGCCACACCCACCCCGGAATCGAGACCGGGTATCTGCTGGAAGGTGAAGCTGTGATGAGCATCGACGGCCAGGCCGACAAACACCTCAAGGCCGGCGATTCCTATGCGATTCCCGCAGGCGTCGTGCACGACGCCAGGGTCCACGGCGACAAGGGCGCGAAAGTGCTGGCGGTTTGGGTGGTCGACAAGACCAAGCCGCTCGCCACGCCGGCGCCTTAGCCCGTGCGCGGAACCATTCGACGCATCCCGCTGCGGCGGCGGCTGGTCGCCGACCTGATGTGGGCCTCCGAGGGCGTGCCGCTGATCACCTATCAGCGCCGGCTCGGTCTGGCGCCGCTGGCGCAGGCCCGGGCGAGGCTGACCTCGCCGCCGGGCTTCGCCGCGATCATCGCCAAGGCATTCGCGCTGGTGGCGCGGGAGCAGCCGGTGCTGCGCACGCTGGTGATGGATTTCCCCTGGTCGCATTTCTACGAGCTGCCGCGCTGCGTCGGGGTGATCGCGATCGCCCGGCAGATCGACGGCGAGGACTGCGTCCTGGCGCAAAAGGTGGTCGCGCCCGACGAATTGTCGCTGGCCTGCGTCGACGGCCTGATCCGCGAGGCGCAATCCGCGCCGGTCGAGGAGGTGCCGATGTTCCGCAAAATGATGCGGATCAGCGCCCTGCCCTGGCCGCTGCGGCGATTCATCTGGTGGGGCGGGCTGTCGCTGGCCCGGCAGCGCGCGAATTATTTCGGCAGTTTCGGGCTGTCCTCGGTGTCGGCGATCGGCGCCGGCGACCTCTACCCGATCAGCCCCGGTCCCTACATGCTGAGCTTCGGCCGGCTCGACGAGGACGGCGGCCTCGACATGGTGATCCGATTCGACCACCGCCTGATCGACGCCGCCCCGATCGCCCGGATCATGACCCGGCTCGAACAGGTGCTGAACACCGCCATCACCAGCGAATTACAGGCGATGCAGCGCGGCCCCGCTGCGGCAAAGCCGCCGGTCCGGGCGGTGGGGGCGTAGCCGGAACCATCTGGCCAGGACTCATTAAGTATCTATATTTTATATTGAATTTCTAAGATCTCCGGCTTGAGCAACTCTAATGTTGACATTTGTTAACACGACTCCCAGATTTGGAGGGGCGTGATGGCTGGGCGGCCATCGCATCCGAGCAAGGAGATCGAGGCCGCCGTCGCGTTTGCCGAGGAGCAAGGGTGGTCGTGGGTCAAGGTCAGCGGACATGCGTGGGCCAAGCTGCTGTGTCCCCATCACGACCGCGATGGATGCGCGCTGTTCGTCTGGTCGACGCCGCGCAACCCGGAGAACCACGCCAAACAGCTACGCAGGCAGATCGCGCGATGCCCGCACCGTCCGGCAGGAGAAAACGATGAAAACCTTTGAGTTCCGCGTCATCGCCTCCGGCCTCGACCCCGACGCGGAGGATTTTGCCGACCGATTCTTTCAGGCCGGCTGCGACGACGCCACGATCTCCTTCCAGCGGGGACGAATCGTCCTCGACTTCGATCGCAGCGCGCGCTCGATCGGCGAAGCCATCGCCTCGGCGATGGAGTCCGTCCGGAAAGCGGGCGCAACTGTGGAGCGGATCGAGCCGGATCCGCTGGTCAGCCTGTCGGACATCGCAGCGCGAACAGGTCTGACGCGGGCCGCGATGACCCAGTATTCGAAACGGCAAAGGGGCAAGAACTTTCCCCCGCCGATCGCGCGGGTGACCTCCGACAGTCCGCTCTGGGATTGGGCCATTGTGGCGAAATGGCTGTATGCCAACAACAAGCTGAGCCGGGAGGCGGCAATCGAGGCCGAGGCGGTTCGCCTGGCCAACACGGCCGTCACCTCCCGCGACTCGCAGTTTCGCGAGTCACTCGAAAGCAGCGTGCAAGCCTACGCCCGGTCGCTCGAAGCGGCCTGATTTGCGGCTTTCCCATCGCGGACGGGCAAAGGCCGCGCCCCGGGCCGAATTGACATCCCCGCGGATTCTCCCTAGAAAGCCGCCAACAACGCGGGCCTTTCGGCCCGCGTTGCGTTTCGCGACCCGTGGTCCACCCCTCTTAAGCTTTGGGGCCGGACCTGTCGGCGGCGGGAATTTTCCGGCCGCACAGGAGGGCGCGTCTCCTCATCCCTGATCAACCGAGGACGCGATGACAAAGCGCAGTGAAGCCAAGTATAAAATCGACCGCCGGATGGGCCAGAATATCTGGGGCCGCCCGAAGAGCCCGGTCAACCGCCGCGAATACGGCCCCGGCCAGCACGGCCAGCGCCGCAAGGGCAAGCTCTCCGACTTCGGCGTGCAGCTGCGCGCCAAGCAGAAGCTGAAGGGCTATTACGCCAATATTTCCGAGCGCCAGTTCCATTCGATCTATGTCGAGGCCACCCGCCTCAAGGGCGATTCGGGCGAGAACCTGATCGGCCTCCTCGAGCGCCGGCTCGACACCGTGGTGTACCGCGCCAAATTCGTCTCGACGATGTTCGCGGCGCGCCAGTTCATCAATCACGGCCACATCAAGGTCAACGGCAAGCGGGTCAACATCTCGAGCTACAAGGTTCGCGTCGGCGACCTGATCGAGGTCAAGGAATCCTCGAAGCAGCTCGCCTTCGTGCTCGAAGCGAGCCAGCTCGCCGAACGCGACGTGCCGGACTACATCGAGGTCGACCACAACAAGATGACCGCCAAGTTCGGCCGCATCCCGGCTTTGACCGACGTGCCCTTCGCGGTTCAGATGGAGCCGCATCTGATCGTCGAATTCTATTCGCGCTAAGCGCTCTTGGCGCCGGCGATCGAATTTTCTTCGTACTGATTGCTGCTCAGTCCGATGCATCGAGGCCCCGGTTCGCCGGGGCCTTTTTGTTTTGGGCGGATTCTTGTTCGCGGCCGCTGCGAGGATCACCCTCCCCTGGAGGGGGAGGGTCGCTCGCGCAGCGAGCGGGGTGGGGTGGCGAAGAGTTCATCCGCCGTGCCCGCGGCTCACCCCACCCCGACGGGCACCGCGCTACGCGCGCTACCCGCCGACCCTCCCCCTCCAGGGGAGGGTGAAGAGAGCTCCGGTGAACCCGTCGAGTTCCTTCTGCTGTAGCCCGGCCCCGCGCGGGGAGAGGTGAGCGCGGCGCGCTGCGTAGCGTCCGGGGCGCCAAAACTCGATCTCGTCTGCGAGATCACGGCCATTCCTCGCTCCGCCGCCGCCGTGCTAATCTGCGCGCCATGGCCTACACCCCTGCCCCGCCCGATCCGAACGCGCCGCCCGTCCGGATCAATCTTCTCTCCGACACCCAGACGCGCCCCACGCCGGCGATGCGCGAGGCGATGGCGCGGGCCGCGGTCGGCGACGAGCAGACCGGCGACGATCCGACCGTCAACGCGCTGAACGAACGGGTCGCCGCACTGCTCGGCAAGGAAGCCGCGGTGTTCCTGCCGTCCGGCACGATGTGCAACGTCACCGCGACGCTCGCCACCTGCCGCCCCGGCGACGAGATCATCGCGCATCGCACCGCGCACATCCTGTCGCGCGAGGGCGGCGCGCATGCGGCGCTCGGCGGTTTCCAGATCACCGGCCTCGACGGCGACGACGGACAGTTCTCGCTCGATGCGTTCCGCGCCGCACTGCATCCGCGCTCGCGCTACGAGCCGCCGCAGACCATGGTCAGCGTCGAGCAGACCGCCAATATCGGCGGCGGCACGATCTGGCCGCAGGCCACGCTCGACGCCATCGCGGCGGCCGGCAAGGAAGCCGGGCTCGCCACCCATATGGACGGCGCAAGGCTGATGAACGCGGCGGTCGCCACCAGCATCGCGGCGCACGAGATGGCGGCGGGCTGGGATTCGGCGTGGATCGATTTCAGCAAGGGCCTCGGCGCGCCGGTCGGCGCATCGCTCGCCGGTTCACGCGCCTTCATCGACGAGGTCTGGCGCTGGAAGCAGCGGCTCGGCGGTTCGATGCGGCAGGCCGGAATCATCGCCGCCGCCTGCCACTACGCGCTCGATCATCACGTCGAACGCCTGGCGGAGGATCACGCCAACGCCCGCGCGCTGGCCGCAGGGCTGGCGCAGATCGCCGGCGTCGATGTGCAGCAGCCGCACACCAATCTGGTGTTCTTCCGGCCCGACGGCGCGGGCGTTGCCGGCGACGCGATGGTCGCCGAGCTGCGGCAGCGCGGCGTGCTGCTGGCGATGATGGACGGCCGGATCCGCGCCTGCACCCATCTCGACGTCAGCGCCGCGATGATCGACGAGACGCTGGCGCTGGTGCGCGAGATCGTGCGCAAGGCCTGAACGAAAAACGCGCGCCGCTCGGAGAGCAGCGCGCGTCGATGACTTCGTTTTCACACGCGCCGCCGAGAGCGGCGTGTGAGCACCGTCACAGGCAGAGGCGAACGCCGGCGGCGTTGACGACGCAGGCGCCCGGGCGGCCACCGCCGCGAACGCGGCCACGATCGCCCCGGCCACGCCCCCGACCACGGTCATAGCCGCGACCACGGCCGCGGCCGCGGCCGCGATCGCCACGATCACCGCGCTGCGCGAACGCTTCCGAGGTGGTTGCACCGGTGATCAAAGCGGTCGCGCCGACGAGGCTGAAACAATAGATGCTGGTCAAAATTGCAGCCGCGAGCACGCGCGACACGAGGCTTTTGCGACCGGGTTGTCTGTAGGTCATGAGATTCCTTTCCATATAGGGCGGCGACGGTGGGCCCAAATTGTCACAGGGTCAATTCGAAACCCACCACTCGGTTCAATGCTGATTGCAGGAACTTGCTCGCGGCGGCGTCAGGCCCCGCCGCGTGCAGTGCGATCCAGGTGTCGCAGTGGAGAAATGCGCAACGATCGAAACAGCCGTCGCGCCCGCGTCACAACGATGCGGGCGTGATATCCCGGCCGTTCGGCGCGGAACCGGATTCCCGACGGACGCCGGAGCGCCGGCACGCGCTCAGTTCGCCAGCGCCTCGTAGACCAGCTTCTTGAGCTCGCGCTGCACCGGCTGGCGCTGCGACGGGGTCTGCTCCATCAGCACGAAGAACATCTCCTGCTTCGGATCGACCACGAAGTAACAGCCGCTGGCGCCGTCCCATTTCAACTCGCCGAGTGAACCCGGCGGCGGTGGCTTGGCGTTGCCGGGGTCGGTGCGCACGGCGAGACCGTAGCCGTAGCCGAAGCCGTCGCCGGGGAAATAGAAATGATCGCGCGCGATGCCGGAGCTGGGACCGATGTGATCGGTGGTCATCGCCTTGAAGGCGGCTTCGCTGAGATAGCGCTTGCCGTCGAGTTCGCCCTTGTGCAGCAGCATCCGCACGAAGCGGATCACGTCCGACGGGGTCGAGGTCAGGCCGCCACCGCCCGACTCCCATTTCTTGACGATGTCCGGCCGGCTCGGCCGGCCGACGCGAAAATCGGCATCGTTCGGCATCGGCTGCGCCATCCGCGCCTTCTGCCCGTCTTCGGGCAGATAATAGCGCGTGTCCTTCATGCCGAGCGGGTCGAACAGCTTCTCCTTTTGATACTCATAGAACGATTTGCCCGCTGCCACTTCGATGACACGGCCGAGCACTTCGTAGGAATTGCCGTAGTCCCACAGCGTGCCGGGCTGCTCCTGCAGCGGCACTTTCGCGATCCGCTCGGCGAATTCGGCGTTGCTCGGATCGCCGTCGTAGATCTTCGCCGCCGCGATCGCCTTGCGCACCAGATTGTCGCCGTAGAAGCCGTAAGTGATGCCCGAGGTGTGCAACAGCAAATCGCTGATCTTGATCGGCCGCTTCAGCGTCTCGAAATCGAGATATTTTTCGCCGTCGTCGCGCTTCTTCTCGACGCCGACCTTGGTGTCGGCGAAGGCCGGAATGTACTTCGCCACCGGATCGTCGAGCTTCAGCTTGCCGTCGTCGACCAGCATCATCACCGCGACGGCGGTGAACGGCTTGGTCAGCGACGCCAGCCGGAAGATGGTGTCGTCGGTCATCGGCGCCTTGGTGGCGACGTCGCGCACGCCGAAATGCTTGTGGTAGACCGGCTTGCCGCGCTGCTCGATATACACCACCGCGCCGGGGATCTTGCCCTCGGCGATGATGCCGTTGAAGAACGCGTCGATGCGCTCGAGCTTGGGTTGGGAGAACTGCGCGCCCGGCGGCGGGTCGAAGGTTCCTTCCGCGGCGGCAGGGCCGGACGCCTGAACGGCGAACGCGACCAGCGCTCCGGCCAACAGCGTCCGCACGGCATGACGCAACATCATCAGTCTTCCTCCCGATTGTGACGGGACGGATGGTAACGCTCGCGTGCCGCTAATCAAGAGCCGCCGCCAGCGCGGCGCGGTGCAAAGCGGCGCTCGGTTCGGAGAAACAGCAGAACACCACGCGATCGACCGGCGCCGCGGTGCGTAGCGCGTCGATGCAGGCGGCGACCGCGATCGGCGCGGCACGTTCGGGGGGAAAGCCGTAGACGCCGGTGGAGATCGCCGAAAACGCGATCGAAGCGAGGCCGTGCTGCCGGCAGAGTTGCAGCGCGCGGCGATAGCAGGAGGCGAGCGCTTCGTCCTCGCCCGACCGGCCGCCGTGCCAGACCGGGCCGACCGCATGGATCACATGGCGCGCCGGCAGATCGTAGCCCAAGGTGATCTTGGCATCGCCGGTGGCACAGCCGCCGAGCTTGCGACACGCGGCCAGCAATTGCGGCCCCGCGGCGCGGTGGATCGCGCCGTCGACGCCGCCGCCGCCCAGCAGCGAGCCGTTGGCGGCGTTGACGATCGCGTCGACCGCGAGCGTCGTGATGTCGGCGACGACGACCTCACAGGTCGCCGTCCCGCACCGGCGTGCGAAAATGCTCAGGCCGCGGCCTTGATGCCCTTGTCGGTGAACAGCTTCTGCAATTCGCCGGCCTGGAACATTTCGCGGACGATGTCGCAACCGCCGACGAATTCGCCCTTCACATAGAGCTGCGGAATCGTCGGCCAGTTCGAGAATTGCTTGATGCCGTCGCGCAGCTCGGCGTTTTCCAGCACGTTGTGGCCCTTATAGGCGACGCCGATGTGATCGAGGATCTGCACCACCTGACCCGAAAAGCCGCACTGCGGAAACTGCGGCGTGCCCTTCATGAACAGCACGACGTCGTTGGCCTTCACTTCGTTGTCGATGAATTGCTCGATGCTCATGGCGGATCCTTTTGCGGCGCGGCCGGCTGACCACCAGCGGCCGGGTCGAATGCTCATATATGTAGCCCGAAAACGTTTCGCAGCCCAAGTAAAATGCCCGACAGGCCGGCTGAGGTGCTGATTTGGCTCAACAATCGGAGCGGCGGGGCGCGGCGACCCGCCCGGCTCCCGCGGCGGCGTCCCGGCGCGGATTGTACGGCTGCGGCCTTACATCCCTGAAACGAGCGCCTATGTCCGAAACTGTGGAACCGCTGCCGGACAGCGGCGTTTTTCTTCAAACCGGAGTTGCTCGTGCCGAATATGTCCTCCGCCGCAGCCACTGTGGTCGATTCTGCTGCTTCCGCCGACACCGCAGCCCCTGCTCCGGCCGATCGCCTCGCCGCGGCCTATCGCGCCGTCCGTGACGAGACCGAGCGCCGCGCGGCGCCGCTGGGCCCTGAAGATCAGGTGGTGCAGTCGATGCCGGACGCCAGCCCGGCGAAATGGCACCGCGCGCATACGACGTGGTTCTTCGAGCAGTTCCTGCTCGGCCCGCACAAGCCCGGCTACCAGGTCTTCCACCCCGACTACGCCTTCCTGTTCAATTCCTATTACGTCTCCGCCGGCCCGCGGCACACCCGCGCGGCGCGCGGGCTGCTGACCCGGCCGGGCGCCGACGACGTCACCGCCTATCGGCGCGCGGTCGATGAGGCGATGCTCGGGCTGTTCGCCGAGGCCGACGACGCGACGCTGGCCCGGCTCGCGCCGCTGGTCGAGGTCGGGCTGAATCACGAACAGCAGCATCAGGAATTGCTGCTGACCGACATCCTGCACGCCTTCGCGCAGAACCCGATTCCGCCGGCCTACGATCCGGCCTGGACGCTCTCCGCCGCCGACCGCAGCGGCGACGGCTGGGTCGATCTGCCCGAAGGCATCCATGCGATCGGCCATACCGGCGACAGCTTCCATTTCGACAACGAGAAGCCGGCGCATCGCGCGCTGGTCGGGCCGGTGAAACTCGCCCGCCACCTCGTCACCAACGCCGAGTGGCTGCAATTCATGGCCGACGGCGGCTATCGCACGCCAACGCTGTGGCTGATGGACGGCTTTGCGAGCTGCGAACGCGAGGGCTGGGAAGCGCCGGGTCACTGGCGTCAGGTCGACGGCGAGTGGACCATCATGACGCTCGGCGGGCTGCAGCGCATCGATCCCGACGCGCCGGTCTGCCATATCAGCTATTACGAGGCCGATGCGTTCGCGCGCTGGGCCGGCAGGCATCTGCCGACCGAGATGGAATGGGAAGTGGCGGCGCGCGCCGGGCAATTGAACGACGCCTTCGGCCTGGTCTGGCAATGGACCCGCAGCGCCTATGCGCCCTATCCGGGCTATCGCGCCATCGAAGGCGCGCTCGGCGAATACAACGGCAAGTTCATGGTCAACCAACTGGTGCTGCGCGGCTCGTCCTGCGTAACACCGGCCGATCACAGCCGTATCACCTATCGCAACTTCTTCTATCCGCACCACCGCTGGCAGTTCACCGGACTCCGGCTCGCCGATTACGACAGCTGAGCAATTCGCAACAAGACGCGCCGCGCGCGCATCCGGGAGACCGCCCATGAATATGCACGTCGCCGTGCACGCGCGAGCGCATCAGCTCGACGCGCCGACCCGAACCTTCGCGGCCGACGTGCTGGACGGCCTGTCGCGGCCGCAGAAGTCGCTGTCGCCGAAATACTTCTACGACGACGCCGGCTCCGAGCTGTTCGTCGAGATCACCAAGCTGCCGGAATACTACCCGACCCGCACCGAGCTCGGCATCCTGCGCGACCGCGCGGGCGAGATCGCCGCGCTGATTCCGCCGAACGCCGCCATCGTCGAATTCGGCGCCGGCGCCACCACCAAGATCCGGCTGCTGCTCGCCGCCCACGCGGTCGCGGCCTATGTGCCGGTCGACATTTCCGGCGATTTCATCACCGCGCAGGCCGAAGCGCTGCGTGGTGACTTCCCCGACCTCGCGATCCATCCGGTGGCTGCCGACTTCACCGAGCCTTTCGCGCTGCCCGAGGCGGTGCGCGATCTGCCGAAGGTCGGCTTCTTTCCGGGCTCGACGCTCGGCAATTTCGAGCCGCAGGACGCCGCCCGCTTCCTGAACAGCGCCCGCGACATTCTGGGCGACGGCGCGCGGCTGATCATCGGCGTCGATCTGGAAAAGGACGAGCGGCTGGTGGTGCCGGCCTATGACGATGCCGCCGGCGTCACCGCGAAATTCAATCTCAACGTGCTGCAGAGGATCAACCGCGAGCTCGGCGGCGACGTCGACCTGTCGGCGTTCACACATCGCGCGATCTACAATCGCGACCTCCACCGCATCGAGATGCATCTGGTCAGCCTGCGCGACCAGAGCGTGCGCATCCTCGGCGAGGACATCGGCTTCCGCGCCGGCGAGACCATCCACACCGAGAACAGCTACAAATACAGCCTCGCCCGTTTCCGCGCGCTGGCCCGACAAACCGGCTGGACCCTGCAGCAGAGCTGGACCGACGCCGACGGCCTGTTCTCGGTGCATGCGCTGGAGGCGGAGGGCTGATTTCAGCCTTTCAATCAACCGCCAACCTTTGACTCCGTCATGCCCGGCCTTGTGCCGGGCATCCACGTCTTACGGCGCCTGCGGCAACAAGACGTGGATGGCCGGGACAAGCCCGGCCATGACGACGTCGATAGTTTGTGACTATCATCGGCCAACGGGCGCGAAGGGTATCTCACGAAGACGTTAGCTCGTCGTCTCAAGCTCGGCCGCCACGACCCGCACCACGCGTCGGCCCTTCGCTTCCACCGCGCATTTTTCGACATGGACCTCGCGATTGATCACCTGCAGGTTCGGTAGTCCCCAATAGGCAAGCAGCGCCGGCCATGGCGTGTCGCGGTGCTGGCGCCAGACCTGAAACAGCGGCACGCGGTGATCGACCTCGGCGGTCTTCAGCAGCCGCCGTTTGGTTTCGCGGCAGCGCCGGCCCTGCAGCCGGCGCAGCAGCCTGGTCTGTCCGCTCGGCGCGTTCCAGAATTGCCACGCCGTGACGCAGGCGCTGTGCCACGTCGCATTCCTGTTCGCGCCGGCGTTCCACAGATCGGCGTGCCAGCCGAAGCGATAGACCGGCTGGCCGCAGACGCAGCAGAAGCCTGCTCCCTTCGCGAAGGCCGTTTCCCGATACGGCGCCGGCGGCGTGCGAAACGTCGCCGGCAGCCCGGCCTCCGGATCACCGACCCGCCAGGACCATCCATCGGGCACCCCGCTGCGAGCCGCCAGCGCCCGCGCCAGCCGATCGGCGCGTAGCGGATGCGCGCGCCAATAACCGTCGACCGCGACGCGCAAAGTCGACGGCGCGTAGGCGCAGCTTTTCGCGCGCACCAGCACGGCCTGCGGAAAGGCGAGCGGCAAACGCTTGGTCAGCCGCGCAAGCGCCTGCGCGTTAGCCTTCGCCTTCTCGTCCCGCCAGTTCGACAAACCTGTCCCTCCACTCCGAGCCACGGTGCCTCGTCGCCCTAAAGCCTTCGTTAAGGCTGCGCGCCCGCCCGTCGATCGGCGAGCGGGCGGCGGCGCGGTCCGTCTTTCAGTGGGCGCGGCATTTGCCGGCATTCGATCCCGCTGCCGAAATCGGGATAGCAAGTGACGATACAAGCTCGCGTTCGTCGTTTGAACTGTTTGCGTCGCGTCACAGACCAACAGCATGTTCGACAATCTGATGATTCTTTTGGTTGTTCTGTCGTTCGGCTTTCCCGCCATGCCGTGGCTGTTCGGGGCGCGATGGGGAGCCAAAGGAATCTGGCTCAGCACCGGCTTCTCCGTCGTGCTGCTACTAGGCGGCTTCCCGATTTTGTTCGAGACCGCGTGCATCGCCAGCAACTGCGGCCAGGGCGCGATCGCCATCTTCATGCTAGGGCCGATCTGGATCGCGTCCGCATTGCTGACGGTCGGTTCGGCGATGATCATACGGTCCAGATGCAACAGTCAGCGTCGGTAACGCGTCGAACTGGCGCTGCTTGACGGCCGCTACGGGTCTCGCCGGACATCGCGCTCTCCCGAATCCGCCCCGCCCCTCACTCCACCGGCGAGCGCGCGGCGGCGCCGAGCGAGACGGCTTCCCAGATGCCGACCGCCAACAGGATCGCCGTGGTCGCGATCGACAGCGCCAGCGGGGCCATCAGCGGCGCCACCGGGATCAGCGCCAGCAGCGCGGCGATGCCGGCCATGTGCGACGGCTGCAGATGGCCGCGCACCGCGCGCTTGAACAAGAGCACGCCGATCAGGAACAGCAGCGGGCCGCCGATCGTGGTGAGGGTCACCTTGATGTCGGCGTGGCCGCTGGGATGCGCCAGCACCTGTTCGTCACTGACCGCGGTGACGACGATTCCGGCGACGATCGGCAGGTGGATGTAGGTGTAGGCGAGCCGCGCCAGCCGGCCGGGATCGCTCGACTGCGAGATCTTCTCCGAGCCGAGATGCACGCCGATGTGGAAGTAGATCCACCACATCGCGATCGCGCCGATCAGCGTCGAGCCGAAGGCGGCGAAGGTCGTCACGGTCCATTCGATGCCGGCGAAGGTCGCGCCCGTCACCACGATCGATTCGCCGAGCGCGATGATGATGAACAGCGCGCAGCGCTCCGCCATATGGCCGCCCTCGACGCTCCAATCCTGCGTCGTCGAGGCGCCGATCCACGGCACGTAGAAGCCCGCCACCGGCCCGGCATATTCGATCGCCAGCGCGATCATCCACAGCGCGATCCGCGCGGGGCCATCGAGCAGGCCGCCGGCGATCCAGAACACGCCGCTGACGCACAGCCAACTCGTGATCCGGAAGAAATTGATCCGCAGCGGCTCGGCTTTCGGCGTCGAGAGAAAGGCGAAGGCACTGCGTCCGACCTGCATCGCCACGAAGGCCAGCGCGAAAGCGAGGCCGCGGCTCTCGAAGGCGCGCGGGATCGAGGTCGACAGCAGCAACCCGGCGCTCATCAGCGCGAACAGCATCAGCCGGACGCGGGTGAGTTCGGGGTCGAGCCAGTTGGTGATCCAGGAAGTGTAGACCCACACCCACCAGATCGCCGACATCAGGATCAGCGCCTGCAGCGCGCCCACCGGCGTGACATGCCCCAGCAGGAAATGCGACACCTGGGTGACGGCGAACACGAACACCAGGTCGAAGAACAATTCGACATAGGTGACGCGGCTGTGTTCGTGCGGTCTTCGCACGCGGAGCAGATTGGCGGCGCTCGATGCCTCCGTCGTCACCGCGCGGCGCCTCGCCGCACCGTCAGCCTTCCGGAACGCCGGTCTGCAGCGCCAGCGCGTGCAGCACGCCACCCATTTGCCCCTGCAACGACTGATAGACGATCTGGTGCTGCTGCACCCGCGACTTGCCGCGGAACGATTCGGAGACCACCGTCGCCGCATAATGGTCGCCGTCGCCGGCGAGGTCGCGAATCGTCACCTCCGCGTCGGGAATCGCGGCCTTGATCATGGCCTCGATGTCGCGGGCATCCATCGGCATTCCGTGTCCTCCAGAATTTGATCCGGTCCGGCCGGTCGCGGCCGCAGACCGTCGTCGATTTGTGCAATACTATATTGCCATGCGCCCCTTTCAAAGCCCGCAGTCTGGGCACATCTAGCCCAGCGCCGCTCGGCTCCCGCGGCTGTTCCAGGGCCGCGGCCGACCGCCTATCGCGAGGACCATCCATGAAGATCCCCGGCCCCGACCATCCGATCACGATCACGCCGAATCCGAAGCGGGTGCGCGTCACCGCCGGCGACGTGGTGATCGCCGACACCACCCGCGCGCTGACCCTGAAGGAAGCCAACTATCCGCCGGTGCACTATTTGCCCCGCGCCGATGTCGCGATGGCGCTGCTGGCCGCGACCGATCGCAGCACCCACTGCCCCTACAAGGGCGACGCCAGCTATTTCAGCATCGAAGCCGGCGGCCGGACGCTGGCGAATGCGATTTGGAGCTACGAGGCGCCGTTTCCGGCGATGGCCGAGATCGCCGGCTACCTCGCGTTCTATCCGGACAAGGTCAGGATCGAGGAATTACCGGCGTAACGCGCGGGCCTTTCCCCTCGTAAGTCTTCAAACTTGCCGGACCGGCATTTCGCGGACATTGTCCCGCCGCGGCTCGACGGAGAGAGAGCGTGACGACAACCTATCCGACGCCCGGCGGCCTCGCCGCGCCCTCAGCCGCGACCGCAGCGCATGCGCGCGATCTGTCGCTCGATCGTGCGCGGACCTTCCTCACCATTCTGGTGCTGATTCATCATTCGGTGATCCCCTATACGCATTTCGGTCACACCGACGGAAAATCCTGGATCGGCTTCGATTGCGTCGTGCTCGCCACCGACAGTTTCTTCATGGCGATGTTCTTCATGCTGTCGGGGCTGTTCCTGTGGCCGAGCCTCGACCACCGGCCGAAGATGGGGACGTTCGCGCGCGACCGGCTGATCCGGCTCGGAATTCCGTTCGTGATCGCGGCGTTCACGGTGATACCGATCGCCTACTACGCGATCGCGCTGCGCGCCGATCCGGCGCTGGGCTTCGTCGAATTCTATCGCAACATGATCACCGTCGGCCCGTGGCCGAGCGGGCCGCTGTGGTTTCTGTGGGTACTGCTGATCTTCAGCGTGATCGGCGGCACCGCCTACCGGATCTCGCGGCGGACGCTCGATCCGCTCAACCGGCTCGCTGCGCTCGGCTTTCGACGGCCGTTCGTCTACATCCTCGCGACCTTCGCGATCACCGCCGTGCTCTACGTGCCGGCGCGGGTGTATTTCGGGCCGAACGCCTGGTTCGAGTTCGGCCCGTTCTCGGTGCAGGCAAGCCGCGTGCTGCTGTATGCGGCGTATTTCTTCATCGGCGCCGGGATCGGCGCCTGCCATCCAGAGCGCGGCGTGCTCAGCGCCGGCGGCAAGCTGCCGCAGCAATGGCACGTCTGGGCGCTGCTCGCGCTCCTGCCCTATGCGGCGATGTGGGGCTTCATCGGCATCAAGCGCGGCATTCTCGACAATCCGCCGGATCTGCCGGCGTGGTACGAGGCCGGCTACGGGCTCGCTTTCGCCGCCTTCAGCGTCACCGTGATCTTCGCGATCCTGGCGTATTTCCTGCGCTTCAAGCGCGCCGGCTGGAGCATCCTCGACCCGTTGCAGCACGACGCCTACGGCATCTTCCTGGTGCACTATGCCTGGATGCTGTGGCTGCAATACGCGCTGTTCAACGTCGACATCCCGGCGATCGCCAAGGCGGCGATCGTGTTCACGCTCGGCCTGCTGCTGAGCTGGGCGACGACGGCGGGGCTGCGGAGGATTCCAGGGGCGTATCGGGTGTTGTGAGCACCGACGGCTACCCGACGCACTCTGCGTCATCCTGAGGTGCGCATGCCCTTTGGCGTGCGCCTCGAAGGATGGGCCGCGAGTACCAACGCTGCTACGCGTTTCCGCATCCTTCGAGGCTCGCTGCGCTCGCGCCTCAGGATGACGGCGTTGGGGCAAGCTGCGAAGCGCGCAGTGCGCGCCTCAGGATGACGGCGTCAGGCCGCAGGGCCTCGCGCCGGCGAAGCTTAGTTCTTCCCCGCCATATAATCCGGCAGCCAGTGCTCGTGGGCGTGGCGTAGCGCCTTCACGTCGATCGCGCGTTCGCCGTCGATCTTCAGCGTGTGGCCGCCGGTGGTGCCGATCTGCGTGCAGGGCACGCCGACGCTCTTCAGCTTCGACAGCACGGTCAGCAGATCGTCTTCCTTCACGGTGACGAGATAGCGGCCCTGGTCCTCGCCGAACCACCAAGCGTGCGCGACGGTCGAATCCGGCGGCGCATCGAGCGACGCGCCGATATTGCCGCTGATCGCCATTTCGGCGAGCGCAACTAACAAGCCACCGTCGGATAAATCGTGCACGGCGGTCGCGGTGCCGGCGTGGATCATGCCGCGGACGACGTCGCCGTGGCGCTTCTCGCAGGCCAGATCGACCGGGGGCGGCGCGCCCTCTTCGCGGCCGCAGACGTCGCGCAAATACACGGATTGACCGAGCCAGCCATGGGTCTCGCCGATCAGCAGGATCGCCTCGCCCTCGGCCTTGAAGGCGAGCGTCGCCGATTTGGTGAAATCGTCGAGCAGGCCGACGCCGCCGATCGAGGGCGTCGGCAGGATGCCGCGGCCCGAGGTCTCGTTGTAGAGCGAGACGTTGCCGGACACGATCGGCGAATCCAGCGCGATGCAGGCTTCCGAGATGCCCTTCAGGCAGCCGACCAGCTGGCCCATGATCTCGGGCCGCTCCGGATTGCCGAAATTGAGGTTATCGGTGATCGCCAGCGGCTTGCCGCCGACCGCGGTGATGTTGCGATAGGCCTCCGCCACCGCCTGCTTGCCGCCCTCGTAAGGGTCGGCCTCGCAATAACGCGGCGTGACGTCGACGGTGAGCGCCAGCCCCTTCGGCCCGTCCTCGACGCGCACCACCGCGGCGTCGCCGCCGGGGCGCTGCAGCGTGTTGCCGCCGATGACGTGGTCGTATTGCTCCCAGACCCAGCGCTTGCTGCACAGGTCCGGAGTCGCCAGCAGCTTCTCCAGCGCCTCGGGCACCGGCATCGGCGCATTGACCTCGCGGGCGTGGATGACGGGCAGCTTCGGCGACGGCACGTGCGGGCGGTCGTACAGCGGCGCCTCGTCGCCGAGTTCCTTGATCGGCAGATCGGCCTTCACCGCGCCGCCGTGCTTGACCACGAAGCGCTTGGTCGGCGTGGTGTAGCCGACGATCGCGAAGTCGAGGCCCCACTTCCTGAAGATCTCTTCGGCTTCCTTTTCCTTCTCCGGCTTCAACACCATGAGCATCCGCTCCTGGCTCTCGGAGAGCATCATCTCGTAGGCGGTCATGCCGGTCTCGCGGGTCGGCACCGCGTCGAGATCGAGATCGACGCCGAGGTCGCCCTTGGCGCCCATTTCCACCGCCGAGCAGGTCAGGCCGGCCGCGCCCATGTCCTGGATCGCGATCACGCAATCCTTGGCCATGATCTCCAGACAGGCTTCCAGCAGCAGCTTCTCGGCGAAGGGATCGCCGACCTGCACGGTCGGACGCTTCTCTTCCGAGCCCTCGTCGAACTCGGCCGACGCCATGGTGGCGCCGCCCATGCCGTCGCGGCCGGTCTTGGAACCGAGATAGACGATCGGCATGCCGACGCCGCTCGCCGCGGCGAGGAAGATCTTGTCGGAATCCGCGAGGCCGACCGCCATCGCGTTGACCAGGATGTTGCCGTCATAGCGGGTGTGAAACCGGGTCTGGCCGCCGACGGTGGGCACGCCGAACGAATTGCCGTAGCCGCCGACGCCGGCGACGACGCCCGAGACGAGGTGGCGGGTCTTGGGATGGCTCGGATCGCCGAAGGAGAGCGCATTGAGGCAGGCGATCGGCCGCGCGCCCATGGTGAAGACGTCGCGCAGGATGCCGCCGACGCCGGTGGTGGCGCCCTGATACGGCTCGATATAGCTCGGGTGGTTGTGGCTCTCCATCTTGAAGACCACGGCCTGGTTGTCGCCGATGTCGATCACGCCGGCGTTCTCGCCCGGCCCCTGCAGCACCCACGGCGCCTTGGTGGGCAGCCCCTTCAGATGGATCCGCGAGGATTTGTACGAGCAATGCTCGTTCCACATCGCCGAAAAGATGCCGAGCTCGGTGAACGTCGGCTCGCGCCCGATCAGGTCGAGAATCCGCTGATATTCGTCCGGCTTGAGGCCATGGCTGGCGATCAATTCCGGGGTGATTTTCGGCTCTGGAGCGGACATTTCGGCGCAATCCTGTCGTCGCGCGGGAGGGGCCCGCGCGTGGCTGTTGTTTAGAAAGATCGGGGGACGCGGGAAAGGGTTTTCTGCGCGGCTGGGGATGGCAGCGGGCGCGCGGCCGCGCTCTTAACCCATTGGCTGTTCGACAGATCTTGTCACAACTCGTCATGGCCGGGCTTGTCCCGGCCATCCACGGAAACGAGCACTGTGCCCGAAGGCGTGGATGCCCGGGACGAGCCCGGGCATGACGACGGTGGTGAGAATGGAGGCACGGCGCCGCCCCAGCCGCGGCCGGCTCCTTCTCCCCGCTCTGCGCGGGGAGAAGGGTG
Organism: Rhodopseudomonas palustris HaA2; assembly: GCF_000013365.1. Lineage (NCBI taxonomy): Bacteria > Pseudomonadati > Pseudomonadota > Alphaproteobacteria > Hyphomicrobiales > Nitrobacteraceae > Rhodopseudomonas > Rhodopseudomonas palustris. Next base: position 4,252,508 of record NC_007778.1, read on the forward strand.
GGATGAGGGGCCGGGCAGTGAATCGAAGCGGGGGAGGTCGGGCGGGGACGTGAGGCGACGCGGTGCCGGCCTGGGAGGCTGCATTCGCTCGACGGCCGTGCCCGGCCCCTCACCCGGATTGCTGCGCAATCCGACCTCTCCCCGCATGGCGGGGAGAGGTTTGGTCCGTGCCTTGCGGCCGGCTCGAGACTAAGCCGCCACCGCCGGCAGGCCCGCCAGCGCGGTCGCGAGGTCGGCTTCGTTGTAGTCGACGTCGACGAGCTTGCCTTCGTAGTAGTTGATGTAGGCCTGCATGTCGAAATGGCCGTGACCCGAGAGGTTGAACAGGATCGTCTCCGCCTTGCCCTCCGCCTTGCAGCGCAGCGCCTCGTCGATCGCGCAGCGCACCGCGTGGGTCGATTCCGGCGCCGGCACGATGCCCTCGTTGCGGGCGAACTGCACGCCGGCTTCGAAGCACTTCACCTGGTGATAGGCACGCGCCTCGATCAGGCCGAGCTCGTAGGCGTGCGACACCATCCCGCTCATGCCGTGATAGCGCAGGCCGCCGGCGTGGAAGCCCGGCGGAATGAAGGTCGAGCCCAGCGTGTGCATCTTCACCAAGGGCGTCAGATGCGCGGTGTCGCCGAAATCATAGGCGTAGGTGCCGCGCGTCAGCGTCGGGCACGCCGCGGGCTCGACCGCGATGATCCGCCGCGACCGGCCGCCGCGCAGCTGCAGGCCGAGGAACGGGAACGCAAGGCCTGCGAAATTCGAGCCGCCGCCGGCGCAGCCGATGATCACGTCGGGATCGTCACCGGCCATTTCGCACTGCTTGATCGCTTCCTGGCCGATGATGGTCTGGTGCAGCATGACGTGATTGAGCACCGAGCCGAGCGCGTATTTGATATCCGGATTCTTCGCCGCGACTTCGACGGCTTCGGAGATCGCGATGCCGAGCGAGCCGGGGCTGTCGGGATGCTGCGCCAGGATGGCGCGGCCGGACTCGGTCTCGGTCGAGGGCGAGGCGATGCAGCGCGCGCCGTAGGTTTCCATCAGCGCGCGGCGATACGGTTTCTGGTCGAACGAGACGCGGACCTGGAACACCAGCACGTCGAGCCCGAACAGCGAGCCGGCGAAGGCCAGCGACGAGCCCCACTGCCCGGCACCGGTCTCGGTCGACAGCTTCTTGATGCCGGCCTCTTTGTTGTACCAGGCCTGCGGCACCGCGGTGTTCGGCTTGTGCGAGCCGGCCGGCGAGACGCCTTCGTATTTGTAGTAGATCTTGGCCGGCGTGCCGAGCGCCTGCTCGAGGCGGCGCGCACGCACCAGCGGCGACGGCCGCCACATCCGGAACACGTCGCGCACCGGCGCGGGAATGTCGATGTAGCGATCGGTGGCGACCTCCTGGAGGATCAGCTCCATCGGAAACAGCGGCTCCAGATCGGACGGGCCGACCGGCTGATGCGTGCCCGGATGCAGCACGTCGGGTACCGGCTTGGGAAAGTCGGCATTGAGATTGTACCAGGACTTCGGGATGTTCTCCTCGTCCAGGACGTACTTGATCTGGTCGCTCATTCTGGTCTCCCCTCACGCGGCCCCTTGGTGCGGCCGGGAGGGTAATACAGCGGCCGGCGGCCTGCCAATTGCGCCGTGTCAATTGAATCACGCCGCCCGCGCCGGGCGGCGATTTGCATTGCAGCGCATCATCGGATTTATGGAAGGGACCCGACCAAAGGATAATTCCGCCGTGCAGCAAACCGCCGACAGCAAGCGTTCCCATCGCCCCGACCTGACGATCGCGACCGAGGGCGAATTCGCCGGCTGGCGGACCTGGACGCGCGACACCTTCGAATCCCACAACGGGCCGTTCTGGCACCGCCTCGACGACGACGGCCGCGTGCGCTGCGCCTTTCGCGTCGAGAAGAAGCACCTCAACGGCATGAAGGCCGTGCACGGCGGCTGCTTCATGACCTTCGCCGACTATTGCCTGTTCGCGATCGCCACCAAGGAGCTCGACGGACCGGGCGTCACCGTCGCCTTCGGCGCCGAATTCCTCGACGCGGCCTTCGAAGGCGAACTGATCGAAGCCACGGGCGAAGTCACCCGCGCCGGCAAGTCGCTGATCTTCGTCCGCGGCATGCTGAAAAGCGGCGAGCGGCCGCTGTTCACATTTTCAGGGACAATCAAGCGGGTGCGGCGGAAGGTGCCGGCGACCGAAGTGGCGGATAGTCATTGAGGGGGCGAGCACGGCCCTCCCCCGTCATTCCGGGGCGCGCATAGCGCGAACCCGGAATCCATAGCCCCTGGAGTAACGGCTGATCAAAGAGCGCTGCGACGCCGCGCATCATTGAGAGTGCAGTGGTTATGGATTCCGGGTTCGCTCACTGCGTGAGCGCCCCGGAACGACGAACGGGGGGCTGGTCATCCGCGGTGAGCACGACAAGGTCGTTCTGACGAAGAAGATGGATTGCCGGGTCAAGCCCGGCAATGACGAGGGATGCGACGCCGCGCGCCCCGGCGCTAACTAACTACGCCGCCGTCTTCAAATGCTCCACCAGCCCCGCGAACAGGCCGCGGCCGTCGGTGCAGCCCATGATGTCTTCGACGTGGTTTTCCGGATGCGGCATCATGCCCAGCACGTTGCCGCGCTCGCTGACGATGCCGGCGATCGAGGCGGCGGCGCCGTTGATGTTATGGCTCTCGCCGATCTCGCCCTCGGGCGAGCAGTAGCGATACAGCACACGGCCGTCGCCCTCGAGGCGCTTCACGGTCTCTTCGTCGGCTTCGTAATTGCCTTCGCCGTGCGCGACCGGCACCTTGATCACCTGCCCGGCCGCATAGCCGCGGGTGAACGGGCTGTCGTTGCGCTCGACCCGCAGATGCACGTCGCGGCAGATGAATTTCAGCCGCGCGTTGCGCATCAAGACGCCTGGCAAGAGGCCGGACTCGCACAGGATCTGGAAGCCGTTGCAGACGCCGAGCACCAGGCCGCCGTCACTCGCGAATTTGCGCACCGCGTCCATCACCGGCGCCCGCGCCGCGATGGCGCCGCAGCGCAGATAATCGCCGTAGGAGAAGCCGCCCGGCACCACCACGAGATCGGTGCCGTTCGGCAGTTCGGTGTCGGCATGCCAGACCATCGCGGCGTCATGGCCGGAGACGAGCTTCAGCGCGCGCGCCATGTCGCGCTCACGATTGATGCCGGGGAAGACGAGGACAGCGGATTTCATGTCAATGCAGGGATGTCGTTGATCTCAAGGCGCCGTTCGATGCGGTCGAGTTGCTGATCGTGTCGCATCAACGTGGCATGGATGCCGGCGAGTTCATTGTGGACGCCAATGATCTCCTGGCGAATTCCGTTTTGGGAGAGACGTAAGCCCTGAATATCAAGCTTCATCTCGCTGATCTCGCCTTTAATCTGCGAGATGTCGCGTTGCACGGCTTTCAAGACTTCATAGACGAGGTCTGCGCTAATTTCAGCCATAGCGGCGCTCCGTAGGGCGACTACCCCTTCACCTCAATAGCATAATTCTCGATCACGGTGTTGGCGAGCAGCTTGTCGGCGGCGTCTTTCAGCGCGGCTTCGGCCGCGGCCTTGTCGGTGGCGCCGGCGAGCTCGATGTCGAACACCTTGCCCTGCCGCACGCTGGCGATGCCGTCCACGCCGAGCGACTTCAGCGCGCCCTCGATCGCCTTGCCCTGGGGATCGAGGATCCCGTTCTTCAACGTCACCGTCACTCGCGCTTTCATGGTCCCCTCGTCGTGCCGGGCGCAGCCGCGCCCCGCTGGTCGTCCCGGGCGCGAGCGACGCTCGCGAACCCGGACTCTCGTTCCAACAATGTCGACGTCACCCTGAGGCGCCCGGCGAAGCCGGGCCTCGAAGGGTGCCAACTCGCACCGTGCCCGCGGCGGCCATCCTTCGAGGCTCGCTTGCGCTCGCACCTCAGGATGACGAGCCGCGGATGCGGCTCAGGACGACGGCTCCGGTGGGGCCTGTCAGCCCTTCACCAGCACCGGGCCGGAGCCGGCCGGGCGCTCGTTTTCCATCAGGATGCCGAGGCGCTTGGCGACTTCGGTATAGGCCTCCAGCAGGCCGCCGAGGTCGCGGCGGAAGCGGTCCTTGTCGAGCTTCTCGTTCGACTTGATGTCCCACAGCCGGCACGAATCCGGCGAGATCTCGTCGGCGACGATGATCCGCATCATGTCGTTTTCGAACAATCGGCCGCATTCCATCTTGAAGTCGACCAGGCGGATGCCGATGCCGAGGAACAGCCCGGTGAGGAAATCATTGACGCGGATCGCCAGCGCCATGATGTCGTCGATCTCCTGCGGGGTCGCCCAGCCGAACGCGGTGATGTGCTCCTCGGAGACCATCGGGTCGTTGAGCTGGTCGTTTTTGTAGTAGAACTCGATGATCGAGCGCGGCAATTGGGTGCCCTCCTCGATCCCGAGCCGCTGCGACAGCGAACCGGCGGCGACGTTGCGCACCACCACTTCGAGCGGCACGATCTCGACTTCGCGGATCAGCTGCTCGCGCATGTTCAGCCGGCGGATGAAATGCGTCGGCACCCCGATGTCGTTGAGGTGCTGAAACAGGTACTCCGAGATCCGGTTGTTGAGGACACCCTTGCCCTCGATCACCTGATGCTTCTTGGCGTTGAACGCGGTAGCGTCGTCCTTGAAGTGCTGAATCAGGGTTCCCGGTTCGGGGCCTTCATACAGCACCTTGGCCTTGCCTTCATAAATGCGACGTCGCCGGCTCATGGGGATGTACCGTGTTTTGTTGAAATCCATGGATGGGTGGCTCCGTCTGACGATGGGGACCCACGGCGGAGCTGCCGTGAAGGCCGGAACAGGAAACAGAACAAGAACCTAGCCTTGCCGCAACCTAGCTGATTGGGGGCCCCGGCACAATCGATCAGGCCGGTCGCACCGAAGTTTTACCCGCCGCCTGCGCTGTTGTGGGCGGTTGTCATTGTGGTTCCTGCTGGATATCTAGGCATCCGAACCGCCCACCGCAAACCGGCGGGGCCCCGTCCCCCCGCAGAGAGATCGGAATTCGCACATGACCAGTTTCGACAAGCGCGAAGAAGGCTTCGAGAGGAAGTTCGCGCTCGACGAAGAGCAGAAATTCAAGGCCGAGGCGCGCCGCTCCAAGCTGCTCGGCCTGTGGGTCGCCGAAAAGCTCGGGCTCAGCGGCGACGCCGCCGCCGCCTATGCCAAAGAGGTGGTGATCTCGGACCTGGAAGAGGCCGGCGACGCCGACGTCATCCGCAAGGTCACCAAGGACCTCACCGACAAGGGCATCACGGTCTCCGAGCAGGAACTCCGCCTCAAGATGGGCGAATTCCTCGCCCAGGCGGCGATCGAGATCAAGGCCGGCAAATAGGCCGCGCCGGGCGGGCCACCGCGGCGCGCCCGGGTCCTTTTGTCGGAAAATCGATGCTAGAAAATGCCCGGGCTGGTCCCGGGCATTTTGTTGGTTGGGGGCGCTGCGGCAGGTCGGTCGAACACAACATCTGGCCTAACGGCATCTGCGACGCCGGAACAGCGTCGGTGAGGCGGCATGAATCCTGACGACGGCAAGGGCGAAGGCGAACTGATCCTCTACCGCACGGAGGATGGCCGCGATGCGTTGCAACTGCGGCTGGTGGACGGGACGGTCTGGCTGACCCAGGCCGAAATTGCGCTGCTGTTCGACACCACCAAGCAGAACGTCAGCCTGCACTTCAAGAGCATCTTTGCCGACGCCGAACTGCCCGAGGGGGCAGTTGTCAAGGATTCCTTGACAACTGCGGCCGACGGCAAACGCTATACGACAAAGCTCTACAACCTCAATGCCATCCTGGCGGTCGGCTACCGCGTGCGCAGCGCCCGCGGGGTGCAGTTCCGGCGCTGGGCCACCGAGGTCTTGAACGACTATCTGGTCAAGGGCTTCGTCATCAACGACGAGCGCCTGAAGGATCCTGACGGCTTCGATTATTTCGACGAGCTGCTCGAACGCATCCGCGACATCCGGGCGTCCGAAAAACGGTTCTACCAGAAAGTCCGCGACCTGTTCGCCGCCACCAGCGCCGACTACGACCCCAAGGCGGAGGCCGCCAAGGCCTTCTTCGCCACGATCCAGAACAAGCTGGTGTTCGCCATCACCGGGATGAACGCCGCCGAACTGATCGTCACGAGGGCCGATCCTGCGCGGCCGAACATGGCGCTGACCAGCTGGAAGGGCGATCGCGTCCGCAAAAGCGACGTCACCATCTCGAAAAATTATCTCACCGCCGACGAGATCAGCGACCTCAACCTGCTGACCACGGCCTTCCTGGATTTTGCCGAGCTGCGCGCCCGCAACCGCCAGCCGACCACCATGGCCGAATGGATGGCGCAGACCGATCGCTTCGTCGCCTTCAACGAACGCGGCGTGCTGCAGGGCGCCGGCCGCGTCTCCCATACGAGCATGGAGCAGGTCGTGGCCGAGCGCTTCGAGACTTTCGACAAACGCCGTCGCGCCGCCGAGACCGATGCAGCCGAGGCGGAGGCGATCAGCGAGCTGACTGAACTCGAGCAGCAGGCGCGATCGTCGAAGCCACGCCCTGAGGTCAAAAAACCGCCGAAGAAGCTATCCTGAAGAGCTACGCTGGTGCACCAACAATGCAATAGCAAGACATTGCAAATAGATCAGAGATAACAGAACTCCTTGGCGTCGACTGCCAAGACTTCGACGCGTCTGCCAATGACAGCCGCTACTTCCCCCCAAACAACCCGTTCAACTCCGCACCCTTCGTCGCGCCCGCAAACGCCGTGAACGTGCCCTCCTCGGCGATCTCGCGCGCCGCGTTGAGAAACCCGGCCCAGGCCGACCGCGCCAATGCGCCGCCGACGCTGATGCGGCGGACGCCGAGGTCGGCGAGTGCGGCGACGCTCATCGTCGGCTGCACGATCAGCACGTTGAGCGGCTTCGGCGCGATCGCCTGCACCAGCGTGGTGATCTCGGCTTCGGTCGACACGCCCGGCGCATACAGGCAATCGGCGCCGGCGTCGGCGAAGGCGACCAGCCGCGCCGTGGTCTTCGCCAGATCGCGCTCGCCGCACAGAAACCCCTCGCAGCGCGCCACCAGCAGCACATCCTCGCCGGTGGCATCGATCGCCGCCCGCGCCGCCCTGATGCGCTCGACGGCGAGCGCGTCGTCATACAGCGGCCGCGCCGCGTCGCCGGTCGAATTCTCGATCGACAGCCCGGCGATCCCGGTCGCCACCGCGCGGGTGACATTGGCGGCGACGCCCTCCGGCGCATCGGCGAAGCCGCCCTCGAAATCGGCGTTGATCGGCAGATCGACCGCGGCGCTCAGCGTCGTCAGATGTGCCAGCACGTCGTCGCAGGTGACATGATTGTCGGCCCGCCCGGTCGACCACGCATAGCCCGAACTGGTCGAGGCCAGCGCCTGAAAGCCGAGATGCTGCAGCAGCCGCGCGGAGCCTACGTCCCACGGATTCGGCAGCACGAAGCAGCCGGAGGCGTGCAGCTTGCGGAAGGCGGCGCGCTTGGCGGCAGTGGAGGTGGGCATCGGCGTGACTCCCTGATTTTTGCGGCAGGGTAGCACGGCGCGCGCTGTTTCGATCGGGCTCCGCGCGGCCGAAAGTGTCCCACCCTGCGACAGCCCATCCCGCCGGCGTTAACGCTCGGAACGCCGGCGGAACAAAGCGGCGACGAATCACTGCGAATCGCGACTCGCGGAGAGCACCGCCCCGCATCTGGCGCGCGGACGCGCCGATGCGCACAAGCTCTGGGGACCGATGTTCGCCCCGCCGATGCCGCCAAGGGCGAAACGTTAACGCCGACGGCCCCGAGCGCGCCGGCTGGCGGACAGGCTAGGGCTGCGGCTTCAGAGTGATCACCGACTGGATCGATCCGCTGACGTGATAGCCCTCCGGCTGCTGAAGCTGCTGCGGCCGGGTTTCGGTCTGCCGGATGTTGCTGTTGACGGATTCCAGCTTGCAGTCCCTGGCGATCGTGCTGCGCAGCGTCTCGCACTCCCGCATCGCCAGCTGGTAGACGATCTTGCGCGCCTGATCGATCTTCTGCGGCAGCTCGTCCCCGGACACCGCGCCGGGCAGGAAGAAGGTGAGACTGGTCTGGATCCGGACCGGCGTGCTTTGCCCGTCGGCCCCGGCCGGCGCCGTCTGCGCGGCGACAGGACCGACCAGCACCACCGCAACGGTCGCGGCGAGTAGATAATATCTCAATGGTAACATGACGCATCCTCCAACAAGAATGGCGCGAGGCTAGCATCGCCGGATTGAGGCACGATGAAATGGCTCGGCGGAGGACGCGGCTGTCATGGAAGGATGGGTTCACCACGCCGCGCCGGCAGCGGATGAGCGAACGGAATTCGCCATCGACGGCTAAAGGCCGCGCATTGAGCTTGGCTGTTGCGTCCTGCGGGCTGAACTCCGCGAAACATCGTTGAGCCGCCGCTCCAGCAGGCCCTTCCTTGAGTTCAATTCGAGTGGATTGACAGCCGCTTATCGGCTAGTTTGGTCGGCGAGGAGACCACGATGTCCCGCCGTCGAAGTGCCACTGCCGGCCTGATCAGCGAGATGGCGCGGCAACACCAGGTGCAGTACGTCGCGACGGCGTCCGACGACCTTGCCCATCACATCACGCGGTTGGCCGGCGACAGCGTCGTTTTCGACGACATCGAACAGACCCTTCTCGCCCTTCAGCGCGCCGGGCATTTGAGCCGCAGAGACCTCCTCCACCTGCAGGCACGCTATCTGCGCGAAGCCAAGCCGTGACATTCGATCCCTTCGGCGATCTGGACACGCAAGGTTACTTGCGCAACTTCGAGAAGGAGAAGGATCTCGCGATCCTCCGCAGGCTCGAACACGCCTCGTTTGCGACCGGCCTGTCGGAGGCGTTTGCCACGCTCGCCCGCTATGAAGCCATTTGCTACGAGCACGTACTCGACGTCCATCGCATCCTGTTCGAAGCGCTCTATCCGTGGGCCGGGCAAGATCGAACGAAGACGGCTCCGGACATTGCCGTCAGCAAGGGCCGCATCCTCTTCGCCCATCCAAACGATATACGCCCGGCCGTGGAGTACGCGTTGACGCACGGACAGGACACGTCCTTCATGGCCTCGAAACCCGGCGAAGTCATGGGCTATCTGGCCTATGGCCACCCCTTCCTCGACGGCAACGGCCGAACCATCATGGTCGTCCATTCGGTTCTGGCGCAGCGGGCCGGATTCAGCATCGATTGGGCCAAGACCGACAAATCCAGCTATCTCGCTGCTCTCACCGAGGAACTGGAAACCCCTGGCAAGAGCATTCTCGATCGATATCTCCAACCTCTCATCCGCGATCCGATCGCCTATGAACGTTTGGGGGATTCGATCATGCAGACACCCGGCCTGGCCGGTGACCCCGACGACACGAACGTCGTCTTGGGCAAGATGTCCGACCCCAACGTGCAAAATCGCTACAAGCAGCAACAGACGAACCGAAGCAGCTCCTAGTCGGTAGGACGGATTGGCGGAACGTATTCCGTCACCTACGGCGGTTAGGCGGCGCAATACGCTTCGCTATTGCGCGTTACGCTCCAGGCGCCGTGTTACCCACAAGGCCGACGCGACATGCGTCGAATTCAGCTGTAGCCTGCATGAGCGAAGCGACATGCAGGAAGACCCCGGGTGTCGCTGCGCTCACCCGGGTTACGCTGCTGCGCTTACTACAATCGCTTGAGTACCGACTGGGAGGATTTTCTATGACGTCTTTTTCCAATCGAGAGGTCGGGAATGCTTGGACCTCGTTTATTCTGGGCGAGCTATACGAAAGCTGGCCCATGAAGATCAATCTCAATCATCTCGACATCGGTTCAAGAACAAAGGTTGCTCCGGTACGCGATGAAGAGATTCTCTTTGATGACCTCATCTCTTGGCTGGAGGCGGAAGGCTATATTCGGACCAGCCCCCAAGACGCACCAGAAGGCAATGTCTTTGGCGTAGCCCTCACTTCGAAGGGATACGAGATCCTCGGCAACATTCCAGACAGTCTCAGTAAGCCACTCGGGGTCCGTCTGAAAGAGGCGGCTCTCGAAGCCGGAAAAGACGGGGCCATGAAGGCTGGGAAGGAATCTATTGCCGCACTAATCGGGATGACATTTGGCGCGGCAATCAAGACTTTGACGGTTTGACTGAGATACTGCGGATTTAATGGGCACCGCGAGTGTTTGATGAAGCCGGAGGTGGCCCATGCAGCAATGTAAGTTCAGTCGAGAGTTCAGGTCGAAGCGGTCAGGCTGGTGAAGGAGCCGTAGGGCGCAATAGCGAAGCGTGTTGTGCGCTGAGCGGCAGATGTCGCTTCGCTCACCTCCAACACTCTACCCGATCCCCACCACCTCCAGCTCCTGCGCGCCCTTCCCCACCACGTCGCCGACGCGCTTGCCCATCAGCAGCCTTGCTACCGGGGCCACGAACGAGATCGTGCCCTGCTTCGGGTCGGCTTCGTCTTCGCCGACGATGCGGTAGGTCTGGACGCGGCCGTCGGGGCGGCGGAAGGTGACGGTGCAGCCGAACGCAACGATGTCGGTCGTCTCCGGCTCGGGCATCAGTTGCGCGCTGCGGACGCGGATGTCGAACTAGCGCAGGTCGCGGGCGGGGATCGCCTCGGCGCGGCGGCGCTCGTTGACGTCCTCGATCTCGGCCGCGGCCTCGACGCCGGCGCGCGCCTTGGCCAGCTGCGCCTCCAGCGCCTTCAGCCCCGCCGCGGTGACGAGATTGGGATGCTCCGAAATCGGCCGATCCGGCAGCATCGTCTCCGACGCGGTTTCGGCACTGTCTTCCTTGGTGAAGGCGACGCTCAATCGATATCTCCGTACGAGGGAATGCGGCCGAACCTATCGCGGCTCGGCCAGTTCGAGCAACGCCGCGCTGGCGCGTTGGTTCGGACGCCCGCGGCGGGTCGACGATCCCGCGCGGATCCGGCTTGGAGCGATGGAAGTAGGATTATTTGCCGGGTGGCGGCTGCGGCCCGCTCTGGTCGCGCTTCATCGCTTCGAGCTTGATCGCCAACAGGATCAGTCTTTCAGCGGGATTCGGCGCCGCAGCGGCGGCGACCAGGCGGCAGCGATCGGCGACGGACTGGAGATAGGTCAGACGCTCAATCATGGACCGAGACCGACGACGATCCCGCCCGGTCGGCGAAAGCGGCAGCCGCCCGACGAGCCGGCGGCTCGCACGAGGTGATGTCACGGCGTCCCGGGCGACGCCACACAATCGCGATCGCGACGCGATCCGGGACGATCGACCAGGACGACATCGGACCACGCGAAGGCGACCTCGGCCATCTGCAATGAGTCATCGAACTCCTCGTCCTCACACTGCCGAAATCGAGACGGCACGCCGGATCGTGGCCGGCAGCGCGGCCGCCGGGTCAGGAGTCTCGGGCATGACTGCCCGAGACTCCTGGTCACCACCTCAACTCCCCGGGCAGCGAGAAGTCCGGCAATGATCGCGGGCACGCGACCGGCGGTCGTCCTGTCAACGGCGGGCTTTCATGAAGTGCGTCGTAACGACAAGCGTGTTGCCGATGAGGAAAGCCCGCTGGTCGGATTTGACCGCTGCCGACAGATTATTTTCGCCCGGCTGGCGGCAGAGATCGGCCGAGGGTGGACGACGGAGCGCCCCTGCCCGCACAGCCGCGCCACCAGGGCCAGAGCGCCCGGGGCGAGGATCGCGGCGCCGCGAAACGGCCTGCGTCCCGCCGCAGGGCCGCGGTCTGCGCTCAGTTCGCCCGGGTCCAGGTCGAGGACTTGCAGATCATGCCGCCCATCGCGCAGCCCTGGGTGGTCAGGGTGCCGCCGGCCAGATTCATCTTGCCGGTGTAGGTCTTGCCGTCTTCGGGATTGAAGGCGCTGCCGGCCCAGGCGTTCGGCCCGGACGGCTTCATGTCGAAGAACACTTTCTGGCCGATCTTGGCCGGCGTCTCGACGCCCGGCTTCAACCAGACCAGCGTGCCGCAGACCGCACCGCCGCAGGGCGCGAACTTGACCTTGGACAGGCCGGTATCGCGCAGCCAGGTGCCGGCGACGTCGTCGGCGCGGGCGTCCGTGGCCGTCATCGCGGCGACTGCCAACAGCGCCAGCCCGGCCACCATCCCCGAGCCGACGCGACGTGATGATATCGATGTTGTCCGCATGTCCCCCCCCTGATCGTTGTTCGCGCGGCGCATCGCCGCTTGCGATCAAGCCAATAGCGCGCCGGGGCGCAAGTCAATCGGGGACTAACCGCGCTGTTGCGAAACCTGATCGGAGCCAAAAATAAAGGGACGGATCCTGTCGTCGGCCGTCCTGCATCACGCCAGCCAGTTCTCGACCTTCAATCCCCGGACGCGCTTGAATTCCTGCGTATTGGCCGTGACCATGATCGCGCCCAGCGATTTCGCGTGGGCGGCGATCAGCAGATCGTTGCTGCCGATCGGCGTCCCGGCGGACTCCAGCGCCGAACGGATGGCACCATATTCGGCGTCGGCCGGCGCCTCGAACGGCAACACGTCGATCTCGCCGAGCAGATCGCCGACTGCCTTGCTCAGCTTGGCCGACCCACTCTTGGCGCAGCCATAGCGCAGCTCGGACGCAACGATGATGCTGGTGCAGACGCCGGCTTCGCCGACCTTGGCGATGCGGCGCGCGGCCGCGCCCTGCGGATTCCGGATCAGATCGGAAAGGATGTTGGTGTCCAGCAGGTAGCGCGTCACAGGATTTTCTCCGGCGCCGGCGCCGGATCGTCAATCTCCGGAAACGCCTCGTCGAGCGGGGGCATCGATGCCAACAAGGCGATCAGACCGCGTTTACGCACCGGCTCGATCACCAGACGGTCACCGTCCCGATGCATGATGGCTTCATCTCCGGGCAATTCGAATTCCACCGGAATGCGGACCGCCTGGTTCCTGCCGTTGCGAAACAACCGGACGTGTCGGTGGACCGGCATGCTGACCTCCATGGCATATGCCATTAACATATGCCATCGCGCCGGCCCTCACAAGACCGCCCGGATGACGCCCTACCCCTTCACCACCGCCTCCAGCCGCCCCAGCACCTCGGCGATATCCCGCTCGACCATCGCCGCCTCGATCAGCACGACGCGATAGTCGCGCGCTTCCAGCCAGTCCTTGCGCGCCGCGCGGTCGGTCGCGATCGCGTCGCTTTCGTCCGGATTGACCAGCTCGATCGCGATGCGGTGGGGGAACGAGACGAAATCCGGGATGTGACGGCCGACCGGGGTCTGGCGCTTGAATTGGCCGGCGAAGCGGCGGTCCTTGCGCAGGTGCTCCCAGAGCAGCCGCTCGGCGTCGGTCGGGTTGCGGCGGAGCATTCGCGCCAGCCCGCGCATCGAGCCGGCGTCGTCGCCATGGCCCGCGGCGGCGCGCTCGGCCAACAGCGCGCGCAGCTTGGTCGCCTGCGCGCCGTCGAGCACGCCGCCCTTGGCTGGGCCCTTGCGGCCCTCGGCGATCGCCATCACCGCGCCGTGCAGCGTGTGGATGTCCTGCCTGGTCGGGTCCATCCGGGTGAAGATGTTGCGCAGATTGACCAGCATGGTGTCGCGCTTCTCCGGCGGGCGCAGAAATTCCACGCGGTCGAGCTCGGCGACCAGGTTGTCGAAGAACGCCGTCATCTGGTGCTGCGAGGCGGGCTCGGAGCGCTCCGGCATCGCATAGGGCAGCGCGCCGCCGGTGGCGTGCTTGAACCACTCGTAGCCCATCAGCAGCACGGCCTGGGCGAGGTTCAGCGAGGCGAAGGCGGGGTTGACCGGGAAGGTGACGATGCGGTTGGCGAGCGCCACCTCGTGGTTCTCGAGGCCGTAGCGCTCGCGGCCGAACAGGATGCCGGCGGTGCCGCCGCCCACGGCCGCGGTGATCATCTCCTGCGCCGCCGCCTCCGGCCCTCGCACCGGCTTGGCCTGATCATGCGCGCGCGCGGTGGTGGCGAACAGCAGCGTGCAGTCGGCCACCGCCTCGCCCACCGTCTCGAACAGTTCGACCGCGTCCAGGATGTGATCGGCGCCGGAGGCCGAGCGGCGGGCATGGACATTGGGCCAGCCGTCGCGCGGCTTCACCAGACGTAAACGTTTCAGGCCGAAATTACCCATGGCGCGGGCGCACATCCCGATATTTTCGCCCAGTTGAGGTTCAACGAGAATCACAACGGGACCGGCCAGGTCCGCAGCGGGCTTGGATTTATCGGTGCCGGAACCGGCCATCAAACGAGCTTTCAAAGAACCGCCTCGGGTTCGACCAAGGCGCGCCGTATGCGCGTGTTGAGATTATAGCGGAGCTTGAACAAGGCGGCCGCGGCGGCCTTTCTCAGCCGCCCTTCGGGTGCCAATTCCGGAGCGATTTCTCAAGCGAAATAATGTGTTTACCGTGAACTTTGACGATTCGTTAAGAACCTGAAGACGGCTTCACCCGTCACATGAGGCGCGGTTTTCCAGCGGCCGTGCGCGCTGCGCCCGCCACGGCTCGCCGGCCGACGGCTGGAACGACTGCGAAACCTGCCATTTTGCCCGTCCATTCACCTTTCGGCGGACCGCCCCCGGTGCTATAGCGGGCGCGGCTCACGCCCAATCCCGCCCCACGCTGTCGCAAAGAAGGCCCGATCCCGCATGGCGAAAATCAAGGTGACCAACCCCGTCGTCGAACTCGACGGTGACGAGATGACCCGCATCATCTGGCAGATGATCAAGGACAAGCTCATCACCCCGTTCCTTGATGTCGAGCTGATGTATTTCGATCTGGGCATGGAACACCGCGACAAGACCGACGATCAGGTCACCATCGATGCGGCCAACGCCATCAAGCAGGTCGGCGTCGGCGTCAAATGCGCCACCATCACGCCGGACGAAGCGCGGGTGCAGGAGTTCGGCCTCAAGAGCATGTGGAAGTCGCCGAACGGCACCATCCGCAACATCCTCGGCGGCGTGATCTTCCGCGAGCCGATCATCTGCAAGAACGTGCCGCGGCTGGTGCCGGGCTGGACCAAGCCGATCGTGATCGGCCGCCACGCCTATGGCGACCAGTATCGCGCGACCGACATCAAGTTCCCCGGCCCCGGCACGCTGACCATGAAGTTCGTCGGCGACGACGGCCAGGTGATCGAGCGCGAAGTGTTCAAGGCGCCCGGCGCCGGCGTCGCGATGTCGATGTACAACCTCGACGAGTCGATCAAGGACTTCGCCCGCGCCTCGCTGAACTACGGCCTGATCCGCAACTATCCGGTCTACCTGTCGACCAAGAACACCATCATGAAAGTCTATGACGGGCGCTTCAAGGACATCTTCCAGGAGATCTTCGACGCCGAGTTCAAGAAGGAATACGACGCCAAGGGCCTGACCTACGAGCACCGGCTGATCGACGACATGGTCGCCTCGGCGCTGAAATGGTCGGGCGGCTACGTCTGGGCCTGCAAGAACTACGACGGCGACGTGCAGTCCGACACCGTGGCGCAGGGCTACGGCTCGCTCGGCCTGATGACCTCGGTGCTGATGACCCCGGACGGCAAGACCGTCGAGGCCGAAGCCGCCCACGGCACCGTCACCCGGCACTATCGCGAGCACCAGAAGGGCAAGGCGACCTCGACCAATTCGATCGCCTCGATCTTCGCCTGGACCCGCGGCCTCGCCCATCGCGCCAAGCTCGACAGCAACGAGGAACTGGCCAAGTTCGCCGACACGCTGGAGAAGGTCTGCGTCGAGACGGTGGAAGCCGGCGCCATGACCAAGGACCTCGCCCTCCTGGTCGGCGCCGACCAGCGCTGGCTGTCGACCGAAGGCTTCCTCGACAAGGTCGCGCAGAACCTGCACAAGGCGATGAGCGAACCCGCCGCCGCGTAAGCCGCGCGCAGCATCCGGACTGACGAAAGGCGCGGGGCCCGGCCCCCGCGCCTTTTTCGTGGGCTTGTTCCAAGCGTCGTCCGCGAGCGTCTGCGAGCCCCGGAGCCTGCCAGCGTCCGCGCCAGCGGTCCTTCTTCGAGGCTCGCCCTGCGGCCTGCGGCGAGTACCCTCGGGATGACGCTGTGCCGGCTGGCAATCCGACCTATGCCGTTGCGCTCTCGGCCGGGCGCGCGGCGCCGGCGGCCAGCCTCGCCAGCATCGCCCGGGCGATCTCGTCCTCGCCCATGATCACCACGTCGGCGCCGTTGCTCTTCAGATGCGCGACCTCCTCGGCCGAATGCGCGCGGGCGATGATCGGCAGAGCGGCGTTCAGCGCTCGGGCCTTGGCGACAATCTGGCCGCCTTCGAAGGCATCGGGGATCGCCACCAGCAGACCGCGTGCGCCAGCGATCTCCGCGGCTTCCAGCATGTCCGGCGCGGCGGCGTTGCCGCCGACCGCGGTGATGCCCTCGCGCTGCAACTGCGCCAAGCGCTCGGCGTCGTTCTCGATCACCACCACGTCCGCGCCCTCCTGACGCAGCGCCGCGCCGACGGTGGAGCCGACCCGGCCATAGCCGATCAGCACGACGTGGCCGTCGTGATGCGCCGGCTTGGCCCCCGCGCCGAGCGTGGTGTTCACCGCGGCGTCCGGATCCGGCGTCTTCGCCTTCGCCTTCGCCAGCGTCTCGCGCAAGCCGAACCGATCCAGCAGCGCGAACATCAGCGGATTGAGCAGGATGGAAATGATCGCCCCCGCCAGCACGAGATCGCGGCCGCGCTCCGGCAGCAGCGCCAGGCTGACGCCGAGGCTGGCGAGGATGAAGGAGAACTCGCCGATCTGCGCCAGACTCGCCGAGATCGTCAGCGCCGTCATGTTGGGATGGCCAAACATCCGCACGATCAGGAACGCCGCGAGCGACTTGCCGAACACGATGATCAGCACGGTGGCGAGCACCGGCAGCGGCTCGCGGATCAGGATGGCGGGATCGACCAGCATGCCGACCGAGACGAAGAACAGCACCGCGAAGGCGTCGCGCAGCGGCAGCGTCTCGTTGGCGGCGCGCTGGCTGAGTTCGGATTCCGACAGGATCATGCCGGCGAAGAACGCGCCGAGCGCGAACGACACGTCGAACAGCATCGCCGCCCCGAACGCGACGCCGAGCGAGATCGCCAGCACCGCCAGCCGAAACAATTCGCGCGAGCCGGTATGCGCGACGTAGTGCAGCATCCACGGAATGATCCGCCGGCCGACCACCAGCATGAACGCCACGAAAGCCGCGACCTTGCCGAGGGTCAGCGCGATCGGCACCGCCACGCTGTCCCAGCTCGCGCCGTTGGCCTCGCCCTTGAGCAGGCCCGCCACCGCCGGCAGCAACACCAGCGTCAGCACCATCGCCAGATCCTCGACGATCAGCCAGCCGACCGCGATGCGGCCGCGATCGCTGTCGATCAGCCGGCGCTCCTGCAGCGCGCGCAGCAGCACGACGGTGCTGGCGACCGACAGCGCCAGACCGAACACCAGCCCGCCGCCGAACGACCAGCCGAGCATGTGACCGAGGCCGACGCCGAGCGCCGTCGCGACGCTGATCTGCACCACCGCGCCGGGAATGGCGATCGCCCGCACCGACAGCAGGTCTTTCAGCGAGAAGTGCAGGCCGACGCCGAACATCAAGAGAATAATGCCGATCTCGGCGAGCTCGTTGGCGAGCTTCTGGTCGGCGACATAACCCGGCGTGAACGGGCCGATCACCACGCCGGCGAGCAGATAGCCGACCAGCGGCGACACGCGCAGCCGCTGCGCCACGACGCCGAGGATGAACGCCAGCACCAGGCCGGCCACGATGGTGGAAATCAGGGGGGTGTTGTGATCCATGTCCCTGTTGTGTGGCATGACGACGCGCGATGCCACCTTCGATCCGGCTACCCATCGCCGCAGTGATCGCAATCGATCGCGGCGACCAAATCGCGCTGGCCTTGGCGACCGAATTGCGATCTTTTGCCGCAGCGAGACTCAATTTGATCGAACCCCTCGCCGGCACGGCGATGCCGTGATTGATGGAATCATCATGGCAGCAACGAGCGATATCGGCGTCTACCGGGAGGCCCTGGTTTTTCTCGGGACTGCCGGCGTGCTCATTCCATTGATGGCGCGGCTGCGCATCAGCCCGGTGCTCGGCTTTCTGGTCGCCGGATTGGTGCTCGGCCCCTACAGCCTCGGCCGGCTCGGTGAGGGCCTGCCGTGGCTGCAGGCGATTACCATCACCTCACAGGATGCGGTCGATCGCCTGGCCGAACTCGGCGTCGCCTTCCTGCTGTTCACCATCGGACTGGAACTGTCATTCGACCGGCTGTGGACGATGCGCCGGCTGGTGTTCGGCCTGGGCATGTCGCAGGTGGTGCTGACCACGGCAGCGATCAGCGGTATCGCGCTGGCGTTCGGCAATACCGTCGAAGCCGGTCTGGTGATCGGCGCCTGTCTGGCGCTGTCCTCGACCGCCATCGTGCTGCAGCTCCTCGCCGAGCAGAAGCGGCTGGCGACGATCGCCGGGCGCAGCATCTTCGCGGTGCTGCTGGCGCAGGATCTCGCGGTGGTGCCGATCCTGTTCCTGATCGTGGTGCTGGGCAATTCCACCGGCGCTGCGGGCGCAGGCGCGGCCGCGTCTGGATCGATCTGGTTCGGCCTCGGCATGGCGATCGTGCAGGCGGCCGCCGCGATCCTGCTGATCATCGGCTTCGGACGGCTGGTGCTGCGCCGGCTGTTCCGGCTGGTGGCGCACACCCACAACCGCGAATTGTTCATGGCGACCATCCTGTTCGTCGTGGTCGGCACCTCGCTACTGACCCATGTCGCCGGGCTGTCGATGGCGCTCGGCGCCTTTCTCGCCGGGCTGGTGCTGGCCGAGACCGAATTCCGCCGTCAGGTCGAGGTCGATATCGAGCCGTTCAAAGGCATGCTGCTCGGGCTGTTCTTCATCTCGGTCGGGATGCGGATCGACGTCGCCGAGGTGGCGCGCTACCCGGCGATGGTGGCGGCCTCGGTGTTCGGCATGGTGGCGCTGAAGGCGGTGATCATCGCGGCGCTGACGCGCGGCTTCGGGCTGTCATGGCCGGTGGTGGCGGAAGCGAGCCTGCTGCTCGCCGGCGGCGGCGAATTCGCCTTCCTGGTGCTCGGGCTCGCCTCCTCCTCGGGGCTGGTCACCCGCGAGGTCGAGCAGTTCATGCTGCTGGTGTCGTCGGGCACCATGCTGCTGACCCCGTTTCTGGCGCGGCTCTCCCGCAAGGCCAGCAAGCGGGTGCACAACGCGACCGCACTGGCCGACGGCCACGGCGATCCCCGCCCCGCCGAGGCGGGCGGCATCATCATCGTCGGCTACGGCCGGGTCGGGCGGATCCTCGGCGATATCCTGACGAAGCAGGACAAGGCCTTCATCGGCATCGAGATCGACCCGGATGCCGTGAGGAAGGCGCGCCGCGCCGGCCACAATCTGGTCTATGGCGACGCCACGCAGCGCGCCTTCCTGCGCAAATGCGGGCTGGCCGACGCGACGGCGCTGGTGGTGACGATGCACGACGCCAACGCCGCCGAGCACGTCGTCGCCGCGGCCCGCGCCGAGCGGCCCGATCTCCCGGTGATCGTCCGCGCCCGCGACGCAGCACACGCGATGCGGCTGTTCAAGCTCGGCGCCACCGACGTCGTCCGCGAAGTGCTGGAAGCCAGTTTCGAAATCGCCAGCACCGTGCTGCAGACCGTCGGCATGCCGGTCGGCAAGGTGATCGCCGTCATCCACGACGAACGCGACGCGCGGAAGAAGCAGGTGCGCGAGGGCATGACGTCGGAGTAGTCGCGGCCGACGTGGCGCGAGCCCGAGCGTCCTGCGTTCGGGCTCGGGTGCGTTCGGACTCGGGCAAGGCTGCTACTTCAGCACCACGATCCCCGGCTCGGCCGCCGGCATGATAATCTCGATGCAATCGCCGGGGCCGTCGGTGATCATCCACGGATGGGTCCGGAAGGTGTCGACGGTGGTCTGTTCGCCCGGATTCAGTCCGGCGACGTCCTTCGGCGTGCCGCTGGCGTCGATCCGCAGCAGCGCGCGATACATCCCGGAATTGTTGACGAAGGTGAGCCTGGTCGGCTCGGCGGACCTCTCCGGGCGCACCTTGGACCGCTCGGCGCAGGCGCGGTGGCCGGGCCGCGCCGATGACGGCGTGGTTTCGGCATGCGCCGCGACGCCGCCCAATGTCGGGGCGAGGCTGCCGGGCGCAGCCAGCACAAGCACAGCGAGCAGGGCTCCAACCATTCCGTGTCGAACCGTCGTCATCCGCATGGCACGCCGCTCCCGCATCAGGCTGTCGATGCGTCGTGCGGCGCGTCGCAAAGGTTCATCGCCGACGATCAGGACGCCGACGCGCGGCGATAATGATAGCGATAGAGTTCAGTGTCGAAGCCGAGACTTGCGTACAGCGCCCGACCGGCGGTGTTGTCGGCGACGACCTGCAGACACACCGCGTTGGCGCCGTGACCACGCGCCCAGCCGAACAGCGTGCGCATCATGCGGCGGGCCAATCCCTGCCCGCGTAGCGCCGGGTCGACCACGACCGACTCGATCGCCAGCAATTCGCCGGACAATGCGCCGTAGGCAGTGGCGACGATGCGGCCGTCGCGGCGGAGCGCAGCGAAGCCGGCCGGCAGGGCGATCGCATCGACGACGCGGGCGTACACCGCCGCGTGCGACGGCGACTGCGCCTGCAACCGCCCGATCGCGGCGAGCCAGTCGGCATCGGCGGAAAGCGTGATGGTGACGTCCGGATCGGCGTCGAAGCGCTCGTCGCCGAAAGCGCGGAACAGCGTGCAGGTCTCGCCCTCGCGCCCGAAGCCGTTGGCGTCGAGTTCGCGATCGATCTGCGCGGCGCCTGCGAGCAGCGTCGGCACGCGGACGATCAGCGGCAGGCCGTGGTGGCGATAGATCCGCGCGAAGTCAGCGAGGTCGTCCGCGATGGTTTCGGCGCGGTCGTGCAGCGGGTTGACCGAATTGGCGCGGCGCGAGACGCCCTCGCCGAACCGCAGCAGCCAGTCGCCGTGATGCGCGCTGCGCAGCGCCGGCCAGGCGTCGAGGCAGGCCTGCTCGGCCCGCCACGCCAACGCCGTCGTCATGCTAGCCGCCGATCGCCGCGGCGATGGCGTCGAGCGCGGCCTGCGCCTTGGAGCCGTCGGGGCCGCCGGCCTGCGCCATGTCGGGCTTGCCGCCGCCGCCTTTGCCGCCGAGCACTACGGACGCCGTGCGCACAAGGTCCACCGCGGAGAACCGCGCCACCAGATCGGGCGTGACGCCGACCACGATCGAGCCCTTGCCATCCTCGCTGGTCGCCACCAGCGCGATCACGCCGGAGCCGAGCTGCTTTTTACCCTGATCGACCAGGCTCTTGAGATCCTTGATCTCGATACCTTCGACCGCGCGCGCCATCAGCTTGACGCCGCCGACCTCGCGGACATCCGCGCCGCCATCGGCCGCGCCGGCCGCACCGCCCCCGCCCATCGCCAGCTTCTTGCGGGCGTCGGAGAGTTCGCGCTCGAGCTTTTTGCGCTCCTCCATCAAGGCCGCGATCCGCGCCGGCATGTCGTCGACGGTGGTGCGTAGTTCGGCGGCGGCCTGTTTGGCGGTATTGATCGCCGCATTGGCGCTCTGCCGCGCGTAGCGGCCGGTCAGCGCCTCGATCCGGCGCACGCCGGAGGCGACCGCGCTCTCGCCGGTGATCGACACCAGGCCGATGTCGCCGGTGCGCTTGACGTGGGTGCCGCCGCAGAGTTCGACCGACCAGCCGAGCGCGTTGCTGCCGCTGTCGCGCGCCGTCTTGCCCATCGACACCACGCGGACCTCGTCGCCGTATTTCTCGCCGAACAGCGCGCGGGCGCCGGCCTCGCGGGCGTCGTCGACCGCCATCAGCCGGGTGGTGACTTCGTCGTTCTCGAGCACGATGTCGTTGGCGATGTCCTCGACGCGACGCAGTTCGTCCGGCGTGATCGGCTTCTGATGCACGAAGTCGAACCGCAGCCGGTCGGGCGCCACCATCGAGCCCTTCTGGGCGATGTGATCGCCGAGCACCTGGCGCAGCGCCTCGTGCAGCAGATGCGTCGCCGAGTGATTGGCGCGGATCGACGAGCGGCGCGCGTGATCGACGTCGAGCTGCAACGCGGCGTCGCGCTTGATGGCACCTTCTTCGACAGTGCCGAAATGCACGAACAGATCGCCGGCCTTCTTGAGCGTATCGGTGACGCGGAAGCGTACGCCGTCGCCCGACAGCACGCCGGTGTCGCCCACCTGCCCGCCGGACTCGGCATAGAACGGCGTCTGGTTCAGCACGATCGCGCCGCTGTCGCCGGCCTTCAGCGCGTCGACTTCCTTGCCATCCGCGACCAGCGCAGTGACCACGCCTTCGGCGGTCTCGGTATCGTAGCCCAGGAACTCCGTGGCGCCGAGCTTCTCACGCAGGCCGAACCAGACCGTCTCGGTCGCGGCCTCGCCGCTGCCGGCCCACGACGCCCGCGCCTTGGCGCGCTGGCGATCCATCGCGTCGGTGAACGACGCGATGTCGACGCTGATGCCGCGGTTGCGCAGCGCATCCTGCGTCAGGTCGAGCGGGAAGCCGTAGGTGTCGTACAGCGTGAAGGCGGTGTCGCCGTCGAACATGTCGCCCTTCTTCAGCGACGCGCTCTTCTCGTCGAGGATCGCGAGGCCGCGATCGAGCGTCTTGCGGAAGCGGGTCTCTTCCAGGCGCATCGTTTCCTCGATCATCGCCTCGGCGCGCACCAGCTCGGGATAGGCCTGGCCCATCTCGCGCACCAGCGCCCACACCAGCCGCCACATCAGCGGCTCGCTGGCGCCGAGCAGCTGCGCATGGCGCATCGCGCGGCGCATGATCCGGCGCAGCACGTAGCCGCGGCCTTCGTTCGACGGCAGCACGCCATCGGCGATCAGGAACGACGACGAGCGCAGATGGTCGGCGATGACGCGGAACGAGGCTGCGTCCTCCTCGCCCGGCCCGCGGCCGAGCGCCGAGGAGGTCGCGTCGATCAGGCTACGGAACAGGTCGGTCTCGAACACGCTGTCGACGCCCTGCAGGATGTTCGCCATCCGCTCCAGCCCCATGCCGGTGTCGATCGACGGGCGCGGCAGCGGCAGGCGCTCGTCCTTCGTCACCTGCTCGTATTGCATGAAGACGAGATTCCAGAATTCGAGGAAGCGGTCGCCGTCCTCCTCCGGGCTGCCGGGCGGACCGCCGAAAATGTGCTCGCCCTGATCGATGAAGATCTCCGAGCACGGGCCGCACGGGCCGGTGTCGCCCATCGCCCAGAAATTGTCCGAGGTCGGAATCCGGATGATGCGGTCGTCGGAGAAGCCGGCGATCTTCTTCCAGTAGGAGGCGGCCTCGTCGTCGGTGTGATAGACGGTGACCAGCAGCTTGTCCTTCTTGAGGCCGTATTCCTTGGTGATCAGGTTCCAGGCCAGCTCGATCGCGCGTTCCTTGAAGTAATCGCCGAACGAGAAATTGCCGAGCATCTCGAAGAAGGTGAGATGCCGCGCGGTGTAGCCGACATTGTCGAGGTCGTTGTGCTTGCCGCCGGCGCGCACGCATTTCTGCGAGGTGGTGGCGCGCTGATACGGCCGCTTCTCGAGCCCGGTGAAGACGTTCTTGAACTGCACCATGCCCGCATTGGTGAACATCAATGTCGGGTCGTTGCGCGGCACCAGCGGCGACGACGGCACGATATCGTGACCATTTTTCGCAAAGTAGTTCAGAAACGCAGACCTGATATCGTTAACGCCGCTCATGTTCGTCCAATCGTCCGGGATGCCCGCGAAACGCCCGCCGGGTCCACCGCTGTCGGGGTGCCAAGCCTTTTAGACGCGGGGCCGCGCGCTGTCCAGAAAGTGGGCACATATTCAATCGTTTGCCCCCGTCCCGGGGCTCGCCCCGGCGGCGACGAAGACCCGTTGATAGCTCGCTGCACTGCGTTGACAGCCTTGCTGAAGCCGTGTTTGTGTCCTACCTGTTGAGACTAAGTCGCGTCGGGAGAGATCGGCCCAATCCTTCAGTGAAGGTGGGCCGGCGCCGAAGGAGCAACCGCCCCGGAAACTCTCAGGCAAACGGACCGCGCGACAGGATGACATCTGGAAAGAGACCCGGTCGGGCGCAAGCCCAATGCGGGGTCCGCCGACGGGATAATGCTCTCAGGCGCAGCGACAGATGGGGCTCGAATGGTGACGAGAAATAGGTCTCGGGAACCGTGGGAGCCTGAACATGCTGGCCCGTGATGATTCGCCTGCCCTGAAACGAACCCCGCTGCACGCGCTGCATCTGGCGCGCGGTGGAAAAATGGTGCCGTTCGCGGGCTACGACATGCCGGTGCAATACGCGCCGGGCGTGCTGAAGGAACATCTCCACACCCGCGCGAGCGCCGGCCTGTTCGACGTGTCGCATATGGGCCAGATCGAGTTGCGCGCCAGATCCGGCAGGCTCGACGACGCCGCGCAGGCGCTGGAAACGCTCGTGCCGCAGGACATCGTCGCGCTGGCGCGAGGCCGCCAGCGCTACGCACAGTTCACCAACGACTCCGGCGGCATCCTCGACGATCTGATGGTCACAAATCTCGGCGACCGGCTGTTCCTGGTGGTCAACGCCGCCTGCAAGACCGAGGACGAGGCGCATCTGCGCGCGCATATGAGCGCGACCTGCGAGATCACGGCCCTGCCCGGGCGCGCGCTGCTGGCGCTGCAGGGACCGAAGGCCGAAGCCGCACTGGCGAAATTCTGTGCAGACGTCGTCGCACTGAAATTCATGGACGTCGCCGAACTGACGCTGATGGACCTGCCCTGCGTCGTCTCGCGCTCCGGCTACACCGGCGAGGACGGCTTCGAGATTTCGGTGCCGGCCGACGGCGCCGAGGCGTTCGCGCAGGCGCTGCTCGACCGCCCCGGCGTGCAGCCGATCGGGCTCGGCGCTCGCGACAGCCTGCGGCTGGAGGCCGGGCTTTGCCTCTACGGCCACGACATCGACCCCACCACGACGCCGGTCGAGGCCGGATTGAGCTGGTCGATTCAGAAGAGCCGCCGGTCCGGCGGCGCGCGGCCGGGCGGGTTCCTCGGCGCGGACGCGATCCTGGCGCAGCTCGACGCCGGCGCCACGCGCAAGCGCGTCGGCTTGCGGCCGGAAGGCCGCGCCCCGGTGCGCGAGGGCGCGCCGCTTTATGCCGGTGCGGACACAACCGATGCGATCGGCTCGGTGACGTCGGGCGGCTTCGGCCCGAGCCTGAATGCGCCGGTGGCGATGGGCTATCTGCCCGCCTCCCAGGCCGCCATCGACAGCCTGGTTTTCGCCGAAGTGCGCGGCCAGCGGCTGCCGCTGCGCGTCGCGGCCATGCCTTTCGTAACCAACACCTACAAGCGCTGAGGGATGCTCATGACCACGCTCTACACCACCGATCACGAATGGCTGAAAATCGACGGCGACGTCGCCACGATCGGCATCACCAACTACGCGCAGGAACAGCTCGGCGACGTGGTGTTCGTCGAACTGCCGAAGGTCGGCCGTAGCGTCAAGAAGGCGGAAGCCGCAGCCGTGGTCGAATCGGTCAAGGCCGCCTCGGATGTCTACGCCCCGATCACCGGCGAAGTGCTCGAGGTCAACGAGACGCTCGGCACCGAACCTGCATTGGTGAATTCCGACGCCGGCGGCGCGGCGTGGTTCTTCAAGCTGAAGATCGCCGACAAAAGCGAACTGGACGGCCTGATGGACGAAGCCGCCTACGCGGCGCACACGGCCTGAACCCAAGCCGTCATGCCCGGGCTTGTCCCGGCATCCACGCCCTTGGCGTATCGATGGCTGCAAGACGTGGATGGCCGGGACGAGCCCGGCCATGACGGAAAAACGATAGATGTGAGTAGTTGAGCGACCTCTGAAGCGCGGCGCGCGTTTCAGTCAGTCTTGAAGGACCAGGAGCATCGCATGCCGAATCGCCGACCGATCGACGAAGCCCACGACTTCGTGCGACGCCATATCGGCCCGTCGCCCCAGGACATCGATGCGATGTTGGCAACGGTGGGCGCGGACAGCCTCGACCAGCTAATGGCCGAGACGCTGCCGGATTCGATCCGCATCAAACAGCCGCTGTCGCTCGGCACGCCGCTGTCGGAACCCGACGCGCTGACGCATATGACCGAGCTGGCGGCGAAGAACCAGGTGTTCACCTCGCTGATCGGCCAAGGCTACTCCGGCACGATCCTGCCGACCGTGATCCAGCGCAATATTCTGGAGAATCCCGCCTGGTACACCGCCTACACGCCGTATCAGCCGGAGATCAGCCAGGGCCGGCTGGAGGCGCTGTTCAACTTCCAGACCATGATCTGCGACCTCACCGGGCTCGACGTCGCCAACGCCTCGCTGCTCGATGACGCAACCGCGGCGGCCGAAGCGATGGCGCTGGCGGAGCGCGCCGTCGCGAAGAAAACCAAGGCGTTCTTCGTCGACCGCGACACCCATCCGCAGACGCTGGCGGTGCTGCGCACCCGCGCCGAGCCGCTCGGCTGGTCGATCATCGTCGGCGATCCGGACACCGAGCTCGAAGCCGCCGACGTATTCGGCGCGCTGCTGCAATATCCAGGCTCGTCGGGCGCCTTGCGCGACCCGCGCGCGGTAATCGCGACGCTACACAAGAAGGGCGCGCTGGCGGTGATCGCCGCCGATCTGCTGGCGCTGACGCTGATCGCCTCGCCGGGCGAACTCGGCGCCGACATCGCGATCGGCTCGGCGCAGCGCTTCGGCGTGCCGATGGGCTATGGCGGCCCGCATGCCGGCTACATGGCGGCGCGCGACAGCCTCAAGCGTTCGTTGCCCGGCCGCATCGTCGGCCTGTCGATCGACAGCCACGGCCAGCCGGCCTACCGGCTGGCGCTGCAGACCCGCGAACAGCACATCCGCCGCGAGAAGGCGACCTCCAACATCTGCACCGCGCAGGTGCTGCTCGCGGTGATCGCCGCGATGTATGCGGTGTATCACGGCCCCGATGGCCTCGCCGCGATCGCCCGCCGGGTGCACCGGCGCACCGCGACGCTGGCGGCCGGGCTGAAGCAGCTCGGCTTCGCGCCGATCAACGAGACCTACTTCGATACGCTGACGATCGAGGTCGGCAGCAAGCGCGACGCCATCGTGGCGCGCGCCGAGGCCGAAAAGATCAATCTGCGGATCGGCGCGTCGTCGCTCGGCATCGCGCTCGATGAGACCACCACGCCCGCAACCGTCGAGGCGCTGTGGCGCGCTTTCGGCGGGGAGCTGAACTACGCGGCAGTCGAGCGCGACGCGACCGACACGCTGCCCGCCTCGCTGACGCGGACCGGCGACTATCTCACCCAGCCGGCGTTCCAGGACTATCGCTCGGAGACCGAACTGCTGCGCTACATGCGCAAACTCAGCGACCGCGACCTGGCGCTCGACCGCGCGATGATCCCGCTCGGCTCCTGCACCATGAAGCTCAACGCCACCACCGAGATGATGCCGCTGACCTGGCCGGCCTTCGGCAGCCTGCATCCGTTCGTGCCGCGCGCGCAGGCGCAGGGCTATCACGAGATGTTCGCGCGGCTCGAGGCCTGGCTCGCCGAGATCACCGGCTACGACGCGGTGTCGCTGCAGCCGAATTCCGGCGCGCAGGGCGAATATGCCGGGCTGCTGGCGATCCGCGGCTATCATCTATCGCGCGGCGAGCCGCATCGCAGGATCTGCCTGATCCCCTCCTCCGCGCACGGCACCAACCCGGCGTCGGCGGCGATGACCGGGATGGACGTCGTGGTGGTCGCCTGCAACAGCCATGGCGACGTCGACGTCGACGATCTGCGCGCCAAGGCCGAGAAACATTCGGCCGAACTCGCCGCGGTGATGATCACCTATCCGTCGACCCACGGCGTGTTCGAGGAGCATATCCGCGACATCTGCGACATCGTCCACGCCCATGGCGGCCAGGTCTACCTCGACGGCGCCAATCTCAACGCGCAGGTCGGGCTGTCGAGGCCGGGCGACTACGGCGCCGACGTCAGCCACCTCAATCTGCACAAGACGTTCTGCATCCCGCATGGCGGCGGCGGCCCGGGCATGGGCCCGATCGGCGTCAAGGCGCATCTGGCGCCGTTCCTGCCCGGCCATCCGGCCGAGGGCGAGGCTTTGAACGGCGTGCTGCACGGCGGCGGCACGGTGTCGGCGGCGCCCTACGGCTCGGCGTCGATCCTGACGATCTCCTACATCTACATCCTGATGATGGGCGGCGCCGGCCTCAAGCGCGCCACCGAGATCGCGATCCTCAACGCCAACTACATCGCGGACCGGCTGCAGCCGCATTTCCCGGTGCTGTATCGCAATCTGCGCGGCCGCGTCGCGCATGAGTGCATCGTCGATCCGCGGCCGCTGAAGACCACCACCGGCGTCACCGTCGACGACATCGCCAAGCGGCTGATCGACTACGGCTTCCACGCGCCGACGATGAGCTTCCCGGTGCCAGGCACGCTGATGATCGAGCCGACGGAGTCGGAATCGAAGGCCGAGATCGATCGGTTCTGCGACGCCATGATCGCGATCCGGCAGGAGATCGCGCAGATCGAGGACGGCCGCTTCAAGGTGGAGGCCTCGCCGCTGCGGTTCGCGCCGCACACGGTGCACGACGTCACCTCGGCGGAATGGACCAGGCCCTATCCGCGCACCGAGGGCTGTTTCCCGGCGCCGCATTCGCGCACCGACAAATATTGGTGCCCGGTCGGCCGCGTCGACAACGTCTATGGCGACCGCAATCTGGTGTGCTCGTGCCCGCCGATCGAAGACTACGCACTGGCCGCCGACTACGCGCGGGCGGCGGAGTAAGCGCAGGCGGCGGAGCAAGCGCGGAGGTCGGGGGCGAGCCGGCAGACAGCCGCCCGCTGACCTTCAACGGGAGAGCGTCATCCTGAGGCGCAGGTCGTGATCGGCCATCGGCGGATCATGACCTGCCTCGAAGGATGGGCGACGCGCGACGCGAAGCAACAAACGCGTTGCTGTCATCCTTCGAGGCTCGCTACGCTCGCACCTCAGGATGACGGCTTCATCTGCTGATACTCAAAAAAGGTGCGGCGAGCGCTACGGGATCCCCGGCAACAGGGGTTCGCGGCGCCCGCCGGCTTGGACTCGTGGGTCGGGAAGCCGCCGTGGACGGCAACTTCCGCAGTGGCGTCTTACTCGTCGCCGGGCTCCTCGCCGTCGGCGTCGCTCTCGGGCGAACCCGCCAGAATCTGTTCGGCGATCAGGCCGGAGTTCTGGCGGATCGAGGCTTCGATCTTGGCGGTCATGTCCGGATTGGCGCGCAGGAACGCCTTGGAATTCTCGCGGCCCTGGCCGAGACGCTGGCTGTCATAGGAGAACCAGGCGCCGGACTTCTCGACGATGCCGGCCTTGACGCCGAGATCGAGAATCTCGCCCATCTTGGAAACGCCCTCGCCGTACATGATGTCGAATTCGACCTGCTTGAACGGCGGCGCCAGCTTGTTCTTCACCACCTTGACGCGGGTCTGGTTGCCGACGACTTCGTCGCGCTCCTTGATCTGGCCGATGCGGCGGATGTCGAGCCGGACCGAGGCGTAGAATTTCAGCGCGTTGCCGCCGGTGGTGGTTTCGGGCGAACCATACATCACGCCGATCTTCATCCGGATCTGGTTGATGAAGATCACCATGGTGTGGGACTTGTTGATCGAGGCGGTCAGCTTGCGCAGCGCCTGGCTCATCAGCCGCGCCTGCAGGCCGGGCAGCGCATCGCCCATGTCGCCCTCGAGTTCGGCGCGCGGCACGAGCGCCGCGACCGAATCGACGATCAGCACGTCGATCGCGCCGGAGCGCACCAGCGTGTCGGCGATTTCCAGCGCCTGCTCGCCATGATCCGGCTGCGAGATCAGAAGTTCATCGACATTGACGCCGAGCTTGCGGGCGTAGACCGGGTCGAGCGCGTGTTCGGCGTCGATGAAGGCGCAGATGCCGCCCTTCTTCTGGGCCTCGGCGGCGCAATGCAGCGCCAGCGTGGTCTTGCCCGAGGATTCCGGCCCGTAGATCTCGACCACCCGCCCCTTCGGCAGGCCGCCGACACCGAGCGCGATATCCAGCCCGAGCGACCCGGAGGAAATCGTCTCGATATCCATCGACCGGTCGTTCTTGCCGAGCTTCATCACCGAGCCCTTGCCGAACTGGCGCTCGATCTGAGACAGCGCAGCGGCCAGGGCCTTGGTCTTGTCCATGGAGGATCCTTCGACGATACGCAAAGCAGTGGGGGCAGCAGCCATATGAAGCTCCTTATGAACGGGATTCGCCGATGGGACAAACCGCGCCGGCCCAATGACCGGCCAAATCTATGTACACTTTTTGTTCTCCGTTCGCAATATGTTCCGCGCAGATTTTCGCGGACTGTTTGTTGGACAGCGCCTCATACCGGGACTGGCCCCTGTTGCGGCCGGCCCGTCGTCCTGGTCCGGCCTCCGGCCAACGTTCACTCTCTCACTCATCGCCGAACCAAACTCCCCGGGGCGTCGTTGCCGCTCGGACGGAGCAAACCCAGGAGAGAGCCATGTCCAAACTCACATCGATGACTTTCGCCGCCGTGCTGACGGCGGGGACCGGTCTGAGCGCTGCGAAGGCCGATCAACGCGGATCGCCGCACCGCTGAGGAGCCGCGCCCCTCGCCCATCGCCACATGATTAGCAACACGCCAGCCGCTGATCGCCAGGTACACGCAGCTACCACTGCGAGCCCGGCGCCGTTCGCTCCTTCCTGTGGATATCCACTGCATCTCCCCACGGATTGATTCACAACAATGTGGAATTGCACAGGTCGTGCATCATTGGTCAGATGTGGACACCTATCGGTTCCGATAGCTACGACGAAAGGCTGGATTTGGCAGTCATCGTCGACGGCCGGATCGAATGGATGGCCGGACCTTGTTGGCGGGTCGTCGGCGGGTGGGTGGATTGCGCGTCCTATGAATTCGTCGCACGGATGCCGACGCATTGGCGTCAGTCGAAGGCCGAGCCTGGCTCGGGGCGCCCGGCGCCCCCGATCGATCCCGACCGCGCCTTGACCGCTCCGAAGGGCGAGCCTTAGTGTGCGAGCCGTAGGGCCTATCGCCCGGATGTCAGCGTTCATCCTTTGTCAACAATGACCGCGCACTAATTGCGCTATGACGTTACAGCTCGCTCCCCCGAAGTCACCGGACAAGATCCGGGTGCTGTGCACCAAGTGCCGGGTGCCGTTTCGTGAGAAAATCAGAAACGTGCGCGAGGGCACGCAGGTGCAGTGCCCGAACTGCAACAGGCTGATCACGTTCTCGACCGACTCCGCCGATCTCGGGGTGCAGCGCGCGTTCACCGAGGTTCGGCGAATCAAGAACGGCCTGATGCTGTCGATTCATCGCAGCAGCGACGACGACGGCCTGTAAGCGACCGAGCGGCCGCGGCACGGGACGCTCGGGCAGCTGGTTCGGCGCAGCGGCTCTGCGTGCGCCAGCGCACGTTCACTGACGCAGGCTGGTGACGCCCCACATCAGCAGCAGCATCACCGGCACGCACGCCGCCGCCCACATCGCCCACAGCATCACGCCCTTCGCTGCGCTCTGGCGAAACGCCGCGATCAGTCGGTAGGTCACGATGATCCAGGGCAGGACAATTCCGATCAGAATGGCGTCGACGTACCAGCTCATCTGCGACGATCCCCACGTTGTTCACGATTGCTTTAGCGTGCCGGCAGAGGACGGCCATCCGCAATTGGAATCATTGCGGCTTTGCCCGACCGCCCGGCGCCATGCGGGAACTTCGGGCGCCGCTCCGACTTATCGATACCGCATCAACACTGATTTTCCTGAGGCAGGGGAATATCTTGGACAATTCCATCGTCGTCCTGGTCGTCGAAGACGACCCGATGATCCAAACCGTCGTGCAGGAAGCTCTCGAAGACGGCGGGTTCGACGTGGAGATCGCGTCCTCGGGCGAGGACGCCGTGAAACTGTTCGACGACATGCAGCGCTTCCGCGCGCTATTGACCGACGTCAATCTCGGCCGCGGCCGGATGGACGGCTGGGATGTCGGCCGCGCCGCGCGCGAGGCCGACCCCGCGTTTCCGGTGATCTACATGACCGGCGACAGCGCCGGCGAATGGGCGGCCCGCGGCGTGCCCGGCAGCCTGCTGATCACCAAGCCGTTCGCGCCGTCGCAGGTGGTGGCCGCCGTGGCGCAGCTCCTCAACAGCCCCACCCCCGGCGGTCCACCGACGACGGCCTGACCGTCGACGCGGACGCCTGACGCGCCGTCGAACGCGCGTCTTCCACCCACTTCATCCTGCCAGCAATTCCCCTACAACGTCCGTCGTTTTCCAGGATCAGGCGCGGTGACTTCGGATCGACAGCGATTCGCAGTCGGCTATAGTTGCGACACGCGCGTCGTCGCAGACATCACCGCCTGTTGCGAGGCCGGCTCGGTCCGCCCGAACACCAATGGGGAGAGCCTTGGACGATTTTGTTCGCGAGGAGAACTTGAAGCTGTATCGGCGGCTACTATTGGAGGCGCACGACGAGGAGCGTCGCCGCGTGTTGTTGCAACTGATCGCCGGCCTCACGCGACCGGAGCGGTCCGATCAACGCCCGACGTGATCGAGCGATCGACGATCCGGCCCGCGGCAACGACCCGCGCGGCGCAGCGGCGTTGTGTGTGGACTGTCGTCAACGGACGAGTCGGCTTTGCTGCCAAGTCGGTTGCTGCCAAGTCGGTATTTGATTTCACGCAATGCGTCGGAAGCGCTGATGAATAGCTTGCCTTCCGTCATTGCCGAGCTTTCTAGAGGTGGGGAGTTCCGACGCTGACGGAGAGCCCCGAACATGGCCTCGTTCGGGGCTCTTTGATTCTGGAGCCACCTGCGTGCAGTCGGGCTGCATGCCGTGCGGGCGCTGGCCATGCGGGCCGGCTTCCGCGCGATCTGACCGCCGCCGCCCTGTCGTCGATCGCGCGTCGCGCCTTGCCGGCGACGACAGCCGCGCGCCATCCCGGCCGCTTGCGCCATCGCAACGTTTTCCGATCGCCGCTGACGTAGATCAGTTGCGACCGCATTGAGGCCTCGCGCGCGAGGGCGTGATGCAGCAAGATCGGCGGGCGTGGACATGCTCGTCGCAGGCCTGTCGCCGAATGCACGGGCCGTCTGTCACAGGGAGTGAGGGAATGCGTCTCGGGACTTTGATCGTGATGATGACGGCGGCCATCGCGTTGGCCGGCTGTGACGTGGTGGGCCAGGGCACGCCCGGGCCGAAGGGCGAACAAGGCGCCCAGGGACCGGCGGGCCCTCCCGGACCTCCCGGCAAGGACGGCGCGTCCGCCAGCAGCATCCGCACCGCCAGCTCGGCGACCTGTTCGTCGAACGGTTGCCCGATGACCTGCGACAGCGGCGAGACGCTGGTGTCCGCGCTGTGCATCGGCAATGCGTCCGCCAGGTTCAGCGACACCATCGTCGTGGAAAACGGCGTGATGACCGCGCGCTGCGGACCCAGCTCGACCAGCATCGTGCTGACCTGCGCGCGCCAATAGCGTCGCCCTTCGCCCCCGAGAGCTGCCCGCGCGCGGGCAGCTTTTGACGGCCACATCCACGGGTTGCTCGGCAAACCGGGCTCCCGGCTACCGGGCGTGCGCGCACGTTGACCGTGCCGAGAGCCCTCACCGGCAACTTAAGGTATAATATTACTACTATTGATTTAGATCAAACGATTGGGGGCGGGACCGGCAATTGTCGTGAAAACTCGCGGAAGCTCCGGCCCCACCCGATGGCGCATCTCATCTACAAATGTCCACGGACGGCCATGAAGGTGCAGACCTGGATCGCCGAGGAAGTGGCCCATCCGGATCCGACGACGACCTTCGAACCGGTGCGCTGCCCGGCCTGCACCCACGTGCATTTCATCAATCGCTCGTCGGGCCGGCTGCTCGGCGACAGGGGCTGAGCGGGGTCGCACCGCCCACCGGTCGCTTCGGCGATCGCCATCCGGCCGTTCAGTCGAAAGGCCGCGCATCGCCTTCGGGCAGCCGCGCCTTGTCCGGCGACACAGCGCTGCGTAGCGACGGATACACTTCGATGTGGCCGTTGTAGTCGATGAAGCCGAGCTTGCGGAACTTGTTCATGAAGTGACTGACGCGCGATCGCGTCGTGCCGATCATCTCCGCCAGAGTCTCCTGGCTGACATCGACAGGCAGCGATTTGGCGGTGTCGCCCGGGTGGAAATCAGCGAGCAGAAGTAACAGTCGTGCCAGGCGCTTCTCGCTGGAATTGAACAACTGATCGATCAAATCCTCCTCGACGCGGCAATTGCGCCTGAGCAGGTGAGTCATGAAGAACTCGCACATGCCGGGCTCGCGCTGCAGCGTCGCGATCAGCACCGTGTTGGTCAGCGTGGTGACGATGCAGTCCTCGAGCGCCACCGCGGTGGACAGGCGCCGCCGGCCGATCAGCGCGCTCTCGCCCAAGAACTGCCCCGATTCAAGGATCGCGACGACGCCCTCTTTGCCCTGCTCCGACATCACCACCAGCTTGACGCGACCATGCTGAAGAAACAGCACGCTGTCGGCCTTGTCGCCTTGCGCGAAAATGCTCTGGTTCTTGCGGAATTGCTGTATGGACCGGCCCGGTCCAGCGCTGCCGAGAAACGCGGTGGGATCGAACGCCGCTTCGTTGGAATTCACGTCTCATCCTGCAATCGCGGAGCAAGCCCTCCGCCATCGATCGCTGGAAGAGCCGCGCGGCGAAACACTCGCCGCGTCGGTCCATCAACATCAATTTCCAGAAAAAATCTGTGCCGTTTTGAACACGCACTACGCGCGTCCAGACCGAAATTAGTTCGCGGCCTGTCCGGTCTTCTTCGACTTCGTCGTCGCGGTCTTCGGTTTCGCCGTTGCAGGTTCGTTGCTACGCACGTCACCCCACGGATCGCTCGGTGCCTTGGCATCGGGGATCTTGCGCAGCGACTCGCGATAGGCCTTGTCCCTGATCGCATCCTGCGCCTTCTCTTCCGGCGACTTGTGCTGGACCTCGGGCATCAGATTGACGTTCGGCATCTGCGCATAGGCAGGCCCGGCCAGCAGCACGCTCAGTGCGACGCCGCGCAACAACTTCATCGGAGACTCCCTTCGCGCGCTCGACGGTTTCGGCGGCGTTACAGACGATCGGACCGACAGGACTTCGGCGACTGCATCCAATCCTCCCAGATCGGGCCGCATTTGGTACAGCCATCGAGGAGAATCGCCGCAGCAACCAGACCGAGGATCAAAGCCGAACGCTTCGCCATACGCCACCCCACCACAACTGCGGGGACCATAAGGGAACGACCGTGGCGTTTTCAAGCCGCCGCGAATCGGGTCGGATGCCTTGTAAATTCAACGACATCCGGGCATTCAACCCGGCGCGGCAACGCACAGAAACCAAAAAAACAGATCGATGGGAGACGAGATGACGGAGAGCGGCCAGGTGGCGGAATTCGGCCTCGCGGATGCGCGGCGCACGCTGGGAGAGGTTTTCGCCCCATGGGTGCAGGACCTCGGCCTGTCAGTGGAAGCGATCGAGACGGCAGCGCCGTCCGGCGCCGGCCACGACTGGCAGCCCGGCGCGACGTTGCGAATGGCGTTTTCCGACCGGCTGTGCCGCAGCGGCGGCATCGTCTGCGGCCAAGCGCTGATGGCGCTGGCCGACACCGCGATGGTGATCGCGATCCTGGCCGCCAATCGCGGATTCCGGCCGATGACCACGGTCGATCAGACCACGCATTTCCTCAAGGCGGTCACCTCGTCCGACGTGCTGGCGGACGCGCGGGTGGTGCGGCTCGGCCGCACCATGAGCTTCGGCCGCGTGACCTTGCTCAGCGCCGCCGACGGCAAGCCGGTGGCGATGGTGTCGAGCGCGTTCGCGATGCTGTGACCGGCGTGGCGATCACTTGCCGAGGATCTTCTCGGCCGCGGTGACGATGCTCACACTGGGGTTGGCGCCGCAATAGACGCCGAACTTCTTGGCGTTCGACACGAATACCTCGGTGTCGATGAGGGCGTCGTCGGAATCGCCCTTGTACCAGCCGTCCAGCCAGGTCAGCACCATCTTGATCGTGTCCGGGTCGGACTCGACGAACTGCTTGCACGACATCGTCGCCAGATCCAGCGTCTCCGACCTGGCGCCGACCGGTGCCGCCAGCAGACCGACAGCCGCCACGAGCACACCCGCAAATTTCAACATCTCATCCCTCCCCTGACGGCATTTCCGCCCGTCGACTTCGCTCCAACTTCCTCTGAATCGCAATCCGCCGGGTCCGTCGCTCGTGGTAAAATTATTCTGAATCAGAACGCCCCGGAATTCGTCGGTATTTTCAGAACTTTGCAAACTGTCTGCCGCAACACTCGCCGCAGCAATCGATCAATCGGACGACCACCATGACAGAGCGACGGGGCGCGCCGCGCCATCGAGTTTTCAAGCGCGGCACGATCGCCATCGGCGGCGCAGGCTTCGACTGCACCGTGCGCAATCTGTCGGCGACGGGCGCACGGATCGACGTCGAAGGCCCCGTCGCCCTGCCGGAGGAATTCGTGCTGGTGATCGAGACCGACAAGGTGAGCCACCGCTGCCGCCCGGTGTGGGGCGCCGCCCAGCGGATCGGCGTCGCCTTTCAGTAGAACGGCTTCCCGCACCCGCCCCTCCGATCGCCGCCTGCGCCCCGCTGGGCACGCACGCGCCCTCGATGCGCCACGGACGGTCAGTAGCGGCTGCCGCCGACGCGGCCGCCGTCGCCGCCTCGGCTCGGGCCGCCGCCATAGCCGCCGCCCCGGATGCCACCGCCGATCGAAATGCTCGGGCCGCGCGGCGGGTCGTAATAGACCGGCGGGCGGCGCACCACGACGACGTCGTCATCCTCATAGTAGACTCGGCCGCGCGGCGGCTGGGCGGTCCGTTTCGGCGGCTCCGCGCGCTCGACGCGCTTGGGCTTGTCGACCTTCTTCTGGATCGCGGGCGGCGTGCTGCACGGACAGGTCGCCGCGGACGCAGGCGCCACCGGGGTCAGGCTGGCTTGCGTCGCAGCCGGGATCGCCACCGCGGGCACCGGCTTGTTGCGCTGGCGTTCTTCCAGTTTCTTCGCGGTCGGGGTCAGGTCGCTGTCGGGATACTGGTCGAGGAAGGACCGGTAGGCCGGCCCGCTGTTGGCGAGCACCGCCCGGTTCCAGGCCTGCATCTGGCGAAAGCGGTCGAGCCAGCGCTTCGCCTCGGGACCGAGCGGCGGCTCGGCATACAGCGACACGAACGCCTCATAGGCGTCGCCGGAGCCGTCTGAGACGATCAACTCGTTGGCCTGCTCGATCGGCTTGCCCTTGAGGAAGGCCTTCCATTCCTCGACGCTGCGCTTCTTCTCCGGCTTGAGGCCGTCCTCGGCACTGCCGAAGAAGCGGAAATCATCCAACAGCGAAGAGCTCTCCCACGGCGTCTGCCGGCCGGAGGTGGCCTGATTGACCGCCAGCCGCACCCGCTTGAACGTATCCTCGATCTGCAGCCCGCTCTCGCGGCCCGCCTTGAGCAGCGCCGCGGTATAGGGGCTGTTGGCGCCGCCGCCGTCTTCGGCCTCGGTGCCCGGCGCAGTCGAGAACGACAGGAAGGTGCCCGGCGCGCCGGTCTTGGCGTCGACCAGCGCCAGCCCCTGCCCGGTGGTCTTCCGGATCTCGGGGAACGGATTGTTGCGGCAGGCATCGAGCATGATGATGCGGCTGCGGGTCGGCACCGAGGTCAGGGTGTTGAGCACGTCGTTGAGCCGCACCGCCTGCAGCGGAATATCAGCCTCGCGCTTGGGATCGACGTCGATGGGGATGAGATAGTTCTCGCCGTCGACCTGGATGCCGTGGCCCGCGTAGAACATCAGCGCGACGGTGTCCGGCCCCTTGGCTGCGACTTTGGCGGCGAAATCGCCGACCATCTGGCGCAACTCGGTCTGGGTCAGATCGTTCGCGGCCGTGACCTCGAAGCCGGCATCGCCGAGCAGCTTCTCGATCGCCTTGGCGTCATTGACCGGATTGGGCAGCGCCGGCACGGCGCGGTAGGCCGACTGGCCGACCACCAGGGCGACGCGGCTTTCCGCCAGCGCAGCCTCCGCCCCCAGCATCATCGTTGCAGCTACCGCCGCGTTCCACAGCATCGCACGCAACATCGACCTCTCCTGTTCCAAAGCAATTTCCCGCAGTTGGTCGGCCGCCGCAGCGACCGGGTTCACCGCAAGCCCGTGGCAATTGGACGCCGCGCCCCGGACCTCGTCCGGGTTCCGCGCGCAGCAATCTGCGCGGGGCAAGCTGCAGTTAACATTACCCGGTGAAATCCGCGGTGAACTCACTCATTTCCCATCTGTCTCCTTTATTTTTCCATCGACGCCGGACGTCGCGATCGACCGCGACGGCTGCGCTATGGGCAGGATGCTGACGTGGCCGACATCGCGACTTCAACGCCGATCACACGCGCCCCGCGAGGCGGGGCGGCGACACGCGCGGTTTTGCCGGCGATGGCTGCGATCGACGCCGGCGGCTGGCGCGATCTCGCCGACCGGGCGCTCGAACCGAATGCCTATTACCTGCCGGAATGGGCCATGGCCGCGAACGGCGACGCCCGTGCCCGCGCCGTGACCCACGCGCTGACGGCCGATGATGCGAGCGGGGCGCTGATCGGCCTGTTGCCGGTGCTGTCGGCCTGGCAAGCGTTTCGGTTGCCGCTGCCGGTGCTGGTCTCCGCCGATCCGTTCCGCTCGCTCGACACGCCCGTGCTCGACCGCGGCGCTGCCGACCGCGCCGCCGCCGCAATGCTGGCTCAGGCCCGCGCGACCGGAGCCCACGCCTTGCTGCTGCGCGACGTCGCGCGCGACGGCGAAGCCATGCAGACATTGTCGCGCGCCGCGGCTGCCGACGGCCTTTCGCCGGTGCTGCTGCGCGGTTGGTCGCGCGCCTGCCTCGACGCCACGCGCGACGGCGACGAATTGCTGCGCGACGCGCTCGGCGGCAAGCGTCTCAAGGAATATCGCCGGCTGACGCGCCGGCTCGGCGACCACGGCGAGGCGCGCTTCAGCATGGCGCGAACGCCGGATGCGGTGGCCGAGGCCTATGATCTGTTTCTCGCGCTGGAAGCCAGCGGCTGGAAGGGCCGCCGCGGCACCGCGCTGATGCACCAGCCGGAGCTGGCCGGGCGGCTGCGGCAAGCCGCGATCGCGCTGGCCGCGCGCGGCGCCTGCGAGATCGCGCTTTTGCACGCGGGCGCAGAGCCGATCGCCGCCGGCATCGTGCTGCGGCAAGGCGACCGCGCCTTCTTCTTCAAGCTCGGCATCGCCGAAGGCTTCGCCCGGCATTCGCCGGGCGTGCTGCTGACACTGGAACTGACGCGGCATCTTTGCGCCGATCCGGCGATCGCGATGGTCGATTCCACCGCTGCGCCCGATCATCCGATGATCGACCCGATCTGGCGCGGGCGGCTGGCGATGGGCGACGTGCTGATCCCGCTGCGATCGCGCGATCCGCTGTTCGGACCGATCACGCTCGCCCTGCGCGCCCGCGAAGCGCTGCGCCAGACGGCGAAGCGCATGCTCAAGCGATAGATTGCCAGTCGACGCGTTTTCTTCACGCGAACCGGGATCCACTTCGCTCGAAAACGCTATGGTTACTCCGCCGCCTCGGCGTTGATCTCCGCCGAGATGTGGCGGATCGCCTTGGCGAGCTGCGCCGGATCCTGCGCGCCCGACACCGCATAGGTCTGCGCGAACACGAAGGTCGGTACGCCGGAGATGCCCTTCTCGGCCGCCTCCTCCGCCTGCCCCGAAATCAGCGCGACGTCTTCGTCGCCGGCGAGCCTGGTGCGCACGTCGCCGGCATCGAGGCCGATATCGGCCGCGGCCTGCACCAGCACGTCGATGTCCGTGAGATCGCCGCCGTCGCAGAAGTACAATTCCATCAGCCGCTGCTTCATCGCCGGCCCCTGACCGATCGCCTCGGCCCAATGGATCAGCCGGTGACAGTCAATCGTGTTCGGCTGCCGCTGCACGCGGTCCGGGTGATAGGCGAGCCCCTCCTGCGCGGCGGCGTCGACGACGCGGGCAGCGATCTCCTTGTAGCGCTCGGGCGAGCCGAATTTCTTGGTGAGATACTCGTCGCGCGCAATACCCTCGCGCGGCACCCACGGGTTGAGAAAGAACGGCCGGTAGTTGAGTTCGACCGGCACATCGGGTACCAGCGCCAGCGCCTGCTCGATGCGGCGCTTACCGATGTAGCACCACGGGCAAACGACATCGGAGACGACATCGATCTTCAACGGCTTGATCGCGCTCATCGGCGCCTCCTTGTTCTTCGTTACCCGCCCGACAGTCCCATACAGATGGGACCGCGACAACCGCCCGCAAGGCGCTACAGCCCGGCCGCCATGCTGCGCAGCCGTGCCGACGTGGCTTCGTCGGCCGCGAAGAAGGTCTCGATCGCGATTTCCGAGAGCGTGACGTCGACCGGCGTGCCGAACACCATCGTGGTCGAGATGAAACTCAGCACCTCGCCGCCGAGCCTAAGCCTGAACGGCACCGCCACCGCATCGGGCGCGATCGGCGCGGCGCGGGCCGGCACCGGATAGGTCTTCAGTTCCTGATACAGCGCGATCAGCTTCGGATCGGCGGTCGCCTCGCATTGCCGATGCAGCCGCTCCAGCAGATGCGCGCACCATTCGCCGAGATTGGCGGTGCGCGCCGCCAGCCCCTCCGGATGAAACGACAGCCGCAGCACGTTGAGCGGCGGCGCCAGCAGATCCGGCGCGATGCCGTCCAGCAGCGGCATCACCATGCGATTGGCCGACACCAGGTTCCAGTGCCGGTCGACCGCAAGCGCAGGATTCGGCTCGTGCGCGGTCAGCACCTGATCGACCGCGGCACGCGCCGCATGCAGCGCCGGATCGTCGAGCGTCCGTTGCGGGAACGCCGGCGCGAAGCCCGCCGCCACCAGCAGCACGTTCCGTTCGCGTAGCGGCACGTCGAGCCGCTCCGCCAGCCGCATCACCATGTCGCGCGACGGCGCGGCGCGGCCGGTCTCGACGAACGACAGATGCCGCGCGGAAATCTCCGCATCGAGCGCGAGATCGAGCTGGCTCAGATGACGGCGCTGGCGCCATTGCCGCAAGTAATCACCGATGCGGACCGGCTGCGCGCCGGCGGCCGCTTTGGCTGACGAGACGGTTGTGTTCATGGCGAAAATCTATCACGCGTCCGTCGCAGCTTCCATGACCTGCGGGGTAATCGAATTCGGCAGCGGAGGCGGTCAGGGTGGCGCATCGCAACCGAACCGAAGGAGACCACCATGATCCGACCGTCCGTGCTGCTCCGCCGCGCGCTGCAAGCCGAT
The DNA here is from genome assembly GCF_000013365.1 of Rhodopseudomonas palustris HaA2. Classification (NCBI taxonomy): domain Bacteria; kingdom Pseudomonadati; phylum Pseudomonadota; class Alphaproteobacteria; order Hyphomicrobiales; family Nitrobacteraceae; genus Rhodopseudomonas; species Rhodopseudomonas palustris. The sequence continues at coordinate 4,293,867 of NC_007778.1, forward strand.
GCGCTGGTCAGCGGCGCGATGGCGCTGCTGTGCGCATTCGGCGCCGGCGCGCTGTCACCGCTGCTGGCGCTGCCGCAGCCGCTGTTGCTCGAGACCGGGCTGTTCCTGATCGCCTATGCGGCCTTCGTCGGCTGGCTCGCTACCCGCGCCGCGCTGATCCGGCCACTGGTGCTGCTGGTGATCGTCGGCAACGCGCTGTGGACGCTCGGCAGCATCGCGCTGCTGATCAGCGGCGCGGTGACACCCAACGCGCTCGGCATCGCCTTCGTGGTGATGCAGGCGATCGCCGTCGGCGTGTTCGCCGAGCTGCAGTTCATCGGGCTGCGGCGGAGCGAGCGGGCGGTGACGGCCTGAGGCCGTCATTGCGAGCGCAGCGAAGCAATCCACGCGCCGAGCGCGGAGCTGGATTGCTTTGTCGCTTCGCTCCTCGCAATGACGTCGAGGAGCTTCTGAACGATCGAGATCCCACACCACGTCATGGCCGGGCTCGTCCCGGCCATCCACGTTCTTCCCCGCCGCAACTGCCGTCGTTGGTGGATGCTCGGGACAAGCCCGGCATGACGACCTTGGTGGGAACCGAACTAGGCGGCTTTCGATTTGGACTTCGACATCTTGGACGTCGACGTCTTCGAAGCCTTGGGCTTGGACGCCGCGGACTTGGACGCATCGGACTTGGACGCCGCGGACTTGGAAGTCTTGGCCTTCGCAGATTTGCCCTTCGGCGTCTTCGCCTTGACGGCCTTCTCGGGCTTCGCCTTTCCGCCGGCCTTCGCCTTGCCAGCGTCCCTGTCGGCCTGCTTCTGCGCCTTGCGCGCGGCCTTCTCTTTCAGCTTCGCCTTCTCGGCGCGGGCTTCGGCGGCCTTCTTCTTGCGCTTCTTTTCGCAGGATTCGCATTTGCAGCCGATCGGCTTCAGATATTCTTTGAAGTAATCGGTGCCGTAGTCGTAGTTGATCTCGTCGCCGGGCTCGATGTTCTTGATCGCGCGGATGATGATCTTGCGCTTGCGCACGTTCACATCCGACTCCGCGTTCGGATTGCAGGCGTGGTTGATGTAGCGCGCGATGTTCTTGCGCACCGAGCCGTCGACGGTCCAGCGCTTGCTGATCTGGAACAGATATTTGTTCTCGACCGCGTCGTCCTTCTTCTTGTTGCAGTCGAGCATCGGCCCGAAATAACGGATGATCTTGGTGCCCTTCTTGATCGGCTGGGTGGCGAACAGGCCGAGCCCGGTTTTGGAGCGGCCGATGCGGTAGGGCTTGTTCGACAAAGCGGGCATGATCTTCCAGGCGGTGAACGGATCGCGAGGCTGTCTTCTAGAGCGATTCCACGGCAATTGGCAGGGGTTTCGTGGCCCCCCGACGAACCTTCCCCAGCCTGGCGAAATCTGCGGTTCAGCCTGGCATCGTCGGCCGCGCGCGACGGCCTCGAATGTGCCGCACGGGGCACAGGCCGCCGGATCTCACGCGGGCGTGAGCCGCGACGGCCGGCTTCGCGCCGGTGCGAGGTTTACTTCGTGCAGTGTACCCCGCACACTTGGCGGCGACGCTGGCGACGCCGCCGACGCACCCGCACGCGGCGTCATCACCTGAGCGCCTGCACCGCGAACCCGCCGAGAGGGACCACCATGAAGGCCGTGTTCGCCAAGCTCGGCAGCGACTTCTTCTCCACGATCATCTTCGTGGTGCTGTATTTCTCGACCGGCAATGTGGCGCTGGCGACGATCGTGGCGGTGGTGGGCGCGGTCGGCCAGTTCGTTTACGCACGGATCAAGGGCCTGCGGCTCGACGTGATGGCCTATGCCAGCGTCGCGCTGGTGGTCGTGCTCGGCGGCGCGACGCTGCTCACCAACGATCCGCGTTTCGTGCTGATCAAACCCAGCGTCGGCCATATCGCCGTCGGCGCGATCATGTTGCGGCGAGACTGGATGCTGCGCTACGTGCCGCCGATCGTGGCGACGACGATCCCGGAATACGTCCGGGCCGCCGGCTATCTGTGGGCGGCGCTGATGATCGGCCTCGGCGTCGGCATCGTGGCGGCTGCGCTGACCGGCAGCGTGACGACCTGGACGGTGGTCGTGATGGTGATCGCCCCGGCCGCGAAAGTCGCCGCCATGGCGCTTCAATATCTGGTGTTCCGGCTGGTGATCCGCAGTCGGCACCGAATCGCCGCGCCATCCGCGGCGCGGGCCGAGGCGGCGGTCGCCAATCACACGATGGTCGACTTCTCCCGCCGCCCCGGCGACTGCCCCTCGCCCTGATACTCACGACGATACGGCGCGCGCCGCGGGGCCGCACGACTGGTATTCTCGTGCACAATCGGTAGAGCCGAACACCGTCGCGGTCGGCCGGGCGATCGTCGCGGCCCCTCGCCGCAGCCGCGATCCGCGATCGGGCTTGTTCGCCCGCCCTGCGGCAGTTTAAGACGGGCCGCCCGGCATCTTTTGAAGCCGGCCCCAAGGGAGAGACAGATGGCAGTCGACGGAAACTGGAAGATCACCATGAGCACGCCGATGGGCGAGCGGCAGGCCGACCTGACGCTGAAGGCCGACGGAACCACGCTCACCGGCACGCAATCCGCCGACGGCGATGCGGGCGAGATCTTCGACGGCACGGTGAACGGCGACGACGTCGCCTGGAAGCTGTCGATCACCAACCCGATGCCGCTGACGCTGGCCTACACCGGCAAGGTGAGCGGCGACAGCATCTCCGGTGAAATGGGCATCGGCCCGATGGGCTCGTTCCCCTTCACCGGCACGCGGGCGTAACAGATTGCCCCAGGGAGTCATTCCGGGGCGCGCGTGAAACGCGCGAACCCGGAATCTCGAAGTTGTTGAGCACCTGACTGCAACAACCTCTGGATTCCGGGTTCGCCGCTGCGCGGCGCCCCGGAATGACGGTGCGAGGTTGTTGGCGCCGCCTCAGCCCAGATTGAGTTCCTTGAAGAAGTCGTTGCCCTTGTCGTCGACGATGATGAAGGCCGGGAAGTCGACGACGTCGATCTTCCAGATCGCCTCCATGCCGAGCTCGGGATATTCCAGCACCTCGACCTTCTTGATGCAGTGCTCGGCGAGGTTCGCCGCGGCGCCGCCGATCGAGCCGAGATAGAAGCCGCCGTATTTCTTGCAGGCCTCGCGCACCGCGGGCGCGCGGTTGCCCTTGGCGACCATCACCATCGAGCCGCCGGCGGCCTGGAACTGATCGACGAACGAGTCCATCCGCCCCGCCGTGGTCGGGCCGAACGCGCCGGAGGCGTAGCCGTCGGGCGTCTTGGCGGGGCCGGCGTAGTACACCGGATGGTTCTTGAAATAGTCCGGCAACGGCTCGCCCTTGTCGAGGCGTTCGCGCAATTTCGCATGGGCGGCGTCGCGCGCCACGATCATGGTGCCGGTCAGCGACAGCCGGGTCTTGATCGGGTGTTCGCTCAGCGTGGCGAGAATGTCCTGCATCGGCTGGTTCAGATCGATCTGCACCACCTCGCCGCCGAGCGCCTGCTCGACCTCCGGCAGATATTGCGCCGGATGGTGCTCGAGCTCCTCGAGATAGACGCCGTCCTTGGTGATCTTGCCGAGCACCTGGCGATCCGCCGAGCACGACACGCCGAGCCCGATCGGCAACGACGCGCCGTGGCGCGGCAGCCGGATGACTCGGACGTCGTGGCAGAAATACTTGCCGCCGAACTGCGCGCCGACGCCGAGGCTCTGCGTCATCTTCAGGATTTCCTGCTCCATCTCGAGATCGCGGAAGGCGTTGCCGAATTCGGAGCCTTGCGTCGGCAGCGCGTCGAGATAGCGCGCGGATGCGAGCTTCACCGTCTTCATGGTCGACTCGACCGAGGTGCCGCCGATCACGATCGCCAGATGATAGGGCGGGCACGCCGCGGTGCCGAGCGTCATGATCTTCTCTTTCAGGAACGCCAGCAGCCGGTCGCGGGTCAGCACCGACGGCGTCGCCTGGAACAGGAAGCTCTTGTTGGCCGAGCCGCCGCCCTTGGCCATGAACATGAACTTGTAGGCGGCTGCTGAGTCCCCTTGGCCTTCCGCGTAGATCTCGCACTGCGCCGGCATGTTGTTGGCGGTGTTCTTCTCTTCGTACATCGTCAGCGGCGCCACCTGCGAGTAGCGCAGATTGCGGCGCAGATAGGCATCGCGCGCGCCCTCGGAGAGCGCCGCCTCGTCGCTGCCGTCGGTGATGACGTTGCAGCCCTTCTTGCCCATGATGATCGCGGTGCCGGTGTCCTGGCACATCGGCAGCACGCCGCCGGCGGCGATGTTGGCGTTCTTCAGGAAGTCCAGCGCCACGAACTTGTCGTTCGGGCTGGCCTCCGGATCGTCGAGGATCTTGCGCAGCTGGGCGAGATGGCCCGGCCGCAGATAATGGTTGATGTCGCCGAACGCCGCCTCCGACAGCGCCCGCAGCGCCTCGCGCTCGACCACCAGCATGTCCCGGCCCAGCACCGTCTCGACACGCACCCCCTCCGACGTGATCTTGCGATACGGCGTCTCGTCCTTGCCGAGCGGAAACAGCGGCGTGTGGGTGTAGGGCGGAACCGGCGTGGCGGCGGACGGGATCGGCGTGGGTGCGTTCATGGGCGGGGCCTCAGGATGGATTTGCGGCCCTGTCTAGTCGGTTTCGGAGAGGTTTTGAAGGGTTCAAAACGGGACCGAATTCGGAGATCCTGAAACTAGAAGCGCCCATGCCCGCCGTTGTTGGATTCATAGCACCTTCTAAACCTCATTGTCCGCTCTCAGGAGGCGCTCCAGTTCCACATCCGTCGTGAACACATTTTTGGTCGACCACCCCGCCTTTCTGATACGATCACGCATCGCTCCGTCGCAACCGAACAGATTGACATACGGAAAATAGAACAAATGGCTTAGGTCGGCCGCATCACTGCGCTTTAGCTGAAGCGCCCCACCGAAATCGGCACTTCTGTCATTTGCAAATCGATCCATTTTTTCCAAGACAAACAAAGAGAATACGTCAACGAACACCTTCGTGCCGGGCATTCGGCACAACCGTTCCGAGGAAACTTCTACGCCCGCAAATTGCTTAGCTACCAGAGATCGAAATTCCGCTGAATTGAGATGTCCGACGAGATTTCGTCGTATCTGAGCATACTCCAAACCAATCCCACTACATTGGACCTTCACCAACTTGACGGCGAGCTCCCTCAAAAGTTTGGCTAGCCTATCATTGTACGCCCAAAAGAACTTAGAAAACTCCAAAATTGAAGATAGCTCTGGATTTTGAGATAGATGCGCAAGCGCAATCGGATTCGCGAGGGTCTCTTTGAAGCGATCGAGAAAGAGCTTATCTGAGATACTGCCTTCTAGAAATCGATAAAGCTCGTTCAACAACGGCACAGCCTGCGGCATTTCCCTTTGCAATTGAGCCGACGTTTCATCTTGACGAATCCGCAGCAACTGGATGGCTTCAGGAGTCAGCCGACCGCGCTTTATCAACTTGGAGAGTATCGACCTCCGAAAATTCTCATCCGGCACCCGCTCCAGCAAAACAGCCTTTAGCCCTTGGCGGACTTTCGCTGTCCATGTAGTACGATCGAATACGAACCCTGGAAACAGCATATCTTGCTGGCTACAGACGATATCTTCAAGGTGACAGCATCCGTACCGAAGTTCATTTTCTGAAACATTTCCCCAACCAACCACACTCGTGTTACAAGGTTGGACTATTAGAGAGAGGCGCTTCACCGCCGAATGATTTTCGGCCGCCCCTTTCGGTAAACTCTCAACAACGTGGCTTGCGGAGAATACAAAGCGATATCTCTTATCTCCAAGAAGGTCCGGTATTCGGTTTAAACCATCCGCAGCCCTGGAAATGTGATGCGTATCCAAATAGATACTTGTCGCAACCACCGACACTACTCCTCGCGATCATTCCCGCACTGCGGGATACACTAGGTCAGCTCGCCGTGCGAGAGCAGTCCTGACATTGTCTTGTTTATACAAACCCGTTTTCTTCACCCCTTCCGCTGCTTCTCCGCATACGCATCCACCAGCGCCCGGATCATGCGCTGATAGGGCACCTTCTGCTTCGCGGCGGCGCGCTTGAAGAAATCGACCGAGCGCTGCGACAGGCTGAGGGTGACCTTGACGTTGTTCTCGCGCAGCACGAGTTGATCGGGCGACGGCAGGAAATCCTCGACGATCCGCACGCGGCCGATCTCGCCCTTGCTATACTTGACCGTTGGTTTCCTCATAGATCGCCTTTCCTTTGCGCCAATAGCCGGCGCCGAAGATCCTGATCCTGCCGCTGCGCATCGTGAACCGCACCGTGACGATGCCGCCCTCCACTTTGCCGAAACAGAAATAGCGCCGCTCGTCCCGGCTGTGATCGAGATCCTCGGCGATCACGCGGTGCGGATCGAGAAATGCCCGCTGGGCCAGTTCGAATCCGACGCCATGTTTCGTCTGGTTGAGCCGATTCTTGGCGTCGTCCCATTCGAAGTCCGACATCAGCGCCACCCGGCTGGACTCGATATGGTTACCTTACCATATTTTCTTATGGCCAACAACGAGCCGGCTTGCTGCATCCAAAGCGGTACCGCGGCCCGTCCTGTTGGGCGCCGCAGCCCCCGATTTTGCATTCCGCGCCGCCTTCGCTATGAAGCCTGGTCGGATTGGTCTTGGAGCATTGCCTGATGATCGTCGTTTCAGCCGCCTCGTCTCGCCCGCGCCGCGGCGCGCTCGCCACCCTCGCGCTGGCCGCGTTCGTGCTCGCCGCCTCCCCGGCCCGCGCCGATCGGTGCGACGATCTGGCGGCGGCGTTGAAATCGCAGATCGACGGCGTGGCGGTCGGCAAGACGGTCGCCAACGTGATCTATCTGTCGCATCCGGCGGCGAAGTCGCTGCGGCTGGGGTGCCCGAGCCGGACCGTCAAGAACGAGGTGTTCGGGATCGCGCCGTCGCGAAAGCCGTCGGCGGCGTTTCAGGAGGTCGTCGCCAGCGCCGCGGCGATCGTGTTCACGATCCCGAAGGCGGACACGCTGCGCGGCGTCAAGCGCTGCTTCGGCCGGGTCGGCCTGCTGCGCGGCAACGACATCAAGACGCGCTTCCGCCGCCTCGACATGCGCTGCATCCGCGGCAAGGCCGAGGCGTCGATTTCAGTGTCGCGCAGCAACGCGGAATAGGCCGACCCGACGCGAACTCATCGTGGCATTTGAGGCAAATGCGATCGGGCGATTGCGCGCAAAGTTCACCCGCGTGGGGGATGATCGTGCGATCCGACGACGGGCGCGAGTTTCCGGATTGAAGCCGCACCATGTGATCGTCGGACACACTCGCAAACCTACGAGGATCCATGATGAGTAGCATTTCGAGCGTGTCATCGACGCCCGTCTCGAAGCCGACCGTCGAGGCGAGCCCCCCGCCGCCCCCGCCCAAGGACAAGGACGACTCGACGACGACGCAACCCGTCAAGGCGGCGCTGCCGCCCGGGCAGGGAACGCGGGTCGATCAGCTCGCCTGAGCGGCGATCCGCCTCGGCGAAACGCCCCGCCCTCGCGCGGGGCTTTTTGCGTTTCGGGGGCCCAACTACTTGTCCAGCGCCTTGTAGTGCCGGAAGATGCCGTCCTCGTTGAACGGGATGCGGCGGGAGCTGTCGAGATAGGCCTTGATGTTCGGCCGCGCGGCAACGCGATCATGCAGGGCGATCAAGCCCGGAACATCGCGCTCGGCTTTCTTCATGTAGTTCGGGAACACGTAGCGCATCCCCTCGACCACCTGAAACAGCGACAGATCGGCGTAGCCGAGTTTGCGGCCGGTAACGAACGGCCCGCCGCCGCCCGCGATCAACCGCTCGAAATAGCCGAGATATTTCGGCGCGCGCTGCTTGCGGAATTCGGCGCTGCGCTGCTTCGCCGCACCGCGCTGATCCTCGTAATACAGCGAGGTGCCGATCGGGTGGTGGGTGTCGTGCACCTCCTGGACGAAGTCGGCGATGGTGAGTTGGAGCTGATGCACCCAAAGCCGCCCGGCTTCGGTCTTCGGCGCGAGACCATGGCGCGCGCCGAGATACAGCAGGATGTTGGCGGTCTGGCCGATCGTCAGCGATCCGGCCTTGAGGAACGGCGGCGCGAAGGACGGCGTGCCGGTCTTGGCCTGCATCAGCTTCATCATCGCCGACAGCCCTGCCTTGCTGCGGCGGGCGACGTCGACATAGTCGGCGCCGGCCTCCTCCAGCGCCAGCCGCACGAACTCGCCGCGGCCCTGGATGGTCGGCCAGTAGTACAGTTCGTAGCGCATCGGCGGTCCTCTCTCCGGTTCGGCGGCGTCGAGGATAGTCCAATGCGCGAGCCGTGGCACGGTTCAGCCCCGGGCGGCCGACCGCAGCCCGCCCAAACGAAAAGCGCCGCGGAAACCTCCGCGGCGCTTCGATCGCTCGCTTGCGCGAGGGTCAGTTGGTCTGCTGGATCGCCGACAGTTCCCAGTGGGCGCCGGGCCGCCGCGCGAAGGTCCACACTTCGGTGACCTCGATCGGGGTCTCGCTGCCGGCGACCAGCCGGTCGGTGCCGCGCTCCAGCGTCTTGTCGACCAGCGAGAACCGCATCGCCACGGTGGCATAGTCGGTCTCGCCTTCGCGCCACGCTTCGGCGAGGTCGCCCTGCAGAAGCTTGACGTCCGACACCTTGTTGATGTCGTTGGCAGCCTTGTTCTCCGCCAGATCCTTGGCGAAATACGACGCCATCTCGGGGGTCGTGAGCTGATTCAGCTTCTCCGTGTCCTCGTTCGTCCAGGCGGACTGGATGTCGCCGAGCAATTGCTCGAACGCCTCGTAGTCCTCCGGCTTGATCTCGAGCGGCGGCAGGTTCGAGGCGCTGCCGCCACCGCTGCCGAAACCGAAGCCGGTGCGATAGGCCGGCGCGGGCTCGGGACCCGGGCCGACGGTCGGGCCGGCGTTATTGTTGGCATTGGTATTGGCATAGGCCGGCGCGGGCTGCGGGTTGTTGCGGCGCTGCCACCACGACCACGCCAGCCGCGCGACCACCACCACCAAGACGACCTGCAGGATCAGGCCCAGGATCGACGCGAAGCCGCCGAGGCCGGACAGGAAGCCGCCGCCGAACAGCATGCCGAGCAGGCCGGCGCCGAGGAAGCCGGCGGCGAGGCCGCCGAGCATGCCCATGCCGGGCCGGTTGAAGAAGCCGCCCTTGGCGGCAGCGCCGGCCGCGGGCGCGGCCATGCCGGGGCTGCCCGGCTGGCTCATGGTGCGATTCAGCGGCTGCGCGGCATTCGGCGCCGTCGGCGTGGCTTTCGGCGCCATGAAGCTGCGCGAGCCGCGCGAGCCCGAGCTGCCGCCGCCGCCCACGCGCGCTTCGGCTGCCGACGAGAGCGCAAGCGCCAGCGGCATGGCCAGCGACAGGGTCACGGCCAGTGCAGCAACAACGCCACGCGTGCGATGCAAGAAGTTCATTGGTTTTCCTCAATCCCCGTCAGGGGGAAGCTCGGCTAAAATGGGCAGCGCTGCCTAAATTGGAAGCCTTCTCAGCGTCGCAGGGCCGTCGCAAGCCTGCGGCCCTCGGTCGCGGGATCAACCAATGGCCGTATTCAGAGCTGCAACGCCCAGTCGGCCACCTGCCAGCGCAATTGCCCCCGGTCGGCCACGATGCGGCCGAGCCCCGGGAACGGCATATGGGTCGCGGCGATCAGCGCGCCTTCGGACGCGGCACGCGGAAAGAAGCGATCCCGCATCGCCTGGGCCGCGGCGCGGTCCTGCTCGAACAGGAAGAACACGTCCGTCGCCACCGGATGCACCACCGGAAAAATCATATCGGAGACCATGATCAGGCTTTGGCCGCCGTCCTCGATGCGCACCCCGATATGGCCCGGCGTATGTCCCGTCAGATCGACGATCGAGACGCCGCGCACGATCTCACGCTCGCCGTCGATCGCCTGCAGTTTCGGGTAGAGGCGCACGACCTCGCCCGCCATGCGGAAGCTGGTCTGCAGATAATCCGGTGCGCCGTTCGCCTTCGCCGGGTCGGTCCAGTGTTTGACGTCGCGGCGATCGATATAGAGCTCCGCCTTGGGATAGTTCATCCGACCGTCGACGATCAGTCCGCCCATGTGATCCTGATGCATATGCGTCACGATCACTGCGTCGATCTGGTCGCGCCGCAGGCCGAGGGCGCCGAGCGCCTGCGGCAGCGCGCCGGTCTGCCCGATCGATCCGGCCGGTCCGGCATCGATCAGAATGCGGCGCTCGCCGTCTTCCACCAGGTACTGGTTGAACAGAAACCGCACACCGCTCGCTCGCGCCGTGTGCTGCGCCACCGCGGCCTGCTCGACCTGGTCGGCCGAGCGGCCGGGGAAGAAGGTGTAGGGCATGTCCGCATAGCCGTCGGTCAGCGCCGTCACGGTGAAGCGGCCGATCTTGATCTGCGCCAGCGGAGTCACGCTGACCGGCGCGGTCGCAGCAGCCTGGGTCTTGGCCTGGACTGGCGCCAGACCGCCACCGATCAGGCCGCCTCCCAGGAGGCTCCCTCCGAGAAGGCCACTGGCGAAGCTACGGCGGGACAGTTGAGGCATTGGCGCTCTCTCTTGCGACGTTGGACATGCGGAAAAAGCCCGTCGGCCGTCCGTTTCGAAGAATGTTAGGACATCCAAAATCGACGGGGTATCTTGCTGTTCTGAGAGTTAGCCTCTCGATTTATGGAAGGGCGCCATGGACCGGTTCGAGGCGATGTCGGTGCTGCTGGCGGTTGTCGATGCGGGCAGCCTGTCGGCCGGCGCAAGGCGGCTGCACGCCCCTCTGGCAACGATCAGCCGCAAGGTCGGCGAGCTCGAAAAGCACCTCGGCGTCCGCCTGGTTCGGCGGACCAGCCGCGGCCTCACATTGACCGAGGAAGGACGCGCCTTCGTCGCCGCGTCGCGCCGCATCCTCGAGGAGCTGGAGACGGCGGAGCGACAGGCCGCCGGCGACTACGGCGCGCTGCGCGGCGCACTCCACGTCACCGCGCCGGTCGCATTCGGTGAGCGGCATCTGCTGCCGATCGCGTTGGACTTTCTGAAGCAGCAGCCGGAAATCAATCTGCGCCTGACGCTCGCCGACCAACAGGTCAGCCTCGCCGACGCGCAGATCGACGTCGCCCTGCGGATCGGGCATCTGGCAGACAGCGCGCTGATCGGGACGCGCGTCGGCACGGTGCGCCGGGTGTTGTGCGCGAGCCCCGACTATCTCGCTCGCCGGGGCGTGCCGCGCCGGCCGGACGACCTCGCCGGCCACGACGGCATCAGCTTCCAGGGCTTCGCGACCGCGCCCGAATGGCGCTACCGGCGGGACAGCGCCGCCTTCGCCGTCGACCCGCGCCCCAAACTCGCGGTCAATACGACGGAGGCTGCGATCCAGTCGGCATTGGCGGGCGTCGGCATCATCCGCGTGCTGTCCTATCAAGTCTCCGACCAGCTGCGCGCCGGACAGTTGCGGGAATTGCTGCCGGATTTCGCACCGGAACCGTTGCCGGTGAACCTCATCCATGCGCCGGCGGTTCCCTTGCCGCCGAAGGTGCGGAGTTTCCTCGACTGGACCGCGCCCCGCCTGCGCGCAGGCATAGGTCAATGGAGCGATTAGTTCGCCCCCATCGTCTCCTTCACCTTCGCGACCAGCGCGCTGAGCGCGAAGGGCTTCGCCAGGAACGCGAATTGTTCGTTCTCCGGCAGGCTCTTCTCGAACGCGTCTTCGGCGTAGCCGGAGACGAAGATGATCTTGAGCTCGGAATTGCGCGCGCGCATCGCTTTCAGCAAAGTCGGCCCGTCCATCTCCGGCATCACCACGTCGGAGACCACGAGATCGACCGCACCGCCATGAGCGTCGAACTCTTCCAGCGCCTCGATGCCGTTGCCGGCTTCGATCACGTTGTAGCCGCGCGAGCGCAGGCCGCGGGCGTTGAGCGAGCGCAGCCCCTCCTCGTCCTCGACCAGCAGGATGGTGCCCTGCCCGGTCATGTCGGCGCGGGGCTTCGCGGCGGCGGTCGTCGCGCTGCTGATCGGCGCCGGCGCGTCCGGCTGCGCCTCGGGCAGCGCATCGTGGCGCGGCAGGAAGATGTGGAAGGTGGTGCCTTTGCCGGGCTCGGAGTCGACGTAAACGAAGCCGCCGGTCTGCTTGATGATGCCGTACACGGTCGACAGCCCGAGGCCGGTGCCCTTGCCGACTTCCTTGGTCGAGAAAAACGGCTCGAAGATCTTGTCGACGATGTCGGCCGGAATGCCGGTGCCGGTGTCGCTGACGTCGATCCGCACGTAGTCCGCCGCCGGCATGCCCTTGTGGGCGAGCTGCGCCGCCTCGGCGGCCGGGACGTTGGAGGTGCGGATCGCCAGCTTGCCGCCGTCGGGCATCGCGTCGCGGGCATTGACCGCGAGATTGACGATCACCTGCTCGAATTGCGAGACGTCGGCCTTGACCCGCCACAGATCGCGGCCGTGCTGCATCTCGAGTGAGACCTTCTCGCCGATCAGCCGCTTCAGCAGCCGGTCGATGTCGGTCAGCGCCTCGCCGAGATCGAGCACCTGCGGCCGCAGCGTCTGCTTGCGCGAGAACGCCAGCAGCTGCCGCACCAGCGTGGCGGCGCGGGTGGCGTTCTGCTTGATCTGCATGATGTCCTGGAACGACGGGTCGGTCGGCTTGTGCGCGTTCAGCAGGAAGTCGTTGGCCATCATGATGGCCGAGAGCACGTTGTTGAAATCGTGCGCGATGCCGCCGGCGAGCTGGCCGATCGTGTCCATCTTCTGCGCCTGGTTGACCTGGTTCTCCAGCGCGCGGCGCTCGGTGGTCTCGAGCAGATAGACGATCGCGGCCTCGGCGTCGCCGTCGTCGGCGACCGCGGTGACGAAGAACTGGCCCCAGCGCTCCTTGGCACCGTCGAGCATCACCTCGACGGGCGCGATGTCGGCTTGGCCCTGCGCGGCCTGATCGATCGCCGCGCCGAGCGTGGCGCGATCGCGGGTGCTGACCGCGGCGAGGATCGATCTCGCCGCGCCACCCGACGGATCGAGACTCTGCGCCAGCTTGGCGAAGCGGGCATTGGCGCGCACCACCGCACCGGCTTTGTCCACCGTGGCGATCGCCATCGGGGTGTGGTCGAAGAACCGCATGAAGCGGATTTCGGCGGCGCGCTGCGGATCGAGCCGCTCATCGCGGGCGCGGCTGATCACCAGCGTGCGCGACGCGCCCGGCGCGCCGTCGGCGCCGAAGGCGAGCTTGTGATACAGCCGCACCGGCATGGTCTTGCCGCTACGCATCTTCAGATCGATGTCGAACACCTCGGTCTTGACCTCGCCCGGCTCGGGCACGATCGAGGTCAAGAGCGCCGCGCCGTCGCCGGAAACGATGTCGCCGAGCTTCAGGCCGCCCGAGCCGATCTCCGCGAGGTCGTGGTCGAGCCAGTTCGCCAGCGTCGCGTTGACGTAAACGAGGTTGCCCGCGGAATCGACCGAAAAGAACCCGCAAGGCGCGTGGTCGAGATATTCGATGGCGTGCTGCAGCTCCTGGAACACGTCTTCCTGGTGTTCGCGGTCGCGGGTGATGTCGGCCAGCGACCACACCGTCTGCTTCGCCTCGCGCTTGCCGGGCCCGAGTGGGCGCACCCGCATCCGCATCCAGCGGCCCTGCGCGCCGTCGGCGCCGGCGACGCGAACCTCTTCCTGCAGCCGCTTGCCCTCGCGCGCCGCCTTCAGCAGCCGGAACACGGCTTCCGACACATCGGGATTGCCGATGAACACCCGCTCGACCGGACGGACGTCCTGCATCGTCGCCGCACCAGTCAGCGCCAGATAGACCGGGTTGGCATAGACCACATGGCCGCGCGCGTCCGTGACGGCGATACCGTCGAAGGCGCCTTCCGCGATTGCCCGCAGCACCGGATCGTCGGCAGCCCGGTCGGCGAAGCCGACGATGCCGGCGGCGAAGGCGAACAGCATGAACAGCCCGACCATCGCCAACAGCGCCAGCAGGCCGAGAATATAGGGCTGCGCCTCGGCGCGGCCGAGCGTCATGAACGCCACAGCGGCGGCGACGATGGCGCCTGCCACCAGCAACACCAGAGCGATGCTGCCACCGCGGCGCGCCGGCTCCGCGGCGGGCGGCGGAGCCTGATGGTCGTTGATGGTCATGGTCACCGAACCGTTCCCTTGCCCGCCGGCGCTGCGGCGGCCCGGCTCCACCTGCCTGAATCGGAGCCGCCCGCGCAAGTACATCCTCTGTCCCCGCGCCTCCCCCGACCGGCCGGAAGGGCGCGATCGGAGCCGCAACTCCGGAAAATCCGCTCACCCACATCGGCTGGCCCGGGCATCGCCACCGCCTAGGTCCGCCGTCCGCCGAAGCGTCGCCGCAGGTTCATGACATAGCCGATCACCTCGGCGACGGCGTGGTAGTGTTCGACCGGAATCTCCTCGTCGACCTCGACGGTGGCGAACAGCGCGCGCGCCAGGGGAACGTTTTCGACGATCGGCACGTCGTTCGCCTTCGCCACTTCCCTGATCTTGAACGCGATCGCGTCGGCGCCCTTGGCGACGCAGATCGGCGCCTGCATGCCGCGCTCGTATTTCAGCGCCACCGAGAAGTGGGTCGGGTTGGTGATGACCACGGAGGCGCCCGGCACCGCCGCCATCATCCGCTTCTTCATCCGCTGATAGCGGATCTGCCGGATGCGGCCCTTGATGTGCGGGTCGCCTTCCGACTGCTTGTATTCGTCCTTGACCTCCTGCAGCGACATCTTCTGCCGCTCGCGCCAGGTGTGATACTGGAAGAAGAAATCGCCGGCGGCGACGAAGGCGAGCACCGCCGCCACCGTGCCCATCAGTTTCAGCGTCAGCGACACCGTGACGCCGAGCAACGACACGACGTCCATTTGCAGCAGCGCGTCGAGCCGGTCGCGCTCCGGATACAGCACCGCGACCATCACCACGCCGAGCGCGATCACCTTGAACAGGCCCTTGAGGAAATTCGCCAGCGCCTGCTTGCCGAACAGCCGCTTGGCGCCCTCGAGCGGCGACAGCTTGCTGAATTTCGGCTTCAGCCCCTCGGTGGAGAACACCAGCCGATGCTGGATCAGATTGCTTCCGATCGCGACCAGCGCCAGCAGCCCCAGCGGAACGCCGAGAACCGAGATCAGCATCAGCAGCAGACTCTTGGTCAGCGCCAGCAGGCCCACGCCGTCGACCGGCAGCATCCACGATTTCTCGATCAGCGTCCGCATCGGCCCGGTGATGCCGGAGCCGATCGACCCCGAAAACGACGACAGCAGCAGGGTGGCGCCGGCGATCGCGAACCAGGTGTTGACCTCCTGACTCTTGGCGACGTCGCCTTTCTCGAGCGCGTCGTCGAGGCGTTTCTGTGTCGGCTCCTCTTGTTTCTCCTGGTCGCTGTCGTCCGACATCGCTCAGCTATCCTGCGCGATCGGGCTCAGCGAGGCGTCAATTCCTGCATGACGCCGCCGAAATAGGCGAGAAACGTGCCCATCATCGTCGTCAGCACGGCGGCGAAGATGACGAACCCGATCATGATCGAGAGCGGCACGCCGACGAAATACACCTGCATCTGCGGCATCAGCCGCGCCAGGATGCCGAGGCCGATGTTGAACACCAGGCCGAACACCAGGAACGGCGCGGCGAGCTGCATGCCGATCTTGAACGAGGCGGCGAACGCCTTGGTGGCGAGCGCGGCGACGTCGCCGCTGTTCAGCAATTCGCCGGGCGCGAAGATCTTGTAGCTGTCGCTGAGCGCCTCGATCACCAGATGATGCGAGTCCGTGGCGAACAGCATCGTCACGCCGAGGATGGTGAGGAAATTGCCGATCAGCAGCCCCTGCTGCCCCTGGGTCGGATCGACCGCCGTGACGAAGCCGAGCCCGAGTTGCTGTGCGATCACCGAACCTGCGACCTGCAGCGCCGACAGCGTCACCCGCGCGGTGGCGCCGAGCACGATGCCGATGATGATTTCCTGAATCATCAGCACCAGCAGCGGCGTCAGCGACGACATGTCGACCTGATAGGCATTGCGGTGCAATGGCAGGATGATCAGCGTCAGGCCGAGTGCGATCGACAGCTTGATCCGCGTCGGGATGTTGCTCTCGCCGAGCGTCGGCAACAGCATCACCATCGCGCCGACGCGGGCGAACACCAGCATGAAGGCGGCGCCGAGCGCGGGCAGGAACGAGATGTCGATGCGCATGGCGAGAAACTGCGTCAGGACCGGATGTGGCCGCGCCGGCGTCGCGGCGAACCGCCACGCCCCCCACGCACCGGCCGGTGGCACGGGCTCCGATCATGCGTCAACCGCCGACGATTCGCGATGAGATCCGCAGCATTTCGGCGTGCAGCCGGTCGGCCATGAACGGCAGCGTCAGCACCAAGGTGAGGAACATCGCCAGAATCTTCGGGACGAACACCAGCGTCTGTTCCTGGATCTGGGTCAGCGCCTGGACCAGCGACACCGCCACGCCGACGACCAGGCCGACCACCATCAGCGGTGCCGAGACGATCACGATCGTCCAGACCGCTTCGCGGGCGATATCGAGAGTTTCAGCACCGGTCATATTGGAGATCCTTCGTTACAGTGTGGCGTCATTGCGAGCAGCGCAGCGACGAAGCAATCCAGATGCTTCACCAATTTGTCCTGGATTGCTTCGCTTCGCTCGCAATGACGGCACCTGTTGGCGTCGACCCATCTGCGAGCGGTCGCCGATCAGATCTGCATCCGGAGGATTTCCTCGTAGGACTGGATCACCCGATCGCGCACCGACACCAGCGTCGACACCGCGACGTCGGTCTCGGCGACCGCAGTGACCACGTCCATCACGTTCGACTTGCCGTTGGCCATCGCCACGGTCTGGGCGTCGGACTTGCGGCCGGCGTCGAGGACGCTGCCCATCGCGTCCTTGACCAGCGCGCCGAACGACGGGCCGTTGTCTGTCGGCTTGCCGGCACCGCCGGGATTGGCGAGCCGGGCGAGGCTCGCATAGGCATTGGCTGCGGAAATCGGTGACGCCATGGGTGGTCTCCCGGCTCGGGCCCGGTTCAGGCCTTGAGGATATCGAGGGTGCGTTGGATCATCCGGCGCGTCGCGCTGATGACGTTGAGGTTGGCTTCGTAGGACCGCTGCGCGCTGCGCATGTCGGTCATTTCGATCATCGAATTGACGTTCGGGTACTTGACGTTGCCGGCGGCGTCGGCGGCCGGATTGGTCGGTTCGTATTTCAGCCGGAACGCCGAGGTGTCCGGCTTGACCCGGCCGAGCGCCACAGTGCGGGCGTCGAGCGAGCGGTCGAGCGCCGAGGTGAAGGTCGGCACCTTGCGCCGATACGGATCACCGCCCGGCTTCTGCGCGGTCGAATCCGCATTGGCGATATTTTCGGAGATCACTCGCATCCGCCCGGCCTGGGCACGCAGCCCGGAGGTGGCAATGCCCATCGACCTTGCAAAATCGCCTGCGTCGTCTGCCATGGTTCAATCTCCCGGGTGGCGTGGGTCAGCGCTTGCCGATTGCGGTTTTCAGCAGGCCGAGACTGCGGGTGTAGAGCGAGGTCGCGGCGGCATAGTCCATCTGGTTGGCCGAGACCTTCATCATCTGGTCCTCGAGATTGACGGCGTTTCCGGCCGGACGGGTCTGGAATCCGGCGCGGCGATCCTCCGCAAACGAAACCGCGCCGCCGGGCGCTTTCATGTGCGACGCGCTCGTCATCATCATCGGCAGCGCGCCGCCGGCGGAACTGGCGGTCAGCTGGCCGGCCGAATTGAATTTCGGCGCGACCAGATCGCGCGGCTGGAACCCCGGCGTGTCCGAGTTCGAGACGTTCTCGGCCAGCACTTTCTGGCGCTCCTGATGCCATTGCATCTTGGTGCGCAGCGCCGCCAGCATCGGAAGATCATTGATCGCCATCGCCGCCTCCGTCCCGGTCGCCACCACTTTGCGACTCCGCCGGGGAGTAGGCAGAATTTGCCGGGGGTATGGTTAACGGCCGGTTAAGATTGGTTACGAAAGGCTTGCGATTTCGTTACGAATGTCTTTCGGAACGCTGCGCGAAATCGCGTTTGTCGCGCTCGGAGGCCGTTTTGGTCCCCATGATTCGTGGCGTATGAGAAAAATCGGATGGCAGTTCTTGCCGCTGCTTATTAAGAAGGATGAACGAGGGGCGCCGAGCGTCGCCGGACATCTACCTTCATCCGGGCAGTGAAGGCGGGAGACGCCGGAACCGACCCGCTTCTCTCCGGGGATCGAGCATGTCGCAACCATTGTTGTTCTTTTTTGCGTTTCTGGCCGTCCTGGCGATGATCGGCGCAGCCGCTTGGCTGGTCCGCCGATTCGCCGGCAACCGCCTCGGCGCTCACACCAAGAGCGGCCGGATGCCGCGACTGGCGGTGATCGATGCCGCCGCAGTCGACGGCCGGCGCCGGCTGGTTCTGGTGCGCCGCGACAATGTCGAACATCTGTTGATGATCGGCGGCCCGAGCGACATCGTCGTCGAACCCAACATCGTGCGCGCCAACCCGGCGCGCGAGGCGCCGCGTCCGGGGCTCGGCGTGGAGCCGCGGATGAGCCCGATGGACTGGGAGGCCGAAGGCGCTGCCGAAGCGCCCGAACCGGAGCCGCAGCCGCGCCCGGCGCGGCCGTCTTTCGCCGATGAGGCGCGCAGGCCGGCCCCGCCGGCAATGCCGCCGCGCCGCGCCAGTGAATTTCCCGCCAGCGATCCATTCGCCGGCCTCGTCCCCGAGCCGATGACCCGGCCCGATTTGCCGCCGATCAGCCGGCCCGAGCCGCGTCCGGAACCGCGCCCCGAGCCCAGATCCGAGCCTCGGCAAGAGCCGCGCGCCGAACCGCGGCCAGAACCGCGGATGGATCCCGCGCCACGTCCGCGCGCCGAGCCGGCGATGCCGCGCCCGCCGCGGCCCGAGCCGCCGAGGGTCGCTCCGCCGATTCGCACGGAGCGGCCCACGCCGCCTGCGGCACCTGCCCCGGCGCAGACGTCGCCGTCCGCGCTGTCGTCCGCCGACCAGAATCTCGCCGAGATGGCCAACCGGCTGGAAGCCGCGCTGCGGCGCCCGGCCGACGCCAAGCCGGAAGCCGCGCCGCCGGTCGCGCCCGAACCGCCGGCCCGCCCGGCAGCCCGCGCGCCCGAGCCGCCGACCGCCCCGCCCGCAGCGCCGAAATCGGGGTTCGAGAGCCTCGAAGACGAGATGGCGTCGCTGCTGGGGCGTCCGAAGACTCCTTCGTGAGCCGCCCGGCCACACCGCGTAGAGTTGTTCTTTTTCTCACCGTCCTGATCGCCGCCGCAGCCGCGCTGGCGGCGCCTGCCCATGCGCAGGACGTCAGCATCAATCTCGGCGGCGGCGGCACCGGAGTCACCGAGCGCGCGATCCAGTTGATCGCATTGCTGACGGTGCTGTCGATCGCGCCGTCGATCCTGATCATGATGACGTCGTTCACCCGGATCGTGGTGGTGCTGTCGCTGCTGCGCACCGCGCTCGGCACCGCGACCGCGCCGCCCAACATGGTGATCATCGCGCTGGCGCTGTTCCTCACCGCCTTCGTGATGGGGCCGACGCTGCAGAAATCCTACGACGACGGCATCAAGCCGCTGATCGCCAACGAGATGAGCGTCGAGGACGCGCTGGTGCGCGCCTCCGGCCCGCTGCGGATCTTCATGCAGAAGAACGTGCGCGAGAAGGACCTCAAACTGTTCCTCGACCTCTCCGGCGAGCCGCCGCCGGCGACGCCGGAAGATTTGTCGCTGCGCATCCTGATGCCGGCCTTCATGATCTCCGAACTGAAGCGCGCCTTCGAGATCGGCTTCCTGCTGTTCCTGCCGTTCCTGATCATCGACCTCGTCGTCGCCTCGGTGCTGATGTCGATGGGCATGATGATGCTGCCGCCGGTGGTGGTGTCGCTTCCGTTCAAGTTGATCTTCTTCGTGCTGGTCGACGGCTGGTCGCTGGTCGCCGGCTCGCTGGTGCAGAGCTATTCGGGTAGCGGGTAGTTCTGACGTCGCACGGGCCGTGTTTCGTCCGCGCTCTCCCCGAGTCATTCCGGGGCGCGCCGCAAGGCGCGAACCCGGAATCTCGGCCGCGCAAACAACCTCCGGATTCCGGGTTCGCGAGCTGCGCTCGCGCCCCGGAATGACGGAAGAGGCGATAGCTACCGCGTCATCTTGATGACGCGGATCTTCGGGATCTCCGGCAGCGCGCCGGTCGACGTCATGTCGGCGCCGGGCGGCGTGGCGCGGGCGCTGGCGTCGGGGAAGCGCTGCTTCATTTCGCGCAGGAAGCCCTCCAGCGTATCGACGCTCGCCGCCATCTTGGCGATCGCGGCAAACGCCGCGGTATCGCCCGCGGCCGGCCTGCTGGCGATGTCGAACGCGGCGCGGTCGGCCGGGTCGGTCATCAACGGCGCGAACTTCTCTCGGAAACGGTCGAGACCGAGCGCATCCTCGGCCAGCGCGTAGCCGACCACGGCGCGGATGACGTCGCTTTTCTCGGCCTGCGACAGCGGCGTGAAATCGCGCCAGCGGTCGCCGAGATACAGTTCGATCTGTTCGGAGGATTCGCGCCAGCGCCGCGACGCCCAGTAGATGTCGGAGCGCAGCCGGATCGCCTCGCGGCCACTGATATTGGTGATGATGTCGAGCGCGAGATCGTGGCGGCCGATGTCGCTCTGCGCCCGCCCCTCGAGCAGCAGCCGCTGCTGGCGCAATTCACCGGCGAGATCGGCGATTCGCGACGAATGCAGCGCGGCGATCGCGCGATCCGGCTTGCGGTTCATCAGATAGACCATCGCCAGCCGCGCCGCGACCTGGGCGCGCGCGGCGCCTTCGAGCCGCTTGTCGACCTGGTACTGCAACAGCTCGCTCGCCTGATCCAGCAGATCGACCGCGACCAGGCGGTCGGCGAGCCTGCGGATCATCTCGTCGCCGCGGCGGCCGATCGGCGTCAGCTCGCGAAATTCGTAGAACGTCGCCAGCGCCTCGATCGGCGGAATGTCGTCGCCCTTGTTGCCGAGGAACAGCTGCGAGAACAATGCCCGGCTGTCGTCCTGCGCCTGGCGGGCATATTCGGAATTCGGCGCGAGTTGCGTCGCGGTCCGCGCCGCCGCCAGTGAATCGCGGTAGCGGCCGGCATTGGCGTAGAGCTTCGACAGCAATTGCTGGGTGCGGACTTCGAGATCGTCGCCGCGCCACGTCGTCGACAGCCGTTCGAGCTCGGGCAGCGCTTCCTCCGGCGTCATCTCACCGCGCTTGCTGCGCAGCACGACGTCGCGGAACTTGGCTTCGCTGGCGGCCTGGCGATCGGCCGACGCCATCGCTTCCTTGTACCTCTTGAGCGCCTCCGGATCCCGCCCGAGCGCCTCGTCGAGCCAGCCGCGCATCACCGCGAGCGGGGGCTTCATCTCCGGCGGAATGCCGACCAGATCGAAATCGCTGCTGATCTTGGCGGCGCCGGCGTAGTCGCGGACTTCCAGCGAGGCGCGCATCGCGGTGGCCAGCACCTCGCGCTGCATGTCGAGCGGCAGCGCGGTAATCGCGAACTGCACCGATTTCAGCTTCTCGCGCGCCTCCGGCCATTTGCCCTGGCCCGCCAGCGCGACGCCTTTCCACAATTGCGCGTCGTAGGTCGAGGCGATCACCGGATTGGCGACATCCTTCAGTGTCTGCTCCGGCCGCTGCATCAGCGCGCTCGCCGCGGCGTGGCCGATCATCGTCGCGACGTCTTCCTGTCCGGGCTTGACGCCGAGCAGCGCCAGGTCGAGCGCGCCCTTGGCTTCGTGATACAGACCGCGCGCCATGAAGAACCGCGCCAGATCGAGCCGCGCCGGCAGCCGGTCGTCGCCGGTGGCGGTCGACGCCGTCCTGATCCGCGCGTCGAGCGCGTCGGAGAAACGCCCCTCCTGGTCTTTGGCCCATTGGGTGATGTCGAAGAACGGCCGCTCTGCCGAAGAGCCGGCCTGCCCGGCCGGCTCGGCCGACGACAGCGTCAGTCCACCGGGCCGCGACAGCACCACCGCATCGGCGACGGTCTCGACGGTGACGTCGTCGGATTTCAGTTCGATGACCACACCGTGCAGCGATTCCAGCAGGCTGAACTCGACGAAACTCTGCCGCTTGATGAAGCCGCGCGGCGGCGGCAGCGCGGTGATCACCGTCAGCGCGTCGCCGGCCTCCGGATCGGTCAGGCGATGCATCTGGCCGAGGCCGGCGAGCGCCACGGCAACGGTGGCGCGGGCCGGATCGGCGATGTTGCGCACCGCGGTCAACGGCCGCGCGGCGCCGCGCCCCGAATCCGCGAGCGTGATCGACCAGTTCTTGCCGGAGCCGTCGTCGTCGCTCAGCGTCGCGAGTTGCGGACGATCGAGACGCAGGCGGATCGCTTGCCCGTTCGGGAGCTCGACGCGGCTGACATCTCCGACGATGCCGCCACCTTCGCGGCGGATCGAAGTGAGGTCGAACGGTGTCGTGTTGTCGAGTACCAGCCAGATGATGTCGCCGCGCCGGAACAGCGCGGCCGGCGTCGGCGCCGCGAACGCGAATGCGAGGTGCAGGCCATCGGTATTGCGGCGCGCCTCGACCGGTCGTGCTGCGCTGGATAAAGCCGGGTTCGCCGCCGCCGCCGGCGGTTCGGGCGCAGGTGGCAGCTTCGGAGCCTCGACCGCCGCGGCGCGAGCGCCGGCGCGGACGGCCGTCTCCGTCGACGGCCGAGTTGTCTCGCTCGCTGCGGGAGGCGGCGCCGCAACCGGCGCCACCGTGGCCGGAGCCGGCGCGGCCGGGGCCGTGACCACAGGCGCCGCGACAGCCGGTGCCGCGACCGCGGCAGGGGCTGGAGCGTCGCTGCGCGCCGCCGGGCCGGCAGGTGATGCGACGGCCTGGGGCGGCGCGATCACCGGCGGCGTCGCTGCGGCGGCAGCCGGCTTCACCTCCGGCTTGGTACCGGACTTCGCTTCAGATTTGCCATCGGATTTGGTCTCAGGCTTCGCCTCGGCTCGGGCGACATCCGGGGCGCGCGGTGCGGCGGGCGCGGCTTCGCGTTCGAGCCGGGCGATTTCGGGCAGGATGGGCGCCTGCGACGTCTTCTTCGACGGCTCGGCGTCCTGCGGCTGAAAACTGACGTCGACGATGAAGTTCTTGTCCTCACGAAACGAACGCACGTCGGCGCCGCCAATCAGCGCGAAGTCCACGCTCGAGCCGTCACCGTCGATCTTCTGGCCGATCGATCCGACATTCGGCGCGCCGGCGAGTTGTGCATCGGCGAGATCGAAACTCAGTCCGGTGTTGAACAGCACCGTCAGCTTCTTGTCGGTCAGCGTCGACGACACCTGCACGCCGGGCGGCACTTCGAAGATGTAGCGCACGAAAGTCGGCTGCATCGACGCCCGAACGCGGATCGGCGGCTTCTTCTTGACATCCGCCTTGGCCTGTTGGGCGCGTAGCGCGCGCTCCGCCGCGCGGGCGCGTTCGGCCAGCGCCTTGACGACGTCCGGAGGCAGGCCGGGCGGCGCGCCGACCCAATTGTCCGGCAGAAAATCGATATACAGCCGCTCGCCCGCGGACATCGGATTGACGCTGAACTTGCGCAGCAGCGCCAACCGAACCGCGTAGCCGTCGGGATCCAGCCGCGCGGAGCCGATGTAGTTCGGCGCGGACTCCGCGAGCTTGTCGATCGAAATATCCACCGGCCGCTTGAACCGGATCACCACGATCAGGCCGGCCATGACGACGTCGGACTCGACGTCCTCGGCGAGCTTGAACAGCAGCCGCCCGTAGCCTCCGCCCGACTCGAAAATCGCTTCGCCGCGAACCGCCTGCGCGGACGCCGGCCGGGGCGACAGCGCGACGGCGAGCACCAGCCCTAACGCCAGGCAGACTCGTGCGAGGCGCCGACAGAGCGCCTGCGACCAAACTGCAGCGGCAGCCATCCGCGCCATTCGTATCTTCCGGTCAACGACCCTGTTCTGCCGGGCGGGCCGCGCCCCGCCTTCTCGCATTGCTCGCACGTCGCCACGCGCCGACACGGCGCGGCCATCCGCATCGCACTCCACCACGGAAGCCGTTAACGATGGCTTAACCATCGCGTCACACCGCGAAAAGCGACCGCCCGGAAATCGCCCCACGGCCGTATTTTCACCGATTCTACAATCTGTGATTTAAATCGGTCGGCTGAGCACGTTATTCGTAGTATGACCGGCCCGGATCCCAGCCTCGATTGTTGAATGGTATCCAATTGCCCCACGCGTAGTTATTGCAGCGGCTTCACTTAGGATCGCGTCCGTCATGCTGTTGAAGGGATTGTACAAAGTCGAATTCGAAACACCTCGCCGCAAGGCCGTGGGGGTGTTGTTTGCAGAGGGCGGCAAGCTGCGCGGCGGTAGTTCGGCGTTCGCCTTCATCGGATCCTACGAGCAGGACGGCCGCTCCATCCGCGGCGAGGTGACCAGTCGCCGCCACACCGTCGATCCGAGCCTTCCCTCCGTGTTCGGTGTCGACGAGGTCCGCGTCGATTTCCACGGCTCGTCGATCGGCGATTTCGCGCAGGTCGAAGGCGTCGCGGCGGAAGCCCCGACGCTGGGCTTCAAGGCCGTGCTGACGCGGATCTGCGATTGACCCCACGCCCGTCGGGTCCGGCCGAGCTATGGCCGGGCCGGTATCGGCCGGCCCTCGATCTTCGGCAGTGCCGCGGCCGACGCAGTGGCCGCGCTCTTGCCGGTGGCGCGGCGCGCCAGTTCGACGGTCAGCTTCTCGGCGGCCTCCGGAGTCATCAGCCCCATGATGTCGGACATCTTGCGTGGCGCGATCTGCGACGCGATCTCGATCAGCACCGGCATTTCCAGCCGGTCGAAGATCTTGGCGGCGTCCTTCGGCTTCATCGCCTCGTACATCGTGATGATGCCCTTGAAGCGCGCGACGTCGGCCTCGGATTTCTGTTCGGTCGCCTTGCCGATCTGGCCCTCGGTCGCCTTCATCTCCTCGACGCGGGACTCGATCCGCTTCTCCGCGGCCTTGAGCAGGCTCTCGCGGATCTCGACTTCGCGCGCCCGCGCATCGAGCTCCTGCCGACGCGCCTGCAGCCGCTCCAGGATCGCACGCTCGGACGGAGAAATGCCCGGCGGCTGTTCGACCGGCGGCTCGACGAGCTTGACCTCCGCCGGCGCGGCCACCGCCGGCTCTTCCTTCTTCGGCGGCGCCGGCACCGAGCCAGTGATGTCGGACGCGAGTTCGGAATCCACCGGTTTGGTATTGCCGCCCGGGAAGTTGAAGTTGGACTGCGCCCATGACGGCTTGGTCGCTTTCGGATCGTAATCGAACACATAGCCGCCATCCAGCAGCAGGCCGGCGATCTTCAGCACTGCGAGGCCGAGGATCGCGACCAGAACCACCGGAAGGATGCGGATGTCTCGAAATGCGTTCATGCAGCCAGGCCGCTGTGTCGTCGCCGCTCGGCGAAGGCCTCCGCGGCAGCCGCATTGGCGCGCGCCGGCGACAACACCGCCTCGTCGGTCTGCTCCGACGACGGCCGCGCCGCGGCGACGATCTTCGACAGCCGGCGCAGCACGCTGTCGCCTTCGGCGAGTTGCTTCTTGAGATGTTCGGACAGCGCCGTCGCCGAGGCGATGTCGCGGCCGAGATTGTCGTTGACCTCACGCACCGTGAGCTTGAGCCCGCCGATCGCGCGTTCGGCGATCTCGGTGACGGTGATCAGTTCGCCGATCGTCGCCTTCAATGATTGCTCGTCGGCCCTGAGGCGGAGCAGCCGCTTGTTGAGCAGCCAGCAATAGCCGATCGTCAGGATCAGCAGCACAGCGACCAGACTTTCGATGACCAGTCCGAGAGTATGGCTCATTGTGCCTCCATCATTTTGCTTTGCTCGTCGGTCCGCTCGAACATCGCGTAGGTCGTGACCGGCTTGCGCAATGGTTTGGTGACGCGGATGGCGACGCGATCGCCGACCCGGCCCATTCGTCCTTCCGTCAGCGTGACGCTGCCGCAGCGCACCGCGACCAGCGCGTCGGCGCGCAGATCCAGCGGCAGCGTGTCGCCGACCTGCAGCGCCATCAACTGCCGCAGCGGCACCTCCGCCTCGTACAATACGGCGTCGACGGAAATGTCGGCCTGGCCGATCTCGGTGGCGAGATGGCCCTCCCAGACCTGGTCACGGCCGAATTTCTCGCCCATGAACATCTGCATCAGCACGCCGCGGATCGGTTCGATCGTGGCGTAAGGCAACAGCAGCTCGATATTGCCGCCGCGGTCTTCCATGTCGATGTGCAGACGGACCAGGATCGCCGCATTGGCCGGGCGGCTGATCGCGGCGAAGCGCGGATTGGTTTCGAGCCGGTCGATCGAGAACGCCACCGGCGACAGCGGCCGGAACGCCTGCTCGGCGTCGGCGAGCACGACTTCCAGCAACCGCTTCACCAGATTGGTTTCGATCGTGGTGTAGGGCCGACCCTCGATCCGGATCGCGGCCTGGCCGCGCCGGCCGCCGAGCAGCACGTCGATCATCGAATAGATCAGGCTCGAATCGACCGTGGCCAATCCGAAATTCTGCCACTCCTCGGCCTTGAACACGCACAGCACCGCCGGCAGCGGGATCGAGTTCATGTAGTCGCTGAAGCGCACCGAGGTGATGCGGTCGAGCGAGACTTCGACGTTGTCGGAGGTGAAATTGCGCAGGCTCGTCGTCATCAACCGCACCAAGCGGTCGAACACGATTTCGAGCATCGGCAAGCGCTCGTAGGAGACCATCGCCGAATCGATGATCGCGCGGATGCCGGAGTTCTCGTCGAGATGCACCTCGCCGACGCTGAAGCCGAGGAGATTGTCGATCTCCTCCTGCGACAACACGCGCTCGCCGCTGTTCTTGCCGGTGCCGCCGAGATCGCGACCGCCGTCCTCGACCATGGCGGCCCATTGTTCCGCCATGGTTCCGGTGAGTTCGTTCTCCTCGGCCGCCTTCGCGGCGGCCTCGGGGTCTTCCGACGCCATCGACGCTTCCCATTGGGCGGCGATGGCGTCTTGATCGAGTTGTTCCTGGCCAGCCATGTCAGCTCACTGCACCAGTACTTCCTTGAACAGCACCGCTGTCACCTGCGCCGGCGCGATCGCGACGTTGACGCGTCGGGTCAGTTCTTCCTTCATCCGGAACATCCCGACCGAGCCGTTGAGATCGCCGGAGCGCAGTTCGCGCAAATACGTCTGAAACAGATCGGTGATCCGCGGCATCGTCGGCTTGATCTGCTCGACCAGCTTTTCGTCCTTCAGCTCGAGCACGATCTTGGCCTTGAGGTACTGCACCCGCTCGCCCGGCGAGCCGGCGAGATTGACCATGATCTCCGGTACCTCGACGAAGGTCGGCGGCTTCACCTTCTCGGCCGCCTCTGCGTGTTCTTTCTCGGCGTCGTGCCCCTTGGACATGAAGAACCACGCGCCGCCGCCACCGCCGATCAGCACCAGCGCGGCCGCGGCGGCAATGATGATGAGCTTCTTCTTGCTCTTCGGCGCGCCGCCTTCGCCGGCCTCGGCGCCGTCTTCCGGTTTGTCTGGGTCTGCCATGTGGCCGCAGGTCCGCGTTGCGAGAAGAGCCGCTGTGCCGCCCAGGCGAACCGTAAACGCGAGACTGAAGCCGCCAGCGCACGAAGCCCTGATCCGACAACGCTATGGCGCAATGGTTAACGGAACCTTTCCAGGCAGCCCCAGCTAGGAAGATTCTGCCGGGTGACATGGTCAACAAGTCCCTAATTTGCCGGGCCTTCCCACCCTACAAAACGAGTAAAATATTGATTTTACTTATTTTTTCGAGTTGGCACGACCCTCGCAAGAAACATCGGCGAGCCGCTGCTTGGGAGAGCGCCGGTTCGAGGCGATCCGCGGAAGGTCTGGGAGGACCGGGGGCGGATCCGAGAAGGGAGAACCACCGATGCAGAATACGCTTCTGGTCGGCTTGTCGCGGCAGGTCGTGCTCGAACGGCAGATGGATGTCGTCGCGAACAATCTGGCCAACATGAACACCAACGGCTTCAAGGCCCAGCGCTCCGTGTTTCAGGAATACCTGAACACCGGCGCGCATGAGGACAATTTCCAGAGGCCCGACCGTCGCGTCAGCTTCGTACAGGACCGCGCCGCGTATCTCGATTTTTCCACCGGTCCGATGACCCAGACCAAGGACCCGCTCGACGTCGCGATCGACGGCTCGGCGTTCCTGGTCGTCCAGACTCCCGCCGGCGAGCGCTTCACCCGCGACGGCAAGCTGTCGATCAATCCGCGCGGCCAGTTGGTCAACTCGTCCGGCTATCCGGTGCTCGGCAATTCCGGCCCGATCGTGTTCCAGCCGACCGACAAGGCGATCAACATCGCGCAGGACGGCAATGTCAGCGTGGTCGAAGGCACCGCCACCATCGACTCGCTGCGCGGCAAGCTGCGGCTGGTGTCGTTCGCCCGGCCGCAGAGCCTGGAGAAGCAGGGCGACAATCTGTTCGCCGCGACCTCCGATCCCGGCGCGCCCGACACCAAGGCCATCGTACGCCAGGGTTACGTCGAGAAATCGAACGTGAACTCGGTGCTCGAAATGACGCGGATGCTCGACGTCACCCGCTCCTACCAGAAGATGTCGTCGTTGTTGCAGCAGGAAGGCGACCTGCAGAAGACCGCCATCGAGCGGCTCGCCGAAGTCCCGGCGTAAGGAGAACGACGATGCGCGCACTCTACACAGCGGCGACCGGCATGGCCGCCCAGGAGCTCAACGTCCAGGTGATCTCCAACAACATCGCCAATATGCGGACGACGGGCTTCAAGAAGCAGACCGCTCAATTCCAGGACCTGATCTACGACCACGTCCGGCGGGTCGGCGCCCAGGCGTCGGACCAGGGCACGATCCTGCCGGTCGGTGTCGACATCGGCGGCGGCGTCAAGACCGTCGGCACGCCGCGGCTGATGACGCAGGGCACGCTGTCGACCACCGGCAACGATCTCGATCTCGCCATCCGCGGTGAGGGCTTCTTCAAGATCCAGATGCCGGACGGCACCTTCAGCTACACGCGCGACGGCTCGTTCACCACCGACAACACCGGCCGCATCGTCACCGCCAACGGCAACCCGCTGCAGCCGACCATCACCATTCCGAACGGCGCCACCAGCATCACAGTCGCGACCAACGGTCAGGTGTCGGTGACGGTGTCGGGCGCGACCGCGCCGACCGTGCTCGGCCAGATCGGGCTGACCCGCTTCATCAACAAGACCGGGCTGCAGCCGCAGGGCGACAACCTGTTCATCGAGACGCAAGCGTCCGGCCCGCCGCAGGACGGCATCGCCACCGCCGACGGCCTCGGCGACATGATGCAGAAGACGCTGGAACAGGCGAACGTCGAAGTGGTGACGGAGATCTCCGACCTGATTTCCGCGCAGCGGGCGTACGAAATGAACGCCAAGGTCGTCAGCGCCGCCGACCAGATGCTGCAGTCCACTTCCAACATGTACCGCTGAGGGAGCTGATCCATGATCCGCTCACTCCTGATCACCGCACTGCTCGCCGCGCCGCTCGCCGCGACCGCCGCGGAGACCGCGCCGCCGCCCGCCGCGCCGGCGCTCGACCAACGGACCGGCGACGCGCTGCGCTCGCCGGTGTTGCGCGCGCATGTCGAGGTGGCCGACGAATTGGTGCGGATCGGCGACGTCATCGAGAATGCCGGCGTCGCAGCGAAGATCGCGATCTATCGCGCGCCCGACCTCGGCACCACCGGCGCGCTGCCGACCGCCGCCGTGCTCGCCGCCTTGCGGGCGCATCAGGTGATCGGCGTCGACACCCGCGACATCCGCGAAGTCACCGTCACCCGTCTCGCCCGCAGCGTTGCGGCGAAGGAGATCGAGCAGCAGGTGATCGAGACGCTGCAGCGCCGTCACGGATTCGGCGAGGCCGAGGACCTGACATTGACCTGGGATCGCGAGATCGAAGCCCAGACGCTGCCGGCGAGCTACACCGGCGCGCTGCAACTGGTCTCCGAGCGGTTCGATCGGCGCAGCGGCCGGTTCGACATCAATTTCGAGATCGCGGGCTCCGACAATGCGCCGGTACGGCTGCGGCTGACCGGCACCGCGGTCGAGACCGTCCCGGCCACGGTGCTGACCCGCTCGATCGAACGCAACGAAGTCATCAAGGCCTCCGACGTCGCGATCGAACGCCGCCCCAAGGCCGAGGCCGCATCCGACATCGTCGTGCGCGAGGTCGCGATCGGCATGCAGGCGCGGCGCACCTTGCGCAGCGGCCAGTTGGTGCGGTCCGCCGATCTCGCCAAGCCCGATCTGGTGACCCGCGATCAGGGTGTCACGCTGATCTATCAGGCCGCCGGCATCTATCTGACATCGCGCGGCAAGGCGCTCGAAACCGGCACCGAGGGCGATGTCATCAACGTGCTCAATCTGCACTCGAAGCGCACCGTGGCCGCGACCGTGATCGGACGCGGACAGGTGATGGTGAACGTCGCCGTCCCGCGCATCCTCGCCAGCGCCAATCCCGCCGCAGCGCCGAACGCTGTTCCCACCGCCGCGCCCCCCGCCGCCGCCAGGACCGAGTAAGTTCCATGTTCAAGTCAGTATCGACCAACCGCATCGTCCTGATCACCGCGCTGCTCGCGACGGGAGGGCTCGCCGGCGGCTGCTCCTCGATCGACCGCCTCGCCGCGATCGGTGAGAAACCGGCGCTGAGCGCGATCGAAAATCCGACCACGCAGCCCGGCTACAAGCCGGTGCAGATGCCGATGCCGAAGCCCGAGGTGGCGTCCTACAATGCCAACTCGCTGTGGCGGAACGGCTCGCGCGCGTTCTTCCGCGATCAGCGCGCCGCCAAGGTCGGCGACATCATGACGGTGACGGTGAACTTCACCGACAAGGCCGCGATCGCCAACGAGACCAAGCGCAGCCGGAGTGGCAGCGAAGATTCCGGCATCACCGACTTCGCCGGCAGCAAGCTGCTAACCGGCGACGCCGCGCAGGTTCTGCCGGGCCGGATCTTGACAACCGACTCATCGTCATCCAGCGGCGGCAAGGGCACCGTCGACCGTCAGGAAAAACTGCAGACCAGCGTCGCCGCGGTGGTGACGCAGGTGCTGCCGAACGGCAATCTGGTGGTCGAGGGCAAGCAGGAAATCCGCGTCAATTTCGAAGTCCGCGAACTGATCGTCGCCGGCATCGTCCGCCCGGAAGACATTCAGAGCGACAACACCATCGACTCCAGCAAGATCGCGCAGGCCCGCATCGCCTATGGCGGCCGCGGCCAGATCACCGACGTGCAGCAGCCGCGCTACGGCCAGCAGGTGATGGACGTGCTGCTGCCGTTCTGATCCGCATGACCTGAACCAACGAGCTCCCACACCCGGCCGCGAACCTAGGCGCGGTCAGGTGTTCCGACGCGGCCTCCTCCGGCTCTCCCCCGGACGGAGGCCGCGGTTGTTTTGGGATCAGGCGGAGCACGCGTCCGTATCAGTCTTTCGAGGGATGGTCGCGCCAATACCAGATCACACTACCACTGAGCGGGCTGTTCGGTCGCAACACAGAATTGACTTCCGCATTCGCCCGGTGACAAATGAACTAATTGAGACGCTGAAGGATATTGAAGATTGATTGCGCATGGTTCGGCTCAATCTCACGAAACTCTTTTCGATTGCTTGAAAAGACTATTCCCCCTCGCCCGCCGCCGACCCGACGGCGGGAATGGGTTGCCTTACATTGCCTTCCCGAAGCTCGACGGAAGATATCCGGCTGCATACGAAACTCCACCGGTTCTACCGCCCGATATTTTCGCGGCCGCCGGCTACGCTCTGCAGTACAGCGGCGCGTACCACCATGTCATCGCCCACGTCGCTAGCCGGCCCGCTCGGCCTGCGTTGCAGGTGGAGGTAACTCCGGAGTTCATAGCAGAAGCGCGGGCGACGGCCGCCGCATGGAGACTTTTCAATCCACTGGAACACTACTCGAGCAAGAAGCCGAAGATCTTCGCCGACTGGATCGGAGGGAGGGACGGCGAACCGCTTCGGCGCTTGCACCAGGCCTGGACCGCAGTCTGGAAGCATGCCGGAGCCGTCCCGATCTTCTCGGAGTACAAGTCCAGCACGCCACCCCCGCCGTGGTGGTCCGAGGCCCTGTTTCTGTTCATAGCCGCTGACGAAGCAGCGAGGAACATGGGATTCGCAGAGTATTCCCAGATCGAGCAGGCCAGCCCGACGGGGCAGCAGCCGTGGTTCTTCGCACCGGTCAATGAGATATTCTTCGACATCGCGCGGCGCGCCACCGAGAAGCCGAGCACGAAATCAAGCGCAGCGCGGGGCGGCGCACCGTTCCTGCAGCATAGTCCGATCAGTTCGTTTTCGGGCGCATCGCAGGACGTGGTCTGCGTGCTCCCCAAAGCGCGTACAGCGGCGGTCGGCTGCACTCTACGCTCGCTGTCACATCACTTGGCGCTGCTACCGCCGCGCAGCATCGCTCGGGCGGGATGGTTGCCCTATCTCCTGTCGGAGGCACCGCCCGACGAGCGCCACATGAATCTGCTTCTGATCCCGTTTCCGTATACGATCCCGGCATCCGCCTTTCAGCCCCAGCCCGGCTATGCGGGCGAAGGCGCCAAACGCTGGGGATTCTTCAATCTCGAACAGACGTGGCTCAAGCGTGTCTCGACTGCGACGCTGGTCGACTTCGTGAAGCAACTCGCCGCGGCGGCGAAGACAGAGGCCGACGTCGTCCACGGCATCGTCTTTCCCGAACTTGCGCTCGACGAAGACACTTGGGATCAGCTTTGCGAAAGCCTGCCACAAGCGCTTCCCGACCTTGAGTTCATCATCGCCGGCGTTTCCGGGGACGGCAGTCGGCACGGAAATTTCGTCAGCGTTGCCGCCTTTCAGCGATCGGCCGGACCTGGCTCGACGGGTGACGACCGAAGCCAGAAGATCGGCTTTCTGTCGAAACGCGAGAAGCATCATCGTTGGACACTGGATCGCGACGAGGTTCTCTCCTATGGGCTGGAGGGGAGACTCAGTCCATCGATCTTGTGGTCGGAAGACATCGATCTGCTCAGCCGCCGCGTCGACTTCGCGGTGGTACGGCAGTCATCGGTCATCTCGGCAATGATCTGTGAAGATCTCGCACGTGTTGATCCTTGTCAGGAACTGATACGCGCGATCGGTTCGAGCATCATCTTCGCTTTGTTGATGGACGCGCCGCAATTGAAAGCGCGTTGGCCCGCGAGATACGCAACCGTGCTGGCGGAGGATCCGGGTTGCGCCGTGCTGACGCTAACCTCTCGTGGTTTGATGACGCGGCAGCATCAGATCGGCAAGTATCGATCCAAGGGTCCAATGGACAGAGTGATTGCGCTCTGGCGCGACGACGATAGGACGGATCCGATCGAAATCAGCTGCCCCAGCGAAGCTCAGGCGGTCCGCCTGACGTTGTCGGGGGTGCCGGTAGTCGATCGGACGCTGGATGGGCGAGAAGATCGCAGCGCCGTGGCATGGCGGTACGCCAATCACGTTTCGGTGCGCCTCGACCATGTGGAGGAGAATTTCCGTGACGTCCTCGGAGAGGATGACCTCGCCGTGCGACGAGAGGATCCAGACAAGTGACAATCCGACACAGCGCGAGAAACTGTTGCCTGTCGGGCACGTTAGCTTCCGATAAACAAACCGTGTGCGGATAAGCAATTGGAAAACCAATGCGCTGTATGTATACGTGGTCCCAACTTCCATTGAGACGACAGCATGATCCTCGTGGCCAGAAACGTCGTTGAGCAGATCGCCGAACGAGGCAGGAAGGTCACGTCCTCGAAAGAGGTCGAGGCGGGAAAGACGATGCCTGGCTATGGCACCTATGAGGCCGCGATCAGATCCCAGCTCGACTTCCGTGAGGTCGAAGAACGCGGTGCCGCACCGAACGCGCCGGGGGTGGAATAGCGGTCTGATTCTGCCGGATGGGTGCGACGATCGGCCCTCGACAGGCGGTTTCCGGCCGGTCGATCCGCCAGGGAAATGTATCAGACACGGGACGGAATTGTGACAATGCTGCAGTGCTTTCACGCACTGGACGCAATGCCCAGTCGGTCCAGTTAGTTGGACGGCGCAGTTGCCGTCGGTCGCTGCGCTCATCCGAGGTGCGAAGGATTTGCCGCACATCGATGCATCTGGGAAGTCGAATCCCGGCATTCGCGATGGAGAAACCAACTTGCCCAAGATCGACGCCGTCCTGCTTGCGGCCGCGGCCATCCTGACGCTCGCGGCGGCGCCGGCCTCGGCCCGCGACTTTCCCTACTGCCTGCAGGGCGGCGATTGGGGCTATCCGGGCAATTGCCAGTTCGACTCCTACGAGCAATGCATGACCACCGCGTCGGGCACCCGCGCCGGCTGCGACATCAATCCGGTCGTCGCCTTCCGCCGGCGGCAGCAGGACCAGCAGCCTCAGCCGCGAACACCCCAGAGCCAGCGCAGGTATTGAAGGCTGGCCGCGGAGCGAACCGGCGTCATCGCCAGCGCGAGGTCGGACTGCTCTTGTGTCTGACAAAAAAGCGGGCACGAGGCCCGCCTCTCTCTGACAAAAAAATAGCGGGCACGAGGCCCGCTTCGCTTTCGCGATTGAAGTGCCAAGAAGCGCACCGCAACTACTCGTCGCGATAGACCTTCTCGCGCTTCTCGTGGCGCTCCTGGGCTTCGACCGACAGCGTGGCGATCGGGCGGGCTTCGAGCCGCTTCAGCGAAATCGGCTCGCCGGTTTCTTCGCAATAGCCGTAGGTGTTGTCGTCGATGCGCTGCAGTGCAGCGTCGATCTTGGAGATCAGCTTGCGCTGCCGATCGCGCGCACGCAGTTCGATGGCGCGGTCGGTTTCCGACGAGGCGCGATCGGCCAGGTCGGGATGATTGACGTTTTCTTCCTGGAGGGTCTGGAGCGTGAGTTTTGCTTCGCGCAAAATCTCGTCCTTCCAGGCCAATAGCTTGGCACGAAAATACTCGCGCTGCCGTTCATTCATGAACGGCTCTTTCTCGGAGGGTCGATAGGTTTTCAACTTATCCAAGGGGCAATCCATGATCTTGTTGGGCGGCAATAGCCCCGCCTGCGCGGCAGCTTATATAGCGCGCGCAGATGACAGACAATATCGTCCGCCGCCGGCTTCGCGCCCGCCGCACAGCGTTTGCGCGGCAGAACCTGCCGCGTCTTTGATCAGTATTGCCCGGCCTTGGCCAGTTCGACCTCGACGCGCAGCTCGATCTCCGACAGCACCGCGTCGAGGCCGGGGTCGCCCGAGGAGGCTTTCAGTTCCGCGGCCGCGGCGCGCAGACGCGCCACCGTGGCGGTGTCGAACGTGCCCGCCAGCAGGCTGATCTTGAGGTCGTCGAGCACGTCGAGCGCGGTGCGGCCGCGCGCCACGGAGCGCTTGCGCCGCTCGGTGGCGTCCTCGACCCCTTGCATCGCCAGAAGCGCCTCCAGCCCGGTCGGCGCCAGCGGCGCGCTCGCGGTGCGGGCCTCCTGCCCCGGCTGTGGGGAACTGGTCGGCAGCGAAAAGCTGCTCGAACCGGTGCGCCGGGTGGTTCCGGAGGGCGTCGAGGGGGTTGTGCCGTTTGGGCCGTAGATTCGCATGGTCTCTCTCGCCGGACAGGTCCTGGCAGGCGCCGCGCGGGAACAGCTTACACCCAACCCGGCCGGCATCCCGAGGCCCTCGGAACCCAGCGTCGTCGTTTATGGTTAACAGCTGGTAAACGATCGGCAAATTTTGCCGGTTGCGCCAGATTTGCCGCGGTGACGGCCGCCGCGCAGCCGCTCGGACAGTATTTTATCCCTGGTTTTTCAATCGATTACGCCGCCTCGCCGGACTGGCACGGCTCTCGCAAGGGAAGCTGGCGTGACTGCGCTGCGTGCCGCCGCGTCAGCCGCCGAGGAGACTGGAATGCCGAGCGTTTCCGCCGTGATCCTGAAGCTGGCCGCAGCCGCCCTGTCCGCGCTGCTGCTGTCGGGCGTGGCCGCCAACGCCACCTCGCGGATCAAGGACCTCGCCAATATCGAGGGCGTGCGGCAGAACCAGTTGATCGGCTACGGCCTCGTGGTCGGCCTCAACGGCACCGGCGACACCCTCAACAACATTCCCTTCACCAAGCAGTCGCTGCAGGCGATGCTGGAGCGGATGGGCGTCAACATCCGCGGCGCCACCATCCGCACCGGCAACGTCGCGGCCGTGATGGTCACCGGCAATCTGCCCGCCTTCGCCACCCAGGGCACCCGGATGGACGTCACCGTCTCGGCGCTCGGCGACGCCAAGAATCTGCAGGGCGGCACCCTGCTGGTCACGCCGCTGCTCGGCGCCGACGGCAATGTCTACGCGGTGGCCCAGGGCTCGCTCGCGATCGGCGGTTTCCAGGCCGAGGGCGAGGCCGCCAAGATCACCCGCGGCGTGCCGACCGTCGGCCGCATCGCCAACGGCGCGATCATCGAGCGCGAGATCGAATTCGCGCTGAACCGGCTGCCGATGGTGCGGCTGGCGCTGCGCAACGCCGATTTCACCACCGCCAAGCGGATCGCCGCCGCGGTCAATGATTTCCTCGGCACCAAGAGCGCCGAGCCGATCGACCCCTCGACCGTGCAGCTCACGATCCCGGCGGAATTCAAAGGCAACGCGGTCGCCTTCGTCACCGAGATCGAGCAGTTGCAGGTCGAGCCGGACCAGGCCGCCAAGATCATCATCGACGAGCGCAGCGGCATCATCGTGATGGGCCGCGACGTCCGCGTCGCCACCGTCGCGGTGGCGCAGGGCAACCTCACGGTCTCGATCTCCGAAAGCCCGCAGGTCAGCCAGCCCAATCCGTTGGCGAACGGCCGCACCGTGGTCACGCCGAATTCGCGGATCGGCGTCACCGAGGACGGCAAGAAGCTGGCGCTGGTCAAGGACGGCGTGTCGCTGCAACAGCTCGTCGATGGCCTCAATGGCCTGGGCATCGGCCCGCGCGACCTGATCGGCATCCTGCAGGCGATCAAGGCCGCCGGCGCCATCGAAGCCGATATCGAGGTGATGTGATGTCGATCGTTCCCACCACCTATGCGCGGACCGCCCTCACCCACGACGGCCGGCCCGACATCGACCTGAACGCCGCGCTGACCAAGGTCTCGCCCAAGGCGCAGACCAAGGCGCGGGAATCCGCCGAGCAGTTCGAGGCGATGTTTCTGAATTCGATGTTCTCGCAGATGACGAGCGGCCTGAAGGGCGACGGCCCGTTCGGCGACACCGTCGGAACCGGCGTGTGGCGGTCGATGCTGACCGAACAATATTCGCAAACCATCGCCAAGGCCGGCGGCGTCGGCATCGCCAACGACGTGTTCAGGACCCTGATTCTCCAGCAGGCGAACGCCGCAACCTGATCGCAAAGGACGATGCCATGACGCAGATGCAACGCCCGCAGCCCCCCGCTCCCGCCCCGGTTCAACCGGTCGCGTCGCCGGCCGACGCGCGCAAACTCGCCAACGGCCTGACCGAGGTCATGAACGCGCTTCTGGCGGTGATCGAACGCGAAACCGAACTGGTCCGCGCCGGCAAGATCCCGGATGCGCTGCGGCTCGAGAGCCAGAAGAACGAGCTGACGAAAAGCTACATCACCGCGATCACGCTGGTGAAGGCGAGTCAGCCTTATATGGCGAAGGCGACGCCCGATTTGCTCGGCGCACTGCATCGCCACCACGAGGTGTTCCGCGCCATGCTGCAGGTCAACCTCACGGTGCTCGCCACCGCCCACGCGGTGTCGGAAGGCATCGTGCGCGGCGTCAACGCCGAGATCCAGCGCCGCAACATTCCGCAGACCTACACCGCGGCCGGCAAGCGCACCGTACCCGGCCCGCGCAATCTCACGCCGATCGCCGTCAGCCGCTCGCTCTGACGGCCGGACCGATCGCAGCCCGCCAAATCGGCGCCGCCGGCCCTCCGCCGGCGGCGTTGTCGTGCGCGGCAATTGAATTAAATGCGCGACCAGCTTGCAGGAGGAGCTTTAGGGGTTCCGTGCACCATGTTTGGTGGGGGGGTGCATTGACCTAGATGGAGCCAGGAGGCTGCCATGAGTTTCGACTTCACCATAAAGCCCGTCGGGCAGCTGGTGGTCTCGCCCGTCGTCAGGCCGGAGCCTGAGTCGGTGCAAACCGCGGTCACGACGCAGTTGCCCGCGCCGCAAAGCGTCACCGCGACGGCCGATAGCGCCGGCAGCAATGCCGTGGCCAGCAATGCCGCCAGAGTCGGCGCCGACACCATCTCACGTCAGGTGATCTTCGATCAGGCGTCGGCCGCGATGGTCTACGTGCTGGTCGACGAGACAACGGCCGAGGTGGTCAACCAATATCCGGAATCGTGGCAGTTGCGGGCTCGCGCCTACTTCCGCGAACAGGATCAGTCGAAGCTGCAGCAGCGCGCCGGCCCGATCCCGACAGACCGCACCGTCTGAACGCGGACGGCGATTGAATGCAACGCCCCCGGCTTGCCGACGCAAGCGCGGGCGTCGACGCATGTCTGCTTCACTCTCGGAGAATTGGAATGACCGCGTCAGCCGCGGCCGCTGAGACCGGCGGCGATGTTGCGGTTGATCTCGATCAGCGCATTGAGCGGCTCGACCTGCGGCGACATCTGCAACGCGGTCGACTGGCTCAGCACGAACACGCCGATATTGGCGATGTTCTGCCGGATCTCGAGGGTCTGCGGATTGTCGTCGCGCATCGCGTCGCTGACGAAGATCGACCACAGCTTGCGGTTGAACATCAGCGCCGCGTCGAGTCCGATCGCGCCGCGCTCGTCCCAACTGGTGACGACATCCTGGAGTTGCCTCGCCGCCTTGAGCAATGCTTGCGCTTCGATCTCCCTCGGAGAAGCCGTTCGTTGCGCGGTGCGGGCGTACGCCTGAGCAGCACTCGACATCGTTACCTCTGTAACAGTTCTTCTTCACGCTTGATCAGCGGGCGTATTTCCCTCAACGCCTTATAAAGTTGGCCGCTTAAAATTAGATTACTCGTGGCCTCGATCGTGTCTCTAAAACTCGGCACGGCTTCGAGCAATTCCTTGATGAAGCCGAGATACAGTTCCTGATAGGCGGGAATGTCGTTCTGCAGATACATCATCTGCACGCAGAGATAGACGCGCTTCACCGGCGTGTTGGCGGTCTCCGCGGTGAGGATGTCCTTTTCGCGCAGGATCGGCGCGTCGCCGTCGATCAGAAACGTGGTGCGCGAATCGGAGTTGGTGATCACGCTCTGGCCGATCACGATCCGCTCGAACGGCTTCAATTCGACTCGCAATGGCATCGTGTTTTCCTTTGATTGCGGTCATTGCGACCAAGGACGACTCGTTCCGCCAGCCCGCGCGCTTGTTATGCGCAGGCTTTGCATCGCGATCCAATGCCGTGTTTCAGGGGATAAGTCGAGCGCGTCGTTGCGGGCGAACCGAATCGCCGGGTGGCGCGAGGGCGGCCTGGGCGCCCTCGCCTCGGTTCGCGCGCCGCCGCGATTATCGCAGCAGCTGCAGCACGCTCTGCTGCGACTGGTTGGCCAGCGCCAGCGCCGAGACCGCGATCGACTGGCGGGTCGACAGCGCCTGGCTGTTGGCGGCTTCCTCGTTGGTGTCGGCCAGCGTCAGGTTCGACGAGCCGGTCTGCAGCACGTTGATCAGGTTCTTGGCGAAGTCCTGCCGGATCTGCACGATCGACAGGTTGGAACCGTAGGACGACGCCTGCGACCGCAGCGTGGTCGCCGCGGTGTTGAGCGAGGCCAGCGTCTTGTTGGTCGAGGCGTTGTCGATGAAGTCGACGCCCGACACCAGCGTCGGCAGGCCGAGCGCCGCCGGGCTCAGCGCGGTGCCGACGATGTTCAGCGTCGACTTGCCGGTCTCGTTGAACACCAGCTTCAGCGTATCGCCGTTGAGCAGATTGACGCCGTTGAACGACGCGTCCTGCGACGTCGTGGTGATCTGCTGGATGACGTTGTTGTACTGTTCGACCAGCTTGGCGCGCGCCACCTGCGCGGTGACGTCCGGTTCCGGCGGGTTCGGCGTCGAGAAGGTCAGCGTCGCGGTGATGGTGCCGCCGAGCGTGCCGCCGTCCGTGGTCGAGCCGAGCGTCGCGGAGGCGTAGTCGTTGTTCGACGAGATCGTCAGCTTTCCGTTGGCGTCGATCTGCGCGATCATGTTGTTGGTCGCCAGCTTGACGTTGAGCTGCGACAGCGTCTTCACGGTGCCGCCGGTGCCGTCGCCGAAGGTGACGCTGACCGGGGTGCCGCCCTTGAACGAGGTGAAGCTCAGCGTCTTGCCGCTGACGCCGCCGGTGCCGGACGAGCGCGACGCCTTGAACTCGGTCGAGGTGCCGGTGTTGCCGGCGAGGCCCAGCGCCAGCATCGCGTTGCCGGTGCCGCTGATGGTGAGGTCGGAGGCGCTGCCGGTCGAGACCTTCAGCGAGCCGCTGGACAGCGACGAGTTGGCCGAGCCGGTCTGCGTCGTCAGCGTCGCGCCGGTCTGCGACAGCGTCGCCGTCTGCACGCCGGTGGCGAGGTCGATCGCCTTCAGCACGTCGGCCATGGTGCCGCCCTGCAGATACACGGTCGAATTGCCGAGACCGTCGGTCTCGACATGGCCGCTGATGCCGGTGTGGCTGGCCGAGGCGAGCGGCACCGGGGCGTTCTTGAAGGTGATGATGTTGCCGTTGACGTTCAGCGTCGAGCCGTCCTCGATCAGCGTGCCGATGGTGCCGGCGCCGGTCGAACGGGTGGCGGTGAGCGTCGCCGGGCCCGGGCCGGTCGACGCGGTCAGGTTCAGCGAGCTCAGGAAGTCGGCCGGGCCGGTGATGCTGAGATCGGCGCCGGTCGAAGTCTGCAGCGTCACCGCGCCGCCGGCGGAGATCTGCGACGGCGTGCCGTTGGCCGCGAAGGTCGCGATGCCGTTGGCGATCGTCGCCGACTTGACGCCGCTGGCGAGATCGATCGCGGTGAGCACGTCGCCGACAGTGGCCGAGGTGTAGGTGTTGCTCGTCCCCATATAGATGGTGGAGTTGCCGGCCGTATCCGTGACGATATTGCCGAGCACGCCGGAGCCCGCGAGCAGGCCCGCGGCGCTCGGCGGATCGCTCGCCTTGAAGGTGACGGACTTGCCGTTGACCGTCAGCGTGGTGCCGTCGGCGATCGCCGGTCCGAGGCCGCCGACCGAATTGAACAGCTTCGTGGTCGCGGTGATCGCCGTGGCGGCGCCGGTGCCGAGCGGGACCGTGACCGTCGAACCGAAGCCGAGCTTCGCCAGCACCGTGCCGCTGCTGGTGTCGCTGATCGACAGCGAACGGTTGGTGCCGGTGTGGAGCTGGATATGGCCGTTGGCGTCGACGACCGACGGGTTGCTGGTGTTGCCGTTGATGGTGTCGATGCTCGCCAGCAGCGCGCTGATCGGCTGGTTGATGCCGATCGTATAGTTGCCGTTGCTGTCTGCGGTCGCCGAGCCCGTGGTGGTGAAGGTGATGTTCTTGCCGTTGACCACGATGATGTCGCCGGCCTGCGGGCCGGTCGGCGTCACGGTCGAGCCGTTGGTCAGCGAACTGATCAGGTCGGCGCTGGTCGCCGTCGCCGTCGCCGTGCCGGTGTAGAGTACGCCGCCGGTGGCCGTCGCGTCGGCCGCGACCGCCTTGGTGATGTTGGTGCCGGTGATGCTGCCGACGCCGCCGCCGAGCGTATCCGTCAGCGACACGCCGTTGGTGCCGCCGGCGGTGCCATCATAGACCACGTTGCTGGTGGCGGTCGCGCTGGCGAAGGTCTGGGTGCCGCGCAGATCGTCCGGGGTGGCGCCCGCGATGGTCGCCGAGACGTTGGATTTCGTGGAGTAGCCGACGTTCGACTGCAGCGCCTGGTTGGCGATCGACTTGGCGGTGTCGATCAGCTTGTTCAGCGAGGTGATGCCGGTGTTGGCCGCCTGCAGGATCTGGACGCCGTTGCTGATGCCGTCGAGCAGGTTGTTGATGTCGCTGGCGCGGCTGTCGAGCCCCGCGGCGGTAAAGAAGTTGGTCGGATTGTCGAGCGCGGTGTTGACCTTCTTGCCGCTCGCAAGACGATTCTGGGTGGTCGAGAGCAGATCCGCCGTCGATTGCAGCGAAAGCAGATTCTGGCGAACTGCTGCTGAAAGAACCACATCAGACATGGTGCAAACCTTCCTGATCCGCGCTGGGCGGCGACTTCAGTCGCGCGCTGCTGCTCGCGTCGCGGACTTTGCCGCGACGTTTGCCGGTTGTGTTGAGACGCCTGTTTCTGGAGAGGGACCTCGGTCGCACATACACGGATGCGATCCGGATCAACGCGGCCGATTCTCGGCCAACCTTCTTCCTGAGCATCGAGACTATGGCCGCCGGCCTTTAAAATATGGTTAACAGCGCCTTAAGGCCGCGTCGGCGGCAAAAAAGGCAGCAAAATCAACGCAAGGAATCGATCTGACCCGGGCCTCGGCGGGCCCTGGAGGCGCGAAATGGTCGCTGATTCGCCGGTTTCGTGGCTTTCCGCAGCGTCGCCGTTAATCCGTTGTTGAGGTTCGGTCCGGCGGGGACGCGCGGCCTTATGGTTAATGATGTTTTTACGCGAACCTCCGAGTATCCGCGCGATCTACCCGATCGACTCCAAGGTGCGTAGGATCGCCCGACGAGCAGTCTTCCTCAGGCCGATTCGGAAACGCCATGCAGCCCGGACGCAACAAGGCCCCCAGCGCCTCGCCGCCCTACGACAAATCCTACGAGCCCGTGCTGCTGCTGATGCGGGCGCGGGTGATGCACCAGGCCGGGCAATACGACGAGGCGAAATCCGCCTACAAGAAGGTGCTGAAGAAGAGCCCGAACAACTTCCAGGCGCTGCACTTTCTCGGCCTCGCCGAATTTCAGACCGGACATTTCGACGCCGGCATCCGCTCGCTGAAGCGCGCGCTGATCGAAGACCCGAAATCGGCGCAGGCGCAGTCCGACCTCGGCAGCGTGCTCAACGCCGCGCAGCGCTACGACGAAGCGCTGGTCGCCTGCGACAAGGCGATCGCGCTGGATCCGGCGCTCGCCTTCGCCCATGCCAATCGCGGCAACGTGCTGATCACGCTCGGCCGCTACGACGAAGCGGTCGCCAGCCTCGACCGGGCGCTCGAGCTCGTTCCGGACCACACCGACACCTGGAACGACCGCGGCAACGCGCTGCACAAGCTCGGCCGCTACGACGAGGCGCTGAACAGCTACGCCCAGGCGATCAGGATCGATCCGCTGCACGACGTCGCCTTCATGAACCAGGCGACCACGCTGAAGGAGATGAAGCAGTTCGACCTGGCGCTGGCGAGCTACGACCGCGCGCTGTCGATCGGCAAGCGACCGATCGACGCCGGCATCGCGCGCGCCGATCTGCTGCTGCAGATGAAGAACGTCGAGGGCGCGCTCGCGACCTGCACGGCGCTGCTGAAGATCGAGCCCGACTTCGTCCCCGCCCTGACGCTGCTCGGCAATTGCATGGCCTCGCTCGGCGACGCCGACACCGCGACCGCGCTGCACGGCCGCGCGCTGGCGCTGAAGCC
Organism: Rhodopseudomonas palustris HaA2; assembly: GCF_000013365.1. Taxonomy (NCBI): domain Bacteria; kingdom Pseudomonadati; phylum Pseudomonadota; class Alphaproteobacteria; order Hyphomicrobiales; family Nitrobacteraceae; genus Rhodopseudomonas; species Rhodopseudomonas palustris. The sequence goes on from NC_007778.1 coordinate 4,337,414, forward strand.
GGACTACGAGCCGGCAATTTCCAGCCGGATCTTCTCGATGGACTTCTGCTCCGATGCGGACTTCCAGTCGCAGCAGGCCGCGCGCGCGGACTGGTGGAAGCACGTCGGCGCGCGGCTGTACAAGAGCCATGCGGCGCCGCTCGCCAACGATCGCGACCCAGAGCGCCGCCTGGTGGTCGGTTACGTCTCGGCCGATTTCCGCCAGCATTCCGCGGCGTTCTCGTTCCGCCCGGTGATCGAGAATCACGACCGCACGCAGGTCGAAGTGATCTGCTACTCCGGCGTCGTGCTGCCCGACGCCGCGACCAAATCGTTCGAGGCGATCGCCGACAGGTGGCGCGACTCCTCGCAGTGGACCGACGCCAGGCTCGCCGACACGATCCGCGCCGACAAGGTCGACATCCTGATCGACCTGTCGGGCCATTCGGCCGGCAACCGCCTGCGGGTGTTCGCGCGAAAGCCGGCGCCGGTGCAGGTCACCGCCTGGGGCCACGCCACCGGCACCGGCCTGCCGGTGATCGACTATCTGCTGGCCGATCCGGTCGCGGTACCCAACGAGGTTCGACAGTTCTATGCGGAAGCGATCTACGATCTGCCCTCGATCGTGATCATCGAACCGCCGCCTGCGGGGCTGCATGCCACCGAGCTGCCGTTCGACCGCAACGGCTATCTGACCTACGGCTCGCTCAACCGCATCAGCAAGATCTCGGATGCGGCGATCGCGGCCTGGGCGCGGATCATGACCGGCAATCCGACCTCGCGGCTGATCCTGAAGGATCACCAGATCGACGATCCCGCCGTGCGACAGACGCTGCTCGACAAGTTCGCCGCGCAAGGCATCGCCGCCGAACGCCTCACGCTGCTCGGTTCGACGTCGCGGCAGGAGCATCTGGAGACGCTGCAACAGATCGACCTCGGCCTCGATCCGTTCCCGCAAGCCGGCGGCGTTTCGACCTGGGAAGCGCTGCATATGGGCGTGCCGGTGGTGAGCCGGCTCGGCAACACCGTCGCCAGCCGGGTTGGCTCTGCGATCCTGTCGGCCGCCGGCCTGCCGGACTTCATCGCCACCAGCGAAGAGCGCTACATCGCGATCGCGCTCGATCCGGATCGCGAGCGGCTGCGCGCGATCCGCCGCGGCCTGCCCGCCTTCATCGCCGAGCGCTGCGGCCCCGCCGCCTACACCCGCGCCGTCGAGGACGCCTACCGCACGATGTGGCGCCGCTGGTGCGCGACGCCGGCGGACGCGAAGCCGGCGGACGGCAAGCGGCGCTGAGGTCGGGATACACGACCTACCACTACGCACTACCACCACGCACAGCGTCATCCTGAGGCGCCCGTCGGGCCGCGCCCTGCGCGGCGCGGCGGGCCTCGAAGGATGGGCCGCACATGATGCCCGCCGCCGCATCCTTCGAGGCTCGCTGCGCTCGCGCCTCAGGATGACGGTAGAGCGAGTGGCGATTCAGTATGAGCCGAGCAAGTAAGCGAACACGCAATACACTCAGCATTCCGCAGCCTCACACCCCCGCGCCGCCGCTGTGCTTCGGCGCCGCGCCGGGGACGAACGGCGGCACGATCATCTCGCGCGCGATCAGCGCGTCGTCGATCGCCGGCATCTGGCTTTCCAGCGGCGCGCCGAATTTCAGCACCGGATACAGCTTCTGCGCGGGATTGATCTCGACATTGCAGAACACCGGTCCCTGCCGCGCATAGACCTCGCGCAGCTTGGCGGCGATGTCCGCGCTGCGGCTGATCGTGACCACCGGCAGGTCCATCGCCTCGGCGACCTTGGCGACATCGACGAACGACAATCCGCTCGGCGCATCGACGCCGACATAGTTGCCGTCGAGCCAGGTCTCCAATGTCTGCTTCTGGATGCCGTGCCCGTGATTGTTGAACAGGAACAGCCGCACCGGCAGCCTGTGACGCGACAGCAGCGCCAGTTCGCCGAGCGACAGCATCAGGCCGCCATCGCCGATGATGCAGCTCACCCCGCCCTTCGCCTGCACCGCCGCGCCGATCGCGGCCGGCAGCGCATAGCCCATCGCGGTGTTGTTCCAGTCGGAGATCAGCCGCTGGCCGCGCTGGATGCGGAAGCCGTTGCAGGTCCAGGTCAGATTGCCGCCGGTGTCGACATAGATCAGCTCGTCGGCGGGCGCGGTCTCGCTCAACTTGTCGACGAAGTCGTAGGCGTCCACGAAGCCTGCATTGGCGGGCGCGGGACCGGGACGATCGTCCGGCAGCGCGCTACGCCAATGCGCGATCTGCGCCAGCCATTCGTCGCGCGGCGGCGCGGCCTCGATCGCTCCGAGCAGCTTCGGCACGAACCCGTCGAGCCGCGCCTCGATCCGCGTCGCGACGGCGATGCCGCGCGCGTCGAACTTGTCCATCTCGCCGCGGCTGGCGTCGACCATCACGATCGTCGCCTCGCGCGCGAACGACGGCAGGATGCCGCCGGTGACGTTCTGCGACAGCCGGCTGCCGAGGCAGAGAATGAGGTCGGCATTCTGCACGGTGAAATTGCCGAGCCGCGGCCCGTAAACACCGAACGGCCCGACCCGCAGCGGATGATCATGCGCGATCAGATCGGTCGCGGCCCAGGTCGTCAGCACCGGCATGGCGAGCCGGTCGATCAGTTGATCGAGCGCGGCGCCGATCCGCGGCGTCGACAGCCCGCCGCCCAGCACCAGCACCGGTCGCTTCGCCTGCGCGATCAGCGGCAGCAAGGCGACGATCTCGGCGTCGAGATCGGTCGTGGCGATCTGCGTCTCCGGCACGAACGACGCCAGCGCCTCCGGATCGATCTCGGCGCGCTGCAGATCGTCCGGCAGATCGATCAGCACCGCGCCGGGCCGGCCCTCGAAGGCGAGATAGTAGGCCTTTTCCAGATGATAGCGGATCGTCGCGGGATCGGAGATCTGCACCGCATATTTCGTCACCGTGGCGAAGATCGACGTCACGTCGGTCTCCTGGAAGCCTAGCTGGCGGACGTCGTTGTTGCCCTTGAGCCGATGCGTCGCGACCTGCCCGGTGATCATCAGCGTCGGCACTGAATCATAATACGCGCAGCACACCCCGGTCAGCAGATTGGTCGCGCCGGGGCCGGAGGTGGTGATGGCGACGCCGAGCTTGCCGGTGGCGCGCGCGTAGCCGTCGGCGGCGATCGCGGCGGCCTGCTCGTGCTGCGGGAAGATCGGCGTGACATCCGGATGCTTCGCCGCCGAATCGAACATATGCACCGCCGCGCCGCCGGAAATGCCGAACACATGGCTGACGCCGCGCTGCGCGAGGAAGTCGATGACGTAGTCGGAGAGCTTCACGCGAACCTCCTGATGCGGGCGGGCGCGCTCAATTGCCGTGCCGCCGCAGCTTGTAGATGTTGCCGTCGGCTTCGAGCCGCGCGGCCAGCGTCGCGCCGCCGTCGCGCCAGGCATCGTGCACCACCGAGAAATTGCGCCCGCCGGTGGCGGCGCGGCCAGCGCCGAATGCCCATTCGATGCAGCCGAGAATATCCGGGATGCTGGTGCCCTGCTGGCCGCTGTCGAGAAATTCCAGCGTGCGGCGGAGATTGACACCGGCGGAGTCACCAGCCGCGACGGTCTGGCGATGGATCTTGGTGTTGACCCAGCCGGTGCCGACCGCGATGGCATGGACGTCCGGATATTCATCGTCGAGCAGTTCGCACAGCTTCAGCAGCATCACCTTGCCGAGACAATAAGCCGAGTAGTTGCGGAACGGTCCGTTGATGCCGCCGCCGACCAGGAACGCCACCTTCGCCACGGCGCTGGTCTGACGCAGCGGATAGAGCGCGTGCAGCAGCCGCATCTGCGCCACCGCATTCAACGACAGCGACGCTTCCCATTCGCCGAAATCGCGCCCGAAGAAATCGCCGATCGGCGACAATTGCCCCGCCGCGCTGATGAAGCGCTCCCACGGCTTGTTCAGCGCCGCGATCTCGGCGCTCGCTCGCCGCACGCTGTCAGCGTCCGACAAATCGCAAGGCACCAGATGTATGCCGGCGTCGGCCTTCAGTTGATCCAGGTCTTCGGTCGAGCGATAGGTCCCGATCACCGCGAAGCCCTGCGCGCGATACAGCCTCGCCAGTTGCACGCCGATGTCGCTGGAGATCGCCGCGATGATCACACTGCCGGGCATCTAGCGTGCTCCGCCATAGGTCTTCGCCGCCGCGCGCGCGAACGCCTTGGCCAGCGTGCCATCGTTGTCGGTCATCAGGCCGAACCAGGGATCATCCCCCGTCATTGCGAGCGAAGCGAAGCAATCCATGGCCCCGTGCACTGAGCTGGATTGCTTCGTCGGCTGCGCCTCCTCGCAATGACGACGAGAGGCGTCGAACTGCGCGACGGCCAGCGGATAATCGAGCTGCGCCAGCGCCAGGCTGGCTGGCGTGCCGACGTCGCGATGATAGCTACCGTTGTGAAACGAGAAGATCCGGCCCATGAACACCGGCAGCACTTCGGTCGAGAAATCGACCACGGGCTTGCCGAGCGAGGCAATGAAATCGATCACTGCGGGCTCGATCACATAGACCGCCGCATTGGCGAGATCGCCCTTGGGCTGCTGCGGCTTCTCGTCCATCTGCAGCACGCGGCCTCGATCATCGAGCGTGAGGATGCCGCAGCTCTGCGGATGATCGGTGACGAAACTCATCATCGTCATCGCGCAATCCGACAGCCGCGCGGCGTGCGCAGCAAGAAAATCGCGCGGCGAAAACAGGCTGAGATTGTCGGCATGGGCGAACAGCGTCGGTCCTTCGGCGAAGCGTTCGCGGTGCCGCAGCAGCGTGCCGCCGGTGCCGAGCAGCGTCTCTTCAGGCGCGAGCACGACGTGGGCGGCCCACGGCGAGCGCCGGATGTACTCGCCCACCAATTCGGCGTGGTGATGCAGATTGACGACGATCTCCGAAAAGCCTGCGTCGCGCAGCATCGCCAGCCACAGCCCGAGCAGCGGCCGGCCGGCAATCGGCATCAGGCATTTCGGCAGCACATCGGTCAGCGGATGCAGCCGCGTGCCGAGCCCCGCCGCAACCAGCAGCGCTTTCGCCGGCGCGCTCACGCGTCGAGTTCCTTGATGATATCGGCGGCGGTGACCGGAATGTTGCCGATGCGGCCGACCTGGCAGGCCGCCGCGATCGAGGCGAGATAGGCGGCGCGCCAGATGTCGGTGCCGACGGCGAGCGCGAGCCCCGCGCAGACGAAGAACGAATCCCCGGCCCCCGCGGCGTCCTTCGGCGCGGTGTTGAACGCCGGCAGCCGATCGGTCAGCACCGAGCCGCCGCGGCCGCCGGCGGCGTGCACCAGCAGGCCTTCGGCGGCGAGCGTCAGGATCACGTTCTTCGCCTTCGCCTTCTGCCGCAACGCCTCGACCAGCACCACCAGGCCGGAGTCGAAATCGCGCAGCGCCAGCCGCGCCTCGCGCTCGGTCGGCTTGATCAACAACATGTTGCGGAAGCGCGAGATGTCGCCGACCTGCGACGACGACTGGCTGTCGGCGACCATCGGGATCGACCGCTCGCGGCACAGCGCCGAGATCGCCTCGACCAGCTTGGTCGGCAGGCAGCCATAGTTGAAATCGGAGAACACCACGAGGTCGATATTCGGTAGCTTGTCGCGCACCGTCGCCAGCATGCTGTCCTGCAGATCGACGTCGATGTCGTGCTGCTTGAGGTGGCTGACGCGCAGCAGCGTCTTGTTACCGGCGCGAAAACGCTGCTTGCAGGTGGTCGGCCGGCTCTCGTCGGTCAGGATGGTCGCGTCGACATCGTACGAGGCGAGCCGCTCGCGGGCGAGATCGGCCATCGCGTCCTTGCCGCCGACGGTGAGCAGGCTGACCTTGCAGCCCATCCCCGCGGCATGGCCGGCGACGATGCCGGCGCCGCCGACGAACAATTCACGCAGCACCGGCGTGACCACGATGGTCGGATCTTCCTGCGACATGCCGAGCGGATCGCAGGCGATGTATTCGTCGACGATCAGATCGCCGATCACCAGCACCTTCAGCGTCGGGAATTTCGCCAGCACCGTCTTGAGATCGGCGACGTCGAAGCGATGGCGGCGCGGATAGTCCAGCGGCTTGAAGATCGACGACGGATTGAACTCGCGGAATTCGCGCCGGATCAGATCCAGCGACGAGAACGCGACCTCGCCGGACGAAAACAGCAAACGACCACCGTAGGAATCCAGCACCGGCTTCTCGGGATTGTCCGCGCCCTCGTGCTCCTTGCCCTTCACCACCACCGCGGGCTTCAACGCGGCGACGACGTCCTCGGGCCTGTCGCGCAGCAGGAAGGCATGATCGACGAAGCCGATCGCATGCACGCCCTCGAGCCGCAGATCGCTCGGCAGCATCCAGTCGAAGCCGGGATCGGCGACGACGCCGACGACCAGAACGTCGCCGCATTCGGCTGCGAATTTCAGCAGCCGCAGATGGCCGGGATGGACGATATTGAAATTGCCGGAGACGAACACGATGGCGCGGTCCGGCCCGGCTTCGGCCCGGATCCCCTGCAGCGTCGCTTCGGTCTCGGGATGCAGCATCGCGGTCAGCCCAATGTCGCATCGATTTCGATCAGCGGCCGCACGCTGCGGCGCTGTTCGAGATCGTCGAGGGCGATGTTGATCTCGTCGAGCGCGTAGCGGCGGCTGAACATCGAGGCCAGCGGCAGCTTGCCGGCGCGGAACAGGCCGGCGAGCAGGTCGACGTCGCGGTCCGGATTGGCGTCGCCACCCCAGGTGCCGAGGATGCGCTTGCCGCAGATCAGTTCGAACGGGTCGAGCGCGATCTTTTCGCCGGAACGCGGATGCGAGGCGAACACGCACAGCCCGCCGAACCGCCGCGTGGCGTCGAACGCCTGCTCGATGACGCGCACCAGGCCGGCGGATTCAATGGCGTAGTCGACACCGAGCCCGCCGGTCAGCTCCCGGATCGCAGCGACCGGATCCTGCTGCGACGCATCGATCGTCGCGGTGGCGCCGAGTTCGCGCGCCATCGCCAGCTTCGCGGGCTCGACATCGACGGCGATCAGTTGCCTGCAGTCGAACAGCTTGCACGCCATCAGCGCCGACAACCCGATGCCGCCGAGCCCGAACACCGCGAGCGTGCTGCCGGGCGCGGGCTTGGCGATATTGATGACGATGCCGGCGCCGACCGGCAGCGCGCAGCCGAACAGCACCGCGACGTCCATCGGCAGGCCCTGCGGCAGCAGGGTCACGCGGTTCTCCGCGACCACGGCGTATTCGTTGAACGTCGTCACCGCGCCGGCATTGATGAAGCCGTCGCCGCTCTTGTAGCGGATGCCCTGCGCGTCGGCGCCTTTGCCCTTGATCCAGCCGAGGATGACGCGATCGCCCGTCTTCACCTTGGTCACGCCGGCGCCGGTCTCGACCACGACGCCCGAGCCCTCGTGGCCGAGCATGTGCGGCAGATAGCGATCGACGCCGCGGCCGCCCCGCGCTTCCATCACCTGGCTGTGGCACACCCCGGAATACGCCAGCTTGACCAGCACCTGCCCGGCCGCGAGCGGCGGCGCCTCGACGGTCTCGATGGCGAGCGGCCGATTCAGCTCACGAAGAACGGCGGCGCGGAAGGTCACGGGCATCGCGAACTCCGCTCTTTGGAAATCGAACCCATCCCCGTCATTGCGAGCGAAGCGAAGCAATCCAGAGCGCCGCGGTCGGCGCCCCTGGATTGCTTCGTCGCTTCGTTCCTCGCAATGAGGTTGAATGTCTGTGCCATCACCGCCCCCTCAGAACGGCCCGGAGAACCAGTCGCCCGGCACGTCGTGCGGGAACTGGCGTCTGGAAACGAGCGACGCGGTCTCGACCTCGCGGCCGAGCATCCGGCCGACGGCCTCGGCGATGTGCTCGGCGCGGACGTGATAATTCTTGGTCAGCGCCGGGCTGGTCGCTTCCGGCACGTCGGGCGCGGCGAGCCGCTGCGGCGCGCATGTCAGGCTGCTGAAATGATCGGTCGCGATCCGCGCCACGATCTCGCCGGCGACGCCGCCGGTGAGATGGCCGGGGTCGAGCGCCAGCAGCCGGCCGGTCTTGTGCACCGAGGCGATCACCGCCGGCCAGTCCAGCGGGCGGATCGTGCGCAGATCGATCAGCTCACAACTGATGCCCTGCGCGGCGAGGTGATCGACCGCGTGCAGCGCCTCCACCGTCATGTAGCTCATCGCCACGATCGTCACCGCGTCACCGCTACGCACCACGCGCGCCTTGCCGAGCGGTTCGCGGACGTCGCCGGCGGGCACCTCGCCATTCATATTGTGCAGCCAGCGATGCTCGAGGAAGATCACCGGATCGTCGTCGAAGATCGAGGCCAGCAGCAGGCCCTTGGCGTCCTCGGCGGTGGTCGGCATCACCACTTTCAGCCCGGGAATATGCGCGAACCAGGATTGCAGGCTCTGCGAATGCGTCGGCCCCTGGCCCCAGCCGCGGCCGATGATCATCCGGATGGTGATCGGCACGCCGCGGGCGCCGCCGAACATGAAGCGCCATTTGGCGGCGTTGTTGACCAATTGATCGAGCGACAGCAGCGCGAAGTCGAGCCGCTGATGCGTCATCACCGGGCGCAGCCCGTTCAGCGCGGCGCCGATCGCGATCCCGGTCATCGCCGCTTCCGAGGTCGGCATGTCGAACACCCGGTCCGGGCCGAATTGCTTGTGCAAATCGAGCGTAGTACCGAACACGCCTTTGGGATCGTCGGTGCCGAGCCCGAAGCAGATGACGCTGTCGTCGGCGGCGAGCGCCGTGGCGAGGCCATCACGGATGGCGGCGGCGAAACTCGTGCTCATGCCGGCCTCGCATAGACGTCGGTGAAGGCCTCGCCCGCGTCGGGAAACGGCGACGCCTCGGCGAAGGCGAACGCCTCGTCGATCTCGGCGTCGATCTCGGCCTGCATCGCGGCGATGCCGGACTCGCTGACTACGCCCTCGCCGATCAGCGCGCGCTGCAGCGCCGGCACCGGATCGCGCAGCTTCCACGCTTCGTATTCGGCGGCGCTGCGATAGCCGATGTCGTTGTCGTAGTTCGGGCCGCAATGCTCGCGCCAGCGATAGGTCTCGAACTCGTAGAACCGCGGCCCCTCGCCGGCGCGGATCGCCGCGACGCCCTCGCTCAGCGCGGCGTGCACCGCGCGGGCGTCGTTGCCGTCGCCGTGATGCGTGGGCAGGCCGAAGCCCGCGACCATCTCGTACAGCCTGCGCCCCGGCGGCTGGCGCACCGACAGCGGCGAATACACCGAATAGCCGTTGTTCTCACACAGGAACAGCACCGGGAGTTTCTTCAGCACAGCGAAGTTCACCGCCTCGAAGAACACCCCGGTCTCCGGCACGGCGTCGCCGAGGAACACGCAGGCAATCTGCCCGGTCCGCTTCAGCTTCATCGGATAAGCGAGCCCGACGCCGACCGGCACGGTGCCGCCGACGATCGCGGTCGAGCCCATGAAGCCGGCGCTCTCGTCGATCAGATGCATCGAGCCGCCCTTGCCGCGCGAGCAGCCGGTGACACGGCCGTAGATCTCGGCGATCATCGCCTTCAGCGAGCCGCCCTTGGCGAGATAATGCGCATGCGCGCGGTGGCCGCTGACGGCGAGATCGGCCGGTTCCAGTGCCGCGCCGGCCGCGGCCGCCACCGCCTCCTGCCCGACCGACAGATGCGTCGGGCAGCGCATCTTCTGCTCGCCGTAGCGCTTAGCGATCGTCTCCTCGACGGCGCGGATGCGCATCATGTCAAACAGCAGGCGGCGCGGCAGCTCGCTCATGGCACCAACCCGATCATGGGATGAACCAGTAGTAGTCGCCGGTGTAGCCGATCTCGTCGAAGAACGCGGTCCATTCGTCGACATGCATGATGGTCTGCGCGGTGAGGTTCCACGCCATCATCCGACGCCTCTCCTCCTCGTCGCGATAGGCATCCACCGTGATGAAGGCGCCGCGGCGCGCCACCCGCTCGATCTCGCGCAGCGCCCTCGCACAGTCGTCACGGACGAGATTGTGCACGGTGTTGATCGAGATCACCACGTCGAACGATTTGTCCGGGAACGGCAGATCGACCGCGCTGGCGACGCTGAGATGCGGCCTCATGTCGTCGATGCCGTGTTCGATCGCATAGGCCGAGACGTCGACGCCCTTGACGGTGATGCCCGGGATCAGCTCGGCCATGTCGTGCAGCATGAAGCCCTTGGCGCAGCCGACGTCGAGCACCGACGACGACGCGTCGAGGCCGAAATGCGCCTGGAACGTCGGAATCACCGGCTGCCAGAATCGCGGCATGTAGTTGAAGCCGCCATAGCCGTGGCGGCGGTCGCCGTCGAAGAACTCCTTGCCGAACTGGCGCGCGACCGCGCGGTCCTCTTCGGATTTGGTCTGGCCGCGCTCGTCGACATTGCGCTTGGTGCGCGGGTAGTTGACGAGCAGATCGATTTCCTGGCCCATCGATGTCCTCAAGGCTTGTGCGCATAGTCGAAAGGTTGGTCCTTCAACACATCGAACCAGCGATCGACCCAGCGGATGGTATCGTCGATGCCCTGCTCCAGCGTGACGCGGTCGCTCCAGCCGAGCTCACGGCGGATCTTGCCGCTGTCGAGTCGGTAAGCCGAGTCCTTGCCGAGCCGTTCGCCGACGATCTCGACGTGATCCTCGAACTTCACGCCCATCGTCGCGCAGATCAGTTCGACCAGCTCGCGGATGGTGACGATGCGGTCGGTCGCGATGTGGTAGGTGTCGCCGAGCGTGCCTGCGGCCGCGATCCGCCGCGTCGCGTCGGCGACGTCGGAAGCTGCGATGAACGAGCGTTCCGAGGTGCCGCCGCCGTGCAGTTGCAGCTTGCGGCCCAATCGGATGAACAAGATGGTGCGCGGCACGATCCGGTACAGCCGCTGCCCCGGCCCGTAGACATTGGCGGCGCGGGTGTACAGCACCGGAAACTGATAGGCGCGGAAATACGAGCGCAGGCTCATGTCGCCGGCCGCGCGCGACACCGCATAGGGCGTCGAGGGATCGAACGGCGCCTCCTCGGTCAGCGTGCCGGTGGCGTTGCCGTAGACCTCCGGCGTGGTGACGTGGACGTAGCGATCGAGGAAGTCGCAGTGCCGCAGCCGCTCGTGCAATCGCACAGTGGACACCACGTTGGTCATGAACCAGTGGTCGGGATTGAGCCAGCTCTCGCCGACCATGCTTTGCGCGGCGAAATTGATGATCCAGGGACACCGCTCGGCCTCGATCAGCGCCATCAGCGCGTCGAGGTCGTGGTTGAGATCGAGCTGGCGGAAGCGGAACCGCTCGGTGTTGGTCCAGCGATACGGCAGGAACGCCTGGTGCGGCTCCGGCGAGCGGCTGACGCCGACCACTTCGGCGCCGTGGTCGAGCAGATCGCGCACCATCTCGGCGCCGGTGAAGGAATTGCTGCCGATCACCAGCACCTTGCCGAACGCCGCGCCGGCCTTCGCGTCGGGAGAGGATGCCGGGATCGGTCGGGTCACGCCTGCACGCCCCGCTGCATCCAGCGCAGATTGTAGTGCCGGTCCTCGTTCTTCAATTCGCCGCGCTGGAACTTGACGATGATCTCGCGGATCGCGTCGTTCACCGTCTTGTTCGGCTTGAAGCCGGTCGCCAGCAGTTTGTCCGAATTGATCCGGTAGGAGCGCGGGTCGTTGGATTCGGTGACGGTGATCTTCGTCGGCACCTGGGCGTCGACCATCCTGGCGATGTCGAGGATCGAGATGTTCTCGAAGCCGGCATTGTAGACGCCGCGCAGCTCGGGCCGCTCCAGCAGCATCACATAGAGGTCGGTGATGTCGTCGATATGGATGTTGGGGCGGACCTGATTGCCGCCGAACACGGTGATCTCGCCATTGGTCAGCGCCTGCATGGTCAGCATGTTGACCGAGACGTCGAGCCGCATCCGCGGCGACGGCCCGCACACCGTCGCCGGCCGCACGATCTGCACCGCCATGTCGTCGGCGTAGCTGAGCATCACCCGCTCGGCCACCATCTTGGTCTTGTTGTATTCCGAGATCGGCTCCAGCGTCAGATCCTCGGTGACCTGCTCTTCGTCCTTGATGCCGTAGACGCTGCCGGACGACGCGTAGATGAAGCGCTTGATGCCTTCGCGCGCGGCGCGGTCGGCGAGCTGCATGGTGGCGAGCGCGCTGATCTCCCAGGTCAGTTTCGGATTGAGATCGCCGCACGGATCGTTGGCGACGGACGCCAGATGGATGATGGCGTCGATGCCGTCGAGCGGAATCGTCGCGGCGTCGCGGACGTCGCCGCGCACCACCGTCAGCGCCGGGTGCGGGGTGAGGTCGTTGCCGAACCACATGATGTCGAACGCCACCACCTCGTCGCCGCGCGCCAGCAGCTTCGGCACCAGCGTGGTCCCGACATAGCCGCAGGCGCCGGTCACCAGAATCTTCATCGCGTCATCCCATCGAGTTGGTTCACGGGCAGATTTCGCACAAGCAGACGTCGGGCGTCGCGGGCCACGCCGGAACCATCGGCTCCGCCGTCGCGGTCAGCACACAAATGCAAAGTCTGGATCGCGGCGTATCCGCCGCATTCCCGAACTACTGCTGCATCGCCGGCGAGACATACGTGCATTGTTTCACGCGCTGGTAGGGCCGCGCGGCGCGATCAGGGGGCGGCCGGCAGCGGCACGCGCTGGCCGCAGGCGAAATCGAGGATGGCGTGGCACAGCGTCAGATGGCCGATCTCCACGAAGCCGTATTGCTCCGAAGCGAGATAGAAATTGATATCGCCCTGGCCGCGCAGCGGGTTGTCGGCGGAGAAGCCGCTCAGCGTCACGATTCGGCAGCCGCGCTGCTCCGCCACCGCCACCGCGTTGAGGATGTTCGGCGAGCGGCCCGAGCTCGAGATCGCGATCAGCAGGTCGCCGTCCTGCGCGAACAGCTCGATCTGCTTGGCGAACACCTGCTCGTAGCCGTAGTCATTGCCGAGGCAGGTCAGCATCGCGCCGTCGTTCAGGCACAGCGCGCGCATGCCGCCGTTCTTGGAATAATCGGTCGCCATGTGACTGGCGATCGCGGCGCTGCCGCCATTGCCGATGAAGATCAGCTTGCGGCCGTCGGCATGGGCCTCGCGCGCCCAGGCCATCACCAGCGAAGCCGCGACCTCCGGACCGAAGGTCCGGCCTTCGCGATCGGAGACCTGGGTGGCGGCGAGCGTGTCACGGAGGAAGTCGAAATAGCCGAGCAGCTGCGCCTTGGAGACCAGCGGGCTCGGGGCGACATCCGCGTGGATATCACCCGACGATTCTGGGGAGAGCGGCTCCCGGGTCTTCGTCTTGCGCGACTTCATCATCTGCGTTCCAGGCGCCCAAGATGCGCGTGATTCGTCACTAATGACTGAATCGCAACAAACTGGCAACGCGCAGACACGGAGCGGAAACAAAACAGCGCCGGCGTGAGCCGCCCTCGCGTCGTCCGTGAAGGCCCCCTCGGGACTCTACGGGAGCAAGCCGGCGCGGCCGGCGGCGTGTTCTTGCAGGTGGGATCGGGGTCGGTCGCGCTCGTCCGCGCCTAGGTCGGCGGCAGGCCCGGCATCGCGTGCTTGCGGGTGAGAAAGGCGCTGCCCTGCTTGTACGAGGTCGGCAGGTCGGCAATCTTGGCCGCCTTGCGCCAGCCGGTCTTCTGCGTGAACAGATGCACGCCCGCGTTCGCGGCGTAGTCGAAGATCGCCGCGGCATTGGCGTCGCTGCCGATCTCCAGCATCACGTCGAGGCCGTCCCAGCGCTCGGCCGGCAGCGAGGTGATGATCACCGCCTCGTGCCCCTCGGCGTCGATCTTGGCGAAATCGACCTGTGCGGCGATCGCGGCAAACGCCTCGAGCCGGACGGCGAAGCGGTCGATCTGGCCGTAGGGATCGCTCTTGGCGCCGGCGAGATGGCTGCCGGTGGTATTGCCGCGCAGCCGCAGGAATTCCGCCTGGCCGGCCTCGGCCGACACCGCCGCCTCGTGCACCGTCACCGTGCTGACGCCGTTGGCGGCCATGTTGGCCTTGAACAGCGCGATGTGCTCGGGATCTGGCTCGTAGCTCTGCACCTCGAAGTCGCAGCGCGCCATCACCAGGCTGTGCAGGCCGATATTGCCGCCGATGTCGGCGGTCTTCCGGTAGACGCCGCGGTTCTGCCAATAAAACGCGAACAGGATCAGCTCGTCGAGGCCGAACAGGTCGAGCGAATCGACCGCCCCCATCGCATGATACGGGAAGCTGATCGGCCCGAACGGGCCGAACGCCACGTCCTTGCCGCCCTGCGCGAACAGCGTCACCACCGCCTGGCGGGCCGCGGCGGCGAGCGCCTGATACGCCGCCCCGCCCGGCGCATGGTGATGCGCGAGCTCCGGCAACGCAGCGATGATCGCGGCGAGAACGTCTTCGGCGGCCGGCGCGCGAGGCGCGACGACGGCCTGCGACAAATCGTTGCTACCTGATACCGGGGCGGTCTGGCTCATGGTGAGATGCCGTCGCTGATTTGCCGATCACTCACTCCGACCACATTTCGACGCACAGGGCAAGCGATGCCCCCGCGGCCGGATCGGATCGGTCGACGCCGGCGCGATCGGGGCGGCGCGGCAAAAGAAAACGGCGGGGTTTCCCCCGCCGCTCTCCAGATCGTTAGTTCGACGATCGCTTCAGTTTTAGCGCAGCAGCTGGAGCACGCTCTGCTGCGACTGGTTGGCCAGCGACAGCGCCGAGACCGCGATCGACTGACGGGTCGTCAGCGCCTGGCTGTTCGCCGCTTCTTCGTTGGTGTCGGCCAGCGTCAGGTTGGACGAGCCGGTCTGCAGCACGTTGATCAGGCTCTTCGAGAAGTCCTGACGGGCCTGCACGATCGACAGGTTCGAACCGAAAGCGGACGACTGCGACCGCAGCGCGGTCGAGGCGGCACTCAGCTTGGTCAACACCGAGTTGGTGGCGTTGTTGTCGATGAAGTCCGTGCCCGAGGCCAGGGTCGACAGGCCGAGGCCGGTCGGGTTGAAGGTCACGCCCTGGATCGAGATCGTGGACTTGCCGGTTTCGTTGAACACCAACTTCAGGTTGTCGCCGTTCAGCAGGTTGACGCCGTTGAACGAAGAGTCCTGCGCGGTGGTCTTGATCTGGTCGAGCACGTCGTTGAACTGCTTGACCAGGCCGGCGCGGGTGTTCTGGGCGTTGACGTCGGCCACCGGTGCGGTCGGCACGGTGAAGGTCAACTGCGAGGCCAGAGTGCCGCCGAGCACGCCGCCGTCAGCGCCGCCCAGCGTGCGGGAGGCGTAGTCGTTCGACGCTGCGATCGTCAGCTTGCCGGAGGCGTTGTCGATCGACGCCGTCAGGTTGTTGGCAGCCAGCGCGACGTTGAGCTGGGCCAGCGACTTGACGGTACCGTTGCTGCCATCGCCGAGCGTGACATTGACCGCCGAACCGCCATTGAAGGAGGAGAAGGTCAAGCTCTTGCCGTTCAGGCTGCCGGCGGCAACGCCGCGGGTCGCGGTGAACGAGGTCGAGGTCCCGCTCGGGCCGGTGAGGCCGAGGGCGGCCAGCGCATTGCCGGTGCCGTTGATGGTCAGATCCGACGCGAGGCCGGTCGACAGCTTCAGCGAACCGCTGGTGATCGACGAGTTGGCGGAGCCATTGGCGGTCGCAATCGTCGCGCCGGAGATCCCGAGCGTGGCGACGCGGACGCCGGTGGCGAGGTCGATCGCCTTCAGCACGTCATCGAGCGTACCCTTCTGCAGGTACACGGTCGAATTGCCGCTGCCGTCGGTTTCGACGTTGCCGGAGATGCCGGTGTGGCTCGACGACGCGGTCGGAACCGCGGCGTTCTTGAAGGTGATGGTCTTACCGTTCACGTTCAAGGTCGAGCCGTCGGCGATCAGCGTGCCCATCGTGGTGCCGCTGGTGGTGCGCTGCTTGGTCAGGGTCAGCGGACCAGTACCACTCGAAGTGGTCAGGCCGAGGTTCTTGAACAGGTCGGTGAAGGCCGTGACGTTCAGATCGCCACCGGTCGAGCTCTGGATGGTGGTGATGCCGGCGGCGACGGCGGAAGCCGTCTGGCCGGAGTTGGTGCTGATGGTCGCGACACCCGACGAGATCGACGCCGCCTTGACGCCGTTCGCGAGATCGATCGCGGTCAACAGATCGCCCACCGTCGCGTTGGTGAACTTGGTCTGGTCGCCGAGATAGATCGTCGAGTTGCCGTTGCCGTCGGTGCCGATGCGGCCGAGGACGCCGGTGCCGGTCGGGATGTTGTTGCCCTGCGGCGCGTCGGCGGTCTTGAAGGTGATGGTCTTGCCGTTGACCGACAAGGTCGTGCCGTCGGCGATCGCCGTGGTGGTCAGGCCACCATGGGTGTTGAACAGCTGCGTGCTCGCCGAGATGTTCGCCGACGCGGTGGCGGCAGCGGTATCGACGGTCTGCGCGGTCAGGCCGAGCTTGGCCAGAACGGCGCCACCGGCGTTATCACCAACGGTCAGCGGGCTGTTGGTGCCCGAGTGCAGTTCGAGCCGGCCGGCGGTAACGGCCGAGGACAGGCCGGTGTTGCCGTTGACGGTGTCGATGGTGTCGAGCAGCGAGTTGACGGTCTGGTCGAGACCGATCGTGTAGTTGCCCGAGGAGTCCTTGCTGGACGCGCCGGCGGTCGTGAAGGTGATGGTCTTGCCGTTGACGGTGATCGAGTCACCCGCGGCAGGGCCGGTCGCCGTCACGGTCGAACCGTTGGTCAGTTCGCTGATCAGGTTGGTGCCGGCCGCGGTCGCGGCGGCGGTGCCGACCGAGAGCACGGCGCCGGTCGCCGTCGCGTCGACCGCACCGAGGACGGTCACAGCCGCCGAAGCCGCGATGCTGACGATCGCGCCACCGAGCGTATCGGTGCCGGCCGCAGCCGTGGTGCCGCCGGTGGTGCCGTCGAAGATCACGTTGCCGGTCGCAACCGCATTGTCGAAGCTCTGGGTGCCGCGGATATCCTCGGCGGTGGCGCCGGAGATGGTGGCGGACACGTTCGACTTCGTGGCATAGCCCGAGGTCGTCTGCAGGGCCTGGTTGGCGATCGACTTGGCGCTGTCGACGAGCTTCGTCAGCGAAGTGATACCGGTGTTGGCGGCCTGCAGGATCTGCACGCCGCTGCTGATGCCGTCGAGCAGGTTGTTGATGTCGCTGGCGCGGGCGTCGAGCGAGGCGGCGGTGAAGAAGTTGGTCGGATTGTCGAGCGCCGAGTTCACCTTCTTACCGGACGAGAGCCGGCTCTGGGTGGTGGCGAGCAAGTCTGCCGTGGCCTGAAGCGACGAGAGGTTCTGGCGGACGGCATTCGAGAGAACGATACCTGACATTTTTTGCTACCTTCCTGGTGCACAACTGCGATCTTCTTGATCGACCGCGGAACCATGACCGGCAGACTCTAAAAATGCGTAAAGGAGCGGCAGCGGCTTTAACCGACCAAAATCCGCGTAAAACCACGGGCTTCCGGCGCCTCGAGCCCCGCCTGGGAAGCCTCGCTGCCGCTCCGGTGGGCAGTCATTTAGTCGAAAGATGTTGGAATCCGCGTGACTTGGACCGACCGTGCCGGCCGCGAACAAACAAAAAGGCCGCCGTGCGTTCGACGCAACGGCGGCCGATCTGTTGAGAGATCGTTAACTAGAGAAACTTGACCAGGCTCATTTGATAGAGCTGCGAGGTCAACTGATACGACGCCTGCAGGCTGGTCTGCAGCGCCAGGATCTTGGTCGCGACCTCGTCGTTGTTGATGCCTTCGATCGAGTCCAGCATGGTCTGCGCCAGCGCCTTGGTCTGGGTCTGACGGTCGGCGGTGGACTTCATCGCCGCCTGCGCGCCGGCGAGATCGGCCTGGATGTTCTGGATCGTCTGCTGCCCCGGGACCGTGGCGAGGTTCGCCGCCACCCGCTGGTTCAGCGCGGCCAGCTTGTTGGAGCCGTTGGGGTCGGTCGCCGACGTGGTGACGGCCGCGAACACCGCCACCGTCTGCAATTGCTTGCGCAACGCCTGCTCGTCGGCGCGGATGCCGTATTGCACGGTGATGGCGTCGTCGACCCGCCCGACCGCGGTGCCGCGCGCCGGGTCGGACGCCGAGTCCGGCTCGCCATGGTACCAGAACACTGTATCGGCCGGCGTGCCCGCGACCGAAGCGGTGGCATTGCCGAACGGCGCGGTGCCGGCGACGCGCAGCGGCGGCGTGTTGCTGAAGAAATCGTCGCCGGCCTTGATCGCCGAGGCGGCGGCGAGCGCGCTGCCCGACAATTTCTGCACCGCATCGGTCAGCGCCGCCTGCATATTGGCGGCCGTGATCGCCGGCGACGCCGGCACCGGCGGCACCGCCAGCGGGTCGCCGGGATCGATCGCGAAGCTGTTGGCCGGCAGCGGCGTCTGCGACGACGCCGTCAGCTTGATGGTTTCCTGGGTGCCGTCCGGCAGGTCGAAGGTGAACGAGACGGTCTGGCCTTCGGTCGGCACGACGGCGCCGAGATCGATCCCCATCGCGACCGGGTTGGGCGCGGCCGGCGGGATGGTCGGCGGCGTCTCGGTCGGCTGGGTCACCGTGGCGCCGGTGATCGTGGTCGAGATCGCCGAGATCTTCAGCCCGTAGGGCGAGGCGCCGATCGGCGTCGGCAACGCATACGGATCGGCGGCGAAATCCTCGCCGATCTGAACCGAGGTCGGCGTGGCGCCGGCCGAGACGATGGTGCGCCCCATGCCGGTGGTGCCGAGGTCGGCCTCGAGGCGTTCTCTGATGACCTGTTTCAGCCCGGCGATCGCGGCGCCGTTGCCGTCCATGATCTGGTCGGCGGCGGTCACCGGCGCGGTGTCGGTGGTGCGGCCGGAGAACAGATAGCGGTCGCTGGTCTGCGAGTTCAGCATGTCGACGGAATCGAAGAAGTCGAGCGATGCGGTCTTCTGCCCCGGCGTTTGGCCGGTGTTGTCGAGCGTCGAGCCGGCGCTCGCGGCGGCGCCCTTGACCTCGCTGCCGATGTCGTTGAGCCGCTGCAGCGCCAGATTGGCGACGCTGATGCGGGTGTTGATGTTGGTCATGGTGTCGGAATAGCTGGCGATGTTCGCCACCTGCGCGCGCAGCCCGATCGCGAGGCCGCGTCCGGTGCCCATGCCCGCATAGTTGGTCGCGACCCGCCCGTTCGCGAGTTGCGCGGTCATATCCTCGATCTGGCTGCGGAGATTGAGAATCCCGGAGCCGATATAGGACGTACGCCCGCTTACGCCATCGATTGCCATCGCCGCCTCACATCGCCTGCATCAGCGTCTGATACATCTGGTTGACCGTCGACATCACTCGCGCGTTCGCCGAATAGGCGTTCTGCAGCGAAAGCAGATGCGCCATTTCCTCGTCCATGTTGACGCCGGAATTGGTCGCGTATTTCTGCTGCAGCGTATTCAGGACGACGCTTTGTCCGCTGGCGAGCTGTGTCGCCGCCTGCGCATTCGAGCCCTGCTGGCTGACGAATTGCTGCAGGAAGCTCTCCAGCGTGCCGTTGTAGGGCGCGGCATTCGATCCGATGCCGGTCGTCGCCGAGTACAGATATTTGCTGCTGGTGAGCTGCTTGGTGATGAAATCCGGCCGCGTGGTGTCGCCGGCCGCGGTCGGCGGCGTGGTCGAATACACCACCAGCCGCGACGGATCGGTGACCAGCGCGGGATTGACCGAGATGCGCTGCGCGAGGCCGGTCATCTGCGTGCCGTTGCCGCTGATCGCGCCGGTGTAGGGCGAGCCGGCGTCGGTGAACAGCGGCACCTCGGCGCTGCCGCCGGTCAGCGACGTCACCGTCGACGTCACCGAGGCGGAATTCACCGTCGAGAAGCCGGGATTGTTCAGGACGGTGATGTTCGGCGAGGTCCCGGTGAACTGCAGGTTTCTCGCGTTCAGCGCGGCGTTGAGCTGCGCGGTGACCGACCCCGAGGCGCCGGAGAAATCGATACCGACCACGTAGTCGTTGGGATTGAGCGTCGCGGTCTGCGGCAGCGGCAGCGCCGTCGGATCGTCGACGCGCATCACCGAGACGGTCCGCTGCGCGCCGGTCGTGGTGTCCGTGTAAGTGATGTTGACCGTGTTGCCGGCCTTCATGTCGGTCAGATCGAGGTCGAAACCCGTCTGCGCGCCGGAGGTCGCCGGCGTGCCGGCGGTGGTCTTGTCCGACAGCGCGCTGGCCATCGCCGCGGCGAACTGGTCGAGCTGGGTTTGCGCCTGCACCAGCGTGTTGTCGCGCAGCTCGACATAGGCCGCCATCTTGCCGGACTTCAGCGAATTGGTCAGGTCGGCCGTGCTGCCGTCAGGGTAGACGATCCGGACCGAGCCGAGCTCGCTCGCCGAGGTGTTGGGATTCCAGGTGGTGCTCGGCGTCACGGTGCCCTGGGCGTCGAAGCTGAGCTGGGCGGCCTGCATGCCGACGAGTTGCATGCCCGAACCGGTGAACACCGTGACCTGGTTGGAGGCGTCGGTGACGACGCGGATGTCCATCAGCTGCGCGAGCTGGTTGATCGCGGCGTCGCGCTGGTCGAGCAGCGACGCGGTCGCCGCGTCGGTGGAGGTGCCGCCGGCCGGGTTGGTGCGGATGTTGTTGTTGATCGAGGCGATCTGCTGCAGCAGATTGTTCGCCGTGTTGACGGCGTCGGTCAGGCCGGTCTCGGCGCCGGTGCGCAGCGTCTGGATGCCGTTCGACATCGAATTCAGCACGCCGGACACCACCTGCGCGGCGTTGAGCACGCCGATCCGCGCCGAGGTGCTGTCGGGGCTGGTGGCGAGCGCCTGCGTCGCCGCGGTGAGACCGTTGAACGCGTCCTCCAGCGTGCCGTTCGAGTTCGGATCGCCGAACAGTCCCTGCAATTGCTGCAGGAAGTCGGAGCGCAACGAGGCGTAGGACGCGCCCGACGTCTCGGTGCGGAGCTGCGCCTGCAGATAGGCGTCGAGTTCGCGGTTGACACCGGTGATCGAAACGCCGCTGCCCGACGGGCCGGACAGCGTCGTGACCTGATTGACGGTCTTGCGGACGTAACCCGGCGTCTCGGCGTTGGCGACGTTCGACGACACCAGCGACATCGAGGCCTGGTTGGCGCGCAGGCCCGCCATTGCGATCGAAAGTGCGTCTCCGAGACTCATGACCGACTACCGGTTGGACGAACGAAAAGGGGCGACGCGCCGATCAGCGCATCACGTTGAGCAGGTCCTGCACCATGGTGTTGGCCGTGGTGATCACCTTGGTGTTGGCCGAATAGGCCTGCTGGGTGACGATCAGCTTGGTGAATTCGTCGGCGATATCGGTGTTCGACGATTCCAGCGACGAACCCGAGATGCTGCCGCCCTTGCCGTACAGCGCCTCGCCGGATTCGTTGGTCACCTCGAACGCGCCGCCGTCGATGCGCTTGAGGAAGTTGGCGCCGTTGAAAGTGGCGACCGAGACTTCGGCGAGATCGATGTTGCGGCCGTTGGAGTAGGAGCCGACGACGCGGCCCTCGTTGCTCACCGAGACGCTGGTGAGCTGGCCGGCGGCGTAGCCGTCCTGCTGCAGCTGGTTGACCTGGACGTTGCCGTTGGTGTCGGAGAACTGCGTCAGGCCGCCGGTGCCGAACGACATCGTCACGTTGCCGAGCGACACGCCGGACACCGTCAGATTGGTCAGCGTGAGCTGGCCGATCACCGGGTTCATCTGGCCGCTGGAGTTGAAAGTGAAGTTGGTATTGACGTTCTGCCACGCGACCGCGGTGCCGGTGGCGTCGGGATTGACCTGATAGAACAGGTTCCAGACGTCGGAATGGCCGGTGCCGAGCGTCGCGGAGTCGATCTTCGCCCAGCGGAACTGCACGTTCACCGGAGCGCCGGAGCCGTCATAGGCGGTGGTGGCGCCACCCGAGATCGACTCGTCGAGGAAAGTCTGGTTGTCCGTCCCGATCACCTGGCCGGTGCCGACCGTGCCGCCGCCGGTGCGGATCACGCTGAACGGGCTGGTCAGGCCGAGCGAGGCGAAGGCTGCGCTGGTGGAGGTGATGGTCAGATCGCTGGCCGTGCCGGTGTGCAATTCGAGCGCGCCCGACGTCACCGTCGACGCCGCGCCGCCGCCGGAAATCGCGTCGATCTTGCTCAGCAGATTGGTGATCGTCGAGTCGACCGGAATATTGGTGGCGTCGTCGGTGCCGCCGGACGCGGTGAAGGTGATGGTGGTGCCGTTGACGACGATGGTGTCGCCGACCGCGAAGTTGACGCCGATCGAATCCGTGCTGGCGGCGCCGCTCAGCGTGGTGGCGCCGGTGATCGGGGTGGCGTCCTTGGCGTTGATCTGCAGGCCGGCCCTGGAATTGTCGCCGAACGGCGGCGGCGTGGTGCCGCTGACCTGCGGGTTGTTGGCGAAGTCGGCGGCGCGCAGCAGTTCCGATCCGGGGATCGAGGTGTCCTGCTTCGTGGTGAGCGGATAGCGCGCCAGATTGGCGCGATAGTTGATCTTGGTCGTCTCCTGCGACGGCAGAAAGTCGTTCTGGAACTTCAGCACCGTCGGCGTGCTGCCGACCGGGTTGCCGGTGGTCGGATCGATCGCCACGCCCTGCAGATAATAGCCGGCGCCGTTGACCAGATAGCCGTTCTTGTCGAGCGAGAAGTCGCCGCGGCGGGTGTAGTTGTTGACGCCGGTGAACACCGGGCTGTTGTCGGAGAAGGAGCCCGGCTTCTGGACGGCGAAGAAGCCCTCGCCGTTGATCGCCATGTAGGTCGACACCGACGCCGACTGCACCGAGCCGGACAGCGTGTTGGTCAGCCGCGATTCCGCGGTCACGGAGCCCGCGAGCTGCTGGTTGGTGCCGGCCTGCGGGATCAGGTCGAGAAACGAGGTGTCGACGCGCTTGAAGGCGGTGGTCTGCGAATTGGCGATGTTGCCCGAGATGTTCTCGAGCGCATAGGAGTTCGCACGCAGGCCCGCGACCGAGGTGGTGAGAGCGCCGAAGATACCCATTACTCACTTCTCCCAATTCGAGCCGACACGCGGCCGTTTGTTGTCTGACTTCACGACACGATCCGGCAAACTCCCCGCAAGCTCCGTGCCAATCCGTAAATTCGTTGTTTTTCAGAGACTTGAATGACCGCCGGAGCATCTGGCGACGTGGCGGAATTGCCGGGCGCGGCAACTCTTGCCGATCGCGGGGAGCAAAAAACGGCGTCGGGAGCCGTTGTTCCGATGGAACCTTTCGCCGGGTTCGGGCGTTCGGCCCGTTCAAATTGGCGGGGGAAGTGTTGGCAGACGTCGAATGGCCGGGGTCATCGCCGGGGCGCGGGTCCGCTGGTCACGAGAACCTGTTTCTCGGGCGCGGCGAACTCACGACCCTGCTGCGGCAATTCGATTGGGCGGCAACGTCGCTCGGTCCGCCCGAGCATTGGCCGCAGGCGCTCAAGACCGCCGTGCGCATCATGCTGACCTCGCAGCAGCCGATCTGGATCGGCTGGGGCCTGGATTTGATCTATCTTTATAACGACCCCTACAAGGCGATCATCGGCGGCAAGCATCCCTGGGCGCTGGGCCGGCCGACCCGGGAGGTCTGGCACGAAATCTGGGACGATATCGCGCCGCTGCTGGCCAAGGCGACCAGCGGCGACGAAGGCACCTATGTCGAAGCCCAGCTCCTGATCATGGAGCGGAACGGGTTTCCCGAGGAAACCTATTACACCTTCTCCTACAGCCCGATCCCCACCGAAGACGGCTCCCCCGGCGGCATCTTCTGCGCCAATACCGACGACACCAAGCGTGTCATCAGCGAGCGGCAATTGTCGCTGCTGCGCGATCTCGCCAGCAGCGCCGCGCAATCCCGCACCGTCGCGCAGGCCTGCGACAGCGCCGCCCGAGCGCTTGCGACCGATGCCCGCGACTTGCCCTTCGCGCTGATCTATCTGGTCGAACCTGGCGACGCGAGCGTCCGGCTCGCCGCCTCGGCCGGGATCGACGCCGACCACCCCGGCGTCAAGCCGGTGCTGTCGCTGGAAGAAGGCGCCGAATACTGGCCACTGGCAGAGGCGCTTCAGTTCAATGAGCCGCGGCTGATGCGCGACCTGCCGGGGCATTTCGGGTTCGATTTCCCGGCCGGCGGCTGGCGCCAGCCGCCGAGCCAGGCGATCGTCGTGCCGATCCAGTCGAGCGGCGACACCGGCCATTCCGGCTTTCTGATCGCCGGCCTCAATCCGTTCCGGCTGTACGACACCGCCTATCGGGATTTCCTCACGCTGGTGGCGGCGCAGATCGCCGCCGCGATCACCAACGGCGATTCCTACGAGGAAGAACGCCGCCGCGCCGAGGCGCTGGCCGAGATCGACCGCGCCAAGACCGCGTTCTTCTCCAATGTCAGCCATGAATTCCGCACGCCGCTGACGCTGATGCTCAGCCCGCTCGAGGACGTGCTCAATCAGGCGACTCTGCCGAACGATCAGCAGGCGCTGCTCGGCATCGCGCATCGCAACGGCCTGCGGCTGCTGAAGCTGGTCAACACCCTGCTCGACTTCGCCCGGATCGAGGCCGGCCGGGTCACGGCGCATTTCACCCCGGTCGACCTGTCGTCGTTCACGGCGGAGCTCGCCTCCAACTTCCGCTCCGCCATCGACAAGGCCGGGCTGCGCCTGACGATCGACGCGCCGCCGTTGCCGCAGCCGGTCCATGTCGATCGCGACATGTGGGAGAAGGTGGTTCTCAACCTGCTGTCCAACGCGTTCAAGTTCACCTTCGAGGGCGAGATCGCCGTCACGTTGCGCCCCACGCCGGACGGCCGCTCCGCCGAGATCGTGGTCCGCGACACCGGCACCGGCATTCCGCCGGACGAGATCCCGCATTTGTTCGAGCGCTTCCGCCGCATCGACGGCGCGCGCGGCCGTTCGATCGAGGGCAGCGGCATCGGGCTGGCGCTGGTGCAGGAACTGGTCAAGCTGCACAGCGGCAGCATCGGCGTCGAGAGCGAACTCGGCCGCGGCAGCGCCTTCCGCGTCACGCTGCCGTTCGGCGCCGCGCATCTGCCCGCCGACCGCCCAAGACACGATGCGCTGCAGGTCACCACCAATATCCGCGCCCAGGCCTATCTCGACGAGGCGATGGGCTGGCTGCAGGGCGAACGCGACCCGGAGACCGACGCCCCCTACGCCTCCACCGCCGAGGATCTCGGGCGCGGCACCATCAGCAGCGGTGCGGCGCGGCCGCGTATCCTGCTCGCCGACGACAATCCCGACATGCGCGACTACGTCACCCGGCTGCTCGGCGAAAGCTACGAGGTCGAAACCGTCGGCGACGGCGTCGCCGCGCTGGAGGCGGCGTGGAAGCACCGGCCGGACCTGGTGATCTCCGACATCATGATGCCGCGGCTCGACGGCCTGAGCCTGCTGAAGGCGCTGCGCAGCGATTCCACGCTGGCCGACGTGCCGGTGATCTTCCTGTCCGCGCGCGCCGGCGAAGAGGC
Organism: Rhodopseudomonas palustris HaA2; assembly: GCF_000013365.1. Taxonomy (NCBI): domain Bacteria; kingdom Pseudomonadati; phylum Pseudomonadota; class Alphaproteobacteria; order Hyphomicrobiales; family Nitrobacteraceae; genus Rhodopseudomonas; species Rhodopseudomonas palustris. Next base: position 4,362,861 of record NC_007778.1, read on the forward strand.
GCGGGTCGAGGGCCTCGAGGCCGGCGCCGACGATTATCTCAGCAAGCCGTTCAGCGCCCGCGAATTGCTGGCGCGGGTGCGCTCCAATCTCGACATCGCCGAGGTGCGGCGCGAGGCGCTGCGCACCGAGCACGCGTTGCGGCAGGAGTCCCAGGCCGCGCGGCAACGGGCCGAGGGCATTCTCGCCAGCATCAGCGACGGCTTCATCGCGCTCGATGCCGACTACCGTTTCACCTACGTCAACGCCGCCGCCGAACGGATGATGCGGCGCTCCGCATCCGACCTGATCGGGAAGGTCGCCGCCGAGGCCTATCCGGCGGTGGTCGGCAGCCGGATCGAGGACAGCCTTCGCCGCGCCCTCACCCAGCGGATCGGATCCGAGTTCGAGATCGAGCATCCGTCGAGCGACCGCTGGTTTCACCTGCGCGTCGCGCCGACCAACGGCGAGAGCGTCTCGGTGTATTTCCGCGACATCACCGAACGCAAGCGGACCGAGACCGCCTTGCGCGACCTCAACGACCGGCTCGAGGAGCAGGTCGCGCAGCGCACCGCCGAGCTGCGGCAGAAGGAGGCGCGGCTGCGCACCATCTTCGCCGCGAGCTACACCTATCAGGCCCTGCTCGACGTCGACGGCGCGGTGATCGACGCCAACCTCACCTCGCTCTCCGGCATCGGCGCGAGGCTCGAGGACGTCGTCGGCCAGCCGTTGTGGGACACGCCGTGGTTCGCCGGCACGCCCGGGATGCAACAGACGATCCGCGACGACGTCGCCGCCGTCGCTGCCGGCCAGAGCGTGCGGCGCGAGATGCAGCTCGATCTGCCGGTCGGCGGCTGGCGCTGGTTCGACTTCCAGATGCGCCCGGTGCACGACGCGCAGGGGCAGATCATCGCGATCGTGCCCGAGGCGGTCGAGATCACCGAGCGGCGCAAGGCCGAGGAAGCCTTCCGCCAGGCGCAGAAGATGGAAGCGATCGGCCAGCTCACCGGCGGCGTCGCGCACGACTTCAACAATCTGCTGACCGTGATCCGCTCCTCCGCCGATCTGCTGCGCCGGCGCGAATTGCCGCCGGAGCGGATGCGCCGCTACGTCGACGCGATCTCCGACACCGCCGACCGCGCCGCCAAGCTGACCGGTCAGCTCCTCACCTTCGCCCGCCGACACGCCCAGAACCGCCAGGTGTTCGACGCGGCCGGGCAGATCGAGCAGACCGCCGAGATGCTGCGCACCGCACTCGGCTCGCGCGCCAGCTTCGCGTTGAAGATCGACCAGCGGCCGCTCGCGGTCGAAGCCGACGCCAATCAGTTCGACGCCGCGATGGTCAATCTCGTCGCCAATGCCCGCGACGCGATGGACGGCCAGGGCGCGCTGGAAATCCGTGTCGCAGCGGCGGCGCCGACCGCGCAGGAAACCGCCGCAGGCGTCATGGACGTGGTCGCGGTGTCGATCGCCGACACCGGCGCGGGCATTCCGCAGGACCAGATCGACCGCATCTTCGAGCCGTTCTTCACCACCAAGGACGTCGGCCGCGGCACCGGCCTCGGGCTGTCGCAGGTCTACGGCTTCGTCAAGCAATCCGGCGGCAACGTCACCGTCGAAAGCGCGCTCGGCTGCGGCACCACCATCACGCTGCGGCTGCCGCTCAGTTCCAAGCCGATCGAGGTGCGCGATCGCGTGCCCAACGGCGATACGACCAGACCAGCCGAGCGCCGTTGCGTGCTGGTGGTCGAAGACAACGCCGAGGTCGGCGAGTTCTCGACCCAGCTGCTGCACGACCTCGGCTACGAGACCGTGCTGGCGACGAGCGCCGAGCAGGCGCTGCAATTGCTCGACCAAGACGACGCCGCCCGCTTTCATCTGGTGCTCAGCGACGTGGTGATGCCCGGCATGGACGGCGTCGCGCTCGGCCGCGAGATCAGGAGGCGCCTGCCGCACCTGCCGGTGGTGCTGAATTCGGGCTACGCCCACGTGCTGGCCGACGATGGCCATCACGGCTTCGAATTGCTGCACAAGCCGTATTCGGTCGAGGACCTGTCCAAGGTGCTGCGCCGGGCGCTGATGGACAGCCGCCGCGCGACGAGCTGACGCGCCGCACGCGGTTCCGCCTTGCGCCAGATCACGACATCCGGCATTGCGCTATGGCATCGGACACGGACGATCGAAACGCGAGGCCGGAGCGGGAGAGCATGAGCGAAGGCGAGATGGCGCAGCAGGTGCTGCAGAGCTTGCAGCAGACCGAGCTCGCGGATTCGAAGGCGGCGCTGGAGATCCTCAACGGGCTGGTCGGGCTGGTGACCGGCGACGGCACGCCGCATTCCTTCGAGGTCGACGAGGCCCGCGCCTCGACCTTCATGGCGGTCTGCGAATACGCCAAGGCGCTGCACCGCGGCCTGCCGGCCGATACGCTGCGTCCCGCCGCGATCGCCGCCGCCGAGAAATGGTCCGCGCTCGCGCGGTGAGCGAAGGCTCTCCGGCCTCAGCCCGTGCACGCCTTCGGCGCGACGAAGCGATAGAAGTAGTCCTTGGTTTTGCCGGTGTGGGTGCGCAGCACCGGCACGCTGATGCGCTTTTCCTCGGACATCGTCGCACCGGGAAACGCCGTGGCGAAATCGCCGGGGACCTGCGGCAGCGTGTAGACCAGCACCGCGCCGTTCGCTTCGAGTTTCGCCGTATCGAACCAGCGCGCCTTCGGAATGAAGTTGATGGTCATCGAATCGCCGTCGGGGCCGGCGGCGATGCCGATGCCGTAGACGGTCTGGCGGTCGCCCAGATAGTAACCGGGACCGCATTTGTACTTGCTGTTCCAGTCGGCAAGGATGACGCGCGCCGCCTGCGCGGTCGGCTCCTGCAGCCCGCTATGCGAGGCGAACAACAGATAGACGACCGAAGCCCCGGCGGCGAGCACAGCATACAGCACGCCGAGCGACTGCACGGTCTGGCGCACCGCCACGGCGCGCCGCGACTCGTTCCAGGTGAACAGCGGCGCCAGCGCCAGCACCGCGAGTTCGGCGAATGGCGCGCCGTAGCGGGCGATGTATTCCAGACCGCAGCCGGCGATCAGCACCACCAGCACGGCGAACATCGCGACATTGACGATGACGATGAACTTGAGTTCGTCACTGGCCTCGGCAAACCGCGGCACCCGCCACGCGATCATCCGCCGCCCGACCGCGATCGCCAGCACGATCGCGCCGGGCAGCAGCAGCGGCAGATAGCCGGCGACCAGCAGGCCGAGCCGCCGCGCGGTGTCCGCAACCGAACCGAAGCCGGTGAAATGCCGCTCGCCATAGGCGATGGTGGTGCCGTAGCGCCAGGCCGCGATCGCGTGCGGCAGGAACAACAGCGCGCCGACCAGCACTGCCACATAGGGCCCCGGCCGGCGCAGGCAGGCGCGAACCGACGGCACCGCGACGATGCCCGCCGCCATCGCCAGGAACAGCACGGCGGCGTTGTACTTCGTCAGCGCCGCGATCGCCGCCCAGATGCCGAGCAGGATCCAATGCAGCCAGCGATCGGTGCTGCGCCCGCGCAGGAAGTGATACAGCACCGCCGGCCAGGACATGAGCTGCAGGATGTCGGCATTGAGCGCCCACGACAGCGGCGCGAACACGACGTAGAACGACGCCGCGGCGAGCGCCAGGACGTAGGCCGCCATCGCCCGGTCGACCAGCAGCCGTAGCGTGGCGTAGAGATAGCCGAGCCCGATCGCGAGGCAGATCTGGTTGACGAACACGATCGCCGTGCCGGACGGCCCGAACAGGCGATCCACCGCGCCGCCGGCCCACACCATCATCGGCGGATGCACAGGCGTCAGCAGCGGAAAATGCCGGCCCCAGGCGACCAGTTCGCGGGTGTCGTAGAGCGGTGTGGGAAACACCAACGCAGCGAGCACCACCGGCAACACCAGCGCGGCCACGACCAACGCCGACAGACCGATGGAAAACCCCCACCGGGACAAAACTCGATCCATCCGCCAGCCGCAACATTTCCAGATGTTGAATTGTGGCGGTTAGATGCGAGGTGGCGCAGCCTTGTCAATCGAGCCGGAGGCTTTCGCGGCTTGAAAACCTCGAATTGAGACGTAGCGACAAGCAAAATGCTTCGGGGCGGCCCGTTCCGCGACGAACCGCCCCAGGGAGCCCGTCAGCTCGGCTTCGACGTCTCCGGCTTGAAGGTCAGTGCGAAGCCGTCCATGCAGTAGCGCAGGCCGGTCGGCTTCGGGCCGTCGTCGAACACATGGCCGAGATGGCCTCCGCAGCGGCGGCAGTGGATTTCGGTGCGCACCATGCCGAGCGTCGAGTCCTTGCGCTCGCCGACCGCGTTCGGCAGCGGCTGCCAGAAGCTCGGCCAGCCGGTGCCGCTGTCGTATTTGGTCTCGGACGAAAACAGCGGCAGGTCGCAGCCGGCGCAGGCGAAGGTGCCCTTGCGGTGTTCCTTCAGCAGCGGGCTGGAGAACGGCCGCTCGGTGCCTTCCTCGCGCAGGATGTGGTACTGCATCGGCGTGAGCTGCTTGCGCCATTCCTCCGGCGTCTTTTCGATCTCGAATTTTTCCGCGGCGCGGGCGTCGTCGGGCCGCAGCCAGCGGAATCCGAACACCGCCGCGAGCGCGGCGGAAGCGAGCAGGATGCGGCGGTCGATCATGGTGTCTCCGTGCGGTGCGCGGGCGGGGCGGATCGGATTGTGTGGCCTTGGTCCGAGATACGCAGGCGGCACCCTCAAAGTTACATCAGCGCCCTGCCGGCGCGCTCACATTGTCGCGAGCAAGCGCGGCGTGCGCTGCGGCAAGATCACTCGATCGGGCCGGGTTCACCGCGGCGGGCGTCCTGTGCGCCGGGCTCGGCGCGATCCCGCGGCGGCGCGTCAGCCCGCCGCTGCCCCCCGGCACTTCGCACGCGGCTGTTGGCGGCCTGCAGCCGCTCCTCGCGGAGCCGGCTGCGCACGGCGGCGCGTTCGCGATAGCGCGCCAGCAGGCCCGCGGTCATCGCGGCGCGGCGTTCGACGATGCTGACGCCCTGGCCGACAACGCGGCCGATCCGGCCGCCGGCCCAGACCAGTTCGAACGGATCGAACAGCCGCCAGCGCTGGTCGCCATGGACGATGCCCTGCGCGATCAGCCGGCCGGCGATCGCGGTGGTCGCCAGCCCCTGTCGGCCGAACCCGCTCGCCACCCACAGCCCGCGGCGCAATTCGCCGATCTGCGGCATGCCGTGCACGGTCTGGCCGATCGCCCCGCTCCAGCTTTGCGCGATCGCCACGGCGCCGAGTTGCGGATACAGCGCCGCGATCCGCCGCCGGATCAGGCCCTCGAGCCGCTTCGGTGCGACCTCGAACGTCGTCTCCGGCCCGGTCCACAGCAGCCGGTCGCCGCCGACGATGCGGTAGTGATCGACGCCGTCGGTATCGGCAATCGAGCCGGCAAAGGCGATCGCGTCGGCCAGGCGCTCCCCGAGCGGCTCGGTGAGCACGGCGGCGCGCCACATCGGCAGCAGCGTCGCGGTCAGCCGCGGCGACGGCGCGCCGAGATCGACATTGCCGGCGAGCACGATGTCGGAGGCGCGCAGCCGCGCGTTCGGCGTGGCCACGCGCTTGCGGATGCCGGAGAAGTCGATCCCGAGCGCCGGCGTGTCCTCGAAGATCCGGACGCCGGCGCGTCGCGCCATCGCCTCCAGCCCGCGAACATAGCGGCGGCCATCGAGCTGGAACGCGTCGGGAAAATGGATGCCGTGGAAATAGCGGTTGGTCCGCAGCATGTCGCGCACGCGCTCGATCTGCCAGCCCTCGACCGCGGTGCCGAAATCGACGCCGAGCGTCTGCAACCGATCGATCAGCCGGTCGCCGAGATCGACATTGGAGACTTCGAGCGCGCCCGTCGTCAGCGCGATGCCCGGCATCGTCTCCTCGGTGGCGCGCGCGCGGACGATCGCCATGCCCTCGCGCGACAATGTCCACAATTCGCCCGTGTGGGCGACGCCGATCCGTTCGATCAGGTCGCCGATCGGCACGCCGTAGCCCGGCATCACGCTGCCGAGCGTGGCGCCGGACGCGCCCCAGCCGACCCGCCGCGCTTCGAGCACGGCGACGCTGAGGCCCTGCTGCGCCGCCTCCAGCGCCACCGACAATCCGGCCAGGCCGGCGCCGATCACGCACAGGTCGACGTCGAGGTCGAAGGTCAGCCGCGCGTGCGGATTCGCCGCCGTGTCGGGCGCGAACGGGTCCGGTCCATTGGTCGCACTTGTCGCCGGAGGGGTCATGACGTTTCCTTACGGACAGCCCGGGCGCTTGTCACCTTGTCCTGTCCCGGGTTCTCGATTAATCCGCAAGCTCGCGCCGCCGGAAGGGATCCATGCGCCGTCTGATATTGCTGCGTCACGCCAAGACCGAAACGGATGCGCCGAGCGGCAAGGATCACGACCGCCGGCTCGACGATCGCGGCCGGACCGACGCGGCGACGATCGCCGAATGGCTGGCCGAGCACAGACTGGTGCCGGATCAGGTGCTGGTCTCGACCGCGACGCGCACCCGCCAGACCTGGGACATCCTCGCCGACCTATTCCCGGCCGGCACCGAGCCGCAGGTCGAGCATCTTCCGGAACTGTACAGCGCCAGCCCCGCCCAATTGCTGCAGGCGATCCACGACGTCGCCGCCGGCATCAACCAGCTGATGCTGGTCGGCCACAATCCGGGCCTGCAGGAACTGGCGCTCGGCCTGACCTGCGGCGCCAGCGAGGGCGACCGCAAGCTGCTGTCCGGCAGCATGCCGACCAGCGCGGTCGCGGTGATCGACTTTGCAATCGCCGACTGGGCCGACGCCCGCTTCGGCACCGGCAAGCTGCAGCACTTCATCAGCCCGAAGATCCTTCGCGAGGCGAGTTAGCCGGCTGCGGCGACAGCCGGGCACGGCGCTTCGCGCCGTCGATCTCCCTGCCGTCCTCCGCCCTCTTGTCGATTGGCTCGCTCCCACCATTGCGTCATACTGACGTGCATCGCCATCCGGTCGCGGGAGGCCTTCGATGTTCAAATCGATTCTGGTGCCGATCGATCTCGCCGACACTGCGCTGGCGCGGAGGGCGATCGAGACCGCGGCGACGCTGGCACGGACTTACGACGGCAAAGTGCGGTTGCTGCACGTGATCTCGATCACTCCGGTGGTGCTGGCCGAATATGTGCCGGCGGATTTCGACGACCAGCAGCGCGGCGACGCCGAAGTCGCGCTCGCCGAGGTCGCGCGCGAGTCCGGCATCGAGCCGGAGCGGCTCTCGACCGCGGTGCGCCAGGGCGGCATCTATCACGAGATCATCGAGGAAGTCGGCGCGATCAAGGCCGACCTGATCGTGATGAGCTCGCATCGCCCGGCGATGCGCAGCTACTTCCTCGGCTCCAACGCCGGCCACGTCGTCCGCTACGCGCCGTGCTCGGTGCTGGTGGTGCGGGACGACAAGTAGTAGGTGTCACGACGGCAGCAGATCCTTCGGCACCTCGTCGAAGCCGTAGCGCCGCGGGCGGTTGCGGCGAATGAAGCCGCCGATCTGCCAGCCGAACAACGCGGCGAATCCGACGATGAACAGCGCGCCCGACCACGAGCCGGTCGCCACCGCGCGGGCGAGCAGGCCGGTCATCGCCGCCGCCAGCAGCGCGATCAGCACCAGAGCGGCGGTATGGATGCCGGGCCGCAGCCCGCCGATCAGTTCGGCCCGGCTGCCGGCGTCGCGCATCCGCCGGTGCAGCTCCAGCATGAAACCACGATAGGCGTCGTTCTGCGGCGCCATCAGCGTCACGGTCTGCCAGGTCGTCGACAGGATGCGTAGCCGCGCGCCATTGATGTCCTCGAGGTCGGCGCGATAGCGCTGCGACTGCATCGACACCGGGCGGAAGCTGAGCCGCACTTGCGCGATCGTCGCATAGGGCCACAGCCCGGATTTCGGACCGATCCGCCACACCAGGCCGTCGTCGGTGAGCTCGAATTGCTGCGCCGCGCCGATCAGCGACGCCCTGAAAGCATAGGACCCGCTCTCCGCGCCCGCGTTCCGATCCGGTCCTGTCACTGTCGCCGCCTCCTGCTCGCGCGTCATTGCCGCAGCGGCAGTCGCGATGCAATGCCGCGTCGCGGCTCGCGGCAGCGCGGCCGCCCTTTCGCGGTCGGCGCGAATGTGTATAAATACACCATGAACTCGCGGACCGTGATTGCGGCCTTGAAGGCCGATGGCTGGTACGTGGTGGCCCAGAAGGGCAGCCACCTGCAGTTCAAAGCATCCGACCAAGCCCGGCCGCACCACTGTGCCGCATCCCAAGCGCGACGTCCCGATCGGAACGTTGCGCAGCATCGAACAGCAGTCCGGCCTGAAACTGAGGTGACGCCATGGTTCATTACATCGCGCTGATCCACAAAGACCCCGACAGCGACTACGGCGTGTCGTTTCCGGATCTGCCGGGCGCTATCAGCGCCGGCCGCACCCTCGACGAGGCGCGCGACATGGCGGCGGAAGCGCTGGCGCTGCATCTCGAAGGCATGGCGGAGGACGGCGAGGCGGTCCCGGAACCGTCGACGCTGGAGAAGATCATGCAGGACCCGCAAAATCGCGACGGCGTCGCAGTGCTGATCCCGGTGACGCCACAGGCGGTGCGCTCGGTGCGAATCAACATCACGCTACCCTCCGATCTGCTCGCGCAGATCGACGAACATGCCGAGCGCGAGGGCTTCACCCGCTCCGGCTTCCTGGCCCAGGCGGCGAAAAAGACGATGACTACGGCGTAACTGATAACGGCGCGCCGCCCGGCTGCTTGCCCGCGCCCTCCCGGTTTCCTACAACGTCCTGGCCGATCGATCGTCGAGGCCCGATGCCGACATCCGAGACCACCTACTTTCCCCGCCATCTGATCTTCGCCGGCGCGCTGGTCAGCGGCGTGCTGCTGGCGTTGGCGCTGCATATGCTGGGGATGCGGATCGGGCTCGATCTCGGCGGGCTGTGGCGCACGGATCTCGCCGAATTCATGCCGGCGCGCGCGGCGCTGGCGTGGTGGCTGGTGGCGACCGCGGGCTTCGCCGGCGGTTATTTCACCGCGACGCTGATGCACCACGCCGTCGCCGGCCAGATCCCGCCGCGGATGCGGCAGTTCCTGATCGCGATCGGCGTGCTGGTGCTGGCCGCCGCGGGCCAGGCGGCCTCGGCACCGTCGGCCGGGCCGACCACCGCGGGCGTGGTCTCGGGCCTCGCGACGCTGCTGCTCGGCGCCGTGATGGCGTTCTGCGGAGCGCATTTCGCGCTGCGCAAGGGCTGATACTCACAAGTCGGCCCGCCGGGAAGCAGCTCATTCGCGCATGACTCACCCCAGCGAGCGCACGATGTGCTCCTTCAGCCGCTGCGCCGGCAGGGACAATCGCTCGCGCTGCAGCAACGCGATCTCGGTGTCCCTGAGGCTCGGCAGCGGGCCTCCGTCGATCACGTGCAGATCCTCCGGCACCATGTCCTTCGGCAGCACCGTGACGCCGAGCCCGCCGCGCACCGCCGCCAGCGAGCCGGCGAGCGAGCCGCAGGTATAGGCGATCCGCCACGGCCGCCGCGCCTTATCGAGGGCCTCGGTGGCGCGCTTACGGTAGACGCAGGGGCTCGGCGACACCACCAGCGGCAGCGGCCCGTCGCGCTGCTGCGGCGCCGCCTCGCCGGCGACCCACACCAGCGGCTCGCGCCACACCCGGATGCCGGCGGCCTCGCCGACCCGCTCGCGCTTGATCAGCGCCAGATCGAAGCTGCCTTTCCTGAAGCCGTCGATGACATGCAGCGTCAGATCGCAGGTCACTTCCAGCGCCACCGCCGGATAGGCCCGGGCGAAGCGCGACAGCACCTCGGGCAGATGCCGCGTCGCGAAATCCTCGGGCGTGCCGAGCCGCACCGCGCCGTGCAGCGCCGGCTCGGTGACGCGGGCGACCAGTTCGTCGTTGACGTCGAGCAGCCGGCGCGCATGGGCGAGAAACACCTCGCCCTCGGGCGTCAGCCGGACACTGCGCGGATTGCGCTCCAGCAGCTTGCGGCCGAGCGCGTCTTCCAGCCGCTGCAACTGCAGCGACACGGTCGATTGCTGGCGCCGCAGCGACTCCGCCGCGCGGGTGAAATTGCCCAGCGTGGCGATGGCGACGAATGCCCGGACCAGGTCGAGATCGAGATTGAGCAGCGGGCGCGGCATCCGGATAACCATTGTAAAATGCAATGATAGAAGTTTCTATAATCAATTTCCAAGATGCTGCAACCGCACCTAGGTTCCGCCCCGCCCGCTGCCGCGGGCCTCACGCCGCCGCGCGACCGAACTAGCCCGCCCGCTCTTGCCGAGACGCGGGCCGGATCGGCGCGCCCGGCATCAGGGGGCCGACCATGCTCGATCTTGCGTTGCAGAATCTTCTCTCGCCGATGGTGCTGTTCTTCGTGCTCGGCGTCGCCGCAGCGCTGGCGCGCTCCGATCTGTCGATCCCCGAGCCGGTGGCCAAGCTGCTGGCGCTGTATCTGTTGATGTCGATCGGCTTCAAGGGCGGCGTCGAGGTGGCGCATCAGGGCGTCGACGGCACCATGATCGCGACGATCGCGGCGGGCATCGGGCTGTCGTTCGCGATGCCGTTTCTGGCCTATCTGATCCTGCGCGCGACCAGCCGGCTCGACCCCGTCAACGCCGCCGCCGTCGCGGCGCATTACGGCTCGATCTCCGCCGTCACCTTCGTCGCCGTCACCGGCACGCTCGGCCAGCTCGGCATCGCCTGGGACGGCTACATGGTGGCGGTCGGCGCCGCGATGGAAACCCCGGCGATCGTCGCCGCGCTGCTGATCGCGCGCGGACGGACCGACACCGCCGCGCCCGGCGAAAGCCGCGGTGCGGTGCTGCGCGAGGTCATGCTCAGCGGTTCGATCGTGATCCTGCTCGGCGCCTTCGTGATCGGCGCGCTGACCGGCGCCCGCGGGGCGGCGATGCTGAAGCCGTTCCTCACCGACGCCTTCGCCGGCGTGCTGTGCCTGTTCCTGCTCGACATGGGCCTGGTCGCCGGCCGCGGGCTGGCACAAGGCAGGCGGCATCTCTCGCTGCCGGTGACGATCTTCGGGGTGGTGATGCCGCTGATCGGCGGCGCGCTCGCCGGCGGCCTCGCCTGGATCATCGGGCTGTCGACCGGCTCGACCGCGGTGCTGATCACGCTGGCCGCTTCGGCCTCCTATATCGCGGTGCCGGCAGCGATGCGGCTGGCGCTGCCGCAGGCCAATCCCGCGGTGGCGCTGACCCTGTCGCTCGGCATCACCTTCCCGTTCAATCTGCTGGTCGGCATCCCGCTCTACATTGCCGTCGCCGGCCGTATCGCGCCATGACAACGCCCGCTCGCTCTGGAGTGCTCGCCATGCAGACTTTTCCCAAGAAGCGTATCGAGATCGTGGTCGAGGCGCCGCTGTTGCGGCGACTGACGTCCCGGCTCGACGAAGCCGGCGCCACCGGCTGGTCGGTGGTCCCGATCCTGGCCGGTCACGGCCGCGACGGCGACTGGACCGCCGAGGGACAGATCAGCAGCGCATCGCAAATGCTGATGCTGATCAGCATCGTCGATGCAGCCAGACTGGACACCGTGCTCGAGGCCGTGTTCGCGCTGGTGTCTCACCAGATCGGCTTCGTCGCCGTCTCGGATATCGCCGTGGTGCGGCCGGAGCGATTCTGAGACGAACAGTGATGCGGCCAAACGAATCTGCGTAGCTTGGTCGAACCGTCGCCTGATTGTCACTTGGTCGTCGCAATCAGCGGGTGACACAACCCAGGCGCGACGACACGAGCTCAACTCTCGCACCGCAAAACAAAAAACGCCGCGCGTTTTTTTCGCGCGGCGTTTAGCCTCAGCTTACTTTGTACCACGGCGAGGCGCGATCACCCCGCGGCGCGGATGTTGATCGAGCTCTCGGCCAGCGTGGTGAGCTTCTTGTCGGTGGCCTTTTCCTCGTCCAGCGTCTTCTGCAGGACGGCCGCGCAGTCGTTGCGGCCGAGCCGCTTCGCCCATGCCACCAGGCTGCCGTATCGGACGATCTCATAGTGCTCGGCGGCCTGCGCGGCGTTGATCAGCGCGGCGTCCAGCACGGTCTTGTCGGCGACCTCACCGGCGGTCTCGTCGGCTTCTTCGATGATGCCGTCGATCGCCGGGCAGTCGACCGCCTTGACCGGCGCGCCGTGCATCTCGAACACCTGTTCGAGCCGCTTCACATGACCCTTGGTCTCTTCGAGATGGGTCATGAAACCCTGCTTCAGCAGCGGATCTGTGGCCTTGTCGGCCATCTTCGGCAGCGCCTTCACGAGTTGTTTCTCGGCGTAATAGATGTCCTGCAATTGGTGCACGAACAGGTCATCCATGGTCTTGATGTCTTTGGTGAACAGTCCCATCGCGGTTCCTCTCGGGGTTGGCACGGACGGTTTCGCAGTCCGCCTCGTCCTGGAGACCGGATTAACCAGCCCGCCGGACACCCGTTCCGCATGCCGCACGAAAGCCTCCTATCCGATGGCGCATGGACCTGTGGCCCCTTATATGGACCTGGCCGGTGGCAAGGGCTGTCCATGCGTGTGGGCCGCCATGCCGAGGCCGGACGGCTGGTTTGCGCCACGTCAAGGGCCAACCGCGCCGGCCGTCCCATGGATGCGTCGTTCGGGCCGCGGGCCGGATTGCGCGACGGGCCGGTTATGCCCTAAGGAATTGCGCGGATGAGTTTGTCGGGTGCCGAGTGCCAGGCCGTGATACGTGCGGCTCCCGTCGCGTTGCCGCCCCGCCGGGAGGACGAATGTATCGACTGCTGAGCGCGCTGGGGCGCGGCTTCAAGACGTATGTCGGGTGGAAACGGCTCGGCATCGTCGCGAGCATTCTGATCATCGGCTTTGCGATCACGTCGCTGGTCAACACCCTGAAGGGGGTCGACAGCGCCGTCATCCTGACCGCGCTGACGGAGAAGTCCCCAACTCAGATCGGGCTCGCCGCGCTGTTCGTGGTCGGCGCGTTCTGCACGCTGACCTTCTACGATTTCTTCGCCCTGCGAACGATCGGCAAGCTGCACGTGCCGTACCGGATCGCGGCGCTGTCGGCCTTCACCTCTTATGTCATCGGGCACAATCTCGGCGCCACGGTGTTCACCGGCGGCGCGATCCGGTTCCGGATCTATTCCGACTACGGCCTCACCGCGATCGACGTCGCCAAGATCTGCTTCATCTCCGGCCTGACGTTCTGGCTCGGTAACCTGTTCGTGCTCGGCATCGGCATGATCTGGCACCCCGCCGCCGCCAGCGCGATGGATCTGTTGCCGGACAGCGTCAACCAGCTGATCGGCGTCGCCTGCCTCACCGGCATCGCGGCGTATTTCGTGTGGCTGGCGACCGGCAAGAAGCGCCGCCAGCTCGGCCAGAACGGCTGGAAGGTGGTACTGCCGTCGGCCAAGCTGACGCTGGTGCAGGTGCTGATCGGCGTGGTCGATCTCGGCTTCTGCGCCATGGCGATGTACATGCTGATGCCGTCCGAGCCCTATATCGACTTCGTCTCGCTGGCGGTGGTGTTCATCCTCGCCACGCTACTCGGCTTCGCCAGCCATGCCCCCGGCAGCCTCGGCGTGTTCGACGCCGCGATGCTGGTGGCGCTGCCGATGTTCGCCCGCGAGGACATCATCGCCACGCTGCTGATCTATCGCGTGTTGTATTTCCTGCTGCCGTTCGGCGTCGCGATCTCGATCCTCGGCATGCGCGAGCTGTGGCTGAGCGTGATCAAGCCGTGGCAGGAGAAACGCGCCGGCAATGGCCACCCGGTCGCCGCGGCTCCGGTCCGGCAGATCGCGCAGCGCCCGCGCAAGCAAGGCTGAGCGCCGGCGCGGCGTCAAGACGAGGCGAGGCGGGCAGGTCCAGCCGGCCGTCGACGACCCGAACGATCTCCACGGCTTGAAGCGGTCCCTCGTCGGTGCCGGGCTCGGTGCGACCCCGGATCAAAGCCGGTGTCTCGACCAGCCGGCGGTTCGCGGGACTGAGACAGAGCGGGTATAGATAGGACCCGCCGTTTTCCCATATTTTCGCCCCATCCGAGGCGTCAAACGCTGCATGATCACACTGTCCCTGCTCCGTCTTCCGGCCCGCCTGGTCGCGCTCGCCGCGGCCGTTCTGCTGCCGTCCGTCGTCGCGCTCGCCCAGACCGCGCCTCCGCCGCCGGGCCCCGAACAGCCCGGCGCCGCCCTACCGATCATGCCTCCCGTCGCCGCGATCCCGGTCACCGACGGCTCGATGCAGATCGTCTGGGAGGTCCGCAACCGCTTCCGGCTGTTTCGCGAGGAGCGCGACTTTCGCGAGCAGGCCGAAGCGCTGCGCGGGCTCACCGTGCTCGCCTCCGAACAGGCGCTGGGGCTGCAGAGCGAGGGCCGCGGCTGGGCCCGCAACGTCGTCAACCGGCTGTGCATCGATCTGACCGGCCGGGTCAACGAGCCCTGCACCCGCGACGGCGTCAAGGAAAGCTACCTGACGCCGACCGAACACCCGGTCACGGTGCGGCTGACCGGCGCGATCCCGGTCGGCGCGATCTGCGCCTGGCTGTTCGACGACGGCGACGGCCCGCGGGCGTCGACGCTGGACTGCGCCGAGCCGATCAATTTCCGCGCCCGCTACGGCAAGCCGACGGTGGCGACCGTGGACGTCACCAGCGGCGCCGACGCGCCGCTCCGGGTGACCACCGAGATCATGGTGCGCGATTTCTTCATCGCGGGGCTGGGCGACTCGATCGCATCCGGCGAAGGCAATCCCGACCGGCCGATCGCGCTGTCCGACGACGGCTTCTGCTATCGCTCCTATCTCGGCATCGGGTCCGGCGCACGCCCCGGCCAGTATTATCGGCCGAGCCGCGCCGGCTACAAAGGCGGCCGCGCCTGCGAGGCGCCGGACACGCTGGCCAACTGGCAGCGTTATTCGGCGACCTGGTTCAACGCCGCCTGCCATCGCTCGCTGTACAGCTACCAGACCCGCACCGCGCTGGCGCTGGCGGCGCGTCACCCGCACATCGCGGTGACCTATCTGCCGCTGGCCTGCACCGGGGCGACCATCGCCGACGGGCTGTTCGGCTCGCAGCGGCCGCGCGAATGCTATCGCACCAAGACCGGCGCCAATTGTCCCGGCAACGTCAACAGCCAGCTCGCCGAGCTGCGCGAGGCGCTCGCCGCCGCGCGCAAACGCCAGCCGCAACGCGGGCTCGATCTGGTGCTGCTGTCGGTCGGCGCCAACGACATCAACTTCTCCGGCCTGGTCGCCGACGTCATCGTCGATAGCCCGACCGAGCGCGGCATCTTCCGCCGCTCCGGCGTGATCGGCTCGATCGAGGAGTCGCGCAGCGCGCTGGCGCGAACCCTGCCGCAGAGCTTTTCGAAGATGCGTGAAGCGCTCAAGGGGCTGGTCGACGACATGTCGCGCGTGGTCTACGTCACCTACGCCAATCCGGCGCTGGCGAACCGAGGCGTCCCCTGCCCCGGCGGCCGCGCCGGCTTCGACATCCATCCCTCGTTCGACGCCGACCCCAACCGGCTGGCCGCGGTGGCCTCCTTCGTCGACAATGAGTTCCTGCCGCGCCTGAAGGATCTGGCGCAATGCAGCGGCGGCGTGCTGTGCCGCAATCCGTCCGCCGACGCCATGACCTTCGTCGACGCGCATCAGCGCACCTTCGCCCATCACGGCTTCTGCGCCCGTGCCGACACCGATCCGGAATTCGACCGCGCCTGCTTTTCGCCGCGCGGCGACAGCTTCACCAGCGACATCGTCGCGGCGGCGAATTCGCCGATGAGCTGCGGTGCCGGCGCCAGCAATTACCGCGCTTATCTGCCGCGCGCGCGCTGGATCCGCGACGCCAATGACAGTTACTTCGCGGCGATGACGTTCCCGCAAGGCCTGCCCGCGGCGATCCAGCCCGCCGACATTCACGACGCCACCTGGGGCGTGGTGTCCGCGGTCTATGGCGGCGCGGTCCACCCCTCCGCCGAAGGCCACGCCGCGATGGCCGACGCCGCGGTGCCCGCCGCCGAAGCGGTGCTGCAACTGGAGTCGGGACCGAACGTGATCAGCGCACCGCTGCCGCCGCCGGGAGCAGTGGAGTAGGCGATACGGACTGACGGCGAAGTTGGTAGCGGCGAGCTGGCGCTGAACGCTATGGACGGCGGCACCTGCCGTGCTATAGTCGGCCTGTCGCGCGTTTTGCCGTGTGCTGCGGGCTGTTTTCCGGACAGCCAAACTGCGCGCGTATGATTAGTTTCAAGTTCGATCGATAAGAACTATCAGAATGTTGAAAGTGCAGGCGCATTTCGGCCTGAACGTTTCTTCTCACGCACATGCCAATCGCCCAGCGAGCGAGCAGAACACCTTGCCTTAACTCTTGCCGGCGTGCCGCACACGCCGATTGCGGAGGAAGTCATGAGCGTTCGAAAGACACTAGCAATTGCCTGTTTGACCATTGCCGCATCTGCAACCACCGCCAGCGCCGACTGTCGCCAGATCGACAACGCTGGCTCGTACGCCGACGGCACGTGGCTGTACAGAAAGAACGGTGGCTGGTGGCCAATTGGAGCTCTCACGGCGGAGATCGCGAACGGTCGCCAACGAACGATGACATTCGCTTACATCGCACGCGACGCCGCGTTGCGTGCCGCGCGCCGTGGGATCTTGATCATCAAGACCGGCGTCGAAGGACCCTATGCCACCAATACCGGTCGCGTCGCGCTCATACGGGAAAACTACACGCGTTACCATCCATCGGAGACATGCGAGAACTATCCGAATTTTCCGTCCAACAAGAGCGTGAGGATACGCTCTTACGATTTTTACCACGACTATGGTGAGATCACGGATCGCGCCGATAGCAAGACGCTTCAGAATTTTCATGTGAGCTATCTGACACAACCGCGCGGATGCAAGCGCTCGGACGACGCGAACGCTGATCCTTACCAAGGCCGGAGCAACGCATCTGACTTTTCGTTCAATCCCGAAATCGTCAAGAGCGGTCAGCGCAGCCAGTTTTGGGCGCAATTCGGCTTCGGCACCGCCTATGCGGAACCGTTGGCTGATCGACAGGTCACCATCAAGCGATACATCGCTGATGCGGAGGGCCTCGCCTGCGTGACCTTCGAATCCACCCTGAGACCGGGAGGCTTCATACGCATCAACGATCTCGAACGCAGGAAAGGCGCCTTCCGGACCGACGAACAGTCGTGGACGTGGCCAGGCAGCGCCAAGCAATGATGGACATGCTCGGGGCTGATGCGACGCGACGCGAGCGCACCGAGGGCAAGTCAGTGCAGATGGTTGGCGACGCGCCGGCGGCTGGGTCGACCGCGACATTGCTGCTCGATGAAGCCACAATGCTGGCGGAAGAAGAAGCGTTTCTATGGCCGACGACGAAACCTGACTACCGTGCTGGCCTCTCTTTGTCGGGAGGCGGCATCCGCGCCGCCACGGTGGCCCTCGGCGTGCTCGAGGGATTGGCGTCACGCGGTCTCTTGCAACGAATTCACTACCTGTCCACCGTGTCCGGCGGCGGCTATATCGGATCGGCATTGTCCTGGTTTTGGTGCGAACGCCGCGTGGTTGCTGAAGCGGCGCTGCAGAAGTCGAGAGAGCGCACCGTTCATCGTTTCGGAGCCGACACCGCCAGCTTCCCGTTTCAGGAGGAGCGGGCGAACGCGTCCCCGGTTGCGGAGGCGGCGGCCCTCAATCTCAAATTTCTTCGTCAGCACGGCTCGTATCTCACCTCGGGAGACGGCATCGGCTTCGCCGGCCTGATCATGGCCGTGCTGCGTACGGTGTTGCTGAGCCTCGCTGTCTGGATGCCGCTGCTGATTGCGATCTTCCTGTCCTTCGAGGTCCTGGATAGTTTTCTGTCGGGCGCAAGCTCGGATGGCGAGTTGGCGGCGAAATGCGAGACCGCTGTCGGAACTACCGTGTTCGCCTGCCGCCCTTCGTTCATTGCTCTCCTGTCATTGGCCGGCGCGGTCGGCGTCGCAATCTTTATTGGAACGATCCTTTTCGCGTTTCTCGGTCACCTGGCGTCAATCAGGGCGTCCGGCAAGCGAGGCCGTTGGATCGCACTCTCAGCTTCGGTCGGCATCGGCTTGGCCGCTCATGTGATCTGGAAATACAATAGTTCGGCAACGTTACAGCCGCTCTTGGGCGCCCAGCTTCTGCTGGAATTATTCATGATCGCGGCCGCGATCAGTGTGGCAATTTCCCAGATGTCGCTGCCCGAAAACTGGAGCTATTCGCTGCGACGACGTTTCGAAAAAGCCTCGAGCAAGGGTCTCCCGATCGCGATCACGGCAGTGTCTATCGGCCTTCTACCCCTAATCGTCGCCACCTTGAAGCTGACAGATCCGTCCAAACTCGGCGCTTTCGAGCCGGTTTGGGGAACCGTCACGCTGCTGAGTGGAGTCGGCACCGCACTTTACGGCTACTATCTCAAGGCCAAGAGTCTCTTGCCGGGCGTCGCCGGCAAATTCTTCGCGATAGCTGGGTCGCTGCTCTTCCTTTCGGGACTGCTTATTCTCTCCTTTGCTACCGCCCGGCAATTGTTTCTTCTCAATACAAACTGGGCTCTGACGGGAGGCGCGGGTCTCTTCATGCTGTCGATCGCCATCGGCGTCGCCGGCAGCCTCAATGCCACCGGCCTCCACCGGTTCTATCGCGATCGGCTGATGGAAACCTTCATGCCGATGACCGACGCTATCAGCCAGGGCACAGCGCGGCAAAGCGACGTTGCCGATACGCTCACCGTCGTCGATGTGGTGCGCAGCGCCGAGGAGCGCGGCGACCGGCCCTATCACCTGCTCAACGCCCATGCGATCCTGGTCAACGAGCCGGACGATCCGAAGCTGGCGCTCCGCGGCGGCGACAATTTTCTGATATCGCCGGCAATCATCGGCTCCTCGGCTACCGGCTGGATGCGCAGTCGCGACTACCTTCGGCTGCAGGGTCCGCTGACACTGGCCTCGGCAATGGCGGCCTCCGGCGCGGCCACCAATGCGAATGCCGGCTATATCGGAACCGGCGTGACGCGCGACCGTTTCCTCTCGGCGGTGATGTCCATCCTCAACATCAGGCTGGGACTGTGGGTCGGGAACCCGCGATGGCTCGCCGCTAAATCTCTGTTCGGCCTGCAAGTCCTGAAGGCTCCGACCTATTTCCAGCCCGGACTCACCGCCGGCATTCTCGGATTCGGTCACCACAGAAAGGCGAAATTCCTCGAACTCTCCGACGGTGGCCACTTCGAGAATCTCGGCCTGTACGAACTGGTGCGGCGGCGGCTCGACCTGATCATCGTGGTCGACGCTGAACAGGACAAGGACATCAACTTGTCGGCTCTGGTGTCGTCGCACAATCGCATCAAGGAAGACTTTGGCGTCGCTCTGAAGTTCGCCCCATCCGACAAGGGCAAGGGACCGGAACTCTTTCTCGGCGAAGAGGCCAAGAACAGATATCCGCGCGGCCTACCTCTCGCCAAATCGCCGTTCATGGTCGCGCGAATCGAATATCCCGCGACGAAGAGTGGCGAGCCCAACAAGACCGGCGTGCTGATCTATTTGAAATCGACCATCGTCGAGGGGCTGGATTTCGCCACCCTCGGCTATCGCGCGCTCAACGCCGACTTTCCGCACCAGACAACCGCAGATCAGTTTTTCGATCCCGATCAGTTCCAGGCGTACCGCAACCTCGGCCTCAGGAGCTGCGAGATCATGGCGACCGCGCTCGACCTCGAAGCAAACTTCGACAAGCCAACCGAACTGCTGAAGAAGTACGACGACTGGAAGCCGGGCGCGTCAGCAGACAGTTGATACGAAAACGGCGACCGCCAGCCGGGGCGGTCGCCGTTTGATTCTCGAGCCGGGCAACACGCAGCCCGTGCCGTCCCCTTACTTCGCCGGCGGGGGCGCCATCATGCCGCCCTTCTGCATCAGGGCGGGGGCGGCTTTCGCTTTGCCGGCGGTGGTGCCGGGCTTGGCGCCGACCGGGGCGGCGGCGGCCGCGGCCTGTTCCGGCATGAACTTGGCGACGATCGCGGGATCGAGCTGGGCGATCGCGGTGTCGGGCAGCCTGAACCAGTCCTCGTCCTTGCCGAGCGCCGGCGTCATCAGATAGCCGCGCAGCGTCAGGATCTGGCCGTCGGGGCTGACGGTGAGCATCGCCTTCCAGACGTCGCCGTTGCGCGGGTCGAGGATGTTGCCGTTCTCATAGACCCGGCCCTTGCGCTTCATGTCGCGGATCAGCGAGATGCCGAGCACCGGCTGGTCCTTGCGGTCGTCCTCGCACTCCTCGCAAACGGCGATTTCGGGCTGGCCGGGCTGGGCGAAGGTCTTGGCGACGATGCCTTCGTACAGATTGTTGCCGCGATCCAGCATCAGCACCCAGACCACCGGCTTGCCGGTGGGCTTGCCGGTATCAGTGCGTTGCCAGAGCCCGACGGCGGTCGGTTCGGCCGCGGCGGCCGGCGCGGCCGCAGCGAGCAAGTAGGTAAAGGCGGCGACAGCCGCCCATGCGACGATACGGATCGGTCGATGTGTATTCATGGCAACACCTGAAACATCGCGATGAGACGACAATATGGCGGAACGGTATGACAATCCAGCCGGCAAAGCTAAGCACCCGCCGGCTGGCGATTGTGTGACGTCACGGTCGGCGCCGCGTCGGCAGCGGTTCCCGCGGCACCGGCGTGTCGGCCCGAAAGCCCGCGCGGCGCCTCGGCCAGCGCCGCGCCGAGGCAGATGCCGACGGGAAGCCAGAACAGAACGTACAAATAGCCGAGGTCGGTCGGGATGATCTCGTAGTCGACGGTGGTGGCGGTGAGGCAGACCGCCAGCAACGCCAGCCCCAGGATCTCGCGGCGGCGCAACCACGCCCGCAGCGCGCTCACCAACGAGGCCAGCACGATGCCGAACAGCGCCAGCGCGCTGAACACGCCGCCCCTCACCGCCGCGCACAGAAAGATGTTGTGTCCGTTCATCACCATGGTGCCATCGGGCAGCATGCGCTGGGTGTCGAAAGCGAGACCATAGCCGAGCCACGGCTTCAGCATCGCCATGTCGAAATAGATCGGCCACAGCGTCAATCGCAGGCTGTCGCGCCGCTGCAGCAACTCGCCGGCGAGCGGGGTCAGCAGCGTGACCGCCGCCGCGACCGCCACCAGCGCCACGATCGCCGCCGCCAGCCGCCAATTCGCCGACAGGATCGACACGCCGATGCCGACCGTCGCGGCGATCAGCGAGCCGCGGCTGCCGGTGAGCACGACGGCGCCGAGCAGGATCAGAACCGACGCCGCCAGCATCGCGAACTGCCATCGCCGTAACCTGCGCGACGCCATCACCGCCGCCGCGCCGACGCAGGGCATCGCGAACATCATGCCGATGACGTTGGAGTTGTAGTAGACCGTCAGCCCCCTGACGCCCTGCAGCCGGGTGGTCATCAGCGTCTCCAGCGACAGACCGGTGAACGATACCACGTCGCGGATCGCCGCCAGCGCCGCCACCGGCGCCAGCACCAGGAACAGCAGCCGCAGGAAATCGCCGTCGCCGCGCACCAATTGCGCGACGATCGCCACGAAGGCGACGACCGCCGCGAAGTAGCGCAGGTTTCGCAGCAGCATCGGCCACGGGGTCTCGCCGCCGAGCGCCGAGGTGCCGATGATCAGCAACAGAAACACCGCCGAAGCGATGAACACGCCCGATTTCGCGATCGGCAGCAGGTTGCGATACGGCGCCGCCGTGATCAGCATCACCGGCAGCACCAGGAACCACAAGACGGTGCGCGCCAGCCAGATGCTGTGCAGCGCATAGATCAGGCACATCGACAGGATGAACAGCTTCTCGCCGGCCCGCATGCGTATCAGCCAGTCGCGGGTCTGCGCCAGAGTCTGCCGGGCGCGCGACGATCGGGCGACGACGGATACCATTGGACTCCTAGCTCGTGAAACCGGCAGGGGCAGCCGCTACGCTGCGCAGCACCTCCACCATCCGGCCGGCGGATTGCGCCCAGGTTACCGGGCGATAGTTCGACCGGATCGCGGCTTCGTATCCGGCAAGTTGCTCAGGGGAATGGATCAGGTCAAGCACCGCATCGCGCCAGGCTGCGAAATCCAGCGGATCGAGGTGCCCCGCGAGGCCGGCGCCGGCTTCCGGCAGTGACGACGTGTTCGATGCGAGACAGTACTTGCCGAAGGCGAGGCTCTCCGACACCGGCAGTCCCCAGCCCTCGTAGAACGAGGGATACAGCGTAAACGCGCAGTTCCGGTACAGCCACGCCAGTTCCTCGTCGCCAGCGCGAGGCAGATGCAGGATCGACGACGCGGTGACCGGATCATGCGCGATCTGCCACAGCAGGTCGGCACTGCCGAAGCCGGGCTGCCCGACGATCACCAGCGTCGGCAGACGAGGCGTGCCCTGCTCGGTCAAGCGCCGCCACAAGTGATACAGCAGATCGAAATTCTTGCGCGACTGGATGGTCGAGACGCTGAGCACGAAGCGCTGCGCCTGCCCGTCGCCGAGCGCAGCGGGCCGGCGCGCGGTCGCCGGCGTCGCCAGATCGGCGCCCAGATGCACCACCTCGATCGCGCCGCGCAACCCGCCATGGCGCTGCGCATAGGCGCGCACGTCGGCGCTGGTGGAGTCGGAAATCGAAATCACCATGTCGCATTCGCGGATCAGGAACTGCGCATAGGCCTCGAACTGCGTGACGAACTCGCCGTCGGCGAAGAATTGCGGCGCGACCACCGGGATGAAGTCCTGGCACACCGCCGCGATCCGGGTTCCGCGCGCGCGGCGCATCCGCGCCACCGCTGCGTAGTCGACCCGCGACCAGTTCTCGCCGGCGAGCAGCAGCACCTCGTGGCCCGCAGCCGGGCCGGGCGGCGGCAGCCCCTCGCCGCCGGCCATTTTCTGCAGCAGCGGCGCGACAGCGCCACGCACCGAAGTACGAACCGCGCGTTCGAGTTTCTTGCCGAGCGGCTTGATCGACGACAGCATCGTGGCACGCGCCGCCTTCGGCTTCGCCGCGGCGACCGGCTTGGCGCCGAGATCGGGCACCGCCGCAACCGGCACGTAGTCCTGTCGCAGCGGTTCGTAGCGGCAAAATCCGAGCTGCGGTCCGATCCGTTCGCGCAACGCGGTGGCGATTCTGTGCTCGACCCGCAGCGTGCCGTTCATCTGGCCGGAGCGCGCGCGAGCGCTGGTCGATACGTCCATCCACAGCCAGGGTTGTCGCGGCGGCGGGGTCTGGCTGTCGGGGGGCTGCGCCAAGTTCTGTCCGTCGCGTGGTGCCGGCTTCGGAGCCGGCCTGAATAATATTCATGCGCGGCGAGGCCCGCGCTGCAATCAATCGGATCGAGGTCGACTCGGGTCTAGCGGGTCGGGCTTCGCAACGTCAATGGCAAGTAATTGTTGACGGCCGCGAATTCGCCGCGACCGCCGATATTCGCGCCACCGCGCGCCGCTTGCAAAGCGGCGGCCGGCGCGGTCTATCTCGGGGTCCGTGCCGCGTGCACAAATCGAGTGAGGACGACAGTGTCGCCGCATCGGCCGCCACAAGTCTCGGTGATCCTGCCGGTTCGCGACGGCCAGCGCTGGCTGCGCGAGGCGGTCGACAGCGTGCTGGCGCAGACCTTGTCCGATCTCGAACTCCTGGTGATCGACGACGGCTCGACCGACGCGACGCCGGCGATCCTCGATGAAGCGCGCGCCCGCGATCCGCGTGTCGTCGTGCTGCGGCAGAGCCGCGAGGGGCTGGTCGCGGCGCTCAATCTGGGCCTGGCGCGGGCCCGCGCGCCGCTGATCGCGCGACTCGACGCCGACGACATCGCGCTGCCGGAGCGGCTCGCGCGGCAGCGCGACTATCTGCAGGCGCACCCGGACGTCGTGCTGCTCGGCGGCTGGGCCGAGATCATCGACGCCCAGGGCGCATCGTCCGGCCGCCAGATGCGGCCGAGCCCGGACGGCCTGCGCGAGACGCTGACCAAGAAGAGCCCGTTCATCCATCCGACGGTGATGTTCCGCACAGACGCCGCGCGGCGCATCGGCGGCTATCGCGCCGCCTTCGAGGCCGGCGAGGATTATGATTTCTGGCTGCGCCTCGCCGATATCGGCGCCATCGCCATCCTGCCCGAGGTGCTGATCCGCTATCGCGAGCACGGCGGCAGCGTTACACGCACCCGCGAGTTGCGGCAGATCTATTCCGCCCGCCTCGCCAAGCTCGCCAGCGCCGCCCGCAGCCACGGCGGCCCCGATCCCTCGGCGATCTTGACCGCGCCGCCCGACTGGCACGATGACGATCCCGGCAATTTCGAGCGCGACAGCTCGCGGCTGTTCCGGATGCTAGAACTCGCCGACCCCTCGCTGGCGCGCACGGCGCCAGCGTCCGCGATCGACCTCGCTGCGATCACCTCGCAGCGATCCACGCTGACCGCCGGCGAACGGAAGTTCGCGCAAGCCGCATTGCTGAACCTGCTGCGCGAGCGCCGCGACCTCCCGGTCTCCCGCGCCAGGCTGATCGCCCTGCTGCTATGGCTGGGACCGGCGAAGGCGATGAAGAAGCTGATACGGACGAAGTAACAGCGAGCGACCGAGGAGACGCGTCGTCCGGCTGAGCGCAGCGACACCCGGAGCCGCCGCCCTTCGATGCCTCGAAGTCACAAGTCACGAAACGCCCCCGTCGTTCCGGGGCGCGCGCATCGAATGATTGAAGCGACGCGGCATTCTCGCGTGCGGAGTCGTCATCCTGAGGTGCGAGCGCAGCGAGCCTCGAAGGATGCGCCAAGGCGCTTGCGGCTCATCCTTCGAGGCCCGCAGCGCCGCGCATGGCGCGGCCAGCGGGCACCTCAGGATGACGGCGGTGATTCCATCAAAACCAGAGCTGCTCTAACAGCTCGAAACGCCGCAGGCAGGCGCAAAACAAAGGGCGCACCTTGCGGCGCGCCCTGAACTAACGACTTGCTGTGATCGCCCGGCAGCAGCGCCGCCGAGCTGTTCGCGCGCTCAGTTCACGCCGAGCTTCTTCTGCAGATTGGTCGACGAGGTGGTGTACTGGAACACGACGCGCTTGTCGGGATAGACGTATTTCACCGCCTTCTGCGCCATCAGCGCGCCCTCGTGGAAGCCCGACAGGATCAGCTTCAGCTTGCCCGGATAGGTGTTGATGTCGCCGATCGCGAAGATGCCGGGGACGTTGGTCTCGAACGTGCCGGTGTCGACCGGGATCAGATTGTTCTCGAGCTGCAGGCCCCAATTCGCCACCGGGCCGAGCTTCATCGTCAGCCCGAAGAACGGCAGCATCGCATCGCACTTGATCTGCGCGATGCTGTTGCCGTTGAGCTTGATGGTGGCGCCCGAGAGCTGGCCGTCCTCGCCCTGCAGTTCGGTGATCTGGCCGAT
Source organism: Rhodopseudomonas palustris HaA2 (assembly GCF_000013365.1). Classification (NCBI taxonomy): domain Bacteria; kingdom Pseudomonadati; phylum Pseudomonadota; class Alphaproteobacteria; order Hyphomicrobiales; family Nitrobacteraceae; genus Rhodopseudomonas; species Rhodopseudomonas palustris. Next base: position 4,388,268 of record NC_007778.1, read on the forward strand.
CTTGAGATCGAGCTTGCCGCTCGCGACCAGCTGGCGCATCTGCTCGACCGAGTGCGGCGCGCCGCGAAAATCGTCGCGGCGATGCACCAGCGTCATGCTCTTGCAGATCGGGTTGAGGTTCAGCGTCCAGTCCAGCGCGCTATCGCCGCCACCGACGATGACGATGTCCTTGCCGCGGAACTCTTCCATCTTGCGCACCGCGTAGTGCACCGACTTGCCTTCATAGGCTTCGACGCCCGGCACCGGCGGCCGCTTCGGCTGGAACGAACCGCCGCCCGCGGCGACGACCAGCACCTTGCACTCGAACACCGTGCCGGCATTGGTGGTGACGCGGAACTCCGGGTCGCCGATCTTCTCGACGCTTTCGATCATCTCGTTGAGATGGATGGTCGGATTGAACGGCTTGATCTGCTCCATCAGCGCTTCGGTCAGGCCGTGGCCCGTGATCATCGGAACGCCGGGAATGTCGTAGATCGGCTTTTCCGGATACAGCTCGGCGCACTGGCCGCCGACCTTGTCGAGAATGTCGACGAGGTGAGTCTTGATATCGAGCAGGCCCAGTTCGAACACGGCGAATAGTCCGCACGGACCCGCGCCGACAATCAGCACATCGGTTTTGATCGTTTCGGTCATGGTGATTCTTTTCGTGTTGAAGAATTTTCGGACGCGGGCGGTCCGGCCGCGGCTTGTCTAGCCAAGCCCGGCGGGGGAGAAAAGCCATAAATGGCTTGCGGCACCTTGTTCTAGCTCAAGAACTGCGCTCAATGGTTTCCAGAAGCCCGGAGAATGGCCCTTGTCTGCACGATCCCGCGACCACGCTGTGCCTCTGCTGGAGGACTTCCCCTACCGACTTTCGGACAATGTCCGGTTCGCCGACCTCGATCCGAACAACCACGTCAACAACGCGGTCTATGCCAGCTATTTCGAGACCGGCCGGGTCACGCTGATGAAGCAGCCGTCGCACGGGCTGATCCCGGAGGGGCTGTCCTGGGTGCTGGTGCGGCTCGATATCCACTTCCGCAGCGAGTTGCACTGGCCGGGAACCATCGAGCTCGGCATCGGCCTGGTCAAGCTCGGCCGGACCTCGACGCATTTCGATCAGGTGGTGTTTTCAGAGGGCGTCTGCGTCGCCTCGGCACGCGCCGTGACCGTGCTGGTCGACGCAACCAGCCGCAAGCCGACGCCGTTGCCCGATCAATTGATCGCCAACCTGGCGCCGTGGTGGCTGCGCGGCGTCGATCACGCAGAGCGGACGCCGCGGGCGTGATTACGCCTGACGATCCGGGGTCGAGATCACCAGGCCGTCGAGTTCGTCCGAGACCTTGATCTGGCACGACAGCCGCGAGTTCGGGCGCACGTCGTAGCCGAAGTCGAGCATGTCCTCTTCCATCGGCGAGGGGCCGCCGACCTTCTCGCGCCAGGCCTCGTCGACATAGACGTGGCAGGTCGCGCAGGCGCAGGCGCCGCCGCATTCGGCCTCGATGCCGGGGATGGCGTTGCGGATCGCCGCTTCCATCACGGTCGCGCCGTTCTCGACGTCGACGATGCGGGTCTCTCCGGAGTGATCAACAAAGTGAATCTTGGCCATGATTGCTCGTCGGACGCTCTGCTCGTTCGGACAGGGGAAGGATGACGGGCTGTCCTATAGCGGGTCGATCGGCTTTCCGCCAGCGCCGCGGCGAGCAAAATCGGGAACTGCAATCGGCCTTTCGCCGCAGCGAGCTTTGCGGCCGCCGGGCATGGCGGATCAGCGCTCCAGCAGTTCGCCGATCGCGCGCCGGGCGTGATCGACCGCGGCGTCGAGCGCCGCGAGCCGCTCGGGGGCGTCGTTGCCGCGCCGCAGCGCATCCTCGAATTCCTCGGCCGCATCCGCCACCGCGAATGCCCCGATCGCCCGCGCCGAGCCTTTCAGCGTATGCGCCAGCGCCGCCGCGTCCGCCGGCCAGGACGACAGCACCGCCGCCAGGCGGGACGCCTGCGCCGAGAACATCGTCAGAACCTCGCGCGCGAGCGACTTATCCCCAAGCGTCATCCGCGCCAAATGGGCCTCATCGATCGCCCCGGAATCCGGCACCAACGGTGGCGACGCCATCCACTCGACCCCATCCAGCTGCAGCGACAACAGGCTCTCTCCCGGCGGATTCGGCGTTTTCCACGGCGCGGTCGACGAATTACCGATCCAAGCACGGGATTGGTTAACGGATCATTTCGGGACAACGCCGCAAGTTTGAGGCCATTTTGTCCGGTATTTTCCGCCGGTTTCCGGGGCCAATCGGGATTTTCACGTCAGCCGAAGGAGTTAGCGGCAACTCCCGTTAACGATGATTAAGAATGTCTTAACGTCGGCCATTTCATTCGATGCACCGAGCCAATAGGATGTTTGCGGAAGTGGTGGACAAAAGTCCGGCGTCGAGGGGTTCGACGGCGCCGGCTTTGAGCATCAGACCGGAGCCGGCGAACTGCGATCGGATTTCATGCAGTGTCCCCGGATGCGTAGAACGAGGGCGTAGGTCACATGGCGAATAATCCCAAGAAGATCAAAGATCCGACCGAAGTGGCGCTGTCCGCGATTCAGGAAGCCCTGAACATCAGCGATGCGCCTGCGGCGACCGACGATCCGATCTCGGCGCGGAGCGACAATTCGCCGGCGCTCTCGCCGCCGCCCGCTTTCAACGACGGCGCGCCGGAGCCGCGGATCGCAACCGACCGTCCCGGATTCGAACAACACGACGACGACCGTCAGTTCGCGCAGCGCCCCGCCAATGACGACCGCGAGACCATCGGCCAGTTGCTGCAGGCGCTGCAGAAGGGCCGTCCGGCCCGCAACGTCTACACCCTCGCCTCGATCTTCGCCGGGGTCTGGATCTTCGGCGGCATCGTCCTCACCATCAGCTTCCTGCCCTCGCTGCAGGCGATGGTCGGCCAGGGCGCCGGCGGCACGATGGCGCTGGTCGGCCTGATCGCGCTGTTCCTCGCCCCGGTGATGCTGTTCTACTTCCTCGCCAGCCTGACCTGGCGCGGCCAGGAACTGCGGATGATCGCGCAGTCGATGGCGCAGGTCGCGATCCGATTCTCGGAGCCCGAGATCGCGGCGAGCGATTCCGTCGTGACCGTCGGTCAGGCGATCCGCCGCGAGGTCGCGGCGATGGGCGACGGCGTCGAGCGCGCGATCGCGCGCGCCGGCGAGCTCGAGACCCTGGTCGCCAACGAGGTCTCGGCGCTGGAACGCGCTTACTCCGACAACGAAGTCCGCATCCGCGCCCTGCTGCAGGACATCGCGCATCAGCGCGACAATCTGGTCGGCCAGGCCGAGCAGGTGCGTAGCGCCATCTCCGGCGTGCAGATCGATCTGCGCCACGACATCGCGCTGATCTCCGACGCGATCGCCAGCCGCGTCGACGAAGTTGCGAAGAGCATCACCAGCGCGCTGGAAGAGCGCGGCGCCCACATCACCGGTGCGCTGAGCCACGCCGGCGACAACATGATCCTCGCCCTCGGCGAGCGCGGCGGCGATCTGCTCGACCGCCTGGAAGAAGCCAGCGCCGAGACCACGCGCGCCGTGCTCGACGCCAGCGAGCGGCTGACCGCCAGCCTGAATTTCAAGACCGGGCACGTTCACGACGAATTCGTCGAACTCGCCGACCGCGTCCACGACATGCTCAACGAGCGGCTCGATCGCATCACCGGCGAGTTCGAACAGCGTTCGTCCAGCATCGTCGACGGCATTTCCGAGCGCACCGAGCAGGTCCACGACTCGCTGAAGAACTCCTCGGACTCGCTGCTGCTCGAACTCGAGCTGCGCAGCGGTGATCTCGTCAGCAAGATCGACGACGCCGGCAACCGCCTCGCAGACCAGATCCTGACCAGCGGCGACAAGGCCAGCGAAGCGCTCGACGTCACCGTGAATACGCTGGTGGCCAAGGTCGTCAGCCAGACCGAGAACGCCCACGACGCCCTCAGCATGCAGATGAGCGCGTTCGACGATCTGGTGAAGCAGCAGGGCTCCGAGCTCGCCGAGAAGTTCGCGCGCGATTCGGGCACGCTCGGCGCGCTGATCACCCGCCACATCTCCGAATTCGACCGCACCGTGAAGACCTACGGCGGCGACATCGTCGAGCGCATGGGCCAGCGTACCCAGGACATCTCGACCACGCTGAAGGACTACGTCGACAATTTCGACCAGCGCGTCACCGCGCGCGGCGGCGAGCTCAGCGCCACGCTGGATCAGCGCCTGTCGCATTTCGAGAACGTGTTCGAGACCCGCGTCGGCAGCCTCGACGGCTCGCTCGACGTCAAGATCAAGTTGCTGGACGAAACCGTCAGCGAACACCTGCGCTCGCTCGAAGACGGCTTCGCATCGCGCACCCAGATCGTCACCGAATCGATCGACAGCCGGATCGCGCGGCTCTCGGAAACGCTGACCACCGGCTCGGATCAGGCGATCGTCGCCATCGACAGCCGGATCGCCGAACTGTCGACCACGATGTCGAGCGGCACGAGCCAGGCCGTCGATCTGATCGACACCCGCATCGACAAGCTCTCCGGCACGCTGACGGCGGGCGCGGTGCAGGCGATCGAGGCAATCGATCAGCGCCTGTCGCATCTCACCAACTCGCTCACCGACGGCACCGCGCAGGCGATCCACGCGATCGATCAGCGCATCGGCAACGTCACCGAGACGATCGACAGCCGCAGCGCCGGACTGGCGGCGACCGTCAGCGCCCGCTTCCAGGAGATCCACGAAGGCCTCGAAGGCCGGGTCGGCACCGTGCTGACCGACATCGACCTGCGCGTGTCGCAATTCGAGGACCTGCTCGGCTCGCGCATCGACGCGGTGGCCGGTCGATTCGAGAACACCGGGCGCGAAGCCAGCGATCTGCTGATGGCGCGCGCCGAAGAACTCTCGCTCGGCATCAAGTCGCATGTCGCCGACGCCGAGCGTTCGCTCACCGGCCTCGTCGTCAGCACCAGCGACACGATCCAGAGCGGCACCCGCTCCGCCAAGGAAGCGATGCTGTCGGTGTCGACCGAGGTCGGCGCGCAGCTGCAACTCACCTCGTCCGAGATCGAACGCGCCCTCACCGCGGTCGGCACCAGCGCCGCGAACACGGTGCTGCTCAGCGCGACCGAGGCCCAGTCCAAGCTGGTCGCAGCGTCGAGCGATACGCTCGCCCAGATCAAGTCGCTGTCGGCCGACGTCGAGCGCACCCTCGCGGTCGCCGGCACCTCGACCGCGGCATCGGTGCTGGCCGGCGCGCGCGAGGCGCAGACCACGCTGGTCGCCACCTCGACCGACGTCACCAACGAGATCAGGTCGCTGTCGGCCGAAATCCAGCGCACGCTGACCGACGTCGGCGGCACCGCCTCGACCTCGGTGCTGAACAGCGCCCGCGAGGCGCAGGCGACCCTGGTGTCGTCGTCGTCCGACGTCGCCAGCCAGATCCGCGCGCTGTCCGCCGATATCGAGCGCACCCTGACCGGAGCCGGCGACGCCACCTCGGCATCGGTGCTGGCCGGCGCCCGCGAGGCGCAGTCGACCCTGCTGTCGGCCTCCACCGAGGTCACCGGCCAGATCCGGTCGCTGTCGTCGGATATCGAACGCACGCTGTACGCCGCCGGCAATGCCACTGCGGAGTCCGTGCTCGGCGGCGCCCGCGCCGCCCAGACCACGCTGGTGGCAGCCTCCGAAGAGGCCGCGGAGCGCGTCAAGTCGCTGAGCTCCGACGTTCAGCGCACGCTGTCCGAAGCCGGATCCGCGACCGCCAGCGCGATCGTCGCCGGCGCGCGCGAAGCCCAGAACACGCTGGTCGCCGCCTCCTCCGAGGCGTCGAGCCAGGTGATCTCGCTCGCCAGCGATGTCGAACGCAAGCTGACGGCGGCCGGTAGCGCCACCGTGGAGACCCTGCTGTCCGGCGCCCGCGAAGCCCAGCACACCCTGGTGGCGACCTCGACCGAGACGTCGAACCAGCTCAAGGCGCTGACCGGCGACGTCGAGCGCACCCTGACCACCGCCGGCAGCGCCACCGCCGGCGCCATTCTCGCCAGCGCCCGGGACGTCCAGAGCACGCTCGCCAACGCTTCGACCGCGGCCTCCGATCAGGCCCGCTCGCTCGCCGCAGAGGTCGAACGCAGCCTGATCACCGCCGGCAAGACCTCCGCCGAATCGATCGTCACCGGCGCGCGCGAAGCGCAGACCACGCTGATGACAGCCTCGGAGGAAGCCGCCAACCACGTCAAGTCGCTGGCGATCGACGTCGAGCGCACGCTGACCACGGTCAGCGCCGCGGCGGCGTCGACCATTCTGGGCAGCGCCCGCGACGTGCAGTCGACCCTCACCAACGGCTCGGCGGAAGCGGCGAGCCAGATCAAGGCGATCTCCGCCGACATCGAGCGCACGCTCGCCGGCGTCACCATCAACACCACCGACAACATCCAGGTCAGCGCGGCGGCGGCCCAGAGCACGCTGGTCGCGGTGTCGAACGAGGTCAGCTCGAAGATCAAGTCGACTTCCGCGGAGATCGAACGCTCGGTGTTCGCCGCCAGCGGCAGCTTCGGCTCGACCATCACCGCCAAGAGCGACGAGATCGTCAGCTACGTTCAGCAGCAGGCCGAGCGCCTGTCGCAGATCATCGACGGCAAGCGCGGCCTGCTGGTGGAAGCCATCTCCGGCAAGACCAACCAGCTCACCATCGAGATCGACCGCGTCACCACCGACGCGCTCGGCGCCATCGAAAGCCGCGGCAAGGCGTTCTCGAATTCGATCCTGACCAACGGCAACGACGTCGCGCGCTCGATCACCGGCGCCGGCGATCTCGCCACCGGCGCGATCAACAAGTCGCTCAAGGATCTCGAGCTCGCCTCGCGCTCCGCGATCGAACAGTCGCGCCAGGTCTCGGTCACCGCCGTCACCGAGATGCAGGAGACCAGCAAGATCCTGCGCACCGACACGGTCGCTTTGTTCGAGCGGCTGCGCGAAGGCAACATCCTGCTGCAGGAAGTGCTCACCGGCGCCCACGAGAACCTCAACTCGCTGGAGCGCGCGCTGGTCACCCGCGTGGCGGATTTCGTCACCACCATGAACGACGTCAACGCCCGCAGCGGCGCCGCCACGCAGGGCCTGGAAGACCAGCTCACCGGCTTCCACGGCAAGACCGCCAAGGCGCTGGCCGATCTCAGCGCGTTGTCCGAGCAGTTCGAGATGCACGGTCAGGCCCTGGCCGAAGCCGCGGAGCTGGTCCAGCAGAGCAACCGTAGCGCATCGACCTCGGTGCTGGAGCGCAAGGAATCGCTGGAGTCGCTGGTCACCACCATCGACCTGCGCACCGCCGATCTCGACCAGCGGCTCACCCGCTTCACCGGCCTGCTCGACGAATCGCTCGCCGCGGCTGAGGAGCGCGCCCGCGACATCGCGCGGATCGTCGCCGAGACCGCAGGCGCCGGCTCCGCCAGCATCACGCAGCAGTTCGAAGCGGTGCGCAGCGCCGCCGAGCAGGAGCGCCGCCTCACCACCGAGGCGATGCACCAGGTCTATCAGCAGGGCACCCAGGAAGCCGATGCGCTGTTCAAGCAATCGGCCGACCGCTTCGCGGCGATCGTCCAGGGGATCAAGCAGATGGCTTCGGAGATGCACCACGAACTCGAAGCCACCCGCGAGGAGCTGCGACGCGGCGTGCTCGAAATCCCGCAGGAGGCCGCCGAGAGCACCGCGCAGATGCGCAAGGTGATCGTCGACCAGATCGAGGCGCTGGCCGAACTCAACCGCATCGTCGCGCGCCACGGCCGCGGCATGGATGTGGTCGGTACCACCCGCGCCAGCGCGGTCCGCGACGAAGAGCCGATGCTGGCGACCGCCGGCGGCCGCGGCGAGGCCATCGCGCGCGCGCCGGAGCCGATGTCACGGCCGGAGCCGGTGTCGCGTGAACCCGCGTCGCGGCCGGCACAGCGCCGCGAGGCCAGCGCCGCAACGCTGCCGCCGCCGGACCTCGGCCTGCCGGGCCCTGCCCCGCGCCGCACCGAGGCCCCGCCGGTCGCGCCGACCGGCGCCGATCCGGGCCGCGACGGCTGGCTGTCGGATCTCCTCAACCGCACCGACGCCGGTGCCGAGCGCGAACTTCCGCGCGCCCGGACGCCGCAGCAGCCCACGCCGCAGCAGGCGATGAGCGGCAATCCGCTGGAATCGCTGTCGCTCGACATCGGCCGGCTGATGGACCGCAACCTGGTGCTGGAGATGTGGGATCGCTATCAGCGCGGCGAGGCCAAGGCGTTCAGCAAGCGGCTGTACACGCCGGCCGGCCAGAAGGCGTTCGACGAGGTCGCCCGCAAGTATCGCAGCGACCGCGCCTTCAAGCAGACGGTGGACCGCTACATCACCGAGTTCGAACGCCTGCTCGACGAAGTCGCCCGCGACGAACGCGGCCCGCAGGTGCTGCGCACGCATCTGAGCTCGGAAACGGGCCTCGTGTACACGCTGCTGGCGCATGCGGCGGGGCGGCTGGGGTAAAGGCTGCACGACCGTCGCCCTCGGCCGCAAGGCGAGATAGCAGACGATCATCAAGCGGAGGCCAAGGCCTCCGCTTTTCTATTTTGCCCTTTGAATCGCCTGGCAATAGGGGGTGCTAGTCTTTCAGGACTTCAGCTACGTCTGTGCCGCCCGAACACGGGAGGGCTTCTACCAAAGGCCGGAGAAATTCTGCGATCCCTCGTCAAGGAGATCGTGCTGACGCCCCACAATGATGAGCTGAAATCGATGTCCGAGGCGATCTCGCTGGAATCCTTGCGATTTCCCTCAAAACGAAAACCCCGGCCACGAGGACCGGGGTTTCGCAAGTTGATTTGGTTGCGGGGATAGGATTTGAACCTATGACCTTCAGGTTATGAGCCTGACGAGCTACCGGGCTGCTCCACCCCGCGATAAACCTTTGCGCGGCTTTCAGAAAACCAAAGTGAACGGTCAACGCCGGTTGGCGCCGATCAATCCTCCCGGAAGCTTCCTGAGAAGGCTGCCCGGGGCGAATGCCCGGGGCGCGAGGGGTGTGTACCAATGCCCGGGGGGTTTGGGAAGGCCTGCGATGCAGATTTTCAAGATAATATGACGACGGGAACCGGATGAGGTTGCCCCCCGGCCCCGCTCCTGCAAGACTTCGGCAAAACCGGCCCAAAACGTGACAAACTGCCGGCAAACTGGTGGAGCGCAGCATGGACCAGCCGTTGGGCGGCTTCGGGGGCAATGCCCTGCACGACAGCTTTCACCGCATGATCGAGCGCTCCCGCGCCGAGCCCCCGGCGTCGCTGGAGCAGCGGCTCGACCGGCTGGCGCGGCTGCGCGGTTTGCTCAAAGACAATGAGACGCGATTCGAGCAGGCGATCTCGGCCGATTTCGGCCATCGCTGTTCGGTCGAAACCATGATCGCAGAGACGTTGAGCCTGCTCGGCGACATCAAGCACACCAGCAAGCACGTCAAAGGCTGGATGGCGCCGCGCAAGGTGGCGACCCAGCCGCAATTCTGGCCGGGCAAGAACCGGCTGATCCCGCAGCCGCTCGGCGTGGTCGGCATCATCGCGCCGTGGAACTATCCGTTGCAGCTCACGATCGCGCCGGCGATCGGCGCGCTGGCGGCCGGCAATCGGGTGATGATCAAGCCCAGCGAATTGTCGCCCGCGTTCTCCGCCCTGCTGCAGGAGACGGTGGCGGCAAAGTTCGATCCCACCGAGATGATCGTGACCGGGATCGACGACGGCGTCGCCGAGGCGTTCGCGAAGCTGCCGTTCGATCACCTGATGTTCACCGGCTCGACCCGGGTCGGCCGCATCGTCGCGGCGGAAGCGGGCAAGAACCTCACCCCGGTCACGCTCGAACTCGGCGGCAAGTCGCCGACCATCATCGACCGCTCCGCCGATCTCGACGAGGTGGCGCCGCGGATCGCCTATGCCAAGCTGATGAATGCCGGGCAGACCTGCATCGCGCCGGACTACGTGCTGGCGCCGCGCGACAAGGTCGAGGCGCTGGCGGGCAAGATCCGCGACGCGATGCAGCGGATGTTCGGCGCCGATCCCGCGAATACGGACTACACCTCGATCGTCGCCGACCGGCACTACGCGCGGCTGAAGGGCCTCGTCGACGACGCCGCCGCGCGCGGCGCGAGGCTGCTGCAACCGGCCCCGGCCGACGATGCGGCGTGGCAGAGCCGGCGAAAATTCCCGCCGACCGTGGTGCTCGGCGCCACGCCCGAGATGAAGATCATGCAGGAGGAAATCTTCGGGCCGCTGCTGCCGATCCTCGGCTACGACGATCCCGCCGACCCGATCGCCTTCATCAACGGCCGCGACCGGCCGCTGGCGCTGTACTGGTTCGGCACCGACGAGGCGGCGCGCGACGAGGTGCTGCAACGCACCGTGTCCGGCGGTGTGACGATCAACGACTGCCTAGTGCATTTCGCGCAGGTGAACCAGCCGATGGGCGGCGTCGGCGCCTCGGGCACCGGCGCGTATCACGGCGAATGGGGCTTCAACACCTTCACGCAGCTCAAGCCGGTGTTCTATCGCTCGCCCTACAACCGGTTCGCCGATCTGTATCCGCCCTATGGCGGCAAGATCGCGCGGCTGGCGAAAGTGCTGCGCTGGATGTCCTGACCTGACGACGACCCGCCCGTCCAACGAGACGGCGCGGCCAAAAACAAGACCAACACCAAATATCCGGAGGGGACGATGACGGACACCTATGACTTTGTCGTGGTCGGCGGCGGCTCGGGCGGCTGCGCGGTCGCAGGAAGGCTGTCGGAAGATCCCGGCACGTCGGTGGCTTTGCTGGAAGCCGGCGGCACCGCCGACAATTGGGTGGTGAAGACACCCTATGCGCTGTCGCTGATGGTGCCGAGCAAACTCAACAACTGGCACTTCGAGACGGTGCCGCAGCCCGGCCTCAACGGCCGGATCGGCTATCAGCCGCGCGGCAAGGGGCTCGGCGGATCGTCGGCGATCAACGCCATGGTCTACATTCGCGGCCATCAATGGGACTATGACCACTGGGCCGAACTCGGCGCCACCGGCTGGTCCTATGCCGACGTGCTGCCGTATTTCAAACGTTCGGAGAGCAATTCCGATTTCAACGGCGCGTATCACGGCCAGAGCGGCCCGCTGCACGTCAACAAACTCCGCACCGACAATCCGGTGCACGAGATCTTCCTGCAGGCGGCGCGCGAGGCGCAATTCCGCATTCGCGACGATTTCAACGGCGAGGAGCAGGAAGGCCTCGGCCTGTATCAGCTCACCCAGCACAATGGCGAGCGCTGGAGCGCGGCCCGCGCCTATGTGCATCCCTACATGGCGACGCGGCCCAATCTGCGCGTCGAGACGCAGGCGCAGGCCACCCGCATCCTGTTCGAGGGCGGTCGCGCGGTCGGCGTCGAATATCGCCAGAACGACGAAGCCCGGCAGATCCGCGCGCGGCGCGAAGTCATCGTCGCGTCCGGCGCGTTCCAGTCGCCGCAACTGCTGATGCTGTCCGGCATCGGCGACGCCGCCACGCTGCAGCAGCACGGCATCGCGCCGACGCATCATCTGCCCGGCGTCGGGCAGAATTTGCAGGATCACCCCGACTTCATCTTCGCCTATCAATCCGACAGCCCATATTTCACCGGCACCAGCTTCACCGGCATCGGCCGGTTGCTGTCGCGGATCGGCCAGTACCGCCGCGAGGGCCGCGGCCCGCTCACGACCAACTTCGCCGAATGCGGCGGCTTCCTGAAAACGCGACCGGACCTCGACGTGCCCGACGTGCAGTTGCATTTCGGCATGGCGATGGTCGACGACCACGGCCGCAAACGGCGCTGGGGCACGGGCTTTTCCTGCCATGTCTGCCTGCTGCGGCCGAAAAGCCGCGGCAGCGTCGGCCTCGCAAGCGCCGATCCGCTGGCGCCGCCGCTGATCGACCCCAACTTTCTCGGCGAGGCGGACGATCTCGAGGCGATGGTCGCAGGCTACAAGACCACGCGGCGGTTGATGGAAGCCCCCGCGCTCCGCGCGCTGCAGCAGAAGGATCTGTTCACCGCCGACGTCCGCACCGATGACGACATCCGCGCCATCCTGCGCGCCCGCGTCGACACCGTGTATCACCCGGTCGGCACCTGCAGGATGGGCAGCGATCCGATGGCGGTGGTCGATCCGCAGCTTCGTGTGCACGGAATCGGCGGGCTGCGCATCGTCGACGCCTCGGTCATGCCGACCCTGATCGGCGGCAACACCAACGCGCCGACGATCATGATCGGCGAGAAGGCCGCGGACATGATCCGGGAGGAGATCCGGGCGAACTGAATCTTCACCGGGAGTCATTCCGGGTTCGCGCTAAGCGCGCCCCGGAATGACGAGCGAGAGGTGCTTGCCCACCTGAGCGCGAACGACATCCAGAGCGGCCCTGCTTTGATGGAATCACCGCTCGCGATCGGATTGCCGCCGTCATCCTGAGGTGCCCGCCGGGCCGCGCTGTGCGCGGCGCGGCGGGCCTCGAAGGATGGGCCGCAGGCACCTCGGGGCCGCATCCTTCGAGGCGCGCAAGGGCGCGCACCTCAGGATGACGACTCCGCACTTGAGACGGCCGCATTGCTTCAATCAGTCGATGAAGCGCTCTAGTAGTTTCGTCATTCCGGGATGCGCTGCGTAGCAGCGCTGACCCGGAATCCATACTCTCTGCATGCGTTGGGAGGCATAGACGCTGATCCGTCTTGCTTATTAGGAGAACGCGGCGGTTATGGATTCCGGGTTCGCGCAGCTTCGCTGCATGCCCCGGAATGACGACCGTGAGGTGATGCTTGATCGCTACCCCAGCAAGAACCCGCCATCCACCGTCACAACGCTCCCCGTCATGTAGCGCGACGCGTTCGAGGCCAGTAGCAGAATCGCGCCGTCGAGATCGGACTCGTGGCCGACGCGGCGCTGGGGGATGCCTTTGACGAGCTTCTCGCCGGCCGGCGTCGACCACAGCGCGTGGTTGATGTCGGTGTCGATATAGCCCGGCGCCAGCGCGTTGACGCGGATGCGCGAGCTGGCGAGTTCGAGCGCCAGCGCCTTGGTCGCTTGGATGATGCCGGCTTTCGAGATCGCATAAGGCGAAACGAATTTCAGCACGCTCTCGCCGAGCACCGAGGCGATGTTGACGATGTTGCCGCCCTGCTGTCGCGCGATCATCCGACGCGCGACCTCCGTCGCGAGGAAGTACGCGCCCTTGAGATTGGCGCCGATCACCTTGTCCCAATCGGCTTCGCTGGTGTCGACCGCGAGCTTTTCGGTGGCGACGCCGGCATTGTTGATCAGCACAGTGATCGGGCCGAGCGCCGCCTCGCCCTGGTCGAGCGCGCTCGCCATCGAGGCCAGATCGGTGACGTCCATCTGCACCGCGACGGCGCGGCCGCCGTTGCCCGTGATCTCCTGTTCGAGGCTTTTCAGCTTGTCGGTCTGCCGCGCCGCGAGCACGACGGCGGCGCCGCGCTCGGCGAGCACGCGCGCGAACTGCCGCCCCAACCCTTGCGAGGCGCCGGTGACGAGGATGACTTCGTTGCTGACGTCGAACAGTTGATCCATGCGCGTTTCCCGTTGATGCGTTATGCGTTGCCCTCCCCTTATCATGCCGGGCCGGGTTGGCTAGAGTGCCGGCCTCACCGACATCGCCATCCATTCGGGAGTGAAACGTGGATCTGGGAATCAAGGGCCGCCGCGCGCTGGTCTGCGCATCGAGCAAGGGACTGGGCCGCGCCTGCGCCGCGGCGCTCGCAGCCGAAGGCGTGCATGTGACGATGACGGCGCGCGGCGCGGAAGCGCTGGCCCAGGCTGCGGCCGATCTGCGAAAGGCCTATCCGGATGTCGAGATCATCGAAGTGGCCGGAGACATCACCACGCCCGAAGGGCGCGCCGCCGCGCTGCAGGCCTGCCCGGAGCCCGACATTCTGGTGAACAATGCCGGCGGTCCGCCGCCCGGCGATTTCCGCAACTGGACCCGCGACGACTGGATCAAGGCGCTCGACGCCAACATGCTGACGCCGATCGAACTGATCAAGGCGACCGTCGACCAGATGATCGCGCGAAAATTCGGCCGGATCGTCAACATCACCTCGGCCGCAGTCAAGGCGCCAATCGACGTGCTCGGCCTGTCCAATGGCGCGCGCACCGGGCTGACCGGCTTCGTCGCCGGGCTGTCGCGCAAGACCGTGCGGCACAATGTGACGATCAACGCGCTGCTGCCGGGCCCGTTCGACACCGACCGGCTGCGCGGCGTGTCCGCCGGCCAGGCTAAAGCCTCCGGCGTGCCGGTGGAGCAGATCCTGCAGACGCGGATGAACGAGAACCCGGCCGGCCGGTTCGGCGATCCGGAAGAGTTCGGACTCGCCTGCGCATTCTTGTGCGGCGCAAAATCCGGCTACATCACCGGCCAGAACATCCTGCTCGACGGCGGCGCCTTCCCCGGCACGCTGTGACGGGGGCGGCCCGCGCCGCCGTCAGGCCTTGGGCGCGGTCATCACGATCCGAACCAGGTCGGTGGCGTTGCGCGCGCCGAGCTTCTTCATGATGTTGGCGCGGTGATACTCGATGGTGCGCGGGCTGATGCCGAGCTGGCGGCCCGCCTCCTTGTTGGTGTTGCCCGACGCGAACAACTCCAGCACCTCCCGCTCCCGCAGCGTCAGCGGCTCCTTGCCCGGGAAGACATAGGACGGCGCCTTCACTTCCGTGCCGGGCCCGCGCCGGCGCTGGAAGGCGTCGATCGCCTCCTCGACCCGGGCGACGATCTCCTTGCCGCGGAACGGCTTCTCGATGAAATCCAGCGCGCCGTTCTTGATGGCATTGACCGCCATCGCGATATCGCCCTTGCCAGAAATCATGAAGATCGGCGCCGGATAATCCTCGGCGTGCAGCTCGGCCAGAATGTCGAGCCCTGACCGCCCCGGAATATGGACATCGAGCAGGATACAGGCGGGACTGCGGCTGCGCGCCACCGCGAGCAGAGATTCGCCGTCGGCGAAGCAGATCACCTCGTAGCCCGCCGTGGACAGCACAATCGAAAGCGTCTCGCGCACGGCCGGATCGTCGTCGACGACGAACACCTCCCGGGCTGCTGGCTTCTCATTCATCAATCGACCTCCAAAACACTTGAACGAACTCTAAGCCCACGCCCCGTATCTATACGAGGCTCCAAGATACTTCTCAGACGGCACTAAAACGTTACAACAAAGAATGAAACCCAATACGGCGGCGGTGCTATCTGCCTCCGACCGACGAACGGAGACTTCTCCCGGACAATGATCGCCTGGATATCGGCGCTGATTGCGCCAACGTGCCCGGCACTATTTACGCGCTGCTCATTCGTCTCTGAAATAATACACGAACGCCAATCTTCGTCCGCATAGCACCATGAACCAGATTCGAGCAAGCGACGCAGCCGAGATGCGGACATGTCGAGGGGATAACCTGGGACGACTGCTGCACAGGGCGTGTTTCGGCCTGCTCGTCGCTGCGATCTTGGCGACGCCCTCGGGGGCCGGGCCGGCCTATCCGGTGCGGGCCATCACGGTGATCGTACCGTTCGCCGCCGGGGGGCCGACCGACATCGTCACCCATATCGTCACCGACCATCTGGCAAAGCGGCTCGGGCAGCAGATCATCGTCGAAAACGTCGTCGGCGCCGGTGGTACTACTGCGGCAATCCGCGCGACGCGCGCCGCTCCGGATGGCTACACGCTGCTGATGGGGCACATGGGAACTCACGGCAGCGCGCTCGCGGCATACCCGCAACTGGTCTACGATCCCGTCACGGACTTCACGCCGATCGGGCTGGTGGTGAGAACGCCGGTTCTCGTGGTCGTCCGGCGCGGCCTGCCAGTGCACGATCTCGCTGATCTGGTGCGCTATTCGAGCAAGCACGGCAAAGCTATCACGATGGCACACGCCGGTTTCGGCTCGATCTCCCATGCGACCTGCACGCTGTTCAACACGATCGGCGACATTCATCCCGCAACGCAGGCGTTTCAGGGCACCGGCCCGGCACTGAAGGCGCTCATCGCCGGACGCGTCGACTATATGTGTGATCAGATCGTCGGCGCGGCGCCGCGCGTCGGAACCGGAGAGGTGAAGGCGCTGGCGATCTCCTCGGGCCGGCGAAGTCCGATCCTGCCGGACGTCCCGACCTCCGCCGAAGCCGGCTTCCCCGATTTCGAAATCTCAGCCTGGAGCGCGCTGTTCGCGCCGAAAGCAACGCCGCAGCACATCGTCGATGGACTCAACGCCGCGTTGGCTCACGCGCTCGACGATCCCGAGGTCCGCCAGGCGCTGGGCAGTCTCGGCGGCGAAATCCCGCTCGCAGACGAGCGCAGCGCGTCCACGCTCGCCACGCTGATCGAACGCGAAGCCACGCGATGGCGGTCGCTGTCCCGACCGGCCGCCGTATTGGACGGTTCGCGGGTACGGCAATGACCCTTCCCGCCTCGATCCGCCCCCAGCTCAAACGCTCGAAGATCGCCCTCAGGCTCACCGCGGTCGCGCTGATCCTGTCGATCTTCGGGACCAATCTGATTTTTCTCGGCAACCTGCGCGAGACCACGCTGCAGACCGCGGAAGCCAATCTGCAGCGCTACAATCTCACCCTCTCGGAGGAAGCCGACCGCTCGTTCAAGTCGCTCGACCTCGTGCTGTCCAGCGTCAGCGACTATCTCGCTCGGCGCGAAGTCACCGACGGCCATTCCTACAAGCGCACGGTGTCCGGTCAGGACACCCATATCCTGCTGAAGGAGAAGATCACCGGCCTGCCCCAGATCGACGCCGTGTCGTTGATCGACGACCAGGGAAAGCTGATCAACTTCTCGCGCTATTGGCCGATCCCCGACGTCGACGTGTCGGACCGTGATTACTTCAAGGCGCTCAGCAGCGACACCAATCTCGAGACCTTCATCAGCGCGCCGGTCCGGAACCGCGGCAACGGTACCTGGACCATCTACCTCGCACGCCGCCTCGACGACCCCAACGGTAAGTTCATGGGGATGCTGTTGGGGGCGATGTCGCAGCGCTACGTCGAGAATTTCTTCGCCGCGACCGCGCCCGGTCCGGATACCGAGATCGCGCTGGTGCGCGACGACGACCTGCTGCTGGCGGCATATCCGCATTCGGAGGCGATCGGCCGGTTGAAATCGTCCGGCGGACGCAGCGCCTTGGAGGCCGGCGGCAAGCTCCGCGAGGCCGGCAGCGGAATCGGCAAGCCCCTGATCCGTTCGGCGCGGATGCTGCCGAACTATCCGGTTCTGGTGACGGTGGCACAGCACGAGGACGGCTTGCTGCGCAGCTGGCAGGAGATGGCGACGCTGCTGATCGCCATGTCGGTCGTCAGCGCACTGATCATCCTCACCGGCAGCATCGCGATCGCCCGCTGGTGGAACAAGCAGGCCGTCTACACCGAGGCCGCCGAAGCCGCCAGCGCCGCGAAATCGAGCTTCGTGGCGATGATGAGCCACGAGATCCGCACCCCCATGAATGCGGTGCTCGGCCTCGCCAACAACCTGCTCGAGACCAGGCTCGACGCCGACCAGCGTCGCGCCGTCGTCGGCATTCACGACGCCGGCGACAACCTGCTGGAGATCCTCGACGACATTCTCGATTTCTCCAAGCTCGAAGCCGGACGGCTGTCGCTCGAACTGATCCCGTTTTCGCCGCACAACATCGTCGAACATTCGCTGAGCATGATCGGCCCGCGCGCGATCGCCAAGGGGCTCGCGATCGGCACCGACATCAGCGATGATCTGCCACGGGCGCTGATCGGCGATCCTGGACGGATTCGCCAGGTCCTGCTCAATCTGCTTTCCAACGCGGTGAAGTTCACCTCGTCGGGGAAGATCGTCGTCGCGCTGGAATGTCTATCGAACGACGGCTCTGCCGCGCGCATTCAATGGACCGTCAGCGACACCGGGATCGGGATCGACCCCGACAAGATCGAATCTCTGTTCAGTGATTTCGTCCAAGCCGACAATTCGATCCGGCGCCGGTTCGGCGGGTCGGGGCTCGGCCTCGCCATCAGCCGGCGCCTGATCGAACAGATGGGCGGGCGGATCAACGTCACCTCGACGCCGGGCCAGGGTTCCGCGTTCCGCTTCACGCTGACGCTGCCGGTCACGACGGACGTTCCGCCGAAGGAGGAAGACCACCAGCTTCGCTACGTCGATCTGAAGGCGCGGATCGCCGCCGGCGGACGGCCATTGCGGCTGCTGATCGTCGACGACAACCCCACCAACCGCGCGGTCGCCGGCCAGATGCTGAGCGAATTCGCGATCCAGTGCGACACGGCCTGCGACGGCGCCGAAGCCGTCACGGCGGCGACGCGGTTCAGTTACGACGCGATCCTGATGGACATGCGGATGCCGGAGATGGACGGGCTGGAAGCGACCCGCGCGATCCGCGCCAAGGGGGGCGCGCTGGCGACGGTTCCGATCATCGCGTTCACCGCGAACGCATTCGCCGAGGACGAGAAGGCCTGCCGCGAGGCCGGCATGAACGATCACATCGCCAAACCGGTCCGCAAGAACGTGCTGGTCGGCGCCATCCTGCGCGCGCTGCCGCCGCTCCCGTCGCCGGGCGCGCGCAGCGTCCGGCCGGCGCCGGAGGCGACCGGAGCCCCGCCGCCCACCGGCTCGCAGAACGGCACCGCAACGCCGCGGGCTCCGGCGCCGATCGCCCATGCGGTCGACACCGGCGCCGCCGTCCGCCTCTACGTCGGGAAAACCGCATTCGATCATCTGGTCGCCGAAATCGGCGAGCAGTCGAGCCGCGATGTGCTGGCGGTGTTCATCCGGGACACCGCGGCGCGGCTCGAATTGCTGGCGGCCCTCGAGATCGGAACCGACCGGCGAAAGATCGAACGCGAAGCGCATTCGCTGAAGAGCGCGGCAGCCACCTTCGGGCTCGACCGGCTCGCGAGCCTCGCCCGCGAACTCGAGCGCACCGCGCCGCAACTGTCAGAAGCCGGCTACGTCGCGCAGGTCTCGGAGATCAGGGCCGCGTTCGCAGCCGCACAGCGGGCGCCGATCGGTGACGATTGTCTGGTCGAATTCGCCGACCCGGCATGAGCCGGCGCGCCGGGCGGGGCGCAATTCAGGTGGCGCAGGCGCGGTGTCGCTCCGCCGCCGGACCGACCGACGTCAGCCGCTCGTCCCAGTGCCGGCACCACTCGACGAAAGCGCCTCTGCGCAGCGCCCGCGAGAAGCCGAATCCCTGGCCGATATCGCACCCCAATCCATCGAGGGCCCGCCAGGTTTCGGCATCCTCGATGCCCTCGGCCACCGCCTGCATGTTGTACTGATGCGCGATCGCGACCGACACCGACACCACTTTCCACATGTCGGCGTCGGTGAGGCAATCCCTGACGAAACTGCGATCGATCTTGAGCTCGCTGAAGGGCATTCTGGCGAGCACCGCGAGCGATGAATAGCCGGTACCGAAATCGTCGATCGAAATCCCGACGCCCTTGATCCGAAGCCGCAGCATGATGTCCATCGCGCAGGCGATATCGGTCATCGCCGTGGACTCGGTGACCTCGATGATCAGCGAGCGCGCCGGCAGACCGGTCCCATCGAGCAATCGCTCGACCTCTTCGGGGATGGTCGTATCCGACAGCAGCGCCGCCGACAGATTGACGGCCACCGAGAACGAGGGATCGATGTCGAAGAAATAGCGCGCGAGCTCGATCGACTGCCGGAGCATCAGCAGCGTGAGCGGCTTGATCAGCCCGCTCTGTTCGGCGAGCGGGATGAACACATCGGGGCCGACCGAGCCGAAGGTCGGACTGTCCCATCGCGCCAGCGCTTCACAACCGACCACCCGTCCGGTCGCGAGATTCACCTTCGGCTGAAACGCCGGATAGAGCTCGCCGGTCTCGAGGCCCCGCGACAGATCGGCTGCCGTGACCGGACGTGATTGCCGATCGGGCCGATGCCGCAACGACGGCTGTTCACCGGCGCCGAAGCTCAGCGCGTCGCCGAGCGAGGCCAGATCGATCGGCTTCTGCAGCGACACCGCATCGACGACTCCGACCGCGTGCGCCATTCTGACCGTCGCGCTGAGGATCCGCTGGTCGCAACCGCTGATCACGATCACGCGCGGCGACCTGCCGCCGCCGGCGATCAGACGCAGCAATTCGATTCCGTCGCGATCACCGAGCGAAAGATCGATGGTGATACACTCGAAGTCGCCCGCGGCGATCTGATCGACCGCTGCCTGATACGACGATGCGAAGGTTGGTCGATAGCCGCGTCGTCGACACACGCCGCTGATGATGGCACCCTGCACCGGGTCGTCGTCGACGACGAGGATGCGTGCGGCCTGCGCTTGATCGGTCGAATCCGGCATCGACGATTCCGTTGTATTCGAGCAGGACGATCAATCTTCGACTATGCGTCCCGCTCGCGTTTCTCGTTCGAGCACGACGTTTCCGAAGACCGGCATCCACCTTTCGCGATCACGCTCGGGCCGATGTCGCGATCGGCTCGGCTGGACCCACGACCCAGACTACCCACTTCTGCTGAACGAATTCTTGTCCGAATACGCATGTGCCCAGCGGAGCGATGGAATGGTTAGCGGTCTTCCAACCCGACTTGCGCTCAATTGGCCATTGCGGAGCTGCCGCTCGACCGGCCGGCCTTGTTCTTGGTCTTGAGGAAGCGCACGTCGATCTCGGAGCCGTTGACCCGGATCAGTTCGCAGCGCCGGTAGGCCAGCCCGGTCGACGACAACAGCAGAAAGAACTCCTTGAGGTTCAATCCCTCGATCGAGCCTTCCAGCTCCAGTTCCGCCTCGGAATTCGAAATTGCCTTGAGAACGCAGCTCCGCCGCCAGGTTCCGTCGATCCCCATGATCCAGACGTTGTAGCCTCGCCCGAATGCGACTCTGTCCGTTGCGGCGTTCTCGGTGGTCAATGCCACCTCCTTGCTATCGGCCGGCAAAGCTCACAGGCTTGAGACCGCCCGCTGCAATGCTCGACGCCGTCGACGGAGCCGCCACATTGGGCAGATAGACGCCGCGGCGCTTCGGACAAACCTTGTAACTCTCGGTCAGGCCGACCACGGTCTCGGCCGCGCCGAGAAACAGATAGCCGTCGGGCTCGTTGGCCTTCATCAGCCGGTTGAAGATGTCCGACTTGGTCGCCTGATCGAAATAGATCAGCACGTTGCGACAGAAGATGACGTCGAACTTTCCGAGCGGCGCGAAGTCCTGCAGCAGGTTGAACGGCCGAAACTGGACCATCGAGCGCACGTCGGCATTGAGTTGCCACATCGTGCCGGTTTGCTTGAAATACTTCACCAGAAACTGGATCGGCAGGCCGCGCTGGACCTCGAACTGGGTGTACAGTCCCGCCCTGGATTTCTCGAGAACCTCGGGCGACAGGTCGGTCGCGATGATCTCGATCCGCCAGCCGGCGAGTTCGGCCGCCTTCTCCTTCAGGATCATCGCCAGCGAATAGGGCTCCTGGCCGGTCGATGACGCCGCGCACCAGATCCGCAGGCTGCGTCGCCCGGCGCGGGCCTTGATCAATTCGGGGATCACGCTGTCCTTGAAGTGATCGAACGGCGTCTTGTCCCGAAAGAAGAAGGTCTCGTTCGTGGTCATCGCCTCGACCACGTCGTGGGTGACCGCCTCCGAGCCGGATCGCATCTTCTGGACGAGTTCGCTGATGCCGGGCAGCCCCATCTTTCGCGCCAGCGGAAGCAACCTGCTTTCGAGCAGATACTTCTTGTCCGCAGACAGCATGAGGCCGGACCGGTCCTTCAAAATCTTCTGCAAATAGTCGTAGTCGAGCGGGGTCATTTGCTGCTTCCTGCAGAATTCGCGTGCGACAGATCACGTTGACGGACGGCCGGTCGATCCCTGCCTCCCGTCATGATATCGACCTCACCCGGCCGTCGGGAAAATCGCCGGATCGGCGATCACGCCCGCTGGAGATGCGGATATTTGGGCCGCCGGGCGCTCGGCGAGGCCTCGCAACACAACATCATGCATCCCTCAGCGCCTTTCTCGATCCCGATGTCCGGCCGGGGCCGCCCTGCCGATCGGAGTTCGCATTCTTGCTGATCTAGCCGGGATAGGCCTTCACTCTCGTTAATTTTACTCCTGGTAGTCGTACCAGCCACGGCGACGCCGACCACCGGGCCCGGAGCGAACACCAGGCGGGACGTGCTTTTGCGCAGTCGCGACCCGGCGGTCACGCCCTGTCGATGACCCACGAGGTCTCGTCTGACGACGGGTCGCGCATGTGGAATCGAGCCGTGGCCCGTGACCGCCCGCCGCGGAGACGCGGCCGGACTGGTCGCCGCCGGCAATGCCGGAGCGCCGGGTCGGGAGCGTCACGAGTTCGCGGGAGGGGCCGTCCGGCGGCTCAGCGGTCGTCGAACCGCGGGCCGCACACCTCGCCCCAGGAATGGACGATCGGCAGGCCGGCGACGTTGCTGCGGAGGTTGGCCAGCGATATCCGCAGCGCCGCGAGGTCGATCGGCTTCGGGAAACTCTGCAGCAGATCCATCCCGAGCGAACGGGCGAGCGCACGCGAAGCGCGCCGGCGCTCTGAATTCATGCCGCTGATCACGATCATCGGACCGCTGTAGCGAGCGTCCGCCATCGCCCGCATGACGTCGGCGCCGTCGCCGTCGTCGAGCATCAGATCGAGGGTGATGCAATCGAAACTCTGCTCGCGGACGAGCGCGATGCCTTCGGCACAGGACGCCGCCTGGGTCACGCTGTACCCGGCCTTTTCGGCAGCGCCGGCGATCAGCATGCGCTGCGTCGGATCGTCGTCGATCACCAATAGGTTCAGCAACCCGAGTAGTTTGTCGGGCACGGTCTCCGCATGCGCTGCGTCGTGTTCGCGCGTGGCCATCGGTCCGCTCCTGTCAGAATGTCTCATTCCGAGCCATAGCGGGCCGAGCGCAACCGCTGGTTAATCCGAGGACGCCGGCAGGGCCAACCTGTTCGAATCGACCGCGACTGGTTGATGGCGCCTTTCCGGCTTGGCGACAATTCGACCGGGCGGAGGCGTCGCCGCCTCACGCCTGCCAGCGCCAATCGCGTATTTCGGGCATGTCGTCACCGTGCTCGCCGATATACAGCTTGTGCCGCTGCATCGTAGCCCAGTACCTGTCGGTCGCCGATTCGACCTGCCCCGCAAGCCTCGGAATTCGTCGGATCGCATCCAGCGCGAGCCGGTAGCGATCGAGATCATTCAGCACCACCATGTCGAACGGTGTGGTGGTGCTGCCCTCCTCCTTGTAGCCGCGCACATGGATATTGAAGTGATTGCGCCGCCGGTAGGTCAGTCGGTGGATCAGCCAGGGATAGCCGTGGAACGCGAACACCACCGGCTTGTCGACGGTGAACAGTTCGTCGAACCGCCGATCGTCGAGCCCGTGGGGATGCTCGGAGCTCGGCTGCAACACCATCAGATCGACGACATTGACGACGCGGATGCGGATGTCCGGTACATATTCGCGCAGCAGCATCACCGCCGCCAGCGTCTCGACGGTCGGGACATCGCCGGCGCAGGCCATCACCACGTCGGGATCGCCGTCGTCGTTGCTCGCCCAATGCCAGATCCCAGCGCCGGCGGTGCAATGCCGGACCGCGGCGTCGATGTCGAGCCACTGCCACTCGGGCTGCTTGCCCGCGACGATCAGGTTGACGTAGTTGCGGCTGCGCAGGCAGTGATCCGCCACCGACAACAGGCAGTTCGCATCCGGCGGCAGATAGACGCGGACGACGCTGGCCTTCTTGTTGACGACGTGGTCGATGAAGCCCGGATCCTGGTGCGAGAAGCCGTTGTGATCCTGGCGCCAGACATGCGAGGTCAGCAGATAGTTGAGCGAGGCGATCGGGCGTCGCCACGGAATGGCGTCGCAGGCCTTCAGCCATTTGGCGTGCTGGTTGAACATCGAATCGATGATGTGAATGAACGCCTCATAGCAGGAGAACAGGCCGTGGCGGCCGGTGAGGAGATAGCCCTCGAGCCAGCCCTGGCACAGATGCTCGCTCAGCACCTCCATGACCCGGCCGTCGGGGCCGAGCGCGATGTCGACATCCTCAATGTCCGCCATCCATTGCTTGTCGGTGACTTCGAGCACGCCGTCGAGGCGGTTCGAGGCGGTCTCGTCCGGACCGAATAGACGGAAGTTCTTCGTCTCGAGATTGTCGCGCATCACGTCGCGCAGGAACGTGCCGAGCGCCCGCGTCGCTTCGGCCTTGGCCGCACCGGGCGCAGACAGCGCCACCGCGTAGTTGCGGAAGTCCGGCAGCGACAGCGGCTGCAGCAGCTCGCCGCCATTGGCATGCGGATTGGCGCTCATCCGGCAATGGCCGGTCGGTGCCAGCGCCGCCAGTTCGTCGCGGAACTTGCCGTTGGCGTCGAACAATTCCTCCGGCCGATAGCTGCGCAGCCAGGTTTCCAGAAGCTGCACATGCGCCGGATCCTTGAAATCGGCGATCGGCACCTGATGGGCGCGCCAGGTGCCCTCGACCTGCTTGCCGTCGACCTGCTTGGGCCCGGTCCAGCCCTTCGGCGTGCGCAGAATGATCATCGGCCAGCGCGGCCGCGCGGTGACGCCCTGGTGACGGGCCGCCGCCTGAATCGCCTGGATGTCGGCGAGCGCCCGATCCAGCGCCGCGGCGAGCGCATGGTGCACCAGCGCAGGTTCGTCACCCTCGACCACGATCGGCTCGTAGCCGTAACCGCGCATCAGGTCGGTGAGCTCCTGCCGGCTGATCCGCGCCAGCACGGTGGGATTGGCGATCTTGAAGCCGTTGAGGTGAAGGATCGGCAGCACCGCGCCGTCGCGGGCCGGATTGAGAAACTTGTTGGAATGCCAGCTCGTCGCCAGCGCGCCGGTTTCGGCCTCGCCGTCACCGACGATGCAGGCGACGATCAGATCCGGATTGTCGAAGGCCGCGCCATAGGCATGCGCCAGCGAGTAACCAAGCTCGCCGCCTTCATGGATCGAACCCGGCGTCTCCGGCGAGACGTGGCTGGGTACGCCGTGCGGCCAGGAAAACTGCCGAAACAAACGCTGTAGGCCGTTGCGATTGCGTTCGATCGCCGGATAGCGCTCGGTATAGGAGCCCTCCAGATAGGAATTCGCCACCAGACCGGGGCCGCCATGGCCCGGCCCGATGATGTAGATCATGTCGAGGTCGTGCTCGGTGATCAGCCGGTTGAGATGGACGTACAGCAGATTCAGCCCCGGCGTCGTGCCCCAATGGCCGAGCAGGCGCGGCTTGATGTGCTCGAGCTGCAGCGGCTGCTCCAGCAGCGGATTGTCCTGCAGATAGATCTGGCCGACCGACAGATAGTTCGCGGCGCGCCAATAGGCGTCCATCTTCTGCATCAGATCGTTGGACAACACGTCGGACATCTCAATCTCCAGCTTCCGCAGTTCGAATTGACGCGATGCCTCGGACGGCCTCGCGCGATGGACTTCTTCGAGTATCGACTCTGTTCGACATCCGATGGCGCAGGGTTCTCGTGTGTTGGCCGCAGGTCGTGGCCGGCCGAGTGTCAGACTGAACTGACACACGCCGGCGCGAACGCGGCGCCATGCGCAGATCAGACGATAGTCGTGCGCGCACTCTCGGTAATCGGATTGTCGAGATTGCGGCGGCGAAACACGCCGACGACGTTTGACGTGGATCAACGGTCACGTCGCCCCCGGTTGATTGGGATCAATGTGTTTGACCTTCAACCACGGAAGATGCCGCCCGTTAGCGCAGCGGAACTCCAGAGGCCACGCATGTCTGAGTCCCAGCTTCGTCAAAACATCCTTGACGAGTTCGAATTCGATCCGAGCTTCAACAGCGGACACATCGCCGTCGCTGTCGAGAAGGACGTGGTGATCCTGACCGGTCACGTCATCAGCTACGCCGAGAAGCTCGCCGCGATCGCCGCGACGCGACGCGTCAAAGGCGTGCATGCGATCTCCGAGAGCATCGAGGTTCGCTATCCCTTCACCAGGACCGCCGACGATCAGATCGCGCAGCGTGCGTCCGATATTCTCGACTGGAACGTTCTGGTGCCGGCGAGTTCGATCGAGGTCCAGGTCGAGAACGGCTGGCTGACGCTGAGCGGCACCGTCGACTGGTACTACGAGCGCGCCGCGGCCGAAGACGACGTGCGCAAGCTCGCCGGTGTCGTCGGCGTCACAAACACCATCGTCATCAACAATCCGCTCGGCGATCATTCCTGCATCCGCGCCAAACTCGAATCCGCACTCGAACGTCACGCGGAGATCGCTTCCAAATGTATCCGTGTCACGGTGGAGAACGGCAATATGGTCGTTCTGGAGGGCAGCGTCGACACCTGGGACGAGCGCCGCGCGGTTCAAAACGCGGCGTGGTCGACCCCCGGCGTAGCAGCGGTCGATGACCGTCTGATGATCAACTGACCCCACGCCTCCGCCCGGAGGCGACTCGACGATTTCCGAACCACCCATCCATCACGATCAGGCTTGATCGTCCCGGTTGTCCTGCGAAACCGACGGCCGACGGGACGGCCGCGCCGGCGCCGCGGCGGCACGGACGATGGTGACAGTGCAGTTCGCCTCGCCCGCGACCTTGGCCGAGACGCTGCCGGCCAGCGTGCGCAGCACCGAATTGCGCCGCGCCCCGATCAGGATGTGATCGACCCGGCTCGCCTGTGCGAATTCGAGAATCGCCGAGGCCGGATCGACCGCCTCGAGCACATGCGCCGTGAGGCGATCGTCGTCGAGTTTCAGCGGCTCGGCCCAGTGCCGCAACGCCACCAGGCGATCGACGTGCTTGTTGTGGCCGTGCTCGTCGAGCGTCCGGTCGATGGTCATGCGGCCGAGCTTGAGCACGTTGAGGCAGGCGAGCCGCGCCGACGGCAGCGTCGCGAGAATGCGCCCGGCGGTGACCCGCAATTCGTCGTTCAGCGCAGCGGAGCCCTCGGCGATGTCGATCGCCACCGCGATGATCGGCGCCGACGCCAGATGCGCCGCGAGCGTCTCCTGGCGCGGCCGGGTCAGTTCCTTGTTGAAGCGCCGGCGCAGCACCGTCTTCCACGGATCGCGCCTCAGCTTCTCGGAACGTGTGGTGAGTTTGACCTCGGTCGGATGGGTCAGATCGAACACCAATTGCGCCGCCGTCGGATAGCGCCACTGCGGCTGGATCTCGAGGCAGCGCAGCACGATCTCCTGCAGCCAGGGCGGATAGTCCGGTCGCAATTTGCGCGGCGGCACCGGATCGCGCCACAGCCGCCGGCGCATGCCGTACATCGTCTCGGTCTCGCCGAACGGACGGATGCCGGTGGTGAAGAAATACAACAGCACGCCGAGACCGAACAGATCGCTGCGCGGATCGTTGCGCACGCCGAGCAGCCGCTCCGGCGCCATATAGGGCGCGGTGCCGAACGGCAGCCGGAATTCTTCCTGCATCAGGTCGGGCAACTGATCGCTGCAGGCGAGGCCCATGTCGAGCAGCACCGCCTCGCCGCTCGGGCGGAACATGATGTTGCTGGGCTTGATATCGTGATGGATGACGTGCTGGCGGTGCAGATCGGCGACCGCGGCGGCGATCTTCGCCGCGATCCCGGCCGCCTCGTCGTAGGGCAACGGCAGATCCGGCAGCCGCGACAGCAGCGGCTCGCCGGCGATGCGTTCCATCACGATGTAGGGCTGCGTCGAGAAATCCGCGAGCGCGACGAATTGCGGGACGTGCGGCCCGTTCAGCCGCGGCATCAGCATCTGCTCCATCTCGAAGCTGACGATCGCGGCGGGGTCTTCGCCCTCGCCCGTTCGCGGGATCTTCATCACCATCGGCATCGGGTTGTCGGCGCGGCGAACCGCGAACAACTCCGCCATGCCGCCGCGATGCAGCGGGCCTTCGATCAGGTAGCCGTCGACCGTCGAGCCAGGCTCGAACGAGGGTTGGTCCATGCCGGTCACCGCCCCGCCAGCAGTCGATCGGCGAGCCAGATCGGCAGGCCATTGTCGCGAATCCGGCGCGCGGCGCCGTCGACATCGTAGGGCACCCGGCAATAGGTCAGCTGGTGTTTGACCGTATCGTACAAGCCGTAGGCGGCGGCCGGATTGCCGTCGCGCGGCTGCCCGACCGAACCCAGCACCGCGAGCCATTGCCGGCCGGGCAGCAGGTGCACCGGTACATCGGCCGTCGGCACGAAGGTGGTCATCTTGCCGGTGACCGACAGTGAATACAGCGCCGGCTTGTGGACGTGGCCGCAGAACGTCACATGCGCCGCGACCGACTGCATGCTGCGCGAGGCGACCGCGGTGTCGGTCACGTAGATCCAGCCCTCCGGTCGGGTCGCTTCCGAGTGGACGAACAGCAAATTGGCCTCGTCGTGCTTCATCGGCAGCCCGGCGAGAAACTGACGCTGCGCGACATCGAGCTGGCCGCGCGTCCATTCGATCGCCGCCTCCGCTTCGGCATTCATCTGCACCTTCGGATTGCCGATCGCGCTGTCGTGATTGCCGAGAATGGCGACCGCGCCGGCATCGACGAGATCGGCCACCGTGCCGACGGTCCAGTCCGGGTCGGCGCCGTAGCCGACATAGTCGCCGAGCAGGATGATCTTCTCGGCTCCCTGCTCGCGCGCGTTGGCGAGGCATGCCGTGAAGGCCTGCCTGTTGGCGTGGATGTCAGCAAAAAGCGCAAGCAACACGTCCCACCTCCCATGTTCGCGATCCTCTCTTTGCGAGCGGATGTCGATTGTTGGCGCCTCACGCCCGCAGGCATGAAACCGCTGTGCCGACGGCCTTTTCTGCCGCGTCCGGTCGGACCGGAACGACCCGTCTTTGATCCATCGCAACCACGCCACGCTCCTTGATCTGGCGCAATGGGATGCGGGGCGCGGATGAGTATATCAGCAAAACAGTTGCGTTGGAGGCGATCATGTCATCCGGCAATCCGAACACCAGCAACGCGCCTGTGACCGACGCCGTCGCCACCGTCATCAGCGAGTGGGAAGAGATCACCGCCAGTCCGACCGAGCTGGAAGCGTTCGGACGGGCGATGGCCAACATGGTGAAAGACCTCGGCCTGACACCCGCCGAAGTGCACGCGCTCGCGACCAAGGGCAGCAGCGCCAAGGAACTACCCTGTCTGCTCGAAGCGCTGCGGATCAGCATTCGCGCGCTCGCCGAAAAGGAGCCTATGTTGCTCAACGATCTGAGGCGCACCTGCACGATGTGCGAACACAAACGCGAATGCGACGCGGACATCGCCGCGGGCACGCTGGTGCCGGCCTATCAGAAATACTGCCTGAACGTCGACGCGCTCGACGCGCTTCAGCACGACAACAAGTTTATCGCGGAGCTCTGAAGATCGATTCGACCGCGGAGCTCTAGACATCGACGCGGAAGCAGGGCGAGCAGCCCCGCGTGGTCAAGACGCTTGCCAGCGGCCTACTAACTACCAAAGCACCATTCGTTTGATCTGCGTCAATATTCATTGACACCTGATGTGTCACTGTTTCTTGACAATTATGGGAGAAATGTCAGTGCGCATCCTTCTGATTCACCCGAATTATCATTCCGGTGGTGCCGAGATCGCCGGCAACTGGCCGCCGGCATGGGCCCCCTATCTCGCGGGCGCGCTGAAGGCCAACGGGTTCACCGACATCAAGTTCATCGATGCGATGACCGAGGATACGTCGGACGAACAGCTGGCCAAGATCGTCGCCGACTACCAGCCCGATCTGGTCGGCGCGACCTCGATCACGCCGTCGATCTACAAGGCCGAGGAGGCCCTGAAGGTCGTCAAGCAGGTGAACCCCAAGATCGTCACCATGCTCGGCGGCGTGCACGCGACCTTCATGTATCAGCAGGTGCTGACTGAAGCGCCGTGGGTGGACGTGATCGTGCGCGGCGAAGGCGAGGAGATCGTCGTCGAACTCGCGCGGGCCGTCGCCTCCGGCAACTGGCCGGCCAATCGCGATGCGATCAAGGGCCTGGCCTACACCGAGGGCATGAACGGCGAGAGCAAGATCGTCGCGACGCCGGCGGCGCCGACGGTGAAGGATCTCGACGCCATCAGCCCGGACTGGGGCATCCTCGACTGGACGCTCTACAAGTACATCCCGATGAACACCCGGGTCGCGATCCCCAACATGGCGCGCGGCTGTCCGTTCACCTGTTCGTTCTGCTCGCAGTGGAAGTTCTGGCGCGACTATCGCGTCCGCGATCCGAAGAAGGTGGTCGACGAAATCCAGGAACTGGTCGAAAAATACCAGGTCGGCTTCTTCATCCTCGCCGACGAAGAACCCACCATCAACCGCAAGAAGTTCATCCAGTTCTGCGAAGAGCTGATCGCCCGCGGCCTGAACAAGAAGGTGCAGTGGGGCATCAACACCCGCGTCACCGACATCCTGCGCGACGAGCAGCTTCTGAAGTTCTACAACGAAGCCGGCCTGATGCACGTGTCGCTCGGTACCGAGGCGGCGGCGCAGCTCAAGCTCGACCTGTTCAACAAGGAAACCAAGATCGCCGACAACAAGAAGGCGATCCGGCTGCTGCGTGAAGCGGGCATCGTCACCGAGGCGCAGTTCATCGTCGGCCTCGACTCCGAGACTCCGGAGACGCTGGAAGAAACCTATCGCATGGCGATGGACTGGAAGCCGGATCTGGCCAACTGGTCGATGTATACGCCCTGGCCGTTCACGCCGCTGTTCAAGGAACTGAGCGACAAGGTCGAAGTGTTCGACTTCGACAAGTACAATTTCGTCACGCCGATCGTGAAGCCGGCGGCGATGGAACGCGGCGAACTGCTCGACCGGGTGATGAACAATTATCGCCGGTTCTACATGTACAAGGCGTTCTTCTCCTACCCGTGGTCGGGCAGCGGGCGGCGCCGTCGCTATCTGCTGGGCTGCCTCAAGGCGTTCCTGAAGGCCGGCTTCGAACGCAAATTCTACGACCTCGGCCGGGTCGGCTATTGGGGTCCGCAGTCGAAGAAGAAGGTCGACTTCCACTTCGACACCACCCGCAAGATCTCGCACGCGCAGATGGCCGACTGGGAAGCCAACGCGGATCGTTCGCGCAAGTCGGCAGCCTCCCAGATGGCCATCGTCTCGGCCTGCGGCGGCGGCTCCGAACAGATGTCGGAACCGATCAGTTGCGAAGGCGCCAAGGAGAAATTGGCGGAGACCGTTACCAGCCGCATGGTGGACAACGCCAATGAAGCAGGTTCGCTCACCCGCCACTGACGCAGGGACCGGTCCGGCGATCGCCGAGATCGGCCCCAACGCGGTCACGCAACTGATCAACGCCCTCGACGCGGCCGGCCTTCAGCCGGCCGCCCGAGAGATTTTTTCAGAAGCGGCCGCAAGCGACTGGCTGGCACATCCTCCGACCGCGATGGTCGACGAGCGCCCTGTCGCGGCGATTCACCAGACCGTGCGTCGGCTGTTGCCGCCGCAGCAGGCGGCGATCATCCTCGACGACGCGGGGCGGCGGACCGGCGACTACATCCTGGCCCACCGCATTCCGAAGCTGGCGCAAACGGTGCTGAAATTCATGCCGGCGCCGATCGCGGCCCGGATGCTGACCAAGGCGATCACCGCCCATGCCTGGACCTTCGCCGGCTCGGGCAAGTTTTCGGCCCGCGTCGGCAGGACGGTGACGTTCGAGATCGCCGCCAATCCGCTGTGCGCCGGCGAGCACGCCGATCATCACGTCTGCGTCTGGCACGCGGCCGTGTTTCAGCGGCTGTTCCAGGTGCTGGTCTCGCCCTATACGCGGGTCACGGAAACGACCTGCGGAGCGCGCGGCGACGATTGCTGCCGCTTCGTCGCGGACTGGACCACCATCCCGGACGCCGCCAACATCTACGCCGACCGACGATCTCAGCCGATCGCGGCAAACACTGAAACCCTTTCCGCGCGTTGATCCGCGGACGATGTGAGAGACAAACCGATGTCGTCTGCCCTCGACAAATACGCCAAGAGCTCGGTGCCGCGCTACACCAGCTATCCGACGGCGCCGCATTTCGCCAAGGATTTTCCGGAGGCCGTGTATCGTGGCTGGCTCGCCCAGCTCGACACCGACGAGCCGATCTCGCTTTATCTCCATGTGCCGTTCTGCAAGCAGATGTGCTGGTACTGCGGCTGCAACATGAAGCTGGCGTCGAAATACGGGCCGGTCGCCGACTATGTCGAGAGCCTGATCAACGAGATCGATCTGGTCGCCGATGCGATGCCCGGCACGATGCCGGTCCGCCATCTGCATTTCGGGGGCGGCACGCCGACGGTGATCGAGCCCGAGGACCTCGGCGCGATCATGACGCTGCTGCGCGAGCGCTTCGAATTCGTGCCCGATGCGGAGCTCGCGATCGAGAGCGATCCGCGCACCCTGACCGACGAGATGGTCGCCAAGATCGGCGAACTCGGCTTCACCCGCGCCAGCTTCGGCGTCCAGGAGTTCGACCCCAAGGTCCAGGCGGCGATCAACCGGATTCAGCCGCCGGAGATGGTCGCGCACGCCATGAGCCGCTTCAAGGCGGCCGGCGTCGAGCGGATCAATTTCGACCTGATCTACGGCCTGCCCTATCAGACCGCCGAAGATCTGCGTAGCACCGTCGAGCAGTGCGTCGAGATGAAGCCCGACCGCGTCGCGCTGTTCGGCTACGCCCATGTGCCGTGGGTCGCCAAGAACCAGCGGATGATCCCGGACGATTCGCTGCCGCAGTCGGATCTGCGCGCCGAGCAGGCCGACGCCGCCGCCGAGGCGCTGGTCAAGGGCGGCTATGTGCGGATCGGCATCGATCACTTCGCGCTGCCCAAGGATTCGCTGGCGATCGCCGCCGCGACCGGCGAACTGCACCGCAATTTTCAGGGCTACACCAGCGACGCGGCGCAGACCCTGATCGGGATCGGCGCCACCTCGATCGGTCGGACCCCGAGCGGCTATCTGCAGAACATCAGCGAGACCGGCGCCTGGGCGCGCGCCGTCGCGGCCGGCCAGTTGCCGGTGGCGCGCGGGCACGCCCTGACCCAGCAGGACAATCTGCGGGCGCATGTGATCGAACGGATCATGTGCGACGGCAAGATCGACCTCGCCGCCGCCGGCCGCGCTTTCGGCTGCAGCGATGATTGGTATGCGCCCGAGCAGGATGCGCTCGCCGAGCTGCAGCGCGACGGCGCCGTGATCTGCGACCAGGGCAAGCTGACGCTGACGCCGGACGGCGTCCGGCTGTCACGCGTGGTCGCCGCGGTGTTCGATACCTACCTGCGGAATTCGTCGGTGCGGCATTCCATCGCCGTCTGAAGCTCCAACGCCGTCCACTTGCAACGCGCGCTTCGGCGCGCGTTTTGCGTTTTGATGCAGGTCAATCCGAACAGGTCGCATCAGGTGCATAAGTACCGCCAACGGTAATATGTCAGCGGCTTCCTCCCACCGGCGTACCGCCTTAACGGAAAATAGCCGATGCCGAGGGCCGGGCCGGCCGCAGTCGCAGATCGTTAAGTGCCAGCGCGTATCGCTGTCGAAGCTCAGACCGATCGAGGTAACAACCATGACCCAGAAACTCAAAGTCACCGACGATATGGTCGCCAAGGCCACGGCTGCGTTTCGCGCCGCCGGCGGCCACGACGATATCTGCCTCCGCGCCGCGCTGGAAGCGGCGCTCGCCAACGAGACGTTCTCGGTCGGCGACGAAGTGACCGCGCATGGCAGCGTCACCGGCATCATCCTGTCGATCAGCGGCGACGAGGCTCTCATCTCCTGGTCCTGCCGCGGCAAGACGACGACCAAGCTGTCCGAGCTGGACCATATCGACCACGCCAATTCGGTCTCGGCCGAGCATTTCGCCGCCTGAGGCGTCGCTCACCGGCCGCGCCGCTGAGGGGCGCAGCTGCCTCGCGGATTTCGATCGGCCCGGTGCCGATCGTTGATCCAGGTCAACCTCCCGACTGCCTGCGTTTGATCCACTGCTGATCAAATGCAAAAGCAAATTCGGGAGGACATCATGCAGATTCAGCAGATCCACCACGTCGCCTATCGCTGCAAGGACGCCAAGCATACGGTCGAATTTTACGGCCGGGTGATGGGGATGGAGCTGATCGGCGCCATCGCCGAGGACAAGGTGCCCTCGACCAAGGCCCCCGATCCGTACATGCACATCTTCCTCGATGCCGGCGCCGGCAACATCCTGGCCTTCTTCGAACTGCCGAACTCGCCGCCGATGGGCCGCGACCCCAACACGCCGGATTGGACCCAGCATATCGCCTTCCAGGTCGCCGACGTCGACGCGCTGATGCGCGCCAAGGAACGCGCCGAAGGATACGGGCTCGACGTCGTCGGCCCCACCGACCACACCATCTTCAAGTCGATCTACTTCTGGGACCCGAGCGGCCACCGGCTCGAGGTCGCCACCTGGACCGCGACGCCGCAGCAGCTCGCACAGATGAAGGACGTCGCCCACGCCATGGTCGACGAATGGGCGGAGACCAAGAAACCGCCGCGCCACACCGCCTGGCTGCACCAGAAAGAATTCGCCGACGCCGAGTGATCTTGCCCCCGCGACGATGGAGTGAAGCATGGGCAAACTGGTGCTCGCCGCGAAGGTGACCCACGTTCCCTCGTTGATGTTGTCGGAGGCCGGCGACAGTCCACTGAAGCAGGCGCGCGCCGGCGCGGTGGAGTCGCTGCGCGAACTCGGCCGACGCGCCAGGACCCGCGACGTCTCCACCTTCGTGGTGTTCGACACCCATTGGCTGTCGAATTTCGGCTACCACGTCAACGCCAATGCCCGGCATCGCGGCTCCTTCACCAGCCACGAAGCGCCGCACATGATCCAGGATCTGCGCTACGATCTGCCGGGCGACACCGCGCTCGCCGAAGCGATCGCCAGCGAGGCGGAGAGCGCCGGTCTCAAGGTGCTCGCGCATCAAGTTCCGACGCTGGGGCTGGAGTACGGCACCATCGTGCCGATGCACTATCTGAATCCCGACGGCTGGGCCAAGGTGGTGTCGATCGCCTCGCCGTTGTTCACCTCGATCGAGGAAAGCCGCGCGCTCGGCGAGGCGACGCGGCGCGCGATCGATCAGTCCGGCGAGCGAGTGGCTCTTCTCGCCAGCGGATCGCTGTCGCATCGGCTGTGGCCGAACAAAAACCTCGGCCCGGAGGCCTGGACCTCGATCGCCAGTGAGTTCAATCGCCAGGTCGACCTGCGCGTGCTGCAACTCTGGCAGGAGCGGCGCTACCGCGAATTCACCGCGATGCTCCCGGACTATGCGGTGAAGTGCAACGGCGAGGGCGGCATGGGCGACACCGTGATGCTGTTCGCCGCGCTCGGCTGGGACAAGTACGACGGCGAGGCGGAGCCGCTTTGCGACTACTTTCCGTCGAGCGGCAGCGGGCAGATCAACGTCGAATTCCATGTCGCGTGATCTGCGAATGCCTGCCGTTGTCGAGGTCACGGCCCTCCACGCTTGACAAACCGCCCCGCGGGACGGCGAAATCATCGCGAAACTCGCACGATCCGCTGCCCGTGGGACAGGCATGACCGATTTCCGAACGCTGACCTCGTTGCACCTCGCGATTGCGCTGGCCGCCACTGCGCTGCCGTCGCAGGCGCAGGCGCAATGGTGGCCGAGCCGCGCGCCGGTGGACTACGAGGACTGCATCGAGAAGGGCGAGAAGACCGCCGAGGGCAAGGACGCCAAGGCCGCATTGGCCGCTCAATGCGACGCGAAATTCGCCGGCCGGCGCAAGCCCGACGGCGGCTACAGCTATTTCGACTTCATGCAGAACCGCAGCTTCGACATCGCCGGGCCGAATCCGACCGCCGAAGAACTGCGCAAGATGGACGAGCAGTACACCGCGTTTCTCGACCAGCGGCGCAAGACCATCATCGCAGCGGCGTTCGCGGCGAAACAGCAGCAGATCGCGGCGTTGTCCCAAAGCCAGCCGCCCGCCGAGGCACGCCCGGTGGCAAAGCCGCAATCGGCTGTGGACAAGTCGCGCCCGACCGCGACCAAGCAGCGTCAGCCGACCGACAGGCCGCGCAGCAACGACAAGCAGCGGCCGGCACGGGCGACCAAATACGCCTGCAACACCGATCCGGTCTCCTGTGGCTGGGATCATCTTTCCAGCGGCCTCGCCGCGGTGAAGACGTCGCTGTTCGGCCCGGCTCCCAAGAAAAGACAGGCGAACTGAGCGGCCGCGCGCGCCCATTTTGATCGACCGCAACGCGGTCGACCTCGGAATGCCTCACATCAGCGGCTGGACCGCTGGATCACATCCATCAGTTCGGCGATCTTCTGGCGCTGATCGGCCTTGTCGCCGCTTGCGATCGCATGTTCGACGCAATGCGCGACGTGATCCTTCAGCACCTCTTCCTCGACCCGACGCAGCGCCGCGCGGACCGCGGAGATCTGCGTGACGATGTCGATGCAATAGCGGCCCTCCTCCAGCATTTTGGAGATGCCGCGCACCTGCCCCTCGATCCTGCCGAGGCGCTTCTGACATGACGCCTTGATGTCCGATTTCATTCGCGATATATACCCCTACACGGTATGGGTTACAAGCGCCGAGGCGACGCAGGATGCACGACACAGAGCACACCGGGGGCAGCACGGCTGTCAAGGATGCGGGTTGCGGATGCTCGGCGGAGGCAGCTGTTCCTGCGCCGCCTGCGGCGTCGTCCTGTTGCGGCCGCCACGCGAGCGATCAGCCGATCTCACCTGCGTCCGCCAAGGCGATCGATCCCGTCTGCGGCATGACCGTCGACCCGGCGTCCAGCAAGCATCGCTTCGACCACGCCGGCACCACCTATCACTTCTGCTGCGCCGGATGCCGCACCAAATTCGCGGCCGACCCGGAAGGCATTCTGGCCAAAGCCGCCAGGCCGACTGCGGCGCCCAAGCCCGCAGCGCAATTGCATCAACTGACCGACTTCGCCGCACCGTCGTCCTGCTGCGGCGGGCATGATCATGCCGCACATCACCACGATCACGGCGCGACTGCAGCAGCCGACGGCAAGGTGATCGATCCGGTCTGCGGCATGAAAGTGGACCCGGCGACCACGCCGCATCGGTTCGATTACCAGGGCCAGACCTATTTCTTCTGCGCGGCGAGCTGCCGCGGCAAATTCGCCGCCGATCCCGTCTCCTATCTCGACAAGTCGAAAGCGAAGCCGGCGCCGGTGGTGCCGGAGGGCACGATCTACACCTGCCCGATGGATCCGCAGATCCGTCAGGTCGGCCCGGGAAGCTGCCCGATCTGCGGCATGGCGCTCGAACCCGAGCTGG
Organism: Rhodopseudomonas palustris HaA2; assembly: GCF_000013365.1. NCBI lineage: Bacteria > Pseudomonadati > Pseudomonadota > Alphaproteobacteria > Hyphomicrobiales > Nitrobacteraceae > Rhodopseudomonas > Rhodopseudomonas palustris. The sequence continues at coordinate 4,425,544 of NC_007778.1, forward strand.
TGTCGCTCGACGCGCCGCCGAATGCCGAACTGATCGACATGACCCGGCGTTTCTGGATCGGCCTCGCGCTGGCGCTGCCGGCGGTCGTGCTGGAAATGGGCGGCCACCTCGTTGGTGGTCACGGCTTGATCGATCCTGCGCTGTCGAATTGGATCCAGCTCGCCTGCGCGACGCCGGTCGTGCTGTGGGCCGGCTGGCCGTTCTTCGTCCGCGGCTGGCAGTCGCTGGTCACGCGCAACCTCAACATGTTCACGCTGGTCGCGATGGGCACCGGCGTCGCCTATGTCTACAGCCTGGTCGCGACGCTGGCGCCGCAGCTGTTCCCACCGGCCTTCCAGAGCCATGGCGGCAGCGTGCCGGTGTATTTCGAGGCCGCAGCGGTGATCACCGTGCTGGTGCTGCTCGGCCAGGTGCTCGAACTGCGCGCCCGCGAGGCGACCTCCGGCGCGATCAAGGCACTGCTCACCCTCGCGCCGAAATCCGCACGGCGAATCGCGGCGGACGGGACCGACCACGAGGTCGAGATCGACAGCCTCGCGGTCGGCGACAAGCTCCGCGTCCGCCCCGGCGAAAAGGTGCCGGTCGACGGCATCATCCTCGAGGGACGCTCGACGCTCGACGAATCGCTGGTGACCGGCGAATCGATGCCGGTGACGCGCGAGGCCGGCGGCAAGGTCGTCGCCGGAACGCTCAACCAGGCCGGCGGCTTCGTGATGCGCGCCGAACAGGTCGGCCGCGACACCGTGCTGTCGCAGATCGTGCAGATGGTGGCGCAGGCGCAGCGATCGCGCGCGCCGATCCAGCGCGTCGCCGACCTCGTCGCGGGCTGGTTCGTGCCGGCCGTGGTGCTGGCCGCGCTGGTCGCGTTCGCCGCCTGGGCGACCTTCGGCCCCGAGCCGCGGCTGACCTTCGCGCTGGTCGCCGCGGTCAGCGTGCTGATCATCGCCTGCCCGTGCGCGCTCGGTCTCGCCACGCCGATGTCGATCATGGTCGGCGTCGGCCGCGGCGCGCAGGCCGGGGTGCTGATCCGCAACGCCGAAGCGCTGGAGCGGATGGAGAAGGTCGACACGCTGGTGATCGACAAGACCGGCACGCTGACCGAAGGCAAGCCGAAGGTGGTGGCGATCGCCACCGCGAGCGGCTTCGACGAGGCCGAATTGCTGCGGCTCGCGGCCGGCGTCGAACGCGCCAGCGAACACCCGCTCGCGCACGCCATCGTCACCGCCGCCAGTGATCGCAGTCTCGACCTCGCGCCGGTCGACGGGTTCGAGGCGCCGACCGGCAAGGGCGCGACCGGCCGGGTCGCCGGCCGTTCGGTCGTGATCGGCAACGTCGACTATCTCGCTTCGCTCGGGATCGACACGGCCCCGCTCGCCGACATAGCGGAGCATCACCGCGCCGACGGAGCCACCGTGGTCAGCGTCGGCATCGACGGGCGGTTCGCCGGATTGATCGCGATTGCCGATCCGGTGAAAGCATCGACGCCGGACGCGTTGCGCGCACTCGCCGCCGAAGGCCTCCGGGTGATCATGCTGACCGGCGACAACCGAACCACGGCGCAGGCCGTCGCCCGAAAACTCGGCATCGCCGATGTCGAAGCCGAGGTCCTGCCCGATCAGAAGAGCGCGGTGGTCGAAAAGCTGCGCAAGCAGGGCCGCATCGTCGCGATGGCCGGCGACGGCGTCAACGACGCTCCGGCATTGGCCGCCGCCGATGTCGGCATCGCGATGGGAACCGGAACCGACGTGGCGATGGAGAGCGCGGGCATCACGCTGCTGAAGGGCGACCTTGGCGGCATCGTTCGCGCGCGAAAACTGTCCCAGGCGACGATGCGCAATATCCGGCAGAATCTGTTCTTCGCCTTCATCTACAATTCGGCTGGAATCCCGATCGCCGCCGGCATTCTGTATCCGAGCTTCGGCCTGCTGCTGTCGCCGATCATCGCCGCAGCGGCAATGTCGCTGTCGTCGGTCAGCGTGATCGGCAATGCCCTGCGGCTGCGCGCCACCTCGCTGGATTGAGCATCCGTTGCGACTGATAGCCGCCCGCGGCCATTGATCTACCGCAAGGATCGGCGCGCATCGGCCACTATCGTCCGCGCTGGATTTTGCCGCAGCTGCGGCCTTCCGGTCAGCGAGCAGTCGAGGTCGGCCATGTCACGAATGATTGAATTACTTCACGACGAGCACCGCAACATCGCGAAGCTGCTCAACGTCATCGAACACGAACTCAGCGTGTTCGATCGTCGCGAACGGCCCGACTACGAGATCTTCCAGGCCATCATCCAGTACTTCCGCGAGTATCCGGAGGCCTGCCATCATCCGAAGGAGGATGTGGTCTACCAGATCCTCAAGGAACGCAACCCGGCCGTCGCCGGCGCCGTCGGCGACGTCGAAGCCGAGCACGAGCTGGAGGGCGAACGCCTCGACCGTTTCGCCAAGGTGGTCGAGGACGTCCTCGCCGACCAGGAATTGCCGCGCGAGGCCTTCCACGCCGCCGCCCAGGAGTTCCTCGAGCATCAACGCCGCCACATGGCGAAAGAGGAACAGTTGCTGTTCCCGGCCGCGCTCGAGACCCTGACCGACGATGACTGGGCCAGGATCGACGCGCGGATCGAGGAGCGCAAGGACCCGATGTTCGACGGCGAGACCGCGAGCAAGTTCCACAACCTCTACGCGACCATTCTGCGCTGGGAGCAGGAAACCCAGGAAGACCGCAGCAGGGCCGCGGCGGCCGCCGTGCGCTGAGCGGCCCGGCTGTTTCGCCTGCCCGGCCTATTCCGCTGTCGGACGCCCGATGTGGCACCCGATCAGACGCCGGTGTCTTCACCGGCGTAGTCGGCCCAGCAATCCGGCGTCTCGTAGACCCGGACGTTCGACAGCGCCGGCAAGCCGGGCTTGGTTCGATCCCAGATCCAGATCGCGATATTTTCCGCGGTCGGATTTTCGAGTCCCTCGATGTCGTTCAGGCAATAATGGTCGAGCCGCGCCAGCAGCGGCCCGAACGCCGCCTCGATCTCGAAGAAATCGAGCACGAAGCCGGTCGTCGGGTTGATGGGCCCCGAGAGCTGCAGCTCGACGCGATAGGAATGCCCGTGCATCCGCCGACAGCGGTGCGTTTCCGGGACATTGGGCAATTGGTGGGCGGCTTCGAACCTGAATGCTTGGGTGATTTTCATCGATGTCGGGGGTTGGGCGCATGGCGCCATAGATCGGTCGCGGCGGACCCTATCGGAGCGCTGCCGGCATTTGAAGCCGGGTTTGCGGGAGAATCGTACCTCGTCGGTCGAATTCCGACGTGATCGACGCACCCGGGCCGGCCCGGCCGTTGTCCGAATGACGGGCCGGTCATGCTTAACAAAGGTTGGATCGCGCGCCGCAGCTCTGCGGGGTGCCATTCATCCTTTCAAAACCAACCCGTAGTTTTCCCGGTCCCCCTCAGACTCCGTTAAGCGCTGAAGCTGCAACCTGCCGTCAACTTCGGGAGTTGCAATGAACCGGCAGAAAATCCAGAGCAGGATATCGGCGACGCATCGCGCAGGCGTGCGATGTTGAGCGTCCCGACACTCTGGGTGGTCTTTCTGATCAACTTCCTCGCGCTGGGTCTGGTCTGGACCCACGTGATGCGGAGCTATCCGAACTTCACACCGGCGCGCTACTGGACCGCGGCCTGCTTTGTGGTTTCACTCGGCGCGGGCTTCGGGATGCTGCGGGGCGTGATGGACACCAAGGTGCCCCTCATCGTCGGCGGCAGCACCGTCGTTCTGGCCGCCTATCTGATCGCAATGGGCGTCTTCTGCTTTTACGGCCGGCACATGAGCTGGCGGCTCGCCCTCGGCGCGACCGCAGCCTGCAGCGCGGGTCTCGGCTTCTTCCTGCTCGTGATCGATTCGATGATGATGCGGATCCTGATCTATTCGGTGGCCCAGGCGGTCCCGATCGCGATGACGTTGCCACTGATGCTGTCGCGCAGCGGCCGCCGCAATCCCGGCGCGCGGATGGCCGCAGCGGTGGCGATCGCGATGCTGCTGGTCTACGCGGTCCGCTCCGGGGCTGCGATCATCGGCGTCGGCGGCGAATTGTCGGTGGTCAATTTCAATGACTTTCAGGCTTCGCTGGTGCTGATGCTGGTGTTCCTGTCGATGACGCTGAACTTCTCGTTCCTGCTGATGGCGATCGACCGGCTGCGCTCCGAAGTCGAGAGCCTCGCGCTGATCGACGACCTCACCGGCATCGCCAACCGCCGCCATTTGCTGCAGCGGATGGTGGCGCAGTGTCGGACCGCGATGCAGACCGGCGAGCCGTTCACGGTGCTGGCGATCGACCTCGACGGCTTCAAGGCGATCAATGACGGCCACGGTCACGCCGCCGGCGACGAGTGCCTGCGCCGGTTCTCCGGCGCCGCGCAGGCGCGGCTGCGTCCCGGCGACCTGTTTGCGCGCACCGGTGGCGACGAGTTCTGCGTGGTGATGCCGGCGACCACCCTGCGCGAAGGCGCGATGGTCGCCCGCCACATCCTCGAAGAAAGCCGCGCGCTCTCGACCCAAGGCGGCGATGCGGCCAGCGCCATCGCCATCGCCGCTTCGATCGGCGTCGCGCAGTGGACGCCGCAGGTCGGATTGCATCCCGACCGGCTGATCGCGGCCGCGGACGCCGCGCTGTACAACGCCAAGAAACTCGGCAAGGATCGCTACGCGATCCACGAGCCGAAGCTGGAACCGCTGCCTCCGTTCCTCGAGCCGGTGCGCAAGATCGCCTGATCGTTTCGCGGCCGTTCGCAAGGCGTCCATCGATGATCCATCGCCTGATCGGAACGACGCTGCTGGCCGCGGCGGTGTTGCCGTTGCACCAGGCCTCGGCGCAGACGCTTGCGCCGGATCTGGCGGAGATCGCGCAGCGCGCGGGCACGCCGGAGATTCCCGGCCTCAGCATGGTCTGGCTGGCGCCGTGGGGCGATCGTCGCAAGGCGCCGTGGCGCAACATCATCGTGCACCAGACCGAAGGCCCGACCGGATCGGCCCGCAACGGCGCGCGCGAACAGGCGAAGACCCCGACCCGGCGCGGCGTGACGCTCTGGGTCGAGACCGACGGCACGGTGTATTGGGCGGTGCCGGAAACCGTCGTCACCACCCATGGCGACGGCGCCAACCGCAACGACAACAAGTACATCGACAACAAGCCGACCTACCGTCGGGTCACCCGCGACAATTCGATCGGGATCGAGTTCGCCGGCAATTATCCGGACGTGACCAGGCCCGCCACCGAGGCGCAGATCGCGGCGTGGCGCATTCTCGTCCGTGTGCTGCGCGCGCGCTACGACATTCCGGCCGAGCGGGTCTATGCGCACAACTGGATCGACTACAAGGATTCGCGCTATTGCGAGGGCTGCGAACTCGCCAAGCTGGCGCGCGATCCGGCGTTCTGAAAGTCCTTCGAAACTTCCCAGCCGTCATTGCTTACGAGGAGCACCCGGATCGGCGCTCCGCGCCGTCCGAGCACAGGCTCCGCGACGAAGCAATTCAGACTTGCTGCGCGGCCTTCTGGATTGCTTCGCCGCGCTCGCAATGACGAATGCGGGCGTTGATGTGAGGCTCTCAGGACAACAGCGTCGACTGGATCGTGTGTAGCCCGATGGCGATGGTCAGCACGCCGACCGCGATCTGCAGCCCGCGATTGACGGCAGTCAGACCGCGCGCCGAGATCACCAGCGGCACCGCGATCGCGGCCGACAGCGCGCCCATGCCGACCATCGAGCCGACGCCGAACAGCGCCACGTAGAGCAGCCCCTGCGTCGGGCTCTGCGCCTGCGACACCGCGAGCACCAGCAGCGCCGCGGAGCCGGCCATGCCGTGCATCAGCCCGACGATCAGCGTGCGCCAGCGGAAGCCGTGCGCGTGGATGTGGGCGCTCGGCGCATCGTGCGCGGCGCGCTGGTCCGCGTGGCTGTGCAGATGAATGTGGCGCGTGCCGTCGCCGTGCTGATGCACATGGGCGTGGACGCGGTCCTGCCACAGCCGCCACAGCAGATGGCCGCCGAGGCCGACCAGCATGAATCCGACCGCGCCTTCCAGCGGGGTGGCGATGTGGTCCGGGATCGCCTGGCCGAGCACGATGGCGACGCCGGCGAACAGGAACAGCGTCAGCGTGTGGCCGAGCCCCCAGGTCAGCCCGTGCTTGACGATGTCGCGCACGCCGCTGCGCCGCGCCGCGATCGTCGAGACCGCCGCGATATGATCGACCTCGAGCGCATGCTGCATCCCCAGCAGAAACCCCAACCCCAGAATTGCGAACATCGTCCCCTGATCGTCGTGTTAGGCCGGCCGAAATTGCAGCAGCATCGGAATGGTGTAAGTTCGCGATCACAACACGGCCGCAGAGCCGGAACAAGGGAGAAACCAGCATGGTCGCCAAACCATTGGCGGTGGCGATAATGACGGCCGCATGGCTGTCACCGTCGGCCGCGTTCGCACAAGCCTCGCCCCAGATTTCCGACGACGTCGTCAAGATCGGCGTGCTCACCGACATGAACGGCCCGGCCTCGACGCCGACCGGCCAGGGCTCGGTCACCGCCGCGCAGATGGCGGTCGAGGATTTCGGCGGCAGCGTGCTCGGCAAGCCGATCAGCATCATCGTCGGCGATCATCAGCTCAAGCCCGATATCGGCGCCGCCCTGGCGCGGCGCTGGTACGACGTCGAACAGGTCGATCTGATCGTCGACGTGCCGGTCTCCGCCGTCGGCCTCGCGGTGCAGAACATCGCGGGCGAGAAGAAGCGGATGTTCATCACCCATTCGACCGGCGCCGCCGATTTTCACGGCAAGTTCTGCTCGCCTTACGCGATGCAATGGGTGTTCGACACCCGCGCGCTCGCGGTCGGCACCGCGCAGGAAGTGGTCAAGCGCGGCGGCGACAGTTGGTTCTTCATCACCGACGACTACGCTTTCGGCCAGTCGCTGGAGCGCGACGCCGCCGCGGTCGTCACCAAGTCCGGCGGCAAGGTGCTGGGCGCGGTGCGGCCTCCTTTCGCGACGCCGGATCTATCGTCCTTCGTGCTGCAGGCGCAGGCCTCGAAGGCCAAGATCATCGGCATCGCCGGCGGCCCGCCGAACAATATCAATGAAATTAAAACCGGCGCCGAATTCGGCGTGTTCAAGGGAGGCCAGCAGATGGCGGCGCTGCTGGCGCTGATCACCGACATCCACTCGCTCGGCCTGCCGGCCGCGCAAGGCCTGCTGCTGACGACGTCGTTCTATTGGGACATGGACGACAAGACCCGGGAATGGTCGAAGCGCTATTTCGCCAAGATGAACCGGATGCCGACGATGTGGCAGGCCGGCGTGTATTCGTCGACCATGCACTATCTGCAGGCGATCAAGGACGCCGGCACCGACGAGCCGCTGCAGGTCGCGGCCAAGATGCGCGAGAAGCCGATCGAGGATTTCTTCTCCCGCAACGGCCGGCTGCGCGAGGACGGGTTGATGGTGCACGATCTGATGCTGGTGCAGGTGAAGTCCCCGGAAGAGTCGAAATATCCATGGGACTATTACAAGATCCTCGCCAAAATCTCCGGCGCCGAGGCGTTCGGTCCGCCCGACCCGGCCTGCCCGCTGGTCAAGAAATAGGCGGGATTTGATCGAGCGCATGCTGCGGGTTCCACGCCACGGCTAAGGTCGCGGCAAGCGCGCCGGACCGTCCGGCGCGCGCCTGAAAGGACTCCGCCTCATGACGACCCACCACTTCCACGCCGTGATCTGGATCGACCACAAGGAAGCCCGTGTCTTCCATTTCAATCCGGAGGACGTCGAGCGCACGGTGGTTCACTCCGAGCATCCCGCCAAGCAGCTGCACCACAAGCCCGAGGACCCGCATTATCTGAAGGCGGCGATGGATGCGATTTCGGACGCCGGCGTCGTGCTGGTGATCGGCCCGGCCCATACCAAGACCGAGCTGGTCAAATACATCGAGCAGCACAATCCGGCGCTGAAGGCCAAGATCGCCGCGGTCGAGACCGTCGATCACCCCACCGACGGCCAGATCGTCGCCCACGCCCGCAAGTACTTCAAGGCCGAAGACCGGGTGACGCCGCAGACGAAGTAAGCGCTGCCCTTCCACGCATCGCCTCGCGCGCATGGCGCGAGGCGGCGCTGCCGGCGCGGCAATCTCAAGCGTCGTCATCCTGAGGCGCTCGCCCGCAAGGGCGAGCCTCGAAGGATGCGGAGACGTGGACGGCGCGTGCGGCCGATCCTTCGAGGCTCGCTACGCTCGCGCCTCAGGATGACGCTGTGCGTGTCGATCGCGATGTCAAACCGCCACGCGAATTCCTTCTCGCGGCTCGCTGAGCCCGAGTTATGCACCCGTCGCTTCCCAGCGAGGGGTGGGGGCGCGCCGGTCGGCGCGGGTTGGTGGTGGTTCTCGCGATGACTTGCGAAGTCATCGCGCGTCGCCTTCCGGCGCGCCCACCGCGGCGCTTTTTTGTCTTCGGGCCCGTGCTTCCGTTGACAGGCAAGGGTAATGAAACCCCACGGTCCGGCGGATTTCGCCGCCTTCGCCTGCCCCCGTGCAGCGAACTAACAAGTCGCAGAGCCTCGTAGTAGGCCCGGACGGGTCCCCGAAGCCTCCCGGACGTGCGGGTGCGAGCCGCAACGCGCAGGACGCCGCGTCCGTCCGACTCCACCGGCACAGCGCCGGCTTCATCGAACCATCGTTTCGGGCTGGTTTCCCAGCCCGCCGATCTGTCCCGCTTGTACGACGCCTCGCGAAGCGCCCCTCACGGACAGGACACGAAGGACTATAATCATAATAGGAATATTGTCAAGTCGGCCGGCGGATATTTGCGCGGCGGCTTCGCCACACCCGAAGATCGACCATGACGGTTGCGGCCGCCGCGACGACCAGCGCGCAGAGCGCCGCCTTCGACATCATCTCCATCGTCCCCTCGATCAGCATGCCGTGAACCACGCTGCCGACGACGATCACCACGGCGAGCAGCATGTGGGCGGTCCGCCATTGCCGCGGTCCCAGGCCCGCTCGTCGGCGGAAGCCTGCGAGCAGCGCGACGGCGAAGATCGCCCACATCGCGACCACGCCCCATGGGGAGAACGGCGTCGGCGAGGTGAATGTCAGAGCGTCGATCATGTCCGGCGGGCTGGTGAACCACAGACCGGCGACGTGGATCAGCACGGCGGCCACCAGCGTGCCGCCGATCCAGCGATGCGCATGCCGCGCGCGCCAGGCCGACAGCCCAGGCAGGTAGCCGCCAATCAGCAAAGGCTGAACCAGGACGAGACCGAGTGCGACGATGCCCGCGAACCCGGCCAGGATGTAGACCGGATCGCGCCAGGCGAGCAGCGGGCTCATGGCTGCGGCGGCGATCGGCACGCCGAGGACGGCCGCGAGCGCCGCCCAGATCAGGGTCGCCCGGAGCCGGTTCATGCCTTCGTCTCCAAAGCGGTCAGGCCGGCTGCAGGACGAAATGGGCTTCCAGGCTGGTGTCTTTGGTGCTGCGCATGACCGGACGCAGGAACACGGTCTTGAACTCGCCGCTGTCGTAAGCGAGGTGGCCATGCGGCTGGCCGAACACCGGAATGATCTGCGGCATCTCGAGACGGAACGCGCCGTTCTTGTCGGTGAGCGTGGCGCCGTGACTGCGCTGCTCGTGCTCCTGCCCTTCGACCGTATGCGCCCAGATCTGGATCCGCTGCCCGGCGAGCGGCGCACCGTCACCTGCACGGCGAACGGTGCCGCGCATCCAGAATCCACCCGCGCCGATCCGATCGACGATCGGAGCACCTTTGCGATAATTGTTGGCCCCGCCCGACATCGACGGGGTCGGCGAGAGCCCTTCGGCGCGGGCAGGTAGCCACAGCCCGGACATGCCGGCTGCCAGCAAGGAACCGCTGGCCACGAGGAGCTTGCGGCGGTTCAGAACGACCGTGCTCATGTTCATTCCTCCTGGGGACTGCTCCGCTGCTGCGATGGAACAGCGCCGAACCCGTCCCCTGAACTTAGCGATCATGCCCTCGAATACCAGCCAAGGCGGCGAGCGGCACCGCGGAGTCGCAATAAAAGTCTTGTGAACGGGAGAAGCCCTGCTCTGCCTGATGCAGGCCGACGCGAGCGCGAGCGACAACCGAGGTCTCGCGGCTGCGGCGCAACGTAGCAGGTCACGCCCCGCCTGCTGACGCTGGACTAATTACCCTCGCCTGCGATCACCCCATCCACGACGCGCACGATGCGGTCGCATCTTGCGGCGAGGTCGTCATTGTGGGTCACCAGCAGAAACGTGGTGCCGCGTTCGCGGTTGATCTCGCGCATCAGCGCGAACACGTCGTCGGCGGATTTGGTGTCGAGATTGCCGGTCGGCTCGTCGGCGAGCACGAGGTCGGGGTCCATCGCCAGCGCGCGCGCGATGGCGACACGCTGCTGCTGGCCGCCCGACATGTTGTTGGCGCTGTTGTTGCGCCAGCGGCTCAAGCCGACGCGGTCGAGCAGTTCGTCGGCGCGGCGCTCCATCGCGCTGTCCGGACGGCCGCGATCGACCAGCATCGGCATCATCACGTTCTCGCGCGCGGTGAAGGCCGAGATCAGATAGTGATACTGGAACACGAAGCCGATGGCGCGGCCGCGAAGCTGCGTCAGCGCGGCATCGCCGAGCTCGCCGGTGTCCTCGCCGTTGATCGCGAGCCGGCCGGCGGTCGGCCGGTCGAGCAGGCCGATGATGTTGAGCAGCGTCGATTTACCCGAGCCGGACGGCCCCATCAGCGCCAGAAAGTCGCGCGCCTGCAAGGTCAGGTCGATGCCGTGCAGCACCTCGGTCTCGACCGGGGTGCCGACATTGTAGGATTTGCGGATGCCGTCGAGGCGCAGGACTTCAGCCACGGATCGCCACCACCGGATCGAGCCGCGCCGCGCGCAGCGCCGGCGCGATCGCCGCCGCGACGCCGGTGAGCGTCGCCAGCAGCGACGACGCGATGAACAATTCGGATTCGAGGATCAGCGGAAACAGCTCGCTGCCGTCGACCTGGCGCGCCGACTGGTGCCACACGAACAGCGCGAGCGCGCCGAGGCCGGAGCCGATCAGCGCGCCGACGAAGCCGAGCAGCCCGCCCTGGATCAGGAACACGCGCAGGATCTGCCCGCGGCGCGCGCCCATCGCGCGCAGGATGCCGATGTCCTTGGAGCGCTGGATCACCGAGACGATCAGCACCGCCGCGATGCCGAACGCCACCGACAGGCCGACGAACAGCCGGATCAGCGTGTTGGAATTCTGCTGCGCCTTCACCGCGGTGAAGAACTGCGCGTTGGTCCTGATCCAGCTGTCGGCCTTCACCGGCAACGTCGCCTGGATCTCCTGCGCGATGGTCTCGGCGGTGTAGATGTCCGCCACGGTGATGTCGACCGAGGTGATGCCGCCGATCAGGCCGAGCATGCTCTGGGCGTTGCGCAGCGTCACGAAGGTGTTGCGCTGATTGGCGGCCTTGTTGCCGAAATCGAAGATGCCCTTGATGGTGAGGACGCGATTGCCGGCGAGCGAGGTCGACACGATGAGCTTGTCGCCGAGCGAGGCGCCGAGATCGCGCGCCAGTTCGACGCCGATCAGGATGCCCTCGGTGGTGATCTGGGCTTCGCCGGCGACGATGAAATCCGGCACCTTGACGATCTGGAAATAGATCTCCGGCTCGATGCCGTACAGCGTGATGGCGCGGCTGGTGTCGCCGCGCAGCGCCAGCGCCGAGCCGGACGCGGTGGCGGCGGCGTAGACGACGTCCGGCCGCGCCTGCATCTCGGCGCGGATCTTCGGCCATTGGTCGATCGAAATCACCCGCTGGGTCGGGCGCTGCACCGTCGCGATCTCGACGGTGCCCGGCTCGTCGCGCAGCGGCCGCGCCACCTGATCCGGCGGGATCAGCTGGATCTGCGGCTGCGAGGTGAGCACGCGCTTGATGAAGTTCGCCTGCAGCCCCGCCAGCATCGCCGACATGAAGACGATGACGCCGACGCCGATGGCGATGCCGCCGACGATCACCAGCGTCTGCAGTGCGCCGTCGAGCAGGAAGCGCACCGCGGCGATCCAGGCGAACGGCAGCCAGCGCTTCACGGCGCGACCACGCGGACGCGCTGGTCGGGCACGACGCCGGTGGCGAGCGGAATCACCCGGTCGCCCGGCGAAAGCCCCTCGATCACTTCGTAGGCGCCGACGCCGCGGAGACCCAGCTTGACCGGCTGCCGCACCGCGCGGCCGCCCGCCACCTTCAGCACATAGGGCACCGTCGTCGCATCATTGACCGCGCGCGCCGGGACGACCACCGCATTGTCACGGCGCGCGGTGGCGATGTCGACCGACACCGTCATGTCCTGGCGCAGATAGTCCGGCGGATCGATCACCGCGAGCTTGATCTCGACCGACGCGCGGTTGATGTCGACCGACGGGTTGATGTAGCTGAGCCTTGCCGCGAAGCGCTTGTCCGGATAGGCGTCGGCCGAGGCCAGCGCGTGCTGGCCGAGCGCGAGCTGGCCGAGATTCTTCTCGTCGATCTGCACCACGATCTGGCTGTCGCCGGCCGGCGCCAGCACCAGCAGCGCCTTGCCGGGCTGCACCACGCTGCCGCGCTCGACCTTGCGGGTGATCAGCACGCCGTCGCGTGGCGCAGTAATGCTGGCATAGCCGAGCCGGGCCTGCGTGGTGTTGAGCGTGGCGCGGGCCTGCGCCAGCTGGGTCTCCGCCATCACGAAATCGCTGCCGACCGGACTGGACGTATAGACCTGCAACTCGGCGGTCCGCACCTGGGTGCGCGCGACGTTCAGATTTCTGGTGGCGTCGTCCAGCGTGGCGCGGGTGCCGAAGCCGCCGGCCGCGAGCTTGGAAGCGCGTTCATACGCCGCCTCGGCGTTGAGCAGATTGGCCTGCGCCTGCTGCAGCGACTGATCGGCGGCCGGCTTGGTGAGTTCACGGAGCTGACGCACCCGCGCCTCGGCCTGCTGCACCGCGCCCTCGGCCTGGACCACCGCGGCTTCCAGCTCGCTGGCCTCGATCGCGATCAGCTTCTGGCCTTCGCGAACCACCTCGCCCTCGCGCACCAGCACGTCGGCGACGGTGCCGGTGATCTGGCTGCCGATCTCGACCCGGTACGGCGTCTCGATATGGCCGGAGGCGACCACGCTCTGCACCAGATCGGCGCGCGCGACGACGACGGCGACGACCTTCGGGCCGAGCATCAGCCGGGCCAGCCCGAGCCCCGCCGCGATCAGCACCAGCCCGATACCGAGCACCGCCCATTTGTAGCGCCAGACCGCGCCCGCCCAGCGGACGACCACAGGCGGCCGCGACTGCAGCGTCAGGTCGCCCGACGGATCGACTTTGTGCAGCATGAGAACCCATTGCAGGAGCCGACCGAGCCGTAACCCGCGGGACCCGATGCGCTATTGCGGAAGATCAATTGCGCGGACCTCCGGGCGTGATCAAATTTCCGTTGGCGTCGCGGACCTCGTCCGCCGTTCATGACGCGGGCGAAGGGATCCGAATGATAACCGCTGTTGTGCTGGTGCTGATCGCCGCCGCGCTGTTGTTCGGCTCCGGATGGCTGTCCTGCTCGATCGCACGCAAGCTGGAGGCGCGGTTCCCGCCGCGCGGCCTGTTCGTCTCCGCCAACGGCGTGCGGATGCACCTGCTCGACCTGCCCGCGGCGCAGCCTTCCGATCGGACGCTGCCGACGGTGCTGCTGGTGCACGGCGCCAACCTGTGCAGCGAGGATATGCGGATGGCGCTCGGCGAGCGGCTGTCGCGCAAGCTGCGGGTGATCATTCCGGACCGGCCCGGGCAAGGCTACAGCGCGCCCGGCCTCGGCCCGCTGGCGTCGCCGGCCTATCAGGTGACGCTGATCCGCGAAGTGCTGCGCGAACGCGGCGTGTCCGGGCCGCTGATCGTGGTCGGACATTCGTTCGGCGGCCTGATCGCGCTGCGCTACGCGCTCGACAATCCCGACACCGTGAAGGGGCTGGTGGTGATCAACCCGACCACCCACCCGCGACCGCACGGCATCCGCTGGATCCAGCGCGTGTTCGACGTGCTGATGAAGCCGTCGATCAACTACACGGTGCTGCCGCCGATGTTCATGGCGATGATGGGGCGCGTCGCGACCCGGATCTTCCGCCCGGAACCGCCGCCGCCGGACTACGCCGAGCGCAGCCGACTCGGGCTGGCGCTGATGGCGAAGCGGTTCTCCGGCAGCCTGCAGGAATATTCCGGGCTGCGCGATCAGCTCACCGACCACGTGCCGCGCTATCCGGCCGTCCGGGTGCCGACCGTGATCGTCGCGGGCAGCGCCGATCCGGTGGTGCCGCCGCAGATCCACGCCGAGGCGCTGGCGCAAGCGATCCCGGGGGCGCGGCTGGTCCGCATCGCCGGCGCCGGGCACATGGCGCACCACGCCCATGCCGAGGTGATCGCCGCCGAAATCGAGCGGCTGGCGGGCTGCGCCGGCGGCCAGACCACGCTGCGCGCGGTGGAACGCCCGCTGCAGGCCGCTGCGGCACCGCAACGCGCTTGACATCGGCCGGGGCGGCGATGCAACCCGATAGCGTTGCCTCGCGTTCATTGCCGACAAGCAGGAGATTTCCGATGACTTTCGTCAAGCTGATCTGCGCCGCCGCGCTCGCATCCGTCGTGACCACCGCGCCGGCCGCGGCCGGGCACAAGTCCCGCCACCATCATCATCACGTCGCGGGCTCGCTCTACAGCCACAATTACGGCCCGCCGGTGTGGCCGGGCGAGCGCTTCGCCACCTATGACGGCCCGCTGCGCGCACTGTGCAAGCAGGGCGCCGCCGCCTATCGCGGCCAGGACGGCCGTCGACACCCCTGCTATTGACGCCCCCGCGCGTCGCCTTCGATTGCAACGCCGCCGGAACGGCGGCACACTCGCGCCGAGGCCGACCGCCCGCCGCACCGGATTGAAGCCATGATCGACATCAGCCCCGAAGAGACCCGCAAGATCGCCGCCGCACTGGTCAAGACGGCGATCGAAATCGTCTCCGAAGAAGACGGAGGCGCACACAACCAGTGCAAGCTCTGCGGCGCCTCGGTGCCGTGGCTGAAGACCGGCGACGAGATCAAGCACGCCCCCGACTGCCCGGTGGTGATCGCGCAGCGCGTGCTGGCGGCGAAGCCCCGGCTGCACAGCGTCTGACGGCGCGGCGCGTGATGGCGGACACCAACGACATCGACGCCTCCGAACGCGCGGTCTGCCTCGCACCGGCGGACTACATCGACAGCGACCACCCCGAGGTGCGGGCGCTGGCGGCGCAGACGACCGCCGGCGCCGCGACGCCGGACGACAAGCTCCGCGCGCTGTACCTCGCGGTGCGCGACGGCGTCCGCTACGACCCCTACGTCGATTTCAGAAGCGCCGAGGTGTTCCGCGGCTCCAGCGTGCTGCGGGCGCAGCGCGGCTATTGCGTCGGCAAGGCGGCGGCGTTCGCGGCGCTGTGCCGCGCCTCCGGCATTCCGGCGCGGGTGCGCTTCGCCGATGTGCGCAACCATCTGGCGACCGAGAACCTGACCAAATCGATGGGTACCGATCTGTTCGCCTGGCACGGCTACACCGAATGCTGGAACGCCGGCCGCTGGGTCAAGGCGTCGCCGACGTTCAATCTCACGCTGTGCCAGAAGCTCGGCGTCGCACCGCTGGATTTCGACGGCCGCACCGACTCCGTGATGCAGGCATTCGACACCAAAGACGCGCGCTTCATGGAATACGTCCGCGACCACGGCGCGTATTTCGACGTGCCGGTGAAGTTCCTGCAGGCCGAAATGTTCGCGCAATACCCCCACCTCGTCCGCGAAGGCGGCGTGCGCGGCGACATGGAGCAGGAAGCGGAGCGGGAGCGGGCGAAGGCGTAGTCCGTTCGTCGCTTCGTCCAGTGACACCCAGCATCGTCATGGCCGGGCTCGTCCCGGCCATCCACGCCTTGTTTCGACGCGAGCGCAGATTCGTGGATGCCCGGCACAAGGCCGGGCATGACGAGTTGAAACGAAAGTGCCTGATTTCATCGGCCGGCATTCTCGGTCGGACTCTGAGGAGCCCGGCGAAGCCGGGCGTCTCGAAGGATGGGGCGACGCAGCGCTGGAGGCGCATGGTTCGAGACGGCGCTTCGCGCCTCCTCACCATGAGGTGTGCCGTTGCAAGCGTTCGTTCACCTCACCCGCACCGCCAGCTTCAGCAGCGCGGCGACGCTGCGCAGGGTCGGCATCGGGTGGCCGATCTGGTCGGCGAGTTCGAGCGGCGCCTGCGCAATCGCGCCGAGTTCCGGTTCGCGGCCGGTGCGGACGTCCTGCAGCATCGAGGTGGCGAACGGGCCGGCGCTGCGTAGCACCGCGATCAGTTCCTCGATTTCCGGATCGACCGGGCGACCGAGCCGCGCCGCGAGATCCGCAACCTCCTGCGCGATCGCGGCGACGAGGCGGATGGCTTCGGCGTCGTGGCCGATCTGCTCCAGCGTCGCGCCGGTGAGCGCGGAGACGACGTTGGTGGCGGCGTTGCGGATCAGCTTGCGCCACATCGCCCGGCGGATGTCGGGCTCGACGGTGACGGCGATGCCGGCGTCGCTGAAGCGCGCGGCGATCTGCGCCAGCGGCGGCGCGCCGCCGACCGCGCCGAGCTGCAGCTCCTGCCGGCCGCTGACGATGACGTGGCCGCTGCCGAGCATCGTCACCCGGCTGTAGACGACGCAGCCGATCAGCCGCTGCGGCGCGAACAGCGGCAGCAGCGCGCCGCCGGGATCGACCGCATCGATCGGCCGATCGGCCAGCGGCCCGTTGTCGCCGAGCCCGTACCACCACGGCAGCCCGTTGATCGCCGGCATCAGCAGCGCGTCGGGGCGCATCGCGGCGGCGAGCTGCGGCAGCAGCGAAGGCAGCGCGCCGGCCTTCACCGCGACGATCACCAGGTCGTAGGCCGACAGATCGGTGAGATCGGCCAATGCCGGCCGGAAGGCGAAATCGCGGTCGCCGTCGCGCAGCGACAGGCCGTGCGTCGCGAGAAAGGACCGCCGCGCGCCGCGCGCCAGCACCGATACCGCATGGCCGGCGGCATGCAGCCGCCCGGCCAGCGCGGTGCCGATCGCGCCGGCGCCGACCACGCAGACATTCAGGCGCGTAACGGGCGCCACCGATGCCCCGATGGCGCCCGTGCCTTGCGCGCTGCCGCTCATGGCGTTCAAAACGCCCGCGTTCAGAACGCCGGCCCCTGGGCCTTGATCATCCGCCGCACCGCGCCGTCGAAGAACAGCCGTGCGAACGCGCTTTCCGCGATCAAGTCTTTCGAATTGTCGACGCATTGCTGGCGGACGTGGTCCGGCAGCGGCGTGTCGGGACCAGGAATGCCGCCCGCGGCGCACTGGATTTCGCAGGCGCGCTGCACCGTCCACAGCAGCATGAAGGCGCGCGGAATGTCCGGCGCGCCGACCGCGACGCCGTGATTGCGCAGGATCAGCACGTCGCCGTCGCCGAGGCTCGCCAGCATGCGTTCGCGCTCGTCGTCATACAGCGTGATGCCCTCGAAGGTGTGGTAGCCGACCCGGCCGGTGAGCTGCGCGCCGTAGAAGCTGTCGTGGCTGAGGCCGCCCGCCTTCTGCGCCACCGCCGACATCGGCGTGGTGTGGGCGTGCAGCACGCAGTGCAGATCCTCGCGCGCCGAATGAATCGCGCCGTGCAGCGCGAAGCCGGCCGGGTTCGGCCTGTAGTTGGAGGTGCCGATCAACTCGCCGGAGACGTCGACGGTGAGCAGATTGTCCGGCGTCACCTCGTTGTAGTTGAGGCCGAACGGATTGACGAGATAGCGCTTCTCCGCGCCGGGCAGCCGCACCGAGACGTGGTTGAAGATCATTTCGGTCCAGCCGAAGAAGTCGATCAGGCGATAGCACAGCGCCAGCTCGGTGCGGAGCTGGGCTTCGGTCATGTGGGTCATCGAGGCGTGGGCGTTCATGAGCAGGCGCTCCTTGTTGCTGCGAAATCTGTCACCGCCGGAGCGCGCGCTTCGGCGGGCCGCGGTTCAGGCGTGGCTCTCCGCCGCCGCGGCGGAGCGCACGCCGAGATAGCTGGCGATGACGTCCGGATTGGCGGCGATCTCGGCGGCCGGGCCTTGCAGCACGAAGGCGCCGGATTCCATCACATAGGCGTAGTCGGCGATGCGCAGCGCTGCCTTGGCGTTCTGCTCGACCAGCAGGCACGACATGCCGCGGTCGCGCAGGCTCGCCACCGTGCGCAGGATGTCGCGGGTGATCAGCGGCGCCAGCCCGAGGCTCGGCTCGTCGAGCAGCAGCAGTTGCGGCTTCGACATCAGCGCGCGGCCCATCGCCAGCATCTGGCGCTCGCCGCCGGACAGCGTCTTCGCCGCCTGGCGCTTGCGCTCCTGCAGCCGCGGCATCAGCGCGTAGACTTCGGCGAGGCCGGCGTCGAGATCGCGATGGCCCTGCTGCCAGCGCGCGAAGCCGCCGAGCCGCAGATTGTCCTCGACGCTCATCGGCCCGAACAATTCGCGGGTCTCCGGGATCAGCGTGACGCCGCGCCCGACCAGCGCCTCGACGCTCGGCTGCTCGGCCATCGTCTCGCCGAAGAACGACAGCGCGCCCTTCACCGGCAGCAGCCCCATCAGGCCGCTGAGCAGCGTGGTCTTGCCGGCGCCGTTGGGGCCGATGATGGCGATGATCTGGCCGCGCCGCACGCTGAGGCTGGCGCCGTGCACGACATTGACGCGGCCGTAACCGATCTCGATATTGTCGGCTTCGAGCAGCAAGTCGCCGGTTGCTGTCGCGGTCATTCGGCGCCTCCGAGATAGGCTTCGATCACGGCCGGGTTACGCTGGATCTCGCACGGCGTGCCCTCGGCGAGCTTCTCACCGAATTGCATGACGACGATGCGGTCGGCGAGATTCATCACGAAATCCATGTCGTGCTCGACGACGATCACCGCCATGCCTTCGGCCTTGAGCTGCTTCAAGAGCCGCGCCAGCGCCTGCTTTTCGAGATGGCGCAGCCCGGCCGCCGGCTCGTCGAGCAGCAGCAGGCAGGGGTCGGAGGCGAGCGCGCGGGCGATTTCGAGCACGCGCTGCTGGCCGAGCGCGAGGCTGCCGGCGATCTGCGTCGCGCTGCTCGCGAGCCCGACGCGCTCGAGCTGGCGCAGCGCCTCGGCGATCAGCATCGCTTCCTTGCCGCGGTCCAGCCGCAGCGCGGACGACAGGAACGAGATGTCGGCGCGCGCATGGGCGCCGAGCGCGGTGTTCTCCACCACCGTCATTTCCGGAAGGATGCGGACGTGCTGGAAGGTGCGGCCCATGCCGCCGCGCGACAGCGTGCGCGGGAAGTAGCTGCTTTCGTGGCCGAGGAAATGCACCGTGCCGCTCGACGGACGCTGCACCCCGGAAATCAGGTCGAACAGCGTGCTCTTGCCGGCGCCGTTGGGGCCGATCAGCGCGAGAATTTCGCCGGCTTTGGCGTCGAGGCTGATGTTGCGGTTGGCGGCGATCGCGCCGAAATTCTTGCAGACCCCGCGCACCGCCAGCACGGTCTCGCCCGGCGCGGGCTTGGGGCGCGCCGGCAAGGGGGCCGCGTCGGTCGAGAACGTCCAGGATTTCGGCAGCCGCATCTGGAACAGATCGAGCAGCGCCGGCCAGATGCCGCGCGGCAGCAATTGCAGCATTGCCATCGCGGCGACGCCGAAGATGATCACCTGGAAATCGCCCTGCATCCCGAGCACCAGCGGCAGGTTGGTCTGCAGCCACTGATTGGCGAGCACGACGATGCCGGAGCCGACCAGCGCGCCGCCGATCGAGCCGGCGCCGCCGATCACCGCCATGAACAGATATTCGATGCCCTGGTTGAACGAGAACGGCGACGGATTGAGGAAGCGCTGGTAGTGCGCGTAGAACCAGCCGGCGAGTGCGGCGAGCAGGCATGCGATCACGAAGGCGGCGATCTTCGCCCGCCAGGTGTCGACGCCGAGGCTCTCGGCCATGATGGTGCCGGATTTCAGCGCGCGGATGGCGCGGCCCGGGCGCGAGTCGAGCAGATTGGCCATCGCCAGTTGCAGCAGCAGCAGCGCGCCCCAGATCCCGACATACCACGCCTTCGGGCTCACGATCGCGATGCCCAAGATGGTCAGCGGCGGAATGTTGGTCATGCCGGCCTGGCCGCCGGTCTGCGGCAAAGCGGCGAACAGATAATAGGCGACCACCGCCAGCGACAGCGTCGCCAGCGGCAGATAGTGCCCCGACAGCCGCGCCGTGATCAGCGAGCCGAACAGCGCCAGCACGAAGGCGACCGCCAGCGCCATCGGCAGCGTCAGCCACGGCGACAGGCCATAGACCGACGAGACATAGCCGGTGATGTAGGCGCCGATGCCCACATAGGCCGCCTGCGCGAACGAAGTCAGCCCGGCAACGCCAGTGAGCAGCACCAGGCCAAGCACCACGATCGCGGCGAGCCCGACATAGTTCAAGAGCGCGATCTCGTAGTTCGACAGCAGCAGCGGCGCCGCGGCGACGGCGAGCACGAAGGCGGCGCCGAGGCCGGTCCTGATCTGCCGGCGGCGGCGCAGCGCCTCCGGCGACAGGCTCAGTTGCGTCGGGATCGCTTCGCCGCCGTGGTCGTCGTCCTCCTTGATGCGGTGCTGGCGCAGCGTCTGCACCAGCAGGATCGGGATGATCAGGCTGAAGACGATGACTTCCTTGTAGGTCGAGGCGAAGAACGACGAGTAGCTCTCCAAGAGGCCGATCAGCAGCGCGCCGAGCGCCGAGATCGGATAGCTCGCGAGACCGCCGAGAATGGCGCCGACGAAGCCCTTGAGGCCGAGCAGGAAGCCGGTGTCGTACAGGATGGTGGTGGTCGGCGAGATCAGCACGCCGGCCAGCGCGCCGATGAAGGCGGCGAGCAGGAACGAGGTGCGGCCCGCCAGCGTCGTCGAGATCCCCATCAGCCGCGCGCCGGTGCGGTTCAGCGCCACCGCCTGCATCGCCTTGCCGTACAGCGTGTGCTGCGAAGCGACATACAGCGCCACGATGACGACGATGGTGACGCCGAGGATCAGCAGCGTCTGCCCGGCGATCGGAACGCCCATCAGCGGCATGGTGAAGTCGATCAGCGGCGCGGAGCGCTGGCCGCTGGGACCGAAGATGTACAGCGCGAGCCCCGTCATGACGAAATGCAGCGCCACCGAGACGATCAGCAGCACCAGCACCGAAGCATCGGCCAGCGGCTGATAGACGATGCGGTACAGCAGCGGCCCGGCGGCGGTGATCACCGCGATCGCGATCACCGCCTTCAGGATGAGCGGCAATTCGAAACTCGTCGCGGCATAGGCCAGCGCCAGCACGATCAGCGCCGCGCCGACGCTGCGCAGGCTCGACACGAGCAGCGTCGCGAGCCGCTGCCTGCGCCAGCCGGCGGCGATGTCGACGACGAGGTGCAGCGCGATCAGGAGGCCGAGCAGCGCGAACGTGCCCGGGCGCTGGCCGTCCTGCAGGGTGACGAAGGTCAATGCGCCATAGGAGACGAACTCGCCCTGCGGCACGAAAGTGATGCGAGTGACCGAGAACAGCACCACGATCGCCACCGCCAGCAGCGCGTAGACCACGCCGTTGGCGATGCCATCCTGAGCCAGAAACAGGGCGACGACGAGATTCACGAGGATCCTTTCGACGGCGCGGGCGGCGCGTCGTCTGCCGTGCGGATGGTCGGAACGGGGTTCGAACGGTGTGCGGGCCGGCCGCGGATCGCGTCGCCCGCGGCGACGGATCGCGGCCGGCGGCGCGTTGTTACTTCAGCAGCTTCCAGGCGCCGTCCTTCACCGCGATGGTGACGATGCTGCGGGCGTCGAAGCCGGAATGATCGGCCGCAGTCATGTTGTAGACGCCCTGCGCGCCGGTGAGATTCTTGACGTTCTCCAGCGCGTCGCGCAGCTCGGCGCGGAATTCCGGCGTGCCGGGCTTGGCCTTGGCGGCCGCGATCGGAATGGTGCGTTCCAGCAGCAGGCCGGCGTCCCAGACATTGGCGCCGAAGGTGCCGGGCGCTACGCCGTACACCTTGGTGTAGGCGTCGATATAGGCTTGTCCCGAGGCCTTCGACGGCACATCGTCGCCGATCTGCGCCTGCACCAGCATCGGGCTCGCGGCGAGAATGGTGCCCTCGACCTTCTTGCCGCCCAGCTTGATGAATTCCGGCGTCGCGGCGCCGTGGGTCTGGTAGATCTTGCCCTTGTAGCCCTGATCGACCAGCGTCACTTCGGGCAGCACGGTGGTGGCGCCCGCCGCGCCGACCAGCACCGCGTCCGGCGCGGCCGACAGAATCTTCAGGCTCTGGCCGGCCACCGACGTATCGGCGCGGCTGAAGGTTTCTTCGGCGACCAGCTTGATGCCTTCCTTGTCGATCACGGCCTTGAAGGCCTTGGCGAAATTGGCGCCGAGCGGATCGTTGGTGCCGATGAAGGCGACCGTCTTGACGCCGTTGGTCTTCATGTGCGCGACCAGCGCGTCCATCACGAGATTGTCGTTCTGGGTGGTCTTGAACACCCACTTCTTTTTCTCGTCCATCGGCAGCACCACCGCGGTGGTGCCGACCGGCGCCAGCATCACCGTCTTGGCGTCGGCGATGAAGGACAGCACGGCCATCGCGTTCGGCGATCCGGACGGGCCGATGATGGCGTCGACCTTGTCCTCGATCAGGAATTTCTGGACGTTCTTGGTCGCCTGGGTGGGATCGCTGTTGTCGTCCATGTAGATGTAGTCGACCGTGAGATTGCCGATGGTCTTCGGCAACAGCGCCACGGTGTTCTTCTGCTGCAGCCCGACCACCGAGATCGGACCGGTCGACGACGCGATCACGCCGACCTTGACCTGCGCCGATGCGGCGCCGGCGGTCGACGCGAGCACGGCCGCGGCCAGGAGCGCCTTGAGTTTGTTCATGATAACCCTCTTCCCATCCGTCGTTGCGGGGCCGCGGCCGGAGCGTCGCGGCTGCGGCCGCTGGGATCAGGCGCGGGCATCTGCAGCGGGCGGAGTTTTTAAAGCGACTAATTCCCGCCTGCAGTGACCGCCCAATTAGTGAAATATTCCAGCGAACAATCAAGCAACTTAAAACGGCGCGCTGCACATATTATCGCAGAGCTTTGCTGCTTTCGCAGTCAGGCGGCGATCGCGCGCCGTCGCGCGCCGCCCCGTCCGCGGCGACACCGCAGACGTGAAACAGGCTGTATTGTCAGGGCAGAAGGGCCGTCGCGCGCTACGGCGACAGGTTGTCGTAAATCTTGACGGACAACGTGTTGAGGAGTTGCACCTCGGCCTTGGTGAGGCCGCGCAGCGCTTCCTTGAACAGATAACTCACCTTCTCGCGCACCAGTTCGAGCACGCGCTCGCCCTGTTCGGTGATGAACACATCGGTGGATCGGGCGTCGGTGCTCGAGGTCCGGGTGGTCACCAACCCGTCGTCGGTCATCCGGTTGATGATCTTGGCCATGGTCGAGATGTTGACCACCGCCTCGTCGGCGATCTGCGACACCGTGAGCGGCCGTCCCTCGACCAGCAGCATCAGAACCCGCCATTTCGGCACGTCGAGGCCGGCCGGCTTGAGGATGGCGTTCATCCGCGCCGAATAGCGCGCCAGCATCCGGACATTGTGGAAGAACGGCGAGCGGTTGGAGAGAAACCGGCTGTCGTCGGCCCGGATTCTCTTCTTCATCACGTCGCTCCTGGTCTGCATCTGCCCGTCCTGTTGCTGTTTTCGACGCGGCCCGGTCCGGCGCCGCGCGCGTTCGATCCCCGGACGACACTTCCCGAGATTGTGGAAAATGACAACATCTCCGGACGGCCTTGACAATAATTCTATCGGCTCGCCGCGGGCGCGGCCGCGGCGGTGCACCGCACGGATCGGCTCCGTACTACGCGCCGCGCACCGCCGCCAGCGCGCCCGCCTGCGCTCCGATTGCCTCCGACGTTCGCAGAATGAGCAAGCAGCGGGCACGGCACCGCCCGAAATTGATGCGCAGACGCTCGATAATTCACTGGAAAGTTCGAGTAGTTCATGATTTCCTTTCGCATGTAGCGGCACGGATGCTCGCCGGCAACGGCCGAGACCGCAGCGCGGGACGACAGCAGCGCCAACGCCAAAGAGGGCACCATGAACGACCTCGCCAGCGTGATTCACCTGAAGCCGGCCGCGCCGATCGAAGATTTCGATGCGCTGACCGCCGACATCCGCGCCCGCCGGGGCGAGTTCACCGCACAGCAGCACGTGTCGCAGGACATCATCGCGCGGCTGCGCAAGGCCGGCATCTATCGCGCCATGGTGGCGAAGATGTTCGGCGGCGACGAGAAGAGCCCGGCGGAATTCTGCCGGATGATCGAGCGGATCGCGCAGGCCGACGGCTCGACCGGCTGGGTCGCGAGCTTCGGCGCGGCGGCGACCTATCTCGCCGCGCTGCCGGAGCCGACGCTGCGCAAGCTCTACGCCAATGGCCCCGACGAGGTGTTCGCCGGCGGCCTGTTTCCGCTGCAACCGGCGAAGCGGACGCCGGAAGGGTTTCTCGTCAACGGCACCTGGAAATTCGGCAGCGGCAGCATGGGCGCCTCGCTGATCGGCGTCGGCATCTCGGTCGAAGGCGATGCGTCCGGCGGATTGCCGCGCGTCGCGGTGATGCCCGCCGAGCAGGTCGAGATCCGTCCGAACTGGGACGTGATCGGCTTGGAAGGCACCGGCAGCCACGACCTCGTCGTCAAGGACGTGATCGTGCCGGAGGAATGGACGCTGATCCGCGGCGGCGCGGCTTCGGTCGACGCCGACATCTATCGCTATCCGTCGCTCGGCCTCGCCGCGCAGGTGCTCGCCGTGGTCGGGCTCGGCGTCGCGCGCGGCGCGCTCGACGAGGTGATCGAGATGGCCGGCGGCCGGGTGTCGATCACCGGCGCGCCGAAGCTCGCCGATCGTGGCTATGTGCAGGTCGCCATCGCCAAGGCCGAAGCCAATCTGCGCGCGGCCCGCGCCTTCTTCTACGACGCCACCGAAGAGACCTGGCGCATCGTCCGCGCCGGCGACAAGCCGTCGGTCGAAGCGACCACGGTGCTGCGGCTGGCGGCCAGCCACGCCGCCAAGACCGGCGCCGACGTCACCCGGATGGCGACCGAACTCACCGGCACCACGTCGATCTACAACGGCCATCCGCTGGCGCGAGCGCTGACCGACAGTTTCGTGGTCGCGCAGCACGCCTTCCTCAACGAGGGCACGATGCAGAGCGCCGGCCGCGTGCTGCTCGGGCTGCCCTCGGTCCCCGGCTATCCATGATGCCGCGCCCCTCTCCGACCATTTCCCAGCGACAAGGATCAGACACATGACCAGCCTGGCGGAGCTCTCCACCAATCCCGACGACCTGATCCGCAAGGATCGCGTTCGCACCCCGCTCTACACCGATCCGGCGATCTTCGACGCCGAGATGACCAAGATCTTCCGCAATACATGGGTCTGGGTCGCGCATGTCAGCGAGATCGCCAACAACGGCGACTTCAAGATGGCGCAGGTCGGGCTCGAGCCGGTGATCGTGGTGCGCGACCGCAAGGGCAAGGTCCACGTCCACCTCAACCGCTGCCGGCATCGCGGCGCGACGCTGTGCGAAGTGCGCAAGGGCAAGACCTCCAGCTTGGTCTGCCCGTATCACGGCTGGGGCTATTCGCTCGACGGCAAGCTGCGCGGCGTGCCTTACGAGAACGGCTACGACGAGACGACGCTCGACCGCAACGAGCTGTCTTTGAAGTCGCTGCGGGTCGAGGAATATAACGGCCTGATCTTCGCGACCTTCCGCGACGACATCGAGCCCCTGGCCGACTTCCTCGGGCCGGCGAAGAAGTGGATCGACCTGTTCATGAAGCAGGGCGGCGGGTTTCCGGTGAAGGTGCTCGGCGAACACAAGTTCCGCTTTCCCGGCAACTGGAAGATCCAGCTCGAGAACACCACCGACGCCTATCACTTCCCGCTGGTGCACAAATCCTTCCTCACCGCGGTCGACAAGGAAACCGAGCAGCAGCTCGACATGCTGAACAATGGCGGCTTCGTCGAGGATCTCGGCAACGGCCACAGCGTGATGGTGATGATCCCCGAACTGATCGACCTCGACGACAATCTCGAGGCGCCGATCCCGGAGAAGTTCGCCGATCTCGCCAAGGAGCTCGTCGCCGAAGGCTATTCCGACACGGAAGTCCGGCGCATCGTCCGCGCCGCCGGCGGCTCCGGCTTCAACATCAATCTGTTTCCGAATCTGGCCTGCTCGATGGCGTTCTTCCGCGTGCTGCAGCCGGTCTCGGTGAACGAGACCGAGATCCGCCACATCGCGATCGGCATGGACGGCGGGCCGGCGGCGGCCAACCGCGCGCGGATCCGCCTGCACGAATTCTTCCAGGGCCCGATGGGCTTCGGCAGCCCCGACGACGCTGAGGTGTGGGATCGCGTCCAGCACGGCGCGCAGGGCGGCGACGAGATGTGGATCATGCTGAACCGCGGTTTTCCAAAGGAGGAAAACCTGCCCGACGGGCGCGCCCGCAGCGACGTCAGCGCCGAAACCGGGATGCGCGCCGCCTATGATCAATGGAAGCGGATGATGACGGTCTGACCATGAACATGCCCATGACAATCCCCGCGACCACCTCCCTGCCCGTCACGCTCGCCGAGGCGATGGAATTCGCCTGGACCGAGGCCGATCTGCTCGACCACGCCATCTACGACGAGTGGCTGGCGCAGTGGACCGCCGACGCGCTCTACATCGTGCCGATCGAACCCGGCACGACCGATTTCGAAAACAGCCTGAACTACGCCTATGACGATCACGGCATGCGCAAGAAGCGCGTCGAGCGGCTGCTCAACGGGCAATCCATTTCGGCCTCGCCGGTGGCGCTCACGGTGCGCTCGCTGTCGCGCTTCCGCCTGCTGCAGGCCGACGAAGCCTCCTGCGAACTGCGCTGCGCGCAGATCGTCACCGAATATCGTCGCGGCCGCGAGCGGACCTACACCGGCGACGTCACCTATCGTCTGGTGCGAGGCCCGACCGGTCTGCAGATCGCCCGCAAGGTGGTCTGGCTGATCAACTCCACCGAGGCGCTCGGCGGCATCGGCTACATCCTATGAGCGCGCCCTCCGCCAACAGCGAAGGACGCGTCGCGCTGGTCACCGGCGGCGGCAACGGGCTCGGCGAGATCATCGCCGGCGCGCTGCACGGCGCGGGCTATCGGGTCGCCGTCGCCGACATCGACGAAGCTGCGGCGCAGACCGTCGCAACGCGGCTGGACCCGGGCGGACAAACGGCGATCGCGCTGCATCTCGACGTCCGCCTCAAAGGCGATTTCGAGGCCGCGCTGGCGGCGCTGCTGGCGCGCTGGGGTGGCGCCCACGTCCTCGTCAACAACGCCGCCGTCACCGTGGCGCGGCCGGTGATGGAGATCTCGCCGGAGGAATTCGACGCGGTGATCGCGGTCAATCTGCGCGGCACGTTTCTCGGCTGCCAGGTGTTCGGCGCTTACTTCCGCGATGCCGGGCACGGCCGCATCGTCAACATGGCCTCGCTCGCCGGCCAGAACGGCGGCACCGCCACCGGCGCGCACTATGCGGCATCGAAGGGCGGCATCGTCACGCTGACCAAAGTGTTCGCGCGCGATCTCGGCAAGGCCGGCGTCACCGTCAATGCGATCGCGCCGGGGCCGCTCGATCTGCCGATCGTGCACAAGACGGTGCCGGCCGAGCGCTTCGCCGAGTTCAAGGCGAACATTCCGGTCGGCGATATCGGCGATCCGAAATTTGTCGCGCAGCTGGTGCTGCAACTGGCGTCGCCCGAATCCGGCTTCGTCTCCGGCGCGACCTGGGACGTCAATGGCGGGCTGTTCATGCGATGAGGCCGACGATGAAGCAGGCCATGACGCCCACGGTCGAGCGCGACGAATTTCGCGAGGCGATGAGCCGGCTCGGCGCCGCGGTCAACATCATCACCACCGACGGCGCGGCCGGGCTGCACGGCTTGACCGCCTCGGCGGTGTGCAGTGTCACCGACGATCCGCCGACGTTGCTGGTCTGCGTCAACCGCGCCTCCAACGTCCATGCGGCGCTGTCGCAGAACGGCGTGCTGTGCGTCAACGTGCTGGCGAGCCGGCATCAGGAATTGTCGACTCTGTTCGGTCGCGGCGGCATCCCGGTGGAGCAGCGCTTCGCCGGAGCCGAATGGCGGGTGCTGACGACCGGCGCGCCATCGCTCGCCGACGCCGTGGTCAGCCTCGATTGCGCGATCGCGCAGACCACCGAGATCGGCACCCACAGCGTGTTCTTCTGCCGCGTCCGGGCGATCGCGCTCGGCGCGCAGCCGGAAGGGCTGATCTACTTCAACCGCTCCTATCACGACCTCGCGCCGGCGCAGCGCGACCTGTGCCACCAGGACTGATCCCGCTTCGACCAGAGAAAGCCGCATCCCGATGAACATCGACCAACTCGCATCGACCGTGAAGGCCCTGCAGGACGAGATCGCCACGCTGCGCGCGGAGGCGGATATCCGCCGCATCCAGGCGCGCTACATGTTCCTGTGCGACACGCCCTGCCCCGAATTCGGCGTCGACAACGACGACGAGCGGATCGAGCGCATCCTCGATCTGTACACCGAGGACGCGATCTGGGAGGGCGTCGGCGCTTACTACGACAACCAGTTCGGCCGCAGCGTCGGCAAGGACGCGATCCGCAAGCACTTCCAGGGCTTCTGGGGGCCGACACGGGTGCCGGGGCTGGTGCTGAATGTGCACTATCTCACCTCCGAGCAGATCCACGTCCGCGGCGACGAGGCCGATGGCCAGTGGGTGCACTGCCAGCCCTGGATCTTCACCGACGGCTCGTCGCTGCTGCGCTCCAGCCGGCTGAACAATTTGTTCCGCAAGGTGGACGGCGTCTGGAAGGTCGCGCGCACGCGCACCGAAAATCTGTTCGTCGCGCCGCTGACGCCGGGCTGGGCGCAGAGCGTGCCGGAGAAATCGGTGCTGATGCAGCCGTGACAGCAACGCCCTGGTTGGGATGACAAGGAAGGATTTGCGATGACCACCACGACGCCCGCTTTCGCCGAGGCCGTGCCGCTCGAGGCGGACGCGCTGCACCGCCTGTTGCAGGCCTGGTTTCGCGCCGAGGGGACCGACGATCCCGCCGCGATCCGCGCCCGCTTCGACGACGGCTTCACCATGGTGACGCCGGCCGGCAAGGTGCTGACCTACGAGCAGTTCTCCGGCGGCCTGCCGACGATGCGCGGATCGCGGCCGACGCTGATCATGCAGATCAGCGACGTCGTGGTGCGCTATCTCGACGCGTCCACGGCGCTCGTCACCTATTGCGAGCGGCAGATCCAGGACAGCGGCACCACCGACCGGATCTCCACCGCGCTGCTGATCGCCCGCGCCGACCGGCCGACGCCGATGTGGCGGCATCTGCAGGAGACCTGGATCACGCCGTGATCACGCTGCCCGACCCAGGACGATCCGCGGAGACCGCCATGCCCGAGGCTGAAATGTGGAAGACCTACCGCTATCAGGGCCACCGCGTCATGGTGATCCAGCAATGGGACGACCCGTTCGGCCGCCGCATGATCCGCATCGAAAGCGTCGACGACGACGGCGCCCATGCCGCAGGAATGTTCGAGGCGGAGTTCATGCGGGACGCGGTGGCCGAGGGGCTGGCCGGTTAGCTCGCGCGGGACCGCCGCCCCAAGTCGCGCGTTGCGCCTGGAACCGAGTTGATGGACCGGCGTTCTGCCTCCCAGAACATGGGAGCGACCACATGGGTATTCTCTGGATTATCATCATCGGCTTCGTCGCCGGCCTTATCGCGAAATTCCTGATGCCGGGCGACAACGAGCCGTCGGGCTTCATCATGACCACGGTCCTCGGCATCGTCGGCGCCTTCGTCGCGACGTTTCTCGGTCAGTCGCTCGGCTGGTACAGCGCCGACCAGGGCGCCGGTCTGATCGGCGCGGTGGTCGGCGCCATCATCGTGCTGTTGGTCTACGGCTTCATCGCCGGACGGCGGCGGACGGTCTAGTCGACGTGTTCGCAAGCGAGCGGCCATCACGATGTGGCCGCGACGCGGCCTGGCGCGGTCATGGCGCGGTTCCGTGCAGTTCCTCTGACGCGTCTCCTCTCACGGCAGGACAGCAAGTATGGATAATCTCAAGAAGAGGGGCGTAGAGGACCGCAGCAAGATCAACATGCATGAAGACTACGAGGTCAAATACTGGATCAAGCAGCTCGGCATCACCAAGGAGCAGCTGCAGCGCCTGATCGACAAGGTCGGCAACTCGGCCGCCGCGGTCAGGAAAGAACTGGCGGGGCAGGCGAAGGGGTGAGGGCAGCGCACGCCCCCTCGTCTCACTCCGCGATAGCGATGTCAGCTCTCAGCCACTCGACTTGGGCGGCGTCGTCAAATCGACAGGCACAACCACAAATCCCTCCGCTATCAGATCGCGAATACGATCGACGACGGCTCGCGCGCAGCGTGGATCTTGGCCACGTGTCGGCACACTGCCGTCGCGCAGATCTGGAAAATAGTCGCGATTGATCGGCAAACGGGCGACCCGGCTCGCATCAATGACGAACGGCTTTTTCTGTCCGAGCAAACCCGCCTGCGGTTGATCGACATAGAGCTGCTGACGCGGCCGCCTTGAACCCTCAAAGGAAACACGGCTGCTCGTATAGACAACCACCGCATAGGCTCGATCCGCAACTCGACCGGTGCCGATACAGATGACGATGTGAGCCGATGGGCCGGGGCCGGCCACCTCCCTGAAGGGAAAATTGCACCGGACGTAGTCACCGGCTCTCATGGCTCAGGGGAAGAGACGGTCGAGCGTCGAAGAACGCGCCTGATAGTCGTCGTCGCTCTCATCGCTGTCGCGGTCAAGAACGAATCCGGATCCTGGCCGAGCGGCATCGTAAGCCAGGAGAATGAGTTCATTCGGTCCGATTTCCAATTCACGCAGCAGAACCTGCATCACGTAGTCCTCGGTCGTGAGCCCTTGCTGCCTGGCGCGGTCGGCAGCCGCGTCGATCACGGTCCGGGTTAGACTGAGGGTTGCGAATTCGCTCATGAGCGACCTCCAATCCGGTCAATATAGGTGGAATTGAATCCGAATGCGAACACTGCTGCGGGTATGCTTGGTGGGCCCGGCAGGACTCGAACCTGCAACCAGACCGTTATGAGCGGCCGGCTCTAACCATTGAGCTACAGGCCCCGCCGGCGGCCGCTCGGGCGGCGGACGGTGCGGGGACGGCATACAATGACGGGTTCGGCGCGGCAATCGCTACCTTGCGCAGGCGCGGCGCCCTCGCCTCACGCCATCGCCACCCGTGAGCCGCCGCCGCGCCGCCTGGCGCGCAGCAGCAGCGCGGCCATGATGGCGACGTTGAGGGCGTTCCAGCCGATGCCGTTGAGGAAGGCGGCGGCGTAGGAGCCGGTGGCGTCGAAGATCAGGCCGGAGATCCAGCCGCCGAGCGACATCCCGACCACCGAGGCCATGATCACAATGCCGACACGGGTGGCGGCTTCGTGCGCCGGCATCGCCTCGCGCACGATGATCGCATAGGCCGGCACGATGCCGCCCTGGAACAGGCCGAACATCGCCGAGATCACGTAGAGCGACACCAGGCTGTCGAAGAACAGATAGAACAGCAACGCTGCGCCCTGCGCCACCGCGCCGATCAGCAGCGTCGCGATGCCGCCGATGCGGTCGGCGAGGAAGCCGGAGCCGATCCGGCTGATGATGCCGCAGGCCAGCATCAGCGACAGCATCTCGGCGCCGCGCGCGACGCCGTAGCCGAGGTCGCCGCAATACGCCACGATATGGACCTGCGGCATCGCCATCGCCACGCAGCAGGCGATCGCGGCCATGCACAGCAGCGCCGTCAGCGTGTTGGTGCCGAGCTGCAGGTCGATCTTCGGCGGCGGGGCCGCGGTGTGCGCGGCCACCACATGGCCGCCCATCCGCGCCCGCAGCAGCGCCAGCACCAGCGCCATCGACACCACGCAGAACGCCCCGATCGCCACGTGGGTGGCGCGCCAGCCGTAGGTCTGCGTCGCCCAATTCACCAGCGGCGGCCATATCGTGCCGCCGAGATAATTACCGGTGGCGGCGATCGACACCGCGACGCCGCGATAGCGCAGAAACCAGTGCGAGGCCTCCGCCATCAGCGGGCCGAACGTCGCCGAGGCGCCGGCGCCGATCACGAAATGCATCAGATTGAACTGCCACAGCGCGGTCGACAGACCGGCGCCGAGATAGCCGAGCCCGATCAGCCCGACGCCGCTGCCGATCGCCGCGACGATGCCGAAACGGTCGGTGAGCTTGCCGGTCGCCACCCCGCCGAGGCCGAAGCCGAGCATCGCCAAAGTGAAGGCCAGCGACGCCGCAGCGCGGGTCGCGCCGTAGTCGGTCTGCACCACCGGCAGCACCACCACCACCGACCACATCCCGACGCTGCCGATCGAGCCGATGACGAGCGCCAGCGCCAGCCTGATCCAGGCCTGGCGCGAGTCGAGCATGAATGCCGGCGTTGTGCCGGTCTTTTGTGCAGGCGTTTCCACCCCGCCAACTTCTCCGGACGCGGGCCGAGGGTCAAGGGCATCGGCCGCGCCGCTGCCATGACGCCGCAGGTTAACCGGCGTTAACGCTTTCCTAACCATAAACTGGGCAAATTTTGCCGAGTGATCGGACGTGTCGTCAGCCGCGAACATCGGGGGAATGCCCGTGGACGCCAGTGCGGTGCCTCACATCGGAGTCGGCGACGCCGCGGTCGCGACGTGGGCGTTCGGCAAGCGCAGACGACAGCGGGAGAGAGCGGCGGACATGACGGATACGACGGTCGGCCAGGGCCCCGGCAGCAAGCTGCCCAGCCTGCGCGACATCGGCGGGATGCTGAAGCGCGGCGATCTCGCGCTCGCCTTCGGCGTGCTCACCATCCTGGTCGTGCTGATCATGCCGCTGCCGGCGATCGTGCTCGACCTGTTCCTGGCGATCTCGATCACGCTGTCGATCCTGATCCTGATGACCGCTCTGTTCATCCAGGCGCCGCTGGAATTCTCGTCGTTTCCGACCGTGCTGCTGATCTCGACCATGCTGCGGCTGTCGCTGAACATGGCCTCGACCCGGCTGATCCTGTCGCACGGCCATGAAGGCACCGCCGCCGCCGGCCACGTCATCGAGGCGTTCGGCAACTTCGTGATGGGCGGCAATTTCGTGATCGGGATCATCGTGTTCACGATCCTGATCATCGTCAACTTCGTGGTCATCACCAAGGGTTCGGGCCGCATCGCCGAAGTCGCGGCGCGGTTCCAGCTCGACTCGATGCCCGGCAAGCAGATGGCGATCGACGCCGATCTCAGCGCCGGCCTGATCGACGAAGCCACCGCCAAGAAGCGCCGCCAGGAGCTCGAAGACGAGAGCGGCTTTTTCGGCGCGATGGACGGTGCCTCGAAATTCGTCCGCGGCGACGCCATCGCCGGCCTCCTGGTGGTGTTCATCAACGTCATCGGCGGCATCATCATCGGCGTAGCCCAGCAGGGTCTCTCCTTCGCCGAGGCCGGCCACACCTACACGCTGCTGACCGTCGGCGACGGCCTCGTCACGCAGGTGCCGGCGCTGATCGTCTCCACCGCCGCCGGCCTCTTGGTGTCGAAGGCCGGCATCTCCGGCTCCGCCGACAAGGCGCTGATGAGCCAGCTGTCCGGCTATCCGCAGGCGCTCGGCATGTCGGCCGGCGTGATGCTGGTGCTGGCCGCCCTGCCCGGCATCCCGACGCTGCCGTTCCTGTTTCTCGGCGGCGGCGCGGCGTGGCTCGCGGTATCGGCGAGCAAGCGCAAGACCGCCGGCAAGGCCGCGGACGATGCGGCGCTGGCGCTGGCGCCCGAGGCGGTCGCGGCCGCGGCCGCGGCGGCGGCCGAAGAGCCGATCAGCGCGGCGCTGAAGATCGACGATCTCAAGATCGAGCTCGGCTACGCGCTGCTGCCGCTGGTCAACGGCCCGGACGGCACCGACCGCCTCACCGAACAGATCAAGGCGCTGCGCCGTTCGCTGGCGATCGAAATGGGCTTCGTGATGCCGGCGGTGCGGATCCTCGACAACGTTCAGCTCGAGGCCAACACCTACGTCATCAAGATCAAGGAAGTCGACGCCGGCAGCGGCCGGATCTGGCCGAACCAGTTCATGGTGATGGACCCGGCTGGCGAACAGGTGACGGTGCCGGGCATCCACACCACCGAGCCGACCTTTGGATTACCTGCGACCTGGGTCGACGCCGCCTTCAAGGAAGAGGCCTCGCTGAAGGGCTACACCGTGGTCGACGCCGCCACCGTGCTGTCGACGCACCTGACCGAGCTCTTGAAGGGCAACATGTCGGACCTGTTGTCCTATGGCGAGACCCAGAAGCTGCTCAAGGAGCTGCCGGCGGAGCAAGGCGAACTGGTCAAGGACATCGTGCCCGGCCAGATCACCGTCTCGGGCATCCAGCGCGTGCTGCAGCTGCTGCTCGCCGAGCGTATCTCGATCCGCGACCTCTCGACCATCCTCGAAGGCGTCGCCGACGCGCTCGCCTTCTCGCGCAACCCGAACACCATCGTCGAGCACGTCCGCGCCAGGCTGGCGCGGCAGATCTGCGCGCAGAACACCTCGTACAACGGCTATTTGCCGCTGATCGCGCTGTCGGCGAAATGGGAGCAGGCGTTCGCCGAATCGATCATCGGCCAGGGCGACGAACGCAGCCTGGCGATGGCGCCGTCGAAGCTGTCCGAATTCATGACCGCGGTGCGCGACCGGTTCGAACAGGCCGCGCGCGAAGGCGAGGCCCCGGTGCTCGTGACGTCGGCCTCGATCCGGCCGTTCGTGCGTTCGCTGGTGGAACGGTTCCGTGCCCAGACCACCGTGCTGTCGCAGGCCGAGATTCATCCGCGCGCCCGGCTGAAGACGGTCGGCAGCGTATGACGGCCGTCAAGCAGGTCCGCGCGGTCGGGTTCGACCGCGGCATTTTCGCCACAGACAAGCCAAAGGATTGATGAGTCGTCGAGCAGCGGTCAATCCAACAAACCTGCCAAAAGTCGCCATCTCGCTCGCAATGTCTTGTTTATTTTATCATTTTCGAAACACGCGGAGTCGCATAGTCGCGACTGTTCACATCCTATCACTGCCTTGTGATCGGTTCTTGGGAACGTACAGGCCATGACCTACGTTTTTATGGCGAGTTGTTTGAACCAGCTTCGAGATCTCAGCCACCAAATCTCGAAGGCGGCAAAAGGCGCCAGGAGGCTCACCATGAACCATTCGATCTACAGCGCTGATCGTTCGACCCACCTCAAGGTGGTTGTTGTCGCGCTGGTCGCGGGGATCACGGTGGCAGGTCTCGGAATTTCCGCCCGTCTCGGCGGCGCCGAGGACGGCTATACCCAGACCGCGCGCGTCATCAAGGCCGGCAAGCCGGTCATGGTCACGACGTCGGGCGAGACGGCCATTCGCTGATACACGGTTGCATTCACGCTGCGCCTGATAAGCCCCCAGGCCCGCGTGGACATGCAGAGGTCCACTCGCCCCAAGTGGACCGAACGAAAAGCGCCCGCTCCCCACGGGCGCTTTTCTTTTGCCCGTGTGAGACTTCGCGCGTGAGACTTCCCGCATGAGACATCGCGCCGCGCGGACGCCGTGAGGCGGGGCATGGGCGGCGACGTCAGCGCCGCGGTGTCACCGGCGTCGGCGGCACGCTCTCGACCAGCTTGCCGGTGTAGACGATCGGACCGGTGGCGACGCCGGTCGGCGAGCCGCCTTCGGGCTCGATCGTCACCGCATAGGTCGCCTTGCTGACGATGTCCGCATCATAGGCGGCGAGCGACGGATTGACGGTGAAATCGCGGCCGCCGATGACGCCGAGCGAGCGCGGCTTCTGCAGCTTGTCCGACACCAGCCAGAGTTCGTAGCTCTTGCCCGGCTCCGGCGTCGCCGCGACGCGGCGCACGGTGAAGCTCTTGCTGCCGGCATCGACGGTGAGGATGAAGGCCGGCGAGTTGCCGTCCTGCTGCAGCACCGCGACGTATTGCGCCGGGATCGCCGGCGGCGGGGTCTCGACCCTGACGATCTGGGTGCGGATCGCCGGCCGCATGGCATTCGGCAACACATCCGGCTGATAGAGCTGCGCGCCGATCACCAGCGCCAGCGACGCGGCCAGCAGGCCGGCCGCGCCAGCGACCCGCTTCCAGACATAGGTCTGCTTGGCGAAGCGAACGACGCGCATCGATTCCGGGCTGAGGCCGGAGCCGGTGTCGTTGGCCGGCGTCGGCGGCGTCAGCGGCGTCAGCGGCGGCGCAGCTTTGGGCGTCTCCGCAGCCGGCGGCAATGCAAACGCCTGCTGCTCGCCGGCCATCCCGATCGACGCCTTGATCCGCTCCCACACCTCGGGGGACGGCTCGACGAAGCCGACCATCTGGTTGAGCGCGCCGAGCTTGATCTGCCAGGCGTCGACCAGCGCCGCGTAGTGCGCGTCGGCAGCCATCATGGACTCGACCTGCGCCCGCTCGCCGGCATCGAGCGTACCGAGCGCGTATTCCGCGGCGAGCGCGATATGGTCTTCGCTAATGGCCATCAGACGAGTCCCAGACACTCCCGGATATCGAGCAGGCTGCGACGCAGCCAAGTCTTGACCGTGTTCACCGGCGCATCGAATTTCGCCGCGAGCTGTTCGCGGCTCCAACCATTGTAGTAAGCGAGCAGCACGAGCTTCTGGCGATCCGGCTCCAGCCGGCCGACGCATTCGAGCAGCCGCTTCAATTCTTCAGTCATCTCCCGGCGCGCCAGCGGATCCGGCGAATCCGCCGCGGCTTCCTGCGCCGCAGGCTCGTCCTCGATCGAAACCTCGCTGCGCTTGCGCGCCACGTCGATGGCCCGGTTCCGCGCGATCGACGCCATCCAGGTGATCGGCGACGCCACGCCGGGATTGAACGTTCCGGCGCTGTTCCAGATCTTGACGTACGTTTCCTGGATGACTTCTTCCGCGAGATCCTGACGTCTCAAGATACGCAGAACCACGCCGTAGAGTTTCGCGCGCGTGGCGTTGTAGAGCCGCTCGAAGGCTGCCTGATCCCCTTTGGCCACAGCGGCAAGCAGCCAGACCAACTCAGCCGACGTCAGCATTCAGTCCCCATCCCGGCAATTCCGCGCCGCCCCGACCGTCCGGTCGAGCGCGTCGGCCGTTCGTAGCATATCTCGCGACGTTTCGGTCCGCCATGTCGCAGCGGTCTCTGCTGTGGATACAGCACGGCAAAAGCCCGGGCGCGGGCGCCCGGGCTTGTCGGAATCGGCAAGGCAGAGGTCGGTCAGGCCGAGGCAACGGCGCCGAGGCGCGACCGCATCAGCCCGATGCTGTCGAGGTCGGCCTGTTCGCGCGCGCTTTCCTCGGCGCGCTCGCGGGCCTGATCGCGCTCGTCGAGCAGCTCGACCTTCTTCAACTCGTCGAACGCCTCGGACAATTGCGCGCGCGCGTCCTCGAGCTGAACCCGCAATTCGTCGGCCGAGCGGGTGAGATTCTCGCGGCGCTGGATCGCGGCCTTGGCATAGGTCGGATAGGCGAAGTGGGTGGGATCGGTGATGCCGGCGCGGTCCTGCTCGGTCTGGATTTCGCGCTCCAGATCGTTCGACATCCGCTGGAAGTCCGCGATCATCCCCTCGATCTGGGCCACCCGCCTGCGCCGCTCGTCGACCTGAAACTTCTTCAAGCGGATCAGCGTGTCACGTGACTTCATCGACTCTTACTCCCCAGAAGTCCCGATTCGACGCGGGACAGGCCGGTCTCCCGCAAGGGGCCAACCGGCAAAACGATTGACGTGCCAAGCATGATGACGCGACAAAGTTAGCGTTCCGTTTCCACACTCTTCAGGATCTGCTCGAGCTGGAGATATCCTGCGGACAGGCTGGTCGCCTCGTCCTTGCCCTGCCGCAGGAACTCCTCCAGCGGCTCGTGCAGCCGCACCGCTTCGTCGACCTCGGCGCTGGAGCCGGGCCGGTAGGCGCCGAGCCGGATCAGCTCCTCCATGTCGGCGTAAGTCGCCATCACCTGACGGGCGCGCTTGATCACCGGCAGATAGGCCGGATCGGCCGAGCGCGGCATGGTCCGCGACACCGATTTCAGCACGTTGATCGCCGGGAAACGGCCGCGCTCGGCGATCGAGCGTTGCATCACGATGTGGCCGTCGAGAATGCCGCGCACCGCATCGGCGACCGGCTCGTTGTGATCGTCGCCGTCGACCAGCACGGTGAAGATGCCGCTGATCGTCCCCTCGCCGAGGCCCGGCCCGGCGCGCTCCAGCAGCTTCGGCAACTCCGTGAACACGGTCGGCGTGTAGCCCTTGGCGGTCGGCGGCTCGCCGGCGGACAGGCCGATTTCGCGCTGCGCCATCGCAAAGCGCGTCACCGAATCCATCAGGCACAGCACGTCCTTGTCCTCGTCGCGAAAATATTCGGCGATCGACAGCGTCAGATAGGCGGCCTGCCGCCGCATCAGCGCCGGCTCGTCGGAGGTCGCCACCACCACCACCGAGCGCGCCATGCCCTCCTCGCCGAGATCGTCCTGCAAGAACTCCTGCACCTCGCGGCCGCGTTCGCCGATCAGCCCGATCACCGAGACCGCGGCGTCGACGTTGCGCGCCAGCATCGACAACAGCACCGACTTGCCGACGCCGGAACCGGCGAAGATGCCCATGCGCTGGCCGCGGCAACAGGTGAGGAAGGTGTTCAGCGCACGCACGCCGAGATCGAGCGGCGCGCCGACCCGCTTGCGCGAATGCGCCGGCGGCGGCGTATTGCGGAACCGCATCGGCGACGGCCCCTGCGGCAGCGGCCCCTTGCCGTCGATCGGCTCGCCGAGAGCGTTAATGACACGGCCGAGCCAGGCCTGCGACGGCCGGACCTGGGCGGCCGAATTGGCGATCACCGCGCGGCAGCCGCGGCGCACACCTTCCAGCCCGGCGAACGGCATCACCATCGCATTGTTGCCGGTGAAGCCGATCACCTCGCAGGGAATGTTGCGATCGCCCCCTGTTTCAACGACAATTCGCGCGCCGACCGACATCGCATGGATCGGTCCGGCGATCTCGACCATGAGGCCGCGGACGCCCACAACCCGGCCATAAATATTGACGCCGTCGATGTCGCCGATCTGTTCGGCCAGGGCCTTCATTGCAAAACCCTTAAGTTTGTGGGGCGCTGCGCTGTCACCTTAACTTCGTGTTTACCCGCATCGTTAATCATTGCGTCACTGTCTTTGGTGGCTGAACGCGCTTGCCCTTCAGAACGAAGGTACGAGTCGCGGGAGTCGGTTGACGCTGACTCTTAATGTGAAACCTGAAGAGGCCCGGTAACAAAAAACTGCTTCTACGCAACATCTTACGGCGATTCTGCAAAAATTGCACGAACAGACCTTGCGGACCAGAATCAGGATTTGTTAACCATACCTTGTCAGGATCCGAATCAGTTGTTCAGAGGCGTTTCCAGTGCCGCAGGTAGTGCGGACGCCTGACGCCCGGAGCGGCGCTATAAGGGGACTGGCATGCGCGTATTGCTGATTGAAGATGACAGCGCGACTGCGCAGTCGATCGAATTGATGCTCAAATCCGAGAGTTTCAATGTCTACACGACGGATCTCGGTGAAGAAGGCGTCGACCTCGGCAAATTGTACGATTACGACATCATCCTGCTCGATCTGAACCTGCCGGACATGTCCGGTTACGACGTTCTCAAGCAGCTGCGGGTCTCCAAGATCAAAACCCCGATCCTGATCCTGTCCGGCCTCGCCGGCATCGAGGACAAGGTGAAGGGTCTCGGCGTCGGCGCCGACGACTACATGACCAAGCCGTTCCACAAGGACGAGCTGGTCGCCCGCATCCATGCCATCGTCCGCCGTTCCAAGGGCCATGCCCAATCGGTGATCCAGACCGGCGATCTCGTCGTCAATCTCGACACCAAGACCGTCGAAGTCGGCGGCCAGCGCGTGCATCTGACCGGCAAGGAATACCAGATGCTGGAGCTGCTCTCGCTCCGCAAGGGCACGACGCTGACCAAGGAAATGTTCCTGAACCATCTCTATGGCGGGATGGACGAGCCGGAACTGAAGATCATCGACGTCTTCATCTGCAAGCTGCGCAAGAAGCTCGCCAACGCCTCCGACGGCCGCAACTTCATCGAAACGGTGTGGGGCCGCGGCTACGTGCTGCGCGAACCGACCGAAGACGACGTCCGCATCCCGGCCTGATCGCTTTCGTCTTTCAAGGAGCGCCCGGTCAGGCGCTCACCTCCCGACTGAACCCCGCCGCAAATGGCGGGGTTTTTGTTTGTGGGGGGAGCGCCGCCGGCGGCTTGCATCGCGCTGCAAACACCACGATTGTGGGCGGGCAGGCTCATGGTTGCGGGGGTGATCGATGCTGCTGCAGTCGTTGGCGGGATTGCCCGCCTTTCTGGTGTATTTCTGCACCGGGCTGGTCGCTGTCGTTCTCTACCTCTTCGTCTATACCCGGGTGACCGGGCACGATGAGTTCGCCCTGATCAACGGCAATGGGGCGGCCGCCGCGATTGCGCTCGGCCTCAGCCTGCTCGGCTTCGTGCTTCCGGTGGCGAGCGCCATCGTCCATTCCGCCAACGCCGTCGACTGCATGATCTGGAGCGTGATCGCCCTGCTCGTCCAGATCATCGTCTATTATGCGGTTCGCATCCCGGTCACCAACCTGTCGCAGCGGATCGCCCAGGGCGAACTCGCGCCGGCGATCTGGCTCGGTTGTGCATCGCTTGCCGCCGGCGTCCTCAACGCTGCGTCGATGGTGATCTGACTATGTCCGCAGACGGCTCGGACGAGTTCGGCAAGCGCCGCCCCCCGCCTCCAACGCCGGCCGTGCCGCCCCTCAAGCGATCGCAAAAGGTGGTGCTGTTGGTGATGGGCACGATCGCGGTGGGCGCCACTGCCAATGCCCTGATGCCGAAGCAAAAGAGTAACGCCGAGGCGTCGGCGCACACCGCGACAAGCGAGGATCGCGGCACCTCATCCGCCTGGCAGAGCGGATCCGGAGGTGATTGGGCGCAATCGATCTTGGGCGACACGCGGCGCTCGTCCGGGGGTGGCTGGACGCAATCGATCGTGGGCGAGACCGACCGCGGCGGATTCGGCTCGTTCGGGAACGCGTTCACTACGCATTTCTCGGGCGGCGGATAGTCCAGCCGATGCGCCGGATCGCCTGCGCAGAACGCGACGACTGGGAAGCCACGGCCGCCGGCTGCGGATTCAATTTCCATAGCGCCTCCGGCCAGCGCTATTGGGACGAGCGCACCTACTACGCGTTCACGCTCGACGAAATCGAGCGGCAGATCGAAGCGCCGACGGCAGAGCTCGACGCGATGTGCCTTGACCTCGTGGACCGGGCCATTCGCGACGAGCCCATGCTTCGTCGCCTCAACATTCCGGAACAATATTGGTCGTTCATCGCCACGAGCTGGCGTCGCGGCGATCCCAGCCTGTACGGCAGGCTCGACCTCCGTTTCGACGGCCGCGATCCCGCGAAGCTACTCGAATACAATGCGGATACGCCGACGTCTCTGTTCGAGGCCGCGGTCTTTCAATGGACGTGGCTCGAGCAGGCGACCGCACGGCAGATCATTCCGAAACGCGCCGACCAGTTCAATTCGTTGCACGAACGGCTGATCGCGGCCTGGCGTCGCTTCGCCGGCGGCCGGCGGCTCCACCTCACCGGCACGCTGAGCAGCGCCGAAGACAGCGGCACACTGCACTATCTCATGGACGTCGCGCAGCAAGGCGGCGTCGAGACCGTGCTGATCGACATCGCCGACATCGGATGGCGAAGCGGCGGCGGCTTCGTCGATCTGCAAGACCGCAACATCGAGCTGGCGTTCAAGTTGTACCCGTGGGAGTGGCTGTTTCGCGAAGCCTTCGGCCCCCGGCTTGCCGAGGCGCAGACCGGCTGGATGGAGCCGCCATGGAAAGCCATCCTGTCCAACAAGGGCATCCTGCCTCTGTTGTGGAAGATGCACCCCGGACACCCGAATCTGCTGCCGGCCTATTTCGAGGACGATCCCGAGGCGGGGCAATTGGGAGCATCCTTCGTGCGCAAGCCGCTGTACTCGCGCGAAGGCGCCAATATCACGCTCGTCAACGACGGTGCGATCGAAGCGGCCGAGGACGGCCCCTATGGAGCAGAAGGCTACATCCGCCAGGCCGCCGATCCGCTGCCGAATTTTTCAGGGCAGCACCCGGTGCTGGGAAGCTGGCTGGTCGATGGCTCGCCCTGCGGGCTGTCAATTCGCGAGGACGACAGCCTGATCACCGGCAACACGTCGCGCTTCGTGCCGCACGCGATCTTGTAGTTGCGGTGAATCTATCTCGTCATCCGACGACGGCTCGGCTGCATGCGTCAACCGCCATATCACCGCGGAGGATTCGCAACGGCTGGGCCAGCCGCGGCACGGCTCGTGTGACGTTGCTCAGCGTCCGAACCCGGCGCTGGCCAGGGCCGGCTTGGCCGCCGGCACGATCGACGGCGACTTGGTGTTCGGCAGATAGATCCCGCGCCTTGTCGGATGCGGCTTGAACGCGTCGGTCAGGCCGACCACGGTTTCGGCGGCGCCGAGCGCGAGATAGCCGTCGGGCTCGAGCCGCTTGGCGAGCCGCTCGAAGATCGAGATCTTGGTCGCCTGATCGAAATAGATCAGCACGTTGCGGCAGAAGATCACGTCGAACATGCCGAGCTGGCCGTAGTCCTGCAGCAGGTTGAACTGGCGGTGCTGGATCATGGCACGGAGCTCGGGGCTGATCTCCCACAGCTCGCCGGTCTGCTTGAAGTACTTCACCAGCAACTGGATCGGCAATCCGCGCTGCACCTCGAACTGGGTGAACAGGCCGGATTTCGACTTCTCCAGCACCGAGGGCGACAGATCGGTCGCGACGATCTCGAAGCGCCAGCCGGCGACGGCGGGGCCGAGCTCCTTCAGGCACATCGCGATCGAATAAGGCTCCTGCCCGGTCGAGGATGCCGCGCACCAGATCCGCAAGGATCGCCGTCCGGCGCGGGCCTGCAGCAGCGCCGGCAGGATCTCTTCGCGCAGATGATCGAACGGCAGCTTGTCGCGGAAGAAGAACGTCTCGTTGGTGGTCATCGCCTCGACCACTTCGGCCGTCATCTTGTCGGCGCCGCCCTTCATCTTCTGGACGAGGTCGGGGATGCCGGAGAGCCCGTAGCGCCGCGCCAGCGGCAGCAGCCGGCTTTCGACGAGGTACTGCTTGTCGATCGACAGATCGAGCCCGGAGCGGTCCTTCAACGCCTTGCGCAGATATTCGTAGTCCAGCGGCGTCACGACCGATCTCCTGAAAACAAACGTACGAGCTTCGGCCCGATCTGATTGAGCGGCAACACCGCGGCGCAGATGCCGGCATTCGCCGCCGCGCCGGGCATGCCCCACACCACGCTGCTGGCCTCGTCCTGGGCGATCACGCTGCCGCCGGCGGCGACGATGTCCTTGCCGCCGCGCATGCCGTCGGACCCCATTCCGGTCAACACCACCGCCATGATCCCGCCCTGCCAGACGTCGATCGCCGAGGTGAACAGCGGGTCGACCGCGGGCTTGCAGAAATTCACCGCCGGGCCGTCGTCGAGCGCGATCGCGGGCTGTCCGCCCTGGCGGGTCACCCGCATGTGGCGACCGCCGGGGGCCAGATAGATCCGGCCCGGCTTGATCAGTTCGCCGTCGACGCCCTCGTGCGCCGGCCGCCGGGCGGCGCGCATCAGATGTTCGGCGAGAATCGTCGTGAAGGTCGGCGGCATATGCTGCGTGATCAGCACCGGATAGCGGTCGATCACCGGACCGATCTCGGCGACCAGCGACATCAGCGCCTGCGGCCCGCCGGTCGAGGACCCGATCAGCAGCACGCGCGGCGCCGTCGGGCCGAACGCACGCTTCACCAGCGCCGCCTGACTGGCGACGCTCGGCGCGGCCGGTGCTGCGGCCGCCTCGCGAACGCGCGCGACCATGGGCGCGCTGGCGCTCGGCGCCGAGACCCTGCGCCGCACCTTGCCGCCGAGATGGCGGATCTTCTGCAGCAGGTCGTGCCTGAACACCTCGGCGCCGGCGGATTCGCGGGTCGTCTCCGGCTTCGGAATGTAGTCGGCGGCGCCGAGCGACAGCGCCTTGAAGCTGATCTCGGCGTTACGGCGCGTCAGGGTCGACGCCATGATGACGATCAGGTCGCGCTTCTTGGCCAGCAATTGCGGCAGCGCGGCGATGCCGTCGAGCTCGGGCATCTCGATGTCGAGCAGGGCGATGTCCGGCTTGATGCGTTCGACCTGATTGACCGCGTCGAGCCCGGTGCGCAGCGAGGCCGCGACGACCATGTCGGGCTCGGCCTCGATCCAACGCGAGATCAGCCCGCGAATCACCACCGAATCGT
Source organism: Rhodopseudomonas palustris HaA2 (assembly GCF_000013365.1). Classification (NCBI taxonomy): domain Bacteria; kingdom Pseudomonadati; phylum Pseudomonadota; class Alphaproteobacteria; order Hyphomicrobiales; family Nitrobacteraceae; genus Rhodopseudomonas; species Rhodopseudomonas palustris. The sequence goes on from NC_007778.1 coordinate 4,470,054, forward strand.
CGACGACCATCACCCGCAGCGGTTCATACTGCGTCGCATTGATGGCCGGACTTCCTGCCAGAGCTACACTCATCACACACCGACGCAACACGACACCCCCGCCGCGTCGAATGACGCAGCGTCGACGACATCCCGGCAGACCCCGTCAGATCAGGCCGACTTCCTGGAACTTCGCCGTGACGATGTCCTTGTCGAACGGCTTCATAATGTACTCGTTGGCGCCGGCATGCAGCGCCCGCGCGATGTGCGCGACGTCGTTCTCGGTGGTGCAGAACACCACTTTCGGGTGATCGCCGCCCGGCATCCGGCGCAGATTGCGCAGGAATTCGTAGCCGTCCATCACCGGCATGTTCCAGTCGAGCAGCACCGCGTCGGGCAACCCGTTCTTACAGAGTTCGAGCGCCTTCTCGCCGTCCTCAGCTTCGACGATCTCGAAGTCGAGGCCTTCGAGAATGCGTCGCGCGACCTTTCGGATCACGCTCGAATCGTCGACCACCAAACATGTCTTCATTGTCTGCCTCTATCAGTCGCCGCCGGATCGGCGGACGATGGTTGCGGCCGAAGCCATCGCGGGGTTACGCGGCCATCCGCGCGTTCGCGATTTCGAGAACCTTGTCGACGTCGAGAACGACCATCAGCTGGCCGTCGAGACGATGAACGCCGTTGGCGAACGACGCCATCCGCGGGTCGAGATTGACCGGATTGACCTCGCGGCCTTCGTCGGGAAGCGTCAGCACTTCGCCGATCGTGTCGATCAGCAGGCCGTAGGATTCGCCGCGCAGATCGACGCCCATCGCCATCGGCGGCTTGCCGTCGTCGATCCGCGGCAGGCCGAGACGGGTGCGCATGTCGATCGCCGTGACGATGCGGCCGCGGAGATTGAGCACGCCGGCGACGTCGTCGGGAGCCAGCGGCACCCGCGTCAGCCGCTCCGGCATGAACACGTCCTGGACGCGCGAGATCGGCAGCCCGAACAGCTGTCCGCCGATCATCGCAGTGGCGAATTGGGTGGTGTTGCCGCTGATGGCATCGACCTGCCGGTTCATGGTGTGCTGTCTTTCCTGGATGTCGGTCATCATGCCGCCTGCTGCTGCAATGCCTCGACCCGCTCGGTGCTCGCGGTTTGCTCCTTCAGCGCCGCAATCAGGCCGGGACGATCGAATTTGGCGACGTAGTCGGTGAGGCCGGCCTGGCGTCCGCGCTCGATCGCCGCCGGCGACACCAGCGAGGACAGCGCGATCACCGGCGTCGGCGCCAGTTTCGTGTCGGCGCGGATCGCCTCGGCGAACTCGAAGCCGTTCATTTCCGGCATCTCGATGTCGGTCAGGATCACGTCGAAGCTGGCGCCGCTACGCAGCACCGAGAGTCCTTCGACCGCCGAAGTCGCCAGCCGCACCTTGTAGCCGGCTGCCTTCAGCACCGGGCCGAGCATGTTGCGGAAGAACGCGGAGTCGTCGACCAGGAGCACCGACCGGCTGGCGATCGACTGCTTCATCTCCTTGCGGGAGAGCCAGTCGGAGAACGCCATCGGCAGGAAGTGAGCGACGTCGATGACTTCGGTGGCGAGCCCCTTGATCACCGCCGAGCCGAGAATGCCGTCGCGGCTGGAGCCGACCTGAATCTGCAGATGCTCCTCGACGATGTCGACGATCTCGTCGACCACGAGACCCATGCTGCGATCTTCGTCGGCGAACACCAGGATCGGCTGCACACCCGTGCTCGCGACCTCGACGCCCTCCATCAGCACCAGCGGCATCAGTTGATCGCGGTACTGCACCATGTAGCGGCCGTTCGACGATTCGATCTTGTCGGCGGCGATCTCTTCGAGCCGGGTGACCAGCGACAGCGGCACCGCCTTCGGCTGCGGCGAGCCGGAGCGGAACACCAGCAGCGAGGTGAGCTGCTCGGTCGTGGCCGCGCGGGTCGCCGCGCTCTGCTCCGCCAGGTCGTGCTGCGCCGACACCGAGGTGCCGAGCGCCTGCGCGATCCCGTTCGGATCGACGATCATGATCACCGCGCCGTCGCCCAGGATGGTGTTGCCCGAGAACATGCCGATGTGGCGCAGCTTGGTCGACATCGGCTTGACGACGATTTCCTCGGTGTGGAACACGCCGTCGACGACGATGCCGAAGGTCTGGCTGCCGACCTGGGTCACCACGATGAAGCCGTTCTCCGGCTCGGTCGAGGCGGTGCCGTCGTCGATGTGCAGCAGCTTCTTCAGGTGCATCAGCGGCAGCAGCTTGTCGCGCAGACGCAGCACCGGAGTGTCCTTGATACGCTCGATGCGGTGCTCGGAATTGGCCCGCGCCCGCACCAGTTCGACCACCGCGAGCTGCGGGATCGCGAAGCGATCGCCGCCGGCCTCGACGATCAGCGCCGAGACGATCGCCAGCGTCAGCGGGATCTTGATGGTGACGCTGGAGCCTTCGTCGGCCACCGACTTGATCTCGATGGTGCCGCCGATCTGGTCGATATTGGTACGCACCACGTCCATGCCGACGCCGCGGCCGGACACGCTGGTGACTTCGGCGGCGGTCGAGAACCCGGGCGCGAAGATGAACTTGTGGATCTGCGCCTCGGTCATCTTCTCGACCTCGGCCTCGGTGACCAGGCCGTTGGCGATCGCCTTCGCCTTGATCCGCTCGGTGTTGAGGCCGCGGCCGTTGTCGGCGATGCAGATCACGATATGGCCGCCTTCGTGATAGGCGGACAGACGGATCGTGCCCTGCTCGGGCTTGCCGTTGCGCACCCGCTCCTCCGGCCGCTCCAGACCGTGATCGGCGGAGTTGCGCACCATGTGGGTGAGCGGATCCTTGATCAGGTCGAGGACCTGGCGGTCGAGTTCGGTATCGGCGCCGTGCATCTCGAGTTCGATCTGCTTGCCGAGTTCGGCGGCGAGATCGCGCACGATCCGCGGCAGCTTCTGCCAGGCGTTGCCGATCGGCTGCATCCGGGTCTTCATCACGCCGTCCTGCAACTCGGCGGTGACGGTCGAGAGCCGCTGCAGCGGCACCTTGAATTCGGTGTCCTCGTGGCGACGGCTGATCTCGAGCAGCTGGTTGCGGGTCAGCACCAGCTCCGACACCATCGTCATCAGGTGTTCGAGCGTGTCGACGTTGACGCGGATCGACTGGTTGGCGATCCGGTCGCCCTCGGCCGGAGCCTCGGCGTCGGCATTCTTCTTCGGGGCCTTGGCGGCCGGCTTCGGCGCCGGCTTGGCTGCTTCGACGACCGCAGGCGGAGCCTCGGCCGGCTTCTCCGGCTCGCTCGCGACCGGCGCCAGCGGCGGCGAGGCCACTTCGATCGCGGTTTCCTGGAACGCGCGCTCCAGCTCGTCGAGCGACACTTCGCCCGGGCGCAACGGACGCTCCAGCGTCTGCGGCACCAGCGAACCTTCTGCCACCGCCGGTGCGGCCACGGCCGCTTCGACCGGCGCAGCGTCCTCCGGAACGGCTTCGTCGACCGGCGCAGCGCTGCCGCCGAGCTCGGCGGCGATCTGCTCCGGCGTGCGCATCGACAGCCGTTCGAGTTCGCCGATCAGGTCGCCGTCGTCGCCCTCGGGCTCGGCCTCGGTCGCTTCCAGTCCGCCGAGAATGTCCTTGATGCGGTCGATCGTGGTCAGGATCAGCGTCACCGCCTCGCCGGTGACCGGCATGCCGTCGCGGAATTTGCCCATCAACGTCTCGGCCGCATGCGCCAGCGCTTCCAGTCGCGGCAGCCCGAGGAACCCGCAGGTACCCTTGATGGTGTGAACGAGCCGGAAGATATTATCCAGTATCTTCGCGTTGTTCGGCTCCTGCTCGAAGCGGACCAGTTGATTGTCAACCGTATCCAGGCTTTCGAAGGTTTCCGTCAAGAACTCACGGAGAAGATCGTCCATGTGCGCTGGCCTCTTTGCGCGGCACACGGCAGCAGCCGTGACCGAAGTGATGCGGCCACTGTCTGCGGAAAGCGTTTAATATTGGTTGCGTATCCCGGACGGGTGAGTCCGTTTAAATCAATAGTCGAACGCGTACGACTACTAGGCGGATCGTCGTAACCTCGCCTTTACCATGCGGGCCGGCGCTCAGGTCGCGCTGACGACCATGGCTTCGCCCTCCGGTGCGAGCGTCACCGCGAGCCCGCAGGACTCGGCCAGCAGGCGCGTGTAGTAAGGCTGCACGCCGTGCGACTCGACCGGGCCGGCGTGACTGCCGTTGAGCTTCTCGACGATGTTCTGCGGCATCCGCGCATTGAGGCCCGCAGCCACCACGCGGAACGACAGATTGTCGCCCTCGCCGACCGGGTCCACCGTCAAGGTGCCGCCGCGCGGGATCGTCTGCTGCGCGATGATCAGCATGTTGAGCAGCAGCTTGACCCGATTCTTCGCCAGCAGCACCCGCGGCAGATTCCAGGCGAGCTTGGTCTTCTCGTCCTCGAGATGGCCGCGGGCCATGTTCTGCGCGTCGCCGAGGTCGATCTGGGCGCCGGCGGAACCCGCGGCGCCGAAGGCCAGCCGGCAGAATTGCAGCCGAGCGGACGCGGTCCGGGCGCTCTTGCGGATCAGATCGAGGGCGAAATCACGATCTTCCTGCTTGGAACTGTCGTCCAGCACCTCGAGGCCATTGACGATCGCGCCGACCGGACTGATGAGATCATGACAGACACGCGAGCACAGCAGCGCCGCCAATTCGAGCGCGTCCGGCGCGGGGGGCTGGACGGGAGGGGGATTGACGGACATTTGTCTGCTCCTCGGAAACCGCGCGGCTCGTTCGAGACGAATCAGCCATGTTGCATGGCTTGATACACTGCGGCCGGTTGCGCTGCCAACAGAGGGACCGGGACAACCGGCCAGACGGAGGACGACGGGTTGATGGGCAAGGGCCAGGCGTTCGGGACAGGACCGGTGATTTCGCACAACGACGCCGTCGCTTTGATGCAGCCATTGACCGAGCTGGTGCTGCGCGCCGGGGCCGCGATCCTCGCCACCGACCGCTCCGACCCGGTCGAGCACAAGCCGGACGGCTCGCCGGTGACCTCCGCCGACCTCGCCGCCGACCGCATCATCGCCGAGGGGCTGAAGCGGATCGCGCCCGACGTGCCGGCGCTGTCGGAAGAGCGCTGCGACCTCGGCCGGCCGAATACCGGGAGCTTCTTCCTGGTCGATCCGCTCGACGGCACCAAGGAATACGTCGCCGGGCGTGACGAATTCACCGTCAATCTGGCGCTGGTGACCGACGGCAAGCCGCTGCTCGGCATCGTCGGGGCGCCGGCGCTGGGCCTGGTGTGGCGCGGCCTGGTCGGCCACGGCGCCGAGCGGCTGGCGGTCGACGCCGACGGCACCGGCTACGACACGACGCCGATCCACACCCGGCCGATGCCGGCCGACGGAGCGCCGTGGGTCGTGGCGATCAGCCGGCTGCATCTCGACGAACGCACTCTGGCGTTCATCGCCGAGCGGCCAGGCGGCGTCCACGCGCGGATGGGATCGGCGCTGAAATTCTGCCGGATCGCCGACGGCGCGGCCGACATCTATCCGCGGCTGTCGCCGACCTGCGAATGGGACATCGCCGCCGGCGCCGCCGTGGTGATCGCCGCCGGCGGCGAACTGACCGACAGCAGCGGCCGGCCGCTGCGGTTCGACGAGCCGCGACCGAACTTCATCGTGCCGGAATTCATCGCCTGGGGGGATGCCCGGGCAGCAGCCTGAGACGCCGCCGCGACAGCGCGCTATTCCGCCAGCGTGGCCAGGAGCGCCGGCCACTGCTGCTGCGCCTGGGCCAGAATGCGCTCCGGATCGGCCGCGAAGGCGTCGCGGTCCTCCTGCCGACTGAACAAATACAGCCGCTGGCCAGAGATCAGCCAGATCGTCGGATTGCCCCGCAACGGCACGCCGCGGGCGATCCCCACGGGATCATGACCGCCGAACTGCGGCGCATAGATCCCGGGATGGCTCAGGAAGGCGGCCCTGTTGGAGGCGCCGCGGAATCGCCAGATCGCGCCGGCGGCGGTGGCCTCGAAGTCGGCAACCCCGCTCCGGGCCTCACCGTCGGTGAAATAGGCCACCGGATCGAAGCCGTCGATCGCGAGTCCGGTGTGCCGATCGACCACGATTCGCTGGGTCGTGGCGCCTTCCGCCCACGCCAAGGAACCCGCGGGCCACAGCAGCAACGCAGCGAGTCCGATTGTGGCGAGACCGTGACGCAGCGCGTTTCCTTCCTGCCGTTGTGCCGTCATAGTTGAACCCGATAACGTCCGAGTCGCGGGGCAGAGGCGCCACACTAGGGGATGCGGGTCAGCATCCGGTTAAGGCGGCGTCGGGGATTGGGACCCAGGGGTGAGTTTGATGACCATCGTTTCACGTCGTGTGGCGCTGGCGCTGCTTGCGTCGGCCGCCTTGATCATGCCGGCATCGGCGCAGCAGCAGCAAATGCCGCCCAAAGCCGGGCCCGGCCCGAACACCTACGCGCCGGACGAATTGATGAATGCCGGCCATCGCTTCTTCGGCAACGTGTCGCGCGGGCTGGCCTCGGTGATCGAGCGCGCGGTCAGCCAATGGGGCCTGCCGAACGGCTACGTGCTGGGCGAGGAAGGCTCCGGCGCGTTCGTGGCCGGCCTGCGCTACGGCGAGGGCACGCTCTACACCAAGAACGCCGGCGATCTGCGGGTGTACTGGCAGGGCCCGTCGGTCGGCTTCGACTGGGGCGGCAACGGCGCCCGCACCATGACGCTGGTCTACAATTTGCCCTCGACCAATGCGATCTACCAGCGCTTCGGCGGCATCGACGGCTCGGCCTATGTGGTCGGTGGCTTCGGCATGACGGCGCTCACCGCCAACAACATCGTGCTGGTGCCGATCCAGTCCGGCATCGGGCTGCGGCTCGGCGCCAATATCGGCTATCTGAAGTTCACGCCGTCGGCGACCTGGAATCCGTTCTGACCCGGCCCGCCTGTTCGGCCGCCATCCCCCGCCGGGATTCACGTTAACGCCGCAACGCACTGGCGCTGCGGCGCCGCTCCGTGGCATTGTCGTGGCTGGAGATTTCCGGCCGGACGGCGATCGTCTGGCCGGCCCCATGTTCAGGCAACGGCTCGCCGCACCATCGGCTCGCAAACAGACGTCGCGCAGGCAGAACCCGCTGCACCGGCCGGCCGGATCGCGGGGATGTGAGCGCTCGAATTCCTCGGGTAGGAGAATGTCATGGTCGAACAGATCATGTATCTGGCGATCGGCTTTCTGGTGGCGATGCTGCTGGCGCTGATGATCGCGCCGCTGGTGCATCATCGCGCGGTGCGGCTGACGACCAAGCGGCTGGAGGCGGCGACGCCGCTGTCGATGGCCGAGATCCAGGCCGACAAGGACCAGCTCCGCGCCGAATTCGCGATGTCGGCGCGACGGCTGGAAATGAGCGTCGACCAGCTCAAGCACAAGACCACCAGCCAGCTCGCCGAACTCGGGCGCAAGAGCGACGCGGTCAACCGCCTCAAGGTCGAGCTCGCCGAAAAGAACGAGGCGATCTTCACGCTGGAGGCGCGCGAGAAGGCGGTGCAGGAACAGCTCCGCGCCACCGAGGCGGATTTCGCCGCCAAGACCCAGGCGCTGCGCGGCGCCGAGACGGCGCTGACCGAGAAGCAGGCCGAGCTGGCGCAGATCAACGCCGAACTGGCGGACCGCTCGATGCTCGCCGACACGCGGCAGATCGAACTGGTGGCGGTGCGCACCCAGATCGAGGAGCTACGCGCCCGCGTCGGCGACGCCGAGCGGGAATTCGCCGCGACGCAGACCCGGCTCGAAGCGCAGCGCGGTGAATCCGCCAACGCGACCCGCGAGCTCGAGGACGCCCGCGCGCGCGTCGACAATCTCAGCCAGCGCGTCGCCGATCTCGACCGGCAATTGCTGGCGCAGGTCAAGGAGGCCGAGATGCTCGGCAGCCGCGTCGCCGCGCTCGAGGCCGAGAATGCCGAGCTGCGCGCCGCCGCCAAGAGCACCGGCAAGGCTGCTGCGGCCGCGCCCGAGCTCGCCCGGCTGCGCGACGAGAAGGCCGCGCTCGAAGAACAGTTGCGTCTCGCCCGCGACGAGCGCGCGCAGGCGCAGCGCGAACTGGCGGCGATCCAGCAGCAGACCGAGAACACCTGGGCGACCGAGCGGATGGAGAACGCGCTGCTGCGCGAGCGCATCAACGACATCGCCGCCGAAGTCGCCAGGCTGGCGATCACGCTGGAGGGCCCGGATTCGCCGATCGAGGCGATTCTGGCGAGCCAGCCCGCGCCCGCGCCCACCGCCCCGTCGTCCAGAGCGACCCCGCCGGCCGCGCCGGCCCGCGCCAACGGCGCCGCCGCAACGCCCGCCGCCCCGGCGGTCACAGGCGGCACGCTCGCCGAACGCATCCGCGCGCTGCAATCCCACGCCTCGCGCGCCCGACAGATCGGCTGACGGGCCGCGGCATCGTCCCCCGCGACCGCGGCAAACGGGTGAACCCGGCCGCAAATCCGGGGCTTGGCGCTTGACACCCCCGCCCCGCACTCCGTAAATCGCCCGATCAACGATCACGACGACCGGCCGCCCCGCGGCCCGTTCCGATCGGTCCCGGGCGCATAGCTCAGCGGGAGAGCGTTCCCTTCACACGGGAGAGGTCCAAGGTTCGATCCCTTGTGCGCCCACCATTAAATGCCCTGAATTGCTTCACTTTTTCTACTGCCCTCTGGCACACCAGAGGACACCAAAGTGCCTATTTGGGTTGAACAGGGTAGGAACATCCGTGCATTAGCCGTGCATCCTCCTCGCGGTCTCTCAGGGCGGCGATGCAGATCGGAGAATCCATGGACCGAGCACCATGGCGATCAACCCAGCAATTATCTATCCACCAGGCAGAGATCGACGCCGACAGAGCTGCGCGCGCTCTATAACTGCAGTGAACTCGGCAATCATACACCTAAGATGAGAGACACATCGTTGAAGTTATGTGGAATCTATCGCGATGGAAAACTCGATTGATTGTGATGGAAAAACAATACTATCGATGATGGTGAGACAATTTTGTTGACAAGAATCCAATGATGGCAATATAGATATTTATCCCCGGAGATGGACTAAATCTCCAGTGTGGTGGGGGCGGCGGGACTTGAACCCGCAATCCGTGCCGGAAGTGGTTTGGAAGACCACTGCGTTTACCAGTTTCGCCACGCCCCCGGTTTCAACCGGTCCGCGTTGGAAGCGCGGACCGGTCTAACCTTCCCCATATCTATGACGAATTAGCTCGGTCAATCGTTCACGATTTCGTGAACGTTAACTTTCCGTGCATTTTCCCCCACGTTATCCCCCTTCAGCAGGTCGCTTAAGGCTCCTAGCCCAATTCTAGGGGTGTTTTCTGACTTGCCGCCGCTCCATACTTGCGGCAGCGGGAGTGCACGGTGCGCCTGCGCTAGCGTCCCAAGCTAGGCGGCGACGCTATCCAGGATTTTTCGCCTGTCCGGCCGACCACTGCGGAGCATGAGCGAGAGGATTCCCATGCGGCACAAGCCGCATCGGAAACCGGGCGAATGGCCGACTAATCCTCGCGGTGGTAGTTCAAAACCTCCAGTAAATGTTCGTTAATTTTTTGCCCTGCAGACCTCCCCTCCGGTCTGACGCAACCCCAACTATTGGAACTGCGGGGGTTGCAACGGAATGTGCGAGGAACAATGGCTAGAACTTTAGGCGCGACGATGATCCAGCCGACCAAAGACGAAATTCGTGGCTGGCTATCTGAAGCTCGAAATGAACTCCGGAGTGAGAGGTTTCGACGGCGATTGTTGGAGCACGAATTGTGCTCTGCAAAGCGCGCGTTGGGCAATGCGGTCTTGAAAGGCCAGATCAATGTCCCCATCGAGAAGCTTGGCGAGCTTGTATTGAAGCTTCAAAAAGAAAGTGAAACTGAAGAAGCTGACATGTGAGTCACAGAGGTGACAAACTGGTAGTTGCCGTCAAAGGCAACTACCTCCTCAAGTCCGTGCATGGGCCGTGCATCGAGCAGCAATTGCCGGCTAGTATATTGAAATCACGTATCATAAAGATTGCCCCTAACCCTTCACACGGGAGAGGTCCAAGGTTCGATCCCTTGTGCGCCGACCATCCATTCCGTTGCACCCGTCCCTCTGTTGAAGCCCGCAATGCGGCGAGGATCGCCGATCGGCCGGGATTCCGATCTGTCATCCATAGGCTACATCGCGGTCGCGGGTTGTAATCTGTAGATTACAATTGCCGCATGATCGCCGATCGCGAAACAGGCCAAGGACATCGCAGAGGCATTGGAGGACTGAGGATGAAAGTCAGCAAACTGAAGAAATTCAACGCCGCCGAACACCTTCGCACGCCGGAAGCCCGAGCGGAGTATCTGAGCATCGTTCTCGCCGATGGCGATCCCACCGAAGTGCGTGACGCGCTCAATCTCGTCGCCCGCGCGCAGGGCATGAGCGCGGTCGCCAAGGCCGCTGGCGTGACCAGAGAGGGGCTCTACAAGACGCTCGGCGAGAATGGTAACCCCGAATTCGCCACCGTCCTGCGGGTGTTCGGCGCCATGGGAATCCGGCTGACGGCCGAACCGGCTGGAGCCAAGCCGCGGAAGAAGGCCGTGGCGTGACGTAACCGCCCGCCAGCATGGTCGATCTCGCGAGCCTTCGGACCGACCGATCTGCTTACTGCCCGCTGGGCCGCCACGACAGGTCGTCGGACCAGAGATAGACGATGATGGCGGCCAGGCAGAGCAGGATACCGATCCAGAAAACCGGAGAATGATGGATCGGCCTGCCGCCGCGCCCGGCCGCCGCGGGCTGTTCTCGATCATGCTGCTTGTGGTCGTTCATCGATCCATCCATCCGTTGCGCCGCAGAGGTGCGTCGCGCCGTCTCGTTGTCCCACAATCAATTGTTTCCAACCAGCGGCCTCCCCCGAAATCCCGGCTTGTCGGGCCGGGCGCCATCGCACGGCCGAATTGTGGGCCGACACAGCTGTGGGACTGATTCAACGCAACCCTTTCGGGGATGGAACGTTTGATCACCTTCGGCTGTCGGCCGCGGCGGTTTCGTCTGCGCCTCATTTGAATCACGGAGATGGGTGTATTGCCCCGATCGATCATGAAACAACTCCCGTCGAGCCTTCCAGCATCAGGACCGTCAGCGCATCGTGCCGGGACGCACGGTGCCGATCGCGACCGCCATGGCGCCAGCGACCAGCAGCCGGACGCCGCCGGCGGCGGGCCGATCGGTGGCCGCTTCGGTCACCGCGGCTGAGGCGCGGCCCATGGGGGGACAGACGGGGCACGATCGCGGAGAACCCACCGAGCCGAGCGCGACATCTGACGAGTCCGCGCCCGCCTCGACCGGCGCCCAGCGAAGCACGCGCGGACGATTCCGATCCGCCAGCTCCGAACAGGATGCGAGGGAAGCTCTGGAGGCCGCCCGCAAGATGAAGCCCGGGCCGGAGCGCGCCGAAGCCCTGAAGCGGGCCGGCCTGCTGCAATTCGCGGCCGATGGCGGGGGCGTCCACTTCGCCAAGCGAGGCCGGCCGCGGAAGTAACGCGCCCGTTGCGCCCCCGCAGAGAATCGCATTCAGACGACAGGATTGTCGGACTCGTCGATGAGCCTCGATCCCGCATCCGTTCCGGAGTCGCTTCGTGATCCGACCCGTCCGACCCAAGGAGATCCACCTCGTCAATCGGATCGGGTGGCTGCGCGCAGCGGTGCTCGGGGCCAATGACGGGATCATCTCGACGGCGAGCCTGATCGTCGGCGTCGCCGCGGCGACACCGAACCGGGACGAGGTGCTGGTAGCCGGCATCGCCGGGCTTGTGGCCGGCGCAATGTCGATGGCGGCGGGCGAATACGTCTCGGTGAGCTCGCAATCCGATACCGAAAACGCCGACCTGCGGCGCGAGGCCCGCGAGCTGCGCGACGATCCCGGCGGCGAACTCGACGAACTCGCCGAGATCTACGTCAAGCGCGGCGTCGACCCGATGCTGGCCCGACAGGTGGCGGCGCAAATGATGAAGTCGGATGCGCTCGGCGCGCACGCGCGCGACGAACTCGGCATCACGCAAACGACGACCGCCCGGCCGGTGCAGGCGGCCCTGACTTCGGCGCTGACATTCACGGTGGGCGCCGCGATGCCGCTGTCGATGGTGATCATCGCGCCTGCGAACCTGCTGATCCAGCTGACGTCGGCCGCTTCACTCGGCTTCCTCGCCGTGCTCGGTGCCGTCGGCGCCAAGGCGGGCGGGGCCGGCATCTTGCGCGCCACCACCCGCGTGACGTTCTGGGGCGCGCTGGCGTTGGGGATCACGGCCGGGATCGGCAGGCTCTTCGGCGCGATTCTCTAGATCGCCGGCAAGCCCTCTGCCGTCGATCCCGCACCTTTCGCGTTCGGCGAAAGCAGGCCGCCATTCGACGCTACTCCCTCCGCTTCTGCCCCTCGCTCGCATTCGCGCCAATCGGCCGCACACTGGCGCACCGCACCAATTGATCCGGCACAAAGCGGCGGCCGCGGCGGTCGGTTAGGCGACTTGGCAGATGGCTCAGCAGACCATCGGCGGGAGGCGAAGGACCATGGCTCATACCCTCGAACAGAAAATCATCGGCTTGCTCGAGCAGGAGACCGCGTTGCGGCAATGGCTGGAGCAGATGCGCGCGCTGATCAAGGATTCGCGCGGCGTCACCGTGATCGCCGGGCTCTCGCCCGCGGAGACCGAGGAATTCCTGCGGCTCGATCCGCAGATCCGGGCGCATCGCGGCGCGATGAGCCAGACCGAGTTCGAAGCGGCGCGCGAACGCCACGCCGAACTGAAGGACAAGATCGATACCGCGCTACAGGACAATGCGATCGAAAGCCTCAGCGACTGGGGCGGCGCCGCCGCGCGCGGCTGAGACCGACAGCGTCTCGCGCGAAGCCGAGACCGGTTCGCGTCGAGACGACACCTCATCCAGAATCGAAAGCGCCGGCTCTGAGTCGATCAGCGCCGGACGACTGCGGCGCTATGCCGACGCCCCCTCCGTCGTCTTCGGGACGACCGGCGGACAGTACCTTTCGGCCAGCCAGGACGACAGCATCGCCGGCACCAGGCCGACCACGCCGTAGAGCACGAACTGCAGCGAGCCCATGTCGGCGCCGCGGTTGGAATACAGGAAGGCGGTGGCGGTGAAGCCGATCAGGCCGACGATCAGCATCCGCACCCGCGGGCCGATCGGGCGGATGTGACAGATGATCTCGTCGATCGCCGCCATCATCAGCGCCGGCAGCAGGCCGAACAGGTAGCTGTATTGCAGCGACTTGAACAGCACGACGACGAACTTCTTCACCTCCATCAGATCGGTGTGGGCCCAGTAGCCCGACAGATAGCTGGTCGCCAACAGCAACAGCAGCCCGCCGACAAACGGACCGAGCGCGCCGAAAATCAGATATCGCTTCATCTCTGCTCCACCGGCGGCAACCGCGCCGCCGGCCCTCAGGCTACGCCGGAGCCGGGGCGTCCGACAACCGCTTCGTCCGCCGGCCCGGCGCGCCGGCTACATCTGCACTTCGATCAAATTCGGACCGCTGCCGGCGACGCCGGCGTCGAGCGCCTTGTTGAGTTCATCGGCGCTGGTCACGGCGCGGGCCGGCACGCCCATGCCCCGGGCCAGCGACACCCAGTCGAGGTTCGGCCGATCCAGCGACAGCATGTCCTGCGCGCGCTGGCCCGGCTCGCCGGCGCCGACGCCGTCGAACTCGCCGCGCAGGATCTGATATTTGCGGTTGGCGAACACCACGGTGGTGACGTCGAGATTTTCGCGAGCCTGGGTCCACAGCGCCTGCAGCGTGTACATCGCGCTGCCGTCGCCGACCAGGCAGATCACCTTGCGATCCGGGCACGCCACCGCGGCGCCGACCGCGACCGGCGGCGAGAACCCGATCGAGCCGCCCATGTTCTGCAGCCAGTCGTGCGGCGCCGCCGCCGCCGTCGGCGGAAAGAAGCCGCGGCCGGTAGTGATCGATTCGTCGATCACGATGGCGTTGTCCGGGATCGCCATCGCGATCGCCTGGGCGATCGAGGCATGGGTCAGCGCGCCGCTCGGCCGCGCGATCTCGACATGGGTCTGCGGCTGGGCGTCGGCCGCCTTGGCGCCGAGCGCGCCGGCCAGCGCTTCGAGCGCTGCGGTGGAATTCTCGCCGCCCTCGGTCATGCGATGTACCTCGCAGCCGTCCGGTTTCAGCAGGCTCGGCTTGTTCGGATAGGCGAAGAACGCCACCGGATCGTTGGCCTCGACCAGCACGATGTGGCGGAAGTCCTTCAGGATCGGCAGCGCGGCTTCGATCACATAGGGAATCCGCTCGATCGCATAGCGGCCGCGACCGCGCGCCATCCGCGGATTGTAGGTCTGGCCCATCACACGGCAGCCGGTCTTGCCGGCGATCCGCGCGGCGAGCTCGAGGCCGTGTTCGGTGAGCGCGCCGCCGGTCAGCAGCAGCAGCGTCGGCTCGCCGGAGCGCAGCACGCGCGCCGCGGCTTCCACCGCGTGCGGCGAATAGCTCGGGCGCTGGGTGTCTTGCGGCACCTCGGCGATGCCGTCGGCCTCGCCCCAGGCGGTGTCGGCGGGCAGGATCAGGGTGGCGATCTGCGGCGGCGCGCTCTTCGCGGCGGCAATCGCGGCGGCGCCGTCGCGCGCCACCGATTGCGCGTCCGGCGAGGTGCGGACCCAGGCCGACATCGGCCGCGCCAGGCCCTCGATGTCGGAGGTCAGCGGCGCGTTGTAGTCGATGTGGTAGGTGGCGTGCTGGCCGACGATGTTGACGATGCCGGAACTCGCCTTCTTGGCGTTGTGCAGATTGGCGAGGCCGTTGGCGAGGCCGGGGCCGAGATGCAGCAGCGTCGAGGCCGGCGTGCCTTTCATCCGGAAATAACCGTCGGCGGCGCCGGTGACCACGCCCTCGAACAGGCCGAGCACGCAGCGCATGCCCTCGACGCGGTCGAGCGCGGCGACGAAGTGCATTTCCGAGGTGCCGGGATTGGTGAAGCAGACGTCCACGCCGCCATGGACCAGCGTCCGCACCAGACTTTCGGCACCGTTCATCGCGTCTCTCCCCGGTTGTGACGATTATTCGACCGATCAATCATTGTTCCGGGGTTTCGTCAAAGGGCCACAGCGCGGATCAGAATTGCGCGAGGCGACAATGCGCGCCGTCCCGACGACTTGCGCCGAAGCTGCGATTGTGGCCTGTCTGGGGTCACATTCCGACGATTGCGAGGTTCACCGATGGTTCGCTCTGTTGCCCGCGTGTTCGTGTTCGCCGCCGCCATCGCCGTCGCGGGGATTTTGCCGGCATCGGCGCAGGAAGACCTGCGCGAGGTGATGGGCTTCGGGCCGTTTTTCCGGTCCGGCTCCTCCGGCGTGAGCCCGGTGCCGCGCGAATGGGTGCAGTTCATGGGCAACTACGCGCCCGGAACCATCGTCATCAGCACCTCCGAGCGGCGGCTGTATCTGGTCGGCGCCGACGGAACCGCGCTGCGCTACGGCATCGGCGTCGGCCGCGACGGCTTCCGCTGGTCGGGCACCCACCGCATCACCGCGAAAAAGGAATGGCCGAGCTGGACCCCGCCGGCGCAGATGTTGCGCCGCCGCCCCGACCTGCCGCGCCATATGGCCGGCGGCGAGGACAATCCGCTCGGCGCGCGGGCGATGTATCTCGGCTCGACGCTGTACCGTATCCACGGCTCCAACGAGCCGGAGACGATCGGCCAGGCGGTTTCGTCCGGCTGCTTCCGGATGACCAATGAGGACGTCAAGGATCTCTACGAGCGCGTCCGCGTCGGCACCACGGTCGTGGTCAAGAACTGACACGATCGCGTGCGTCGGGCCCGCATCGGGCCCGATGCCCCGAATTGCGGGTTGTGCGGCCGCCGGGATTGCGGCAGCGTCCGGCGATGCAACGCGGCCCCCGCCCCCGACCCGTCCGACGCGCGCTCGCGGCGATCGTCGCCGCTGTTCTGACGTCGTCGGCTGCGGCTTCCTCGTCGGCGGCCGAACCCACCGACATCGCCGCCGACCAGCGCGCCGAGAAGACGGATTTCAGCGACAGCCAGATCCTCGACGGCTTCTTCAAGACCGCGTTCGGGGCCGAGTACCACGTCGCCGGCCGGGTCGATCGGATCCGGAAATTCGAAGGTCCGGTGCGGATCCATGCCGAGGGCGAGAGCCGGCCCGACCGCCGCGCCCAGCTCGCCCGGGTGGTCGCCGACATCGCGAGGCGCGTCCGCCATCTCGACATCGCCATGACCGACGACGGCGACGAGGCCAACGTCACCGTCCACCTGGTCCGCGACAAGAATCTCGGCAAGACGATCGCGAGCTTCTACGGCGCCGAGCGCGCGCGGGAGATCCACCAGTCGCTGGACCCGCAATGCCTGTCCGGCTTCCGCAAGAACGACAGATACGAGATCGAACAGGCCAACGTGATCCTGACCGTCGACAACGGCGACTTCGTCTTTCTCGACTGCGCCTATGAGGAACTGCTGCAGTCGCTCGGCCCGATCAACGACACCGACGCGGTGCCGTGGACGATGTTCAACGACGGCGTCCAGAAGGGCTATTTCGACGTCTACGACCAGTATCTGATGAACATCCTGTATCACCCGGAGATCAAGCCGGGGATGACGGTGCAGGAGGTCAAGGCCGTACTGCCGCAAGTGATGCGCGACGTGCGTGGCTGGGTCGCGAGGGTGAACGGGACGGGGCCGTGAGACGGGCACGAACGATCACGCGCATTGCTTGCTGGTCAAAGCCACCGGCGACTGCTCGTCCTCTCACCAAGGACTTTGACTCTCCCGAAGCGCTTTGACGCTCACCAAGCACTTTTGAATCTCACCAAGTGCTCTGCCTCTCACCAAGCACGGCGAACTCCCTCGCCCCGCCCTTGCGGGGAGAGGGTTGGGGTGAGGGGCGACGCGAGTCGCGGAGTCTCGGCTGAGCGGAAACGCCCCCTCACCCGACCGGCTTCGCTGCGCTACGCCGGTCGACCTCTCCCCGCGCGCGGGGAGAGATGACGCCCTGCGCGGGGAAGGCTCTTCGCCGAACTATCCGCCCTACGCCGTCTTGGCGAACAGCTCGCGGCCGATCAGCATCCGGCGGATTTCGCTGGTGCCGGCGCCGATTTCGTAGAGCTTGGCGTCGCGCAACAGGCGCCCGGTCGGGTAGTCGTTGATGTAGCCGTTGCCGCCCAGCAGCTGGATCGCATCGAGCGCGCATTGCGTCGCCTTCTCGGCAGCGTAGAGGATGGCGCCGGCGGCGTCCTCGCGGGTGGTCTGGCCGCGGTCGCAGGCCTTCGCCACCGCATAGACGTAGGCGCGCGAGGCGTTCATCGTCACATACATGTCGGCGATCTTGGCCTGCACCAGCTGGAACGTGCCGATCGGCTCCCCGAACTGCTTGCGCTCGTGCACATAGGGCATCACCACGTCCATGCACGCCTGCATGATGCCGAGCGGCCCCGCCGCCAGCACCGCGCGCTCGTAGTCCAGCCCGCTCATCAGCACGTTGACGCCGCGACCGACCTCGCCGAGCACGTTCTCCTCCGGCACCTCGCAATCCTCGAACACCAGTTCGCCGGTGTCGGAGCCGCGCATGCCGAGCTTGTCGAGTTTCTGCGCGGTGCTGAATCCCTTGAAGCCTTTCTCGACCAGGAACGCGGTCATACCGCGCGGCCCGGCATTCGGATCGGTCTTGGCGTAGACCACCAGCGTCTCGGCGATCGGGCCGTTGGTGATCCACATCTTGTTGCCGTTGAGGACGAAGCGGTCGCCCTTCTTCTCGGCGCGAGTCTTCATCGACACCACGTCGGAGCCGGCGCCGGGCTCGGACATCGCCAGCGCGCCGACATGTTCGCCGCTGATCAGCTTCGGCAGATATTTGCGCTTCTGCGCCTCGCTGCCGTTGCGGCGGATCTGGTTGATGCAGAGATTGGAATGCGCGCCGTAGGACAGGCCGACCGAGGCGGAGGCGCGGGAGATTTCCTCGACCGCGATGCAGTGCTCGAGATAACCGAGACCGGACCCGCCATACTCCTCCTCGACGGTGATGCCGTGCAGCCCGAGCTCGCCGAGCTTCGGCCACAGATCGCGCGGGAAGGTGTTGGTCTTGTCGATCGCGTCGGCGCGCGGCGCGATCTCGTTCGAGGCGAAATCCCGCACCGTCTCGCGGATCGCATCGGCGGTCTCGCCGAGATCGAAATTGAACATGCTCTGCGCGTTGGGGATCATGGTCGGAACGTCTCCACTCGTCGGGCGCAGCGTTGAAGCCGCGCGCCAGTGTTCTGGTTGCGGCCACCATGTCATGGCGCCGCAGGGCTGAGAAGGCTCCATTGGTCGTTCCGGCGAGGCTTTCGGAGCGCTCGCCAGCGCCTCGACGCAAGACGCTGCCGGACGGAAATCCGTTGCCGGATCAATTTGTTCGTGAGCATGGCCGGATGCGCCGGGAGTACCTTGCTCTCGCCACGACAACCGGTTGTAGTCGCCCGCACGATCCGCCGCGCTCGAGACGGCGGACGGGAGGACGGCCGATCCGCCGCATGGCGGCCCATCGGACAGAAACGCCAACGCACAACAACCGAGGGCCCTTCATGCACGGCACCATCGAGATCGACAACGCCGCCCGCCAGCGCGCCGCGCGCGAGGAAGCCTATGCGACGCCGCTGTCGCAATTCCACCCCGGCGCGCCGCGGCACTTCCGCGACGACACGCTGTGGCCGTGGTTCGAGCGGCTGCGCGCCGAGGAGCCGGTGCACTACTGCACCAACGCGCCGATCGCGCCGTATTGGAGCGTGACCAAGTACAACGACATCATGCATGTCGACACCAGCCATCAGATCTTCTCGTCGGATTCGACGCTCGGCGGCATTTCGATCCGCGACGCGCCGCAGGGCTACGACTGGCCGAGCTTCATCGCGATGGACGAGCCGCGGCACTCGGCGCAGCGCAAGACGGTGTCGCCGATGTTCACGCCGGACCATCTCGACGAACTCGCGGTGCTGATCCGCGGCCGGACGCAGAAAGTGCTCGATGGCCTGCCGCGCAACGAGACCTTCAACTTCGTCGAGCGGGTCTCGATCGAGCTGACGACGCAGATGCTGGCCACCTTGTTCGACTTCCCGTTCGCGCAGCGCCGCAAGTTGACGCGCTGGTCCGACGTCGCCACCGCGCTGCCCAAGAGCATGATCGTGGCGTCGGAGGAGGAACGCCGCAGCGAGCTGAACGAATGCGCCGCGACCTTCGCGGCGATGTGGAACGAGCGCGTCAATTCCGAGCCACGGAATGACCTGCTGTCGATGATGGCGCATCACGACGCCACACGGCAGATGGACCGCGACAATCTGATCGGCAACATCCTGCTGTTGATCGTCGGCGGCAACGACACCACCCGCAACACCATGACCGGCTCGGTGCTGGCGCTGAACCAGAACCCGGACCAGTTCGCCAAGCTGCGCGCCAACCCGGCGCTGATCGACACCATGGTACCCGAGGTGATCCGCTGGCAGACGCCGCTGGCGCATATGCGCCGCACCGCCTTGCAGGACACCGAACTCGGCGGCAAGACCATCAAGAAGGGCGACCGGGTGGTGATGTGGTACGTCTCCGGCAACCGCGACGACGAGGTGATCGAGCGCCCGAACGAGTTCATCATCGACCGCAAGCGGGCGAAGATCCATTTGTCGTTCGGCTTCGGTATCCACCGCTGCGTCGGGATGCGGCTGGCCGAATTGCAACTGAAGATCGTCTGGGAAGAAATGCTCAAACGGTTCGAGCGCATTGAAGTTGTCGGGGAGCCGAAGCGGGTGTATTCGAGCTTCGTCAAGGGCTACGAGTCCTTGCCGGTTCGCATCTCATGACCCCCTAAGAAAAAGAAGACAGCCTCCAAAATGAAACATCATGCCGCCGCGGAGCAGGACGAATTCCACGACATCCGCGACGCCGTCGCCAAACTGTGTTCGCAGTTCCCCGGCGAATATTGGCGCAAGCTCGACCGCGAGATGGCCTACCCGCAGGCCTTCGTCGACGCGCTGACCACCGCCGGCTATCTGTCGGTGCTGATCCCCGAGGAATACGGCGGCGCCGGGCTGAAGCTGTCGGCCGCGGCGGCGATCCTGGAAGAGATCCAGCGCGCCGGCTGCAACGGCGGCGGCTGCCACGCCCAGATGTACACCATGGGCACGCTGCTGCGGCACGGCTCCGACGAGCAGAAGGCGAAGTGGCTGCCGAAGGTCGCCTCCGGTGAATTGCGGCTGCAGGCGTTCGGCGTCACCGAGCCGACCTCGGGCACCGACACCACCTCGCTGAAGACCTTCGCCAAGAAGGACGACAACGGCGACTACGTCGTCAACGGCCAGAAGATCTGGACCAGCCGCGCCGAATATTCCGATCTGATGATCCTCTTGGCGCGCACCACGCCGAAGGATCAGGCGGCGAAGAAGACCGAGGGCCTGTCGGTGTTCCTGGTCGACATGCGCGAAGCGCGCGGCCATGGGCTGGAGATCCGCCCGATCCGCACCATGATGAACCACGCCACCACCGAAGTGTTCTTCACCGACCTCAAGGTGCCGAAGGAAAATCTGATCGGCGAGGAAGGCAAGGGCTTCCGCTACATCCTCTCCGGCATGAACGCCGAGCGCATCCTGATCGCGGCGGAATGCGTCGGCGACGCCAAATGGTTCATCGCCAAGGCCTCGAACTACGCCAAGGACCGCACGGTGTTCGGCCGGCCGATCGGCCAGAACCAGGGCATCCAGTTTCCGATCGCCAAGGCCTACGCCAACATGCGCGCGGCCGAGCTGATGGTGAAGGAAGCGACGCGGAAGTACGAAGCCGGCATGGATTGCGGCGCCGAGGCCAACATGGCCAAGATGCTCGCCGCTGATGCCTCGTTCGAGGCCGCCAATGCCTGCATTCAAACCCATGGTGGCTTCGGCTTCGCCGAGGAATACGACGTCGAACGCAAATTCCGCGAAACGCGCCTCTATCAGGTCGCGCCGATCTCCACCAACCTGATCCTGTCGCATCTCGCCGAGCACGTGCTCGGCATGCCGCGGTCGTATTGAGGGCGGGTCATGCTGATCAGCTTCGGAAAGATGCGCGCTCGCCACGAGTCGCAGCGAGCTCCCTCGCCCCGCTCTTCGCGGGGAGAGGGTCGGGGTGAGGGGCGACACGAGTCGCTGACTCTCGGCCTTGCGGAGACGCCCCCTCACCCGGACCGTCGCTACGCGACGATCCGACCTCTCCCCGCAAGCGGGGAGAGGTGAGCATGCTCCCGCTCGAAGGACTGACCGTCATCGCCGTCGAACAGGCGGTCGCCGCCCCGTTCTGCAGTTCGCGGCTGGCCGATGCCGGCGCCCATGTCATCAAGATCGAACGCCCCGAGGGCGATTTCGCGCGCGGCTATGACCACGCCGCCAAGGGCCAGAGCAGCTACTTCGTCTGGCTCAACCGCGGCAAGGACTCCGCCGTGGTCGATCTTGCGACCAAGGAAGGCCGCGACGAACTCGAAAGGCTGATCGCCTCGGCCGACGTGCTGCTGCAGAATCTGAAGCCCGGCTCGATGGACAAGCTCGGCTTCACCCGCGAGCGGCTGCGCGCCGACTATCCGAAGCTGATCATCTGCACCATCTCCGGCTATGGCGACGACGGGCCTTACGCGCATCGCAAGGCCTATGATCTGTTGATCCAGGCCGAAAGCGGCCTCGCCTCGATCACCGGCGGCCCGGAAAGCGCCTCGCGCGTCGGCATGTCGATCGTCGACGTCGCCACCGGCGCCACCGCGCACGCGGCGATCCTCGAAGCGCTGATCGGCCGCGGCCGCACCGGCCAGGGCGCCGACATCCGGATCTCGATGTTCGACGTGATGGCCGACTGGCTGACCGTGCCGCTGCTCAACGCCGAGGCCGGCAATCCGCCGAAACGGCTCGGGCTGGCGCATCCGTCGATCGCGCCCTATGGCGTGTTCACCTCCAAGGACGGCAAGGACATCCTGATCTCGATCCAGAGCGAGCGGGAGTGGAAAAAACTCTGCTCGGACGTGCTGCGCCAGCCGGATCTCGCGACCGATCCGCGGCTGTGCAGCGGCGTCGAGCGGGTGAAGAACCGCGCCTACACCGACAAGATCGTCGCCGACATCTTCGGCTCGCTGACCCGCGACGATCTGCTCGAACATCTCGCCAGCGCCGACATCGCCTTCGCCGAGGTCAACACGATGGAAGATCTGTCGCAGCATCCGCATCTGCGCCGGATCGAGGTCGACACCCCGAACGGCAAGGTGACCTATCCGGCGCCGGCCGCGATCGTGGTCGGCGACGACCGCCGGTACGGCGCCGTGCCGGGCATCGGCGACAAGCGCAAGTAACAAGGGCCAACACCATGACTGACGCGCTCGACATCGATCACCTGCGGCAATGGATCGGCCGCAGCGAACAGGCCGCCGACACCGTCACGGCGCAGCTCGTCCGCGGCCTGCGCGCGACGCTGTTTCTCGACATCGGCAAGCCCGCGGCGGGCGACGCGGCACCTTTCACCGCGCATTGGTGCCTCGGCCAGCCGGTGTATCCGATGGACATGCTCGGCCCCGACGGCCACCCGACCCGCGGCGGCTTCCTGCCGCCGGTGCCGCTGCCGCGCCGGATGTGGGCGGGCGGCGAGCTGACCTTCATCGATCCGCTGAAGGTCGGCGACGAGGTGACGCGAACCTCGACGATCGGCGACGTGACGATCAAGCAGGGCTCGACCGGCACGCTGTGCTTCGTCACCGTCCATCACGAGATCACCACCCCGCGCGGCATCGCGATCCGCGACCGCCAGGACATCGTCTATCGCGACGTGCCGCCGCCCTCCGCCACACCGGCGGCCCCGGCCAAGCCCGCCACCGCGCCGCCGGCCGCGCAGCATCGCGAGAGCCATCTCGCCGATCCGGTGCTGCTGTTTCGTTATTCCGCGCTGACCTTCAACGGCCACCGCATCCATTACGACCGCGACTACGTCACCAAGGTCGAGGGCTATCCCGGCCTGATCGTCCACGGCCCGATGCAGGCCGCACTGCTGGTCGAATTCGCCGCGAAGCTGAAAGGCGCAGCGCCGAAGACGTTCTCCTATCGCGGCGTGCAGCCGCTGTTCGACGGCGCGGAATTTTCGGTCAACGCCAACGAGACGGCGACCGGCCTCGAATTGTGGACCGCGAATGCCGACGGCGTGCCGACGATGAAGGGCACCGCGAGCTGGTAGCAGCCGCGTCCTAACCTCTCCCCGCGCGCGGGGAGAGGTCGACCGGCGCAGCCGGTCGGGTGAGGGGGCGCCTCGACGAGGCCGAGACTCAGTGCTCGTCGCCGCCCCTCACCCCACCCCTCTCCCCGCAAGAGCGGGGAGAGGGAGCAGGCTGTGCCCGGTACAGCGAAGCGGCCTTCAGCATCGCTGAAACGCGCCGTGCAAGGCCCGTACTGCCTGCACAGGCTGTTGACTCCCCTCGCCTCCTGCTGATTGATCGGCGCAAGCAACAATCACGGCGCGCCGCCGCCGGAGGAAACCGCCTTGCCGAAGAAGCCGAAGCCGAGCGCTGCCGTCAGCACCGTCAAATCCGCCACGCTCGATCTGCTCCGCGCGTTCAAGATCGACAAGGTGTTCGGCAATCCCGGCTCCACCGAGCTGCCGTTCCTCAGCGACTGGCCGGACGACATCGACTACGTACTGGCGCTGCAGGAGGCGAGCGCGATGGCGATGGCCGACGGCTACGCGCAGGCGACGCGCAACGCCGGCTTCGTCAATCTGCATTCAGCCGCCGGCGTCGGCAACGCGCTCGGCAACATCTACACCGCGTTCAAGAACCAGACGCCGCTGCTGATCACCGCCGGCCAGCAGGCGCGCAGCCTGCTGCCGTTACAGGCGTTTCTCGGCGCCGAACGCGCATCCGAATTTCCGCGGCCTTACGTGAAATACAGCATCGAGCCGGCGCGCGCCGAGGACGTGCCGGCGGCGATCGCCCGCGCCTATTATGTGGCGATGCAGCCGCCGTGCGGGCCGACCTTCGTGTCGGTGCCGATCGACGACTGGGCGCGGCCCGCGCAGCCGGTTCCGCTGCGCAACGTGACGCGCGAACTCGGCCCGGAGCGCGCGGCGATGCAGGCGCTGGCGGAGGCGCTGGCGGAGGCGAAGAAGCCCGCCCTGGTGGTCGGCCCCGCGATCGATCGCGCCGCCGCGGTCGATTTGATGGTGCGCCTCGCCGAGCGCGCCAACGCGCCGGTGTTCGTCAGTCCGTTCTCGGCGCGCTGCAGTTTCCCGGAGCGGCATCCGCTGTTCGCCGGCTTCCTGCCCGCCTCGCCGGGGCAACTCTCCGAAGCCATCGGCGCCTACGACGTCGTGGTGGTGATCGGCGCACCGGTGTTCACCTTCCATGTCGAAGGCCGCGCGTCGATCTTCGACGGCGCAACGTCGCTGTTCCAGATCACCGACGACGCCGAGGCCGCGTCGGTGACGCCGCTCGGCACCAGCATCATCGCCACCATGAAGCCGGCATTATCGCTGCTGCTGGAGTTGTTACCAGAGACCCAATGCGCGGCGCCGCCGGCACGGGCGCTGCCGCCAGCGCCTGCCGCGGCCGATCCGATGCCGGCCGAATTTCTGCTCGATGCGTTGAGCAAGGCGATGCCGGCCGGCACGATGCTGGTCGAGGAAGCGCCGTCGCATCGGCTGGCGATGCAGAAATTCATGCCGATGCGCGGCCAGGACAGTTTCGCCACGATGGCGAGCGGCGGCCTCGGCTGGTCGCTGCCGGCCGCGGTCGGCTTCGCGCTGGCGCATCCGGAGCGCCGCACCGTGTGCCTGATCGGCGACGGCTCGGCGATGTATTCGATCCAGGCGCTGTGGACTGCGGCAGAGCGCAAGCTGCCGCTGACCGTGGTGGTGCTGAACAATGGCGGCTACGGCGCGATGCGCTCGTTCAGCCAGGTGATGCAGGTCCGCGACGTGCCCGGGCTGGAGCTGCCCGGGATCGACTACGTCCAGCTCGCGCAGTCGATGGGCTGTGTCGCCGAACGCGTGTCACGCTGTGAGGACCTCGCGCCGGTGCTCGCCCGCGCGCTGGCGCATGACGGCGTGTTCGTGGTCGAGGCGACGCTGGATAGCGCGGTGCCGCTGCTGTACGCGAAGAACGGGTAGGTCGTCGCAACATGATCCGCAGCGCCCGCAACGAGCACGGCGAGCTCCCTCGCCCCGCTCTTGCGGGGAGAGGGTTGGGGTGAGGGGCGAGACCGGTCGCCGACTCTCGGCCTCGTCGAGACGCCCCCTCACCCGACCGGCTGCGCTACGCTTCGCCGGTCGACCTCTCCCCGCGCGCGGGGAGAGGTTAGGCAGAGCGCGCGGCAACGTCGAACAACTACCCCTTCGCGCCGAACGTCTCGCGCAATTTCGCCTGGATCTTGGCCATGCCGCCGATCCAGCGGTCGTAGTTCTCGGTCTTCTTGCGCATGTAGTCGATCACCTGCTTGTGCGGTAGGATCAGGAAGCTCTCTTCGGCGAGCCCCTCGATCACGTCCTGCGCGACCTGCTCGGGGCTGAGATCGCCGTCGGCGGATTGCGGGCCCTTCGGCAGCCCGCGCAGCATGTTGGTGTCGACGCCCTGCGGGCACAGGATCGAGACCTTGATGTTGTGCGCCTTGTGCGAGATCGCGAGATTTTCGGCGAAGCCCACCGCGCCGTGCTTGGTCGCCGAATAGGCCGGGCTGCCGACCTGCGACAACAGGCCCGCCGCCGAAATCGTGTTGAGGAAATAGCCGCCGCCGCGCGCTCTGTAGAGCGGCACCAGATGCCGTGCGGCATAGACATGCGCCATCACGTGGATCATCCAGCTGTTCATGAACGGCTCGTCGGACGCGCCGCCGGCATTCTCCGACAGCGGATCGAAGCCGCCGCCGATCCCCGCATTGGAGCAGAACAGCGCGATCGGGCCGAAGCGCCGCTCGGTCTCGTCGATCACGTGCTTGATGTCGGATTCTTTCGCGACGTCGCATTTGAACGCCGCGCCGCCGATCGCGGCGGCCACCGCCTCGGCGCGGGCCTCATCGAGATCGGCGACCACGACCTTGGCGGCGCCGGCCTTGGCAAAGGCCTCGCACATCGCCTGACCGATTCCATTGCCGCCGCCGGTGACGACGACGACCTTGCCCGCAACCTGCATGATTTTTCCCCCGAATGGTTGTTGTTGGGGGTGTCTTAGCGCGGATCCGGCCGAAGTGGCACCCGGTTTTGCAGCCGGGATATGCGCAACGGGAACAGCGCCAAACGCCGTCCGCGGCGCTAGGCGGCCAGCACCAGGTCCATCACCGCCACATAGTGGCAGGCGGCGGCGACCAGCACGAAAGCGTGCCAGATCGCGTTCTGGAATCGCAGCCGGCGCCAGGCGTGGAAGATCACGCCGAGCGTGTACAGCGCGCCGCCGGCGGCGAGGAACCACATCGCCAGATTGGGCAGCGTTTCGACCACATGATCATAGGCGATCAGCCCGCTCCAGCCCATCGCCAGATACAGCCCGACCGAGAGCTTGTCGAACTTGCCGGGCTTGAACAGCTTCAGCAGGATGCCGACCAGCGCGACGCTCCAGACGCCGGCGAGCAGCGCCAGCGCGAACATCTGGTCCTTGATCTGGCTGATGATCGGTGTGTAGGTTGCGGCGATCAGGATGTAGATCGCCGAATGGTCGAACCGCCGCAGCACCCATTTGCGCGGCGACACCGGCCACAGATTATACGCCGCCGACAAACCCAGCATCGCCAGCAGGCCGGCGGCATAGACCGTGACCGAGACGAATTTGGACGTATTCGCGAACACTCCGGTCAGCGTGATCAGCGCGGTCACGGCGATCAGGCCGGCGACGAGGCCCAGCACGTGGACCACGCCATCCGCAATCAGCTCGGCGCGATCGTAATTCCAGTGAACCGATCCCCTGGAGTCGATCCTGGAATGCGAATCGATTTGCTTGATCCGAAAGATCGTCATAGGCGGAGCGACACCCTGTCTCGAATTGATCTGGCGCATTCATGGTTGGCGGCGGCGATGCAATACAATTCGCGGCGCGTCCTGCCGTTCCTGACCGATTTTATCCCCCTCAAAGGCGGCGAAGCCAAGGCCCCGGGGCCTGTCGGCAGCAGGTCGGATTGTCGCACTGCTCGTTTTCCGTTTAGTTTTGCCGGTAACCGCCTCCTGATTGAACCTTAGCGCGCATGGCCTTCAGTTTTTCAGATCTGGTCGAGGAAGCGTGGCTGTCGGCGCGGGCGCTGAAGGACTACAGCGAGAATATCTTCAATCCGACGGTCCGGCTCGGCGTCACCGGGCTGTCACGTGCCGGCAAGACGGTGTTCATCACCGCGCTGGTGCACGGCCTGTCGCGCGGCGGGCGGTTTCCGATCTTCGAATCGATGTCGACCGGACGAATCGCCAAGGCCCGGCTGGCGCCGCAGCCCGACGACGCGGTGCCGCGGTTCGGCTATGAGGGCTTTCTCGCCACCCTGATGGAGCAGCGCGACTGGCCGAGTTCGACGGTGGATATCAGCGAATTGCGGCTGGTGATCGACTATCAGCGTAAGAACGGCGCCGAACGCACGCTGACGCTGGACATCGTCGACTACCCCGGCGAATGGCTGCTCGACCTGCCGCTGCTGAACAAGAGCTACGAGAAATGGGCGGCGGAGAGCCTGGCGCTGTCGCGACAGGACCCGCGCCGCCGCGTCGCCGTCGACTGGCATGCGCATCTCGCCACGCTCGATCCGAACGGCCGCGAGAACGAGCAGGAAACGCTGACCGCGGCGCGGCTGTTCACCACCTATCTGCGCGACTGCCGCAACGAGCAGTTCGCGATGAGCCTGCTGCCGCCCGGCCGTTTCCTGATGCCCGGCAACCTCGCCGGCTCGCCGGCGTTGACCTTCGCGCCTCTGGATGTGCCGGAGGGCGGCACCGCGCCGGAGCGCTCGCTGTGGGCGATGATGGTGCGACGCTACGAGGCCTACAAGGACGTGGTGGTGCGGCCGTTCTTCCGCGATCACTTCGCGAGGCTCGACCGCCAGATCGTGCTGGCGGATGCGCTGTCGGCTTTCAACGCCGGCCCCGAGGCACTGCAGGACCTCGAAGCCGCGCTCGCCGGCATTCTCGACTGTTTCCGGGTCGGGCGCGCGTCGATGCTGTCGACGATGTTCCGGCCGCGGATCGACCGCATCCTGTTCGCCGCCACCAAGGCCGACCATCTGCACCATTCCAGCCACGACCGGCTGGAGGCGATCCTGCGCAAGCTGGTCGAGCGGGCGATGCAGCGCGCCGAATTCGCCGGGGCGACCGTCGACGTGGTGGCGCTGGCCGCGGTGCGCGCCACCCGCGAGGCCCAGGTGCAGCGCGGCCGCGACCGGCTGCCGTCGATCGTCGGCACCCCGATCAAGGGCGAAATGGCCGACGGCGAGATCTTCGACGGCGAGACCGAGGTCGCTACCTTCCCCGGCGACCTGCCGACCAATCTGCAGGGGCTGTTCAAGGGCGAGGACACGTTTCGCGGCCTCGCCGCGGGCCGCCACGAGGACGCCGATTTTCGCTTCCTGCGCTTCCGGCCGCCACGGCTCGACAATCGCGATCCGGACGGCCCGGCACTGCCTCACATCCGCCTCGACCGCGCGCTCCAGTTCCTGATCGGAGATCAACTGCAATGACCGAGCGGGTGCCTCCCCGAAGGCCGGCGACCTTCAAGCTCACCGATCCGAGCGTTGTGCTGATCGATTCCGACGAGAGCGGCAGCAGCCGCCCCGCCGCGCAGGCGAGCGCGACGGCGTCGTCGACGGCGTCAGCGGCGTCGTCGGCCTCGGCGCCGCCGCCGCGCGCGCGGATCCAGCTCGCCAAGGAAGCCGAGCCGCCGATCGTCGCGCCGAAACCGCCGGCCAGCGTCATCAATCCGAAGAAGGGTTTCCGCTGGGGCACGCTGTTCTGGTCAGCCGCGGGCGGGCTGGTGACGCTGGCGTTCTGGCTGTGGGTCAGCAAGCTGATCGAGGATCTGTTCGCGCAGAGCCAGACGCTCGGCACCGTCGGCATGGTGCTGGCGCTGCTCGCCGCCGGCTCGCTCGCGATCATCGTCGGCCGCGAGGCATTCGGGTTGATCCGGCTGGCGCGGATCGAGCAGTTGCACGCCCGGGCCGCGAAGGTGCTCGAAACCGACAACCGCGCCGAGGCGCAGGCGATCATCCGCGAATTGCTGAAATTCGAGCACCCCAATCCGCAACTCGCGCGCGGCCGTGCGACGCTGGAAAAGCACATCGACGACATCATCGACGGCGCCGATCTGATCAGGCTCGCCGAGCGCGAATTGATGACGCCGCTCGACCTCGAAGCGCGGGTGATGATCTCGAAGGCGGCGCAGCGCGTCTCGCTGGTGACTGCGATCAGCCCGAAGGCGCTGATCGACGTGCTGTTCGTGGCGATCGTCGCCACCCGGCTGATCGGCCAGCTCGCGCGGCTGTACGGCGGCCGCCCCGGCGCGCTCGGCATGTTCAAGCTGATGCGGCAGACGATATCGCACCTCGCCGTCACCGGCGGCATCGCGCTCAGCGACAGCGTGATGCAATCCGTGCTCGGCCACGGCCTCGCCTCGCGGCTGTCGGCCAAGCTCGGCGAAGGCGTCGTCAACGGCATGCTGACCGCCCGCCTCGGCCTCGCCGCGATCGACCTGACGCGGCCGCTCCCGTTCGACGCCCTGTCCCGCCCGGTGCTCGGCGATCTGGTCAAGGATCTGCTGAAGAAGCGCGAGAAGGACGAGTAGCGTCGCGCTCCCTCTCCCGCCTGCGGGAGAGGGCTGGGGTGAGGGCGACGCGAGTCGCTGACTCTCGACCCTGCGGAAACGCCCCCTCACCCGGATTGCTGCGCAATCCGACCTCTCCCCGCGCGCGGGGAGAGGTGAAGGCACGGTATCGCGAATGCCGCCCCGCGTGTTGACCGCGGCCGGGATTCCCTCGACAACCCGCCAGTGCCGAACCCGCGAACCATCACCGACCGAACCCGCAGCACCGCCGAACCCCGACCTCGGCGGTTAGGCTTCCTGCGCGGCATCGGGCTGCGCCAGGTGCGGATGTTCACCGGGCTGGTGCTGTTCGCCTATCTGCTCAGCCACTACCTCAATCACGCGCTCGGCAACGTCTCGGCGGAAGCGCTCGAAGCCGGGGTGATGTGGCACCTCGCATTCTGGCAGTTCCTGCCGGTGGCGATCCTGTTTTACGGCTCGGTCGCGGTGCATACCGGACTGGGGTTGTGGGCGCTGGTTCAGCGCCGGCAGTTTCGCTGGCGGACGGTCGAGCCACTGCAGCTCCTGCTCGGCCTCAGCGTGCCGCTGCTGATCTACAGCCATGTGATCGGGCTGCGGCTCAGCAACGTGCTGTACGACATCGACAAGCTGTATCCGCAGGCGCTGTACGCCTACTGGGTGGTCTGGCCGGCCTCCCGGCTGTGGCTGATGGTGGCGGTGCTGCTGATCGCCTGGGTGCACGGCTGCATCGGGCTGACCATCTGGCTGCGGATCAAGCCGATGGCGCGCCGGGCGATGCCGTGGCTGCTCGCGCTTGCGGTGCTGATTCCGACGCTGGCGCTGCTCGGCTTCTATCAGGGCGGCCGCGACACCATCCGCGCCGCGTCCGCGCCGGGCTGGCAGGACGCCAACATGTCGGTGAAGCAGCTCGGCACGCTTCATCAGCAGGCGACGCTCGACCGGATCGGCGACGCGTTCGTGTTCGGCTATCTCGGGCTGATCGGCCTGGCGCTGATCGCCCGCGCCGCGCGCAGCCTGAACGAGCGGCGCGGCGGCATGATCCGCCTCACCTACGGCACCGACCGCAGCATCCGGGTGCCGAAGGGCACCAGCGTGCTGGAGGCGAGCCAGCGCTACAACATTCCGCACGCCAGCGCCTGCGGCGGCCGTGCCCGCTGCTCGACCTGCCGGATCCGCGTGATCGGCGACCCGGCCGAGCTGCCGGCGCCGTCGAGCCGCGAGGCTTTCGTGCTCGACAGCGTCGGCGCCGGCGACGATCCGTCGATCCGCCTCGCCTGCCAGTTGCGGCCGACCCACGACCTCGCTTTCATGCCGATCTTTCCGCCGCGCAACGCGGCCGCGGCACGGCGGATGGCGCGCGCGATGAAAGCCGGCGAGGAGCGCTACCTCGTCAGCATGTTCGTCGATCTGCGCGGCTCGACCAAGATCGCCGAGACGCGACTGCCGTTCGACACCGTGTTCATCGTCAACCGATTCCTCGGCGCGGTGTCGCGCGCCGTGATCGCTTGCGGCGGCCGGCCCAATCAGTTCATCGGCGACGGCGTGCTGGCGCTGTTCGGCCTCGAGGACATGCCGCGCGACGCTTGCCGCAACGCGATCCGCGCCGCCTCGGCGATCGCCGCCGCCGTCGACGAACTCAACGGCTTCCTCGGCCACGATCTCCCCGAACCGATCCGCTTCGGCATCGGCATCCATGGCGGCGACGTCATCCTCGGCGAGATCGGCTATCGCGACCACATGGTGTTCACCGCGCTCGGCGACTCGGTCAACGTCGCGGCACGGCTGCAGGACATGACCAAGGCGCTCGGCTGCGAGACGCTGCTGTCCGACGAACTGCGCGCCACCGCCGGCGTCGCCGCCGACGCCTGGCCGACCCAGCAGGTCGAGATCCGCGGCCGCGTCGAGCCGATGCAGGTCTGCCCGATCGCGCAATCGCGCGACCTCGCCGCAGCGCTGGACCCGAGCGAACTGACGCTCGCCTGAGGGCCTGACCGAAAATGCGGGAGGCAAAGTCTAGGCTCTCCCCCCGTCATTGCGAGCGAAGCGAAGCAATCCAGTGCGCCGGGTGCGTGATTCTGGATTGCTTCGTCGCTTCGCTCCTCGCAATGACGAACTTAAGTACCTGATCTTGTAGCTCTCATTTCAAGTCGGACTCTGAGGGCGCGGCGCGCAGCTGCGGCGCTTTGTGATCCAGCGCACACTCCCGGTTTTCGGTCGCCGATCCGCCGCCGCGCGGCGTGAACCCGCGCAAATTTCATCACGACGAACGTGCGATGGGCGGGTCCACGACCACCGGACTTGATGAAGTAACAACCGCGCCCGCGGGCGCATTTCGAGGAGAACGACCATGTTTCGCAAGATCGCACTTGGACTGTTTGCTGCCGCTTCGCTCAGCGTCGTCGCGCTGGCGCCGACTTCCGCTTCCGCCGGCGGTGGCAAGTGGCATCACCATGGCTGGGGCCATCACCACCACTTCCACGGTCCCGCCTTCGGCGTCGGCTATATCGGCGCCGGCTATGGCGCCGGCTACGGCAGCTGCTACGTCACCCGCCGCGTGCCGACCTCGCATGGCTGGCGCTGGCGCACCTTCAACATCTGCTACTGAGGTTTCGACCGACGTTGCAGGCGTGGAGTCCCGGCCGCCGGCGCGGCCGGGACTTTACCTGTCGAAGAGCTGGTGATCAGTCGAGCTTGACCCACTGATCGACCGGCATCACTTCCGGCGTCTGCGCATAGGCGCGGGTCCACATGTCGACCACCCACTGGGCGCCGCTGCCGCGCTCGACCAGCACCGCGGTATTGTGCGGCGTCTGCAGCACCAGCACGTTGCCGCGATATTTCGGATCGCCGACGCTGTGATGCTTCAGGAGGCCCCAGCCCTGCATCACCAGCAGCAGGCTGGTGGTGTTGCGGGTGGTGTCCCAGCAATCGAAATTGTGCTTGTCGTCGAAGTAACGGAAATCCGCGCGGGCGATCCGCTTGTCGGTGCCGAGCACCGGACCGAGCCTTCGGTCGAGCCACACCACCGCCTTCTGCACCGCCGCGCGCTCGGCTGCCGGCGAGGCCCGACCCGAGGCCATGATCCGCGACAGCGCGGCGCGGTCGCCGGGGCCGAAGGCGAGTTCGTGGCGACGGCGGCAGACGAAGCCGTAGCACACCGTCATGCCCGAGGCCGACGGCGGGTTGATCGACACCGAACTGTAGAGTTGCGCCACCTCCCGGCTGAGCGGGTCGGCCCGCGCCGGCAACAGGCTCGCGCCGACCGCCGAGATCACCGCGAGCACCAGCGCCAAGCCGCGCCACCGCTGCGATCGACCGACGAATCCCACTTGCATCCTCGCTCCTGCCCGCATCTTCATCGCCGGGACGCTAGCGTGACCGGCCCGCGGTGCCAATATTGGAGTCGGGCGGCGGCGTATTTGCGGGGCGGCTGATGCGTCCCGCACACACCGCCCGCACCGCGGATTCTTCGCAAGGAGCGATCATGCCGCCTGATTCGCCGCATCCGGAATTCGACGCTGCCTACGCGCCCGACGACGCCACGCTCGCGGCGGCGCTGATCGCGGTGATGCCGCGCGACCCCGCGCGCGAGGCGCCGATCGACACGACCGCCACCGGACTGATCGCAGCGATCCGTGCCGGCGATCATCATCTCGGCAGCGTCGAGGCGATGCTGCGCGAATACGCGCTATCCAGCAAAGAGGGGCTTGCGCTGATGGTGCTGGCCGAGGCGCTGCTGCGGGTGCCGGACGCGGCGACCGCCGACGCCTTCATCGAGGACCGGCTGGGCCAGGGCGATTTCGCGCATCACCGCATCAAGTCCGATGCGCTGCTGGTCAACGCCTCGGCCTGGGCGCTCGGCCTGTCGGCGCGCGTGGTGCATGCCGGCGACACGCCGCAAAGCACGCTGGCAGCGCTGGCGAAGCGGATCGGCGCGCCGGCGGTGCGCGCGGCGACGCGGCAGGCGATGCGGCTGCTCGGCAATCATTTCGTGCTCGGCGAGACCATCGACGATGCGCTCGCCCGCGCGCAGGCGGATGCCGCCGATGGCGTGCGCTATTCCTACGACATGCTTGGCGAAGGTGCGCGCACCCGGGCCGACGCCGAGCGCTACTTCGCGTCCTACGCGCAGGCGATCGACGCGATCGGCCGCGCCGCCGGCAACGCGCGACTGCCGGCGCGGCCGGGCATCTCGGTGAAACTCTCGGCGCTGCATCCACGCTTCGAGGCGGTGAGCCGCGACCGCGTGCTGCGCGAGCTGACGCCGCGCCTGATCGAGCTGGCGCGCAAAGCCAAGGACCACGACCTCGGCTTCACCGTCGACGCCGAGGAGGCCGACCGGCTCGAACTCTCGCTCGAGGTGTTCGCCGCCTGCCTCGCCGATCCTTCGCTCAAAGGCTGGGACGGCTACGGCCTCGCGGTGCAGGCCTATCAGAAACGCGCATCCGCGGTGATCGACTACGTCGATGCGCTGGCGCAGCGACACGATCGCCGGCTGATGCTGCGGCTGGTGAAGGGCGCCTATTGGGACACCGAGATCAAGCGCGCGCAGGAGCGCGGCCTTGCCGACTATCCGGTGTTCAGCCGCAAGGCGATGACCGACCTCAACTACCTGCATTGCGTGCAGAAACTACTCGGGCTGCGGCAACGGATCTTCCCGCAATTCGCCAGCCACAACGCGCTGACGGTCGCGACCGTCCTCGACCTCGCCGGCGACAGCGACGGCTACGAATTCCAGCGGCTGCACGGCATGGGCGAGGCGCTGTATGCGCGGCTGCGCGCCGAGCATCCCGAGCTCACCTGCCGGATCTACGCCCCGGTCGGCGGCCATCGCGATCTGCTCGCCTATCTGGTGCGGCGGCTGCTGGAGAACGGCGCCAATTCGTCGTTCGTCGCGCAGGCCGGCGACGATACCGTGCCGGTAGAGGAGTTGCTGCGACGGCCGGAGGCGATCATCGGGACGCCCGACAACGCCCGCCATCCGCACATCCCGCTGCCGCGAGACTTGTATCGGCCGCAGCGCGAAAACTCGCGCGGCGTCGAATTCGGCGACCGCGCCGCGCTGCGACGGCTGCTCAGTGAGATCGACGCCGCGCGCCGGCCGCTGCCGCGCGTCACTCCCGTAACGCCGGAGGATGCGGCGGCGGCGGCGGTGGCCGCCGCGCGCGATGGCTTCGCCGCATGGAGCCGCACGCCTGCCGAGACCCGCGCCGCCGCGCTGGAGCGCGCCGCTGATCTGTTGGAGCAGCGCCGCGCGAACTTCGTCGCGCTGCTGCAGGACGAAGCCGGCAAGACGCTCGACGACTGCATCTCCGAGGTCCGCGAAGCGATCGATTATTGCCGCTACTACGCGGCCGAAGGTCGCCGGCTATTCGGCGACGGCGTCGCGCTGCCCGGCCCGACCGGCGAGCGCAACAGTCTGCGGCTGCGTGGCCGCGGCGTCTTCGTCGCGATCTCGCCGTGGAATTTTCCGCTGGCGATTTTCCTCGGCCAGATCACCGCGGCGCTGATGGCCGGCAACGCCGTGATCGCCAAGCCGGCGGAGCAGACGCCGGTGATCGGCGACGCCGCCGTGGGGCTTTTGCACGAGGCCGGCGTGCCGCGCGCGGCGCTGCAACTCGTGCAAGGCGACGGCGCGATCGGCGCGGCGCTGGTGGCGCATCGCGACGTCGCCGGGGTCGTCTTCACCGGCTCGACAGACGTGGCGCGCGCGATCAACCGCGCGCTCGCCGCGAAGGACGGCCCGATCGTGCCCCTGATCGCCGAGACCGGCGGCATCAATACGATGATCGTCGACGCCACCGCGCTGCCCGAGCAGGTCGCCGACGACGTCGTGACCTCGGCGTTCCGCTCCGCCGGCCAGCGCTGCTCGGCGCTGCGGCTGTTGTTCGTGCAGGACGACGTCGCCGAGAGGATGATCGAGATGATCGCCGGCAGCGCCCGCGAATTGAAGCTCGGCGACCCGCGCGATCCGGCGACGCATCTCGGCCCGGTGATCGACGCCGAGGCCAAGGTCAGGCTCGACGCGCATATTGCGGCGATGACGCGCGAGGCGCGGCTGCATTTCGCAGGCGCCGCGCCGTCCACCGGCAACTACGTGGCACCGCACATCTTCGAACTGCGCGACGCCGCGCAACTGACCGAGGAAGTGTTCGGCCCGATCCTGCACGTCGTGCGCTACAAGGCCGCCCACCTCGACGCCGTGCTCGCTGGCATCGCGGCGAGCGGCTACGCGCTGACGCTCGGCGTGCAGTCGCGGATCGACGACACGGTGGCGTGCATCGTCGACCGGCTCGCGATCGGCAACGTCTACGTCAACCGCAACATGATCGGCGCCGTCGTCGGCACGCAGCCGTTCGGCGGCTCGGGCCTGTCCGGCACCGGGCCGAAGGCCGGCGGCCCGCATTATCTGCCGCGCTTCACGCTGGAACAGACGGTGTCGATCAACACCGCGGCGGCCGGCGGCAACGCTGCGTTGCTGGCCGGCGACGAGTGATACGTCATCCTGAGGCGCCGTCGCGCAGCGATGGCCTCGAAGGATGGGCCGCCGTCACCGTCGCTGTCATCCTTCGAGGCTCGCTACGCTCGCGCCTCAGGATGACGGTCATGCGGGTTCCAATATTGCATCGATAGCCCAACCCGGTTCATATGCGCGCCACCGCCGAAAACCTGCGCCAGCGCATATTCCGGCCGACGAAAAACAACAAACGCCAGGGAGCAGCGCGCGATGGACGACGGCATCTTCAAGGGTCTCAAGGTGCTCGATTGCGCGAGCTTCATCGCCGCACCCGCCGCCGCCACGGTGCTGTCGGATTTCGGCGCCGACGTCATCAAGATCGAGCCGCCGGGCGCCGGCGATCCCTATCGCAACCTGCCGAACCTGCCGGGCTATCCGCGCAGCGAGCACAACTACGCGTGGATGATCGAGAGCCGCAACAAGCGCAGCCTCGCGCTCGACCTCGCCAAACCGGAAGGCAAAGAGGTGTTGCGCAAGCTCGTCGCCGAGGCCGACGTGTTCATCACCAATTTCCCGCCGCAGGTGCGGGCGCGGCTCGGCATCGCCTATGCGGATCTGGCGCCGCTCAACGCGCGGCTGATCTATGCGAGCTTCACCGGCTATGGCGAGCGCGGCGAGGAGGCCAACAAGCCGGGCTTCGACAGCAACGCGTGGTGGGCGCGCTCCGGCATGATGGATCTGGTCCGCGCCGATGAAGACACCACGCCGGCGCGCTCGGTCGCCGGGATGGGCGACCATCCCTGCGCGATGGCGCTGTACGGCGCGATCGTCACCGCACTGTACAAGCGCGAACGCAGCGGCAAGGGCAGCGAGGTGAAGTCCAATCTGATGGCCAATGGCGTGTGGTCGTCGAGCGTGCTGGCGCAGGCCAAGCTGGTCGGCGCGCAGTTCCAGCCGCGGATGCCGCGCGAGCGCGCGCTCAACGCGGTGGCCAATCATTATCGCTGCCGCGACGGCCGCTGGCTGATCCTGTCGCTGCTCAACGAAGAGAAGCAGTGGCCGACGCTGACGCGCTGCCTCGGCCGCGAGGACCTGACCGACGATCCGCGCTTCGCCACCACGCCCGACCGCCATGCCCGCTCGGTCGAACTGATCGCGATCTTCGACGAGATCTTCGCGACCCGCGACCTCGCCGACTGGCGCAAGGCGCTCGACGGCAGCGGGCTGGTGTTCGGCGTCGTCGGCATCCTCGACGACATCCCGAACGATCAGCAGATGATCGACAACGACGTGCTGGTGCCGTTCGAGAACAACACCATCATGACGATCAACAGCCCGATCTGGGTCGAGGGCAGCGCCAAGACGCGGCCGCGGCTGCCGCCGGCGCTCGGCGAACACAGCGACGACGTGCTGCGCAGCGCCGGCTACGACGACGCCGCGATCAGCGCGCTGCGGACATCCGGCGTGGTGGGATAATCAGCGTCGGAAGAAGATCCAGCCGAAGGCGGCGAGCGCGATCAGCACGGTGGCGGCGATCGCGAAACCGGAGACGCGGACCTCGCTCGCGGTCTTCCGCGACGCTTCATTGTCGGCGATCTGCTGATTGCGTTGCTTGTTGTCGGTTGCGGGGTCGCTCACCGTCAGTCCTCCTCGTTCCGACGTGGGCGCCCGGATCAACGGTGGCCGACGAAGCACATGCCGATCGGAAACGCCGCCGCGCCACGCGCCGGCTGGCAACTCAACCCCGCCGCGCAGCGCCAGTTCCGGAAGCTCGGATCGACGGTCCCGTGCGGGTCGGCAAGGCCGCATGCCGCGCCCCAGCCGTCCATCTCCGCCGTGCCGTCGAGCGCGGTCGCGCCGCGCAATTGCGGCCGGTCGGTGAAACCGCGGGAATAGTCCGGCTGCCGGCCATCGCGTAGCGCCATGACGATATCGCGACGGCGGAGCTGATCGCCGACGAAATGCGGCGAGCCCGGCGCGACGGTCGATGTCGCCTGGTCTCCACCCCATTCGGCGCCGGGAAAATGAAAGCCGCCGATCGCCTGCGTCTGGTGGCAGCCCGAACAGGTGATGTCGTTGAGCCGTCGCGCGAAGCCGGCCGGCGAGCGGACCGTTTGCAACGCCCCGCCACTGTCGGCGGCGCGCTGCAACGCTGCGACGATATCGGCGTCGCTGAACAGCGGAGCCTGCGGCCCCGGTCCGGCGAGGCCGAAAGCAGGCCGCAGCTCCGAATCCGTGAACGCCGCCGGCGTCGCCGCGATCGCGCGGCGGGCGAGATAGGTTTCCGGGACGATCAGCGTGCCGCGATCGAACGCCACGACATTCTCCGGCTGTAGCAGCCAGCGCTTGAATTGCGATCCGAGATCGCGATCGGCCAGCAGCCGGTCGCGATCGATCTGGTTCTCCATCGGCGCCGCCTGATAGCGCTGCGACACCGCGTCGAAGCGAAACACCTGCATCAGATAGTCCGCGCGAAAATCGCCGCCCGTGGCGGCGGGCATCGTGGCGATCTGCAGATTGACCTCGATGCGATCGATCGCGGCCGGGCCGAGCGGCGCCAGCGGGCCATCCGCCGCGACCAGCCTGCGCGCCAGATCGGCACCTTTGTCGGGCCATTCTCCGGTCGCCAGCCAGCGCCGCGCGATCTCGCGGCAGGCGATGCCGGGCTCGGCGCCGCGCGCGCGCAGCACGATGTTCAGCGTCATCGGCAGTCGCCGCCCGCCCGCGGCGTCGTCGATCGGCCGATAGATCAGGCGGATCTCGCCGCAACCATCGGCCGCGACGAAGCCGCGATCCATCCGATTGACGATGCCGGCGAGCACGAAGCGCGTCGTGCCCGCGGCCAGCCGGTCGCGGTCGAACAGCTTCGGCGCCCGCCCCCAATGGTCCTGCTGATAGCGCGCGAATTCGTCGTCGAGCGACGCGCGCAGCGCGGCCATCGACGGCAGCGCGAACAAGCGTTCGTTGTGCAGCGGCGCGGACGATTCCGGGTCGAGCATCTGCCGCAGGCCGAAGCCGGGATGCGTCGAGCCGTCATCCCGCTGTTCGCGCAGATCGAGTTCGCGCAGGGCCAGCGGATCGGCGATCGCGAGCCCGCGCGACAGATCCGCGGCCAGCCCGGCGCCGGGCCGCAGCAGGCCGCAGATCAGCAATGCCAGACCGAGGAAGCGTCGCACGCGTGCCGTGGTCCCGAGCCGTCGTGCTGCATGGGCGCAGCGCAGGAATTGCCCGGGAATCTAAAGCAAACGGCGCAGCGTGTCTGCACACGCCGCGCCGCCGAATTCCAACCCGACGTGACGATCAGCGCGAGACGATCAGGCCGCGGCTGGTCACCACCACCCAGCGTCCGTCCTGGCGGCGGATCGCATCGACCCGGCCGAGGCCCGGCACCGGATCGCCGGCATAGACTTCGAACGTTCCGGCACGGCCGACGATCACCGCACCGCCGTCATAGACCTCGCGCAGCACCCAGCCCTCGACCGTCGGCAGCCGGCCGACATCGTTGGCCTTCGCTGCCGGCTTCGGCGGCACCGAACCGGTGACGTCCTGCGCGGCGGAGGCGACCTGCGCCGGGGCCGGCGCCGGCTTCTCGGCCTGCGCGGACCGCAACTTCTCGACGGTCTCGCTCAGTCTGGCGATCTTCTGCGCCGGCTCGGCCTGCGCCTTTTCGACTTTCTCGATTCGGTCGTTGGCCTTGGCGATCTGGGCGCTGGCGGTCTTGTCGGCGCGGTCGACGCTGGCCTTCAGCGCGGCGAGCTCGGTCTGCAGCTTGGACACCTGCTCGTCCAGCGCGCGCGCCTGCGCCTGCGCCTGGGTCGTCGCATCGGCGCTGCCGCCGACTTGCGCGAAGCCCGCGCTGGTCAGCGCGCCGCCGGCCGCGCCGGCGATCGCCGCCAGGATCACCGCGACGGCGGCCAGCGCGAGCTGCCGCTTGCCGTGTGGCTTGGCGGCCGGCTCGCCGGGTTCATCCGGCGCCTCGACCTCGATCTCGTCGTCCCAATGGCGAGACCAATCCTGTTGTCTGCGCGGCGGCGCCATGATGGTGACGTTGCCGGGGCGACGCTGGGCGATTTCACTGCTCGCGGCCTCGGCCCGCTTGGCCGGCTCGGACGCGGACTCCGCCGACGCAGCAGCCTCGCCGCCGGCGCTCACGGCCGACGCCTGTGCCGAGGACGCCTTATCCGAAGACGCCTGCGCCGAAGACGCCGATGCATCCGGCACGGCCCCGACGCCAGCCTTGTCGTCGCCGATGATGGGCTCTTTGCGATGCTCGTCCACGTCAAATCCTCCTGATACGCTTGACCATTCGGTAACTTTGATTACTTGCCAATCCGTTACTTCCTTCGATGCTTACGAAAATTTCAGGATTCAGCTCCCGCGCCGCGGCCGCGCGGCTTTGCGCTGCGCGCTGTCCCGCGCTAGGACAGATCGTTGCAACGGCGCATCAAGCCGCCGATCAGGGAGACGACCATGAAGCTGTACGATTCGATCGGGCCCAATCCGCGCCTGGTGCGGATGTTCATCGCCGAGAAGGGCCTGACGATCCCGACCCAGAGCATCGACATCCGGGCCGGCGAGAACCGCAAGCCCGAGCATCTGGCGCGCAATCCGCACGGACAGACCCCCACTCTCGAACTCGACGATGGCAGCTTTTTGTCGGAGATCACCGCGATCTGCGAATATCTCGA
Organism: Rhodopseudomonas palustris HaA2; assembly: GCF_000013365.1. Taxonomy (NCBI): domain Bacteria; kingdom Pseudomonadati; phylum Pseudomonadota; class Alphaproteobacteria; order Hyphomicrobiales; family Nitrobacteraceae; genus Rhodopseudomonas; species Rhodopseudomonas palustris. The sequence goes on from NC_007778.1 coordinate 4,510,998, forward strand.
AGAGAAACATCCGACGCCGCCGCTGATCGGCACCACCGCCGAGGAGCGCGCCGAATGCCGGATGTGGACGCGGCGGATCGATCTGACGATCTGCGAGCCGCTGGCCAACGGCTTCCGCTTCAGCGAGGGGCTGAAGATGTTCAAGGATCGCGTGCCGTGTTTCCCGGAAGCCGCGCCAGGGCTGAAGCAGATGGCGGCGCATCGGCTGCAATGGATGAACAGCCAGATGCAGGGCAAGGACTATGTCTGCGGCGCGCGCTTCACGCTCGCCGATTTGTTGCTGTACGGCTGGATCGATTTCGGCGCGCAGGTCGGCCAGCCGCTCGATCCCGCCAACACCGTGCTCGCCGAATGGCACGCGCGCATCGCGGCGCGGCCGTCGGCGAAGGCTTAAGTAGCCGCACGCGCCGGCTGCCGTCAGGCGTCGGGCCACACCAGCGAGCGATGCAGACTGGCGCCGGCCCAGGCGCCGTCGGCGACCGCCAGCGACAGCGAATGCGGCACCCGCGCCGCGTCGCCGCAGGCGAACGCGCCCGGCACGCTGGTCTGTTTCGCCTCGTCGGTTGCGATCTGCGTGCCGAACGGCGTCTCGCTCAGCGCGCAGCCGAGACTCTCGGCGACCGGCGACGCCGGCGCGTTGTGCGAGGTGGTGAAGATGCCGGCGAACGCCAGCCGCCGGCCGTCGCTCAGCACGATGTCGGCATGACCGTCGACGCGCGCGATCGGCGAGTCCTCGATGGTCACGCCGCGCGCGGTCAGGTCGGCGCGCGCCGCGGCGTCGGGCGCCACTGCAGCGTTGGTGAACAGCGTGACCTCGCCCCATTCCGGCAGCAATTGCGCCTGATGCAGCGACATCGGCCCGGTGGCGATCACCGCGATGCGGCCCTGGTCGAGTTCGTAGCCGTGGCAATACGGGCAGAGAAACACGCTGACGCCCCAGCGCGGCTGCAGCCCCTCGATCGCCGGCAGACGATCCGACACGCCGGTCGCGAATAGCAATCGTCGCCCGCGATGCTGCGCGCCGTCGCGCGTCGTCACGGTGAAGTCGTCTTTGCAGCCTGACGCGGCGTCGGCGACGCCGTCGATCCAGCGCAGCGTCTTGTAGGTTTCGATTTGCCGACGCGCCGAGGCGGCGATCGCCGCCGGATCGGCGCCGTCCTGGCCGAGGAAGCCGTGCGAATGCGCGGCGAAGCGGTTGCGCCGCTCACCGGCGTCGATCACCAGCACGCTGCGGCGGGCGCGCAGCAGCTGGAGTGCTGCGGCCATGCCCGCATAGCTGCCGCCGATCACGATCACGTCGTGCTGCATGTCGATCAATCCTTTATTTTCGGGCGCGCTGCGCCGCGTGGCGCCGGTTGAAATCCGCCGACAGCTTCGCCAGCGTCACCTCGGCGAAGCGTTCGAGCAGCAGCGCCTCGGCGTCGACGAAGGCGCTGTCGAGCGCGGCGTTGACGACCTGCTCGACCAGACACTCCGGCGTCTCGTTGCGATTGCCGATCGCGAAGATCGCCGGCTCGCCGAGCGCCTGGTGCAAGTCGCGCAGCGTGACGGCGGCGGGATCGGCGGTGATCAGCCAGCCGCCGGACGGCCCGCGCTCGGACGCCACCAGCCCGGCCTCGCGCAGCAGTCCCATCGTCCGCCGCACCACCACCGGATGGGTGCACATGCACGCGGCGAGCTGGTCGGAGGTCATCGGTGCGTCGTGCTCCGCCATGTGCAGCAGCGCATGCAGAACCGACGACAGGCGGCTGTCTCTTTTCATGTAACTTCAATTATTACGAATAGAGCGCCAACGCAAGCCGGATGATCCGGCTGATCTCTGGGGAAACGGCACGAGGTTTGCTTGAATTCGATCCATTCGCCCTTGACGAGATTGATCGATGCTCGGCATTCCTCGCAGATTCAGCCATTTCGTCTACGCCGTCCTGCAATCGGGGATCACCACCGCGATCGCCTCGATGATCGCCAGCGTACCCTTCCTCGGCGAGGGGACCTTCCTGGAGCATTGGCTGGGCGCGTGGCTGGTGTCGTGGATGCTGATGCTGCCGGTCGTGCTGTTCGCGGCGCCATGGCTGCGGCGACTGACGCTGGCGCTTACCACCGAAGACCGGATCTGACGCCCCGCGGCTCAGACCACGACCGGCGCGTCGGGCAGTTCGTTGTCGCCGCCGCTGTCTTTCGGAAAATGCGCCGCCAAATGCGCGGTGATCAGTTCGATGCCGCGCAGCACGCCGGCTTCGAAGCGGCCCTGGCGGAAGGCGCTTTCCATCTCGCGGCAGATGTCCTCCCACGCCGCCGCGTCGACCCGGCCGTCGATGCCGCGGTCGGCGACGATCTCGACGTCGCGATCGGCGAGCAACAGATAGATCAGCACGCCGTTATTGTGCTCGGTGTCCCAGATCCGCAATTGCGAGAACACGTCGAGCGCGCGCTCGCGCGCCGGCTGGTCGCGGAACAAAGGCGCGCCGTCGAGCGCGCCTTCCACCACGAACCGGATCTGCCCGGCGTGCCGCGCTTCGCTGGCGCCGATCGCGCGCTCGATGGCATCGAGCGCCGACGGCGGAAACGCCTTCTGCACCAGCCCGCGGCTGGTGAACAGATGTTTGCTGATCCGCCGGATGCCCATCGCCGTCTCCCCGCTCACCAACTCCCCGAAGCGCCGCCGCCACCGAAGCTGCCGCCCCCGCCGCTGAAGCCGCCGCTGCTGCTCGAGCCGCGCGAGCCGCCCGACCACGCGCCGCCGGGATAGATGCCGCCGCTGCGGCGGCCGGAACCGATCCCTGGTCCGCCCCCGCTGAACAAATCGATGAACAGCGCGAACAAGAACGCCGCGAAGCCGACGATCATCGCGATCGGAAAGCCGAGCCCGAACATCCAGGCGACGCCGCCGATGATGCTGCCGGTCAGCGCCGAGGCGGCCATGCGGCCGAGCAGGCTCTGCAGGAAACCGTTCACCACCAGCGTACCGAAGATCAGCGGGATCGCCCAGCCGCTAACCTGATCGAACGATTCCGGCGACCATTCATGTTGCGGCTCGGGCGCCGGCAGCGCCTCGCCGTCGATCACGGCGATCATGCGGTCGACGCCGGCCTCGATGCCGCCGGCGAAATCGCCGGTCCTGAATTTCGGCGTGATGATCTCGTCGATGATGCGCTTGGCCGTGACGTCGGGCAGCGCGCCTTCGAGGCCGTAGCCGACCTCGATCCGCAGCTTGCGGTCGTTCTTGGCGACCAGCAGGATGGCGCCGTCGTCGACCTTTTTGCGGCCGATCTTCCAGGCCTCGGCCACCCTTATCGCAAATGGCTCGATCGCTTCGGGCTGCGTCGTCGGCACGATCAGCACCGCGATCTGGCTGCCTTTGCGGGCCTCGAACGCCTTCAGCTTCTGGTCGAGCCGCGCGATCACGTCGCTGTCGAGCGTGCCGGTCTGATCGACGACGCGGCCGGTGAGCTGCGGCACCGCGAGCTGCGCCTGTGCGATCGTGGTGAAACCCACGACCAGCCAGCACATCAGCGCCGCGAGCACCGAGGCCCGCGCCATCCGCATCATCGCCACGCGCTCCGCGCGCATTTACTTCGCCGGGGCCGGGGCCGTGTTGAAGTCGACCTTGGGCGCGGTCGAGATCGCGCCCTCGTTCTCGACCGTGAAGTTCGGCTTTTCCTTGTAGCCGAACATCATTGCGGTGAAGTTGGTCGGCACCGAGCGCACCGTGACGTTATAGGCCTGCACCGCCTTGATATAGCGGTTGCGCGCCACGGTGATGCGGTTCTCGGTGCCTTCGAGCTGCGCCATCAAATTGGTGAACAGCGCGTCGGATTTGAGCTGCGGATAGTTCTCGGTCACCACCAGCAGCCGCGACAGCGCGCTGGAGAGTTCCCCTTGCGCCTGCTGGAACTTCTGGAAGGCGGCCGGATCGTTCAGCACCTCGGGCGTGGCCTGCACGCTGCCGACCTTGGCTCGGGCGTTGGTGACGCCGAGCAGCACGTCTTTTTCCTGCTGCGCGAAGCCCTTCACCGAGTTGACGAGGTTCGGCACCAGATCGGCGCGGCGCTGATACTGGTTGACCACCTCCGACCAGGTCGCCTTGACCTCCTGGTCTTCGCTCTGGATGGCATTGTAGCCGCAATTGGTCAGGCTCAGCGTGGCAAGCGCCGCCAGCACCGTCAGAAACTTCCGCATCGATCTCTCCCCGGGCGAACCGGCGCAGCATAGCATGCGCCGGGCGACAGGTTTGTCGGTTGTTGGGCCGATATGGTTCTAAAGCGGCTCAGAGCGAACAGAGCACCGTTCCAAATACCGTCATGGCCGGGCTCGTCCCGGCCATCCACGTCTTTGCTGAGGTTGAGCCTCGAAGACGTGGATGCCCGCGACAAGCGCGGGCATGACGAGCGGTGATGCTGCTCCGGGTCAGGCCGCCTGCGCGGCCTTGGCGTCCTGGATCGCCCGCCACACCTTTTCCGGGGTCAGCGGCGTGTTCAGCGTGGTGACGCCGAGCGGCGCCAGCGCGTCGAGCACGCCGTGGACGACGCAGGGCGGCCCACCGATCGCGCCGGATTCGCCGCAGCCCTTGGCGCCGAGCGGATTGGTCCGGCACGGCGCCGACGGATCGAGCGTGACGTTGATCGGCGGCAGATTGTCGGCGCGCGGGATGCAGTAGTCCTGATAGCTCGCGGTCAGCAGCTGGCCGTCGTCGTTATAGGCCGCGCCTTCGTACAGCGCCTGGCCGACGCCCTGCGCGACGCCGCCATGGATCTGCCCCGCGACCAGCATCGGATTGACCGCATTGCCGACGTCGTCGACCGTGGTGTAGCGCACCACACGGCTGACGCCGGTTTCGGGATCGACCTCGACCTCGCAGATATGCGCGCCGTTCGGCCAGCTCGGACCGTCGACTTCGCCGGTCGAATCGACGCTGAGCTTGGTACCTTTTTCCTTGGCGGCGATTTCGAACAGGCTGATCTTGCGATCGGTGCCGGCGATCGTCAGCATGCCGCCGGAATACTCGATGTCCTCGATCGAGGCTTCGAGAATGTTCGCGGCCTTCTCGCGCGCTTTGGCGATCATATCGACGGTCGACACCGCGACCGCGGTGCCGCCGACGAACAGCGAGCGCGAGCCGACGCTGCCGAAGCCCTGCGCCAGATCGGTGTTGCCCTGCACGACGTCGATGCTCTCGATCGGGATGTCGAGCGCCTGCGCGATCATCTGCGAGTAGGTGGTCTCCAGCCCCTGCCCCATCGCCTGCGTGCCGGAATGCAGCACGATGCGGCCTTCCGCGGTGGCGTGCAGGCTGACCTTCTCGGTGTGGGCGCGGCCGCCGGTCCATTCGATGTAGCTGGTGACGCCGCGGCCGTAGAGCAGGCCCTTCTTCTGCGCTTCCTTCTTGCGCGCCTTGAAGCCGTCCCAGTCGGACAGCTCGGTCGCGCGCTGCATCAGATGCGCGAAGGCGCCCGAATCGTACACCTGCCCGACCGCGTTGGTGTAGGGCAGTTGCGTCGGCTTGATGTAGTTGACCTTGCGGATCGCGCGCGGGTCCATGTTCAGCTGGCGCGCCGCGGCGTCCATCAGGCGCTCGATGATGTACACGGCTTCCGGGCGGCCTGCGCCGCGATAGGCGCCGACGGGCGCGGTGTGGGTCATCACCGCCTTGATGTCGAAATGCACCAGCGGCAGATCATAGACGCCGGTCTGCACGAACGGGCCGAGCACCAGCGGAATGATCACGCCGGCGCCGGCGAGATACGCGCCGGTGCCGCCGATCGACGACACCCGATAGGCCAGCACGCGGCCCTTGGCGTCGAGCGCGATCGACGCGGTCGAGGTCAGGTCGCGGCCATGGGTGCCACCGACGAATTCGTCGGTGCGGTCCCCGCGCCAGCGGATCTTCTTGTTGAGCTTCACCGCCGCATAGGCCACCAGCGCGTCCTCGGGATAGACGCCGGTCTTCTGGCCGAAACCGCCGCCGATGTCGCCGACCAGCACCTGGATCGACTCCTTCGGCCGCTTCAGGATCGCGTCGGCGAGCGCGTCGCGGGTCTGCGCCGGCGTCTGCGACTGCACGTGCAGGATCAGCCGGCCGGTCTTCTTCTCGATTTCCGCGATAGTGGCGCGCGGCTCCATCGCCGAGGGGATCAGGCGCTGGCTGACGATGTCGAGCGACACGGTGTGCGCGGCGCTGGCGAAAGCCTCATCGACCTTGGCGGCATCGCCATAGCTCATCGCCGCGACGATGTTGTCGGGCGCGGTCTCGACCACCACCGGCGCGCCGGGCTGGATCGCCGCGACCGGATCGGTCACCGCCGGCAATTCTTCATACTCGACGACGACCGCCTCGGCCGCAGCCTGCGCCGCGGCCTGCGACGCCGCGATCACCGCGGCGACCGGCTCGCCGACGAAGCGGACGATCTCGTGCGCCAAGAGCCGGCGCGGCGGCAGCAGCATCGGCGAACCGTCCGGCCGCTTGAAGATCGGCAGGGTCGGGATCGTGCCGATCTCGTCGGCGACGAGGTCCGCGCCGGTCAGAACGCTTTCGACTCCCGGCATCGCGCGCGCCGCCTCGGCATCGATCGAGACGATCTTGGCGTGCGCGTGTGGTGAGCGCAGCACCACCAGCCACAACGCGCCGTCGGCGGGCTTGTCGTCGAGATAGTGCCCGTGTCCGGTGACGAGCCGCTGATCCTCGAGACGCTTGACGGGCTGCCCCGCGCCGAACCGCATGGAGCCGGGAAGAATGTTCATGCCGCTTCCTTGTGTTGCTTGCTTGGAACGGTTTTAGCGGAGAAAGCAGCGGTAAGCCAAGAGGGGCAAGCCCCTCCCCGAAGCGAAGCCGAACCTCTCCCCGCCAGGGCGGGGCAATCGCCTATGGACTTCGAGGCTATTGTACCGGGCTCCCTTCACCCTCCCCTGGAGGGGGAGGGTCGGCACGCAGCCCGCAGTGCGGGATGCGTGACGGGGTGGGGTGAGAAGCGGGCACGGCGGATGAACGCTTCGCCACCCCACCCCGCTCGCTGACGCGAGCGACCCTCCCCCTCCAGGGGAGGGTGATGCTCGGCGCGACCGCGAAATTTCATATGCGATCACGCTCCCGCCTGCGGGCGAGGGAGTAGCCGCGGCTGATTGCAGGGTTACTGCCCCTCCCGTTCGTCATTCCGGGGCGCTCGCGGAGCGAGCGAACCCGGAATCTCGACGTTCAGGTCACCCGCGTTCAACGCAGAACATCTCGAGATTCCGGGTTCGCGCAGCTTCGCAGCGCGCCCCGGAATGACGATCGAGAGTCTTACGCGATCTCCGCCAGCACCTTCTCGACCGCCTTGCGCTCTTCGGCCGTCAGCGCGGCTTGCGGCGGCACCGGGTCGCCGACGTCGTAGCCCTGCAGCGCGAGGCCGGCCTTGATGCAGGCGGCGAGGTTGAACTTGGCGAAGGCTTCGTTGACGCGCCAGAGTTTGCGTTGAAGCGTCAGCGCTTCGTCCCAGCGCTGCGCCTTGCACAACTCGTACAAACGCACGCTCTGGCGCGGCGCGATGCAGGCCGGGCCGGCCATCCAGCCGACGCCGCCGATCAGCATCACCGCGGCCGGAATATGCGCCGAGGCCGAGAACACCCGCAACGAATCACCGCAACGATTCATGATCGACAGCAGCCGGCCGGTGTTGGTCGAGGCGTCCTTGATGTAGCGGATGCGCGGATGTTCAGCGAGCCGCGCGATCACGTCGAGCGTCAGGTCCGAGCGCTGGAATTGCGGATTGGTGTAGATCACCACCGGGATATCGACGGCGTCGGCGATCGCGCGAAAATAACTCTCGATCTGCGCGTCCTTCAGCGGAAAATACGCCTCCAGAATCGCCAGGATGCCGTCGGCACCGTGTTTCTGATAGGCCCTGGCCTGCGCCACCGCATCCGCGGTCGAGGTCGACGCCACGCCGGCGACCACCGGCACGCGGCCAGCCGCGGCCTCGATCGTCGCCTGCACCACGGCCGTGCGCTGCGCCGCGCCGAGATAGGCAAACTCGCCGGTCGAGCCGAGCGGCGTCAGCCCGTGCACCCCGGCCTTGACCAGATCGTCGCAGAGCCGGCCGAGCACCTCGCCGCGGACCCGGCCGTCAGACTCGAGGGGAGACACCAGATAGGGAAAAACGCCTCGAAATTCAGTCATTTGCAGAACCACATGCTGTCTCTGGCGGAAGCCGGAACCGGCCGCGGCCTATCGACATCAATCCGGCGCGCGCCGCAAGCGCCAAACTCTGCTAAGCCAACCGCATCCGCATGCAACGAGACCCGCTCATGACCCTGTCCCCGCCCCGCGACGCCACGCCTCCCGTCGCGCCGCGCCGTCCGCACGCCTTCACCACCCACGGCATCACCATCAACGACGACTATGCCTGGCTGAAGGACCCGAACTGGCAGGAGGTGCTGCGCGATCCGGCGCTGCTCGATCCCGATATCCGCGCCTATCTCGAAGCCGAGAACGGCTACACCGACAGCGTGCTCGGCCACACCGAGGCGTTGCAGAAGACGCTGGTTGCGGAAATGCGCGGGCGGATCAAGGAAGACGATTCCAGCGTGCCGCAGCCGGACGGGCCCTACGCTTACTTGCGCAAATTCCGCGAAGGCGGCCAGCATCCGCTGTATGGCCGCACGCCGCGCGACGGCGGCGAACTCGACATCATCCTCGACGGCGACGAACTGGCGAAGGGCACCGAGTACTTCCAGTTCGGCGGACGGCGGCATTCGCTCGACCACAAGCTGGAAGCCTGGAGCGCTGACGCCAAGGGCTCGGAATACTACACCATCCGCGTGCGCGACTGGACGACGAAGCAGGATTTGCCCGACCTCGTCGAGGAGACCGACGGCGGCGTGGTCTGGACCGCGGACTCGAGCGCGTTCTTCTACGTCAAGCTCGACGACAATCATCGGCCGATGCAGATCTGGCTGCACAAGCTCGGCACCGCGCAGGCCGACGACCTGCTGGTGTACGAGGAGAAAGACGCCGGCTGGTTCACCCACATCCACGAGAGCAGCAGCGGACGGTTCTGCGTGATCGCCGGCGGCGACCACGAGACGTCGGAGCAGCGGCTGATCGACGTCTCCGATCCGACCGCGCCGCCGCGGCTCGTCGCCGCGCGCGAACTCGGCGTGCAATATTCGCTCGCAGATCGCGGCGACGAGCTGTTCATCCTCACCAATGCGGACGGCGCGATCGACTTCAAGATCGTCACCGCGCCGCTGGCTTCGCCTGTGCGCGACAATTGGCGCGATCTGATCCCGCATCGCGAAGGCATCTATATCATCGACTTCGACCTGTTCTCCGGCCACATGATGCGGCTGGAGCGCGCCAACGCGCTGCCGTCGGTGACGATCCGCGATCTCGCGAGCGGCGATGAGCATGCCATCGCCTTCGACGAGGCGGCCTACTCGCTGTCCGCCTCCGGCGGCTGGGAATTCGACACCACGGTGATGCGGTTCTCCTACTCGTCGATGACGACGCCGTCGGAAGTCTACGATTACGACATGGCGACGCGCGAGCGGAGCTTGCGCAAGCGCCAGGAAATTCCCTCGGGCCAAAATCCGGCAGACTACGTCACCACCCGGATCATGGCGAAGGCCGACGACGGCGCCGAGGTGCCGGTGTCGCTGCTGCATCGCAAGGGGCTCGCGCTCGACGGCGCGGCGCCGCTGCTTCTGTACGGCTACGGCTCCTACGGCCACGCGATGCCGGCGGGCTTCTCCGCCAACGCGCTGTCGCTGGTCGATCGCGGCTTCGTTTACGCGATCGCGCATATCCGCGGCGGCGCCGACAAGGGCTGGGGCTGGTATCTCGACGGCAAGCGCGAGAAGAAGACCAACTCGTTCGACGATTTCGCCGCCTGCGCGCAGGCGTTGATCGACGCCAAGTACACGTCGGCGAAACGCATTGTCGCCCATGGCGGCAGTGCCGGCGGCATGCTGATGGGCGCGGTCGCCAACCGCTCGGGCGAGTTGTTCGCCGGCATCGTCGCCGAAGTGCCGTTCGTCGACGTGCTCAACACCATGCTCGACGATACGCTGCCGCTGACGCCGCCGGAATGGCCTGAATGGGGAAATCCGATCAGCAGCGAAGCCGACTTCAAAACCATCCTGTCCTACTCGCCCTACGACAACGTCGCGGCGACGACCTATCCGGCCATCCTCGCGATGGGCGGCCTCACCGATCCGCGCGTCACCTATTGGGAGCCGGCGAAATGGGTGGCGCGGCTGCGCGCGACCATGACCGGCGGCGGCCCCGTGCTGCTCCGCATCAACATGGGCGCCGGCCACGGCGGCGCGTCCGGCCGGTTCAGCCGGCTCGACGAGGTCGCGATCGTCTACGCCTTCGCCTTGTGGGCGGTCGGCCTCGCGGATTCCGCTGCCTGAACTTCGCCACCAGTTTGCCGCAACCCTCCTTCAGCCGCAGAGATGCTCATGGCCGCTCCAAAACCGCCCGGATTCGAGACACTTAGCCTGCACGCCGGGCAACACCCCGACCCGCTGACCGGCTCGCGCGCGGTGCCGATCTATCAGACCACGTCCTACGTCTTCCAGGACACCGACCACGCCGCCGCTTTGTTCAACATGGAGCGGCCCGGGCATCTCTACACGCGCATCTCCAACCCGACCACCGCGGTGCTGGAAGAGCGTATCGCCGCGCTCGAAAACGGCGTCGGCGCGGTCGCCACCGCGAGCGGCATGGCGGCGCTGCATCTGGCGATCGCGACGCTGCTCAACGCCGGCGATCACATCGTCGCGTCGTCGTCGCTGTACGGCGGCACGATCAACCTTCTCGCGCACACGCTGCCGCGCTTCGGCATCACCACGACTTTTGTGAAGCCGCGCGACCACGACGGCCTCGCGGCCGCCATCAAGCCGAATACGCGGCTGATGATCGGTGAGACCATCGGCAATCCCGGCCTCGAAGTGCTCGACATTCCGAAGGTCGCGGCGATTGCGCATGAGGCTAAGATCCCCTTGCTGATCGACAACACCTTTGCGACGCCCTATCTGAGCCAGCCGATCGCGCTCGGCGCCGATATCGTGATGCATTCGGCGACCAAATGGCTCGGCGGCCACGGCATCGCGATCGGCGGCGTGTTGGTCGACGGCGGCCGTTTCGACTGGCGCGGCTCGGGCAAATTCCCGACGCTGACCGAACCCTATGCCGGCTATCACGACATCGTCTTCGACGAACAATTCGGGCCGCCGGCCTTTATCATTCGCGCGCGAATGGAAGGGCTGCGCGACTTTGGAGCTTGTCTGTCGCCGACCAATGCGTTCCAGCTGCTGCAGGGCGTGGAAACGCTGTCGGTGCGGATGGATCGGCACGTCGCCAACACCGCAGCGGTGCTCGACTTTCTCGGCGGCAACAAGGCGGTCGAGTGGGTGCTGCATCCGACGCTGGAAAGCCATCCGGACTACGCACTCGCGAAAGAGCTGCTGCCGAAGGGCGCCGGCTCGATCGTCTCGTTCGGCATCAAGGGCGGCCGCGCCGCCGGGCGCAAATTCATCGAAGCGCTCAAGCTGACCAGCCACCTCGCCAATGTCGGCGACGCCAAGACGCTGGTGATCCACCCGGCCTCGACGACGCATCAGCAGATGAGCGCGGAGCAGTTGACGGCCGCCGGGATCGGTGAGGAACTGATCCGCCTCTCGGTCGGGATCGAAACCGCCGACGACATCATCGCTGATCTGGCGCAGGCGCTGCGCATTTCGCAGAAGGGCTGAGCCATGCAGATCGAGGTCAATGGGATCGACAGCTTCGTCGCCACCGGCGGCAAGCCGTTCGATGCGTCACTTCCCGCCGCCGTGTTCATCCACGGCGCGGGGTTCGATCATTCGGCATGGGCGCTGCAGACGCGCTGGTTCGCGCATCACGGCTACGCGGTGTTGGCGCCGGATCTGCCCGGCCACGGCCGTTCGGGCAGCGCGCCGCTGAAGACCATCGCCGAGATGGCCGACTGGATCGCAGCGCTGCTCGATGCGGCCGGCGCGCAGCCGGCGAAGCTGATCGGCCATTCGATGGGCTCGCTGATTGCGCTGGAAACCGCCGCGCGGCATCCGGCCAAGGTCGCGGCCTTGGCACTGATCGGCACCACAGCGACGATGACGGTCGGCCCCGATCTGTTGAAGGCCGCGGAGGCGAATGATCCCGCCGCGTTCGCCATGATGACGATCTGGGGCCTCGGCCCCGACGCCGAGATCGGCGGCAACCTCGCGCCCGGCCTGTGGATGCATGGCGGCTCGGTACGCGTCCTCGAGGCCAACAAGCCCGGCGTCATCTTCAACGATCTGTCGGCCTGTAACGACTACAAGGATGCGCTGGCGGCGGCGGCGAAGGTGACCGTGCCGACGACGCTCATCCTCGGCGAACGTGACATGATGACGCCGACCAAGAACGGCAAGACGTTGGCGGCGGCGATCGCGGGCTCACGCACCATGATCCTGAAGGGCGCCGGCCATACGATGATGGTGGAGCGCCCGGACGAGGTGCTGAAGGCGTTGCAGGGGTAGCTATCAACCTAGAGGCCGTCATTCCGGGGCGCTCGGGCGAGCGAGCGAACCCGGAATCCATAACCACCGATTTCGCGTTCAAGCACGGCGTCGCAACGCCGGGCTCCAAAGCAACTCCATGGGATATGGATTCCGGACAGTCTCGCTTCGCGAGCCTTCCGGAATGACAAACGGGAGGTTTGTCACCCTCCGCCACCCTCCCCCATGCCGAACACCCGGCTCGCCAGCACGTCCTTTGCCTCGATCCTCATCAGATCGTCGGCGCTGAGCTTGCGATCGAGGTCGGCGATCAGGCGGTTGGCCTGACGCAGACGGATGCGGTCGAGCGCGTTGCGGATCGAGCGGGCGTTGGCGAACAGTGCTTGCGTCTTGCGCACCGCGATGTAGCGCTCGAACGCGGCACGTGCGTCCGCGTCGAAGTGATAGTTCTGTTCGCGCAGCATGCCTTCCGCGATCCCGAGCAACTCGCCGTCGGTGTAGTCGGGGAAATCTATGTGATGCGCGATCCGCGAGCGGAAACCCGGATTCGAGGCGAAGAATTTCTCCATCCGGTCGGCATAGCCGGCGAGGATCACCACCAGATCGTCACGCTGGTTCTCCATCACCTGCAGCAGGATCTCGATCGCTTCCTGGCCGTAATCCCGCTCGTTTTCGGGGCGATACAGATAGTAGGCCTCGTCGATGAACAGCACGCCGCCCATCGCCTTCTTCAGCACCTCCTTGGTCTTCGGCGCGGTGTGGCCGATATATTGCCCGACCAGTTCGTCGCGCGTCACGGACACCACGTGGCCGCGGCGGACGAAGCCGAGCCTGTGCAGGATCGAGGCGATCCGCAGCGCGACCGTCGTCTTGCCGGTGCCGGGATTGCCGGTGAACGACATGTGCAGGGTCGGGTTGCCGGTGGCGAGCCCCATCCGCTTGCGCAGCCGTTCGACCAGCAGCAGCGCCGCGATCTCGCGGATCCGCGTCTTGACCGGGCGGAGCCCGATCAGCTCGCGATCGAGCTGATCGAGCACCTCGCCGATGCCGACCTCCTCGAACTCCTTGCGAAGATCGATCGGGGCCTGCGACGCGGCTTCATTGTCGGCGGAGGTCGTGTCCAAGATCACCCTCCGTAGCGGCTGCCCTCGGGCTTGTCAGCCGCATAGGACCTGGTGGTGTAGCGCATGTTGCGGCCGTCGACTTCCTGGCGATCCAGCCGGAAGCCCGGCTCGTCCTTCGGCCGGTTGACGATGAAGGACAGCCGCACCGATTCCCAGCCATGAGACGAGTCGAACGCCGACATCCGGATGTAGCGGTCGCCGTAGACCTTGCGGCATTCGGCCAGTTCCAGCATCACGCCGGCGGCGTCCTGCAGATCGAACATCGGCAGGCCCCACATGTCCCAATAGGTGTTGCGGGGATGCGGATCGTCGGTGAATTCGAGGTTCACCGCCCAGCCCTTGCCGAGCGCGTATTGCACTTGCGCCGAGATCTGCTCGTCGGTGAGGTCCGGCAGGTAAGAGAAACAGCCTTGGGTCATTCGCATGTGTTCTGCTCCTTAGACCGAGACGCTGGGGGTCGGCGCGTAGTCGGGGGTGTCGGTGGATTCGTAATTGAAGGACACGTTCTTCCAGGTGTCGAGCGCAGCCTTCAGCGGCGTGCAGGTCTGCGCCGCCTTGGCGAGAATCTCCGGGCCTTCGTGCACGTAGTCGCGGCCCTCGTTGCGAGCGAGGATCATCGCCTCCAGCGCGACGCGATTGGCGGTGGCGCCGGCCGCGATGCCCATCGGGTGGCCGATGGTGCCGCCGCCGAACTGCAGCACGACGTCCTCACCGAGCAGGTCGAGCAGCTGGTGCATCTGGCCGGCATGGATGCCGCCCGAGGCCACCGGCATCAGCTTGTTCAGGCTGGCCCAGTGCTGGTCGAAGAACAGGCCGTGCTCGAGATTCGCCGGGTTGTAGTCCTCGCGGCAGATGTCGTAGTAGCCCTTGGTGGTCGCCGGATCGCCTTCGAGCTTGCCGACCACGGTGCCGGCATGGATGTGATCGACGCCGGCGAGCCGCATCCATTTGGCGATGACGCGGAACGACACGCCGTGATTGCGCTGGCGGGTGTAGGTCGAATGGCCGGCGCGATGCAGATGCAAGATCATGTCGTTCTTGCGTGCCCATTTCGCCATCGACTGGATCGCGGTGTAGCCGATCACCAGGTCGATCATGATGATCACCGAGCCGAGCTGTTTGGCGAATTCGGCGCGCTCGTACATCTCCTCCATGGTGCCGGCGGTGACGTTGAGATAGGTGCCCTTGATCTCGCCCGACGCCGCCTGCGCCTTGTTCACCGCCTCCATGCAATACAGGAAGCGCTCGCGCCAATGCATGAACGGCTGCGAGTTGATGTTCTCGTCGTCCTTGGTGAAGTCGAGCCCGCCCTTCAGCGCCTCGTAGACGACGCGGCCGTAGTTGCGGCCCGACAGGCCGAGCTTCGGCTTGACGGTGGCGCCGAGCAAGGGACGTCCGAACTTGTCCATCCGCTCGCGCTCGACCACGATGCCGGTGGCGGGGCCCTGGAACGTCTTCACATAGGCGACCGGCAGCCGCATGTCCTCGAGCCGCAGCGCTTTCAGTGGCTTGAAGCCGAACACGTTGCCGATGATCGACGCCGACAGATTGGCGATCGAGCCATTCTCGAACAGGTCGAGATCGTAGGCGATGTAAGCGAAATACTGGCCGGGCGAATTCGGCACCGGATCGACGCGATAGCACTTCGCGCGGTACTTCTCCGCCGCGGTCAGACGGTCGGTCCACACCACGGTCCAGGTCGCGGTCGAAGACTCGCCGGCCACCGCTGCCGATGCCTCGATCGGATCCACGCCGTCCTGCGGCGTGACACGGAACAGCGCGATGACGTCGGTGTCTTTGGGCTCGTAGTCGGGCTCCCAATAGCCCATCTTCTTGTATTCCATCACGCCGGATTTGTAGCGATCCTTGCCGCGGACGGTGACTGACTCGTTCATGTCGCTCCTCCTTGAAAAATCCCGGCGGCCGTGTCGGGCCGGGTGACTGGATGCCGTTGGGGCGCGACGTACAAATCGGGCAGTCGGCGTCGCGAATTCGTTGCGGACGACTTTGACCACACGCATCAACATAAGAGAAATTTTATAATCTTCGACAGAAAGAAAGTAATTCTTATGTCTTGTCGGCGGGCCGCATCGCCGGACCGGCGGCCCCCGCCGAGGGCGCAATCAGACGGAGCCGCAGACCGCTCTCGCATTCCATGTCACGACCATCGCGATCGATGCGGAGATCGACCACAAGCCCACTCAGGCCACATCGCTCAGGGCGCCCAACTCGGGCTCCGCCGAGGCGATCGCGGCGTGCAAGTCATCCAGCGCCTCCGGCAGGCCCGCATTGCCAAGGCACGCGTTCTCCATTCTGCGACAGGCTTCCGCGAGTTGGACGAAGCCGAGTTGTCCCGCGAGCGAGACGGTCTTGTGGGCTGTGAGGCGTAGTGCTTCGCGCGGGTCTTCGTCGAGATCAGACGCTCCGGTGCCTGCCGGCCAGCGCGTCCGCATGTCCGTCACGGCGTCGTAGAGGCGCCGGGTGAATCCGGCGATGTCGACATCGGCCGCGAACGTTCTCAGGTCTTCCAGCGCGGTCGGATCGCGCACCGGCATCTCATCGCGAGCGGTTGGCGGCGCGAAATCCTGGCCGGACTTACGATCGGCCCCGTCGTCGGTCCATCTCGCAACGCACGTGAGAAGGGCCACGCGATTGATCGGCTTGCCGATATGGTCGTCCATGCCGGCCGCCTTGTAGCGCTCGACCTGTTTTGGAAGCACGTTCGCCGTCAGCGCGATGATCGGCACGGTACAGGCGCTGCCGCGCAAGGTCCGGATGCGACGCGTCGCCTCCATCCCATCCATCTCGCCCATCTGCACGTCCATGAAGATCAGGTCGTAGGAGCGGGCGCACGCCATCGCGATCGCCGTGCTGCCGCTGTCCGCCAGATCCACCTCGTGGCCGATGCGACCGAGCATGGACTTGCACAGGTCGCGATTCATCTCCACGTCGTCCACCACCAGGATTCTTCGTCTCGGCCCGTTCAGCACCGGGCTTTCACGCCCTTCGATGTCGATCCGCTCGGCGATCGGCAATTCGACCTCGAAATAGAACGTGCTGCCTCGTCCTTGATCGCTGTCGATCTTCAACTCACTCTGCATCGCCTGCACGATGCGCTGCGAAATCGCGAGTCCGAGACCGGTGCCACCATATTTGCGCGAGATCGTTTCATCGGCTTGACTGAAACGCTTGAACAATCCTTGCTGATCAACCTTGGAGATGCCGATGCCGGTGTCGACCACAGCGATCCGCAGGCGAACCATGGGGTCGGCGCGCGACACGCAGGAGACGATCAATTCGACCGAGCCGGCCGAGGTGAACTTGACGGCATTGTTCATCAAATTCAGCAGGACTTGCCGCAGACGCGCGGCATCGCCCATCAACACGGCCGGAGTGTCGCGCGCGGTCGCGAGCAGCTTCAGGCCTTTCTCTTCGGCCTTGGGTTGAATGATCGACACGCAATTGTCGATCAGCTCAGTGAGGTAGAGCGGCTTGCTTTCCAGCTTGAGGCCGCAGGCCTCGATCTTGGAAAAATCGAGAATGTCGTCGATGATCACCCGGAGCGAGTCGCTGGCTTCGAAGATGCGCTCCACCTGGCGGCGAGTCGTCGGTACGAGCGTCTGGTCTTCGAGAGCGAGATCGGCGTAGCCGATGATGCCGTTGAGCGGCGTCCGGATTTCGTGGCTCATATTGGCGAGAAAATCCGCCTTCGCGGCACCGGCCTGTTCGGCGCTCGCCCGCGCGGCTTTGAGCTCGTCCTCGTATTTGAGCTGTTCGGTCAGATCGACCGCAATCCCGAGAACGCCGAGATCGGTGCCGTCCTTCGTTCGCAGGCGGCAGAGCGTCAACCGAACCGGAATGCGGTTCCCGGTCTTGCCGACATAGGTCCACAGCGACGTGTCCGGATCGTTGTGGGCGAGCAGCGCTTGAACGACGCGTTGACCCGACCCGACCTCGATGCCCTGCCTCCGCATCGCATCGGCCCTGTCCAGCAGTTCCTGCGGATCATGAAACAGCATTGCCGTCGCACGACCGATCAACTCCTCGGCCTTGTACCCGAGCATGCGTTCAGCCGCCGGGTTGAACAAGGTGATCGTGCCGTCGACGTTCGTAGCGATCACGGCATAGGCGGCGCGTTCGAGGATGGCGGTCTGCAGCGTCATGCTCTTCTCGAGCATTGCGGTCCGGTCGGCAACCTGTCGCTCCAGCGAGGCGTTGAGCTCGCGGATCTGTTTCTCCGCGGCCACAAGCTCGGTGATATCGCGCGCCGCCGAGGCGATGCCGATCAGCGCGCCGACTTCGGAGCGAATCGGCGAGAGGCTGATAGCGACGTCGACCAGGCTGCCGTCACGCCTGATGCGACGGGTCCGAAAATACGTCATCGGATCGCCGTGGCGCATGCGCTCCAGCATCCGCAGTTCCTCTTCTCGGCGATCTTCCGGAACGATGAGATCGTAGACCTTGCTGCCGACCGCTTCGTGGGAACTGTAGCCGAACAACCGTTCCGCCGCCTTGTTCCAATCGATCACGATGCCGTCGACCGACTTGGCGAGGATCGCGTCGTTCGAGCCTTCGACGATCGCTGCCAGCCGCGAGCGCTCGATCGTCTGCTCGGCGCGCCGGGCCTGATAGAACATCTGCAAGTTGACGAGTGCAGTGACCAGCAGACCGATCGCCAACGTCATTGCGAAAGGGAGCCACGGATTCGGCAGACTCAACGACTCGATGAACGGCGGCAGAGCCCAAAAGGCGATTTTCCAGGTGCGGCCGTACATTCCGAACGAAATATCTCGTGTCGGCAGCGACAGGCTCGAATCCCGAGGCGCGCCGACCGTATGGAACGGCGCTCCGCCATCGTCGCTCACCGAAAAGCCGAACTCGCCGGCGCCGCTGTCGAGTTCGGCCAGGATCGCGTAGATGTCGACCGGGGTGAAGGTCCAGCCGACCAATGCGCGTCGCCGCTGCTCTTCGGTCGTCACCGGATCACCGCTGCGATACACCGGCAGCAGAACCAGGAACCCGCGATCCATGCCGCTGATCGGCAGGAGCTCGATCGGCGCAGTCATCGTCGCCTGGCCGCTCGCAGCGGCCGCATCCGCTGCGGTCTTGCGCTTCGCCTCCGATGCCAGGTCGATACCGAGCGCGGTGCCGTTGAGATCGTGGGGCTCGAGATACGTCACGAGGTAACGGACCCCCTCGTGAGGAGCCAGCTGTTTCACCCCGTAGGTGGGCAGCCCGTTCGCGCGCATCCGCGCCACGAACGCCTCCACGTCCTGCGGTGCGACCGGACGGACGAAGCCGAAGCCGCGCGCGCCGGGAAACTCGCTGATGAAGTTGCGCGTCTCAGCGTATCGGTGGAAGGTGTCGAAACTGATCGCTTCGCCGGCAACGGCGATGACGCCGCGCGCCGCCAGCAGCTCGAAGCGATAAGTGCCGACGCGCTCCTTGAGCCGATAGATGAAGTCCGAGGCGAGACTCTCGAATTTCTGCTCCGCCGTGGCGGCGTTCTTTCGCGATACCCCGTATTCGATGACGGCGCTCAGGAGCAGGCTGGCCACCACCCCGGTGACCATGCCGCCCCACCACTTCCGCCGCGCGGCCCGCTCGCGCGCCGCGGCGGCCTGGATCGGCAGCACCGCGATCGACTTGGACATTCCGGAAGACGCCTTGGCCAGCATTCGGATCCCGCACTCATGAGTGCCGTGAACCGGGCCGCCCAAGGGGCGGCGCGGCGTGCAACTGCCCGCTTTCGGGATCAGGACCGGCCACGGTCTGTGCCATCTCGTCTCACCGTCCGACAACCGCACTCGGCTCGGCCGAGCAATACTCCTGGATCGTGTCGAACAATTCGCTGACGTCGAAGGACTTCTTGACGATCTTGATGGCGCCGGCGTGGCCCATCACTTCGCGCTTCAGCATCTTCGAGGTCGGCTCGTCGATATCCTTGCCGCTCAGCACGACGACCGGAATCGCAGCCGTCGCGGGATAGCTCCGCAACCTCGAGAGCAACAAGCCGGCATCTCCGTCGGGCATACTGAAATCTGTGACGATCAAACTCGGATAGTGCCAGACCGCGAGGCGAAGCGCGCGGCCGGCATTGGACGCGTACAACACCTCGATCCCGATCTTCTTCAGCCTGCTCGTCAAAAAGATCCCGATCTCCTCGTCGTCATCGACGATCAGCACCCGCGGGCGACTCGGCACGACGTCGGGCGCCCCGGCCATTGGACCCGCCTGCGCTGCGATCGTCGCCGCCATGTGCGGAAATATCTCGGTCAGCGCCTTGCTGATATCCCGCCAGAACTCGGCTTGTTTGCAGGCGTAGAACATCCCGAGGGCCTCACAGCGCTCGAGCGTCTCCTCGCTGGAAATCCCGCTGACGACGATGACGTCCATCGGCGGACCACCGGGCTCGAGCAGATGGCAGGATGCGGTCAGCCCATCCAGTTTCGGCATGTTGACGTCGACGATCATCAGATCCGGCGCCGTCCGACGCGCCTTCAGCAGCATCTGCATGCCGTTGTGCGCGGTGTCGACCTCGAAGCCCATCTTCTTGCAGCGCGTCGACAGTGCCGCCAGAACTCCCGGGTCGTCGTCCGCTATCAGGATTCTCGGGGCGCTCATATCACTCTCCAATGTCTTGGGTTTGCCGATCGGACCGGGACTCGTTCTCCCGATCGAGCAGACCGAGCAACCGATCCAGGCGATAGAGCACATCGATGCGTGTCGACGCGTGGCGCGTCAGGCTTTCGAGTCCGCGCTCGACGTCCGCCGCCGCCTCGCTGATCGACGAGAAGCCGTAGATGCCTGCGACGCCCGCGAGCTTGTGAACGACGTGACGCAACGCGTCCGGATGCGCTCCGGCTGAAAATTCAGGCCGCAGCTCGCGAAGAACGGACGCGTCATCCCGAAACCGCTTCACGATGCCGACGTCGGGAGGCAGCTGATCGACGACCGCCAGGGCGGTCAGATCGAGATAGTTGCGTACGCTGTTGGCCAGCTCACGCAGATTGAACGGCTTGACGATGACGCCGGCCACTCCGCACGCCATGTAATCGGCAACCTGTTCCAGCCGCCCGCACGCGGTGGTGAACACCACCGGAATGGTCGCGGTATTCTCGTTCCCGTTCAGCCTGTCGAGCAATTCGATCCCACTCAAGCCCGGCATCGACACGTCGCTGAGAATCAGGTCGGGAAGCCAGTCGGCCGCCGCACGCATGCCGTCGACGCCTGAGAGACACCCCCTGGTCTCCAGAGTCGGATCGCGCGACAGCACCGACCCGACTATCTCCAGCATCGCCGGATCGTCATCGATATGCAGGATGCGACTCTTCACTGCGTCCCCCGTCTCCATAGCACGGCAACTTTGCCAATCTGCGGCGGACATCAATGAACCACCGCACGACGCCAGGGAGTGTGCAGAGTCCGTTGCTAACAACCCGTTTAAGATCGCCCTAATTACCCCGATCGAATCCACGATGATTAGTTGATACTTACATGTGTAGTCGAACAACTCTATTCCGCATTCGGTGCGTTTTCCGGATTTGTACGAGGTCGCTAATCACGCATTCGTACTATCCGAACCCGAATCGAGATCGACTCTACGGGCGAGCGACAGAACGGCGCACCAAGTCGAATTCGACACACCGGGATGTCGCAGGCCGAATCCCGCTGCGCCGCTGCCGCGCACGAGGCTGTCGATCAGCTCGGTCGCCAGGATCGACGTCCGCCGGGGAGGAACCCTCGAAACTCTACTTGATCAATGTTGACCGCACCGACCGAATAATGGAAAATTCAACATTGTCACCGTCAGCAAAGTATTCTTTATGAGTCGTCAGTTCAAAGCCGTGTCGATCCGACAATTGCGCGCGCTTGCTGCGCTGGCCGAAACCGGCAGCATCACCGCGGCGGCGAACAGGCTGCATCTGACCCAGCCGGCGGTGACCCTGCAACTACGCAACCTGCAATCGCTGGCCGACATTCCGCTGATCCAGCGCAGGAGCGACGGCATGCAGCTCACCGATGCCGGCCTGGAGGTGTTGGCGCTGTGCGAGCGGATCGAGGCGGCGATCTCCGCCTGCGAGACTTCGCTGGACATGATCGCCGGCAAGACCGCTGGGCGGATTTCGATCGGGGCCGTGTCCACGGCGAAATATTTCGTTCCGTTCGCGATCTCCAGCTTTCTCAAGCGCCATCCGAAGATCGACGTGCGGCTGTCCATCGGCAACCGCCAGGACATCGGCGCCGCGTTGCGCGGCTACGATCTCGACATCGCGATCATGGGCCGCCCCCCGGTCGATCTCGACGTCGAGACCCATCTGATCGGCGATCACCCGCACGTCATCATCGCGCCGACGGCGCATCGTCTGGCGCGAAAGCAGGATATCGCGCTCGCCGAACTGGCCGACGAGACTTTCCTCACCCGCGAGCCGGGTTCGGGGACCCGCAGCCTGATGGAGCAACTCTTCGGCAACGCCGGGATCAGGCCGAACATCGGCATGGAGATGGCCAGCAACGAGACCATCAAGCAGGCGGTGATCGCCGGCCTCGGCATGGCATTTCTCTCCGCCCACACGGTCGCGACCGAGCTCGACGAACGGCGATTGGTGATCCTCGATGTGGTCGGTCTGCCGGTCGTACGGCAATGGTTCGTGGTGACGCGCAAAGACAAGGTGCTGCTGCCTCCGGCCCGCGCGATGCTCGACTTTCTCAAGGCCGAGGCTTCGCACTTCCTGCCGCGCACCGACCGGCGGATGCGGCTGACGCGCCCGTCGACACGCGGCAAGCGCGACTGAGCGCAACACGGCCAGTTTCGACCCCACGCCTCACCATCGACTTCGTCGTGTGCGTCGAACGCAAAACGCGCGCCTCGCGGCGCGCGTCTGCTTCCGAAACGAAAGCCGATAGAGTGCTCAGGCCGCCTTGGCGAGGCCGACGCGAGCCCAGATTTCGCTGAGCGCCTGGACCAGATGCTCGATGTCCGCGTCGGAGTGCTGCGGCGACGGCGTGATCCGCAGCCGCTCGGTGCCACGCGGGACGGTCGGATAGTTGATCGGCTGAACATAGATGCCGTAGCGGTTGATCAGCTCGTCACTGATCTGCTTGCACAGCGCTGCGTCGCCGACCATCACCGGCACGATATGGCTGGGGTTCGGCATGTGGGCCACGCCGGCCTGATCGAGCCGGGCGCGCAGTCGCGCCACCCGGTCCTGATGGCGTTCGCGCTCGATGGAAGAGGCGCGCAGATGCCGGATGCTCGCCAGCGCGCCGGCGGCCACTGCGGGCGGCGGCGAGGTGCTGAAGATGAAGCCGGAAGCGAAGCTGCGGACGAAATCGCACACCGCCGCGGAGCCGGCAATGTAGCCGCCGACCACGCCGAACGCTTTGGCCAGGGTGCCCTCGATGATGGTGAGGCGATGGCTGAGGCCCTCGCGATCCGCAATGCCGCCGCCGTTCGGGCCGTACAGCCCGACACCATGGACTTCATCGAGATAGGTCATGGCGTTGGCCGCATCGGCGACGTCGCAGATCTCGGCGATCGGAGCGATATCGCCATCCATCGAATACACCGACTCGAAGGCGACCAACTTGGGCGCATGCGGATCGAGATCGGCAAGCTTGCGCTCGAGGTCGCGCGGGTCGTTGTGCGCGAAGATTCGGGTTTCGCTGCGGCTGTGGCGGATGCCCTCGATCATCGAGGCGTGGTTGAGCTCGTCGGACAGGATCACGCAGCCGGGCATGCGCGACGCCAGCGTCGACAGCGACGCCCAGTTGGAGACGTAGCCGGAGGTGAACAGCAGCGCGGATTCCTTGCCGTGCAGCGCCGCCAGCTCCTGCTCGAGCAGCACGTGATAGTGATTCGTTCCCGCGATGTTGCGGGTGCCGCCGGCGCCGGCGCCGCAGCTGTCCAGCGCCTCGTGCATCGCCTTCAGCACCGCCGGGTGCTGGCCCATGCCGAGGTAATCGTTGGAGCACCACACCGTCACGTCGCCGGTGCCGTCCGGCCGGTGATGCGTCGCGCGGGGATAGGCGCCGGCATGGCGTTCCAGATCGGCGAACACCCGATACCGGCCCTCACGATGCAGGCCTTCGAGCTGACGGCGGAAATAGGCTTCGTAGTTCATGACGTCCTCCCGTTGATGGTCGCGGCCGGTTCCGCTGAGATTCCGACCCGGGCCGGCGCCAGACCACTGCGCGAATGCTGTTCGAGAAAAGTCTGGCGGAACTGTTCTTCGAGCCGCTGCCGGGCGCAATTCGAACGCTCCTTCGGCGGGGCCAACTCGTTGCGGGTGCTCGGCACCACGACGAGCTGCGGTACCGTGCTTCTCGCCTCGGCGCCGGCCAACGGTGTTTCGGGAGTCTGCGTCGACGCAGCGTGCTCGGACGCAGCAGCGATATTGGCGGATGGATTCTGTTCCATGGTGACGTTCTCCGGCGAGAAACCTGGACGGATACCCCAGCTCCACAACGTGATGGCAGGCAGCGGTAGCAGCATGAACCAATGCTCGACGACGCCAAGAGCGAATAAAGTCGATACCAGCGTCAGGCCGACGATTTCGGACGGCGTGTCGGCAACCTCGACGATGCGCTGGATCATCGCCATCAGAACGACGGTCGCCAGCGTCACCGAGATCGGGAAGAACGCGCTCACGGGCTTGCGCGCGAAGTACGTCTTGAGGAACTGCACGGCGTCCGGCATCAGCTCGTCGTTGGTGACGGGCACGCCCAGAAACAGATTGATCTTGGCGCTCTGACGCAGCACCCACAGCGCCAGATAGGTCCAGCGACCGACTTCGTTCTCGGCGCCGAGGGTGACCAGCACCACGACCGCGCCGCAGGCGAGCAGGCAGATCTCGTGGTAGATGATCGCCTGCAACGCGAAGCTGAGGCGGGCGAACCCCTTTGCGCCGGGCGGACAAGGCTCGGCCCGCGGGCCGGTCAGCCAGCCGGACAGAAACGCGATCTCCTGCGCGCCCCACAGAAAGATGATGCAGCTGAAGGCCATATAGGCGGCGGCGACGCTGGTGTCGTTAGCCGTCACCGACAGGCCGCACAGCGCGATGGTGATCATTCCGCCGGCGCAGACCACCCGCAACATGCCGGAACGGCCGACGCTGCCGACCAGCAGCATCACGGCGCCGGTGGAGAACCACCAGACGAACGCCGCGAAGATGGGGGGGCCCAGATACGAGACCATCGCGCCGCTCCCCTCACCACGCCGGCCGAAGGCCGATGACGCGCGGCAACTCGTTGCGCTTCGCCGGCAGAAGGAAAAGCCGGCCGAAGGCCAACGCCGCAGACGCCACGTAGAACGGCCGCTTCAGCTTGCCGACGAACCCTTGGCTGCGACAGTCGGCGAGCTTCTCCGAGGCCACGCGCAGGCGCTCGAGGCCCGCCAGGAAGCGCGGGTCGTCGAGGTTGATCGTGACCGGGAAAACCTGCTTCGAGATCTCGGTCGTGATGCGGAAAACCTGCATGCCGTACTCGGCGGCGTCCATGCCGAGCGCCTCGTAGAACGCCGGCCGCATATGATCGCGGACGTACATCGTCGCGAACACGGCGAGCAGGAAGAAGCGGATCCACAGCTTGTTCACGCCCGAAAGCAGCGACGGGTCGGCGCGCATCAGCAGCGCGAAAGCCTCGCCGTGGCGGAACTCGTCGTTGCACCAGCGCTCGAACCATTTGAAGATCGGATGGAACCGGCGCTCGGGATGCCGCTCCATCTGGCGATAGATCGTGATGTAGCGGGCGTAGCCGATCTTCTCCGACAGATAGGTCGCGTAGAAGATGAACTTCGGCCGGAAATAGGTGTACTTCTTGACCTTGGTCAGGAACGACAGGTCGACGCCGATGCCGTGATCCTTGAGGATCTCGTTGATGAAGCCGGCATGACGGGCCTCGTCGCGGCTCAGCAGACCGAACAATTCGCGGATTTCGGGATTCTTGATGCGCTTCTTGATCTCGGCGTAAAGCACGCAGCCGGAAAATTCCGCGGTGAGCGACGACACCAGGAAGTCCTTGAACTCGGCGCGCAGCGCCGGCGGCAGCTTGTCGAGGTCGCTTTCCAGAAACTCGTCGTTCTTCTTGAAGTGCGACTTGTTGTAGTCGGCGCGCATCTCGTTCATCATCACGTTCCATTCGGAACGAACCAGGCTGACGTCGAGCTTGTCCATCGCGGCATAGTCGGTGGTGTAGAACCGCGGCGTGAGGATGGTATCCTCTTTCGCGATGTTCAGACTTTCGACACTGCCCTTGATCGCCGGCCGGCTTCGCAGCGCGCTCTGGGCGCCACCTTCCATCGGAATCATGAGACCCTCCCATCTGAGAAGCTGACTTCGTAAAGTTCGGTCAGTTCGCGATATCCTTCGAGACGCGCCCGGATCTTGTCGAGAAGACCAGCCCGGACCACGGTCGCAGTGCGGCGAACGACCAGTCGTTCGCCGAAATCGACATGCGTCGGCGCGTCGTGAACCATCACTTCGTCGCCGGGCCCGATCTCGATGTCGCCATCGAGAATCACGTGGGCATGAAGGGTCTCCGAGGTCTGCTCGATCTCGACCGTGCAGGGGACGTCGAAGCTTGTGCGTTTCCCGATTCGGAACGTGCTCATTTCGAGCCGTCCGTTTTGTTTTCGTCTTGTTTGCCGGCGACGTTGCCGCCGGTCATCAGTTGAGAGAACGCGCGGAGGTTGTCGGCTCCGAATGCGTTCAGGTCGAGCACCTTCTTGGTCGCGGTGTCGGTCAGCGTGTACTGGCCGTTGACGTGGCGGGCGAGGTGAAACGGCGGGGCCGATCCGACGCCCGCCACCAGGCGCTCGCGTGCCAGACCGCGCATCGCCACACGGATGAAGCCGGACTCGCCCGGATTGATCGTGCGAACCAGGCTGTGATCGCCGGCGCGATAAATGTTGACTTGCCCGGTGGGGCTGTCTTCGAAAGTGAGGTCGATACTCTCCACGGTCGCCGGTGGCGTCATGTGAGAGTGTCCGAATCCCGTCAGGCGGACTGTCGCTCCCGCCCCGATCGCAAACAAGACGATCGCGGCGGCACCGATCAACGCGCCTTTGGGAACGGAGAGGTTGTGGGCGGCCTCGCTCATGTCAATCTCCGGTTCAGGCTACTGCGGTTGCCGTCGAACTCGACAACGGGCCTTCTTTCGGTCCGCTGGTAGCCGTTTGAACGAGAGACACTGCGGAGGTATCGAGCTGAGCCTTCACCGCCTCGGTGAGCGTGGCGGCGACCTTGTCGGCCTCGGGAACCGACAACATCATCGGCTCGGGCTCGCGCAGGCGCCACGGCCGGATATGCGGCCACAGCAGAACGTAGGAAGTGCGCTTGGTGTCGATGATCCGCAGCGGGATGTCGCCGCTGCCGTCGCGATGATTGTTCAGATCCGCATTGGCGATCTTGCCGAGCGGGATATTCAGGGTGATCGGCAGCGCCACGCCAGTCTGGATCAGGACGCGCTTGCTGGTAATCGTATAGCAACTCGCGCGCCTGAACAGATAAGCGAGAAGCGCCAGCAGTGCGAGACCGCCGATCGCCGGGATCAGGAGCATCGACGCGGACGTCGACGCCTCCCAGATGGACTGGCCGTTCGACCAGTTTGACCAGACCTTCCACAGGTAGATCAACGCGAAATAGATCGCGACGGCCCGCATGTGGAAGGATCTGATCGCCAGACCTTTGTAGGTCGGCTTCCCCTGCCAGAGAACGCGCTCTCCCTCCGGCAAGGGCGATGGAAGTTCACGAAACTGGCTGGGGACGTCCGTCATACGATCGGCTCCTGACGCATCGGCGTGGCGTAGAGCGTGCCGGCGCCGTAGTAGGCACAGATCTTGTCTTCTTCGAGCTTGGTGACCTGATCCGCCTTGGCGATGGTCGGGACGCCAGCGAACTGGTCGCCACGAATGGCATCGACGGACACACGGCCGCTCGGGCTGTTGATCAGCGCGAACGGAACCGGCAGAAGCACGCGCTTCTTGCTCTTTGCGACCTCGACTTCGAGATAGCGGGCAATGACTTCGGCCCGGTCGACCCAGACCTCGGTCACCGTGCCGCCGACCTGGCCGTCACAGCCGATCACCGGCATGCCGACCGGATTGGGGTCACGCGGATCGAGGAACATGCCCTTCGCCGCACGCAGCGGCGCGATGATCGGCAGGTTGTCGAGTCCGGCCTCCGGAACGTCCTGACGCTGGGCGTAGGAGCCGGGGCCGACGCCGTCGGCGAACGGGTCGCCGGTCGGCGCGAACGCTGCACCCGGCCACGGAGCGACCGGAGCCAGCGCGACGTTGGGACGATCGTTGCTGACGCTCGGCACGGTCCGGGTCGCACCACCGCGCAGCAGATAGGTCTTCGGATCCGGCGAAGCCGGAATGCCGGTCTTCCGCAGCCGGCCCGTGCCGGTGTCGGGGATCAGCGGATATCCTTCGCGCTTGTCTTCACGGCGAAGATAGAAGAGCAAGCCTGCGAAGAAGATCCAAAATACGTACAGGGTAACCTGTGCTAAGTCCAAATACGCTCCGGGTTGCATGGGACCGACCCCTTCCTCTTTGTTAACCTGGAAATTCGGCTAGGCCGAACTTGGATGAAGGCTGCGCGTAGTTCGGCCGTGCGACCCGCACGAGAGGACCTACCGCAACCAACGTTGCGAACAGCAACGCGATCTCGATGTTGTAGACGAAGCCGTAACCGATCGCGGGCCCCGACAGCACGGCGCCGAGCATGCCGCTGTCGGCGAGCGAAGCGAACAAATCGCGCAGACCGCCGCCGAGCAGGATGCCGCCGCCCGCCGCGGTGGCCTGCACCGCGCCCCAGGCACCGAGCGCGAGCCCGGGTTCGCTGTCGGAACCGATCTGCATCGCTGCGGTCAGCGTGCCGGCCGCGAACAGGCCTCCGCCCAGCCCGATCAGCGCGGTGCCGATCCGGAACAGAACAACCGATTGCGCCGGCGCCGCCAGCGCGACGGCCGCAAACGCGAAGATGCCGATCAGCGCGCCGAAGCCGGCGATCCGATACGGATCGCTGCCGCGTCCGAGCGTCCGCGCCGCGAGGCCGAAGCCGGCCAGCGTGCCGAGCGCGAAAAACGCGGTCAGCGCCGTGGTCTGACCGACGGAGAGCTTCAGCACTTCGGCGCCGTAAGGCTCCAGCAGGATGTCCTGCATGGAGAATCCCGCGGTACCGAGCGCGACCGCGACCAGCATCCGGTTCGAACCGCCGGCAGCGCGGAACCGCGCCCAAGATTGATTGAACTGCGGCCGCGGACGGGTCGCCGAGGTGAGCGCGGGATTGCGCGCCTCCTGCTTCCACAGCGCAGCGATGTTGAGCAGCAACTGGGCGACGGCGACGCCCTGAATCACCTGGATCAGTTGAAGCTCGCTGAAGTCGCGGAGCAGTTCGCTGAACAGCAGCGCGCTGCCGGTCATCCCGACGAGCAGCATCACGTAAAGGAACGCGACGACCCGCGGCCGCGATTCTTCCGGCGCCAGATCGGTGGCGAGCGCAAGGCCGGCGGTCTGCGTCGTGTGCAGCCCGGCGCCGACAAGCAAGAACGCCAGAGCAGCGCCGATCTGACCATAGACCGCCGGATACTCGCCGCCGCCGGACAGCACCAGC
Organism: Rhodopseudomonas palustris HaA2; assembly: GCF_000013365.1. NCBI lineage: Bacteria > Pseudomonadati > Pseudomonadota > Alphaproteobacteria > Hyphomicrobiales > Nitrobacteraceae > Rhodopseudomonas > Rhodopseudomonas palustris. Next base: position 4,540,237 of record NC_007778.1, read on the forward strand.
AGCGCGAATGGCATGATCGCGAAGCCGCCGAACTGCAGCATCGTGCCCATCCAGATATAAGGCACACGACGCCAGCCCAGCACCGAGCGGTGGTTGTCCGACTTGAATCCGATCAGCACGCGGAACGGCGCGAAGATCAGTGGCAGCGACACCATCAGCGAGACCAGCAGCGTCGAGACGCCGAGCTCGACGATCATCACCCGGTTCAGCGTGCCGTTGAGCAGCACCACCGAAGCGCCGACAGAGACCTGAAACAGCGACAGGCGCAGCAGACGGCCGAGCGGGAGCTCTTTCGTCGCCGCGTCGGCGAACGGCAGGAAACGCGTCCCGAGACGCATCCAGCCTTTCGCCAATGTCGCCGCCATCTGGCTCATCGTCGAACCATCTCCAAGGCCTGCGAGGTGTAGAAACCGGACGACACGCGGTGGGTCCGGCCGGGCTGCCACTGCGTCAGCTGCGGCTCTTCGGAAATCAGTTTCAGCAGCTTCTTCTCGCTGACCGGCTCGATTGCCGGGGCCCGATCGGCGCGCGGGAAGAAACCGCCGACGAAATGCATCAGCGCCAGCGCCGGCGTCTTCGGCGCGAACGTCACTGCCATCGACCGCCGGGTCCGCGACGCCAGCGTCGCGAGGATCCGGCAGATATCATGCGGCAGATAGTGGATCAGCGAGTCCATCGCGACGACGAAATCGAATTCGCCGAGCGCGGAATCGAGCATATCGCCGGAACGGAAATCGATCGCCGCCGGATCGATGTCTTCCGGCAGGCGTTCACGCGCGACGCCGACCAACGTCGGCGACAGGTCGATCGCCAGCACCTTCGCGCCGCGCCGCGCCGCCGCGATCGACAGCGCACCGGTGCCGCAGCCGGCGTCGAGCAGGCGGGTACCGGTCATATCGGCCGGCAGCCAGGACAACAGCGTGTTGCGCATTTCGTCGCGGCCGGCGCGCACGGTGGCACGGATGCCGCTGACCGGGGCATCCGACGTCAGCTTGGCCCAAGTATCGGCCGCGGTGCGGTCGAAATAGGTTTCAAGCTCTCCACGTCGCTCGATGTAGCTGCCCAACGCCATCAATCAAATCCCAGGAGATCAAAGATGTCGCGATCCTTCAGCGGCTTGCCCTGGACCGGGGGCGTCTTCGCCTCCCACATCTCGGTCGCGAGCCGAAGATACTCTTGTTGCACAGCCAGAATTTCGTCGGTGTGATCCATCTCAAAAAGTGTCATCTTTTTCAGACGGCTCTTCCGGATGACATCGAGGTCGGGCAGATGCGCGACGCGCTGGATACCGGTGGCCGCGCCGAACTTGTCGATCTGGTCGGTCTCCCGACTGCGATTGGCAATGATTCCCGCCAGCCGCACGCCGTAATTCTTCGACTTCGCCTGGATCGCCGCGGCGATTCGGTTGGCGGCAAAGATCGAGTCGAAATCATTGGCCGCGACGATCATCGCGCGCTCGGAATGCTGCAGCGGGGCGGCGAAGCCACCGCACACCACGTCGCCGAGCACGTCGAAAATCACCACGTCGGTGTCTTCGAGGAGGTGATGCTCCTTCAACAGTTTGACAGTCTGGCCGACGACATAACCGCCGCAGCCGGTGCCGGCGGGCGGACCGCCGGCCTCGAGGCACATCACACCGTTATAGCCTTCGAACACGAAGTCCTCGGGCCGCAATTCCTCGGAGTGGAAGTTCACCTCTTCGAGCACGTCGATCACCGTCGGGATCAGCCGCTTGGTCAACGTGAAGGTCGAGTCGTGCTTGGGATCGCAGCCGATCTGCAGCACGCGCTTGCCGAGCTTGGAGAACGCGACCGATAGGTTCGACGACGTCGTGCTCTTGCCGATGCCGCCCTTGCCGTAGATCGAGAACACCTTGGCGCTGCCGATCTTGACGTTCGGATCGAGCTGCACCTGGACGCTGCCCTCACCGTCGCCTTCAGCGCATTTCGATGCGTTGGCGTCGGCGCAGCCCGAGGTCTTCAACTTGAGGGGATCAGTCAGAATGTTCATGCGGCCACTCCCACGCCTTCCAGGCGATCCTCGAGCTCTTCGCCTGCCTTGCGCAGAACCTCGAGCATTTCAGGGTCCGGAGACCAGTAATTGCGTTCATGCGCCTCGATCAGGCGGTTGGCGACTTTCGCCGACGCCACCGGATTGAGCGAGGCGAGCCGTTCCCGCATTTCGGGGTCGAGCACGAAGGTTTCGGTGAGCTGGCGATACACCCACGGTGCGACTTCACCGGTGGTGGCCGACCAGCCCATGGTGTTGGTGACGTGCTCTTCGATCTGCCGCACGCCTTCGTAGCCGTGCTTGAGCATGCCTTCGTACCATTTCGGATTGAGCATCCGGGTCCGAGTCTCGAGAGCGACCTGCTCCGACAGCGTCCGCACCGTGCCGGCACCGCGGGTCTGGTCGCCGATATAGACCGGCGCCGCCTGACCGCCCTTGGCTTTGCGCACGGCGCGGCTGATGCCGCCCAGCGTGTCGAAATAGTGATCGACGGTGGTGACGCCGAGTTCGACCGAGTCGAGATTCTGATAAGCGAGGTCGACGTCGGCGAGCGCGCTCTTCAGCAGATCGGCGCGCTGCACCGGCTGACCCTTCAGTCCGTAGGCGAAGCTCTTGCGTCGCGTATAGGTCTCGGCGAGTTCGTCCTCGTCTTCCCAGCGGCTGTTCTCGACCAGATGGTTGACGTTGGAACCGTAGGCGCCGTCGGCGTTGCCGAACACCCGCAGTGACGCGGTCTCCATGTCGCAATTGTGCTCGGCCTGATAGGCCAGCGAATGCTTGCGGACGAAGTTCTGGTCGGCCGGCTCATCGGCGCTCGCCGCCATGAACGCGGCTTCCGCGAGCAGCTTGATCTGCAGCGGCAGCAGGTCGCGGAAGATGCCCGACATGGTGATGATCACGTCGATCCGTGGCCGCTTCAATTCGTCGAGCGGGATCAGATCGGCGCCGGCGAGACGGCCGTAGCTGTCGAACCGCGGCTTCGCCCCCATCAACGCCAGAGCCTGGCCGATCGGCGCGCCTTCGTTCTTGAGATTGTCGGTGCCCCACAGCACGATCGCGACGGTCTCCGGCAGCGGATTGCCCTCGGCGACGTGTTTATCGATCAGCCGTTGCGCCTGTTTGGCGCCGTCCTGCAGCGCGAATGCGCTCGGGATGCGGAACGGATCGAAGCCGTGCAGATTGCGGCCCGTCGGCAGCACCGCCGGCGTGCGCAGCAGATCGCCGCCCGGCGCCGGCCGGATGAACTTGGCGTCGAGCGCCCGCAGGATACTCGGGATCTCGTGATCTTCGGCGAGAATGCGGTCGATGCCGGCGAGTTCGTGAAGCATTGCCAGATCGGCTTCCGCCTCCGGGCCGTTGCCGGACAGGTGCTCGGGATGGCCGCCGCGCACCAGCGCTTCGAGCAGCGCCTTGTCCGGGCGCTTGCCATGCATGGCATCGGCGACGGCTTCCAGCGTTTCGACCCGCTCCTCTTCGGAGGGCACGTTGCCGATCACATGCAAACCATGCGGGATCAGCGCGTATTCCATCTCCAGCACGGAGTCGGCGAGCTTGGCGATGGTGGCGCCGGCTTCTTCCGCGGTCCAGGCCGGTTCGGCCGGGGTCAGGTCGAGGGCCGAGGCCTGCGCCTGCACCAGCACCGCGAGATTGGCGCGTTCGGTTTCTTCCTCCGGCGTCAGGCCGCGCCAGCGCTCGATCGAGGACTTCAATTCGAGCAGCCCGCGATACAGACCGGCATGAGCGACCGGCGGCGTCAGATAGCTGATCAGCGTCGCCGCCGAGCGCCGCTTGGCGATGGCGCCTTCCGAGGGATTGTTGGAGGCGTAGATGTACATGTTAGGCAGGTCGCCGATCATGCGGTCGGGCCAGCAGGTGCCGGACAGGCCGGTCTGCTTGCCGGGCATGAATTCGAGCGCGCCGTGGGTGCCGAAATGCAGCACGGCGTGGGCCCCGAAATCCTGCCTGATCCATCGATAGAACGCCGAGAAAGCGTGCGTGGGCGCAAATCCCTTCTCGAACAGCAGCCGCATCGGGTCGCCTTCGTAGCCGAACGCCGGCTGGACGCCGACGAAGACGTTGCCGAAGCGCTCACCGAGCACGAAGATCGAGCTGCCGTCGCTCTGCTGCTTGCCCGGCGCCGGCCCCCACTGTCCTTCGATCTCGCGCAGCCAGCGCTCGTTCTTGACGTGATCGCCGGCCGGGACGCGGGCATGGACGTTGGCATGGGCGCCGAATCGCGAGGCGTTGCCGTTGATGATGGCTTCGCGCAGCGCATCGACGCTGTCCGGCACCTCGACGGTGTAGCCCTCGGCCTTCATCGCCTTTAGCGTGTTGTGCAGCGACTCGAACACGCCGAGGAAGGCCGCAGTGCCGGTGTTGCCGGCGTTCGGCGGGAAGTTGAACAGCACGGCCGCGACCTTGCGGTCCTTGCGCTCGCTGCGGCGGAGCGCGACCAGCCGCGCGGTGCGCGACGCCAGCATCTGCGCCCGCTCGATGCAGATGTTCATGTCGCCGCCGGTCTGGTTGCGGTCGAACTTGCAGAACCTGTCGCAGCCCGGGCAGGCGACGTCGCCGCCATCCGAACGGCCGCCATAGACCATCGGGCCCGACGAGCCGTCGAGTTCGGGGATCGCCACCATGATGGTGCTTTCCACCGGCATCAGTCCACGATCGGACGCGGCCCACTGCTCGAGCGTCTGGAACTCGACGGGGTGCGCCGACAGATACGGCACGTCGAGCTCGGCGAGAATATGCTCGGCCGCCTTGGAGTCGTTGTAGGCGGGACCACCGACCAGCGAGAAGCCGGTGAGCGACACCACCGCGTCGACCGTCGGACGGCCGTTCTTCATGAAGAAGCGCTCGATCGCCGGGCGCTGGTCGAGACCCGAGGCGAACGCCGGAATGACGCGAAGGCCCTTGGCCTCGAACGCTTCCAGCATGCCGTCGTAATGACCGGAATTGCCGGCGAGCAGATAGGAGCGCAGCAGCAGGACGCCGACCGAACCCTTGGCGTCGGCGGGGCCGGCCGGGAGCTTGTCGACCGACTCGGCGATCCGCCCCTTCATCTTCGGATGATAGACGCCGATATCGGCGTATTCGACCGGCGGCTCGACCTTGGCGACACCACGCAGAACCTTGCGCGGACCGCTGGCATAGCGATCGATCAGCAGGCGGACCATGTTGGCGATGTTCGCCTCGGAGCCGGCCAGCCAGTATTGCAGTGTCAGGAAGTACGCCCGCATGTCCTGAGCGGTGCCGGGGATGAAGCGCAGCAGCTTGGGCAGCTGCCGCAGCATCTTCATCTCGCCCTTGCCGGCGCCGCCTTCAGTCTTCTTGCCGCGCAGCTTCTTCAGCCAGTTGATCATGCCGAGCGCTTCGGCGCTCATGTCGAACTTGCCGACGCGGGTGAGCTTGACCACCTCGCCCGCCGACATGCAGCACACCAGCGCGTCGCAATCGTTGCGGCGCGCCTGCAGCGCGGGCATCACCGCACGGACGTGGTCGTCGAGGAACAGCATGGTGGCGATGACGATATCGCCGGCGGCGATGTCGGCGTGACAGCGCGACAGCGCGGTGTCGTCGGTGCCCCACTCGTCGGCGGAGTGGACTGTCAACTCGAGCCCGGGATAGTCGCGACGCAGCAGATCCCGCGCGCGCGCGGCGGCGCCGGACAGATGGCTGTCCATAGTAACGATGACGACACGAACTGGCGTCTTGTCAGCGTGCGAAGTGCGCTTTTGCATCGTACAAGGTCTCGACAGTGATGGTTGCGACGCCATTCTCGTTGGCGAATCGCTCGGTATTCCGGCGGGCTTTCCCGCGAACGAAGAACGGTATCTTCTGCAGTTCCTTCTCGGCTTCGGGCGCCCACACGGCTGCGGCTGCGGCCACAGCGGTTGCCGACGCGATGTCGGGCGCGGCGACTCCGGTCGCGACGGATTCGGTCGCGACAGCGGCAGCCGGAGCGGCGACGGCTTCCGCGACCGGCGCGGCGTGGCCGGTCCCGAGATGCGACGGCATCGCCCCGTCCTTGAATTCGAAATCGTCCTTGAACATCGTCAGCAGATGCTCTTCCAGGCCCATCATCAGCGGATGCACCCAGGTGTCGAAGATCACATTGGCGCCTTCGAAGCCCATCTGCGGCGCGTAGCGCGCCGGGAAATCCTGAACGTGCACCGGCGCCGAGATCACCGCGCAGGGAACGCCGAGCCGCTTGGCGATGTGGCGCTCCATCTGGGTGCCGAGCACCAGCTCGGGGTGGAGCTCGGCCACCTTGGCCTCGACCTCGAGATAGTCGTCGGTGATCAGCGGTTCGACATCGTAACGCTTCGCGGCTTCGCGCAGCTCGCGGCCGAACTCACGGCTGTAGCTGCCGAGCCCAACCACCTTGAAGCCGAGCTCTTCCGACGCGATCCGCGCCGCGGCGATCGCGTGGGTGGCATCGCCGAAGATGAAGACGCGCTTGTTGGTCAGGTAAGTGCTGTCGACCGAATGCGAGTACCACGGCAACCGGCTCGACGAGGCCTGCAGCATCGGCGCGGGATCGATGCCGGCGAGCGCGGTCACTTCCTGAATGAAGTCGCGCGTCGCGGACACGCCGATCGGTACCGTCTTGGTGAACGGCTGATGGAAGATGCGGTGCAGCCAGGACGCCGCCTGCCCGGCGATTTCCGGATACATCACCACGTTGAAATCGGCATCGCCGAGCCGCGCGATATCCGCCGGCGTCGACCCCATCGGGGCGACAACGTTGACATCGATGCCGAGCTTGCCGAGCAGCCCGGTGATTTCGGTGATGTCGTCGCGATGGCGGAAGCCGAGCGCCGTCGGCCCCAGCAGATTGCAGCTCGGGCGGACTCCCGCCGCGCGCTCCGGACGCTTGGTGCCGGGCGCCGGCGCGTTGGGACCGGCGAGCGCGCGGACAAGCTGGTAGAAGGTTTCGGCGGCGCCCCAGTTTTCCTTGCGCTGATAGGCAGGCAGATCGATCGCGATCACCGGGATCGGGAAGCCGAGCGATTTCGCCAGCCCGCCCGGATCGTCCTGGATCAGCGAGCCGGTGCAGGACGCGCCGACGATCATCGCCTGCGGCTGGAACCGCGCATAGGCGTCGCGCGCGGCGGTCATGAACAGTTCGGCGGTGTCGCGACCGAGGTCGCGTGCGGCGAACGTCGTATAGGTCACCGGCGGCCGCTTGTTGCGGCGCTCGATCATGGTGAACAACAGATCGGCGTAGGTGTCGCCCTGCGGCGCGTGCAGGACGTAGTGCAGCCCTTCCATCCCGGTGGCGATTCGCATCGCGCCGACATGGGGAGGTCCTTCATAGGTCCAGACGGTGAGCTGCATGATCAGGCCACCAGCTTGGCGCGACGGACGAGCGGGCGCGCGAACAATTCAGCGAGGTCGGCCGCCTGCTCGTACCCCTGGATCGGGGTGAAGACGAGTTCAATCGACCACTTCGTGGTGATGCCTTCGGCCTCGAGCGGATTGGCGAGGCCGAGACCGCAGACGGCGATGTCGGGACGTGCAAGCCGGCAGCGGTCGAGCTGCAGGTCGACGTCCTGACCTTCGGTCAGCGCGACGCCGGCGGGCAGCAGCTTCAGCTCCTCCGCGAGATGCTCGCGGTGCAGATACGGCGTGCCGACCTCGACCAATTGCATCGACAGCTCGCGCGCGAGAAACCGCGCCAGCGGAATTTCGAGCTGGGAGTCGGGAAAGAAGAAAATCCGGCGGCCACCGAGTTCGGCCTTGTAGGCGCCGAGCGCGCGTTCGGCACGGACGCGGTTCGGCTCCGTCACCCGGTCGAATGTCGCAGCGTCGATCCCAAATGCATCGGCGGCGGCGCGCAGCCAGCCGGTGGTGCCTTCGACGCCGAGCGGGAACGGCGCGGCCAGCCGCTTGGCGCCGCGCTCCTGCAGCGCACGCACGGTGTCCGGCAGGAACGGCTGCGCCATCAGGATCTTGGTGTTCGGGCCAACGCTCGGCAGCGCGGTCGATTTGCGCGGCGGAAAGAACTGCACGGGGCCGATGCCGAGCGCATCGAACATCCGCATGAACTGGTCCTCGACGACGTCGGCGAGCGAGCCTATCACCAGCAGCGACGACGTTTCGTCCTGGGCCGCGGGCAATGCCGGCACCAGCGACGCGAGGCAGGAATCCTCGCCCTGGGTGAAGGTGGTCTCGATGCCGCTGCCAGAGTAGTTCAGGATGCGCACGCCGGGCGAGAACCGCTGCGACAGCCGCAGCGCCGCGCGCGACAGATCGAGCTTGATCACTTCCGACGGGCAGGAACCGACGAGGAACAGCAGCTTGATGTCGGGCCGCCGGGTCAGCAACTGCGTGACGATGCGATCGAGTTCGTCATTGGCGTCGGTGAGACCGGCGAGGTCCTTCTCTTCCATGATGGCGGTGCCGAAGCGCGGTTCGGCGAAGATCATCACGCCGGCGGCCGACTGGATCAGATGCGCACAAGTACGCGAGCCGACGACCAGGAAGAACGCGTCCTGAATCTTGCGGTGAAGCCAGACGATGCCGGTGAGACCGCAGAAGACTTCGCGCTGGCCGCTCTCGGTGCGAACCGCACGCGAGACAGGATCTTCCGCTGGCGCGGCGCAGGGCTGCACGTGGACGGTCATGCGCGGCTCCCCGAAATGCCGGGAGCATTCATCGCAGCAATCCGCTCGTCGCGGCGCGCGGCGCGAAGCTTGAGCAGAAATTGCGCGGCGTTGACCACGTAGGTCGCATAGGCGGCGAGCGCGGCCAGCATCTGCTGGCGCGGATCACCAATGCCGGCGAACAGCATCACCAGATAGGTGGTGTGCAGCGCCAGCACGAGGAAACTGAAGACGTCCTCCCAGAAGAAAGCCGGCGCGAACAGATAGCAGCCGAAGACTTCCTTCTCCCAGATCGCGCCTGTGATCATGATGGTGTAGAGCACCAGCGTCTTGATCACGACCGACACGGTTGCGGCGGTGTAACCGTCCCCCGTCGCCAGATATCGGAGCACCAGCCCGAGGCTGATCAGGAAGACCAGAAATTGGACCGGCGCGAGAATTCCCTGCACCAGGGTCCATTTTGTTGCATCGCGGCGAAGCCGCTCTTCTGGGGTGTAAAGCGTCTTAAGCTGCTGCACTGGCTGCCGAACCTTTGCGGCTTCAGCCGCCGCGCCATGCGGCACTGCGGAAGATGTTTTGACGGCGTCGATGTAAAGAACATTTGACACATCGCGGTCGCGGTGATGCGATACCGACGAATGTGGCGAGGAAGCAGACACCGTCACACCGCGACAGTCATTTTCTTGATCTGATGCTGTTCTGCGGTGCACCGCGCCACTCCCTAAGTGCGGCTGATCGACAAAGGCTAGTCTCGGATCCTAGAACTGTCAACCAAACCATACGTAAATTAAACTTGACGGTCGGAAGGCCGTTCGGGTTAGCTGGCTAGAAGGGAGTATCCAATGACCAACCGGAACGAGCTTTCGCTTCCGCCAGCCACCGACACCGAGCAGACCCAGTTACCTTTAAGACCGCAGGATTTATCGCCCCCAGAGCCGCTCTGGCGGTTTCGGCCTTTAATCGGTGCCAGAGGCATTGTCCGTTCGATGCGCACCCAGATACTCCCCCAGGTTGGCTACGCCCTGCGCTCCATGTCCTTTCCCGCGCTTTCCGCACCCACCGATCCGTCTGCACCATTCGAGGTGCAGCAGTTCACGCTTCTGGTGCTCGGTTTAGACGAGAGCGCGGCCTTGGCCTATGTCGAGTCTCTTAGCGCGCGAGGGGCCTCCACTGATTTGATCTTCCTCAACCTGCTGGCGCCTGCGGCGCGGCGACTGGGAGAGATGTGGGAGGACGACACGACCGACTTCGCCAATGTGACTCTCGGGGTCAGTCGCCTTCAGCGCATCCTTCGCCAGATCGGCGAGAACCATGGCCGGACCGAAGCTCTGCAACGCAGCGGCGCTGTCCTGCTCACCACCATCCCCGGCGAACAACACAGCTTCGGCCTTGCGATGGTCGCGGAGTTTTTCCGCAACGACGGCTGGGACATCTGCACCGGCCCTTTCGCCACGCATCGTGACATGACGACGCTGGTCGCGGAGCGCTGGTTCGACGTGATCGGCTTCTCCGTGACCAGCGACAGGCGGTTGAACCAGTTGAAGAGCAATATCGTCGACATTCGTCGCGATTCCCGCAATCGCCGCATCGGCGTGATCGTCGGCGGGCCAATGCTGGTCGATCGACCGGAGTTGGTGGGCTCGCTCGGCGCCGACGGGATGGCAATCGACGGTGCGCGCGCGCCGCAGCTCGCCCGAGAACTGGTGATTGCCTTGAAAGGCGAAGATTCACTGTGACGGATATTCGCGCCCCTGCTTCCGCACTGCTATAAGGCGGCGTCAAGCCGGGGAACCGAAATGGTCTCAGTCACCGCGGTCAGCGACGAGCCGAGTGTCGTCACCGCTCTTTACCTTCGCACCAAAGCTCTGCACCTCGAAGCCGAGCGCACCGGCATCGTGGCCGATATCTTGCGCGGAGCCGCGAGCCGTGACGGATACGTCCTGCTGATGCGCAATCTGCATCCGGCCTATCGCGAGCTCGAGGACGGGATCGAACGCCATCGCAACAGCCCAATTCTCGCGCCGCTGGCGCGATGGTGCCTGGCGCGAACATCCGCAATCGCAGCGGATCTGACGGCGCTGGCTGGTCCGAACTGGGCGGAGCAATGGCCGCTTCTGCCGGAGGGCGAGGCCTATGCCCGCACGATCACGCTTGCGGCCGAGGGCGACGGCAGTCGGTTGATCGCCCACGCCTACACACGCTATCTCGGCGATCTCAACGGCGGCCAGATCGTGCGCCGCCTGCTCGAAAAGTCGCTCGGACTCGGCGCGTCCGAACTTTCACATTACGACTTCTCCGCGATTGCCGAGCCGGCGACGCTGAAGTCCGACTATCGCCAGGCGCTGGAACGGGCCGGAGCGGCGGCCGCCGCCTCCGACGCAATCGTCAAGGAGGGGGCGCACGCCTTCGAATGCAACATTGCCCTGTCGGTCGCCGTCCAACGGCGTTTGGCGGACACCCTGGTGCCACGACCGTCTTAGTGCAGCTTCGGATCCGGAGCCCGGGCCTTGATGGGATCAGGCCGGCCGCCCCCATCCCTAGCTGTTGGACTTGTTGTTTCTTGTCGTGTTGTCGTTCCCGCTGGTGCGGGACGCGTGCAGCATCAAATACTCGAGGACTTCCGCAGTGCGCAGCGTCGAATTGCGCACGCCTTCGAGCATTTCGGCAATCCGCCCGGTCTCGACCCCATAGGTGATCTCCAGCGCCGCGAGCTGGGCGTTCTCGACCAGCGACGACAACAGATTCTGATAGACGAGGTCGGATTTCGAATCCAACCGCACGCTGCCGACCCGACTGCTTTTGATGATGCCTTCCTGGAAACGGCCACGCGCCGCTTCAGCAGCGCGGCGGTCGGTGTTGTCGGTGAAGATCAGCACGAAGCCGAGCGCGCGATCGCGCGACGGGACCACCGGGTCGGCCCGCACCATCAACGGACGCGGCTCGTTTCCCCCGCCGCGCAACAGCAATTCGCCCCGCCAGCCGCGCCGTCGACTGATCAGCTCGCCGACATTCCGCAGGAAATCGTAGGGTTCGACGAAGGCCGAGGCGAGATCGTCCAGTCGCTGGACGGGCGGATGCGCCTGCGGCAGCATCGATGTGAACGCGTCGTTCATCAGCAGGATCTTGCCTTCGATGTCGGCGATCACCACCGGATGGTCGGAGGTCAGCACCTGACGGGAGAACTGGTCGAGTTGCTCCTGGGCGATCAGCGTTCGTACGGCGCGGAACTGCAAGACGATGTCGGCGACAGACTGGCCGATCATCCGCACCGCTGCCAGGTCGGCCGGCGTCCACGGATCGGAAGTCCCTTCGACCACCTGATTCCATTTGGCGAACGAGCGCCGGGGGGAAAGATCAGCCGGCGTATCTCCGATCACGAAAGGCTTTTTCGGATCGCCGCCCCAGGTCACCGTGCGCACACGCTCGGGACGGAACCAGATGAGGAATTCGCCCGGATGGTTGGAGACCGGCGCCGCCGCGACGCCGCTCGCGACGCGCGTCAACGGCGCGAATTCCGGCGCATCGAGACCGAGCGACGATGTCGAGATCACCGACACGCGGGGCTGGCGGCTGAGCCAGGCGGCGACCTCGCGAATATCCTGGGTGCCTGGCACTTCACCGATCGTGGTGACCTGCCCCTCGTACACCAGCGCGCCACCAGTCGCACCGACCGGCGGCAGGATCGACTGCGTCGTGTCGAAGATCGCCGCGCGCCAGTCGCCCTCCCGCGAGATCGCTTCGATCATGCGTTGCTCGAGCCGCTGCACGAACAGTTCGGACTGGCTTTGCGCAAAGCTCTCGAGTGCGGTGATCCGCGTGGCGATCGCCTCGGCGAGCAGCTCGCAGACGGCGCGCAGCTCGAAATGGATGAAGCGCGGCTGATAGTGATGGCAGGCGACCAGTCCCCACAGTTTGCCGCCGACCACCAGCGACACCACCAGCGTCGCGCGGACGCCCATGTTCTTCAGATACTGCAGATGGATCGGCGACATCGAGCGGAGAAAGCAGCTCGACATGTCGAGGTCGCGCCCGGTGAGAGGTGACAGCCGCGGCTGCAGGGGCACCGGCTCGTAGCCGACGTCGACCAGCACGCGCACGCGAATTCGCTCGTACAAGCGTCGCGCCATTTGCGGAATGTCGGAGGACGGATAACGGTTGCTGAGATAGGATTCGAGCCCCGGGACGTGGCGCTCGGAGAACACCTCGCCGTGGCCCTCTTCGTCGAAACGGTAGATCATCACCCGGTCGTAGCCGGTGCGATTCTGGAACAGCACCGCAGCTTCTTCGCACAAGGCGCGAACCGAGCTCGCGGTCCGGATCTTGTCCAGCGCCTGCCCGACCATCAGCGACAGATCGACCGGCGGGCCGGCGCGCTCCAGCTCGACGATCAGCCCCCCTTCCAGCGGCCGATGGATCAAGCCGTCGAAATCCGCCCCCGGGCTGCCGATCCGGCAGCGCACGGCGATCGGCGTTCCCTCGGAAGTCGGGTCGAGATGAGGCAGGATACGGATCAGCAGATCGCCTTCGAGTTCGGCGAGCGGCAGACCGAGCACCCGCTCGACGTTGAGGAACTCGGCGGCGTTGGCGCTGGCTTGAACGATACGGTGATCCGGCTCGCTGATCACCAGCAGAGCGCCGTGCGGCTGAATCGAACCGGCAAGATGAATTTGCTCCTGCTCGCAGTTCGAAAGATCGGCGGTTCCGAATGCGGGGGAGATCGTCGCTTCAGCCGTCACTCAGTCCTCGGCGTTTTGGGAGACGGCACCCTTGTCGTCGAGCCCATAGCGCGCGAGCTTGGCATAGAGACTTTGCCGGCTCAACCCCAGCAGTTCGGCAGTGGCCGTGCGGTTGCCCTTGGTGAGTTCCAGCGCTTCCTTGACATAGTGGCGTTCGACGATGCCTACGGTATTCTTGACCAGCTTTCTCAGCGAAGAGCGGCCGAGCTGCTTGCTGATCGGGCCGAGCGCCGAGCGTAGTGCATCGCTTTCGCCGCCGCCGAGACGCCGCGACACATTCCTGATCAGTACACCGAGGTAGTTGTGGTCGTCGCCGTCGACCGCCGAGATCTCGACATCCGTCTCGCTCCCGAGTTCGCCGCGAATGGAGGTCTGAAACAGCCGCACGGTCTTGTAGCGCTGCAGATGCGACATCAGCGCCGCGAGGTCTGCACCGGGCTGATTGAGCCAACGACCGAGCGATTCGCCGATCGCGGATCCCTTCGAGCCGATCTGGACGAGGTCCAGAAAGGCCTGATTGGCGTGGCGGATGACGCCGCCGGCGTCGAGCGCGACGAAGCCGTCCGGCACCCGGTCGATCAGCGTCTTGAGCACGGTCGGCTCGGCGCGTTCGTCGTCCCGCGAAGTCGTGGCGACCGGTGAGAATTGCAGCAGGAACACCTGCCCTTGTTCCGACGACACCAGCGAGCCACGCAACATCCATGGCCGCGCATCGCGGCCGATATGCACGAGGATGCTCAGCGCTTTGCCGCGATCACGGACCCGCGCCAGCATTTCGCGAACCGCATCGCGGTCGAGCTGCGCAACCTCGTTCAAGATCTCGCGGCCGGTGACATCCTCGTTGTCACGGTCGACCCCGCTGAGGGCCTGCACCGCGGCCCGATTGGCCTCGACGATCCGGAGATCGTGCGCCGAGACGATCATCACCGCTTCGGTTGCAGCGTCGAATACCAGCCGATAACGCGTTTCCATTTCACGCAGCCGCCAGTAGTCGCGCTCGATCGTTTGTTGCGCCGCAATCAGTCGCGCATGCAGTTCGGTCACCGCCTGCAGGTTCTTGCCCACCGCGAGCAGTCCGGTGCGATCACCGAGTAGCATGGTGGTGAATTCGATCGGGAGCTCGGCGCCGGACGGAAATCGTTGATTTACCTGCCGAAATGCAGAGATTCCGCTGGTCCGGGCATCCTCGACCATGCGCCGGACCTTGTCGCCACCATCATCGCCGGCAACATCGGTCCAGGCTTGGCCGAGCCAACCCTGAACACTTTCCCCGGCCAGAGCCGGTGAAAGGGAAGCGTCGCGGATCACGCCATCCATATCCAGAAGGAGGGTGATGTCGGGTTGGGCGGGTTTTGCAGACATCGATCCACTCGCGAGCGGCGGTTCGGCGTCCCCGAGACGCAGTCGAACGGTACGCTCTGCAGCAATTATGCAGACAGCGTGCCAATGACAAGTGGAAGCGGCACAGAACCGTCAAGAAATCCGCCGAATTGCTTATTCCGCAATAAAATTACGCCGATTCAAGGCGATAGCCGTCGAATACTTCGTGCGAGGTGGTACCTCCGTTGTCAGAATTGCTTTACAGGCCACTTTAGAACGGGTTTGGATAGGGCTGTTGTCCGGCCCCGCAGAGGGCCTGATTCCGTTGGGCGTAACGACGAGATCTATGGAGAGAGACGTGGTCCGAAAATTTCTCGCAATTGTCACCATCACCGCTGCCGCAGGATCTCTGTCGACAGGTATCGCCTCGGCGCAGGACGCCGCCAAGGGCGAAGCGGTGTTCAAGCAGTGCATGACCTGCCATCGTGCCGACAAGAATATGGTCGGACCGGCCCTCGGCGGCGCCGTCGGCCGTAAGGCGGGCACGGCTGCCGGCTTCACCTATTCGCCGCTGAACCACAATTCCGGCGAAGCCGGTCTGGTCTGGACCCAGGAAAACATCGTGGCCTACCTGCCGGATCCGAATGCCTTCCTGAAGAAGTTCCTCACCGACAAGGGCCAGGCCGACAAGGCCGTCGGTTCGACCAAGATGACCTTCAAACTGGCCAACGAACAGCAGCGCAAGGATGTTGCGGCGTATCTCGCCACGCTGAAGTAAGCTGGACTGATCTCTCTGATTGATTGCTGCTGACGCGAAAGCCCTGGTTCTGATCCTCAGAACCGGGGCTTTTGCTTTTTCTGCCCTTGCGCTGGGTTCGCCGAGGCGCCCCGTCGCCGAGCCCGGAGGCGTTCAATTCCGCCAGCGCCGGCGGACATCGACCAGGTGGGCCAATCCCGCCGCCATCAGGCAAAGCGTCGGCACCAACCACCCCGCCCCCGCCAGCACGGCGCGCAGCGCCAGCAGCATCAGGGCGCCCGATATCATACCGGGCAGGAAATCGGCCGGCGCAATCCCCCGGTTTCGCCATAGCCAATAGCCGATCACGGCGAAGGCCTCGAGGGCCAGAACGATCAGCACGGCGTCCACGATGAAGCCACTCGCGAACAAATCCGACATCATCGACATGGAGAACACCGGCGGGCGAGAGCCATCGCGCAATCAGGCGATCAGGAGAACGGTGCGTTGAGTCGCACCACGGTCCAGTTCAGATAGGCCGCGAAGCTGACCCAGAGCAGATACGGCATCAAATAGTAGGTCGCGGTCCGGGCGCTGCGCCAGAACACCACGATTCCGACCAGCACCGACAGCCACAGCAGCGGCACTTCGAGCAACGCCCAGTCCGGCCGCTGCACGGTGAAGAACAGCATGCTCCACAGCAGGTTGAAGAACCCGTTGGCGGCGAAGATGCCGATCACCCAGTCGCGCTGCGCCCTGCTGTGAGCCCCACGCCAGGCGTGGATGGCAGACATTGCGGCGAGCGCGAAGATCACCGTCCAAGCCGGACCGAAGGCCCAGTCCGGCGGCTGCCACCAGGGCTTGATCAGGCTCTGATACCAGATCCCGGTGTCGGTCAGAGATCCGCCGAGCAGCCCAACCAGGATCGCGACGGAAAAGGCAACGAAAATAGGATTCAAGTCGAGCCTGCCGAGGTTACACCGAAGCCAGGCCGGTCATGTGGGCCAGATTCTTGAAGAAGATCCGGACATGGGCGATCGGCTTGGCGCGGACCAGTTTCTTGTTCATGTAGGCGTCCCAGGTCAGCTTCTGGACGTCTTGATCACGGCAGATACTGACGAATTGCTCGCGGCGTTTGTCGTTGGCGTACCAGTACCACTGCATCAGGCCGAGGATCCGGAACACCGAGCCGTTCGCGCGCATGAAACGCTTGCGTGCCAGCTTCAGCGCCTTCGCGTCCGCTGTGTCGAGAAATTCACCGACGGCCTCGGCCGCAAGCCGGCCGCCGACCAACGCGTAGTAGATGCCCTCGCCCGACGCCGGCGCCACCACGCCGGCCGCATCGCCGGCGAGCAGCACGCTGTGACCGTCGTCCCAGCGCGGCAGCGGATGCAGCGGGATCGGTGCGCCTTCCTTTCGGATGGTCTCGACCTCGTCGAGCCCGGTCTGCTTGCGCAACTCGGCGACCGAGTCGCGAAGCGAGAAGCCCTTGTGCATCGAGCCGGTGCCGACGCTGACGGTGTCGCCATGCGGGAACACCCAGCCGTAGAAGTCCGGCGACACCTTGCCCTGGTAGTACACGTCGCAACGCCGGCTCTCGTACGCGGCCTGTCCCGGCTGCGGCGCCTTGATGATCTCGTGATAGGCGAACACGAACGGAACCCGGTCGGCGTCCGGCAAGAACTGCCGCGCGACCGCCGACACCGCGCCGTCGGCGCCGATGATCGCCCGCGCCCGGACCGTCTGGTCCTGCATCGTGCCGTCGGGTAGACGCTCCTCGTAGTGCACGATGTTGACGCCGCTCTCGTCGCGGGTGAAGCGCCGGAAAAGTCCGGTGCGGCGCTCGGCGCCGACATTTGCGGCGCGCTGGCGCAGCCATTCGTCGAAATGCTCGCGATCGACCATGCCGACGAAGCCACCGTCGATCGGCATATCGACTTCGACGTCGGTCGGCGACACCATCCGCGCGGCATTGATCTTGGCGACCAGCATGCTGTCGGGAATGGCAAAATCGCGGATGGCCCGCGGCGGGATCGCACCGCCGCAGGGCTTGATGCGACCGGCGCGGTCGAGCAACACGACGCGCTTGCCGGCCCGCGCGAGATCGCAGGCCGCAGTGGCGCCGGACGGACCACCGCCGACAACGACGACGTCGTAGACCTCGGAATTCTCGCTCATCTCACCCTCCCGCAACCGCGGCGTTGGACAGACCGACGACTTGACTCTGATTTCGGGCAGAACGGACCTGGGCGCGATGCACCCAGACGGCCATCGCGGCGGAGGCAATGAACAGTCCCGCCTCAGCGGCGAACACCGACGCATAGGACAGCGCCGGCGACGACAGGATGAAGCGCGCGACGTCGCTGGCCAGAGTCCCGACGAAGCCGCCGATGCCGAAGGCGATCGCCTGCGCCGCGCCCCACAACCCCATGCGGACGCCTTCGCGCTTTTCGCCGCCGGCGGTGACCAGTTCCATCATCGAGCCGATCGCCGCGACCGCATAGGCGCCGTTGGTGATGCCGAGCAGAAACACGGTTTCCCGCAGCGGCCAGGACGGCCCGACCATCGCAGCCGTCGACAGGCCCAGCAAGGCGATCGCCGAGGCGATGCAGCCGCCGACGGTCCAGATCTGCAAATTGCCGCGCGATCGAGGAAACAGCGCGCCGATCAGCGGCACGAGCGCCATGCCGATCAGCGTGCCGCCATGCTGCACGCTCGACAATTTGGTGGTCTCGCCCGGCGTGAAACCGAACACTGCACCGGCGAACGGCTCCAGGATCAGGTCCTGAGCGCTGTAGGCGAGCATCGACACGAATACGAAGATCGCGAACCGGCGCGCCTGCGGCTCGGCCCAGACTTCCTTGAAGGCGGCGCGGAACGAGCCCTTGTCGGCCGCTTGCTTTGCCACCACCTCGGCGGTGGCCGCTTTGCCTTCGATGCCCCAGACGCCGACGAAAGTGAGCAGCATCGCGATCACCGAGACCCCGCCCGACACCGCGACCAGCCGCGCCGGCGAGAACGGATCGAGCAGATGGCCGGCGAAGCCGGTGGTGACGATAAATCCTGCGATCATCATCACCCACACTATGGTCGCCGCCGCCGCGCGTCGGCGTTCGTCGGTGCGCTTGGCGAGCAGCACCAACAGCGATGTTCCGGCCGCGCCGACGCCACCGCCGATCAGACAAAACGCGACGATGGCGAGAGCCACGCCGAACAGCGGCTGCGTGCTCATCCATGCCGTCGCGACTGCAGCGAGGAAGCCGCCGAGCGCGAGCACGGCCATGCCGCCGATGATCCATGGCGTCCGCCGCGCGCCGCGGTCGGAGCCGTGGCCCCAGGCCGGGCGGAACACCTGCAGCGCATAGTGGATCGCGACCAGCGCGCCCGGCAGCATCGCCGGAAGTGCCAGTTCCACCACCATCACGCGGTTCAAGGTCGAGGTGGTGAGCACGACGATGGCGCCAAGGCCGGTTTGCACCAGACCCATTCGGACAATGCCAAGCCAAGACAATGGTCGCATCATGATCAGGCGCCTCCGATCGAGTGAGCGTTCATGCGGACGGTCCGAACGGCGAGACCGCGACCGCACTCGCCATCATGCCCATGACATAGAGCGCGACACCGAGGCCGCTGAACCAGGTGGCGCGCTCGACCGGCGCGCGGAGAAACCGCACCATCAGGCCGAGTTGCACCGCCAGCACCAGGCCGACGATGGCGGCCTGAATCGGGCGGTCCCACCCCAGCAGCAGCGCGATGACGATCACCTGCGGGATCGCCATCACGGCGCAGGCGACGCGGGCCGCGTTGTCGACCCCGAGCTTGACCGGCAGCGAGCCGACCCCGGTCTTGATATCGCCCTCGATCGACTTGAAGTCGTTGAGCGTCATGATGCCGTGCGCGCCGGCGCTGTAGAGCAGAGCCAAAGTCACGATCCACCACGGCGGCAGCCCGCCGAGCATCACCGCGGCGCCGGTGAACCAGGCGAAGCCTTCATAGGTGATGGCGCAGGCGCCGTTGCCGAGCCAGCCATTCTGCTTCAGCCGGAACGGCGGCATCGAATACATCCAGGCCAGCACCAGCCCGAGCGCGGCGGCGCCGAACACCCAGACTCCGAGCTGGCTCGCGAGCAGCAGCGATGCGCCGGTCCAGAGATAGGACAGATACAGCCCCCAGCGTCCCGGGATCCGCCCCGACGGGATCGGCCGGTTGGGTTCGTTGATGGCGTCGACGTCGCGGTCGAACCAGTCGTTGACCACTTGGCTGCTGGCGACCAGGAGCGGCCCGCACAGCACGATGCCGGCGATCACTTCCGGCCATCGGGCGGAGATCGGCACGCCCGACGACACCACGCCGCAGGCGAACGCCCACATCGGCGGAAACCAGGTGATGGGGTGAAGCACCTCGAGCACCGCCGATGGCGCCGGACGCGTGATCATGGCGTTACTCATCCGCGTCGCATCGGTCTTATTCATCTGCAGCCTCTCCCTCCGGCGCGTGTTCCGCGAGGCCGTAGCGACGCAATTTCACATACAGGCTTTGACGGCTGAGACCCAGCATGTCGGCCGCCGACGCCCGGTTGTCGCCGGTCAGCTCCAGCGCCGCCTCGATCGACAGCTTTTCGATCACATCGGTGGTTTCGCGCACGAGGTCGCGCAGCGGCACCCGGCCGATCAGTTCGGTGAGTTGGGCCACCGAGCGCGGCAGTTCCCGCTTCGAACTCGGCGACGCGGGCAACCGCTTCTCGACGTTGCGGATCGCGAAGCCGAAGCACGGCTTGTCCTCGATGTCGTTCAGCGCGACCGCCGAGACCTCGACTTCGGCGGCAGCGCCGTACTCGCCGCGCAGCACGGTTGCGAACAGTTTGATGGCGCCGCTCTGCCGCAAATTGGCCAGCGCGACGCTGAGATCGACGCCGGTCCGGCCGAGCCAACGGTCGAGCAATTGGCCGCGCGCCTGCTCGGCGCTGCCGAGTTGCGCCATTTCCAGAAAGGCGAGATTGGCCCGAATGACGCGTCCGTCGAACTGGGTGATGACCAGCGCGTCGGCGCCGGCCTCGAAGTACTTCAGCAGCAACGACGCATTCTTCGCGGCGCCGCTTTCCGGCACGGCCGATTGCGATGTCAGGCGGACCAGGAACAGCGAGGCGTTCTCTTGCCTGAACAAGGACGCCGACAATTCGCACTCGCGGCCGCTGCTGGCGAGTCGCACTTTGGCGCGGCCGTCCCGGCCGGTGGTGCGGACCTCGCCGAACAATTTCATCACGACCTGCTGGTCGGCGCTGCCGAAATGGCCGATGACCGCCGAATTCAATGTCTGCGCTGCAGTCATGTCGAACAGCGCCAGCGTCGCCGGGTTGGCATCCACGATCAATTCGCTGCTCGCGTCGACGATCATGACGGCTTCCGACGAGACCTGAAACAGCAGCCGGTACCGCGTTTCGGCGTGCCGCAGCCGGATGTAGTCTCGCTCCATCGACTGCTGGGCGTTGATTAGACGCTGTTGCATCATCGCGAGTTGACGCAGATCACGGCCGACCACCAGCAGGCGATCGTCGGGCCCGTAATTGATGGCCGAGTACAGCACCGGCACGTCGTCGCCGCCCGGCGAGGGATGGTTGACCTGACGCCAGGTCGGCGCGTCACGCACGGTCGCGTCGAGCAACAGCTCGCGAATTTTCGGCTGAGTGTCGGAGGTCACGATGTCGACCAGCCGGGACTCGAGCCAACGGCCCTGGCCGTCCAGTTCGAGAGCCAGTTCGTCCTTGTTGAACGCCACGTCCCGGATCACGCCCTGCGAATCGACGACCAGCGCGACATCGGTCGCAGCGGCGATCAGCTTGGCGGCAGACTGGGCACCGAGATCCCCCAGCGACTCCTTCGGAGATTTGAACACTTGCACCAGGGCAAATATCCTCCTGCAAAAACTCGTCCTCCACTCCGGCGTCTGCGTCCAAACAAGTCGGGTCTCTACTGATCCGAAGCCCTCTGGCTGGCTCCGTATCGTCGTCGACGAGCTTGTCGTTGGCCTGACAGGCGCGGGTGGGAAGGGTTTCCTTTACCGCACATTGTTGCGAACGTCATTACCGGCAGGAAAAACTTCTCTCGGGCGACACCTGTTGGGGAGCTGAATTAGCAGCGCACGCCTGATCGGATTTTTGCAATCAGGCGTGCGCACTTTGTGTCGTCTGGATGTCGGGTCGCTCAGCGCGGCGGAGCGAGACCGTGCTTCACACCCCAGTCGAACCAGTTGTCGACCACCGGACCGGTGAGGATGATGCCGATCGCGCCGGTCAGCGGCGTGAGAACGGCGAACCACCAGGCCCAGCGATGGATCGATTCCGCGGTGGCGTTGAAGCCCATCGTCCAGCGCCAGAACAGAGCAGCGCGTTCAAGTGCGGTACCGCGGTCCAGCATCTGCTCGATTTCGCGCTCGCCGCCGTAGCGGCTCACGGCCAGAATGGTCGCACCGTGCATGGCGAACAGCAGGGCCGAGCCATACAGGAAGGCGATCGAGAGACAGTGGAAGGGGTTGTAGTAGAGATTGCCGTACTTGATCGAGAAGTTGTTGGTCCAGTCGAGGTGCGGGAAGATGCCGAACGGCGGAGCTTCGCTCCAGGTGCCCATCAGCAGCGGCTGAATGAAGCCGATGGCGAGGTACAACAGGATCGCCGAAGCGAACGCCCACGACACGTGGGTCCCCATGCCGAGCGCCCGCGCGCGGCGATAGGTGCGGACCCACCACAGCACGATGGACACCGTCAGGAAGAAGCCGGCCATCAGCCACCAGCCGCCTTCCTTGAGCGGCGGGATCGACAGACCGTATTCCGGCTTCGGCGGCTCGAGCGCGAGCCAGCAGAACTGGCGCAGGAATTCGATCGGACTCCAGTCCACCGCCGCCAACATGTTGAGGCCGATGATCTCGATCGCGACGAAGCCGCACAGCACCGAACAGATCCCGGTGAAGCCGAGATAGATCGGACCCACCTGCGCATCGCCGAGCTTTCCGAGCCAGTAGCTGAAGGTGGTCTTGGTCTCGCGGGGGGAACTGCCGGGTCGTAGCGGCACCCCCGCATAGGCAGGTCCTTCAACCTGGACCTGCGTGAAGATGTTCTGATATTGGGCCATGACAAGACTCTCTTGTGACCGGTTGAATTACGAGTTCCAGATCGGCAGGGTGCGCCACCAATTCCACCAATCCGGCCACGAACCACCTTCGGCGAGCACCGGACCGCTGATGATCATGCAGACCGCGCTGAAGAAAACGGCCGCGAGCGCCAGAAACAGGCCCAGGCGGTGAATGCCGATAGTGCCGATCGAATAGCCGACGAGGTCGCGGAAGATGGTGTTCTCGTGCTCGGGCGACTTGACGGGCTCGCCACGGTCCGGATTCAGGGCCGACAGAACGAGGCCGCCATGCAGCGCTAGCGCCAGACATGTCGTGAAGAAGAAGGTGATCGCGATCATGTGCGCGGGATTGTAGTGGAACTGGCCGTAGGCATAGCCCGTGTTCGACACCCAATCGAGATGCGTGAAGATGCCGTAGGGGAAGCCGTAGCTCCAGGAGCCCATCAGAACCGGACGAATCACAACCAGCGTAACGTAAGCGAAAATCGCGAAGCTGAAGGCGAACGGCACGTGATAGCCGATGCCGAGCTTGCGGCAGATTTCGACTTCACGAAGCGCCCACGAAACGAACGCGCCGGTCGCGAAGATCGAGACCCACTGCCAGATGCCGCCTTCGGCGAGCGGAGCGAAACCCAGGCCGTATTTGGCATCCGGCGGGTTGACGCTGATCTGCCAAAGAACCCAGGTCGGGCCGAGCGCGGTATTCCAGATGATCAGCGCAGTCCCCATCAGGGCGCAGAACACCGTCGCGACGCCGAAAAACCCGACATAGAACGGACCGACCCAGAAATCGAATAGGTCGCCTCCGATTAGCGTTCCGCCACGAACGCGGTATTTTTTCTCAAAACTGAGCATTGCCATCGATCGTTCCTCCGCGAGCGCGCCAGGGATAATCCATCGTAGTGATCCAGGTGAAATCGCTTCCCGGAAGCGGACGGGCCCGGCAGGTGGGTCCGTTTCCCGTCCGTTCCGGTAAGCAGTTCATCACGCCGTTAGACGGGCATGCTGGTGTAGGTCTGAGAGATCTCAGCCGTCTTCTTCGGGCCATCCAGCCAGTTGAAGCGGCTGGTGCTCAGCAGGATGAAGTGGATGATGATGGCCAGGCCGAACAGGAACACGAACAGCAGGACCAGCGCGCGACGCGGATCAAACAGAAGCCAAATTCGCCACATAGTAGTCTCCCCTTAGCACAGGACCGAAGTCAGTTGATGAACGCTGTCCATCGCATAGCCGGTGGCTTTCGGCAGCCACGGACGCCACATCCAGGCGAGGATGTGAGCAACCACAGCGACGACGATGAAAAGGAAGAAGCTCGTCACGAAGATCGAGTGGAATTCCTTGGCTTCCGCTTCGGAAAGTCCCGAGATGGAACCGTCACTCATTTGGTACACCTCCTAGTGATGGCCTTATCGGCCGACACGCCGCCCAAGATCGCGGGCGGCCAACGATTGCCGTATCGTTTCCGAAACGACAGCGAGTTACCGTTTCGTTTCCGAGACGGCAGTGTTCCGTCCGGCAAGCCGGACGAAATTCGAATTACATGCCCATGAACGACGAGGTGACCATCACGCTCGCCGCGTTGTGGGCTTCACCGAACACCGATTGATGCTGACCCGACTTCTTGCGCCACGGCATCGCTCGCGTCACGATCGCGCGGATCAGGAACAAGACGTAGCAGCCGCCGAACATCAGCCGGCACTCGATCGCGGCGTTATCCTGGAGCAACCTCGAGCGACTGCCGGTGTGGACGTAGTCGGACATCGTTCATCTCCTCAGTCTTGGATTGCGCATATTTGGTCGCGACATTGTGATGCGCATTGTTCTAGCTCAAATCATCGTTACACAGTCTGCCCGTCCATCAGCGCTGCACGCGCTTTCGTGACGAATTCTTCGGTCACACGCTCCTGGCCGGCGCGGCGCGCGCTATTCTCGGCTGCGTCGCGCAAGCGCTTCGCCGCGGAAATTCGCACCAGCACCGGATGAGCTTCGAGAACCTCGTCGAGCAGCGCCTTGGCCTCGTCACTCCAGAGCAGCTCTTCGTGACGGCGCGCCGGGGTCGGATCGACCCGATCGAGATCACTGCCGAGCGGCAGGATGTTGAACAGCGCGTCGAACAGCGCGTTGCAGACCTCCTGCACCAGATAGGTCGCGCCGGAGTATCCCATGAAGGGCGTGCCGAGATGGCGGCGGATCACCGCGCCGGGAAACGACGCCGGGATGTAGATCGCGCGTGAGCCGGATTCGGCGAGGTACATTCTTTCGTTGTAGCTTCCGAACATGATCAACGGCGGGGTCTGCCGGATCGCGGTCCGCACCGCGTCGTTGTCCGGCTTGACGCCGGCCCGGCGCGACATCGCGAAGGCGCACGGCAGGCCCATTTCCTCTTCGAGGAAATGCCGCACACCGCGGGCGTACGTGTCGGTCGCGACGATCGCGAAGCTGGCGGTGCCGAAGAAGTCCTGCGTCACCGAGCGCCAAAGGTCCCACAACGGCTTGATCGTGGTGTTCTTCTCGCGCTCGATGAACGGCTCCGGATCGAGACCGGTGAGTTCGCCGAGCTTGCGCAGGAAGCGCGTCGTCGAATGCAGTCCGATCGGCGCCTGGAGATACGGCCGCTCCAAGGTTTCGCACAGCAGCCGGCCGAACTCGCGATACATGCAGACGTTGACGTCGGCGTTCACCAGCTTCGGGATATCGGACAGATGCGTCCCGAGCGGAAACACCATGTTGACTTCGGCGCCGATGCCCTCGATCAGGCGGCGGATTTCCGCGAGATCGGACGGCATGTTGAACGTGCCGTAGATCGGGCCGATGATGTTGACCCGCGGCTTGACGTCCGGCGACAGCGGCTTGCGCTCCGGAATCTTCTTCGGGCCGTATTCTTTCCACAGCCAAGAGATCGCGCGATCGGCGCTCTGCCACTGGTCTTCGTCGATGGTGCGCGGCAGGAAGCGCTTGATGCCGGTGCCTTCGGGCGTCACGCCGCCGCCGATCATCTCGGCGATCGAACCGGTCACCACGACCGCGGGCATGAACGGGTCGAGCGTGCGATGCGCGCGCTTCATGGCGCCTTCGGTGCCGAGCTTGCCGAGCTCTTCTTCGCCGAGGCCGGTCACGACGATCGGCAGTTCGTGCGGCGGCAGCGCGTCGGTGTAGTGCAGCACCGAGGTCACCGGCAGGTTTTCACAGCCGACCGGGCCGTCGATGATCACCTGCAGGCCCTTCACCGCGGTGAAGGCATAGACGGCGCCCCAATAGCCGCCGGCGCGATCATGGTCGAGGACAAGCATCAGATCATCTCCTCCGCCTTGCGCTTCTTGGCTGCGGCTTCGATCTGCTTCCTGTATTTCTCGCGGAACGCCGGGTTGTCCTTCGGCGTATCTTCCCAGACGCCGGCCGCATAACCCTGCCCGACGTCGCCGAAGAACTCTTTCATTTCGTCGAAGCGCGCCTGGTTGGCGAGCGCCGCGTTGATCACCTGCGCCAGCGAACCGGCACCGGCGACGCCGAACAGCGGCCGCGCCGAGATCAGATTGGTGAAGTACAGCGCCGGGATCGCCATGGTCTTGGCCTTCTGCACCACGGGCGTGGTGCCGATCGCCAGATCCGGCTTGAATTCGTCGACCGCCGCGAAGTCCTGCTCCAGCGAGGCGCGGTACTGCACCCGCACGCCCTTGGCCTCGAGCCATTCGCGATCGAGGTCGGACCATGGCGTGCGCGGCACCGCGGTGCCGACATAAGGCACGCGCGCGCCGCTTTCGATCAGCAGGCGCGCCACCAGAAGCTCGGAGCCCTCATAGCCGGACACCGTGATCCGCGCATCGATCGGCTTGGCAGCGAGCGCCGCCTTGATGGCCGGCAGAAAACGATTCTTGGCGGCGTCGATCTTGTCGCGCGAGACGTTGCAGGCGGTGCCGATCGCTTCCAGCCAGGTCTCGGTGCCGTCATGACCGACCGGCGCGGAGCCGACGGTCTTGCGGCCGGCGAGATCGAACTGGCGGACGCAGGCCTTGTAGAACGGATGGATCGCGGCGACGACCTGGCAGTCGAGCGCCGCATACAGCTCGCGCCATTCGCGGGTCGGCACCACCGGCCCGGCCGCGAGGCCGAGCGGCTCCAGCATCATGTTGATACCAACCGGATCGGCCGGGAACATCTCGCCGAGCAGCGTCACCGTGGGGCGCTCGCTGCGACCGCCGCGCGGCGCCTGCACCGGGCCCTGTTCGGCTTCCTTGCGGGCGTATTCCAGCATCGCCCCGGCCAGCACGTCCTTGGCCTCGGCATGGGTCGGCACGCCGAAGCCCGGCACGTCGATGCCGATGATGCGCACGCCGTTGATCTCGTTCGGCAGTAGATCGAGCGGCACGCCCGAGGCGGTCGGCACGCACAGATTGGTGATGATGATGGTGTCGTAATGTTCGGGATCGGCGAGCTTGAACACTGCGTCGCGGATGTCCTCGAACAGCTTGCCGGTGACCAGCGTCTCCGAATTGAACGGCACGTAGCCGACCGTGCGACGCGCGCCGTAGAAATGCGACACGAAGGTCAAGCCGTAGACGCAGCAGGCCGAGCCGGACAGGATCGTCGCGGTGCGCCGCATCCGCAGGCCGACGCGCAGCGAGCCGAACGCCGGGCACATGCTCTGCGGCTGGTCGTGCGGCCCCTTCGGATAGTCCGCGGCGTAGCGATCGAGAATCTCGCTCTTGCCCGCGGCTTCGGCGGCCGCCTTCATTTCGGCGGCGCCGGCGTGGCAGCCGAGGCCGTCGGCCTTGGTCGCCGCCGCATTGATCGCGGGCGTTGCGCCGTCGGACTCCGACGCGACATCGAGATCAGCAGGATCGCTGACGATCGATTCGCCGATCGGACCGGAATAGCGGGGCATAACGTTCATGACGAACTCCCGGACACGCTGTGCTTCAAACCGCGTCGTAGATCACTTCGAGCGACGGCTTGTTCAGCACCGCGGCGCCGCACATGTCTTCCATGGTGGCGGGCAGCAGCACGACATCGCGGCCGGTCACGTCACTGGAGAACAGGCCGAGCAGCCCGTCCTGGGTGAGCGGCTTCGGACGTACCGGCGGCGCGGTGGCGACGTTGGCGGCCAGCTCCGCGAACAGCGGACCCCACTCCCCGTCCGGCAGGCCGATGATTTCGTAATTGGCGCTCTTCCTGCGGATGTCGTCATCGGCGGGAATCGCCGCCAGCACCGGAATGCCGGCCGCTTCGGCGAAGGCCTGCGCCTCGCCGGTGCCGTCATCTTTGTTGATCACCAGACCGGCGACGCCGACATTGCCGCCGAGCTTGCGGAAATATTCAACCGCGGAGCAGACGTTGTTGGCGACGTACAGCGACTGCAGATCGTTGGAGCCGACGATGATCACCTTCTGGCACATGTCGCGGGCGATCGGCAGGCCGAAGCCGCCGCACACCACGTCGCCGAGGAAATCGAGCAGCACGTAGTCGAAGCCCCATTCGTGGAAGCCGAGCTTTTCGAGCGTCTCGAAGCCGTGAATGATGCCACGGCCGCCACAACCGCGGCCGACTTCCGGGCCGCCGAGCTCCATCGCGAACACGCCGTCGCGCTTGAAGCAGACGTCGCCGATCTGC
This sequence comes from Rhodopseudomonas palustris HaA2, assembly GCF_000013365.1. Taxonomy (NCBI): domain Bacteria; kingdom Pseudomonadati; phylum Pseudomonadota; class Alphaproteobacteria; order Hyphomicrobiales; family Nitrobacteraceae; genus Rhodopseudomonas; species Rhodopseudomonas palustris. Next base: position 4,568,381 of record NC_007778.1, read on the forward strand.
ACTTCCTCGCCGGCAAGCTTCTTCTTCGAAGACGTCTCGATGATGGTCGGACAGGCCTTGCCGCCGAACAGCAGCGATGTCGTATCGCTCTTCGGATCGCAGCCGATCAGCAGCACTTTCTTGCCCTGCTGCGCCATCATGTAGGACAGGTTGGAGAGCGTGAAGCTCTTGCCGATACCGCCCTTGCCGTAGATCGCGATGATCTGGGTTTCCTTGGTCACGGGAGTCGTCAGCGGCGCGTCGGGCTCGATTGCCGCCTCGGCCCGGAGTTGCGCGTCTTGCAGGTTGATCTGCGGAACGACGTTCATCAGCTCAATCTCCAGTTCAGAACCATCTTGAGGCAGGCGGGATCTTCGAAGGCGATGCGATAGGCATCAGGTGCGGAAGCCGCTTCCTGATGATGCGTAATCAGTCCGTCGAGCGAGAGCTTGCCGGAATCGATCAGCGCCTTGGTGGCGCCGATGTCCGCCGGTTGCCATTCCGCTGCGATCCGGATCCGGGCTTCGCGCATGAAGGCCGGCGGGAACGCGAACGACAGCGGCTCGCTGTAGAAGCCAGCGAGCACGATCTCGCCGGTCGACGCGATGCGGCAGATCAAAGAATCGAGCAGCTTCGGATCGCCGCTGACGTCGTAGATGCTTTTGTAGTCGCGACGCTGGTCGGCCTCGGGGTCGATCACTTCGTAGCCAACGGCGCCGCCGCTGCGGATCGGGTTCTTCTCCCACACCACCGGCGGCGGATTGCCGAGCGCGATCGAAATCCGCGCCAGCAGGCGGCCGAGCACGCCGTGACCGACGATGCAGTCCGGCGGCGTCGCATGGCGCGCGGCAATCGCGTGATAGGCGGTGGCAGCAAGAGCTATCAGGATACCGCGCTCGCCGAGTTGCTGATCCAGCGGCACGACGCGTTTGGCCGGCACGACCAGCCGCGATGCGGAGGCTCCGAACAGACCGCGGACTTCGCCGAAACACTTTGCGCCGGGTACGAAGACCATCTGGCCGGGCTGCAGATCGGTCGCCGATCCGGCCTCGACCACTTCGCCCACCGACTCATATCCCGGCACCAGCGGGTACCCCATTCCGGGGAACGCCGGCATCCGGCCGGACCACAACAGCCGCTCGGTACCGGTGCTGACCCCGCTCCAGGCAACATCAACGACAACGTCATCCGCAGTCGGGGCCGTGAGGGCCAGGCGACTGAGTTCGACGTGTTGTGGCTGCTTGAGTACGACCGCGATGGTGTCCATCGCTCACTCCAAATCTCGGCGGCAGAGACCGGCCGCCGAGTGTCATGCTAAACTGACGGACGTCAGTGTCAAGCCAGATTAACACATTTGGAGGTCTTGGTTGCGGTAATTACGGAGGCGACCAGTGGCATCGGAACCAGGTGGAGCTTGATCTCAGCGAATCCGGCGGCCTCCAGCAGCGATCGGAGATGTTCGAAGGTCCTGGCTTTACCGGTTCCCATTGCCCTCAAATAAAAGGCAAAATAGCCGTCCGAGATCGACGCGGTACGCGACAGGCCGGCGATCGGCTCGGCGATCAGCAGTGTCCCCCGCTCGGGAAGGGCGCTGTGGACCGCTCGCAACAGCGCGGCGACGACCTCGTCGTCATGGTCGTGGATGACTCGCACCAGCGAGACGATATCGGCGCCTTCGGGCAGCGGGTCGGTCCGGAAACTGCCGCCGATCGCGGTCGCGCGCTCGGCCAGGCCATTGGTACGGAAGCGGTCGGCCGCCTTGGCGGCCACGGCCGGAAGATCGAACAGGATGCAGCGCAGCTCCGGGGTCTGCGCGGCGACTGCCGACAGGAACGAGCCGTCGCCGCCGCCGACGTCGAGCAGGCAACGATGAGCGCCGAACGAGAACACGTGCAGCACTTCGCGCGCGATCATCGGCTGCGACGCGGCCATCAGCGCGGTGTAGGACGCGACGTGCTCCGCACCGAGCTCGGCCGGCCGCTCGCCGCGGACATAGGCCCAGTAAGCAGCGAGTTCTCCGCCGCCGCGCGGGCCGCGCAGCAGCGCCACCGGATCGGCGAGGTCGCGATACAGCATCGCGTGATGCTCGACCATCGCCAGCACGCCGCGATTGCCGCACAGTTCGGCGCCGAGCTGGCCGAGGCCATAGCGGCCTTCGCTGCGCGGCTGCACCAGCTTCAGCGCGATCGCCGCATCGAGCAGCATCTGCATCGATTCGCGCGGCAGCTCGCATCGCACCGACAATTCGTCGACGGTGGCAGGCCGTTCGGCGATCAGGTCGAACAGCCGCAACTGCACGCAGGCGAGCAGGATCTGGGAATAGACGAAGCCGGCGACGAGGTCGAACATCGCGGCGGCGCGGCGGCGCGCAACAGGCCGCATCAGCGGAAACACCGCGGCGAAGCGCTGAAACCGCGGGTTCGACAAGACTGAATCGCGCCAGCCGAGCAGCCGGTCACGCAGACTCAAGGAGTTCATCGTTCCTGCTACCACCGGCCGGCCGCCGAGGCCACGCCGGGGGAAGGCTTTATCACGCCATTACGCCGCGGATTGCGCGAGCTTCGCCGGCACCAGCCGGGTGGCTTCCGACATGATCAGCGAGCGCAGCTCGTTGCCGTTGGAGCACGGTGGCATCGCTTCGACCGCGCCGCGCACCAGCGACTTCAGATGGTACACCGCGCCGTCGATGCCCATCTCGCGCACCGCGCTCGGGCGATCATGGGCGACGTCCTGGCCGACCGGCTTGCCGATCTCGTCTTCATCGGCGGCGGCATCGCGCAGATCGTCGGCGACCTGATAGGCCTCGCCGATCTTCTCGCCGACCATCCGCCACGGCTCGGGATCGGCACCGGCCGAGGCCGCCCCGGCCGCGGTCGCGGCGACGAACAATGCACCGGTCTTGGAGCGGTGATAATGGGCGAGATTGATTTCGGATTCGCATTCCCACGCCTGCCCGGCGACGATGCCGAGCGGCACGCCGACGGCGCTGCCGATGACCTGGGTGAGCTTCAGCAAGCGGTCCGGCGCGCAATTGACGCGGGCGATGGTCTGGAACGCCAGCACGATCAGCGCGTCGCCGGTCAGCACCGCGAGCGGCTCGCCGAACGCCTTGTGCACCGAGGGACGGCCGCGGCGGATATCGGCGCCGTCGAAACAGGGCAGATCATCGTGCACCAGCGAGGCGCAATGCATCAATTCGAGGGCTGCGCCGGCGGCTTCGGTGGCCGGATTGTCATCGCCACAGGCTGCGGCAACGCTGTGACAAAGTCGGGGCCGAACGCGGGCACCGCGCGGGAACACCGCGCTTCGCATTGCCGCCGCCAGTCGGGGCGGGCATCCTGCCAGATCCGCCTGGCTGAGCGCCTCGGTGAGGGCACGCTCGATCCGATTGGTGACATCCATGGCCGACTCCCGCTCTAGGCGCAGCAAGTGTCAATTTGACTTGTCATACGCGACTGTAAATTATTATGGACACGTGTCAATGACATGGCGCAATGACACTTAAGGCGAAGCGGGAGTCGGACTTGAGGGATCAGACCGCAAAGAATCGCGTGGTGGTGATCGGTGCCGGCGTGGCCGGACTGACCTCCGCTCTCGCCCTGTCGGCGCGCGGCCTCGACGTGACCGTGGTCGAGCGCGCCGCGACGCCGGGCGGCAAGATCCGCGAGGTCGGCATCGGCGCGGCGCGGATCGACAGCGGCCCCACCGTCTTCACCATGCGCTGGGTGTTCGAGGAATTGTTCGCCGCGGCCAAGCTGAACTTCGCCGATCACGTCCGGCTGCGGCCGCTGTCGGTGCTGGCGCGCCATGCCTGGAACGAGGCCACGCGACTCGATCTGTTCGCCGACGAGGCGCGCTCGGCGGATGCGATCGGCGTGTTCGCCGGCCCGGCCGAGGCGAAGCGCTACCGACAATTCTGCGCCGACAGCCGGCGGATCTATCAGATCCTAGAACAACCGTTCCTGCGCGCCACCGCGCCGAGCCTGCCCAGCCTCGCCACCGCCAACGGCCTCGGCGGGCTGCTGGAGTTGCGCAAGATCCGCCCGTTCACCACGATGTGGAACGCGCTCGGCGACTACTTCCGCGATCCACGCCTGCGGCAATTGTTCGGGCGCTATTCGACTTATTGCGGATCCTCGCCGTTCCAGGCGCCGGCGACGCTGATGCTGGTCGCGCATGTCGAGCAGCAGGGCGTCTGGATCATCGAGGGCGGCATGCATGCGCTGGCGCGCGCGCTGGCCGATTGCGCGGCGTCGCAAGGCGCCAGCATTCGCTACGATCAGGAGGTGCGCGAGATCATGGTCTCGGGCGGCCGCGCCGCCGGGGTGATTCTCGCCAGCGGCGAACGCATCGAAGCGCAATCGGTGATCGTCAACGCCGATGTCGGCGCCCTGCCCGGCGGCCTGTTCGGCGACCAGGTGCAACGCGCCGTGCCGCCGCTGGCGCCGAAGCTGCGGTCGCTGTCGGCGATGACCTGGAGTATGGTGGCGAAGACCGAGGGTTTTCCGCTCAGCCGGCATTCGGTGTTCTTCTCCCGCGACTACGCGCGCGAATTCAACGATATCTTCCAGCGCGGCGAAGTGCCGAGCGAGCCGACCGTCTATGTCTGCGGTCAGGACCGAATCGACGACGACGCGCGGCTCGGCGATGGCGGCGAGGAAGAACTGCTGGTGCTGATCAACGCGCCGCCTGTCGGCGATCGCAAACCGTTCGATGAGGCCGAGATCGCGCGTTGCGCGGAGCGCACGTTCGACGTGCTGGAACGCTGCGGGTTGCGCATCCGGCTTCAGCCTGACAAAACCACGGTGACCACGCCCGCCGATTTCAACCGGCTGTTTCCGGCGACCGGCGGGGCGCTGTACGGCCGCGCCTCGCACGGCTGGACCGCCTCGTTCGAGCGCCCCGGCGCACGGACGAAAATCCCCGGCCTGTATCTCGCCGGCGGCAGCACCCATCCCGGCCCCGGCGTGCCGATGGCCGGCCTGTCCGGGCGCGCCGCCGCGGCGAGCCTCGTGGCCGACCTCGAGGCCGAGCTGCAGGGCTTGAAGCCGATGCTGCGGCCGGCCGCCACCTGAACCGACGCGCGACACTCACCGCGCAAGTACAAAGCACACGAATCGATGATTGCCTGGCCCAACGAGACCGACGAACGCCGCGCCGGATTCAACCTCGACGTTCCGCCCAACGGCTATGCCTGGTGGTATGTCGACGCGATCAGCGACGACGGCAGCGAAGGCCTCACCATCATCGCCTTCATCGGCAGCGTGTTCTCGCCCTACTACAAATTCGCGCGGCGCGACGCGCCGGCCGATCCGTTGAACCATTGCGCGCTCAATGTCGCGCTGTATCACAGCGCCGGCAAGCGCTGGACCATGACCGAGCGCTCGCGCGGCCGGGTCGCGCGCAATCTGCATTCGCTGCTGATCGGGCCGAGCGACCTCGCCTGGGACCGCCGTGCGCTGACCATCAACATCAACGAAGTGCGCGCGCCGATCCCCGGCCGGATCAAGGGCCGCGTCCGCGTCATCCCGCAGTTCGTGACGAAGAACAACTTCGTGCTCAACACGGACGGCAACCACCGCTGGTGGCCGATCGCGCCGCGCTCGCGAATCGAGGTGACGCTGGAGCAGCCCAAGCTGTCGTGGCAGGGCGAGGCCTATCTCGACTGCAACGCCGGCGATGCGCCGATCGAGACCGGCTTCACGCATTGGGAATGGGCCCGCGGCGCGCTGCGCGACAAGACCGCGATCCTGTACGAAGCCGAGCGCCGCGACGGCAGCCGGGTCGATCTGGCGATCACCTTCGACGCGCAAGGCAACATGGAGCGCTTCACCCCGCCACCGCTGCTGCCGCTGCCGCGCTCCGGCTGGCAAGTCAGCCGCAGCGCCCGCAGCGAGACCGACGCGCGCGTGATCCGAACGCTGGAAGACTCGCCGTTCTACGCCCGCTCGATGGTCGCCACCACGCTGCTCGGCGAACGCGTGACGCTGATGCACGAAAGCCTGTCGCTGGATCGCTTCAAGATGCCGGTGGTGCAGGCGATGCTGCCGTTCCGGATGCCGCGGCGGAAGTGAGGGGCTGCGCGTTCTCGTGGATGGCCGGGACGGAGCCCGGCCATGACGGATTCAGTGCCCCTCGGGAAATTTCGTGAGCTTCGCCTTCTCCTCTTCCCGCTTCCGGTCCAGCCGCTTGCCTTGCCATTCCAGCACCAGCCAGCTCGCGGCAAACATGCCGAGCATCAGGATTTCGAAATAGTTGAAGGCGCTGTCGCTGGTCATGGCGCTTTCTCCTTGTCGCGCTCGGCGCGGGCGCGGTCGAGGCGTTTGCCCTGGCGTTCGAGGATCAGCCAGCCGGCGATCAGGCAGGCGAACACGACGACAAGCTCGATCAATCCGTAATAGTCTTCCATTGCCGTCTCCCGCGATGCGACGGTTGAAAACAAGTTAGACCTCGAATTCAAACTGTAATGTATTCTCGTGCGCCATGCCGAACGTCATCCTGAGGTGCGAGCGCAGCGAGCCTCGAAGGATGGGCCGCGCGTGTCGCGCATCCTTCGAGGCTCGCCCTTTCGGGCGAGCACCTCAGGATGACGCCCACAGTCGTCTCAAGCCAATTCTGCCTTGACGTACGCCTCAGCTCCAGCTCACCAGCGGCGGCATCGAGCTCATGATGGTCTCGGTGTTGCCGCCGGTCTGCAGGCCGAACATCGTGCCCTTGTCGTACAACAGGTTGAACTCGACATAGAGCCCGCGGCAGGCGAGTTGCTGCGCCCGCTCCTGCTCGGTCCACGGCTCGACCATGCGCTTGCGCACGATCCTCGGATAGATCTCGAGCAATGCCGCGCCGACGTCGCGGGTGAAGGCAAAGTCGCGCTCGAAATCGCCGCTGTTCAGGTGATCGTAGAAGATGCCGCCGACGCCGCGCGCGGTGCCGCGATGCGGCAGGAAGAAGTAAGTGTCGGCCCAGGGCTTGAATTTCGCGTAGTAAGCCGGATCGTGGGCGTCGCAGGCGGCCTTCATGGCGGCGTGGAACATCACCGCGTCCTCGGCGTCCTGGCTGCGCTGCTCGGGCAGCATCGGCGTCAGATCGGCGCCGCCGCCGAACCAGCCCTGCGACGTCGACAGGAACCGGGTGTTCATGTGCACGGTGGGGACCCGCGGACTGCGCGGATGCATGATCAGGCTGATGCTGGTCGAGACGTAGTCGCGCGTGACGCCGTCGCCGGGCAGATTCTTCGCCATCTCCGGCGTCAGCGTGCCGTTGGCCGACGAGGTGTGGATGCCGATCTTCTCGAACAGCCGGCCGCCCGAGAGGAAACCGCCGACGCCGCCGCCGGCGCCGGTTTTGCGCTGCCACGGCTTGTAGCTGAAGGTCGCGGGCTCGCCGGGAAACAATGCGGCCGGCGCCTCGCGTTCCAGCGTTTCGATCTCGGCGCAGATCCGATCGCGCAGGCCCTCGAACCAGGCGCGTGCCTGCGTCCGTCGGGCTTCCACCGGGTCATCGGAAACAGCGGGCGTGCGGTCGAGGTCGGTGTCGATGGTCATGGCCGTGATCCGTTGCGCAAGGTCAGCATCGGTATCACGCCAGTGTGGCGTCTTCGAGAGTTTTTGCAAATGGGTGGCGGTTGAGACGCTGCCTTTAGCGCACCGTCACACATTTTCACCGACGTCATGGCCGAGCTTCGTCCCGGTCATCCACGGGTCCGGGCACGGCGCGAGCGCCGTTCATGGATGCCTGGGACAAGCCCGGGCATGACGAAGTTAGTGCAGAGATTGGACCGAACTACACCCGGCTGCGCTGCAGCATCTGGTCACGGCGTTCCAGCCTCGTGAACAGGTCGACCAGCCAGGCGACTTTCTGCTCGATCGGCTTGACGCGCGGGGCCGGCGGCACGTCGCGGACCGGATGGGCGATCACGGCGTCGATCAGGAAGCGAGTCTCTTCCATGTCGCCGAACCGGGTCGGCAGATATTTCGCCGGCGCCCATTCGGTTTCCTGGAACGCCAGCATCCGCGCCAGCACCGCGAGCTTGCGCCCGGTCGAGACCACGGCGCGCGACGACACCGAATCGAGCCCGGAGCGTTCGACCTCGCGGCCGATCTCGGCGTAGAGCGCGCGCGCCGCGAAGATGCCGGGGCGGCAGGAGCGCGGCAGATTGGCGATGCCGAGCGTGGCGCGATCGTACAGCGCATCCGCGGTGTCGATCAGCCGCTTGACGATGCCGGCGATCTCCGGCGTGAATTTCGGGTCCTTGAGCCAGGTCTCGGGATCGAGCCCGGCCTCGCGCATCCACGACAGCGGCATGTAGATGCGGCCGTTGCGGGCGTCCTCGCCGATATCGCGGGCGATGTTGGTGAGCTGCATCGCGCAGCCGAGATCGCAGGCGCGCGCGACGATGTCCGGCCGGCGCTGCCCCATCACCAGGGTCATCATCACCCCCACGGTGCCGGCGACGCGCGCCGCATAGCCGTAGAGATCCGACAGCGTCTCGAAGCGGCGGCCCTGCGAGTCCCATTCGAGGCCTTCGATCAGCGCCTCGGGAATCGCCGGCGGAATCGAGAACCGCGCGATCACGTCGGCGAAAGCGCGGTCCGACGGATACGGCCGCGGCAGGCCGCGGCAGGCGCGATCGAGCCGGTCCTTCAGCACTTCGACCGCAGCGGTGCGATCGAGGCCGAGATCGACGGCATCGTCGGCGACGCGGCAGAACGCGTACAGCGCGATCGCCGGATCGCTGATCCGGCGCGGCAGCACCATCGAGGCGGCGTGGAAGGTGCGAGAGCCTTCCTTGATCATCTCGCGGCAGGCCAGCATATCGGAATGTACGGTCATGACGTCACCAGACTGTCGGCCTCGGGGACCAGGGAATCGAGCACACGCGCCGAGGACAGCACCCCGGGCAGACCGGCGCCGGGATGGGTTCCGGCACCGACGAGATACAAATTCTTGACGTCTTCGCTCTGGTTGTGCGGCCTGAACCAGGCGCTCTGCCACAGCACCGGCTCGAGGCCGAATGCGGCGCCGCGGAACGAGGACAGCCGGTCGCGGAAATCCAGCGGCGTGGTGAGCTTCGAACTCACCACCTGATTCTCGAGATCGGGCAGCACGGTGGCGCCGAGCATCTTCGCAATCGATGCGCGATAGTTCTCGGCCTTGGTGGTCCAGTCGATGTCGCCGAGCAGATTCGGCACCGGCGACAGCACGTAGAACGTATCGCAGCCGGGCGGCGCCAGCGACGGATCGGTCGCGGTCGGGCGGTGCAGATACAGGCTGAAATCGTCGGCGACGATCTTGCGGGAGAAAATGTCGGTGATCAGCTCTTTGTAGCGCGGCCCGAGCAGGATGGTGTGGTGCTTGACGTCGTCGTAGCGCCGCTTGGTGCCGAAGTACCAGACGAACAGGCTCATCGAATAGCGCGAGCGCTCGATCTTGGCGTCGGTCCAGCGCTTGCGCGTCTCCGGCGCCAGCAGGTAGCGATAGGTCGAGGCCGAATCGGCGTTCGACACCACGATATCGGCCTTGATCACCTCGCCGTCGGCGAGCTCGACGCCGCGGGCGGCGCCGTTCTCGACCACGATGCGGCGGACGTCCTGCTGATAGCGGATCGTGTTGCCCTGGCCTTCGATCAGCTTGACGAGGCCGGAGACCAGCGCGCCGGTGCCGCCCATCGCCGAATGCACGCCCCACTGCTTTTCGAGATAGGTGATCAGGCAGTACACCGAACTCGACATGAACGGATTGCCGCCGATCAGCAGCGGATGGAAGCTGAACACCTGGCGCAGCTTCGGGTCCTTGAAGTGCTTGGCGACCATGCCGAAGACGCTGCGATAGCTCTCCAGCTTGATCATGTCCGGCGCGATCTTCAGCATGTCGGTGAAGCGGCTGAACGCCTGGTCGCCGAGCTGCTCGAAGCCGACCTTGAAGATCGCCTGCGACGCCGCCATGAAGCGGTCATAGGCCGGGACGTCGTCCGGGCAGAATTTCGCGATCTGGTCCAGCACCGCGTTACGGTCGTCCGAATAGTCGAAGAAGGTGCCGTCGTCGAAGCGGATGCGGTAGAACGGCGACATCGGCTTCAGCACGACGTCGTCGGACATCCGCTTGCCGCACAGCGTCCACAGCTCCTCGAACAGATACGGCGCGGTGACGATGGTCGGGCCGGCGTCGAAGGTGAAGCCGTCCTGCTTGTGGACGTAAGCGCGGCCGCCGGGCGCATCGAGCTTTTCAAGAACGGTGACCCGGTACCCTTTGGCACCGAGCCGGACCGCAGCGGCCAAGCCGCCAAAGCCGGAGCCGATCACCACCGCATGCGGCGCGCGATCATTCGAAGGACGGGGAGCGGGTTTGAGACCGGGATCGAGCATGGGCATCACTGTAACGAAAATTTGACAGCCGAACCAGTCCAAATGTGTAATGTAAACCTTACACCGTTGTCTTTGATCTATTCGACATTTTGCCCGGCCGGACGCGAATATCGCTCGATCAGCGCCGCGATCAGATCCGGACGCTCTTCATGGGCCAGATGGCCCAGCCCCGGAATCCGCTCGATCACCGCTTTCGGCTGAATTTCCTGGACCTTACGGGCAACCGAGGGCGGAATCGCGCGATCGCCGTCGGCGGCGACCAGCACGAGCTGCGGCTTCAGACCGGGCAGCGCCCGCAGCAGCGGTTCGAGATCCCAGTTCGCCATCATGCGCAGCGCTGCGGCCACATGGGCCGAATTGCCCACCAGTTTGCCGTAGAGCCTGATTCCCACCGGGTCGAGCGTCGAGCCGGTATTGCCGATCAGCCGCTCGACCGCGGCGCGGCTGCCGGCCTGCCAGGCGAAGAAGCTGGGGACGAAGGGATTCAGCACCAGCATCTTGGCCAGCGGCGAGAAGATGTTCGCGGCCGGCCCACCATAGGGCAGGAACGCGCCGTTGAGGCTGATCAGCAATCGCGGCGCGATGCTGCCGTCGAGGCACATCCGCGCGGCGATCGCGGCGCCTGCGGAGTGCCCGACCACGATCTGCGGCGACACGCCGAGCACCCGCAGCAGCGCGGCGAGGTCGCCGGCCATGCCCGGCAGCGACAGCCGATGCGCGCGCGGCGACTGGGTGAAGCCGTGCCCCGGCAGATCCGGCACGACGACGCGAAAATGCGCGGCCAGCAGCGGCGCCAGGCCGCGCCAGGAATGCGAGGCCGCGCCGGTGCCGTGGATCAGCAGCAGCGCCGGCGCATCCGCCGGCCCCATCTGCTGGACGTGCCAGCGAAAGCCGCCGGCCTCGACGAACCGGCTGGCGTCCCGGTGCGGCCAGTCGGCGCCGTCCCTGCTCCAGACGAGTTCGCTCATCGCCCCGCCTCAGGCCGGCTGCTTGGCGACCCGGGCGAGGAATTCGTCGTAGGTGCGCAGGAATTCGTCGGGCATTTCGAAATGCGGCATCGCGCCGGTCTGGAACACGGTGACGGTCCAGTTCGGCCGGCCTTCCACCGTGCTCTTGTTGCCGTAATCGACGAAGTCACCGCGCACGCCGTGCGACAGCCACGCCGGCATCTTCAGGTCCTGATAGATGCGCAGGACGTCCTGGCTGAACAGATAGCCCGAGACGAAGTAATAAGGCGCGTGCTGCGCGCCGGGCTGATGCGTCGTCAGATAGTCGTAGTCGAGCAGTCCCTGATCGATGTTCGGCGAGCCGAAGGTCTTGCGCAGGAACCAGGCGATCACCGATTTCTTCGTCAGCAGGCCGAAGATTCCCTCGCCCCACAGCGGGTTTTCGAAGATCGCATACAGCCACGGGATCGCCCGCGACCCCTTCACCCAGCGCACCTGCCGGCGATCGAAGCCGGTCGGGCTGACCAATGCCACGCTGCGGAAAACCTTCGGCGTCTCGTCGGCGGCGCGCCCGAGAAACTCGCAGCCGAGCGACAGCGCGACCGCATCGAACGGCGCGTCGCCGTGGATCTTCTGAATCTCGGCGACGGCGGCATGGATCGCATCCGTCATCATCCGAATTGTGTATTGACGCTTGGCGCGCGAGGAATGACCAAAGCCCGGCAACTCGATCGCGTAGACCGGGCGGCTCCTGGCGTAGTGCTCGTAGATCGGTTTCATCTCGTAGGCCGATCCCGCTGCATTGATGCTGTGGACGAGAAGCATCGGCGGCTCCGACGTCGGTGTCGCCGGCGACGCGGTCCAATAGGTCAGCCGACCGGCCAAGCTGTCGATGTCGTGGCGCTCTCCGGAGACCGGTGCAGGAAGGTTCGGGTTTTCGTTGCGCGTCGCGGTCGATCCGGGGGTGGGTGCGGTTGCGTTCATCTCGAATTTCCTGTTCGCGGCCACTCCGGCCGCATCTCGACGTGGCCAAGACGGTGTGCGCAGTGTATCAGACCGTCAAGAACGCTTGTCGTATAACAATGGGTATGTCTCTTGACACAGAAACTCGTGACGAAACCGTTCATTGAGGTGCTTTCCGGAAATCGGCAGGCATCTCCCCCGATGTGGATGATGCGGCAGGCCGGCCGTTACCTGCCGGAATACCGCGCGACCCGCGCCGAAGCCGGCAGCTTCCTCGATCTGTGCTTCAACGCCAAGCTCGCCGCCGAGGTGACGTTGCAGCCGATCCGGCGCTTCGGCTTCGACGCCGCGATCATCTTTTCGGATATTCTGGTCGTGCCTTACGCGCTCGGACGCGCGGTGCGCTTCGAGGTCGGCGAAGGCCCGCGGCTCGATCCGTTGAATTCGCCGGACCTGGTCGGCACGCTGAATGGCGCGATCGACCTGTCGAAGCTCGAGCCGGTGTTCGAAGCGCTGCGCATCGTGCGCAGCGAGCTCGCCCCGGAGACGACGCTGATCGGCTTCTGTGGCGCGCCGTTCACCGTCGCGACCTACATGGTCGCGGGTCAGGGCACGTCGGATCAGCACCCGGCGCGACTGATGGCGTATCAGCACCCCGGCGCGTTCGCCAGGATCATCGACGTGCTGGTCGAGAGTTCGATCCAGTATCTGTTGAAGCAGCTCGAGGCCGGCGCCGACGTGCTGCAGATCTTCGACACCTGGGGCGGCATCCTGCCGCCCCGCGAATTCGAGAAGTGGTGCATCGAGCCGACCCGCCGCATCGTCGAGGGTGTCCGCAAGGTGAGCCCCGGCGCCAAGATCATCGGCTTCCCGCGCGGCGCCGGCGCGATGCTGCCGGACTTCATCGCGCGCACCGGCGTCGACGCCGTGAGCATCGACTGGACGGCCGAGCCGAACATGATCCGCGAACGGGTGCAGAGCAAGGTCGCGGTTCAGGGCAACCTCGATCCGCTGCTGCTGATCGCCGGCGGTTCGGCGCTCGATCAAGGCGTCGACGACGTGCTGAAGAACTTCTCGGCCGGACGCCACATCTTCAATCTCGGCCACGGCATCACGCCGGACGCGCCGGTGGCGCATGTCGAGCAGATGGTGAAACGGGTCCGCGCCTACAAAGGCTGAGATCTTCGGTATCAACGATCGAAGCCGGTGCGCAAGCGCCGGCTTTTTTCGTGCCGACGTGAAGCGGGGCCAAGTGTCGTTGATATGACGCGCTCCGGCCGCCGAGTTCACGCCGCGCATCACCGGGGGTAGCAACTCCACCTGAATGATCGCGATGGATGCATAAATGCTCGTTAGGCGAGCAGGCGCGTGCGGACGAGTTCAACATGATAACAAAGCATTTCGACAATCGCGCCACCGCATAATCGTTCGATAACCACGGCGGAATCCATTGTCGAAATGACTGGCCTTCGTATTGCTCCGGGGATTAGTAAGCGCTCTGGCTACCTGGAGGAGTTCAAACCGTGTCCGTCCGGGCATTTCTCAAGCAACGCGCCGTGAACATCGCTGTCGGTGGCAATTATTCGCTGGCGAACTGGTACGACCAGAACGGCAAGCCGCGGAACTTCGCCTGCCGGACCAGCCGAGTCTCGCCGTTCCGGATGATCGTCGACGTGCCGGTCGTCGGCCGCGTCGGCGATGCGATCTCGTCGTATTTCAGCGATTTCGGCAAGCTCGACGGCCATATCAGCGACACCGTTCCGGGCGGGTTCCTGCTCGAACTCGCGGTCACCCGGGCGATGCGCGAGCGGCTCTCGAACCAATTGAACTGGCTGGAGAAGAAGCTGAACGACCCGGCGATCGTCGATGCGAGGGAGCAGGCCCGGATCGTCCCCGCCTGCCCGCATTCCAGCCTGATCATGGCCGACGGCAGCGTGCACACCTGCTTCGTCATCGACATGTCGATTTCGGGCGTCGCGGTGTCCGCCGACGTTCAGCCCGAGATCGGCACACCGCTGGCGGTCGGCGGCTGCGTCGGCCGCGTCGTCCGCCACCGCAGCGATGGATTTGCGGTGAAGTTCAGCGAACTGCAGAACCGCAGCGAATTGGAATGGCGGATCGCCCGGCCGCCGGCACGGAATTCCGTGGCCGAAGCCCGCGTCGAACGTCTCGCGTCGGAACAGGCGTCGGCAAACTGGACCGATGCCAAGCCCCGGAACGACGACGGCAACCAGACCTTCGTCCTGGACGCTTGACGTCGGTCAGCCCGTCGCCGCAGTGACCGCCTTCGCCAGCACATTGGCGTCCGCATAGGGCATCGGCAGATAGCGCGCGTCCATTTCCTTGGCGAAGGCTTCGGCCTGCGGCCCCGGCCGCGGCGACATGTCGATCACCACCGCATTGATGCCGGCGACGCGGAATTGCCGCGCCGAGGCCTTGGCGTCTTCCTCGGCCTGCGGCCGGCCCGGCGCGCCGTCGCGGGCGATGTTGGCGCGGCCGTCGGTGAGCACGATCACGGTCGGGGTCTGGCCCTTGCGCTTGATCGAGTCGGCCAGCATGAAGGCGGCGTCGAGCCCGGCCGCGAGCGGCGTGCCGCCGCCGCCGGGCAGGCCGGCGAGGCTGCGCTTGGCGCGCGCCAGCGACCGCGTCGGCGGCAGCAGGATCTCGGCGATGCTCCCGCGGAACGCGATCATCGCCACCTGATCGCGGCGCACGTAGCAATCCGCAAGTAACAACTCGACCGCGCCCTTGGCTTCGGCGAGCCGATGTAGCGCCGCGGAGCCGGAAGCATCGACCACGAAGATGGTGATGGTCTCGGTGCGCTGCTTGAAGCGCGCGATCCGGAAATCGTCCTTCTCGACCAGAATGCGCGGCGCGCTACCGGAGCGGCCCGCGGCCTGGCGCCGGCGCAGCGGCTGCCAGGGTGCGGCGGCGCGCAGCGTCTCGATGACGTTGAGCTTGGAGCCGTCGCGCAATTCGCCGCGCACGCTGCCCGTGGGACGCCCGCGCTTCTTCGACTTCTGCAACTGGCCGGCCTTGCCCGCCGAACGTGCGCGGGCGCGGCCGGCGGAGGCGCGCAGCGCTTCGAGCACGCCGGGCGGCATCGCGGCCTTCACCGCGGCGAGGATCACCTCGTCGAGCGCCTTGTCGATGTCCGGCGTCTGCTGTTCCTGATCGTTATTCTCTTCCGAATTGTCCTCCGGCGGCGGCTCCGGCGGCGGCGGCTCGGCCTGGTCGGGCTGATCGGCTTGCGGAAACACGGTGGCGCGCGGCGCCAGCACCAGACGCGCGGCGAGCGTGAGGTCGTCCTGCTCGATGACGACACGATCGAACAGCGCCGCACTCGCCCGCGCCGCGCGGATCGCCAGCAGCGGCGCGCGCAGCGAGATGATGCCGAGCGCGGCGGCCGCCGTGCAGATCGCCTCGATCTGCGCGCTCTCGACCTTGATCGCGGACAGGCGCGCACGCGCCGCCATGATGTCGTCGAGCTGGACCGGGAAATCCTCGGTGTCGCGCCAGGCGAACTGATCGAGATCGAGATGGAAGCCGAGCCGGTCGCGCAGGCCGGCCGGCGCGAACTCGTCCTCGAGGCCTTCGTCGAGCGCCACCACGCCGAACCGCGCCGGCATCCGCAGCGACAGGCCGTCGCGCTCGACCGCGGTCTCCTGCGCGTCCATCGCGGCGGTCAGATACACGTTGGTCGAGGACTGCATCCGCTCGGCCATCGCCACCACCAGCACGCCGCCATCGGCCTCCGCCAGCAATCCGCGCTCGGCGACCGGGCGGCCGGCGAGCAGCGTCGCGGACAGATCGAGGCCGCCGAGCAGGCGGCCATCGGCGATGTGCAGCGGCAAGTTCCGATAGGGCTGCTCAGGGGGCAGCGCGGCGCGCAGCGTCGCCAGCCAGCGGTCGCGCACCGGACCGGCGCGCGAGCGCAGCAGCACGCCGCCGGTGCCGACCGGATCCACCGCGAACAACTGCGCCGCGGTCACCGCATCGGACCATGCTGGCGAGATGCTCATCCGAAGATTTCAGCGAGCGCCCGATCGACACGAACGCTCGATCCGGCGTCGTCCAGAGGATTGCGGCGCAGCCGATGCCGCAGCGCCGACGGCGCGATCCGCTTCAGATGATCGTCGGTGACGATCTTGTCGTGTTCCAAGGCCGCGAGCGCACGGGCCGCGCGCATCAAGGTGAGTTCGCCGCGCAGGCCGTCGGTGCCGAGCGCCATGCACAATTTGGCGGCGCGCTCCAGCGCGGCGTCGGGCACGCTGACATCGGGCAGCCGATCCTTGGCCTGGGTGATCTTGCGGCGCAGCTTGGCTTCTTCCTTCGACCAATGCTCGAGGAAGGCCGCAGAATCGTTTTCGAACGCATCGCGGCGGCGGACCACCTCGATCCGCTCCGGCAGCGTGTCGGGCGTCTTGACCTCGACCGACATGCCGAACCGGTCGAGCAATTGCGGACGCAGCTCGCCCTCTTCCGGGTTGCCGGTGCCGACCAGCACGAAGCGCGCCGGATGGCGGATGCTGAGGCCTTCGCGCTCCACCACGTTCTCGCCGGAGGCAGCGACGTCGAGCAGCAGATCGACCAGATGATCTTCGAGCAGATTGGCTTCGTCGATGTAGAGGAAGCCGCGATGCGCCCGCGCCAGCAGGCCGGGCTCGAACGCCTTCTCGCCCTTGGCCAGCGCGCGTTCGAGATCGAGCGCGCCGACGACGCGGTCCTCGGTGGCGCCGAGCGGCAGATCGACCACCGGCACCGGCACCTGCGCGGTCTTGATCTTGCCGTGCTTGGCCTTCTCCTGGCACTCCTCGCAGAACCGCGGGGGCAGATCCGGATCGCAATTGTAGCGGCAGCCGACCACGGTCTTCATCTTCGGCAGCAAGGCCGCGAGCGCACGCACCGCGGTCGATTTGCCGGCGCCGCGATCGCCGAACGCCAGCACGCCGCCGACCTTCTGATCGATCGCCGCGATCAGCAGCGCGAGCTTCATCTCTTCCTGGCCGACGATGGCTGAGAACGGGAATACGGTCGCCATGGGATGAGTCACTCCGGCCGCGTTTTTTCGATGATCGCGGCGGCGCCCTTGTCCAGCAGATCAAGACCGACCGTACGACCGAGTTCGCGGGGCCGATTGGCCGGACCGGTGCGCGTCGCCTCGATGAACAATCCGCCCGCCTCGTCGAGCACCGAGGCGCTCAGCGTCATCTCCGAGCCGTTGATGGTGGAATAGGCGGCCATCGGCGAATTGCAGTGGCCGTTCAGCACCCACAGCACCTCGCGCTCGGCGTCGCAGAACAGCCGCGCCTTGGGATCGTCGATCAGCGCCAGATATTTGCGGGTCTGCCACTCGTGAACCGGGCACTCGACCGCGACGATGCCCTGCCCCGCGGCCGGCAACATCTCCTGCGGCGTGAAGTCGTGGACGATGCGGTCGACGAAGCCGACGCGCTCGAGCCCGGAGCGCGCCATGATCAGCGCATCGGCCGGGCCGACCTCGCCGCCGTCGGGCATCCGCTGCTTCTCGCGATTGTCGAGCTTGCGGATGCGGGTGTCTGCCGCGCCGCGGAAATGAATCACCTCGACTTCGGGGAACAGCCGCTTGGCATAGGCCGCGCGCCGCACCGCATTGGTGCCGATGGTGTAGCCCTTGCCGCGCGACGCCTTCAGTTCGTCGAGCGTCAGCCCCTTGCGCAACACCATCGAATCGTTGGCCGGATCGCGCGCCAGCGTGGCTGCGACGATCAGTCCGGGGGTTTCCTCGTTGGCGGGCATGTCCTTCAGCGAGTGCATCGCGCAATGCAGCTCGCCGCGCAGCATCGCGGCACGGATCTCGGCGACGAAAGCGCCGCCCTTGCCGCCGTGCGGCAACAGCTTGCTGACCTGGTCGCTGTCGCCGACGGTTTCGAACCTGACGATCTCGGGATCGAGTTCGCTCGCGGCTGCGCGCAACTGGTTGGCAATGTCCTCGGTCTGGGCAAGCGCCATCACGCTCTTGCGCGTCCCAATGCGGACTGGAATTTTCACCACATGCTCCATTCGACGACCGCGAAGGGCCCGCGGCGACTGACGGTCGAACCATACCAGTCCGAACCAGATTGCAAACAGATGACCACCGGATTTTTCGTCAGACCCCGGCCGGGTGCCATGGTCGTTGATTTCGAACAAGTCCGGAGCCAGCGACGGCTTGACGCTGCCTGCGCAGGTAAAACCTTTCGGCTTCTGTCCATCGCGCTGCAATGCTACTCAAGTCAACCAGCGCAATGTTGAGCAAGGTCAAACCCCCTATGACGGCTGAAGTTCTGATCGGTGATGGCGATGGTAGACTTTCGCCGCATCCACTGCGGGCGGCCGTCTTGGGCGAGGTTCACGCGCGCCCGTTCACTGCGCTCGCAGTGCCGGCGCGGGTGCTGCATTTCGCGTTCGACACCTCGGGCGAGAAGGCCAAGGCCGATCGCATCGCGCTGACGAAATTCTGCGAATCACGCGGGCTGCAGCCGCCGCCGTCCAACGAGAAGCATCACCGCGCCTCGTTCGGCACGACCATGCTGCGCTGGGAACAGCATTCCGAATTCACCACCTACACCTGGGAATTCACCGCCGACCCGGTCGCGATGCCGTTTCATCCGGAGGCCTCGTCGCTGGCTTCGCCGATGCGGCTGGTGCCCCAGCCCGGGCCGTTGCTGGTCGCGGTCGATCTGCATGCGCTGCCGGACGATCCGCCGCGCACCGCGCCGGAGCGATTGTTCGATCGCGCCAGCCTCGCTGTCGCGGAGAATTCCGACGGCGCGGCGGTCTATGCCACCGATTTCCAGCCCGGTCCCTCGGGCTTCGTGCGGGTGCTGGTGATCGATCGCGGCATGGCGCCGGAGCGCGCCGGAGCGCTGGTGCAGCGTGTGCTCGAAATCGAGACCTATCGCACGCTGGCGCTGCTCGGCCTGCCGGAAGCGCAGCGGCTCGGTCCCTCGATCAGCAACGGCGAGCGCCGCCTCGCCGAAGTCACCGCCGAAATGCGCAAGGCGGCCGATCTCGCCATCAACAACAGACTGCTGCAGGAACTGACCGAACTCGCCGCCGAGGTCGAAGCCGGCGCCGCCGCCAGTCTGGGCCGCTTCAGCGCCAGCCGCGCCTATGAAGAGATCATGACCGGCCGGCTGGCGACGCTCGGCGAACGCAAGGTCGGCGGCCTGCCGACCTGGTCGTCGTTCCTCGCCCGCCGGATGAAGCCGGCGATGCGCACCTGCACCACCACCGAGGCGCGACAATCCGACCTGTCGCTGAAACTCGCCCGCGCCGCCAACCTGCTGCGAACCCGCGTCGACGTCGAGCTCGAACATCAGAATCAAGAGCTGCTGAAATCGATGAACGCGCGGACGCGGCTGCAATTGCGGCTGCAGGCCACCGTCGAAGGCCTCTCCACCGCGGCGATCACCTACTACGTGGTCGGGCTGTTCGGTTATTTGGTGAAGGGTCTGCACGATTCCGGCCAGATCACGGTCGAGCCGAGCCTCGTCACCGCGGGTTTCGTGCCGATCGCCGCGTTCTCGATCTGGTGGACGGTGCGCAGCATCCGCAGGAAACACATCGCGAGCGAGGATTGATGACCATCGCCGCCAGGTCGACACTCGCGCGGCTGCTCGTCGCCCTCGTCGCGGTGATCGCGATCGCCACCGCCTTGTGGCAATTGCATCGCGCCAGCGGCGACCTGATCGTCACCCATGCGCGCGTCGGCCAGACGCCGGTGTCGGTGTTCCGCGAGCCGACCACCACGCGCGCGCCGGTGGTGGTGATCGCGCACGGCTTCGCCGGCTCGCAACAACTCATGCAGCCGTTCGCCCAGACGCTGGCGCGCAACGGTTATATCGCGGTGACGTTCGATTTCACCGGCCACGGCCGCAACCCCGTGACGATGGTCGGCGACGTCGACGAGCCGACAAAAATCACCGGCGTGCTGGTCGACGACCTCGCCCGGGTCACCGACTACGCCCGCGCGCTGCCGCAAAGCGACGGCCGCGCCGCGGTGCTCGGGCATTCGATGGCGTCCGACATCGTCGTCGCCTATGCGGTGGCGCATCCGGAGATCACCGCCACCGTCGCGGTGTCGGTGTTCACCCGCAAATCGACGCCGACCCTGCCGCACAATCTGCTGGTGATCGTCGGCGACTGGGAACCGCAGATGCTGAAGGACGAGGGCCTCCGCATCGTCGATCAAGTCGCCGGCGGCGGGGCGGTGGCCGGGCGGAGCTATGGCAGCTTCGCCGACGGCACCGCGCGGCGCGTGGCGTTCTCGTCCGGAGTCGAACATATCGGCGTGCTGTACAGCCAGGACAGCATGCGCGAATCGCTGCAATGGATGAACGAATCGTTCGGCCGGCAAAGCGCGGGCTGGATCGATCGCCGCCCGGTCTGGCTGGCGCTGCTGTTCGGCGGATTGATCGCGATGGCCTGGCCGCTGTCGAAGCTGCTGCCGCAAGCGGCGCCGCTGCCGATGGGAGCCAGTCTGGCGTGGAAACCGTTGCTGATCGCCGCAATCGTCCCCGCCGTGCTGACGCCGCTGATCCTCTGGAAGGCGCCGACCGACTTCCTGACCATCCTGCTCGGCGACTATCTGACGTTGCACTTTCTGCTGTACGGCGCTTTGACCGCCGCGATCCTGCTGCTGATCCGCCGGCGCGGCCGCAAGGCGCATTCTCAGGCCCATGCTTCCACGCATCACGCGCCCGGACTGGAGCGACTGGAGTCGCTGCCCGACCCCGCGCATCCGCGCGTCGCAATCACGGCGCTGGTGATCGCGTCGGTGGCGGCGATCGCCTACAACATCATCGGCTTCGGCGTGCCGCTCGACACTTACGCATTCTCGTTCATGCCGATCGAACCGCGGCTGCATCTGATCGCCGCGGTCGCCTGCGGCACGGTTCCGTATTTTCTCACCGCGGAATGGATGGCGCATGGCACGGGCGCCAGACGCGGTGCCTATGCGCTGGCGAAATTCTGCTTCCTCGCCTCGCTCGCCGCCGCCGTCGCGCTCAATCTGCAGAAGCTGTTCTTCCTGATCATCATCGTGCCGGCGATCCTGCTGTTGTTCATCGCCTTCGGCGTGATCAGCAACTGGACCTACAAGGCGACCAACCACCCCCTCCCCGGCGCGCTCGCCAATGCGATCCTGTTCGCCTGGGCGATCGCGGTGACGTTCCCGATGGTGATCCGCTGATGCAGATCGAGCTCTGGCCGGCAGGCGGCGAACGGCGCTGGCGCCTGGTCACCGACGCGGTGATGGGCGGGGTCTCGCGGGGCACGCTGCAGGCGACCGAGCTCCACGGCCGTCTTGCGGCGCGGATGCGCGGCGCGGTGTCGACCGAGAACAACGGCGGCTTCATCCAGATCGCGATGGATCTGGCGCCGGACGGCGGCGCCTACGACGCCGGCGGCTTCACCGGCGTCGGCCTCGAGGTCGCGGGCAACGGCGAACGCTACGGCGTCCATCTGCGCACCACCGACATGCTCCGGCCGCAGCAATCCTACCGCGAAAGCTTCGTGACGTCGCCGGAACCGGCCGTGGTGCAGCTGCCGTTCGGGCAGTTTGTTCCGCATCGCATCGAGACCCCGTTGAACCTCGCGCGGTTGCGCCGCATCGGGCTGGTCGCAATCGGCCGCGCCTTTGATGCAGATCTATCCGTCATGCGGCTTTGGCTCTATTGAATCGGGGCGAGCGTGCGCTCACGCGAGCGATCTGACTTATGGCGAATGGCGACGGTCGCCGCCGCCGAATAGAGAAACCGCACGATGTTCGGACCCAGGCGCGACGTGCCCGCGAACGGCCAGGAATCGGTGTGGGACTATCCGCGCCCGCCACGGCTGGAGCCGGTTTCCGCGCGGCTGCGGGTGATATTCAACGGCGAAACGATCGCCGACAGCATTTCGGGGTTTCGCGTGCTCGAGACCAGTCACCCGCCGGTCTACTACATTCCGCAGACCGATATCCGGATGGACCTGATGCGCAAGGCGTCGGGGTCGTCCTGGTGCGAGTTCAAGGGCGAAGCCCGCTACTGGTCGATCGAGGCCGGCGACCGCCGCTCCGACAACGCCGCCTGGAGCTATCCATCGCCCTCCCCCGCCTTCGCGCCGATCGCCGATCATCTCGCCTTCTACGCGTCGCGAGTCGACGCCTGCTTCGTCAGCGACGAGCGCGTGCAGCCGCAACAAGGCGATTTCTACGGCGGCTGGATCACCTCGCTGGTGGTCGGCCCGTTCAAGGGTGGCGCAGGAACGCGCGGATGGTAGAGCAGAGCGGAACCACGGCGCCGGTGTGGTCGCCGGCGCTGAACGATCCCGCGCCGCGCGAGCTGTGCACCGATTGCGGCGTGTCGCGGATGAGCGATCCGAAGCAATGCGGACAGGCCTGCCAGTTCATCAAGCCGGACTATCCGGCGATGGAACTCCAGGTGCACGGACGCAACCGCGATCCGTCGAAGCCGGATGAGGCCTTCTTCGGCCCGCACCGGCGGATGCTGCAGGCTGCGATGAAGCAGCCGCGTGAGGGCGCGCAATGGACCGGGATCACCACGCGGATCGCTGAACGCCTCCTCGAAACCGGCGCGGTCGATGCCGTGCTGACGATGGCGCCGGACCCGGCCGACAAATGGAAGCCGATGCCGGTGCTGGTGACCAGCCCCGAGGGCATGGCGCAGTGCCGCGGGATGCGGATGGGCTATGCGCCGTCGCTGGCGCTGCTGGAGCCCGCGCGCGCCGCCGGCTACAAGCGGATCGCGGTGATCGGCATTCCATGCCAGGTCTATGCGCTGCGCTCGCTGGAGCGGAAGCTCGGCTTCGAGCGGCTGTATGTGATCGGCACGCCGTGCTCGGACAACACCACGACCGAAAATTTCCACGAGTTCCTCGATCTGTTGTCGGACCGACCCGAGACCATCACCTATCTGGAATTCCGCGCCGACTATCATGTCGAGCTTCGCTTCACCGACGGCCGGGTGCAGGCGATTCCGTTCCTGTTGTTGCCGATCTCGAAACTGAAGCCGGACTTCTTCCCGATCACCTGCCGCACCTGCGTCGACTACACCAATACGCTGGCCGACATCACCGTCGGCTACATGGCCGGCCGCGGCGAGCAATGGCTGCTGGTGCGCAACCAGCGCGGCGAGGAACTGCTCGACCTGCTCGGCGACGAAGTGCGGCTGAGCGAGCCGACCAGCGCGGGGAACCGCACCGCGCCGGTGAAAGGCTTCCTGAAGAACACCGAGCTCGCCGCCGGCGGCCTGCCGGTGCGCGGGATGCCGAACTGGCTGCGGCCGTTCATGGGCTGGCTGATGCCGAAGGTCGGCCCGCGCGGGCTCGAATTCGGCCGCGCCCGGGTCGAGATGAAGGCGGTCGAAACCGTGCTGCATCTGCGCCGAAACTACAAACAGAAGATCAAGAACATGGTACCGGCGCACGTCTGGGCGCTGGTCAAACCCTACGGGCTCGAGCCCGACGACTCCGAGCGGCGCAACTAACACCTCACCTGCGGCAGGTCCGCCACGGAACCGGTCTGTCAGAACCAAGTTAGCGCGCCGGGAGGCGGCGGGCCGATATTCCGTCGCGTGACTCCCGAACCCAGCAGGGAGGCTCACTTGGACACCGACATTCTCGATCACCTGAAGACGCTGAATACCAGCGCCATCGACGCCCGCAACGGCTACCAGGAAGCGCTGGAAGATGCCGAAGGCAAGGGCCTGACGTCGCTGTTCCGCGACATGATCGCGCTACATCACGGCAACGCCGAGGAACTCGCTGGGATGCTGCTCAACGCCGGCGAAGAAGCCGACGACAGCGGTTCGTTCATGAGCGTGGTTCACAAGACCATCATGAGCGTGCGTTCGCTGTTCGACGGGCTCGACGGCAGCGTGCTGCCCGGCCTGATCGACGGCGAGAAGCGGAACCTCGCGAAATACGACGAGGCGGTGCAGGCCTCGGCCGGCGCGCCGGCGATCGTCGCGACGCTGACCGCGCAGCGCAACAAGATCCGCGAGAAGATCGAGCTGATGCAGCAGCAGAACGCCGCCTATGAGGCGGCCCAGACCTGATCGCCGCTGCACGCCGGCACAAAAAGATCGGAAACACAAAAAATCGGGGGCTTTCGCCCCCGATTTCGTTTCAGTCGGATGTCAGTCCGAAAATGCCGTCCGGTTACTTGGTCAGCGTTCCGGTGTTGCCCGGCGAGTTGCCGACGCCAGCGTCGGAACCGGTCGGCGCGGTGCGCGGATCAGTGCCCGGATTGGCCGGCTGATAGCGCTTGGGCTGGTTCTGGATCCCCTCCGGCTGCGCCATGCCGGTCGTATTGCCCGATGAGCTGCCAGTGGTGGTCCCGGCCGCGTCGTTCGCCGCCGGCGGCGTCATCTGCGCGGTCTGGGTGTCGTTGCGCGCACTCACCCCGGTCGCCAGCAGCGCCATCGCGATCATGGCGAACACGGTGATGCCCACCAGTTCCGGTAGCGCGCCGTCCGGTGCCGCTCCGCGGCCGGAACCGTTGCCTTCGAGCGTGTCGGCGGCCACGGCACGATTGGACCGCGACTTGATGAAGTTGAGAAATGCGAATCCGACGATCGCGAGGCCGGCCGCCAGGGTGAAAAACATCAGCCAGCTGATGGGTTGCTCTCCGTCCATGAAATCCTCCGAGGTTGTGTGTCGACGCGTAGTGACGAGTAGTAATGACCGTCTGTCGACAACCAACGAGAGGTTTTCAGAAAGGTTCCTGCCGCCTCGCAGAATGATGGACGCGGATCGCTATAGCGTTTTCGTGCGAAGTGGATGCCGGTGCGCGTGACGAAAACGCGTCAAATCAAGAATCTAGAGCTCCGGTTCTGATTTTATCAGAACCGGAAAAGCTAGGCGGATTCTTTCGGCAGTTGCGGGTGCATCGGGACCTCGTGGGGCGCCCTGACCGGATCGTCGGACCGATCGCCGGCGAACAGCCGCTGCACCACGACGAAGAACACCGGAACCATCAGCAGCGCCAGCACCACCACCGCGATCATGCCGCCCATCACGCTGGTGCCGAGCGCCTGCTGGCTCTTGGCGCCGGCGCCCGTTGCAATCGCCATCGGTAGCACGCCGCTGCAGAAGGCGAGGCCGGTCATCACGATCGGGCGGAACCGCAGGTGGCAGGCTTCCAGCGTCGCTTCGCGCAGCGACTTGCCTTCCTTGCGCAGATCCTTGGCGAATTCGACGATCAGAATCGCGTCCTTGGCCGCGAGCCCGATGATCGTGATCAGGCCGACCGTGAAGTACACGTCGTTCGGCAGCGAGCGCGTCGTCGCCGCGACGACCGCCCCGATGATTCCGAGCGGCACCGTGAGCAGCACGGCGACCGGAATCGTCCAGCTCTCGTAAAGCGCGGCGAGCACGAGGAACACCACCAGCGCCGACAGCGCCAGCAGGAACGGCGCCTGCGAGCCCGACAGCTTCTCCTGCAGCGACTGGCCGGTCCAGTCGTAACCGAAACCGCGGGGCAATTGCGCGGCGAGCCGCTCCATCTCGGCGATCGCATCGCCCGAGGTGTAGCCGGCACGGGCCTGACCGCTCACGCGGATCGCCGGATAGTAGTTGAAGCCGACCACCTGGGTCGGCCCCTTCGACCACTCGATTGTCGCGAAGGACGACAGCGGCACGAGCTGGCCGCGGCTGTTCTTCACCGAATAGGTCAGGATGTCGTCGGCCTTCATCCGGTCGGGAATGTCGGCCTGCACGATCACGCGCTGCATCCGCCCGCGGTTCGGGAAGTCGTTGACATAGGCCGAGCCGAGATTGGTCGAGATCGTATTGTTGATGTCCTGGAAGGTGACGCCGAAGGCGCCGGCCTTCTCGCGGTCGATCATCAGATTGATGACCGGCGCCGGCGGGAGGCCTTCGACATAGACGTTTTCGAGGATCGGGCTGGCATTGGCCGCCGCCACCAGTTGCTGACTGGCCTGGATCAACGCGGGGTAGCCCTTCTGGCCGCGGTCCTGCAGGCGGAAGCTGAACCCCGAGGAGTTGCCGAGATTGTCGATCGGCGGCGGCTGCTGCGCCGCGATGCGCGCATCGCGCACCGACCCGAGCGCCTTGTTGGCGTCGTCGACGATCGCTGCCGCGGAGGATTTGCCGTCGCGCTCGGACCAGTCCTTGAGCGTGACGAAGGCCTGCGCCGCGTTCATGCCCTGGCCGAGGAAGCTGAAGCCGGTGAGGAAGGTGACGTTGTCGACGCCGTCGCGCTTCAGCAGATAATCCTCGACCTTCTTGATCACCTCGAAGGTCCGGTTGTAGGACGAATCCGACGGCGTCTGCAGGTCGACGGTGATGAAGCCCTGGTCGTCGATCGGCAGGAAGCCGCCCGGCATCCTGACCAGTCCCCAGCCGAGCACGCCGAGCAGCACGGCGTAGAGAATCATCAGCCGGCCCGTTCGCCCGAGATTCCACCGCACGATCCGCGAATAGCGCTCGCGGGTGCCGTCGAGAATGCGGTTGAACCGGCCGAAGAAGCCGCGTTCGGCATGGGCGTGGCCCTTGACGACCGGCTTCAGCAGCGTGGCGCACAGCGCCGGCGTCAGCGTCAACGCCATCAGCGCCGAGAACGCGATCGCCGACACCATGGTCACCGAGAACTGCCGATAGATGATGCCGACCGAGCCGGGGAAGAACGCCATCGGCACGAACACCGCGATCAGCACCAGCGTGATGCCGATGATGGCGCTGGTGATCTGCGTCATCGCCTTGCGGGTGGCCTCCTTCGGCGGCAGCCCCTCCTCGGCCATGATGCGTTCGACGTTTTCGACCACGACGATGGCGTCGTCGACCAGGATGCCGATCGCCAGCACCATGCCGAACATCGTCAGCATGTTGATCGAATAGCCGAACAGCAGCAGCGACACGCAGGTGCCGAGCAGCGCCACCGGCACCACGATGGTCGGAATGATGGTGTAGCGGATGTTCTGCAGGAACAGGAACATCACCACGAACACCAGCGCCACCGCCTCGAGCAGCGTGTGCACCACTTTGGTGATCGAGGCCTCGACCACCGGCGTGATGTTGTACGGGATCTGGTAGCTGATGTTCGCCGGGAAGAAGCGCGACAGCTCCTTCATCTTGGCTTCGACCGCGCTCGCGGTCGCCAGCGCGTTGCCGGTCGGCGACATCAGCACCGAGAGGCCGGCGGTGGGCTTGCCGTTGAGGCGGGTGTTGAACTGGTAGCTGAAGCCGCCGATCTCGATCCGCGCGACGTCGCGCAGCCGAACGGTCGAACCATCGGGATTGGCGCGCAGCACCACCGCGCCGAACTCGTCGGCGGAGGAGAGCTGCCCCTTCACCAGCACCAGCACCGAGGTCTTCTGCCCCTTGGCGCTCGGCTCGGCGCCGACGGCGCCGGACGCGACCTGGGCGTTCTGCGCCTCGATCGCCTTGGTGACCTCGTCGGCGGTGAGATTGTAGCCGACCAGCTTGTCGGGATCGATCCAGATCCGCAGCGCGCGTTCGGTCGAATACAGCGTGGCGCGGCCGACGCCGGGAATGCGGCGGATTTCGCCGAGCACGTTGCGGATCATGAAGTCGCCGAGGCCGACCTCGTCGAGCGAGCCGTCGGTCGAACTCAGCGTGATGATCTGCAGCACCGCGCTGGAGGCTTCCTCGACCAGGATGCCCTGCTGCAAAACGGCGCGCGGCAGCCGCGCCTCAATACGTTTGATCCGGTTCTGCACGTTGACCGACGCCATTTCGGTGTCGGTGCCGGGCTCGAAATTGGCGATGATTTCGACCTGACCGAGCGAGTCGGAGGTCGATTCGAAATTGAGAATGCCGTTGGCGCCGTTGAGCTCTTCCTCGATCAGCCGGGTGACGCTGTTGTACAAATTCTCCGGCGAGGCGCCGGGATATTGCGTCGACACCGAGATCGACGGCGGCGCGATGATCGGATATTGCGCGATCGGCAGAAACGGAATCGAGATCGCGCCGAGAAGGCAGATGAACAGCGCGACGACCCAGGCGAAAATCGGCCTGTCGATAAAAAATGCGGGCATCGGCGCTTACTGCAGCTTCTGCGTGCTGCCCGTCGTCGGAGGGGCTGCGGTCGCGGACTTGGTTTCCTCGAGGCTCACCGGAACGACGGCGTCTCCAGCCGCGAATTTCTGGAAGCCCTCGACCACGACGCGCGCGCCCGGCTTGAGGCCGTCGAGCACCAGCCACTGGCCGTCCTGCTGCGAGCCGACGCGGACCGGCTGCACCGCCACGCGATTGTCGTCCTTGACCACGAAGACCTCGCTGCCGCCGCCTCCGTTGCGCTGGACCGCCTCCTCCGGCACCGAGATCGCGTCGGCGTCGAAGCCCTGCTCGATCCGCACGCGGACATACATGCCGGGCAGCAATTCGCGGTTCGGATTGTCGAATTCGGCGCGCAGCGTCACCTGGCCGGTATAGGCGTCGACCTTCGACTCCGAGAACAGCAGCTTGCCGGGCAACGGGTAGACCGTGCCGTCGTCCAGCACCAGCCGGGCGCGCGCCGCGTCCGGCGCGATCTGGTCGAGTTCGCCGGATTCGAAAGCGCGACGCAGCCGGACCATTTCGGCGACCGGTTGGGTGAAGTCGGCATAGACGTGATCGAGCTGCTGAATCGTGGCGAGGCTGTTGGAGTCGTTCTGGACCACCAGAGCGCCCTCGCTCACCAGCGCAGCGCCGATCCTGCCGCTGATCGGCGCCCGGACGGTGGCATATTCGAGGTTCAGCTTGGCGCGCGAGACTTCGGCCTCCCGGGCGGAGACCTCCGCATCGGCCTGCCGCGAATTACTGGCCGCGACTTCGTTCTGCGCCTTGGAGGCGGCCTGCTCCCTGGTCAGCATCGCCACACGATTGGCCTGCTGCAACGCTTGCTCGCGCGCCGCATGCGCCTTGGCGAGCGCGGCCTCGGCGGCCTTCAATTCGACCTCGAACGGCCGCGGGTCGATGACGTAGAGCGGATCGCCCGCCTTGACCTCGCTGCCCTGCTTGAACGGGCGGTGGACCACGATGCCGGAGACCCTGGGCCGCACGTCGGCGACGCGGATCGGCGCGATGCGGCCGGGCAGTTCGCGAACGATCGCACGGGCGTGAGGCTTCACCGTGATGATGCCGACTTCCGGCTTCTCGGGCGTCGCCGCATTCGCTGTCTTCGGGTCGTTACAGCCGGCCAACCCCGGCGCGAGACACGCAAGCGTCACCGCCGTCAAGGCAAACCTGATGGATCCCCGCATTCGAATGACCTCGTCAAAATTTCGGCGCCGCTGCCGGCAGCACGCACACGCTCACGCTTCGCCGAGCGGCCCCGCCGCAGCGTATGAAGAACTGATGAACAGAAATTAAGGTTGAATTGGTGCATCACAACATTGCGGCGTGGCGGCGCAATGTCACACGCGACGGAACCGACTGACGCCGCAGCCTTTTTGCGGCGTCACGCTGTCGTGACCGGGCCTTGATCAGGTCTCGCACCGCCCTGGCAGGGCGCATTATTCCTGATCGTTAACATATAGTTAACAGGGGCAACCGAATCGCGCGGCGGTTCGGCGGCAGCTGCGCTCGCTACCTGCCATAGACGAAAACGGGATCATCGAGGTCGATCTTCGGCAACTCGTCCTTCTCCGTCCAATAGTCCTGGCTGTGCTGCCACTCCGGCTTGGCGCCACGTTTCGGCAGCAGGCTCATGCCGCGCATCAGGTAACCCGGGTTGAAGTTCTCCGGGTCCATCCAGGGCAGCAGTTCCATCCCGGCGTCTTCCGGGCGCAGTGCCGGCACGACACTGCGGCAATTGTGCTGCTTCATATGACGCAGCAGACGGCAGACGAAATCCGCCACCAGATCGGCGCGCAGCGTCCAGCTCGCGCGGAAATAACCGAATACCCAAACCATGTTCGGCACACCGGTGAACATCATACCGCGATAGGTCACGGTATCGGCGAAATCGAGCGGCCTGCCGTCGATGCTGAAGGCGATGTCGCCGAGAACATTGAGGTTGAAGCCGGTCGCGGTGACGACGATGTCGGCCGCGACCGTTTCGCCGGACTTCAGCGCGATCCCCGTCTCGGTGAATCGCACGATCTCGTCGGTGACCACCGACGCCTTGCCCGACGCAATGCCTTTGAACAGATCGCCGTCCGGCACGAAGGCGATGCGCTGACGCCACGGCCGGTAGCTCGGCATGAAATGCGGATCGAGATCGTAGTCCGGACCGAGGTGGGCGCGAACGCCGGCCAGCAGTTCCTGCTTCACCACCTCCGGCTCGGTCATCGAGCGGCGGGTGAAGGTGGCCTGATCGAATAGGATCTTGCGCCGGACGATCTCGTGGATCCAGTCCTCGGAGATGCCGAGCTCGCGCAACGTGTCGGCGATCTCGATCTTGTTGCGCCCGGGGATGAAATAGGTCGGCGAGCGCTGCAGCACGGTGACGTGCTCGCAGTTCGGCGCAATCGCCGGCACCAGCGTCGCGGCGGTCGCGCCGGAGCCGATGACAACGACCTTCTTGCCGGTCGTATCGAGATCGTCCGGCCAGGTCTGCGGATGGACGATGCGGCCCTTGAATGCCGCCATGCCCTCCCATTCGGGGGTGTAACCTTCGCTGTGGCGGTAATAGCCCTGGCACATCCAGAGGAAATCCGCGGTGACGCGGACCGCCTCGCCGGTGTCGGTTCGCTCCGCCAGAATGCTCCAGCGCTTGTCCGCGCTCGACCAGTCCGCCGACACGATGCGGTGGCGATAGTGAATGTGCCGGTCGAGGTCGTTATCGTCGATCACCTCGCCGAGATAGTCGCGGATTTCGGCCGCGGTCGCGATCGGCTTTCCGGTCCACGGCTTGAAGCGATAGCCGAACGTGTAGAGATCACTGTCGGAGCGGATGCCGGGATAGCGATGGGTCAGCCAGGTCCCGCCGAAGCTGTCCTGCGTCTCGAGCACCGCGAAACTGGTGCCGGGACATTGCGTCGTCAGGTGATAGGCGCCGCCGATTCCGGAAATTCCGGCGCCGACGATCAGCACGTCGACATGGTCGGGGCAGGATCGGGCCGTGGCGGAGGGGTCGACGCGCGGCGCGTCGGCTTCGGCAAGCTGGGTCATGTTTCCTCGACTTTTTTTCTGTCGTTGGAAACCAGATTGACGCCTGCGCGGTGTTTTGCCCAGCATTTTCTTGGCCGCCCGCAGCGGCGGTTGTGAACGACACCGGACGCTGCCGATCGTCGCGCCGCCGGGCGCGCCTCGCCGACCGGGCGGCGAGGCACCGGGACGCCGAAACGCAAAACGCCGCGGGCATTGCTGCCCGCGGCGCTTCGTGGCCGATCGGCCGCGGCCGGCTCAGATGTTGAGCAGCAGCGGATAGCCAGAGAACGACTTGTACTCGCCTTCCTGCTTCAGCAGCAGCGGCGTGCCGGAGAACGACTGGTATTCGCCCTCCTGCTTCAGCAGCAGCGGCGTGCCGGAGAAGCTCTGATACTCGCCCTTCTGTTCGAGGATCAGCGGCGTGCCGGAGAAGCTCTTGTACTCGCCTTCCTGCTTCAGCAGCAGCGGCGTGCCGGAATAGCTTTCGTACTCGCCCTTCTGCTCGAGAATCAGCGGAGTGCCGGAGTGTCCTTTGTATTCGCTCATGGTCAAATTCCTTTACTTGGAGAGCACTGGCAGGCCCAGCCAGGAGGAGAAGATGGTCGGATTGTTGAGCAGCAGCGGCTCGCCCGAATAGGATTTGTACGGACCGCTGTCGTCCAGCAACAGAGGAGTCCCCGAGAAGGACTTGTAGGGACCGCTGCTGTCGAGCAGCAGCGGCGTTCCGGAAAACGACTGGTATGGGCCCTTGCTGCTGATCACGAGCGGCGTTCCGGAGAACGTCTTGTCGCTGTCGACGAGCAGCCAGTCGCCGGAATAGGATTTGTACTTGCCCGACGTGTCGAGCAGCGTCTTGGCATGGATCATGTTGGAGAACGGCGTCGCTTCGCTCATCTCGACGGCGGACGACGACGACGACTGCAAGCTGATCTTGTTCGGGCCGTAGCTGTCGAGGATCGTCGTCGCCTTGGCGGCGAAGCCGAACTCGGCCTGGACCGCGACCACGACGGCGCCCTTCTTGACGTAGTCGGCATAGGTCCGGGCGTCGCCGCGCGACACGTAAGCCCGGCCCATCGCCGCGATGATGTCGTCCACCGAGCTCGACTTGCCGGCCTGAGTGCCGGTGACGACGGCATATTTGTAGTTGTTCTTCTTCAGGTCGGCTTCCAACGCAGCGAGCTTGCTGCTGGAATCGTACAACCGGGTGACAATCTGGGTCATAGTTACTCCGTTTCAGTCTCAGGGCGGAGAGAGCCGCCCTGCATCAGTTCAGTTGTCCCTGCATCAACAATGTGTCCCGTCGCTTGATCAGCGGGACCATCGTCGCCAGCGTCGCCAGCAACAGCAGCAGTTCGAGGCCGTAGACGGCGTTGTAACCCGCGGCCGGGCCGAACTGCGGAGCGAACGCCGTCACGAGATCCCGGATGATGCCGCCGAGCGCAATCGCCACGCCCGCCGCGGAGGCCTGCACCGCGCCCCAGGCGCCGAGCGCGAGGCCGGCCTGGTCCTTCGGCGCGGCGTTCATCGTCGCGGTCAGCGTGCCGTGGCCGAACAGGCCGGCGCCGAAGCCGATCAGCGCGGTACCGCAGCCGAATGTCAGCACCGACGCGGCGCCCTGCAGTTCGGCGGCGAAGATCACCGCGAGAAAGGCCGGAATGCCGACCAGCGAGCCGAAGCTCGCCATCCGGAACGGATCTGCGCCGCGGCTCAGCACGCGCGAGGCGAGGCCGAAGCCGAGCAGACCGCCGACCGCGAGCGCCGCGGTGAGCTTGGTGGTGTCGCCGACCGACATCGACAGGATCTGGCCGCCATAGGGTTCGAGCAGCACGTCCGCCATGCTGAACGCCATGGTGCCGAAGCCGACCGCGATCAGCCGGCGCATCGCGTCCTTGCCCTGGATGAAGACGTCCCAGGATTCGCGGAAGCTCGCGGAGGGCGCGCCGGGATGCGCGGTCGCCTGCGTCGCGCCGGAGGTGCGCCGCGCTTCCTGCTTCCAGACGGCGATGCCGTTGAGAACGATGGTGACGACGGCCGAGCCCTGGATCACCTGGATCAGCCGGCCGGGCGAAAAATCAGCGAGCAGCATGCCGAACACGATCGCCGCGGCGATCATGCCGAACATCAGCATGGTGTACATCAGGCCGACGACCTTCGGCCGCGATTCCGGCGAGGCGAGGTCGGTGGCGAGCGCAAGGCCCACGGTCTGGGTGGTGTGAACGCCGGCGCCGATCAGCAGGAACGCCAGCGCCGCGCCGAATTGTCCGATCCACACCGGGGCGTTGCCCGCATCGCCGCTGCCGGACAGCACCAGGAGCGCGAACGGCAGGATCGCCAGGCCGCCAAATTGCACCAGCGTGCCCTTATAGAGGAAGGGAACGCGCCGCCAGCCGAGCACGGATTTGTGGACGTCGGATTTGAAACCGATCAGCGCGCGGAACGGCGCGAACAGCAAAGGCAGCGAGACCATCACGCCGACGATCGAGGCCGGCACGTTGAGTTCGACGATCATCACGCGGTTCAAAGTGCCGACCAGCAGCACCAGCGACATCCCGACCGCCACCTGAAACAGCGACAGGCGCAGCAACCGCGACAGCGGCAGATCCGGCGTCGCCGCATCCGCGAACGGCAGAAAGCGAGACCCCATAGAGGCCCAGACTCTCATCATTTTTTGGCTGACTGCGTTCATCGTCCAGCAAATCCAGCTTGCAAGGGGCCGGCGACGACGGTCACCGATAACCGAATGAACAGCACCACTTTGCGGCCAGAGATGATCTGCGGCAGATCAAACCGCCACCGCGCCTCGACCAAGGTACAAAGCAAGCGACCGGGACCCATGGATCCCGGTCCAGCCACAACAGCTTCAACGAAGCTGCAATCAGCCGATGGTGACCGAGCTCTCGATCGCCGCGGTCTTCCCGTTCCAGTACTTGGGGAACCAGGTGGTGTTCGACAGCACGGCGTAGTGAACGAGGATGGCGATCACGGTGACGCTGCCCAGCAGAAGCGGCAGGCCAACGGTCGGCTTGACCACAGTCCAAATGCGACCTTGGTTCATTTTCGATACTCCTTATTTCAGCCAGGGCGAGTAAACGTACGCCAGGAAGTGCGCCACGATCGCGATCGCGCCGAAAATGCGCGTGCCGTCGATGACGTGCTTGTGGAGCTCTTCCGATTCCGCGATCGTCAGGCCAGTCGGCCAGACCTTGTTCGGATCGTCTGCCATAGTAAAACCTCCTCAGAGACTTTCGATCATTCCGTGCTGAACCTGCACGTAGGTCGTTTTCGCTGCTACGCCGAACAAAGTTCGTTTGGTCTCAGCAACTTTCCTGTCCGTCTGATCATCCGTCCGCGCCATCGCCGCCAGAAGCTGGCTTCGGGACGCGGGACCGATGCGGGTTCGTCCAGGCCCGGGTGCCGCCGAGGCTTTCGCCCTATCGATCACATCCGAGTGATTGTAAGATGATCCTGACACACATCTTTGTCAATTTAACATGACACTGGGGGGTGTCCGTGTCATACCGGACATCCTCAAGCCGGTCCGCCGACTCCCGGACACGGAAAATTGAGTAAAACGTGATGAACTCGGGCATTGACAATTCGGCCGAGTTGATAGTCGCAGAATTCGAGGCATTCGGCCAGTCCGGATGCGAGCGCGAAGCGATTCATCTGCCCGGTTCCATCCAGCCGCACGGCGCCCTGCTGGCGCTGGCGCCGGACGATCTGCGGATCGTCCACGCCAGCGGCGATACGACGTTGCTGCCGGGCGCGCCGGCCGGACCGCTGCCGGGCCGCCACGCCACCGAGATCCTGTCGTCCGACCAGATCGCGCGGTTGCGCGCCCTGCTCGGCCCGGATCGCAGGATCGAGCGGCCGCTGCACGCCTTCGCGTTGACCGCGCCCGACGCCACGCCGATCGATGTCGTGGTGCATCAGTCGTCGGGCCTGCTGGTTCTGGAATTCGATCCGCGCCGCGAGCCAGCGCCGGAGAATTCGCTGGCGCTGGTGCAGTCGATGATCCGGCACGTGCAGCGCGCCGGAACGGTGCAGGCGTTCTGCGAAGCGATCGTCGCGGAGCTCCGCGCGGTCACCGGCTTCGAGCGGGTGATGATCTATCGCTTCAGCGCCGACGACAGCGGCGAAGTGATCGCGGAATCATGCGCAGCCGGCATCGAGAGTTTCCTAGGGCTGCGCTATCCGGAATCGGACATCCCGAAGCAGGCCCGCGCGCTGTATCTCACCAACTGGATCCGCGCGATTCCCGATGCGCGCTACGCGCCGGCGCCGATCACGCCCGCCGTCAATCCGCGCACCGGCCTGCGGCTCGACCTCAGCCAGAGCGTGATCCGCAGCGTGTCGCCGGCGCACCGGGTGTATCTGGCGCATATGGGCGTGGTGGCGTCGATGTCGCTGTCGATGATCCAGCACGGCCGGTTGTGGGGGCTGATCGCCTGCCATCACAGCGCGCCGCGCTATCTGCCGTACCGGATGCGCGAGGCGTGCGAGCTGTTCGCCGAGATGGCGTCGTCGCAGCTCGAGGCCAAGGTCGCCGCCGAACAGCTCGAGGCGCGGCTGCGCAGCACCCGGATCCACGAAGAGCTGGTGACGCGGATGAGCCAGGAATCCGACCTCGCCGAAGGTCTGATCCGGTTTCATCCCAATCTACTCGACTTCATCCCGGGGACCGGCGTCGCGCTGTGGATCGACGGTCAGTTCACCGGCCTCGGCCGCACCCCGGACGCCGCCCAGACCGAAGCGCTGATCGGCTGGTTGACGGCCAACTCGAACGACGGCGTGTTCCACACCGACGGCCTGCCGCTGATCTATCCGCCGGCGAAGGCCTATGCCGATTGCGCCAGCGGCCTGATGGCGCTGTCGCTGTCGAAATCGCCGCGCGACTACGTGCTGTGGTTCCGGCCCGAAGTGGTGCGCACCGTCACCTGGGCCGGCAATCCGAACAAGCCGGTCGGCGTCGGCCCCGGCGGCGAATTTCTGACGCCGCGCCGCAGCTTCGCCGCGTGGCAGGAATCGGTGCGACTCCATGCCGAGCCGTGGCGCGCCTCCGAGATCGAGGCCGCGCACCGACTGCGGCTGTCG
This sequence comes from Rhodopseudomonas palustris HaA2, assembly GCF_000013365.1. Taxonomy (NCBI): domain Bacteria; kingdom Pseudomonadati; phylum Pseudomonadota; class Alphaproteobacteria; order Hyphomicrobiales; family Nitrobacteraceae; genus Rhodopseudomonas; species Rhodopseudomonas palustris. The sequence continues at coordinate 4,604,808 of NC_007778.1, forward strand.
CTGCTCGAAGTGGTGCTGCGGCGGATCGACGGCATCGCCCGCGAACGCCGATCCGCGCGGCTGCTGCAGGAACAATTGATGCGGCAGGTCGAACTCGGGCTGCGCCGGTCGCACGACGTCGCCCAGACGCTCCAGGAAGAGACCCGGCGGCGAGTTTCGGTCGAGGCCGACCTGTCGCAGGTGCTGCGCCGCACGGTCGAGGATCAGGAAGCCGAGCGGCTGCGGATCGCGCGCGAGCTGCACGATACGCTCGGCCAGTCGCTGACGTTGCTGCAACTCGGCTTCGAAAATCTCGGGCAGGTCGCGCCGGACAACGGCGAATTGCAGAACCGCATCGCCGGCATGAGGAGCCTCACCGCCGATATCGGCCAGCAGGTCAACCGGCTGGCGTGGGAGATCCGGCCCACCGCGCTCGACGATCTCGGCATCCAGACCGCGATCCAGCATCTGCTCGACGCCTGGAGCGAGAAGGCGCAGGTGCAGTTCGACCTGCACATGACGCTCGGCGACCGCCGACTTCCGCCGGCGATCGAGACCACCCTGTATCGCGTGCTGCAGGAAGCGCTGACCAACATCGTCCGCCACGCCGCCGCGAGCCATGTCAGCGTCATCCTCCGATTGTCGGACCAGCAGGTGACGATGGTGGTCGAGGACGACGGCCGCGGCTTCGTCAATCCCGATGCCGGTCTCCCGCCGGAGCGGCTCGGCCTGCTCGGCATTCGCGAGCGGCTGACGCTGGTCCGCGGCTCGCTCGAAATCGAATCCGCGCCCGGCAAGGGCACCGCTCTATACGCACGAATTCCGTTGTAAAGCATGGAAGCACATCCGATGGACCAGCAGGCCCCCTCCCGATTGCGCGTCTTCCTCGCCGACGATCATCCGGTCGTGCTCAGCGGCATGAAGGCGCTCGTCGCCGGCGATCCCGCCCTCGAGGTCGTGGGCGAGGCGAGCGACGGACCGAACGCGCTGCGTCGCGCGACCGAATTGCGGCCCGACGTCGCGGTGCTCGATCTGTCGATGCCCGGCCTGAACGGCATCGAGGTAGCCCGGAAATTTCTCGCCGCTTGTCCCGAATGCCGGGTGCTGGTGCTGACCGTGCACGAGGACGGCGCTTATCTGCGCCAGTTGCTCGATCTCGGCGTGTCCGGCTACGTGCTGAAGCGCTCCGCCACCGAGGAGTTGATCCGCGGCATTCACGCGGTCGGCACCGGCGGCATCTATCTCGATCCGGCGATCGCCGGCCGCGCGATCGGCCGCAGCGCGCCGCATGTGCACAACAGCGAGGAGCACAGCGCGGTGTCCGAACTGTCGACCCGCGAGATCGAGGTGCTGCGGCTCGCCGCCGTCGGCCACAGCAACAAGACGATCGCCGCCAAGCTGCAGATCGGCGCCAAGAGCGTCGAGACCTACAAGGCCCGCGGCATGGCCAAGCTCGGCTTCCACAACCGCGTCGAAGTGGTGCGCTTCGCGCTCAGCATGGGCTGGCTGGCGGACCCGTAGCTAGACTTCGCTATTTGATCGAACGTCATTCCGGGGCGCTCGCGCAGCGAGCGAACCCGGAATCCCGAGATGTTCTGCGCCCTCCTCCACCAGCTCGGGATTCCGGGTCTGCGCGCCTGTCGGCGCACATCCCGGAAGGACCTGCTGAATTGCGAGGAGAAAGAAGACATCAGCTAAGCCGCCCGCCGCAGCTCCACGCGCCACACCTCCGGGCCCTGCTCCAGATAGTTCCACTGGCAGTCATCGCCGTGGACGGATTCGAAGAAGTAGCGCAACGGCCGCGGGTCGTGATCGACGATGATCTGCATCCCCTGCCCCGGCTGCAGATTGTCGAACAGCCGCGGAATGATCTCGTGGCGCTGCTGGGGCGGGATCTCGCGCACGTCGAGAACGCGTTCGGTGGCGGAGGCGAAGTCGGTCATCATGGTTCTCCTGCGAGGTCAGTCGTCGAAGCGCGGCGGACACAGTCAATGCGGCTTGCTACGGGCCAGCAGCGTCGGGCCGTAGCTCAGCGCGAAGCCGAGGAAGGCGACCGACCAGCCCAGCACCGAGAGATGCAGCAACGGATCGCTCCACGACGGCAGCAGCGCCGCGCCGACGCGTGCCATCACGGCGACCAGGGCGGCGAGATAGACCGCCTGGGTCGGCAGCGACGCCCGCAATTCCTGCCCGGTATGGCCGAGCGAGGCGCGGGTCATCACCGCCAGCGTCATGATGCCGGCGCCGCCGACCATCCAGGCGTGCATGCCGGCGCTGGGCGGAACCAGCCCGAACGCCGCGCAGGCGGTGAGCAGGAAGCCGAGCGGCACGAACAGATAGCCGACATGCAACACCAGCAGCAGCCGATCCCGCAGCGTGCGATCGCCGGCCCAGCGCGCCAGCCGCACCAGATGCGCCACGCCCGCCAGCGCCAGCGCCGTGCCGGTCACCATGCTGATCGGCAACACGGTCCAGAGGATCAGCGTCGCGGCGCTGAAGGCGACGATCGCGATGTCGAGCTTGTTGAACGGAACCGGCAGCCGGCCGGGATTCTCGCGCACCAGCCAGTTGCGGGTGAAGCTCGGCGTGATCCGTCCGCCGATCAGCGAGATCAGCAGGATCACCACGCCGATGCCGGCGCGGATGCCGTAATCGGCGGTGCCGTTGACATGCGCCTCGAGATGAAAGGCGATGTTGCCGGCGAGCAGCAGCGTGAGCAGCGCGACGACGTTGAGGTTGCTCCAGTTCTTCCCGGCGGCGATTTCGCGCGCGGCAGCGAGCGCAACCAGCGCCATGAAGCTCGCATCGACCAGCATCGCGGCCAGCCAGCCGGTATCGGCCGAGAACGTCACGCACAGCCGCCCGGCGAGCCAAGTCAGCACCAGCACCAGCAACGGCCTGCCCTGCAGCGGCAGCCGGCCGGTCCAGTTCGGGATCGCGGTGAGCAGGAAGCCGGTGATCACCGCGGGCAGATAGCCGTACAGCATCTCGTGGACGTGCCAGTCGCGCGGCGCGAACGCGGTCTGTAGCGTCAGGTCGCCGTAATACACCGGCAGCCACAGCAGCACGGCGACGGCCGCGAACACGGCGCCGAAGAAGAAGAACGGCCGGAAGCCGGCGGACAGCAGGGTCAAGCCGCCCTGCTCGCGATAGCGCGGCACCGGCTTGCGCTTGGCCGGGCCGGAAGCGGAAGGATCGATCGTCGTGCTGCTCATGGCGTCCACCGGATGTTCGCGGCGGTGCTCCGCCAGCGTCCAATGGATTTAGGAGCCGCAAGCCTCCGCAAGGTTGTGCCAGAGCAAACTCGCGAACGATTTGCGACTGGCTCCGTTTGGAAGCGTTTCAGGGTAGCGGCGAAACCCCGATCACCAGTGGATGAAGCAGCAGCAGCACGAGCCAGGCGGCGAGGCCGATCGCGAGCCGCGTGAGGCTGATCCGCCAGCTCCGCGGCCGGAACCGGCCGCTGACCAGCGCCGCGAACGGCCAGAACGAGGTGCGCGCGGCGAGCGCGTTCCATGCGTCGGCGCCCATCCGTCGCCGCTTGCGGCTATCGATGATCGCCATGCCGGCCAAGGCGATCAGCGCGAAGAAGCCGAACAGCAGGACGTGGGCGAGATCGCCGTTCGGCACCACATGCGCGGCGGCCCACAGCCCGATCGCCCACAGCAAGGGATGCCGGACGAGGCCGACGATGCCCGGCTGCTCCGGATCGAAGCGCTTGTTCGGATCGCCGCCGAACGACAGCGGATTGGCGGCGCCGACGCCGAAGGCGGCGAACTGGCAGGCCAGCGGCAGCGCCAGATTCGGCGCCCACATCTGCCAGGGCTCGAACGGCCATAATTCGACGAAGGGGGCGCGGCCGGTGGCGATGATCAGCCAGGTCAGCACGATCAGCGACTCGGCGCTGTAGGCGATCAGGAAGCCGGTTTCGCCGAGCGCCTGCACCAGCTTGGCGCGAACCGCGGGCCGCGCCGGAATGGCGTGGCTGAGCAGGAACACGACGAACGCCGCGACGAATTCGGTCCAGCCGATCAATTCGTCACCTCGGCCTGCCCGCGGCCATGACCACACACGCCCACGTCATCCTGAGGTGCTCGCGCAGCGAGCCTCGAAGTATGGGCCGCAAATACGTCGGACTCACCACCTGCGACGCGTCGTCCTTCGAGGCTCGCCGAAGACGGCGAGCACCTCAGGATGACGCTCTCGAAAGCCGCACCCCGGAAGCTCGGGAGGACGCTCTGCAACGCCGCACTCAACCTGCCGCGAACATCGCGCTCAGCGCCGCCTGCGCCTCGTGCTGGATGCGCGTCAGATGCTCGGCGCTGACGAAGCTCTCGGCGTAGATCTTGTAGACGTCCTCGGTGCCCGATGGCCGCGCCGCGAACCAGCCGTTGGCGGTCGTCACCTTGACGCCGCCGATCGGCTGGTTGTTGCCCGGCGCGTTGGTCAGCGTCGCGGTGACCGGCTCGCCGGCGAGTTCCCGGATGCCGAGCTTGTCGGCGGTCAGCGTCTTGAACAGCGCCTTCTGCGCGGCGGAGGCCGGCGCGTCGATGCGCGCGTAGAACGGCGCGCCGAGTTCGGATGTCAAGCGCTGATAGATCTCGCCGGGATCGGCCTTGCTTCTGGCGGTGATCTCCGCCGCGAGCAGGCCGAGAATGACGCCGTCCTTGTCGGTGGTCCAGACGCTGCCGTCGCGGCGCAGGAACGAGGCGCCGGCGCTTTCCTCGCCGGCGAAGCCGAAGCCGCCGCCGATCAGCCCGTCGACGAACCATTTGAAGCCGACAGGGGTCTCCACAACCTTGCGGCCGATCTTGGCGGCGACGCGATCGATCATCGCGCTCGACACCGCGGTCTTGCCTATCGCGGCGCCCGCGCCCCATTCTGGCCGGTTGGCGAACAGATAGGAGATCGCCACCGCGAGATAGTGATTGGGGTTCATCAGTCCGCTGGAGCGGGTGACGATGCCGTGGCGGTCGGCGTCGGTGTCGTTGGCGAAGGCGACGTCGAAATCGTCGCGCATCCCGATCAGCCGCGCCATCGCATAAGGCGACGAGCAGTCCATCCGCACCTTGCCGTCCCAATCCAGCGTCATGAAACGGAAAGTCGGATCGACCGCGTCGCTGACGACTTTCGCGTCGATCTTGTAGCGCTCGATGATCGGATGCCAGTAATGCACCGCCGCACCGCCGAGCGGATCGATGCCGAGCTTGACGCCGGAGCTGCGGATCGCCTCCATGTCGACGACGTTGGCGAGATCCTCGACATAGGGCGTGACGTAGTCGCGCCGGTGCACGTTGTCGGCCTTGCGGGCGCGGTCGTACGGGATGCGCTTGACGCCCTTCAGGCCGCCTTCGAGCAGCGCATTGGCGGCCTTCTCGATCACGGACGTCACGTCGGTATCGGCCGGGCCGCCGTTCGGCGGATTGTACTTGAAGCCGCCGTCTTCCGGCGGATTGTGGGACGGCGTCACCACCACGCCGTCGGCGAGGCCGCTGTCGCGGCCGCGATTATGCGTCAGGATCGCGTGGGAGATCACCGGCGTCGGCGTGTAGCCGCCGTGCTGGTCGATCACCACGTCCACGCCGTTGGCGGCGAACACTTCCAGCGCACTGACCAGCGCCGGCTCGGCCAGCGCATGGGTGTCGATGCCGATGAACAAGGGCCCGGTGATGCCGGCGCCGGCACGATGGTCGCAAACCGCCTGGCTCACAGCCAGAATGTGCTCCTCGTTGAAGGCGTTGTTGAGCGACGAGCCGCGATGCCCCGAGGTGCCGAACGCGACGCGCTCGGATGCGACTTTCGGATCAGGCTTGCCGGCGAAATACGCCGTCACCAGGCGCGGCACGTTGACGAGGTTGTTGGGGTCGACGGTCTTGCCCGCCAGCGGGCTTACCTTCGCAGCCATTGTCGCACTCCATGCCGTGATCGAGAAACGCCCGGATCAGGACGCGATCCCTCGCCTGCCCTGCGGCAATCGTCAAGGCCGCGCGCCTGGACCGTTCGCATCGACGGGGCGTTGACGGCGCCGAGGGCGCTACGGCCCCATCGCGCTCGGGTCGGCATTCAGCCGCCTCGTGTCGACCGGGCCGATCCTGCTGTTGGCGTCCTCCGACAGGAACTGGTCGAGCGTCGACTGGATCCGCGCCTTGACGCTGTCCGGACCGCGATCGCTCATCTCGGTGTGCTGGGCGCCGGTGTCGACGATCTCGATGCCGGCCTGTTTGGCGACGTTCGGATCGGGCAGCACGCCGGGATCGGTCTTGAAGTGCGGGTCCTTGGAACGGAACGACAGAATCTTGGCGAAGCCGGACGTTACGAACGGCACCCGCAGATTGTCCAGCGTCACCACCCGCCGCACCAATGCGGGGTGCTGCTGGGCGAAGAACATCGAAATATCGCCGCCGTTGGAATGCCCGACCAGCGTGAGATGCTCGTAATCGGCGCTGGGGACGATCTTCTTGAGCTGGTTGACGGCGAAGAAGATGTTCTTTTCGCCGCGCTCGTACACCGCCAGCCGCCCGACATAGAGCGAGCCCTGATGCGTCATCAGCGGCGCGTCGGTCGGCAGATCGTGCTGAATGCTCGCGACCAGATAGCCGCGCGCCGCGAGAACGTTGGCGAGGAACGAATATTCGGTGTTCTTGACGGTGTTGCCGTGGCTGACGATGGCGACCGGCAACGTCGACAGACCGGCCTCCGCCTTCATCTCGGCGTCGCGTCGCACCGCGAGGTAGACGGCGATCGGCCGCTTCCGCGCTTCGTCGTAGAAGCTCAGCGTCTCGTGCCGGATCGCCCAATGGCTGAACGTGAAATACGCGACGGCAGCCACCGCGCTCAGCCCCAGAAACACTGTCAATGCTCGTTTCATCGATGATCCGTTGCGGCCGTTACCTTCTTGGACTCTATATTTGGACCGTCACACTAACTCGGAAAGACCATCGATTAGAACGGGATAGATTAAATTTTGGAAACCGCGACTTTCGCTGCAGCGCAAAACCCGAAACCGGGCCGGCCGCGGCATCCCATCAGGCTTCCGTCAGGCAGAAATTCCCCTCAGGCGGTGATTTCCGTGAGCAGGTTCGTCACATCGCGCGACGTATAAGGCTTCGCCAGAAACCGTCCGCCGTCCGGCAGGTCGGTGCTGGACACGTTGACCCGGCCCGAGGTGGCGATGATCTTGATCGGCGGCCAGCGGCCCCGCACCGCGCGGGCCAGCTTCAGCCCATCCATCGAACCCGGCATCTGGATGTCGGTGAACACGACCCGGATGTCGTCGCGGCCCTCGAGAATCGCGATCGCGTCGTCGGCATTGCTCGCCTCGAGCACCTCGAATCCGGCGTCCTCGATCATGTCGATCGCGTTCATGCGCAGTAGTGCTTCGTCTTCGACGACGAGGACGACCAATTTGGTGCTCATCGATCGGTGCATCCTTCAACCTCGTGTGAGGTCAGTCAAAGGTTACAGCGCCCGATCGTTCCGGTTTCAGGCGACATTGGTAAATCCACCTGTGTACTTCCGACCGCCTCGGTTCGTTCCTGGCGATGCCGCGTCGGAACTCACAGCAGCTTTCCGTCAGGACCGAAGAACGGATGCGGCCCGTCGTAATCGCCGATCGGGATAGAATGGGTGACGAGCTCGCCGAAGCCGTCGTCGGCATACCAGGCATGCAGATGCAAAGCCGGCGGTTCGATCCGGAACGAAGGTTCGAGGAGTTCGCCGAGATCGAGCGCGACGGCATGGTTCGGCGCCGGGCAGATCGTGGCGGGAACGCCGGCGAACTGAGTGAGCGTCGCGCGATGGACATGGCCCGCAGCCACCAGCTTGACCCAGGGATAGCGCTCCACGATCGTCGCGAACGCGGCGGCGTTGTGCAGGTTCTGCCGATCCATGTGCCAGATCCCGGTGCGGAACGGCGGGTGATGCAGGAACAGCAGCGCCGGCCGCCGGTCGGACGACGACAACACCACATCGAGCCATTGCAGCGTGTCGGCGTCGAGTTCGCCGTGCGGTTGGCCGGGCACGCTGGAATCCAGCAGCACGACGTCGATGTCGCCGACCGGCTGCACCTGATTGAGCGCGCCTTCCGCCGTGAACAGCGGCTGCGCGAAGGCGCTCCGCATCAGCTCGCGCGAATCGTGATTGCCCGGAACCGCGACGAACGGAATCTGCAGCGGCGCCAGCAGCCGCCCGAGATGCGCGTATTCCTCTTCGGTCGGCGTATCGGCGAGATCCCCGGAAATCACCACGAGGTCGGGCCGCGGCGCCAGCGCGTTGAGCGTGGCGACGCAGCGTTCCAGCGCCAGCGCGGTATCGACCTTGCCGTAAGCGAGGCTGCCCGGCGCCTTGATATGCAGATCGGAAATCTGCGCGATCAGAATCGGCTTGTGCGCCATTGTCGTTCCTCTGTCAGTCATCTTTCATGGAGCGTCCGGCAGCAGCCGGATCGCCTCCGGCGCCACCGCGAGCCCGATCCGGTCGCCGACCCGAATCGCCGCGGCATTCGATGCGTCGATCGACAACAGCCGCTCGGCCGCGCCCGAAACTACGATGCGCTGGCGATCGCCGACGAAGCTGACACTGTCGACGAGGCCGGTCAGCGACGCGGCGTCCGGCGGAACGATCGCGATCGTCTCCGGCCGGATCATCGCCACCACCCGCGGCCGCGAACTGCTGTCAGCCAGCGCCAGCCGCCCGCCCGGAAGCCGCAGCTGGCCGTCGACGATCGCGGCTTCGAGAATATTGGCGGCGCCGACGAACTCGGCGACGAAGCGGCTGGTCGGCCGGAAGTAAATCTCGCGCGGCGCGCCGATCTGCGCGATCGCGCCCTTGCTCATCACCACGATGCGGTCGCCGAGTTCCATCGCTTCGGACTGATCGTGGGTGACGTAGATCGTGGTGATGCCGAGCGAACGCAGCAGCCGGTTGAGTTCGCCGCGCAGCCGGTCCCGAAGTGCAGCGTCGAGCGCGGTCAGCGGTTCGTCGAGCAACAGGATGCCGGGACGGATCGCGACCGCGCGCGCCAGCGCGACGCGCTGGCGCTGGCCGCCGGAGAGCTGGTCGATCCGGCGATCTTCCAGTCCGGTGATGTTGGTCAGCCTCACCAGTTCCGCGACCCGCGCGGCGCGTTCCGCCTTGCCGATGCCGCGGATCTTCAGCCCGTAGCCGATATTGTCGGCCACGGTCATGTTCGGGAACAGCGCGTAGGACTGAAACACCATGCCGACATTACGCTGCTCGATCGGCACGCGCGTCATGTCGGCGCCGTCGAACAGCACCCGACCTCCGGGATCGGGCTGTTCGAGGCCGGCGATGATCCGCAGCATGGTGGTCTTGCCGCAGCCGGATGGCCCGAGCAGCACCAGCGTCTCGCCGCGCGCGATATCCAGCGTCGCGGGCGCCAGCGCCTGGGTGCCGTCGGCGAAGGTCTTGCCGCAGGTTTCGATCCGCACCGCCACGCCGTGTCCGGCATCCGCCTTCATGATTTCGGCTCCCGTTCGGCCAACAATTGCATCGCCACCAGCAGCGGGACGATCATGATGAAGAAGATCAGCGTGTAGGCCGAGGCCACTTCGAGCCGCATCGAGGCGTAGGCGTCGGCCAATCCGACCGGCAGCGTCTTGGTCAGCGGGGTGTGCAGCATCCAGGTCAGGTTGAATTCGCCGAGCGACAGCGTCACCACCATCAGCGCGCCGGCGAGAATGCCGGGCCGCGCATTCGGCACGATAACGTCGACGAACCGTCGCCATGGCGAGGCGCCGAGCGAGGCCGCGCCTTCGTCGAGCGTGCGGATGTCGATGGTGGCGAACACCGCCATCACCGAGCGCACCATGAACGGCATCGTGAACACCACATGGCCGGCGAGAATGAACAGCCATGATCGCCGGAACGTCCCGAAGCCGCCATAGGTCAGTAGCAGCGCCAGCGCGATGGCGAGGCCCGGAATCGCCAGCGGCAGCGTGATGATCTCCTCGATCAGCCGCGACAGCCGGCCGCCGCGGACATGCAGCGCATAGGCGGCCGGCACGCCGACGAGCAGCGTGAGCGTCAGCGTCGCGAAGGCGATCACGAACGACAACAGGATGGAGTCGGCATAGAGCTCCCAGACCTGCACGACCCATTGCAGCGTCACGCCCGACGAGATGCCGCGGAAGTAATTCTCGGTGACGCCGGCCATGATCGACAGCAGGGCCGGCACGACGAGAAACGCCGCGACCAGTAGCGTGAACAGCAATTGTCCGGCGAAGATCAGGCGGTCGCGCATGATGCTAACCGGTCGCCGCGACCGTGCCGCCCGAGAGCGAGCGCGCCAGCGCCAGCATCGCCCAGGAGATCAGCCCGAGACCGACCGACAGCGACGCGGCGGTGGCGAAGTTCGCCGCCAGCGTGAACTCGGTGTAGATCAGCATCGGCAACACGTCGATATTGGTGGCCAGCGTGAAGGCGGTGCCGAACGCCCCCATCGCGGTCGCGAACGCGATCGCGCCCGAGGCGACGAAGGCCGGTCCGAGCGCCGGCAGCACGACGTCGCGTTGCACCGCCCAAGGGCTCGCACCGAGCGAGCGGGCGGCCTCCTCGAGGCCGGGATCGAGCTTCTGCACCGCCGCCATGATGGTGAGGATGACGCGCGGAATCGAGAAATACAGATAGCCCAGGAACAGCCCCCAGATCGAATAGGCGAACACCACCTTGCCGCCGCCGAGCAGCCGCGTGACGTCGCCGATCAGCCCCTGCCGCCCGGCGAGCAGGATGATCAGGAAGCCGATCACCACGCCCGGAAACGCCAGCGGAAAGGTCAGCATCGCGACCAGGACCGCGCGCCCGGGGAAACGATGGCGCTGCAGGAAGATCGCCGCGATGGCGGCGATCACCAGCGTCGCGAGCGTGGTCGCGCTCGCCAGCAATACGGTATTGATCAGCGTGGCGCGGTAGCGCGGCTCGAGCAAGATGGCGAGATAGCCGGCGACGCCCTGCGGCCCCCCGGCGCCGACGACCACGAGCCGAGCCATCGGCAAAACGAAGAATGCCGCCGTCAGCACCACAAGCGGCGTCAGGCAGGCGAGTGAGAACGATCTTTGTGACATCACGGGTCCGCACCCGGCCGCGCTGCGGCCGGATGCATCATGGCATTGTTGAACGTTCGAGCGAACCGGCGCTCAGCGAACCTCAGCAAGATAGCGATCAGTGAACGCCTTCTGGCCCGCTTCCATCTTGGCCCAGTCGACACTCTTGGCGCGGGCGTAGTCGGCGTCCGGCAGGAATTTCGACTTCACCGCCTCGGGCAGTTCGATCGGTCGCGCCGGCCGCAGATAGGCGTTGGTCCAGATCGCCTGGCCCTTGTCGGACAACAGATAGTCGATCACCTTCTTCGCCTTCTCGGCGTTCGGCGCGCCCTTGGTCAGGCTGACCACATAGGGAAACACCACCGACCCCTCGCACGGGATGACGAAGGCGAATTTGCCCTTCTCGGTGTACTTGGCCCGGTAGGCGTTGAAATCATAGTCGAACAGGATCGGGATCTCGCCCGACACGACGCGTGCGTAGGACGTCTGCTTCGGCACGATGGCGTCGTTGCCGTGCAGCGCCTTGAAGAATCCGATCGCCGGCGAGAAGTCGGCGTCGCTGCCGCCGAGCGCGAGATTGACCGCGACCGCGCCGACATAACCGACCGCTGCCGAAGGCGGATCGAGGTAGCCGACCATGCCCTTGTAGTCCGGCTTCAGCAGATCCTTCCAGCACGCAGGCACCGGCTTGCCGCCGAGCGCGTCGACATTGACGAACAGGCCGAGCGTCCCGGAATGGATCGCGGTCCATTCGCCATCGGCGTCCTTGAGACCGGCCGGCACCTCGTTCCAGTGCTGCGGCTTGTAGGGCTGGGTGACGCCCTGCGCCTTGGCCTTCATGCCGAAATTGACGCCGAAATAACCGATATCCGCAACCGGATTACTCTTCTCGGCCAGCAATTGCGACAGCGCCTGGCCGGAGTTCTTGTTGTCGAACGGGATGTCGTAGCCGAGGTCCGTCTTGATCGCCTTGAGCATCGACGCCCAGTCGGCCCATTGCGGCGGACAATTGTAGCAGATCACATCCGCGGCCTTTGCAGCCGGCGCGGCGGCGAACAGCGACAGCGCGATCAGCGCCGCAGCGAAACGAGCAATCGTCATGATATCTCCCGATGAGCCGGCAACGCGAAGCCGGAGTACCTCCGCAGTGCACCGCGCTTCACCTACCGGCGGCAGGTGACAGGTTTGCGACAGACGTTTGACCCGCCAGCAGTGGTCCCGCTGCGTGCATCGGTCGCAACACCTCGCGGAAAGGGAACTTTCGTTGCCCGCAAAGATTGAGGCGCAGGACTTCGGGAGTCCGGGAGGCGGTGTGCTTCCGGGAGCGTACAACGTTTCGGAGGCCGGCCCGCATTCGTCGCGCGCCGACTGTTCCCCTCCCGGTTCAGAACTGACCCATTTCGACTGAGAGCAAGGGACAGCTGTCGATGCCGATATCAACGAAGAGCAATGCCTGTCGACCTTGGGATGACGAGCAGGTTCAGCGTCTCAAGGAACTGATTGCGAGCGGAGCGTCCGCCGTGCGGGCCGCAGCCGCGCTGAAGCGGGCGCGATCATCCGTGCAGGTGAAGGCCCGGAAGATCGGGATGCCGTTCATGGCGAGCCGCGATGCGAAGCGGCTGCGCGACGCCAAGATTGCAGAGGCGGAGAGCCGGCCGATGCGCGCGCGGGCCGCGCCCGTGAACCTCGAGCCGACACAGCGAAGCTGATCGGCAGTGGAACAGAGACTCGGAGCGATGCGGCCGTATCGCGACAGGTCGCCGCACCCCGCGTGCTGATAGCTGAAATTCCCCCATCCAGTTACCTTTAGCGAAAGTGCTAGGCACGCCAACGATTACCAGTCAATATTTTTGCGGTGTATTCACAGAAATCGGCACATACTCGGCTCGGCTCATGCCGCCCAACGAATCAAATTGGAAAGGCACCCGCAAAGCGGGTGATAGGGTAACCCGATGCAATACTGGATCATTGCATTCACCGCCGCTCTCATCGTGGTAATCGGCTATGCGGCCGGGCCCGTCGGCGCTGTGATTTCGCTGCTCGCGTTTGCGGGCTCGTTGTACCTGATGTGGGCTCGCAAGCTCGGCTTCCGCGGTGCCTGGACGCGGTTCGGCCTCGATCGCTTCACCGCGCCGTTCTGGAAGGGCGAGAACTGGGAGCGCTTCAACGCGATGTTCACCGACAGCGAGAGCGTCGTGAAGGCCGGCACCATCGCCGTGGCCCTGATCGCGCTGTCGCTGATCCTGCCGGCGGGTCAGGTCGGTCTGATCGCGCTCGTCGTCGCCGCCTGGTACGCGTTCGAGGTCTATCGCAGCCATCGCCCACTGGTGCGCCCGACGGTGGCGATCGAGTCCAATCCGGTCGGCGACAAGGTCATCTACGCGACGGCGCCGCGCAGCGAGCCCGCCACGATGAACTGACCCGCTGTTGGCCAGCGGCGGGTTGCCAGCACGCGGGGCCACAGACGCAAGCCACTCTGACGGCGGCAGGGAGCCTCCCTGCCGCCGTTTGCGTTTTTGAGGCCGGCCCGGTGCCCGGAACCCTGAGACCCGCCACTTTGGCATCCACAGCGCATTTCAGCTTAATTTTTGTGCATAAAAGGGCCCTTTGTATGCAATGCGGGCGCCGACCCGGAACGCTCGCACGCACCGTCTCCGGGTCATTATCGCACGTCTTTTCAAGAGCTTGAGCTGATCCTAGGGCGCTGCTCCGCGACTGGCATGAAGTTTGCGATCCAGGTTCCGAGTCGACCCCTCGTGCCCTGGAGCGTTGTATGAAACGTCGCGACTTCCTGAAATCTGCCACCGCCCTCGCTGCCGGAGCGATGGTGCCGGCGCCCGCGATCTGGTCCGCTGCGAAGGCGGACGCACGGTCGGAATCCCTGCTGGTGGTGTCCGAAAGCGGCCCCAACAACCTCGACATCCACGGCATCGGCACCAATGTGCCGGGCTACGAGGTGTCGTGGAATTGCTACGACCGGCTGATCACCCACGAGATGAAGGAAGGCCCCGGCGGGGTTCCCTATTACGACAAGGACAAGTTCAGGGGCGAACTCGCCGAGGACATGGTGGTCGGCGACATGTCGGCGACCTTCAAGCTGAAGAAGAACGCCACCTTCCAGGACGGCACCCCGGTCACCGCCAAGGACGTCAAATGGTCGCTCGATCGCTCGGTCAGCGTCGGCGGCTTCCCGACCTTCCAGATGAGCGCCGGCTCGCTGACCAAGCCCGAGCAGTTCGTCGTCGTCGACGACCACACCGTGCGGGTCGACTTTCTCCGCAAGGACAAGCTGACGATCCCGGATCTCGCGGTGATCGTGCCCTGCGTCGTCAATTCCGAACTGGTGAAGAAGAACGCCACCGAGAAGGATCCGTGGGGCCTCGAATACACCAAGCAGAACACCGCCGGCTCCGGCGCCTACCGCGTGGTCAAGTGGACCGCCGGCACCGAAGTGATCATGGAGCGCAACGACAAATGGGTCGGCGGCCCGCTGCCGAAGATCAAGCGCGTGATCTGGCGCATGGTGCCGCAGGCCGGCAACCGCCGCGCCCTGCTGGAGCGCGGCGACGCCGACATCTCCTATGAGTTGCCGAACCAGGACTTCGCCGAGATGAAGCGCGACGGCAAGATCAACGTGGTGTCGCTGCCGATCTCGAACGGCATCCAGTATCTCGGCATGAACGTCACCCAGCCGCCGTTCAACAATCCCAAGGTGCGCGAGGCGGTGGCCTATGCGGTGCCGTATCAGAAGATCATCGACGCGGTGATGTTCGGCCTCGCCAATCCGATGTTCGGGGCGGCCGCCGACAAGGCGACCGAAGTGAAGTGGCCGCAGCCGACCAAGTACAATACCGACATCGCCAAGGCCAAGGCGCTGATGGCGGAAGCCGGCTACGCCGGCGGCTTCGACACCACGCTGTCGTTCGACCTCGGCTTCGCCGGCGTCAACGAGCCGATGTGCATCCTGATCCAGGAGAGTCTCGCGCAGATCGGCATCCGCTGCACGATCAACAAGATCCCCGGCGCCAACTGGCGCACCGAGTTGAACAAGAAGGTGCTGCCGCTCTACGTCAACATCTTTTCGGGATGGCTCGATTACCCGGAATACTTCTTCTACTGGTGCTACCGCTCCGGCAATTCGATCTTCAACACCATGAACTACAACTCGCCCGATATGGACAAGCTGATCGAAGGCGCCCGCGTCGCCGCGGCGGCCGGCGACATGCCGACCTACGACACCGACGTCAAGGGCTTCGTCGATCTGGCCTTCAAGGACATCCCGCGCGTGCCTTTGTATCAGCCCTATCTCAACGTCGCGATGCAGAAGAACATCTCCGGCTTCGCCTACTGGTTCCACCGCCGGCTGGACTACCGGACGATGGTGAAGGGCTGAGCATGTCGGTGCCGACCGCCCTGCACAGCGCCGTCATCCTGAGGTGCGCGCCCTTGCGCGCCTCGAAGGATGCGGCGTCAAGCAGTGCCTCTGAACCATCCTTCGAGGCGCGCCGCGAAGGCGGCGCGCACCTCGATGACGTCCTGCATGTGGCTGGGAGCCTGAAGCGATGCTCACCATGATCGGCAAGCGTCTGATGTTCGCGATTCCGAGCCTGATCGGCGTCGTGATCGTCACCTTTCTGCTGACCCGGGCGCTGCCCGGCGATCCGGCCGCTTACTTCGCCGGGCCCGCTGCCAGCAAGGAGGCGATCGAGCAGATCCGGCAGAAGCTCGGCCTCGACAAGACGCTGGCCGAGCAATTCGTGCGCTACACCACCGAACTCGCCCAGGGCGATCTCGGCCAGTCGCTGACCACCGGACAGCCGGTCGCCACCGAGATCCGCAACCGGCTGCCGGCCTCCGCCGAGCTCACCTTGCTCGGCCTGATGCTGGCGATCGTGATCGCGATCCCGCTCGGCATCATGGCGGCGACGCGACCGGGCTCGTGGATCGATCACATCTGCCGCGTCACCACCACGGCCGGCGTCTCGCTGCCGGTGTTCTTCACCGGGCTGCTGCTGGTCTATGTGTTTTACTTCAAGCTCGGCTGGTCGCCGGCGCCGCTCGGCCGGCTCGACGTGTTCTACTCGGCGCCGCCGAACGTCACCGGCTTCTATCTGATCGACAGCCTGATCGCGCGCGAATTCGAGACCTTCCGATCGGCGTTGAGCCAATTGCTGCTTCCGGCATTGACGCTGGCGATCTTCTCGCTGGCGCCGATCGCGCGCATGACGCGGGCCTCGATGCTGGCGATCCTGTCGTCCGATTTCGTCCGCACCGCGCGCGCCTCCGGCCTGTCGCCCGGCAAGGTGACGATGACCTACGCCTTCCGCAACGCGATGCTGCCGGTGATCACCACGCTCAGCATGGTGTTCTCGTTCCTGCTCGGCGCCAATGTGCTGGTCGAGAAGGTGTTCGCCTGGCCGGGCATCGGCTCCTACGCGGTCGAGGCGCTGATCTCGTCGGACTTCGCCCCGGTGCAGGGCTTCGTGCTCACCATGGCGATCATGTATGTGCTGCTGAACCTGGTGATCGACATCCTCTACGGCGTCATCGATCCGCGCGTGCGGCTGGAAGGATAGTGGACATGAGCAGCGTCGCGCCCCCGATCACCGAGCCCGCCAAGCCCTCAACGGCCGCAAAGCCCGTGCGGCGCTCCGGCCTGGTCGAAATGATCGCGCACACCCGCTACGTCCTCGGCGACAACCGCGTCACCGCCTTCGCCTTCGGGCTGCTGGTGGTGATCGTTTTCGCCGCATTGTTCGGCCCGTATATCGTTCCCTACGACCCGCTCGCCAGCAATACCGCGCAGGCGCTGAAGCCGCCGTCCGCCGCCAACTGGTTCGGCACCGACCAGCTCGGCCGCGATATCTTCAGCCGCGTCGTCGTCGCCACCCGGCTCGATCTGTTCATCGCCGTCGCCTCGGTGGTGCTGGTGTTCCTGATGGGCGGCCTCGCCGGCATCGCAGCCGGTTATTTCGGCGGATGGACCGACCGCATCGTCGGCCGCATCGCCGACACCATCATGGCGTTTCCGCTGTTCGTGCTGGCGATGGGCATCGTCGCGGCGCTCGGCAACACCGTGCAGAACATCATCATCGCCACCGCGATCGTCAACTTCCCGCTTTACGCCCGGGTCGCCCGCGCCGAGGCCAATGTCCGGCGCGAGGCCGGCTTCGTCATGGCAGCAAGGCTTTCGGGCAACAGCGAGATGCGCATCCTGCTGGTGCACATCCTGCCGAACATCATGCCGATCATGATCGTGCAGATGTCGCTGACGATGGGCTACGCCATCCTCAACGCCGCCGGGCTGTCGTTCATCGGCCTCGGCGTCCGCCCGCCCACCGCCGAATGGGGCATCATGGTCGCCGAGGGCGCCTCGTTCATGGTCTCGGGCGAGTGGTGGATCGCGCTGTTCCCCGGCCTCGCGCTGATGACCGCCGTGTTCTGCTTCAACCTGCTCGGCGACGGCCTGCGCGACATCTTCGACCCGCAGCGGAGGACGTGAGGATGGTCTTGTTAGCTGCTTCCCTCGCCCCACACGCCTCCGTCATGGCCGGGCTTGCCCCGGCCATCCATCCCGCTTCGCAAAGGCGCCTTTCGAAGGCGATGGACCGCCGGGTCAAGCCCGGCGGTGACGAATGGAATGTGGAGATGTCGTCATGACCACCCCACCGCTCCTCGACATCCGCGACCTCACCGTCGAATTCGCCACCCGCCGCGGCATCGTCAAGGCGGTGCAGCATTTCGATATTTCGGTCGGCAAGGGCGAGACGCTGGCGATCGTCGGCGAATCCGGCTCGGGCAAATCGGTGACGTCGTTCGCGGTGATGCGCATCCTTGATCGCGCCGGCCGGATCGCCGAGGGCTCGGTGATGTTCGGCGGCATCGATATCAAGGCCGCGACCGAGCAGCAGATGCGCGACCTGCGCGGCCGCGAGATCTCGATGATCTTCCAGAACCCGCGTGCCGCGCTCAATCCGATCCGCAAGGTCGGCGACCAGATCGAGGACGTGCTGCGCCAGCACGTTCAATCCACCTCGTCCGACCGCGGCGAGAAGGCGATCGCGGCTCTCGAGGCGGTGAAGATCGCGCGGCCGCGCGAGCGCTATCACGCCTATCCGTTCCAACTCTCCGGCGGCATGTGCCAGCGCGTGGTGATCGCGCTGGCGCTGGCCTGCAATCCGCAATTGCTGATCGCCGACGAGCCGACCACCGGCCTCGACGTCACCACCCAGAAGGCGGTGATGGACCTGATCGTCGAACTCACGCGTAGTCGTGGCCTGTCGACCATCCTGATCACCCACGACCTCGGCCTCGCCGCCGCCTATTGCGACCGCGTCGTGGTGATGGAGAAGGGCCGCGTGGTCGAGACCGCGCTGGCCGCCGACATCTTCGCCAACCCGCAGCACCCCTACACGAAGAAGTTGATGCGCGCGACGCCGCGGCTGGGCGTGAGTTTGCGCGAGTTGCTCTCCGACGAAGAACGCGGGACGATGGCGGTCGCGATGCCGGCGCAATCAACCAAGCCCGTCATGGCCGGGCTTGACCCGGCCATCCATCCCGCTTCGCAAGACGCTTCTTCGAAGGCGATGGACCCCCGGGTCAAGCCCGGGGGTGACGACCAGGCAGGCGGGGAGCGCGAAGCGACTCTGCAGGCACCGCGGCCCCTCCTCGTCGTCGACAAGCTCGTCAAGGAATATCCCCGCCAGGGCGCGACCGCCGTGCTCGGCAAACTGTTTTCGCGCGGTCCCACGGTCGAGCCCGATGTCTTCCGCGCCGTCGACGGCATCAGCTTTACGGTCGGCCATGGCGAGAGCGTCGGGCTTGTCGGCGAATCCGGCTGCGGCAAGTCGACGACCTCGATGATGGTGATGCGGCTGCTCGATCAGACCTCGGGGCGGATCAGTTTCGACGGCGAGGAGATCGGCGCTATTCTTCCGGGACGTTTCGCGCGGCTGCCGCAGCGCAAGGCGATCCAGATGGTGTTCCAGGACCCGACCGACAGCCTCAACCCGCGCTTCACCGCCGCACGCGCCATCGCCGATCCAATCATGCAGCTCGGCGACATCAAGGGCCGCGACGCGCTGCGCGCACGCTGCGAGGAATTGGCCGAACAGGTCGGCCTGCCGCTCGATCTGCTCGACCGCTTTCCGCATCAGCTCTCCGGCGGCCAGAAAGCCCGGGTCGGCATCGCCCGCGCCATCGCGCTGCAGCCGAAGCTGATCATTCTCGACGAACCCACCGCCGCGCTCGACGTCTCCGTGCAGGCCGTGGTGCTGAATTTGCTGCAGGACCTGAAACAGTCGATGGGGATGAGCTACCTGTTCGTGTCGCACGATCTCAACGTGGTGCGGCTCTTGTGCGACCGCGTGATCGTGATGCGCGCCGGCCGGATCGTCGAACAGGGAACATCCGAGCAGGTGCTCGGCGCGCCGCAGGACGCCTACACCCGCGAACTGTTGACGGCGATCCCGCATCCGCCGCTGCCGGTGACGTGATGATACTTGCTCAAAACACAGAGCCCCGCGCAGGGCCCAACCTCTCCCCGCTCTGCGCGGGGAGAGGTCGACCGGCGCAGCGAAGCGAAGCCGGTCGGGTGAGGGGCCGGGCACCGCGCACAACTCAACATCAACACTCGCCGGGCCGCAGCAGCCCCTCACCCCAACCCTCTCCCCGCAAGAGCGGGGCGAGGGAGCAGGCCGTGCCTTCTTCCGACGCTTCCGATGGAGCTGATTATGAGTTCTCCCAATCCCCTCGACTCCTACATCGACTCCGTCGGCTCCGCCCTCGGGCTCACCATCGACCCGGCCTGGAAGCCGGCCGTGCGCGCCAATCTCGAAGTGTCACTGAGGCTGGCGCGGCAGGTCGACGAGTGTCCGCTTCCCGACGAGACCGAACCCGCGAGTGTCTTCAGTGCCTGAGATGAAGTCCGAAACATCCTCCGGCTGGATGACCGCCGCCGAGATCGCGGCGGCCGTCGCCAACCGGACGATGACCGCCCTCGACGCCACCGAAGCGGCGCTGGCGCGGATCGCGCAGCGCGACGCGACCCTGAATGCCTTCACCGACATCGTCGCCGAGCGCGCCCGCAATCGCGCCCGCGCGATCGATGCAGCGATCGCGCGCGGCGAACAGGTCGGCCCGCTCGCCGGCGTGCCGTTCGCGGTGAAGAACCTGTTCAATGTCGCGGGCCTGACGACCCGCGCCGGCTCCAAGATCAATCGCGACCTTGCCCCCGCGAAACGCGATGCCACGCTGATCGAGCGGCTGGAAGCCGCCGGCGCGGTGCTGATCGGCGCGCTCAACATGGGCGAATACGCCTACGACTTCACCGGCGAGAATTTTCACGACGGCCCGTCGCGCAATCCGCACGACCCGACGCGGATGACCGGCGGCTCGTCCGGCGGTTCGGGTGCCGCGGTCGGCGGCGGCGAGGTGCCGCTGGCGCTCGGCTCGGATACCAATGGCTCGATCCGGGTGCCGTCGTCGTTTTGCGGCATCTTCGGGCTGAAGCCGACCTATGGCCGGCTGCCGCGCTCGCGCTCGTTTCCGTTCGTCGCGAGCTTCGATCACCTCGGCCCGTTCGCGCGCAACGTCGCAGATCTCGCGCTCGCCTATGACGTGATGCAGGGGCCGGATTCCGACGACGCCGCCTGCTCGACGCGTTCGATCGAGCCGGTTCACGCCGCGCTGGCGCAAGGCCTCGACGGCCTGCGCATCGCGCGGGCCGGTGGGTACTTCGCGGCCAATCTGTTTCCCGAAGCCCGTGAAGCCGTCGATCGCGTGGCGAAGGCGCTCAGTATCACCATCACCGTGGAACTGCCCGAAGCCGCGCGCGCCCGCGCCGCGGCCTTCGTCATCACCACTGTCGAGGGCGCGTCGCTGCATCTCGATCGTCTGCGCCAGCGGCCGAATGATTTCGACCCCGCGGTGCGCGACCGGCTGATTGCAGGGGCGATGATCCCGGCGCCGCTGGTCGACCGCGCGCAGAAATTTCGCCGCTGGTATCGCGCGCGCGTGCTCGAGTTGTTCAGGGACGTGGATGTCATCATCGCGCCGGCGACCCCCTGCGTCGCGCCGAAGCTCGGGCAGCAGAGCTTCATGCTCGACGGCGTGGAGCTGCCGGTGCGCGCCAATATCGGCATCCACACCCAGCCGATCTCGTTCATCGGCCTCCCGGTCGTGGCCGTGCCGATCCCGCTCGAGCCGATGCCGATCGGCATCCAGATCATCGCCGCGCCGTGGCGCGAGGACCTCGCGCTGCGCGTCGCGCATGCGCTCGAAACAGCCGGCGTCGCCTGCGCGCCGCGCCCGCAAACCTTTTGATTGGATTCTGACATGGAACTCGACCTGCCCGACGTGCTCGCAGAAGTCGGCGACGCTTTCGCCCGCTACGAGGCGGCGCTGATCAGCAACGACGTCGCCACGCTCGGCGAACTGTTCCGCAATGACCCGCGCACGATCCGCTACGGCATCGGCGAAAATCTCTACGGCTACGACGAGATCCAGGGCTTTCGCGCGGCGCGTTCGCCGGTCGGGCTGATGCGCAAGACGATGCGCACGGTGATCACCGCCTATGGCCGCGACATGGCGGTCGCCTCGACGCTGTTCACGCGCGACAGCGCGCCGGGCAAGATCGGCCGCCAGATGCAGACCTGGGTGCGCTTTGCGGAAGGCTGGCGGATCGTCGCCGCCCATGTCAGCGTCATCGATGAACCGCGGACCGGGGCATGACCATCGATCCGCTCGCGCTCGACCGCGGCGCCGGCGCCCGCAAAGCCGGTGCGATCGCAGCCGCGCCGGGACAGCCCGCCGTGACCATCGGCAAGACCACCCGCGCCGAGGAATTGCGCCGCCTGCTCGCCGACGAGATCGTGCGCGGCGCGCTGCCGCCCGGCGCGCCGCTCGACGAAACCGAACTCGCCCACCGCTTCAAGGTGTCGCGCACGCCGGTCCGCGAGGCGCTGCGCCAATTGGTGACGAGCGGGCTCGTCGAGTCGCGGCCGCATCACGGCGCGGTGGTGGCCAAGCCGTCGTTCGAGCGACTGAGCGGCATGTTCGAAGCGATGGCCGAGCTGGAGGCGATGTGCGCCGGCTTCGCCGCCGAGCGAATGACGCCGCTGGAGCGCCGCGATCTCGAAGCGATCCACGACGAACTGCGGATGCTCAGTCACCACGGCAATCCGGAACGCTTCCACGACGTCAACGAACGCTTCCACAACGCGATCTATGCCGGCGCGCACAACGACTACATCGCCGAGATCACGCTGGCGACGCGGGTGCGGGTGCAGCCGTTCCGGCGCGCGCAGTTTCGCAATCTCGGACGCCTCGCCAAATCGCAGGCCGAACACGACCGCGTCGTGGTGGCGATCATGCGCGGCGACCGCAATGCCGCTGCGGCCGCGATGCGCGGCCATATCGCGCTGGTGCGCGACGAATATGAAATCTACGCCGTCTCGGTGTGACTGGAGCTTTTCGTGACTGAAACCATCGCCGACATTCTCGCCGCGCATCGCGCCGGCACCACGACGCCCGCGCAGACCATCGCGCGCTGCTATCAGCGCATCCGCGCTCATGCCGATCCCGCGCTGTTCATCACGCTGCGCGACGAGGCGGACGCCGTGGCCGAAGCCGTGGCGCTCGCCGCCCGTGACCCGTCGCTGCCGCTCTACGGCGTGCCGGTCGCCGTCAAGGACAATATCGACGTCGCCGGCCTGCCGACCACCGCGGCCTGTCCGGCTTTCGCGTATCAGCCGGCGCAGGATTCCACCGCGGTTGCGAAGCTGCGCGCCGCAGGCGCGATCATCATCGGCAAGACCAATCTCGATCAGTTCGCCACCGGCCTGGTCGGCGTGCGCTCGCCCTACGGCATTCCGCGCAACGCGATGCGCGCCGATCTGGTGCCGGGCGGCTCGAGTTCGGGTTCGGCGGTCGCGGTCGGCGCCGGCCTGGTGCCGCTGTCCCTCGGCACCGACACCGCCGGCTCCGGCCGCGTCCCGGCGATGCTCAACAACATCGTCGGGCTGAAGCCGAGCCTCGGCCTGATCTCGACCACCGGCCTGGTGCCGGCGTGCCGCACGCTGGATTGCATCTCGGTGTTCGCGCTGACCGTGGACGACGCGATGATCGCGCTGCGGGTGATGGGCACCCCCGACGCCACCGATCCGTATTCGCGCGCTCGGCCGATCGCGCCGATGTCGGCGATGCCCGACAGGCCACGGCTCGGCGTACCGCGGCCCGATCAGTTGCAGTTTTTCGGCGATCAGCAATCCGAACAGGCCTATGCCGACGCGCTGCAACGCTGGACGTCGCTCGGCGCCGAACTGATCGAGATCGATGTCGCGCCCTTATACGAGACCGCGCGGCTGCTCTATGACGGCCCGTGGGTCGCCGAGCGCTATCTCGCGATCCGCGAGCTGATCGACGCGACCCCCGACGCGCTGCATCCGGTGACGCGGCAGATCACGCTCGGCGGCAAGGCGATCAGCGCCGCCGACACATTCGCAGCGCTGTATCGACTGCAGGCGTTGCGCAAGCTCGCGGAGCCCGCCTTCGCGGCGATCGACGCGCTGGTGCTGCCGACGGCGCCGACCGCCTACACGGTCGAACAGGTGCTGGCCGATCCGGTCACGCTCAACAGCCGGCTCGGCACCTACACCAATTTCGTCAATCTGCTCGACCTTTGCGGGCTCGCGATCCCGGCGTCGATCCGCGCCGACGGCATCCCGTTCGGCGTCACGCTGCTGGCGCCGGGCGGCCGCGATGCCGAGCTCGCCAGCCTCGGCCGCATGTTCCACGCCGACACCGCGCTGCCGATGGGCGCGACGGGCGTCGCCCTGCCGCCGCTGGCGGCGCTGGATGCGGACGCCGGCACGGACCACATTCAGATCGCGGTGGTCGGCGCGCATCTGTCCGGCATGGCGCTGAACGGCGAGCTGACGTCGCTGGACGGCCGACTGTTGCGCGCGACCGCGACGGCGCCGGACTACAAGCTCTATGCGCTGAACGGCACGGTGCCGCCGAAGCCCGGCATGCTGCGCGTCGCAGCAGGCGCAGGCGCGGCGATCGCGCTGGAAATCTGGTCGCTGTCGCCGGCCGCGTTCGGCCGCTTCGTCGCTGCGATCCCGCAGCCCTTGTCGATCGGCACCCTGAAGCTGGCGGACGGCGCGCTGGTCAAAGGCTTCCTGGTCGAGCCCGCCGCGCTCGAGGTCGCCCGCGACATCACCCATTTCGGCGGCTGGCGGGCCTATATGGCGGAGCTGGCGAAAGCGGGGTGAGGGCTGGCAAACCGAGCAGCGCGCAGCAACACCCAGCCGTCATCCCCGCGCAGGCGGGGATCCAGTATCCCGGAGCGCCGGCGTTCAGCACGGTGCTAACAACTCGCGCGCTCTGCAATACTGGGTTGCCCGGTCAAGCCGGCGGGAGTACATGATGCGCGCGCCGAATCAAACTCAGGCGCGCGCCGGCCTTCTTCTCACCCGATCGCCTTCAGATACAGGCTCGGGTCGAAATACTTGTCCGCCGGGGTGAATTCCTTGATGTTGGCAGCGCCCATGAAGAAGTCGGTCGACTGCTGCAGCCATTTGGTCACGCTGCCGTCGGCATACATCCGCACCCAGTCTTTCGACGAGAACATCTTCTGCGCCTTGAACTGCTCCTTGATGTCGGACAGCGGCGTCTGGCTGTAGTGGTTCTTCTGGATCGCCTCCAAGGCGTCCTCGCTGTTGGCGACGATGTAGTCATTGGCTTCGCCCCAGCCCTTGATCAGGTTGGTCAGCGTCTCCTTGTTGGCGTCGTAGTAATCGTTCGCCGCCGCCCAGCCGCCGATGATCGCGGCCTGCGGATAGAACGCCGAGGCGTCGGTGAGCTTGACCGCGTCCTTGACCTTGTCGCGCACGGTGACGTTGAACGGCACCCACAGCGCCACCGCAGGCACCGCCCCGGAGATGAACGACGTCACCGCCGCCGGCATGGACTGGTTCAGGATCTCGACCTCCTTCGGGTCGATCTTGTTGGCGCGCAGCGCCCGGTCGAGGAAGACGTGCGCGGTGGTGCCGACCGCGGTGGCGATGCGTTTGCCCTTGAGGTCGGCGAAGCTGTTGATGCCCATGTCGCGATGCACCCAGAGCTGCGCCGTCGCCACTTCGATATTGTTGACCAGGAACACCTTGCCCTGGCCGCGCGCCGGGAAATTCGACAGCACCGCGCCGGTGGACAGCACGTCGAGGCTGCCGCCGATCAGCGCCTGGAAGATCTCCAGGCCGGTGTTGAACTGGCGCAGTTCGAGCTCGAGCCCGTGCTTGGCGAACAGGCCGCGATCGACGCCGGTCCAGATCTGGCCGTCGACGGCAAGCGTATGCAGATAGCCGACGCGGATCTTGGTCTTGCTCTGCGCGATCGCCGGCGCGGCGAGCCCGCTCAATGCGACGCCTGCGGCGGAAGCCAGGAACGTTCTGCGGTCCATTTCGATCCTCCCTCTGTTGGCCTTGGTCGGCTTGTTGTTATCCCGATTCTCTAGTCTGAAAACGACACCGGCCGCGCCTGGGCCTGCTGGTTGCGATATTCGCTCATCACCAGCTCGCGGATCACGCTGCGCAATTCGCCGAACTCCTTGCGTTCCTGAATGCTCTCGTCGCGCGGGTAAGGAAACGGCACCTCGATGATCTGCTTGATCCGCGACGGCCGCGCGGTGACCACGATGATCTTCGAGGCGAGATAGATCGCCTCTTCGACCGAATGGGTGATCAGCATCACCGTTTTGTTTTCCGTCGCCAGCACCTGCAGCAGCAGATTCTGCATGCTGGAGCGGGTCTGCGCGTCGAGCGCGCCGAACGGCTCGTCCATCAACAGGAATTGCGGCTTCACCGCATAGGCGCGCGCGATCGCGAGCCGCTGCCGCATTCCGCCGGACAGGTGTTTCGGATAGGCGTTGGCGAAATCGGCCAGTCCCATCAGCGCGAGGTAGTGATCGCAGATCGCGTCGCGCTCGGCCGGCGGCACGCGGTTGGCGTCGAGCCCGAGCCCGAAGGCGATGTTCTGGCGTACCGTGAGCCACGGGAACACGCCGTATTCCTGAAAGATCACGCCGCGTTCGGGGCCCGGCCCTTTCACCGGCGCGCCGTCGAACAGCACGCGGCCGCCGGTCGGCTTCACGAAGCCGGCCAGCATGCTCATCATCGTGGTCTTGCCGCAGCCGGACGGACCGATCACCGCGACGAAATCGCCGTCGTCGATCGCATAGGAAACATCCTCGACCACCTGCAGCTTGCCCTTCGCGGTGTCGAAGGCGAGCGAGACGTGGTCGAACTGTGCGCGGTGCGGCCGCAGAGGCGTCGATCCATTCATGCCGACGCCCTCTCCTGCCACACCAGCAGCCGGGCGCTGATCCGGCGCAGGATCAGGTCCATGATGAGCGCGATGCAGCCGATGCAAATGATGCCGACATAGATCACGTCGAGCAGGAAATAGGTCGAGGCGTTCTGGATCATCGCGCCGAGCCCGCGCTGCGCGGCGATCAGTTCGGACGCCACCAGCGTCGCCCAGGCGACGCCGAGCGCCACCCGCAGCGCGGTGAGGATGTGCGGTACCGTCAGCGGAATGATCACCTTGCGAAAGATCTCGAATTCGCTGGCGCCGAGCGTGTGCGCGACGCGGATGTAGAGCGGCGTGATCTGCGACACGCCTTCATACATCACGATGACGCCGGCGAAGAACGAAGCGTAGAACAGGATCACCAGCTTCGCCACTTCATCGACGCCGAAATACACGATCACCAGCGGGATCAGCGCGATCGGCGGCAATGCGCGAAAGAAGTTGATCATCGGATCGGCGAAGGTGCGCGCGCCGCGATACCAGCCGAGCACGAAGCCGACCGGCACCGCCACTGCGATGCCCGCAATCACGCCGAGCAGCACCCGCCGCGTCGAGGCCCAGATGTCGAGCAGCAGATGTTCTTGGAACAGCAGCTCGACGAATTTCGCCGCGACGTTGTGCGGCGCAGGAATCAGCGACGGATTGACGAAGCCGCTCCAGCGCACCGCGTACCACAGTAGCACCGCGCCGACCCATGGCGTGAGCCCGAGTATCACGCGCCTCGCGACGTTTCCGTTCATCCCGTGCGTTGTCCGTCATCTTTGCGTTGATCGGTTGGCGAAGTCATACTATAAATAGGATGACCATACAAGAGGCGGCGGATGCGCCGCGGAACGGGACGCGATGACCGCGCAGGATTTCACCATCCGCAGCATCGAGGCGATGTGTTTCCGCTATCCGTTGTCGCTGCCGGTTGTGACCTCATTCGGGCGGATGACGACCCGCCCCGCGGTTTTCATCCGTGTCACGGATGAAGACGGCATCAGCGGCTGGGGCGAGGCGTGGGCGAACTTTCCCGCCACCGGAGCCGAGCATCGCGCCCGAACCATCAACGAGGTGCTGGCGCCGCTCGCGGCGGGCGCCCGCATCGCGCATCCGTCCGAATTCTTCGAGGCGCTGACGCAGCGCACGGCTGTGCTGGCGCTGCAATCCGGCGAGCAAGGGCCGTTCGCGCAGGCGATCGCCGGCATCGATCTGGCGCTGTGGGATCTGTTCGCGCGACGCCGCGCCACGCCGCTGTGGCGGCTGCTCGGCGGCGCGAATGCCACGATCAAGGTCTATGCCAGCGGCATCAATCCCACCGGCACGCGGGAGATGGCCGAAACCGCGCTGGCGCGCGGCCATCGCGCGCTCAAGCTGAAGATCGGCTTCGGCGCCGAGATCGATCACCCCAATCTCGCCGCGCTGCGCGCGCTGGCCGGCGACGGCACGCTGGCCGCCGACGCCAATCAGGCCTGGACGCTGCAGCAGGCATGCGAGGCGGCACCGCATTTGCGCGACTACAATCTCGCCTGGCTGGAGGAGCCGATCCGCGCCGATCGTCCGTGGCCGGAATGGCAGGCGCTGCGCCGCGCCGCCACGATGCCGCTCGCCGCCGGCGAGAATTTCGCGAGCCGCGAGAGCTTTCAGCAAGCGCTGTCCGACGACACGCTCGGCGTCATCCAGCCCGATATCGCCAAATGGGGCGGGCTGTCGGCCTGCGCGCCGATCGCCCGCGACATCGTGGCCGCCGGCAAGCGGTTCTGCCCGCATTATCTCGGCGGCGGCATCGGTCTGCTGGCATCGGCGCATCTGCTCGCCGGCATCGGCGGTGACGGCCTGCTGGAGGTCGACGCCAACGACAATCCGCTGCGCGAAGCGTTCTGTGGCCCCGTCGCCGCGATCAGCGACGGCGCCATCACGCTCGGCGATGCGCCCGGCCTCGGAGTCGAGCCGGACCTCGTCGGCATCGCGCAGTATCGAACCGTATAGGACGCCGCATCGATGGCCGCGCAGGGTTGGGACTACATCATCGTCGGCGCCGGCTCCGCGGGCTGCATCGTCGCCAACCGGCTGTCGGCCGATCCGGCCTGCCGCGTGCTGCTGCTCGAGGCCGGCGGCTCGGATCGCAACATCTGGCTGAAGCTGCCGGTCGGCTATTATCGCTCGATCTACGACGACCGCTTCTCGCGCAAATTCATCACCGAGCCGAGCGACGTCACCGGCGGCCGCGCCATCGTCTGGCCGCGCGGCCGCGTGCTCGGGGGCTCGTCGTCGATCAACGGGCTGATCTTCATCCGCGGCGAGCCGGCCGGCTTCGACGATTGGGAGCGGCTCGGCGCCAAAGGCTGGAGCTATCAGGAGCTGCTGCCGTATTTCCGGCGCTACGAGCGCTATCGCGGCGGCGACAGCCAGTATCACGGCGGTTTCGGCGAGTTCGAAGTCTCCGATCTGCGCACCGGCAGCGAGGCCGCCGCCGCATGGGTGCAGGCCGGCATCGAATTCGGCCTGCCGCGCAATCCGGACTTCAACGCGGAGACGACTTACGGCGTCGGCGCCTATCAGCTCGGCATCGGCCGGCGCTGGCGCTCGAGCTCGGCTTCCGCTTTTCTGCATCCGGTCATGCACCGCACGAATCTGACGGTGATCACCCGGGCACACGCGAGCCGCGTGCTGTTCGACGGCACCACCGCCACCGGCGTCGAATGGATCAGGGACGGGCAACGGATCCAGGCGCGCGCCGAACGTGAAGTAATCCTCTCGGCCGGCGCGCTGCAGTCGCCGCAATTGCTACAGCTCTCCGGTATCGGCCCTGCGGCGCTGCTGCGCGGCCTCGGCATCGAAATCGTGGCCGATGCGCCCGAGGTCGGGCGCAACCTGCAGGATCATTATCAGGCGCGGATGATCGTGCGGCTGAAGCAGAAGCACTCGCTCAACGATCAGGTGCGCAGCCCGGTCGGGCTCGCGAAGATGGGCCTGCAATGGCTGCTCGCCGGCAACGGGCCGCTCACCGCCGGCGCCGGCCAGGTCGGCGGCGCCGCCTGCACGCGCTATGCGAAGAACGGCCGCCCCGACGTGCAGTTCAACGTCATGCCGCTGTCGGTCGACAAGCCCGGCGAGCCGCTGCACAGCTACTCGGGCTTCACCGCTTCGGTGTGGCAGTGCCACGCCGAATCGCGGGGCCATCTGGCGATCCGTTCGACCGACCCGTTCGAGCAGCCGACCATCGTACCGAACTATTTCGAGCGCGAGATCGATCGTAACACCATCGTCGCCGGGCTCGAGATCCTGCGCGAGATCTATCGGCAGCCGTCGTTCCGCGAGCGCTGGGACCTCGACGTGGTGCCGGGCGAGAACATCAACGACCCTGCCGGGCTGTGGGAGTTCGCCCGCACCACCGGCGGCACGGTGTTCCATGCCTGCGGCACCTGCCGGATGGGTTCCGACGACGGCGCGGTGGTCGATCCGCGCCTGCGCGTGCGCGGCGTCGAGCGGCTGCGCGTGGTCGACGCCTCGGTGATGCCACTGATCACCTCGGCCAATACCAACGCCGCCAGCCTGATGATCGGCGAGAAGGGCGCCGCCCTGATCGCCTCATGAGGAAGATCAACGCCAGTTCCGACGCGGATCGTCATGCTCACGGTATGGACCTGAGCATCGACAGCCACGTGCCCAAATACGCGCAGATCGCCGACATCTTCCGGCAGCGGATCGCGCGCGGGAGCTGGTCGCGCGGCATGCGGCTGCCGGCCAACGAGGCGCTGGCCGAAGAATTCGGCGTCTCGCGCGTCACCATCCGGCAGGCGGTCGAGCTGCTCGCGCGCGACGGCATCCTCGAAGCGCAACAGGGCCGCGGCACCTTCATCACCGGCCAGGTCAAGCAGGACCGCTGGCTGAAGGTCGAGACCTCGCTGTCCGATCTCGCCGAAGTCTATCAGGACACCTCGCCCGAGATCATCAACATCGCCGAAAGTATCAGCAAGGCTCCCCTGATCGAGGCCGACGGCAAGGCCGCGGCACGCTACGTCTTCATGCGGCGGGTGCATTCGCGCGGCGGCCAGCCTTATTGCGTGATCTCGATCTATCTCGACGAGACGATCTTCCGCCGCTCGCCGGCCAAATTCCGCAAGCAGACCGTGATTCCGATCCTGAAAGATCTCAAGAACCCGGCGATCGCCAGCGCGCGGCAGACGCTGACCATCGGCACCGCCGACCTCGAAGTCGCGCGGCTGCTGCGCGTGCCGCTGAACTCGCCGGTCGCCGAAGTGCGCCGCGTCTTCACCGCCGCCGACCGCACCGTGATCTATCTCGGCGAAGTGACTTACCGCGGCGACTTCGTCCGGATCGACATGGACCTTCGCCCCTGAGCCGAGCCGATCAGCGAAAGAACACTTCCTGATTGCGCCGCTCGAGCTCGGTGGCGAAAGTGCGCAGCACATGCGCCTCGCTGACGAGGCCGATCGTCACCCGCTCCTCGGCATTGTTCACCACCACCAGCACGTCGGCTTCGCTGCGGTCGAACGCCGTCACGATGTCGCGCACGGTGATGTCCGGCAGCAGGAACTCGTCGCGCTGATGCGCCAGCGTGTCGAGCGTCTCGTCCTCGGCATGGACATGCCCGTGCAGTTCGGGCGCTTCCACGATGCCGCCATAGGAGCCGTCGGTTTTCCTCAGCACGATCTGCTTGATGCGCCCCGGCGGAAACAGCGTCTGCGCCTCGGCGATCGACAGGCCGGCCTGCGCGGTTTCGAAATCCGACCGCATCAACGTCGCCGCGCTGATCTGCCTGACCCAGCCGACGTCCTGCGGCCCGCGAATGGCTTCGCCGCGCAAATGAAAGCGCCAGGTGGCGAAGCTGTAGCCGAACAATTCGCGCACGATCATCGCGCTGATCGACGCCGCGACAACCGCGCCCGCCGTGATCGAAAAGTCGCCGGTGAGTTCGAGCGCGAGGCACACCATGCTGAACGGAGCGCCGAGCACGCCGGTGCCGAGCGCGACCATCCCGGCGACGGCCGCCGTTCCCGGCTGCAGCGCCAGTTCCGGAAACGGCCCGCTCAGCACCGTGCTGTAGAGCTGGCCGATCATCGAACCCAGCATCAGCGAAGCGAAGAACAGGCCGCCGCGAAAGCCGGCGCCGAGCGAGATCGCCGACGCGGCGGTCTTGAGCAGGATCGTGGTCGCCAGCATCAGCCAGGTCGGATTGCTCACCAGCAGGATCTGCATCGCGCCGTGGCCGGAGCCGAGCACGGTCGGCGTCAGCAGCCCGAGACAGCCGAGCATGGCCGCCCCGATGACGAAGCGCAGCCCGCCGCGCAGCCAGGTGACCCGCTGCAAGGTCCGCTCGGCGAACGCCACCGCCAGCATCACCAGGATGCTGAAGAATGCACATAGAATCCCGACAGCCATGACCTGGCCGATCATCTCCACCGACACCGGCGTCGGCACGCCCGGCACCATCAGGAACTGCTGATGCGCCAGATGGCGCGTCACCAGCCACGCCGCCACCGCGCTGGCGATCACCGGCACCAGGGCCGCGGACGTATAGGCGCCGAGCACGACCTCGAAGGCGAAGAAGGCGCCCGCCAGCGGCGCCGAGAACGCGGCGCTGATCGCCCCCGCGGCGCCGCACGCCACCAGGAGACGCAAGTCGGCGCGCCGCGCCGCGAGCCGCTGCCCGATTTGCGAGCTGAAGGCCGCGCAGATCTGGGTATAGCCGGCCTCGAGCCCGACCGAAGCGCCGAAGCCGTTCGACAGCAGGGTCTGAATCGAGATCAGCAGGCTGCCGCGCATCGAGACACGGCCGCCATACAGCGCATTGGCCTCGATCGCGTCCGCCAATTGCCCCTTGAAACGGCCCGCATAGAAGATGGCGATCAGCGCCAGAATGACCGCGCCGGCGATCGGCACCAGCAGCGTCCGCTGCCATGAAATCACGCCGGACGCGCTCAGCTTGGTGTCGAATGGAATATCGAACAGGATGGCGTGCGCGAGCTCGCTCAGCATCGAGATCGTCGCAACCAACAGCCCCGACAGCAGCCCGATCACCATCGCCACGATCACCAGGCCGATTTCGCGATTGCGGACGAAGTTGCGCAAGCCAGCCGGGAACAACCAACGGCCCGACGCCGACGAAGACCCCGCCGACGCGGCCGCCCTTGGATCGGGCCGTGATGCAGCGCTCACCGGCCGATCCGGGGTGAATTGACCTTGCCAACGGCGACGGCCGCACCGACCAGTTGGGGCGAGGCCCCGCGCAGTCGAGAAAGCCCTCGCGGCGTCACTGTTTTCATGGCCTTCGACCGCTTGGTTGGATGGTCCGAGCCTGCGCCCGCGCAGAGCTGTCAGTCAAATCGGGATGATTCCTCACACTCGATTTTTCTCCTTTTGGATGTATGGTCCGAGGGAATGTCAAGGAGCAATCGAATGGCGCGCAGAGCGGTCGTCGGCGTGATCGGCAACGCCCATCTCGTCGAAAATCGCTTTGCCGTCCAGCACGTCGGCGAACGCAACCTGCGCGCGGTGTCCGAGGTCGCCAACGCGCTGCCGCTGATGTTCGCGGCATGCCCCGAGATCACCGATCTCGAAGAGTTGCTCGACATCGTCGACGGCATCCTGCTCACCGGCGGACGCGCCAACGTGCATCCGACGCATTTCAACGCCGAGCCTCACCCGCGCCACGAGCCCTATGACGAAGCCCGCGACGCGCTGGCACTGCGGCTGGTGCGCACCTGCGTCGAGCGCGGCATCCCGCTGCTCGGCATCTGCCGCGGCCTGCAGGAGATGAACGTCGCCTATGGCGGCTCGCTGCATCCGGAAATCCGCGAACTGCCGGGCCGCATCAACCATCGCATGCCGCGACTGGAGACCGGCGAGATTCATCCCGACGCCACCGTGGTGTTCGCCGATCGTCACGACGTCCAGCTCAAGCCTGAGGGCGTATTCGCAAAGCTGCTCGGCCGCGACCTGATCCGGGTCAACTCGCTGCACGGCCAGGGCATCCTCGAACCCGGCGGGCGCATCGTGATCGAAGGCATCGCCGAGGACGGCACGATCGAAGCGATCCGCATCGACGGCGCGCCGGGCTTCGCGCTCGGCGTGCAGTGGCACGCGGAATACGACCCGCAGCACAATCCGATCAATCGCGAGATCTTTCTCGCCTTCGGCGAAGCCCTGCGGGCGTATCAAATCCGCCGCCGTCAGCCGACAGGGCTGCGGAAATCGGGTTAGCGGTCAGCTCGATGGACCGATGATTTGGTCGGCGCGATGGCGCCGAGGCCATGGTGAACCTGCGGCTCTGCTCAAAACGAAACGAGCGCCATCGCGGCGCTCGTTCTGTATGGTCGGCGTCGGCGGGCCGAGAGTCACGGCCGCTCGAGGTGCTTGCTACTTTCCTTTGCCGAGCCTGCGGTTGACGTCGCGCACCGCGCCGTTCGCAGCGCTGGTGGTCAGCATGGCATAGGCCTGCAGCGCGGCCGAGACCTTGCGCTTGCGGTCTTTCGGCTGCCAGGCCTTGTCGCCCTTCGCCTCTTCCTCCTCGGCGCGCCGCGACAGCTCGTCAGCGGCGACGTCAAGGGTGATGCCGCGATTGGGAATGTCGATCGAAATCCGGTCGCCGTTCCGCACCAGTCCGATCAGGCCGCCTTCCGCAGCCTCGGGCGAGACGTGACCGATCGACAGGCCCGAGGTGCCGCCGGAGAAGCGGCCGTCGGTGATCAGCGCGCAGGCTTTGCCGAGGCCCTTCGACTTCAGATAGCTGGTCGGATACAGCATCTCCTGCATGCCCGGCCCGCCACGTGGCCCTTCGTAGCGGATCACGATGACGTCGCCAGCGACGATCTTGTTGCCGAGGATCGCCGACACCGCGTCGTCCTGGCTCTCGAACACTTTCGCCGGGCCGGAGAAGGTCAGGATCGAGGCGTCGACGCCGGCGGTCTTCACGATGCAGCCGTCGAGCGCAATATTGCCGTACAGCACCGCGAGGCCGCCGTCCTTGCTGAAGGCGTGCTCGGCGTCGCGGATCACGCCCTTCTGCCGGTCGAGGTCGAGCTCGTCGTAGCGGCGGTCCTGGCTGAACGCAACCTGGGTCGGCACGCCGCCCGGCGCGGCGCGGTAGAAGGTGCGGACCGCTTCGCTGTTGCTCTGGCGGATGTCCCAGCGCGCCAGCGCGGCACCGAGCGTCTCCGAATGCACAGTCGGGCATGAGTTGTGGATCAGTCCGGCGCGATCGAGCTCGCCGAGGATCGCCATGATGCCGCCGGCGCGATGCACGTCCTCCATGTGGACGTCGGACACCGACGGGGCGATCTTGCTCAGGCACGGCACCTTGCGCGACAGCCGGTCGATGTCCTTCATCGAGAAGTCGAGTTCGGCCTCGCGCGCCGCGGCGAGCAGATGCAGCACCGTGTTGGTCGAGCCGCCCATCGCGATGTCGAGCGTCATCGCGTTCTCGAACGCCTCGAAGCTCGCGACCTTGCGCGGCAGCACGGATTCGTCGTCGCCTTCGTAGTAGCGCCGCGCCAGATCGACGATGGTGTGACCGGCCTCGACGAACAGCCGCTTGCGATCGGCATGGGTGGCGAGCACCGAGCCGTTGCCGGGCAGCGCCAGACCCAGCGCCTCGGCGAGACAGTTCATCGAATTGGCGGTGAACATGCCGGAGCAGGAGCCGCAGGTCGGGCACGCCGAGCGCTCCATCGTCTGCACGTCTTCGTCGCTCATGCTGCTGTCGGCGGCCGCGACCATCGCGTCGATCAGGTCGACGGCGTGGGTCTTGCCCTTCAACACCACTTTGCCCGCTTCCATCGGCCCGCCGGAGACGAACACCGCTGGGATGTTGAGCCGCATCGCGGCCATCAGCATGCCGGGGGTGATCTTGTCGCAGTTCGAGATGCAGACCATCGCGTCGGCGCAGTGCGCGTTGACCATGTATTCGACGCTGTCGGCGATCAGTTCGCGCGACGGCAGGCTGTACAGCATGCCGTCATGGCCCATCGCGATGCCGTCGTCGACCGCGATGGTGTTGAATTCCTTGGCGACGCCGCCGGCGGCCTCGATCTCCCGGGCGACGAGCTGGCCGAGATCCTTCAGATGCACGTGCCCCGGCACGAACTGCGTGAAGGAGTTGACGACGGCGATGATCGGCTTGCCGAAGTCGGAATCCTTCATCCCGGTGGCGCGCCAGAGGCCGCGCGCGCCGGCCATGTTGCGGCCGTGAGTGGTCGTTCGGGATCGATATGCAGGCATGACTGTGTCCGTGAGAATTGTCCGTTGCGTGGGCGGGCGCGCAGCCAGAACCGCATTCAACGCCCGACGCGACGAACCGTTACATCGTCGTCTGGCCACAAGCCTTACTTGAGAACGCCCGGCCCCTCAATGGATGGTGACGCCTTGCCGCATGCAGGTTGCGCGTGTTTACGTTGCAGCGCGTGAGCTGGACGGCGCGCCCGCTGGGTATTCGCCCCACCCTCTTCGCTCCGCTCGGGGTCACCTTGAATCCCTGTTTGTAATGTTATAACATTACAAACATGTCCCCTTTCAGCGGATCCACGACATGCTTGAATCCCGACTTCCGGTCACGGTGCTGTCCGGCTTTCTCGGCGCCGGAAAGACCACCTTGCTCAACCGCATGCTGACCAATCGCGAGGGCCGGCGTATCGCGGTGATCGTCAATGACATGAGCGAGGTGAACATCGACGCCGAACTGGTGCGACAGGACGGCGGGCTGACGCGATCGGAAGAATCGCTGGTGGAAATGACCAATGGCTGCATCTGCTGCACGTTGCGCGAAGATCTCCTGATCGAGGTCCGCAAGCTCGCCGAAAGCGGCCGGTTCGACGCCCTGGTGATCGAATCGACGGGCATCGCCGAGCCGCTGCCGATCGCCACCACCTTCGAGTTCCGTGACGAAGAAGGCGCCAGCCTGTCCGACATCGCCCGGCTCGACACCATGGTGACCGTCGTTGACGCCGCGAGCCTGCTCTCCAACTATTCGAGCCAGGA
The DNA here is from genome assembly GCF_000013365.1 of Rhodopseudomonas palustris HaA2. Lineage (NCBI taxonomy): Bacteria > Pseudomonadati > Pseudomonadota > Alphaproteobacteria > Hyphomicrobiales > Nitrobacteraceae > Rhodopseudomonas > Rhodopseudomonas palustris. Next base: position 4,641,197 of record NC_007778.1, read on the forward strand.
GTTCCTGCGCGACCGTGGCGAGGTTGCCGGCGAGCAGGACGATCGCACTTTGGTCGACCTGCTGGTCGAACAGATCGAGTTCGCCGACGTCATCGTGCTCAACAAGGTCTCGGCCACCTCGCCGGCCCGACTCGAAGCGGCGCGGGCGATCGTCCGCTCGCTGAATTCGGACGCCCGGATCATCGAGACGGATTTCGGCGACGTTCCGCTGCAGTCGGTGCTGCACACCGGGCTGTTCGATTTCGAGCGGGCGCATCAGCACCCGCTGTGGTTCAAAGAGTTGAACGGCTTCAAGGATCACGTACCCGAAACCGACGAATACGGCATCAGCTCGTTCGTGTATCGCGCCCGGAGACCATTTCATCCGGCACGGTTTCAGGGGTTCTGCAACTGCAGCTGGCCGGGCGTGATCCGCGCCAAGGGGTTCTTCTGGCTCGCAACCCGGCCGCATTACGTGGGCGAATTGGCCCAGGCCGGCGCCGTGGTGCGCACCTCGAAGCGTGGCCTGTGGTGGTCGGCGGTGCCCAAGGCGCGATGGCCCGATCAGGAGTCCTGGCGCGAAGCGATGCAGCCCTATTTCGACCCGGTGTGGGGCGACCGGCGCCAGGAAATCGTCTTCATCGGCACCGGCGAGATGGACGAGACCGCCTTGCGCCGGCAGCTCGACGCCTGTCTGGTCGGCGACCCTGCACAGTTCACGCCGGACGCCTGGCGAGCACTGCCGGATCCGTTCCCGAATTGGGCTCCGGCCGAGGTCTCATAGCGCACCGCCTATTCGTCGGATGCGACGAGGGAGGCCTTTCTGAGATGCAGATAGCTCGGGTCGAACTGGCCGATCTCGGCCAAGCGCGACCAGTCCAGCATCTCGAGTTCGCCGCCGCGGAATTCGATCGTCTGTGCGGAGCGCAGCTCGGACAGCGTGCGATTGACGGTCGCGATCGCCATGCCCAGCGTCTCGCCGAGTTGCGCCAGGCCGATCGGCAGCGTCAGGATCCTGCCGCGGGTCAGCCGCGACGCTTCGGCGCGATAGAACAACTCGCAGAACAGATGCGCCATCCGCGCGGTCATGTCACGTGCGCTGTTGTTGGTGATCGCTTCCCGAAAAATCGCCGCATCGATCAGCGTTTCGCGCCAGATGGCGAACCCGAGCTGCGGACGCTGCTCGAAGGTGCGCGTCAGTTGCTTGTGCGGGATCGACGCGACCAGCGCCGTGCCGATCGCGCAGACCGCGTGGTCCATCCGGTCGAGAAACAACGTCTGCGAATCCGGCATGTCGCCCGCCATGTGAAACGACAAATATTGCCGCCGGCCGTTCGGCAGCAGATGATAGCGTCCGACCATGCCATCGATCACGAGTGCCGAGACCTTCGGGGTGTCGCCCTGGCGGATGAAGTCCTCGTTCCGCCTGAGTTCGCGCACCGTGAAACTGAGCGCCTTTATGGCGGCCAAATCCTCGTGGCCGATCCGCGAATGCTCCTTGAGCTTGTCGATCAAGATCCGGTGAACTCTCTCCACAGGGACTCCCTTCGGACGTCTCGTATCAATTGATACGTCGAACCTCTCCTGAGACGATTAACTCCTGGACGGTGAGCGGGTTTCACCGAGTCGAATGCGGTTCCGACGAAATGCCGGCCGCACGCCTTCTTCCGATTTCGGTCGAGTCCTGCACGGCGGTGCTCGCGAGCACGAACGGGGGACGACTCATTGCCTTATAGGGAATTCCTGGCGCGCATTCGCCGATTCTTCGACGGGCCGAGCGAGCATCTCGATCTGATCGCCGACGCCTTGGCGAAGGGGCAGCTCCAAAAGCCGGTGAAGCCGATGTCGGACTACGAACTCGCGCAGGCCATCCGCGAATTTCGCAACACACCCGCTTCTCCGACGGCGATCGACAAATTGCGGTCCAAGCTGACCGACAAGGACCGAGACGGCAGGTGACGCAGCCGGAGCATGTGACATGGCAGGCGCAGGTGACGCAGCCGGCCCGCGTGTATCGCGCTGTCGGCTCAGGGCCGTGACACGGCACCCTTGACGGCGATATTCCCGGACGACATCCGATCGTCGTGGGACCGCGTCCTTCCCCCATGGATCAGCGTCAATTGCGGCTTCGGCTGCGAAATCGCGTCGGGAATCGGGGCGGGCTGGTTCGCGTCATGTCCGGCCTGATCCGGCTCAGCCGGTGCGGCGGCAGCGATATCGCAACGATCAACGTCGCGGCGCCCCTCCAGCAGGTCGAGGACAGCTCGACCGGCGGCGGTGAGCTGCCAGCCCCGCGAATCGCGCAAGACGAGTTTCTGACTGAAGATATCGATATGCGGAAGCCGCGCTGCGAGCTTCCGCATGCGCAGCGTCCAATCCTGACTGCCGGACAGAATCGCCAAATCGGCATTCAAGGCGGCAGGTCCGGCGACGCCGTCGGGATAACTCGACAACACCTTCAGGATCGCCACATGCACCGACACAACCAACACTCCGACTCAGGACTCGAATCTATCTGCCTCTCCAATACAAATGCCAGCGACTACGTACTTATCCACAATACGATGTTTAGTCTGCCGGCTGCGCGCGTACGTCGTTACCCGCAGACGATACCGAACGGATGATCCGACGCCGAATAGAACTTGCCTTCCTTCGGCATCGCTCGCCGTCACCGACGGTTCGATCGCCCGCGGCTTGCGCGGAGCCGCTGCGATGAGGTTTGCGCCGCCGTGCAGCGCACACCATCGACGCTGCACCGCACAAGTCGGCGTGATTGACTTATCGCCCTGCGCCGATTTCACTCGAACAACGCCCAGCCGGCCAGAAGAGCCGGCGGATATCGCGGGGAGGACACAAAAATGAGCTTCGCCTATTTCGACTGGATCACCCATCACGCCGAAGTTCGTCCCGACCGGATCGCGTTGATCGATCTCGCCACGCAACGCCGGCTGACCTATCGCGCGCTCGATGATCGGATCGATCGCCTGGCGTCGCACCTCGCGTCGCTCGGCGTCGGCCGTGGCGATCGCGTCGCGGTGCTGGCCGCCAACACCACCGACACGCTGGAGGTGCAATTCGCCTGCTTCCGGCTCGGCGCGATCTTCGTGCCGCTGAATGTGCGGCTGACCGTGCACGAATTGTCGTTCATCGTCGGCGACGCCGCACCGCTTGTGCTGGCGCATGATTCCGATTTCGCCGCGATGGCCGGCGATCTTCAGAGCAAATGCGGCATCGCGCATCTCCTGCAGTTCGGCGCGCCCTACGAGGCCGCGCTGTCGGCTGCGCCGCGGCTCGCCCGCGCCGAGGCGGTGACGCTCGATGACGTCTCGACCATCATGTACACCTCGGGGACGACGGGAAAACCGAAGGGCGCGATGATCACGCACCTGATGACCTTCATCAACGCGGTCAATCTCGGCATCCCGGCCTTCATCACCCAGCGCACCGTGTTTCTCTGCGTGATGCCGCTGTTCCACACCGGCGGGCTGAATTGCTACACCAACCCGGTGCTGCACGCCGGCGGCACGGTGATCCTGATGCGCGCCTTCGATCCCGGCGAAACGCTGCGGCTGATCGGCGACGCTGGCATCGGCCTGACGCATTTCTTCGGCGTGCCGTCGATCTATCAGTTCATGTGCCAGCATCCCGCCTTCGCAGACACCGATCTGTCGCGGCTGCAGATGGCGGGCGTCGGCGGGGCGCCGATGCCGGTGCCGCTGCTCAGGATCTGGCAGGAGCGCGGCTGCACCCTGGTGCAAGGCTACGGCATGACGGAAACCAGCCCCGCGGTGATGATGCTGGATTCCGACGACGCCGCGCGCAAGGCGGGCTCGGCCGGCAAGCCGGTGCTGCACGCCGATCTGAAGATCGTCGGCCCCGATGGCGAGCCGGTCGCGCCCGGCGAGATGGGCGAGCTCTGGGTGAAAGGCCCCAACATCACCCCCGGCTACTGGAACCGGCCGGAGGCCAACCGCACCTCGTTCACCGACGGCTGGCTGCACACCGGCGATGCCGCACGCGTCGACGGCGAAGGCTTCTACTACATCGTCGACCGCACCAAGGACATGTACATCTCCGGCGGCGAGAACGTCTATCCGGCCGAAGTCGAGGACGTGCTGTATCAGCTGCCGGAGATCGCCGAGGCCGCCGTGATCGGCGCACCCGATCCGCAATGGGGCGAGACCGGCGTGGCGATCATCGCGGTCAAGACCGGCCACGACCTTCCGGAAGCGAAGCTGCACACCCATTGCCGCGAGCGACTGGCCCGGTTCAAATGCCCGCAGCGGGTGGTCTTCGTCGAGGCGCTGCCACGCAACGCCACCGGCAAGGTGCACAAGCCGACCCTGCGCGAGCGCTTCCTGGTGCGGGAGACGATGGACGCGTAAGCGCGTCTATCGTCCGGTGAACCGCGCCGGGCGCTTTTCGACGAAGGCGGCGGCGCCTTCGCGCAGATCGGCGGTGACGAACGCCTGGCCCTGACGTTCGGCTTCGTCGTCGAGCGTCGCGGCAAGCGGTGCGCTCCAGGCGGCCTCGATCTGGCGCTTGATAAGCCCGATGCTGACCGGCGGTCCGTTCGCGAGTTGCTCGGCGATCACCATCGCCTCGGTCATGAGTTGGGCATCATCGACGACCTGATAGATCAGGCCCCATTGCGCCGCGTGTTCGGCGCCGAGCGGCCGGCCGAGCAGCGCGAGCGCCCGCGCCCGCGCCACCCCGATCGAGCGCTGCAGGAACAGCGAGGTGCCGGCATCGAGCGCGGCGCCGAGCTTGACGAAGCTCAGCACGAACTTCGCCGAGCGAGCCGCCAGCACGATATCGCCGGCGAGCGCAAGACCGACACCGGCGCCTGCCGCCGGGCCGTTCACCGCCACCACGATCGGCTTCTCCGCGTCACGCATCATTTCGAGCAACGGACTGAGTTCGGCGCGCATCCACGGCGCGACATTCGCGCCGGCGTCGAACGTGGCGCCGCCCAGTTCGGCGCCGGCGCAGAATCCCTTGCCGGCGCCGGTGAGCAGGATCGCGCGCACCGAACGATCGGCGAGGGCCGCGCTCAGTGCGGCGTGCAGGTCGCCGAGCAGACCGCGGCGCATCGCGTTGTACTGCTCGGGATTGTTCAGCGTCAGCACGGTGACCGCACCGCGCTGCTCCGACATCACCCACGTCATGCCACGCTCCCTTGCCCGTTGCAGGGCTGCTTCGCCAGTCGCGGTCGCTACAGCGAGCGCGCGATCAGCAGCTTCATCACCTCGTTGGTGCCGCCGTAGATCTTCTGGATCCGCGCATCGACGAACATCCGGCCGATCGGATATTCCTGCATGTAACCGTAGCCACCGTGCAGTTGCAGGCACTCGTCGACGGTCTCGACCTGCTTCTGCGTGGTCCACCATTTCGCCATCGACGCCGTGACGGCGTCGAGATCGCCGGCGATCAGCCGCTCGATGCAGAAATCGACGAACACGCGGGCGATGAACGCCTCGGTCTTGCGCTCGGCGAGCGTGAAGGCGGTGTTCTGGAAGTCGAGGATCGGCTGGCCGAACGCCTTGCGCTCGCGGGTATAGTCGGTGGTCAACTTGACGGCGCGCTCCATCGCCGCCACCGCGCCGACCGCGATGATCAGCCGCTCCTGCGGCAATTGCTGCATCAGCTGGGCGAAACCCTTGCCCTCTTCGCCGCCCAGCACATTCTCTTTCGGCGCCGTCGCGTTGTCGAAGAACAATTCGGAGGTGTCGGAGGCGTGCAGGCCGATCTTGTCGAGGTTGCGGCCGCGCTTGAAGCCGGGATTGTCTTTGGTCTCCATCGCGATCAGCGACAGCCCCTTGGCGCCCGGCCCGCCGGTGCGCGCCACCACGATGATCAGATCGGCGTTCTGGCCATTGGTGATGAAGGTCTTCTGGCCGTTGATGACGTAGGTGTCGCCCTCGAGCTTGGCCGTGGTGCGCACGCTCTGCAGATCAGAGCCGGTGCCAGGCTCGGTCATCGCGATGCCGCCGATCAGCTCACCGCGCGCCATCGCCGGCAGCCAGCGCTGCTTCTGCTCTTCCGAGCCGTAGTTCAGGATGTAGTGCGCGACGATGCCGCTCGACACGGTGACGCCGGACAATGCGTCCGGCACGATCGACTCCATGTCCTCGTAGATCGCGGCATCATAGGCGAAGCTGGCGCCGAGGCCGCCATAGGCCTCCGGCACGCTCGGCACCAGCGCGCCCATCTCGCCGAGCTTGAGCCAGGCGGAGCGATCGACCATCTTCTGCTTGCGCCATTTTTCGGCGTGCGGCGCAAGGTCCTTCTCCAAGAACTTGCGAAACTGGTCACGGAACGTGTCCAGTTCCTCGGTCATCCAGGGCGATCGATACTGCATTTTTCCTCGCTACAGAATAAGTCCGCCGCCGCAGACGACGACCTGACCACTGATGTAGTTCGATTCCGGGCTGCAGAACAGATACACCGCGTCGGCCGCCTCCTCCGGCGTGCCGCCACGCCCGAGCGGGATCATCCGCGCCATGGCGTCGAGCATCTGCGGCTGGACGCCGACCTTGATGTCGCGGCCGGCGACGTCGATGGTGGTCTGCTGCGCCTCGATCGGTTGCGTCAGACGCGTGTTGATCAGGCCGAAGGCGACGCAATTGACGTTGACCTTGTAGCGCCCCCATTCCTTGCACAGCGTCCGCGTCAATCCGACCAGCGATGCCTTGGCGGAGGAATAACTCGCCTGGCCGGCATTGCCGTAGAGCCCCGCGATCGACGAGATGTTGACCACCTTGCGGAACACCTCGCGCCCGGCTTCGGCCTCCTTCTTGGCGAAGATGCGGATCGGCTCGGCGGCCGCGCGCAGGATGCGGAACGGCGCCACCAGATGCACGTCGAGCATCGCCTGGAACTGCTCGTCGGTCATCTTCTGGATCGTCGAATCCCAAGTGTAGCCGGCGTTGTTGACGATGATGTCGAGGCCGCCGAATTTGTCGACCGCGGCGCCGACGAAGCGATCGGCGAAGCCCGGTTCGGACACACTGCCGTTGATCGCGATCGCCTCGCCGCCGGCCGCGATGATCTCGGCCGCGACCGCGTCGCCCGGCGCGTCGTCGAGGTCGTTGACCACGACCCGCGCCCCTTCGGAGGCGAGCTTCAACGCAATGGCGCGGCCGATGCCGCGTCCCGATCCGGTGACGAGCGCCACCTTGCCTTGCAGTTTGGCCATGAGATGTCCTTGAACGGAGTTGTTATGAGAGAGCGACCACGGCCTCGCCGGCGAGTTTGGTCTCGCCGTGCTGGTCCTTGGTGGTGAGTGTCAGCCTGGCGCGGCGTTCGCCGCCGGCTTCGAACAGTTCGGCGATGGTGCCCTCGCAGGTCAGCTCGGCGCCGACCTGCGTGATCGCCGAAAAGCGCGTCGAGAACGCACGAATTCGATCGGGCGGAAACGCGTCGCTGAGCGCCTGGCCGAGATAGCCCATCACCAGCATGCCGTGGCTGAACACGTCGGGGAATCCCGACGCCTTGGCGAAGTCGATATCGACGTGGATCGGATTATGATCGCCGGAAGCACCGCAATACAGCGCCAGCCGATGCCGGCTGATCGCCGGAAACTGCTTGTGCACGACGCGGTCGCCGACCGCTGCTGTTGTCGTCTCGGTCATGGAGTTCACCCGTTGCGGACGACGATCGTCCGGGCCGTATCGGCCACATGGACGCCGTCCTGATTGGTCACCGCGGTCTCGACCACGATCAGCGTCATCGCACCGCCCTTCTTGTCCGTAACGCTGGCGACGCGCGGGCTGAAGGTCAGCGTGTCACCGACGACGACCGGAGCGTGATAAACGAAGCTCTGCTCGCCGTGCAGCACGCGACCGAGATCGATATCGAGCGCGGTGAGAAATTCGAACGACTTTTCGTTGTCGAGCATCTCCAGACAGAACAGATAGGTCGGCGGGATCGGAATCCCCCTGTAGCAGGCGGCTGTGGCCGCCGCGGCGTCGCGATACACGGGATTGGACTCGCCGAGCGTCTCGAAAAAATAGCGCAGACGGCCCGGCTCGACTTGGGCCGTCACCGGCGTGAACCGGCGACCGACCGCGGATTGATCAACCATGAGCGTCGCCTCAGGCGCGTTCGTAAAGGGTGACGACGCAAGCCCCGCCGAGGCCGAGATTGTGCTGCAGCGCGCGCTTCGCGCCGTCCACCTGCGTCGCCTCCGCGGAGCCGCGCAACTGCCGGGTCAGTTCGTAGCACTGCGCGAGCCCGGTGGCGCCGAGCGGATGGCCTTTCGACAGCAACCCGCCGGACGGATTGGTGACGAATTGGCCGCCATAGGTGTTGTCGCCGTCGTCGATGAACTTCTCGGCGCCGCCTTCGGGGCACAGGCCGAGCGCCTCGTAGGTGATCAACTCGTTGTGGGCGAAGCAGTCGTGCAGCTCGACGACGTCGATGTCCTTCGGGCCCACGCCGGCCTGCTCGTAGACCTTGTCGGCCGCGGCACGCGCCATGTCGTAGCCGACCACCCGCATCATGTCGCCCGCGTCGAATGTCGAGGGCGTGTCGGTTGTCATTGCTTGCGCAGCGATGCGGACGTTGATGTTGAGGCCGTGCTTCTTGGCGAAGGCTTCCGACACCAGCACAGCCGCGGCACCGCCGCAGGTCGGCGGGCACGCCATCAGCCGCGTCATCACGCCGGGCCAGATCACCTGGTCGTTCAGCACGTCCTCCGCGGTGACTTCCTTGCGGAACAACGCCAGCGGATTTTTCGCGGCGTGGCGGCTCGCTTTGGCGCGGACCTTGGCGAAGGACGACAGCGGCGTGCCGTGCTTCTGCATGTGGCTGAGGCCGGCGCCGCCGAAATAGCGCAGCGCCAGCGGAATGCCGGGCGCATCGATCAACTTGTCGGCGGCGGCATCGAAATCCTCGAACGCGCTGGGGCGATCGACGAACACCGAGCCGAGCGCACCGGGCTTCATCTGCTCGAAGCCGAGCGCCAGCACGCAATCGGCCGCACCCGAGGCGATCGCCTGCCGCGCCAGAAACAGCGCGGTCGAGCCGGTCGAGCAGTTGTTGTTGACGTTGACGATCGGCACGCCGGTCATGCCGACCTGATACAGCGCGCGCTGCCCGCAGGTGGAGTCGCCGTAAACGTAGCCGACGAAGGCCTGCTGGATGGCGTCGTAGCCGACACCCGCGTCGCTGAGCGCGCGCCGCGCCGCTTCGGCGCCCATCAGGTGATAGGGCTCGTTGGCGCCCGGCTTGACGAAAGGAATCATGCCGACACCGGCGACGTAGACGGATGACGCCATTTGTTTCTCTCCCTAACTTACCCGTTGGACTTTTTATTACCCATGAGTAATATAAGCCACCGTCGCTGGAGTCAATCGGCGACGCTTCACGGATGCATGATGGACGGACGCCCCGCCAACGACCAATCGCCCTGGATGCCGTTCGAGAGCCGCCGCCGCGCCCGCGACGAGAAGCGCGAGGCGGTGCTGCGCACGGCGGTGCAGCTGTTTCTCGAGCAGGGCTATCACCGCGCCACCCTGAACGAGGTGGCCGAGCGGCTGAACATCACCAAGCCGGCGCTGTACAACTACTTCCGCAGCAAGGACGAGATCCTGTTCGAGTGCTGGGCGCTGGGGCAGGAGCAAGTCGACGAGTTCATCGCCGTGATCAACCGCAGCGGCCAGAACGGCCTCGGCAAGCTGCGGGCACTGGTGCGCGCCTATGCCGGGACGATGGCGACCGATTTCGGCGCCAGCCTGGTGCGGTTCGATCCGCGCGACCTGAAGCCGCACAATGCGCAGACGGTGCGCGACGCCAAGCGCAGTATCGACCGGACGTTTCGGCGCTACATCGCGGAGGGCATCGCCGACAAATCGATCAAGCCGTGCGATCCGAAGCTGGCCGCATTCGCGATCGCCGGCTCGCTGAATTGGATCGGCCATTGGTACCAGCGCGGCGGCCCGCTGACGCCGGATGCGATCGCCGATGAATTCGCTGTCCGTCTCACGGAAGGGCTCGCCGCGCCATCGATCAAGAAGAGCGTCGTCAAGGCGCCGACTGCAACAAAGAAGAAGTAACCCCAGGGAGGACACTCATGAATATCACCCACGGCCTGCGGCGCGCGCTGCAGATCAACGCCGACGGCCTCGCCACCGTGTTCAACGGCCGCCGCCGCAGCTGGCGCGACGTCGGCGAGCGCGTCGCCCGCCTCGCCGCCGGCCTGCGTGCGCTCGGCGTCGGCGAAGGCGAGCGCGTCGCCGTGCTGTCGATGAATTCCGACCGCTATCTGGAGCTGTATCTGGCCGCCGGCTGGTGCGGCGGCGTGATCGTGCCGCTCAACATCCGCTGGAGCGCACTGGAGAACGAGGACGCGCTGCGCGACTGCCGTGCGGTGGCTCTGGTCGTCGACAAGGCGTTCGCCGCGACAGGCGCGACGCTGGCGCAAGCGATTCCAGGTCTGGCAATGGTCTTTGCCGACGATGGCGATGTGCCGGCAGGCATGAAGAGCTACGAAGACGTCATCGCGACCAACGCGCCGATCCCCGACGCGATGCGCAAGGCCGAGGACCTCGCCGGTATTTTCTATACCGGCGGCACCACCGGGCGTTCCAAGGGCGTGATGCTGAGCCACGGCAACCTGATGGCCAACGCGCTCAATGCTTTGGGCGAAGGTCTGTTTCCCAGCACCTCGGTGTATCTGCACGCGGCGCCGATGTTCCATCTCGCCAACGGGGCGGCGATGTATTCGCTGCTGCTGTCCGGCGGCTCCAATGTCATGGTGCCGTCGTTCACGCCGGAAGGCGTGATGGCGGCGATGCAGAACGACCGCGTCACCGATGTGCTGCTGGTGCCGACCATGATCCAGATGTTCGTCGATCATCCGGCGCTGAAGAGCTACGACCTGTCGTCGCTGAAGAACATCATCTACGGCGCCTCCCCGATCAGCGAGGCGGTGCTCGCCCGCGCCAGCGCCGCGCTGCCCCACGTGCAGTTCACCCAGGCCTACGGCATGACCGAATTGTCGCCGATCGCCACGCTGCTGCACTGGAAGGAGCATATCGGCGACGGCAAGGCCAAGGGACGGCAGCGCGCGGCCGGCCGCGCTACGCTCGGCTGCGAGGTCCGCATCGTCGACGCCGACGACCAGCCGGTGCCGTACGGCACCGTCGGCGAGATCTGCGTGCGCGGCGACAATGTGATGATGGGCTATTGGGAGCGTCCGGAGGAGACCGCGCGGGCGCTGGCGGGCGGCTGGATGCACACCGGCGACGGCGGCTACATGGACGAGCACGGCTTCGTCTACGTCGTCGACCGCGTCAAGGACATGATCATCTCCGGCGGCGAGAACGTCTATTCGGTCGAGGTCGAGAACGCGGTGGCGCAGCATCCGGCCGTGGCGCAATGCGCGGTGATCGGGATTCCGCACGAGGCCTGGGGCGAGCAGGTCCACGCCGTGGTCGTCACCAAGGCCGGCGCGAGCGTCACCGCCGACGAACTGATCGCGCATTGCAAGGCGCTGATCGCCGGCTACAAATGCCCGCGCAGCGTCGACATCACCGAGACGCCGCTGCCGCTGTCGGGCGCCGGCAAGATCCTCAAGCGCGAATTGCGACAGCCCTATTGGGAGAACCGCGAACGCCGCGTGAGCTGACCCTCGTGCCGCAACGCTTCACGGCATCGGCCGCAGTTGAAACTGGCCGATGCTGCGGAACCGCTCGCCGGCGCTGTCCTGCCGGCACACCGCGATCCGGTCGATCGCCAGCGTCCCGAGATCAAGCACGTCGAACTGTTGGCGCAGCAGGCCGAGCAGCTCGACGTGCCGCACGCGGTCGAGCGAGCCGGTCAGCGTCATGTGGAAGCGGAATTCCTCGATCACATAGGGGTAACCCCAATGATCGAGATATTGGATCTGCCGGGGCGTCAATTGCGCCGGCTTCCTGCGCGCCCGATCGGCCGCTGTCAGCGGCGCGCGGAAGGTGTCGAAACTGCGCACGCAATCGGTCGCGAGTTGCACGAGCTCGTCCGAGGGCGCTGAAGGCACCACCGCGATGAAGCTGCCGATCGACTGGACCACCGGCGCGATGACGGGGATCGCCCGCGGCGTCTCGGCGAAGGTGGCGCAGGCCCACAGCAGCTCCGCCTCGCTCTGGCCTGCCGCCAAAGCGATCGGCGCCTTCAGCGTGGCGTGGAAGCCGTATTTGCGCGGCTCGCGGGTGATGGCGGCCCAGTCAGGCACGGCGCGCGTCATCGCCTCAGGAAACGGTGGTTCGGCGCCGGTGACAACGTCGTAGCCGAGCAGCGCGGACCCGAACCGGTCGAGCACGCTGCCGGGCGGCGGCAGATAATAGATGGCGTAGCGGGGGATTTGCGTCATCGCGGACAGGATAGCCTCGTCTCAGGCCGCGGCAACCGTCTCGTGCGCGGCCTTGTGCGACATCACGAAGCGCTCCGGCTCGTCGAGATGAACGAGCCGCCCTCCCGCGATCGCCGCGACCAGCCGCGGCCGCAGGGCGATCCGGTCGTCGACGATCAGGATATCGGCGCGCTTACCGGCCTCCAGCACGCCGCGGTCGGACAATCCCGCCGCGCGTGCCGGCGATTCCGAAACCAGCTTCCACGCCTGCGGCAGCGGCAGGATGCCGTCATGCACCAGCCGGAACGCCGCCAGCAGCGGGGCGGGATAGTAGTAATCCGACGCCAGAACCGAACACAGCCCCTTGGCGATCATGTCCGCCGCTTTGGTCCAGCCGGTATGGCTGCCGCCGCGCACGACATTCGGCGCGCCAAACACGATGAAGTCGCCCGCGCCGGCGGCGTCCCGCGCGGTCTCCTCGGTGGTGGGGAATTCGGCGATGCGGACGCCGAGCGAGCGGAAGCCCTGCCGCATCTGCGGTGTGTCGTCGTCATGCGACAGCATCGGCAGGCCGGCGTCGCGGGCGCAGGCGGCGAGCCGAGAAATCGCGTCCGGCACCTCGGCGGTGCGCGAGGCGACGCGCTCGACCAGCCGGTCGAAGTCTTCGCCGGACAGGCCGGTGCGTTCCACCATCCGGGCGCGCCGATGCGGACGCGACAGATCCGCGATCGTCGAATCCATGTGGTCGTTGAAGGCGAACAGATCGACGCGGCGGTCGCCGATCCACTGCGCGATCTCCTCGACGGCGTCGAGATTGAAAGCCTCGTGGCGCAAGTGGATACGCGTATCGACGGCGAGCCTCGCCCTCGTGACGTCGATCGCGTCCAGCATCCGCCGGGCATTGGCGGCGCTGCGCAGCCCCGGCTCCCACGACCAGGTCACGGCATGGAACATCGTGGTGATGCCGTTGGCGATCGCCTGCCGATCGCTGTCCGCCAAGGCCACGTCGATCGGGAAATCGACGCCCGGCCGCGGCATCATCTGCCGCTCGAACGCGTCGCCGTGCAAATCGACGATGCCGGGCAGCACCAGCAACCCGCGCGCGTCGATCCGGATCGCGGGATGACGCGAACTCGAACCCGCAGCCGCGATCACCCCGCCCGAACTCTCGAGCGAGGCTTCCGACAGCTCGTCGCCGAGCAGCGTGCGGCCGCCTTCGATCAGGATGTCGGTCATGCCGTCACGTCCTTGCTGCGCGATCCCCGCCGCATTTTCGCGGCGGCTTCGTATTTGTCGAGGAATTCCTCCACCGCCAACTGGCGAAAATCCGGCAGTGCCAGGCGCAGCGCCTCATGCTCCCAATCCCACCACGCCAGTTCGGCCAACCGCTCGGCGACGACTTCCGGAAACCGCCACCGGATCGGCCGCGCCGGATTGCCGGCGACGATCGTATAGGCCGGCACGTCGCGGGTGACGATCGCGCCGGCGGCGACCACCGCGCCGGTGCCGATGTTGCGGCCGGGCAGCACGATCGCGCCATGGCCGATCCAGACGTCGTGGCCGATATGGACATGGTGGGCGCGGCGCCAGGCGAAGAACTCCGCATCGTCGCTCTCGCCCTCGAAATACGCGCTGGCGCGATAGGTGAAATGCGCCTGCGTCGCGCGATGCATCGGATGATTGCCGGGATTGATCCGGGTCATGGCCGCGATCGAGCAGAATTTGCCGATGCTCGAATAGGTGATCTGCGAGTCGTTGACGACGTAGGAGTAATCGTCCATCGCCACCTCGTTCAGGATCGTGCGCGCTCCGACCTCGCAATAGGCGCCGAGCTTCACCTCGTGAAGCCGGGCCGAGGGATCCACCGTCGGTTCGACAGAGAGCATTTTTGCGACCATTGAATCCCCGCATCCGGTTTGTCGAGGCTGAGGTTCTTCGGCGGACTTGGTGACGACGTCGTGACGTCGGGATGACACGCACATGCTGTGCATAACGGCAGAGCCGCGCCGTTGTCACACGCCTGCAAAATAGCAGCGCTACCGATATGCTCAACAAGCTCCAGGAGCAGCGCATGCTGGTAGTTGAAGGTCTCACCTGCCGGTTCGGCAACCATGCCGCCGTGGACAACGCTTCCTTCGCCATCGAGCGCGGCAGCTTCATCGGCGTGATCGGCCGATCCGGCGCCGGCAAATCGACCTTGTTGCGAATGCTGAACAGGCTTGCGGAGCCTTCCGAAGGCCGCATCCTGTTCGAGGGCATCGACGTCACCGCACTGCAGGGCCGCGAACTCCGTCAGTGGCGGGCGCGGTCCGCCATGATCTTTCAGCAGTTCAATCTCGTCGGCCGGCTCGACGTGTTGACCAACGTGCTGATGGGACGGCTGGCGCATATGCCCGCCTGGCGGTCGCTGGCGCAGGCCTGGCCGGAGAAGGATCGCGCGCTGGCGATGTCGGCGCTGGATCAGTTCGACATGGCGCCTTTCGCGGCGCAGCGCGCCGACCAATTGTCCGGCGGCCAGCAGCAACGGGTCGCGATCGCGCGGGCGCTGGTGCAGCAGCCCGACATCGTGTTGTCCGACGAGCCGATCGCGTCGCTCGACCCGCGCAATACCAAGATCGTGATGGATGCGCTGCTGCGCATCAACAAGCACTTCGGCATCACCGTGATCTGCAATCTGCACTCGCTCGATCTGGCGCGGGTCTACTGCGATCGGCTGATCGGGATGGCGGCGGGTCGCGTGGTGTTCGATGGCGCGCCGGCCGAACTCACCGACCGGGTCGCGCGGGAGCTGTACGATCTCGAAGCCAACGACGTCATGGGTGCAGACCATCACGCGCCGGTCGTTCCCACCTTGCCCGCCCTGCCCGCTTACGCCCAGGCCGTCGCCACCGGATGAACCGGCGGCAAGAGCCGCCCCCGATCGCGCATCACCTCACCCTCGTTCGAAGCATCGTTCGAGGCTTGCCGTTCATGTCCACCCGAAAAGGCCCGTCACACCATGATCAAGTTCAGCACCGTTCTCGCAGGCGCCCTCGCGCTGGCGTTGACCGCCTCGGCCGCTCCGGCCCAGGATTGGAAGTCGAAATATCCGGAACTGGTGTTCGGCAAGGTGCCGGACGAGAACGCCTCTGGCACCACCACCCGCTGGACGCCGCTGACGGAGTATCTGTCGAAGAAGCTCGGCACCAAGGTGACGCTGCGGATCGCCAACGACTATGCCGCCGTGATCGAAGGCCAGCGCTCCGGGAACATCCAGATCGCGATGTACGGTCCGGCATCCTATGCCCGCGCCTATCTGATCGGCGCCAAGGTCGAACCTTTCGCCATCGAAGTGAACAATGACGGCAGCAAAGGGTACTACTCGGTCCTCTACGTGAAGACGGAGTCGCCCTACAAGAACATTCAGGACCTGAAGGGCAAGAACCTTTGCCTGGTCGATCCGAATTCGACCTCGGGCAACAACGTCCCCCGCTTCGAGATGAACAAGCTGTCGATCGATCCGGACAAGTTCTTCGGCAAAGTGATTTACGCCGGCAGCCACGAGAATGCCGTGATCGGCGTCGCGCAGGGCACCTGCGACGCCGCATTCAACTGGTGGAACACCGAAGCCGAATCCAACCTGCTGCGGATGGACCGCAAGGGCATGGCCAAGGCGGCCGACTTCCGCATCATCCTGAAGTCCGACCAGATCGTGAATTCGCCGATGGCCTATCTCACCGACCTGCCGGCGGACCTGAAGGCGGCGATCCGCAAGGCGGTTCTCGATCTGGCGACCGACGATCCGGAAACCTTCAACAAGATCTACGAAGGCAAGGGCAAGCCTTATGACGCGGTCGATCACAAGGCCTATCAGCCGGTCATCGATCTGACGAAATTCGTCGACACCCTGCGCAAGAGCAAATCCTGAGCCGACACGATCGACTGAAACGGGCGGCCTTCAAGGCCGCCCTCTTTTTGCCAGGATAGTGGATGCCAGCGGTTGTTTCGGAACTGCCCGACGCTCAGTTGCGTCACCTCATGGATCACTATGAGGACGCGGTGTCGGCCAAACGCCGCCGCACCGCGATTGGCGCGGCCATCCTGGTCGCTGCGATCGTCGCGGCGGCGTGGATGGGCGAAGTCGACCCGGCGAAGTTCGCGGACAATTTCTGGCGCTTCCCATCCTACTTCATTTCGATCATGCCGACGCTGTCGCTCGGCACGCTGTGGGCCGACCTCGCCGAATGGCTGTGGGGGTTGAAGCGCTGGACCGGGCTGCTGCTCGACACTCTGCTGATCGCCTATGTCGGCACTTTGATCGGCGCCATCGCCGGTTTCGTGCTGTGCTTCCTGGCCTCCGCCAATCTAGTCCGCTCGCGCACCATGGTGTTCGTGACCCGCCGATTTCTGGAGATCTGCCGCACCGTTCCGGAGCTCGTCTTTGCGCTGGTGTTCGTGCTGGCCTTCGGACTCGGGCCGCTGCCGGGCGTGCTGGCGATCGCGATCCACACCACAGGGGCGCTCGGCAAATTGTTCGCCGAAGTCGTCGAAAATATCGACGACGAACCGATCGACGGCGTCGTCGCCTCGGGCGGCAACTGGGTGGAGATGGTGCGCTTTGCGGTGGTGCCGCAGGTGCTGTCGAATTTCGTCAGTTACGCCTTGCTGCGCTTCGAGATCAACGTCCGCGGCGCTGCCGTAATGGGTTTCGTCGGCGCCGGCGGCATCGGGCAGGACCTGATCGAGGCGGTCCGCAAATTCTACTACACCGACGTCAGCGCCATCTTGATGCTGATCATCATCGCAGTGATAACGATCGATTACGGCACAGAGGCGGTCCGTCATCGTCTGATCGGGCGGGAAAGCCGATGACCGACACGCGCAGGGCGCTGAATTTCGACGATCAGGCCGAAATCGTCCGTCGCTTTCCGGATCAGTTCGGGATCGACTGGTGGCGGCGCGGCCGAGTGATCGGCGGTCTCGCCGTAATGGCGGCGCTGTTCGTGTTCGGGCTGATCAGGCTCGAGATTCCGTTCGACCGTCTGATCAGCGGCTCGATCCGGCTGGTCGAATTCACCGGGATGATGCTGCCGCCCGATCCCGGCTCCTGGGCGCAGGCGAAGATCTATCTGAACGCGATGGGCGAAACCATCGCGATCGCCTTCCTCGGCACGCTCGGCGGCGCGGTGCTGGCATTTCCCGTTTCGTTTCTGGCCGCGCGCAACGTCGTCGGCAGCCGCGTGCTGCAACTCGTCACCCGACGCGGGCTCGACACGGTGCGCGGCGTCGACACGCTGATCTGGGCACTGATCTGGGTCGGCGTCGTCGGACTCGGCCCGTTCGCCGGCATTCTCGCGGTGATGTGCAGCGATTTCGGCACCTTCGGCAAATTGTTTTCCGAAGCTTTCGAAACCGCCGACAAGCGATCGATCGAAGGCGTCAAGGCGACCGGTGGATCGCACGTCCACAGCATCCGCTTTGGCCTGCTGCCGCAGGTGATCCCGATCCTCGCCAGCCAGGTGCTGTACTATTTCGAATCCAACACGCGCTCGGCCACCATCATCGGCATCGTCGGCGCCGGCGGCATCGGCTTGCAGCTCGCCGAGCAGATCCGCGTCCTGGAGTGGCAGAAAGTGTCGTTCCTGATCATGCTGATCATGATCGCGGTGGCGGCGATCGACTGGCTGTCCGGCAAGCTGCGCTTCGCGATCATCGGCCGCCGCGCGGTCGTGTGACGGCAATTGCCATTCCTCCTTTTTCTTCCGCCATTTCGGACGTCATCCTCCGCGAATGCGGAGGATTCAGTATTCCGCGGCATCGCAAATGATGCGCCGACTCTCTGGAATACTGGGTCGCCCGCTTTCGCGGGCGATGACGATTGTGGGCGGTGCGAAGCGACGGAACGGAGCTACTCCGTCTCGACCACGAACTGGACCCGTTCCGCGGCGAAGCGGGAGCGGATCGCCAGCAGCGGGTGCCCCTCGCCGTCGACGTCCAGCGCCTCGACGATCAGCACCGGGCGGCCGATGCCGAGATCCAGCCGCGCCGCATCGCCGGCGTCGGCAATCGCCGCGGTGATTCGGGTCGAGGCGCGGCGATAGTCGCAGACACCGTACTGCGCCAGCACCTTGGTCATCGAGCCGAAGCGGCGATACAAGGTTTCGGCCTCCGGGAAGCGCTCGGCCGAGCACCAGGTGGTTCCGACGCAGATCGGCGCGCGGTCGGCGAGCCGCAGCCCCTCGATGCGGATGAGCGGCGCGCCCGCCGCAAGGTCGAGCTGCCGCGCCAGATCCTTGGTCGCCGCTTCACGGCTCGCCGCCAGCAATCGACCGCGCGGCTCGTGGCCGCCGGCGCCGACGATTTCGGAGAACCGCGTCCGCGAGCGCAGCGGATAGGCGATCCGCGAGGTCTCGACATAGGTGCCGCTGCCGCGTTCGGCGCGGACCAGCCCGCGTTCGGCGAGCGCCGCCAGCGCGCGACGGACGGTGTGGCGATTGACGCGATGCGCCTGCGCGATCTCGACCTCGCCGGGCAGCTTCTCGCCTGCCGCGTAGTGGCCGTCAGCGATCCCGCGCTCGATCGAATCGGCCACCTTGCGCCACAGCGCGACGCCCGAATCCGGTTCTAGAGTCGTCATCCATCCACATCCGTTCGATCGTCGTCGCGGCCGCGCGATTTCGTCGCGCCGTCATCAAAAAGTCATGGCGCGGCTTTATCAAGTTGTCTATTATCACAGACAACTTGATGCGGGCTAGAGTCAAGATGACGACATCCTTCGAATCCGGTCCCCAGACCCGGCAGGCGGCGATGGCCGTGCTGGTTCATGCCGGGGCGGAGCAGATTGCGGCGCGGCTGTCGGGGTTGGAACTGCCTGCGAACGAGACGCTGCGCGAGCCGGAGAACGGCCTGGTGATGGTGCGCGGCAGGATCGGCGGCGACGGCGCGGCGTTCAATCTCGGCGAGGCCACGGTGACGCGGGCGGCGGTGCGGCTCGACAGCGGCGAATGCGGCTTCGGCTATACGCTCGGGCGAGACCGCGACAAGGCGCGGCTGATCGCGCTGTGCGACGCGCTGATCCAGCGCCACGATTACGCCGAGGCGATCGAAGCCAGGGTGCTGGCGCCGCTGCGAGCCGAGCAGGCCACGGCGCAGCAGCGCAAGGCCGAACACACCGCTGCGACCAAGGTCGACTTTTATACTCTGGTGCGAGGCGAGGGTTGACGATGATCGGGACGGTCGAATTGTCCGCCGGCTTCGCCGACAAGGTCACCTCGGCGCAGGCGACGTTCCGCGCGGTGATGCAGGCGATGGCGCGGCCGGGCGCGCTGCAGCGGCTCGATGCCGAGCTGCACCATGTTCCGGCGCCGCTGATGCCGGCGACCGCGGCGATCGCGCTGACGCTGTTCGATCACGATACGCCGCTGTGGCTCGACGCAGCGACGAAAACATCTGTCGTGACGCAATGGCTGAGATTTCACACCTCCGCGCCGGTCGTCGAAGCGCCCGAAGCCGCTGCATTCGCACTGATCGCCGAGCCTCATCGGATGCCGACACTCGAATGCTTCGCGCTCGGCAGCGACGACTATCCGGATCGCTCCACCACGCTGATCCTGCAGCTCGAGAGTCTGGACGAAGGCCCCGGGTTCGAGCTGAGCGGACCCGGCATCCGCGGGGCGGCGGCCCTGCGCGCGCCGCTGCCGGACAGCCTCGTGTCACAGCACGAAGCCGACCACGTCCTGTTTCCGCGCGGCATCGATCTGATCCTGGTCTCGGGCCCTGCGATGATCGCGATCCCGCGCACCACGCGGCTCGTCGCCAAGGGAGGCAACTGATGTATGTCGCCGTCAAGGGTGGCGAGCGCGCCATCGACAACGCCCACCGGCTGCTGGCGCACGAGCGCCGCGGCGACCGCGCCGTGCCTGAACTGACACTGGCGCAGATTTCCGAACAGCTCGCGCTCGGCGTCGACCGGGTGATGGTCGAGGGCTCGCTGTATGACCGCGAGTTGGCGGCACTCGCCATCAAGCAGGCCCGCGGCGATCTGATCGAGGCGATCTTCCTGCTGCGCGCATTCCGCGCCACGCTGCCCCGGTTCGGCGCCACCGAACCGCTCGACACCGGCGCGATGGCGGTGCGGCGGCGGGTGTCCTCGACCTTCAAGGATATTCCCGGCGGGCAGATTCTCGGACCGACCTTCGACTACACCCATCGGCTGCTCGATCCGCAACTCGCCGCAGGCGGCGAGCCGGATCAGCCGGTCAATGCGGAGGTGTCGAACGAAGCGATGCCGCGCGTCACCGATATCCTCGGCCGCGACGGACTGATCGAGCCGTCGCCCGCGCCGGCCCCCGATGCGCCGGTCGGCGACCTCACCCGCGAGCCGCTGAACTTTCCGGCGGATCGCGATCTGCGGCTGCAAAATCTGGCGCGCGGCGACGAGGGCTTCCTGCTCGCGCTCGGCTACTCGACGCAGCGTGGCTATGGCCGCTCGCATCCGTTCGCCGGCGAAATCCGCTTCGGCGAAGTCGAACTGGAGTTCGTCGCCGAGGACGTCGGCTTCGCGGTGCCGCTCGGCAGCATCGCGCTGACAGAATGCCAGATGGTCAATCAGTTCAAGGGTTCGGCCACAGAGCCGCCCTGCTTCACCCGCGGCTACGGCCTCGCCTTCGGGCAGAGCGAGCGCAAGACCATGGCGATGGCGCTGGTCGATCGTGCGCTCCGCGCCAAGGAACTCGGCGAGGAGGCGCTGGCGCCGGCGCAGGACGAGGAATTCGTGCTGTCGCATTCCGACAATGTGCAGGCGACCGGCTTCGTCGAACATCTGAAGCTGCCGCATTATGTCGACTTCCAGTCCGAGCTCGGACTGATCCGCCGGCTGCGGCAGGATTTTGCCGATGCCGCCGAGCAAGCGGATGCGTTGCGGGAGGCCGCGGAATGAACGCGCCACAATACAACTTCGCCTATCTCGACGAGCAGACCAAGCGGATGATCCGCCGCGCGATCCTGAAGGCGATCGCGATCCCCGGCTATCAGGTGCCGTTCGCCAGCCGCGAGATGCCGATGCCGTATGGCTGGGGCACTGGCGGCGTGCAGGTCACCGCAGCGATCCTCGGCCCGGACGACGTGCTGAAGGTGATCGATCAGGGCAGCGACGACACCACCAATGCGATCTCGATCCGGAAATTCTTCGCCAAGACCGCCGGCGTTGCGACCACCACCAGCACGACGGATGCCAGCGTGATCCAGACACGGCACCGGATTCCGGAAGCGCCGCTGCACGAGGGCCAGGTGCTGGTGTATCAGGTGCCGATCCCGGAGCCGCTGCGCTTTCTCGAGCCGCGCGAGACCGAGACGCGGCGGATGCACGCGCTCGCCGAATACGGGCTGATGCACGTCAAGCTGTACGAGGACATCGCCAAATTCGGCCACATCGCGACGTCCTACGCCTATCCGGTGAAGGTCAATTCGCGCTACGTGATGGACCCGTCGCCGACGCCGAAATTCGACAATCCGAAGATGGACGATTGCCCGGCGCTGCAATTGTTCGGCGCCGGCCGCGAAAAGCGGATCTATGCGATCCCGCCCTATACGCACGTGGTGTCGCTGGACTTCCAGGACCATCCGTTCACGCGCTATCGCCAGGACGCGCCCTGCGCGCTGTGCGGATCGGAGGAGTCGTATCTAGACGAGATCGTCACCGACGATCGCGGCGGACGGATGTTCGTCTGCTCCGACACCGATTATTGCGAAACACGTCAGGTGCAAGGCCATCGCGGCAGCGAAAGCGCGCCGCATCAGGAGCGCGCAGATGCCTGATCGCACCTCATCCTCTCGGTTCAATGAACCGCTGCTGATCGCCGAAGGCCTGGCCAAATCCTACGGCCGACTGCAGGCGTGCCGCGATGTCTCGTTCACGCTGTATCCGGGCGAAGTGCTGGCGATCGTCGGCGAGAGCGGCTCCGGAAAGTCGACGCTGCTGCAGATGCTGTCGGCGCAACTGCCGCCGAGCGCCGGCCGGGTCTCGTACCGGATGCGCGACGGCGTGCTGCGTGATCTCGCGGCGCTCGGCGAAGCGGAGCGGCGGTTCCTGTTCCGCACCGATTGGGGCTATGTGCACCAGGATCCGGCGCAGGGCCTTCGCATGGCGGTGTCGGCCGGCGCCAATGTCGGCGAGCGGCTGATGGCGGTCGGCTGGAATCACTACGGCCGGATCCGCGACACCGCATCGTCCTGGCTGTCGCGCGTCGAGATCGGCCTGGACCGCATCGACGACGCGCCGCGGACTTACTCGGGCGGGATGCGGCAGCGGCTGCAGATCGCGCGCAATCTGGTGACCGAGCCGCGGCTGATGTTCATGGACGAGCCGACCGGCGGCCTCGACGTCTCGGTGCAGGCGCGGCTGCTCGATCTGTTGCGCGGCCTCGTCACCGACCTCGGGCTTGCGGCCATCGTCGTCACGCATGATCTCGCGGTCGCGCGCCTGTTGTCACATCGGGTGATGGTGATGCAGGGTGGCCGCGTGATCGAAACCGGCCTCACCGACCAGGTGCTCGACGACCCGCACGAGCCCTACACCCAGCTTCTCGTCGCCTCGATCCTGCCGCCATGAGCCCGCCGATGTCCGCGATGATCCAACTCACCAACGCCGAGAAGACCTTCGTCATGCACCTGCAGGGCGGCGTGCGGCTGCCCGTGGTGCGCGGCGTCTCGTTCCACGTCGACGCCGGCGAATGCGTCGTCCTGGCCGGGCCGTCCGGCGCCGGCAAATCGTCGATCCTGAAGATGATCTTCGGCAATTATCGCTGCGACGCCGGTCGCATCGCCATCCTGCATCGCGGCGCGACGATCGACCTCGCTACCGCCGAGCCGCGGCAGGTGCTGGAGTTGCGCCGCGACACGATCGGCTATGTCAGCCAGTTTTTACGGGCGGTGCCGCGTGTTGCAGCAATCGACGTGGTCGCCGAGCCGCTGGTCGCAGGCAGCGTCGGCAAGGACGAGGCACGCGGGCGCGCCGGCGAATTGTTGAAGCGGCTCAACATCGCCGAGCGGCTGTGGTCGCTGCCGCCGGCGACGTTCTCCGGCGGCGAACAGCAGCGCGTCAACATCGCTCGCGGCTTCATCGCGCATGTGCCGATCCTGCTGCTCGACGAGCCGACCGCGTCGCTCGACGCCGCCAATCGCGAGGTGGTGATGCGCCTGATCGCCGAGAAGAAACGCGACGGCGTCGCCTTGATCGCCATTGTCCACGACGACGAAGTCCGCGCCCGGATCGCCGATCGGCTGATCGACGTCGCGAGCTTCGCCGCTGCCGCCTGAAGAGAGACGAAAACCGATGACGACCAACTCCGAATTCGTTCTGCGCAACGCCCGCATCGTGCTCGCCGACCGGGTGATCGAGCACGGCTGGCTGGCGATCGAGAACGGCCGCATCGCCGAGATCGGCGAGAGCGGCGTCCCGGCCGGCAGTCTCGACATGGGCGGCGATCTGGTGATGCCCGGGCTGATCGAGCTGCACACCGATCACCTCGAGGCGCACTACATGCCGCGTCCGAAGGTGCAGTGGAATCCGGTCGCCGCCGTGGTGTCGTATGACGGACAGCTCGCGACCTGCGGCATCACCACGGTGCTGGATTCGTTGCGGGTCTGGCGCGAGGAAGGCGCCGAAGATGTCGACGGACAGGCCGGCGTGCTGGCGGAAGCGATCAGCACGGCGCGTGACGCCAATCTGCTGCGCGCCGAGCATTTCCTGCATCTGCGCTGCGAAATCCCGATGCCGAATGTGGTGGCGGAAGCCAAAGAGCTGATCGGCCGGCCCGACGTCCGGCTGATGTCGCTGATGGATCACACCCCCGGCCAACGGCAGTTTCGCGACGAGGAGAAGCTGCGTGATTACTACCGCGGAAAGGGCGCAGGCATGACCGACGCCGAGCTCGACGTGATGTTCGCGCGGCGGCTGTACTGCAAGGAAACCTACGCCGAAGCCAACATGCGCGCGATCGTCGCGTTGGCGCAACAACACGAGATCCCTTTGGCAAGCCACGACGACACCACCGAGGAGAACGTCACCGACGCGATCCGTGACCGGGTCGCGGTGGCGGAATTCCCGACCACGCTGGAGGCCGCGCGCGGCCTGCACGAGGCCGGCATCGACATCCTGATGGGTGCGCCGAACGTGGTGCGCGGCGGTTCGCATTCCGGTAACATCGCCGCCATCGATCTGGCGCGCGAGGGGCTGTTGGACATCCTGTCGTCGGACTACATCCCGTCGAGCCTGCTGATGGCCGCACTGCAATTGCCGCTGCGGGCGCCGGCGATCGATCTCGCGGCCGCCGTGCGGACCGTCACCAAGGCGCCGGCGGAAGCAGTCGGGCTGCCCGATCGCGGCGAGATCGCGGTCGGCAAGCGCGCCGACCTGATCCGCGTGCACGTCGCCCACCACGTTCCGGCGGTGCGCAGCGTCTGGCGCGCAGGGCATCGCGTGGCATGACCGACTTCGCGCCGATCACCGCACACAACGGCCGGATCGGACCCGGACGGCTGGTGCTGTTGGTCGGCCCGAGCGGCGCCGGCAAGGACACGCTGCTCGGCATCGCCAAGGCGACCTGCCTCGGCAAGCGCGACATCGTGTTCGCACGGCGCGTGATCACGCGCGAGCCTTCGCCTGCCGAAGACAATCTGCAGAGCACGCCCGAGGCGTTTCGGGCCATGATCGCCGGCGGTGAATTCGCGCTGCATTGGCAGGCGCACGGCCACAGCTACGGCGTGCTGCGCTCGATCGACAACGAGCTTCGCGCCGGCCACACCGTGGTCGCGAACGTCTCGCGCACGGTCATCGCGCTGGCGCGGCAGACCTATGAGAACGTGACCGTCGTGCTCGTCACCGCCCCGGAGGACATTCTCGCGAACCGCATCGCGGCGCGGGCGAGACGCAGCGACGGCATCAGCGCGGATCGAATCGGCCGAACGGTCGGCAGTAGCGCTGACGCCGACTTCACCATCCTGAACGTCGCGAGCCGTGACGACCATGCTCGCGAACTCGTCGAGATCATCTGCGACGGAGATTCCGCCAGAAGGAGAGTGGTGCAGTGACGATCCCGGCCATCACGTCGATCAACGATCTCGAGCAACTTTACGGCGTCGCGGGCGACGCTTCGACCGAAAAGGTCTCGGACCGCATCACGCCGGCGTATCGCACGCTGATCGCGCACTCACCGTTCGCGGCGCTCGCGACCTGTGGCCCCGAAGGACTCGATTGTTCGCCGCGCGGAGACCTGCCCGGCTTCATCCATATCCACGACGACAAGACGCTGATGCTTCCGGACCGGCACGGCAACAACCGCATCGACTCGCTGCGCAACGTCGTTCGCGATTCGCGCGTGGCGCTGATGCTGCTGATACCAGGTTCGCTCACGACGCTGCGGATCAACGGGCGGGCGATCGTCTCGGCCGACGCCGATCTGCTGGAGCGATTTCGCGTGCAGGGCAAGCTGCCGCGCACCGTCCTGGTGATGACGATCGCGGAGATCTATTTCCAGTGCGGGCGCGCGATTCTGCGCTCCGATTTGTGGAATCCCGCCACACGGGTCGATCCGGCCACGCTGCCGACGCCGGGCCAGATTCTCGCATCGATGACCGACAACCGCGTCGGCGGTGACGGCTACGATCGCGCCTGGCCCGAGCGCGCCAGCCAGACGATGTGGTGAGCGATCGGCCTGCCCGAAATGGGCCGGCATTCTCGACCGCGAGATGAATCGCAGCTTCCGCCTCGGTTCATTCGGATGCATCCGGCGTCGTCAAGGGATCGGCGCGACCGGACGATGCCGGTCGCGCGTCTGCGCGGGAACCGAACCGCCAGCCGGGACTTCACTCGCTGAATCAAACCCAGCAGCCCTTGTCGTGAGTGATCCCGATTCTGTCGCCAACCCACACCAAAGCTCTGATCGACCGGTCCCGGCTGTTCGCCACGACAGCGTTCGACAGGGCCGACAAAGCCGATGCCACGGCCACGATCGACTCCACGCTCTGGTCGGAGTTTCACCGGTCGGGGTTGGCAATGGCCGCCTTTCCCGAACGGCTCGGCGGCTCCGGGCTTTGTGAGAACGAGCGGCAGGGCGTGCTCTGCACGGTGTTACGCATGGTGGGCGCCGGCGACTTGTCGATCGCCCGGTTGTTCGAAGGGCACGTCAACGCGATCTCGCTGGTCTGCCGCTACGGGACCGAGGCGCAGATCGCCTCCCTCGCGATCGATGTCGCGGATGGCGCAACCGCGGGTGTGTGGGGCGCTGACGATGCCGCCGGCCTGACGATCGTCGGAGCCGGCAACGCGGCCGAGCTGCGCGGCCGCAAGATTCTCGCATCCGGGGCCGGCTTCGTGACCCGCCCGATCGTGACGGCCAAGGCCGGCGACGATCAGTTGATGTGCCTGCTGCGGCTGGCGCTGGACTATCCTGTCGATCTCAGCGGCTGGACGGCGCAGGGGATGCGATCCACCGCAACAGGCGCTGTCGAACTATCGGGCATTGCTGTCGGCGGGGACGAGATCGTCGGCGTGGCCGGCGACTTCATGCGTCAGCCATACTTCTCCGGCGGCGCGTGGCGATTTTGCGCTGCGCATCTCGGTGCGATGGAACGGCTGGTCGACCTGTTTCGCGATCACCTGATCTCGCGTGGGCGCGGTGAAGACCCTTATCAGCTTCAACGCGTCGCGCATTGCGTGGCTGCCGCCCGAACCGCACGCTTCTGGGTCGAAGAGGCCGCGCGACGGTTCGGCAGCGACGACAAGGACGCGTCCGCCGTCGTTGGTTTTACCAACATGACCCGTATGGTCACCGAGCGCTCGGCGCTCGACATCATGGAAGCCGTGCAGCGTGGCGTCGGCCTTCCCTCGTTCATTCGTCCGAGTCCGATCGAGCGGATCTGTCGTGATCTGGCAACCTATCTGCGGCAGCCGGTGCCGGATCTTGCGATGAGCGACGCCGCGCGGAGCTGGCTCAGATCTTCCGTATCCGTCGGGGATTTCTGATTTGACGACGGCCGAATATCTCGAAGCGGTCAGGCGCTTGCCCCTCGGCTCGCGGCACGACCTCACCGGCGGCGCGCCGTTCGTGCTGCTGTCGCCTCACCCCGACGACGAATCGCTCGGGGCCGGCGGGCTGATCGCGTGCGCCTGCGACGCCAGCGAGCGCGCCGATGTCGTCGTCATCACCGACGGCGGCGGTTCGCATCCGGGCTCACGGATGTACCCAAGGCAGCGTCTGATCGAAATCCGACGGGCGGAATTCGAAGCCGCCGGATCACTTCTCGGCGTGGCGCCGGACCGGATGCATCATCTCGGGCTTCCGGACACCAACGCGCCGACCTCCGGGCCGCCGTTCGAGACGGCGGTGAGCGCCATCGCGGAACTCTGCAGCCGCGCGGGCGCCAAATCGCTGTTCGTGACCTGGGACGGCGATCCGCATTGCGACCACCTCGCCGCCGCGCGCATGGCGGACGCGGTGCTGAGCCGGCTTCCGCATCTCGTGCTGTGGGCCTATCCGATCTGGGGCTGGCATCTCGATCCGGCGACGCCGATCGACCGCCCCCCGCCGCAAGGATTTCGGCTCGACATCTCGACGTATCAGGACAAAAAGCGCTCCGCCATCGCCGCACACGTCTCGCAGATGACCGACCTGATCGACGACGATCCGGACGGCTTCCGCTTCACCGCAACAACGCTCGCGCCATTCGTCGGCCCATTCGAGTATTTCATCCGGGTGTCGTCATGAGCCGAAAGACCGCGACCATCCCGCCCGATTATTTCGAACAGAAATATATCGCCGACATCGACCCGTGGCGCTTTCGCAGCAGCGCCTACGAGCGGGAGAAGTATCAATCGACGATCGAGGCGCTCGGGCGGTCGCGTTACGATCGCGGGCTGGAAGTCGGCTGTTCGATCGGCGTGCTGACCGGCCTGCTGGCACCGCGCTGCGACACCTTGCTGGCGATCGACGCCTCGCCGACGGCGATCACCGCGGCACGCGAAACGCAGCCTCCCAATGTGACCTTCGCCGTCGCGACTTTGCCGAACGATTTTCCGCCCGGGGACTTCGACCTCATCGTCCTGTCCGAGGTGCTGTACTACTTCGACAGCGACGACCTGCAGCGCGTGGCCGCGCTCAGCGTCAAGGCGCTTCGTCCCGGCGGCCAGATCATCATGTGCCATTGGTTGGGCGAAACCGATTATCCGCTCACCGGCCAGGCAGCAAGCGATCAGTTCGCGGATGCTGTTGCTGTCAGGCTGCCGGCTCGAGCCATCGTTCGCGACGCGACATATCGGCTGGAACGACTGTCGTCGCACTGAGCGGCAGCCGCAGATGCCGTAGCACCATGGTCGCAACGGCGATCTGCCGCGGCAGATCGGACGGTCGCAACGACCCGCCGCGGCGAAGAACCGGATTGTCGCGACAAAGCTGCTGCCACGCCTCGTCGAACGTAGCGCCTGGGCGCGGTGGCTGCTGAGCCGGAATATCCTGAACCTGCCGGGCGCGATACCTTTGTTCGTCCAGCAGCCGGCGCAGACGTCCGCGATAGATGGCGCGGCGGGTCGCCTGCAACGCCGGCTCGAGATCGTCGTCGCAGGGCGCGTCCGGCATCGCGTGGCGCAGCCGCATCGTATCGGCGGCGCCGCCCTGCGCACGACCGTCGAGCCGGCACGACGTCGTCACCGAGACGGCCATGGAATGTCGCACCTTGAACCCCCCGCGGTCGAGCGCAGCGGTGAGGGCGGCATCCTCGCCCACCGCGCGCAGCGGCAACCCGCCGATGGCCAGATAGGCCTTCAACACCACGGCCAGGCTCGCGCCGGACGCGACACGGTGGTTCGGCCAGGGATCATGGCGGCGGGGATCGCAACGGGCGTCGATTTCGGCGATCAATCTCAGATACGCGTCTTCGAGCCGACCGCGCGCCAGAAACGCCGGCCCGAGGCCGACCAGTTCGAGCGGTTCGGCATCGATGTATCCCGCAACGCAATCCACACCGCCGCTCAATTCCCGCATCGTCGTCGAGAACCAGGTCGGCGCTACGCAGCTGTCTGCATCGGTCGTGAGGATCACCCCGTCGGCTGCGCCACGCTCGGCGAGCCTCGCGGCAGCGAGATCCATAGCCGTCTTGCGTGCCGCGCCGGCCGAGAGTTGCGACGGCGGCAATTGTGCTTCGATCACGATGATCGGATGCGGAATGCAGCAGGCAAAGTGACGGACCACCTCGACGGTGCTGTCGCTGCAATTGTTGGCGTAGATCAGAATTTCGAATGCCCCGGCGCGCACCGGGCAACCGGACTCGTCGCGCTGCATCGCCAGCGCCGCCAGGCACCGACGGATCGTGTCGGCCTCATTGTGAGCAGGAATGGCGACCACAGCGCCGTAAGTCGCGGCGGAGATCCTGGTCGATGACTGTTCAAACACCGAAGTCTCTCTGAATGCAAAAATTGGCATGCATTCAAGCAGCAAATGTCGATTCTGTTCCCGTCCGGCGTGCGCCTGAACTCTCGACGATTCGCGTATCTCAGATGATACGATCACGACTGCGTAGGCGGATGACCGGCTGGGTATCCAGGCCGGCAGCCGCCCGATCTGTCGGCGGAGTAACAAGAGGCCGGAGAGAAGGCTGGTGCAGGTCTCTGGCCTAATCGGCCAACACAATTGAGGTGCGGCGTCATGTTGCGCATGTGCCACGCTCGATACGGTCGATCGTTTCGAACCGGCTGGAGATCGCACGTGGATTTTGAACTGTCCAAGGACCAACAGGAGATCAAGGCGCGGGCGGCGGCCTTTGTCGACGAGGTGTGCCGACCACTCGAGGATCAATGGGGCATCGACGACTACGCCGTTCCGCACGACGTCTTCATGGACGTCGTGCGCCGGTTTCGCGAGTATGGTTTCCGGGGTCTCGCCGTGCCGAAGGACGCCGGCGGTCAGGGGCTCGGCACCATGGCGAAGTGCCTCGTCTACGAAGAGATCGTCAAATCGCCGGTGATGCACGGCCTGCTGACGACCTGGTCGGGGTTCCTCGATCCGCACCCGGCGCTGTACGTTGCCCCGGAATGGCAGAAGGAGGCTTATCTCTACCCGATCCTGAAAGAGGACAAGTTCTACCACATCAATATTTCCGAACCCGGCGCCGGCTCGGACGCCGCCGGAATCGAGACAACCGCGGTGCGCGACGGCGACACCTATGTGATCAACGGCATCAAGCGCTGGGCGCCGCCGCCGAACCATCCGGGCATCACGCCGAAATATCTGCTCTGTTACGCAGTCACCGATCCGGGCAAAGGCTACGAAGGCATCAGCCTGTTTCTGGTGGACTATCCCAATCCCGGCGTCTCGGTCTTGCGCGAATACACCACGATGGCGCCCGGAACCTATCTCGGGCGGAGCTGCGACTATCAGTACAAGGACTGCGTCGTTCCGGCGAAGAACTTGCTCGGCGCCGAGGGCATGGGCTTCCGCTACATGATGGATCAGCTCAACCGCAACCGCACCGTGATCGGTGCCCGGCTCACCGGCACCGCGCGTTGGGCGCAGACCCAGGCGGTCAAGCGCGCACGCGCGCGCGAGACCTTCGGCAAGCCGCTGTCCGAACGGCAGGCGATCCAGTGGATGCTCGCCGAGTCCGAGATGGACCTCGAGCAGTCGCGGCTGATGGTCTACAAGACCGCCTGGATGCTGGATCAGGGGCTCGACGCACGCAAGGAAGCCGCGATGGTGAAGTGCTTCGCGCCCCTCGCCGCCTGCCGGGTGATCGATCGCGCGATTCAGATCCACGGCGGGCTCGGCGTGCTGCAGGAGAGCCGGTTCGGCCAGCTCTATTTCCAGAGTCGCATCGCGCAGGTCGCCGAGGGCACCACCGAGGTGATGAAGATGACCATCGCCCGTGAGGTGCTGCGCGCCAGCATGACGGACTAGTCGACGCATCTTCCGCCAGCAAGGAACGCCCGGCTTTCGCCGGGCGTTTTCATTTGTCGCCGATCTATTTTGCGGCGTCGATCACCACGCCGATCGGCTTCCACCTGGTGCCGTCGAACTGCATCAACTGCTCCTGGCTCATCGGCGTGAAGTGAGTCGCGCTGGTGTTGAGCTTGATGCCGGGCAGCAGGATCGGCAGTTCCAGATCCTTGATGCTGGCCGCCTGCTTCATCAGGTTCTCGCGGGTCAGTTCGTCGCCGCAGGCCTTCAACACATGCTCGAAGGTCTGCGCGGTGGCATAGCCAAACACGTAATACGTCTCGGACGGATCGGCGTTCGGCATGTATTGCTTCATGAATGCCAGATACTGTTTCATCCCCGGATCCTCGGCCCAGGCCGGATCGTTCGGGTCCTTGCGGAACGCGACCGTGATCACGCCCTTGGAGTTCTCCAGCCCTGCCGGCACCAGCGTGCTCGAGATCGAACCGGCGGCGTCGCTCAGCATGTGCAGCGCCTCCCACTTGGTCTCGGTCATCTTTTTGATCGCCTGCGCGGAGAACTTCGGCGTCGAGATGTTCAGGAACACATCGGCACCGGTCGACTTCAACAGCAAGATCTGGGAGTCGACCGTCGGCTCGGTGATCTCGTAGCTGAGCTCCTTGACGATCATGCTGCCGGCCTTGTCGCCGAGCCCGTCGCGAAAGCCCTTGGCATAGTCGCGGCCGAAATCGTCGTTCTGATACAGCACCGCGACCTTGGCGTTGGGGCGTTCCTTGAGAAGATATTTGGCGTAGATCACGCCCTTGGCGTGGTTGTTCGGCTGCCAGCCCATCGACCACGGATAGGTCTGCGGCTCGGAGACGCGGTTCGCCCCGGTGCCGAGGAACAGACCCGGCACCTTCCTGGTGTTGAGATATTTCTGAATCGCAAAATTGGTCGGCGAACCGAAGGTGCCGACGATCGCCAGCACCTCGTCGCTCTCCACTAGCCGGCGGGTCTGCTCCACCGCCTTCGACGGACTGTAGCCGTCGTCGAGCGAGACCAGGTTGATCTTGCGGCCGTTGACACCGCCCTCGGCATTCAGCTTCTCGAAATACGCCGTCATCGCGCGCCCGATCGCGGCGAAGCTCGAGGCCGGGCCGCTATACGGCATGGTCTGCCCGATCTTCACCTCGGTGTCGGTCACGCCCGGTCCGTAATTCCCGGCATACGCAGGCGCGGACGCGACGATGCACGCGGCGGCGCACGCCGCTGCCATCAGCTTTTTCATGCTCTTGTCCTGTCGGTGTTGGAGAGAAAGCCGGATCAGGCCGGCTGGAGATAGCGCTGCTTGAGCACGTGCCCGAGCGGCTGATCGCCGACAAGCTGCGAACAGCGGAAGACGCACGGACCCAGCAAATCGGAACCGGCATCGAACTGATCGCGCGCCGCAAGGACGGCAGCGAATTCCCGATCGAGATCATGTTGAGCCCGCTCGACAGTCCCGAAGGCGTCCTGGTCACCGCTGCCATACGCGACATCTCGGAGCGTAAGGACGCGGAAAAGCACCTGGTGCAGATGGAGGGACGATACCAGGCGCTGCTGGAGGCGGCGCCTGACGCGATGGTGGTGGTGAATCAAACCGGGGAGATCGTCCTGCTCAACCTGCAAGCGGAAAAGCAGTTCGCCTATCGTCGCGACGAACTGCTCGGCCAGAAGGTGACGAACATCATCCCCGAAGGATTCGCCGAGCGGTTGATCGCCGACCGGTTACGATCCAGGGAAGATGCATTGGCCCAGCACATCGGCGCAGGAATCGAGCTCACCGGCCGGCGAAAGGACGGCAGCGAATTTCCGATCGAGATCATGCTCAGCCCGCTGGAAAGCGAAGGCAGCATCCTGGTAACCGCCGCGATCCGCGAGATCAGCGCCCGCAAGCACATGGAGCGCCTCAGGGACGAATTCGTCGCGACCGTCAGCCACGAATTGCGCACGCCGCTGACGTCGATCTCGGGCTCACTCGGCCTTCTGGTGGGGCAATGGGTCGGCATTTTTCCGGAGCCCGCGGCGAGGCTCGTGGCCATTGCCTACAAGAACAGCCAACGGCTGGTGCGCCTGATCAACGACATCCTCGATATCGAAAAACTCGGCGACGGTCGCGTGGTCTTCAATCTGTGTCGCGTCGACGTGCACGCCATTGTGGAGCAGGCGATCGAGAGCAACCGCGGATTTGCCGAAGGCTACGGCGTCAATGTCGGGCTCACCACCGCATCGAGGAGCAGCGACGTCAACGCCGACCCGGATCGCCTCGCGCAGGTGATTACCAACCTTCTTTCGAACGCGATCAAGGCCTCGCCTCCTGGTCGGGACGTCCTTGTCGCGGTCGAACCACACGACGCGTTTGTCCGCATTTCCGTTCGCGATCAGGGCGACGGAATTCCAGCCACCTTCCGGCTGCACATCTTCGAAAAATTCGCCCAGGCGGATGCGACCGACGCACGACAGAAAGGCGGTACCGGCCTCGGCCTCAGCATCGTCAAGCAGATCGTCGAACGGCTCAATGGCCGGGTCAGCTTCGAAGACGCGGCCGGCGGCGGCACGGTGTTCTGCGTCGATCTTCCGGAATGGAAGATTCCGATCGATGAACGGCCGTCGGTTCCAAAGTATCGAGTTCTGCACCTCGATGATGATCCCAACATTCTGGCGGCTGTCGCCCATGCCCTCAGCCCGGCAGCCCAGGTGATATCGGTCGGGTCCCTCCAGGACGCACGACGCATCTTGTCGGTCGATCCGGTCGACATGGTCCTGCTGGACATCTCGCTCGGCGAGCACTCCGGGCTGGAATTATTGGCTGATCTGCACGACGCTGACGGTGAAGCCATCCCGGTTATCGTCTTTTGCACCAGCCCGATCGAACTGACACCCGACGGACAAGTGCATGTGATCCTCGTCAAATCACGGACCCCGCTGGATTCCTTGCTGGCGTCGGTGCGGGACTGCCTGGCTCATCGCGAACATCGCGAGGTGGCATGACGATTCGTGTCCTTCACGTCGATGACGAGCCGGACATTCGCGAGATTGCAGCGATCTCGCTCGGTCTGAATTCCGAGTTCATCACGCGCAGCTGTGGATCTGGCTCCGAAGCCATCGCGGTCGCCGCCGAATGGCCTCCCGACATCATCCTGCTCGATGTCATGATGCCGGGAATGGATGGTCCGGCGACGCTCGTGCGCCTGCGCGCGAACGCGATCACCGCCGGCATTCCAGTGGTGTTCATGACGGCCCGCGCCCAGACCCGCGAGCTCGACCTGTTCCGCTCTCTCGGCGCCGTCGGCGTCATCCCCAAGCCGTTCGACCCGATGACGCTCGCGGCTTCGGTCCGCTCCCACATCGAACCGATCGGCAGCAAGCTCGCACGGCTACAGTGCGATTTTCTGCAGCGTCTCGACAACGATGTCGCCAAGCTGGAACGACTCGCGAACACTCTGAGGTCGGGGAAGGCGAGGAAAGCGAGCTTGAAGCAAATCGGCGAGATTGCTCACGGG
Source organism: Rhodopseudomonas palustris HaA2 (assembly GCF_000013365.1). Classification (NCBI taxonomy): domain Bacteria; kingdom Pseudomonadati; phylum Pseudomonadota; class Alphaproteobacteria; order Hyphomicrobiales; family Nitrobacteraceae; genus Rhodopseudomonas; species Rhodopseudomonas palustris. The sequence goes on from NC_007778.1 coordinate 4,675,957, forward strand.
CTCGCCGGCGCCTCCGGCGTATTTGGATTTCCGCAGCTCGGCGACCTCGCGGCCGAGCTCGAACAGGCAATCTCCGACGGAGGTGTCGATTCTGTCGACATTGCAAATGTGCGTCGCTCGCTCGCTCTGCTGCTCGCAGGCATCAAGGCGCGTGACGCCCGAGCGAACTCGTAACGTGATGCTCGCGCCGGGCAAATCGAGCGCTCGATCGCGGCGTTCGATCCCGCTGTTGGCGGCGCTGACGATCACGCTGACGATCGCAGCCAGCAATCAGGTTGCCGCACAGCGACTCGACGGCTTCAACATCGTCGCGGCCGCGGGCCATCCGTTCGGCGGCGCCGACGCCGAACGCTCACTGCGCCTCGCAAAGCGGCTCGGCGCGCGCGCCGTTGCGATTGTTCCGTTCCTCTGGCAACCAACCATTTCAAGTCCGGATATCGGGTCCGGCAGCGAGATGCCCGACCAGACCCTACGGCTCGCCATCCGCCAAGCGAAGGGGCAAGGCCTGTCCGTGGTCGTGAAGCCGCACGTTTGGGTACCCGAGAGCTGGGCCGGCGCGGTCGAGCCGGACTCCGAGGCGGCATGGCGCAGCTGGTTCTCCAGGTATCAGATCGAACTGGAGCGTATCGCACGGATCGCGGCCGAAGAAGGCGCCGAGAGACTGGCGATTGGGACTGAACTCAAGAAGACCAGCCATCGGCTGGAGTGGATCGAGCTGATCGCCGCCGCACGCCGGCTGTTTCCCGGACAATTGCTCTACGTCGCGCACAATGTCGAAGAGGCCGAGGCGGTGACGTTCTGGCCGATGCTCGACGCAGTCGGCGTGTCGCTCTATCCCCCCTTGGGAGCAGACGACGATCGTGCCGGACGGCTGATCGTGATGGGCGCCGTCGCCGAGCGTCTCGAAGCCCTGTCGCGCCGAGTCGGCAAACCGATCCTGGTCGGCGAAATCGGATTGAGATCGGCCAAGGGAGCGACGGCAAAGCCCTGGGAAAGCGCGGAGGAGCGTGTCGCCCAGCCCGATCAGCAATTGCAGGCCGACGTCATCGCCGACTGGCTGGCGGCGCTCGACCGGCCGTCGATCCGCGGCGTGATGATCTGGCGCTGGTTCACCGACCCCGCGGCAGGCGGCGTCCACGACACCGACTTCACCGTCCAAGGCAAACCGGCGCAAACCGTGTTGTCCTGCGCCTGGACCGGCGTCTGCAATCAGCGCTGATCAGAACCTGAACCAGGCCCCGACAACCAGACCGTTCTCCTGCAACGCGTTGCGACCCGTGTAGGTGGTGTAACCGCCGGCCTGCAGCGACAGGGTCGGCGTCAGGGCGTAAACCGCGCTGAGTTGCAACTTGTGATACGCGAAGCTCGCATATCCCCAGCTTCCCACGCCTTCCGAAACCACATTGAACGATTGCGCCAGCAGCAGCCAGCGCTCCTGCGGCCGTATGCCGAAGGTGATGTCGGCCCGGAATTCGTCCGGCGGGCCGCCCAGCCTGAACCGCTGCGCGATCTGGACGTCGACGAAGGCTGGCAACCCTCCCACCGCGGTGCTGTATCCGACAAGGCCGCGTACATCGATTTCGGAATCACTGTATCCAATCGCCGCCGCATTCGACTTGTCGAACGTCCCCGGGATTCGGAACGTCGTCTGCGCCGAGACCACCCATGATCCGCCGGCCCAGAGGCGAACCCTGCCGCCTAAATCGGTGTAGCCAAATCCCGACCGGCTGGCGTCGACCGGCGCGGCGATGTCGACGTGCTGAAGCGACGGCGAGATGATCATGGTGAACCAGTCGGTGACACCATATTCGATCAAGGCCTGCGCCTCGGCCTTCCGGTAGCGCGGAATCGAATGCTGCGCGCCGGCACCGTCGAACGCGGTGTTTGCCGCACTGGCGGTCGCAGTGATGTAGCCGTAACCCTGCCCTTCTTGGAGCGTCCACGAACCGGCGAACGCCGCGGGTTGAGACGCCGTCACACCAGTTGCAATCACCACTGCCAACCCCACCCGTCCGCGCACCACTCAGCACTCCCCTGCAAGGCGTTTCGTGACCGCAACAACGTCAGGCGGCTTCACTCACAATGCGATCGCCACCTTCGGCAGCCGCGCGGGACACCGCCGCCATCGCGCGTGTCAGCAAGTGAATTCTCTCGACGCTGCTATCCACTCGTCCGGTGACGACCGCGACGCTCGCGGTCGCGTGGTCGGCGCAAGTCGCTTCCGGTTCCGCAATACGAAGATCGGACACAGCGGCACGCAGCGCTTCGCCGAGATCGAGTGCGCGCTGCCGGGGCAATTCCGGAACGATCAGAACGATGGTGCCATTGCGATAAGCGCCGGCGACGACTCCGACCGTCGCTGTCGCCGCTCTGACCAAGCGGGCCACGCGGGACACGATGTTCGCCGCTGCCGCATCGCCCAGGATCTGGCGCAAGGCTTCCAGCCGATCGAGACCGAGAGCAATGACGGACAGGTCGCCGCCGCCCTGATTTTCAGCGGTCAGGTAGGCTTCGGCCACCTCCCCGATGATCAGTCCGGTTCCTTCGTCGATCCAGTGTGACGTCCGACGGTCGCCCAAGGTCGCCAAGAACTCCAACAGTTCCCGCTCCCGCGCGCGGCGTCGATCGAGTTCGGACTTCAACTTCAGCGCCGAACGAACCCGAGCGTGCAGCTCGACCCGTTTGAGCGGCTTGGTGATGTAGTCCGTAGCGCCGGCCACGAACGCATTGGCGAGACTGTCGACGTCGTCGAGCAACGTCACCATGATGATCGGCACATCCATCAGGTGCGGTTCGCCGCGAATGCGGGCGCAAGCTTCGATGCCGTCGATCTCGGGCATCATGATGTCCATCAGGATCAGATCTACCGGCGACACTTTGGCCGCAGTTGAATGGCCCACCGCGAGTATCTGATACGCATCCGCCGCCGAATCGGATGTTTGGACGTCCTCGTAACCTGCGGCAATCAACATGGCTTCCGCCACATCACGTCCGTCTTCACTGTCGTCGATAACCAGAATTCGCATGGAGATAGTCTCCTGTTTGTCGAATGACGGCTCAATCCGGAGCGACGGCGATTCCAGGCAGCATCAGTCCCGCGCGAACAGTCTCCAGTTCGCGTTTTGGTAGACCAGGCGATAGCCGGGTGTGCCGCGCCAGTAGAGTGTTGGAAAAGCCTTGTTGAGGCGGTCCTGCACGCCGGCTCCCACCAGCGGATCCGGAACTGCGATGAACGGCGTCTCGATTTTGGAGAAGCGGACACCGAAGGTGAACGCATCATCGGAAGGCGAAAGCAGTCCCCTTGCACGGCCACGGCCCAACACCACGGCCGGAGCGCTGAAGGTGTCGACCAGAATGCCGTCCCGACCGATCGTCGCGTTGCCGAGGTTGATGGCGGCGGCCCGCTCCGTGTCGATGCGCCCGCCGTCCAGTGCGATGCTGACATTGATGGCGCCCCGCGGATCCAGCATCACCAGACCGGCGACGCCTCCGATCCATCCCACCGCCAGCAAAGCGATCACGAAGGCGAGTCGGTCGCGAACCACGGGCACGCGCGCAACGATCACGGCAGCCAAAATCGGCGGCATCACAGCCAGTGCCGCCGGATCACCGAACAGACCGGTGGCGACGGCGATGCCGGCCGCAGCCATCGTCATCACAACGATCACCACGGCCGGTCCGACCAACGGCCGACGCTGCAGAATCCAGCCGATCGCAATCGGAACGACGGGCGCTGCCAGAAGCAGCGCCGCCGCGACTGCGATCGCGGCGTCGAGTGCCAGCCAGCCGCTGAGGCCCCGGCCGAACAATTGGGAAAAGCCGACGGCCCAGGCCGCCAGACCTTCAGACGGAGCGACCAGAAAGCTCCACCCACTTCCAGGAAAGACCCACGACATGTAGGTGAAAGCCACGACGCAGAACAGCGTCGGAAACACCAGCGCGACGATCAGGTTGAGAACCGAACCCGCCAGCAATTCGGGCCTGAGCGCGAACACCAGCAACGGCACCGCGGCGCAAGTCAGCGCGGCGCCCATCGGATGCGTGAACGTCAGCCCCAGCATCGCCAACGCGACAGCCATCACTTCCGGTGCGGCGCTCCGACCGCGGATATCGTAGAGAGCGCGGCTCAGCAGATAGAGAAATCCAGCGAGCATGATCTCGGCGGGGCCGGCGATCGCCGCGCGGAGCAACGCGGGATGCAAAGCGAGAAGCAACGTCGCCGTCAGGGCCGCGAGCAGCGACAGGCCGGCACGCCGAAAGGAAACGAGCCAGATGCTCGCCAACGCGGCCAGCACGCAGGCAGTCAGCAACACCGGCGCCGAGATGCCGATCGGGCTGACAAACTCCAGCACCGTCGTGGCGAGGAACGGGATGGTCGGATAGGCGGCCAGCACCCGCCCGATCGGCATCTGGCTGTCGCTCGCGGTGATCGCGTTCGACCACAGCGTGATCGCGTCCTCCGGCACCAGCCCCGCAGTCGCGGCTAGCTTCGCCATCAAGAGCACGATGACGAATGTCAGTAGCGCGATCGACAGAATCGGGAGAGCCCGCCTCATGTCGTCGTCTCCCGTCCGAGCGCCAATTCTCGGACGACATGCTTCGACACCCCGTGGTCGGTCTTTTCCCAGTAGAACGGATTTCGCAACAGCTGCCAGAGGCCGCGGTAGCTCGCGATCGAGATCATCACCCAATAGCCGAACGCCGTGAGGCTGTAGGGAATGAGATTCAGCCACCCTCTTCGGATCGGCGCCAGCATGTTGAGGAAGATGAAAGCGCCGTTGCCGGCCAGCAGATTGAACAGGCTGAGATAGAGCAGCGGCTCCGGAAAAAGCTGATCGAAGCCATTGGCCAGCCCGAACAGCCAGATCGCGAACATCAACCAGAACACCGGATTGATCAGTCCGGCCAGTACGGTGCCCCCGATGAAGAAGACGAAGCCGAGAAAACCGAGCGGACCGATACTGCGCAGCAGGTGCAGCGGACGCCTGGTGTGTACCAGGAAGGTCTGCATGTAGCCCTTCATCCAGCGCGAGCGCTGTCTGATCCAATTGCCGGCGTGGCAGCTCGCCTCCTCGAAGGTTGTGGAATCGACCACGCCGACGCGGTAGCCCTTCTGAGTCAGGCGAACGCCGAGATCGGCATCTTCGGTAACGTTGAAGGGATCCCAGGCGTGCAGCTCGCGCAACACGTCGATCTTGAAATGATTGGAGGTGCCGCCGAGCGGAATTGGAACGTTGAGCCGTTCGAGCCCCGGCAGCATCTGGTCGAACCACAGCGCGTAGTCCAGCGTGAACATCCGCGTCAGCCAGTTTTCGCGAGCGTTGAAGTAACTCAGGCGGCATTGCAGGCACGCGGTGTTGGCCGGCGCCTGCCGGAACGTCGCCACCACCTTGCGGAGTTGGTCCGGCTCCGGCCGATCCTCGGCGTCGTAGATCACCAGGAATTCGCCACGGGCGAATTGCAGCGCGAAATTGCAGGCCTTCGGCTTGGTCTGCGGATGCGACGGCGGCACTCGAATGACTTCGAAGATGCCTTCGAGTCCGAGCGTGCTGGCGACCTCGATGGTTTCGTGATCGTCGGCCTCCAGCACCAATTTGATGTCGAGCTTGCCGAGCGGGTAATCGAGCTGACGCAACGAGCGGGCCAGCATCGGCAGCATTTTCGGCTCGCGATACATCGGCACCAGCACGGTGAACACCGGCAGATCGTCGTCGCTGAGCGCACGCGCCGCGATCGCGATGGCCTCGTCGCGATCGACCGAGCGGGCGCCCCCGACCGAAACCAGAACCCCCTTGAACAGGAAGTTGCCGAGATAGAACAGGCTCAGGATCAGATTGACCGCGACCAGCGTCGCGATCGGTGCGAGCGCCAGCCCGACCAGCAGACACGTCGCCACACCATATCCAAACAGCACCTGGACCGGCGAAAACACCTGTTGGGCCGACATGTCCGGATCGAGCTCGGCGAGCTCGTACACGGCGCGATGCGACAGCGCGTCGGCAAAGACGGTTTGCACCGCCCAGACAATGTCGAATTTGGAAGCGACGACGAATTCGATCGCGTTGCCCCAGCGACGCCGTGCGAACAGGACAACGCCGGGACCAGGCTCCGCGGTCGCGATCACGAGCCGGCCATCCCGGATTCGCCAAGGCATCGTCAGCCGGCGGGCGTAAAGCTCCGCCTCGTCGGCGGCGAGCAGCGACGGATCCGGGGCGTCGCCGATCAGATCGACGAACGGCAGCTCGTAGTGATAGGCGACCGCCTGGTAGTACACAGCGGGTTCGATCCAGGCCCGCGACAGGATCGCGTCGCCGAGCCGGACATGCCAAGCCTCGGCGAGGCCGACGGCCTCGTCGAGTTGCTGCAGATTGAGAACGCGGCGGGCGACGAGCAGGTCGCCGAGGGCGAGATCCGAGGGCGAGAGCGGCTGCATCGGTCCCTCACTTGTCCGTGGTCAGGGCGCGGCGCCGGTATACGCGTTGCAGAATGAACAACAGGCCGAGCGTGACGAGAACCCAGACCCCGCCGATGATCCACGATCGGAAGCGTGAGAACGAATTCAGCCAGGATCGCTGATCGGGATAAGACACCCGCAGCAAGGTGTCGCGCTCGGTCGACATCGCCAAAGCAACGCCGGTTTTGTCGAGAAACGCCACGTCGCCGCGATCGAGGTCGATGGCGGGCGCGACGGGGAGCGCGCTGTCGGCTGAGAGAGGTTTGATCCAAAGTCCCGGAAACGCCCCGGCGGTCACGATTTGCGCCACCGCGCCGCTGGCGAATCCACCGATATCAAGACGCGTTCGGCCGGATCGGTCGACGATCGCCACCCTGCCGCGATCGAAGCGAACCCGTTGCTCGGCGCCGGCCGGCGCCAGATTGCTGACCGCGATAAACGACGCTGTCGGCGTTGGCGTAGCGCCGGCATCGACGTATCGCACGGTGATCGGTGCCGCTTCGCGCGACAGCCCGTTCACGACATCCGCCAGCATTGGGATGACGGAGAGCGGCTTGACCGCGGTCGCGGACGGCACCAGCACTTCGACACCATTTGCCCAGAACGTCGAAAGGTCGGAAAAATCCTGGGCGGCCGCTCCAGTCGGTGAGAGAATCACCGAACTCGAACCGAGAATCTCCGCCGGATAGCCTTGCGGTTCGAACCTGCAATCGCCCTGCGCGCTGCGACGCTGGACAACCACGCGGATGTTCGCGGCCGCGCCGACCAGCCCCTCGGGGAGCGCCAGATCGAGCCGGGTCGGCTCGCCGATTGCGGCGACCGAACTCGAGATCAGCCGCTCATTGACGAACGCACTCACGACGGCCTTTTCGCCGGCACCATCCGGCGCCACCATCACATCGAGCAGGATCCGGGATGGCCGCGTGCCGCCCGGCAGCATGCGGTTGGCGACGGTGACGGCGAGATCGGCACGGCCGAACACCTCCGCCTTCGCCGGCACCAGGCCCAGTTCGTCGAAATTGACGCGTTCGGTCGAACCGTTCGGCGACGTTGCGTGGCCGACCGAGGCGGATGGCGTGTCGCGCAAGGCTGCGAGAGAAGGATTCCCGATCAAGCGGCCGGCGCGCGCGGAAGCGGCGTCGGTCAACATCAACATCGGAATGCCGCCAATCCTGCCGGCGGCGAGCGTATTATCGATCGGGGCTGTTCCCGCAGCGCTCGCCACGCTCGGCCGCGGCGGGTCGATGTGTCCCACCATACGGTCAAGACTGCCAACCACGATCAGACCGCGGATCCATTGATGGGGGTCGTCGGATTTCACCAGCGGCGGCAAGCTTTCGACGCCGTGATAGAAACTGATCTGTCGGCCGTTGGCGCTGAGCGAGCGCGCCAGCGTCAAGGCGGCCGCGACATCCGCCGACGGCGGACGTGGACTCGACAGCAGGATGGCGACATTCTGCGGCATCAGCGCCGCGGTCGCGGCGATACTCGGCGCGCCGCTCACGCCGATCTCGAACTCCACCGCGGATTCCGGGCGCATCGTCAGGCTGTCGCCGACATAACGCACGTCGATGCAGCGATCCTGCGTTGCTGCGCCGGAATACAGAAACGACAGTTTGAGAAACCCGTCGCGCGCCGCGACGCCGAGCAGAGGCACATGGACGGTGCGGCCACTGCTCTTGCCGTCGAGCGCGACCGCCGACACCGAGCGATCGTTCACCAGAATTTCCAGACTGCGGCGTGCCTCATGGGCGCTGACGTCGTCGAAGACCAGGACAAGAGCGGCGGGGCTTAGTTCGATGCCCTGCGGCACCGGAATGTAGACGTCGCGGCGGCCGCCCAGATTGGAGAACCGGAAGCCGTTGGGATAGCCGACATTGGCAAACAGCACTCCGACCGAAACCGACTTCAGGAGTTGCGGATCGGGCAAAGGGGTGCGCGCGCCCGGCACGGCCGCCACGATATTGCCGGGCACCGATTGCGCGCGCACCGCCGTCGGGCGATTGGGGAGAATCGGCTTCGGCTCGGAATGCGCCGAGGAGAGGACGGTCGTCGTCAGAGCTGCGGCGAGCAGAACGCGTACAGAGGATCGTATCAAGCTACTCACTCCTGAACTGTCTCATATGAAATGTCGGCAAGCGCGGCGGTCCAGAGCGCAGTGAGGCCGTCCTTCAACTGCGCGAGTTCGTCATCGGTCAACCCGCGCTGCGCGCGAAACGGATCAATCAGAAGGCTGTCGAGCGCGCGCGCCGACAAGCCAGCCTCGGTCAGGCCGACAGTCGATGCGATGCCGCAGACATCGTGAATTTGTCGGTAGGCCCGCGCGACAGCCGCCGCCGAATCCGTCAGGGCGCACGGCATCGATTTGGCGGTGCCGTCGATGGACCTGATCGTGTCGTCGAGCTTGGTAATGAAGCGAGCGCGGATCCTGGCCAATCGCCGCGCGAATTCCGCATCCTGGGCCGATTGCGCTTGCGAGCTTGCCATGACGCATGGATCGCACGCTTCACTTAATAAGACTTGAATATATTGAAATGTAGGTATTTTATACTTCTTACCTACGTACTATTCTGTAAATAACGTCGTTCCTATAGTATACGTAGGTGAAATCACTTATCTTATTACATAGATGACTTTGGGCCGCCGGCAGCGGCGAAAAGAAGATGAGATCTCCGGCCCGCTGGACGGGTGGCCACGGTGGCCAGGCATTGTTTGCTTATCCGACGAACTATCTGATCGACGCTGACAATGCGATCATCGTCGATGTCGCGACTGCGATCAGGCAGGCCGGCATGGCGGCCGCCAAGCGCATGATCGAGCGGTCCCTTGAGCGTTTTGGCCTGTATCCAAACCTGCTTCTCGGTGACAGCGGTTACGGTTTCGACCGAAATGATCGGCTGGCTGCTCTACGACCGAGGGATTGAGCCGCTCGTCACGGCGTTCGACAAATCGGCTCGAACAGACGGCCCTCTCGCGCGAAGACCTCACTTACGAGCGTGAAAGCGGCGTCTATCGCTACCCTGGCCGAAAGCCCTTCCAACCGCACGTGCGCTGCCACGGTGCTTATACAGCCCGCCAGCACGATTGCGACCGGTGTACGCTGAAGCCGCGATGCTGCCCCAAGCAGCCATTGCGAAGAGCCTGCGGAGTCCACACCACGTCGCGTGGCCGCTCGCTGTGTCCAAAGCCGAGACCGAGAGGCGATAATTCGATATCAGCAATCCAACGACCAAAACGGTCTGGGCCCGCTGAAAACTGCCGAACGAGTCGGCGCATATGTGCGCTCGACCATTGACCATGGCTCCCGAGGAAGATGCGGACCGCGGCGACGACGGAAAGACCTTCTCCGAAGTATCGATGATACATCCCTCTGGCGCAGCCTCAATCGGCCAAGGTCTGTCATTTCAAGGATTTACGGGGAAACATGGTAGCGGGAGAGGGACTCGAACCCCCGACCCCAGGATTATGATTCCCGTGCTCTAACCAGCTGAGCTACCCCGCCACGGCGTCCGCGCATCGGCAGCTGAAGCTGCGGCCGTGCGAACGCGCGGCATATAAGAAGTCGTGCGCCGCCGTGTCAAGCAATGGCGGGCGATCGGGCGAATTGGTCGGGACGCTATTTCGGCTGCACGCTCTGGTCACCACCGGGGGAGCCTGGAGGCGGGATCACGCGCATCGTGCCGGTGTCGGGCGTGGGCGCTCGAATGTCCGGGTCGACCCCGGCAGGGGGGCAGAGAACGCCGTCGGAGCGGGCGAGCTTGTCGGTGAGCGGCTCCTGGGTCTGGCCGGTCGTCGCCCCGGGCGGCGCGGTGCCCGGCGGATGCACCCTGGCCGCACCCGGAGGGCAGCCATTCGCCGTGGGGTTGACCGTCGCCGACGGCGATTTCGGCGGTGCCTGCGCCAGCGCGGGAGCCGCAACCATCAACACACAACCGAAAGCGAGCATGATCTGTCTGGTCATGCCCGTCAACGTGAGGAGCGGCGCGCAGTTCCGGCTTTGCTCAGAGCTTGCGATAACGGATCAGCGAGAAATGACCCATCGGGGGCATCGGCCGCCGTTCGGCCAGTTCCACGCCGCCGTGCCGCGCGGCCCAGTTCACCAGCCGCGCCCACGGGAATTCGGGGCGCCAGCCGAGCCGGCGCGCCAGCGGCGCGAACGCCAGTTCGAACAGCTTGCGCGGACCGCTCTCGGCGCCGATGTGGTTGACGAGAATCAGTTCGCCGCCGGGCTTCAGCACGCGAATGAAATCGTCGAGCGTCGCTTCCGGGTCGGGGACGGCGGTGATGACGTATTGCGCCACGACCGCATCGAAGAAGTTATCCGGGAACGCCAGATTCTTGGCGTCCATCACCGCGAGCGTCTCGACATTGGTGAGGTTCAGCGTGCGGACGCGCTCGTGCGCCCGGCGCAGCATCGGCTCGGAAATGTCGACGCCGCACAGCTTGGTGCTCGGCGAATAATCCGACAGCGACAGTCCGGTGCCGACGCCGACGTCGAGCACGCGGCCACCGATCGCATCCGCCACCGCGATGGTCGATTGCCGGCCGCTGTCGAACACTTTGCCGAACACCATGTCGTAGATCGGCGCCCAGCGCGCATACGCCTTGGCGACGCCCGCGCGGTCGATATCGTTTGCCATGCCCCGCCCCGAAATCCCTATCCGCGCATCGCGGCCAGCGCCGGCGATGCCGCGTCGTCGTGCGCCGGCTCCGCGATCGATCGCGGCGCGGCGCTCTTGATGAAGCCGCCGCCGAGCACGCGGGCCTGGCCTTCCGCCGCGTCGTAGAACACGCAGGCCTGGCCGGGCGACACGCCCTCTTCGCCGGCGACCAGTTCGACCTCGTAGCCGCCCTTGACGGCGCGCAGCCATGCCGGCTGCGGCGCGCGGGTCGAGCGCACCCGCACGAACAATTCCAGCCCGTCGCCGACCGCCCGATCGAGCGCACCGTCGCCGATCCAGTTGACGTCGCGCAGCACGATGCGCTCCATCCGCAGCGCCTCGCGCGGACCGACCACCACACGCCGACGCGCCGCGTCGAGCCGCAGCACATACAGCGGCGCCCGCGAGGCGATGCCGAGGCCGCGGCGCTGGCCGACGGTGAAATGCACGATGCCCGGGTGGCTGCCGAGCACACGGCCGTTGAGATCGACGATCTCGCCGGGCTCCATCGCGTTCGGCTTCAGCCGCTCGACCACGTCGGTATAGCGGCCGGTCGGCACGAAGCAGATGTCCTGGCTGTCGTGCTTGTCGGCGACCGAGAGGCCGAACTGCCGCGCCAGATCGCGGGTCTGCGGCTTGGTCATGTCGCCGAGCGGGAAGCGCAGGAAATCGAGCTGCTCGCGGGTCGTCGCGAACAGGAAGTAACTCTGATCGCGGTCGCGATCGGCGGCGCAGATCAGCGCGCGCGATCCGTCGGCGAGACGGCGCGACGAGACGTAGTGGCCGGTGGCGAGCGCCGAGGCCCCGAGCTCGCGCGCGGTGGCCAGCAGGTCGCGGAACTTGACCGAACGGTTGCACTCGATGCACGGCACCGGGGTTTCGCCGAGCGCGTAGCTGTCGGCGAAGCTATCGATCACCGACTCGCGGAAGCGGCTTTCATAGTCGAGCACGTAATGCGGAATCCCGATCCGCTCGGCGACGTCGCGGGCGTCGTGGATGTCCTGGCCGGCGCAGCAGGCGCCCTTGCGATGGGTGGCGGCGCCGTGATCGTAGAGCTGCAGCGTGATGCCGACGACGTCGTAGCCCTGCGACTTCAGCAGCGCGGCGGTCGCCGAGGAATCGACGCCGCCCGACATCGCCACCACGACGCGGGTGTCCTGCGGGCGTCCCGCCAGATCCAAGCTGTTGAGCATGGTGTCAGTCATACGCTGCGGTCGCGGGGCGGGGCCGTCGCGACCAATCCTTCCGCCTGTTCGGGAAGCGGTGAAGCCAGATTCCGCAAACCGTCGTCAATGCCAGCCTTTAATATAGTCCGGCCTTCGGTGGCGCAATGCGGCGGCCCCGGTTTTGCGGACAGGTTGGGGCAATTCTTGCCGGGACCGGCAGAAACGGCGCGGCCAGAACCCCGCCCGGCTTTCGGCCGTAGAATCTATATCGTTGCGATGTCTGAATAATTTCAGCTTTTCGGGGGTGGCCCGGTCCTTGCTCAGAAGGGCGTGGATCAGTGTGAGAACGCGCCCGTGTTGAATGCCCCCTCGGAAATCGTCTCGACCGCGCAGGCCTCGGCCCAGCGCGCGACCACGCGCCAGGACCGAACGTCCCCGACCGACAGCTTCTCCTCGCTGGTCGACAGCAATATCGCGGCGAACACCGCCAGCAGCCAACCGGCGCCGACGCTCGATACCCGTGCGTCCGGCAGTTCGAGCGACGACCGCAGCGCCGGCACCCGTCGAAACGACACCACCGACCAGAGCCGGACCAACGATCGCAACGACGACAGCCGGCGGGCGTCGGATTCCGGCAGCAGCAACACTCCTTCGGCGCGCGACGACGCGGCGCGAGGCGATGCGGCTGCGACCTCGACATCGACCACCAAGACCAAGACCGACGGGAGCAAAGACGCCAAAGCGGCCGGTGACGGCAAGGACGGCGACGGCAAGGACGGCGCCGACGCGGCCGCTTCCCCGGATCAGAGCCCGATGGTTGCCACGACCGCAACGACGCCCCAGCTGATCGCGGCGCCTGTCGCCGTGGCGACCGCCACGGTCGACACCGCGACCGATGCGGCTGCAGCAGTGACCGGAACGACCGCCGATGCCGCCACAACCGTCGCCGGCGGACCGCTCGCGCTCGTCGCCGCCGCGGCGCAGAAGGCCAAGGCCGCGGTCGACGATCTCGCCGCGACCGGTCAGCCGACCGAAACCGCGGCTCCCGACGCCGCGGCCGAGACCGCGACCGCGACCGCCGCTGGGACGGCCGTGCTCGATCCGAAGCTCGCGGCGCTGGCGGCGCAGCCCAATGCCGCCAAGGCCGGCACCAAGCCCGCGGCCCAGTCCGACGATTCCGCCGCCACGGCCAAGACCAACGCCGTCACCGCTGCGACCGACGCCTCGACGCCTGGCCAGGCCCAGACCGGAACGGCGCAACCGCAGGCGACATCCGGCGATGCGGCGAAGACCCCCGAGACGACCGCCGCCGCCGTCGACCAGACGAACGCGCAACCGAAGGCGGCCGTGCATCACCACGCCGATGCGCCGACGCCGTCGCTGACCGACGCCGCTTCACAGCCGCAAACGCAGGTGCCGACCGCGCAGCCGCTGCAGGCCTCCACCGTGACCCAGCAGACGGCCGCGTCGTCGCAGCTCACCGCCGCGCTCGCGACCAATGCGCCGGTGGCGATGCAGGACCTCGCCGTCACCATCGCCGCACGGGCGACCAGTGGCGCCAGCCGGTTCGATATCCGGCTCGATCCCGCCGAACTCGGCCGCATCGACGTCCGCATCGAGGTCGACCGCAGCGGCAACGTGACCTCGCATCTCACCGTCGAGAAGCCCGAGACGCTGGCGATGCTGCGGCAGGATCAGAACCAGCTGCAGCGCGCGCTCGACAATGCCGGGCTGAGAACCGGCGACAGCGGCCTGCAATTCAGCCTGCGCGATCAATCCTCGTCGGGTCAGCAGCAGGGCCAACAGCAGGACAACGGCCGGCACGCGCAGCGGCTGGTGATCAGCGAGGAAGAGCTGCCGACCGCGGTCGCCGCCGGTCGCAGCTACGGCCGGATGCTCGGTGCGAGCAGCGGCGTCGATATCCGGATCTGAGGAGTCATCACCATGTCAGCCGCAGCCACCACCGCGACGACGCCGTATTCGGCTCCCAACGCCAACTACACCGCGACCGCGACGTCGAGCTCGACCACCGGCATCGCCGACAATTTCCAGACCTTCCTGACGCTGCTGACGACACAATTGCAGAACCAGAATCCGCTGGAGCCGCTGGACACCAACCAGTTCACCCAGCAGCTGGTGCAGTTCGCCGGCGTCGAGCAGCAGCTCAAGACCAATGAAACGCTGTCCTCGCTCCTGAAGATGCAGTCCACCGCACAGACCACGCAGGCGATGAACTTCATCGGCGCCACCGCCGTGGTCGACGGCAGCAAATCGCACTACGACGGCAAGACCGCGGGTTGGACGCTGTCCACCGACAAGCCGGTGACGGCGCAGGTGTCGGTCCAGAGCTCGACCGGGCAGACGGTGTATTCCGGCAAATTCACGCTCAACGCCGGCGCCAACCAGGGCTTCACCTGGGACGGCCGCGGCAATGACGGGACGCAGTGGCCGGAGGGCGACTACACGCTGTCGGTGGTCGCGACCGACGCCGCCGGCCAGCCGGCGGCCGTCTCCACCCAGATCCAGGGCACCATCGATTCCGTCGACCTGACCCAATCGCCACCGATGTTGACGATCGGCCTGCAGACCTTCACCCTCGACCAGATCAAGCGCGTGGTGAAACCGAGCACCGGCACGACGACGTGACGCCCGCTGCGCGCGGCTCGATGCGACGCGGTGTCTTCGGGCGAGATCGCGTTACTGCCCGATCAGCTGATCGGCGAAATACGCGATGGTCTTGCGATACACCAGCGCGCGATTCCATTCGCGCATCGCCTCGAAATTCGGCGTGCCTTCTTCGTAGGAGCCGCCGGCGCGCCAGCCCGCTGTCTTCAGCAGGTTGGCAGTCGAGGCCAGCACGTCGGGCACGCTGTGGCGCAGATCGACATGGCCGTTGCCGTCGAAATCGACGCCGTATTTGATGTAGGACGACGGCAAAAATTGCGTCTGGCCGAGCTCGCCCGCATAGGCGCCGACCATGTCGCGCATCGTCAGATCGCCGCGCTGCACGATCTTCAGCGCCGCCAGCAATTCGCCCTGAAACAGCTCGGTGCGACGGCAATCATGCGCCATCGTCGCCAGCACCCGGAACACCGGCAGCTTGCCGATGTCGCCCTTGCCGAAATCCGACTCCAGCCCCCAGATCGCCACCAGGATCTGCGGCGGCACGCCGAACTGGCGCTCGATCCGGGACAGCAGCGAGGCGTGCCGCTGCAGCATCGCCCGCCCCGACTTGATCCGGCCGGCGCCGACGCGGGTCGCGACGTATTGCTCGAAGGTCTTGTTGAAGGTGCCGCGCTGGCGGCGATCGAACGCCAGCACCGCGGGGTCCGGGGTGACGCCGCCCAGCGCCTCGGAAATCACATCGCGCGAAACTCCCGCCTGCGCCGCCTCGGCCGACATGCTGGCGATGAAGGCGTTGAAATCGCCACCGCAGCGCGCGGCCTGGGCCGGTGCGGCGGCGAGGAGCGCGCAGCCAATGGCGCAGCTCAGAAGGGCAAGACGCAGCTTGGACATTTTAAACCATTTCTCCAAATCGACGGGGGCTGAGGCGAGCGGCGGCGATGCGTATTGCGAGAACAATGCGGCGAATCTAGCATTTCTGCCTTGCGGTTGCGAGGCGGCCCTCGGCGCGCCATATTGGACGGTATCAGAGATGATCGGCGGATGAACGACGGCCGCGCCGACCACGGTTTCGACAGCCCGTCACGAGAGGACCGCAACATGCCCCGCGCGCTTCTGCGGCAACCGCTGTTCCGGCTGCTGGCGATCAATCTGGCCGCCGGCGTCTGCCTCGCGGCGCTGCTGCTGGGCGGCCTGCTGTGGGTCAATCCGGGGCATTTGCGCGAACTGATCTTCGCAGACAGTTCGCCCGGCACCGCGCTCGGGCTGCTGATGTTCGGCTTCGTGATCACCTTCGGCAGCGCGGCGATGGGTTCGGCGATCATGGCGATGGGCACCGATCTGCGCGGCGGCGACCGCGGCGGCCGACGCATCCCGATCGAACTGATCCCCGGCGCCGAGCCGATTCCGGTGCGCGCCGAACGTTCGATGCGGCCGGCGCGGCGGCAGAGCGAGTTGCGGTTCTGAAGACCCCAACGCTCGAATGGCCGGGACGCGCCCGGCCATCGAGATTTGATATCCGCGCGACTTGATATCAGCGAATTGACCTCACCCGCCGCTCGATCTCACGCCGCGCGGCGCTGATGCTTACCTTCGCGGATCTCTTCGATGATCTTGGCCGAGAACGCTTCGAGATCGCCCGGGTTGCGCGACGTGATCACGCCGTTGTCGGTGACGACGGCGGAGTCTTCCCACTTGGCGCCAGCATTGATCACGTCCTGTTTGATCGAATTGTAGGAGGTCATCTTGCGGCCCTTGGCGATGCCGGTGTCGATCAAGAGCCACGGCGCATGGCAGACCGCGGCCACCGTCTTGCCGGCATCGAAGAACGACTTGATCAGCTTCAGCGCATCGGCATTCACGCGCAGCAAGTCCGGATTGATCTGTCCGCCCGGCAGCACGATCGCGTCGTAATCGTCGGCCTTGGCCGAGCCGAGCGCCTTGTCGACCTTGACCGGCCGGCCCCAATCCTTGCCGTCCCAGCCCTTGATCTCGCCCTGCTCCGGCGACACGATGTCGACCTGCGCACCCGCCGCCTTCAGCCGATCGCGCGGCACTTCGAGTTCCGATTGTTCGAAGCCGTGGGTGGCGAGAATGAGCACGCGCTTGCCGTCGAGTTGGCCTGCCATGAGGGATCTCCGTATCCGTTTTCGTTGCGCCCCGCCTGCTCCGCTAATCGACAGCGCGTGTGATCGTTCCGGACGCATCAGCGCCGTCATCCTGAGAGCCTGCCCCGGACTTGATCCGGGGTGCTCGCCCGATAAGGCGAGCCTCGAAGGATGCGGACACGAGGGCCGAGCTTGCGGCTCATCCTTCGAGGCTCGCTGCGCTCGCGCCTCAGGATGACGGAGTGCAAGTTGAGAACCCGCACGCGCCGGCATCTTCACCTGTCCAACAGCCACGGCTCTTCGTTCTCGCGGCTCGCTGAGCCCGAGTTGTGCACCCGTCGCTGTCACAGCGAGGGGTGGGGGCGCGCCGGTCGGCGCGAAGGTGGTGAGTTTTCGCGATGACTTGCGAAGTCATCGCGCAACGCCTCGTCGGCGCGCCCACCGCGGCGGTTTTGGGCTTCGGGACCGTTCTTCCGGGAGCACAGCGGAGCGGGATCTCCCCGGCCTTGCTGCGCCCGTCCAGCCACGAAAGCGGCAGCCGCTCGTAGTAGCGGCGGACGGTGACCTCTGCCTCCCGGACGTGCGGGTGCGAGCCGCAACGCGCAGGACGCCGCGTCCGTCCGACTTCGCTGACCAGCGTCAGCTCCATCGAACCATCGTTCCGGGCTGGTTTCCCAGCCCGCCGATCTGTCCCGCTTGTACGACGCCTCGCGAAGCGCCCCTCACGGACAGGACGATGCGGACTATAATCTTAATAGGAATGTTGTCAAGAGGCGCGGCGTGAGCCGAACGACGCGACAGCTCTCATGTCGTCCTGTCGGTTTGATCCGCTTCTGCCTCGCCCGCTTCCGCCGGCCAGAACACCGCCAGCCACACTGTCGGCTCGCCCGCCGCGGTCGCTTCGACGCGGTGGCGGCAATGGGCGGGAATGTCGACCCAGACGCCCGGCGTGAGTTGCACCTCGCGGCCGTCGTCGAAGCGCAGCGTCGCGGCGCCGGACAGCAGCACGACGAATTCGTCCTCGGCCTGGTCGTACCAGAAGCCCTCGGGGCTCGCCTGGCCGAACGAGACGATGCGCTCGATGCGGACGCCGCCGCGTGCGAGCAGGGTATCGAGCGCTTCGTCCGGACCGGCGGGCGGCAGCGGTGTGAGCAGATGGCCGGTTTGCATGGGCAATATCCTGAAGCTGGCGGCGACACGTGGCCGGGGCGGGCGGCCTGCGCCTGCCCCCGCAGTGCAGCGCATTTTAGCGCCTGTTTGGCAGGCAATCTGCTTGTGTTTCGCGGCCGGCCGTTTCATACCCCATCCGCCCGCGCCGGCCGCCTGCCGACGCGCCCCGCAGCGGCGGCCGGCGCTCCCGACCAAGGGACGAGACGACCGCCTCGCGCTGTTTGTCCGACGTCAAAGCCGACGCCGGGCAATCGGCGTGGGATACCGCGGGGCGCGGCGGATCGCCAACGGCCGGCGGTCCTCACTCAGCCAATCCGACCGGAGCTTTCCGTGCGCCCTGCCGTCATTGCCGCGACCGGCCTCTACACCCCGCCCGACAGTATTTCGAATGTCGAGCTGGTGCAGGCGTTCAACACCTATGTGGCGAACTTCAACGCAGCCAACCAGGCGGCGATCGCCGCCGGGCAGATCGAGCCGCTGCTGCCGTCGTCGCCGGAATTCATCGAGAAGGCGTCCGGCATCAAGTCGCGCTACGTGGTGGCGAAAGCCGGCATCCTCGATCCGGAGCTGATGCGGCCGGTGATCCCGGAGCGGCCGAACGAACAGGTCTCGGTGCTGGCCGAGATCGCCGTGAAGGCCGCCGACGAGGCGCTGGCGCGCTGGGGCAAGCCGCGCGAGCGGATCGGCGCGGTGCTGTGCGCCTGCTCCAACATGCAGCGCGCCTACCCCGCAATGGCGGTCGAGGTGCAGGACGCGCTCGGCCTCGGCGGCTTCGCCTTCGACATGAACGTGGCCTGCTCGTCCGCGACCTTCGGCATCAAGACCGCGGCGGATTTCGTCGCCACCGGCTCGGCCGACGCGGTGCTGATGGTCAATCCCGAGATCTGCTCCGGGCATCTCAATTTCCGCGACCGCGACAGTCACTTCATTTTCGGCGACGTCGCCACCGCGGTGATCGTCGAGCGCGCCGACGAAGCGCAAGATGGTGAACGGGCCGGCTGGGCGATCCTCGGCACAAGGCTGAAGACGCAGTTCTCCAACAACATCCGCAACAATTCCGGATTCCTCAACCGCGCCTGGCCGGAAGGCCGCGACCTCACCGACAAGCTGTTCGTGCAGCAGGGCCGCAAGGTGTTCAAGGAAGTGGTGCCGATGGTCTCCGACATGATCATCGACCACGCCGCCGAACTCGGCATCGATCCGCACGCGCTGAAGCGGATGTGGCTGCACCAAGCCAACATCAACATGAACGAGATCATCGGCCGCAAGGTGCTGGGCCGCGATCCGACGCGCGAAGAGAACGTCATCATCCTCGACAGCTACGCCAACACCTCGTCGGCCGGCTCGATCATCGCCTTCCACACCGCCTCGGACGATCTGGCGCAAGGCGACCTCGGCCTGATCTGCTCGTTCGGCGCCGGATATTCGGCCGGCACGGTGTTCGTGCAGAAGCGCTGAGCAGCGCCGGCGCGCGCGGCGGACCGCTACCGGAACTCACGCGCGCGCCGATTTGATCTTCCTGATCTCGCGCATCTGCGCGGAGAAATCCTCCAGCGCGGCGGCGGCCTGCTCGCTCAGCCCCTCGCGCGGGAATTCCTTCACCAGCACTTCCAGCGCCTCGCCGATCCGGCCGATCTGGCGGCCATAGGAGCCGACCTCGTCGAGGATCTTGGCCTCGATCTGCGGCGCGGTGGAGCGGCCGAGATTGATGCTGAAGATGCTGAACTGATTGCCCATCAGCGTGGTGATGAAGCGCCACGGATTGATCGCCTGCGCCACCCCGCCGGACCACGGCCCGATGCCGCCCGAGGCAACCGGCATGTCGGTGTCACTGATCGAGAGAGGCGCGAGCATCTGGGCCATGGGGAAGCTCCTCAAAATGCGGACGGTGAAAGGACGGGGCGACGCGAATGCGGCGATGATAACGCGATTCCGCGCGCGCCGCCGTCCGGTTTGAGACGGACGCGCGGCCGCCGAAGCCGCGCCGTGCAGATGGGACGCGATGCGGCGCCCGCCGCCCGGCCGCTCAGGCCTTGGCCGTCACCACCGCGTCGAGCGCCGATCCGGCGTCGGCGTCGAACAGCACGAACCGGTTGCGACCGGCGCGCTTGGCGGCGTAGAGCGCTGCATCGGCCTCCGCGAAGGCGGCGTCGATCGAACTGCCCGAAACCACCCGACAGCCGCCGATGCTGACCGTCAGCGCAATGTCCTGACCATCGTCGGAGCGGATCGGCGTGGCGTTCATCGCGGCGACCATGCGGGCGCACAGCGCCCGCAGGCCGTCCTGGTCGCAATCCTCGACCAGCACGACGAACTCGTCGCCGCCCCAGCGGGCGCAGATGTCCCTGTCGGTGAGGAGCGGCGCCAGCCGCCGCGCGGTCTCGCACAGCAGGCGATCGCCGGCCAGATGGCCGAACGCGTCGTTGACGTCCTTGAAGTCATCCAGATCGATCAGCAGCAGCCCGGCCGACCGCGGCACCAGAGGCGACCTGGCCAGCCACTGCTCGAACACCTGGGTGAAACCGCGCCGGTTGGGGATCTCGGTCAAGAGATCGATATTGGCGAGACGCCGCAGCTTCTCGGTTCGCTCGTCGACCAGATCCTCGAGAATGCGGGTGTGGTCGCGCACCGCATGCGCCATGCCGGACAACGTCCGCGACAGCCGGCCGATCTCGTCGCTGCCGCGATCGACCACGATATTGTCGAAATCGCCGTCTTCGACCCGTCGCGCGGCCGCCTCGACGATCGCCAGCCGATCCAGCACGACGCGCCGGAACAGGATGGTGACGAGCGCGACCGCCGCGGTCATCATGAACACCAGCAGCAGCGCGATCGGCGTGAACAGCCGGCGATCGATGATGGCGTCGATGTCCATCAACGTCACGTTGAACCAGCCGAGCCGATCGAGATAGCCGACACCGACCAGGAATTCGCGCCCGCCGATGTTCATGAAGCGCGATTCGACCATCCTGGAGCCGGCGGAGACGCGCGCCATCATGGCGGCGAGTTCGCCGGCCTCGGCCGGCTTGTCGACCTGCTGGAAGATCGTCTTCTTGGTCTTGGTGTCCTTGGTGAGGCTGTGGAAATCGACCATCCCCGGATCGCGGTGCGCCTGGATGGCGCCGGCGCGATCGACGAACATGCTGGTGATGCCGGTCTGCGGCAACGCCACCACCTCGCGGATGAATTCGCTGAGGTCGACGCCGGTGCCGATCACGCCGAGAATCCGGCCCTGATCGGTGATGACGCAATTGATCCAGACTTTGGTGACGGCGAGATTGTCGTCGCGGTCGACGTTGAGCTGGCAGGCCTGACCGGCCGCGATCGTCTTGAAGTACCAGCCGTCGCGCGAATTGTCGCGCTTGACCTGATAGCGGAGCTGGTTGCCGTTGTAATTGTTGTCGGCATCGTTGAAGTAGTAATTGCCCGACTCGTGCACGACGAAGAAATAGCTCTTGTCGTGAAACGACAGCCGGTAGTGCTCGAGTTCGGCCAGCCCGCGCACCGTCTTGTCGGGGTCGGCCTCGTCGCGGGCCCAGGCGCGCACCGCCGGCGAGCGGGCGACCGTCTCGGCCAACGAGACCTCGCGGATCAGCGCCTCGAGGCCGCGGTAGCGATCGAACAGCACCTGCTTCTCGGCGAACAGCGTGCCGAGCGCGACCACGGTCTTGCGGGTGAGGAATTCGAACGCCGCATAGGCCGGCAGGGCGACCAGGCCGAACACGCAGATCGTCACGACCAGAAATTTCGTCTTGAGACTGGTGGCGATCTGATTCCAGAGAGCGCGCATCGTGTTTCGTGTCATCTCCGCCGAAACAGGCCGTCGTTCCGAGCGACCGCCGAACGCGGCTGCGCCGAGACCATCGCTTACGACCAAAAGCTGAATGCATCACTAATGGTTTACGCTCTCGCGCACGAGCGCGCGGCGGAGCCGCGCCGCGCGCCGTTGTCGTGCTGCGGCGGCGTCACGCGGCGCGGTCGAATTCCACGCGCGCGGTGGTGCCCGGCCCGACCTCGTAGACGATGCTGCCGCCGAGCTGGGTGGCGAGGCTGTGGACGATCTTCAGGCCGAGACTCTTGCTCTGCTCGGGATTGGGGTTCGCCGCCATCCCTTTGCCGTCATCCGCGATGGTGAAGACGATGTGGTCGCCGTGCTGCACGAGACGCAGCGCGATGCTGCCGCGACCGTCGGGGAAGGCGTGTTTCAGCGCGTTGGTGATCACCTCGACCGCGATCAGCGACAGCGGTGTCAATTGGTCGAGATCGAACTGCACCGGCGGCATGTCGATGCTGAAGCGAACGTCTTTGGCGCCGGCGGCCTCGGCGAGGTTGGCGCACAGCTCCTGGAAGAACTCCCCGACCGGGCGGGTGACGTTGACCGGATCGTAGAGATGGCGATGCAGCCGCGACATGGTGTCGAGGCGGACGCGGGCGTCGTCGAGCGCGGTCAGCATCGCGGCGGGATCCTGGCCGGCGCGCTTAGCGTACAGCCGCAGCATCGCCGAGACGAACTGCATGTTGTTGGCGACGCGGTGCTGCAGCTCCTGGAACATCGTGCGCTGCCGCTCGTACAGCCGCGCGGTCTCCTCGGCGTCGGCGCGCAGCCTTGCGGCGGCCAGATGCATGATGTGGATCAGCGCGATGTCGACCGCGACGATGAAGACGTAGAACACCAGCGCGATCGCGGTCTGCGACGTCAGCTCGAACGTGTAGAACGGCGGCATGAAGAAGTACCATGACGCCAGGCCGCTCAGCACCGCGCAGACGATGCCGGGGCGCAGCCCGAAGAAGAACGCAGTCAGCACCACCGCGGGGAAGAAGGTGAGATAGGGGAACCCGGCCGGCAGCGCCGCATCGAAGGCGAAGCGCAGCGCCAGCGCCGCCGCGGCCGCGCCGACGCCGACGAGGTCGCCGATCCAGCCCAGCGACCGCAGCCGCCGTGTGGCGTGGATGATGTCCCAGACTTTCAAGCGATGCAGTGCGGGCTCCGCGGGGTTCGGCACGATGAGCCGATGTTATGACGGAAGCGGCGGCAAAAGGACAGACGGGGAGCGGCCGCCGCGCCCGCTTGCGGCCATTCGGCGCGCGCGCCGACGCGGACATGCGGCATCGCCCCTGTTGTTTGGACGGCGCGGGGGCGCCGGTGGTCTTTATGCGAATGGGCCGCCTGCCCCTTCGCCGCGCCAAAAAACGAGGGCGCGCGGAACGCCGGACGCGCGATGCGTCCGCAGCCTCATGCGCAAGGCAAAAAGCGCATGAGTTAGTCACCACGAAAGCACCGACACGTCCGGCGTTCCGCACGCGGTGAGGCTTCCGGCTTGCTTCGTGCTCTCCCCGGTGGCGTTGATGCGCCTGGTTCGTCACCGTCGGGACTGAGCGGCGCGGACGCGAGCGTCCCCGCCTGTGTTTCCTGCGGCCGGTCGGCGCGCAGGCGCTCCGTCCCTTGACGCCAGCGACGGGCGTCGGGACCACACGATTTGGGCCGGCGCGCAACGGCGATGCAGATGGGGCGCATCTCCGCCCCGGCCCGCATCGCACAGCGTCGTCGTCATGCGCCTGAAGTCCGGCGGCTCCATAGACCCCGAGGCCAAGCCCAGCGGACTTGCTGCCCCGCGGCCCCCAACCGCCTTCCTCCGCGCCGACGCTGCCGCGTCCACCGCACCCCGCCCCGCGACTAGTGACGATCGCGAGCCGCCCCTCGGTATTGGAGCGGGATGGATAGGAATATATGCAGGGATGGGAAGATTGTAAAGTCGCCGTAGGGCGAGTTGAGCGAAGCAGACTATCTCGCCAAAGATGATAGGGTGCGCAAGCCGTTCACCCGGACGCGACTAGCCAACTACAGTGACCGTCCGATTGATCACACGCCAAAATCCGCCTGAGCGGACCTATCACTATTCTGCAAAAAAGCCTCAACCGGAGCAAACAGAGAATGGCCGACCACAGAGCCGAGGGAATCGACACTAACCCAGTCAATCTGATCAAGCTTCTTCGGTTCTCGGATTCGCGGCAGACCGCGCTTATATTGAAAACTAATATAGTGAATCTTCAGACCGGAAACAGGATGAATTCGACATCCGATAATATCGGGCCTCGATACATCGATCCCAGTCTCTTCTTTTAGCTCTCGTTTTGCGGCTGCTCCAGCGCTTTCTCCCGCATCGATTTTTCCTCCAGGGAAAACCCACCTAGGGCAATTTTCATTTGGGTCCGCTCTGCGGACCATCAATACAGAAGTGTTTCCCTCGTGGCGCCTAACAACTATCGCCACGGCAACCTCACGTTTTTCGTGAAACGATCCACGTACAGCCATCGTCTTCTCCGACCGAGGCTTTATGGCAGACCCCGGGGGCAGACACAACATTAGCTGTGTCATCCTTGGCTCCAAATCAGGCGGAATCAACCCTGAATCCTGCCAGGAATCTAGCAACATCGGGATTTATGGCAGATCCAATCTTGGCTAACCCGTCAGAAATTGGCACCCATTGGACATCATCGTTTTCCAACGGATCGCCGTTCACGATTTCGACATCATCCCCAGGCTCCATATGAAAGTAGCTGCATTTGAACCCAGTAGTGGGGTGCTTTTCGACGTGAGCGATTTTCGCAATCACGCCACAGGTGATTCCCGCCTCCTCCATTACCTCCTTTTCAATTACTGAAACTTCATCTTGATTGGGCCATTTCTTTCCCGAAGGAAACATCCATTCCAATCCTTCGCTTCGATCATTCCTTTTTACCAGCAGAACTTCGCCGCGATGCACGACAACTCCTATGACAACTGCATACGATCTGATCTGGTCTCTGCTCACCAATTCTCGGATATCACTATCCCGATCTACCACACCCCCAAGTTCAAGTCGCACACGCTCCGCCTCCCGTATCTCCTTGAGATCTTGATCGCACAGCGGTGGCTCGGCGGTTCGACGTAACGTTGCTATTTCGATGACTCCGTACTTCTTTGGGAGTTGAATTTCGCCGACGTGATCAATCGCAAAATATGGCGCGTCATCCCCGCTCATGTGCTGCTTCAGCATACTGGCAGCTTGAGCCGTCATCCATATTTTGCCTGGCGGAGTGACTGGCTCGATTCGAGCCGCCGTCACCACACTTCGGCCACAAAATGTGGGACGTTCGGTGAACGGGTCAGACCCCTCCAGATACTCCCCATGATGAATTGAAATCCTGATATCAAGTTTTGGCAAATCATGCCGGCGCCAATTGAAACCCTGAAATAGATCCTTCAAATGAAGAGCCGCCTCACACACATCTTCTATTTTGTCACAAATTATTACTATTCCATCTCCCCAAGTATTCTTATATTTTATCGGAATCTCTTGTAGCCTACGCGCGATATTACTTAGCACAACTTCGACAAATACCTTCATTTGCGTATCTTTGAGAGCGCTATAACCCTTAACGTCTGCGAAAAGAATATTTGCGGTGCGCCACTGCATGAATCACCCCCCAACTACAATCACTAATTGTGATTGCGCACTCGGGAAGGTCAAGCCGTTAAAAGGTCAATTTTGGCCGGGCAGCGTTGACACTAGCAGAGCCCGTAGGGCAGATGAGCCGAAGGCGTAATCCGCCGCGATCGGAATGTTGGGTTACGGCTTCGCCTAACCCACCTTACGGCCCTGAACATTCTGCGGAAAAGCGCCGTTCCCGGTCTCCTCTCAGCCCGGGGCTGATAGGTTAGAACCCAAAGTCCAACTGATCTTTCGATTTGCGAAGACTGAGAGTTAGGCGGTTTGAGCGGCGGCCAGATGACACCGATTGCCGCTTACCGGCTCGCCAACGCGAGTACGAACGAAAGAATACGTCTTTGGGTCCGTTGCCGTGCTTTCGCATGACCAACGACTCCTCTTTGACGGGCAGCGAACACCTGCCCGGCTTGGAAACGCACAAGCCCGCGCATTCAAAGTGAAGCGACCGGGAACGGTACTGAGAATGCTACCCTGATTCGACGAACAGACAATCCGGGTGCTCGCCGAGATCTCTCCCGGATTTTGTGGCGTTCATCCGGATCACAGACTGCTACTCCTGGAGGTGACGCAAGCGTAGCCCGCATGAGCGCAGCGATATGCGGGGGCGTGGTCCCGGATGTCGCTTCGCTCATCCGGGCTACGGGCTGCGACCAGCGCTGTTTTGCAGGTCGCGAAACGCAAAAGCGGCGGGCCTTGGCCCGCCGCTTTTGGATGGATGGCCGGGTCGAGCCCGGCCATGACAGTCAGCCCGTAGGGCGGATCACCGAAGGCGTCATCTGCCGCGATCGAAGTGGTGGGTTACGGCTGCGCCTAACCCACCCTACGGTTCTCCGCCGAATAGCAACGACCCTGGATTTGGCGCTGCCTCCTCATCCCGAGCAGTCCGGCGAAGCCCGCAGGGCGGAGCCGGGGCGTCTCGAAGGGTGAGGCCACGGGGGGCTGCGGCGCATGGTTCGAGACGGCGCTGCGCGCCTCCTCACCATGAGGCGGTCTGGGTCGTGAGATCTCCGGATCACCAAGGCTGATGGCATCAGCAAGCGCAGCCCCGGATGTCGCTTCGCTCATCCGGGCTACGCACGACGCGCAGCGCCCGTGTCGCCCTCACCCCAACCCTCTCCCGCAAGCGGGAGAGGGAGCGCGCTGCGCTCCGTCTCCCCTCCCCCTTGCGGGGAGGGAGCCTGCCCCGGACTTGATCCGGGGTCGGGGGTGGGGGTCCGCGGGCACTGCGGATGAACGCTTCGCCACCCCACCCCGCTCGCTCCGCGAGCGACCCTCCCCCTCCAGGGGAGGGTGAGGCTCGCACGAGCGTAGCCCGCATGAGCGCAGCGATAGGCGGCGGCGTGATCCCGGATGTCGCTTCGCTCATCCGGGCACCAGGGCTCGAAAGCTTCGACTCGAAGCCGCCGCTCAAAACGCCTTGGGCAGCCCGGCCTGGCGCAGGATGGCATTCGCGGTGTGACGGCTCGGGATGCCGATCGGCACGGCGAAATTGCGACCGGTGATGGGGCTGTGCCAGATCTCGTGGCTTCCCTTGCCTTGCCGGACCATCGCGCAGCCGGCGGCGCGCAGCAGCTCTCTCAGTTCGCGGTCGAACTGCGGCGCCATCAGGCCGCCGATAGCGCTTCGCGCAAGGCGGTGATCTGCAAGAACACCGCCGCCGGATCGACGCCGGGATGATTATCCGGCAACAGATCCAGCGTCATGGCTTCCATCTTGGCGAGCAATTCGTCGAGCGTCGGTGCATCGGCCGCGGCCGGAATCTCGTCGCAATGCCCGCTCCACACGCCCGCGTCGGCGTCCCAGATCGCAGACACGGTGAAGATGACCGGTTTCGACATCATCGCCTCGTCTCGCTTGCCGGCGGCAGGCCCGGACTCGATCCGGGCATCCATCCTGAAGAGTGATGGATTGCCGGGTCAAGCCCGGCAATGACGACGCTGGTTGATCGTCTCAGTTGTCCAAGAAGCTCCGCAGCTTCCTTGACCGGCTCGGATGCTTCAACTTGCGCAGCGCCTTGGCTTCGATCTGGCGGATGCGTTCGCGGGTGACCGAGAACTGCTGGCCGACTTCTTCCAGCGTGTGGTCGGTGTTCATGCCGATGCCGAAGCGCATGCGCAGCACGCGTTCTTCGCGCGGGGTGAGCGAGGCGAGCACGCGCGTCGTGGTTTCGCGCAGGTTCGACTGGATCGCGGCGTCGATCGGCAGCACCGCGTTCTTGTCCTCGATGAAGTCGCCGAGATGGCTGTCCTCTTCGTCACCCACCGGGGTTTCGAGCGACAGCGGCTCCTTGGCGATCTTGAGGACCTTGCGGACCTTCTCCAGCGGCATGCCGAGCTTCTCGGCGAGCTCTTCCGGGGTCGGCTCGCGGCCGATCTCGTTGAGCATCTGCCGCGAGGTGCGCACGATCTTGTTGATCGTCTCGATCATGTGCACCGGAATGCGGATGGTGCGGGCCTGGTCGGCGATCGAACGCGTGATCGCCTGCCGGATCCACCACGTCGCATAGGTGGAGAATTTGTAGCCGCGGCGATATTCGAATTTGTCGACCGCCTTCATCAGGCCGATATTGCCTTCCTGAATGAGATCGAGGAACTGCAGGCCGCGGTTGGTGTATTTCTTGGCAATCGAGATCACCAGACGCAGGTTGGCCTCGACCATTTCCTTCTTGGCCTGGCGGGCTTCGCGCTCGCCCTTCTGCACCGAATGCACGATCTTGCGGAATTCGCCGATCTCGAGCCCGGTGAGCGCGGCCATCGACTGGATTTCCTGGCGCAGCTCGCGGATCCGGTCCTTCTCGAAATGGACGAAGTTCTTCCAGCCCTTGGCGGAGAGTTTCGAGACGCGGTTGAGCCAGCGCGGATCGAGCTCGGAGCCCTGATAGTTGCGCAGGAAGTCCTCGCGCGCCACGCCGTGGCTGTCGCCGAGGCGCAGCAGCCGGCCTTCGAACGACACCAGCTTCTTGTTGATGTCGTAGAGCTGCTCGACCAGTGAGTCGATACGCGCCTGATTGAGCCGCAGCGACTTCACCTCGACGATGATTTCGTCCTTGAGCTTCTTGTATTTGCGCTCCTGCGAGGGCGACAGCGACGGCCCCTGCGACGCGCTTTCGAGCTGGTTGGCGATGTCCTGCTCTTGCAGCTTGCGCAGCTTCTTGTAGTTGTCGGCGATCTTGTCGAAGGTCTCGACCACCTTCGGCTTGAGTTCGGCCTCGATGGCGGCGAGCGACATCTGGTTCTCGAACTCGTCGTCGTCCATGTCGCCTTCGGCGGCGCCTTCACCGCCGCCCTCGCCGGCGGCCGGGGCCGCGGCGGGCGCCGAGCGCTGCTGCGCGGGACGGAACGGCGTCGCCGTCGGCGGCGCGGCGGGCGGCGCGACATGCGCGGGCGCTCCGGCGTCGGCCTCGCCTTCGGCGCTGGCTTCCTCGCCGGCGCCCTCGGCCATCGCAGGGTTCATGTTGGCCTTGGCGTCGGGGCCCGCATAGGTGGCTTCGAGATCGATGATGTCGCGAAGGAAGATCTTGCCTTCGTTGAGCTCGTCGCGCCAGATGATGATCGCCTGGAAGGTCAGCGGGCTTTCGCAGAGTCCGGCGATCATCGCCTCGCGGCCGGCCTCGATCCGCTTGGCGATGGCGATTTCGCCCTCGCGCGACAGCAGCTCGACGGTGCCCATCTCGCGCAGATACATCCGGACGGGATCGTCGGTGCGCTCGCCGGGCTCGGACTTCTTGGTCTCGGTGACGGCCTTCTGGGTGACCTCGACGAGGTCGTTATCGGGCTCTTCCTCGGCCTCGTCCTTGGCGTCCTCGTCCTCGCTGTCGCTCTCTTCCGCCTCGGACACGTTGATGCCCATGTCGGAGAGCATCGACATGATGTCCTCGATCTGCTCCGGCGACGTGGTGTCGGACGGCAGCACTTCGTTGAGCTGATCGAAGGTCACGAAGCCGCGCTTCTTGGCCTGCTTGATCATCTTCTTGACGGCCGCGTCCGACAGGTCGAGCAACGGCGAGGGAGCGTCGGCGGAGTCCTTCTCCGGCGCGTCGGCCTTGTCGTCCTTTTCCTTGTCTTTCAACTGAACCGTCTTCGCCTTGCTGGCCATTCACTGCTCCTGAACGCGCGCATGACGATCGCGTCGCCGCGCCGTCAAAAACTCGCCTTAAAATTCGCCTTGCCGGGTGAGACACGCAAAGGGCGGCGCTCGCCTGCGCCACCCGACACGATCCCGCTTGCTGGTTTCCCAAAAATGGTGCCCGAGGCCTTCTACCGGAATGCCGTTAAGCCCTTACTAACCCTGTTTTTGCAGCCAATGTGCGGGTTTGGCGAGTCTTTTCACGGCACCCGCCGTCACCCGACCGCCTCGAACCCGGTCACACGCTCCGATGGAACCGGCCCGATGACTGGCCGAACCCCTCGATCAGCGCCTCAGTCCCTTCCACTTCCGAGAGCCGCGCCTTGACGTCCCTCAACCAGGCGACGTTGGCCTCGCTGCCGTCTTCACCCAAAGCCAGCTCGGCATCCTTCAGCTCCCTAAGTAAGGAGTGAGATTGTCGATGCAAGGCAACGAGTTGCTGCCACGTCGAAAGAACGTCCTCGGGCGCCGCGTCCGGCCCCGCGCCCCACACCGCGTGGGTCGTGATCGCGCGTTCAAGCCGTTGCAATTGCTCGGATAAACCGGCCTTCGCGAGATCGGCGCGAAGTTTCTCGGACTGTCCGGCCGGATCGTCGCCGTGATGATGGTCGGCCGCGAAGGCGGCGATGATCGCCGCGCGCAGCCGGTGCGCCTCCGGATGGGCGAATTCCAGCGCCGCGACTTCTTCGAGATGATCGTGCAGCAGCCAGGGGTGGTTGAGCAGCGATTGCAGGATCAGCGCCTCGCGGCGCGACAGCGCGCTGCGCTGCCCGCGCATGATCGGGCTCGACGCCAGATCGGGGCTTGCGACCTGATACGGCCCGCGCCCCTGCGGCGGCGAACTGAGGCCGGTCTGCCGGCCGAACGGTGCATAACGGCCGCCGCCCTGTGGAAAACTCCCGCGCGGCTGAAACCGGCGCCCCGAATCAGCACCACCGCGCGCGCCGCCGCCGGCCCGGAAGCCTCCGCCGAACCCTCCGCCGAAGCCACCCTGCGGCGCGAAGGCCGCGCGCAGCCGCTCGGCCCAGTCCTTCCGATAGTAGCGCCGCACCACCTCGTCGCGGATGCCGTTGGCGAGCTCGTTGATCCGCGCCTCCAGCGCCGCGCGCCGCTCCGGCGTGGCGAAACTGCCGCCTTCGGCCTCGCGCGACCACAGCAGGTCGGCCAGCGGCCGCGCCGCGCCGATCACCTCCTCGATCGCTAGCCGCCCGCCGGCGCGGGCGAGATCGTCGGGATCCTGGCCCTCGGGCAAGAGGGCGAAGCGCAGGCTCTTGCCGGGCTTGAGATGCGGCAGCGCCAGATCGGCGGCGCGATATGCCGCCTTCTGGCCGGCGCGGTCGCCGTCGAAACACAGGATCGGCTCGTCCGCCATCTTCCACAGCAGCTGAAGCTGGTTCTCGGTCAGCGCGGTGCCGAGCGGCGCGACGGTGGCTGCGAAGCCCGCCGTGACCATGGCGATGACGTCGATATAGCCCTCGACCACGATCACCGACGCGGCGCCGGTCGGCGTCGACTTGCCGGCCGCGTCATGCGCCGCCTTGCGCGCGGTGGCGAGGTTGTAGAGGTTGTCGCCCTTGTGAAACAGCGGGGTTTCCGGCGAGTTCAGATACTTCGCCGCGACGTCCTTCTCCAGCGCGCGACCGCCGAAGGCGATCACCCGGCCGCGGATGTCGGTGATCGGAAACATCACCCGGTCGCGAAACTTGTCGAACGGCACCGGGATGTCGTCGCCGGCCGACAACAGCCCGGCCTCGACCATGTCGTCGACCGACACGCCGTGCTTGCCGAGATGCTCCTTGAGCGCGAAGCGATCCGGCGAGGCATAGCCGATGCGGAATTTGACCTGGGTCGACGGCAGGATGCCGCGATCGGCGAGATAGCCGCGGGCCCGGGCGCCGGCGCGCGAGGCGAGATTCTCGGAGAAATACACCGCCGCCATTTCCATGACGTCGTACAGCGAGCGGCGGCGCTGCTCCTGGCGCGCGGCGTCGGGCGTCGCGGCCGGCAAGGCGAGGCCCGCCATCGCGGCGAGCCGCTCGACCGCTTCGGGGAAATCCACCCCGTCGGTCTGCATGATGAAGTCGAAGATCGAGCCGTTCTTGCCGGAGGAGAAGTCGAACCAGGCCTGCTTCTCGTCATTGACGAAGAACGACGGCGTCTTCTCTTGTTGAAAGGGCGAAAGCCCCTTCCACTCCCGCCCGGCCTTCTTCAGCTTGACCCGGCGGCCGACCACCTCCGACACCAGCAGCCGGGCTTTCAACTCGTCGAGAAATTGCGGCGTGAAGCGCATGGGGTGCGGAGACTCTGGGTCGGGCGCGATGGCGCCAACCGATTAGGGATATAGGTCTCGCCCCGGCAATGCCGAAGTTCGATTGGCTTATACCGGCTTTCCACAGGCGCAGACCGGTCCCGCGCCTGTCCACCCTCCCCTGGAGGGGGAGGGTCGGCCCGCAGCCCGCAGAGCGGGATGCGGGACGGGGTGGGGTGAGCCGCAGGCGCGGAGGTTGAACTCATCGCCACCCCACCCCGCTCGCTGCGCGAGCGACCCTCCCCCTCCAGGGGAGGGTGAAGAGGGCGCCGGGACGACACGCACTTGCCTGGGTCAGCGGCCCTCGGTCCCGAGCTCGAACTTCGCGAAGATGCTACCGATGCGGGAGATGAGTCATCCTCACACGCTGTCAAATTCCCGCAATATTCCGCATTGCAGCATAAGAATTCTACGCTATATCAGCATCAATTCGCAACTGCGGTAGGTTTGATCTGCCTCATTGCTGCACCGCATAAGCGGGATTGAAGTGCCGCACCCACGCGCGATGCGCGGGAGTCGGGGGAGAGCGTTTCACCAAGGTCCAGGGCTCACTTGCGCCGTTTCCGGCAACGGAACCGGGCGCGGTCGACCAATAAGGAGCCAGAGCCATGGCAAATTGTACCTGTTGCAAAGCGGAAATGACGTCGCTCGGCGTTGAGACCGTCGACGGCATCTACGCGATCCACTCCTGGAAATGCGACGAATGCGGCAACGCGCTCGACATCGCGACCGCCGCGGTCGACGTCTACGACTTTCCGAGCTTCTGCCTGACCGAGCCCGGCAATCCGGACTGGCTGACGCTGCTGCCGCTCGCGGGCAACGCGCATATCGAATTGCATCTGAACCGCTAGAGCGCTCAAATGCAGAGTCGTCATCCTGAGGTGCGCGCGTAGCGCGCATCGAAGGATGCGGCGAAAGGCACCTGCGGCCCATCCTTCGAGGCCCGCCGCGCCGCGCATAGCGCGGCCCAGTAGGCACCTCAGGATGACGGCGGCGGTCGGATCAGAACGGCTCTAAGTCCGCCGACGCAGCTTCAGCCGGCTTCAATCCCCCGGCTGAAAGCGCCCCGAGACGATGTGCGGCAGCGCCGCCACGTCCCAATTGTAGATGTAGACGAACGCATCGACCACCGTGCCGTCCGCCAGCGTGACGCGCGCGACCTCTCGCCGGTACTCCCTCGGTTCGGGATAGTCCTCAGTGCAACTCTCGTAGTCGTCGAGCTGCACCAGTAACTCTTGCGGCTGCCGCATCCGGAACACTTCGCCGTAAACGATATCGGCGGGATCGCGCGCCGCGACCAGGCCCGGATAGTGCCGGATCCGGACCAGCCGGCCGGGGATGGTCGCCGCGCCGAGGCACTCCGCGCCGGCCGACAGCAGGCGCGCCATCGGATTGTCGAAGCCGCGCATCAGCGTGCCGTAGACGAACAGCCGGTCGAGCATCGAATCCGCCTCAGCCATGCGCCGCGGCAGTCGCGTCGTGGGGCGTATCGTCGCCGGCCGAGACGACGTTGATGCTGACGTCCATCCGCAGGAATGCGTCGGCGCCGCCGAAATAGCTGCCGTGCAGCGGCACCGCCTGAATCGGATCGCGCGCCACCGCCACCCGCACCAGATCGCGACTGCCGATGATGCCGTTGGTCGGATCGAACTCGATCCAGCCGGCGCTCGGCAGATAGACCTGCACCCAGGCGTGGGTCGAGCCGCCGCCGACATAGCCGTGCGCGCGGTCGCCATGCACGAACAGATAGCCGGAGACGAAACGCGCGGCGATGCCGAGCCGGCGCAGCGCCTCGATCATCAGCAGCGCGAAATCGCGGCAGGTGCCGGAGCCGGTCTGCAACGTGTCGAGCGGATGCTGGGTGCCGTGGGCATGGCGCTTGCGATAGCTGAACGCGCCGCGGATGCCGTGGGTGAGGCCGCTCAGAATCTTGAAGGTCGGGGTCGAGCCCTGGGCATCGAGAAAGCTGAGCGCCCAGGCCGAGAGCTCTCCGTCCGGATCGCCGTATTGCGGACGAATGAACGGTTCGAGATCGGGAAATTCCTCCTCGTCGTACAGGAACGGGTAGAAGAACGCGCGATCTTCAGGGGTCAATGCGAATTCATCGCTGGGATGGTGCTCGACGGTGGCGGTGGAATCGAACGTCAGCGTGGTCGCGCGCTGGTCGAAGGTCGCGATTGCGACGCTGTTGCCGAACACGTCGTGGATCCAGCGCAGCGACGCCGGCTGCGGCGTGATCAGCAGCGCGCCCTGCAGCATCCGCAGGTCGTGGCCATCGCGCGGCCGCAGCATCACCCGGTGTTCGCCGAAGCCGACCGGATGGGCATAGTGATATTCGGTGCGGTGAGTGATGGTCAGCAAGGGCATGGGCAGCGATCTGGTTCTCGACTTTGCGGCGCCGAGACGATACCAGCAAGGTTCGGGGCGGACTGCTGATTTGATGGGCACTTCACAGATGAACGGCGCGCGTGATCAATCCTTACGCCTCGAGCCCGAAGAGGTTCCGGTGATCGAGCGGAATCCGGCGGGAGGATCGCCGTTTCTGCTGATTTGCGACCATTACGGACGCAAGATCCCGCCGCAGCTCGGCGATCTCGGCCTGCCCGACACCGAACTCACCCGCCACATCGCCTGGGATGTCGGCATCGCCGGCGTCGCCGAGCGATTGTCCGACGCGCTCGGCGCGCATCTGATCGCGCAGCGCTATTCGCGGCTGGTGATCGACTGCAACCGGCCGCCGAGCGCCGAGAGCTCGATCCCGCTGGTCAGCGAAATCACCACCATTCCCGGCAATGACGGGCTGACGCGCGAACAGGCCGAAGAGCGCCGGCGGCTGATCTTCGATCCGTACCACACACGGATCGAAGCGGCGATCGACGCACGCCTCGCCGCGGGACGGCCGACCATCCTGCTGGCGCTGCATTCGTTCACGCCGGTGTATCACGGCATGGCGCGGCCCTGGCACATCGGCACGCTGTATCAGCACGACAGGACGTTGCCGCCGCTGCTGCTCGCCGAGCTGCGCCGCGAGGACGGCCTCGTCGTCGGCGACAACCAGCCTTATGCGGTGAGCGACGCCACCGACTACGCGATCCCGGTGCACGGCGAAGCGCGCGGCCTGATCAATTCCGGCATCGAGATCCGCCAGGACCAGATCATCGACGAGACCGGCCAGGCCGAATGGGCCGAGCGGCTGACGCGGGTGCTGACCGCGATCGAAGAAAAGCTGCGGGCGCGGCAGGCGCTGTCGCCGTAGCCCTGCTGGGCGTCATCCTGAGGTGTCCAACGAGCCGCGCTCGTGCGCGGCACGTTGGACCTCGAAGGATGAGACACGGTGCCCGTCTCCGACATCCTTCGAGGCTCGCTGCGCTCGCTCCTCAGGATGACGTCCGCGCGTGTTGCCGAACAAGGCGCCTCACTTCGCCCGGCTGAGCGCGAGCCAAACGCCGCCGCCGATCATGAAGCCACCGGAAATCCGCGACAGCAGCCGGGTGCGGCGCGCCGAGAACATCGTGCGCGCCCGGCCCGCCAGCAACGCGTAGGCCGCGTCGGTGACGGCGACGATCGCCATGAAGGTCGCCCCCAGCAGCGCCACCTGCGGGACGTGATCGCGCTGCATGTCGACGAATTGCGGGATGAACGCGCCGAAGAACACCAGCACCTTGGGATTGGCGAGCAGCACCACCACGCCCTGCAGGAAGAAGCCGCCGCGCGGCGGCGGTGGCGGCGCGTCGGTCGCCACGCCCTGGACCGGATGGCGGATCAGGCCGATGCCGAGCCACACCAGATAGGCGGCGCCGAGGAAGCGCAGCCAGTCGAACCAATAGCCCATCGTCGCCATCAGCGTGGTCAGCCCCGCCGCGACCAGCGCGATGACGAGGCCCAGCCCGAGCTGCGCGCCGACGATGTTGGCGAGCGCCGCGCGGGTGCCGTGGCGCAGGCCGTTGGCGATCACCAGCGTCACCACCGGCCCCGGCAGCAGCGCCAGCACGATGCAGGCGGAGACATAGGTGAGATACAGCTGCAGCGACATCGGCCTTCCCATTCGCGATCAAAGGTCGCGAATGATAGCAGCCGCGCGGCGGCGGCGCGAGCCGGTCGGGCATCATCCCGCCGGCGCGCGACACGCCGAGCGACCGGCGGCGTCAGCCGTGCGCCGCGGTCCGCGGCAGCGCCATCACGTTGTCGGCGGCCGCCTCGGGCATCGCTTCCGGCAGCTCGGCGGCGACCGGGGCCACGATCTTCCGATACAGGTGCCAGGTGGTGTGGCCGAGGATCGGCAGCGTCACGATCAGGCCGAGGAAATACGGCAGCGCCGAGATCGCTAGCAGCAGCACGATGGTGGCGGCCCAGGCGATCATCGGCCCCGGGCTCATCACCACGGCGCGGACGCTGGTCAGCATCGCGGTGACGAAATCGACGTCGCGGTCGAGCAGCAGCGGAAACGACACCACGGTGAGCGAGAACAGCACCAGCGCCAGCGCCGCGCCGACGCAATTACCGACCGCGAGGAACACCAGCCCCTCATTGGTCGTCAACACCACCGAGATGAACTCCTGCAGGCTGCCGAACGAGGCGCTGACGCCGAGGAACAGCGCGATCAGCAGCCGGACCTGGTACATCCAGATCACGAACAGGAACAGCGTGACGAACGCCATCCAGCCGAGCTCGCCGCGACTGCGGATCAGCCCGACGATCTGCATCGGCGACGGCCGCTTGCCCGCCTCGCGCTGGCGGCTGACCTCGTACAGGCCGAGCGCCACGAACGGCCCGATCAGCGCGAAGCCGGCGGCGAGCGGATAGGCCAGATACACCATGTGCAGTGCGGTGAGACACAGCAGGATCAGCACGCCGCCGGCGGCGTAGAACGCGCCGAAGGCGAGGCCGATCAGCGGCGCCGCCTGGAAATCGCGCAGGCCCTGGCCGAACGCATCCGCGATGTCGGCGAACGTCACGCGCCGCACGACGGGATCAACCTTACCGGAGATCGACATGGTCGCTCCTCCCTGGTCAACGGTTGGGATGTTCGTTGTTGTTAGTTGCAGGGATTAGGCGCGCAGTCGCGGCCTCCGTCAATGATGATCATGCATGGAACCGATCACGCCTGCGCGCAACGCAGCCGCGTGGCGCCTTCGTCGCGTCGCAACATAATCGAGGTGCAATGCAGCGATTACTTCGGCGTCGGCCCTCGGCGCGTTCGCCATATCGGAACGGCGGTCGCCAACTCTTCGGCCCGGCAATGGCGGTGATCGACCAGATGGTCCAGACCCAGGCGGGCGCGCTGCGCGCCATATCGACGTGGCCATGACGCTGGCGCCGATCGCCGCGGCGATGGCGCCACTGACGCCGTCACTGCGCACGGTCGACCGCAGCGCCAAGCCTGTGACGGGGCATCGAGGGCGCAAGCAGGCGCCCGGCATTCAACTCCACGCGGCACTCGAAGGGCAAGGCGGGGAAACCTGTTGATGCTGTGTAAGAAGGCCGATAGCATTCCTTGGTAATAGCGCGAACTTGGACATGCCCGACTTCAACTCCTTGATCCAAAAATATCTCTCAGGCATCGACGCGTCAAAGGCTGGCGAACGGGCAATCGCCTATGAGCAGGTTCGCTCGGCGTTGGACGCAGCGTTCAAGGACGACCCCGGACACCCGGATCATCTCGGCTATCTGTACGACCTCGATCAAGCCATTGCTGCCGCGGAGGCGCGATATCGGACGCACCGCACGAAACTCGACGACCTTCTCGACCCGGTCCGCCAACTCTCGACGAGAGCGAAGCTGAAATTCGGAGCGATCGCCGGCATAATATCGTTGGCTTCCGATTTCATCAAACCCATCATCGAGCTCACGCTGCCCATTCTCCTCGGCTCCGCCGTGGCAGGGTTGGTCCTCTTCGCCGGCTCGCGACTCTTTCAAGGCTCGCGCGCCCTGCTGCAGAGCGGAGCATTCTTGTGCAGCGTACTATTTGTTTTCAGTTTCGGCCTGTGGGGAATGCAGCATTTCATCAAGGGGGCCGACGCACAGGGCGTCGTCGCCGAGATCGTCCCCGGGGCATCGCAAATTCAGAATGCCTTGCTGGCGCGGCTTTCCCGGATCGAAAGCAATACGCGAGACACCGCGGAAGGCGTCGACAAGCTGAACAAGGGCGTCGCCACTCTCAAGCGTGAAACCAGCGCAGACCCGCGCAAGGAACTGCAGAACCTCGGCAAGAATTTCAACGAGCAAGACTTCCTGCAAACAATGGCGATGTGCGACATTCGCGCGGTGCGACTGTACAAACAGGCCGAAATGCCGGTGCCGCGTTACAAGGCACTGGAAGTGCTGGTGTTGCCCGAGAATGTCGCCTGCCTGGACATATACAAGGCGGATTTCGTCGCGATCGGGCCGGATATCTGCTTCACCTCCGACTACTACTACTCCTTCCGCAGCATGATGCGGCCGGTCGATTGGCTTCAAAGCGGATTCAAGATACCCGAGCGCAAGAAGTTCATCGAGGGAGTCTGCGGTGAAGCGCGACTTCGCGAAGCTTATCCCGAACTGTACGGGGGAAAATCCCGCACCGTCTCGAGCCTGGAGACGGACATTCGCCGCGCGGGTCCACTCGTCCTCGACGAAGAACAAGCCGATGCCGCACGAGAGCGCATCAACCAGCTTTTCGATAGAGCTCCGCCCGCCACCCGGCCTACTCCAGCCGCTCTTTCGTCCGAGGAAGTTCGTCGCCAGATCATCGGAAAGAAGATCAATCACGCCAACAAGACGGACATCGTGTACCGACCCGACGGTTCGTTCGAGGGCCGCAACGACCGAGGGCAGCAAACCGGAACGTATCAGCTGATGGCCGATGGCCGGCTTTGCATGACCACGACGTCCGGCGCCAGGGCCTGCTACCAATATTATCGAGAAGAACAGATTCTCAAGGTTCGGCGCAACGACGGCGACAGCGACAGGGTGATCGGATTGGTGTCCGTCCGAAATTAACCGGTCAGCGCCGCCTTCACCAGGCCGCTGGCCTTGCCGAAATCCATCTGGCCGGCATATTTTGCCTTCAGCGCGGCGATCACCTTGCCCATGTCCTTGATGCCGGCGGCGCCAGTCTCCGAAATCGTCGCGGCGATCGCGGCCTTGACGTCGTCCTCGGACATCTGCTGCGGCAGATAGGCCTGGATCACCGCGATCTCGGCGCGTTCCTGATCGGCGAGTTCGGCGCGGCCGCCCTTGTCGTAGAGCTCGACCGATTCCTGACGCTGCTTGATCATCTTCTGGAACACGCCGAGCAGATCACCGTCGCTGAGCGGCGGCTTGCCTTGCCCGCGCGCCTCGAT
This sequence comes from Rhodopseudomonas palustris HaA2, assembly GCF_000013365.1. Classification (NCBI taxonomy): domain Bacteria; kingdom Pseudomonadati; phylum Pseudomonadota; class Alphaproteobacteria; order Hyphomicrobiales; family Nitrobacteraceae; genus Rhodopseudomonas; species Rhodopseudomonas palustris. The sequence goes on from NC_007778.1 coordinate 4,715,383, forward strand.
GTCGGCGTTCTTGATGGTCGAATTCATCATCCGCAACGTCGAGAGCTTGCGTTCGTCCTTGGCCCGCATCGCGTCCTTGACGGCGTTGTTGATGTCGTCGCGCAGCATGGTCGGCTCCTTGAGATGTCGTCCTCGACTTCAACGTCATTGCGAGCGAAGCGAAGCAATCCAGGGGCGGCGTGCACCGCGCCCCTGGATTGCTTCGTCGCTGCGCTCCTCGCAATGACGAGGAAACGGCGTCTGTTGCGCCTGATGTAGGCGGTTCGGCCGGCCGAAACAACTCAGTTCCGCAGCCAGCCGGCCAGCGCCGCCGCGGTCGCCTGCGGCTGCTCGATCTGCGGGAGGTGGCCGCAGTCCGGGATGATCTCCAGCTTGGCGCCGGCGATGCCCTCGGCCATCTCCTGCGACAGGCTGTTGGGAATGGTGTTGTCGGTGTCGCCGGAGATCACCAGCGTCGGGCAGCGGATGGTCGCCAACGTCGGCCGGGAGTCGGCGCGGGCGATGATCGCGCGCTGCTGGCGGACGAAGCCGTCTGCACCGACATCGTCGCCCATGTCGTGGATGACGCGCTGCAGCCTGGCGTCTTCACAGCGCGACGGATGCACGAAGCCAGGATAAAGGACGTCGAGCACCGCATGAAGCTGGCCGGCTTCGGCCTGCGCGATCTGCCGGGTGCGGCGCTCCTTGGCCTCGTCGCTGTCCGGACGCGCCTGGGTATTGATCAGCGCCAGCCTCGCCACCCGCTCGGGCGCCTGGCGCAGGATCTCGAAGGCGATGTAGCCGCCCATCGAATGTCCGGCGAGCGCGAAGCGCGGCGGAGCTTCGGCCAGAATTCGCCCGGCGATCGCCGCCATGCTGTCATCGCGAATGTGGTTGGCGACCGTCACCGGGCCGAATGTCCACAGCGACGGCAGCACCGGGGCGTAGATCCGCGGCGAGCCGCCCAGCCCCGGGATCAACAGGATCGGCAACGAAGTGTCCATGAAACCTCCCTCGGCGCACGAATCCGTCCCGCGCGCCCGGGCGGGAGCCTAGACAGGGCAACATCCCTGTCAAATCTCGTCGAAAACCGAACGAAATGCCCTTCCCGGCGCTTTGACGTCAGCAAAGCCTCGGACTATGTAATGCGCTCATGACCAATTCAGCATCCAATCCCGCCTGGCCGGACCACAAACCGACCGCGCTGCTCGTGCTCGCCGATGGCACCGTGTTCGAGGGCTTCGGCCTCGGCGCGGAGGGCCACGCCGTCGGCGAGGTCTGCTTCAACACCGCGATGACCGGCTATGAGGAGATCCTCACCGACCCGTCCTATGCCGGCCAGCTCATCACCTTCACCTTCCCGCATATCGGCAATGTCGGCACCAACGACGAGGATATCGAGACGGTGAACATGGCGGCGACGCCGGGCGCGCGCGGCGTGATCCTGCGCGACGCCATCACCGACCCGTCGAACTATCGCTCGTCGCGGCATCTCGACGGCTGGCTGAAAGCGCGCGGCATCATCGGCCTGTCGGGCATCGACACCCGCGCCCTGACCGCGCTGATCCGCGACAAGGGCATGCCGAATGCGGTGATCGCCCATGCGCCGGACGGCAAGTTCGACTTGCACGCGCTGAAGGAAGAAGCCCGCGAATGGCCCGGCCTCGAAGGCATGGACCTGGTGCCGATGGTGACCTCGGCGCAGCGCTTCAGCTGGGACGAGACGCCGTGGGCCTGGGGCGAAGGCTTCGGCCGGCAGGACAATCCGGAATTCCACGTCGTGGCGATCGACTACGGCGTCAAGCGCAACATCCTGCGGCTGCTCGCCGGCGAAGGCTGCAAGGTCACGGTGGTGCCGGCGACCACCTCGGCCGACGACATCCTGGCGCTGAAGCCGGACGGCGTGTTCCTGTCGAACGGCCCGGGCGACCCGGCGGCAACCGGCAAATACGCGGTGCCGGTGATCCAGCAGGTGATCAGTTCCGGCGTGCCGACCTTCGGCATTTGTCTCGGCCACCAGATGCTCGGCCTCGCGCTCGGCGGCAAGACCGTGAAGATGCATCAGGGCCACCACGGCGCCAATCATCCGGTCAAGGATCTCACCACCGGCAAGGTCGAGATCACCTCGATGAACCACGGCTTCGCGGTCGACAAGACCACGCTGCCGGCCAATGTGCAGCAGACCCACGTGTCGCTGTTCGACGACAGCAATTGCGGCATCGCGCTGTCCGACCGGCCGGTGTTCTCGGTGCAGTACCACCCGGAAGCCTCGCCGGGCCCGCGCGACTCGCATTATCTGTTCCGCCGGTTCTCGGACCTGATGCGGGCGAAGAAGAGCGCGGCGTAAGACGGTTCCTGGGCTGATGGGCTAGCGCCTACAGCGTCGTCATCCTGAGGTGCGCGCCCTTGCGCGCCTCGAAGGATGCGGAGGCAGGAATTGCCGCGCGCGTGTTTCGCGGCCCATCCTTCGAGGCTCGCTGCGCTCGCACCTCAGGATGACGTGGTGCTGGCTCAACGGCCGCTTGTGCCACTGCGGCGCCGGCTATGCGGCGTCACCGTCCGATGCTCACACCGGATAGCCACCCGAGTTTCGCGCCATGCCGCCAAAGGCGTCGAGCAGTTTCCCGCGCCAGGCGTGGACCGGATCGTCGGGCTTCAGCAGCGCGAAGTCACTGACGGCGCGGGCCCATTGGAAGCCGCCGAACGCGATGTAATCCGCGTAGTTCGGCGCCGCGCCGCCGAGGAAGGGCTGCGCCTTCAAAGTCAGTCGCAGCGGGTCGAGCGACTTGCGGAAACCTTCGACCGCGCTGTCGCGCGTGCTCGCGACCTCCTCCAGCGTCCTGCCGAAGCGCGCCTCGCGGCTCTTGCGGAAATACGCGGTGTCGTCGGGCCCCAGCAGCTTGACGATATCGGCGACGATCAGCGGCGCCAGGCCGGCGACCAGGGTGACGTCGCCCCAGGCGTTGATCATCCGCGCCATCGCCCGGCCGCCGTCGCCGCCGAACAACGACGGCCGGTCGGGATAGGCGTCTTCGAGATAGGTCGCGATCGCCCAGGAGTCGCACACGGCCGTGTCGCCGTCGAGCAGCACCGGCACCTTCTCGGAACTATACGGCGTGATCGCCGATTTCTCGGTGAAGCGCCATGGAATGGTCTCGGCGGCGAGCCCCTTGTGCGCCAGCGCCATCCGGATCCGCCAGCAGAACGGCGAAAACGGCCGCGCCGCGTCGGTGCCGACCAGTTCGAAGAGTTTGAGGGTCATATTACTTCACCACCGCCGCGGTCTGGCCGAACAGCAGTTTCTTCTCTTCCTCGGTGCGGATCGTCGGCTGGCCGAAATCGGGGTTGATCTCCTTGGCCTTGGCGTAGGCGCGCACCGTGGCCGGGCGCGCGGCGATCGCCTCCAGCCAGCGCTTCAGATGCGGGAAGTCGTCGATATTCTGGCTCTGGTTCTTGTGCGGCACGATCCACGGATAGCTCGCCATATCCGCAATCGAATACTCGCCGGCGAGGAAGTCGCGGTCGGCGAGGCGCTTGTTGAGCACGCCGTAGAGCCGGTTGGTCTCGTTGACGTAGCGGTTGATGGCGTAGGGGATTTTCTCGGGCGCGTAGTTGTTGAAATGGTGGTTCTGCCCGGCCATCGGCCCGAGCCCGCCCATCTGCCAGAACAGCCATTGCAGCGCGTCGTTGCGGGCGTACAGATCCTTTGAGAGAAACTGCCCGGTCTTGTCGGCGAGATACAGCAGGATCGCACCGGATTCGAACACCGACAGCGGCGTGCCGCCGCCGGCCGGCTGATGATCGACGATCGCCGGCATCCGGTTGTTCGGCGCGATCGCGAGGAAGTCCGGCTTGAACTGATCGCCCTTGCCGATATTCACCGGGACGATGCCGTACGGCAGCCCCGCTTCTTCCAGGAACATCGTGATCTTGTGGCCGTTCGGCGTGGTCCAGTAATACAGATCGATCATCGGCGTTTCCCGCGGGCTGATGCGGCATCCAAACTGGATGCGAATGCATGGACTTTGGCCAACTGCCGGCCAAAGTCAATATCTGCGGCGCCGGCGCGCCCGCGGAAACGCCGACGGCACCGGCTCGGGCTAGTCGACGCTGGCCTTCTTCGGCTCCACCACCTCGAAGTCCGGCGAAAAATCGTCGAACAGCGCAAACAGCTCCCGCAGCTTCAGCGGATTGCCGGTGATCCACAGATCGCCGGTGGCGATTGCGCCGAGAAAACTGCGCTGCTTCAACGAGATCGCGTCGAATGTGGCGCGGCTCAGCGTGACGCTGACATCGGCGTTGTCGGACAGCTTGCCGGCGACGTGGGTGAGCGCGGAGTTCTCCAGGTTCATCACATAGGTCGCCTTCGGCTCGGTGAAGGTCCAGTTCACCACGATATGCTTGCCTTCGGCCTTGGGGGCGTTGAGCCGGACGCCGAGAAAGTCGAACGCCAGATCGATGCTGACGCCTTTCAGCAGATCCGCATTGGCGGTGGAGCCGGTCGAATTCTTCTGCACGCCGCCGCGCAGCTCCTGAGCGCCGAGCAGATAGGCGTTGCGCCAGGTCGCGGCCTCCGCCTGATAGCCGAGCTGCTCCAGCGCGTCGGCGCCGAGCGCGCGCGCCTCCTTGTTGGCGGGATCGGCGAACACCAGCTTGCTCGCGACCGACGCGACCCAGCGATACTGGCCGGCGTCATAGTCGTCGCGCGCCCGCTTCAGCACGGCTTCGGCGCCGCCCATATAGGCGATCTCCTTCTTCGCCTCCTCGGCGCGCGGCAGCGGATCGAGGTCGGCCGGATTGGCGTCGTACCAGCCGAGATAGAACTGATACACCGCCTTGGCATTGTGGCTGAGCGTGCCGTAATAGCCGCGCGCGGCGAAGTCGCCGGCGAGAGACGGCGGCAGTTTGAGCTTGTCGGCGATCTCGGTGGAGGTCAGGCCGTGATTGAGCAGCCGCACGCTCTGGTCGTGGATGAATTTGTAGAGATCGCGCTGCTTCTTCAGATAGCCGACGATGCGATCCTTGCCCCACATCGGCCAGTGATGCTGCGCCACCACGATCTCGGTCTTGTCGCCGTAGCGGTCGATCGCCTCACCGATATATTTCGACCACAACCGCCCGTCGCGGATTTCGGCGCCGCGCAGCGTGTAAAGGTTGTGCATGGTGTGTGTGGCGTCCTCCGCCATGTTCAGCATCTTGAACTGCGGATAGTACGAGATCATCTCGGCCGGCGCTTCCGACCCCGGCACCAGATGGAATTCGATCTCGACGCCGTCGATGCTGCGACTCTCATAGGGCTGCTTGATCAGATCGTTCGGCGCGATCAGCGAGATCGAACCTTTCGCCAGCGCCTTGCCGAGACCGACATCGACCTGCGCCCGGTCGCCGACCGGCAGCGGCGTGCCGAACTGGAACTGGGCACGGCGGCTCATCGCGTTGCCGGCGATGATGTTCTCCGCGACCGCGTGTTCCATGAAGCCGTCCGGCGCGATCACCTTGACCTTGCCGGAGGCGGCGTCTTCGATGCTGATCAATCCGCGCGCGCCGCCGAAATGGTCGGCGTGGCTGTGGGTGTAGATCAGCGCCAGCACCGGCTTGCGGGGGCGATGCTGGTAGTACAGCTCGAGCGCGGCCTTCGCCGTCTGCACCGTCAGCGTCGCATCGGTGACGATCAGCCCGGTGTCACCCTCGACGATGGTGATGTTGGCGATGTCGAGGCCGCGCACCTGATAGACCCGCTCGGAGACCTTGAACAGGCCATTGGCGAGATTGAGCTGCGCCTGCCGCCACAGGCTGGGATTGACCGTGGCCGAAGGCCGGTCGGCGTTGAGAAAATCATACGGCTTCAAATTCCACACATTGGGCGCGCCGGCTTCGCCGGCAATCAGCCCATCGGAAACGCTGCCGATGAAGCCGCGCCGCGCATCGTCGAAATCGGCGCGGTCGGCGAGCGGCAAGCTCTTGGCGAACGCCTCGTTGGCGGCACGGGTGGCCGGCGTGGCCTCGCCGGATTGCGCCTGCGCGAGGCCCGTCAGCAGCGCCCAAGCGGCCACAACCGCCGGCAATGTGGTAGCCAGACGAAATGATGTCATGCGTGTCCTCCCTGCGCGGGATGATGGCCCGGTTCCATCGGCCATGGCCATCGCAATCGCAGCCGTCGAGATAAAAACTTCTCCCCCGTCCAAAGCTCGGACGAGATAAATTTTGCCGGGCGGCGCGGCATTCCGTCATGCGGATGAAACCGCGGTCGCGAACCCTTTATTCGGCCCGTGCTCCGCCCCATATTGCCGGCATGGCGAAGACCCCCGACCAATCCGCGAAGCCCACATCGAAAGCGCCGACATCCAAGGCGCCGAAATCCAAGCCGCCGAACTCCAAGGCGCACCGCCCCGACGTGCAACCGATCGGGCCGGCGCTGGCCGAGTTGCTCAATCCCGCGATCAATCGCGGAGATGCCGGCATGGGCTCGGGCACCGGCCTGCAGCCGCCGCCGGACAATTCGCGCGACCGCCGCACCGGCGGCGAGGCCGCGGTGCATCGCGGCCGGGCCTCGACGGCGAAAACAGTCGGCGACGAAGCCGCGCCGCGGCCGACGCCATTGCAACCCGCGCCGCAGCCGCCGGGCGCGCGTCGCGGCGGCTTCGACGAAGCCCCGCAAGCGACCTACGGCACCGCCGCCACCATCCCGACGCTGGATCCGGAACTGGCGCGGCAGCTCGGGCTGCCGACCGAGGAGGACGACGCGGCCGCGATGGCGCGGCCGCCGCGCAACAAGATGGAAGCACTCGGCGTGCAGGCCACCGCCGAGGCGCTGGAGGCGCTGATCCGCGACGGCCGGCCGGAATTCAAGGGCGACGACGGCAACGTCAAGCTGTGGGTGCCGCACCGGCCGCCGCGGCCGGAGAAATCCGAAGGCGGCGTGCGCTTCGTCATCAAGTCGGACTACGAGCCGAAGGGCGACCAGCCGACCGCCATCAAGGAACTGGTCGAAGGCATCGCGCGCAACGATCGGACCCAGGTGCTGCTCGGCGTCACCGGCTCGGGCAAGACCTACACCATGGCCAAGGTGATCGAGGCGACGCAGCGCCCGGCGATCATCCTGGCGCCGAACAAGACGCTGGCGGCGCAGCTCTACGGCGAGTTCAAGAGCTTCTTCCCCGACAACGCCGTCGAGTACTTCGTCTCGTATTACGACTACTACCAGCCGGAAGCCTACGTCCCGCGCACCGACACCTATATCGAGAAGGACTCCTCGATCAACGAGCAGATCGACCGGATGCGGCATTCGGCGACCCGTGCGCTGCTGGAGCGCGACGACGTCATCATCGTGGCGTCGGTGTCGTGCATCTACGGTATCGGCTCGGTCGAGACCTACACGGCGATGACCTTCGCGCTGAAGAAGGGCGAGCGGATCGACCAGCGCGCGCTGATCGCCGATCTGGTCGCGCTGCAATACAAGCGGACGCAGGCCGACTTCACCCGCGGCACGTTTCGCGTGCGCGGTGATGTGATCGACATTTTCCCGGCGCACTACGAGGATCGCGCCTGGCGGGTGAAGATGTTCGGCGACGAGGTCGAAGCCATCGAGGAGTTCGACCCGCTCACCGGCCACAAGCAGGACGAGCTGGAATTCGTCAAGATCTACGCCAATTCGCACTATGTGACGCCGCGGCCGACGCTGATCCAGGCGATCAAGTCGATCAAGTCCGAACTGAAATGGCGGCTCGACCAATTGCACGCGCAGGGACGCCTCTTGGAGGCGCAGCGGCTGGAGCAGCGCACCACCTTCGACATCGAGATGATGGAAGCGACCGGCAGCTGCGCCGGCATCGAGAACTACTCACGCTACCTCACCGGCCGCCGCCCCGGCGAGCCGCCGCCGACGCTGTTCGAATACGTGCCCGACAACGCGCTGGTGTTCGCCGACGAGAGCCACGTCACCGTGCCGCAGATCGGCGGCATGTTCAAAGGCGACTTCCGGCGCAAGGCGACGCTGGCCGAATACGGCTTCCGGCTGCCGTCCTGCATGGACAACCGGCCGCTGCGCTTCGAGGAATGGGACATGATGCGGCCGCAGAGCGTGGCCGTGTCGGCGACGCCGGCGGCGTGGGAGCTGAACGAGAGCGGCGGCGTGTTCGTCGAACAAGTCATCCGCCCGACCGGGCTGATCGACCCGCCGGTCGACATCCGCCCGGCGCGCACGCAAGTGGACGATCTCGTCGGCGAAGTCCGCGCCACCGCCAATGCCGGCTATCGCTCGCTGATCACCGTGCTGACCAAGCGGATGGCCGAGGACCTCACCGAGTTCCTGCACGAGCAGGGCATTCGTGTGCGCTACATGCATTCGGACATCGACACCATCGAGCGCATCGAGATCATCCGCGACCTGCGGCTCGGCGCGTTCGACGCGCTGGTCGGCATCAATCTGCTGCGCGAAGGCCTCGACATTCCGGAATGCGCGCTGGTGGCGATCCTCGACGCGGACAAAGAGGGATTCCTGCGCAGCGAGACCTCGCTGATCCAGACCATCGGCCGCGCCGCGCGCAACGTCGACGGCAAGGTGATCCTCTACGCCGATCACGTCACCGGTTCGATGCAGCGCGCGATGGACGAGACCGGCCGCCGCCGCGAGAAGCAGATCGAATACAACACCGCGCACGGCATCACGCCGGAGAGCATCAAGAAGTCGATCGGCGACATCCTGGGCTCGGTGTACGAGCGCGACCACGTGCTGGTCGAGATCGGCGATGGCAAGGGCTCGGGCTTCACCGACGACGCGGCGGTGATCGGGCACAATTTCGGCGCGGTGCTGGCCGACCTCGAAACGCGGATGCGCGAGGCCGCGGCCGACCTGAACTTCGAGGAAGCCGCGCGACTGCGCGACGAAGTCAAACGCCTGCGCGCGACCGAACTGGCGGTGAGCGACGATCCCACGGTGAAGCAGCGCGGCGTCGCGGCGAAGGCCGGCAGCTACAAGGGCGACAAACAGTTCGGCGCTTCGGCCAATCTGCCGAAACTCTCGACCGAACGCGGCGGCAACAACACCCCGCGCAGCAAGGTGCACAAGCCCGACCTCGACGAAATGGGCATCGCCGGCTGGCACGAAGTCAAGAAAGTGCAACGCGCCAAGCCGCGCAAGCCGACGCTCGACGAGATGGGCCCGGGGACGGAGAGCAAGATCTTCCAGCCGAAGAATTCACGCGAGTCCGGCCCGGAATTCGGCCCGGCGCCGCGGAGCAGTGGCGGCGCGCCGGGGCATCGGGGCGGGTGGAAGAAGAGGTAGGACGGCGCCCAGGGCATTCCCCTTGCGCTATTCCCTTCGGGAGAATACCCTTCCGCGATGATCCGCTCGTTCCGGAACCAGGCGACCGCGCGGTTGTTTGCCGACGAGGACGTGCCGCGCTTTCGTGCCATCGAGCGGCAGGCCCGGCGCAAATTGCTCCTGCTGGATGGTGCCGCGAAGCTGGATGATCTGCGCCAGCCTCCCGGCAACAGACTCGAAGCCCTGAAAGGGGATCGCCGCGGTCAATACTCGATCCGCATCAACGATCAATGGCGGATCTGCTTCGAATGGCGCGACGACGGCGCAGAGATGGTCGAGATTTTGGACTATCACTAGAGGCGGTCAGGATGGCCACACCAAAGCAGCTCCCCCCGATCCCTCCCGGCGAGATTCTGATCGAGGAATTCATGCGTCCGAACGGCATCAGCCAAAATAGGCTGGCACGCGATATCGACATCAACCCGGCCCGGGTCAACGACATCGTGCACGGCCGCTCTGCGATCACCGCTTCCGTCGCCCTGCGGCTGGCGAAGTATTTCGGCACGACGCCAGAACTGTGGATGAACCTGCAGGCCTCCTACGATCTGCGCCGCGCCCGCGCCGCAGACTGGCCCGCGATCGAGCCGCGCGTCCGCGTGCTCGCCGCGGAGTAGACGGGCTGCGGAAGCGACTGGCCCGGGAGTTGGAGGATTGAACATGGTGAGCACGACGCCGCTCGACGTGGCCGACTATCTCGAGAGTCCGGAGATGATCTCCGCCTATCTCGACGAGGCTTTTGCTTCCGAAGATCCCGCTTTGATCGACAAGGCGCTCGCAACGGTGAGGCGCGCGCCGGCGCAGCTCAAGACCATCCCAGCAGAGACGTTGAAGCGCATAACTGAACTGACGGAAGGCATGGTGTTCGATCCTGACGAGGACATTGAGGGCGGCGTCAATTTGTGACTTTTCGGCGCAGCTCAGCTCTGATTCATCAATGCTGTCACCGCCTCCTCCACCTCCTTACGCTCTTCGACCAGCACATACTCCCCTCGCCCCAGCGTCGCAGCACTCGCCGTGACCACCGCGCGCTTTGGACAGATGCCGAGGCAGCCGGTGATGACGAGCTTGGCGCGCTTGCCGCCGTGCACGGCGGCGTGCTGCTTGAGTTCCGATTTCAGCGCCTGCTTCAGCTTCTTGCCGTCCTTGATCCGCGAGAGGCATTTGCCGCAGATCAGCACCGGCGGCGGACGTTTGGCACGGAGGATGGTGGGGGAAGATTTGGCGGGCATGATCGTCATATAGGGACGATCGCGACGCGTTGGATGGTCGACCCCATTGAAACCCGCGAGTTCCTTGCGTCTCTTGCCGTCATGCCCGGCCTTGTGCCGGGCATCCACGAGGCCGCAGGAAAGACGTGGATGGCCGGGGCGAGCCCGGCCATGACGACGTGGCGAAGTTCGGGGCAAACAATTCGGGGCAAGCAAAAAGGGCAGCGCGTGCGGCGCCGCCCTTTTCAGTCAGTTCAGTTCGTCAACGCCGCGCGGACCACGCAATGCCGCCGCGCCGTGCGAAGCCGCCCCTCGCCTCACACCCGCTCGATGATGATCGCCGGGGCCATGCCGCCGGCGGCGCACATCGTGACGAGGCCGCGCTTCAGGCCGCGGCGCTCCAGTTCGTCGAGCACGGTGCCGATCAGGATCGCGCCGGTGGCGCCGATCGGGTGGCCGAGGGCGATCGAGCCGCCATTGACGTTGACCTTGTCACGGTCGAGGTCGAGGTCGCGGATGAATTTCTCGGTGACCACGGCGAAGGCTTCGTTGATCTCCCAGAGGTCGATATCGTCCTTGGTGAGTCCGGCCTTGGCCAGCACCTTCTTGGCCGCCGGCACCGGCGCGTTCAGCATCAGCGTCGGGTCGTCGCCGATATTGGCCATCGCCACGATCTTGGCGCGCGGCTTGAGGCCGTGGGCGTCGGCATAGGCCTTCGAGGTCAGCAGCACCGCGGCGGCGCCGTCGACCACGCCCGAGGAATTGCCGGCGTGGTGGACGTGCTTGATGTCGACGTCCGGATACTTCTGGTTGATCAGCTTGCGATAGGTGGTGCCCTTGTCGTCGAGCGGATAGTCGGCGATCGCGGTGAAGGCCGGCTTCAGCGCGGCGAGGCCTTCGGCGGTGGTTTCGGGGCGCGGATATTCGTCCTTCGCCAGCACGACGTTGCCGTCGTCGTCCTTGACCGGGATGATGCTCTTGTCGAAGCGGCCTTCCTTGATGGCGATCGCGGCGCGGCGCTGGCTCTCCAGCCCGAGCGCGTCGAGCGCCTCGCGGCTGATGCCTTCCATCGTGGCGATCGCGTCGCCGCAGATGCCCTGATGCGATTGCGGGTGCACCTGAGCGAGGCGGGCATTGCCCGAGCCCATGCCGAGTGGCGGCTTGCCGGCGGCCATGTCCTCGGCGGCCATCGATGCGGTCAGCGACATCATCTCGGTGCCGCCGGCGATCACCACGTCTTCCATGCCGCTCATGATCTGGGCCGCGGCGAAATTCACCGCGGTGATGCCGCCGCCGCAGAAACGGTCGAGCGTGGTGCCGGAGGCCTTGATGTCGTAGCCCGCATCGAGCGCCGCCATGCGGCCGAGGTCGCCGCCCTGCTTACCGCGCTGGGTGGAGGTCGACCAGATGATATCGTCGACTTCGGCGGTGTTGAGCTGGTTGCGCTCGGCAATGGCCTTGAGCACGGCGGCGGCAAGGTGTTGCGGATGCATCTCCGCCAGTTTGCCCTTGCCGACTTTGCCGATGCCGCGGGGGGTGCGGACGGCGTCGATGATGTAGGCTTCGGCCATTTTCTTGTTCTCCCAGGGTTCTTGAGATTGATTGGCGGCGAGATTGTCCGAGCCGGGTGCGAAGTCAAGCCCGCTGCGCACGCGCCTCGAATTGCCATTCGCCGCGCGGCCACGCATATTCCGCCGCAACGAATGTTCGTTGATCTGGGGGACGATAGGAATGGCCGACGCCGATCTGGATGGCATCATCCGGCAGCTTGCGAAGCAGCAGAACAAGACCCTGACGGGCGCGGCGAAAGCGCGGCGCGATCATTATCTCGGGCTCGCCGCCAAGGCCAAGGACGCCGGCGGCAAGGCGCGCGCCAAGTCCCTCGCCAAGGCCGCGATGGAGCAAGGCCTCGCCGCGGCGAAGCGGCTGCAGGTCGCCGCCGACAACGCGGCGGACTCCTACGCGCGCGCGATGCGGAAGGCGTCCGACACCGCGGCGGCTTCGTCGGCGGCGGAGACCAAGGCGGCCGCGAACAAGGCGGCGAAAGATTCCAGCGCCGCGACCACCGCCCGGCCGAAGCAAGGCAAGGCGCCTGCGAAGAAGAAGGCGGGCAAAACGAAGGCCTGAGTAGTTCGACACGGATGCACGCGCGCGGCCTGCGGCGACGTGCCTGCCGGCCGGCGGCCTGTCCGTAGCAACGGGACGCAACGCAGACGGCACGGTCTGCCGGACGGCAATCTGCAGTCAACTCTTGGTGAGCGGACGCCGCTCACCAAGCTGGTTCCGCGGGCTCCGGCGCCCGCGATGGCGCAAACCGGGGCGAAACCCCAATCATTTGTACACGAACAACATGGATCCGAGCCGGCGAGGCAGGTTCTGCCGTCGTTTCAGGCGGAACCCGGGGTCACGCTACTTTTGTGCATTGCACAAAAAGTAGTTGCAAATTTAATCAAATGGTCCTAATTCGTTCGTATTAGCACAGCAAAGGGTGCGGCGGCACGCGATGTCGCCTGGTGCTGCTGGCTGAATGTAACTCCAGTTTCCACGAACCCGGACCGTCTCATGACAGAGCACAGCCTCTGGCGTTTCTCGCGCGCTTTGCATCGCGCGCTCAACGAGCGCCGTCTTGATGACCTGGCGAACATCATCGACGAGGACGTCGATTGGGCGATCTATGGCCCGATCGACATGTTCCCGTTCTTCGGCGCGCGCCACGGCAAGGCCGCGGTGATCGAGGTCTGCCAGCAGATCGCCGACAACATCCGCATCCATCGCTACGATCGCGAGGCGATCATGCTCGGCGTCGACACCTCCGCGTCGATGGTCCGCTACTCGCTGACCGCGCTCGATACCAACAAGCCGATCAGCCTGCGGATGGCGCAGTTCGCGCAGTTCAGGGCCGGCAAACTGGTCAGCATGCGGATTCTGATCGACACGTTCGACCTGGTCGAACAGGCGATCGGCCATCCGATCGACCTGCCGCGGATCGCCTGAGCCCCCTCCCCCAACGATCCGGCGTGCGACTGTTAGGACTTGGTTAGCGAATTCGTGGAAACACCGGGTGGCCGCCGCAGATTGGCCGCGATGCGGTCAAAATGCGCTGCACTGATAGCTGCGCAAATGGCGTGCGGGGGACACACCGCGCTGCTCGACGCTCACCCAGGGGAACAGCCGATGAATGCCATTCCATCCGAGAAACTCGACACGCCCGAGACCGACGAAAATCTCGCCGCGGTTTCCGAAGTCGAAGCCGGTATCCGCGATTTCGTTCGCAACGACATCGCCTATCTGCGCCGGCCGTCGCCGGGCACGCCGAGCGGCACCGACGCCATGGCGTCGCCGTCGACCGCTCCGTCGCTCGACGCCAGCGCGGAGGCCACCGTGTCCAACGTCAATTCGCTGATCCAGCGCGTCGCCGGCACCTCGCTCGCCGAGATCGAGAACCTGATCGGCGAACTGGAAGCGCTGCGCGATCTGCTCCACGCCGAAGGCCAGCGTGTCCAGCGCGAGATCTCGGGCTATGCCCAGCTCAGCCAGCAGGCGATGAAATCGACCCGCATGATCGCCGACAACGTCTCGCAGTGGAAGCGCTCGGCCGAGAACCTGCGCAACGGCTGACGCCGCGCGCGCCCGCGCCGAACGACGACACACCGAATCGAATGCAGCCATCGCGAGGTGGCTGCATTTTTCGTGGGTGATGGACGAGGTGAAGGAAGCGTTAACGAGCGGCGCGATGCGCGCTCAGACGACCTGCCGGCTCAGCGGCTCGAGGTCGAAACGGTCGGCGCGTCGAACGAATAGGCGCCGTCGGCATAGCCCTTCACCACCATGCCGGTGGTGACAATCACGGCCAGAGTGATGGTGGCGAAAATGAAGCCCACCCACTTGAGTCCTACTTGGTCCGCCATCGTCTTCTAGTCCCCTTGCCCTGCCGGTCTGTCGAGCAATGCCCGTGCAGGGTTCACAACGTGTTAATAACGCGGCCGTTCCGGGCCCGTCTCCCCGAAAAGTCTCGCATTCGGTTAAAATGCCGACGGCTGTTGCGCGCGCGCCTCACTCGCCCGCCGGCCGCCGCGGCACGAAGGCCGTGGCGAGGAACGAGAACACCAATTCGTCGCGCTGATTGGTGCCGGAGTTGCGGGCCTGGATGATTCCCCACCCGGGCCGCGAATCGGACGGCCGCACCGATTCGACCACATTGGCGTAGGTGACGGTGTCGCCGGCGAGCACCGGCTTGAGCCAGCGCAGATCGCGAAAGCCCGGCGACGGCCCCCACACCGCGACCGGCTCGCCGCGCGCGGCCTCCGCGGCCGCCTCCTGCTGGCGCTCCAGCACCAACAGCCGCATGCAGGCCGAGGCGATGTGCCAGCCGGACGCCGCGAGCCCGCCGAACAGCGATCGACGGCCGGCCTCCTCGTCGAGATGAAACGGCTGCGGATCGAACTGCTTCGCGAAGGCGACGATGTTTTCGGCCGTGAACGCGTAGGTGCCGATCTCGCGGCGCTGGCCGACCTGGAGGTCTTCGAGAAAACGCATCGGGTGGTCTCGACTCTTCGCGCTAGCTGGCTTCGGTCGCGGCGACCGCTACGCGGCGCCGGATGATGATCGGCGACACCATCTCGCACAGCATCTGGCCCTTGCCGTTGCGGACGTGGCACTTGAACGTGACGATGCCGGTCTCGGGCCGGCTGTTCGACACCCGCGCCTCGATCACGTCGACCTCGATCGTGAGATCGTCGCCGGGGCGCAGCGGCGCCATCCAGCGCATCTCGTTGACGCCGGGCGAGCCGAGCGAGGCGGTGTCCTTGATGAAGCCGTCGTACATCATGCGCATCATCAGCGACGACAGATGCCAGCCCGAACCGGACAGCCCCTGCAGCATCGACGCCGCGGCGGCGCGTTCGTCGAGATGCATCGGCTGCGGATCGAACTCGGCGGCGAACGCGACGATCTCCTCGCGCGTGACGCGACGAGGACCGAAACGGCCGAAGTGGCCGGGGGGGAAATCTTCGAAGCTGAGGAGGGTCATGGCATTTGCTGGCGGGAGGCCTGATTGTGGCCGTTATTGGCGGCAATCACAAGTCACCATCCGGACTGCTGGGGAGATCGTAATGTTCAATTTTCGGGACCTGTTCCAATGGGACCGTTTCATCACGCCGACGATCATCAAGCCGTTCTACTGGCTGGTGATCGCGCTGACGGTGCTGTTCGGAATTTCGGGCGTTTTCTCCGGCCTCGCGGCGATGGCGGTATCGCCGTTCGGCGGCTTCATCCTGGTGCTGTCGAGCCTCGCCTCGATCCTGGTCGGCATCGTGTTCACCCGCATCATCGCCGAATTCATCCTGATCGTGTTCCGCATCAACGAACATCTCGGCGCGATCCGCGATCAGCAGGGATTCAGGTAGGACCAGAGCGCACGGCGTCATCCTGAGGCGCCCGCGCGTCACATGCACAGAAGACGCCCCGCATCGCGGATGCGCGGGCCTCGAAGGATGGGCGAGGTCCGCTGTGCTGTCCCCCTTCGAGGCTCGCCGAAGACGGCGAGCGCCTCAGGGTGACGGCCCTCGCCAAACCTCACGTATTGAATCGGAAATGCATCACGTCGCCGTCGGCGACGACGTATTCCTTGCCTTCCAGCCGCAGCTTGCCGCCATCGCGGGCGCCGGCTTCGCCGCCGAGCGTGGTGTAGTCGTCATAGGCGATGGTTTCGGCGCGGATGAAGCCCTTCTCGAAATCGGTATGGATCACGGCCGCCGCCTGCGGCGCCTTGGTGCCTTTGGTGATGGTCCAGGCGCGGGCTTCCTTGGGGCCGACGGTGAAATAGGTGATGAGGTGCAAGAGCTCGTAGCCGGCGCGGATCAGCCGGTCGAGCCCGGCCTCGTGCAGCCCCAGCGTATCGAGGAAATCGACGCGCTCTTCTTTCGACAGCGTCGCGATTTCGGATTCGATCTTGGCGGAAATCACCACCGCGACCGCGCCTTCGTCCTTGGCGCGCGCCATCACCGCTTGCGAGAATGCATTGCCCTCGGCGGCGGAGCCTTCCTCGACGTTGCAGACGTACAGAACCGGCTTCGAGGTCAACAGCCCGAGCATCCGGAACGCGCGCTCTTCCTCCGGCTTGCGTTCGAGGAAGCGCGCCGGCCGCCCCTCGCGCAGCAGCGTCAGCGCGCGGGTGACCAGTTCGAGCTGTTCCTTGGAATCCTTGTCGCCGCCCTTGGCCTTCTTGGTGAGGTTGTCGACGCGCTTCTCGAGGCTGTCGAGATCGGCGAGCATCAGCTCGGTCTCGATCGTGTCGATGTCGGCGATCGGCGCGACCCTTCCCTCGACATGGGTGATGTCACCGTCCTCGAAACAGCGCACCACATGAGCGATCGCGTCGACCTCGCGGATGGTGGCGAGGAACTGATTGCCGAGGCCTTCACCCTTGGAAGCGCCCTTCACCAGACCGGCGATGTCGACGAAGGTCAGCCGCGTCGGAATGATCTGCTGCGACTTGCCGACCTCGGCAAGCTTGTCGAGCCGCGGATCCGGGACCGCGACCTCGCCGACATTCGGCTCGATGGTGCAGAACGGATAGTTGGCCGCCTGCGCCGCCGCGGTCTCGGTCAGCGCATTGAACAGCGTCGACTTGCCGACATTCGGCAGCCCGACGATCCCGCATTTGAATCCCATATCGCCCTCTGTCTCGGAGCTTCGTCATGCCGGCCTTGTGCCGGGCATCCACGTCTTGCAGCATCGCCCAGACGTGGATGGCCGGGACGAGCCCGGCCATGACAGCGTGTTACTTGGCGACCTTGTTGTCGCCAGACTTCTTCTTGTCTTCGTCCAAAAATCCCTTGGCCTGCATCGCCAGATGCACCTTGTTGGCGAAGCTGGCGTCCTTGCCCTTGGCGATCAGGCCGGCATTGTCGGCGGCGATCTCGCATAGCGCCGCGACCCAGGGCCGCTCGCTCTTGGCGAAATCACCGAGCACGTGGCCGTGAACCATTTCCTTCACGCCGGGGTGACCGACGCCGAGCCGCACCCGCAGATAGTCGTTGCCGATATGCGCCGAGATCGAGCGCAGGCCGTTGTGTCCGGCGATGCCGCCGCCGACCTTGACCCGGACCTTCGCCGGCGGCAGTTCGATCTCGTCGTGAAACACCGCGACCTCACCCTGCCCGATCTTGTAGAAGCTCGCGGCTTCCTGCACGGCGCGGCCGGACTCGTTCATGTAGGTGAGCGGCTTCAACAGCGTGATCCGCTCGCCGTCGAGCGCGCCGTCCGATGTCTCGCCCTGAAAGCGACGGCGCCATGGCGAGAAGCCATGACGCCGTGCGATCTCGTCGATGACCATGAACCCGATGTTGTGCCGGTTGTCCTGATACTTCGTACCCGGATTGCCCAGCCCGACAAACAAGCGCATGCCGCGGCGTCCCGCGGATTACTTCTTCTTGGCCGCCGGAGCCGCCGGAGCCTTGGCCGCGCCGGCCTTGGCGGCGGGAGCCGCAGCCGCCGGAGCCTTGGCGGCACCAGCCTTGGCGGCAGGAGCCGCGGCCGCAGCCGCAGGCGCCGCGCCGGGCGCAGCAGCTTCTTCGTTGAAGCCCGACGGCGGCACGATGGTGACCAGCGTGACGTCCTCGCGCGACACCGACTTGACGCCCTTGGGCAGCGCGATGTCCGACAGATGCAGCGACACGCCGATATCCAGCGTCGAGACGTCGGCCTCGATGAACTGCGGGATCGCGTCGGCCGGAGCCTCGAGGTCGACGGTGTGGGTGACGATGTTGAAGGTGCCGCCGCGCTTCACGCCCGGGGCGGATTCGAGGCCCTTCAGATGCAGCGGCACGCTGATGCGGATGGTCGCACCTTCGCCGAGCCGCAGGAAGTCGACATGGACCGGGAAATCCTTGACCGGGTCGAGATGATAGTCGCGCGGGATCACCCGGTGCTTCTGGCCGTCGAGGACGACGTCGAAGATCGTGGTGAGGAAGCGGCCGGCCTGAATGCGCAGGCGCAGGTCCTTGTCCTCGACCGAGATCGGCAGCGGGGGCTTGTTGTCTCCGTAGATCACTCCGGGCACTCGGCCGGCGCGACGCTCTGCCCGGGCGGCCCCCTTGCCGCTCTTCGGACGTGCGGTCGCCTTGAATTCCATGACGGTCGCCATCGTTTAAGTCCTTGATCTGTAAAAAGTTAAAGGCCGCAACGCGGCCCATGCGAACGCCGCGGCAAGCCTCCAGGGGTGCGGGGGCCGCGGTCGTGCCGGGTTTCTAGCCGCAAAGGCCGCAAATGACAAGGAAATCGAGGTCTATCGCACCCATCGGTCGTCATTGCCGGGCTTGACCCGCCTGCGGGGCCGAAGCCCCTTCGGCGTGGCGAAGGCCCGGCAATCCATCCGCTTCGCGAAGTTTGATGGATGCCCGGGTCAAGCCCGGGCATGACGATTGTGCACGCTGGGGGCGCCTTGCCCCCTCGGGCCGTGAATCAGGCAGCGCCCGCTCACGCCACCGCGGTCGGGGGCTCGGAGCCGCCGCCGAGCTTGGCTTCGAGCGCCGCGATCCGCGCCTTGAGGGCTTCGTTCTCCTCGCGGGCGAGCCGAGCCATGTCCTTGACCGCCTCGAACTCCTCGCGCTTGACGATGTCGAGGTCGCGCAGGATCTTTTCGGCCTGGCTGCGCACCACGGAATCGACCTCGCGCTTGACGCCCTGCGCCGCGCCGGCGGCGTCGTTCATCAGACGGCCGATCTCGTCGAAAATCCGGTTGCTGGTCTGGGTCATGTCGAGAACTCCGGGTCGCTTGGCGCGAGGTTGCAGTCGAAACGCTTGCCGGCCGAAACCAGCCTGGACGAAACAATGGCGATGGCGGCGGCGCACTTCAAGGCGCCCGCGACGGCGTCTCCGCCGCCTTGTCAGCGCCGGCATTCCTTGCGATGTTCCCGTCGGCATCGCAAGGCCCCATTCGAGAGGACCGGTCGTCCGCATGATCGAGCAGCAGATCGAGATCCCGACCCTCGACGGCCGCGTCAGCACCTTCATCACCCATCCCGAACGCAACGGCCCGCATCCGGTGGTGCTGCTGTTCATGGACGCGCCCGGCATCCGCGAGGAACTGCGCGACATGGCACGGCGGCTCGGAACCTGCGGCTATTATGTGATGCTGCCGAGCCTGTATTACCGATCCGACGTGTTCGAACTCGGCCCGATCCCGGCCGACGACGAAGCCCCCGAACGCAAGCGGATGTACGAATTGATGGGCTCGCTCAGCATCGCGATGGTGATGCAGGACGCCAAGGCGCTGCTCGATTTCTCCGCGATGCAGCCCGCCGCCAGCAAGGGCCCGGCCGGCGCGGTCGGCTATTGCATGAGCGGACGTTACGCGATCAGCGCCGCCACGCACTTCCCCGACCGGGTCAAGGCCGCGGCGTCGATCTACGGCACCCATCTGGTGACCGACGCCGCCGACAGCCCGCACCGCACCGCGCGGAAGGCGAGCGGCGAACTGTATTTCGCCTGCGCCGAGACCGACCGCTGGGCGCCGCCGGAGATGATCGCAACGCTGCGCGAGTCGCTCGCCGCCGACGGCGTCGACGCCGAGGTGGAAATCTATCCCGGCACCCAGCACGCCTTCGCTTTTCCGCAGCGGCCGGTCTACAACCGCGAAGCCGCCGAACGGCATTGGGAACGACTTCTGGCGTTGTACCGGCGCAGGCTTCAGGGTTAAGCGAACCGACAATGCCATTTTTCGCCATCGCCTTCCCCGTGTTCGATCCGGTCGCCGTCGCTGTCGGCCCGTTCGAAATCCGCTGGTATGCGCTGGCCTATATCGCCGGCATCCTGCTCGGCTGGCTGTATGCCCGGATGCTGCTGCAGCGTGAGCGGCTGTGGGGCGGGCCGGCGCCGATCACGCCCGTCCAGTTCGACGACTTCATCCTGTGGGTGACGATCGGCATCATTCTCGGCGGCCGCACCGGCTACGTGCTGTTCTACAATCTCGATTTCTTCATCGCGAATCCGTCCGAAATCTTCGTGCTGTGGAAGGGCGGGATGTCGTTTCACGGCGGCTTCATGGGCTGCGTGGTCGCGGTGTTCCTGTTCGGCTGGAAGCGCAATATCTCGGTCGCCTCGCTCGGCGACATCACCTGTGCGGTCGGGCCGATCGGGCTTTTTCTCGGCAGGATCGCCAATTTCATCAACGGTGAGTTGTGGGGGCGCCCGGCGGATTCCACCGTGCCGTGGGCGATGGTGTTCCCCAATGCCGGTCCGCTGCCGCGGCATCCGAGCCAGCTCTATGAGGCCGGGCTCGAGGGCCTGGCGCTGTTCCTGATCCTGGCGCTGATGATCCGCGCCGGCGCGTTGAAGCGGCCGGGCCTGATCATCGGCGCGTTCCTCACCTTCTACGGGCTCGGCCGCATCACCGGCGAGTTCTTCCGCGAGCCCGATCCGCAGCTCGGCTTCCGGTGGGGCGGCATGACCATGGGCATGCTGCTGTCGGTGCCGATGGTGATCGCCGGCATCGTCGTGATGTTGGCGGCGCGCCGTCGCGCGAGCACGCCGCCGCAGCCCGCCGGCGCAAAACCCGGCGAGGCGGTGAAGTGAACGACGACTCGCCGTTGCTTGCCGAGATCAAGCGGCTGATCGAGACCGCCGGCCCGATGCCGGTGTGGCGCTATATGGAGCTCTGCCTCGCCCACCCCGAATACGGCTACTACGTGTCGCGCGATCCGCTCGGCCGCGAGGGCGATTTCACCACCTCGCCCGAGATCAGCCAGATGTTCGGCGAACTGATCGGGCTGTGGACCGCGTCGGTGTGGAAGGCTGTCGGCGAACCGGGCGTGCTGCGGCTGATCGAGATCGGTCCCGGCCGCGGCACCATGATCGCCGACGCGCTGCGGGCGCTGCGGGTGCTGCCGCCGCTGTATCAGTCGCTCAGCGTGCATCTGGTCGAGATCAATCCGGTGCTGCGCGCCAAGCAACAGGCGACGCTGGCCGGCATCCGCAACGTGCACTGGCACGAGGATTTCGCCGAGGTGCCGGAAGGCCCGGCGGTGGTGCTCGCCAATGAATATTTCGACGTGCTGCCGATCCACCAGGCGGTGAAGCGCGACGGCGGCTGGCACGAGCGCGTGATCGAGATCAGCGCCAGCGGCGACCTGGTGTTCGGCGTCGCCGACGATCCGATTCCGCGCTTCGAGGTGCTGCTGCCGCCGCTGGTGCAGATGGCCCCGGCCGGCACGGTGTTCGAATGGCGTCCGGACAACGAGATCATGGCGATCGCCGCGCGGCTGCGCGACCAAGGCGGGGCGGCGCTGATCATCGACTACGGCCATGTCCGCAGCGACGTCGGCGACACCTTCCAGGCGATCGCGCGCCACTCTTTCGCCGACCCACTGCAGCATCCCGGCGGCGCCGACCTCACCGCCCATGTCGATTTCCAGGCGCTCGGCCGCGCCGCCGAGACGATCGGCGCCCGCATCCACGGCCCGGTGACGCAGGGCGAATTCCTCAAGCGGCTGGGGATCGAGACCCGCGCGCTGTCGCTGATGGCCAAAGCGAGCGCGCAAGTCTCCGAGGACATCGCCGGCGCGCTGAAGCGACTGACCGGCGAAGGCCGCGGCGGGATGGGCGCGATGTTCAAGGTGATCGGCGTTTCGGATCCGAGCATCACCTCGCTGGTGGCGCTGAGCGACGACGCCGAACGCGCCGCGGAGGGACAAAAGGCATGACGATCGCCTCGCAGCGGCTCGCCGCCGTGCCCGGCCTGCGCCACGCCTTCTTCAGCCGCGCCGGCGGCGTGTCGCAGGGCATCTATGCCGGCCTCAATGGCGGCATCGGCTCGAACGACGATCCTGCGCATGTCGCCGAGAACCGGCGGCGGATGGCGCAGACGATGGGGGTGCCGCCGGAGCGCTTCCTCACCGTGTATCAGGTGCATTCGCCCGACGTCGCGGTGGCGCAGGCGCCGTGGGACAACGCCGCGCGGCCCAAGGCCGATGCGATGGTCACCGCCACGCCGGGGCTGGCGCTCGGCGTCACCGCGGCCGATTGCGGGCCGGTGCTGTTCGCCGACCCGACCGCGCGGGTGATCGGCGCCGCCCATGCCGGCTGGAAGGGCGCGCTGACCGGCGTGCTGGAAGCCACGCTCGATTCCATGGAAGGGCTCGGCGCCGCGCGCGGCCGCGTCATTGCGGCGATCGGTCCTCTGATCCGCCAGCCGAGCTACGAGGTCGGCGACGAATTCGTCGCGCGCTTCGCCGCGGCCGACGCCGATTACGTCCGGTTCTTCATCCCCGCGGCGCGGCCTGGACACGCGATGTTCGACCTCGGCGGTTTTATCCGGATGCGGCTGGAGAATGCCGGCGTGGCGGCGATCGACGACACCGGTATCGACACCTATCCGGACGAGAACTTCTTCAGCTACCGCCGCTCGGTCCACCGCAGCGAGCCCGATTACGGCCGCCAGATCCACGCCATCGTGCTGGAGCCGTCGGCGCAGGACGCGGCGGCCCTGCGGCCGCAAAAGTGAACGGCGATTAACCAAACTCGTTTACGAACAGACCCGCGGCCCGACCACCGATCTCAGTCCAAATTACTGAAAAATTTCATAGATTTTGAACGGCGCCGGGTTGTGAATGGTTAACCTGGGCACCGCCCCACCCTAGACCTTAACGGATTTTAACGATATCGCTTCGTCCGTCCTTTGGCCCTTGCGCCGCGCCTTCCGACGGAACCCGCAATGATCGTTCGCCCGCTCCGCCAGCCCGCTTTGCGCCTCGCGCGCGCCGTCCTGCTGCTGGGGCTGATGGGCGGAGTGAGCGGCTGCGTCACCGAAGGCGGCGGCTCCGGCCCGATGGCTTCGGCAAGCGGCGGATCGACCGTGGCGTTCGAATCGATCGACGGCCCGCCGCCGCCCGTGTTCGACCGCATGGTGTCGGTGCTCGACAGCGAATCCAAGCTGCGCAACATCCCGATCGTGTCGCGCGAAGGCGGCGCCGCCTATCGGGTGCGCAGCTATTTGTCCGCGCAGGTGCGCGGCAACCGCACCAACATCGCCTGGGTGTGGGACGTCTACGACCGCAACCAGCAGCGCGCGCTGCGGCTGTCCGGCGAGGAAGCGACCGGCCGGCCCGGCCGCGATGCCTGGGACCAGGCCGACGACACCGTGCTGCGCCGGATCGCCCAGGCCGGCTTCACCGGGCTGAGCGGCTTGGTGAACGGAACCTTACCTGCCGACTCCGCGCCACGTGCTCCGGCGGCGCGCGGACCGGCGATCGCCGACGCCCCGGCGAGCGACGAGCCGCCTGCGAGTTCGCTGAGCTTCGCCGCGCGCTGACCGCTACCTATGTCGAATCCGCATCGGAAAACCGCCCGCGACGGGTTGCCATCGCACGCCACCGGCTGATATCACCTCGCTCGCAAAAGCGCCCGTTTTCGTGAGTCAACCGATATGCTGAACGTTGTGTCCACCGCGGCGAGGGGAAACGCGTCGATGTCGTGGAAAAACGGCTCCGTCAAGCTTGTCGCCGGCAATTCCAATCCCGAGCTGGCGCGCGGCATTGCCGACTGGCTGAAGATGCCGCTCACCAAAGCCAGCGTCCGCCGCTTCGCCGACAACGAGGTGTTCGTCGAGATCCAGGAGAACGTCCGCGGCTCGGATGTCTACATCATCCAGTCGACGTCGTTTCCGACCAACGACCATCTGATGGAACTCTTGATCATCACCGACGCGCTGCGCCGCGCCTCGGCGCGCCGGATCACCGCGGTGATCCCGTATTTCGGCTACGCCCGCCAGGACCGCAAGGCCGGTGGACGAACGCCGATCTCGGCCAAGCTGGTCGCCAATCTGATCACCCATGCGGGGACGGATCGGGTGATGACGCTCGATCTGCACGCCGGCCAGATCCAGGGCTTCTTCGATATCCCGACCGATAACCTGTTCGCCTCGCCGGTGATGGTGCGCGACATCAAGGAGCGCTTCGACCTGTCGAAAGTCGCAGTGGTGTCGCCCGACGTCGGCGGCGTGGTCCGCGCCCGCGGTCTCGCCAAGCGCATCAACGCGCCGCTGGCGATCATCGACAAGCGCCGCGAGCGCGCCGGCGAATCCGAAGTGATGAACGTGATCGGCGAAGTCGAGGGCTATACCTGCATCCTGATCGACGACATCGTCGATTCCGGCGGCACGCTGGTGAACGCCGCCGACGCGCTGCTCGCCAACGGCGCCAAGGACGTCTACGCCTACATCACCCACGGCGTGCTGTCCGGCGGCGCCTGCGCCCGCATCAATTCCTCGAAGCTGAAAGAGCTGGTGATCACCGACTCGATCCAGCCGACCAACGCGGTGTGCAACAGCGCCAACATCCGCACCCTGTCGATCGCCTCGCTGATCGCCGAAGCGATCGGCCGCACCGCCTCCGAAGAGTCGGTGTCGAGCCTGTTCGACTGATAACTCACCCCCACACCGTCATTCCGGGGCACGCGCGCAGCGCGTGAACCCGGAATCCAGACGTTCAGGGCACCTCTGGATTCCGGGTTCGCGAGCTGCGCTCGCGCCCCGGAATGACGAACGAGAGAGCGTTTCCGATCGAGACTTACGCGCGCTGCGCAACGGCAGCGGCACAATCTCTCACACGATCCCCGCCGCCACCTGCCCCCTGAGCCGTTCGAGGCTGAGCAGCGTGTCGGCGCAGGCGTGGGCGACTTCGGCCCCCTTGGCGGCGAAGTGCTGCTTGAAGAACGCGACCTGCTCGGCGCCGCTTTCGAAGGATTGCGGCGTCGCCACCGCCGAAAACACCGGCACCTCGGTGCGGAGTTGCACGTCCATCAGCGCCTTGATCACCGTCTCGGCGACGAAGCCGGTGAGGCCGCCGTCGACGACGAGACCGGCGGCGACGATCGCGGTGTAGCGCCGCGTCTTGGCCAGCGTCTGCACATGCAGCGGAATTTCGAACGACCCCGGCACCTCGAACAGATCGACCTGCGACGCCTCGACGCCGCGCGCGACGATCTCGCGCGCGAACGCCTCCCAGCATTCGGCCACGACGTCGTGATGCCAGGACGACTGCACGAAGGCGACGCGCTGCGGCCGGGCGAACCGCGGATATTCCGCGGCGAGCGCAGGCGGCGGCGCGTCGGTGGGATCGGTCATGGTGTCGGTCATCGGGGCACTCGCCTGAGTTCTGGAACGAGCCTCAGGCTACCAGCGCGCGGCACCGAATCAAAGGTCGACGGCACGCCGCCGGACTCGCGACAGGTGAAATCCAACCGCCGGACTCGGACCACGCGAATCCGATTCCGTTTTGTTCTTCGCTGATGTGATCGAACTGTGGACGGGCCGCGGTTTGGCTGTGGATGGGTCACCCTCGGGATTGCACGGATTCGGCAAATCACATCATTTCAGTTCTGCAACCTCGGTTCGTCCGGATCACGCATTTGCAACGATCCACCGGGCACAGGCGCGTATCGGCCTGCCACATGCGTATCAGGCACATTCAACGTGAAGGTCGAGACGGCATGGCCATCCTCGAAGGCGTCTTCGATTCCAGAAACAACCCGCTCGAGGCGGTCGAAGACATCGCCGCGTCGAACGATCTGGTGTTCGAACGATCCGGCGAAGACGAAATCACCATCGCGGCGAAGGGTCAGTGGACCGACTACACGCTGTCCTTCACCTGGATGAGCGAGATCGAAGCGCTGCATCTGGCCTGCGCCTTCGACATGAAGGTGCCCTCGGCGCGGCGCAACGAGACCCAGCGGCTGATCGCGGCGATCAACGAACAGCTCTGGGTCGGTCATTTCGATCTGTGGACGCATACCGGCACGATCATGTTTCGCCAGGCGCTGGTGCTGCCCGGCGGACTATCGGCGACCAGCGCGCAATGCGAGACCATGCTGATCAGTTCGATCAGCGCCTGCGAGCGCTACTATCCGGCGATGCAGTTCACCGTGTGGGCCGGCAAGACCGCGGCGGAAGCGATGAGCGCCGCGATGTTCGACACCGAAGGCGAAGCGTAAGAACGCTCTCGCGAGCATCATTTCCCCTTCGTCATTGCGAGCGAAGCGAAGCAATCCAGAGCGCAGAGCAAGGGAGTGCTGGATTGCTTCGTCGCTTTGCTCCTCGCAATGACGAACTGATCCGGGCGGCCTCAGCCCTGGCACTTGTGACGCCCTCGTTGTTCCCATAAAACGCCTGCGAGAACGCGCCGCCGTCGCGGCGCGCGATGGATGCTCGCCATGGCCAACACTCCGAAGTCACCCGCCCTGCAGCAGCTCGGCGGCAATCTCGTGCTCGCCGGCGCCGGCAAGATGGGCGGCGCGCTGCTCACCGGCTGGCTTGCGCAAGGGCTCGACGGCGGCGAGGTGGTGGTGATCGACCCGCAGCCCTCCGACGAGATCCGCGCGCTGACCGCGCGCGGCGTTCGCATCAACGCCGCGGCGTCCGATGTCGGCGCGGTGGCGACGATGCTGGTCGCGGTGAAGCCGCAGACCTTCGCCGGCGCCGCTCCCGCGTTGCGCAGCTATGCCGGCCCCTCGACTCTGGTGGTGTCGGTGATGGCCGGCACGCCGATCGCCGCCCTCGCCGCGCAGATCGGCGGTCACGTCGTCCGCGCGATGCCGAACACGCCGGCGGCAATCGGCCGCGGCATCACGGTGGCGGTCGCCGCCGATGACGTCACGCCCCAACAGCGCGCCACTGCGGACGCGCTGCTGCGCGCCACCGGCGCGGTCGAATGGGTCGAGGACGAGAGCTTGATCGACGCCGTCACCGCGGTGTCGGGCTCGGGCCCGGCCTACGTCTTCCTGCTCGCCGAGGAACTGGCCCGCGCCGGCGTCGAGGCCGGCCTGCCGGAAGCGCTCGCGACGACGCTGGCGCGCGCCACCGTCGCGGGCTCCGGCGAACTGCTGCATCGCTCCGAGCTGGATTCCGCGACGCTGCGCCAAAACGTCACCTCCCCCGGCGGCACCACCGCCGCCGCACTCGCCGTGCTGATGGCCGACGACGGCTTCCGCCCGCTGCTGACCCGCGCGGTGGCGGCGGCGGCGAAGCGATCGCGGGAATTGGCGAAGTAATCGCGACGCTTCCACACACACCGACGTCATCGCCCGGCTCGACCGGGCGACCCAGTATTCCAGAGTGGTCGTTATAGACGTGTGCGCTCTGGAATACTGGATCACCCGCATGCGCGGGTGATGACGACAGTGTGTGCAGAATCGCTTCGTCCTACACCGGCACCCGCACCGTCGCGCGCAAGCCGCCCATCGGGCTGTCGCCCAGCGTGATGTCGCCGCCATGCGAGCGGGCGATGTCGCGGGCGATCGCAAGGCCGAGGCCGGTGCCGCCTTCGTCCTGGTTGCGGGCGTCGTCGAGCCGCAAGAACGGCTTGAACACTTCCTCGCGCATCGCCATCGGAATGCCGGGACCGTCGTCGTCGATCATCACCGTGAGATAGCGGTGATCGCGCTGGCCGGTGATGGCGATGGCGTCGGCGTGGCGCGCCGCGTTCGACACCAGATTGGCGAGGCAGCGCTTGAACGACGCCGGCTTGACCGTCACCACCGGCTGGCCGGAGAACGCCACAGTGGCGCGGTGGCCGTGACGCTCGGCGTCGCTGCGTAGTTCCTCGAGCGCCGCCGCCATGTCGGTCGGCTGCGCCCGCTCGCCGCTGTCGCCACGGGCGAAGGCGAGATAGGCCTCGAGCATCGCCGACATCTCGTCGACGTCCTTGCGCATGCCGTCGGTCTCCGGCGCGTCGCCGATCAGTTCGAGTTCGAGCTTGAACCGGGTCAGGATGGTGCGCAGATCGTGAGACACGCCGGCCAGCATCGCGGTGCGCTGCTCGATCGAGCGCTCGACGCGGGTCTTCATCTCGATGAAGGCGTAGGCCGCCCGCCGCACCTCGCGGGCGCCACGCGGCTTGAAGTTCGGCGCGTCGCGGCCCTTGCCGAAGCTCTCGGCGGCGTCGGCGAGCCGCAGAATCGGCCGGATCTGGTTGCGCAGGAACAGCACCGCGACGACCAGCAGCACCGCCGAGGTGCCGACCATCCACAACAGGAAGATTTCCGAATTCGACGCGTAGGCGGCGCTGCGCAGCGCGAACACCCGCATCACCGCATCGTCGAGCTGGATGCGGATTTCGACCAGATTGGAGCGGCCGACGGTGTCGATCCAGAACGGCCGCGCGATCTGCTTGCTGATCTGCTTGCTGATCGACTGATCGAGCAGCGAGAAGAACGGCTTGCTGCCCGGCGGCGGCATCTCGTTCGGGCCGAGGAAATCCACCACCAGACCGAGCCGGTTCTGCGCGATCCGGCGCAGCGCGGCGTTGTCCTTGTCCTGCGGGTAGCTCTTGTAGACGTCGATCAGCGCCGCGATGTCCTGCACCACCGCCGCCGACAGCCGCTGCGTCACCGTGTTCCAGTGCCGCTCCATGAACACGAAGGCGATCACCGATTGCAGCAGCACCATCGGCACGATCATGATCAACAGCGCGCGGGCGTACAGCCCCTTCGGCATGAAGTCGTTGAAGCGCTGCCCCATCCAGCCATTGGCGGCCGACACCCGCCGCCTGGCGGAGCGGATCAGCGTCAGGCCGGTGGCGAGCGTGCTCATCGCTGGCTACGGCGCCGCGACCAGGCGATAGCCGATGCCGCGGACGGCCTGGAGGAACAGCGGATTGGCCGGGTCGCGTTCGATCTTGCGGCGCAGGCGGTTGATCTGCACGTCGACCGCGCGCTCGTTGGCGTTGCCGCCGCCGCCGGTGAGCTCGCCGCGCGGCACGGTCTCCCCTGGAGCAGCGGCCAGCACACGCAGCATGTCGCGCTCGCGGTCGGTGAGATGGATCGTCTCGTCGCCCTGGCGCAGTTCGCCGCGGTCGATGTGAAACACGTAAGGCCCGAACGCGATGGTCTCGGCCTTGCTCGCCGGCGCCGGCGAGGTCCGCTTGAGGATGTTGCAGATCCGCAGCAGCAATTCGCGCGGCTCGAACGGCTTGGCGACGTAGTCATCGGCGCCGAGCTGCAACCCCTCGATGCGCGCTTCGGCCTCGTGGCGCGCGGTCAGCATCACGATCGGCACGTCCGACTCGGTGCGGATGAAACGCGCCAGATCGAATCCGGTCTCGCCCGGCATCATCACGTCGAGGATCAACAGATCGAAATTCAGCCCGGCGAGCTTGGCACGCGCATCACGCCCGCTCTGCGCGGTGGTGACGCGATAGCCTTCACTGGCGAGGAAGCGCGACAACAGATCGCGGATGCGCCGGTCGTCGTCGACCAGCAGAAGATGCGGCGCATCGTCGGCGGGGCGGACCGGCTTCTTCGCCAGGGTTGCTAATTGGATC
The DNA here is from genome assembly GCF_000013365.1 of Rhodopseudomonas palustris HaA2. Classification (NCBI taxonomy): domain Bacteria; kingdom Pseudomonadati; phylum Pseudomonadota; class Alphaproteobacteria; order Hyphomicrobiales; family Nitrobacteraceae; genus Rhodopseudomonas; species Rhodopseudomonas palustris. The sequence continues at coordinate 4,745,205 of NC_007778.1, forward strand.
ACGTGACATCCTTCGCGACGGCGCCGTCTGACTGCAGAATGGTCTGGAGCACCTTGTCCGGATCATCGCAATCGATCATGGCGCGCAGGAACTTGCGCACGGCCTCGGCTTCGCCCGGGCTGAAGCCGCGCAGCGCGCGTGCAATCCGGTCGGTCTGCAGGCCGGCGAGTTTCACCACCAGCGCCTCGCCCTTTGCGGTGGCGAAAAGAAGGCGCTGACGGCGGTCGTTGTCGCCGGCCTTCTGCACGATATAGCCCTCGTCGAGCAATTGCTTCAGCACTCGCCCCAGCGACTGCTTGGTGATGCGCAGCACGTCGAGCAGATCCGCGACCGTCAGCCCGGGATAGCGGCAGACGAAATGCACCACCCGGTGATGCGCGCGGCCGAACCCGAATGCCTCCAGCACGTGGTCGGCATCGCCGACGAAGTCGCGATAGGCGAAGAACAGCAGCTCGATGATGTCCCAGCGCGGCGCCGCGACCGACGAATCCGCCGGGCGCGGCAGCGCGATCGCCGCGCCGTCGCCGTGCAGGTCGTCGTTGAAATTTATGTCAGCCATGTTGACATATCTGGGTCTTATGTTACAAAACGGCCAACCAAGACGAAATATTCGACTATTCCGCTTGCGACCTTTCCACGCGAAGTCCGATAACCAGATGCGGCGGGACGGCGTGCATGCGAATGTCGGACGGCTTGGCCGAACATAGCGGAGTTCGCAGAAACCGCCAAAACATCATCCCGGCACGCGGCCGGGGCGCAGCACCATCCAGCGGCCGGCGACAGCCGGGCGCGCACAATGACGGCCACCGGCAGGCGCGCCGATCCAGGAGATCACGTCCATGGGACTCTCGTTCGACAACAAGGTCGACGGCTCGGTCTGGCTGAATTTCGACATTCAGCCGTCGGCGCATCCAGTGTCGGAGACCGAGCGGACCGCGAAGCTCGCGGACCCGGGCTTCGGCCGCGTCTTCACCGACCACATGGCGATCGTCCGCTACGATCAGGCCAAGGGCTGGTACGGCGCGCGCGTCGAGTCCCGCGCCAATTTCCCGCTCGATCCGGCGACCGCCGTGCTGCACTACGCGCAGGAGATCTTCGAGGGGCTGAAGGCCTACAAGCGTGCCGATGGCGGCGTGAACCTGTTCCGCCCCGACGCCAATGCGCGGCGCTTCCGCGATTCCGCCGACCGCATGGCGATGGCGCAGCTTCCCGAGCCGGTGTTCATCGAGGCGATCGAACAGCTGGTCCGGATCGACCGCGCGTGGATCCCGGGCGGCGACGGCAGCCTGTATCTGCGGCCGTTCATGATCGCCAGCGAGGTGTTCCTCGGCGTCAAGCCGTCGGCCGAATACATCTTCGCGGTGATCGCCTCGCCGGTCGGCTCCTACTTCAAGGGCGGCCCCGCGCCGGTGTCGATCTGGGTGTCGGAGAACTACACCCGCGCCGCGATCGGCGGCACCGGCAGCGTCAAATGCGGCGGCAACTACGCGGCGTCGCTGCGCGCCCAGGCCGAGGCGATCGCGCATGGCTGCGATCAGGTGGTGTTCCTCGACGCGATCGAGCGCCGCTATATCGAGGAACTCGGCGGCATGAACGTGTTCTTCGTGTTCGACGACGGCTCGCTGTCGACGCCGCCGCTCGGCACCATCCTGCCCGGCATCACCCGCGATTCGATCATCGCGCTGGCGCGGCAGGCCGGCCGCACCGTGCGCGAGGAAGCCTACACGATCGAGCAATGGCGCGCCGATGCGGCCAGCGGCAAGCTGAAAGAGGCGTTCGCCTGCGGCACCGCGGCGGTGATCTCGCCGATCGGCACCGTGCGCTCGGCGAGCGGCGACTTCACCATCAACGGCGGCGTCGCCGGCGAGGTGGCGATGGGCCTGCGCAAGCAGCTCGTCGACATCCAATACGGCCGCGCCGAGGACAAGCACGGCTGGATCAGGGACGTGGCGTAAGCCTTTGCCGCTTTGCTTCTGAATCGTCATCCTGAGGTGCTCGCCCGCAAGGGCGAGCCTCGAAGGATGCGGACGCTCAGTACGCGTGTCCATCCTTCGAGGCGCGCCGAAGACGGCGCGCACCTCAGGATGACGCAGAATGTGTGGAGAGCGAACGGAGGCCCCAGCGCTCCGCTACCAACTACCTTCGCCCGAACAGCTTCTCGATATCGGTCAACGTCAGTTCGACATAGGTCGGGCGGCCGTGATTGCATTGGCCGGAATTCGGCGTCGCTTCCATTTCGCGCAGCAGCGCGTTCATCTCTTCGGGCTTGAGCACGCGCCCGGCCCGCACCGAGCCGTGGCAGGCCATCGTCGCGGCGACGTGCATCAGGCGGCGCTCCAGCGGCAGCGCCTCGTCCCATTCGGCCATATGCTCGGCGAGATCGCGCAGCAGCGACGCCGCATCGGTCTTGCCGAGCAGCGACGGCGTCTCGCGCACCGCGACCGCGCCGGGGCCAAAGCTCTCGACGACGAGGCCGAATTGCGCCAGCTCGTCGGCGCGCGCCACCAGGCGTTCGACGGTCGCCTCGTCCATCTCAACGATATCCGGGATCAGCAGGATCTGGCGCTGCACGCCGTTGGCGGCGAGCGACGCCTTCAAGCGCTCGTAGACGATGCGCTCGTGGGCGGCGTGCTGGTCCACAACGATCAGCCCGTCGCGGGTCTGCGACACGATGTAGGTCTCGTGGATCTGCGTCCGCGCCGCGCCGAGCGGGCGGTCGAGCAGATCCGGCGCGACCTCGTGCGTGCGGATGTCGGCGCTCGGCCCGCCGACATCGAACGCGGCCTGCGGGCGCTCGGCAAAAGACGGCGCATCGATCGCGGAGCCGCCGACCGGATAAGACGGCGAGGCACGCCAGTCCCAATTCGCAGCCGGCATCGAGGCGGGACGGAAGGTCGAGATCACGCTGCCGGCGCTGTTGGCGGCGGTGCGGCGGCCCTCGCGCGCCAGCCCTTCTTTCAGCGCGTGGACGATCAGCGCACGCACCAGGCCGGCATTGCGGAAGCGCACCTCGGTCTTGGCCGGATGCACATTGGCGTCGACCTCGCGCGACTCCAGCGTGACGAACAGCGCCACCACCGGATGGCGATCGCGCGGCAAGTAATCCGAATAGGCCGCGCGCACAGCGCCGAGGATCAGCTTGTCGCGCACCGGCCGGCCGTTGACGAACAGATATTGCCCGAGCGCATTGGCGCGGGTCAGCGCCGGCGACGCGGCGAAGCCCTCGACCGCGACGCCTTCGCGTTCCGAGCGGACCTCGATGGCATTGGCGCGAAAGTCCGCGCCGAGAATGTCGCCGAGCCGGATCAATTGCCCCGGCGCGCCGGGCAGCGCCGCCGCCCAGGTCACCGGTGCGCGCTCTTCGCCGGCCAGCGTGAAGGCGATGTCCGGCCGCGCCATCGCCAGCCGCCGCACCACGTCGCGGATCGCCTCGGCCTCGGTGCGATCGGTCTTGAGAAACTTCAGCCGCGCCGGGGTGGCGAAGAACAGATCAGCGACCTCGACCCGGGTGCCTTGCGACAGCGCCGCGGGAGCAATCGGCGATTTGTCACCGCCCTCGACGCCGAGCGTCCAGGCATGCGGCTCGCCGGCATGGCGCGTGGTGATCGTCAGCCGCGCCACCGCGCCGATCGAGGGCAGCGCCTCGCCGCGAAAGCCGAGCGTGCGGATCTGTAAGAGGTCCTCGTCGTCGAGCTTGGAGGTGGCGTGGCGATCGACCGCGAGCGCGAGATCGGCCCGCGTCATCCCGCTGCCGTCGTCGGCGATCACGATCTTTCGCCGGCCGCCGCCATCCGAGAAGATGTCGATGCGGCTGGCGCCGGCATCGATCGCGTTTTCGACCAGCTCCTTCACCACGCTCGCCGGCCGCTCCACCACCTCGCCGGCGGCGATGCGGTTGACGATGGTTTCGGGAAGCTGGCGGACGGGCATAAGGCGACTCGGTTGATCGGAGGCAACGATACTAGGCGACCAAGGCTGGAAAAGCAGGCGTTGCCCAGCATTCCATCCCCGCCTTCCGCAACGGAACCGCCGTCATCCTGAGGAGCGCGCCGCCTTCGGCGAGCCTCGAAGGATGCGGCAACGGGCGAGGCCCTTGCGGCCCATCCTTCGAGGCTCGCTTCGCTCGCACCTCAGGATGACGGAGCCCAAGTGGGATGGCCGAGCCGAGCGCATCAATCGTCGAAGCTCTTGCCGCTGCGGCCGGCTTTGATGTCGCCGCGGTGCTTCTTGCCTTCGAGGCGGCGCTTCTTGGAGCCGAGCGTCGGGCGGGTCGCGCGGCGCGGGATCGGCCGCACCATCGCGGCGCGGAGCAATTCGAGCAGCCGGTCGATCGCATCCGCCTTGTTGCGCTCCTGGGTGCGGAAGCGCTGGGCGTGGATGACGATGACGCCCTCCTTGGTCATGCGCTGGCCGGCCAGATTGATCAGCCGCAGCGCGGCGTCCTCCGGCAGCGCGATTTTGGTCGTGTCGAAGCGGAGCTGGGCGGCGGTCGACAGCTTGTTGACGTTCTGGCCGCCGGGGCCGGACGCGCGCACGAAGCTGATCTCGATGTCGTCGTCGTCGATCGCAAGATTGCGGCTGATCCGCAGCATGGGGCACCCGCTCGGCCACAGGGAAAACGTCATCCTGAGGTGCGAGCGCAGCGAGCCTCGAAGGATGACCGGCTCTGTAGCACATCCTTCGAGACGCGCGCCAATCGGCGCGCTCCTCAGGATGACGGTGCCGCTGGTCAGTTCGCCCGCGGCGGCGGCGGGGTGCCGGCGGGTTTGACTGCGGCGGGACCGGCGGCGGCCTGCGGGGTGCGGCCGACGACGACGGTCAGCAGGCCGCCCGACCACAGCCGCTTCGCGGCACGCCTGGCGTCGTCGAGCGTCACCGCGTTGATCACGTCGCTGCGCTTGTCGATGTAGTCGATCGGCAGCCCGTCGTTCTGATATTGCAGCAGCGCCTGGGCGAGCTTCGCCGAGGTGTCGAGCGACAGCATCTGCGAGCCATTGAGATACGATTTCGCCTCGTCGAGCTCCTGCTGGGTCGGGCCCTCGTCGGCGATGCGCTTGATCTCGGTGTCGATCGCCTCGATGGACTGCGTCGCGCGGTCGGCGCGGGTGCCGGTGGCGCCGGTGAACAGCGCCGAATGCTGCATCCACAGCATCGAGACGTAGATCGAATAAGCCAGACCGCGCTTCTCGCGGACCTCGCGATACAGCCGGGACGACAGCGAGCCACCGCCGAGAATGTGGTTGACCACATAGCCGGCCATGAAATCCGGGTCGTGTCGCTTGAGGCCGGGGCCGCCGAACATCACCACGGTCTGCGGCACGTCGAGCGGCACGAAGCTGCGCTGTGGCGGCTTGGTGGCGACGATGTCGGCCACCGGCGTGAGCTGCGCCTTGGCCGGCAGGTTGCCGAAGGTGTCGTCGAGCAGTTTCGCCAGCGTCGCGGCATCGACGTCGCCGACCACGGCGATCTTCAGCGTGTCCTTCGCCAGCACGCGGCCGGTGTAGGCCTTCATGTCGTCGATGGTGACTTTCGGCAGGCTCTCCAGCGTGCCGGTCGAGGGCCGGCCATAGGGATGATCGCCGAACGCGACTTCGAGAAACTTGCGGGTCGCCATGGTGTTCGGGTCGAGCGACTGGCGGCGCAGCGTCGAGATCAGTTGCGCGCGGATCCGCTCGACGTCCTTGGCCTCGAACCGCGGCGCGGTGAGCGAGCTGCGCAGCAAGCCGAAGGCTTCGTCGCGGTTTTCCGTCAGCATCCGCAGCGAACCGCGGAAAGTGTCGCGGGTGACGGCAAAGGACAGTTCGATGGCGCGGCGGTCGAGCCGTTCGTGGAACGTCGCCGAATCCATGTCGCCCGAGCCTTCGTCGAGCAGATTGGCGACCATATGGCCGACGCCGGGCTTGTCGGCCGGGTCCTGACTGGCGCCGCCGCCGAAGGAATACTCCATCGAAATCAGCGGCACGGTGGCGTCCTGCACGAACCAGGCCTGGATGCCGCCGGGCGTCACCAGATTCTGGATCTTCGCCGCGGCGAAGCCGGGCGTCGCCGGCAGCGCGGCAGCGAGGGCAATGGCGCCTGCGAGCACCAGGCGTTTGAGCGAGGGGACGGCCATGGTCACGAGCGTTTCTCCTCGGGCTTTGGCAGCGTGCCCTTGACCAGATAGCCGGTCACCGAGCGGTTGCGGTCGAGGAATTGCTGCGCCACGGCGCGGACCTGATCCGAGGTGACGGCGCGGATCCGCTGCGGCCAGCTCTGGATGTCCTGCACGGTGAGACCGGCGGTCAGCGCCGCGCCGTACCAGCGCGCCAGCGTGGTCTGGTTGTCCTGCGCGTAGATCGACTGGGCGATCAGCTGCGTCTTCACCCGCTCGAGATCCTCGGACCGAACAGGATTGCGCACGATGTCGGCGATCACATTGTCGATCGCCTTCTCGATCTCGGAGAATTCGACGCCCGGCTTCGGTGTCGCCGCGACGATGAAGTGGGTGTCGTCGAGCGCGGTGCCCTGATAGTTGGCGCCGACATTGATCGCGAGCGGCCGGTCGATCACCAGCGCGCGATAGAGATAGGAGTTGCTGCCGCCGCCGAGCAATTGCGCCAGCACTTCGAGCGCGGGGCTGTCGCCCTTCGCCGCGGTGTGGGCCGACGGCACCAGATAATAGCGCCGCACGCTCGGCTGCTCGACCCGCGGATCGGCCAGCGTCACGGTGCGCGGCCCGGCCGGCGCCGGCTCCTGCGGCCGCACCCGCTGCGGCGCAATCGCCGGCTGCGCCGGCACCGCGCCGTAGGTGCGCTCGATCGCCGGCCGGATCGCCTCGGCATCGACGTCGCCGGCGATCACCAGCGTGGCGTTGTTGGGCGCGTAGAAGCGGCGATAGAACGCCAGCGCGTCCTCGCGGTCGAGCTTCTGGATCTCCTGCAGCCAGCCGATCACAGGGCGGCCATAGGGGTGATTGAGATACAGCGCCGCCATGATCTGTTCGGTCAGCCGCGCGTCGGGATTATTGGCGACGCGCATGTTGTATTCCTCGAGCACGACGTCGCGCTCCGGCAGCACGTTCTCGTCCTTCAGCACCAGGCCGGTCATGCGGTCGGCCTCGAACGCCATCATCTTGTCGAGTTGATCGCGCGGCACGCGCTGATAGTAGCCGGTGTAGTCGAGCGAGGTGAACGCGTTCTCGTTGCCGCCGACCTTCAGCACGGTCTGCGAGAACTCGCCGGCCGGATGCTTGGCTGTGCCCTTGAACATCAGATGTTCGAGAAAATGCGCGAGTCCGGATTTGCCCGGCGTCTCGTCGGCGGAGCCGACCTTGTACCAGATCATCTGCGTCACCACCGGGGTGCGACGATCCGGAATCACCACAACGTCGAGGCCGTTGGCGAGCGTGAAGGTCGCGGGTGGATTGGCGGGGGCGGTTTGGGCGGCGGCCGGGCCTGCGAGCATCAGCGCCGTCGCGAGGATGGCGAGCGCGGCGCGTGGACGAGAGGCGGATACGGTCATGTCGAGGCAATCATCCCGGTAGGAGAGATCGGATCGGGCCGGCATCAGGCATTACAGGCGCGCCGTTCGAAGGCGCGGCTCGGCGGAAGATCGAAGCAATCCGGCAGGGGGGCGGGCGAACCGGCCCCGGATCAATTGCTGACTTCTTTGCCCGACATGATGTCGATCCGCTTGTTGCCGAGCGCCTCTTTCGGGCCGGTGCCGTAGGCGAAGTTCGGCGACGGAGTCTGGTAGCCGGCCGGCGGCTGCGTCAGCGTCTCGCGGGTCGGCTCGCCGGTGAACGGCGCAGTTTCCGTTTTGTTGCCGCCGAACAGGCTGCTGAAGCTGCCGGTAAAGCCGAGTTGCGACGGGCTCAGGATCGGGTTGTTCTGCTGGGTGCCGGGCGTCACCGGATCGTTGTTCGTCCCCTTGCCGGCATCGGCACGGACGGCATTCAGTTCCGACGGCGTCAATTGCCGGGCCGCTTCCATCGGCGTCGGCTTGCTCTGGCGGGCGGCGGAGCGGGCTTCCTTGCGCGCCTGGACATCCGGATCCTTCGGCCAGTTCGGCGGCGCGTTGACGTCCTTGGCGACGACTTCCGGCGGCGGCAGATCGAGTTGGCGCGGCACCACCAGCGGCGAGCGCTCGCGATAGTTGATGCCGGAATTTTCCATATTGGTGGCGCCGATGCCGCCCATCAGCCCCTTGATGATCTTCTCTTCGAAGGTCAGTTCTTCGTTGTCGCCGTCTTCGGCGCGCGCCATGCCGCCGGTCATCACCAGACCGATCCCGAGCGCGACCGCAGCCAGACGGGTGGCGCGCAGCATCGTCGTGGGCGACTTCTGCAGCATCCAGAAGGTGGTGGCGATCTGGCGCATGGCGTTGATCCTGTTCACGTCCTGTGGATTGGCCGCCGGCCGCAAACGAACCCCGGCCGGCCCTCGCCGCGCTGCCCGTATCGGCCGGGATCAGGGCGCTTTTGCGGCGGGTGCCCCGAAGAAGGAGTCATACAGCAACAACGCCACCCCGACAACGATCGCCGTATCGGCAAGGTTAAACACATACCAGCTATAGGTTTTTCCGGCGATTGCGGCGTGGAACAGGGCGAAATCGACCACCGCGCCATAGGCCAGCCGATCGATCGCGTTGCCGATCGCGCCGCCGATGATCAGGCCGAGACCGATGGTCGCAACCTTCGTGGTCGAGCGCGCCATCCAGATCGCCAGCGCCACGATCGCCACCGCCTTGAAGGCCAGCATGATCGCCTGCCCGACCGGCCCCTGGTCCGAAAACCAGCCGTAGGAGATGCCGGTGTTCCAGGCGAGCACCAGATCGAAGAACGGCGTCACGCTGACCAGGCCCTTGCGGCCGAGATCGAACACGTAGAGCAGCCACAGCTTCGAGGCCTGATCGAGCACCAGCGCGATGATCGCGGCGAGGATACCGAGGCGGACGGGCGAGGTCATGAGCACACGCTCTCCACGCACACCACCGTCATGCCCGGGCTTGACCCGGGCATCCACGAAACGAGCACCGTGCCCGCGGCCGTGGATGGCGGGGACGAGCCCGGCCATGACGGACGTGAGGTGGACCGCATCGCGCTCAAGACGCCGCCACGCCCAACGCCTTCCACTCGCGCAGCGCCTTGGCGTCGCGGGGGGAGACGTCGGGATAGTCGGGGTCGCTGCCGACGGAGGACAGGATCTTCCAGGAGCGGGCGCATTTGGTGCCCTGCGCGCGCTCGACCACCACCGCGACGCCGGTGACGTTGTCCAACCGGAACGCACCCTCCGGCGCGTCGCCTTCGCGGATCTCGTAGTTCGAGGTGATGCAGATCTCGGCGAGGTCGGTGTCGAACACCGTCGCCAGCAGCGGCCGGTCGGCGAGGTAGATCACCGGCGAGGCTTCCAGCGACGAGCCGATCCGCTTGGCGGCGCGCTCCAGCTCCAGCGCGCCGGTGACGACGCGGCGGACGCTGCGGATGGTCTCCCACTTCTTCGCCAGTTCGTCGTTGCGATAGGTGCCGAGGTCGAGCGGGAACAGCGTCAGATGCACGCTCGGCTCAGCGCCCGGCCGATAAAGGCTCCAGGCTTCGTCGGTGGTGAAGGACAAGACCGGCGCCAGCCATTTCAGGATCGCGTCGCAGATGATGTCGATCGCCGTCAGCGCCGCCTTGCGGGCCAGCGACGACGGCGGATCGCAATACAGCGTGTCCTTGCGGATGTCGAAATAGAATGCCGACAATTCGGTGTTCATGAAGGCGGCGAGCGAGGCGACCACGGTCTTGTAGTCGAACTCCGCATAGGCGGCGCGCACGATGGCGCTCTGCTCGGCGAGCTGATGCAGCATCAGCCGCTCCAGCTCCGGCATGTCGGCGAACGCCACCGCCTCGTCGCGCTTGTAGTGATGCAGCGTGCCGAGCATCCAGCGGATCGAATTGCGCAGCTTGCGATAGGTCTCGACCACGTTCTTGAGGATCTCGGGGCCGATGCGCTGGTCGTCGGCATAGTCGGTGGCGCACACCCACAGCCGCAGGATGTCGGCGCCCGACGACGCGATCACCTTGGCCGGATCGGTGGTGTTGCCGAGCGATTTCGACATCTTGCGGCCCTGCTCGTCGAGCGTGAAGCCGTGCGTCAGCACGACATCGTAGGGCGCGCGGCCGCGGGTGCCGCAACTCTCCAGCAGCGACGAATGAAACCAGCCACGATGCTGGTCGGAGCCTTCGAGATACATCACGGTGTCGGCGCCGCCGTCGACCTTGCGGCGGATGCCGGCGAGGCCGGGGAAGTGCACCGGATCTTCCAGCACGAAGGCGTGGGTGGAGCCGGAGTCGAACCAGACGTCGCAGATGTCGTCGACCTTCTGCCACTCCTCGTTGGCGCGGGAGCCCAGAAAGCGCTCGCGGGCGCCCTCCTCGTACCAGGCGTCGGCGCCTTCGGCCTCGAACGCCTCGGCGATGCGGGCATTGACGGCGTCGTCGACCAGGATCTCGGCAGAGCCGTCGCCGGTCTCGCGCACGAACACCGCAATCGGCACGCCCCAGGCGCGCTGCCGCGAGATCACCCAGTCGGGCCGGCCTGAAATCATGCCGGTGATGCGGTTCTGCCCGGCGGGCGGCACCCACTGCGTGACCGAGATCGCCTGCAGCGCGCGGGCGCGCAGCGTATCGCCTTGCTTCGCGTCGCCGCTATCCGCGATGTCCTTGTCCATCGCGATGAACCATTGCGGCGTGTTGCGGAAGATCACCGGCTTCTTCGAGCGCCACGAATGCGGATATTGATGCTTGAGCTTGCCGCGCGCCAGCAGCATGCCGCGCGCGATCAGGGCCTGGATCACCGCCTCGTTGGCGTCGCCCTTCTCGCCCTTGTCGTTGATCACCCGCTTGCCGGTGAAGCCGGGCGCGTGATCGGTCAGCGCGCCGTTCTCGTCGACGGTGTAGGGAATCGTCGAGGCGATGCCGCGCGCTTCGAGTGCCCGGGCATTGTGCATCCAGATATCGAAATCCTCGCGGCCATGGCCCGGCGCGGTGTGAACGAAGCCGGTGCCAGTGTCGTCGGTGACGTGGTCGCCGTCGAGCAGCGGGACAGTGAACTCATAGCCGCCGGCGAGGCCGCGTAGCGGATGTGCACATTGCATCGCCTCAAGAACGTCGGCAGGCACGGCCGCTACCTTCTCGAAAGCGACCACGCGCGACTGCTTGAAGACGCTTTCGGCTAAGGCATCGGCGAGGACAAGCAGGTCGCCCGTCTTAGCCCAGTTGTCAGCCGGCGCATCGGTGACCTTGTACAGGCCATAGCCGATTTTGGACGAGAAGCTGATTGCGCGGTTGCCCGGCAGCGTCCACGGCGTGGTTGTCCAGATGACAACCGAGAAGCCTTCACCAGTCTCAAGGCGCTCAGTAAGGTTATCCCAAGCACCGAGGCTCTCGCCGATGGACTTCTTGATCGATTCAGCCTCTTGACCTCCGCGCTTAGCAGTGAGCCCCCCCTCTCCGTCGCTAGTCATATTGGGAGAAAGCCGAGAGTAACGTTCAGCTGGCCTACCTGTCGCGACTACCGAAAACTTCACCCACACCGTATCGCTGGTGTGGTCCTCGTACTCGACCTCAGCCTCGGCCAGCGCGGTCTTCTCCACCACGCTCCACATCACCGGCTTGGAGCCGCGATACAGTGTGCCGTTGGCGGCGAATTTCATCAGTTCGCGGGCGATCTGGGCCTCGGCGAAGTAGTCCATCGTGGCGTAGGGATGATCCCAGTCGCCGACGATGCCGAGGCGCTTGAATTCCGCGCGCTGCACGTCGAGCCACTTCTGCGCGTAGGCGCGGCATTCCTTGCGGAACGCGACCATCGCGGTCGAATCCTTGAAGTTCGGCTTCGGCTTGCCCTTGGAGCGGTAATTCTCCTCCTCGATCTTCCATTCGATCGGCAGGCCGTGGCAGTCCCAGCCCGGCACGTAGTTGGAGTCGAACCCGAGCATCTGCTGGCTCTTGGTGACGACGTCCTTGAGGATCTTGTTCAGCGCATGGCCGATATGGATGTTGCCGTTGGCGTAAGGCGGGCCGTCGTGTAGCACGAATTTGGCACGGCCGCGCGCGCTCTCGCGCAACTTGCCGTAGAGGTCGATCTCCTCCCAGCGCTTGAGCAATTCCGGCTCGCGGGCCGGCAGCCCGGCGCGCATCGGAAACTCCGTCTGCGGCAGGTACAGGGTCTTGGAATAGTCGGTACCGCTCTGGGCGGCGTCGGATTTCGCGGGCTTTTCGGTCATGGCGGCGTGAATAGCGGTTTTGGCCGGCCGGGGAAACCCGATCGAACCGGCGGAGGGCTAAATCTTCACCGGCTTGGGCCGATCGAGGGTCGCCGCGCAAGGCGCCGGTTGCAGAACCACGCCAAAAGACTAATCTATTGAGGCGTGGAGGGATTTCATGACCACCAAGCCGCTGGCCGAGATGTACGAAGAGCTGAAACAGCTTCGTCGTGAAGGCGATAGCGCGGGACTCGACGCCCTCGTCCGAAAGGCGATGGGCATGGGAATCCCCGGCCTGCCTGAATCGCCCGCCGGTTTCGTTCGACAACTCGATATTCGCGCCCTGGCCGAGCGGGTTTTCGGCGATCCCGCAAGAGCAGAAGGCTGGCTCAACAGGCCTAACACATCACTGAGCGGGCAACGCCCCGCCGACCTTCTGCACGATGACCTCGGAGCCGCGGTCGTTCGCGAGACACTCGAACAGATCGACCATGGGATCTTCGCTTGAGCGCCGCCGATGGAGCTCTGGCGAATTTCCAATTACGCTGATCTTTCAGGCATCGGCGGCCTCCGAGCGAACGGACGTTGGCACTCGCAGGGCCGCCGGATCGTCTATCTGGCGGATCACCCGGCTGCCGCCCTTCTGGAAATGCTGGTCCATTTGGACCGCGACCTGCTACCGTCCAGCTTTCAATTGTTGCGAATAGCCGTCCCCGACGCGATCGCCGTCGAGACCGTCGACGAGGGTACTCTACCTTCGGCGTGGCGGACACGGATCGGCCTGACCCGCCAGATCGGAGACCGATGGCTCGATCGCGACACCAGCGCCTTGCTGCGCGTGCCGTCGGTCATCGTCCCCCATGCGCGAAACTATCTGCTCAACCCTGCGCATCACGACGCATCTGCCGTCACCGTGGCGGAGATCATCAAGGCGCCGTTCGATCCCCGCCTGTTGGCGACCTGACCCCAGCCTTCTCAGTCCCGCCGCCCGAGCGGCCTGGCCGGGTTGCCACCCACTGTCGCCCCCGGGGCGACGTCGCGGGTGACGACGCTGCCGGCGCCGATCACGGCGCCGTCGCCGATCGTTATGCCCGGCAGGATGATCGAACCGCCGCCGATCCAGACGTCGGCGCCGATCGTCACCGGCCGACCGAATTCGAGGCCGTCGCGGCGGGTGGCAGCGTCGCGGGGGTGGTCGGCGGCGTAGATCTGCACCGCCGGGCCGATCTGGGTGCGGTCGCCGATCGACACCGGCATGATGTCGAGGATGACGCAGTTGAAATTCAGAAACACGCCGTCGCCGAGCCGGATGTTGTAGCCGCAGTCGCAGAAGAACGGCGGGCGGACGACGGCGCCCTTGCCGACATGGCCGAAATGCTCCGACAGAAGCGCATGCCGCTCGACCGCCGGCAGCGCGCCGGCGGCGTTGTAGCGCACGATCCAGGCCTTGTTGACGGCCTCGTCGGCGGCGAGCTCGGGGCTGCCGGGGCGGTACAGCTCGCCCGCCAGCATCTTCTCCTTCTCGGTCCGGGTCACCCGATCGTCCCGAGTTTCGGAAATGCGCCATGGTCGGCGGCGAGCGCGGCGCGGGCGCGGGCGCTGTCGTCGTCCATCTGCCGGACCAGCGCCTCGATGCTCTCGAACTTCTCCTCGTCGCGGATGAAGGCGATGAAGGCGACGTCGAGCGTCTCGCCATAGAGCTGCTCGTTGAAATCGAACAGGAAGATCTCCAACAGCGGCGCGCCGTTGTCGAAGGTCGGGCGGCGGCCGAAATTCGCCACCGCGTCATAGTGTTTGCCGCCGCGGCCGACCCGCACCGCATAGATGCCGTGCTTGAGGCCGCATTGCGGATCGAGCCGGATATTGGCGGTGGGATAGCCGAGATCGCGACCGCGCTTCTCGCCATGGATCACCTCGCCGGTGACGAACCACGGCGCGCCCAGCATCTGCGTGGCGGCGGCGATGTGGCTGTCTTCCAGCGCCTTGCGGATCGCGCTGGACGACACCGGATGATCGCCGAAATCGATATGCGGCTGGACGTCGACCTCGATGCCGAGCGCCGGCGCCTCGCCGACCAGCATCGCCGGTGAGCCGCCGCGGCCCTTGCCGAAATGGAAATCGTAGCCGACCGCGATGCCCTGGACGCCGAGCCGGCCGATCAGCTCATGGTGGATGAAGTCGTGTGCCGTGGTGGCGGCGCGGGCGGCGTCGAAGCGCAGCACCACGGCGCCGTCGAGCCCGGCGCCGGCCAAGAGCCGCAGCTTGGCGGGTTCGTCGGTGAGCCGGAATTGCGGCGTATCGGGGCTGAAGAATTTGCGCGGATGCGGCTCGAACGTCACCGCCAGCGCCGGGGCGCGGCGGACCCGCGCCATGTCGAGGCAGGCGCCGATCACGGCCCGATGGCCGAGATGCACGCCGTCGAAATTGCCCATCGCCACCACCGCCCCCCTGGGGATGGCGGACGCAGGGGTGTCGTCGCGGATCACGGCAAAGCCAGTCATGTCGGATTCGTTCGTTTCTTCAAGGTGGGAGCATGACCGTGACGCGGAGCTGCGCGTGAAGTCAAGACAGCGCGCGCCAGGCTGGCGCCGGCTGCGAGGGCCGACCGGTGCCGGCCCCGCCCGGGCTTCGCCATGCGCGGCGCCTCAGCCGCCGCGCACCGGCGGCACCTCGAGACGGTCGCGACGGCAGGCGCGGCGGTCGACCTCCGCGCAGGCGCGGAACTGCAGATCCTTGCTCATGCAGATCCGGACCTCGGTCAACCGGGTGCGGTCGCAGATCACGGCGATCGCCGACTCGCTCAAGCCGGGATTGACCTTGATGAAGGCCTCCTCGACCTCGGCGGGGGTCACTGTCCGGGGTTCCTTGGCGTCGATGAAATCCGGCGGAATCCGCACCGCCGCGCGCGCCCGGCGGATGTTCTCGAAGTAATCGCGCGCCGGTGTGCCGGCGCAGGTGCCGTGCTTGTCCCATTCGTTGTAGATCAGCCCCGGCGCCGGCATCAGGTCGAGCATGGAATTCATGATCCGCCGGTCGAGCCGCGGCGACGGGCGCTGGCAATATTCCGGAAAGCCGCGCTCGTATTGCGGCCACAGCCCGTGCACCACGAAGGAGAACGGCCGGCCGCCGCACTGGATCTGCTGCGAGCGCCCGGCATTGCCGCGCTCGGACGCCTGCTCGCAATAAGACGGCGACCACGACAGCGCCAGCACGTAAAAATCGAACTCGCCGGGGGCGTTCTGGCGCCGATCCTGGGCAGGCGCTGCGGTGCCGAGACATGCGACAGCGCAAGCGGCCAAAGCGGCGAGCCATGCCCGCCGGCGAACGATAGGATTGCGCATGATCAAGGGCCCCGCTGCCGTGAATAGCAAAGCCTAGCGAGCGATCGGGAACGTTTCAAGAACGCAAATGGTGGAAGGCGCTGGCGCCAAAACAGGGGCGCCGCCGCCCCGCGGGATCAGGGCTTGGCCGCCTTGCATGCCGGATTGAACGCCCAGTTGCGATCGAGCCCGACGACGCAGAATTCGACACCGTCGGTGAAGCCCGCGAGACCGCCGTCCTCGATGATCGAGAAATACACCGGGCGGACCTTGCCGTCGTTCAGATGCGCTTCGGCCGCGCAATAGCGCCGCGGAATGTTGTCGCTCTGCCAGGGACGGAACGCGACTTCGCGCAGCTGCGTATAGCCGGTGATCCGCAGCGCCGAATTCCAGAAGGTGCCTTCCTTCTCGCCGAACTGATAGGTCACCGAGGTCAGCCCCGCCTCGCAGGCCGGCAGATTGCCGTCGTAACGTGGGCCGGACAGCCAGAAGTTCATCTCCAGCGGATTGGCGGCCTGCGCCGCCGGCGCGAGCGCCAGCATGCCGAGCAGCGCCAGCGCCGCCGCCACTGGGAAACGGAGGGCCGTCAATCTCAGGGCCGGAAACTTCGATGTCGAAACAAGGCGCATGGACGATCCACCGGATTTTTCTGGTGCGGACGGTGCCGCGAAGCCATGCGGAGGTCAAGTGCAGCGCAGCCACACCTGCGCACATCCCGGCGCGCGAATGTCCGTGCGTTCTTTCCATCGCGGTCGCAACGCTCTAGAATCACAAGAGCCACGAAGGAGATTCCGATGCGAATGCTGAAGGCCGCGGGCCTTGCCGCTCTCTGTGCCGTTCTGTCCGGCACCGCCGCCCGCGCCGACACCGTGCCGATCGTCAAGGGCAATGATACCGGCGGGATCATCTCCTACAATCTGGTCGGCCACGCCGACGTCCGCGCCATCGCGATCGACCATTGCGCGCGCTACGGCAAGGTGGTGAAGCTGCTCGGGGTGCAGGCCAATTATGGCGGCTACATCTCGTTTGCGTGCCGCTGGGTGCCGTATGGCGCCGACCAGCGGCCGCTGCGCGTCGCCTACTGAGCGGCGATCCCGATGAAGCGGTCGGTTGCATTCGGGCTCTGCGCGTTGCCGTTGCTGCTTGCCTCGGCGACAGCCGCGCTTGCCATCGAGCTGCCGATCCGCAAGGCGGGATTGTGGGAGCTGAAGATGGGCCGGGCAGGCGCAGCGGGCGACGACGTCGCCATGCAGCACTGCACCGACGAGACCACCGACAAGAAGATGGTCTCGTCGTTCCAGCCGTTGTCCAACGAGGTCTGCTCCAAGCAGGACACCCAGAAGACCGCCACCGGCTACGTCACCGACGCGGTGTGCAGCATCGCCGGCATGACCACCACGTCGCGGTCCGAGATCACCGGCGATTTCAACTCGGCCTATACGGTCAAGGTGACCTCGCACAACGACAAGCCGCTGCCCGGCGTGCCCAAGGACGCCACCATGACGCTGGATGCGAAATGGCTCGGCCCCTGCAAGAGCGGCCAGAGGCCCGGCGACATCGTGATGCCCGGCGGCATCAAGATGAACATCGCCGACATCGAGAAGCTCAAGGCGCTGATGCCGAAACCGCCGAAGTAGCGGCCGGCCTGTGCATCGGCCGGGCATGGGTCCGGTCGAACGGCTCGATCCGTGCGACGCTTGCGCAAATGCAACACTTGGCGACGATTGTCCCAGCCTCCGTTGACAGCCGTCGCTCTTGTCGCGATGTTACATTGTAACGTCGGGTGGCAGGGGCATGCCCCTCGATGTCGGGGCTGGGTGGCATGGGCTGGGTACGGGCGAAGATCGGGTGGGGAGCACGGCTGGCGCTGATCGCGCTGGCTCTGCAATTTGCCCTGTCGTTCGGCCACGTCCACGCCCTCGACGTCCCCGCGCAAGCGATCGAAAGGGCCGCGTCGGCCATTGGCCCGGACGCACCCGACACCGATCACCATCACAACGCCGCAGCCGATCTCTGCGCGATCTGCGCCGTCGTCTCGATGGCACAGACCGCGCTCGACGCGGCGCCGCCCGCCTTGCCGCCGCGGCGTGCCGCACCGCTCCACTACCGCATTGCCGCCGTAGCCGCCGCCGATCCGAGCCCGCAGCCCGGCGGCTTCCAGCCGCGCGCGCCTCCTGCTGCCTGACTGAATCCGATCGAGCCATGCGCAGCCCCGTTTCGACAGGGCCCGCAGACCAATTCGTTTCGATCTGCCAAGCGCAGAGTCCGGGTTCCGGTGCTGAAGCGCCGAGCCGGTCAGTCAGGATCAGACCATGTCACTCCCGTTCAAACGCGCGCTCCTGCTCGGAAGCGCTGCCGTCGTCGCCTTCGAAAGTCTGCCTGCCCCACAGGCCTTCGCGCAAACCACCCTGCCCGAGGTGACCGTCACCGCGCCGAGCCCGATCGTGCGCCGCCACACCACCCCGCCGGCCCGCCCCGCGACCCGCGTGGCCGCGCCCGCGCGGCAGCGCGGAGCCGCTCCGGCCGAAACGCAGCCCGTCGTCGCCCAGCCGGCTCCGGCGCTGCCCGGTACGCTGCCGATCGTCACCGACCAGTTCGCCACCGTCACCGTGGTGCCGAACGAGGAGATCCGGCGCAATGGCGGCGGCACGCTCGGCGATCTGCTGAACAACAAGCCGGGCATCACCGGCTCGAGCTACGCACCGGGCGGCGCCAGCCGGCCGATCATCCGCGGTCTCGACGTCAATCGCGTCAACATCATCGAGAACGGCATCGGCAGCAACGGCGCCTCCGATCTCGGCGAAGACCATTTCGTGCCGATCGACCCGCTCGCGACCAACCAGGTCGAGGTGATCCGCGGCCCGGCGACGCTGCGCTACGGCTCGACCGCGATCGGCGGCGTGGTCAGCGCCACCAACAACCGGATTCCCGACGCGTTGCCGCCCTGCGCGCAACCGTTCCAGAGCTACGGCCTGCCGGTGAACGCGCCCGCGGCGCTCGGCGGCTCGGCCGGCTGCATGAACGCCGAGGTCCGCAGCGCCGTGAGTTCGGTCGATCGCGGCGTCGAAGGCGCCGTGCTGCTGGACGCCGCCGGCAACAATGTCGCGGTCCATGCCGACGTCTACGGCCGCAACACCCGCGACTACAACGTACCGAGCTACCCGTATGCCGATGCCGGCATTCCGTTCAACGGGCGCCAGACCAACTCGGCCTCGCAGGCGAGCGGGGCGTCGATCGGCGGCTCGTATCTGTTCCACGGCGGCTTCATCGGTGCGTCGGTCACGCAGAACAACTCGATCTACCACATCCCCGGCCCCGAGGGAGTGGAACTGGGCACAAAGATCGACGCCAAGCAGACCAAGTTCAACGCCAAGGGCGAGTATCGTCCCGACGCCGCCGCGATCGACGCGATCCGGTTCTGGGTCGGCGCCACCGACTACAAGCACAACGAGATCGGCCTCGCCGATGCCGCCGACCCGACCAGCGGCGGTGTGCGTCAGACCTTCACCAACCGCGAGCAGGAAGGCCGGCTCGAAGTTCAGCTGACGCCGTTCAACGCCGGCTTCGCGGCGGTGACCACGGCGGTCGGCGTCCAGGCCAGCCATCAGGAACTGACTGCGCCCAGCCCCGACGATCCGACCAGCCCGCTGAACGGACTGTTCGATCCCAACAAGAACACCAAGGTCGCCGGCTACGTCTTCAACGAACTGCAGTTCACCAATACCACCAAGGCGCAGGTCGCCGGCCGGATCGAGCACGTCGAACTGTCGGGATCATCACCCTCCTCGGTGCCGGAGATCTTCGACCTCAACACCGATCCCAATGCGATCGGCGCCGCCACCTCGCGCAACCTGTCCTTCACGCCGAAGAGCTTCAGCCTCGGCCTGATCCAGGCGCTGCCATGGGGCCTGTCGGCCAGCATCACCGGGCAATATGTCGAGCGCGCCCCGAAGCCCGCCGAATTGTTCTCGCGCGGCGGCCACGACGCCACCGCGACCTTCGACATCGGCAATCCCAATCTGAAGATGGAGACGGCGAAGTCGGTCGAAGTCGGCCTGCGCCGGGCGGACGGCCCGTTCCGGTTCGAGATCACCGGCTACTACACCCAGTTCAGCGGCTTCATCTATCGCCGGCTGACCGGCAACACGTGCGAGGACGGCGCGTGTATCGTCGGCACTGGCCTCGAACTGAACCAGGCGATCTATTCGCAGCGCGACGCCACCTTCAAGGGCGGTGAATTCCAGAGCCAGCTCGACGTCGCGCAGTTCTACGGCGGCACCTGGGGCATCGAGAACCAGGTCGACGTGGTACGCGCCACCTTCGCCGACGGCACCAACGTGCCGCGGATTCCCCCGGTGCGCCTCGGCGGCGGCCTGTTCTGGCGCGACGCCAACTGGCTGATGCGGGTCAACCTGCTGCACGCCTTCGCGCAGAACAACGTCGCCGACATCGCCGAGACGACGACGCCCGGCTACAATCTGCTGAAGGCCGAGATCAGCTACCGCACCAAGCTCAACCCCAACGTCTGGGGCGCACAGGAAATGCTGGTCGGCCTGGTCGGCAACAATCTGCTCAACGAGGACATCCGCAACTCGGTGTCCTACAGCAAGGACAACGTGCTGATGCCCGGTATCGGCGTGCGCGCGTTCGCGAATCTGAAGTTCTGATTCGCTGCAGTCATTCCGGGGCGCGAACGAAAGCTCGCGAACCCGGAATCCAGAGATTGTTGAACAACCCCATCATCAAATCGAGATTCCGGGTTCGTCGCTACGCGACGCCCCGGAATGACTCGCGATAGGTCGCTAAGCGGTCCGCGCCTTGCTCCAGTCCGGGCGGATCGGACCGCTGACGCCGTCGAACGCGCCGTCGGCCAGTTCCATCACCAGCAGCCGGTGGGCGTCGACCGGGCCGGGCATCGTCACCCGCCCCTTCGGAATCTTCTTGAACCCGACCCGGCTGTAATACGGCTCGTCACCGACCAGCAGAATCAGCTTGTGGCCCTGTTCCCGGGCGTCCGCCAGCGCGCGGTCGAGCAGCGCACGGCCGACGCCGCGCGCGCGGAACGGCGGCTCCACCGTCAGCGGGCCGAGCAGCAGCGCCGGGGTATCGCCGACCAGGATCGGCAATTGCCGCACCGACCCGACCAGCAGCGTCCCGATCCAGGCGGTGAACGACAGCGCATTGATATGGTCGATGTGCTCGCGGAGCCGGTAGGCGCTGAGAACAAAGCGGCCCGGCCCGAAGGTGCGCTCGTGCAGCCGCTCGATCAGCTGGGCGTGGTTCGGGCTTTCGGGAAGGATGGTCAGGGACAGATCGGTCATGGCGGACGCCGCAATAGCATCGCAGCCGGGCGCGGTCCACCGCCCGGCTGCAACCGCCAGGCGCCTCAGGTGCGAGCAGCGGCGCCCGCGCGATGCTGCGACGCGGCGCTATCGCCGTCCGGGTGGTCCGCCGGCGCGAGAGCCGGCGAGCGGCCCGACGACGGAGCTTTGTCCCGCGCGAAATAGACGGTCTGCGACGCGAAGGCGAAGCCGGTCCCCGCCGCCTCGACCAATTCCATCAGCCTCAGAGTCAGATCTTCCTGCACTTCCAGGAACTCATCCATGCTCACGGCGTGGATGTAGGCGAAGATTTCGACCCGCAGCGAATTCGACCCGAAGCCGAGCAGCCGCACCCGCGCCGGGTCGTTGTCGACCTTCGGATGCTCCAGCAGCATCTCGCGGATCGCCGCGATCAGGCCGCGCATCTGGTCCGGCGTGGTCTCGTAGCGCAGGTCCAGAATCGGGTGGTACCAGAACTTGTCCCGGCGGCTGAAGTTCTCGATCTGCACCGCGGCCAGCGCGCCGTTCGGCACGGTGACCAGGGTGCGGTCGAGGGTCCGAATCCGGGTCGAGCGCATGCCGATGTCCTCGATCGTGCCCATCGTCTCGCCGAATTTGCAGAAATCGCCCACCCGCATCGGCTGATCGGTCACCAGAGTCAGGCTGCCGACCAGATGTTCGATGGTCTTCTGCGCGCCGAGCGCGATCGCGATACCGCCGATGCCCAGAGCGGCGAGACCCGCGGTGACATTGTAGCCCAGCGCGTTGAGCCCGGCGATCGCCGCGAAAGCGATCAGCGCGAACTTGACGCTGCGCCGGATGAAGGTCACCGCCGACAGCATCGACAGCCGGCCGCGCAGCGTCATCCGGGCGATGGCGAATTCGGCCAGCGCGTCGACCACCCGCCAGACGATCCAGGACAGCGCGATCCAGCCGAGCAGTTCGGTGGCGCCGGACATGTGCTGGCGCGCGACGATCGCCACGCCGGTCAGCACCAGCGCGATGCGCAGCAACATCGCGGTGAAGAACAGCCGGATCGGCAGCGCCGAGGCGCTCAGCACGCGACTGATGCGGGACTCCGGGCCGCGAAAGCGGAAGACCACCCAGAGGATCGCGGCGGTGATCGCCCACACGATCGAAAATGTCAGCACCGCGAGCACGATGACGGCCAGCCAGTGGCCCGCCGGAACGCCGGCGAGCCGGTATTCGTCGCGGAGCGCATAGGGCAGGATCCTGTCGACCAGGCTCGACGTCACCGTGCGCGACAGCGCCGGCAGCTCACCGACCGTCCGCGCCGACACCAGCCAAATCTTGACGCCGTCCTTGCCGTCGACCCGCTGCGCGATCAGATCGACGCTGCCGTGATCGGTGCGCACGGCACCGAACTTGTCCTGATCCGGCGCAAGTCCGTCGTCCTGGTCACCGGCGGCATCCGCACTCAGCCGCAACCGCGAAAACACGTAGCCGCCCTGGTCGAGAATGCGCTGCAGCTGCTGCGCGACGCTCGGCCCCCAGGCGCCCTTCTCCTGGCTGAGATCGAGATATTGCGCGGCCTTGTCATAATTCTGCTCGGCGGCGGCATCGATAAAGCCGGTGACCATACCGGCCGGCGTATCGCGGCCGAGCGGATCGGCGGGCTTCTCCTCCGCCTTGGCGGGAGGACTGCCGTTGCCGTTCCCGTTCGGTGCCGGGATCTGCGCAAACGCGACGCTCGTTCCCAATATTGCCCAAACAAGAAGCAGCGATCGAAACATCGCCATCGCACGTGCCGCCAAAACCAGTCCTTCCAAATCGTGTCGGTGAGGCCGTAGTTTGACCAGAGAAATGAGCCATTGATGTGATGGCGCGGCGTTTACGGGGGCGAAACGGCCTTTATCGCCAGGTCGGGCGCCGCGGTTCGCGGTCCAGCACCTCGGCAATACGCAACCGTGTGCCGCGGGTGGTATCCGGCGGCAGTTCGGCAACGTCGAAGAAGCCGGAGGCGACGATCTCGCGATTGGGCTCGGGCGGCCTGTCCTGTCGGAACTGCCGCACCACATAGACGGCGACGTGATCGCGCGGCGAGACATGGCTGTTGAGAAAAATCCCGTGCAACTCCGGATCGCCGGTCAGTTCAATCCGGCCTTCCTCCATCAGTTCGCGGCGGAGCGCGTCGAGGAAGGTTTCGCCGACCTCGACGCCGCCGCCCGGCAGATGCCAGCCGCCGACGTAAGAGTGCTGAATCAGAAAGACGCGCCCCTGCTCGTCGAGCACGACGCCGCGGGCGCCGAGCGTCATGCCGCGGGCGAACCGCCAGTACAGATGAAACACCCGCCGCAGCACCGGCTCGAGAGTCACGCGCAAAGTCTGCAGGGCCGGCAACGGCGGGTCATCCTCGAATCGGACGCAGCAGAGGCTTGCGCCGGTGCGGCGAGCTTGCCAAAACCGGGCGGATTTTGACAGGCGGGATTTCGCGACGGGTTCGCGGACGGCCGGACCGCGGAGGACCGCGTGATGACTTTCACTCTGGCGCATCTGTCCGATCCGCATCTGCCGCCGCTGCCGAAGCCGCGGCTGGCCGACCTCGCGAGCAAGCGGCTGCTCGGCTATCTGAACTGGACCCGCAACCGCCACAACATCCACCGCCGCGACATCCTCGACGCCCTGGTCGCCGACCTGCAGGCGCAGCGGCCCGACCACATCGCGGTGACCGGCGATCTGGTCAACATCGCACTCGCCGAGGAATTCCCGCCGGCACGGCAATGGCTGGACAGCGTCGGCCCGCCGGATCGCGTCAGCCTGGTGCCCGGCAATCACGACGCCTATGTGGCCGCCACCGCGCCGCTGATCGCCGAGACGTTCGCGGACTACATCCGCGGCGATGACGGCGCGGCGGGCTTTCCCTATCTGCGCCGCCGCGACGCTGTCGCCATCATCGGCGTCTCGACCGCAGTGCCGACCGCGCCGTTCATGGCGACCGGCTGGCTCGGCGACGCGCAGCGCGCGCGACTCGAGACCCTGCTGCAGCGGCTGGACTCCGAGCGAGCGTTTCGCGTGCTGCTGATTCATCACCCGCTGCGATCACGCTCGCGCCACAAGCGCCTGACGGATTCGGCCGAACTGATCGCGCTGCTGCAGCGGCATCCGGTCGATCTGGTGCTGCACGGCCACGACCACGTCCACGCCACCATCCGGATCGACACGCCGAGGGGGCCGATCCCGGTGGTCGGGGTGCCGTCGGCGTCGGCCTTCAACGATCACCACCGCCCGTCGGCCGCGTATAATCTATTCGCGATCAGCGAGGCCAATGACGGCTGGCGTTGCGAACATCGGATTCGCGGGTTCGGCGACACCGAGACGATCACCGACCTGCAGGACGCGCGACTGTTGTAGCTCCGCACAAGCCCTTCGCCGTCATTGCGAGCGAAGCGAAGCAATCCAGCAGCGCCGGGAGAAGCGCTCCTGGATTGCTTCGTCGCTTCGCTCCTCGCAATGACGGGGAGAGGTTGGCATTCTTAGAGGTGCGCCTTTCACATATTCCGCAGCGCCGCGAACAGGGCCAGCGCGAACAGCGCCAGCGCGCCGGCGACGAAGCCGAGCACGAAGATCCCGAAGCCGCTACGGCGCGGCTTGTCGACAGATACCGGCGCCGGGGGTGCGGGCAGCGGCGTCGCGGCCGTCAGCGCGTGTTCACGCTCGATCAGCCGGCGAGCGACGTAGTCGGTGATCGCGTCGACGATCTTCGCGGCCTCGTGCGATTCCGCCAGTACGATGCGGCCGAACCGGGTGTCCTGGACGAAGCGGTAGATCCGCTTGTCACGCCCCATCATCACATGGGCGACGACGTCGATCCACAGCCGCGGCGTGTCGCCCTGGCTGAGGCCGCGATCGAACAGATCGACGCCGTCGGGGATTTCCGCGAACAGCGGGTCGAGCGCCTCGTTGAGGATTTCCAGCCGGGCGATCTCGGCGTCGCGCAGATCGACCACCACGCCGGTGCGATCGGCGGCCTCGATCCGCGCCTGGCGCAGAGCGTCGCGCAGCCGCATCGGCCGCACCTGTTCCGCCCCGGCATTTCTGTTCTGCGCGTCCGCCATCTGCCATCCGGCCCAACTGCCCGAAATTAACCTATCAGTAACCCTCGGCAGCGGAAAGGGCACGCTCCCTCAAGGATTTGCATCGATGGTTCCATCGCGGCGCGGAGCTCGCGCGTGCGGATTGGCGGCAATCGCCGATGACCTGGACGGTCCCCGCAACAAGACGCCGCCCAAAACGACGATGGCGGCCCCGCCGGGTTGCCCCGGTGAGACCGCCAAAGTCCTTGGACGTCTTCTGATTGTGGTCAGGCCCTGATCGTGATCAGGCCGTCGCGCGGTTCGGCTCTTCGACGATGGAGAACCGCACGCCTGCGCGATGCCGGTTTTCCTCGGAGACGACCTTCCAGGCCTCTTCGGCCTCCTTGCGCGTCTTGAACGGACCCTGAACCTGGGCCGAACCTTCAACGAGCTTGTGGAAGTTCATCGAACCGAACTCGCCGCCAATCACCCAGAAATTGCTGCCGTTCGACATCGTCGTCGCTCCTGTTGTTGTCGTTAGCCGAACTGGTTCATCGTGTTGTGGGCGCCGCCGGCCTTCAAAGCGGCCTCGCCGGCGAAGTATTCCTTGTGGTCGTCGCCGATGTTCGAGCCGGCCATGTCCTGGTGCTTGACGCAGGCGATCCCCTGACGGATTTCCTGGCGCTGCACGTTCTTGACATACCCCAGCATGCCCTGTTCGCCAAAATATTCCTTGGCGAGATTGTCGGTCGACAACGCTGCCGTGTGATAGGTCGGCAATGTGATCAGATGATGGAAGATGCCGGCGCGCTTGGCCGAATCGGCCTGGAAGGTCCGGATCTTCTCGTCGGCTTCCTTCGCCAGCGGCGTCTCGTCGTATTCCGCCTTCATCAGCTCGGCCCGATTGTACTGGCTGACGTCCTTACCGGCCGCCTTCATCTCGTCGTAGACCTGCCAACGGAAGTTGAGGGTCCAGTTGAACGACGGCGAGTTGTTGTAGGCCAGCTTGGCGTTCGGGATCACTTCGCGGATCCGATCGACCATCGAGGCGATCTGCGCGATGTTCGGCTTCTCGGTCTCGATCCACAGCAGGTCGGCGCCGTTCTGCAGCGAGGTGATGCAGTCGAGCACGCAGCGATCCGCACCGGTGCCTTCGCGGAACTGGTACAGGTTGCTGGGCAGACGCTTCGGGCGCAGCAGCTTGCCCTCGCGGCTGATGATGACGTCGCCATTACCGACCGACGTCACGTCGACCTCTTCGCAATCCAGGAAGCTGTTGTACTGGTCGCCGATGTCGCCGGGCGCATGGCTGACGGCGATCTGCTGGGTCAGGCCTGCGCCGAGCGAATCGGTGCGGGTGACGATGATGCCATCTTCGACGCCGAGTTCGAGGAAGGCGTGGCGGCAGGCGCGGATCTTCGCCAGGAAGACCTCGTGCGGCACCGTCACCTTGCCGTCCTGATGGCCGCACTGCTTTTCGTCGGACACCTGGTTCTCGATCTGCAGCGCGCAGGCGCCGGCCTCGATCATCTTCTTGGCGAGCAGATAGGTCGCCTCGGCATTGCCGAAGCCGGCGTCGATGTCGGCGATCACCGGCACGACGTGGGTCTGGAAATTGTCGATCTTTTCGATCAGCGCGGTTTCCTTGGCCTTGTCGCCGGCCTTGCGGGCGGCGTCGAGGTCGCGGAAAATCGTGTTGAGCTCACGGGCGTCGGCCTGACGCAGGAAGGTGTAGAGCTCTTCGATCAGCGCCGGCACCGAGGTCTTCTCGTGCATCGACTGGTCGGGCAGCGGGCCGAATTCGGAGCGCAGCGCCGCGATCATCCAGCCGGACAGATACAGGTAGGTGCGATCGGTGGTGTTGAAATGCTTCTTCACCGAAATCAGCTTCTGCTGCGCGATGAAGCCGTGCCAGCAGCCGAGCGACTGGGTATATTTGGTGCTGTCGGCGTCATAGGCTGCCATGTCGGCGCGCATCAGCGCGGCGGTGTAGCGCGCGACGTCGAGGCCGGTCTTGAAACGGTTCTGCAGGCGCATCCGGGCCACAGCTTCGGCCTTGACGCCGTTCCAGGTGGGCTGGTCCTTGAGGAGCGCTTCGGCCGCCTCGATTTGGCTCTGATAGGAGGCGGGCTTCTGGGCGGCCAGATCGCTGATCCCACGCGGCTGGAAATTCATGCTGTTGATCCCTTCGGTACGAATTATGCCGCAACGACACCATCGACATTCGTGACAGTGCGTTGCGAAACGTGCTGAGAGCTAAACGCTAGTCGAGGAAAAACGGCTAGACCTCTTGCGACCGAATGGTGATGTCATGTAACTTTCCTACATGTCACAAATGTAATTTTGTCAATTTTGTCACAAGACGCCGGGAGCGAACATGGCGGGTGAATCCGGGAAAAAACTGTTCGTCGGCCCCCGGTTCCGGCGAATCCGGCAGCAACTCGGCCTGTCGCAGACCCAGATTGCCGAAGGGCTCGGGATTTCGCCGAGCTATATCAATCTGATCGAACGGAACCAGCGCCCCGTGACCGCCCAGATTCTGCTCAGGCTGGCGGAGACCTACGATCTCGATCTGCGTGACCTCGCGACCGCCGACGAGGACCGTTTTTTCGCCGAACTCAACGAGATCTTCTCCGACCCGCTGTTCCGCCAGATCGACCTGCCGAAGCAGGAACTGCGCGACCTCGCCGAGCTGTGCCCCGGCGTCACCCACTCGCTGCAGCGATTGTACGCCGCCTACACCGAAGCGCGGCGCGGCGAGACGCTGGTCGCGGCGCAGATGGCCGATCGCGACGAGGGCACCAGGTTCGAGGCCAACCCGATCGAGCGCGTCCGCGACCTGATCGAGGCCAACCGCAACTATTTCCCGGAGCTCGAGCAGGCCGCCGAGGCGGTGCGCGACGAACTGAATGTCGGCTCGCAGGAGGTCTATGGCGCGCTCGCCGACCGGCTGCGCGAGCGGCATTCGATCACCACCCGGATCATGCCGGTCGACGTGATGCGCGAGACGCTGCGCCGGTTCGACCGCCACCGCCGGCAATTGCTGATCTCCGAACTGGTCGACTCGCAGGGCCGCGCCTTCCAGGCCGCGTTCCAGACCGGCCTCACCGAATATGGCAGCGTGATCGACGGCATCGTCAACCGCGCCGGCGCCCTCGACGAGCCGGCGCGGCGACTCTACCGGATCACGCTCGGCAATTACTTCGCCGCCGCGCTGATGATGCCCTACGCCGCTTTCCATGCCGCCGCCGAACAGCTCAGCTACGATGTCAACGTGCTGGCGCAGCGCTTCAACGCCGGCTTCGAGCAGGTCTGCCATCGCCTCACCACGCTGCAACGGCCGACCGCGCGCGGCGTGCCGTTCTTCCTGCTGCGGGTCGACAACGCCGGCAACGTCTCCAAGCGGTTCTCCTCCGGCACCTTCCCGTTCTCGAAATTCGGCGGAACCTGCCCGTTGTGGAACGTGCACTCGACCTTCGATACGCCAGACCGGCTGCTGAAACAGGTGATCGAACTGCCCGACGGCAGCCGCTATTTCTCGATCGCCCAGATGGTGCGCCGGCCGGTGGCGCCGCACCCGCAGCCGCAGCCGCGCTTCGCCATCGGGCTCGGCTGCGAAATCCGCCACGCGTCGAAGCTGACCTACGCCGCCGGCATGGACCTGGAGAAAGCCGAAGGCACGCCGATCGGCGTCAACTGCCGCCTCTGCGAACGCGAAAACTGCAGCCAGCGCGCCGAGCCGCCGATCACCCGGACGCTGATCCTGGACGAGAACACGCGGCGGGCGTCGAGCTTTGCGTTCAGCAATGCAAGGGAGTTGTGAGGGTGGCAGATGTAACCCAAATGTGTTACAAAGCCTGATGCCTACAAAACCCCGTGCCAAATCTCCGTCTCGAGCAACGACCGGGCAGCCGGCCCGGCTGACCGCGAAGACGGCTGCACGCAAGGCCGTCAAGAGCAGCTATATCAACGCCCGGGTCGAGCCGAAGCTCAAGAAGAGCGCCGAAGCGGTCCTCGACAAGCTCGGACTCTCGACCACCTATGCGGTGACGATATTCCTTAAGCAAGTCGTCGCTCACAAAGGCATGCCGTTTCCGGTGAAGGTACCGAACAAGGAAACCATCCGTGCGATGCGCGAGTTGGACCGTGGTGGCGGGACCCGGCACGATGGCGATGCCGCCTCGCTGTTCGCCGACATTCTCGGGCCCAAGCCTCGGAAATCATGAGCCGGCGCCGTGCGATCCCTTCGGCTCTCCACAGCGTTCAAGCGGGACCTGAAACGGATCAATCGACGAGGCTAAGTCACCGCAAGGCTCGATAGAATTGTCGACGCCCTGTCGTCGGGAGCGCCGCTTCCGCCAGTATGCCGTCCGCACGCGCTGAAAGGCCCTTGGACCGGCTACCTTGAATGCCACATCGGACCGGATTGGCTTTTGATCTATCGACTGACACCGGAAGAGGTGCTGCTCGCGAGGACCGGCACCCACTCCGATCTGTTCGATGAATGATCGCGGCGTTGCCCGATCGCCATGCCGGGCTTGACCCGGCAACCCATCCCAACAAGACTCGTCGTCTGATTTGATGGATCGCCGGGTCGAGCCCGGCGATGACGTTTGATGGGGTGGCCATGCGGCGGATGAACTTGGTGCAACGACTGGCGAGCAACTGGCGCGGCGCCGTGTTGGCAGCACTGGCAACTGCCCTGTCCGCCTCCCCCGCTCTCGCCCAGCGCGGCGCGTCCTGCCATGGCGGGCAGAGCTTCGATCAGTTTCTCGCCGGGCTGAAACAGCAGGCGGTCGCGGCCGGGGTGTCGCAGCGGGCGATCGCGCAGGCTTCGCCGTATCTCGTCTACGACCAGGGCATCGTCAATCGCGACCGCGGGCAGCGGGTGTTCGGGCAGATCTTCACGGTGTTCGCCGGGCGGATGGCGTCGGAGGGCCGGCGCGTCAAGGGCCAGCAGATGATCAAGCAGCACGCGCAGGCCTTCGCGCGCGCCGAGAAGGAATACGGCGTGCCGCCGGCGGTGATCGCCGCATTCTGGGCGCTGGAGAGCGATTTCGGCGCGGTCCAGGGCAACCTCTCGACGCTGCGCTCGCTGGTGTCGCTGGCCTATGATTGCCGCCGCTCCGAAAAGTTTCAGCAGGAGACCATCGCGGCGCTGAAGATCGTCGACCGCGGCGATCTGGCGCCCGCCGAAATGATCGGCTCCTGGGCCGGCGAGCTCGGCCAGACGCAGTTTTTGCCGCGGCACTATTACGACTACGCAGTCGACTATGACGGCGACGGCCACCGCGACATGCTGCGCAGCCCCGCCGACGTCATCGGCTCGACCGCGCATTACATCGCGGCCGGGCTGAAATGGCGGCGCGGCGAGCCCTGGCTGCAGGAAGTGCAGGTGCCGGCCAACCTTCCCTGGGATCAGGCCGACCTGCTCATCAAGCATCCGCGCGCGCAATGGGCGCAATGGGGCGTGACTTTCGCCGACGGACGGCCGCTGCCGGGCGACACGCTACAGGCGTCGCTACTGCTGCCGATGGGCCGCCACGGCCCGGCGTTTCTGGCCTACGCGAATTTCGCCGCCTATACCGAATGGAATAATTCGCTGATCTATTCGACCACCGCCGGCTATCTGGCCACACGGATCGCCGGCGCGCCGCCGATGCGCAAGCCGACCGTGCAGATCGCGCAATTGTCGTTCAACGAGATGAAGCAATTGCAACAGTTGCTGACGCGCGCCGGCTTCGACGTCGGCAAGATCGACGGCATCCTCGGCCAGCAGAGCCGCAGCGCGGTGAAGGCGATGCAGATCAAATACGGCCTGCCGGCGGATTCCTGGCCGACCGCCGAACTGCTGACGAAGATGGGCGGAACGGTTACCCCCGCGCCGTCCGCTTCCACCGAACCGCCGTTCCGGCCGGTCGCGAGACCCGACGCAGCGCCGGCCGAACGGCGCCCCCGCAATCCACCGGCGCGGCAGCCGTAGCGAAATTTCATCTGCGGCGACGTTCCAACTTCCCCCGACTTGCTCTAGGGTCCGGCGCAACAAAACCCGGAGGAAGAACGTGCGTCATCTTTCCATTGTTGCAGCTGCAGCATTCGTCGCTGCCGCCGTCCCGGCGCTGACCGCATCGGTCGCCGCTCGCGCCGACGATCTCAAGATCGCGCTGATCTACGGCAAGACCGGTCCGCTGGAGGCCTACGCCAAGCAGACCGAAACCGGCCTGATGATGGGGCTCGAATACGCGACCAAGGGCACGATGACGCTCGACGGCCGCAAGATCAAGGTGATCACCAAGGACGACCAGAGCAAGCCCGACCTCTCCAAGGCGGCACTTGCGGAAGCGTACCAGGACGACGGCGTCGACATCGCGATCGGCACCTCGTCGTCGGCCGCAGCACTCGCCGACCTGCCGGTCGCCGAGGAAAACAAGAAGATCCTGATCGTCGAGCCGGCGGTAGCCGATCAGATTACCGGCGAGAAGTGGAATCGCTACATCTTCCGCACCGGCCGCAACTCGTCGCAAGATGCGATCTCCAACGCGGTCGCGATCGGCAAGCCGGGCGTCACCATCGCCACGCTGGCACAGGACTACGCGTTCGGCCGCGACGGCGTCGCCGCCTTCAAGGAGGCGCTGGCCAAGACCGGCGCGACGCTCGCCGCCGAGGAATACGTCCCGACCACCACCACCGACTTCACCGCGGTCGGCCAACGACTGTTCGACACGCTGAAGGACAAGCCCGGCAAGAAGATCATCTGGGTGATCTGGGCCGGCGGCGGCGATCCGCTGACCAAGCTGCAGGACATGGACCCGAAGCGCTACGGCATCGAGCTGTCGACCGGCGGCAACATCCTGCCGGCGCTCGCCGCCTACAAGCGCCTGCCCGGCATGGAAGGCGCGACCTATTACTATTACGACATCCCCAAGAACCCGATCAACGACTGGCTGGTGACCGAGCATCAGAAGCGCTTCAACGCACCGCCGGACTTCTTCACCGCGGGCGGCTTCTCGGCCGCGATGGCGGTGGTCACCGCCGTGCAGAAGGCGAAGTCGACCGACACCGAGAAGCTGATCGCGGCGATGGAAGGCATGGAGTTCGACACGCCGAAGGGCAAGATGATGTTCCGCAAGGAAGATCACCAGGCGCTGCAGAGCATGTATCACTTCAAGGTCAAGGTCGACCCGAACGTCGCCTGGGCCGTGCTCGAGCCGGTGCGCGAACTGAAGATCGAGGACATGAATATCCCGATCAAGAACAAGCGGTGATAGCCACAAGGGAGTCATTCCGGGGCGCGCGAAGCGCGAACCCGGAATCCCGAGATTGTCACGTCGAGATTCCGGGTTCGCGAGCTCCGCTCGCGCCCCGGAATGACGAACTCTGACGTTGTGCCGGATCAAGCCGCTCACCCATGACCACCCTCGAAACCCAGTCCCTCACCATTCGCTTCGGCGGCCATGTCGCCGTCGATGCGGTGAGCTGTGCGTTTCGGCCGGGGGAGCTGACCGCCATTGTCGGGCCGAACGGCGCCGGCAAGACCACCTATTTCAACCTGATCTCCGGACAGTTGCGGCCGAGCGAGGGCCGCATCCTGTTCGACGGCGCGGACATCACGCGGATGACCGCGCCGCTGCGCACCCGCGCCGGGCTCGGCCGCGCGTTCCAGCTCACCAACCTGTTTCCCAATCTCAGCGTCGAGGAGAACGTGCGCCTCGCAGTGCAGGCCCGCAGCGGCACGCATTACGACATGTTGCGGCCGTGGCGGACGCGGCGCGACCTGATCGACCGCGCCGACGCCATCCTCGACAGCGTCGCGCTGGGCAGCCGCCGCAGCGTCGCCGCCACCGCGCTGTCGCACGGCGACCAGCGCAAGCTCGAAGTCGCGCTGATGATGGCGCTGGAGCCGAAGGTCTACATGTTCGACGAGCCGACCGCCGGCATGAGCGTCGACGAGGTGCCGGTGGTGCTCGATCTGATTGCGCGGCTGAAGACCGATACGAGCAAGCTCATCCTGCTGGTTGAGCACAAGATGGACGTGGTGCGCTCGCTCGCCGACCGCATCATCGTGCTGCACAACGGCCGCCTCGTCGCCGACGGCAAGCCCGCCGAGGTGATCGCCTCGCCGATCGTGCAGGAAGCCTATCTCGGCATCGCCCCGGGAAAGAGCGCCGCATGAGCGGAGTGTAGGATGGAATGATGCAGATGCCGATCGCCCCCATGTTGGTAGCACCCTCTCCTCTTGCGCCAGCGCGCCCCCTCTCCCGCTTGCGGGAGAGGGTTGGGGTGAGGGCGACGCGAGCACTGTGCCTGGGGCTCCCTCACCCCCAGCCCCTCTCCCGCAAGCGGGAGAGGGGAGAATGACCGACCTGCTCACGCTCGAAGGCGTGCACACCAATATCGGGCGCTATCACATTCTGCAGGGCGTCGACTTCACGGTGCCCGAGGGCAAGACCACGATGCTGCTCGGGCGCAACGGCGCCGGCAAGACGACGACGCTGCGCACCATCATGGCGCTGTGGCCGGCCTCGAAAGGCGAGATCGCCTTCGCGGGCAGGCGCATCGAAGCGATGGCGACGCCGGACATCGCCCGGCTCGGCCTCGGCTACGTGCCCGAATCTATGGCGGTGTTCTCCGATCTCTCGGTGAAGGAGAACCTGATCCTTGCCGCGCGCGACGGCGAGCTCGACGACAAGCGGCTCGACTGGATCTTCGGCTTCTTCCCGGCACTGCGGAAATTCTGGCTGTCGCGCGCCGGCTCGCTGTCGGGCGGACAGAAGCAGATGCTGTCGATCGCCCGCGCCATCGTCGAGCCGCGCAAACTCTTGTTGATCGACGAGCCGACCAAGGGTCTGGCGCCGGCGATCATCGGATCGCTGATCGAATGCTTCGCAGAGATCAAGCGCTCCGGCGCCACCATTCTTCTCGTCGAACAGAATTTTCACGTCGCGCAGCAGATCGGCGACACGGTGCTGGTGATGGACAACGGCACCATCGTGCATCGCGGCGCGATGGCCGATCTCGCCGCCGACATTCCGCTGCAGGAGCGCCTGCTCGGCCTCAGCCTGGAGGCGCATCAGTGAGTCACACAACGGCCCTCTCCCCGTCATTGCGAGCCGAAGGCGAAGCAATCCAGCGCAGTGCACGGGGCCCCTGGATTGCTTCGTCGGCTTCGCCTCCTCGCAATGACGAATCGTGACTGACATGACCGATGTCCCCATCCCCGCCCCCTCCGACGCCCTGCCCAAGCCCAAGCGCGATCTCGTACCGGTGCTACTGCCGCTGATCCTGGCGCTGCTGATGCTGCCGCTGGTCGGCTCGTTCTCATCCTGGGTGACGCTGACGGTCGCGTCGCTCGCGATGGGGATGATGATCTTCATCATGGCGTCCGGCCTGACGCTGGTGTTCGGGCTGATGGACGTGCTGAATTTCGGCCACGGTGCCTTCATTGCGGTCGGCGCCTATGTGGCGACGCTGGTGCTGCTGCCGCTCGCCGGGATGTCACAGGCGGATTCGCTGCTGGTGAATCTGGCGGTGCTGGCGCCGGCGGCGCTGGCCGCAATGGCGGTGTCGGGCGCGCTCGGCCTGGTCGTCGAGCGCGTGCTGATCCTGCCGGTCTACGGCCAGCACCTGAAGCAGATCCTGATGACCACCGGCGGGCTCATCGTCGCGGAGCAGGCGCTGTATGCGCTGTGGGGGCCGCAGATCATCCCGCTGCCGCTGCCGACGGCACTGCGCGGCTCGTTCATCATCGGCGACATCGCGATCGCCAAATATCGCCTGCTGGTGCTGCTGGTCGGGATCGCGGTGTTCGTCGCGATCCAGCTCGTGCTCAACCGTACCAAGATCGGGCTGCTGATCCGCGCCGGCGTCGAGAATCGCGAGATGGTCGAGGCGCTCGGCTATCACATCAAGCGGCTGTTCCTCGGCGTGTTCATGGTCGGCTCGGCGCTCGCCGGATTCGGCGGCATCATGTGGGCGCTGTATCGCGAGCAGGTCCACGCCTCGATGGGCAACGACCTCACCGTGCTGATTTTCATCGTCGTGATCATCGGCGGGCTCGGCTCGGTCGGCGGTTGTTTCATCGGCGCGCTGCTGGTGGCGATGGTCGCCAATTACGGCGGCTTCCTGGTGCCGAAGCTGGCGCTGGTCTCCAACATCCTGCTGATGGTCGCGATCCTGATGTGGCGGCCGCGCGGGCTCTATGCGGTGACGAGCCGATGAGGGTTAGGCGATGATGCTTCTCTCCGGCGATCCGCCGCGCAGCCGGGTGCTGGCGCTGATCCTGATCGCGATCATCGCGATGCTGGCGATCACCCCGTTCGTGTTTCCCGGCGCCAAGCCGCTCAACGTCGCCGCCAAGATCTGCATCTTCGCAGCCTTGGTGGCGTCCTATGATCTGCTGCTCGGCTATACCGGCACGGTGTCGTTCGCGCACACGATGTTCTACGGCATCGGCAGCTATGCGATGGCGATCGCGCTGTACACGATGGGCCCGAACTGGGGGGCGGTCGCGACCGGCATCGTGATCGGCCTGCCGCTGGCGGCGCTGCTCGCGCTCGGCATCGGGCTGTTCTCGCTACGGGTCGAGGCGATCTTCTTTGCGATGATCACGCTCGCGGTCGCCTCCGCCTTTCTGGTGCTGGCCTCGCAATTGTCGTGGCTGACCGGCGGCGAGGACGGCCGCAGCTTCAGCCTGCCCGAATTGCTGCGGCCGGGCACGGTGTTCATCCAGGATCTGTTCGGCGTCCGGATCAACGGCCGGATCCTGACCTATTACATCATCCTCGTCGGCTGCGCGGCGATGATCCTGGGGCTGCTGCGGGTGGTGAATTCGCCGTTCGGCCGGGTGCTGCAGGCGGTCCGCGAGAACCGCTTCCGCGCCGAAGCGCTGGGCTATCGCACCGTCTTCCACCTCACTTACGCCAATGTGCTGGCCGCGCTCGTCGCCGCCTGCGCCGGCATCCTCAACGCGATGTGGCTGCGCTACGCCGGGCCGGACACCTCGCTCAGCTTTTCGATCATGCTCGACATTCTGCTGATGGTGGTGATCGGCGGCATGGGCACGATCTACGGCGCCATCATCGGCGCCACGATCTTCATCCTGGCACAGAACTATCTGCAGGCGCTGATGGGCGCCGCCTCGACCGCCGCCGCCGACGCCGGCCTGCCGCTGCTGCCGGGTCTGCTGCACCCGGATCGCTGGCTGCTGTGGCTGGGGCTGCTGTTCGTCGCCAGTGTGTATTTCTTCCCGACCGGCGTTGTCGGCCGACTGCGCGGCGCACCGAAGCCGGCCGACTGAATTCGACGGAAGTCGGAGGCCGCCGCGCCTGCACGATGGTTTGGATGGTTCTCGACCCGCGCCGTCCAGCGCTATGCGCCTGCGCAGGGGGAAGATCACGCGCGCGCCCAGATCCTGACACCACCATCTGGTGTCAAAATGCCGATTTCGTCCCATGATACCTCTAAAGAGACGCCCGCCGCGGCGAACTGCCCCATTTTGATATGCGCTAGATCAACGTCTGTGCAGTGCAAAATAGTATCCTGTTGCCGTTCGAAGGGCCTCCTTCAATCGACCTCGGGCCTCTGTCCCCTTGGGGAGGACACCCGACCAAACAGGAAGTTGGAAATGACACTGCTCATCGTGCTCACAGCACTGGCTTTCGCCGCCGCCATTGTGGTGGCACGCGTGCTCGCAACCGCCGCTCCGGCCGGCAGACTGG
Organism: Rhodopseudomonas palustris HaA2; assembly: GCF_000013365.1. NCBI lineage: Bacteria > Pseudomonadati > Pseudomonadota > Alphaproteobacteria > Hyphomicrobiales > Nitrobacteraceae > Rhodopseudomonas > Rhodopseudomonas palustris. The sequence goes on from NC_007778.1 coordinate 4,781,822, forward strand.
TGTCGCAGGCCGCAGGCGCCGCCACCATGGTGGTCGCACCGATCATCACGCTGGTCCTCGCCATTGTACTCGCCAAATTCGGCATCGGCGGCGAAGCCCTCGGGGCGAGCGAGATCCTGCGCGCCGCGGCGCTGCCCGCCTTCGGCACGTTGTTCGTGGCGCCGCTGGCGTTCTGGTTTTTCCGTCGCCAGCGGCCGGCGCTGACCGCTTAGGACCGCGCTCGCGCGGCGACCGCGTCCGCTCTTTGAACGGACGCCCCGCGGGGGGTCAAAACCGCCTCCCGCTGGGCAATTTTCAGCAGATTCTTTCTGATTCAAACGCCCAGTTTCGGAATTGCCCTGCAAATTTCATGCAGCCGCATCTATTTTGTGCGGTGCCATTGTGTTTGCCCCGGAACGCCCCACGTTCTTTGCATCCGCAATGTTCCGGAACGGCAAGATGACAAATTCCAAACTGTTCGAACCCTATCAGCTCGGCCCGATCACGCTGTCCAACCGCATCGCGATGGCGCCGCTCACCCGCAATCGCGCGATTCCCGATGGGCTCGTCCCCAGTCCGCTGGCGGCGGAATATTACGGCCAGCGCGCCAGCGCCGGGCTGTTGATCACCGAAGCGAGTCAGGTCTCGCAGCAGGGCCAGGGCTATCAGGACACACCCGGCATCTATTCCGACGCGCAGGTCACAGCCTGGAAGAAGGTCACCGACGAGGTGCACAAGCGCGGCGGCAAGATCTTCATTCAACTCTGGCACGTCGGCCGCATCTCGCATGTCGATCTGCAGCCGAACCACGGCGCCCCGGTGGCGCCGTCAGCCATCAAGGCCGCCACCAAAACCTTCGTCGGTGGCAAATTCGCCGATGTCTCCGAGCCGCGCGCGCTCGAGCTCGGCGAAATTCCCGGCATCATCGACGACTTCCGCCAGGGCGCGGCCAATGCGATCAAGGCCGGCTTCGACGGCGTCGAGATCCACGGCGCCAACGGCTATCTGCTCGACCAGTTCGCCCGCGACAGCAGCAACAAGCGCACCGATTCTTATGGCGGATCGATCGAGAACCGCGCCAGGCTGATGCTCGAAGTAGCGGCGGCCGTCGCCAAGGAGATCGGGCCGGAGCGCACCGGCATCCGGATTTCGCCGGTGACGCCGGCCAATGATGTGTCGGACTCCAATCCGCAGGCATTGTTCGACTACATCGTCGACGAACTCGACAAGCTGAAGCTGGTCTATATCCACGTCATCGAGGGCGCGACCGGCGGCCCGCGCGACGTCGCGCCGTTCGACTACGCGTCCCTGCGCAAGCGCTTCAGCGGCGCCTACATCGGCAACAATGCCTATGATCTTACGCTCGCCGACAAGCAGCTCGACGCCAATGCGGCCGACCTGATCGCCTTCGGCAAGCCGTTCATCTCCAACCCCGACCTCGTCGAACGCCTGAAGAGCGGCGCGCCGCTCAACGAGCCGGACAAGTCGACGTTCTACGGCGGCGGCGCCAAGGGCTACACCGACTACCCGACGCTGGAATCGGCGCAAGCGGCGCAGTAAGCCACCCCCACCGTCATTCCGGGGCGCGAGCGCAGTTCGCGAACCCGGAATCCAGAAATTGGTGCGGAGAGATTCCGGGTTCGCTCGCTTCGCGAGCGTCCCGGAGTGACTCGCGGAGAGGCCTTACTGATAAAGAAAGGCCGGGATCGCTCCCGGCCTTTTGTTTGTTCTCGCTCATTTCCCCGTCATGGCCGGGATCGTCCCGGCCATCCACGTTCTTGGTGCGTCGAGCTCTGCAGCTCGTGGATGCCCGGCCCAAGGCCGGGCATGACGTTGGGGAGAGCGAACGCCAAACCGAAGCGAGCGCTTACTTCGCCTCCGCGCGCTTCGGCGGCGAGGCGGGCCAGGACTTGATCAGGGTGTCGTAATCGACGGTCTCACCCTTCGGCTTCTCGTTCGCCAGCTTGCGCTGCGGAGCGATGTTGCCGTCCTTGGCGGACTTCTCGTACCAGTACTCGGCGGTCTCTTTCTTGTTCAGCTTCGGACCGCAATCACCCTGCACCTTCGACCGCTCGAGCCGCTCGAGCACCGAGTCCTGCGCGGCCGCCAGCGAATCCATGGCGGCCTGCGGCGTCTTCGCACCGGACGATGCATCGCCGATGTTCTGCCACCACAATTGCGCCAGCTTCGGATAGTCCGGGATGTTGTTGCCGGTCGGCGACCACTGCACGCGGGCCGGCGAGCGATAGAACTCGATCAGGCCACCGAGCTTGGGCGCGCGCTCGGTGAACGATTTGTCCCAGATATCGCTCTCGCGGATGAAGGTGAGACCGACATGGCTCTTCTTCAGGCTCACCGTCTTCGAGGTGATGAACTGCAGATACAGCCAGGCCGCCTTGCGGCGATCCGGCGGCGTCGACTTCAAGAGCGTGCCGGAGCCGACGTCCTGATAGCCGAGCTTCATGCCGTCTTTCCAATAGGCGCCCTTCGGCGAGGGGGCCATCCGCCATTTCGGCGTGCCGTCGGCGTTCACCACCGGCAGGCCGGGCTTCACCATGTCGGCGGTGAAGGCGGTGTACCAGAACATCTGCTGGGCGACGTTGCCCTGCGCCGGCACCGGCCCCGACTCCGAGAAGGTCATGCCCTGCGCCTGCGGCGGCGCATACTTCTTCATCCAGTCGAGATACTTCACGATGGAGTACACCGCCGCGGGACCGTTGGTGTCGCCGCCGCGCTCCATCGAGGAGCCGACCGGACGGCAGCCTTCCATGCGGATGCCCCATTCGTCGACCGGCAGACCGTTCGGCAAGCCCTTGTCGCCGTTGCCGGCCATCGACAGCCAGGCGTCGGTGAAGCGCCAGCCGAGCGAGGGATCCTTCTTGCCGTAGTCCATGTGACCATAGACCTTGACGCCGTTGATCTCCTTGATGTCGTTGGTGAAGAACTCGGCGATATCCTCGTAGGCCGACCAGTTGACCGGGACGCCGAGCTCGTAGCCGTATTTCGCCTTGAACTTCGCCTTGTAGTCCGGATTGGTGAACCAGTCGTAGCGGAACCAGTACAGATTGGCGAACTGCTGGTCGGGCAACTGGTACATCTTCTTGTCGGGCGCGGTGGTGAACGACTTGCCGATGAAGTCATCGATATCGAGCATCGGATCGGTGACGTCCTTGCCCTCGCCGGTCATGTAGTCGGACAGCGCGATGGTCTGGCCGTAGCGGAAATGCGTGCCGATCAGGTCGCTGTCGTTGATCCAGCCGTCATAGACGTTCTTGCCGGACTGCATCTGGGTCTGCAGCTTCTCGACCACGTCGCCTTCCTGGATCAGATCATGCTTGAGCTTGATGCCGGTGATCTCCGAGAACGCCTTCGCGAGCGTCTTCGCCTCGTATTCGTGGGTGGTGATGGTCTCGGAGACGACGTTGATGTCCATGCCCTTGAACGGCTCGGCCGCCTTGGCGAACCATTGCAGTTCCTTGAGCTGGTCGTCCTTCGACAGCGTCGAGGGCTGAAACTCCTCGTCGATCCACTTCTTCAGCACCGCATCGTCGGCGGCCCATGCCGGCGCCGCCAGCGTCATCGACGCGGCGACCAATGCCGCGGCGCTCGCCATCGTCATCAGCCGCAAGCGGCTGGAGAGAGTCCGATTTCCGAAACTATGCATCCTTGCTTCCTCCGTTGAACGACGTTTCTCGAGCTCCGGGTTGATCCCGGATCTGCTTCTCGTTGCACCGCTCACACCGTGCGGAACACCGCGACGGCGACGAGCAGCGACAACAACGTGCCGAGCCACAGGCTCGACACTTCGATTCCCTCTCCGAGCGGCAGCGTCAGCAGCGGGTCGCTCCCGACCACCGCGATCCAGACCAGATGGATCACGGCGGCGAGGATCAGCGACACGAACAGCCGGTCGCCACGCGTCGTCGGAATCCTCAGCACGCCGACCCGCTCGACCTCGGGATAGGCGAGCGCCAGCCAGGTCATGGTGCCGAGCGTGCCGGCGAGCGCGACGAAGAAGATCGCGGTCGGCCAGGTCCACGCCATCCATGCGAAGTGATCCATGGTCAGCCCCCGCAAACTTCGTCATTGCGAGCGAAGCGAAGCAATCCAGGGCGCAGTGCACGGAGCTGGATTGCGTCGTCGCTTCGCTCCTCGCAATGACGGCGTCGGTCTATCATTTCAAATCCTCACACCCGACCGAGCGCGAAGCCGCGCGCGATGTAGTTGCGGACGAACCAGATCACCAGCGCGCCCGGGATGATGGTCAGGACGCCGGCGGCGGCGAGCAGGCCCCAGTCCATGCCGGCGGCCGAGACGGTGCGGGTCATCACCGCGGAAATCGGCTTGGCGTTGACCGAAGTCAGCGTCCGCGCCAGCAGCAGTTCGACCCACGAGAACATGAAGCAGAAGAACGCCGCGACGCCGATGCCGCTGGCGATCAGCGGCATCAGTATCTTGACGAAGAAGCGCGGGAACGAATAGCCGTCGAGGAACGCGGTCTCGTCGATCTCGCGCGGCACGCCGGAGACGAAGCCCTCGAGGATCCACACCGCCAGCGGCACGTTGAACAGGCAATGCGCCAGCGCCACCGCCCATGGCGTATCGAACAGATTGATCGCCGAATACAGGTTGAAGAACGGCAGCGCGTAGACCGCGGCCGGCGCCATCCGGTTGGACAGTAGCCAGAAGAACAAATGCTTGTCGCCGAGGAAGCGGTAGCGCGAGAACGCGTAGGCCGCCGGCAGCGCGAACGAGATCGACAGCACGGTGTTGATGACGACGTATTGCAGCGAGTTGATATAGCCCGAATACCAGCTCGGATCGGTGAAGATCGTCCGGTAGTTCTCCAGCGTCGGCTGGTGCGGCCACAGCGTCATCGTCGAGACGATCTCGCCGTTGGTCTTGAAGCTCATGTTGACGAGCCAGTAGATCGGCAGCATCAGGAAGATCAGATAGCACGCCATCACGATGCGGCGACCGGGGATCGAGTGCATCAGGCGCTCCCGGGGGTCTGCCGGCGCTCGGCGCCGGCGTTGGTCATCACGGTGTAGAACACCCAGCACACGATGATGATGATCAGATTGTAGACGATCGACAGCGCCGCGGCTTTGCCGAGGTCGAACTGGCCGAGCGCGATCTTGACCAGCTCGATCGAGATGAAGGTCGTGGAATTGCCCGGCCCGCCGCCGGTGACGACGAAGGGTTCGGTGTAGATCATGAAGCTGTCCATGAACCGCAGCAGCACGGCGATCAGCAGCACCCGGTGCATCTTCGGCAGCTGGATCGCCTTGAACACCGCCCAGCGCGACGCGCCGTCGATCTGCGCCGCCTGATAATAGGCGTCCGGGATCGACTTCAGGCCGGCATAGCAAAGCAGCGCCACCAGGCTGGTCCAGTGCCAGACGTCCATCACCACCACCGTGGCCCAGGCGTCGAATTCGTTGGAGACGTAGTTGTAATTGATGCCGAGGCTGTTCAGCGTGTAGCCCATCAGGCCGATGTCGGGCCGGCCGAAGATTTGCCAGATGGTGCCGACCACGTTCCACGGGATCAACAGCGGCAACGCCATGATCACCAGGCAGAACGCGACCGACCAGCCGTGGCGCGGCATCGCCAGCGCGACCACGATTCCGAGCGGGACTTCGATGGCGAGGATGATCGCCGAGAACGCCAGATTGCGCCCCAGCGAGGCGAAGAACCGGCCGCCGAGATCGGTCGAGGGATCGAGCAGTTCCTTGAACCAGCCGACGCCGTTCCAGAAGAACTGGTTGTTGCCGAAGGTGTCCTGCACCGAATAGTTCACCACCGTCATCAGCGGCAGGATCGCCGAGAACGCGACGATGGCGAACACCGGCAGCACCAGGAACCAGGCCTTCTGGTTGACGATCTTCTCCATCAGGCGACCTGCTCCAGCGCGCTTCCTTCGACGATCTCGCTGTCGGCATAGACGTGGACGCGCGACGGTTCGATCATCAGACCGACCTCGTCGCCGTCGGCGGAGAATCCGTCCGGGACCCGCGCGGCGAAGCGGACGCCGCCGACCCGCACCCAGGCGAAACGGATGCGGCCGAGGTCGTCGATCCGCTCGATGCGGCCGGACAAAAACCCCGGCGCCTTCGCGGTGAGGTGCACGAATTCCGGCCGCACCCCGATCTCGATCTTGGCCCCGGATGGCAGATTGTCGTAGCCGCGGGCGAGTGTGATCGCATGGCCGTCGATCAGCGCCTCGCGGCCGCGGATCTGCGCCGGCACGATGTTCATGCCGGGCGAGCCGATGAAGTAACCGACGAAGGTGTGCGCCGGCTTCTCGAACAGTTCCTCCGGCGTGCCGCTTTGCACCACACGGCCGTCATGCATGACGACGACGGTGTCGGCGAAGGTCAGCGCTTCGGTCTGGTCGTGGGTGACGTAGATCATCGTGAGATCCAGCGCGCGATGCAGCGCCTTCAGCTTGGAGCGCAACTCCCACTTCAGATGCGGATCGATCACCGTGAGCGGTTCGTCGAACAGGATCGCGGCGACGTCGGAGCGGACCAGGCCGCGGCCGAGTGAGATCTTCTGCTTGGCGTCGGCGGTCAGCCGCGTCGCCTTGCGCCCCAGATTCGGCGTGAGGTCGAGCAGATCGGCGATCTCGGCGACGCGCCTGTCGATCTCAGGCTTCGGCACGCCGCGATTCTTCAGCGGAAACGCCAAATTCTCCCGCACCGTCATGGTGTCGTAGATCACCGGAAACTGGAACACCTGCGCGATGTTGCGCTCGCGGGTCGACAGCCGCGTGACGTCGGTGCCGTCGAACAGGATCTTGCCGCGCGACGGCGTCACGATGCCGGAAATCAGATTGAGCAGCGTGGTCTTGCCGCAGCCGGAGGGGCCGAGGAGTGCATAGGCGCCGCCCTGCCGCCAGGTCATCGATACCGGCTTCAGCGCATAGGCAGCCGGCGGCAGATCGTCGCCGACGAGGTAGGAGTGAGCCAGGTCCACGAGGTCAATGCGCGCCATCGGCCCTCTCCGTCACATCGGCTTCGGCGCGGCGACGAGGCGGTCGGCCGCGTCGAACACGAACAGATTGGCAGGATCGAGCACCGCGTCGAGCGTCTGGCCGGGCTCGAATTCGTGGACGCCGTGCAGCACCGCGACCCAATTGTCGTCGCCGCGCCGCAGATGCACGAAGCTCTCCGAGCCGGTGATTTCCGTCACCGCGACCGTCGTCTGAAAGCCGTGGCGGTCGGCGTCGCCGCGCGCCACCGCGATCTGGTGAGCGCGGAAACCGACCCGATAGACGCCATCGCCGAGGCCTTCGAAGACGCCGGTCGCGGGCGCGGTGACGCCTCCCGCATAATGCACGGTGCCGCTCTTCTTCTCGGCGCCGACGATGTTGAGCGGCGGATCGGAAAACACCTGCGCGACGCGTAGCGTGTCGGGCCGACGATAGACCTGCGGTGTCGGCCCGGTCTGCAGCACCCGGCCCTCCCACATGCAGATGGTGCGGCCGCCGAGCAGCAGCGCCTCGGACGGCTCGGTGGTGGCATAGACGAAGATCGCGCCGGAGGCTTCGAAGATCCGCGGGAGTTCGGTGCGCAGTTCCTCGCGCAGCTTGTAGTCGAGATTGGCCAGCGGTTCGTCGAGCAGCACCAGATCCGCGCCCTTGACCAGCGCCCGGGCGATCGCGGTGCGCTGCTGCTGACCACCGGAGAGCTGCAAGGGCGTGCGCTTCAGATACGGCTCGAGCTTGAGCAGCTGCGCCGCCTCCTGCACGCGCTGCTCGATCTCGGCGCGCGGTTTGCGCTGCACCCGCAGCGGCGAGGCGATGTTCTCGTACACCGTCAGCGACGGGTAGTTGATGAACTGCTGATAGACCATCGCCACCGAGCGCTTGCGTACGTCGGCCCCGGTGACGTCCCGGCCGTCGACCAGGACGCGACCGGAATTCGGCTTGTCGAGGCCGGCGAGCAGCCGCATGATCGAGGTCTTGCCGGACAGCGTCGGTCCGAGCAGCACGCTCAGCGTGCCGCGCTCCAGCGTCAGCGACACGTCGCAGATCGCCGGCAGCCCGTCGATCGTCCGGGTGACGTTGTCCAGGCTCACGCTCATGCCCGGCCTCCCGCGTGCTGCTGCGGCTTTTCGGACGCGCGGAACGCGGCGATCCATTGGTCGATGGCGGCGAGCGCGGACGGCGGCAGCCGCAGGCCGAGCTTGGATCGCCGCCAGACGATGTCGTCCGCGCTGCAAGCCCATTCGCGGTTGATCAGATAGCGGACCTCCGCCTCCGTCAATGTGGCACCGAAGTCGCAGCCGAGGTCGGCCATCGACCGCGCCGCACCGAGCAGATCGCGCGCGCGGGTGCCGTAGGCGTGCACCAGGCGGTGCGCGTGCGCTGCGGAAAGGAACGGATAGTCGCGGGTCAGTTCAGTGATCAGCGCGGGTGCGCCGTCGACCGGAAAGTCGCCGCCCGGCAACGGCTGGTGCGCGGTCCAGCCCTCCTTGGCGGTCTTGCCCTTCAGATAGGGCGCGAGCTTCTCCAGCGCCTCTTCGGACAGTCGGCGATAGGTGGTGATCTTGCCGCCGTAGATCGACAGCAGCGGTGCGCCGCCCGGCGTATCCAATTCGAACACGTAGTCGCGGGTCGCGGCCTTGGCCTCGCTGGCGCCGTCGTCGTACAGCGGGCGCACGCCGGAGAACGTCCAGACGACGTCAGCCGGCTTCACCGGCCCGGCGAAATACGCGCTGACGGCGTCGCACAGATAGCTGATCTCGTCCGGCGTCGCCTTCACCTGCGAGGGATCGCCGTCATAGTCGCGGTCGGTGGTGCCGATCAGGGTGAAGTCGCCCTGATAGGGAATCGCGAACACGATGCGGCCGTCGGCATTCTGAAAGATATAGGCACGGTCGTGATCGTACAGCTTCGGCACCACGATGTGCGAGCCTTGCACCAGCCGCACCTTGGAGGCGGCGTTGACGCCGGCGCCCGAAGCCAGCACCGCCTCGACCCATGGGCCCGCTGCATTGACCAGCGCGCGCGCCCGGATCGTGTTGCGCACGCCGCTCTGCGTGTCTTCGAGCGTCACCTCCCAGATGCCGCCGCTCTGCCGAACCTGCGCCGCGCGGGTGCGGGTGCGGATCTCGGCGCCGCGCTCGGCGGCGTCGCGCGCGGTGAGCACGACGAGGCGCGCGTCGTCGACGAAGCAATCGGAGTATTCGAAACCACGGGTGAAGCGCCCGGGGATCAGCGGCTTGCCGACCTCGTCATGGGCGAGATCGACGGAGCGCGTCGGCGGCAGCAGTCGACGCCCGCCGATATAGTCGTAGAGAAACAGGCCGAGCCGCAGCCGCCAGGCCGGCCGCAACCCGGAATGATGCGGCAACACGAAACGCAGCGGACCGATGATGTGCGGCGCGATCTGCCACAGCCGCTCGCGCTCGATCAGCGCCTCGCGGACCAGGCGAAACTCGAAATATTCGAGATAGCGCAGACCGCCATGGATCAGCTTGGTCGACCAGGACGAGGTGCCGCTGGCCAGATCGTTCATCTCGCACAGGAAAACGGAGTTGCCACGGCCGGCCGCGTCGCGCGCGATGCCACAGCCGTTGATCCCGCCGCCGATAATTGCGAGATCGAAAACCCTGTCCACGACACCTCCCTGTTGCGAAATTGCTGCACTGCAGCTTTCGCTTTTGTCGTATTTCTTTCGCGATGAAATAAAACACAATCAAAAACGAAAGCAAGCACGATGTGACATGCCTGTCGCATTGAGGCGACCAAGTCACAATCACTGATTGTAATCGGCAGGGCTCGCTATAGCGTTTTCGAGCGAAGTGGATACCGGTACGCGTAGAGAAAACGCGTCAAATCAAGAATCTAGGGCTCCGGTTCTGATTCCATCAGAACCGGAAAAGCTCTAGGCAGCGCTCTCATCGAGATCGTCGGCGCGCTTGGGCAACGCCGCAATCACTTCGATACCGCGCGTATCGCAGATGCTCTGCAGCGCCGGCGGCAGCGCCTCGTCGGTGACGAAGGTCTGGATCTGGCTGAGATGCGCGATCCGGACCGGCGCGCTACGCCGCAACTTGGTCGAATCGGCGACCAGCATCACGCTGCGGGCGTTGGCGATGATCGCCTGCGACGCCTGCACCTCGCGATAGTCGAAATCGAGCAAGGCGCCCTCCTCGTCGATCGCCGAGGCGCCGATGATCGCGTAGTCGACCTTGAACTGGCCGATCAGGCCGATCGCCGCCGAGCCGATGACCGCGCCGTCGGAGCGACGCACGGTGCCGCCGGCGACGATGACCTCGATCCGGGGATATTTGTACAGCAGCATCGCGACGTTGAGGTTGTTGGTGATCACTAGCAGATCCTGGTGCGAGGTCAGGGCGCTCGCGACCTCCTCCGTCGTCGTGCCGATGTTGATGAACAGCGAGCAGCCGTCGGGGATCTGCGAGGCCGCCGCAACGCCGATCGCCCGTTTTTCCTCGGCGGCGACGAAGCGGCGCGCCTCATAGGCGAGATTCTCGACCCCGGAGGCGATGATGGCGCCGCCGTGAATGCGGGTCAGCGAGCGCTGGTCGCACAGGTCATTGAGATCCTTGCGGATGGTCTGTGCCGAGACGTCGAAGCGGCGGGCGAGATCGTCCACCATCACCCGTCCGGAGGCGCGGGCCAGATTGAGAATTTCCGATTGGCGATGGCTCAGAGCAGTCACGCGAACACCCGAGGCGATTTGCTCCATCGTGCGAGCGTTCGCGCCGCAGGTCAATTCGGCTGGGCGGAGGCGGCGTCGACAGGCATTGCTGCAGCGCGTCAGGCGGGGCGCGGCATCTCGAACATCGCGTCGGGCCGGATCTCGAAATAGTCGCCGCGACGGCCGGCGCGGACGATCGGGCGGGCCAGTGCGGTCTGATAGACGCCGTCCTTGATCAGCCGCTTGTCGATGTGCACCGCGACGACCTCGCCGATCGTCAGCCAGGCATCGGTCCTGGTGCCGTCGGCGGCCTTGAGTTGGATAATGTCGGACATCCGGCATTCGAACGACACCGGGCTCTCGGCGACGCGCGGCGGCTTCACCAGGCGGCTCGGCAGCTTGGTGAGCTTGCCCAATTCGAACTCGTCGACCTCAGGGGGAACCGTCGCGGCCGTCGCATTCATCGCATGAGCCAGATCCATCGTCACCAGATTCCAGACGAATTCGCCGGTCTGCTCGATGTTGGCAACGGTGTCCTTCCGCTCCGTCGAGGAGAAGCCGATCAGCGGCGGCGTGTAGTTGAAGGCATTGAAGAAACTGTAAGGCGCGAGGTTGACGTGGCCCTCGGCGTCGCAGGACGAAATCCAGCCGATCGGCCGCGGCGCGATGATGGCGTTGAACGGATCGTGCTTGAGGCCATGGCCGTTGGAGGGTTCGTAGGAGTGCAGGTCGGTCACGCAGTCGCCTCGGCGCTAGGGGGATATCGCCCGTCTCTTAGCACCAAGCCCGGCCAGCACGAAGTCGATCATTTGATCGGGCGTCGGCCCGTCCTTGTGGAACGCCTGCGCGATCATTTGCGGGTGGAAGAAACGCATCATCGAGGTGCAGGTGCACTGCGCCGCCATCGGCACGTTGGCAACGGCGAACTCGCCGCTCTCGGCGCCCTCCGCGATGACCTTGCCGATCAGTCCGGTGACGTGCTGCATATGGCTGACGCAGACGTCCCAGTTCTCCTCCATCGCGATCGCGACCATCTCGTGCAACTTCTCGTCGCCGATGTAGCGCTCGCAGTTCATGCGGTGCACGGTGGTGAGCAGATCGCGCAGCCGCTCGGCCGCAGGGCCCCGCGCCGCCGCGATGCTGTCCGCGGCCTGCTCGACCTCGCCCATCAGATGCCGCGCCACGCCCTTGTGGATCGCCTTCTTCGAATCGAAGAAGCGGTACACATTCGCCGGGCTCATCTGCAGCACCTTGGCGATGTCGGCCACGGTGGTCTTCTGATAGCCGATCTGACGGAACAGCCGCTCCGCGACCACGAGGATGCGGTGCCGCATATCGGCTTCGGTATTGTCGGACGTCAACGTCATCAGGAAACCAATGTTGAATTATTCGGCCGCTGCGGCAAGCGGAAACGCAGGCTGCGCCTGGTCCCCATGCTGCGGCGCAGGATCGGCGGCGCTGTCACCACCGCGTTCATCGAGGCTGTTGCGGAACCACAGCGCGTACAACCCCGGCAGATAGAACAGCGTCAGGAAGGTGGCGACGAACAGGCCGCCCATGATGGTGATGGCCATCGGCCCCCAGAAGGCGGAACGCGACAGCGGGATCATCGCCAGGATCGCCGCGAGCGCCGTCAGCACCACCGGCCGGGCCCGGCGCACGGTGGCCTCGACGATCGCGACGCGCCGGGTCGAACCCTGCGCGACGTCGGTCTCGATCTGATCGACCAGAATGACGGTGTTGCGCATGATCATGCCGGCCAGCGCGATCAGCCCGAGTAGCGCGACGAAGCCGAACGGCGCATTGGCGACGTTGAGGCCGAGCGAAGCGCCGATGACGCCGAGCGGCGCGGTGAGGAACACCAGCAGCAGCCGCGGGAAGCTCTGCAACTGGATCATCAGCAGCGTCAGCATCACGATCACCATCACCGGAAACAGGATGAAGATCGACGCATTGCCCTTGGCGGATTCCTCGATCGCGCCGCCCGTCTCGATCCGGTAGGCGGACGGCAGGCCGGCGCGGATCTTCTCGAGTTGCGGCCAGATCGCATTGGTGACGTCCGGCGCCTGCACACCGTCGACGACGTCGGCGCGCACGGTGATCGCCATGTCGCGGTTGCGCCGCCACAGGATCGGCTCCTCGTGCGCATATTCGACCTTGGCGACTTGCGACAGCGGTACCGCCACGCCGTTGCGCGCGGTGATGGTCAGTTCGCCGATCCGGCCGAGATCGAGCCGTTCCGACGGCACCGCGCGGGCGACCACGCCGATCTTTTCGACGCCATCACGCACCGTCGTCACCTGCGTGCCGGAGATAAGCATCGCCAGCGCCTGGGAGACGTCTCGCGGCGTCAATCCGAGCGCGCGGGCGCGGTCCTGATCGACGGCGAGTTTCAGATAGGGTGATTGCTCGTTCCAGTCGAGATGCGGATCGATCACGTTGGGATTGGCCTTGACCACGTCGCGGACCTGGTAGGCGATCTCGCGCACCTTGGCGGCGTCCGAACCGATCACTCGGAACTGCACCGGAAAGCCGACCGGCGGGCCGAAGTTGAAACGGTCGACGCGGACCCGCGCCTCGGCGAGCCGGCCGTCATGCGCCGCCTGTTCGAGCCGCGCCTTGATCCGTTCGCGCGACGCGACGTCCTTCGCGACGATCACGATCTCGGCGAAGGATTCGGTGGGCAGCTGCGGATTGAGCCCCATCCAGAACCGAGGCGAGCCCTTGCCGACATAGGCGGTATAGGTGGCGATATCGCCGTCGTCCTTGAGCAGCGTCTCGGCCTGCTTGACGGTGTTCATGGTGACGTTGAACGCCGTGCCTTCCGGCAGGCGCAACTGCAGGAACAGTTCGGGCCGCTCGGACAGCGGGAAGAACTGCTGCTGAACGTGGCCGAAGCCGACCACCGATGCGACGAAGATGCCGACCGTGGCCAGCACGACGGTGCCGCGCCAGCGCACGCACCAGGCGACGCCGGCGCGCAACGCGCGATAGATCCTCGTGTGATACACCTCGTCGGGATTGTGGCCCTTCTTGCCGGCGAAATCCGGCAGCAGCTTGACGCCGATATAGGGCGTGAAGATCACCGCGACGAACCACGACGCGACCAGCGCGATCGCCACGATCCAGAAAATGCCTCCGGCATATTCGCCGACCGAGGAATTGGCGAAGCCGATCGGCAGAAACCCCACCGCGGTGACCAGCGTGCCGGTCAGCATCGGAAACGCGGTCGATTCCCATGCGAAGGACGCGGCGCGGGCGCGATCCCAGCCCTGCTCCATCTTCACCACCATCATCTCGACCGCGATGATGGCGTCGTCGACCAATAGTCCGAGCGCGATGATCAGCGCGCCGAGCGTGATGCGGTGGAGGTCGAGCGACATGACGTTCATCACGATGAAGACGATCGCCAGCACCAGCGGCACCGACAGCGCCACCACGATGCCGGTGCGCCAACCGAGCGCCAGGAACGACACGAACAGGACGATCACCAGCGCCTCGATGAACGACATCATGAACTCGCCGACGGCGTGCTTGACCACCAACGGCTGATCGGCGATCTGCTCGATCTCGATGCCCTGCGGCACCTCGCCCATGAACTCCGCGGTCGCGGCCTTCACCTGCTCGCCGAGTTCGAGAATGTTGGCGCCCCGCGCGGTGACCACGCCGATGCCGATCGCCGGCTGGCCCTTCTGCCGCACCATGTAGTCGGTCGGATCGACATAACCGTGCGAGACGGTGGCGATGTCGCCGAGCCTGAACAGTCGGCCGTTGCTTTCGACCGGCGTCTCGGCCACCGCCTTGACGCCGTCGAGCGCACCGGTGACACGCAGCGGCACACGCTGCGACGAGGTCTCCACGATGCCCGCCGGCGTCACCGCATTCTGCTTGGCGAGGGAGTCGAACAGCGCTTGCGGCGTCAGGCCGAGCGTGGCGAGCTTGGCGTGCGAGAACTCGACATAGATCCGCTCGTCCTGGGTGCCGTAGACGTTGACCTTGGTGACGTTGTCGACTTTCAGCAGGCGCTGACGCAGGCCTTCGGCCGTCTTCTTCAGCTGCGCGTAGTCGGCGCCGTCGCCGGTCATCATGTACAGGATGGAATCGACGTCGCTGTATTCGTCGTTGATGGTCGGTCCTATCAGATCGCTCGGAAGCTGCGGCGCGACGTCCCACAGCTTCTTGCGCAGCAGATAGAACAGATGCGGCACTTCGGGCGGCGGCGTCGAGTCGCGGAAGGTCACCTGCATCGCCGCGAAGGACGCTTTCGAATAGGTCTGCACCTTCTCGAAATACGGCAGTTCCTGCAGTTTCTTCTCGATCGGGTCGGCGACCTGTTCCTGCATTTCTCTGGCGGTGGCGCCCGGCCAGATCACCGAGATCACCGCGACCTTGACAGTGAACGACGGATCCTCGGCGCGACCGAGCCGCTGATACGAGTAGATCCCGGAGACGCCCAACGCCACGATGAGGAACAAGATCAGCGCCGGATGCGCGACCGCCCACGCCGACAGATTGAACCAACGCATCGGGCCCCCGCGTGATCTAGAACGACAGCGACGACACGACCCGAACCTTCTCGGCCGGATCGAGCTTCTGCACCCCGAGCACGACCACCTTGGCGCCGTCCTCGACGCCGCCGCCGATCACGACCTTCTCGGTCTCATAGGCCTTCACCGTCACCGGCTTCAGCGTCACCTGTCCGGCGGAGTCCACGACATAGACCGACGGCGTGCCACCCTGATTGAACAGCGCCGACAGCGGCACCCGGGCGACGCGGAGCGTGTCCGGATCGGCCAGCGTCAGCGTCGCGGTCATCCCGAGCACGACGCGGTCGTCGGCATCGGGCAGGGTGAACTTGGCGAGAAACGTGCGGGTCGCGGGATCGGCCATCGGCGCGACCTCCCGCAGCTTCGCCGCATAGCTGCGACCCGGCTCCGACCACAGCGAAACGCTGGCGACGCCCTGGGTCGCCCGGGTGATCAGCGTCTCCGGGATCGCCACCACCGCCTCCTTCTCGCCGAACCGCGCGATGCGGAAGGCCGCCTGCCCCGCCGAGACCACCTGTCCGGAGTCGATCAGCGCCGCGGTGACGACGCCACGGGTGTCGGCCACCAGGCTGGCGTAGGACAGCGCGTTGCGGGTCAGGTCGACCGAGCGCTCGGCGCGGGCAAAGCGGGCGCGCGCCTCGTCGGCGGCCGCGCGCGCCTGGTCCATCTGAGCCTCGGTCGCCCAGCCTTTGGCGCGGAGCTCCTTGGCGCGATTTTCCGAGGCCCTCGCCTGCGCCAGCACGCCCTTGGCCGCGCTGTGCTCGGCGTCCGCCTGCTCGGCTTGCAATTTGAGATCGGTCTGGTCGAGCAACGCCAGCGTCTGGCCGGGCTCCACCGTCTGGCCGACCTCGACGAGGCGCTGAGCGACCTTGCCGGCGACCCGAAAGCCGATATCGGTTTCGATCCGCGGCCGAATCGTTCCGACAAAGCTGCGCTTCGGCGAAGCGGCGGCATAGTAGACAGTGTCGACCAGAACAGGCCGCGCTGGACGATCCCGGGTGGCCTTCTGCTCATCACATCCGGCCAGAGCGAGCGCCACAAGCGCGAGCATGAAGCCCGCGAACAGCCGGAACAATCCATCGAACATCGGATGCGCAAACATCGACAGGCCCTCAAAAAGCGACGGCGGAACTGTCGAATGATCACTGACGATTGTCAATAATCGTCAGTGATCACGATTTCAGAGGGTCCTGCGCTATACTGCCGCACCATCGTAGGCTCGTTGCAGCGCGTCGCCGTCGAGCTTCACCATCTCCATCATCGCCTGCATCGCCCGTTGGGCGCCGTCGCGGTCTGGGCCGTTGAACAGCTTGGGCAGGATCGACGGGACGATCTGCCAGGACAACCCGTAGCGATCCCGCAGCCAGCCACACTGATCCGCCACGCCGCCGTCGAGCAGCGCATCCCACAGCCGGTCGACCTCGGTCTGGTCTTTGCAATCGATCATGAAGGACACGGCGTGGGTGAAATTCATCGGCGTGCCACCGTTGAGCGCCATGTAGCGGTGACCGGCGAGGATGAACTCGACCAGCAGGATCGCCCCCGCCGGGGCGCCGGGCGTATCGACCACGCTGCGCTGCACGGTTTCGATCCGCGAGTCGGGCAGCAGCGAAACGTAGAAATTCGCCGCCTCCTCGGCTTCGCTGGCGAACCAAAGGCACGGCGTAATCTTCGACATGGCACGACTCCTTGAAGCGTCATGCCGAGGACGAAGGAGCATCGCCGATTCCGACACCGCTGGAATCGATCGCGGACCGGGGCCGGCGAAGCCGCCTCAGCTCGCCAGCCGAAAGCTGCCCTCGCAGTGGCGGCGCAATTCGGCCAGCGACTTGGCGAGTTGAACGGTTTGCGCCTCGAGAGCTTCCACCGACACGATCGTCGCCCCCAGTTCGATGGCGCGCGCAACCTCGGCGATGGTGGCAAATCCCAGCGTCGCGGCGCCACCCTTCATCGCGTGGGCCTCGATCGCCAGCACGTCGCGGTCGATGGCATCGCCGAACCCGCGAAACAAGGCGATCCGGCGTTCGGTTTCGCTGAAGAACAGGGCCACCATTTCGTTGACCTGTTCGCGGCCGATCTCCTCGGTCAGCTCGGTCAGGATATTCAGATCGAGCGGCGGAGGCGGAGCCAGAGGCGCCGGCGGACCGAAGGTCGCGACGCCGCCGCCACCACGCAGAGCGCGCAGCACGGCGGCCACCAGCGCCGGCTTGCGCAGCGGCTTGGCGAGAAAGTCGCTCATGCCGGCTTCGCGGCAGGTCCTGATGTCGTCCGGGAACGCATTCGCCGTCAGGGCGATGATCGGCAGCTTGGCGAACGCACCGCCCTGGGCACGGATCGCACGGGTCGCGGCAAGGCCGTCCATCGTCGGCATTCGCACATCCATCAGAACGACGTCGAATTCCTCCTCGGCCAACGCGCGCAACGCTTCGGCCCCATCGGACACGACCCGCGTTTCGGCGACGAATTCCTGAAGCATCTTCAGGACCACCATCTGGTTGGTGGCATCGTCTTCGGCGATCAGCACCCGCAGCGGATGCCCGAGCATCGCGATCCGGGTTCGCAGATCGTCGTTGCCGACGCGGTCGAGCCGATAGTCCGAGATCAGCGCATTGGTCCACGGCAGGTCGAGGCTGAACCGGAAGGTGGAGCCCTCACCCGGCTTCGAGGTTACATCGATGGCGCCGCCCATCTGCTCGACGATGCGCCGGCTGATCGCGAGCCCGAGACCCGTGCCCCCGAAGCGGCGATTGATCGACACGTCGCCCTGCGCGAAATCGGTGAACAGCGAGCCGACCCGATCGAGCGGAATTCCGATGCCGGTGTCGGTGACCTGCCACTCGATCGTGGCGTAGGCATCGTCCCGCCTCACGCAGGTGAGCACGATGGTGACGCCCCCCCGATCGGTGAATTTGACCGCGTTGAAGGCGAGGTTGAGCAGCACTTGTCGAATGCGCTGGGCGTCGCCGGTCAGAGCCGGCGGCAGCCGCGGATCGACATCGATCTTCAGCGTCAGTCCTTTGGCGCGCGCATTCGGCTCGACGATGGAGCGCACCGCATCGACCAGCACCGACGGCGAGAAGTTGACTTGTTCGAACTCGATGCGGCCGGCTTCGAGCTTCGACAGGTCGAGGATGTCGTTGAGGATCCGCAGCAGATTGTCGCCGGAATCGCGGATCGTCGTGACCGCGTGCTGCTGCTCCGGATCGAGCTTGGTCTCGAGCAGCGAATTGGCGAGCCCGAGCACGCCGTTCATCGGCGTGCGGATTTCGTGGCTCATCATCGCGAGGAAGTCGGACTTCGCCCGGTTCTCGGCCTCGGCCTGCTCGGCCCGCCACCGCTCGGTGACGTCGCGCCCGACGCCGCGATAGCCGGTGAACTCGCCATTGTGATCGAGCATCGGCCGCGCCGTCAGCGACCACAGGCGCTGGGTGCCGCCGATCATCACATGCACGACGAGCTCGTGCATCGGCTCGCGCAACGCCATCTTGGCGGCGACTGCGGCCGCACAGCGGCCGTCTTCCGGGCACAGCATGCCGAGCACGTCGGAGAGTTGTGCGCCGCGCAGGATATTGACGGGAAGACGCGCGACTTCGACGAAGCGGTCGGGCACGTGCACCAGCCGGCACTCGGAATCGGTCTGCCACAGCCAGTCGCTGGCGTTGGCCTGAAAGTCCTTGAGCAGCAACGAGATGATCTCGGTGTTGCGCTCCAGCTCGAACTGCGCGCAGAGATTGTCGAAGAACATCTCGCCATGCGAGACCAGATTCCGCGACATGAACACGGCGTAGAGCATCAGAAAAATCATGGTGATCTGATAGCCGGTGCCGGTGCACAGCATCAGCGTGATCGCAGAGCCGAGCACCATCGACCAGGTATAGGCAAGGCCCGCGCGCGGCACCGTGGACAGCGCAAACGCGCCGCCGGACATCATGCCCGTCACAAGGCAGCCGATGATCAACTGATCGGTCGGTTCGGCGTTGGGAAACAGCACAATCGGCATTGCGCCCCAGATCAGGCCGAGCATCAGCGCCTGCGCGCTCATCCGCCGGATCGCATTCGCGGAGGCCTCGCGCGGCGGATTGTGCCGCGTCTTGAGCCAGGACCGCATCGCCAGCGCCGCCGCGATGCCGATCGAGCCGAACCACGCCAGCAGGAAGAAGCGGGAGTTGTTGTCCCAGAACGCCACCAGGACCAGCGTCGCGTTGATCATGTTGATCGACATCGTCACCGGCACCAGCCGGCTGACGCTGTGGATCTGCGCGGCGCGGATGAGACGCATCTCGCGTTCGTCGACATTTGCAGGTGTCAGGGTGCCGGCGCCGCGGCCGCCGAACCAGAAGGCGAACCGAGAAGACCAGTCACCCCCCGTTCCCCGTGCCGTCATCATCACCTGCCGCAGGCCGGACATCTCGCAACGCTCTCTCGGCCGCTCGTCGAGTTCTGCATCCAATCACCTGAGGGCCTGACAAGGTGATCATACCTGCGCGGTCGGCCGCTGTCTTCCCGGCGCCGCGTATCGCGTATCGCCCGGGTATCTGGCGACCCCGGCCGATCGTGGAGGGACCATGGGACCGCCTGGCTTCCGAGGCGTTAATTTAGCCGCGAGCCCTGCAGGGATAACGACGGCAGTTAACAATTGCCGAAACTTGCCCGTGAATCGTACTGAGCAATAATGCTCATCGCAGTGAGACGTGGCCGATCGACTTGCCTGGCATCATCGTCACCGCGATTTCCCCGGGCAGCTTTTGTTCCGTCTTTTCAACGCGATCTGCGACGATAAATCCCGGAACCGGCGACCGACACTGCCGTTGTCGTTACGAAGCGCACAGTCAGTGCGGCTTGTGAGATCAAAGGAGAATTTCGATGGGTAGCACGATGGACAAGATCAAGGGCACCGCCAACGAGATGACCGGCAAGGCCAAGCAGGGAATCGGCGAGGCCACCGGCTCCGAGAAGCTGCAGGGCGAAGGCGCCGTGCAGGAAATCAAGGGCAAGGGCCAGAAGGCGATGGGCGACGCCAAGGAAGCCGTCAAGGACACCACCGACAAGGTGTCCGACGCCGCGCACCGCAACCTCTGAGCGCGACCTGATTGATCGCGTGACGTTTACCCGCCCGCGATCACAACGAAAGACCGGCCTCCGGCCGGTCTTTCTGCGTTTGGAAGCCGGGATCAGCGCCGCGACGAGGACCGCGACGAGGACAGTGATGCGGGGTTGACCACATTGATCGGCTCGCCCGCCGCATAGGCGACGATCTGCTCGAAGATATCGCCGAATTGCAGCTCGTATTCGTCACGCGACACGTAGCCGATATGCGGCGTGGCAACGACGTTGTCCATCGCCAGTAGCGGATCCTGCGGATCGCGCAGCGGCTCGGTGTCGAACACATCGATCGCCGCCATGCCGGGACGCCCGGCGCGGAGCGCCGCGACGAGGGCCCCCTGCTCGATCAGTCCGGCGCGGCTGGTGTTGACCAGCAGCGCCGTCGGCTTCATCCGCGCCAGATCCGCGCGCGTGACGATGCCGCGGGTGGCGTCGATCAAGCGCATGTGCAGCGACAGCACGTCACTGTGGGCAAACAAGTCTTCCTTGCTGCCGGCGATCTGATAACCGTCGGCGCGCGCCTCGGCGAGATTGGGCTCGCGCGCCCAGACCAGCACGGTCATGCCGAAGGCGCGGCCGTAGCCCGCCACGACGCGGCCGATCCGGCCGTAGCCGTAGATGCCGAGCGTCTTGTCACGCAGCGTGTGACCGACGCCGATCTGCCAGACGCCGGCCTTCAGCGCCGCCATCTGCTGCGGGATCTGCCGCATCGCCCCCAGCACCAGGCCCCAGGTCAATTCCGCCGCCGCATAGGACGGCGCGCCGGCGCTCATGTTCGACGACACGACGATTCCGAGCCGCGTGCAGGCGTCGACATCGATGTGGGGATAGACGCCGCGCTGGCTGATCAGCTTCAACCGCGGCAGCTTCTCCAGCAGGGCGGCACGAATCTGCGTCCGCTCGCGGATCAGCACCAGCGCCTCGGTGTCGCGCAGCCGCGAAGCCAGCGCATCGGTGTCCTGGACGTGATCGTTGAACACCGTGACGTCGTGGCCTTGCAGCCGGCCGAAGCAGTTCAGCGTGCGCAGCGTGTCGAAGTAATCGTCGAGAATGGCGACTTTCACGCGGCGCAAGCTCCCGTTGCGGTGGTTATTCTCGTGGTGGAAGGAGCGAGGCCAGCGGCGCTGGCCTCGACCCTCAGTAGCCCAGCGCGCAGCCGTCCTTGCGCGGGTCCGAGCCGCCGGTGAGCGTTCCCTTCTCCCAGTCGATCCAGATCGCCTGGCCGCCACCGTGCGGCGGGCCGATCGGCGCGACCTGATGGCCGAGCGCCTTCAGGCCCTCGACCGTCGCGGCGGGCACGCCCTCCTCGAGCTGATAGATGTTCTCGTAGTGCAAGCCGCGCGGCAGATCGATCGCCTCCTGCACGTCGAGCCCGTAGTCGAGCATGTTGGTCAGCACGCGGACCTGACCGACCGGCTGGTACTGGCCGCCCATCACGCCGAACGACATCCGCGCCCGGCCGTTCTCGGTGGCGAGCGCCGGGATGATGGTGTGCAACGGCCGCTTGTTCGGCGCGATGCAGTTCGGATGGCCGGGCTGAATGCGGAAGCCGGCGCCGCGATTCTGCAGCAGGATGCCGGTCTTGTCGGTGACGATCGCCGACCCGAACGAATGCGCGATCGAGTTGATGAACGAACAGACGTTGCGGTCTTCGTCGACCACGGTGATGTACACCGTCGACGGGTTCATCGGCGGCGACACCTTCGGCAGGTCCAGGATCTTGTCGAGCGCGATCTTGCTGAAATGCTCCTCGGCGAAGTCGCGCGCCAGAATGCGGATGACGTCGACTTCGACATGGCCGGGGTCGCCGATGTGAAGCTCGCGCATCATATAGGCGATCCGCGCCGCTTCCGCTTCGAGATGGAAGCGCTCGACGCTGAGCGGGCCGAACTTCGTCAGATCGAACCGGCTGAGGATGTTCAGCATCACCAGCATGGTGATGCCCGGACCGTTCGGCGGGCACTGCCAGACGTCGAAGCCCTTGTAGAGGGTGCCGAGCGGCGACGTGGTTTCGGTGGTGTGGCCGGCGAAATCCTCCAGCGTGTGCAGGCCGCCGAGCCCGCGCAGCGTCTCGACCATATCCTCGGCGACCGAGCCCTTGTAGAACGCATCCGGTCCGTTGTCGGCGATCAGGCGCAGCGTCTGCGCCAGCTCCGGCTGCTTGATGACGTCGCCGGTCACAGCGGCCTCGCCGTTCGGCAGCAGATAGCGCTCGGTGTTGTGGCCCTTCTTCAGCTTCGCAAAGCCGTTCTTCCAGTCGAACGCGACCCGCGGCGCCACCACGTAGCCTTCGGCCGCCGCCTTGATCGCCGGCTGCAGCAATTTGTCGAAGCCGAACCGGCCGTGGTCGCGCAGGATCGTCGCCCAGGCATCGATGGCGCCGGGGATCGTCACCGAATGCGGGCTGGTCAGCGGAATGGCGTCGATGCCGCGTTCCAGAAACCACTCGGCCTTGGCGGCCGCCGGCGCCCGGCCGGAGCCGTTATAGGCGACGATTTTGCCGGTGCCTTTGGGCTGGTACAGCGCGAAGCAGTCGCCGCCGATGCCGGTCGATTGCGGTTCGATCACCGCCAGCAGCGCGGAGGCCGCGATCGCGGCGTCGGCCGCGGTGCCGCCGGCCTGCAGAATCTCGATCGCGGCGAGCGCCGCCTGCGGATGCGAGGTCGCCACCATGGCATTGCGGGCATGGACCGTGGACCGGCCGGCGAAGTGGAAATTCCTCATGGGAACAAGCTCATTGGTTCACCGCGCCGCACTTCGGCGCCGGCCTAATTGGCATATTCCGGCGGGCGGGGGCAATCCTCGCCACTGCATGCCTTGCGCCGCGCCGATCACGATCTGCCGATGGCGCGGGGTTTCGCGCCGCCTCGGCGGCTGATAGATCATCGCGCTCTCGCGGCGAGCCCGCACAGCATTGGAGCGGTCCGATGGCCGACGATCAATCCCTCAGCGCGCGCATCGAGGCGTTGGAGATGCGCCTGACCTATCAGGACGAGACCATCGAGACCCTGAACCAGGCCGTCACCGCGCAATGGCAGCAGATCGACGCCCTGACACGGCAGATCGCGGCGCTGTCCGATCGCCTCGCTCAGGCCGAAACCAGCGTCGCCGCCCCCGCCAACGAACGCCCGCCGCATTACTGAGGTAGTGCGGTCGTCGCGCGCGGTCTTGCGCCAGCCCGCAATCTGATCTGTGGCGGGGCTCTCTTCACCCTCCCTGGAGGGGGAGGGTGTTTAGTCCCTCCCCGCTGCCGCCAGCCGCTGATCGCGCAGTTCGCGTTTCAGCACCTTGCCGATCGCGCTGCGCGGCAGGGTCTCCACCAACGTCACATCGGACAGCCGCTGGGTCTTGCCGACCTTGGCATTGGTCCAGGCCCTCAGATCGGCCGGATCGAGCGCTGCGCCCGGGCGCGGCACCGCGAAGGCGACGGGCGTCTCGCCCCAGTCTTCCGAAGGCATGCCGACCACCGCGACTTCGAGCACGTCGGGATGCTGGCTCGCGATCGCCTCGATGTCGCTCGGATAGATGTTGAAGCCGCCGGAGATGATCATGTCCTTCTTGCGGTCCATCAAGGTCAGAAAGCCGTCCTCGTCGAACCGTCCGATGTCGCCGGTGCGCACCCAGCGGTTGCCGTCCTTATCGGTCCAGAACGTCTCGGCGGTCTTCTGCGGCTGGTTGAGATAGCCCTGCATCATCACCGCGGAGCGGCCGACGATCTCGCCGATCTCGCCCTGGGCGACGAAATTGCCGGCCTCGTCGATCAGCCGAATCTCATGGTCAGGCATCGGCTGGCCGACGGTAGCGAGCTTGTCGGGATGTTCGTGCGCGAGCAGCGCGCAGGAGCCGCCGCCCTCGGTCATGCCGTAATACTCGGTGAGGCCGCCGGGCCAGCGCGCGAGAATGTCGCGCTTCAGCTCGGCCGCGAACGGCGCCGAGGTGCAGAACTTGCCGACGAAGGACGACAGGTCGTAATCGCCGAATTCCGGCAGCGCCATGATGCGGCGATACTGCACGGGGACCAGCATCGCGTGGGTGACGCGATGTTTTTGCGCGAGGTCGAGGAAGCCCTTGGCGTCGAACTTCTTCATCAGCACGAGCGTGCCGCCGCCGGCCAGCGTCGGGTTGAAGCACACCAGCGTCGTGTTGGAATACAGCGGCGTCGACAGCAGCGTCACCGCGTCTGGGCCGTAGCCGAGCGGATCGAGCTGGCCATATTGCCGCCAGCGCAGATAGTGGGTGTGGACGATGCCCTTCGGCGTGCCGGTGGTGCCCGACGAATAGATGATGTTGAACACCCATTCCGGATCGATCGCGAGCGGCGTCGGCTTTTGGTCCGCCGCAGCGATCCAGTCCGCAAAGGCGGCGCCGCTCGCCCCACCGTCGAGCGCCACGCGGCGGATCCCGGGATCGATCGCGGCCGCCTTCATCGCGTCGGCGGCGAAATCGTCGGTGAACAGAACCTTCGCCGAGGCGTCCTTCACCATCGCCGCGAAGTCCTGCGCGGTCGATGACGGCGCCAGCGGCGCCACCGCGACGCCCGCGCGCAACGCGCCGAGGAAGGTCGCGACATATTCGAGCGAGGACAGTGCGCAGATCGAGATCGCGTCGGTCGGTTGCACGCCGTCGCGTTGCAGGGCGGCTGCGACCCGGTCGATCAGCGCATCGAATTCCGCGTAGCGCAATTGCCGCTCGC
Organism: Rhodopseudomonas palustris HaA2; assembly: GCF_000013365.1. Taxonomy (NCBI): domain Bacteria; kingdom Pseudomonadati; phylum Pseudomonadota; class Alphaproteobacteria; order Hyphomicrobiales; family Nitrobacteraceae; genus Rhodopseudomonas; species Rhodopseudomonas palustris. The sequence continues at coordinate 4,806,820 of NC_007778.1, forward strand.
CGTCGATCACCGCGATCCGGTCCGGATGCGCCTGGGCCGTGTTGCGCACCAGCGTATCGAGGGTGATAAAGTCGGGCATTTCGGTCTCCGGTTGGTTTCTTGTTGGCTCTGTATAGTAGCAAGACTCGTCATCCTGAGGCGCGAGCGAAGCGAGCCTCGAAGGATGACAGCGGCACGTGTGGCCCATCCTTCGAGGCGCGCAAAGATGCGCGCACCTCAGGATGACGCCGACGGCGTCGAAAGCCTACCGATCCAGCTTCTCTCCCCTCAACCACGCCGCGCCGCTGGCGTAAAGCCGCTCCACCGCCGCGCCTTTCAGGCCCGGCATGTCGCGCTTGATCTGGTAGCCGATCTGGCTCTGCAGATAAGCGAGGTGCCGATAGCCCTCGGGGAATTGCGCGAGCGATGCGGGATCGAGCGACAGCTTCGCCGCGGGATCGACCGGATCCATCCGGTCCTTTTCGTAGATCGGTTGACGCAGCACGAAGCCCCAGCGGCCATCGCGTTTCTCGAGGAAATCATAGAACCGCCCGGTGCAGACCACGTCGACCTGAACATCGTGCACGACAGCGCGCTGCGCGATCGTCATTTTGGTCTGGGAGATCGCGCGGGGCCCCGCCAGATCGATCGCCTGCCCGCCGAGGAAATGCAGGATCGAAACGCCCTTGGCCCAGCCGGCCTGGCTCATCGCGATGAATTCGTCGGCGGTGCCTTGCGTCCAGGTCGCCATCATCCGGCCGTCGTCGAACCAGACCGTCCGGAAGCGCTCCCAGTCTCCGGCGTCCCGCCACACCACCCAATTCTCGATCAGGTCGCGAATCGCGAGCCGGTCCTGCCACGCCACGTCCATCTGCCGTTTCCGTCCCGCGTCTTGTTGCGCGGCGCCACTATACAAACGGCCGCACAAAGCGCGAGGGGGCGGGATGCAGCCGTGCTCTGCCTGGCGTTGGGGGCGAGCCCGGTATCAGGCCTGTGCCTCCGCCCGGTCTCAGTTGCGGGCCTGAGAGCGATCCTGCAACATCGCGCTCAGCCGCGGATGCACCTCGATGTTGCGATCGTAGCTGATCAGACCGAGCTTGCGGAACTTGTTCATGAAGAAGCTGACGCGCGAGCGGGTGGTGCCGATCATTTCGGCCAGCGTCTCCTGGCTGATATGCGGCGCGATCGGTTGCGCGCTGCCGTCATCGTCGAGCTTCGACAGACGCAGTAGCAACCGCGCCAGCCGCTTCTCGCTCGAATTGAACAGCTGATCGATCAGATCCTCTTCCATCCCGCGGTTGCGGATCAGCAGATGGCGAATGAACAGTTCGGCGAAATCCGGCTCGGTGCGCAAGGCCTCGATCACCCGGCATTTGTTGATCGAGGCGACGACGCAATCGCGCATCGCGATCGTGGTCGCGTATCGGGTTTCATCGCCGATCAGGCAGCCGTCGCCGAAGAACTGCCCGGACTCCACCAGCCGGGTCGCAGCCTCCTTGCCCTGCGCGGACAACACGACGACTTTGATCCGACCCTCGAGCAGAAAGAAGACGTTGTCGGCGGCATCGCCTTGGGAGAAGATCACCTGATCCCGCGCAAACCGCAGCAGCGCCTTCCCAGCGCCCGGCCTGGAGAAGTACTCTCGATAGTCGAAGTCGGCTTCCAGCTTCATTGGCCTCTCCAACTCCCTGCGAAGCTGATGCGGCTCAAATGATAGACTGCCGTAGCCTGAAAACGCTGGTAAAAACTCCATTCCTAGTGAAGGTACGAGGTCTCGCCGTCATCGTTTCAAACGGGTGGTGGCGACAGCGACCGCCGACGACCGCGCGTGTGGTCGCACGCGCGCGATTCCTCAAGACGCGATCGGGCGGCGGCGGAGGCGCGATCCGTGGACGGATCGGCTCGCGGATCGCCGCGCCTCACGTCACCGGCGTGATCCGCTCGTCGGTCCAGGACAGGCCGAATTCGTCGAGCCCGGCGGCGAGATAGTCGCTGAGCAGCGGTTCGCCGAGCAGGTAGCGTGCGGTGCGGCCGTTGCGGCCGTCGGCGGCCTCGCGGCGCAGATCGTCCCATTCCTCGATGCTGCCGTCGCCGCGGCCGAGCCGCATCAGCGCCACCAGATCGATCTGCTCTTCCTCGGTCATCGCGGCGATGAACCCGGCGATTTCCTGCGCCACCGGATCGTCGCCATTGTCCTCCAGCACATCGATCATGTTGTCGTCGACGCCGTTCGAGCCGGAATCGAGGTCGGAGGCCCCCTCCTTGACGTCGTATTCACGCGCCTTCTCGATCAGAAAGCCGACCTTATCGGTGGAAATCGCGAGTTCCGGCATCGAATGATCTCCCATCGTTTGGCGCCGTGCGACCAACGCGGTGCAGCGGCAGATGATCCATTGCACCGCTCCGGCAAAACCAGCATGGTCGGGCAAAACAACAATCGGGAGAGACGTGGGATGGGCTGGACGATCGGCAAGGTCAAGATCACGAAAATCGTCGAAATCGAATCCACCGGGGGCACCCGGTTCATCCTGCCGCAGGCCACCAACGAGGAAATCCAGAAGCTGCCCTGGCTCGCGCCCGACTTCGCCAATGCGGAGGGCCGGCTGAAGATGACCGTGCACGCGCTGGTGGTCGAGACGCCGACTCGCCGCATCGTGGTCGACACCTGCATCGGCAACGACAAGCAGGGCCGCAGCGTCCCGACCTGGAACGGATTGGACAGACCCTTTCTGGCCGACATGGCCGCGGCGGGCTATCCGGCCGACAACATCGACATGGTGATCTGCACGCATCTGCACGTCGATCATGTCGGCTGGAATACCCGGCTCGTCGATGGGCGCTGGGTGCCGACCTTCAGCAATGCCCGCTACGTGTTCGCGCGCGACGAATACGACTACTGGAAACAGCACAGCACCGAGGGCGAGCACGCCGCCGTGTTCGCGGATTCGATCCAGCCGGTGGTCGATGCCGGTCTGGTCGATCTGGTGGCGAGCGATGCGGCGATCAGCGACGAGATCACGCTGATTCCGACGCCGGGCCACAGCCCGGGCCATGTCAGCCTGCACATCCGCTCGGACGGCGCCGAGGCGCTGCTGAGCGGCGACGTCGCGCACCATCCCTGCCAGATGGCGCATCTCGACTGGGCCTCGACGGTGGACTTCGATCCGAAGCAATCGACCGAATCCCGGCGCGCGCTGTTTTCGCGCTTCGCCGATACGCCGACGCTGGTGATCGGCGGCCATTTCGGGCCCGGCCACATCATCCGCGACGGCGACGCCTTCCGCTTCGTCGCAACGCAATAGCCCTGCGCGACCGCACCGCATGGGCCGCCCGCGACTACGCCGGTTGAATTTCGCGCAGCGCTGTTCCATGAGGTGAGCAGCGAAAATTCAGGAGGAAGCGCGGCATGAAGCTCGTTCGATATGGTGCGATCGGCCAGGAAAAACCCGGCCTGATCGATAAATCAGGCCAGTTGCGCGATCTGTCGGCGCAACTGCCGGACCTCGCCGGCGAAGCCTTCGCGCCGGCCAGCCTCGCCAAGCTCGCCGCGCTGGATGCCGCGAGCCTGCCGGCCGTGGCAGGCCAGCCGCGGATCGGATCGCCGGTCGGCGGCGCGCCGAAATTCATCGCTATCGGACTGAACTACGCGGATCACGCCGCCGAAGCCAACATGCCGATTCCGTCCGAGCCGATCGTCTTCATGAAGGCGTCGAGCTCGCTGTGCGGGCCGAACGACGACGTCGAGAAGCCGCGCGGATCGACCAAGCTCGACTGGGAAGTCGAACTCGCGATCGTGATCGGCAGCCGCGCCAAATACGTCTCCGAGGCCGATGCGTTGAACTACGTCGCCGGCTACGCGGTCTGCAACGACGTTTCCGAGCGCGCCTTCCAGATCGAGCGCATGGGGCAGTGGACCAAGGGCAAGTCGCACGACACGTTCGGGCCGCTCGGGCCGTGGCTCGTCACCCGGGACGAGATCGCCGACGTGCACAAACTCGGGATGTGGCTCGACGTCAACGGCACGCGCTGCCAGACCGGCTCGACCGCGACGATGATCTTCAACGTGCCGAAAATCGTGTCCTATCTGTCCGAGCTGATGACGCTGCTGCCCGGCGACATCATCACCACCGGCACGCCGCCCGGCGTCGGCATGGGCAAGAAACCCCCGCAATTCCTCAGCGTCGGCGACGTCGTCACGCTCGGCATCGACGGCCTCGGCGAGCAGAAGCAGACCATCGTGGCGGCGTGAGCCGCAACATCAAGGACGTCATCCCGAGGAGCGCTCCGCAGGAGCGCGTCTCGAAGGATGGTGAAGTTGATAGTATTCGCCGCCCATCGTTCGAGACGCCCGGCTTCGCCGGGCTCCTCAGGATGACGTGGCAAGCGTCGAAAAGCCCCGCCTGACAAGCCTATCCGAAGGACTTCCGATGAAACTCTCGTTCTCCCCCGCCTCGCCGTTCGCCCGCAAGCTGCGGATCGCCGCGATCGAACTGGGACTGATCGACCGCATCGAATTCATTCCGGCGACGGTGATCCCGGCGCAGGCCAATGACGACTACATGCGCGACGTCAATCCGCTGAAGAAGCTGCCGGCGCTGATTCTCGACAACGGCGAAGTGATCGTCGATTCCTACGTGATCGCCGAATATCTCGACGATCTCGCCGGCGGCGGCAAGCTCGTGCCGGCGTCGGGGCCGGAGAAGTGGCGCGTGAAGAGCGATCACTCGCTGCTGCAGGGCATGCTGGATTCGATGCTGCTGTGCCGCTACGAGAAGATGGTGCGGCCCAAGGAGCTGTTCTGGCAGGGCTGGTACGACGATCACTGGAATCGCGCCTGGAGCGGCCTGGCGCGCTTCGAGAAGGCCGATAAAGTCTTGAACGGACAACTGGATTTGGCGCAGATCGGGCTGGTTTGCGTGCTCGGTTATGCGGATTTCCGGTTTCCCGATTGCGGCTGGCGCAAGGCGTATCCGAAACTCGACGCGTTCAACCAGAAAATGATGGAACGTCAATCGGTTAAGGTCTCGATGCCGCCGCCGGCGTGAGGCTTTGCGCCGCCGGCGCGGGCCTTGGCGCCGCCGGCGTGAGTCTTGGTGGCTTGCGGCAAACCTGTGACAAACTTCAGGCAGGTCGCGCCGCAAGAATTCCGCCGTTCAATCGAACAGGCTCGGCGTGTAGTTGACCGCCGCGCCCTCGATCGACAGCAGTTTGAGCTTGGTGGCGACGCCGCCATTGGCGGAAAATCCGCCGGGCTTGCCGCCGGCGGCGAGCACGCGGTGGCACGGCACGATCACCGGCACCGGATTGCGACCGAGCGCCTGGCCGACCTCGCGCGCCAATTCGACTCCGCCGAGTCGTTTGGCGATGTCGCCGTAACTCAGCGTGTGCCCCGGCGGGATGGTGCGCGCGATGGCGTAGACGCCGCGCTGGAATTCGGAGACGCCGTCGAGGTCGAGCGCAATATGCGTGAGATCGATCGGCTGGCCTGCGAGCAGTGCGACGATGCCGTCGATCGCGTCTTGCACCGGCGCCGGCGGCGCGGCTTCGTCGATCGCGCCCTGGCGTTGGGCGATCCGCGCGCGGGTCTGCGCCTCGCTCGGCTGCGGCAGTTGCACGGCGACGACGCCGCGATCGCCCCAGGCGATGCCGCAGCGGCCGAGCGCGGTGTCGAACATCGCGTAGTTGTACGCCGTCATCGGAATTCTCGTTGCTGATGGGCCGGCGAGTCTAGCCGCGGCGGGCGCCGTGATCCACCCGGATTCAGACGTCGCGCTGTTCGATCCGTTCGGCGATCGCCAACAGCCACGCGCCGCGCTGCTGCTGCAGGCTCTTCGCGCGCGCCGCCGCTTGCTTGCGCATCGCCGGCAGTGCGTCGATCATCGCGGCGATGCCGGCGACCAGCGCCTCCTGCTGGAACGGCTCCGGCAGCACCAGGCCGGCGCCGCTGCGCTCGATCTCGCCGGCATAGCCGCAGGCGGCCGAGGCGAGCACCGGCACGCCGGCGAGCAGCGCCTCGCCGATCACTTGCCCGGCCGCTTCGGAGCGCGCGGGGTGCAGCATGAAATCGGCCGCCGCGATCAGCTCCATCACCTCGGCGACGTAAGGCACGATGTGCACGCGCCGCTCGAGATCGCGCCGCACCACGCCGCGATGCAGCCACGGCGAATCCGAACCGGCGACGACGAGGTGAAGCTTCGGATAGGACGCCAGCGCGGCGAGGCTACGATCGACGCCCTTGAGCTTCGGATCGACCGCGACCGACACCGCCATCAGCGCGTCGCCGGGAATGCCGAGCTCGCTGCGCCAGCGGGAGGCGCCGAGCTTGCGCGCGGCGGCGTAGCGGTCGTCGTGCAGCACCATCGGCAGCACGCTGGCGCGGGCCGGCTCGAAATCATAGGCGATGATGTATTCGTCGCGCTGGCGCTCGGTGAGGAAGAACAACCGGGTCGCGGCCGGCGCCGCGAACACCGCGCGCTCCAGCGCCAGCTTGGCGCGGCGGCGCGGCGGCCACGCCAGCAGCTGCCAGGCGCGCAGGATCGCGGCGCCGTCGGCGACGTAGTGATAATCGGCGTCGGGGATTCGCTCGAACGACAGCAGCGCATCGGGCCGCTCGCGCTGCCTGCGGTCGATCACGTCGCGCGCAAAATTGCGCAGCAGCACGTGATTGGCGAGCCCGCGGGCGCGCAGGCTCTCGATCCGCAGATCGTCGATGGCCGCGACGTCGGCCGACGTCGTCAGCACGGTGACGTCGTGACCACGCGCCGCAAGGTGCCGCGCGATCGCCATGCAATCGCGTTCCTTGCCGCCCAGTCTGTCGAGTTTGAAGATCGCCAGCATGACCTTCATGGGAAACGCCGGCTCATCGAAGGTGCATCCGGATCATCACAACGGCGCGGTTATAGCGCGGCGGAACGCGATGGTGCAACGCGGTGATGCATGAGAAACATGCGCGACCGTCATCCTGAGGAGCGCGCCTTCTTCAGGCGCGCGTCTCGAAGGATGGCGACGGGTGAAGGTGCTTGCGGCCATCCTTCGAGACGCCCGGCTCGCCCTCACGGGCGATTCCGGGCTCCTCAGGATGACGGCTGCGGGGCGCGGCGACCGCAGGATGACGGCTGTGGGCGCGGCGACGCAGGATGGCGGCTGGGCTTGTGGCTGCTCGGGATGAGATCGGGCGCGTGACAGTCGAGGGGTGAGACCGACCGTCGGGGCTATTTTCCTGCCGCCAGTTCTCCGACCGGCGCGCGCGTGAGGCGGTTGTGGCGTCGGCGTGACAGATACAGCAGCAATCCGGTGATCACGAACAGCGGCATTGCAAGCGCGGCGAGCATGAACAGCAGCTTGCCCGGCCAGCCGAGGATCGCGCCGCGGTGGATGTCGAGCACGCGGGCGAGGATGCGGTCGCCGAGCGGCTTGGCGGCGTAGAGGTCGGCGGAGACGATCTTGCCGCTCGCGGCATCGATGCGGAATTCGTCGCGGACGCCGTCGGCGGCGGCGCTCCAGGATCGGACGCGCACCAGCGTGCCGCCGCCGGCCGGCGGCGTCAGGCGCGCGGTGACGAAGCGCTCGCCCTGCTGCTGCAGGAAGGCCGACCACACACGATCGAGCGGCAGCGCCGATGCAGCCTCGCGCTTGCTGTCGGACTTGTCGGATGCGGCGGCCATGCGCTTCGGCGCTGGCTGCATCGGTTCGGCGCGCGGGGGCGCGCTGGACAAAAGCCAGATTGCGCCGTCTCTGTACCAGTCGAACGACCACCACAATCCGGTCAGCACCATCACCAGATAGATCAGCATCGCCCAAGTGCCGATCACCGCGTGCAACGAGCGGTGCAGGCCGCGGCCGCGCAGCCGCCAATTCGGCTTCAGCCAGACCTTCACGCTGCCGGCGCGATGCGGCCAGCGCAGCACCAGCCCGGTGATCAGCATCGCGATCAGGCCCATTGCGACGATGCCGCCGATCGGCCGGCCCCAACCCTTGGCATCGCCCGGCAGCAGCAGCCAGCGATGCAGCTTGCGCACCGTGGCGAAGAAGCCCTCGCCGACCGGATGGCCGAGCACGCGGGCGTCATAGGGATCGACATAGAGCGACGACGGCCGCGAGGCGTCGTCATTGCGCGCGAAGCGGATGTGAACCGCCGCCGCCGGATCGCGCGCCAGCGTGAGCGAGGCGATCTTGCCGGCGCCGGTGGCGGCCTGCAGCCGGGCGATCAATTCGTCGGGCTGCAGCCGCGGCGTCGCGCGGAGCTCGACCGTTGTGCGATCGGCATTCAGCGCGGCCTGGATCTCGTCCTCGAAACTCAGCACCGCGCCGCTCAGCGCGATCACGGCGAGGAACAGCGACAGGATCAGGCCGGCGATCGAATGCAGTTGCAGCAGCGCCGGTTTGATCGCGGACGACCTTGCCACAACGCTAGAACTTCGCCGTCGCCGACAGCGAGAACCGCCGGGCGTCGCCGAGGGCGACGTTCAGGGTGTTGACCGCCGACGGGTAGTACACCTGATCGAACAGGTTCTTGACGTTGAGCTGATAGATCACCGGGATGCCGGCGTGTTTCACCTCGTAGCTGGCGAAGACATCGGCCACCGTATAGGCCGGCAGCACGAAGGAATTGGTGCTGTCGCCGGGCCGGTCGCCGACATAGCGGGCGCCGCCGCCGAGCCGGAGCCGCCCGGGCAGCGCGGTGCCGAAATCATACACCAGGAACAGCGACGCGGTGTTCATCGCGACGTTCTGCAGGCGCTTGCCGACCAGCGTCGGATCTTCGGTCACATAGGCGTCGGTGTAGCCGTAGCTGGCGATCGTGCTCCAATGATCGTCGAGCCGGCCGGTGACGTCGAATTCGACGCCGCGCGAGCGCACCTTGCCGGCGGCGCGATATTCGTTCAGCCCCGTCGACGCGTTGAACTGCGACACCAGCACGTTCTTCTTGTCGATGTCGTAGACCGCCAGCGTGCCGGACAGCCGCTTGTTCAGGTCGAATTTGACGCCGGCTTCATATTGCGTGCCCTCTTCGGGCGCGATGTTGGAGCCGATGACGACGCCGCCGGTCAGCGGCGCGATGGTCGAACTCGGCTGCAGCGACTGGGTGTAGCTGGCGTAGAGCGAGACCTGCTGGTTGAGCTTGAAAATCGCGCCGGCGAGCGGCAGCACCTTCGACCCCGCGAGGTCGGTGTTGGCGGTGAACGGCCGGCCGCGACCGGCGAGCTGATCGTATTCCATCCAGCGCAGGCCGCCGACCAGCGAGAACCAGTCGGTGAGATGCAGCGTGTCCTGCACGAACAGCGAGCGGGTTTCGAGCTTGTCGGTCTGGTCGCTGTCGGACGCCGAGACGGTCGTGCCCGGCTGCACCAGGCCATAGACCGGATTGTAGAAGTTGAAGCTCGGCGTCGACTGGCGGATCAGGTTCTGCCGATAGATCACGCGGCGCTGCGCATCGCCGCCGATCAGCACGTCGTTGCGCAGCCCGCCGAGCCAGAGCTCGCCCGACAGATATGACGTGCCGTAGCTCGAATAGGCCAGCGCGCCCTTGGTGCCGTCATTGCTGCGGGTCTCGACGCCGGTTGCGGCATTGACGCCGGTGATGCGGAGCTGATTGGCGTCGTAGGTCTCGGAATTGTAGCTGTAGGCGGCGGTGAGCTTCCAGACGTCGTCGAGGCGGTGCTCGACCGAGCCCTGCACCAGATCCGACTTGCCCCAGGTGCGGTTGAACGCCTCGTCGAGCCGTCGCGTCGCCGGGATCGCCAGCGGCGCGCCGTTGACGAACGACGTGCCGCGATCGAACGGGTAGCTGAACTCGCGGTGCTCGTAGCTGAACTGCACGGTGGTGCGCTCGCCATACCAGGCCAGCGACGGCGCCAGCAGCATCTCGCGATTGGCGCCGAAATTGCGCCAGTAATCCTCGTCGAGCCCAGAGCCGATGAACCGATAGGCGAGGCCGGTGTCGCCGATCGGCCCGGTGAGGTCGAAGATCGCATTGGCGCCGTTCTTGCCGCCGCCGAAGCTGGAGCCGAGCAACGTCAGCGAGCCGTGCTGATACAGCTCCGGCCGCCGGCTGATGGTGTTGACGATGCCGCCGGGGGTCTGGATGCCGTACAGCAGCGACGCCGGGCCCTTCAGCACCTCGACGCTCTCGACGGTCGCGCCGAGGGCGCGGCCCTGCACCAGCGGCATGCCGTTGCGCATGATCGAACCGTCGCGATTGTCGCCGAAGCCGCGCCGGATCACCGCGTCGAACGAGCCGGCGAGCGTGTTGGTCTGGGTGACGCCGGAGACGTTGGCGAGCGCGTCGTCGAGATTGCGCGGCAACTGATCCTTCAACACCTGCTCGGGCACCACATTGACGGATTGCGAGCTCTCGAGCGGCGAGGCGCCGGTGCGCAGCGTCGTCGGGCTCGGCATCGCCCGGTAGCCGAGTTTCTGCTCGTTGAGCACGGCTGCGGCGGCCGCGGCGCGTTCGGACGGCGTCGGCGGCGCCGGCGCGGGATTGCGTTGAGGATTCGGCCGGCGCGCCACGGCCTGTGGATTTCGCTGCGGCGCCGCCACCGATCGCGGACGCGCCGGCCGGGCGGCGGGCGCATCGACGGTGACGCTCGGCAGCTCGGCGCCGGCCGCGGGCGCAACGCCCTGGGCTTCGGCCGGTCGCGACGAGGGCGGCAGACTGACGAGGCAGATCGCGGCGCCGAGCAGCAGTCGGGCCGTGGCGCTGCGAAGCAAGCGCGGCGATGACAGGATCGGCCAGCGGCGGGCGGTCGGCATTGCGTGTGACTTTCAAAAGCAACTGTGAGTGACAGCCGCCCTTAGCAGACGCAGCAAAGCGGGAGAATGCAGCCGCGATTGAATCGCTCTAAGGCGCAATCGCATTTGTCGCGATCGGCGATGCCGACAACGAGCGCGTGCAGGCCGCGCGGACGATCCGCGGGCGGGCACCCTCCCGGGCGGGCCGCCTCCCGTCGCCATCCTTCGAGACGTCGGCGTCGCCCTTTCGGGCGAGACGGGCTCCTCAGGATGAGGGGGTGGGTGCGGCTGAACGGTTGCGACAAACAAAAACGCCGCCTCGGGGATGAGGCGGCGTTGTTGTTTCTGTGGGCGGATGTCGAGATCGCGCGGCTATTCGTCTTCCTCGAGCGCGTCGACGAGCTTGTCGTAGTTCTTCAGCACGAGGTCGATGTTGGTCTGGTTCTTGACCGTCGGGCCGGGCGATTTCAGCGCCTCGTTGAGATCGGCCAGCGCCAGCTTCTTGTCCTCGGCCGACATCTTGGGATCGGCCTCGACGATCGCGATCTGGGCCTTCAGCTCGGCCTCGGGGCCGACATAGGTCTTGGTCTTGGCATCGACCCCGGCCATCACCATGCTGATGGTCTCGACCACCTCGCTGTAGTCGCCGTAATCGGCGAAGCCGTGCTTCTTCGCGGCGGCGTCGAGTTGCTGGATGATCTTCGGATCCGGCTTGGCCTGCGGATCGTCGGGAAGCTTGGCGGCAACCGCGTCGACGTCCTTGTGGGCGGCGAGCACGCCCGCGACCTGCTTCTCGGTCAGCGTGATTTCCTTGAACGCCGGCTGCGACGGCGCCGCGGCCTCGGGCGAGGGCTTGGTCTCGGCCTCTGACTTTGCCTGGGCGAAGGCGGCGGAGCCGGACGCCGACGCCAACGCGACGGCAAGACAGGCCGCGCCGAACCAGGCGGCGACGGGACGAAAACGCTGGTGCATGAAATTCTCCTCGGTGGGTCCGCCCTGTTGGTCAGAACCGGCGAATCTCCGGTTCAAGGCAGGCTTGATCTTGATGTCGATTAGGGCCGAACGAAGATGAAGCGGGCTTGAACGGACGCAGCGGCGACGGACGAGGCGCGGTTCCGAATGACGCGCAGTTGCGGGTGATCAGTTCGGGGACGGCGACCGAAGCAGCGCCGATGCGGCAGCGAGGCCGCCCGCCGCGGCAGGATTCCGGCGACCGGAGGCCGGTCGTCGGAGACGATCATGCGCCGGCGGGCGGCGGCGCGCGCGATCAGACCGTGGCGACGCCGTCGATCGGACTGATGTCGCCGACGAAGCGCGGCAGATCCGCCATGGTGAAGGTGCCCGGGACTTCGGACGGCAGGGTCGGATTCCAGTCCTTGCCCCTCAACCACAGATAGGACTGGTGATCGCCGTGGACCAGGCCGAAGACTTCGGCGAGCAGTCGCGCCGACCGGCCCGAGACGCTCGCCCTTGCCGCGCTGTTGGGCTTCCTTGAGGATGTAGTACCACAGCGGCGTCGCCTCGTGCAGGCCGTTCCGCGCCGCCACCGCGCCGTCTTGTCGCGTACATCGGTTTGTCAACCGATCGGCGAACCAGCCAACCAGCAATGGTGCGCGTGCGGCACCCGCTCAAGGTTTATATGATACGAGGGCCTGGGCATCAGCACGCGACTGTCGCCTCTGTGCATCCGGCATTGAGACGAGGCCGCTATCCCCAAGATAGCCGTCAGGGCCGAACGCATTTTCACTCGTGAATTCGGCGATCCACTCCTTAATCCCCGGGATCTGGCCGATTTGAGCCTTTTTCACATACAAATAGAGAGGGTACGCTATCGGGAATGTGCCTGAAGCCACCGTCGCTTTCGACGGGACGACGCCGTCCAAAGCGACAACTTTCAACTTGTCGTCGTTGTTCGTGTAGAAAGACCAGGTGACCACGCCGACGCCCTTGGGATCGGATTGAAGACGAGCGAGTGTGCCGCTGTCGCTATCCATATTGACCACATTCGCGGCTTGCCGCGCTGCCCGACATTGCGCCGCTACTTTGGATTTGTCTGGATTGGTTTTCTGGATAATCGCGTAGGCCCCGGTGGACGTGCACGACGAAACCATCAGCATTTCGTCGAACACGTCGCGCGCACCGTGGTTAGCGCTCGGAATGTAGAGGGTATTGGCCGGCTTGCTCGTATTTGACGCCAACGTGCCTTTGTCCGGAACGTCCCGCGCGATCGCAAGGTAGACAGCCGTGCGCGAGAGGGCCGGGGTCTGGCTCGCCTTATTGGTGACAAACACAAGGGCATCATAGCCAAACTGCACTTGAGTAATGTCTTTGACGCCGTTCTTATTGCAGAGCTCGACTTCGGAAGAAGCGATCCGGCGCGAGGAGAAAGCGATATCGAAATTGTCGGGGCCGACGCCGCGGCAGAACGACATTAACCCGGCTGGCGGGCCTCCGTCTTTCACGATGGG